>NZ_CP150237.1:0-4800000 GCF_037975155.1 Paenibacillus sp. FSL R5-0486 | reverse complement strand
AGCACTATCTTGACAGGGTAGGGGTCAGTGGTTCGAGCCCACTACAGATCATACATGAGAAGCCTTACATTGTAAGGCTTCTTTTCTTTTTTTACATACAGACATGAATGCGATTTGCGATAGTTTCAGTTTCTCTTCCTCTTTTTAAACAAAACTTAAATAAAACATAAATTCAGCGTAAGGTTCGTCTTCTATACTTGGTCATGAGGTCAACATAGAACAGGAGAAGGAGAGAACTTATGAATTATTCAAGTCCATTTACATCAAAGTTAGCCAGAGTAGGGATCGCGGGTACACTGGCTTTAATACTGGCAGCAAGCCCACTTGCCAACATGGGGGTTGTTGCCGCGGAAGCAGGCCCAGCACCTGTATCTATGAAGATATATAACACACAGAAAGACTCTCTAGAGCAGACGCCGATTCAATACCAGATTCAGGCTCGGTTGAATGAGAAGGAAATGACGATCCAGGGGAGCGAGGAGGTAACGTATCGCAACACAAGCAAGGATGCACTCCAGCAGCTGGTCCTTCATACATATGCTGACGCAAACCTCTCCAAGTCTACACAGGCGAGCATGTACCAACAGCATAATGAGAAGATTAGTGAAGATCACCCGGAGAAGACAGCGGAGGACTTTCTGGGTGGCATCGATATTCAGGCTGTAACAGCAGATAGCCAATCGCTGGATTTCCATAAGGAAAACCAGGCGTTGACCGTGCAATTGAAGAAGCCCGTTCAACCAGGGGAATCGGTATCATTCCAACTGGAGTTTCAGTTGAATATACCCTATGGCTCACAGCGAGTTTCCTACTACAAGGACATGATCAATGGTGCACACTGGTTCCCGGTGATGTCTGTATACGACGAGGTTGAGCATCAATGGAACAAGGCACCGTATAGTCAAACATTTGAGAGTGATTATTACACCTCATCGGACTTTGAAGTTCAATTCAATGTTCCTGATGAGTATCAGGTAGCCATGCCGGGTACGATCACTACTCAAAACAGTACAGAACATGGTCGTAAAGTTGTTTCTGCTGTGGCCGAGAACACAAGGGAGTTTGTATTCTTTGCTAGCCCAAACCTTCAAGTGGAGAGTGTTACTCGTAACGGTCTGACGGTGGAATACTATTATTACAACGATGATCCATCCAAGAAAAAGATAGTTGACCGCTACATTAATCAGGCATTCAAGGTCATCGATTTCTATAGTGAGAAATATGGCAAGTATCCCTATCCAGAGTTCCGAATTGTCGAGACGTATGTACAAGGCGTTGCCGTGGAGTATGCGAGGCTCATTCAGATGGGACAGATTCAAAATGGTGCGGTTCCAGAAGAAGACACAACATTTGTTCATGAAATAGCGCATCAGTGGTTCCATGCATTGATCGGTAATAACTCGGAGACAGAATCCTTTCTGGATGAAGGCTTTGCTGATTTCTCCATGGTGTATTTTGCCGAGAAACAGGGAGACAAGCTAAATGGGTTCAGATCCATACAGTTTGATACTGCGCCCGTAGATATGGCGATTGCGTCAACAAACGATGAAGCTGGGGATTTGGCAAGTTTGGTATATTATCAGAAGGGGCGACAAGCGATCTATCAGCTTTACCGTTCCGTCGGTGAAGAGAAATTTGACGAGTTGATGAGGACATATTTCAAACGCTACGTGTACCAAAATGCAACGGTAGAGGGGCTGCTTCAAACCATTGAAGATGTGCTTGGTGAAGAAATACGTTCAGAAATGCAGATGGCCCTATATCAGCCTGATTTTGTCTTAAAGCCGGAATACCAATTATCACAGGAAGAGACCGCCGCCTATGTGCATGATGTCTTACAAGTGCAATATCAGGCTGTCATGGGTATGATCCCTGATCTGCCATATGAAGTGATGAATCGATTGATGTACAAAGCCCTTCAAGGCGAGGAATTAACCATTGTGCTCAGCGATCAGGTGAGTAAGCTTGCAACTAAACAGCAGGAAGATATAGTTAATCAGTTGACTGGATTCCTTGATATGACTGGTATGAGATACGACATTATAAGGGATCGCAAGGAACTGAAGCAAAAGATGAAAAAAGAGATCGGCAACAGCAACCTTATTGTCATTGGCAATGCCAAGTCAAACGGATTGGTGCAGGCTTTAAAATTCAACATTATTGATCGAACGAAACAGACGGGTTTTCCTTGGAAAAATACCATGAATCAACCTCTCGCCGCGGGTGCATATGTTATCAAACATCCCTATAACCAGAATCGATTGATGCTTCATTATTTCTGGAATGAGGATCAGCTGAGTGATGTGGCATTTGAAGCTTTTAAGCTGAAAATACAGGAGTCTATCGGATTCACTAACGACTTTTATCAGTACTATGTATTGGATAACCAAGGCAAGGAGCAATCCAATAAAAAAATTACGAATCCCATATCTTCACTTTTTGCAGAGTAATAAGTAATTGGTTTTGCAGTTTCTTCGTTCAAACAGGTTAGCCAATTTGTATTGGTTAGCCTGTTTATGTTTTATATGAAAACCAGTCTTAGAATAATAGGCTGCAAGATGGGCATAATGCTTTAACACAAAGGCAACTTCATGAATATACTTATCGGGAGAAAACAATAGGAGGGATTAATATGAAGGATCAACATTATCCGGGCGTACCAATGAAAGGGACAGTTGCTGATTACAACTGTAAAGGAAATAAAGGAATGAACAAAATGAAAGCGTATTCATATAATGCTAGAATTTGTCCTATCATTTGTATTACTCTGGAGCCCGCTACGAATGAGGATAATGTTGTTGATTTTTCAATCCTATTAAAGGACACTTCGGATGTTTTATATTCGCGACCGGTAAATGGTAATACCCTGCTCACGAAGGAGTTGAGTTCCCATGTCCATGACTGAAAATATTGCTCAGACAGCACTCGACGCAGCGATGAAGGCAAGCAGGGCCGTTGCGCCTTATGATTATTGTGATGCAGAAACCAGACGGATGTACACGCCTCAATTTGATAAAAAAATGGACAATCCTATGTATACTGCTACAATGGCGGGTCTTCAATCGATCTATTGGTTTCGGGCGATCAAAGTGAAGGGGCTTATCCCTGATGCAAAAGCAGATTATTATGCTACGTATTCTACCAATCATAATCACATCGGAGGAATTGGACTAGCCTACTCGAACAGCCCGACAGGACCATGGACCAAACACGGACAGGTGTATCTCGATACTGTGGTTGGGAATTCGACGGAAACTCCATTTGTGATCTGGAACGATGAAGAACAATTGTTCTTTATGTATTATCAACAAAACGGACTGGGGATCAATCAATCGACGGCACTTGCGACCTCTGTAGACATGATCAACTGGACAAGAGTGGGTTTGATTTTGGACAAACCTCCCGGGTTCCCAGGTGATGGTCATACCGGATATTTCTCGTGTTTCAGAAATGGTGGCAAATGGATCGGTTTCTCAGTGATGGGCGGTGGGGACTTTGGTCGTAAATGTATCTGGCATTCACATGACGGACGTAGCTGGTTAGCTGATCCAAGACCATTAATGGGTGGGAATGATGCCACTTTAAGTGCAGGAGAAAACATTTCGAGACCCAATGCTGGTGTATTTATGTACAAAGGGAGCATGTGGTGGCTGGGTATGTTATCAGCTTATGCTTCCGGTGGGGTTACGACGGTAGCTCGGCCTGCCATTGCCAAGATCAGTGCAGACTTTCGTCAACTGCTGGACAAACCTACAGATATATATTTTCCGGCATTGGATTGGGAAACGACCAACATGCAGTCCTTGATGGTGTCCGTTATGGACGGTGTAGTGTACGTGTATTACAATACCGATCATAATATCGGTGTAGCCTATTCGGTGGGGGTGTAGAGATGGTTATACGTGATGCAGCGGGTCAGATTGTGCCCTTTGGAAAGGTTCACAAACAGCTTGTGGCCGATTTCCTTTACGGAACGTTACCGGATTGGGTGGAGGTGGTGGGCACCCCTACGTTTGAGCCTTTGCCCGACAGAGGGACCATTACTGTTACAACTCCGACAACGGCAGGAGCCACGGCAGAGTTAAAAATGAAACATCTAATTGACAGCTCGAAAGTAACCGCAATTGCAATCACTTTGGAAGCGCTACAATTAAACGGGAACATTGGAATCTCAGTTCAGGTTGGCATTAAATCGAAGGATAGCAAGGCCGGAATCACTTTTTTTCAAAACGTAAATCAGAAATATGGTATGGTCCGTGCCTATAAAGCAGATGGAACGTACACGGATTTTAATCAAAACATGGTGTTCTTCACCACACATGGCGTAGCAGGAGATGAAGCACAGAACCGTAAGAATCTCACTGTGTTGCTCTGTACCGGATTACAGTTCTCAGCTGGGTTCGAGAGACCGTCCGTATGGCTTGGTGCGGATGATCAATATGGCGGTGTTGCTGCTGACCTTAGCGGTGGGTTGTTCCAACATGGAGAACTGCAATGTCTTTTGAAACTGACTACAAGTAAGGCCGAGGCCAAGTATTTCAAATGTGCACAGATGAAAGTGGATATCTGGAGTAATTAATCAAACAGGGAAGACGTATGAAGATGAACAAGGTGCATGATTTGAATTGGAATGAGGACGAGGATAAATAGATTATCTGTATGGATCGGTAAAAAGATATACGTGCAGTAATTTGGTACCTAAACACGGACGCTTTGAAAATGAAGTGCAGTGTTTGGGTACCTTTATTTATTAGAGAAGATTGATGACTGTACCGCCTGCTGCACCAGCAACGACAACGATCCACGGTGGTACTTTCCAAAAAACGAGCATTAGAAACAACATACATACCAGTGCAAAATCAACAGGAGTTAGGATCGCAGTTGTCCAAAGCGGATCGTACAACGATGCCAACAAAATACCTACAACGGCTGCATTAATTCCGATTAATGCTCCTTGAATTTTCGAGCTTTTGCATAAAGAATTCCAGAAGGGCAATGCGCCTACGATCAGAAGGAACGCTGGCAAAAAGATAGCAATCGTTGCAACCAAAGCACCTGGAACCCCACGCATCATCGCTCCTAAATAACCGGCAAAGGTGAACAATGGTCCTGGTACAGCTTGTGCTGCTCCATATCCTGCCAAAAAGTCGGACTTGTTGATCAGGTCCGTAGGGACGAATTCACGTTCCAGTAACGGAAGTATAACATGCCCTCCACCAAATACAAGTGATCCTGAACGGTAGAAGCTATCAAAGAATAACAGCCATCCCGAACGATCAAAGGGTGTGAGTAACGGGAGAAGAATCAGGATTCCAAAGAACGTGGCCAAACAGAATATTGCCAAGTTACGACTCACCGGGATAGACAAGTCTGTTGTCTTAATACCTGTCATTTTTCTGAAATGAATCATGCCTATTATGCCTGCAATAACAATAAAAAGGATTGGAGTGAACGCATTCTGCCATACAAGAGTCGCCACTGCAGTAAAGATAGCGATGGTTGCCCTGTAACGGTCAGAAGTTAGTTTTTGCCCCATGCCCAATATCGCTTGAGCGACAATTGCTACAGCAACAATCTTAAGGCCGTGAATCCAGCCAGTACTGCTGATATCAAATCCTTGCAGAAGGAAAGCGAACAAAACTAACGCAATGACAGAAGGAAGTGTGAAACCAAGCCAAGCCATCAGTCCCCCCAGCAAACCGCCGCGGATGATGCCAATTCCAATCCCGACTTGACTGCTGGCAGGCCCGGGCAAAAATTGGCATAGCGCAACTAAATCTGCATAGCTTCGTTCATCTATCCATTTTCTACGGCGAACATATTCTTCATGAAAGTAACCAAGATGAGCGATCGGTCCTCCAAATGAAGTCAGGCCAAGTTTAGTGGATATAGCTAACACTTCAGAAAGTGCTCTGACTTTAGGTTTGGGTTTGTCCGGGGTTAAAAATGAATTATTCTCCAAACGTGTTTTAAACTATATTTTTTTTATATTAACTATTTACATACACAATTTAATTGTGTACAATGTAATTGTTGGTGATACAAAAGAGATCAAAATATAGTCAAAATAAATCTAATTAACTAAAGGAGTTTTCACAAATGAAAACATTATATGAAACAACAGTAATCAATACAGGCGGACGTCAAGGCATCGTACAATCCCCAGATAACGTGTTTATGTTGGATGTTGCTGCACCGCCTGAACTCGGAGGACAAGTGACGACAGCTACCAATCCGGAGCAGTTGTTTGCAGCAGGGTATAGTGCTTGTTTTAACTCCGCACTGGAGTTTCAATTGAAGAAACACAAAGTTGAGATTGAAAGAAGTACGGTAGCTGCAACCGTAATGTTGGTGACGGACTCTGAGGATAACGGCGTGAAGCTTCAAGTAGATTTGGAAGTTAAAATCCTTGGTCTAGATGAAGAAACAGCACAGAAGTTTGTGAAACTTGCCCATGACTACTGCCCATATTCCAAAGGAATCAAAGGGAACGTGAATGTTAACGTGGAACTGGCGTAATCACTGATACTATTTGTTGATAAGAAGCCTCCGAGAAATCGGAGGTTTTTTGGTGTTTTATGCATAAAAATCAATTTCGCACTCAATTGTGGGTTATAATGGTAGTAAGTTTACACAAAACTGCTGAAAGGGGAATGTACTTATGATGGATTTTAGCAAACCACCCCATGGCTCTGAGACCGATACCCACCGTCAGCGTCATCAGGAGAATGAACAGAAATACCTGTCCGGAGGCAAGAGCATTTGGTATGAAATCAGCAACTGGCTCATTCTCGGAGGTATCCTTCTTGTCATATTTTTATTATTTAAATACGTTTTCTAAATAGACACACAACCGGGCGAATCCCCATATGATGCATTACATTAGTAAGCACTTGGGGAAATGGGGAATCCGGGATGGCAAAGGCAAAAGGTAAGAAAGCTCCCGCATTAAAGAGTGATAAAATACGTGTATCCATGAAGTTGGTCACATCGGATGTATGCGAGAGATGTAAGACACCATGTACACGAGGTATGGATTACGCTGCACGTATGAGAATTGAAGGGGCTTTAGGCAAGGGCGTTCCCTGTATATTGACCCGCCATACTTCTTCATAACTCTTCGTATAATCCCGTATATATAACAATTATAGATCAGGGGCATCCTTTAATGAGGATCGCCTCTTTTTGTGCGTTCCAAGGGGTGGAAAAAATTCTGGATAAAAAATGAAAAATGATGAAAAACAGCGCAACTTTGTGGATGAATCTGCAGTATAAATGTACAACAGCTAGCAGCAGGGGAGGGAATATTGACGGGATGAAATGGAAACGAATATTGCTTTGTGTCACGGTATTCTCCTTGCTCGGCGGGTCTCTATTGTTTGCAGATTCGGTGAACGAGAAGATTCGTGTTCTCATTAACGGCAAGGAAGCAGCTGATGGAGGTTATCTCATTGATGGAACGACCTATGTACCTGTCAGGGAAGCCGGAGGCGTCGTCAAATGGGACAGCAGTAACAAGAGAGTAACGGTGATCAAACCGAATGTACATATTTTTCTCTTCAAGGGAGACACTGTATTTGGCAACGTTAACGTAGGTAAGCTGAAATTCAATGTATTTTCACAAGTGGACAGTCTGACAGCAGATGTAGCTGCGGTGAAAGTAACGATTACCAATCCAAGCGGTCAGGTGAAGGATATCCAGTCACAGGAGCTTACGACCCAGAAGGATAACTTCTGGTTCCGCACATATGATTTTACGTATGATTTCAGTCGTGCCGGCAAGTATCAGGTCGGCTTTCATATTAAAGAAAATGCAAATAGCAGCTACGTCCTGGTAGCGGAGAAAATCATTACAGCGCTGAACGATTGAAGCAAAAATAACCCTGTGAGTTAAATTGACCTGTGTCATTGAACATGTTACGATATGCAAGGTTACACAATTTCTATTTATAAAGCGAGGTATTTCAATGAGCGATCACACACATGAACACGGCGATGGCTGCGGATGCGGGCAAGACCACGACCACGACCACGAGCATGAAGAAGTCCTTCTCACATTAACAGACGAGAACGGCCAAGACGTGGAGATGGTTTTGGTGGAGACGTTTGACGTGGAGAAGCATGTTTATGCGCTCCTGCTGGAACGTAACAATCCTGAAGCTGACGGCATCATCCTGCGTATGGAAGAAGAAGACGAGGAAATGGTGCTCTACAATATTGAAGACGAAGAAGAGTGGAACCGCGTTGAAGCGGCTTACAACGAACTCGTTGCATCACAAGAATAGTCATTCTTTTGGAACATAACATGAAGGCTCCTTGATCTCAGGGGGCCTTTTGTTTGTTTTTTAAGAGGTATACGAGCATTTACACCACCGGTTTGAACGACGAAATAGACGGGAAAATGCAAATTCGCTTGTCCCATAAAATAAAAAAGGGCCAAGCTAGGGCTTGGTCCTTTAAGTTTATCCCCTGCACAGCGCAAGGAGGTTGTTTTAGAAAATGGCATCGGCTTCCACGATCACTTTAACGTTGGTTACGCTGCGATCTTCGGGTCCTTTGACGGGTAATCCAACTTCGACATGATCGATGATGTAGTCGATATTTTCCTGGGTGATAACCTCACCCGGTAACAGGATCGGGATTCCTGGCGGATAGACATAGATGAATTCCGAGATAATACGTCCTGCGGATTCCTTAAACGGAATCACTTCGGTATCACCGTAGAATGCATCACGTGGAGTCAGCATCAACTGTGGAATATCCGGAACTTTTACGACCAGTTCATGGGCCGGATTCACTTGATAATAGGTACGGGAGAGATCCTGCAAAGCGTTCAGCAAGATATCCACACTATTATCCGTATCTCCTGGCGTAATGAGACACAGAATATTGTACATATCACTAAGTTCAACCTCGATGTTGTAATGTTCACGCAGCCAGTTCTCTGTCTCATACCCTGTAATACCCAGATGGCGAACATGGATCGTTACTTTGGTTGGATCATAGTTGAAAGTCGCTTCTGTACCCAGCAGCTCTCTGCCGAAGCAATACAGGCCATCCATATCATTAATCGAACGTCTGGCAAACTCAGCTAGTTCAATCGCCTTCTGTGCAATCTCACGACCGTGGAGTGCCAGGTTACGTCTTGATGTATCGAGTGAAGCAAGCAAAATGTATGAAGTTGATGTTGAGGTGAGCAGACTCAGGATCGTCTGTACACGCTGTGGATTCACGAACCCATTCTTTGTGTTCAGGTTGAGTACGGAACTCTGTGTCATGGAGCCACCAAGCTTGTGGACACTGGTTGCAGCCATATCGGCACCTGCTGCCATCGCAGACAACGGCAGATCCTCATGGAAATGAATGAGTACGCCATGTGCTTCATCAACAAGTACAGGAACTTGGTAGCTGTGTGCCAGCTCAACAATCTCTTTCAGATCGGTAACCACGCCGTAGTAGGTCGGGTTAATTACAAGCAATGCCTTGGCATCTGGATGACGCTCAAGTGCGCGACGGATAGACTGTGTAGTCACTCCATGGTCAATGCCCAGATTGGCATCTTGTGAAGGAGAAACAAATACGGGTTTGGCGCCTGAGAAAATAATCGCGGACAGAACCGATTTATGCACATTACGGGGCACAATAATTTTGTCACCCGGTGAGCATACAGACAGAATCATGGTCATAATGGCACTGCTTGTGCCTTGTACACTAAAATAGGTATAATCGGCTCCGAAGGCATCTGCTGCCAAAATCTGTGCTTCCTGAATGACACCGGTTGGCTGATGCAGGTCATCCAACGGTGCGATGTTAATCAAATCTATGGAGAAGGCATTATCGCCAATAAATTCACGGAATTCGGTATCCGCTCCCAATCCTTTTTTATGGCCCGGAATATGAAACTGTACCGGATTGAGTGCCGCATGATTTTTTAAAGCGGTAAACAGCGGCGTACGGTGGTGATTCATCAGTGCTGTCACAACCCTTCCTAATAAAATTGGTAAACAAAGATGAGTATAGCAAATTAAGAACCGAATGCAACAGTATAATCGACAATTTTTTAAATTGCCGAGATTTGGGCACATTCCCCACGGTTACACTAAGGATAGGGAATAGGCAAATGAACACCGAAAGGGGAAAAAGAATGCAAACCGACACAAAACCAGCCAAAATTTTGCGATCACCATTTTTTATCGCGATGTGGCTGACACTTTTTCTAGTTGAAATTATCAAAGGAGCCCTGTTGGTAGCTGTTCTGCCCGTGTATATGGACAATATACTGGGTCTGTCTGCAGGCGTCATTGGTGTGGCATTTGCTCTTCAATATCTGGGAGATAATCTGTTCCGGGCGCCTTCCGGCTGGGCAGCAGAACGGATCGGGTTCCGCGCAACGATGGTTACAGCATTAATCTGTACCTTAATCGCTGTTATTATGATCCTTTTTCTCAAAAGTGCCGTTGGACTGGCCATGGCCTGTCTCATTCTTGGCATTGGTACGTCACCACTATGGCCTTGCGCCATGACAGGGGTGACGGCGATGTCAGGCCCACAGAACAAGAATGGTACAGCAATGGGTGCGCTGGAGATGGCTGCTCTCGGCGGAACTGGGCTTGGACCTATAGGCATGAACTGGCTACTGGAGCGCACGCATCATGATTATCGCACCATATTCCTCGTGCTGATGGGTTGTGCCATTCTCGTTATTCTGGTGGCCATGATTCTTCCTGGACGTGTCATTGTTGAAGGAGAGCATGCCGAGCAAGTAGCGAAGAATAGTGATGTGAAATATCCAGCCAAACCAAATCTGCTCACGCCGTTCATCCGGCTGCAAAAGAGTGTGAAGGACACACTGCAACGGGTACGCAGCACACTTAATGTTAATCCACTGGTGTATCCTGCCCTGTTTATGCAGTCGTTTGTCATCGGGCTGCTCAGTCCAGTAATCACGCTATATACACGCACAGACCTGCACATCTCACCGAATCTATACAGTTTGTTGCTGATTGCAGGTGGTGGAATAACGGTCATTGCCTTGCTACCTGTTGGTAAAATGGTAGACAGGTTTGGCACGAAACCGTTCCTGAACGTTGGTTTTTTGATGGCGGCAGCGAGTCTGTTTGCATTCTCCTCCATAACATCCATTCCGGTGGTGTTTGGTGTTGTCATGCTGGTGGGCATCAGTTATGCCATGATTTTACCCGCCTGGAATGCTTTTGTAGCCACGCTGATTCCCAAAGGAGAGCGGGGAGCGATCTGGGGATTCTTCCTTACATTGCAGGGATCAGGCATGGTTGTAGGACCTATTGTTTCTGGACTGCTGTGGGACCACGTGAGCCATCCGGCTCCATTCATCGGCAGTGCCATCGTCATGGCAGGACTTGCCGTTGTGCACTTTGTGTTATCCCGCAATCCGTTTCGCACCGCTCCGGCCAAATAAAGCAAAAGAAAAGGGAGTTCCACCAACCGTCTTGGTTGTGGGGCTCCCTTTTTCGCGTCCAATATATCACGATAATCGGGGGCTTGCCCCTGTGCGTCTGCGGAAAGCTGCAATCCGGCGGTCCTTTCGGTGAAAAATAGTCAAATAACCAAGTACCCTTACATAAAATGAAGTATAAAATAGGGTAAGCCGATTGAGTAGAAGCGATTGAAGACGAGGGCCGGAGTTGATCCGGTACAGATGGAGGGAGTGCCGTGAATAAGAGTTATGAAGTTGAATATTGCAATCTGGAGCTGCGGTTCAACCGTCGGCATATCCAAAATTTGATCAGAGACCTTATTCGTGAGGGATATTCACTATATTGGAGCGAGGACGAATCCTTTTTTATCCTGTCAGTCCGGACCGGCCGCAAGCTGGTAAAGCTCCGCTTTCAACAGACACGCACGGGGAACTACAAGATGACTGGAGATTATATCATTAAGGATGCAAAACTTGCAGAGTGGCTGGAGAAGCTGATTGGGGATACACGAGGGCATGCGGTTGTGAAGCGATTTAAGGATCAACAGATGACCGTGGAGAACATTTTATTCGGTGAAGTCATTCGGCTCGTGGAAGTGTCTGGGTTCAAACAGCGTGTCATTTTTCAAAAGGAACCTGCGCCGACGGCGGAAGAGATGGAAGAAATGTTCCTCTCGCGTGAAGGCGAGGAAAGGCTCATGTTGTTGCGCATGGAAGTAGACGATGAACTGGAGCGCCTCTACACGGCCATGCAGATGGATAATATCGAAAAAGCAAATGCTTGCCGTCAAGTCTTAAAACAGTTGTCTGGACATCTGTTAATGTTGGAAGGATGACAAGATAAGGCCGTATTTATGAAAATACGATGAACACCTCAGCAGATTGGGGTGTTTTCTCGTTGCGTAGCTGTGCCACGGGGTTCACTTCTATACATAAAACCGTTAAAATGGGAGTATTGTTGAGAATTTATTTCAATAAAATTAATTGGAGCAAAGGATGGAGGACCAGATGACAAAACAACAAATTGGCGTAATTGGCCTGGCTGTCATGGGCAAAAATTTGGCCCTTAACATTGAAAGCAAAGGTTTCTCAGTATCGGTATTTAACCGTTCCCCGGAGAAAACCAATGATCTTCTGAAAGAAGCTGAAGGTAAAAACCTGACAGGCTCATTCTCCATTGAAGAGTTCGTAGCATCCCTGGAATCCCCGCGCAAAATTTTGATCATGGTACAAGCTGGTAAAGCGACCGACGCTACCATTGAACAACTGCTTCCTCACCTGGATGAGGGCGACATCATCATTGATGGAGGGAACGCATACTTCCCTGACACGCAACGTCGCAGCAAAGAGTTGGAAGACAAAGGCATTCGTTTCATCGGTACAGGTGTATCCGGTGGTGAAGAAGGCGCACTGAAAGGCCCTTCCATCATGCCAGGTGGACAGGAAAGTGCTTATAAACTGGTTGAACCGATCCTGACGGCAATCTCGGCCAAAGTCGGTGACGATCCATGTTGTACATATATTGGACCAGACGGTGCCGGACACTATGTGAAAATGGTGCATAACGGTATCGAGTACGGAGATATGCAGTTGATTGGTGAAGCGTACCACTTGCTCAAATCCGTATTGAACGTTTCCGTTGAAGAGCTGCATGCGATCTTTACGGAATGGAATCAAGGAGAGCTGGATAGCTACCTGATCGAAATCACAGCAGATATCTTCTCCAAATACGATCCGGAAACCGGCAAACCAATGGTTGACGTTATTCTGGACGCGGCTGGACAAAAAGGAACAGGTAAATGGACAAGCCAAAGTGCGCTGGATCTCGGCGTTCCATTGTCCATGATTACAGAATCCGTATTCTCCCGTTTCCTGTCTGCGATGAAGGACGAGCGTGTAGCAGCTAGCAAAATTCTGAATGGACCAGCGACTGAAGCGTTCTCCGGTGACAAAAAAGCATTTATCGAGAGCGTGCGTAAAGCCCTCTTTGCAAGTAAAATCGTATCCTACGCACAAGGATTTGCACAAATGCGTGCAGCTTCCGACGAGTATGGCTGGGATCTGAAATACGGCAACATTGCCATGATCTTCCGTGGTGGCTGTATCATCCGTTCGCAGTTCCTGCAAAACATCAAGGAAGCTTATGATAAAGACGCAGCGCTGAAAAACCTGCTCTTGGATCCTTACTTCCAAAACATCGTTGAGTCTTATCAAGGCGCATGGCGTGAAGTTGTAGCGGCTGCTGTAAAACAAGGTGTTCCGGTACCTGGCTTCTCCAGCGCTCTTTCTTACTACGACAGCTACCGTACAGAGCGTCTGCCAGCAAACTTGCTGCAAGCTCAACGTGACTACTTCGGTGCTCACACGTTCAAACGTGTGGACAAAGAAGGCAGCTTCCACCACAATTGGATGGAGTAGTACCACATATACAAGTCTATTAGATTTGGCCAAAGTGCCTTTAAACAGGAGCTTTGGCCTGCTAAGGGGCTCAAAAGAGGTTTGGCGTTCCGGTGATTGCCGGTTTATGCTAGGCCTCTTTTTTACTGTGTTATACAGTAATAGTGTTTATGGAGAAGATATGTAGCTGGTTCTAGACCTAATGAACAGGAGACACTCTATTTTGGCAAAATGAGCCGGTTCTATTTTTTAACGAACTCAGATGGCTCTATTTCAATAATTCGCAGCGAGATGTCGAGGTTTTGACGGTGATTTTTTGAAATAAGTTTACTGAGATTCGTTAGAAGTTTAACTGCTCCTATTTTACGTAAATAAGCTCATAGGAGTTCGTTAGGTTGTTGGATGATTACTGATTGAGATGTTTGGAGGCTCAAAACTGCTTAAGGGTGATCTGCCGTAGGCTTAGATGCCGGGAGTTACTTAATCTGTCTTGGAAGTACTTGCGGATGGTCGAAAGGAAGTCGGTAAGGAGATGGTCTTTCCCAGTCCGCAGGGCTGTGTTATGATAGGACAAAAGTGCTCACGAATTGCTTGAATTAAAGGAGTGTACACCTTGAGCAAGTCTAACAATATTATTCTCATTGGTATGATGGGAACCGGCAAATCAACCGTCGCTGACATGCTTGCACGCGAGCTTGGTTATCGATTGATTGATGTAGACGCCGCGGTGGAAAAAGAGGAAGGCTGTACGATTCCGGAATTGTTCACTGGCAAGGGAGAGACGTATTTCCGTGACGCCGAGAGCCGCATGTTGTGTTCGGTGCTGGAGAAGAAGTCACAGGTCATAGCGACCGGAGGTGGCGTGGTGCTACGTTCGGATAATTGTGACGTGATGTTGAAAAATGGTTGGGTTGTTGCCTTGACTGCTGATCCGGCAGTGATTGTAGAGCGTGTTAGTGGCTGTGACAATCGCCCACTCCTCGCAGGCAATGCAGAGGAACGTATTCAGGCAATTATGGAAGAACGGAAAGACGCATACCGGTTCGCACATTATACGGTGGATACAACCGAGTTATCCGCTGCTGAAGTGACTCGTTTAATTTTAGCGCATTACCGCGTCTAAGCTTGTTATCATCGAAGTTTGATGGTTGATAGGTGGTGGCAGATATAACAAAACGGGCCGTATAGGCCCGTTTCTGGGAGTGGAGCAGAGCTGAGGTCACAAGGTTACAAATGACTTCGCTTCTCTCCGGGCTTCTCTAGTCTTCCTGTTGCCACTGAAGCATACCGCCGACCATGTTTGTACAGCCTTCATATCCCAGTTGCTGCAGATATTCACATGCACGCTCACTGCGGTAACCGCTACGACAGATGATCACGATCTCGCCTGACTTCTCAATCTCAGACAGCCGGTCCGGAATCTGTCCAAGCGGAATATGCTTGGCTCCTTCGATCATGCCTTGCGCGACTTCATCGTCCTCGCGGACGTCTATCATCTGCAACTTCTCTCCCGCCTGTAAACGGCGGCGAAGCTCAGACGTTTCAATTTCAGCTATTTGTGTCATATTCAGGTCCTCTTTTCTGTATGGACTTAACGCTATAATGATACCCAAGCGATGCACGGAATGTCAATTTGGCCACAATATAATCAATGAAGGAGAATTTCATCCATGGACGTTATTGTTAAACCAACCCCCACTCTGAACGGGGAAATCGGGGCTCTGTCCTCCAAAAACTACACGACTCGCTATTTGCTGGCTGCTGCGCTGGCAGAAGGCACAAGTACCATCCATTTCCCGGCACACAGCGAAGACAGTGACGCCATGCGCAGATGTATTCGCGATCTGGGGGCAGTACTTGAAGAAGACGACAACAAGATTGTGATCCAGGGTTTTGGCAGTCATCCCCGTGATGTGCGTGAATTGAATGTAGGGAATGCGGGTGCTGTACTTCGTTTCCTGATGGGCGTTACAGCGCTCTGCCCTGACGTTACATTTGTGAATACGTACCCGGATTCGCTGGGCAAACGCCCCCATGATGACCTGATCGATGCGCTTGGTCAATTGGGTGTTGATGTACAGCACGAACAAGGACGCTTGCCAATTACAATCAAGGGTGGCAATGCCAAGGGTGGACACATTCGTGTATCCGGCTCCGTCAGTTCCCAATATCTGAGTGCATTACTGTTTGTTACACCTTTGCTTGCAGAAGACAGCACCATCGAAGTACTGAATGACCTGAAGTCCAAGGTCGTTATCGGACAGACCCTGGAAGTACTGGAGCAGGCAGGTATCGTTATCCATGCAAGTGATGATTACATGTCCTTCCGTGTACCAGGTGGACAGGCTTACCAACCAACGACCTACACAGTTCAAGGGGATTATCCCGGCTCAGCAGCGGTTCTTGCCGCAGCAGCGGTTACACAGTCTGATGTGAAAATTCTGCGCCTGATGGAGCAGAGCAAACAGGGTGAACGTGCCATCGTTGACGTGCTGCGCATGATGGAAGTGCCATTGACACATGAGAACGATGTTGTACATGTTCAAGGTAATGGCAGACTGAAAGCGATCGAATTCGACGGGGATGCCGCGACGGACGCCGTTTTGGCTATGGTAGCCGCAGCTGTGTTTGCGGAAGGCACGTCACGGTTCTATAATGTAGAGAACCTGCGTTACAAGGAATGTGACCGAATCACCGATTATTTGAACGAACTGCGGAAGGCAGGAGCGAACGTTGAAGAGCGTCAAGCTGAGATTATCGTACATGGACGTCCAGAAGGCGTTGAAGGCGGCGTTGAGATTAACGCTCACTACGATCATCGCGTAATTATGGCGCTCACTGTCGTTGGTCTGCGTTCCAAGGAACCGCTTCGTATTCGGGATGCACACCATGTAGCCAAGTCTTATCCGCAATATTTCGATCATTTGCAGGCGCTTGGCGCCTCGGTTCAATGGGTAAAAGAGTAAATAACTGAAAACCTATTTTTTGAACACGCACTATAATCAGAAAAGGATGGTGCTTGAACATGGAATTTAACAACCCTACTCGTGAAGAAATTGGACAACTTTTGCGCAAGGCAGGCAACATCGCAGTCGTCGGCTTATCAGACAAATCAGATCGCACTTCCTATATGGTGGCAGAAGCCATGCAGAGCAGAGGTTATCGCATCATCCCGGTTAATCCACAGGTGCAAGGTGAAATCCTTGGCGAGACGGTATATGCCACACTCGCGGATATTCCAGAGCCGGTAGACATTGTCAATGTGTTTCGTCGCGAAGAGTTTTGCGCGGATGTCGCTCGTGACGCCGCTGCCATCAAAGCAAATGTACTGTGGCTGCAGCTTGGCATCCATAGTGATGAAGCGGTCCAGATTGCTGCAGAGAACGGCATGACAGCGGTAACGAATCGTTGTATCAAGGTAGAGGATTCCATCGTTCTGCGCGGCGCTGGACGCGGCTGAGAGGCTCGTTCACCTGTGATCGAATGATCTCCTGATCTGAACCAATTGAATGATTATAGGATGAATCCCGTTAACTTGAAGTTGACGGGATTTTTTCTGTTCTATTTTTGCCGTATTAATTACCAATTGGTTACTGTTTTGCTTTGACAAAACGTTGCGTAAAGCTTACCATCTAGGATAGAAAGGAGAGGTCGCCATGAATTGGCTCGGATCCTTGCAGCAGCTCGGACGAGCGGTAATGCTGCCTACAATGGTCCTGCCCGCCGCCGCAATTTTGCTCAGTGTTGGCAGTCTGCCTTGGGACGCCTGGGGATTGGATATTGTCGGTGAAGTGTCTACCGTGGCCGGACACGGTATTTTTTATTTCTTACCGTATCTGTTCGCTGTCGGTGTAGCACTGGGACTCTCCAACCAGGCCGGACAAGCGGGACTTGCTGCTCTGGCTGGTATCGTGATATATGATCAGGTGACTCGGAACTTCGGGGATGGCACCGTTCAGCCCGCTTCCTTAATCGGAATCATACTCGGCGCGCTTGCCGGTGGGATGCATAATCGGTTTAAAAGCATTAAACTGCCTGAAATTTTACAATTTTTTGGAGGTTCAAGGTTTGTTTTGCTCATCGTCGGACTCTGTTCGGCATTGTTCTCCTGTTTTATGTTATGGCTCGCTCCGATCCTACAGCATGGATTGAACGGCATTGCTACCTGGGAATACAGTCTCGGGGGTTTTGGACTATTCATCTACGGAGTGTTATACAGGGTGCTGGTTGCTTTTGGGCTTCATCACCTGCTTAACAATGTGTTTTGGTTCCAGTTAGGGACGTTTGAAACGCCTGATGGTAACATTGTGCAAGGGGATTTGCCCCGATTTTTTGCAGGTGATCCAACAGCAGGATTCTTTATGGCGGGTTTGTTTCCCATCATGATGTTTGCCATTCCGGCAATAGCCTTTGCTATTATTCAGGAAGCCAGGGAAGATCTGAAACCAAAAATCAAGAAAACTTTTCTGACATCGGCACTCGTTTGTTTTCTAACCGGGGTATCGGAACAGATTGAGTTTGCTTTTTTGTTCGCGGCACCATATCTGTTCATCGTGCATGCAGTGATGTCCGGCGTTGCCATGTGGATTAGTTACTGGCTTGATATCCGGCATGGATTTTCTTACTCCGCAGGTATTATTGATTACATACTCAATTTCCATCTATCGGAGAATGCTTGGAAGCTCATTCCGATTGGCATACTATATGGGCTGGTTTACTACTTCCTGTTCCGATGGGCGATTCGTACGTTCAAGATTCCAACACCAGGACGTGAAGAGGGCTCCATGCTGGAAGATTGGGTAGGTAACATTCCTTATCAGGCACCTTTAATCCTCGAAGCATTGGGCGGGAAGAGTAACATTGTACAGGTTGAAGCATGTATTACACGTCTTCGTCTGACTGTGCATGATGACCGCCTGATTGACACGGGTGCCATGAAGAGTATGGGGTCCGCTGGACTGATTAAGCTGGGTGGCGGTAACGTACAGGTGGTATTCGGGACTTACTCGGAATTGATTCGGGAAGAAATCGCGAAGCTGCTGGAAAGAGATCTGCAACAGGTTCTGTTCTGTGCCCCCGTTCAGGGTAAAATGCTCCCGATTGAAGAGGTGCCGGATCAGATCTTTGCAGCCAAGCTTGTCGGTGATGGTGTAGCCTTTGTTCCGGAAAAGGGAGAGCTGGTCTCACCCGTGTACGGAACGATTATGCACTTGTACCCGACCATGCATGCCTTGGGTATATCTACCCGTGAGGGGCTTGAAGTGTTACTGCATATCGGCATCGATACCTCTCAGTTGAAAGGCCATTTTGAAGCTTTTGTTCAGGAGGGCGATACGGTGGAGCCGGGGCAGTTGTTGATCAAGTTTGATCTGGCAGTACTCCGCGAGCAAGCGGCGTCACTAACAACACCAATGGTAATTACGAATCCAGATCGTGTAAAATCATGGAGTTTTGCTCCATTTAAGCAAGTTAAGAAAGGTCAGGCATCCGTTATGTCCGTGGTGCTCTATGACAGGAACGTTGGAGGGGTAGAATGAAGATACAAGGCATCAACGGAGCTGCAGGCATAGCCATCGGCAAAGCATTTGTCCTGCCCAGTTGGGAATGGGATCTGCCGGATCAGAAGATGGATTCGGTGGATCTCGCCCAAGAGTTCGAACGGCTGTATGAGGGCATACGGACATCAAAGGATGAGATCGAATATATCAAAAATGAGTTCAAGGAAGTTGTTGGTCCAGAGGAGTCCAGTATCTTTGATGCACATCTGGCAATCCTCGAAGATCCGGTATTCATGAACGAAATTCGCGGCATTATTGAGCGTCAATATAAGGCAGCAGAAGTGGCGGTCAAAGAAGCCATTGACCATTTTGTCACGATGTTTGACTTGCTGGAAGACGAGTATATGAAGGAGCGGGCCATTGACATCAAGGATGTGGGTAACCGTCTGCTCAAGCATTTGCTCGGTGCACCGGAGATTACACTTCCTTCGGATACCCAGCCGTATGTACTCGTTGCCAAAGAACTGTCGCCATCTCAACTGGCGCATCTGAATCCCACCCATGTACTAGGCATTGTGACCTTGATTGGCGGGAAAACATCACATTCTGCGATTATGGCTCGTGCCCTTGGCATTCCTCTCGTTTCCGGTCTGGAAGCGAGTCTTGGCATGCCGGTAGAGACAGGGGATATGCTTGTGGTGGATGGTGACAATGGCTTGGTATTTACAGACCCGGATCGCAAGACAATTGAACGGTATACCATGCTTCGCAGCAAACAACTGAAGAAAAAGGAACAACTTCAAGTCCTTGCTACCGTGGATGCCGTAACCAAAGATGGGGCCGTTTTGCACTTGGCTTCCAATATCAGTTCGGTGAAGGAATTGGACCTTGCTTTGAAACAAGGAGCCAAAGGTGTGGGCTTGTTCCGAACAGAGTTTTTGTATATGGACCGTGCAACTTTCCCTGGTGAGCAAGAACAGTATGAGGTGTACCGTCTTGTGGCAGAGAAAACAGCAGGACAATCGGTTGTTATTCGTACACTGGATATCGGTGGTGACAAGCAACTCGATTACTTTGAATTGCCGGAGGAAGACAATCCGTTTCTGGGTTACCGTGCCATTCGGATTAGTCTCGACCGCAAGGATCTGTTCAAAACACAGCTTACAGCCATTCTGCGTGCCAGCGCGGCCGGAAATGTCAAAATCATGTATCCGATGATCTCTTCGGTGGAAGAACTTCAGCAGGCCAATGAGATTCTTCGTGAGGCGATGTCCGATCTGGACGAGCGGGGATTATCATACGACCCTCACATTCAGGTGGGAATTATGATCGAAGTTCCTGCAGCGGTGATGATTGCTGATCTGCTCGCAGAGGAAGCTGATTTCTTCAGTATTGGTACGAACGACCTGGTTCAATATGTACTGGCAGTAGATCGAATGAATGAGCAGATTGCTCATATGTATCACCCCTATCATCCGGCTGTTCTGCGGATGCTTCGTGCGACAGCAGATGCGGCTCATACGGCTGGAATTGATGTCAGTGTGTGCGGAGAGATGGCAGGGGACGAACGTGCCATTCCGCTTTGGTTGGAGCTTGGCATTCGTCACTTGAGTATGTCTCCACAATCCTTGTTACGTGTGAAGCACAGAGTGCTGAACACAACAGCATCTACCGCCAAAGAAGAAGCGCGAAAGTGCTTCGCCTTACGGACCAGCGGAGATATTGAGGAGCGACTGCAAGTCTTTAATGACTCCACGGGAAGTCCGGATGAACAAAGTGGTTCGAACGCATCGTAATTAGGGAAACTGGATATAAATACCTTTAAATTAATATATTTACATTTGTGATAATTATTTGTTGTAACCCTTGTTATATAAAATAACCCCACTGTGCATGAGAGCACAATGGGGTTATTTTTACTTGTCAGCGAGTGCATCACAGAATGCCTTGCCATAAGGGGGAAGGTCAGGCGGACGACGTGCTGAGATGATATGTCCATCAACAACAACGGCTTCATCTTTCCAGATGGCACCTGCATTTTCCATGTCATCCCGAATGCCTGGTGTAGAGGTTACTGTAACTCCGTCCAGAATTTTGGCAGAAATCAGCACCCAGCCCGCATGACAGATCTGTCCAATCGGTTTCCGGTCTGCATTCATTTCCTTCACAAGCTCCAGTACTTTGGGATAACGACGCAGCTTGTCCGGCGCCCAACCGCCTGGCACGAGAATGCCATCGTAATCTGAACTGTCGAGTTCATCGAAACTGTATTCGGCTTCAGCAGGCACACCATATTTGCCAATATAGGTTTTTCCTTTTTTCTCTCCGGCAAGATGCACTTCTGCACCTTCTTCACGAACCCGATGTACAGGGTACCACAATTCCAAATCTTCGAATTCTTCATCGACCAGAGCGATGACTTTTTTACCAGTTAATCTCATGTCCATCTCTCCTTTTTGCGGTGATTAGATCTGTTTCGTCTTTAATTGTAACAGATTCTCCAAGGGACTTCATGGAAGTGCATATTCAGTTTGGAGGAAGCGATTACAAGTCAGTAACTGCCTGCATTCGACAACCTTCATCTGGAGGGAGTGGTAATTTGTGCAACCTTTCGTTTATAGCAGGATTTGAGCCGAAATAGGTCGAATGGTACTTATATAGAGTATAGAACGAATGAGGTGATGGTTGTGCGCAAGTCGTGCAGATGTGGACATGTAATGGAGTTGGAATTAAGAACAGTGGTATACGCCAAAAAAGTGGAGATTCGAAACGTACCCGTATTTGCGTGTACAGACTGTGTATCATATGAAGTGCTTCCGCCGGTCAAGCCGGACTTAACAGAATGCATTAACACATTGGGTGAACAGCCCGTGAAGCAAGACGTATCTTTTGGTGAACGTAATGAACTGGCAGACCTGTTTCATGAGCTACTGCTGGCCTGGCCGGATGCGACCGATCGGGAGATGGAATATCGAATGCAGCAAGCAGTGGAGGAGCGTATCAATCTGCTGCTGGACATTATGGGTTACGCAACGAAGTCTGGTGATGCAGCGTGGATTGAGACCACGGAGCGCAGACTGAGCCAATTATCCGGATTTGTGTGGCAAGAGTACTTCTCAAATGCTGTCTAATTTTGACGTGTAAAATGCTTGTTTTCATGAAAATTGGCTTTTTCGCGCACTTTTTGTTAAGATATCGAAGAGTGAAAACGCTCAACATAGCGGTATTCCTGGTAAAGGGGGATGTATATCTAATGGCTGACATGACTAAAATGACAAGTATTGAACAGCTAAACTCCGCAGTGGAGGCTACCAAGGATCAACCCTTGCTTCTGTTTAAGCATAGCACGCGCTGTCCGATCAGCTCAAACGCTTATCAGGAGATGAACGATTATTTGCTTAACAATGCCAATGAACAAGTGAAATATGGCATCATCTATGTTGTGGAAGATCGCCCGGTATCCAATGAAGTAGCAGACAAGCTGGGTGTTAAGCACGAATCTCCACAGGCGATCCTGATTAAAAAGGGAATTCCTGTATGGCATACTTCCCATTCAGATATTACTAGAACCACACTTACGAATGTTTTGAGTGAGTCCTAAAGCCTATTTTAATTGATTAATGCAAAAATTTGTCGTAATATAAATCTTAATGAAAATGGTATGAAAATTTACTGGTAATGGAGAGAAGTACTGTGACGGTAACCATTTATGATGTGGCACGTGAAGCTGGAGTGTCTATGGCAACGGTATCACGGGTAGTTAATAATAACCCTAATGTCAAACCGCAAACGCGGAAAAAAGTATATGAAGCCATCGAACGGTTGGGATATCGTCCGAATGCGGTAGCCAGAGGTCTGGCAAGCAAGAAGACAACCACGGTCGGGGTCGTTATTCCAGATATTTCGAACTCAACCTTCGCGGAGATTGCCCGCGGAATTGAAGATATTGCGAATATGTATCACTACAATATTATTTTGTGTAATGCAGATAAGAAGAAAGAAAAAGAAATTCGTGTTATCAACACGTTGCTCGAAAAACAAGTAGACGGACTGCTCTTCATGGGTGGAACAGTAACGGACGAACACATTCAGGCGTTCCAGTCTGCGGCTGTGCCGATCGTACTTTGTGCAACGAGTGATGAGAAGGGCACATTCCCTTCGGTGGATATTGACCATGAGGCGGCTGCGTTTGATGCGGTAAACACTCTGATTCGTCATGGACACAAGGAAATTGCGATGATCAGTGGTACACTGCAAGATCCTGCGAATGGATATGCCCGTTTCCAAGGATACAAAAAAGCACTGGAAGCAGCGGGGATTGAATACCAGGAGGATCTTGTTCGAATTGGTAACTATCGATATGAATCCGGTGTGGAAGCAATGAAATATTTCCTTGGACTCAAGAAAAAACCATCAGCTATCTTTGCTGCTACAGATGAAATGGCCATTGGTGCCATTCACAGCATTCAGGATGACGGTCTGAAAGTACCGGATGACTTCTCCATTATTAGTGTGGATAACATCCGTATGGCTTCCATGGTGCGTCCTCAGTTGACAACAGTGGCTCAGCCAATGTACGACCTTGGCGCAGTAGCGATGCGTTTGCTGACCAAGTTGATGAAGAAAGAAAATGTGGAGAACCCACGGGTTATTTTGCCGCATGAAACGATTCTTCGTCTGTCTGTAAGTCACGCAGATGTAGTTTAATCGGGATTATATACAGTAAGGGAGAAGTCATTCTCTCTACATAGTGGATATGCGAAAGCTCCGGAGACGGAGCTTTTGTGCTGAATTAGTTTAAAAATGAAAACAGGGGGTATCAGAAGATGCGTGAAACGATTGGTATTATCGGAGCGATGGATGAGGAAGTCGAGCTTTTGCTGGCAGGTATGAAGCAGCTTGAGACTGTCAAACAAACCGGCATTACATACGTTGCGGGCGAGTGGCTGGGCAAGCATATTGTTGTGTGCAAATCCGGCGTAGGTAAAGTAAATGCAGCGGTTACAACGCAGATCTTGATTGATCGTTTTCAAGTTAATCGCATTATCTTCACAGGTGTTGCGGGTGCAGTTAACCCCGATCTGAACATCGGAGATATGGTTATATCGTCTGTATGTGTTCAGCACGACATGGATGTAACGCCATTGGGGTTCGCACGCGGGGTTATTCCTTACCAGGAGACATCTGCATTCCCTGCCGAGGCTTCGCTTATTACACTGGCTGAAGAAGCATGTAAAGCTCAGGGAGCCAATTACCTGATCGGTAAAGTGTTATCTGGAGACCAATTTATTGCAAATAAAGATACGGTTAACATGTTATATACCGAAATGGACGGTGCATGTGCGGAGATGGAAGGGGCTGCAGTTGCTCAGGTCTGTTACATGAATCGAGTACCGTTTGTTGTCCTGCGTGGGATGTCAGATAAAGCGGATGGTTCTGCGCATGTTAACTTTGCTGAATTTACCGTGGAATCTTCTCAGCGTTCACACCGTATTGTGGAGCATATGTTAGAAAATATGTAATGGCATAAATTACGATTGCAATGCAAACCAAAATCAATGAAAAACCGCCTTCGATTAGCTGTTCCATGAGGTATGGAGCAACGCTGCAAGAGGCGGTTTTTGTTATGTATATCGTTTTTCGAACAGATCATCGAATTAGTACATGAACCGATGGCGGAAGCGTACCCGATCAAACTGTTCTTCCGATGTGATGGGCACCTGACTTCCGATACGTACCATCAAACAGTTCGCAGGATGTGAACAGATTTCGGGGTCGTCTGTTGCATACCAGGTCATGTCGATCGTTTCCATCAGCCTCTCCATCATTTTGCGATAATCCCATACGTTTAGTCCGCTGCCCTTCAGATCCCAATGCCAATAATATTCTGTGGTGAAAATAATGTAGTTCTCCATGTATTTATCTTCCAGAGCGGTAAGCAACATCTCACGTCCAATGCCAAGCGAGCGATAGTTGTCCGCAACCTCGATTGCCCCAAGCTCAATCAGATCAGTCATATTACCCTCGGACCAGCGTTCACAATCATCCGCATAGTGAAAGGTTACATAGCCGATAATCGTTTCATTTTCGTGTGCAATGATAATTCGCCCTTCAGGTAATGCTGCGATCTCAGCCAGAGCTTCCTGCTGCTCCGTTGGGCGCCGAAAGGCATCCAGATCCGGATGGAAGGCAAGACGGGTTATCTCCTCGGCCTGCACGGGGCCTTCAACAGTAATTCGGTGGCCGGACTTGAAGATGGAACGCATATGATGTTCTTTGATATGCTCCATGGTTCATGCTCCTCTCTTTCCTACCTATAGAGGTTGTTCTTCAAAAAGAACGCTATAGCAAAAATCCAAAAAATTGAAAAGCCATAGACGACAATTGAAAAGATTTGCTATAATTGCGTAGACAAAAAATGTTCACAATTCAATACAGTATAGTTAACATCTGTTTGGCCGAGCAAGTACATGATGAGAAGTTCTCTCTACTAATGTAAGCGCTAACTGGAAGTTCAGTCAACACAAAGGCAATGAGAAGTGACCCCTAACGGGAATCGAAATGTCGAGTTGAAGGAGGCTGGCAAGCATGAGTCAAGCACATGGTGAGATGCTGCAAACGGTTGTGTCTGAATCTAATCTGGGCGATTACACGGAGGCGAGAAGCCGGTTCGATTGGGAATCGGTGGAAAGGCACTTTACGTGGCACGCCAGCGGAAAAGTAAACATGGCGCATGAAGCGATTGATCGTCATGTACTGGAAGGAAGGGGCGGAAAAACCGCTTTATTGTATAGCGATGCTTCACGTGAAGAGTCCTATACTTTTGCTGATCTGAGTGAACAGTCGAGTCGGTTCGGGAACGTTCTCCGCAAATATGGCATTGCCAAAGGGGAACGAGTGTTTATTTTTATGCCTCGAAGTCCTGAGCTGTATTTTAGTCTTCTAGGCATATTGAAAGCTGGAGCCATCGCGGGCCCGTTGTTCGAAGCTTTTATGGAAACGGCTGTGAAGGATCGGCTGGAGGATAGCGGAGCAGTAGCACTGGTTACCACTCCGGAATTACTGAAGCGCATCAAACGTACCGAATTGCCCGAACTCAAACATATATTTATTGTGGGTGGGGGCGCGCAGACTGAAGAAGGACTCATCGATTTTGATGCAGAGATGTCTGCCGCTTCGGATGAGATGGAAGTAGAGTGGCTGAATCGTGAGGATGGTTTGCTTATTCATTATACCTCAGGTTCTACGGGTAAACCCAAAGGGGTGTACCATGTTCAAAATGCCATGATTCAGCACTATTATACAGGTAAGGTTGTCTTGGATTTACGCGAGGATGATGTATACTGGTGCACTGCTGACCCTGGTTGGGTGACAGGCACCTCTTACGGTAGCTTTGCTCCATGGCTCAACGGAGTGACCAATGTGATACGGGGTGGTCGTTTCAGTCCTCAAGATTGGTACAGCACCATCCAGAAGAACAAAGTCACGATCTGGTACAGTGCACCAACGGCCTTTCGTATGCTGATGGGAGCGGGAGAAGAGACCATTGCCCAGCATGATCTGAGCAGTCTCCGTCATGTCATGTCTGTTGGTGAACCGCTCAATCCGGAGGTTGTTCGTTGGGGATGGAAAGCCTATGGTCAGCGGATTCATGATACATGGTGGATGACGGAAACAGGTGCACAGCTAATCTGTAACTATCCCGGAATGCCGATTAAGCCTGGCTCCATGGGACGTCCGTTGCCTGGAATCGAAGCAGCGATTATTGATGATCGCGGGCAGGAATTACCACCGTACAGTATGGGTAATCTGGCCATACGGGCACCTTGGCCATCCATGATGGCGAAGATCTGGAATAACCCGGTGAAATACGAGGAGTATTTCAGGCTTACGGGCTGGTATGTATCCGGTGACTCCGCTTATATGGATGAAGAAGGATATTTCTGGTTCCAGGGACGTATTGATGATGTGATTAATTCGTCAGGCGAGCGTATCGGCCCCTTTGAGGTGGAGAGCAAGCTCGTGGAGCATCCTGCGGTAGCTGAGGCGGGTGTAATCGGTAAGCCGGATGTGACACGTGGGGAGATCATCAAGGCCTTTGTGGCGCTT
The DNA here is from genome assembly GCF_037975155.1 of Paenibacillus sp. FSL R5-0486. NCBI lineage: Bacteria > Bacillati > Bacillota > Bacilli > Caryophanales > Paenibacillaceae > Paenibacillus > Paenibacillus sp. FSL R5-0486. The sequence continues at coordinate 4,772,541 of NZ_CP150237.1, read as the reverse complement.
CGTGAAGGATATGAGGCGACACCGGAGCTGAAAGAAGAGATCTATCGTTTTGTTAAAGAGGGCCTGTCTGCCCACGCTGCTCCGCGTGAGATTGAGTTTAAGGATAAACTGCCCAAGACTCGTTCCGGAAAGATCATGCGCCGTGTCCTGAAAGCCTGGGAGCTTGATCTGCCAACAGGAGATCTATCCACCATTGAAGACTAACGCGACAGTGCTAGGATCATCAATGTGGTGCTATCGATACCGATACATTGAGTAGTGGGGAGAAGTTAATACTCTACGAAGCCAAATATAGTGACTCTACCCATTAAAATGGATTGTAAAAGCCTGCTTTATGCCAATGGCATGAAGCAGGCTTTTTGGCTGCTGTAAATACAAATAAAAAGCCGCACACTCAGATACAGTCTGAGGATGCGGCTTGTTTTGGAACGCTATGCCTGAATCAGGGTTGAAAATGTAGGGCTGCAGAAGGTTCGGATTCACCCGCACTGTTGCTGGCAGATACCTTGAACCATCCACTGGTCGATGCGGGTACTCCATAATCCATGGTATTTCCCGCTGTTGTTCCAATTTTGGTGTAAGGAGCCGAGCCTGTTTCACTGTAATATACAGTATAACTATCTGCGGTTGGACTGGACGCCCATTGAATACGCAGTCCTTGAGTGAGGGCAGATACGCTGACTTGACCAGGTGTGCCTGGGGCTGTCGTTGTTGTATTATCGGTCTGCGTTTCTCCCGGCGTAACGACTGTACCTGGAACTTCAATCGGTTCATCAATCTCTTCTTCCACAGGGGGAGCTACACCAGCACTATTTACTGTAGCGCTAGGAGCAGACTCTCTGCCGGCAACATCCACTGCCGTTACATAGAAGGCGAAGTTACCGCCTTGCGCTGCATATGCAGCGAATGATCTGGATTCACCAGTCAGGACAACCTGACCCTGGTTCTGGAATCCTCCACCGTTTACAGAACGGTACAGACGATAACCCACGACATCATTTTCAGGTGTGGCATTAAATGTAATGACAGCTCTGTCACCTGAGGTTGAGATGCGTACGTTGCCTGGTGCATCAGGAGCTTTGCCGTTATCTGTCCTTGGATCAATCTGGGTTGGCATGTCTGCACCAGCATCTTCAGGAAGATAATAAGCAAGTGACTCATGTCGACTCATACGTGAGAATGCATTTTGCAATTCTTTGATGAGATCCGAGATTGGTTTTTTACGCTTGATTACTGTTTTTTCCTTCAACATGTCCGAAGGTGTTCCGTCACGCGGAATATAGTTTACACCATTGTAAGTAATGTACCTGGCTTTGGCTACACCGTCATCGCTATCCTTCGGCACAAACTTGCTGTTGAAAATATCCGTAACAAATTTATCAGTCATGGATGTTGGCAACTTGCCACTGTATGCAGACACCGTGCGCGTTTCGATGCCAGACGGTTTTTTGAATGAATCCGTAACGAACAGATCTTTTTGCGTATCGATCACTTCGTTCAGGATTTTCGACCACAGTTGCTGCGCACGTTTTCTCTGTGATTTACTTTCCAGCGTATTCACGGGCTGTTTGTATCCAACCCACACGCCAAGTGTGACATCTGGGGTATAACCTTCAAACCAGACATCTGCGTAGTTTTGAGTGGAACCTGTTTTACCTACGATTGGCACACTCTTGGAATATTTGTAATTTTCACGTACTTTATCTGCCGTTCCTTCTGTAATAACGGTCCGCAGCATATCGGTCATCAGGTATGCTGTCTGCTCCGAGAAGGCTTGGACAGGTTCAGTATCGTGTTTATAGACAATGTTTCCTTTGGAATCTACAATTTTGCTAATCATGTAAGAATCGTTATATACACCATTATTGGCAATAGCACCATAGGCACTGGTTAATTCTTCAACGGTTACACCGTATTGGAGACCACCGAGAACACCGGTCTGAGCCTGATAGTCTTCCTTCTGAATGGTGGTAATCCCCAGTTTCTTGGCGAAGGTCCAAGCCTTCTCGATCCCTACTTCTTCATTAAACAACTTCAGAGCCGGTATATTGAGAGAATAATTCAGAGCTCTGCGGGCAGTGACCAGTCCCTGATACCGGTTGTTGGCATTCTTGGCAATGTGGTATCCGCTCGGACCATTTTTGAGAATGATCGGTGAGTCATCAATAATTGAAGCTGGCTGAACAAGACCTTCATCTAGCGCAGGAAGATAAGCGGCTATAGGTTTCATCGTTGAACCTGGCTGGCGTATCATCTGCGTTGCGTAGTTCATCTGTTCATCCTGGAAATCCCGACCCTCAATCATCCCTAGAATTGCACCGGTTTTGTGATTAATCAGCATAGCAGCAGTTTGTTCTTTTCCTTTGACAGGATCATCTGCTGAGAAATTGCTGTCATCTTCCGCAATGGTACGCATCGTTTTGTAGATGCTTTTGTTGATGGTCGTGTATATACGATATCCACCTGTCCGCAGTTGCGTCTGAGCTTCCTCTAATAATGCACTGCTTTCCTTCTGAGGTGTGTCTGCATCCGTAGCTTTGTCTGTAGATTCAGCTGTGTCGGAATTCAACTGTTTCATCAAAATCTGTGCAGCTTGTCGTTCTGTTTCCATCATAAGATATGGATAAGTGTTGTAAGCCTTGATGGTCTTCGGAGCGAGAGAGCTTTTGATATCAAAAGCAAGAGCTTTGTCATACTCGGTCTGATTGATTTTTCCCAGTTCAAGCATACGGCGTAGTACCAGATGCTGACGGTTGATTGCGCGGTCAAAATTCTCCTCTACAAAATCACCTTTACCGTTAAAAGCGGAGTAAGAGGAGGGGAGTTGTGGCAATCCAGCAAGATAAGCAGCTTGAGCGATGTTGATTTTTTCCAGATCGTTAATATTGAACAATCCTTTGGCTGCCGCTTTGATTCCGTAAACGTTGTATCCGCTGGAACCATTACCAAAAGGAACTTTGTTCAGATAGGCTGTCATGATCTCGTCTTTGGTCAGGAAACGTTCGAGTCGGAGTGAGAGCAAAATTTCTTTCACTTTCCGATCTTCCGTGCGATCCAGATTCAAAAACACACGACGCGCCAATTGCTGAGTCAGTGTACTACCGCCGGTTTGTACTGATTCTTTCAGCACTTTCTGTTTCACGGCACGCAGTGTTCCGCTCATGTCTACACCTTTATGTTCGTAAAAATGATTGTCTTCAATCGAAATGACAGCATCAATAACCTTCTGTGGGATCTGGTCCGTAGTGACCGGACGCCTGTCTTCTTCCGTACGTAATTGACCGATCGGACTGCCGTCGGCAAAGTAAGCAAAGCCTGTGATGGAGTTTTCGCTGACTTTTTGTTCAATCAGGGCCCTTGAACGGACAGGCTCGTCTTTCACAATGGAACTGACGTATCCCATCAAAGCACCGCCTACAAATAGTGCCCCCATAAATCCAAGGACAACCATCCATTTGACGAAACTTCCCAGTCTGCGGGCAAAGCTACGTTTGCGTACAGGCTGTTCATCGGGCTTTTTCTTATTAACATCAACCATTCAGTGTCTTCCTCCTTTTAACAGCACTTATTATAGCATAAAAAGGCGGGTTTGCATGCCTGAGAAATACAAGTAATGGTCGAAATTTGCCATTCTGCCATGCATTATGCTATATATCATGCGATATTGAAGCACATTTCATGAGTTGTAAGCCATAATAAGCAGGCCACCTCCATGCTGAGGTGCATAGGGTGGCCTGAATGATGTGTCGTAATGGAGGTCTTCTACATTAGGTTTTGAATCGTTGAATCAGCTCTAATAGTTCCTGGGTAAGATTAGCCAGTGAGGCAGATGCCGCTGTAATCTCTTCCATGGATGCGAGTTGTTCTTCAGAGGCAGAGGCGACACGAGTTGCGTGATCTGCTGTCTCATGACCAATGGTTTTGAGTTGCACTAACGTGGCATCAACCTGTTGTGATCCAGCTGACATCTGCTGCGCAATGGCTGAGACATGCTCAATCTGCTCATTAACATCTGAAATCTGTGATGAAATCGAGAGGAATAGTTCACCACTTTCATTAATCACTTCCGCTATATGGCTCACCTCGGCATTCCCATGTTCCATATTTTCAACGAGAGAAAGGACCTCTTGCTGAACGCTATGAATTAACGCTGCAATCTGCGCTGCTGATACTCTGGATTGTTCAGCCAGATTACGAATCTCGGAAGCAACAACACCGAACCCGCGCCCGTGTTCACCTGCTCGCGATGCTTCAATGGAAGCATTAAGTGCAAGTAGGTTGGTTTGACGGCTAACTTCCGTGATCATGCCTGTAATATGGCCAATCTCTTCCGAACGTTGGCGGAAATTCTCCAGTGCGGTCATCGACGTCTGCACAGAAGAAGTGGCACTATCGACCATACGCATAGCGGACTGAATCTTATCAGTTCCGATGGTTGTTCGTTCGGCCACAGTTCGCGATGAATCGGATACATCGGAGGCGGCCTTTGCAATTCTTCCGATCCCTGCAGATATTTCATTCATGGAACGGGAGGACTCTTGCAGCTCCTGCACCTGTTTACCTGCTTTATCTGCAAGTTCGACTCCTGTTAATGCAATCAGTTCGGCTGCTTTACCTGTTTCTTCGGCACCTGCGGTCAACTGTTGAGAGGTGGAGCCGACAGATAAAGCATGTTCGGATATAACCGATATGGTATGACGCAGGGTATCCATCATCTGATTCATATGACCCGCCATGATGCCAAATTCATCTTTGGATCGTACAGGTAACTTTTGTGTCAAATCTCCGCCAGCCAGCTGTCCAGCGACGATATTAACTTGATTCAACTGTCTAACAATGGAGATGATGGTGTAGGTAACCACACTTGCAAGCAGAAGTACTGCCATTGCGGCAATCAGTATGGACCAGTTCAAGCTGTCATAGAAGGGTTGAAGGATATGGCTCTTTGGCAGCGCCGATACAAGGTACCAGTTTGAATCTGTTCCTTGTAACCTGGCAGGCTCGGCAATAAATAGTTCTTCACCTACTTCAGGGTCTGTAGCGTAAAACTGAGACTCGCCAGACTGTATACGCTGAATGACTGTCTTCATTTCAGATGGAATTACGGCTCCTTCATGAGCCAGCTCCGGTTTGGAGCCGTGTGCAGCAATCTGTCCTTCGCTAGTAATAAGCATGGCATAACCCTGATCCGGATTAAGTGATGCTATATTTTGCTGAAAACGATCAATGGTAAAGTCAGCCCCCACAATGCCCAGAAAAGTTTTGTTTTCATCTAATAGAGGGAGGACAATCGAAACGAGCAGTGTTTCTTTTCCGCCAACCGTGTAGGTCACAGGTTCGGACCAATAGATGGATTTGGTTTTCTTTGGCTGTTGATAGTAAGTACTAGTTTCACCGCTTCCCTGATAAGTAGGCATAGGTTCAAAATGCAGGGAGTTGCCATCACGTATAACGTATGGAACGAATCGACCCGTAGCATCATCATATTCTTTTTTGTTGATGTGCTCCGCATCGTTTCCATCAAAGGCATTTGGTTCCCAGCCCGTATAAAAGCCAAAAACTTTCTCGTCCTTCTTCAGATATTGTTCAAGGAGTCTGACGACTTCTTCACGGTTGAGTGATCCGTTCTGAGCGGCATCCAATAACGTGGTACTCATGGTGTCCAACGTGTTTTTCACCTGATTAATGTCAGTCATAAACTCATTAGTAGCCCGGTTTGCTGCCTGTCCAGCAACGGTTTCGCCGTACTGGAGGCTTTTGTCGTAAATGGACTTGGTGTTAAATGCAATCAGGGCTCCAATACAACAGAGTAATACGATCCCGAGTAAAAGTCCAAGCTTAACAGCGAGCTTGCGATTGCGAAAAAAATGCATGTTTTAATCCCCCTCGATGTCATTCTTGTGATGTATATATGGATGTGTGCTTCTCCTGAAGGGAGTCTATATTTTATATCGTTATTTACGTTCCTATAATGAAGATAATTAAAAAAAAGCATAGAAAAACAGCTGCCGAGAAAATCTCGACAGCTGTTTGGGTTGAAACTTTAATGTGATTGCAACGATTAACGGTTGTAGAACTCGACGATTTGTTTTTCATCGATGTCTTGGGACAATTCAGCACGCTCAGGCAAGCGGATGAATTTACCTTCTACAGCTGCTTCGTTGTATTCAACGTATGCTGGAAGATGCGAACGGCCTTCCAAAGCTTCTTTAATGGAAGAAAGAGCGCGGCTCTTCTCACGCAAGCCGATTACATCGCCAGTGCTTACTTGGTAAGAAGCGATATCGACTTTTTTACCGTTTACAGTTACGTGACCGTGTGCTACCAACTGACGCGCTCCAGCGCGGGAGTTAGCAAACCCAAGGCGGTAAACGAGGTTGTCAAGGCGGCACTCAAGCAAGAACATGAAGTTCTCACCGGCAATACCTTGCATTTTTTGAGCTTTAGAGAACAGTGTGCGGAATTGCTTCTCGCCCAAACCGTACATGTGGCGCAATTTTTGTTTTTCTTGCAATTGCATACCGTAGTTGCTGATTTTTCTGCGTTGGTTAGCTCCGTGCTGACCTGGAGGGAAAGGACGTTTCAATTCTTTGCCTGTTCCGCTAAGGGAAATGCCGAGGCGACGGCTCAATTTAAATTTAGGACCAGTGTAACGTGCCATGTTTAAAGTAGCTCCTTTTTAGTTAAAGTTCATATTAGGGCTCTGTTTGCGCTCCAATTTGTTGATGCGGGCTTGGCCACGCATAGAACGATCAGGAAAGTTCAGCCGCTGTCCTGAAAGCAACAAAAAGAATGAGGGTGACACAACCGGTAATGCCCAAATTTAAAGACCCATTAGTAGTCTTCATCAACAATTTATATTACAGTTTAAGAGAAACAAAGTCAAGCGCAGAATAAAAGCAAAAAAACGTCTAAATTTGTCGATAGGTCATTGGGCCTAAAATAATGGGACAATTTTCTGAAATATGGATGCAAAAATGGTTTAAACAGAGTAAAATAGATTGTATCTTAACTTTAAATCATCTTTATGTAACAAGGTTATCGCAACGAATTTGCAGGTTTGCGATAACGTCTGCAGATTAATGCATCCTGGTGGATGCAAAAACGGTGCAAAGGAGCGCCTGACATGTTAGAACATCTAAGAAGTTTACCTGCCAGCTTGAATTCACGAAGTTCGGGCGATTCCGCATCTTTTGCCGCTCCTCGTTCTCATGAAGAGCATGTGTTGTGGATGCAAAAAATGGATATCACACCTTTTGATTTTTCATATTTGGGCAGCTTGCTAGAGCAGGCATACAGTGACTGGAACTCCAGAGTGGGTTCAAGGCTGGCCAGACCATCAACCTTTTACAGCGTGTGGAACACGGAAGGTGATTGCATAGGATTCGATAGCGATCATGAAGCTGATCCGGGCGTAAATGCACGCAGGCTGGTATTGGAATGTTTGGATAAGAGACAGGCCCTGTCCCTTAAAGGGACAAGCGAACACGGAGAATATCTTATAATAACACATCCCTTATTCTCCAGAACTAACAAGGATATGTTTGCCGTATTCACTGCTGTGATCTATGAATCCAATGGATATGAAACGTCTGAAGCTGTGGTTCAATCTGAGGCATTGCATTATCACACCTGCTTTTACCGAAGATTCGAATACATATTTATGACGGACCTGTTACATGCTCATGAACAAACAGCTCGTGAGGAACACCGGAGGTCCATCCTCTTTCAGATTGTTCAGCGAATGCATGACAAAATGGATGTCGAGGCCATATTGGATGAGGTATTTGACAGTATGGATTACTTGTACCCGGCCACTTATATCAAATTGTATATGTCTCAGGATCAGAGCAACTCTGATCCACGGATTAAACCGTTGCTTGTCCACGAGCGAGGAGAAGATATTTGTGTGCGTTCATTTATGGAAGGTAAGCTGATCGTTGCTCGCTCACATGATGCAGAGAACCGCATTGTAGATGTAGGGATTCCGCTGAAAGGCAAACAAGGCATATACGGTGTGTTCCATATCGAAATGAATGAAGAGATTATGGAAGAATCGGACTTGCAATTGATTACGATGATGGTAGACACTGCAGGAACGGCCTTTGAGAACGCCAAGTTGCATGAACAATCCAATATGTTAATTCAGGAACTTCGTTTAATTAATGATCTTACACAGCGGCTGAACAAGAGTCTGCATCTTTCGGAGATTTATCAACTATCCGAACAAGAGTTAAAGGAAATATTCCAGGCTGAAACGTGTTGCATTCTTCAACTCAATGACAGTACAAATGACTTCGAAGTCATGTCATCTAACGTGAAAGATGTTTTTCACCGATCCTTTTCTGTAGACTACGGTATCGCAGGTTTGGTCTATCGAACAGAGGAACCTCTTATTATAGCCAATTATGCGCAATTTGATAAAGTGTCCTCCTTTTTCATGGAAGATACCGGATCCATGTCACTGATTGCATCACCGATCAGAGTCAATGGTGAAGTGAAGGGGGCCATTTTGCTGGGACACAGTAGAGAGCACTACTTTTCATATGATAACTATAGGCTCTTGCAGATGTTATCTATTCATATCGGGCTTGCCCTGTCAAATGCCACGCTGCATGCCGAGGTTCGGCGCTTGGCTAATCTGGATATGTTGACAGGCCTGTACGTGAGGCATTATCTGGACAGTGTGATTCACGAGCGACAGGCTCATGAATTCTGTGGCTCCCTCATTGTGGTGGATATTGATCAGTTCAAACAGGTGAATGACACATTCGGACACCAGACGGGGGATCAAGTATTGAAGCAAGTGAGTGAGATCGTCACCAGCTCTGTTCGCTCGGAGGATGTCTGCGCCAGATGGGGTGGAGAAGAACTGGCGATCTATATGCCACAGGTGAGTGTAAGGCAGGCGTTAGATTATGCGGAAGTGATTCGAAAGAGAGTCGCAGAAGAGACCAGACCGCCCGTTACGGTATCCAGTGGCATCGCAGAGTGGAGTTGGATGGATGAAAAGGTCAGTGTAGAGTCCTTGTTTTATCGGGCTGATATGGCTTTGTATAGCGCCAAGAATGGTGGTCGGAACAGAATCGTTGTAGAGGAACAGGATGTAACACGTTAAGAGAGAACAATTCCAATTGCGGAGTCGTTCTCTTTTTTTTGTGCATGGGAGAATCAAGATGTGTATAGAAGGAAGTATAAGCGTATACGGGCGGGGCAATCTATGGAGAAAGTTCATGGAAGGGTGAAGATAGACATGTTTAACCGCCATTCGGTACGTACATTATGGTTATTTGTGAGCATCGTGATTATTGGTGTTCCGGGTTGTGGATTAATCCAGCGAGATCAAACGCCTGAAGAGGTCTTTTCCTTGGCTTTATCGGGGATAGCGGGAAAAGAAACGTTGAGTTTTGAAGGAGAGGCAGGACTTCGACGGGAAAACAGTGGGCTGTTTGAGAATCAGTTCAAATTCGAAGGCAAGCTGGAGAATCATGATCGTCTGACCCTTCAGACCCGATTACCTGGAGAAGTAACTGCTGTGGGGACAGGCATTCAAGCAACTGCCGTAAAAAATAATGGACAGCCCAGTGGGTTTAGCGCCTCTTTCGAGCGGAAACAAGGGCAATGGATGGCATTGTCAGCGCAGCATGAGCCGCTGCGTGGGTCTCTTTCTCGTTTTAATCCAATTGCCCAATTGGAGAAGATCGATGGGATGCACAAAACCATTCAATCCGAGTATGGTGCTGGTCGTCGAACCAGAACATTACGGATTGAACTTGCACCGGAAGACGCCAAATCATGGGCTGTAACCCAGCTAAACGACGAGATGAACGCCATTCGGGCAGAATATATGCATAAGGCAGCTACGGTGAAAGGGACGCGTAAGGAGAAGCTTGAGAAGGATCTGGAGAAAGTTTGGAAACAGGGTGAAACCACGATGCAACAGATGATGAAACAAGCGAGCGTGCAGACGGTATATCATCTCACGGTAGATCGGAAGAGCAGTCTGCCTCTTCGCTTATCCTCTGAAAGTCAGATGAGTTACACGGACAACAACCGTAAAAGTAACAAAGAAGCCCTTGTCACCGATGTTAACTTCAAGTCATATCAATAAACGAAGTGAGGGACTGCCTACTGACGGGATGACTGTTCGCGTGCTACAATAGTATCGTAATTTACCGTTGTTCAATTCAAGTATGGCAGATGACAGGAGGATTTTACCAAGATGAAAGACCCAAGAATTCAAAAGCTTGCAGCAAACCTGGTGGGCTATTCAGTAGATGTACAGCCTGGTGAAAATGTATTGGTTGAGATGATTGGATCGGAACGTGATCTGATTAACGCCATTATTGAAGAGGTAGGCAAAAAAGGTGGTAACGTCTTTGTACAGTTGACTGATAAAACCGTACAGCGTGCGATGCTGAAAAATGCCACAGAAGAAATGATGAAAACATGGGCAGAGATTGATCTGAACCGTATGAAACAGATGGATTGTTATATCGGTATTCGTGCGGGAGAAAATGTGAATGATCTGTCCGATGTGCCGGAAGAAAAAATGAAAATGTACAATTCATTGTACTCCCACCCGGTACATAGTGAACAACGTGTCAAACATACGAAATGGGTTGTACTGCGTTACCCTAACGCAAGTATGGCGCAACTCGCCAATACAAGTACAGAAGCGTTTGAAGATTTCTACTTCGACGTATGTAACCTGGATTACGCCAAAATGGACAAAGCGCAGGACTCGCTCGCTAACCTGATGAAGCGGACGGACAAAGTTCGTATCACCGGACCAGGAACAGAGCTGAGCTTCTCCATTAAAGATATCGGTGCAGAGAAATGTTCTGGCCAAAAAAATATCCCGGATGGCGAAGTGTACAGTGCCCCTGTGCGTAATTCCGTGAACGGAACGATTAGTTATAACTCGCCAACCCTGTACAATGGAGTGACTTTTGAAAATATCAAGTTCACGTTCAAGGATGGCAAAATTGTTGAAGCGACAAGTAACGATACAGAGCGTTTGAATGAAATCCTGAATTCGGATGAGGGTGCTCGTCATATCGGTGAATTCGCGATTGGATTTAACCCGCATATTCTTCATCCGATGAAAGACATCCTGTTCGATGAAAAAATCGCAGGCAGCTTACACTTTACGCCAGGTCAGGCGTATGAAGAAACCGACAATGGCAACCGCTCGTCTATCCACTGGGATCTCGTATTAATCCAGCGTCCGGATTATGGCGGCGGGGAGATTTATTTTGACGATGTGCTGATTCGTAAAGACGGTATTTTTGTCATTCCTGAGCTGGAATGCTTGAATCCGGACCGTTTGAAGTAGGAACAGGATTTTGCTGTTGCTAGGAAAGCGGATTCACGGTATCATGTAGTGGTAATTAATAGATGATACCAATAGTAAAAAGACGGAGGGATTCCTATGTCGAGTAATAACGCGGCTGTAGTAGAAATTGCTCAAACAGCAGGCAAGTTTACTTCTTCAATCGTGCTTCATTCGGAGAACAAGTATATCGATGTAAAAAGTATTCTCGGATTGTTTACAACGCTGATCAGCACGCACAGCTATGAACTGCATGTTCATGGTCCAGATGCAGTTGAAGCAAAAGCAGCCATGTCAGAAGTATTTGCCAAGCATGGACTGAATGTAAGCATCGCATCTGAGTAATAGCTCTCAAGAAGCACCTTTGCCTTTTTTGGCAGGGGTGTTTTTTGGCATGGAATGATCTGAATACTCGTCTGGACGTGACTGGAACAGGTGGATTAAGCTTCAACAAAAGGCTTAACTTTGCGGGCTTATTTTGGTCAGGTTCTTGTATTAGCTCTTCATTTCGTCTAATATTAGAGGTAGAACGTCTTTACGCGATTTTTGGGACATAGGGGGGAAAAATGCATGACTTCATCTGATCTGCAGGACCAGCTGAGTTTGAAAGCGATCAGTCTTCTTCAAGAAGATGCAGATAAAATACAGAAGCTTATTGAAGTACAGATGGAGAATCTGGCTACCCGCTACTGCCCTCTCTATGAGGAAGTATTGGATACACAGATGTATGGGTTCTCCAAAGAAGTTGATTTTGCTGTTCGTGCAGGGCTCCTTCCAGAAGGTGCAGGTAAGCAGCTGGTTAGCGCGCTTGAGCGGAATTTGGCAATTTTATATGAAGCCTTGAACAAGAAGAATGAGCAATAGCCTGCAAATGCGCGGGTCAGAATAGAAGGCATGCAGGCGTTTATGCATGCTTTTTTTGTGCGTCTGAACGGGATGGGGATACAAGCCAGCCGGAAGGCGTATACAAACAAAGAGACAGCACCAGATGTAAATTCGGGCTGCCTCTTGTGGCTTGTATATTTTAATCATGGCTACGTGAGGGCCTAGTTACACCAGGAAGAAGGATACACCGAGTATGATATATACGACGAGCAGGAGTAAACCTTCGTACCAATTCGTTGAACCATCTTGGGTAATGGACTTCGCAATAAATACGGATACGCCGATGGCGACCAGTTCAATCGTTGTGAATACGATATCCATGGTTCTGCCTGTGAAGTAGCTGACAAAAATCAGTACAGGAGCAACGAAGAGTGCGATCTGCAAGCTGCTGCCGACGGCAATTTCAACGGCGGCTCCAATTTTATTTTTCATGGCAAGCATGATGGCTGCACTGTGTTCGGCCGCATTACCGATGATGGCCACAAGGAATGCACCGACAAACAGTTCGCTAAGTCCAAATTCCGAAGTGAAGACTTCGAGCGTGCCCACCAGCCATTCACTGACGAAGGCAACCATGACTGTTGCGAGCACCAGATAGAGGATTGATTTTTTCTTGGACCATGCCGGAGCATGCTCATGAGGTAGCTCTTCATCGCGATCCTCAGTGACGTCTGCGAGGTAGTTCTTATGTGTCACCATGGAGAATAGCAACCACGCAATATACGCGAGGATGAGCAATCCGGCCACGATGAGACTAAGTGTATTGGTGTCTTTCTGTGTAATGGAATGTGTATTGAGAAAGACTGCCGGAATAAACAGGGCAATGATGGCAACAATCATCAGGGAACCATTCAGACCTGCAAGTGAAACATTATAATTCTGAATTTTGAACTTGAGTCCTCCGGCAAAAATACTTAACCCGAGCACTAATAGCAGATTTCCGATGATAGAACCTGTCAGACTAGCTTTGACCATGTCGAAGAGTCCCTCTTTGACGAGGAAAATGGCGATGATCAATTCGGCAGCATTGCCGAAGGTGGCATTCAAGAATCCTCCCAGCCGCTGTCCGGCGTAGTGGGCCACATTTTCGGTGGCTTTGCCTAAAAAACCGGCCACAAAAATAACCGAAATGGCTGATATCACGAACTGTAGAATCGAATCCCATTTCAAGTAGTGGGCGATGGCACTGAGTGCAAAGAACGCAATCAGCAAAATGGATGAAATCCGGTTTCTCACAACAAACACCTCGGTTATAAATTATTTTGTTTTTGAATTACACTGTAAATCGCTTATGAGATTATTTTCATATTTCAATATAACCAAATGGTGGTAGGTTGTAAACGCATCTTTTTGAGTTTAATTTGCTTTTTGGGGTGGAAAGGATTTAAAATACGAGTAACGAAGTGAAGGAGGATGTGGCATGGCAGAACAACTTCAACTGGAGAGCGGAAACATCCGGATTGCCGATGACGTGGTTGCAAAAATTGCCGGAATGGCTGCAATGGAAACACCCGGAATTGCCGCAATGTCTGGAGGATTGTCAGAGGGCTGGGCGAAGCGACTCAGCGGTAAAAACGTACAGAAAGGCGTGAGCGTTGAGGTCGGCCAGCTGGAAGCAGCCATTGACCTGCGCATCATCGTCCTGTACGAAACCCCGATTCATGAAGTTTCCCGTATGCTTCAGCAGAATGTAAGAGAAGCGGTAGAGACCATGACCGGATTACGCGTGGTTGAAGTCAATGTAAAGGTAGAAGGCGTATCTTTCAAAGGCGACGATCTGTAGAAATCGCAATCCGCAATGGAGGACAGAACGATATTGACCTGTTCTTCATCTTGATAGACAGAATTGTACCGAGTACACAGAAAAAGGCTGCGCATCCATTAGGTGCACAGCCTTTTTTGTGTTGTTTTTTATCGAATCCGACGGATGGACTCCCGTGAACGAAGAGCAGGAGAGGTACGAGTCTGTGTCTGTACAGTTACGGACTTCGTTTTCTCTTCCTTGATCACGTCCAGATTGTTGGTGCGTGAGATACTGAGCAGAATGCCCATGGCAACCATCATCACAAAGAGTGAGGTACCCCCATAACTGATAAATGGAAGCGTGACCCCCGTCACCGGAATGGTCTGAGTTACACCACCAATGTTGATAAATGCCTGAATCGCGATCAGTCCCATGATACCTATGCCGACCAATGTTCCGAATGGATCGGGACAGCGAAGAGAGACAATGATTCCTCGCCAGATGAAGTACAGGTAAACAAGCAGGAATAAGGCACTTCCGATGAATCCGAGTTCTTCCCCGATTACGGAGAAAATAAAGTCATTATACGCGTTTGGCAAATAATGCAGCTTCATCGTACCTTGTCCAATCCCGGAACCTGTCATGCCACCATCACCAATGGCAACAAGGGAACGGTAAAGGTTAAGACTTCCGCCATTAATATCGGATAATGGATTTAAGAAAGCTTGAATACGTCCGATCTTGTAGTTCTGCTCCGCAGTCACTGCTGTTGCAGCAGTCGTTGTGTCGGAAGGAGACATGGAAGAAAACAGGGAGTTCGCTCCGAACGCCAGTGCTCCACCGAGTACAACCAAGAGAATCGAACCCAGGATATGTTTCATACTGGCTCCACCGGCATAGATCAAGAGACCACAGGTGGACACCAGGATGAAGGTGGTACCGAAGTCTGGTTGCAACATAATCAGTCCTGCGATGAATCCAACGATGAACAGGACGGGAAAATACCCTGTCTTGAGAACTCTAAATTTCTCGCCTTTTTTGGTAATCAGAGCAGAGAGGTACAGAATAATAGCAATTTTGGCAAACTCGGCAGGCTGAAGACTGAAGCCGACAATTTCAATCCAGCTTCGGGCACCGTTTACCTTCTTACCTGCGACCAACACAATGAGAAGCAGTACCGTAGTGAACAGAAAAAATGGTGCATAGAGCTTTTTGTACTTGTTGAAGCGGATATTCATGGCAAAAAACATGCCAAATAGACCGATAATCGCCCACATAAGTTGTTTTTTCGTGAAGTAAAGGGCATCATTGTTAAATTTTTCGCTTGCGATTGCAATGCTGGAACTGGAGCTGAATACCATCACCAGTCCAAAGCCCACCAACAATAAAGTGAGGATTAGCAGTTGAAAATCCGGCGTGCCTCTCTTCGTTTTCGTTTGGGCCGTTTGTTGTTTCATCGTTTGGCCCAGCCTATGCTTCCAGCAGTTCTTTAAGCTGCTGTAATTTTTGGGCTGCCAGCTTCACGACTGGTTGCGGAACGGAAGAGTCATAATCCAGGCCGTGAGGGAAAGTGGCTTTGCCAAGGTATACTGCTTCAACAGCAAGAACGGTATCCGGTTTTTCCAATTTGCCTTCCACAGCGCGGGTATTAATGCGTACAAAGTATTCTGAGTTGGTTAGTTCATCTTCAATTTTGTAGTCATATGTAGCACGGTAATATTCCCATTGCCACCGGACAAATCCGACTTTCTCGGCGCTCTCATCCAGGTATGCCAAGTCGCTCTTCAAGCCATCCAAGCCTGTATTCTCAAAAATCATAAGCGTTTGATCCTCCTCATAAGCTTCCGAGTATAATTTCTCGAGTATTTCTCTAGTTCATGATAGTATGTTTCCCCTTCCCGTGCAAGCTTTCCAAAGGCGTTTCGTATCGGTTTTCTTCCAATTCTGCTACAATATACAGCAATAGGTTTGAAGAGGAAGGTTCGGGCTTGATCCAAGTCCCGTTCAAGATTGAAAGGGTGGAGAGACATGACTAATAATATATGGTGGGAAGATCTGCAGATCCACATGGTGGAATGGCGGCGTCACCTTCATCGCAATCCAGAGGTTTCCTTTCATGAGGAGAAGACATCCTCTTTTGTAGCGGATATGTTGGAGAGCTTTGGCGTTGAAGTGAGGCGTCATGTTGGTGGCCACGGGGTCATCGGTACCATTCGTGGGGACAAGCCGGGTCCTGTCGTCATGTTGCGAGCTGATATGGACGCACTGCCAATTCAGGATGAGAAGAATATCGAGTATGCATCACAACAAGCAGGAGCAATGCATGCATGCGGCCACGATGGTCATATCTCAATCTTGCTCGGTACGGCATTGTATTTCAGCCGTCACAAGCAGGAGATCCAAGGCGAGATTCGTTTTTTGTTCCAGCCAGCAGAAGAACTGCTTCCGGGTGGTGCAGTTCAGGTCATTGCGGATGGTGCGCTTGAAGGCGTGGATGTCATATATGGCATTCATCTGTGGACTCCGCTGCCTGTAGGTGTTGTTGCCAGTAAAGCAGGACCGATGATGGCGGCGGCGGACGATTTTTACATTGAGATCAAAGGCAAAGGTGGACATGGCGGGATGCCACAATCCACGATAGATAGTCTTATCGCGGGTTCTGCGCTTGTGATGCAGCTTCAGACCGTTGTCAGTCGTTCGGTTGATCCATTGCAACCCGCGGTGCTGACCATTGGTACAATGCAGGCGGGCTCGGCTCAGAATGTAATTGCAGAGCAATGCAAAATGAGCGGTACGGTAAGAACGTTTGATGAAGAGACCCGAAACGGGATGAAAGAGCGCGTGCTTACCATGGTAGCCCAGACAGGGGCAGCATATGGAGCAGAGACGCAAGTGAAATATATTATGGGATATCCGCCTGTGGTGAATGATGAACAAGAGACAGCACGTTTCTTCAGAGAGGCTACAGAATTATTTGGGGCAGAACGAGTGCAAGCATCCCCGATGCTGATGCCAGCGGAAGATTTTGCGTATTATCTGCAGAAGGTTCCAGGGTGCTTTATGTTTGTTGGAGCAGGTAACCCGGATAAAAATGCGATCTATCCGCATCATCATCCGATGTTTGATTTTGATGAAGACGCGATGCAGACGGCCGTGAGATTATTTATCGCCATGGCTAAAGGTTACACAGCCGAATGACTTTAGATGCAGTTGGGCATCCTGTTCATACCGAGGTATGGGCAGGATGTTTTTTTTGTGGATTTTATAGATGTTGTTCAAAAAGTCCACTTTTCGGTACTGAAAACTAGACTTTTTGAACGTGCACTTTATAGAGGTTCATTTTCGGAAGTTGCCGGAACTGGACTTTTTTGTGATAGGAGGAAGGCTCCAAATGGAAGAAACAGAACATACGGTAAGGACAGATGCTTGTATCGTTCAGCGAGATTTTACAGTTTTGCTGGAAGTTGGTCACCCCGGATTCGAAAGAGCAAGAGAGCAGCTTGGGATGTATTCAGAACTGGTTAAGACACCAGCAGCGTTTCATACCTACCGAATCACTCCGTTATCGCTCTGGAATGCGGCTGCGCTGGGATGGAATGCAGATCAGGTCATCGCAAGTTTGGAGCTGGTATCCCGCTGGAACGTGCCTGCTGCACTGATACAGGATGTTCGGAGAATCATGGATCAGTATGGCAAATTAAAGCTGCATTCCGAAGCAGATCACACCAGAATGCGTCTTTACAGTGAGGATGAGCGGTTGCTGGATGAATTAAGTGGATTGAAAACAATAGCTGCCTTTCGCATGGAACGTAAGGACGCTCATGAACTTCTGCTCCCAGGAGAACAGCGAGGGTTATTAAAAAGGGAATTAACACGATTGGGTTACCCCGTACTTGATTACGTGGGATATCGGGAGGGAACCAAGCTTTCATTTGATTGGCGGTCTAATGATCCGGGGGACCACTCTGAGCGGTTTGCGCTGCGTTCTTACCAGAGAGAGGCTGTGGATGCATTTGAAGGCAGTGAGGGCATGGGAGGAAGCGGTTTACTCGTACTTCCTTGCGGGGCAGGAAAAACAGTCATTGGCATGGCCGTGCTGGAGCGGCTTCAATGTGAATGCCTTATTTTGACGTCTAATACAACGTCTGTGCGACAGTGGATTCAGGAAATTCAAGACAAAACCACGATTACCAGCGAACAGATCGGTGAGTATTCCGGTCAGAAAAAACAGGTGAAACCTGTGACTGTAGCTACATATCAGATTCTTACACACCGGAAATCAAAGGATGCTGATTTTACCCACATCAAACTGCTCAATGAGCGGCAATGGGGGCTGGTCATATATGATGAAGTACATTTGCTACCAGCACCAGTGTTTCGTGCAACTGCGGATATTCAAGCTACGCGAAGGCTGGGATTAACGGCCACATTGGTTCGAGAGGATGGCTGTGAACAGGATGTGTTTTCGTTGATTGGTCCGAAGCTCTATGATATGCCTTGGAAACAATTGGAGCAGCAAGGGTGGATTGCCGATGTACAATGTCAGGAGATACGTATCCCGTTTTCCCCGGAACTAAGATCAAATTATCTGCAAGCCGAGGTTAAACATCAATTTCGATTGGCTGCCGAGAATCCGGCGAAGGTACATGTAGTTAAGCGATTGCTGGAACGTCATCGGGATTTGCCTGCGCTAGTGATTGGACAATATCTGGATCAACTTGAGTTGATTGCCCGGGAAATTGAAGCACCTTTGATCTCGGGTACCATGTCACAGCAAGAGCGAATCAAGTGGTTTGCCGCTTTTCGACGTGGAGAGATTAAAACAATTGTGGTATCCAAGGTTGCCAATTTTGCTGTGGATTTGCCTGATGCTGCTGTTGCGCTTGAGATATCCGGGAGTTTCGGGTCAAGGCAGGAAGAAGCACAGCGTTTGGGGAGAATTTTGAGACCAAAAGCTGGAGAAAACAAAGCATATTTCTATGCGTTGGTATCAGAGGATAGTAAGGAACAGGAGTTTGCATTAAACCGTCAGATGTTCTTGGTGGAGCAGGGATATGAATATGCTATCGTTCATGAGAACGAATAGTTCATTTATACTCGCGAAAAGAGGAGGGATTGGGATATGTCTTCATTTGAAGCAATAGATGAGCCTGTGGTACTGAACCTTGATTCATGGTCAAAGCTTGCTTTGGTGGAACAAAAAGTGCTTGGTGCAATTTTTCACAAACATGCCGGTCAGCCTTTTTCCTCCCTCCTGCCACGAGAACAGTGGGCCATCGAAGGACTAAGTGTCGCAGAAGCCAAATCTTCATTCGCCAACCTTAGGCAGCAAAGATGGATTGAATCTGTATATAAGAGTTGGGGAGAGCAATTATTCTATATTCCTGCTTCGTTGATGGAAACATTGACGATTGCTTACGCACAAAAAGTGGGCATAACCGTTAAACAGATGGCACAGCATGCTCATGTATTACAGGAAGGAAAGCCGGATACTGCTGCGGAGCTTCTTCATCTGATCGCGTGGATTGAAAGAGAAGGACTTCCTTTGACAGGGAAGGGCACTATACATAAGAAAAGTGTTCAAAAATTAAGTGTGATCACGGTGTTATCTTCGACAGACTTTGAAGGTCTGGGCATCCGATATGAACATTCGGATTTGTATCCGACCCACGTAGCGATCCTTCTCGATCTACTGCTCAGTCTGAATCTCATTCAGAAGTCAGATAGCCAAATTCAGATTGTAGATCATCGATTACAAACATGGTTGAAGCTCTCGTGGAGACAGATGCATCGGGAGGTATATCAAGCGTGTATGGAAAGATACGGAGAAGCTGAACCCGCGTTGCAGCATTTCCGTTATCAATTGGCAGTGTTTGCTCCAGAAAAAAACATATGGTGCCATATAGAGAATTCGGAATTGAAACCACGGATCAGGGGCTGGCTATACGCACTGGCCGGCTGGGGTTATGGTGAAGTAGGAGAAGATCAGTCGGGAGCGCTGGCATTCCGTTGGCTGATCGAACCGCATAGCCTGTTATATCGAGAACAAGAGATGGTAAGTGAGGCGGAGCCGTGTGGATTTTACATGCAGCCTGATTTCGAAGTGTTGGTACCGCCGGAAGCAGGGCCTGATGTGATCTGGATGCTGGAGCAATGCGCAGAACGGGTGACGCGTGATCGAATGTCCATTTACCGTATGACAAGAGAGCGATTCATTTCGGCCTTAGCCAGAGGGTATGAATTACATGAAGTGATAGAGTTTCTGGATCAATATGCGCTGACAGGCATACCAGAGAATGTACGTATTGCGTTAGCAGATTGGGGCAAGGAGACGAATGCTGCACCATTGATTGTAGATAGAAGTATGGAGGTAATAGAGGAAAGTACAGGCTCCGCAGATGATCCGAAGTTATTAGAGAAAGATATGTTGAGCGGTGTATATTCTTCTTTCTACACACCCGATAATCAAGGTCTGGTTGATGTCCCTGCATCTCTGCATGGGTTGGAGCGTGATCATTCTGTTATTGAGAAGAAGTTCTCTCTGTTGGGATTTGAGGAGATACCGGAGACCTGGTACAAGGAGTGGCGTCGATATCATAGTTCAACCGCCCGACAGATTGCTGCCAAAGCCATTGAGTGGCAGACCAAGCTGGGGATACAACAGGAAAATCGTACGCAATACCTCATTCCACATCAGGTAGAGGGTCATGAACAATGGACTTTAAGCGGTTGGTGCATGTTGGATTCAAGTGAAAATACATCAGAGACGGAATGGCGTACATTCTCCCCGTCAGATTGGGATACAATGCGTCTTATCCTGCCAGATGATGTCATAACCTGACTATTTCACGTGAATATCAGGTTGAAAGGCGAATTTTCGAGTTCCCCCTATTTCTAATTGCAGGAAAAACTCTTCTTAACTATTCATGGATATGCTATGATGAGGTAGTCTACGTTAAGTAGAACTTTATATATAGATAGGATGAATATTTCATGAGCGTAGCGGAAATGAACACGGTCGATATGGCCCAAGTGTTAACGGGCGCATATGAACTGGGCGACATGATTAACCAATCTGCCGAAGTATCGGATTATTTATATTGGAAGCAGCAAGTCGAGACTACCCCTGAGATTCAGATGGGGATTCGGAAGCTGAATGCCAAGAAGGAATTGTTTGAAGAAACACAGCGTTTCGGTCATTTTCACCCGGATTATCATGCAGCAAAAGACCAGGTGAAGGCTCTGGAACAGGAGTTGGAAAATTTCGAGGCGGTAATCCGCTTCAAACAGGCAGAGAAGTCCCTGGATGATATGTTATTCCAGATGTCAGAGACCATTGCATTTGCAGTGTCAACGACCATTAAAGTACCGAGCAATGACCCGAATCCGAAGGGCGGCTGCGGTAGTGGCGGCAAGTGTGGTTGCAGTTAAGTAATCATTATAGAAGGGCGGGGAACGATGATGTTTGCGGAAAGGACAGGATTCATTATTTGGGTCAGTGATTTGAAGGCTGCCCGTAATCTCGAAAAATATGGCACCGTGCATTATATCTCCCGCCGTATGCATTATGTAGTCATGTATGTTAATGCAGAACGGGCAGATGATACGATGAAAAATGTGAAGCGACTTTCCTATGTGCGCAAGATCGAACGCTCGTATCGTAATGAGATCAAAACCGAGTATGCCAGCAAAACGATGGACAAAACGAGCTTTTACGGAATATAGAAGAGAAACTGGAGGGACCCTTTGGGGTCGCTCTTTTCTTGAATTATACACAAATTGGCTATTGTGAAAAAAAGTTAAACTTACGCCTTGAGGTTGCGGGACTAATGTTGTAATATATTTGGTAATAAATAGATAGAAAGTCCTATCTGGTGGAGAGTGATTCCCATGCGTGATAAGGTGATGCAACGTTGGAGCACCTACGAGCCGTTTTTCGTGGCTCTTGGAGACAAGAAAGTGGCCGACATCGTCATTACCCATCATGCCAAGATGCGGTATGCAGACCGTATTGAGCCTGCACGTAGTGATGATGACCATATTGCGGCGTGGTTATGGGAGTGTCTGAAGCAGGACCGTATAACACCATACTACCGTAATGAACAGGACGTCTACCTGATTGATGAGGATCTGGTGGTGGTCGCCGAATTTTCCGAACTTGAAGGAGAATATGATATTGCGGGCAACCCGCTGCACAAAATGATTGTAGTTACGTTTCTGGGACGTATGTCGGAGACCATTGAGTTGAGGGACCTGAAATCATATTATTCATGGTTAAGACATTCAAGAAGAATGACGTTGGTCAAAAATAGTCGCAAGCATAAGTAAGCCCGAGTAGATTCAATATGTTGAAATCATAGATTCAAGGATTATTGCATGCAGACAAGCTGCATGCTTTTTTTGTTGCCAAGCGGGAAATCGGCTACAATGTAGAGAGTGTAATCGAAGAGGGGCGAAGATATGAATTTTCACCAATTGCATATTTTTTATACGGTAGCAGAGAAGGGGAGTTTCTCGGCTGCTGCACAAGCATTACATATGACTCAACCGGCAGTAACGATGCAGATTCAATCATTGGAGGACTATTTTGGCACCAAGTTATTGCATCGTTCCACCAAAAAAATAGAATTATCCGAGGCTGGCCGGACTTTATTACCTCATGCGAAACGGAGTGTAGAGCTGGTCAGACAGACGGACGAAGCGATGTCGGCGTTTACCCAGATGTTACAGGGCCGACTCCAGCTGGGAGCCAGCTTAACGATCGGGGAATATGTGCTTCCACGCATGCTCGGACCATTTGCACTTCAGTATCCCGATATTTCAATTGTCATGAAAGTGATGAATACAACGCAAATTATGGATGATATATTGAAGCACCAGCTTAATTTTGGTCTGATTGAAGCGCCAGTGCACCACCCGGACATGATTGTGGAGCCTGTCATGCAGGACGAGCTGAAACTGATTGTACCTGCCGGACATGATTTGGCTAAGCGTAGCAAAGTGAATATTGAGGATGTAATGAATTATCCTTTTGTGCTGCGTGAGAAGGGCTCGGGTACTCGTCAGGTGATGGAAGACCAATTGCAAAAGAAAAAGATTGATCCACAGGATATGAATGTGGTGATGGAACTTGGCAGTACAGGAGCGGTAAAATCGGCCGTGGAGGCAGGGGTAGGTATTACGATGTTATCTCCTTCTTCGGTGCAGCATGAACTGGCTCTGGGACTTGTTCATATTGTGGATATCCGCGGACTCGAATTCAAAAGGCAGTTCTATGCCATCCATCTAAAATCGTCCTTGTTGCCCCTGTCAGCAGTCGCTTTCCTGAATTATCTGCGTCAGCAGGAGCAGCCTAAGTCGGTACATAAGACGGGGAAGGCATAATAGTTGGCAACATCAATGGTAGATAAGATTAAATCATAATCAATTTACACAAAGGAGCTGTTGATCATGGATCAGCGCCAAGGACGCTGTGATCTTCATACGCATAGTCAGGCTTCCGATGGAATGCAGCCACCTGCTGATAATGTGAAGCTTGCCAAACAAAAAGGGCTATCTGCGGTTGCCCTAACGGACCATGATACAGTAGCTGGTGTAGCGGAAGCACAGCAAGCGGGAAAAGAGTACGATATTGATGTTGTTGCCGGAGTGGAGATCAGCACCCGGGCTGGCGGCAAAGATATTCATGTACTGGGCTATTACGTTAATACGGAGGATGAGATATTCCTGCAACGGTTGGCCGGAATACGAGAAGCGCGAGATGAGCGGAATCATCTGATTATCGCCAAGCTGCAAGAACTCGGGCTTGATATAAGCTGGCAGGAGGTACTGGATGAGCTGGGACGACCGTTAGAGCCGGATGAGAGTATTGGCAGACCTCATATGGCCGATGTGCTGGTGAAAAAAGGCTACGCTGTTGACATGCGGGATGCATTTGATCAGTATCTTGCTGAAGGCAAGCCAGGCTTCGTATCTGTACCCCGCGTTGCACCAGAGGATGCGTGTGAGTGGATCAGAGCCGCAGGTGGAGCCGCTGTGATTGCCCATCCGGGTCTCTATAACGATGATGAGTTGGTGCGACGTATCATCGAAGACTCTCATCCAGATGGCATTGAGGTGTTTCATTCGGACCATGGCCCAGAAGAGGAACGCAGGTATGGTAAGCTGGCCAAGGAATACGACCTCATTGAAACAGGTGGATCTGATTATCATGGTAAACGGCAAGGTGTTGTTTTCCACGGGGATCTTGGTAGCAAGACCGTAACAGTTGATGTGTTGGAAAGGCTGAAGGCAGCTGCTTCACAGCAAAGGGGAGAGTAAGCGAGACGTTGCAACGCTCTATCTGACTATAATAAATTCTGTATTACTGGATACATTTTAAGATCGAAGGAGTAAGAGACATGCAAGCATGATAGGGCTGAACCTTCATGTTTGCATGTCCCTTTTTTTGTTCTCAAAAGAGTCTATGTTATTGAATAGTTTACCCAAGCGCCACGTGTAGCCCCGAGACGTTCGAATAATTGCTGTGCCCGCTCATTGGTCACTGCTGTGATCCAAGACATATATGCACATCCATGGTCCCGCGTATATTGCTGACAGTGTGCAAATAATTTGACTTCTGCTTCGCCCTCTCTGAATGTTTCCGTAACAAATAGGTCATTCATGATGGCGACACGTTCTGCTTTCATCGTGCTGTAGGTAAAGAACAGGGTGGAAAATCCGATAAGCTTCCCGTCCTCTTCTGCCACGAATTGAGCACCGATCTGCTGATTAAGCAGGTTGTTGATCAAAAGCTGGATGGATTGATGACCAGGCCAAGGGTTGTTGTAGAATCCCACCACATAGTCATGCATTAATGCCATCAGGGGTTTCAGATCATCAGGTTGAGTTTCTCTGATATGTATGGTCACGGTACACTTCCTTAACAGTATTTATATTTCTTAGAATTGAATTATTATACATATAAATGAATTAATATTCAAAGGAAATGATAAATAGGCTGAGCTTCACATATCATTCAAACAAGTAGTACAACCATAAAAATCCCCTGAACCGTTAATGGTCAGGGGATTTTTCTATTGTTACTGTTACATCGCACCTTATGAGCTAAGCATACTATCCATTTTTAATCGTGGATGGCAGACTCTTGATCAATTCATCATTTGGCGTGACAAACAACGTCTTCTGATGATCATAGATCACAAAACCAGGCTTCGCACCACTTGGTTTGCGCACATGACGGATAAACGTGTAATCCACAGGCACACTGCTGGACTCCTTGGCCTGGCTGAAATAGGCAGCAAGTTGTGCTGCTTCTTCCAATGTAGCTTCACCAAAGTCCGTACTGCGAATAACGACATGTGAACCTGGAATGTCTTTGGTATGCAGCCAAGTGTCGTTGGAAGAAGCAAGACGGTTGGTCACATACTCATTCTGCAGGTTGTTTTTGCCCACAAGAATATCAATTCCCTCCGAGGAGGTGAACTGGTGTACGGTTGGACGGTCACTTTTCTTCTTCTTTTTACCCTTTTTATTACGGTCACGAAGGTATCCTTGCTGTACAAGCTCGTCCCGTATTTCCTCAATATCGTTCATGGATGCAATGGACAGCTGCTGCAACAGGTTATCGAGATAGTCAATCTCGTCTTTGGTTTTGCCAAGCTGCTCATGAATCACAGCCAGACTGTTCTTGTATTTGTTATACCGCTTGAAATAACGTTGTGCGTTGTCAGACGGTGTGAGCAGTGGATCAAGCTGAATGGTAATGTTGGCTTGGTCTTCATCGTAGAAGTTCACAAGCTCGACGCTTTTGTCCCCTTTGTGAACCTGATGCAGGGAGGCAAACAGCAACTCACCCCATAGTCTGAACTTGTCCGCATCGTCCGCTTCCAGCAGATCCTTGTTCAGGTTGTCCAGCTTTTTGATGTTTTTGCTTCGCTCATTCTGCAGAAAACGGAGCAGATCACTTACTCTCTGTTTAACCGTGTCCCGTTCAGCCTTGTCTCCGTAGTAATCCTCCATGCACTTGCTCATCGTGTCATAGGTTTTCTCCAAGTCCTGAATGCTTTGAAGATGAACGGCCGAGAAAATCATTTTGCCTTTGGCGTTCATTCCGGTTACAGGCGTGTAGATATGATCTCTGACAGGCCCCATCACGGCTTCAAAAGCGTTCCAGAGTGCACCAGCCTCAACTTGGCTCTCACCCTCCACCACAGCCTGAGTGCTCACTGGGCCTTCAGCAGCAATCCCACGTGTAGCAATCTCTCCCGCAATTAACGGGCTAAGACCGCTAAAGGAGTTCACAAGCCAGCGTGATGCATCTTCCTCAGCGGCATGATAGCTGTCCTCGAATGCTGTACGACTCACTTCGAGCGGATTACTTTTATGTTGCTCGGGTGGGGCGGTATACGCGAATCCGGGCATGATTACCCGGTAGCTGCTGATGGAAGGAGTCACATGATGAATACCATCCAGAATCGTTCCTGTAACGGGATCAAGCAAAATAATGTTACTGTGACGCCCCATCAATTCAATAATGATCCGTTTAACGGATACATCCCCCAGTTCGTCACGCTGGCGCACATTGATGTGGATAATACGTTCCATGCCAATCTGACGGATCTCCTCAATGATTGCACCTTCACAGTGCTTGCGGAGCAACATACAGAACATGGGTGCTTCCGTAGGGTTAAGGAATGTCTTTTCCGTATAATGCACACGGGGATATGTCGGGCTTGCCGAAACAAGCAATTTACTATTTCCGCGCTGAGCACGCAGGGTGAGAACTACGTCATGGCCATTCGGCTGATGGATTTTGCTGATACGTCCACCAATGCAGCCTTGCAGTTCATGAACAATGGCCCGTGTCACAATGCCGTCCAATGCCATTTTTTCCACTTCCTCTCTCTATCGAGCATCTGCATTTATCATGCCAAATGCTTCATCTATATAACTGAAACGTGCAACCAGGTATGTAAAAAAACAAGGACTGGCTACAGATTCTTCGTTGCTTGCCTGTTGAACGCTGGAATTGGTACTGCGCAGAACATCGCAGACTTTTATTTTAGCCTATTCTGTCCATCAGGGAAAGGATTCACCTTCCGGGTGCTAATCACAGACCTGTCCGAATACATATAGAGCAGGTAGTTTGTCCGGCATAGTGTACAGCCTGTCGACCAGCGCGCCGGTGAGTCATGTGAGCTTATTTTGCAGATGAAATACAGACTGGGAGGGAAACTTGAAGCATGGAACATACCAAGTGGCATCAACTTAGTGATGAAGAGCTTCGTAACACTCTTGGCGTCAGCCCGCAGGAAGGATTGACGGATGAAGCTGTAGCAGAGAAGAGGAAAGTGGTCGGTTCGAATGAGCTGAGCGAGGGGAAACGCATTTCTCCAATTACATTGCTCTTGAATCAGTTCAAGGATTTTATGGTGCTGGTGTTAATGGGAGCAACGTTGGTATCCGGATTACTGGGTGAGTATCTGGATGCGGTAACGATTGTGGCTATTATCGTACTGAATGCAATTCTGGGGTTTGTACAGGAATTCCGGGCTGAACGATCTCTTCGTGCATTGAAACAGTTGTCTGCACCTCTTGCCAAAGTGCTTCGTTCAGGCCAGGAAGTACACCTTGCCGCCAAACAACTTGTCCCCGGAGATATTGTCATGGTGGAGAGTGGGGACCGTATACCCGCGGATGTGCGCTGGCTGCAAACGAACAGTCTGGATGTCGAGGAGTCGGCACTTACCGGGGAATCGGTTCCTGTAAGCAAACACTGCCTTCCGATTGCGGACGAGGACGTTCCGCTGGGTGATCAGAAGAATATTGGTTTTATGGGTACCATGGTCACTCGTGGTACAGCCAAAGGTGTGGTTATCCGTACGGGGATGGAGACGGAGATGGGCAAAATCGCCGATCTGATCCAAAATACGGAGGAGCAAGAAACACCGTTACAGCACAGGCTGGAGCAATTGGGCAAAATTCTGATTTTTGTCGCATTGGGATTAACCATTATGGTTGTCGTCGCAGGTATATTGCACGGACAACCAGCCGTTGGCATGTTTCTGGCGGGGGTCAGCCTCGCGGTGGCTGCCATACCGGAGGGTCTGCCGGCTATTGTAACCATTGCACTCGCACTAGGCGTGCAGCGTATGATCAAACGTAAAGCCATTGTACGCAAACTGCCTTCTGTCGAAACTCTGGGCTGTGCATCTGTAATCTGTTCGGATAAGACTGGCACGCTCACTCAGAACAAGATGACGGTAACGGATGTGTGGTTGGAGGGACGTAACATCAAGGTTACCGGGGATGGTTATGCACCTGAAGGGCAGATGCTGGAGAACGGTCGTACGGTGGAACTGAAGAGTGACCAGTCGCTACGCAGAATGCTTCAGATCAGCGCGCTTTGCAACAATGCGAGTATTGTGGAAAGTGTTTCAAGCGAGGTGGGGAGCAAGAAAAAAGGCAAGGATACCAAAAAGGAAAGCAAGAAAAACACGAAAAAAGGTGAACTCCAAGAAGAAACCGTTCAACGAGATAATGTATTTTGGGAACTGAAAGGCGATCCGACGGAAGGGGCACTCGTCACACTGGCCTCCAAAATGGGGCTTACTCCTGCCGGACTCAAAGAGTTGTATGCCCGCCAGCAGGAATTCCCGTTTGATTCGGAGCGTAAACGCATGTCGGTCCTGGTTCATCATCAGGGGGGCCGAATGATCTATACCAAAGGTGCCCCGGATGTGTTGATCGGACACTGTAGTTATATTTTGTGGGAAGGCAAGGTTGTACCTTTCACTGGAACACTGCGGCAGAAAGTGATGGCAGCTAACGAGAGCATGGCCGGAGCGGCACTACGTGTCCTTGGAATGGCCTATCGTGAAGTGCGGCCGGAAGAAAAAGTGGCTGACGAACATGCCGCCGAAAGTCAGCTTGTCTTCGTAGGACTTGCAGGTATGATTGATCCACCGCGTCGTGAAGTGCGAGATGCGATTGCCACATGCCGCAAAGCGGGCATTCGTACCGTCATGATCACAGGTGATCATGGAACAACGGCAGAAGCCATTGCGCATCAACTCGGGATTCTTCCACGTGGAGGGGCTTCGTTAAGTGGTCAGCAACTGGCAGGCATGACAGACGAGCAACTGGATAAACAGGTAGAGGGCATATATGTGTTCTCAAGGGTATCTCCGGAACACAAGCTTCGCATCGTGAAATCGTTACAGCGCAAAGGGCATGTCGTCGCGATGACGGGTGATGGAGTCAATGATGCTCCGGCGATCAAAGCTGCAGATATCGGCATAGCGATGGGCATTACAGGAACGGATGTCACGAAGGAAGCTTCGGCACTCATTCTGAGTGATGATAACTTCTCAACCATTGTGGCTGCCATTGAAGAAGGCCGTAATATTTATGAGAACATTCGCAAGTTTATCCGTTATTTGCTGGCATCAAACGTGGGCGAAATATTGACGATGTTCTTTGCGATGATGATGGGCCTGCCGCTACCACTCGTACCTATTCAGATTCTGTGGGTTAACCTCGTAACGGATGGTTTGCCTGCAATGGCGCTGGGGGTAGATCAGCCTGAGAAAGATCTGATGGAACACAAACCCCGTGGCGCCAAGGAAAACATTTTTGCCCGCAGACTGGGGTGGAAAATCGTCAGCCGGGGTGTGTTGATTGGGTTATGCACACTCGGAGCGTTCTGGCTTACCCTTCAGGCTGCACCGGATAATCCGGGTCAACTGATCAAGGCACAGTCTGTGGCTTTTGCTACACTCGTTTTGGCGCAGCTTATTCATGTCTTTGATTGCCGTAGTTCGCGGTCCATCTTCCACCGGAATCCTTTACAGAACAAATATCTGGTTCTTGCGGTGATTTCATCGGTTGTACTGATGCTGGTTGTCATGTACGTTGAACCGTTACAGCCGATCTTCAAAACCGTACCGCTTGGCTTGCGTGAATGGGCGATCTGTATCGTTGCTGCAGGCATTCCAACGTTTCTTATGGGCGCAGGCAGCGTCTGGGGTGGTCGTCGTAATCGCCGCCGTATGGGTGGTACTGGCCGCTTCGTACCGAAAAGTACAAAGTTTTCGGCATAAAATCAATACCTTTTCCCTACCTATTTCGGTATGCTATCCTCAAAATGATTCAAAGCGGAAGCTTTGGCATTTTGCAGGATAGCTTTTTTGTGTAAATGCTGAATATGAATTTCTATGGTAATCCTGTAGAAGAGCAAGAATATAGCTTTGGCAGTAGACTGCCAAAAGGAGTGGGCAAGATTATGGAATTTACGAAAATGCATGGACTTGGTAACGATTTTATCGTTGTATTTGGTGAAAAGGAGCTTCCGGCAGATGCGGCAGAGTTGGCTGTGAAATGGTGCAACCGTTTCTTTGGCATCGGTGCGGACGGCCTGGTTTATATACTCCCTTCGGAGAAGGCGGACTTTCAGATGCGTATCATGAATTCGGACGGTTCGGAAGCAGAACAGTGCGGTAATGCCATTCGCTGTGTATCCAAATACGTATACGATCATGGTCACGTGAACCAGGAGCAGATCACCATTGAAACGATTGGTGCAGGGGTACAACCTGTGAGTCTCAACATTCATGATGGTAAAGTGGAAACGGTACGTGTCGACATGGGTGAGCCGATCCTGAACGGTCTTCAAGTGCCTACAACGGTGGATGCCAACCCAGTGGTTGATCACTACATTGAAGCAAATGGACATGCGTTCAAATTCACTGCCGTATCCATGGGTAACCCGCATGCGGTTATCTATGTAGATGACGCTGTGAATTTTGACCTCACGACTTGGGGACCACTTCTTGAAGTGCACCCTATGTTTCCAAAAAAAATCAATGTGGAATTCGCCACAGTTCGTGACCGTGGATATGTGGACATGCGTGTATGGGAACGCGGAGCGGGTCCAACACTAGCTTGTGGAACCGGAGCTTGTGCGACACTGGTATCCTCTGTCCTGAATGGACATACAGATCGTACAGCAGTCATCAGCCTCAAGGGTGGGGATCTCCACATTGAGTGGAATGAAGCTGACAATCATGTGTACATGACTGGACCTGCTGAAGTTGTTTTTAAAGGAATCACTTCATAAAAAGTGAAAGGTTTAACCAAAGGGGCCTGCGGGCCTCTTTTTTTGTCAAAAAGGATAGGTCGTGTCTCCTGTACAGAGACATATTGGGGGCTGTATGGCAAGAAAGTCCATATGAGCTGGATACTCATCAAAAACCTGTGTTTTTCTTCGTTTTTTAGCGTTTTTTGTGTTACATTAGTATGTAAATGATCACAGCTAGGCGGGGGGAAATGGGATGAAGGCGGATTTGCGCAAAGTTATGCAGGAACGGGTTCTCGTTGGAGATGGGGCCATGGGAACATTTCTGTACCAAATGGGGTTCCCGGTGGGGATTTCATATGAAGAATTAAACTTGATTTCACCTGAAGTAGTGGCGGATGTACATCGCCGTTATCGGGATGCAGGTACAGAAATATTTGAAACAAATACGTATTCTGCCAATTACGACAAGTTGTCCAAGTTCGGTCTGGAGTCCAAGGTGGAGGACGTGAACCGTGCCGGCGTACGCATCGCCAAAGAGGTAGCTGGAGATACCGGTTATGTGCTTGGTGCAGTTGGTTCCATTCGAGGTGGCAAGCGGACGAACGTGTCAACGAGTGAACTGAAACGCTTTTATCAACAACAGATCTCTGCACTGCTAGATGAAGGCGTGGATGGCATTTTGCTTGAGACCTTCTATGATATCGAGGAAATGGATATTGCCCTTTTGCAAGCGCGCAAGCTAAGTGATCTGCCCGTAATTGGACAGTTCGCGGTAGAGGATGTAGGACACACACTGGACGGATATACAATGCCTGAAGCCTTCCGGATTATGCGGGAGCAGGGCGCGGATGTCATTGGTTTTAACTGTCGCTCAGGTCCAAACGGAATTATGCGTGCCATGGAAACCGTCTCGGGACGAATTGGTATTCCAATGTCCGTCTACCCGAATGCGGGTGCAGCAGATTATGTAGATGGTGAGTTC
Organism: Paenibacillus sp. FSL R5-0486; assembly: GCF_037975155.1. Lineage (NCBI taxonomy): Bacteria > Bacillati > Bacillota > Bacilli > Caryophanales > Paenibacillaceae > Paenibacillus > Paenibacillus sp. FSL R5-0486. The sequence continues at coordinate 4,740,515 of NZ_CP150237.1, read as the reverse complement.
CGTTATGGTGCGACTCCGGAGTACTTTGGTCAGACGGCAGTGCAATTTGCTGAACTGGGCGCTCGTATTATCGGTGGTTGCTGTGGTACGACACCTGATCATATCACCGCTATGAAAGAGGCGCTTGCTGACTATGTGCCTTCGCCTATTCTGGAGCCTGATCCGTCAGAATCCAAACCGCGTATTGTGTTGCATGAAAATGTGGATGAGCGTTCCGGACGTGGCGGACAGCCTACGATCGTTGATCTGGTCAAGCATCGTCACACCGTTATCGTTGAACTTGACCCGCCACGTGACTTGGACATTGCCAAGTTCATGAAAGGTGCCGAGACACTAAAAGCAGCCGGAGCCGATGCCCTGACACTGGCTGATAATTCACTCGCGGTTACACGCATGAGCAACATGGCGCTGGGTCACCTCGTTCAGGATCGCACGGGCCTTCGTCCACTGGTGCATATTGCCTGCCGTGACCGGAATCTGATTGGAACGCAGTCCCACATGATGGGGTTTGATGCTTTGAGTATTAATCATGTACTGGCTGTAACAGGAGATCCTGCAAGATTTGGCGATCTGCCTGGTTCGAGCTCGGTATACGATCTGACTTCTTTTGAAATCATACGCATGATCAAACAGTTGAACGATGGAGTAGCTTTCTCAGGTAAACCACTGAAGCAAAAAGCTGGTTTTGTAATCGGAGCAGCATTTAATCCCAATGTGAAATATTTGGAGAAAGCTGTACAACGTCTGGAGAAGAAAATTACCTCTGGCGCTGATTACATCATGACACAACCGATCTATGATCCTGAGTTGATTGTAGCAATGCACGAAGCGACCAAACATCTGGATGTGCCCATTTTTGTAGGTGTAATGCCGCTAGCGAGTGGACGGAATGCAGAGTATCTGCACAACGAGGTTCCCGGAATCCAGCTTTCGGATGAAGTGCGTTCCCGTATGGCAGGTCTGGAAGGCGAAGAAGGCCGTGCGATGGGAGTAAAAATTGCCAAAGAACTGCTGGACGTAGCAACAGCGCATTTCAAAGGCATCTATCTCATGACACCGTTTATGTTCTACGGCATGACGGCCGAACTGACTCAATACGTATGGGAGAAGTCGGAGCATCAATGTCCTACTTGTTTCAACCCTAATAATCAATTACAATAGTAAAACGGATGTGATGCCGATGTCATTCAGTATGACCGGATACGGTCAATCCGCCTTTCATTTTGGCGGCTATAAGGTACAATTAGAGATCAAATCTGTTAATCATCGTTATTGCGAAGTGATGATGCGTCTGCCAAGAGAGTGGACGTATTATGAAGACGGTTTGAGGAAGATCGTACAGAGTCGTTTGAAACGTGGGCGGATTGATGTTTATGTAATGAAAGAAAAAGAGGAAGACCAGGCTCTTCCCGCTGTTCTGAATGAACAGACGGTCAGGGCCTATCTGCAGGCTGCAGAGCAACTGGAGACCCAATATGGAATGCAGGGCAAACCAAGTATTGTGGATATGCTTGGTCTGCCGGACGTCATGGTTCATTCGGATGGGACAAGTTCCATTCCCGAAGAGCAGAAGGACGAATGGGAGCGAGTTCTGCAGGAAGGATTGAAAGAGGCTCTGTCCAGCCTTGAACAGATGCGCGCTCGCGAGGGTCTTCATCTGGCCAGTGATCTGGAACGGCGGATTACCCGTCTGGAGTCACTGCATACCGAAATGCTTGATCTTGCACCGACTGTGGTAAGTGATTATCGCAACAAGCTAAGACAAAGGCTTACGGAAATGCAGGAAGAAGGCTCTTTCCCTTTTGATGAGCATAAATTGGGTATGGAAATTGCAATGTTTGCCGATCGTTCTAACATAGAAGAGGAGCTTACGCGTCTACAGAGTCACTTTGGACAGAGCAGGGAACTGCTGAAGAGTGATGAGCCCGTAGGTCGTAAGTTGGACTTTCTAATTCAAGAGATGAATCGGGAAGTCAATACGATTGGATCAAAAGCCAACCATTTGGCTCTGGTGAATCGTGTTGTCGAGATGAAGGCGGAGCTGGAGAAGATTCGTGAGCAAGCGGCGAATATCGAATGAACGGCCACATTTCGGCAAAAGAGTCGCATGTATAGGGGGAAGAACCTGATTATGGCAATCAAACTCATTAACATTGGATTCGGTAACATCGTATCGGCGAACCGGATTATATCCATCGTGAGTCCGGAATCGGCGCCGATCAAGAGAATTATACAAGAGGCAAGAGATCGTCACATGCTGATTGATGCAACGTACGGAAGACGTACTCGTGCCGTAATTATTACGGATAGCGATCATGTCATTTTGTCTGCAGTTCAGCCTGAGACGGTCGCCCATCGTCTTTCTTCGAAAGATGATGATAACGACGAATAAAATGGAGTGTAATATGTCTAAGGGATTACTGGTAGTGTTGTCCGGCCCATCTGGGGTCGGGAAGGGTACTGTATGTAGCGCTTTGCGCAAACGGGTGCCGGAATTGATCTATTCCGTATCGGCAACAACCCGTCAGCCTCGTCTTGGTGAAGAACATGGTGTGAACTATTTCTTCAGAAGTCATGAAGAGTTCCAGAACATGATTGCTGAAGATCAATTGTTGGAACATGCGGAGTATGTTGGTAATTATTACGGAACACCGCGTGATTTTGTAGAGAAAACGATTAACGAAGGCCGCGACATCATTCTGGAGATTGAGGTTCAAGGCGCGTTAAAAGTGAAAGAGAAATTCCCGGAAGGGATCTTTGTTTTCCTGCTTCCTCCTTCATTGGACGAGCTGAAAGATCGCATTCAGGGCCGTGGTACCGAAAGCCAAGCGACCATTGATCACCGGATGTCCGTGGCGGTTGATGAGATCAGTCTGCTGGAGCAGTATGATTACGCTGTTGTTAATGATGAAATTGATTTGGCGTGCAAGAGAATAGAAAGCATCATAATCGCCGAACATTGTAAGATCAATAAATAATCCCTTTTGCCGCTGCAGAATGCGATATAAGTGGGGCAGTTGTCATATCATATACTGAAGCACTCCTTCTCGGAATGCCCGGGTGTGAAGACATGCCACATCAGTTCTGTCAGGCGGCAACTTGCGATTATACTAATGCGAAGAGGTGTTTGTTAATATGCTGTATCCTTCTATTGATGAAATGATGAACAAAGTCGACAGCAAGTATTCCCTTGTTGTTGCTGCTTCCCGCCGGGCTAGACAGCTACGTGAAGGTGAAAAAACGGATTTAAGAGGTGCGAGATCCCATAAACAAGTTGGCGTTGCACTGGAAGAAATCTATGGAGACCTGCTCGTTGTCATCAAAGGACAGGACGAAGAAGAAGAGTAAGCCGCCTGCGGCTGCTCTTCAACTGCATACGGCGTAAGCCGGATTAATTGACAACCGCGAGGTTGTTATTTTTTTACGAATAAGCATATTTTAACGGAATCTTACTTAGGACGTGTCTCAAAACTCGCTGAAGTGCATCTTTTACCGCCTTTTCGCCCCCTGCTGCGTCACTTTCCCTTGACGTGCCCCGGCACGCCTGCGGAAAACTTCCTTGCTTGGAACGAAAATTCGGGAAAATCTGCTTCCTTCGGAGTTTTCAGACGCGCCCTAGACGTCGTATAAATATCGGGGGAAATAAACATGTTGAACGGTAAAAAAATCGTGCTTGGTGTGACTGGCGGCATAGCCGCTTACAAAGCGGCAACATTATGCAGCAGACTTGTGCAAAAGGGAGCGGATGTTCATGTTATTATGACAGCTTCCGCTACACAGTTTATTACCGAATTGACGCTGCAAACGTTGACCCGAAATACCGTATACACCGATACATTTGATGAGCGTGAGCCAGCAGTCGTATCTCATATTCATCTGGCCGATCTGGCTGATCTTGTTCTGGTTGCTCCGGCAACAGCCAATGTGATTGCCAAGATGGCGCATGGCATGGCAGATGATATGCTCTCAACAACTCTTCTTGCGACGACAGCCCCTGTCATGATTGCACCAGCGATGAATGTACATATGTATGATCATCCAGCTGTAAAGCATAATATGAACCTGCTTGTTGAACGGGGCGCTATGATGATTGAACCGGGTGAAGGTCTGCTTGCGTGTGGATATGTGGGTAAGGGACGTCTGGAAGAACCGGAGAGCATTGTGGATGTGGTAGAACGTTTCTTTGAACAGCGAGAGTCTGCAGGCATTAGTCGGCAGGGACAAGCTCCATTGTTACAAGGCAAGAAGGTTGTTGTTACGGCTGGAGGTACGATTGAGCGCATTGACCCAGTACGATACATTACGAACGATTCATCTGGCAAAATGGGATTTGCCATAGCCGCAGCTGCGCGTGATCTGGGGGCAGATGTGAAATTGGTTATGGGCAGTACCCAATCCAAGCCACCGGAGAACGTGGAGTTGATCCCTGTACAGTCTGCACAGGATATGTATGAAGCGGTAACACGCGAGTGGGACGATGCTGATATCGTGGTTAAGGCGGCGGCAGTTGCCGATTATCGTCCAAAGGAAGTTTACACCGAGAAGATCAAGAAGAAAGGCGACACGCTGTCGCTCGAACTTATTAAAAATATAGATATTCTTGAAACACTGGGCAAACAGAAAACCCATCAGTTTTTGATTGGTTTTGCTGCGGAGACTCAGTCAGTTGAGATGTATGCACGTGAGAAATTGGAACGGAAAAACTGTGATCTGATCGTAGCCAATGATGTAACCCGCACGGGTGCAGGATTTGGAACAGACACCAACGCGGTACATATCTATGACCGGGAAGGTTTGGTGGAGGAGCTTCCAGTGATGGCCAAGGACGATGTGGCTCATCGGTTGCTCCGGATTGCGGCGGAGCGCATTGCCGGGAGGAATTAGGATATGGAGATTGCCAAGGTCATAGTCGATGTTCCCGTGAAGGAAACAGATCGGCCGTTTGATTACCTGGTACCTGAATCGATGAGAGAATGGATCGAGATTGGCAGCCGGGTGGGTGTGCCTTTTGGTCATCGGACGGTGCAGGGATTCGTGATTGATCTTGTGCCGCGTACCGGAGAGGAAACATTCAAGCTTAAGCAGATTCAGGAGTTACTGGACATTGTTCCCCCGTTGTCAAAGGATTTGGTTGAGTTGGCCGAATGGATGAGTGGACGTTATGCCAGTAACCGGATTTTGTCATTGCAGGTCATGGTGCCGACGGCATTGAAAGGGAAAGCAGAGCGATACATCTCGCTGGGAGATGCACTTGATGGACAGATGGCGGGTGCACAACCGGATGATGAGGTGTTATTTGTTTGGGGAGAAGAGTCTACGACTGAGAAAGTACAGCAGGATATCATCCGTTTTGTCAAAAGTCGGGGTCAGGTACCGCTGCAACAACTGAGTCGAAAATATCCCAATCATGCTGCACTAATTAAGAAATTATTGCTTGGTGGTGTACTGCTGGAAAGTCAGGCCATCAAGGACAAGTTAAATAAAAAAACGATGAAGTCCGTTGATCTGGCTGTAGATATTGCTGCTGCTCAGGAAGCACTTGCTTCATTCCCGGCGAAAGCACAGCGGCAGAAGGAGATTCTGACTTTTTTGCTGGAAATGAAAGAACTGCTGCCCATGCCGATGAAAGAAGTGTTATCTACACTACAGGTATCGGCCGCAACGATTAAAGGGCTTGAGGAAAAGGGATTGATTGTCACCGAGGACGTTGAGGTCTTCCGTGACCCTTATCAGGGCAGGACGTTCAAAGCGACTGAACCGCTGGTTCTGACCGATGAGCAAAAACTTGTCTACGACAATATCAATGGCCGATTGCAGGAACAACGCCATGGGGTGTTTTTGTTACATGGTGTTACGGGAAGTGGCAAGACGGAAGTCTATCTTCAAACCATTCAACAATGCATCGAACAGGATCGGCAGGCTATCGTACTGGTGCCCGAGATTGCGCTCACACCACAGATGGTAGAACGTTTTAAAGGGCGATTTGGAGACCAAGTTGCTGTTATGCACAGTCGTCTGTCTGGCGGTGAACGTTATGATGAATGGCGCAAGATTCGTGAGGGTCAGGTGAAGGTTGCAATTGGGGCACGTTCAGCTGTATTTGCTCCATTCAGTCGGCTTGGGTTGATCATTATGGATGAAGAACACGAGACTTCCTACAAACAGGAGGAAACTCCGAAATATCATGCTCGTGATGTAGCGGTAAAAAGAGCACAGCAGCATCAGGCGGTGGTTGTTCTGGGTTCAGCGACACCTTCGCTGGAAAGTTATTACGCTGCACGCTCGCAGAGTAATGATGATTTTGCACCACTCTTACTGGAGATGCCAACGCGGGCACTGGGTAACAAGCTGCCTGAAGTGCGGATCGTTGATATGCGTGAAGAGTTGAAGGATGGCAACCGCTCCATGTTCAGCAGGGCTTTGCACAAAGGGCTGGAGGAACGCTTGGAACGTGGTGAACAGACGGTGCTTCTGCTGAATCGCCGTGGATATTCGACCTTTGTTATGTGCCGAAGTTGTGGATATGTGGCAGGTTGTCCTGAATGTGATATTTCATTGACGTATCATCAGCGCTCGAATAATCTCCGTTGTCATTACTGCGGGTATGCGGAAGCGGCTCCGGAAGTGTGTCCGGACTGTGGAAGTGAGCATATTCGATACTTTGGTACAGGTACACAGCGAGTCGAGGAAGAGCTTGCCAAGCTCTTCCCGGGTATTCGGGTCATTCGGATGGATGTGGATACAACAACGGAAAAAGGGGCTCACGAGAAGCTACTGAAACAGTTTCGTGAGAAAAAGGCGGATGTATTGCTGGGCACCCAGATGGTTGCGAAGGGTCTTGATTTCCCGGATGTAACCCTGGTTGGCGTGATAACAGCGGACTCAGCGTTGAATTTACCTGATTTCCGTGCTGCGGAAAAAACGTTTCAGTTGCTAACACAGGTAGCTGGCCGAGCGGGTCGGCACCAATTGCCTGGTGAGGTGTTTGTTCAGTCCTATACGCCGGAACACTACTCCATTGGCCATGCGAGTCAGCATGACTATGTGTCGTTTGTACGTGAGGAATTGCTGCACCGTCGCAATTTGCAATATCCGCCATACTGTCGCCTGATTCTGGTGACCTTTTCGCATGAGCAACTTCCGGTATTGATTCGTCTTGCCGAGAACTATACGCGAATACTGAAAGAGAAGGCTAATGCGGCTGGATGGCTCGGCAGTCTGGATCGATTCAGCAATGATGCCTTTGATGTACTGGGGCCGGTAGCGTCTCCGATTCCTCGGATCAAGAATAGATACAGATTCCAATGTATGATAAAATGGCGGGGGGATGTAGACGCCATAGGACTCGCTCTGGCTACGGCCCGGCGCATGGACGATGATGTTCAGGCGCAAAAATTGCTTATTAGTCTGGATGTAGACCCGCAAATGTTAATGTAAGCATTTTGCAGCAATGCGGATGTAAACAAGCGGTATAAACATAGATTAAAATGAATACCCCAAAAATACAGATATCGTCCTGAAATTATGATGAGGATTAGGAAGGTGCTTACAACATGTCGATTCGCATTATCGTGCAAGAACCAGATGAGGTGCTCCACAAGAGAGCCAAAGAAGTAACCAAAATTACACCAAATGTACAAAAATTGCTGGATGATATGGCTGATACCATGTACGATGCGGAAGGTGTGGGTCTTGCTGCGCCACAGGTCGGTATTTTGAAACGTCTGATTGTTATCGACGCAGGTGATGAGCAAGGGCTGATCAAGATGATTAACCCGGAGATCATTGCAAGTGAGGGAGAACAATTTGGACCTGAAGGTTGTCTGAGTATCCCTGGAATTAATGGTGATGTTCGTCGTTTCGAGACCGTTACAGTTAAAGGTCTGGATCGTGAAGGTAAAGAGCTGATTATTACGGGTAGTGGCTTGCTGTCCCGTGCATTCCAGCATGAGATTGATCATCTGGATGGCGTACTCTTTACGGATGTCGCCGAGAAAGTGTACGAAATTGCAGCCGATCAAACGGGACCGCGTCGTAATTAAGGAGTGATCGATTTGAATATTGTTTTTATGGGAACACCTGAGTTTGCAGTTCCTTCTCTCGATATGCTGATTGCAGAGGGGTACAATGTGGTGGGTGTGGTGACTCAGCCTGATAAACCACAGGGACGCAAAAAAGTACTTACGCCAACACCGGTTAAGGCCGCGGCAGAACGCCACGGTCTGCCGGTGTTTCAACCTGTTAAATTGCGTGATCCGGAAGCCGTAGCCCGCTTGGCTGAATGGAAGCCGGATCTGATCGTAACCGCGGCCTTTGGACAGATTCTGCCCAAAGCTGTGCTGGATATGCCTGTTCGTGGTTGTGTGAACGTGCATGGCTCTCTTTTACCGAAATATCGGGGAGGAGCACCGATTCAACGTTCCATTATTAACGGGGAATCCGTGACAGGAGTCACATTGATGTATATGGCTGAAGGCTTGGACACCGGAGATATGATCTCGCGTGTGGAACTGCCAATTACGGATGAAGATACATCAGGATCGATGTTTGATAAATTAAGTGAGGCTGGTTCCAAACTGCTTCAGGCAGAAATGCCACGATTGATTGCAGGCGAGACAACGGCGGTCCCTCAGGATGATGCCGAGGCTTCATATGCTCGCAATCTGACTCGGGATGACGAGAAAATGGACTGGAGTCGTACTTCACGCCAACTGTTCAATCAGATTCGTGGTCTTGTGCCGTTCTCCGGTGCATTTACGATGTGGGATGATCAGGTCTTCAAAGTCTGGGCAACGGCTAACCCCGATCAGGTGGATCTGGCAACTTCTTCGGATGCTGGACAAGCAGAGCCGGGAACCGTGCTGCAATTGAACAAGGCAGGGATTGAAGTTCGCACTGGGGATGGGTCTCTCTGGTTGACTGAAGTGCAACCTGCAGGCAAAAAGGTGATGCAGGCCGCTGACTTTGCTCGCGGTGGTACACTGAAACCTGGAACGGTGCTGCGATGAGCGGTAATATACCAGGTCGTTCGTCAGGAAAGGGCCAGCAAGCTAATGGGAATTCATCCGGACGTGAAGGAAACCGTCGTCCGAATTCGGGTAAATCGGGTGGTGCATCTCGCTCCCAGCAACCCAAAACATCTGCTCGTACATTGGCAGTCAAGGTTCTGAGTGCTGTTGAGCAAGATGGAGCATACAGTAATCTGGAGTTGAACCGTCGTCTGAAAGAGGCGGATTTAAGCCCCGCAGATGCTGGACTAGCTACCGAATTGGTGTATGGAACAATCGGCAGATTGAATACACTTGATTATTTTCTGGAACGTTACGTCGCCAAAGGAGTATCCAAACTGCAACCATGGGTTCGTAGCCTGCTGCGAATCAGCGTATATCAGATGATATACCTGGATCGTATTCCGGAGCATGCCGTGGTGAGCGAAGCGGTTAATCTGGCGAAGAAACTGGGCCATCAGGGAATCTCGGGTATGGTGAATGGAGTGCTCCGCAATATGATCCGCAATCGGGATGAACTTCGTATTCCAGAACATCTGCCCGTTGCCGAACGTATTTCACTGGAGCATTCCCACCCGTTATGGATGGTTGAACGCTGGATTGCCCAGTACGGCGAAGAGACAGCGGAAGCGATCTGTCGTGCGAATAATGAGCCGCCAGCGGTGAGTGTCCGGGTCAACACAACAATGACCACACGGGAGAAACTGATGCATGAGATGACCAGTACAGGTGCAGTCGTTGAAGCTTCTCAGCTGAGTTCCGATGGAATTCTTGTACGTAGTGGCGGAAACATGGCTCTAACGTCCTGGTATCGGGACGGGTTGTTCTCTGTACAGGACGAAAGTTCCATGCTTGTCGCTGAAGCAGTTGCGCCAGAAGTAGACCAACTTGTATTGGATTGTTGCGCAGCTCCAGGTGGTAAAACAGCTCACATGGCTGAGAAAATGCAGGATCGCGGTCGTATTGTCGCGAATGATGTACATGCTCACAAGCGCCAGCTGATCCTGGATCAGGCGGAGCGTCTCGGTCTGACTTGTATCGATGCTGTAACTGGAGATGCGCTAGACCTGAATGAACGGTATCCGGAAGCGTCGTTTGACCGCATTTTGCTGGATGCACCATGTTCAGGTCTGGGTGTTATTCGCCGCAAGCCTGATGTGAAATGGACCAAAACCGTAAAAGATATCGAAGATATCGCAGGCTTGCAGCGTGAATTGCTTGATCATGTTGCACCGTTGTTAAAACCAGGTGGTATTCTGGTGTATAGCACGTGTACGATTGAGCCTGCTGAGAATGAGGATATGGTTGCAGACTTCTTGAATCGACATCCGGAATACAGCCCAGCAGAAGCATCCGTCTGGTCTGAATCGGAGACAGCGAACTTGAAGGTTGTGAACGGTGGTATTCAGATTTTGCCACAATACGCTCACAGTGACGGATTTTTCATCGCACGGTTGACAAAAACAGTGGAATAACAGTTTAATAGAGCACGGAAGTATGACCGCCGAGGGGAACTTCGGCGGATTTCTTTGTGATGGGACTTCGATATAATTGTCAGAGAATGTGATGACAGGGTGCGATGGCGGCATTGAGATGTTATAATGCATGAAGTACAGATATCAAGGGTATACATGGATGTAACGTGGTCTTTGTGATAGAATAGGACGAATGGAACGAAAAGAAGGAAGCCAACGAAAAGAAAAGAAGGAATAGGTGTTGACAACAAAATGAAACCTTTTATATATGATTATTCTCTGGAACAACTGCAGCAATGGGCTGTTGAGAATGGGGAGCCGGCGTTTCGCGGTGGCCAAATCTTTGACTGGATTTATGTAAAACGCGTGAATGATTTCAGTGAAATGACCAATCTGTCCAAGCCATTGCGTGAAAAACTGACAGAGCAATTTGAATTCGTAACGCTTAAGGAAATTACCAAGTTTGAATCCAAGGATGGAACGGTTAAATTCCTCTTTGGTCTTCATGATGATCATGCCATTGAGACAGTAATTATGAAGCATAACTACGGGAACAGCATCTGTGTAACCACACAGGTTGGTTGTCGTATTGGTTGTACGTTCTGTGCATCCACATTGGGTGGACTCAAGCGTAACCTTACGGCTGGGGAGATTGTTGCACAGGTTGTGCAGGCTCAGAAAATTCTGGATGAACGCAACGAGCGTGTCAGCAGCATTGTGATCATGGGTTCGGGTGAACCTTTCGAAAACTATGAAGCTACGATGACTTTCCTACGCATTATGATTCATGAAAAAGGGCTGAACATCGGTCAGCGTCACATCACGGTATCCACGAGCGGAATCGTTCCGAACATCTACAAGTTTGCAGATGAAGATACACAGATTAACCTCGCCATTTCGATCCATGCACCAAATGATGCACTGCGTTCGAAATTGATGCCGGTTAACCGTCGTTTTCCTTTTGAAGACGTGATGGAGTCCCTTCGTTATTATCTGGCCAAAACAGGTCGGAGAATTACGTTCGAGTATGCACTTATTGGTGGGGTAAACGACCAGCCAGAGCATGCAGCAGAACTGGCAAGTGTGCTTAAGAACATGTTGTGCCACGTGAATCTGATTCCGGTTAACCATGTACCTGAACGCAAATACGTAAGAACATCGAGAAGCGACATTTTCAATTTTCAGAAGATTCTCTCGGAACAGGGTGTTAATGTAACCATTCGTCGTGAACAGGGACATGATATTGCTGCCGCTTGCGGTCAGCTTCGTGCAAAGCATATGGAGTTGAGGTGAGAACGTTTTGATCAAAACAGTTCATGTGAGCCATATCGGACGAGTGCGTTCGGTGAATGAAGATTCAGCCTGGATTCGTAATCTCGATACAGGATATATTCTGGGTATTGTTGCCGATGGCATGGGTGGACATCTTGCAGGGGATACGGCAAGCCGCTTGGCAGTAGAGACGTTGGTGAAAGATCTGGGAACACTGGAACCAGGTCTGTCACATGCGTCTCTGTCTGCGGCTCTCAGCGATGCTATTTTGCATGCCAACGAAGTTATCTTCCGCACGGCATCAACAGATGACAAGTATCACAACATGGGAACAACGGTGGTTGCGGCTTTATTGAACGATACGGAAGGTGTTATTGGACACATCGGTGATAGCAGAGCCTACAAAATTGCGAACAAAGCTGTGATCCAGCTAACCGAGGACCATACACTGGTGAATGAATTGTTCAAAAATGGTCAGATTAGCAAAGAGGATGTGTCCCATCATCCACGTCGCAACGTACTAACTCGTGCGCTTGGAACAGATGCCGAGGTGAAGGTAGATCTGGATACCGTCAAGCTGGAGGAAGGCGAAGTTCTTCTCCTGTGCAGTGATGGTCTCAGTAACCTGGTCAGCAATGAGCAGATTATTCAGGTTGCCGGCAATCTGGAACTGGCATTGGAAGATCGTGCAGACCGACTGCTTCAGTTGGCTTTACTTGCTGGGGGAGACGACAACATCACGGTTGCTTTGTTCGAGTTGCAGAGGGAAGGTTCCGTGGATACGGAAACGGGGTGTGAGTCATGATTGGGCACCAGCTAGGCGGACGCTATGAAGTGATTGAGCGTGTCGGCGGTGGCGGCATGGCTCTTGTGTACAAAGCCCAGGATCTTCTGTTGAACCGGAATGTAGCGATCAAAGTCCTTAGACAACAGTTTGTGCATGACGAAGAGTTTATTCGCCGTTTCCGCAGGGAAGCACAGTCGGCAGCATCGCTGTCTCATCCGAATGTAGTTAGCATTTATGACGTGGGGCAGGAAGATGACGTTCATTATATTGTCATGGAGTACGTGGAAGGCAAAAACTTGAATGAAATTATTAAAGAACGCGCCCCTCTGCAGGTGGACGAATCGGTGCGAATCGCTTCCCAGATTGCAGATGCTCTTGATCATGCACATCATAATCAAATCATTCATCGGGATATCAAACCCCACAATATATTAATTGGCCGGAATGGCCGCGTGAAAGTCACGGATTTCGGGATTGCCCGTGCCGTTACGTCTACAACGATTACGCAGACGGGTTCTGTAGTTGGTTCTGTACATTATTTCTCACCGGAGCATGCCAAAGGCATCGTTACTGGTGAAAAATCGGACTTATATTCTCTTGGGATCGTACTTTACCAGATGCTTACCGGGCAACTTCCGTTTCTGGGTGAAAGTCCAATCAGTGTGGCATTGAAGCATTTGCAGGAAGAGTTCGATGAACCACGCAAATTCAATCCATTGATTCCGCAAAGTGTAGAAAATGTCATCTTAAAATCCATGCGTAAAAATCCGCAGGAACGTTATCAGTCGGCCAAAGAAATGCAGACCGATCTGGAAACTTGCCTGATGCCGGAGAGACGAAATGAAACGAAGATTGATTTTCCGGATGAGGATGATATAGATCAGACTCGCGTTATGCCAGCGATCAAGCCTGAACCGCGCGGAGTTACATCGACGGGTGCAGTGCCTGTGATGGAGTCTGACGAAGAAACTGGCAAGGGTAAAGCAAAAGCTAAGAGCTGGAAGAAGCCAGCTCTACTCATTTCATTAACCGTTCTTATTCTAATCGCCATGGTGGGCGTTGTATGGTATGTCAAGGGTATGCTGGTTGTACCTGAAGTAACCGTGCCTAACGTGATCACCCAGACAGAAGAAAAAGCTCGGGAAATGCTTGAGGAGAAAGGACTCGTCGTCAGTGATGAGGTCATCCGTCTGTATCAGGAAGGTGTCGAACCCGGTATCGTCTATGAACAGAGCAGAAAAGAAGGCGATGTTGTCAAAGAAGGTTCCGAGGTCCAGATCAGTGTTGGTGCAAAAAAAGAACTGGTGAAGATGATTGATGTCAAAAAAGAAACTTATGATGAGGCTGTCAAGAAGTTGACTGCGCTTGGCATTAAGGAAGATCAGATTCAGCGGAAAGACGAGTTCTCCAATGATGTGGCTTCAGGTTCTGTTATTTCCCAGACACCGGGTGTGAATGAGGAATTCGATCCTGTGACAGTTCAGATTGAGTTAACCGTAAGTAAAGGCACTGAAACGGTCAAAATGCCTGATCTGAAAAATCATACCCGCAGTGAAGCCGAAGAAAAACTTAAATCAGTTGGACTTGTACTTGCTCAGGTGCAGGAAGAATCAAGTTATACGGTGGACCAGGGCAAAGTGACGCAGCAATGGCCTGTGGAAGCTGGCGCAGAGGTTAGTCCTGGTGATAAGATTACAATCTTTATCAGTACAGGGTATCCGCCAGAAGCGCTGGAATATCCTTTTAATATCAATGTCTCACCCAAAGAAGAGGGCAAAAACAGTAAAATCCGTATCACATATGAAGACGCACGTGGCAAGAATCAGGAATGGGGAACACGCACCGTGAACTCAACCCAGACCTTGACCATTCCACTTGTGCTCGCTCCAAATGAAAATGGGGCTGTGTCCGTATATCGTGATGGACAGTTCCTGGATACGTATCTTGTCTCCTACAGTGAAGCCAAAAATGGAACAGTAAACGTACCTTCCATTGACCCGGAACAAAGCACTGAGACGCCGCCAGAAAATGAGCCTGATCCAGGTGAAGGTAGCGTTGATGAGGGAAGTGTTGATCCCAATCAGGAAGGTGAACCTGAGTCCACACCGGCAGACGGTGAGGGTGACAGCGTAGATGAGGACACTTCTGCCATGAATAATGGTAAGGGGCACGGCAAGGAAAAAGAGAAGAAAAAGGAAGTCATTAACGCATCAAGCCGTCCATAAGGGCGGCTTATGCTGGCGTCTGGAGTAAATGTACCACCATCTAAAGGAGGGCGTCGGAGCTATGCCAGAAGGTATCATCGTTAAAGCGCTAAGCGGTTACTATTATGTCATGCCAGTGGAAGACAACGGGGTTCCTTCGGTTGAAGGTTCCGCCGTTCAATGTCGAGCCAGAGGTATCTTCAGAAAGCGGGGAACGTCACCGCTTGTAGGTGATCGCGTCAGCTACATGTTGACAGAGAACGGAGAAGGAACGGTAGATGAAATCCGGAAGCGTGAGACGGAACTTATCCGTCCTCCTGTAGCCAATGTAAGTTTGGCTGTTCTTGTGTTCTCTGTGAAGGAACCGGATATGAACCTGAACCTGTTGGACAAGTTCCTTGTTCATATCGAGCAGGCGGGGCTGGATGCACTCATTGTGTTGACCAAACTGGATTTGGCTGATCCAACCAAAGACACTGTTGCTGAAGTGAAAGCATTGTATGAGCAGGTTGGTTATGAAGTGATCTCCACAAGTTCACGTACCGGTGAAGGCAGTGAATTGCTCAGAGACCGACTGGCTGGTAAGATCAGCGTATTCTCCGGACAATCCGGTGTAGGCAAGTCTTCGATGTTAAATGCATTGATGCCGGGCTTGACGCTGGAGACAAATGCGATCAGCATGCGTCTAGGACGAGGGAAACACACCACTAGGCACGTGGAGCTTATTCCGTTGGATAATGGTGGATTTGTTGCGGATACGCCAGGATTCAGCCAACTGGACTTTCTGGAGATCGGTGTGGAGGAACTCTCCACTTGTTTCCGCGAATTCGCCCAGTTTGCAGATCAGTGCAAATTCCGAGGTTGTACCCATACACATGAACCAGGCTGTCGTGTGCTTGCGGCCAAGGAGGAAGGTCTGATCTCCGAAAGCCGATATCAGCACTATGTGCTGTTCCTGAACGAAATGAAAGATAAGAAGCGGAGGTATTAACATGATTAAAATTGCCCCATCGATATTATCAGCTGATTTTGCCCGCCTTGGTGCGGAAGTTGCAGAAGCTCAAGCTGCAGGAGGAGACTGGATTCATGTTGACGTTATGGACGGTCATTTCGTCCCTAATATTACGCTTGGACCTGCGATTGTGAAGGCAATCGCTCCACATACAAGCTTGCCGCTCGATGTGCATTTGATGATTGAGAATCCGGAGCGTTATGTTGAGGAATTTGCCAAAGCGGGTGCAGCGGTAATTACCGTTCATGCTGAGGCTTGTGTGCATTTGCACCGCGTTATTCATCTAATTAAGGAGCAAGGAGTGAAGGCAGGAGTTGCCCTTAATCCAGGAACGCCAGCATCTGCCATTCTCGAAGTTCTGGATGATGTGGACATGGTTCTTGTCATGACGGTCAATCCTGGCTTTGGCGGACAGGCATTCATCTCGGGTACGATGAACAAAATCAAGCAGATTCGTACTTGGTTAAACGAAAAGGGACGCCATGATGTACATATCGAAGTAGATGGCGGAATTGCTGCCGATACAGCCCCTCTTGTGGTGGAAGCTGGAGCAGATGTGCTCGTTGCCGGAAGTGCCGTATTTGGACGTGAGGATCGTGCTGCCGCGATTACTGAAATTCGCCGTAGCTACGGAGGCTGATCTATGACCCTCAAGGAGACACTGTGGACGATGGCTGCGAGTCTCGTGACGGGACTTGTGCTTGCTTTGTTTGCGGTTATTCAATCCCCGTTTAATGCTATTACGTCATTAATCGGGGTAGGCGTTGTTATTATGTATTTCCGCAAATTTGATCGTACGGGACATCGGGTTACTTTTGTCATTTTCGGCATACTGTATTATTTACTGAGTGTTTTCATGATCGCTGCCTATCAATATATTCCTGCCCAAACGTAAATGACCTGATCTTCGGGCTTGTCATTGTGGAATAGGGATCGAAGGTTCCGCATAAATATGGTTACATGAGCAGGTTTCTCATGTAGCCTTTTTTGTCGTGTTTGAGGTAAAGAAGGCCTGAAGCATAGGATACGGCGGACGCATGAGCATGATGGGGAGGGTGAATTATGAAATTTTACACATTCAAACTGCCGAAGTTTTTGGGAGGGTTTGTAAAGGCGATTCTTAATACGTTTCAAAAGCACTGATCCGATTGATAAGGTAACAGGGAATACCGCCGCTTTGGCTCAGGCTTATCTGGAATTCGTACCTGCGAAGCGCCATGCGGCGGCCATTCACATGTTAATGAGCGTATTCAAGAATCCCTTTTTTGAATACCAAAAAAGCACCTGCAAGGAACAAGGTGCTTTTTGCTTACCCGATTTATAGTAGCTTTGCGTGATTATACGCGAGTCACTTTACCGGCTTTCAGTGCACGGGTGCTTACGTATACACGTTTTGGTTTGCCGTCAACGAGAATGCGGACCTTCTGAACGTTTACGCCCCAAGTACGACGGTTACGGTTGTTAGCGTGGGATACGTGGTTACCGGTGCCCGGTTTCTTACCTGTCACATAACATTTGCGAGACATAGATTACACCTCCTATCCTAAAATAACCAGTTGCCTTCAGAAACGAAAAGTCATTCCATAAGGACTAAATTGTTCTTCCTGATCATAAAGATCAGGTTTCAGTAGCTAATGGCGTTGTTTAAGCCGGCATGAACCGGATCATTTCCATTACTTAACCTGCATAAAACAATACTTGAATATAATATCATAATTAAAAAAGCTTCGTCAACTGATCCAAAAACTTTATTTATTTCTCCTGTCTAATATAGTACAATGTTGAGTAGTCCATAATACAGTGGTGAACAGGGTGTTGCCGCGAGGAAGTCGGAGAATAAACCGTACTTAGAGGTCGGTGGTCTGCTTTTTGGCAACGCTGTGAGCTGCGGCATTCCATCATTGGCACCAGTCTCCATGCGGCATTCATGCCGGCTCTTGATACCGGTGCATATCCGTATGCCCCGAAGTTAGGGGTGCAGAGAGTGCAGGATATTGGTAGCCCGGCCGCCCAGACCGTTAATCCGGCTGACATGTTGTATTGTATGCCTGTGCCGGACAAGGTATGGACGAAGAATAACGCAGTCCGCGTTAGCGCATGAACAGACCAGACACATCTTGGTGCAAGGTGTTCGTGTATCAAGCTAGGAAGGGGAATTCTCACTTGAGTATACGTTCTTTAAATGGAACAGATTTCACCGCAATGGTACTTGCCGGAGCGGAACAACTTGGACAGCATGCAGAGCACGTCAATTCCCTGAATGTTTTCCCTGTGCCGGATGGTGACACGGGAACGAACATGAATTTGACAATGAGTGCAGGAGTCGCAGAGATTAAAAGAAAAAGTTCTGCCTCCATCGGCGAAGCTGCCGGTATTCTATCGAAAGGCCTGCTTATGGGCGCACGGGGGAATTCAGGAGTTATTCTGTCGCAATTGTTCCGTGGTTTTAGTCGTTCAGCTGCTCCCTATGAGGAACTGAATACGCTCCAATTTGCAGCAGCCCTGCAGAACGGTGTTGACGCAGCTTACAAAGCAGTCGTAAAGCCCGTTGAAGGGACCATTCTTACCGTAGCCAAGGAAGCGGCGAAACATGCCAACTACTACGCAAGACGGACGAATGATATTACTGAATTAATGAATGAAGTTTTGTTAAAAGCAAAAGAAGCACTGGCAATGACTCCGGAATTACTGCCTGTACTGAAACAGGTTGGTGTTGTGGATTCAGGTGGTCAGGGGCTTGTATATATCTACGAGGGCTTTATGGAAGTATTGCTGCAAAGTGACGGAGGGAATCGTACTTCGCTGAACAAAGAAGTAACCCCATCCGTGGCAGCATCTGCTTTGAAACCGGCTGCACCGACAGAAGTGGATATCAAGAAGCCTGCACAGCAGGTGATTGCACCGGAGATGCCATTGTCTGCTCAGGCGAGACTGGAAACGGAAGATATTGAATTCCTGTATGATATGGAATTCTTCATTAATCGTGAGCTTGGAGAGAACGCAGGAGTGGCATTTGATGATGAAGCATTCCGGAAAGCGTTGTCAGTTAATGGAGATTCGATCATTATCATTGCCGACGATGAAGTCATCAAAGTTCATGTCCATTCCAAGACACCAGGCGATGTATTAAACCTGGCGCTGCATTATGGTGAGATTACACAGATTCATATTCTCAATATGCGTGAACAGCATCGGGATCTCCTGACAGCAGGCATGGACATTGCTCCATCACCTGAATTGTTTGCAGAGATCCCACCTGAGGCAGCGCGCAGTATGGAAAAGGCTGTGCTTCCTGCAGATGAGATGGCACCGTATGGTTTTATTGCGGTATCCTCCGGTGACGGTATTGCAGAGATCTTCCAAAGTCTTGGCGTTGATGTTGTTCTGTCCGGAGGACAGACGATGAATCCGAGTACTGAGGATTTTGTAAAAGCCGTTCGTTCCATTGCTGCGGAGCAGGTATTTATACTCCCGAATAACTCGAATATTGTACTGGCTGCCGAGCAGGCTCGTGAATTGCTTGAAGATGAGCGCCGGATTACGGTTATTCCAAGCAAGACCATTCCACAGGGAATGGCTGCTGCTTTTGCTTTCCAGGAAGATGAGTCTGCGGAAACAAACCGTGACCAAATGTTGGAGGCCATTAGCCGGGTGCAGTCGGGTCAAGTGACTCATGCAGTTCGTGATACGCAATATGATGAACTGGATATCAAGGCGGGGCACTATATCGGTATTCATAACTCCAAAATTGTAGCGACGGATGAAACCATGCTTCAAGCATGTGAAGGTCTGCTCAAACAGATGATGGAGAGTGGAGATGAAGTGGTGACGATCCTTGAAGGGGACGAAGCTGACCCTGAGGTTACTGCTGCCCTCGCTGCATGGCTTGAAGAACAGTATCCTGATGCTGAGGTAGAGGTACATCTTGGAGGACAGCCGGTGTATTATTATCTGTTCTCCGTAGAGTCCTAATAGCACTCTAGCGAAGAGGAGGAGAGTCATGAGCCACAAGGTTGCGATTGTAACAGACAGTACGGCAGATATTCCCGAAGAACTCATTCGCAAATACGGAATTCATATTGTTCCGCTACGTGTTCTGTTCGGTGAAGAGACCTATGCAGATGGCGTTGATCTGACTTCGGAACAGTTCTACGAAAAGTTGAAGAAGGTATCTGTGTTGCCAACAACTTCACAGCCATCTCCAACCGATTTCATGAATGTCTACCAATCACTTCTTGATGAAAACCCGGAACGCCCGATTGTATCGATCCACCTGTCATCCGGCATGAGTGGTACCTATCAATCGGCCATGCTTGGCAAGTCTTTGCTGGAGCGTGAGGGTGACATCACCGTGCTGGATTCGAAGTCAGCTTCGTATGGATACGGTCTGATGGTAGTACAGGCTGCTGAACTTGCCGAACAGGGCAAGTCAGCAGTCGAAATCGCTGCTGCTATTGAAGGGATGCAACAATCTCGCAAGTTGTTCTTTCTTGTAGATACTTTGGAGTATCTGCAAAAGGGCGGTCGGATTGGCAAAGCTTCAGCCATCTTGGGAACGTTGCTTAACATTAAGCCGATCCTGTCTATTGATGAAGAAGGCGTTATCTACGCAGTTGAGAAAGTCAGAGGTCATAAAAAAGCAATGGCACGCATTATTGAGCTGTTCCAGAAGGATCTTGCAGGCAAACGGGTGAACCTGGCGGTAGGTCATACCGCTGACCCGGGATCAGCGATCGCTTGTGCAGAGCAGCTACGGGGTCATTTTACACTGAATGAAGTGATCTATACCAATATTGGAGCCGTAATAGGCAGCCATGTTGGACCTGGTGTCATTGCGATCTTTATGTGGCCTGTTCCGGAATGAGGGATTAGACATGAAATTGGAAGAAATATCAGTTAAGCAAATTAACGGCGTGAGTGCTCTCAAAGAGGGAGAGCTTCACGCCTTTGGCATCTCTACTGTTAAAGACCTGCTTGAATATTATCCGTTCCGTTACGAGGATTATCGTCTGCGTTCACTTAGTGAAGTGAAGGATGGGGACAAGATTACGGTCCAGGGACAGGTGATGGGTATTCCTGTATTACAACGATACGGTAAAAAGTCCCGTCTTACCTGTAAGATCATGACGGAAGAGTGGATGATTACAGCCACCTGGTTCAATCGCCATTTCCTCAAAGAACAACTAACCCCCAATCGGGAGATTGTAATTACGGGAAAATGGGAACAAAAACGCATGCAGATGACCGTGACTGACTCGGAGTTCCCCGATAAAGGCGATGGGCGTTCAGGTACACTCCAACCTGTATATTCGGTAACTGGCAAGCTGACGCAACAATGGATGCGGAAAACGATCAATCAGGGATTAATTCAATTCGGAGATATGATTCCTGAGATTCTGCCTCAGTCCTTGATGAAGAAATACAGCTTGATGCCTCGTAAACAAGCGATTTCGGGAATTCATCGTCCACAGGACAACCGGGAAGGTCAACAGGCCAGACACCGGATGGTGTATGAAGAGCTGTTTCTGTTCCAGTTGAAAATGCAGGCGTATCGCGCGCTCAACCGGAATCGCATGGATGGTGTAGTGCATACCACGGACAATACGACGATTCGTGAGTTTGTACGCAGTTTACCTTTTGAACTGACAGATGCTCAGAAAAAGGTGGAGCTTGAAATTCTGCATGATATGCGTTCGCCCTATGCAATGAATCGGTTATTACAGGGTGATGTCGGATCGGGTAAAACGGTTATTGCGGCAATTGCGCTATACACGACTGTTCGATCCGGTTTCCAAGGGGCTCTGATGGTGCCTACGGAGATTCTGGCGGAGCAGCATATGCGCTCACTGCAAAAGCTGTTTGAACCGTTTGGAGTAACCGTAGGGCTGTTAACGGGCAGTGTAAATGGACGCAAACGTAAAGATCTGATCGCCTCATTGCAAATGGGCATGATTGATATTGTGGTGGGTACACACGCCCTGATTCAGGAAGATGTTTTCTTCCGTGATCTGGGTCTTGTGGTGACGGACGAGCAGCATCGCTTCGGGGTGAATCAGCGCAGCGTTTTACGACGCAAAGGATATAATCCGGATGTGTTAACGATGACGGCAACGCCTATTCCGCGGACACTGGCCATTACAGCTTTTGGGGATATTGAGGTATCCACGATCTCAGAGCGTCCGAAAGGGCGGATTCCCATCTCCACGTATTGGGTCAAACACGATATGATGGAGCGGGTGCTCGGTTTTATCTCGAGAGAAGTGGATCAGGGACGTCAGGCTTATCTGATCTGTCCGCTCATTGAAGAGTCGGAGAAGCTGGATGTGCAGAATGCCATTGATCTGCATGTGCAGATGCAGCAGAACTTTCCAAAATATCGTGTAGGTCTGTTGCATGGCCGGATGACGGCTGCGGAGAAAGAAGAGATGATGCGGGACTTTTATAGCAATGATATTCAGTTGCTTGTCTCCACCACCGTTGTCGAGGTTGGGGTCGATGTGCCAAATGCCACGTTGATGGTCATTATGGACGCGGACCGCTTCGGTCTCTCCCAGCTGCATCAGCTTCGTGGTCGGGTCGGTCGTGGTGCGCATGCTTCCTATTGTGTACTCATTGCTGATCCCAAGACGGAGGTTGGACAGGAACGCATGAAGGTCATGACGGAAACCGAGGATGGATTCGAGGTATCTCGTCGGGATCTGGATCTCCGGGGTCCGGGTGATTTCTTTGGTACCAAACAGAGCGGACTACCCGAGTTCCGTCTTGCCGATATGGTTGCCGATTTTGCTGTGCTCGAACAAGCCAGAGATGACGTGACCCATTTAATTGAGGATGCGACCTTCTGGACCTCTATGGACTATGCACCTCTGCGTGATTTCCTACAGCAACAGCAAGTATTCAAGGGTGATCTGATTGACTAAAGCTTGCCTTGATAGCTGGTTTTTCGTATTACCTTTGTAAAAAAAGACAAGTGTACAAGCCCTCCCGACATATGAATAAGAAGTGAGTTCATTCTTTTGGGAGGTGCTATGCGTTTTGGGTTATCAACAATATGGAATTAGTCCGCAGCTGGTGGAGCGGATCAAATTAAAGATGAAAAATCCCGCTGTCAAAGAGCGTATCAAAAAGTTGATTGATGGCGTGACCAAGTCTGATCTGCAAGATAAGGCCAAGGTCAGAAGGTTGGTCAAGTCTTCGGCAGTCATTTTGAATGAGAATTTCTCTCCGGCGCAGGAGGAGCAGTTTGTTGCGTTTGTGCTCGCGCAGAAGATTGATCCGAACAATACGTTTCATTTGATTAAGCTGTGGGGGATGTTTAGGTAGGGATTCGATGTAATGTGGGTGGAAAAAACATTCGTTTACACGAGGGCACTACGATGACAGAATAACCTTCCGAGCGCTGTTATCCCCGGATTTTCTGATTGACCCTTTCCAAGGGTAAAATCCGGTGATAAAGGCGCACGCTTCGCTTCTTTAGGTTATTTCTGTCCTCTCCGTTGTTGTGTAAATTGATTTATTTTACAAAACCAAATTACATCGAATGTTTATGAAGTAATTTTAGTGGGTGGGGCGTTCTATAAGTCAGGAAGATGACTTATGGAACGCCCTTTTGATTGAATAACCAGGGACAAGCCTTGTGGCAGTACTCGGTTGAATATTCGTTGTAGTTATCGAAATGACCCATGACCTGGCTTGTGTTACCGCAAAAACAAAATTTTCATTGAGTATGTTATGTTGGTTAAATCGACCATCTTAGTACTTGCGAGCTTCAAGGAATATGGGCTGATGGAAGAAGGCCAGTACCTGCCGAATGATCGATAAGAGCCACAACAACGAAAACAAGGAACTGGGCCATCATGCATGGCCTGGTTCCTTGTTTTTTGCGGTGAAGGATTTGTGTTGCTTTCGGTATTCCTCTGGAGTCCTACCGGTCAATTTTTTAAACACCCGAAAAAAATATTTTGGATTGTCGTAACCCAACTGTTTGGCAACCCGGTAGATTTTATCGTCTGTGCTCGTTAAGAGCTGCTTGGCTTGCCTGATCCGTAGTCTGTTTACGTAATCAGTGAAGTTCTCGGATGTCTTTTCTTTAAATAAATGACTGAGGTAACTCGGGTTCAGGTAGAACAGGGACGATACCCATTCCAGCGTTAAATCCTTGGTATAGTGATTATCGATATATGTCCTGACGTTGTCGATCACTTGATCTGATGCGTAGGGGTTGTCTTCCTTAAGCAGAAGAGCTGTTTCCGTCAGCACCTTTACCATGTAATGCCTAATGCACTCCATATCGAACGAGACGTTCAGGACGGCCTCCAAGCTGGAAGAGGCGCTACTGTTGCCTCCGTTCTGGATATAGTTACTCAGCAGCCGTTTGGTTTCCGTGATAATGTCTCTGCACTGCTCTTTCAGGTGGGCAAGCAAAGCGTCAGGCTGGCGTATGTAGAAAGCAAAGAAATCGGTGATGAGCTCTTCCACCTTCGGCACATTCCCGCTCTCTATAAAAAATAACAGTTCATATGTTCGAGCCCACTTCAGTTGATGTAAAGGAATTTGCTCCCGTGAAAATACGTAACATTTGCCAAAATCGGTAAAGGCTCGTTCGTCCAACGCAAGGATCGTTTGATGATGAGCTTCTCGGACCCCACCAATGCCTGTATGAGGCAAGCTGATCCCCACACAACAATCCGTAGTTTCAGATTTGGTCAAAATGATACTCGCAGTTTGTTCCGCCATTTTCTGCAAATCAAGCTGGCCTGAGTAATCCAGATCATGCATCAGGAAAAACAGTACCTGATCCGTTTGTGGATGAGGAATGTACAGGCCATTCGAAAAGGTAGGTAGTTGCTGTGCTGTAAGCGGTTGAGGACCATAAATCGTCAATAAAATGAACTGGTCAGATGCCATGATGGCGGCAAATTCCGCAGAGCGGAACACAGGTGTTTTGATGGATGAATGGGGAGCCAGCACATAATTCAGGAAGGCTTGCATGTCTGTATCCCTTTTCATCTGCTCCGTTTCTACTTCTCTTAGAACGACTTCCCGCTGAAGAGAGCGCTCCTGTTCGATGGATTGGATGGCTTGGTGAAGCGTACCGTGGATCTCGTCCCGGCTAAAAGGCTTCAGCAGGTAATTTACAACTTTCGCAGAGATTGCCTCCTGCATATAATCAAAATCGGTATGTCCGCTAATGACAATTAACTTAATGCGCGGATATTGCTGGCATACTGTCCTGATCAACAGCTTGCCGTCGACCTCAGGCATGCGCATGTCCGTAAAGATAATGTCCGGCTTGAACGATTCAATCAAAGCCAAGGCGTCTGCGCCGTTATCTGCTTCGCCTAAGAGTTCAAGCGAGTGCTCAAAATTCCCGATTTTTTTTAACAAACCTTTGCGGATCAAGGGTTCATCGTCCACAACGATATACGTGTACATCTCTTGGTCACCTCTTTTCCCAATTGGCCGGAATTTCGAGTGTAATTCGAGTTCCTGTATTCAAATCGGTATGAAACGAAAGGCCGTAATCCTCTCCGTAATACAAAGCAATTCGTGAATGCACGTTTTTGATGCCGATGCTTTGTTTATGCCTTTGACCAACGGCGATGAATTCAGGTGGCTGCTGGAGCAATTGTCGAAGTTCCTCCGCTTGTGTTGAGGACATGCCCACGCCGTCATCCCAGATCTCGAACACGATGCTGTCCCCCTGAAACAACCCGGTAATGGTAACGGTACCCTTCCCACGTTTGTTCTCCAACCCGTGATAGATGGCATTTTCCACGAGTGGTTGCAACAGAAGTTTCAGCATGCGACGACTCCGAATTTCCGGGTCCACATTCAGGTTGAACGCGAACTTGTCACCATACCGAATCTGCTGGATGGCCATGTAGTTTTCTACATGCTGAAGTTCTTCGCTGACCACGACCAGCTCGCTGTCCGTTTTGATGCTGTAGCGGAACATGTCCCCGAGTGACTTGGTCATCACCACAATACTCTCAACTTCTTCGATCTCGGCAATGCTATTAATCGACTCCAGCGTATTGTAGAGGAAATGGGAGTTGATCTGTGCTTCCAATGCCTTCATCTGGGAGTCCAGCATGAGGATTTTATTCTGGTAACTTTCTCGGATACGCGTATCGATGTCTTTCATCATTTTGTTGAACTCATGGTAAAGGATTCCAATCTCGTCGACTTGCCTTGTTACTTGAGGCTTGATGGTCACAAAACGATGAGATTTGGTTTTGCGCATCAGTTTGGTCAATTCGATGATGGGTTTGGTGATCAGGTTGGACAAGAAAAAGGAAAGTAGAAGGAAAATGACGGCACAGCTTACGGCCACGTATAACAGCAACTTTTGTGAGATGTTGTACTCCTCATACAGCCGATCCATAGAGATGTTGGCAATCACGTTCCAATTGCGGCCGGGAACTTTCTGGATTACCGTCATCATGTTATCTTGGATTGATTTGTACTGTGAACTGTTGCCGACTTGATGCGTTGCCGCAGCCAGAGTATCGGAGAGAGGAGTGCCAACTCTACTTCCGTCGCTGGAGTACAGGATCTCGCCAGCGTCGTTCGCCAGATATAGATTGGACAAGCTTGGTGCCGGATTACGTTTTAGACCGTCAAAAATGTTCATACTGCAATCCAGCATAAACACGCCTAGGAACTCGTTGTTGTTGGGATCGTAGAGGGCTCTGGAGAAGCCAATGGATTCCTTGGCGTTAATGATGTAAGGTTTGACGCCAACTTCACCAATATACAAATCGCCTTTGCGCTGGATCGTATCCAGATACCACTCATCGCGAAGTGCGACATAATCGAGGCGTAGGTCTGTGCCGCTACTGCCATAGCTTATCCATTTGCCATCAGGTGTGAAAAGGTACAAACCATTGATGTAATTGTAACCAAGCAGAATGTTTTCAAAGATCAGTTTCAATTTGCTGCGGATCATGAAGATTTCATATTGATCGTTGGTACCGTTCAACTTGATTAGTTCATCACTCACAGTGCTGTAAGCGGTTGCATTGGAAGACTGCTGAAGGAGTGTGACGGAGATCCGGTCGATGTTCTGCAAAATTTCCTCCATGCTCTTGACCGAATTGCCTATAGTTGTCGACGTCACGAGAGAGGTCTGCTCATTCACCAGCTTCGTGTAACTGCGATAGGAACTGACAGAAACAACGATAATTGGCACGATCGATACGAGGACGAGGACCAGAAAAAGTTTAGTTTTGATGTTGAACAGAATCATACGTGCTCCTCCCGCCATTTGTCAATTCTAAAAATAGTGCACCATACGAGCCAAAGCAAATGCACTTTTGCCCACCGTATGATGAGAATGTGCACAAAGCAAGAATAAACATGAATTGGGGGAATGACAAGATGAAAAAAAGAAAACGACTGTGGTCCCTAACTTTGGTACTGCTCATGATGTTTCTGAGCGCATGCAGCTCCAGTAGCGAGGAGGGGGGCGGTACGGATACCAATAACGGGAGTACAGATGATTCAGGAAAGCCAATTACGCTGACGATGATGCTTTCGGGAAACAAGGCATCCGAGGGAGAGGATTTTGAGCTGGAGACCTTGCCGCGCCTAGTCAAAGAGAAGTTCCCGAACATTAACTTGGAAGTACAAAAGTTGCCTGATGATCAATACAATACATCTGTTCGAACCAAGCTTGCGGCTGGACAGGGACCGGATATTTTCTGGATTTTCCCGAAGAATGCGGCTGGCGGTGTCATTGATTTTGCAAAGGCTGGTTTCGCTGCAGATCTGTCAGATCTGAAGTTCTGGGACAACATCAGCCAAGGAGCGAAGGAAGATATGTCCTATGAGGGTAAACCTTACGGGGTGGCCGAAGGTTTGGACTTCTTGGGCGTTTACTACAATAAGGAGTTGTTACAACAAGCGGGATATTCCGAGTTTCCGAAGGATTGGCCTTCGTTTCTGGACTTATGCCAAAAGTTGCAGGCAGCGGGCGTAACACCAATTGCGATGGGTGACAAGGACCCTTGGATGATCCAATTCGGTATGTATCCGATTGCGGCCAATGTCGTGTATCCGAATGAGCTGGATTTTGATGTCAAACTGCAGAACGGCGAAAAATCGCTGACTGATCCAAAGTGGGTTCAAACGATATCGAAATACAAAGAGCTCTATGATAACAACTACGTCGTTAAAAACTCGCTTGGTATTGGCAGTGCCCAATCTGCACAGTTGTTTATCGACGGGAAAGCAGCCATGACCTTTACGGGAACATGGGATTATGCCTCCATGACGTCCAAAGGCGCTACCGATTTTACTCGCGGATTCGCTTCATTGCCAGGTAACGAGCCGGAACAGCCGGTGTTTGTATCTGCTGCAACATCTGCCGGATACGCTTTGAACGCCAAATCGGCAAACCTGGATGCAGCCAAGGAAGTACTGAACTACCTGTTTGATGGTGAATCCGATCTGTTCAAAGCATTTGTGGAAGCCAACAGTTCCATCAGCGTCTATAAGGACGTAGAACTTGAAAATGAATTGTTCAAGGAAGTGAATGACAATTATCAACAAACTGGAAATTCCATCTACTTCAGCAACCAGATGTGGCCAGCAGGAGTATCGGACGTCATGCAAGCAAAGTTTGCCGAGATTATTGCTGGACAGAAAACAACACCAGAAGATGTGGCAAACGCCATGGAAACCAAGTTTAGAGAGCTGTGGAAAAACTAGAACAAAACGATGCTGTCTGCTGTAAAGGGGAGAATGATTGTCCTTCTCCCTTGCCGCAGGCCCTCTTGGAAAGGATGGAGCAGGATGAGCTCTACTGTAATGAAAAAGTCCATGTACTGGTTTGCTTTGCCGGCATTGATCTTCTACCTGACCTTCTGGATCTTCCCGATCCTGCGGTTGTTCCAGTACAGTATAACGGACTATAACGGGTACGCCCAAGCCTATAACTATATCGGTTTCGACAACTATAAGGAATTGTTCCGGAGCGACATCCTAGGCATTTCTTTAAAAAATACACTGATCTATACATTCGTCACCGTCATAGCTGGCAATATCATCGGTTTGGCAATGGCTTTGCTGTTAAATATGAAAATAAGAGGAACCGGGATTTACCGTTCCCTGGCGTATATTCCCACATTGTTCAGTGCGATTGTCGTCGGCTTTTTGTGGAGTTACGTCTATATGCCGGATTACGGGCTGATTTCTTCCTTTCTCGATAAACTGGGTATCGCAAATGAACTGAATTTCCTGGGTGATTACTCGACCGCGCTGTATTCTATTATCTTCGTGGAAATCTGGAAGACGATCGGAACGACAATGATTATCTTCCTTGCAGGACTACAGACTGTTCCAAGCGACCTTTTGGAGGCCGGACGGATTGATGGCTGCGGCTCATGGAGATTGCTGCGCCATGTGAAGATTCCATTACTGGCAACAGCAATTACAATCAACGTGACGTTAAGTTTGATCAATGGACTCAAAGCGTTCGACTTCCCGTTTATCATGACGAATGGCGGTCCCGGCACGGCTACCAACACGCTGATTTATACCATCTACAAGATGGCATTTACCGAACAACTCTTTGGTAAAGCTTCGGCTCTTGGTGTCATTTCCTTTGCCGTAATTATCGTCATTACCGCTGTTTTTGTCCTGAAAATGAACAAACGGGAGGTGTCGGCATGACGCTTCGTAAAGTTTTGGGGAAAGGGTCCGTTCAGGTCGTTGTGCTGTTGGTGATGGCGTTAAACCTGATTCCGTTAATTATTGCCTTTTCGACATCACTCCGAGATCCAAGCAACAACACAAATCCGCTGGTCCTGTTCCGGGAGATGTCCTTTGCAAGTTACAAGGCTGCCTTCGACCGCATGCACTTTCCGGAAGCGCTATGGAACAGCGTGGTGTTAACCGGCGTATCGGTCGTGTTCGTTGTCCTGTTTGCGGCAATGGCGTCCTACCCGATGGCCCGTTTGAAGACAAAGCTAAGTAAGTTCATGTATTTGTTTTTTTTGTCCGGACTTGTGGTACCTGCGCAAATGGTATTGATACCGATCGTGCAAATGATTAATGCGCTTCATATCCCAACGAATCAATATACGCCTATTTTCATGTTCATTACGTGCAGTCTGCCGTTTTCAACTTTCCTGTACACGGGCTTCATTCGAAGCGGTGTGCCTGAGGAGGTAGAAGAAGCGGCGCACATCGACGGGGCGGGATTATTCCAACGGTTCTGGACCGTCGTGTTCCCCTTACTCATTCCGGTAACGGTTTCGGTCATTATTACGCAAGGTGTCTGGATCTGGAACGATTATTTCTTCAATATGATCTTTATTTCCAGCGCAGGAGATTCACCGTTACCGCTGGCCATGCTCGGATTTTTGGGCGATCAGCAAAATCCCACGCAGTGGAATGTCCTGTTTGCAGCGTGCTTTCTGTGCGCGCTACCGTTGCTGCTGGCGTTTCTGTTCCTGCAAAAATATTTTATCGGTGGTATGACCGTTGGGGCGGTCAAAGGATAAGGAGGGCACTGCAATGAGTGAAAAAGTGATAAACACAGCCTGGCTGGAAAAAGCGCAGGGTCTGATGCCGGAGCTTCGCCAGCAAAAGGTCTATCCGGAACATATCGTGAGCGCAGTTCCGGATGCGTCAGCTTTTCAGGGATGGCGTATCGAACCAATAGGCTTAGCAGAACACTTATCGGATCAAGTGCTGTGCAAGGGAGACAGTGTTACGCTGGATTTCGGGGAGCATCTCGTCGGTTATCTGTCCTTGTCGCTTCTTAACGAGCGCAGTAATGCAGATGCACCTCTCAGGTTGAAGCTCACATTTGGAGAAATGCCCTGTGAGGTCGGTGAGGATTTTGCAGAATATTCGGGTTGGCTTAGCCGTTCATGGCTTCAAGATGAGATCGTGAATGTGGACGTGTTACCTGGCACGCTAACACTGGACCGTCGGTATGCCTTTCGGTATCTGAAAATCGAGGTGGTAGAAACGTCGATCCGTTACGATATTCGAATTAACGATATATATTGCTTGACGGTGACCTCAGCAGACATAGGGGCAGTACCTCAATTGCCTGAAGGTATCGACACGGAGCTGCTGGAAATAGATCGCGTGTCCGTGAAGACACTCCGGGATTGCATGCAGATGGTAT
Source organism: Paenibacillus sp. FSL R5-0486 (assembly GCF_037975155.1). Taxonomy (NCBI): domain Bacteria; kingdom Bacillati; phylum Bacillota; class Bacilli; order Caryophanales; family Paenibacillaceae; genus Paenibacillus; species Paenibacillus sp. FSL R5-0486. The sequence continues at coordinate 4,709,612 of NZ_CP150237.1, read as the reverse complement.
TCGAAGATGGACCGAAGCGCGATCGACGTTTATGGATCGGAGATCTTCGCCTTCAGGCCCTCGTCAATTATGAAACATTCGGCTGTAATGATCTCGTCAAGCGCTGTCTCTATCTCTTTGCCGGAACGAGACTGGAAGGCGGCCAGGTAGGAGCCTGTTTGTACGAACAACCAGAACCGTACGTGGACGACATTTACCTATATGACTATGCGTTGTTCTTTATTGCGACATTATGGGACTATTTTGAAGCTACCAAGGACAGGGAAACGTTGGAAGAACTTTGGCCGGTGGCTAGAGAACAGATTGAGATTGGGCTTAAACGACTTGATGAGCGGGGCATCGTAAGGGATGACGATACATGGTATTGTTTTCTGGACTGGCATGAAGAACTAAATAAACAGGCCGGTGCTCAGGCAGTTCTCATCTATAGTATGAAAAGGGGAAGGTCGATTGCCAAAGAACTAGAGTTGCCGGAGTATGAGCAATGGATTAACGCACACATCAAAGACGCTGAGCAAGCAGCCCTCACATATCTGTGGGATGGTGAGCAGGGCTTTTTCGTCAGTGGTGAAAAAAGACAGGTATCCTGGGCATCGCAAGTATGGATGGTACTGGCTGAGATAATGGATGCTCCAGCTTCCCGGCAATTAATTGATCGGTTAATGAGTAACGAAGAAGCTATTGGCATGACCACGCCGTACATGGTTCATCATTATGTTGATGCATTAATAATGTGCGGGGAAGAGGAGAAGGCACTGGAGCAGATCCGAAGGTATTGGGGCGGCATGCTAAAAGATGGGGCGGACACCTTCTGGGAGCTCTACGACCCGGACGACAATACGTATTCTCCTTATGGTAGCAATTTGGTCAACAGTTATTGCCATGCTTGGAGCTGCACGTCAAGTTATTTTATCAGGCGAAATTTTTCATGAATTTTGGACTTGAGGTCAATCAGGTACGTCTGGTTGGCCTTTTTGGATTAGTTTCAGATAGTATAGAGCCTGCCATGGCCTATTGTTTTTATTTTTATCTGTTTTTGTTCGTAACGTTAAAAGAACGAGTTGGCTATTAATGAAGCGATAAATACGAATATTAAAATAAAGTTATATGGGTTTCCTTTAAGGTTGTAGACTTGAACGATGAGTGCCAGAGTTGAGATGCTTAAGATTATTCGCAGGACAATCGCCGATGAGCGATCGGGAATAATTGGAATAACATGACAACTAATTATAACCTAGGTTTTTCTGGAGTCGGATATTTTCATAGAAGTTAAGGGATGAACTATCATATGCATGCATGGTGCTGTCTTGTTGATGTTTTTTCACAGGATGGACTTTGCTTTCCTCCGGGGGGAGCGGTAAACTGTTGCATACGAGCTTTATGGATTAATGTCCTGGATGTTCTTTCAAAAAGGCGTGGCTGTGTCGATATGCATTTTATTTTTCAAACAGATGTGGAGGAAGTACGATTGGAAATGTTTACGATGCTGCTGGGTTTATTTGAACGGGCGGCGCTGTTGATTATATTTTTATTCTTTCTGTCGAGGGTGCCAAGGTTTAGGCAGATTCTGCAAAAGGGGAAATTAAGGTGGCAGGAGTCTATTGCGGTTACCTTGTTATTCTGTGCTTTTGCCATTTTTGGGACATATACGGGCATTAATGTTGAAGGTTCACTGGTGAACGTGCGGATCATCGCCGTGTTATCGGGTGGTATTTTGTTCGGAGCGCCTGTGGGTATTGTTACGGGTATTGTCTCCGGGGTACATCGGTATTTGATCGATATGGATGGAGTCACAGCTATACCGTGTCTGATCACAAGTATCCTGGCGGGTCTGGTCTCCGGATATATACATAAGTACACGCCCAAGCCCAAGCGATGGATCATCGGTATTGGTGCTGGAATGATCTGTGAAGCGCTCACGATGTTATTAATCCTGCTATTTTCCTATCCCGATCCACTGGGTGCCGATATTGTCTCGCAGATTGCGTTGCCTATGATTCTGGGTGAAGTCAACATTGGGCTGATTGTGCTCTTGGTACAGAGTGTCGAAGGGGAAAAAGAGATGATTGCAGCTCGTCAGGCGAAGCTGGCACTGGAGATTGCAAACAAAACTTTGCCTTATTTCCGTTCGATTGATGAGGATTCTCTGCGCAAAATCTGCCGGATTATTCAGGAGGATATTCAGGCCGATGCGGTTGCAATTACGGATACCCGGAATGTACTGGCGTATGTAGGATTTGGTGAAGAACGATATCATATCGGTAATGAGATTATAAGTGAGATGACCAAGAAGACGATATCCAGCGGGGAGATTACGATCAGTAATGATGTGATTGATGAAAAAACACCCGATATCCACTCGCTGTTAATCATTCCGCTCAAAGAACGAGGAGACATTACAGGTGCGCTCAAAATCTATTATCGCAAAGCGTACAAAATTACGTATCCATTACAAACAATGGCTGTAGGTCTATCGCAGATCATCTCGACCCAGATGGAGGTATCTCGGGTAGAAGAGATCAAGGCTGCTGCCAACAAAGCAGAGCTGCGTGCATTACAGACTACCATTCATCCTCATTTTCTGTTTAATGCGCTAAATGCGATTGCATCGTCCATCCGAACCAAACCGGATCGTGCTCGGGAGCTGATTGTGAACCTATCCGGGTACATGCGCTACAATCTGGAGCTGTCGGATGAGTTAATCGATATTCATAAGGAACTGGAGCAGGTCCGTAATTATGTAGAGATTGAGAAAGCTCGCTTTGGTAGCCGACTTAACGTGATCTATGACATTGATGAGGTCGCGGTGCATATTCCGAGTCTTGTTATCCAGCCGCTCGTCGAAAATGCAATTATTCATGGCATTCTCAAGGTCAAAGGACCTGGGACTGTTCGAATTCGGGTACAGGATTATCCGGAGTTTGTGCGAATCAGTGTCAGTGATACAGGAGCAGGAATCAGTGCAGATATAATTGAACGTGTTTACCATGACCGCATGCCTGGTAACCAGATCGGGCTATATAATGTGCATCGCCGGGTCAAGCTTATCTACGGACAAGGTGTAACCATTACAAGGCTGGAACAAGGAACGGATATTTTATTTGATGTGCCCAAAGGAGATGTCGTAACAAGGTGATGATGGATCAATGAGAGCTCTTATTGTGGAAGACGAGATTCTGGCGAGTGAGGAATTGAATTATTTAATCCAGGAACATAGTCAGATTGAAGTGGTGGACCGCCTTGAAGACGGGCTAGATGTACTGAAATTTTTGCAGGAACAAGAAGTAGATGTCATTTTCCTTGATATCAATATTCCCTCGCTGGACGGTATGATGCTGGCCCATCATATTGGAAAGTTTGCAACGAAACCCTACATTGTATTTACTACGGCATATAAGGAACATGCAGCGGAAGCCTTTGAGTTGGAGGCATTTGATTATATTCTGAAGCCGTATGACGAAAAACGAATTGCTGCAATGCTCCATAAGCTGGAACTTGCATTCAAACGTGATCATGCGCCGGTGGAGCAACATGTTGAGGATGGACCAGCCCCTACGGCGGACGGATCTGCTGCGCATGGTGAACTGGTACGAGAACGAGATACGAATTCCCATACAGACAGAAGAATTAATTTGCTGCGGAATGACAATATTATTGTTACGGATACGGCAGATATCTACTATGCGGAAGCACAAGAGAAAGTGACGAAGGTATATACCAAAAATGGGGAGTTCACCATGCCAGTGAGCATATCGGATTTTCACAGCCGTCTGCCACAGGATACGTTCTTTCGCTGCCACCGTTCGTACGTCGTAAATCTGTCGCAAATCCGTGAAATTGTACCTTGGTTCAACAATACGTATCTGCTCCGCCTGCGCGATTTGGAAGCTGAAGTGCCCGTGAGTCGTGGGAAGGTCAAAGAATTCAGGCAACTCATGCGCATCTAGAAGCATTTCATTCCGCATCTGATGCAACTCATGCTCAAAACGGTGTGATGAATCCCCTTTCATGTATGATTAGCTTGTGAACGCATTCATGTATATGACATCGGCAAAGGGGAGATCACGATGAAAGCAACCATTTCATCCGTTTCATCAACACCTGAATCAACTTCTGCACCTACAAAAATGAACCGCTGGCTTATTGTATTGGGGACCATCATTGTACAAATGGGTCTTGGAACCATCTATACTTGGAGTTTATTTAATCAACCGTTGTCTGATCGTTTCGGATGGGACGTCAGCTCGGTCGCCATAACTTTTTCAATTACCAGTTTTGCTTTGGCATTTGCCACATTGTTTGCAGGTCGGTTGCAGGAACGTTGGGGTCTTCAGCGCCTGATCCGTGTAGCCGGGGTTGTGCTTGGGCTGGGTCTTATTCTGAGTTCCCAAGTCACTTCGCTAACACTGCTGTACATTTTGGCTGGATTTGTTGTTGGTTTTGCAGATGGTACGGCGTACATTACGTCGCTGTCTAATCTGATCAAATGGTTCCCGGAGCGTAAAGGTCTAATCTCGGGGATCTCGGTCGGCGCCTTTGGTACTGGTAGTTTATTGTTCAAATATGTGAACACGGCATTGATTGGTGCCGTTGGTCCTGCTCAGGCATTTATGTACTGGGGCATTATCGTTCTGGTTCTGGTGGTTGCGGGATCATTCCTGATCCGTGAAGCGGTTGTTCGTGAACAGGCTCCGGCAAGCAAGGAAGGATCCAAACAAGTCGTAGCACGTCATGACTATACGGTAAAAGAGATGCTGCGTACAAAAGAAGCGTATATGCTGTTTGTTATTTTCTTCACGGCGTGTATGAGCGGTCTGTACCTGATCGGTATTGTCAAAGATATCGGTGTACAGCTTGCAGGTCTTGATGTAGCTACCGCTGCAAACGCAGTGGCCATGGTTGCAATCTTTAACACGGCAGGACGTATTATTCTCGGTGCGCTGTCGGATAAAGTAGGACGAATGAAAGTCATCGCTGGTGCGTTGCTGGTTACAGCCGTAGCTGTCATGACACTTAGTCTGGTTCCACTGACCTTCGGGATCTTCTTCGCCTGTGTGGCGGCCGTTGCATTCTGCTTTGGCGGTAACATTACGGTATTCCCGGCGATTGTGGCCGATTACTTCGGACTGAAAAATCAAAGCAAAAACTATGGTGTGATCTATCAGGGATTTGGATTTGGTGCCTTGGCAGGATCATTCATCAGCGCCTTGCTGGGCGGCTTCCATCTAACCTTCATCGTGATTGCTGTACTCTGCGCTGTCTCGCTGTTGCTCGCACTGATCATCACCCCTCCAGGTGAAGGTCGTCGTGCTCGTCAACGTGAAAAACAGATGAACCTTAACCCTTCATCACGGGCAAGCTAACAACATGCACTGGAAGTACGGAACTGAGGAGATTTCTTCATCTTAAAAAGCAAATTAAAAACAAAGTAAACAAAGCGGTCTCCAGTTGAGGCCGCTTTTTGGTATCTACAGTTGTCAGATTGCTGACTTGTTGGCCTGTCGGATCATCTGGCTGGCTGCAAGCGTGTTGCCTTGTGTGCATTCCAGCATTCGCATCTGTTATACTCTAGGTGAATTCAACAAGACCAAGATAAGTTATGTACCCCAGAGGAGGCATATCATGAAGTTCATTAAATACACACAACCTGATTTTAATGATTATTATGCATTGGTTTCCAATATGGAAGTAATGAAACAGATTACAGAACGTGCAATACCGGAGCAAGAGGCGAGATCACAATTCGAGTCCATGCTGGATTTTAATGAGCGTTCCACTTGCGGACATTACCGGGTATTTAGTGAAGATGGTGCCGGTGTGGCATATGCCAAATTGATTCCGGATCAGGAGGACCCGACCAAGGCTGAGATAGGTTACATGATCCTGCCTGAACATTGGGGCAAAGGTCAAGGCACGTCCATAGCGTCACGGTTGATTATTCAGGCACAAGCCGCAGGGATTGGATCCCTCTATGCAGTTATCGATCCGGGTAACGCTGCTTCCCGCCGGATCTTGACCAGACAGAACTTTGTATCCACCTGGACAGGTGATTACGATGGTCTTCCTGGTGAGATTTTGGAGTTAAATCTTCAAACGAAGCGGTAAAGGAACTGTTCTGAGGGTAATCAGATAATACAGGACATCTTGCATGAGATGGCTGGAACTCATTATCATCATGGTGCATGGGTTCACCCATGTACATTTCATGCAAGATGCTTGCTTATATAGAGATGTGGAGGAGATGACATATGAGCAATTCAACCATGGAACGTCTGAATGCATTACTGCCGGAGTGGCTGGAGACCAGTCGTTTGCACACCGGGCAAGGTAAGGTGGCTTCTTATATCCCGGAGCTTGTGAAAGCCTCTCAGGATGAGCTCGGTATACATATCATGGACGCCGAAGGGAACCATGTGTCGGCAGGGGATTGCGGTGTTCCATTTACGATGCAAAGTATCTCCAAAGTATTTACCCTTATTCTGGCCCTGATGGATCATGGGGAAGAAGCAGTTTTCTTTAATGTAGGAAAAGAACCGACAGGCGACGATTATGATTCGATGATCAAGCTTGAACTAGTCGAACCCGGAATCCCGTTTAATCCATTAATCAATGCGGGTGCGATTACGGTGTCCTCGCTTGTTGGAGGAGACTGTAAGGAAGAGAAATCACGCCGCATTCTGGAGTTTTTCCGCAAACTGGCGAATAATGATCAGCTGGGCTATAACGAAGAGGTGTTTCAGTCCGAATCGGAGAGCGGTCATATGAATCGTTCACTTGGCTACTTTTTGAAGCACAACGGGGTCATTAAGGATGACGTTGAAGACGTGCTTGCCGTGTATTTCCGTCATTGCTCCATTGAAGTGACGTGTGCAGATCTGTCTCGAATGTCACTCGTTCTGGCCTATAATGGAACAGATCCAATTACGGGAGTAGAACTCATCCCTCGTCGCTATGTTCAGATTGCCAAAACCTTCATGACCACCTGTGGTATGTATAATGCATCAGGCGAATTTGCCATCGAGGTCGGCTTGCCCGCCAAAAGTGGAGTATCCGGAGGGATATTGACCCTTGTACCGGGACAATTCGGCATAGGTCTTGTTGGCCCGGCTCTGAATCGCAAAGGCAACAGTATTGCCGGCGTGCATCTGCTCGAGCGTCTGTCCAAGGAGTTCGACTGGAGCTTTTTCTAAGAAGTTTTTTGAAAAAAGAAACTATACCCTCATATGTAGCCGATGAATCACGTATCCGATATTTTGCTTCTTTAGAACGAAGTGAATGGTCTGGATATGTCTCGTCGGCTACTTTTGGTATTCACCAGGGAGTGTAGGAAGACAGTCCTGCATGGCAACGGCAATGCTGCACCTATCATGGAACATCCGCAACATCGGGGTGTGTATATCTCCCTTCAGTCATCGGCTAGGGCCACATCTGTAATGAGGTTCATCTGAATATCCCTGGACCCATCTTCCATCAGCAGTCTGAGGGTACGAGCCGGACGGTCCAGTCGAAGCACTTGCCCCGTGTAACGAATATCATCATGTTCGTGAAACACGGTAATAGTGACCCTATCTCCAAGCATCATCGAGTTGCTGAGCAAACGGGACATTTCTTCCGCGGCCTGGGCATCCAGAGATGGGCGGGTACGAGGAGCAAGTTGTTCCTGATGAAGAATGTAGGCTTCCCGGTGTTCGGGGAGCATCATGCGTGAGGACTCGAAGATACCGTTTTGCTGCAATTTTTTACTCATTTATAATGACCTCCAATTTTATGAGAACGCTCATGGGCTTGCGCGGACGAGCAGAGGGAAGATGCCCGCATAATGGCAGTATCTCCGTACCTGCGCTTGATATCATCCGTGGCACGTTCCAGTTCTCTTTTGCGTTCGCGGTCATCAAACCAGGACAGTTGCACTTCGGAATCGGGTACAAGTCCGGTCAATGACACGCTGATGCGGCGGATGGGTAATCCGTCCCAATGGCGCAGGAACAGAGCTGCTGCCGCATCGTATACTTCATCCGTAATGTTGGTGGGTTCATTCACCTTCATCTGGCGGGAGAAACCGGTTGGTCGATCATAATCCTGTCCGCGACATCCAACCGAGACGACATGGCCCATGAGTGATTTGTCCCGGGAACGTCGACTGACGAGTTCCGCCAGTTCAAGCAGTACCACTTTGATATCTTCCCAGGAGTCATAGTCCCGAGGCAGCGTCATTTGATGTCCGATTCCCTGCTGCTGATGAGCATATGTCCCGGGTTTGACCGGGGAATCGTCAATACCGCGGGCGATACGCCACAGTACCTCGCCATTCACACCCCAACGTTCTCTCAGTCGGGACAGTGGGGTCTGGGCCAGATCACCGATGGTGTGAACCCCCATCTTGTAGAGATGCTGCGCCATGCGGGAACCAACCATGAACATGTCTCGTACAGGCTTCTGCCAGATGGTGGACGGCAGATCTTTGCGAGGCAACGTGCAGATTCCGCCAGGGAGTTTTTTGGCATATAGATCACAGGCCATCTTACTAACGACCTTGGTATCACTGATACCGATTCGAATGTACACACCCGTCTCATCCATCACCCTCGATTGAATGCTGCGCGCAATCGTCTCGGGGCTGCCGAACAGATCCAGGCTTCCGGTGACATCGAGGAACTGTTCATCAATACTATAGGGTTCCACCAGATCGGTGTAAGACTGAAGGATACGCGTAATATGAAGGGACACCCGAATGTACTCGGCCATCCGGGGGCGAACAACAACAACATCCGGACATTTGGCGAGCGCTTCGCCCAGTCGTTCTGCTGTCGTAATTCCATAGGACTTGGCGAGTGGACAGGCCGCAAGAATAATACCCGAACGGCGCGCCGGATCTCCCGCGACTACGAGGGGGCGGTCCTTGTATTCCGGATGTGCAGACTTCTCCACACTGGCATAGAATGACTGGCAGTCTGCCAGCATGATGACACGTCTGTCTTGGCGGGGCATAAGACTTCTCTCCTTATTCGTGATGCTAAGCTCTTATGTTAAGAAGCAATTATTTTCATTTGAACATCGATAATTAACAGTTTATTTACAGTACGGAACAAGTGTTCTTGTTTTATAAGCATATCTGACAATTCGAAATGCGGCAACCGGAATTATTTTGCAAATTGGACACAATTATGGGTTAGCCATATTAGAGGCAGAAATTAGGAAATAAGATGTGCTTTTTTACATTTAATGTGAGAGATCTGTGACCTCTGGGTGATGACCGGGCGTTCATTTAGGTTTTTGTAAAAGGGTTATAAATGGGTACAGTCCTATAGAGGGGGACTGACGTCCTTTTTTGGTTTTCTGCATTTTTCAGAAAACCTTGATGTGACGCGGAATATCGCTGATGCGTTATCGGACTATAGTATCAATTTTGTAATCTTTATGGTTAATACTGTAAAAAGGTCCGCAACTTTAACATATGACTCGCGTTTAATGGGGTATGTGTTCAAACGTAAAACGATGCCTGTACCCGCGTTGCACATAACAATAAAGGTTCCAGAAGTGCAAGATCAGCAGGCATCTAATCCATGCAATTCGAGCAATTATTAGTGTTTGGGAATCAGAGGTATCCCAGAGGCTTCCGAGTGGTAGTTGATGGACCTTTTTACGAATCATGGGCAGAATGTTCCATTTCATGTTTGCTTCCATCAGCCTAGTTACAAATGCAGAGTCTTAGCGCTATAGTGAGAACTACACCGCTGACATCTCTACCAAGCGGACATCCGAAGCGGAATGATTCCTATGCTTCATGTTGGACCATTCGGTGTTGAAGCAGGATGCATAATAGAGAGGTGAGCAATCTAAAGACATGAGCAGACAAAGACGAAGACGCTGGTTATTAACGGTGTTGACAGGAGCAGTGGTGGTGACTGGCGGGATATTTGCCGGATGGCACTATATGCAACCCAAGCTCGTTACGTACACAGCGGAGAACGGCACGGAGATGAAATTCAAGACCGATGGAGACCGGTTCATGGAATACGGGCCAGATGGAACGTGGAGGGAGATGTTCGTCAAAGGTGTCAACCTGGGCGCAACTTCACCGGGGCATTACCCGGGAGAATTCCCGCTGACCAAAGAGGATTACTTGCGGTGGTTCCAGCAGATCGAGGATCTGGGAGCCAATGTAATCCGGGTATACACGGTTCACGAACCGATTTTCTACTCCGCATTAGTCGAATATAACCGCGGCCGGGAGCAACCGTTATATTTTATACAGGGCATATGGTCACCTGAAGAAGAGCTGATTGAGAAACAGGATGCCTATGCAGCCCATATTGAGCAGACGTTCAAGCAGGAGATTGAAAAGGCCGTATCTGCTGTCTATGGCGATGCGGACATTCCTGCCAAGCAGGGAGAGTCCAGCGGCAAATACAAAACGAATGCAGGAAAATACCTGATGGCCTGGCATGTGGGGACGGAATGGGACCCGGCAATGGTAGACAACACAAACGCAAAACATGCGGACGTGCCGCAGTACAAGGGAGTTCATTTCTCGGCGAGTCCAGAAGCGTCACCGTTCGAGAACTGGCTGGCAGAGCTGCTGGATCATACGGCGGTCCTGGAGAAGAAGTATGGGTGGGAACATCCGATGACCTTCACCAACTGGGTAACGACCGATGTGCTGGATCATCCCGGCGAGCCGCTGTATGAAGAGGATCTCGTCAGTGTGGATGCCCGACATATTCAGCCGGAGGCGTGGCAGGGAGGTTATTTTGCAGCCTACCATGTGTACCCGTATTACCCGGATCTGTTCCATATCGATAAAACGCTCCAAACCATCAAGGATGAGAACGGTGAGTACAACACGTACAAAAGTTATCTGCGCAAGCTGAAAGCCGAGTTTTCCGATATGCCTGTAATGATTACAGAGTATGGCGTACCCTCTTCTCTTGGTATTTCCCATCTGGGTATGGGAGGACGGAATCAGGGTGGACATAACGAAGTAGAGCAGGGAGATATTGACGCGTCACTGACGCAGGATATCTATGATGAAGGATACTCGGGAGCGATTGTGTTCATGTGGCAGGATGAATGGTTCAAAAAAACATGGAACACGATGCCACTGGAAATCCCGGCTGATCGCCGTGCATATTGGCTGAACGTACTGACAAACGAGAAAATGTTTGGTCTGCTTGCCATGGACCCTGGTAAACAGGAACAGTTGACCATCGACGGATCACTGGATGACTGGGATGATCTGAAGGATGAAGAGGTCAAGACCTGGCAGGGCCAAGTGGACGGCATTCAGGAAATGAAGATGACCCATGATGAAGCTTATCTGTATATTGGGCTGACCTTGGATCAACCTTTTGACCCGGAGAAGACAGTGCTGCGAATTGGCACAGATACACTTGCTGGAGGCAGTCAGCCTGATAAGTTACTCCCGGGGCGGACACTCAGTGATGGTCTCGAGACAGTGATTACACTGGGGCAGGATGAAGAATCACAGGTGGAGATTGCCAAGGATTATGACTTTAATCAGCGTCTGTATGGCAAGGATGGATACGACATGCTGCCAGATCAGGAGTCAGACTCCGCAGTTTCGTTCCACCCATGGAATCTGGCAGTCAGCCTAAGGATGACACCGCCGGATACCCGATCTGCTCAACCGTTCATGAATGAAAAGGTCGGAACATTGAAGCGGGGAACGACGGCTCCCGACCAGCCCGATACGGATTCATTAACGGCATGGCAGTATAATGGCAATCAAGTGGAGATGCGAATTCCCTGGATGCTGCTTGGGTTCGGTGATCCGAGTTCGCTACAAGCGATCGACTATGGACCGCTCAAGAATGGACGTGAGTTCTCCACAGTTGCTGTGGAAGGCGTTACCCTCATTCCGTGGTTAACGGACCGCGCCACGAAGAAAGTATCTTGGCCTGGGGGTGAACAGACGACCCTGGATCTGAAGACATTGCCGGTATATAGCTGGCAGCCTTGGGAGCAGGTGCAGTATAGTGAACGCCTGAAGCTAAGCTACGAAAAAATGAAGAAGAATTATGAAAAAATTCCTAGTTTTCAGATCGAATAAATGAGTATAAAGGAGGACCTTTTCACATGTTTCCAAGTTTGGCTTTGGCCTATCTGTTTTTGTACATCTGTATCGCACTTGTTGTTGTAGGCGTCATCGTATTGTTTGCCATGAAAATGTCCCACAATGGCAAACGACGTAAGACGGCATTTTATGAATTGAAGCAGCGTGACTATTTCACCTATCTGCAAACAGCCTTGACTGAGAATAGTCCACTCAGATTGCCACCAGGCAAACTGGCTCCGCTGGAACGCAGAGTCATTCAGGACAGACTGATTGAATGGATCGACCAGTTCAAGGGTGAGTATCGCGACAAATTAATCGCACTGTGCCGTGAAGCAGGATTCGTAGAGCATGATCTGAAGGAACTGGGCCGTCTGCGTTATGGTCGCCAGATTGATGCAGCTTATCGCTTGGGTGGCATGCGTTGTCCCGAAGCCGTTCCGGGTTTGATGGAATTACTGAAGGATGAGAAACCGGGCCCGATGGCCATTATGATTGGTCGATCCATCTCCAGATGTACGACTCGGCAAGGTGAACTGAAAGACATGCTCGCTTTGCTGTTAACCAAAGGTAAGTCCATTCACCATCTGGCAGCAGATATTCTGCTCGAAACGAGTCTGGATACGAGCAGAATTCTAATTGAATTGCTGGAAGACCGGAATCCTGATTTTGTCAAAGTCGGACTGGTTGCCATGTGGGGACAGGCTGTACCTGAAGTGATGCCTGCACTCGACAGACTGGTAGGCGCAGAACATCAGGATGTACGTGCCGAGGCGGTGAAGCTGTATCTTAGCGCAAGTCCGGCACTCCGGGATGAGACAATCCTGAAGCTGATCCAGGACCCCGATCCGGAAGTTCGCGCCGAAGTGGTACAAGCGCTTGGTTACAAGCATGCATCTGGCAGCATTCCATTGCTGCGCAAAGCGCTTCGGGATGAAGACTGGAGAGTTCGATATAACAGTGCGGAGAGTCTGAGCAAGCTCGGTGAACCGGGATTCGAAGCGCTGTGTCAGGCTGCGGTGCAAGGTACAGTTGCTGAGCGCGAGATTGCGATGCAGCAGATTGAGAGTACCATGCAGCACACGAGAACCGATGACAGAGCTGTAGAGCAGATGATTGCACATAACAAAAAAAGACTGCTGTACGATCGCTATTTTGGCCCTGTACGAGAGAACAGAACCAGCAAGAAACGCACAGGTGTCGCTACGGTAGGAGGGGATTACACTGCTTAGGGATCTACTATTAATCTACGGCATGGTCGCAATCTACTATGTTGTTTTTGTAAATACGCTCTATTTTTCCATTCTGGCCTTATCGTTCCGTAACATCTGGACGATCTTCCGGCGGTCGCATTATTCCAAATACAATACATTGTCAGGCTCGGAACTGGTACCTTCCGTTTCTCTGCTGGTACCGGCATACAACGAGGAACTGACGATTATTGAAAATGTGAACTGCCTGATGACGCTGAATTATCCAACGTATGAAGTCATTGTTGTGAATGATGGCTCCAGTGATGCGACACTGAATATCCTGTTGGAAGAATATCGTCTGAAGCCAGTACCCAATACGAAGATTCGGGGCAAGATCGCCTGTCAGAAAATTCGTGGGATCTACCATAACCCGGAGTTCCCGGATCTGTATGTCATTGATAAGGAAAACGGCGGTAAGGCCGATTCCCTCAATGCCGGGATCAACCTGTCCCATTATCCGTTGATCTCTTCCATCGATGCTGATTCGTTGCTGGAGAAGGATGCCCTGATCCGCATGGCACGGATGTATATGGAGAATCCGGAAGAGACGGTAGCCATCGGTGGAGATGTACGGATCGCCAATGGCTGCAAAATTGAAAACGGGGCAGTGCAAGATGTATCGCTGCCACGCAAGATCTGGCCCATGTTCCAGTCGATTGAATATCTCAAAGCCTTCCTGGGCGGACGGATTGGCTGGAGTCACATGAACGGTCTGATCATTGTCTCCGGTGCCTTCGGCATGTTCCGTAAGGACGCTGTAATCGCCGTGGGTGGATACCGGGATGGTTATCCTGGGGAAGACATGAACATCATCATCAAACTTCACCGTTACATGCTGGAAAACAAATTGAAGTACCGCATTGCCTTCTGTCCTGAGGCCGTATGTTGGACGCAGGCACCGGATTCCTACCGGATCTTGTCCAGTCAGCGTAAGCGCTGGGGCCGCGGGAATCTGAAGAACATGATCGAGAATCGTGGCATGTTGTTCAATCCAAAATATAAGGTTATGGGTATGGTGACCATGCCATATAACGTCCTTTTTGAAGCGCTCAACCCGTATTTCCGGATTACCGGACTTCTGGCTCTCGCTGGATATGTCCTTCTGGATATGACGCAATGGCCGATTCTGGTTCTGTTCGGACTGCTGAACTTTGTGAGTGGTTATCTGCTGAGTGTAGGCGCACTTGTCCTGGAGGAGATTGCTTTCAAACGTTACAACAAACTCTCCGATCTGGTCAAAATGCTCGTCTACTCCGCGCTGAAATTCGTGGGTTACCACCAGCTTGGCGTACTGTGGAGATTGCAGGGACATGTGCAGTTCATGCAAAACAACAACTCATGGGGTACCATGACACGTCAAAGCTGGTCCGAGGATGAGAAGAAAACAAGCGAAGCTGCTTGATTAAAGAATAATCAAAGCAATTATATGTCCAACTAGACATTTACACGATAACGGAGAGGGCAGAAAAAGTCTGAAGAAGCGAAGCGTGCACCTAAAAGCTTTCTGAAAGAAAGCTGCATCGAAAGCATACGCTTATCCCCGGATTTCTCCTTGTATAATGGAATCAAAAAATCTGGGGATAACAGTGATCGAAAGGCTGTTCTGTCATCGGAGTGTCAGTGTAAATAATATTTTTTGGACTTATAGATAATCGAGGAGAAGGGTGGAAAAGAACATGCCAAATACGGCGACATTGCAGCGTGAGGCTGCCGTTAATGTGTACCGAAGTGTAGAACAGGGATTGAAGGAAACGGGTGCCGAAACATGCGGCTTAATGTTCATCCATTGTGCAGGAAACTCTCAACCTGAGCAGCAGGTCAGGACACATCTGGAACAAACGAGTGAGTCTGCCTTCCAGGTGTGGAAGGATGGGGCTACCCAAGCGATTGCCGTCCTGCTGCCAGGTTTGTCACTGGATGAAGTTCATTATGAAGGACTTCGGATCAAACATGAGTTGCAAGAGACTGTACCCGGTGCCGATCCACAGATTACACTGGCCAGTTTCCCGGAAGGGGAGCGCCCTTCGAAGGCAACTATTCAGCATATGGCTGAGTCCTCGAAGCTCGTAGATTCGTCGGAGATTCATATCTACACGCTGGACAATACGGCGGACGAGCCGGAACGAATTTTGATTGTGGACAACGATCCGACGGTACGCGAATTCCTGCAATTGCGGTTGAAGATGCAGGGATACGAAACCTATGAAGCCGTTGATGGACTGGCTGCACTGGAGTTGATCGAGAAAGTCACACCAGATCTGGTGCTCACCGAACTGAATCTGTATGGCATCGATGGTCTGCCGTTCATCCATCATATTCAGAATCTGGAGATGGAGCAGCCACCCAAAATTGTCGTGTTGACCGAACAGCGTGTCGAGCAGACGATTAGTCAATGTTTCCGCAGCGGAGTCGATGATTACATGACTAAACCGTTCTCGCCTGTAGAGCTGGATGCCCGAATCAGACGCTGCCTGCATTAGAAGACGGCTTGAATAAGCTGATTGTGTGAAGTGCAAAGTAAGAGCTTTTTTTACTATGAATCAGATAGATTAGAGCAACATTTAGAGCACAGACACTCATCTATTTATATGGATTTTAAGCACCACCAAATACACTGCCCGGAGGGAATATCATGGAGAATCAACAATTCCACACATTACTGAATGCGATTGAAAATAAAGAAGCTGTACTCGGCGTCGTCGGGCTCGGTTACGTAGGACTTCCACTTGCCGTGGAAATGGTCAATCAAGGTTTCACGGTAATCGGAATTGATCTGGATGCGTCCAAAGTAGAAAGTATCTATCAAGGAGATTCCTATATTCACGATATTTCGTCTGATGAGTTGAAAAAAGTAATGCAAAGCGGTCGTTTCCAGCCAACGACAGATTACAGCATGCTGCGTGTGATCGACGCCCTCAGTATCTGCGTACCGACACCTCTTAGTGAGAATCAGGACCCGGATACGTCTTACATCGAGACCGTTGTGGATCAGATCAAACTGCACATGAAACCAGGCATGCTGATTACGCTGGAGAGCACCACTTATCCAGGTACAACCGAAGAACTGATCCAGCAGCAGCTGGACAAGATCGGACAAGAAGCAGGTAAAGACTATTTCCTCTGCTTCTCGCCTGAGCGTGTGGACCCGTCGAACGGACGTTTCACAACATTTAATACGCCGAAAGTAATCGGGGGCACAACTGAAGCTTGCTTGAAGCTCGGAACAGCGCTATATGGAAAATATGTAGAAACCGTAGTACCGGTATCATCACCAAAAGTGGCTGAGATGTCCAAACTGCTGGAGAACACATTCCGCAGTGTAAACATTGCCTTTGTAAATGAAATGGCGATGATGTGTGACCGCATGGGCATCGATATCTGGGAAGTTATTGACGCGGCGGCGACGAAACCATTTGGTTTCATGCCATTCTATCCAGGCCCAGGCATCGGTGGACACTGCATCCCGCTTGATCCGATGTACCTGTCATGGAAGGCCAAAGGCTTCCGTTTCTATAGCAAATTCATTGAGCTGGCGCAATCCACCAATGACAACATGCCATATTATGTATTGAACAAAACGTCAACAATTCTGAACGAATACGCTAAATCCGTACGTAAATCAAATATTCTGCTCCTTGGCATGTCGTACAAGCCGAATATTGCCGACCTGCGTGAATCACCAGGACTGGAAGTATATGAACTGTTCAAGGAAAGTGGAGCTAACGTTAGCTACTACGATCCACATGCGGATTCCTTCCAGGACAAACATGGCGAGACCGTACACAGTGAAGCGTTCAATCTGGAGCAGTTCAAGAAGTACGATTGCATCGTGCTGATCACCAACCACAGCGATTTGCCTTACTTTGATATTGCCGAGATGGGTGTGCCGATTCTGGATACACGTAATGCGTTCCGTTCGTACACACATCCGCATATCTACAAAATTGGTCACTCGGTACAGCATCCTGTGCTTGAACCAAGTGAAGCGTTGCTCGTCTGAGGAAATATATGAGGCAACGGGGCAAGCTGGTGGGTATGGCGAAATGGGCTATTCTGGCTGTGGTGTTGTGCCTGCTGCTTCTGTCCTGGATGTTCAAATGGTTCTCGGCAGAGGAACACAAAGCGACCTGGCTGTGGGACGCGTCCATTATTGCAGAGCAGACACCTGAGATTATTGCTTTCTCCAAAGAACAGGGCGTTGATACCATCTTCCTGCAAATCCAGGATGAGGTGCCTGACGCAACATACCGCAAATTCATTGCGGCTGCCCGACAGGCTGAGATTGAAGTGCATGGACTTAACGGTCATGCAGACTGGGCCTATGAGGAGAAGCGGGATGAAGGACTTGCTTTTATCGAGCGAGTAAGAGCATACAATGCAGCTTCGGCCAAGAATGAACGCTTCGAAGGCATTCAACTGGATGTGGAGCCGTATCAGTTGAAGCGCTGGGAGAACGAGGAGAGCAGCGTCATTGCAGAGTGGCAGAACAACATGAAGGCCTGGACAAAAGCCGGCGAGGATGCCGGACTGTACATGAGCGCTGCCATTCCGTTCTGGCTTGATGCCCGTCAGTCGGCTGAAGGAGGTACATTCAGTCGCTGGGTGATCTCCCACTTTGATGCGGTGGCCATTATGGCTTACCGGGATAGTGGGCAGCAGATGTATGATCTGTCCAAGGAAGAACTGGACGAAGCGGATGATCTCGGCAAGAAAGTCTGGATTGGAGCGGAACTCGCGGATACACACGAGGGTGATCACCTGACCTTTTTCCGTAAACCGGTTAGCAATATGAATGAAGAGATGGCAAAGGTGTTCGATCTCGGTACCTCCCATTCTTCATTTGCAGGTGTGGCTGTGCATCATTATGAAGCATGGTATGCCAAGAAGAACGGTATTCCGCTTGCGCGCAAGAATGAGGAGAAGGAATAGTGTTAGGTCAGCGTAAAAAAGTTGTTGGTTTCAGGTACGTGCAATCAAGACTATAGTATAGAAAGAAGGCAAGTCCCGGGTAGATGGGGCTTGCCTTTTTGGTGGTGGATTTCGTAATGGGTTTGGCAGCACTATGATGTGCAGCATATGAAACTCAGGAGTCCGTTGTACTTTGGTAGAGGCAACATCTTACGCACAGCACACAAGGCGTGGTGCATGAGGCATGGAGTATAGGCTGAGGAGGGAAAGTCGCTCCCTCATTCTTTCGTGCTCTCCGCTGTGCGATAGCGATTGGGCGGCAGACCAACTTGCTTTTTGAACGCTTTAGAGAAGGAGAACAAGTCCGGGTAACCTACGGAATGAGCCACTTCAGTTAAGCTTAGCGGCGTCTGCACGAGTAGACGTTTGGCTTGGGTCATTTTCAATTGCTGGATATATTGCACAGGGGACAGACCAAAGGCTTTGCGGAACTGTTTGGCAAAATGGGTTCGATCCACACCCGCATGAGCGGACACACCTTCCACGGAGATGCCGCCTGCAAAATGAATGTCCATGTATTCCTTACCTTTCTGAAGCCAAGGTGTGGCTGAATCCGGTTGCAATCCTTTGGTTGCGGGGGAGCGGGCAATCCGGTCGAATAGAGTTAGAAACCGGGTGAGTCGTCCCAGATCACTCGCTCCGTCCTGCGGTTTGCGAACATCCTCCATGAACGCGCGCATCGCACTTGCGGTCTCGGGGGTCAGTACACCTGAACGGTACGGTGAGTCGGGTGTAAGTCCAATTCGAGACAGTAGCTCGGCTGCATGTGCACCATCAAAGGCAATAAATATTTTCTGCAACGTATCCTCGGGGTCCGTCCAGTACTCATGGGTAACATGTGGAAACAGACAGAACGCATCCCTGGCACGAAGGGCGTGACGCTGTCCGTTCTGTATGAATGTACCTTCCCCCTCCAGCACAAATAGCAAATAATAATAAGGTGTAGTGCGCGGGCCAATATGATAGTTGGTCTTGGCTATATTACGGCCGATGCGGATCGGCCAGGCGCCACCAGCTTTCTCGAATTCAGATGGAGTGAAGAAAATAATATCCAAAAACTCATGGTGGTCCTCCTTCATGCTCTCGGTCATCAGGAACACCTCTTTATTATATAAGTATCGTTTGTACATTCTAAAAGTTTCGCTTATAGATGTAGTTCAAAAAGTCCACTTTTGATTACGAATCATGCCTAGTGGCATCATCAACATCGAAGCTGAAATTCAGCCGAAATAAGCGGGAGGCTTACGAAGTATGTTTCCTTTGGAAAAATTGTGGTTGCTCACGTAGTTTTCCTACGCTCCACTACTCCATTTCTAGCTTCATTCCATCTTCTCGGTACTGAAAACCAGACTTTTTGAACATGTATTTAAACCTATTATACAGGTGGGTTTTATATATATTCAAGATCAGGAAGACCTAAATCTGAGAAAAGACCACAAAATGACAAAATAAAATTGCCGCGAAATGACATTGCTCACAGACAAATCAATTGTTATGATGTCCATACCTATTAAACCAAGTTAATTAATCGGTATTTGATTCTGAATATGTCTAATAAATCAATTTAAAGAATGACACGACAACGGAGGGGACAGAAAGGACCTGAAGAAGCGAAGCGTGCGCCTTTGTCACCGGATTTCCCCGTGAAAGGGGAATGAGAAGAAATCTGGGGACAAGAGTGCTCGAAAGGTTTTCTGTAACCGAAGTGCTTGAGTGAAACATTTTTAGAGCAATTTATCATAGAAGGGATTGACTTTTGTGAGCGAACAGGAAGATATGAAGTTTGGATGGTTTTTGCCTACAGCAGGGGATGGTAAGTATGTAGGGGTTGCTCCGGAGCGGGAACCGAGTCTGGATTATCTGGTTGATGTGGCACAGACGGCGGAGAAGGCAGGATTCGAATTTGTACTGATTCCTACAGGGGGAGCCTGTCTGGACGCGTGGGTGGTCGGCTCAGCTGTGATGAGTCACACAAAGACATTGCGTCCCCTTGTCGCCATTCGCCCGGGATTGGTTACACCCGTACTCGCTGCACGAATGGGAGCGGCACTGGATCAGCTCTCTGGTGGTCGCGCCATGATCAATGTGGTGACAGGCAGTTCTGTTCGAGATCTGGAGGAACTCGGCGATCCACTGGCACATGCGCATGATGAGCGTTATGTGCGGGCGAGCGAGTATATGGAAGTCATGAAGCGTTCATGGACCCAATCGACGGGACTGAATTTGACGGAGTTTGCCGGAAGTGGTTCAAAATCTGGCGCAGATGCACCCAGTGATCCCAATCCTGAATTCAACGGCCAGTATTACAATTTCAAAGGACCGGTAGGCATGCCGGAGACGGTGCAAAATCCACATCCACCGTTCTATCTAGGAGGAAGTTCACCGATTGCGAAAAAGGTCGCTGTTGAACATGCGGATACGTTCCTCATGTGGGGTGAACCCCATGACTGGATTCAGGAGCAGATCGAAGAGATTGAGGTCATTCGTCAGCAGGTGAAAGAGGAAACGGGACAAGATCGTCAGCTCCGTTACGGCATGCGTGCTCAGGTACTCATTCGGGATACCGAAGAAGAAGCATGGGCAGCGGCTTGGGAGATTATTAGCAAAGTACCACCAGAAGCGATTGAGAAAGCCAAAGCCGCTTTTGCCGAGACGGATGCAACCAACCAACGCAGACAGAACGAGCTACGGGAGCTGTCCGAGAAGCAGCAGTTTGTCGTAGGACCCAACCTGTGGACAGGCTTGTCCGTTGTGCGTTCCGGCGGTGCGATCCTTATTGTAGGTACAGCCGAACAAGTCGCAGAACGTTTGATGGAATATGGTGATCTGGGCGTAACAACCTTCATTTTGTCCGGTTACCCGCACTTGGAAGAAGCCGAAATCTTCGGACGGACCGTGATGCCGATCATTCGCGAGAAATGGAAAACAAGACAGAAGCAGCATCAAGTTACTACTAACTAAGTTACTACCAACTAAAGTAAGAGCCCTTTTTTTACACTTTAACGGAGAGGGCAGAACCGATCTGAAGAAGCGGAGCGCTCGCCTTTATACCCGGATTTTAACCATTGAAAGAAATGATTCAAAGAAATCCGGGGATAACAGCGATCGGAAGATGGTACTGCACTCGAAGTGCCCCGTGTAAAAACTTTCGTGCAACTTACATTAATCATCCTCAGGAGGTCGTCTTTCATGAAAAAAAATAAAAAATTGATCCTGCCGCTTGTCAGTATGCTGGTGATGTCCATCCTGCTTTCAGCTTGCGGCGGCGGGGATAACGCGTCATCTGGAGAGAACGGCTCCTCGGGTTCAGGTAAAGTTACAATCAGCTTCATGCACTGGCGTGGAGAAGATTCCGAAGCACTCAACAAGACTATTGACGCATTTGAAAAAGAAAACCCGAACATCAACGTGGAGATGCAGACACTGCCCTCCGATCAATACCAATCCACCGTACAATCCAAAATCAGTGACGGTTCGGTAGGAGATGTATTTGCCTCCTTCCCAGGTGCACAGTTCGAAGCTTTCACCAAAGCCGGCTTGTTCACGGATCTGACCGGATCATCGTTTCTGTCGGCCTACAATTCAAAGCTGATTGAATCAGGACAGCACGATGGCAAGCAATATGCGATTCCGTATCAACTCGTATATAACGATCCAATCTATAACGTAAAACTGTTTGAACAATACGGCTTGACGCCACCAACCGATTGGGAAGGCTTCCTGGCACTTTGCCAGAAGCTGAAAGACAATGGTATCATTCCGATTGCCTTTGCCGGAGCGGACATTGGCCCAGGGCAATTCATGAATACGATGGTGATGAACAATGCACCGAGTGACGACATTTTTACCAAAGTAGAAGCTGGCGAAGCCAAACTGACGGATGAGTTTTGGGTGAAAACATTGACTCAAATCAAGGAACTGAACGATAAAGGTTACTTCCAGCAGGATGCACTGGGTACGAAAGACCCTGCGGCTGGAGCGCTGTTTATTCAAGAGAAAGCAGCGATGCTCGCAAGTGGATCATATCAGTTGGCTCAGAACAAGCAGCAGAATCCTAATCTGGAGCAAAAACTGCTTGCACCAATTACAGTAAGTGCAGATCAAGCGAAGTATGAAGGGGTGCATACGACCACATTCATGCTCGCCGTGAACAGCAAGTCTAAACATCCGGAAGAAGCGAAGAAGTTCCTCGAATTCCTGAGCAATCCGGAAGTGGCGAGCGAGTATGCCAACCAGACTGGACAAAATGTAACGGTGAATGATGTGAAGTACGACACGCCTGAGCTTCAGGTAGCCGGAGAATGGGCAAGCAAAAAAACCTTGTTCCAGCCACGGTTCACCATCCTGAACGGAGACAATCAAAAAGCAGTAACCAACTCCATCCAGTCTGTACTGAGCGGCACTTCTCCAGAAGAAGCAGCACAGCAGGCACAAGCGATCATTGATCAGCATATCGGGAAATAAACGATGAAAAACCGTCTTCAGCTATCCCTATTTCTGATCCCTGGGTTGCTGCTGTACGTTGGATTGTTCGTATTTCCTACATTGACGGGGCTGTTCTATTCCTTTACGGACTGGGATGGGGTATCCCCGTCGTATGCATTTGTAGGGCTGGATAATTACAAGGACAGTCTCAGCAGCATCGTATTCCGCAAAGCCTTTGGTAATAACGTGGAGTTCATGTTAACGGTTGTTATTGCACAAACCTTTATATCACTTGTCTTGGCGCTGCTCCTGGTACGCAATACCAAGACACGCATTGTGCTTCGGGCATTGTATTTCCTGCCTGCGATTCTGTCCTCCGTATCGGTTGGACTGATCTGGGCATTTATGTATGATCCATCTATCGGACTAATCAACTATGGACTGAATGAAGCGGGCATGAGCAGCATCGCTCGTAACTGGATTGGTGATCCCAAGATCGCCATCTATTCCATCGCTGCGGTACAAGTCTGGGCCCATGCCGGACAGATGATGATTGTATTCATCGCAGGTCTGCAAGGCATCCCGGCAGAACTGTATGAAGCGGCTCGCATGGATGGCGGTAGCAAATGGCAGGTATTTCGTACCGTGACCTGGCCACTGCTGGCACCTTCGGCAACAATTGTTGTGGCCTATACGACGATTCAGTCGTTCAAGGCATTTGACCTCATTTTCACAATGACGGACGGAGGGCCGAACTACGCAACTGAAATTTTGACAACATATATCTATCATACCGCCTTTGGCAGCTATTCATTTGGTCTGGCTTCTGCCGGTTCCATGATCTTCCTGGTGTTGCTCGCGCTCTTGACGCTGTTGCAGTTCAAGGCACTGCGTGCCGACCGGGTAAGTTATTGAGGTTGATGTTGGAGCATTCATCCTGTAATCGAGGCAGAAGGGAGTTCACATGTTTTTAAAATGGTTCAATCGCCTGATCCTATTGGTGTACGCGCTGCTGATCCTTGTGCCGCTGTACTTTGTATTTGTATCTTCGTTCAAAACAAGCAGCAACTTCTTCACCAGTCCATTCAGCTGGCCGGACCCGTTTACGTGGGATAACATCACCGGCATGTTCCGCAATCAGCCGATGTGGCAATATTTCGGGAACAGTCTGGTCGTGACGCTTGGTACGGTTGCAATTGAGTTGTTGCTGAGCAGCATGATTGCTTACGCCATTGTCCGCTGGGGCGGCAGTGTAGGCAAAATTGTGTTTGCTCTGTTCGTAGCAGGTCTGATCGTTCCTTCCCAAGTGAGTATGCTGCCGATCTATTCTCTCACGCGTACACTCGGGTGGTCGGACAGTCTCACGGGATTGATTGTCGTATCCGCGGCAATGCTGATGCCTGTCTCAGTATTTATGCTGACAGGTTTCATGCGCATGCTCAATTCGGAGATTCTGGAAGCAGGCAGTATGGATGGAGCAAGTGAATGGAGACTCTATACCCGGATTGCACTGCCACTGGCTGCGCCTTCGCTGGCGGCAACGGCTACGTTCCTGCTCGTCATGGTCTGGAATGATTTGCTTATTCCGATGCTGATGCTCAGCAGTAAGTCCAAGCTCACTTTACCGCTCGCACTTATGCAGTTCCGCGGGGAATACGTGACGAACTACCCGATGATGCTTACAGGTGTGCTGGTAACGGCCATTCCGATGATCGTGCTGTTCCTTCTGCTCCAGCGTTACTTTGTAGCAGGTCTGACAGCGGGTTCACTCAAGGGGTGAGGTATCGCAGAAATCGGAAGGAAAAGCTTATTTTGCATTGATTTCTGGAGCATTCTGCATAATAATGATTTAGTGTCAGAATGACTACATAGAGATCAAGGGAGCTATAAGTGATGAGCAAACTGGAAGTATTGCGGAATCCCAAGCAGCGCAAGCTGCTGTTCAGTGCCGGCATGAGCTGGCTGTTTGATGCGATGGAAGTTGGTATGATCTCCTTTATCGTGGCTGCACTTGCCAAGGAATGGAGTCTCAGTCCCGGACAAGTCGGCGTGCTTACGAGTATTAACTCGATCGGTATGGCGCTAGGAGCTTTGCTTGCAGGTGCACTTGCGGACCGTTTTGGACGGAAGGCCATTCTGATGTGGACCTTGTTAATCTTTACGATTGCAAGCGGTCTGTCTGCATTGGCGACTGGATTTGCGGTATTGTGTGCACTGCGTCTGGTTGCGGGTATTGGACTTGGTGGAGAGCTGCCCGTGGCATCCACACTGGTATCGGAGTCGATGCCTACAGCCGAACGGGGACGTGCCGTTGTATTATTGGAAAGTTTCTGGGCAGGAGGCTGGATTGTATCGGCGCTCATTGCCAACTTTGTCATTCCGGAGTACGGATGGAGAATTGCTTTTGCCATTGGTGCGCTTCCGGCGTTCTATGCACTGTATCTGCGTCGTGCCATTCAGGACCCGCCGCGGTACAAGAATCATACCAAGCTTCATAAAATCACGTTCCGCGAGAAAGTGGCTACCGTCTGGTCAGCACCACATCGCCGTACAACGTTGATGCTCTGGATTTTGTGGTTTACCGTCATTTTCTCTTATTATGGAATGTTTCTGTGGCTACCTTCGGTTGTGATGGCAAAAGGATTCACGTTGGTTAAAAGCTTCCAATACGTGCTGATCATGACGATTGCACAGTTGCCAGGTTACTTCACCGCTGCGTACTTTATTGAACGTTACGGTCGCAAGTTCGTACTGGTTGTGTATCTTACCTTGACTGCATTCAGTGCGATTGCGTTTGGATTGGCTACAACGGAAGCTACGATCCTGACCGCAGGAATCTGTCTTTCCTTCTTCAATCTGGGAGCCTGGGGTGGTCTGTACGCCTACAGCCCAGAATTGTATCCGACTTCCGTTCGTTCGACAGGTGTTGGCCTTGCCACATCGGTTGGCCGAATCGGTGGCGTACTGGCTCCATTAATGGTCGGTATGCTGGTTCAACGCGAAGTGGCAATCAGCCTAATTTTCACGATTTTCTTCGTGACAATCCTCATTGGCGCAGCAGCTGTACTGTTCTGGGGCCGGGAAACGAAGGGTCAGGAACTTGCTGAGTAATTGTCAATAAATACAACGCAACTTTTGTACAGGTCTGCCTGCCTACGGAAAAACGGGTTGGACAAGCGGTATATGGTTGATACAAGAAGGGGCATGACCATGGTGTGACCATGGGCTCATGCCTCTTTTTGTTATGTTCAGTGTCGTTTTTTCACTGCGTCATCGGTCCGATAGACTTCGTTTTTTCTATATCCTATAATGACACTCGGGATGTCCAACCGTGAGGATTCAGGGGAAAGAAGTGGGATCTGGATTCAGAAAAGTGGAGGTTAATGGAATGATGAAGAACAACATTGAAATGGATCAAGCGAATGAAATCAATGAAAAGAATATGATAAGTGAATTAGATAGCGTGAGTGAGATGAAAGAGATGAAGGTGGGAAGCCATATGATCAGTAATGAACGGACTACAGTTGATAGCACGAATGAGGGGCTGAATCCATTAACGTTTGCTGACAACATGGAACCTATCACTGTCAGTCGGAAAGTCACTCATGGGAAGGGGAACACGGCTGGCAAAAGAGCAGGGCGGGTCAGTATGATTCTCGGTGCCTGCGCATTGACTCTGGGCTTGACCGTGGCAGCTCCTTCTGCGGGAGCACAGAAGCTGGAACAGGGCGTTCGTAGCGAGCATGTGTTGCAATTGCAGGAGCAATTAAGCGATCTGGGGTACTTTGACGCCGGAATGACTGGATATTATGGTACCATCACCAAAGGTGCTGTCCGCAAGTTCCAGCAGGCGCAGGGACTAAGTGCAGATGGAGTTGCAGGTCCGGCGACACTGAACAGACTGAATAAAAAGGCCAAAGCCGAAGGCGAGACGTTACGCCAGTTGGCGAAGCTGATCCATGGTGAAGCGCGCGGAGAATCTTTTGAAGGGCAAGTCGCTGTAGGAGCGGTTGTGTTGAATCGGGTACATTCGAGTGAATTCCCGTCGTCTATTTCGAAGGTTATTTTCCAGAAAGGGCAATTCACGGCTATAGATGATGGGCAGTTTAATACCAAACCAACCCAGACCTCTTACAGGGCTGCTCGTAAGGCATTGAATGGCGCTGATCCGACGAACGGAGCGCTGTATTATTACAATCCGAAGATTGCCACTTCAGTGTGGAGTAAGAGCAGGCCGACGCTGCTGACCATTGGTCAGCATGATTTTACGAGATGAGTTTAAGTAAAGATATGTAGTGTAATATTTGAAATGATAATGATGAACCTCGGCCGTACGCTGCTGAATGCAGACGTGTTACCGGGGTTTGTTTTATATTTTGGTTGTGTAGGCGAGGAGTGGCTACTCATCCTTTAACCGCCGTTGATACAAAATAACAGACACAATCGTTAATACAACCGTCCATATCAAAATAATGAGGAGAGGTTTTAAGAGGTCTCCAATTGTAAAGCCTGTATGGGGTATATTTAGCAAAGTCACAAGTTGAATGCTTGGTGTATAATCCAGCATTTTAAAAATCGGGAAATCTCCAAACAAGATTGTTGCAACAGGAGGAGCAGAAAATACCATTGCTGCAGGAATGATTGCTAATGAAGCTTCAAGGACCGTTTTAGAGAATAAACCACATATCGTTCCTACTGCTGTGTATAGAATTATTGAAAGAATGATTGCAATTGCAAATGCCCATATACTAGCTGGCTCATAGCCTAATATATACGTAGCAATAGCCAGAACAATAGCAGACATGACAAAAACTAAGGTGCTTTTACCAACTAATACATCCATCGTTGTGGCTGGAGTCATCATTAATGATCGTAAGGTGTTACGTTCCTTTTCTTCCGCGATCAAACATGCTTGTGCGAAAGAGGTTAAGAGCACAAACGAAATATTTAGAAGAAAACCTATTGCCCCAGGGAAAGAAGGGCCTGCAGTGCGAAAAAGAAATGCGAATAGAATCGGAACAAGCAACATGATGGAAATGCCATAATTGCGTGAAAACTCTTTGTAGTCCTTTACAAATATTGCTCGCGCACGTTTTAACGAGATACTCATAACAGTTCACCTCCTGTCACTTTAATAAAGATATCGCCTAAACTTGGCTCTTTCGATTCCAATCGCTCGATTAAGCCTCGCTTCATCCAATCGGCAATTTGCTCAGCCGTTCCTTCATTCATCGGGAGCTCGTAGGTTTCCCCGTTTACCAATTCTACACAAACGACGTTTTCCCGATGCTGTTTTCTAAGCGCCTTAGGCGAGCCAATAGCTTGGATTTCTCCTTGATACAAAATCGCTACACGGTCACATAACAATTCTGCTTCTGACATATCGTGTGTCGTTAGAAAAATTGTTGTCCCTTTCTCATTTAAGTAGCGTAGCCCTTTATAAATATGTGTGGAGTTTACCGGATCCAAAGCTGAAGTAGGTTCATCTAAAAATAATAATTCCGGCTCATGGATAATTGCGCATGCCAGCATAACACGCTGACGCATCCCTTTCGATAAGTGGATGACTTTCTTTTTGCGTTCTTCGCTTAAGTTTACAAACTGCAATACTGTATCGATCGAAGTTTTAGGAAGGTCATATAATTGGCGATACAACTCTAGATTTTCATCTATCGATAATCTTTCATATAGACCACTGTTATCTGACAAAATACCAAAGCGCATCTTCTGTGCAGACTGATGCATCATCTCCACTGGCTGGTTAAATACAGTTGCCTGTCCACTTGTCGGATTTAATTGCGCAGTTAAAATCTTAATTAAAGTTGTTTTTCCAGAACCACTTGGACCCAGGAAACCTAAAATTTCACCTTTTGGAATTGAAAAAGATACTTCTGATAATGCATTCTTATTTTTAAATCTTTTTCGAATACGTTCTACTCGGATAACATCCATGCATATCACTTCCTTGGAGTTGATGACTTAAGCATATAAAGATTACATGCCTCCAACCATCGAAATCCGCCGAAATGTAGCTGTCAACGGCTGAACGGTACCATTAGTTGCTGGATTGAATCGATATTTCCCTGGAAATCAAATGTTAAGATGTGTTTTTAATTCTTGTAATTTTGAACGAGATAACGGAACAATCGCATCTTGTCCTGTATTTAATCGCAAGCTGTAGCTATTTTTCGTCCATGTAATAATCTCTCTTACCTTCTGTAGATTAACAATATAGGATCGATGACATCTAAAAAATCCGAAGTTAAACAATTTCTGCTCGAGCTCGGTCAGCGTCAGCGCACAGATAAAACTTTCTCCACCTACATGAACAAGAACTGAACCATCCATACTTTCTATGTAATCAATTTCAGGCGGATTAAATAAAATCACTTTGTCATTTTTTTTCGTATAAATCTTCTGCAAGGTTATATTGGCTCGATCTTGTTCCTGTACTGATTGCTTATCCTCTTCTGAATCACGAATATCCAATAGATGAAATCCGGATTCATTCAGACGATAAATTGAATCACAGGAAATCATAGCATCCTCTAAATTAGAAGTTAAAATTAAAATCTGTATTTGTTTCGAAAGATCATCTAAAATCCGTTTAAACTGGCGACGATCTTGTTCTTCCAAATAAAAATAGGGTTCCTCCAGTACCAGTGTAGGCTGATGTGCAAAATAAACGCGCAGCAACGTCACATACATTCTTTTTGATGGGCTTAGATGCTTGATTTTTACCTTCTGTTCTTCTTTCAAAGCGAAATAATCCAATAACATAGTGACACGATCATTCCGCTCTGTTACGTTGATTAGAAAAGTGATTAATTCTTCCACCGTTAATTGTGTATACTCGTTTTGTTGAGCTCGAAGTATGTAATATTGGGAACGATCCTGCAGTTGATTCATTAAAATCTGTTTTCGCTTCAAGTCTGTTATAATGCCAATCGATTGGTTACATGCCATATTTAATTCGATTTTGGGTAAAAATAGTTTCCCATCATGATACACTGGTTGAAATTGCATCTTGTCCTCCTGGTCATCACTGCTTTTGGATAATATGTAACAATTATAATGTTGAAGTAATTTTTTGTCAGCTTCAATTGAAATAATTTAGATCCTCGATCAGGCATATGAATAATGAGCCTCCAGAAATCGGTTGGACGTAGCAGCATTGCATACGAAAAGCGATTGGATACCATGGATATATAAACAAAAAACCACTCCAAATGAATGAACTGCACCCCAATTGTTAGACACAACTACCAATTGGAGGTGCAGTTCAATGAATTAGGGTGGTTTTTAGAGTAGTAGTTTTGTCATAATGAGCGATGGAGCTAGTTGACACTACTCTTGAACAGCAAAAGGAATGTTCAACGAAGTGGGCTCTACAATGGTTTTTCCAGTATCGTAGTCATAGACTTTGTTGAACACAAGTTCAATGGATTCCAACTTATCAGGGTCATCAGTATATACCAAACCGTAATTGGTATTATCAATAACTACGCCATCATACTGATTATAGACATATGATTTTCTCATAAAATTGCGATCTGCGGAGATCGGCTTTCCCGTGTTTGGATGAACGGAGTTTAAGCCGTAAAAACCGATATTCTGATCAGTTGTATTTTCCACGGTGTAGAGGATATTGATATAAGTGATCTTGGAACCGATATCTTCTCGATTTAGAATGGAAATGTTTTTCTGTGAATCCTCAGGAATGTCACTAGCCTCTAATAATTGGGCATGAACAATATGAATGGTTAGTGGGCCACGTTCAAAACGTGTATTCAGAGGCACAGACTTTAGTAATTTCAGATTCCCGCCATAATCAAATATTCCTGTATCGCCAGGTTTGGATAGGATCGGTGACACAACACTTTCAAATAGCCTGTTCTGAAGACTGCTGGCGGCCTGCTCGAATTGATTGAGTTCTGGCTCCCATCCATTATAATTGCGTTCGGACCGGAAAGGTTCTAAACCGGTTTCCATGACTTGTTCAGGAGAAGCATCCATAGGCTGTATTTGATTGATTTCTAGTTGTGTAGAAGTGGCATGATTTGAGCTACCTGAGCTACCCAGAAGTGCGATAGCGAGCAGTAATTGAACAATAAACATAGGATGAGACACCCTTTCTCTCTAAAATAAAATTAAATAAGATCATCAACCCACCTAGTTGTTATCTGAAAATAATATGGCCTGATATGGTATTGGTGGAATAGATTTACGGTCAAAGTAATAATAATCATAGCAAAATGGAGCATTGAGATAATGAGAATAACGACCTAACTTCAGGTAATAGAAGATTGACGAGTGGATATAGTGATTTAGATATAAGGACCCATGCGACAAAGTGGGGATTTCTGTTCGGTAAGGACCAGGGTCGGTTATGAGTGGATACATAGAACCATTTCAGAAGAATAAAAATGAAATTTATCGGAGGAACAGATCGAACAGATTCTACAGGCTGGATCGGTTGTGTTAGAATATAGGAATTATGGAATTTGGAGGATTGAAGTGGGAATACATAAAGAGTTAAGTCAAATTAGAGCTGAAAACCAATCAACTACTAAACAAAAAGTTTTTTCAATTGTATGTGCGATAACGATCGGATTGATTTTAGGTTTAGCGGCAAAGCTTGTGGATGCTCAGGGGATTAACCCCATATTTGACGATATCGGTGGGCGTCTAGGTATTTGGATTTTTGTTGCCACACTCATATCAGTTTTTAGTTATTCTCCTAAACTAGCAGCAGTTAAGGTATTCTTCTTTTTTTTGTCGCTACTAACTGTTTATTATCTATACACCGTGTTTTTTCTACATTTCGTTCCAATGAAAGAAATTATTTTTTGGGGGATGTGTGCAGTAGTATCTCCGATGTGTGCTTATGTGATGTGGTATGCACGAGGCAATGGAACT
The DNA here is from genome assembly GCF_037975155.1 of Paenibacillus sp. FSL R5-0486. NCBI lineage: Bacteria > Bacillati > Bacillota > Bacilli > Caryophanales > Paenibacillaceae > Paenibacillus > Paenibacillus sp. FSL R5-0486. The sequence continues at coordinate 4,677,974 of NZ_CP150237.1, read as the reverse complement.
GTACCTAGTCTAGTGTTATCCCTTCCAATCACAGCTCTACTGTCCGAAGGGTATCAATTGCGGGACGCTTACTTGCCCGAGCATACTCATTACTATTTGATCCCAATACTTATGGGAATATATCTAATCATGGTCATTATTTTATTATTTATTGTTCCTACGAAAAGACTTAAATTTTTGATTATACTACCAATATCTATAATAATGTCTTTCATCATCATATATTTTGATGTTCTAGGGCGGTTATTCGGTGGCTTGAACGGAGTGTTATAGATCACTTTGGCAGATTGTCATACAAATGCGACAGTCTTTTTTACAATAGTATATTTGCTTGTGTCAAAGTCTGGTTCGTCCTGTGTTGCCATAACAGGATTAATATTTGAAAAGATGAGAGCTACTGCAAAAATAGTGACCATAATCTTCTTGAAATTTAAAATAATTCTTCATTTTCTCTAGATGTAATTTATTATGATCTCTTATTTTGCTAATTTAGTATTTACTATAGCTTGACTATAAAGGAGGATTTATTATGAAGAGGATATCGTTTTTTTTGCTTTTTCTTCTTCTATTGACAGCATCCGCTTGTTCAAACAAAGTCACTTCATATACAGGAGAGAGTGAGAATTGGCGTGTCTCATGTACAGTTCAAAGTAATAGCGATGTAGCAAGCTATGAATATGAAATTAGGTACTTAGGAGATAATCCTTCATTAATTGAAAAAGTTAAAACCAAATTTATGAGCGAAAATATTCATTCTACAGGAGAAGTTCCTTTTAATACTGTAATCAGAGGAAAAGCTGAAGGGATGTCCCCATTTTTGGATGAGGATGAATTTATAGTTCAGATGGATTGGGAAGGAAAATCGGAAAAGATAGTGGTTACCAAATGATGGTGATAAAAAGCGGAATATTAATAGAATTACAAACTACAGGCTAAAGTGAGGTGAATAAAATGAAATTTCTAAAGGGAGCATTGATTGTAATTGCACTAATAGTTGTAGCTTCAGTCACATGGTATGGCTCCTATAAGAATGATATGAAGGATCTTGAAGATGGTTTAAGAACGTATTTAATCGTTGAAAAGGGTATGGATGAACATGATATTATTAGCATCACCGCTCGTCGAAGTAAAATGCCACAGTATCCTGTAGTCGTCATATTGAAGGACAATCCACAGGAAGTTGTATACACCCAGAGAGAAGAGCAATGGGTGCAACTATGGCCTGATCCATAATACCCAGATGAATTGATGATCCCTTCCTTGATAGGAATAACTGGGTACTGGACGTCAACCACTCACCCTTTTCTTCTTTACTTTACCTAATAGTAGTTCAAGCGCTAAACATCCTTGAAACCTAATACGAATTTACAAAGTATATATAAAGAAGGATATAATTAGTTACCATTTATAAATTTGTACTCGGTTACATCCATAGAGGGGAGGACGGATATGCCATTTATTGGGGGAATCATTTTAATTTTTATCCTAGCATTTATTCTATGGTCATTAATGTTCCCGCTATTCAATAAAATAGGTAGTAGAATTCTGAAGAAATACAATAAATTCAAACAAGAGGAGAATGGTGATGAAAAATTCAAAGACGTTTAGGGTAGGGGCAATTGCGGTTGCATTAGTTATTATTGTGGGAGTGCTAATGGTGACCTTCTTTTTAACACGAATTCCTAATGGATATGTTGGGGTCGTTTATTCACCAAATGGAGGCGTAAAAGATAGCACACTGAGTCAAGGGTGGAAACTCGTTGGAGCGTTTGATAAAGTGACGAAATATCCTATCCGAATTCAAACGGTGGAATACAGAGATATTCAGATTGCTACTTCTGACGGGAAAAACATCACAATCGATTTTGCTTACAACTACCAAGTAGAACCAAGTAAAGTATCTTCTATCTTTAATACATTTGGGCCAATTAGCATTCAAGAAATTGAGGATACATATCTCAAAACACGTTTCCGTGACGCAGCTCGTAAAGGTATCTCCAAGTTTACAGTCATTGATGTGTATGGTGAAAAGTCATCCGAAGCAGGGGTAGACGTGCAACAACGTTTTTCTGATGACGTTAAAGAATTAGGCTTTATTGTATCCAACGTTACTGTAGGTGTTCCTCAACCTGATGCTAAGACGCAGGAAGCAATCGATAAGCGTGTCGAAGCTTCTCAAGAACTGGAACGTAAAACGACTGAACTGGAGATCGCCAAGAAAGAAGCAGATCGTAAGCGCGTGGAAGCGCAGGGTAATGCAGACAAACTATTGATCGAAGCAGAAGGTCAAGCTAAAGCAAATAAAGAGCTTCAACAATCATTATCGAGTCAACTCGTTGAATATGAAACCATCAAGAAATGGGATGGAGCCCTTCCATATGTAAGTGGGTCAAATACGCCAATGATTCAATTGCCGACTACAAAAACAGAGCAAAATAGCGGCGCGGGGAGCGTATCTCCCTAATAGCGGTTTGAAATGCACGCCTTGCTTTCTCATCAATTGAATGTGTTGAATTCTAATGAACAAGCCGGTCCAATCGTGGGCTGACTTGTTCATTTTGAGTCTTTTCAAAGGTACTATGAGGGATTTAGTTAAGCCATGGCATTGGATTCGCCTGTCCAATCCTGTACAATGGATAACGACAAAAACAACGGTAGATTAAGGATGGATCAGCACGATGAGAATTATCATATCACCAGCTAAAAAGATGAAGATTGATACCGATCTTATGGCTATCGCGCAGATGCCACAGTTTATAAACGAGTCAGAACAGCTATTGAATCTGCTTCAAGAGTTATCCTATGACGAACTCAAAGCGATGTGGAAGTGTAACGATGCAATCGCCGAACAGAACGTGGAACGGATTCAGAATATGAATATAAAGGCAAATCTTACGCCAGCCATCTATGCCTATGAGGGCATTCAGTATCAATATATGGCTCCGGGTGTTTTTCAAAATGAGGAACTGGCGTATCTTCAGCAGCATTTACGTATATTATCCGGTTTTTATGGCATGTTACGGCCTTTGGATGGCGTTACTCCTTATCGGTTGGAGATGCAGGGCAAGCTACAAGGTCCAGGCTTCAAATCGCTCTATCAATTCTGGGGTAGCAAACTCGCAGATCAGCTTCAATCAGAAAGCAACTACATCCTAAATCTGGCTTCCAAAGAGTATAGCAAAAATATTTTGCCTTTTCTGAGTGAGGAAACCCGGTTCATTACATGTGTATTCGGACAAATGGTCAATGGGAAGCTTGTTGAAAAGGCAACCTGGGCTAAGATGGCCAGAGGTGAAATGGTACGTTATATGGCAGAGCATAAGATTACAGATGTGAAGGACGTAAGAAACTTTGATCGGTTGAACTTTGCCTTTTCAGAAGAGCGATCCGACGAGAGTACGTATGTATTCATACAAGCAGAGGGAAAGTAGCCTACAGTGCAACGGTGGGTTCCTATACAAAGTCGACCCTTAAGGTCACAATGAGAAAAGACGCAGGGGATGTATATCCCTGCGTCTGATCAAGAATCAAATCCATGTCCAAAGCTGATGAGCTTTTGGGCTTATTTCCCGTATTCCTCATGATAGAACCAGGATAGCCAATTCCTCCAATATTCATATTACATCCTTCCTGTTAACGAACATTAATCCAAGCGGTCCACTGTGTTGGAATATTAATGGAATAGACCGTTCCTACAAATTGTCCGCCTGTAGTAGGCGCTTCATAAACCCAAGAATAGGCCCAAGCATCTACGACACGGTCACCGTCCAGATCAATAGCTTCAGACCAGTTGTTTGTCATTGTATTGCCGGCGAGTGTGCCGTAGTGACTGCTGTCATAACCGATCTGGAAAGTAATACACTGAATCCAAGCCCCACCATGATCATTGGTCGTGGAGAGCGGGTTGTTATTGAAGCCGTAAATTTCTTGGCCGCCATTCGGAGATACGACACCATATACATTAATGTGAGATACTTTCGGAGCAGGCGCAAACAGAACTGGACCACCCGCATTATCTGCCTTCTGCGATTCAAATTCAGCCTTAGCCGCTTTCACAGCTTCACGGAATTCTTTGGAATTAATAATTTCTTCCTTTGTCATAGGTTTGGCTTGAGTCACATCACCGTCTGCATAGGCAGCTACATTAAATGAAAGCATTAGAACAAGAATAAGAGCTAAACTAATCAATTTTCTCATAGCAATAAATTCCACCTTTCTTGATATGGGTATTCTTTAACAAAAACATGCGGTTACGACAAATAGACCTGCTTGCAGATTAAAGCCTCTTGCCCTCCTCTCTTTTAAAGATGGTTCTTCCCCTTTTTTCTTTACTGAAAAAGAATTTAAGGAGGTAGAACTCTACAGGCTAGAAAACTCTATGAAGTAGGAATGTATATGTAAAATGAATGCCTGCCAATGATTATGTGTTGCAGACAAAATGTAAAACTCATTTATACGCATTGATATCTTAGTTATGATAGGCTCTGATACCCATCTTGATAATATAAGATTCCAAAATAAATATTTAAATTGTAATATATTCCATTTATACAAACATATAGTACACCTATTCGTCGGCACAAGTCAAGTTTATTCATTAATGCCATGAATTGTTAAAGTCTGCTGTTGATCGCAGTAAAATGCCGCAGTATCCTGTAGTCATCAAATTGAAGGACAACCCTCAGGAACATGTATACACCTGCAGAGAAATGTTATGGGGCTGAGGGACGGATATAAATCATTCTGAGCGTGGATTCATGCAGTGAAATCAGGAGGTTAGCCGGATGTAATTGCCATTAAACTTCTGCTAACATAGTTGTATCATATCTTAGATGAGCGGTGAAAATGGATGAATACCATTAAAGTTACCCCTGAACAGTTACATCACGTATCGAATCAGGTGGATCAGGCCAGACAACAGTTGGAGCATATTCGCAGTGAACTGACGAGACAGATCATGTTCGTTCAGATGATGTGGACGGGGGCGACGCAGGAGCGATTCTACTATGAGTTTGAACAGTCGCGCCCTATATTGGATAAAGCACTGGAGAGTATGGTGGGCATCTCCAAGGAACTCAAGGAGATCGCTACGCGATTTGAGAATGTCGATGCTGAAAAGGTGAGTCTTGGAAGTGCTGTTGGCGCTGTGGGTGCGGGAGTAATGATGAAGACCTTGGGTAATGATGCGAGTACGGAGGATAAAGGCTACCGGATGGCGCAAGTCAATGTGTATGGGAAGCTGATGTGGATGCCTGTGAACGAGAATGGTGTTACGGATCAGGCAGCCCTTCAGGCATATAAGAAGGATCAGGGGCATTTGGATATCAATCGGATGCAAGCTACGGATGCTGAAGCGCCCGGGGAAGATATTTATGCGATGCAGATCAAAGCTTTTGAAAATAGAATTCATCCCTTCACAGGCGAGCCTGTATCCGATAAGTATGCTCAGATCATGTTGACTTCTCTGAAGTTCAGCCAGCTATTTATGGCATTTCAGATGGTTCGCGGCAGTATGCCGGGTGGCAAAGGGCCGTTTCGCGTACCTTCTTCTCATCCAGCTGTAGCGAAGATTAAAAAGAATTTGGAAGCGGCTGAAGTGAGGAAAGATAGTAATATTAAAGGGATGGTTAAAGATAGTTATACTGGAGGCAGGAATCACAAAGAGTTGGATGATTTGGCTCGAGATCCTTCTGGTGGTGGGAAAATAGAACCCAAAAATATAAATGAAAGAGATGTTGGATTACAATTAGAAGCAAGAGGTGATTTAGGGAGAATAATACGTGATCCACAAGCAGATAAGGGCGCAGAGTTCATTGATACCACTACGGGCATAAAGTGGGACGTGAAGAGTTTTGAATCATATCCAAGTGGTAGGAACGGAATACCTATAACCAATCCTAAAAAGGGTGCTTTTACTATTCAAAATGGTATGCAAAAAATACATGAAGAATTTGCTAAGGGGCATGACGTAATTATTGATACGAAAAAAATGGTGCCTGAGCATATTGAACAACTGAAGAAAGCAATTGATAAAGAAGGAATAGCAGATAGAATATTATGGTTCCCCTAAAGGAGTGGAAAAATGGAAGAAAAAGATATTATCAATATGTTTGATTTGCATAAAAAGTGGGTTGAGACAATTGGTGATGAAGGTGAGCAGTTAAAGTTAGATGAAGTTGATTTAAGAGTTTTTGACTTATCTGATGTATTACTTGAACAATCCTATTTAATAGATTGCACTTTTGATAATCTCAAACTGGAAAATATTGATTTTCATTCATCATTATTAGCCTCATCAACTTTTATCAATGCATCTTTAGTTCAATGCGATTTTTATAAATCTGATCTCAGGTATACGGATTTTTCCAATTGCATCATTAAAAATAGTAGATTTAGTAAAGGTGATTTTTGGGAAGCAACATTTAATAACGCATGTTTAGTTGATTGTAATCTGATTAATGTATCTTTCCATTTAACCGATTTTAGAAATACAAGACTAGAAAATGTAGATATAAGTGTATCGACATTTAAAAATACGTTGTTAAACGGAGTAACACTAAAGAGCATTAAAGGGATAGAAGAAGCTTTTTTTCAGAGTATAAATATTGGCACTCCGGAAAAACCAGTGTTGTTAGAAAAAGAAGAAGCTAGGAGATGGTTTTTAGAAAAATGTGAATCTTAAATACTTATTTCATTACATTAAACAGGTTGATCTTAGTTAGGTACCATGTTGATTGACCTGTTTGTGTTATCTTCGTTTTCCGGCCATGTTGTAGATAACAAAGAAGGGGGATGCTGCAATACAACATTACAGTGAGAACAAATCTACTCACTTCTCTGAGAATACAATTGTATGGCGTGTGAACCTAGAGGATTTTCAAAAAAAAATTGAGGAAGACTCTTTTAATCGAAAATTGGAATAAATTGCAACAAAATTTTATTTCGATAGAGCAGCACAAAGGTTATCCGTTTGTTTCATTAGAGAAAATGGATTTTTCCCTAATAGAACCACATTTGAATCTTAATGTTTATTAAAACTTTGATTGGTTCCAGTTTGAGGGAGGAGATTACAATCTCATGGGCACTTCAGCTGTTATTTTAACGCAGAAAGATAAATATTCTCCAGAACAACTCCTTGCTGATACGATTGTTGCAGCTTTTCATTCGCAATCTGCTCTTTATTTCTATAACAACAAAACGTATACAAATGAAGGAGAATTTTTATATACAACGCTTAATATTAACCGTAAGTCATTTTCAGATGACAATGAAGCCTCATTGATTTTCCATATTCACAGCATAAGTAGTCCGAGTAATGAATTTTATTATTACGAAGATTTAGGTTTAGATCCTTTTGAACCCCTATGCCAGGTCGGGCATATTGAAGATATCTATGGTAACCAAGAGTTAATACTTCATTTTATTTATGAATATCTCAAACTGAAGCCTTATGATTATTTCTGGATAGCAGACAACGATTGGGTGTATAGCTTGGATGACATACAAAAACTTAAATCCGTACCATATGATCCGGATTGGTGTTATCGGAATCCTAGAGACTGACTCCCGGAGGGTAATATGTTATCCTATCACTCGCTTGAAATATAAGCGTCCATTGGTGAACAAGGAAGTGTGTTTTATCAGAAGGGTTCTAGAGGGCAAGATGGGGTCTAATGAGTAAAAGGATGATGGCTTTGACTTTACAAAAAACAGTGGAAACATTGCATCAGTGGATTGATCAGAATTGGTCGACATTAGATCAGACAGAATTAAAGACAACGAGAGAGACTGTAGACTCATTATACAATAAATTGCTATCTGAAATAGATCATACGGACAACTCAGATCATTTATTGGAAGCAATCAATTACGAACTTACTCATTTTTTTCTGCCGATTTCTTGTGTAATGAAGATATATCAAAGATTGATTTGGTTGAATCCATCCAACCTGTTTTACTATGAATGGTGCACAGATTATCTTTTACAGTATGGTCCCGATTGGGAGGAAGAGGCGAATGCTTTAATTGAACTTTATATGAAAGAAGATTTTCAAAAAGCTTGCGATTTTTCACAAAAGATTGAGCAAGTTAAAGATTTTGAGAATAAGTAATCCATGTCCATGTATCATCTCAAATGGTGGCCCTATAAAAGACTTTAACAATGGTTCGAATAGGAGGAGATATGTTGATTACTCAAATGAATGAGGAAATTTTTTCGACTAATTTATCTAAAGCCGTTGATAAGATAAAAAAGGCAAAAAACATTACGAGCGATATCGTTAAGTTTATCATAGAGCCGGTTGAGGAACAGGGGAAAATGTTAGATGGTGGCGATGAAATGATGAAACGTCTTGTGTTATCTAAAGAGAATGTTGGCGGTAAAAAACTATGGTTAGAAGATGTTGTTGGGGTTTTAGGAGGGCTTTTTCCGAAAGCTCCTATATGGATTAATATATCTTTTATAGAAATTGAAGGAGATACCGCTATCTTCAAGCTGGAAACCAGTTTGCGTTTTAGAAAACCGACTTTATTAAGAAATGCTGAAACAGGTCATGCTCCTTTTAAAGCCATTGTATAAAGTATGTGAAGATTGTTTAATATCTTTATAGAAATTTAAGTAGAGGCTACTTAATATGTATTGATTCATCATTCAACAAATACAGCAGGTTGATCGTGGTCAAGATATCACCATGATTAATCTGTTCTTTTGTTAGACTACAAATTTAGTGCTACTTTTGGAGGTGAATAAGTGCATGTCAGTCAGTGCTGTAATATATGAACCGCAAAATGATTTTGAACAGAGTTTCTTTGTTCCCATTGCTACAGAATCGTTTTTTAAAGAATTTTGGCAACCTGCGATTGAAGCACTAGGGTTACAATGGACAGCCCTTTTTTCATCAGGTGTTGATGTAGAGGAAGAAGATGTACCGTCAATTATTGAGGAACTAATTCAAATCAAAGATTGGGCGGTAAAAAACTTAACTGAGGAAAAAAGGGATAAAATGTTTGAAAGAATAACAATTCTTCAAAATAAATTGCCCCTGGCATTTCAACGCAAAGATGCTGTTGTTTTTATAGGATAGATAGGTTATTCGTCATGTTACAGTTTGATGGGACTACCCAGTGCAGAGTGAATCCATCATTCAATCAATAACATAATATCTGTATAACTACTTCATCAATTGAGTTGTACGCAGGAAAAGGCTCTGGTTTCATCCCTAATTAATGTTACTCTGTTACATCGAACAGGTCGATTATGGTTAGATATCACTATGATTGCTCTGTTTTTTTGTTACCTTGGTTCTTCTGCGTTTTTTAAGAAATGACTTGGACACAACTGATTGGAGATACGAACATGATTAAATATAGGTATACCATTGAATATAAAGAAGATTTCAACGAAGTTATCGTGGACTTAGGCATCGATTCTTCGTTAAAGAATGGTTATCTGATTAGTAATTCTTTGGGATCGGATATATTTGGAGACTTCGCAACGATCCAGGAAGAGATCGGAAACTTAATCGAAGTACTGAAAGGGAAAATAACGTTATACGAGGGAGGAGGGAATGTGAACTTAATAAGATCTGACCAGTCTTTTACAACTTTTGAAGATATCTTTGCAGAAGAAGATGAAGAGGAAGAGGACAGTACATGTGAAATTGAGACGTTAGAATATGTAAAGATACTATTGTTATGGGCAAAAGAGATCTTTCAGTATAAAAGCCAGCGAGGCGTTATCTTAAAAGAAGAAGGGCAAGTAGCATTAGAGTGGTTAAAAGAAAAATATATTGAGGTTTTAGTTTTGGGTCAAAAGATCGAGCGTATCAACAATTTGAAATTCATTGAATGAATGGTATGAACAATAGATCTGTAATATTTTGCGGAGAAAAGTGAAACTTTTCATTGCTCAAAAGTTACTGCAGTATAGCGAATTCGGAAAAACGTGTGCGAGTCAACGGTTAATACTATATCAAGTAAGTAATTAATAGATCCATTACATATACCTAGTTTGTTTTACTAAATGCGCGTAAGAACCAATTCATCTGCAATACTCAATGAGTTTCCCAATGGAATAACATCAAGAACGCGAAATTCACAATATAAGGAATATTAAAAGACAAAAAAAGCCTAACCCCTCAGTATCTTGAACGAGGAATTTGGCTTATAGTCTTCAGCTTAAACAGTCGCGTCCGATGGGTGATTAAAATAATGATTTATTTATCCATGTATAATTAATGAATTTTAACATTTGCCCATTCATTTCAAATTCTTTATCACTAGTTTCTGTATGCTCGAATCCGTTTTGCTCTAAAACTTTTTGAGATGCTATATTGTTGGTGGTTGTTTTTGCCTTAACTTCTTTTATATCTAAATCAACTATTGTATTGAGTAATAATTTTAATGCTTTTTTAGCAACACCTTTTCCAGTGTGGATTTGTCCCACTCTATAGCCGAGGAATCCTATTTTATCTGAATCATCAATATCAACTAAATTTATTCTTCCAAGAATCGAGTTATTTTCGTCTTTTATTAAATAAAAAAAGGAGAGTCCTTTGACTTGTTCATCAAGCAGAGATTCATTCCTTACTTTAAAAACCTCAGGTATGTAATAATCATCTCCTCGAGACGGTACCATTTCCTCGAAAAAAGTTCTGTTTTCAATTTCGAATTCATACAAGCTTTCAATATCTGTATCTTTTAACTTCTCAATTACTATATTCATGAATCTTTTCCTCCAATCAACTTTAATGCAAGATACTACGAATCTGCTTCTGTAAACTATAATTTGTACTACGATAGTTTGTTCTAGTTCCGTTGAATAAATACTGAATTTATTGCAATTAAGTTTTTGTACAGCAAGTATAACATTCCTATTTCGTTATTCAACATTATGGGCGATTAATGGATATTCAAATCCCTAGTAAATTTGAGCAATATTTGGATGAACATTTATGGAAACCTAGGCTCGAAGATGTGGGCGTATATTATGGGGCTTTTGAAAACATGAGCAATTGAACAATGGATCTGCGGTACTATATGATACGTTGACTTCTCAATTGACCGCAAGGAAATGGTCAATGACCAGTAAGGGGAAAATACTGCTTGAAAGCAAGAAGGATATGAAGAAGCGCGGATTAAAGTCACCTGACAGAGCTGACGCATATGTTCTTACCTTCGGTGAATATTTACTGGGCGTGCCTCAATCTGTAATGATTCCAACGATTGGTGGCGTAACAATAAAGAGATAATATGAATTTTAAAGTTAATAATAGACAGGGATTAAAGCAACTCATATCAACGATTAACGATACACTTTTTTTCGTTCACCTTTAGTGACAGCGCAATCAAGCGTAAAATCGATGAAGGTCTGGAGAGTGTCGCAAATACCTTGAAGCTTATCGGCTTCTTCGAGCAAGATGATGCTGAATTTTAAAGCTTAAAACAAAAAGAGGACTCAGGAAAAATCTGAGTCCTCTTTTTTTAGATTGCATTAATAATGAATTGTCCCTGTTGGGCTTTGACCTCAAAGAAATATTCTTGATCTTTGCTAAGATCTTTTAAGTTTTTGCTTGTTCCAGGAGATACCTGAAATTCATCAATTACAATATTTCCTTTTTCATCTTTAACTCTCAATAGCACGTTACCTTCACTATTTGCATCATTAATGATTGTCTTATCCCAGAAAACACTATCGAATTTAACAGAATCTTTTCCATCAAATTTAACACTGTTCCATTCATCAGATTCTGCATCGATAGCGAGAACTGAACTGGTTTTAGGAGAGAAGTAATTATGAACGGTATCGACGTTTTGATAGACTTGATAAGAACAAACAAAAATAATGGTTAACGTAACTAAAATCGCACCCCACATACTAACTTTCTTTAGTTTACTATTAACCATACTTATTCCAGCTCCTTAATCAATTGAAATATTATAATACCCTGCTTTGCTTCCTTTTGCTTGAAGGGTATACGTTCCGCTATTCCAAGGTATTGAATCCAAATTTGCAGATTTTCCAGCAGAAATTGTTTTAGTGCTTCCTACTTGTTCGCCAGATGAGTTTACAATCCTAACGGTAATAGTTCCTGGACTGTTTGCATCATTTGTCACAGTAGGCGAATCATTAAAAAAGTTGTTGGATGATGTGACGTTACTATAAGCATTGGTAGTTAGGTAGGCCGAACCAGACCAGTTAACGTAGGGAACAATTATTGGGTCAGTAGAAGTCTGACCAGAATCTTGAATTGGTGCAGCCAGTGCACCTGTTGCGCCCCCTAATGCTAATGCCAGTACACAACTAGAAGATAATAATGTTACTTTTTTTGCTAAATTCAAATAGAACGCCTCTTCTTTAAATTTTATGGATGTCATATGTATGTGTACGTCTAACATAAATTTATCTTATTTTTCTATTTTAAGCAATATTCTTCCATAAAAAAGATGAGTTTGGATTTTAGTTGTTCTAAATGTATTCACATCTCATTTTTTGAACCGAATTTGAGCCAAAGGTGAACATATTTTGAGACCATGTTGAACCCCACATGACCATTTTTCCGTGATACATTAGGAGCATAGAAAAAGGCGCGAATGAAACGCACACCTGCAATAGTGGCATATGACTGGGGCGTTCCTCTTCTCGCCTTTTCTGTTAACTTATGAAGGTGATTCAATTCAGATACCGAATTAGTTTTAGGGGAGGTGTCGATTGTTGGATTTCTGGCAACTATTAATTGTGTGGATTGGTATCATCTGCTGGGTTATCGCGTATAAAGATCGGGTAAGCAAATGGATACTGTATCCTGTGTCGCTTGTTTGCGTGTTTGGTACATTCACGTTTTGGATTCTTAATCAATAAAGTGAGAAAATAGACGAGATCAGGAGCCAACGAAAAGCTATACTACAATAATGAAGCATAGTGTTTTTGACTCAATAATGTAATCTCAGTAAAATAGTCTTGTTCTTCCTCTACAGTTACATAGTACGTATGCATTTAAAGCAAAGAGCGCAGCGTGTTTGCTTTGACCGTTTCGGGCGCATGCTTTTAGGACGTAACACCAACTTCATACATATCACATTTAAAGTCGTTCCTTCATGGATCGGCTTTTTTTCATTAGGAGGAATTATATTGGACAGCAGCAGAAGACGGAAGAAGTAGCGCATCCGTCCCAGAAAGAAGACAGAGAAATTGTAGTAGACCAAAATGCCCAAAGGAGTTAAAATAACCCTGTTATCACATTGCACGTAAGGAGGTCTACATATACAGACAGAATCTATAACAAAGTACATGGCATTCTCTTTAATTATTTTAGCATTTTTGAGTACTATAAGCTTAGTAGAGTTAAAACCTGCCTTTCTGATGGGTTTCTCTATAGCTGCTTTAATGTTTGCTATAAAAGATTTCTTAGAATACAAAGCAAATGAGGCCAATGACCCATTAAAATTTGAATTCATAAAAAAAATTTTAATGTTTATTGCAGTGCTGGCATTCATGATCATACCTGTAATACCAGTGCCTTGGTCAGAATCTATATTGAAGAAAATTAATGAGTTTTCTGGCTTAGGAAGTATTGCCATCGTATTTTATATTATGAGCCTAAAAAACGAACAAGTTGCTTCAGACAAATTGAAGCAGATAATGCATGACAAAGTGATCGCTGCTGTTGAGTTATTTAAAAAAGAAGAGTTGCCTCAACTGATTAATGAAGCAACAAGTAAAGAAAATTTAAAAGCAATAGCACGTGAGGCCGTTAAAGAAAGAGAAAGAGAACTTATGGAGCAATCCCACAGGTGAAACCAACTCAACACAAATCCGCTTGGTGGAACTTCCAAAAAATGATTATGATATCTTTGGAAGTGGTGATTAATTTTGATTACTTTCAAGTATTGAGAAGTCGAACGCATTTAACCTTTGGAGGTCTGTAAAAGGATTTGTAAACATCGAAACGGATGAAGCGACCAAAGAAAAATACAGCGACTTGATCGCCCGCTTGGAGAATGCACTGAGAACAAGCAATATTTAAATAAAATCAACGAGGACGAGCCTTAGGGTTTGTCCTTTTTTGTTGTCTTCCTTTCACAATTTGCACATGAACAGGAATGTATGCTGCAAACACAGGGCACATCGCCGGAATTGTTTTTTCGAGGGTAATCTTCGCAAGTTCATAAATCATTTCAATAATTGTCATGGTGGTAATTCCTCCTTGTGGTTTGTCACCTTATCTATCGGTCTATCCCACGATCCGGTTGCTGGCGACATTTAAATATTTTTTAGGGAAATGGACAAATTTATGAGCAGTAACCCATTCACTCTAATGGTCGTACTGATAGGGCGAAAAGGTGCAAAGGAAGTTGCTTATTTTTGCTCGTAATCTTATACGGGTATGCACTCACGGCTATTTTAGTAGGGAAAGAAAATATTTTGAGGTTTTTGAGGTGATGGGAATGAACATCAGAATAGAGCCAATCGATCAGATCAACGCAGCAACGTATAACCCACGGGTTCACCGTCAGCCTAGAGATGTCGATTACGAGAAGTTTAAGCGCAACAAGGAGGGATTTGGTTATGTGGTGTTCGCTTTTAAGTTAAACATCTAGACAATATGAATAATTAAATCCGTAGTAAAGCCATAGTAAGTCGATGATATTATAAATTCATAGAAGTATGAAGAACTTTAGAAGGTAAGGAAACTTTTCCTGCCTTCTATTTTTATGTCTGGAGGTGAAACATTGAAATGGTATCATAAAGCCATTTATTCATTTGCGAATTCGGTTCTTCCGACTGCTGTAAAGCGTCAGATGATGGGTTTTGGTAGGATGACCTCACCAAGATCGTCAAACGGATGGGATATATTCAATTGGCTCCCGAAAAAGTACCAGAGTGCTCATAATATTGATCTGACCAAACTACATAATCACACAGCAGAGGAACTACTTGAGATTCTTGTATCTGTTCATCCTGATATTTCGCATGCGCTCTACAACTTTCTGCGCATGGGTGGCACACCGCTTACATTTACAGCAAAGAAGCAGAATGGTAGTGACGATAAGAATGGGCAGAGGGCTTTGGATGCAATCAAGAACTTACTGGATTCTCCACTTCCTTCACCTGGTTATCAGCATGGAAGATCGTTAGATAAGCTTGATACAATTCAGCGGATGATGATTATGGTACGTGGGGCTTGTGCTGGTGAAGTAGTTCTAAACGAGCGCTGTAATGATGTGATTGATATCGTACCTGTTGACCCTGCGACAATTTGGTTCAGGAGAGAAGAGGGAACAAATCGGCTTGTCCCTTGGCAATACATTAAGAATCCACATTCTAGTGTTAGCGAAAAATAGTTTGGCTAGTATAAGAGGATCGATACGCCGACAATCATTTATAAAAGTTCGATCTTATAGCTAATGATCCTTACGGACGAACACCTATAAAAAATTTGAAAGATGCATTCATTAATAAGGTACTATTTTTGGATTTTCTTCCAGTATGAAAGGACATGGCCTCGGGTATGTAAAACTCGAGCCGAACCACTTTGATGGTTAAGGCATTATTACATCCGTCCGATTCAAAAGATAATCTGTACTGGTCTGATGATAGTCAGCCAACTTAATCAATATAGCCGTTGAAATGTCCCACTCGCCTCATTCATAGTTGCTATATATGCGACTATAGCAAGATAAGCTTCATTTGGTGTTTGAGGCATGGTTTAACTTTAATTTTGACTCAATAAAATACTAGCGCATTTCCCGCTAAATTCACATCTCACCTCATACCTTGATATACAATCTGTTTGAGGTGAACCTACCATGAAGGATAACATGTCAAACCTGATCGAAGATTTGTTTCACGGAAACCTGCGGTTGGATGAGTCAATTCATCCTGAGCATGCCGAGTATCAGGATATCAATCGCCAGATATCGGACCTGATGCAGGACTACAAAACACAGCTTACCGAGAACGAATACGATGCTTTGGAGAAACTGATCGACTTGATCGGACAGTCCACATCCATGTATGTGGAAGCAGCGTTTGAGCAAGGTTTTCGCACAGGCGGCAGACTGATGATTGAGGTTTTAGCTAAACCGTGAGTATTTACCTACTTCATAAGCCAGCGGCAGACAATACACAACAATTCAAAAATCCCCTCCTCCATTACCACCGATCAGGCTGGCATGGGGGAGGGGATTTTGCTTTTAAATTATTCTTTTATTTTATTACCTACCACTTACCGCGCACCAATATTCTTACCCGCTGGTGTACCCGAGCCAATCAGATCACTACCACCCGCAAGCTTGAGGAAATTGCCCAGGACAGGCGTTCCATCTGCGCTACGTGTTACTGAAGGGACGAGGGAGACAAAGTCGGCTGCGCTGGCGAGCAGGCCTTTGGCGTTCTCACTTTTTTTGTTCTTCCACCAGACGTTGGTGCTGCTGACGTCAGTTCCGCTTGTTTTGTCACTGGCGCCGCCTTGGAAGGACAGGTTGTTGGTGAAGATGTGGGTGCCTACATCAAAGGCAAAGTTGCTTTGCCCATTGTTCCAGGAGGTGTTATTTTTCATCTGGATCGAACCGGGATTGCTGTTGTAGGTGAAGCCGTGCTTTTTATTATTAAATGCAATGTTGTTCTCGACGATATGATTTACCGCAATCTTCTCACCGCCGAGCTTGAAGCCGTTGCCATCACTGTTGGAGGTAGAAGTGCCGTCTGCGGTTGCGCCATTGGCGTAGGCGATGCTGTTGCGGATCGTAACCGCGCCGATGGCGCCTGTATCTGTTTTACTATACAGATCCCAGCCATCGTCCACGTTATAGGCTGCAATACAACCTTCGAAGACGTTGCCCGGGCCTACGGTCAGTTTGGCCGCAAAACCGTCTGCATCCTCGCCGTCATCCGGGTCATAGTTGTTGTGGGAGTATGAACGAATCACTTCATTATATGCTGGCCATTCACTCTTGGCGGCTGTGGAAGCATAACGTCCCATCTGAATACCCGTATCCCGGTTGTGATGAGCTTCGATCTGCTCCAGACGGTTGTAACTACCTCCGATGAAGATGCCGTTGTCGCCCGCACCTTTCACCTCAAGCCCTTTGACGAACCAGTAGTCTCCGAACATTTGCAGTCCACGATTGGTGGAAGCGAAGGCTTGGGCTGAGAAATCAAAGACCGGTTTTTCCGATCCATACGCCACCAGGTTTTTACGTTGGCTCGATGTACCGCTGTTGCCACGTTCAATGGTAATGGTCTGGGAGAAGTTATAGTTACCGCCGCGTAGATAGATCGTTTTGCCCGGTGCGATCTGGGTCAATGCGTTAGCCAGTGACGTTGGACTGTTGATCGTACCCGGATTGCTGGCTGAGCCGTTAGGAGACACATACAGATCACCCGCAGCAAGTGCGATATTAGAAGTCGCCACCGATTCAGAGGGATTTTGCAAGCTGCTCTCGATCAGTTCTGCTGCACCAACCGATCCACCACCAATTAATAATAGAGGGAACGCGGCGCTCAGACAGATATGGGCCATTTTGGATTTGAGGGAGCGTTCTTTCAGAGAACGTGCAGATCGTGCAGATACATGAGTAGATGTGGATGGGAATAATTTCATTACGTAGACCTCCTTGGTTAATTGGGAATAGAATGAAGAGCATGTGGTAGCCGTGTACCAGACGTTACCTATGAGATAGATCATGCCGGCTGGTTAGATGTAATCTCTAGGACACAGCTTTATGGTAAATGTTGTAATCGTTATCATCAATAATCATCTGATCAGATGGAGGTACATGCAGGCAGGTCAGGCCTGCAAGCTTCCAATGCCTGTAATATCACGTGAATTATGTAATCTTTCCATTGGGTGATAGCTCTCATTTAACGAAGAATCATCTGAAATGAACGTAGAGAAGTACGCTTTTCCATCCTCAGAGTACCAGTTTTACTTATGATCCACTCCTATGAACTTCATTCAACCTAAAATAAATAGAAGCCTACATCCTGAAGTGAAGATTATACTCAAACTAGTCATGAAAAAGCCCTGATAGCAGCTGCAATTGGCAACTTGACGATCAGGGCTATGTTTAATCCAGAACGTAATCTCCTTACTCAAAATACCCAAATGTACCAACAGTGTCAGACTCAGCGATCCAAACGCTGTCCATCCACCTTAATATCCGTCCGTCTCACGACTGCGTTTCTCTGCTTGCTCGACACTTGGTTCATGTTTCGGTTGGACTGTGGCACTATCATCGGTTGGAACAGAGGCCAGCCCTTCAGCCACACGACGACCATAATCGGCATCGGCTTGGGTAAAATGAGAGATCATGCGCTCCCGGATATCCGGTTTGCATTGCGCCAAAGCCCCGACCATGTTGCTGACCAACTCATCTCGCTCCCAATCTTCGAACGCCCGATACGTATCACCGGCTTGACCAAAGTCATTCGTACGCTCAATCTTCTCACGAACAAGTCGGCCTTCCACCAGTGGTTCATGCTCCTTACCACGTGGCGCCGCTTCCTTTAGTCCACCGAGCGAGGAAGGTTCATAGTTCACATGTGGATTCTGACCCGGTGCCCGATCGACCTGATACTGCATCTGCCCGCCGCTCTGATTGGTTGCCACCCGGTTTTTCGGCGCATTCACAGGCAGTTGCAGATAATTCGCACCCACCCGGTGACGCTGGGTATCTGAATAAGAGAAGGTGCGTCCCTGCAACAACTTGTCATCTGAGAAATCCAGCCCGTCTACCAATACACCTGTGCCAAACGCTGCTTGCTCCACTTCATTGAAATAATCCTCGGGATTACGATTCAGCGTCATTTTGCCAACAGGTAGAAAAGGAAACTGCTCCTGCGGCCACAACTTGGTCGGGTCCAGCGGGTCGAAATCCAACTCCGGATGCTCGCCGTCCTCCATCACTTGAACGCACAGCTCCCATTCGGGATACTCCCCTTTTTCAATAGCGTGATACAGGTCCAATGTCGCATGATTGAAGTTCTGTCCTTGAATCTCGCTCGCGTCTTTTTGCAGCAGGTTGCGTATCCCTTGATTGAGCGGTTCCCAGTGGTATTTGATGAGTACGCCCGTGCCTTCCTGATTGACCCATTTGTATGTATTAACACCCGACCCTTGCATCTGCCGATAATTCGCTGGAATGCCCCATGGAGAGAAGAGGAATGTCACCATATGGGTAGCTTCAGGACTTAGCGATACAAAATCGAAAAACCGCTCCATATCCTGTGCATTGGTCAACGGGTCTGGCTTGAAGGTGTGTACCATATCCGGGAATTTAAGCGGGTCACGAATGAAAAAGATTTTCAGATTGTTACCCACCAGATCCCAGTTGCCATCTTCGGTATAGAATTTTACAGCAAATCCGCGCGGGTCCCGCAGTGTCTCCGGTGAATGTCCGCCATGTATAACGGTAGAGAAGCGAACGAAAACGGGCGTTTGTTTGCCTTTTTCCTGAAACAGACGTGCACGTGTGTACTTCGATACTGGTTCACTCCCGGCTGTTCCATACGCTTCAAATATGCCATGAGCGCCAGCGCCGCGGGCATGGACCACACGTTCCGGAATACGTTCACGGTCGAAGTGAGTAATCTTTTCGAGAAAATGATAGTTCTCCAGCGTAGTCGGTCCCCGGCTGCCAACGGTTCGTACATTCTGATTGTCCGTAATGGGATGCCCTTGTCGATCCGTTAATGTCTCAGCTGATTTGTCTGAGGAATGCTCTGGTTGTGAAGACTGATGATTCATGGAGTGGAGCACCGCCTTTCCTTAAAGTGGATTCCTGTATATATTTTCCCTGAAAATTGGTTCTATACATTAAACCTCGCAAATAATCTCGTAAAAAAAGCTTGTCACCCGCTTCATCGCGTGAGATAATTAACTTTTGCCCTGCGGCCTTTTTTGAACGGAAAATGAAAGAGGACCGCGTCTAAGAATGGAGGCTGACCTAGGATTGTCTACACAACGTTATCCTTTTGCATATGATCCGGCTGAACCTTTTGTATCCCGTCTCGGGGAATGGGTTGCCGATGTTTTTTACGATATTTTGCCAGAGTTCGGCTTCGAGGTACGGGATGAACAGATTTTTATGGCGTACCAGCTCGAACGGGCCTATGGAGATAAAAATACCATTATGGCGGAGGCCGGTGTCGGAACAGGCAAGACGTTAGTCTATCTGCTCTACGCGGTCTGTTATGCACGTTATACGGGCAAACCGGCGGTGATCGCCTGTGCCGATGAGTCCTTGATTGAACAGCTTGTGAAGCCCGGTGGAGATATTGCGAAGCTGGCTGCACATCTGGACTTGGAAGTGGACGCACGTCTGGGCAAGTCACCGGATCAATACGTCTGTCTGAACAAACTAAGTGCGATGAGATTTGTGGATGAAGATGCGCCTGTTATTGAAGAAGTGCATGAGAGTCTGCCGGATTTTGTGAACACGCCGGGTACACTTCAGGCCTTCCATCCGTATGGTGACCGCAAGCAGTATCCACATCTGAATGATCGTCAGTGGAACAAAATCAACTGGGACCCGTTCCAGGATTGTTTTGTTTGTCCTAAAAGACAACGTTGCGGCCTGACGCTGTCGCGTGACCATTACCGACGTTCCAAAGACATCATCATCTGTTCCCATGATTATTACATGGAGCATGTGTGGACGTATGATGCGCGCAAACGCGAGGGACAATTGCCCTTGCTGCCTGACCACAGCTCAGTTGTATTTGATGAAGGACATTTGCTGGAAGAAGCAGCCCTGAACGCACTGAGCTACAAATTGAAACACCGCATTTTCGAGGAATTGGTGACTCGCCTGTTAGAAGGAGAGATTCGTGAATCCCTCGCGGAGTGTGTGGATGAAGCGATTGAGAGCAGTGAGCGACTGTTTGCGTTGCTGGATACGTATACGGTCGCGATCCCTGGTTCGGAACGGAAAGAAGTTCGGGTAGAGCCGCCACTGCTACGTGAGATTGAACGTCTGACGAGTGTGCTGGATGCAATCGGCGAAGAACTGGTATTTGAGAGCGGATTGTTCTCGCTGGATGGTTACCAGATGCGTGTCGTGGAAGAACATCTCGATATGATTCAGTCTGCGCTTGCCTTGTTCCGCAAGGAAGATGGTTACATCTGTTGGGCGGAAGAGAGCGAGGATGAGACGACCTTATCGATCATGCCGCGTACCGTGAAGGAAATGCTGAACGAGCGTGTGTTCAACACAGGTATTCCAATCGTGTTCTCCTCTGCCACGTTATCTGTGGACAGTTCATTCCGTTATGTGGCGGACAGCCTGGGCATTGATGATTTTGTATCATTCTCGGTGGCTTCTCCGTATGATTATGCGGACAAAATGAAGATGAAAATTACCGATGAAGCTATACCGGGTCACCCTGAGAACGAAAATCGCATGCGTGATGCGGTGTCGTTACTTCAGGAGAGTGGAGGACGTGCGCTGGTTCTGTTCCGTACGATGGAAGAGCTACGTGCGTTCAAGCAGGACATCGTTCATGTACCTGAAGCAGAAGGTTTGCGCTTTATGTATGAGGGCGACCGGGAGATCAGTGATCTGATCTCGGCATTCCAGCAGGATGAGGAGAGTGTGTTGTGCTCCGTTAATCTGTGGGAAGGACTGGACGTTCCAGGTCCGTCATTATCCAATGTCATGATCTGGTCGCTTCCGTATCCACCACAGGACCCTGTCTTCAATGCAAAACGCAGTGCGTCGGCAGCACCATACGAAGAGATCGATCTTCCGTATATGCTCTTACGTGTGAAGCAAGGTCTCGGACGTCTGATTCGGACAAGCACAGATTCCGGTTCTGCGGTCATTCTCGATGAATCGCTGTATACCAAAAAGGAAGCCAAAGACCGCATTGCGGCTCTGCTTCCCGAAGGTGTGGAATGGACAACCCTGACACACTAACCAGCTTACGTTAAATATTCTTGCTTTATTTTTGATGATAAGGTTTCTTGCCAAAATAAGTTCTTGTTCTCTGCGGATTCACCATCCGTAAGTGAGCAAGGGCTTTTTTTGTTTTGATGGTTCCTCTAATGTAATTCGCTTCCCTTTTTTTCGAGGGATTTTCCCTCGCTCCCAATCGCTCCAACATTCTACCGAACCTACCGCACCTTATTAGGGTGATAATGAAGAGATGTAAATTCTAACGAATCTCAGTAACGTTATCCCGTCGAAAATAGCTTTTAAGCCTGTGAATCGACCGAATTTGGAGGAATAACGTCGCTGTGATTCGTTACACGTCAGACCTGCGCAAATAGGAGCGAATAGCGTGTGTCAGGTTCATTAGAACAATGACCAATGAGCGCTAATAAGGGAGGGCCTCTGTCATGCTCATGACTTATGGGAGATGGAAGCCCCTTTTTGATGTGTACAGATTTATGCTGTGTTAAAAAATACCCATGCTCAGATACCGTTCCCCGGTATCCGGCGCAATGCAGAGCACGCGGTGCCCCGGCCCCAGTTCCTTCGCGATGCGAAGGGAGGCCCACACCGAAGCGCCAGAGGAAGGGCCGAGCAACAGCCCTTCCCGAGCAGCAAGCTGCCGCATCGTATCCAGTGCGTCCTCATCGGACACCTGGATGATGGCATCCCACACGTCGGTATTCAGGATGTCCGGAATGAACCCCGGACTTGTACCGACGAGCTTGTGTGGTCCGGGCTCGCCACCGGACAACACCGGAGAACCTTTGGGCTCCACCGCATAGATACGGATATCGGGTAACTGCTTACGCAGTTCTTCCCCGGTGCCAGTAATGGTTCCGCCGGTTCCCGCCGTAGCGATGAAAGCATCCAGCCTGCCTTCCATCTGCTGCATAATCTCGGGAGCCGTCGTGATCCGGTGAATGTCCGGGTTCGCCTGATTTTCGAATTGCTGCGGAATGAAACTTCCTGGAATGTCTGCTTGAAGTTCTTTCGCTTTGCGAATTGCACCAGGCATCCGCTCCGCAGCAGGGGTGAGCACCACATCTGCGCCATAGGCTTTCAGAATGTTGATGCGCTCCTTGGACATATTGTCCGGCATAATCAGAATGGCTTTATATCCTTTGGCGGCGGCATTCATCGCAAGACCAATCCCGGTATTGCCGCTCGTCGGTTCAATAATGGTAGCACCAGGGAGCAAGTGTCCCGCAAGTTCAGCCTGAACGATCAGGTTGTAGGCGGCACGGTCTTTGACGCTGCCACTTGGGTTGAAGTATTCCAGTTTCACGTATACATCAGCAGAGTTGCTGCCTGTGAGTCTGTTCAGTTTAACGGCAGGTGTCTGGCCGATCAGTTCTGTTACATCTGCGGCAATGCCTGTATGTGCGGGTGTTTGTTTAATCGAATGTGTATTCAAATCCATGAAGTACAGCTCCTTGATTGATAAGACGTTGAGAGTATATCCGGTGAAACTATATCATGCCTTATTGGAATGGTTGGATATCTCTATTCCATCTTAATGAACGTAACCTTCCGTGGTCAACTTGTTTTGCTGGGGAATGGGTTCTATATTGTCAGAGTTGTATCAAGTCTGTGCCAAGTCCATCTGCAGATGCCGACTGAGTTCTTTTTTGACTTCATTGCGTGCGAATGTCCACAGCATATAGAACCGTTGCCAATACCCTCTGCACATATACAGAGTTTCGATACCCTCGGCTTCCCGTTTCTCTTCCAGTACTTTGACACCGCGGGTTCTCATCTGTTTACGAAGGGCCAACATCTCCTTGAGCACATTGTTCTGAATGCGGGTCAGCGACAGAATGTAGACTTCGGGCATCTTCAGCAGCAACGTATCCAGTGTGAGAATATCTCGTTCAAGTACATCCAGCAAAAGCGTACGCACAACCAGACCTTTAATCAGACGATGGTCTTCATCCGCAGGGGATGGGGCGGAAGTTGAGGATGTCATATGTTCACTTCCTTAACCTTTAATTGGAATTTTATATTTACAGAACATGTGTTCCTATATTATAATCAATATATGTAATAGAGATACACAATACAACCGAGAAATATTGGAAGCAGACATTATCGCATTTTCCTAAAGGTACAGATAGTGAGTGAGGCTAGGGATTTAGGGACAAGCCTGCTCCAAAATAAGGTATAATTTATGGGTTTTGCAGGAAACCTAAGGCCATAAACCAAATAAGCCTTATGCAATGCAGTCTGCTACAGAAGTAATTACAAGCAATGAATTAAAGCAGTGAATTACAATAAGGATTTCAGAATGACTTGCCGCAACACGATGGCACCAGGTCAACGAGTAGAAGCAGTTTTATTTTAGCGAAAATGAGCAACAAAAAAGCCCCTGCCTTGGGCGGCGGGGCCTATGGAATACTGCCGATTCAGCGGCAGGTTTGATGATGTGTTCAGAAATTAAGCAAGATATTGAGGCTTTTCGTAGAACGCCTCTTTTTCAAGGATGACCTTATAAGGCCTTTCCTTGCCCTTCAGGGAGGGCCCAATGGTAGTTAGCGGTACGGCCGGCTTGTGGAAACGATCTTCTTCCTTGGGTTCCGGAACCGGTCGTGATGATTCGGGCGCAGAACTGAGGCGTACCTTTTTTTCGCTGCCCCAGCGCTTGCTTATTTTTTTCGTTTCCGGTTTCATTCCGGTTCGCCTCCTAACAAATCGTTGATGGCGTTGAACAGTTGACGATTCTGTAGGTCAATCTGCTGAAATACCGCCTCATCCGCTTCAATATGTCCAATAATGTGAACGGTGATTACATACCTCTTGGCTACAGGATAGCATAGCAGATACTCTTTCTCAAGGTAATCATCATACAGGTTAATCTTGATTTTATTCTCCCGGTAAGAATCAATCACCAGAATGCGCTTGGGATCATCCGGTTGTTTGTCGTCGTTAGCGGACAAGTCATACTTTCTCCCCGGTTCTCCAACATTACCACATAATTGCTCAATGTAACCACTGTCATCTGTACGGTATATGGCTGTGCCACGTACAGCGAATGGAGGATGAGAGACAAAGGCAGTACGCAAGGCATCGCTCATTCGCTCCAGCATCTTGGCATCTGCTTTGCGGGTACGCAGCAATTCCCTAAAGAACCGCAGCAACTTAAGCAGTTGTAACCTTGCTTCTCCCTCAGTGCGTTTATGCTCCTCAATGATGTTCTCCAATTCTGGATCACTCCAGCGTCCTTGTTCCTCAATACTGTCTGCGATTTTGGAACATGCCACGGACACGGCTGGTGCCCACTTTCCGTCAGAACGGATTTCATATACGAGTGGATTTAACCCCAGCAGATCTGTGGGCATACGCAATCCTTCGACCTTGGTTGTGTCCTTAATGTCTGTAATATCCTCAGGAAGAATGAAAAAAATACGTTTTCGTCCTAGACGACCCATAAACAGACCCATTTCCAGCATTGTATTATCCCGGACCGACGCGTAGTACTTCCCGCGAATTTTGGATATATCATCCGGATGAAAAATAAAAATGGCAAAGTCAGTCGTACGGACCTCTACTTCCAGATCGTCCATGGTATAGCTGCTTGGATTAAAAACCCCGGAATACCAAGGGGTAACTTCGGCTGAAAAACGTAAGTTTTCGTGTACTGCGGCTGCAATCGGCTTCGCTTCCAGCGAGCAGCCAATAAAGACTCTTGGCTTTAACGTTTTCATCAATCCGCCTCGCTTAAACGGTAGTGGGATTCAATTGTTATATTATACCATAAAAAGCAGAGTAAGTCTGGAAACGTCTGAACTGGACAAAGAATAAGCCGATTACGTTTGCTATAGTGTATGTGTGAAAGGAAAATGATTCCTTTAAAAAGCGCAAGAAAATAAAAAAAGGCCCCAATTTGTCACAGTTGGGTGACTGACAGTTATTTTTGGAAGCTTTGGTCATAGAATAAAGGAGCAGGTTGCACCATTAGCAAGCATTGCTTATCCTGGTGTTGCCGTATGACTGCTGGAGCAGTCCAAAGGCTGCTTTATGCCTGTTTTTGAGGGGTCTACTGTTTAGACCCGGTCACGTTGGTGTTATATAATAGAAGAACAAGCAAGTTAGCTTTGGTGTTTAAACTGAATGAACTTGCAACTGCTGTAAGTTGGATTTACAATTTACACAGGAACGAAGAGTGCAGAACCCATCTGTAGAAGCGAAGCGTTCGCCTGAAAGCTTTTTGAATGAAAGCAGCTTCGGAAGCATAAGCGATCACCGGATTTTCCCCAGAGGGAAAATGGAATTCCAAAAATCCGGGGATAACCGCGATCAAAAGAGGGTACTGTAATCCAA
Source organism: Paenibacillus sp. FSL R5-0486 (assembly GCF_037975155.1). Taxonomy (NCBI): domain Bacteria; kingdom Bacillati; phylum Bacillota; class Bacilli; order Caryophanales; family Paenibacillaceae; genus Paenibacillus; species Paenibacillus sp. FSL R5-0486. The sequence goes on along the minus strand of NZ_CP150237.1, from coordinate 4,651,721 downwards.
GTGTAAGTGTACAATTAAATGTTCAAGCTTATGCATTGTAGTTATTTTTCAGTTTAACTGAGCACAGCTAACCACAACAGAACAGAAAGGATCAGGATACCATGAGTTCCCGAAGGACAATCTCCCCAAGGACGATCTGGAAACGTTACGATCTCTCATACACATAGCGCCCCTTGTAGAGTACACCAACCGGTTCAAAAAAACGGCTGACTCTGCGAAAGAGGGGATTGGAATGAATATTCGAAGGACGTACACGATGATTTCTTCCAGGCTTACCTTTTGCAGGGTACGGTCGGTATAAAAAACCAACCTACAAACTGCGAGGGAACCTGAATGAAGAGAACATCGTTAACCTTACAACACGTTAAAACAGAGGCGATCAAATTCGTCATTATGCTACTCGGTACATTTATTTTAGCTTTTGCTTATTATCACATTAACTTTCAGAATCATTTATCGGAGGGCGGATTTGTTGGTCTGGCCCTGCTCGGAAAATACGCAACAGGCTTATCACCTGCTATCGGTATGTTGTTACTGGACATTCCGGTCATGATCCTGGCTTGGTTCCTTAAAGGCTGGAAATTCATGATTCAGGCATTGCTTGGCGTCGGTGCATTTTCCCTATTCTATGACGGCTTTGAACGATACTCCACACTGGTATTGTCGTTTAACGGAAATCTGTGGATTCCGGCAGTTCTATCCGGTATATTGACAGGGGTAGGCGCTGGGATCGTGCTTCGATTCGGTGGAGCGACAGGTGGAGACGATATTCTCGCCGTGCTGGTTAGCCGCTGGAAGGGATGGAAGCTGGGAACAGTTTTCTTTGTCAGCGATGCTTTTGTATTGGGATTGTCGCTTTTCTTTCTTCCGGTAAAAGAAACTTTATATACGATTCTGGCCGTATGGATTGCCAGCAAAGTCATCACGTACGTCGTTAGTGTTCCGGCTCGCGGAACCGTGGTTACAACTTCGGCTGTGAAATTGCCGATGCCATCGGCTGCAGCCAAGGCAGTTAACGCTGCTGCTATTTCACAACGGACTACGGTGGCTAGAGGGGTATCCAATTAACCATACGTTTCAGAACAACCATAACCTGTATGCATCATATTCAGGTCTTGATAGTTAAAGTTCATACAAAATCCCTTTTGATTGCTCTTCAGCAGCAAAAGGGATTTTGTTGTTTTCCGATTCATTCAGGGTTTGATCGAAGAAGCAATCTGACCATCCTGATTATGGATAATCGCTCGAATATTTTGTTTGCTACTCAGTTCTTTGGCCTTATCTACAGCTTCTGCCTTAGTATCAAATGTGGACAGATAGGTAGACTTTCCTTCTTCTTTGATCGCCCAACCGGAGTCAGTAGGCACGACATGGATGTTGTCATGACTTTTGGACGAAGAGACGGGCTCGGAATGACGACGATCCGTGGAAGACGACTTTTTAGAGTTGGAGTTATCGGAAGAAGATGTGGAGTCCGATTTCGAACTTTCCGGTGCGGGATGGTTCTCATCCCATTCTTCTGCCTTAGCTGTCGCTATGGCAATCGAGCGCCCTTCCTCATACCCGTCATCAAGCAGAGCATTCGCGATTTCAATTGCTTTGTTTCTGACACGTGGTTCCAGGTTCTTCATGGATACCGGATAGTCGTGTTTGTTCCAAGGCATATAAACCCCTCCTATACAATGATGGATTAGTTGTATATTACCCTGTGAGGGGAGGGATAAACGATGAACAGCAGAGGTCGTAAGTGCATTTACCGATGATCTATATAAATTGAAATAAACATTCACACGAAACGGAGAGGACAGAAAAAACCTGAAGAAACGAAGTGTTCGCCTTTATCCCCGGATTTACCCATTTCTAAAAGGAATCAAAAAATCTGGGGATAACAGCGATCGGAAGGTTGTTCTGTCATCGGAGTGTCCCAGTGTAAACATTCTTTAGTTCAACTTATATAAAAGGATCTCGTTCCTATACTTTTGCAAGCCAGAGGAGTATAATGCTGTCCATGAAAGAAATAAGTTCAATAACAGGAATATAAAGGAGTACATACATATGTTTAGTCTTAGTCTGGCAATCCCTATGCTGTTCACTATGCTGATTCATGCCGCAGACAGCTTGTCATACGCGCTCCGCCTCGGTGGATTACGCACACGCAGAATCGCGTTGGCCATTTCATTGGCAGGGATCTTGTTGTTGGTTTCTCGAACCTCGAATATGGCCCAGGGTCCGATGGTAGGTAATCTAGTGGATACTGCAACACGTGGAACCAATCCACACTTTGCGGCGCAGCTGCACTGGTTAATGGGTGCGGCAACAATTGGAACGGCATTAGCCATATTGTGTTTTCCAACCATGGTGAAGCTCTCATCAAGAATGGTTGTACATTTTGAAGCAGCCGGTTCCATCCCTGCGATGGTTCGCGGTATGCTGAAGCGAAGCAAGATTAGAAATGCAACGTATTACATCACCCCGCCATCCTGGAAGATGGCCAAACGATTGGTACAACATGGGATGCCAAGACGGTTAATGCTGCTTAATGTAGCGGTAACCGCAATCTATACCACAGGTGTCCTGTCCAGCTTATACGCAGCGTACCTTTACCCAGGGCAGGCTGTAGCTGCATCCCAATCAACCGGGTTAATTAACGGAATAGCGACTATTTTGCTAACCATCCTGATTGATCCACGGATTTCCCTGCTCAGTGACAAATCATTACGTGGCGAGATCCGTTTGGATCGCATGAATCAGATTTATGGTTGCATGCTCGTATCCCGTTTATTCGGTACACTGTTGGCACAGTTGTTATTAATTCCATTTGCGTATTGGATCGGTTGGATCGTAAGTATGATGTGACGACTTCTTTCCTGAATTGTAGCCAGGCACTCTCTTGTACATCCTTTTGAAACAGCAAATGAGAGGGTGCCTGAGCAAATTGAATTGACGGGGTATTTGTGCTGTGATACTATTAGACCGAATAGTCGGTTTAATTTATGGAGGTTTTTCCAATCGAAGTTAAACGAAGAAAAGATGTTACCCAGATAAAGAAAGACATTGCACGTAATACCAAGGAACTGTTTGCCCAAAAGGGATATAGTGCAACTTCCATGGAAGACATATGTACGATTAACAATCGGAGTAAAGGCAGCATCTATTATCATTTCAAAAGCAAAGAAGAGTTATTCATGTATCTAATCAAGCTTAACAATGAAGATTGGATGGATGCTTGGCTGGACAAAGAATCCGGGTATAAGACTGCCATAGACAAATTGTACGGACTTGCTGATCATTACGTGGATGATTTGGCTAACCCGCTGAATCACGCCATTAACGAGTTTGTCTCGGGTCAGGTCGTCAGTCAGGAGATGCTTGATGAGATGCTTTCCCTGATCCGAATTCCGTATGCGACATACGAGTCCATTATTACTAAAGGGATGGAAGATATGGAGTTAAAACCGGATGACCCACAGGATGTAATGCACATTATCTACGGTCTGTTTAGCGGATTGACTACACTCTATTATGAGAAGGACCTGACGGATATTCGTCGTATTTACCACAAAGGCATGGCCGGTCTACTGGCAGGAATTCAACAACGTTAACCATGAAAAGCTGATGTAACGTCAGTTTTTCTTTTTAAATATTAATAAACCGGACAGTCGGTTTAAAAGAGGAGATGGCGAATGAACACATTGTTCAGAAACAAAGCTTTTTTAATCGTTACAGGGTCTGATCTGCTGCAAAATCTGGCGATATGGATCCGGAATATGGCAATCCTCTATTATGTAATGGATCGAACTCAAGGAAGTCCAATAGCTGTCTCGCTGATTACCGTACTTGAATATGCCCCGATTTTTGTTTTCTCCATCATAGGCGGTGCACTTGCTGATCGCTGGAATCCCAAACGTACGATGATACTGGGGGATATTCTGAGTGCGTTGTCTATTGTCATGATTATTGGCGTTTTATCTTCTGGGTATTGGCAGATTCTATACGTAGCCACGTTTGTATCCTCTATCGTTAGCCAGTTTTCTCAACCATCCTCTCTAAAGATTGTGAGGCGAAATGTAAAGGGAGAACATTTGCAGTCTGCAATTGCTATCACCCAGAGTGGTCAATCGTTGTTTTTAATTCTCGGACCAATCGTCGGAACGTTTATATACACTGCAATGGGCATTCAGGCATCCATGTACGCATTACTCACTTTATTCCTCATCTCTGCGCTTCTACTCACATTTCTGCCTAAAGACGCCACCCAGCGGAAAACAAATACCTCATTATTAGCGGATATCAAAGAGGGGTGGCAATATGTTGCTCGATCTCGCTCGTTAAAAATGCTTAGTTTGGTATTCATCTGTATAGGGCTTTCTGCGGGTCTCATCAGCCCACTTGGAATATTTCTGATCACCGAACGTCTGGGACTTGAAGCAACGTCGTTACAGTTTCTCTCTGGAGCGTCCGGAATAGGTTTATTGATTGGAGGAGGTATTGCGGCTGCTGTAAGTGCCAAGCTGAACCAGACCTTAACTCTGCTTGTAGGTGTGCTGTGTCTGGCTGTAGCCACGATGGGGGAAGTGTTATCCAGTTGGTTCTGGTTGACCCTTTTGATCAGCTTCTTAAGCTCAATCAGTATGGCATTCATCAACGTCATCATCTCCACATACTTGGTCACTCGGATCGATGAGCATTTGATCGGGAGAGTGAACGGCACCATCACACCTTTATTCATAGGAAGTATGCTTCTTGGATCTTCCATGGCAGGTGTACTGATGAACAGCACATCCATTTTTATCGTCTACGCAATCTCGGTTACCGTGATGATCCTGGGTATTGTTCCAGCGATGCGAATTCAATTTCGTAATGATCAGACGGCTCCTGCCAATCAATTGAATTCGGAAATCTCTTCGAGCCAAACCTAATCAATGCATTCTTGTGCAACAATAGTTCGTCTATTAAAACAAGAATGTACAACAAAAAAGCAGCGGGATCATCCCACTGCTCTTTTTGTATTTGCATTATAACTTATTGGAAAAGGACGGCGTACTCACCGTATCCTTCTTTTTGCAAGTCTTCTTTGGGTACAAAACGAAGTGCCGCAGAGTTGATGCAATAACGCATTCCACCTGCTTCGGCAGGACCATCGTTGAACAGGTGACCCAGATGGGAATCGCCTTCACGACTTCTCACTTCGGTACGAATCATGAAGTGGCTGAGATCAGTTTTTTCCTTCACGTTGTGGTCACGCAATGGACGTGTGAAGCTCGGCCAGCCGCAGCCGGAGTCGTATTTGTCGGTAGAACTGAACAATGGCTCGCCAGATACGATGTCCACATAGATACCATCACCGTGGTGATCCCAGAATTCGTTATGGAATGCAGGCTCGGTCGCGCTGTTCTGCGTAACTTCATATTGAATCGGCGTCAAACGCTCTTTCAGCCCGTCTTTATCCACGTTACCGGTCCAGTTGCGTTCGATGAAATCTACACGTCCAGAACCTTTGCTGTAGCGTTTGTAATGGGCAGGGTTCTTCCGGTGATAATTTTGATGATGTTCTTCCGCTTCATAGAACGGTTTGGCTGGCAAAATGGGTGTGAAGATTGGTTTGTCAAAACGTCCGCTTTGTCCCAGCTCCGCTTTGGAAGTTTCCGCAATCTTGCGCTGTTCTTCGCTGTGATAGAAGATGGCCGTCTGATAGGAAGATCCACGGTCATGGAATTGCCCGCCTGTATCCGTAGGATCAATCTGCTGCCAGAACAGTTCAACCAGTTTCTTATAAGGGAAGATGGCAGGGTCAAACGTAATTTGCACAGCCTCTACATGTCCTGTTGTCTCCGAGCAGACCTCTTCATATGTTGGATTCTCGGTATGTCCTCCTGTATAACCCGATACGATCTTATGAATACCGGGCAGTTCTTCAAAGGGGGATACCATACACCAGAAGCATCCGCCTGCAAAAGTTGCTAACTCACTTGAATGTTGTTCCATGCTATAGTCACTCCATTTCTGATGAAGATTTAGCGCTCGTGTTCGAGCTCCAGCAATCTACCGTTTTATTAAAACTTGTTACACAAGCATTAGGCTTGCTCTTCTATTATATCCTGAATTGGCAAGCCAACCAAGCCGGAATGAAAACAAGCTGAATCTGAACGGTTTGCGAATTCTGAATTCAGGCTTTGTTGCGTGACCGAAAGCGAAATAAGAGCAATACAATGGCCATGAACACCAGATATCCGGCAAGGATGGCCAAGCTCAACCAGATTGAGGTTTCAGCTTGTGCACCTGCATAGGCAAATACAAAAATCGCTGGCATTTTCCCAATGGCCGTGGCAAGCATGAAGACCCAGAATGGCGTGTACGTTATACCTGCGTAGATATTAACGGCCATCTGAGGCACGATCGGCAACAGTCGCATCGACATGACACCCATGAACGGATGTGCTTCCATCCATGTGGTAAAACGGTTCAGACCCCGAATACGTTCGAGGTACGATCTCGCCTGATGTCTGAAGATGGTTCTTGCTCCGCCATACACGAGCATGGCTGCAAGTGTGGTGCCAAGCCAGCATATCCAGGCTGCCGTGGTGGTACCGTAACTGTAACCAAAGGCGATAATAACAAACTTATAAGGAATTACAGGCACAAGAGCAAACAATGTTGCCATGGCGAGTAACAGCGGAATGGACTGATGAAGATCGGTCCAGGCCAGCAGTTCATATCTGTAAATAAACGTGACTCCTGCAAGTAAAACATATAACAGAAGCCATAACCATTTTCGCAAAATCCCAAACGCTCCTTTCAGATCAGGCAGGTCTGGTCGTGTCCCGATCTGTACTGCTGTTCCTCCTAAGTTTACCACGTTCGCCCATTGTCTGAACAATTCGTGCGAAGTGTGCTGCAATCACTGGCAAGTTGCTGTCCGAAGGGTTACACTATAGGACGTGGAAATATAGAACCGAACTGAAGGTGGAATGATCATCATGGAAACAACCCAACGTAAACGAGTTGCAATTATCGGCCTCGGCGATATTGCACGTAAAGTATATTTGCCGCTGTTAACAGCTCATCCGAACGTGGAGATTGTAGGCATTATGAACCGATCTCCGGAACCGGTCAAAGCCGTTCAGGAGGCGTATCGATTAGAACGGGGAACAACGGATCTGAAAGAACTGTTGTCCTGGGATCTGGATGCGGTGTTTGTACATACAGCAACGGAAGCGCACTTTGACATTGTCATGCAATGTCTGGAACAGGGATTAGCCGTGTACGTAGACAAACCGTTATCCTATACGATTCGGGAGTCGGAAGAGATGACTGCTTTTGCCGAGGCACAAGGGCTGCTACTCGCAGTAGGCTTCAACCGCAGATTCGCACCGATGTACCAAAAAGCGAAAGAATGGATGCAGGGTGGAAAAGGTTTTGAATCCTTGACAGTGACCAAACATCGTACAGGCATTCAGGATCGTCCTGCGGCAGAAACTATCTATGATGATCTCATCCATATACTGGATCTGATGTTGTGGTACTCGGATCATAATGTGGAGTTGCTTCATCAATGGATTCGGAAGAATGATCTGGACAGACTGCTGCATGCAACCGGAACGGCCAAGCTGGGCAGAACAGCCTACGGTCGATTCGATATGGTGCGTGAAGCTGGGGCAGATCTGGAGAAGATCGAATTGCATGGTGGTGGACGATCTGTTGAAGTGGTGAACATGGACACGATCAGCTACATGGAACAGGGGAGTCTGGAAACCAAAGAAACGTTCGGGAGCTGGGACACCGTGTTAGCACGCAGAGGTTTTAGCGGAGCAGTTGACAATTTCCTGGCTTGTCTGGACTCACCTGATGATTGCCTGATCAGTGCAAGTCATGTCATGGACAGTCATGAACTGGCGGAACAATTGATTCGCAAATAATTGCAGAATACACATACGGAGGAATACAAGTTATGGATGAATATGAAAAGGAACGTAATAAACAGATCGAGGAAGCTGTTGTAGAAACCTATAAACAGGAAGAAGAGATGATGATCCTCGTATTTGCCCAGTGGTGTGTCAATAATGGTTTGGACCCGGAAGAGATGTACCGGCAAGCCTACCCGGATCAGCAGAGCAACGAGCGTTTGCAGCAGGTGCAGAAGCTGATTGTATCCAAGGAGGAAGCCGGTGAGATTCCGGATGATACGGTACTTGGCGTGTTGTCCATGTTTGGCAATGAAGATCTGGCGATGGTTGTATCCGAGGCCATAGCCGCGCGCAAATAAGTTCAACTTACGTATACTAATATGATTACATCTGTTCCCGGTGAATGACGCGGAATTCCTTCGGGGACATGCCGAACCGGGAACGGAATACCCGATGAAAATAGGTATAGTTGTTAAAGCCGGATGACTCAGACACTTGCTCCAGAGTCATTGGACTGAAAATAATCCGTTCCCTGGCCATGTTCAGCCGTACGTCAAGTGTGTATTGCATGATGCTTTTGCCAAACGCTTCTTTGAAGAGATGTACACCCCGTGAGACACTAATGCCAATATGTGTTGCCACATCATCGAGCTTGAATAAAGAGGAAGCGTTTTCTTCAATGTAGTTTTTGATCTCATAAGCCACATAATTGGTGTTGGTTATCGTTGGATGCTCCGCGAGCAGACGATCCACTTCGAGACATAAAATTCGCATATAATAACTTGAAATTTCCGGATAAGGATTGGAGATGCGGCGCTGTTCCAGTACGAGCTGTCGAAACAGGACCAAAAGACTTTCCGTCAGTTCGACTTTGATCCGGGTCGGCCGTTTGTGCCGTTTCCACCACTCATCCACCCAGGAACCATTAAAGAAGATGTGATAGTCACCACTCTCCACCAGTCGTTCTCCCATCGGATTGGTTTCATTGTCTATTCTCAACTCATAGGGTTCATCAGGATCAAAAAGAAGCAGATCGCCCGCATCCACCAGGGACATGTCCCCGTCTATGCGTGCACGGCAACGTCCGTCTGTTTGCAGTCTTAACAGGTAGTTCTTCACACCTTCAGGCTGCACCATAGCGTAGGGTTTACGATGAAATGAAAAGCCTGCTGTAAGAACTTGGCAGGATTGATCTGTCGGCATGGGCATACTCCTTGCAATTTGAAAATTATGACCAGATAGTTCATGTTTCAATCATATTATTCATTTTAATTGAAGCTGAAACGGAATACCATAGTATTAGATTTAAGGAACAGGAAACATCCAACAAAACATATGTATCTCAACCATTCAAACGCAGATTTTCACCATGCGTAAGGAGATGAACGTCACAGTGGAGAAAATGAAAGCAGGCATCATCGGGTGTGGTAACATCAGCGCCATCTACTTGGAAAATCTCAAAAACAACCCGGTCATTGAAGTCGTGGCTGTTGCGGATTTGATTCGTGAACGCGCTCAGGAACGGGCAGATGAATTTAATATCGCAAACGTTTACAATGTAGATGAGTTGCTGCAAAATAACGAAATTGAACTTGTGTTGAACCTTACGGTTCCTGGCAGTCATGCCATGACCGATCTGGCTGCACTCGAAGCAGGCAAACATGTGTATGCCGAGAAGCCGCTGGCAATTTCTCTTGAGGATGGTCGCAAAGTTGTTGAGTTGGCTGAGGAAAAGGGATTGTATGTTGGTTCTGCACCGGATACCTTCCTTGGTTCAGGCATACAGACAGCTCGTAAAGCCATTGAGGATGGGCTCATTGGCAAGCCGGTTGCAGCGACTTCATTCTTTATGGGTGGAGGACCAGAAGCTTGGCATCCTAATCCGGAGTTCTTTTATGTCGCAGGTGGCGGACCGATGTTTGATATGGGACCTTACTACCTGACCGCTCTGATTACGTTGCTTGGACCGATACGCAGAATCAGCGCCTCGGCAGGCATACAGATTGCAGATCGCAAGATTGGCTCTGGGCCGAAGGAAGGCACAGCACTGCAAGTAGAGACGCCTACCCACTTGGCAGGAACCATTGATTTTGCAGAGGGTGCCATTGCAACCATGATCACCAGTTTCGATATTCGCGGAGCTTCGGATCTGCCACGTATTGAAATCTATGGTACAGAAGGTACGCTTAGTGTACCGGACCCCAATTATTTTAACGGGGAAGTGAAGGTTCGCAGATACGGTCAAGACACTTGGGAGACGGTCAAACCAGTCTTCGAAAGTGGACAAAATGAACGAGGCATCGGCGTAACCGAAATGGTTGAATCCATTCGTGCCGGACGGGAACACAAAGCCAGTGGCAAGCTTGCTTATCACGTACTGGAAGCCATGCATTCATTCCAGCGTTCTTCACTTGAAGGCAAGCATATACATCTGGAGAGCAACTATGATTCTTTTGCAGTAACTCGCACAGTTCAAACTGAGGTTGAAACCGTGGAATCACACTAGTCCGAGAAAAAAGTGTTCGAAGCTTGATGCTCTTACAAGTGGTGAAGAATAACCAGTATTCTTACGTTCAATTTCAGGATAGAAACACTCTCGATTTTCCACACTAATCAAACAGGCATGTGATCTGAACGGTAATTGTATACAGTTCAATATTCATGAATTCAGCAATCATACGATATCTAATCCAGGGAGGAATCGCACTTGAAACTCGGCGTATTTTTGGTACTATTCGGAGGACGTAAATTGGAGGATGCTCTTGATTATGTAGCATCCAAGGGATTAAAAGCAGTAGAGATCGGAACAGGCGGACATCCAGGCAATGCACATTGTAAGCCAGATGAGTTGTTAAGCAATCCTACAGCCTTGAAAAACTTCAAAAATGCAGTGGAATCACGTGGTTTGACGATCAGTGCACTCAGCTGTCATGGTAACCCGCTACATCCGCAAAAGGATATTGCCAAAGGATTTCACGATGATTTTGTTAAATCGGTAGAACTGGCTGAGAAGCTGGAAGTACCTGTAGTGAATACATTCTCCGGTTGTCCAGGAGACCATGAGGATGCTAAATATCCGAACTGGCCTGTTGCACCATGGCCAAATGACTTCCAGGAGATCCTGAAGTGGCAGTGGGAGAACAAAGTGATCCCTTACTGGACAGAGTGGGGTAAATTTGCAGCAGATCGTAACGTAAAAGTTGGATTGGAGCTGCACGGTGGATTCTCCGTTCATACACCAGCAACCTTGCTGAGACTGCGTGAAGCAGCAGGTGATGTGATCGGAGCCAATCTGGACCCAAGTCACATGTGGTGGCAAGGTATTGATCCGGTTCAGGCAATTCACATCTTGGGACGTGAAGGAGCCATCCATCACTTCCATGCAAAAGATACAACGATTGATCCGGTCAACGTGAACAAACACGGTGTAACGGATATGCAGGACTATACCAATATGCTGGATCGGGCTTGGCAGTTCCGCTCGGTTGGTTATGGACATGATAACAAGACGTGGGCAGACATTATGAGTGCCTTGCGTCTGGTCGGATATGATTATGTAGTAAGTATTGAGCACGAAGACGGTCTGATGTCGGTTGAAGAAGGATTCTCTAAAGCCGTGCAAAATCTCCAGCAAGTATTGATCGAAGAACCGCTGGGCGACATGTGGTGGGTTTAGAGCTACACTAGGGGGAAATTGAATATGATCAACGTCACCATTTGGAATGAATTTGTCCATGAGAAAATTCACGATGAAGTAAGGGAAGTCTACCCGGATGGTCTGCATCGAGCACTGGCTGACGGACTTGGCGGCGAAGGCTTTGCTATTCGTACAGCTACACTGGATCAGCCTGAACATGGATTAAGTGATGAAGTGCTGAATTCCACAGATGTGCTCATATGGTGGGGACATATGGCACATGATCGCGTAAGCGATGAGATCTCACAGAAGGTTGCGCAGCGAGTGCTGAACGGGATGGGAATGATTGTGCTCCATTCAGGTCATTTCTCCAAACCATTCAAAGCGCTGATGGGAACAAGCTGCGATCTGAAGTGGCGTGTAGCTGACGAGCAGGAAATTGTATGGTGTGTTAACCCATCTCATCCGATTGCGGATGGCATCGAAGGCAAGATTGTATTGGAAAAAGAAGAGATGTACGGTGAATTCTTCGATATTCCAGTACCGGATGAACTGGTGTTTGTGAGCAACTTCCAGGGTGGGGAAGTATTCCGGAGCGGATGTACGTTCCGGCGTGGTGAAGGTAAAATCTTTTATTTCCGACCAGGTCATGAGACGTATCCGACCTATTACAAACCTGAAATATTAAGAGTGATCAGCAATGCTGTGAAATGGGCATATCCTGCCCGCAGCTTTAAGCCGGAATTTGGCAAGAGCGAACCTGTAAGACCATTTGGTGGCGTGCTGGTCTAATTCACTAACTCAATCGTGTAATGGAAATTATAAGTTTTATTCAAAAAGAACCCTTCTCCGAGTCATTGATGACTGTGGCAGCTGGGTTCTTTTTGGGTAAGATAGTACTATGGGGAAGTTATACGATATTTCCCATGGTGACGACGTAGCGTGTAATGTATACTGGGATGTATGATCCATTTTGGATGATATGCTTCTAAAATTTAAACTTTTTAGTTGCAGGCGTTTTCTTTGAAGCTTAAATATGTTATTATGAAATATACTAACAAAATGTAAGTTGATTTGAGTGATCTCTAAAGAGGTGATTAATGTGGAAGGTCAAGACTTGCGGATGTGTCCGCGTTTTGAGACGGCGTTTTCTTTTTTGGGCAAGCGCTGGAATGGTTTAATTATTCAAACATTGATGAGTGGTTCGAAGCGATTCAAGGATATCTCCAATCTGATTCCATCCATGAGTGATAAGATGTTATCCGAACGGATGAAAGATCTGGAGAGTGAAGGTATTCTGGTTCGTCACGTCTATCCCGAGACGCCAGTTCGTATTGAATATGAACTGACGGATAAAGGTAGAGCGCTCCAGCCTGTCATGAATCAAATTCAAGACTGGGCTGAGCAGTGGGTTGACTAACGCATAAGCAATATCACCCACTTTTGTTGCATGAATGACATAGACTCCTGATTTCTGTGGAAATCAGGGGTTTTTGTCTTAAGTACTATGTTGTTCGGCGTTTTTCTCTTGGGCTATGCACATGTTGTCATGAGTTGTAGTATAATCTATAGAAAATGGCCACAGACGGCCGGAGCGAAGGAGGCCCACTTGTCATGAGAGAAGAAAGCTTATCCCGTGAAGTACGCTACGGCAAAAAAGATATTGCAGAACTTGAGAGCGCATCCATTCAGGTCCATCTCATTTACAAAAAAGCTGCAGAGTTGTTTAAGCGCACAGCATATTCCCGTTTGGTTAAGGATGATCTTGCCGAAGTGAATACGCATTCTGTGAACAGCGATGGTCCGAAATTAGCTCCGGCGGTGCTGCAAAAATGGATTCAAACGTCCAGGGGCTGGAAGTGTATCGGATGTGAGCTGGGACAACCTGATTCAACGATGTCTCAGATGGAAGAAACTATGCATGCTAAGCAATTGGCTTTAGATGTGGGAGAAGGTCGGTTGGTTGAGGCAGAAATGCTGATTCAGGCGGTTGTCTGGTCTCAATATGAGAAGATTCGAATGTTTGCGCCATGGCTTGGTGATGAACCCTTTTATAGCGTGCAGGAGCTGGATGTCATTGCCCGTTATATTGTGCCTACCTATTTCTCGGAACGGCCTTTGCATGAGCAAGGCAAGGTATTTAAGGTCCATCAACAATATGGGCAGATTCCGTTGTATCAGGAGTATGTAGACGCACCTTCATGTTGCGTGCAGGTTGACGGTGGATTGCTTGAAGGGCGATTGCTGACAGGTGTATACGTATCTGAGGAGCAGTTCTTCGGGCTTAATCCATATCTGAAAGATGGCGATGGAGGACGGACATACATGCAGGCTAGTGTCCAATGATAACGTAACCAATTAGAACATAAAAATGATATAGATTGGAGAGCCTGTGTGCAGGCTCTCTTTCTTGTACAAGCCTTATTTGCAGGCGGTAGCCTATAAAAGTAACGGCTTTGACACTTTTTTTTGCCGAAGGTTGTGCCATAATAGAGGTTATGGACAACAGGGTGAATGATTTTACGCAGGGTGGTGTTACCTACATGATGAAGAAAATCCCCGGTTACATAGGTGTATGTTTGCTCCTACTGGCGATCTTGGCTGGTTGTAGTGAGACACAGCCTTCTGAGCAGCCAATTGTCAAGGAGACAGAAACAGCGAATACAATCACAGTGGCTGTAGATGGCAGTACGTTTTTGCCTGATGCAACAAAGTCCATTAAGCGAGATTTTAGTGAGGGTTTGACACTCAAAAAAGCATTACTCAATAGCGGACTGGTTGATTTTACGGCAGATGGCAAACGGATTCAATCCGTCGGTGAAGTTTCTCTGGATTCTTCGCTTAGCTGGGCTGTCAAATTAAACGGCAAGGATATTGAACAGGAAGATTGGGACATGGAGCTTCATGCCAAAGATGAAGTGATCATTTACGTGAAAGCCGCTGACAGTGGGGGGGATGGCGTTGCATATCAGACAACGTTACTCAAGGTTAGCGGTGGAAACATTATGCCAACCCTTAATCGTCAATATGCCGGCGTCTACGTTCAAGAGTGCACAGTTCGTGATGTGTTGAAGTCCAGCGGCATTGTAAGAATGTCGGAGAATAACAAATTTGTCGTTTCGGTCGAGAATGTCACGCCTCGTATGAATGAGCGGTGGGTCATTATGGTGAATGACAAAGAATTAATGGAAAATGGTCTGGACATGAAATTGAATCCACGTGATGCGGTTAAGCTTGAATTAACCAATGCATCCTAAGTATACCAAGAAGCCCAATCTCTTTTTAGAGAACTGGGCTTTTTTTCATTAAATATATAAGCAAGATCCGATCAGCATAGTCAAATATTAAATACGACAGATCTCGTTCGGGCAAAGCTCACAGTGACAGATTCCTTGTAGCATCTTCAGATCTTTGATGACAATCATGCCATTGTCATATTCAATCCCATCTTTCTTACGCAGGTCGCTTAACATGCGGTTTACACTTTCACGAGTGGCTCCAATCATATTGGACAGGTCCGTGTGGGTAATTTTTTTGTGAATAATGACATGCTCTCCATGAGGCTCACCATACGAATTCGACAACCGAATGAGGGTGGAGCAAAGTGCACCCGGTTTGCCATATAACATGAGATCCCGGAATTTGGTCTGTGTCAACCGGTGGTGGATGCCCATCCATTTCATAAAATCGATCGCGAAGTCACAATGCTGGCAGATTAACATTTCCAGGTCTTTATGTTCCAGTACACCGATCTCACTGTCCTCCAATACTTCCGCTGAGAAGCTGTGTTTAGAGCCAAAGAAGGGATCAGCCTGCCCAATCATATCACCGGATTGATACATGTACATGATCAGTTCCTTGCCTTCATCCGTGGATTTGGTGATCTGGGCACGGCCCCGTTTCATATAATAAAGTTTGTCAGAGATGTCGCCTTCCCAGTACAGATGTGTACCTTCCAAATAGGTTCTATCTTTCATGGTAACCAGCAGATGGTTGAAATTTGCTTCCGAGAAACAGTTAGTATTACCGCGCTTTTCCAGTACAGTTGTTAGTTCTCTCATAAGTCTATCTCCCCTTCATGTCCATCGGACGACCTTCTGTAGTAAGCAGTAGCCTCCGAGGTTCGCCGCAAACCGTTGCCGTCCTGATCAGGGTCATCTCGGCCGGGAGGAAGGACGGTACAAATTGCGGTGGTTCAATTTTTAAGTTCAGTATATACCTAATCTTACCGTTTGAGGGGGAAGGAAAGGGGGCAAAAATGACGAAATTTCAAACATTGTGATAAAATTCACTTTTAATGGAGAGGATGAATTTTACAGCTCTATATTTTAAATAGGAAGTGAAAATGGTCGTATGAAGGACACTACAAAACTTAAATTAAATTTGTTATACTTTGTGAAAAAAATCACATAATTAAGTTTATTGTCATGTTACGATGTGAATGTAAACGAGAGAGACAAACTAATACGAACCTTTAGGAGGATGAGGGAGATGGCTGTAAAGAACGAAGTCGCCCCAGCAAAAGAACCGACAGCAGGTCAGTATATTCAAACGTTAATCGACAAAGCGAATAAAGCACACGCCGCATTCATGAAGATGGACCAGAAGCAGATTGACCGGATTGTGCAAGCAATGGCGCTTGCGGGTCTGGATAAACACATGATGCTCGCCAAGATGGCCGTAGAAGAAACAGGCCGCGGAGTATATGAGGATAAAATCACCAAAAATATATTTGCAACAGAATATGTGTACCACAGTATCAAGTACGATAAAACCGTAGGTGTGATTGAAGATAACGAGTATGAAAGCTTCCAGAAAATTGCGGAGCCGGTCGGCATCATCATGGGTATTACACCAGTTACCAACCCAACATCAACGACGATGTTTAAAGCATTGATTTCCATCAAGACGCGTAACCCAATCATCTTTGGCTTCCACCCATCTGCACAGAATTGTAGCCGGGAAGCTGCCAAAATCCTGCTGGAAGCGGCTGTGAAACATGGTGCACCAGCAGATTGTATCCAGTGGATTGATGATCCTTCCATGGATCGTACAAACGAACTGATGAATCACAATGATGTGGCTCTCATTCTGGCAACAGGCGGATCAGGCATGGTACGTGCAGCGTACAGCTGTGGTAAACCTGCACTGGGCGTAGGACCGGGTAACGTACCTTGCTTTATCGAGAAAAGCGCGGATATCAATCAGGCAGTAACGGATTTGATCCTGTCCAAGTCTTTCGATAACGGCATGATCTGTGCTTCCGAGCAAGCGGTCATCATTGAAGAACCGATCTTTGATCAAGTGAAGAAAAAAATGATTGCAAATGGCTGTTACTTTGTTAACAAAGATGAAGCAGCAAAATTGACAGCAGGTGCGATTAATACCGAGAAATGTGCGGTGAACCCGGCGATTGTTGGTCAATCTGCGGTAAGCATTGCGAAATTGTGCGGTATTGAAGTTCCAGCAGGCACCAAAATTCTCGTGGCCGAGATTGAAGGGGTAGGTACCAAATTCCCATTGTCGGCTGAGAAATTAAGCCCGGTACTGGCTTGTTACAAAGTTAAAACGGCAGCAGAGGGCATTGAACGTGCAGCAGAAGTGGTTGCTTTTGGCGGCATGGGTCACTCCTCGGTTATCCACTCCACAAATGAAGAAGTGATCGGCAAATTCGCAGATCGTCTGCAAACCGGACGGATTATTGTGAACTCACCATCCACACACGGTGCCATCGGGGATATCTACAACACAAACATGCCTTCATTGACACTGGGATGCGGATCATACGGACGTAACTCGACTTCTTCCAACGTAACCGCTGTGAACTTAATCAATGTGAAAAGGGTGGCTCGCCGTACCGTGAATATGCAATGGTTCAAAGTGCCGAACAAAGTCTACTTCGAAAAAGGAGCAACACAGTATCTTGCCAAAATGCCTGACATCACACGTGTGGCCATTATTACGGATGCCATGATGGTGAAGCTTGGATATGTTGAAAAGGTAGAACACTATCTGCGTCAACGCCAAATGCCAGTAGCGATCGAAGTATTCTCCGATGTAGAGCCAGATCCATCGACAACAACGGTAGATCGCGGAACCGAAATGATGCGCCGCTTCCAACCAGACTGCATTATCGCACTCGGCGGTGGATCACCGATGGATGCTGCCAAAGCCATGTGGTTGTTCTATGAATATCCGGACACGGACTTCAACGATCTGAAACAAAAATTCATGGATATCCGCAAACGGATCTACAAATATCCACGTCTCGGCGTAAAAGCGAAATTTGTAGCGATCCCAACCACATCGGGTACAGGTTCTGAAGTGACATCGTTCGCGGTTATCACAGATAAAAATCAAGGTAACACCAAATATCCATTGGCCGACTATGAGCTGACACCAGACGTAGCGATTGTCGATCCAGAATTCGTATATTCCCTGCCTAGAACAGCGGTTGCCGACACAGGAATGGACGTACTGACGCATGCGATTGAAGCTTATGTATCTGTTATGGCAAATGATTACACGGATGGACTTGCGATCAAAGCAATCCAACTGGTATTCCAATACCTGGAGCAATCTGCGCTGCAAGGAGATAAACTGGCACGTGAAAAAATGCATAATGCTTCCACGATTGCAGGTATGGCGTTTGCCAACGCATTCCTGGGCATTAACCACAGCTTGGCGCACAAATGGGGCGGTCAGTATCACACCGCACACGGACGCACCAATGCCATTCTGATGCCACACGTCATTCGTTACAACGCAAAAAAACCGACCAAATTTGCATCGTTCCCGAAATATTCGCACTTTGTAGCGGATGAGCGGTATGCCGAAATTGCCCGCATACTGGGATTGCCTGCTCGTACGACAGAAGAAGGCGTAACCAGTCTTATCAATGCCATCCGTAAACTGAACAAAATCTTGGGTATTGAAGAATCGTTCCAAGAGATCGGATTCGATGCCAAAGACTTTGAAGCACATGTCGATTATCTGGCAGACCGTGCCTTCGAAGACCAATGTACAACCGCCAATCCGAAGTTGCCGCTGGTAACTGAACTGGCTGATGTATACCGCAACGCTTTCTACGGAAAGTTTGAATAATAAATTTAGAACAAAGCGTGCTTTACGGCAAGAAGATCAGGGTTCCCCGAGAGGGGAGCCCCGATTGC
This sequence comes from Paenibacillus sp. FSL R5-0486, assembly GCF_037975155.1. Taxonomy (NCBI): domain Bacteria; kingdom Bacillati; phylum Bacillota; class Bacilli; order Caryophanales; family Paenibacillaceae; genus Paenibacillus; species Paenibacillus sp. FSL R5-0486. The sequence goes on along the minus strand of NZ_CP150237.1, from coordinate 4,633,008 downwards.
CGTCTTTCACACAATAACGAGTGGGCAGAAAAACAGAAGAGTGAAGCCTCTGTTTTTCAGGAGTATTTTAAGATTTGGTTTGCTCCGAGCATAGAGGAGCAAAAGGGTTCTAGAGAGGTTACACGGAATCCGTGACGTGGCTGTTTGAGCCAGATGTTCACACAATAACGGAGTGGGCAGAAAAACAGAAGAGCGAGCATCTGTTTTTCAGGAGTATTCTAAGATTTGGTTTGCTCCGAGCATAGAGGAGCAAAGGGTTCTAGAGAGGTTACACGGAATCCGTGACGTGGCTGTTTGAGCCAGATGTTCACACAATAACGGAGTGGGCAGAAAAACAGAAGAAGCGGAGCGTTCGCCTTTATCCCCGGATTTTCCCCTTTGAAATATAAAATTGAAAAAATCCGGGGATAACAGCGATCGGAAGTTGTTCTGCCCGCGCAGTGGCTAAGTGTGAATTTACAGGGGTCAATGGGACACAGCGCAGGTGGAGTGAGTTAGTTCACTGGCTTTGTGACAAAAATCACAGATGATGAAAGCCCCAAGTCGTATACTGAAAATGTAAGAAAAACATTCATCCCGCGGTTCCGGTTCCCAAGTAGAGAGAACATGTTCCGGTTTATGTGAAACAATTCACATTAATCGCGGCTCTGGGCACACAATGCTACGAATGAAGCAAGATGTTATGTGTCCAGAAATCCAAATTAGTGGAGGGATTACGATGTCGGTGATTGAAAAAGATGTCAAACAACAAACAGGCTGGAGAAACTTTACCAAAGGAACATGGACCAAATCCGTAGATGTGAATGATTTTCTGGCACACAACTTGTCTCCGTATTACGGCGACGAAGCATTTCTCGCAGGTGCAACCCAGAATACCAAAGAATTGTGGGAGATCGTATCTGATCTGACCAAAAAAGAACGGGATAACGGCGGTGTCCTTGACGTTGACGTGAACACACCAGGTACTATTATTTCTCACCAACCCGGTTATCTGGATCAATCCAAAGAGCAGATTGTCGGCGTTCAGACCGATGCTCCGTTCAAACGTTCCATTCAACCAACAGGCGGAATTCGCATGATGATTGACGCATGTGAGGCATATGGCTTTGAAATGCCACAGGGCGTCATTGATATATTTACAAACATTCGCAAAACACACAACCAGGGTGTATTCGATGCTTATACTTCCGACATGCGTGCAGCGCGTAAAGCAGGAATTATTACAGGTCTGCCAGATGCTTACGGCCGTGGCCGGATCATCGGTGACTATCGTCGTGTAGCTTTGTACGGGGTAGACTTCCTGATTCGTAACAAAAAAGGCGAACTGAATGCACTCGAAGTTGATGTTATTGATGAAGATGTCATTCGTCTGCGGGAAGAATTGTCTGAACAGATTCGTGCATTGCAAGAATTGAAACAATTGGGCGATATGCACGGGTTCGATATTTCCTTGCCAGCGACAACAGCAAAAGAAGCGTTCCAATGGTTGTACTTCGGTTATCTCGCTGCGATCAAAGAACAGAACGGTGCTGCGATGTCACTGGGACGTGTATCTTCTTTCCTGGATATCTACATTGAACGTGACCTGCAAGAAGGGATTCTGTCCGAAGAACAGGCTCAGGAATTGGTTGACCATTTTGTAATGAAACTGCGGATCGTCAAATTCCTGCGTACACCGGATTACAACGAACTGTTCAGTGGAGATCCAACATGGGTGACTGAGTCCATCGGTGGTATGTCCGTGAATGGCGAAACACGTGTAACCAAAAACAGTTTCCGTTTCCTGCATACACTGCACAACCTGGGTCCTGCACCAGAACCAAACTTGACTGTTCTCTGGTCAACGAAACTTCCAGAAGCTTTCAAAGATTATTGCAGTAAAGTATCCATCGAAACCAGCTCAATCCAGTATGAAAATGATGATCTGATGCGTCCGATCTACGGTGACGATTACGGTATTGCTTGCTGTGTGTCGGCGATGAAGATCGGGAAACAAATGCAATTCTTCGGCGCTCGTGCCAACCTGGCAAAAGCTCTCCTGTATGCGATCAACGGTGGTCGTGACGAGAAATCCGGAGCACAAGTTGGACCTGAGTATCCTGCCATTACTAGCGAAGTGCTGGATTACAATGAGGTTATGAAACGCTTCAAACCAATGATGGAGTGGCTGGCTAAGCTGTATATGAACACCCTCAACGTCATTCACTACATGCACGATAAATACAGCTATGAGCGTATCGAAATGGCATTGCATGACCGTGACATTGTACGTACGATGGCTTGCGGTATCGCTGGTCTGTCGGTTACAGCAGATTCACTGAGTGCGATCAAATATGCCAAAGTAAAACCAATTCGTAACGAACAAGGCATCGCTGTTGATTTCGAAATCGAAGGAGACTTCCCTTGTTACGGTAACAATGAAGACAGCGTAGACAGCATTGCTGTTGAACTGGTCGAGAACTTTATGGGCATGATTCGCAAGCACAAAGCTTACCGTAACGCAGTTCCAACACAATCCGTTCTGACGATCACTTCCAACGTGGTATATGGTAAGAAAACAGGGACTACACCGGATGGTCGTAAAGCAGGTGAACCATTTGCTCCAGGTGCAAACCCAATGCATGGTCGTGACAAAAAAGGTGCACTGGCATCCCTTGGCTCGGTAGCCAAATTGCCTTATGAACACAGTCTTGACGGGATTTCCAATACCTTCTCCATCGTGCCAAAAGCATTGGGTAAAGAGGAGACTACACGTAAATCCAATCTGACTGCGATGATGGATGGTTACTTCGGTCAAAACGCTCATCACCTGAACGTTAACGTATTTGATCGTCAGCAATTGATTGATGCGATGGATCACCCGGAAAGCTATCCACAACTGACTATACGGGTATCCGGATATGCCGTTAACTTCATTAAATTGACTCGTGAACAACAGTTGGATGTCATCAACCGTACGTTCCATGGCTCGATGTAAGTAATTTGCTAGTAGAAGACCGCTAGAGCAAGGTATTCCAAATCATATTAAACGCACAGCGGATGCGGATACAGAAAGGAAGAGGCAGCATGGTTAACGGACATATTCATTCACTCGAAACTTTCGGGACGGTTGACGGCCCAGGCATCCGCTTTGTGCTTTTTATGCAAGGATGTCTACTCAAATGTCAATATTGCCACAACCCTGATACTTGGGCGCTGGATGGTGGAAAAGAAATGACGCTTGAGGAGGTACTGGCTGAAATTGAGCCTTACCTGTCTTACTACCGCAGCTCCGGAGGCGGGCTTACGATATCTGGTGGAGAACCAACGTTACAGGCTCACTTTGTAGCCGAAATCTTCAAGGAAGTGAAGCGGCGCTGGGGATTGCATACGACACTGGACAGCAACGGATTTAACGAACCGGAACGGATTCACGATCTCCTGGATCACACAGACCTGGTTCTGCTGGACCTCAAACATATTGATGATGAGAAACATATCAAGTTGACAGGCAAATCCAACGAGAGAACGTTGAAAACGGCCAAGTGGTTATCGGAGCAAGGTCGGAAAATGTGGATACGCCACGTGTATGTGCCTGGCATTCATAACGAGGAAGAGGATTTGCTTAACCTCGGACGGTTTATTGGAACATTAAATGGCGTCGAGAAGTTCGAAATTCTTCCATACCATCAGATGGGGATCTACAAATGGGAGGCGCTCGGCAAAGTATATCCACTGGATGGAGTTCCTTCACCAAGTGAAGAAGAAGTGGAGCGGGCGTATCGCCTGATCGAACAAGGTCGCCAGGAAACGGCTGGCGTGGCTTGTTCAGGTAAGTGATCTAACCTTTATATAGTAAAAACACTCAACCAAGCAGTCCTTGCGAACATGTTTCGCAGGGGCTGTTTTTTGTCCAGTGAAGGATTTTATCCCTCCATTGATGAATTGTCATCCTTACGATGTAAGCTCCGGCTTTTTATAATCAGAGTGTAAAGCCAAATGCTCAATATCTTGAGGAGGGTCAACCAGATGAAAAAAAGAATGACATTACTGCTTTCATTATTGCTTATCACTTCATGGACTTTGGCGGGATGTGCAAGCTCAAGTAACGAGCCACAGCAAGGCGCAGGCAATACACCTGTGGAGGAAACAAGTAAGGAACCGGTTGAAATGCTTCTCCGCCACACGCAGGTGGGAGCCGACAAACAGAAAAGACTGGCCATTCTGCAGGATGTTGTGGACAAAGTTGAGGGAGAGATACCCAATCTGACCTTTACGCTGGATGGTGTCGAATCCGATGTGAATCGTAAGGAAAAGCTTCGCGGAGAGATGGCGGCAGGTAACCCGCCGGATATATTTGAACTGTTCGGTAGCCCGGATTCCAAAGTTTATGCCAAGGAAGGTATGCTGCTTGATCTGACCCCAATCCTGCAAGAGCTGGGCATTCAGGACCAGTTTACATCCCTTGAACCGTTTACGTATGAAGGCAAAGTATATGGACTGCCGATTGGCGGTTCGGGCGAAGGTTTTTTCTATAATAAAGAGTACTTCGAACAAAAAGGATGGAAAGCCCCAACTACCATGGCTGAACTGGACAATATACTGGCTGAGATCAAGGCTGATGGCAAAGTGCCGCTTGCTTCCGCATCTAAGGCGGGCTGGGTGCCGCTTATGTTAACCAACCATCTGTGGTCCCGCTATGCCGGGCCGGAGATTACCGCAAAGTTTGCAACAGGTGAAGCGAAGTGGACCGATCCGGGTGTTGTGCAAGGTTTTGCCAAACATAAGGAATGGGTGGATAAGGGTTATTTCAAAAAAGGTGAACTGGGCTTTGAGTATGCCGAATATACCACGCAATTTACAAGTGGAGAAGTGGTATTAATGTATGACGGAACATGGAAATCATCTGTATTTAAGGAAGGTCAGAGCGGTGAATCGCTCATTGGCAAGGTTGGATTCTTCAATATGCCTCCGGTAGAGAACGGAGCAGGAGATCAGACGTCTTTGATGCGTGATGTGAACAATGGATACGGGTTCTCGGCAGCAGTGGCGGATGACCCGCAGAAGCTGGACGCAGTGAAAGCTTTTATCAAAGATTTCTACAATGAAGATATGCAGATCCGCGGCCTTGTGGAAGACGGTGTGTTGCCTGCCATGAAGCTGGACGAGAAAGTGCTGACCGATAGCATTACCGATGATCTGATGAAAGAAATTGTGGCTGTGCTTAATGCGTCCAAGACGTCGTTCCCGGCATTTGATGCACTTGTTCAGGCCGATGTGACGACAGAGATCAGCAATCTGCAGATTCAGAAGTTGATTGGTGGGCAGACGACGCCAGAGAAAATGGCAGAAGAGCTGCAAAAGGTGCAAGAGGAAGCAAACGCCTCAGTGGAATAAACGAATTCAAGTCGAAACTGCGATCGTTGAAGTGACTGAAGGAGGCTGACCATGAATACTTCACTCCGCAGCCCGTTAATCTATACGTTGTTTGTAATGCCAGCCCTAATTCTGTTTGTAATGTTCTTTCTATACCCTATTGGTAGCTCCCTGTATTACAGTCTGACGAGTTGGAATGGGGTATCGGCTGAGCCACGTTTTGTGGGTTTATCCAATTATGTGAAGGCACTGACCGATGAACGTTTTTGGATTTCCACACGTAATAACGGCTTTTTCATCGGATTTTCGGTACTGATTCAGGTACCCCTAATCGTCCTGTTTTCGCTTCTGATTGCCAATGTGAAAAGGCTGAAAGGTCTGTATAAAACCGCTGTTTTTTTACCATCCATCATGTCGACAGCCGTTATCGGTATTTTATGGGGATTCATCTATGAACCGAATATCGGGCTATTAAACAAAATGCTTCATGTGCTGGGAATCGATCCAATCTACTGGTTATCGGATAACCGATTTGCCATGTTGTCCATCTTGGTGACCAATGCCTGGCAGTGGACGGGATTTTACATTGTCATGGTGCTGGCGGCCATACTGGCGATTCCCCGTGATCTGGATGAAGCGGCCGCAATCGATGGTGCAACGGCGGTACAACGTGCAATGCGAATTACGTTGCCGCTGATCCGGCCGATCATTTCGGTGGTGATCATGTTGTCCATCGCAGGTGCCATGAAAGCAGCCGACATCGTGATTGTCATGACCAAAGGTGGGCCCGCTGGGTCCACTGAGGTTCTGGCGACATATATGATCAAATATGCAATTACCAACTTCAAATATGGTTATGGTAATACCATTGCAGTGCTGATCTTTGCTCTGACGCTTGTGCTCACTGTGGTGTATCAACTGCTGGTGGCGAGGCGGGGCGAGAAGGTGGAATATTGATGGCGAAAAGCATAAAAAGCAGTATACCTCATGTGTTGTTAATGTTGTATTTGATCGCGATTTTGTTTCCCTTTTTATTTGTAATTTTCTCTTCCTTCAAGCAGGATAACAATGAAATCGCCCTGAATCCATTCGGTTTGCCTACAACATGGGAGTTTAACAATTACGTGGAGGCCTGGGTGAATGCCAAGATTGGCACGTATTTCTGGAACAGCCTGTACATTTCGATTTTATCATCGGCGTGTACGATTGTCCTCGGCGCCATGTTTGCTTTTGCCGTAACCCGGATGAGACACCGGAGATGGAGCCTGTTTCTGTACAGCCTGATTCTGGCGGGTATGCTTATTCCTAACAATGCACTTATGCTGCCGATTTATCTGCTTGTACGCAAAATGGGCATATTGGATACACATCTGGCATTGATCGTGCCCTATGTGGCCAATGCGATCCCCTTTACAATTATTATCCTGGCGGCTTTTATGCGTTCTCTGCCTGGGGAGATTGAGGAAGCGGCGGTCATGGACGGCTTGAGGGCCCCGGGTATCTTTGCTAAAATAGTGATACCTCTTACAGTTCCAGCCATTGTTACGGTTTTTATCGTTAATTTCCTCGGCAACTGGAACGAATTTTTACTCGCCAACTATTTTTTATCCACCGATAAATTGCGTACGCTGCCAGTGGGCATGGTCCAGTTTCGGGATCAATATCAGATGAACTATGCTCAGATGTCGGCAGGTATTGTATACAGCGTTGTACCTGTACTTGTGATCTACGCTATACTCCAGGAGAAAATTATAGAAGGAGTAACTGCAGGTGGTGTCAAAGGTTAATACCATGAACCAGTGAATAGGGAGAACGGGATATGAACTTGCGAATGAAGCTGGCCTTGGCATTTCTGCTACTGATTATTGTACCGATGTGTGCGCTGGGCATTGGCATGTTTCTGGTCACATCACATACGATTGAGAAAAAATACAATCAACAGGCCGAATATGCGCTTCAGGCCATCAGCTACAATATCGAGAATGTATTTCAGCAGATTAATAATGTGACCGACAACGGGATAGCGACATCGGTTTTTCAAATGGCGTTGAATGCCAAAGATCCGACCAAGCAGGATCTGGGAACCGGTAATCAGTTATCCCTGAATGCCAGCCAGCGCAATTTCCGTTCCCTTCTATATAATTATCCGTTCATTAGTTATGCCTTTTTATATGATTTGCGTTCTTCCGAGAACAACCAGATTGTCTCCATTTTCACCAAAGAAAACTTTCAAGCCCTTCCTTTTCAGCAATTCAAAGTGCATCCCTTATTCAACGAAATTCAGCAACTTAATGGTGTGCCTAAATGGCTCGCACCTCTGGAATATCCCGAATTAACCGGGGTAGAACCTGTCTTCACCCAGATCAGACTGGTCAAAGAACTCAGTTATTTTCAAAATATCGGCGTGCTTGTTGTTCAGATCAAAAAAGGAGAGATCGACCGGATCTTCCGTCACCTGCAGATCAGCGATTCAGCACAGGATACGTCGTTCCTATTAATTAATAAAGAAGGACTGATCGTCTATGATCCTGCAGGTATATATAACGGTGAGAACATGCAAAACCTTGGTGCTGAATCCAGCCGTTACGGTCCTGGTTTTAGCAGTGTCAGAACGGTCTTTGACGGCAAAGAGAGCATCATTTCGCAATATCATCTGAAGAACTATAACTGGAGCCTCGTCAGTGTGACTTCATGGGAAGCCTTATCTGCGGAAACCAATGCCTTTGCCGGTTGGTCTGTCATCATTATTCTGTCATGCCTGCTCGCAGCGATGATCTTTAATCTTTTTTTCATGAATCGCATTACGGGTAACATTGCTGTACTTGTAAGGTTTATGCGTCGTGTGGATGATGGTGATTTTAATGCGAGGGTGGAAGGAAAAGGATTCGATGAAATGCAGCTGCTTGCGCAAGGGTTCAATGAACTATTGGATCGGATCGGGGGATTATTCCGTCGTGTTCGGGCAGAGCAAGAGCAGAAGGCCCAAGCGGAACTGCGTGTACTACAGGCCCAGATCAAACCTCATTTTCTGTTTAACACATTGGAATCCATTAATGGATTAGCGCTGCGTGGGGAGGGCCGCAAAGTAAGCGAGATGGTGACCAGACTTGGCAATATGCTTCGTATCAGCATTCAGGATCAGGAGGAGATTCCGCTGGGTGAGGAAATAAGGCATTTGCAGAGTTATCTGGAGATTCAACAGTACAGATTCAGTGATTTGTTCACCTATGAGATTGACATTCCACCCCATCTATACAGCTCAATTCTGCTTAAGCTTACCCTTCAGCCTCTGGTGGAAAATAGTATTCAACATGGGTTTGAGGGGATCACCTATCCAGGTGTATTGCGGATAAGCGCATATGCAGAACGGGGTCATCTGGTGTTATGTGTTGAGGATAATGGGATCGGTATTCCCCAGGAAATGCTCGCACGATTTGAGTATATGGCAGAAGATACGCCGGAAGATATGCTCGCGGAAGGGGCGGAATCATTATCGTCCATAACGGAACGCAGGGGATTGGGATTACGAAGTGTGGCAGATCGAATTCGTATTCAATACGGGGCCGGGTATGGCATATTTATATGTTCAGCACCGGGGTATGGCACAGTTATTCGATGCATTATTCCATTATATGAGCAGGAGGAAGCCGGATGAATCTGACTGCAATGCTGGTTGACGATGAGCTGCCGATTCTGGAGAATCTGAACTACATTTTACCCTGGGAAGAGATGGGGATTGAAATCACAGGTACAGCGAGAAGTGGTGTAGAAGCGCTGGGGAAAGTAACAGAAAGTCATCCGGACATTCTCTTGTGTGATATTCGAATGCCGTCTATGGATGGATTGGAACTTATTCGTTTGCTGCGAGAGCAGGGTGAAACGTGTGAGATTATTTTACTGACCGGGTATCAGCAGTTTGAATATGCTCGAACCGCTATCAAGTATAACGTACATGAATACATATGTAAGCCAATTGATTATTTGAATCTGGAACATAAACTGCGTGAACTTGCCGGGCAGATCCAGAAGAGACGTCAGGAAAACGAATCGCAACGTTATCGCAGCCAAGAGATGGAAAGCTGGATCAGACACAAACAATTGATTGACCTGTTGCGAGGAGAAGCACCGTTGAAGGTTGTCTATCCTGCCTCTGTTCCTGAATTCATAACAACTGCTACACCGTATACGTTGCTGCTGGTGGATGCGGTCGGTTATTTTCGCCATTCTATCGGCTGGTCCGAGCTTCAGCATCAACGATGGCATGAGACCATAAGTTCCAGACTTAGGGAAGTGGCAGATCGAATTACGGAGGACTGTCAGATTCTTTCGACCCGCAAAGGGGAGTGGTGCATCTTGCTGGAGGCATCAGGTGAGTGGAAACGTCGCTCAGAGGAACTGGCCCATCAACTGTGTCTCGAATTAAATGAAATATTATTCTTGGATTCAAGTGTGAAGGTTAGGGTTGTTCAGGATGCTGTACCCGTGAACCTGGAAAGTCAAATTCTGGAGCGATACCGGCATTGTCAAAAAATACTGATGTCCCATTCGGAAAGTGAAGACGGGGTGTTAAAGGCGAGTTGTTCCGAAACCACCTTATCGTATGATCATACGGCCTCCAAAGGGGCTAACTCATGGATTACAAGAGAAGATCTGGAGTTTGTTACTCGGTGGATTCGTCAAGGGAACAAGCAGGGGTTACGTGATGTATTGGATCGGCTTAAACAGCAAATGGGGAATTCAGGACAATCCTTCAACAGGATAGATGAAACCAATCTTCGGTTTATGCTTGTGCACATGCTTCGGGAACTGCGTGAAGTACAGGCCCTCGCTGAAGAGCACGAAGTGAATTATTGGAATGCACTGCAAGGGGCCGTATCCATGAGGGAACTCCTTGAACTTGCAGAGGTTGTTACCCATGCCTGTCAGGGCAAACAAACGCAGCCACGTCCTTCCGTATCGGAACTGATCTTGTCTGCATGTGAGTATATGGACGCACGGCTGCAAGAGGACTTGGGAATAGATGAAGTCGCAGATTGGCTTGGAATCAGCCCAGGATACTTTTGCCAGCTATTTAAAACTCAAATGGGTGTTACTTTTGTGGAATACATGACGCAGAAACGGATGGAAAGTGCCGCTTTATTGTTGAGTACAACCGAATGGAGCATTACAGCGATTGGGGAAGCAACAGGGTTCAAGGAGCGCCGTTACTTCTCCAAGGTGTTTCATAAACACTTTCACATGAAACCCTCAGAGTACAGGCAGAGTAAACAATTGGGTTTGTAGTACCAAGGGAAACGGGAGGAGAGGTCAAATGAAACCCTTGAATGATCTGACATTGGAGCAAAAGGTAGGACAATTGTTGATGTGTGGATTTCACAGTCAGCACGCAGATGAACAGATTACTCGTTTAATCCGTGACTATCACGTCGGGGGTGTCATTTATTTCCGGCGTAATGTCGAAAGTGTAGATCAATTGACACGGCTATCCGCCGAACTGCAAGAGATGGCTGCTGAAGCAGGGGCTCTACCACTCATGATTTCGGTGGACCAGGAAGGTGGCATGGTTGCACGGATTGACCAAGAGGGAATGACCCAAGTGCCGGGTAATATGGCGCTTGGTGCGACAGGCAATGCGGAATATACTCTGGAGTGTGCTCAAATTCTGGGTCGTGAGTTAAAAAGCATCGGTATTGATATGAACCTTGCACCAGTGGTCGACGTGAATAACAACCCGCTTAACCCGGTTATCGGTGTGCGTTCGTATGGTGAACATGCTGAAAGTGTGGCCGCTCATGGCGTAGCAGCCATCACCGGATATCAATCACAGGGCATAGCTGCTACTGCCAAACATTTTCCGGGACACGGAGATACAGCCGTAGATTCTCATCTTGGTATGGTTACGGTACCTCATGATCGAAACAGGCTGGAACAGATGGAGTTGTTACCGTTCCGCAAGGCGATTGAGGCCGGAGTTGATGCTATTATGACAGCTCATGTGATGTTCCCTTCGATTGAGCCCGAGCCCATTCCGGCTACGTTGTCACATAAGGTGTTAACGGGTCTGCTACGTGAGGAAATGGGTTTTGAAGGCATTATTATTACAGACTGTCTTGAAATGCATGCAATATCCAAGCCATATGGGGTAGCTGAAGCTGCCGTTCGTGCTGTGGAAGCAGGAGCAGATCTGATTCTGGTGAGTCATACCTTGCAAGATCAGGTTGCTGCGCTGGAAGCCATTGTGGAAGGAGTTCGAACGGGGCGCATTTCGGAAGAGGTTATTCATCAGGCGGTTGAACGCATTATGACATGGAAAAAAAAGCGCTGTGGGCAGCAGAATGATCATCTGGTTTCGCCGAAAGCGAGTGAAACGGTCGAAGCAACCGATGTCGAACCTGTTGATTGCACTAAACCCACTGAGCCCAACGAATTGACGTTGTTCAAGATTGCTTCAAGCAGTATTACCATCGTTCATAATGATGGGCTGTTGCCGTTGGACCCAGAGAAGGGCGTATATGTCATCTGGCCTGAGGTTGTGCAACGGACAGAGGTGGATGAACCATGGTCCCATACAGAATCGTTGGGTATGGCGTTATCGCAGCTGCGAGGCAGAGTTCGTGAGCACAAAATTACAACGCAGCCCACTTATGATGAAACAGATCGGATATTGGCTGATGTGTCAGATAGTGAACAAGTTATCGTATGTACGTACACATCGGCAGGTCATCTTCCGAAAGGGCAACAGTTTTTGGTTGAAAAGCTTAGTAAAAATCATTCGCTGATTGTAATTGCTCTACGCAATCCATATGATCTGCTGGAGATCTCGAGGCCGGGTAGTTATGTATGTACATATGAGAATACACCTGCAGTTGTTCGGGTACTGTCCCATGTGTTAACCGGTGGACTGCAACCAACAGGAAGTCTACCTGTCCGTTTGCGCTAGACCTATTTAATCCTTACATCTCTCTGCGATATGGTGCTAATTGACCATCTCCTGGAGAGATTTTTTTGTTGGAATTCTCTATTGGTTAATTTTGGGATATGAATGCCAAAAAGATAATTGATAGATAACTATTTTCATAGTATTTTCCTTCTATTAAAAGTTTACAATTCTCCTCTTAACTTTTTAGCAACTTTTCCCGGTTCCAAGCGTCTAATAATATGACTTTTTGAGGGGGATATTTATAAAATGGGAGCAGAAGGAGCCAAAGACAAAGAATGAATTTGAAGAAGAAATTGTCCATACTTACCGCTTTTGCTGTGTTTCAGGCGTTTGCAGTGATTCCTGCCAATGCACAATCAGCAGATCAGAGCGATACTACATCAGTGAATACAGCCAAAGTTAAATCCGTGGAGGTTGTGAAGAAAGAACAGACCATCGCGGAATCCGAAGTGAAATCCGGAACAAACACTCCAACATCAAATAATGAAACAACTGAAGAAGTGAACCCTCCTGAGACAGATGTTCCTACAGGAACAGACGCGACTCCTGTTGAGCCGGTAATTGAACCTATGGACGAAGAAGGTACAGCTGAGGAAACACCAGCACCTGCACCAGTAGAAGTGGAGCAACCATCTGCAGGCGGTTCATCTGTTGCTGGAGGCCGGGGTGGAGACCTCACTCTTTATATGAACAGTAATAAAATGATGCAAGATGGCAAAACATATCTTGCTGGACAGCCGATGGCTGTAAAAAATGGTGTATCCTATGTAGCGATCCGTGCTCTCGTTGATCGGGTTGGCTATGATGTCAAATATGATAACACAACTAAAGAAACGATCATTATTAGTGGTGAAGATGAGCTGCGTTTCAAAACAAACAGCAAGATCTATACCGTTAATGGTGTGTCCAGAACGATGAAAGGCGCGGCTTATCAACAAAAAAATACGTTCATGGTGCCGTTGACTTCAATTACACAGGCTCTGGACATTACGTATAAAGTAAATCAATCTGCCAAAACGGTTGTATTGAATCTGAGTACCAAACCGGTGGCAAGCTTCACGGTACAAAAAGAGGTTTTTGCCGGAGACCAGGTAACCTACACAACCAGATCCAGCTCTCCCAAGGGACTCAGCATTGTAGATGAGCGTTGGACAGGCCGTCAGGATTCATTCGACCAACCAGGTGTATACACAGTAACCTATGCGGTCCAGGATTCAAGTGGTCAATGGAGCGATCCGTATTCGGTTACGATTAAGGTTGAAAGACCGAATCTGCCACCTGTCGCAATGTTTACGACAGATAAAGAAGAATACAAAATGGGTGAGAAAATCACTTATATTGATCAAAGCACAGATGATGAGAATGCAATTGTAAAAACCGAATGGGATAACAATGCACTTGCATTCTTTGTTCCAGGACCGAAGACCGTAACGATTACAGTTACCGATAAACATGGTGCTAGCGATAGCTATACCAAGATGATCAATATTACGGGAGAAACACTTTATAGTGTGACTGACTTTAATCAATTGTTCACACCAGTCGGTGAGAAGTTCACTTTTGACGGTGGTGGAGTACCGGCATTGGAGAAAATACCTTTCACTTATTATGATGAACCAAGTCTGCTGATCCGCAGTAACAGCCCGGAAACCGTGAATACGGAAGGCATTGTGTACAAGGAATCTTCCTTTGGACAGACACGCTTCATGATTCACCATGTGAACAACACGGGCAAAAGCGTGAAAATGTATGTTGTAGCGACAAACAACAACGCATACACGGCGTCCATTGACCAGCAAAACATGGGCTTTGCAGGACCGTCTCCTTTTGCAACGGTAGCTGGAAAGCTGTCCATTGACCGTTGGTTCCAATCCATGCAGAATGGTACCGGACAAAAGAAAGTGTACATCCAGCCAGGAGAAAGCAAGCTGATTCTTAATGATCTGAGCGTTCTTCCGATGAAACAGGGACAAGTCATTTCCTTGTATTCGGATGTATTCAGTGACTATGAACTGGATTACAACATTATCATGATTGAAGAAAACAAGGACCCGATGGAAGTGTTGTCGAGCCTGCCGGTTCTGGATCGTGATGGAGTTCACAACCGTGGTACCTATCCAAATGCAACACGGATCATTACGTATGATCAAGAAGTAGGGTCGAAACCTGCACGTCTTCCACTTGGAGACAATGCAAGTGATCCAAATCTTGTGGGAACGGACCCTATGGCTTTCACTGAAGCGTCCAACGCAGGTAACTTTGGTGTATTGTACAAAATTACATTGAATAATGTTGCTCCGCGCACTTTGATTTCATTCAACCCTCGTGGAGGCAGATATTCAGGTGTGGCACTCGTGAATGGACAGGTCGTTCAGATTTCCACAGGTAAATCTGTAACTGCACCTAATGAGCAAAGCGTTATGTATCGCACAGGTTCGTACGGCGAGAGTGTAACCATTCTCTTCTCGGCGGCACCAGGAAGTAACTTGCCTGTTAACCTGCTGTTCACGCCGCTTCCGGCTGAAAAGTAATAACATGAACATGCACGGACGGTTTGGAGTGAAAGCTTATATCATATATACCCGTTCACCCCAAAAGTCGCCCGAACGATTGATCATCTGAACCGTCAGGAAGGGACTCCATCAAAATGTACTGTCATTAGCTCAAGCTAGACTAATGGCAATGCATGTGCATGGAGTCCTTTTTATGTGATGTTGGAATGACCTAACCCGGTGTCTTCGTTGACTCTAATCGTAATTTGATGCATTATTAGAGGTATACAAGAAAGCAAAAGTTTTTGCTTTTGCCGAATAAACTGTCGCTCTATGAATGATGCAAAATGCTCGTATGACAGGAGGTGCTTTAGATCATGCTGTCGACAGAACAGATTATTTCAACCATGTCCTCACAGGGGCTTCGCATTACCGATCAGCGGAAAACACTGGCCCGGTTATTTGCTGAGTCTCCCGGGTATCTTACACCCAAGGACGTCTATGAATATATGGGTAAGACATACAGCGGACTGAGTTTTGACACAGTATATCGGAATTTGCGGGTAATGCAGGAACTGGGTGTACTGGAACAGGTCATCTTCGAAGATGGCGTTAAATTCAAAGCGCACTGTAGTGAAGATCATCATCACCATCATATGATCTGTCTGAAGTGTCAGAAGACATATCCTATTATTTTTTGCCCGATGCAGCTTGCAGATGCGCCTGAGCAATTTCAGGTTGTAGACCACAAGTTCGAGGTATTTGGATATTGTAAGGACTGTGCAGAGCATGCTCCGGCCAAAGCGGCATCGGGACACACGCACGCTCATGGGAAGCACTGACCATGAAGTTATCGCGCAGAATTGCTCAGGCACCCATTCGGGTGTACCGCAACTATATCTCTCCATTAACACCGCCAACATGTCGGTTCTATCCGAGCTGTTCGGCTTACGCCATGGAGGCGATTGAAGTGCACGGTGCGCTCAAAGGTTCGTTGTTAACAGCGAAACGTATTGCCAAATGTCACCCGTTTCATCCAGGCGGTGTAGATCTGGTGCCACAAAAGGCGGAGAAATCCATGATGGTATCAGAGTAACATGTTGCCTGAAGTATTCGGGTGGTATGGAAGCAGGCCAGGATTGAACTTGAGTATGCTGTCCACTTGACAAAGGGGTCCGCATTTCAGTATATTTTTCCTATATGATTTCCAGTGAAGGGATAAGTACAGACACACCCCCAGTGCAGAGAGCCGGATGAGCTGAGAACCGGTCTGGGAGGAGGATGGAATATGGTCCCGGAGGAACCTCTTTCGAGCGTGCAGACAGTGATTTCAGAGCTGCTGTCGTAAGGCTGAGGCGTGATCCAGCGTTAATGGGCGGTCGAAGGACCGACAGAGCCTGTGTTTTGTGAAAAACATGGGGAATTTGGGTGGTAACACGTGAGAGCAACTCTCGTCCCATAGGGGCGGGAGTTTTTTGTGTTCTTTTTTAGTTGTTTTGGACGAAGGGATCACATGAAGCAGGAACATTTGAAGGAGGAGAAGTCATTCATGGCTGACCAAAAAACATTTTATCTGACAACCCCGATTTATTATCCGAGTGACAAATTGCATATTGGGCATGCGTATACAACTGTAGCGGGAGATGCGATGGTTCGTTACAAGCGTCTACGCGGTTACGATGCTCATTATCTGACAGGAACCGATGAACATGGCCAGAAGATTGAGCGCAAGGCACAAGAGAAAGGACAGACACCGCAAGCTTTTATCGACGATATCGTTGTGGGGATCAAGGAACTGTGGAACAAGTTGGACATTTCCAATGACGACTTTATCCGTACAACCGAAGAACGTCACAAAACCATTGTTCAGGATATCTTTGACCGTTTGCTGAAACAGGGAGATATCTACAAAGGTGAGTACGAAGGCTGGTACAGCATTCCGGATGAGACGTATTACACGGAGACTCAACTGGTGGATGTAGAGAAGAATGAGAATGGTGAGATTATCTCGGCCAAGAGCCCGGATAGCGGACACCCGGTTGAATTGGTCAAAGAAGAATCTTACTTCTTCCGTATGAGCAAATATGCAGATCGTTTGTTGAAATATTATGAAGAGAACCCGGGCTTTATTCAGCCGGAATCCCGTAAGAACGAGATGATCAACAACTTCATCAAGCCAGGTCTTGAAGATTTGGCCGTATCGCGGACTACATTTGAATGGGGCGTCAAAGTTAAAGGTGATCCAAAACACGTGGTTTATGTGTGGATTGATGCGTTGTCCAACTATATTACAGCACTGGGCTACGGTTCATCCGATGCATCCCTGTATAACAAGTTCTGGCCTGCGGATGTACATCTGGTAGGGAAAGAAATTGTTCGTTTCCATACGATCTACTGGCCAATTATGTTGATGGCGCTGGACTTGCCTTTGCCGAAGAAAGTGTTTGCACATGGCTGGTTGTTGATGAAGGATGGCAAGATGTCCAAATCAAAAGGCAATGTCGTTGATCCGGTTACCCTGATTGACCGTTACGGTCTCGATGCACTGCGTTATTACCTGCTACGTGAAGTACCGTTTGGTTCCGATGGTACGTTTACACCGGAGAGCTTCGTAGAGCGTGTTAACTCCGACCTCGCAAACGATCTGGGTAACCTGTTGAACCGTACCGTTGCCATGGTAGACAAATATTTTGAAGGCAAAGCCCCTGCGTTTGCTTCAAATGTAACGGAATTTGATGCTTCGCTGGAAGAAGCAGGCCATGCTACAGTGGAAAAAGTGGAACAGGCGATGGAAAACCTGCAGTTTTCCGTAGCACTGACAGCGATCAGCCAGTTTGTCAGCCGCACCAACAAATATATTGATGAGACGCAGCCATG
Organism: Paenibacillus sp. FSL R5-0486; assembly: GCF_037975155.1. Taxonomy (NCBI): domain Bacteria; kingdom Bacillati; phylum Bacillota; class Bacilli; order Caryophanales; family Paenibacillaceae; genus Paenibacillus; species Paenibacillus sp. FSL R5-0486. Next base: position 4,615,344 of record NZ_CP150237.1, on the reverse strand, counting down.
GGCGCTGGCTCGTGATGAAGCAAAACGCGATGAATTGGCATCCGTTATGGCTCACCTGATCGAAAGCTTGCGAATTGCTTCGATTCTGTTGCAACCGTTCCTGACACGTGCTCCTCATAAAATCTGGGCACAGCTCGGCATTCAGGAAGGTGAACTTACGGCTTGGGATACAGCCAAGCAATGGGGTCTGGTTCCAACTGGAAACGCATTGCAAAAAGGTGATCCAATCTTCCCGCGTTTGGATTCCGAACAGGAAATTGCTTATATCTCCGAAGCAATGACTGGTGGCCAAAAAGCAGCACAGCCTGAAGCAAGTCAAGCAGATGCTGGAGCTTCAGCACCTGTTGAACCGGTAACCGCACCTGAAGGTACGGAAGAGATCGGTATTGACGATTTTGCCAAAGTTGAACTGCGTGTCGCGCAAGTCATTGCCTGCGAACCGGTTAAAAAAGCAGATAAGTTGCTGAAATTGCAGCTTGATCTGGGTTATGAGCAGCGCCAGGTCGTATCTGGAATTGCGAAGTTCTATTCGCCAGAAGAGATGGTTGGACGCAAAGTCATCTGTGTGACCAACCTCAAACCGGTGAAACTTCGTGGTGAACTGTCTCAGGGTATGATCCTTGCAGCATCCCATGGCGACCAGCTTACACTGGCTACAGTGCCAGACAACATGCCTAATGGCGCACAAGTGAAATAAGAATTGAGTTATGAAATTGATTCAAAGTCTGTCATAAAAATGACACAAGGTGGCCCGATATAATTCGGGTCCCTTTTTTTTGTTGATATAATTCGTATCTGACGGGAAGAGAACGAGCATATACTGTTATGAACTCCGTACTTCAGGAAAGAATGAATAGGACGGGATAGCTTGACAAGTAGGTTCAGGTTACCTATAATTCTTTCAGTAATGTTTACGATTAAGAGATGCGGAGTGAATCATAATGATATTTTATAAAGTGCAACATCAAGCTCAGGATAACCGGATAGGGAAGACGAGCAAAAGAGGCAACATGAAGTTACTGTGGACGGGTTTGCTTATTCTCACTTTGCTGGTATTGTCAGCTTGTGGGCAGGATAGTTCCAATAGTGCGAAGATTGTGGAAGGCAAGGTAAACGTTGTGACGACATTTTATCCTGTATATGCTTTTACGACTGCAATCGGTGGTGAGGATGCCAATGTTATTAACCTGCTGCCAACGGGAGTAGAGCCACATGACTGGACTCCGAAGAGTCAGGATATTGTTAATACGTCCAAGGCACAGCTGTTTCTCTATAATGGAGCTGGACTGGAAGGATGGGTGCCAAATTTCCTGAAGTCGCTGAATAGCGATACACAGGTGAAGTCTGTTGCCGTTAGCGAAGGGGTTAAACTGTTAACTGCTGAGGGTGATGATGGGCACGGTCACGGTGAAGAGCACGAAGACGAGCATGCAGATGAACATACAGATGAGGCTACCAGTGAAGATGTCGCTGATCATCATATTGATCCACATACGTGGGTTAGTCCGAAATCAGCCATGATCATGGCTGAAAACATCAAAAATAGTCTGGTTGAGGCAGACCCTGATCACAAAGCAGGTTACGAACAACGTTATGAAGAGCTTCGTAAGAAGCTTGAGACGCTGGATCAGCGTTTTACAGATGAATTGGCTAACGTACCAAACAACGAAATTGTAGTCTCGCACCAAGCGTTTGGCTACCTTGCACGTGATTATGGATTAACCCAGCATGCCATTATGGGACTTTCCCCGGATGCTGAACCGACAGGACAGGATATTGTGAAGCTTGCGAAACTGGTTAAAGATGAGGGCATTAAATACATTTTCTTCGAAGAGCTGGTATCTGACAAATTGGCGAAAACACTGGCAAGTGAAGCAGGAGTGGAGACCATGGTCCTTAATCCGGTTGAGGGATTGACCAAGGAGCAGGCAACAAACGGGGATGATTATTTCACCCTCATGGAGAAAAATTTGCAAAATCTGCTGATCGCATTAAAATAAGATATAATGAAGAATTCAGATCGAAGAGTCTTTACCGTTCACGGTGAAGGCTCTTAGGACGCTATGGGATTCTTATATATAATGAAGGGCGGCTTTGCCATGCAGCAAATCATGCCACTATGTCATGATCCAATTATAGAGATCGAGAAACTATCATTTTCCTACGGGGACCAGCGAGTGATTGAGAATCTCGATTTTATGGCCCAGGAACGGGACTTTGTCGGGATTATCGGTTCCAATGGGGCGGGTAAAACGACATTGCTGCGCATGCTGGTAGGACTTCTTCCTCCTGCGCAGGGAGATATCAAACTATTCGGACAGTCGATCCGCAGGTTCAAGGACTGGGACCGAATCGGGTATGTGCCTCAAAAGAATGCATTTAACCCGTTGTTTCCTGCGACCGTTCGTGAAGTGGTCATGTCCGGCTTGTATAATAACAAAAACATGTTCCGTCGTATGTCTCGCAAATGTCAGCAACAGTGCACGGATGCGATGCAGGTCATGCGGATCGAGGATCTGGCGAACAAACGTATTGGTCAATTGTCCGGCGGACAGCAGCAGCGTGTATTTTTGGCACGAGCGCTTATCAATCACCCTGATCTGTTGATTCTGGATGAACCTACCGTAGGCATTGATGCTGAATCACAGGCCAGTTTCTTTGAACTGATTACGCATATGCATGAACATCACCGAATGACTTTTCTAATGGTGTCTCATGATATGGATCGGATGGAGAGTTATCTGGGTTCTGAAGCTGTGGTAACGAATGGCAAAATTAATTTTCATGTCCGTCATTCGCATGAGGTACAGGATTGTGCTGAGACCAATCTGCAACATACCACTGCACAGGTACGCTAGCCGTATTTATGGTCCATTAGATTAGAGTAAGGCCGAAGGAGTCGTGTTTGTTTTGGAAATATTAATGAGTGATTTTTTTCAGCGTGCCCTGGCGGGTGGATTGTTAATTGGCATTACCGCTCCGTTAATCGGACTGTTCCTGGTCTTGCGGCGGTTATCCATGATCGGAGACACCTTGTCTCATGTGACCATTGCCGGTGTTGCACTTGGATTCCTGATTGAAGTGTATCCCATTGCGGTGGGCTTGATATTTGCCGTGCTTGCTTCATTTGCGATAGAGAAATTGCGCAAAGCGTACAAGAGTTACGCCGAATTATCGATTGCCATTATCATGTCCGGTGGCGTGGCTCTTGCTTCCTTGTTCTTTACGCTGGGCAAAGGATATAATGCAGATGTCATGAGTTATTTGTTCGGCAGTATATATACATTAGACGCTACGGATCTGAAGCTCGTAGGTGTGGTTACGCTTATCGTGGTGATTGTAGTGGCATTGTTACATAAGGAATTTTTCCTGCTCAGCTTTGAGGAAGATGCGGCAGCGGTTACAGGGTTGCCTGTGAGAATTCTGAACATGTTAATCACTGTGATGACAGCACTTGTCATAAGCACGGCGATCAAGATTGTCGGTGCGCTTCTGGTGTCAGCACTATTGACGATTCCGGTAGCAGTCAGCCTGTTGATGGCCCGAAGTTTCAAATCCGCCATTATTTTGTCCGTGGTGATTGGCGAAATTGCCGTAGTCCTTGGACTGGTTGTAGCAGGTATCTGGAACCTCGCACCTGGAGCAACGATTGTATTATTGCTGATCATGATGCTGATTCTGACGATGATTGGAAAAAAAGGGTTCCGAGCCTGACGGCTAAACGAACAAGCACGAGAGCCCGGGGAAGGGAGACATCCGCTTCATGCCTGATGTTAATGTATGGATGGCTTTTGTAGCAGGTTTGGTCTCATTTATATCACCATGTTGTCTTCCGTTGTACCCATCATACCTCTCCTACATTACAGGTATGACGGTGCAACAATTGAAGGATGACCGCAATCAGCGAGAAGTCCGTTTTAAGACGATGACGCACACGCTGGCGTTTATTTTAGGCTTCTCGGCTGTATTTTATTCGCTTGGCCTGGGTGCTGGACTGTTTGGCCAATTTTTCAATGATAACCGAGAACTGATTCGGCAATTGTCTGCGATTTTGATTATGCTTATGGGGTTATTTTTGCTTGGTGTGTTCAAGCCACAGTTTCTGATGAAGGAACGCAAGCTGGATATGAAATGGAAACCAGCAGGCTATCTGGGCTCTTTTATATTTGGCATCGGTTTCTCAGCAGGCTGGTCGCCGTGTATTGGTCCCATTCTGGCAACAATCATTGCTATGGCTGCAAGTGAGCCCACAACTTGGCTGGCGTTGATTACAGGTTATACGGCAGGGTTTGCCATACCGTTTTTCATTTTGGCCTTTTTCATCGGTTCGACACGCTGGATCTTACGGTATTCCAATGTCATGATGAAAGTCGGGGGAGCATTAATGTTGTTCCTTGGGGTATTGCTTTTTACAGATCAGATGACGAAGATTACGATCTGGTTGCAGCAGATTACACCAGACTGGATGATCATTTAAACGGATGAACTGAATTTGAATTTAAAAATGCACGACAAAGCAGGCTACATGTTACCAGAGTCAATCTGGGTCATGTAACCTGCTTTTTAATCGTTTGTTAGGAATGTTTTTAACTGCATATGATTTTGGGCAATCCTGTTGTTCGTTTAGGTGAAGTAATCAATATTGGCTAGTGGGAAATGTTCAAAGATCCGTTCCGTAATGAATTCGCGCAGCGCATCTTGCTGGTCATCCTTATACACATACTTGTACTGACCCCAGCGGCCCCATTTCATCTTACGTTTCTCAATATCCATCTCCAACTTGGTTTTAGGATAACGTTTCTCGATGGTTGCTTTGGCCGTTTTGGTAAAACGGTGCTGGATCATCTCAAAGGTAAGATCCTTGGTTGCTTCTTCTGGAAGCGTATCTGCCAGCTTCTGCAACAGATCCGAGTATCCTTCTTCCCAGCCTTCATACCACATGATCGGAGCGATAATGAAGCCCAGGGGGTAACCGGCGTGTGCAATTTTACCAGCAGCTTCAATGCGTTCCTCAAATCTGGAGGTAGCCGGTTCAAAGTTTTTGATGACATAATCCGAATTGACACTAAACCGGATACGGGTGTGGCCGTTATGTTTAAGGTTCAGCAACGGATCAACGTGATGATATTTGGTTACGAAGCGCAAGCGCCCATATTCTTCTTCCGCCATAAAACGGATCAAGTCACTTAAATTCTCCGTGATATGCTCGAGTCCTACGGGATCAGACGTACAGGCAGCTTCAAATCGTGTGATTTCTGGCGCGCGTTCTTCAATGTATCCTTTTGCAGCCTGAATGATCTCCTCGGTATTAACATAGACACGGACATAAGGTTTCGCACCAAGTGTAGTTTGAAGATAACAATAATGGCAGTGCCCCATACAGCCTGTAGAGATGGGAATGGCATATTCCGCTGAAGGTTTCGACTGGTCGAACTTAAGTGTTTTGCGTACACCAACGACCAGAGTACGCTTTGCCATCCGATACTTTTCTTGTTCGGTTTCACCGGGCAGGTTTGTGATTCGGTTATGGGATGTGGTCATTTGATAAGGGATGTTTTTGGATGTGACCCATTCCATAATCCGTTTGCCTTTATCATATTCCAGCGCACCGGGTTCAAAATACACCAAATCGGGAATAAAGGGTTTAGTACCTTTTGCTTTACGAACTGGCGGTGAGGCTACACTTGTACTCACGAAATCACTCCTTTCGTTGCGGAACTTTGCTTAGTTTGCCTCGTTTGGGGAGAAGTCACGCCTGCCAATTACTTGTGTAACAGCGCGCTCCGAACTGTGCAGGACTTGCCAATGCGTATTGATAACATGTATCATTATAAGATAGGGACCAGGCACGAATAGGGGCCGGTCAGAGAGAAAAGAGGGAAGCAGATGCCAACGCCCAGTATGGAAGATTATTTGGAGCGTATATACAAATTAATTGATGAAAAGGGCTATGCTCGTGTGTCTGATATAGCTGAAGGACTGGAAGTACATCCTTCATCGGTGACGAAGATGATCCAAAAGCTGGACAAAGACGAGTATCTGATCTATGAAAAGTACCGCGGACTGGTGCTTACGCCAAAAGGCAAAAAGATGGGCAAACGTTTGATGGAGCGCCATCATCTGCTTGAACAATTTTTGACAACGATTGGTGTTCAGGAACAAAATATCTACAATGATGTTGAAGGCATTGAACATCATCTGAGCTGGGACTCCATTACATGCATCGAGTCCTTGGTTGAATACTTCCGTCAGGATGAGAGCCGGTTGCGTGACCTTAAAAACCTTCAGGATGTCATGAGTAATACAGAATCTTAAGTTTCAGCAGTGGAATACACATGGTGATATACAACGAATCGTATCCCGTGATTCAAAGGATGCTTCTTGCCGTTTCAATGGCAGGAAGCATTTTTTTGTGTGCAATCACACCATAATTTGGTGATTTTCGCAACTAAACGAACGGTAGGAGCGTCTATTAAACTAGTAGAATTTACCGCAAATTTATAATGATTTTGGAGGACTGCACTAATGAACGTTCGTAAAGGATTGATGCTGCTGCTCATTTTTGTACTTGGATTACAGACAGCAGGTATGACGGCACAAGCGGCCGGGCAGAAGGAAATCGCTATTTTTCTAGACGGCAACCGTTTGGAATCGGATGTATCACCCTACATCTTGCCCAAAGTAAATGTAACGATGGTGCCTCTGCGTGTTATTAGCGAAGGACTGGGTGCGTCTGTTCTATGGTCTCAAGCTACTCGTACCGTGACCATTAAGAAATCCGATTCGGTCATCTCTATGACGAGCGGACGCCAGCAGGCGACGGTGGATAACGCTGTAGTTGGTCTGGATGCATCGGTCGAATTGAAACAGGGTCGGGTCATGGTACCCATTCGATTCGTCAGTGAGAACCTGGGCATTCGAGTGAACTGGAATCAGGCTACCCAGACCATTGATCTGTACACAGGAGACGAATCAGTCCCAACTCCTGAACCAACTCCGGTAACCCCAGCGGAGCCTGGAGGCACGGGCACTGTACCAGCTTCTGAAGAGATGCGGGGAGCCTGGATTTCCACTGTGAATGGAGACTGGCCTACATCTGGTGCCAAGGGAAATGTAGAGAAGCAAAAACAGGAGTATACGAAACAGCTAGATACGTTGCAAGGTATGGGCATTAATGCCGTATTTGTCCAAGTGAGAGCCAATGGGGATGCCATCTATCCTTCAGGTCTGGTACCTTGGAACAGCGTATTGACAGGAACACAAGGTAAAGATCCAGGTTATGATCCCCTCGCGTTTATGGTTGAGGAAGCACACAAACGGGGCCTGGAGTTCCACGCCTGGTTTAATCCGTTTAGAGCAACGAACTCAGCAAGTACATCAAACTTGGCTGCAAACCATATCTCGAAGCTTCATCCCGACTGGATTGTGAATGCATCCGGCAAAATGTACATTAACCCGGGTATCCCGGAAGCCAGACAGCATATTATCGATACGATCATGGAAGTGGTCAATCAGTATGATATTGATGGTGTACATCTGGATGATTATTTCTATCCGTCCAATGTGAGTTTTAATGATGATGCAGCTTTCAAAACTTACAACACATTAAATACTAAAGACCGTGCTGAATGGCGTCGGGACAATATCAATCAGTTCGTTAAGCAGCTCGGGCAGAGCATTCACAGCGTGAAAGCTAACGTTGAATATGGAATTAGTCCATTTGGTGTATGGCGTAATAAATCCGTTGATCTGACAGGCTCTGATACCAAAGCAGGAGTAACCGCGTATGACAGCATGAATGCAGATGTGCGGACATGGATTAATCAGGAGTGGATTGACTATGTTGCCCCTCAGGTATATTGGAGTATGACATTGAACGTAGCCCGATACGACAAAGTCGTGGACTGGTGGGCGAATGAAGTGGCTAACACAAATGTAAAATTGTATATCGGTCACTCTCCTTATAAGTTAGGTACGCCAGAGATTGGCTGGCAGACATCACAGGAGATCATCGATCAGCTGAACTACAACAAGAAGTATGGTTCGGTCAAAGGGGATATTTTCTTTAGTTCACAGTACTTGACGAAGAACCCTCTCGGCTTGATTGCCAAATTAAAAGCCTACTATGGTCTATAAAACATTTTAACAATACAGTGATAAGACAAACCCTTGTTCTCATAGAGTGGCAGTAGAAACGTGGCTGCCTGGAGAACGGGGGTTTTTTGTTATGTTAATTAACGCGGTGTTTGAAGGTGGAGGCGTCAAAGGGATCTCACTTGCAGGTGCTGTGCAGGGTGCTCAAGACTGCGGCATCCAGTTTAATCGAGTGGCAGGCACATCATCCGGTTCCATTGTAGCTGCTCTGCTAGCGGCCGGTTACAGGGCCGAGGAGATGAAAGTCATTATTGAGAATACCCCCTTTGTTTCATTGCTGCGTCGTTCCCCCATATTTAATACCCGATGGATTGGCCCCGCAGCGAGGCTGTTCTTGAAGAAAGGACTATATTCGGGAGAGGCGCTGGAATCATGGATTCGCAAGATGCTGGAGCAGAAAGGGATTCGCACATTCGCTGACTTGCCACAAGGTAAGTTGCTTATTACCGCATCCGATATATCCAATGGGACCATTCTGGTGTTACCAGACGATATTCGGCGGTTCGGCATTGACCCTGGGAAGCTGGATGTTGCAAAGGCGGTACGTATGAGTTGCAGTATCCCGTATTTTTTCGATCCGGTAGTCATACGCAAATCACCAGTATTCTCCAAAGGACTTCCTTTTCAAGATCAGTTTGTTTATGTCGTGGATGGTGGATTGCTTAGCAATTTTCCGTTGTGGCTCTTCGATGGTGATCGCTCGGAACGAGGAGGAGACGTTATTCCGGTTGTTGGATTCAAAATGGTGGGGAAGACGGAAGTAGAACCCGCCCGGATTAAAGGACCGCTAAGCATGCTTCAGGCCCTTGTGGAGACGATGCTCACAGCACATGATGAACGCTATATCGAACAGATTAACCGGTTTCGGACAGTGAAGATACCAACGCTTGGCATTAAACCGACGCAATTTCATTTAACGTTACAGGATAGCACAGCCTTATATCGATCAGGCGCAACTGCAGGGAACGAATTTTTCAACGGATGGAATATGAAAATGTATGATGAACAGCTGGACAAACAACGAAAAGAATTGCGCAAGAAACAAGCAGAAGCTCCACCTCTGATTCCTGTATAAACGTGAAAAAAGCAATTCTCCGCATGTTGGGAGAACTGCTTTTTTGTATTTTCAGTACCTTTTAGTGAAATTTCGGTATATCTTCATCGCTTTTCCCTTTTTGTCCCTGAATCACTTGGAAAGGATAATCCTTGCGTTTCTTTGAAGAGCCGCTGCTCTTTCTGGCACTGGACTGTGCATTGACTTTTGCCATGGTTCGTGCCGATGGCTTAATCTTTGGTGATTTGGTTTTGCTTGCCCAGCGACGAGGCGGATATTTGTACAGCAGGAATACGGCTCCGAACACGACCAGAGGAATAATGATCCTGGATGGACTAGCGTTCCCCAGCCAAGTCAAGACTCCAACAGCAGCTAGTGCGATGAACGTCCAAAATAAGATTGCCTGCTTGTTCATATCATTCACCCTTTCACAGGATCGAGTGTTGCAACAGGTACTTCTGACGTAGCAGAGACATTAGCAAGCTTGGCATCCAACTCACGCATACGGTTAAACGAAGCAATGGAGACTTCTACCTGTTCGTTGGTCGGTTCTTTTGTTGTCAGCAATTGCAGCCACAATCCCGGGTATCCGAGATAACGCAGTACAGGAATATCACGTACCGAATTCGTGAGCTTTAAGAGTTCAAAAGAAATGCCTAGCACAACTGGCAATAACAATAGACGCTGACCCATCCGTTCCCAGAGGTTATCGTACGTGAAGAGGGAGTATAGAAACACTCCAATAATGACAGTCAACATAATGAAACTGCTTCCGCAGCGGTAGTGCAGTCGGCTGTACTTTTGCACGTTCTCCGGTGTCAGTTCTTCACCAGCTTCATGTGCGCTGATTACTTTGTGTTCCGCTCCATGATACTGGAAGAGACGTTTAATCATCGGCGTCTGTGAAATTAACCACAGATAAGCGAGTAACAGGATCAGCTTAATGCCGCCTTCCAGTAAATTATGCAAAAACTGATTGTCGAATGCATTTTTGAATAGAAAATTCTCGATAACAACAGGAAGCAATGTGAGCACAACTTTACCAAAAAGGAATGAAAGGATGGCGACGGCGGTCACACCAATGATCATGCTTAGGCTCCAGCCCGAACCTTCTTTCTCTTTTTGCTTGGCCTTCTCTTCCGGTTCCAGTTCATCATCAGCATAGGCGTCAGCAGAATAATTGAGATGTCTGCTACCTTTGACACTTGAATCTATAATGCTGACAATTCCGCGTAATAAAGGAATCCGCCGCAATTTCGTGACCCAGGACTTGTCTTGCTTGGGAACTTCCAGATACGTAATTTCGCCGTCTTTTCTACGAACAGCTGTAACGTTGACATGTTTCCCACCGAACATTACGCCTTCAATGACAGCTTGCCCCCCATAGCTGACAGGCTTGGATTGTTGAGGCAAATTATTCACCTTCCTATTCTGTTCTAGGCCTTCGCGATCAAAGGCAGTTTAATAACCCTATTGTATCGAATTTTGAGACCAATTTCTAGTTTGTGAGTCAAACCTTGAAGGATGTTGTTAAGATTGTCCTGTTTTGAACATACTACCTCGTAGAATCGGAGTGGAAATTCGAGGCATAATGCGGGATTATCAACGGAATGAAGGAGAATATCGATGACAGAACGTAAGCATGAAGATACATCACAAGATGAAGGTCAACGTCCCAATGAGCGGCAGCAAAAAGACAAGGGCAGGCGCCCTACACAGAGGCAAGGCCAAGCACACTACTACACCAAGCCATTTTCCTTTGCGTTAGAGCTTGGCTTTTTTGCCGGTTTTATCTGGGGCGGGCTGCATTGGCTATTCTATCTGTTGCATTTTACGATTGTACCTGTCGGATTTCTGGCCGAGCCTTTTTTCAAACATGAATATATATATACCGCAGCAGGACATTTGACAGGCTGGCTGTTTTTTATCGTCTTTTCCATCTTGGCATCCTTACTCTACACGTTCACGATTAGAAAACTGAAAGGGCCGTTACCCGGCATGGTATATGGAATCGTCTGGTGGCTGATTCTCTTTATACTGGTCGGACCAAAACTGGGGATGATGAAACCTTTGAACGGTTTAACGTGGGATTCAATCATCACGGAACTCTGTTTCTTTTTGCTGTGGGGGCTGTTCATTGGTTACACGGTAGCCATGGAGTACACGGACGAACGTAAACGCGAGCCGGAGCAAGCGGGGGCATAGCGCAAAAAAGCTTCTCAATCCGGCAATGCCTGTGTTAAAATAGCAGATGGTTATTTGCAGAGAGGGTGGAGCAGCGATGAAACGAATTATTGTGATCAATGGTCCGAACCTGAACATGCTTGGTGTACGCGAACCGGGCATCTATGGAACGCTTAGTCTGAAGGATATTGAGGACAAAATTCGCAGACAGGCTGATGAAATTGGCGTCTCCATCGCTTTTTATCAATCGAACCATGAAGGGGACATCATTGACCGCATTCATGCAGCGATGGGTGAGGCAGACGGAATAATACTGAATGCCGGAGCATTTACCCATTATAGCTATGCTATACGTGATGCAATCAATGCTGTTAAAGTCCCTACGGTGGAAGTACATCTATCCAACATTCATGCACGCGAAGCGTTCAGACATCATTCAGTGATTGCAGCGGAAACAATCGGGCAGATTGCCGGATTTGGCGAAGTAAGCTATGAACTGGGATTGCTGGCTCTTGTGCGTCATCTGGACAAACAAACCTGAGCCGGGAACCCGGGAATGTGAGAGAAAGAAGGGTTACCGATGGAAAACAAACGAGTAAATAAGTTGCGTGAAGCCATGCGTGAGCATGAACTCACTGCAATGCTGATTACAAACCCGATTAACCGTCGTTATATGACGGGTTTTACAGGCTCGGCGGGATATGTGCTGATTACGGAACAGGATGCATATCTGCTGACTGATTTCCGTTATATGTCACAAGCGCCTCAACAAGCCAAAGGATTTACCGTTGTGGAGCATGGAGCTAAGCCGATGGATACAGTGCGCGAATTGCTGACATCCGCGAATATCAAAGAAGTGGGCTTCGAGCAGGATAGTGTCACATTTGGCACGCATTCCGCTTATGCTGAAGCACTTCAATCTATCGAACTGAAAGCTGTATCCGGGATCGTGGAACAACTTCGTATGTTCAAGGATGAAGACGAGATCGCGGTCATGCAGAGAGCAGCAGATCTGGCGGATGCCACGTTCAGCCACGTTTTGCAGTTTGCAAAACCAGGTATGACGGAGCGGGAAGTGGATCTGGAGATGGAGTTTTTCATGCGCAAACATGGAGCAACGTCCTCTTCGTTTGACACCATTGTAGCATCGGGTGAACGTTCTGCTATGCCTCACGGTGTAGCGAGCAGCAAGGTCATCGGACAAAATGAGTTAATTACATTTGACTTTGGTGCACTTTTGGACGGATACTGTTCAGATCTGACACGTACCATTGCAACAGGTACACCTGTACCTGAACTGCGCAAAATTTATGACATTGTACTGGAAGCTCAGTTACATACGCTGGAGAACCTGAAACCGGGCATGACCGGACGGGAAGCAGATGCATTGGCTCGTGATATCATTGCAGGTCACGGATATGGAGATCAATTCGGACACAGCACAGGCCACGGTCTGGGTATGGAAGTTCACGAAGCTCCTCGCTTGTCCAAGCTTAGCGACGATGTATTGAAACCGGGTATGGTCGTTACCGTTGAACCGGGTATATATATTGACGGGCTTGGCGGCGTGCGTATCGAGGATGACGTAGTGATTACCGAGACGGGTATTCATATTCTCACGAAGTCGGACAAGAAGTTCACCGTAATCGGCTAAATTACAGCCACAGGGATATAAGACGATTTTTAATGTGTTATTATTTAAATTGAAAATAAGAAATTTCACCATAGCGAAGAGTGCAGAACCAATCTGAAGAAGCGAAGCGTTCGCCTTTATCACCGGATTTTCCCATTGATAATGGGATCAAAAAAATCTGGGGATAACAGCGATCGGAGGATGGTACTGCAATCGAAGTGAACGAGGTGGCCATTCTTGGGCTCATTTTACATATAACATTAACCCATCGTCTTATATCACCTACTTTTTAACCATATCAGGAGGGATTTTTTGTGATTTCAGTAAACGATTTTAAAACAGGCTTGACCGTGCAAGTAGATAACGATATCTATACCGTACTTGATTTCCAACACGTTAAACCAGGTAAAGGCGCTGCCTTTGTACGTTCCAAATTGAAAAACCTGCGTAACGGTAACACCGTTGAAAAAACATTCCGTGCAGGCGAAACGATTGGTCGTGCCATTATTGAAAACCGTGGCGTATCCTACCTGTATGCAAGCGGTACAGAGCACACGTTCATGGATAACGAAACATATGATCAGTTCACATTGACTAGTGAACAACTGGAATGGGAATTGAACTTCCTGAAAGAAAACATGGTCGTTAAGATTGTTAGCTACCAAGGTGAAATTCTCGGAATTGACTTGCCAACAAGCGTTGAGTTGAAAGTCATCGAGACTGAGCCAAGTGTTAAAGGTAACACTGCACAAGGCGCTACCAAAAATGCAAAAGTGGAAACAGGCTTGAACGTACAGGTTCCTTTGTTCATTAACGAAGGTGACGTTCTCCTGATTGACACACGTGAAGGTAAATACTCTTCCCGTGCGTAACTTTCACAGCTTGTAAGCTAAAAAAGGTTATTAACAACCCTTTGCCATTCCTTTGGCAGAGGGTTTTTTCGAAAAAAGATTAGCCTATCAGGCGCTTTCGTAATATACTGGGTTAAAGTCATTTCTCGTAGAGAATAATGACGATGGACATTAATTATGCATACTGCACAAGGTAGGGAGTGGATTTGCGTTGTCATTGTACGTCATGAAATTTGGGGGCAGCTCGGTCGGAGATACAGAACGCATGAAGCGTGTGGCCGGACGTGTTGTAGAAAAAGCTGATGAAGGACATCGGTGTGTAGTTGTGGTTTCGGCCATGGGGGATACAACAGATGATTTGATTGATCAGGCAAAACAACTGAATAGTGAACTGCCTGCTCGTGAGATGGATATGCTCTTAACGACAGGAGAACAGATTTCGATCTCTTTGTTATCGATGGCTATTCAAGCGCTTGGACGTAAGGCAGTATCGTTTACGGGCTGGCAAGCGGGATTCCGCACAGAGCCGGTTCACGGAAAAGCACGTATTCATGATATTCAACCTGACCGTGTGAATGCAGCACTTGCCGAGGGCAACATTGTTATTGTTGCAGGCTTCCAGGGCATGACGGAAGACGGCGAGATCACAACGCTCGGTCGTGGTGGTTCGGATACAACAGCTGTAGCGCTGGCGGCAGCAATTAAGGCTGATGCGTGTGAAATCTATACGGATGTAGACGGAATCTATTCTACGGACCCGCGGATCGTTAAGGTTGCGCGCAAGCTGAAGGAAATATCGTATGACGAAATGCTGGAGCTCGCTAATTTGGGAGCAGCGGTGTTGCATCCGCGTGCAGTAGAGTACGCGAAGCATTCCGGTGTACCTTTAATCGTAAGATCCAGCTTTAACCATAATGAAGGAACGGTTGTGAAGGAGGAAGCAGCAATGGAACAAGGCGTAGTGGTTAGTGGTATTGCCTATGACAAAAACGTGGCTCGCATCAGTATTCTGGGTGTGCCGGATGTACCAGGAGTTCTGGCCGAAGTATTTGGTGCGCTTGCATCCAATCAGCTGGATGTGGACATTATCGTTCAGAGCGGAGTGATGGATGGCAAAGCGGACTTCTCGTTTTCTGTGGCGCTGTCTGATCGTGAGAACGCATTACGTGTCATTGAAGGCCTTCACAGCCGCTTGCCTTACCGTGAAGTTACATCTGAGGAGAACCTCGTTAAAATCTCCATTGTTGGCGCAGGCATGGTCAGTCATCCTGGTGTAGCTGCGAAGATGTTCAAAGTCATTTCGGCTGAAGGCGTGAGTATCAAGATGGTGAGCACTTCCGAGATCAAAGTATCTTGTGTTATTGACGGAGATAAGCTGCATGACGTCATTAAGGCATTGCATACAGCATATGATCTCGACACTGCCGAGCAAGCCGTTATCGGTGGACCTCAAGATCGCAGATAAGTATCTTCAATGTATGTAAATTAGCAAAGGTGTACTGTTGCCAACGGGCAGCAGTACACCTTTTTTTGTTTTTCTCATGGCAATTCTCACATCAACTTGAACATCTTTCCCCCGCGTATGCCTCTATAAGGCTGCATGCGGTTCCCCTCCCCCATCTCGGGAACACAATCCAGCAGGTTTAATTGAGAACAATACGAAATATCATGAACCCTGCCTAACTTTTCAAGCCTCCGCCCGCTAACAGACCCCTGCACCAACTCCGGGATGCTCTCACTACGTTGGGATACCGCCTGATGAAGCACTATGCCGAGATCGTTAAGTTGAAGGGGAGAACAGGATTGACGGTGCAGTTCATCGATGATACATCCAGCACACAAGCCGTCCTCCAGAGCAAATTCATCCTGGTTCCCCGCACATAACAGCAATACATCTCGTTGAAGTTCACATAGAGCTGCTGCAACAGCCTGCACATTGAGAAATGAACCAGCGAATACATGTTTCCCCTTGGAAGCCTTGATCAAAGCTCGTGTTCCATCGGTTGTGGTTAGAATGATTGTTTTATCTGCAATGCCTGCAGTCATATATTCATAGGGGGAATTCCCCACTTCGAATCCGGTGATTTTTTTGTCAAAACGCTCCCCGCCTCGAATGCAATCTTTCACTTCCATTTGTTTGGCTTGTGGAACGGTCTCTACGGCAATCACAGCCGAAGCGTCATACGCCAGAGCCGTAACAATCGTACTGGTCGTACACAATACATCAATGACAACTGCACTTCGCCCTGCAATATCAATGGTACGTACTTCATTCACATTGCCAACGACATCAACTCGCACTCCCCACAACTCCTTTCTGTATCTGGGGATCGGTAGTTCTGTTTTGAACCGGAATGGAACTTACCTATCTGCAATTACTATATGCATGCACATCTAGACGGGTGCCTAGAACAGAAGGTGCATCTATGGTTTCAACTCTCAACCGTATTCTGAAGAATTGATAGATTTCAGCGTCATAAATTAAATGTACAGGCATAAACTTGAGATATGAACAAGCGCCAGAATTGTGAACCAAATGATCTCAAGGTTGGAGGAGCCTACTCATGAAGGTGAACTGGAGGGAACTTTTTCCGGAACCGATCCGAACCATTCTCGGAAGAATGCCACCCGCTCTATTGGAACAAGTGGAGGAAGTACGTATTCGTGAAGGCAGACCCCTGGAGATTAATGCAGGCAACACATACCACTTCCTGACACCTCAAGGTTGTCCGACCGGGAATCCTGAAGAAGCGTATGTTCCTCAGAAAGAAGTGACGCACAGGTTGCTGGACCTGATCAGTAACCATTCACTTTATACATTGGAAGAGGAACTGCGCAAAGGGTTCATCACCATACCTGGGGGACATCGAATCGGGCTTGCTGGACGAACGGTACTAAGCGGTGGGCGTGTCGAATACCTGCGTGACATCAACGGGTTTAACGTTCGGGTAGCCCGTGAGGTACATGGAGTGGCTGATCGTATTCTTCCTTATCTTCTCGATATGAAGAGCGGACAGGTCCTGCACACGTTGATCCTATCACCACCACAACAAGGGAAAACGACGTTGCTGCGAGATCTGGCGAGACAAATTAGTAGTGGTACAAAGCTTACAGGGGGAACTGAACTGGTTCAGGGAATACGTCCACGTCTGAAAGTGGGCATTGTGGATGAAAGGTCCGAAATCGCTGGTAGCTACAAAGGAGTACCTGGCTTCGACGTAGGTCCCCGAACAGATGTGATGGACGGTTGTCCGAAGGCTGAGGGCATGATGATGATGCTTCGCTCCATGTCGCCCGATGTCCTGATTGTGGACGAGATCGGTCGTCCGGAGGATGCCGAGGCTGTGATGGAAGCCCTGCATGCAGGAGTCTCAGTGATTGCGACTGCGCATGGCCGTGACCTATCGGAGCTGTCGGCCAGACCCGCCCTCAGAACCTTAATTACGGAGCAGATGTTTCAACGTTATGTCCAGTTGCAACGGACGAGCCGGGGCATGACCTTTCGGCTGGCTGATGGCAAAATGCGTGGGTTGCAGCAGACCGGGGCAGGAGGTGAAGCCTTTGGTTAACATGTTTGGTGCGGTAATTATTCTGTTAGCCAGCACCCTCGCCGGATTTTACAAGGCCAGACAGTATGCATTAAGACCGAGACAGTTGCGAGAACTCATTGCAGCCCTCCAGCGACTAATGACGGAGATTAACTATGGGCTCACTCCACTTCCCGATGCCATGGGCAAGATGGGAGCACAGACCAAAGAACCTGTAAAGACGTTGTTTCTTCATGCAGCTACACAGATGGAACCTCCTCATGGACTCACTGCCCGGGAAAGTCTGCAGTCAGGCGTGGATCTGGCGTGGGGAAGATCGGCCATGAAGGCTGACGAGAAGGAAGTGATGCTGCAATTAAGCTTCAGCCTTGGCACAAGTGACCGTCAGGATCAGACCAAACATATATCGTTAGCCATTCAACAACTAATGCATGAGGAATCCCGCGCCCAGGCCGATCAAATGAAATATGAACGAATGAGCCGAAGCCTCGGGATGCTTGTCGGAGCGTTAATCGTCATTCTGATCTTCTGAAATAGCCGGGATAGTGAGGTGCCAAGGTCATGAATCTAGAAGTGAACGCAATCTTTCAAATTGCGGGTATCGGAATCATCATCGCCATGATTCACACGGTACTGAAACAAATGGGAAAGGAAGATATGGCTCACTGGGTGACCGTAATCGGATTTGTCGTTGTATTGTTCATGGTGGTCCGTATGCTGGACAGCCTGCTACAAGAGATCAAATCGATATTTCTTTTTCAATGAAATCGGTCATGAAGCCGGATGGTGGTGACCTGTGGAAATTATCCAAGTTGTAGGTTTGGCGCTCATCGCAACAGTGCTTATTCTGGTCATTAAGGAACAGAAACCGATGTTTGCCTTTCTGATTGCTGCCGCAACCGGCATTGTCATCTTCATGTTGTTGATTGGCAAAATCGGAGCAGTCATCGAAGTATTGAAGCGGCTTGCCGAGAATTCAGGCATGGAAAGTATTTATCTGAAAACGGTGCTGAAAATTATTGGCATAGCGTACATCGCTGAATTTGGCGCACAGATTGTCAGGGATGCAGGCCAGGAAAGCATTGCGTCCAAAATCGAATTGGCTGGTAAGGTACTGATCCTTGTACTTGCTATACCGATCATCAGCATTATTATCGAAACCGTCATGAAGCTGATGCCGGTGTAGAAAGGGCGTGCGGACTTCATATGAAATCAATGCATCTTAAGCCGCAGTGGCGCCTTACGGTTGTGCTGATGCTCTGTTTTCTGTTTGGTATCCTGGGACAGGTTACTGCAACCTCGCCTTCCGGTGAGTGGATGGAGCAACAGGCCGATCACCTTCCCAAGGATCAGGTGGAGAAATACTGGGATCAACTGATGCAACAATACGGTGGTTTCTTCCCGGATGGGAAGACCCCTTCCTTCATGGATATGTTAATCCCCGGCAATGAAGGGTTCAGCCTGAAATCGGTGTTTGTAGCGATAGGAACCTTCATGCTGCATGAAATTTTATATAATGGCAAACTTCTGGTCACGATTGTGATGTTAAGTGTACTCAGCATGATTCTGGAGACACTTCAGACTGCATTTGAGAAAAATAATATTAGCAAAATCGCCTATTCCATCTGTTATATGGTCATCATCATTATTGCGATTAACAGCTTCAGTGTGGCGATTGGATACGCCAAGGATGCTATAACCGGCATGATCAACTTCATGATGGCCATGGTTCCCTTGTTATTCACACTGCTTGCGTCCATGGGTAATGTCATCACCGTCTCGGTGACACATCCACTCATCATTTTCATGATTCATCTGGTGAGTACGTTGATTCACTTGCTGGTATTCCCGTTACTCTTCTTCTCAGCTGTTCTGCATCTCGTCAGTTCATTGTCTGACAAGTACAAGCTGACACAGCTGGCAGACCTCCTGCGCAATATTAGTGTGGCACTGCTGGGTATCCTGCTGACGATGTTTTTGGGTGTAATCTCGGTTCAGGGAGCATCGGGCTCCGTAGCGGATGGAGTTAGCCTGAAGGCCGCCAAATACATCGCAGGCAACTTTGTCCCTGTTGTGGGCAGAACATTTGCGGATGCGACGGATACGGTAATTACAGCTTCTTTACTTGTCAAAAATGCAATTGGACTCACCGGAGTGATCATCATTTTGTTTCTATGTGCCTTTCCGGCACTCAAGATTCTGGCTCTTGCCTTGATATACAACGTAACTGGTGCCATTATGCAACCGCTAGGAGACACCCCGATTGTAGGATGCCTCCAGGCCATCGGCAAGAGCATGATCTACGTATTTGCGGCGCTGGCAGCCGTCGGGCTGATGTTTTTCCTGGCCATTACCATCTTGCTGACCGCGGGCAATCTGACTGTCATGATGCGCTGAATGTATGTTGGCAAGAAAGGTGGTGGAAAGGATGGGGTGGCTGAGCAACTGGCTCCAGGAATTGATTATGATCGTTCTGCTGGCGACTTTTGTGGATATGTTGTTGCCCAATCGATCCATGGAACGTTATGTCAAGCTTGTGCTGAGCCTTCTCATCCTGCTGACCCTTTTATCACCCATAACCAAGCTGCTCAAAAGTGATCCGGTTGGCGAACTGAAACGGGCAATGTCTGCAATGGATGCTCCATCGAATGGGAATGCGACACTCGAACAGATATTAGCTCAGGGCAAACGGCTACAATCCAATGAACAGGAACAATCCTTACAATGGACAGCCAAAGAACTGGCTAATGTCATGAAAGGTCAGATTGAAGAAACAACAGGAGCCAAGGTGCGGTCCGTAGAGGTACAGCTGACCATGAGTAAATATGAAACGGAGATGGAAGCTGCCTCATCAGTCGAACTGCCTGTGATCCAGCGTGTGTTGGTCGAGATGGCCGGAGAGGGTGTAGAAGGAGAAGTGAAGGCAGGGCAGCAAGAAGTCGCTGCTAACACACAACCCATATTTGGAACAGACACAGAAGTCGAGAAGGATAAATCACATCAAATACAGCAGCCCATCCAGATCGGTCAGATTGAAGTGCCTGATGTACAGATTGATGTGAGTAGAGGGCAACGTGATGGAAATGAAGCATCTTCCGAGCCTGTTATACGTGATCAAGCAGATGAGACGAAGCAGCAAGGTGAGACATCCACAAGGTCCGAACATGCGGTGCAGATTATTACATTGTTGACTGAAAAGTGGGATGTTGATGCAAACAACGTTCAAGTGACAGAACCAAAACGTGCTGGAGTGCTCTGAGAAGGAGGGTGTCCGATGAAACAATGGTTCAAAAAGATGGAAACCTGGATGGGTGGCGGAGAGGGTGGGGCAAGGCGAAGTCAAACCTTCCGCTGGCTGATTATCCTGGGTTTGATCGGGGTGGGAATCATGCTGTTCAATTCCTTCGTCAATGTC
Organism: Paenibacillus sp. FSL R5-0486; assembly: GCF_037975155.1. NCBI lineage: Bacteria > Bacillati > Bacillota > Bacilli > Caryophanales > Paenibacillaceae > Paenibacillus > Paenibacillus sp. FSL R5-0486. Next base: position 4,594,505 of record NZ_CP150237.1, on the reverse strand, counting down.
AAAAAAATTGATTCCGAAAATATCGGTCGGGAACCACCGGACCCGGCAACATCCATGGCATCCATACAGAGTGATCCGTCGGAACAGAATCCTTTTCAGGCGATCGAAATTGCATTTGAAGACAAAATCAAAGGTGTGCTGGAAAACATTGTTGGTGTGGGAACGGTTGATGTGATGGTTACCGTGGATTCCACAGAAGAATTGGTCGTTCAGCGGAACGTGAAGGATTCTCAGCAACTTACCGAAGAAACCGATGCTAGCGGGGGCAAACGGCATATGACGCAATATACCCGTGATGGCGAGATTATTACTTACGAAATAGCAGGGGATCAGACACCTATAGTGACCAAAAAGCTCAAACCGCAGATCCGTGGGGTGCTTGTGGTTGCGAGGGGTGCAGAGAACAAGGTTGTGAAGGACCTGATAACCGATGCTGTGGAAAAAGGACTGAATGTGGCAGCCTACCGGATCTCGGTTGTACCGCGCAAACAAGACTAATCTGATGTGTTGAATCACAAGATTCAATTCTCATAAGATTGAAGCCAATTTGAGGAGGAAGTTCTAATGAATAACAAACGCCAAACGGTATGGCTCGTTTCCATGCTGAGTCTGATGGTCATTTTGTCCGCGTATTATCTGTTCACTGAGGATTCCGGTCCAGTCAACGCGCCGGTGGCTGACAGTCAGCAAGTGGATGGAATCAAACAAGGGGAAGCAAAGGAGACGGCAGGCATTCTTGATCCTACAGAAGGTTTGGTTGTAAATGAAGTGGTGAATAGCGGCGAAGTTGAAAATGATCCAAGTGCGGCTGGCGCTGTGGAAGAACCAGCGGCTACGGAAGGTAAAGAAGCTGGAAATACAGAGAAAACACCTGCTGTCGAACCAGGCGAGAATAAGGGTGAGACAGGCAAAGAAACCAACAAAGAGACCGACAAAGGCGCAACAACTACACCGGAGACAGACGGTCAGGCAGGCGGCACTGCAACCAAGACAGATGAGGAAGTCCTCAAGGAAATGGAAGAGCAGAATACGACAGCATCTGCGAGCAGCCAGTTCCAGAACTACCAGTGGCAACGTGAGGAAAGCAACAATCGTAAGTATGAGGAACTGATGACCGTGGCAGGTGATCTGAGCAAAACGCCAGAGGAGAATGCCAAAGCAACCGAGCAACTCCGTACACTGGAAGAAAAAGAAGCTAAAATCACTGGCATTGAAGAGACGCTCTCTCAACAGTTTGCTAATGCGATCGTTGAAGAAGATGCCGACAAGTATAAAGTTGTGGTCCTCAGTGACAAACTGGATGTAAAACAGGCGGTATCCATTGTGGATCTGGTTATGAAAGAATTGGCGGTTTCACAGAACAAAATCAGCGTGCAATACGTCACAGAACAGTAATCCAAATCATGGAAATGCAGTCCCGGGAGCTGGTTGTACTCTCGGGCTCTTTCCATTTTTAATGATTATGATATAATACATAAAGCCATATGACCGTCCTAGTGAGACTGGCATGATGCCGAAGGAGTGAATAATGGAAATGTTTAAATTGAGTGAAATCAAAGAACTGATTAAACTGGTAGATGAAAGTTCCGTTCAAGAGTTGGAAATTGAAAATGAAGGATCACGGTTATCAATCCGCAAACCGGGCAAAACGGAGTATGTTCAAGCAACTGCTGTGCAACCGCAAATGATTGCTGCTCCGCAAGTACAGCCGGCAGCAGTGGTAAGTGAAGCTGCACCGCAGGTCGATACTACAAGTCATTTACATAAAATTGTATCTCCGATGGTAGGTACTTTTTACAGAGCTTCCTCGCCGGAAGCGGGTCCTTTTGTGAGCGCTGGTGATAAAGTTGTTGAGAAAACAACGGTATGTATCATCGAAGCTATGAAGCTGATGAACGAGCTTGATGCGGACATCAAGGGAGAAATCGTTGAAGTGCTGGTTGAGAACGGACAGCTGGTCGAGTATGGGCAGCCCCTTTTCCTGGTGAAACCGGAATAACCGTTATAGCTGGTTAACAGCTAACCGCATGAGCTTCGAAGGAGGACAAAACGAAATGAAATTTCAAAAAATACTGATTGCGAACCGTGGAGAGATTGCGGTACGTATTATTCGTGCCTGCCGTGAAATCGGTATCTCAACGGTAGCCGTCTACTCGGAAGCGGACAAGGATTCTCTGCATGTTCGTCTTGCAGATGAGGCTTATTGTATCGGACCGACACTGTCTAAGGACAGTTACCTCAACTTCACAAACCTGATGAGTGTAGCTACGCTGACGGAATGTGATGCAATCCACCCTGGATACGGTTTTTTGGCGGAGAATGCTGATTTTGCGGAAATTTGTGAGTCTTGCAATATTACATTCATCGGGCCTTCACCCGAAGCCATTACCAAAATGGGAGACAAGGCTGTTGCCAAACAGACGATGAAAGATGCAGGAGTACCTGTTATTCCTGGATCAGACGGCCTTGTTGAAAATATGGATGAAGCCATCATGATTGCTAGAGATATCGGATATCCTATCATTATCAAAGCTACTGCTGGTGGCGGAGGTAAGGGAATTCGTATTGCCGAAGATGAAGAAACGCTGATTAAGCAGATTACCGCTGCTCAGCAGGAAGCACAAAAGGCATTTGGCAATGCAGGTGTATATCTGGAGAAATTCCTGACAGGTATGAAACACGTGGAAATTCAGATCATTGCTGATAAACACGGAAATGCAGCACATTTGGGAGAGCGTGATTGCTCGGTTCAGCGTCGTCGCCAGAAATTGGTAGAAGAAGCTCCGTGTCCGATTCTCTCCGAAGATGTGCGCACACTGATGGGTGAAGCTGCGGTACGGGCTGCCCTTGCTGTGGATTACTCGGGAGCGGGTACATTGGAGTTCCTGCTCAGCCCGAATGGCGAGTTCTATTTCATGGAGATGAATACGCGTATTCAGGTAGAGCACCCGGTAACTGAGATGGTTACTGGCGTGGATCTGATCCGTGAGATGATCTCGGTAGCTGAAGGCAACCCACTCTCATTCCGTCAGGAAGACGTGGTTATCAATGGCTGGTCCATTGAATGTCGTATCAATGCAGAAGATCCGGACCGTAACTTTATGCCATCACCAGGCAAAATCGGATTCTACCTTGCACCGGGAGGACCTGGCGTTCGTGTAGATAGTGCTGCTTATCCGGGTTATACCATTTCACCTTTCTATGACTCCATGATCGCAAAATTGATCGTGTGGGGAGCGAATCGTGAAGAGGCGATTGCCAAGATGAAACGTGCGCTTGGGGAATTTGCGATTGAAGGCATATCTACAACTATTCCTTTCCATCAGAAATTGCTGGAGCACCCAACGTTCATTCGCGGTGACTTTGATATCAAATTTCTTGAGGAAAACGAGATTTAAAAGGTATATTGGGCTTGTTTGTCATAATGTAGCCCAAATGATATAGTATGAATAATAAGAGCGCATGTCTCCTGCAAAGGATAAGCCCGCACCTCGCGGATGTTTGCAGGAGTTCCGGTAAAGCCGGACCGGAAGGGTTCTGAAGGTTGATTAACCTGAGTCCAGCGCCCTGACGGATGGCCGCAAACTTATCTCGCGAAAGGTGTGTTGAACAGTTATGAGTACACTACCGACTGAATTTGAACGAACGGATATCGGTGAAATCCAGATCGCACCTGAAGTTATTGAAGTGATTGCTGGATTGGCGACCCTTGAAGTGAAAGGTGTTGCAGGCATGAGTGGCGGATTCGCTGGCGGATTTGCTGAATTGCTTGGTCGCAAAAACCTTTCCAAAGGCGTTAAAGTTGAAGTGGGCCAACGTGAAGCTGCAGTTGATGTTTCCGTAATTATCGAGTACGGATACCGTCTGCCACAAGTAGCTACGGAGATTCAACAGAACGTGAAACGTTCCATCGAGAACATGACAGGATTGAATGTGAATGAAGTGAATGTGCACATTCATGACGTTCAGTTCAAGAGCACCGAGAAAGTGGAAGAGATCGACCTGAACAGTCAGCGCGTAAAATAAAAGAAGACAGATTCCCCCGGCATCATCTGCCGGGGGTTATCCCGTCTTGGACAGGTCTTCATTATAGCGAAAGCTAGATGAGGATCTGATTTTTTGCTAGTGAACAGGTTAAGTAATGTTAGTGAGCAAGGGAGGCTGTGCAGTTCGTGGCTAAAATACTGGATCGGCTTCTGTTGTTTATATACAGCATAAGCGTTGGAGCAATATCGGCAGCCGTCATTCTTCTGATTAGCGGTGTGCTGCCTTACGAATTGAATTACCAGCAGGAACAAAACGTTATTGTTGCGTCGGTTATTGCAGCAGCGATTTTGTTTATCCTGAGTTTGCGATTTTTCTACATCTCGGTTCGGCGTGAGCGTGCATCGTTGCCGTCTGTAGATCAACGTACTGAGTTTGGTGATGTACAGATTTCGATGGAGACGATTGAGAATCTCTGTTTGAAGGCAACTTCCCGTTTCCGGGGAGTACGTGATGTCAAGGCACGCATACGTGTGGTTGAGTCAGGACTGGAGATTATGATCCGTGCAGTAGTGGATGGTGAGACACCTATTCCTGCGCTGACTTCTGATCTGCAAAAGGCGATACATGATCATGTACAAGAGATTACGGGCATCCCGGTTTCTTTTGTCACGGTGTATATCGCTAATGTAACCCAGTCGCCTAACTACAAGAGTCGAGTGGAATGAGGTGAGTTTCACTGATGCTGTGGAAAGAGATTTGGGATAGTCACAGAGGCCGAATTACCGGAATTATCGGCGGCATCTTTTTTGGATTTCTTTATGTATGGATCGGTTTTTGGGATATGTTGTTCTTTGCACTCTTGGTGTTCATCGGTTATACGTTAGGCAGACGAAGCGATTCGAAGCTGGGTTCGTCCATCCCCTGGAGGGAGTGGGGGCAATGGCTGGGCGATCGCTGGCGTCCGTTTAAGTGACCTACCTGAACCCTGCAATATGTTTCTTCCGAAAATAGAGCTGTAGTTTAGGTTGCCCGTTTTTTGGAGGAAACGTATTGCAGGTTTTTTTGTGAAAAGGGATAACAATAACAATACCGTGGAAGTCATCGATCAATCCAATACAGGATTTGATGAGATGGTTGCATGGATTATAAAATAAGCATGATGACGCTCCAGACGGAGCGCTGCAGGAGGCAGGACATGAAAAGACGTTTGGCAAGGGAAATTGCAGTACAAAGTCTGTATCAGATGGAAATGAATGAGGTAGGTGCAGCAGAAGCTGTAAACATGTTAATCAATGAAGCTGCTGAAGATAATGAAACCGAAGTAGTTATTCGCGATGCAGATGTAATGCGTACTTATGTTACTGAGATTGTACAAGGAGCCTGGAACAATAAGGAAGCCATTGACGGGCTGCTTGTGGATTATTTGAAAGGTTGGCAGATCAGCCGTCTATCACGTGTAGATCGCCAGATTCTACGACTGTCTACGTATGAAATGGTGTTTCGTGATGACATTCCGGCAAAGGTATCGGTCAATGAAGCGATTGAACTGTCCAAATATTTTGGTACAGAAGAATCCGGCAAGTTCGTCAATGGTGTACTTGGACGCATGATTCAGGAAGTTGACGCGATTAAAGCAAAATTATCTTAAGTTATGATTAATTATAGTGTGTGTTCAAAAAGACCGGTTTTCAGTATCCTTCGTAATCAAAAGCGGGCTTTTTGAACAACCTCTAAATTTATATTCACATAAGGGAGAGAGAGTACAATGACAGCATCTATTATTAACGGTAAAGAAGTATCCCAAGAGATCCGCGCAAGCATGACAACAGAAGTAAAACAGCTTAGCGAACAGGGGGTAGTACCTGGTCTGGCTGTTGTGCTCGTCGGGGAAGATCCGGCATCCCAAGTCTATGTGCGTAATAAAGAAAAAGCATGTCACGACCTCGGTTTCTACTCCGAAGTGCATCGGTTGGATGCAGATACGTCCCAAGAAGATCTGCTTGCGCTGGTGGACAAGCTGAACAATCAACAATCCATTAACGGAATTTTGGTTCAACTTCCACTACCGAAACACATCGAAGAGAAAGCGGTTATTGATGCAATTGCCGTGGATAAAGACGTAGACGGATTCCATCCAGTCAATGTTGGTAATCTCGTAATTGGAGACGATAGTCTGCTTCCATGTACCCCAGCGGGTGTAATTGAACTGATCAAACGTACTGGACTGGAAATGTCCGGTAAACATGCAGTGGTTATCGGAAGAAGCAACATCGTTGGCAAACCGGTATCGCTGTTGCTCCAACGTGAGAATGCGACGGTAACCATGTGTCATTCCCGTACAGCCAACATGAAAGAAATTACACGTCAGGCGGACATTTTAGTTGTAGCCATCGGCCGTGCTAATTTTGTGGATGCTGATTTTGTGAAACCAGGTGCTGTTGTTATCGATGTCGGCATGAACCGTTTGGATAATGGCAAACTGGCAGGAGACGTTGATTTCGAGAGTGTGAAAGAAGTTTCTGGTCCAATTACACCCGTTCCTGGCGGTGTTGGTCCGATGACAATCACAATGCTGATGCAAAATACATTGATCGCTGCCAAGCGCGCTCACGGATTGGCCTAGGGTTTTGTCTGTGGCAGATCAAAAGATCTACTCCATCAAAGACCTGAACCGATACATCCGGATGAAACTGGAATCGGATCAGGTCCTGTCGGACGTCTGGCTACGCGGGGAGATTTCGAATTTCACACATCACTCCAGCGGCCATATGTATTTTACATTGAAGGACAAGGACAGCCGGATCAAGTCAATTATGTTTGCGTCCCATAACCAGCGATTACCCTTTGTACCGAAGGAGGGTGCAAGGGTTATTGCCCGTGGTAATGTCTCGGTGTATGAACGGGATGGGCAGTATCAATTCTATGCTACCCATATGCAACCGGACGGAATTGGAAGTCTGTATCTAGCTTACGAACAGCTGAAGAAAAAGCTTGAGGATGAAGGGTTATTTTCACCTTCTCGAAAAAGACAGATCCCTCGTTATCCACAGACTATAGGGGTTGTAACTTCACCGACGGGAGCGGCGGTGCGAGACATTATGATCACACTCCAGCGCAGATACCCTTCTGCCAAAGTTGTTTTATATCCTGTTCTGGTTCAAGGGAAGGGTGCAGCACCTTCCATTGTCAAAGCGATTGGCAACCTGAACCGGATGGGAGAAGCCGATGTACTTATCGTTGGACGCGGAGGCGGTTCACTGGAGGAGTTGTGGGCCTTTAATGAGGAGATTGTGGCAAGAGCAATAGTTGCTTCGGGTATTCCTGTCATTTCTGCGGTTGGGCACGAAACGGACTTCACTATTGCTGATTTTGCAGCCGATTTGCGTGCGGCTACACCTACAGCAGCTGCTGAATTAGCTGTACCTAATCGAGCTGAGTTGCTTGATCAGATCGGACAACGTCAGCGCCAGTTACAGCACAGCTTACGTCAGCGTGCTGTACATAATCGTGAACGGCTCGCAAGATTACAGCGTTCGCCAGTACTGGTGCATCCAAGACGTACCTTGATGCAGCATACGGAACGACTGGATATGATGCACCAACGGCTTTTGAGAACAGTCGATACACGTATGAAATGGACAGGAGAGAAGCAGGAGCGTCTGCGGGCAGCACTGCAACGGTTCAATCCTCGTGAGCAGGTCAATGCAGCACGCCGTGAGAATGCGGCAGCACGCAGACAACTTGAACTTGCGATCAGGTCTATAGCCAGATCGAAGCAGCAACAGTGGAAATCATCTGTGCGGCATCTGGATGCGCTTAGCCCGCTTAAAGTCATGTCACGGGGATACAGCCTTGTCTATGACGAGCAAGAACAGCGATTGATCAAGTCGACGAAGGATGTACAGCCTGGAGATTCAATTAAGATTAAATTAACAGACGGACAGCTGGACTGTCAGGTTTGGGGAATGAAGGAGGACGACAATACCCATGGCGAATGAACCGGAATTGAATTTTGAAGAGGCAATGGCGGCATTGGAAGACATCGTAGGTCAGCTGGAACATGGTGATGTTCCGTTGGAACAGGCCATCGATCTGTTTCAACGCGGGATGAAACTTTCGCAACTTTGCGGTCTGAAGCTGGAACAAGTGGAACGCAAGATCGAGATGATCGTAGAAGAAGATGGAGAGCTTCGCAAGAAGCCTTTCGGAACTGCTGACGATGAGAGCGGTGAAGTCCATGAGTAATCGTCCTTCGTTTCAAGCATACCTCGAAGAGGTCACAGCTGAGGTGACAGAAGCGTTGAAACATACGCTTCCCGATCACTGGGATGTACCCCAATCGTTGACGGATGCGATGCAGTACTCACTTATGGCCGGAGGCAAACGCCTTCGTCCTCTTCTGGTCGTTGCTGCGGCGGAAGCCTTCGGTGCACAGCGTACAGCTGCAATGCCGGTAGCCTGCGCCGTGGAGATGGTTCATACGTATTCACTGATCCACGACGACCTGCCTGCTATGGATAATGATGATTACCGCAGGGGAAAATTAACGAATCATAAGGTATATGGTGAAGCAACAGCCATATTGGCGGGCGATGCGTTGCTAACTCATGCTTTTTATAGCATTGTTCAAGCTGGACGCCGTAGCGGTGTAGCGGCAGATGCGTTGCTGTCCATCGTAGAGGACATGTCCGAACTTGCTGGAGCAAGAGGTATGGTCGGCGGTCAAGTCGCGGATATGGAAGGCGAGCAAGGCATGACCGATCTTTCACAGCTCCAATATATCCATTTGCACAAAACGGGTGATCTGATTGTTTTCTCACTCATTGCTGGAGCACGAATTGGTGGAGCAACGGAGGGACAATTGGAAGCCTTACGTGTGTTTGGCCGTGATCTGGGGCTGGCATTTCAGATTCAGGATGATATTCTTGACCTGACGGGTGACGAGCAGAAGATGGGCAAGAAAACACAGAGCGATGTGAATCAGCAGAAGGTAACATATCCTTATTTTATTGGCATGGAAGCTTCTGTAGATGAAGTGAAATCCCTTACCCAATCTGCCAAAGACGCACTTGAAAGAGCCGAGTTACCTGATGCATCCAGATTGCTGGAAATTGCAGATTATCTGATGAGTCGAGACCATTAGATTCTGACGGAGCGGTCTGTTTCAAAACCTGTATAGCCGTGTAATGAATGTAATGTCCTTTTTCCGAGTAGATGGAAAGAGCTGTCCCGAGTGGATGCGGGAATACATATGGAGAAGAATTTTAAATAACTTGCTGGCGAGAATGCTCGTTATCGGGAGTATAGTGCAGTAAATTATGATTCTTGTTCTTTTATGTTATAATGATTTAATGTCATTTGATTCATAATGTATATATCGATTTACAACAATAACTAAACAATCTAGGAAAGCGGGGAGATTCTCGTGCTGCTTCCACAAATTAAACAACCCAGTGATCTAAAGTCGATGTCTCAGGATGATCTTGCCCTTTTGTCGGCAGAGATCCGGCAGTTTCTGATTGAGAAACTGTCTGTTACAGGTGGGCATCTCGCACCCAACTTAGGCGTGGTTGAGCTCACGGTAGCCCTGCATTACTGTTATAACAGTCCAGCAGACAAAATGATTTTTGATGTAGGGCATCAGGCTTATGTGCATAAAGTCCTGACAGGGCGTATGGATCGCTTTGATACATTGCGTCAACATAACGGTCTGTGCGGGTTTGTCAAACGCAACGAAAGTGAACATGACGTATGGGAAGCTGGACACAGCAGTACTTCATTGTCTGCTGCGATGGGGATGGCCCTTGCACGTGATCTGAAGGGTGAGGACAACCAAGTTATCGCGATGATTGGTGATGGAGCGCTTACAGGTGGTATGGCTTTTGAAGCCCTCAATCATATCGGTCATGAGCAGAGAAAACTGATGGTTATTCTGAATGATAATGAAATGTCCATTGCTCCAAACGTTGGGGCCATGCATAAATATTTGAGCAAGATTCGTTCGGATCGTCATTATCTGAAAGCAAAAGATGATGTCGAGGGCATGCTTAAAAAAATTCCTGCTATTGGGGACCGTTTGGCCAAATCGGCAAGCTGGATCAAAGATAGTGTCAAATATATGATGGTACCAGGTGTTCTTTTCGAAGAACTGGGCTTCACGTATTTGGGACCGATTGATGGGCATGATATTCCCAAATTGATCGAAACCTTCAAACAGGCAGATAACGTTGATGGCCCTGTGCTCGTTCACGTTCTCACGACCAAAGGCAAAGGTTATCAGCCAGCAGAAGCCGATTCGCACAAGTGGCACGGGATTTCTCCGTACAAAATTGAATCTGGGCAAGTGCTGAAGGCAGTCGGAAAACCGATGTACACGGAAGTGTTTGGTCAAACGTTAATTGATCTTGCGAAGCAGGATAAGCGGGTCGTAGCTGTAACGCCAGCAATGCCTACAGGATCAGGTCTTATTCCGTTCAGTAAGGAATTTCCCGATCGCATGATTGACGTAGGTATTGCAGAACAGCACGCGGCGACCATGTGTGCTGCACTGGCTATGGAAGGTTTGAAGCCGGTCTTTGCCGTGTATTCTACGTTTATGCAACGTGCTTATGATCAGATTGTACATGATATTTGCCGTCATAACGCCAACGTGATGTTTGCCATTGACCGTGCCGGGTTTGTTGGTCCGGATGGGGAAACACATCAAGGGGTATACGATGTGGCATTTATGCGCCATATTCCAAATATCGTTCTGATGATGCCAAAAGACGAAAATGAATTGCGTCATATGATGAAAACGGCGCTTGATTATAATGAAGGTCCGATTGCTTACCGTTATCCACGAAACAATGTGGTCGGTGTACCTTTGGATGATGTACTTGTTCCGATTCCAATCGGATCATGGGAGCAACTGCGTCCATCCGAGGGATATGCTGTCATCGCTTCAGGTTCGATGGTGCAGCTTGCAGAAGAAGCAGCAGAGATGGTGAAGCGGGAAGGTATCACAGCAGGCGTAATCAACGCTCGCTTCCTGAAACCTCTTGACGAGCAAATGTTGCGTGATTTAGCTGTTCGAGGCACCAAATTGATTGTACTTGAAGAAACATCCCAGGCAGGCAGCATGGGTAGTGCAGTTCTGGAGTTTTATGCAGAACAGGGACTACATGATGTTCATGTACAATTGATGGGGATTCCGGATCGCTTCATCGAGCATGGCAGTATTAAGGAACAACGTGAGGAAGTGGGTCTTACCGTTGAAAATGTATGTGCTGAACTGCGCAAGATGGCTGTTCAATCATCTTACGGCATACCAAAAACACGTTTTCCTTCGTAAATTTACATGATAGGAGACAGACATGTCACTCCCGAAAGAACGAATTGATGTTCTGCTGGTTGAGCAGGGCTATTATGAAAGTCGTGAGAAGGCAAAAGCTGCAATCATGGCTGGACTGGTATATGCCAATAATGAGCCGATCGAAAAGGCGGGCATGAAAATTCCAAGGGAAGCCGAGCTGAAAGTTAAAGGCTCGGTACATCCCTATGTCGGCAGAGGCGGATTGAAGCTCGAAAAAGCGATCCGTCATTTCGGCCTTGATATGAATGGACTTGTCATGCTCGACATTGGTTCATCCACTGGTGGATTTACGGACTGTGCACTTCAGCATGGCGCATCTCACGTCTACGCTATTGATGTGGGCTATAATCAGCTTGACTGGTCTTTGCGTAATGATGAGCGGGTTACTGTTATGGAACGAACTAATTTCCGCTATGTGACTCCTGAAGATCTGACGGGACCCGTGCCGAACTTTGCGAGCATTGATGTGTCGTTCATTTCACTGCGAATCATATTGCCGCCACTTCTGGCTCTTTTGAAACAACCTGCAGATATCGTTGCATTGATTAAACCTCAATTTGAGGCAGGGCGTGAAAAAGTAGGCAAGTCCGGTGTGGTACGTGATACGAAGGTACACAAGGATGTATTGCAGACAATGCTTCATTTTTCCAGTCAACTTGGTTTACATCTGCAGCGTTTAACTTTTTCACCGATAACGGGTGGAGAAGGTAATATAGAATTTCTCGCACATTGGCGTCTGGAAGCACCAGAGGCAACACAACCAGAGATCGATCCAGCTTCACTTGACGCACTTGCGGAGCAAGTTGCAAAGGAAGCAGCTCATACATTTACGGGAAACTCATCATAAGATGGGTTTCTTTTCGCTGGAAAGGTGATTGACGTAAAGGGAAATCATTACTGAACCTCGAATATGTCTTCGAGGTGAGCGATAATGGATGGTCAATATGACACAATCTTTATAGGTGTACTTGCTGTCTGTTTGATCTTGTGGCTGTTCTTTGGCTTGCGTAATTGGGTGAACCGACCGACGCCGGTAAGCTTGTCTGGAATGCAACTGAACGTGAAGATTCAAGATTCCCCGGCCTTGGATTTGCTTGAAGCACAGGGCTACGAAGTCATCGGTGGGAAAATGAAAGTCCCTCTGGCTTTTGAGGCCAATGAATCCGTTTATTACAGCAGATTATTCATTGATTATGTTGCAGAACGTGAGGATCTCAGATACCTCGTGAAAACGTCTCGTCGCAGACAGCCAATCGATATGACCGGCCCTGCGCTAAGGGATCGCTTCCTCAATTATCTGTTGTTATATCCTGGCTGTGAAGGATTGCTGTATGTTGACGTGGAGGATTCCGATATTAAGTTAATCAGGCTCATGGACTATCAGGAAGATGTGTATGATGGGGATGATCTGGACTAATATAAAAGAATGAACATTGCAGGGCAAAGTCTGCGGCGAATTACAAATGCTGCTTTATTGCAATACATCTAACTGGAGGCATATATGAAAGGACAAAGGCACATCAAGATTCGTGAAATCATTAGTCAAAATGAAATTGAGACCCAGGATGATCTGGTTGAAGCACTACGCAAATCAGGTTTTCAGGTGACTCAGGCGACGGTATCCCGGGATATCAAGGAACTTCTGTTAATCAAGATTCCGATGGATGATGGAAGATACAAGTACTCTTTACCGACAGATCAACGATATAATCCGATTCAAAAGTTGAAGCGTGCACTCGTTGACAACTTCTTGCACATTGATCACACAAACAATCTGGTTGTGATGAAATGTTTGCCAGGAACAGCCAACTCCATTGCAGCTTTGCTTGATAATATTGAGTGGAATGAAGTCATGGGCACGATCTGTGGAGATGACACCATTCTGATTATCTGCCGGACTGAAGGTAACAGTGTGACCGTTATTGAGCGGATCATGGGTTACATTGCTTAAAGTGCGTGTTCAAAAAGATTGGTTTTCAGTACCGAGAAGATGGGATGAAGCTAGAAATGGAGTAGCGGAGCGTAGGGAAACTACGTGAGCAACTGCAATGTTTCCGAAGGAAACATACTTCGTAAGCATCCCACTTATTTCGGCTGAATTCCATATTCGATGCTGATGATGCCACCAGGCATCCTTCGTAATCAAAAGCGGACTTTTTGAACAACCTCTTGAATCAATGGTTCAAAAACATAATATCTGAGTTAGTCATCCGGAGGTGTTTTTGCAGATGTTAGTTACGTTATCGATTCGTAATCTGGCTGTGGTGGAAGAAGTGGACGTTGTATTCCATCCGGGATTCCATGTACTTTCAGGGGAAACGGGTGCAGGTAAGTCGATTATTATAGATGCACTTGGCTTAATTGCCGGTGGACGCAGTTCAGCTGATCTGATCCGGTACGGATGTGAGAAGGCAGAGATGGAAGCCTTGTTCGAGATGGAGCAGAGTCATCCGGTATGGCAGACATTAGAGAAATTGGGTATCCATTGTGAGCCTGAAGAGCATTTGGTTATACGACGTGAGTTGAATACTCAAGGGAAAAGTACGTCCCGCATTAATGGGCAATTGGTCAATCTGACCATGCTGCGGGAAGTAGGCGAGAAGCTGATCAATATTCATGGACAACATGAACATCAGAGTTTGCTACGCGCTGAGAGCCATCTGGGGCTTCTCGATACTTATGGCTCGGAAGTCATCGGACCGATCAAAGCGAAGTACCAGGAGCGCTACAGCAAGTTTATCACGGCGGAAAAAGAACTGCGTGCCCTTCAGGAGTCCAGTCAGCGGGCATATCAACTCTTGGACATGTATCGCTTTCAGCTTGAGGAGATCGCAGCAGCAAGCCTTACACAAGGCGAGGATGAATTACTCGGGGAAGAACGGGTCAAACTATCCCATAGTGAGAAAATGATGGACAGTGTTGCTGGTGCATATGATCTGCTCAGTGGTCAACGCGGACTTGAAGCTGTGAGCATTGCTCTTTCAAGAATTGAAGACATTTCTGGATATGATAGCAAAGGACTGCAACCAATCGTAGAACAGCTGCAATCTGCATTTTATCAATTGGAAGATGCGACATTTCAGTTAAGGGATTACCGGGAGAAGATTGAATTTAATCCGGCAAGGCTGGAAGAAGTGGAGCAAAGGCTGAATCTGATTTCTGGCCTCAGACGGAAATACGGGGACAGTGTTGAACTTATTCTGAGTTATTATGATCAGATTAGCCATGAAACAGACCAACTGGAGAACAAGGACGAACGGCTGGAGAAATTGCGAGCTGAACGTGACAAAATGCTTAACCTTGTGATGGAGTCTGCTGAAGAGCTCAGCAAGGTTCGCAAACAATGCGCCGAGGAACTTGCTGCACAGGTTGAAAGCGAACTCAAGGATCTGCAAATGGAGCGGACTACACTGCGTGTTCAAATTACTCCTTTCGAAGATCCAAAGGGGATTGAATGGAATGGACGTCGTATCCGTCTGAATCGTCATGGTGCGGACAATGCGGAATTCCTGATCTCACCAAACCCGGGCGAGCCATTACGACCACTTGGCAAAATTGCTTCAGGTGGTGAGTTGTCCAGAATGATGCTGGCGATGAAGAGTATCTTTGCGCGACATGACCGGATACCTGTGTTGATTTTTGATGAAGTTGATACCGGAGTTAGCGGTAGAGCAGCTCAATCCATTGCGGAAAAACTGTTCCGTTTGTCTTCGACTTGTCAGGTTTTCTCAATAACTCACTTACCACAAGTGGCTTGTATGGCAGATCATCAGTATCTCATTGAGAAACATGTCTACGATGGACGGACAATGACGCAGGTGGAATCGCTGTCAGACGAAGGCAGAGTGAAGGAATTGGCACGTATGCTGGGCGGCGTGGAAATTACAGAAAAAACGCTGCATCACGCACAGGAAATGCTGAATTTGGCGGAAGCCAAAAAAGGGTGAAACGGACGGCTGGCGTAATGATTGACAGTAATAAAAGCCTGGGGGCGAGGTTATCTTATAGGTACGCAATTGGCGACCACCTTTCGTCAAGCGAAAGAAGCAAAGGGAGTGTGACAGCCATTGAATTCCCCCCTCAGGAAGAAATTGCTAGGTCTTTTATTTGCCTTCTTTCTTTGTGTGATTAGCCAGGCCATTCAGCCTGTGCAAAGTTATGCTTCACTGCCGGATGAATTGCAGGTGTTTGCTGGCAGGCAAGCGGATGTCCGGCTCGCTGTACCTGCTGTTTCAAGCGCCGTTGTAGATCGTCCTGATATCGTTGGTTTGGATGATCAGGCAGCGATGCATGTTACCAGGCAACAACCTTTGCATCTTCACCCTCAACAGACGGGACATGCCAAATTAACGTTGAAGTTGTGGGGTAAAATTCCGGTCAAAACAGTCCATGTGAATGTGATACCGGATTTGCGTGTTGTACCCGGGGGACAAACGATTGGCGTCAAGGTTAAATCGGCAGGCATTCTGGTGGTTGGACATCATCTGGTCCGTTCCGGTCAGGATGAGCGTGTATCGCCCGGAGAAACAGCGGGCATTAAGCTCGGAGATCTGATTACGCATATGGATGGAAAACGTCTGGATGGCGTAGCAGGTGTCTCTGAAGCCGTTGAACTTGCAGGGAAAAGTAAAAAAGGTATTGATGTTGTGTTAAAACGTGGTAAGGAAACGGTGAAGACACGATTAACTCCGGCGTATGACTCCGAGGATCAAGCGTGGAGGCTTGGATTGTACATTCGTGATTCTGCAGCCGGTGTTGGCACACTTACCTTCTATGCTCCCGATCAGGGCGTATATGGCGCACTGGGCCATGTCATTACAGATATGAACACACAAACATCTATTGTTGTGGGTAGTGGTCAGATCGTTCAATCCAATGTGACGTCCATTTCTAAAAGTGAGACCGGTGATCCGGGTGAAAAACGTGCTCATTTCCTCAAGGAAAGCAAAATTTTGGGCAATATTGAACGTAATACGGCTTTTGGTATCTTTGGTAAAATGTCCGGAAATCCTGAGCACAGTTTGTATTCGAAAGGCATTCCCGTCGCTTTTTCTCATGAAGTAAAGGAAGGACCGGCCGAAATACTTACCGTGGTTGACGGTCAACAAGTTGAACGCTTCTCCATTGACATTGTTCATGTGGCAGATCAAACTGAACCAGCAACAAAAGGTCTGGTACTTCGAATTACGGACCCGAAACTACTGGATAAGACCGGAGGTATCGTTCAAGGGATGAGTGGCAGCCCCATTGTACAAAATGGTAAATTGATCGGTGCAGTTACTCATGTATTCGTGAATGATCCAAAATCGGGTTACGGTTGCTTCATTGAATGGATGTTACAAGATGCTGGCGTTATGATGAAAAAGGAAAACGATAAGAACCTCAAGGCTGGCTAAACAGCCCTGAGGTTCTTTTTTGTCGAAAGCAAACATAATATATCGGATAATGAAATAAATTATTTATTATATAGGATCAAGAAAAAAAAATAAAGAAAAATAATTTTCGACAGGAGGAATTTAACTGGCTGTGTCGAAAATTAAACGTGTAAGGAAATGTACGAAACGATGTTTAATTTAAAGGAGGATACCGTTTTGCAAAAAATTGAGGTATTGCTGGCCGATGATAATCGTGAATTTACGAATTTGCTTGCCGAATATATATCTGAGCAGGAAGATATGGAAGTAACCGGTATTGCATACAATGGAGAAGAAGTACTGCAATTGCTGGAGCAAACTCGGGATGTGCCGGATGTATTGATTCTGGATATTATCATGCCTCACCTGGACGGACTGGGTGTGCTTGAGCGCTTGCGCGACCTGAACCTGTCTCCACAGCCTAAAGTCATTATGCTTACGGCATTCGGACAAGAGAATATCACACAGCGTGCCGTGCAACTCGGAGCTTCTTATTATATTCTTAAGCCGTTTGACATGGAAGTGCTTGCGAATCGTGTGCGTCAACTGGTGGGAACACAGACGGCGATGTCCACAAGTAGCGGATCATCCATGTTCATGAAATCATCCAATGTTGTGCCAATGGGCAAACACAAAAATCTGGATGCAAATATTACGTCCATCATACATGAAATCGGCGTTCCTGCGCATATTAAAGGATATCAGTATTTGCGCGAAGCGATTACGATGGTGTATAACAATATCGAAATTTTGGGAGCCATCACCAAAACACTGTATCCGGCGATTGCCGAAAAATTCAAAACCACGCCGTCCCGCGTCGAACGTGCGATCCGTCATGCGATTGAAGTGGCATGGACTCGTGGTAACATCGACAGCATCAGCCACTTGTTTGGTTATACAATCAACATCAGCAAGTCGAAACCAACAAATAGCGAGTTCATCGCGATGGTTGCTGACAAGCTGAGAATTGAGCATAAGGTAAGCTGAAAGGGTCAGGAGTAGTGAGCTGGCAAGTATAGTTTGGATTCAAATTTGATTCTAACCAAGGCGGCCTATATCTGAATTCGTTCATTTCATGCCGATAAACTTCTGTAATATATGCCAACGAATACCGTCATTTATTGGATTAAAGATATCCAGTAAATGACGGTATTTTTGCATAACGAAATAACACAGAACATGATGATGAAATTTAGTGTTGCATGATTGCTTCAAAATTTTGAGATCAAGCATTAAAATAAGCTCACTATAGCAAAGTTTAGAAAAGGAAATAATTCATAAACTTTTACTCTCAGTTAACGCTTTTTCAAGTAGAAAGTGGTACGATGTGACCATTGACAAAGACCTACATATATATTTGAAAAGTTCGGATAAGATGCTACGAACAGAGGAGTAGAATAGTATGTTTACGCAAATAGGCGAGATTGCTGAACCAATTCCTGTAGTACAATCTGATACAAAATGTGATATCGTCTATCATCTTTTCAAGTCCAATCCTAGTCTGGAAGGTATAGCTGTTATGGGGGAGAAGGATGTGTCATTAATGATGCGGCCCCGATTCTTTCAGCAGATTGGCACCCAGTATGGCTATAATCTATATATGGGACGTCCTGTAGAACTGGTGATGAACACACAGGCACTGGTCGTGGATTATTCAGAACAGATTACAGATGTCAGTGTTCTAGCCATGGACCGAGATGAAGGGGAAATATATGATCTTGTGTTGGTCACGTCAGGAGAAAGTTTCTTTGGAGCTGTGAGTATTCGGCGTTTGCTACTTGCTGTTGCTGATGTACGGGCTGAAATGGCGATTTTTATGAACCCGCTGACTGGTCTTCCTGGTAATCATATTATAGATGAAAGGCTGTCTCAGGCTCTTCAGATGGACCAATTTAGCGTACTGTACGTTGATCTCGATCAATTCAAATCCTACAATGATAGCTACGGCTTCAAAATGGGGGATCAGCTTATTCAGGCGACAGCTAACTTGCTTCGCAAGCTATTTGTTCCCCCTGAAGCTTTTCTTGGACATATCGGTGGTGATGATTTTATTACGATCCTGAATCACCATGATTACAAATATATTAGTGAGGAAGTCATCTTAGGTTTTGAGGAAATGAAAAGGACATTCTACAACGAACATGATTGGCATCATCAATATGTTCTGGGGGAAGGACGTTCCGGGCTAAATCGGCCCATTCCTCTCGTGTCGGTATCCATCGCCGTTGTAACCAATAACAAGCGAAAATATGAAAACATAGATCAGATAATTGATGAGGCCACACGCATCAAAAAAGGTTGTAAAGCGATTGCTGGAAGTATCATCTGTGCAAATGATACCGCCACTACTCCGTGCTAGACATAAAATTACGAGAACGTAGAGGACAGAGAGAATCTAAAGATGTGGGTCTAAAAGCTTTCTGTAAGAAAGCTTCTTCGGAAGCTGAGGCTTCGCTTCTATACTCATAACGTTAAAATACAGAAAAACCGCTATTTATCAGGAGTTAGTCACCTGTAATAGCGGTTCTATCATTGGATGCGAGTCAAAGGTTGTGTAGCGAACGAACCACTTTAACCTTCAAACCCATTATGTATACATAAATTTATGTTTGATCAATGCGCACTCAGATTCGAATGTCGACGGATGGATATGAAGCAGCAGGAGATGTAGAAGCTGTAGTTTGCGGACCATTTCCTGATTCCTGATCTGTGGCTCCGCCATCTGATGGGTGCTCCTTACTTCCCGTTTTCTTTCCTTCATTTACTTCCTGATCTTCTTCTCCAGATGTTGCAGAGATAGGTGGTTGTACTCCTTTTATAGGTGCGGGCTGATGGATCTCTTCCACCAGTTCCCCAATCTTCTGATTGACCTTATTTAACTGGGAGTTGATGTCCTGGACGGTCTCTCGCTTTGCCTGAAAGACGGTGCGTTCTGAATTTTCCAACATCATTGATTTGCCTAGATCGAGATCATTTGCGGGAGGATTGATCTCGAGAACAAGTCGGTCAAAGCGGGTTTCTCCTTCGGTGGTCTGAATGGAGCCCTGCATGCGATCACGCAAACCGACCAGCTTACCCAATTGATCATAAGTCTGACTATGCTTGATCAGATGATCGAGTGAAGGGGCTTGTGCCTCGTCGGTTGGTTTGGGTTGTTGCTGTTGAGCCTTTTCGGGCTGTCTTAATTTGTTCTTTTCTTGCAATTCTTCAGCTTTAATTTGGGCAATCTGGCTGTCGATCTGGGAAATGGAGCTTGTTAAGGATTTTATTCGCTGAGCTTTGGTTTTGGTATCCAACTCGTCATTGGTTTTTACACCTTGCATTTCTTCATTGAGCCGGATCTTCTGCTGCATGAGTCCCTGAATTTCTTTATCCCGATTGGAGACTTGATTCCCGGGAGTGAAACTGCTTTTGGTTGCAGATGAGATTGAATTCATATCCTCTGTTCTCCTTCTCCACTTTATCATGGTTCTATTTACATATATCGGATTTTAAGAGAAAGATTTGAATAGCTCTTGTTTCCTCGCAATGGATTCATTTTGCGTCGGTTGTATTGCGTACTTCATCATAATAATTGATAATGGTTATCAATAAGTGAGTAGAGTACAGACACAATTTATGTAGACGGAGATGGGTTAGCAAAATGTGGAATGATTATTATATCCTCTGGAACTATGCTGCGGTGAGCATAACAGATATCCGTTACATTGAATTAGAGGCATATGAAGAGATGAAATACAAATTTCCGACAAGTACCTTTGTACTCACCATTCAGGGTGATGCTGGAGTGACGATTGACAATCAAACATATGAAGTGAGTCGCTTTTATATTTTCCATGGGGGAAAAGGGAGTAAGTTGATGATTCGAGCAGGCGAATCCGGATTGCGCCTATATTACTTGATGTACAAAGCAAACCTGCCTAGTGGAGGGAGAAACGATCTGGGAAGGTTAATGGAGCGTATCAATCCGTTCCAAATGAACTATGGCTTTACCCCCGATATGCCAACCATTCTATATGAACAATTGAAACAGATGCACTTTTTGTGGGATCAAAAGAACCCTGTTCAGCACTTTCAGGCCAAGAGTTTGTTCTATGCATTTGTGGAGCAGATCTCATCACAGATTCCTCGTGTATCCAATCGCTATCCAAGTATGTTGGATCAGGTTAGCAAAGTCATTGAAATTGTAGAGTCTTCCTACACCCAGCCACTTACACTTCATGTTTTAGCAGAAATGATTGGCAGCAGCCCAAGAAGTTTGTCACGCAAGTTCAAGCAGTCGACGGGATATAGTCCCATTGATTATCTGATTCAGTTTCGTTTGTTCAAAGCCAAGGAGATGTTGCTGCAAACGGACGCCACGTTGGATGAGATCGCTGTAGGAATCGGTTATCCGGATGGATATTATTTGGGACGTATGTTCAAGAAACATACAGGTCTTTCTCCTTTGCAATTTAAAGAAAAGACCTCAGCACCCCTATATTGGCCTGATCTGACATCAGGTGTGGCGCGAAATGACATTTTCAGAGGTGGAAGTGGAAGGTATGTTTATACTGATGGTGATAATCATTATCAATATAAGCATGGAGGGTCAATAAATATGAACAGACAGACAAGAACGGGAATGCTGCTTAGTATTCTATTAAGTCTTACATTACTGCTGAGTGCCTGCTCTACAGGTGTTGCCAGTAATTCGAGCGGGGATGCATCCGGAAGCAATAGTACGTCAAGTTCCACGAAGACAGTAACAGCGGAGAATCAAAGCAAATCATCGGAACCCCGCATAGTCTCAACGGTTAAGGGAGACATTACAATTCCGGCTGAACCTAAACGGATTGTGGTTGACTTGTATCTGGGAAGCTTGATCGCTCTGGGGATCAAACCTGTGGGTACACCCGAGATGAACCTGAAAAATCCTTATTTTATCAGCTCACTTGAGGGTGTGCAGAATATTGGTGAATATGAAACCATCTCTCTAGAAAAGGTGTTGGAACTTGAACCGGATCTCATTGTGACAGGTAATCCTGATTTATTTGATTCCTTTAGCAAAATTGCACCTACCTTGGTTGTACCTTATGGTGAATTGAAAAACACCCACGAAGAAATTACCTATTTCGGTGAAGTGTTAAATAAAGAAAAAGAATCTGAGGCATGGTTAGCCGATTATGACGCAAGAATTGCAGATGCCAAGAAACGTGTTAGTGAGGCAATTGATCCGCAGGCCGAGGTGTCGGTCATGCAGTTCTATGATAAAGCACCGTTGGCCTTTGGTGATAATTTTGGTCGGGGAGGTCAGGCAGTCTACAGCGCGCTTGGTTTGAATCCTCCTGCAGATAAAAAAGAGATCTTAATGAAGGATCAACTGGTTGAAGTTTCATCGGAAGCGATTCCTGAATTTGCCGGAGACTACATCATTCTAACAGCAGATAATCTGACCCTGGAAGAGTTGAAATCGAAACCGGTCTGGAGTTCACTAGATGCGGTTAAAAATGATCGTGTGTTTATCTGGAGCCCGGATCGTTCATGGTACTTTGACCCGATTGCAACATTGGATCAAACAGAGGAATTGGCCGCGTGGTTTACGAAGATCTCTGAACCAAATTAAGTCTAACAAGTGATTGATGAGATGAAATCCAATTCCACTCTAAATTTCAGTTGATAATGAAAATTATTATCATTTATAATAAAGGTACATTAGTGAACCTCTGCTAGGCATATGTTATCGGATGTGTGGCAGAATGATGACCTTGTAAGGGCTTTGTTCCGGATGAGGTTGGGATTGGAGAGTATTCGATGCAATTAGACGAACAGATGAAATGCTGGAATCATGCCGCTGTTAAGGTTCTGGATATACGCCGAATCGATATGGAGGCAGGGGCACAACTGAGTTCCTACACACTTCCGGCAAATGGTTTTATATATACGATTCGAGGATCTGCTGTGCTTCAGTTGGATGGACAAACATACAAGGCAGAGCGGTTCTACATGCTTCATGGGGCCAAAGGATCTTCACTGGATATCCAAACCAACGAAGATTTCGAATATATTCTGCTCTATTACAGAGCATTTCTTGCCTTTCCTAGTTATCGTAAAAAGTGGTTATTGGCACAGCCGGAAGTTGCACCGTTCTCTTTGCAATATGGATTTGCACCGAGTAGTCCGCTGGGGTTATTACGTTACCTTGATGAGCTTGAGGGTGCATGGATTCAATCTGGGAGTCTGGATCTGCTTCACACAAAAAGTTTATTTTACCAATTCATTCATGAAATGATGGTTCAGTTGGCAGAGCAGGAGATCAAAACAGAGCTTGCTGACCCGGTGAAACAAACACTTCGTTATATACAGAACCATTATAGGGAACAGGTCACGCTTGATTTCCTGGCTGAACAATTCAACTACAGCTCCCGTCATTTATCCATGCAATTCAAACGACAGACGGGTCACAGTCCCATTGATTATTTAATTCAGACCCGAATCGCTAAGGCTCGCAATCTGCTTTTGCGATCTGATGCAACGCTGAGTGAAATTGCAGCAGAAGTAGGTTATTCGGATGTGTATTATTTTAGTCGTATTTTCAAAAAACATGTGGGGATCTCTCCGATACAGTATCAACGAAAGATGAGAGAAGAAGCGAGAACAGAGGATCGTCCATTGGTAATCTCTGAATCGTCCATTGGCCGAAGATGGAAGTCGGGATATATTGATTATGAGAATCATTATCAATATATAGACGGAGGGTCTACACCAATGAAAAGAAGAAAAACAAGTTCCAGTATGATTATGGTTGCATTATTGAGCATAACGATGCTCCTCGCAGCCTGCTCTTCGGGTACAGCAACAACACCAGTAGCTGGCGAAGGAACGGGTGCCAGTTCCAATAACAGCAGTACGGCAGTATCATCAGACACAGGAAGCCAGACGAACAAAGACAATGAAACACGCACGGTCTCAACGGTTAAGGGCGACGTAGTTGTTCCAGCGAATCCGAAACGGGTTGTTGTACTATATCTCCAGGGAGACGTCGTTGCGCTTGGAATTAAGCCAATTGCTACATCTGAAGTATTCAACGGGGCTGCCTACAAGAGTGAGCTTGAAGGTGTAAATTCACTAGGCACCTGGTTCGAACCGAATCCTGAAGCTGTCATTGACCTTGATCCGGATCTGATCATTGTTCCTTCAGAAGAGACGTATACTTTGTTAAAGGATATCGCACCAACGGTATATATTCCATACGAGAAAATGACAACAGAAGAAAGACTCCAGAGTATAGCGAGTATTTTTGGCAAAGAACAGGAAGCTGAGACATTAATCAATAATCTTAATAGTAAAGTCGAAGAGAGTAAGCAAACACTAGCAGACGCAGGCATATTAGACAAAACGGTTTCCATTGTGGAGGGCGGTTTGAAAGGTATGGTCGTTGTAGAGAGCAAGCAATATGGCCGAGGATCTCAGGCATTATATGAATACTTGGGGATGAAAGCACCTGAAGTGGTACAAAAGAAAATTGATGTAGTTTCGGAAGCGGGAGGCTCCAATTTATCCATGGAAGTACTGCCTGAGTATATCGGGGACTACGTGTTTCGTTCGGTGTATGAAGGGGCAGATAACCTTACGGATGATCCAATATGGAGTAGCATCCCGGCTGTTAAAGAAGGTCGCCTAATTGAGATTGATTTTGATTTCTTCTACTATTCGGATATCTATTCAATTAATAAACAACTTGATTTTGTCGTTGAAAAGTTGTTGGCGGCTCCAAGAGCGCAATAGTAAAGAGCAGATGTGTTCGTAGAATTTTTGTACAAGAAATGTTTGTTTTTTAGCCATTGTATTTTGATAAGATTACCATTACACTAGGATTTAAGTGATAATGAGAATCGATATCAAATACTCGATGTTCTGGATCGAATTAACGGAGGTATTTTTAATATGAATCAGCAGTTGGAACTTTATGATGTAACCATTATCGGCGGTGGCCCTGCGGGCATGTACTCTGCCTTTTATAGCGGCATGCGAGATATGAAGACCAAGTTGATTGAGGCACGTGACAGATTGGGAGGTCGCATGCTCTTTTATCCGGAGAAAATGATCTGGGATGTCGGGGGTGTGACGCCAATTCTGTGTGAAGATCTGATCAAACAATTGGAAGAACAGGCAAGAACTTTTGAGCCAACCCTCGTATTTGAACAACAGATCGAAGGATTCGAGCGTCAACCTGATGGCACAATTCTGCTAACTTCTGCAACAGGTGAACAACACTGGACACGTACCGTCATTATGGCAATCGGATATGGTATATATAAAATGGCCAAGCTGGAGCTTGAAGGTGCAGACCGTTACGAGGTTAGCAATCTGCACTATACCGTGCAAGAACTGGAGCCATTCCGTGGTAAACGCGTGTTGATCTCGGGTGGAGGCGACTCTGCTGTGGACTGGGCGAATGAACTGGAAGCCCTGGCAGAGCAAGTTACGGTTGTGCATCGTCGTGACCGCTTTGGCGGGTTGGAGCGTAATGTATTGCGTATGAGAGAATCCTCTGTAGATGTCCGTACACCATATGCGGTAGAGACACTGCATAGTATGAGTGGTGATGTGATTGAACAGGTGACCATCTCACACGTGGATACAGGTGAAACTGAACTGCTTGAAGTCGATGCTGTCATTGTAAACCATGGCATGAAGAGTGACTTTGGTCCAATCCGGGATTGGGGACTTGATCTTGGCGAATGGCATGTCACTACAACAGAGAGATTGCAAACCAATATTCCCGGCGTGTTTGGCGCAGGCGATTTTGTAGATTATGGTAGCAAACTGTACCTGATTGCGGGTACTTTCACAGATGCAGCCCTAGCGGTAAACAGTGCGAAGCTATACATGGACCCTGAAGCGGAAAAAGTGGCTTATGTTTCTTCCCATAACAGTCGCTTTAAGGAGAAAAATAAAGCCCTTGGCGTTGTAGAAGAATAAAGGTCTTCGATCGGTTATATTAAGATGACTTCGGGTTCATTCCGAAGTCATCTTTTCTGCATAAAATGGGTAATAAGAAGGCATAATTTCAACAGATACAATGGTTGCCGAATTGAATATACACTACCAAATGTCTATAATAAGCTTGAGAAACTGTAGAATAACACTATATAAGTTGAAATAATCATTTACCGTTAACGGAGAGGACAGAAAAAATCTGAAAAAGCGAAGCGGTCGCCTTTATCACCGGATTTTCCCTTAAGAAAAAGGGAATCGAAAAAATCTGGGGATAACAGCGATTGGAAGATTGTTCTGTCATCGTAGTGTCAGTGTAAATAAACTTTATTTCAACTTATATAGATACACTAACTAGATCAGAGTGGAGTGCAGCGTATGAAAAAGGGATCACAGCCACAACGAGGTTTCGCCTTCATCCAGCGGTGGTTCAAACGATCTGATAAAAAAAAGATCAAATGGTCTGAAATGTATCTCGCACTGGCTGGCGCGCTTCATCGCTTGTTGGTTGAAGGGCGGCGTGAACGTTCAGCAGCCAAACGGCTGCATCAGGACTTGCCTATTAACGCGTTGGGCGAGATGAAGCTAGAGCCAGGGGATATTGTGTACACGCCAAGCTCGGAATCGACGTATTACGCCGGGCATATGGGCATTATCGGTCTCGACGGCAAGGTGTATCATGTGCACCCTTATGGGCCTGTATTTGCTGATTCATTAGAGTGGTATCTGACGCGATTTTATGAAGGAGATCGTTTCATTGTATTCCGTTCCAGATTGAATGAGGCAGGAATGAAAGCAGCGGGGTGGGTACACGACCATTACAAGCAGGTAAAATTCTACCGTTTGCAGACCAATCTGCGCAGTATTGAGCGCAATTACTGCTCCAAGTTTATATATCAGGCCTATCAGTTCACATCGGGACTGGATCTGTGGAGCCGCAAATTTACCCGAATGAATCAGGGGTATATCTATCCATTTCGAATTGAGCGTTCATCAGAGCTGGACGTTCTGGGAACTTTTTATAAATAAGGCTGGAACCGACTAAAATACTGTTCTTCCGAAAAAAAGGAGAGCAGGTTCTGTCGGTTTTTTTTATATGTGTAGAGATTAAAAACAGGAAAAACGCTCAAAACGTCGAATAGATTATGAGATAGGCACGCACAACTTGGAATCGTATACATAAAAAAAGACGAGATGATTATTAGCCCAGAGTAAAAAAATGACTACGAAGTAGACGAACAAGAAAGAGTGAAGCGAGATGAAATGGCCGGGTTTCTTACAACGATTCCGACCTAACAAAAACGTGGTTAAGCTATCGGATTATATCCCAAAAAAGGAAAGGAGGCACTACTGTTCCATATGCAAGAAAAACGTTAAATCGGTCGTGCATTATGCCGCGCCACAGGGAAATGTTTCAGGTGTATGCAGTTCTTGTAAGTCTTTAGCGGATGAACGTGGAATGTTTCCCATTTAATAAGAAGAGATGCGCTCAGGAAATAAGATTTTTTTGATTTATGCGCGTTTTTGTAGTACATTAGCAAATGTATTCGAAGGAGGATTCTAATGTACTCAGGTAGACAAGACGATACTTTATACATCATGACCTACACCTTAAACAGCGGTATCAAGGGTACGGTTCCACTGTCTAATAAGCAGATTATTGAGTGGCTGGATTGCTACAGAAATGAGAAGCGCTTCGTGACCGAAATCGGCAAGGAGTTTTTTGGATTGAATGCAGGATTGGTAGCAGACTTCAAGGTTCAAAATCATTTATCGGATTATCAGCAGACCATTATGCCTACACAGCAGCAGGATAACCTGGAACGCTTGTCCAGTGCTTATAAATCAACCGAGTTATTAATGAAGATTGATTGTAAATGTGGCACGGCTTATGTGACGGAATCCCCATACAAGCGCACAAAATGGTACTGTACAAAGTGTAAAGAGATTGTATTTTTGGATGCCAAAAAAGGAATGGTGGAAACGTCGCGTGGTGACGCTTACTACATGACCAACAAATATTTTGTTTCCCGTGACTAGCGGGAAGTGACTCTGGAAGCATCGCTGCGAAGCGGTGCTTTTTTGTGCGAATGTTTGCTCTATAACAAAAAAAGCCCCAAGGGGCCTTTTTGGAAGATATCTAAGATCGATCTTTTAGGAATTATGATGAGCATTCAACTTTGTGAGGAGGAATGAAGCAGCAACGACAGCGTGGCTCGTAAGCTTCTGAATCGCCAATCATGACAACCGGACCCAAGGTAACAGGCTCCCCATTGACGATACGTTGCGTAAAGGCTGCATCCGGGCTGCCACATACCGCACAGAAAGCCGAGAGTTTCTCAATGTCGTCTGCCATGGCAAGCAAACCACCGACATATCCGAATTCCTTACCACGGTAATCCATATTAAGTCCGTCCACAATGACATGTTTGCCACAATACGCTAACTCCGAGACAAGTTCCATAATGGCACTGCTGAAAAATTGTACTTCATCAAATGCAACAACATCAGCATCTATGGTTTGGTTCAAGATCATTTCTACGGATTCCGGGGTTAATTGCCGGGGAATGGAATGGGCAGGGAGTCGATAACCAATTCGGCTTACGATCTCGTCCTGGGCAAACCGATTATCCTCGGCTGGTTTGTAGGCCACAACCTTTTTACGGCCAAATTGTATTAATTTCTGACAACGGCGAATGAGTTCACCGGATTTTTCACTGAACATGGGTCCAGTAATTACGGTAATACGTCCTGTTTGCACGGTGCTGCTACTCCTCTCACATACGGGATTCAACAAAAAAAGCGACCTTTACAGAGTACCACAAAATCTTTGGAAAGAGCCAGAACTAATCTGCGCAGCTTTGTGTTACTATATGGAATGTTAAGGTATTGGTTACGGCAGCTAGTTAACAGGAGTTGTGAAAAGAGGTGTTTTAGTATGAGTGAAGCATTATCATCACTTCAAGAGCGATATGAAAGCCTGAAAGAACAGGGATCTCTAGATGAAGCGGCGCAGGCGTTATTTGCAGAACTGTTCGCAGAAGCGGAGAGACTGCAGGCAAGTAACCTTACCTTGCGTAGAACGA
The DNA here is from genome assembly GCF_037975155.1 of Paenibacillus sp. FSL R5-0486. Taxonomy (NCBI): domain Bacteria; kingdom Bacillati; phylum Bacillota; class Bacilli; order Caryophanales; family Paenibacillaceae; genus Paenibacillus; species Paenibacillus sp. FSL R5-0486. The sequence continues at coordinate 4,565,685 of NZ_CP150237.1, read as the reverse complement.
TCTTGAAATCTTCTTCCAAAGAATCACGTATGTCTACCAAACTGCGGGATGCCTTATACGAATGACCCGGAGATTACTCCGGGTCCTCTTCTGTCTTTAATTTGCGAGGGAATAGAATACCTGCTGTAATTCTGGCAATCATGGCAAAGGTGAGACCAATGCCTGCAAACATGTAAATTACGGTAAAGGCTTTGCTGAATCCGGTGGTTGGCACAAATTCAGGATGTCCCACCGTAGTCAGGGTAACCGCACAGAAGTATAACGCATCGATCCAGTGCAGACCTTCAACACGAGTGTAAAATAAAGTGCCTGATAGCAACGTTGCTGCCGTTAACGCGAACAGAGCCAGAAACTTAGGGTCTTTGAACGCATGGAAAATGCCTTTGAGCAATCGTTGTAACGTGATTAGAAATGATACCATGATGATCCATCCTGTCTATGTAAAGTAGGCGGTGTGTTGTATAAACACACAAAAAGCCCGGACTCATGGAGTCCTTCCGGGCGTCTCTGCTTTTTCGGGTACACTTTTGGACCGGAAACGGGGACCTACATAATTACGCTTGCGGTCACGGAACAAGATCCAGCCTCCCAGAAAACTCATACCTGCGGCAAAAAGGACAAGTCCACCGCCAAAGGAAAGCCACTGGAATCCTGGTGAAATCAGTTCGTTCCCGTGCTCGGCATAATATAGGAACAGGGCATCTTTCATCATCAGAAAACCCTTCATAGCCATTAACCCGGGGATGACCAGAACAACAATTGCCAAAAATCGCGCAAAGACCAATCTTGTATTCATGAGCATTATACCCTTTCTGCCAAAGTCGACATTAAATAAAGGTTACGCTTACAGATCATACCTGATTCCATCATAGCTTGGAATGCATAGGCTGTCCATGTGTGATTGGTTCAAACTTTGAGTTGACCGCTCAAGGAGAGTACAATGGCATATAGAGGGTATAAGCTAAACCATGATTTAAGCCATCATAAATTATATTGAAATTTGATTCATAGAGGAGAGCATGAGAGATGCCAATTACATGTGATGTTGCAATTCTTGGAGGAGGAACCGGTGGATATGTAGCCGCGATCCGGGCTGCACAGCTGGGAAAACAGGTTGTTATCATTGAGAAGGACAAACTTGGCGGTACCTGTTTGCATCGTGGCTGTATTCCGAGTAAGGCTTTGCTGAAAAGTGCGGAAGTATACGCCGAAATCCAGGAGAGCGAGACGTATGGTATCGAGACAGCTGGAGCTACACTTGTATTTCCCAAAGTACAGGCGCGCAAGGATGCAATTGTCGAACAGCTCCATCAGGGCGTTCAATATTTGATGAAAAAAAATAAAATCCAGGTTGTACACGCGAAAGGTCGCGTCATCGGACCATCCATCTTCTCACCGCAGAGCGGAGCAGTCGCTGTAGAGTTCGAAGATGGCGAGATGGATACGGTTGTACCAACCAATCTCATCATTGCCACTGGTTCGCGTCCTCGTGTGTTGCCGGGCCTGGAACCGGACGGCAAATTCATAATGAGCAGCGACGAAGCACTGCGTATGGATGAACTTCCTGCATCACTCATCATTGTCGGTGGGGGTGTGATTGGACTGGAGTGGGCATCCATGCTGAATGACTTTGGCGTAGACATCACAGTAGTAGAAGCAGCTGCTCACGTGTTGCCTGCCGAGGATGAGGATGTTGCCAGAGAAATGCAGCGATTGCTCGGCAAACGAGGTGTTCGTTTCCTGACAGGTGCCACTGTTCTAACGGAAACATATAGCACAGATCAAGAGGGCATCCAGATTGATGTGCAGCTTGGTGAAGATAAACAGGAAACGCTGAGAGCGGAGAAAATGCTCGTATCGGTTGGACGTCAAGCTAATGTGGAAAATATCGGACTTGAAAATACAGATATCAAATTGGAGCGTGGGTTCATCGCTGTGAACAAACAGTTACAGACCGGTGAAGGTCACATCTACGCCATTGGTGACTGCATCGGGGGTTTGCAGCTTGCACATGCCGCAAGTCATGAAGGCATTCTCGCTGTCGAACATCTGGCGGGCAAAACGGTACATGCCGTAGAATCCCACCGTATCCCGCGCTGTGTGTACACACGCCCGGAAGCAGCAAGCATCGGATTCACCGAGCTTGAAGCCAAAGAACGTGGCTATGATATTAAAACAGGCAAGTTCCCATTTTCGGCCATTGGCAAATCGCTCATTCACGGAAGTCGGGATGGATTCGTGAAGGTGATCGCAGATGCCAAGACGAATGATATATTGGGGGTACATATGATTGGCACCCATGTGACGGAATTGATCGCTGAGGCTTCTCTGGCTCAGATGCTGGATGCCACACCTTGGGAAGTTGGACAAACCATTCATCCGCACCCTTCTCTGTCGGAAATTATGGGTGAAGCCATGTTGGCGGTCGATGGAAAGGCCATTGGAATGTAAGTCAAACAAGCTTATGAGAAAGGTCCTTTCCTTTTTTGGGTAAAAGGGATTATAATAAGGTTAAGCCAAGTCTTAGTACCAGGTTATAAGATCGGGTAGTAAGAGTGGCACAGGCTCTGATTAAAAGGAGGTACCTCATATGAGTTCACAAGGTACTGCAGACGCGGTCCACCGGCATCAACAGCTGGGACTTAGCGATGGTGAAGTATTGGATATGTACAAATACATGCTGCTCGCGCGCAAGTTTGACGAGCGTTGCTTGCTCTTGCAACGGGCTGGCAAAATTAACTTTCACGTATCCGGTGTAGGACAGGAAGCTGCGCAAGTAGGCGCTGCTTTTGGTTTGGATCGGGATCACGATTATTATTTACCTTATTACCGCGATTACGGTTTTGTACTGGCGGTAGGCATGACTCCGCGTGAGTTGATGTTGTCTGCTTTTGCGAAGGCGGAAGATCCGAATAGTGGCGGTAGGCAAATGCCGGGTCACTTCGGTCACAAAAAGTTACGGATTGTGACGGGTTCCAGCCCGGTTACAACACAGGTTCCGCACGCTGTTGGATTTGCGCTGGCTGCCAAAATGAAGAAGCAAGAATTTGTTTCTTTTGTTACGTTTGGCGAAGGATCAAGCAATCAGGGTGACTTCCATGAGGGAGCCAACTTTGCAGGTGTGCACAAATTGCCTGTCATTATTATGTGTGAGAACAATCAATATGCAATTTCGGTACCGATTCATAAACAGTTGAGCGGCAAAATATCCGATCGAGCACAAGGATACGGTTTCCCCGGACTACGTGTAGATGGTAACGATGCATTAGAAGTATATGCTGCAGTGAAGGAAGCGCGTCGCCGTGCCATAGCCGGAGAAGGCCCGACACTGATTGAAGCGATGATGTATCGGTTGTCACCTCATTCCACCTCCGATAATGATCTGGCTTACCGGACCAAAGAGGAAGTTGAGGAGAACTGGAAGAAAGATGGCGTTCCTCGCATGAAGAACTACTTGATCGATTGTGGCATCTGGGACGAAGCCCGGGATGCGGATCTGGCTTCCCAGCTTGCGCTGGAAATGAAAGAAGCAACTGAATATGCAGACAACGCGCCATATCCTAAACCTGAGGACACTCTGACGCACGTTTATGCGGACAGCGAAGAAGGGGGACGGTAAGAATGGCAGTGATGGAATATATTGATGCAATCCGTCTCGCGATGAAAGAAGAGATGGAACGGGATGAAAATGTGTTTATCCTTGGTGAAGACGTAGGTCTCAAAGGTGGTGTGTTTACCACAACTAAAGGGCTGCAAGATCAGTTTGGCGAAATGCGAGTGATGGACACACCATTGTCTGAATCCGCTATTGCAGGTGTTGCCATTGGTGCAGCGATGTATGGCATGAAACCGATTGCCGAAATGCAATATTCGGACTTCATGTTGCCAGCAACAAACCAGATCATTAGTGAAGCGGCGAAGATCCGCTATCGTTCTAATAATGACTGGAGCTGTCCGATTGTTATACGCGCGCCGATTGGTGGCGGAATCTTCGGTGGGTTGTATCACTCCCAATGTCCGGAATCGATTTTCTTTGGTACACCTGGTCTGAAAATTATAGCTCCCTACTCGGCATACGATGCTAAGGGACTGCTCAAGGCCGCTATTCGCGACCCGGACCCGGTACTCTTTTTTGAAAATAAAAAATGCTACAAACTTATCAAGGAAGATGTGCCTGAAGATGATTACATCGTTCCGATTGGTAAAGCCAACGTACTTCGTGAGGGTGCGGATATTACGGTGATCGGTTACAGTCAGCCGCTGCATTTTGTCATGCAGGCTGCTGAGGAGCTGGAGCGTGAAGAAGGCATTACAGCACACGTTCTCGATCTGCGCACATTGCAGCCGTTGGATCGTGAAGCGATTATAGCTTCCGCTCGTCTGACAGGCAAAGTGCTGATCGTACACGAAGATAACAAAACGGGTGGTGTAGGTGCCGAAGTTGCCGCGATTATTAGTGAGGAATGTCTATTTGAACTGGATGCACCGATTCAGCGTCTCTGCGGACCTGATGTGCCGGCCATGCCAATTAGCCCAACATTGGAGAAATTCTACATGCTGAGCAAAGACAAAGCCAAAGCAGCAATGCGTACACTTGCCGAGTTTTAATTTCGTTTTTTGGATAGTTTAAAAGTAAAGTTTGGAGTGATAATCAAATGGCTGAACGTATGAAATGGATCGAGGTCATTATGCCGCAATTGGCGGAATCGCTGGTCTCGGCTACCATAGGCAAATGGTTGAAAAAACCGGGCGACCGTGTGGAACAGTACGAGCCGATCTGTGAAGTAATCACTGATAAAGTTAATGCCGAGATTCCATCCACTGTGGATGGAATTATGGGTGACCTTTTGGTGGAAGAGGGCACAACGATTGCTGTTGGTGAAGCAATCTGCCGCATGCAGGTCGCAGCTTCTGATGAAGAAGCGGCTGAGCAAGTAACACAAGTATCGCAGCAACAGGAGCAAGTGCAGCAACATGCGAGCCCCACTCCTCTTGCCGCGTCAAATACAGCAGGACATGATCCGAACCAGCCGATGCGTAATCGGTATTCCCCGGCAGTGCAATCCTTGGCAGCAGAGCATGGCTTGAACTTGCAAAGCATCCAAGGCACCGGTGCCGGTGGGCGTATTACCCGCAAAGATGTGCTGACATTTGTTGCACAGGGAGGTAACGCGGCTGGATCGTCCGCACAAGCATCATCTGCAGCAGTTCAGCATACACCTTCTAGTATGCCGTCTGCTTCTCCATTCAGCGGAGTGAATCGTGGAAATGGAGAAATGGGTTTGACCGCTGGAGAAGCGATCTCAGCGTCCGATGCAGGTGTTCCTGTGAGACATTCAGGCATTCATCTAACCGAAAGTCCGAAAATTCCACAGATCGAAGTGGAAGGTGGCGGCCAGGGAAGATCGGAGTATTTCATCGATGTTACCCCTGTGCGTAATGCCATTGCCCGGAATATGCGTCAAAGCGTATCGGAAATCCCGCATGCATGGACAATGATCGAAGTGGACGTAACCAATCTTGTGATGCTACGCAATAAACTCAAGGATGAGTTCAAGCGTAAGGAAGGCATCAATCTGACATATCTGTCCTTCATGATGAAGGGAGTCGTTAACGCGATTAAAGACTACCCAATCATGAACTCGGTATGGGCAGTGGACAAAATTATCGTCAAACGGGACATTAACCTGTCCATGGCGGTAGGAACCGAAGATTCTGTACTTACACCCGTAATCAAACATGCCGATCAGCGAAATATTGCAGGTCTGGCCCGTGAAGTCGATGAGCTAGCTCGTAAAACACGTGAAGGTACGTTGAAGCTGGACCATATGCAAGGTGGTACGTTCACGGTGAACAACACCGGTTCATTTGGTTCGATCCTGTCCCAGCCAATCATTAACTACCCGCAGGCAGCCATTCTTACATTCGAGTCGATTGTCAAGAAACCAGTGGTTATTAATGATATGATCGCTGTTCGTTCGATGGCTAACCTGTGTCTGTCGCTGGATCACCGAATCCTGGATGGGGTAATCAGCGGACGTTTCTTGCAACGTGTCAAAGAAAACCTTGAAGGATATACCATGGAGACCAAGGTGTATTAAGTAAATAGTTGTCGGGAAAGTGTATGTGCCGGAGGCCGTGCACTTTTCCTGCTGTCTACGGACAGGTGCTCAATTGTACACTGAACCTGAAGCAGAAGGGTGTGGGGAATCATGAGCAAGCTGCTGGATGTTGCATACATACCAATGCTTGATTATGAAGAGGCTTGGAACCGCCAGAAAGCGATTGTGCAGCGATTGGACGAGGGCGAGGGAGCGGAGCAGATGTTACTTTTACAGCACCCGCCAACGTATACGATCGGCTCACAAAATCATCCGGAGCATCTGCTTCTCAGTCCGGAAGAGTTGCGTGAGCAAGGGATTTCTTTGTTTCAAATTGACCGTGGCGGTGATATTACTTATCATGGCCCGGGCCAGTTGGTAGGTTACCCGTTATTGATTCTTGGTCGGGATGAAGACCTGGATCTGCACGGCTATCTACGGAAACTTGAGCAGGTGCTTATGGATTATCTCGCAGACCAGGGCATTGAAGCTGGACGCAAAGAGGGTTACACGGGTGTGTGGATTGGCGATATGAAGATTGCTGCAATCGGCATCAAGTTTAATCGTTGCAAACACCGCCGCGGTTTTGTGACCAGTCACGGGTTTGCTTTTAACATCAGCTCAGGCATTCAACATGCAGGTTTTCAGGGGATTGTTCCTTGTGGGATTGAACAGTATGGCGTTACCTCACTGGAGGATATAACGGGCAAGTCCTATGCGGTGGAGCAAGTAGCGCAGGAGATTGTTCCGTACTTTAATCGTATTTTTCAATATCAAATTAATTGGGTCACGGAAAAAGAAGCCCTTCAACGTCTGTAAACAGGTCGTCGAAAGGCTTTAGGTTGCTATCCAAACAGCAACGGTTCGAGAGCTATGAAAAGGGTGGACCCGATCATGGCGATCAGCATGAGATAGATGATGATTTTGAACCATTTCTTTTTTTGCATGATGAGAGAACTCCTTTCAACATAAAGTGTATGTTCAAAAAGACTGGTTTTCAGTACCAAGAAGATGGGATGAAGCTAGAAATGGAGTAGCGGAGCGTAGGGAAAACTACGTGAGCAACCACAATGTTTCCAAAGGAAACATACTTCGTAAGCCTCCCGCTTATTTCGGCTGAATTCCATATTCGATGCTGATGATGCCGCCAGGCATCCTTCGTAATCAAAAGCAGACTTTTTGAACAACCTCATAAAATAAACAAGCCATAGTAATTGTATTGTACCGTATCTACGAGAGGGAGGAAAGTCCTATGATTAAACAACAACGTGTTATCGATCAGTTCATGGAACTGGTGCAGATTGATAGTGAAACGAAAAATGAACAGAACATCTCGAAGGTGTTAAAAGAACAGTTTGCAGAGCTTGGTCTTCATGTCTATGAGGATGATACCATGGAGCAAACCGGACATGGCGCAGGAAACCTCGTCATTACCTGGGAAGCCGAAGGAACTGAAGGGGTTGCACCGATCTTTTTCACATGTCATATGGACACCGTGACGCCGGGACAGGGAATCAAGCCTGAACTGGGTGAAGATGGCTGGATCCGCAGTGATGGAACAACGATCCTGGGAGCAGATGACAAAGCAGGGATTGCGGCATTGTTTGAAGCGATTCGTGTGATCCAGGAAAACAAGATTCCACATGGTAAAATTCAATTTGTCATTACGGTCGGCGAAGAGTCTGGACTGGTGGGTGCACGTGCCATGAATCCGAAGGATATCGATGCCGAGTTCGGTTATGCGCTGGATTCTAATGGAGCTGTAGGCACGATCTGTGTTGCTGCACCAGCCAGAGCTGAAATTCAAATGAGCATCTATGGTAAGTCCGCACATGCGGGCGTGAACCCGGAAGACGGGATCAGCGCCATTCAGGTTGCCGCAAAAGCTATTGCTGCGATGACACTGGGCAGAATTGATGATGAGACAACAGCGAACATCGGTAAATTCCAAGGTGGATCAGCACTCAACGTGGTATGTGACTTTGTACAGCTTGAAGCGGAAGCTCGCAGTATTGTGCAGGAGAAAGTTGAATTGCAGGTTGCACAGATGCGTGACGCGTTGGAAACGACTTGTCGCAAATACGGTGCAACAGCTGAATTCAGAAGTGAGATCCTTTACCCTGCATTTGGCTTCCATGCTGAACACGAAGTTGTACAACTTGCACATCGTGCCATCCGCAGTATTGGGCTGGAGACAAGTACGTTTGCTTCCGGTGGTGGCAGTGATGCCAATATCTTTAACGGATTCGACCTTCCAACAGTGAACTTGGCGGTAGGGTATGAGGATATTCATACAACCAAAGAACGTATTCGTGCCGAAGACATTGTGAAGTTATCCCAGGTAGTCGTAGCTATTATTCAGGAAACGGCAGCTGACAAGAAATAATATAGAGCACATGTTACCTCACATGTTGTTAGACAAAAGTCCGAACCCGGTTTGTACGGATTCGGACTTTTTGTGAATTCATGTTATATTTCAAGGGAGTTAATTTAGGGTCAAAAATGAAACAATGGATCGATTACCCATTCATTTGCGTCCAGCGAGGAGATCGATTAACTTGGCATCAGGGCCCCACTCGCGTAACCATTGTTTGAGTATGAGCTGTACTTGCCGTGCTTGTCCTACCACGTGTAAGGATTGAGGCGTCATATAACTATTCATTGAAAGTCCCCCTGATTCGTTTATATTTGCTGTGAGAATCCTATACGCTCACCATATGCCCAAAATTAGAAAATTATACATTCACCGAATATATAATCCTACGATATGGAGTTGAAGAACCAATGAAACCAAATCAATCTGCCCAATCCATCCACGCGGCGCAACCTGCCAATCCAAAACTAGATGAAGTGACCGTATCCACTAAGCCAATCTTCGAGGGCAAAGTGATTTCACTTCAAGTCGATACCGTTAAACTGCCGAACGGCCAGACGGCTACACGTGAGATAATCCGGCACCCTGGAGCGGTAGCTGTACTCGCTCTGAATGGGGATCGCATGCTTGTTGTGGATCAGTATCGTCAGGCAATGGGACGCACCGAAGTGGAGATTCCTGCGGGAAAACTGGACCCGGGAGAAGAGCCAGAGGTTGCCGCAGCACGTGAATTGCGAGAAGAGACGGGATATGTAGCCAAGTCGCTGCGTCATTTGCGTTCGTTTTACACGTCACCGGGGTTCGCAGATGAGATCATTCATCTTTACATCGCTGAAGAGTTGGAAGCAGGGGACATGGCGCTGGACGAAGATGAATTCCTTGAAGTTGCCGAAATAACTCTGGAGGAAGCTTATGCGCTTATGGACGAGAACCAGATTAGCGATGCCAAAACGATGATGGCCGTGTACGCGTGGGACCTTTACAGAACGACAGGACGGTTCTAAGGATGCAAGATCAACTGGAAACGTCCACGATGTGGGAGCCCTGTTATACAGACCTGCATATCCACATCGGACGAACCTCACGTGGGGAGGCCGTGAAAATCAGCGGTAGTCGTGATCTGACATTTGAGAATATTGCCCGGGAAGCATCGGATCGCAAAGGAATTCATTTGCTTGGTGTTATTGATTGTCATTCTCCGGTTGTACAGATGGATATTGAGCAATTGCTGGAGAGTGGCACCATGTCCGAGATTGAGGGCGGCGGTATTGCCTACCAGGACACCACCATTCTGCTGGGTACAGAGATTGAGTTGCGCGAGCCTGGAATGCGTGAGTTCCATATGCTGGCGTACTTCCGTGATTTGAAAACGATGAAGTCCTTCACGGACTGGATGAAACGTTATATGAAAAATGTGAATCTCAGTTCTCAGCGGGTCTACGTGCCCGCTCTTGAGATGCAGGCGGAGATTAAGGCCCGTGGTGGACTTATTGTTCCTGCACATGTATTTACACCGCATAAAGGCATCTATGGCAGTACGGCGTCCCGTATGGGCGATGTACTGGATACCCGCCTCGTGGATGCGGTAGAGCTGGGGTTAAGCTCGGACTCATCCATGGCCAGTTATATTCGGGAGTTGGATCATGTACCGTTTCTGACCAATTCGGATGCTCATTCGCTCGGTAAGATTGGACGGGAGTATAACGAGCTGCAAGTTGCTGCCCCTTCTTTTGATGAATTCCGTATGGCACTTCAAGGAGAAGCCGGCAGGAGCATAGCTGCCAATTATGGACTGAATCCAAGGCTAGGCAAATATCACCGTACTTACTGTGCAGCATGTGGCAGCATTATGGACGAGCAAGCGATGTCAGCAGAGCGTTGTCCGCACTGTGGCAGTCTGAAGCTGGTGCAGGGGGTGCTGGATCGCATCCTGGCGATCTCTGATCGAGAGAGTCCTCATGTTCCTGCAAACAGACCAGCCTATCATTATCAGGTGCCACTGGAGTTCATTCCGGGACTTGGCAAAGCCAAACTGCGCCAGCTACTGGACCATTTTGGTACGGAAATGAACGTACTTCATCGCACGCGTGAGGAAGAGCTTGCTGCGGTTGTTGGACCTGTGCTGGCAGGCTTGATTGTGGCTGCACGGAACGGACAACTGGAGCTGTCCTCCGGAGGTGGCGGTACGTACGGAAAGGTTGCTGTTCAGGAAAAAGCCTCGGAGTGACCGGTGTAAATAATCTTTAGTTCAACTCATATAGCTTTCGCTTTACAGAGGTCCAATCTGGACAAGAAGTCATACAGGTGCATTCCGGTTCATAAGAATGACTATGAGGATGTAAATGAAAATCCTTGCAGCATGATACCGGAAAGGGGACTCGTACCTGTATGCGCTCTTCCTACTTTACATTTAAAGGTCAGACTTCGTTATATGTATTCGTGGCCGTCTTGTTTCTGGTCGGCGTCATTTTTGGCGCGCTCATGGTGAACGCATTGTCTCTCGAGCAACGTCAGGATCTGGAGGGTTATCTCGGTAATTTCTTCATGACCGTGCAGCACAGTGCACAAGTGACTGAGACCGGGGCATATTGGGACATTGCCATGCTCCATCTGAAATGGGTGGGTCTGATCTTTATTCTGGGTTTATCCGTCGTTGGACTACCCGGTATACTGGTTCTGGATTTTTTGAAAGGTGTGCTCATTGGATTCACAGTGGGGTACCTTGTTGGACAGTATTCCTGGAAAGGGTTGCTGTTTGCACTGGTGTCCGTGGCACCGCATAATCTATTTGTCATTCCGATCCTCCTGATCTGCAGTGTAGCGGCGATGACGTTCTCGTTATACATCATTCGTAATCGTGTTTTGATGCAGCGAACACCTGGTCGACAAAGGCCTTTTGCTTCATATATAGTGTTAACTTTGGTTATGGCTGCATTGCTGCTCGGCGTGGCGTCTTTTGAAACATGGGTTACACCTGCAATGATGCGTTGGGTCACGCCAATGTTACTACCGGCCTAACGTGTACCGTATAGTGTAAAATGTTGACTTTAATTACGCACTCCCCCTATAATGAAAAGAGTGGGTTAAGTTGCAGTGTGCAGTGATTTCCTAGGGGGAGGGAGAAAATGGAAGCACGGATTGATAAAATTAAGCAGCAACTACAGTCCCAAGGATATAAATTAACGCCCCAGCGGGAAGCCACCTTAAGAGTACTTCTTGAGAATGAAGAAGATCATCTGAGCGCAGAAGATGTATTCATGCTCGTTAAAGAAAAGGCTCCCGAAATCGGTCTGGCAACCGTGTACCGTACCCTCGAACTGCTGAGTGAGCTGCATGTTGTAGAGAAAATCAACTTCGGCGACGGTGTAGCGCGTTATGATCTGCGCGGAGATACATCCAAGCATCACCATCATCACTTAATCTGTGTTCAATGCGGAAGTATGGATGAAATACGTGAAGACTGGCTTGGACCGCTTGAAGAGCGTTTGGAGCGGGAATTCAACTTTTCGGTAGTAGATCACCGACTGGACTTTCATGGAATTTGTTATCGTTGCAAAGCTAAAAATGAACAGAAACCCAAAGATGAAGAATAACATAGCATATCTTCAAGCTCTCACCGGCGGTTTTGACGGGAGAGCTTTTTTGGCACCGGACATGATCTGGAGTTTCGCCCAAATGGCATAAACCTGTGTTTATGGACATACCCTGATTCAAGGACATTACCGGATTCGAATCAGGAGGGGACGCGCCCATGATTATATCAGTGCGGAGAGGGCTCCGTTTTATTCGATTTATTATATTTTTTGCTGCATTAGTTTATCTGTTCTATCATGTTCTGGATCTGTTTAATGGCTGGATCTCACCTGTGGATCAGTATCAGATGCCAACTGGCAATGCAATCAAAGTATTTCAGGAAACGGATTGGCCGGGTAATGGAGAAGGACGTCCTACGATGGCAGAGCGTCTCCGTTTGTTCTATTGGTACGGGGAGTAGCTTCGAACAGCCAGGGATGCAAATACGGGAGCAGTCTGCCAGAGCGGCAGATCTGTCAGTTGAGGAGCGTTGTACATGAAACAGACGATACACGCCTATGCCTTATACTTGGAAGATGATAAAGGGATGTCGAGCAGCACGCTTGAATCGTATCTCCGAGACGTGGACAAGTTCATTGAATTTGCAGATAAGGAATATGGCATACGCGAAGCCGACCAGGTCAGACGTACACATGTCGTCCTGTTTGCAGGTCAGCTCAAACAGGCAGGACGTGCCAATGCAACCATTGCCCGCAGCATCGTATCTCTGCGCTCCTACTTTCATTTTTTGATGCGACGGGGTGATATTATACAGGACCCTACGTTTGATGTGGAAGCTCCCAAGGCGGACAAGACGCCACCACAGGTGTTAAGTATCCAAGAGATCGAACAACTTTTGACAGCGCCTGATACTCGTTCACCGCAGGGTGTGAGAGATCGAGCGATGCTTGAACTGTTATATGCTACAGGCATTAGGGTCTCGGAACTGATTGCCCTTGACATTCGGGATGTACAGCCAGGGATGCGCTTTATACGATGCGGTGGGGCGGGCAAGGAACGTATCCTTCCCATTGGTGCACCAGCTGCACATTGGGCAAGTGTATATGTGGAGGAATTCCGCAACAAGTTGCTCAAAACCGATTCGGACGAGCAGGCACTATTCGTGAATGTATCTGGTAGACGTTTAACCCGGCAGGGCTTCTGGAAGCTGCTCAAAAAAGCGGCGGTGGATGCGGGAATCTCGGAAGAAATTACGCCGCATACCCTTCGTCATTCTTTTGCAGCACACCTGATTGCCAATGGGGCGGATACACGTGCGGTTCAAGACATGCTGGGTCACGTGGAGCAGCCTGGACAACAATATGGCAATCATGGTCGCAAAACCATGAAAGAAATCTATGAAACCCATCATCCGAGGGCAAGATAGATTTTGACGCATGGCATTCACAAATAAATGCGGAACATTGGGCCGATTTAGGATAAAATAAATTGAATACATCCAAACGCCGTTATACATAAGACGGATCGTTTCAACTCAAGGAGGAACATACATCGCATGACAGCATTAAACCAACAAATGATTTCGGAAGCAGCATCTTATATTCAAAGCAAAAGCTCCATCAAGCCGGAAGTCGGTTTGATTTTGGGTTCAGGTCTTGGCGTACTGGCAGAACTGATTGAAGATGGCGTAAGTATTGCTTATCAGGATATTCCGCATTTTCCAGTGTCCACAGTAGAAGGACATGAAGGTGAACTATTGGTCGGAACCATTAAAGGTCGTCCAGTCGTGATGATGAAAGGCCGTTTCCATATGTACGAAGGATATGGTCCGGAATTGACAGCTTTCCCGGTACGGGTTATGAAAGAACTGGGTGTAAGCAGCCTGCTTGTAACCAATGCTGCAGGCGGCGTGAATACGTCGTATGAAGCTGGAGACTTGATGCTGATCTCGGATCACTTGAATCTCACAGGCAAAAATCCACTGATCGGACCAAATGACGCTGCACTGGGCGTGCGTTTCCCGGATCTGTCCGAAGCATATAGCCGCCGTTTGCGTGCGCTGGCGAAGGATACGGCTGCATCACAAGGTTTTAACGTACGTGAAGGGGTATACGCAGGTATGCTCGGTCCGAACTATGAGACACCGGCAGAGATCAGAATGCTGCGCACACTGGGCGCAGACGCAGTGGGCATGTCCACTGTATCTGAAGTGATTGTGGCACGCCACGCGGGCCTGGAAGTACTCGGTATTTCCTGTATAAGCAACATGGCTGCTGGAATTCTGGACCAGCCGCTGTCACATGATGAGGTTATGGAGACGACGGAACGTGTGCGTGAGTCGTTCCTGGCGCTGGTAGTGGCAGTTATTCCACAAATGTAAGCAAGATTTGAGTAGATAAGGTTACCTCTTTAGATGAGAAATCATAGGGGGGTAACCTTTTTTTGTTGTGTTGAACGTACGGTTACTCATTCCTTGAGTGCAGTGCGTTTTTTTTGGCTATGACCACATTTTCAATAAAAGTTCGGGAAATCATGCTTTACATGGAATAATTTACTGGAAACGGGCCGACAATGATTAGCAGTACATGCATGGAACATGCAGTAAGCAAGTCATTTGAGGAGGTAACCTTGTGAAGAAAAGAATAATGGCATCGTTCATGACCCTTTGTATCCTGCTGTCCCTTATGGCATCAACAGCATTGGCTGAAGAAACACCGAAGGCAGCGGGAGGAACTGATCTGGCCCCGTCGGCGCGCTCTGCGATCTTAATGGATGCAGACACGGGAACGGTCATTTATGAGAAAAACAGTCATGATCAGCTGCCTCCAGCGAGCATTACAAAGATTATGACCATGTTGCTTACAATCGAAGCGATCGACTCGGGTAAGCTGAAGCTGACCGACAAAGTAAGAACGAGCGAATACGCAGCTTCCATGGGCGGTTCGCAGATCTTTCTGGAGCCTGGGGAAGAAATGACGGTCGACGATATGTTAAAAGGGATCGCGATGGCTTCGGGCAATGATGCCTCGGTAGCGATGGCTGAGAAGATCGCTGGCTCGGAAGAAGCCTTTGTACAGCTGATGAATGAGCGGGCGAAGGAGCTTGGCATGAAGGATACTCATTTTGCCAACTGTAACGGCCTTCCGGTCGATAATCATTATTCTTCCGCCCATGACATTGCCGTCATGAGCCGTGAACTGCTGAAACATTCCGGGATTACGAAGTACACCGGTGCATATCAGGATTACCTTCGCAAAGATACGGAAAAGCCCTTCTGGCTGGTGAATACAAACAAGCTGGTTCGTTTTTATGAAGGGGCAGACGGTTTGAAAACAGGTTACACATCCGAAGCGAAATTCTGCTTGTCCGCAACAGCGTCCAAAGATGGACTGCGTGTCGTTTCCGTGGTACTCGGTGAACCAAATACCAAAACACGGAACAGCGAAGTATCTTCGATGTTTGACTATGCGTTCAGTCAATATACGATGAAGGCTCTCTATAAGGCAGGGGATCTGCTGGGCAGTCTGAAGATCGAAAAAGGGGAAGTCGCCGAATTGCCTCTGAATGCCACGCAAAATTATAGTGTGCTGATGCGCAAAGGAGCCAAATCCAATGACATCCGGCATGAATTGCTGGTCGCCAAAGAATTGAAAGCTCCGATCAAAGCCGGGCAAAGTATAGGTAAACTGGTAGTTTATCAGGGTAATGACGTCATTAAGGAGTTCGACATTCAGGCTCCGCAGGATGTGAATAAGGCTGGCTGGTGGAAGCTGTTCAAGCGGACAACGTCCAACCTGTTTGACTAAATGGCGATTTCCGCGAGTTGCACGCATCCTTCGAACATATTTTGTAGTTAAATAGGGGTTTTCTTCTAGTTTTGTCGGGGGGCAGGAAAAGCCTTCGGAAGCGTAGAAATCCTTGTTCTAAGACAGGGAGGAGAGTGAGCAAACGTGAACTTGCATGTGGAAATGGAACACCATCGCGGGATTCTGATTGTACGATTATCCGGGGAGCTGGATCACCATACAGCTGACATGGTACGGATGCAGATGGATGAAGCCATCCAGCGGAGACAAAGCGAGCATCTCGTACTCAGCCTGAAAGATCTGCAATTTATGGACAGTTCAGGTCTGGGTGTCATTTTGGGAAGATACAAGCTCATTAAGAATAAAGGTGGCAAGATGGTTGTCTGTGACGTCAATTCGCCAGTGTACCGTTTGCTGGAAATGTCGGGGCTGTTTAAGATTATGCCGATATACGAAAATGAGGGAACTGCTCTCTCAGGTCTGGAGGTCGTCTCATGAATGAAGGAACAGGGACAAATTTCATGAATCTGCAATTCGCGGCCAAGTCAGAGAATGAGTCGTTTGCACGGGTAACCGTTGCTGCGTTTATCTCCCAGCTTGATCCAACGATGGACGAGCTCAGTGACCTGAAAACGGTCATTTCGGAAGCCGTGACCAACAGCATCATCCACGGATACAACAACAACTCCGAGGGTGTGGTGTCCATCCAGGCGGAGATTCGGGAAGACATGATCACAATCATCGTGGAAGACCGCGGTGAAGGAATCGAAGATCTTGAACTGGCCAAGCAGCCGCTATATACGTCCAAACCCGAACTTGAGCGGTCGGGCATGGGCTTCACCATTATGGAAAACTTTATGGATGAATTCGAAGTCAGCAGTGAGCCCGGCAGAGGCACCTCCATCAAGATGAAAAAAAGGATTGAATCCAAGAAAGCATTGTATAATTAGGGGTTGGTGTTCTTATGGATGCTGAAGTGAAACCATCTTCACAGACCTATTTGGACGATGCCGAGGTCAAACGGCTGATTGCGCTCAGTCAGTCGGGTGACCATGTCTCACGGGATACGCTGGTGAACTGCAACATCAGACTCGTCTGGTCCGTCGTACAGCGTTTTATGAACAGGGGATATGATCCGGAAGATCTGTTCCAGATTGGTTGTATCGGTCTGCTCAAGTCAGTGGACAAATTCGATCTCAGTTATGACGTGAAGTTTTCAACCTACGCGGTACCGATGATCATCGGAGAAATCCAGCGATTCCTGCGGGATGACGGTACCCTTAAGGTCAGTCGTTCACTGAAAGAGATGGCGAATAAAGTCCGCAAAAAAAGGGACGAACTGTCCAAACATCTGGATCGTTTACCAACGATTAAGGAAGTTGCCGCAGAGCTGGGGGTAACCCCGGAGGAAGTCGTATTTGCCCAGGAAGCGAACAAACCACCGACCTCCATCCATGAGACGGTATTTGAGAATGACGGTGATCCCATTACGTTAATGGATCAGATTGCCGACGAGTCTCAGGAACGTTGGTTTGACAAACTGGCGCTAAACGAAGCCATCGGTGGTCTCAGTGAGCGGGAGCGGTTAATCGTTTATCTTCGGTATTACCGGGATCAGACCCAGTCCGAGGTTGCCAGCAGGTTGGGAATATCTCAGGTGCAGGTATCACGTCTAGAGAAAAAAATACTGCAATCCATCCGCGACCAGATCGCGCAGTGATTCTGGGATTGCAACAACAATATTGGCGCATATACACCAATATACGACAACTAACAACCTTCTATCGTGCATTATGGCGAGGGAGGTTATTTGTTGTTAATACGGGGAGATCCCGAACGATTGGACTGCATGACCAGCATCATGCCAAGAATACATGCCATACCAATCCATTGATAAAAGCCAAAAGGTTCATGGAGCCATATGACGGTTGTTCCAACAGCAGCAAGGGGCTCTGCACTCCCGAGCAGGCTAGTTTCCTTGGGTGTAAGACTTTTGAGACTCGCAATATAAAACCAAAAAGCAATCATGGTTCCAAAAAGGATCGTAAATATCAAATAACCGTAGGTTTCGAGCGTGATGTTAGTAAAATTCATTTTCCAGGGCGGGTGAATAAAACTCATTCCCAAACCACCGATGATCATAGCCCAGCCGACCACAACAAGTGAATCGAACTTTTTAATCAGTTGCACGGCATACAGCGTATAAAATGCAGCTGAAACCCCAGATAACAGTCCCCATATCACTGCGAGCGAGGAGACAGATAACTGCGTAAGCGAGCCATTCGTCAGCAGGAGAAAACACCCACTGAGAGCCAGAACGGCGCATACAAGGTCATTGCGTGTGAGGACAGACTGCTTACGGAGTGCGATGTAAATCATGATCATGACAGGGGACAGGTACTGTAGGAGTGTAGCCACCGCTGAATTGCCGTGTTTAATGGATGCCATGTACGTATACTGAACGGCAAGCATGCCCACCAATCCAAAAATGATCATCTGTCCAGCCGTTTTTTTATTTCTCCACACAGCAAAAATCTGAAATCGTCCATTTGTAAACGATTGAATAACCAGTAATAGTAACCCGGCAATCAACAATCGTACAGTTACATACCAATTGACCTCAATTCCATCCAGCTGAAACAATTTTTGAGATACCGTCCCCCCAATGCCCCAGCAGATGGCTCCCGTCAGAACGAGCACGATGCCTAAAATTTTGGATTTTGCAGAAGTTGTCATTCTTGTTCGCCTCACCTTAAATATAAGAATAGTGTTATATTAAAGAGAAATACGATACATTTATATCAATATTACACTTAAAAATATAACTATATTGAGATGAGGGCCATGCAGAAGATCGAATTTATCATTGACCAACATTTGAAAGAAATGACGCAACACCGTACCGATACATTATCTATAGCTTGTTATGAGACAACCATTGTTCAAAATGTTCATAGACATATTCCTCTCCACTGGCATGATGAATTGCAGTTTGTTGCCGTTCTTCAGGGTACGGCGTTGTTTCATATCAACGATCAAAAGATGATTTTGTCCAAAGGTGACGGGATTTTTATCAACAGTGGAATAATGCATATGGCCGAAGATCACGGTGTGAGCGAGAACTGCATTTATTTATGTCTGAATTTGTCCCCACACGTTATCATGCCTTCGGATTTGTATATAAAATACGTACATCCATATGTAACAGCAACTAATTTGCCTTTTCTGTATATCGAAAGAGCTAACGCTTGGGGAGAACAGATCCTGGATGTTATTTCACGGATTAGAAAAGAGTTAGTGCACCAAGTTCCTTTTTACGAAGTGAATGTTGCTTCTGCGGTGCTTAATATGTGGAAACTGCTGATTATGAACGGATATTCTCTTGAACATGATCCATCAGAGATGAGCAGAAACAACCGAATGAAAGACATGTTGCAATGGATTAATCTCAATTATGCCGATCCAATTAAGCTTGAAGATATTGCAAAGGCGGGACAGTTAAGTCGATCGGAGACATGCCGTTATTTCAAGCAAATCCTGAAAACCACACCCATGCAATACGTGATAGAGTACCGCATCCAAAGAAGCATTGAACTATTGCAACTCTCCGAGCTTAGTATCACCCAAATTGCCTATGAGGTTGGTTTTAACAGCACGAGTTATTACATTAACCAATTCCGCAAAACAATGAATTCAACCCCTTTACGATTTAGAAGGGAATTGAACAAAAGAGAAAAAGAACATAATTCTTGAATTATTGTTCATGATCCGTGAACCTATCTACCAATACCGAAGAGTCGCCCATACGGCGACTTTTTTGATATGTAAAATAATGCATCACACTCAGTTTCGCCCCAAATCGGTCACAAGGAGCGAAGCGTGAGGGTTCATCTAAGGATACATAAGCAACGCAGGCGGCAGATTAGACCTAAAGAAGCGAAGCGTGCGCCTTTGTCTCCAAATTTTCTAAACAACTGTAGTCTAAGACGCATGCAGAAGACAACTCCAAAGTCATAGAATTTTGCGCAAAATAACCCCAAAAAGCTCATCTTTCAATTCCCTTCCTGCCTACTCCTCCAGCATATTTATTACAAACCTTTGGAAACGGGAGGACGATGGGTAGCGGAGGGATGGAATCGGTCAAAAGGAGCGAAGCGTTCGCCTTTAGCACTGGATTTCCTCCTTGAAAAGGAGAGTTCAAGAAATCCGGGGATAACAGCGACCAATGACCGATCCATCCCGCAGCGTCCACCCACCTCACGATCTTTTTCCAACCAGACTGTAATAAATTTGCACATTCTTCAAATACTAACCTAAATTACGCAGTAAAGGAGTGCTATGGATGTCCCAGACACCCACTCCAATGGTCTATATTCGTCTGCGCAGCCGTATTCGCATCCAGAGGGGCAGAGCAGTCAAGCTTGGAGACATTGCACATGTACTGACCTCTTCTGAAGACCAGGAGGGGAAGCTACTGGAGCTTGAACTGCTGCGCCCTGGACCGGAGGATGGCAATCTGATCCTCATTGATATATTGCAGATTATTCCACGAATTCGGAACATCTTGCCGGAGGTAAGTGTGGAACTGATTGGATCAGGCCATACGTTGGTTGAAGTCATTGCAGGAAATGGTCAACCTTCCAAGTCTCTGTTCATATTGGTTTGGCTGCTGCTGTTCTTCGGATCGGCCTTAACCATTATGAATTTTCATGCCGATGTGAACATGCAGGAAGTACAGATTCGTATTGTGGAGATGCTTACTGGGCATCGGGACGAACATCCCTATCTGTTCCAAGTGGCGTATTCCATTGGCATTGGATTCGGAATGGCAGTATTTTTTAATCATTTGTTCAAGAAAAAATGGAATGAGGAACCTACCCCGCTGGAAGTAGAGATGTTCCTATACCAGCAAAATGTAGATAAATATGTGGTGATTGAAGAAAGTGAACGGATGCACGAGCAGGAACGCAGGGAGATGAATGCGGATGAGCGTTCTTAATGGAGCAATCAGCATTGTATTGGGTATTGCAGGGGGAATTGCCGTAGGGAGCGGCGTAATTGCGCTCATTCTGGTGCTCGATATGATTCCCAGGTTGGCTCAACTTACGCAATCGTATGACAAAACTCACTGGTACGAAGGGGCGCTAATTGGTGGTTCACTGCTCGGGACGGTGGCGGACTTCTGGCACTGGAAAATGCATGGGGTGCTGCTGCTCAGCCCAATCGTTGGTTTATTCTGTGGCGTGTTCATCGGTCTGCTGGCCGCAGCGCTCACTGAGGTACTCAATGTACTACCCGTGCTAGCCAAACGATTGGGCATGAAACCTTATTTGTTTGGATTACTGCTCGCCATGATTTTGGGTAAAATGACAGGTTCCCTGTTTGATTTTTTTATATATCAACGGTAACTCGTGGCCATAGGAGGATGGAAGATGGATGAACGAACGGAGCACACAGGCCAGGAAAATAGTGAAGGTATAACGGAAGAGATGTTACACAAGTCTGCTTATGAGATTCAGAAGGAAGAAGAGGAGAAAGCGTACAGTAAGAAAAAACAAAATGAGATGTCCGACAGCATTGAGGAATCTGTACAATATTGGCAGGAAAACGATGATATCTCCCCACGCATGAGTGAGAATAGATATACACTGCAACAGGTACTGGGGCTCGGAGAATCCTTCGACGTGAATATGAGGGAAATGGTTCTGGGTGGCAAGCACGTTGGGTTGCTGATGATCACCGGCTTCGCCAAGGATGAGATTTTGCTTGAAGTGTTGAAAAGACTGACCTATCTCACGCCGGATGACGTGTCCGGACATGCTCTCAAATCTTATTTTGAATGTTACATTCCCCATATTCAGGTGGAGAAAGTCGAGAAGATGAGTGCGGTCATCAACAAGGTTCTTACCGGTATGAGCGCAATGTTCGTTGAAGGAGACCGCTCGGTCTTAATTATGGATACCCGGAGTTATCCAGTACGTTCACCCGAAGAACCTTCCTTGGAAAGGGTAGTCCGAGGTTCCAGAGACGGCTTTACCGAAACACTCCTGACTAACGTGACCCTGGTGCGTCGCAGAATACGCGACCCGGGACTGAAGTTTGAGATTATGCAGGTAGGGCGGAGAACACAAACCGATGTCTGCGTGGTGTATATTGATGATATTGTGGATAAAGTGCAGGTCGATTCAGTTCGTGAAAAAATTCAGCGAGTAGATATCGATGGTATTCCCGCAGCCGATAAACAGCTGGAGGAAGCGATTATCAACAAGGGTTGGAATCCGTTCCCACTCGTTCGATATTCCGAGCGACCAGATGTTACAGCTTCTCATTTGCTGGAAGGACGAGTCGTCATTTTCGTAGACACTTCTCCGAGTGTGATGATTCTACCTACGACCTTCTTCGACCTGTGTGAACATGCGGAGGAGAACAGACAGACCGCCTTGATGGGGACGTATTTACGATGGGTGCGTTTTGCAGGGATTCTCATCTCGTTGTTTTTGCTACCACTATGGCTTCTGATGGTTATTGACCCTTCGATTAAACCGATGGGACTTGACTTCATTGGTCCGCAGGAAAATGTAAAGCTACCGCTGATTCTACAGTTTCTACTGATCGAACTGGGCGTCGATTTATTACGGATGGCAGCGGTCCATACGCCTACACCTCTGGCATCGGCTATGGGCTTAATCGCGGCCATTCTAGTCGGGGATATCGCGGTGAAAACAGGATACTTTGTCAATGAGGTTGTGCTCTATATGGCCATCGCAGCCATCGGTATGTTTGCCACGCCAAGTTACGAATTGGGTCTCGCCAATAGGCTGGTCAGGCTGGTTCTGCTAGTCGCTGTTGCGATATTCAAGGTTCCGGGGTTGGTCGTGGGCTGTACATTACTCATATTGGCGCTCACCGTTCACCGGTCGTACAATTCTTCGTATCTCTGGCCTTTTATACCGTTTAATGCAAAGGCCTTGGGCAACTTTTTATTCCGGCTTCCGCTGCTGGAAAATAAAAAACGTCCATCATTCAATAAAACCCGTGACAACACCAAAATGTCCGATGATCCGGACGGGGAACTGCAAAAAAGTAAAAAACACAAATGATCTTCCAAAAAATCCATTCATCTCGCTGCCTAATTTGATATACTGGTGTAAAATCATTGGAATATCAATTGTTCCAGTATATAAAAAGTGAGGAATGCAGATTATGTATTTACATGGTACAAGTAAAATAAATGCGCAAGGGCATCTGGAGATTGGCGGAGTTGATGCAACAGATCTGAAAGAACAGTTTGGAACTCCCCTGTACGTTGTGGACGAGCAATTGGTTCGTGAGCGTTGCAGAGAGTACATGGAAGCATTCCGTGCTTCCGGACTGGGCTTCCAGGTTGCTTACGCAAGTAAAGCATTCTGTGTAATGGCGATGTGTGCCCTTGCAGCTGAAGAAGGACTTTCCTTGGATGTTGTATCTGACGGTGAACTGTTTACTGCACTGCAAGCAGGATTCCCGGCTGAGCGCATTCACTTCCACGGTAACAACAAAACGCTGGAAGAGATCGAAATGGCTCTTGATGCAGAGATTGGATGCTTTGTTGTTGATAACTTCAATGAATTGCATCTGTTGCAGGCTGTAGCAGCGGACAAAAATCGTAAAGTAAACATTTTGCTTCGTGTGACGCCTGGTGTTGAGGCACATACGCATGAATATATTTCTACAGGTCAGACGGATTCGAAATTTGGATTCGATATCGGTAATGGTACAGCATTTGAAGCGATTGACTTGGCTTCCAAGCAGTCTAATCTGGTATTGCTCGGTGTGCATTCCCACATCGGTTCCCAGATCTTCGAAGTTGAAGGCTTCCAGATGGCGGTTCAACGTGTTGCCGAATTTGCAGCAAGTGTATATGAGCGTCTTAATGTTGCTTTCAAAGTGGTTAACCTTGGTGGTGGATTCGGAATCCGTTATATCGATGGAGATACGCCACTTGAAGTTGCACAATACGTGAAGGCTATTACAGACGCCGTTAAAAATCATTTTGCTCAAATCGGCTATGCCGTACCTGAGATCTGGGTTGAGCCAGGCCGCAGCATCGTGGGTGAAGCGGGAACAACGCTATATACCGTTGGAACAAGCAAAGACATTCCAGGTGTGCGTAAATACGTTGCCGTTGATGGTGGTATGACCGATAACCCACGTCCTGCTTTGTATGAATCCAAGTATGAAGCTGTGCTTGCCAATCGTGCGAATGAGGCTGCTCAGGAAACAGTATCTGTTGCGGGTAAATGTTGCGAGAGTGGCGATATGTTGATCTGGGATCTGGACCTGCCAAAAGTGGAAAGTGGCGACCTACTCGCTGTAGCTTGCACAGGTGCGTATAACTACTCCATGGCGAGCAACTACAACCGGATTCGTCGTCCAGCCGTTGTCTTTGTCAAAGACGGTCAAGGGGATGTCGTGGTACGCCGTGAGACGTATCAAGATATCATCCAGAATGACCTGGTACCTGCGCGCATTGGAAAACAGCCAGTTACTCGCTAATTCGTCAAAAGATAATGCGTTTCTGCATTATTCAAGATATAGGGATTTTGCAGTTGAAGCAGATGAAAAAGGAACTTCCTTTTTTGTCTGCTTTTTGAGTATTTGAGCTAAATCATGAAAAAAGTTGCCGTTTTTTTTGCGATCCAGACATTTTCGGTGTACACTAAGAAAAGTGCTGTAATGCTTGGCCCAGGGTCATGCGTTCTGGCACCATTAACGATGGTCAATACGAAAGGAGTCATTTACATATGGCGAAACAAGCGAAAATTAAATTGGCAAACGGCGGAGAAGTTCTGATCGATCTGTTCGATCAAGAAGCTCCAAACACAGTAGCAAACTTTGAGAAACTGGCTAATTCCGGTTTCTACAATGGTCTTACATTCCACCGCGTTATCCCGGGCTTTGTAGCTCAAGGCGGATGCCCTAACGGTAGCGGTGCAGGTGGCCCAGGTTACACAATCAACTGTGAAATTAACCCAAACAAACATGAGCGCGGAACACTTGCTATGGCACATGCTGGCCGTAACACAGGTGGAAGCCAGTTCTATATCTGCTACCAACCGCAACCACATTTGGATGGACAACATACTGTATTTGGTAAAGTAACTAAAGGTATGGAGTTCGTGGACGCTTTAGAAGGTAAAGACAAAATGGAAACTGTTGAAGTTGTAGAAGCTTAATACCTTCACCTTAACTGGATCCAAACATGAAGTGCTTCTCTTATAGAAGCACTTTTTTTATTTTTACATACTTCAAATCGATAATTAGAAAGGATGAATAAAACCTTGGATATGGTTACTCAGCTAAGCTTGTTAAAACAAATTTATAGTGAGCGCACGTTGTGGGATGAAGAATTGCAGGCATCGCGCCATGTCGTTCCGGATAGTCTATCCGTAAAGGATCGAGAAGCGCTTGAGACAGCCGGGCATGAACCGAATCGCTTTGTACGTCCGCAACATGATGAAACGATTACTGAGCTGAAAAAAGTTGCGAATCAATGGACGATCAATGATGCAGCGCAGGCCTTTGTATCCTCTTTGTGGTCAGCACCCATGATCTGGCGCTCGTTGCTTACGGGCAAGCTTATTGCGAGCAGTATGCCAAGTCATGAACATACGCCATATCCATCTTCGAACACTTGTAAGATCTGCGGATTAAGTGTAGATCAAGCAACCGACACAACGCTGCAATGGTATTGGCGGATGACCAATGGAACCCCGTTGGACGGTGATCCTTTTGGATGCGTGTTGGCACTTCGAGAGCTGGCTACCGCACAGGAGCTTCCAATACCCAATGAGTACGACCGCTGGACATTCCGTGCGGTGTTAACGGTGCTGCGCGAATTACCTCCCAAAACACGTTACAGCAAGGCAGCAGTAGCGCTCAAGAAGGAACGTCTTTTGCCTACACAGAAGGAATATGCTTACCGTGATTTGCTTGAGACGTTAGCTCTGATTGGCATATTGGATACGCCGGAACATCCCGGAATGATCACGGAATTCACCTCTTATATGCAGCGTGACGCACGCCCCAATGTGCGGGTGGAAGTGCAGGCCCCTCTGGCGTGGTGGGACTCATCTGTCGGAATTAATGAGAACAACCTGAACAAGATATTTCATGATTTTGATCTGAATAATATATCTCTTGCGGATAAGCCTGATGAGAGTCCAGCTCTAAAGGACACGATCTTAGGGGCATTGGAGAAGAAGAGAAGTGTTCGTGGAAAAGTACCAAAGGCATCTCCTGATGCAGGTACCGGGGAGGTACAGTCTGGCGATGTGTATGCTGTTCGGGTCCGAGAAGGTGTATGGGTGACTGTATATTGTCATGAAGTCAGAGACAAGCGCGTCATCGTTGAATATCTGGATGGTGTCTTTCCAGAGATGCCGGGTAAAGCAGATTTGCATGGGACGTTTCGACCGAGAGCGAATGGACGCTGGAAATGCTCGGCTATTGCGATCGATTCCACAAGTTGGGTCAGAAGGGTGGCAAGAGAGTTCCCGCTTCCGACTTCGCCCCTGCAAGAACCTGATCGCACTCCATTCCATAATGCCAAAGAATTAAAGCATATGGCGAGCTGGTGTTTTCCTGATATGTAGAATGATACGATGGATGTGAAATGTGTCTCCAAACAAAAACCGTGCCTCCTTGAGAGGAAGCGGTTTTTTGTTGTTTCTTAGCTTATTAAAAGTTAGTATGTGACAAAAAGGAACAAAAAACAATTGATTTTTTGGCATTAAAGTGCTAACATCCAAGTAATAACGAAAGCAATCCTTCAGGGCAGGGTGCAATTCCCTACCGGCGGTGATGCAGGAAGTGTAAGGACCTATGTGTCCAGCACTTGATGCAAAGTCCGTGACCTGTCTGCCATTGGCAGATGGCTGATCTGGTGTAATTCCAGAACCGACAGTATAGTCTGGATGGGAGAAGGAGAGGTGCAGACCTAACAGGTTTGCATTCAGCAGGAGTATTGCTGCACAGTCACGATTTGTGATGTCTTGCACTGTGCAGGGAAGATCCGGTTACGCCGGACAGTTCCATACATATGCCGCACTATAAAAGCTCTTTACCTGTAATTGATGTTCATTAAGGTATGTGTCTATTTTCACTTGCCCGAAATGAAGTTTTGGGCAAAGTGTTGGCGTGCTGTATCCATTTCACTCCTGCTGGTGACATTTGTCTCTCATCATCCCCATCGAACTGATTGTTCGACGGGGATTTTTTAATAAACAAGACTTTAAACCGCGGGGTGAACGGATTTGGAAATGATCAATGATGAATTTTATATGGCACTGGCATTGGATATGGCGGAACGAGCACAGGGACAGACGGGGGTTAATCCGGTCGTTGGATGTGTAGTTGTGAAAGAGGGTCGTATTGTAGGCCTGGGGAGCCATCTGAAACGTGGAACCGGTCATGCAGAGGTGCATGCACTTAACATGGCAGGCAGTGATGCAGAAGGAAGTACGGTATACGTTACACTTGAGCCTTGTAGTCATTATGGCAAGACGCCACCTTGTAGTGAACGCCTGATTCATGAAAAGGTGAAACGTGTTGTGGTATGTTGTGAAGATCCAAATCCGCAAGTATCCGGCAGGGGTATAAGCATGCTTCGTCAACAAGGCATTGAAGTTGAAGTTGGCGTACTGCGTGAGCGTGGAAGACGCATGAATGAAAAATTCATTAAGTTTATTACAACGGGTCTACCTTTCGTGACACTGAAGACGGCTACTACTTTGGATGGCAAAATTGCAACGCGCAGCGGAGACAGCAAGTGGATCTCTAACGAGCCCGCTCGTGAGATTGTGCATGCCCTTCGTCATCGGCACCAGGGAATTATGGTTGGCGTCGACACGGTAATCGCCGATAATCCGGAACTTACAACCCGTTTGCAAGTCGAAGGCATTAGTCCAGTGCGCATTGTAGTGGATTCCAAGTTACGTCTTCCCGTAGGTGCCAAAATGGTTAAGGATGGTCTTGCTCCAACATGGGTGCTGACAACAGACGAAGCCAGTCCTGAAGCTGCTGAACGTTTGGAAGCCTACGGCGTCGAGATTATACGCTGTGGTCCTGGACCACGTGTGGATCTGTTAAACGGACTTAGCAAGTTGGGTGAGCGTGACATTGGTTCAATTTTGCTTGAAGGTGGAGGTACCTTGAATGGAGCTATGCTGGAGGCACGGTTGGTTGATCGACTGCTCATGTTTATCGCTCCGAAGATTGTAGGCGGTTATGATACACCTGGAAGCTTCCGCTTCGAGGGTGTGGAACGTATGAATCAGGCGATTCAATTGAATCAGTTGGAGATTGAACAAGTTGGAGATAATATCAGCATTGGCGGTATTCCGGTGTGGCCTGAATAAATAAATGGATTTGAAAGTAGAAAGTTAGGTTCTTTATAACTTGAAAAAGGGAGGCGGCAGCATGTTTACCGGTTTGGTGGAAGAAGTCGGTCAGATCCGGCGTATTGGTCGGAAAGGCGAAGCGATGGTCCTGAATATCGGAGCTTCCGCCATCATGGACGATCTGAAGATTGGTGATAGTGTAGCAGTGAACGGCGTGTGCTTAACTGCGACAACGCTCGAAGGTGGAGGTTTTACCGCCGATGTAATGCCTGAAACCTATCGCCATACCAATCTCAGTCAGCTGCAATCTGGCAGTAAAGTTAATCTGGAGCGGGCCATGCAATCAGGCGGTCGTTTTGGCGGACATATCGTTCAGGGTCATGTCGATGGTACTGGAGTGATTGGCAGTATAACACGTGATCAGAATGCAATTGTGTTTGAGATCAAGCCTGATGATCACCAGTTGTTCAAATATCTGATCCCCAAAGGATCGGTTACACTGGATGGCATTAGCTTGACCGTTGTCCATACATCGGATACCGCATTCACGGTTTCCATTATCCCGCATACCATTGGTGAAACTGTACTAAATGTGAAAAAGACAGGGGATACCATTAATATCGAATGCGATATTTTGGGCAAATATGTGGATCATCTGCTCCAGTATGGGAGAGGACATCGGGAGACGGGTACTGGCAAGCCGCGCAGTATCAGTGAAGATTTTCTCTCCAATCACGGATTTGCATAAATAGAGAACAGAAATTAACTGGAGGTGGACCAATGTCAGAACAATCCATTCTGGACACAATAGAAGAAGCCATATATGATCTCATGCGTGGTAAACCCGTCATTGTTGTGGATGATGAAGATCGGGAGAATGAAGGCGATTTTATCGCTTTGGCCGAAAAGGCGACGCCTGAAGTCATTAATTTCATGATTACTGAAGGTAGAGGTCTGGTCTGTGTTCCGATTACACAACAACGTGCGGACGAACTTAACCTGAAACCGATGGTTCAACAAAATACGGATTTCCATGGAACAGCCTTCACCGTCTCTGTGGATCACAAAGATACAACAACAGGTATCTCGGCACATGAACGCTCTATTACCGTGAAAGGTCTAATCGATCCTGAGGCAAAAGCCGGGGACTTCCGTAAGCCTGGTCACATGTTCCCGCTGATTGCAAAAGACGGCGGTGTACTTCGTCGTGCCGGACATACGGAAGCGGCTGTAGATCTCGCTATCATGTGTGGTTCCTACCCTGCTGGCGTTATTTGTGAAGTGATTAAGGAAGATGGCACGATGGCCAGACTTCCGGATCTGCAGGAGATTGCCCGCAAGCATGATCTGAAGCTGATCAGTATTCAGGACATGATTCGTTACCGTAACGAAAAAGAGCAGCTGGTTCAACGTGAAGTGGCTGTGCGTATGCCGACGGACTTTGGTGAGTTTCAAGCGGTGGCTTATACAAACGCTGTGGACAATAAGGAACATGTGGCTCTGGTCAAAGGAGAAATTGATGGTTCGAAACCTGTGCTAGTGCGTGTGCACTCCGAATGTTTGACAGGTGATGTATTCCATTCGCATCGTTGTGACTGTGGTCCGCAGTTTGATGCGGCACTCAAACAGATTCACGAGGAAGGCAATGGCGTACTGTTATATATGAGACAGGAAGGTCGGGGGATTGGGCTGATCAACAAGCTCAAAGCCTATAAGCTGCAAGAGGAAGGTATGGATACTGTTGACGCAAACCTGAGTTTGGGTTTTGCTGCTGACTTGCGTGATTACGGAATTGGCGCTCAAATTCTAAAAGACCTTGGAGTTCGTCAGATCAGACTGTTAACTAACAACCCTCGTAAAATTAAAGGCCTTGAAGGATATGGACTTGAAGTGGTAGAGCGTGTCGCGATCCAGATGGAGGAGAACGAGGACAATACGGTGTATCTTCATACCAAGCAAGCCAAGCTGGGGCATATGCTCAAGTTTGATGATATCGAGCAGAACGAACAGTAAATATATTTTAGATGAATAACGTTCACCATGTAATTTATGGAAGAGATTACTTAGGGATTTCCGTTACTTACATTACATTATACCGTTAGGGAGATGACTTGAATGCCACAATTTTTTGAAGGACATTTAGTATCAGAAGGATCCAGATATGGAGTTGTCGTTGGACGTTTTAACGAATTCATTACCAGTAAATTGCTTAGCGCAGCACTCGATGCATTCAAACGTCACGGCGTTCAGGATGATGAAGTGGATGTAGCCTGGGTTCCAGGTGCGTTCGAAATCCCTTTGATTGCGCAGAAAATGGCGGAGAGCGGCAAGTATGATGCGGTGATTACCCTGGGAACCGTTATTCGTGGATCAACTACGCATTACGATTATGTGTGCAACGAGATGGCTAAAGGGGTAGCAGCAATTAACCTGAAAACTGGCGTGCCTACAATCTTTGGACTGGTTACAACAGAAAATATTGAACAAGCGATTGAACGTGCCGGAACCAAGGCGGGTAACAAAGGTTGGGATGCAGCTACGGCGGCAATTGAGATGGCAAACTTGACGAAACAGCTAAAATAGTGCTTATTTAATAGTAGTGCCCTGCTTTGCGCAGACGAACACGGGAAACCGGATTCGGACGGCTTAGCAGGGTTTTGTATTTTTCTGGCGGGAGGATTCGTCTAGTGACGGTAGTTACATACAAACTGGAGACTTTTGAAGGGCCTTTGGATCTGCTGCTTCATCTGATTGATAAGGCTGAAATTCATATCCAGGATATTCCCATCAGCGATATTACCGATCAATACATGGCGTATCTGCATTCGATGCAGGAACTGGAACTGGATATTACGAGTGAATTTCTGGTCATGGCAGCAACATTGCTGGCGATCAAGAGCAAACTTTTATTGCCCAAACCACCGGTCATTGAGGACTTCGAGGATTATGATTTTATGGAAGAAGAAGATTATGATCCACGTGCAGAGCTGATTGCACGTCTGATAGAATATCGCAAGTACAAGGGAATTGCGCGTCATCTTCATGAACGGGAGTGGGAACGCAGCCTTATATTTTCCAAAGAGCCCGAGGATCTGCGCCCCTATATGCCCGTAGAAGCCCAATCGAATCCGGTTGAGGGTTTACACACCTCTGACCTGATTGCAGCCTTTCAGAAGGCGCTACGCAAGGCTGAGAAGCGCACAACTGTAACTCGAATCAAACGGGATGAGATTTCGGTTAAAGACCGGATACGGGATGTCATCGGCGCTTTGGAAAGTATGGGGCCGGGAGGCAGACTGTTATTCTCCAAGTTGATGGATGAGCATATCTATCGCCATGAGATTGTTGTCACTTTTCTGGCGGTGCTGGAACTGATGAAGATGAAGCAGATTGTCTGTTATCAGGAACGGATGTTTGAGGATATTGTTATGGAGTGGAGAGGGGAAACAAAGAATCATGGATTTTCCGAAATTGAAATCGATTATTGAAGGCCTACTGTTTTTGTCCGGAGAAGAAGGTCTGAGTATCAAACAAATCGCCGAGATCGTCGACCAGCGAGTGGAACTTGTAACGGACGCGATTGAGGAGATGATTCATGAATTTTCACAGCAGGGACGAGGTGTACAGATTCTCAAGATCGCGGGTGTAGTTCAGTTGGGCACCTTGCCTGACCACGCTGTATATTTCGAGAAACTGGCATACTCTCCCGCGCGTACGTCCTTATCCCAAGCGGCTCTGGAGACGCTGGCTATTGTAGCGTACCGGCAGCCCATTACACGGGTAGAGATTGAGGAAATCCGCGGTGTAAAATCGGAGCGGGCCATCCATACGCTTGTGAATAAGGATCTAATTATTGAAGTGGGACGAGCCGAGGCGATCGGACGACCAATTCTGTACGGAACAACCAAGTCATTCCTCGATTATTTCGGACTGGCTTCAATTAAAGACCTTCCGGAACCGGGCTTGTTCGAAGATTCGGAAAACCTGGAAGAAGAGACACAACTGTTGTTCAACAAACTGGATTTGCAACAACTGGAACCGGAAAGTGCTGATCCAACAGATGATGCAAGTCAATTTGACAACGAAGACGATAATACGGATTCTTCACTCTAATTTGCAAGCTCATACTAACCGACACCCATCAGTGGAGTCGGTTTTTTTGTGAATTATTTTAGATAAATTGAACTAAAGATTTTACACATAACGGAGAGGACAGAAATAATCTGAAGAAACGGAGTGTTCGCCTTTATCCCCGGACTTACCCTTTAGAGAAGGGAATCAAAAAAATCTGGGGATAACAGCGATCGGAAGGTTATTCTGTCATCGGAGTGACCAGTGTAACTAATCTTTAGTCCAATTTGTGTATATAAAAGGTTACGGACCGATTCCAAACAAATATGAAATGGGATTTTTAGGTCAGACGTGAATTTTTTCCTATTCAGAGTGCCATACTAGACGAGAAAAGAATTGAGGGCTTGGAGGTAAGGCCTGTGTGGATTTGGCTTGGAGGAATCGGTTTGTTGTTCGCATTGCTGATTGCCGCAGTCCTCATCTCAAATGTTCATGTACATTTTACATTCAGTAAACATAAAAGTGATGATTACGCCAATATTAATGTTCGTCTTCTCTATGGAATTGTGCGGATTAACTATGAGATTCCGAGTATTGTTTTTCGCAATATGAAGGAAGGTTTTCTGGTCAAGACCGAACAATCCATGAATCATTCGAGAGGCGAGGCCCAGGGAAGCGAGCGGGTCAACAAACGCAAAGTCAAAAAGTGGGCTAAAGATGTAAAAATTATGCTTAGGGCAACGGACGCGCTCAAGCTGTGGCTGAAGCAAACACTTACACGCGTACATATGACCCAACTGTCCTGGGCTACCCACATCGGCGTTGGTGATGCAGCATATACAGCGGTGCTGACGGGCTGGGTGTGGAGTGTCAAGTCCATTATTATTGGTTTTCTCACCTATCAGATCCGCTTTGATGAGACACCTGTGCTTCAGGTTATGCCGGTATGGTCTGATGAAATGGAATTTAGAACGGAGCTCGATTTCAGAGTGAAAATTCGGATTACAGCCGTCCTAATCGCTGGAGTTACACTACTCACCCGTGTGCTTCAAGTCGAAGGCGGATGGCGGATGTGGTTCAAGCTTCTTCAGGAACAGCGCCGCAGGCATAAGGAGAAGCAAAAGAAGAAACTTAGTGGGACAACAGTATAAAAACCCATCATAGTCGGTCTGTTTTTGGGAATGTAAGGTTGGGATTTGGTGAGTGTATTTAAAATGCTTATTACATAAGTCCCTTCAAGTTTGGGGATGATATGGTTAGATCAAACCTAGCTTACATTGAAACTGGAGGGAATTTAAATGTCAGATCATCCAATTCAAGGCTTAATGGAAACCGCAATGGAAAATATCAAGGCCATGGTGGATGTCAATACAATTGTTGGCGATGCAGTCGAAACACCAGATGGTACCGTGATTCTGCCAATCAGTAAGGTGGGATTCGGATTTGCTGCCGGTGGTAGTGATTTTCACGTTAATGGAGAAAGTAGTGGCAAAAGTGGTGCTACGGGTACCTCTGCTGAACATGCGAGTTCAGCTAAAGTAGCTTCTCCATTTGGTGGCGGTAGTGGCGGCGGTGTATCCATACGTCCTATTGCGTTCCTGGTGGTAGGTAAACAGGGGGTACACATTGTACCACTCGATAACTCCACACATCTGTTTGAGAAACTCATTGACTCCACCCCTTATGTTTTGGACCGAATTCAAGGCATGTTCCAACGGAATACAACACCAACGAATACAACAGGTGTACCAGTTACACCAGATCCATCAACCTACAGCTGAATCATTTCGTCATGATCCCTCCCGCATCCAAGCGTGAGGGATTTTTGCTGTTTGTATAGCAGATGGTGAGTGTTTTTTCGGAGGTTTCCGTATTGCATGAGACTTATGTCTATGATCCGCCTAACCTAGACATGAAATAGGTTATTAAAGGGGGAACGTTAATGCACAGAGATACCGTGTTTATGGTTTTGTTTGGCTGGCTGCTATCGGCAGTCGTGTATTTGGTAGGAGGAATTGATCACCTGTTTATTGCCGTGACCATCTTTGTGGGGCTGGATTACATCACAGGGGTGCTGTCTGCATGGTATAGGAAGGAGTTATCCAGCAGGGTTGGATGGTGGGGGCTTGCTCGTAAGTCATTGACATTTGTTTTTGTCATTATTGCACATCAACTGGATATGGTTGCAGGCAATTCCAATGATTTTATGAGAGATGCGATGTTAATGTTCATCATTGGTACCGAAGGAATCAGTATTTTGGAGAACATGGGGAAACTGGGCCTGCCTGTACCGAAGTTTATCACTTCAGCACTCTTTAAGCTTCGAGGGAATGAAGATCAAGTTGAAGATAAGGAGAAGATGTCATGATACAGATCAATAAGGATTACATACCTGTGAATAAATACAGTCGGGCCGGACTGAAATTAAAAGCGAAACGTGGAATTGTGATGCATTATACGGCTTCTCCCGGAGCGCCCGCGAAGAACATTAGCAAATACTTTGCAAGTTTGGCACAGCAGGATTCCAATAAAGCAGTGAAAGGTCGTTATGCAAGCGCGCACTTCTCGGTAGATCGAACTTCGATATATAACAGTCTACCGGATGATGAACTGGCCTACCACTGCGGGAGTGCAACATACACGAAGGAAGCGCTAGCCAAACTTGGGACATATCCGAACAATAGTACAGTAGGCATTGAGATGTGCATTGAAAAGGATGGCAGTATTCATGAAGATACATTTAATAACGTTGTAGACCTCGCGGTATACCTAATCAGGGAACGGGGCTTTCCACCCGTCTTCTTCACACATAAAGAAGTGGTTGGATGGAAGGAATGCCCGCTGCCATGGATTAAACAACCAGGTGAATATGAAAGATTTAAGCAAGCAGTACATATAAAATTAAACCTACTACAAGAAGTAGCAGTCACGGAGGATGATGATATGAATACCGTTCTTAATTACGCACAATGGGCCTGGAATGAACTTGATCAGTACATTGGAGATGCCTACAACGACAAGGTGATTGAAGATTGGGCATGGGTAGAGAAGGTACGCAAGAAGAAGTTAACCTATGGAGAGTTACTGTTACTGAAGGTTTTAATTGATGAGCGCAGACGTAAAAAGTCCTGACCCAAAGTACATCTCAGATAGAGGTTATGCCTGTCTGCTTGTTAACCAGGAGTTAAAGTGTGCTGGATCTTTCAAAAAATAAAAATGTTGTATAATCACGATATGGTCAGGATACTCAAGTTCATATTGGGTTTGAATCGATGATTCATCGACGACTCCAATAACAGCGAGTTGATTTGTTTCGATCACATATATTGGTGTGGGTGAGCTCATACAACCATCCTTTCGTTTATTAAGTCAGAGTCAACAGGGGCGATGGAGATATCCATGGTCCCTAGATGACCTATACGAGGCAGGATGGGGAAGGTTAAGCTGATCCGGTTCAAAACGGGTTCAAAATTCAAAAAAAAGCAGAACCCCACGTCGAATGTGATGTGGGGTTCTGCTTATGTAACTACTCTTTTGAGAACGTGTCCAGGGCCTCATCTGTAAGATGGAGTTCTGCGAAAGCCCTGCATATCTTTTGGAAAGATCTAATGGTATTTGTCTCGTACAACATCTCAATGGGATCAAAACCTAACATGACAAGCGAATCCACAAGTTCTGTCTGATCTACTTCTGTATGGTGGAGTGCTTCAAGCATGGTTTCAATAACAGTTAAAAATAAAATGGCTTTATTCACTGTCTCGATTGGTGTCCCCTCCTTCGTAATACTACTAGAATAAGCAGAGGAGGACAGAAAATAACGAGAAATTCCAATTTCTCAGTGATGAATCTATTCAATCTAAAAGTGTGGAGAGAATAACTGGTTGTTGTAAATTAAAATCTGATGATAAGCTCTCCTTTTGTATGTAAGATTAAGCTTTTTCGTTTACTTCGTGGAGAATGGAATCAATTAATTCATCATCAATCAGAGTGCTTGCTTTTTCGAGCGCCAATAGAATACCTTGTGGTTGTTCAAAAAAGACTGTAGAGAGAATAGGGGCAACCTCATCTAAATTAATCTTCTCAGCTTTGACCATACTGATCAAGGCAACAACGATCTCATGTCCCTCTACGTTACCTTCCATAAATCTTGTTCGTAAATGAGTTGCTACAATTTCGGTCTTTGACTGCGAGTACGCCATTACATTTCCCTCCAACGGTTTGAATATCTTAGCAGAGCTCCTCTTCATGCAAGTTTAAACCAGGTTAGATTAGGAGTTATCTTAACAATAATAAGGCAGATAGTTTAAATTATCAACAGCTACTAAGTCAATAAAATCGGATTTGGAATCATAGTTTTATCCAGCAAAAAAGACCCGGAGAGGGTCATTTTTTGGGTCTGCCTTCCCAATAATCAGGAAATCCGTTGTAATCCCATGCGTTCAGATTTTCGCTGTCGGCTTGAATGGCAACATCTGCTCCGGAACCAAAGTCAACACCTACGGTTTGCAGTTCTTTGGCCTTAATAACCAGTACCTTGCCGGGTGCACCTGCACATACCAGAGCAAGCTTCCACGGTGTCTGTTGGTAGATATGTTCCATTTGTTTGGATGCTGTGCTCACATGAGACCACGAGGGGCAGTCCACCGTTCCCACGATGCTTGTCCACCCGTATCTCCGCTCCAGAACTTCTCGATATTGCTCGGCCTTGGCTCCGCAGATCAGAATAGGCATGGTCTTGAATGTTTCATAGAATAACTTGAATCGGGCGATGTAATTATTCTCAAAAGCATAGAAGGTCTCTCTGGGCTCAACTTTGTAATATGCAAGGCACATATCGAATAACGGCTTGAAATACCAGTGATCTGTCTGGGTCAGATGTCCGACGTAATCCGCTTTTCGCAGGCAGTGTACGATAATTTCCCTCGCACTTGCATTGGGTAAGGTTATCCCGCAATAGGTAGGGTCGTTCAACCAGCCGTAATGAGACTTAATGAAATCCATAGTCAGAACGGTATCGTGGGCCAGAATGGTGTTGGAAGCATCCCCAAATCGGACAGAAGCATGGGCTTCTCCATCAGAGGCCATTTGGAACCAGTTGTGGATTAATTCTACACTCCCCAGCATGCTTGTCACCTTCTTTCCATGTGTGAATAATGGTTTTTTTGGTATACATATTCATCAACTCCTTCTGTACTAGAATAGGAAAAATGCTTCGTTCTCTCTCTTCTTTTGAGGAATCACTCCTTTTTAGTTCAATGTGCGAAGGTTATTGAGCAACAGTCTAGACTATGTAAAAAGGGAGAGGGGATGGACTGTGAAAAACGTATTTATAGGTAGTCCTGTACGTAACCGGGCTTGGATTATGGAACGGCACTTGCAATCACTTGAGCAACAAGCAGTGCAGAAGCATTATATGTACATCCTGAATGATAGTGAAGATCAGACGGAGCATATCCTTGATTGTCATCAGATTCCTTATCTGACTCATAATCTGGGGAGAACATATGGTTATATACGTGGACAATATTCCTATCACCACCTGGCGTTGTTGAGGAATATGCTTCTGGATGAGTTTCTGAAATCGGACTGTGATTATCTGTTCTCAATTGATACGGATATCATCATTCCTGAGGGTAGCCTACGGCAGTTAATGGATAATGACAAAGATATATGCGCCATGCTTATACGGAATCACCCAAAGTTGAAGGCTCATAATGCCATGATCGGCGGAAAACATATATCTGAATTCAAAGCGGGTTTGTTCCCGGTAGAACTGACAGGTGCCGTATATTTGATTAAGCGTGAAGTGATCGAAGCAGGGGTTCGATATGGTTCCCATCCAACAGGTGAAGATGCACCATTTTGTGAGCAAGCTAGAAGATTGGGGTTTGAACTGTTTGTAGATACTCGGTTGCGTCCCGTTCATGCCTATGCGGAAGGGGTGGAGTTGATTGCTCAATTGGCTGCTTCGTAGAAAACAACGAGAAAATCCGGTTTTTGAAAGTATAGAAATGACCATTGTCTACCCGCCCGCACTTGACTGGAACCTCTTGTTCCAACGTCCTCAGCAATTGATGACCGCCTTCTCTAATATTCCAGGTATACGGGCTATCTTTATCAATGAAGAAACCTACAGAAAGCAGACCCGCCCGATTGAAAAGTTAAATGAGGATCTGTTCCTTGTGCAGAAAGGTGTGAACTACGATCACCTGGTGAAAGGAAAGAAGGTACTCTGGTTCTCGAATCCAGGTCAGTACAATTATTCGGATGGACGGAAGTTTGATTTTACCGTATTTGATTACCTGGATAATTCGGCTGATGAGTTTGCTGTGTGGAAATCCTACATCCCGAAATGTTTTGACCGTGCAGATCTTATTGCCACGACTGCCAAGGTGATGTACGAGGCACATAAACATGACGGAAAACCAATCTTTATGTGCCCTAACGGGGCAGATTACCAACATTTTGAGAAAGCGCGGGCAATTCTGCCCAAACCGGCGGACTTCCCCGATGTTCATGAAGGGCAAAAGATTGTGGGTTTCCACGGTGCAATGGCATCGTGGGTGGATTATTCGCTGATTACCGCTATTGCAGATAAAGGTTATCATGTTGTTTTGATTGGAAACAATGCCCTCTATCAAAAAAATATTGTGCATCCCAATGTGACTTGTCTTCCGCACAAAGATTATAAGGTGCTTCCCGCCTACATTGCTCAATTCGATGTCTGTATCGTGCCATTCAAGCTGACAGAGATGATCCGTGGCTGCGATCCAATCAAGTATTACGAATATTTGTCAGCGGGCAAACCTGTGTTGACAACGCGTATGGAGGAAATTGTTCATAAGTACAGCGATGTAACTTACTTTATGAATCAGCATAATTGTGGATTGATGTTGGAGAAAGCGATTCGTGAGAATAGTGCTTCCAAAATTGCGGCAAGAGTAAGGGTGGCTAAGTCTAATAGCTGGGATGGCAGGGCAATGGATGCCGTGAAGATGATTAATCAGGTCATAGGAGGTATGAGAAATGAGAAATATATTTAAACGAATGTTTGGTAGCCAACCGACTACACCGACAATTGAGCTTGAAGAAATAGAGATTGACGCGACGGAGTTCAATGTTACGACATATACCCCAAACACGGATACAACGATTGTATATCTGCCTGCGATCGATTTCCATAGTGAACGATTCGGGCGTCGACCACAACGGCTGTTAAAAGCACTCGCGGAAGTAGGCTACAATGTAATATATATCAACTCCAGTGATGAGTTCTATCAGGTTGATGCCTTGGAGTATCCATATCCGGAGATTCCAAACTTTGTTGTAGCCCGTGTGGGCCAGAATGTCCGTACGCTGTTTCAGGGTGATCGCGTGATCTACTGGGTGAACGATAGCCGGCTGGCAAGTTCTGTC
Source organism: Paenibacillus sp. FSL R5-0486 (assembly GCF_037975155.1). Classification (NCBI taxonomy): domain Bacteria; kingdom Bacillati; phylum Bacillota; class Bacilli; order Caryophanales; family Paenibacillaceae; genus Paenibacillus; species Paenibacillus sp. FSL R5-0486. Next base: position 4,526,003 of record NZ_CP150237.1, on the reverse strand, counting down.
GAGACAGCATATCCTGATCTAGTCGTATTTGATTCGTTGACTGATCCGGATCAGTACGAGAAGCACAAACACAAGATGGAAGCTGTTGCTGACGTTGTCTTCATTACACCCGAGAGAATCTATGAGCATGGCAAATATTGCTCGCATGTTCATCTGGTTACTGCCGATGATTTTGAGATCAAGGAACGTGCAGAACAGGTAGCGCAAATTATAGATGCTTTGCCAAACAGAATGGCCCCTCTAATGTAGGGGTCTTTTCTTTGATCGTATATAGGCCTTTTCCTTTTGCAAAGATGACGGGGCTAATCGTGCTTCAATATATTTCGTTTACATTATCGTTAGGGATTGAAGATAGCGTTCTACACTATAAAAAGCAGAGACGGCGAACAGCCAGACGGGTTAAACGAAATGGATCTCCCGATCATCAAGTCAATTAACCTGATCCCGGCTTAAGCAAGTCTCAGTAGCTAAAATTACATACTATCCTAAGGAGTGGACTGTTCAATGGCTAAAAAAATGATTATCAAAGGTGTAGGTACGTTTATGGCTAAACGCCTTCCAAAAGATCCGATGGGCGAAATTGAGGTAGTTACCCTGGGTACTCTGCAAGATCTGAAAATTGACCTTAACGTGGAGCTTGAGGACATCTTTGGTGGTGACGGTCTGTTCGCCATTGATGTACTGGTGAAGTCCAAATCGATTGAAGTATCGGCAACAGACGCCAAGTTCGATCTGGATGCGATCCAGCTGATGATGGGTTCAACGGTACAAGAGCAAGTGAAGTCTTATGTATGGGTGCTGAATGAGCAGTCTACAGTGGCGGCAGGCGTATCCAATTCTGGCTTTGCTGAAGCCAAGCCAAAATATGCAAGTAAAATCTATGGAAGCAACGGTGGCATCACGGTTCGTCTCAAAGATTCCAACACATTGCTGAAACAACTCACTACTAAAGGAACAGCCGTGGAACCAAATGCGTTCTTCTACGACGAAGCAAATGGTGTAGTCATCCTGAATGCGGTCCATATCGATAAGGAGATTGTGCTGAACTACAAACGTGAAGAAACTGTAGACATGGTTGACCTGTTGGTTGACGAAGTACCATTCCCAATCTCTGTCGTTCATCACGGGACGTTCCAGCAAAAAGATGGTTCGTATGCAGGTGTTGAAACCGAGCTGTACATGTGCCGTGCAAAAGGTACATTCAGCATCAATGCCCAGCGCGCTGCCGCTTCTGCATCTGCAATCTCTTTGCAGATTCTTGACCCTGAACGTGCTGATGGAAAAATCGGCAGTATCAAACGCTTCAGCGCACCAAGCAAGATCTAATATCTAAATAAGGTTGATTGCTCCTGGCAAGGTATCAAACGGCATCTGTGTCCTCCCCTTCACAGAGCCTTGCCTTGCCAGGCTTTTTATTATATGGGGGAGAATGTCCTGGGGAGGTCTTTAAATTCATGGAAACAGAACAAGAAAAATCCGAGCGTGAGCTTGCGGAAAAGCTGAATGAGGAAGCGGCGAAACGAATCAAAGATGATCCGGAAAACAAACGGGTGACTCCGGAGGAAGTGGAAGCTGCTGAGCGTGCATTCTTTGAAGATGATGAGATTATTACGCTGCGGGATCGACGGAAATATCGTATTCCGCCATGTAACCTGAAGGATGCCCGCCGTCTGATGAAGTTGCTAAAAACGGTGAATATCGATGCCATTATTCTTAACTTCATTCCGACTGAGAATGATGAACTGGATGAAAAGCGGCAGCAGGATTTATTTGATGTATTGGCAATGGCATTCAAAAACTATCCACATATCGTTACCAAAGATGAGCATGGTGAGTATACCATCAATCGAGAGTATCTGGATGAGTACCTTGATCTGAACACAGCTCGCAAAGTCATTGATTTGCTCATTGGACTCAATGGTTTAAAAAAGTAGAACGCACCGAGGGGGAGTCTTTGGAGGGAACCGAAATCCGTGATACGGAAACACAGGAACCTGTTCACTGGGGAGAAATCTTCTTCACCCTCCATAAACACTGTGGGCTGAACAAGTGGGAGATTTGGGAGTACACACTCCCTCAGGTTGCGGAGCTGTGCAAGTCAGCCGAGAAATATATTCAATTTGAGGTTGAACTTATGACAGCACCTCTTCGCATGTTCGGTGGCGGTGGGGGCGAGGAAGTTGAAGAAGATGGGACCGTCAGACGTAAAAGAACCTTCAATGACGAGGATTACACGGAGATATCAGAAGATGATATCGGTATGCTTGCACAAGCGCTCGGAGGATAAGAGAGAGATATCCCGTTTTGCCTAAATGAAGGTAGAACGGGATTTATGCATAAAGGCGGTGATTCTTTTGACTGAAACAGAAGGACAAGGAGATAAACATTCCTTAACACAAGAAATATTAACGGATAAGGATCAATTAACTGGACAAAACGCAGTACTGAAAGAGAGTTCCGCTTCAGGCGTTAGCACACTGATTAGACGAGTGGAGACAATCAGAAGTGATATGCAGTCGCAAATGATTGAAACACTGACTACCGATTTGGAGCACTTTTATCGTGGAGCGTTCAGTGAAATGAAGGATGTATCTGCAGCTGGCTCGCAGGGGTTGATAGACTCCGTGATGAATACGATGAAATATATTTCAGCAGGTGAAACCAAGGGGTATTCAACAACATTACTCAAGAAATCCCTTGACTCGTCGCAGCAGATGGATCAACAGATGAGCCGGGCCGACCAAAATATGGAGCTTAGATCGTCTGGCACAACAAATGACAGTGGGCAATTCACACAAACCGGAACGGTCAAAAATCTGCAACAAATTGCACTGCAACATGGTATGGATCAGGAAGATGTAGGTCTTGCCTATCGCATTGGTTCTCGTAATTATGATCATTCATCTGAAGCTGTAGCGTTTGCTGAAGAAGTAGCCAAGCTGTATTCAGTGGGCAATATGGATGTAGAACAGACGGCAACAGGTCTGGAAGCTGTTACTCCGGCATGGGGAAGCAGTAGCTTTGATCTGTCCCAAGTCACAGACATGATGATCAGAGCTTCAACGATGTTGGATGTTGGCATTCAGGACTTGATGGATATGATGCGTCAAACCCTTCCAATGGTTGGTAATCCTGATGGAACGCTTGCACAAGAGGATGCATTAGCCAACTGGATTAGCAAGGCTGGATTGTTGGTTCAGTCAAAAGGAGATCATCCTCAGCAGGGCTTTGCATCGAATCGAGTTAGATTCGATCTTCTTGCTGAACAAGTGAAGGCTACGGATGCAAACGCGTCGATCCATCAGCGCACCGGTAGTAGAGACAACCTTCAATTCCGACAACGAGAGATCGAAATCGCATTTCAGATTGCAACACATGAGGCGATGCAAGGGTTGAAAGAGGAATTTGCCGAGCTGGGCGATTATCTTATCGCAGTCATGCGGTTAATTGGAGATCGTACGGGTGGCATTGTTGATCATATGGAATTGCTTAACCGAATTATGGATGAAGTCGGTGTTCAGGTTGCGTGGGATAAGTTCGGTGAAGTGATGAATGAAGGCGATCAGAAGCGATACCGTGCTACAAATGCGGATCCAGGGGAAGTCGAAAATACGGGGAGCAACGTTCCCGAGCCACTTCGAGTCAGGGATGTGCAACGTGCTGGTGTAGCGCAAGAAATGGGCAGACAGCAGAGTCGTCTACAGACTCTGGATCATCGCAGAACAGAAATTCAAAGTAGGGCCGCAGCCAAGCAAGGTGAGGTACTTCAGGCTCGGACTAACCGAGATCATCAACATAAAATGTACAATCAGGCTATACAAGATGGGGATACAGCGGCTTCTTCCATTCATGCAGAAGAACGTGACGAAGCTGAGAAGCGAGTCAAAACGTATAGTCGAGAACTTCTTCTGTTGCGAGAAGAAATGCATTCACTCGATATTCAGATTGCAAAGACGAAGCGAAGCCTTGAGTTTCTAGGGCGAGAGTTGGATGACACGAGTAGAGCAATGATGCAACTTGAACACCAAGCTAGAGTTTTGATGATGGCGATGGATGACATGGACCTCGATGCGGTTGAACTACGAAATAAGTTGTATTTCCTTAATGCTGAGTTTACATACGGTTCAACCGATGTTCAACGGTACGAATCCGAGATCCAGAAGTTGCGTAAACAGTCAACTCTATTGAATGATGTTCTCTCCACATTGAGAACCGAAGTCAATGAGTTAAATGCTTCTTTTAGACAAGGCATGATCGATGCTACAGCATACATATCCAAACTGAAGGAACTTGAACAGGTTCAGCTCGCGAGTATGATGAGTGGTCCAGGAGGATTGTTAGTTACTCAAGGTGCAGGAAGTGTTGGATCCCCTGGATCCCCTGTTAAGGATGACAAGGAAGACTCAGCAAACAAGCCTTTTTTAGAGAGACATCAAGATTTTATCAATGACGTTATTAAGGATATGGCTAAATCAAAGATTGAGGAAGTTATGGATTTTGGTTCAGAGAAGAAGAAGAAGGACAAGCCGAAGCGACGAGGGATAAAACAGAGATTCGAAGATATGAAAGAAGTCGGTAGTAAAAAAGCATTTTTTAACGGTCATGCACCTATTCGTGACAAGGACGGGAACGTACTAAGAGGTCCAGATAAACCTGATGGAACCCCTGGAGATATCCTTACCCAACGTGATATTACAAGCGAGCGTAAGAAAAAAGGAGACATTCCAGGGAAATTAGCAAAGCTCGGCAAGTTCGGTAAGTCTATACTGAAACCCCTAAAAGCCGTTCCTTATCTTGGGGCTGCCATGACTGCTGTGGATGTAGTGTCCGGTCTTGTTGATCCGCTGAGTAATATGGGTAAGTCAGAAGCGGAGAAGCAAAGTATTCGTGCAACAAATAAAGAGGAACTGGCCAAGGATTTTAAAGATATGGAGCAGTCTTCAGTTGTAGGTAAAGTGTGGAAAGGCCTTAACCTTGGAATGGATGCAGTTGTTAAGGGAGGAATCAGCAGCCTATTTGGTAACAATGCAACGAATAACAAGTTCGGGGACTACTGGAAGGGATTTAAGGCGGTATGGAGCGAAGACGGCGGAGATGCAGTTGAGAAGAAACTGGGCAAGGAATACAACTATAAGCAGGAGAAAAAAGAAGCCCAGATTCAAATGGATAAAGAGTCTGGAAAACCGCCTGGGGACAACAAACAACAACAACCGCAGATACAATACATTCAACCTCAAATGCAGTATATTCCTGCTGCGGGTGGAATAGGAACTATTGCTAACGGTTATAGGCCACAGCCGCAAAGCAATGGTATTGATGAAATGATCGCCAAGATTAATCGGCAGCTTAACAAATCGACAAGTGATAACGAAACCAATTACCAAGTCACTCGATCCCGTCTGTTGATTAGTGGTGTTCGCGAAGATTCTGGTCAGATGCGCGCGCTAATGGAGAAATATTTGCAAGAGAATATCAAGTTCTTCGATAAGGCCATTGCAAGTTTACAGAAGACGTACGACAAGATGGCTGAAGGTAAGGATAAAGATGAACTGGGCCTGGAGATCAATGAGAAGAAACAGCAGAAGGCACAATCAGAGCTTGAACTGAATGGTGTTAAAAACAGCCAGATTGATGAGCTTAGACGCAAGATGAATGATCAGTTTGAGTTGACGCAGTTGGATTATGATAAACGAATGTATGATCTTCTTACGGCTAATGGGGGGAAGGAAGATGCACCAGAATTAATTGCATTGAACAAATCCCGTGCATCTGAAATGAACTCACAAATAAGTTCGATCAAGCAAGATTGGAAGAATCTGCTGAATAGTGGTTTGTTTAAACCAGGATCAAATGAATATATGGAGATTTTTAAACAAATCCAGGCATTGGGTGTAGAACAGTCCAAAAATTTGTATGAAATTAGCAAAAAAATGGATAAACCGATATCTTCTTTCAACATTCCAGCAGGTCTTAAGGTCATGGATTACTTTGACTACATGACGACGAACAATACACATAAAAGTGTGATGGTTGGCTCGGGGGATGTTACGGTTCATGTGAACATCGATAATATGACAGGCAGCACAAAAGATGTGGAGAGACTTACATCTACGTTGGACAAGACACTACGGCAGAACAGTCCTGGTATTGCAAACCGAATGGCCAGCAATGTTGGTGCGGGAATGGGAAGTAATCATATCCCCAGATAAAATAGGTAAGGAGGGCATCTGATATGACGCAGCAAGACCCGTTTGGCTTAGTTAATGACCGGTATAAAAGAAAGCTGTATATAGATACAGGCATGAAGTTCGAGCCAGTGAACGGAAGAATTATTGATCCGTACTCTTCACCATCGCCCAATCCGCAAGTGAGGGAAATTAAAATGATTAATGCTCCCTCGCATTTTCATCAGATGGGCGTGTCTTCATACAAGGCCATCATTAACATCTTGTTTAAAGATAAACAATCCTATCACGACTACGTCATGTACGTAGGCTGGACACACAAATTTTATGATGAGAAGGGCAATATTTATGTTGGTGTTGTAGAGTCCATCAAAGTTGACCCTATTTTCTACCATCAGGATACGATGGATAAAGATCAAAAGGGGTACAAGGTCGAATTGACCATGACCCTGATCAAAAAAGATGGTTATGACCGTAAGAGTGCAATACAGTTTCAGGATTTACAGACGACAGAAGGAAAGGACCACTGGGCAAGAGATTCCATTGAACGCTTGGCTGATTTGGGGCTGACGGTTGTAACACAATTGGATGGCACCCCAATTCTATATTTCAGACCGGAAAACTTTATAACCAGAGCAGAGTTTGTTACTTTCCTGATGCGAACCAAGCGTCTGCTGGAACGAACAATTCGAGAGTAGGGTGACCTACTCTCTTTTCTGTCTATTCTAAAGATAGGAGGTGTTTATCATACGAAAATGGGTTGATGTAAACGAAGGGGACTGGTTCTATAACGATGTCATGGAAGCCACGAATATGGTTTTGGAAGATGGTGAAGTCTTTGTGGCCGGGATTAACTACAACAAGTTTGAGGAAGGCAAGCCTTTTGTATATGAAGAAATCAAAGGGAAAGCGGGGCAAACCTCATTTAGTCTGCCTGTGCTGATTAAACCAACAGATGACAATCCACTGTATGTGTTTATTGATGGTGTTCAAACGATCTACCAAACGGCTGAAACCAATAGTAAGGGATTAACCGATGTGGAGTTGTATACCGGTGTGAAAGCAGGACAGGTGGTGTCCTTCTGTAGTTATGGAGAACCGTTGCTAGACAGTGCTTGGAAAAGGCCACCCGTGTCCTGGACTGGAGATCTGCCCAGAGCTGAACTTAGTGCAGCGACGACCTATTTCTACGATCCATTCAGTCGTAATCATCAGGAATATTTGTATGCTGCAGGCCAACCGCTTCGCAGACTCAGTATTCCTTCCGAGGTATGGGGTGATACCATGGGGGATGCCGCGGCGGTAACCAAAATTGCAACAAAGGCTATTGGTTACCGAACGGATGTATATTGTGTCAGCCCTGGGGGCTCGGTGTTCCTTCCTTTTAATCTGAACGGTGTCACTTGCAAGTTCAATTATTGGACGAAGAATAACAAATTCAAGAGTGAAGATATCAAAGCGACAACCCTCAAACCAGCATACAACAATTGTTTCTTTCCTAATGCCATTATACAGCGGGGAGAAGCCTTTCATCTGATTAATAAGTTACGCAAGGTGTTCTATGCCAGATTTACGGACATGAAAGCACCAACGACGGGGATTAATCAGCCTATTACGGCATTTCAGGGACAACGAGTTTTTAGACTTAACGGCAATTATCCGGCAGGTAAAAAGAAACTTAAAATTACAGTGAAATTCAAAGACGAAAAAAAAGATAAAGTCCAAGAAACACCGGCTTATTCGGAAATTGACAACCATACGGTTGTTTTCAATCAACCTTTCTCAGAAGGCGACGAAGTGACGTTCTATTATCTCAAAGATGTGAGCGAGAGGTTCGCAGACGTTGGCAAAGATTCGGCCATATATTATCGGGACAAAAATGAGCGGGTAGAGCAGTCCAAAGACGCTTTCTGGAAAATAGCCGTCTCGGAAATGGAAGACGAAACATTTGCGAACAATGATCCACTAATTAATGGCATTCCTATCAAGAAAAAGGTGGATGGTGCAGCGGAAGTCACGGATATGGGAAGACCTGTAGGTGGTACGGACGAGGAAGAGATATGGTTCCTTGGAAATTCCGCTATGACACGGGCTGAAGCCGCAGCTTTCCTGGACCGATTCATGAAATGGACCATCGAGCGATTCAAGTAAGGGGGAGATTACAATATGATTCCAATTTCGGATGAGGTTATGAATGTGCTGTCCCAACGTCTGAAGCTGGGGGAAGGAGCGCTTCCCAATATCCGTGTCGAAGTAGATCGGTTGGCCTTTATCCCGGGACGGACGGAAGAGTTCAGGCATATCGTTAACGAGCAGATACCCATCATCAGTACAGAATCCGTTTGGGTGGATGAGTCGAGTAATGGTATATATAGCGGTTCGACTCAAGCGGATGCTCAGGAGATTTGTTTCCCGATCAAAGGTAAAACGTTTATTACTACTCCTGTGACAGATAAATTTGGTAGTCCTCGTGATAGCGCGTCAAAAATTCACCGAGGCATCGATTTGTCAGAAAAGATCGGGACGCCAATTTTGGCTGCGTGGGCCGGAAAAGTAGTCCGAACATCCTTGAATAAAACAGAAGGTGCTGGTAATGCCGTAAATATTAGACATGCTAATGGTGTAATCACCAAGTATTTTCACCTGAAAGAAATTCTCTGTTCGGTGGATGATGAAGTAGCTCAAGGGGCTGTCATTGGAACGCTAGGCAATACAGGTGGCGTATATACCGGTGGGCATAAGGTGTCCCCGGCTGAACGTGCGGCGGGCAAGGGAAAACATCTACATTTTGAAATTTGGGAAGGAGTCAATCCAACAACGAGAACCGGAGAGGGAGGCAAGCCAGTTAATCCTGAATTGTATTTCAAGGGCCAGCGCAAGTTACACGGAAATGCGAAAACAACATTTACTGATGTAAAGCCGGTTCAGGTTGAAGGATATCCCGGAGAGATCAAACTGAATGAGAAGTTCGACAAGCGAAACTGGCATGAGAAAAACGTTTATACAACCGGATTGAAATTTTCGGATTATGCCAAGATTGAATCGGGCTGGACTATGTTTGATTCAGGAGGAAAATTGCTATACACCTTTGAAGGCAAAGCCGCCGTAGCTGAATTTGAGATTAACGTGACAAAACTGAGTATGCCCACGCAAGGGCTGCTTAGTATTGGAATGGGGACTAATTTTAGCGATGCGGAAGGGGATTCTTTCGCCGTGGTGATCGATGGTAAAACGTATGCCTATGTGAATAAGTTTAACGGGGCATATGATCTGACCAAACTGACGGAATTGAATAATATTGTGATCCCTGCAAAAGCCAAGAGTATCAAGATTAAGGTGACCTATGGGGGGAAACAAAACCCCGCTGTCCCAACCGGGTCTGTTCCTGCTTCGAGTAAGAAGTATAAAAAGTTCGCCATTGATTATATTCGCATACAAGAGTTGTCGCCTGCTCCGTTGAAGAATCAAAAGAGTGAAGAAGGGCTAGATCCATCTAAAGGATATTATCAAACGAACAGCTACGGAGATTTTATTAATAATAGAAGGACAGAGACGGATGTTATTCAGGTCGGGTCTTTTGTCTATATGGACACGCAGGTTCTTCCCAATATCATTAGTGCCGAAATCGATGATCAGTTTGATTCTGAAGCCCGGGAAGCACGGCTGACCATCTCCAATCCAAGAGGATTCTTCTCTCCGGATTATAATCCTGCTTATTTTCCTGAGCTTGGTGGTGTACCGTCTCCATGGTCTTATTTTGCAAACGGATTCCATATCGGGGTTCTGAGTGAAAATACACCGATACGCATATATATGGGATATGGTCAGCACATGATGCGGGTATTTACGGGACTGATTGACAAGGTGGACATCAATGGCGAAGGCTCCACGCTGGAGATTACGGCCCGAGATATGTACAAGCGCATTATCGAGAAAGTCATTTCCGAGAAAAAAGCCTATCCAGAGGTAGAAGAGATTGACAATGTGCCAGATCCGGTGCCGCCTGCAGCAGTTGGCACGGACCGTACATCATCCATTATTCAGGCTGCCCAGGCCCAAGCTGCGGCGTATGGTGTACCTGATCATAAGTTTTTGCTTGCAATATGCAGGCACGAGACTGTTTTGGGAACACAAGGGAAGGGCACAGAAGAAAATGGAAGCTTTATTCTTGGATATGGCTGTCCTAGTAAAAGTGCTTGCAATCCCCTTTACAAGGGAATTCAGGAGCAAATGAAGCGCGGAGCAGAACGGATGTCCAAGGCGCTGGCTTCCAGAGGGAAAAAAGTGAGTTCCAAGGCGGATGTACTTTATTTCCATAATGGTGGAGACATTGCTCCCATGACCTGGAGTCAGGATCGGGAGAATTGGGTGAACAAGGTATGGACCTTTTATCAGGAGATGCTTGCAGACCCGGCAAGCTGGACCATTACAGCAACCTCCACTCCCGCAGTTACACCAACACCAGCTCAGCCTGTAGAATTTGAAAAGCCGGCTTGGGTCAAATCTACGGTAGTACTAGATCTCGTTAAACATGCAGGTATGGTGGGTTGGCGGGCTACCAGTGAGGATCGCTCTTATCCTGACTACGTGATTGACGAGACCTATCTGATTGAGGTAAATCAGAAGACGGGTAGGGTCATTGTCCCCGTACCGGGTCAAGAAGGTGAGTTTGAAGTCAAGGATGCAAGTACAGTGCTGACACCGAATGGATGGCTTAATCCATTTATTGAGGAGTATGGCAGGACGTTTGAGCAATGGTCTGCCAAAGTTACGGAAGCTGTTCAGGAGGTGATCTCGGAGATTCCGTATCGAAGCTACTGTGACCGTTATGGTACGTACCGACTGGAGCGCTTGAATTATGACAAACCGGTCGTGGCAGAGTTTTCCGAGAATGACAATCTGATCTCCATAACCAAATCTACAGACTGGTCCAGAGGAAGAAGTCACATCGTAGTTATCGACTCGAATGATAGTCAGAGCAGTTTCGTAGACAAGGAGATTTTACTCGAACTCAAAGGAGAAATTCGAACCATGGTGCTGGCCGTTCCTTGGGCGAAGACGGTTGAAGCCAAGAGACAGGTGGCAGAACGAGCTTTTTTTGATATGAAACGGATGTGCCGTACGCTTCAGGTATCCATTCCTGCGAATCCTGCGCTTGATCTGCTCGACAACGTTATTGTGACGGATAAAACGACCACCACACGAGCTGTATATACGATTAAAAGTATTAAAACCAGTTATTCGGTTGACCGTGGCATGTTACAGGTCATTGATATGATGTGGGCAAGAAAGGGAGTGATGGTGTAATGGCCGGCATTGTGAATGAAAATATTGTATTTCCCGTGCTGGATCTAATCCATCGGGAGCTTCGCAGATATAGCAGTATCTCCAATTCGAATGTTTCTCCCCTTGAAGGTGAACCTTCCGTTACATTATATCGGGAGCACATGCAGGACCCGGACCGGGTGACTGGAGCAGACCTCTTGTATGAATCGGCATGGAAGGTTTCGATCTGGATGAAGTTTGGCTCAGAGGATGAGGAAGACTTTCCTTCCGGGGTGGGCTATTCCCACCCGGATTATGATTATTACAAGTATTTCAGGCTAACGCAGGTGACGGCCCGTACATATGATCCGAGTGGAGAGTCGATGTTCACTTACAATATTGGTCTAAATTATGATGACGAAGGACGCTTAACTGGAACGAGCGTAAGTCGTATATAACATGTAGGAGGTGGTTCCATGGCATTTAATGTATCTTACATCGCGGGTGGCGTCATCGACAAAGTGCGCGAGCTGCCGTACCCACACTTCAGTAAAAAGACGATCCCGTTCATTCGGGGACAGATGTTGGACATTCCGGCGGCGAAGACCACCAAGTCTGATACGTTCACCTTGGCGTATGACACAGAGTTTCTGAGCATTGCATTTGCTGCGAGCCACTACTGTGTCGGCGATTACTGGGAGCTGATGATTGGGACGGAGAAGGTATGTCGTACCATCTATACGAAGGAACTTCCCGAGTCGGTTTCCATGGGTAACAGTTTCGGAATTGTCTACCCGATTCCGGCGGGAACGACCATCACGTTTGACTTTTTTAACGCGGTGGCTGAAGCCAAGTCGGTCTGGTACAACATCAAATTTTTGAGATAAGGAGGGTGACGATGGCACTGCAAAAACCGCAGACGAACTTTGCCGCTTATATTGACGGAGAGTCGGAAGCACAAAAGTTGATCAACACGCTGGCCGATGAAATCGTAGGTGCTGATATTCCCAGAGTAGAGGGCGGGATTGACGCCAATCGCTGGGAGAAAGTCTATGAGGCAGAGCAAGATTACTGGGTAACTTATACCCCTAAAACTCGGCCTAATATCCAAGGGAAGTACCTTCATACGGATGGTAACTTGTATGATGTGGTTAAAATTCCTGACTACAGTAAACTTAAGTTTAAAGATGGAACACCAGCTGTTGAAGATGATGGTTTCCTTTATGAAGTGAGTTCGGTATATTGGGATCAAATTGTCGAAGGTGGTAGCCGTCCCACAGTTAGAGAAAAGGATTACGGTAATTACAAGACCGGCAGAAAGATTCAAGTTGTTCAGTTTTCTTATACGGATAAGACAGGAGCTAATATTTTTGTAGACGTTCCTAATCAGCTAGCTACATTGGTAACAGATCTCACTAAACCTGATGGTGTTACTGCCTACATTGTAAAGCAGAAGCAAACGCTTAGTACAAGTGACGTAGTTTACTTGGACGACTGGAATGAATTTGAGTTAGTTACGGAGCTTCCTGATGACTGGAACTACAGTCTTAAGACAGCTTATCAGTGGGAATATGTAAGATATTTTGACTATTACGGAGACTGGACTTCTTTGAAGTCTAGTATTGTGGAACCTGGTAAATCAAAATACACGTTTACTGAGCGATATTATACTGCGGATCCCGTTCATGATGTGCCTTCTAGAGTAGTGATTAAAGGTACGCCAACTGTACCAACTGGAATTCCTGTGCGAGAGTACTCTGTAATGTTGGAACAACCAACGAATGATTGGAACTATATTAATATTTATTATGGTGAAGAGTTTGAAGGTATAAACACAAGTGGAGATTCAACGACTACATATAGAGGAGCTTGTGATCCAGCTACGGTTAAACCGGGGTTAACACCTACAGTTATAGATCAAGCCAAGGCACAAGCCATTTACGAGATGTGGAACACAGATATGATTGTCAAAACATTCATCCCACCGTCCACGAAGTGGAAGCTGGACTATGATGGCAAGACAGAGATCGTAAGTCCGGCAGCTCGCTTTTTCCACGGCAGACATTCTACCACGTCATGGTTGCCTAACAAAAAACGCAGACCGGATTACCTGGTAGCTTACACTTTATCGGTAAACAATGATCGAGTAGTTCTTGTTCTGGAAGGTGATCCTTCACCGAATATTCATAGCTATTACCGCAGTTTTGGATACATAGGCAAGATCGTTCCGTTCAATGATTACGACCATGGAGGAAACTTTGGTGTCACCGTTGGCATGGGTGATCTGCGAACAGATATGACAGGTTATACGAAAAATGATATTCTCACGGATCTTAATCCGGATATCTATGCCAAATACGGTGAGTACACTTCAAATGGTATGGACTCCATGTCCATGTTGAAGACACGCAGTAATGTCTTGTTCCAGCGGTATTACCCGGCATTTATTTCGCATCTTCCGAACTATCCTTCTGTGGGTAAACTTCCCCCAGGCCTTTCTAAATTGATTGTAGATACAGATGGGTTCCAGAAATCCCTCTGGACAGGAAAGTATCACGCGAGCCCAATCTACCTTGTGCATCAGGCAGAAGGATACCGAGGTTATATGGACGGTGTAGTTGCGATATACGACCATAATTTGGTCAATCGCGATGAATTAATCGTAGATACAGAAATTCTGAAAGATCCTTCCAAACCTGCGTTGGGTACGTGGACAGAGGTTTACAAGTTTTTCAGTATCAAGAGTCCGTTGAATCTATTCAAGCATTCCCCATCACCAGATGTAATTACGATTGCATTTTTGAAAGAGATAAAATAAGGAGGATTACATAATGGCAAATTTTAAATATGTAGAAACAATCACTACTTCACAGGACGTGTTGACAAAACTGAAAGAGGAAGTTACAGGGTTTAAGAGTTTCCCATTTGAATCCACTGCAGGCGAGTCTCAGGAACAAAATCTGTGGGAAGTATTTTACGAAGAAAAGGACAGTAGTGACCGTATTCAGGAACTTATTCTTCGCGGGATCATGACCATTGGAACACAAGCAACACCGATTGCTAAACATTTCTATGTAAGTTTCATTAATCATGCTCTGGTACCACGCGTCGTTGCACCAGTTCCAGCCTATGAGGAGCATAGTACGTTGACTGTTCAGCTGCTTGAAGGATTGGAAGGCAGCGAACCAACTACACTACCAGTTACCACTCGCCCTACATTCAAGCTAACAGGACATCCGGTACTCTACCAATGGGCACTGGAAAACTATACACCAACGGATCGGAATAAAGAAAAACCTGTATACATGTATGTAAATGTCATGAACAATCGTTTGGCGATGGTTCTCGTTGCGGACCCAGCAGTAAACTTCCTTGATTACAAAAAATCCTTCCTGTATGCAGGTGCATTAAAACCGTTCAAATACAACCTGAATGACGTAGACGGAAATGTAATGCTGACAGCTGGAGCAGTAATCGAAGAACCAGATATCTCTCAGATTGCAACAACAGGAACGTATTACTACGGTCAATATACTTCTGCAGGTAACAACACACTTCAGATGTTGAAAACCAAATCAGGTATTGAATTCCAGCAGCACTATCCTTCCTTTATTACTCAAGCTCCACCGAAGGGGAAAGCTTATCAAGATCCGGAATTGGGGGATACGGGGTTGGAACTGGAGCCTCAAGGCTTCCAGGCGTCCAAATGGACATCCAAATATCACTTGTCTCCGATCTACGTGGTTCACCCTTACGAGGGCTACCGCGGTCAATTCGACAACTGCATCGCGGTTACGAAGCATAATATCCTTCACCTGGATGAGTTAATTATTGATGTGGAAGGCAAGTCTTGGGACCAAGAAGTGTATCGTTACTTCGATACCGATACAGCGCAGAATTTCATGAATCTGTCTGCCAACCAACGTATGGGTGTGGCTATTCTGAAGGAAGTCCGTTATACGGCGTAAGTTAAACTGAATCAAAGCTGAGTCGTATAGATTCAGTGAGAGGGAACTTTCTGAGACTCCACTCAGGGGTTCCCTTTTTTTAGTTGGAAGGGGGCAGTGACGTGAGTCAAGTAGTCAATAAGTTTGATTTCACCGTTATAGATTACACGACAACTCAGTACGGTTACCTGTTTACAGTCGGAACTACAGGAAGCAGGCCTGAGGATTATCGATTTATATACATGCCTTACAGCCGGTATCCAAGTGTCCT
Source organism: Paenibacillus sp. FSL R5-0486 (assembly GCF_037975155.1). Lineage (NCBI taxonomy): Bacteria > Bacillati > Bacillota > Bacilli > Caryophanales > Paenibacillaceae > Paenibacillus > Paenibacillus sp. FSL R5-0486. The sequence goes on along the minus strand of NZ_CP150237.1, from coordinate 4,510,335 downwards.
GATGCTTGATTTTTACATGGCAAGATCGATCTCTCATGGATTTAATCATCAACTTGTGGAAGCGATTCGCAAGGATCTGGAAGGAGAAGAACGATTTATTGTTCTAAGTGATGCTGAACAGGATACAGAAGGACTTTTACACAGTTCCATGGAAGGATCGAGCTCAGCTACCAAGCAAGGCGATGTCATGGAATTTTCGTTTGAAATGCAGCGGTCTGCTTTAATTGAAGCTTTGGAGATGGATCATCACGATGAAGGCCACAGGCCCGGAGGATTAAAGGATTCATTCATTCCTGAAGATGTGTCAGAGGGCTGGCGCGTAGATAACGATAAAGAGCTAAAGATTGTCCGTAATTTGGGTCTAACTCGTAACTTTGTGAAGAACTTGGATAAGCTGGAGCCTGGAAAAATCAGTTTCAGGGTTAGTGAATTTGGGATGATTGCGGATTATGCAGATAGTGCAGAGCAAGATAGCAGTTCTGAACTGGTGATTAAGCAATTGATACACTCTGTTCGAAACGATAAACCAGATATGGATGTGGCAGAAGTTTTCGAGAATGTGGAGAAGATCATTGGACGATCCACACAAAATGAATTTTTGTTAGAAGCCATTCAAGACCACTTCAGAAGTACAGAACTTGAGAGAAGTCTCCAGTCCCGGAAAGTAAGCAAACAAGATGTGGAAATTCTATATCAGGACCTGTTAGGTTTACGTGATGATTATAAAGAAACATTTGCTGATCAAGCTGCCATGATTGGGAAAAGGGTAGATGATCATCAGCAATTATCCATTCTCTCTGATATGTCGACTGCTTATATTCGTAGATTTCAGGAAATAAAGTATATGCACCTTGATCGGACGTTGCCGTTAGCCCAAAGAGTGGATAACATTTCACAATTGACACTCATGCATACACTGGGAACAGCTGTGCGAGCAAAAACGTTTGGTGGAACGACTACAGGCAAAATTGTTCAAACAATTAGAGACATCGAAGAGAATATGTTTCTTTCACAACTGAATCAGGCTACGAGGGTTATTAAGAATGAAATGACAACTCACGAGAATGTACTTGCCAAACTGAAGGATCGTCAATACCCGACTGTTCTACATACCGAAATGAGAAGTACGCGAGAAGTCGACAAGCAACTATACTTTCATGATGATCTCAGTCATAGCAGCCGTGAGCAACATCGAAATGCGTTAGTCTTTCGTCCGAGTGATACCCTGTGGCATCCGCTCCAAGCTCACAGAATTATAGACAAACATCCGGCAACTACAGCATCCGGTATCATTTTGGCATCCAGAGATTTAGGGACTATTACGGATGTGGAAAGGCAATTTCCTTGGGCTGTTCGAGATCAAGCAGAAGATATGAACGTCATAGGTGATTTGACTACGGGGCGAAGAGTTTATGTGGAGAAAATGTATATTGAGCATGATCGTCCTAAGGCACGACGAATTTATGTGGTTCATAGTGAGGTGGACCGTCATGCAGAACAGGCTTATCGTGAAAGTAAGGAGCACGGTTTTGTTTTCAGAGATTTGCAGGAGAGCAGAAGGATCAGTAAGGTTCCTGGGTATGTAGAGAGGCAGAGTAGGTTAGGCAAACGAGTGACTGCAGAGGCTCTTGAAATACTCAACAAGCAATCACTTGGTGAAAGGGAAAACAAATTAGACAGCTATATTGAGGATAACTTCCATACTGCAAAAACAGAAAAAAGGAATTTGTTCATCCCGAACAGCGAAGAAGGTGCAGAAAGAAAAGCATCCTTTGAAAGTTATACGGCTGGTTCAACAACGGCAGAAAGAGCGTTGGCTCATGATTTGTGGTTACCTGAGTCTGAGGACCATTTGGCTGACAAAGAATTATTTCGTTCTACCATGCTCGAAAAGCTAAATTCGTATGGAAAGAACGACGAACAGAAGCATGTACATCTGACAGAGAAACCACTTGTATCACATAGAGACCGTAAAAAGTTACATCTGGAAACGACCCTGCAATCCATCCGAGATAATAGTCGACCAACCATGATTCGGGATGAGCTTTTGGACAAATTGGTTGGTGGAGGATGGTTGGGGAATAAAGCATACCCTGGATATCTGGACGAGGAATTTATCGTAGGGGAGATCTTGGAGAACAGTCCGGCAGTCATCCTGGAAATGATGATGGAAGCTGTGAATAATGCAGACGCTTCGGTTTATTTTGATGAACCGTTTTTGGCTGGGGTTAGAGAGCGGGTAGATGCGTTAATCGATTGTGGGATCTTAACAGCTGATAAAGAAGGAAGCAGATCAGGCATCATTTCCTTTAATTTCGAAGGTGCGAAGGAATCTCAGCTTGGTGATATAGGGACGGAACTCTCAGAAGCATCCAAAGATTTGAGCATAACAGTACTTGAGGATGAATCTCGATCGGCTGAACTGAACAGACGTAATTCTACTCTAGAGACAGACGTTTTCGAGGGAGTGAAAGTAAAGGAAGATCAGCATGGCGAAATTACGGAAGTCATTTACGGCGCAGATTTTAATGCAAGACCGGCTATTATTGAGTTTGAAGATTCATTAGGTTACCTGAATCCTGGAGGGGGATTATTCCCGGATGACCCAGCGTATGAAGGAAGTCAAGTTGAACGCAGAGGACAAACCTTTGATGAGTACGGAATAGGCGCAAAATATAAACGGGACGGAATGGCTCTCGACCATCATATCGTGAGTTCCAACATGAACCGTGAGAGTGTGATTCATACCGAATTTAATATGGGCGGGGTTTCCCGGTATCGATATGGAATAATTGATGATGAATACACCATGGGTGGCACGAACTTGCGCCAGATGCTTTTGAACAGCGAATATGCTATCGGAACGTCAAAGACTCGTGAGGGATACTCGTATGATCAACAACTTATGGCTACTAATCCAATAAGAGAAGGTTTAATCAGTGGTGAGTACTCCATAGGCACAGCCAAGATCAGACAGTTGTATTTGAATGAGAGCTATTCTATTGGCATGATTGAACCACGTCAGGCAGCTATTGATATAGATTACTCACTGGCGACTTTGGAATGGAGATCTGCGCTGCTCAGCGAGGATTATTCCATAAGCAGCTCGAAATATCGAGATGGAGTAGCTGAGATTGGATATACGCTTGGTTCATCGTGGGCAAGAGAAGGTGCGATGGATATTGAGTTTAACGCAGGTACGCGGCAAGCATGGGAATCCACGTTGGTAAATATTACTTCTGAAGCGATTAGGGTAGATCGATATGGATCGGTGCAAGATGAGATATCTCTAGCCACTACTGTAATGAAATCTGCGAATCTTGACGATATGCTGACGGCTCATTCAATCATGCGCAAAGGACAATTGAACGTTGAAATCATTTCGGATAACATGAACAGATTATCCCTCATGCTTGAAGATAACCATTTTACAAGAATCGTGAAAGAGGCATCAGTTCATGAAATTGAGAGTGAAGTTGTCAAGTTACGCTTGAGTGAATTGCATGGTGAGGGTTGGTACGGTGGTAAAGGTATCAGAGATACTGACTTGGTCGAACTGATCTATGATTCGATAAAGAGTAAAAAGGATTCAGCACTGGATAATGATGTGATTCTTGCATACAAGCATACTCATGACGCTTACCTTCATGAGACAACTGATAGCACGATTGAAAAGATTGCTAATCTTGAAGAACAACTTATAGCGGATAAACCGCAAAATGGTTACCTTGACCTCACGTTACCACTAGGCGGTACAAATCTGAAATATGCAGATGTTCCAGTGGAATCTGTGGGTGGGACGGGGCTCACTTATGGAGATATACCTGTAGAGATTGTTGGCGGAACGAATCTGAAGTACGGTGATGTTCCAGTTGAGATTGTTGGTGGAACAAACTTGAAGTATGGAACAACAGAGATTTTACTCTCAGTGGACAAACCCCAGTACGGCAATATGGAAGAGAATCTGCTCGCCGACAAACCGCAATATGGATATTTGGAAGAGAACATGTACGGTCTGAAAAATGCCAAAGATTCCACTATTGATGAGCAAATTCATGCGTTTAAAAACGGTAATGAAGCTGATTTGATCCAAACGCTTGAGTTAAATAAAGAGGATAGGTCAGCATTCCTTCATGACAACCTTTTGGGGGTAAAAGCTGAAAGATGGGCGCATACCCATGAGACGATCAATGATGTAGTGAAACTGCGAAATGGATCGTTGGATCAGGACATGTTCTACGGAAACAAGGAATTTAATGAATCCATTTTGGACATGGAACTGGTTGGCTTCCAATATAAACAGCTAGACCTGATCCGAAGCGAATATGCTTACCTTAAAACGAGAGACGTTCATATTGAAGATAATTCGTTCATGAGCTCCAGAAGTTCTTATGACGCGTATAACCATCAATTGGATTCTGGAATGAACTTGTTAAGAAGCACGACTCTGGATTGGGAGCAATTCGCAGCGGAGAAAATAGATCGATATGGTCATTTACATGAAATGGAAAGTGGCGTTGGGGATGAGCGAGCCGGTGAGCATTTTGATGGGATATATGGTACCACACTCCAGAGGTTTGCTTTCTCCAGTGAGGAGTTAAGTTACGGAAATAGTCTGCCATACACAAGTTACATTGTTAATGACGGCGAGAGTTTTGGCAGTAAGTTAATAGACCCGGGTTATCTTAGTGAAGATGATTTTGAAGGGATAACAGAGGAACGTGAATCTAGCATAGAAAGAGAGTGGCCGACTGGAACAGCAAACGCCAGATTGTCTGAAATTGAAGATCCTGATTCTCTCATGGCTTCATTTGAAGAACGCTGTTCTCAAGTCATCACAGGTTTTATTTTCGCTGAAAGACCTGAGAAAAGAGCAGAGTATCTGGAACAGTTGCACGCGTTCCTTCCCGAGAGAACAGCTCATCTTATGGAAATGTATCACGAAGCCAAGATGGAACCACGTGAGAGCTTCACACTGACTGATCATCCGGTGGCTGAACGGGAATCCGCTGATGCTTACATTCCGATGATGGACACCATGGCACAGGGTCTCATATTCGATTACTCGGAAGATCTGCTCGATCGAGGGATGGATCCTGAAGATTGGGAAGGTGGTTTGGGTGTGCCGGAGGACTATGATCCGAATGATCCATTTAATGTGTACTATCCGTATTCCAAGGATATGGATGCGCTGGAATTATCCCAGTCTGACGATTGGACTAAATTCGGTCAAGGCGATTGGGATCGGGATCAATTGCTTGGAAAGTTTTATTCTAAGGCAGATACGAAGGACATCAGTGGATGGTACCGCAATAATTTCCTGGCTGAGACGTATAAGTTCTCCATTGATTTCAAGGTGGATACAAGTACGGATGGGAATGGCGCAGGAATTATTTTCAAATACTTCGATGAAAATAATTATTGGATGTTTATGGTTCACGGAGGAGATAGCGATAACAGTCTGGATATGAGAACGCCGATGCAGCTATATAAAATCGTTGCTGGCAATCCAACTGCAGTGGGTTCTCCGATGCAACCCTTTAAGTGGGAGAAGGATAAATGGTATACATTGTCCGTGTCGGTCATGAAAAATAAACTCCAGATCTACACAGATTCGAAATTGCAATATGATCTGACGGGCACCGATTAACTCGGTGCTCTTTTTGTCGTATAGAGAGATTGGGAGGTGATTGGTATGGGTCATACATTTGGTTTGTTCTCCAAGTCACAGAAAGGTGTATTGTTCGCCAATATGAGAGCGAAGATTGCGGACGAAAGTTACGGCAACCCCAATAACCCTGCGTATTTACCGCAGAGTCCCAATGCACCGAGGAGTGAAACGGACCGGCATGGTGAAGAAAATAATCCTATTCTGGGTGATCCAGGTTACGGTCAGATAGGACGATGGCAGACGGTTCAATTGGATGCACTGGAAAATAGTATTGATCAAATCATTGAGCAATATCTGAAAGATAAGTCGTGGTATGCGAGTGTACGCTGCCGTGAAGCACTGTGGAATATGTATCGCAGGATTGAATGGTGGGTAGAACAACAGCAGCCTCCAGATAAAACACAATATCAGCGAGTACTGCAGATGATTAAAGATTGTATTCACAAGATTCTTGAAAATGCTCAGAAGCCTGGCGGTAGTCATCATGGTGTATCATTGCCCGTATGTCCGGCACCCTACTACCATCATTTTAGTGGGAATTACTTTAATCATTTTGATGCAACCGTATATGAGATTCCGCTCTTTTCAATGAAAAAGGACGTCCCGTTCTCGAATAAATTCCCTGATTTCTTCAGATATGTATCATCGACGGAGGATCAGGAATGGGTAGCTGTCCACTCCGTAGGCCGAAATGAACAATCTGGATCAGAGATGATCTTAAAACTGGATTTAGGGCTTCTGGAGATTGGCAACTCATCCAAAATCACATTTAACTGGCGTGTGAAGCGTTATGGACAGATTAGGTTCAAGTACCTGGCTAGTGCCAAGCGCGGTAATGGCATGCTGTTCTATATTAATGGGCAGCAAGTTGGGGGCGAATGGAGCGAGAATAGCGGATGGCAAGAAGCTGCATTTACGTTGCAGCCAGGACAGATGTACAAGTTCGACTGGTTAATCCGCAAAATGAGACCCGAAGTATGGCAGAACAATGGTATCTATATCAAGGATGTTGAAGTCGTTGAGATTGTGGATACACGCAAGCCGCCTGCGCCTCTGGATTATGATTTGGATGGGGAGCATGTACATGAGTACGGTAATTGGGTAGTAAGATCCCCACAAAGTGTGGCACAAGCGCATTTTCAAGGTCAATTTATTGCAGATGACTTACGAAAGAAAACTATGATAATGGATTTGGACAACGAATGTAACGGAAGTATCTCATTTGCCTACAAAATGGGTGTAGATGAAGAGCCCTATCCTGATCATGATTATGAGTTGTTTTTCGACGATAAAATGCTTCAACGTACCCAGCGCGGGGATGGAGATCATGGCAGCTATGCTCGATCAGTGCATGGTGTGGAGTGGATACTAAATGGAGAATATTCAGAAACGGAAACCGACCTGGCCAAGATTGAGTATGAAATTGTTGCAGGGCATGATACGACCATTGACCTGAAAGGGGTAGTTGAGGTCATTTGTCCACCTCAAGAAATTGATCACTGGGAGCCCAGTCTTTATGGACAAGGGATTGGGAATTATCAATGGACAATGTCGGGAAATCCCAGTTGGATTCGTCACAATGATACATTGCGTCTGGATGAACCAAAGCAAGGTGATATGATTGCCCAAACAGAGGTGATTTTAGATGATGATGGCTGGTTTTTATTCAGTTACTCACATCAATTGAGGACTACTGAAGCGTTCGAGGTAACAGTCAACGGCATGTTAGAACATTATACAACCATGCAAAGTCACGGAGATCAGATACGAATCCCTTTGGAGGCTGGTATTAATTTAATACAGTTTTATATTCGAGATCGCTTGACCGAAGAACCACTCATATATGAGATGGATAAACCGTTCACCTATGGAAACAACACCGGCAATACATATCGTACCTTATCTCCGCTAGGCTCATATGTTGATGTGACAAGGAACTGGGATGTTACGGATGCTGGTGCAAGGACAGAACAACATGGAGATACGATTACGTATAAGGCGGAGTTGAACCCTGGTGCCAAGTTTAGTGTAAAAGAGCATATGCGTATTTATCCTGCAATGGACCCCGCGTACAATCCTGATAAAGGAGGTACAAGAGATGAGAACGTGTTTGAAGAGATATTTAATGACGAAGGCAACTATGATGAGGCATTGAGGTTCATAGGGAGTTGGGATTGGAAAGAAGTTGTAGTCGGAGATGGCGTGATGTGGGCCCAAGGTCATGATCAGGATTTCATATGCGAGTTTGAAGCACAGTTAGACAACTCAGGATATATCTGCTGGCAGTATGGAGGGGAATTTGACACCGGCGAGAAACTGGAACTTCAAATTGATGGTGTTTCAGTCTGGACAGGGAGTCAATCCAATGGAGACGATGGAACAAATTGTATGTATCCATTACCATCGGGGAGTCACAGTTTCCGCTGGATTTACCGGGATGGTAAGGCGTATGCACCAGGTAATGGTAGTACAGGCGGAGCAGAAAATGGATCAGCAAATTCCGGAGGGAATGGTACCGGTAATGATCAATCAGGAATAGCAGTTAAAAATCCTTTTGGAGAAGAGTGTTATCCAGCTTCGTTCAAGAATCATGACATTCAATACGGGCAAAAGCTTTATTCAGGTAAGTCTGATCGTAATGCTTTGTGGAAGGCTTATAATCAGGGACAGGTCTTCTCAGGATCTGGTGGAGCATATGCGATAGGTGTTACGAACAATAAAGCCATTAAACGAGATTTTGTTGTTTCCGACGTTGGGACGATTCAATTCTCGGAATATCTCACTGTATACCCGGTTCAAAAGTTAAAGGTATATGGATTAAGAACGCTTAAAGATTCTACTTTCAAAGCAGAAGCAGGAATAAAAGAGCCGGGTAAAAATTTAAATTATTACTCAATAGATGTCCGTAATACCAGACCAGGTAATAAAGATTCAGATTTTGGAAGTGAACACACCAGAAAAGTTTACGTTGAATTTTATTGTAATGGAAGCTTTGAAATCAGTTTCGATTATATGTGTTATCTATTTGATGGAGATGAGAAAGCCAGATTTCGTGTCCAGTATTACAAAGGTACACAAGTAGAGGCGAAAAAAGGTGTAGTCATCTTAGATGAGAAGAAAAATTTAGGGTACAACCAAGGAATAATTAACTACAAATCCATTACTGATAAGCAGTGGAAGGATGCAATACCTTTTAACAAAAAAGTGACTGTTAAGGAGCCGGGTACTTATACCTTGTGTATTGGACTTACGGATACCTTGAAAGACGAAGATGAAGATTCAAAAGGGATTCCTTATCATGCATCCATTAAGAACCTTCAAATTCGAACTGAAGATCCTAACGGTAAAAACGGAGATAAACTAGTTAATTACTCTATTTATGATAATAAAACCTATGTAGATGTTGAATTGACAAATACTAAGACTGGGGCAAAAAGCCTTCTTAGAAAATTGAAAGTAGAAGCAGGTAACCAAACAGGTGAAAGCATCCAAATTCCAACTAACCTAGAACCTGGAACTAAATATACCATTACATACACACTCCATAAAAATAAGGGCTCATCGAACGCCACGGGTCTTGATGCTGGTGGTTTCACGCTTAGTAATGGGAGCTTTACAGAGACCTGGGGCGCTTATTGCACTGATGCGAAGGGGGGGATATATCTAAAGGATAAATCTCCCCATCCAGGAGAAGATTCATGGAATCCACCTGGACCAGATACGACTGCGCCAGATGGTGGCAGTCATGCCTGGCTCGACGTTATTCGATTATACGAGAATAGAGATAGGGCTTGTCGAGGAACCAAAATTGTCATTGAAACTTATGAGGACGGTCAACTATTAATTCCACCACGAGAAGTAACAACTGAAGAGGACCAGATCATCTCTATTGAAGTGGAAAATACCTCAGATGAGAAGCGGAAGTATGAAGTTCGTGTTCGATTCGAGCGAGGATGCCCGGGAGATGGCGCCATGATCTGGGGAGGGAAACTGAATATTGATGATATCATCAAAGTTGATCCATCCTGGGCAGAAGTGACTCACTTTGAAGTTTGGAATAATAAACCGATCTGGATGGGTGGCTGCGATAACAGTAATATGCGCGTGAAAATTACCCGCGAGGACGGAAAAGTGTTATGGGATGAAAAGTATTACGGGGATGGGTATCGTGGCTTCGAACTGAATGATCTGGCTCCCAAGCCATATAGCAAGTATAAGGTGGAGATTACAACAGATCAGAAGGGGCAAATCAGCGATTGGACAGGAAAACGATATCTAACCACCTTCCGGGTGCATGACTTCAAAGCCTACGAACGATGGGTGTGGGTACCTGAGCCATTTGATTGTCAACTGGATTTCTTCATTGACGATGAGCTTATCAAAACATTCACCCAAGAGGGTGGATACTATACATTTTCACATCCAGTGCCCAAAGGCAAACATGAGTTCAAATGGGTGTTCACCTCACTTCAGGAAGTGGGTACGCGTAGTTACGAATATGCTAATCTGGACTGGATGGAGCTGACCAACTGGATATGTGATGACGTCTACGTCATTCCTTACTGCGAAGGTGGTGGTGGAGACAAGTGTGTTGAAGCGCTTATTAAATGTTTGCTGGAAGTTTGGAAAGCAAGGCCCAAGATGTGTGTGATCGGTAAACGTATCTGGCTATTCACGTAAAGAAAGGAGGTTCTGTATGGGTGTTGTGAGGTTGAAAGAGTCAGGCAGGATTTATGAGGATGCGTTCGTAAGCTCCAACCTGGATTCCAAATGGGAAGTACTCCCTAACGATGCTACTCGCTATGAAGCGGGTAGTGGCAGCCTGGTGCTCAAACATGGTCAAGATCCGCTGTATATGTTCTATAAACCTTTGACAGATATGAAGCAATTCGTCATGGATGTGAAGAACAGTTACAATCCCGATACAGAGGGATGTTACGGTGGAGTTATCGTGTTTGTAGATGAACATAACTACATGGAGATTGAAGAGTTTTTGGATATGTCCTTGCCAAAGCCTTTGCTTAAGACTTACCCGTGGATACGTTTGATTCGAGATTATAACTATTATACGGCGTATTGGTCGGATGATGGGGTGATTTGGAACATCATTGGTTCTGTAGAACTGGTGGGAGCCCCTAAAATTGGTCTTTATCTGAAGGGTGAAGGGGATCACCCCATGCATATTCAGTATATTCGAATCAACAAAGGAACATCTATTACCGTAGACAATCTAACCAAAGGAACTGTGGTTGATTTAATCGATCAGAATGGTGTTGTGCTTGAGTCTAGGGTATGCCGATCTGAAGAAACGGTTGTACATTTTAACATGGATCCATATCCATATCCGTTTGAGGGCAATTTCGGGATTAGGCTTCCGGATGGAAATCGGTTTCAGGCGATGGATTCTATAAAGTTATACAAGGGAGACCTAATGTATTTTGAGGTTACACCAGATTTATATTACAAAGAATCGAATCCTGAAACAGGAGAAGATTTCGATGTGCTTCTTTATCCCAACACGGATAGGTTTCTAGGTTATTTAACGGCAGGTGGTTCTGTTACACAAGAAGTTCGAATGTTTGCCAAGAACCCCATGATATCAGGAGACTTTAAAAATGTAATCTTTGCGCTCACAAGCGGGACGGATAAAGTGCAGATTGCGCCTGATGTTGAAGGCATTCCTGGGTCCTTCAGCTTCTCGATCACCGCGTTTACTATTTTGCCAGGAGCGTCCTATCCATTCTGGCTGCGAATGGAAAGGGAAGAATCTCAAGACAGGTATGCTTCCCAGGTCAAATTTTCGCTACAGATGTATTCGACATACATATGACTTAATAGTATTGGAGTAATTACGTATAGATCATGTAAGGCATGAATGGAGGTGGTCAAATGTCAGTAAGAATTAACCAGTCTCATCGATCATCCGCCAAGAGTCATAAGGAATTAAGTGATATTGGGGTCCGTACGCATGATGAGATTGATTCCTATCTTGCAGAGTTGGATGAAGCCAGAGGGAATGCGCTTAGTCTAGGTGATCGAATCACACTCGTAGAAGAATCTGCACACGATAGCCGAGACGCAGTAAAAAATCATGAGCAGAGATTAGGCGATGTCGAGACTAAGGTTATTTCAAACAGCTCACGATTGGATGATGTTCAGCAGGATATTCTGACGGCAAGAGCAGATGTCAATACCATTTCCAAGAGTCAGGATGACCATGAGAAGAGATTGAGTCTTGCGGAGACGGAGATAAAAGAAGCACGTGGAGCAGAGGCATCCATAGATCATCGATTTGACACGTTGGAGAAAGCGATTGAAGTTGTAGCGAAGCAACCCATTCAGGATCTCAGTGTTACCAACCCCACGTACCTAGATGCAAATAACAGTGTCCAAGTTACGATTAATGCAGGACGAGCCAGTATCAACAAGGTTATTGTGGATCAGTTTTCTCAGACATTCAGCATTTCAGACATTGAAGCCAATACGACATATTATATTTTTCTTCATGAAAATGGGGAGTACTCTTATAGCTCAGATCAAAAAGAGCCCAAGGATGCCATGATCATAGGTGGACTTGATGTTGGAGTTTCTCCAACAACTTCACTCACGGCTTTGGATTTCAGATATTTCTTAACAAAGGGTTCTGTTGAAAATGACATGTCTGCATTGGGAATTCGTGTAGATGATCTGGAAAAAACCGTTGGTGAGCAAACCACAACAATTGCTACACATCATACGACGATCAAAGCGATGGAAGTCCAATTAGAAGCAACTGCTAAAGAAGTTGTGGCTTCAAAAGAAGATAAAAACGGAGTTGTCTATGATGCTCTCAAGGACAGACTCGACAACATGCAGAGTCGTCTTGAACTCGCTGAGAGTCGAGGCACTATGGAGCATCAATCCGTATTCCATTTCACTTCTGCTCCTAACAGCAGGTTGTCGATGTCTAGAGATTTTCAAGTGCCCAGATATGTGATTGGTTCAAATTCTGCAGAGGTATTTCTGGATGGAATACGCATGGATGCAGGAGACGATTACATTGAATATAATGATACGCTTATACGGTTTACTTTTGATGTGCCCAAGGAAGCCCGAGTAACTGTCATTGGTCGTGGGTCAATTATTAACACCACTTCGGTAACCGAATATACCTATTATCCAGATGGAAAAGTACATACGGAGAAGATTGATGGAGGGATCAACCGCACCATTGAGCACTTCTATAGCCCGGATGGAAATCTGGAACGACAGGAGGTTACTGAGAGTAACGGACAGATCAAGTCCATTGAGTATCAGCGTGACATTACGGGTAGAGTACTGCGCGAAATTAACAATGGTGCAGAGTATTATGTGCTTCAAGGAGGTGCTACCTTCGATGACACGGACATCCGGAGGAGACTTGTCTTTCTTGAAGGAAGTACACTTGAGCTGGATGTCGTATATAACTACTTCTCTAATGGTGACATTGAGTCAGAAGAAGTATTCTCAGTAGATTTGAATCCACAGCTATTGAAGAAAACATCGTTTACTTACAATGCAGATGGTACCGTTAAGACTGAGACCTTGATCTATGACGGCCAAGGAGTTCAGAAGGCATTTAATTATGATGCTAGTGGTAACATCAAACAAGTGAAAATTAGAAAGGTTGTGATTTGACTTGACGAGGACCGTGCAGGATGTGAAGTTTGCACTACATACCATCATGGATAAATTAATGGGCAATCATTTAGAGCCATTCAGTACAGAGGAAATTGAAATTCTAATCTTTGCTTTTGAAAGCAATATTCTGTTTGATAATGTGGCTCATAAGTTTCTGCCTTCATTTAAAGGGCTACCTAAAATTTATGAGGCTGTTGCTAGTGGTGTGGAGTCAGAGGATGAAGCCGGGGATAAAGAGCAGTCTTATCATGAGAATCTCATAACAGAGAGAAGTGACATGGTGAAAACAGTCTTGTTAACCGTACTTAAAGAGAACATCTTTCACGAAATGAAAATCCGATTTGGTGCTTAAGGAGGTGGGATAGTTGGCTGAAAATATTTTGTTAGGTGCACTGCGTCGTTATGAGTTTTACTCGTATTGTTCAACGTTTATTAAGACCCTTTACGATACAGTAACACAGGATTTGTATGGCGATGTCCACTGGGAGTGGTCTTATAGCAACACTAATAGCTACGCACAGCCCAAATCGTGGAATACAAATCTAAATAGTATCGCTAATCAAGGGACGATCACAGTCAAAAATCTAAAAGATCCTAATATGTTTTTTACACTTTGCATGAATGCATCTTCTTATCAAATAAATGGAAATTTTCCATCTGTGTCCAAAAATTATATTTTAAGAACAGGGATAAAAAATAATGGATCTTCTGTATTTCCTGATCTTTACACTCAACTAGGAGCTGTTACAGAGATTCCATTTCATACGATGGATTCAACAACTGTATTTAGCAGTAATTTTGGCCACACAAATGCAGCAGTCAATGTCTACTGGAAGTGGAGTCTATTTATCACAGAGAACTATATATTTCTCTTTGGTGAACCTCAGACAAACTTAAATCTAGCATATCCTTTCCGTATGTATCTTGGAAGAGTAAAACCATTCGAAGAAGAAGATCCTTTGATTGCTAATGATAACGTCGGTATTTTCTCTCACTTCCCCCACGGTTTAATTGACAACGACGATGAACTTAAATATCGGGCAGGACGCGGGTACATGCGTTCTTCACGTAATGGAACACCAAATGCGTTATATCACTTTGCGACGAGTTCACAAGTACCTTCACCGGGTGTAGGTGGGAGATTTTTTATTTCACCATTTTACGTTTGGCATGAAACAGAAGGTGCCAGAGGTGAGTTCCAAGGTATCAGAACTGCAGTACTTAAGGATGCCAGTAAGTATCCAGATGGATCAATCTTGGACTTGGAGGATGAAAGGTACTATGTCTTCCATGCATTTAACCAAGCCCATCCTGCTACCAATCAACAGTTTTATGCAACAAACGGTACCGCATATGCAGGTCAACCCTACTTCTTCGATTCAGCGTTACTTCTCGGTGGCGGACAACGGGTGCTTCTATTCGAGATCGAGAAGGAGGTGTAGTGCATGACCATGATTCGCAGACACGAGTTTACCAGTACGCTAAGCTTGTTTACTTCAACGCTTGTTAACACATTGAAAGATGCACTCGATCCTTACTGGGATACCATACATACGGCCGAAACGACTTATGCCAACTGGGGAAATGCGCTGCTTACCAATAAAAAAAATACATCCATGCGATTTACCATGTGTGTGATTGCACACGCCAGGGGAGTCAACATTCGCTGGGGACTGAAGAACCTGGGAAGCAATGTGGCATCACCAGATCTATTCGTAAATTCGCCAGTGGACACGGATAAATTCATGACGGAAACGCCATTCTTGTGTCATAACGTGCAGTACAATGTGAACTATAAGTGGTCTGTAATAACGAATGAGGATATTCTGTTTATCCATGGAGAGAGTCTGAACTACCCGGAACGAGCTTACCCAGTACGAATATTCCTAGGTAAATGCGAGCCATTAGAGCAAGAAGACCCGGCGATTGCCAATAAATTTTATGGCGTTTTCCCACATATGCCTTTATCTGCTTCGGATAACAACACATCAGATCAATATGATACGCCGAGAGGTGTCGTGATGACTTCACGGAATGGAACGGAGTACGCACTGTACAATTTTGGGACAGAGTCCATCCCTTCTCCAGGTGTAGGTTCAAGATACTATGTTACGCCTTTCATGGTCTATCATCCATCTGAAGGAGCTAGGGGTGAATTCAAGGGTATGCGTTCCATTGTATTTAAAAACAGTGCGCAGCACCCGGACGGATCGATCCTCGATCTTGGCAATGATGGCAAGTATTACGTCTTTCATGTCGTAGATCAGGATTATCCGAATACAGACTATGGACGTTATTACTACAATTCGAACCTAGCTCCTGTGTATTCAAGGCCGAAGTTCTTCCATGGTGCCAGACTGCTTGGTGGTGGACAAAGAGCGTTACTTTTCCAAATATAGGAGGTGTTTATGAGGAATGGCTAATTTCACAGGCAAAGTTAAGATGAATGAATTATTCGCGAATATTGTTCAAGGCTTTAAAACGATTGCGGGATCTCCCTGGTCCATTTTTTACGAGACAGCGAGTGTAATCGTGCTGAAATCGGTGGGCACAACGGGTTCAGATAAACTATTTTTCAGACTTGAGGTTGGAAACACGAAGGGAACTACGGGAAATAAATTGACCGTGAGTGTGGCTGAAGATGTGATGGCAACAGATGGTAGTATTCCTTTGGGCAGAGCCGAAGTGAAAAAGGACTTCCTATGTCATACGAGTGCCGTTGATACGAATCTATTAATCGATTACCAAGTTTCAGTACAACCAAACCGGATTATTATTTATTTGCAGGGGGATGTGAACTCGGTTACCGGTATATCCAATCTGGGTTACTTCGGAATTCTGAACAGGTATGCCACAGAGACAGATTCCTCGAGTTTGAGTGTTGGCCTCAGCTACAATGGGGATAATGGTATCCGGACGTTGCGTGATAAAGATAAACAGATGGTGAATAACATTTATGATGCCTACTCTGCCATGCTTCCTGTTAATCCAGGGTGGGGGTCTCTTTATCATCTTGCTCCAGTTATTATGTGTAATGGTGTGGAAGGTCCTAGGGGAGAGCTTATTGATATCTATGCGGTACCTTCTGCCGGGGTTTCCCATGGAGATGAGATCAAAGTGGGCACTAAAACATATAAGGTATACTCGCTGTCGATTGGTGGACAGAGCTTCTTATCAGGCGCTACGGTTGCTGTCCTAATGAATTAAGGTGGTGATGGACATGGCTATACATCAAGGGAAAGTTGTAGGGACCGCCGAGAGCGGTTCTCTCTATACCCAGAGTAAGGCGGCAGTTCTCCATGGCATTGGATACGATCTTGATGCTGTTCCGGTCACCATTGAAGGTAAGGAAATAGTCTATTCATTAGGAACGTTATCCACTACGGCTGAATTAATTGACATCTACCGTTGGGGTACATGGAGGATGCTGGACAACCATAATGATCAATTGATTGGATACGTTACGGATAAGTATATTTATGGGCCACGAACCAGAGTGGGAGTTCCTAATGAAAAAAATATGATACTCAAGCATAAATTTTTGACCCAGTCCAGTGGAGTAGGTTTAATTCGTGATACCATAAGAGGCCTCAAAGTGAAACAAAATTATGCGGGGCTCGATTGGTGTATTAAGGTCAAGATTCCTGTCCAACAGGCTGGGTTAGTGGGGAAAACGTGGGGGGATTGGTCCTACAGCGGAAGTGGCAACACATCTGACAGTCATCTTCGTCCACGACGGTATCCGGATACACATATTCCTAGAAGGAGGGAAGGCTCTTGAACAGGACATGGAAACTGATGGAGGAGATGAGAAAAGTGCTATTGCCGGTATCGTTTGCCCAAAGAGTAGAGTATGTTGGCGGTGGGGCGAAGGCCATGATTGATATTCCCATGGAACATCCTCGATTCATGATCAAAACGATTAGGGTCATTCCGTCCAGAGAGACGAATGTGGAAGTTCATGTTTTGAACAGTGCGGGTCCACATCCAGAGGTACTCTATTTCAACAATGCCCAATACTCGACGGGAAATTTTATGGAAGGGATTTACGATATGATTGATTTGCCATATGAGGACGTAGATGGGACTTCAACACTTCACTTGTCGTTAAAAAATCTGGGTACAGATGTGGCCAACTTCGATATTGAGGTCGTTGGTTTGACTACAAGGTGAGAGGAGGACCACCGCATGGATATTGTTTCATACAGCAAAGCTGCCAAAGTAGAACGTGAAGTTAAACAAGCCAGGGATTCTTATGCCTCACTTGATGGCAGGCTGGACGCAGTGTCAGTAGGAAACGTGGTCTCGGTCAGACTGAAAACAGAACTTCCAACCGTAGGTGAAGCAGGAAGATTATATCTGGTACGCCAAGACTCAAGCAATCAAAATGAATCAACGACCTATACATACAGCGGTGGGAAATATGTAAAGGTGGGTGGTGATCGAGTTTCGAACCATCCTGAGAATGGAACGATTAATCTTAATGGTACCAAAACGGTGATCTATAGCCATCCGGATACACACAGTGCTGATATGTTAACAGATGGAAGTCATAACGTTATCATGACTCTGAACGAACGTGAAAAGTTGTCCAACATCGAGCTTGAGGCCAATTATTACACACATCCTGACACACACAGTGCCGATATGATCAGCGATGGAGAAACACATGTGAGCATGACTTGGGGGGAACGAAAACGCCTGAATGTCATGGATCCGTGGGAATCGATCAGCGATTTGGTAGATTATACGGATGTGGTTACATATTTTGCTTTTGACAATCAGGGAAGAGTTATTCGACAAGTCGTTACAGACAACTACACCGAGCAGCTTGTTAGAGAACCTGTACTTAACATGCCGGCTTCTCCAGAAGGTTATGCACAGGATGATTCATTCTTGGTCATTTCGATTGGTGAGATATATCGATATGATGGTCTAGACTTCGTGCAGCTTCCTACTTTGGTTGATGTCATCTATCAGTATGATGATGAGGGAAGATTGGTGGCCAAGTCCATCACCAGGTTGGGAACAACACCTGTTCAAACTAACTTCCAATATATATATGACTCATACGGTAATCGTATAGCGGTTAAGAAATACTAATACGGAAGGATAGCATCTGCTGTCCTTTTTTTCTTTTAACAACAAAATAATTTGTGTTTCCCACATCTGCATTGAAGAAGATTAGCATTAACAATCAGCTGATCAAGACGTATAGAGAAAGTAGTATGAGAACGTAATTATTCCGGGAGGTAGTGTACGATGAATATTGAACTTACTGCTCATTTCTATTTCAAGGGAAGTGGGAAGAAAAAAACGGTGAACTGGATGGAAGATAATCCTAGATTACAACAAAAAGAGAAAGATTCGGATAAGGTCGTACGCGAAATCCCGTTAACTGGGGATGAGGTTAAGCAAGAATATCGCCGACTATTCACCAAACACAAGAACGAGGGAAAATCGATTACGTTGGAAGATACAGACGATGTGGTTCATATCATTGATCTTACCGATGTGCGAAATATTGAATTGACCTCTAAGGAGGGGAATACAGATGCTGTACAGGCTGACGTTTGCATTGAATAATGAGGAAATTGTCACTACCGAGATGACCTCGGATAAGGAGGATCTGGTTGGAGCAACGGAAGAAGCGTTCGATTTGATCGAAAGAGACTATGGTGCCAATGTCGTTTTGAACCTGGTTGCGTTTAGCCTGCTCAAAATAGAGCTAACCAATGAACTGATAAATTAAGCGTTTACGCTAACTAATGTTAGCTTTTCAGCACTAACTGCTAATTTATTTGAATAATTATAAAATATAGTTAATAAAGTGATATACCCCAAGCCTAGTTCTGGGGTCTATTCCTTTTTCATGAAAAGTTGATAGTGACTTGATTTAATGCATCCATTGAAACTTGTCTTGTACAAGCAGTTTTGATTAAACTAGGTTGAATTCATATGTTCAGGGGCAGTAGAAGGGGTCAGGATGATTGGCAAGGAGGGATGGGACATTGAGATAAAAGACTTGGAAAGAGAGCTCGCAAAGTTGGCATCCAGAATAAGAAAAGATTTTACTGAGCGCGGGCCGGTAGATACCAGAGTCTCTATCATGAATCATTTTATCATCTTAAAGTTTACAGCAAAATTCACCAAGCCTGAAGCATTCATGCTGGAACATATGCAATCACACTCAAGTCAAATTTTCGCCGAATACAAGATGAAGCTAGCACATAGGATGAGAGAAGATTTCAACCCCGTTTTCTCCTATATCAACATGGGTCTGAAGATCGAAGACATCGAAACAACATTTTTTGGTCATGATTTTGCAGAGCAGATTACAGTCTTCAAGATGAACAAGGATGTTGAAGTGCTGCTGAAAAATGATGAGATCAACATGCCTTAAGACCTATGAACTAACGTTTGAATACTGGACAGGTTCTTAGGAACTAATTTTTGTTGTTGACAATATCCTACATATTTCCTTATACTACCCTTATGGCGATCGAATAGATTAATAATCTTGACGAAGCCTATAACCTTGTTAAAGAACTTGAAGGCCATATCTTCGGTAATTGGGACGAAATAGATGTCAGACCAAGACCGACACATTCCACCATTTTGGTATTTTCCAGTGGTGCGCTCTGTGTTGGTCTTTTTGTTTGTAAAAAATGCTACTTTACCTTTCACCGTGTACTTCGTATATAGTCAGTAAAAGGCATATAAGCGAACGAAATAAATAAATGTTGCGAACATTAGTTCGTATTTGTTATTCTGAATGTAATAGGATGGGAATGGGGAGGCGGATCAAAGGGAGATTTCTTGATCGTTTGTATGTAATTAGGCTTATTAGCTTCAATTGTGTGTAACAAGACTACATATGGTATATGAGATTTCGGGAGCAAAAGCGGGAATGCAGAGTAAGATCATGCTGGATAGCGAATAGATTGTGAAGAAAGAATACGATTACTGATAATTAAATAGTTAATGGGGGAAATGAATAATGTCTGCTACAACTGCTATGGGTTTTGATGATTTATTTGAGATTGGGGATATAGACATGTTCCTGAACAAAGCTCAGGAGAAGTGTCGTCACAAGCTTAGAGGTAAAACGTTTGCCGGGATGGAGAAAGAAGATGTGACCCAGGAGATTATGATCAAATTAGTTAATTCCCTGGACAAGTATGATGCAGAAAAGGCCAAAATGTCGACGTTTGTTGATCATCTTATCGAAAATAAAATTAAGGACATGTACCGCAAGTGCATGTCTGAGAAAAATCTGAGTGTGGTTAACGCTGTACAGATCATGTGTACAGATCAGGGGGGTGGCGATGAATCGGAAGGCTCAGATATCGCACTAGCGCTTGGTCATGCTGGGTTTGCTTATGAGAATTTTGAGTTTGTAACAGACATTATGGAAAATATGAGGCTGAACGAACGTGAGAAACAAATCTTTAAGCTTCGGACTTCGGGGTATGAATTTGTAGAGATTGCAGGAATGCTAGGTGTATCCAAGGCACGTATATCCCAGTTATGGAAAGCGATTCGTGAGAAATACGAAGCATTGTAGTCATAAGTGGCAATTAATAGCCTAAGTTTGATGAAGATAGATTCAGTAACCTACATAGAACAGAGAGAGCACCCTTAACTGGGTGCTTTTTTATGTCGTATAGAGAGATTAGTACAGAAAGAAAGGCGGAACAAGGATGCTTAGTGTGGTGGTTTTAGGATTTTCTGTGGAACGTCTAGAGGGGTATTCGGATATCGCTTGGGCAAGTCATGATTCTTCGACAGCTTCTGATTTAAGCAACAGGGAGTATGCCTTGATCATTGAGAAAGTAGTGGTACAGGCTGATGCTGTCTTGGTTAATCTGGAAATGGATCATTTGACCTCTACTGATATTGTGATCATGCATCATGCTTATATACATAAAAAACCGATCTTGGCGGTAGGTTTCAGGCCATTGGAGCCTGTCATCGAAGATTTTGTCTCCAAACGAGTGGCTGATCTGGACGTGGCTGTACACCATATGCGGACGAACTATATGGTCCTAAGCAGCGGAACCAATCCTTCATCTGCGGCTCCAATTTAACTGCCGCTCCGATAACACGTATAGAGAATGTAAGGGCAAGAATATTCGCGAGACTTTAACTAATGGAGGAATAATTCAATGACACATATGATCAAAGCAAAAGATGATAAATTAACGGAAGAAATCGTAGCCAGTATGATTGGAAAGTATATCCACGCGCCGACCAATATGCATGAAATCCAGACGCCAACCGGCGCAACAACGAAAGCCAACGTATGGTTTGCTGGTCGTGTAGCTGGTTACGAAAAAGCCGTTATTGGATTCAACTACGAAGAGGGTACCTTTCATGAAGAACTACAAACATTTTATAACGTTCATTTAACGGATGGTATGGGGTACATTCTGACAAGTGCTTACGAATTGGAGATTCATGAACTGACCGAAGAGGAGTTTAATCAACTCATTGAAGAGAAAAAGGAAGAGGAACAAGACTCATCTGGTGAAGAGCAATGAAGGTGTTAAACTACGCCTCGGATTTAGCTGTAAAAACGTTTGTGTCCGCTAGCACTGCAGGTGTGGAAGAATTAATCAACGCATGGATGTTATCCAAGCCACACACGTTCGTTACCGGACTGGAGTTTACCTCCACCGTTGATCCATCCAGTAACACGTTGGAATATGCCGCAATCATTGTATATCAGCCAAGTGAACAAGACCAATCCTAACTTAGGTATGAGATTATTCCTTCTATAATATAGAGGCTTTCGGTAAGGAGGTGGGCGAATCTGTTGCTCACTTTAGAAAGAGTAATAGGTATTGTTGTTGCCGTGGTGGTGTTAGTTTCACAATACCAAGCAACGGAAGCAGAGCAGGTACAGCCAGTAAAACCAATGAAGCAAGAAAAGCAGGGAAAACAAGTTAAAGATGCATCGGTTGCTCCTGCGCACATACAAATGACGGATATGCTTGAACAGTATATAGAACTCCAACATGAGAAAACAGTGAGCCGGGCAAAGCTGCTGAAGTATGTGAGCTGGGTAGTTCAATATTCGAAGGATACGGATATCGATTCCGTCTGGATTCTGGCTATGATGTGGCAAGAGAGCCGGATGTTAGAGGAAAGTGAATCATCCCATGGAGCGATTGGTTTACTTCAGATTCTTCCAAGCACAGCGAAATCGTTTGGAGTGAGTAAACAGGAGCTACATCAGCCTGAAACGAATATCAGAACAAGCATTATATACTTGGAATATCTTATGGATAAGTACGACGGGAATATTCGTACGGCAACCATTGCGTACAATCAGGGGGAGGGCAATGTAAATAAGGGAAAGGCTCGCCCCTGGTACTACAATCAAGTGAAGGAACATCATAACAAGATGCTTCAAATAATCGAAAAAGGTCAATAAACATCATTTAACAATAGAATTTGAATACTATAAGACCGTTTATCAATTTTACATAGGGAGATCCAAATGGGAAAATTTCCAGAACATATTAGCACGAATTTGCAGGTAGATAAGAAGCACTACACAATGGATGACGTAGAAAATATTGAACGTTGTAAGCTCGATGAGCATTTCCTCGGGGATTGTATTTTGGTCAATGAGAACTTGATTTGGCATTCTGTTCATAAGTATATTGGAAAACCTGAAATGATTATTAAGAATCATTGTGTGGAGAAGGATGATATTCTTCAACTGGGCCGTCTGGGATTCATCAAAGCGGTTAAAGCATTTGATACGGGGCGTGGCGTAAAATTCAGTTCGTTTAGTGTTACTGCGATTGTCAGAGAAATCAGATGTTTTCTGAGAGATAGTGCAAGCATTATTCGTCCAACTCGCACAGCTACGGAATTAATTAACCGAATCAATCGACTTGAGCACGATATGGGCTACCTCCCACCAGCACATGAAATCGCATTGTTGCTTGATGAGGAAGAAGAGAAGATCAATAAAGCACTTCAAGTGGGTAAAGGTGTGAAATACCTGGATGAGCCTGTAGGTGCTGATGATCAACAAACTCAATCCGTGACGTTGATGGATACCATCTATAGCGGGGAGAATATTGAAGAAGATATTCTGGACAAGTTATACGTTGATGCGGTTATTGATTCGGTCAAGCGCAAGCTTAGTGAGAAAGAAGTGACTGTACTGAAGCATCGTGTTGAAGGGTTTAATCAAACCCAGACCGCAGATATGGAAGACATTAGCCAGATGAGAGTCTCTAGAATTATGCGAAAAGTAGCTAAAATGCTGGATAAAAAGGATCAGGCTTGATTGTCGTCTAAGCACTTCATATCTTATATAATGTCTCATACATAACGTCCCTCCCGCATCCAAGCGTGAGGGATTTTTGCTGTTTTTGCCCTATGGGACATACTCCAAGTTGTCCGAACATAAGATAGTACAAGATTCCAAGTGACCCGGAGGAATGAATTGATGCGAAAAATAACGAAAGTCATTGCATGCATGCTTATCCCTGTCTTCTTGTTGTCTTCATTAGGGGTTACTCAAGCCCAGGCAACGATTCAAGGTCCGTCTACACATGCGCAAAGCGCTGCTCTCATTGATGTTACATCAGGCAGGATCTTATACAGCAAGGACGGGGATAAAGAACTGCGAATTGCCAGCTTGACCAAAATCATGACAGCGATCGTAGCGATCGAACACAGCAAGCTGGATGATAAAGTGAAAGTGTCTCCCACGGCTTTTGCCAAAGAAGGATCTTCTCTCTATCTCAAGTTAGGTGAAGAGATGACGCTTGAAAACATGTTGTACGGGCTCATGCTCCGTTCAGGCAATGACGCGGCCTCTGCGATCGCAGAACATGTCGGTGGATCGGAAGAAGGCTTTGTCCTGTTAATGAACAAAAAGGCGGAGCAAATCGGTCTGACGCATTCTCATTTTATGAACCCTCATGGACTGGATGCAGAAGGTCACTATTCAACAGCTAACGACTTGGCACGATTAACGGCATATGCATTGCACAATCCGGTGTTCAAACGCATCGTAGCCACGGAGGACAAATCCGCACCGAACCCCAATGAAAGCTGGGAATACTCTTGGCACAATAAAAATAAAATGTTGCGGATGTATGAAGGTGCGGATGGAGTGAAAACCGGCTACACAAAAAAAGCTTTCAGATGTTTGGTCAGTTCCGCTACACGTAACGGACAGCAGCTCGCCGCAGTAACGCTGAACGACGGAAACGATTGGAACGATCATGCTCGGATGCTAGATTTCGGTTTTGAGTACTTCCCGTTAGTAGAGGTCGCCAAGCAAGAACAGCCTGTGCAAAATACAGATGTCGTTACGGGCCGGGGATTCTGGTACCCACTGGCTAAAAGTGAAGAAGGCTCATTGACCAAGAAGTTGATACTACACGAAAGTCGCGCCCAATCGGAAACGGATGGCAAGGAACAATCGACAGATCCTTCGTTTGGATTGGCAGGTCGCATTGATATGCAACTTGACGGCAAACTTGTGGGCTCAATTCCCGTGTATCGCAAAGGCAGTTATATTCCTCCTGAACCGAAGACAGAAGATGCAACGCTGGGTGGAATCGGTGATGTCTCTTCCTGGGCAACTGCATGGCGTGCCGTGTTAAGCCACCTGTTGTCTCCTTAGCTAAATCGCCATTGAAGGGAGGATATAATCCATGATTAATCTAATTTGGCTGCTCATGATTTTAATCGGATTTGTTTTTGCAGCCGTCAACGGCAATATCGAAGTGGTCACGCAAGCCGCTTTTGATGGGGCGGCAACGGGAGTCACGGTCTGTTTTGGACTGATTAGTGTGCTTGTGTTCTGGATGGGCATGATGAAAATGGCTGAAGATGCGGGTCTCCTGGCTCGGATTGCCAAGCTGCTCGGTCCGGTTGTGGGCTTCCTGTTCCCCGATGTGCCCAAAAATCATCCGGCGATGGGTTATATTCTCTCCAATATGAGTGCCAATTTGCTGGGACTAGGAAATGCGGCTACACCGATGGGAATCAAAGCCATGCAACAGCTGCAGGAGCTTAATCCGGACAAACAAACCGCTTCTCCTGCGATGTGCACCTTACTGGCTCTGAATACGGCTAGCATTACCATTATTCCGACAACGCTGATCGCCATCCGCTTAAACTATCATTCCGCCAATGCAACAGAGATTGTGGGAACAACATTGATGGCTACCATTATCGCTACACTTGCTGCTATAATCGCCGATCGCTGGTATCGAAACAGGGCTTTACACAAACCGCCGCGCATACAGAAAAGTGGCAATCCCGGCATGAAAGGATGAGCACCTTTGTTAACCTTCATCAACTGGATTTCCGTCTGGGCCATCCCGGTTATTATCGCGTTTGTTCCATTATATGCGTTTACCAAAAAGGTCCCGGTTTACGAATCCTTTGTTGATGGGGCCAAGGATGGTTTCTCCACTGCAATCAGTATTATTCCACATCTCGTGGGCATGATGGTCGCAATCAGCGTATTTCGTGCCTCGGGTGCACTGGATTTTGTGATTAGTCTGTTTGCTCCGCTGGTGTCCTGGATGGGTGTTCCGGGCGAAGTGTTACCACTCGGAATACTGCGTCCTTTAACGGGGACAGGCTCTCTGGCGTTTACAACCGATCTGATCAAAACCCATGGCCCTGACTCCATGATTGGACGTATGGCATCTACGATTCAGGGGAGTACAGACACCACGTTATATGTGCTGACTGTTTATTTTGGGGCTGTAGGCATACGGAACGGTCGATATGCACTCAAAGTAGGGTTGTTTTCCGATGTCGTTGGTTTTATTGCTGCCCTCGCCATTTGTTTGCTCGTTTTTGGTTAAAAGATATCTCCTTTCCTTCCGATATATTAGATATGCTAGAATAATAGCGGAGGAGAGTGAGACATGCAGAAGAGTTGGAAACGAATGCTCCGTGTCGGAATGTCAGGCGTGCTTGCTATTGCAATGCTCGCAGGGTCAACGGGGCTGGCGGCAGCTCAAGCCGTTCAGACGATACATTTTACAGGTTACTTCGATAAACAGCTGCGTGCACAAATGGCAGTCACAGCGGATTCTTTTCCAGTCGTGAATGTACGTTTGGTTAAGCAGGATGAACCCGATATGGTATATTATGATGTTGGTACCTCAATATTGATCTCAAAGGATGAAGTGCTCACGAATTATCATGTCGTTCAGAGTTTTGCTGAACTGTCTGATGGTGATGAAGGTACACTGACTGTTGCAAGTCCGGGTTCCTTGGGTAAGCCTGTAAAGGCAAAAATTATTAAGACAGACCCGGTGACAGATATGGCACTGCTGAAGCTGGACAAGGAAATAGACGCCCAACCGGTCACGTTTGCAAATGCAAGGGATAACCAGGTTGTTTATACGATTGGATTCCCCAAAAATCCTGCTGGTGATCTTGTCATCCTGGATGAAGATTTTCCTTCAACCTTCAATACGATAGCCAAAAGCAGAGTGTTTAGTTCCCAAGCTTTGGACGTTCCAGGTAAAAAGGGAATCGGCAGTATTGTGAAATCCATGGCACAAGGTAATTCAGGTGGCCCTGTTCTGGATCAGAACAACCGGGTCATTGGTATGATGACATTTGTATACGGTGGACGTACCTATTATATTACTTCCAAAACATTGCAGACTTTCATTAAAGAGAGTACCAAACCTGCCAAAAAACAGGTTGCAGTTACCGGCAAAGTTTCCAATTAAATGATTTGAGGAAAAGGCTTATCTTTACACCATCTGTGTTCAACAGGTCGTGTAAAGGTAGGCTTTTTTTTGCGGCGATCTCCAGGGGAAGGTAGTCTAAAATGCATATTCGTGTCGCCAGTTTACAAAATCCTTGGATTATCCTTGTGATTTCCTTGCGTGATGGGTATCATTAGTGTGAGGTGACATGACAAACATGGAAAGATTACAAAAAATTATCGCACAGGCAGGCATTGCATCCCGCCGCAAGAGCGAGGAACTAATCCTGTCCGGCAAAGTAGAAGTTAACGGGGAGGTCGTAACCGAACTGGGTACAAAAGCGAACCCCGAAGAGGATATGATTACGGTTAATGGAAAACCGATCCGCAGTGAGAAAAAAGTGTACTTGATGTTAAACAAGCCAAAAGGTGTAATCACAAGTGCATCTGACCCGGAAGGTCGGAAAATTGTATCCGACTACCTGAAAGGTGTCAAGGAACGCGTATATCCTGTAGGTCGTCTGGATTATGACACAGAGGGCTTATTGATCCTTACCAATGATGGTGAGTTTGCACATTTGCTGACGCATCCGAAGCATCACGTACCCAAAACGTATCATGCAACGGTTAAAGGTGTGCCGCATGGTACAGCTCTGGAGAAATTAAAGACAGGCATTATGCTGGATGACGGCATGACTGCTCCTGCAGAGGTAGAGTACAAAGATGTGGATACAGCGGCCAATGAGTCGATCATTTCCATTACGATCTATGAAGGACGTAACCGTCAGGTTAGACGTATGTTCGAGGCAATCAACCATCCAGTAACCCGCCTGAAACGGATTTCGTTTGGTGGTATTTTGCTACAAAACCTGAAACGTGGTCTGACACGTCATCTGACCAAAGAGGAAGTCAACAACCTGATTACCCTCGCACAATCAGAGCCAGCCAAAAAAATGAAAAAAAGGTAATGTGAGGACACATAATTTTCATAAAACCGCCGCAGTTTTGTGACGAAATTCGCTATAATTGTTCATAGGATGTTCACAGTTGTCTTATACCAATAAGATGCGAATGCTACAGTCACTTAAAAGGGGAGCAGCACATGGGGAAATCAAGAAGAACGGTGCAAATCGTCATTTTGTTATTGATCCTGGTGTTGGGCGGATATGCGATTACCACATCGGTATCCGGCTCGAATGGCAAGCCAAAGGAAGGGGACAAGTCTCCTTCTTTTGAACTGCTGGGCCTGGATGGTCAAGTTCATACGTCTGATGAGTACAAAGGAAAAGCAATGGTGATCAATTTCTGGGGCACCTGGTGTGAACCTTGTGTTAAAGAAATGCCTGCACTTCAGGCGCAAGCTGACAAATGGAAGGACCAGGGAGTACAATTTGTCGGAATTAATGTTGGAGAAGACCAGATGACCGTGGATAATTTTGTACGGCAGGTTGGGGTTACGTTTCCAATCATGCTTGACAGGGAGAAAAACTCGGTTCGTGATTTCGGGATCTCTCCGATGCCAACAACATTTTTTGTATCCGACACGGGCAAAATCTCTACCATTCATATCGGGCAACTTGATTTGGACACACTTGACGCTCAAATTTCGCAACTGGCGAAGCAGCCCTGACAGGAGGTCTATTCGTGTTCCAAAATACCAAATGTGAGTGCGGACACCAGAATCCGGTAGGCACTGTACTATGTGAAGCATGTGGGAAACCGTTGCTGGAGTCTGAAGCTAAATCGGATGAAGTGCTGGAAATGCGTTATGATGGCATGGCGCGCCGTTCACAGCGTAGTAATCCTAATATCATTGACCGCATATGGAACTTTTTTTCTTCCGTTAAAATTGCCGTCTATATGATTGTTTTTACGCTTGTAGGTTCTATGCTTGGCACGATCTATCCGCAAGAAAGTACATTTCTGAATATCGATCCCTCCGTGTACTACAAAGAAACATACGGTCAGTTGGGTCATATCTATTATCTGTTGGGTTTATCCCATACATACGAATCCTGGTGGTTTATTCTACTGCTGGTGCTGATTGGGGCATCATTGGTGATATGCAGTCTGGATCGCGTCCTACCGCTCTACAAAGCACTCAATAAACAGAGAATACGTAAGCATACGCAATTTTTGACAAGACAGCGTCTGGTGTACCAAGGTACCATCGAAGAGGCACCAGAAGACTGGATTAAGAAAGCGGTTACGCCGTTGAAAAAGAAAGGATACCGCGTGCACACCCAGGGGGATGCATTACTCGCCGAGAAACAACGATTCAGTCGATGGGGCCCATATGTCATCCATATTGGACTCATTATATTTTTGCTGGCGGTGCTCGCACGAGGTCTTCCAGGTCTGAATTTGGACGAGCACGTCGCTTTTCCTGAAGGTGAGATCAAAAAGATCCCGAATACATCGATGTATCTGCAAAATGAACAGTTTAATGTTGAATTCTACAGTGAGGACGAAGTACCCGAGCAATTCCGTAACCTGAATAAGACCGTTCCAAAACTGTTCGAAACAAAAGTTGTTTTGTATGAATGTACAGCAGATTGTTCGGATCTCTCGAAGAAACCTCAGTTAGCTGAGGTGGCCAGACATGATGTACGCGTGAATCATCCATTGAATTATAACGGTCTGAAAGCATATCAGTTTGATTATGATCTAACACCGACCATTCGTTCCGTAACGCCTGATCTGGTCAATACAGAGACGGGTGAAGTATATGGGCCAATTAAGATCGATATGGTAGATACCCAAAGAACATTTGAAGCTGGTCCTTATAAGCTCACGGTAAAAGAAAAGTTTATGGACTTTGGATTGGATGAGAATGGTCAGCCCAAATCAAAATCACCTTCACCTAATGCACCTGCTTTTCTCTTTCTCATCAAGGGACCGGATCTGCCCGAAGAGGGGATACAATATCTGTACTTTGCGAAGCAGATTGATAAACAACGGTTTCAACAGGATGCAATTAACCAACAGCTGATTGGAGCTGAGATTCCTTTACAGCTGGAAGTAGACAGCATGGACAAGGTCGATATTATTCAGTCCGTAAGTTATCTCAATATAAGAGTGGACAAGGCAATGCCTTTTGTGTGGGTAGGAGCCGGTATTGTTATGTTGGGTCTGGTCATGGGTTTTTATTGGCATCATCGCCGCATCTGGATTCGTTTTGATGATAAACAGCTCACATTGGGTGGACATACCAACAAAAACTGGTTTGGCTTCAGGCGTGAAGTTGCGGCCGTCTTGAAACAGATGAATCTGGAAGTGGAAGAGAAGTCGTTGGATAACGGGGGGAATCAGGCATGAGTTTATTGGATTTCAGCAGCGACGCATTTATCGTATCTTTCTTTCTCTATTGTGCTGCATTCTTGTTATATGCTGTCGCGGTCATGGGCAAAAAATGGAGTAATCGTGATCCTCTGGACCATATGAATCGTTGGGGTAAAAGAGCTTTTATCGCTTCGACTGTCGCCTTGGCGGCACATATCGTATTTTTTGTAACCCGATGGGCTGGGGCAGGTCATATCCCGGTTAGTAACATGTATGAGTTCATGTCTTTTCTGTCCATGATGATTATGGTTGCATTTATTGTTGTATATGCCATATACCGCAAGTCATTACTGGGTTTGTTTGCGTTACCACTTACCATTATTATTATGGCGTATGCCGCTGTATTTCCTCAGGAGGTACAGCCATTAATCCCGGCGCTTCAGTCCATCTGGCTGAAAATTCACGTGACGTTGGCGGCGCTTGGTGAAGCATTCTTCGCCGTGGGTTTTGCCGCAGGGTTCATGTATTTGCTCCGTACTGTTGATTTCAGTGGTAAAGACAAATCTTCAAGACGTCAACGAGGATGGGTTGAATTCACCCTAGTTACGATCGTTGTAGTCATCGGATTCATCGGAACGGTATTTGCCTTTCGTACAGCTGGTTACGAGGCGGTTTTTGTACAGAAAACGGTCAGCATTGACACAGAGGTACAGGAAAATAGTACAATAGAGAAAGTGATTTATCGCATGCCTCCGATTTTTGCACCATATAATAGCGAAGTGGAGAGCATGACACCGTTTCTTGGCATGAAAAAACCTTTACTTGAGACGCCTTCCTGGATGAACGGGGTAAATGCCGGGCGCAAGCTGAATACGGTAGTTTGGTCACTTATTGTAGGTCTGATCCTGTATGGAATTGTACGACTTCTTGTGCGCAGACCACTTGGACAAGCGTTAC
The DNA here is from genome assembly GCF_037975155.1 of Paenibacillus sp. FSL R5-0486. Taxonomy (NCBI): domain Bacteria; kingdom Bacillati; phylum Bacillota; class Bacilli; order Caryophanales; family Paenibacillaceae; genus Paenibacillus; species Paenibacillus sp. FSL R5-0486. Next base: position 4,479,049 of record NZ_CP150237.1, on the reverse strand, counting down.
AGCCAATGATGGATGGAATCGATGCCGATGATCTGGATGAGATAAGTTATCGCGCGATTGCCATTGGTTTTCCGATATTTACGCTGGGAGCATTAATTTTTGCCATGATCTGGGCTCAGATTGCCTGGAGTCGCTTTTGGGGTTGGGACCCCAAAGAGGTGTGGGCATTGATTACATGGCTATATTATAGTGTGTATCTGCATTTGCGTTTATCCAGAGGTTGGCAAGGTCAGAAGTCTGCATGGCTTGCAGTTCTTGGCTTCCTGGTGGTCATGTTTACGCTGGTTGGAGTGAATCTGATCATTGCCGGATTACATTCTTATGCTGGGGCTGACTAGGACAGATTCGTATTGCAAAGGTTGAGTTTAGAAGCGGGAAACACAAACGTACCTTTTTATTGAAGGGTATTCAAATATTGTTCGCCAGATCGAACATAATAGAAGTGATGAGGAGTTATTGCAAAGGGGCTGGAGAGGCATGGCTGAACATGAGAATCGTATACTGGTCGTGGATGACGAAGAGAGAATCCGCAGGCTTTTGAAAATGTATCTTGAAAAAGAAGGTTATGAAATCGATGAAGCTGAGGATGGGGAAACTGCACTGCGTAAAGCAACAGCAGGGGACTACGGGCTGATTTTGCTTGATGTGATGTTGCCGGGTATGGATGGAGTTGAAGTGTGTACCCGTCTTCGTCAGGTGAAATCAACGCCGGTTTTGATGCTCACTGCAAAAGGTGAAGAGATTAACCGGGTTCAAGGCTTCGAAGTTGGCGCTGATGATTATGTTGTAAAACCATTCAGCCCGCGTGAAGTGATTTATCGCGTCAAAGCGATTTTGCGTCGAGCTTCCGCGACAGCTTATCTCTCCAAGGAGAGCAATTCGAGTAACAACATCGTGTTCCCGCATCTGGTTATTGAGCATGATGCCCACCGGGTAACCGCTGGTGGCGAAGAGATTAGTCTTACACCAAAAGAATATGAATTGCTGCACTACCTGGCAACATCTCCCGACAAAGTTTTCTCCAGAGAAGAATTGCTCAAAGATGTATGGAATTACGAATTCTTTGGCGATCTTCGTACCGTGGATACGCACGTGAAGCGTCTTCGCGAGAAACTTAACAAGGTATCGCCTGAATCGGCGGCCATGATTACGACGGTGTGGGGTGTGGGTTATAAACTGGAAGTACCGAAGTAGTTTTAGTTTCTGGAGATCACTGGTCGGGAAGTTATGGATCACTATTATCTGCCTTGTGGGTTGTGTACTTATAGCGCTGGGTCTTTTTTTGCTGCCCTACATTGATACGAACTTTGCAGAATCCGAATCCAGAGATATTAAGCGGTTGTTCACCTATATCTGTATTATCGGATTCAGTTTAACCACGTTTTTTGCATTGTTTCTATTCACTAAAATAACGCAGCCCATGCAGCAATTGATTCAGGCAGCCAATGCGATTCGCAAAGGGAACTACGGAACACGTCTCTCCCTGGTAACGAGTGATGAGATTGGTGAACTTGCCAACACATTTAATCATATGGCTGCCCAACTGGAAGATAATATTCGAAACCTTAACCATGAGAAGGAACATTTGGCGAGTGTGCTTCGCAGCATGACCGATGCGGTGGTTACATTTGATGGTGAAGGCAAAGTTATTCTGACGAATCCGCCAGGAGAGAAGATCATGCAGGCATGGTATGATCTCGATTGGGCAAAAATGGACGAAGGACAAGAATCCGAGCAGTCTGACAAGACTTCGCGTGATGTACCTGAGCCCCTTCTTCCTTTGTTCAAAATGGTGATGGAGCAAGGCGGGGACCAGAACTCCAATGTTCACGTACAGCAAGGTGTCTGGTCTGTTCAGATGGCACCGTTGTATGCTGACAGTGTTGTCAGAGGGGCTGTGGCTGTTTTAAGAGATGTAACAGAAGAAGTGCGACTGGAGAAAATGCGGCGTGATTTCGTGGCTAACGTATCTCATGAGATACGAACTCCGCTATCCATGATGCAAGGCTACAGTGAAGCCCTTTTGGACGGCATGGCAACCTCACCGGAAGAGAGCGAAGAACTGATCCAGGTCATTCATGATGAGTCTCTCCGGATGGGCAGACTGGTTAAAGACTTGCTTGATCTTGCGCGGATGGAAGCTGGACACACGGACATGGTGATGAAGGAAGTTGACCTCGGAGAACTACTTGAACGTGTATATCGGAAGTTCTCTGTGCGTTCAAAAGAACAGGGAATTCAACTGCACTTTGAGTTCGAACAGCCAACTATTGAACTTCAACAGGCAGATGAGGATCGACTTGAGCAAGTATTTACGAATTTGCTGGATAATGCGTTCAGACATACACCTACTGGCAAAAATGTAATGATCTCAGCCGAGCGGGTCACTTATCTTCGTGCTCCATTTGTCAGAGTTTCTGTGAAGGATCAGGGAGTAGGTATCCCTTCATCCGACTTGCCATTTATTTTTGAACGATTCTACAAAGCAGACAAGGCTCGTGTTCGGGGAGAAAGTGTAGGTACGGGGCTTGGTTTAGCGATTGTGAAAAATATTGTTGATGCGCATCAAGGTATGATTACCGTCAATAGTGTGCTTGGCGAAGGAACAGAGTTTATTTTGCAATTTCCTTTGGATTCATCGAAATAGCCTGAATTTCATACAAAAAGTGCGGAAACACCCTCTTAAGGAGGGTGTTTTTTTGTTGAAGACTACCGTTTAATCTTGTTCAACGTGGAACATGAATGGTCTTTTTTTGACTAAAAAGAGTGTCCAAGATAATTTTCCTTCCTATGTGACATAAGCTTGAAAAGCAAGCAAGATAGAGGAGGATTGAGTTAAGCATGTCCGATGATCGAAAAAGGGTCAATATTAAAGCTTTCCTGGAAGGCAGATCTTTTAGAGCAGGCTCTCCGTTTATTCCAATAACCACAAGCGAACTGGAGCAGTTTGAATCCATACTGCGTTCTTTGGCTGTGGCTATTCCTGCTGCAATCAGTCAGCCGACTTCAGCCAATATACTGTCATTACAGAATGGATTACGCCAGTTACTTACTTTTGTAAATCAATCCGGATTTCGTGCCGGAGTAAAGGCAGAATTACAAGCCGTATTGGAATTAACGATTGCAGGTTCAGAGGTTGTTCCTGTTCCTCTTATTAATCTCGCAGGTAACTTGCAAAACTTACTGGATGACTTGTTAAGTGTGACGCTGCTTCTGGAAGTACCTCCTGCAGAAAAAGATAAACTTGTGGGATTAATTCGATCGATCTCCATATCGCTAAGCCGTGCGACGACAACTCTTGGAACTGGAGGGATTACCGGACCAGCCGGCCCACAGGGAGTGCCAGGAGTCCCGGGGGTACCAGGTGTCCCAGGAGTCCCTGGGGTGAAAGGGGATACTGGAACACCGGGAGGAATTGGACCAGTAGGACCGGTTGGCCCAGTTGGTCCACAGGGAGCACAGGGTCCGGCAGGAGCACCTGGTGTGGGTTTGAACAATATTACGGCGTTTGATCCTGCACTGGGACCAACTTATGCTCAAGGTCAAGTAGTAAGCTACGAGGGTAGTCTTTATGTTGCTAATGTAAATGGCCCCTTGGGTACACCCGGAAGTTCTCCAGACTACACTCTTTTGCTGTTGGGTGGGACGACTGGAGCAACGGGAGCAACCGGAGCTGGTTTGACAGGAGCCGTGGCATTTAATCCAGCGCTCGCCCCGGGTTATCCAGCAGGTCAAGTAATTACGTATAACGGTAGTACTTACATTACGAGTGTAGCTGGTCCTCTAGGAACACCAGGATCTTCATCGGATTACACATTAATCGCTGCTGCGGGGGCGACTGGTGCAACTGGAGCCACAGGTGCAGGATTAAGTGGCATCGTGCCATTCGATCCCGCATTAGCCCCAACATATCCAGCTGGACAGATCGTCACGTTTGGTGACAGTACTTACATTACAAATGTCGCTTCGCCAACGGGTACGCCAGGAAGTTCTCCAGACTATACATTGCTTGCAGGTGCAGGACCTACAGGAGCCACAGGTACATCAGGTGTAACGGGAGCAACCGGGGCGGGATTGACAGGGCTAGTGCCATTTGATCCAGCCGTAGCCCCAACGTATCCAGCGGGTCAAGTTGTAACGTTCAACGGTAATACGTATATTGCAAATGTGGCATCGCCAACCGGAACGCCGGGCACATCGCCAGATTACACGTTGCTTGCTGGCGCAGGAGCAACAGGTGTGACGGGTGCAACTGGTGTTGGAGTAACGGGAAGTACCGGAGTGACAGGGGCATCGGGCGTAACAGGAGCGACAGGCGTAGGTTTAAGTGGTATCGTGCCATTCGATCCAGCCGTAGCCCCGACGTATCCAGCGGGTCAGGTTGTAACGTTCAACGGCAGTACGTATATCGCGAATGTGGCGTCACCAACCGGAACGCCGGGCACATCGCCGGATTACACGTTGCTTGCTGGCGCGGGAGCAACGGGTGTGACAGGTGCAACTGGAGTTGGAGTAACGGGAAGTACCGGAGTTACAGGGGCATCAGGGGTCACGGGAGCGACAGGTGTAGGTTTAAGTGGCATTGTACCATTCGATCCAGCCGTAGCCCCGACTTATCCATCGGGTCAGGTTGTAACGTTCAACGGCAGTACGTATATCGCGAATGTGGCGTCACCAACCGGAACGCCGGGGACTTCACCAGATTACACGTTGCTTGCTGGCGCAGGAGCAACAGGTGTGACGGGTGCAACTGGTGTTGGAGTAACGGGAAGTATCGGAGTGACAGGAGCGACTGGTCTTACAGGGTTGACTGGGGCGACGGGAATTACAGGAGCCACGGGATTAAGCGTAACGGGATCAACAGGAGTAACTGGAGGAACTGGGGCAACTGGTGAAACAGGAGCGACAGGCGTAGGTTTAAGTGGTATCGTGCCATTCGATCCAGCTGTAGCCCCGACATATCCAGCGGGTCAAGTTGTAACGTTTAACGGTAGTACGTATATTGCAAATGTGGCATCGCCAACCGGAACGCCGGGGACTTCACCGGATTACACATTGCTTGCGGGCGCAGGAGCAACGGGTGTGACGGGTGCAACTGGTGCAACTGGTGTTGGAGTAACAGGAAGTACCGGAGCATCCGGCGAAACAGGAGCGACAGGCGTAGGTTTAAGTGGTATCGTGCCATTCGATCCAGCTGTAGCCCCGACATATCCAGCGGGTCAAGTTGTAACGTTTAACGGTAGTACGTATATTGCAAATGTGGCATCGCCAACCGGAACGCCGGGGACTTCACCGGATTACACATTGCTTGCGGGCGCAGGAGCAACGGGTGTGACGGGTGCAACCGGTGTAACTGGTGTTGGAGTAACAGGAAGTACCGGAGCATCCGGCGAAACAGGAGCGACAGGTGTGACGGGTGCAACTGGAGTTGGAGTAACGGGAAGTACTGGTGAAACAGGAGCGACCGGTGTTGCAGGGTTGACCGGGGCGACGGGAATTACAGGAGCGACGGGACTAAGCGTAACGGGATCAACAGGAGTAACTGGAGGAACCGGGGCAACTGGTGAAACAGGAGCGACCGGTGTTGCAGGGTTGACCGGGGCGACGGGAATTACAGGAGCGACGGGACTAAGCGTAACGGGATCAACAGGAGTAACTGGAGGAACCGGGGCAACTGGTGAAACAGGAGCGACAGGTCTTACAGGGTTAACCGGGGCGACGGGAATTACAGGAGCCACGGGATTAAGCGTAACGGGATCAACCGGAGTAACTGGTGAAACAGGAGCGACCGGTGTTGCAGGGTTGACCGGGGCGACGGGAATTACAGGAGCGACGGGACTAAGCGTAACAGGATCAACAGGAGTAACTGGAGGAACCGGGGCAACTGGTGAAACAGGAGCGACTGGTGTTGCAGGGTTGACTGGGGCGACGGGGATCACAGGAGCCACAGGAGTAAGTGTAACAGGTAGTACTGGTGCTACAGGGGAAACAGGAGCAACAGGCGTAACGGGATTGACTGGCGCAACGGGAGTAAGCGTAACAGGTGTGACAGGAGCAACGGGAGTCGGCATAACCGGAAGTACCGGAGCAACTGGTGTCACGGGGGAGACCGGAGTCACAGGTATAACCGGTGCAACGGGAGTGGGCGTAACGGGAAGTACCGGAGCAACTGGTGTCACGGGTGGAACAGGAGTCACAGGTATAACAGGAGCCACAGGAGTCGGCGTAACAGGAAGTACCGGAGTTTCTGGTGTCACTGGTGAAACCGGAGCAACAGGTATAACGGGCGCCACGGGAGTAGGCGTAACGGGAAGTACCGGAGCAACTGGTGTTACGGGGGAAACCGGAGCGACAGGTATAACGGGAGCAAAGGGAATCAGCGTAACGGGGAGCACCGGGGCAACTGGTGCGACGGGGGAAACCGGAGCCACAGGTATAACAGGAGCCACGGGAGTGGGCGTAACGGGAAGTACCGGAGCAACTGGTGTTACGGGGGAAACCGGAGCGACAGGTATAACGGGAGCAACGGGAATCAGCGTAACGGGGAGCACCGGGGCAACTGGTGCGACGGGGGAAACCGGAGCCACAGGTATAACAGGAGCCACGGGAGTGGGCGTAACGGGAAGTACCGGAGCAACTGGTGTCACTGGTGAAACCGGAGCGACAGGTATAACGGGAGCAACAGGAGTCGGCATAACAGGAAGTACTGGAGTAACTGGTGCGACTGGAGGAACAGGAGCCACAGGTATAACAGGAGCAACGGGAGTTGGCGTAACGGGAAGTACTGGAGTAACTGGAGTCACTGGTGAAACCGGAGCGACAGGTATAACAGGAGCAACGGGAGTTGGCGTAACGGGAAGTACCGGGGCGACTGGTGCGACGGGGGAAACCGGAGCCACAGGTATAACGGGAGCAACGGGAGTCGGTGTAACCGGAAGTACCGGAAGTACAGGAGTTACCGGAGCAACAGGTGCAACCGGAACAACTGTAACATCTAATTCGGCTTTTGCTGAGAACACTAATGGTACGATTGTTGTAATATTGGGTGGTACACTCGTTCCATTACCGAATAACCAAAATATTGGCACAGGTATAACCGTCAATGGGGCTAATGACACCTTCACACTGACCAACGCAGGTCGCTACTATATCTCATACAAAATAAATCTGACAGCTGCACTTGCTATCCAATCTCGGGTTTTACTTAACGGTACAGCTATTCCAGCGAGTGTAGTATCTCCAGTACTCTCTCTCAGTCAGCTGCAGTCTGACTTTATGGTTACCGTTACCGCTGGTTCAACAATACAGTTACAATTATTCGGGCTTGTTGGCGCAGCCGTTCTTTCTCCTCCGGGGTCTACACTAAACATTATTCAGTTAAGTTAATAGTTCGATAACGTATTAAGACTATTTCCATTGACCAAGAGAAGCGGAGTTTATATGGGGTTGATGGGCACCCCTTTTCCAATTCCACAAATATTTTGTTTGCAATCTTCTTCACCGATATTTCAGCGAGTACATGAAAAAAGACGGGAACCACGAGGGTCCCGTCTTTCCTTTTACATATAGAAATATATTGGATTATTCCAGAACAATTTCAACAGCAGTATTGATTTCAGGCAGCGCAGCAAGCTGCACAAGTACATCTTTTGGAACAGCTTTATCTACGGTCAGAATCATGATTGCTGCACCACCAATAATTTTACGTCCAACCTGCATGGATGCGATGTTGACATCGTTTTGTCCAAGCAGGGTTCCTACACGTCCGATAATACCTGGTTTATCGTTGTGGGAGATCAAAATTTGATGACTTTCCGGAGCGATATCTACCGGGAATTTGTCCAGACGAACAATACGTTCTCCATAACCTGCAAGCAATGTACCTGCTACACGACGTTCCTCAGCATCCTGAGTTGTAACCAATGTTACGGTAATCAGGTTAGTAAATCCTTTAGTTGTTGAGGTTTGGCTTACAACCACATTCAGATCACGGATTTTGGCCAGATGCATGGAGTTAACGATGTTGGCTTCCCCACCCAAATGTCTGGCGAGAATCCCTTTCACAATGTAACGAGTGAGAGGAGAAGTATCTACTTCAGAAAGCTCACCAGCATAGTCGATCCGAATCTCCTGCACTGCATTTTGTGTAATCTGTGCTGCAAAACTACCCAACGTTTCACCCAGTTTGAAATACGGTTGCAATTTGTTCATCACGGTTGGTGCAACAGCCGGCATGTTAACTGCGTTTTTGAACGGTTCGTTACGCAAAATGTGAAGCACCTGTTCCGACACATCGATAGCCACGTTCTCTTGCGCTTCTACTGTGGACGCACCAAGGTGAGGCGTAACGATAATGCTTGGGTGATTCAGGAACGGGTGATCAGCGGCTGGCGGCTCGCTTTCGAATACGTCAAATGCTGCACCAGCAACAATACCTTGATCAATGGCTTCGACAAGTGCCATCTCGTCAACAACTCCACCACGAGCACAGTTGATGATACGCATGCCTTTTTTCATCACTTCGAATTGTGGACGTGAAATCATGTGCCGTGTTTCCGGTGTTAATGGCGTGTGAACGGTCATGAAGTCCGCATTGCGAATGATATCATCTACACTAGCCAGCTTCACTTGCAGCTTCTCGGCACGCTCCTCCGTGAGGAACGGGTCGTAAGCAAGAATGTCCATTCCGAATGCTTTGGCGCGCTTGGCAACTTCACTACCGATCCGTCCCATACCCAGTACACCGAGCGTTTTATTTCTTAATTCCACACCCAGGAAGGTTTTACGATCCCACGTACCCTGAATAGTCTTGGCATATGCCTGAGGAATGTGTCGTGCCAATGCCATCATCATGGCAAACGTGTGCTCACAGGTTGTGATGGTATTGCCATCAGGTGCATTAATAACGATGATACCGCGCTGTGTAGCAGCTTCCAGATCAATGTTATCTACACCAACACCTGCACGTCCGATCACCTTAAGGTTGGTACCAGCCGTCATAATACGATCTGTAACACGAGTCTGGCTGCGAACCAAGAGGGCATCATAATCACCAATAATGGCAACAAGTTCATCTTCACTAAGACCGGTTTTCTTCTCAACAACAACATCATTTGCATCCACCAGTTGCTGGATCCCCAGATCACTGATTGGGTCCGACACTAACACTTTGTACATGGTTTCTTCCTCCTTAGGTATGTGTATCTATATCGTCAAGGTCTGACCTCAGCGAAGAGGTATTCCTTAAAACCAGGTTGATTCTTCCGCCCAACAACGCGGTGTCGCAACAGAGGGGGAAGGTGAAGCAAATAGAGTGATCCCACAGATATCCTTTAAAATAAATCAAAAAACTCTCAATCCACATACTGCTTGCGCAATAAGGGACGAGAGTTGTCGTGGTACCACCCTAATTCACCGCCGTTTCGCAACGACAGTCTTAGCGGTCAATGAAGACCGAAGAGGATAACGGGTCTAAACCGATTGCACCTACTCCAATTTCAATGCAATAACTCAGGAGCGCTCAAGACCATTTGCCTGCCACCGATTCACACCTACCATCGGCTCTCTGTAAGACGAAGCAACGTCTTTTTTCCATCATCGTGTTTAACGTGACTAATTTTTTCATAATGTATCATGGCTGACATGAGCATGTCAATAGGCTTAAATGTTTTAAAATGTTTTGCAGATGTCTTTAGATTCACACATAAACAGAGTCACCATAAGTAATACAATAGTTAATATACCTACCACAAGAAGATGGAAAGTAAGCTGTTTGGTGAACTGAATTTTACTGCTTTAATGAAGTAATGGTACGGACATCTAACCAGGACTTGGGGCAGGCCTTGAACCTAATTGGTTTTTTGGCTATCATTTAGTATACTATCCGATTGGACAACGTAATTGTTATCCATCAAATTTAACTCAAGAGGACAGACGCATCCGATGAAAAAATTCAAGTTTCCCAAGTTCAAGATTCAGAAGGCTGAGCCACAGCAGCTTACCGAGCGTTTGCTTTTAATCAATCTATACTTTACACAAGGTCTGACACTGATTATCGGAGTTGTGTGGATCTTATTGCAGAAACGAAACTTGTTAGATGTACTCGCATGGCCTGACAATTACCAATTTATATGGTGGGGTCTTGGTCTTGCAGGAATAATGCTTGTTATGGACTTGGTACTGTCGTATGTTATACCTCAGGAAAGCATGGATGACGGTGGAATTAACGATATGCTGTTCCGTGGGCGTCCGATCTGGCACATTGTATGTATAGCAGCCATTGTTGCTGTGTGTGAGGAATTATTATTCCGTGGAGCCATCCAACATGCCATCGGTCCTTACTGGACAAGTATTTTATTTGCAGTTATCCATATTCGTTATTTGCGCCACTGGATTCCAACAGGCTGGGTGTTTGTCTCAAGTTATGGATTGGGTTGGATTTACTTGCAGTCCGGCACATTATGGGCGCCTATACTATGTCACTTTATTATTGATTTGGTGTCCGGATTAGCGATACGTTTTCGGAGGGGATCATGAATCAGCCATTAAGTAGAATGAAGACATATGGCAGTCAGCGCCATCGTCAATCGGATAAAAAAGAGAAATCCGAGCGTCAGGTGGCTTCTCAAGTAAGCATCGTTGCTGAAACGGCAGCAGCTGCTGAGGTTGGCGGAATCACACCAATTACTTCCGTTTCTTTACCTAGATCACAGCGCAAGCCCTATACAGAAAAACTGGAAAGTCCAGTACTTCCTCAAAGGGCACCATCACGCTCCAAGAAAACGCCAAATACAACGGAAGAATCGATCCCCGAAGCGGGTTCGCTTCCTACACGGACAGAATTACATCCTTCACGTCGGTTAAAATTGAGCAAGAGGTTTGTCAATTCACTCATTTTTATTTTTGTCATGTTAACGATTAGTTTGGTTTGGTGGGGGGTTGAAGGGGCACCCGCTCTCAATACGTTCCTTCCCTTGCCGTGGTAATGCTTTTACTCGCAGGTTTAATCATTTTAATGGGAGTTTTACTGCTTTTTCATATGTGGCGTGAAGCCCATATTCATCTAATGATTGAAGAAGAGGTTGAAGTGCCTCATCTGCCAACATCCTTTGACGGGGCTAAGATTTTGTATGTATCCGACACGCACAAGCGCAAGCTGAAGCAGAAGAATCTGGCAAACGTTAAAAACAAGGTGGACTGGGTTCTCATCGGTGGGGATGTTGCGGAAAAAGGAATCTCATGGTCTTTAGTTAGACATAACATGAAAATTTTATCGAACATTGCTCCTTCATTTACGGTGTATGGCAACCATGACAAGAGGGCTGGTACCGCTCAACTTGCGCGAATCCTTCGGGAATCGGACGTTAGGCTCCTGCAGGATAATGTAGAATATCTGCAAAGGGGCAACGACAGATTGAGCCTGATCGGCATAGACTATCGTTCCAAACAGGGCGATGTATTACTACAGCAGATCAGTAACCGTTTTTGCAAAATTGCTATCGTCCATGATCCTTTGCAGGCCCTTCGCTTGGAAGAAAATGCAGATCTTATTTTAAGTGGTCATACACATGGCGGACAATTGGTTTTACCATTTTTCGGACCTGTGTTCCTGAGCAAAGCGTATCGTCCCGTATCGAACGGGTGGTACTCCCTGAAGCGAAGTCCGGAGGACATTCACCAAGAAGGCAAAATGCTTGTTAGCAGAGGATACGGTACAAATCATCTTCCTCTCCGACTAAGTTGTCCTGCGGAGATGCATATCATCACGTTAAGAGTGCCCGCGGAAAAAGCACTCACAGAGAAACAGCCTTGATCCATTGGATCAAGGCTGTTTTATTTTAATGCGCAAAATTACAATTTAACGAGCTTCCAATTCAATTGCACGCGGATCAACAAAGGAATAACCTTTCTTTTCGAGCTTGGTCAGCAACTCATCCAATGCTTCAACCGTCCATGGCAACTCATGCATCAAAATATTGCTTCCGGGATTTAACTGATCGAGTACATTTTGGATGACTTTTTCCGGGTTGTCTTTGGTGCTTTTATCCCAATCGAGAGAACCATTAGACCAAGTCATATATAACATGCCATTTTTCTTCACAGCAGCCTTCAGTGCATCATTTCCCGAACCAAAAGGTGGACGGAAGAATTGCGGTTCCTCACCAATGGTATCCTTCACTATTTTTTGGACATCTGTAACCTGTTTTGCCGCCTCAGCGTTGGACATTTTTTTGAGATCCTCATGATCCCAGGCATGATTGCCTACAATCTGACCCCGATCATGTATGAGTTTGAGCAATTCCGGATGGCTTTTCACCCGATATCCATTGACGAAAAATATCGCTTTAGCGTTATGTTTATCTAAAGTGTCGATCAGTGAAGTAATCATTTTTTCTTCTTTGGGTCCATCATCAAAAGTTAACAAGACTACTTTGCTTGGGCTCGCTTCATCGTTTGGTTTAATATAATAATTTTCATTCATATGATACGTCTTTTCCACTTTCTCTTCTGTAGAAACCTTCTCCGAAGATTCAGGTTCTTCTTCTGTCGCAGTTGAATCTTCCGTTGAAGACTCGGGCACACCAGTTCCGGGTTCTCCTGTTTCAGTTGGGTTAGAGTTACCTTGCTCTTCTTGAACCGTGGTAGTTGATTCGCCCGCTGGTGTGGAATTATCAGATGTTTTTTCTTCCGCTGTCCCACAAGCTGACAACAGCAAACTTGCAGCAATGATCAATGCGGCGGTATGTCTAAACATGATTTCAACTCGCTTTCCTGTAATTATACGGAATGAGATCGCTCACTACCGCAAACACTAAATATGATTTTAACACTTGAAGGAGGTTGGTGTAATGAAGGCTTCATCCTTTTTTTGGGGCATTGTCATTGGTGTTGCAGCCAGTTCATGGCTGTCCAAAGGCAAATTGCCCATGATGTCATCGGGTTCATCAAGAAATATGATGGATCAGGCAAAACATAAGATGATGGAAATGACTTTCCCGGGTATGGACGGGTTCACAAGCAAGCAAAATCAACATGGTGAATCCCACAAAAATCCGGCAGCAAAGACCGCAAGAGCAATCACACCGCAGGAAAAAGAAGCGAATATGAGCATGCTCAAAGATTTTATTCGCACCAATCCCGATGTGAAGCATGAAGTTGAGCAAATTTTAAGCCAAACAAACACAACAGTACCGGGTTTATAAACCAAAACCTCCAATTAGAATCATCCACAGTCTTGATTTGCTGTGGAATGATTCTTTTTTTGTCGATTTTACTTCGTGCATTTAGAGGTATAAAATGATAACATAACTACATAGATTTATTTTCAGCACATATTGTTTTGTGCTTCATAATCTGTTATAAGACTTGCTTATAAAGGGGAGATCCTGTATGAAAATAGAACGACTAAGTCACGATAAGATACGGATTTTCCTGACCTTTGACGATCTGAGCGAGCGCGGAATACAAAAAGAAGATATGTGGCAGGAAATACCTAAGGTTCATGAACTGTTCACTGAAATGATGGATCAGGCCTATTCCGAACTTGGATTTGATGCCACAGGTCCACTCGCTGTCGAAGTATTCGCACTTCCCGCTCAAGGGATGGTTGTCATTGTCACACGTGGAAAATATGATCCGCAACAATATGGTTTAGGTCATGAAGATGATCTTCCTGAAGAAGTATATGAAATGGAAGTTACACTCGAGCAAAGCGATTCCATTGTTTATGCATTCAAGGACTTTGAAGTGCTCATTGAAGCTGCACATATGTTGCGTCAGCATGTTACGGATGCTGGGAGACTTTATTCCTATAAAGACAAGTGGTTCTTGCATTTGGAGCCAGATGAGGTAGATTCCACCAAACATGCGGCATTGATTGCCTTGCTTGCTGAATTTGGCGAAGGCTCCTCAGTTACTCCAGCAGTCATGGAAGAGTATGGTAAGGTTGTTATTCCTGCACAAGCGATTGATGTTATCTGCACCCACTTCAAACGCCAGGATTAATCTCTAGTTGTAATCGCGTCTTTAGTCAGAGGAGGGAATTTCGGTGCTTTTGTTTTCGGTCTTAGCGGCAGCAGTTGCTCCGGGTCTCGCCTTGTTAACATACTTTTACCTGAAAGACCGTTATGATTATGAGCCACTTCATATGGTATTGCGGGTTTTCCTCATGGGTATTCTGATGGTACTGCCTGTGATGATTATTCAGCGTGGCATGATGATGTGGCTCGGGGATAATCCTTATCTTGAGGCCATTATGATCTCAGGTGGTGTGGAGGAATTCGTTAAATGGTTCGTACTTTATCATATCATCTATAATCACACCGAATTTGATGAGCCGTATGACGGGATCTTATATGCAGTCGCTGTTTCACTTGGATTTGCCACTGTTGAGAATGTGTTGTATGCCTTTGCGGGGAATGCATCCGTCTCAGCCATGTTCCTTCGGGCACTGCTCCCTGTTTCAGGGCACGCTATGTTTGCGGTAATCATGGGTTATTATATGGGTAAAGCCAAGTTTATCGGTGGTAAGAAAAAGCGGTGGTATCTGGTTCTTTCTCTGGTGTTACCTTTTTTCTGGCATGCATTGTACGATGTCATCATGAACACCATGGTGAATCATTGGTTGTGGTTTATAGCGCCGCTAATGGCGGGCCTGTGGTATGGGGCAATGGGTAAAATCACACGAGCTAATAACCGTTCTCCTTTTCGTTTTGTGAAGCGGGAGGAAGAGGTTAAATTATAAAAATACGGACACACTGGTGGACATAAAGCGCATATTGCGCCTATGACTCCGGTGTGTTTTTATTTTTACAGATAAACTCCCGGGGAATGACCGACAGAAACGGAGATCGTTGTGATGAGAATTAAAATTAAAATCAGATGCAAACAATGCGGTGAACGATTTACATTACGAGGCAAGAAAGATCGGGGCCGGATTGAGACGGGATTCAAGCAGTGCCTATGTGATAACAGAGACCAGTTCGAAATTGAAGAAGAGGGCATGGCAACTGGGATTCAGCTGAATTAAAAGGAGGACCCAAACGCTACTTTAGCAGACTGCTTGTGTAAGGACTGGAAATCGCATGCATAAGAGATCTTTCTTCGATCCACAATAGAGGTAGTGGTTTAGAAGAAAGGAGACTCTACCGATGTATAAACGATTAAGTTCAGTTATGTTTCCGATATTTGCGGTTCTGCTGGTCGGTGCGCTCGTGTGGGGCTATCAGGAGAATCAGGAGAAGAATGCAATTCTGATCAAGGCAGAGAATCAATATCAGCGTGCATTTCACGATTTATCTTTTCATATGGACAAATTGCATTCGGAGATTGGCAACACCTTGGCGGTTCACTCTACATCACAGGGGATGCATCGCAAAGGTTTGATGAATGTATGGCGACTCACCAGTGAAGCGCAGAATGAGATCAACCAACTGCCACTCACCATGCTGCCATTTAACGAGACAGAGGAGTTTCTCTCGCGTATTTCCAACTTTGCCTATCGGGCGTCGATGCGTGACTTGACGAACGAACCGCTAAGTGAGAAGGAAATGGGCAACCTGAAAAAGCTGTATCAGAATTCATCCGAGATTACCAAGAATCTGCAGGATGTGCAGCAGAAAGTCCTGACGGACCGATTGCGCTGGATGGATGCAGAGACTGCCATGGCAACACAAGAGCAAACCATGGACAACACGATCGTTGATGGTTTTCGTACTGTAAACAAAAAGGTACAGGAATACCCGGAGCTTGATTGGGGTC
This sequence comes from Paenibacillus sp. FSL R5-0486, assembly GCF_037975155.1. Taxonomy (NCBI): domain Bacteria; kingdom Bacillati; phylum Bacillota; class Bacilli; order Caryophanales; family Paenibacillaceae; genus Paenibacillus; species Paenibacillus sp. FSL R5-0486. The sequence continues at coordinate 4,463,290 of NZ_CP150237.1, read as the reverse complement.
CTTCCGTATCCAACATCTATGCAAAACGATCAGTCAAGAAACTGGACGGCTTGCCGGTGACCAAAGAACAGATTCAGAGCAAGGCTGCAAAATTCTCTGATGCGGATCGTAGCAAAATCCAAGTGCAGGAGAACGGCAAAGGAACAGACTGGGAGTCCTACACTGCCACGATTGATCATGCCAACAATGGCAAACTGATGATGGATTTCACCCGTAATGGCGGAATGCTGATCTCTTACAGTGATACGCGTCCAATCGGAACCAAAAAAGTGTCTCGTCAGAATGCCATGGCTAAAGCAGATCAATTTCTAATGAACAAAGGCTATAAGGATATGAAGGCTGTAAACTACGATGAATATGGTAATCTGGGTAACCTTACTTATGTGCGTAAGCAAGGGGACACCTTGATTTATCCCGAGAAAATGTCAGTTCGTGTAGGTCTGGATACAGGCGAAGTAACCGGCTTCCAGGCGAGTGACTTTGTTTACGAACATAATGACATGCGCAAAATTCCGAAAGCAACTCTTACGGAGCAACAGGCGCGGAAAAAGCTTAATTCGGAGTTCGAAGAAAATTATGTTCGCAAATCCCTGATTGAGAATGATTACAGCAAAGAAGTATTGTGTTATGAATTCGGAGGGAAAATTAACGGTTCTCGTTACCGGATATACATTAATGCGAATACAGGAATAGAAGAAGCGGTTGAAGAGATCAAACCGGTCAATGCAACCTCATAAAAAGATGGATAATTTGAATTTGAAGTTGAGCGAATAACTGCGGCAGACCACGATGTGGTCTGTTTTTTTCTTGTTCAATGTGAGAAAGGTCATGGTATAATAGTCCTTGTACATACGAAGATAAATACATAAAGTGGCGGTGAACAGCTTGTTTCCGAAAATAAATGAAATTTTATACATCCAGATTGCTTCTGCAGATGAAAAAGAGGAACACAAAGAGTACAAATCACGCATTGCAGATATGGATGACAGCAGTTTTCTGATTGAGGTCCCAATGCAACAAGGAAGCAGCCGTCTGAAAAGGCTCTTTTTCGGAGATGAATTGTCCATTTCATATATTACGGAGGATGGGGTCCGGCATTATTTTAATACCTATATCACGGGATTTGAGGAAGATGTGGTCCGTCTTGTCCGTATCCGCAAACCGCTTCCGAGCGATATATCCAAAATACAACGGCGTAGCTTTCTTCGTGTTCATGCAAACCTCGAATTGGCCATCCAGAGTGAAGATCTGACCCGTGCTGTCGGATTGACTGAAGATATTGGCGGTGGTGGATTGTCCATCTACGGCGAAACAGGTTTCTCAATAGCTGAAGGTCAAAAATTGAAATGCTGGTTGCTGGTTCCCTACCGGAATTCAACCATTGAACATGTGAATTTTGAAGCTGAAGTTGTGCGGATCAAAACCCTGGAAACCGGCAGACAGCTATGCATGTTGAAATTTGTGCAGATTTCAGATTCGGAGCGCCAGAAAATTATCAAGTTTTGTTTTGAGCGGCAACTTGACTATCGCACGAAATAGGAATGTTGTGGCATAAAGAGAGGGAACTGCGGGTACCGTAATGAAAAAAACGGAGGTATTGCCTTGAATCGTCGTCATGCAACCCGCAGATATGAACGACTTTATTATGTTTTCTCCAGGCGAATGGAACGAAAGGTTACGATTCTGATTGCAGCCCTTCTAATCCTGCTTGTGGTATATCAATTGCTGCTGTTGGTACCAGGCTTCAAAAAGAATTTGACCACCATTGACCGCCTGGAAGGAACGCCAATTGAAGTGCAAACGATGAATGATTACAACCGTCGTTGATTTGTCTGTTTTTGCATCCATGTGTAGAGTGTGGTATAATTTTCACGATGCAGGCAATGCCTGTTTTTTTATTGAGGTTTATCGTTTGAGGAGGAATGCCCCGTTGGCAAGCCAGAACACATCAGAGAACGGGAAAATGAACGTTGCAATTGACGGACCTGCCGGTGCCGGGAAAAGCACGGTGGCCCGATTGGTTGCAGAGGCGCTCGCGTATGTATACGTCGACACAGGCGCAATGTACCGTGCGGTAACCTTGCATATGCTTCGGAAAGGTATTACACCGGAAGATGTGACACAGGTACTTCAGGAAGCCCAAAAGCTGGTCATTGATTTACAACCGGATCCCGACGGACAGAAAGTGTTCTGTAATGGGGAAGAAGTAACCTCGGAAATCCGCTCCCGTGAAGTGACGGGAATCGTGTCCCGATATGCGCAAATCGAGGGGCTGCGTACGCAATTAGTGGATACTCAGCGGCAAATGGCTTTGCGCAAGGGCGTCGTCATGGATGGACGCGATATCGGAACGACAGTACTGCCCGATGCGGAAGTGAAAATCTTCATGACTGCCAGTGTGGAAGAGCGTGCGCTTCGCCGCTTCAAAGAACTGGACCCCTCTGAAGGACTGACGTTGCAACAGCTGGAGCGAGACATTGCCACCCGTGACAGATTGGATGAGAATCGGGATATTTCCCCATTGCGTTGTGCTGAGGATGCTATTGTCCTTGATACAACGGAGATGAACATTCATGAAGTGGTTGACAAAATCGTATCTTATTGCACAATGGTCAGAGGAGAGATCGGTCTATGATTTACACATTTTGCAGCACATTACTGCGGATCATTTATACCATTCTTTTCCGCTTGGAGGCCGTTGGACGGGAGAATATTCCGAAAGAAGGCGGCGTACTTTTATGTTCCAATCATATTAGTAACTTCGATCCTCCAACCGTTGGTATCAAACTTCGCCGTCAGGTACGTTTCATGGCCAAAAGCGAATTGTTTGAAATTCCGGTACTCGGCCGAATTATTAAAGCCGTGGGCGCTTTCCCCGTTAAACGTGGAGGTGTCAGCAAGGAATCCATCAAAACCTCACTCAATATTTTGCGTGATGGTCAAGTGCTTGGAATCTTCCCCTCGGGAAGCCGTCACAATGATGGAGGTATCGGCAAAAAAGGGGCAGCGAGTTTTGCTCTCCGCAGTGGCGCTACAGTTATTCCTACTGCTATTATCGGTAACTACAAAGTTTTTCGTAAGATGAAAGTTGTATATGGAGCACCAGTAAGTTTGGACGAGTTCAAGGAAGACCCATCTGGAGAAGCTCTGGAGAAGGCGACTGAAAAGATTATGTCCAAGATTAACGAGATGGTGCAAACGGGCGTGCCAAGCAAGTAATGGCTTCGTCGGTAGCTGAGTGCATGTTTCCATATTTTTGAGGGAGACTAAAGTTTGAGCACTCAGTGATGAAAGTGTTTTGAACTCTGCTACAGGCAGGTTTGAATATAATGGGGTTTTTGAATTGAGGAGGGTATTTGACATGTCGGAAGAAATGAAAAATCAAGAAGCAACCCAAGATGAGTTGGATCAATTCGTTTCCTTGAAAAAAGGAGATACCGTAAAAGGAACCATCGTCAAATTGGAAGATAACCAAGCCTATGTGAGCATTGGATATAAATATGACGGTGTCATTCCAATTCGTGAACTGTCTTCATTACATGTTGACAGCGCGTCTGACGCAGTAGAAGTTGGACAAGAAGTTGAAGCTAAAGTTCTTAGCATCGACGACGAGAAAGAAAAACTCGTTTTGTCCAAACGTGCAATCGACAGCGAAAACGCATGGGATCAATTGCAAAAGCATTTTGAAGACCAAGACGTATTCGAAGTTGTTGTAGGTGATGTTGTTAAAGGCGGTCTGGTAGCAGACGTGGGCGTACGTGGATTTATCCCGGCTTCCATGGTTGAACGCCATTTCGTTGAAGACTTCAGCGACTACAAAGGACGCACACTGCGTGTTAAAGTGAAAGAGATCGACCGTGAGAACAACAAAGTGATCCTTTCCCAAAAAGACGTACTGGAGCAAGAATTCGAAGCAAACAAAGCTACAGTAATGGCTGGTTTGCAAGAAGGTCAAGTGATCGAAGGTACAGTACAACGTTTGACTCAATTCGGTGCATTTGTTGATGTGGGCGGAGTTGACGGTTTGGTTCACGTATCCGAGCTGGCTTGGACACACGTTGAAAAACCATCCGACGTACTGTCTGAAGGTGATAAAGTTAGTGTGAAAGTGCTGAAAGTTGACCCTGAAAAAGGCAAAATCAGCCTGAGCATGAAAGCTGTTCAACCAGGTCCTTGGGAAACAGCAAGCGAAAAATTCAATTCCAGCGATATCGTAACAGGTGTTGTAAAACGTCTGGTAGACTTCGGTGCATTTGTTGAAATCGCTCCTGGTGTTGAGGGACTTGTGCATATCTCGCAAATCTCCCACAAACACATCGGCACTCCTCATGAAGTGCTGAAAGAAGGACAAGAAGTTCAAGTTAAAATCTTGGACATGAACCCTTCTGAGCAACGTGTAAGCTTGAGCATCAAAGAAACAGAAGAAGCTCCAGCTCAACCACAAAAATCAGAAAGACCTTCAAGAAACAACGCTCCGCGTGAAGAAATCAACAATCCAAACGTTTCCTTGAACAATCAAGGTATGAGCACTACGCTTGGCGAACTGTTTGGAGACAAACTCAGCAAATTCAAATAAGTTAACAATGCATGGTTCTAAGTTATATACTGCATATTTTGCTGAATAACAAAAGCAAGATCGGCGAGCCCAAGGCGGGTTCGCCGATTGTTTTTATTGCGAGTAATTTGGCATGAAACGTTAGCCAAGATATATCTTTTTTGCTATGATGAGTATCGTAAGTATGGACAGGAGGAGTGGAATGTATGGCAAGACCCGTTGTGGCAATTGTCGGACGACCGAACGTGGGTAAATCCACCATTTTCAATCGGATCATCGGCGACAGACTGGCCATTGTGGAAGACAAGCCGGGCATTACCCGTGACCGTATATATGGAATCGGTGAATGGAACGGTAAACCATTTAGTATCATTGATACAGGTGGTATCGAAATTGATGGTGAAGATGTAATCTTAAAATCGATTCGGATGCAAGCAGAGCTCGCTATTGAAGAAGCGGATGTTATTGTATTCATGTGTGATGCAAAAGCAGGTATTACGCAATCGGATGAAGAGGTAGCAGAGATGCTCTACCGCTCAGGCAAGCCTATTGTTGTAGCCGTTAACAAAGTGGATAATATCGGACGAAGTGAGCTCATTTATGAGTTTTATGGATTTGGTTTCGGTGATCCCATCGGCGTATCCGGAAGTCACGGTACAGGTGTAGGTGACTTGCTTGATGCAATTGTGGAGAAGTTGCCAGAACTTGAGGAAGAGACTTACGATGAAGATGTCATTCGTGTAGCTCTGATCGGACGTCCTAATGTGGGTAAATCTTCACTGGTGAACGCTATTCTGGGTGAAGAGCGTGTCATTGTAAGTGACGTGGCTGGAACGACCCGGGATGCGATTGATACACCTTTTGAAAAAGACGGCCAACGTTACGTGCTGATTGATACAGCAGGTATGCGTAAGCGTGGTAAAGTATATGAAACAACTGAGAAATACAGTGTAATGCGTGCGATGCGTGCGATTGAGCGTGCAGATGTTGTTCTGATTGTCATTAATGGTGAAGAAGGCATTATTGAACAGGACAAGCATATTGCAGGATATGCATTCGAAGCTGGTAAAGCGTCATTGTTTGTTGTGAACAAATGGGACGTGGTAGAGAAGCATGACAAAACGATGAAAGAGTTTGAGAGAAAAATTCGGGATCACTTCCTGTTTATGACTTATGCTCCAGTCGTATTCTTGTCAGCCCTCACAAAACAACGCTTACAAAAATTGTTACCGGTTGTGAAAAGGGTAGCAGATCAACACTCGTTACGTGTACAAACACATCTACTTAACGATGTGGTGTCTGATGCGGTTGCAATTAACCCTCCGCCAACGGATAAAGGACGGAGAATGAGAATTAACTATGTGACTCAGGTTGCCGTTAAGCCACCGACCATGGTTGTTTTTGTGAACGATCCGGAATTGATGCACTTCTCATATGAGCGCTACCTGGAGAATAAAATCCGTGCAGCGTTTGACTTCGAAGGAACACCAATTCGCATATTTACTCGGAAGAAGTCCGACGAAAGTTAGGGGAGAAGTGTGTGATTTTACAAATCGCAGCGATTGTACTGAGTTATCTGCTCGGTTCGATCAGCTTTAGTGTCCTCCTTGCCAAAGCGATACGGGGGATCGATATTCGTCAGCACGGAAGCGGAAACGCGGGAGCTACCAATACATTGCGTATTTTGGGTAAAGGACCAGCAATTGCTGTTCTGTTACTTGATGTACTTAAGGGTGTTGCAGCTGTATGGATTGGAATCTGGCTGAGTAACGGTTCTGCCTGGATTCCTGCACTCAGTGGTATAGCAGCCATTGCAGGACATAACTGGCCGCTTTACTTCCATTTTCGTGGAGGAAAAGGCATTGCCACAGCCATTGGTGTTCTGGTGAGTCTTGCTTTCCTGCCTGCGTTATGTGCTGGGGTGATCGCCATTCTGTCTATTGTATTGACACGCTATGTTTCATTGGGGTCTCTGATTTTTGTAGCATTTACACCCATCTTTATCATGGTATTACCCGGATATTCAATGAATATCTTCTGGGGGAGTCTGATTATTTGTCTGTTTGCGTTCTGGAGACATCGTACCAATATTGCGAAGCTCGCCAAAGGACAGGAAAATAAATTGGGATCGAAAAACCCTGGAGGGGGTAAACGAGTTGTCTAAAAAAGTTGCTGTTCTAGTCGCTGGGAGCTGGGGAACAGCTCTCGCCAGTGTACTCGCCGCCAATCAGTTGGATGTGATGATGTGGACACGTGGTGAAGACCAAGCTAACGAAATCAATAACAAGCACACTAATACTCGCTATCTTCCGGATGCGGAGCTTTCAACACGGATTCAAGCAACAACTGATATGGAAGTTGCGGTGGAAGGCGCTATAGCTGTGTTAATTGTTGCGCCTTCATCAGCCATGCGTGCAGTTACGAACCAGCTTAAGGCTTATTACAAGCCTGAGATGTTAGTCATTCATGCAACCAAAGGTTTTGAGACAGAAAGCCTCAAACGGATGTCCACAGTCATTTCAGAAGAGCTTGAATGTGAAGAAGGACGTGTGGTTGTTCTTTCTGGTCCAAGCCATGCGGAAGAAGTGGTGAAGCGTTGTCCAACGACGGTGGTTGTAGCTTCACTGGATAAGGCATCTGCCGAGTCTGCCCAAGCTTTGTTTATGAATGCTTATTTCCGGGTTTACACGAATCGGGATATGATCGGTGTTGAGTTGGCGGGTGCATTCAAAAATATCATTGCTCTTGGTGCAGGTATGTCGGATGGTCTTCAATTTGGTGATAATGCCAAAGCCGCTTTGCTAACACGTGGTTTGGCAGAGATCACACGTATTGGTGTTGAGATGGGAGCAAATCCGCTAACGTTTTCGGGACTTGCTGGAATCGGGGATCTGGTTGTAACGGCTACAAGTCAGCATAGTCGGAACTGGAGAGCAGGTTCCATGTTGGGCCAGGGACAGAAGCTGGATGATGTTCTGAAGTCCATGGGCATGGTGGTAGAAGGCATTCGAACTACGCAAGCTGCCTATTTCATCTCACAAAAATACGGTGTACAAATGCCAATTGCGGATCAGTTATATCACGTTTTATTCCAGGAGAGACAGCCACGTGATGCGGTTGAAGCCTTGATGGGACGTGACCCGAAGACTGAAATGGAAGTCATGAAGCTTGAAACCTGGGAGCAATGGCATTCCTGATTGTAATCAGCCTAAACGTACCTTGTGAAATAAGAAGCTTATTCACCTTTTCTGTAGCAGACTCATACTATACACATGAGTATTGCCGGAGGAGGGGAGACGAATGGGTAACAACATTTCCAAAGATGCACTGAATGCAATCAACAAGAAAACGGGTAAAACGATAACGGAAGGTGCCGTTAAGAAATTGGCAAGCACGGTGAAACCAACGACGATTCAGAATGAAGCTCAGTTGCGCCAATTGATCAAACAAGTATCCGCCATGGCGAAAGTTCCGGTATCTGAGGATACGGTTAAGGATATTGTGAGTGCGGTCAAGAAAAGCGGATTGAATCCGAGCAGTATGGAATCGTTAATGAAAATGATGATGAAAAAATAATAGATCACACCTGCATGTGCAGGTGATCCAGTAAGACAAAAAGACGAGTCGGCTTCTGCCGGCTTGCTTTTTTGTCTTTTTTTTGGAAAGTTGAGCTGAATTTCGTGTTATAATGGTTGCAATTGTCACAGTGTCAGTGATGAATATCGGACTGAAGGGGAGACTGCTGGATTATGAGCGCAATGGACAAGATGTGGCTGTCATTGGTGGCCATCCTCATTATGGGACTATCTGTATTCCTGATTACGTTTGCTCGTGCCAAAACAAAAGGTATTGTACGGGGGATTCTTTCTCTGATTGCATTTTTGATTATGCTGATTGGCTTGTTCGGTGGAATCGCTTCTCTGACCTGATTTCCCATGCCTGAAGGATAACATCCGCATAAGCACATCATAAGAACTGACACAATGAACACGGATGAGGGGAGTGTGAGCCTATGGGGCCGCATGATACGGAGGGTCGGACAGAGCGTTATCCGGAATTACACGCGGCTTTGCTGGAAACGGCCAAAGCCTGGAACACACAGCCACAGACATGGTTACTTGGAGGAAGTTGTGGGTTGCTGCTTCAAGGAGTGGAGTTGCAACAGGCTCCGAGAGATATTGATATCTATGCGGATGTTGCTGCTGCTAAAGAACTTCACCGTAGCGCTCCGGGGGAAATGCTTGACGAGCCTACAGTGGATAAGACAGGACCGTATGCTTCTCTGCTGAGCCACTATCAGGTGGGTGAATGTGCGCTGGAACTGGTTGGTGGTTTCGAAATATGGGCTCGCAAAAGTTGGTACCGTGTTGAGATTGAACATGTACTTGCTCCGCATGCACCAGTAGCACAAGTGGGTTCATATAGCCTGCGACTGATGCCGCTTGCGCATGAGCTTTTGTTTAATCTGCTACGAGGTCGTGAAGATCGTTATGTCCCCATTGCGAAACAGATGCGCGAGCAGCCAGATGCACATCAACCTATAATGATGCTGTTAAGTCAACAGAATGTCTGGACAAGCCGCTTCAGAGCCGAAGTGGAAGAGCTTGTTGGCTTTACATGGCCCCAGTAGGTTGAGGGAGGAAAATGATGGACTATAAAGTTACTTTTTTACCTATGAACAAATCGATAGTGCTCAAACCAGGGGCAACACTTCTGCATGCAGCACGACGTGCTGGAGTCAAGATTACGACCCGATGTGATGGTAAAGCGGCTTGCCTGATGTGCAAAGTGAACGTGGATGAAGAACATCGGACGGAACTGTATCCACCAACAGATGCAGAAAAGCGCAAGCTGGGTTCACTGTTGGAAGCAGGTACACGACTGTCCTGTCAGGCCAAGGTGTGTGGATCTCTATCGGTTCATGTTCCAGAGGACCCGCTGAAGGCAGCCATTCGGAAACAACTGGAACGTCAACAACAGGAAGACGACTGGTTCTGAGCGTTATGACATTGATTCTCTAATGAGTTATTCAAGGAGGACACGAATGATTAGAAACAAGCCAAAATGTGTGGAAGGAAGCAGACGGCAGCGTCTGAAACATCAGACGGGCGGTCTGCTGTTATTCCTGTTGTTTGCTTTTACAGCAAGTGGTTGTATGTATCCATCCCAGAGCAATTCAGACCCTAAGATAGCCTATCGGGAAAGCGTGAGCCGCATCCAGAGTGCGGTCGAGGCATTTCAGCAAGATGAGGGGATTTTGCCAATCATCAATGCAGATATGGAAACGCCAAAATATGAAAAGTTCAGAGTGGATCTGCCCAAGTTGAAACAACTGGGGTATCTGGATGAAATACCGGGGACTGCTTTTGAAAGTGGTGGGAGCGCTTACTTCCTTATTCAGGACGAAGAAGTGAATCCGACCATTAAAGTGATGGATCTTCTGACCGTACAGAAAGTAAACGATGTGCAACGAATGGTTAATCAATATAAGTCCGTACATAACAATAAGCTGCCAAGCGGGGAAGAACTGTATCCGGGGTTATATGCTGTGAATATGGAGCAGGCTGCTCAGGCAGGTACTCCTTCCATTACGCTGAATAGTGTATATTCAGGTCAGGCGTTACCGTTTATGATGGATGACGAAGGCAAGGTCTATGTAGATTATGCTTTTGATATTATGCAGGCAGTGGAAAAGTCTGATGTGTCTCCAGCAGAGACTGAAGATGTTCGGGATTTGCTGGTGGAACACTCCTACTTCGTACCTGTAAAATCGGTTTTCTACGCTTGGAAAAATAATGCGCCAGTTGCCCAGCCCATAAAATAAGCATGGTTGCAATTCAAATGATTTAGCTGTATGACCACCATGGCTCTAATGGTTCAAAAAGAGATATTCCAAATAAGGGATATCTCTTTTTTCTTTTGTCAGTATGAGCAATAACCGTCATAAAAGCTTCGCGGATCACATAAAGTAGATTGAAATAAAGACGCGCAGTCCGAGATCGGGGGATTCTCCTAATGTCATCACCTTAAGATAAAAAAACAAAAATACGCGTCATATTGCCGCATACGGATACATAAGATGATACTAGTCCAATTGCATGTACGAGTTAACGCCGCTCTCGCCGGTTTCATCAGAATGCAACGTTCGGCGGCGGACGACTTCCGGGCACTCACAAAGGCGGCTCTACCGTTGCAGGGATTTCAGTCTTCTGATTGAAAAAACGAAGCGGATGCTCTTTAGCATTTTTCCTTCGGAGTAATTTAGGGAGGGGATTTCATTGGAGAAAGTGGACATTTTTAAGGACATAGCTGAGCGGACCGGAGGGGATATTTATCTCGGGGTTGTCGGCGCAGTCCGGACGGGAAAATCAACATTTATTAAACGATTCATGGAAACCATTGTGTTGCCAAACATCACTAACGAGGCTGACCGTGGTCGAGCGGTGGATGAACTTCCACAGAGTGCAGCAGGTAAAACAATCATGACTACCGAACCAAAATTCGTACCAAATAACGCAGTCCAGATTAAGGTGGCAGAAGGACTCGATGTCAATGTGCGCCTTGTGGATTGTGTAGGTTACGCGGTGGAAGGAGCCAAGGGATACGAGGATGAGAATGGTCCACGCATGATCTCCACGCCTTGGTTCGAGGAACCAATTCCGTTCCAGGAAGCCGCCGAGATTGGTACTCGCAAAGTCATTCAGGAGCATTCCACACTGGGTGTTGTGGTAACAACAGACGGCACAATCGCCGAAATTGCCCGCAGTTCCTATGTGGAATCCGAAGAACGGGTCATTGCGGAATTAAAAGAAGTGGGTAAACCGTTTGTCCTGGTCATCAACTCTACTCGTCCTCGCAGTGAAGAAGCCCTGCAATTGCGCAGTGAGCTTGCTGCCAAATACGACATTCCGGTGATGACACTCAGTGCAGCGACCATGACGGAAGATGATGTGACGGGTGTACTTCGTGAAGTGCTCTATGAGTTCCCTGTGCATGAAGTGAATGTAAACTTGCCGAGCTGGGTTATGGTACTCAATGAGACTCACTGGCTGCGTAGCAACTACGAAAATTCTGTACGGGATACCGTTAAGGACATTCGCAGACTTCGTGACGTGGATCGGGTTGTCGCACAGTTCATGGAATATGAATTCATTGATCGCGCAGGCCTGAGTGGCATGAATATGGGGCAAGGTGTAGCCGAAATTGACCTGTACGCGCCGGATGAACTGTATGATCAGATTCTCGTGGAAGTGGTTGGCATCGAGATTCGCGGTAAGGATCATCTGCTGCAATTGATGCAGGAATTCTCGCATGCGAAGAGAGAATACGACCGCTTCGCAGAAGCGCTGGAGATGGTCAAAACGACCGGATATGGCATTGCTGCTCCATCTCTCGCCGAGATGGCTCTGGATGAACCTGAGCTCATTCGTCAGGGCACCAAATTTGGCGTACGTCTGAAAGCAACGGCACCGTCCATTCACATGATCCGGGTTGATGTGGAATCAGAGTTCGCTCCAATCATCGGTACGGAGAAACAAAGTGAGGAACTGGTGAGATACCTGATGCAGGACTTCGAGAACGACCCGATCAAGGTATGGGATTCAGACATGTTTGGTCGTTCACTGCACTCCATTGTGCGAGAAGGTATCCAGGGCAAGATTGCCATGATGCCGGATAATGCAAGATACAAATTGCAAGAGACGCTGGGAAGAATCATTAACGAAGGTTCAGGTGGCTTGATCGCTATCATTCTGTAAGACATCAAAAGACCGTAAGGGGCATCCCCTCGCGGTCTTTTTTACGTGATTTCTTTATTTTGGATGAAATGGATAGGAAGAATAGTACTTTCGAAAAAACTTAGCGAGTTTTAGCTTTAAATTGCTAAAACCCATTTACATACTAGGGATTAGCCGTTATATTAATATTCAACTATTGTGATCGAGATCACAGAGAGTGGACAGGGGGATACAGAGATGAAAAGAAAAGAGACTAAATGGGTATGGTTGAGTGTGTTATTAGTATTTACATTGGCGCTGTCCGCTTGCGGAATCAAAAAAGAACCGGCAGCCACTCCAGCTTCGGGTGCATCAGATGATACACCAAAAACGGAAGCAGTTACAGGCCCTCTAAGCGGCAAACGGATTGCACTTATTATGGAGTTTAATACAGGTACTTTCTCGCAGCAATATGTACAAGGTGTAAAAGAAGAAATCGAAAAATTCGGTGGAGAACTGACAACGTTTGTTGCGGATAATGACAAAGCAAAGATGGTATCCTTGCTTGATAGCGCTATTAACCAGAAGTTCGATGCCATTCTCACGGATCACGGTGATTCCCTATTAGAGCCAGGCGTGAAGAAGGCAGTAGAACAAAATATTCCAGTGGTCGTGTTTGACGCAGCTATCAGTGTTCCAGGAGCTACAGTCCTGTCGCAGGATGACCAGAAGATGGCTGAACTGACACTGGAGCAAATGAAAAAAGATATCAATGGACAAGGCAATATTGTCAAAGTATGGGTAGCTGGTTTCGCACCGATGGAACGCCGTCAGATTGCATACGGTGAATTCATGAAAGCAAATCCGGACATCAAGGAAATAGCTACATTCGGTTCTGCACAGAATCCGGCGCTGGATACACAAGCCAAAATGGAAGCTATTCTCAAGCAGTATCCAAAAGGTGAGATTACAGCTGTATGGACTGCATGGGATGAGTTCGCCAAAGGTGCAGCACGTGCGATTCAACAAGCTGGACGTGATGAGATCAAAGTGTATGGTATCGATATGAGTGACGAGGATCTGCAAATGATTCAGGACCCGAAAAATCCTTGGGTTGCTTCTGCGGCTGTGGATCCAACAGATATTGGTCGCGTCCAGGTACGTTATGCTTATCAGAAATTGAACGGGGACGAGACGGAAGATGCAGTTGTTCTTAACCCGGTCTATGTTCAACGCGAAGCTCTGCCGGATAAACAAATCTCCACTTCGGAGCTGTCTGAGTTCGTTGAAGGTTGGGGTGGCAGCACACAAGGAATCAAGGACTGGATGAGTGAATACGGAATTACTGCTAAATAAGCAGCGTAAGGGAAGCGCGCCGCAAGGCGCGCTTTTTCCACCATAATGAAGATGTGCAAGTTTGGATGAGAAATGGGATACTCCCGTATGGGAACGATTGGAGGTTAACATCATGAGCACTGCACCGATTCTGCTTCAAATGGAACATATCCACAAGCAGTTTTCAGGTATTCCTGCACTGAAGGATGTGGATTTCTCTGTAAAAGGTGGGGAGATTCATGCGCTGCTGGGTGCCAATGGTGCCGGTAAAAGCACGTTAATGAAAATTTTGTCCGGTGCCTATCCATTGGATCAGGGAACGATTCAGTTAAGTGGACAAGCGCTTCATTTGAGTTCTCCGGGAGACGCGAAGGCAAGTGGGATTCACTGTGTCTATCAGGAAGTGGATGCGGCACTGGTGCCACAGCTGACGGCTGCGGAGAACATTATGTTGGATCAGTTGGCTTCATCTGCTGGAGGTTGGTGGAAAAGTCCACGGAAGCTGCAACAGCGCGCGGTTGAGGCATTGAAGCAATTAGGGGCGGACATATCCGTTCACCAAAAAGTGGCCGATCTGACACTTGCAGAAAAACAGATGATTTTGCTGGCACGGATTTTGATTCAGGATGCCAAGGTCATCATTTTTGACGAGCCTACTGCACCGCTGAGTCAGGAAGAAACGGATGCATTTTTCCGTATTGTACATCTGCTGAAGGAGCGGGGCGTAGCCTGCATTTTCATTACCCATCGTCTTGCGGAAGTGACGGGTCACTGTGATCGCGTTACGGTTATGAGAGATGGACAACATGTATTTACTGGTGAAGCAAAGGGACTGACGATCAATGATTTGGTTACTCAGATGTTAGGCAAACCATTTGAAGAAGAATTTCCAAAGACGGAAGCGCCCGTGGGGGAACTGCTTTTGGAGGCGCGTGGGCTTCGTCGTGGAGTGAAGGTTAAAGGTGTTAACCTCTCTGTAAGCCGAGGTGAAGTCCTCGCTGTGGTGGGTCTGGTAGGCGCGGGTAAAACGGAAAGCTCTCGTTTGCTGATTGGTGCAGATCGGCTGGAGGGAGGCGAGATCCGGCTTAACAACCGTAATCTCCGCCTATCTCAGCCTGCGGATGCGGCGGCTCTGGGGATTGTTTCTGTACCGGAGGAGCGGCGTAAACAAGGAATTCTGATTCAGGAGAACGTGGAACGGAATTTAAGTCTACCTTTGCTAAGTCGTCTTAGTACATTAGGTTTCGTAAGCCGTAAGCGGGAACGTCTAAACGCAGAGTCATTGGTGAAACAGCTTGGAATTAAAACATCGTCCGTGAAACAGGAAGTGAAATATCTAAGCGGTGGTAACCAGCAAAAGGTAGCCATTGGTAAATGGCTTAATGCGGATGCGGATGTATTTATATTTGATGAGCCAACCAAAGGCGTAGATATTGGGGCAAAAAGTGACATTTTCCGCATCATTAATGAACTGGCTTTGGCGGGCAAGGGTGTAATCTATTTCACCTGTGAACTGGATGAAGGCATGGGAATTGGTGACCGAATCGCTGTCATGTGCGAAGGTGTTATCGTAAAAGAGTTCAAACGAGGCGAGACTAACCAAGAACAGCTGCTATACTATGCAAGCGGTGGACAAGAGGTGCAATCATGAAGGATAAATCACTGGATTTTGCGTTCCGTTACGGGGCGATTATAGTCATAATAGGTGTTATCGCATTTTTCGGCATTAAATTGCCTTATTTCTTTACGTACAGTAACTTGACCGATATTTTGGGCTCGATCTCTATCGTTACTTTTGTAGCGATCGGTGTTACGTTATCTCTCATTGTTGATGGATTCGATCTCTCGGTTGGGGCGACTGTCTCATTAACTACCGTCGTTACTGCTTCGTTAATGATTTGGTATCAACAACCACTGGCGATCGTCATTATCGTGCCATTGATTATCGGCGCTGTTATTGGTTTACTGAACGCTTTGCTCATTGTAAAATTGCGTATTCCAGATTTGCTCGCAACCCTTGCCACGATGTATATCATCGGAGGTATTCACAAAACGTATGCACAGGGATATACCATTTACAATCACATGCAGTTCCCTGATGGGAGCAAAGCTGCGGGAGAGATGGACCCGACATTTCTGCTTATAGGGCAGGGTAAATGGCTTGGTATGCCGATATCGGTTATCATGTTACTTATTGCGGTAATAGGTGTGCATATCTTTTTGACGTATACGAAATATGGGCGCCAGATGTACATTACAGGTGGTAATGAGGAAGCTGCACGGTTGTCTGGAATCAAGGTGAAAAAGGTGCGTACACTCGCCTATGTAGCCGCTGGAGTGTTTGCAGCAATCGGGGGTATCATCTATGCTTCCAAAGTAGGATCCGGGCAAATTGATGCGGGATCACCGTTGTTAATGGAATCCGTAGCTGCAGTATTTGTCGGTTTCTCTGTGTTTGGTGCGGGTAAACCCAATGTCATCGGAACCTTCATTGGTTCGGTTCTGATTGGTGTACTTGTGAACGGTTTAACGATGATGAACGTACAGTATTTCACACATGATATTGTAAAAGGTGGGGTTCTCGTGCTTGCCCTGGCGGTTACATTTTACGTCTTAAACCGCAACCGGACTTGAAATTGTGGGCTGTCTGTATTAGTATGAAATTTGTTCGGCGTCTGAAATGCCCGTGGTTTCAGACGACATTCTGCCGAAAATGACTGTTGACCGCAGGCGGAGATTTGTGTTCAGCGCTCAAGATGTACGTAGATTTTTTGCGTATGAACGTATATTTCGCTATAAAACGGAAACACAGTATAACATTCAGGACATTGATACAGGAGGTGAAAAACAAATGAACAAATCAGACTTGATTACACACGTATCTGAAGCGACTGAATTGTCCAAGAAAGATGTAACGAAAGCGGTTGATGCCGTATTCGAAGCAATCTCTGAGGCTCTTCAAAGCGGAGATAAAGTACAATTGGTTGGTTTTGGGAACTTCGAAGTTCGCGAGCGCTCTGCACGTAAAGGACGCAACCCGCAAACAGGTGAAGAAATCGAAATTCCTGCGAGCAAAATTCCTGCATTCAAACCAGGTAAAGCGCTCAAAGACGGAATTAAATAAGATTTCTACATATTCCATATGTCGACAAAAAGACCGTGACTTGTTCACGGCCTTTTCTTTTGCCCTTTAACGATGATTCTTACGGTTCATTCGTATAAGGCGCAGGTTGACAAATGAAACAATCTTAATCATCATTAACGCTATCGAACTAAAGAAGGGGACATGCGTGATGGATCATCCAACCGGCAATGATTATATTGTAATTAAGGCAGAGGAAAATGGTGTCCAGGTGATCGGATTAACCCGAGGTCAGGATACACGTTTTCACCACACCGAAAAATTGGACAAAGGTGAAGTGATGTTTGCCCAATTTACCACCCATACTTCAGCTATTAAAATCCGGGGCAAAGCCACGCTGATTACCAAGCATGGACAGATTGAATCGGAGTAATGGACAGATTGAATACATTCAAATGAAGATTGCAGGCATAGCCTGCTTTTTTTCATTGTACAATGAGGTATGAGCCTTTACCGGACAGACTACACTAACAGGTAAAGGCAGGGAGGCGTATATGAAACCGCGGATGATTGTTACTGCTTCAATGCTGGCAACGGTTGCGGCGGTCTTTCTGCTTGTTGCGATACAAACCTTACATATGCGTACATGGGGCGCGGACAACGTACAGCCTGCCTCTGCATCACATCATCCAGTTCAGCTAACGAATGACAATCTGGTTGATGTGCTAAGCTCCATGCAACTATCAACGCCCATTGCAAGAGTGGAATGGAAGCAGTCCATTTTGACACTGGACCTCAAAGTTAAAGGAACAGGTACAAGTTACACTGAAATCTATGAGAACATGGCAGCTGTAGCAGATCTGGGCTTTCGGAGTCTGGATAACGTGGATCAGGTGCTGCTACGTGTGATGGCAGAAGATGAATGGATGCATAAACGACATCTGTTACTTGCTGCTGATATTCGGCGTGGAGAGTGGCCTCTGTATGCGATTGAAACATTACGGAACTGGAAAAGTGCGGCCTTTTCAGATGAATTGAAGGACTGGTTTCATTTGATGGAGACCGAACTCTGGAAGAAGCAATTCGAAATGACAAGTCAGGGGTAATAGAATAGCAGGATTCAGTGCGTGCCCGTTCAACATATGCTATAATATATAAGATTGTAGTGCAGAAAAGGTTTAACAATGTTAAGGCTCGGAGGCTGAGAATGAATTCATATCGCGTACCCCAACTAGCAAAGAAATATACGGATTACGACATGATTCGACAACATACGGAAATCCCATCATTTCCGGATAGCCGAGCACGTCTGTTGCAGGTATTTGTGGGCCGCACAGACGAAAAGGTGCATCAAGAGTTATATGCTCTTGCAACTTCGCTCGTTCAGTTGGCCATGGATACGCATGATCGAATCGATACCATTTCCGGTGAGCGGAAAGAGCAGGAGATGCGTTCACGTCAGTTGAATGTACTCGCCGGGGATTATTTAAGTAGCCGTTTTTATCAATTGCTTGCCCAAGCGGGCAGAATTGAAATGATTGGCAAACTCAGTGGTGCTGTATCCGGAGTGAACGCACGCAAGATGACGCTGTATGAACGGATGAAGAAGCTTCTCGTTTCGGCTGACGAATACTTGCGTGAAACGGTACAGCTGAGAATGCAGCTGTTTCTTTCATTTACAGGCATGATTCAACATAAGGAAGAGTCATTATGGAACAGCCTGTTGACCGAATTCAGCTCCTGCGAAACGATCGTGGAAGAACTGAAGCGGATGAATGACGCAAAACGATATCTTCACAGCTATGCATATTGGCACATATACGAGCATGGTAATGACGATGAGCGCAATGTGTTGCGTCAATCTGAACCGGATGCACGTGCATGGAACACTATGGTGCTGAAGCATAGGGTTGGCGAGGTTTTGCTGGACAAGCTTCGCGAGTGTACACACCGCATTCAACTGTTGTTGCAAGATGAGGAAGGGCGGATGGGCTTGCATGAGATACATGCAATTCTAGAGCCTTACTTGGCATATTTGCAGCCTTCACATGCGGCAGTAAGGGAAGATTGAGGGGGAGACAGACGAATGGGGAGCGGAGAGACCAAACCGAAAGAAGAATATGTCCATTCGGTTTTTCAGAGTATAGCCGGAAAATATGATGTCATGAATGATATTTTAAGTTTCCGCAGGCATAAGGCTTGGCGTAAATTCACCATGAAAAAGATGAATATGTCCAAAGGCGATACCGGTCTTGATTTGTGCTGCGGCACATGTGACTGGACGCTTGCTATGGCAGAGGCAAGTGAAACGGGGCACATGCACGGACTTGATTTCAGTAGCAACATGCTGGAGGTCGGCCAGACAAAGATCAATGCGGTGCAACGTCAAAAACAGATTACCCTGACACAGGGAAATGCCATGTCACTTCCTTTTGAAGACAATTCGTTTGATTATGTGACGATCGGGTTTGGGTTGCGTAATGTACCTGATCTCAGACAAGTGTTGTCTGAAATGAAACGTGTGGTCAAACCGGGCGGTATGGTTGTATGCCTGGAATTGTCCAAGCCAACATGGCAGCCGTTCAAAGGCATTTATTATTTTTATTTTGAGAAGGTTTTACCGAATCTTGCCAAAGTGTTTGCTAAAAGTTTTGAGCAGTACAAATGGCTACCGGACTCACTGGCCATTTTCCCGGGAAGGCAGGAACTGGCAGACATTTTTGCAGAAACTGGATTACAACAAGTGCAGGCCTACCCTCTGACCGGAGGTATCGCGGCACTGCATATTGGAACCAAGGAGAATCAGCATGTTTAGGAAAATTCGCATCTTTTTAGAAATGATCAAGATTGAACACACGCTTTTTGCTTTACCTTTTGCATTTATGGGGGCGATCCTCGGCTCCATGGTAGTGAATGATACCTTCCCAAGCTGGATGCAGATCATGTGGGTATTGCTTGCGATGGTCGGCGCACGTAGTGCGGCTTTTGGTTTGAACCGAATTATCGACCAAGCGATTGATAGCAAAAACCCGCGTACCGCGATGAGAGCCATCCCGGCAGGACTGTTGAAAAATGGGGAAGTTGTTATATTTGTCATTATCTCATTTATATTGTTATTCTGGGCCTCATCCAATCTTAATGTATTATCGATGCAGCTGTTACCTATTGCTGTGTTTATGTTGGTACTGTATTCGTACACCAAACGATTCACATGGTTATGCCACATTGTTCTCGGAATGACGATTGGTTTGGCACCACTTGGTGGCTGGGTAGCTGTAACAGGAACGATGGATTGGACAGCGATTGTGCTGTACGTTACGATTGTGTTCTGGACAGCGGGCTTTGATATTATCTATGCATGTCAGGATCTGGAATTCGATCAGGGAGAGGGTCTTCACTCCATACCTTCCCGTTTTGGCCTGGTTAAATCCTTGCAGATCGCTAAGTTCTTCCATGTGATTACTGCAATTGGTTTTCTTGCGTTATTGTTGATGACAGATCTGAGCTGGTGGTATGGCGCAGGCATGTTGGTGACGTATGGAATTCTATTCTATCAACACTATATTGTATCGCCTAATGATATGAGCCGTGTTCAAACGGCGTTTTTTACCATGAACAGTTTGCTTAGTTTAATTGTATTTACGTTCACTCTGATTGATCTGGCGGTGAAATAAATGGTGCAGCAGCCGGACAATAAACGACTGGTTGTCGGAATTACCGGAGCGAGTGGCAGCATATATGGCATTCGATTAATTGAAACGCTGCTTGATTTGGAATATAACGTTCATCTGGTCATATCCAATGCAGGGTGGCGTGTACTGAAAGAAGAATTGGACTGGGATGTGACGAATCGGGACGCGGTGCTGGAAGAAAAATTCGGCAACCGTGCCGGTTCTCTGATCTATCATCCTGTGAGTGATATAGGGGCCTCCATTGCAAGTGGTTCTTATCTGGCCGACGGCATGATTATCATGCCATGTTCGATGGGAACCCTTTCGTCCATCGCGCAGGGATCGTCGGATAATCTGATGTCTCGCGCAGCCGATGTTATGATGAAAGAGGGAAGAACATTGATCCTCGTACCACGTGAGACGCCTCTTCATGCAATCCATCTGGAGAACATGCTGAAGCTTTCTCGTCTTGGTGTACGAATGATACCGGCTATGCCTGCTTTTTATTACAAACCTCAGACTATGGATGAGTTGATTCTGTTTTTGGTGGGGAAAGTGCTGGATAGCTTGCGCATCCCACATCAACTGTTTACAAGATGGGGAGAACCGGATGAACGGGGATAACGACTGAGTTCGATACAAGGCTGTTTTTTGCCAAAGTGTTGCTCGGTTTATTTGTCCCCCGAATCCCGGGGTATTGGTGAGCACTGATGGTGAGTCTTCATGAACCACAGTCTTGACCCATGCTCCGGCAACTTCTGTATTTTGTTTCAGAACAAGTCGCAGAGTTTAATTTTCGGGTGTCGGCTATGACATTCGGAGAAGAAAAACACGTTAGATTACCTTATAGAACAACACAAGCAAGAACGGTAAGCCGGGTTTTTCGTAATGCCTGCAGGCCCGACTTGCTGGAGGGGAAGGTAAGCATGAATTTATGGACTGACAATACGCTGATACGGGTGAACGAATGAAACTATTGGATATTTTCGGGTTGTTAAAAAAGGACATGGATTACATTGAGAAAGAATTGTATCGCAGTGTTCGAGGAGAACAGAAGCTGCTGAGTGAAACGTCACTTCATTTGCTCAAAGCAGGAGGAAAACGGTTGCGGCCCGTTTTTGTGTTACTTGGTGGGAAATTTGGTACATACGACATTGAACGTCTGAAGCTGGTTGCGGTTCCGCTGGAACTCATCCATTCGGCATCCCTCGTTCATGATGATGTCATTGATAATGCGGAGACACGCCGAGGCAAACCCACGGTGAAGTCAAAATGGGATAACCGGATTGCCATGTACACTGGAGACTATATCTACGGTAAGGCACTTGAAATGACTGCCGGATTATCCGATCCAGCGATTCATCGTATCCTTGCCAAAGCTATGGTACAGATGTCCATTGGTGAGATGGAGCAAATTCGCGACTTTTTCAATACGGGACAAAGTGTTCGTAACTATCTGCTGCGGATTCGCCGCAAAACAGCACTTCTGATTGCAGTTAGTTGTCAGTTAGGGGCATTGGCTACACGTGCGCCTGAGCATGTATCTTCCCTGCTGTATACGTACGGATACAATGTGGGGATGGCTTTCCAGATTCAAGATGATGTACTTGATCTGGTAGGTACCGAGAAACAACTTGGCAAGCCACCTGGCAGTGACATGAAGCAAGGAAATATCACTCTTCCTGTACTTTATGCCTTGGAAGAATCCGATCTGCGGGAACCTTTGCTTAAGGAGATTTCCCGTGTCCAGCATGAAGAAGGACGAGCAAGTGCATCGGATGCAATTGGAATGATTCGCCAAAGTCAAGGAATTGCTAAAGCTGAAGCCCTTGCTGACCGATATATGAAGAAAGCGCTCGATGCTCTCGATCAGCTACCTAACATCAAGACGACCAAAAACCTGCGTGATATCGCTCATTTTGTGGTTAAACGTACACATTAAACAATGTATGACCTTCGACTCTCAGATTACTCATACCCAAAGATGAACAGAACTGTGAGATTCCTCATTGGGAGGATTTGGACATGTATGTTACAATCAGAGGGATTGCGTTTACATAGTGATTAACTTTGAACCGTGAGTGAGGAGTGAGCTGATGGATCGTACATTTTTGATGGTGAAGCCGGATGGTGTGCAGCGTGGATTGATCGGTCGAATTATTAGCCGTCTGGAAGACAAAGGATTTAAGTTGGTGGCAGGCAAATTGGTGCAGATGTCTGAGGATCAGGCAAAACGCCATTATGCTGAACATGAGGGTAAACCATTTTTCGATGATCTGGTTCGTTTTATCACATCGGGGCCTGTATTTGCCATGGTGTGGGAAGGCGACGATATTGTGGCGCTTGCGCGCATCGTCATCGGAAAAACCAATGTGAAGGAAGCAGCTCCGGGTACCATTCGCGGAGACTTCGCCAGCCACACACCACATAATCTGATTCATGGGGCAGATTCACCGGAAAGTGCTTCCCGTGAAGCAACAAATTTCTTTGCTTCAGATGAACTGGTGGTATACGACAAGAGCATCGCAGCCTGGTTGTAATTATTAGCCAAAAGGGTGATACACGATGCTGGAGCAAGAACAACTACTAGACCCGGATTACACCGGATTCATTCGTAAAATCAAAGAGAGCACAGGCATTGATCTTGCTCAATACAAGGAAGGCCAGATGAAAAGAAGGCTGACCACACTTCGCAACAAAAACGGGTTTCATACATTTTCTAACTTTTTTGAAGCTATGCAGAAAGATAAATCATTGTTTTACGAATTCCTTGATCGTATGACGATTAACGTGTCGGAATTCTGGCGTAATCCCAATCGTTGGGAAGTGCTACGGGACGAGATCATGCCTGAGCTGCTGGGGTCCAAGCGTCGTGCTAAAGTTTGGAGTGCGGCCTGTTCAACAGGTGAAGAACCTTATACACTTGCCATGATTCTGGACACGATGGGCATTTTGAAGGACAGCTCCATTACGGCAAGTGATCTGGATGAAGGTGCATTGGCCAAAGCCAAGGAAGGGCGTTATATGGAACGCTCGCTTAAGGATGTGCCAAAGGAAACGGCGAACCGTTACTTCAAGCAGGATGGCTTGGTATACCGTATTGATGAGCAACTCAAAAATTCGATCAAGTTCATGAAACAAAATTTGCTGGTGGACCGTTTTGACGATGGTTACGATCTGATTGTGTGCCGAAATGTCATGATCTATTTTACCGAGGAAGCCAAAAACCTGTTGTATCACAAATTTGCAGCAAGTTTGCGTCCAGGCGGTATTTTGTTTGTGGGTAGTACGGAGCAGATCTTCTCCCCGGGACAATATGGTCTGGAGACAGCAGAGACATTCTTCTATCGGAAAAAATAATGATAATGGTTGTTCAGCCGTCTGAAGCACATGTACATGTGTTCAGGCGGTTATTTGTATACCAAGTACAAGAAAGAGCCGACTTTCTTGTCAAAGCCGGTCAGCTATACTATAATAAGCAAAGAAATTATGGGATTTTAGCAATGTGAAGTTTAACAGTTTAAAGGGGGAACGTATTATGAGTTTACGCTATTTAACCGCAGGGGAGACGCACGGACCCCAATTGACCGCTATTATTGAAGGATTGCCAAGTAATTTGACAATTGATTTTGAAGAACTGAATTTCCAGCTTCACCGCCGCCAAAAGGGATATGGCCGTGGACGCCGGATGCAGATCGAGAAGGATCAGGCGAATTTCGTTGGTGGTATCCGTCACGGATATACAACAGGTGCTCCGGTAGCGCTGGTTGTTCAAAATAACGACTGGAAACATTGGCAGAATATTATGAATATTGAGCCGATTGAAGGCAGTGACGAAGAGAAACGTCGCGTTCATCGTCCACGTCCCGGACACGCTGATCTGAACGGTGGGCTCAAGTATAATCTTAAAGACTTGCGTAACGTACTGGAGCGCTCCAGTGCACGTGAGACAACGGTACGTGTGGCATGTGGTGCCATTGCACGTCAATTCCTGGCTGAATTCGGAATCAAGGTAGCTGGACGTGTACTTCGCATTGGAGAGATCGAAGCTCCATATCAGGACCTTCCGATTGATGAACTGATCGCAGTGACAGAAGCTTCCTCTGTACGTGTTACGGATGCTGAGACAGAGAAGAAGATGGAAGCCTACATCGACCAGATTAAACAAGAAGGTGATTCCATCGGAGGAATAGTGGAATGTATCGTTGAAGGTGTACCTATTGGTCTTGGTAGTTATGTTCAATACGATCGCAAACTGGATGCACGAATCGCTCAAGGCGTAATGTCCATTAATGCATTCAAAGGTGTAGAGATTGGTATCGGATTCGAAGCCGGAGTCATTCGAGGATCACAGGTACATGATGAAATCATGCATACGGATGAGCGCGGCTACCACCGGGCAACCAACCGTTTGGGTGGATTCGAAGGTGGTATGACAAACGGTATGCCAGTCGTTGTACGTGGTGTGATGAAGCCGATCCCAACGTTGTATAAGCCACTGCAAAGTGTCGATATCGATACAAAAGAAGCATTTACGGCTCAGGTTGAGCGCTCGGACGCTTGTGCTGTACCAGCAGCGAGTGTGGTTATGGAGCATGTTGTAGCGTGGGAAATTGCCAAAGCATTCCTGGAGAAATTCGGCGGGGATTCCATGGAAGAGATCCGTGCCAATGTTGCTAGTTATAACGCTCAACTGGAGAATTACTAATATGCGTCAGCTGACGGTACAGTTGGAGGAACGCTCATATCCGATTCTGATTGGCAGCGGTCTATTGGCACAAGCCCCTCAATATTTTGAGCAATATGGGTTGACCAAAAAAAGTCCGTTACTCATCATTACAGATGAAAATGTGGCTCCCAAATACTTGTCAGGTTTGGAGCAAACGCTGCGTACGGCTGGTTATACAGTCGTATCGGCGGTTGTACCCTCTGGTGAAACATCGAAATCCCTTTCGGTGTACCAGGATATGATGACCGTTGCTATTGAAGGCAAACTGGATCGGAGTTCTGCGATTCTGGCCTTAGGTGGTGGTGTCGTAGGTGATCTGGCTGGTTTTGTTGCCGCTACATATATGCGTGGAATCAAGTTTGTTCAAGTACCTACAACGATTTTGGCGCATGACAGCAGTGTAGGCGGCAAGGTGGCTGTCAATCATCCGCTGGCCAAAAATATGATTGGTGCATTCCACCAGCCCGAGCTAGTGCTCTATGATGTGGACACACTTCAATCCTTGCCGCCACGAGATGTATCGGCAGGGTTGTCAGAGATGCTGAAGCACGGGCTGATCCGTGATGAGGCTTTTGCACATTGGTGTGAGGAACATGCGGAAGAACTGCTTGCGCTTAATCCGGAAGCACTTGGATACGGCTTGGAACGTGGATGTGGCATTAAGGCGGAGATTGTATCCAGAGACGAACGTGAAAATGGAGAACGTGCGTTGTTGAACCTGGGACATACGATTGGTCATGCCATTGAAGCGATTGCCGGTTATGGAGAATTTCTGCACGGAGAAGCGATCTCGATCGGTATGGCTGGATCAGCATTGCTTGGTGAGAAGCTTGGTGCGCCAGCAGGGCTCTATGAAGATACGGTCCGCATGTTGCGTTCACTTCGCCTTCCAACAACGATGCCTGCGCATCTCGACACGGATGCATTAATGGAAGCGATGATGCATGACAAAAAGTTCCGTGAAGGTCATATGGTGTTTATCATTCCTGATCGGATTGGGGCTGCAAGAATTGTGAAGGACGTACCTGTGTTGGCAGTTCGGGACGTCATTGAAATGCTCAGGAAGGGAGAATAACAGCGATGGTCACACGGGGAATTCGCGGGGCTACAACAGTCACGCAGAACAACGAAGAACAGATTTTGAAGGAAACGGCAGTATTGTTGCAGGAGATCGTGGATCGCAATGAGATCCAACCGGAAGATATCTGCAGTGTGTGGATTACGTTAACTGGGGATCTGGATGCTGCTTTCCCGGCAAAAGCTATTCGCCAACTGGATGGCTGGGAACTCGTACCACTAATGTGTGCACTGGAGGTTCCTGTTAAAGGTGCCTTGGCGCAGTGCATTCGTTTCATGGTGCATGTCAATACAAACAAGGCTCAGAATGAAATCAACCATGTATATCTGAACGGTGCACAGGCATTACGTCCGGATTTGGCAACACCTTCTGGTTCTTAAGTAGTGGGTTGTCAAACCGATCATAATGATGTATAGTGAGAACCAGTTGAGTAGAGTAGAGATTGAGCTGAGAGCAGCTGAGCTAGTGGAGTATATAGCAGAGTCCAGTGGGTGGTAACCGGGGCAACAGAAACCGGTCAACTGATTCACGGTACGTCGTGCTACGGAATAGGTAACAGGAACAGGGAAAACAAACGTGTCATAGGACATCTTTTGTTTTGATATATTTTTGTACAAACACAATCAATGCACTCTCCTATATTTTACGTAATATTGGAATGAGTAGTTGAAGTGTTATAACTAATTTATTTTCCCGATTTGGATGATGTGAGGTGCATCAATTCAGCGACCTGTGAATAATCCGACAGCGAAGTATAGGGACTTGTTATTTATGAAGCATCACCCTGTTAAATACAGCTTATAACCAAACCTCTACCTGATGGTAGAGGTTTTTTTGTACATTGAATTGTTTCTTCTCCCCCTATAAGTTCAACTAAACTTTTACACAAAAACGAAGAGGACAGAAATAACGTGAAGAAGCGGAGCGTTCGCCTAAAAGCTTTCTGAAAGAAAGCTACATCGGAAGCATACGCTATCACCGGATTTTCCCTTTAGAAAGGGAATCAAAAAAATCTGGGGATAACAGCGATCGGAAGGTTGTTCTGTCATCGGAGTGCTCAGTGTAAACCTCTTTAGTTGAACTTACCTAAATCTGAAAGGACGTGATCTGATGATAACGCCAAACGTTAATCAAGTACTGAAAATGTCGAATGAGTATAATCTGATTCCGGTAGTCAAACGGATTCTGGCAGATATGGAGACTCCGATTCGAATATTCCGCCGTTATGCTGACAACGACCGGGCATTCCTGTTGGAAAGTGTAGAGGGCGGTATCCAATGGGCGAGATACTCGTTCATCGGTACAGATCCGTTCCTGATGATTTCGGCCAAGAAGGGCCGGATTGTTGTAGAAGAAGCAGGGAAGACTCGTGAATTGCCAGGTAAACCGATCGAAGAACTGAAAGCACTGCTGCGTAAGTATCGCAGTCCAAAAGATGATGAACTGCCACCATTCACAGGTGGGGCAATTGGTTTCTTCGGATATGATCTGCTGTCCTATTATGAGAAACTTCCAGCTCACGCGCTGGATGACCTGAATATGGATGACATTCGCTTTATGTTCTGTGACCAGATTATCGTGTTTGACCATGTGAAGCAGCAGATGCTGCTCGTCGGTAATGTACACGTCAAGGACGGTGCAACGGATGACGAGATACGTCAAGCGTATGCAGTGACTTCGGAGAAGCTGGAGCAGGCCGCAGAACGTTTGCAGCAGCAAGGACCAGGAGAGAACCTGAATCCGCGTTCCATTCCGGGAGACGTGGAACTGGGGGATATTCGCTCCAACCTCACGAAGGAGCAATTTATCGGTAATGTAGAGCAAGCCAAAGATTACATTCGCGCAGGTGATATTTTTCAAGTGGTATTATCCCAGCGTTTCCACATTGATACGGAAGTTTCTCCGCTTCACGTGTATCGTGTGCTTCGGACCCTGAATCCATCACCTTATATGTATTACCTCAAAATGGATGATGAGATTATCGTGGGTACTTCGCCAGAAGCGCTGGTCAAGGTGGACGGGAATCGTGTGGAGACACGACCGATTGCAGGTACACGTCCAAGAGGGGCAACAGAAGCGGAAGATCGTGCACTCGCTGCTGATCTGCTCCAGGATGAGAAGGAACGCGCGGAGCATCTGATGCTAGTTGATCTGGGGCGTAACGATCTGGGCCGGGTATCCAGTTTCGGCAGTGTGAAGTGTGACATGTTCATGGAGATTGAACGGTATTCTCACGTTATGCACATGGTATCCAACGTTACGGGCGAGCTTAGAGAAGATAAGGATTTCTTCGATGCATTCCTCTCTTGCTTGCCAGCGGGTACTGTATCCGGAGCACCGAAACTGCGTGCAATGGAGATTATCGCGGAACTGGAGAAAGAGGCACGTGGAGCTTATGCAGGAGCAATCGGATACCTTGGTTTCTCGGGTAACATGGACTCCTGTATTACGATTCGTACGATTATTTTTAAAAAAGGAAAAGCGTATGTACAGGCCGGAGCGGGAATCGTATGGGATTCTGTGCCTGAGAATGAATATGAGGAAACGGTTAACAAAGCTAAAGCATTGCTCAAGGCGATTCGAACAGCAGAAGCAATGTTTCCTGCCAAAGAAAAGGACAGCACGTTGAGACTGGCGAATGCAGACTACTTTGTCACACCAGCGGCCGCTAAGAACTGAGAGAGGAGAGACCGGAGATGAACATAAACCCAATAATGAATGAGAGCCCTGTAACCCCTATTGCTGAGATTACTCGTGAGGAAGGCATGAAAAATGGCCTGGCGAAGATTCTAGAGGGCAGCCATCTGGAGCAAGCCGAAGCAAGAGATTTGATGTACTCGATCATGAGAGGTGAGGCAACGCCGGCTCAAATCGGAGGTTTGCTGATGGCGCTACGGATGAAGGGTGAAACGGTAGATGAGATCACCGGTTTTGCTGAAGCCATGCGTGGTCAGGGCGGACGAATTCTAACGGATGGCAGCGGCTTGCTGGACACGTGTGGAACAGGTGGATCGGGTATTCACAAATTCAACATTTCCACAGCATCCGCGATCATTGCTTCGGCCGTCTCGGTTCGGGTCGCCAAACATGGCAACCGTTCAGCTTCAGGCAAAGCGGGTAGTGCAGATGTATTAGAGGCACTCGGTGTAAATATCCATCTGAACGGGGAGCAGGCCAGACAATGTCTGGATGATATCGGAATCTGCTTCTGTTTTGCCCAGGTATATCACCCTTCCATGCGACATGCAGCAGGACCAAGAAAAGAGCTGGGGGTTCGTACCATTTTCAATATGCTCGGACCGTTAACGAATCCTGCGGGAGCAGATTGCCAACTGCTTGGCCTGTATGATCGTTCCCGGACGCCGATGATTGCTGAAGTACTGAATCGTCTTGGTCTCAAAAGAGCGTTGGTTGTGGCCAGCCATGATGGTCTGGATGAAATCAGTATCTCGGCACCAACTCAGGTATCTGAACTTCGCAATGGTGAAGTGCACACCTATGATATTGATCCACGTGATATGGGTTTGTCTCTACATCCGCTTGAAGCGGTACTTGGAGGAGATGCGGCACAGAATGCCGAAATTATTAAGAGGATCTTCCAGGGTGAGCAGAGTGCCTATCGTGATGTCGTTCTGTTGAATGCCGGAGCGTGCATCTATGTATCCGGTCTTGCAGATAGCATTGCTGAAGGGGTGACACTTGCCGCAGAAGCGGTAGATTCGGGCAAAGCTGCCGGGAAGCTTGAACAGTTAATTCATACAACGGAGGCGTATAGTCATGTATCTTGATCGAATCGTTGCAACCAAACATAAAGAAGTTGAAGTTCTTGCACAAACATTTAACATGGATGAAGCTATCCAAAAAATCGAACAACTACCCGCAACTCGAGGGTTTGAAAAAGCATTATCAAGCGGACGCAATCGCAAACTTGGCCTTATTGCTGAAGTGAAAAAAGCTTCGCCATCCAAAGGGTTAATTCGTCCGGATTTTCATCCGGTAGAGATTGCTGCTGCTTATGAGCGAGCGGGTGCAGACTGCATCTCCGTATTAACAGATGTGTCGTATTTTCAAGGCAGCAACGAGTACTTGCAGGCTATCCATCAAGCAGTGAACATTCCGCTATTGCGCAAGGATTTTATTATAGATGAACGACAGATTGCCGAGGCAAGATTGCTGGGTGCGGACGCGGTATTGCTGATTGCCAGTATTCTGACACCTGAACAGATTCGTCAATATCTGGAATTTGCCAAAAGTTTGGGGCTGGATGCCTTGATTGAAGTCCATGATCGAACAGAACTGGAGCAGGTATTGGAGATTCCGCAGGCAACACTTGTGGGCATCAACAATCGTAATTTGAAAACATTCGAAACCAGCCTGAACACGACACTGGATTTGATGGAATTGATTCCAAGTGGCGTTACCTTGATTAGCGAAAGTGGTATTGACGGACCAGAATCAACAGTACCTCTGATCCAGGCCGGTGTTCATGGTATTCTCGTAGGTGAGCATCTCATGCGCAAGGATGATGTCGAGGCGGCTGTATATGATCTGATGGGACCCAAATGATGAATACTTCCTTACACGATGGCACAGGCGACAGTATGTCAGAACTGAGAAACCCGCTGCCAGCGGCCGTAAAAATATGTGGACTTCAGGACGTTGAAGTGCTAAAATCGATGATAAACTTGCCTGTGGATTACATTGGTGTTGTTTTTGCCAAATCACGCCGCCGAATCGAACCCGAGCAGGCTGCTGCATTAAGAACGGTGTTGTTCGAATGGTCTACCTATGATCGGCCGAAGCTTGCGGGTGTATTTGTGAATCCTACGCTCGAAGAACTGGAACACATTATGGACATTGCTCAGCTGGATGTTATTCAACTGCATGGACAGGAGACTGCGGAATTTTGCCAGCAGGTGAAGCAGCGGTGGAATGCCGCAGTGTTCAAAGTTTTTTCTTTTCCCAAAGATGAAACGGGACCGGAAGCTGATGATGCAGCCATAAGGGCTCTTGATACTTATGATAAATACGTGGATGCGATATTGCTTGATACCCATGATCCTCTATATGGAGGGGGCTCCGGGAAAACGTTTGCCTGGGAGAGAATCCCTGCCTATGCTGAATGGGCAAAAAGTCGCGAAATTGCTCTGTTCGTTGCAGGAGGGTTGCAGCCGGACAATGTACAACAACTAATACAGACATATACACCTTTCGGCGTCGATGTATCCAGCGGCGTGGAGACTGAAGGTGTGAAGGATATTGCCAAAATTACAGCATTCGTAGAAAGGGTGAAGCAGGCATGACACATCAATTGCCGGATCAACACGGGCGTTTCGGTCACTTCGGAGGCCGCTTTGTACCTGAGACACTAATGAACGCACTTATTGAGTTGGAGGAGGCATACAGCCACTTCTCTGAAGATGAGGAATTTAACAAGGAACTGAACTATCTGTTAAGCGAGTATTCTGGACGTGAAACGCCATTGTATCATGCAGAGCAATTGTCACGCCGATTGGGCGGACCGAAAATTTATCTGAAACGTGAAGATCTCAATCATACAGGCGCGCACAAAATTAATAACGCCATTGGACAAGGTTTGCTTGCCAAACGGATGGGCAAAAAGAAAGTTATTGCCGAAACGGGTGCAGGTCAACATGGCGTTGCGACCGCAACCGTAGCCGCATTGCTTGGACTGGAATGCAAAGTATTTATGGGCGAAGAAGATACAGAACGTCAGCAGTTAAACGTATTTCGGATGAAGCTACTCGGAGCAGAAGTAATTCCGGTGACGTCCGGAACACGGACACTGAAGGATGCTGGTAATGAAGCACTTCGCTACTGGGTCAGCAATGTAGAGGATACGTTCTATGTGCTCGGATCAGTGGTTGGTCCTCATCCATATCCGATGATGGTGCGGAATTTCCAACGTGTGATTGGTGATGAGACCCGTCGTCAGATTCAGGAGATCGAAGGGCGTTTGCCGGATGTAATTGTAGCCGCTGTTGGTGGAGGAAGTAATGCGATCGGTATGTTCTATCCATTTATCGGTGATCAGGATGTGAAGCTTGTTGGTGTTGAAGCCGCAGGCAAAGGGGTCGAAACCGAGTATCACGCTGCAACGATGACCAAAGGCACGCATGGTGTATTCCAGGGCTCTATGAGTTACCTGTTGCAGGATGAGTATGGACAGGTTCAGCCAGCGCATTCCATCTCGGCCGGACTTGATTATCCGGGTGTTGGTCCGGAGCATTCCTATCTCAAGGATATTGAACGGGCAAAATATGTACCGATCACGGATCAGGAAGCACTGGATGCCCTGCAACTCCTATGTCGGACGGAGGGAATCATTCCTGCTCTGGAGTCTGCACATGCGGTTGCCCAAGTTGTCAAACTGGCGCCTGAACTTACAGCAAATGATATTGTAGTCATTTGTCTGTCGGGACGTGGAGACAAGGATGTTGAATCCATCATGAAATACACGGGAGGTGACTTGGGATGAATCTGATGGACCAGACCTTCCAGCAATTGAAGGAACAGAATCGTACGGCACTTATTCCATTTTTAACCGTGGGAGACCCGGATGTGGACACAACGATTGATATCATCAAGGAGCTTGAACAGGCTGGAGCGGATATTTTGGAACTGGGTGTTCCCTATTCCGATCCGCTTGCAGATGGCCCAGTCATTCAGCGCGCTTCCGAACGTGCGCTGAAAAGCCAGATTACCATTCGTACTGTGATGGAAACCGCTGCAAAAGCTCGTAAGGCAGGTGTGAAACTGCCGTTTGTACTGTTCACTTATTATAATCCGGTATTGCAGACAGGCCTGGATGTATTCTTTGATGAATTGGTCAAACACGATATTAGTGGCATGATCATTCCGGACCTGCCAATTGAGGAAGCGGAAGAGATGCGAGAACGCGCAAATCGTGCTGGTGTGCATCTGGTGCCGCTTGTTGCACCTACATCTAATGCCCGGATTGAGCGGATTGTAACGGGCGCGAGGGGCTTTATCTATTGTGTATCATCCCTTGGGGTAACCGGAGAGAGAGCTTCTTTCTTTGATGGCGTAGAGAGCTTTATTGAGACGGTGAAAAGTCTGACAGACCTCCCTGTAGCGGTGGGTTTTGGTATCTCCAGTCATGAGCAGGTGGCACATTTCTCCCGCATCTGCGATGGCGTTGTTGTAGGTAGTGCCATTGTTCGTCAGGTGGAAGATGCGATTCCTCTGCTTGAAAATCCGGATACGCGTGCAGCGGGACTGTTGCAAATTCGCAACTTTGTGGCACAATTAAAGGGATAGAGATGTCCTGAAAGGACATCTTTTGGACACGTAAGGTGCACGCTGATTCGTGTCTAACATTATTTCAATAACAGGAGGCGGTCGGGTTGAAACCGAAATCCCAGATTGTCAATCTGCCTGTGTACCAGCCGGGCAAACCGATTGAAGAAGTGAAACGTGAACTGGGGCTTGAACAAGTCATCAAGCTGGCCTCCAACGAAAACCCGTACGGCAGTTCTCCTGCCGCCCTGGAAGCCATTACGAGAGAAATGACTAATATAAGCATATACCCAGACGGTAGCTCGGTTGAGCTGACGGGAGTTCTTGCCAAGCATCTTGGCGTTGAACGGAACAACTTAATATTTGGTTGTGGTTCCGATGAGATTATTGCTTTGATCACGAGAGCTTTCTTCTTGCCGGGTGACGAGACCATCATGGCAGATCAAACATTTTCTGTATATAAAAGCAATGCAGATATTGAGGGTGCCGTGTCCATCGAAGTGCCTCTGAAAGATGGCACGCATGATCTGAGCGCGATGCTCGCGCAAATTAACGACAAAACCAAAGCAGTATGGGTGTGTAATCCAAATAATCCGACAGGTACGATCATCTCCGAGCAGGAACTTACAGCCTTTATGGACCGTGTGCCTGCTCATGTGATGGTCATACTGGACGAAGCTTATTATGAATTCGTAACCGATGAAGCATACCCGCAAAGTATACCATTGATCGAACGGTATCCGAACTTGGTCATCCTGCGGACATTCTCCAAAATTTACGGTTTGGCTTCGCTTCGGATCGGATATGGTATTGCACGTCCCGAAATTATTGATTTGATTAACCGTGTACGTGAACCGTTTAACACCTCCCGTTTTGGACAGGTTGCGGCAAAAGCTGCACTACTGGATCAGGATTTTGTTCAAGAGTGCTCGAAGCGGAATGCAACGGATCGGGATTACCTGCAAAATGAATTTACACGGCTCGGGTTGTCGTATTTCCCTTCACAGGGTAATTTCATTATGGTTGACCTGAATATGCCTTCGGCAATTGCGTTCCAATCCTTGCTCAAACAAGGCATTATCGTTCGCTCAGGATTCCACGTATACCCAACTTACATTCGTGTGTCCGTCGGAACATCAGAACAGAACCGTGCATTTGTCACGGCACTGGAGAACACGCTGGCTGAGAAGGCGGTAGCACGCCCTTAATACTGGCGATGAAAGAGTGAGGACCCATGAAACTAAAAATTGCAATGATTGGTGTAGGACTCATCGGCGGTTCACTGGCACTCTGCTTCAAAGGCAAGCCAGGTGTAACCGTGATGGGCTACGCCCACTTGGATGAACTGAAGGACAAGTACATAGCGAGCGGTGTAGTGGATGATGCTACGCTCTCTCTGGAAGAAGCGGTAGAGGATGCCGACTTTATTTTTTTGTGCGTTCCCGTAGGTTTGCTTGAATCCTATTTCGAAAAGCTCTCCAAGCTGCCATTGAAAAAAGGATGTATCATCACGGACGTAGGAAGCACTAAAGCTTCCATTGCCGCTTGTGCCGAGCATGTGCGGTTGACTGACGCTTACTTCATTGGTGGTCATCCTATGGCAGGGTCGGAGCGTGCAGGCGTAGATGCGGCCTCAGCTGTATTGTTTGAGAATGCATACTATGTCTTAACCCCTTCAGAACATGTACCTGAGGAAGCCTACAGCAGGCTGTCTGAGCTGCTTGCGTATACGCGGGCACAGATCGTGCGTGTGGAGCCTCTGCTGCACGATGACATCGTGGGGGCGATTAGTCATCTGCCACATGTTATTGCTGTTGCGCTTGTGAATCAGGTGCGTGAATATAATGAGTCGAATCCACTGTATAAAATGCTGGCTGCAGGCGGTTTTCGGGATATTACCCGGATTGCGTCCAGTGATGCGATTGTGTGGAGAGATATCTTGCTTAGCAACCGTGATGTACTGCTGGGCTTGCTAAAGGACTGGAATAGCCAGATGACGGCCTTTACGGATATGCTGGAGCATAAGAACGGTGAAGGCATAGAGGAGGCATTCCGTCAGGCCCGCGAGTTCCGCAGTATATTACCAGAACGACGCAAAGGCATGATTTCGCCGTTATTTGATCTGTATACTGATGTCCAGGATGCACCGGGTATGATCGGTAAGATAGCAACTGAGCTTGGGGCGAATGATATCAACTTGAGCAACTTGGAGATTATCGAAAACCGGGTGGATGTGCCGGGTATTATGCGTCTGTCTTTCCGTCAGGAAGAAGATATGGAACGAGCCAAGACGTTATTGGATTCCTTAGGCTATCAAGTGTGGATATAAGACGAGAAAGAGGGCGAAAGCCCTCTTTTTTGTGAGGTTATATTGGAGTTGTTATTTGATTTTCAGTCACAGAAAAAAAGGATGTATTATCCTTATTTACCGAAAGATATAATTAATTCAAACAATTTTACTGAAAGTGTTGACAAAATGAAAACGTATACATATAATAAGGGTACAGTATGGTTTCTCTCCACTCCTATCCAATAACTGTATTGCTCCACGTGAGCAATGGCCGCTTATGTAAGCGGTCTTTTTTTTGTCTTAAAAAGTTTTGGGAAAGGCATTGATATGTGAATAGTTACACTTGGACTTACATCCTCTATTTACATCTCCCTCCTTAATCTGTTAGGATACCTTAGATCCAATAAATATCACATTTTTGTAACCTTTTCAGTATATCGTCCGTCTATATAAGCAAGGGTTACCAAAAAGGCTCAAAATGAAGTCATGAACGTGAAAATGACCGCATATGAATGACAGGTCGGGTTTTGTGGATGCCAATGGATTTGCCAGGATGATGCAGACCGTTGTACAATAAATACTGTTAATGTAGAAACGTTGGGGAAATTGCCATTACATAGGGGAATTTGGCGGGAAGGCCAGTTATGGCGCTGAACGCTTTTTATATGCGGTGAGAACCGCAACTTTTTTGTGCCTGTTCGGTAATACATGGATAGAGTCGAACGGGGAGAAGCACATGGATGGGCGAGGAGGGGTCGCACTCAAATGACGGATTCCCAGTTGATTCGAGAGATCAAGGAAGGTAACCTGGAGTTATATTCCGAGCTGATGAGTCGTTATCAGCGTAAAATACTGGCTTTCGTATATCATATGTTGAAAAGTTCCAATATGGAGCTGCTTGCGGAAGATCTCTGTTCTGAGACTTTCTATAAGGCGTTCCGCAGTCTGCACTCTTTCCGTGAGGTGGATGCCTCATTCTCAACATGGTTATATACCATTGCGAGAAATACGGTACTGAGTGAGCTTCGCAAACAGCGTAGCGGAAATGTCCCACTTGAAGAGAGCGGGATTGTTCCCGTTGCTCCTTCGGAGAATACACCGGAGTATGCTGTACTACGCAGCGAGCGGGTGATGCTGGTTAGGGATGCGATTAACAATTTGCCGGAGAAGCAGCGTTCTGCGATTATACTCCGTGAGTATGATCAACTAGACTACCAAGAGATCGCGAATATTCTTGGGCAGAGCGTCAGTTCTGTGAAATCGCTATTATTCAGAGCAAGATCAAGCGTAAAAACTCAATTGGAACCTTATTTCTTCGAACCGGTGTACGAGCCATATGAAGGGATGAAGAACCGATGAATTGCAATGAAGCCCAGGAACTGTTTGCACTGGTCTGGGACTTGCCGGAAACTCATCCTCAGCGGATTGCATTTCATGCTCATCTCGCTGGTTGTGAAGAGTGCTCCGAGCAGTTTGAGGTCTGGGAAGAAGCTCAGATCTTGCTGCACAGCATTCCGGTTCCAGTGACAGAACAACAAGCAGAGAGAGTGAACCGTAACGTTATGGACCGGATCTACGCGGAGTCTCCATGGTTACTGCCGGAAGAGGTAAAGGTTAATCGTTTCTCTGCTGTGATCCGCAAGCATATGTCTCTGTGGATTGCCGCGTTCCTGGCTATTTTTTTATGTAGCTTTCTGTATATGGCAATGTTTAAGCCAGATGTATCAGAAGCTGAGCAAACCAAAGTTGTTACTACGGGTATCCTGGAGACAGGGGTTGCCGGAAGCGGACCATCGTCCTCTGGAATGTATCAGTACAACATGACTGGAGCGGACAGAGGAAGTATCATAGAACCTTTTGTTGTGAGCATGGGACCTGCATATCCGCAGTATTGGATGGCCCTCTCTTTACTTGCAATAGGAATGGCGTTATTTTCTCTTGGACGTATGCATCGAACAACGAATAAACGCAAACAAGGTGCGAGTGCATAGGTAATAACCTTTCGTTCGCCGTGTGGAGAAATGAGGGATGTAAGTGCGAATCGGGCTTATTCGTCACGGTCTTACAGACTGGAATGCGGCGGGCCGTATACAGGGTCAGACGGATATTCCTCTGAATGGAGAAGGTCGTGAACAGGCAGAGCGCCTGGGAAGACGTCTGCTGACGGAAGAATACCAATGGGACTATATCATCACAAGTGGATTATCGCGGGCACAGGAAACAGGGGAGATTATCTCCAAGCTGTTGAATGTACCTTTGCTCAAGCCAGACGCACGGTTGAAAGAAAGGGCTTTTGGTCAGATTGAAGGTCTGACTTCAGAAGAACGGGTTGCCCGTTGGGGTCAAGCCTGGGAGACATTAGACTTGGGACAGGAGCAGATAGCGGATATCCAGATTCGTGCACTGGCGTTTCTGGAAGATCTATGGTCGGCCTATTCTGACCAAAACGTACTCATTGTCACTCACGGAGCTTTCTTAGCCAACCTTTTAACAGCTTTGTTTAAAGATCGGTATACAGAACGGATTGGAAACCTGTCACTGACGATCCTGGAAAAGGAACGTGATGACTGGAGTCCACTGTTATATAATTGCACACGACATCTGTCTTTGGACACAGCGAAACAACCTGAGTAATCCAACTTGGGTTGTTTTTTTTTGCGTTTTATGGGGAAATAAAGACTTTATATGATTTCAAACCTCTCATTTTTCTTCTGATTGACCAACTCGGGGCATAGTATGGTTTAAAACATAAAAGATTTCCAAAAAGAGGTTTAGATTATGGGAATTCCGTCAACGATGTTTACAAAACCAAACTATTTCAGGCTCTGAATCAGTAGTCGAAGTAGTTAACGGGCGAGGCGATGGACCCATGAATCTAGCGGATATGCTTACTTTTGCCGATATTGGCCAGCTTAATCGAATAGCAGACTATTACCAATGTGAATGCAAGCCCAATTCCAAACATGAACTCATCCAGAGTATTCTCACTACATTGGGCAGCAGACCCTTTTTTGAGCAGCAGGTACGTCAACTGAATCAAGCAGATCAGCGCTTTTTGAACAACTTGTTGTTTGATCCTCGCCAGTATTATGGTATGGAAGAACTCATTGCCATAGCCCGTCAATCGATGGACAAAAAGGAGAGTGAGGCTGGCGCGAGTCCACGTGATCTCATCGTTCGCTTCAATAAGAGTGGATGGTTGTTCAATGGGACAACGCAGCAGACCAGGTATTTGTATCAGGTACCCCAGGATCTGAAATTAAGATTCAGGGATGTGTTATCCACACATCTGCGAGCAGGGATTACCAAAACAACGGAGCCACCCATGTATCGGGATGAGTATCATCTCTTAGCGGATGATCTCAAGTTGTTCCTGCAGTTTGTCCAGCAGCACGAAATTGCCCTTAACGCTGAAGGCATGATGTACCGTCGCTCTCAACAGCAGATTATGGAGCATCTGCACATTAGTGAGGAATTGGTGGGCAAAGGTGGATGGAGATTCGGATATGGCCGTTCCTTCAAGGATTACCCGGATCGTTTCGCACTTCTCTACGACTATGCATTTCACCATCGGCTGGTTCGTGAGGAGCAAGGCACGCTGAAGTTATCACCAGCTGGAGAAGACAAGCTGGGAGCTGAGAAAACAGCCGAAATGATACAGCTATTTAGCTTTTGGTTAAGATTGTATAAAGGTGCTATTCCCAATCTGTCCTCTATTGTGTATTGGACAGGCGAATGTGCCCAAGAATGGTCAACCGCCGAGTCGCTGTTTCGTCAGATCGGTCCGTTCATTCAGCCGTTTTACTATGATACGGCCGAGGCCATTTATGATAACAGAATTGTTAAAATGATGTTGCATCTTGGCATGGTCCGTATTGGGGAACATGAGGAAGGCAGGACTATACAAATGACAGCCTGGGGCACACGTCTTGCTGCATCCTGTCGCTCCATCTCAGGAGACATTACGCCTATTATGTTTGACAAGTGAAGGACAAGTTGCTAAAATCACTCCCAAATTAAGGAGTGATAATAATGATAATTCCATACAAAGGTCTACAACCTCAGTTACATCCTTCGGTATATATGGCTGAAGGTGCAAAACTGATCGGTGATTTGAGAATGGGAGAAGAGTCTTCCGTCTGGTTCAATGCAGTCCTGCGGGCTGATTTGGCTCCTATTATCATTGGAAAGCGCTGTAATATTCAAGATAACGTTGTCGGTCATGTCAATACTGATCAACCTTTGATTGTGGGAGATGATGTCTCAGTAGGACATACAGCGATCATTCATGGTTGTTGTATTGGAACAGGATCATTAATCGGCATGGGAGCCATTCTGCTGAATGGAGCCGATATTGGCGAATATACGCTGATTGGAGCCGGTTCTGTTGTTACTGAGAATAGTAAAATTCCGCCCTATACTCTTGCTTTGGGGACACCTGCCAAAGTGATACGTGAGCTGACTGATGCCGATCTGGAGCGGATGTCCAGAACTTCACTGGGTTATGTTACCAAAGGAAAAGAATATAGGAGCTCTTAAATCCGTTTTGGAGGTGCATCCTATTGGATAAAATGAAAGTTACGTATGAAGTCATGTTGGGGCTGGCAGCTGAGATGGTTTGGGACGAAGCGCTTCGCAAACAGCGCAGCGAGAAGCTCTATTTGGAAATCGATAAAGCGTTAGCTACCGGAGACGAAGTAGCTTTCCGGAGTCTGACGGATGAACTGAGGACCATAAACTGATTAGCAAAATAGTTCCTTTCTGAGATAAAAGGGAATGCGCAGATGCGTGTTTCCTTTTTTTGATATGTGTAATTCCGAAATGAATGTCTGGATTTATAAGATATAGTCATATATAATATGGGAATAAAATGGATAGAGAGGGGATATAGGGAATTGAAATTCAGTGAGATGACTCAAGACAGCTGGGCTGAACTGCAACTCTATCTGGATACATGCCTTATTCCATACACAGCTCTTAGCGGTGAGCAGTCGCCAGTTGAAGCTACCGAGGCGTTGGAGCGGCTGAGAGATTTTCTGGATCTGGTCGAAATTCCTTTCAAAGGGAGAATCATGACTTATCCAGCCTTTCATTATGCTAATTCGGAATTGTCAATGACATTAAATTCCTTGTCCGAACAGCTTAAATCCTCAGGATTCAAATATGTGGTTATTATGTCATCGGATGGTCATTTGGATGGCATGGAAATTCCAGCTGCTGATCTGGTTTTGAGTCGGTCCGTCTTAACTCATGAGGTCGGAGAAGAAGGGATTGCGAGATTTATAGGGGAAAAGATACGAGAGTTGTGGAAAAAATAGTTTTTAGCGACAAATGTGACAATTTTACAACAATTTTTTAATAACGCTTACAATTGAACCTTAAAAATGTGTGACAAATTCTTGACGGTGTTCTAGGGCTACTATATGATTATGTATGTTCTAGTAAGTCGTGGAATTTATGAAAATGAAAACGTTTGAGAGAGTTGGCTGAAAAAGGGGGTTGGAGACAGTATGAGCAGTGAGCATGACCACGAAGCTTCATTGAAATTGCCAAGCCGCATGGAGATGTCACGCAGGCAGTTTTTGACGTACACGCTTGGTGGAGCTACAGCCTACATGGCCGCCGGTGCAATCCTTCCTATGGTCCGTTTTGCGGTGGACCCGATTTTGCAACATAAGGGAGAAGGCACCTCTGTCAAAGTAGCTGAAATCAGCAAAATTACGAATGAGCCTCAAGAATTCACCTTTGAACTTAAACAACAGGATGGTTGGTATCTGAGTAATGCATCGTTAGTGGCGTGGATTCGCAAAGACGAGCAGGGTAAAATTTATGCACTCTCACCTATCTGTAAACATCTGGGATGTACAGTAGGCTGGAATAGTGACAAGCAATACCCTGACGAGTATCATTGCCCCTGCCATGGCGCGCACTATGACAAGGAAGGGAAGAATCTTGCCGTAGCCCCCAAACCGCTGGATGAGTACGTAGTCAAGGAAGAGCAGGGTTGGGTATATCTGGGCGACATTGTTCCGAACACCCGAGTGAATTAGGAGGCGTGAACGCAGATGTTTAAAAATGTCTATGACTGGATTGACGAGCGTCTTGACATCACGCCAATCTGGCGGGACGTTGCGGATCATGAAGTTCCAGAGCATGTAAATCCGGCTCATCACTTTTCCGCATTCGTGTACTGCTTTGGTGGATTGACGTTCTTTATTACTGTTATTCAGATTCTGTCAGGCATGTTCCTGACCATGTATTATGTACCTGATATTATCAATGCCTACGCTAGTGTGGAGTACCTGCAGACCAAAGTAGCCTTCGGCCAAATTGTTCGCGGCATGCACCACTGGGGAGCCAGTCTGGTTATCGTAATGATGTTCTTACATACGATGCGTGTGTTCTTTACAGGCTCTTACAAGGCACCGCGTGAAATGAACTGGGTTGTCGGCATGCTGATCTTTTTCGTCATGTTGGGCCTGGGGCTGACAGGGTACTTGTTGCCATGGGATAACAAAGCCTATTTTGCAACAAAAGTAACACTGGAGATTGCCAATACGGTTCCTTGGCTGGGACCGATTATTAAAGAATTCCTGCAAGGCGGTACGATTGTTGGTGCACAGACACTAACCCGATTCTTTGCCCTGCACGTATTCTTCCTCCCCGCTGTGCTTCTGGTGCTTCTGGTCGGACACTTTATCATGATCCGCAGACAGGGCATTTCGGGACCACTATAAACTGAGAAGGGAGGAATAGCAATGGCTCACGGACATAAGAAGGATGATGAGGAAAAGGTTATCTTTGTCGGTGATTCACGGGTCCGTAAAGGGGCGGGATTTATTACCCCTCCTGATTACACGGCGTATCCCGGCAAATCAGAAGCCTTTATCCCCAACTTCCTGCTGAAAGAATGGATGGTTGGTGTCGTTGTATTGGTGGGGATTCTGGTTCTCACGATCTCAGAACCTGCACCTTTAGGCTATCCGGCCAATCCGAGCGCATCCGTAATTCCTATGCCGGACTGGTACTTCCTTTTTCTGTATCAGTACTTGAAGTATCCATACGCATCGGGCGATTACGTTCTGCTCGGGGTACTGGGAGTCAGCGGAGTTGCTTTTGGAGCTTTGCTACTGGCACCATTCCTGGATACAGGCAAGGAGCGGCGTTTCTATAAACGCCCAATTGCTTCATCACTGATGATTTTGTCGGTCATTTCTGTATTCTACCTGACAAATGTAGCGTGGACGCACTACGAGCATGAGTTGGAAGCAAGTGGACAGAAGCCTGAACATATTCAACGTGAAGAAGAAGCGCTGGAGAGGCGTGAACAGGGGCTCCCACCCGTTTCCAATGCACCTGGACAGCAAGAAGAAGTTGCGATCGTGGAACAGGATGATCCTGCAATGGAAACGTACAAGAAGGCTGGATGTATTGGTTGCCATGCGGCTGATATGAAGGGCGCAAGTGGACCTTCACTTCGGGGTGTCGGTGACAAGCATAGCCAAGAAGAGATTCTGACCATTATTAAAGATGGTTATAACGAGATGCCTGCGATGTACAATCAAGCTATTGCTCAAGGTGTTACGGATGAAGAGATTACTCATCTGACCGAATGGCTTGCGAAACAGAAAGCAGAACAGTAAAATCGAAATAACCAATGAAACCTGATCGTTTATGCGGTCAGGTTTTTTTTGAAGTGTTTTTTTTGGACAGCACTGTATCGTGCACAATATTGATGAAGGAAGGGGCAGGGAATGTGGCTTTATCGTATTTCTGGAGTAGGGAATTTCTAACCAATCGTTATTTCCTGTGGCTATTATTTTGGTGTAATGCGGTAGGAACGGTATACGGATACATCTGGTACGGAGAGCAAATGAAATTGACGCTGGCTGAGCAACCGGTGTGGCAGATCGTATTTGTGCCGGATAGCCCAACAGCGAGTTTGTTTTTTACTTTAGCGTTGTTATGGGTGTTGTACCCACCACGGTCCATCATTATCAAACGGATCGGACATGTGATTCAGGCGCTTGCCGTGGTCACATCTGTGAAATATGGCGTGTGGGCGGTGTCCATTATTTTCGCTGGCTGGATGCAAGGTGGTACACAGCACTGGCAAGACTGGATGTTGATTGCTTCGCATAGTGCGATGGCCATTGAAGCTCTTATTTATGTACGCTTTTTCGGCTTCCGCTGGGCTTCCCTTGTCGTTGCAGGTCTTTGGACGCTGTTGAACGATACGATGGATTATACATATGATATTTACCCTTGGTTACCCGCTTCCCTCTATGATCATGTAGATGGTGTGCGTAATTTCACATTCGGACTGACACTGGTAAGCATTCTGTGCGCGTGGCTGGCCTTAAGACAGGCGAAACGAACCTGATATCCGATCTTGAGCTTGTTCTAATGAACTGTCCCCCGCCATACATTGGTGGTGGGAGGGATGTCCATGAAGAGAACGTTTGGGATCAAAACTGGCTTATTGGTGGTATCGTTTATAGCTATAATGCTGTGGACGAACTTAGCATATCGTGTATCCGCGCAAAGTGAAGCATTGAATTCGAATTCAGATCAGCAAGTGTCCACAAGCAATTCAATTGCACAACTGAACGAGGAAGCAGCCATATTGTATCGGCAGGCGCTCGAGAATAATATTGAAGAAGTGCGAGGAAGCATTCTGCGTATCAGTAAAAGTCTGGAGCATATCTCCTTTGAGGGACAAACAACAGTCGAGGGCATACACGCCTTGTCCGAAACCATAGTTGAAGTGAAACAAGCCGTTGTGAAGGTGAAAAATGACGATGCTTCTCTTCAGCAGTCCTCAGCCAAACTCAGACTTGCAGCAGATAGTCTCGCGAATCCAACCAAGCCTTTATGGCTTCAGTATTATAAAATCGTGAAAAACGA
Source organism: Paenibacillus sp. FSL R5-0486 (assembly GCF_037975155.1). Classification (NCBI taxonomy): domain Bacteria; kingdom Bacillati; phylum Bacillota; class Bacilli; order Caryophanales; family Paenibacillaceae; genus Paenibacillus; species Paenibacillus sp. FSL R5-0486. Next base: position 4,418,647 of record NZ_CP150237.1, on the reverse strand, counting down.
TCTGGACGCTTTATCCGCTGCTACAAATCAAGGGCAAACTGCGGCCGTACTGGCAAACCGCTACACCGTTCTGGAGGAGCATTATGAGACGATTCGTCCTGCCGCACTGATTCGCCGTGAACCGTATGAAATTGCTCAGATGGACGCTTGGTTATCTCATACCAAAGGGCTTACCAATGCAAAGCAGCCAGATCTGGCTCAGTTAAAGAGCATGGTGGGCCATGGTGAGGAACTGGTGAACCAGTTATTTGGTCGGGAGAAGGATGAGAGTGCTTTCGTACCATTTGTACAGGGCCCTGATCGCAGGGCGGCCGGGTTGCTCATCAGTTCGGTCATTGTGGCAACGCTTAGTTACGCCGGATATCGTAAATATCGTGCGCAGCAGCAGGGGATTTTTCCTTTTCGGCGTTAATAGAACATGAACTTGATCCTGGTCTATAAGTGGTATATAAAAAAAGACCTCTTTCCGCATGAGTAGCCACGCTAACGGCTCTTCATGTAAAAGAGGTTTTTTTGTAGTTTCTGTGTTATATCAGCTTTCTTTGAAACCTTCGCCATGTACATCGTGAACATCGCTGATGATGACAAAAGCTCTCGGGTCAATGGAACGTACAATGGTCTGCAATCGCCTGAACTCTTGCCTGGAGATCACGCAGTAGGCCATGTGTTTGGCCTGTTTAGAGTACGCGCCAATGGCTGGAATGAGGGTGACGCCACGATCCATATCCCGTGTGATCTGGTCCGCAATCTCGGGTGCATGGTCACTAATGATCATAAATGCCCGGGCAGAATATGCACCTTCCTGAATAAAGTCGATGACTTTGGAGGCGATGAATACAGCTACAAGCGTATACAGAATTTTTTCTTTGGGGATGTAGATGAGAGAGAGCCCGATAATGACAAAGTCGATGCCCAGTAATACTCGGCCCATGCTCCATCCATACTTGCGGTTCAGAATACGGGCAATGATGTCTGAACCGCCCGTCGTTCCGCCCCAACGGAATACAATGCCAAGGCCGGCTCCAAGGGTGACACCTGCATATAGGGCTGCGAGCAGGAGGTCATTCTCGGTATGTAATGGTTCAATCCAGCCCAGATGAATCAACTTCTCAAACAACCATAGAAAAACGGTCAGTGCCCCGATTCCGATACCCGTATAGATCATCTGTCTGCCGCCCAAAATTTTGAGCCCAATCAGAAAGAGGGGAACATTCAGAATCAAGGTTGTAAGTGAAGGTGAGATGCCAAAAGCGTAATTGATCAGCACCGTAACCCCGGTGAGGCCACCTTCCATAAGCTGGTTGGGGATAATGAAATAGAGGAGCCCAAAGGCATATAAGGCTGTACCCAGTACGATGGGAAGAACCAGTTTAACTTGTATCCAGGTTTTGGCAGTGCTCATAAGATCCCTCGCTGTAGATAAATTAGAATGAAGAAGCAATCATTCCCATCTAGTATACCTGTTTATTGATTCTTTAAAAATGATTTGTCGCTGATGATGGTGGAAGTGAATCTAAATAACTGATATTATTAGGAACAAATACGACATCATTTCAAAGGAGAATCCGTTCTCATGGAGAAAAGCATCGCAGAAATGCAGCGTGAGGTTGATCAGTATATCTCCCAGTTCAAGGAGGGGTACTTCAGTCCTCTGGCCATGTTGGCCCGGATGTCTGAAGAGGTTGGGGAGCTCGCCAGGGAAGTGAATCATGAATTCGGCGAGAAGCCGAAGAAATCTTCCGAAGCAGCCAATTCCATTGAACTTGAGCTTGGAGATATTTTATTTATCACGATTTGTTTTGCGAACTCACTGGGAATTGATCTGGCTGAGGCGCACGATAAAGTCATGCATAAATTTAACACCCGCGATGCCAATCGGTGGACTCCCAAAAACACCGATTAGGCGTAGATTACATATGCTGTACCATCACCCGATCGGGGAGGGTCAGCTTAATGATGAAACCGGAAGAATATATGCAGCAGGCTTACCGCTGTATATTGCAAAATGATTTTGAGCAGGCGATTCGTTGGTTCGAGTCAGCCATTCACGCTCATCCAAAACATGCGGAGTTATATTATCGCTGTTCCATTACACACGCCCGCAGCAAACATCTGGTTCCAGCGCTTGAATATGCGCGCAAGTCGGTTGAATTGTCGCCAGGAACAGAAGAGTATATTTTGCATCTGCAGACGTTGGAAGCAAAACAATTGACCTCCAGAGCGAAGTTGCTGTTGGAGCAGGCGGGTATTGCAACACAGGAGCGCTATGTGGAAGCGTCTACGCTTCTGCAAGAAGCGGTCAAACTTGATCCGCTCTCAGTGGAAGCTCATGTTATGCTTGCGCTGGCTTACAGTGATTTGAATGAATTTGACTATGCAATTCAGGCGCTGCGTGAGGCAATTTTGCTGGATCCGCAGAATGGGCAACTGCATCAGATGTTACAGGAAATCAAGCAACGTATGAAATCCATTCAATAAGAATTCATTTTGCAAAGATTTCTTTCGAGTTGAAATGGATTCTACGATATGATCCAACATAGTGAGGAGATGCAGTCAATATGAGTGAAGTAATCAGAGTTGCCGTGATCGGAGCGGCTGGCCGTATGGGCCGTGAAGTTGTGAAATTGGTACTTCAGGACCCGGAATTGGAGCTTGCAGCGGCTGTCAACCGCTCCGGAGCAGGCACGGATGCAGGAACCCTTGTTGGTTTGCCAGAGTGTGGGGTGCTGGTGACTGATGATATCGAAATGGCTTTTGCCGAAACAAAACCTCAGGTTATGGTTGATTTTACAGTACCACAATTTGCGTTTGCACATACTGAGATCGCGATCCGTCATGGAGTCAGACCTGTCATGGGTGTTACTGGCTTCACGCCGGAGCAGATCGAACAGTTGGACAAGCAGTGCCAGGACAAAGGAATTGGAGGGCTTATTGCCCCTAACTTCTCGATTGGTGCCATTTTGATGATGCGATTCGCAGCACAGGCTGCCAAACATATGCCAAATGTGGAGATCATCGAATATCACGGAGATCAGAAGCTGGATGCTCCTTCAGGAACTGCGATCAAAACAGCGGAACTGATTGCTGCCAATCGGGAAGAACTTCGTCAAGGTAATCCGAATGAAGAAGAAACGATTGAAGGATCACGCGGCGGGTATTACAATGGCTTCCGAATTCACAGTGTACGATTGCCTGGTGTATTCGCGCAGCAGGAAGTTGTTTTCGGAGACTATGGACAGTCACTCAAAATTCGGCATGACTCCTACGAGCGCGCAGGTTATATGCCTGGTGTTAAGATTGGTGTGCAAAAGGTTATGGAGTATACAGGAATGATCTACGGATTTGACCACTTTATCGACTAAAGGAGATTGTCATGTTGAAAATAGCATTTATCGCCCATGATCGTAAAAAAGAAGAGATGGTTAACTTCGTGACGGCATATGAGCCTGTTTTTACGGACCATCAATTATATTCTACAGGAACAACAGGCCTTCGTATTATGGAAGGAACGTCTCTGAAGATTCATCGATTCGAATCAGGCCCATTGGGCGGAGATCAACAGATTGGAGCTTTGGTTGCGCAAAATGAGATGGATCTGATTATTTTCCTTCGCGATCCACTGATGGCACAACCTCACGAGCCGGATATTAATGCGTTGCTACGTCTTTGTGATGTGCAAGGAATTCCACTTGCCACCAATATCGCAACCGCTGAGATTCTGGTCAAGGCTCTGGATCGTGGCGATTTTGCCTGGAGAGAGCTGGTACATAAATACAAGCCGGAGGCTGGATTGAATTCGGGTGATTCCGAATGAGTCTGGATATTCTCATCTTTGGAGCACATGCAGACGATGCGGAGATTGGTATGGGTGGAACGATTGCCAAACATACCGCTGCCGGCTTGAAAGTAGGCGTGTGTGATCTGACTCGTGCTGAGATGTCTTCCAACGGAACAGTAGAGCGCAGAACCGAGGAAGCGGAGCAAGCCTCCCGCGTCCTCGGTCTTTCGTGTCGAACGAATCTGGGGCTTCCTGATCGTGGCTTATATCTTACGCCTGAACATGTACAGGCGGTGACGGCTGAGATACGGCGTCATGCCCCTCGGATGGTGTTTGCTCCGTATTGGGAAGATCGTCATCCGGATCATGTCAATTGCAGTAAGCTTGTGCAGGAGGCTGTATTTAACGCTAAGCTTCGCAACTATATGCCGGACATGCCTGCCTTGCAGGTGAAGGAACTTTATTTTTACTTTATTAATGACATCGGGCCTACGGATTTGATTGTCGATATTACGGAACACTATGAGCAAAAAGAAGCATCACTGCTCTCTTATCGTTCCCAATTCGAACTGAGAGACGGAGCGGTCTCGACGCCATTGAATCAAGGGTATATTGAACGTGTAAGAGCCCGCGATTCCTTGCTCGGACAACGCAGTCTCATCCCGTTTGCAGAAGGTTTTGCTACAATTACACCTTACGTGGTTCATCAATTTGGCCCGGGTGCCCAATAAGCGATTTCACATTTTACGTTTAATGAAACGAAGGGTTTCATTATTCCATTGCATTATATCAACCTGCATGAAGCGGGAGATCAAAGGAGCGTCCACAGGATGGATAAAAAGCTAAAAATCGGCATCACCTGTTATCCGTCCCTCGGCGGGTCTGGCGTTGTCGCAACGGAACTGGGCAAATTACTTGCCGAACAGGGGCATCAGGTTCATTTTATTGCCAACAGTATCCCGTTCAGACTGGGTACGTTCCAGAAAAATATTTTTTATCACGAAGTTGAAGTAAATGATTATTATGTTTTCCGTTACCCTCCGTATGACCTGTCACTGGCAACAAAGATGGCTCAGGTGGCTAAGTCACAGCAGCTGGATCTGCTGCATGTTCATTATGCCGTGCCACACGCAGTATGTGCCTTTCTGGCGAAACAAATGGTAGGGGACGGCCTTAAAGTGGTTACCACGTTACATGGAACGGATATTACGGTTCTGGCTCAGGATGAATCTCTGAAGGATCTGATCCGTCTAGCCATTAATGAAAGTGACGCGGTTACTGCCGTATCACAAGATTTGATTCGAGAAACGGTCGAATTGCTGGATATTCAGCGTCCAATCGATCTAACCTATAATTTTATTGACAAACGAATATATTATCCGCGGGATGCTGCCAGTCTGCGAAGAGACTTTGCTACGCCTGACGAAAAAATATTAATGCACATCTCCAATTTCCGACCGGTGAAAAGAACTCAGGATGTGGTAGAGGTCTTCCGTCAGGTACAGGAGCAGGTTCCTGCCAAACTGTTATTTGTTGGTGAAGGACCTGATTTGCCGAAGATGCAATGGAAGATTAATGATCTCGGCTTGAATGATAAAGTTCATTTCCTTGGCAAACAGGATGACATTGCTCAGGTCATCTCCATGGCGGACGTGTTGATGCTTCCATCGGAGAAGGAAAGTTTCGGACTTGTGGCGCTCGAAGCAATGGCTTGTGGCGTACCCACGATCGGTTCACAGGCCGGAGGAATTCCGGAACTGGTCTTACATGGTAAGACAGGTTATTTATCCGCGATTGGGGATACACAATCCATGGCCGAGAACACCATTCGTTTGTTGACGGACGATCGTTTGGCTGCTGAGTTCAGGGAAGCATGTCTTCAGCGCGCGCATCACGACTTTTGCAATGATGCTATTCGGCATGAATATGAACAGATATATTACCGGGTGTTGGGAAGGGAAGTTCCGAATCTGAAGCCGGTTTGCGGTTAATCATTTCTTAGACGAAATCATACTGTGCATACCACAACAGGCAAGAGAAGAGGTGATATGTGGTGGTTCAATGGACACAGGTAGATCGTGAAATGGCAATGCAAAGTGAGAATGTACTCACAACATTAAACAAACATGGCTACAAGGCATATTGGGTAGGTGGTTGCGTTCGTGACGAATTGCTGGAACGTGTTGTGGACGATATGGATATCACGACATCTGCTTCTCCTGAGCAAGTCATGGAACTGTTTGACGATTGTATTCCTACAGGTTTACAACACGGTACGGTTACCGTTCGTTCAGGCGGTTATTACTTTGAAGTGACCACATTTCGAACAGAATCCGAATATCAGGATAATCGCAGACCTGCTGCGGTTCAATTTGTTCAGGATATCAAGGAAGACTTACAGCGGCGCGACTTCACGATGAACGCTCTGGCTATGGACGTCACTGGGACAATCGTTGATCCGTTCGGTGGACAGGCAGATATCAAGGAAGAGCGAGTCAGATGTGTGGGTTCTGCGATGGAACGATTTGGTGAAGATGCACTGCGGATGCTCCGCTGTGTCCGGTTTGCTTCCGTATTTGATTTCAAAATTGCCCATAACACGTGGAAGGGTCTTGTAAGGCAGAAAGACCTGCTTCAACATATAGCAATGGAACGGGTACGTACCGAGATGGTAAAAATGATGTCTGGACCGCATCCTTTAAGAGGGTTGGAGCTGTTATACAGAAGTGATTCCCTTGCGCATATCAAAGCGCCGGTAAGCTCGACCCGATTTAACAAGATGTTGTTATCCAATTTGGAACAATTGTCAGGTCAGCATGTGTTGCTTCGTTGGTCACTCATCCTGATTGCTGGCGGTTATAGCAAGGATGAAGCAGATGTATTATTACGTCAGTGGACATTCTCCAATGAACATCGTTCTCGTATAACAGGGGTCCTTCAGGTGGAACAGTTGATTCATACTTCCGTTCAGGAGCCGAAGGATACGGTCAGTCTCCGTTCCGATTGGATCGTTACTGTTCTGGCTTGTGGCGTTCAGGCGGCGGATGATTGGCTTCGAATACAGTCTGCACTGCCAGCAGAATGGCGGAATCAGTCCGAACCGGCAGAAATGCAGGTTGTATTAGTACAAGAGCTTGCAGCCGAATGGAGTCAATCGATCCCTGTGCATGACTTGAAAGAGTTGGATATTACAGGGGAACAAGTGTTACAAATGGTGCAGCGCAAAGGCGGACCTTGGCTGGGGCAACTAATGAAACATTTGTTACGAGAAACGGCGATTGGAACGATAGTGAATCAGCATGAAGCACTAAGTGCAGAAGTGAAGCGGGTGGTTCAAGATGACCAAACATGAAGATCTGTTACATATGTTATTAAATGCAGAAGGACGATTCGTATCGGGTGAAGAGATCAGCCGTAATCTGTCCATCAGTCGGACCGCTGTGTGGAAACATGTGAACAAGTTGCGAGACATGGGTTATGAGTTTGAAGCGGTATCCCGCAAAGGATACCGTCTGGTAACGAAGCCGGATAGCATTGACGCTACTGGCCTCCAATTGGCCCTGGATACAACCGTATTTGGCCGTAAGGCTGTTTTGTTGGCTTCGACCCTGTCTACGCAAGGGGATGTTCTCAAGCTAGCTGAGCAAGGGCAGGCAGAAGGCGCTGTGGTCATTGCGGAAGAACAAACAGGAGGAAGAGGACGTTTCGGTCGACAGTGGTTCTCTCCTCCGGGTAAAGGAATCTGGATGAGTGTCCTGTTACGCCCTGATCTACCACTTCAGCATACGCCGCAGCTAACTTTATTAACAGGAGTGGCTGTATGTCGTGCCGTTCGAGCTTGTTCAGGAGCTGATGCGGGCATCAAATGGCCAAATGATGTGTTGATTGACGGACGCAAGGTATGTGGCATATTGCTTGAATCTACGGTAGAAGATCATGAAGTCAGATACTGTATCGCAGGTATAGGCGTTGACGTGAACTTTGATCCCGAGGATTATCCGGAAGATCTGACCACAATCGCTACTTCGCTCAAGATGGAGACGGGTCAATCCGTTGATCGCACCAAACTAACGGCTGCCATTTTGACGGAGCTTGAACAGTTGTATTTTTTGTATCAAAAAGAAGGATTTGGCGTGATCTCAGCTCTATGGGAGGCCCTGTCCGTATCGATGAATCGAGAGATTACAGTGACGAATCCTCATGGTGTCATTGAAGGGAAGGCAATTGGTCTTGACCCTTCTGGTGCACTTATCGTGGAGAAGCACGATGGAGAACATACGCTAATCATCTCTGGTGAGATTTCCTGGAAATCATAAACAATTTGTCGAATTTTCACTGGTAAAATGAACATAAGACGTGAAGTTTGAGCAGAACTTTGGTATACTGTGTTCGTGAGGCGATATCGGCTAATGCAGACCGAATTGCACTCCCGTAACAGTAACCTTTGTTCTGCTTTGATGTGTTTTATATAAGCAGACCGCAGTGCAAGAATGAAATACGTTTAAGTGAGTTGTTGGATTCTGCTCTGAGCCGAAGAGGACCGAGACAGAAGGGACGATCGCAAGTGACTCTTTTTTGACTTTTCGGGACTTTTTAGTGGAAAACTAAAAGGTTTTTTTGTTGCGTTTATTTGAAAAGAAGAAAGGAGCCATGAAAAAAAATGGCGAACAAACAAGCGTTGAATATTGTGAAAATGAAAAAATATAAGCAGGATGGCGTGCCGCTTACCATGATCACGGCTTACGATTATCCAACAGCGCTCCTAGCAGAGGAAGCAGGTATTGATCTGATCCTGGTTGGTGATTCACTCGGCAATGTAGTACTGGGTTATAATTCGACGCTTCCGGTGACCATCGACGACATGGTATACCACACACGTTCCGTAGTGCGCGGTGCTGAGAAGACATTTATTGTGGCTGATATGCCTTTTATGACCTATCATGGCAGCGTGGATGAGACGCTTAAGGGTGTCCGTCGACTGATGCAAGAGGGGCATGCCCATGCGGTTAAAATGGAAGGCGGAGTCGAGATAGCGGACACCGTTAGAGCAGTTGTGCAAGCAGGCGTGCCTGTTCTTGGACATATCGGACTGACACCTCAATCGGTTAATCAGATTGGTGGTTACCGCATTCAGGGCAAGGATGCAGCGGATGCGAAACGTCTGATGGACGAAGCCAAAGCCTTGGAAGCTGCAGGTGCGTTTGGCATTGTGCTTGAACTGGTTACGGAAGAAGTTGCACGGGCGATCTCGGAGGAACTGTCCATCCCTACCATAGGAATTGGAGCAGGACGAGGCTGTGATGGTCAGGTACTGGTATTCCACGATGTGGTTCAATACGCCTCTCCGTATACGCCCAAACGATTTGTCAAAACCTATGGAGATGTGGGTACATTAATCAGAACCAGCATCGAAGCTTACGTGAAAGAAGTGAAAGATCGTTCGTTCCCGGCCGAAGAGCATGTATTCAATGCGGCGGATGGTGTTCTGGATCAACTGTACGGCGGACAACGCAAGGAAAAGGTGGGGAGTAACTCATGAAAGTATTACGGACAATCGCAGAGTTAAGACAGGAACTAAGCTTGAAGCGTCAAGCGATTCGGTCCAGTGCGTCTGTTGTAGGTCTTGTACCAACAATGGGTTATCTTCATCAAGGTCATGCAAGCTTGATGCAGGCAGCCAGACAACAGAGCGATATCGTGGTATTAAGCATATTTGTTAATCCAATTCAATTTGGCCCTAATGAAGATTTTGACAGCTATCCGCGGGATGAAGCCAGAGATGTGGAAACAGCACGCTCACAAGGAGTGGATATCGTATTTATTCCCTCTGTTGAAGAGATGTATCCACAGGCAACGCAAACGACCGTATCTGTCTCAAAACTGACGGAGCGCTTATGTGGCGCTTCACGTCCAGGACATTTTGACGGGGTAACGACCGTAGTCTCCAAACTCTTCAACATCGTACAGCCACAGCGTGCATTTTTTGGTATGAAAGACGCTCAGCAGGTTGCGGTCATTCAACAGATGGTGAATGATTTGAATATGCCTGTAGAAATTGTACCCTGTCCGATTGTTCGCGAAGAGGATGGCCTTGCCCTCAGTTCACGTAACGTCTACCTTAACCCAGAACAGCGTACACAGGCCTTGGTTCTATCGAAGGCACTACGTGCAGCTCAGGAAGCCACAGATACAGGTGTAGCTACTACAGCCGCAGATATCCGTCGTATTCTGCGCGAGCACATTGCAACCTCACCGCTTGCCGTTATCGACTACGCCGAGATTCAGGCTTTTCCAAGTCTGGAGCCGCTCACAGATCAGGAAGAAGTTCAAGGCCGTGACGATCTGCTCATTGCACTTGCGGTGAAATTCGGAAAAACAAGATTGATTGACAATATAAGGTTGCAAAAATCGGAGGTACTGTCCCATGTTTAGAACACTGATGAAATCCAAAATTCACCGGGCTACGGTAACGGAAGCCAACTTGAACTATGTGGGTAGTATTACCATAGATGAAGACTTGATGGAAACATCCGACTTGATGGAAAACGAGAAAGTGCAAATTGTGAACAACAACAATGGTGCACGTCTGGAAACATATGTGATTCCAGGACCACGCGGAAGCGGGGTCATATGTCTTAACGGCGCAGCTGCACGTCTGGTACAGCCTGGAGATAACGTCATTATCATTTCTTACGCCATGATGTCACAAGAAGAGGCAAATACTCACAAACCAACCGTTGTATTTGTAGATGGGCAGAATAAACCTGTACAAACGATGAAACAGGAAGTCCACGCAACAATTATGTAATCGACTGGTAAGGAGAATGAAATCGGCCCTTGAAGCAAAAAATGAGTACAGGTCACTGCACTAATCCATTTTTTCAAGGGTGGGGATGCATCGATGTTCCAGCATGTTTTCGCAGAAATGAACGACATGTTAGATGAAATTATCAAGAGCTATCCTTCCGCTGAAGGCCTGAACAAACAAGAATTGCTGCAAAAGTGGAACTTGCTTAAGCGGATGAGTGACGGGATGCTGGATGAATGGCTGATGTTTGAAGAAAAGATGAGCCAGGTGAGGGAGCGAGAGATGGATAAGCCTGCTTCCCTTGAACCGGAACAGGGAGCTGTTACCGCTCTGCCTGAACTCCATCTGGAATGTTTCAGTCGAGGTCAGGGTTATTTCAAATTACAGATGTATCCGCAGGCGATCATGCAATTCTCCCGGGTTGTGACCGACCATCCGGAGAGTGCATTAACTCGTTTTTACCTGGCGCTGGCGTATCTGAATCTGGAACAAATGGCGGAAGCCGGAACACATTTACAGCAGATCATGTACCTTAAAGGTTCACCTCGCTTGAAAGGGCTTGTGTGTAACGCCCTGGGCTGTATTCAAGTCAAGCTTGCGAATCCCGAAGCTGCATGTTCACTCTTTGCACAGGCCCTTCAGTATGACCCGACATTGACCGAACCACTGTACAACATGGAAGCTTGCAGGTTGAACAGGGGAAAATTGCAATATGCTAATCAGCTGACGACCCTTCATTAAGCGGGAATTCGGCGACAAAAAAACGGTGTTCCCTCCTTTGGCATAGCGGCGGGGACACCGCTTTTTTGTCAGTTAATTTTCAAATCCCCTTTTTTTTGCTATGCTGTAACATAGACTGGAATGGAAGGGACCGTACATTGCAATGAAATTTGCCGTATTGGATTTCGAAACAACCGGCACGCAGTCCGACGGTGAGATTATACAGGCCGGACTTGCCATCATAGATCATGACTACAGCATAACTCAAATATATAGTTCTTATGTGAACCCTGGTGTACCGATTCCCCCGTTTATTTCGGGGTTGACGGGTATTACCGATGCAGATGTGGCGGACGCTCCTTCACTCGAAGAGATGATGATGGAGATGGTTCCGCTGCTTAATGATGTGGTGCTTGTTGGACACAACGTCGCTTTTGATTTTCACTTTTTGCAGAATGCTCTTGACCGTTGCGGTTATTTGCCGTTCACTGGCCGCATTCTGGACACGATTGATTTTCTGAAGATCACATTCCCATCACTGGGTTCTTATCAACTCGGTTATGTGTCTTCCGAATTTGGATTTCAACATGATCGCCCTCACCAGGCAGACAGTGATGCACTGGCGACAGCCTATGTGCTACTCAAGTGTCTGGATGAGTTAAAGGAATTACCGCTCATAACGATTCAGCGTCTCAGTGACCTGTTTGCACCAGAAGACAGTGACTTGGGTTGGTTTTTGGACGGAATGCGCAGTGAGAAGGAAGCAGAGCCGATTCAGGACCTGGACGGACATACCTATTATCGTCAGCTTGCTCTTAATGTAAGTGATTGGACCGATATTGGTGCACCACGCGATGAGCGGGAGGCTAACCCCCTCGATGGTGTAAGCTTCGAACAGTTTATGGACCAGGTTCGGGAGAATCTGAAGGATACACTGGATCATTACGAAGAGCGTGAAGCGCAGACTCAGATGTTCAGCAGTGTAAGGCAAGCCTTGGATGAAGAGAAACATCTCTTGATCGAAGCTGGAACGGGTACCGGTAAATCTCTAGGGTATCTGTTGCCTGCTATTTATGAAAGTGTGAAGCAAGAACAGAAAGTTATGGTTAGCACGCATACGATCAATCTGCAGGAGCAATTGAGAGAGCGGGACATTCCGATGCTGACTCAAGTGGTTCCGTTCCCGTTTAAGGCTGCTGTATTCAAAGGACGTGGACATTACCTGTGCCTGCGCAAATTTGAACACAAAATCAATAAACGTGAATTCGCCACACCGAAAGAGGATTATTTCACAGCTGCTCAGATGATCGTCTGGCTTACGCAGACCGAAACCGGAGATGATGAGGAACTTAACCTTAGCGGACGCGGAGGGGACTTCTGGGAGACCGTACAGAGTGAATCCGAATCATGTCTGGGAAGATCCTGTCCATGGTTCCGTAAATGCTTCTACCATCGTGCCAAACATGAAGCAGGGTTGTCTGATATCGTAATCACCAATCACTCCAAATTATTTACGGATGTGAAAGCCGCGCATCAGCTGCTGCCGGCCTATGAGAGTCTTGTGATCGATGAGGCACATCATCTGGAGGATGTCGCTGGTAAACATCTTGGAATGCATATGAAATATTTCACCTTGGTTCATACACTGACCCGCCTATTTAAAGACAGTCGTAATGGTCAGCTACCTATGCTTCGTTCGCAGTTTTCCGGGCATGAAAATTCGGTGCAATGGGGCTCCATGGTGGATCAGATGTTCCCGCTCGCTCTTGAAGTTAAGGAGCTGTGGGATCGTATGAGCGATGCCTTGTTTGGTCTCTTGCCTGAACGAAGTGATGCTTCACCGGGAGAGACGGGGCAATTTTCACTGCGTCTGAAAGCATCTCAGAAACCTGCAAAATGGCAGGAGTTGCAGGATCTGGAGAACCAGATCTATGTGACTCTGGGCGATTTGGTTCGCAAAGGGGACAAATTGCTGCTTGAAGTGAAAGAGGATCAGGATGATTATCAATCGGATAGTCTGATCACGGACATTACAGGATTGCTGAAAGATCTGACCACATTGAAGGAGAATCTACGTTTCTTCATGCGTATGGATGACGCCAAAACGGTGTACTGGATGGAAGCCAGCGGCCAATTCCGCAGCAAATCTCTCCAGCTGTATGCCGTACCTGTAGATGTGAGTGCACAACTTAAGGATTTATTTTTTGATAAAAAGAAAAGTGTTGTGCTTACATCGGCTACGCTTTCGGTAGATAAGTCATTCCAGTTCATGATTGAACAGCTTGGCTTGCAGGAAGCCGCCGAGAACAATCGGCTATTAACGTCGATGTTGCCATCACCTTTCAACTATCGCGATCAGGCACTTCTGGTGATTCCGCGTGATTTCCCAAGTGTGAAGGGAAGTGTGGGTGATGCGCACTTTGTTAATATGCTGGTGCAATCACTCGCAGAGACGGCAATTGCTACGCGTGGACGCATGATGGTTCTGTTTACTTCATACAAGATGTTGCGACAGGTCTATGATCCGCTGAAGGAGGCACTGTCTGGCAACGACATCTCGTTGCTTGGGCAAGGCGTTGACAGTGGAAGTCGTTCCAAATTGACTCGCAGGTTTCAAGATGCCAAAGCAACGGTACTTCTGGGCACAAGTAGCTTCTGGGAGGGTGTAGATATCCCGGGAGAGGCGTTAACTTGTCTCGCTATTGTGCGACTGCCTTTCCAGCCACCGAATCATCCGTTGGTGGAAGCCAAGAGTGAGTTGCTCCAGGAACAGAAGAAAAATCCGTTCATGAAACTGTCCGTGCCACAAGCGGTCATTCGTTTCAAGCAGGGATTTGGCCGATTGGTACGTACAGCAAAGGACAGAGGAATTGTCATTGTTTATGATACACGGGTGATTGAAGCGTATTATGGTAAATTCTTTTTGTATTCATTACCTGGTCCCAAAATGGAGCATATGCTCACGGAGCAAATGGTTCCACGAATTACTGAGTGGTTGGAAAAACCTGCTAATGAACAAAAATAATGGTTGTTTTGTTCGTTATATCATTGCATGACACTATCGTTTGGCGTTAAACTTTATTAGATATTTCCGTATCCGATTAAAGCAGTTGCACGTAAGAACTTATAACCTAAATTACAAGGAGCATTCTGTATAAAATGTCACGTTTATCTTTGAGTTTTATACAGAATGCTCATCTTTTCATCTATTATTTTATCGTGGCCTTGGTAAGGGGGAGCAAGAATGAAATCGGATAAAATTTCGGAAGCGGTGGTACGACGTCTGCCTGTTTACTTGCGTTATTTGAACGAGTTGCATCAGCGTGAGGTGGCTACTGTTTCTTCTCAAGAGCTTGGACAGAGGCTGGATCTGAATCCGGCCCAAATTCGTAAAGACCTGGCTTACTTCGGTGATTTTGGTCGTAAAGGGATCGGGTATGATGTATCCTATTTGATCGAGAAAATTCGTCACATTCTCAAAATCGATCAGCAAATTAATGTAGCTCTGGTAGGAGCGGGTAACCTCGGTCAAGCCTTGTCCAACTACAACGCATATCTGAAAGACAACATGAAGATTGTTGCTGTATTTGATGCATATGGACCGAAGATAGGTAGTCAAATCAACAGTTTGACGGTAAAACCAATGGATGAATTGACGGAAGCGGTTAAAATGGAAAACATTCGCATCGGAATTATCACGGTTCCGGATACGGAAGCCCAAAATGTAGCCGATCAGCTTATTGAATCAGGAATTGAAGCGATCCTTAATTTTGCACCAACCATTCTAAAAACACCGCCGCATATCCGCATTCACCATGCTGACTTTACAACGGATCTGCTTAGTTTGGCCTATTACTTGGAGACTGGAAAGGACGACGAGGAAGATGACAACAAATAGATGGGTAATTCACAACGGCAAATTTGCCGTTAATGAAGGCGGCACAACATGGAACGTGGTCCACGGATACATGGTTGTTGAGAATGACAAGATTGTGCATATTGGTGAGACATTGCCGGATGAAGACAAAAATTGTACCAAAGTGGATGGAAAAGGACTGTTCTTCCTGCCGGGTCTGATCAATACGCATGGTCATGCAGCGATGTCGTTGCTCAGAGGGCACGGAGACGATCTTGCATTGCAAGTATGGTTGCAGGAAAAAATGTGGCCGATGGAAGCGAAAATGACTTCAGAAGACGTATATTGGGGAACTTCGCTATCGGTGCTTGAAATGTTGAAAGGCGGAACTACAGCTTTCCTGGACATGTACGATCACATGGATCAAGTTGCCAAAGTTGTGGAGCAATCCGGCGTTAGAGCAGCACTGGCACGTGGTGTAATCGGGTTGTGCTCGGAAGAAGAACAATTGCGGAAGCTGGAGGAGTCGGCTGCGTTTGCGCGTGAGTGGAATGGACAGGCAGATGGTCGCATTACAACCGTAATCTCGCCACATGCACCATATACATGCCCTCCTGACTACATAGAGAAGCTTGTGCAGGTCGCGAACGACCTAAACCTTCCCCTTCATACACATATGTCGGAAACGCTTCGTGAAGTCGAGCAGAACGTGGCTGATTATGGACTGCGTCCTGTGGCACATCTGGAGAAACTGGGCTTTTTCTCTCGTCCATCCCTGGTTGCACATGCGGTGCATCTGAATGACGAAGAGATTGAGATTCTGGCCCGTCATGATGTGGCTGTATCCCATAACCCGGGAAGTAACCTGAAACTCGCTTCCGGTGTTGCGCGGGTACCTGCGTTGCTGAAAGCAGGAGTTACCGTGTCACTCGGAACAGACGGACCGGCAAGCAACAACAACCTGGATATGTTCGAGGAAATGAGACTGGCTGCATTGATCCACAAAGGTGTATCTGGTGACCCGACGGCAGTGCCAGCAGGCGAAGCGTTATTACTCGGAACGTCATACGGTGCCAAATCTATCTTCTTGAACAATACCGGAGCACTCCAGGTCGGCATGAAGGCTGACTTTATCGCCTTGGACATTGAACAGGCACATTTCTATCCACATACAGACCTGATCTCACATACAATCTACTCGGCTTCTGCTAAAGATGTTGAGCACGTATGGGTGGATGGAAAACAAGTGGTGAAACATGGCGAATGTCTGACGCTGGATGAAGAACGCATTTTGCGTGAGTCTCAATTGGCATTTGATGGTCTGCTTGCTCGTTAATTGCAGGACAGCATCATAGGGAAAGGAAGTTCGGCTTTTGAAGAAAAAAAAGAAGTGGATATGGATTTCGCTGCTTGCACTGGTTCTGATTCTGTTTGGACTTCAGCGTTATTACGTCCATGTCACGCAGGACCAACGCAAGGAAGAAGCGCTCGCCATACAGGCAGCACAGGAGCAACTGGGCATTACATCCTATGATGAATTGCGTAAGTACATCTGGGGAGACAAAGAAGGCTCTGACAACATCTACTGGACCCTGATCGGCAAAAACAAGGATAACCAGGATGTTATGGTCTGGGTTAAGTTCGACGCAAACAATCAGCCGGTTAAGGGTGCAAACGCTGTACACAGTGAGCTGCTGCAGAATGGCATGTCCGAAGCGCAGATACGCAATCGCTTCAGTTCTGAAGTTCCTGCCGGTGAGATTAAACGAATCATGCCCGGAGTTGTGAATGGAATATATGTGTGGCAAGTGTATTATAAAGATGGTACGCACAACCACTATCGCTTTTATCGTTTTAGCAACGGAGAACAGGTGGACCTGGTCTACACACTCCCGAACAGCTAGAACAAGATAGAGTGAGATAACTAGAGAATTAAAGAAATGAAAGAACCGGCAGACGGATATCCGACTGAACCGGTTCTTTGTGTTGTCTGTAAACATATTTGATTTAAATAGTTAAAATTAATAATTTATTCATATTTTCGCCTTCGAAATTGTATATACGATGTGATATACTCAGATATGTACTCAAAGTTACATTCAAAAACAAATAATCCTGTCGAAATTCTCGCAGGAGTCAATGTACACATATTCGTATATACCAATAAGCCAGTAGGTTGGGCCAAAATCTGGGAGGGGTAATTCACTTGAAGCTAAAAGTATTGCCTATTGCTATAACTGCCGTCATTTCAGCCGTTGTGTTGTTTGGAGGTTGGTTTGTATATCGTCAGGTGGCTGTGCAGAATCCGATTGAAAAAATGGTAACCCAGTACGATGGAGTCAATGACGTTCAATTAACTATTAACCGCAATGACGTACAATTGAAACTTGATCTGCAACCTGATGTTGATTTGGGCAGACTGGTACAATATATTCACAAAGAAGGACAGACCCTGATTGGAACACGCTCACTAAAGTTGGATGTTGTGGATCATTCCAGTGAAGCACTGGAAAGTTGGTGGGGTGATGCGATGTTCACCGTAGCTCAGGCGATGGAGAACAAGCAATACACCGAGATTACACCAACGTTGTCAAAGATGGCGACGAATGGAATTAAGGTAAATACAGCGATGGATGACAACAATGTATATGTCAGTCTCAGAGACGGAGATGCCAGCAAGTTTATTATTCTGCCGCGTGTGCCCGGTCAGATAGGAGTGTGGCCTAATGCCTAAGTGGACAAAAGAAGTTGCCATCGGATTTTTTCCCGTATTGATTATTTTCCTTGCTTTTACTGGTGTTAATATTGTTCCGATCCTGATTGCAGCAGTGCTTGTCGGAGCTTTGCTGTTCATGATGCAAATGCGTGGCGGGATTACAGTAGGCGCTGCACAGGAACGTAAACGGAAGAAAAAAGGACCTTCCAAGCTTACTTTTGAAGAAATTGGCGGACAAGACAGTGCTAAGCAGGAATTGCGTGAAGCGCTTGACTTTCTGATCAAACATGAAGAAATCCGGAAGTTCGGGATTCGCCCGTTAAAAGGGATCTTGCTGACGGGCCCTCCAGGGACAGGGAAAACGTTGATGGCCAAGGCTGCTGCCCATTACACCGATTCTATTTTTGTAGCAGCATCGGGTAGTGAGTTCGTGGAAATGTATGTTGGTGTGGGTGCCAGCAGAATTCGGGATTTGTTCAAGGACGCGAGAACCCGTGCCACCAAGGAAAATAAGGAAAACGCTATTATCTTTATCGATGAAATCGATGTCATCGGGGGGAAACGTGAGGGTGGTCAACAGCGTGAATATGATCAGACCCTGAATCAGCTCCTGACGGAAATGGATGGAATCTATTCTTCCGATACGCCAAGAATTCTGGTTATCGCTGCAACGAACCGTAAAGAGATGCTGGATAGCGCCCTGACGCGACCGGGACGTTTTGACCGCCACATTCAAGTGGACTTGCCTGACAAAAAGGGCAGAAAGCATATTCTGGAACTGCATGCGGTGAACAAACCTCTGTTGAAGGAAGTTAATCTGGAGAAAACAGCAGAAGAATCATATGGTTTCTCCGGTGCACAGCTCGAAAGTGTGATGAACGAAGCAGCAATATACGCCATGAGAGACGGGCTGTTAAACATTGAACAGCGGCATCTGTCCCTGGCTATTGATAAAGTCATGATGGGTGAGAAGACAGACCGTGAGTCCAGCGTGGAAGAGAAGAAAAGGGTCGCCATTCATGAGTTGGGACATGCCATTATGGCTGAACTCGTTCGTCCAGGTAGTGTTAGTCAGGTGGCACTTAGTCCGCGTGGTCAGGCGCTGGGATATGTACGTCATAACCCGCAACAGGAACAGTTCCTCTATACGAAGCGCTTTCTGGAAGAGCAGATCATGATTGCACTCGGAGGAGCAGCTGCGGAGGAAATGTACTACGGTGGTCGTTCCACAGGTTCACGCAATGACTTTGATCAGGCAACCAATGTTGTACAGACGATGATGGCTTCGGGGTTGACTTCACTTGGGATTGTGAACATGGATATGGTCACAACCGAGGAACTGATGCGAGAGAATAAATTAATTCTGCAAGAACTGATGGAACAGACAAAGCAGTTGCTTGAAGAGCAAAGGACAATTTTCGACAATTCACTCGACATCTTGATTCGTGAGGAAGTTTTGTCTGGCGAACAATTTCGTTGTCAATTTCGTGACAGTGCCCTTCTACCAGCATAATTTATTTATGCTGGTTATTTTTTTTTACATTTCACTCGTGCTAAGATATTATTATATGTTGGGTCGAAATTTGTAATTTTCGGCGAACAGGGTACAATAGAGAAATAGAGAACCGAAAGGATGGAGCAGAACCATGTTTTTCAAAAAAATAGGAGTTGTCGGCGGCGGTACGATGGGACAAGGTATTTCCCAGATGCTCGCAGCCAAAGGACTTGATGTGCTTCTCGTGGAGCATACAACACAAAAGCTGGATCATGCATATGACATGATCGAAACCAATCTGGATAAACAACTGGAGAAATGGGCGATTACAAAAGCGGAGAAGAAATTAATTCTTTCCCGTATCACCAAGGTAGCTCATTTAGCTGAACTTGGAACTTGCGACATGGTCATTGAGACAATTTCAGAAGATCTGGATGCGAAAAAAGCAGTATTCAGCCAACTGGACCAAGTTTGTCCAAGCAATGTCATTCTGGCAAGTAATACATCCACGCTGAGTTTGACCGAGCTTGCAAGCTCGACCAAATACCCAGAGCGTGTTATTGGTATGCACTTTATTCACCCGGTATCCCGGGTTGATCTTGTAGAGATTATTCGTGGACTGAAAACTTCGGATACAACATTCGAAGAGACCAGACGTTTTGTTGAAGAAGTAGCGGACAAAAAAGGAGTCATGATCTATGAATCACCTGGATTCGTAACTTCCCGCTTGATCTGCCTGCTGATTAACGAAGCGTTGCATGTATTGCAAGAAGGTGTTGCATCTGCTGAAGATATCGATGATGCAATGCGTATCGGATACAACTTCCAACATGGACCACTCGAAATGGCTGACCGTTTCGGATTGGATTCTGTTGAAGCTGCACTCGAAAGAATGTTCCGTGAATTCGGAGAATTGAAATATCGTCCTTCTACAGTCCTGAAGAAAATGGTGCGTGCAGGACACCTGGGTGCCAAAACAGGCGAAGGATTCTTCAAGTACGACAAGGATGGTGACCGACTGTGAAAGTACTCGTAATTAATGCGGGGAGTTCCTCGCTCAAATATCAACTGTATAATATGACTGACGAATCTGTACTGGCTAAAGGTTTGGTAGAACGGATCGGAATGGATTCCTCCATCTTGACACACAAACCGACAGGCCGTGAGGATGTTACAGAAGTTAGTGAGATTCTGGAGCATACAACAGCGATCCGTAAAGTCATTGATATTTTGACTCACAAAGAAAATGGTGTACTGGATTCTGTAAGTGAAATTCAAGCTGTTGGACACCGTGTTGTTCACGGTGGTGAAGCATTTAAAGAATCTGCATTAGTAGATGATGCTGCCAAAGCTGAAATTCGTCGTTTGTTCGACTTGGCTCCACTTCATAACCCTGCAGCAATGATGGGTATTCGTGCGGCTGAATTAAATATGCCTGGTGTGCCACAAGTTATGGTCTTTGATACAGCATTCCATCAGACGATGCCTGAAAAAGCTTACCTGTATGCTATTCCGCGTGTACTTTACAAAAAATATAAAGTACGTCGCTACGGCGCACATGGTACTTCCCATGATTTCGTAAGCAAGGCAGCTGCTGAATATCTGGATCGTCCAGTGGAAGATCTGAAAATTATCACTTGTCACGTCGGTAACGGCGGTAGTGTAACAGCAGTTAAAGGTGGCGTATCCGTTGATACTTCGATGGGTATGACTCCGCTTGAAGGATTGATGATGGGAACGCGTTCTGGTGACCTTGACCCAGCCATCGTACCTTATGTAATGAACAAGGAAGAACTGAGCGTAAGTGAAGTGAACTCCATGTTGAACAAACACAGTGGATTGCTTGCGATCTCCGGAATCAGCAGTGACATGCGTGAGATTACGGAAGGTATGGAGAATGGCGATGCCAACTCCACGCTTGCTTTTGAAATGTACGAATACCGTCTGCGTAAATACATCGGCTCATATGCAGCTGCAATGAACGGTGTAGACGTGATCGTCTTTACGGCTGGTGTAGGTGAGAACTCCGTTGTACTTCGCCAAAAAGTATGTGAGCAACTCACTTATCTGGGTGTTGAACTGGATGAAGCGTTGAATGCCATTCGTTCTGGCGAACCACGCCGGATTACAACAGCGAACTCCAAAGTGGAAGTTCTCGTTGTGCCAACAAACGAAGAATTGGTAATTGCACGTGATACACACCGAATCGTATTGAATTCTCAGTAATCTAACTGTAAAGTAAATATAGAATGACAAGGAAGTGCAGAGGACAGGCATAAGCCTGCCCGCTGCATTTTCAAATTCAGGAACCAAGGGGAGATATGGGCATGAATACGAATTGTGTAATTCGTAATGTGAACGAGCATGTGGGCGAAACCGTAACAATCGGTGCCTGGATTAACAACAAACGTTCCAGCGGTAAAATTCAGTTTTTGCAGCTACGTGATGGAACCGGATATATCCAAGGGGTTGTTGTGAAAAGTGAAGTTAGTGAAGAGATCTGGAACAATGCCAAGAGCCTGACTCAAGAAAGCTCTTTGTATGTTACAGGTATTATTCGTGAAGAACCTCGCAGTGCGTCCGGTTACGAGATGACTGTTACAGGGGTTGAGATCATTCACCTGACTGAAAACTATCCAATTACGCCTAAAGAGCATGGTGTCGATTTCTTGATGGATCATCGTCATCTGTGGCTTCGTTCTACGAAGCAACGTGCTGTTATGGTGATTCGTGCAGAGATTATTCGCGCTGTTCAGCAGTTCTTTGATGGTAACGGATTCACACAAGTTGATCCTCCGATTTTGACACCATCGTCTGCGGAAGGAACAACGAACCTGTTCCACATCAAATACTTTGATGAAGATGCTTATCTGACACAAAGTGGTCAATTGTATATGGAAGCCGCAGCCATGGCTCTGGGCAAAGTATATTCCTTTGGTCCAACATTCCGCGCAGAGAAGTCCAAAACACGTCGTCACTTGATTGAGTTCTGGATGATTGAGCCGGAAATGGCATTTGTAGATCACGAGGAAAGTCTGCGCGTACAAGAGAAATTTATCGCTCATGTTGTTCAATCCGTGGTGAAAAACTGCCGTGCAGAACTTGAATCTATCGGTCGTGACGTATCCAAACTCGAAGGCATCGTAGCTCCATTCCCGCGTATTACGTATGATGAAGCGATTGAATTCCTGCATGGACAAGGCTTTGATATTCCTTGGGGAGAAGACTTTGGTGCACCACACGAAACAGCTATTGCTGAGAAGTACAATACACCTGTCTTTATCACGCATTACCCTGCTGGAATCAAGGCTTTCTATATGAAACCAGATCCGAATCGCCCAGAAGTTGTTCTCTGTGCTGATATGATTGCACCAGAAGGCTACGGAGAGATTATTGGCGGTTCGCAGCGTATCGATGATCCGGAATTGATGCAACAACGTTTTGAGGAGCACAATCTCTCGGATGAAGCTTACCAATGGTATCTGGATTTGCGTAAATACGGATCGGTTCCTCACTCCGGTTTCGGTTTGGGATTGGAGCGGACGGTAGCATGGATCTGTGGATTGGATCATGTACGTGAAACAATCGCATTCCCACGTATGCTCTATCGTCTGTACCCTTAATGTTTAACCGAGGAGCATCTATGGAAGACACCACATCCAAAGCTTGGTTGGATGGAGCAGCTTATGGCATGACTTCGGGTACAGCCCATCTGCCGTATGCCTTGTTACGTTTTTATCACCAGCTTGGCCTATCAGATGCAGAAGTGCTTCTTCTGATTCAACTGCTAGGGTTCCGTCAGGCAGAGTTCAATGAGTTTCCCACGCTTGAAGAGCTTGCGGCGCGCATGGGACTTGTACCTGAAGGCATTGCCAGAATGTTGCAACGTCTGATGAGGGATGGGTATATTGCTATTGACGAGCACCGTGACGAAGAACGGGACATCCAGTACGAGCGATATGATTTACATGGATTATATGCCAAGCTTGCAAAGTGCACTGCTGAAGAAGTAGCCGCATTCCGTGCGGAGCAGCAGAGTAGCAATTCAGCACGTCAAGATTCGAACAGTGTTCAAAAAGAAGAGGAAGAACGGAACATGTTCTCCATCTTTGAAAAAGAATTTGGACGTCCGCTCTCTCCAATGGAGTGCGAGACGATATCCGGCTGGTTGGATCAGGACCGTTATCAAGAGGAATTGATTCTAATGGCTCTGAAGGAAGCGGTTTTTGCAGGCAAAGTACATTTCCGGTATATCGATCGAATACTGCTTGAGTGGAGTCGCAATCGTGTTAAGACCGTTCAAGACGCGAAGGCGTACACACAGCGGTTTCGTAATGGTGGACGTTAATTCCAGCGTAGGCAGGGACAAGAAACAGGCCAGAAGTCATTCTGTGCCTGTTTTTTTTGGATTAAAGATTGGATGAGTGATCAGCAACATCAACCTTTCAGGCAATGATTTCATTTTGTTTTACAAAAATTTGATAGATCACGCAGGGGTTAACACACAAGCTGTCGTCTATTGTATTGGAGAGGAGGGGAGAGTTATTGATGAAGCGCGCGTAATCGAACAAATCCGTCAAGGAGATACATCCCAGATGCGTACTCTGATTGATAAGTATAGCCAGCATGTATACCATGTGGCCTATTCCGTACTCAGGAACGATCAGGAAGCACAGGATGCAGCTCAGGAGGCGTTCATACAGATGTATAAGTCTCTCCCCGACTACCGTTCTGAAGGTTTCAAAACGTGGTTAACCCGAATTGCCTTTCACAAAGCGATTGATGCCAAACGCAAGCTGGGCAGACGAACTGCTGAGGATCTGGGTGGAGAAGAAAAAATAATCAATATGCCCGGACGGGATGAAGACGTTCTTACCCGTCTCGTTCGTGAAGAGCGTCAGGATAAACTTCGCGAACGAATTAATCAGTTGCCTGCTCAGCATCGTGACATTATCACTGCGTATTATCTAAGCGAAAAAAATTATGAGCAGATTGCCAGTGATGCACAGGTGGCTGTGAAGACCGTGGAATCCCGCTTGTATCGTGCACGGCAGTGGATTCGAAAACATTGGAAGGAGGATGAATGGCGTGAGTAAACAGGAGAAGTATACCGCTGCGCAATGGACTGATTATATTGAAGGCCACATGAGTGAAACTCAAGCGAACCAAATGGAACAGTTTCTGATGGAAGATCCGGATGCGATGGACATCTATCTGGAAGCGCTTGGTATCCATGGAGAACTGCCTCCGCTACATGACCCAACAGGGTTTGCGGATTCAGTCATGCATCGGATTGAGGGCATTCAATCACCCAAGGTACAACGCAAATCCCGTGCTGGACGAAACCGGCGCTGGCTTGATCATAAAGTGTTCCATTACGCAGTAGCGGCCTGTTTGACATTGATCTTCCTCTCGTCTGGACTTTTTGACAAGGTAGCACCATATCACAAGTTCCAGGATGGCGACCACAGAGGGTCTTTTACCGAGAAATGGACGGAGGCAGCCACTTCATGGCTGGATAACCTCAAGCCTAAACCATAAATGGTTTCGCATTGCCTGAAAAGAAAGGATGACGACTGTGCACTCAGATCGTAACAAATTACTCGCATTTCTATTAAACCTGATACCCGGTCTTGGTTTTATGTATTGGGGTCGAGCCGCAAGAGCCGTGATCTATCCATTGCTTTTCTTCGGAACAGCTGTTGGCTCATTCATGCTGGCATGGGCGTTTGGTCAACAGGACTTGATGATTTTTGGTGCACTATGTGCCATGTTCTTCTGGGGAGTCAGTATGCTGGATATCAGCATACTTCTGCTCCGATCGCCATCTCCACGTGATGCTCGCTACCAAGGTTATGGGGCACATTACGGAGCTCAAAATCAAGGAGCAGCCTATCAACAAGGACCATTCGCTGGTCAGGGAGATCCTTTGGAGCGGATGAATGAAGATGAGATGCATCATCAACATCCAGGTGGTGAATATGGCCATCCTGAGGGCCCCTATGGTCAACCCATGTACCGAAAAGGCAGTGAGGGTGAACGATTCTTCACCATTTTGCTCTCATTTGTTCCGGGATTGGGCCACCTTCATCTGGGATTGTTGCATCGCGGTTTGTCGTTCTTGATGGCGTTCTTTGGTTCATTTGCCATGATGGTTTTTGTAGCTTCGATCACGAATGAATCGGTATTTTTGATGTTCCTACTCATACTGCCTGTAATATGGGTATACTGCATGTTTGACGCGGTGCAGCATGTCCACCGTAAGCAGGCTGGTGAGATATTGCAGGATCGGACATTATTCGAAGAATTGGAGATGGGCAGAGTAGCCGGACGACGTAGCAAAGTGCTTGCAACGCTGCTATCCGCTTTTCCAGGTGCAGGTCATCTCTATCTGGGATTGCAGAAAAGAGGCATGCAATTGATGTTCCTGTTCCTGGGTAGCATCTATGTTCTGGACCTGCTTCACTTATCGGTGTTTCTGTTCATGATTCCGTTGATCTGGTTCTACAGCTTCTTTGACGGGCTCCAGTGCTCCAGTCGTTATGGACGCGAACCATTGGTTGATCAACCAATCTTCAAGGACTGGGCCCGCCATCAGCGTCTGATTGGATTCGGGATTGCCGCGCTGGGTCTATATTACCTGACGATCCGTCTTGTCATTCCACAGCTGAATGAGCTCTTCCCTAATGCATTTATGACGTATGAGATACGTTCCTATTTAAACACCGTCATCGTATCCTTGCTGCTCATTTTTGGCGGTTTGAAACTGCTGTTTGGCAAGCAACGGGGGACGGGTATCCAAAGTGCTGCTCATCAAAATGATGAGGGAGCAGACAGTCTCTTTTTATTCAAGGATCGGGATGATCGACTGTAGAGTGACCTAAAGATTATTTACACTGACACTACGATGACAGAGCAACCTTCTAATCGCTGTTATCCAACAACATAAAAACACGCCAAGGGCTATGTATATCAGCCTCTGGCGTGTTTTTGGTTGTGCAACTTTGATTTCGAATAAATGATTGCTATTTCGTAGCGCCCTTCAGCAGAAGTTGACGGTACATCACTTCGAACAAGAACTCAAACGCTTCCAGATGACGTTTCGCTTCAAAAGCATCCTTGCCCCACGCATATATACCGTGGTTACGTAGCAAGATCCCTGGTACGTTGGCATCAAGTACACCTGGCACCAATTCAGCGATAGATGGAATATCTGCAAAGTTAGGCAGGACGGGTACACGAATCTCCGCATTTTCTTCCCAGATGTTGAAAGCCTTGATCAATTCAATTCCTTGAATCGGTACGTGTCCATCTGCTCCAAAGAATTCACTGATCAGGTTGTTAAACACAGTATGCACGTGGAATACAGCACCACAACCAGTCAAACGATAGATTTCACAGTGAATCAACGTTTCGGCACTTGGTTTCAACGTTGTTGTTTCAATTGCTTTGCCGTGTTTGTCCACAAAAAGAAAGTCTTCCGGAGTGCGAAGAGATTTGTCTTTGCCTGAGGCGGTAACCGCAAAATAAAATTGCTCCGGGTCAAAGTCTCCTACACGCATCGACAGATTGCCACTTGTTCCGGGGAACCAGTTACGACCGGCAAACAACGCTTTAATATCAGCCAGTTCTTCAAGGACCTGACGTTTTTGTTCCAATGTAATCTTTTCAAAGCCCATCGTTTACAGCACTCCTTGTGTTTGCTTCTGTTTCATATCTTCGATGATATCGTAAAAGGTAACGAATGGCACATGGTCCACACCAAGTTCAATACATTTATCCGTCAAAATGGAGCGGGAGTAGACGAGATCGGCAATTTTGGCACCCTCAAAATCTGTGAGACTGTCTCCAATAAGGATTCGATTGTATTGTTCTTCCGGGAAGGTACGAATCACTGTTGTTTTGCACATGCCGCAGCCGTTCTCGCAAGGAGGTTGGCAGGGATTTGGCCATTCAATCTTAATGGTTTCACCCGAGAAGTCAGCTCCGTTGCAATAGACATGATCCTGCGGGATATGAAATGGTGCGAGTAACGGCTCAATGAAAAAGTCCATACCACCGCTGGTCACATTGAATTCGATCCCTTCGCTGCGAACGTAGTCAAGAAACTCGCTGAATCCTTCACGGATCCCCGCTTGTCCAAGCACAAATTCCACAATTTCATCTTTCTGCGATGCAGGCAACAGAGCAAACATGGCTCCAACACCTTCACGCAACGAGATTTTTTGCTCAATTGTATCTTTCATAATCGCTTCAATGCCCTCAGGCTTGAAATGTTTCATGATTGCGACAATATTGTCCGAGAGCGTAATCGTACCGTCAAAGTCACAGAAAATGACTGTTTTTTTATCACTTCTCATCGTTCGCCCCCCCACAGATCCAATGCACTTTTCAGCTCCGGATGCTCGGTTGCATACTGCGCGAGTGGAATGGAACGTTGAGCTGCCTCAATGGCTTGCAGGAATGCACGTCCACCTGCCTCAGTGCCCATAGGATGTCCATGAATACCGCCACCAGCATTAACGATGACATCCGTGCCAAAGTCGCGCAAAATGAGCGGTACAAGGCCTGGATGGATACCGGCTGAAGGCACTGGCATACTGGTTCGTACTGGCAGATCGGCTGTCAGTAATTGCTCTGTGATCGCCATATTTTCTTCCTTCGGCATCGTAACCGAACCATAAGGAGAAGGGAAGAGCACCAGATCGGCACCCGCAAGACGCATTAACTGGCCTAGTACAACCGAAGCGGACATGCCGTAATGTGGTGAAGGATACAGTGCACCTGCAAGAGCAGGGTGAGCCATAATTGGCACATTGATGTCAGGATCACTGCTGAGTTCATGCAGCACATCATATCCGTAAGACAATACGTTGAATAACAGGGCATTGGCTCCTGCACCAATAGCGCGTTCAGCTTGTTGCTTCAGACGAGATGTAGGTCCTGTAAGATTGGTTGCATACAGAAGTTTCTTGCCGGTCTCCTGGCGTGCCTGTTCGGCAGCTTTCATGCAGACCTCGACTCTTTTTTCGATAGGTGTCAATTTATTTTCGAACAGAATCTCATCGTCCTTGATCAAATCAACGCCCCCAAGGGCCTGACGAATAAATTGTTCACGCAGTTCATCTGCATCCAGTCCGATAACTGACTTAAAGATACTCATTAACAGTGGACGATCATGTACACCAAGCAGATCACGAACACCATTCAGTCCAAACTTGGGTCCCGGGAATGCACTGAGGAAGCCATCCGAGAAACCAAGCTTTGTTAATTTGATCCGGCCATCCATTGAGATTTTGCCAAAGACCGTCACGAGCAGGGCAGGGATATCACGGCTGAAGTTAACATCAGGATATCCGATGGTAATATCGGCGTAACGCTCCCCCGCAGCCATTCCTTCAGCTTCATTTACTTCTACGCTGATTACTTCACCCAGATGTTTCTGCATCGCTTCACGCTGGGCTTGCGGCAACTCCGTCCAGCTACCCACGGTCATGCCAATCGCGATAGACTGAGCCTTCTTGCGAAAGTCTGCATGATCATCATGCAGACGATATGTGGCTGTGCACATGTTATTCATTTTAAATCCCCTTCCAAAGCAGCTCCCATCTCCCGTGAGCGCTCTGCACAGCGGTTGACGGCTGCGATTACATTTTCAAAGAAATCTCCTTCGTCCAGCGTCTTCAGTGCTGCTTGGGTCGCCCCTCCCGGGGATGTCACATCACTACGAAGTTTCATCGGTTCCAAACCGGTTTGTTGTACCATTCGTGATGCGCCAAGCACCGTCTGAACAGTGAGATCACGAGATTGCTGGCTGGATAAGCCACCACGAATACCTGCCGCAATCATGGCCTCCATTAAATAGTATACATAAGCAGGGCCGCTTCCGGAAATCCCAGTGAGCACTTCGAGTTTATCTTCAGGTACGATGGTTACGATACCAACCGCTTCAAACATGGTCATCACCGTACTACGCTGTTCATCCGTAATCTCCGTAGAGAAGGCAAGCCCGGTTGCACCGAGTCCAATGGTACTGGATGTGTTCGGCATGGTTCTCGCGATCGGTTGTTTACGACCAAGCAAGGACTGCATCGTGCGGATTGATAATCCGGCAATGACAGATACGATCAGTTGATCAGGTGATAACAGCGGACCAAGCTCGCGTAGCGCTGCGGCAGCATCTTTGGGTTTCATACAGAGTACAATGACCGGAGTGGAGGCAAGGTGATCCAAGGATTGCGAGGCAGTTCCGGTATGTACAGCATAACGGGTACTGAGCTCCTCCTGACGTTTCTGGTTGCTGCGGTTCAGCATCGTAATATCCTGAGGACGAACGACTAGGCGGGAGATCAGTCCGCGCACGATGGCTTCAGCCATCGCGCCTGCTCCGTGGAAAGTAATCTTCTGTTGTAGTAACGTCTGTTGCTCTTGACTCATATTTATCGTTCCTCCTATATAACTGGTGCTGGGATATTATTGACGAATCTGTCCATTGCCTGTAATCCGATATTTGGTTGATGTCAGTGCTGGTAGTCCCATCGGTCCACGAGCATGCAGTTTCTGAGTGCTGATTCCGATTTCGGCTCCATAGCCAAATTCAAATCCGTCGGTGAAACGTGTGGACGCATTGTGATAGACGGCTGCTGCATCCACATCATGCATGAAGCGCTCTGCATGGGCTGTATCCCGGGTTACGATACACTCGGAATGTTTGGTTCCGTAATGTGCGATGTGCTGCATCGCTTCGTCCAGGTTCTCGACCACCCGGATATTTAAAATGTAGTCGTTGTACTCGGTCGCATAGTCTTCCTCGGTTGCCTCAAGGGCAGAAGGAACAAGACGGCGCACCGTGTCGCAACCTTTCAAGACCACATTGGCCTCACGGAATTGCTCGGCAAGAGCATGCAGATGCTCTTCCGCGTATGCGGCATGCAGTAGCAACGTTTCCATGGAGTTACATACGGATGGACGTTGTGCCTTGGCATTGATGGCAATTTCGGCTGCCATAACTGGATCGGCTGATTCATCCACATAGGTATGGCAGATGCCCGCCCCAGTTTCGATGACAGGTACCGTTGCATTGGCAACCACATTACGAATGAGGGAAGCACCGCCGCGTGGAATGATAACGTCCAGCAGTCCGTTCAACTTGAGCATCTCATCTACGGAAGCACGATCTGCATCTTCAACCAGTTGCAAAGCATCAGCAGGCATGTCTGTCGTTGTGAGTGCCTGATGCAGCACCTCCACAATTTTACGATTGGAGGACAGGGCAGAGGAACCGCCGCGCAGAAGCACTGCATTACCTGTTTTGAGACATAATCCGGCTGCGTCTACAGTTACATTAGGACGAGCTTCGTAGATGATGCCAATCAGGCCAATCGGCACTCTTAATTTTTCAACATGTAATCCGTTTGGACGGGTAAATGTCTCTAACACTTCGCCGACTGGATCAGGCAAATCTGCAATCTGACGTAACCCTTCAGCAATGCCTGCGATCCGCTCCTTATTAAGGGCGAGTCGATCCAGCATGGATTCCGGCGTGCCTTGTTCTCTGCCGCGTGCCAGATCTTCGGCGTTTGCCGTAATGATGGAATCCGTTCCCTTAATCAAAGCATCTGCCATGACACGCAGGGCCGTATTTTTCTGTTCTGTATTCAATCGGTTCAGCTGTGGAACCGCTGCTTGGGCTTTGCTGGCTTTTTCTCTGACTTCACTCATCGTAATTCCTCCTCATATATATAAAGTTGAGTATTCCAACCACTATATAGCTTCATGTTTATTTTAACGTAATCCATTCGTCTCTATGAATAACTTCAAGTCTGTGGATGCTAGCGAGTTGTTTCATCACTTCACCACTGGGAAGTCCGGCAATGAGTCGAAGCTGGTCATCATCATAATTGACAATACCGCGACCGAGCAAGGTTTCATCCATACCAATGACCTCTACGACGTCTCCTGCATGGAAAGTTCCCAGTACCCGCTTGACCCCTACAGGTAGAAGACTGTGCCCCCCATGGACAAGGGCTTCTTCAGCACCATCATCCACAACGACTGTTCCCAGCGGAGTAGACATGAAGCCAAGCCACTGCTTTTTACGGGATAGCGAAGCGAGTCGTGTCTCAAAGTAAGTTCCTTTGCCCGTGCCATCAACTGCCTTCTGCATATCTCCGGGTTCTTTAACACTTCCCACAAATACAGGTACGCCTCCACGTGTAGCAACCTTGGCTGCATCGACTTTGGATCGCATTCCGCCTGTACCAACCGTTGATCCTGAACCACCGGCAAAAGCATAGATCTCAGCCGTGATTTCGGGGATACGGTCGTAACGCATGGCAGAAGGATCTTTACGCGGATCTGCGGTGTACAGGCCGTTGGTATCGGTAAGAATGATCAGATGCTGTGCCTTCACCAGGTTTGCAACCAATGCGGACAACAGATCGTTATCACCAAACTTCAATTCGTCCACCGACACCGTATCATTCTCATTAAAAATCGGAATCACTCGCTGATTGAGCAGTTCCTCCACAGTCATACCTGCATTACCCATGCGTTTACGACTGTGAAAGTCTGTACGAGTTAACAGAATTTGCGCCGTAGTAACGCGGTGCGCTGCAAAAGCCTGTTGATATGCCTGCATCAGTAATGCCTGCCCAACGGCTGCTGCGGCTTGTTTCTCATGTAGCAGTTTGGGGCGCTGAGGATAACCGATCTCCCGGAATCCGGCCGCTACCGCTCCAGACGTGACCAAAAGCACTTCATGGCCCTGATCAGCCAATGCTGCAATTTCTCTGGCAAAAAAAGTGATCGAACTGCGATCCAGACCGCCTTCTTCCGTTGTAAGCGAGCTGCTTCCAATCTTAACTACAATACGTGAAGTCATGGTTTCACTTCCTTAAACATGATTAATAAGTGCTTCTGGAGCAGGCTTTAGCGGGTACAAAAAAAACTCCCGCCCTTTAGTTAAAAAGGACGAAAGTTCGTTACTTCCGCGGTACCACCTTTATTGATGATTAGATCATCCGGCTTCATGCCCTGTAACAGAAGGCACTGTCCTGTACGTAACAGGCCGCTCAGGGGTAGGTTTCAGAGAAGAGTCACGGTAAATTCTTTCAGCAGGGTGGAATTTACTCTCTGGGCGCGACTGATATTCTCTTACTGGTCCCGTCATCACGTTTCGTTCAATATTTCTTATAACATACCATGGAAACTTGGCATATGCAAAGGGGTTATGGTCCTGTAAATTACTTGAATAAATTCAGCTTGCCAATCCGCTCCACAGCTTCGCGTAATCGGTTTTCATCACTTAGCAGTCCTGCGCGCACATAGCCTTCGCCATGCGAACCAAAACCAATACCTGGGGCTACGGCCACCTTGGCTTCTTGCAGTAACAAGTCTGCAAATGAAGCGGAGGTATAACCGGCAGGTACAGGCAACCAGCTGAAGAATGAACCTGCGGGTTTCGAAGCTTGCCAGCCAATCGAGGAAAGAGCGTCATAAAACGTATTGCGACGCGATTCGTAGCGTGAAACCAGTGAGGCAACACATTCCTGTGAGCCAGTAAGTGCTTCCGTTGCCGCAGCCTGAATTCCACCGAAGAGACTGACATAGATATGATCCTGAAGCAGATTGATCTTAGAGACAATCTCTGCATTGCCGAGTGCGAATCCAACACGCCATCCAGCCATATTGTATGTTTTGGATAACGTATAGAACTCAATGCCCACTTCTTTGGCACCAGGGGCTTGCAGGAAACTTACGGGACGATGTCCGTCAAATCCAATCGCACCGTAAGCAAAATCGCTGGCAACAACAATTTGATTTTGAATGGCAAATTCAACCGTATCTTCGTAGAACGAAAGTGGTGCCGTTGCTGACGTTGGATTGTTAGGATAGTTCAGGAACATCAGCTTGGCCTTCTCCCGATCTTCGGCTGTAACAGCTTCATAATCCGGCAGGAATGCGTTGGACTCGAGCAAAGGCATAAATGACATGTTTGCTTTGGCGAGTGCAACACCAGACCAGTAATCCGGGTAGCCGGGATCTGGAACGAGAACGGTATCGCCGGGGTTAAGCAGAACCTGAGGTAACTGAACCAATCCGGTTTTGCCTCCGAACAGAATGGCTACTTCAGTCTCGGGGTCCAGATCAACATTGTAATCTTCCTTATAACGTTTGGCGACAGCTTCCTTCAGGAAAGAGTGCCCTCTAAAAGGGGAGTATTTGTGGTAGAGGGGATTCTCAGCCGACTCTTGCAGTGTTTTCACAATATGAGGTGGTGTAGGTGTATCCGGGTTCCCCTGACCCAGATTAATCACGTCATGTCCACTTGCGATTTCACGATTTACATTTTGAACAAGGGTAGCAAAAAATTGCGTTGGCAGCTGTGTCATCACATCAGAAGTCGGTATCTTAAAAGCTGAACGAGCAGTTATATGGTCTGAATGGGTCATTAGATTCATCACTCCGGTTTATTAAAAATGGCAAATAGTTCTCATTAATTTATCACGCCAATCCCGAGCTGTATAGAGGGAAATGCACTTGAATATACAGTACATAGGAGCAAAGAGCGGAGTATTGTACAAAACTGAAAGTGCTCATTTAGTTTTGTCCATTGAGCTGAGAGAAACCATGTTTTATGATAATATCCGATAATGATAATCAATATCATTAATTTATAGCACAACGCACATGATATAGGGGGAGAAATAGAAATGAAAAAGGGCATACGAAATACGGGAGTATTATTAACGATCACATGGTTATCCATCCTGCTACTGGCTTGTGGAAATCAGGCTGCAACACCTGCTGCTGGCGCAGATGATTCCAAAGCAGCCACAGAAACCACAGAGACCCAAACTGCAACGGAAGAGACGAATGAGGGCGAGACCCGGATATTCAAAGACTGGACTGGCCACGAAGTTGAGATTCCTGTAAATCCGAAGCGAGTTATCTATCATGGAGAAGTTACAGGGGATCTACTCGCGCTTGGTGTTGTTCCTGTCGGCATACTTCGTCAAGAGGGAACCGTATTTGATGATCAGGTTGCTCAGGCAGAAGATGTAGGATTTCCGATCAGTGTGGAAAAGGCGTTAGACCTGAATCCCGATCTGATTATTTTTTCCAACAGTGACGAGGCTCAATATGATCAGATCGCAAAGGTTGCACCCACGGTTACATTTGATTCATTTGGTTTAATAGAAGATCGCATGCGTATCCTTGGCGATTTGTTGAATAAGAAGCAAGAAGCGGAGGAATGGGTTACAGCTCATCAAAAAGCGACGGAAGAGATGTGGACGCAACTTCATGAGAACGGATTAAAAGAAGGGGAGACCGCTTCGGTATTCACCATGTATCCCGGGAATCGTCTGTTTGTCATGGCGGGTGCAGGATTGCCACAGTTGTTATACGGAAAAGACGGGCTGAAGCCAACCGCGGAAATCCAGAAAGTATTGGATGAAGACATGGGATTTGTAGAGATTTCGACTGAAAAATTATCTGAATTTGCCGGTGATCGGATATTTATTCTGGATCCTGTGACCGACGATGCGAAACAATCCACCAAGGAATTGCTGGATAGTACAATCTGGAAGAACCTGCCTGCGGTGAAAGAAGGAAAAGTATATCGTTTTAATATCGTAAAAGCTTCTAGTGATGCTCTTTCGAGGGAGTGGCTGTTACAAGAGCTGCCAAAACAGATGATTCAATAATGGTGACGAGCTAGTGAGGCAGCAGTAACACCTTTGAGTAATGCAGTTATAAAAAAAGTAAAAGGGGCCTTCAACATTTCGTTGAACGCTCTTTTTTGCTGAATAAACTCATATCTGGATTATTAACAATCTCTCGCTTATAATCAGACCATACAGAATGATTGATAATTATTCTCATTTTAGAAAAACGAGGTGAACCGACATGCAGGCTTTGGATGCCGATGGGGGAGCGTTGTTCTACTCAGCATTCATGTTTCGGCTGGATCATCTGGTACGACGAATTGAAGCACCTGAACAGGTGATGTTGGAAGTTGCTTGCGAGAAACATGCGTTCCTGATCTGTGAAGAAGGGGATGGGCGTTTATATATTGGACATGAACATTTTCCGTTTGCTACGGGATGTGTTTATCCGCTTTCTCCGGGAGAGGGGTACCAGATTGAACATCGTAATGACTCGCAATTGAAATATATCATAATGGCTTTTGATGTTATTCATGTATTGACGGGTGATCCTGAGCTCTTTACACGCACTGTTTTTGAACACAGAAACCAATTGAATGGCTATCCCTATGCTCCGTTAAGTGGGCTGCTGGAGCAGATGTATGTTATTCGGAATTATAAAACAGATGCTGAATACAGCCATCTGAATGCACAGTTCCAAAAATGGATGGAGATGATCATTACCCGGTACACTTCTCCAAAGACGGAACAGAGTATGGAAGCAAGGCTACACAGTACGATTCAGTATGTGGACGACCATTATGCTGAAGAAATCACTGTACAGAAACTGGCACGACTTGCGGAGATCAGACCTGTACAATATACGACCCTTTTCAGACAACTCACGGGTCACAAGCCGCTCGATTATGTGAATCATGTACGCATCAAACATGCCAAGGACTGGCTTCGCAAATCAGATGAACCACTTCGGGATATTGCGAGTCGCGTGGGGTTTAAGGATGAGTATTATTTCAGCAGGCGTTTTCGCCAAATGACGGGATTATCTCCTCGTCAATATGACAGATCGATTCAGCAGCAGAGATTGGTACAGGATTGGTTGGGTCATGATGTGAATATTCCAGTAAATCCGGACCGAATTATGTATTACGGAGATTCCGCTGGGGATCTGCTGATGCTGGGTATTCAGTTGCTGGAAGATCGGACATATGACGCGGTCGCTCCGGTTAATGTGGAAGCTGCTGTTATCATGAAGCCGGATTTGATTATTTTTGATAGTAGTAATGAACAACAGTATGAACAACTTTACCGGATTGCACCGACGCTTGCTTACAATTCACATGCCACGTTGGAAGAACGAATGCGCAGATTGGGCAGCTGGTTTGGCAGACAACCGCAGGTTGAACAATGGCTAACCTCCTATGCGGAGCGTACCGAGCAGATGTGGGCGAAGATCCATACTGTGATTGAAGAGGGGGAAACGGCATCCGTATTTACATACCATCGGGGTGCACGATTATTTGTTATGGGCAATATCGGTCTGGCGCCTATGTTATATCATCCAATGGGATTCAGGCCAGTTACCAAAGTGAAGGAAGCACTTGTGGCAGGCAGAGCCTATAAGGAAATCTCGGCTGAAGCGGTACGTCAGTACGCGGGAGATCATGTGTTTGTTATGCTGCCTGAGGAAGTTGTGGCAAGACAGGCTACAGAGATGCTGCTGAAAAGTCCCAGTTGGCAGGCCCTTCCGGCTGTGCAGAATGGACGGGTATATCCTGTGGAGGAGTCAACATGGAATGTGGGTGATGCGCTCACGAGTGATCGATTGTTGACCCTGCTCCCTGAGTTGTTGTGTGCAAGTTCATAACAAAAACAGGCTTGCAGTCCTCAGGAGGATCAAGCTATGATAGCAGGTATTACGGTTCAGAGGAGTGCTTGTCATGACAGAAAAACAACAGGGAGAAATGCGTGTAGCCCTGATTCAGGGCGATATTCAGCTCGGAGACCCTGAGGCCAATCATAAACATATGCAGATGTTGCTTAAGCGTGCGGTAGAACAATATCCGGATCTGGGGCTGGCTGTGTTACCTGAGATGTGGAATACCGGATACGCTTTGACTCAAATTCATGAACTCGCTGACCCGGAAGGCCAGAAATCACGGGAATGGCTGTCTGCTTTTGCTCAAAAACATCAAATTTCCATCGTTGGCGGTTCGATTGCCGAAAAACGGGATGGTCAAATATACAATACAATGTACGCTTATGATCGTGAAGGAAAACAGGTAACACGATACGATAAATTACATTTGTTCCGTCTGATGGACGAGGAGAAATATTTACAGCCAGGTGCGGAACCTGAAATTTTTGAATTGCAGAACGGTCTTACAGCGGGTGCTTCGATCTGTTATGACATCCGGTTCCCGGAACTTGCCCGTACCCTTGCTCTAAACGGGGCCAAAGCATTGATTGTACCCGCCGAATGGCCGAACCCTCGTCTGCACCACTGGCGTACGTTACTTACGGCACGAGCGATTGAGAACCAGATGTATGTGATCGCATGTAACCGTGTAGGTAAAGGGGGAGAGACCGAATTTTTCGGACATTCCCTCATCATTGATCCTTGGGGTGAGATTGTGGCTGAAGGTGGCGAAGGGGAAGAGATCGTGACCGGAATTATTCGTCCATCTCTGGTAGATGAGGTTCGCGGACGGATTCCCGTATTTGAAGACCGTCGACCTGGCGTTTATTTTGGCAAAAAATAAAAACTGAAATAAAATTCTTCAGAAAAAGTGTTTATTCTTCCAGGACGCGGGTAATGATAACTATCCCGTCACCAAGGAGGATGATCAATCAATGGACAACCATGTGAAAGATACGCTCAGGAGACTGGAACAGGATAACACAAGGGAAGATCACTTAAGGGCATTCTTAGAGAATGGAGCAGGAGGGCTATCACCCCCTGATTCAACTGTTCAGGACGAAGGCCGTGTAATGAATCAGCAAAACAGGCTGACAAGCGATCGTAATTTGCGTAAATAAACCGCCAGACATGAAGTTTTCTTATGTACGTTTCTACGTTAACATTATAAATTAGCATTGTAGCTAAACAACTTAACAAGCAACATTGTACTGTAACCAGTTACTGTGATTGCAATGTAAGAACTCTATCCTGCGGATGCGGGAAACGAGTATATGACAAAGGCTTGGCCCATAAGGGTCAAGCCTTTGTTTTGTTTCAGTATGAAATGTACCCATACCCATAGGAGAAATTTTTTAGTCTCCCTTTGACAGTTCGGTCACGGTTTGTTGAAACGTATGGATGAATGCTTCGGCTGCCTTCGACAACACTCTTCCTTGACGATAAGCCACAACAAGTGTTCTGCTAGGAGTAGGCTCAGCAAGTGGCACATACACAGGCACGAACTCACTGCGCGGCGCACGGGCGATAAAGCGTGGAACCAGTGTAATGCCCATACCAGTGGCGACCAGCGACTGAACGGTTTCAATATTGGTGCTCTCAAACACAACTTGGGGATCAAAACCAGCCTGCTCACAGAGATCGAATGTAAGTTTGCGAAAGCCCTGACCTTTTTTCAACACAACAAAGGGTTCATCCCGAAGCTCTTCAATTCGCACAGGAAGCGGATGTTCCGGATCTGCCCTGCATGCCAAAGGGTGATTCGGGGGAACTGCCAGATCAATCTTTTCCTCTCCAATGGCAACGTAGGCGAGACTTGGCTCTTGTAAAGGAAGAGATAACAGACTAAGATCTGCTTTGCCGCTTGCTGTCAATTTCTCAAGCGTAAGCCCGGAGTCTTCCAATAAGGTAACCTCAATCTCGGGATAAGCTTGTTGGAACGCAGGAAGCACATGTGGGAGCAAGTGTGAGCCCGTGATCGGCATGCTGCCTACAACGACTTTACCTTTGCGAAGCTGGGAGATATCGGACATTTCCTGACGCAATAGCTCCACAGCATCTACGATCTTCTGGGCTTGCTCGACAAACGTAACACCCGCATGGGTTAACTCCACGGTACTTGTATTACGCTGAAACAGCAGCACACCCAATTCTTTTTCCAATTTGGATAATTGCTGGCTTAATGAAGGCTGGGCAATATGTAGCTTCTCTGCTGCCCGGGAGAAATTGCGTTCGGCCGCAATTTGTAGCGTATATTGAAGTTGTCTGAATTCCATCGTCATCGGTCATTCCTTTCGTTATGCCACCATTATATCATTACAGATGAAGAAATCATTAATTTCGCTTAACCGCTTGCACTCCATCAGAAGAGTTGCTATACTAATTTTGAAAACGCTTAATAAGAACCACTTACCCGGGTAAAACAAAATCAACGTTTTCATGTGTACCAGTTTCAAGTGTTAGCACAGAACCATTTCAAATGTTCATATTCTTTTTCGTTCATATAATTGAATAACATTCATCCAACGATGGCGTGTTACTGTTCGGCAGGCAAGACCTAGATTGGGTGGGAAGAGTTTCTCTTTTCCTACCCTTTTTAGGTCTTTTTTTGTTCCCATCAAGAAACGGAGGTGCACCATGAATTACAAACAATTAGCCCAATCGATTATGGAGCTGGTCGGTGGCAATGATAATATCAACACGTTAATTCATTGCTCTACCAGGCTCAGACTTACCCTGAAGAATCCGGATATGGCGAAGACCCAAGAAATT
Organism: Paenibacillus sp. FSL R5-0486; assembly: GCF_037975155.1. NCBI lineage: Bacteria > Bacillati > Bacillota > Bacilli > Caryophanales > Paenibacillaceae > Paenibacillus > Paenibacillus sp. FSL R5-0486. The sequence continues at coordinate 4,378,916 of NZ_CP150237.1, read as the reverse complement.
AAGAGCCTTGATGGTGTTATTGGCGCAGTGAATAGCGGCGGACAATATCAGGTTATTATCGGTAATGACGTCGCGTACGTCTACAATGAACTTGCCAAGATGATGGATACTCGGCAATCAAACGAAATTCAGGAGAAACAAAAAGCGGATTATAGCCCCAAAGGACTGTTTAATACTTTTGCCAGTGTCATTGCAGGCATTTTCCAACCTATTATCCCAGCCATTGCTGCCTCGGGCATGCTTAAGGCACTTTTGCTACTGGCGACCGTGACCGGCCTGATGTCTAAAGAGAGCCAGACATATACCGTTTTGAGTGTCATGTCTGATGCTGCCTTTTACTTTCTTCCGATTCTACTGGCCTATTCCAGTGCAAATAGATTTAAAACGAACCCCTTTGTTGCCGTTCTGTTTGGTGGAATCATGTTACACCCGAATATGATTGGTCTACTTGGCGGTGAAGATCCGGTGTCCTTTATTGGCATACCTGTTGCATCCGTTCAATATGCGACATCCGTGGTACCGATTATTTTAACGGTCTGGTTCATGTCTTACATTGAAAAGTTCGCGGACAAGATCTCACCAGGACCAGTCAAAATTTTCCTTAAACCTTTGATTGTTATTCTCATTGTTGCTCCAGTTGCCCTGATTGTACTTGGACCTCTGGGGATGTATCTCGGAACGGGAATGTCCAACCTGATCTATTGGATTCAGGATAAGATTGGATGGTTGACCGTTGTCATTATGGCTATACTGATGCCTCTGATTGTCATGTTCGGTATGCATAAAGTATTTTATCCCATTATTTTCGCAGCCTTGGCTTCACCTGGATATGAAACACTGGTGCTGGTCGCGATGCTGGCATCCAATATGGCGCAGGGAGCAGGCGCACTGGCGGTGTCATTCAAAACCAAAGACATCAAGCTGAAACAAGTCGCTTTGTCTGCAGGAATTTCAGGTGTATTCGGTATCACGGAACCTGCTCTCTACGGTGTACATTTAAGGCTCAAGAAAACGCTGTTTGCCTGCATGATCGGCGCCGGAGTCGCTGGGTTGTTCGCAGGTATTGTGAATCTCAAGGCATATGCTGCCGTGGGTCCGGGGATTGCATCTATGCCTATGTTTATCAGTGAAGATCATATGAATATTATCTATGCGATCATTACCATGCTGATCTCTGCCATTGTCGCGTTTGTCGCTGTATATGTCATTGGATTTCAGGATGTTGTTCCAACAGCAGTGTCGATAGCAGGCAGTCCTACAAACAAAGCGAGAGGCGAATCTGAAATCCAGCCATCCAAAGGGATCAAATCGAAAAAGATCGTTTTTGCTCCATTGGAAGGTAAAGTTCTGCCATTAAGAGAGGTGAAGGACGAGGCCTTCTCGCAAGAAGCCATGGGACAAGGTATGGCCATTCAGCCAAGTGTTGGCAAGGTGTTTGCCCCGTTTGATGGTACCGTTGAGACGGTGTTCCGCACTAAACATTCCATCGGTCTGAGATCGGTAGAAGGTGTAGAAATTCTGATTCATGTCGGATTGGATACGGTGAAACTGAAAGGCCAGCATTTTGATGTAAAAGTGAATGAAGGAGAACAGATCTCTCATGGTCAACTCCTGATTGAATTTGATCTTGAAGCTATACAAGCCGCAGGTTATGACACGACGACCCCTGTAATTGTGACCAATTCATCAGATTATCTGGAGATACTGGGCAATGAAACTGCGGCGACAACAGGACCGGGGAAACCATTAATTACGGTGTTATAACTCGCTGAAATATGAATGAAAGGCAGGCTGCCTGATATGGAAGTCATAAAAATATTGAATTCGAGCATTGTTCTTGCCAGACGTGGTGAGGATGACAAGGAAATTATTGTGATGGGAAAGGGCATCGGCTACAGGAGCAAACCGGGAGATGTCGTAGGGGAGGATGAGATCGAGAAGATCTATGTCCTTGAAAATGAAACGATCTCTTCGGATCTCACCGCCCTGATGAAGGAAACGCCAAAAGAATATCTGATTCTGGCTGATGAAATCATCTCCCACGCCAAACATACATTGTCCCGCCATCTGAGTGATCATCTCTATGTCTCATTAACAGATCACCTGTATATGGCCATGAAGCGATTCAAGGACAATATGACGATCCAGAACCGAATGTTGTGGGAAGTGAAAAAGTTCTATCCGCAGGAGTTCAGTATCGGGTTGCATGGCCTGTCTCTCATTCAAAAACAGCTTGGACTCTCCCTACCTGAAGAGGAAGCGGCGAATATTGCCTTTCATCTCGTTAATGCGCAGCAGAATGATGACAATATGAATCAGGTCATGATGATGACCAATACCGTCAAGGATGTACTCAATATTATCAAAATTCACTATCAAGTGGAGCTGGATACACACAGCATCAACTATTCACGCTTTTTGACCCATTTGCAGTTTTTCATTCAACGACTTTTTGAACATAAAACATTAAACACGCAGGATCATGAGCTCTTTGAGCAGATCGCGAATAAATATCCGCAGGAAGAAGCCTGCGTACTGCTAATCAAGGATTATATTGAAGCCCGCTTTGAACATACGATCTCCAATGAAGAGATGATGTATTTGATTATTCATATCAATCGGGTCATGAGTCGCAATTGAGCAAGAATGAAAGAGTCACAGAGATAATCCAAGGAGGAATACACAATGACCAATACAACAAGAACGTTTCCAGAAGAATTTCTATGGGGAGGAGCGATTGCTGCCAATCAGGCAGAAGGAGCGTGGAATGTGGATGGCAAAGGTCTGTCTACAGCTGACATTGCTATCTATCGAAAAGGTGTAGCCAAGAGTGAGTATAAAAAACATAATGCGATCAATGAAGAACAGATCAAAACTGCGATGGAGTCTACCTCGGACAGAGAATATCCGAAACGCAGAGGCATTGATTTTTACCACCGCTATGAGGAGGATCTGGCCCTGTTTGGGGAGATGGGTCTCAAAACGTTGCGACTATCCATTGCATGGACCCGAATTTTCCCTAATGGCAACGAAACTGAGCCGAATGAAGCCGGGTTGCAGTTCTATGACCGTGTTATTGATGGCATGCTGAAACAAGGGATCGAACCCTTGATTACGTTATCGCATTATGAAATGCCGATGTATCTGGTGAATCACCATGGTGGATGGACGGATCGGAAAGTCGTCGAGTATTTTGTTCACTTTTGCAAAACCGTGTTTACCCGTTATAAGGACAAAGTGAAGTATTGGATTACATTTAATGAAATTGACAGCATTGTTCGTCATCCGTTTACGAGTGGTGGTATTGTTCCGGAGCGATTCGAAAATGTGGAGCAGGCCGTATATCAGGGGTTGCACCATCAATTTGTAGCGAGTGCGCTCGCAGTGAAATACTGTCATGAGATCATTCCCGGTTCCCAGATCGGATGTATGCTTACCAAACTGACAACATACGCTCATACATGTAATCCCGAAGACGTACTCGTTGCTTCCCGGGATAATCAATTCAATCTTATGTTTACGGACGTACAGGTGCGGGGAGCGTATCCATACTTTACGAAGAGATTTTTTGCCGAAAAAGGGATTAACCTGGATATGCTTGAGGGGGATGAAGAGATTCTGAAAGTACACACTGTGGACTTTATCTCAATCAGTTATTATATGTCCCTGGTATCAAGTGTGGATGGCGACCGATTGGAGCAGGTGAGTGGCAATACAACTGGAGGGGTGAAGAACCCGTATCTGCAAACGAATGATTGGGGCTGGCAGATTGACCCGGTAGGTCTGCGCATCTCACTAAATGAACTGTACAGCCGTTACGAGGTGCCTTTGTTTATCGTTGAGAATGGAATTGGAGCGGTAGACACGATTGAAGCTGATGGTAGCATTCAGGATGATTATCGTATTGATTATTTCCGCTCTCACATTGAACAGATGCATGAGGCGATTCTGGACGGTGTTGAACTGCTGGGCTATACCAGTTGGGGAGTGATTGACCTGATAAGTTATTCTTCTTCAGAGATGGAGAAACGATATGGCTTTATTTATGTAGATCAGGATAATGACGGCAATGGAACACTGGAGAGAAAACGCAAGAAGAGTTTCTATTGGTACAAAGATGTGATTGCGAATAACGGTTTGTAATACAGTAGTCGGACAAGTACTCTCTATAGAAGGCGTTGATATGATAATTTTCATTTCATAACAGAAACTAGCAAAGCAGCTCTGGATTCAGGGCTGTTTTTTATGTTCTAGATAAAAAGCATTGACAGCGAAGCAGCGGAAACGTAGTATAAGACTTATCTGATAATGATAATTGTTATCAATTAAAACCTCTGCGATGAGCAGTGGTTTATTTGTCTTTCTCACATTATAGGTTAAACCTATTACATCTATAGATATTATATCTTGGAACAATGAAGGACGGGGTGATATATTTATGTCATTCAAGAGCTTCACTTTTTAAAGAAAACACGAGGCTCTTCCAAGGACCGAACTTATAATGAGGTGAAAATGATGAGTAAAAAAACGATGTTTGAGAAAATTTGGGAAAATCACGTAATTCATCAAGAAGAAGGCAAACCAAGCATTCTGTATATCGATCTGCATCTGGTGCACGAAGTAACTTCTCCACAGGCATTTGAAGGCCTTCGTCTCAGCGGACGTAAAGTTCGTCGCCCTGAACTGACATTTGCGACAATGGACCACAACGTTCCAACGAAAGACCGTTTCAACATTACAGATCCTATCTCCAAACAACAAATTGATACACTTTCGCAAAACTGCCGTGATTTCGGCGTGAAATTGTATGATCTGGACACGATTGATCAAGGCGTTGTACACGTTATGGGACCTGAACTGGGTCTGACTCACCCGGGTAAAACGATTGTATGTGGTGACAGTCATACGTCCACACACGGTGCGTTTGGCGCACTGGCATTCGGAATCGGAACAAGTGAAGTTGAGCACGTTATGGCAACTCAATGTTTGCAACAAGCAAAAGCCAAAACGATGGAAGTTCGTTTTGTCGGCAAACGTAACCCGGGTGTAACCGCAAAAGACATGATCCTCGCAGTCATCGCCAAATACGGTACAGACTTTGCAACAGGTTATGTTATTGAGTACACAGGCGAATCCATCCGTGAGTTGAGCATGGAAGAGCGTATGACGGTCTGCAACATGTCCATCGAAGGTGGAGCAAGAGCGGGATTGATCGCTCCGGATGAAACAACATTTGAATATCTGCGTGGACGTGAATACGTACCAGCGGATGCGAAATTCGATGAAGCTGTAGAAGGTTGGAAACAGCTTGTAACAGATGAAGGTGCCGAGTTCGACCATGTGGTTGAAATTGATGTGGAGACATTGATTCCGCAAGTGACATGGGGAACAAGCCCAGGTATGGGAACCGACATTTCTTCGAAAGTTCCTGTTCCGGCTGAACTGCCTACAGAAAACGAACGTAAAGCGGCTGAAAAAGCGCTTGAATATATGGGACTTGAACCGGGAACACCAATCGCCGAGATTCCAATTGATTATGTATTTATCGGTTCTTGCACCAATGGACGGATCGAAGATCTGCGTGCAGCAGCACAAGTGGCTAAAGGTCACACGGTATCCAGTCAGGTTACAGCAATTGTTGTACCAGGCTCAGGACGTGTTAAAATTCAGGCTGAACAAGAAGGTTTGGATAAAATCTTTACGGAAGCTGGATTTGAATGGCGTGATGCGGGATGCAGTATGTGTCTGGCAATGAACCCGGATGTATTGAAGCCAGGTCAACGTTGTGCTTCGACGTCCAACCGTAACTTTGAAGGACGCCAAGGACGCGGAGGACGTACGCATCTGGTATCTCCGGCAATGGCAGCAGCAGCAGCGGTTAAGGGCCACTTTGTGGACGTACGGGACTGGAATTTCAAAACAGAAGCAGCGATCTAATCTATAACAGACAGAAGGGAGAACGTTTAATATGGAAGAATTCAAAACATTACAAGGCATCGTTGCACCGGTAGACCGGGTCAATGTAGATACAGACGCAATCATTCCGAAACAGTTCCTGAAACGGATTGAACGTACCGGATTTGGACAATTTTTGTTCTATGAATGGCGTTTTGATGAAGAGGGCAACAATAATGCTTCCTTCGAAATGAACAAACCTCGTTATGAAGGGGCATCCATCCTGATCTCACGTGCTAACTTTGGCTGTGGATCTTCCCGTGAGCATGCGCCATGGGCGATTTTGGACTATGGATTCCGTTGTGTCATCGCTCCATCTTATGCAGACATCTTCTATAATAACTGCTTTAAGAACGGAATTTTGCCAATCAAGCTGTCAGAAGAGCAAGTTGAAGACTTGTTCCAACGTACAGCGACACATGAAGGCTATGAGATGAATGTAAATCTGGAAAACAAAACGATTACTGATGCATACGGACTGCATATCGATTTTGATCTGGATGAGCACCGTCGTCAATTCCTGTTGCAAGGATTGGATGATATCGGTCTGACTCTTCAACATGATGATGAGATCGCTGCTTACGAACAACGCCACGCGGCAAAACTGTTCGGTTAATCGTTAAAGTATTGCATAACAGAAAGCTTCTGCCTCGCCAAAGGGACCTTGTTCCCATCGGTGAGACAGAAGCTTTTTGTAATTTCAGAAGCTAAATTAGCTCAATAAGTCAGCTATACATAGAACTCCTGATTTTTCTTGACCGAATACTTCAACAGATACTATAACAGCCGACTAAATAGAGGAACCTAAAAATCGATTACTGAGGTAGCTCCAATGGGTCGTTTTTTGTATTCTGAAAATAGACGTAGATATAACAAGCCAAATGCACGAAATTCACAAGTGACCATACCATAAGCCATATGATTGGAGTTGATAGGGTAGTCCAGATGCCAAACCAAGGCAGCACACGTCCTCCGCCGATAAACGTAACCAAGGGGGACAGAGATAAGAGAATTAGAACCGGGATCAGTCTACCAACCGTGATCATAATCAATTTGCTGATCGTTAGGCGGTGGTTTTTCCGAAGTATGCGAAAATAGACGTAGATGCCCCATGCAAGAGTAGCGATGATCAGTGCAATCATAATCGTTTCCATATTCCGACCGTTTACAAAAGAGGTTTGGGGTTCCTGCCCCCTCATAATGTCCGCTATTCCATCAATAAATGAAGAGTAATTCACATAAGCGTTTATACCAGAATTAAACATTACGGCAATGCCCATTTGCTCGTTCAAATAAACCTGTTCTTCGGACTTGTAGGTCCAGAAAATGCCGCTGTGGGAGATCGTTTGGCCGTTAGACGCATCTTGGTTTGCAAGCCAGCCCATGCCGTACGGACCGATCGCTCCTGAGGCATGATATTGTTTCATCAGCACAGGGGAAACGAGGCGGCCATTATATTGGGAAAGCATCCATAGGGACATGTCCTCTGCGGTTGAAACGATGCCGGCGGGACCCTCAATGAACCAAAGCGGTTCGGATTGACTTATAGCGCGTCCCAAGCTCAGGTAATGTCCTAGCGGGATAGTATTATTCTCATAGAATTGCTGCGTTGTATTGACACTGAAGGTATGATTCATTCCTAACGGTTCAAAAATATGTTTTTTCAGATAATCCGAAAAGCGCTCTCCGCTAACACTGTCCACGAGGTTCGCCAGAAGCACGTAATTGGGATTATGATAGCTGTAGGCTGTTCCGGGGAAATGGGCAAGTTGAACCGTGTTTAATAATTGGTTCGCTTCAGCCAGTGATTGGAATTGCGGAGTCTTTGTCATATCGGGATTAATCTTGTCATTGAGACCACTTGTCTGATTCAGTAAATGACGGACCGTGATATCAAGAACGTGGGGGTCCTGTGGAGAAAGCTCTGGAAAATAGGAAGCGTAAGTCGCATCCAAGTCGATCTGACCCTTGTCCACCAGCTGCAGAACGGCTAATGCAGTAAAGGACTTGCTTAGTGAAGCAATGGGAAAAGGGGTGTTGCCCGTAACCTTCTGGCCGTCCGCCAATGTCCCGTAGCCTTTTGCGTAAAAGACCTCATCGTTATTGGCAATCGCCAGTGAAGCAGCCTTAATGTAATTGGCCTTCATGCTCCGATTCATATATTCGTCGATCTCCTGCAGCACTTCTGTCCTGTCTCTGGCTTCATTGGCGGATAAGGGGGACGCCCACCCGGTACATAACAACAAACAGCTAATTGTGATATACATTCTTTTTTTTAGTTTTAGCATGATAACACTCCTTGAATTCAAGATAAGGAGATGTTATCAGATCATTTTCAACTATTTATCAACTTGGGTCCCAATACTTGCCGTGACGCTTCCACCTCCGTTAGGACCGTTTGCAATCTGAAGACTACCTTCATGTTTTTCGCAAAACACCTTGCAAACGTAAAGGCCCAGCCCGCGATGTTCGCTCGCATCCCATACTTCGCCTCGGTAAAAAGGGAGTATAGCCTTACTCAGGGCTTCGTCAGAGAAACCAGTACCGTCCTCTGAGACGGTAATCTTCATAATGCCTCCCTGAACGTCATAATGGACGTTCACTTGACTGGTTGCGTATCTCGCCCCATTAGCCACTATATTCTCGAAAATCTGCATGACGAGATAGGGATCTACATGTACTGAGGCATTATCATATTCCACGGATGAGACGAAACGTATACCGAACTGTTTCGCGATTTGTTCAGCGCTGCCATCCAGCAAAGCCGTCAATGAAATCGTATCCATCGATTGGATGTTCAACGGCACATCCTCCAGCCTCTGAATGGAGTTCATGGCCTCTGCATAACTCTCCAGACGCAAGATGTGAAGGTTCATAGTATGGATCAAGTCCAGCACCTTTTCTTCCGACAACTTCTTCTCAGGAAGATAGGTGGAGAGAAGCTCGGCGTTTCCTTTTAACACGGACAGGGGTGTTCTCAGATCATGGGCAAAAATAGCATTGATCTGCTTGCGCTCTTCAACCGAACGCCAAAGTGTCTTAAGGTTTTTTTCCAATTGTGAGCGCATGTTTTCAAATAGCGCGATCAGCTCGCCCATCTCATCCTGGCTGTCATAGGAAATGCGGAAGTCTAGATCGTTGGCCGAAATGTTCTTGGATGCTCGTTTTAATAGCTCCAGCGGACGTTTTAGCTTCCATCTGTAAAATAGAACGGCCATGGTGACAATACCAGTCGCTACGGTGAGCAGAACCGCCGTGACGAGGGAGGGCATCACCCAATCCGTTTCTCCGAAACGCAGCCGCAGGTTCTCCGCCCAAGCAAACTCCATAGTTATAACGGCAAGCACGGCAATGAGTGTGACCACACACAACAGCATAAAAGATTGTAGCAAGGACAATCGCTTTAAAAACAGGAGTCTAGTCATGAACTTGGCCATTTGTACCCTACTCCCCAAACGGTCTCGATTTGATTATCACAGCCGTATTCCTTTAATTTGTAGCGAATTCGCCGTATATGCTCTGCGATGACGTTACTGTCACCTTGCTCGTCCATGCCCCAAATCTTTTCGTATATGCGTTCCTTTCCAAACACCATATCAGGATGCGTGGACAGCAATTCGACAATATCAAACTCTTTTTTGGGCAGTGAAATTCGCTTATCCAGGTAGTAGAGCTCCCTGGCCGTATAATCAATGACCAATTCATTGTTAAACCTTACCGAAGATTTAGTTTGGATTCGTTGTTCCCTGCGTATATGTGCTTCGACCCTGGCGCCCAACTCGCGAATGCTGAAAGGTTTCAGGATATAGTCATCGCCTCCGGCACGAAATCCCGCTATTTTATCAGCATCTTCGATTCGAGCCGTTAAGAATAAGATCGGGCAAGAGACAAAGTCGCGAATTTTTTCACATAATTGAAGGCCGTTCTGTTCAGGCATGTTGATATCTAACAAAACGAGATCGGGTTGTTTTTCCACTTTCCGCAGCGCTTCCCTGCTGTCCTTGGCCGTCATCACAGAATATCCGTTAATTTCAAAATAATCAGTCAGTAGCTTTCGAAGATCTGCTTCATCGTCCACGATCAGTATTTTAGGCATCAAGTCTCAATCTCCTGTATTCAAGTATTTGAACTCAGCATAGCAAAAATGGATCAGAAATGTAATTTCCATATGATTTCGGGTACTGGACGAATGGAGAAAGTAACCTTCTTGCCACTCAGTTTCCGACTAAATATGACAACGTTGTAACCGGATGATCAGACAATATCTGATAAACTGATTAGTAGATTATGGAAGGTTACATATTGTCATTGATGTTACGCTGCAGAGTATCAGGTCGGATGTTCAAAAGACAAAAAGAATGGTGGATGAGGTATGAAAAAATGGTCGGCAGCAGTCGTTTTTCTTCTGTTCCTATGTTTATTCCCAATCATGGCCCATGCAGACACCACGCCCTCGATTGTACTCGACGGTGTAACCATTAACCAGCAGACGGGTGCACCTGCAGAGAATATCGGGAAAACGGTCATGGTTCCAATTCGAATTGTATCCGAGAACCTGGGTTATAAGGTGAAGTGGGAGAAGGAAACTCAGTCAGTCCAGGTTCAAAAAGGAAACAGCATGATTCAAATGACGGCTGGCAAAGATGCAGCTACAGTGAATGGAAACGTGGTGAACTTGGATTCGCCCCCACTGATCAAACAGGGAACTACGCTTGTTCCGTTACGCTTTGTTGGGGAAGGTATGGGTCTGCGTGTTGGCTGGGACAATGGAACCAAGACAGTAAGCCTGTTTAGTATTCCTCCCGTAGTTGAAACGGAAGGTGACAGTGACCCCGTCGAGGCACCTGTCCCGGATGGTTTGACAGAGCTTCAAGGCATCAGCTTCAGCGGAGATCGCTTGATTGTAGCAACAAACGGTAATATTAGCCCCAAAGTATCCAGTATTGGTGGGCCAGATCGAATTATTGTTGATCTGCCTTCAGCGACATTTTCTGAGGAATTCATTCAGGGACAAGCCTCTAACCCGGATGGGAGTGGACAGATTCTCGTTACGGATTCATCAATAGTTTCCAAAGTTCGGTATGCCATGTTCAGTAAATCGCCTTCCACCGTGCGTGTCGTTCTGGATCTGAATCAGACGGCTACAGCCAAATGGTCTGTTGGAGATAACAATGTCTTGCTCGTTGACCTGACAGCCACGAGTGGAGAACCGACAAGCCAACCGGCATTACCTACCAATGATGGCAAAACGATTGTGGTCATTGATCCGGGACATGGTGGTCGTCAATCGGGTGCAGTGAGTTTGTCAGGAGCTTATGAGAAGGATTTTAATCTGGCTGTAGGACTGAAGGTACAGGCAACCCTTCAAAAATACCCAAATATTCAAACGGTCATTACACGCCAGGATGATACAGAACTTTCGCTCAAACAGCGTGTGGATATTGCTGAATTGAATCAGGCAGATGTTTTTGTATCCATTCATGGAAACAAATTCACTACACCGGTACCAAACGGCATTGAAACGCTCTATAGTCGTAAAGAAAGCAAAACTTTGGCTGACACTCTTCACAAATATGTGTTGCCGGTAACAGGACTCAAGGATCGTGGGGTTAAAACGGCTAGTCTGCATGTGACGCGTGAAACAACCATGCCTGCTGTGTTACTTGAACTTGGTTTTCTAAGTAACCCTACAGATGAAGCAGTCATGCTCACGGAAGAATACCAGGACAAATGTGCACAGGCGATTGTGGACGGAATTGTTGAATTTTTGGGACTGTAAATTGAATTGTGCGCAAATATGAAGGTTAGGGTATTACGTTGTTTAGAGATGTATATTTGATAAATAAGGAAAAAAGAAGACATTAAAATGTAAAAAAAGCTTGATCTGACAACGTTTTTTTTCTGTTATGTTGGAATATATTCGCAACTTTTGAGAGCGAGGGGCGTCTAATAGGTGTCTGGTAATGCCCAAGCGGTCAGTCGGAGTTGGAAAATGACAACATGCGGCAAAAAAATATGAGAATGGTAGGGGTGAAGGATGAAGAAGTTCGGTTTTTTGGTACTGTTATTTGTCTTTGGGCTCGTATTCCCGGGCTATAGTCACGCAGCAACAGACACGAAAATTATCCTAGACGGAAAAGAAATCGTACAGCCATCGGATACAAAAGCGGAAATTATCAACAGCAAGGTGATGGTTCCGATCCGGGTTGTGTCCGAAAATCTTGGATATAGCGTGGAGTGGAAGCAGCAAACTCAAACAGTGACTATTAGCAAAGACAACACTGCCATGCAGATGATTGTTGGACAGAAGACGGCAACGGTGAACGGCAGTAACGTAAACTTGGATGCCCCGCCACTCGTGAAAAATGGTACTACGCTCGTACCTCTCCGATTTATTGGTGAGGAAATGGGTCTTAAGGTGGGTTGGAACAATACCACGAAGACGGTAACATTAGTTACCCAGAATTCAGGTTCCGGAAACGGGACAACCACACCTCCGAACTCTGGCAATGAAGGCGGAGGATCGGATCAAGAAGGTCTTGTACTGGTGAACGGCATCAGCTTCAGCGACAACCGCTTCATGATTGCAACAAGCGGAAGTACGAAGCCGAACGTCTTCACGATGACAGGACCAGATCGAATCGTTATAGACTTGCCGAATACCGCATTTGCTGATTCGTTCAGTGAAGGACAGGCTCTAGACAGCAACCAGAATGGACAACTCGTCGTTAGCGGCTATCCGGATGTGTCGAAGATTCGTTACTCGTTATACAGCAACAGTCCATCTACAATTCGTTTTGTAATAGATCTGTCCAGTTCAAAAGGGTACAGTGTGCAAAATGATTCTGGACTGGTTATGATTAACCTCGAGAATCAAAGTGGTACACCTGCTCCTCCAGTTGGTAATAATGGCAAAAAAGTTGTCGTTATTGATGCAGGTCACGGAGATCAAGATCCTGGGGCAATCGGTGTAACTGGTAAACGTGAAAAAGACTTCAATCTGGCAATGGCTCTGAAAGTGGAAGCCTTGTTGAAAAAAGAATCCAAAATTGACGTTGTGTTAACGCGCAGCGATGATACATTTTTGGCATTGAAAGAACGTGTGAAGATTGCACAAGACATAAAAGCGGATATTTTCATCTCCATTCATGCTAACAGTGGCCCTGCTGCTGCGAACGGTGTAGAGACATTCTATACACGCTCCAACAGCAAAGCACTTGCTACAGTGATGCACAAGTATCTTTTACAGTCTTCCGGACTGAAAGATCGTGGAGTGAAAACGGCAAGTCTCCATGTGACCCGTGAAACGACAATGCCAGCAGTTCTGCTGGAAGGTGGATTCCTTAGCAATAAGAGTGACGAAGCAGCCCTGTTCACTGAGAGTTTCCAGAACAGTGTTGCCAAAGGGATTGTTGCAGGAATCAAGGAGTATCTGGGAATTAAATAAGGGACAAGCCCTTATGTTGAGGAGGCGGAGTTAGAATGAACAAGAAAATATGGATTGCAGCCTTGCTGGTAACGGTTATGGCAGTTGCTGCTGGATGTGGAAGCAAGCCAACAGCTGCTCCGAATCAGACGCAAGGCGCAGGAACTGAAAACAATGTAACCGAGGTTGAAGGTGAAACAATTACCGAACCGGTAACTGCTGAGCCTGAAGAGAATACAACGCCTACAGAATCCACGGAGGAAGGCAGCTCAGAGGAAGCGACTACAACTACTCCGCCAAGCGAAACGTCTACGGAGAAGCCGGCAACTTCCGAAAGTAATGAAAAGAAAACAATCACTGTATTCTATACGGATGAAGAAGAACTGGAGTTGCACAAAGCTTCGGCTGAGATTTCATACGCATCGGATGATGCCAAATATAAGGCTGCCTTTGAATCACTGCAACAGAGCAAAGACGCTAAACTGGTTCCGCTGTGGTCTAAAGAAATTGAATTGAAGTCTGTTCAGTTCAAGGATGGAGCTCTTACGCTGGATATTCATATGCCAGATACGGCACGTCTTGGAGCAGGTGGAGAATCTTATGCGCTGGATGCTCTAAAACAAACGTTCTTCCAGTTTGATGAAGTGAAATCACTTGATTTACTGGTGGATGGTCAGCAGATTGAGAGTCTGATGGGCCATGTGGATCTTGAACATCCAATGACAAGATCCGAATAGGCTGTACAGCATGCTCTTGTACCGTGAATCCACGGAATATGGGTCGTTTTACATGAGAGAGGGGAATCATAGGTGACTTTTAAATATAACCATACATCACACTCTAAAAAAGTAGTATCAGCCGTGCTTGCAGGCATGATGGCCCTTAGCGCCGGCGGAGCTACCATGGCAGCAGAATCAACAGAAACGGGGCAGGGTCAGACTGCTGCAATAACAAATACGGCTGCACCAACTGGTTTGTTCAGTGACATCAAGGCCGGATACTGGGCTGAGAAACATGTGTACAAACTGGCATATCAAGGTATTCTTCTCGGTAACAACGGCCTGTTCCGTCCAGGAGACGCGGTAACACAGCAAGAAGCTGTAACGATGGCAATCCGTTTTATGAATCAAGAGGGCCAGTTGAATACCGACACGGCTGCGGCATTACCGACAAACATGGAAGTGGGAAATTATTTCAAGCCATATGTCGCGCTGGCACTTCAACTGGGACTGATTGACAAAACGGAAGAATCAACGGTGGATGTATCCAAGACCTCCTGGGGTCAAAAGCCGGCTTCACGGGAATGGATTACGAAATTGTTAATCCGTTCATTGGACAAGGATGCTGAAGCGAAGGCACAAAACAATCAATCTACCGGATTTGCTGATAATGCAAGTATTTCCGAAAGTGGTAAAGGTTATGTCAATCTGGCTGTTAGCCTGGATCTGGCCAAAGGTGTGGAAGGCAACAAATTCAATCCAACTGGTTCCGTAACCCGTGCTCAACTGGCTACCTTCTTTAGTCGTGGTGAATCGTTAACGGATACAACGTACCCGAACACATCCACGGGTTATGTCACAGGATTGAAAGATGGGCAGATCACGCTGGTTGTGGACGGCAAAGCCGTTAACTTCGCAGTGAACAGCAGTACGCCTTACTTTACGAAAGACAGTGAGACTCGTGCTTCCGCCACAGATGTGAAGCTGTATACGAAAGTTATGGTTGTAGGTTCGGCAGGTGGGGCTTCCTATGTGGAAGTTGTGGATGCTACACCGCAGGTGGAAAGTGTTGAAGGTACATTTGCACGTTCATTGTCTGGTAATAAAATTGGTATCTTTGTGGGCGAGAATTACGAAACGTACAGTTATGATGAGGCAACTGCATTCATCGATCAGAATGGTAATGCAATCAAACTGTCCGATATTACGGCAGATAGCATCATCGAAGTACAGCGTGAGACGTTCTCGGCTGACAAAAAAACAGTTGCTATTCGTGTGAAATCCGGCATTGTTAACAAGAGTGACAATGGCGTAGTTGCTGAAGTATCCACTTCTGGCAAAACGATTAAACTTGTCAATGCAGCGGGTGCAACAGAACAGTTTGCATACAATGACAATCTGCTTATCACATATCAAAACCGTATCATGTCAGTGGCTGATCTCAAAGCTGGCAGTGCCGTGAAATACACCGTAAAGGACAGTGTTTTGCAAACTATCACATTGTCTCAAGGTGTGGAGCAATCTGTGCGAGGAACATTGGTTGAGATCGGTGGCAACCAGTCCACGTTAACGTTCAAACGTGAAGGGGGTTCCCTTGAGGCGAAACTACTGACTGAAAAGCCGGAAGTTATTATTAATGGTATTCAGGATGCAACGCTAAATGATCTCATCACAGATGCAACGAACGGTGATCAGGTAGAGTTGTCATTGAACTCTGACGATCAGGTAACACGTATTCAGGTGATTGGACGTCAAATGGAACCTATGAACGGAGTAACGGTTGTATCTTACAACAGCAAAACAAAGGTACTTACCGTACTGGACAACAACAAAAAACCGTTTGTATTTACTTTGGACGAAAAAACCAAACTGGACTACAATACGACCAAACCTACACTCGCTGGTCTGGAGTCGATTTTAAATGATGGTCGCAAATTGGATCTGACCTATGTGGGAACACGTGCGTTGTCCGTTAAAGTGATTTACAAGTACGAAGGTACGATCAGCAACATTGACACAACGGGCAGAAAAATCAGTGTGTTGTCTGGTAATCAGACGATTACAGTGCCTTATACTACCTTACCTACGGTTGAGATCTATAACAAATCGGGCGCAAGTCTGGGAGATTTGAAGATTGGTGACAAAGTGACCGTAACGCTTGGAGCAAATCAGGATGTAGTTCAGAAGGTTTCACTGAACACTGTGGCTCAATTCGAAGTGGTTGCCTTGGAAGCAAATAGTCGTATTCGAGTAAAATCCGATCTGTTGACAAGTCAGTTCTACGTGGATCAAGCCGTACTGACAGGAGAGAGTGGTCAGACGATCACGCCTTCACAACTGACAGCAGGCAACCTGATTAATGTAACGTTTGAAGGAGCTACGCCAAAAGCGGTTCAAGTCGTGAAGCGTACGCTGGCTGAAGTTACAGCGGTGGATGCTTCATCTGTAACACTCAAACAGTTTAACGGCCAGACTGAAACCGTGCCTGTTAGCGGTTCTGTTAAAGTCGTAAAATCTGGCTCCACATTAACTTCACTGACTAGTCTTACGGTCGGAGATCGTGTGGAAATGACAAAAGATACGGATAATTCCACACGCTTCAGAGTACTAACTGTCATGAGCAAACAATTCTGGTCTTATGATGGCGTTGGTAACCAGATTTTGGTTAAACGGGAAACGACAGCAGACACAAACTATCGTTTTGCACTCGGATCAAGTGTATTTGTTCACCAGGGTGACAATACTTTAAGCGTGCAATCTCTCAGAGATAATGATAATATTGTATTGTATCTCCTGAACAATGTTATTCTGGAGATTCAAAAACAGTAATCGTTTCTTTTCGAGGATCAAAAGAATGACCGTCTTGATACGGGATCTTTCCCGCATCAAGACGTTTTTTTTGCAAGCTTTTTGAGGTCCCCGCAAAGTACTCGGATGAAGCTTCGAAGTAAGGCTCCGCAGAGTGGAGTCATTTTGTGGGAGGTAGCTCTTCATGAATGCAGCGACGGTTAGACATATACTCGAAACTATGGAAGCAATGTTTCCTGATGCACATTGCGAATTAAATCACAGCAATGCATTTGAATTGACGGTAGCTGTCCTTTTGTCTGCCCAGTGCACCGATGAAACGGTGAACAAGGTAACCGCAGATTTGTTCCAGAAGTACAGAAGCCCTGCAGATTATCTGGCAGTTCCTCTCGAAGAGTTGGAACAGGATATTCGGCGAATCGGTTTGTACAGGAACAAGGCCAAGCATATTCAGAACATGTGCCGAATTTTAATAGAGCAGTATGGCGGTGATGTACCGCAGGAACATGATCAGCTTGTGACGCTACCAGGTGTCGGGCGGAAAACCGCGAATGTAGTTGTTTCCAATGCGTTTGGAGTACCGGCAATTGCGGTAGATACTCATGTTGAACGTGTATCCAAGCGGCTGGCGCTTGCAGGTTGGGATGACTCCGTACTTGAAGTCGAAAAGAAACTAATGAAGCGCGTACCCCGGGACGAGTGGACTTTAACTCACCACCGGTTTATATTTTTTGGACGCTACCATTGCAAGGCACAGAACCCTGCGTGTCATATCTGTCCATTGCTGGACATATGCAGGGAAGGGAAAAAACGTATGAAAACGTCCCAAATCAGGAAAGATAAGGAACGTGTCACCACCCGAAAACGAAAAATAAATTAATGAGCAGAAAAGGATGAATAATCATGAAATGCATTTCCGTGTACACTGACAATTTTGAGGCCTTCTCCGATATCTTTGAACAAATCGTTGAACAGGAAATGGCTGAAAATGAAGAAAAAGAAGTAGAAGGCATCACAGTAAGCCACTCTGGCGACGTGCCTGAACATTATCTGGAGCGTATGTCCGTTAAACCAGAAGTTGTTGTTATGAGAGACAAAGGCAGAGACATTACAATTCTGCAACATGGACAAGTATTTGAAATCTTGCTGCCTTCCATGGAGAACGCAGTTTCATAAGAAGTGATTACACTATTGGTTCTGTTGTATTAATGTCATGATGATCGTTGTGGTTAAGATGATCGCATCGCATTCATGCAACAGACACTTGGCGTAAGCATTTACTAAATACCAAGTATAAAACGTATTACAGATAAAACCGACTTGTTCGGTTTTATTTTTTTTAGATTATAGGACTTATACGTTCATTTATGTATATTCAATTCCAACCGTTCAAATTCAAACTTGATAATGTTAAAATAAATGTTGTAAAAGAGATAGACGTCGAAACGGATGTCAAATTAGAGGAGCCAGGGGGAAGGCCAGTCATGTCCAGAACAGATTACCCAAAAGAAATGGCCAAACCTCTGCTTCCGCTGCGTGAAGCGATGGAGCAGACAGGGGACCATACGGCTGTACAGGCTATAACGGATTTAATCAGCAAGGCGGAAATGAAACATCTGACGATTGCGTTCTGTGGTCATTTCTCTGCAGGCAAATCGAGTCTCATCAACAGTTTATGCGGTAAGCGGGTGCTGCCTTCAAGTCCCGTGCCAACAAGTGCAAATGTGGTATCCATACGTAATGGTAAGCCAAGAGCGCTTATTTATACTACTCCAAACGTAAGCGCTGACAATGGAGCAGGAACACTTGAAGTTTCTCCAGAGGAATTGGAGGCGTATTGCAAAAATGGTGGAGCTTATAGCTCAATTGAGGTATGGGATGATATTCCTCTGCTGAAAGATGATGCTGTCCTGCTGGATACACCAGGTGTGGATTCAACAGATCGCGGACATAGTCTCGCAACCCATTCAGCGCTCCATCTGGCCGATGTGGTGTTCTATGTCATGGACTATAACCATGTCCAGTCCGAGACAAACCTTTCATTTGCCAAGAGTCTGTCGGATTGGGGCAAACCGTTGTTTTTGATCGTGAACCAGATCGACAAGCATCGGGAGCGTGAGCTCTCTTTTGACCAATATACCGAAGGTGTCGAAGCTATATTTGCGGCCTGGGAAGTTAGATATGACGGACTGCTGTTTACTTCCCTCCGCGACAAGCAGCATCGCTATAACCAGTGGGATGTGCTTCCGGAACTCATTGGACACATGATGCAAGAGAAGGAAGCGTTAATTACGCACAGTTTGGCAAGTTCGGCCAGTCATGTAACGGAGCAACACTTGACGAGAGAAGCCGAGAAACGTGAAGACGAAGAGAATTCCCTGCTGGATGAGATTGGTGGCAAGGAAGGAATTGAACGCTTGGAACGAGAGCTGGAGCTTCTTGATCAACAAGCAGCAGACATTCGTACCGGGCCTTCGCGAGTGCGTGAGAAATTCCGGGCAGAGCTGGAACCTCTTCTGGCAAATGCAAATCTTACTCCTGCGGATATTCGTGCGTCGGCTGCCGCCTATTTGGAGAGCCGCAAACCAGGTTTCAGGGTAGGCTTATTGTTCTCAGGTGGCAAAACCGAGCAGGAGAAACAACGTCGTGCTTCTGAACTGGTGCGGTTATTGCAGGATCAGGCTTCCGGACAAGTTGAGGTACATATTCGTACAATGCTTAGACAGCTGGGTGAATCCCATCAGCTATGGGGAGCGGAGTGGGAGCAGTCGCTCAATACGGAACTGCCTGCTGTAGATGAGGCACTGCTGGAGATGAAACGCAGTGCGAGTGCAGAGGTATCTCCAGAGTATGTGATTCAGTTCAGTAAAGATGTGCGGGGCGAGATTGAGGCCCGCTATCGCAAGTCGGCCATGATGCTGGCCGACCGCATGCTGGAGGCGCTGGCAGCGCGAGGCGAAGCCGCGCTCCAGGCTCTGGACGCCAGCCGCGCAGCGCTGCTGGCGCAATCCGCGGCGGCGGCGCGCTACACGGCGCTCCAGCGCAGCGCCGCCGCAGAGGCAGCAGGGCTGCGCAGCCTGCTGCCCTATGCGGGCCCCCTCCCCTCCGGGCTATTGCCGGAGGTGAAGGGCCCGCACGTGCCCGCGGTGCCTGAACCGGGCGAAGCTCCCGGTTCGCATGCGGGCACGTCAACGTCTGTGGGCCGCGCGCCCACAGACGCCAGAGGCACCGCCAGCGCAGCGCGCAGTCGCGGCGGCGGTGCCTGGGCCATCGTCGTCGGCTGGCGCTGAACGACGCCGACGCCTGGACGCAGCAGCGGCACGACTCGAAGCCGCTGCTGCGCTGGTAGAGCCGTACCCCGCCATGGGGTCGGCGGTACGGGATCTGCGTGCACGCGCGGCTTCGCTTGCGGGCGGCACGTTCACATTGGCGCTGTTCGGAGCATTCAGCGCCGGCAAATCCTCCTTCGCCAACGCGTTGCTGGGCGAAGCTGTACTACCCGTCTCGCCGCATCCAACAACAGCGGCGATTAACCGAATCATGGCTCCTGCCGGGGGCGCGGAGCATGGAACAGCCCGGGTCCGGATGAAGACCCGGGAAGCCTTCCAGGAAGATCTCGGCTATTCCTTCCGATTGCTCGGACTGGGTGAGCCTGGAGCGGAGTGGCAGAAGCGAGTACGCTCCCTCTCACCACAGGATGTGCATCCGGCGGGGCGCCCGCATTACAGCTTTTTGCAGGCAGCGGCAGCCGGCTGGGAAGAAACAGCGGACCAGTTAGGTCAGGATGTGCTGGTGGATCTGGACGGTTATCGTAACTTTGTCGCAAACGAGAAGAAGTCCTGTTTTGTAGACAGTATCGATCTCTATTACAGTTGCGATGTGACTGAACAAGGCATTGTACTGGTAGACACACCAGGAGCGGACTCCGTGAATGCTCGTCATACGGGTGTAACCTTCAATTATATGAAGAATGCGGATGCACTCATTTTTGTAACGTATTACAACCATGCTTTCTCACAAGGAGATCGACAGTTCCTGAATCAGTTGGGACGTGTTAAAGATAGTTCTGCCATGGATCAGATGTTCTTTGTTGTGAATGCCAGTGACTTGTCTTCCTCTGAGGAAGAACTGGAGCAGGTTCTCGATCATGTGAGTACCCAACTGCGCAGTAATGGAATTCGGGCACCACGACTCTTCCCGGTATCCAGCATACTGGCGATGGAAGGCAAGATGGAAGGGGATTCGAAGCTGCTTGAGCAATCTGGTTTTAACCGTTTTGAGGAAGAGTTTAACCAATTTGCAGGCAGAGAATTAGCCGATCTTGCTGTAGGTGGAGCTTCCGAAGAGATGGCACGTGTGATTCAGCGGCTGAAGAATCGTGCAGAGGATGCGGCTCAGGGTGAAGAAGTATTGCAGCAGCGGCGGGATGAACTAGGGACTATTCAGGGACAGTCACGTCAACGCATACAGCAACTTGCAGCAAGATCCATGAAGGAAGAACTGTCACAGGAAACAGCAGAATTACTCTTCCATGTGCGGCAGCGGCTTGCCTATCGCCTTGGTTTATTCATGGCAGAAGCATTCCATCCATCCGTACTTCGGGAGGATCGGGGCAATCTGAAGATGGCTTTTGCAGCCTGTGGACGTGAACTGTTACGTATGATTGCCATTGAACTGGAGCAGGAACTGCTTGCTACCACCCTCAGACTTGAACAGGCGGGTCAGACCTGGCTGATGAAGCAAGTTACGGAATGTATAGATGAGGTTAGGCAGTTATCAGGGGGCGTGGATGTGTCACTGCCACTGAACGAACGCTGGAGTACACCTGTGCTTGAAGAAGTTCGTCTGGAAGAACCGTCTGGATGGAAAAGCTATTTGAATTATTTCCGCAATCCGAAACAGTTCTTCGAAGGAGATGGACGTCAGCGATTACAGGAGGAACTTGATCCTGTCCTCAAACAGATGATCATTGAAGTTCTTCCTGCTGCGCAAGACAAACTGATTCAGTTTTATGACAACCAGATTTGTCAATCCTTGCAACACCAATCCCGTCAGTTGGAAGAACGTCTGGACGAGGCGGTAAGTGGAATTCAAGATACACTGGAGAGCGGAATTCCGGCGGAGCAATGGACCAGCTTGTCTAACCAACTGGAACAGATTGAACGCAGTTAAAATCACGGCATAACGCGTATTCTCTGGAAGTCTTTGTAAAACAAAATGAATGATACAGCAACACATTGAAAATGTTGCGAAAATCAACCCAAAAGGGCCCCTGCCGAAAAGGCATATAGGGAGCCTTTTTTTGGTACGAACAACCTGAAATAAAGAGAATATTCAAACATTTGATTGAAAGGTGGGTATTTACCTTCGTTAATGCGTCAATAAGCTGAAAGCAGGCAGAATATGGTCTGTTATTCGCTTTGCCGCGAATGGGGTACGGTGATAAACTTCATAAATGTTCATAGTATTTTTGAACGACATAAGAGGAGGAGAAACATGGATGTTCTTAGGCAACTGCAAACCTTTTTTTGGGAAAAGCGAACGTATTTATTTGTATCAATCTTGTTCCTCGCCTTAGCGACCGCACTTGGGTTGGTGTATCCGTACATGCTGAGGATACTGATTGATGACATCATTGTTCCGCGAACTTTTGAAGACGTTCCCATAATTGCCTTGACTGTGTTAGGTGTAGTTATTTTGAAAGCGGGAATGCAGTTTTTACATGGCTTTTTTGGAGGACGCTTGGGTAACTTCCTGGCGTACAGACTTCGTAATGCATGTTACGAAAAGCTTCAATTTTTATCCTTCCGTTATTATGATACGGCCAAGACAGGTGATCTGATGTCCCGCCTCACGGGAGATTTGGAAGCCATCCGTAACTTTATCGGATTTGGTTTCGCCCAGATTCTTAACATGGTTTTCATGGTCGTATTTGGCGCAATCATGATGATGACCATGAGTTGGCAGCTTACGTTGTTCACGCTCATATGCATCCCATTACTTGCCTTCGTTGCGCTGAGATTCGAATCCAAAATTCACCCTGCGTTTCAGGAGATGCGGCTGGCGCTCAGTTCACTGACAACAGCGGTACAGGAGAATATTACTGGCGTACGTACGGTAAAATCCTTTGCACGTGAGCCTTATGAAGTGGAGAAATTCTCCATACGTAATGAGCGTTACAAAACAAATCAGATTCATGCCGCAACATTGTGGAGTCGCTATTTTCCGATCATGGAGATTCTTGCTTCGGTGAGTATCGTGCTGTTGCTGGTGATCGGTGGAAGAATGGTTATACAGAAGACGCTGACACTCGGTGAACTCGTTGCCTTTTTCAGTTTGATCTGGTACATAATCGGTCCAATGTGGAACCTTGGGTTCCATATCAACAACTATACGCAATCCAAAGCTTCAGGTGAACGGGTGCTCGAACTGCTCAATACGCCAGTGGACGTGGAAGAAACGCAAGATCCGGTCATTGTGGAGGCAGACCAAGTGAACGGCCATGTGACATTTGAATCCGTTACCTTTGCCTACGGCAACAAAATGCCAGCAGTAACCGATATTAATTTTGACGCTGCACCCGGTTCTGTAATCGGTTTCCTCGGGGGAACAGGGTCAGGTAAATCGACCATCATTCAGCTTCTGATGCGTGCCTATAACGTCAACTCGGGAACGATCAAGCTAGATGGCAAAAACATTAAAGACATAGGTATTCGCAGTTTGCGGAGTCAGATCGCTTCTGTTTTCCAGGAAACATTCCTGTTCTCATCCAGCATTCGCAATAATATTTCCTACGGGCTTAAGAACGTCACCATGGATGAGATCATCCGTGCAGCGAAGCTGGCCAAGGCTCATGACTTCATTATGGAGTTCCCGGACGGATATGACACGGTGGTTGGTGAGCGCGGCATGGGATTATCGGGTGGACAGAAACAGCGGATTGCGATTGCAAGGGCTTTGCTGAAAAATCCAAAAATTCTGGTACTTGATGATGCAACCAGCGCCGTGGACATGGAGACAGAACACGAGATTCAGTCCGGTTTCCAGGAAGTTATGCGCGGCAGAACGACATTTATTATTGCACACCGGATATCTTCACTACGACATGCAGATGAGATTCTGGTGCTCGATGAAGGTCGCGTGGTACAACGTGGCAAACATACCGAACTCATTGAAGTGCCTGGACCATATCAGGATGTTTATAAAATTCAATATGCAGATTATATTGCCCGCGGTAAGCGGGAGGCTGGGGAGCAGGTGAATTCATGAGTGCAGAAACGATAGCAGACAGGCGCGAGGCAAAAGTGGCCTCTGAGAAGAAACTGAATGAACGATTTGTGTATCAGGATGATGAAATTATTGAAAAACCGTTTAACTGGAAAGAGTTCGGACGTTTATTTGCATACATGAAACCTTATGCGAAACAACTGTTACCACTCGTTATTCTAATGATGATCTTGGGTACCATTACAAAATTGTCCGTACCTTTTCTGATCAGTCTGGCGATTGACCGTGCCATCGCACCGGCAACGGGGTTGCCAAGTATGACCATGCTTTATCTTATCGCTGGCTCCATATTTGTGTTGTATCTGATTCAATGGGCAGCCAATACGTACCGGATCAAACTGACAAACATTATCGGACAGCGCGTTATTTATGATCTTCGCTCGGATCTGTTCAAGCATATCCAGAAGCTGTCCTTTAACTTTTTTGACAAAAGACCGGCAGGTTCCGTACTGGTGCGTGTTACGAATGATATTAACTCCCTTCAGGATCTGTTCACCAATGGTGCAGTGAACGTCATGATCGACTGCGTACAGTTGCTCGGGATCATTGTGATCTTGCTGTTGATTAACTGGAAACTGGGTCTTGCCGTGATCATTACGGTGCCAATCATGTTTATCATCTCGACCAAACTGCGGGTGCTGATCCGTCGGGCTTGGCAGGATGTGCGCATGAAGAACTCTCGGATAAACTCCCACTTGAATGAATCCATTCAGGGGATTCGAGTGACTCAGGCTTACACACAGGAAAAAGAGAACATGAAATATTTTGACAACATGAACCTGTCCAGCAAAAAGTCATGGGATAGAGCATCAGCGATGAACCAGGGCTTTGGACCGCTGATTGAGATTACCGGCGGATTCGGTACGTTAATCCTTTTCTGGTTTGGTGCTTACCTGATTCAGGAAGGTCAGTTGACCGTGGGATTACTTGTCGCTTTTGCCAACTATGTCGGCAACTTCTGGGACCCAATCAACCGTCTGGGACAGATGTACAATCAGTTGCTGGTTGCAATGGCATCATCGGAGCGTATCTTCGAATTCATGGATGAAAAACCAAGTATTGCGGATAAACCAGGTGCCAAGCCACTTCCTTCTATTAAAGGAGATATCGCATTCGAAAATGTGGTGTTCGAATACGAGAAGGGCAGACAGGCGCTAAAAGGGATCAGCTTCTCAGCGGCTGCGGGACAATCGATTGCACTTGTTGGTCATACGGGCTCAGGTAAAAGTACGATCATCAATCTGATCAGTCGTTTCTATGATATATCCGGCGGACGTCTCACCATTGACGGACAGGATGTGCGGGATGTAACGGTAGAGAGTTTACGCAGCCAGATCAGCATTGTATTACAGGATACCTTCATCTTCTCGGGTACGATTCGTGACAATATTCGATTTGGACGACTGGACGCAACGAATGAAGAGGTGGAGGACGCAGCCAAAGCAGTCAATGCACATGAGTTCATCATGAAGCTGCCTGGCGGATATGATACTGAAGTAGAGGAACGCGGGAACGTATTATCCATGGGACAGCGACAACTGTTATCCTTTGCCCGTGCGCTGCTTGCTGATCCACGCATACTGATCCTGGATGAAGCTACAGCCAGTATTGACACGGAGACAGAGCTTAAAATCCAGGAAGCGTTGAAGGTGCTGTTGCAGGGAAGAACGTCCTTTATGGTCGCTCACCGTCTCTCAACCATCCGGAATGCAGATAACATTATCGTCCTGGATCATGGTGAAATTAAAGAAGAGGGTAACCATGAGCAGCTTATCCAAAAACAAGGCGTGTATAATGGATTAATTGAAGCTCAATACAGATTTTTGTGATGAAACCTTCGGACGCCTGTGAAGCGTCTGAACACATATGAACTTATAACACTCTGGCGTTCTATAGCCTGATCTTTCAATAATAAGCGCATCTTATTCATTGAAGACAGGTTAGAGGATAGCCGGAGTGTTTTTTTTATTCGTTAGTGTGGTATGTTATATTTTTGAAGAATGAAATCAATACAATCGTTCATGGCTGGAGGGAGATCAATGCAGATGGACAACAACGAAATAAATTCAGAGCATTTGGATCACCTGGATCATATGAATTTTAGGCTCCTTCACGTGAATTATACAAGTGATCCAGCGACGGAGTGGCTTCTGAGGAAACACTTCATTGAAACATACATGTTATTATTTGTAGCCAGTGGGCAAGGGTGGTTAAAGATAGATGGCAGTTTCATTGAATTAAAGGCGGGCGGACTGTATGTAGGCTTCCCGGGGCAACTGGTTGAGGCAAATGTGCATTCGTTGGATGAAAGAGGCATGTATCACATGAGTTTTGATGTCATGTACGCACTGGAGCAGGAGGGTGGAACAGCCCTTGAAATGATGAAGCAACTTTTACGTAATGAAGTAAATGGCGAGGTCAGCTCATCTTCACCCGTTGCTGTTGGCGTGATCTGTCAGATGATTTACCACCACACGTTGAAGAAGGATGGTTTGCAAAGGTACTATGGTCAGATTCGTTTTCAGGAACTGTTGTATACCATGTTTTACGACGTGGCCCTTACCGAAAAGACGGACCTGGCTTCACCAATTGAACATGTCAAAGGTTACATGGAGCAGAATTATTCGAAGAGATTAACCATTGAGGAATTAGCAAATGTGGCACGAATGAGCCCTCGACATTTCATGCGTTTATTCAAGAAAAGGTATGGTTATAGTCCAGTGGACTATCTAACGCTATACCGAATTAAACAAGCCCAGATCTTAATGAGAAATGATCACAGTTATCGACTCAAGGATGTGGCATCGTACGTGGGTTATCAGGATGAGACGTATTTCCGGCGTAAATTCAAGCAAATCTCTGGCATTCCACCAGCAGCGTTTATACGTAATAGCAAACAAAAAATTGCTGCAGTTCATTCTGTGAGCATTGGTATACTGCTTGCATTGCAGATCATTCCCTGTGCCGCGCCGGCAAGTCATCCGTGGACATACTATTACCGACGTAAATATGAAACGGACAAAGTTATGCCACTCGCAGAGAGTGAGACCACCTGGCTGGAACAGCTTCGATTAGTTAAACCTGATTATATTATTACTGTTGGGGCGGAGTCTGAGGATTTGCAAAGACAGCTTCATTCCACTGCTCCTGTGTGTGACCTCCCGTGGGAAAAAGGAGATTGGAGAGAGCATTTGAGATATGTTGCAAGCTTTTTGGACAGGTCTGATATTGCAGAGGTATGGCTTCAAAGATATGAAGAGAAGGCAACGACCATAAAGGGCCAGCTTGAGGATTTCATACGAAAAGACAGATTAGTTGTACTCAAAGTTTATGGTGAAGCGTTGCAGATGTTAGGCCCAAGGAGCATTGCTTCCGTTTTTTACGTTGATATGCAAATGGAGGGTCCCGAAGGAGTTGAGACTTATTGGGAACGGGGCACAGTAACCATTAAGGAGTTATCTGTTCTCAACGTGGAAAGAATATTATTGATTGTGGGTGATGATGAGACATCCAGGCAGACATGGTCTGCTGTACGTAAGTCTGAAGAATGGCTTGAGTTGTTAGCGGTACAGAATGGCAGAATGGATATCCTTTTGTCGAGCGTCCTGCTGGACTACACTGCGTTTACTCATGAGCTTATGTTGGATGAAATATTAAAGTTATGGCAAGATCGTCCATAGCAAAAAGTCTGAATAGTCAATATCATACCTGAACATATTTTAATATACTTACTCCTATATCAAATGATAATGATAATTATTATTAATTAGACGTTGTCATAACTAAATGCCATATAGGGGGTACATAAAGAATGAGATTCAGATGGTTAACGGTACTATGCACCATGATGTTGGTGCTCATTATTGCGGCTTGCGGTACAGCGGGGAAAGATGAGGCCACGAGCGAAGGACAGAAGACTGGTTCTGCCAATACATCCACAACAGAAACAAGTCAGGTAAAAAAAGTGACTACAAAGATGGGAGAAATTGAAATCCCGGTTGAACCACAAAGAGTAGTGGGTCTGTCCCTTGTATATCCGGAGTTTTTGTATGCACTTGGCATCGTACCTGTTGCTGTGCAGAACTATCACGAGGATCATCCTTCTTATTTGGAAGAGCCATTCGCGAATACCATGAAAATGGGCATCGCACGAACGCCGAATTTTGAAGCGGTTATGGAGACAATGCCTGATTTGATTATAGCTCCTGACTGGTGGTCCGAAAAGGATTATGATCAGCTTTCTCTGATTGCACCGACTGTACTTCTTCCACAACGTGATGATTGGCGGGACGAATTGCGTGATATTGCCAAAATTCTGGACAAAGAAGAACAGGCAGAAAAGGTTATTGAAGATTTGGTAGCGAAGGAAAAAGTTGCAGCCGACAAATTAAACGAGATGATCGGAGAAGAAACAGTTCTCTATATTCGAGTCATGGAAAAAGAAATCGTCCTTCACGGGGAGAACCTTGACCGTGGAAACTTCGTGCACAAGCGTCTGGGTATGAATCCGCTCCCGAATTTCCCGAAAGATCAAGTTGCCATGTCCGTATCCATGGAAGTGTTGCCTGAATACGATGCAGATCACTTGATCGTTCAACTGGATGACGATAAGAATCCTGAAATTAAGAAGAAATTTGAAGAGATGTTGGCAACTTCACTATGGAAAAATCTGAAAGCAGTCAAAAATGATCATGTGTACATGGTTGGTGGTAAAGAATGGCTCAATCTGGGGATGTCTCCACTGGCTGATCAGTATGTTATTGATGACATTGTAGCTGTTTTTGAAGAGAAAAATAAATAAAGCAAACGGTTCATGTTACACATATCTCTAAATTCACTACTAAATAACAGGATGTGTCCAAAATGAATGAAGAAGATATCTATGATGTAACCATCATTGGAGGCGGACCGGCAGGATTATATGCGGCCTTTTATGCCGGGATGCGTGATATGAGAGTTAAGATCATTGACGGCAAAGACCAACTTGGTGGTTTTCTGCATACCTATTCCGAAAAAACTATTTGGGATGTGGGTGGCCTGCCACCAATGAAGTGTTCAAAGTTGATTGAGTATCTGGTTCAGCAGGCGAATACCTTTAATCCAACGGTTGAATTGAATTGCAAAGTAGATCGGTTCGCTCGACTGGACAACGATATTTTGGCTCTGTATACTGCTGAAGGCGACATCCACTATACGCGTACAATCATTGTCGCAGTAGGCCGCGGTATCGCAGAAATTCAGAAATTGGAGCTTCAGGAGCCGATTCAATATGAGCATGAGAATCTTCATTACACCGTGCAAAATCCAGAACATTTTTCCGGGAAGCGTGTGCTCATTTCAGGAGGAGGCAACAGTGCAGTAGATTGGGCAATTGAACTTGCTCAACTTGCACGGAGCGTAGTGGTCGTCCACCGAAAAAATGAGTTTCGTGCAATGGAACGCAATGTTAGCGAGATGAACAATGTAACGGATGTCAGAACACCATATAGCATCACACGGCTTCATAATCATGGTGAACGTATCCATCAGGTTGTAATTACGCATATGGAGAGTCAGGAAAATGTATTGTTAGATGTGGATGAAGTCGTAGTTAGTCATGGATATAAAAGCAATTTAAGTGATCTTGCCAGTTGTGGCTTAGAAATGGACGATGGAATGGTTCTAATGAGCCAACATGCGAATACGAACCTCCCGGGTATTTTTGCTGCAGGGGATTGTGCAACTCACGATAGCAAAGTCAGACTTATTGCCGGAGCCTTCAACGATGCGATTTTAGCTGTAAATAGTGCGAAAAAATACTTGACTCCAGATGCTCCCATGATGGCGTACGTCTCCTCCCATAATGAAATTTTCAGAGAAAAAAACAAACAAATCCCAAGGTTCTAAACTTGGGGTTTGTTTGCTTATTCATGTTCACTGGAGTATTAAAATCTGCTGTTTCAACATATCCTTATTTCTGGGAAGAATGGAAAGGTTGACGAATCTGTAAGCGATAATTGTAAAATTTGATCGAAAAAACACAAAAAATCTTGTAAAATTCACAAGAAAAATAGGGAGCACTCTTGCAATCTTTAACCAAAACCCCGAAAATAGAGAGACAGATATAGAAGATTTCTCTTTGGGAGGATTGGAAAGAACATGTGGGGTGCTCCTTTTACGGCTCAAGCCAAAAAAATGCTGCTACTAGGCAGTGGAGAATTGGGAAAAGAGGTCGTTATTGAGGCCCAACGACTGGGAGTAGAGACGATCGCTGTTGATCGTTATGAGAACGCACCTGCAATGCAGGTCGCGCACCGGTCTTACTGCATCGACATGCTGGATGCCGAAGCTTTGAAACAATTGATCCGTAAAGAAAAACCTCATTACATCGTACCTGAGATTGAAGCTATTGCAACAGAAGCTTTACTGGAGCTTGAGGAAGAGGGATTTTGTGTAGTACCTACTGCCCGAGCTGCACGTCTAACGATGGATCGCGAAGGCATCCGTCGGCTTGCAGCCGAACAATTGAAACTTCCGACAGCTGATTACCTTTTTGCGGACAACCTGGAACAACTTCAGGAAACCGTACGTGAGCTTGGCACACCTTGTGTCATTAAACCATTAATGAGTTCTTCCGGCAAAGGGCAGAGTGTATGCCGAACACCGGGCGACGTGGAGGATTGCTGGAACATTGCTCTTTCGGGGGCTCGTGGCAAATCCGTTCGTGTTATTGTGGAGAGCTTTGTGCAATTTGACAGTGAGATTACATTACTTACCGTTAGGTCTGTATCAGGCACCGTATTTTGTCCTCCGATTGGTCATATTCAGAAGGATGGGGATTATGTCGAATCCTGGCAGCCTCATGCAATGACTCCTGAGCAATGGCAGCAAGCTTGTCATATTGCCAAATCCGTCACGGATGAACTTGGCGGGTATGGACTGTTTGGAGTGGAATTGTTCCTCACATCGGATGGTGTTGTGTTCAGCGAGGTATCTCCTCGTCCACATGACACAGGTATGGTTACAATGGTGACGCAAGACAGTTCTGAGTTTGCGCTGCATGTACGTGCAATTCTTGGTTTTCCGGTCACAGGTGTACATCTGTTGACACCGGGAGCTTCAGCAACGCTGAAGGCTAATGATGAAACATCTGACTTTACTGTAGGCGGGATTGAAGAAGCACTGGCTCTTCCTCGTACTCAGATTCGTGTATTTGGCAAACCTGAGACCAAAGTAGGACGCCGAATGGCTGTAGCTTTAAGTGCTGGTCAAGATGTGGAAGAAGCTCGTAAAACAGCGGTGCAAGCCGCTAATATGCTGAAAGTGGAGGTAAATCATGTCCAATAATGTTGAGGCCCCTGTACTGATGATCCGAGAGTGTGAACTACGAGATGCTGAAGCGGTAACGGGACTGATGCGAGAGGTCAGCTATCCGACAACAACCAATGTCATGAAAGAACGTATTGAATGTTTGGAAACCAATCCAAACGCATGCATGCTTGTTGCCGAAGTGGATGAACAAATTATTGGTGTGATTGGCTTGCAATGTGTGCAAAGTCATGCCTATCCAGAACCTGCCGCACAAATTACTTCCCTGATTGTAGGTCAAGAACATCGTGGTGGTGGGATTGGCCGTCGTCTGATGGCTCGTGCCGAAGATTGGGGCAGACAGCAAGGTGGTAAACAACTGTTTGTCACGGGTGCAAACCGTGAAGTGACTTCAACAACGTACTCTTT
This sequence comes from Paenibacillus sp. FSL R5-0486, assembly GCF_037975155.1. Lineage (NCBI taxonomy): Bacteria > Bacillati > Bacillota > Bacilli > Caryophanales > Paenibacillaceae > Paenibacillus > Paenibacillus sp. FSL R5-0486. The sequence continues at coordinate 4,347,005 of NZ_CP150237.1, read as the reverse complement.
TTATGAGCACATTGGTTTTCAGAAGAGAGGTTATCGGTTCAGTAAAGTTCTTCTATAGTACAAATAAAGTTTCTTCTATTGCATGGAAATTCTCATGATATCCTGATCTGCACATTCTTGTGTGGTGAATGATAAATAGATGGTGAAGCGACATTCGACTAGCATTTTTAGTCCGAATGTCTTTTTTTTATGATTTTGTCAACGGGGGTAGAGCCTTACAGGATAAGCCCTCAGACAAATCTGTAACACTCTAAAAAATGACAAAAAAGTTACTTTTCCATATTTTATAGGTTCACAATCTCCTGTCGAATTGATATACTGCTAGAGTATTAATTACAAAGTTGTAATAACTAATCTTAAGGAGATGAATGAATTTGAAAAAGAAATGGATGAAAACTGTCGTAACGAGTAGTCTGACAGCCGTACTGGCCGTAGGGGTAATGCTTCCTGCTTCCGCGTCTGCTGCAGATTCAACATATAAGACTATCACAACGTACAAAATTACAAGCACAGACAGCTTGAAAGCTTACATTGAGAAATGGCTCAAACAAAATGGATACACCGTATCCGAGGGGCAAATTGTAGAGAAACCTGCTACGCAGCCTGATCAAACGACGAAACCTGCTGAGCCGACAACAAAACCAACTCAACCAACAACAAAACCTGCTGAGCCTACAACTAAGCCTGAGCAACCGACTAAACCAACACAACCAGCTCAAGAACAAAAACCGGAAACTACACCGGCTAAAGATCCTTCAAACACGGGTAACACAGGTAATACAGGTAACAATACAAGTAATAATGGTAGCGAAAGCACACAATCCGACTTTGCTACTCAAGTTGTAAAACTTGTGAACGCTGAGCGTGCTAAAGCAGGTCTGAACGCACTGACTTCAGATGCACTTCTGGACAAAGTAGCTGTTGCTAAAGTAAAAGATATGAGTAACAACAACTATTTTGATCACCAGTCACCTACGTATGGTTCTCCGTTTGATATGATGAAACAATTCGGAGTAACTTACAGCTATGCAGGTGAGAACATTGCCCAAGGACAAAAAACACCACAGGAAGTGGTTACAGCTTGGATGAATAGTGAAGGTCACCGTGCCAATATTCTGAGCAAAAACTTTACGCATATCGGTGTAGGTTTCTACAACGGGTACTGGGCACAAGAGTTTATCGGTAAGTAATCGATTTATAATGAAGAAAGTATGATTTTCTTTTCCACAAGGTTATGCCAGTACACAGTTCATATCTGTGTATGGCATAACCTTTTTTCCGTAAAATGACATATAAAAAATGAATTCTGCGAATGCAGCGCCAAAGTTTGCAAATTAACGACAGAACATTTATGTTATTTAGGAATAGCATCATCAGGGCGTGTCTGAAAACTCCGAAGTAATCGGATTTTCAGACACGCCTTAATGTAAAGTCATTATAAATTATAAAATTATAAAGCACCCGAACTGGTGTACATGAGTGGAGATGTGATGATGAAAAAGAAAAAAAGCCTGGATTCAGCACCCTGGATCTGGAGAACTGTTAGTACAGTATCCATCTTGGCAACTTTGTTGTTGTTATTTGGATTTGGATACGCCATAAAAGACGTGATTTTCCCCGAGGGAGATTCCGCATTAACGACAGGCCAGGAGGCAACTGCTCCATCTAAGGATATCGAGGGGGAACCGGCTGTCGTGGAAGATGGCAAGATTCGGATGGCCGTCATCGGTGATTCTCTGGCAAGAGGCACGGGCGATGATGAAGGACTCGGTTTTGTGAGACGTGCAGGGAATCTGCTTAAAGATAAAGGATATGACGTTCAGGTTCTTAATAATCTGGGTGTAAACGGTTTGAGAACAGATGCTTTATTGGAAAAACTCGATGAGCAAGGCGTGCGTTATGTCCTGCAACAATCCAATTTTATTTTGCTCTCGATCGGCGCAAATGATTTGTTCCAGGGAGGACAAGTTCTACAGGGGGAAGATCCGCCAACAGCAGAGCAGCTGGCTGCGGCTTTACCGGAAACGTCGAAGCGCCTTCAAGAGATATTGAAGAAAGTCAAAGAAATTAATCCCGATGCACAGATTGCGTACATAGGGCTGTACAATCCATTTGGCGATGTGAAGGAACTGGAGAAGCCGGGTAATGCAGTGGTTGCTGCATGGAACGATGCTGCACTGGCTATTTTGAACAACGAGGACAAGATGACACTGGTCCCTACATTCGATTTGTTTGAAAATCATCTGGGGGAGTATCTCTCGTCAGATCATTTCCATCCCAACGGACAAGGTTATGAACAAATTGCAGTTCGGATTGCACAGGAATTTCAGGCAGATACACCGGCAGAAGGGAGCGGAAATTAAATGGCAGACCAGCAGTATGATTCCGTCCTATCCGTACAGAATCTGAAAAAGCGGATCGGACGCAAATGGATCATTAAGGACGTTACATTTGACGTAAAACCTGGTGAAATCTTCGGATTTCTCGGTCCCAACGGTGCCGGCAAAACAACTACGATACGGATGCTGGTCGATCTGATCAAACCAACAGAAGGAAAAATTAAAGTCTGTGGTTATGATGTGAATCGGGACCCTGAGCGTGCTTTGAAGTATGTAGGCTCCATTGTTGAAAATCCGGAGGTATATACATATCTGACAGGGTGGGAGAACCTGGAGCATTTCGCTCGCATGCAACCAGGTGTGGACAATGAACGAATTCAGGAAGTTGTAGATATTGTGCGTCTGGATCAGCGGATTCACGATAAAGTCAGAACGTACTCATTGGGTATGCGTCAACGGCTCGGTATTGCACAAGCGCTGCTTGGGCGACCGCGTCTGCTCATTCTGGATGAACCGACGAATGGTCTTGATCCAAAAGGCATTAAGGAACTTCGTGTCTTTATTAAGCAACTTGCCAGTGAAGGTATGGCTGTATTTGTCAGCAGTCACTTGTTAAGTGAGATCCAGCTTCTCTGTGACAGAGTAGCCATTATCAGTGCTGGGCGTGTGCTTGCTGTTGGAGGTGTAAGCGAACTGATTGAAGATCATTCGAAGTTGGCTATATGGCACGTTTCACCACTGGAGCAAGGCAAAAAGATGTTACAGGATGCAGGCATTGCTCTGGTAGGTCGACCTGCGGATGTGATGGATGATACCATTGTTGCGGGACTTGGTCCCAACGCTGTGGTTGCCGAGATGCATGAAGATCGAATTCCTGATCTGGTGCAGCAGATGGTTCAAGCAGGTATTCAGGTTGAAGGGGTACAGCGGATTCAGCCTACGCTTGAACAACTATTCTTAAAAATGACAGAAGGTGAATCCATTGAGTAATATCATGCCGCTGATCCGCAATGAAACGATTAAGATGGTGAAGAAAAAACGGCTTTATATTATATTTATTGTACTTGCGGTCCTCGTACCGATGTTTACGTATGCCCAGATGAAATCTGCGGAGAATAATCGCGACAAGTTTGGCGGCGATTGGCGTCTTGAACTGCAACAGGCCATCACAGACAATCAAAATTCGCTCGGTAGCGATCGGGTACCTGAAGAGTACAAAAAATATAGAACAGTATACATCCAGCAGATGCAGTATTATCTTGAGAATGACATCAATCCCAAAGAACCGGGCGGTGTCACCTTTACGCGGGAGTTCATGAACAACGCGGTTGGATTGTTTATTCCACTGTTAATCATGGCTATTGCTTCAGATCTTGTTTCTGGTGAACGTACGACAGGTACGATTAAAATGCTTTTAACGCGTCCGGTTAGACGCTGGAAAGTGCTTTTGAGTAAATTAATTACGCTGATTATGTTTGTTTCGATCATAGTGGTATCAGCCTACATTATATGTTATGTCATATCGGGTGCGGTCTTTGGTTATAAAGGCTTCAACATGCCAATCTTCACAGGATTCAAAGTTGTGGGAACAGATGTCGATATGTCGGCAGTGCATGCTGTAGACCAGTGGCTGTACATGCTTATGCAGGCAGGACTGATCTGGTTTGTGAGTGTAATTGTGGCTATGCTTGCATTTATGGTATCTGTGCTTGTGCGCAGTACTGCTGCAAGTATCGTTATCATGATGGCCGCTTTGATTGCAGGAACAATCTTGACCAGTATGGCAGCGTCCTGGCAGACCGCGAAGTATTTGTTCATGGTTAACCTCGAACTTCCGAATTATTTGTCTGGCGGGTTACCTCCAATCGAGGGTATGAATTTAGGTTTTTCCCTTATTGTGCTTAGTGTTTGGGGCATTGCTTCACTCATTGTGTCATTCCTTGTCTTTACGAAACGGGATATCTTGAATTAAAATGGACAAGGATAAGAAAACATCTGTTTGCATTTTAGGCATTTTTTTAGTTGCAAGTTAAGAAGGGGGAGCATGAATGGTCGAGCAAATCGATATGTCGGCAGGTTCGACAGGCGGAGGACAGGGGTCTTCAGGCTACGACGCGGACGACATTCAAGTACTTGAAGGGTTGGTAGCGGTACGGAAACGGCCGGGGATGTACATCGGCAGCACCAGCACTTCAGGTTTACATCATTTGGTATGGGAAATTGTCGACAACGCTGTCGACGAACATCTCGCCAAATTCTGCTCCAAAATCGATATCACGCTGCATAAGGACGGTTCTATTACGGTTCAGGATAACGGAAGGGGAATTCCGACAGGTATACATAAAACAGGGATTCCTACTCCCCAGGTCGTGTTTACGATTTTGCACGCAGGCGGAAAGTTCGGTGGATCAGGATACAAAAAATCAGGCGGTTTGCACGGTGTAGGTGCGTCAGTTACAAACGCATTGTCCGAGTGGCTTGAAGTCGAGATTTTCCGTGATGGCAAGATTCATCGTCAGCGATTCGAGTATTGGAAGGACAAAAAAGGGATTGAACATGTCGGTGAACCGGTCTCCGGTCTCGAAGTGTTAGGCAATACCAATCGGACAGGTACAAAAGTTACATTTAAACCGGATATTCGGGTGTTCCAGAGCGGTATTCAATTTAATTATGATACATTGGCAGAACGGCTTCAGGAGATTGCTTTTCTGAATTCGGGTCTGAGAATTGTGCTCAAGGATGAACGTTCGGGCAATCAGGATGAATACATGTATGAAGGTGGAGCAAGCCAGTTTGTTGCTTTTCTTAACGAAAATAAAGATGTGCTGCATGATGTTATTCACTTCTATGCGGAGAAGGATGACATTGAAGTCGAAGTGGCAATCCAGTATAACGCGGGTTATACTGAAACGCTGGCTTCGTTCGTGAACTCGATCTCTACTCGGGGTGGCGGTACACATGAGACCGGATTCAGGGCTGCGTACACTCGTGTAATGAATGACTACGCGCGGCGTACCAGCATGATTAAGGAAAAAGATAAAAACCTCGAAGGTAATGATTTGCGTGAAGGTATGATGGCCGTCATCAGTGTCAAGATGTCAGAGGTTGAGTTCGTAGGTCAGACCAAGGATCAGCTCGGTAGCGCTTCCGCTCGAAGTGCAGTGGATTCGGTCGTGTCCGAGAATATTCAACGGTTTCTGGAAGAAAACCCGCAGGTAGCGCAAACGTTAATTCGCAAAGCGGTCCAAGCCTCCAGAGCCAGAGAAGCAGCCCGCAAAGCACGTGATGATATGCGCACAGGCAAGAAACGTAGCGAAAGTTCCAACCTGAACGGCAAACTAACGCCGGCGCAATCAAAGGATTTTACCCGAAATGAGTTATTTATTGTCGAAGGGGATTCCGCAGGTGGTTCTGCCAAACAGGGACGTGACTCGAAGATTCAGGCTATTCTGCCGCTCAAGGGAAAACCGCTCAATCCGGAAAAATCAAAGCTGGCCGACATTCTCAAAAATGAAGAATACCGCGCCATTACAGCGGCGATCGGTGCGGGCATAGGAACCGAATTTGCAGTTGAAGACAGCAATTATTCCAAAATTATCATTATGACCGATGCGGATACGGACGGCGCACATATTCAGGTGCTGCTGTTGACCTTCTTTTATCGTTATATGAAGCCTTTAATTGATGCAGGCAAAGTATATATTGCTCAGCCGCCATTGTACAAACTTACTCGTAAGTCTGGTAAGCTTGCGACTGTTCGATATGCATGGACGGATGAAGAACTGGCGAATTATATGAAGGAATTCGGTAATAATGTTGAGCTTCAACGTTATAAAGGTCTTGGTGAGATGAATCCGGATCAACTGTGGGAGACAACAATGAATCCGGAAACTCGTGCGATGCTGAAGGTACAGATTGTTGATGCAGCAAAAGCAGAACGTCGTGTATCTACGCTCATGGGTGATAAGGTTGATCCGCGGAAACGCTGGATTGTAGAGAACGTCGACTTTACAGAGTACGAAGAATAGAAGGTGCTTGGAATGAGTCCATCAGAACAATTTATGCCGGCCTTTCTCGAAGAGGTCGTTGGGGACCGTTTCGGTCGCTACTCCAAATATATTATTCAGGATCGAGCCATTCCGGATGTCCGGGATGGGTTGAAGCCAGTACAACGGCGTATTCTATACGCCATGTACGATTCAGGTAATACGCCTGACAAGACTTACCGCAAGTCTGCCAAAACCGTTGGGGACGTAATGGGTAATTATCATCCACATGGTGACTCATCCATCTATGAGGGCATGGTGCGGATGGCTCAGCCATGGAAAATGGGCCATATGCTCGTGGACGGTCATGGTAACTGGGGATCACAGGATGATGACCCGGCAGCGGCGATGCGGTATACGGAGGCCCGTTTGTCGCCCATCGCGATGGAGATGCTTCGCGATATCGAGAAACGGACGGTTCTGTTTAAGGATAATTTTGATAATACGGCCAAAGAACCGGTTGTATTGCCATCCCGTTATCCGAACTTGCTGGTTAATGGTGTCAGCGGTATTTCCTCCGGATTTGCAACGGAGATTCCTCCACACAATTTACGTGAAGTCATTGATGCTTCGATCGCTGTGATGGAGAAACCGTCGATTGAGCTGGACGAAATCATGATGTTTATGAAGGGTCCTGACTTTCCAACAGGCGGATTGATTATGGGCGGTGACGGCATTCTGGATGCCTATCGCACAGGTAAGGGACGGATCTATATCCGGTCCAAAACCGAGATTGAAAACATGCGCGGTGGCAAACAGCAGATCGTCATTACCGAAATTCCTTATCAGGTCGTGAAATCTCGTCTGGTTACAGCAATGGAGAACATCCGACTTGAGAAGAAGGTTGAAGGTATTGCCGAAGTGCGTGATGAGAGCGGACGTGAAGGTCTGCGAATCGTGGTTGAGTTGAAAAAAGAAGCGGACGCACAAGGTATTTTGGCTTATTTGCTGAAGAAAACCGACCTGCAGGTCACCTATAATTTTAATATGGTTGCGATTGTGAATAAAGCACCTCATCAATTAGGATTGAAATCGATTCTCGAGGCTTACATTGCCCATCAGCGGGAGGTTGTAACATTCCGTACCCGGTTTGAGCTGGAGAAGGCGCAAGACCGTGCGCATGTGCTCGAGGGCTTGGTAAAAGCACTTAACATCCTTGATGAGGTCATTGCGGCCATCAAAGCGTCGAAGAACCGTCAAGATGCCCAAAACAACCTGATGTGGATGTTTGGATTCACGGAACGCCAAGCGGATTCCATCCTTACGTTGCAATTGTACCGTTTGACGAATCTGGAGATCAATTCTCTGGAGAAGGAACTCGGTGAACTGATGAAAAAGATTGCACAATTACAATCCATTCTGGATAGTGACCGCAAGCTCATCGGAGTCATCCGCAAGGAATTGATGGAGATTCGTGAGAAATACGGCATAGACCGTCGTTCTGCGATCCAGGGTGAAGTGGAAGAACTTAAGGTTAATCTCGAAGTACTTGTGAATGCGGAAGATGTATTTGTTACGTTATCCAAAGAGGGATATGTGAAACGTACAGGCATGCAGTCCTTTACACGTTCTGGTGGTGAACGAAGCGGAAGTGGTGTAAAAGACGGCGATTATATCGCTCAGGTTCTGGAAGTAAATACGCTTGAGAACTTGCTTGTCTTTACGAGGAAAGGTCAGTACTTCCTGTTACCTGTTCACCAGGTACCTGAATTCAAGTGGAAAGATCCAGGCACAGCCATTGTGAATGTCATTCCCCTTGCTAAAGATGATCGTATTGCAAGTGTGCTTGCTGTGAAATCCTTTGAAGAGTCAAATCACAGTCTGGTCTTCGTTACGCGAAGAGGACAGGTGAAACGAACGGAGCTGAAGGATTACGTTACCAAACGTTCCGGTGCAGTTGCGGCTTGTAAAGTTGGCAAGGACGATGAAGTGTTATCTGTACATCTAAGTACAGGTGGTCAAGATATTATGTTGATTACAAAAGAAGCCATGGCGATTCGTTTCCGAGAGGATGAGGTTAATCCAATGGGACGTGTATCCGGTGGTGTTCGTGGTATTCAGTTAAGAGATACAGATGAAGTTGTATCCGCTCTATGGGTAGAAGGAGATGAAGGTGAAGTTGCCGTGTTGTCCGATCTGGGATATGGTAAACGATCATTACTTCTGGATTACGCTATACAGAGCCGTGGAGGCAAGGGGCTTGCCACATTCGAGTTCAAAGAAGGCAAACGTGTGAAACCGAATGGTAGCCGTATTGTTGGAGCGTTTTATTGCAAAGAGCAACGTAAGATCACTGTAATGACCAAAGAAGGCCAAGTGTTCCCGATCTCTTCGGAAGGTGTTCCGATTACAGAGCGCAAACATATTGGCAAGCTAATCGTTCATGTGGACAAACAGGACGAGATCGTTGAACTTCTAAGGGACTTCAACGAGAATCAACCAGCATCATCTTCATAAAAACAAACAAACGAGACTTTTCGCAGAACAGCTAATCCTGTCATGCGAGGAGTCTTTTTTTGTTGTTCAAAGGCGGATTAGAAGAGGGTATTCATGCGAAGTTTAACAACCTTCGTCGATTACGGTCGATCGCTAGGAAATTGAAAAAAGGCAGCAGGAATGCGGCTTTGGAGCGCGAAAACTTAAGCAGGTGAAGTGATAACCGGTTGCAGAGAGGAGCGATGGAAGATGTATAATTCCGATTTTGCCAAGTGCTGGTCCAGGTTGACCAAAGATTATAAATTGCATATGGATCAAGAGCTGGCACCCTCATTAACGGAGGCTCAGCTGGCTGTTCTGGAGGTACTCGAAGACCATCAGAAGATGAAACCTTCGGATCTGATTCCTTATCTGTCAACTACGCCAGCTGCTGTAACCATGCTGCTCGATCGAATGGAGAAGAATGATCTGATTCGCAGGAATCGGGATAATCAGGATCGACGCATTGTGTGGGTATCTCTATCAGAGAAAGGAAGAATGGAGACAGCGCGGGGAATCACCATCCGTAATGAATTCATGAACTCTGTTCTCAGTAACATTTCGATGCACAATCAACAATTGCTGGTATATCTGTTAGGCAAAATGACAACACCCAAGACCAAAGAGCCTGCCTTATCTACTTCGGTATGATACCATGCTGATTCTTATGAATAACCATAGGAGTGCCTGCTCGTTTCATGCAGGAGCCCTATGGTTATTTTATTTACAAATTACATATGCTACACACTGTGTCCAGGTTAGTTGAGTAAAGGCATGGATGTAACACAGTTAGTATGTCCTAATATTATTTTTGTAAATTCATATGTAAAGAGTTGACTATGTAAATATTTTTGTTATAATAAATAATTGTTCCCCTGATATTTCGTGTACGAAATATTATATTCCAAAAGTAAAAGGGTGAAACAATGACTGATACGTATGAAGTATTCTATATTATTAATTCGTTCCGCCAAGTGAATCAAATGCTTTTTCGAGCATTTTGGAATGAAAACAAGGAGATCGAGCTGACTTCGATCCAGTTTATGGTGTTATCCATCCTGAGGGAGCGTCCTTCCATTGGCATCAACGAAGTGGCTGAGCTATGCCATATGGGCAGCAGTTCCATGAGCGCTGTTGTGGAGCGGCTCGTCAAAGGCGAGTATATCGTTCGGACACGTTCGGATGCTGACCGCCGATCCGTTAAGCTTCAGATTACGGATAAAGGGGAACAGGCCCAACAGGAAACGCACCATTTGTGGATGGAAAGAGTGTCACCCATTCTGGATATATCGAAGGAAGACCTTGAGCACCTACTTAGAATTCATAGTCAAATGATTGAAAAGTTAGAAGGAAGAGAGATGAACAACATATGAGTACGACTACTGCTGCAGCTCCATCCTCAGCGATGGACAACATCAAGAAAGGCCCTATTGTAGCGGCATTGTTAATTGGTGCCTTTGTGGCATTCCTGAACCAAACCCTGATGAACGTAGCGCTTCCTAAAATCATGGATGACCTCGGCATCGGGCCAAACAAAGCCCAATGGTTAACTACGGGTTATATGCTTGTGAACGGTGTGCTGATTCCAATTACGGCATATCTGATTGCCAAATTTTCAACGCGTCAAATTTTCATTACAGCCATGACTCTATTTACCATAGGTACATTAGTCTGTGGTCTTAGTCCAACCTTCACCATTTTGATGGTAGGTCGTGTTATTCAAGCGGCAGGTGCAGGTATCCTGATGCCTCTGATGACCGTTGTATTCCTGACCATCTTCCCGATTGAGAAACGCGGTCAGGCCATGGGAACCATGGGGATTGCGATGATTCTGGCTCCTGCGATTGGGCCTACACTTTCAGGTTATGTGGTCGAGCATTATTCCTGGAGATTGTTGTTCTACATCATCTTGCCATTCTCTATTATTGCAACGGCAATTGGTATTGCTTTTGTCAAAAACGTAACACGTCAGTCCAGACCTAAACTGGATTATCCAGGCGTTATTTTATCTACACTTGGTTTTGGTAGTTTGCTCTACGGATTCAGTGATGCGGGTACCGATGGATGGGGCAGTGCAATTGTCATTGGATGCCTCGTTGTAGGTGCGATATCCCTGATTCTGTTCGTTATTCGTCAACTGACAACAGATCATCCGCTCCTTGAGTTCCGTATTTTCAAGTACAACATGTACACATTAACAACGATTATCAATATGCTCGTGACCATGGCGATGTTTGCTGGTATGATCCTGCTCCCTATTTTCCTGCAAAACATTCGTGGATTCTCACCGATTGAATCAGGACTTCTGATGATGCCCGGTGCGATATTGATGGGGATTATGTCTCCAATTACAGGTCGCATATTTGATAAAGTGGGCGCACGCTGGCTTTCGGTTGCAGGTCTTGCGATTACGGCAATTACAACTTTTGGACTGAGTCGTCTGGCAATCGATACTACCTACGGCTACATGATGTTTATCTACACGGCTCGTATGTTCGGTATGTCGATGCTGATGATGCCAATCCAGACAGCAGGTCTGAATCAACTGCCTCAACGTCTGAACGCGCATGGTACAGCGATGTCCAATACATTGCGTACAGTTGCCGGTGCGATCGGTACAGCCATTCTGGTTACTATCATGAGTAGTAAGCTCAAAACACATCTGGCGGATGCAGTGGCTGCTGGCCAAGTTGACCCTAATAATAAGACAGTGATGTTAGCAGCTACAGCAGATGCAACGATTTACGGTGTTAACTATGCATTCATCGTGGCTACTGGAATGACCGTGGTTGCTTTGATCATGGCGTTCTTTATTCGGAAAACAAAACCAGCTGTTGAACCTGTAACTGTAGAACAGGAAAAAGCGACGGCTACAGCATAACGAATATCAGATAAAACCAAAAAGAGAACTCTAGCAGTCGAAGGGGTAACCCTAACTGCCTGAGTTCTCTTTTTTGGTGTGCGCGATAGGAGGAGAGTACTTTATTATTCGGGCTGGATCGTTGGATCGATAAGAAATACAGGATCGGGCTCATGACCGAACTGTTTGAGATTAATGGTTCCGTTCAGTTGAAACTCCACACCTTCGCTAATCAGTTCTGTTTCCTGCATCATGCGCGAGTGTTCGTCCGGTATGGAGATTTCGCCTTTTGCATTGACGACACGGTGCCAGGGCAGACGTTCCTTGCGGCTCATCGAATGCAGAATACGTACGACTTGTCTCGCGGCTCTTGGACTTCCGGCATGGGCTGCAATCTGACCGTAAGTCATCACTTTACCTTCAGGAATCGCTGCGATGATCGCAACGACTTGTTTGGTAAACGGGGTCATCATGATGTCTCCTCTCTGTATCTTAGGTATATAGCTGAAAATATGAAAAAACGTGTCGTTCATATACAGAATCTGAACGACACGTTGTATGGACAGATGTAACCTGATCCTGTGCACTTATAGAGGTTGTTCGATAATACCGCTTCTGATCCCATCGTATCGGTACTGAAAACCAGTCTTTTGAACACGTACTTATTGAGGTTGTCCAAAAGCTTTTTGGTACACGGCAGCGGGCCATTCTGCCCAGGGGAATTCTCTTGCAGGCAGAGATTGCAGAATAACTTCTTCCTTAGTAACTGGATGAGGAAAAGCAGCAATCGCAGACCATAGAGCAATCTGTTGCCCGGGTTTATTCACGCTTGCGCCGTACTTCTGATCCCCGTACAGAGGACAGCCGATTTCTTTCATTTGCACCCGAATCTGATGAGATCTGCCGGTGTGCAGTTCGATATGGACGAGGCTGTAACGGTCTGTCTCGCCGATAACACGGTAATCCAGAACGGCATCCTTACCGCCAGCCGTACCTTTAGGTACAACAGTAACGGTATTTGTACGTGCATCTTTCAGGAGCGTGTGTTTTAACGTTCCCTGCTGTGCAGGTAACTTGCCATGTACAACAGCCGCATATATTTTACGGAAATGACGTCCCCGCACAGTCTCGGACAATCTCGAAGCTGCTTTAGAAGTCTTGGCAAAAATCATTGCCCCTCCAACAGGACGATCAAGTCGGTGTACTAACCCGAGATAAACATTGCCAGGTTTGTTGTATCGTTCTTTCAGATCCTGCTTGAGCAATGTAAGCAAATCCGGATCACCTGATGAATCTTCCTGGGTAGGTACATTGACCGGCTTCGTAATGCCTAACAGATGGTTGTCTTCGAACAGAATCGGAATCGCATCGTGGTCATGCCGTTGTTCTGACATGATTAAGACTCCCAACGGCCCAGAATACCACAAGGCAGATCAAGACCACTACGTGTGATCGGCAGACCAATTTCACCTGCAGTAATGTCACCACCGTACTGAGCAGACATCGTCATGGTCAACATGTTGCGCAGAACCGTAGAGGAAATGCCTGTAGTGTAGGAGTTAACCAGCATGAATAATGGATTATCCGACAAGATCGTCATACACGACTTCAGGAAAGGATATAGGTTCTCTTCCAGTTTCCATGTCTCTCCATTAGGGCCACGGCCATATGAAGGAGGGTCCATAATAATGGCGTCGTAACGATTTCCGCGACGTTGTTCCCGTTGTACAAATTTGAATACATCATCTGTAATAAAACGAACAGGGCGATCAGCCAGTCCGGATAATTGAACATTTTCCTTGGCCCATTGAACCATGCCTTTAGCTGCATCCACATGCACAACAGATGCGCCTGCATAAGCAGCAGCTACCGTTGCTCCGCCTGTATAGGCAAACAGGTTCAAGACAGAAATAGGGCGTCCTGCATTGGAGATTTTATCCATCATCCAGCTCCAGTTGGCGGCTTGTTCAGGGAACAGACCAGTGTGCTTAAAGCTGGTAGGTTTAATGTGGAATTTCAGGTTTTCGTATCCGATCGTCCAACGCTCGGGAATGGGCTTTTTCATATCCCAGTTACCGCCACCGGAAGAGCTGCGATGATAGTGACCATGCACCTGACGCCATTCATTGGTTTCTTGCTCAAGGGGCCAGATAATCTGTGGATCGGGTCTGCGTAAAATCACATCTCCCCAACGCTCCAGTTTCTCGCCGCCTCCTGTATCGATTACTTCATAGTCCTTCCAATTCTTAGCTACGTACATAATGATTTATCCATCCTTCAAAAGTCATTTGGATACTATTGTACAACAAAAAAGGGCTTGTACGCCAGTTGGGGGACGGGAGTGCGCCATATACTGAAAAACAAAGATAACCAAAAATTTAATTTGACAATGATAATCATTATCACATATGATTTTGTTAATCCAAAATTCATTCTTTCTTCATAGAGAGAATATAACATGATCAAATTAAAGTGAGGGAAAAATAGATGGCTAAATTGTTAGTGGCTTATGCGAGCATGACAGGAAATACAGAAGAAATTGCAGAACTGATCGTGGAAGGAATTACACAGGGAGGCCACGAGGCTGACCTGAAATCCGTAACGGATTGTAATGCATCTGATGTATTGGACTATGACGGATTCATGATCGGTGTGTACACCTGGGGAGACGGGGAGTTGCCAGATGAATTCCTTGATTTCTATGAGGAGCTGGATGAACTAGACTTGAGTGGTAAGAGAGCTGCGGTGTTTGGAAGTGGTGACACCTCGTATGAGCAGTTCTGCGGTGCAGTTGATCTCGCGGCTGCCAAGCTGCAGGAGCGTGGGGCGGAGGTATCTCCAGAGATGTTGAAAATTGAATATAGTCCGCTTGAGCAGGAGAAAGAAACATGCCGTGACTTTGGCAAACGCTTCGCTGCTGCCGGATTACAGGTATCCTAAAGATCATGTTAAGACATAATGTTCAGGCAGCGATGCCAGTCGGAAGGAATGACCTTCCTGAACGTCTGCTTGAAGATTACAGATTGGAAGAAATGCTGCGCAGCCCACACCGATTCATCCGCCCTGAACCAGTGTCTGAGCAGCGTCTTCCACTGCAATGGAGGCACCGTGTACAATATGCGGTGAGCCATGCAGTCAATGCCTTTTACAGTCTCGACCCCGATGTTCGCAAAGAGGTACCTGTACAGTATTTACTTGAGAAGTGGTGGCCCAGAAAGACGGATGGTTTCGAATCTGTTCTCCATTACTGGGATGTGAAGAACAAGATTACGGATGAATTGTCACTCGCCATTGCAATGAACGATGATCTGAAGCATCCAGCCATTCTTTTTGAACAGTGGAGAACGGAGTTACCTTCATTATCCATGCATTTGTCGATGATATTTCAGGCGGCCTGGCAGCCAGAAGGCTGGGATTCGCTGCTTATTCAGAAATATATGGTTGTCCATGATCCAAACGTAGTTGAGGCATTTCAGCATATGGTCAGTGCATTCTGCTGGGAAGCCTTCGGAAAATTACCGGGTATGATCGAGATATACTGTTTGTTGGAAGGACGCAAAATAAGGTACATCCCTGGACGCCAGTCTCTGATACGTTCCATGGACTACATTCGCTTGATACGTGACAGCATGCCGCAAGCAGAAGTGGCGGAGTCAGAACAGTTTACGACGCGTGATAAAGTGCGCATACACGAAGAGGTAGATCGCTGGAGAACGGAAGCCATTGAACCGAAGAAAACATGGTTGATGTGAAGACAGTTGAAGGATAACAATATATCATGCAGATAGAGGAGGGAAAGTTGCCATGTCTACCGGTCTAGGTCAAGATATAAGCAGCGGCAAGAGACGTGCAGGAACTTGCGAATTCAGTCCGTTGCCAGTACCCCAGTCGGTTATACGAAAGTTGCTTGATGAAGCAGATCCTTCATTATATGTAATGAGTTCAGAACCCTGGAGGTTTATGTTGTTTGCAGGCGAAGGACGACAGCTTTATCTGGAAGCGGTCAGACAGAGCTATCCACCCCATCTGGCTGATCGCTACGGCGATTGGGCTACATATCAATACACGGAAGCAATCCCTACCCATCTGGTTGTCGTGGCGCCTAAAAATGCCCGTGAGGATGATCTTCTGCCTGCCAAAGCCTGGAGCAAACGCTTTAGTATTCTGGCTGCGGAACAGGGATTGAATGCGGTCTGGAAGATCAATGATTATCAACAACATCCTGTGTTTATGAATTTAATGGGTTTGACAAGTGAAGAGAAGGTGCTGGGGGTATTCCATATCGGTTACGGAGACCAGCCTGCATTGCGGGATATGGATGCAAGCAGACCAGCCTCTGAACTGATGACGGTATATGACCATCTGGTCTAAAAAATTGATTCATTAGTTCTCTTATTTGCTGGTGTTGAATAGAAAATCACGAACGAGCTGACGATTCGTCTGATCTTTGTTGTAGACGGAGAACAACCGATTGGATACGGTAAGGACATTGCCAAAAAAGAATCGTTCGAATTGGGTCTGTCTGCCCCCGAATGAACCAGATCCAAGCTCCCAGATCAGGCGGAACAGAGCGTTGCGTTCGTGAGAAGCCATATCGTTCCCTTTCAGATATATATTCAGTGAAGGAGCTATATCGGATTGAAACTCTTCTTCCTGAGGGATCATAATCACCCCGCTCGAACCCAAGAGTTGCAGAATTTCAATCATCTCAGGATAAAGTTTCGGAAAGAGGAGATTGGCTGCCATCAAAGGTTTGGGTGCAGGTAATACAAATCCTCTTCCGTCTGGTATTGCACCTGCCTCCGCGGCCAAGGCCAATGCTTTTAACGATTCAAGACCTGCGAACACACGTGCAGATTTCTCTATAACATGTGCTTCCGTATTCAGATCCAGCGTATCCGTGAGAAGCTGGATTGTACCGAGAACAAATTCCGTCTTGGCAATATAACGACACAATACCTGATGACCTGCGTGAATATGAAAGTTACTACCACTGAAGAGACGCGAGGACATTTCCTCACTTCCTGCAAAAAATATTCGTTCATGCGGAACGAGCACCCGGTCAAAGATGACGATATTGTCCATTTCTTCATATCTGGAGCTCAGGGGATAGTTGGTGTGAGATTTGGCTGCGTAGGTGTCCCTGCATACCAGACTGATTCCTGGAAGATCATTGGGGACAGCAAAAGAGAATGCAAATGGATTTTCGTCATCAAATGGGGCGGGTGAAGGTGACGGATAGACAAATATCTCATCCGAAGTGGCAGCTTGTGTAGCCATCATGAATGCACCGCTAATAATGAGACCTTCCTCGGTGCGATCCACGACCTTTGCGGCAATAGCATCTTCAGTAGCATCCAATTGCCCTGAGATTTTGCTGGCATATGGCTGAATGAAGGCATGGGATAACGTGATATCATGATCACGGCAGTACGCATAATAATTTTTGAGATTTTCTGCATATTGGGGAGATAGTTCGTTCAGGAGATCGGCACCTGTGTAAAAGGACATTATGGCTGTATTCATGTAATCGGGTGAGCGACCAAGAAAGCCATGATGCACATTTGCCCAGATATTCATCCCTTCGCGTCGTTTACGGAGGTCGTCGGCACTGGTTGGAGGCAGGAAGGATATGCCCACAGGTTTGCCGTCTGCCGGGGAGGCATACGTCATCGTTTCTGCAAATTTAGGATCAGATTGCAGATCATACATGTACATCTGAGTCTCCATTAAACCAGCAAATGCTACATGTTCAGAGCGTTTTCCAGTAATAAGGTTACCTTTGTACCAGCAAGGGACGGACTGTGCATCAATTCGTTCGCGATACTGTGTGCCACTTTTAACAGGCATTGTTATTCACCTCTTGGTTCTAATCGTTCATGGGCATACTGACTTCTTACGTAGTGTACGTAGGTCATCTGTCCAATGTGCATTGAAGAGGTGAGAAGGATTTTTACAGAATAGGGCTTGATAATAATTATCATTCTTGTTACAATAGACAAAGAAAAAAGGAACCGGTAAGGGCTCCTTTAAGTGGATCAATTGAAATTACTTATTTTACTTCAAAAGTCTTGCAGTCTGTTTCAGCAGACTGACTTGCTTCTTTGGAACTGTGACTCACAATGTAGATCGAAGAAGCGTTACATTTGTTCTCTTGAGCCCAGTGACGACAGGAATTAACTTCACACAATACGTCTTTTGCCATGATTGTTAACCTCACTTTAATTGGATTACAGTCGTTGGTATAAAGAATCCGGATATAACAAGTTGCCGCTTGTTAATCTGGAAAATTTTGTTGCTCTCACGAAATTCGGAGGGCTTTTTTGCGTTATACACAACGATGCATACTTAGAATAGCAAATTTTATTGATGCTTGCAACCAAATGCCCCCATCTGTGGCAAAATAGTGGACGTGCTGTGATTATATTTGCAAAAAGGCAGTAGTGTGTTATTATTTAATAGTAATAATTACGATTAAAAGTCTAATTGATTCTATGTAAATTGAACTAAACATTTACACGAAAACGGAGAGGACAGAAAGAAGCTGAAGAAGCGGAGCGTTCGCCTTTATCCCCGGATTTCCCCTCTAGGGAAATAATTAAAAAATCTGGGGATAACAGCGATCGGAAGGTTGTTCTGTCAACGAAGTGGTCAGTGTAAATATTCATTAGTTCAACTTATATAACTTGAATCATGGACTGAAACTATAAATGAAGGAGCATGTGAATACATGAGCAAAATAAACCATATGAACCGGATTCCCCGCGCGAAAGGGATCGATATGGCTGCTTTTTACACGCCGAAAGAGTGTAGACGCAAAGCCCAGCATATTGTATTTTCCGCTGAAAATGAACGCATCATTAATGAATTTGTCACCATTCTGGGCATGAAAGAGAAGTTCAGAGAGCATGATGTATCAATCCCCAACAAAATGGTCATGTTCGGGCCTCCCGGTACGGGAAAAACATTAACGGCATCACATCTGGCGGAGCGCCTTGATCTGCCATTGGTTCTTGTGAGATTAGATGCGATCATTCATAGCCATCTTGGTGAGACGGGGAGTAACGTACGTAAGTTATTCGAATATGCACGAATGAATCCCTGTGTGTTATTTCTGGATGAATTTGATGCCATAGGCCGGACACGTGAGAGCAATGATGAAGTGAAAGAGATGGCTCGTGTCGTCAATACGTTGTTGCAATGTCTGGACGAATTCGATGGGGACAGTATTCTGGTGGCTGCGACGAATCTGGAAACCCAGCTGGATCACGCCATCTGGCGGCGGTTTGATACGAAGATGACCTACGGTATGCCTGATGATTCGAGTCGCAAATTGTATATCAGCAAATTGGTAGGGGCATTTGAACAGGAGACTCGGCTGGAAGATTACATATGTGAACGCTTGACTGGGTGCAGTTATGCGGATATAGAGCAGATCGTTCTGAAAGCAAAGCGGAAAGCAATCATTGCCAGTAGTGCACTTCATAAGCAACTGATCTCGGATGCTTACGATGAATACAGACCACGTGTATTAGAGTGTTGATTGCTTCCGTTCTGGATAAAGCAACAAAGAACAACGTTGAACTAGCCCAGTCTCCTGAATGGATTTCTGGGCTAGTTGTCATGTTAGCGAGGTGCGTTACACCTTAACGGCTGCTCCGTATGCTTTTTCTGTATTCATAGCTTCTTGTGTTGCAGTCCAGCGTGGCAGGCTTAATCTGAATATACTGCCTTCCGGGTTGCTGGAGACAAGTGTCAGTTCACCGCCCTGTTCCTGAGCGAGTAGGCGGCTATATGTTAATCCTAGACCCAGACCGCGGTTACGACGTTTTTTGAGTTCTCCACGATAGAACCGTTCGAAGATTTTGGGTTGTTCTTCGGCTGCGATGCCTGTGCCGTGGTCTTTAACATCAACGTACAGCATCTGTTCTTCTGTACTTAGATAAATATCGAAGACAGCCTTCTGTTCAGGAGCTGTGGCATGAAGTGCGTTATTGAGTAAATTGACAATGATCTGCTGAATGCGGAGAGCATCCCCCATGGTAAAAAAGTTAATTGGAGGTGCGTGCAGCTGAACCTCTGGCATTTTGTCCTCGTACGCAATCTTCCACTGATAGATGATCTCACCGACCAACAGTTTCAGATCCGTCCGTTCCTTTCGAACGGTAACACTTCCTGCAGCCATGGCGTTATAGTCAAGCAAATCTGCGACCATTCGCTCCATGCGTTCAGATTCCTTCAAAGCGATATCCAAAAATTCTTTACCTTCCTGTGGACTCACAACATCGTCACGTACTGCCATAACGAGCCCCTTGATGGAAGTTACCGGTGTCTTGAGTTCATGACTTACCCCTGCCAGCGAAAGTGTACGCCATTCTTCAAGTTGTTGGAGACGAGTGGCCATATCGCGAAATGAATTTACAAGTTCATTGATCTCACGTTCTCGTGTATTCAAGTCAAGACTCACATCATAATTGCCACCTCGAATCTGTTCAGCGGCATAGGCGACCTGACGAATCGGTCTGGATAACTTTTTGGACAGGAGATAGATTGTAAACCATCCACAGAGGATTAGTCCTCCGAGGATTAGAGCCACGAGCCATATCGTCTCTGGACCAAATGTAATGGATTGTTTGGACTGCATGACCCACACTTTGCCCAAGGTTTGATCGCCCTCGGATATGTTGACCGTTACACCTGCATATTTGTTGTTTCGCGGTTCAAGATAGTCGTCTGACAGTCGATAATGCACATCTTTTTGCTCCATTTTAGGCTGGGAAAAGATCAATTGATTGTTATTGTCCAAGATCATGACACAAAAATAATTATCTGTGTTGAATAGTTTCTCTCGCTTGGTTACCAGTCTGTCCAGATCGGGTGGAACTCGAAGCATATTATTCTCACTGGTCACTCGATCGGCAATCTCCAGACCAAGCAGTTCTGCGGTTTTGAGGCTTTTCTCAATGGAAGTTGTTCGAATCCAGTAGAGTGCCCCTGCCGCAATAATCGTGAAACCAATGCACAAAATGAGAAAATATCGCAGTGTCCAGTGTGACAGAATGGATATCGTTCGTTTGGGTTTCTTCTGTTTCAGTTGGCGATCCAAAATTGATACCCCATTCCTCGCAACGTCCGAATTTCTCCCGTCTCTGGCGACCAGTGGGAGAGGGCTTGACGTAGTCGTTTAATCGATAGATCCACAGCACGATCACTGCCATCATAGTCCATCCCCCATACCTGTTCAATAAGATGATCTCTGGTAAATGTACGATTCGGATAATCGGACAGGAAGAACAGTAACGACAGGTCACGAGGTGTGAGTGCAACCTCTGCACCGTTCAGCAGCACCTGCTTGGCAGCAAGATCAATGACGAGATTTCCAAAAGAACGCTTCTCTTCGCCACCTGAGGTCCAATGTGGATTACGGCGCAACACCGCATTAACTCTGGCAACCACTTCTTCCGGTACAAAAGGTTTGCTCATATAATCGTCAGCACCGGCATTTAGTCCGTTGAGACGGTCTGAAATGTCATCCAGTGCAGTTAGCATGATCACGGGACAAGCACTTTTTTCACGAATAATTCGCAGCAGATCCCATCCGTCCATTCCTGGCAGCATCACATCAAGTAATACAAGGGAAGGCGTTACGGTATCAAAAAGGGTAAGTGCAGTCGGTCCATCTGCTGCATGATGAACTTCAAATTCTGCTTTTCTCAGATAAGCAGCCAATACTCGTGCAATAGCTTGCTCATCCTCGACGATAAGTATGGATTTCAAAAAAAGCGTTCTCCTTTCGCTTTGTAAACTTGTACTGATTTTACATGAGCCAGAGCGTAAAGCCAATCCTGTATTACGGATTTCAAAAAAATATGGGACTTATCTTATCTTGACTTCTTCCTGACACATTCAATTGATATGATTCACTCCAAGAAGCAACCTAAACAATCATGTACTGGAGGAAACATAGAGATGAACAAGAAAGCAAAAGCATGGCTTATTACAGGTGTAGCGGCGGTTGCCGTAATCGGTGGCGGTGGTTACTATATCACAAACAGTTACTTGGGGAACAACGTGGAGATTGAGCAGGTGCTTCCTGCGAGCACAGCGACTTCCACCACAGCTGTAGATAGCACAGGAACGGTTGTAGCCAATGAAACTGCTGGAGCAGAGCAACTGAACGGAGACTGGAGCATCAGCGAAGGTTCCAAAGTATACTTCTCCGTAACCACATCACAGGAGACAGTTAACTTTGTGGACGAGAAGGTAACAGGCAATTGGACAATTAATGTGGATGCTGCTGCTCAGATGAAGGCAGAAGGACAGATCGAGATGGACGGAATTGATTCCGGGAATGGACAGCGTGATGGTCACGTGAAGCAAGCCGATTTCTTCGATGTCGCTACATATCCACAAGCTACATTTACAGCGACTTCATTTGAAGGGGTACCTGCGGAATGGCCTGTCGGTCAAACGGTTGATATCAAAATGAATGGTACCATTACGGTTAAAGGTATTGAAAAAGAAGTAACCTTTGACGCAAAAGCTGCTTATGAGAATAATGCAGTATTGTTGTCGGCAACATCGATGGTAACGTTCGAAGATTTCGGAATGGAAAATCCGCACTCCGTTGTGCTCTCGACTGAAAATGATATCCAGGTACAACTTGAATTGAAACTTTCTAAATAAGTGTAACAATGATCATATACCTGAAAATCTGTTCTGTTCTGCCTTACGGTAGACGGACAGATTTTTTTGTTTTTCTTACAAAATAGTGTGATTAATATAACTCAAATGTAACTGTCACAGGATCATATTGTTAAAATAACTGCTGTTTCCTTTGGAAAATGCCGTGTTACCCATCGCTATTAAGCGCTTACAATGAGGAGGAATCATAACATTCATTGATCCATGCACAATCAAACACAAAAAGGGGGAGATCAAGAGTGAACAAAAGGTACATAAGCGGGTGTCTGGTATTACTAATGCTGTTCTGTGATCTGGGGTTGATGGTTCGTCCAGCGGCTGCAGAAGATGCAAAAGTGAACGTGGCATTTAACAAGGCGGTTACGGTAAGAGAGGAAGATCTATTGAATGAGGGGCAAAAAGAAAAGGCGGTGGATGGTGATGTGAATACTCACTGGAGTGCGAGCTCACCTACTTCTGAGAGTAATCCTCATTGGTTGACTATAGACCTAGGTGCGCCATATGATCTATCTGGAGCGGAATTGACTTGGAAGGACAAAGACCAAGTTGTAAAATATTTGATTGAAGTATCTGATGATGGTAACAACTGGTCAACTGTTGTGGACCAAACGACTAACGAAATAAAACAGACTGTTGCCAGTGAAGAGTTCCAGACCAATACACCTGTCCAGTATGTGAAGGTTACAATTCCGTACTATGCGGGAGCAAATTGGTGGCCCGGGATATCCGAGCTTAAAGTCTGGGGAAAAGAGGAAAAAATTGATCCAGCAACCATTACAAGTTACGATCCCGTTAAGGTCAATACAGTAGCTGGGGTTGCACCTGTTCTGCCAACAAAAGTGACAGCGAAGTATCTGAACGACAAATCTGGTTCGGTTCCAGTGGAATGGGAAAGTATCGACCCTTCAGAGTACGCACATGCGGGCAGCTTTACCGTGACGGGTGCAGTATATGGAGCCCCTGTTCAACCGGAGGCCACTGTAACAGTTGGAGGATATCGGACGGATTACGTAAGAGGAGTGGATATTTCCACGTTAACCGCCATTGAGGCTAATGGAGGGAAGTATCTGGATAGTAATGGCACAGAAAGGGACTTGCTCGATATACTCAAGGACCGCGGTGTCAATTATGTACGTCTTCGTTTGTGGAATGATCCACAGAAATCAGGGGGCTACAACGATAAGAAAGATGTAATTGAGTTAGCCGCACGGGTGAAGAAAAAAGGTATGAAGATCCTGCTGGATTTCCACTACTCGGATGAGTGGGCGCACCCGGGTCAGCAGCTTCGTCCAAAAGCTTGGGAAGGTCTTTCGCCCGAAGAGCTGAAGCAGGCCGTATACAACTATACGTATGAAGTTGTGGGAGAAATGAAAGCCGCAGACGCTATGCCTGATATGGTACAGATTGGTAATGAGATCAACAGTGGTGTTCTGAACGGCTTGAGCAGCGACGTGGATTTTAAGCAAAATGTTGCCTTGCTGAAAAGCGGAATTGATGCTGTACGTGCAGTAGAAGGAGAGATCACCAATAACGCGGATAAGGTGAAGATTATGATCCATCTGGCTGAAGGTGGCAAGGTGGATACGTTCAAATGGTATTTCAGTGAGCTGGAGAAACGCGAACTGAAGTACGATATCATTGGACTTTCGTATTACCCGTTCTGGCATGGGACGTTTGCAGATGTACAGAAAACGATGAATGAAGTGTCAGCCGAGTTTGGCAAAGATGTCATTATCGCTGAAACGTCCTATCCGTTTTCCTACAAAAACGGGGACGCTCATGGAAATATCATCGGATCGGATGAAGCACTTCATGTTGGGGGAGCAACATTCCCTGCAACGGTACAGGGGCAATATGATGCTATTGCTGGCATTATGGATATGATTGCTGACGTGCCGGAAAACCGCGGAGCAGGCTTCTTCTATTGGGAGCCCGCATGGATTGCCGCCAATGTAGGCTGGATTGATTCCGAGGGAGATGCATGGGAAAATCATGCCATGTTCGACTATGATGAATTTCCGGGGAATGGTGGATACTCCTACGAAGGACGTGCCTTGCCATCACTGGATGTTTACAAACGCGGACTGGAGCTTCTGCCCGCAGACCGCCAGCAACTGGATGCGGCACTTACACGAGCCAAATCATTGGTACGGACTGATTTTACTCTGGATAGCTGGGTGACTCTGGCTCCGGCAATCTCGGCAGCGAATGATGTATACCAACAGGCATACACGCCGGGTGGGGTAACTCAATTAGATACAGATGCAGCGACAACAGCATTGGAACGTGTGATGCAGCAGATGCAGGTTATCACCCCGCAGCTTGACGAGCTCAGAGCTAAAATAGCGGAAGCGCGTACGTATCAGCAGGCTGACTGGTCTGCGGCCACTTGGGCGGTATTGACCAAAGCGCTGGAAGGCGCTGATCAGATCTTGAATGATCCAAGAGCAACACAGACGGATGCGAATACAGCGGTTAAACGTTTGCATGATGCCATTCAAGGTCTATCCAATGTGGACAAAACACAACTGCACCAGTACATTCAACAAATGCAGCAGCAGACTAAATCTTCCTATACACGCCGGAGCTGGTCTGTATTGGAACAGTCTTTGCAGGCAGCGATTCAGGTCCGAGATAACAATGCTGTTGTCCAGTCTGAGGTGAATTCAGCACTAAGTACGTTGAAACAAGCCTTTACTAATCTAGTCTCTCTGGAGGCTTTAACAACGGGCAAAACGGCAACGGCTTCAAGTAGTGCAGGGACAGGAGGCAATCAAGCCAACTCTCCTGAAGGTGCAATTGACAACAATCCGAACACTTCATGGGGAACAGACGAGAGTAAGGATAGCTGGTGGCAAGTGGATTTGGGTCAGGTTGCTAACCTCCGTAAAATCGAAATGTCGATGTGGAGTGGCGGCATCAAATATACGATCGAAGTGTCCAACGATAACAAAAATTTTGTGAAAGTAGTGGACACCACAAGTGATGTAGTTGTATCAACCGCACCTAGCCATGTACTTCCAGAAGGCACGGAGGGACGTTACATTCGGGTAACGATTAAAACAGGTCCCACATGGGTAGGATTCATGGAATTTGAAGCATACGGTACGTTCCCAGCGGACAAATCTGCACTGCAAACTACTGTAGATACCGCTGAGAAATTAAAACAAACCGAATACACGACATCAAGCTGGAATGTGTTCAGTAAGGCACTTTCTGAAGCGAAGGCATTCATTCTGGATGTTGAATCTTCAACGCAAGATGTAAGCAATGCGGATCGTGCGTTACAAGATGCTGTGAGTAAGCTTGTACGTCAAGATGTAACACCTGGCCCTGGCCAGCCATCACAACCAAGTGTACCATCACAACCTTTCAACCCGGGAACAGCTCCTTCAACGGGGAATCCGGCTGTAACACCACCGGTTGAACCTGGTAATCCGCCAGTTAAGGGTCTAATAACGGTAAAAGGAACAGCAACCGGGAATGACAGGTATTCGATTCGTCCAGATGTATCTCAATTAACCCAGATACTGCAATCCATGGATGCAGGAAATGGTACGTTGAAACTGCTTGCAGATGTACCCGACACAGCCAAGACAGTCACATTCCAGTTGGCTGCAAGTCAACTGGCGGAATGGATTCGTTCCGAGGAAGTGAAATCCCTGGATGTAGTTGTAGGACAGACTACCGTTCGTGTTCCTCTGAGATCACTCCCGCTAACTATTGCGGAGACTGAGGGAACGTTCGACATCGTAGTAGCAAAAGGATCGACAGATACATTGTCCACATCGCAAAAAGCAACGATCGGTAATCATGCAATTGTTGATGTGAATCTGTTAATGAACAATAAGCCATTGCAATGGACAAACAGAGCAGTTGAAGTTGCTCTATCCAATGTGGAGCAACCTAAGAAGAATGATGCAGTTATGGTTGTACATTCCATATCTCCAAGTGGAGAAATGAAACCTGTTGCGTATTCCAAGTACGATGATAAGACCAAAACGATGGCGTTCAAACCGCTGGAATCCGGCAGTTATGTCATTGCAGAAGTTGAAGTGCCATTACATGATTTGCAAAATCACAATTGGGCAATCCAAGAGGTACAGAACCTCTACGGTAAAGGGATTATTTCGGGGATGAGCGCAACTCGTTTTGCCCCGCAAGGTGAACTGACCAGAGCACAATTTTTGCAAATGATTATTAAAGGTATTGGTGATGCACGCCAGCCGGATCCATCTATTTCAACACCAACGGATGTGAAGGAAGGGCAGTGGTATACCGATTCAGTACGACTTGGAATGGAAATGGAAATAATTCAAGGCCGAGCAGATGGAAGCTTTGGAGCGAATGAACGCATTTCACGAGAAGAAATGGCCGTTATGCTGAACAGAGCACTGAAGGTTGTGCAGCGTGAGGATGCGACCAATTCTGTTCAAGGAAATATGGTGTTTGTAGACAACGCCGAGATCGCAGCATACGCCAAAGAAGCTGTAGCCTCGATGCAACAACTTGGGCTGCTAAATGGCATGCCTGATGGCACGTTTGCTCCGAAAGAAACAGCGAACCGTGCACAGGGAACTGTTGCAGTCGCCAGAATGATGGAACAACTGTATTAGAGATAGTTCAAAAAGCGCGCTCTTGATTATGAAGGATGATGCTTGGTGGCATTATCAGCATGCATGAATAGAAAATAACAAAGCAGGTAAAGAGATCGGATCATATGATTCGGTCTCTTTATTTTTTGCGGAAAAAATGAGGTTCAGACTTCATCCCTTTCTCTAAATAGGCATATAAACATTTTGTTAATGTCGTATTGACAATATTGAATCCATTTGTTATCATTTCGATAATATCAAAACGACAATATTAAGAAATGGGGAATGAGCCATGTTTGGATTCCGATTTGCGAAGTTTCAACCCAGTGAATATGTCATGAAAGTGAAAAATGGTGAGGTACAGCATCAAGGTGTAGGATTGTCCTTCTATTATTATGAGCCGACCACATCGGTAGTAGTTCTACCCGTATCCTCGGTGGATGTACCGTTTATGTTCGAAGAGATTACGGCGGATTATCAGACGGTTACTGTGCAGGGGCAATTAAGTTATCGCATTGTGGATTATTTGAAAATAACCCAGAGCCTGAATTACACGTACAATTTGCGCAAAAATCGGTATATCTCCGACGACCCCGGCAAGCTGGATCAACGGGTGATCACCACAGCCAAAGTACTGACCAAGAAACATCTGGAACAAATGCCGCTGAAAGAAGCTATTCAATCCAGTGAACGGCTGGCAAGCAGCATGAAACGCGAGGTTGTGCAAAGTGAAGAGTTGGAGAAATTGGGCGTTGAGTTGATGAGTCTATCGATTCTGGCCATTCTGCCTAATAAAGAGACGATGCGTGCATTGGAAGCACAGGCGCGGGAAGAGATTTTGCGTCAGGCAGATGAAGCGCTCTATGTACGTCGGAATGCATCGATTGAACAGGAAAGACGAGTGAAAGAGAACGAACTGAACACCGAAATTGCCGTAGAGACAAAGAAACAGCAAATTCGTGAGACCCAATTGCAGACAGAACGCTCGGTGAAACAGAAACAAAACGAGATGGAGCAGGAGCAGCTTCAGTTCAATACAGCGATGGAGGAACGTAAGCAGCAACTGATTGAGTTAACTATTGCTAATCACAATGCCGAGGCAGATGCCAAAGCGTATGAGATTGCTGCCGTGATGAACTCATTGCAAAATGTACAGCCCAATGTACTGCAAGCAATGGCGAATATGGGCATGAATTCTGATAAGCTGATCGCACTCGCGTTCCAGGAACTGGCTGAAAATGCAGGCAAGATTGGGCAACTAAATATCTCGCCGGATCTGTTGCAAGGATTAATGTCTCCTGCGCCAGGCAGAGATCAGGGAGGTAGAGCGAGATGAGGCTAGGAAGAAGAGAGCAAGCAGAGCAAGCAGGGAAATCAGTACGTCAGCAGGCCACGGCAGATGATCGGATGAGTGAACACAAGCTGATTCTGGTGAAACGCCGGACCCGACTGGAAGAGCTGGTGGTTCGATATAACACGGTGCAGCAAGCTCAGTTCTATATTGAACGTCTGGGCGCAGACTTCAGTGATTATATGGAGGAAGACCGTCGTTATCGGCTATCTGTGCAGCAGGCCCAGCAGCAGCTGGGTCAATTGGGACGGGTTCAGACGATTGATCGGGAACATGTGCCCAATTTTATCTTTGGAGATCAGGATATCGTGGTCGTGGTTGGACAGGATGGGCTTGTAGCCAACACCCTCAAATACGTAACCGAGCATCCGCTCATCGGTGTGAATCCGGATCCGATGCGTTGGGATGGGGTGTTATTACCTTTTACCGTGGAGGATCTGAGCTTCATTGTTCCTGATGTCATTCGAAAGCAACGAACCTTGAAAGAAGTCACTCTCGCCAAAGTGGAACTCAATGATGGACAGTATCTATATGGTGTGAATGATCTGTTCATTGGTCGGAAGACACATGTATCGGCTCGTTATGAAGTGCGTTTGGGTTCATCCACAGAACAACAATCCTCTAGTGGTATTATTGTATCCACAGGCATGGGATCGACAGGCTGGTTCAAAAGTGTGCTGGCGGGAGCCACGGGAATTGTTGGATCGGCTGCATGGCAGAACATGAATTCTGAAGCAGAGGTCGCTACAGCATCGGCATCCATTCATGGGAGCAGGCAAGAGCTGAATCATTTTAACTGGGATGCGCCTTATTTATATTTTTCAGTACGTGAACCGTTCCCGAGCCGGACGACTGCGGTCAATCTCGTGTTTGGACAGATCCATTCAAAACAACCACTGCACATTGTATCCCAGATGCCGGAGGATGGTGTTATTTTCAGCGATGGGGTCGAGCAGGACTTTCTTGAGTTTAACTCAGGGGTGGAAGCCATCATTGGGTTGGCAGAGAAGAGAGGGCGTCTCGTGGTCTAAAGCTTTATTTTCAAGCCGTTTCCGACTAAAATGGGTAACTAGATGTGATACACTGACGTCAGGAAACGGAAAGAGGGTTAACGATGCAGTCGATATTGTTGGTTGAAGATGATGCCAAGTTAGCAGGATTGCTGGCGGCTTATCTGACCCGAAATGGATTCCAGGTACAGGTCACAGATGATTTTCGTCATGTACTGGATGAATTTGTGGAAGTGAAGCCGGACCTTGTGCTGATGGATGTGAATTTGCCTCAATATGATGGATACTACTGGTGCAGGCAGATACGCACACATTCCATATGTCCCATTTTATTCATATCGGCTCGTGATAGTGGTATGGATCAGATTATGGCGTTGGAACATGGAGCGGATGATTATATTACAAAACCTTTTCAATATGAAGTTGTTCTTGCCAAAGTCCGTAGTCAGCTGCGCAGAGCCTATGGTTCTTACGCTGCTGTTCAACAGGAAGTGAAGGTGAAGAACGGTCCCATGATCCTTTATCCTGAGCGATTTGTATTGGAATATGATGAGCGTTCTACCGAGCTGACACAGAAGGAAGCGATACTGGTGGAAGCGCTGATGGCGAAGGCAGGGCGAGTTGTCAGCCGAGAAAAATTGTTAGAACAGATGTGGGAAGATCAGCATTTTATTGATGATAATACGTTGAATGTCTATATTACACGTGTTCGCCGGAAGTTGAAGGAGCTGGGTGCAGAAGAGATTTTGGAGACGGTTCGCGGAGCGGGTTATCGTGTGTTGGATCTGGATTCATCCGCACAGGGGAAAGGGAAATGAGACTGTTCCTGAAAGACCACCAGATGTTAGTTGGATTTTATGTGTTACAGATGCTGCTGGTTCCGTGTGTGTACTGGCTCTCTGGTGAGGGCCGTCCGATGAAGATTGTTCTCTATGGCATGCTGATCAGTACTGTTGTGCTGTTGGTCTATCTGATCATACGTTACTTCCAGCTGCGAGTGTATTATCGTCTGCTTGAACAACCACGAAAACTGGTAAACGAACCTTTCCAAACGCTTGGAAATTCGGTCGTGGCGGAAGCCATCCAGCAATTGTTACATGAACTGGAGCGTAATCGGCAGAACGAGATGGGGCAGTTACGTACTAGCAAGGAACAACAGGTGGTATTCATGAATCGTTGGGTTCATCAGATGAAGACACCCTTGTCCATTATCCAGCTAACCCTGGAAGATGTGGACGATGAGACGGCGGGCAGTATTCAGGATGAGTTGGATAAAATGCGCAAAGGACTTGAAATGGTCTTGCATTCATCACGGCTTGAACAGTTCGAAGGGGATTTCAGGGTGGAACTGTTATACTTGCATGAGGTGCTTCGGAGCAGTATAGCGGAGAACCGACGTTTATTTATTCGTAGAGGCATTACGCCGGATATCCGGATGGAGGGCGACCTTCAGATATATAGTGACTCCAAGTGGCTGCGGTTCATGTTCACCCAGATTTTGACCAATGCCGTGAACTATTCCGATAGCAAATCAGGCAAAAAAGTGATCATTACCGGCTATAAACAGGAAGAGCGTACGATCTTGGACATTCAGGATGAGGGAATCGGCATCTCTTCCGAGGATATTCATCGCGTGTTCAATCCCTATTTTACAGGTGAACGGGGCAGGCAATACCACGAATCTACGGGAATGGGATTATATCTGGTCCGTGAGATCAGTGCCCGCCTGGATAACCGTGTCGAGTTGTTTTCGGAGCCAAATGAGGGAACGTTGGTCAGATTCAGCTGGATTCATTCGAAATATCCGAAGTGAAAAGTGCTTTGCCTATGGGCGAGGTGCTTTTTTTAATGGACAGAAGTGTCATAGAGCAGGCAGGGGAACAGAACCTTAAACGCGTTGTAAGAGAAGTTTAAGGTAATTCGATAGCACCGTTACGGGAGGTCAGTTAGGATAAGAATAGAATTAACGTATAAAGAATGATGGAGCAGGAGGGAATTACGCATGGAAATGTTACAGGTATCAGGACTGAACAAAGTATATCAGGGCAAAGTGCAGACTCAAGCCCTTAGTGATATTCATCTGACAATCAAGCAAGGTGAGTTTGTGGGTATTATGGGCCCGTCGGGCAGTGGCAAAACCACATTGTTAAACATGGTCTCCACCATTGATGAACCCAGCTCAGGCAAGGTGCTGATTAATGGCATGAACCCGTTTGATATGAAAAAGAAAGAACTTGCCATGTTCCGACGTCGAGAACTCGGATTTGTCTTTCAGGATTTCAATCTGTTGGACACGCTGACTGTTGCTGAGAATATTGTACTTCCATTGACACTGGACAAGGTCAAGCTGAAGGAGATGGAGAGCAGACTACATCGCATTACAGCGAAGCTTGGGATTGATCATATTCTGGATAAACGAGTCTATGAAATTTCGGGCGGACAGCGACAACGGACAGCCATTGCGAGATCCATGATCAATATGCCTTCGATTGTTTTGGCGGATGAACCAACCGGTGCCCTGGATTCTACGTCATCCCAAGCGGTCATGGAGTCGCTTGAACAGATTAACCAGCAGGAGAAAACGACCATTATGTTGGTCACACATGACCCGCTTGCTGCAAGTTATTGCAACCGCATCGTGTTCATCAAGGACGGAAAACTGGCAGCCGAGGTACACCGCGGAGATAATCGACAGACGTTTTTCCAGCGGATTATTGATACTTTATCCTTCTGGGGAGGGAATTCACATGAGCTTTCCTCAGTTCGCGTTTAATAACATCCGCCGTAATGGGCGAGCGTATATTGCTTTTTTTCTAAGTAGTGTGTTTATGGTCATGATATTCTTCGCTTATGCGGTGTTCATTTATCATCCGTATGTGACAGAGTTGCCAATGGGTGACACAACCGCTACGGGAATGCAGATCGCTTCAATTATCGTATATGTGTTTGCATTTTTCTTTGTTATGTATTCCATCAGTGCTTTTCTCAAATCACGGAACAAAGAGTTTGGTATTCTGACCATACTTGGTGCCGAGCCCAGGCAGATTCGGAGATTGGTCATTCTGGAGAATATGTTGATCGGCTCCCTGTCCATTATTGCCGGTATCGGCGGAGGTATGTTGTTGTCCAAGCTGTTCCTGATGTTAACCACTCGTTTTATCGGGATGGATGATCTGCATTTTTATTTTCCTGTGAAAGCGATTCTGATTACGATCGGGGCCTTTCTGTTATTATTTTTCTGCATTTCACTTTTCACATTGGTTTTTATCGGAAACAAACGGACGTTAGAACTTTTGACGGGAACCAACAAACCTAAAAAAGAGCCCAAAGCTTCATGGTTCTTCTCACTTCTGGGTTTTGCATTACTTACAGTAGGTTTTGTGGTACTCCGCAGCGGGTTAAATGGCGGAACAATCATGCTTGCAGCAGTAACAGGGATAGCCGGGACGTATTTTTTCTATTCACAACTTTCCGTGCTCATCATCCGTTTATTGAAGCGTAATCGTAAAACGGTATGGCATGGTACACGTCTGTTGTGGATCTCAGAGATGAGCTATAAAATGAAGGATAATGCCCGCATGCTCTTTATGGTGACCGTGGTGATTGCGATTGCTTCAATGAGTGCAGTTGTAATTTTGTCACTGGATCAAGAGAACCGGGAGCAGTTTACAAACAACGATTTTCCAGTCAAATACAATGTGTACACTCCTTCGGATCAAATGGATATGAGCTATATTGATTCGACACTT
This sequence comes from Paenibacillus sp. FSL R5-0486, assembly GCF_037975155.1. Classification (NCBI taxonomy): domain Bacteria; kingdom Bacillati; phylum Bacillota; class Bacilli; order Caryophanales; family Paenibacillaceae; genus Paenibacillus; species Paenibacillus sp. FSL R5-0486. The sequence goes on along the minus strand of NZ_CP150237.1, from coordinate 4,313,876 downwards.
GAAGCAGCAGGCTTGAATTATCAGCAAGTGTATCTGGAGTACTTTTGGTCTGATGCGGATCAGAGTGCTGTCTCGGTTATGCCGCTCAGTCATTACAACCGATTCAATGCGATCCAAGGAAAAAAGACGTTCCAATTGGATTCAGCATCAGCATTATTCGTAGATTCGCGTAATGAGAAGGATCAGGATCAGATCGATCGAAACAGGTTTCGCAATTATGCGGAAGGAGAAACCTTGACTCTGAATCTGGAGGATGGCTCATTGCAAGCAAGAGTTACAGCTACGGATGTAGAGCCACGTTTCGCAACCTTGATCTATTCTACAGGTGTAGTCGTTCTCCCAGATGAGAAGTTTGAAGAGATCACACAACAGTTCAATGCAAATAGGTTATCAGGCAAAGTTCTGTACCAGATTCCGGCATGGGGTCATGCTGTACCTGACCGGCACTCCTCGGAAGCCATGGTTAGCGATCAGCTACTGTCGTCCGCAGATACCATTCGAAGCGATAATGCTTCGGATGAGAATTACTCCGGATTTCTGACCACTCGATATGGAGATTTTGAGAGATACAGACAGGGTACAGCACTATTTACCTTCCTGGGCATATTTATCGGATTAATCTTCTCGATCTCCTCTGCAAGCTTTCTGTATTTCAGACTGCATACCGATCTTGAAGCGGATGGAAAGATGGTGCATTCTCTTTCGAAAATGGGTCTCAGTTTCCAGGAAATGAAACGATCATCCACCGTTCAGATTGCCATTTTGTTCTTTTTACCGATCGGGGTAGCCATCATTGAAACTTTGGTCGTAGTTAAGCCATTCCTGACTGAATTCGGTATTACCAATTATACGATGCCCGTGTTGACTGTATTTGGTGCCTTTGTACTTGCACAGACGTTTTATTTTATCATTATACGTTCGAGATATATCGCTTCTTTGCGTAAAATGATGGTGTAACCATCTTAGAAACAAGCGGTCATGAGGACCGACCCATGATTTGTTCATTGCCCGCATTTCTTGATTCAGATCAAGGAAACGCGGGCTTTCTTGCGATAAGATGAATGTATTCACAGATTATATTATCGAGGAGGACGATTATCATGAGTATCACGTCATTGCAAGAAGTCAAAACATTCAGTGAGGACCGTTTCACGAAACGAGTTTTATTCCAACAGGGTGGTGGAGTGACCTTTGTACTTCATTTTCTGCCAGGTCAGCAGCTTCCCGTTCATAAACATCCGGGCACAGACGTTATTTTGCTGGTAGTCGAAGGCACAGGCACACTTATTCTGGATGGAAAAGAACAAGAGGTGAAACAAGAGGATGTAATTCATTGCGGCGGTGAAGTGGAGTTTGCATTCCATAATACAGGAGATCAGGAAGTTCGTTTGTTCGTGGTGTTAAACAAAGTGCCAGCAGCATCCTATGTAAAGGACATCTAACATCTAATATCAAGGAATCGATATAATGATTCACTGATCGGCACTAATATAAGGGAAACTCTATTCTGGAGTTTCCTTATTTGTTTTTTTCAAGAATACCTTGACCAAGTGTGGCTTCCATCGCAAAACAAAAAGCATACCGAGGTCTGAGAACATCAGATCTTAAGTACGCTTCTTTGTATTCCGCCAGCAACTTGTTCATTCATCCGGTCTATAGTCATTCTGCCTAGAAGTATCCCAGCATTTCCTTGGCTTCATTCGACATTAGCTGTGGAGACCATTGTGGCTCCCACACGACTTGAACATCAATATCGGTTTTATTCGTATTTTCCTGCAAAACCCATTTCACCGCACCGACAATCGTATCGTGCAGCGGGCAACCTGGTGTAGTCAGCGTCATCCGTACATGTACCCGTTCAGGCTCTTCCCTTACTTCATACACCAGACCCAGGTCAACGATATTGACACCTAATTCAGGGTCATATACTTCCTTGAGACATTCCAGCAAATGCGTGGTTTGTTCCATCATGTTCACTCTCCAGTCCACCTTATTAATGTTAACGTCTGAATACCAGAGCAATATTTGTTATATAAATGATGGAGACAAGAGACAGTATCGTCCCTCCAACCATCATGACCTCAGCCAGATTAATCAGAATTCCACTGATAAGCAAAAGGCTTCCAACGACCATGGCGATCATCCCCCAATGGACGTTCCGTTCACTCAGCATACCAGCCATTAGCGGTGTTCCGGGTCTGCCTGCCTGCTTGCCATATTTGTGGGTCCACCATAGAAAAGGCACGATTTTGGAGGCATAACCAAGTATGGTGAGAGACACCCAGCCCCCGAGATATACCCATCCAGACAGCAGAACAACCCTTGGATGGAGCAGCAGTTCAGTCCCTTGCGAGGAATAGATCAGTAGGGCAACAGCATATACAGCAAACGCACGACTTACATAGACAGACCAGCGAATGCCCGGACCTGGATTACTTTTGTGCCGTTTCTCCTGAATTTGCTCCAAGTGATACACATAGAAGAGAAGGGCGGCGGTTAGAAGTAAGAGCGCAAGCCAGAGCAATCCTCCCTTGATACCTGTCAGAAATGCGACAACACCTGTAACTACAGCTGCATTCCACAGAACCAGGACCACTTTTTGCAGTCGAATGGAATAATCGTGGGACAGGTAGAACATGGGCAGCATTTTGTAACTGAAGCCGGTAATTAACATGCCAAACCAGCCGAAGGTTCCCATCCAGATATGTGCACCGAATAATCGTTCATGCAGACCATTCCAATCACCAAAGGCAAAATTCAGACCCATCAGCATACCGGATAGCCCGGTAAGAACCAGATAAAGACAGGAACACGCTGCACTGATCGTTACCGGATTCCACTGTGAGGCACGGAAGAGGGTAACGGCCATATTCCATCCGAACAACAGAATGCCCGAGAGCGCGAGTGTAGCAGAACCCGCAATCCAGATGACATCTGCACGGATGAAGCCGTATAACATGCCCACGATTCCGATACTGAACAAGAAATAATGACAATGACCAAGAAACAGACTGTAAATATTGGATTGCAAAATAACATGTATCAACTGATAAACGGCACCCATAGCTAGCATGGTTGCCCACCCGAGCACAAACAGATGGGCATGAAACCAGCCTTCGGGTCCTCTGAGTTCATCACCAAGCCAGCCTGTCAGCGAGAGCAGGGAGAATGCGTGATACATTACAAATCCAAAGATGCCCGTAATGATAAAAAGAAACGGCAACCTGGACATGGCTCTCGCCTCCTTACCCTTTTTCAATTCTCACTTTGGCTGTGCCATCGGCTTGATCTTCAACCGTGTAGGTGCAACCGAGATTGTTCAACTCTTCAATCAGGAAGACTGGCACACGGTCATTATGAATAAGTACGACTTCCCCAGTTTTGCAACGCTCCAGTGCGGCAAGTGTTCGCATCATGGGTTGTGGCGGTTCCAATCCGCGATTGTCCAGTATAACGGTGGGTGCCTGTAGGGATTCAAAGTTTTCAATTGCAACAGCTTGCTCCTCTGAATGTCCTTTGCATGAAGCTGATTCTTCGTCTGAACCGGGCTTAGAATCGACTTCCGATCCAGATAGAACCATTGCTGATAATGCTTTGGCACCGGTTTTATTTTTTTTGTGCACAAACGTGGTAACCCAGTGATCTGAACCTTTTCGTTCCGATGTGCTGGAGTATCCTTTCATCTTGAGAATACCAAGCAGGGGCGTTGGTTTGAATGGAGCATGGAGTACAAAGACGTCTTCATGCTGAAGGCGTTTGACCGTGTCCATGATCAGCTGAAACGGCTCTAACTTTTTACTCAGATGAGGACGCACATCCAATTCAACAATATGGACATCAGATGGAGACATGTGCGTTCACATCCAATCTTGCGCTAGCTGCATCCGCCTGCTGTACCAACTGTAGAGATGATTCATACAGGGCGGCCATTCCACCGTACAGCGCATAGAAGAATGACTCCGGCGCATCGAGGGAGAAGGACAGATAGGCTTTGGGGTCCATGCCGAGCACACGTTCAAAAAGTCTTGCACTGTCATAGGCGTAAAAACAGAAATGAGTGTATTCGAACACAGGCATTTTTTCGTAAATGGTGATAATCTCTTGCGCATATTCTGCTTGCTCACGCTGTGCCAATTGAACTATGGTTGTGGCGTCATCCAGCCGCAGCGTGATGCGAAGTGTAGTATCGTCAATGATTTCAACGTGCGCCATAGCCGTTCAGCTCCAATCTATAATTTACTGATTTTGACTTGGAAGGTTGTAGGACCCTGCTCAATATACTCCCAGTTGAAGCCATCAGGATGTGTGGATTGAAACTGGAATCGAAGTGGCTTTGGATCGTGATCGTTAATGAGCAACATGGATTCCTGTGGTTGCAACTGATCAAACGTTTCGAAAATAACTTTATGTTTCAAATGCGGTGGATACTCCGTGGCATTAATGGTTGCTGCGTATGTGTTCATGTGTCATTCCTCCAAATGGGATAGTGTGGTGTTGCAATTTGATTATAGAAAACGTGAGGAGGGGACTGTGTGAGCCTGCTCACACCTTTTTTAATGTCATAGTCTCGCCTTATTTGAGTCAGAATCTTGTATGGAAATATTGCCATGAGCAAGCCAAAACTAACAATATCCTGATACGTATATTGCTAATTGTGCATGCGAAAGAGACCTTAACATCGAATACGGTCGTTAAGGTCTCTTTGTGCACACACAGTTTAATGTAATAGCGTAGGAGAAAACAGTGTATCTGGGTGCAGGGTGGTCACGTATCCCTTTGTTCCTTCAATGCTTGCAAATCATGAATGATGATCCGGCTGCGATCCACTTCGAGCAAATTCTCTTTTGTAAGCTGGTTTAAAAGCCGATTTGCTGTTTCCCTTGTTGTACCAATAGAATTGGCAAACTCCTGATGTGTCATGGGCAGGTTGATGATAACTTGGTCTTCATGTATCTGTCCATGCTGATCTGCGAGCATAAGAAGGAAGGAAAGTACACGATTGCGTACATCCTGACCGGAGAGCACTTGTAATTTATCCTGTAATTCTCTTATTTTGTCACCGAGTACACGCATAATTTTGATCGCAATTGAAGGTGTGCTCAGCATTAATCGTTCGAAAAGTCGGACAGGTATGGCTAGTAGTTCGGTAGGGGTAATGGCTTCTGCGGTAGCCGGGTAAGGATGCGCATTAAAAAAGCCAGTGTGTGGGAACATATCTCCTGTTTTGAGGAAAGAGACAATCTGTTCATGCCCGTTCTCATCGGTTTTATAGGCCTTTACAATGCCGGTACGGATAAAAAAGACAGCTTCTTTTTCGCTTCCTTCGCTGAAAATAACCGATTTCTTCTGAATGCTTCTGGAAATGGCGATATCTTCGACTTGCTTTAATTCCTCGGGGCTAAGGTCCTGGAAGATGGGGAACTGTTGTAGAAACTCCGCTGTTGTATCTTTGTTTACCCTACTCATGAGAATCTCTCCTCTCTGTGTTCATAGTTCTGAACGACGACATCATTTCATCATAGCGTGATTTTTGAACACATCAGGTGATATAGATCACCGTAAAGCCACATCACTGTTTTTGATTACTCAACCTGGGTTAATGGAATGATAGAATATGATTAAACAAGAGAGGGGTCGGCCCGGATGTGGACTGCATTCATGTGGGGCGGCATCTCTGCCTCAGCGGTTGTCATTGGCGCACTCGCAGCCTTGTTTCTGAAGATTCCCAAACGAGTCATTGGATGGATCATGGCTTTTGGGACAGGAACATTAATTGGTGCAGCGACCTTTGAACTTCTCGGAGATGCGCTGAATGATGGAGGAATAATACCTACCGCCATTGGATTTACGGCGGGTGCCGTCGTGTACACGCTGTTTGACTTGCTCGTTTCTGCAAAGGGAGGGGCGGGGCGTAAACGTTCGGCAAAGTCGGGAGACTCGAACCAAAGCGGGCTTGGGATCTTTGCAGGAACAGTAATGGATGCTATCCCGGAATCCATCATGCTTGGTGCCAGCTTGCTGGCCGGTAACGGTGTCAGTGTGGTCCTGGTAGTATCGATCTTTGTCAGCAACATTCCTGAAGGTCTGTCCAGTACGGTTGGACTTCAGGGGAAATACAGTCGTGGCAAAATCATATTAATGTGGCTGAGTGTACTGTTGATCTCCGCGATTGCAGCACTGGGTGGATATCTGTTTCTGGAGCAGCTTCCAGAGGAGATGGGGGCAGCGATTGGTGCATTTGCAGGTGGCGGAATCATTGCCATGATCTGCTCGACGATGATGCCGGAAGCCTTTGAAGAGGGTGGGCCTGTTGTAGGTTTGATTGCATCCATGGGATTGCTTGTGTCGCTGTTGTTGGATCTGTAGATGACAGAATAAGCTTCCGATCTATGAGTTGAATTTATATAAAAAGAGTATCCGAACAGCGTGATTTCTGATCGGATACTCTTTTTTGCCAAAACAGCTTCCTCGCATCCACAAGCTTTCTTACCCAGTTCATTGGCTTCGGGCAGGCGGTTCAATTCTTTCCCTGAGCTGCTCCAATTGCAGAATAAGGATACAGTTCCCTGTAACCTGAAGCAGTCCCTGGGTTTGCATCATGGCAAGTTTACGACTAAGTGTTTCGGGTGTGATCCCGAGTAACAGAGCCATATCTTTTTTGAAAACAGGCAAGCGGATCTCATGTTTTGCATGATTTCGGGTATGAAAATACAAAAGCAACTTGGCAATCTTCTGTTCCGTTGTCATCGCACTGAGCGAGCTATTCCATTCATCCGTTTCACGGAGAAGATTGGTAATGGCAAGCAGGAAATGATAAGCAAGCTTTGGATCATGTTCGAGTAACTGGTCAAAGTCATGCTTGCTAATAGAGCAGATGGCTGAAGGCTCCAGAACTTCGGCGTTTGCGGCATGTGGTTTTTGGTGTAACAGGGAATCTTGTCCGAAGAAATCTCCGGGAAACAGAAACCGGATAATATGTTCCTTGCCATTTTCATTGTATTTGGATAACTTCACACATCCCTGGTGAACCACATAAAGCGTATCTGAGCGTTCTCCCTCCTGGACGACAACTTCGCCTTTGTTATATTTGCGGGTATGCAGAAGGGAGATCAACAAGGCAGCTTCGGATGGATCAAGATGCTGGAACAGAGATACTTTGGAGAAACAGGCATCCTTCGCTTCGTGTGTACAGATCATCGTTTAATCACCTCGAATTGTTCAGGATAGGTATAGCCATTATCTATTGTCATGTCTCAGTGAGACATCGCGTGTCCACCATGATCAGCACCATCCTTGGTCACACGCAAAACAGCGGCAGCGCCTTTGGCTACATGGTTGAACTGATGGGTTACAATCGCATAATCGCCTTCTTCGGTCACGGTGAACTCTACGACAGCTCCACCACTTGCGGGAAGCATAACCGTCTGTATTCCATACTGGATGTTGCGTGGATTTCCATCCGTATACACACGGTCCATAATGGTACCCACAACGTGGAAGGATGAGACTTCATTGGGTCCGGCATTACTGACATAGATTCGCACCGTATCTCCTACTTTGGCTAACAGGGGATGTTTTATTAATCCATAATCATTGCCGTTAAATACGACATAATCCGGTTCCCCGTTCAAAAAAGCTTCGTAGTCATGTTCTTTGTACCATTCACTCTGAACAAGGGTATACTCACGATCAACCAAGTGATCGGAAGGGTATCCTGCTTTGGATTCCACAATAATCATGCCGTACATCCCGTTGGCGATATGGGCAAGGACCGGTTTGGTTCCACAGTGATACATGAATACACCGGGTGAGGAGGTGGGATAAGTGAACGTGCCTTCCTCGCCTGGCATAACATCAATAAATTTGCTGCTGGGAGCAGCATGTACAGCGTGAAAATCCATGGAGTGAGGCAGGCTGGAATCTTTATTTTTCAACGTGAACACCAACGTATCGCCTTCTGTCACTCGTAGGACGGGTCCGGGTACGGTACCATTAAATGTCCAAGCGTTGTATATCACACCTTTGGAGATTTCGATATCGGTAACTTGAGCCGTCATTTCAATATATACCGTGGTACCTTCTCTGCGAATGATCGGGTCCACCGGAGGTTGACTGATCGCAGAGGAGGAGGAGGAGGAGACTTCATCGTGGTGAACAGGTTTAACTGTATCGGTTGAACTACAGTGAGAGAGAGTTGCTGTGAATATAGCAAATACGAGTGACCATTTGTATACATTCAGTAAGGAGAACATAGTTGCACAACCTTTACTCAAGTGATGTTTTTCACAATCTAAGAAGCAGGTTTTCTTTCATTTCAGTAGTTATTTAGTTATAGATTACGTTATTGAGGTGGAGACGGGTGTGATGAGGCACACACTTGGGTATGTCGTATTAGAGGCATTTCCAACAATCTGTCTTCAATTGTTGTGCTGAGCAACGGAGTTTCATATAATTTTAGAGAGATGGATTGGTAAATGTTGAGTATTTTGACGCTGTGTGTGTCGTACTTTTAGAAGAAAGGTGGATACAGGATGAAACGTTTCGAAGATGAAGGTGTGTATAAGTATAGTTTCTATTCGGTTCTTCGACGGGGAGAGCGGATTGATGTGAAATGTCCCAAATGCGGTGGGCACGCTTCGATTGATCAACGGAATGGTCAACTCGGATGGAAGTGTTACGAATGTTACGCTCAAGCTTTTGAAGAACCAGTATATCAATATAAAGCCAAGGGGAATTGTGCTGTATGTGAACGTTGGTTTAACGTGGAAGTCACAGACGAGAAGAAGACGTCTCACCGATCGACGCATGTGGAATGTCCGCATTGTAGTTCTGTTAATCAGGTTGAATTACACGCCAAGCCGACATACCAAAGGTGTTTTTCCGAGATTTGTGCTGGGAAAGATCCTGTATTCGGGCTGGAATTATACTTCCTGGATAATTTCAGAGGAAAAATAATATGGGCTGTGAATCGGGAGCATCTGAATTATCTCATCGCTTATGTCTCCGCAGACCTGCGTGTAAAATACGGAAATATGCCTATACGAACGGCTTCACATAGTATTCCGGCATATATCAAGGATGCGAAGAACAGGGATGTGGTTGTTCGTACACTGTCGAAGCTTCAGCACAAGACTGGATGAGACTGAAATTGAAGAGTTAAAGCCGCAAGGAGAGAAGACATGAAACTACGAGTTAAACTTACTATTTTTGCAGTCATTCTGGGTATGTTGATGATTCCGGCTTATTTTATTTTACAGACATTCGGTGTATTTCAAAAAGAGACAGTATTATCTGACTATGCTCTGGCCGTTGATGTTAATGGGAAGTCCTATGGGGCTTGGCCGCTGATTAACAGTTTTGCAGCGATGGACAAAGAGGAAGATAACCGTCAGTTTTATTACCGGATTGATATGAATCATATCCAATACCTGTTTAATCTGGCTTATAAGGAGTATGATGTGAAGCCAGGCGGGGACAATCCGTATCTGGCTGGTACTGTAAACTATCAACGTACAGATCACAACTATGTACAGACCGAGAGACAGTATGAGAACGCCAATGATTTCACAACGGTTTTGAATCTGTATGATCAGGATGGGCAGGTGATCTACACATACAATAACACCGGCAAGGGAGATAAACAGCTGGTAGAATCCATCATTCATCAGGGAATGAGCCGTAATAGTGGCGGTAGTAGCGAAGCTGCCCGCGATCCGTATATCAATATTACGGCGTTATTTCGCGACAAGCTTAACATTGATGTGAAACTGACGGTGGATGAGGAACACAAAGTAGTTACTATTCGAATGAACAAATTGGAGGCGAGATGATGAATGAGTATGGTGTACAACACGGACCTGCTTATCTGGAAGGATTAATTAGGAAGGAAGAGAACATAAAGTCCGATGAAGTGGAGTGGAAAGGCAAACTTCAAATGAGTGACGGTCATGATAAATTCCATATTTTTTATTATGGTGACTTGACGGAAGATGATCTGATTGCCTGGCATGATTCGACACCTCTTCTTGTATATGCGGAGCATACGGTCACGGGTGAGCGCTATCTGCTCATTGATACCGCCAAGCACGGATATGATGCCATGTTATGTGAGACCTATTCGGAAGACGCACTACATGACAGACCTCTTCGTCCTTACCTGGATGTTGAAGGAGAGGACATCTTTGAAGTAGAGTTGACGGCTTACTACAATGTGCCTTGGGATGAAGAGTTTGGCGAAGATGTAGATGAAAATGGTGCATATGAACTGATTACGGGAGAGCGCATGCATTTTGATCAGGTCAAGCGTGATGGATATGATGCTTTTGCCATTCGCATTCTGAATCGTAAAGGAGTATGGACTGAAATTGTACAGGAAGAACTGGCTTAGATCCTGAAAACGAATGAACCAAACTGAGATGGGAGATGTCGACAAATGTATATTGTATCCCGTGTACTTAAGCCGGTTCCAGCGGAGGAACTGGATCACTTTGAACAACAGCACGCCATCTCGCTACCTTTATCATACCGTACCTGGATTGAACAATATGGGGAAGGTACATACACGGGATGGATGAATGTGCAGAGGCCAGACCCGGAAGTGTTGAAGCCTTTTGTGGATTATGATTTTTGGATACATACGGATGATTCGCCTATAAGTCAGCAGCAACTTGAGCAGTGCATCTCCATCGGCAGTTCTGTAGATGGAGATTTCCTTGCTGTTCATCCGGAAGTTGAGGGGCTGTTGTGGCTACCGCGTCATGATGAAAATATCACCTTATGGACATGCTCGGAGACTGAATTTGGCGAAACGCTAGACCGGATCTATTGTGGGTATTACCATCAGGATAAACCAATAACGCCACTTTACTTTGAGCCGTGGAATGAGCTGCGGAAACATACGTTTTACCATTTTTCAGGGACGGAACAGGGAAGCTCCATGAAGGAACTCGCCGATACATGCAAAACAGAATTTAAGTGGGATGCTGTGTTGGAGAATGAGTACATGTGCAAGATGTTTATGGTGTCGATGGGAGGATATTTACGATTTAACTATGCAGCTGGGAGAGAAGTTGCCCTCTTCTATGAAGAAAAGAATGGTGCGGAGGAGGCGACGGATAACGAAATCAGTATGTTCTTGCAGGCACATCATTGTACGGCATATGAATAGGGGCAGAGTGGAGGGACACCTATGAGTTGGTTAAAGGAAGACATTGCGGAACAATGGCGCAATGAAGGCAAGCGTTATGCAAGGGATGTCAATGCATTTGTCCGGAGAAGTATGCAGGGAGAGCAACCGGATGAATCCGAGTTGGAGGTAGACTCCAGAAGCGGAATGAGTACTGAAGTATTCCATATGGTGAGACAGGCCAATCTCCATGGTGATGTGGAGGTGCTTCGACATGAGCTACCCGCAGCGACGTGGCCATTGAACGAGGCGTTTCAGGCTTCCATGCAAGCGGTCAAAGTTGTAGGTTATCTGAACGAGGAAACGATTGTATGTAATACGGGGATTTTCACGGAGAATAGTCAGATATATACGATGGATCAGCACGGATGGCAGTTGATCTCTCCATATACTTTTGCAGGTTGCTCAGCGGATGGAATTGACTTTGCGCTTGCAGGACCGGATGGGATTCGTATCATTCGTCAGCCAGATCGCAAGTTGGAAGGACAGGAGATAGCGACATATCAATGGGAAGATATTCAAGCCCGGATACACTCGGCATTAACTCGGATTGAATCACTTGCGGACTGTGAGCATCCCGAACGGACACTTGAAGGACTTATACCTATCGATGAAGGCAAAGCACTACTCATACATTCAAGATACGGGATATATCTCGTCACACAAGCCCAGGTGACCTTGCTTCATCCCGATCTGGCAGAGATCGAAGAGTATGAGCTAGAGGATACACAGATAGATATGGGACATGCAGCTGTATCAAGGGATGGTAGATGGATTGCCTATGGCAGCCAAGGAAGCAATCATATGGTGATGGACCGTCGGCTGAGCAAGACATACTCTCTCTATCCAGAATCGAGCTACCCTCATTATGCAACATTCACCGGTGATAACCAGAACGTCTGGTTTAACGCATGTCATTTCTATAACGGGGTCACCATACAGGTCCCGCTGGAATCAATTGCAGGCAACGAAACGAAGGAAGATTGGCCAGTGATGGATGAGAATGCACGTGTGTATGCAGCAGTGGAAATAGAGGCAGGCATGGTGCTTGGAGATGCATATGGTTATCTGTATTGTGTGAATAACAAGGGAGAGGAAGTATGGCGCCATTTCGTGGGTAGTACGATCTATTCTTTCGCCGTATCACCAGAGCGATCCAAACTTGCAGTTGGCACATATGGTGGCATGCTGCATGTGCTCGATCTTCGTTCCAAAGAAATGGACGAGTACGGGATCGGTACAGGCACTCTTCGTGAGTTGGAGCGGTATGTGTTGTGGCGTGGAGAAGAACTTCTGCGCTGGTGAGGTAGCATTTTGACCTAGTTAGGGGTGAAGGGATGGAACGTGAAGAGGCTGTAACGTTATTAAAATGTCACTCCTTTTCTTATGATGATCTGAGTCATCCCAAGATGGAGAACGGTTTTATTGGCAGTCTGCGGCCTTTCCGTGGACATTTGATTAAGGAGAATTTTCATGAGTTGATGGAGATACTGCGTGTTCTGGCGTCCGAACTTGCACGGCCTTCACTGGATCGGGAAGTCATGGTATGTCTATGGGGAATTACTCATATGGCCCGTGCTTGGGCCGTTGAACCCGAAGGCATGCTTCGCAGCAACAACCTCATTTCCGACGAACAGGTAACATTGATGGAACAATGGCTTAATTTGTTATCTTACGCAGTCATGATTCTAATTGAAGGCGGCGGAGAGGAAGAAGCGTTTTGGGAATATCATCAATATCTACAAGAAGAGAAGAACTGAGTTAGGGGAGGTGTGGTGAGATTGGAGCCGAATGTATCATTAAACGTGCTAATGGACGAGTTGAATCACTTGTTAGATGAGAGAATACAGGATCAAGAGATTCGGCAATTGTTTGAAGAATATCAACATCGGGAAGGTGCATCCGAGGAAAGTCTGGATCTATTCGAAAAGGAGTATGGCGTCCGGCTGCCTGGCGATTTTCGTGCCTTTTACCAAAGGAAAGACGGCAGTGGCTACGGGTTGCATGTGCTGTACTCGGGTGATGCCGAGACGGGCAGATGTACACCCTTTTATCTGATGTCATTGGAAGAGATTCGAGAGACCAAACAATACTTTTGTGAAGTGGATGAGAAGCTTGAAGAGTATTATTCTGCCGAAGAGATCAGCCAGCTGGACCCGGAGATCAAACCATACCTTTTCCATAAACCATGGATTCCTTTTGCAACAATTGCAGGTGGTTCACTGTATCTGATGCTCGATTTTGATCCAACGGCGGAAGGCACGTATGGGCAGATTATTATGTACGTGCACGATCCGGACTTTGTTTATTACATTACACCTACCTTCACGGATCTCCTAAGCATGTCGAACCGTAATCTGAAGATGATGGATGAGATCACTTATTAAAATCCTGCACGATTAGACAATTCCTTCAATAATAAAGAAGCTGCCGAAGCAGCTCCTTTATCTGAACAAGTACTTTGAATGAGTCTAATGATTACCACTGGAAGAAACGATGTCCGTGAAATCCTCCGCCTGGAGGTCCTCCGTGTCCACCTGGACCACCCGGCCTGCCTCCATGAGGTCCGCCTGGATAGCCACCTCCGTGAGGTCCACCGGGATAGCCACCTCCTGGGAAATGACCAGGGTGTCCACCGGGGTAACCACCGCCGGGATATCCACCATGCCACCAAGGACCACCGATCGGATATGGTAGTGGAACAGGAACGATGGGCGGGTATGGATAGGGATAAGGGTAAGGATACGGTGGGGGTGACGGATAATAAGGGTAAGGATAACCCGCAGATTGCGGGGATGAAACTGAACCAGGGCCGTATGCCATGTAATAAGCCTCCAATGACTGGATTGATGATATCAGCCTATGCCACAGTGGTTTCAGATGATACAGCAGATTGAAGATTAATGAATAATGAATAATGAGTAATGAGGGGGAACATATGGTAGCCGTAGCTTTTCACACTGATCCAAGAGGAACTGCCTATGAACTGTTGATTGACGAATTGATCGAGAAGACAGACCGGTTTATGCTGGTTGATAGAAAGTATGCTGAGGAAGCTACACCTGAAAGAGTTACTACAGTGTTACGGAGATTGGATCCGTATTTGATTGAGAGCAGTACGATGGAAGAAATGATGATGAAAAGTGGCGCCATGTATTCAGAGGGGATTTATTACATATATCGTTGCACGCCGGAATCAGGGCAGATCCTCAAGGAGGAAGCCAACCGCTTTCATGACTGGTGTTATCCCTCAATGCCAGATGATCTTTGTTTTTTGAACGAGGATGGAAGTGACTACTTCTACACTGTTGCTCATGAGAATATGTATGGCATGCATATTACACAAGAAGAAGCAATTGAGCTAATGGAGCGAATCACTGGGTTATTTTTTAGATTAGATCTGCATCAAGACATTCATTGTTTACTGGACGATGCGATTAGACATCAGACGGATGTGCTGAATATTAGTTCACATTACTTGAAAGAGATTCCGGAACGTATTCGGGAATTAAAGCACTTGAAACGTTTGACAATTTTTGAGCAGGATGTTTATACGCTTCCTCCAGCCCTTTTCGAACTGACATCATTGGAAGAATTGGAGATCATGACGGCGGATTTGGAAGGTATTCACCAAGACATTGGAAAATTGAAACAACTTCGAGATCTTAGAATTTATTGCGGTAGTTCTTATCATGTTCCTACCGGGTGGAAGCCAAAGGAAAAGTCGGATCTTGGTCTGAAACATATTCCATCCGAGATCGGTGAATTGAGCGAACTCGTAACTCTGGATATAGGCTATTCGGGCATACGTGAGCTTCCGCCTGAACTGGAGAAACTAAAGAAACTACGTTATTTGAGTGTAACTGATGGTTTGATCGAGGGAATGCCAGACATGGTCAAGCGAATGAGTTGGCTTCAGAGTGTAAATTTGAACAGTACTCCATTAGGGATTAGTTGTGATGACATCTCCGACGAAGCAGAACTTTAATAGCCAATGAGCCCTGCTCTCGGGATGTCCGAGTCAGGGATATTTGTTATGCGATGAGAACTTGGCGGAAATGGGCTCACGTATCTGGGCGCTGGGCATAAGCTGGCATATAGGTTATGACCTAAACCGAGAGCGAAGGGCAGGCGTTTTATTTTGGCAACCTCATACATGGATTACACTTTACCAACCACCGAATTTACTTACGATTTGAGCAATAACCCGTTATTCAAGAAGGATGAGAACAACTATATTAACGCTCTTTCCATCAAGCAGTTAAACACACTGGGCGATGTTTCTTTACTGGATATTTTCCTCAACACGGGCAATGTGGTTGAACCACATACGCATCAGAATGCAACGGAGTTGGTATACTGCATCAGCGGTGCGGCAGTTGTTTCCCTCATTAATCCATTTACCAACGAGCTTCTTCATTTCCCGATTACTCCGGGGCAGGTGGCTAACGTTCCTCAAGGCTGGTGGCACTATGAAGTGGCCACTGCAGATCACACGCACTTACTCGCAATCTTTGATGCACCGGTTCCTGAAGCGATATTTGGCTCAGACACCTTACGTCTTACACCTGCAAAACTTTTGGCTTATACGTACTGTCTGGATGAGAAAAAAGTTCAAGAAGCACTTGCTCCCATTCAAAAAACAGTGATTATTGGCCCGCCGGCAGATTGCCAGCCTTCAATTGCTCCTGCCTCTAACAGTGCTCCAAATGTGAATCATCAGCCTTACGTAATGCCTAATGTACAACCCAATGTACAGCCAAACATGCAACCAAACACACAACCCAATGTACAACCAAACATGCAGCCCAATACACAGCCAAACAACCAACCAAACATGCAACCTTACGTGAACCGTCTTCCGTACTGGGGCACTTGGGTTGATCCACGTATTATTCATGAGCCGGGCTGTCCGTATTATAGAGAGCTTCCTATGAATACGAATAATCAAGAGGACAGATGACGGTCATGAGGCGAGGTTTATCTAATACACATAAGTATTTCAGTTAAATTAGGTATAACAAAAGAAGCGTCCGCAAAGGAACGCTTCTTTTGTTGATTAAAGGTGTCTCCAAACCTGCTGAAAGCCGATGCATACCTGAACGAGTCCGGAGCATGGAGTGCTAACGAATCGTAGGCGTCTTAATCAAGGATTTAAGGAGCGCCCAGAAATCTAAAGAATCTGAGACATGTTATATCAGAATAAAAAGCCGTATGAAGTGTTTTATCGGGGGATTTTGGGAAATAACGAGTCTGAGGTTCCTTACAATTTTAAATGAGGACCTAGAGGCCAAATAAGATGTCCTGAGTTCCTAAGAAAATTTTCAACCCATTCCCCAGAGACCGCAGGATAGTACTTCAAGACTTTTTAGGCGCGACATCCATCATCGATAGCTTGCCTGAGATTGAAGAACACCTATTTAATTTACGATGTGTAATTTCGTCCCAAACCAATCTCCGTTAATAATTGACGATAAGCTATCGAAGTACGGTCCGCAGGAATATGGGCCTCGGCATACAGATCTAGGGGCAGATCCTCCGGTTTCTGTGACTCGACCATCTCGCGGTCTTCTTCAAATACCTGCAAGTTGAACTTGATTGTGTCTTCAATCGGAGCGTCTTTGTCAAAGTTGCGTGTGATTGGACAGAATAAACGTGTATAACGGGCAGAGATTGGCGAAGCACAATTCAGAATATTTAGCTTGTCGTCTCCTGGGAAATGTACCGTAAGAGAAGCCGCAAAAGGTGGGAACACTCGAAACTCGCGCAGCCATTGGAAACCTTCAGGTGCAACAAGATCTTGCCCTTTGCCATAGTTACTTACAGTACTCCAATACTCCGCCAGTAACTCATTACCTTCGCGTTTCACTTTGTATTGGGGGACTTCGGTGTTGTTTCGATCACCAAACGTCTCGGTATGCACATAGGCAAAATGGGATACATCCAGGAAACCCTCCATTTGTCGTCCAGAGGATCCAGCAATGTCAAAGTTGGGTGGCAAAATATTGATATAATCCGGATCATCCCATCCAGGGAAGGAAGGGATCTGTTCTTCCGTTCCTGCCAAAGTGGTCCAGATCAAGCCATAACGTTCGACTGCCGGGTACACGATAAGTTTGAGCTTAGGCGAGATCTTGGAGCTTGGGTGCGCAGGTACTGCGGTACATTTTCCTTCACAATTATAACGGAAACCATGATAAGGGCAGACAATCTCGCCATTTTCTACCCAGCCTTTACTAAGTGGGGCCCCGCGGTGAAAACAAAGATCCTTGGCTACCACAACCTGATCATTACTGCGGTAGAGAACCAGCTTCACATCGAGTAATTGAGCAGCCAGGGGTTTGTCTGTTACTTCGGTTGCTTGGGCTACCGGGTACCAATACTGGGATAATACATGCCAGTCTTCAGCAGTGAACGTACACCCTCTAGGTAATTCGGAAGTCATCGTATGGTTTGCGTTGGAAGTTATCATAGGAAACACTCCTTGCTGATATGGATAAACGATTCTCTTTTTAATGTCAGAAAAGTTAACTTGATTAGCCGTATGTTACTACTCTTTTGGTCAAAATATCAATATATCCAACCTACTTTTGGTTGAAATTACAAACGGTACAGCAAAAACCGTACATGAATACGGGAAAACGCGGATTTTTCTTACATTAGATGTTAATTGTAGAAAAGAGAACAACCTTTCCAGTATCTTTTTCCATTACTGATTATTAACTCCATGGAGGTTGTCCTGTCATCAGAATCTCAGTGTGAATATTCGTTTGTTGAGCAACCATTCTTGTGGGCATAAAAAGATTTTCGCAAAGAATGTCACAGATCCCGGCTGTCATTTGTCTACAGTATGTAAACCAAATGACGGAGGCGAATGAGAAATGAATTTAAGAACGAATTACAGAGTAGCGAGTCCAGGTGCTTTTAAAGCGATGATGGCAATGGAGCAATATATATCCGGGCAATTTGAAAATAAAGTGTTATACGAGTTGTTGAAAATCCGCGTGTCCCAGATTAATGGCTGCGCCTTTTGTCTCGATATGCATGCCAAAGACCTGATGAAACTGGGAGATTATGCGGATCATATTTTATTGCTGAGTGTGTGGCGTGAAGTGCCTTTCTTCACGGATCAAGAACGTGTTATGCTGGAGCTGGCTGAAGCGGTGACCCGAATCTCAGAACACGGTGTACCCCTTGCGTTGTACGATAAGGTCCGTGAACATTTCAGTGAATCCGAACTGGTGGATCTGATCCTGGCCATTAACACGATTAACAACTGGAACCGGATTGCGATTACAACAGGGATGTATCCGGGTTGCTTTAACTAAAATACACGCACCATGCCAGAGGAGGCTTCTTATGAATTCCAATTTCCACGCCAATGAACCAGAAGTGTCTTCTCTGGATGTTGGTGAGTTGTATATTCGTTATAAAAAATATGCATTTTCAATAGCTTACCGCATGCTTGGCAGTGTGGTAGAAGCTGAAGATATTGTGCAGGATTGCTTTGCGGGGATTCAGAGCACGTCTACTCAGGATATTCGTAATCCCAAGTCCTACATCGCCAGATTGATTGTGAACCGAAGTTTGAATCTGCTAAATTCCGCCCGTAATCAGCGGGAAAGTTATGTTGGTGAGTGGTTGCCAGAGCCGATGGGTGACAGTGAAGAGGAGAACATGCCAGAGGAAACGATGGAGAAAAAAGAGCTGATCTCCTACGCCTATCTGGTCATGTTGGAGCGTCTATCGCCCATGGAACGGGCTGTTTTTGTCCTTCGTGAAGCGTTCCGATATGATTATTCCGAAATAGCGGATTGGCTGGGCAAAACGGAGAGTAACTGCCGTCAAATCTTTAGCCGCGCCAGACGAAATCTGCCCGAAAGACTTCCGCCGATCGAGCAGAGTGATGCGGATATGATAGCCAAAGGTGAATTGCTGAGCCGTTTTACAACGGCTTTCCTTCGTTATGACGTCTCTGCCATGCTCGAGTTACTGGCGGATCAGCCTGTATTTACAGCAGATGGCGGTGGCGTTGTGCATACGGTTATGAGAACAATGAACGTGCACAAAGGTGTGCTTGCACTCCTGACCTCACGGCGAGTCCTTACGCGATTGCGTGAAAGAGAATGGGTGCCCATGTGGATCAATGGCGAACTTCAACTCGCGTTGATGAAAGAAGGGCAGTTGTCCGAGGTACTCTGTTTGGAGCTGGACGCTTCTGGAGAGCGGATTGAGGGTGTGTATCTCGTTGTAAATCCGAACAAACTTACATCAATAGACACTTCAACTTTTTGATCCAAACATAAGGACTTGATATGTAAACTTCAAAGCGACAACCTCTGTCACGAGGATTGCCGCTTTTTTGGCATTCACATTTTGCGATTCAGCATCTGATTATTCACGGGCAAATTGTTGTTGAACAGGTTCAATGATTGCTCTGACTTCAGGTGTAAGCTCATCATTATTCTGATTGAGAAGCAGTAAAATCTTTTCCATAGTGTCCAGAAGAACACTCTCCGTATTGGGCTCCCGCTTAGCCAAAGCTTTCTCGTAAGCCTGTTTCACCACAGGGTCCATGGTGCGAATTTCTTCATCCGTGTACCAATCATAAGCAGGCGTGTTGTCACTTCCGTAAAACAGATAATCCACAAATAACCCTTGCTTCACTGCTGATGTACGATTGGAATTCGGGAAGTTGTTCAAAAAGGCTTCTTTCTCCAATGCACGCTGGATTAATTCGTTCCAAGAGATGATAATGCCCCCATCTGAAGTCGTCATTTGGTTGGACTCGGTAGCCATAATATTAATGTATGCAGCAATATCAGCCTTAACAAAAGGTTTGAACTTTTGATATATCTCATAATTGATGATGGGGTAATACAAGCCTTCACTGGTTTCCAGTTTGAACCCGAGATCTGAAGCTTCCTGCAGAAGCTTCTTCACGGTCGGATCTTTAATTTCTTTGAGCAGACGACTATATGTAAGCTTCTGTTCGTAACCAAGTTGTTCATGGGCTTGAGATATGGCCTGTTGAAATTGTTCCGTATACATTTGGTAATCCATATTAGCTAATTTCACGTTCTGCATGTTCTCCAATTGCAGCGTCATTAGTGTGGCCTGCCAAGGTCCGACTTTATCGATATGATTCATCAGGTATTTACGCGCTTTAACCAGACTTTCTGTGGACTTCACTGCTTCTGTTCGATAGGTTTGGAATTGATGATACACCGCTTTGGAAGCGGGGACAGATGCAGCGAGTGTTGTTGAAGGTGTAATTATTGCGCCAATGGCAGTACAGCCGAGAGCCATAGCTAGTAAACCAAGTTTAGCAGGTTGCTTCCATCTCATTTGTATACCTCCCCATTAATGAAGAAAAAGCCATTTGAATTCACGTATAACGGCATTTCACCCTATTTTATATGTATGATCCGTAAGTAGAATATGTACGGGTTTGTCTTTGATTAAACCAGTTTCTGGTAACCAAATCAAGAGTCTTAAGCAGGAAATGATTATAAATAACCAAAGAACAGCCCCTAAAACCCGCATGGGTTGAAGAGACTGTTCTGGGGAATCGGACTTTATTTTCTAATTAATGAAGTGGTTTATTGTTAATAGGCATCTGAGGTGCTCCGGTTGCTGGAATGTATGCCTGAAGCATCTGTTGTGTATCACTTGGGGTGAGTTGAGGTACTTGGTAATAGGCGTTTTTATTCTGGAACATGAAAATTTCATAGGCCATCTCGATAAAATGCTGGATCTGTGAAGCAATGACTCGGCGAACCGTTCCATTTGTGATCTCGCTACAGGACATGCCGAGCAGACTCGCATGTGACTTGATCAGTCCCAGCATATGACCGCTAATCCCGGCATCCTTTACATCAGCTAAGCTCTGGTTTGGCTTTTTCGGTGCTGATGGCTTAAGGCCATATACCGGTGGTACCATGTTGGGGATCATATAGGTAGCTGTCTCTTGATGAGGCTTCTGTCCGGATGCAAAACACTCTGCTGTCAGATTGTACTGGGATAATATGAAATTGTACTGTCGGTCCAGAATGCCAATCAGTTCCTGGCTCTGCACAAATGTACGAAAGATCATATATTGATCCAGGACGTTAATGGTGGAGGACAGAATCTCATGTACATCGAACATCTCATGGCCGCCATGATTCATGTTAGGGGTGACATTTGGATTAGCATTCAATGTGGGTTGTACTACATTCTGAGGGTTCATGGAATTTGGATTCATTGTAATCTTGATTCTCCTTTGGTAAATGGTATGATTCTATATAAGTTGAACGAAAGAATATTTACACTTGCCACTCCGATGACAGAACAACCTTCCGATCGCTGTTATCCCCAGATTTTTAATTCATTTTACAAAGGTGAAAATCCGGTGATAAGCTTATGCTTCCGAAGTAGCTTTCTTGTAGAAAGCTTTTAGCGAACGCTTCGCTTCTGCAGTTTGTTTCTGTCTTCTGCGTTCTCGATGCAAATGTATAGTTCAACTTCTATAGTATGCTTGGAAAGTAGTAAACTTATGTAAAGTGTTAGGAGTATACGCACAAATAGGAATAGGCATGGTGGTGGTTAAGATGGAAGAGACCAATTGGGATGTAGCAAAGGATTTGTTCGTCAAACATTACGGGAGCGCTATACAGATGCATCGAGAAGGCGTGTATGCCGACTATAAGCGATGGGACGTACCCCAAGAGTTAGAGGAACAATGGATAGGAGAGCGAATTCAACAATTAAGTTCCGAGCTGTCTATCATGAATTGGGATGCGGTGGATGAACTTGCGTTGATTGCCAAACATCGGACAGAACCGACAATTGTTACGGCAATTACTGCATTCGCTTCAAGACAATTGAAGAGTGCGGACAGTATGGTTCGTCTCGTGTATGCTGAACGTCTGATTGAGCTGATTAAACGGTATGAATCTTCTCTGCCGATGGACAAGTTACGGGAAACCTATCAACTGACGATGGATTTGCTGGTTGATGTGGCGACTAAACCGTTGGTGCTTGATCCAGGGCATGAATTACAGCAGTATGGATTAAAGGATAAACGAGGATTAAATTTGCGTGTGGAAAAGAATAAGGAAGAAATCATCCGCTATTTTCGAAACTAATTGAATTTTATCAAGTGAGGTCAGAATCATTGAGAAAACTGAATTATATTCGCATATTTATTTTCCTTAGTGTGGTTACTATAGTAACGCTTGGCTTGTACTACGTAGCCGCAGATTGGCTGGATCAGCGTTATTTCCGCTTCCTGATCTGGAATCTGTTCTTGGGCTGGATTCCTTTTGTGTTCTCTTATGCAGCCTATCTTCTAAGTGATGTGAAATGGAAAGGTGCCGCATGGCTTGCAGTTGCAAGTGGTCTGCTGTGGTTGTTATTTTTCCCGAACTCTTCTTACATTGTTACGGATCTGGTTCATCTGACAGCGAGAAGTTCCCGGTATTATGGTGGGAACGGGGTGGACTACACGTATTGGTACGACTTAAGTGTTCTATTAATGTTTGTCTGGACTGGACTTCTGCTTGGATTCCTGTCGATGTATCAGCTTCAGGAAGTGATCTATCACCGAATTGGACGCTGGGCATCCTGGACCTTTGTACTGGCAGGTTGTGCTTTGGGAAGTTACGGGGTATTGCTTGGACGTGTATATCGACTGAATAGCTGGGATGCACTGACGAATCGCGAGACGCTGATTGAACTGATGCACGAAAGTGTAAGCCGTCCGTCTCTGGCGTTTTGCCTGTTTTTTGGCACGTTTATCACTACAATCTATGCCACATTGTATTATCTGATCAATACGAGGGCTCCCCGTGAAACGAAGAAGAGTGCAGGAAGTCCCGAATCGGACCTGCAAGCGTTACGCTAACTAATATTTTCTTAAGGCCGAACTCATTAGATCTAATCTTAATGTATACTGCTTAAAGGGCTGTTCCAAGTCATACCCATGGCTATTGGAAGAGCCCTTTAACATTGGATCGAGCGGAGGATGTTTTGAAGAAAAATGCCTCTACTTATCAGAGATTAACTCAAGGATTGTTTTCACAACCAGTTCAGGTTCATCATGAATAACCATATGACCACTGCGGGTGGCCACAATGAGCTGACTATCCTTCGATATATTCAACATGTTCCGTTGCCCCGATTGCCATATGGATTCGAGCTTCTGCCCAATGTCAACCGGAATCCCTGCACTAGCATAGTCTTGAGGACGTCCGCGTGCAATGATACGTACAGGGATTGATCCAAGACTTTGGCCACGAATGGCATCTTCTGTTGAATGTGCGAGGAGGGCTTCTTTTTCTTTGGCGTGAAAATAGGAAGGGGTAGCAATCACATTAACAAAGGTATCCCGATCTTGCTTGGCAACCAGACCATCAAGCATAAAGTCTGGAAATAATCTGAAAGCTCCAGATACCTTCAGTAAAGATAACAAGGAGGCAGGCGGGTTTCCCTGAAACTGAGCCTGTTCCAACAAAGCCTTTGTGTTCCGTTCATCATCCTCAGGTCGCGCATCAATGAGGACAAGGCTCTGAACCTCATTTGAATAGGTCTGTGCAAAGAGTCTAGCATACATACCCCCAAGAGAATGACCTACCATAACGTAAGGGCCGCGTATGTTCTCCTTCTCCAGAGCAGCATGTAAATCTTTGACGATATTTGCACCTGTACGTTCTGTAGGTGCAGATTCACTCCAGGCATATCCTGCGCGATCATACGTGACCACCGTTGCATGCTGGGCTAGTTCCACAGGAATGTCTCTCCACGACAAACTGGTTTCACCACTTCCAGCCTCCATAGGTATGGTCGGTGAACCATTGCCTTGTTTATGAATGTGTAGTTGGTAACCGCCGACTTGAACGAGTGTACCTGGAGGTGGAAAGCCCTTTTTGGCCTGCGACGAAGCAAACCACTCATAGACGAAAGCGGCACCTATCAGTAGTAGCATTGTGCAGAATAACCTTACTATGAAGGTGAAAACTCTGAATTTCTTGCGTGTTGAGGCTGGGGTAGTTGTATGCATGATCTTATGAATTCCTCTCCTACAGCTGTTTTTATATTTTAGTACAATGTATTAAAAAGATTATAGCACAGTGTATTACAAAAAGAGAAGTTTGTTGTATAATGTTGTCATGCCAAAAATCGTAGATCATGAAGCTCAAAGGAAAATCGTTGCTGATGCAGCAATCCGGGTCATTCAAGAGCATGGACTTGAGCATGCTACCGTTCGGAATATAGCAAAGGAAGCGGGACTATCTGTAGGTTCCATGCGTCATTATTTTGCCACACAGGCCGAATTGTTCACCTTTTGCATGAATCTTTTTGCAGAACGGGTACAGAAAAGGGTGGAGGAATTACAGATGAGTGGATCTGTAATGCTGGATATGAAGAATCTGCTCTTGCAATTTCTCCCGTTGGACGAAGACAGAATGATGGAAATGGAGGTCTGGTTTTCGTTTACAGCCAAATTATTGGTGTACCCCGAATTAAAAAAGTTAAGTGATCAGATGCATCAAGGGATGTATCGGTCTGTTCAGTGGGTAATACAGGAGTTGCAGAAGCAGGGGATGACACATCCTGAACTGGATGCTGAGATGGAGATAGAGAAGTTATATGCTCTTGTGGATGGGCTCGCCATTCATATTCTAATGCAGCCAGATAGACTTACGGTAAAACGAGTGGAACAAGTGATTGAACAGCACTTGTGCATGCTTTGTCAAACTTAATCTTACGTTGTCTGAAGAAGGGTTATTTCCTTATATAAGGGAGTAATCCTTCTTTTTATGAAAATTTGGCAGGTATGCAGGAGATGACGAAGAATTAAGAATGAGAATGTAATGAATACATAGGAAAGTAGGTGAACAACAAAATGTTGAATGCAGTAGAGCTGACAACAAAAGTAGAAGAAGTCATGGAACGCGTTAATTTTTCGGGTGTTGTATTACTCCAACAAGCCGGGAAAACCCTTTTGAATATGAAACGTGGTTATGCAAATCGCAGTGAAGAACTTGCCAATCAGGTGGATACACGCTTCGGAATTGCATCTGGATGTAAGATCTTCACGGCAGTGAGTATATGCCAACTAATTGAAGCGGGCAAGCTGTCTGCGGATTCCAAGCTTACGGATGTATTGGATGTGGAGTTTCCACTATGGGACAAAGGGATCACCATCCAGCAATTGTTAACACACACGTCAGGCATTCCGGATTATTTCGATGAAGAAGTGATGAATGACTTTTCAGAATTATGGAAAGACAGACCCGTCTACGCGATGCGGCGTTTAAGTGACTTTCTGCCCATGTTTCAGCATCTGCCAATGAAGTCTGCTCCGGGTGAACGTTTTCACTACAACAATGCGGGTTTCATTGTGCTGGGACTTATCGTGGAACAACATTCAGGACTGTCGTTTACAGATTATGTGGAAGAGCACATTTTCAAAAGGTGTGGTATGAAGGACTCCGGTTATTTCGTAACAGATCAGCTCCCGCGTAACACAGCTTTAGGGTATATCGATCATGAAGATGGCTCTTGGAACACCAATATGTTCTCTATTCCTGTCAAAGGTGGATCAGATGGTGGAGCCTATGTTACGGCACCGGATATGATTCGATTTTGGGATGCTTTGCTGGGTCACCAATTGTTGAATGAAGAGGCGACACAGCAGTTATTAACTCCACATGCTCATCAAGAGGATGAAGAGTATTATGGGCAGGGTATCTGGATTGACCGTAAAGAGGAAGACATTTTCAAATTTCATGTCATGGGGTTTGATCCAGGGGTGTCGTTCATGTCTTCCGTGTATCCGGACTATGACCTACAACTGGTTGTGCTCTCTAATCAAGAGTCTGGTCCGTATCCAATAACAATTGCTATCGAAGAAGCTTTGGCATGACGAATAACCCTCAACCTATGGTCAGGTTATGGCCACAAGGTTGGGGGTTAATTGATCGAACAGGAAAGAAGGATTGCCTGCGTTTATAACATTTTCCATAGCTCAGGGGCAATTAATCGAGGGAAAACATCCAGCGGAGGTTTCTCTTTCTTTCGTTTGTCATTGGTTAACACCGTAACAAGTTCGAGCTCTGGGACAATATATACATACTGACCACCAAATCCTCGCGCGTAATAATAATGGAGATTGGATTTGTCGTCTTCAGCAGCAATATTTTCGAAGTCAGACCTTTCGTTCGGATAGACATCCACCCACCAATGCCAAGCATAACTGCCGTGATTCGGTGGAGTGACTGTAATAAAAGTCTGCGTCGAACGAGATACGAGATCACTTGAAATGAGAGACTGCCCCTCCCACATACCTTGCTGTAGAAACAGCTGACCGAATTTCAGCAGATCTACGGGTAACATCTTAAGACCGAATCCGCCAGTATGTACACCTTGAGGGTCACTTTCCCATTCGTAATGCTTAATTCCGAGCGGGTCAAAAAGATAACGCTCTGCGAACTCGGCTACGTTCATACCTGCATTTTGCATCAGGATGGCGGATAGAATCTGTGATACTCCTGAGTTGTACTCCATATATGTACCCGGTACATGGCTTAAGCGTTGTTCCAACGCAAAATCCACCCAATGATCGGTGCGGGTCATGCGAGGGAATGAATTCTGCCCGCCGAACTCGTCCCAGTTGAATCCGGCTGTCATCGTGAGCAGTTGTTCCAGTGTGATCGCTGGTTTGCGCGGGTCAGGATCGGATGTCAACTGTGGAAAAAAGGTGGAGATTGGGGTTGATGCCTCTGGCAACAAGCCTTTATCCATCGCTATACAGATGAGCGCGGACAGCACACTCTTGGTACATGAATTGATTTTTGCAATATCGGTCGCAGCCTCTTGGTTGCGGTAGTGTTCGTACATAATCTCACCGCGTACGCTGACGAGGCAGCTTCGCATATCCAGTTGCGGAACGATCTGTTGTAATTTGGGTGACAGTGATGAAGGATTCATAGTGTCCTTTCTGTACGGTTGATTTGTTATAGGATTTTGTAGAAATAGGTGTCCATTATCTTAGCATACTCCCGAGGTAGGGCTCAACAAGCGCTACATTATTATGTCAAAGCAAGCATGCAAAATGCGATATCCTATGAAAGCGATAAGAATCATATGCGAATATCGCATAAATTCCCAGCATTGTCTGTCAATCTTATATAATTGTCATGAGAAGAGTACCAGACATGTATAAGAGAAAGGGGTCTGTGATGTGGGAAATATAATAGAAGAATTATATTACGGTAACCTGAGACCAGAGGAGAATATTGTTCCTAAAGATTCGGAGTATCGTTCTATTCATAAGGAGATTACAGCTTCTATCGAAAAATTTCAGAGCAAGCTTTCGAGGATGACTTTAAACAACTCGAGGTATTGTTTGATATGATGGATCAAGTTCACTCTATACATTCAAAAGAAGCTTTTGCGAGTGGTTTCAAAATTGGGACGTTGATTATGATCGAGAGTGGTTTCACAAGCTAATATTTTGGTTTTTCACAATTTGTGGTTACATAGTTAACCTCTTTCCTATGAACATATGGAAGAGGTCTTTACCATTATGAATATGCTAATATAGGAAAAATATCATATGAAAAATGAACTATGTTAGTGCGTATTAAGGTTAGAAATGGTAAAATATCAATGCCTAAACATGGAACAAGTAGATGAAAGATAATTAAATATAGGAAATAGTGTAGAATCAGTGTTTTAGCAAAAAACTTTATAGTAAATTATAGTAATCTAATACTGAATTGAGGAATTAAACATGGCGATTATTGACGTAATTAAGTATGATGGCTCACCTGATGTATTTGCTTGGAAACATCCCGAGACTGAACTGGGAACATGGACTCAGTTAATTGTGAATCAATCTCAACAAGCAATTCTTTTCAAGGATGGAAGAGCGCTTGATATGTTTGGACCCGGAAGGCATACGCTGAGTACTGCGAATATCCCAATCTTGAACCGTCTCGTTAACCTTCCGTTCGGAGGAAAGTCACCTTTTGCAGCAGAAGTATGGTATGTCAATCAAGTAAGCGCATTGGACGTTAAATGGGGAACGGCGAATCCGATTCAGATCCAGGATCCCAAGTATAATATTATTGTTCCCGTAAGAACATTTGGACAAATGGGAATTAAAATTTCGGATTCACGAAAATTTCTGGTCAAGCTTGTGGGAACACTGCCTGAGTTTAACCAAGCTAATATGATTAATTACTTCCGTGGGTTGATTATTATGAATATTAACTCCATGTTGTCATCATATCTAATACATAGAAAAGTAAGTGTTTTGGAGATCAATGCATATATCGCCGAAATATCACGACATTTTGCAGATACGGTAGCTTCTACTTTTGAAGAATTTGGTATTGAGTTAATCAACCTGTATATTCACAATGTTAATCTGCCTGAAGAAGACCCTTCAGTCATTCGATTAAGAGAAGCGTTGGCACGCAAAGCTGAGATGGATATTATTGGGTACACATATCAGCAAGAACGTTCGTTTGATACGCTTGAAGGTGCAGCGAAGAATGAAGGAAGCATGCAGTCAGACATCATGGGCGCAGGGCTTGGTATGGGCATGGGGGTTGGTCTGGGGGGTTCTTTCAGTGGCGAGATGTCCCAGATGTCTAAAGTGATGTCTACGAAGGAAACGCCTGCAGTAAGTATATGTAAGCAGTGCCATCATCCGAATCAGGAGAACAGCTCTTTTTGCAGCAAATGTGGCAATTCATTAGCCGAAAAATCGGTAGCAACAACAGATTGCAACAATTGTGGACATGCCTTGCCAAAGGGAACCAAATTCTGTCCTAACTGTGGTGACAAATACCATGCATGTCCTTCATGTGGGGCGGATAATGCGGAGAACGCATTGGAATGTATCCAATGTCATCAACCGATGCCTAGCCCATGCCCAAATTGTAACCATATGAATTCCGGTCATACAAAATTCTGTGGCAACTGTGGCACAAGTTTAAGCTTGAAATGTAGTCGGTGCCAACATGAAGTAAAACCCGGCCAGAAGTTCTGTCTCAATTGCGGAAACAATCTGCAAGAAGGAGGACAGGCATAGTGATGGTAAAACGGAGCAATCTCTTGATTTTAGATGTCATCTATTTAATATGCATGTTAGTATCGTCAATCGTTTCTTTTACGCTGTTTAATCATGCGCTTCTGTCGTTTTCTTTTTGGATGAATCTCGTTGCTTCTTATGTAGCGATTACGGCTATTTGGATCTACGCGCGGTTCATCATGCAAAATATGGATCGGTTTAAACGGTTTGTTCCAGGTTACACAGCTTTAGGTGTAGTATTGGGTATTTATCTGATTTGTGTGATGATCTACACGTTGTTAACAGGTTCAGCAGATCATGCGCTTCGCTGGTTCGTATTGTTACACACGTTAACGATTGCGATCGCAATTATTTTGTGCGGAATCATTATGATCTATATTCAAAGTGCGCGCCGTCATGAAACAGATGAACATACAAAAATCGCAAACTTAGAATTAATCGAAAAAGCTTTACAACAATTGCTTCATACCATGGTGCAACATCCCGTCCTAACTGTGGAAGAAGAGCGCAAAACCGTTCAATCATTAATTGAACTTGTAAAGTATAGTGACCCAATCACTCCGGATTCCCTTGAGAAAAATGACCGCCAGATCTTGCTGGACATTGAATTGATGAACAGTGAGCTTGCAAATCAGTACGAAGCAGGGGAATTGGTAAATAGTGAACGTTTTGCTTCGCAACTATCCCAGTTAAAGTTCCGTTTGAAAGAGCGAAATCAACAGATCATGACAAGCAAATCATAAATTGCTGGAGGAAATGCCGTGAAAAGATTTTTTGGAATTATATTAATTATCATTTCGTGTCTGACGATCCTGTTCTCTTTAATCATGCTGTCTGAAGGAACGGAGATGGCCATTTTTAGTACAATTGTGTTTTTTATACCAGGGGTTATCGTACTTGTTACTGGAATTAAAATGTGTGGTCGACCTAAATCTCGTTCTAACACTGATCAATACCATCACAATTCTAATGATAATCAATATTACGAAGATCAGCATAATGAGAAATATGAAGATAGAGAAGATGAACCTCAAGAATCTGTATCCGTGAATTGTTCAGGGTGTGGGGCCAAGGTAAAGGTATATCCTACTTTGTCTGCGGATTGTGAGTATTGTGGAACGACAATGAGGATCTCTTAAACTGCATAGGAGGAATCGTGTTGTTAAGGAAGTTATTTGGACTCTTTTTTATGTTTTATGCCATTGCGATCCCGATTGCCATGTTTAATGCAAATAATTTCAGAGGTACTAAAAATCTCATTGCTATGGCTGGATTTATTATCGTTGAATTTTTGTTTTTATATTTTGGTATTAAATTGCTTAGGAAAAAACGTGTCCCGGAACGAAAGTTTTATGGAGGAGACTATGGAGGTCATCTTGATCGCGAAAATGTGAATCCGCATACTTATTCAAGTTACAATAGCAACACCGTGAGTTACAGTAGTCATAATACAATTAACTATACAGAGATCAATTTCTCGGATAAGGAAAACACTGAAGAGAAAGTCGAAGAAAAAGTTGAAGAGCCACAAAGGCCTGTTTCAGTGAGTTGCCAGGGGTGTGGGGCGAAGGCAAAAGTGCTTCCTAAACAATCAACGGATTGCGAGTATTGCGGAACAACAGTTGTAGCAAATTAGAACGGTTCAGAATGGATACGAGAAAGGATTAAGCCTGATTCCTATGGAGTCAGGCTTTTAATCTCCTCAATTTAGAATCTCTAGAAGACCCTCGAACGATCAAATACGTCATATAACTCCACGTGAATTACCTTAATGTGGTCCTTTTAATGAAACGTTTCGAATTTCACATTTATAATTAAGCCACATTATATTCAGTATTTGTAAGCGTTCTATTTTCTTGTTTACGGAAATGGGAAAATTATGATAACATGTACACGAAACGTTTCGAATTCATTTGAAGGGAGAAAATCATGAAAAAAGTAAAACAATTCAGCTTCATTTTAACTTTTTGTTTGTTAGCTAATCTAGCTTTAACTCCTATGGCTTCAGCAGGTGACTCAAGCAATTTAATTGGATTTCGAGCAGAATTGAAAGCGATTGCATATAAGACCTATACGTTTTTTGAGGACTATACGGATCAAAATACTGGCTTGACTTACGATGAAGTACGGCACACTGAAAACGGGATAGAAGAAGCTAAACGTACCTCACCCACAAACATCGCAATGTATATGATGAGTACCGTTTCAGCGCAACAATTGGGCATTATTTCGAAGAAAGAAGCTGTAAATCGCTTGCAAACGACAATAAATTCCCTCGAAAAATTAGAAAAGTGGAACGGCCTATTTTATAACTGGTATAACACAGATGACGGGTCAGTGAAGAAAGATTGGGGACAATTTATTTCCCAAGTCGATAATGGCTGGTTATCCGCTGGTTTAATTGTTGTTGGGCAAGCCTATGAAGAACTTCATGGGGAAACAAGCAAGTTGGTTAAAAATATGAATTATACTCCGCTATATGATCCTGAAGTCGGCCAATTCCGCGGCGGTTATGATGTGGCTAAAGGCGCGCTGACGGACCACCATTATGGGATGTTTTATACGGAACCACGTGTAGGCAGCTATATTGCTATTGGGAAAGGTGACGTTCCTCAAGATCATTGGTGGAAGATGTATCGCACATTACCTCAAGAATGGGATTGGCAAGCTCAGATTCCTCAAGGCAAATCCGTTAAGTACGATGGAGTGGATGTGTTTGAAGGAAGTTATGTATACAAGGATAAAAAGTTCGTACCAAGCTGGGGAGGCAGTATGTTTGAAGCTCTTATGCCCGGTATGGTCATAAAGGAAAAAGACCTGGGTACTCAAGCTTTGGGATTGAACAACCAGCGTCATGTCGAATTGCAAATCGAATACGCCAAAGAAAAAGGGTATGCCGCATGGGGCTTCTCACCTTCTGCCACTCCGACAGGTTACAGTGAGTTTGCAGCAACACCGTTAGGTACCTCAGGTTACAAAGATGGAGCAACGGTAACAGCACACGCAACATTCCTTGCTCTGGATTATGCCCCTGAAGCAGTTCGAAAGAACATTAAAGCTTTAAAGAACTTCAAAATGTTTGGCAAATATGGGTTCTATGACTCAGTCAATGTTGAAACGGGAGAACTTGCAAAAGCTTATCTGGCACTGGATCAAGGGATGATTATGGTGTCGATCGCCAACTATCTTCAAGATGGCGTTATCCGCGATTATTTTCACAGTGATGTGATAGGGCAGAAGCCAGAAGAATTATTGAAAAAAGAAGTGTTTTCCATTCAATGAAGGGCTGCTTTAGATTAGAGCAAGATCACTAACGAAATGGGACGAAGATTAAAAGATGGACGGAACGAAGCAGGGTATCAGCATGCTTCGTTCCGTTTTTGCGTTTACCACTGATAATGAAGTCGCAGATCGATTAGATTATTGAATTTATCCGGAAAAAGACAAGGCATTTACAATGGCGATTTTAAGACTTACGTTGTGGGGCATAAGCGCAAAGAAAGACGCGTACGCCTTCAGTGATGATATGTTTATTTTGTTCCTCATCTAATGTCCCGATTTTTCCCGGTTGATTGAATACCAATAAAAACGTTAATGCAGCGAAGTTCTTTGCAGCCATTTTAGGATCAATCACATGGAGCAGTCCGTTTTGTCCAAACGCTGTAAACCTTCTGATAATCCCCTCTTCAGTTGCGTTATCCAGCCTTTCAAAAAACGAGTCTGGCAGGTTGGCAGCTTCCACCATAACCAGACGGATCAAAGCCTTGTAGTCTGCCGAACCGTTTGCAGAAGCTACGATTTGCTCACAAAATAAGATGAGCGCCTGCTCAAGATCTTCGAATTTCAAGAGGTGGTCTGATATCCCTTGCTCAATCATGACCAGAACCGCTGAACTGGATTCTTCCACAACGGCAAGTAGTAGATTCTGTTTGTCGCCATAATAATCATAAACTGTCCGTTTGGAAACTCCCGCTTTAGTTGCGACCGTATCGACGCTGGAACGATCAAACCCGTCTGAAAGAAACAGCTCTCGTGCCGCCGCAATTATTTTAGCTCGCTTGTCTGAAGAGCCTTTGCGGATTTTCTTGTTTTCTGTATGATCCATTCTTACGTTTTCCCCCTTATATGTGTATTTCAGAAATGGATTAGGTCCTGCTTTACAAACTACACTGTACGGTGTAGTGTAACAAATGTAGCGTATCAAATCAATGATCAAGGAGGTTTTTATTCATGAATACCATACCGTCTGTTGTTGATGTTCTCATTGTCGGGGCCGGACCCACAGGGCTTACACTTGCCTGCGACCTTGCCCGTCGAAACGTCAACCATCGTATTATTGAACGAAGCACCGTGTATAACGTTGCATCTCGCGCCAAAGGAATCCAGCCTCGCTCGCTTGAAGTCATTGATGAATTGGAAGCCGTTCACTACATTGTTGATACAGGTGTTGTGGACTTGCCTGTTCGTTATTATACCGCAGATGGCAGAAGTGTGGACAAGCCGACTATTACTGTTGCAGCCAGCGCCGAACTTGAGACACCCTATCGTGATCCGGTCTGGATTGCTCAATTTGATGTGGAAAAAGCGTTGCGCGACCGATATGCAGTGCTTGGCGGTCAAGTTGAGTTGGGCATGGAAGCTGTAGGGCTTGTTCAGGATGTGGATGGTGTATCGGTAACGTTGAATACAGCACAAGGAGAAGAGCAAATTCGTGCTCGTTATGTAGTCGGCGCTGACGGGGGCAAAAGCAATATACGCAAATTTATACACTTACCGTTGGTTGGGGAAACACATGATCATGAGCGATGGTATCTTGGCGATGTACGATTGGAAGGGTTAGATCGTGACCATATCCATATCTGGACTTCTTCGGAGGGGATGATCGGGGTGACGCCGCTGCCAAAATCCGATATTTGGCAACTGCAGGCTACAATTCCGGCAGCCATCGATGAACCAGAGCAGCCGTCGCTAGAGGCGTATCAAGCCATGTTTGACCGTCGTGCCGGGTCCGGACGTGTTCGGCTTACGGATGCTTCTTGGTTGTCCATCTACCGGGTCAACGTTCGTATGGTTGAATGTTACCGAAACAACCGGGTTTTCCTTGCCGGTGATGCGGCTCATGTTCATTCGCCGGCCGGTGGTCAAGGCATGAATACGGGAATACAGGACGCATACAACCTCGGCTGGAAGCTGGCGGCTGTCATACGCGGAGCAGACACCGCCTTACTCGATACCTACGATGAGGAGCGCCGCCCAGTGGCACAGGCCGTGCTCAAAGACAGCACAAAGAAAATGGGAGGCGTTATAAGAACGGCGACTGAAGGCGGAGGGTTGTCCCAATCCTTGAGCACCATATCCGACGATCTGACGAGCGGGCTTCTCATTTCCTATCGTTCAAGTTCGCTTACCCGTCCGTCTGCTCGAACAAATGCTACCCGTTTACTTCCTGGAGATCGTGCTCCTAATGCTACTGGACTACAAGGCACCGGGTTTGCAGGAAGTGTCTTTGACCTCTTGCGCGGCCCACACTGGACGCTTTTGGCTTTTGCAAACTACATCGATCCTTCTCTGAAGAACTTCACCAACGATGCACTCCATTTGCATTATATCTTTCCATCGAAGGTGGAGGAGGCGGAAGGCATAATAGACACTGCCGGGAATGCTTATCGAATTTACGATGTCGCAAGTAAAGAACTTGTATTGATTCGTCCTGACGGTTACATCGCCTTGCGCACCTCCATTGATGATACCGCATCGATCCTGAATTACTTGAATTTGTGTGGCTTATCATAGGATCGAGCGACCCAAGGTTCTGCCCGAGTCACATCGTCTTATTGAAAATAGAGTGCAAGAAATTCTATTCATGCAAAAAAGGGTCCTGCCATTTTCATAACAGGACCCTTTTTGCGTAAACTAAAAATCCCTCAAACGATCAAATACCTCATATAATTCCTCGTGATTAACCTTAATCAAATCATCTTGACGCAGTTCCAAATGCTGCTGTAATTGATCCAGCAACTCCGTTAGAACAACATAAATCTCTTCCCGCTCAACAGTTTCAATAAAGCCGGTCTTGGCATCCATCTTGTTGAAGGTCTGTGTGTAGTTCTCAACCAGGGAGACGAGCCGTTTGTGCATAGCTTCCTGATTATTAAAATCTTGACTTAACTGACGTATTTCCTTCAAACACTGCTTGTACAATTGAGCTGCTTTTTTGGTGTGTGCTGCCTTGATGTGGTCCCGCCCATCCCAATCCCGAAACGGATTGTTCAGGTTCTCCGCAAGCCATTCCGGTTTGCGTGCTTTGGTGATTTCCATATCAAGTCCGGCAGCAACGGATTTTTCATATCTTGTTTTGATTGATTTGGCTGCATCGGCAGGAAGGCTGGTTAGCCACAGCGTAGCCAATTGTGGAAGTTGCTCTGGATCAGGGAATTCGTCACCATTGAAGCCGAACAGGTCATATGTAGTGAAGGTTTGCATATTTGCCAAATGCTGAATCGACTCTATATGGGATACATTGCCGGGTTTACCCCACAGTCGCAACTCTGAAAGCTCAGGATAATACTGCACAAGTGGCTTCAGATTGAGCTCCGTGATATCTCTGATATACAGACCTTCAAGTCGTGAGATACCCCTAACCTGTGGCAGGCCCGATGGAACATTGAGAGTGATGCATCTACCGTCTTCATAAGCCAAGATACGCAGATCAGGAGACAACTCTCCTGTGAAATTCAGACTTTTCATCTTTGTGTTCAAAATTAATTCCTTCAACCCACTGACATCCACGATAAGTCTGGTCAGATGGCTCTTGCTGATATCGAGCATCGTTTGACCATGATGTATGATATGAAGTTCATTAATGAACGGGTTGTCCTCTATAAATGAAAAGATTGATTCCGTATATCCATCCATTTCAATATGTGTCAGACAAGGTAGCTTTGCGAGTTCGGCTACATCTTCAGAAGATCTAGGGCTGAAATCGCGGAGTGTACTCGTACTGCGCCGCATTACACGATCCCCAATCATCACATCTTCGTCATCATCCGCAGCTTGTTTGAACTGCGCTCTTCGGATCGAATCGATACCTTCCCATTCACGCTGGAGATAGAGACTTTCTCCGATCGGCCAGCCTCCGCCATACGTATTTGTTTCCTCGGTGTAGAGAGGGGGGATATTGCCTGCAAGCACATACTGTGAAGGAACATTAGCACTCACGAAACTATGGGCAAGTCGATCATTCCAGAAATAGAAGTTACAGATCAATGGTTTCATCTGATGAAGATGCATTTCATTAGGCAGTTGATCACCAGTCCAATCCAACTGAAGGACGGAGGCAAGCGTGTCAGAAGTTTTACCCTCTGTTTCTTTCAGTCCAGTTACCTGGCAGGCTGTATATTGTTGTAATTTTTCGACGTACACGCAGTACACATCTCCAACATTGGGGATCATGTTATGCTCCTTTCGTTCTGCATCAATCGATGCTAAGCTACTTGTAAACTAAGTATTCTGCAGAACTAATAATAGATGAATTATATCAAAGTCATTCAGAGACTACCATTTTGGATAGAGTCGAATAGGCTTGAATACTTTTATAAAAAAGGAACGATGTCTATGGATACAAGTATGAGCCGCAACAAAAAACTGGGTGAGTTTTTGAAATCACGGAGGAGCCGCATTCAACCGGAACAAGTTGGATTGTCAGGATCTCATGGACAGCGAAGAACACCCGGTCTACGGCGGGAAGAAGTGGCAGTATTGGCTGGTGTCAGTGCAACGTATTACACGTGGCTCGAACAGGGTAGAGAGTTGGCGGCTTCACGAGAAGTGATGCAGAGTATAGCGAATGCGCTCCGTTTAACCCTGGAAGAGAAGAGTCATCTGTTTGACTTATGGGACCCTAATACGGAACATGAATTCCTTGCTTCGTATTCGCAACTGGAGCCAGGGTGGCAGAGCATTATTGGCCAGTTGACTCATCCTTCATTTATTACCAATGAACGTTCTGAGGTACTTGCCTGGAATGAAGCTGCAGACACGAACCTCTTCAACTTCTCGTCGATGAATGTGAATGAGCGTTTAATGATGCGGATTTTATTTCTGGATACAGCGCTCAGGGAGCGTATGCACAACTGGGAGGAATTCGCGCGGCACTCGGTAGCCGTATTCCGTACGTATTATGACAAGTATCCGAGTGACCCCGAATTTAGCAGAATCGTGAAACAATTGAGTGAAGAAAGTATAGACTTCCGAACGATCTGGAACCTGCACCAAGTTGAACTCAAACAAGTCAATCGTGTCCTGCTTGAAACGACGGATCGGGCAGATGGCGTTGTGCATGCTTACGATATCTTTTCCATGAATAATCTGAACAGCCAATCAGGCATTCATTGTTGTATTTACGTTCCTGCTGCCATATAGAAAGTTAATCAAACTGGTAATTTCTTTACTAGCATAAACAGAGTGTGGTTGGGGTCTCGGAAGTGAAATAGAATGAACTCAAGTTCATACGTATCTAGTTAACGTTTCTATTTCAAGATGAAAAGAGGGAGCCACATGCTCAAAACAAGAACACTGGGAAATGATAAATTACGAATATCTGCGCTCGGCCTGGGTGTGATGATGATGCCGTATAATGACGAATCTGTACATACCATTCAGGGTGCGCTGGATGCAGGAGTCACCATGTTTGATACGGCGGATCTGTACGGAGCGTATGAAAAACAGCAATTTGGTGGGAATGAAAAACTGCTTGGACGCGCGCTTCAAGGTCGAAGATCCAAAGCAATCGTTGCCACCAAATTTGGTATAACACACACGCAGGGCCCCAAGGGAGATCCGGCCTACATCAAAAAATCAGTAGATGCAAGTCTCTACAACCTGGGAATGGATTATATCGATCTGTATTATCAACATCGTCCTGATCCGAATACACCCATTGAAGAGACCATAGGCACACTTGCCGATCTGGTTCAACAGGGGAAGATTCGATATATTGGTTTGTCCGAAGCGCCAGTAGCGATCATTCGGCGTGCACATGCTGTTCATCCGATTACAGCGTTGCAGACCGAATATTCATTATGGAGTCGAGAGCTTGAGGATGAGATTATGCCTGTCCTGCATGAATTGAACATTGGCTTGGTTCCATACAGCCCTTTGGGGCGGGGCTTCCTGACAGGTCAGATCCGTTCTATAGACGATCTGCCGGAAGATGATTATCGTCGTCACTATCCGCGTTTCCAAGGTGAGAACTTTCAGAAAAATCTGGAGGTTGTTGGATTGATCCAAGAGATGGCTAAGCAAAAAGGGTGTACGGTCTCTCAACTTGCTCTGGCTTGGTTGCTTGGAAAGGGAGAACATATCGTTCCGATCCCGGGGACTCGCAATCTGGAAAGAGTTCACGAGAACTTAGGGGCGCTACAGGTTTCGCTTACGGATGATGAGATGAACCAGATAGATCACATATCTCCCCAAGGCATTGCAGCCGGAGGCAGATTCCCTGGTCAAGTCTAGTTTGTTTATACAAGATTCTAAGAAACCTAAAGTTCAGGATTAAAAACAATATATAACATGTGTCAACGGTATTATCTTTCTATTCTCCGGCATACAGTACAACAATGAGATGTATGCCCAAGGAGGAGAAATGATCGTATGATGAATCCGATTTTACAAGCCCCGAATGTTCCGCTGGCAGCCGATTCCAATGCGGTTGTCAATTATCAGAGGGATTCACGCAACTATGTAACCCAGTTGTTTGGAGAACAGCTGCCGACCATTGCAAATGGGTTCTTCAACGTGTACTTAAGCAAAGGAATCATTGTGCAGCCACACTGGCACACCAATGTCACGGAGATGGTTGTGGTCATCACCGGTGAAATTACAGCGTCAGTCTTTAATCCGTTTACGCGTGAACGATTGACATATCGTCTGAAACCAGGTCAGGTTGTGGTATTTCCGAAAGGCTGGTTTCACTGGTTTGTGGCTGAGACAGATGATGTATATGTATTAACTATCTTCGATCAACCAACGCCTGATATTGTATTTGGAGCGGATTTCTTGGCAGCTACACCGCCGGAAGTGGCTCACCGCGCGTACTGTTTGGATGAAGAGGCATATACGAGAGCTGTTGCTTCCATTAAAAATGATGCGATTCTGGGCCCTCCAATAGGGTGTGATACGCAGGTTTCTGATCAATCGACTTCACCTTCCAAGACGTCCGTGTCACCATCCAATAAGCTGAAATCTTAATTCAAGATTCCTTATTTATTATCAAAGTACACAGCCTGTAACTGGAGAATATCAGTTGCAGGCTTTTTGATGTGTCGATGTAATAATCGTATGAAGTCCATGGAGGGGTTGGTATTATATTAGAAAAAAATTCAAAATGCCTGAGTCAGTGGGTTACGTTCTCTGTTAGTATAGTATGAACATCCAACAAAAACGGAGGACTCATGAATGAACATGTCAGAAATGAAAACGCTTGAAACTGCAATGAGTTATGCACCTATTTTGATGTTTGACAGAGCCGAACCTTTTTATCCTGATTTTGTTGGCATTTCTGTGTTGCATCAATCGGGGCCTTCACCATCGTTCAGAAGGGACATTAAGTTTCCGACCGAGGTAGTACAATATGTAATTGAATATGCAATCTGGTGGGATTATGAGATTGGACATCTGTATGAAATGGAGCATGTATGGGTTTATGTGGGTCATGACGGAGAGGTAGTAGACTGTGAAGCCAGCTTTCATGGGAAGGTGCTGCGCGGATTATTGAAGGAACGGGTCAATGTGGTTGGACATCATGTATGTCTGTACTCACAGCCTGGCAAACATGCTTTCTCACCACTTCCGGTTGTATTTGAGTTATTGCCAAACCTGTATAGTGCAGCAGGTGCCGAAGCTGGATGTGATGGGCTACTTGTGAATGAGTTGTTTCAAGATTATTTTGAAACAAATGAACAGATCGATGATCAGGTAGAGCGTTATCTGCAGACCAAAGCGTTTGTACCTACCATGGAGTTCGAAGAATATTTACTAAAACCGGAGATGTTCATGACGTGGGATAATCTGTTTGGAATTATTCCGCACAGGATTAAGGACCGCCTAATGGAACTGGAGCAGCTATATAACACATAAATAATTAGTTTTAAACGGGTTTTATGTTAATTTAAAGTGTATTTTTTCGCTTCAGAACCAAACTTTGTTGATTCGGGTTTGGTTTTTTTTTTTTTTTTTTATGGGAAAATGGACTCAGTATAAGTAATCATTTATTAGACTAAGGTCTTGAAATGTTGAGTGTGTACAGAAAAAATACATAATTTTTTGTGTGGAAAATGATATTTGTTAGACGTAAGAACTATATAACTTCTTGTATAAATAAAAGAAGATCATGTCACATGAAATTTTGTATGGAGATGTATGTGTAAGTCAATGCAGAATGTTGATTATACGTATATATGTAAATTAAAAAAACAATTTAATAGGTAAAAAGTATAATTTATATTAAAAAGAAGATTCTTTATATCTGAAATAAAAATTCATAATAGTGCAAATTTATAGAAATAAAAATCTCCTATTCAGTTTTAATATATTTATGTCGAAATAGATCGTAAG
This sequence comes from Paenibacillus sp. FSL R5-0486, assembly GCF_037975155.1. NCBI lineage: Bacteria > Bacillati > Bacillota > Bacilli > Caryophanales > Paenibacillaceae > Paenibacillus > Paenibacillus sp. FSL R5-0486. The sequence continues at coordinate 4,272,990 of NZ_CP150237.1, read as the reverse complement.
TTGTCTGGAGCGCGACCTAGAGAAGGGTTTACCAAGCGTTATATACATAACTGGACACTACGATGCCTAGGAGGAGATTACATGAAGTGGTTTGGAAATTTGAAAACAGCAACAAAGATTATCTCAGCGTTTTTAGTTGTGTCGATAATCCTTGCGGCGCTTGGCGTCTACTCTGTAGTAACATTGAGAAGTACGAATGAACGAATGCAAGAGATGTATAACAACAATCTAATCTCTGTCAAAGAATTATCATCTGCTCAGATTGATTATCAAAGAATGCGTGTGAACGTGCGTGATTTGAGCTTCGAAACCGTTGAAACCGAAAAAACTCGGATCACGGAGAACATCGCTTCGATCCGTCAGAGTGTGAATGATCGCCTGACCATCTATCGTCCGCTTGCAACAACCCCTGAAGAAATAGAGTTACTCCGTAATTTTGATGCGGAATATCCAGGATATTTAACAATGTTTGAACGAGCAACTAATCTGGCTGTCGCAGATGATCAAAGTGCCTTTAATACCTTCCTTAAATCTGAGCTTAAACCACAAGGAGACAGGATTGTAGAACTCCTTACCAATTTGATCGACCTTAATGAAAGTATGGCTGAACAGGCGAATATACAATCTCAGGCTGCCTATTCACAAGCATTTAAAGTAACGATAATTCTTGTGGTTCTGTCCGTACTCTTCAGTATTCTCATTGGATATATCATCTCTCGCTCCATTTCGAAGCCGCTCATGGCTATGCTGGGTCTAGCTACGGAAGTTGCCAACGGAAATCTCACCCTTAAGTCAGAAATATCCAGCAAAGATGAAGTGGGTCAACTAGCCGCGGCACTGAATCGGATGGTCGATAATCTGAAAGAGTTAATTAACAATATCGTGATGAACTCCCAAAGTGTTGCTGCTTCTTCGGAACAGATCTCAGCCAGCACACAGGAAATTGCGAGCACCAGCACAAGCCAATCCAGTGAGGCGGGAAATATCTCCGAATTGTTCAAGGAGCTTTCACTTGCCATTAACTCCGTCGCTGCAAGTGCGGAAGAAGCGGCTGAACTGTCCAACGATACGGTGAAGACTGCTCGTGAAGGTGGACTTGTTGTACAGACTTCATTGGAAGGTATGCAAGCTGTTAATACAAAAATGACTAAACTTGAAGATGATTCTCGTAAAATCGGTGACATCATTGAAGTGATTGACGATATTGCTGAGCAGACCAATCTGCTAGCGCTGAATGCTGCAATTGAAGCGGCACGTGCCGGAGAACAAGGACGAGGATTCGCCGTAGTAGCAGATGAAGTCCGGAAGCTTGCCGAACGAAGTGGCGAGGCGACCAAAGAAATTACAGCCATCATCAAAGCAATGCAGGAAAATACGAGACAAAGTGTACAGGCTGTAGTAGCCAGTGTTGAGCAGTCTTCCATGACTGGACAGGCGTTTGATCAGATCATTGATATGGTCAATAACTCTTCACAGAAAGTAAACGAAATTGCTGCTGCATGTGAAGAAGAAGCAGCCCAAGCCGCAGAGGTGATGAGCTCTGTTGAATCCATCTCGGCTTCCAGTGAGGAATCCGCTGCAGCGTCTGAAGAGACAGCGGCAACATGCCAGTCTTTGGCACATCTTGCGGAAGAACTGGCGAATTCGGCAGCTGCCTTCAAAACAAATTAATAAAATTGAATTGAGGGTGAATCGATGTCTTCACTTCAGAAGGAACAATATATTGAACTGTCTGTAGGTGCAGAGACTTGCGCCATTCGAATCGAAGAAATTCACGAAATTATTAAAATGCTTAGCATTACAGATATTCCATTTAGCCGTCCAGAGATCAAAGGGGTAGTTAATCTGCGTGGCAAGGTTGTATGTGTGATGAGTCTGCGGAACCTGCTGGGTATGCCGGATGAACCGGACACCAGAGCAACGCGTATTATCGTAGTTCGACATCAGGAAGAATATATTGGCTTGATCGTGGATCGCGTGAACAAGGTAACCACATATTCCGAAATACATCCGCCAACCGGCGGATATGGTCGTAACCGTGAAGGTTTATTCCATGGTGTGGGTCAACAGGAAGACAAGCTTGTGGGCATTTTGAAACTGGACGAAATATTGGGCGGTTAGGGAGGAATACACGAATGATGGATTTGTCTGCCTACCGTGACATCTTTATCGAAGAACTGAATGATCAACTGGAACGTATGGATCAGTCTTTATTGGCATTGGAGCTTTCGCCTTCTGTAGAACTGGTTCAGACGCTGTTTCGGGCAGCCCATACCATCAAGGGATCGGCATCCACTATGGATTTCCGTGAATTAAGCGACCTTACGCATGAAGTGGAGTATGCTCTTGAATGGGTCCGAGAGAAAAAACCGGAGATGACTTCGGAGCTAATTGATACGTTGTTCCGCTCTTTGGACGCCATGAAGGTGCTTCGTGATCAGTACATCCGTGGGGAAGCCTATGCAGATTTTCGAGCAGTAGTAAGAGAAATAAAGGATTTAATTCATACCCCGACAGTAGTCGAGCAACTTAAAACACCTCAATTGCAACCAGCAGAGTCGATTATGGCACAGGTAGCTATTGTGTCAGGCAAGCAGTTATTGTCCATTCATGTTGTGCTGGAGCAGAAGTGCATGATGAAAGCGGCCAGATATCATATTTTACGACAACGCATTGAGGATATCTGTGGTACGGTTGTCGCTACTTCGCTCATGGAGAGTCAGCCGGGCGCACAGAATGAAGATGATCATTATGGTCAGTTCATCATCATCGTAGCAACGTCGAATGACCAACAGCAGCTTAAGGCAGAGCTGTCTTCAGACTCGGATATTCATATGCTGGAGATTGATCCATATCTGCTGGAATCCAATGAGGTTGCAGCGACGTCTGCACCACTTGAATTAATCTCTGAAACAGAGCAAACGAAACAAAGCTTTCCTACCGTGAATACAACTGGGCCGGATGAGAAAGTGAAAGCTGCTCAACCTACAGTTCGTGTGAGTGTTGAACGTCTGGACCATTTGATGAATTTGGTCGGTGAACTGTTAATTGATCAGACATCCCTTGCAGATCTGAGTGGATCGGGTGCGCGTAAGGAGTCTTCAACACTCATCCGGAGTATTAGTGGTGTATCCGATCATATGGGCAGGGTAATCAAGGAACTCCAAGAAGGTGTAATGAAGACACGGATGTTACCCATTGATCAACTATTCAGTCGCTTCCCGAGATTGGTTCGTGACCTATCACAGAAGCTGGGTAAGGATCTGGAACTGGTTATTCAAGGTGGAGAGACTGAGCTTGACCGGATGATTATTGAAGAACTGAGTGACCCGCTGATCCATCTCATCCGCAACAGTGCAGATCATGGCATTGAAAGTGCAGAGATTCGGGCGGAGAACGGTAAGCCGTCCAAAGGACGTATTACATTAACTTCGTTTCATGAAGAAAATCATGTTGTCATTCGTTATTCGGATGATGGCAAAGGTATCGATGGTGAGAAGATTAAAGCTTCCGCCTTGGGCAAGGGCATCATTAGTGAGGAACAGGCTGCACGCCTAACAACACAGGAAGCTGTCCACCTCATATTTGAACCTGGCTTCTCGACGGCTTCTTCTGTCAGTGAAGTATCAGGACGCGGTGTTGGAATGGACATCGTGCGTAGTCAGATCGGGCGACTCAACGGTATCATTGATATTGATACGGAGGTTGGTGTGGGCACCACGTTTACGATTCGTCTACCGCTCACACTGGCGATTATTAAAGGTCTGTTAGTCAAAGTATCGGGTCGTGTGCTGATCTTGCCGATGTATAATGTTGCTGAGATTGTTCGAATTTCACCTGAAGATATTCAGATGATCCAGGGGCAACAAGCGATCCTGAATCATGGACGAATTGTACCTTTTCACCGACTGTGTGACAGGCTCAACTATCCACGAACAGACCGCAAATCCAAGACCATTCCACTGGTGATCGTGCGTTCCGTTGATAAAATTGCAGCTTACGCAGTAGATGAGATTATAGGAAATCAGGAAGTCGTTATTAAGACACTCGGTACGTATCTGGGAGCGATGAACCATCTATCTGGAGCAACGATCCTCGGTAATGGTAAGGTTGCCCTTATATTGGACGCGTCCTATCTGGTGAGTGTTTAATCGTTAGATAAACACAAATTTTTATGCAGGACAAAAAGCCTCATCATCCATAACTGGACGGTGGGGCTATTTGTTGAACCTTTTGACATTGTGACCACTCAGGATTTGAAAATGAGATCCATAAACCGGTTGGCTGCCAGAGAGATCGGCATATTGCGTTTGGTCATAATCCCCACATGGGAAGGGGGGAGCGGGACATCAAGCTGAATTTCGAAGAGAGAGCCTTCCTCCAGCTCTTTGGAGATAAATTCACGTGTGACATAGGAAATACCCAGTCCTCGACGCGCAAACTCAATCAACAGATCAACACTACCAACCTCAATCTCAGGTTTTAACGTGTAATTATAGCTGTTAAACAACTCAGTTATAGCCATCCGAACACGGCTGTTCCGGGAGAAGAGGATCAGTTGATGCTCCAGAAGCATCTCAAGTGTCATGATTTTACCCTTCAACTGAGCATAACGTTCCCCAGCTACAAAACAGTCCTTCAACTGAATACTTTCCCTGACTTCTAGCTGTGGATCAACAATGGGCATCCGAACAACACCAAGATCAATCTTGCCTTCTTTCAGAAAGGTGATGACTTCCGGCGTAGTTCCATGACTCAGATGTAGCTTGATATTAGGGTACAAGGTGTGGAATTCCTCTAGATACGCCAGCATGTAATGCTTGAACAGAGAGTCACTGCCACCAATTCTCAATTCACCATTGTCGAGATTCTTCAGTGCGGCCATTTTTTCTTCCGCAAGTGAGATCAGAATCTGGGATTGTTCAATATAGGAGTATAGACTGGCACCTTCCTGTGTCAGCGCTACACCCTTGGAATTTCGATAAAACAAGGTAAGACCAAAGCTCTCTTCCAATTGCTTAATGGCATGACTGACGCTGGGTTGAGTGATATACAGTGCTTTCGCAGCCTGTGTCAAACTTCCCGTTTTGGCGGCCCAATAAAAGACTTTATATAGTTCGTAATTTGTAGTCATAGATGTGGTCTATAGCTCCTGTGAAATATATTAATTACTTGTATGGCTATAAAACGTATTATAGTGTAACTACAACAAAGAAACCAGAGTTACTTGGAAGGAGAACGGTAAGATGGAACCAACTACCATTGTTTTATTTGGTGCAACTGGCGATTTAGCCAAAAGAAAAATATATCCTGCCTTATATAACTTATATCTTGAGCAGAAGCTTCCTGAAACCTTCTCATTGATTGGTCTGGGGCGTAGAGATTGGTCTGATGAATTCTTTCAGGCACAAGTGGAAAAATCATTAAATGAATTTTCCAGACGCCAAGCTGATCCTGAAGTTGTGAAGTCATTTGTGAAAGCTTTCCGCTACAGTGTATTGAATATAAGCCATAAGGAAGATTATATAAAGCTGTTGGGATTAGTTGAACAAAGAGAAGCTGAACTTGGCATTCCGTCCAATCGCTTGTTTTATCTCTCGGTTGGTCCGGAATTTTTCGAACCGATTGCCGAGAACATTCAAGAAAGTGGACTGGGTTCCACAGAGGGATGGAAACGTCTCGTTATCGAGAAGCCATTTGGTCACGATCTACAGTCCGCCAGAGACCTTAATCGCAAATTAAGCGAATCGTTCACGGAGGAAGAGATTTATCGGATTGACCACTATTTGGGCAAACCGATGGTACAGCGTCTGGAGACGTTGCATCAGAGTAACCCAATCATGAAGGCGTTATGGAACAACCGTTACATCTCCAATGTGCAAATTACGGCGAATGAGACTGTAGGTGTCGAAGAACGTGCATCCTATTATGATCATGTTGGTGCAGTGCGAGACATGTTCCAGAATCATATGTTGCAATTGCTCATGATGATGGCGATTCAGCTTCCATACAACAGTACTTCCGAAAAAGTTGGATTGAAGAAAAAACACATTATGGAATCGATCCAGCCGTTACAAAAACAAACTGTGGGCGCAAACATCATCCGTGGACAGTATGCAGAAGGCAACATTCAAGGTAAACCGGTAAATGCGTATACTGCTGAACCGGGTGTAGCCGAGAATACGATGAATGACACATTCATTGCTGCCAAATTGCAAATTGATGATTTCTTCTGGCGTGGTGTTCCGTTTTACATTCGCACGGGTAAAAGAATGAAGGAGAAATCAACACGTATCGTGATTGAATTCAAAGAACCTTCAGGACAGACAAATGTGCTGAAAAATAAGGGTTCCAAGCCAAACCTGCTTGTCATTGAGATGAGTCCGGATCAGAGCATGACATTGCAACTGAATGCAAGTGATCCTGAGAATAAAGGTGAATTCAAACCGGTTCATATTGATCTTTCTCCGGACAAAGGTGACCTTGCGGAAGCTTACGAGAATCTGATTCGTGATGCTTTGCTGGGTGATCCAACCTTCTTTGCCCACTGGGATGAAGTAGAATTGTCATGGGCATGGGTGCAGCCAATTCTGGATGCATTCCAGGAAAATCTGTTGCCACTTCACCTGTATCCTGCGGGTAGCTATGGACCGGTTGAATCAGATGTTATGCTTGAAGAAGAAGGTCACCACTGGTGGTTTGATGAGCCGGCGGATCAGGAGTCTGTAGTTACAAATAGCATACCCTTGGCGGTTAATGCGAATCTCTAAACCAAAATAAAAAATATATCTGGAGGTAATTTAATCATGAAATTTTTTATCGATACAGCTAACGTGGAAGATATCCAAAAAGCATACAAAATCGGCGTATTATCTGGCGTAACAACAAACCCATCTTTGGTAGCCAAAGAGGGCGTGAAATTCGAAGATCGTATTGAAGAAATCTTGCGTTTGGTACCTGAAGTGGAGTCCGTTTCTGCGGAAGTGACACCAGATGCCCTTACTGCTGAAGAAATGATCGCGCAAGCAGACGAATTGATCAAAATTAACAACAGTGACAAAAACATTACGATCAAATTGCCAATGACACTTGCAGGACTTGAAGCTTGCCGTTACTTGACCAAAAAAGGCGTGAAAACCAACGTAACGTTGATCTTCACTGTGAACCAGGCGCTTCTGGCTGCTCGTGCTGGTGCGACATATGTATCCCCATTCCTGGGACGTCTTGATGATATCTCTGAGGATGGCGTACAATTGGTTACCAAAATTGCTGAATTGTTCCGTACACATAACCTGGATGCACAGATTATTGCGGCCTCTGTAAGACATCCGGATCACGTTACACGTGTAGCGATGGCTGGAGCACATATTGCTACTGTTCCATTCTCCGTCATTGAACAAATCTCCAAACACCCACTGACAGATCAAGGTATGGACAAATTTGCAGCTGACTGGAAAAAAACAGTACAATAATCACTGAACATATATTCGTTTCAACTTACAATAAAACTATATAAATCATGGAGCATTGGGAGGACATAATGAGTAAACAACAGATTGGTGTTATTGGATTGGCAGTAATGGGTAAAAACCTGGCTTTGAATATTGAAAGCAAAGGTTTCTCGGTATCGGTATTTAACCGTTCCCCGGAGAAAACGAACGATCTTCTGAAAGAAGCAGAAGGTAAAAACCTGACAGGTGCGTTCACTATTGAAGAATTCGTGGAATCCCTGGAGTCTCCGCGTAAAATTCTGATCATGGTGCAAGCAGGTAAAGCAACAGATGCAACGATCGAGCAACTGCTTCCTCATCTGGATCAAGGCGACATTATTATCGATGGAGGTAATGCTTACTTCCCTGACACACAACGTCGCAGTAAAGAACTGGAAGAAAAAGGTTTCCGCTTCATCGGAGCAGGTGTATCCGGTGGTGAAGAAGGCGCACTGAAAGGCCCGGCAATCATGCCCGGCGGTCAGGAAAGTGCTTATCAGTTGGTAGAACCGATCCTTACAGCGATCTCTGCCAAAGTTGGCGATGACGCTTGCAGCACATATATCGGACCAGACGGTGCCGGACACTATGTGAAAATGGTGCATAACGGTATCGAGTACGGAGATATGCAGTTGATTGGTGAAGCTTATCACTTGCTCAAATCCGTATTGAACGTTTCCGTTGAAGAGTTGCATGAGATCTTCACCGAGTGGAATCAAGGGGAGCTGGATAGCTACCTGATCGAAATTACGGCAGATATTTTCTCCAAATACGATCCAGAAACAGGCAAACCAATGGTTGACGTTATTCTGGACGCGGCTGGACAAAAAGGAACAGGTAAATGGACAAGCCAAAGTGCGCTGGATCTCGGCGTTCCATTGTCCATGATTACGGAATCCGTATTCTCCCGTTTCCTCTCTGCGATGAAGGACGAGCGTGTAGCAGCTAGCAAAATCCTGAATGGACCAGCGACTGAAGCGTTCTCCGGCGACAAAAAAGCGTTCATCGAGAACGTGCGTAAAGCATTGTTTGCAAGTAAAATCGTATCCTATGCACAAGGATTTGCACAAATGCGTGCAGCTTCCGATGAATACGGCTGGGATCTGAAATACGGTAACATTGCCATGATCTTCCGTGGTGGTTGCATCATCCGTTCGCAGTTCTTGCAAAACATTAAAGAAGCATATGACAAAGATGCAGAACTCAAAAACCTGCTCTTGGATCCTTACTTCCAAAACATCGTTGAATCTTATCAAGGTGCATGGCGTGAAGTTATAGCGGCTGCTGTAAAACAAGGTATTCCAGTACCTGGATTCTCCAGCGCACTGTCTTACTACGACAGCTACCGTACAGAGCGTTTGCCAGCAAACTTGCTGCAAGCTCAACGTGACTACTTCGGTGCTCACACATTCAAACGTGTTGACAAAGAAGGTTCATTCCACTTCCAGTGGATGGACACTAACGAGTAATTTTAATTTCGAAAATATAGCATTCCTGCAGTTGTCCTTGAATTTAATTATTCAGGGCGGCAGCGGGAATGCTTTTTCTCGTTAATGGTTCGAATTTGAATATCATCAAATTGTAATAAAATGTACGAATCTGGGTTTGGCAAACAGATGATCTGACCCTTCAACTACGTTATACTTGTTCAGACGGACCTGTGTCCGTAATGAAAATTCAGAATACAACTTATTGACGTGGAGGTTAGACCGGGCATGTTTGTATTAGCAGGTATATTATTTTTGGTCGTATACGGTTTATTAGTGTTCTACATAGGCTGGAGCGGTTGGAGTTGGATGAAACCAGTTGTGTCCGCCAGATTTCGATGGTTGTATATTATAGCTCTTGTATTCCTTGCCACTTCCTTCATTTTGGCACGATTATTTGGAAGCATCTCGTTCCTCGGTATTATCGGTTCCTACTGGCTGGCAATCTTCTCATTGTTATTGTTGATCCTGCCCGTTATTCACCTGACGATGTGGCTGCTGAGATTAACCCGCATTCCGAGACATCATACACAGAAGTGGGCAGGTGTCGTTACACTGGTATTGTTAGTGTCCACAATGGGTTATGGAATTTTTAACGCTTACAGCCCGGTAGTCAGAACATATAATATCCAGATTGATAAAAAAGTAGAAGGTGTAGACAAGCTCAACATTGTCATGGCTGCCGATATGCACTTCGGACTTCTGTCTGGCCCTGCACATGCCAAACGCATGGTGGAGGAAATTAATGCACTGAAGCCGGATCTGGTGCTATATCCTGGAGATATTATTGATGACAATCTGGATATGTACCTCAATAGCGGAATTGCCGATATTATCAGTGATATCCAGGCCCCATACGGTGTTTATGCTTCTCTCGGGAATCACGATAAGTTCGATGGTCCGATTGAAGATCTGATTGCTGCGCTGGAGAAGAGCAACATGCAAGTTCTGTACGATGACAAGATCGTTCTGGATAACAAGATCACCCTCATTGGTCGGAAAGATCGCACAGAGAAGGATCGTGCAGAAGTAGCTACTTTAATGCAAGGTACTGACTTGAACCAACCGGTACTTATGATGGATCACCAGCCGTATGATCTGGATATTGCGGAGCAGAACAATGTAGATCTGGTCGTATCCGGTCACACCCATCGTGGTCAGATTGCACCGGCTCAGTTCATCACACAGGCCATTTATGAGAACGATTGGGGTTATCTGCAAAAGGGCTCTATGCACTCCATCGTAACCTCAGGATTTGGATTCTGGGGACCTCCAATTCGTACTAGTAGTCGTTCGGAGATTGTACAGATTAATGTGACGTTCCAGCAATGATGAAAGGCCCTTCGAAAGAAGGGCTGCCTAATAAGCACGTCAAGCGTAGATTGATGATACCGGCTCCGCTTTTATGATGACAAGATTAAATCTACTGTCGTCATAAAGCGGAGTATTTTTTATGCAATTTTAAATCGGCGCTTCAAGCCGCCTGTTTTTTATTATGTAAGTTAGTTTCTTACCCCTTTTGAAGGAATGGCTTCAAACGAATAAAATGCGCCTTTTGTATTGATTTTACCGATAATCGTTGTGGCTCCTTTTTTCGTGAAGGTGTACTCGTTCTCTTGGATACGAACGGAATAACCTTTTAGCTCAATACCAAATATAGATCTGACTGTAGGTACAGCGATGGATAGTGCTTTGTTTTTGCTGAGCTTGGGCTTGGCAAAAGACTTTTTGAAATCAGCATCATTTTTCCAGTTGATACCCAGTTCGTTGGTGACTTTCCATACCTTTCCGGTCTTGCTGCCGATATGTACGTAATTTAGATTGTCGTCATCCCTTCTACGGTAAATAAGGTGTAATCAAAAGCTTTTACTGAGGGTATTCCAAGTGTTTTGAGTGAATTTCGTGCTATGTTTGTCATCCAGGCATAGGAATCATCGATTTTATATTGCAGGATTGCCGACATTTGATTACCTTTGTCCACATCGATGTAAAGTTGTTGACTTGGTCCAAAGATGACCCAGTAGTTTTGGAGTAAATGTCCATGTTCCTGATCATTGGCTTTGAAACGCAAAAATCCACTTTTAATGAAGATATCTTCATCCTCAAATGTTTTTAAGAAGGCATCAAGCTTCAGGCGTAGCGCATTATTCATGACTTTATTGAGATCAGCGGTATCATACATGATAAGGGTGGACGCGACATGATTTGTATCAGGATCGTATCTTTGTGTGAAATCTGCGAATCCAGTTCCATCTATAGTTCCGTTAATGACCCACGGATCAAATGATGTGTCTATTGTGGTGAATTGAATGTTCTGTTTCCCCACGAGTTTAACTAGTTCATCACTCAAAAGTTGTTGTGTCTTCCGATCCAGCTGGTCAGCGGACATGTAATTCTCTATTAACGAGAGTTCATTGGATTTTGCGGCCAAGGTGGGCGGCGCTGATAACAATAGCGAGATGGCAGCAATGACGGCGGTAAACGAAGTGATTTTTTTCAAAGTGAATCCTCCTGATTAGTTTGGGTCATATTATTAGATATCAAAGGGTATATCGCATTTCAACATAACATAAAAGGTAAATGTTTCATATGATCTAAAAAAGTGGAATAGAGCGGTATTATTTTTGGGTTGACACCGTTTTCAGGTTATGATAAATTATATCCGAGGCTTGTTACCGGTAATGCGGGCAAAACCACTATGGAAATGATTTTATTATTTCTGTTTTGGTTTTGCCCTTTTTTATTCCTCAAAAAAAACCAGGTGGGTCCATAATGATTATTAAACAGATATTTAATAACAATATTGTCAGTACCGTGGATGACAAAAATCAGGAACTACTGATCCTCGGCCGGGGTATCGGATTTAAGTTCAAAGCAGGCGATGAGATTGATGAAGAGCGGATTGAGAAGGTATTTCGTCTTCAGGATGCATCGATTTATGAGAAATTCAAATCCATCGTAGCTGAAGTGCCGATTGAGATTCTGCAGGCAACCGATGATATTGTGACACTGGCACGAACGCAATTGAACAAAACCATCAGTGACGGGATCTATGTCTCGCTGTCTGATCACATTCACTTTGCTGTTCAACGCTTGGAAAAAGGAATGATTACTCGTAATCCACTTTCTTGGGAAGTTCAGCACTTCTATAAGGCGGAGTACGATGTGGCCAGAGAAGCACTGACCTTGCTGAAAGAAAGACTGGATATTGAGTTTCCCAAAGATGAAATCTGTAATATTGCCTTACATTTCATCAATGCGGAAGTCAATGATTCCATGAACGATGTCACCCATCTGATGCAGCTGTTGCAGGAGATTATGAATATCATCAAATATCACTTCAACGTCGAATTGGATGAAGATAGCGTCAATTATTTCCGCTTTATCACCCATTTGAAATATTTCTGTCAGCGTGTCATTACTCATTCTTCACATGATGATGCCGAGGAGTATTTATATGAAGTGGTTCGGAAAAACTATCCGGAGACATTCAAATGTATTGGCAAGATCGAGACTTTTATCCATAAGAACTATCAGTATGACATGACTCACTCTGAGCAGTTATATCTAACGCTCCATCTGGAACGTTTGATGAAAACCAAGCGGGACGAAAAGTCCACGCAATAGAATCAAATCACAACTGGATATCCTATGGGCTTGTTACTGTTCAATCAGGCAATACCCGAATGAGATGGCGCCATCCATATGCGCTAGATTCGTTCGGGTATTTTTTATTGGAAAAATGAGGAGGAAAACATCATGAAACATCAGGAAACGGCGCAGGAAATCATTAAAGCCGTTGGAGGAACAAACAATATTAACTCCGTTTATCACTGCGTCACACGTTTGCGCTTTGATCTGAAAGACAACGAGAAAGTCGATAACGGCTCACTCAAGAAACTGGATAAGGTCATGGGAACAAATATTTCCGGAGATCAATTCCAGGTCATTATCGGTAATGATGTGGCAAAAGTATTCGATGCCATGGTGAAGGAAAATCCGGCAATCCAGCAAACAACAGAAAACAAAGAGCCAAAGTCGGATAAAAAACAAAATGTAGTATTGAAAATTTTTGAAACAATCGCAGGTGTCTTTGCCCCGATGCTTCCAGCGATTACTGCGGCAGGTATGCTCAAAGGATTACTTGCACTATTTGTGTCCGTAGGTTGGATGTCTGCCGGAACGGATACGTATCGTATTCTTTCAGCCATCGGTGACGGCGTATTCCATTACCTGCCTTTACTGATTGCAGTCAGTGCTGCTCGTAAATTCGGCAGTAACCCGTTTGTTGCGATTGCACTAGGTACAGCACTCATGTATCCAGACATGACAGCATTGTTATCTAGCGGTGAATCTGTTGGATTCTTGGGAATCCCGGTTACGGCTGTAAGTTATGCTTCATCGGTTATTCCGATTTTACTTGCAGTGTGGTTGATGTCCTATGTTGAGAAATGGGTTGACCGTGTTATCCCTGCTGCACTCAAGCTATTGCTTGTGCCACTGATTACTTTGCTTGTCATGGTTCCGGTAACGCTGATTGCGATCGGTCCATTGGGTACATTTGTAGGTAGCGGATTGTCTGGCGGCATCAACTGGCTGCTGAATGAAGGCGGATTGATTGCAGGTATTGTTCTTGGCGGCGCGATGGCGCTCATTATTATGACAGGAATGCACTATGCACTTGTGCCGATCATCCTGAGTAATATCGCTACACTGGGCTTTGATAAATTCTTGCCATTGACCTTTATCTCCAATATGGGTCAGGCTGGTGCAACACTCGGCGTATTCTTCCGGGCAAAAGATAAAAAACTCAAAACCGTGGCATTGTCAACGAGCTTCACCGCACTCATGGGTGTAACGGAGCCGGCTATGTACGGCGTAAATATGAAATACAAAAAACCATTTGCTGCAGCCATGATTGGTAGTGCAGTGGGTGGCGGATTCGCCCTTGCTTTTGGCGCGAAAGCGTATGTACTTGCGGGTAACGGTGGTCTGCCAGGACTTCCTTCCCTGATCGGACAAACCTTCTGGTATTCCTTTGGGGGTATGATTTTGGCCTTTATCGTGGGTGCAATCATGTCTACGATATTTGGTATCAAAGAAGAAGAGGGAGACGCAGAGGCGTTAGCTCAATTCTCACCGGGTGCTTCTACAGCTCCAGCGAAAGTAACTTCCAATGACGCTGCAACCGTAAATGTAGACGACATGGGCGATCCAACACCAACGAGTGATGCAGTAGCTGTTGCACCCATGACAGGTAAATCCATCCCGCTCAAAGAAGTCAACGATCCAACATTTGGTGATGAATTGATGGGTAAAGGTGTGGCATTTGTTCCAACGGTGGGCGAATTGGTATCTCCAGTGACAGGTACCATCATGAATGTGTTCAAAACAAAACATGCGATCGTTGTCCGCAGTGATAACGGAATGGAATTGCTGATTCATGTTGGAATTAACACGGTGAAGCTGCGTGGACAGTATTTTGATGCACATGTTGCTACAGGAGCACGTGTACAGGCTGGAGACAAATTACTCACGTTTGAACTGGCCGAGATTGCAAAAGAATACGATATCACAACCGCTATGGTTGTTACCAATACGGCTGATTACAAGCAGGTTCTACCTGTGAAATTGGGCGAAATCACGATGGGTGAAGACGTCTTGAAAGCTGAGATCTAAACTGTCCGTCTTAGGACTAACAATATCAACAAAAGAAGGAGAGATTCGAATGATTAATCGACAAGGGTTTCCGGAAGGTTTTCTATGGGGCGGCGCTATTGCCGCCAACCAGGCTGAAGGTGGATTCGACGCTGGCGGCAAAGGATGGTCGACAGCCGACATGGTTCCTTATTTTGAGAAAAAGGACTACACCAACCTTAGAGAACTGATGCATGTTACCAGTGCAACGGTTGAGAAAGCAATGGCACATCACAGTGCAGTAGGTTATCCGAAGCGTTACGGGATTGATTTTTATCACCGTTTCAAAGAAGATATTGCACTCTTCGCAGAGCTGGGCTTCAAGACATTCCGTCTGTCCATCAACTGGCCGCGTATTTTCCCGAATGGTTATGATGCCGATCCAAATGAAGAGGGACTGCGTTTCTATGACGAAGTGTTCGATGAACTCCGGAAATACGATATCGAACCACTGGTAACCCTCTCGCATTACGAGATGCCTATGGCACTTGTCCTGAAATATAACGGCTGGGCTGGCCGCGAAGTGATTGGACATTTTGTAAGATATGCGGAAACCGTGATGAACCGATACAAGGACAAGGTCAAATACTGGTTGACGTTTAATGAGATTAATACAACCATTATTGAACCGTTCACAGGCGGCGGTATTATTGAAGACCGGGTTGAGAACACGATGCAGGCTTCTTATCAGGCACTTCATCATCAATTTGTAGCCAGCAGCCTGGTGACAGAGAAAGCACGTCAGATTAACCCGAACTTCCAGATCGGATGTATGCTTGCGCGTATGATTCACTACCCGGCGACATCGAAGCCAGAGGATGTGCTGCAAGCTCAGATCGATAATCAGCTGAACCTGCTGCATACAGATGTACAAGTTCGTGGTAGTTATCCAACGTTTATGGCTCGGTATTGGGCAGAGAACGGGATTACCATTGCCATGGAACCTGGGGACGAGCAGATCCTGCGTGAGCACACGGTTGATTTCATCTCGTTCAGTTATTACACATCCTTGGTGTCCGCAGTGAACCCAGAGGAATATGGAGTAACTGGAGGTAACCTGTACAGTACAATTAAGAACCCGAATCTGGAGCGTACAGAGTGGGGCTGGCAGCTTGATCCGATCGGCCTGCGCGTTGCACTGAAAGAGCTGTATGACCGTTATCAACTGCCATTGTTTGTGGTAGAGAACGGCCTTGGTGCCAAAGATACCGTTGAAGCAGACGGTTCCATCAACGATGATTACCGGATTGATTATCTGAGAAAACATATTACACAAATGAAAGAAGCCGTTATGGATGGTGTGGACCTGATGGGATATACCAACTGGGGAGCGATTGATATCATCAGTGCATCCACTTCGGAAATGTCCAAGCGTTATGGCGTGATCTACGTGGATCAGGATGACAACGGACAAGGCACACTGAATCGGTATAAGAAAAAGAGCTTTGGCTGGTACCAAAAAGTCATTGCCTCGAATGGCGAGAACTTGGAATAGATTAATCTATATAGGCACCCCGGGCGTAGCTGGTATTACGGCGCCGGGGCGCCTTTTTAATATAATCAGGTAGAATTCTTATCAACGCTATTGGTATTTCAAGGTAAAAAAGATGACTACATAACATTCTGGATGGTATACTGTGTTCGTATTGGGGGAGGGATAACCATGAAGAAGCCTATTATTGCTGTAGATATGGATGACACGATATGTCATCTGGTCAAGCGGGCTATATATCACAACAACCTCAACTTCCCGACCCATCCGTTGCGCTACGAGGATATGATTCATTGGGATACATCCCATTTGCGTCATCCAGAGAGCACGCACGATGTATTTTATGGTCGGCCGGGTCTGTTCGAGGAATTGGAATTATACGACGAGTATGTTGTAGATGAAATGAGAAAGCTGAACGATGCTTATGATGTTATTGTTGTGACGGCAGCAGAACCAAGAACAGTTGTTGAGAAGTGGAACTGGCTTCAGCAGCATATGCCTTTTATAACCGCAGAACAGTTTATTACATGCAAAAGAAAAAACTTGCTCGGTTTCGATCTGCTCATTGATGATGGAGCACATAACCTGATCCCCGCGCATGAGGACGGCAAAAAGGTCATCTGTATCCCACATCCGTGGAATATACAGGAGCGTGAGCGATACAACTTTCCGTTGATGTCTTCATGGAAAGAGGCCAAGGCTTACATAGATGAAGTGTTACAAGTTGTTAGTGTCTGAAAGTAAATCTTATTGTCCAGAGTGCTATGCTCTGGATTTTTTGCGATAGGCGAGAGGTGTTTCGCCTGTTATTTTTTTGAATGCAGCATAGAATGAATCCATATCCCGATATCCGACCAGTTCTGCAATCAGGCTGACTTTGTGCTGTGAACTCTTTAGAAGTTCGCAGCTTTTTTGTATACGGAGGTGTTGAATGTGGCCGCTAAAGGTCTGTCCGGTATGTCTCAGAAACATTCGGCCAATCTGTTTTTCGCTCCAGCCCGATATACGGACCAGATCAGACATCCGAATACGAGTGCTTACGTGTTCCTTGATATAGTGAAGGATGTAATCAAAACCGGTGGAATGATGCTCTTCATCATAATCCTTTTGATAAAGTTGTCTGTAGGTCATCAATACCAACTGGCTCACCAAGGTGTATAACATGGTAGACGAACCGATTCCCGGAACAGAGGATTCACGGTACAGTTTCACCATTAGTTCTTCAATCCGATCGTTGTGATCCACAACGGATATATAAGGAACCTGATTTTGTGCCAGATCCATCAGATGTTGAATGATTTCTTTTTCCTGAATGATTGCTGTCAGCGTGTGGATCAATTCAGCATTAAATAAGCAATTATATAGAATTAACGGATGCTCGGTTACGTTGGTGCTGACAGGACGAAAGACATGAGGAACGCCGACAGGAATAACAAACAGCATGCCCTTCCTCACCGGAATGACATCTTCACCGATATGATGAAAGCCCTTTCCTTCGGCAACATAGCTATACTCAATAAAATCATGTGCGTGAAAAGGAAGCACAAAATTTTCAGAGCAACGATTGACAAAAAGTTGCAGATGATTATGCAGGAAGTATTCACTTTTCATGAGCTGTATAGATGAATTCACAAGCAACCTCCTCGCACAGATGGCTGAATCACCGGATGAAATAGTCCTGATTACCGGGTATTTAGGGCAACAGGATCGATATAATTATATCGTAACCCCGAATGGGAAGCCAAGATAGAAAGGACGATCTGCTAATGTTCAACGTTAGTCACCTTCGCTGTGAGTATAGAATCAATCCGATAGGCCTTGATGTCAAATCACCGCGTTTAAGTTGGCAGCTGCAATCCGATCGTCGGAACTGCATGCAATCCGCATACCAGATGCAGCTGTCATTGACGGAAGATTTTGATGGAATTGCATGGGATTCTGGTGAGATAAGTACGGATCAATCCATACATGTGGAGTTAAACCAGTTTCAGCCTTCTCCGCGAACGCGATACTACTACCGGATTCAGGCATGGGATGATGCAGGAAGTGATTCGGGCTGGTCCGAAACGGCTTATTTCGAGATGGGACTTATGGATAGTCATAATAAGTGGCAAGCAGAATGGATCACAGCTCAACCATCAGATGATGGAGATACGTCATGCCCGCGTATGCGCAAGCAGTTTAATGTGAAACAACCTGTTACATCTGCAAGAATATATGTAACAGCACTTGGATTATACGAGTTGCATATGAACAACACAAGAGTAGGAGAAGATTATTTTACACCTGGCTGGACCTCTTATCGTAAGCGATTACAATATCAAACTTATGATGTTACCCACCTGCTTCAGGATGGACAGAATACTTTAGGGGCTAATCTGGGAGATGGCTGGTACCGAGGATATCTTGGCTGGAACAAAGAACGGGAGATATTCGGTTCGACTTCCGCATTGCTGCTGGAATTGCATATGAAATACGCAGATGGATCAGAGGAATGTATTTTATCCAACGGGGATTGGACGGCTGCTCCAAGTGCCATTCGTATGTCGGACATCTATATGGGGGAGACGTATGATGCACGAATGGAGTCCGATTGGTCGGATTCATCTCAGACGAATTGGTCACCCGTGAACGTACTGGAGCATCAGAAAGATATCATCGTTGCGCAGGAGAATGTACCCGTCACCCAAGTAGAACAGCTACAGCCAATCGCTTTGTTAACAACCCCACAGGGAGATCGTGTAGTAGACATGGGGCAGAATATGGTGGGATGGGTGAGATTCAGCATTCAAGGTGAGGCGGGTCAGACGGTTGAGCTGCACCATGCTGAGATATTGGATCATGAAGGTAACTTTTACACCGATAATCTTCGCGCCGCCAAGCAGTGTATTAGCTACACGTGCAAGGGGGATGGCGTGGAATCATTTGAACCACATTTTACGTTCCAAGGGTTCCGCTATGTGAAGCTGGTTGGCTTCCCGGAACACGTTCGTCTGGATGAATTTACCGGAATCGTACTGCACTCGAATATGGAGCAAACAGGTCAGTTCTCATGCTCCAGTTCGCTGGTAAACCAACTGCATCACAATATATTGTGGGGGCAAAAGGGGAATTTCCTGGATGTGCCGACAGACTGTCCACAGAGGGATGAACGGCTCGGATGGACCGGGGATGCACAGATGTTTGTCCGCACGTCCTCCTACCTGATGAATACGGCTCCCTTCTTCACCAAATGGCTGCGGGATCTGGAAGCGGATCAGGGAGAAGATGGCGGTATTCCATTCTTCGTTCCGGATCTGAGAAGTTCCACGTCAGAAGGATGGGGAGACACCAGTCATTCTTCCGCCGCTTGGGGGGATGCAGCAGTTATCTGTCCTTGGACCATCTATGAGATGTATGGGGATGTCAGATTATTGGCCGAACAATATGAGAGTATGAAGCAGTGGATCGAGTATATTCATGTGCAGGGTGACAATCCGTATCTGTGGAACACGGGATTCCACTTTGGCGATTGGCTGGGACTGGACTCCAAGCCTGATAGTTATGTTGGCGCAACGGACACAGATTATGTGGCATCATCCTTCTATGCCTATTCGGTTTCGTTAACTCAAAAAGCGGCTGAGGTTCTTGGAAAGACAGATGATGCTGAATATTTCAAGGAGTTGCACACAAACATTGTTCATGCGTTTAGAAATGAATTCGTGACTCCAGCCGGCAAAATTGCTGTTCCTACGCAAACAGCACATGTTCTGGCGCTTCAATTTGACCTGCTGGACGCGACTGCCCGAACTCGTACTGTTGATCAATTGGCCAAACTTGTGAAAGAGGCGGGCAATCATCTTACTACAGGTTTCGTGGGCACACCTTATCTAAATCCGGTATTGAGTGATGCAGGTCTTCACAACCTGGCATATACATTACTTTTTCAAGAGGATTATCCGTCCTGGCTATATCAGGTGACTCAAGGCGCAACGACCGTCTGGGAACATTGGGATGGGATCAAAGAGGATGGAAGTCTCTGGAGTGCTGATATGAACTCATTTAACCACTATGCGTACGGAGCGATTGGAGAATGGTTGTATTGTTACGTTGCCGGCATTCGGTCCGATGAACATCAGCCAGGATTCCGAATGGTGCATATCGAGCCACAACCCGGACCTGGACTGGATTGGGTGGAAGCGAGTCTGGAGACGATGTATGGTCATGTTGCTTCAAGCTGGCACCGGTTGGCGGATGGTAAAATGGATATACGGGTGCATATTCCCGCCAACACGAGAGGTACGGTACGTCTTCCTGGAGCAGGTGCACAGATCGTTCTGGAACAAGGGAAACCGTTGAATCAGTTGGATCAGATAAGTGGAGTTCAGGATATTCAAAACATTGGAGACGATGTTGAAGTCACACTTGGATCTGGGAATTACCAATTTACGTACAAAGACACGGATGCGAAAAAGGATCGGGATGTTCAGGAGGCTGCATTGACAGAGTCCGTATAATGATAGAATAAGTGGTAAGATGTACACTTGAAGAGGATCTGCACACACGCAGGTCCTTTTTCGAACTTGTTGAGAGTAAATTTGTAGTATTTGAACAATGAAAGGAGCATGACCATGGCAAAACCTGCATTCAAAGATGCACCTTTACGTAGTGAAATAGAGGATTTGGCTAAGCAACAGGATCACCATACATTGGCCTGTTGGGCTACGGAGTGTGCGGCACGTGTCTTGTATATATTTGAGAAGAAGACGGAGGATCTCCGCGCACGTGATGCCATTGCTGCAGGAAGAGGTTGGATCCGTGGAGAGATTGCCATGGTTGATGCACGAAAGGCGGCTTTTGCAGCTCATGCTGCTGCACGGGAAGCCGATCATGTCGCTGCCTCTGCTGCCTCTCGTGCGGCGGGACACGCAGCTGCAACGGCCCATGTCAAAGGCCATGCGGTACATGCCGCAACCTATGCAGTGAAAGCTATCTTTTATGACTCTCTGATGGAAGAACAAGAACGTCGTGTCTTGGAAGAGAGAACGTGGCAATATCAATATCTGTTGGGAGGATGTAATGATCATGGGGAAAGAACACGTTAGATTAATTAAACCATCAAAAGCCTATAAGGAAGCGTATTTGGCATTTTATGAAGACTGGGTCAGAAGTGGAGAATTGATGGTACCTTGGGTCATTTCCAAAGATCCTTATGCGTTCGATGAGATGTTGGCATTTTTGCAACGCAATGAACAAGGGATCGACATCCCGGAGGGCTGGGTCAAAGACAGTACATATTGGCTGGTCACGGAGAGTCAACAAATCGTGGGTGCTGTGAATATAAGGCATGAGCTTAACGATAAATTGTTCAACAGTGGAGGACATATTGGATATGGTATTCGTCCAGGAGAGCGGCACAATGGCTATGGTTCCGAAATTCTCAGGCTTTCTTTGGAGAAAACGAGAGAGCTTGGAATCACCAAAGTATTGATCGTATGTGATGCGGTTAATGAGCCTTCCAGAAGGGTTATCCTTCGAAATGGTGGCATTCGGGATGAAGACTATGTGGAGTCCAATGGCAACGTTGTTGAACGATTCTGGATAGAGAATGTCGAATAATGCAGAATAATGATGAAATAAAACGAAAATAATATGGATTATGATTGTATTACCCTCGTGTGCTGATTAAAATGAAGCATAGAATCTGGATTGCGGCCGGAAACTATCATCCCATATCAGGCACAAGTGAGGTTATCTTTATGAATCAACCGGTTAATCGGCCCCGGCGAATTGAGTATCTGGATCTCTATCGTGCTTTTGCCATCATGGCAGTGGTAGCTATTCATGCAACTTCAACAGCAGTTGCGCATTACCCCAAGCATACATTAGATCATGATGTGTATTATTTCTGGAACACGTTTTTGCAATTTGCCGTTCCAGCGTTTCTGTTCCTGTCCTCCCTGGTCTTGTTCTACAACTACAGCTCCAAGGTGAATGAGAAGGGTTGGATGCTCGCTTTTTATAAAAAGCGTTTATTTAATGTATTTGTACCCTATGTGGTGTGGTCCCTTATCTATTTTGCCATTAAACAGTTGCTTGCGGGCAAAGAACCTTTGACCCATAGTGTTCAATTTGCTAAACAATTAGTGATGGGAACTGCTCATACGCACTTGTACTTTTTTCTGATTATTCTTCAATTCTATATTGTTTTTCCATGGCTTCTGTCCCTTACACGCCATCGTTTGTTTAATCGTTATTTGCCATTATTCTTTATTGCGGGCCAAGCGATCTTCTATGCACTACATTTGCAGTTTCACTTCGAACGGACAGGAAGTTTGTTACCCAGTTATCTGATCGTGATTGGATTTGGCGCATGGGTTGGGTTGAACTTTGAGTGGGCATTGAACAAACTGTATACTCACCGTTATGTGCTCATAGCTGCGTTGATAGGTGGAGGTGCCATTTTTATATATGGTAATGCTTATATCAAAACCGCTTTTGCTGCATACCCGGTTATAACCTATACTGTGCTGTTCCTGTTCCGTAATCTGTTTACCTTGTCAGCCTGCCTGCTCCTACTGATCTTTAGTGAACGAATCGGCACAGGAAAACATACCGAGGTTCGTAAAGCTACGCGTATTCTGGACTCCTTGGGTACAGTTGCGTTCGGTGTATTTTTAATGCATCCACTCGTATTGCTCTTCTGGAGGCGTGAATTCACAGATGAACTGGCTCGGCACTTCAGCGTAGGCATCATACTATCTTATATTGTGGCGCTCCTGATCTCATGGATCTGCGCAATGGGTTTGCGCCGGATGAAGTGGGGATGGGTACTGATCGGACGGTAAGTATAAATAAACATATGTAATTTAAGATAAGAGATTTCAAGCCCTCACGCCTTGAGGGAATCACTTGAAACCTCTTTTTTATTTGCCCTAATGAAGGTATTATAGAGTTTAATGTCCATAAAATTGAATTAATGGAATGAACACTACTTTGTCAGGAGTGATCAAATGAAATTGGTGATTATTTTTGGTCCGCAGGCTGTGGGCAAAATGACGGTTGGGCAAGAACTGGAGAAGATAACAAAGCTTAAATTGTTTCATAACCATATGACCATTGAATTGGTGTCTCCTTATTTCAGCTATGGTACACCACAAGGCAAAAGACTGGTGAGTCTGTTCCGGCAGGAGATTTTTGAAGAAGTGGCAAAGAGTGATTTGCCGGGTCTGATTTTTACATTTGTGTGGGCTTTGGACGCGGAGTCAGATGGTGAATACATCCGTAAGATCAGTGAGTTGTTTACATCTAATGGAGGTCAGGTCTGTTATGTGGAACTGGAGGCCGATGCATCGGAAAGACTAGAGCGCAATAAAAGTCCGCATCGTCTGTTACATAAACCAACAAAGCGTGACATTGCGTGGTCTGAGCGAGATTTGCTAGATACGATGAAGCATTATCGATTGAATTCGGAACCGGGAGAAATCAAGCATGAGCACTACATAAGGATTGATAACACACACAAGAGTCCGGATGAAGTGGCACAGTTAATCCAGGAACGCTTTAATTTGTAATCTGAGAAACGTCTAACTTAGCAAAGTAGATACTTTATATGAGAGGGGCACTACATCATGTACTTTGTTATATTTTTGCTCATAGGACTTGTTTTATGTTATCTGATCCCATTCGGTCCTATTTTGGCTGGGGGCATTGTTTTCGCACTTGTGATAGATCATTACCGTCAGACGATGCATATGCGTGAAGATATCCGAGACATCAAGAATCATCTGGGGCTAATGAACAAAGGTGAGGCGAAAGAGTACGAGATGGATAAGCAATTTAAAGATGTCGATCGTTTGGATTCAGAAGAAATGGATATGATTAATCGAAAAATTGAAGCAGAGCTGGAGAAAGACAACAAAAACAATAAACCGTGAATCCCTGTAAAATAATTCTTTATTTGCTCACTCCTGTGAGTATATTTACCTAGATCAGGAGTCATGCTAATTCGATATTAACTTTTTGTTGCACTGTGTAGAAATTTGTAATATTATGAGGGAAGCGCGTACAACATATCGGGTTGTAACTGTTGAATCAGGCAAAGCCGTATACCTTGAGAAAAGGGATTGGTTTGTCTTTTTCTGTATATTGGAGTGATAAAGTGAAAATCGAGAAGGTGCTGAACAATAATGCTGTAGTTGCAATGAATGACGAGCAGGAAGTTATTATCATTGGCCGGGGGATTGCTTATCAGAAGCGGGCGGGTGATATGGTTTCCGAGCAGCATATCGACAAGATATTTACTTTACAGAATGAAGATATTCAGGAAAACTTCAAGGCATTAATCTCAAGCATTCCTCTGGAATACATGAAAGTATCCGAGGAAATCATCGCTTACGCCAAATTAAAACTTGGCAAGAAATTAAATGAGAGCATTTACTTACATCTCACAGACCATATTCACTTTGCCATTGAGCGGTATCGCAAGAATCTGCCCATACGCAACGGGTTAATCTGGGAGACAAAGCAGTTATACAAAGAGGAATATGAAGTCGGAATGGAAGCGCTCAATATGATCTGTGATCAATTTGGTGTGATCTTGCCTGAGGACGAAGCCGGTTTTATGGCACTTCACTTTGTCAATGCAGCTTTGAACGAGGAAATGCCCAACATCAAGAGTATGACCCAGGTCATGCAGGAAATCTTGACAATCATCAAGTATCATTTCAAGATTGATTTTGATGAGAACTCACTGACATTTTATCGCTTTGTGACACATTTGAAGTTTTTCGCCCAACGTTTGGTGAAGGGAAAACATTACAAGAGCAACAACGATGATGAATTGTTCCTGATGATTCAGAAAAAGTATCCAGCAGCGCACAAGTGCTCGGAGAAAATCAAGAAATTCATTGAAAGCAACTACACGTATCAACTAACTGACGAAGAATTGATGTACTTAACGATTCATATTGAGAGAGTTGTGAATGCAACTTCTGAATAATCCCATAGATCAGCTTGCAGGGTTGCAACCACTAGGGCAAAACCTGAACGCTTGAATGACTGAACATACCGTTAACCGGGTGTTCCATACATTCAGATGTTCAGGTTTTTTTATTCTCTCCAATATGCTTTGAATCCGTGTCTAGCCAGAAAGGAAGAAAAGACTTCATGAAACACGAGCAATTAGCCAAAGACATTCTGTCTGGCGTTGGTGGAAAACAGAACATTAACAGCGTGGTGCACTGTGCGACCAGACTTCGTTTCAAATTAAAAAATGACAATAATGCCAAAACAGACGAACTCAAAAATCTGCCTGGAATCATAACGGTAATGCAAAGCGGGGGGCAATACCAGGTCGTTGTGGGTAACGAAGTGTCTGATGTTTATAAAGCCTTGTTACAGGTGGGTAATATGAATGCGGATGAACCGGTCTCAAGTGATGATTCAGAATCTTCCGGTAAAAAAGAGAGTCTCTTGGGTCGGTTTATCGACTTGATCTCAGGTGTCTTTACACCAATTCTCGGATTGCTAGCTGCAACAGGGATGATCAAAGGTTTCCTGTCCATGTTTACTTCTCTCGAATGGTTGGACCCGTCTTCAGGAACATATCAATTGTTGAATGCTGCAGGTGACTGTCTGTTCTACTTCTTCCCAATCTTCCTGGGTTACACAGCTATGAAAAAATTCGGTGGATCTCCATTCCTCGGGATGGCCATCGGAGCCTCACTTGTATATCCGACCTTATCCGGTCTTAGTGGTGGGGAACCGCTCTATACGCTGTTTGCAGGCACATTGTTTGAATCACCGATTCATATCACGTTCCTGGGTATTCCCGTTATCTTGATGAGTTATTCCTCATCCGTCATTCCGATTATTATTGCTGCTTATTTTGGAGCAAAGGTAGAAGCGTTCTTCAAAAAGATCATTCCTTCTGTTGTGAGAACGTTCCTCACGCCATTCTTTACGATTCTGATTGTTGTCCCTGTAACATTCCTCTTGATTGGTCCAATTGCGACATGGGCAAGTCAGCTGATTGGTGCCGGGGTATCGGGCATCTATGACTTGAGTCCGTTGGTAACCGGTATTATTGTTGGTGGATTGTGGCAAGTATTGGTGATCTTCGGGTTACACTGGGGTATCGTACCAATTATGTTGCTCAATCTGTCCACACTGAAAGCAGATCCGATTCTGGCAATGATGTTTGCTGCTTCCTTTGCTCAGATTGGTGCCGTTCTTGGCGTTATGCTTAAAACGAAAAATACCAAACTCAAATCACTGGGTGTTCCTGCCTTTGTGTCCGGGATTTTTGGTGTAACTGAGCCTGCTATTTATGGTCTTACTTTGCCATTGAAAAAACCATTTATTATGAGTTGTATTGCTTCTGCAACCGCTGGTGGTATTATTGGCTTCGCTGGCTCCAAAATGTTTGTATTTGCTTCAGGAATCTTTGGTGTTCCAGCGCTGATTAGTCCCACAGAGGGAATCAACTATGAATTCTGGATGGCCATGATTGCCACTATCATTGCTTTTGTACTAGGCTTTGTTCTCGTTTATTTTGTAGGATTCAAAGATCCTGCTAATCCAGAGGCTGCCAAACAGGCTCCAGAGCCAGTAAAAGAAGAGAAGGCTGCACTTGAGCCTAATCCAAACAATCGCTACGAAATTGCCAGCCCGATGACGGGTGAGGTGGTTCCTTTGCAAGAAATTAATGATGCTACATTTGCTGGTGAACATATGGGTAAAGGGATTGCTATTCGCCCAACCAGTGGGAGAGTTGTATCCCCGATTAATGGTGTGGTACAGACGATTTACCGTACCAAACATGCAATTGGACTTGTAGATGATCAAGGTGTAGAGATTCTGATCCATATCGGTCAGGATACGGTACAACTCAAAGGTCAACATTTCACTGCACATGTGAAAGATGGAGATCGTGTGAGTGTTGGCGATCTGATCGTTGAATTCGATCTGCAGGCCATTATTGAGGCGGGATATGAGACCGTAACACCGATTATTGTAACGAATACGGCTGATTATTTGGACGTGGTTGCTACAACAAGTCGTGAAGTGCAAGAAAAGGATAAATTGGTTACGGTTATAGGTTAATTCTGCTTTAGTGCGTATTTTATTAATCTGAGCATTAGCTCTATAGAGACCACTTTGATGTTTTCGAAGTGGTCTCTTTTTTTCATTTTCGGTCACTAAAATGTATTTGTGAAATTAATAAAAATAAGTGTTGCAAACGTAGTTCAGATGTACTATGATGAGTTCAAGAAGTAAGCGCATACATTAGTCGGGTTGTAACTGTTCAATCAGGCAATGCCGACCACCCTCAGTTCAGAGGGTATGGAATGTAACTTACTTTCGTTATCCAAATAATTAAATACCAATGTGTACAGCCTTACAGGGTTGCAACCGTTAAGGGCAAAACCTGAATTGCTGAATAACACGACTGATTTCCGGACGATCCGGTATGTTGTGTATGTTCAGTGGTTCAGGTTTTATTTGTTTCAAAAGTCATGGGGAGTCTACTTAGAGAGGGAGAATTACAATGAGCAACTACGATCAATTAGCTAAGGACATTCTGTCACGTGTAGGTGGTCGCGAGAACGTAAACAGTGTATTCCATTGCGTAACAAGACTGCGGTTTAAACTGAAAAATGAAAGCGTAGCCAAAACGGAAGAACTTAAAAATCTGCCAGGTGTTATTACCGTCATGCAAAGTGGTGGACAATATCAAGTTGTTATCGGCAACGAAGTGCCGGATGTATATAAAGCAGTTGTTAAAGCAGGGAATTTCCCAAGTGAAGGACAAGTGGAAGAGGAAACGGACAACTCAGGCAAAAAAGTAGGGTTGTTCAGCCGATTTATCGACATGATCTCCGGTGTGTTCACACCACTACTCGGTTTGCTGGCTGCCACAGGTATGATCAAAGGTTTTAACGAGATGTTTGTAGCCTTTGGCTGGATAACTCAGGATTCCGGAACGTATCAATTATTGAAAGCAACGGGGGACTGTCTGTTCTACTTCTTCCCGATCTTCCTGGGTTACACTGCAATCAAGAAGTTTGGCGGTTCACCGTTTCTGGGTATGGCGATAGGTGCATCTCTTGTTTATCCGACATTGGGCGGTCTTAAGGCAGGAGATCCACTGTACACCTTGTTTACAGGTACATTGTTTGAATCACCTATCCACATTACGTTCCTGGGTATGCCGGTTATCTTGATGGACTACGCTTCATCGGTTATCCCAATCATTATAGCGACATTTGTTGCTGTAAAACTAGAAAGATTCTTCAAGAACGTTATTCCGAAAGTGGTAAGCACATTCCTTGTTCCCTTTTTCACCTTGCTTGTAATTGTTCCAGCGACTTTTTTGGTCATTGGTCCAATCTCCACATGGGCAGGACAATTGATTGGCGCGGGAGCTACTAATATTTATGAATTAAGTCCTATTGTTACAGGATTGATTATCGGTGGACTATGGCAAGTGTTTGTATTATTCGGACTTCACTGGGGACTGGTTCCGGTTGCATTATTGAATCTTAGTACGTCAGGCGCTGATCCGGTTATCGCAATGTCATTTGCTGCTTCTTTTGCTCAAATCGGTGCTGTACTTGCCGTATTACTCAAAACAAAAAATACGAAAATAAAAACACTCAGTGTACCAGCATTTATCTCCGGTATATTTGGAGTAACAGAGCCTGCGATCTATGGTGTTACGCTTCCATTGAAAAAACCTTTTATTATGAGTTGTATTGCTGGGGGGATCGGAGGCGGTATTCTCGGTTATGCAGGTTCGAAGATATACATGATTGGCGGACTTGGCGTATTCGGTTATCCAACTTTTATTAATAAAGAAACAGGATTAGACTTCGCGTTCTACATGGCTATAGTTGCTTCATTGATTGCATTCGTTCTTGGTTTCGTATTGACGTATGTGGTTGGATTCAAAGATCCGGTAGAAAAAGTAGCTGCACCTGCACCAGTACTTGATCCAAATCCGAACAGCAGATACGAAATTGTAAGCCCAATGGCTGGTGAAGTTGTTGCACTGAACGAAATTAATGACGTAACGTTTGCAGGAGAGCACATGGGTAAAGGGATTGCAATTCGTCCAACCAGTGGTAGAGTGGTATCTCCAATCACAGGTGTCGTTCAAACCGTATATCGTACCAAACACGCCATTGGTCTTGTAAGCGATGATGGTGTAGAGATGCTGATCCATATTGGACAGGATACGGTCAAACTGAAAGGTCAACATTTTACAACCCATGTGAAAGATGGAGACCGTGTTAACGCAGGTGACCTGATTGTTGAGTTTGATCTGCAAGCCATTAAGGATGCAGGGTATGAGACGGTTACACCGATCATTGTGACTAATACTTCAAATTATCTGGACGTTGTAGGAACAAAAGATGCATCCGTTCATGAGAAAGATAAATTGATCACGGTATTAAGCTAATTCAAACTAAGGATGGTAAGGAGGAACTCCTCAATGAATGAAAAGTTTACAGCCTTCCCGGAGAATTTTCTCTGGGGAGGAGCAACCGCAGCGAATCAATTGGAAGGTGCTTATCTGGAAGGTGGCAAAGGTTTAACAACGGTAGATCTGATTCCGATTGGTGCTAATCGATGGAATATTGCTCTGGGTAACCTGGATTCATATGAACCAAAAACAGGGGAATTCTATCCTTCACATGAAGCCATTGACTTCTATCATCGATATAAGGAAGATATTGCGTTATTTGCAGAAATGGGATTTAAGTGCCTCAGGCTTTCCATAGCCTGGGCACGGATTTTCCCTAATGGCGATGAAGCGGAGCCAAACGAAGCAGGCTTGCAATTTTATGATGATGTCTTTGATGAGTTATTAAAATACAACATTGAACCTGTCGTGACGATCTGCCATTTCGATGTACCTGTACATCTGGTCGAAACTTACGGCGGTTGGAAGAATCGTAAGATGATCGGTTTCTTTGAGAAATATGCGACGACTTTGTTCAATCGATATAAGAATAAAGTGAAATACTGGATGACGTTTAACGAGATCAACATGTTGCTGCATCTTCCGTATATTGGAGCGGGAATTGTCCTTCAGGATGGTGAAAACAAAGATCAGGTTCTGTATCAGGCAGCACATCATGAATTGGTAGCGAGTGCACTTGCTGTTAAGGCTTGTCATGAGATCATTCCGGATGCACAGATTGGATGTATGTTAGCCGCTGGAATGGTGTATCCATACAGCTCTAACCCGGATGACGTGTGGAAGGCTATGGAGAAAGATCGTGAGTCATTCTTCTTCATCGACGTGCAGTCGAAGGGAGCATATCCAGGTTATACGAAAAGATTTTTCAGGGAAAATGACATTTGGATTGACATGCAACCGGAAGACGCAGATATCTTGATGCAGAACACGGTCGATTATATCGGTTTTAGCTATTATGCAAGCCGGTGCACCAGTACAGACCCTGAGATTTTGAAAGATTCGACAGAAGGCAATGTATTTGGTTCGGTGAAGAACCCTTATCTGCAAGCTTCCGAGTGGGGGTGGACCATTGATCCTAAGGGGCTTCGAATTACGCTTAATCAACTGCATGACCGCTATGGCAAACCTTTGTTTATCGTAGAAAATGGACTTGGAGCAACCGATGTGTTGTTAGACAATGACTCCGTAGAAGATGACTATCGCATCGAATATTTGAATAGTCATTTTGCCGAGATGGCTGAAGCGATTCAAGACGGTGTAGAGCTCATAGGTTACACAAGCTGGGGACCGATTGACCTGGTCAGTGCGGGTACCGGAGAGATGAAGAAACGTTATGGCTATATCTATGTAGACCGAAATAATGATGGTACGGGCACACTTCGCAGAGTGAAAAAGAAGAGTTTTCACTGGTACAAAGATGTCATTGCGAGTAATGGCGCACAATATTTCTGATACAAGATGTCCGACGCTATAGAATAAACAAAGAGCAGTCTCGTTATTATGGGATTGCTCTTTGTTTATGAGGGGATGAATTTGACCCTTGATGTGGCTTTCAGATATAATAAAGAAATGAAGAGAATCTTGTCACTTAAGAAGGGAGGAGCATCCACTCATGAAGAAAAAATCACTTGCGTTTATATCTTCGGGATATGGATACTCCACTGCTGTCTTTTTCTAGAATCTATTCCAAGGGTGAAGTCTGCCCAAAATCGGAAGAAAACTAGGAAATAACGCAGAAAAATCTTAAGAATGATGAGGTAATCCAAATGAATATTGACAAAATTACTAGAAAAAATCCAGAAAATATGCCAGCTCCTGTAGGTCAGTACACGCATATTACAAGAATTCCGAGAAATGCAGAGTTATTTGTGACTTCGGGTCAAATTGGAGCAGATCATAATGGACTCTTTCCAGAGAGTCTGAATGAGCAAGTCACTAATACATTTAATAATATTAAAACAGTGCTCGAATCTGAGCGCTTAGATGCTGAACATATTATCAAAGTGAACGTATGGGCAACCGAGGAAATCGATTGGGATTTCTTATATGCCGAGTGGGGACAATTATTTAGTACGGATTACCCTGCAATGACGATTGGATATATTACGGCGTTAGGTCTCCCAGAGATTAAAATTGAAATAGAGCTTTGGGCAGCAAAAGTGTAACATCGAATACTTTTTAACCAAACGAAGGAGCATCTTACTTACAGATGCCCCTTCGTTTTTTAATTTGTGTAAAAATGGAAAGGATATGCCCTGTGTGACAATCATGAGCGATAGTAGGTGGGTGTATTATGGCACCTGCAAGCTCTGATAAGCATTCAGTCGACCATATGTCCAGTAGATCCCGGAGCCTGATAGCGGATCAGAAGCGAAACACAGCCCATCACGAATCTGAGCATTTGTTTTCCCTTGTGTAGCGAGAAGTGCAGCTACTCCTGCCACATGAGGGGCAGCCATGGACGTACCGCTAAGGTAGGCATAGGAACCTCCCAGGTATGTGGATAGTATGGTATCACCCGGTGCGGCCATATCCACCCAGGAACCATAGTTGGAGAAATTGGATTTGAGATCGGAGGGATTGGTTGAAGCGACAGCAATCACGTTGGGATACGAGGCGGGTACGATTGGGAATGAAGTGTTGTCGTTACCGGCTGCAGCAATAATCACAGCTCCTCGATCCCAAGCATACTGTACGGCAGCTTGTAGGAAAGCATTTCCCATCGGCCCACCAAGGCTCAGGTTAACAACCTGTACACCGTTGTTGGCAGCAAAGACAAGCCCGTTACCTACATTACCTATCGTTCCTTGCCCGTTGTTATCCAGTACCCGGAGCGGAACGATGGATGCGAGTGGAGCAGCGCCTGCGATGCCCACACCATTGTTGGTAACGGAGGCAGCGATCCCGGCTACATGGGTGCCGTGGCCGTTCCCGTCCTCAGCAATGTTATCATAATCAACATAATCATAACCGGGGAGGAGCTTGGAGGCCAATTCTGGATGATTCAGCTGTACACCGGTATCGATAATGGCGATTTTGACAGAGCTGTTACTCTGAGTAATATCCCATGCAGCGGGTGCATTGATTTTGGACAAGTTATACTGATAAGGAAAGAAAGGGTCATTGGGAGTGAAGGATGCCTCAACGAGGTAATTCGGCTCTGCATGTTCAATAAGCTCATGATCTTTGTAATGTTTCAGCATCCGGTGCATTTTTTTGCGGGATTCCACACGGTACCATCCTAAATCTTCATAGGTCTCAGCGACCTTACATCTCCCTTTTTTGTGAAGGGTGTGCATCTCATCCTCGGTTGTACCTTCCTTGAATTTGACGAAGAGCTGCTTGGGAGCGTGAGGGTGAAACTTCCTCTGGGCAAGTTGGTTCAGATAACGATACACGAACCCGATTACTAGCACAATGAAAGCAAAAACACCTAACCATAACCACATGAGCGTTTATCCCTCCAATATGATTTGTGACACGCCTTATCGTATGCGAACTCTATCAGACTGCGCGGGCACTCTTGCAATTTGGATAGTAGTGTAGATAGATTGATAGGAAGGGATAAATTCGGTAAGATGATATGAAGAGAGCCGCTTTGGCATGAACAAGATTTAAGGCAGGGCCGAGAGGTAACTCCTAAATACAGAGGATAAGGAATGTGGTTTTATTGACACAACTTCAGAGTATACCGACAGTCACACCAGTTCAGTCACACCAGATTCATGATGCCATTGATTTTGCCATGCGTGTACGCAGAGAAGTGTTTCCGATGATGGATCATACGAAATTGCCTGTAGACTTCGAGCAGTTCAGAGAACATTATCTGGACTCCGATGATTCGATCTTTCTTGTTGCAATGATGGAGGATGCGGGCATCGTCGGTTCTATTGGGATATTACCATATGATGGACGTATCGAAGCTGTGGAAGGTCGATATGCAGCTCGATCGGCTGCCGAAATAGTAAAGTGTTATGTAGATCCCGCGTATCGTAGGTTTGGCATTGGTTCGATGTTGATGAACGAACTGGAGAGCGTGGTAAAGGATATGCACTATACGACGCTGTATTTGCACACACATCGCTTCTTGCCAGGAGCCGTAGATTTCTGGAAACGCCAAGGGTTTACGGTTATTGCTGAGCAGGATGATGATTGGCAAACCGTACATATGGACAAGTTGGCATGTAAGTGACCATTGTAACAGAACCGAAATTCTGACCACATTTTGGAAAAATTGATTGATGATACTATAACTCTTGTATACAACAACATAGACATATACGAGATACATGATGGGGGCATAAGAAGATGCAAGAAATGAAGCGGAAAATTGTTTTTATTGATATTGATGGGACATTGGTAGATGATGACGGAAACATCCCGTTGTCAGCACAGAAGGCTTGTAAACAGGCCAGAGAGAACGGACATCTGCTCTATTTATGTACAGGCCGATCCAAAGCAGAAATTTATGATTCCATCTGGGATGTCGGATTCGATGGTCTGATTGGTGCAGGTGGGGGTTATGTGGAGTTTGGCAAGGACGTGTTATATCACAAAAGGGTAACAGCGGAAGATGTTCGACATATGGTCGATTTCTTTAATGAAAATGGCATTGACTTTTACCTTGAATCCAATTCGGCATTGTATGCGAGTAGCAATCTTCAACCTCACCTGGAACGCCGTATCTATGGCGATGTGGAGAATGACCCTGTAGCCAGAGAGAAGAAGGAGCTGAAACCGCACCCGTTTATTGCCGGATTAACGTATGGAGAGGCCGACCTGTACAAGGATGATGTGAACAAAGTATGTTTCTTGGAGAGCTCTGCCATCCCGTTTGAGCGGATCAAGCAAGAGTTTGAAGGGAAATTCGAAGTCATTCAGTGCACTGTGCCGATCTTTGGTGAAGGAAGTGGTGAACTGATGATCCCTGGCATTCACAAAGCCATTGCAATCGCCGATCTGCTGAAGCATCTGGGCATGTCCCAAGAAGATACATTTGCCATCGGTGATGGCATGAATGATGCCGAGATGTTGGAATTTTGTAACATCGGAATTGCCATGGGTAATGCGAAGCCTGGACTGAAAGCCATTGCAGATGATATTACTGGAACAGTCGAGGAAGATGGATTGTATCATAGTTTTGTGAAGTATGGATTGATCACTTGATAAAGAAATGAGGCAATCTGGAAAACAGTTAATACGTACACCCTTTGTCCCAAACCTTATTTTAGACCCTGCATATATTATTGCAGGGTCTTTTTTTGGTTTAAAACAGATCAATTTATATTTTTACAAAAGGATTCTAATCAAACCATAACATCTAAGTGAAGGAGAGAATCGAAATGGCCATTCTATCCACCGGACCTATCGAGAATAATGCCGTCAGTGATGTACGGCCAACACAACAAGTTACCGTTAAAATTGATAACAGGAATTCTCTGGATGGATCCGTTGTTTTGATACAAGGGTATAATCTGACCTCTACGAGGACTTTATATGTCAGCGAGCAGATTTCAATTGATCCGGATCAGGTAGTGACAAGAACTTATTTTGCCAATCTTGATGCATTTGAATTTGTCTTTACAGTTGAAGGTGTAGCTATAGAGCAGACAGAGATTTCCGTGTGGGGCAAAAATGAAAACGGCCAGCTTGTTGCTGCACATCGATTAGTTTCTTCCGAACTTGAAATAGAGGGGGATAATACGTCAGTCAACCGCATATATGTAGCCAATTTTAATAGTAACGATGTTTCCGTCATTAATGGCGATACGAATACGGTCATTGCTACCATTCCTGTGGGGACGAATCCTGCAGGGATTGATGTCAATCCATTAACGAGTCGTATATATGTCGCAAACAGAAGCAGTAATACCATTTCCGTCATTAATAGTATAACCAACGCAGTGATTGCTTCTGTTCCGGTTGGGAGCGAGCCAAGTGACATAGGGGTCGATATAGCGACCAATGCTATTTATACGGCGAATTTTAATTCATTGGACACAACTGAAGATATAACCGTCATTGATGGATTAACTAACACGGTGATTGATGCGATCACTATTCCGGGGCTCAATTTTTTAACTGGAGTAGGTGTCAATTCCTTAACCAATCGCATCTATGCAGCTAATTTTAATTCTGATACGGTGTCTGTGGTCGATGGAGAAACGAATACGGTGATTGCTACAATCCCCGTTCAGGTCAATCCATTCCGTGTAGGTGTCAATCTAGCCACCAACCGTATTTATGTATCGAATTTAACCAGTAATACGGTTTCCGTTATTGATGGATTGACGAATACCGTCATTGATACCATTCCGGTCGGCGTTACGCCAGCTGAAGTAGCGGTTAATACCTCCACAAACGCCATTTACGTACCCAATCGAGACACGGATAATGTTTCAGTAATTAGTGGATTAACAAATACCGTGATTACTACTGTTCCGGTCGGGAATAATCCAAACGGAGCGGGCGCCAATCCGTTAACTAATCGAGTTTATATAAGCAATCAAGATGACAATACCATTTCTGTGATCGATGGCGAAACAAATACGGTGATTGCTACTATTCCGGTGGGGGCACGTCCGTTCGCAGTAGGTGTAAATCCGTAGAAAGGTGAGGGGATTTGGATGAAAGAAGTTATAACGGCATCAGACTTAATGGAGTAGCTGATCACCATGAACAAAGAAAATTCTGTATGCCAAGTTAGGATTCCAGGTAAGGGGAATCGTGAGTCTTGAATGATCAGATCAGAATGGAACAGGCATCTCCTCAATGGGGGTGTCTATTTGCATTAAGGAGCCCAAAAAGAATGACGAATTTTTTTCCGTTAATAGAAATAGATGCCCCTCCTTTTGACTTTGTTATTGCATAACTCCTAATGAAAGTTTAATATAAATTTTGCAAACAAGGAATTTATTGGTTTTCGTTTGTCGAAGTGCATGAAATATAAAGTTGATACATGGAGGATGCTGGATGAGTAATGTAGCTCTGTTGTTTCCTGGGCAAGGTTCTCAGATGGTTGGGATGGGTAGAGACTTTTGGAATAACTTCGATGTGGCTAAGAAGTTATTTGAAGAAGCCAGTGATGCCATTTCTTTCGATTTGAGAAAGTTATGTTTTGAAGGTAGCATGGCTGATTTGACAATGACGATGAACGCTCAGCCTGCACTTTTGACTGTTAGTGTCATAGCATATCAGGTGTATATGCAAGAAATAGGGATGGAACCCGCTTATTTGGCTGGGCATAGTTTGGGAGAATATTCGGCTCTGGTCTGCGCAGGTGTTCTATCATTTCATGACGCCATTAAACTGGTAAGACAACGGGGTATCATTATGCACAATGCAGACCCGGATCAGAAAGGTACCATGGCCGCCATTTCAGGTATTCATTTAGATACAATTCAAAACATATGTGAACAAGTTTCCACGATCGAGCGCCCTGCTTGTGTGGCTTGTGTGAACGCTAACCAGCAGTTTGTCATTTCGGGACATCGGCACTCTATACAAGAAATTATTAAAAGGACAGAAGCCCTGAGAACGAAACATTCGTATATCAATGTAAGTGGTCCCTATCATTCTCCCATGATGCAAACCGCAGCAGAACAATTCAAAGTTGAATTGGATCAATATCAATATGCCCATGCAAAATACCCGGTTATTTCCAACGTTACAGCAGCACCCTATGAGTCTGATCGATCTGTCGTGGATTATTTAACCATGCAGATGACGATGCCTGTAAGATGGTCAGAGTCTATGCTCTATCTGGTTGCAAATGGGGTTACTGAAGTTATAGAGTTGGGTTCTAAACATGTGTTAGTTAGTCTTATGAGTAAAATAACGAAGCGTATTGTACCGTACTCGCTAAGTCAGCCTTCTGATTTACTAATGCTTACAAATACACAAGAAAGGAAAAATAAGCGGTTAACGATTCTTAAAAAGTTGTTATCAGAACTAATAGTAACGGCACTCATTTCACGGAATTATAACCCAGATTCGATATCATATGCCAAAACGGTTGAGCCATTATTTCACCAATTACAACGGGCAAAGGAACAAGTAAACAACAATGAATGTGAACTTAGTGAAGAAGAGATAAATGATGCTCTACAGGTATGTCATTCCATTATTATTGCAAAAAAAATTCCATTGGATGGAACCGCGTTGATTGATGCAATCTAGTACCCGATCTGTTCTTTTGCAAGATCTATATTACAGCGACAGACTGCCTTTTTATAAGGTAGTCTTTTTGTCTTTTAATGCATCTGAACTTGTTGAAATTTCAGATATTTGGTAATAAATATGTCAATAACTCACAAATCAATCTCTATTTTTTACCATATAGTAACAATAAACTGATTGATTTTACATATATTTCTATGGTAAAATTTTGCTTGAAATATGTGTAAATAATTAGATAAGCATGTTAGAGATGATTCATTTGGAGGAGAGATATGTATACTAATCAGTTTCAAACACTAGTGGATATTATCCGCGACAGAGGTAAAATAACGGACCGCGGTATTCGTTTTATCGATGCGGACAAACGTGAAACTTTTATATCTTATCATCAATTATTTACTGAGGCACAAGGGTATTTAGGTTATCTACAAGCCATCGGAATTAAACCTAAACAAGAGATTATTTTTCAGATTCAAGAAAACAAACGGTTTTTAGTCGCATTCTGGGCTTGTATACTCGGTGGAATGATCCCTATCCCTGTAAGTATTGGTGAAGATGAAGAACAAAACTTGAAAGTATGCCGTATTTGGAATTTGCTAAATAACCCTTTCATGATTGCATCTGAGAAGGTGCTGGATAAAATGAAGAGATTTGTTTTGGAACATGACATGCTTGATTTCCATCATCAATTAGAAGTCAGAACGGATCTGATCCAAGATACCATATATCATTATGAATCTATTAATAATATAGTTGAACCTCAGTCTGATGACTTGGCATTTATTCAATTTTCTTCTGGATCAACTGGTGATCCCAAAGGCGTCATGCTCACCCATCGAAACCTGATTTATAATACTTGTGCTGCTATTAATGGCACACAAATTAGTTCAAACGATAGTTTTCTCTCCTGGATGCCCCTTACCCATGATATGGGTTTGATTGGATTTCATCTCGTACCCCTCGTGGCAGGAATTCATCAGTACTTGCTCCCAACGGAATTATTT
Organism: Paenibacillus sp. FSL R5-0486; assembly: GCF_037975155.1. Taxonomy (NCBI): domain Bacteria; kingdom Bacillati; phylum Bacillota; class Bacilli; order Caryophanales; family Paenibacillaceae; genus Paenibacillus; species Paenibacillus sp. FSL R5-0486. Next base: position 4,234,174 of record NZ_CP150237.1, on the reverse strand, counting down.
ATTCGCAAACCGATTCTATGGATGAAAAAAGTAAATGAACACAAAGCAACCATACTGTCTTCTCCTAACTTTGGTTATAAATACTTCCTGAATTTCTTTCGCGAAGACAAAGCGGAGGGATGGGATCTGTCATCTGTCAGAGTCATTTATAATGGGGCGGAACCTATATTACCCGAAGTGTGTGATGAATTCCTAAATGTATTGTCAGCATATCACTTAAAGAAAACAGCCATGTTTACCGTATATGGATTAGCAGAGGCCTCTGTTGCCGTCTCCTTTCCCAAGGTAGAAGAAGAATTTACTGCGGTGTACGTTCACCGGGATCATCTGAACTTAGGGGAGCGTGTCATCGAAGTCGAGAAACATGCTGAACATGTAGCATCATTTGTTGCCGTTGGCGAAGCAATTGATTATTGCCATGTTAGAATTTGCGATGAGGAAATGAACAGTGTTCCCGATTTGGTTATTGGAAAAATTCAAATCAAGGGGGATAACGTCACCCAAGGTTATTATAATAATTCACTTGCAACGGAGAAGTTATTAACGAACGACGGATGGGTGAATACAGGAGATCTGGGTTTTATCATGAATGGAAAACTGGTTGTAACAGGGCGGGAAAAAGACATTATCTTTATCAATGGTAAAAATGTATATCCCCATGACATTGAACGTGTCGCCATACAATTAGATGATATTGAACTCGGAAGAGTTGCTGCTTGTGGTGTGTATGATTCGAATAGTCAAAGTGAAGAAATTATTGTGTTTGTCGTGTACAAAAAAAAGATCGAACACTTCTTGACGCTTGTTAAAGAAATCAAAAGACATCTATATAAACATGGGGGATGGAGTGTCAAAGAGGTACTGCCCATCAAAAAATTACCCAAAACAACAAGTGGGAAAATCCAGCGGTATCAGTTAGCCAAGCAGTATGAAGCAGGCAAATTCTCAACAGAATCTGCATTCATCCATGACTGGATCAAGAATGACAATGACAAGGCAAAGGGAAAGGCTGCTGTTTCGGTTCGGGTCATAGAACGTGAATTAACTTCACTATTTTCTGAAGTGCTGGTTGGGAAAAAGGTTGAACTTGAGGATAGCTATTTTGATATGGGTGCAACTTCATTACAGCTGGCCCAAATCGCTGAACGTATAGAACAAAAATACGGAGAAGAGCTTGCTGTTACGGACCTCTTTACCTATCCCTCGATAACTGAATTGGCAGCATATCTGGCTAGAGGCTACAGCGAGACCATGCAAGTCAACAAAACTCAAGAGGATCATACGCCATCCAAAGATATTGCTATTATCGGTATGTCTTTGAATCTCCCTGGTGCATCAAATGCAAGCGATTTTTGGCGTGTTTTGGAAAATGGAACGCATAACATTCGGGACTACCCGGAAAGTCGGATAAAAGACGCAGCGGATTATATACAATCCATGCGAAGTGAAATGAGCGAAGTTCAATGGATCAAGGGTGGTTACTTGGATCAAATTGATCAATTCGACTATTCTTTCTTTGGCATAACCCCAAAAACTGCACAATTTATGGACCCGAATCAAAGGATGTTCTTGCAAACGGCATGGCATACGATTGAAGATGCTGGGTATGCAGGGGAAGGAATCAATGGAAGAAATGTGGGCGTGTACGTGGGATATTCCAAAGTTGGGTATGATTACGAACGGCTCGTGACGGCGAGTTACCCCGCAGAACCCAAAAATTATATCATTGGAAATTTACCATCTGTACTGGCGAGCAGAATTGCATATTTCTTGAATTTAAAAGGCCCGGCCTTAACGATTGATACCGCTTGTTCCTCCTCACTTGTTGCTGTTCACATGGCATGTAAAGGATTGCTCGCTGGAGACTGTGAAATGGCAATCGCAGGCGGCATTCGAACGGCATTATTACCGATAAGTATCGGACTGGATATGGAATCTCCAGATGCATTGACGAGAACGTTTAGCGAAGATGCCAATGGCACGGGATTTGGCGAAGGTGTTGGGTCGGTCATGTTGAAGCCAATGCAGCAAGCGATTAAGGACGGGGATCATATCTATGGTGTGATTAAGGGAAGTGCGATTAATCAGGATGGCAAGACGGTAGGAATCACAGCACCTAACCCGGAGTCACAGACCAATGTGATCGAACAGGCATGGAAAGAAGCCGGCATTTCTCCTGATACACTTAACTTTATTGAAGCACATGGAACAGGGACAAAATTAGGTGATCCGGTTGAGTTCAATGCTTTGCGTAAAGCTTTTGAGAAATATACGGATCGGAAACAATTTTGTGCAATCGGATCTGCCAAAGCTAACATTGGACATGGCTTTGAAGCGGCGGGGATCGCTGGATTAATTAAATCTATTCTTATGTTTCAACATAGAAAGATTCCACCATTGGTTCACTTTGACAAGCCTAATCCCCTGCTTAAGTTTGAAGCTTCACCTTTTTATGTGAATCAGGAACTAATGGCTTTTGGTGAAAAAGAGGGTCCATTACGATGCGGGGTTAGTTCTTTTGGTTTCAGTGGTACCAATGCGCATGTGGTTCTCGAAGAATATGTTCCTTCCCCAACCGTAGATAAAAGAATGTCCCAAGAGCCTCATCTATTTGTTCTGTCTGCTGCCACGGAACGGGCGCTGGATGAATTGGTCAGAACGTATCATGAATATCTAACCGATCACACGGATGTTTTCATTCAACAAATCTGTTATACAGCCAGTACGGGAAGGGCCAATCTGGATTATCGGCTTGCCATCATAGTCACGAGTACACAAGAATTACATGAAAAATTGAAACGAATTGCAAGCGGAGAGGGTAAACTGCCATATGTTTATTTTGGTTATGCCAAAAAAGACAAAACGCTTGTTAGCGATCATCTCTATGTTCAGGAAAAGGCAGAAGCTTTAAATGAACTCGGTCAGTTATTTACACTGGGGGCAGTGATTGATTGGGAAAGGTTTTATAGTCATGAATTCATTCGGAAAATTCCATTACCTCTATATCCATTTGAGCAGAAGCGCTGTTGGATTGAAGTCAAACATACGATACCAGCGGGACATAGGTCAGAGAGGAATGAGGTTCAAATGGAGATGAATACAAACGATATTGAATTAAAGATTAAAACAAGCATCAGTCGTGCATCTGGTTTGAAGTTGGAAGAGCTGGATCATCAAGCTCATTTTCTCCAAATGGGATTGGATTCCATCATTCTTGTGCAGATTCAGAAGGAGATCTCAGAGCTGTTCCGTTTGAATATCCCGATGGAAATGTTTTTTGAAACCCTTACAAATATTAATTCCTTAGTTAAGTATGTGTCAGAGAATATAAAACAACATGATGTATCTGAGAACATAAAAAATGAAACCGATCAGGAGCGTACTGAACAACAAAATCTGGCATCTGTGAACAATATAAACACGGTAAAATCATCAGGGAATGTGTCGGAACAAATTGTGATGTCTGCCATTCAGCTCATGGAGTCCCAATTAAAAAGTTTGAATGTGCTGTTAGGCGAGCAAGTGAATACAATTCAATCCCCGCTTCCGGAAATGAAACATCATGAAACCCAAAAAGTTCAAGCTTCACCGGTAATGAATGAAATCAATAAAACCAATGAACCCAAAAAGATCCAACCGGATTCGGAATCGAAGGAAGAAAAACCTTTTATACCGTATCAATCGTTGAAGATTCATGAAGAGAGTGGATTATCACCGCTTCAGAACCAGTATGTTGAACAATTTGTAACAAAGTATACCGCAAGAACCAAAGGCTCCAAATTAAAAACAGGCCAAACACGTTTGGTTCATGCGAATAATCGCAATGTATCTGGATTTCGCTCGTATTGGAAGGAAATGGTGTATCCCATCATTTCAACGCGTGCAGAGGGATCTAAGCTATGGGATATGGATGGGAATGAGTATTTGGATCTGACGATGGGATTTGGAGTAAATCTATTTGGCCATAATCCAGCGTTTATCCAAAATGTAATAGCAGACAGCCTCCAGGAACAATTGCCTCCATTAGGCCCTATGTCAGACTTGGCAGGAGATGTTGCAGCTAAAATTTCCGAGCTAACGGGTGTAGAGCGTGTCGCATTTTATAATTCAGGAACAGAAGCTGTCATGGTTGCACTTCGTTTAGCGCGGGCAGCAACGGGGCGTTCCAAAGTTGTATTATTTTCAGGATCTTACCACGGTACACATGACGGCGTGTTGGGTGTAGCGAATCCTGGGGATGCTTTATCATCTGCACTGCCTATGGCTCCTGGTATTGTAAATAGCGCTATGGAAGATTTGATTATTCTTAATTATAACCATCCGCAATCCCTGGATCTGATTCAGAACCTGGGTGGTGAATTGGCTGCTGTGCTTGTAGAGCCGGTGCAAAGTCGAAGACCTGATATGCAGCCAACACAATTCTTACGGGAACTTAGAGAAATAACAAATCAAACTGGGACTGCACTTATTTTCGATGAAGTCATCACTGGATTTAGAATTGGTCTGGGTGGAGCACAGGATTGGTTTGGGGTTCAAGCAGATTTGGTTACGTATGGAAAAGTGGTCGGTGGCGGGTTGCCTATTGGCATAGTCGCGGGTAAAGCTGAATTTATGAATCCGGTAGATGGTGGAACCTGGAACTTTGGTGATGATTCTTACCCTTCCGACGCAGATAAGAAAACGTTTGTCGGTGGAACCTTCTGTACACACCCTCTTACGATGAGAGTGATGTTAACGGTACTACAGTATCTTCAATCTGAAGCAGGAACTTTATATAAAGAATTAAATGAAAAAACAGATTATCTTGTTAAAGAATTAAATGCGTTTTTCAAAACAGCGAATGTACCGATGCAAATGGTGAACTATGGATCTTTATTTAGATTTATTTCATTTGGGGATATGGAATTATTCTTCTACCATTTAATCTATAAAGGTTTATATATTTGGGAAGGCCGTAACTGTTTTATATCAACTGTGCATTCCATGGGTGACATGGATACGATAATCAGAATCGTGAAAGAGACGATCCATGAACTACGCGAGTGGGGGTTTATCCCTGGTGAATCGCCTGTTTCGGAATATCCGCTCTCTTTAGAGCAAAAACAATTATTGTTAACTTCATTACATGGGGAAAATGCGAATGCTGCATTAAATCAGAGTGTTATTTTAAAAATGACAGGTGGAATAAAACCTTCCACACTGGATCAGGCCGTGAATCAAATCGCACAGCGTCATGAAGCTCTGAGAACAGTCATTCATGCCGATCGTGAAACACAACAAATCATATCCGAAATGGAACTTCGATGTACATGGTTGGATTTCTCAGCATATGCGGGTGAGGATCAAGAACGGGAAATTTCCAATTGGTTATCTGCCGATGCAAATGAAGCCTTCGATTTACAGTCTGGGGAACCTCTATTTAGAATCACCTTGCTTAAAAAGGCAACTGATCAATACCTTATGGTGCTGACATTTCATCATATTGTTGTAGATGGCTGGTCGATTGCAGTATTCATTCAAGAGTTGGAACATACCTATTCTGCTCTGGTCCGAGGAGTTCCGGTTCAATTACCTGAAGCCACTCCATTCCGAGCGTATTTAAGCTGGCAACGACTTGAACATGAAAAAGGCTCATTTACCGAAGGAGTCCAGTTCTGGAAAGAACAATTTTCCTTATCCTATCCCAACATTACACTTCCAACGGCACCGTCCGATGATGTGCCCAAGGGATATGACGGTGAAAGATATTCCATCAAGCTGGATCATCAATTAACAGAGTCTTTGCGAACGTTAAGCATCAATAATAAGAGCAGTTTGTTTGTAACGATGTTTGCAGCGTTTCATTTATATTTGCATCAACTAACAGGGCAGTCTCACCTTGTCATCGGCGTGCCTACAGCGGGTCAGTCTCATATGCGAAAAAATGCGCTCATTGGCAACTGTGTCAACATTGTGCCTGTTCATCATGCCTTGTTAACGAAGCAATCCGTTGTAGACCATGTCCTTGAGCTCAAGGAAACGCTGGCTCTAGTCATGAAGCATCAGCATGTTCCATTGACCCTCGTATCCGAACAGCTTGCTCATATGCCTGCACCGGATACCCGGATTTTATTCAATATGGACAGAACGATTCATCATCTCCAATTTGAAAATATCAAGACTGGATTCATGTCGTATCCGATCAAACATATTTCTTACGATTTATTTCTTAATATTACGGATGTTAGCCATGAATTGTACCTGGATTTTGATTACAATACCGAGCTTATTGGACCTGAGATGATGAAATTGTGGTCTGAAGGATTTAAGGGTTTGCTGCAAAAAATGGTGAGTCATCCAGAGGCTGAAATTTCGTCTTTGACGTTGTTCTCATCCGAGCAACAGGACCAATTACAGGAAATATATAATCGGTTTGTTACGGAGCGTCTTCCTCACGTTAATCATGCAGCCATATTCGAGTCTCCAGTCAATGACGTGGAGAAAAAGCTGGCTTTGATCTGGGAGGACGTATTATCCCTCGATCAAGTGGGGAGACATGATCACTTTTTTGATCTCGGAGGTAACTCGCTCAAGGCGACAGTAATGCTATCCAAGGTACATGAGCAGTTTCAACATAAAATTTCAATCGTTCAATTCTTCCAAAATCAACGTCTGAAGCAGCTGGCCAGTCTGATTACAGGCGAGAACGAGGAAACATTCATTCCGATTAAGGCATTGGACGTCAAGGAATTCTATGAGACATCATCTGCACAACAGCGGATCTACTTTTTGGATCAATTTGAGCCGAATAGTGTGTTTCAGAACATGTGCGGCCATATTACGGTCACAGGAAATATCGATGAAGCTAAATTGATTTCGTCATTGGAACAAATCGTGCACCGTCACGAAGCTTTTCGCACCAGTTTCCATCTGATGGATGGAGAGCTTTACCAGCGTATTGCTCCAACGATTGATTTTGAAGTGAAACGATCTCAGGGAAGCTCTGCTTCATTCGAACAACATGTTAAGGCGTTTGCCAAACCATTTGATTGCTCCAAAGCGCCATTAATACGTGCCGAATTCATTCGTGTAAACGATGACCATGCAGAGATTCTCATCGAGATGCATCATATTATATCGGACGGTTATTCCGTTGGCATTCTTGCGAATGAATTGATTGATGCGTATGACGGAAGAAGCATGTCGGAAATTGAGATTGAATACAAAGACTTTACAGCTTGGCAGAAAGAATTTCTGGCGGGGGAGTCTTATAAGCAGCAAGAAAAATATTGGCTGGATCAATTCAAAGGAGAACTCCCGAACCTTAATCTGCCTACTGATTTTGTTCGGACACCTCATTTGACTTCGGCAGGTTCAAGATTGTCATTTGTGTTGGACGCACACTTGAAGCAGTCGCTGGAGAAGCTTGCGAAACAAACGGGAACTACGATGTTTATGGTGTTACTGGCAGCGTATAATGTGCTGCTTCATCAATACACAGCACAAGAAGACATGATTGTAGGTACGCCAACATCAGGAAGAAACCATCCGGATGTCGAGAATATGATAGGTGTCTTTATCCAGACGGTAGCAATTCGATCACAGCCGGTGGGAAATAAGTCGTTTCGATCCTATCTCGAGGAAATTAAAAAACAATCCCTGGATGCATTGGATAACCAGGACTATCTTTTTGACAACCTTGTAGAGAAATTAAACACGCATCGGGATACAACCGGGACAGCACTTTTCAATACGATGTATATCTTCTTAAATACCGCGTTGAATCAACGGCAAGAACAGGATTGCAGCTTTAAAGTTAGAGAATTAAATGTCGGTGTATCGTTGTATGATCTGATGTTCATCGTTGAGGATGATAACGAGTGTCTGGAAATGCACTTTAATTACAAGACGGAGCTGTTTGAACGGGATACCATCGACAGAATGAAAACACATCTGTTCAACATCCTCAGAGACATTGTGATCGAACCTGATATTGCCTTGTCCGATATTCAAATGCTGTCTGAACATGAGCAGAACGTTCTTTTATATGACTTTAATGATACCAACATAGAATATTCCCGGGATCAGACCATTCAGGAGTTATTCGAAGCACAGGTGGAACGGACACCCGATCAATTAGCCGTCGCTTTTGGAGATGAGCGATGGACGTATCGTCAATTGAATGAACGGGCGAATCAGTTGGCATTTACGCTTAGAGCTGAGGGAGTGCAGCAGGATCAATTTGTAGGTATTCTGACAGATCGTTCGATTGAGATGATCGTTGGCATCTTTGGCATTCTAAAAGCAGGCGGGGCGTATGTACCGATTGATCCGGATTCTACTGAAGAGCGTATCCGGTACATCCTGCATGATTCGGGGGCAACACTATTAGTCACGCAAACCCATCTCAAGCAGTTGGTATCATTCAATGGCCAAATCATGGATTTGAACGATAAAGAAACCTACGCAGCTAATCTGTCGAATCTGGAACCCGCAGGGAATTCCGAGCAGTTGGCTTATGTGATCTATACTTCAGGCACAACAGGCATGCCAAAAGGTGTGATGATCGAACATCGTCAGGTTCATCACTTGGTTAAAGCGTTGTACAGTCAAGTTATAGATGATCAGCATAGCAGCATGCATGTCGCTTTACTTGCGCCTTACTATTTCGATGCATCTGTGAAGCAGATTTTTGGCGCACTGCTGTCAGGACATGCCTTGTTTATTGTAGACAAGGACACGGTACTGGATGGACAAGATTTAATGAATTATTATCAGCACCACCAAATTGATTTGACGGACGGAACACCTGCGCACCTGAAATTGCTTTCGAAGGCAAAAAACGTTCAAGGCATATCGCTAAAATATATGCTCATTGGCGGTGAAGCTCTTTCTCAGCAAAGTGTAAATGAAATCACATCATTATTTGCTCTCAATCAGATCACGCCGCCAGCCATAATTAATGTGTACGGTCCAACAGAATGTTGTGTGGATGTTGCGACATACCGTGTACTTCCAGAACACTTGGATACAGCGAATCAACGAGCTCACCTGCCGATTGGTCGAACATTAGGAAATAATCGCCTGTATGTATTGAACAAACATGGCAAAGTTCAGCCTGTAGGCGTCGTAGGGGAATTATGTATCTCTGGTGATGGGATTGGTAGAGGATACTTGAATTTACCTGAGCTGACAGCAGAAAAATTTGTACGTGATCCGTTTGTCCAGGGAGCGACAATGTACAAAACGGGAGATTTGGTGAGATGGCTTCCCGATGGCCATATCGAGTATCTGGGAAGAATGGATCACCAAATTAAGATTCGCGGATACCGGATCGAAGTAGGAGAAGTCGAAGCGGCGCTGTTAGATCTAGAGTGTGTGAAAGAAGTTATCGTCATTGCACATGAGGATGATCACGGGGACAAATCGTTATGTGCATACTTTACAGCGGATTCCACGCTGACGGTGGGAGAGTTAAAACAAAGCCTCTCTAAGGTGTTGCCGAATTACATGGTTCCAGCCTACTTTATACAATTGGATCACATGCCTCTCACAGCGAACGGGAAAATCGATCGCAAATCGCTTCCGAGTCCAGAAGAGAACATACAAACGGGAAGTGAATATATAGAACCCCAAACTGGGGTGGAAAAACAGTTGCTGCCTATTTGGCAGGATGTGCTTGCCGTGAAAAAAATCAGTGTAAAAGACAGTTTTTTTGATGTAGGAGGCAACTCTTTACGTGCGACCAAGCTGGCCGCCAAAATCAATCAAAAGCTGAATATCCACATATCGGTAAGAAACGTCTTTGAATGGCAGACCATTGAACAGATGGCTCAATCTATTGAACAAATGGAACAGGAAGTATCAGTTTCCATTCCTCAAGTGGAGAAAAAAGAATATTATCCTATTTCTTCGGCGCAAATGAGAATGTACATTATGAGCATCAAAGCCGGCAAGGAACTCATGTACAACATGTCAGGTATGTTTATGTTGGAAGGATCGCTCGATCGGATCAAATTGGAAGAAGCATTCCAACAATTGATTCATCGTCATGAATCGCTTCGGACTGGATTCAAAGTCATACACGGAGAACCGAAACAGATCGTATACCCTAAAGTTAACTTTGGAATTGAATTGATCGAGTCAACGGAAGAAGAGATCGAAGATCGAATTGAACAGTTTGTTCGCACATTTGATCTCGGGCAAGCACCTCTTATGAGGGTGGGACTTATTGAACTTCAGCAGGAGCGTCATGTATTGCTGGTAGATCTCCACCACATCATTGCAGACGGACTATCCGTGCATCTTCTGATGACTGAACTTAGCCAGTTCTACAAGGGAGAGGAGCTATCTCCTCTTCGAATTCAGTATAAGGACTATGCTGAATGGCAGCAAATGCAACTTCATAGTGAGCGGATGAAAAAGCAGGAGAAGTATTGGCTTACTGTGTTTGCTGAAAGTATCCCGCTATTGGATCTGCCAACAGACTATGAAAGACCTGAAACCCTAAGTTATGCGGGAGATGTATTGGACATTGTTTTGCAGGAAGACATCCTTCCAGGCTTAAGGAACATGGAAGCTCTGACAGGAACAACGTTATATATGATTCTATTAGCCGCCTATACCATTCTATTATCTAAATACAGCGGACAAGAAGATATCATCGTGGGCACGCCGATTGCAGGAAGGACACATGCTGAGCTGGAGCCGGTTATGGGGATGTTTGTGAATACACTGGCTGTTCGAAATTATCCTGCGGGGGATAAAACTTTTACGCAGTATCTGCTGGAAGTGAAAGAAAATATGTTGAACGCATATGAGAATCAGGATTATCCGTTTGAAGAATTAATTGAGAAAGTGAATGTAACCAAAGATGCTCGGCGGAATCCGTTGTTTGACACCATGTTTGTATTGCAGAATACAGATGCTTCAGAGATTCAGATGGATGGAGTAACCTGTAAGCCTTATGCTCCAAATACGAGAGTATCCAAATTCGATTTAACGTTGTATGTTACCGAATTGCAACACAAGTTAGAAGTGGCCTTTGAATACAGTACGATTTTATTTGAGAAAACAACGATTGAAGCGATGTCACAAAATCTGTTGGTCATATTAACAACCATTGCCAACGACCCTCGTATTGAAATCAAGAAGATTCAATTGGTTGAAGAATTAATAGATGGGGATACGCTGGCTGATCTAATTGAAGTAGATTTCAAAAATAAACTAAAAATATAAATGTGATCGGGGTGCCGTATGTCTATTTTTAAGAAACAGGAATCGTATTGGGCAAGCCGATTTGAAGATGATGATCATCTTGTTCATTTGCCTTATTGCAAGACAACCCCCAAACACCCAGACGATACGCAGCACCAGAATGATATATATAAGTCTTTGTCAGCCGATGTTTCATATAAAATCAAGTCCATGTCGCGAAATGCTCCTATGGCGATCTATACGATCTTATTAACGGGAGTTCAGTGTCTGTTATATAAATACACGAATGAAACCAAGATGATTATTGGCATACCAACGATGGAAGAAAAGAACACTGATCTATCCCTCTCGAATAAGGTTCTTGTCTTAAAAAATAATATCAATCATGTGATGTCATTCAAATCCTTATTTAATCAAGTGAAGACCAGTTTAACCGAAGCCATTCAGCATCAACGAATCCCTTTCAGAAAAATGGTTGAACGTTTAAATGTTCAGTATGATTCGAACCATGTACCACTAATTCATACCTTGGTTTCGTTGAATGAAATTCATCCTGCCCTTGATGAAAATAACGTAAAAGCGGCGACAATGTTCCACTTTGATCTGAAGAACGACTCCATTCAGTTAAGATTAGTTTATGATGATGATCGTTATGATCGCGATTATATGGTACAAATTGTAGAACATCTTGACCAATTGTTTTCCGTAGTTCTAAACCAACCTGATCTGGAGTTAAGTCATGTCGATATGTTATCAGAGTTTCATCGAAACAAGCTGTTATATGACTTTAACGATACAAGGGTTGAGTATCCACAGAACAAGACGATGCATCAATTATTTGAAGAACAGGTGGAACGAACACCGGACCATCCGGCAGTCGTATTTGAGAATAGACAGTTAACGTACAGAGAGTTAAATCAAAAATCCAACCAATTGGCCCGATTGCTTCAAGCTAAGGGGGTGCAGGCGGGTCAGTTCGTTGGCATTATGGCAGAGCGCTCACTTGAGATGATCATAGGTTTATTCGGTATTCTAAAAGCTGGCGGGGCATATGTCCCAATCGATCCGGAATATCCGGCAGATCGTATTCACTATATCCTTGAGGATTCAAAAGTGGCTTGGTTGCTGCATCAAAGTCATATACAGAAACCGGAACATTATGCGGGGACATGTGTCATTCTGGATTCTGAAATAAATCACTATGATGATCATTTAAATTTGGACGATGGAGCGATCTCCAGTGATTTGGCATATATGATCTACACGTCTGGAACAACAGGTCATCCCAAAGGCGTAATGATTGAACATGCCAGCATTGTGAATTCCCTGCAATGGAAATCGGATTTTTATCATTTTACCGGAGATGATCGGGTATTAATGCTGAATCCTTTCGTTTTTGATTCATTTATTACTCATTTCTTTGGTCCGATGATATCTGGCTCGACAGTGTATTTGTTAAACCAGCAACAGTGTAAAGATGCTATAGCCATCAATACGATGGTCAAAAAACAGCAAATCACGCACATCCAAAGTCCACCCAGTTTCTTGATGACTCTATTGGAACAAGTGAACGCAGAAGATTGGGCATCCATGAAAAATGTGGTGGCTGCGGGAGAGAAGATTGTTCCTGCCTTAATACACAAATTGCAGCGCATCAATCCACGCATCGAAGTGTGTAATGAATACGGTCCAACCGAAAATAGTGTTGTATCCACAGTTCTGTCGATCAAGTCGGCAGATCAAAATATCTCAATCGGGAAGCCTATTGCGAACAATAGAGTCTACATTTTAGGAGAACGGAATGCATTGCAGCCTATTGGAGTTCAGGGAGAGTTATGTGTAGCAGGAGCAGGGCTCTCCAAAGGTTATTTGAACCGTCCAGATCTGACGGCGGAGAAATTCGTGGATGATCCATTTGTTTCGGGAGAAAAAATGTACAAGACAGGTGACTTCGCAAGATGGCTGCCCGATGGGAACATAGAGTATATAGGAAGGGTGGATCATCAAGAGAAAATTCGTGGACACCGGATTGAACTTGGTGAAGTGGAGACGGCTCTTCTAAATAGTACCCAGATAAAAGAGGCCATCGTCATAGCCAGAGAAGATGAAACGGGAACCAAACAATTATGTGCGTACCTGGTAGGAGAGGATGCAATCACGATCGGGGAACTGCGGGAGGCGCTGTCCCAGCAGCTACCCAACTACATGATTCCGTCCTATTTTATAGAACTCGATCAGATGCCGCTCACGTCCAACGGGAAAATCGATCGCAAAGCGCTGCCTGCTCCCAAAGAACATATGTTGAAGGGCATGGAGTACGAAGCACCCCGAACGATGATGGAACAACAACTTGCATCGATCTGGGAAGAGGTACTTGGGGTAGAGAACATTGGGATTTTGGATAATTTCTTCGAGCTTGGAGGAGATTCGATTAAATCCATTCAAGTTTCTTCGAGGTTATATCAAGCAGGTTACCAGGTGCAGATGGATCATCTGTTTAAAAATCCAACCATAGCAAGCTTGATTCCCTATGTTCAACCCATAAGTACCCTGTCAGAACAGGGGATCATCACTGGAAAAGTGATGCTGACTCCAATCCAGCATTGGTTTTTTGAGCAATACAAGGTAGACGCCCATCATTATAATCAGTCCGTGATGTTGTATCGGAAAGAAGGTTTTCATGACGTCACACTTCGCCGTGTATTCGATAAATTGAGTGAGCATCATGATGCACTTCGTACAGTATATCGCTTTACAGAACAGGGTTATGAAGCGTGGAATGAAGGGTTGGCAAGGGAATCCTTATATACACTTGAAGTGATGGACTTCAAGTCATTAGCAGATCCGTCTCAAGAAATCGAGAAGAAGGCAAATGAAATGCAAAGCACGTTTACCTTGGAACGTGGGCCCTTGATGAAGTTGGGCGTGTTTCAATGTGCAGATGGAGATCATCTATTAATCGTTATTCATCACCTCGTCATCGACGGGGTTTCATGGCGAATTTTGATTGAAGACCTATCGAGGGGATATGAACAATTAAGTGATGGAGAATCGATTCAACTACCGCAAAAAACGGCTTCATTCCAATTATGGGCAGAACAGCTCCAGTTGTATGCGAACGGTGATGCGGTAACGCAAGAGCTAGCCTATTGGAATGAAATTGAACAAGCAACCTATAAGCCGTTACCTACAGATTTCGAAGCGGATCATGCACTGGAAAAAGACAGTGAAGAGATCACGATAGAATGGTCAGCGGCAGAAACGGAACAATTATTAAAACAAGCGAATCGTGCGTATAAAACGGAGATTAGCGATTTGCTGCTCCATGCATTAGGCATGTCTATTCACCAATGGACGGGCATGGATAAAGTGCTGGTCAATCTGGAGGGACATGGAAGAGAACAAATTTTACCGGATCTAGATATTACACGAACGATCGGATGGTTTACGAGCCAGTATCCGGTTGTACTTGATATGGAAGCAAGTTCAAATATGTCTCTTTTCATCAAAACAAACAAAGAAATGATTCGTCAAATCCCTAAAAAAGGGATTGGTTATGGTATTTTACGATATTTAAGTGCACATCAGCAAGAAACGCCCTTTACCTTGAATCCTGAAATTAGTTTTAACTATTTGGGTCAATTTGATCAGGATCTTCAGAATAGCGGGATGCAGATCTCTCCCTATCCAGGCGGAGCAACAGCAAGCGACAATCACAGAAGAAATGTTCTTATCGATATGAATGCCTTAATTGTGGAAGGCAAATTGACGTTGTCCCTTCGGTATAGTCGCACCCAATATCAAAAAGAAACGATGGAGCGAGTGGTAACATATTTTAGAGATCATCTGCAAGAAATCGTGATGCATTGTGTGACAAAAGAGAAGCCGGAATGTACACCAAGTGATCTAACGTTAAAAGGAATTACCATTGAAGAATTAGAAGGATTTGTTCAAGAATCGGAACACATTGGTGAAATCGAAGATATATATGCTTTGTCACCGATGCAAAATGGGATGTTCTTTCATCATTTGCTTCATTCAAAATCGGAAGCGTATTTCCTTCAAACTACGCTGGATCTTCATGGTCCGTTAGACGTGGAAGCATTTACGAAGAGTCTGGATCAGTTGATGCAGCGTAATTCGATTCTCAGAACAAATTTTCATAGCAAATGGAATAATGGACCTCTGCAAGTGGTATACCGTCATAAACGGAATGGGCTAACATACGAAGATTTGCGTGAGATGAATGAAAAAGATCGTGAAGCATACGTGGCAGAATATACAAGAGCAGATAAAATAAAAGGTTTCGACCTGTCTCAGGATGTGTTAATGCGTATTTCGATCTTGCAAACGCATGACCAAACCTATCGTTTCATTTGGAATTATCATCATATTTTGATGGATGGCTGGTGCCTGTCTCTTGTAATCCAGGAGTTGTTTGATGGATACTTTGCTATTCAGGAACAACGAAAACTGGAGGCAAAGAGTACGATTCCATACAAACACTATATTGAATGGCTGGACAACCAAGATCATGAAGAATCCCTGAAATACTGGCGTGACTATCTGCAAGGTTATGATGAGCAGACCACTTTGCCAAAAAAACATTCAATTACGAAGAGTGATGAATATCATTCAGAGCATATGATTTGTACACTTAGTCAGGAATTAACCGGACAGCTCGCACAAGTGGCCAGTCAGAATCAGGTGACGCTGAACACGTTCATGCAGACAGCCTGGGGAATATTGCTACAGATATATAACGGCAGTGAGGATGTTGTATTCGGAAGCGTGGTGTCGGGCAGACCTGCGGCGATTGTTGGAGTTGAGCGAATCATTGGTTTATTCATCAATACCATTCCTGTACGCGTTCAGACTCAAGGTAACGAGACATTTGCAGCGGTTATGAAGCGGAATCAGGAACAAGCTGTGGCTTCGCATCCACATGACACGTATCCGTTATACGAGATTCAGGCGGAAACATCGCAAAAGCAAAATTTGATTGATCATATCCTGATATTCGAAAATTATCCTGTACAGGGCATTATGGAACAGTTTGGGGATCAGGAAGAGACAGCTCTTCGGATTACGAATGTAGAAGCAGATGAACAAACAAATTATGACTTTAACCTGATTATTAAACCAGGCCAATCGATGAAATGCATGTTCTATTACAATGCTAACGTCTATGATCGCGCAAGCGTAGAACGCATTCAAGGGCATTTGATTCGAATGCTGGAGCAAGTGGTCAACAATCCGCTTATCCCTATCCATGACATTGACTTGACGACAACACAGGAAAAAACACAAATTTTGGAACATTTTAATGATTCTATGGCTGAATACCCAATGGACAAGACGATTCATGGACTGTTTGAGGAACAAGCAGTAAGAACTCCCGAAAACGTTGCGGTTGTATATGATGATCGACATTTAACCTATCAAACGCTGAACGAGAAAGCCAACCAATTGGCAAGAACGTTGAAGGCTAAAGGCATTCAAAATGATCAGTTAATCGGGATCATCGCTGATCGTTCGCTAGACATGGTTGTAGGAATCCTTGCGATTTTGAAAGCGGGTGGCGCATACGTGCCGATTGATCCTGAATATCCGAAGGATCGTATAAACTACATGCTTGAGGATTCGGGTGTACATGTATTATTAATGCAAAGTCATTTGCAAGAACGCATCTCTTTTGCAGGAGAGGTCGTTTGCCTGGATCTACTTGAGTCCTATCATGAAGATCATTCCAATTTGGGAATGACTGCTACACCAACAGGCCTGGCATATGTAATTTATACCTCAGGAACGACAGGTAAACCAAAAGGGACATGTATTGAACATAAAAATGTGGTGCGATTGTTGTTCAATAGTAAAAATTTGTTTGATTTTAATGCATCAGATACATGGACATTATTCCATTCCTTTTGTTTTGATTTTTCGGTATGGGAAATGTACGGGGCATTGCTCTATGGCGGAAAACTGGTTATCGTACCTCAAATGACGGCAAAAAGTCCGGAACAATTTCTACAATTGTTAAAAAACGAGCAAGTGACGATATTGAATCAAACGCCAACGTATTTCTATCATCTTCTTCAGGAAGAACTGGCAGGTCATGCAGCAGATCTGAAATTAAGAAAAGTGATTTTTGGAGGAGAAGCCCTCAATCCCGTGTTATTGAAAGAATGGAAGCTGAAATATCCATTTATCCAGTTAATTAATATGTATGGAATAACCGAAACAACGGTTCATGTAACGTATAAGGAAATAACCGACATTGAAATACATGCTGGAAAGAGCAATATTGGAAAACCAATCCCAACGTTGCAGACCTATATTTTGGATAAACACCAGCGCATTCAACCGATCGGTGTTCAGGGAGAATTAGTTGTAGCAGGTGAGGGCCTTGCCAGAGGTTATCTGAACCGGCCTGATTTAACCGCAGAGAAATTTGTTGATCATCCCTCGATTACAAAAGGGAAAATGTATCGCACAGGAGATGCCGCAAGATGGCTGCCGGATGGAAATATTGAATATCTGGGACGAATCGATCATCAAGTGAAAATTCGCGGTTACCGAATTGAGCTTGGCGAAGTGGAAACTGCGCTTTTGCAAATAGACTCCATTCAGGAAGCAGTCGTTATTGCCCGTGAGCATGAGGATGGTTCGAAGCAGTTGTGTGCGTATTGGAAAGGCGACAGCTCACTGACAGCGAAGAAAATCAGAATGGCATTATCTCATGAAATTCCGGATTATATGATCCCGTCTTATTTTGTTCAATTAGAGCATATACCGTTAACTTCCAATGGGAAGGTTGACCGTAAGGCATTGCCATCTCCACAAGAACATATGCAAAAAGGGACCGAGTATATGGCGCCGCAGAACGCTGTAGAACAAGCAATCGTCGCTGCCTGGGAAGCTGTGCTTGGTGTTCAAAAGGTTAGCACATCAGATCATTTCTTTGAACTCGGGGGCGATTCGATTAAATGTATTCAAGTTTCCTCACGACTGCTTCAAGCAGGGTATAAAGTGGAAATGAAGCATTTCTTCACCTATCCGACAGTAGCGGAGTTGAGTGAACACGTGACATCTGTGAGCACTATTTCTGACCAAGGGGAAGTTACGGGGCAAGTGATGCTGACACCTGTTCAGCGCTGGTTCTTTGATCAAAATATGGTGGACGCACATCATTACAATCAGGAAATGATGTTCTTTCGTGAAAAAGGGTTTGATGTTCGCTTTATTCACAGCATCATGGATAAGATCGTGAAACAGCATGATGCTCTCCGCATCCTTTATCGACAAGCTCCTGAAGGCGGATATGAAGCGTGGAACCGAGGGGCAGACGAAGAAGGATTATACAGCCTTGAAATCGTTGACCTCAAAACAGTAGCAGATCATGCATCGTTCATTGAAAATAAAGCAAAAGAAATTCAGAGTGGTATGGATCTGTCTTACGGACCTTTGATCAAACTTGGTTTGTTCCAATGTGCTGAAGGGGATCACCTGCTTATTGCCATCCATCACTTGTTGGTAGACGGGGTTTCATGGCGTATTTTATATGAAGATATTCAGACAGGGCAAGATCAGTTCTTGAGAGGTGAAGAAATTCGGCTTCCTCAAAAAACGACCTCGTTTAAACAATGGGCAGAACAATTGTCGACGTTTGCAGACAGCCCGGCGATGAAGCAAGACAATCAATACTGGAGTCGAGTGGAGCAGGCCCAGCTAAGCCCGCTGCCTAAAGATATGGATTGTGATGAGACGATTGGCAAAGATAGTGAAACGATCACCATTCATTGGACCGCAGCGGAAACCGAGCAATTATTAAAGCAAACACATCATGCGTACCATACGGAAATTAATGATATATTGCTAACGGCATTAGGAATGGCTGTTCATGATTGGACAGGCATGGGAGAAATCCTCGTAAATCTGGAGGGGCATGGTAGAGAAGACATCCTGCCAGAGCTGGACATTACGCGTACAGTGGGATGGTTTACGAGTATGTACCCCGTTATGATTACGATGGAGTCCGGGGCTGACTTATCAAGGAAGATTAAGACCGTCAAGGAAGGACTGCGCCAGATCCCAACCAAGGGCATTGGTTACGGGATTTCGAGGTATTTGTCACATGGAAATGAAGGATTCAAGTTAGAGAAAAATCCCGAAATTAGTTTCAACTATATGGGACAGGTGAATCAGGATTCGGGCCAAGATGGCATTAAATTCTCGCATTATTCCAGCGGGCCATCTGTAAGTGAAAACAACAAGAGACCATTTGTGCTGAATATCAATGGCATTGTTACAGAGGGGCGGTTGTCGCTGTCCATTAACTATAGTTCAAAACAATATCGCCGGGAAACGATGGAGCAATTGGCTTTTCTCTATAAGGAAGGTCTTAATAGAGTCGTTGAACATTGTGTAACGAAGGAACAAACCGAGCTGACGCCAAGTGATATTTCATGCAAGTCATTAACCATTGATCAATTGGATCAAATCGTGGAGCAAACTGGGCACATCGGCCGAATTGAAAATGTGTACCCACTTACACCATTACAGAAGGAAATGTTGTACGAAAGTGAACGGAATCCAATTTCGGGCGCTTACTTTGTACAAATCATGTTTGATATGCATGGAGATTTGAATGTTGCCTCTTTTGCGCAAAGTTTGGATCAATTAATGCAAAGGCATGCGATATTAAGAACTAATTTTTACAGTGATTTCGTGGACATCCCTCTTCAAATTGTGTATCAAGAGAAGAAATTTGAATTTAACTATGAAGTTGTAGCTGGCACAAGTGAGCTGCAACGTAAAACGTATGTTGACGAGTATATCGAGCAGGACAAGGCAAGAGGATTTGACTTACAACGAGATTCGCTAATACGTATGTCTGTTTTACGAACAAACCATGAGGAATACCGCGTCATATGGAGTTTTCACCATATTTTGATGGACGGCTGGTGTATGTCTCTGGTAAGCAAAGAGATATTTGAGAATTATTTTGCGATTCGGGAAAATAGAAAGCCTCAAGTGACTCTATTAACCCCATATAGTCAATTCATTGAATGGCTGGAACAGCAAGATCATCAAGGTGCAATAACGTATTGGACTCATTACCTGAAGGGTTATGAAGGACAAACGAAATTGCCTGGAGAAAAAATCAAACCGAAACATGAAAGACAGGATTCCAGAACGTTAAACTGTTATTTGGATGATGTACTAATCGAGCAAATGAAACAGATTGCGGAACAGCAGCATGTTACTCTCCATACGTTAGTGCAGACGGTCTGGGGTGTATTGTTGCAGCAATACAATGAAAGCAACGATGTTGTATTCGGAAGTGTGGTATCGGGCAGACCGCCTGTCATTCCTGGGATCGAAAGCATGATTGGATTATTTATTAATGCAATTCCTGTTCGGATCCAGGCTCAGGTCGATGAGTCATTTATATCTCTAATGAAAAGGAATCAGGCACAAGCTGTGGAGTCACATGCATATGATACGTATTCGTTATATGATATTCAAAATCTGACCAAGAAAAAACAATCTCTGATTAACCATGTTGTTGTATATCAGAACTTCCCGGTAGAGAACCGAATGGAGAGTCTGGGTCAGAAAGGTGAAACACCGCTTGAGATTATGAATGTTGGGGGTACAGAACACAATAGTTTTGATTTTACTTTGATCGTCAAGCCTCATGAAAATATGAAGATCATATTGATGTACAATGCCAATGTGTATGACCCATCTACCGTTGAACAGATTCAAAAACACTTTATTTCCATGATTCAACAGGTGGTAAGTAACCCGGAAGTTAAAATAAACGAACTTGCGTTGAGTACGTCGAACAGTTATTAATGCACAAGTAATGGTCCGCTCCAAAAGTGAGTTTCCTCCTCACTCAAAGCGCTAACGAATCTGACGCGTCTTAAGAAGTAGATTCGATGTGAACGGCAAACTTTAACGAACCTCAGTAACGTTATTTCATCGTATCAGGGTGTCAGAACCTAAAAAACGACCCAATCGACGAAATAACGTCTCTGTGATTCGTTACACCACAGACCTGTGCAAATCAGAGCGAATAGCGTGTGCCAGGTTCATTAGAATAAAATAACTTTAATAAGGGATGTCCTCAGTCATGCTCATGACTTATGGCATCCCCTTTTTATGCTCCGTTAATGATGATAGCTGGAAAATTACTGTAGATGGAGAAATAAAGCTTCTGACGTGGTCGGATCAACATTGTGATGTCACCAACGTGGCAGATCAACTATTGAAATTGCGAATGTTCATTCAACAGATCGTGGAAACGAAAGAATCCTCCGTATACATTTTGATCGACCTTTTAACAATTCCTCTCTACTGACCGATATATAATAAGTACATCTATGTAATCAGAAAGTGAAAGGAGTGCAGAACATGGATATTGCAGCATTATCAATGGCGATGAGCCAAGCTTCAGTAGTGCAGTCGGCAAGCTTGCAAGTGATGTCGATTACGAAAGACATGGCACAGCAGCAAGGCCAGCAGATGGCAGAAATGTTGAAGTCAGTGCCTGCTCCTCATCCCAATCTGGGTGGAAGTCTCGATCTTTCGGTTTAGTTGAAATACAGCATGTGTCCTCATGTAACACCCATTGCAGCAAGCAAAACCCAAACAGCTCCAATTCGAATGAATTGAAGCCGTTTGGGTTGTTTTTTTTCTAAATACATTCCGAAATTATGATCTTTTTATTACAATCTTCTCAGCGAAACTTTGACAAGCTTGGCAATCTGCCTTCAAAGGGCAGTGTATTCTTCAATGTCCATAACTCATCGTAACTGGAAATCTGAAGATCGGCTTTGGACAAGTCCTGATTGCCTGATCCCGGATTACGATATCCGATGCAACGCATGCCTGCACTTTTGGCGGCCTGAACACCATTGCGAGAGTCCTCGATCACCAGACAATTTGAAGGGGATGCACCAATCATCTCAGCGGTGGTCAGGAAAATATCTGGTGCCGGCTTGCCGTTCGTAACTTCCTCACCTGTCATTCGAATCTCAAAGTATTGTCCAAGTCCGGTTTTGTCCATGATCAGATCGATCAGTGCACGTGGAGAGGAAGAAGCTACGGCTATGGGTACGTGTTGCTCATGTAGCCAGCGTAACCAGCGTTCCATGGAAGGCATTGCCGACAAATTGGGATGGGCGAGCATCGTTTGCATCACATTATGCTGATGATAAGCAAATATTTCTTCCAGCGTAGCGGTCAGCTGATGTTTGTCCAATACTTGCTGCCACATGGATTCCAGCGTAACTCCAACATAAGTGTGGTGTTCTTCTTCCGTCATCACTGCGCCAAAATGGGCAAAGGAGCTACGCTCAATCTCGAAATAAATCGGTTCGCTGTCAATCAGTACACCATCCATGTCAAAAATGACTGCTTGGATGATGTCATCATCGGCCACTCCCAGTCCGCCAAACTCTTGGTTTGTTACCATGTTGTATTCCTCCTCCAGGATTGTGTAAACATAGATCTCTAATTTAATTCATTCATGGTTAGCTTTCCACTTAGAAACCGGAACCACTGGATTGCAACACTACTTTAATAGCATGTGAAGAAGCTTGAAGTGTGCGTCCCTGAATATCGCAGCCAAGTGTGCGGAAAGCCTCTTCGTAATCCTCCAACGGGAAGGAGTGGGTGATGATTTTTTTTGCCGGAATAATCCCTTGTTCAATCATATAATGTGCGGTTGCAAATGTGCCCAGAGAATCGATGGAACCAATAATTTTCAGACTGCGGTCCACGACTTCTTTTGGATTAAAGGACGTAGTTCCATCTCTTAGACCTACCAGCATCAGATAACCGCCGCTGGCGAGCTGGGAAAGTACTTGTGTGCCCACAACGCCCGTTGTATCAACAATCATATCGACCTGATGGGTTGCGGGTGACAGTGATTCTATTGCATTTTCGAAGGATGAATGAACTTCCCAACGATCAGGTGCAATCGAACCAGCAATGGCTAAGCGTTCTTCGGAGATGTCGACCAGACAGCCGGTGACCCCTTTGGAAGCGAGCGCATAGCTGTACAGAATGCCAATCGGTCCTGCGCCGAGGATGATTGTTCTGAAATTCGGCAGTAGATGAATCTGATTAATCCCCGTCAGCATACAGCTGAGCGGTTCCGTCAAAGTTGCTTCTTCATAGCTCACATGGTCCTTCAATTTGTACAAAAAGCGATCCTCGGTCACATAATAATCTGTAAATGTCCCGTCAGCACTCACACCTGTCTCGGTAACAGACTTATGTGTGCAATGATTTTGTCTGCCTGTTCTGCACATGTCACACTGTCCGCAATAGTAGGTAGGGTCGATCACAACACGGTCGCCCGGTTGTAATGTCGTTACCGCAGCGCCAACATCAATGACTTCCCCGGCAGACTCATGACCGAGAATGACAGAAGGAACTGCATGATATTTGCCGCTGACAATACCGAGATCGGTACCACATACACCTGTCGCCCGAATACGAACCAACACCTGATTATCTTTTGTAATTTCCGGGACAGGCCGTTCCTCAAGCGCCACATCCCAAGCCGATTTGTATACCAATGCAAGCATGATATAACCTCCTTGTAATTATATAAAATATAAATATAGCGATTCATCTTAAAACAGTTTCAGACAAGATACGAAAGTAGTGAAGGGGACGAAATCGATTCTGGAGAAGCGGAGCGTTCGCCTCAAAGCTTTCTGAAAGAAAGCTGCTTCGGAAGCATACGCTATCAATGGATTTTTCCCTTGGGAAAGGGAAATCAAGAAAATCCGTGGATAACAGCGATCATAAGAACGATTCGTAACCGAAACGACCACTTCGAACAGTTGCATTGAAATGTTTTAATTAACGCTGGCGAGCACTGAATCCAGCCGCTCTACAATCTCAACCAGTTCGTCTTCGGTTGTGGTAAGGGAAGGCCGAACCTTAACAACGTTGCCGAAGCCATATCTTGAACTTCTCAAGATCAGATGCTCATCTGTAAAAGCACGGTCAACAATGGCATTGGTTTTGAGCGTATCGGGTTCATTACCGTCACCTACAATCTCCAACCCCCACATTAACCCGACACCACGAGCTTCACCGATACTTGGGTATTTCATTGCCAATTCATGCAGCAACTCACCCAAAATTTCACCTTTGCGTTTCACCGCATCCAGAAACCCGGGTTCGGATACCACTTCCAAGGTGGATTTGGCAGCAGTTACGGAGATCAGATTGCTTCCTGAGGTGAAGGAATGTTCGTGCTTTTCGAGCACATTCAGCCGGGATTGCATTAACACCGCAGCAACAGGTACGCCGATCCCGCCAAGACCTTTTGCAAGGGTAATCATATCAGGCTGGATATCAAACAGTTCGCTGGCAAACATGGTTCCGGTACGACCGATTCCGGTCTGCACTTCGTCGGCAATGAGAATAATATTGTACTCATCACACAGTTTACGCAGTCGTTTGAAATATCCGGCAGGAGGAATGATATTGCCGCCATTCCCCAGAATGGGTTCGATAATCATGCAGGAGACTGAGCCGGAACTTGCATATTCTATCGCATCAGATATAGCTTCAACGCATTGATAGCCGCAGTCTCCATTTGAGGATTTGAATGGGCAACGATAACAGTATGGGGCAGGTACATGGACAGCGTTAGCCACAGCGGAATTGGGGAATCGTTTCCGCCTAAAGGCATTCCCCGAAATCCCGGTGGCAAATTGGGTCTGCCCATGATGGGACAGATACAGGCTGATGATGTCTGTCGATTCGGTGTACTTCTGTGCAATTTTCGTCGCACATTCGTTGGCAGTTGAACCAGTGATATCCCGCATCCATCCGGCATTAATGTCGTTTGGAGCATATTCGATTAAGTGATCAAGTACTTCATTTACGTATGGTTCGGTGAAGGAGGAAGACATATGCGTCAGATTGCCGACTTGTTCCTGAATTTTGCTGACAACATGTGGGTGATTATAGCCCAGTGACAGATTGAATGTTCCCGACACGCCATCCAGGTATTCAACACCTGAATCGTCAATCAACTTAATCCCTTTTCCGGCTATGAAGCGGTTGTTGGTTAAAGTTTGCATACGATTTCCTCCAATATAATGGTGTACTAGCTCGAACGAAGCTCAACAATCCGGATGATGCGGGCATCACCTCCCTTAAGAAACGATGTTTACATTTCCTTGCTATGTTGTGCGAGAGCAGTACGTACTGCATTATTTTTTACAGTCCATAGATGAGAGACCATCAATGTGAGCAGCAGGATCAGACAGAATCCGGCCAAAATCCAGATTGTATTCACGACAGGCCCTGTACTCATACTCCATCCAGTCACATACTGCAAGATGGCACCTCCAATACCACCCGATGCGATCAGGATACTGGTTGTCCGCTCGGTCATACCGGGAATCAGAACATTTGCGTAGACTAGTGCGATACAGAACAGCCCTGACATGAACAGACCGGTTCCGAAGATCAGCACATACGTTGCCCACTGTCCAGTTACAAATACCATAGCGACAGTAAACAAAAGCGTGCCAACCGTGCTCCAGATCAGGAATGGCATATAGTTGACGGCTTCCGCTATTTTCCCGGAGAAAAGACGACCGATGATCATCGCAATCCACAGGATGGAGACACTCAGCGATGCGACAGATTCCTGAAGGTGCAGTCGTTCTACGAGAATGGAGGGTAGGAAGTTCATCAATCCCAGTTCCAATCCCATGTAGATGAAAAAGAAGATGACGAAGATTGTCAGCAGACCCAGATGTTTTCTCGAATATCGGGCTTTACCTGCTGCATGTGCCACTGTATTCTCACCAGCCTGTTCCAGATACAGTGCGGCTGGCCGGGGCATAGTGATCCACAGCAGCATGAGAATCAGTGACAACACGGCCACCGTATAAAAAGTAAGATGCCACAGATCCATCCAGATAAATAAAGCAGCGACAGCCGGGATGAGAAGTGCTCCAAGAGCAAAGAAGACATCCAGCTTGGACATGGCGACCGCCTTTTGATTCTCAGTGAATTCGATCGTGAATGCACCTACAGAGGGTTCGATGATACCTGAACCGAAACCTACGATAATTGTGAGAAGAAGAACTACAGACCAGGATGGCAAAAAACCGAGTAATATATAAGCAACTACAATACAGATTAGGGCAAGGGTCAGCATCGCTTTTCTTCCGATACGGGCTGTCAGGGCAGGAGCTACAATTACACCGACAAGAAATCCAAGAAACTGCAGAAATAACAAAAATCCGCCATCACTGTAACCGCGCTCATAATGTGACAATAAAACAGGAAGAAGTGCACCGAGCACAACGCTGGTTATGCCGATTAACAGATAAAAACCGCAGCTTAGAGCGAATATTCTCTTCAAAAGCCCGCCTCCTAGTTGGATATAAATTTTATATTATGTAATTAATGTTTATTTCATATATAACTTATACCATAATTGTCCAAATGTACATGCTTTTTGTTGTAAAATAATGTTAAATTTTGATGAAGAGAAATATTTCTCGTACTAAATTTTTTCTAAAACGATTTCGTGTCGAAAGGGTAGATATGATTTAATTCATATGGCCTTTTAACAGGGTTTTCCATCTGTATTGATCGAGGATAGTAAAACGTGCATATATAAAAAACGTTCCCTGTCTAGGTAGACGGGAAACGTTCTGATTAGCCATTTTATATAATGATACCTGACTCCACGTATCGCTCTTAAGCAGTCTGTACAAAGAAAATTCCATCGAATGGTGCGTGAGCAGACGCGGGACCCTTTCGCAAAAATAAATAACCATTTGCATCGGGAAGACCCAATATATCCCGATAAGGCTCAGGAAAATCTCCGGAATATATTTGACACACCAGTTGATGTTCCTCTAGCAAATGGTCAATTCCTTTCACACCGTTTGGTACAGTGGGAGAGAAAAATGAAAATGCAGGGAACTCCCGTTCGTCTAACTCCATTTCTATCAAACGTACGCCGCTTAACGGAATGGGTGGAACGGGACATACGGAAGTGAGTGGATGCGAAGATACCGAGACATAAGTGCATCCGGCAACAATATTCTCGTTCCATTCCAGTTCATCTCCCGTATAGGTTACCTGATCCAGAAAGTATTCGGAGGCGGAGTAGGTCGAGAAGACCGAGATATATTTATCTTGTGGTAAAGAAGGGATATGGACCTGCTGTGAAAGTGTATTGCAATTGATGGAGAAGAGATGCAATAAAGGCTGACCCTCAGGGTTGAGCGGCCAGTCGGAAACGTATGCAGTCTCTCCACCAATCCACATGCCAGAGTCTTGGTTTGGATTATCGGGGTCAACTGTAAATCGAGTAACTTTGTACATGAGAAACTCCTTCCAGAGTGTAATTTGGCTTTCCTATGTAACGTTGTATGTGTTTTTATATAACCAATCATTGCTTCGTTTCAGTATAAATGAGATGATGTGGAATGAAAATCAGTACAAGGTACTAACTCATTGCATGAAGCGAATGAACGTACCAGCACTCTAAGCACCAGTGGCAATACTATAGATGAGAAGCGGTGACACATGTTAATTAACAAATACATAAGTGAAACGGGATTCTGCTCCCGCAGGGAAACGAACCGTTTAATTGCGGCCGGACGAATAACGATTAATGGCAGGGTATGTGAAAAAGGGGCCGAAGTTGAACCTCACGATGTGGTACTCATTGATGGGAAGGAGATTCCTCGTAATGACAGCGAACCTGTCTACATTGCTCTGAACAAACCCATCGGTATTGTCTGCACAGCAGCAGCACATGTGGAGGGGAACATCATTCAATATATGAATTATCCTTCTCGCATATTTGCGATAGGCAGGCTGGATAAGGCATCTGAGGGGTTAATTTTGCTTACGAATGACGGAGGCATTGTGAACAAGATGATGCGTTCGGAGCATAATCATGATAAAGAATATGTAGTGACTGTAGACAAACCCATAACCGACGAATTTGTAAAGTCCATGTCGGATGGCGTTGAGATTCTGGATGTGGTGACCAAGCCCTGCGAAGTGTATAGACAAAGTGACAATGTATTTCGTATTATTCTGACACAAGGTCTCAACCTGCAGATCCGCAGAATGTGCAAAGCCTTGGGGTACCGAGTCCTCAAGCTGGAGCGTGTGCGAATTATGAATATTACGCTGGATCAACTGGAGCGGGGGCAATGGCGTCATCTGGAGCAAGAGGAACTGGAGATTCTGCTGTCTCAATTAAATGAGATAAAATGAATGACTTCTGCTCATGTCAACGGTGGTCACACACGATGTCCAGTTATATCAGTGAAAAATGAAGCAAACACTAACCCCTATGCGGATTAGTGTTTTTGTTGTTAAGCTTGTGTCCTTTTTGTTCTGAAATGTAAGAGCCAAATAGGGTTAAGAAAGCTCCGAGTACAATCACCCAGGTTATCTGCTCTTGAAGAAACAGTGCAGATGACACAACAGTAATGACAGGAACCAGATAGATATATACGCTCGTTTTGATAGCTCCGAGAAGATTTACGGCCCGGTTCCAGGTCACGAAACACAACGCGGAGGCACCCAGACCGAGGTAGAGAATATTGGAGAGATTGGTCATGTTTGTGAAGCGTCCGAGTTCCCAATGGAATTCAAACAAGAATAGAACTGGTAGCATGAAGATCAGGCCATAGAAGAACACTTTGCGAGTCGCGCCAATGGTGTGATAACGAAGCTCGCCAATTTTTCGCATTAGCACAGAGTAGATCGCCCATACCGCAGGTGCTATGAAAGCAAGCAGATCACCTATCGGATTCAGTTGCAGAATGAAACTGCCGTTCAGTGCGATGAGTATTATGCCGCTCAAAGCAATCCCGAATCCGATGATAAAGCGGCGAGTTAACTTCTCACCATCTAAGAAGAAGTGTGCGAGTACGGCAGTGAAGAACGGGGCAATGGAGACAATAACACCCACGTTGGAAGCTGTTGTGTACACCAGAGCAATATTTTCAATAAGAAAATATAACGTCACCCCACATAGTCCTGCTCCAATAAATAACCATTCTTCTCTGAATGAGGCGATCCGCAGTGAACGTGGATAGATCAATAATAGTATTAAATATCCGATCAGGAAACGGAAAAATAGAATCTCCACTGGAGTAAAGTCAATCAACAGAACCTTCGTCGAGACAAACGTAGTTCCCCAGATGAGTATAGTAAACAAAGCGAGTAAATGTCCGGTAGAGGCTTTAGTGTTTTGATGTCCAAGATGACTTGTCATACGATGTTAGTGGTGGCTCGTTTCAACTCCGAATCATGATTGAAGATACGTCTATATTGCTTGGGTGTCAGGCCGATCAGTTTTTTGAAAAAATTCGTAAAATGGCTCTGGTCACTGAATCCTGTCTGTGCAGCTACTTCAATCGGAAGCAGACCTTGTTCCAGCAGACGTTTGGCTTGATTAATGCGAATCGTTTCCAGGTAACGGTAAGGTGATATCCCTTTCTGGCGAGTGAATAAACGCAGCAGGTGGTACTTGCTCATCTCCGTCAAATCGGCTAACTCGTTCAGTGAGATGCTCTCCATGTAATGAGCTTCTATGTAATCACATATGCGTCTGATCTCTGTGGTCACATCCTGTGTGGAAACAGGTGGTTCAGCATCCGAATAATCTCGCAGCAATTGATCCAGTAGTAAGAGTAACAATTCTTCTTTGCAGAAATCCGATTGCTCTTCCAGAATCATCTGATGCAGCTCGTGCAGGGAACCCACAAGTTCACTTTGATAGAGAACGGGGGATGTGAACCGTGGCAAGTAAGCTTGTCCAGTAATCTCTCTCACATACTCTCGCATAACCTCAGGCTGGACGTTGATACAGCGATAATCGAGGGTTCTGCCATCCACCTGTTCGCAGGCGTGCGGATCATGTGGATTAAAAACAATCATGTCACCACTGTTCAGAATGTATTCTTCGTTGTTGCAGACGAGGTGACGCTTGCCTTGCTCAATGAATCCAATGACGTAATAGTCATGAAAATGATTGGGAAACTTCTGCATAATGCCTTCAAATTGATAAGCTTCTAGCTGTAGATCGGTATCAAATACGACAGTCCGGACTTCCCGAGTCATGATGCACCTTCTTTCTGGTATGTTAACGTTATTATAGGTTGCAAAGAAGGAATTTTCTTGAACGATATTGCTATTGCTCGAAGTGTTTGATCGGACAGATATCTATAAAAACAAAATACCCGCAATCCCGGAGGGAAAGCGAGCCCTTTGCTAAGTATAATTGATTCATGAGTTCAAACCTATATATAGGGGAGAAGAAATCTCTGGGAACAATAACTAATTGTTCTTAGTGTAACGTAGCGAGTACTTCAGGTGTAAAAGCTTGAATCTCGGATACGCGTCCTTCGCGTATTTTGGCAGCCCATGCCGGATCACCAAGGAGTGCACGTCCTACAGCTACCAGATCAAATTCCTCTTGCTCATATCTCTTCATAAGTTCGCTCATACCTGGATGTGTTGCTTTATCTGCTCCTGCTTCAGGCTCATCTGGCATACCCACAGAACCGACGGTAATGGTGGTTTGACCACTTAGCTTTCGCACCCAACCTGCAAATCCAAGCTCAGATCCTTCAAACTCGGGCTCCCAGAAGCGTCGTGTCGAGCAGTGGAAGATATCTACACCTGCGTCAACCAGCAAATGAAGGAATTGTTCCAGTTGTTCGGGGGTGTCGAACAGTCTGGCTTGATAATCATTCATCTTCCATTGGGAAATCCGCATCGCGATAGGGAAATCAGGACCTACCGCAGCACGAACTGCCATTACAACTTCAACCGCGAATTGAGTTCGTTTCTGTAGGTCACCGCCATAGCGGTCTGTTCTCCTATTCGTTGTTTTCCAGAAAAATTGATCGATCAGAAAACCGTGTGCACCGTGAAGCTCAATTCCGTCAAAGCCAATGCTTTGTGCATTGGCTGCTGCATCTGCATAAGCTTGAATCACAGTTGCGATCTCTGCCTCCGTCATTGGCTCACCTACTTGAGTACCTTCCATATCAACTCCCGATGGACTAAGTGATTCAGCCTCTGGGTGAGGTTGAGATCCAGAAGGGCGGGTAATACCCAAGTGCAGAATTTGCGGGAAAATCTTGCCGCCAGCTTCATGGACTTGCTTGACTACTTCAGCCCAGCCGTGAAGAGCTGCTTCTCCATACATATGAGGGAGCCTAGGCTCACTTGATGCAGACGGATGCTCAATAGTTGCACCCTCTGTAATAATGAGTCCAACACCATGCTCGGCACGCCGGCGATAATATGCAGCTACATCGGGACCTGGCACACCATCCGGGGAGAAGGCACGAGCCATGGGGGACATGATGATGCGCGAGGACAGGGTTAATTTTTTAACAGTGTATGGTTGAAACAGAAACTCCGTAGAAATAACATTATGTTGTTGATTAATCAAACTAAGCACCTCCATTATTATGCACCTTCAAGCGGGTACGAGTGCAATCTTAACAAGGTGTATAGGCATGCTCAACCAACAATCGGAGCATTTTGTTGCTTAAGCGAAAGACACGGATTATTGTATGGTGTCTTTGCACTTACTTTCACTTGTTGAACAATTAACACTTATCTATAATGAAGGAGTCTAACCAAATATTTTGTGTACAAAGGAGGATTGGGACATGTCTGGTGTATTGTCTCCAAACTCGAATGATCCGCGTGTAATCCGCACGCGTCAATTAATTCTTGATGCGTTTTTAAACCAATTGAATATTAAAAATTTCAACAGCATTACGATTCAAAACATTACGGAACAAGCCACAATTAACAGGGCTACATTCTACGCCCATTTTCAGGATAAATATGCACTGCTTGAAGCCTTGTTATCGGATGCTTTTATGGAATATGTGACGAAAAGAGTGGACCCGGATGCCCGGTTATCAGCCGAAACCATACAGCAACTTATATTTTCATTATGTGATTATCACGTCTCAAGTAATGGTTGCATCAAAAAATATGAGACAGTTGCACCAATTATTGAAGAAAATATCAAGACACAGTTGGAGCAATTCCTTCTTGAATTAATGAGCAAAGTAGCGGGGGATGTAGATCCCAAAACGCTGAAAATTACGGCAACGATGCTAAGTTGGTCGATCTATGGAATGACGTATCGATGGAATATTGAAGGCGGGCAGGAATCCCCGGCTGAATTAGCCAACAGAGTGGTCCCCTATATGATGGGTGGATTGGAATTGTTGAATTAACTTCATTTAACGAAATTGCATTAATATTCGGATGGATATGGGAGGAATAACAAGATGTTTGAACATTTGGTTGTTTTTAAATTTAACGATAAAACCACACTAGCTAAACAGCAGGAATGGGTGGATCAATTGCTCACGTTACAGGAACAAATCCCGGGGATTGTCGGGCTGACCGCAGGGATCAATGCAACGGAAGAAACGGATCTTATCCAAGGTTACACGATTGGATTGAGAGTGACGTTTGAAGATCAGGAGGCATTGCGCGCCTATGGTCCACATCCTGCTCATCAGGCATTTGTAGCTTCCCTCGATGGTTGGGTGGAAGATGTAATTGTAGTTGACTATGCTATATAAAGGCGCGAAATCAGAGGTTTAACGAATATAGGAGTTGAAGATTCCCATGTGTTTAATTTTATTTGCTTATAACATGCATCCAAAGTATCCGCTTATATTGGGATCAAATAGGGATGAATTCTATCACAGACCTACGGCTCAAGCACACTATTGGGAAGATCATCCTCATATATTGGCTGGCCGGGATTTGTCGAAAATGGGAACCTGGATGGGCGTAACCACAGAGGGGCGTCTGGCTGCTATCACGAATTATCGTGATCCGAATGAAGATGTACATGCCAAGGGCTCAAGAGGAGATCTGGTTGCTGATTTTTTAAAGGGAACGTCCACACCTGAGCAGTATATGCAACATGCGGAGCAAAGTCAAAATGATTATCCTGGCTACAATTTGTTAGTGGGTGATCCTGACGACCTCTATTATTATTCTAATGTGGGTAATGTTGTGATGAAGTTGAAACCGGGAATATACGGGATTAGTAATCACTTGATTAATACAGATTGGCCCAAGGTGAAACGTGGAAAAGAAGGGCTGGAGAAAATCATCCAAGGGGAGGACGAAGCTACCCTGACAGAGCAAATATTAGGTTTGCTGCAAATGGCAGACCCTTCAGTGGATGAGCATCTACCTCATACAGGTGTTCCATTGGAGTGGGAACGTTTACTTTCTCCCATCTTTGTTAGAAGTGAGAAATTCGACTATGGGACCAGAGCTTCATCCGTTGTTCTGATGAACAGAGAAGAAGTGTTTTTTACGGAGAGGGTTCACCAGAACGGAGAGGTAATGGAGCAACGTTTTAACATCAAACCTCTTAACTCGACAAGCTGAGAATAAGAAACAAGTGATGTTCTGACATTATGCATTAACATGAATCAATGAAGTTACCTCTCACGTTCATGTTTCATTGCTTCTGAGTGTAAAGAATTATTTGAATTTTCCACGTTAACTAATATAACACGAAATAAACGGTTTGAGAGTACCTTTTGTATAACACGCCCAATTTTAGTTGGGCTCTTTATCCCTTATCACAATTCTATGTTATGAATCATGGAACTTCCCTGAATAGTTTATATAATGTGAATCAACATAACATGATTTTGGAGCGGTTTGGTTGATTCTAATTTCAGGGGGGCAACGTGGGATGAAAGAAACCAAAAAGATGAGAGTTTTTTCACTGGGAATTCAGCACGTACTCGCGATGTATGCGGGAGCAATTCTGGTGCCTTTGCTTGTGGGCAGAGCACTAAATCTGACTGCAGAGCAGTTGGCGTATCTGGTATCCATTGACCTGTTAACGTGTGGGATTGCAACATGGCTTCAGGCTCGAAAAGGAAAGTACTTGGGTATTGGGTTGCCAGCGGTGCTCGGAAGTTCTTTTGTAGCGGTGACACCGATGATTGCAATTGGATCGCAGTACGGAATTCCCGCCATTTATGGGTCGATCATCGCAGCCGGGCTATTTATCGTTATCTTTGCCGTGTTTTTCAGCAAAATCGTCAAATTGTTTCCGCCAGTTGTGATCGGTACAGTGGTAACCATCATCGGTCTTGTGCTAATCCCAACCGGCATTAAAAACATGGCGGGTGGAGCAAACAGCGAGAATTTCGGAAGTTTGGACAATTTGGCGCTTTCATTTGGTGTATTACTGTTCATTCTAATCCTGAATCGATATGCTCGCGGGTTTGTTAAATCCCTGGCTGTTCTCCTTGGTATTATCGTGGGCACCCTCATCGCAACCATCATGGGAAAAGTGAATTTTGCCTCTGTACAGGAAGCCTCCTGGTTCCATTTACCTCAACCCTTTTACTTTGGATGGCCTACCTTCGAAATCGGCCCCATTATTACAATGATTATTGTAGGTACGGTGGTTATCATCGAATCAACAGGTGTATTTATGGCTTTGAGCAAAATCTGTGATCAACCGATCAACGAAAAAGATCTGGCACGGGGATATCGCGCAGAAGGTCTCGCGTTTGTTCTGGGCGGCATCTTTAATGCTTTTCCATATAATACATTTGCTCAGAATGTCGGTTTGGTTCAGCTCTCCAAAGTAAAAACGACCAATGTTGTTGTTGCAGCTGGAGGTATTTTGGTCTTTCTGGGACTCATTCCGAAGGTAGCTGCTTTTGCAACAATTATTCCAAGTGCTGTCCTCGGTGGAGCGACTGTTGTCTTGTTTGGAATGGTTGTCTCATCCGGGATCAAAATGCTGCAAAACGTCGACTTTGGCAAACAATCCAATCTATTGATCGTGGCTTGCTCCGTTTCACTTGGGCTCGGTGTTACTGCTGTACCCGATCTATTTGCCCAGCTTCCTCAAAGTATTCGGATTATTGTTAGCGATGGTATTATCACGGGAAGCCTGTCAGCGATCCTGCTTAATGTTTTCTTTAACCTCGCTTTGAAAAAAGAGAGCGTGCCAGTACAGCCTGTACAGGCTCAAGAAGCACACACGTAATCCTTGTAATAACAGACGTGTCATCTATAGTAGTAAGTGGAATGGATCCAAGATGGTTTTCTGGGAAGTGGATTGCAAGAGAATGACCCCACTTGGCAAAGAAACCTCTTGGATTTTTTGGTGCTTACGATTCATGAGGAATGCAAAAGACATGCAAATATGCTAAAGTTTCATCAAGAACATTTTAGATGTTCGTTTAAGTCAACAACCTCTTGAATTGAATTTCCATGCGACTACATAAATGAGCATTGGTTCACAAGGCTACAATATAACCAGGGGATATCCCTTGGGTGCAGAAAAGGAGTTGTGATCACATGCAAGAAGAAACGTTGAACAAAGGGTGGAACTTGGAGAATAGTTATGCGCAGTTACCGCAAGCCTTTTTCACAAGTCAGGGCGC
This sequence comes from Paenibacillus sp. FSL R5-0486, assembly GCF_037975155.1. Classification (NCBI taxonomy): domain Bacteria; kingdom Bacillati; phylum Bacillota; class Bacilli; order Caryophanales; family Paenibacillaceae; genus Paenibacillus; species Paenibacillus sp. FSL R5-0486. The sequence continues at coordinate 4,198,466 of NZ_CP150237.1, read as the reverse complement.
AGTGCCTGTTGAATCACCAAAGCTAATCATTTTCAATAGATTGCTTGCATCCAGCTTGGGACTGGATGTGGAGTCTCTTGACAGTGATGAGGGAGCGCAAATTTTTGCAGGTAATATGATTCCGGAAGAGGCCGAGCCTTTAGCTCAAGCCTATGCAGGACATCAATTCGGCAATTTTAACATGCTTGGAGATGGACGGGCTCTTCTGCTGGGTGAACAGATTACGCCACAGGGCGAGCGAGTGGATATTCAGCTGAAAGGTTCAGGGAGAACACCGTACTCTCGTGGAGGAGATGGACGTGCTGCTGTAGGGCCCATGTTGCGAGAATATATTATTAGCGAAGCGATGTATGCACTGGGTATCCCAACGACACGCAGTCTGGCTGTGGTGTCTACAGGAGAAAATATTATTCGCGAAACAGAGCGGCCAGGTGCTATTTTAACCCGGGTGGCTTCCAGTCATATCCGGGTAGCAACCTTCCAGTATGCAGCCAGATGGGGGTCTATCGACGATCTCCGGGCATTGGCTGAGTATACGTTGCATCGACATTTTCCTGATGTTGCTCAAGCTGAGAATCGCTATCTTCTGCTCCTTCAGGAAGTGATTAAACGGCAGGCGGCACTCGTTGCCCAGTGGCAGCGTGTTGGTTTCATTCATGGCGTGATGAACACGGATAACATGGCGATCAGTGGTGAGACCATCGATTATGGTCCGTGCGCCTTTATGGATGCATACAATCCATCAACCGTATTCAGCTCCATTGACAGGCAAGGTCGCTATGCTTATGGTAATCAACCGTATATTGCCGGGTGGAATTTGGCTCGTTTTGCCGAGACGCTTCTGCCGTTGTTGCATGAAGATGAAGAACAGGCCGTGCAGCTCGCTCAGGATGCTATTGCACAATTTTCTGAATTGTACCATCATCATTGGCTCAAGGGAATGCGTGCCAAACTGGGCTTGTTGGATGAAGAGGCCGAAGATGAAGCGCTGATCAAGGAGCTTCTTGAACTTATGGAGAAGCATAGTGCAGATTACACCAATATGTTCCTGGCTTTGACCTTTGATACATTGGAAGGGACAGCTTTGTTTGGCACGACAGAATTTGCTGAATGGCATGAGCGGTGGCAAGCAAGATTGGACAGACAGCAAGAGGAGAAGGAAGTCTCTCGACAGTTGATGAGAACAAACAATCCAGCCGTCATTCCCCGAAATCATCTGGTCGAGGAAGCCCTTGAGCGTGCGGAGAATCACGGAGACCTTAGCGTGATGGAGAAGCTTTTGGCAGTTCTTTCAGATCCGTTTGCACACTCACCTGAACAGGCTGAATATGCCGAACTACCTGCACAATGTAATACTTCGTATCAGACTTTTTGTGGGACCTGATTGAACAGTAGGAATAAATATGAAGAGGCTGCCTTGGGCAGCTTTTTCATTTTTCATTCTGTCATCGACGTTACTTTTATAGAGGCAGGTGCATTCATGTCCAACATGTTAAGCAAACAACAATTGGCAGACATCCTTTTACAGCTTTTAGAGCGTACATCTTTTCCCAGGGAACAGATGCAGAACTATGTTAACCGCTTGTTTGAGAACTTTAAATGGGATGGGGTGCCCTATGTAGAGAGTAGAAAAGATACGTATATTGTTCGAATATACGAACGTGGTCTCGTCTCATTGGAGAAACGGGTGAAACAGCCGGATGAAGTCATCTATTGGTTGCTGGAAGATATTATTTTCACCGCGACGCATGTAGGGTTGTTGGAAAGACATGGCGTGGATAATAAAGAAACGCATTTGAACTACACAAATGAAGTGATGAAGGAACTGAACAGGGGTGTTCAGGAAGCTTTCCAGCAGATCGGTGATCCGTATTTACATTGGCATCAGACGAGTAAACGTCAGGAGTTAGAGGGCATGACATAAAAAAAGTGAGGTCTGTTACATGAGCGAGCATGATATTAATGATGTATGGTATGACTATGCTGTGTTATTTGTCGAAAAAAAGAATGAATCTGAACAGGGCTGGGCATCGTTGACTTCGAACGAGCAGGACATTGCTGCTTTATGGCTATTAGAGGCGGATGTCTTTAATGGCGGTTTTATACAGTTTTTCTGCAACTGGGGGGAAGAGGTATACCGTTACGCGTTGCGGGCATTACATATCATTGGTGCGACTCAAGTCGTGGAGATTATAACGTCAGCATACGGCTGCATTGAGCACTTGAAAGAGAATGAAAGGCTTACCGAACTGTGGGATATTCCTAAATTCCTGACAAAGGAACAAGAGCAGCAGTTAGATGCGCTGGATCAGCAGTTTTGGAACAATGAGGATCAGATCGCGGAGAAAGCTTATGGTTATTATCACGGAAAATTGAACATGATGATCATATAATCTGGTTTCAACTATGCATCCGTTGTTCTGTTCAATGATTAATACTTGGTCTTGCAATGACTGAAACGTTCGGCTATACTTGCTATAAATTGAATACATGAATCACGTTGATAGAGCGCAGTAGCGGCTTTGTCCCTGTTACAGAAAGTCAGGGGTTGATGGAACCTGATACATACAAGGGCTGCGAATTACACTCTGGAGTACTTGGGTAATGCCAAGCGGATGGGCAAACGATATATTGCCAAAAGTGGTATGGATAACGTGTTAAGGTCACGTGTTGTCCATGCAATTTGGGTGGTACCACGGTTATGATAATCGTCCCTGTGTCTAATGAAGACAAGGAGGCGATTTTTTTGTGTCCAAAAAATCCGTTCCAGCGTGTAGTTTCGTAATTTAACGTTGATCATGACTGAATCTTGAGGATAGAAAAGGGGTTATACACATGATGAATATTATTGATGAACTACAGTGGCGTGACGCCATTAACCAGCAGACAGATGCAGAGGGACTGCGTGAGTTGACTGAAACCAAATCAATCTCATTGTACTGCGGCGTTGACCCTACGGGGGACAGCATGCATATCGGACATCTCATTCCATTCATGATGCTGAAACGTTTTCAACTGGCAGGACACCGTCCGGTTATTTTGATAGGTGGAGCTACAGGAACGATTGGTGATCCAAGTGGTCGGCAGGCAGAGCGTTCTTTGCAAACGATGGAGCAAGTGCAGGAGAATGTGGATGCACTGACAGCGCAGATGAAGAAGTTGTTTGTAACAGACGGTGATAATCAGGTTCGCATGGTGAACAACTACGATTGGACACACAAAATCAATGTGATTGAATTCTTGCGTGACTACGGCAAAAACTTTAACCTCAACACCATGCTGGCTAAGGATGTAGTTGCGAGCAGACTGGAGGGCGGAATCTCGTTCACCGAGTTTTCCTACCAGATCCTTCAATCACTCGACTACCTGCACCTGTTCCAGAACGAAGATGTACAGCTTCAAATTGGCGGTTCCGATCAATGGGGGAATATCACGAGTGGTCTTGATCTGATTCGTAAAAAAGAAGGATCTGAAGCGAAGGCGTACGGTCTGACCATTCCGCTCATGCTCAAATCCGACGGTACGAAATTTGGTAAAACAGCTGGCGGTTCAATCTGGCTTGATCCGAACAAAACGACACCATTTGAATTCTACCAGTTCTGGGCGAATACAGAAGACCGTGATGTGATCAAATACTTGAAATACTTTACCTTCCTGAGCAAAGAAGAAATTGAAGCTTTGGCTGAAAAGGTAGAGACAGAGCCGCACAGACGTGAAGCACAGAAAGCACTCGCGGAAGAAATGACAAAATTCGTTCACGGCGAAGAAATGCTCGAACAGGCTAAACGTATTACAGCGGCGCTGTTCAGTGGTGATATCCGTTCCCTGACAGCAGATGAAATCGAGCAGGGTTTCAAGGAAATGCCAACATTCGAAACGGACGGGGAAGCGAAAAATATCGTCGACTGGCTCGTAGATCTAGGGTTGGAGCCATCCAAACGCCAGGCGCGTGAGGATGTCACTAAAGGCGCTATCTCCATGAACGGTGAGAAAATCACAGAGCTTGAATTCACAGTCTCGGCAGAGCATGCCATCGGCGGTAAATTCATCATTATCCGTAAAGGTAAGAAGAACTACAGCCTGGTTAAACTACAATCGTAGTTTCCAAGAATTAGAACGTAACACAGAGACGTATAGAGACTATAATAGACACACAAATAAAGCTACAAATACAGAAAAAAAAGACCGCCTTCCATCTCTGTCAGGCGACAGAGGGGAGGCGGTCTTTCGTATATCAGGCCAGTGAGTGACCTCTCTTATTGATTAACGATCGCTGTGATTTCTTCATCCAGATCAAGTCGTACATTCTCACGGTACGCCCGGATGTTGTATTCACTGTGCAGGTAACGAAGAATCGCTTCAATCATATTGGACTCCACCAGATATTGACTACGGCCTTGAATCCAAACTTCAGCGGAATAACCTGTATCTTCTTCCCAACTCAGTTCTACATTCACATCGGTTGGACGTACACCCTTACGTTCTGCCATGTGAATACAGATTGCATTCACAATTTCATCCATGCTCAGAACCATAGAGATTAGTACCGTCCGTTTCTGTTACGGTCATCATCACGATCATTGCGACGGTCATAACGACCATCCGCTGCAGGTTTGCGACGATTGGAGATGGCTCTGAAGAGTGCCATAGCCAGCATAACAATCAACATAATTGCTGCAACGTTCACGAGCAATCCAAGGATGTTACCCAGAGCGCCCATGCCACCGAATAATCCGCCGAACATCATACCAGCAAGACCACCAAGCATCATGCCTTTCATGAATCCGCCGCCACCGCCGAAGAATCCGCCACGGTTCGTTGTAGCTGCTCCATTGCTGGAATTGTTATTCGTATTCGATTTGCTTACATTGCTGTCGGATTTCTTAGGTGTATTGCTATAACTTTTCGTACCGGATTTGAATCCGCCACCACGTCTTGCATCTGCAGAATCCGGATTCGTTACTCCAACTGTTGCGAACAATAATGTAAAGGCCATAAATACCATCATTAGATGTTTAACTCCGAATTTTTTCTTCATTGTAAAGATCGTAACCCCCCGATTAATTTGTTTGAATCGCCCAAAAATGGGCCTTACTCATGTAATACGGTCAACTTGCAGGAACGTTTCAAATTTTATTAAATTTCTGAAACGCTTGGACTTGGGTCTTGAATTGCAGCTTGGCCATCAAGCAATTGGGTAACCCAATGACACCATTCCAGGCCTGTTTGTGCGTGCATTAACCCTTTTTGTACCAGGATGTAGCTTCCAAAATCTCGGTTGCCTACACGAAGATTATCCTGAGGTATACGTGACTTCAGATCCTCGAAATAACGTATGCGTTCCATAAACCAGCTTTTACGCTCGTTAAGAATGCGTCTCATGCTTCCGTCTTCCGCTATGCCAACACACAAAATACGCAAATTAAATTCATCGCGTGTAACCGGTGCGGTAACAGGAGTAATCATCCATTCCAAGAGCTTTTCAATGCCTTTTTCCGTAACTGCGTACATTTTCTTGTCCGGTTTGTCAGACTGTTGTACCCAGCGGGAGGCCAATAACTCATCGTTTTCCATCTTGGACAGGAGTGGATAGATCTGGCTGTGTTTCGCCTGCCAATGTGGCTGGATTTTCAGCATCAGATCATAGCCCGATGACTCCTCGCGGGTAAGCAGCCCGAGTAATCCGTAGGAAAGTATGTTCATGCACATGTCTCCTTAATATTAGGGCTAGGTCAGAGAGAACAATCGTTTTTACTTTCTTTGACCGCTTTCATAAAAAGTGTACACTGAAACTGTATGGTTTGACAACCTGACAGAGCAACTGCCTTAATTTAGACAAAAAAAGTGCGAACCATAAGGTCCGCACTCCAAACCATTTAGAGAGATGCCTGTTGTCCATACCCCTCAGCGACAAGATCAAGCTCACCTGTGGCAGAATCGATAACCATGCCGTGGACGGGTACATTGGGAGGAAGTAAAGGATGCTTCTTGATCACTTCCACAGTATGTTTTACCCCTTCTTCGACGCTGTCAAACCCGCGCAACCATTTTTGCAAACGGATGCCAGAGTTCTCCAGGGTTGTCATGACTTCTTCCGATACGCCACGCTCAACCATATGTCCAATCATGGTCTCAGCGTGAAGGGAAGCCATACCACATTCCGTATGCCCCACTACCAGGACTTCATCTGCACCCAGTTCATAGATGGCGACAAGTACACTACGCATTACACTCCCGAAAGGCTGAGAGATAATTGCGCCTGCGTTTTTGATGATTTTCACATCACCGTTTTTCAAGTTCATAGCCTTGGGCAGCAATTCCACCAGACGTGTATCCATACAAGTGATGATAACCATCTTTTTGGTTGGAAACTTGCCAGCCGTATACTTTTCGTATTCTTTAGTCTCGACAAATGATTTGTTGTAAGCCAAAATCTCTTGAATGTTGTTCATGTCCATTGCCTCCTGTTATCCAATACGACGAGCACGGCCACTTGCATATGATGCAGCTTGTCCTACACGCCTTTGCTTTAATAGTATTTCACGGTCAGCAGATGGAATTACTCCAACCCTTTAGAGGTTGTTCAAAAAGTCCACTTTTGATTACAAATCATGCCTGAGGGCATCATCAGCATCGAAGTTGAACGCCATTTCTATCTTCGCGGTAATGAAAACCAGACTTTTTGAACACGTATCTTTAGGAGAACAATGCAATTTTCATCTGTTAAAAGTTGATTATACGCAATGCAAAAAGTATCATCAATAGGGTATAACATTTTTTTTGAAGAGGTGAACGATAACAATGGATAAACAAACTCAGGAACATTTGGAATCCTTCCGTAATCTGGCTCGTAAAATTAAGAGCTATCATGAAGCCATTGGTTTGCTTCACTGGGATCTGCGCACAGGTGCGCCGAAAAAAGGCGTTCCGACTCGTTCGGAGACGCTGGGTATGTTGTCCACCGAAGCATTCAAGCTGCAAACCTCGGCTGACATGAAGACTTACCTGGATGCATTAACGACTCCAGCAGTATTAGAACAGCTCGAAGATATAGATCGTCGTCTGGTTGAAGATTGCAAGAAAGAATATGATCGCAGTCAATCCGTACCACCTGAGAAAGTACAAGCTTATACCGTGCTAACAGCCAAGTCGGAAACGGCATGGGAAGATGCCAAGCATAATAGTGATTTTGCAGGATTCTCACCTTATCTCACAGATATCGTTAAGCTCAAACAGGAGTTTATTGATTATTGGGGTGTGAAGGATACACGTTATGATACGCTGCTTGATATGTATGAACCGGATCTGACGGTTGAGAAAGTGGACGCTGTGTTCGCCCGCCTCAAAGCACGTTTGGTGCCTTTGCAAGAGAAGATTAATGCTTCAGAAAACAAGCCAAATACAGAGTTCCTGAATCAGTTGTTTGACACCAAACAGCAGGAAAAATTCAGTCTGTTCATCCTGGAACAAATGGGCTATGACTTTGAAGCTGGACGATTGGACGAGAGTGTTCATCCTTTTGCAACGGGTCTTAACCCGGGTGATGTGCGGATCACAACACATTATCTGCAAGATGATGTAGCAAGCGCAGTCTTCAGTTCACTGCATGAGGGTGGACATGCCCTGTACGAGCAAAATATTGATGACAGTCTGGCGGGTACCCTTCTTGCCGAAGGAACGTCCATGGGGATTCATGAGTCCCAGTCCCGACTTTGGGAAAACATGATTGGTCGCAGCCTGCCATTCTGGACACGTTATTACAAAGATTTGCAGCAGCATTTCCCGCAACTGAGCGAGGTTGAACTGGAAGATTTCTATCGTGCAATCAACCGGGTGGAGAGTTCACTTATTCGGATTGAAGCGGATGAACTGACCTATAACCTGCATATTATTATCCGATATGAGATCGAGAAAATGTTATTCAACGATGGTCTGGAAGTGAAAGACCTGCCAGAGACCTGGAATGCAAAATACAAGGAATACCTAGGTATTATGCCAACGAATGATGGAGACGGTGTTCTTCAGGATGTTCACTGGTCTGGTGGTGACTTTGGTTACTTTGCTTCGTATTCTCTGGGTAATATGTATGCAGCTCAAATTCTACATACATTGCGCAAGGAAATGCCGGAGTTTGATACCCTCATTGCCGAAGGTAATCTGATTCCAATTAAGGAATGGCTTGCAGACAAGATCTACCGGCATGGTAGAAGTCGCACACCTTCCGAATTAATTGTTGCCATAACGGGTGAAGAATTGAACCCGGATTATCTGGCTGATTACCTGGAAGCCAAATATGCCGAGATTTACAAGCTGTAGGTATCCCCGTAAATAACATACTGAATAACATTTCGAAGAGCTGAAGAGTCGGGCAACATTGCCCGGCTCTTTTTTGCATTTAAGTTCTTAACCTTTTGTTGGGCATCGGCATATCCATAATAGAGAGAAACTGCTGAAACCAGTGAAGGAGGGAAACAACATGAAATACACGCCATGGTTCGTCCGGGGCATCGTTATTCTGCTGATTATCATTGTGGCGCTCACCAGCTGTAATAAGGAAGAGAATGAAGCCAAGATTACGATTGGCGAAGTGACTCGTTCGGTATTTTACGCACCGGAGTATGTGGCTGTGGCTCAAGGTTTTTTTGAAGAGCAGGGACTTGAGGTGGATATTCAAACGACTGCTGGTGGTGACAAAACGATGGCGGCATTACTCGCAGGTTCGGTAGATATCGCACTGGTAGGGGCGGAGACGTCCATATATGTCTATCAGCAGGGAGCGGAAGATCCGGTCATTAACTTTGCCCAGCTCACCCAGACGGATGGTACATTTCTGTTCGCTCGTAACACAGAAGGTAGCTTCGATTGGGAGCAACTGAGGGATTCCACATTTCTCGGTCAACGCAAAGGCGGCATGCCGCAAATGGCAGGGGAGTTCGCACTGAACAAACATGGCATTGATCCTCAAAGTGACCTGGAGCTGATTCAAAATGTGGACTTTGCCAACATTGCGTCTGCTTTCGCCTCAGGCACGGGAGATTATGTTCAACTGTTTGAACCCCAGGCATCCATCTTTGAACAAGAAGGTCGGGGTAAGGTTGTTGCATCGTTTGGCACAGAAGGTGGTCTTCTGCCTTACACCGTCTTCATGACGAAACAGAGTTATCTTAACGACAATAAGGATATCGTACAGAAGTTTACGAATGGTCTACACAAAGCGCAGGCATGGGTGGATTCCCATACGGCTGAAGAGATTGCTGAAGTCATTTCTCCTTTTTTCAAAGACATCGATCCAGCCATTTTGGTAAGTAGTGTGAACCGTTATAAGGAACAGGGCAGCTATGCAACGGATCCGATCATTGATGAGGAAGAGTGGAACAATCTGCTTGATGTCATGAGTGCCGCCGGAGAGTTGAAAGAACGTGTGGATTTGAATGCCATTGTGGATAATGCCCATGCGGAAGAAGCTACGAAATCAAAGTAATGGGGTATTCAGGAAAGGAAGTGAGCAGAATGCCTGAATCCGAAAGTGTGATCCGACTGGAGGGGATCTCTCAAGTATATGTCAGCGAGCGGGAAGCTTCCTTGGTGATTGAGGACTTGAGTCTGGAGATCCAAAAAGGAGAGTTCGTTAGTCTGGTTGGACCGAGTGGATGCGGTAAAACGACATTGTTGTCGATCATCGCCGGGCTGCTCACACCCACCCGAGGAGAGGTTAAGGTTAAAGGGAAACTCGTTGGCGGCCCCTCAGCACAGATTGGTTATATGCTTCAACAGGACTATCTGTTTCCATGGCGGACCATTCTGGATAATGCTTTAATCGGTCTTGAACTGACAGGCAGACTGGATGAACGGAGCCGTGAGCGTGTACGAGAACTGCTGGTAAGTATGGGGTTGGCCGGAACGGAGAATCAGTACCCTTCAGAGCTTTCAGGAGGAATGAGACAGCGAGTAGCCCTGGTGCGCACGCTGGCAACCGATCCGGGGATTTTATTGTTGGATGAACCATTCTCAGCACTTGATTATCAAACCAAGCTGCAATTGGAGGATCTGGTCTCGGACACGTTAAAACAGTTTGGCAAAACATCTGTTCTCGTCACCCATGATTTGTCTGAAGCCATTGCGGTCAGTGACCGCGTCATTGTACTGGATCGCAATCCGGGCCGCATCCGTCGTGAATTTATCATTCCCGATGGAATTCGTAAATCTCAGCCGTTTCATGCCAGGGAGCAAGAAGGATTTAATGCGTTGTTTCAGGCATTGTGGAGTGAACTGGATCAGTCCGGGGGAGGTGAGGAAGACGCGTGAATCCAATGAATCCGAAGCAGGAAAAGCGTGACGAATGGATGGGGCAGCTGCATCGGAATCATATTCAGCAGGTGGCCAGATGGCGACATCAAGTGCTTGCCGTACAGTTATCTATGTTAGTATGTATGTTTTTGCTATGGGAAGTGGCAGGCAGACTCCGTTGGATTGATGTACTGTTATTCAGTTATCCGAGTAAGGTTTTTGCCCAGATTGGCAAGGACATCGCTAGTGGCGAGTTGTGGGCACATGTTGGGGTAACCGTAGGAGAAACGGCAGTTGGTTTTTTACTGGGAACACTGGTGGGAACCTTGCTTGCGGTTTTAATTTGGTGGTCTCCTTTTTTGTCCAAGGTGCTGGACCCCTATATGGTTGTGTTTAACAGTATGCCAAAGGTAGCACTTGGCCCGATCTTTATTGTGATGTTCGGCGCGGGTTTTACAGCGATTGTTATGACCACATTGTCCATCACGGTCATTATCACAACACTAGTGGTGTATAACAGCTTCAATGAAGTCGATCCCAATTATATTAAAGTCATTCGTACGTTTGGTGGAGAACGTTCCGAGATTTTTACCAAAGTTGTATTACCTGCTTCTTTTCCGGCGATTGTATCCACTTTGAAAGTGAACGTGGGCATGGCTTGGGTGGGTGTAATTGTGGGTGAGTTTCTGGTCGCCAAACAAGGGCTAGGTTATCTAATTATCTACGGATTTCAGGTATTCAACTTCACACTTGTATTATCGAGTCTGTTAATTATTGCCGCAGTTGCAACAGCCATGTACCAACTTGTTGTCTATGCAGAACGCAAAATGCTGGCTGGCCGCAGGTGATTCGGAAGTGTTTTACTCGTAATGTGACCGGGTATGATATGTATACAATTTCACAAGGGGTGTCACGTTGCCCGATACCGTAAAATCAAGTACCATATTTAGTATGATTATTCCGCGCAGATCCGGAATGAATGCGATGATTGGAGAAGAGGGCCTTGAGGTTCTGTCGCAACGATCTAACTTGCCAGCGTCCCTCATTCGGGGCGTGTTGCTGTGACCGGCATGCATGCGCATGTCGGTTGATGTCGTCTAGTTTACATTTGGATGAGACATACTAGTCATGATAAATGAATGAGGCGACGAGCTGGCTAAGAATTTTTTTTGCAGCTTAGAGGAGATGGAATGTTAAATGGGTTTTAGGGTAATTAAAACTGCAATCGCCGCATTAATGGCTGTATTGATTGCAGACTGGTGTCGCTTGCCGGGACCAACATCAGCGGGATTGCTTGCCATTCTTGGCGTGGATGTAACGAGAAAACGAAGTATTCGCACCATATCGGCGCGGTTCTTTGCTTCCGTAGTTGGACTTTTATTTGCAAGTGTACTTTTTCACTTTCTAGGCTTCCATTATTGGGTGCTGGCGGTATACATATTGATCGCATTCCCGGCTATTGTCCGGGTAGGCTTCAAAGAAGGTATTGTTACAGGTTCTGTTGTGGTGTTTCGGGTGTTTGGCGGCGGGGAGATGGACGTGCATGTCATCCTCGTACAGATTGCTTTGCTGTTAATTGGTCTTGGTTCCGCAATGGCGGTTAACCTGGCCTATATGCCGGCAGCAGATCCACAGATGTTGCGCATTCGCAAACGAATCGATGAACTCTTCTCGAAGATTTTCAAGGAATTTGCGGCCACGCTACGTAATCCCAATGAAGCATGGGCGGGGAGAGAGCTGATTGAAGCAGATAAAGCGATTCTGGGCGGTATTGATGCTGCCAAACGTTCTCTGGAGAATCAGGTGATTCATCCGAATGAGGAATGGAGCGTCTACTTCTATATGCGCAAAACGCAGTTGGACTCAATCCAGCACATGATGCATCTCGTGTCCCAGATCTATCAGAAGATGCCACATGCGGAAATGGTCTCGGAGCTGTTCGATCAGCTTAGTCAGGATGTACTTACTGAATCTTACACCGGACGAACTGAAAAACTTCTTGCGGATGTGCAAGAAGAATTCAAACGTATGGAGCTGCCGGATACAAGGGAAGAATTCGAGATTCGTTCTGCAATTCTCCAGCTGTGCCGTGAACTCGCGCTGTATCTGAAAGTCGCGAAGAAGGACAAAGCGCCGTCCCCAATCTCGGACCGGTCCCAATCTACAAACGAATAATAGAAAATAGTTGTCACCCTAGACGAATGCCCTGCATACACTTGTAGTGAATGATTGTATGGAGGAGGTTTAAAGATGTCATTGAGTCATAAACATCAATGTAGAGAGATTATCACGAAGGCGATCTGCGGCAAAGGTCGTAAGTTCTCTACCGTAACACATACCGTGACTCCGCCAAATGGTCCGACAAGTATTTTGGGGGCTTGGATTATCAACCACCAATATGAAGCCGTATCAGCGGGTGACGGAATTGAAGTTATTGGTACTTACGATATCAACATTTGGTATTCCTACGACAAGAATTCTCAGACGGATGTAGCCAAAGAAACGGTCTCGTATGTAGAACATGTGCCTTTGTCTTATCTGGACCCGAAACACCGGACTTCCACAGTGGAGGTATCTGCGGATGCAACGCAGGAACCTAGCTGTGTGGAAGCCACAGTATCAGCAGGTGGAAGCAGTGTAATTATCCGGGTAGAACGGGAATTCGCTGTGGAACTCGTTGCCGAAACCAAAGTTTGTGTGAAGGTCTGCACAGATGGTTGCGGTGACTACGAAGACAAGGACTATGACTTTGGCAGTGCCGATGGAGATTATGACGATCTCGATCCCGATCTGCTCGACGATGAGCTGTGAGTTTGACGCCTGTATTTGATAACCTAAGGTATCATATGCGCCAGAAGGCGCGGTGAAGAGGGCGTAAGCCCTCTTTCTTCTTAAATATTAAAAAATGGGTGGTAACGAGCCTCGCAATGTGCCTGGAATACCTTTCACGGGAAGGCTCCGCATTGCGGGGTTATTTTTATTTTAGTTGCATGATCCGGGAGGGGGGACGTAATGAATGTGATGGAACAAGCGGAGGAAGCGCTGCGCCGATATGAAAGGATGACTTCTGGAGAACGTGCAGAACGGTTGAAACAGGCAGGCATTGAAGTATTGTCACTGCACGATCGGCGCAAACGTGAACCAGGCTTGCGTGTACGCTATGACGTAGAGATAAGCTGTCTGCAGGCGATTCGGATCAAACGTAAGGATACTAGTGGCATGGGAAGGGCACAGGAAACTCTGTTGGAGCGTGAAGCGAGTTCAACCTTATTCAAGCGCATAGAACGACTTGCGATCAAAACGCTGTATACGCTAGGACTGGATCATGGAGCTGTTCGAATGGAATCCTCAGGGAACGGCGGTTGTGCAGTGATTTCGATTGATCCATGTCCCTGGAAAGGGGTGACCAACCTTGCTACTACCTATAGGGAAAGCTGGAAGCAGCATCAGGAACTGCTGGATGAGGAAGTAAGTCACAGACCTATTCCAATACTCGGCATGGACCCGGAGTTTCTTCTGGTGCAGATGCCGGAATCCAAAATCGTACCCGCCTCCAGATTTCTTGAACGTACAGGAATGGCAGGCTGTGATTCCGTCACGATTGGTGGACGGCGCATATATCCGGTTGCCGAACTGCGACCGGCTCCCAGCTCCGAACCACGAGAACTGCTGGCTCATCTGATGAGGGCATTCGCAGCCGCTTCCCGCAGCATTAGTGATCACTCACTCATCTGGCAGGCAGGCGGGATGCCACAGCGTGGGTTACCTCTAGGCGGTCATATTCATTTTAGCGGGATGAATCTTACCGGGGAACTGCTTCGTGCACTGGACAATTATCTGGCATTGCCACTGGCATTTCTGCAAGACCCACGAGGATCGGGAAGACGACCCCGTTATGGAGCACTTGGTGATTTTCGCCTGAAATCCTATGGTGGGTTTGAGTATCGTACGTTACCCAGCTTTCTTGTATCGCCCCTTGTTGCGAAAGGTGTTGTGGCCTTGGCAGGTCTGATCGCGAGCGGGTATACTCAATTACGGCAGCGTCCGTTAGCGAAAGCTGAGGTCCATGCCGCTTTTTATGAAGGAAAGCGCGAAGTGATTAAGGAACACATTCCAACTCTGGTAGATGATCTGAAGAGGTTGGATGGATATGCACGTTATGAACGGTATGCATCTCCGTTAATCCTTCAATTAAAACTGGGAAGAACTTGGGATGAGAGCCGCGATATTCGCAAACTCTGGAATATTCGGGCAGGTTCATGAAGTACGGACGTTTTTTTGATATAATAAGAAACAAGTCTTTTATGAGTAATAAGCTACTACGGAAGATATGGAGCAGCAACCCTTGAAGGAAGTGGCGATTAGCCAACACATAAGGCGGAGGCGCAAACACAGTGCCTGACCGTCTTATTGTCCTTCCAGGACGCGTTTCTTCTTGACATTATAGGAACGGGATGGAGGATATTCATCATGGCTCAGTATACGCCAATGATTCAACAATATTTGCAAGTGAAGGCCGAAGCACAAGATGCTTTTCTATTTTTTAGACTGGGTGACTTCTATGAACTGTTCTTCGAGGATGCGATTAATGCTTCCCGTGAACTTGAGATCACGCTGACCGCACGCAACGGAGGCACGGATGATAAAATTCCGATGTGTGGTGTACCTTATCATTCGGCTGACAATTACATACAGCGTCTGATTGAAAAAGGATATAAAGTTGCGATATGTGAACAGATGGAAGATGCAAGTGTAACCAAAGGCATGGTACGACGTGAAATTGTACGTGTGGTTACACCGGGAACGGTAATGGAAGGCAAGACACTCGGTGACAAGTCCAACAACTACATGGTGTGTCTTACAGGTAATCAAAATACGCTGGCGCTCGCGGCCTGTGATCTCTCAACGGGTGAGTTGTATGTGACATCCGTACCCTATTCCAAGGAATGGCTCAAGGATGAAATCGGCATCTACGAACCATCGGAGCTGGTGGGGGATGTAGCGCTGCTTGAAACGGTAGAAGCCGAGGCATCTCCAATCGGTCGCCCTGTGGTCTACACGTCGTGGACAAAAAATAAGGAGGATTTGGTCCGTCAGCAGTTTGGCGAGGCTGTCTGGGCAAGATTAGAGCCTGAACGTCAAGCGTGTATTGCACGTCTTTTCTCCTACCTGAGCGAGACACAGAAACGTTCTTTGGGACAATTAACACAAATCTCAACGTATGAGCCAGATCATTATATGATCTTGGACCCGTTTACCCGCCGGAACCTGGAATTGGTGGAAACCGTGCGTGAACGCTCCAAAAAAGGTTCATTACTCTGGTTGCTTGATCGGACCGAGACGTCCATGGGCGCAAGAATGTTGCGTCGCTGGGTCGATAAGCCATTATTGCAAAAAGGGAAGATTAATGAGCGTCTTGAAGCAGTGGATACGCTGTACAACCAGTTTATATTACGTGAGGACCTGCGGACAGAACTCAAAGACATCTATGATCTGGAGCGTTTGGTAGGCCGGATTGCGTTTGGTAATGCCAATGGTCGTGACCTGAATGCGCTCAAATCATCGCTGGAGAAAATCCCAGGACTTCGTCAGCATTGCGCAGGATCATCTTCCGCAACATTGCAGCATATTGCCGAAACGATGGATGATTGCAATGATCTGCGTGAAGCTATCGGGCAAGCCATTGTAGACGAGCCGCCGGTATCAGTAAGGGACGGAGGTCTGATTCGTGAAGGGTACCATGAACGTCTGGATGAATTGCGTGAGGCTTCGGTTAACGGGAAACAGTGGATTGCGGAGCTGGAAGCGCGAGAGCGTGAGGCGACAGGCATTCGATCGCTGAAGATTGGATATAACAAAGTATTTGGTTATTATATCGAGATCACCAAGTCCAATCTGTCCGCGTTGCCAGAGGGACGTTATGAACGTAAACAGACACTTGCCAATGCAGAACGATATATTACGCCGGAGTTGAAGGAAAAAGAGACGCTGATTCTCGAAGCTCAGGACAAAATGGTTGATATTGAGTATGGGCTGTTCGCAGAGCTGCGCGAGCGGCTGAACAAAGAGATTGCAAGATTGCAGAAGCTGGCCGAACAGGTTGCAGAGATTGATGTATATCAATCTTTTGCGGTAATTAGCGCTGAGCGTAACTTTGTACGGCCTACGCTGACCGACGGTTATGACCTGGTTGTGGAAGAAGGACGCCATCCGGTCGTCGAGGCGGTCATGCGAGATGGCGCATTTATTGCCAATCACACGGCAATGACCAAGGAAGAGGCACGTATTCTGCTGATTACCGGTCCAAATATGGCTGGTAAGAGTACGTATATGCGACAGGTCGCTTTAATCTCCATTTTGGCGCAAGTGGGTTGTTTTGTACCTGCGGGTCAGGCCGAAGTGCCGATCATGGATCGCATTTTCACACGGATCGGTGCCGCGGATGATCTCATTGGCGGACAAAGCACATTCATGGTGGAGATGGCCGACATTCAGGTCATGACGGACAAAGCCACACCACGTAGTCTGATTATTATCGATGAATTGGGACGCGGAACGTCGACCAGTGAAGGTATGGCGATTGCTCAGTCTGTTATTGAATATGTACATGATATTATTGGCTGTAAAGCTCTTGTATCAACTCATTTCCATGAGCTTGCTCATCTGGAGGAGAGTCTGGATAAGCTGGCCAACTACTCGATGGCGGTGCAGGAGAGTGGTGACAAAGTTAATTTCCTGCGCAAATTGATTGCCGGGGCAGCCAGCAGCAGTTATGGTATCTATTGTGCACGCCTTGCAGGTCTGCCTGATAGTATTATTGAGCGGGCGAATGGACTTTTGCATGGGTTTGAACATGCGGCAGCTCAGGTTGCGGTGGGCAGTGAATATATCGGAAACGAGAAGCAGGAAGAAGGCTTGAAATTAAAAGGTGGAGAATTCCAGCACACGGATTCAGCACCATTGATCTGGGAACACGAGATTGAGGAGAGTGCAGAGTACACACCTTCTATTGAAGATTCGGTTGGGAAGCAACATGCCAAGAAATCAAACAGCAAAGGACAGTCCAGCGCAAACCATTCGGATGTGGTTCAACTGTCCATCTTTGGAGATGATGAGCCGAATGTGGCAACGAAACCGGATGTAGTTGCGGTGGATAAACCAGCGCGAGAATTCATCCGTACGATGAAAGATATCGATGTCATGAATATGACGCCTCTTCAGGCGATGCAGATATTGAATGATCTCAAATTGAAGGCACAGCAATTATCCTGAGTATAAGGGAGGGGAAAACCTGTGGCGAAGATACATGTGCTTGATGAACATATTGCCAACCAGATCGCGGCGGGTGAAGTGGTCGAACGGCCTGCTTCAGTTGTCAAAGAGTTGCTCGAAAACTCGGTGGATGCAGGCGCCACCAAAATTGAAGTGACGGTGGAAGAGGGCGGACTCCTCAGTATTCGTGTCAAAGACAATGGTACAGGTATTGAGCCAGAGGACATGGAAACCGCCTTTTATCGTCATGCGACCAGCAAAATAGCCCATGGCCGAGATCTGTTTCAGATCACAAGTCTTGGATTCCGTGGCGAAGCCTTGGCGAGTATTGCCGCCGTGTCCAAGGTAGAGGTATTATCGGCAAGTGGTAATGACGGGCGGGGGCGCCGCATCGTGATTGAAGGCGGGAACCTTGTTTCTCATGAAGATGCAACCTCACCCCAAGGTACGGATTTTGCAGTGAGAGAACTATTTTACAATACACCAGCCAGACTCAAATATATGAAAACGATCCAGACGGAACTGGGACATATTTCAGATGTCCTATACCGGATGGCGATGTCTCACCCAAACATTTCGTTCCGACTGCGCCATAATGAGAATGTGTTGCTTCAGACGTTGGGCAACGGCGATCTGCTGCAAGTGGTTGCAGCGATCTATGGGACAAGTGCAGCGAAAGCGATGCTTCCCATCCAGGGTGAAAGTCTGGATTACCGGGTGAGCGGGCTGATCAGCCTGCCAGAATGGACACGAGCGAATCGTAATGGTATGTCAACGATTGTTAATGGGAGATTTGTTCGCAATTACGGTCTCAATCAGGCGATTCTCAAAGCCTACCATACCTTGCTGCCGATCAATCGCTTCCCACTTGTCGTGGTGCAGTTGGAGATGCACCCCTCTCTTGTGGATGTGAACGTGCATCCGGCGAAGTTGGAGGTTCGCTTTAGCAAGGAACCAGAACTGTATCAATTCATAGAGACGACGTTGCGGGGTATACTCCGGCAGGAGGTACTGATTCCACAGGTCAAAAAACAGCAGATTCGACGTGGAGACGATAGTTCCTTTATTCAGGAACAATTCCTCTTTCCACGTGGTCCGCTGAAAGATGCATCTGATGCAGAAGGATATGGGCAACAAGGTCCACTCGGGAAACCTACTGTTGCAGCGCTGAAGTTAACTGCGGAAGATGATGATCTGGATTTGGATGCTCCGGCGGATGTGTCTACAGCACAGTTGGTATCTGAACAGGGTCACTCAGTGCCGTTGCCCGAAGCTCCACCTGAGGTTACACAGCCCCCGGAGCAGTTAGAAAGTTGGAACGGGGATATTTTGCAGAAGATTGCTAGTTATGACGGGGGGCAGACATCCGTTAACGTGCAAGACGGCACTAAGGATGTAAGTACAAGTTCAAATACAAGTTCTACCGAAACTGTTCCCAAATCTGACCTCTCTTCTCAAGATGGTGGGGATCGTGGAGCAACAGAGAAACCGCTGGCTGAAGGCAAACCAGCTACGTATCGCTCCGATTCCGTATATTCACCGGTTAGGGAAGCTCGTTCATCGTATAATCCGTCTTCGATTGCCAGAGGTGAACGGACGTGGAAAACTTCAGGTCTGCCTGATGCCACTAAACTTGCTGCTGCCATTAAATCGGATGCATCCATGCCTGAATTTCCGGAGCTGAGTCTGATCGGACAGCATCATGGTACGTATTTGATCGCGCAAAATGACCAAGGTTTATATTTGATTGATCAGCATGCTGCTCATGAACGCGTGAATTATGAATACTATTACGAGAAATTTGGTAACCCTGCCCAGGCCTCACAAGAGTTACTGCTACCTATTACGCTGGAGTTCACACCTTCGGAGACGGAAAAACTGAAAACAAGGCTGGCCTGGTTCGAACAGGCGGGTGTATATTTGGAGCATTTCGGTGGACAGACGTTCCGCGTGCGTTCCCATCCGTTCTGGTTCCCCAAAGGGGACGAGAAAGACATTATCGAAGAAATGTCCGAGTGGGTGTTGAGTGAACGCAGCATAGATGTCGCCAAGATGCGAGAAGCTGCATCGATCATGTGCTCCTGCAAGGCGTCCATCAAAGCGAACCAAAAGCTGACCGATCAGGAAGCAGAGGTGCTAATTCAGCGTCTGGGTTCATGTCGTCAGCCCTACACTTGTCCACATGGGCGGCCGATTGTGATTTCATTTTCAACATATGATCTGGAAAAATTGTTCAAACGTGTTATGTAGCTATTTAGGAGGAATCTATGTATATTACAACCGGTGAAAAGGAAGCGGCTTTACTTGTGGAGCGGGCCCGAAACCTTGCTGAAACAACAGGGGGTACTTACGTGCGCCGTAATAAAATGTCTCTGCCCATGATGATTGAACACTATGAGGCGGAGGAGGTTCTGGTTGTGCTCCAGGGTAAAGTGCGTCTATTTCGGAAGGATTCACCGTTGCTGGAGTTCCACCCCAGCATGGGATTTGTTCGTGCCAAACGTATATTGCGAGGAGAACCTGATCCACTGCTGGAGGCGGGGGCGGTGAATGAAGGGGATACCATCATCGATTGTACAGCCGGACTGGGCACGGATGCACTGGTGTTCTCGGTTGCAGTGGGCAAAAGTGGACGGGTGATTGCATGTGAGAGCTCTCTTCCGCTATATACACTATTAGTGGAGGGGATGTCTCAATATGAGACGATCAAGCCAGCGGTAAATGAAGCTTTCCGCCGTATTGAGCTGCATCATGCGAATCATCTTGAGTTGCTGCGTTCCATGCCGGATCGAAGCTGTGATACCGTATATTTTGACCCCATGTTCCGTGAACCGATGATGGATTCAAGTGCTATACAGCCCTTGCGAGATTATGCAAATGCTCACGCGCTGGATGAACAGAGCATTATGGAAGCGAAACGGGTTGCCCGTAAACGGGTAGTCATGAAAGAAAAGCGCGGCAGCGCGGAGTTTGACAGGCTCGGATTTGAAATACTTGATCGGGCGAATGCAAAAACCCTGTACGGAGTGATTAATGTTGAAAGTGGAAGTTAGACCAAAACCTAAACTGCTTGTGTTGGTTGGACCAACAGCAGTAGGCAAAACAAGAATGAGCATCGAGCTTGCCCAAGCTTTCAATTGTGAGATTATCTCAGGAGATTCGATGCAGGTATATCGTGAAATGGATATCGGAACTGCCAAGATTACCTCTGAAGAAATGAAGGGTGTACCCCATCATCTCATTGATATCCATGAACCGGAGTATCCGTATTCTGTGGCTGAGTTTCAGGAGAGTTGCACACGATTGATTAGTGAAATCCACGAACGCGGTAAAATGCCTTTTATTGTAGGGGGCACCGGTCTGTATGTGGAATCGGTATGTTACGGCTTTCAATTTTCCGATAGTGGTTCGGACGAAGCGTTCAGGGAGCAACAATTCAGCTATGCTGAGCTAAATGGAGCTCAGGCCCTTCATGATCGACTGAGGGAAGTTGATCCAGTTAGTGCGGACCGTTTGCATCCGAATGACCAGCGGCGAATTGTACGTGCGCTTGAGATCCATCATCTCACTGGAGAGAAGTGGTCTGATCAGCTGGCAGTACAGAAGAAAGAGTCGCCTTATGACCTTCTTATTGTTGGTTTGACAATGGATCGACAGAAGTTGTACGCCCGGGTAGAAGAACGGATTGATCTGATGATCGAACAAGGTCTGGTGGATGAAGTGAAGTCCCTGTTGGAACGTGGAGTGGCCAGAGGTCATATTTCCATGCAAGGGCTGGGGTATAAGGAGATTGCAGCGTTCCTGCAAGGGGAAGTGAGTTGGGAAGCAGCAGTTGAGTGGTTGAAGAGGGATACACGTCGGTTTGCCAAACGGCAGCTTTCCTGGTTCCGTCATATGAAGGATATAGAATGGGTGGACATGACGGATACCCAGGATTTTGAAGGGAAATACAAGCAGATAAGTGAATTGATTACACGGAAATTTGATTGATTTGAGCGATTATTAGTATTCTTCTGACAGGCATCGATTAGATCAAGATATGTAAACCTCTACCTTCTGGTCATCAAAAGGATAGAGGTTTTTATTTATCACTAGAACAGATGGTAGAGATTAAGTATTCGCTAAACAACGAATAAATGTGCTTTAAAATGAAGATTTTGTCCCTCTTTTGCAAAACAGACAAGCGGTGTATAATGGATAAGTCTTCTATTTGTTCACCTCGCTAAGAATGGGGGTAAAATAGCAGACAAGGGGTTTTTGTGGATTATATGAAACTGTTCATGATATAATAGCACGAAAGCTACTCAGCGATATTGAATATTACTTGAACACGAATTCAAATGAACCAATGGGGGTACGGCTAATGAACAAGTCCATCAACATCCAAGATACGTTCTTGAACCAACTGCGGAAAGAAAATATTCCTGCTACGGTCTATCTGACCAACGGCTTCCAAATCCGCGGGACGATCAAGGCATTTGACAATTTTACGATCGTCATTGACAGCGACGGACGCCAGCAAATGGTCTACAAGCATGCCATCTCCACGTTCACGCCGCAACGCAGCGTATCGCTGATGCAGCAAGATAACAGCGGCGAAGCTTAAAAAAATTACGAAACCTTTTCACCAACCATTTCGTCTACAAGTATAGGTATTGAAACAGAGCAACCTGAATAAAGGGTTGTTCTTTTCATTCCGGGCAAAATATGTTTAATATATGCCTGAGCCTACAGACGATTAGAAATTATGCAACCGAAAGGGAGTCAGGAGGTAACATGCCAAACGATCCGTTGTCGAGGTCTAACAATCGCAACAACAATAACAAGTCACCCAAAAAAGCGAAGCCAAAGACCTCTAAAAAGAAAAAAATTACGGGTAAACGCGTTGGATGGACACTGTTTTTCACAATGGCAATCGCCATATTCTGTGCACTTGGCGGATATTTATTTATTATGGTGAGTGGTGAAAATCTGCTCAAAGCCAATAAGGACAAAACCACAATTAATGAAACTTCAAAAGTATATGATCGCAATGGCCAATTAATGGGGGAACTATCCATTCAGAAGCTGGAACCTGTCAAAGAAGATGATATTCCTGAGCTTGTGAAGCAAGCCTTTGTTGCAACGGAGGATAAGCGATTCTACGATCATCAGGGCGTGGATATCTGGTCCATTGGGCGTGCAGCGGTTAAGGATGTCATGGCTCGTTCCATGGTGGAAGGTGGTAGTACACTAACCCAACAGCTTGCCAAGAACATGTTCTTGTCCCGTGACAAGACGTTCTTCCGTAAAGCAACGGAAGTATCGATTGCCATGGCATTAGAGCGCAAGTACACAAAAGACGAAATCCTGACGATGTATCTGAACCGTATTTTCTTCGGTCATCAGCGTTACGGGATTAAAGCAGCATCTGAATTTTACTTTGGAGTTACTGATCTCAAGAGGTTGAAGTTGTGGCAAATTGCTACATTAGCAGCTATGCCGAAAGGGCCTTCTGCCTATAATCCGGTGAGCAATCCAAACGACTCAAAAGCACGCCGAGGTGTGGTATTGCAGCTGATGTATGAACAAGGCTACATTACCAAGGCGGAGATGGACGAAGCAAAAGAGATTAACTATAACTACAAGCGACCAGAGAAAGACAGGAAGTATCAAGGTTTTATAGATTATGTGCTCCGTGAAGCTGAACGAGTAACAGGTAAAACGGAAGATGATCTGAATATCGGCGGGTACAAAATCTATACAACTATGGATGCTCAGGCTCAAACAGCCATGGAAACTGCCTTCACAGATGATAATCTGTTCGAGGCAAGTAAAGACGATCAACAGGTTCAAGGCTCCATGGTTATCATGAACCATGAGAATGGTAGCCTCGTTGCCCTCCTGGGAGGACGGGATTATCAGACTAAAGGTTATAGCCGTGTAACGCAGAGTCGAAGACAACCAGGTTCAGCTTTTAAACCGATTGTGTCTTATGCACCTGCGCTTGAATCAGGAAATTACAGTGCCAACTCATCGCTGAGTAATGCGAAGCAATGTTTTGGTAACTACTGTCCTGGTAACTTGCATGGATATTCTTCAACGATCAGTATGACGGATGCAATTACGAAGTCGGAAAATATCCCTGCGGTTTGGCTGCTTGATAAAATAGGTGTTAACACAGGCATTAATTTTGCCAAGAGTGTAGGCATACAGCTGACAGATGAAGACAAAAACTTGGCGATTGCCCTCGGTGGTCTAAGTAAAGGTACAAATACACTGGAAATGGCGCAAGCCTATAGTGCATTTGCCAACCTCGGAGAATACCGACAAGCCTATGCGATTAAAGAAATCAAGGATAGCGCAGGCAAAACCACTTATAAACATGATAACTCGGACACAACTCGTGTCATGAGTGAGCAAAATGCGTATCAGCTTACACAGATGCTGCAGAACGTCGTTAATGACGGTACGGGACGTTCAGCACGTCTGGATCGTCCGGTAGCGGGTAAAACAGGAACAGTTCAAAGTGGTATCTCTGGCAACAGTGCCAACCGTGATGTATGGTTTGTTGGATACACCCCGGAATGGACTGCGGCAGTCTGGATGGGCTATGACAATCCGGATGCCAATCATATGCTTAAGAACAGCAGTAAGCTGTCGGCAGCTTTCTTTGCCAAAGTCATGGGAGATGCTTTAAAAGGCGTTCCAGTGAAGCAATTCAAAGCACCAGCTGGAGGGCAGGCACCTCCGCCAGTAGAAGAACCAGAAAAGCCGGCTCTGTCCGTTAGTGGGCTTAGTGGATCATACGATCCAAATGCACAAACCGTCTCCCTGAGTTGGACTGGAACGGGTGACGCGAGTACGCAATATCGAATTTATCGGAAAGAAACATCTGAAGCCCAGTTCACTCATCTCATTGATGCAATAGGAGCGACCAATGCACAAGATTTAAGTGCGTTGCCTGGTCTAACCTATGAGTACTATGTGACAGCTTACGACTTGGCATCAGGACTTGAGACGGATCCTTCCAACACCATCTCCTTGATGATTGAAGCGCAGGAAGTGCCGCCGGAGGAACCTGATCCTGGTATAGACCCTGGAACAGAGATAGATCCTGAGCAGCCAGGTACGGAGAATCCGGACAATGGTACACCGGATAATGGCAATTCGAACGGTAATAACGGTAATGGAAATGAAAATGAAAATGGCAACAACGGAAATGGTAATAACGGAAACAATGGCAACGGTGGTAATAACGGCGGAAACGGTCAACCTGGGGAAGGCAATACGACCCCACCTGGTCAGGGCACAACAGATCCTGGCGGAAATGGTGAAGGTCCCGATGATGGGGGCGTAACAACGCCGGGCGAAGTTGTAACTCCGGACAGCGGAACAAGTGGGGATACTGGAGGGACAGATGCACCTGCAGATTCCCAAGCTGGCACCGGCGGCTAAGCCAATGAATCACTAAATAGCTACATTGAAAAACTGCTTCCCGGGAAACCGGTGAAGCAGTTTTTTGGGTTATACAGAACCAACTGTAATGGAAGCTGATTTGATGAATAGGTGGGACAAAGCTTGATTTTGAGTGTAAACCTTAAATATGGTAAGCTGTAACTATTCGTAATACGTTGTGCAAGGGCGGACCCAGAGCGCTGGAATCCATCAGGCGGACGTTATTACATTGTTCACCAATAACATCAGAGCAGGTCACGGACCTGTAGTCGGCAAAGAGGGGTTCGTATGAAACGGAAATTCGGGGATCGCGCGAACTGGCGCCGGATTACGAACCGACAATTCACATGCCGGTTCGTTCAATCCAAAATTTTCACAGGTTATATTACTTTGTACACCATACAGGATTTGAAAGAACCTCTGTGGAAAACTTATGGAGGCAGTACCTTCTGTATCGCAGATAAAGGTTATTCCTGGCTGCAATACTATCCGAAGGGAGAGCACTTTGTAGTTACGGCGATGTTTGACGATAAGGAACGGATTGTAGAGTGGTACATTGATACATGTCGTAGTCAGGGGATAACCGATCAGGGTGTTCCTTGGTTTGA
Organism: Paenibacillus sp. FSL R5-0486; assembly: GCF_037975155.1. Classification (NCBI taxonomy): domain Bacteria; kingdom Bacillati; phylum Bacillota; class Bacilli; order Caryophanales; family Paenibacillaceae; genus Paenibacillus; species Paenibacillus sp. FSL R5-0486. The sequence continues at coordinate 4,172,862 of NZ_CP150237.1, read as the reverse complement.
TGACCTGTATCTGGATGTCGTTGTATTGAAAGATGGGGAAGTATTTTTGCTGGATGAAGATGAGCTTGAAGATGCACTGTCACGAAAACATATTACAACGGGTGATTATGACTTGGCTAACAAGACGGCAAAGGAACTGCTGCATGCCATTGATGCACATGTATTCCCATACTTTCAGTTATCACTGAAGCATAGGCCGAGTTTGTTTGAGAACGGAGAGTTTCGAAAAAACATTCAGATTTGAGTCATCTACTTATCCGTAGAATTCTTCATGATCCTTCTAATATTGGAGCACCTGATAGAATACATTAATAATCAGGAGAGTTCAGCCCGATAAAATAGAGGTGATGGCGAATGAACGGACGGGTCATGGCTGCAGGAGAGCAACCAGGAGGCAGACCATCCAGACAAATTAATATTGTGTTGCGTAACCAGGAACCTCAGATGTTGGTCAAAGATGAAGCAGCGGCAGTACAGGCAGCCAAGAGTATAACCAAACATGCGCACTTCCAGGAGATACAGGGTGAATTGGAGCAACTGGTTGGACTTGAAAATATCAAAGACTTGGTGTTTGAGATCTATGCTTTTCTACAGATTGCTCAGATGCGTACCGAAGCAGGCTTACTTAGTGGTGCGCACGTGTATCATATGATCTTCAAAGGTAATCCGGGAACCGGTAAGACCACCGTGGCGAGGATCGTTGCCAAACTCTTTCAGAAGATGGGTGTGTTAAGTAAAGGTCATCTTATTGAAGTAGAGCGTGCGGATCTGGTTGGAGAATATATAGGTCACACGGCGCAGAAAACAAGAGATCTGGTTAAGAAGGCACTCGGTGGGATATTGTTCATTGATGAAGCCTACAGTTTGGCCCGCGGGGGAGAGAAGGATTTTGGCAAGGAAGCTATTGATACACTTGTAAAATCAATGGAAGACAATAAAAACCAATTCATTCTCATATTGGCTGGTTATTCAGATGAAATTGATTTTTTTCTCCAGACCAATCCCGGATTACCTTCGCGCTTTCCCATTCAAGTGGAGTTTCCAGACTATAGCATTGATCAGTTGATTCAAATCTCTGAGATTATGGCCAAAGAGCGTGATTATATTCTAATGCCTCAGACCATACTCAAGCTAAAGCAACATTTGCTTCAGGAAAAAAATGATTCGCTGCATGCGTTCAGTAACGCCAGATACGTTCGTAATGCCATTGAGCGTTCGATCAGGCATCAGGCGGTTCGTTTGTTGGAACAATACTCGGAAGGCAGTCCAGGAAAACTGGAGCTGATGACAATCCGTACAGAGGATTTGAACTTTGAGCGAAAGTAAGCGATAATATAGTTTTTACACCAGCCGGCCGGGCCAACCGGTTCGGCTTAAGGCATGCCATGGCATATTCGTGGCAATGTATATCAACGGATTAATTTAGTAATTAGAGGGAGTGAACATATACATGACAAATGGTACACATGATACAGATATGGTCAAAAAAGATCGCGCCGTCTTGGTGAGTCTTGTTACGGATGATGTAAAACGTACAGGTATCAACCCTGAGTACTCTTTAGAGGAACTGGTGAAACTTGCCGAGACAGCTGGAGTGGAAGTGCTAAGTGTACTTTCTCAGAACAGGGAAAAACGTGATACCAAATGGTTCATTGGTAAAGGTAAGGTGGAAGAACTCCGTGCAATCGCCGAGGAGCTCGGAGCAACTACGGCTATTTTTGATCAGGAATTGTCAGGTGCACAGGTTCGTAATCTGGAAGAAACCCTCGATCTCAAAATTATTGATCGTACCCAATTGATTTTGGACATCTTTGCACAACGGGCCAATACTAGAGAAGGTATCATTCAAGTGGAATTGGCTCAACATAGCTATTTGCTGCCACGGTTGTCGGGTCATGGCAAGAACCTGTCCAGACTCGGGGGCGGAATCGGAACAAGAGGCCCAGGTGAAAGCAAACTGGAGACAGACCGCCGTCACATTCGTGGTCGTATCGATGATCTGAAACGTCATCTGGAAGAATTGACACGTCATCGTAAGTTGCATCGTGAACGCCGTAAAAAGACAGGTATTGTTCAGGTGGCCCTTGTTGGTTATACCAATGCTGGCAAATCAACTTTGCTCAAGCAGTTGACGGCTGCAGATGTGTATATTCAAGATCAGCTATTCGCAACATTGGATCCTACATCACGTACGATGGAACTTCCAAGTGGAAAAGAAATCGTACTTACCGACACGGTTGGATTTATTCAAAATCTACCGCATGATCTGATTGCAGCATTCCGGGCAACGTTGGAGGAAGTGAATGAGGCAGACCTGATCCTGCATGTTGTGGACGCCTCATCAGCTATGCGTGAAGATCAGATGCGGACGGTTAATACGATTCTGCAAGAACTTGGTTCAGGGGACAAGCCGCAGTTAGTCCTGTATAACAAAAAAGATGCGTGCACACCAGAGCAGCTTGAGATGCTTCCATTGGATAAAGACCATATTAAAGTAAGCGCATTAGACTCGGAGGATCTGCTTAAAATCCGTGAATTCATTCAGACAGAGCTGACAGGTGATACGAAGCGCTTCCGTATTCCGGCAGAACGTGGTGATCTTACGTCGGTGCTCTATAAAATTGGTGATGTAGTGGATACCAGCTTTGAAGAGAATGATGTCATTTATGAAGTTGAATTGCAAAAAGGTGAATATGAGAAATTTGGTTATATGCTTGAACAATTCATTGAATTGTAATATTCATGACATGTTGATGTGATAAGTTACACGATAACGGATATTCGACGTCAGATTCGTGCTATGAAGGGGAATGAAGTAAGATGGTAAGCTTTGATTCAAAAATAACTGAACTTCAACGTCAAGTGGAGCGTCAGATTGAAGAACAACTTCAACAGATTGATCGGATCACAGATCACAATCAATGGAAGGTGATTAATGCTTTCCAACAGCGAAAAGTAAGTGATTTTCACTTTGCAGGTTCAACAGGTTATGCCTATAACGATCGTGGGCGTGAAGTACTTGATGAAGTATATGCTGATGTTTTCGGCGCGGAAGCCGCGTTGGTGCGTCCTCATTTTGCTTCAGGTACTCATACGATTAGTACAGCTCTCTTTGGAGTTTTGCGTCCAGGTGACGAATTATTGTACATCACGGGTAAGCCTTACGACACATTGCATAAAGTTATTGGCAAACCCGGTGATGGTACAGGTTCATTACGCGATTTTGGCATCGGTTACCGTGAGACGGCCTTAACTGATGAAGGTGGAGTGGACTGGGCAGCAGTTGAAAAAAGCATTACACCGGCTACAAAAGTCATTGGGATTCAACGTTCACGTGGTTATGATTGGCGCTCATCCTTCTGTGTTGCTGAGATTGCTGACATGGTTACGCGTGTTAAATCGCTTAAGGAAGATGTCATCGTATTCGTAGATAATTGTTACGGTGAATTCACGGAGGAACGTGAACCGACAGAAGTCGGAGTTGATCTTATGGCCGGATCACTGATCAAGAATCCTGGTGGAGGCATTGCGGAAACCGGTGGATACATATGTGGGAAGGAACAATACGTACAGCTGGCAGCTTATCGTCTAACAGCCCCTGGAATTGGCGGAGAGGTTGGAGCAATGCTGGGGACAACACGTGGCATCTACCAAGGACTTTACATGGCACCGACAATTGTAGGACAAGCTATCAAAGGAAGTACGTTTGCTGCTGCGATGTTTGCTGAATCCGGATTTGTAACCAAACCCGCCTGGAATGAAGCTCGCACAGATCTGATCCAGGCTGTTAAGTTTAGCTCTGCCGAGCATCTGATCGCCTTCGTGCAGGGGATTCAGCGTGCAGCAGCTGTGGATAGCCATGTGGTTCCTGAACCGTGGGATATGCCTGGTTATGAGCACCCTGTCATTATGGCGGCAGGTACGTTCATTCAGGGTGGAAGTCTGGAATTATCAGCCGACGCGCCTATTCGGGAGCCGTATATCGGGTATATGCAAGGCGGATTAACGTACTCTCATGTCAAATATGGCGTTTTGATGGCGTTACAGACTATGAAAGATCGTAAATTATTGTGAGTTTATCTAACACGTCATTGACACTTGGTAATAACTAAATGTACAATAGGGTGAAGAATAGATGACTGGAAGGTTGATGAACATGGGTGATGAAATCCGCAGAAATATGGCCTTATTCCCAATTGGTATTGTAATGAAACTTACGGATCTGTCTGCACGTCAGATTCGTTACTATGAGCAGCACAGCTTGATCGTTCCTGCGAGAACGTCAGGTAATCAACGGTTATTCTCTTTTAATGACGTAGAGAGATTGCTAGAGATCAAGGCTTTGATTGAAAAAGGAGTTAACATCGCGGGCATCAAACAAGTGATGAATCCTGTATCAAAAGAATCCGAGGAAGCTACAGTTATCACGCCAGATACTGAAGTTAAACGCAGAGAGCTGTCCGATACGCAGTTGCACCGCTTGCTGAAGCAGCAGCTTGTATCAGGTAAGAGACCAGGACAAGTATCTCTCATTCAGGGAGAGCTTTCCCGATTCTTTAATAAAAACTAAATTCGCATAACTTGGCGAGTGAGGGGAAAACATGCACTTTTGGTGTGAGACTCCTTGACCCGTGGAACTTTCTAATGTACAAATATAACAGGCAAGCCAAATACGCAGATAAGAAAGGGAGAGGTTATAGTGAGTTATACAAAAGAAGACATTCTCCGCATTTCGAAAGAAGAAAACGTACGATTCATTCGATTGCAATTTACTGATTTGCTTGGAGCTATCAAAAACGTTGAGATTCCTGTGAGTCAGCTGACTAAGGCTCTGGATAACAAGATGATGTTCGATGGATCTTCCATTGAAGGTTATGTACGTATTGAAGAGTCCGACATGTACCTCTATCCAGATCTAGATTCTTGGCTTATTTTCCCATGGGTTGCAGAGAACCGTGTTGCACGTCTGATTTGCGACGTATATCTTCCGGATGGTAATCCGTTCCCAGGAGATCCACGTGGTATCTTGAAACGTAACCTGAAGGAAGCCCAAGATATGGGATTCACTTCCTTCAACGTTGGTCCTGAACCCGAGTTCTTCTTGTTCAAAACAGACGAAAAAGGAAACCCGACTAACGAACTGAATGACCAAGGTGGTTATTTCGACCTTGCGCCTACGGATCTTGGTGAAAACTGTCGTCGTGACATCGTTATCACACTTGAAGAAATGGGCTTTGAGATCGAAGCTTCCCACCATGAGGTAGCTCCAGGTCAGCATGAGATCGACTTCAAATATGCTGATGCTCTGAAAGCTGCTGACCAGATCCAAACGTTCAAACTCGTTGTTAAAACGATTGCACGTCAGCATGGTTTACATGCTACATTCATGCCGAAACCGCTGTTTGGTATGAACGGATCCGGTATGCACTGTAACCAATCCTTGTTCAAAGGCAATGAGAACGCATTTGTTGATGAGTCGGACGAGTTGGGTCTGAGCAAAACTGCTCGTCACTTCATGGCTGGAACTCTGAAGCACGCACGTGCGTTTGCAGCAATTACTAACCCAACTGTGAACTCATACAAACGTCTTGTACCAGGTTATGAAGCACCTTGTTATGTAGCATGGTCTGCTAGTAACCGTAGCCCAATGATTCGTATTCCAGCTTCCCGTGGTCTGAGTACACGTGTTGAGGTTCGTAACCCGGATCCGGCTGCTAACCCTTACCTGGCTTTGTCTGTTCTGTTAAAAGCAGGTCTGGACGGAATCAAACGTGAGCTTTCCTTACCAACTCCAATTGACCGTAACATCTACATCATGTCAGAAGAAGAGCGTGTGGAAGAAGGCATTCCAAGCTTGCCAGCTGACCTGAAAGAAGCATTGAATGAATTGATCCGCAGCGAAGTCATCTGTGATGCTCTCGGCGACCACGCCTTGGCTCACTTCTATGAGCTGAAAGAAATTGAGTGGGATATGTACCGTACACAAGTCCACCAATGGGAACGCGATCAATATATTACGTTGTACTAATAGCTCAATCCCTTGGCGCTCTAGCGCTGAGGGGTTTTTCTTTTTGTGGGCAAGTACCTATATATTTAAAGAAAAATTAAAATGCCCACAAAATATATTTCTATTCGAAAATTTCTTCAGTGAATTTCTCAAATCTATCTATATTGCTTTTCTGGATCTTGCCAGAGATGTGGGCATATACATCTGATGTGATCTGAATGCTTCCGTGACCTAATTGTTCTTGAACGAATTTCATATCTGCTCCGGACTCAAGTAAAAGAACCGCGCAGGTATGTCGGAGAGAGTGAATGGGGAGGGATGGGAGATCACAACGTTGTAAGATGCGGGAGAAGGCATTAAACAATGATGATTTAGGCATGAAGTTTCCATCTTAATTACATAGAACCAGATCAAGGTCATGGTGGTATCTATCCCCAAGTATCCCTTTGTTATGTTCCTGCCACTCTCTGTGAAATTTGATGTGATTTACTAGATTTGTAGTAATATTTATTTTTCTTTCTGATTTTTCTGTCTTGGTGTCACCGAATAATTCTTCTTTGTTTTTCGCTGTAAAATCTAGAGTTTCATCAATTGTAATGAAATGATTATCCAAATCAATATCGATCCATTTTAGAGCAGCTACTTCGCTTTTTCGCATACCAGTTTCAATTAACACTCGGAAAAATATCCAGTATACATAACCATAATGACGAGAGTTTTGGTTGTTCTGATGAAGTAATAATGTATTCTTACTAACACTTCCTTTCTTATATTCATTGATCCAAAAATCTAGATAATCTTGAAGCGATAAATCAGATTGTTCATAGCCAGCAGCAAGCTTTCTTTCAAATTCTCTAACTGCCAACTGCGCTTCTTTTTTTGAATCGCATCCTCTTTGTGCCTTCTCTCGAAATTTCTGTGTGAAAGGGTCCTTGTACCTTAGTCGATACTCCCATCCAGTCCCATGTTTTTTATAACTAGCCAAATAAAAACCTCCCATAAAGAACGTATGTTCTATTTTTTTGTATATGTTAAACCGTCTTGCAACGGTGGAAGCGCAAGATTACATAAAGCTATGTAGTTCAGGTGGAATAGAGCAGCGTCTAAGTAAATGTTCCTTCGTTTCCCCAAGTTCTGGTTCAATTGTTGCTGTCAGTAACTTAATTGCAAACTGATTTGCCTGTCTTTCGTATTTTCCTGCATTAAAGAATGAGTGTTCATCTAAGAAGAATCTGCTTATGCCGGGGTGGAGACGATCATGGGCGAGTTCGTGGGCACAAACAAATCTCATCCAAGGCTCACTTAGATCAGAGTTAATTACGATAAAGCGCCGCCTTAGTTTACGATAGTACATGCCACGTGTATTCTTCCCAAGATGACTGTACCAAACCTTTATGTTAAGTCTTTCTGCAATTATAAAGGGATCGTTTGTCTTGAAGCGTTTAATGAGTCCTTGAACGATATCGTCCATAGGCTATTCCTCTTTCTTTTTACTCGTAGGTTTTCTTGTTATCTTTTTTAGCGTCCCAAAACATTGCTTCCATAACTCGTTTGATTTTTTCTTTATCCTCACCTGAGATAGGTACCCCGTCAAACATTACGTCTCCATCTTCCTCTAACATTGTTTTGAAATCTCTTTTATCTTTGGGAGTTGCCCATTCGGGAAGTACTGTTGAATCTCTACCCAGCAGAAAATCTACTGAAACTTGATGCAGTTCGGCCAATTTATCAATAAACTCAATGTCAGGTTTTGCGATACTATTTTCCCATGAATTGTACAGTAGAAAAGGGACTTGCCCATCCTTCTACAGTCTTGACTCCAGAAGCGCTGAAGATGCGTCAGATTGTCATCATTAACATCCTGAGACGTTTGGGTCACGGTCAAATGCCTAGTGAAGACAGTAGTATCAGAGAGGTATTCGGTAACTTGGTTATCGCAGGACATTTCTCCGACATTGAGTATGCCAATGTACAGGATATTCGCACGAGTACCATGTTACTGCGCTTGGACAATTACTCTCGTGAAATGATTCTTAAATAGGGAGCGACTCAGGAAAAATTTCCTGACCTTATCTGAATAATATCTTATCCCAACTGATTAAAACGGGAGGTTATGATTTTGACAGAAGCTGAGAAAGACGAATTCTCCACGGCATTATCTGAAAGATACCTACAGATTCAGCAATGAAGTTCGCATAACAAGGAGTTAATAAATACGTGGAATGAAGTGATTCGTGATTTGCCACTCGATATAAAATCAAAATTCGAAGAAAAACATAGTCGATTGTCGGCTTTGTAAGGAGGTTTGGATATGAGTACTGTAGATTTGAACAATTTCGATGAATAACCTGTCGAAGTGCAACAAGCTATTGCTTTTTATGTTGGATACTCGGTGAATGGAGTTCAAGTGACTGCTGAGGAGAGACAAGCAAACTATGCTGTTTTAGAGCAAGTTGGTCTGTTAGAACCTATAAAATCCGTAGTGGAATCGTAGTGAATTAGGTTCAAAATATAAGCATAAGCACAGGAGAAACGAAGGAAAGATGATGAAGAAATGGCCCATCAGACATTCTGGAAACCGGAGAAAAAACTAAAAGAAAAGAAAGTGAGCAGCTTCGGGCGGAGTAAGAAAGACAAAAAGCCTGTGCCTGAATGGAAGAAGGACATTTTAGCCCATCACCAATCCAGACCAGGTTCGAAGGAGCGCGGCGATTTCCCGAAAGAAGTCATAGCTCAGCTTAATGAAGAATCAAACGGGATTTGTGAATGCTGCAAGATAGCAGAAGCAACGACAACTCACCATGTCTATCCGCGAGGCAGGAAAGGGACGCGGAGTTAAGACAAACGGTCTTCGGCTTTGCTGGCCCTGTCATGATCGGATACAAACGAATGAGGAATTACTCCAGTTTTGGATATCTGCCTTCCGCGATAAGTATGGGGATCGATTCTGGTTCGATGAACAGGATTGGGATGAATACAATCGGAAGCAAGAGGCGCAGCAGAAAGTGGATCAGGAGAAACAGAACCGTCAGCAATCTTTGAACCCGGTTAAAGAACTAATTTCTTCTGCGGCAGGACGTTCATTGAAAGCAAAAGAGGTCCGGCTTATTGAAATGATGGATGATAAACAAATCGCAATTTTCGAGACTTTAATTAACGATATTGTAAGAGATGATGAGAAGCATCAATTGCCGTTTGGATATGGTCACTTCGATGATTAAGATACATTTAGTTCTCCTAACAACGTAAATTTAAGAGTTTCAGGGGGATAGGGAGGGGATATAGCATATGAAAGAAATCATCGTTGATAATTTCGCAGGCGGTGGCGGAGCGAGTACGGGAATAGAGCTGGCAACAGGCCGCAGCGTAGATATAGCAATCAATCACGACCCAGCAGCTATTGCAATGCACGAAGCGAATCACCCAGATACACAACATTATTGCGAGTCGGTTTGGGAAGTGAATCCGGTTGAAGCAGTCAACGGTCGTCCGGTGGGGCTGGCGTGGTTCAGCCCGGATTGCAAACACTTCTCCAAGGCTAAAGGGGGCAAGCCGGTTGCAAAAGAGATCCGCGGTTTGGCGTGGGTCGCTGTTCGGTGGGCAGCTACAGTTAAGCCGCGAGTGATCATGCTGGAAAATGTGGAGGAATTCACGACATGGGGTCCTTTAACTGCTGACGGATATCCCGACAAGGACCAGAAGGGCCGAACGTTCCGAACATTTGTGAATGCCCTCCGGCGACAGGGATACAAGGTTGAATGGAGAGAGTTACGGGCGTGTGATTACGGAGCGCCTACGATCCGCAAACGGCTGTTTATGGTAGCGCGGCGGGATGGACTCCCTATTGTCTGGCCTGAGCCGACACACGGAGCACCGGACAGCCCGGATGTTAAGACAGGAAAGCGACTTCCGTGGAGAACGGCAGCCGAAATCATTGACTGGTCCATCCCCTGCCCGAGTATTTTCGTACGGAAAAAGCCACTGGCAGAGAACACGATGCGCCGGATAGCGAGAGGTATGCAGAAGTTTGTAATCGATAACCCTGAGCCATTCGTAATGCGTGTCAATTTTTCAGGCAGTAACCATCATTATTGCGACTCTGTGAATGACCCACTTAAAACGATCACAGCCAAGAACGGATGGGGACTGGTAACGCCATACATCGCACGCATCGGACAGACAGGGTATGCCGGAGATCGGTTGCAATACAAGGCTACGGACCCGCTGACGACCATTACAACCAAGGCAGAACATTTGCTTGTGACTCCGGTTCTTGGGGTCAATACAACAGGTCACCCCGGTAGCTATCCAGACGAACCGCTTAGGACGGTGACAACAGGTAATCAGCACATGTTATTAAATGCATTCTTGGCTAAGCATTACGGAGGAAATTACACCGGGGCAGGAGTGAGCTTGGATGACCTCCTCCATACCGTCACCACCGTTGATCATAACGCCTTAGTGACTGCACACATTGCCCGTCATTTTGGAGAATCAATAGGAAGCTCGGTTGAAAAACCAATCGGAACAGTTACAGCAGGAGGTGGTGGGAAAAGCGCCATCGTCACCAGTCACCTGGTCAAGATGCGTGGGACCAACACGGGTCAGCCGGTTACAGATCCGCTTCAAACAATTACAGCAGGCGGATTGCACTTTGGAGAGGTCCGGGCGTTCCTCATGAAATATTACGGTAGCGTAGATAACGGACAGACCGTAGACCAGCCATTGCACACTATTACAACCAAGGATCGGTTTGGGCTTGTGACTATCCAAGGCGTGGATTACCAAATTATCGACATTGGAATGCGGATGCTGGAACCACACGAACTGTTTGCGGCACAAGGATTCCCGAGCAACTACACGATTGCAGTCGATGCGAACGGTCAGAAATATTCCAAGAGCGCCCAAGTAGCCCGGTGTGGAAATGCGGTACCTCCACCATTTGCTCAAGCTTTGGTCCGGGCTAATCTGCCGGAACTATGCACAGGGTCGGGGAACAACCTTACTCTGGAGCGTTACGCAGAGCAGGAAACTGGGCAGATGGCATTCAGCATGTAGAAGGGAGATAAGAAATGATCATCACGGGAAACTGCATCGACGTTATGCCGGATCTCGAGGCAGAGTCATACCACACATGCGTAACCTCTCCGCCATACTGGGGCCTGCGTGATTACGGCTTGGCGCAGTCATATTGGCCGGAGACGACATACACGCCGATGCCAGGACTTCCGCAGATCACAGTACCTGAGTGGACCGGATGCCTGGGTCTGGAGCCTACGCCGGAAATGTTTGTTGCTCATACGGTGCTTGTGTTTCGGGAAGTTTGGCGGGTTCTGCGGCAAGACGGAACGCTTTGGATGAATTTTGGTGACAGTTATGCCAGTTCAGGCATTAAACGGGATGAAGGTCTTAATGAGCGCTGGCATGGTAAACAGTATCTTTCCAACAAGCAGGGAGATTCAGACAGAAATCGTCCTGCCCGGCAGCTGCCAGCTGATTTGAAACCGAAGGATCTTATTGGAATACCATGGCGGGTAGCCTTCGCTCTGCAGGCGGACGGCTGGTACCTGAGAATGGACAACATCTGGGCAAAACCTAACCCAATGCCGGAGAGTGTTGGGGATCGGCCGACAAAAGCCCATGAATACATGTTCCTTTTAAGTAAATCGGAGCGCTATTACTACGACAAAGAGGTTATTAAGGAACCTGGAGTCCAGGACGAATGGGCAAACGGATTCAGCGGTGGTAGCTACACAGGGAACGAAACGTTTGACAATCAAGATGGTGGCAAACGAAAAAATAAGGGGAATTTTAGGGTGCCATCAGGGTGGGATACTGAACCGGGATCTCACGGTGCGATTCATCGGACTGGAAGAAACAAAAAGAACTCATTCGCTCGAGCTGTCAACGAGTCTCCACCACCAGGACAACCGCAACAGCATCGACCTGATCGTGAAGATGTGGAATACAGCGGCATGCGAAATAAGCGTAGCGTTTGGACAGTGGCCACACAAGCATTTCCAGAAGCTCATTACGCCACATTCCCCGAAAAGCTAATCGAACCTTGCATACTGGCAGGTGCTCCAGTTGGCGGACGTGTACTTGATCCGTTCGGAGGCTCTGGTACAACGCTGAAGGTAGCCCATGAGAATAACCGGGAATGCACGATCATTGAAATGGGACCACATAACGTTGAGATAGCCGAGAGGCGTACAGCCGTGGTACAGCCAACATTGATTTTTTAACAGAGGAAGGGAGACAAGACAAACATGATCAACCAGATCATCAACGCGGACTGCTTCGATGTCTTCCCGGATATACCGGACGTCAGCATAGACATGATCTTCTGTGATCTGCCTTATGGGACCACACAAAGCCCATGGGACTCTGTACTCCCGTTTGAAAAGCTTTGGTCTGAATACGAACGGATGATCAAAGACAATGGAGCAATCGTCCTGTTCGCCAAGGCTCCGTTTGATAAGGCACTGGCGGCAAGCAACATGAAACTTTTCAAATATGAATGGATCTGGGAGAAGAACAAGGCAACCGGACATTTAAATAGATCGCTGATGCCGCTGCAGGCTCACGAGAACATATTGGTCTTTTACAAACGTCCACCAATCTACTATCCGCAGATGTCACAGGGTCACAAGCCAATGAACGCAGCGACCAGCAACCATAAATCATCCGTGTACGGAGATGGAACGCCATGGTCAAATGAAGCTGGATCAACCGAGCGGTACCCACGCAGCGTGCTGTATTATCCGGTCGTGAACAACGATGACCCGGAGCGCATACACCCGAACCAGAAGCCGGTGGAGCTATGCGAATACCTGATTAAGACTTATACCGCTCTCGGTGAAACGGTGCTTGATAACTGCGGTGGGAGCTGCACAACAGCAGTAGCTGCAGCACGGACCGGACGGAATTACATCGTGATCGAGAAGGAACCGGAATATGCTGCAGGCGGACAACGGCGAATCAATGAGATGCAATTAACACTTTTTTAACAGAGGAAGAATTACCACACCAAATTTAAAGGAGCAATCATATGAAACCGAAATTATTAGACCTATTTTGTAAAGCTGGCGGATGCTCTGCTGGATATGCTAAAGCGGGATTTGAGGTAGTCGGAGTGGATATCAAGCCTCAACCAAACTACCCATACGAGTTTATACAGGCAGATGCGTTGGAAATTCTCAAAAACAAAGATTTTATCAGCCAGTTCGATGTCTTAACGGCATCACCACCATGTCAGGCGCATAGCAAAGCTAAGAGTCTATCAGTAGCTCGTAACGGCGGGAAATATGGCGATCACTTGGACCTGATCCCAGAAACACGTAGATTGTTGGAGGAAACGGGCAAGCCGTACATCATTGAGAATGTAGCAGGTTCTCCGCTGGAGAACCCAGTAAAACTGTTCGGGTCTCAGTTTAAGAATCTCTACACCCAGCGCGAACGTTGGTTTGAGAGCAATATACCTCTCGTTGAGCCGGATGTGCCGCGAGAAAAGATGAAAACACCGTCTGCTGGAAACGGAATTGGTGAGGACGGCAGTATCTCCATCTGCGGAAGTGGAGGGGTTAGAGGGCTTAACGCAAAGCAGATCAGACTTTATTGGGGCTTTGCGATGGGAGGCATAGATTGGATGTCTCGCAATGAATTGGCGGAGGCCATACCTCCAGCGTATACAGAGTTTTTGGGCAAACAAGCAAAGGAATATATCGGGGTGTAGGCACTTTTTTTAACAGAGGAAGGGAATACCCTCCCTTCCCACCACACACTAAACCAAATTTAGAGGAGAGATTTCGAATGAATAAGAAAATGACAGCAGAACAGGTAAAAGAATTGATCGGGCAGGAAGGAACACGAACTGTAGAGGTGACGGTTATTGGCGCCAAGCAAGCGGAAAACGGCGAGGTTGACGTTCGTGTGAGTGACAGTATGGGCGAAGTGTATTGGACCGGATTGGACAACATCGACTTGTATCGGTAAAACATATCTGGGTTTAGGCCCACCAAAGGAGAGATAACACATGAATCAAGCGGATAAAGAGAATGTTGAAGAAATTCGAGAAATGTTGGTTGCCTGCCTTGAAAAAGAGGGGTACCAGATACCACATTCAAGATTTGCAAACGACAACCTTTCAGGATTTAAGATCGTGTTGCGGTCAGGGACTGAAGTTGAAATATTAATGCACTTTTGATCTTGGAGGATACGGCCTCTAACCAAGGAGGGATATACATGGACTATAAGAAACTCACGGAAGACCTGAAATCCACACACAAGGCATTACAAGCTCCGACAGAAGGCATGTAGGACTGTGGAACAGCTAATCTGGATAAAGTGTTTCTGACGTTGCTAAGAGCGCGTGAAATGAAGGCTTTGGAAGCCATCAGGAACGCAGGGATGTATTTCAGAGCGAAGCGGCGTTGGATCGGTGACGGCTATATGCTGACGGTCAGCAATGGGACAGGAGACGTGAATGCTAAGGCTGTGACGGTGTTTGTGGCGGAGATGGAACGAAGGGGAGATACTCGATGCTGGCATATCTCCAAATGGATTAAGGGGAGGGAAAGAATAATCATGAGCAGTAACATGCGAGCAATGAAAAAATTCCACCTTAATCATTAATGTACACACATTTCATCATAAGAATGTGCACTTGAGGATAAGTCTATACAGGGTGTAACTTACACCCTGTATAAGAAGAGACAATAAGGGAATATCCAAGGAGTATCTGTTGTAAAGTTACGAGAAAAGCAACATCTAGTTGGGGTGCTCGGAAAAAAATATTCAAACCAAATATAAGTATACTCTGTACTTTATTTTGCAACTTGCTTTTTCTAACTGTAATAACTTTACACGATTCTGCTATCTTCGTGTTGTCGTGCAAACCAGCGAACAGTCTGATTTGCAACAACTTTTAGACATTGTGCAAATTGCTCCATCTCATCAACTGGACACTCATGTCCTTTATACCTGTAATTAGTTTTAGCGTGGGCTATCATATTTCTTGTGTCGGATATCGCACTTGCTAGAGTTTCAAGGCTTAACTTTTTTAGAAATTTTGGCGCAATTGATGCAATATCTGATATGTCACAGCAAGTTTGAACTGTTAACTTGATCGCATGATGATCCTTTGAAAAATTCCTATGTTCATCGTACAGTTTTTCCAGTTCCAAGATAAATGAGGAATCAGGATTTAGAGCTCTAGGACTATATAGCTTTTTTGTTATTGAATCAAGCATCTCTTTTCTTAGTACTGTTTGTGAGATATATTCAATAACTTTTGTGTATGTCAGTATTAAAAATTCAGAATTGTGAATGTCGTTTCCTGAATTATAAATTTTTAAAACTTCAGATATCCCCTTTCCCTGGATTAGTGATCTAAGCCTTATTTTATTTTTTTCTTGCTTGTCATCTTCTTCATCAATATAGAAGAAATCATAAGAAGTCGGTCGGGGTGCGGGAGTTAAATTTAGGTTTAAAGATGTTCCACATTCAAAGATGAATGCCTGAATAACTTCTTCTGCATCTGATAAGTCAATTGAATTTTCGGAATAGATTTTTATAAACAAGTCCTCATCAAAAACAGGGGGAGTATATTTATCATACAATCTATCCATAATTAATCTCATACCAAAGCTTGTAAAACCTTCTTCTAAAGTAATGGATATTTTTTTGTTTTTCCACATTTGTTCGAGTGTGTACTCAACAGTGTCCAACTCTTCAAATCTAGGTCTTTGATAATCAACATGCACAAGAATCAAATTAGGAGAAACCAAAATTTCATAGTTATGTATCTTTCCTTGTTCAG
Organism: Paenibacillus sp. FSL R5-0486; assembly: GCF_037975155.1. Taxonomy (NCBI): domain Bacteria; kingdom Bacillati; phylum Bacillota; class Bacilli; order Caryophanales; family Paenibacillaceae; genus Paenibacillus; species Paenibacillus sp. FSL R5-0486. The sequence continues at coordinate 4,157,035 of NZ_CP150237.1, read as the reverse complement.
CATATTGAATGTCTTCATCAAGTCTTTTTAATGATAATAGTTCGTACTCATCACCACGGGGAATTTCGACTCCTATTCTTATTTCGTTTGTGACGAGCAAATCTGCGCTAATTTGTGATGAGATAGATTCGTTTAAATTCTCCAAATCGATTTCAGCGTTATCAATACCATCACCATCGTCAAAGAAAAAATTAATCTGGTATTTTTTTAAATGTGTTACCACTCTCTTGAATCTTTCCTCTGTAAGTAAGGTGTCAAAAGTTAATGAACACATAGTTTTTTCCCCCAGTAGATTTCTAATGAATAGTAATTTTTCTCTCTTAAATTAGCTGACACCACATAATATCACTTATAAATAGATAGATTGTTGTAAGACTAATGAAAATCTTATTATATGTCAATATTCTCTTGAAAAGGATGTGAGTCTATGAAAAATTATCAGTCATTAACATCAAGCTCTAAATTTGTAGGAGACTCCACAGATACCCAGGAAATAGTTCAATTAAACTTCTTCTCTGACGTGGATGAAGTGGATATCCGCAAAACCAAATGGTTACTCGGAAAATATGTAGATATGATGGACATTATACAAAACTATGAATTCGCGCTCAAACAGATTGAAAACGGAATGTCTGCGTACGAACTGTTATCGGCTGAAGGGTCGATTTCGAAACGAGAATCAGGACATGAACTGACTGCGGATGTCACAGCAAATTCGGTCATCATGAAGGACAAGCGGCATGATAACTACAAGTTGTACGTATTCATATCTAACAACGTTCGATTTGCCATAAATAATTTGAAAGATCCGCACGAAGGTGTTGCAGCAAGACTGCTTTTTCTGGAAGGTAAAAAGTACTTAAAAGCTCAAGAATACATGGAAAAAGGATATCGTAAGGACGTTCCCGGAATTGCAGCTACTACATTTGCAGATAAAAGGCGCAGGGCAATAGCTAACATTGCTAACAGTCTTAAATTTAATGGAACTTTGGATCTTGTTATTATTAGTTACGGAAAATTAAAAAAGTTAGAAGGAGAGGTGGCGCTAATATCAAGATTTTAGATTTGCTATCTCAAGACAATATTTTCTTTGAAATTATAATATGATTTTGTATATAATTAATCTAAAAAAATGGTGGTTGCCTATGACAGCGGATCAATATACATTTTACGGATTTTGGATATCATCTCTTGGTACACTTGCTGGAATTTTCGGACTTATTTTCACTTGGTACGTAAGTTCCTCAGTGAGAAAAATCAGAAAAGAGTTAATAAACGATCATATCCATAAAAAGTTTATTTCATCTAAACCAATTATCATCCGAGATCTCATATCTATTAGTGAAGGTATGATAGAAGACAACACCTTTAATAAGCATGAACTTAGAAGAATATTGGTGAAAATCTCTATGTTCAAAGGTATACTCTCAAAAGAAGCGAAAGAAGCAAATGGGAAACTAATTAACTTGTTAAAATCCACGAATAAAGATTATAATGCAGAATTAAGTCCTTTTAAAGATATAATTTATGAATTAATTCTACTTACAGAATTACTTGACTTCGAATCCGATGAGAGAGAGAAAGAAATTAGGAGGATTACTAAATGAACAAAAATGATTTTGTCAAAGAAGCCATTAAAATAACTAAAAAAAATGGTATGGAATGGACTAAAGTTGAGAAAAGAAATTTACGCCATGTAATTGACAGAACGTTATCAGATGGATTTGTGGCTGAGGCGTATTATAACCAAAAAAAAGACACTATTAATATCGTCATCATTGGTCGAGTCGTAGTTAACAGATATATTGATGCTGATACTTCTTTTCCTGAAGATTTTTACTTTATTACTTTCTCAGATAATGAGTATGAAGATAAGGTGACATATTTTGAATCAGACGAAGGAGTTGATGGGCTGGATTTCGCCGTTAATTTATCTAGATTGCTACGTCTGGCCCAACTATCTTATAACAATATTGATGAAAAAATTACTGGTTGGTTCGACTAACCCAACTTTGTTAATCTTTTTGAAAATCTGTAGTGAATCCACATTGTTAAAATGATAAGTTGAATTTAAATAAAAACGTAAATACGAAGGTCGCTCATATGAGCGGCCTTTTTGTATTGGAGGGAAGAGTATGGAGGGTAACTATTTCAGCAGAAATGAACCGGCTATTCCCAGGGTATCGGACAAGCAGCCGGAACCATGTCGTGGGTGTGGATGGGGAACTTGGACAGGGGTAAATCAATTATGCATTATGCCGCGGTGCTGGAAAGGATCAGAAGAGTCGAAGAAGGTGATTAAATGAGAAAGGTACAACCAATTCGCGACGAACGTGTTATAGATGGAATGAAGGAATACTTCTATATACGAAGCATGCGGAATTACTTATTTTTTTGTATGGGGATTTACAGCGGACTCCGTGTTTCTGACTTGCTTAGTCTTAGGGTTTGGCAAACCAAAGGAACTCACATAAGCATGGTTGAGCAAAAGAACAAGCATGCTAAAACATTTATAATTCATCCGAGTATTCGGTCAGATCTCGATGAGTACACTGCGGACATGTTCCCGAATGATTGTCTATTTCCAAGTCGCCAAGTTAAAACGGTAAGTCGAATGCGGAAACAGCCGATTGATCGAACCACTGCATATCGTTTTCTGAGTGAAGCAGCTCGTGAATTCAGATTGAAAGACATCGGTGTTCACTCGCTGCGGAAGACTTGGGCATACCGCCTTTATATGGACGATCCAGAGAATTTAGCGTTACTAATGGAGATGTTCGGACACATCGATCCAAGAGAGACTTTAGACTATATTGGGTTAACTCAGGACATGATGGACAGAGCAATTCTGAAATTAAGGTGATATGAGTGAAACATAAATCACCGTTTAGTGCACTCATTTAAGCGAGGTGAGGACATTAGATGAAGAAACACGTTTTTTTATGCCCTAAATGAGTGAAACAGAATTACCTTTATGTTTCAGTCAACTTACATTATTTAGTGGATATGAGTACAGACCAACAGCCTGCGATTCAGACGGAGGCTTATTTTGATTCGTAACGTTTGACTATTACTGACCTTAAATAGGAATTCCAACTCAATTACATGAAAGTAGTGATAATTTTGTGAGCAGGAAACAGAATCCGAATCGGAAGAAAGCGTACAAAATCTGGAAAGATAGTGGCGGGGCGATGAAGCCGAAAGAGATTGCGGAAAAGTTGGGCATTACACCTGAATCAGTTCGAGTATGGAAGTCGCTTGATCAATGGGAAGGAAAGATGGCGAATGCTAAGCCTGGTGCTCCTCGAGGCAATCAGAATGCAAGAGGGAATCGTGGCGGAAAAGGCGGACCTCCAGGAAATCAAAAGGCTGTAACCCATGGTTTGTTTCGCAAGTTTGAACCGCAAGATCCAGAATATCTTGAAATTCTTGATTTGGCGCAACAAATGGACCCTGTAGATATTATTTGGTATGACATTACGAAGGGGTTCCAGCGAATTATTTGGGCGCAGCGTATTTTCTTTGTTAATGACAAGGATGACATGACAAAAGAACTGAAACGAGAGAGACCTGGTGAGTATGGTGATGAGTATGAATGGGAAATTCAATTCGCAGGGGATAAATACGCCAATTACATCAAATCCGAAGCGGTAGTCATGCGGGAGATCAGAGGGGCGATAAAACAGTTCATGGCAATATCTCATGAGGATGACGAACGCCGATTGAAACTGGATCAGATGCAGTCCAAAGTTGATAAAACCCGCCTTGAGATCGAGAGACTTAAGAATGGTGATGGAGATACTGAAGATGATCTAATCGAGGATTGGGTAAAGGCGGTGGAGTCTGGTGAGTAAAGAGTCTCCACAAACGAAACGCCGTTTTGTTGCATTCAAAAAACGCATTCCTGAGTACCGGAAGAACCCGGTTCTTTTTTGTGTAGAGATGCTTAAATTCACGCCGGACGAATGGCAAGCAGAAGTTATGATGGATGTAGCTGTAGATCCTCGTGTATCTGTTCGATCCGGTCAGGGTGTGGGAAAGACAGGGTTGGAAGCGGCAATTGCTCTTTGGTTCCTGACATGTTTCCCGTATCCGAAGGTTATTTGCACTGCTCCGACACGCCAGCAGCTACATGATATCCTTTGGGCGGAGATAAACAAGTGGCAGGAGAAAAGTCCGGTGCTCAAGCGAATTCTTAAATGGACAAAAACGAAGATTTATATGAGGAATTACGAGGAGCGATGGTTTGCGACAGCTCGGACAGCGACTAAGCCGGAGAATATGCAGGGTTTTCATGAAGACTACATGCTTTTTATTGTGGACGAGGCATCAGGGGTAGATGATCGGATCATGGAGGCTATCCTGGGTACTCTCTCCGGGGAATTCAATAAGCTACTCATGTGCGGGAACCCAACTCGAACAAGTGGTGTATTTTATGACTCACACAATAGAGACCGTGCGGATTACAAAACGCATAAAGTATCTTGCTTAAACAGTCCTCGGACAAGCAAAGAGAATATAGCCATGCTTGAACGTAAATACGGCAAGGGATCTGACGTGTGGCGTGTAAGGGTTGAAGGGGAGTTTCCGCGGGGTGAGTCAGAGACCTTTATCGCTCTGGAGATAGCTGAGTTTGCTGCCAAAGATGTAACCTTAGATCCAGTAGGTGATACCCTAACCATCGGCTGTGACGTTGCCCGTTTTGGTGATGATGAAACATCTATGTACGCGGGGATAGGTCCAGTAACAGTCGGACAGCATCATCATTTTAAGAAAGATACAATGGTTACTGCTGGCTGGGTGTTGAACTTGATAAGAGAATTGCTTCCACAGTACCCAGAAGTTGTTCATACGAGAATCAGGATAGATGATACCGGAGTCGGTGGTGGTGTGACTGATCGGTTGAATGAAGTAATAGCAGAAGAAGGGCTTCCGTATGAAGTGGTTCCAATTAACAATGGGTCTTCATCTTTGGATGAACATTATGGAAACTTGGGCACTGAGATGTGGGCCTATATCAAGGGACTACTGGAACAAAACATGAGCAATTATATGAACAATGAGCAGGCAGTCCTAAAACTTCCTGATGATGATGTACTTACTTCCCAATTGACCGGAAGAAAATGGTCAATGACTAGTAAGGGGAAAATACTCCTTGAAAGCAAGAAGGACATGAAAAAACGCGGTCTCAAGTCACCGGATAGAGCTGACGCATATGTTCTCACCTTCGGTGAATATTTGATGGGTGTATCTCAATTTGTAATGCCTCCAACGATAGGCAGTGTGTCAATAAAAAGATAGAGTGTACTGCCGATCGACGAAAGTGTTACTTGTCATTCGGTGGAGGAATATGTGGAGACCGTTCGTCAAGAACGGTTTCGTCAGACGCGAGGCATCAGTACCGCATGCATATGTATATAGGGAACACCAGTCCACCAATGCGATCAGCAAACAGACAGAGAGGATCGCTATATAATTTGGATAAGGAAGCTGAATGATTTAGAAAGACCGGTTGCTCAGTTTAGCCATGAAAAAGCTTTCTTCGGTACAACGTGAGGTAATTCAACGAAGCTATTTAGATAATGAAGGCGAGTTCGATTAGTTGCGGTGAGATGGGGATTAGTGATAGCACTTATAGAAGAATAAAACATGAAGCAGTAAATATGTTAGCTGGGGCTTTGAAATTAGCAGTTATTCTTGAAAAGTATAGTTCGTGTTTTTAAAGACCAGGTAACTGGTCTATTTTTTTTACAAAAGGTAAACTAAGGGAAACAATGTATTTTTTTGAGGGGAGTTCTTATGGAAAAGTTGATACCACTTAAAGATGGATGGCGAGAAAAACTAGATGAATTAGATCATAATAAGTACGCTGATGTTAGGCAAAGCAAAAATCTATTGCTTGTATTAGCGCTCTATGAACTCCTTATGGAAGAAGTGAATTCTAAAAAGAAATTTAAAAAAGATGAGTTACAATTGATAAGCAATATACTCCTCACTCATATTAATCAGTTGGGCAATAGTGTTTTTCAGTTAATTACTACAGGTAATAGTTCTTCAAGCATAATCCTTTCAAGAGCAATCTTAGAAGGTTTAATAGACTTGTCTTATTTGTGGTTGTGTAAAGATATAACAGGCCGACCTCCTTTGGAAAGAAGAGCTTGGGTTGATTACTCAGCCGTTCGCAAATACGGCATACATAATAAGTGGAAGGAATTCATTGCACATCGTCAAAAAAAAGGTGATAGTGCAGAATTTGAAGTTTTGGGACATTGGGATGGTCAACAACTAAAGGAAAGAGTAGAAAGCTACGATGAAAATTACCCAAATTTTGTTAATCGAAACAAAAGGTCATGGGCAATGGATGATTCTTTAGATAAGAGGGCAAGGAAAGTGGATGATACTGGGAAAATGAAAGAATTATTGAACATGAATTTTTCATTAGAAGAACAATATATAGTAGCTTATAAAAAGAGCAGTGAGTTTGTACATGGTACCAGCTCAATAATTAGTGGATATTTAGATGATTCTAGCCATTTGCAGTTTGGCCCAAACGGACTTATGACAGGGTTCCCATTCCTCATGACAAACAATTACCTTATTGTATTCGCTGCAATTCATAGAAGAATTAATCGGTTGAAAATAGATATAACAGGTCAACTTAATTATTGGGGATACGCCAATAAGGATGACTGAATAATGATTGATATTTGGCAGGATCATGGAGGTTCGTTGGACTTTAGACGTGATATATTTGTATTGTGGAAATCGAGCGAGAATGAAACGCACAGCTGCAATGGCGGCATATGACTGGGGCGTTCCTCTTCTCGCTTTTTTTCTGTCAGTTATAAGTCTTTCCATCCTGTAGATGTACATATTTGCTGTCCTAAAGAAGATACATGTATATCTCCAACGTTGTAACACTGCGATCCACCCATAACAACTTTCTCACACTGCCCTGGTTGACAATTCATAAATGGTTCTGTTCCATTTGTATAAGGTGGATAAGTTAATTGATTGGATTTAGAATATTCTACATAGGTATAATTTGAAATGGGTTTTACTTTTATTAGTTGTTTCGGAGGTGATTTTACAAAGCTGTTCAAAATTATGACTAAGAGAATAAATAATATTAATTGCATGTTTACAGAAGACACGCTCATACTTTTCAGCTCCTTTTTTAAACTAATGTCATGATATGTGGGAATGGTTTAATTGTCTGGGTAAGAGTCTAAAGTTAAAATAATTAATAAAATGGAGAAAACATTATTATATCGAATAAAGATATGGAATAAATGGTTAAAGAAGATTTGACTAAGAATTTAGTGATTTCTTATAATGGTTGTGTTCTTACTCTAAAGTTACATAGTACGTATGCATTTAAAGCAAAGAGCGCAGCGTTTTTGCGGCGACCGTTTCGGGCGCATGCTTTTAGGACGTAACACCAACTTCATACATATCACATTTAAAGTCGTTCCTTCACTGGATCGGCTTTTTTTATTGGAGGAATTGAATTGATCAGCAGAAGACGGAAGAAGATACGCATTCGTCCTAACAAGCAGCCGGAGAAATGCAAAGGTTGTGTATGGGGCAGATGGGATGGAGTTAAGCAGTTCTGTAGTAGACCACTTTGTCCAAAAGAGGTAAAATATCCCTAGCACGTTTTGTAAGTGTTAGAGGAGGTGGAATGCAATGGTTATTGTGAAAACGAATCTCCAAGAATCCGATGGGTCATCTGAAAGTTGGAATGATCATGAGTTTGAATTAAATGAAGCACAGGTTGCAGCATTGTTGAGTTCTGATTTAATCGAATATCCAAGAGCCCATCCGACTGGGATATCTTCGGTAACGGCTAAATTAATTGGTAAGGAATTTTCTTTGTACAACTTTAAAAAGCCTCATTGGAAACTTACATTTAGATTAGTTGAGTAATAATCCTTAGACTGGAGTGGATCATTTTGTCTAAATATTTTGATATTTTACAAAAATTCGATTCTGTTATTGATTGTTATGAAGTTGTAGGTGAATGGGAGTTGTGGATCAAGCATGACCACATAGGCCATCAACTGGTCAAAATTAAAGTGAAGGAAGGAAAAGATGGAAGGTATCATTTTGATACAAGTCATCTTTATCATGGAACTGGACAAGCCGGCCCTTACAGGATGTCTAGGGCGCACGGTGCTGATGTGAAGGATGCTTTAGATGGTGCGATAATGCAGTTGTTTATGTTCTTTAAAAAGGAAGATGAAGGCGCAAAATGGATCATTAATGAATATTATTAGAACAAAGCAACCATTGTGGGCTTTTCCTTTTGCATTTACATGACGGAATAAGAGCCTTTTTAAGCTTCACAAAATGAGAACGTATGGTCTGCAGTGGTCAGCCATTTGAAGAACGGAGAACAGGCACTGAGTGAGCGTACGCACGAATATGAAGCTCACCGATACATCAAAACCAACTCAACACAATTAGGTTAATCTTGTCATTTTGTAGAACTAAGGAGATGGAAGTATGGGCCGGGGATTAATTAACGAAAAACATGTAACTTTTTTATTAGATTTATCTGAACGGAATGATGTTACAGATAAAGAAATTGTAGATTCTCTAGTCGGTTTCGAGTTTACTAATGAACCAATCGATTCAGTAGAATACTTATATCAAAGTGGATGGCATCACTACGCCGCAACATCCATATCCACAAAGACAGGTATAATAAATAGAAATGAATTAGTGAATAAAGAAGAACTCGAGAGACTAAGACTAACGATAGAAAAAGAGAACAAAAGAAAGCAATATATTCTAGAACAAACAGATAATCTTATTATTTTTGTTACAGAGAAAATGAGTGATGATTATTACAACATTCAATTGATTCGGAAACTTGAATAAACTTCTCACGGGCACCTTCGGGTGCTTTTTTTGTTGCCATAAATCATTGGAGGTAATTGATATGAACATCAGAATCGTACCAATCAATCAGATTAATGCAGAAGCCTATAACCCCCGTGTTGACCTTCAGCCAGGCGATGTTGAATATGAGAAGCTTCGTCGCAGCATTGAAGAATTTAACTATGTAGGGTTTATCTTTTGCTCAGTGGGTGAAAGACCTGCAGGCTGGAAATATAAAGATGCAGACCGTTCAGGATCTGGAACGTCTTATCGAATTGGATATCAAGCTTCAGCAGGACGATCAATAATGAATAAATAATAAAAGTATTTTTTTCAGCTTTAGTAAATACACATGTAATAAGAAGTGAGTGAGGGGGGCTGAAGGGGCAGAGATACTGGCTCCACCCCAGATGAAAACAGTTAATTATGCATACTCAATACAAATACTTACACCGAGTAAACTTATGGTGATTCGTTTGATTTTTCTCAAATTCTCCCCTCCCTCCTTTTTAAAATTATGTTTTTCTTAGTGTGTTAATGACCAAAAAATTAGATGGACGAGCATGGAGTTAATAACCCATGCTTTTTCTTGTTGGGGATGGTGATGAATGTATGAGGATTGCTGATTAAATCCGTAGTAACACTATAGTAACTCGATGATATTATAAATCCATAGAAGTATGAAGAACTTTAGAAGGTAAGGAAACATTTCCTGCCTTTTATTTTTATGTCTGGAGGATGGTGTAACAATGAAGGTTGAAATAAAACTCGTCGATGGAACCGAGATTACTGGAGATAATTTTTTCTTTAATGCATTTAACCAAGCTTTTATTAATGACAAGGTGAATTACTCGTCAATCTTGAGTGTGACGGACATCAACACTAAAAGAAATGTTGTTTATATCAGTCCATTGAATTAGTTGCTTATATTCGCATAAACAAGAGGGGGTGAAACATTGAAATGGTATCATAAAGTCATTTATTCATTTGCGAATTCGGTTCTTCCGGCTGCGGTAAAGCGACAGATGATGGGCCTTGGGAGGATGACATCACCAAGGTCGTCAAACGGATGGGATATATTCAATTGGCTCCCGAAAAAGTATCAGAGTGCTCATAATATTGATCTGACCAAACTCCAAAACCATACAGCCGAGGAATTGCTTGAGATTCTCGTGTCTGTTCATCCCGATATTTCGCATGCGCTCTACAATTTTTTGCGTATGGGTGACACTCCACTTACATTTACAGCAAAGAAGCAGAGTGGTAGTGACGACAAGAACGGGCAGCGAACGTTAGATGCAATCAAGAACTTACTGGATTCTCCACTTCCCTCACCTGGTTATCAGCATGGAAGGTCGCTGGACAAGCTTGATACGATTCAGCGGATGATGATCATGGTACGTGGGGCTTGTGCTGGTGAAGTAGTTCTAAACGAGCGCTGTAATGATGTGATTGATATCATACCTGTTGACCCTGCGACGATTTGGTTCAGGAGAGAAGAAGGGACGAATCGACTTGTGCCTTGGCAATACATCAAGAATCCGCGTCCTCGTTCTGGTGAAGAATGGTTTGGACAGTACAAAAAGATTGACACGCCGACATTCATCTATGAAGAGTTCGATCCGATGATCGACGACCCATACGGACGAACGCCAATCCTTCCGGTGCTTCAAGCGGTATTCTTCCATTTGCAGGTTTTGCAGGATTTGAAGGCAGTTGTTCACAATCAAGGGTATCCTAGATTGGATATTTCTGTGGTTGAGGAAGTTCTATTGAAAAATATGCCTCCTCAGCACAAAAACAATCCTACAGGTCAACAAAAGTGGTTAACAGAACGAATGACCGAAATCATGGGGCACTTTAACTCACTTAACCCGGATGATGCAATGATTCATTGGGATAGTGTGAAAGTTGAATATCTCAAGGGCGGCAATTCAGGACCGATGATCGACATCAAGAAATTGATTGATATTATCGATACTCAGATGGCAACTGGATTGAAGACTTTGCTCACATTACTGTCCAGGCATCAAGGTTCCACAGAGACATACAGCTCCGTGGATACTCAAATATATATCAAGTCCGTAGAGTCCGCTCGAAACGTAACCAAGCGTTTCTGGAAGCGGGCTTTTTCTATTGCTGCAAGAGTGCGTGGCGTTCAAACCCTGGTAGAGGCAGACTACGCTCCGATTGATCTACGTTCTGAAATGGAGAGAGAGCGTGATCTGAGAGCGAAGCTTAACAACTATGTACTGGCGGAGAAAGAACGCTATATCACTGCCAAAGAAGCGGCGACAGAAGCGCGGTGGATTATGGGGCTTGATCCTAATATACCGGTTGAGTTGCTTCCAGGTCTTGAAAAGAAATATGGGTCTAATCCTAACGGACAGATTCCATCGAATGGAGGTGAATAGCCAATATACAACCTACAGTAAGCCGTATGGTTCACTATTTCAGTTATGGGACGCCGGGCGGTGAATATAAAAGTGAACCGAGAGCGGCAATTATCACTCAGGTTCACAATGCAACATGCGTTGACTTGTGTATTCTGAATCCAACTGGAATGTTCTTCAACCAGAACGTTGTTCAAGGACAAGGCGGGGGCAAATGGGACTGGCCTGCAAGAGTTTAATTCTGATGCATTCGATGAGCGCGGTGTTAATCGAACATCTAAATCATTCATTCTGAGAGGGAGGTGAATATAAGTAAATGGCTAAACCGACATCCGAGCAATTGGCAAAGATCAATCAGAAAGCACTTCAACCCCTTACTGACGATCAGGCTCATGTGTTTCAAGCCAGAATTATCGGAACTAAGCGGATTGATAAGTACAAAATGAAGGTTACTCCCAATTTCCTGCGAAAGATGGCTGACCAGGTCAAGGAAGGCGTTGCTTTGCTCGTGGATCATCCTTGGCAAAAGTGGGATGCCTTATCGTTTCCTTATGGTCGGACATTCGACAGCCGGATAGTTGAGGAAGGCGGAGAACTGGAGCTTTACGGTGACCACTACATGGCAAAAGGGCTTGAAGCGAATGGTATTTCTACTGATCAATTGGCTACAGGTATTGACTCCGGCACAATATTTGACACTTCAGCGGGATTCGTCACCACGAAACACAATTGCAGTATCTGTGGAGGTGACTACTTCAGGGGAGCTGAATGCTCCCACATGCGGGGGCAAGAGTACGAGGGGAAAGAGTGCCTTGTCCTTGCTGATGATGGCTACATCATGGAAAATTCCATTGTGTTTGATGGAGGATATGAGGGGGCGGGGATAACTCGCGGATCTCTGTCGATAAAGCCATCTGTAGAATCTGAGAGTCAGCAGAAAAATGAATATGAACCACTTCCCTTAGATGCGAAGTCGCTGGATGGCGATGGACGTGTCTTTTATTTTTTCAGCAACAAAGGCGGTATGAACGCTTTTGTATCCAAACAGCACCAAACATTAGAACAGGCCAAAACACAGGCCGAAGGAGATGATACTGTGACAGAAGAACAAAAGGCTGCTTTGGCAGCAGCGCAAACTCAAACAATCGCACTGACTGCTGCGAATAGTGTACTCGGACAAGTCCGGGCTGCGCTGGGCGTTGAAAATGATGCGGACATTACCTCGAAGTTGGCTACACTTAGCGCTCAGGCTGCTGATGGTGCGGTCTACAAGACAAAGGTTACGGAGCAAGCTTGCGGAGCTGGTGTACGTGCGTTGGGAGAAGCTTTTAATACGGAAACGATGAAAGCTATGCTGTCCCACTTGCCAGTATCTGAGATTGAAAAAATCGGCGCGACTTACGAAGCTCAGGCTCAAGCTGCATTGGGTGGTGGTGGTCGTCATACCGAGGGTGATAACCCTGATCTTCCTGTAGGAGCTGCCAATGGAACAGCGCCAACTAACGCGCAGGCTACTGGTCAAAAGACACCAGAACAACTCCAAACAGAGGCAAAGGAAGCGGCTAGAGCTGATGCTATAGCTGCCCTCAAAAATACTGGCAGAAGTAATCTGCTGAAGGAGGATAAGTAATATGATTGGATCTCAATACAACGGTGCTCCGGGACCTGGTCAGATTAACACACAGGAATTTGTTGAAGTTCTTGCTTCCACGGACTTGCAAGCGCGGATTCCTGGTGGCGTGTTGCTTGCAAAAGGGAACGGAGTAATTAAGAAAGGTACTGTCCTTGGAAGGGTAACAGCTACTAATAAATTCGTTCCCTATCTCTCTTCAGCATCCGATGGTTCGCAAGACGCGGTTTGCATTTTGGACAATGATCAGGATACTACGCTTACCGATATCGGCGCTTCAGCGTGGATTGCTGGAATTTTCACTGAATCAAAATTGACCGGCATTAATGCAGCGGCTAAAACAGCGCTGAAGCTTTGCTACTTTGTATAAGGGGGAACAACATAAATGGCAAACGTACTCGACCCGTACTTCCTTACGGAAGTCGTTCAGAACATTCGGACAGATATTAACAGTTTTCGAGGTGCTCAAATCCTGACAAATGGTGTGGATTTCAAACCAGAACTCGGGCTGACAATTAAATATGATGTTACCTACGACGATACCGGCATGACCCCACCTACTGGACTCAATGATCCCTCACCGATCCATGCCGCTCCTGTTGTGAAACAAATGGAATTCACCAACCAGGAATGGCGTGAGAAGGCAATCATTGATCGAGAAAAGATTGCTACCCTTCGTAAGCCGGGCACCAGCCTTGAGCAAACTTGGGGCGAAGAATACATGATTGAAAAAATGGTGAATCTCAACCAACGTCTTGAAACTCGATTCGAGTGGATGCGTTGGCAAGCACTTACAGGGAACCTTGTTGTTCCAGCAACAGCAAATAAACCTTCTCGGACAATCGACTACGGCGTTCCGGCAAATAACAAGCCTACCGCTGATGTTCTTTGGAACAATATCGAAACCGCTGATCCCTTGAAAAACCTGGATGAATGGCTTCTTAGATTCAGGGGGAGTGGCGCAAGAGGTGTTAAAGTTGTAGCTAATAAAAAAGTAGACAGTTACCTGAAGCAAAACGAAAAAATCCGTGATCTGATCAAATTCACCTACGGCAAAGATATTGTAACAGATGGTTCGCTTTCAGAAATCGTCAGCCAAAATCTGAATGGTCTTCAATACGAAGTATATGATGGCGGATATATTGACGATGCAGGAACATTCTTCCCATTCATCCCTGACAACGCCGTAATCATCATTGGTCAAGGTATGACAGGTTCTATTATGGATCTAGTGACCAGTCCGAACAACTACGAAGACATCTTCACTGGTCACACCGGCAAATTCGCGCTTGCTAAACTGATTCAAGGTGACCCTGACCAATGGCAAGTAATCAACGGCGCAACAGTGCTGCCGCGTATGAAATACGTCAACTGGCATATCTTTGCTACAGTGGCGTAAGGGAGGGATGACCTATGACGATCGTAAAAGTTTTGGTTGATGCTGTTGGGGAATACAATGCGGGGGACATCGTAAAAGATGCCCCTGATGGACTTATTGAGATTGCTAAAAGGCAAGTTCGCAATGCAGCAACCGGAAAGTTGTTAGCTGAAATCATTGAGGGAGATGTGAATTCTACGGACACTCCCTCGGAACGAGAGCAAAAACTTCAAGCAGAATTGGACGAATCGAAGAAGCGCGAAGCGGATCTTTTGGCTGAGATTTCTGAACTGAAATCCGATATGCATAAGGACGATTCGGACGATGAACTGAAAGATCTGAAATCAACTGCAAAGGACTTGAAGATCCAAGGTTACACCAAAATGAGTATCGAAGAATTGAAAGAGGCAATTTCCACCACTAGCGGTGAAGTCGATGGTCAATAAGATACTGACAACTGAAACATATCACGAAGAAGTGAGAGGGCGCCTAGGCGTTGGTGAGGATGTAATATCTGACTCCGACATAGACGCCCTTTCTGTTTTACCAATCGGTGAAGCGAGGATTGTAAAGGCAGTTCCAGATTACGCTGATTTGATTGGTGATGATCAAGCCTATGTATATGCAGCAGCTATTTGTATGGTTGCTGCTATACTTGCTCCATCTATGGCTGCCAGAATCAAAAAAACAATGAAAGATTTTGATTTTTCTTTCGAAAATCAGGCAGTTAATTGGGAGAAACGTGCATCGCAATTAGTTGATGAGGCTAATGAGTTCATTGGATTAATTTCCACCGTTCAAGAAACCATGGATGCTCCATTATTTATGTTGTCTGGTCCCACGAGGGAGAAGGAAAGGCGGCGCTTCTAATGTTTAAAGACTTCGCTCATAGACATTCTCCCTGTACTGTAAATGGGGAACTGGATAAAGTCATTCTGTCCCGAGAAACAAAGGCGACTACGGTCCTTGGTAAAGAGTATATGTACAACGGCCTTTTTGCTCCTAAGGTAGAGCTAGTACTCTTTTCATGATGATCTCCTTTAAAATTTATTTCTCTTTTGCGTCACTAGCACTGAACATTATTCCAATAGCATCAGATCCAGTTATTCTATAACGAATTCCGTTTAGTTCTGTTGATTCATTAACTGTTGTCCAATCCACGCCTTCATTAAGGATACCCAGGTCATCAAGAACATTACCAACAGCTTTTGATGGTAAGTCTGGATTGGTTGCGAGTATTACTAAACCTATAGTTAAAACAAGATCTGTTCCAGATGAAAGAGTGCCATTACCCTGGCCTATCATCATTACATCACGTAATGATCCGTCTGCTTTGTTTACTGAACCGGCTATACCTATGTAATCTGTGGTCATATACTGGAATACATCTTGAGCTGGTCCAGTTTCGATGTTTAATTTCTTGCCAATTTTCAGTTTGGAGTTATTAAGCTCATCTGCGCGTTTATTGAACGATTTACGAAATTCTTTCGGAGTCATTCCCAGAGTGCCTGGTATTTCTAAGTTCTTATCCTCTTGCTTCTTTACATTCTCTTTTGCTACCTTAACTTCCTCGGACTTAGTAGCAGATTTTTCAGCAATAACAGTTTCTGACTTGGTTTCAGCCGGAGCGGAAACTTCGGTTGCTGCAACTGCCTCTTTCTCAGTTTTCTCCTCATCTTTGTTGCCAAAGATACCTCCCACTATAATTACAACAATAATCCAAAACCACCATTTTTTCTGAATAGGCTTTTTCAATCTTCTTCCTCCTGATATAGTAATAATTAACAACATAAATAGTCTATCAGACCTAGGTATATATTTCTATAAAAACGTATGGATGTAGAAAATGAATACATATTGAGTCTTAGATACAAACGAAGAGTTCTTTGTCGCAGAATTATCCCAAATACGTGTCTCTGTCTGGCTTGTGAAACCTGGTCGAAAGATAATTATGGACTATTGTGGAACGTTGGAAGCGTATAGTGATGTGTCTGTAAAGATTGCTGGGAACAGATATTTTAGAGACCAGTTGAATTTAGAGCGGAAAGAAGTGGATAACGGTTGATCTTAAAGGCACTATCTTGAGCAATTAAAGAAGAGGTTTAATAAATCAAAAGTTGCTGGAAACGAATAACTCGATTGTTATCCAGGGGAAATCCATAAAAAACTTGGTTTCAAGAATCGCGATAACTGGAGATATAACCTCATCTGAGAAAAGCGGAAAACCTGCTCTGACTAGTCCCTTACTTTCAGCTTCCTTAATAATGGTTTTATTGAACGTTAAGTATAAAGGAGAATAGAGTAATCTAAATTTTCAAGAAATTATATAATGTAAGGCTAATTTCATATGTTAAAAATAGTATATCCGAACCATTCCTCTTATTCCATTATATTACTATAATTGAAATAGACAAAAAGAGAGGATGATTTTATTTATGAAAAAATCTTTATTGGTAATTTTTACTTTATTATTAGTGCTTGCTTTCCCTGTTTCTTCGTTTGCAGCTGAACCGACGGAAGCACTGCCAGACCAATTCACATCAGAATTTCTACTTGTTGAAAAACAACAAAATGACCCTGACGTAGTTTCTACGCAAGCAACGCCTAAACCAGCTGGATATGGAACTATCCTTTGTAAGGCTATAGGAAGCGGGAAAATGGAATGCAACTGGACAATCAAAATTACTAAGTCTGGTGAAGCGATCCAAAAAGCAGCGTTGGTATTTGTAATTGATAACTTTGATGGAAAAGAAGTAGGTAGAAGAAATGTGACAGTCGAACCACTAGGTACTAATTACAATACATTGCGTGGGCAAGAAACATTTACCCCAGGTAAAGGTAAATTTAAAGTTCATAAATATGGTGCAGTTGAGGGAAGAAAGGCTATATATGAAATTGTAGCTGTAACTGCAGATGTTATTGAAGTAAAATAACTATTAAATAGAATTGCGAATGAACACTGTCCTACTACAAGGCAGTGTTCATTTAATTAGGAGAGATGAAACAATGTTGTTGAATGTTTTTAAGGTTATAGATCTCATAGAAAGAAACGATGTAGAAGAGAGTTTTGATGAACCAACATTTGAAATAAAAAGATTGAATGAAGAACAGAGAACAGATTTGTCTTACGAATTTAAAGATAATACACTTTTACAATGGGTAATTATTCCTTTTTTAAATGCTGGAGACAGAGCGATAATGCAAATTCAGATACATTCACAAGAAACTGAACTCTTTCTCAGAGAACATATAATTCCTCATTTCGAAAAAGTTGAGGCTATTTATCTTAACGGAGAATTAAAAGAAATACAAATAGGAGAGATGAAAGACTCTTCTAAAAAAAGATTTCAAGATCGTGCTAAAACGACTGCTGATGTTAGCGATGTAATCAAAGATTTTTATTTGAAAGAACAAATTATCAGAACGGAGTCAATTCAATGCGTCGATTATGTGATGGACATTAAACAATTCCGTTCTTGTGTAAAATTAGAGAATATTGAGGAGGATCTATCTTTAGCAAAATATTTAAAAGAATCAATTACATTAAACAATGGAAGTTTGTTTTTATCTCCATTAAATTGGAGGTTTGACGATGAACTTTTATCATCATCTGCGCTTGAATATTTTTCTCGATTTGCTGATAGGATCTACGTTACTGTTAATGAAACTAATGGTCATATTAGATCCATTGAACTAATGTAATAAAGTTGGATAAAGAAAAGCCTTGCAGCCTAAATAAAGCTGAAGGTTTTTTTGTTGTTGATAAAAGAACGTATGTTCGCATATGATATTGATGAGGTGATTTACATGTTAACGGATTATCAAAGGAAGGTCCTTCGGATCTTATTTAACTACAAAGGTGGACGGCGTAGGTTTCCTACAATCCATGAACTGACTGTCAAAACAGGTAAGCATAAACCAGACGTTATGGCTGCTTTGGATGCTCTTGTGGCTGCGGAATACATACATTGGGAAGATAGGTCTGACACGGCTAACATAGTGATCTTGGAAGGCTGGGAACGTAAGGGAGAACGTCCTAAGGTGGAACACGCACCACCGTCTGGAAACATCGACTATTGGACTCAATACTAAGGAGGCTTGTCATGCGTAGCAGACTGAAGGATAACGGATTGTATGAGACATCTAGAATGATTATGCCTCAACACAGAGAGTCATGGTTGGCTCAGTGTGAGCAACAGAAGAGACGTGGTAAGCCGGAACTGGACGATCAGGAAATACAACGGATCAGTGAAGTACTTGTTGACTCTTATAATAGAAGTAGTACGGTAGATTTGATATTATTTAACCCTTTCTTCGAAGAGCCGATATCAGGAGTAGTTGTGGGATTAAACTCCGCACGGTGCGAAATAAAGATGATGTTGGAGGATGAGTTCCACTGGGTTTCTTTAGCCGAAATTGTATCTGTTAATTAATGAGATTGTATCGCTTTAGAATTGCGAGCCTATACTTTATAATATCTGTATAAGCATATTATTTTAATTAGGAGATTTTTGATTTAACCAGCGTCATATGTCAGAGTAGTAATGCAATCAAAAACGAGTTTCTTCATTGTACTAATCGAAAAAACCTTGTAACTACGGGGTTTTGAAGGAATGAACCGGGGGACGTTTTGAGGGAATTGCACTTCTATTGAGGTTGCGTCCCCCAAACGTCCCCCGGTTTTTGATTTTCTGATCCAAAAATACGGGAAGTGTACTCTTCATACTTATCAATGTTACGCTTTTCTAACTTCTTGGAAATATGAGCATACACATCTGATGTAATTTGCACACTGCCATGCTCGAGCTGTTCTTGTACAAATTTTATGTCAGCCCCAGCTTCAAGCATGATCACGGCATAAGTATGTCTCAAAGAATGAATTGTTAAATCCTCACTTAAACCAGCTTTTCTTAAAATTCTCTTCGAAGCATTAAATAAACTAGATTTAGGCATCGGACTACCATCATTCCTGCACAAGACCAGATTTAAATTGTGTCTGTACATGGACTCCCCTAAATTGATCTTATTTTGATTCTGCCATGAAGCATGGTACCTCAAATCATTTATGATGCCGTTACTTACACTAATGGTACGTGTAGATTTTTTGGTTTTTGTATCTCCGAAAAGTTCATCCTCGTCTGCGGCTTGAAAATCGAGTGTTACATCCACGCGGATCATCTTTTCTTTGAAATTGAAATCCGACCACTTTAGAGCGGCAGCTTCGCCTTTTCGTAACCCCGTTTCAATAAGCACTTTGAAGAAAATCCAATAAATGTACCCATACCCTCGAGCCGTATGAAGAAATTTGGGGATGTCTTCTGAATCAATGAATTGGATCGTCTTCTTTTTGTGCGCTCCTTTAATAATTGAACCTTTACATGGATTGCGTAATATTTTTCCTTGAATCAGTGCATGTTCCATGGCTGAGTATACAGTAGAGTTGATGATCTCAACTGTACGTTTGCTGAGTCCCTTTTTAAATAGAGAGTCTAAAAAGACCTGATACATATCTGGTTTTAAATCTTTGAGCATCAGACGTTTAAAATAAGGTTTGATATGGGTATTAAGGTTGTTTTCATGTAGTTTGATCGTATTCTTTCGTACAACTTCTTTTTTGTAGTTATTTATCCAATTTCGAATGTAATCGACCAAAGGAATGTCGCTCTGTTCGAACCCTTGCTTTAGCTACTTTAAAAATTCAGCAGTAGCTAATTCAGCCTCTGGTTTAGTTCGAAAACCCGCTTCGGATTTCTCTTTTTGTTGTTGAGTGAACGGATCGGTGTATTTTAACCGATACCTCCAGCCACTTTTTAAATTCTTAAAACTTGCCAATTTCATTCCTCCCTACTAGAACGTTAGTTTTTTTTGTATGTAAAACCGCCTCACAGCGATATAAGCGTAAGTTAATCAATTTTGAGCAGAGTAGTGAAATATTCTGGGTTAAAGATGAAAAAGGAGAAAGAGCTTCGAATTAAAGTCGGAAAAGATATTTTAAAAAAATCATCAAAAAACGAGCCTTCGGTAACTAAGGCTCGTTTGTGCAGGAGTCATATTTGGCTCCAATAACTATGTTTAAATTAGTGCAGAGGTTTCTTGCGGAAAAGTAACTAAAACAATTCTACCCTATTTCACAGGAATTGATCATACTTTAGCTTTAAAGTTCTTGTCCTTGGTTCGAGACCAGAACTTGTACCGATTGCCGAAAAGGAAATGATCTGATTACCGATTAGATAAGTATTTAACTACTTGTCACTGCTCTAATTCATTAAGCTGGCGGGCAGTTTAGTTTAAGATTAACTGAGGTGAACCATATCATCGCTAGTGATAAAGCAGAGAATTGAACTGGATATCGCATCGGCAACGCTGAGTTTGCAGGAAGGAGCTTAAAGTATTCACGTACTCGATACATGTGGAGTGTCTAATATTGATGGTCCGTAAGGAATAGATGAGATGTGACAGTTTAGCTCAAACGACTTAATTGTATAGTGTTGACACTTCGCCCACTCGGAGTAATATGTTACTATTGAGATAGCATTCTATTTCCGATGAAGATAGTTTGAATGTTATTTATGAAGGAGAGACACTATGACAATGTTCGAGAACAACAGCGGTTGTTTGTATAGAGCTAATAATATAAGTAACCGCCTTAAATCCGGATAGTGATAATTGTTATAGTGTAGACTTTGCTACCTTAAAATTCAACTATTTTAAGGAGCGGCTATCATGAGATATGTAAATGCCGACATCATCTTTCCGGAAGAATTACTAAATGAAATACAAAAGTATATGAACGGTGGATTGGTTTACGTCCCTAGATCAAAAGGTTTGAGTTAAAAATCGGGGTGAAAATTCAGGCAGCAGAAAAATTATAATCTTAGAAATGATGAAATCCGGCGAAAGTTTCTCGATGGTGACACTATCGAGAAACTTTCAGATCGATTTTTCCTTTCAAGCGATACTATTAAAAAGATCGTTTATACAAAATAATAGCTTAACAAAAGTCGCATTGGAAGAAATCCTAATGTGACTTTTTTGTGTATAGTATAGTTTAAATTGTTTATTACATATTTTCAAGCTTTTACTATCGTTATAATAACATATAAGAGAAGTAGTTGATTTACTTCATAAAATAAAATTTGCAGGGGGATAACAAATGAATGATTTTTTTAGATTTGATACTGATGAAGAACGGCGGGCGTTATTAATCAGAGCAAGGAAAGTCGCTTTATCTGCAATTCAAAAGTATAACTTAGAATGGGATAACATCCAGTTTATTCAACTATCCGATACGATCACGTATAAAATTGAAACCAGTACAGATAACAATTATTTACTTCGCATTCATTCGGACCGATTAAGCAGAGAGGAAATTCGTCCGGAGCTACTACTATTACAAGCCCTGAACAAATCGAAAGATCTAAATGTACCAGAAGGGATGGCAAATTGTGATGGTATTTATGTATTGGACATCGAAACAGAGACAGGATATAGGCGCCCTTATATAACGATGATGCGATGGATAGAGGGTGAAAAAGCAGCAGGTGAATTTACAGATAGTCAAGCATATAATATGGGTGTAATGATGAGCAGGCTCCATGCAGCGGCAAAGGATTTCAATGCACCTTCTGATTTTGTAAGACCTACTTGGGGAGTAGAAAGTTTTAAACGTGAAATGGCTAAGTTGGAACGTTATTATGAACGTTTTTTATCCGAAGAGGGGTGGAAGCTGTATCAAGATGCAGCTGAGAAGGTTGTATCCCAACTTACCACGATGCATCCAAGTGAACATAACTATGGGCTCATTCATGCTGATTTACATACCGGTAATATGGTTTTTAGAGATAATCAACCCTATCCGATTGATTTTGGAAGATGTGGGTACGGATATTATCTCTATGATATGGCAGGTACCATATTGGAGCTTTGGCCAAAACATCGATGGATGCTTGTCCAAGGTTATGAGAGCATGAGGAAGTTGGAAAAGGACTATATTCGCGATCTGGAATGTTTTTTTGTCATGTTCATGATCGAGAACTCCTGCCATCACTCCTCTGATCCAAGAGAAACAACCAGTTTAATCGATGAACAAAAGTATGCCCAAGCATATATAAAAGAATATTTAAATGGTAATCCATTTTTATTCGAAGTGATCGAGCCTGTAAATGTGGATTAATACTAACCGATACCGGGCTAAAATAATGATATCTTATGGTGATGATTTACAATAGGTCGCTGTTTAGAGTGTCTGTTCGTATCATCAAGTTTTAAAAACGTGAGCTATGACTTCGAGTTTATATAAGATCTACTTGTGTACTTAGCGCTGAAACTTTTCTGTTTATTAGGAAGATTTATGCTTATTCATGAAGTTTGTCCGATCCAATTGTTCTTCAGCTTCTCTAGTTCCCCTTCATTTTCGGGGTGTATTTTGACGGAGCTGTTTGGGTCGTTTCGTGATTTTTTAAACTGGCATTGAGTTGGAATGAAGGCGACTCGAATTGGTGGGTCGTCTTTTTTCTTTTCTAGGGGTTTGATGGTTTGCGCCGAATGTTCAGTTCAGCGAGATGCCAATAACGGTTGAGGCATTATGGAAGATCGAGCTTTTATATGGAAAGCATCCGTCCTATACGGAGCGTCCAGAATGGGTAGCTGTAGGAATGATGGGAAAACTTCTGATAAGAGATGATGGAACATCTCGAGAGAACGGGTACTGTATAGAACGTTATTTCTTTTTTTGTGTATGTAAAACCGTCTTACAGCGGTGTAAGCGCAAGTTAATCAAAGTATCGAACAGAGCAGTAAAATGTTGTTGTTGAAAGATGTAAAAAGGAAAATCTTCGAATTAGTAACGGAAAAGATATTTTACAAGATACATCAAAAAACGAGCCTTTGTATATAAGGCTCGTTTGTGCAGGAGTCATATTTGGCTCCGAAAGTTATGTTTAGTCTACTACATTTGTTTTATCGCTGAGAAAGTAACTATAACAATTCTACCCTATTTCAGAGAATTTGACCATACTTTAGCTTTATAGTTCATGTCCTTAGTTCGAGACCAGAACTTGTACCTTGTACCAAGTGTCGGAATAGAGATGTGTCTAATCATTGTGCGTTTAACTGAAAATATCATTTAGTATCCTAGCGCATGAGAAGTTACATATTATTATATAGCAACTGAAACACTGAGATAGGGAGTCAGATATTAAAAACGAAATATAGTACTGAAAATAGCTGTTGAGCAAAGGGAATTATACTGGTTAAAGCTATCATCATAAATATTATTTAAAAACTTTAAGGTATATAAGAGAAATTATACCAAATTTATGTCATAATATTTTTGAGTTGGAAATACAATACTTGATTCTGTGAACAAGAGGTGAGAGCAACTATGAAAAATAGAAACATAACAGGTATTGTATTGGCTATAATCTATTGCATTGTTCTTTACTTTATTTTAACAGATTCTCCGCCTGGCGAAGCTCCAAATAATCCGTTCTGGGTTTATTTGTTTATTCCAATTGGGGCTATTGTGATTACATCTTTGTTTGATTACGTAATCAAATTCGATTTTTTTAGAAAAAAGAAAGATTAGAATTGAATGGAGGACTAAAATGATACAAACAATGAAAATTGCTAAAACATTTTAGCCGGAGTCATGCTTTCTACATCTATCTCAATTCCAGCATTCGCTCAAGATCAGGCAAATTCTTTACCAGCACTTCAAGTGGAAAATAGCCTTTTAGAACTAGACGAAAGTACAACCGATAATTCCATCACTTTTAAAGACGGTTCTACATTAATTCAATATGACAGCTATTATATTGCAACAGATTTAAATAGTAAAGATGAGTTAAAAATTACAAAAGTTGATGAGACTAAAGTAAAGTATGAAAATCTCCAAACCGGCGAAGTGAATTATGCTACAAACGAAATAAAACCTATTCACGAAGATCTCAGTTTCTCGCCACAAGCATTAGCAGACGGTTATGTATATAAAGGCAAAGTAGAAAATTCCACAGAGATAATATATGCAACTGCTTCTGCAATAGCAGGTATACTTGCTTCCTTTATAGGAGGACCTGTAGGTGGTAGAATAGCGGTCATACTTGTAAGCATCGGTGGTTATTATCTTTCTAAGGATGCACCCAGAGCCTATTGGGTAACAAAAACATATACTAGAGATGTTAAGCATAGTGATTTTAATGCGACTTTATTCATCAGGAAAGACCATCATTATTACAAATATCATGATTATACCGGTTTTATTGATACCGCTTCGACAATCCAGACTTGCCAACCTTTTGGTTGTGGTCCAGTGAACGAATATTAAATCTATTTATGTCGGATAGAAAATATCCCATTAAAGTCGCTATTATAGCGGCTTTTTTTTGTTTTATTCGTACAAGTTCATTTTTCGATTACCGATTAGATAAATATTTAACTACTTAGCAGAAACTAAATAAATTGATAGAGTGGTCTTACGAAAAAGCAAAGCTTAACCGATAAAGCAATTGATGCTTTAATCCGTTGGCAAAATATTAAAGGAGTAACAAGCAGGTTTCTAACTGGCGTAGGTGTTGTTGTCACTCTTCCAGTAGCTAAACCAGCTGATTAATGTACGTGCAAATACGAGTGATAGCTGCCATTGCTCACATGCGTGGTTATAATCCAAAAGATGATGAAGTTAAAACGTTGGTGTTTTCGTGTCTTACCAGACAAGCTGCTACAGATATTTTAAGGCTGGTATAAAACCGGGCAGTATACCTGTAAAGAATGCGATTAAAAAGATTCCAAACGTAGCAATTAAGACTATAAATCATGTTTCGTGAAAAAGGTATTATGTTTTCTTTCCAAATAAGTGTAGCCCAGCTGAATTAGACTTAAAAATAGTTTTAAGATAACGGACAGGATAGTGAAATTATTACGCGAATTATCCTAGGGAGTTGCATAAAGAAGGAAAAACGTATCTAGAAAAATAAAAAAACTTCTTAGTGAGACTGGTGGAAAGTGTGCAAACCCGGGATGTTTAAGAATAGAGCCTGTTGATTACCATCAAATCAAGGTATGGGCAATTCATAAAAAACACGAAACTAGGCACATGATTGCGTGGAAAACTTAAAATAACTGATGATGAGTTATATAGATGGAAGCAGATAAAAGGGTCACCAAAGAAGCCTATGTTTGTCTGTAAGCATGGCTTACTTTTAACATGATGCATTCGTTCACCAATAGATAATCGTAAAGCTCTCTTTTCATTAATGAAAGGGGAGTTTTTTATATGTGGTAACTAAACATTTCTATTTTGAAGAAATGTATCAATTCATGTTAGTAACAGCGCAAAAACCATTGTCATTTATCTAGTAACCCATTAAAGAGAAACTGAAATTAGAATTCTTTCTTACAGTGCATCCAACTGTCGGAAGCAAAAAATCTAAATTAAGCTTCCTTAGAAATTCTAATAGCCATTACATAGTAGCAAGTACTAGCTTTCACTCTATAAAAAATCCAACCAACGTTCAAATACATACAAATGGATGTTTCATTTGTATGTTGAAAGTTTCATATAGAAGAGGTATACTTTAATTAAATTTT
Source organism: Paenibacillus sp. FSL R5-0486 (assembly GCF_037975155.1). Lineage (NCBI taxonomy): Bacteria > Bacillati > Bacillota > Bacilli > Caryophanales > Paenibacillaceae > Paenibacillus > Paenibacillus sp. FSL R5-0486. The sequence goes on along the minus strand of NZ_CP150237.1, from coordinate 4,131,162 downwards.
GAACAATTTAATTTTAAATAATTAATTGGAGATGTTAATATGGATCAGGCAAAACAACTTGTGATAGAACAACGTACATTTTTTTATACAGGACAAACTAAAAATATCGAGTATCGGATTAATGCACTTCAACAGCTTAGAAAGGGAATTGAAAAGTATCAGCAACGGATTCAAGATGCACTTCGGGCAGATTTGAACAAATCAGAGGCGGAAGCTTACGGTTCCGAGATTCGCATTGTTCTGGGTGAACTGGATTTTGCATTAGAACATCTGCAGGAATGGGCTGCACCAAAACAAGTCCCAACCAATTCGGTTATGCCGGATGGGGTGAGCACCATTTACCCTGAACCATACGGAGTGGCTCTTATTATTGCACCTTGGAACTATCCTTTCCAACTGGCCTTTGGTCCACTGATTGGAGCAATTGCAGCCGGTAACTGTGTAGTTATCAAGCCTTCTGAATTAACACCAGCGGTATCTCGTCTGACATATGATCTGATTCAGGAAATCTTCCCTCAGGAGTATATCGCCGTTATGGAAGGGGAAGTTGAAGCCAGTACAGCATTGTTGAAAGAGAAGTTTGATTATATTTTCTTCACAGGAAGCACAGGTGTTGGTCGCATTGTTATGAAGGCAGCTGCGGAGCATTTGACTCCTGTAACCCTGGAGCTAGGGGGCAAGAGTCCTGCTATTGTCCATAACGATGCAGAACTGAAGCTGGTGGCCCAGCGTATTGTTCGTGGTAAGTTCCTGAATGCAGGCCAAACTTGCGTTGCTCCGGATTATTTGCTTGTACATGAACAAGTTCATGACGAATTGATCAATCTGATTGGCGCAGAGATCAAAGATAAATTTGGGGACGATGTGTTACAGAACGCTGATTTCCCGCATATTGTTAACTCGCGTAACTTTGATCGGTTGTCGAAATTCCTAACAGATGGCAAAACGCTGATTGGTGGACGTTCTGTACGAGAGCAGTTGCTCATTGAGCCGACTGTACTTGGAGATGTGAACTGGGAATCAGCTGTCATGCAAGATGAGATCTTCGGTCCGATTCTTCCTGTATTTACGTACAGTGACCTGAATCCTATGCTAGATGAGATTGTTCGCCGGCCAAAACCATTGGCGCTATATCTCTTCACACAGGATGAGCAGCTGCAGGATCAGGTTCTGAATCAAGTATCCTTCGGTGGGGGATGTATTAATGACACACTTTCTCATATGACTTCACACTACCTCCCGTTTGGTGGTGTAGGAGAGAGCGGTATGGGCTCATATCACGGACAACAGAGCTTTGATGTGTTCTCGCATCACAAGAGTGTTCTGAGACGCAGTGAATAATTAGCCGCTAAAATAACATAAACAAGAAAAAAGAGGTTGTCCTGTTGATCAGGACAACCTCTTTCGTATTTCATTACATCTAGTTTTGTTACTCAAGTTAAATATTAATGAATATCTCGGAAAAGGCCAATGACTTTACCCAGAATACTAACATGTTTCAAACGTAAAGGTTCGAAGGTCGCATTCTCCGGTTGAAGGCGAATATGATCTTTCTCTTTATAGAACGTTTTCACTGTAGCTTCATCGTCTTCAGTCATTGCAACGACGATATCACCGTTATCAGCAGTTTGCTGTTGACGGACAATAACGTAATCTCCATTAACGATTCCAGCTTCCACCATACTATCTCCCACTACTGAAAGCATAAACACTTTTTGTTCGCCTACATAATGTGTAGGAAGAGGGAAGTAGTCTTCAATGTTCTCGGTTGCAGTGATTGGAACCCCGGCTGTAACCTTACCAACAACAGGAATACGTGCAACGCTATGAGCAAATTGATGAGAATGCTCAGATTCTTCCTGGCTCAAAAGCTCAATGGCTCTTGGCTTGGTAGGGTCGCGTCGGATCAAACCTTTTTTCTCCAAACGATCCAAATGTCCATGTACTGTTGAGCTGGAAGCCAGTCCAACCGCTTCACCAATTTCCCGTACGGAAGGAGGATACCCCTTCAACCGGACTTCATTTCGTATAAACTCCAGAATAGCCTGCTGCCTGCTGGATATCTTCGACATACCGTATCAACCCCATTTTAGTAACGTTTGGGAAAATTATAACATAGAACCTCCGTTCGTACAAACATAAGTTCTAAATAAAATAGCATTAAATCAGTGTTTTTTAACTTATAGAACAGAAATTGTTCAAAAGTCAGAGCATAATATTGCAAATGCTTTGCAAATGTACTTGAAATAAGATATTGCTCCTTCTAAAAAAGAAGCGAACAATTGTTCTGAAAATCTATTGAACAAAACAAGTGTTCGTGTTATATTGATTTCAACAGATAGGAACAAACGTTTGGAGGCGGGTATTTAATGAGATATTCTACTTATCAAAGCATTTATGAACCAATGAATTCGGAACTGGTGAAGTCTAACATAGGGAAATACAAGAAGGTTTTAGCGCGTTTCAAGATTTCTTCATGGATGTTAAAGGTAGCCATTACCTCTTTGATTATATTTATTGGATGTAGCACTGTTTTAACTGTATTTGCCGGCAATGAGAATGATGTTCTGCCTGGAGGAAAGATAGCTGTTTCACAAGGGGAAACATTATGGAGTATTTCTTTGGAACATAAACCGACGAATATGGATACACGTATTTATATAGAAGCAATTAAGAAAGTGAATCAACTTCATACAACTTCCATCCAAGTGGGACAAGTACTAGCTCTACCGCAATTTGCAGAATAAAATGCACATCAATAAGTGTTAGCGCGTGTCAGCTTGACAAGCAGCCTTTATAATGGCAAAGTTAATATGACTTTGTATTTTTGGAGGGGACAAGCTTGGATATAGATAGTCTGGTAGCACGCATTAACGAATTGGCTCGTAAGCAAAAGTCCACTGGATTGTCGGAGGAAGAACTTGCTGAACGTGCCGAGCTAAGAGAGATTTATTTGAGTAATATTCGCAGCAATTTCAGACAACAACTGGATACCATTGAGATTGTTGATGATGAGAATGACAAAGGCCACCAAGGCAAACTCAAACACTAACGAAACCTAATGATATCATTATGATATTTAGGTTTCTTCCTGTTATTTTGAGTGTGCAATTTATAGGGGGAAATGTTGGTTTGCAATTATGTAAGCCGATACAAAGACACATAAGGGGGATTCTCATGTCGCGTTCGTTCGAGAGAACGGTTAAGAAAAATTCCAAGCAGTTAAATCAGCAACGCAAAAAAAGTGGTCAACCAATCACAGGTACACCAGGTGAAGAAGTCTTTAAGGGACGCAGCTTGTTGTTCCCAATATTTTTGATCGGTCTCGCCTTTTTGTATCTGTTTATGAGCACATTCCTTGTGCAAGCTCCAATGACAACTTGGGACTGGGTGACCATGCTGCTTTACGTATTTTTGGCAGTCATCTTCATGCTTCGCCGTCCATACATCAAGATTAGCAGTAATCGGATTATAACGACGAAGGGTAATCGTGAACGTTCAATTGGGGTTGACGATATCGTCAAATTCAGAATTGAACCAGGTACAGTTGTTATCGAACATAACAGTCGCGGGAAAAGATGGGTGTTTACCAAGTTATTGAACCGTTACGATACAGATGCGATTGCAGAACGTTTGCTGAAATTTGCGAAAGCACACCAGATCACCGTGGAAACCGTCGAAAAGTAATTATTGCATAAAGGGGTAGATGATCGGAATGGCGTTAAAAGCGATTTTGTTCGACCTAGATGATACTTTATTATGGGATGAGCGTAGTGTTCGAGAAGCTTTTCATGAGACTTGTCTAATCGCAGCGCAAGAGACTGGGGTCAAACCAGAAGAACTTGAAGAAGCTGTTCGTAATGAGGCACGTGGGCTGTATGAATCATATGAAACCTTTCCTTTTACCAAAATGATTGGAATCAATCCGTTTGAAGGCCTTTGGGCTAACTTTACTGGTGGGGATCAACCTGAGTTCCGTCAGTTGGAACAGCTTGCTCCAGTTTACCGTAAAGAATCCTGGCGTCGTGGCTTGTTGAAGTTGGGTATAGATCGGGAAGATCTTGCTGAACAACTGGCTGCGCAGTTTGGAGTAGAACGGAGATCTCGACCACATGTATACGAAGAAACGATGGATACCTTGCGTCAGTTACAAGGCAAGTACAAACTGTTGTTGTTAACGAACGGTTGTCCTGCTTTGCAACAAGAGAAGTTGGATGGTGTACCTGAATTGACTCCTTTCTTTGATGAGATTATTATCTCGGGTAACTTCGGAAAAGGAAAACCAGATCCGTCGATATTTGAACATGCTTTGAGTAAACTGGGTGTTAAACCCGAAGAGAGCATGATGGTTGGAGACAAGTTAACGACTGATATTCGTGGTGCTTTATCATCTGGCATCCAATCCGTATGGATTAACCGTGAGCATAAGAACAACAATGAAGCGTATGCGCCAGACCATGAAATCAAGCATTTGTCTGAATTAACAGGTCTAATTGCTAATTTCTGAACCCACTTGTGATTTCACTAAATCAAATATAACATGAAGCATTGCGGCTATTTGGACGGTATTATCGTTCACATAGCTGACAATGCTTTTTTGTTTTTAGGGTGGTTTAGCGGGTACGATGACCGAAATGAATGTTACATCTATATATTATTTATTATGGTAAAATTTATTGAAATTGTATAGGGGGTCAATTAAAATATAGTTGATATACTAGTGCCGCGGCCATATCAAATTTAAGGTAGAGATGTTTTAATAAATTTCTAACCGCAATTATAGTAAATTGCCAGTCATTCAAATGTCTACTGTGCTTTATTATGTACGTATTCCTAATGGGATACCATAATACTGCAATTCTTGAATGGAGGGAATTCGAAGTGGAATACCTACCTTTTCACTGATCTGTGCCTCCCGAGCTCGCTCGAATTAATAGATCACAGACGACGCAAATGCTTGGGGTGTAAAACGGCTCACGAATTCCTTTTCGCTCATCTGTCACCCTGGGCTTGACAATCGGTCATAAAGAAAAATGAAATTTAATCCTTTTAATGGATTATAGGAATCCAAATAGTTACTAAGCCCACCCAAAGGAGACTCTTATGGATAAAATCATCTCTCTTACTGATTTTCAATATTTCAACGGTATGAAAAAAATGTTCCCACATAGCAATCATCCCTTCCTAAATTGCAGCCATAATTCTCTAATGACAATTGCCGACTATTTCAAAAAGGATAAGTTTTCTATAGTTAATAATTTCACCACGATATACAGATTTGATAAAGATAAACTAGGAAGTACCGGTTATTTCAAACTGGATATTTTGAACTTTAAGAGGCTAGATGAAGTAATGGATGAAATGTGTATTTCAATGAATTTTACTTCACCACATATAGATTCGTTACAATCAGAAATCATTAGTTCGCTTTCAAAAGGAAACCCAGTTTCCCTTGTTATTGATTTATATTATCAAAGAGGCCGTGAGTTTTATTTTAACAAAAAGCATGGTCTACATCCCATTTTAGTTTACGGCTTTAATTTAACAACCAATGAGGTCTATATTGTTGATGATATAACGGAGTATAAGAAGTACGTTGTACCGTTTACGGAAATTAAAAAAGCTTGTATGAGTGAAGAAATCAAGCCAGATGAGCCTTATTTTATTGAATTTATAAACAATGTTAATTATCATCATGAGAGAGACCATAAGGAAATGTTGCACGAAAGTATCAAACGTCTTAAAGATAATATGCTGAACCATCAGGACGAAATAATTGAAGGGATACAAAGTATATCATTATTGGCTGATTTTTACGGAGATAGTATAACTAACGAAGATATTATAGAAACTTTAAGTAGCACCATCTATAGAAAGTGTTCGGAAAAGTTTAGATTAGTCGCTCTTTATGAACAACTTAATCCAGATCTTATCCATACAACAAAAGAAGAAATTGATTTAATAATTAATGAAATTATTATGGATTGGACAAATATTAGGGCAATTACGACCAAGGCTATCTTCTCACAAAACATTAATAGCGACACAGTTCGTAAATGCGTCCAGTTAATTAGACATTTACATGACAAAGAATTAAAGTTCATAAAGCAATTTTATAATCTACTTAATATTTTAGCCATCTAGAGGAGCTTTCTCTGGCATAACTTCTGGAGCTATGAGGCATCGCAGTCGTAATTTTTCATCCGTATCACGTCAACCAAAGCAAGGGAGTTGAAGAATCTATAAACGAGCTTAGGTTCTAAACGAGCATGCAACTACTTGAAGCGGGCAAAACTTATATTGGAGTCTCAGCGGTCTTACATCGTCTAATATCGAGTTGATGATTCTTTTGGAGCAATATGAGTTGTTTGCTGTTTGCCAAGTAACTTGAAGATAGTATGCTGGAAGTAGGCAAATGTTCGAATTCCAGGCACGAAAGAAATGCTAACCTAGTGAGAAGTAAAGATCACGGAAAAAATGAAAACGGGACGAAGTAAGATAGATCTCTACTTCGTCCCGTTTTCAACTTATGAGAATTGTTTCACTAAACCGATCGATTTAAAGGTCAGTTCGTTTGGGTCTTTGGGTCAGGGGCCATGAAAAACCTGAACACATCTTGAAGGGTCAGGCGTTCTTGATAAAAGTAGGATCAGGGTATGGATCTGCAATCCAGCCATCTTTTTCGATGAACAGACGTACAGCAATAATTTGTTTGTTCTCCATTAAAGTGAAGAAGTGCGGTGTATTCTCAGGTACAGAGATAACGTCTCCAGGAGACAGTTCTACATTAAAGTAGCCCACATCATCTGTAGCTTTGATAACAAAGATTCCTTTACCAGCAACAATTGCACGGATCTCATCTTCAGCGTGGGTGTGAATTTCTTCGAACTTGGCGAGCTTTTCTTCGATATCTGGTGTTTGTTCGGACAGCGTGATGACATCCCAGATCTGGTACCCGCGACGTGCAGCCAAATCTCTGATTTCATAATCGTAAGTTTCCAAAACCTCGGTTTTCTGTTCATCAGTTAATCCAAAGTTATTTTGCAGATCAGTGTTCAGTTTGGAAGCGTCCCACTTCTCATATAATACTTCGTATTTGTTTAAGAAATTTCGAACATTTTCGTCACCAGTGATGCGTTCGTTCGTATTTCGGATAACAATTTCAGCCATGTTCTTTCCCTCTTTTCCACTTGGTTTAATTGAATTATATCGGATTGCTTTGTTTTTGTCGATTCTCAAATTCCGTTCATATTCGTGCAAACCCGCCATCTTTCGGGACCAAACCCGATCTTTCACATTAAGTTAGTTTCTGTTAAACTAAGATCTAACGTTTTGCGGGGGTGAAGATATTGGATAAGATTAGTCTACACGATGCATTAAAACAACGAATATTAATCCTCGACGGTGCAATGGGGACCATGATTCAACAAGTTGATCTGACTGGCGAAGATTTTGGCGGCGAAGATCTGGATGGATGTAATGAAATGTTAGTGCTTACTCGTCCAGAACTGATCCAGCGCATTCATGAAGAATATCTGGAGGCGGGCGCCGATTTAATTGAAACCAATACATTTGGTGCCACATCCGTTGTGCTTGCTGAGTACGATATTCAGGATCGGGCACGCGAGATCAACCTGGAAGCAGCCAGAATTGCGAAAGCTGCGGTTGATCGTTTCTCTACACCTGAATCTCCACGTTATGTGGTAGGTGCGATGGGACCAACAACCAAAACACTGTCTGTAACTGGGGGCGTAACGTTCCAGGAACTTATCGACAGTTATTTGGAGCAAGCGCTTGCTTTAATAGAGGGAGGCGTTGATGCGCTACTACTCGAAACCTCACAGGACACCCTCAATGTAAAAGCAGGCAGCATTGGAATTCAGCAGGCCTTCGAACAGAGTGGTGTTACACTGCCCCTGATGATATCAGGAACGATAGAACCGATGGGAACGACCCTTGCAGGTCAGAACATCGAATCCTTTTATATATCCTTAGAACACCTTAACCCAATTTCGGTAGGACTAAACTGTGCTACGGGTCCAGAGTTCATGCGTGATCACATTCGCTCACTTTCCGCGATGGCATCGGTTGCCGTTAGTTGTTACCCGAACGCGGGTCTTCCGGATGAGAATGGTAATTACCATGAGTCACCTGACTCGCTTGCTCAGAAGATTGGTGCTTTTGCCGAACAGGGCTGGTTGAATATCGCTGGTGGATGTTGCGGGACAACCCCTGCACATATTCGGGCGATGCGCGATACACTTGCCCAGTACCCCCCAAGAGAAATGAACGGAACACATCCACCGGCATTGTCTGGTATAGAACCGATCTACATCGAACAGGACAATCGCCCATATATGGTCGGAGAGCGTACAAATGTGCTGGGATCACGGAAATTCAAACGCCTCATTGTAGAAGGCAAATATGAAGAAGCCTCGGAAATTGCACGTGCTCAAGTGAAAAATGGAGCGCACATTGTCGATGTGTGTGTACAAGACCCAGACCGTGAAGAGTCTGAAGACATGGTGAAGTTCCTTGAATTGGTTGTAAAAAAAGTGAAGGTTCCTCTCATGATCGATACGACAGATGCTTCAGTAATTGATCTGGCCCTCCAGTACTCACAAGGTAAAGCGATAATTAACTCTATTAACCTTGAGGATGGCGAAGAGAAATTTGAGCTGATTACACCGTTGCTTCATAAATATGGTGGTGCAGTAGTTGTCGGAACGATTGACGAACGGGGTCAGGCGATTAGTCGGGAAGACAAGCTTGACGTAGCCAAGCGCTCTTACGATTTGCTGGTGAACAAATATGGACTCAAACCAGAAGACCTGATTTTTGATACTTTGGTGTTCCCGGTAGGTACGGGAGATGAACAGTACATCGGTTCAGCCAAAGAAACCATTGAAGGTATAAGAGTGATTAAGGAAGCGATGCCAGAATGTCATACGATCCTAGGGATCAGTAACATTTCATTTGGACTGCCTGAAGCGGGCCGTGAGGTGCTGAACTCAGTATTCTTATATGAATGTACCAAAGCAGGTCTTGACTATGCGATCGTGAACACAGAGAAACTGGAGCGTTATGCCTCCATTCCTGAAGAAGAACGCAGACTCTCCGAAGAGCTTTTATATAACACGAATGATGACACTCTGGCGGCGTTCGTAGCGGCGTTCCGTAACAAGAAGGTTGAGAAGAAGGAAAAAATCTCGAACCTTTCATTAGAAGAGCGTCTCGCTTCATATGTAGTCGAAGGAAGTAAAGAAGGATTGCTGCCAGATCTCGAACAGGCACTTGCAAAATATACAGCACTTCAAGTGATTAACGGTCCACTGATGCGTGGGATGGAGGAAGTAGGTCGTCTCTTTAACAACAATGAGTTGATTGTAGCTGAGGTGTTGCAGAGTGCGGAGGTTATGAAGGCTTCTGTAGCATATCTGGAGCAATTCATGGAGAAGAACGAAACTTCGGTTAAAGGCAAGATCATTCTGGCCACAGTCAAGGGCGATGTGCATGACATCGGTAAGAACCTGGTTGAGATCATCCTTTCCAATAACGGTTACCGAATCATTAATTTGGGTATAAAAGTACCACCTGAACGTATCATTGAGGCATACCGAGAAGAAAAAGTCGATGCGATCGGTCTCTCGGGTCTATTGGTAAAATCAGCGCAACAGATGATTCTTACCGCTCAGGATTTGCGAACAGCAGGTATTGATGTGCCTATTATGGTTGGCGGAGCGGCGCTAACACGCAAATTCACCAAAAATCGTATCCGTCCTGAATATAACGGAATGGTTGTATATGCCAAAGATGCGATGGATGGTCTGGATCTGGCGAACAAATTGATGAATCCTGTTTCACGTGAAGTGATGCAACTGGAGATGGAAGCTGAGAAAGAAGCTGATGCTTCAGGTGCTGTAGCTGTTCAGGCTCTTCCAGAGCTTACGCGAGTGGAGCGTTCGGATATTGCTGTAGATCATCCGGTTCTTGTCCCGCCTGATCTGGATCGGCATACGATGCGTAACTATCCTTTATCACATATCCTGCCATACGTGAACATGCAGATGTTGCTTGGACATCATCTGGGGTTGCGCGGCTCAGTAGAACAACTGCTTGCTTCAGGTGATAAGAAGGCTACCGACCTGAAAGCAGTCGTGGATGATATCATGCAAGAGGCTGTTCGTGACGGGATTATTCAGGCGCATGCCATGTATCGTTTCTTCCCGGCTCAGTCCAGTGGTAACAGCGTCATTATCTATGATCCAAAGGACACCAGTAATATTTTGCATACATTTACGTTCCCACGTCAAAAAGTCGAGCCGTTCCTATGCCTGTCCGACTTCCTGAAACCTGTTGAATCCGGTCAGATGGATTACGTTGGTTTCATGGTAGTTACTGCCGGACACGGTGTGCGTGAACTATCCACGGCGTGGAAAGATCAAGGGGATTATCTTCGCTCGCATGCTCTGCAATCCGTAGCGCTCGAAGTAGCAGAGGGATTAGCTGAGCGTGTGCATCATATGATGAGAGATATCTGGGGATTCCCGGACTCTGCCCAGATGACCATGAAGCAACGTCATGGTGCACGCTATCAAGGGATAAGAGTATCTTTTGGATATCCGGCTTGTCCGGATCTGGAAGACCAAGGGCCGCTGTTCAAGTTACTACAGCCTGAGGATATCGGTGTGGAATTGACGGAAGGTTTCATGATGGAACCTGAAGCTTCCGTATCAGCGATGGTATTCAGCCATCCGCAAGCTAAGTATTTTAATGTAGAGAAGGCATAAATTCAGTAGAGTGTCAGGCAAAGCCCTCCGCATTGTCGGAGGTTTTTTGCTGGCAACAGAAAGAGGTGCGATCCAGAATGGAACTATATTTCCTGGGAACTAATGCTGGTGTACCTACGCTTCAACGGAATGTAACTTCCATTGGGCTACGCATGTTGGATGAGCGCAGAGCTTTGTGGTTGTTTGACTGCGGGGAAGGGACGCAGCACCAGATTTTAAGTTCTCCGCTTAAACTGAGCAAATTGGAGAAAATATTCATTACACATCTGCATGGTGATCATGTATTTGGACTTCCAGGACTGCTTTCGAGCAGAGCCTATCAAGGTGGCACCACACCATTAACCGTATATGGTCCGCCAGGTACGGAACGAATGATCAGTACAACAATGGAGCTGAGCCAATCCCGGGTTAACTATGATTTGAATATCGTGGAACATACGGGCGGCGTCCTGTTCGAGGATGACAGTTTTATCGTGGAAGCTGCTTTGCTTGAGCATCGGATTGACAGTTATGGATACCGGATTACCGAAAAAGATCGTCCAGGAAGCCTGGATCCAGCCAAACTGGCGGAATATGGTCTGAAACCAGGCCCATTGTTCGGCCGACTGAAACGTGGAGAAACCATTACGTTGGATAACGGTGATTCGCTTCGTCCAGAAGATGTATTGGGAGCGCCCAAGCGTGGTATGGTGATCACCATATTGGGTGATACACGTCCATGTGACAACGTACAGCCACTTTCCATAAATGCAGATGTACTTGTACATGAAGCTACATTCATGCATGATCTGGCCGATACAGCGCATGAGTACTATCATAGTACTTCTAAACAAGCGGCAGAAGCGGCTAGAGCAGCCAATGTAGGGCAACTAATCATGACTCACTTCAGTTCACGCTATAAGGATGAGGATCAACTTCAGCCACTTTTGGAAGAGGCGCAGTCCGTATTCCCGAATACCAGACTTGCAAACGAACACCAGCTTATTCCTGTCGTGCATCGCAAGCAAGAATCTTAACCCTGATTGCGAACCAGTGCACGGCTAAACACGTCATATAAAGATCCGGGTAATTGCACGGGACTGAGGGTGAGGAACTCCCGCGGTCCCTTTTGCAATCTGGTCAGAAAGCGTGTAGGATGGGCAATATGAAGAGGGAAATGATTCAAATTATTTTCCGGGAAAGCGCAGGAAATGACAAGCTTGTACAGAAGACGCGCGAGTTAAACCGTCGGTGTTCGATCCGGTTCGACTTGTTGCGTGCATATGCCAGCAAGCCATTATTTTTTGCCTGAATACATAGGTTCGCTGTCAAGTTCGAGGTAATTGATTAAGGACATGAAACGTTAATGGAATGAAGAAAGGAAGTGCTGTGTGTGATTAAGGCCTATCTGATTGACTTGGATGGTACGCTCTATCATGGCAGACATCGTATCGAAGGAGCCGATCAGCTTATTCGAACACTGCAAGAGCTAGGAAAGCCGTATTTATTCGTAACAAATAATTCTTCCCGTACACCACAAGGTGTGGCAGATCATCTGAACGGGATGGGCATACCTGCCGACGCGTCTCAAGTATGTACTTCTGCTGTGGCGGCTGCTGAATATGTTGCTGAAGAGTCCCCGGGTGCAAAAGTGGCATGTATTGGAGAAGCAGGACTGCTGGAAGCCATAGAAGAAGCAGGACTACAGCTGACGGAAGATGTACCAGATTACGTGATACAGGGGATTGATCGTGAATTTTCCTATCATAAACTGACCAAGGCGCTAAGGTGGATTAATGCGGGATCAAAATTCATCATGACCAACCCGGATCTGCAGCTTCCTTCCGATGATGGACTGACACCTGGGGCGGGAACTATTGGAGCAGCAATTGAAGCAGCAACCGGAGTTCATCCTACCGTTATTGGCAAGCCATCGAGTGTTATAATGAAGTCAGCCATTAGCCGGCTAAACCTGGCGTCTCATGAAGTGGCAGTGATCGGAGATAATATGCGAACCGATATTGCAGCTGGAGTGGCAGCAGGGTGTGAGACGCTGTTGGTACTTACCGGTGTGACAACACGGGATAATATGGATGGACACATTCAAGCAGCGAAGGCTCGACCTGATCATGTGTTTGAAGATTTGCATAAATTGATGGAGTGGCTGTCGCAAGAGGCAGACCAAGCTTCCAAAAAGGGGTAATGTACGATGCCGGAACTGCCGGAAATGGAAAATTACCGGACCTTGCTGTCCGAGGAAATACTTGATCTACTGATTACAGGTGTTGTAATTAACCGCGATAAAACGATAAATACGGAGCCTGATCTGTTTATTAATGAACTTACAGGTAATCGCATCATATTTGTTGAGCGCCGAGCGAAGCATCTAATTTTCCACTTGGCTAATGGCAAACGCCTGGTGCTGCACCTCATGTTGGGCGGTATGATTTTCTGGGGCACGGAAGAAGAACGTCCTGATCGTTCCACACAAGTGGAAATTCAGTTTGGCGATCACATTTTATTCTTTATCGGACTGCGCTTGGGTTATTTACATCTGCTTACTTCGAAAGAAACCGAAGAGGCGATGTCTGATCTTGGACCTGAACCTTTAGATCGACGGATGAATGTGGAACGTTTTGCTTCTCTGTTGAAAGGTCGCCGGGGTACGCTCAAGACAACGTTGGTAAACCAACATATTATTGCGGGGATTGGCAATTGTTATTCGGATGAGATTGCTTTTGCTGCCGGTCTGAGACCAAGCTCCAAAACGCAGAACATCGCGACTTCACCAGAGTTGACAGAGCGTTTGTTCCATTCAATGCAGTCCGTGTTGCGTGAAGCAGCTTCTGAGGGCGGTTATATGGAAATGCCGCTGATGCAAGGGGATACGAAGACAGGAAGTTTTGACGAGCAATGTCGCGTATACGATCGGGAAGGCGAGACTTGTCCGCGCTGCGGGGGAACGATTGAACGAGTGGAAATTACGGGCAAGAAGGCATTCTTCTGTCCGAAATGCCAGCATGAAGCCTAAAACCGGAATCGGGGCACATGTCAGCACCAGAGGCGGATTTCTTCAGGCAGCCAAGAGAGCACATGTGATGGGGGCAACGGCGTTTCAGTATTTTCCGAAGAACCCGCGTAGTCTTGGTCTGAAAAGTCTGGATCTCAAGGATGCTGAGCAGTGCAGGGATTGGTGTGAACAGCAGGGACTTGCTTCGATTGCACATTCACCCTATCCCACGAATCCGGCGTTGGGCATGACCCGTGGAGAGGCGGGGTTTCATGCTACAATAGCTTCTATTCGCAATGATCTTGAAATTTCGAATGCTTGCGGTTCTGTTGGGACGGTGGTCCATTTTGGACATATCAAAACAAACAATCCGCTGGAGGGTTATCAGAACCTCATTCATTGTCTGGATACCGCCTTGGAGAATTGGAATGGACATTCAAAGGTACTGATTGAGAATCAGGCAGGTGATCATGGCCCGATGGGCACGACAATGGAAGAAATGATACAGATTCGCAAATTAAGCCGATATCCCGAGCATATTGCTTTTTGTTTTGACACATGCCATGCTTTTGCTTCAGGTTTGTGGTCGTCAGGCAACGAAGCGGCGATGCTCGAAAAGGGCAGGATGCTCGGATATTGGGATAATGTTGCTGCTGTACATTTTAATGATTCCAAATATGCGTCTGGTTCCTGTAAGGATAGACATGCAAGGATCGGACAGGGATATATCGGAAATGAATCAATGAAAGCATTGTTAAAGGCGCCTGAGTTCCAAAAAGCGGTTGTTGTGCTCGAGACAGAAACGGGCGAAGATGGAACGCACCGTGATGATATAGCGCTCATGCGTTCCTGGATATAATGGGGAGAGGAGCGATTGTATGCATGTTTTTTTGGATGACTATCGGGCATGTCCGAAAGGATTTGTTCTGGCAACGAATGCAGAAGAGTGCCTGATGCTGCTAAGAGAAGGTGACGTGGACATTTTGTCTCTGGATTATGAGCTTGGTCCGGATTCGCCTAATGGCGGTGAGGTCGCGGCATCCATTGTACGAGAAGGTTTATTTCCGCGTGAGATCTATTTGCATACGTCCAGTATGTTTGGGAAACGCCAGATGTACGAGATGTTATATAGCAATAAACCGGATTCGGTAACCATTCATAATGGGCCAATGACGGGTGAGGTCATGCTACGTGTTGCCGCGGGAGAAGAAAGCTAATGAAGCCAATTACATCCAAAATGTTAATGCGCAGTGTATGGGAAGGCATGCCACAGGCTGTATTTATATATACCCCTTTATGTGGGACATGTGCGGCAGCCCGCCGTATGTTAGAGGTAGTAGAGCACATGCTACCAGAAGGTATTTTATTGGAAATGAACATTCATGACATTCCTGAACTTGTACAACAATTTAAAATTTCAAGCGTTCCAGCAGTGATGCTATTTGACGGCCAGCAAGATGTTCCAAAAATGGTTTATCGGATGAGCTCTGTGGAGCATCTGCTCTCGGAGATCCGGAAGGCGGTGCTGAAATGAGTATAATCTCGATGGAACATGTCTCACTTAGACGAGAAGAGAATCAAATTTTGGATGACGTACATTTGCGCATTGAACAAGGCGAACATTGGGTTATTTTGGGTCGGAATGGATCTGGCAAAACAACGTTGTTGGAAATGATGAACGGATATATGTTTCCAAGCCAGGGACGTATTGAAGTACTCGGTAATTTGTATGGACAATGTGACGTCAGGGAAGTACGTAAGGAAATCGGTTATATCAGCCAAACGTTGATTGAGAAACTCACACCCAGAGATCCAGTATGGGAGGTCGTCGCTACAGGAGCTTATGCTTTTTTGCGTTTTTATCAGACAATTCCGGATGAAGTAAAAGCAAAGGCAATGAGTTTGCTGGATGACATGGGCTTCGCCAACCTGGCTAACAACCCGCTTGGAACGTTATCCCAAGGGGAGCGCAAAAAAGTCATGCTCGCTCGTTCATTAATGGCCGAGCCAAAATTGCTGATTATGGACGAGCCTTGTGCCGGCCTAGATTTATATGAACGTGAGAAAATGCTGGCTGAAATTGATCGTCTGCGCCAGCGTAACATTACAGTTGTGTATGTAACACATCATGTTGAAGAGATCGTACCTTTATTTACACATGTGGCCTTGATCCGCGATGGACGTATTGCGGCAGCTGGCCCCAAACATGAAGTTTTGACACAAGATACAATTAAGCATACGTACGATGTTCCGGTCGATATCCAGTGGGATAATGCTCGTCCGTGGATACGCGTACGTTCTGGAGGGTAACACAATTTGAGTACACAATCGTCTTGGGAAGAAGGCAACTTCTCCCGTTTTATCTGCACAGCCAATCATGGCTTTGCCCCTTATGCTCAGGAAGAGTTGCGCCGTACGTTTGGTGCGGTGAAGAGCACGGTACTCGTACCAGGAGAAATACTGCTTGCGGGTCTGCCTGTAGCTGAGGAAGAAGTTGCAGATAAGCTGTGGGCAGAGTATCCAACGTTTTTACGTCATATTCAACCTGTTCAGTTTCAGGAGAATACTGAAGATTCGGAGCAGTCTATTGAGAAATTGGTTGCATTTGTGTTGAATCATAAGGAATTGAACGGTGCCTCTGTCGTGCTACAGGTACGGAAGACAGAAGGGGCCTTTTGGCAAGAAAATGCAGTCTCATTGAAGCAACTGCTAACTGAAAAGCTGGATGAGCTAGGCTGTGAATGGGTTGTACGTGATGCTGAATATGTCATTTCTGTATTTGCAACGAATGATATGTTGTATGCCGGCATATCCAGACCTGAACAGAACCTGTCAGACTGGAGCGGGGGAGCCGTACGTTTTCAAAAAGAAGATGGGCAGATCTCGCGGGCCAAATTCAAATTGCTTGAAGCCGAGCTAACGTTTGGCATTGACTTTACTTCATTTCATAAAGCACTTGATATCGGCGCTGCACCAGGTGGATGGACTTCGTTCCTGCTTGAACGCGGGCTTGAAGTAACGGCGGTAGATCCGGCGAAGATGGACGCTACGCTGCTGGCATCACCAAAACTGACTTTTTTGAAGAAAAATGCAGGGGATGTGCGCTTCCGCGAAGGAGAGTTCGATCTGCTCGTATGTGATATGAGTTGGAGTCCGAAGCTGATGAGCCGACTTGTATCAGACCTTCTATACAGTCTGCAACCTGGAGGAACAGCGATTGTTACCGTGAAGTTATTGCATAAAAAGCCGCTCGCACTCATTAAAGATGTGATTGATACGTTTGAGCGTTCGCGGATGCAGATTCAACGTTCCAAGCAGTTGTTCCATAACCGGGAAGAGATTACACTTTATATGGTCAAATATTAAGAGCTCTTGCCTTGATTAAAGCTGTTAAAGGTATTATGAAATTGATTCGATTAAGCTCATTAAATTTTGTGCTTTACAATCTATTCCTGCCTGTACTATAATGATACCAATATTAACCATAACAAACCTGAGGGAAAGCATCCCGAAGTGAACGAAACCGGATATCCGGTCTGTTCTTCTTCGGTGAAGCTTTCCCTTTTTTGTTGTGTATTGAAGGAGGAATTGGTATGAGACATCCGGCCAGGCTGGAACGCGGAAGCCTGCTGGGAGGTAGATATCGCATCGTATCCATTCTGGGAACAGGCGGAATGAGCCATGTATACGAGGCGGAGGATCTGAAGTTGCCGGGCAAGATATGGGCAATTAAAGAAAGCGTAACGATTATGCCATATGAAGGCAGTATGGAGACGGAGGCCGCTCTTCTGACATCACTTCGCCATCCAAGATTGCCGCAAATTGTTGATTTTTTTGTCCCGGATGAAGATGGGTACACGTACTTGGTGATGGAATACATCGACGGGTTAACGCTCAGTGAGTATTTCAAGCAGTGTCGTGGGAAGATCCCGATGGAGCAGTTGACGGAGCTTGTACTTCAATTGCTGGATGTGTTGAGTTATCTGCATAATCTGAATCCACCTGTGATTTATAGGGATCTGAAACCATCAAACATCATGATCACGCCGGAACATGAAGTAAGATTAATTGATTTTGGCATCGCCAGAAGTTACAAACCGCAAAGTGCTGAAGATACCGTTAAGTTGGGAACCGCTGGTTTTGCCGCTCCAGAACAATATGGCTCGGGTCAGACCGATGCGCGTTCAGATCTATATGGACTCGGAGCATTGCTACTGTATCTTATGACAAGTGGTGCGTATACGGAATGGATTCAGGGTGTGGAAAGCTCTATCCGGAGTGATGTTCCGCGGACATACATCCCTGTGGCGAGAAGACTGTTAAGGTATAATGCCGAAGAGCGATTCCAATCTGCCGATGAGGTAAGGAAGGAACTGCTCCGCATACCCGGCGGAACAATGCCCGGTGGAGATACAACGATGACCTTGAATGGGGGAACAAGAGTTATTGCCCTGACTGGTGCTTCATCAGGTGTAGGGGTTACCCATACGGCTATAGCTATCAGTCATTATCTCGAAAGGCAAAACTTCAAAGTAGCTGTGATTGAAATGTCACCTCGCTCTCAATCCTTTGCAAGGATTCAACAAATCGCTCAGGCGGGTAAACCGGTGCCAGCAGGCAGACAGTTTGCAGTGGATGGTGTGCACTATTGGAAACAATCCGGGCGAGCGGATATTTTGTCTTTGCTTGGGGGGAGTTATCAGTTCATCGTGATGGATCTCGGTAGTGGTCAGGATCAGAACCGGCTGGAAGAATTCCTGCGTGCAGATCTACCTATTGTTATAGGCTCAGGTGCCGAATGGAGACAGGCGGAGATTGGTGCTTTTGTTCGATCACATCATCGGTATCCACGAGAGAAATGGATATATTGTCTGCCCCTGGCAGCAAGTGAGGCTGTTCAGCGCATTCGTAAAGCTCTGGATACATCGAGTGTATATGGTCTGCCGTTACATATTGATCCTTTTGACAAGGACGCACAGATGGATAAAGTGTTTTCACATATTTTAACGCATATGATGGGACAGCAGCCCAAGAAACGTTCGTTCTTTTCACGAAGGAAAGTACATGATTAGAAGATTACGAAAGGAGAGCCTCTTTTGTCTAAATTAAGAAAACAAAGCCGTCAACTGATCTATGCCGGACTTATCGGAGCAGGAGCTGTAGGGTTGGTGTTCGGAGGATATGTTATTTACAATGTCAAAACGATGGGGGATGTCAGGTCAGCTGTAGAAGCCCGTTATTTATCGGCATATGAGGAAAAGGAAGCTGAATTAAAGCAACAATGGGATTCGGGAGCACAAGGATGGGTTACGATTCGGGATATTGAAGCAGGTGAACCGATATTACCGGAGGATCTGAAGCTCATTGCTGTTCCGGATGCACAAGCACCGCGAAACCTCTGGTCCAGTACCAAGCAGATGGAAGGCCAAGTGGCCAAAATAGAGTTGAAAAAAGGAACAGCCATTACCACCGAGATGGTGTATGAGGATGTACCGGCTCCTCCCGATTTAAGAAATCGAGAGCTGCAAGTTGTATTACTGCCGTCCTCACTTGTTAAGGGAGATATTATTGATGTTCGTATTCAATTCCCTACCGGACAAGACTATGTTCTCTTATCGAAGAAAAAAGTGGAACGACTCAATGCAGCTACCTTATGGATTACGATGACGGAGGAAGAAATTCTGTCACTCTCAAGTGCAATTGTAGATGCCTATTTACATAAAGCTTCAATCTATGCCTTAACCTATGTAGAACCACAGTTTCAGACACCTGCAATCGCGACGTATCCTGCCAATTCAGAAGTGTTAAAACTGCTGGAGAGTGATCCGAATATTGTTCGACGAGCCGAGCAGGAGTTATCCAGACAGGTGCGAAGTTCGCTTGAAAGTTCACTGGCCGCCTCCATGACAGCACCGTCAAAAGGGGTTGAACAGGATGTGGCACAATCCTCAGTTACATATAACAGTCGTCCATCATCAAATAATCCGGCAACGTCGGATGGAGTGATGTGGAATGATGGTTCAGGAAACGGAGCAGGAGCTAATTCTGGAAGCGTAAATGATCCTGCTGATGCTTCACAAACAGAACAACAGAGCTTGCTAACGGGTGGAGAATAGAGCGAAATCCGAGGTTTACTTTAGAATAATTCAGATAACAGGGGTTTAAGAAAAAGAAAGGAGTTGTAACATCTATGCATACATGGATCTTTGCGGGTTTATGTGAGAAGAATGATCTGATGCTGTATCTTTGCAAGATACTGGCTTCGACAGGCAACAAGGTTTTGCTCGTAGATGGAACCTTACAGCAGAAGTATGGGTACGGTGTAGGTGACAGTCAGCAGTCTTTGCGAATTACGGAATTTGAAGGATTTGATATCGCTTGTCATTTTGTTACTTCAGCAGCAGTAGAGAATCATCTTGAAGTAAATGGCGAGCGATTGGACAGTTATGACTATGTGTTATATGACATGGAGACCTCGCATTTTGCTTCACGTAATCTCTGGCTAACCGCTGATGTAAGAGTCTGGGTGAGTGATTATGAGCGTTACAATCTGGAACGTGGTAAGGGATGGTTGAAGCGGTTGCTTGAAGAACAGTCATTACCTGGTGAGCTGTCATTTCAGCGGCTCTTAATTAACGGGGTTGACTGCAAGCTTGAAGTTCGTTATCTGTGGGCGTATCTGGAGGGCAGTCCGTTTGTGTGGACAGGAGAATCCTTAGTGCTTCCTTGGGATGAGTTAACAGCTGCGGTTAAGCTTGAGAATGAGCATCATCGTCGAGTTCATCTTGGACCTTTGTCACGAAATTACAAAAAGTCGTTGTGTCGCGTGGTCGAGCAGTTAACAGGTTGGGAAAGTGTTCGCAGTCGCCGTGCGATGAAAGAAGCAGAGAGGATGAGAGCATGAGCACCATTACCTTTTGGAGCCCTTTTGCAGGAACGGGTTGCACTTCAAGCACATTAATTAGTGCTTATGCGATGGCACTTCACTACAGGACAAGAGTGTTACTTGTTAATGCAGGCTTTGCAGGAACTGGCACAGAAGCTGCTCTACCATCCAAAGATACGGATTCAGCGGATTTTATGTTCTCCTTTGAAGAGGGTGGCTGGGATGCGATTGAACGGCTGCATTCGAGCGGCAGTCTGAATAAGCACAATCTCAGGGATTATACCAAGCCACTTCTGAAGGAAAGACTTGATTTCCTAACCGGAAAAATTGATGAGATGGAACGTTCCCCGCAGGAACATGGTGAGACAGTGAAAAAGCTACTAAATGTAGCTAACGAGTATTACGATCTGGTTCTTCTGGATGCAGATCATGCTGGTGTTGATTCACAGCTCAAGCTACAGCTGGCGGACTATGTTGTAATTAATCTCGATCAAAATATGCGAAATCTGGAGTTGTTCTTTGAAAAGATCCTGCCAGAACGAATGAACAATAAGAATATACATGTTGTCATTAACAAATACGATTCGCATTCCCGTGCAACGCTTTCCAATATTCGGCGCCAGTTCAGATACAAAGGCACGATGTCTGCGATACCGTACACAACCGGATACTTGGATGCAATGAATCGGCGAGATGTCGCTAGATACTTGCAGTTGGAAAGTTTGACTGAGGATAAGGATATTCGTAAAGGGAGTTTTGCTGCAAGCATGAGCGAACTCGCTCGCCTGATTATGGACGGTGCAGGTATGCGCACAGTTCTGAAGAGGCTGGAAAGGGGAGCGTGAACCTCCGATGCTCTGGAATACCATATGGATAAGTTTGATTTTGATTCTGTGCCTGACTTATATCTGGTTCAAGTATAGAACGTTTCTTCGTGCAAAGAGTGCTCGTGTTCCTGAACAGGAATCATTCACGATTGACATGTTGATTGAGAAGGTGAAGAACTCACTTCATGAGCTTAGTCATAGTCAGCTCGCGGATGCGGGTCTGCATGAAGAAGAATATCGTCGAAGAATTAATCAGCGTGCCGAGATGAGAAAAGCACTGAAGGGCTGTGTCTCAGGCAGTATCAGCGACAAAACGTATGTCAAAAATCTGATAGGGGATCTCCTGACCCGAAGCATAGGGCTGAACAAATCAAATGTGGATGAAGTTATTTTGTTTGCAGAACCAGATTTGCTGACGATCCAGGACCGATTCGAAATTGTATTTTATCTGTACCGACAGCAATTCGGTGTGGATGCACTCTCCCGAATGATTGATACCTACGATCTTGGCAGACTGAGAATGGAGGAAGGTACGGACGATGGAGGAAGTTATTATATCTCTGAGGAGGATATTCAGTATGTGTTCGAGTGCGAATATCGAGAGCTTGGATTCAGAGAAAAGACGGATATCATCGTGCAACGTATCTACCAACATTATAAAGGATTCTCGGTTGTTGATGAGATAAGGGACCAACGTATTGACGGTGTTAGTGGTGGTGTCAGCGGTATGCTTGATGCTGTTCATAATATGGGACTTCGAAAACCGGCATCATGGAATGATTTGCTGGATCAAGGACTGGAGGATAATGCACATGAAGAACCGCTTAGCGGCATGGAAAGTGTCTGGATTTTCTATAAAGGTAAGTCCATTCATCTATCCTTTCTGTCCTTCGGCAGTATTCGTGAACTGAAAAGGGTATGCCAGAATATATACAAATACAATTACCCCGGACAGTTGTCAGAAGCAAGTGGATACAAGGTGAACGAGATGAAAGACGGCTCCCGTGTCGTTGTTGTTAGACCTCCTTTTGCAGAATCGTGGGCGTTCTTCGTCCGGAAGTTCGATATTCCGAATGCTTCACTTGAACAGTTAATTACGGGTAACAACGCAGATCTGCCAATTACATTGCTTCAATACCTGATGAAAGGAAGCCGGATCACAGCTGTGACCGGGGCACAGGGTTCTGGTAAAACAACGTTGCTTATGGCTATGGTCAAACACATCTATGCATCGTACACCCTTCGGGTGCAGGAAATGGCGTTTGAACTTCAATTAAGACGGATCTATAGTCGGCGTAATATTTTGAGTTTCCGAGAAACCGAACACATTTCAGGTCAACAAGGGCTTGATTTGCAGAAAAAAACGGATGGTACCGTCAATATTCTCGGTGAGGTTGCGAGTGATGAGGTGGCCGCATGGATGATTCAAATGTCTCAGGTTGCCAGTCTGTTCACCCTGTTTACCCACCATGCCAAAACGTTTCGTGATCTGGTCTTCTCCCTCCGTAATTCCTTGCTCAAGACAGGTATGTTCCAGCATGAGCATATTGCTGAGGAGCAGGTTGTGAGTGTAATCAACTTCGATGTTCATATGAAGAAAGATGCTGAAGGACGAAGATATATCGAACGAATTACGGAGTGTCTTCCTCGTGCGAATCAAGGTGATAGCGTGGAAGAGAGGGCAGGTTTTACATTTCATAATGTTGTGGAGTACAGAGATGGAGCGTATGTTGCAACAGCTCCAATCTCTTCTGGAAGCATGGTGGATATGCGAGAACAGATGACATTAAAGGATGCCGAGAAGTTTGAACAGTTTATGAAGCAACACTGGGGTGATCAGAATGACAATTAAATGGATTCTGCTCCTCGTATTAAGTATTTGTGCAGGGGGGTTGCTGATTACACTTCTGGTTTTAAGTATGTTACGTCACAGAGGAGGTGGTTCAACAAGTCAATCCGGCGTGATTTTTGTTCCTAGCGGGAAGGGATTCAAAGAACTGGGATCAATCTTGTTGCAGTCCTACCGTCTTGGAATGAAAGTGCCATTGCTATCAGCTTATATTCTACAGGTGCAGAAACGTATTTCATTCCGCCATGTTGGGGATGAGCCCTCACTTCGCAGGCTGACGATGACAGTGGTTCTAATTATTCTTGGAGGTTATGGCGGCATAAGTGTCATTCTGTTTCTTCTGCAGCCGGGTATCGCTTTTGTAATACTGTCCGTGCTCTGTGCTGTGGTACTAAACAGCCTGGTATTGGATATGTGCCTTAGTCGTATGGAGAAAAGGTTGCTGGTGCAGATGTTGGATCTCTTTGCAGATGTAAGGCATCGGTATCATCAGCATGGCATGGTTGAGGAAGCGCTCTATGAAGCCGCTGAAGCAGGTACAGGAGAAGCAGCAGAACAAGTAAGACTGATCTACGAAGCTCTAACTTCTCCAGATCCAAATGAAGCACTTGAGCGTTATTATGAAGTGGCTCCCAACCGTTTTCTCAAAGGATTCGCAGGCGTTTCCTATATGGTCATGGAGTTCGGGGATAAGGACAGAGCACAAGGGTCTATCTATCTCAAGGGACTTGGTAATCTGACTCAGGAGATTCATCTGGAGATTTTGCGGCGTGATAAATTGGATTACCTGCTCAAAGGACTTAATATCATCGCGCTCGCTCCGGTATTATTCACCGCTCCAATCGAACGCTGGGCTAGAGTCAGTTTCCCAACGATGGATGAATTTTATCGCAGCAAAATCGGTTTTGTTACCAAAATATCGATCTATGTGATCATCATCCTTGCTTATTTGCTTCTGCAAAGACTCCAGCAATACGATGAGACCCGTTATCGGTCAGGGCATAAGCATTCATGGTTGGATCAGTTTCTGTACAAGCAAATCTTCATACGGAAATTGGCGATGTTGTTTGCAGCAAAACCTGGCAGTGCACAGTACAGTCAAACGATAAGGCTCATGAGGGAGAGCAGTTCAGAGTTGAAATACGAATGGCTTGCCATTCGACGAGTGTTGTTATTCGCAGGTTGTTTGGTCCTTACAATGGGTTGCATCTTGCTGTTGCACCAGGTTGAACGTAACCACATCTTGTATGATCCAATCCGCGATGATCGAATGTTTGGTGCAATGGCTGAAGCGGATCTCAGGAAAGCTGAGGAAAAAACAGCGTTGGATCAATCCGTGCTGGAAAGTGTAGAAATGAACCGAGGAGCTACATACGAAGAAGTCTCCAAAGCGTTACAGCAGTTATCTCCAGTTCAGTTAGACCATGATACCCAGAATGAGACCATCACGCGCATTATGCAGAAACTTGAGGTATATAACAAACAATATGTACGCTGGTGGGAAATGATTATAGCCATTCTCATGGGTGCAGCGGGGTACTACATGCCCGTATGGCTCATGTTATTTCAGCGGAAAATGCGAAGGTTGGATATGCGACATGAAATCTATCAATTCCAGACAGTGATTTCCATTTTACGTGAGATGGACCGGATGTCAGTCGAGGAGATATTGGAGTGGCTTAATCGATTTGCCGTCATTTTCAAGCGCCCGCTGCAAAAATGTTTGTTGCATTTTGAACATGGACCAGAGCTTGCACTTGAACAATTAAAGGAAGAGGCGGGCTTGCCCGAGTTCCAGCGACTGGTTGATAAATTACAGCTTGCCCTTGGCAAAATCTCAATACGTGAAGCCTTCGATGATCTCGAGAGCATGATGGCATTTTATTTTGAACAACGCAAGCAGGAGTACAGCAAAATGATAGATGTCAAAGCATCATGGGGCAGAACCATCGGATTTACACCTATGTACGCCCTTATCTTTTTGTATCTGGTCATTCCATTGGTCGGTATGAGTTTCTTACAGATGAGCATTTATTATGAGCAAATTCAGAAACTGTAGCACAATTCATCTGTGTGACAGTCTGAAATAGTTTAATAACTTATAACTTGGGAGGATTTATCATGAACAATGCATCAAGCGCTTTAAAGGTGGCAGCAGGGATATTCTTAACAATCGCTTTGATCACAATTGTAGTTCTGTTGTTTATTTCGGCTCAGGAGGCAACCAAGACGGCCCAGAACAATTTTGCTGATATCCAAACCGAGTTGTCCCAGGCTGCATTTACGGTATATGACGGAACAACCATCAGTGGATCACAGGTAACGAATGCGCTGCGTAAATATGCGGACAAGGACCAGTTCGGTATTCAAGTTATTACAGGTAAAAATAAAGCGGGTCAATGGTACGGCAATCAATTAAACATTTCACAGGATCTCAATAATGCGGACTACGGCTCGGTTATTGCACCCGACGATAAAGTGGGGATTATTAACCAGACCATGAGTGAAAAAGAAAATCAATATGTCAATCCAAGTGGTAAATTCAAAGCCATTATCGTAAAAGACCGTTCGAACGTGGTAAGAGGGCTGATCTTCCAGCAATCCTGACAGGAGTTGGTTTAACATGTCAAGGAATACACAGCATCTCATGTTGTTTTGTACGGCGGTTGTCCTTTTTGTGACAGCCTGCCTGTACGGGCAACAGAATGTTAAGATTTTATCAGCGGCCTTGAACGACAGAGTACAGACAACAGCAGGCATGGAAGGTCGGCTGACAACAACACTGCATACCACCAATCTGTATCAGTATAGTGGAGCGGGAGTGTTGCATACCGTTAGACAGATGACAGGCACAGGCATTCCTGTGGAGGTAGATGGAACTTCGTATGTGATCGATCCACTTGTCAGCAAAACAGCGACGATTCCTGTCCAGCTCGATGCCACCTACAGACCAGAGTTTATACGAAATGAAACTGGAGAACTGCTCAAGATTGTTTTTTGGAAGGAGGCGAGTGTGAATTGATTAATGCCGCATCCAAGCTGCTTGCCGTATTGCTCGCAGTCCTTCTGCTCTATGTGTACCCAGCTGCTGAAACAGCCGATCGGCAGGATGATATAGCACGTATGGCGGCTGTTCAGAATGTAACACGTTTTGTTGATGCTGTCCGAACAAAAGGGTATATTTCACCTCGAATGTTGGCTGATTTTGAGGAGCAACTGGCCCAGACGGGCAATGTGTATGATGTGTCGATGGAACATTTACATAAGAAATATGTACCTCACTATATAGACCCGATGGACAATAACAGTTTTAACGGGACCTATGAAGTGGTGCAGGATGGATATTATGCAGCTCAGATTCGAGAAAGACTATTCCCATCCTCAGGTGTGATACCGGTTGATGATCCTGGCCGAAGATATACGTTGACGACAGGGGATTTTTTCACCGTGACGCTCCAAAATACAAATCGTACACCTTCCATGCTCATTCGTGAATGGTTGAGTGGCACGGTTCAGGCTTCAGCAGTATTTGTAACATACGGAGGTATGGTCCTCAATGAAGATTACTGAGCTTTCCATTGTATTCGTGCTGATCTTTTTCCCGCTCTTCTGGATCATCTCACTCCATACGCAAGATGCCGAAGAGGCTCAATATCTTGGCCAACGATACAGATCTGCACTTCAAACTGCAGTCATGGATGCAGGTGCAGTGATGCATCAAAATGAGAAGCAAAATGATGAAGCAGGTTATGATTCAACCAAGTTTGTTAAAGCGGACAAAGAGCTTGCCTTGTTGACATTTACGCAGACGATGGCTTTGAATATGGGGATTCAGAATGATCCTGCAGCTATTCGAAACATGTTTAATTACATTCCTGCCGTGGTTATTCTGGATTATGATGGCTATTATATGTTGTCCACAGAAACAGAGTTGACAGGTAACCGTGAAGATTCTTTAAGGCAAGTGTGGAGTCCCAAGAAACCTTATACATATTCAGATTCTAATGGTAACAGTATTAACTTTACACTGGACGACTACGTATATGCCTTTGACGCAAGCGCAGGGAAATGGATTGAGGGATTCCAAAAAGAACTGGCCTCAAGCACACAGATTCCTTTACTTCAGAATACCAGCGTATTTGAGCAAGTTAGACAAAGCCGGATTGTGACTGCTGTACAGGATGATCTGGCTGATGTGATTAACCGCCATAATGAGTTTGCCAGAAAGAACGGTATTTCCTATACGTTTACGATGCCCCTGATTGCGCAGGAAGATTGGTACAACTCCATTAACGATACAGGGATTATGGCCTTTATCCAAGGTATAGGTGTGGGTGACCAAAAGATCAACAATTATGCGATCGGTGGAGGCAGACTTGTGAAGAAAACGGCCATCGTAGGTGGGGTAGATCCTTTAACGGGTATCAAGTACTATTACCCCTCCACATGTGGTAATGGTTACCGTGCTGAAGAGGTGTTTACAGACGCAAGACAAGCAGCTGCACAAGGCAATTTTGAATATAAATGCTCTAATCGTTAGGGTAGCCTGTATGATAAAATCATGTAAGAGGTTCCTGAACTGTTTACATTACTTTCAGAAAAGACGGGACCTGTGCTAGAATAGGGTTTCGGAACAATAACAAAAGTAATGTCTAATAGATAGGAGCAACCTCATCTTATGAGTTTATTGTCAGTAGAGAACGTAAGTCACAATTTTGGAGATCGCACGTTATTTAAAAATGTATCGTTTCGTTTACTTGCCGGAGAGCGCGTAGGACTTGTTGGTGCCAATGGTGTGGGTAAATCCACATTAATGAACATCCTTACCGGTAAATTGCTTAAAGATAGTGGAAAAGTGGAATGGACACCTAAGGTCCGTTATGGATATCTGGATCAGCACACAAAGCTTACCCCAGGCAAAACCATTCGTGACGTTCTTAAAGATGCATTCCTTCCGTTGCTTGAATTAGAAAAAGAAATGATGAATATAACGGACCAGATGGCAGATGCAGATCCAGATAAGCTGGAGCAGTTGCTGGAAGAGATGGGCGATATTCAGGAACAACTGGAACAGGGCGACTTTTATCTGATTGACGTAAAAGTGGAAGAGATGGCCAATGGACTTGGTTTGTCCGCAATTGGTCTGGATCGGGATGTCGCAGCTCTAAGTGGTGGACAACGTACCAAGGTGCTTCTGGCCAAGCTTCTGCTTGAGAAACCTACAGCTCTTTTGCTGGATGAGCCGACCAACTATCTGGATGTAGAACACATTGAATGGTTGTCACGTTACCTGAAGGACTACCCTCATGCGTTTCTTTTAATCTCCCATGACACGGAATTCATGAATGAAGTCGTAAATGTCATTTATCATTTGGAATTTGCCAAATTAACGAGATATGCAGCGAACTATAACAAGTTCCTCGAGATGGCTGATATGAATAAAGCCCAGCATATTGATGCGTACGAGAAGCAGCAAGAGTACATCAAGAAGCAGGAAGATTTCATTCAGCGTAACAAGGCACGTGCTTCAACTTCTGGTCGAGCGAAGAGCCGGGAGAAGCAACTGGACAGAATTGAACGTATTGATCGTCCAGATGAAGCGGCCAAACCAACGTTCAAATTCAAGGATGCCCGCGCGAGCAGCAAAACGGTCTTTGAGGGCATTGATTTTGAAATTGGATATACGTATCCTTTGCTGCCTAAAATGACAATGACAATTGAACGTGGTGAAAAAATTGCCATCGTAGGTTGTAATGGTGTGGGTAAATCAACACTGCTGAAAACCATCCTGGGAAAAATATCTCCACTCAGTGGAAAGACTTTCTTGGGCGATTATCTCGAAACGGCCTATTTTGAGCAGGAAGTTCGTGCTGGGAATATCACGCCGATTGAGGATGTCTGGAATGAGTTTTCACATTTGACCCAGAATGAGGTCCGGGGTCATCTCGCTCGCTGCGGGTTGAAAAATGAGCACATTACCCGTCCGCTTAACATGCTGAGTGGTGGAGAGCAAGCCAAGGTTCGTCTATGCAAACTCTTGATGCGTGAAAGCAACTGGATTCTATTCGATGAGCCGACGAACCATTTGGATGTCACAGCTAAAGCTGAGTTACAGCGTGCCTTGCAAGAATTCAAGGGAACGGTGTTGCTGGTATCTCATGAACCTGATTTCTACGAGGGTTGGGTTACCAAAACATGGAATGTTGAAGAATGGTCTGAGAAAAACTAGACAATTCAAGCAACGCTTAATAGAAATGAACGGTGACAAAAAAATCCTTCTATGGTAACATAGGCTACAACTTCATATGAACACTAGGGGGGCCGCACGATGTGGCTGAGATGGAAGAATGCGATTCCGGACCCTTTGCACCTGATCTGGATCATACCAGCGTAGGGAAGTGGCGAGCGCGTTTCAGTGAATGACGTGAGCAAACGGCAATTCGAAAGAATTCAACCGTCTTGCTTAGTAAATTGAAACATGCAGTTGCGTGTATAACGTTATGGCTATAAGGTCTATAGCTTTATTGCACGAAATGAACTGTATGTATCAGTCAGTCATCTGGTCCTATAATTAATACGCAGCCACTCCCCTACGGGAGTGGCTTTTTTGTGTTTTCATAGCATTCACGCATGGAAGGAGATGAAAAGTACGGTAATTTCTCATGAACGTGTACACGGATCATTTGAACTGCATGTTGTATCTACGGGTGTAGGGAATCAAGCATCTTTTGTAAAAGCTGCAAAGGACGTTTGGCCATGGGTGGACTACATCCATATACGAGAGAAACAACTCTCGTGGCAACAAAAGATCGGTTGGGCTGAAAGTCTGCGTGGTGTTGGCGTTCCGTCTTGTCGCATCGTTATCAATGGTTCAGAGCTGCCTTCACAGAATGACATCTATGGCGGTGTACATTGGGGGCAAGATGCGATACGTAACTACAACCCTGCTGTTATAAGCAATGTCCAGCGAATTCGTCTGGGTGTATCTGTTCATTCAATCGATGAGGCAAAAATCGCTGAAGAACGGGGAGCCGATTACCTTTTCTTCGGGCATGTCTACTCAACCAACAGTAAGCCTGATCTTGAACCAAGAGGATTATATGCTCTGGCTGAAGTGTGCTCTGGTGTCTCCATTCCTGTCATGGCGATTGGGGGCATCGAACCGGGAAACATTCACGCTATTCGCTCTGCAGGCTCACAGGGAGTCGCTGTGATTTCGAATGTATGGGCGAGCGATTCCCCGGATCGGGCCGCTGAATCATTAAGGCAGGCTATCGTTGCTACAGAAAGTTTGAGCCGCTGAATCAAGGAGATGAGAGGATGAAAAAGATCATTACTGATAGACCGGATAAGATTTATGCAGAAACGATTATTGTAGGCGGAGGCGTTGTTGGATGTGCCATTGCGTATGAGCTTGCTTCCCATGGACAGGATGTGCTGTTACTGGAGCGTTCGACGATTGCAGGAGGCACTTCTTGCGCAGCGGCTGGGATGCTGGCAGCAGACAGTGAGGATTTTGCTCATCCTTTGATGGCTAAGCTCGCCAGGCAGAGTAGACAGTTACTTATCGAGCAACAGGTGCTAATGGCTACACTCAGTGAGGTAGAGACTGGCCTGCAACGCCAGGGATTCCTAACTCCTTTTCGTTCATACAGTGAATTAAGTAGCTATAAGAACAATCGGAAGTCTGCGTTGTCTGCTTCTGCTGATGAGGTGTGGTGGGACCGTTCCGTTGTGCAACAGGAGGCATCATGGCTTAACAGAGATACATATGGAGCCTACTACAGACCTTACGAGAGTGAGATTCTTCCAGTCCATCTAACGAAGGCATATGCTGAATCCGCTCAAGCATTGGGAGCACGGGTTATGGAGGACATACAGGATATACGTGTGCAAGCAAACGAACACGGCGTGCAGGGGATCACCACATCGATCGGTGAGATGAAATGCAAACATGTCATTATAGCGGCTGGATTACAGAGTGAAGAGTTGATGAGACATGTGAATCTGAGCTTGCCTGTGTGGTCGGTAAAAGGTGAAATAGCCGCCGTTCAGTTCTCAGATGAACATGCAGGGTACGGACCTGATAGAACGGTGTATGCAGAGGATATCTATATTGTTCCCAAAGCCAATGGAGAGGTTTGGCTTGGGGCAACCAGTCTGCCAGGCAGAACGGATTTGAACGTTTCTGTACAGGGTGTTCAGAAGCTGCTAACAGCGGCTACCCACTGGGTGCCTGGGATGAAGGAAGCACAATTTATACGAGCGTGGGCAGGCGTAAGACCGGCAACTCCCGATGGACTGCCTTATATAGGTGCTTGCAAGAGTATACCTGGGTTGTTTGCCGCCTTTGGACATTACCGCAACGGTATCTTGCTTAGTGCGATAACAGGCAGGCTTATCGCTGAGTTGCTCGCTGGCAAAAGCTCAGAAGAACTCGGAATTGAGGCGCTGAGCCCTGAGCGATTGAACAGAAAGGGAGTGGTGCAGTGAATATCATCGTTAATGGTCAACGGATGGAGATTGAAGACAGATTGAATCGTGTGGATAAATTACTCCAATCTTTTGATTTGCAAGTCAAGACTGTAGTTGTAGAGCTGAACAAGCATATTTTAACCCGTGAGTATCATGAAACGACGGCATTAAGAGAAGGCGATCGAATCGAGATTGTACATTTTGTAGGAGGCGGTTGATGATGTTGAACATTGGTAAATATACGTTTGAGTCCAGATTGTTGCTTGGAACAGGCAAGTTTTCGGATCTGGAAGTGCAAAGTCAGGCTGTGGAAGCATCTGAAACGGAAGTTTTGACCTTTGCTGTTCGTCGTCTGAATCTGGAAGAGCGTAACCAGAAGCATTTCCTGGATACGTTGGATCTGGATAAATACACACTTCTTCCGAATACGGCAGGGGCTTCCACTGCGGAAGAGGCGGTGCGGATTGCCGAGCTTGCGCGGGCTTCAGGACTTTGTGATATGATAAAAGTCGAAGTCATCGGAGATGGAATGACGTTACTCCCAGATCCGATTGAAACGTACAAGGCTTGCGAAATTTTGCTGGAAAAGGGCTTCACGGTATTGCCTTATATTTCGGATGATGTCATTCTGACCAAAAGGCTACAATTACTTGGCGTACATGCTGTAATGCCTGGCGCTTCTCCCATCGGAGCTGGTAGAGGTATCATCAATCCCTATAACCTTGAGATCATCATTGAGCAGGCCGTTGTACCTGTAATTGTGGATGCAGGATTGCGCTCCCCAAAAGATGCTGCTTATGCGATGGAACTTGGTGCCGATGGCGTATTGTTAAATACAGCCGTATCTGGATCAGGGGATCCAGTGAGCATGGCTAAAGCGATGCGATTGGGGGTAGAAGCGGGTAGATTGGCATATGAGGCAGGCATGATTCCCGTAAAGCGTTATGCAGCAGCCAGTAGTCCGGTGGAAGGAATGGTTCATACATGACAGATCAAATAACATCTTTCGAGCAGGCCGATCGTTATTCCAGACAGGAACGGTACGCGCCACTTGGTAAGGAAGGCCAGGCCAGATTAAAGGGCAGCAGAGTTTTAATTGTAGGCGCTGGCGCACTTGGAACAGGAATTGCAGAAACGTTAGTTCGTTCAGGAGTCGGACACTTAACGATTGTGGATCGTGATTATGTGGAGTGGAGTAACCTGCAGCGGCAGCAATTATATGTAGAACAGGACGCGCTTGAGCGGATACCGAAGGCAATGGCGGCGGAAAAACGTTTATCTGCCATTAATTCCACGGTTCATGTGGAAGGGAAAGTGTTGGACGTCAGAGTAGATGAGTTGGAAGAACTCGTTCAGCATACAGACTTGATCATGGATGCAACGGATAATTTTGATACCCGACTACTCATTAACGATATGGCACAGAAGCACGGTATTCCCTGGATTTATGGTGGATGCGTAGGTAGTTATGGTATTACCTATACGTTTATGCCCGGAGATACGCCATGTTTAAATTGTTTGCTGGGTGAAGTCCCTCTGGGTGGAGATACCTGTGATACGTCTGGCATCATACCTCAAGCGGTACAGATGGTAACGGCGAATCAGACCGCAGAAGCGATGAAGTTACTTAGTGGCAATGCAAATGCATTGAGACGTAAGTTATTGTCATTTGACGTGTGGAGGAACGAATACATATCCATCAATGTGGATGGTGCGAAAAAGAAAGACTGTCCTTCCTGCGGTACTTCGGCAACGTATCCATATCTTTCTGCGTCCAATCTGGAGAAAACCGATGTGTTGTGTGGCAGGGACACCGTTCAGATCCGACCTGCACGGCGCATGAATCTGGATCTTCAACAAACAGCGGAACGTCTGGATAGACTTCAAGAAGGAAAAGTGGAATCCAATCCGTTTCTGGTTTCTTTTACAACAGGAGTCCATAGAATGGTCATTTTCCAAGATGGACGTGTCCTCGTACACGGAACAAAAGACACAGCTGAAGCACGTACGCTCGTCCATCGTTACTTTGGTTAAAGCAAGAAAGAAGCAAAGTCTGTTCCCTTAAGGGAATGGACTTTTTCATTTTACGGCATGCTATCTGTACCAACCATTGCTGCGAGCAGTGGGGATAGAGACAGGCCGGGTGAAAAAGAGTGAAAACAGCCATTTTGCTGATTGGAGCAGGAGAGCAGGTCAGCCTTATTCAGGATGTTTTATGTAGCGAAGGGTATGAAGTGCAACGAATGGAGTGGTCTGAACTAAATCGATCCGTCGAGCCTTCGTTGTTGCATATTAACCTGATCATCCTGGTAGACCGGGAAGAGGGGACGAAACATTGTGGCCAGGATCAGAAATTAGAATTAAAACGATGGTTAGATAAAGGTCAGGTTATACCTCTACTGGTTATTACTTCAAATGCATCTCCTGAGTTCATCGTGGAATGGCTGGATTATGGAGCTAATGACGTGATGGAGGAACCGATCCACATGACCGTAATGCTTGCCAGAATACGAAACTTATTGCGTGTTTTTGCGAATGCAACACCAGAGGGCGAAGAAGTAATTGTAGTTCATGATCTTAAAGTGAATTTGCGTTCAAGACGGGTAAATCGTGCGGGTGAATACCTGACATTAACACCAAAAGAGTACGAATTGCTGGAATTTCTGGCCCTGCATGTGAATGAAGCATGTACCCGGAGTGATATTTTGCGGGAAGTATGGGGATATGAGTATGCGATGGATACCAACGTTGTGGATGTGTATATCAAACATCTGAGGGTTAAGGTGGATAAGGGAAGAAGTGTGAAACTGATTCATACTGTGCGTGGGATCGGTTATATGTTGCATGATAAAAATTAGATTACTAGGTTAGTTCCATGAATCACCAGTTTAAAGTGTGGCAAAAAGAGGGTAAAAATAAAAGACCGGATAATACCCCCGGTCCTTACTCATTAGCTATGATGTGAATCTAAAGTACACGACGAGCTTTAACATACGTTCTCTTCCAAGTACCAGAGTCCAGATCAGAGAGGGTTACGCCTGGAGATCCGTACGTATGCAGAATCTTACCATTTCCCGCATAAACGCCTACGTGAGTGACATTGGAACCGGTAGAACGGCTACCGCTGGAGAAGAATACCAGATCTCCGACACGGAGATTAGCTTTAGACACAGCTTTACCTTCTTTGGATTGGTTCACGGAAGTGCGCGGCAAATCTACACCATACTTTTTGAAAATATATTTCATAAAAGAAGAGCAATCAAAAACTTTGGTTGTTGAGGTTGAAGCACCAAATTTATATGGAGTTCCAGTAAATTGTTTACCATAGTTAACAATCTGTTGACCTGTGGATACAGAAGCAGTTGCTGCCTGTGCAACAGGTGCGTTAGTCATTAATACAGCTCCAAAACCTAGTGTAGCGCACAACCCGACGGTTACGGCCTTTTGGACAAAGATGTTTGTTTTCATGTTAGTTAGTACCTCCAAAATTCGTTTTCGTTAAGTTGCTAGAGCGAGTATAACAGCTTTGTAACAGCCTAGAAATTGGATAGGGGAGTATAATCCCTTGCGCCACAATGGTTTGGGTATGTTTATTAAAATATGATTAAAAATGTCAAAAAATTAATCATTGACGGATGAAGAATAATGATGAAACAACAAAGACCCTTGAATATCAAGGGTCTTTGTTATGTGTGAACCTATTTTCTTCATTGAATCACTGGTTACAAAAACGTAATAAATAACTATATAGCATTCGAATAGATTCAATCTTTGCTCTGAATAATCAGTAATAAGCCGCTATCGATAGTGACTGTACCGGAGGAGCCTAAGAGCTGGTTGCTTACACCCAAGGATTGTCCCATGCGAATGGTGGCTTGATCTAGTGGATACATAAAACCATCTAGAGTTATTCCTGCAACTTCATGAGTCAAGGGGAGCAGAGAAACATATTTATAGTCACGGTGCTCAACCACAGCTTTAGATGTGGTCAGTGTCATGTAGTTGTGCTTGTCCTGAATGGCACAGGAGATATGATGCTGCATCGCGCGAACCATGATATGTACATTGGCGAGTGTGTGATCCATACGTGTACCTGTAGCACCTAACATTAAGATGTGAGAAGGTTCGTAATCTAGCGCTGTCTCAAAAGCCATTTCTGTATCAGTAAGATCTTTGTGAACAGGGTCGCATGTAATGAACCGAATGCTATTGTTACTTACAATGATACGTTCCTCTTCATTAATGGAGTCGAAGTCACCAACTGAAATGTGTGGCTGAATGCCGTGTTCAATTAAAAATAATGCACCGCGATCGGCCGCGATGATCATATCATCTTCTCGTATTTCCTGAAGTAATTCTACAGATAAGTTTCCGCCTGTAAAAATAATAATCCGTTTCGCTGTCATTTTATTTCATCCTTCCTAATTCAGAGAAAAATAGTTCATAGTCCAAATCTAATGTTGGAACCTGTACAAATATATTCACCAAACCAGTATAATCCACAAAATGTGGTTGCACAATTTAAGTGCTCGCGGATACAATGGGTAGAGCGACATGGAGATGACTTGAAAAGTGAGGTTTGAACAGGTTGGACTTACACATTTTTGAAGTATTCAGCATTATAGGCACTATCGCATTTGCAATGTCCGGCGCTTTCGTGGCAATGGAAGAGGAGTATGACATTCTGGGTGTACTAGTGCTTGGACTTGTCACGGCATTCGGAGGCGGGATTATCCGGAATGTACTTATAGGTATACCTGTAACGACACTATGGAGTCAGGGATCACTTATTATGTTAGCCTTAGTATCTGTAGCAATTGCGTTTATATTGCCTCTCAAGTGGATTAGTCACTGGAAGCGAACAGAGGCGTTGTTTGATGCAATCGGACTCGCAGCATTTGCAATTCAAGGGGCGCTGTACGCGGCGAACATGGGACATCCCATTAGCGCAGTTATCGTTGCAGCAGTGATGACCGGTATTGGTGGAGGCGTTATTCGTGATGTGCTTGCTGGACGTAAACCGCTTGTATTGCGTGACGAAATCTATGCTGTATGGGCAATGACAGCCGGTTTTGTTATAGGTATGGGTTGGTTAACAACGAATGCTGGATTATTATTTTGTTTCGCGGCCGTTGTGTTCTTCCGGATGTGCTCTGTACATTATAAATGGAAACTGCCACGTCGTTCGCTCGTACCATCTGAGACCGGAAACGTCAGTCCTCAGCCGGAGAATATTGTGACACAGCCAACATCGTCGGTACTTCAAGGTACGTTAAGTAAGGGGGATTAATATGATTAATGTTTTGTTTGTATGTCTGGGCAATATATGTAGATCACCAATGGCTGAAGCCGTTTTGCGTCACAAAGTCCTGGAGAAGGGGCTTGAACACCAGATTCGTGTGGACTCAGCGGGTACAGGGGACTGGCATGTTGGTAAACCTCCGCATGAAGGGACTCGAAAATTGCTGGATTCGTACCGGATTTCTTATGCCAACATGGCAGCAAGACAGTTCGCCAGCGAAGACTTTACTCAATTTGATTACATTGTGTGTATGGATAATTCCAATGCAGATAATGTGCGCAACGTTCCAGGCGGAGCTGAGGCGGACATCATCAAGTTCATGGACATGCTTCCCGAGGAAAAACTCAGAGAAGTACCTGACCCATATTACACAGGCAATTTTGAAGAGGTGTACGAGCTGGTTAACTCAGGCTGCGATGTTCTGTTGAGTAAGATTGAAGCGGAACATTCCTTAGCCTAAAAAGCAAACGAAATTCATGCTTAATTTGTAATTCGACAAAGAAGCAGGATTAGAGGACTTAAAGTAAGCAGGATATCCTGCTTCTTTTTCAGGTTACAATTGTAAGCGGTATCATTAAAATGAAAAACAATAGCGGCATTTCAGCCGCCTGTTAAAGTGGTCCTTTTATCTTTCCTGGAGAAAATAAAGTAATGCTTCGGGCAATTCCTTCTGCCAAAAACCCCATTGGTGTTTTCCGTCTTTCTCCTGGTAGGAGACGAGGGCACCACGTTTTTCCAGCAATTCTCGAGTATCCCGGTTTAATTGAACGAAATCATACGTACCTGTGTCTGCTTCGAAATCAGTCTCCTGCAAACCAACAATCATCCAGATCGAGAGCCAAGAAAGATCTTCAGCTGCGGCATAGATTTCCTGAGAAGCAGAGTAGAAGGCGCCAGACAGGCTGATCACACGTGTGAACAGATCCGGATATAACAGAGCAAGATGAAGCGAAACACTGCCACCGAGCGAGTCTCCGGCAAGAATGCGTTCCTGCGGAGAACGGCGCACAGGATATTTCTCTTCTATATAGGGAATAATCTCTTCAGCGAAGCAAGCGGTATATGCCTTGAACCGATCTCCAAATGGAGCATATTCCTTCGTTCTCACGGACACATCGACCTGAACCCCTACAATAATGAAAGGTTCGGCTCCTTCGTCCAGAATAATTTGGTTAGCTGTTGTAGCAATTCGTCCGAAATTAAAAAATTCTTCGCCATCCTGACAATATACGACAGGGTAGCTAAGCAATTCGTTATAGCCCGGAGGAAGGTAAATACGGAGCGTTCGCTTCTCTCCAAGATAGCGACTTTCAATCTCTTCCTTCACAATCGTGCGTTTCAAATAGCGGGAATCCGTCATAAAACGTCACCTTTCTCGGTTAATTTTTTGCATTCGACCGCGCAATACGGTAAGATTACCCTTGTGCGGGGTTAGGTCAAACACGCAGTCATGTATTATGCTGTTATACCAATATTAAGCCCCTGTTATACATACAATCCGGCAGGAAACATAAAAAAATTACGGATTTCTTTGACGTATGGAGTGAAACAGGTGTATAATAATATTATAACAGCGGAACTTGATATTCAAATTTTTTGTTGAGGTGAAGAAAAAAATGAGCAAGGTTCCTTATGAAGTGTATACAGAGGATGTAGAAGCTCTGTCCGTGCTGTCTCCTGACGGCGAAATTGTTAACAAAGACATGATGCCTACACTTTCCGATGATCAATTAAAAGAAATTATGTACCGCATGGTATTTACCCGTACTTGGGATGACCGTGCAGTAAACCTGGGCCGTCAAGGTCGTCTTGGTTTCTATGCTCCAGTATCTGGTCAAGAAGCTACAATGGTTGGTAGTGAATTTGCAATTGAAAAAGAAGACTTTGTATGTCCTGGCTATCGTGACATTCCGCAACTCGTATGGCATGGACTTCCTCTTTATCAAGCATTCTTGTACTCCCGTGGACACCAACATGGTGGACAAATTCCAGATGGCGTTAATGTATTGATGCCACAAATCATCATTGGTGCACAAATTCTGCATGCAATGGGTATCGCTATGGGTTACAAATTGAAGAAACAAAAACAAGTTGTTATCACGTACACAGGTGATGGCGGTTCTTCTGAAGGTGACTTCTATGAAGGTCTGAACTACGCTGGTGTATACAAACTGCCTGTTATCTTCTTTGTACAAAACAATGGTTATGCCATCACAACTCCTTTTGCTAAACAAACTGCAGCTCTGTCCATCGCTCACAAAGCGGTAGCAGCAGGTATCAAAGGTGTTAAAGTTGACGGTATGGACATCTTCGCTGTTATCAAAGCTGTTCAGGAAGCTGCTGAGCGCGGACGTAACGGAGAAGGCGCAACATTGATCGAAGCAGTAACTTATCGTTTCCGTCCTCACTCCCTTTCGGATGATGCTTCCAAGTATCGTACAAAAGAAGAAGAGGCTGAATGGTCTGCTAAAGATCCTATCGCACGTTTCGCTAAATATCTGGAGAAAAAAGGTCTTTGGACTGAAGAAGATACAGCACGTGTGAAAGAAGAAGCAAAAGCTAAAGTAAACGAAGAGATCAAAAAAGCGGAAAAAACCGAGAAAATGACGATTTCAGGCTTGATCGACAGCATGTTCGAACAAACGCCTAAGCACTTGGAAGAGCAAAAAGCTGATTTCCAATAAGTTTTTTCCGATAAAGCATAAACATCCGCGACTTTAATGTCCCGGTATACATGTACGAATTCAAATGTGAACTGTCAATGTTTAAGGAGGAAATGAAGCAAATGGCACAAATGAACATGAAAGAAGCAATCCGTGATGCGCTTCGCGTGGAGTTGAAACGTGATCCTAACGTTCTGCTTTTCGGTGAAGACGTAGGTAATGTAGGCGGCGTTTTCCGTGTAACGGAAGGTCTGCAAAAAGAGTTTGGCGAAGAGCGTGTATTTGATACACCACTGGCTGAGTCCGCTATTGGTGGTCTGGCTGTAGGTCTGGGTGTACAAGGCTTCCGTCCGGTTGCTGAGATCCAATTCGTTGGTTTTATCTTTGAAGCCCTTGACCAAATGGTAGTGCAAGCTGCTCGTATGCGTTTCCGCTCCGGTGGAAAATACAATTCTCCAATCGTATTCCGTACACCATTCGGTGGCGGCGTAAAAGCGGCAGAATTGCATACAGATTCCCTGGAAGGTCTGCTCACGCAAACACCAGGTATCAAAGTCGTAATTCCTTCTAACCCTTACGATGCAAAAGGTCTGATGATCGCTTCTATTCGCGATAACGATCCTGTATTCTTCATGGAGCACTTGAACTTGTACCATGCTTTCCGTGCAGAAGTGCCTGAAGAAGATTACGTTGTTGAATTGGGCAAAGCGAACGTTGTTCGTGAAGGTTCCGATGCAACGATCATTACTTACGGTATGATGGTTCACACTTCTGTGAAAGCAGCAGATGAACTCGAAAAACAAGGAATCAAAGTTGAAGTTATCGACCTTCGTACGGTTAGCCCGATCGACATCGATACTATCGTTGCTTCCGTTAAGAAAACAAACCGTGCAATTGTTGTACAGGAAGCTCAAAAGAGCGCAGGTGTTGCAGCTGAAGTCATTGCCCAAATCAATGAAAAAGCAATCCTGCACTTGGAAGCTCCGGTTCTGCGTGTAGCTGGTCCGGACACTGTATATCCATTTGCACAAATCGAAGATACATGGCTGCCTAACCCGGCGCGTATCATTGCTGCGGTTAACAAAGTCGTAAATTTCTAATTTAATCATCTGACATGCCGCAAGGCGCAGTATGGTGATTCACACCGCAGCGCAAGCTGCACTGTAAACAGCCATTAGCCCCTTGAGTAACAGTTATTTGCATTAGCAGTAACAGTTGTTTCTTGGAGTTAAGGGTTGTTTTCAGGATTGAGCACATAATCAAGGAGGTTTTTCAGTTGGCTAAATTTGAATATAAATTCCCTGAATTGGGCGAAGGCCTGCACGAAGGCGAAATCATCAAGATGCACATCAAAGTCGGTGACAAAGTAACTGACGACGACATCATCATGGAAGTACAGAACGACAAAGCGGTTGTAGAAGTACCTTGTCCGGTTAACGGAACAGTTACAGAAGTATTCGCTAAAGACGGTCAAGTCTGCCACGTTGGTGAAGTTGTAGCGATCATCGATGCAGAAGGCGAACTTCCTGAGCAAGACGACGCTCCTGCTGGCGATCAAGGCGAGCAAGAGAAAGATGCAGCTCAAGGCGGAGCTGACACAAGCGGTTCTTCTGCAGCAACTTCCAGCTCGGATGCAGCTAAAGAAGGCGGCAACAACAGCGTTCCGGCAGTACCTGCCAAAGACGTTCTGGCAACACCAAGCGTGCGTAAATTTGCTCGCGAACAAGGTGTAGACATCGCTCAGGTTAACGGCACTGGCAACAACGGTAAAGTAACCAAAGAAGATGTTGAATCCTTCAAAAACGGTGGCGGTTCTTCCGCAGCGGCATCTTCCGAAGCTCCGGCTCAAGAAGAGAAAAAATCCGCAGCACCAGCAGCTGCAGCTGATCAACACATTGAAGAAGAGCGCGTACCATTCAAAGGTATCCGTAAAGCGATCTCTAATGCAATGGTTAAATCGGCTTACACAGCACCTCACGTTACAATCATGGACGAAGTGGACGTAACTGAATTGGTTGCTTTCCGTACTCGCATGAAACCAATTGCAGAGAAAAAAGGAACAAAAGTTACTTATCTGCCATTCATCGTTAAAGCACTGGTTGCGGCTTCCCGCCAATTCCCGGCTCTGAACGCTATGATTGATGAAGAAGCTAACGAAATTGTTTACAAAAAATACTACAACATCGGTATCGCTACAGATACAGACAACGGCTTGATCGTTCCTGTTATCAAAGATGCTGATCGTAAATCCATCTGGATGATTGCTGATTCTATCCGTGATCTGGCTGCTCGTGGTCGTGAGGGCAAATTGAGCGCGAATGAAATGAGAGGAAGCACAATCTCCATCAGTAACATCGGTTCTGCTGGCGGTATGTTCTTCACTCCAATCATCAACTTCCCTGAAGTTGCTATTCTCGGAACAGGACGCATCAGCGAAAAAGCAGTGATCAAAAACGGCGAAGTAGTTGCAGCACCTGTAATGGCTCTTTCCCTGAGCTTTGACCACCGTATCATCGATGGCGCAACAGCACAAAACTTTATGAATTACATTAAACAGCTGCTCGCTAACCCTGAGCTGCTTGTTATGGAGGTGTAAGATATGGTAGTAGGCGACGCTTCTCTCAATATCGACACATTAGTAATTGGTGCGGGTCCTGGCGGCTATGTAGCTGCCATCCGCGCTGCTCAACTGGGCCAAAGCGTATTGATCGTAGACAAATCCGAACTGGGCGGTGTTTGTTTGAACCGTGGATGTATTCCATCCAAAGCCCTGATCTCTGCTGCACACCAATATGAGTCTGCACTTCACGGTGAAGCTTTTGGTATCTCTGCTGAGAACGTAAAAGTGGACTTCAGCAAAACTCAAGAGTTCAAAAACGGCGTTGTTAAGAAAATGACTGGCGGCGTAGCTGGTTTGCTCAAAGGCAACAAAGTTGAAGTTTTCAACGGTGAGTGCATGTTCATCAACGAAAACGAAGCTCGTGTATTCAATGACCACGAGTCTCCACGTTACAAATTTAAAAATGCAATTATTGCAACAGGTTCCCGTCCAATCGAACTGAAACCTTTCCCGTTCGGCGGACGCATTCTGTCTTCGACAGAAGCTCTGAACTTGCCTGAAGTACCAAAAAGCATGATCGTTATCGGTGGCGGATATATCGGTGCTGAGCTTGGTCAAATGTACTCCAAATTCGGTGCGAAAGTAACAATCATCGAAGGTTTGGATACAGTACTGCCAGGTTTCGATAAAGACATGACTAGCCTCGTGGCTAAAAACATGAAGAAAACAGGCATCGAAATCGTAACGGGTGCAAAAGCTGAAAGTGCTGAGCAAACGGATAAAGATGTAACTGTTAAGTACTCTGTAAAT
Source organism: Paenibacillus sp. FSL R5-0486 (assembly GCF_037975155.1). Lineage (NCBI taxonomy): Bacteria > Bacillati > Bacillota > Bacilli > Caryophanales > Paenibacillaceae > Paenibacillus > Paenibacillus sp. FSL R5-0486. Next base: position 4,088,011 of record NZ_CP150237.1, on the reverse strand, counting down.
GGTGAGTCCAAAGAAGTAACTGCGGATTACCTGCTGGTAACTGTTGGACGTCGTCCAAACACAGATGGAGAACTGGGTCTCGACATGATTGGTGTTGACGTTGACGAGCGTGGATTTGTCAAAGTTGACCACCAAGGTCGCACTAGCATTCCTCACATCTTCGCAATCGGTGATATCGTATCTGGCTTGGCTCTGGCACACAAAGCTTCTTATGAAGGTAAAGTGGCTGCTGAAGCAATCGCAGGACAACCATCTGTAGTTGACTACAAATGTATGCCAGCTGTTGTGTTCACAGATCCAGAGTGTTCCAGCGTAGGTTACACTGAAAAAGAAGCTAAAGAAAAAGGTTACAAAGTAAAAGCAGGCAAGTTCCCTTATGCGGGTAATGGCCGTGCTGTATCTTTGAACCACGCTGAAGGCTTCGTGAAAATCGTAGCTGACGAAGAAAGCGGCCTTGTATTGGGTTGCCAAATCGTAGGTCTGGAAGCTTCCAACCTGATTGCTGAGCTTGGTTTGGCAATTGAGATGGGCGCTACTTTGGAAGATCTGGCTCTCACAATTCACGCTCACCCAACTTTGGGCGAAATCGTGATGGAAGCTGCGGAATTGGTTATGGGTCACCCGATCCACATCATCTCCCGTTAAGATCATCTAAGCTTCGGATCTGTCCGGCATTATACGTATATCAGAAGAGACGAATGACGTTAACGCGTTATTCGTCTCTTTTTTCTGAGCAAGAGCCGAGGAATTTAAGATGCTCTTGTATGTGATATGATGAAAATTTACACGCTCGTAAGTTTCAGTGAATTGATTTTATCAACAACTCAATTGTGGTACACTGTAGTAATGATCAGTCATGATGTGGCTCCAAGCCAATCACGGTCTATATATTTAGTTAAACTAACCTTTTACACGAGAACGTAGAGAACAGGAAAAACCTGAAGAAGCGGAGCTAAAAGCTTTCTGAAGGAAAGCTGCATCGGAAGCATACGCTTCGCCTTTATCCCCGGATTTTACCTTTGGAAAAGGAGATTAAAAAAATCTGGGGATAACAGCGATCGGAAGGTTGTTCTGTTATCGGAGTGGTAAGTGTAAATATTCTTTAGTGAGGGGATTTCAACATGAAAAACTATCTCGATTTATTGCAGGATATTCTGAACAACGGCGTGCATAAAGGAGACCGTACAGGAACAGGAACACAATCTGTATTTGGCAGACAACTCCGTTATGATCTCTCCGAAGGATTTCCGCTGGTAACAACCAAACGAATTCATCTCAAATCGGTTATTCATGAACTGTTATGGTTTTTGAGTGGCGATACCAATATATCTTATTTGAAAGAAAACGGTGTGAAGATCTGGGACGACTGGGCGGACGAAAATGGGGATCTCGGTCCGGTATACGGCTCGCAGTGGCGTACATGGGAAGCCCCAAACGGAGAAAAAATTGATCAGATCGCCGCAGTCATTGATTCGATCAAAAATAATCCGGATTCACGGCGTCACCTTGTCAGTGCATGGAATGTGGCTGAGATCAATAATATGAAGCTTCCACCTTGTCATTTTGCGTTTCAGTTTTACGTTGCAGAGGGTAAATTATCTTGTATGCTTACGATGCGTTCCGTAGATACGTTCCTCGGATTGCCGTTTAACATCGCGAGTTATGCGCTCTTGACTCATATGATCGCCCAGCAATGTGATCTTGAGGTAGGTGATTTCATCTGGTCTGGAGGGGATGTTCATATCTACTCTAACCATGTTGATCAGGTTAAGACTCAGTTGGAGCGTGAACCTTATGCTTTACCTAAGCTGGTAATCAAGCGTAAGCCGGATTCTATTTTTGATTATAAGTTTGAAGATTTTGAGTTTGAGAACTATCAGCATCATCCGGGCATTAAAGCTCCAATTGCAGTCTAATTATGTGTTCAATCTCGACAAGAAACTTGGATTGAAGGAGTGTATTACCCTTGAGTATTGAATTGGTATGGGCAATGGGGGAGAACGGTGTGATTGGATTAAATAATTCGATTCCATGGCGTTTACCCAAGGATATGGCCTTTTTCAAACAACGTACGCTGAACAAAACCATTATCATGGGACGTAATACGTGGGAATCTTTTGGTGGTAAGCCGCTTCCTCAGCGTCGTAATATCGTAGTGACAAGAGATCTGAACTACAAGGTGGAACAGGCTGAAATCGTACATACGATTGAGGAGGGTCTGAGTCTAACCAAAGGTGAGGAACTGTGCGTAATTGGGGGTTCCCAAGTGTATCGTGAGTTCCTGCCGCTTGCAGATCGTCTTGTGGTGACCAAAATTCATGAGAATTTTGAGGGAGATACGTTTTTCCCTGAAGTGGATTGGTCCGAATGGGAACTGATTGAACAGATTGAAGGCGAACAGGATGAGAAAAATGTTCATGCTTATACTTTTGAATTTTACGAACGTAAACGGTAAATGTGGCATAAGAAATTCCTGACTTCGGTCGTATTTGTATGATGAGAGGCGCTGATTGCGAAATATTCGTGAACAGCGTCTTTTCTTTATAAAAAAAATGAGTCACTTGTTTAAACTGGAATACATATAACATTAATATAACACGAGTAATTGGTATTTATGTATATTATACATACGGCCAAGCATTAAACAGTAAAAAAGTGTAAAAGTTTTGAGGTTTTAACGTTGTGAAGCCCTAAAATAGGTCTGATATTCGGAATTGAGAACGATTTATAGCAAAATATGTTGAATTTGATGACAAATTATCTGACATTCACTTAACGTTTCGACCTTTTATTTCTTTAACACAAGCCAGATTTCGCAGTTCAAAACCACATTTAACACCAAAATAAGGGTATTGACCATGGGTAGACTTGAAAGATATGATGTATAAAATACAAATAATTATGCGGATAATCCATTTAATATTCAGCACAGTAAATGCTACTATAATTGAAATATCTTCGAGAAGATTTTGTGATACAATAGACAAAAACTCAAGTAATGAGTAATCCATTTCATATAGAACCATGCACATGAAGGGATTAAGACAAGAACGGATGGGGGAAAACGTAAGATGTCTACACCTACTGGATTTATGGAATACAAACGTCAACTGCCAACAGATCGTGAGCCAGCGGAGCGGATTAAGGATTGGGAAGAGTTTCATAAACACATGGCTGAAGAAGAGCTCAGAACACAAGGTGCACGATGCATGGATTGTGGTACCCCGTATTGCCATACAGGTATAGATATGATTGGCGGCACGTCAGGTTGCCCCGTGCATAACCTGATTCCAGAATGGAATAATCTTGTATATCGCGGACTGTGGAGAGAAGCACTTGAGCGCCTTCACAAAACGAATAATTTCCCAGAGTTTACAGGTCGCGTCTGTCCAGCTCCTTGCGAAGGATCATGTACAGTTGGCTTAATTGGTCAGCCTGTAACCATCAAAACGATTGAAGAAGCAATTATTGAAAAAGGTTTCGAAGAAGGATGGGTGGTTCCCCAACCTCCTGAAAAACGCACGGGTAAACGTGTAGCTGTGGTAGGTTCAGGTCCAGCGGGATTAGCTACTGCGGCTCAGTTGAATAAAGCAGGACACTCGGTAACCGTATATGAGCGTTCGGACCGTGTCGGCGGATTGCTGATGTACGGTATCCCAACGATGAAATTGGATAAAAACGTAGTTCAACGTCGTGTTGATCTGCTCGAAGCAGAAGGCATTCAATTCATTACGAACACCGAGATTGGTAAAGATATTGCAGCACAACAACTGGTGGATGAATATGACGCTGTTGTATTGTGCGGTGGTGCAACGAAGCCGCGTGAATTCAATATTGAAGGCAGCGACTTAAAAGGCGTTCATTACGCAATGGATTTCCTGAATGGCAGTATTAAGAGTTATCTGGACTCCAATCTGGAAGATGGTCAATATCTGTCCGCTAAAGATAAAGATATTATCGTCATTGGTGGCGGTGATACAGGATCTGACTGTGTGGCTACATCTTTGCGCCATGGTTGTCGTACGATCACTCAATTCGGTACGCATACACAAGCGCCTATGGAACGTGATCGCATTAATAATCCTTGGCCACAATTCCCGAACGTATACACACTTGATTATGCGCAAGAGGAAGCCAAAGCGTTGTTTGGTCAAGATCCGCGTGAATTCTCCATCATGACAACGAAATTTGTCGGAGATGATGAGGGGAACCTCAAAGAATTGCATACAGTACAGATCGAGCGTATTGTGGATGAGACTGGTCGCAAGATTTATCAGCCGATTCCAGGTACAGAGCGTGTATTCCCGGCTCAGATGGCCATGATTGCCATTGGTTTTGATGGACCGGAACAAACGTTGGTAGAGCAACTGGGGCTTGCAACAGATCGTCGCACAAACGTTAAGGCACGTTACGGCAAATACAACACCAATGTGGATAAAGTATTTGCAGCAGGTGACATGCGTCGTGGTCAAAGCTTGGTTGTATGGGCGATTAATGAAGGCCGTGAGGCTGCTCGTGAAGTGGACAAATACTTGATGGGTGCTTCGGTTCTGGTGTAAAGTATAGAATAAGATATCAATGACAACCTTCGCGATCAGCGAGGGTTGTTTGCTGTTATTTTAACCAATTTGACTACATATTTCATGTAAGTGTGAGCAATATCATTGCTTTTTAAGTGATAAAGATTTATTATTATATTATAATGATTATAAATAAGGATTAACTGAAACCATGAATCTGTACGATAAAAGTAAATTTCAATGAATATAAATCGGAGGTGCGACCTGCTATGGCAAGTAACCGGGACAAGTCCATTTCAGAACAGATCTTTCACATTAAAAATCAATTGGTTGAAAAAGGATATAAGTTAACACAACAACGGGAAGTTACTGTACGTGTATTGCTTGAACATGAAAAGGATCATTTTAGCGCAGAGGAAGTATTTCTGCTGGTTAAGGAGCAGTTCCCTGAGATTGGATTGGCTACCGTATACCGCACTCTCGAACTGCTGAGTGACCTTCAGGTCGTTGAAAAGATTAACTTTGGTGACGGCGCTGCGCGCTTTGATCTGCGAAGTACAGACGGTTCCCATCACCACCATCATTTGATCTGTACAGAATGTGGTAAAGTGGAAGAGATTATGGAAGATGGTCTGCTTCGTTTGGAACAACAAATCGAGCGTCAGTATGGCTTTGCTGTTACGGATCATCGTCTGGATTTCCAAGGAGTATGCAAAGAGTGCAGACAAAAGCATGTATTAAAGGAACAGGCAGCAGGATAATTCATTTCGGGAAGGTGCTCCCGAATCCAAAATCTGATATAATGAGTTTCAGAAGCAAGGGGCTTCCGTCGGCGGAATGCCCCTTTTTGCCGTCATGCGGACGGTGAAGGAGGAGAGATGGACGGATGAAGACACTGGTTATAGCGGAAAAACCCGACATGGGTCGAACCATTGCCGCCGTCATAGAACCAAAGGCCAAGAACAATCGCACGTATCTGGAGGGTGAACATTACATCATCACTTGGGCGATAGGGCATTTGCTTGGACTGGCTGAACCGGATGCCTATGATACAAAGTACAAACGCTGGAATATAGCGGACCTCCCGATCATACCCGATCAGTTCAAGATTGTACCCAATCCGAGGACTAAAGATCAGCTTAAAATGATTGGAGAACTGGCAAAACGGGCTTCAGCGATCGTTAATGCGTGCGATGCAGGGAGAGAAGGTCAGTACATTTTCGCCCTCATACAACAGCAATTGAAGCTGCGTCAGCCTGTAAAGCGTTTATGGATATCGGATTTGACGGCAGAGAGCATTAGACGTGGTTTTGATGGTCTGAAGGATGCCTCTGAATTTGAAAATCTGACCCATGCTGCTCGCGCCAGAAGTGAAGCCGATTGGCTGATCGGGATGAATGCCTCACGGGCGTTTACAACCCGCCATAATGCATTGTTGTCTGTAGGCCGTGTGCAGACGCCGGTACTCGCGCTAATCTACGATCGTGAAATCGAGATTGAAGCGTTCCAGTCACAGACCTTTTATGAAGTAGCCGCCTGGTTTCGGCAGGAAGGTGTTGAGTACCGGGGACTGCGTCAGGGAGATAAGTTGACCGATGCGGAGGCAGCAGAGGCCATTGCAGCCAGTGTGAAGGGCAAGACAGGGCAGATTACCAAATACGAAGCGAAGCAGACGAAGGAGTATCCGTATCGTTTGTATGACCTGACCCTTTTACAGCGTGAAGCCAATGCCAAGTTTGGATATGGTGCCAAAAAAACACTGGATATCGCACAGGCCTTGTATGAAAAACACAAGGTGATTTCGTATCCGCGGACAAACTCCAACTATGTTACAGAACAGAATATTGAAGGTATGCACAAAACACTAAACCTGCTTAAAAATGGTACCTATAGTGAGCTTGCGCAGGGGGCCAAGCCGGAGCTTGTTCATAAGAATAATAAAGGGGTATGTAATCCGAGCAGGGTTGAGGATCACCATGCGATCCTACCTACTTTGAAGCGACCAGGTACCTTATCCAAGGATGAGCAGAACATCTATGATTTGATTGTCAGACGTTTCTTGTCTCATTTTTATCCTCCGGCAGAGTATAAGCAACATACCGTGCTCACCGAAGTGGAGAAACATCAGTTTAAGACATCTGTCAAAGAGCTGTTGTCCCTCGGATGGAAAGTGGTTCTCGGTTCTGGAGATCAGGAACAGGGCGGTGCAGGCAAGAAGAAGACCAAGAAAAACGGCAATGAGGAAGAGGAAGCTGAAGAGTGGACGGACAAGGCTTTTAGTGTGCAACCTGAATTGCCTGTTCAATGCACGAAGAGTGAGTTCAAGGAGAAGGCGACCCAGCCTCCCAAGAGTTATACCGAGGGAACATTGCTGAAAGCGATGGAGAGTGCAGGCAAGCAGATCGAGAATGAAGAGCTGCGAGACGCGATGAAAGATAGTGGTCTGGGTACTCCGGCTACACGTGCGGCTACAATTGAACGCCTCAAAAACGTAGGTTACATTACGCTGCAAGGGAAGAAAATGCAGTTAACGCTCAAAGGCAGAACAGCTATTGAGTTGATTCGTCGCGCGGGTGTAGATCTGTTAACTTCACCTGAGATGACCGGGCAATGGGAAAGAAGATTATATCAGATTTCCAAAGGTGAGGCGGGTCAGGACAAGTTCATGGAGAACGTCAAGAAATTCACCTTGTCCATCATTGAGAAAGTGCGTGTACAAGCTCCTGCTCCAGCAGATGCTTTTGGAGAAGATTCACGGGCAGGCAGGGGGAAAGGCAAGGGAGCCAGAACCCAGGCAGGCAATACAAGGACATCAGCCAAGACGGCTAGTGGCGGTTCAACTGTAAAAACGTCCCGTCAGACTTCGGCATCTTCATCGAGAGCCGGCAGTGGGAAAAATGTGACCACCAAGGCGCCGTCCTCAAGTGCGAGCCCATCGGGAGTGAGAGAGTTACTGGCACCTTGCCCCTCTCCTGGCTGCACGGGTCAGATTATAGAGGGCAAGAAGGGTTATGGATGCTCACGTTTCAAGGAAGGCTGTTCATTTGTGGTCTGGAAAGAGTATGCAGGCAAAAAAATTACCAGTACGATGTTAAAATCGCTGATTGAGAAGGGGAGTACACAAGTACTGTCGTTTAAAAGAAAAGACGGGAGTACGGTGAAAGCACGTATTATTTTGCAGGACGTAGTAACAGGCAAATTATCTGGTGAGAAGCAGGATGCTTGATCTTAGTTAACAGTTAACATACAGCAAAAGGACCCTTATCCAAGGGTCCTTTTCTGTTGCTGCTGTTGTATATTTTCGTGTATGACTTTTGGTACCTCTTCCAGTGCAGTGATGGTATACATCGACGTTTCCGGATTAGGCTGAAGTTCTACGATGTTGTATTGCCATTCATTCGGTTGTTTGATATAAATGCTGTGAATTCCGGCTTTTACCGCAGGCATAATATCTGTGCGTAGTGAGTTGCCAATCATCCATGTTGCACGACGATCAAACGGACCATTAGACAGAATGCCTTCCAGTGCCTCGACGTTTTTGTGTTGTCGGATATAGATCCGATCATCAAAATAAGCCGAGAGTTTCATCTGATCAATCTTGCGCTGCTGAATCACGGTTTCGCCGCCGGTATATAAGTAGAGGGAATGTCCAGCACCTTTAAGGTTTTCAAGCGTTTCAACCATATGAGGGTAGGGTTCAACCTCCTGGTCGTATACACTCATGCCCAACTTGCTCAGATAAGACTCTTCTCTGGGAGAGGTTAATCTGGCGAACTTGCTGGAGAAATAACGATAGGTATCAATCAGGGATTGCGGGAAATGATGACTCGCAAAACCAAGCTTGTTCACTCCGGTTACATCGATCTCCAGCTGTTTTTCCCGAATCTCTTGTGTTGTCAGAGAATGTCCATCAAACCACTCTTGCATATTCTCAAAGAATTCTCCCAAAATCAGGTTGAAGTATTTGTTGCAATATACGAGTGTATCATCAAGGTCAAACAAAATATGTTGTTTCATTATTTTCATGATCTAACTCACTCCTTGTAGCCAGTAAATCCACAATGGTTCAACTAAATTAAATGCGAATATAGGATTCCAGGAACATATTCAATTCAGATACGCCATCCGGCCGAATACTGTATTTCTCTTTACGGTTACTTCCGAGCAGATGGGTCCGTAGCAGACCTGCGATGCGTAGCGCCATAACCTGGTCTTTGACCGTGTCTTCGTCTTTACCTAATTCTTCACACATCTCAGCGAGGGATTTGGGTTCATCCGATACGTAACGAAGCAGGCGAAGTCTTTCGGGATCAGCCAGCGCATGGGTAAAACGTAAAAGACATGTTGGTGGCTGGTCTTCGTTCTCTTCAGGTGCATCTACGGGATACTGCATGATCATCATACCCTCATAAAAACAGTACATATTAATAGGACGATTGTGCACCGTTGGAAACAGGATGACTTCGTTCAGTCCCGGCATCGGTTCAACAAGAACGCCCGCTGTAGCATATTCAATAAGCAGTTCAGAGCCCATTTTATCAAGCAAAATGCGTTTTTCTTCGGCATCTTCTTCCAGCCACACACGCTGATCTTCGCTCATATTCTGACAGTAGTGTTCATCCCATAGTCGCAATAATGGGACATAACTGTTCCGAATGCGCGTAGATTCTTCTATTGTAAGAGCCGGCAGAAGAGGAGACACACGTGCAAACAGGTCTTCCGCTGTCATTCCGGCAAGCATGTCCAGGAAATCACGATTCTCCGATGTATCATTTTGATAGGCTGCCCATGCAAACAAAACATCAAAATCATCAAAAGGCCAAGTGGCAGCAGGTGCGAGCGCAGCTCGTACATTGGAACTTAGTTTGCCTTCCACTTCCAGAATCCATTCAGGACCAATATCCAGATGCTGAATCCATTTTTTCGTGACATAAACCAGAAAGCTGTTGAGCATTTCATATATCGGTGAAACATCAATTTTCACATGATAAGCCATATTGTTGCAGAATCCTCCCGTCACATCTAAATGTACGCAGCGACTTAAGTACGATTAGTGCGTGTTCAAAAAGTCTGGTTTTCAGTACCAAGAAGATGGAAATGGAGTAGCGGAGCGTAGGAAAACTACGTGAGCAACGGACATTTCGGCTGAAATTCATCTTCGAAGCTGATGATGCCACTAGGCATGATTCGTAATCAAAAGTGAACTTTTTGAACAACCTCTATTATGGCTTGTTTTGCAGGGCGTTGTCCACTATAATGTTCAAGTCCGGGGCAAAGCCCTGATCTTTGAATAGCAGTTTAAAACCATATGTATAACATACAAAAGTCGTCAGCGATGGCGATTTTTCTTTGTGTGCTCGCAGGAGGAATGAATTCGTGTCATCGATTACTCGTCCCAAACTATCACACTCGACAGCGAACTATCTCATTTTGATTACGGTTATTGTGGTGGCGGGAATAAGTCAGGGGCTTTTGCTGCCTGTGCTTTCGATTTTTTTGGAGCAAAAAGGGGTTTCACCAGGTTTAAACGGATTAAATGCCGCCGCGTTGTACATTGGCTCTTTTGCCATGACTCTCGTTGCGGAGAGACTACTGGGTGCATTCGGTTTCAAAAAGTTGATTGTAGGTGGCCTGATATTAGTCATGGTCCCTTTAATACTATTTCCGTATTTACCAGATATTAAAATATGGTTCATATTGCGTCTGATCGTTGGAATAGGAGACAGCGCACTTCATTATGCGGCTCAGCTCTGGGTGCTACTTGTTACCGCTCCTGAAAAGCGTGGACGCTACATATCACTATATGGCATGTCCTACGGGCTGGGATTCAGTATTGGTCCGCTGGGAATTAAGCTGCTTGGCTTCGGTGATGCTGTCCCTTTCTGGGTCTTGTTCATCTGTATAGCAGCAGTGCTTATACTGGTATTAATGAAGCTTCCGGATACAAAACCGGAAAAAGCAGAGCATGGCCAACTACCTGAACGTCGCTTCCGTCGTAGTCTGGCATGGGCCTGGTATGCACTTTTACCAGCACTCTTATACGGATATATGGAAGCGGGTATGAATAGTAACTTCCCCGTGTATGGGCTGCGTATTGGATTCGATACCAATCAGATTTCGTCGTTGCTTCCTTTTATCGGGATTGGAGGTTTGTTCCTTCAATTACCTCTCGGAATGTTGAGTGACCGATATGGGCGGAAGAAGATATTGATGTTTGCGGGCATCAGCGGGGGAATCATCTTCATGCTGGTTCCAGTCGCAGGTACGCATTTCTGGTGGACGCTTGTATTGTTAACAATCGCAGGCGGCCTGGTCGGTTCCTTTTTCTCACTGGGCCTGGCCTATGCCGCAGACATTTTGCCTAAGGTGTTGCTGCCTGCAGCCAACGTCGTTGCTTCCTTTCATTTCACGATTGGAAGTATTATTGGGCCGAATCTGGGTGGTCAGATGATCAACTGGATTTCACCCGGAAGCATGTTCACGTTGCTGGGATTCATGTACCTTCTTTTCGGCGCAGCAGGTATATTATTTCGTCGTAAACCTGAGTTCGAATCTGTGTTAAAATAGAAGCTGGTGTTCGCATGGAAATTGATGTCCATTTCCGAGTACACTAGTGGTAGGGAAAAACATGGACAAGAGGAGACATCGCGATGATCAGAGTAGAGAACTTGAGTAAATCCGTTGGCGTGGACCGCGTTCCCGTTCTACGGGATATTCGATTTGATATGCAACAGGGTGAAATGATAGCTGTAGTTGGCTCAAGCGGTAGCGGTAAAAGCATGTTGCTTAAATGTTTGGCCATGATGGAAAAATGGGATTCCGGCCGGTTTACGGTGGATGGCGCCGAGATTTTGAAAGAAGGCTGGTCTGGAAAACGGAAAATCAAACGGGAATGGGCATACTTGGAACAAAATCCAGAATTATTTCCTAGACGTACGGCTCTTAAAAATGTATTAATCGGACGATCGGGTCAGACTCCTGTATGGAGAATGGTAACCGGTATGGTACGTTCCGATGACTATATGGGTGCTATGGATTATCTCGAAGGGTTGGGATTACTTGATAAAGCACATCAAATAGCAGAGAAGCTCAGTGGTGGCGAGAAGCAGCGTGTTGCTATTGCAAGAGCACTTGCTCACGGTGCCAAAGTCGTTTTGGCGGATGAACCAGTCATTGGTCTTGACCCTCACACAGCAGATTCGGTGCTGGAAACGCTGCGCAAATTATGTGAAGAAGAACGTGCAACAGTCATTGCAGTACTGCCTATTGAGCTTGCTGAGAAACATGCCACACGGATCTGGGGATTGGCAGAAGGCAAGATTGCTTTTGATATTCGTGGACGAAGACTGACACAGCAAGAAAAAAACCAGATTTAAACTATTGAAAAGAGTGATGAGATTGTTTAATTCACGGTGGGGACGCTTTGTAGCAGCAGGAACTATGGCGATTATGCTTGGTTCTGTTCTAAGCGGATGCACAGTCATAAGTGACCCCAAGGGTTTGATGAGAAAACCAATGATGTCCACCGATAAGGAGAAACTGTACAACGTGGTTCAGGTTAAACTGCCGCCAGAGAGTACATTGATTCGTCCCAAGGATATGAATAATACCAGCATGATTCGGGTGGAAGACCTGAACGGGGATGGAACTCGGGAAGCGATTGTTTTTTATGAGACACCTAATGAGAATGTGCGAATCCATGGCATGATTTTGGAAGAGCAGGGAGGCACATGGGTTAAAAAACTTACATTTGATGTGCCGGGAAATGAGTTGCAATCCTTTAAAGTATTGGATATTACGAATGACGGAAATCCGGATATTATTCTTGGTGTAAGCCTGCAGGAGCAGAAAGCCCTGACTGCATATTCCTACAAGGGCGGGGCACTGGAGCAGGTCTTGGGTGGAGTTCCATATAATCAATATATCATTGATGATGCGCAGGGGAACACGCTGGATTTGAGCGGAGATAGTAAAAGTGATTTTGTTATCATTTCGCTGAACAACAGCGGTTTTGCAACGATTGCGTTATACCAGTACGAAGATGGCAGCTTCAAGGAAGTTGATCGGGTGCAGACCGATTATACCGTTAAAGAAGTTTATAATGCTCTGGGCGGAGAGATTGCCAAAGGACAGATGGGCATTGTACTGGATGCCGAGCTGGATGATCGGAGTTCCTTCTCGCAAATTATGTATGTTAAAGATAACAAGTTAGTCAATGCTTTCAAATCACCGGATCAAACGTATAGAGATGACAAAATTTTAAGCGGTGATGTTGATAATGATGGTATTATTGAGTTTGGACTTAAAGAGACTCCAAAAGGTTGGGAGCATTACGTATTTGACTCTCGGTTGTGGTTTTACACCTATTATCAGTGGGATGGCAAAGATAGCAAGAAATTTGTCTCATTCCAATTCCGAGATGATGCTGATTTATTCCATCTAAATCTCAAGCCAGAGTGGTACGGTAAGATCACTATTGACACCAAATCGGAGAAGGAAAAATATATTCGATTTAAAATGATTGATACGGACGAAACCGTAGCAGAGATCAAATATTTCACCCTTTCCAAGTGGGAACAGGAGAAGGGTAAAAGCTGGAAGGAAATTACGCGTACCAAAGATCGGGTTATTGCTTCACGGGTAGCACAATCAGAGGCGGGTAAAGATGCACTGAGCAATACTTCTCAGCTGAATAGAAAGGGAGAACTTAATGAGTAAAGTACTTATTCTTGAGGATGAAGAATCCATCCGCAGTTTTATAGTGATTAATTTAAAGAGAAACGGATTCGAAGTGCTTGAAGCGGGTGACGGTCATGAAGCGCTTCGCATACTGCAGACAGTACCGGATATTGATCTGGCTCTGCTGGATGTCATGGTACCAGGTATTGATGGATTCGAGGTGTGTCGACGGATCCGTGAAACCAATGAACGTCTGGGCATCATCTTTCTGACCGCCAAAGTTCAGGAACAGGATAAAGTGTACGCACTCTCCGTTGGTGCAGATGATCACGTCAGCAAGCCTTTCAGCCCAACAGAGTTGATTGCACGTATTCAGTCATTGTTACGCCGCGTGAATGTGCATCGGGAAACTGCGGCAAAGGTTACGTTCCAGTCCGGGCCATTTTCACTGGACCTGATCTCGAAGCAATTCAAAAAACAGAATGAAGCCATTGAGTTGACTCCAACGGAGTTTTCCTTGATTCAGTTTTTCCTGGAAAAAGAAAATACACCGCTCAGCCGCGATGTATTGTTAGATCACGTATGGGGAAAAGAGTACATGGGTGATCCCAAAATTGTGGATGTCAACATTCGTCGTTTGCGTCAAAAAATTGAGAACAATCCTTCCGAGCCCGAATACCTGCAGACTGTATGGGGTCACGGGTACAAATGGAAGGGCCGGGAGCAATGATTAAAAAAGGCATTACTCGGCAGATCGTACTACATTATTTCTTTGTAGTTTTTCTCGCTCTGCTGTTGGTCGAATTCGTATTTATGTTGGCAGTTCAAAGGTATTATTATGAGAGTATCTACAATACGATTAGTACCCACATTTCTAATTCAAAGGACTTTTTCGAGCCGATCGCTCGTGAGAATACTACGGAGGATGGCAATAATCTGTCTAGACTCCTTGTGAACTTGGCATTGTCCAATACTGAATTGGAAATTTTGGATCTGAACGGGCGCGTATTGGCGAGTTCTACTGCTTTTGAATCTGACCGTGCTGTGCTGCAAACCAGTGATATTATGCAGGCTCTGAATGGGGATATGGGACGCTGGATTGGAAGACAACCGGGTACTGGAGAATCTGTCATGGCCGTTTCACACAAGTTTGATCTGGGCGGCGAAAATACTTATGTTATTCGATATCTGACATCACTTGAAGATGTGAATTCAAAGCTGTTGAATATGGGACTACTCGCAGCTGCCGTTGGTGTTGGAGTGCTTGCTATAGTGTTGATCATCAGTATTGGTATGGCAAATTCCATTGTACGTCCAATTAACAACATCACCGCAGTATCTGCCCAAATGGCTAGAGGACGGCTGGATGTCAGGGTTAAGGGGAATTATAAGCACGAACTGGGCGAATTGGCATCAACACTTAACTTCATGGCACATGAGATTGTGCGGAGTAATCAGATCAAGGATGATTTTATCTCTTCGATCTCACATGAATTAAGAACACCTTTGACCAGTATCAAAGGCTGGAGCGAGACACTGGATTCAGGCGGTTATGATCCGGAAGAAACCCGTATCGGTATGGGTATTATCTCCAAGGAAACCGAACGACTGATTGGACTTGTTGAAGAGATGCTGGATTTCTCCAAATTGCAACAGAATCAGATGAAGCTGGTCAAAGGAACGGTCAACATTCGTGAAATTGTACAGGAAACGATGTTGAATGTCTGGGCCAAAGCGGAACAAAAACAGGTCCATCTCAAGTTGGAAACGGACGAGACTCGTGCTTATAATGTCCATGGAGACGGTAACAGACTGAAACAAGTCTTCCTGAATGTTGTGGACAATGCGATCAAATTTTCACATGAGAATTCCTGGATCTTCTTGTCGGTCAAAGAGGAGAATGGTCAGATCATTGCAGCTGTTCAGGACACCGGTATCGGAATTAGTGAAGAACATTTAATTAAAGTACGGGACCGTTTCTTCCAGGTGAACCATCAAAATGGGGGAACGGGACTAGGTCTTGCGATTACGCAGGAACTGGTAGAACTGCATGAGGGAACGATCACGATGCAAAGTGAACTCGGATCGGGGACAACCGTTACGGTTACGTTACCGGCTGTGGCTGAGGAGATGGGTCCAGAAGAGTCTGTAACCGCGTCTGGTGATGCTGAAGTCACAGATGAGCGAACAGCTAGAGATGCAAGTGATACAAAATCAGATCTAGAAAAGTCTTAAGGTTTTAAAAGATAAGAGATTTTTCTACCTGATGATCGAGCATGTACGTTTTATAATATCCATATCAACACCAAAAAAAGGCGAGCCATCTGAGGCTCGCCTTTTTCATCTTATGTTTATTTCATTATGAAGAAAGTTCGCCAGTGCGCAGGCGTCCACTTTTCTCATATACTTCTTTCAACATACGAACAGGTTGCGTACGGACAGCCGGTTTGGCAGAGACGATCTCGTTAGGTCCAACGACCACAATTTCATCTGCTGTACCTTTAACGATTGCACCGTCCTTGATTATTGCACCTTCACCGATGATGGCGCGTTCGATGTGAACCCCACGGCCTATGCGTGCGTTAGGCATAACAACACTGTCTTTAACCTCAGAGCCTTTACCCACTTCTGCACCGCAGAAGATAACGGAACGTTCTGAACGACCTTCGATTGCACAAGAGTCGTGAATCATGGAAGTAACATGTTCGATCTTTGTATGTCTTGCTTTGTAAGCACTTGGTTTGGAGCGCCAGTCGCGAGTAAACATCGGCCAGTTTTCTTTTTGCAGACTCCAGTCTTCCTCGTTGTGTAACAGATCCATATGTGCATCCCAAAGGCTCTTAACCGTACCTACGTCTTTCCAATAACCATTAAAGTTATAGACAAAGAGGGGATTATTTTCGTTCAACATTTGAGGAATCACATCTTTACCGAAGTCATGGCTGGATTCAGGATTAGCGGCATCTTCCAACAGATGGCGTTTCAGATAATCCCATTTGAACATGTAAATGCCCATTGAAGCCAGATTACTTTTTGGTTCAGCCGGTTTCTCGGCAAACTCGGTTACACGCAAATCAGCATCGGCAGCCATAATCCCAAAGCGATGTGCTTCATCCCATGGCACTTCCATAACTGAAATCGTTGCAGCGGCATTATTGGCTTGATGAGCCTCCAACATATCGCGATAATTCATATGATAAATATGGTCACCCGACAAAATTAGAACATTTTCGGGGTTTTGTTGATCAATATAGTCGATATTTTTATAAATAGCATCCGCCGTTCCCAAGTATTCGTCATTTCCTGTATGATAAGATGGAAGCAAGGATATTCCTGCCTCACTTGAGTTACCATGTCCCCATGGTTCTCCTCCACCGATGTGATCGTGTAAAGATTCCGCTTGGTACTGCGTCAATACTCCTACAGTATCGATCCCTGAGTTTACGCAGTTACTGAGAGGAAAATCGATGATCCGGTAGTGCCCGCCAAACGGTACAGCGGGTTTTGCGAGACTTGAGGTTAAAGGGGCTAATCGCTTCCCTTCTCCTCCCGCCAACAGCATAGCGATGCAATCTTTATTAAACATAATCGTTTCCCTCCCAAAATATTGTGCATTGTAGTACATCATTAACGCAAAGTAGAGCAGATGAAACGATTGTTACTGTAAAAATTCTGAAAATGAACAACATTTTCTAATTCACCGCATTTTTCTTTTCAACTTGGCTAGACTGGGGTAATGGTTACTGTTATATCTATTTTCTTGAGAAGAAGGTGATCTCTTGGCCATTCAACCGTTAGCACACCCGGACATATTGCCGGAGCATATTTATTTATTTCATGAAGGTAACCTTCATCACAGTTATCGAATGTTGGGCGCGCAACCTGAGACTTGCGATGGCCTTCAGGGGTATCGCTTTACCGTGTGGGCACCAAACGCCGTAGAAGTAGGACTGGCTATGGACCGCAATGAATGGAAAGGCGAAAAGGAACCTTTATATAAGATACCCGAATCAGGATTTTGGAGTCGTTTTTTTCCGGAAATTAGCGAAGGAACTTTATACAAGTTCCGTATATTAACGGAAGATGGAACAGAATTGCTCAAAGCGGACCCATATGCGTTTCAAGCAGAGGTTCGACCTCAGACAGCCTCTGTCACCAGTTCAATCGAAGGGTACAAATGGAATGATGGGGCCTGGAGACGCAAACAACGTGCCATGTATAACAAACCTCTACATATTTACGAAATGCACATGGGAACCTGGAAGCGCAAAGAAGACGGAAGCCTCTATAGTTATCGCGAGATGGCTGATTTGCTTGTTCCTTACTTATTAGAAATGAAATATACACATGTTGAAATGATGCCCCTCAGTGAGCATCCATATGACCTTTCGTGGGGCTACCAAAACACAGGGTTTTATGCGCCAACCAGTCGTTATGGGCATCCAAAAGATCTGATGTATCTAGTGGATACACTACATCAGGCAGGGATTGGCGTATTGCTGGATTGGGTACCTGCACATTTTGCCAAAGACGCTCATGGGTTGCGTATGTTTGATGGTACGCCTTTGTATGAGTATGCAGATCCGATGTTAGCAGAGAAGCCGGGCTGGGGCACACTTAGCTTTGACTACTCGAAACCTGAGATTCGTTCATTTCTGATCTCCAATGCATTATATTGGATGGAGATGTATCATTTTGACGGACTCCGTGTTGATGCGGTTACGAGTATGCTACGGCTTGATTTTGAGAAGCAGCCAGGACAATATCGTACCAATGATGAAGGTGGTCTTGAGAACAAGGAAGCTGTAGCCTTTTTGCAGCAACTGAATGAGACGGTGTTCAAGTATTTCCCTTATGCATTGATGATGGCTGAAGAATCCAGTGCATGGCCAATGGTGACTTTACCTGTAGATGAAGGTGGTCTGGGTTTCAACTACAAATGGAACATGGGCTGGATGAACGATACGCTTGATTACATGGAATCTGATTTTCATGAGCGTCCTTCCAAACATCATTTGCTGACTTTCCCGGTCGTATACTCCTTTGCTGAAAATTATGTGCTACCTCTGTCACATGACGAGGTTGTTCATGGCAAAAAGTCGCTCCTCGACAAGATGCCAGGAACTTATGAGCAGAAATTTGCCGGCATGCGTGCTTTTCTGGGCTATTTTATGACTTTCCCAGGGAAAAAGCTGTTGTTTATGGGTGGAGACTTTGGCCAGTTCATCGAATGGAAAGATGAGGATCAACTGGATTGGTTCTTACTGGATTATGACAGTCACCGCAATTTGCATAAGTTTGAGCGTGAGCTGTCTAACCTGTACTTGAGTGAAAAAGCTTTGTGGGAGCTTGATCATTCCCTAGACGGTTATGAATGGATCACTCCGGATGATCAGGACCAGAGTGTCATTTCATACGTACGCAAAGGAAAAAAACCTGCGGATACACTCCTTGTGCTCATTAACTTTCAGCCGGTCAAGCGGGAGCGTTACCGGATTGGTGTCATGCGTCCCGGTATGTATACCGAAGTTCTGAACAGTGACCATTCCGTTTACGGCGGTTCAGGCATTACTAATGATATGCAACTGCCTACCGAAAAGATTCCTTTTCATGGGCATCCGCATAGTCTCGAATTGGTATTACCTCCGCTTAGCATCGTGATTCTAAAAAAGAACACACGTCGGAAAACGGATGAATCACCTGCGAGTATAACTTCCGTCAGTTCAAAAACGAAGAATAAAAATGAAAGCAACACGCTCAAACCGAAGAGGAGGACAAAGGCATGAATATTCTATTTGCTGCTGCTGAAGTACATCCATTTATCAAAACAGGAGGCCTTGCTGACGTAATCGGTGCTCTCCCGTTTGCATTGAAGAAGAGCGGGGCAGATGTGCGGGTGATTATGCCTAAGTACAAGGGGATTCCCGATGAGTATAAAGACGCGTTACAGCCCGTAATTACAACGGATGTGCCTCTTGGCTGGCGCAGGCCCTATTGTGGAATAGAAATGCTGGTTCATGATGGAATTCCAGTCTATTTTGTGGATAATGAGTATTATTTTGGGCGTGATGGAGTGTACGGTTATATGGATGATGGTGAGCGTTTCGCCTTCTTCAACCGTGCAGTTCTCGAAGTGTTGCCACAGATTGAGTTCAAGCCTGACGTGTTGCACAGTCATGACTGGCATGCAGGAATGATTCCTTTGGTGCTTGAAGCACACTACAGACACGATCCATTCTACAGTGATATTCGTACGGTATTCACCATACATAACTTGTTGTATCAAGGGGTATTCCCGCATCAGTTATTCAGTGATATCCTTGAGCTGGACGATCGATATTTCACCGTGGATGGAGCCGAGTATTACGGTAATGTCAACTTCCTGAAGGCTGGAATTGTCTACGCTGACCATGTAACAACCGTTAGTCCAACTTACGCACAGGAAGTGAAAACATCTTATTACGGATACGGTCTGGACGGACTGCTTAGTTCACTTGGAGATCGATTCAGCGGGATTGTAAATGGCATTGATACCAAGAGCTACAACCCGGCTACAGACACCAAGATCCCGGTGAAATACAGAACAAGTCTGTCCAAGAAAACGGAAAACAAAATTGAGCTGCAAAAGGAACTTGGACTTCCTGTTCGTCCTGATGTACCTCTTATGGTCATGGTCACAAGGCTTGTGGATTCCAAAGGACTTGATCTGGTCTGCCGTATCCTGGATGAATTGTTGTATTATGATGATATTCAATTCGCTGTACTTGGAACAGGGGAGCAGTCCTATGAACACTGGTTCCGTGAAGCCGCAAATCGTTATCCACTTAAAATGTCTGCACAGATCAAGTTCAACGACGGGTTATCCCGTCGGTTTTATGCAGGCAGTGATATCTTCCTGATGCCATCCAGATTCGAACCGTGTGGTATTAGTCAGTTACTGGCTCTGCGGTACGGTAGTGTGCCTCTCGTAAGGGAAACAGGCGGTCTGAACGACACTGTGCAGGCATACAATGAGTTTACTGGAGAAGGGAATGGTTTCTCATTCTCGAGCTTTAATGCACATGACATGATGAATACCATTCGGCGTGCTGAGGAGATCTACAAACAGCCAGAACACTGGAAGAAAATTGTGAAAAATGCAATGGGCGGAGAATACAGCTGGAATGTCTCAGCTGAAGAATATATGGATATTTATCGTCGGATCACACTTGACCTTGTAAATTGATGTAGTCTTGAATGAGTCACAGCACATGATGCTGTGGCTTTTTCTCATCCAAAAAAACACTTCCAAAGTTCAGAATGAAGTATCATCTGAGACGGTGGAAGTGTTTTTCTTTTCTTTTATATGACTGTTTAGAATTTAAACCTCAGTTGTGTTGGATAGTTGCCGGATCAAGCTGTCTGTACAAAATGCGATACCCATAGGGGTCAAGCTTAATGTTCATCATTCCATCGGCTGGAAACACAGGCTCTTCAGTTAATGCATCTTTCCAGTCTTTTGTTTCCATGGGATGAGAAAGCGTTCGATCTTGAGGTGTATTGTTCATCCATACGGTAAAGTGAAGGTTGTCATCCACACGCTCGTACACGATACAGGGATCATTGTGATCAGCCTTGAGGAATCGGAAGCGTCCTTTGCGAAGGGCTTCATTGCTTTTGCGTAGATCGATCATCAGACGATAGAAATCATACAATTCTCTGTCTTGCTTGGCTGGGTCCCATTCCATACATTTTCGACAATCCGGGTCAGCATCACCACTAATCCCAACTTCGTCGCCATAGAAGATACAAGGTGTACCGATATAGGTGAAAAGAAATACAACCGACAATTTTAATCGTCGTTTGTCTTCTCCTAACCGGGTGAGCAGTCGTGGGGTATCGTGGCTGCACAGCATATTAAAGATCACTTCGTTGGTTTGTTGCGGATAGCGCATAATCAGTGAACCCATCTCGTTGGCAAAATGATAACCGTCCATTGAACCACAGAAGAACTGAAGCACTTTGTCGGCAAATGGATAATTCATGACGGAATCGAATTGATCTCCCATAAGCCAGGTCAAGGAGTCGCTCCATACTTCTCCAACAATATAGGCTTCAGGGTTCGCTGCCTTAACAACCTTGCGAAAATCACGCCAGAAATGGTTGTCCACCTCATTTGCTACATCCAGACGCCACCCATCCAGCTTAATTTCTTTGATCCAGTACTCAGCTACATCAAGTAGATATGCCTTAACCTCAGGGTTGGCTGTATTGAACTTGGGCATGTTGCCATAGAACCCAAATGTATCGTAGGTTGGTATACCATCCTTGATCTGAACCGGATATTCATTGATGTGGAACCAATCGGCATACTTAGAGTTTTTGCCATTCTGGAGAACGTCTTGAAAAGGAGGGAAGTCTTCGCTGCAATGGTTAAACACCGCGTCAAGCATGACACGTATACCCAGGCGATGACATTCTTCTGTCAATTGTTTAAGCAGGGCATTATCACCGAAATGGGGGTCGACTTTTTTATAATCAATCGTGTCGTATTTGTGGTAGGAATTGGCCTGGAATAACGGGGTAAAGTAAATGGCGTTCACGCCAAGTTCAGTTAAGTCATACAGATGATCCAGCACACCTTGCAGATCTCCACCAAAATAATTGTCCAACTCAGGTTTGCCACCCCAGTCATGGGTTTCTTTTGGATTCAGCTTGGGATCTCCATTAGCAAACCGTTCCGTCATGATCTGATAAAAGACGGCTTCTTTGGCCCACTCGGGCACCTTAAACAGATCAATTTCATGTATATACGAGAACTCATAATATCCTCCAGTTGGATAGGGGGTCTCATAATGAATTCCATTATCCGCAAGAAACACATCTTCTGAACCGGCAGTTATCCGAAATATATAAGTGAGACGTTTGAATTGTGGCTTGACGGCAGCCTCCCAATAATCAAACATGTTATCCGAAGCAGCCTTCTCCAATTGAATTTCCTTGTACGTTCCATTCCAATCGTACTTATCTCCGGTCAGTGCAGTCACGTATTGCACATCATTACGTTTGGTTCGTACGCGCAGATGTATGGTAGACGAATTATAAGCATAAGCCCATTTGTCACGAGGAACATGATACATGGCTTCGAGCAGCATGACAGCACCTCCTGAATATAAGATAAGTTATAGAGGTTGTTCAAAAGACCGCTTCATCCCATCTTCTCGGTACTGAAAACCGGTCTTTAGAACACGCACTTATAGTTATAATTAACCAAGTTAACCAGCAAACGAATCACATTTACTGTAATAAAATGTATTATTTTCATCGTTTTCAAAGGTTTCTTTCACAGCATTTCCAGCTTTGTGCTGAATATACTTACAGCTAATTTAGAAAAAAGGGTGCCCTGAACAGCTTGGAATTCAAGATTGTTCAGGGCACCCCTATATAACATGTTGAAAGTGAATTTTAGCGAATAGCTTGCTCGAACTCCGTGCGGATGGTTTGAAGCAGCTCTGGCTGGCTCAGTACGTCATAGGCTGTTGTTGCAAGTGCCTTGGCTCCCAGAATCATGCCATCCAGCGCACGCTCCTGAAGTGCAAGGTCACGGAAGGCTATGGAGTGCAGTGTATGCACCTCGTCTACAACACGAATGTAGGGATGAATTGCAGGACATTTCAGGGAAACGTTACCGATGTCCATAGAGCCGTGATCATTACCACTCACAATCTCTTCTTGCGGGATTCCAAGTTCCATCAGATTTTGACTAAACGCAGCTGAGAATGCTTCATTGGTAACCATCTCGTCATAGGACGTTTCATAGTTGGATGTCACCAGCTTGCATCCTGTCTGGAGAGCAGAACCTTCAGCGATCTGAATCACACGTTCTGTGAGGATATTCAGTTCTTTACGAGTTGCTGCCCGTACATAAAATTGCGCAGAAGCATAGTCAGGAATGATATTTGCTGCCTGACCTCCGTTGTTGATCACACCATGAATCCGAACGGTGCTTTTCACTTGTTGACGGAATGCATTAATCCCGTTGAACGTTTGAATGACGGCATCAAGTGCATTAATACCTTCGTGCGGACTTGCAGCGGCATGTGAAGATCGGCCATGGAATTCAAATTGCACAGCATCAATAGCCAGCGAGCTGCCTGACTTTTCATAGGCATAATATGGATGCGCCATGAGAGCGACGTCACAGTCATCGAACAAACCTGCTTCAGCCATCGGAACTTTGGCACCACGTGTCTCTTCAGCGGGGGTACCAAACACTTTAATGGTTCCACCTACTTCATCCAGAATAGATTTTAGCCCAACAGCGGCCCCAAGACTCATCATACAGATTAGATGGTGACCACAAGCGTGA
Source organism: Paenibacillus sp. FSL R5-0486 (assembly GCF_037975155.1). Classification (NCBI taxonomy): domain Bacteria; kingdom Bacillati; phylum Bacillota; class Bacilli; order Caryophanales; family Paenibacillaceae; genus Paenibacillus; species Paenibacillus sp. FSL R5-0486. The sequence continues at coordinate 4,064,464 of NZ_CP150237.1, read as the reverse complement.
CCGATCTCCGGCAAGGCGTCATATTCGCACAATAAAGCAATGGTAGGGCCGGGTTTGGCGGCTGAATAGGTTCCGATAAAGGCTGTCTCCAGACCGAGGATTGGAGCCTCTACAGTGAAACCGTGGAAGAACAGTTCTTCTTTCAAACGGGCAGAAGCGAGATACTCTTCATTTCCCAGTTCGGGGTTGGCACCGATATATGATGAAATGGCTTTAAAACGGGAAGCATATTGATCAATAACCGTCAGAATTTGTGATTTGTTAGCTGTCATTAGTAAACTCCTTATGCAAAAATGAAAATAATTCATTGATTATATCATGTTTGCTTTATTTTTTCAGAAACAAGTCAAGATTTGTATTGTCAAAATGCATTGCATAATCATGCATTGTACTTTATAATGACTCAGTCATCAACATGAGAAGCATACAAAGTATTGTAAGGGGAGAGAAAAAGGTTGAAATTAATAAGTCGTTACACCATGATGCTGTTGACCTTTGTTATTCTGCTGACGACTGCCGTTCCTGTGGCACTTGCAAGTGGAACTACAGATAATTCAAGCAGTAAAAAGCTGGTGCTCGGTACAAGTGCCGATTTTGCACCATATGAATTCCATAAAGTGATTAATGGCAAAGATGAAATCGTCGGTTTCGATATTGAGATCGCCAAAGAGATTGCCAAAGATCTTGGCGCTGAGCTTGTGATTGAGGATATGGGCTTCGACGGTCTTCTGCCTTCATTGCAGAGCGGGCGTGTTGATCTGGTGATTTCAGGTATGACGCCGACGGATGAGCGGAAGAAAAGTATCGATTTTTCCGACACCTATTATAAATCAAAACAAGTGATTATGGTTCGCAATGTGGATAAAGACAAATATCCAACCATGGCAGAACTTGAAAATGCGAAGATTGGCGTTCAGAAAGGCTCCATTCAGGAAACGATCGGACAGAGTATTCCAGGAGCGAAGCTTACTGCGCTGGATAAAATCTCGGATATCGTGCTTCAACTGCAAACAAAACGCATTGACGCGGCAATCGTTGAAGATACCGTTGCTGTAGGTTATCTGGACGATATCATTGGACTTGCTGCTGCTGTTCCGGACGAAGAGCAAGCAGAAGCGGCAATCGGGATTCGTAAAGGTAATACCGAGCTGCTAGCTGCAGTAAATGGAACACTGGAGCGACTGAAAAGCGAAGATAAAATCAATCAGATGGTGACGGACGCCAGCCTCTTGATGGCGGATAAAGCGAACAAATCACAAAATATTTTCCAAGTATTCTGGGAGTACAAAAGTTTCTATGCTACAGGTGTAGGATACACACTTCTGTTGTCTGCACTTGGGGTTATCTTCGGGGTAATTATTGGATTGATCATCTGTTTGTTCCGTTTGCATGACGCTGCAATCTTGCGCTGGATCGGTACGGCTTACGTTGAAGTGATCCGTGGCACACCGATGTTGGTACAGTTGATGATTATTTACTATGGTTTTTCCCTGAGCTTTGGCATTAACTTCACTGCACTTCAGGCAGGTATCATTACACTTTCAATCAATAGTGGTGCCTATCTGGCGGAGATTTTCCGTGCAGGTATCCAAGGTGTGGATCGTGGTCAGTTGGAGGCAGCGCGTTCATTAGGTATGGGAAGAGGCGCCGCGATGCGTTATATCATATTGCCACAAGCCTTCAAAGCTGTATTACCAGCGATCGGTAATGAATTCATAACTATCATCAAAGAATCCTCCATTATCTCCGTTATCGGTATGGTGGATATTATGTATCAGGCAAGTGTAGTCAAGAACATTACGTACCAAGGGTTGAGTCCATTTTTGATTGCAGCAGCCATCTACTTTGTAATGACGTTCATTTTGTCCAAGCTGCTGGGACGACTGGAAAGGAAGTTGAGTGCAAGTGATAGACGTTAGACAATTACACAAATCTTATGGAAATAACGATGTGCTTAAGGGCATTAACGTGACGATTGGCAAAGGTGAGGTTGTCGTGGTCATCGGTCCTTCCGGTTCAGGTAAAAGTACTTTCTTACGTTGTCTGAATCTGCTGGAACAGCCTACCTCAGGAGAGATTGATTTTGAAGGCGTGTCAATCACGGACCCCAAGCATAACATTAACGCAACTCGTGAGAAAATGGGCATGGTGTTCCAGCACTTCAACCTGTTCCCACACAAAACGGTACAGCAAAACATCACGATTGCTCCGATTAAAGTGAAGAAACAATCCACTCAGGAAGCGGAGAAAATTGCCTCTGATCTGCTTAACACCGTGGGCTTGTACGATAAAAAAGATACATTCCCGAATCAGCTGTCTGGTGGACAGAAACAGCGGATCGCCATTGCTAGAGCATTGGCCATGCAGCCGCATGTGATGCTGTTTGACGAGCCTACGTCGGCACTGGACCCTGAGATGGTCGGCGAAGTGCTGGATGTCATGAAACGTCTTGCAGAAGGCGGAATGACGATGGTCATCGTAACCCATGAGATGGGTTTCGCACGTGAAGTGGGAGACCGCATCTTGTTCATGGATGGCGGGGTTATTGTGGAAGAGGGAACACCTGATGAGGTGTTTGGAGCACCCAAAAATTCACGTACACGTGATTTTCTTGCGAAAGTACTCTAAACGATGTGATCAAATAGCGTTACTGACTTCGAGTCGGTAACGCTATTTTTTATGGATAATAATGACGTATGGATTCGGAAAAGTAACTATTCTGTTACCAAATATAAAGGAATCGGGTCAACCAAACTTTCTGAATTAACCAGTATTCTTACAAATGCTTACATGCTAAAAACCATTTGGTAAGAATTACTACAAGTTCAGGTTACAAAATTGTGATATATTGAACTCTGCCGAAACTTCCGGATAGGGAGTGCGGGGGATGTAACGATGCAGATTGTGCAGGGGGAAAGATCTACAGCACACTGCTTGGGGTGAATTGGGTACATAACGTTTCAAATGTAACGAAGAACCTATAGGGTGGGCTCCTCATCCGAATCCGACAACTAACTTCGCAGGCACAATGAGGGAGGAAGACCATGATTAACAAGAAACGTATAGCCAAAACAGCAGTAGCATTAATGACAACAGCAATGCTCATTCAAGCCGTTCCGGCTCACGCCGATTCAGTTCATGTGGCCAAAGAAGGGGATACCTTCTACACCTTATCAAAACAATATGGAGTAGCACTCAACACGTTAATTAAAGCAAACAACGACATTTCGGCTTACAACATTTATGGTGGTTTGAAAATTACGATTCCCGGTAAGGCAAACAATGTAGCAGCCGCTGCGGCAACGGAGAGCAAGACCCAAGCGAAGACTGTTGCTACAGCAAGCTTGGACGTCAACGCAGATAACAAAGTTGTTCAAGCCTGGGGTAAAACATTCGATTACAGCAAAGCTGTGAACGTAAAAGCAACGGCATACTCTGCAGATCCGTCTGAAAATGGAGGCTGGGGTGCAGTCGATTATTTCGGAAATGACCTTGAACTGGGTACGATTGCAGTTGATCCAAGTGTAATTCCACTTGGAACCAAAGTACTGGTAACTGGTCACAGCCATCCAGGATTGCCAAAACAAGCTTTTGTAGCCACAGCGCGGGATGTGGGCGGTGCAATCAAAGGTCACCGGATTGATATCTTTATCCCGGGTAGCAAACAGTCTGTAAGCTCATTTGGTTTTCAGGATATCGAGCTGTACATTCTGAAGTAGAGAGAAAAGAACATTTAAAATGAATTCAAACAGGGTGTCTGCCAGTCGCTAATTCGCGATTGAACAGCACCCTTTTAATATTCTCATTTATTTCTACCACGGTCATCTTAATCTTTGGCCTTGGGCAATCCCAGCATTTCGTCCAAGGTGACCAGTTCATATCCCCGATTACGTAGTTCCTCAATAATTTCAGGCAAAGCCTCAATCGTGCCGTTCAGGTTTGACCCTACACCGCCTCCAGCATGTTGCAGAACGATGGAGCCGGGTTTTACGGCAGAAAGAATGTTATCTTTCACCTGTTCCTTTGAAAGGCCTTTCCAGTCCAGGGAGTCTACGTTCCAGTTCACAATGCTATAGTGTTGTTTGGCAGCCCATCTCAGCTGTTCTTCATTAATGTCTCCATAAGGTGGCCGAATCATCTTGGGCGTATATCCTGCCAAACGTTGGATAATATCCCCGGTATGTAAAATTTGTTTGCGAAAGGCATTCATCGACAGTTTACTGAATTCAGGATGATTGTAGCTGTGATTACCAACCATATGCCCTTCCTTAACGATGCGTTTCACCAGATCCGGATGTTTCTCAGCACGACTACCCACGATGAAGAATGTAGCTCTGACATTGTATTTCTTCAATACATCCAGTACTTGTGGAGTAAATCGTGGATCAGGTACATCATCAAAAGTCAGTGCAACCTTCTTGGTTGAAGGACCATTGGTTTTGAACGTATCGGCATATTTTTGACGTAATTGTCCCAATGTCAGTTGTTCTTCTTCCGCAGAATCCGAACCTGATACTGATTCACTTGGCGGGCTTGAAACATCCCGCGATGAAACTGGAGCATGAGATCCCCCGAGAAAAATAACGATAACCATCAGCATAATGAGGCGTACGCGCATAATAACGGCCTCCTTTTCCAAAATGACGTTCTCCTTGGTATGCCCGGGGGTTCCATAAAATATGCGTAGTGTGAGAAGTTTCATTGCGGATTTATCTTATGACAGCCATAATTCCTCCATACATAACATATAGAAAAGGATAGGTGGATGGGTATGAGTACATATGATTTGAAATCCATACGTTTACAGGTGATTGAAGCAGGAGAAGATAAGGTTTTTCTCGTTACCGGAGGAAAGGCGCATATTGGCGCCGTAGCAACGTTCTACGTGGATCATGAGCGCGTAAGCGGGACGACAGTCCATATTCCTGGGCATAAAGAACAAGAGCTGTGTGAGCGGCTTGCCCGAAAGGCTGCCTTGCAGCTGAAAGTAACCGTTACGGTGATCATGGGTATCCATTTTGATTCCATCACGCGGATGCAGATCGACGAAATCGTGCAGACTGCAGAGAGGTTGATGGAGGATCATCTGAACAAAGATAAACGATCTTCCTGACATAAGAACCATCGAATGTTTTGATTTTATTTGCTAAAATTGAAACGAGTTGTAGATTATTACGTATGTATGTTTATATACGATGTAATATCGACTAGGAGGAATAACATAATGTCCATTTTCAAACGTTTGCGTGATCTAACTATGTCTAACATCAACGCCATTATTGACAAGGCGGAAGATCCAATCAAGATGACGGACCAATATATCCGTGACATGCAAGAGGATCTGGAAGATGCGGAGAAAGCAGTAGCTCAACAGATCGCCATTGAAAAGAAATTCAAGCAGTTATTCGAAGAGCAGGAAGCTCTTGTGAAGAAACGTGAAGAGCAGGCGCATACGGCGGCACGTGCTCAGAATCTGGATTTGGCTCGACGTGCCCTGGAAGAGAAAAAGGCTGCTGAAGAGAAGATGGCTGAGTACAAAACCAGCTATGACCAAAACAAGGCTTCTGCAGATAACCTGCGTGGCAAGCTTGACGAAATGCGTAAGCAGTTGACTCAAATGAAGAACAAACGTGAAACACTGGTAGCCCGTTACAATGCAGCAAAAGCCCAAACGGAAATCAACAAAGCGTTGAATGGGTTTGGCTCTGATACTGCAAGTGCTGGTATGAAGCGTATGGAAGAGAAAATGATGCAGATGGAAGCACAGGCCGAAGCAAGTAACGAAATGTCTTCCAAAGGAAAATCTTTGGATGAAGAGTTCGAGAAGTTGGGTAAAGATCAGGCTGTTGAAGATGAACTCGCCGCATTGATGAAACAATACGATAATAAGAACTAATACCTTGGTTGTCAGCAAGGTTAACCAGCGGAGGAGAAGAGTATTTCTCCTTCGCTTTTAAATGCGGTTCATGTTGATATGTGGGGGCTGTGTAAATGGATTTGAACATTTTGGCGATGCTGGTCTGGACCGGATCTGGTTCGGTTTTGCTGTTTGTCCTGATGTATGTTGATTCACTGTTCACGAAATATAAGGATTTTGCTGAAGTTAAGGCCGGCAATATGGCCGTTACTACACGTATGGTTATGAAATTATTTGCACAAGGATATGTACTCGCTACGTCCATTTCTACGGCCGGTCACCTGGGAGAAGCACTTCTGGTCTCCATTGTATCCTTTATCATTTTGTTGATTCTGGAGAGTGTTGTACACTTTATGATTCGCAAATGGGCCAATCTGGATCTGGATACGGGAATTCAGCAAGGGAAGACAGGGTACGGGTTGTTCTCTGGCGCTTTACATATCGTGGGCGCACTGATTATTGCAGCTTGTTTATAAGATAAGGAACAGGAGTAATTCTCATGAGTGTATGGAAACGAATTAAAGGAATACTAACGAAACCTGAACCACCGCAGGCAGAGAAAACGATGCTTCAGCTTGCACCTGGTGATATCTGTGAGGTTTCTCTGGTCACTTATGAAGTCGTTGGTCGGGTGCAAAATCGTGCTCGAAATGCAGTTGTGCTCACATTGCAGGATGGTACCGCATTTCGATATTTGCATATCGAAGAACGGGAACTCACACGTTACGCCCTATATACACCAATTGATGGCAGGCTTGATGCACCTGATGAGGTGCCTACATTGCTGGATCTGGATGGACGCGCATATCATCTGGAGGAAGAGTATGGAGGCATGGTATCAACGGCAGGTAGAACTCCATATGGCCAGGCTGGAGAACAATTGGTATGGCAGTATCAGTCGGATGATAATATGCTTCTTCGCGTGGAGTGGCAAGACAGAAGATTTACACTGTATGAGGGTGAGTCCATTCTTCCTGCGGATATCAAAGTGATTCGTTCGAGCTAGGAGAGGTTCCAATGAAAAAACGCTTGGCACATGGATTAAAATTAATGCTGGTCCTCAGCCTTGTCATGTCTCTGTTGTCCGCGTGCGGAGCAGCACCTTCTGTTCAGGACACATATCCGCTTGAATCGGTTAACGGCAGTGGTAACTCAACGTCCTATGTGTACCGGGCTTCGGACCGTACCGTTCCGGAAGTGGCTCAGGAATTGTCTGACCAGCGGCAACCGGATCAGATCTCGGCAGAGAACACAGAGCGTATGTTTCTCGTGTATCAGGACGAGTATTATCACCTGCAACAAGATCCGAACAAGCCGGAGGATACCTTGGTTGAGGTGGACTCCAAGGAATATGTTCGGCAGAACTACGATTCATCTTTTTTACAAGGTTACCTCACCGCTACATTAATTGGTAATCTGTTCGATTCTTTTGGCGGGCGAGGTTATGGCAACTATAGAGGATATACCAATAAAGATACGTATAAACCGAGTGCAGGGTCTTATCGTGCACCAACAAGTAATGACAAGAAGCTTGCTCCACCTATTACTGTTGAACGGAAAGGTACGATTACAAGGCGCGGAAGCGATAAAGATTCAAGCGTGGGATCTGGCGGAGGATTATTCAACCGCAACAAGGATCAGAGCAAGGGAACCATTGATCGCAACAAGAGCAGTGGTGGGTTGTTTGATTCACCTAAGAAATCCTACAAAAAACCAAAAACCAGAGTGGGCGGCGGCCGAATTAAGAGGCGTAGATAATGATTCAATTATAAGTTTGGCTGCCCAACATATAGTACAATCCAAAAAGAACAGGAAAAGGTATGACGGATTTATCACTATCCGCGCAATTACCTTGGAACTGTTCTTTTTGGTTTACGATTTGCGAACATGATTGGACTTGCGTACGCGGGGAATCGTTGTAGCAGGCTGTTTGCGAATCCAGCGGATAAATGGAATCATTCGTTCATCCTGTCTCAAGGATTGCAGATCCGTGAGACCAAGGGTTACAATATCGCGATTGGTGTATAGCGAATGAATCTGTTTGTGACAGGGGATGCACAGGTTGGCCGTTGGCAGAAATGTTCCGCCCATTTCTTTGGGTGTCAGATGATGAACGGTCGTGTTCACAGGTTCTCTTTCGCATAATTCACATCGATTACTCATGATCATCGCCTCCCTTTGTCACTTATATTATGGGCAGACAAGATGCCTTTCATGTTGAACATAGGTCAAGGAATGTTACACCTGTAAGAAATAAGATTTGTCACAGGATCAATAAGTGATGTACTTGTTATCTTACAGTATTCGGGCTACACTTTCTTAAAAGATGATAGTCTTTAGGAGGTAAGAATACTTTTGAAAATAAACTCACATTCCCATGATATGACAACTGCCAAATTCAATCGTACAGCTGTACAGGTACCGGATGCCCAAGCCAAAATAGCTGCAAGAGTTACTGTAGGCTCCATAGAGAAAGTTCATCTTGAATCTGCTCATGGCCGCACACTTGCAGAGACGATTCAGGCACCCCATCCGTATCCATTTTTCCGGAGATCGGGTATGGATGGATTCGCGATTATAAGTACAGATACCATAAATGCATCGAGTGATCATCAGGTTTGGTTTCGAGTCATTGATGAAATTCCTTGCGGCTACACCTCGGATCACACCATTGTTTCAGGTACAACTGCTCGCATCATGACGGGTGCACAGGTACCGGAAGGTGCGGATGCGGTAGTCATGATGGAGATGACCGAGAGCAAGGTAGAGGACGGAGAACAATGGATTGCATTGAAACGGCACATATTGTCGGGTTCTAATATCACCCCAATCGGACTGGAAGTCCAAGAGGGACAGCAACTGCTCGAAGCAGGAACGATCATCAGGGCAGGAGAGCAGTCTGTGTTAGCTACTTTTGGCATAGCAGAAGTTCCTGTATTTAAACGTCCAAAGGTAGCGATATTCGCAACCGGCACGGAATTGCTTGATGTAGATGAGCCATTACAACCAGGTCGGATTCGGAATAGCAACAGTTACATGCTGCGCTCTCTGGTTGTAGAGGCAGGTGGAGAACCTGTGATGTACGGTTCTATTGCAGACGATGTGAATACGGCAAGGGCCAAACTGGAAGAAGCCATTCAAGATAATGATATCGTAGTGACCACAGGTGGTGTATCCGTTGGGGATTATGATATTATGGGCGAACTTGTGCTGGAAGAACATGTGGAGATGTTGTTTAACAAAGTGACGATGCGACCAGGCAGTGTGACCACAGCTGCTATATATAAAGATAAATTGCTTTTTGCACTTTCGGGTAACCCGGGGGCTTGTTTTGTAGGTTTTGGTCTGTTTGTTCGTCCAACCATTCGTTCCATGCAGGCGGATGCTCATCCTTATATGGAAGAATGGACTGCGATCTTGGAAGAAGAGTACACCAAAGTTAATAATTTTACACGTTTCGTACGTGGACGCACAGAGATCCGCAACGGCATGGTGTACGCGATACCGGCTGCCGCCCGTGTAGATGAATCTAGCGTGATGATCACCATTAAGGACAGTGATTGCCTGATTGTTGTTCCACCTGAGAAAAAAGGCATTCCTGCGGGTGAGCAGGTACGCATTCTCAAACTGCCCTCAGGTCATGTGAGGTAGTAGTAGATGACTACAATGAGTGATACAAAGCCACATATCATACAGATTGTTGGATACAAAAACACGGGTAAGACAACCCTGACAGCCGCGCTGATCGGGCACTTTTCTTCTATGGGACTTAAAGTAGCAGCAATTAAGCATGATGGACATGACCATTTTGAGATGGATCAAGAAGGAACGGATTCGTATCGATTTGGAGAGGCTGGGGCCTCGGCGGTGGTTGTTATGTCAGAGAAACGTACTGCGATTATGGAGCGACAGGCAACCAAGCTGGAGGATATGTTAATTCATCTGTCCGGTTATGATTGGATTGTTGTTGAAGGATTCAAGGATGCTTCTTATCCCAAATTTGTGATGGTTCGAGAAGAGAAAGATCTGACCTTGGTTGATCAGCTTGAAGCGGTAGTAGGTATAATCTCATGGCTACCTTCAGAGCAGTTTATAGAGCGAAGCACTGTAAGCAGAGATACATGGTATTCGGTTCATGAAACGGAGGATATAGCCAAAGCGTTGTTAGCGATGGTTGAGAGCGAGGGTAGGCAGAATGGTGAAGTCTAATCGTAGAAACGTTAAAAAAGTAGGATATTATGATCGCTGGATATGATTGAATGTACAGAAAGCGTGATTTATTCTTTTTTAAATATAACGTAATATTTATTATGTAAACTATAATTATTTCTGATTATGCTCTTCTCCTTGAATAATGCAAAAAAACCAAAAAGCAGCAGACCTTTCTCGGATCGAAATCCTTGATGCGGTTTGCTGCTTTTATTATGTTCGGGATGTTACATCCCTTCGTCGGTACGTCGTTCAATGGCTTCGGACATCGTTTTGTCGGTAAGGTGAGCATAGATCTCGGTCGTTTCCGTAGAAGCGTGTCCAAGCTGCTCCTTCGTTTTGTAAATATCATTTTGCAAATAATAGTCGGTTGCGAATGAATGGCGTAATTTGTGCACGGTCAAGTAGGGTTTACCAAAGCGCTTGGCGTATTTCATAATCATGGCCTGGATCGCTCTTTTGGTCATTCGACTGCCTTCTGAATCTCCGTTACGCAAAGCAATGAACAGACCTTTCTCCCGCTTGGGTGTACGGTAACGTGATTGCCGCAGGTTCATATAAGTTGCGAGTTCGTCCTTGGCCTGTTCCCTGAAATAAACGGGAGTTTTGTACGTCTCATCATTGTTACCTTTGCGATAAACATACAGGAGTTTGTTGTTCAGATCGAGATCATCGACGTTCAGGTTCACAACTTCCGACACCCGTAAGCCGGAATTCAGAATCAGGCTGGCAATACAGGCGTCCCGTTCTTTGTTGATTTCATGGGAGTATAGGGCCTGCTTATTCTTCTCCATATCGACAGCGTAACCTTCAAGAATATAGCCGATGAATTCCAGCAGTTCCTCTTCCTCCAGAATTTTACCTTTGAGTTTGGCAGCGGTGTCCTTGGGTTTATGGGTACGCTTGATCTCGATTTTGGCCATAATGTTCCGCTTCAGCAAAGGATAAAAGTCTTCATCTTCCGCAATCTGGCTCAGGTAATGAAAAAGGGAGCGAAGGGAAGAGAGTTTGCGAGATACGGTAATTCTGGAATTGGTTCCTTCTCGTTTGGTTGTGAGAAATAACCGATAGGCGGTAACCGAATCCATGCGAAGGACTTCCAGTTCAGTCAAGGTAACTTCTTTATTAGAGCTTGCCTCGGAGAGCCCTTCTGCTCGCAACCATCCGAAGAAAGCTTCGTAATCTCTCAGATATTCAAGCAGGGTAGAGGGGGACAGGTCAGGCAGCTTGTAGTCCATGAATTGCTGAACGAACCAAGGCATGGAAGGTAGTTTGTCATCCAGCTTGCGTCGATCAATCTCTTTTTGCACGTTGGTCAAGTTCGACACCTCCATGTGAAAAACATATAAGATTAATATTCAACTTAATAGTATTCTATGCTCTAGTGTACCATAATTTACATGCTCACAGCTTGTTCACCAAAGCAGGCAGTAAGTAGGGTATGCTTCCTTGCCCTTCGGCGCGTAAACCTTTAAAGTAATTAGTATACGTAGAGCAGAGGAGGTGAACCGGATGAATATGAAAATAGAACTGGTTCCCCGGGAACGCAGTCAGGTGATTCGGCATTTAATGCAATTTTATCTATATGATTTTACCAAATACCTGAATATTGATGTGGACAGTAACGGCATTTTTCCGGAATATCCCGGTCTGGAGGCATTCTGGGCAGAAAAGGACCGCAAGTTTCCTTTTTTGATTACAAGTGATGGGGCACCTGCAGGGTTTGCTCTGGTGGAGAAATTGGAGCCTGGTAGTAAGGATAATGACTACTATTTGACTGAGTTTTTTGTGATGCAAAAATATCGGCGTAGTGGGGTGGGCACTCGGGCAGCCTACGAGCTGTTCAAACGTTTTCCAGGAAGATGGAAAGTGACCCAGGTTCGTAACAATGTCATTGCCCAGGCGTTCTGGAGAAAAATTATAGGGGATTATACCGGAGGCCGCTTTCGAGAAAAGTTCCATCCGGAACTGGGCAATCCAAGCCAGTATTTTGTAACCTGATTCCCATCGGGGTTTACCTACATATAAAGCATTCTGCTTGAATGCTGAAATAAAGAATCTGATGAAGGAGTGAGTGACATGAACGTACCCACATTCCATCTCGATGGACAGACAGCACTGGTGACAGGTGCAGGGAGAGGGATCGGAAAAGCAATTGCGATTGGACTTGCCCAGTCAGGCAGTGACGTTGTACTTGTATCCCGAACGATGAAAGAAATTGAGGAGACAGCAGCCTACATCTATGAACAGACAGGGCGTAAAGCGCTCGCTCTGACTGCGGATGTGACATCAAAAGAACAAATGGAAGAGACGTTTCAAGAGGCGATCTCGGAGATGGGTAGCCTGGACATTCTGGTGAATAACGCAGGTATGAACATACGGACACCAGCACTTGAAGTAACAGACGAGCAGTGGGAGACCATCATGCAGACAAACTTAAAATCGGCTTTCTTCGCTTCGCAATTAGCGGGACAGCATATGAAAGAACGTGGGACTGGGAAGATCATTAACATCTCTTCGGTAGGTGGGCATACGGCTTTGCGGACAGGGGTTGTATATGGTGCGACCAAAGCTGCATTAATTCATATGACCAAAGTTCTCGCACTTGAATGGGGCAAGTATGGAATCCGTGTCAATTCAGTAGGGCCATGGTATTTCCGAACACCTTTGACTGAAAAGCTGCTGGATGATCCCCATTATTTGCAGGAAATTGTAAGTCGTACCCCGCTACAGCGAGTGGGAGAACTGGAAGAAGTGGTAGGGCCGGTTGTATTCCTGGCATCAGATGCAGCGGGATACATAACGGGTCAGACGATATTGGTTGACGGTGGAATGTCCATTTATGGCTTCTAAGTAAATGAAGTTGGTTGTAGTTTGGAAAAGTGGGTGGCATAACCAACTCATGGGTAATAACATAAGGGAAGTTGAAGTTAATCTGTATTTCTATTTATCTGTACCCAATTCACTGAACTTGGAGGAAGATAACCATGGAAACGCGCAAGTACGGTAATACTGGCATGAACGTAAGTACACTTGGATTTGGCGGAGCGGAAATAGGCAAAAATGTATCCAAAACGGATGTAGCAACATTGCTGAATAGTGCCCTGGATGCTGGATTAAACGTGATAGACACGGCTGAATGTTACGGTGACAGCGAAGAATTAATCGGCGAGGTGTTGTCACATCGGCGTGATGACTACTATTTGTTCACCAAATGTGGACATGCTGCCGGGATCGAAGGTCCGGATTGGGATGCCAAAGTACTGGAGCAAACGATTGACCGTAGTCTGAAAAGGCTGAAAACGGACTATGTGGATGTTATCCATTTGCATAGCTGCTCCGAAGAAGTACTCCGACAAGGAGCAGTGATCGAAGTACTACAGCGTGCCAAGGAAGAAGGGAAAACCAGATTTATCGGATATAGTGGTGATACAACAGATGCGCTATATGCGATTCAGACCGGAGTATTTGACAGCCTGGAGACTTCATTAAATATCGCAGATCAGGAAGCAATTGATCTTACGTTGCCTGAGGCAAGAAAAAGAAACATGGGTGTCATCGCCAAAAGGCCAATTGCCAATGCGGCCTGGACGTATGAAACACTTTCGGAAGATGCTTATCCATTTATATACTGGAAGCGCTTAAGTGAACTGAGCTATGGTTTTCTGGGTGAAGATGCCCAGGCAGCGGTGGAAACAGCACTGCGTTTTACGCTAAGTACCGAAGGTGTAGACACAGCTATTGTAGGAACAGCCAAGCCCAATCGCTGGCAGCAAAATGCTGATCTTGTGGCTAAAGGGCAACTCCCACAGGAATTGTATGATGAAATTAGAGCACGATGGAAAGAAATCGCCGGAGCAGATTGGACTGGCCGGACTTAAATCAGAAATATTAGCGAAGCCGCCATATGGCGGCTTTTTTATGACCAGCATAAAATATTTTCAACATATGAAAAATTCACAACAACTTTCGGATCAGGGGCTGCGAAAAATTTTAGGGAATAATGTCTATACGTCAGCTTAGTTCAAAACGGGTGACAAAGGATGAAAGAGGAAAAATCCCAGGAAATATCCCTTCTTATAAGCGACTAAATTTATAAAAAACGACGAAGATATTGAGAAAATACGAAAAATAGGCAATCTACGTTCAATTTAAAAGAAATAACGACTGAGTTATAATATTTCAACATATGAAAAATTCACAATAGAAAGATCATTTTCTCACCTTAGTTACCATCTCTCATATAGCCACATTGACGCACCACCAAGTTTAAAGGAAAACCATTATAAGCGATTGAAGTCAACCACTTTTTTGCGGGTTTAAATCAAATTGAAAATATATCTTTATGAATAATCTCTAAAAGCATACAGCTTAAATTCATTATCAGAATAATTTTAACATATTAATTATTATGTAAACTAATAATAATTCTTTTGGTAATACAGACATAAAACCTCCATGACCTGTAAATCGTAAGGGGATAAGGCAGAAGGAGGAGCTTCATGAAAAGTCAGCAACACCGTAAAAACGACGACGAAAAACTAAGTTGGGTCAGCCTATCCTTGTTTGGCGCGGGTTGCACACTGGGAACGGGATTTTTTCTAGGGACCAGTCTGGCGATTCATTGGGCCGGCATATCCGTACTTATATTGTTGGTGCTGGCTGCGGCAGGTACTTACTTTGTATTTGGTGCGCTGGCTCAGATGACCGCAGAAGATCCAAAGGAAGGCGCTTTTCGAACGTATGCGGGCGAAGCATTCGGACCTTGGGCTGGTTTTGGTAGTGGATGGATGTACTGGTTCTCTGAAATGCTCATCATGGGTAGCTCATTAACGGCACTTGGGCTGTTCTCTCAATTCTGGTTTCCCAAGTTTCCGCTATGGGCATTTGTTGCGATCTATGCCGCTATAGGTCTGTTCATTGCTGCACTGGGAGCGAAGGGATTAACCAAAACGGAGAATATTCTTGCTGTAATCAAACTTGCTGCAACGGTTGCATTTATAGCTATAGCAGGAGCGGCTTGTCTGGGTTGGTTACCTGTAAAAGTCACACCCGAGCAATTGAAGAATGAATGGTTCCCGCATGGAGGTAAAGGCGTATGGACCGGTTTCATCTATGCATTCTTTGCTTTTGCCGGGATCGAGGTTATGGGTTTGATGGCAGCTAACCTGAAAGAACCAAAAGATGCAGTGAAATCAGGTCGAGTAATGCTATTGACTGTGAGTACACTCTATGTGATTGCAATTGCGTTGATCCTGTTGCTTGTGCCTTCAGTTCAGTTAACTCCAGATGAAAGTCCGCTTGTCAAAGCCATGTCAACCATTGGATTCACTGTTGTGGTCCACATTCTCAACGGAATTCTGATTATAGCCGGATTCTCGACAATGGTGGCTTCGTTATATGCCATTACGTCCATGTTGGTGAAACTCGCGGAAGATGGAGATGCACCAAAGTTGTTCACGAAGACCCGGGGAAAAAAGGACATGCCACTTCAGGCATTGTGTTGTACAGCGGCTGGATTAGTCCTGTCTACGTTGATGGCATTATGGATGCCCAAGAGTTTGTTTGAATATGTGACGACAGCAGGTAGTCTGGTATTAATGTATACATGGCTGCTCATCTGCATCACGTACATTAAAAAAATGAAGCCCGTGAAGTGGAATCGCATCAAAGTGTGGATTGCCATAGTATTAATTGTGGCTGCTGTGGCTGGGACAGCGATGGAAAAAGCCAGCAGAACGGGTCTACTGGCAAGTGTGGGACTTTTGGTGTTCCTTGGGATCATCACGTATGTTGTTCATAAGGTACGTGGCTCGAAAGCATCGCAGTCAGCACCATCCAAACCATAAGTACCTTTCAGCAACTTTCGTGGAGGTCGCACAACGGATTAATGAGTGCTTAAAGATTATTTCGTCAACTTGCCTAGGGCTTGCTTCATCCGCATGAATGGACATTTGGAAGGTGTCTGCTCATCATCAGGCAGGAAATATTGTTTCCATTCCAGATTATCCTGCTGACCATACCACATCAGCGAAGGGTGAGCAGGTACAGCATCATACGCAGCGAGACGTTTGCGAATTAAGGTTTTCATTTTGCGGCCAAGAGGGGTGTTGTCATTAATGGATTCGAATACCCACCGTGGTTGAAAAGCAAACATGAGATAAGGAAAATGCCGGCTGGCTCGGAGTTCATGTGCAGGAGTTGCACAGAAACAAAAGTAAGGCTCTCCGCCAAAGCAAAACTCCCATGATGAATCATGAGGATCGGTTGAAATATGTTCTGGCCACGGCTCGGTATCGTGTGAACTTACCCGATTGAGCATTTGCCAGAATAACGTCTGATATTGCTCTACCGTTGTATGATCTTTCAGATCACTTGGCGTCTCACAGATCACAACCATGGAAGCGTAATGACCAGTGTCTCTGGAGACAGGACCATATTGTCTAAGCAGATCGGCCATATCTTCGGCAGCATGTTCAGATCGGGGGTCACACGTAAATCCGTACCTCAAATGCCCTGACAGAAATCCCATTCGTCCAGGTACACACGGATACGTATTATTTTCATCGGCGATCATATCTGCAAATTGCGAATAAGCGTCCTGCTGCCAAGATGGAAGACGCTCAAACAAGGTGTTTATTTCGTCGGCACTATACAGCTCCGCCATTGATTCCCAACTCCATTCCACATGATACCGTTACAGTATTAATGTGGGGGAAGTTGGGTGACTGTCCAGCCTGATTTTGTTGTCAGAAAAAAATGGAACGTATAGCTTCGTACCCAAAATACAAACCAAATCCGATCAGGCAGATTCCCGAAATGATAGAGATCCAGCGCAATACATTCTCACTGCTATGTTTGTGGAATCGACTGGCCATTCCAGCCATAATGACATCCCACACCAGAATACCAATGAATATGCCTGAACTGTAGAGCAGCAAATGAGCCGTGTCCGTATGTTTCACAGTTGTCGCGAGAATAGAGCCATAGATCCCCAGCCAAAATAATATATTCAGTGGATTGGACAGGGCCATCAAAAATCCGGAAATAAAAGATTTTCGAACAGTTGCTTCCGCAGTAGATGTACCTTGAATGCCTTGCTTTAGCTTCGAGAGCGTTTCCACTCCCGTGTAAATCAGAATAAAACTGCCAAATGACCAGAGAAAAGAGCGCATGAACGGCGTGTCCAGAAAATGGGCAACTCCAAAATAAATCAGCAGCATATACACCAAATCTGCAAACATAGCTCCGAGTCCTAGAATCCAAGCATGCATGAATCCGTGGCGGGCTCCACGGTCGAGTTGGGCGGCGTTAATCGGACCGATTGGAGCGGACAATGATATTCCCAGAATGATATAACTGAACAGTACAGACATAAACACGTTCACTCCTTAACGGGTTCGATGAATTGTACCAGTTGTCACAGAAAATGGGTACAAGTCATCGTATTCCCGCAAGGAGTGAAATAGAACAAACTACTTTTATCTCATACTGCGTCAAGGCATTGTTATTCTGTTAAAGTTCCACATCCAATTGAATTGGGGTGCAGTTGTATCCGTTGCATGAGCTTTCTTCACAAGGACAAGCGGAGAGCCCAATTGTGAGATCCATTAATGCCTCCATCTCGATATAATCACCTGCACGAGAGTCGGGAGCTACAACATCAATCTTGCCTTCACTGTCTACAACGGACTTCATAAACAGGTTAAATGGATAGTGTTGATCCGGCGGTAAGATTCCGAAGGGTTCTAGTGCTGTGTTCAGATTGTGATAACAACTGGCGTGATTCTTTTTGTCGTATAACACCTCATACATCTCGGGACGACAAGCAGAGTTGAAGAAATCATGTACCCCAACGGTGTCACGGACAATCTTGAGTAAAGGTTGATACTGATTGGAATATACAAATTGTCCTGGTTTAATTCGATAAGTACGCAATACGTCCATTGTCACGCCGGGATCCAAGCGATGGTTAGCATCCGTAGCATCATATGCCACAAAATCAATGACTTGCTGTCCCTCCAGATCCGTTATGCGTAGTAAAGAACCCTTGTTTACTTTCAAGGCATATCCCGTTTTGGCTGGGATACGATAAGACTGTTTATGGCGCTGATTTGTATTCATCTGTTACATTCCTCCGCTACTGTTTGCTTTCAGTATGCGGAGCAGATGATGCTTTCATGCACTGTTATGGCGATGCACTCTGTACTCAGGCAGGAACATCCAATGGTAAATTTAACACACCACATAATACGTCTTTATGCTGGAAATAGTGGATTACCTCTCATCCCGATCCAGAGGTCTGATTGTTCAAGCTGTCCAGCCAGATGTAATAACCAATCTTCGCGTCCCTTGGTTGCCATCACTTGAACGCCCATTGGCAACCCTTCAGGTGTCATATGCAGAGGTACACTTATCGCAGGCTGACCTGTCAGATTTGCAAGCTGGGTGAACGGTGTATACGTAAGACTTGGCTCAAACATTTCATAGATGAGTTGCTGCTGCTGGGTCTTGTCCAATTCACTAATTCGCATCAGATTACGGATTTGTTCGTCATGAGGTGTTAATTCACCAATCTTAGGCGCAGGAAAAGCATTAACAGGTGTGACGTAGAAGTCATAACGCTCGAACAAAGTGGACATCTGGGCTGCAGCTACATCCCATTCAGCTAAGCTATGTACAAATTCCGCAGCGGACACCTTTTTGCCTGCTTCAGCCAGAACCCAAGATTCAATCTCCATATCATCTGAGGTCAGAGCCCGGCCCATGGATCGTTCCATGGAAGAGATCATCGCGGCCATCTCACCACTGTTCATCATGTAATAGTTCTCCATCAACCGAACTCCATTGACTGGACTCAGTTTTTCTTCAACATGATGACCTTGATCTTCCAACCAGCGAACGAGCTTGTATACAGACTCTTTGGCTTCTGCGCTGACAGGTGTTCCCACGGGCGAATCCGTTGTGTATGCAATTTTCAGTTTGCGATGATGTGGATAGCTCATATCAGCCAAGTAACTGCCTGGAAAGAGTGGAGCATGGAACGCAGCTTCGGGCTGAATGACTTGTAACGTATCAAGCAATGCAGCACTGTCCCGAACCGAGCGAGAGAGGGCAAAATCAATCGATGCGCCTTGCCATTGACGACCAACTCCCGGTCCTACAGGTGTGCGCCCGCGGGTTGGCTTTAATCCAAACAATCCGCTAAAGGAAGCCGGGATACGAATCGAACCTCCTCCGTCACTGGCTCCGGCAAGAGGAACAATACCTGAAGCCACAGCGGCAGCGGCACCCCCACTTGAACCACCTGGAGAGTGATTGATATTCCATGGATTGCGAGTTGGACCATGAAGACGGGGCTCGGTAATATTTTTCAAACCAAATTCAGGCGTATTGGTATGTCCTATGAAGATAAAGCCTGCATCACGGAGTCGAGTGACAAAATTGGAATTGCGTAATGCACGATGCTCGCTGAACAAACGGGAGCCTGAAGTCAGAAATTCACCTTCCATGGATTGCGAGATATCTTTCAGGAGCAGGGGAACACCGGCAAAAGGTTGTTCTCCAGGTCGAACCAAACCGGCTTCCTCCCGTGCACGCGATTCATATGTACGAATAACCGCATTAAGTTGCGGATTCACTTCTTCAAGGCGTGCAAACGCCGCTTCAAGCATTTCAACCGGGGATACTTCCCGGGATCGGATCAGTTCAGCCAAACCTACGGCGTCGTAGGAGGTATATGAGAATGAAGACATTATGATCGTTCCTCTCTGAATATATTTCATCTGTTTATTCCATATGTCATCGTACCACCGGATTAGACAAAAGACAAAAGATAGAAGAGACGTAGTGCGATGATATGCATACTCGTTATGAGGTTGGAGGGAAAAGAGGGGGATTTGCATTTGCGAAATAGAGATAAAGCAAAGGGGTAATAGCTCATATTGCTAATTGAGAAAATGAACGAGTAATATCGAGTCATGGAAATAAAAAACCACTGCTCATCTAATTTGATGTGCAATGGTTTTATTTTATATTTGACTATTTGTTTATATGTGAACCTCAGATATATCCACTTACTCTGTACGCAGCTTCGGTGCAGCATCGGCCGCAGTTGATGATCTTTCCTGCTGTCTGGAAATGGCGAAGAGGGCCACCCAGATCAGGATAAAACCAAGCAGCTGCTCCCATGTAATCAGTGTACGGAAAGCAATCCAGTTCACCAACACACCAGCCATCGGGAAGCTAAGTTCTGCGAGTGTTGCAACAGAGGCTTTGGTTGACGACAGACCTTTGTAATACAACAGAAGACTGAGCAAACCAGGTAACAATGCCTGACCGAGAATGTTGAGGATGACAGCAGTCTGTTCACCCGTTCCGGACGGAAACGTCCATGCCGCACCTTCGTTCCACGTCATAAAGATCAGGAGCGGGAGAGCAACGACAAAGCGAAGGGAGGTGACGGTTTCGTAACGCGCCTGACCCAGCATCAATCGTCCCATAACGGTTGAACCTCCCCATAAGGCAGCGGCCCCAAGGGATAACAAGCTTCCAGCATGAATCCAGTTGTCCCAGTTACCTAATGGCAATGTGAAGCCAAATGTAAGCAGGTACGTTCCTGCTAATGCAATGAAGAACAATCCACCGAAGCGACGTGGCAACGTTTCTTTTAGTAACAGTTTAGCCAGCACGATAGCGAAGAGTGGCTGCATTTTTTGCAATAAAAGCACAGTATTCGGATCGTTATGTGTTAGTGCCATGGTGAACAATACCGTTGCGAGTGCTGATCCTCCCCATGAGATAAAAATCACGGCAATCCAGTGGCGAGCGCGCAGGTTTTTCAGATCAGCCCGAAATTTCCACAGCACGGGAATGGCAATAAGACTGACGATGATATGTTCCACCAGTACAATCTGCGTGGATGTCATCGTGTTTAGCAAAATAATTCGGAAGAGTGGGTCGACACCCCATAAGGCGGCGCCGAGAACTACAAGCCAGAATCCGGTATTACTTCGTTCCTTGCGGTAAACAGGTGATGCTGCTGATGTCTTTTCCATATTCAGGACTCCTTCGTCAGAACACGGAATCTTCAGTTGGCAAAATCGACAAAAGCCCCCGTTTTGGTATAACCAAATAAACGGGGGCTCATCCAAGGACATGCGTCAGGAAAGAGGCCTTCCCGTGAACGGCATGTCAATGTGTTGATCTTCTCTCATCCGGACTGTACCGTCGGCCTTGGATTCACACCAAGTCAGTCGCTGAATGTCCTTCGTTAAGAACAATTAGCGAGTCGCGGGCTGGTTCCGAAGAACATCACCGCCGGTTGGGAGTTGCACCCTACCCCGAAGATCCTATTCAATTATATAGTGTGTTGAACAAGCTGTAACATTAATAAGTTCATCTTATTCCTGTAAGCGCTAGCAGTTCAAGCATTTTTTTAGAAAACGATTTTCCAGCTTCCTTGCTGTCTGCGAAGAAGCACGATCTGACCTGCGTGATACGCATCATGGAGTACCCAGCGAGCTAGTTCGTGTGCCCATTTCTCTTCGGAGTCCATATATGCAGCTTCAAGATCAGACTCTTGTAGTGCAGCTAATTGATCTCGCAACTGCTGGGCTAATCGAGTTGTACCCTGCATCAGTGTATTCCAACCAGCTGCATCCGTTGCATCTCCCGGATTCCCAAATGTGTATTCATTGGAGTCTACAGCAGGAAGTGTAGGCTCCTTACCTTGCATGCGACATAATAAGCGATGGTTGTAATAATACATATGGTTAACCAACTGCCAGATGCTTAATCCCCCTGAGGGTGGAATCCAGGCTGCTTGTTCTGCTGTAAGACCCTCCAAGGATTTCGACAAAGGTACAATCCAATTACATTGATCCCAAGTATCATCCTTTTGAATAAGTAACACATCTAGTGCTGTTGTGTTCGTCATTGCCTTTTCCTCCTTGCGTATAATTGTGATTTGTGATGTAACTAGCTAAAACTGATTAATGAGGTTACACTTAATATAACACATCAAAGATAAGTTGTAACCTTCTTGGTTTAATTAGATGGTTACAATAAACGGAGGTATATATGGACAGGTTATGGACCGATTTTGTAAACAGCGATTATCACGACTGGCGTGGGGGAGATCGATCGGAGGACAGACTTGGGAAGGCGAACTGGCAGCAAGATTTTCTGGAACGATGGCAACTTAACGCTTCTGTCCCTGCATCTCCAGAAGAGGAGTTGTCGATGAGAAATTTCAGGAATGAATTGATAGCTCTTGGAGCCCGCTTATCTTCTGGAGCATCATTAACGGATATAGAAAAACAATGGTTGAACGGCGTTATGCAAGCAGGGCATGTGAGAAGAACATTGACTACAATTGATCAGGAACTGAAACTCCAACTGGTAGCTGTAGAAGCACATTGGAGTCAGGTTATGGCTGAGGTAGCTGCTGACTTTGCTTTGACTTTGGTAGAGGGAGAAGGCGGCAGGATCCGGATCTGTGATAATTCGGATTGTCGCTGGATGTTCTATGATGATACCCGAAGCAGAACACAGAAGTACTGTGATGATAAGATGTGTGGAAATCTGATGAAGGTCAGAAGATTTCGAGCAAAACGTAAATCCCAAAATTGATAAATACTAACAATAACTATATAATGTATATATACTAGCGAAAAAATAGTCAGAAGCAGTACGGATTCGTAAGCAGGATGTGATCGTCTTTCAAACCAAAATAGATGGGAGATGTTTCTTGTGCGGACAAGTTATCTGTTGAAAAATGGCTGTGTGTTGTCGATGGATGCTAAAATTGGACAGTATAAGAGGGCGGACGTTCTGATTCAGGATTCACTGATCATGGCTATTCAGCCCGACCTGGATATTCCGGATGCGGAGATCATTGATGCTTCATCGATGATTATTATGCCTGGGCTGGTGGACACACATCGGCATATGTGGGAATCACTTGTCAAAACAGCGGGAACCAACTGGTCGTTACCAGTTTATTTGCAAAATCTCTATTATGGTGCGATGGGAAGCAAGCTCCGCCCACAAGATAGTTATATTGCCAATCTGCTCGGTTCCTTGGAAGCGCTTAACGCAGGAGTGACGACAGTAATGGATTGGAGCATGCCATATTCCCCTGACCATACGGATGAACTGATTCGTGGACTTCAGGATGCTGGCATTCGGGCGGTATTTGCTCACGGAGTACCTGGTGAGACGGACTACTGGAATCGGGATAGTCAACTCACGTATCCGAATAATGATGTGAGAAGAGTCAAAGAACGTTATTTTTCATCACGGGATCAATTGCTTACTTATGGGCTTGCCATTCGTGGTCCGGAGTTCAGTCATTGGGATACAACCGTGAAAGAGATCGAGCTAGCACAAGAACTGGATGCGATCTGTTCCATGCATGCCGGATTTGGCAGTTGGGGATCTGTGGATCGCTCGATCAGTCACTTGTACGAAGCGGGACTGTTAAGTCCACGGGTGAATATCGTTCATGGTAACACCATGGGCATGGATGAATACAAAATGCTGGCAGATAGCGGCGCTTCCTTGTCGGTCACACCTGAGGTTGAAATGATGATGGGTCATGGATATCCGGCCACCGGCTATTTTCTTGAACATGGGGGAACACCTACACTTGGTGTAGATGTAGTGACGTCTACAGGCGGAGATATGTTCTCGCAGATGAAGTTTGCACTTCAGGCTGAACGATCCAGAGCCAATGAACAACTTTTACAGCAGGGTGAGATGCCTGGTGAGTTGAACTTGCAGTCCAGCCAAGTGCTGAGATTTGCAACTTCAGCTGGTGCCCAAGCGTTGGGATTGGAGCAGAAGGTGGGTACGTTGACCCCAGGGAAGGAAGCGGATCTGATCATGATTCGTACCACCGATCTGAATATGTTCCCCGTTCATGATCCAATCGGCGCTGTTGTGCAATTTGCCAATCCATCCAACGTGGATACGGTCTTTGTGGCAGGTAGACTCGTGAAGCGAGAGGGTAAGCTGTTGAATGTTGATCTGGATGCGATTCGTCATGCGGCGATGCAGAGCAAAGATTATTTGTTAACCCAATACAGGATGTCCGACGCGGAGAGAATTGCGTTCTCATAATTTACTTTTTCATAAAAACCTGAAATGAAGTCAGTTCGTATTTTTATATACACTTCTACCTATAGTAAGAAATAAAGGGCCGCATAATGATATGTGGCTCTTTTACATGCCTTCATATCGTGGAATTAGACAGGATAAGGGAGGAAGGGACAGCGAAAAAAGACGAAAAGAGCTCTCTTTTTCTTAACTTCAGATAACAAGAGATATAAGATGTTTTTCGTTAAAAAATAGGCTCATAAAAACTGCGCATAATATAAATTATACGCAGTTTTGTTTTAAATCCATTTTCATATTCAACCACGTGCAACAGATCATGATAAATTTCGCGGAAAAAGAACAAAATAAGTGATCTTCAAAAATAAATTTAACCAAGCAACGCGATAACGTGTAGAATTCGATAGGTTTTTATAGGTGATCGATAAGATAGAACAAATGACTTTTTCATAGAACAGTTGGGAAGCCATCCAATCGCTGCTACATCCATAGCACATTCAAGATTCATGACGAGAGGAACATGACTATGCGTGAGAACAAACAACGATCTTCATTATTTCGCAAAAAACCAATTGCCTCGGAGGGCGATAACAGCAGTGCATTGAAAAGGGCGCTCGGTCCGTTGGACTTAACCACACTTGGGGTAGGTGCCATTATCGGCACAGGGATTTTTGTGTTGACTGGTGTAGCTGCCGCAACGTATGCCGGCCCGGGACTTGTACTGTCATTTTTACTGGCAGGTATTATATGTGCATTCGCTGCATTGTGTTACTCGGAATTTGCCTCAAGCATACCGGCATCGGGTAGTGCGTACACGTATAGCTATACGGCTTTTGGCGAAGTGATTGCCTGGATTCTGGGATGGGATTTGATATTGGAGTATGGTTTTGCAAGTGCGGCGGTAGCCAGTGGATGGTCTGGATATTTCCAGACGTTATTGTCCGGATTTGGATTGGAGTTACCTCATGCGCTAACGAGTGCGTTCAGCCCGGAAAAGGGAACCTATTTTGACATCACGGCGGCGGTCATTACGTTAATTATCACTTTCCTGCTTACCCGAGGGGTGAAGGAAGCTGCTCGTGCGAATGGCATCATGGTAGCGATTAAAATTATCGTGGTGCTGATCTTCATTGGTGTAGGTGTTTTCTATGTAGAGCCAACTAACTGGCAGCCATTTTTGCCTTTTGGTATCTCAGGTGTAACAGCTGGAGCAGCAACCGTATTTTTTGCTTACATCGGATTTGATGCGGTCTCCACAGCGGCAGAAGAAGTTAAGCAGCCACAACGAGATTTGCCGATTGGAATTATTGCGTCACTGGCAATCTGTACCGTTCTCTACATCGTTGTATCGTTGATCCTCACAGGGATTGTGCCTTATAACATGTTGAATGTAAGTGATCCAGTTGCGTTTGCATTTGAATTTGTTCAATTGAAGGGATTGTCCTGGATTGTATCTCTTGGAGCGATTGCCGGCATTACGACCGTATTGCTGGTCATGATGTATGGTCAGACACGTCTGCTCTATTCCATGTCTCGTGACGGCCTGCTGTCACCTGTCTTCTCCAAAGTTAGTGGCAAGAGTCAGACACCAGCGGTAGGGACATGGGTTGCGGGCATTATCGTGGCTCTGTTCTCCGGGTTCATCTCGTTGGGACATTTGGCGGAGCTTACGAACATCGGAACGTTGTTTGCTTTTGCAGTTGTAAGTCTGGGCATTATTGTGTTGCGTAAAAATAACCCTGATCTCAAACGCGGATTTCGCGTTCCACTTGTGCCACTGATTCCGATTCTGAGTGCATTGGGTTGTGTATACTTAATGACACGCCTTGCAGCGCTGACATGGGTTACGTTTTTTGTTTGGTTGATCATCGGATTAATTATCTACTTTGCGTATGGAAGGCATTACAGTCATCTGAATCCGAAACGCCGGATCTCGAGTGCTTTCAGAGCAAAGGATAAATAGATTAGTCGAGAACATCTTTAACCGAGAATATCTTCATTTTTCCTCATTTCGTATCGCTTAGGCGAAGCGGGATGGGGATTTTTTTTATATAGAAAGATAAAGGATGATAACAGCAGGGGAAGGTTGGGATTTTCTTCATATATGGGTAAGTAATAAGGGACGTGACGAACTTAATCACGGGGGCGGGGTTGCGGCTAAGCCAAATATGAAATATATTTGAGGATGTGACATGCCATCAGACATAAGAGAGGGGATGTATCATGAACACACCATTACATACGAATTCAGATCATCAAAAAGCAGCTTTTGGATTTGCACTAGCTGACTCATCCGTACTTGCAGAGGCGCAATTAATTGTTTCACAATTAGGACGTGAAGACGGATTGCAGTTGGATATTGATCCGCAGCGCCTTCTGAAGGATGGACGTAAGGTATCTGTCATTGCACAACAGTTGGATTCACCGGTCAATCGTCAGGATGCCAATATCATCTATGGTCAGGAGCTGGCATACGTGCAGTATGCTGTTAACCTGAAACCGGATAGCTCAATCTCCATTGCATCTATTGAAGGCGTTGAACAGTCTGTTAATCTTGGTTGGGCAGTATTTACAGAGGGGGAATACGAACTTCGAATCTCCCTGCATATGAAAACACCTCGTATTGCTGAAGGTACACTCGAACCTGAACAACTTGCAATGGTTAAGTATGCGCAAGTTATCACCGTATATATATCGCTTTTCCCGGCAGAAGCAGCGTCGTTGAGTTCACCATCTCAAGCTGTGTGGAGCAGAAACCATCATGTGTTTGACTCCTACGGCAGAGGAGGATTTATCCTCGCTGACCTGCCTCGACTCGCTGAACGTGTAGGGGAACTGATGGGACCGGGTAACCATAATCTGATCGAACAATTTGCGGAAGGCGAACTGTCGGATACGTTGCTGGAAGAGGGGATGATGGCGATCGCCTGGGGCGTGACTCCGTGGTGTTATTCACTCTATTCTGCACCAGATGAGCAGTCGGCTGGAATACTTGCCGTGGACAAGCTGGGCGACGAACCTGAACGGCAAGGGATCTACCGTATTGATCCGTCCATTCAACAATTAAGTATCGTACCTGCGAATGAGCTGGCTTATTGGCCTGCCTGCGTTCAGAACGATTGGCCTGTCATTGATGTGGCAGGTGAAGGCGAGACGTTGCACATGGATTTATATACTCAGATCTGTGAATCCGTGAATGGCCTGCACGAGAATCCATTGCCATCGTTTGTACTTACCCGTAGTCAAGGCAAACCCGAAACGATCATTCCGCTGATTGACATTGTCATTGTGGATGAAGCGTAGAGCACTGTTCAACTTATAAAGAACCGAATTGAGGTGACGTAGACAGATGATGACCGAGGAGATTCAGGAGCAATATGCGGACGAGCTAGAAGCTTTTCACATATGGATGAAGGACGCCGGATATACAGGCCATACGGTAAAATCATACACGGGTGACGTGGTGGAATTCCTGGTCTCCATTCAAGGAAAGTCACTGGAGCAGGTCAAAAAGCTGCATGTGTTGTCTTTTCTGTCCCGCGCGCGGGAGCGTGGGGTTAGTGATGCCACGAGAAATCGCAAACATGCGGCGGTGAACTGTTTTTACAAGTCCCTCATTGAACTCGAATTGTTAACCAATAATCCGGCGTTTGGGATCAAAAAATCCAAAACCGAAAAAAACCGTGCGCCCGTTTTCCTTGATGAAAGTGGGCTGACACGTTTTCTGGAGTCGGTAGAAGGCAAGTATCGTACACGTAATCTGGCTGTTTTTCTATTGATGGGATATATGGGATTACGGGTTGGAGAAGTACATGCGTTGGATTGCAAAGACTATAATGCGGAGCGGCGTACATTGGATGTATTTGGTAAAGGTCGGAAATGGCGCTCGCTTCCTGTACCGGAGACTGTGGCAAAAGTATTATCTCAAGCTATGGCTGAGCGTCTCGATCCTTGGCGGCCAAAAGAGGAAGCACTATTTGTCTCGCAAAAAGGGAAGAGACTGTCGATTCGCAGCATCCAGCTCATATCTACAGAAACCTTTGAACGCTTCCAGCAGGAATCACCAGCCAATCAACGTCAAAACTACTCCAGTCATAAGCTGCGTCACTCCTTCGCGACCATGATGTTACGGCGTGGAGCCGATCTGCGTACGGTGCAGGAGCTGCTCGGTCATGCATCGATTCAAACGACAACGGTGTACACTCACGTCACCAGTAGGGAGAAAGAAGAGGCTATGGCTTTGCTGGACGTTAAACTTCCGTCATATTAGAAGTGAAAAGCTAATATTTAACCCGAAAAGGAGTCTGTCCAAGTGACAGGCTTTTTTTTGTTTTCATTAAGACGACGGAAGATTTAACATAACTAATATTATGTAAACTTTAACTAAAATCTAATATCTTAAATAGTCATTCTTATAATTGAAATAAACCAAAGAACCATTCGCCTCTTCTCTTTAGAAGAAACAAATGGCCCTTTTGGCTAAGACAGATATCTTAATTTACAAATTTTAACGTGCTAAATCGTTCACGATATGAATGATTGCGCGATTGAATTACTCGAGTCCAGTGATCTGTTCTTTTAATTTGTTAGCAGAAGCCTGGAAAGCCACTTTTTCGGTTTCATTCAACGGAAGAGGCAGAATTTCGCGCACACCGTTGCGATCGACAACACATGGAACACCCAGATAAACATCCGATACACCATTGTAATCTTCAAGGTACGTGGATACGTTCAGAACGGAGCCTTCGTTGCCGAGAATTGCAGCTACAATGCGGTCCAGAGCAAGGGCGATTGCATAGGAAGTCGCTCCTTTGGCATTAATAATCTCATACGCTGCATTTTTGGTACGGTCGAAGATATCCTGCTGTGTTTCTTCATCCAATTCCAGATCTGTTCCTGCAACGTTAGCCAGGCTCCATACCGGTACTTCGGAATCTCCATGCTCACCAATAATGTGTGCGTGAATACTACGCGGGTCGATCCCTTTATTTTTACCAATCAGGTAACGGAAACGTGCGCTATCGAGCAATGTACCTGAACCGATGACACGGGAAGCAGGCCATCCACTTTGTTTCCATGAAGTGTAGGACAAAATATCTACAGGATTAGTTGCAATCAGCAAAATACCATGAGAATTCACTTCAGTAATACGCTCGATAATATCTTTGAAAATGCTTGCATTTTTCTTCAGCAGATCAATCCGGGTTTCGCCCGGCTTCTGGGAAGCACCGGCTGTAATAATAATGATATCTGCATCTTTGCAGTCGGAATAATCGCCAGCCCATACTTTCACGCCTCCCGTAAATGGAAGACCGTGGTTCATATCCAGCATTTCACCGGTTGCTTTATCATGATTCACATCCACAAATACCAACTCGGACGAACGCTGTCTCAACATTAGCGTGTATCCCGTTGTTGTTCCCACCGCACCCATGCCTACAATTACGACACGACTTGGTTTCAGAGCTGCACTATTTGTCATGTTCAATATCCTCTCCTTTTTGGGTTATACTCCCATCCATATTAAGGGATTAGAGAATATAAAGCGAGTGTTGTCTATAAAATAGTTCACATTTCATGTCTTTTTACCAATTATTCCGTCGAAAAACAGTTTAGGATGAAATTAATGGTAATAAATGTACGACTAATAGCCCAGAGTATGAGCTAGAAAAAGGGAGCTGGCCGACCATGAGTGGGCAATGAGCCTTTTACATAAGGTTTGTGGTAGAATAGGAGCAGTGGATTCTGATGAATCGTAAATAAAACGCCATAGGACAGGCATGCGCGCCTGTATATTGGATGAGAGAGGTGGAACCCACTTGCGTTTGCAATGGATTAAAATCGCGCAGACAGCATTACTGTCTATAGGTATAGCAGCTGTATTGGCTGCATGCACCGAGTCAGATCAACCTCCGGTAGCAGAACCTCCGCAGCAGCAGGAGGACGCCGGGAATACAGGGCAGACATTAACTGTCGTTCCCCCTGTGAACAGTACAGAATCTGCAGATATGGCCAAGTACCAGATACAGACCCGTTTGACCGATTTTCAGTTGCTCAATGACAACGGAGGATTGGCGTGGGGGGTGACGCGGAATGCGCTGCGCCTGTACTACACTCAGGATCAGGGAAAGACCTGGACCAATATTTCACCTTCGGAAAATGTACAGTTTCCGGCTAACCCTAAATATGGACAAAGCATTTATTTTGTAGATCGTGCACATGGTTGGATTGTTCGTGAAGGCATGGGTGGAACCGATACCATGGTGCTTCGCACCAACAATGGAGGCGTAACTTGGAGCCTGTCTTCTCTGTCCAAGACGGATAAAGTGACTGCGATCTCATTTGTATCTCCTGAAAAAGGTTGGATTCTCACCACGGTCGATACCGCTATTGGTAAACAGGACAAGAAACTTTACTTCACCGAGGACGGTGGAATTACCTGGAATCGGATGTCATCCAGTGATGAAGATGGCAAACAGGAAGCAGAAGAGATTTCCAAACGTGGATACACCACGGGCATGACTTTCTCGGATCCAAAACATGGTTTCTTAACAGCGCTGGAGTTCGGCACACCGAAGTTGTATGTAACATCAGACGGCGGAGAAAACTGGAATACTGGACCATCCTTCTTTGATCGAAACAAATTCAACGGGTGTGGTAATTTCAGTGTTAGTTCACCACAATTTTTTGGACGTGAAGCGCAATCAGCCTGGATGTCAGTGTCTTGTTCTCAAGGGGAGAGCACGACATTTAATGGATTCTTTACCACCGATGGAGGAAAGAGCTGGAAGCTGTCCAATTTCACTTTAAACAAACAAACGGGTCCGAATCGTAACCTTTCACCAGTATTTCTGAACGCATCGGAAGGTTGGGCGATGCAAAAGGGCATAACCTACCACACCAAGGATGCGGGCAAAACGTGGAGCGCTCTTCCTGCAAGCAGTGTACTGGAGAAAATTCTCGAAGATTATCCGGAGATTGTGAAGATGCAGATGGTTACCCCCAAGCTTGGCTGGATATTGGTTGAAAATACAGATGCCAAAAGATCGTTGTTATTGCAAACGTTAGATGGCGGTGTACATTGGAAAGTACTTTAAACTAAAGTGTTATCGATGTGAATAGATAGGAGAAAGGAGAGGAGCCTACGGGTTCCTTTTCTTTTTTTGCTTAGTTTGTGAAATAAATCACAAATAAATCCACTAGAAGGTGATATATTTAACTCAACAAGAGAAGGAGTGATGAAGATGAGAACCAACGGTCAAACTCAAATCACGCAGGCGGATGAATTAACCAGATATATGCTTCAATTATGCTACACATGTGACGATGCGAATCGTTGCACGACAGAGGAAGCAGTGAAGGCTTGCATGGCAGAACATGCACAGGCAGACCAGCCCGAACCAGCCGAAGGTGGAGAAGTAACTCGCGGGTATATGGATATGATGTACGCTTAGTTATCAAAACTGATCAAAGTAAGCTGATATATCAACGTTTTGCCTCTGAAGTGCACCTTTTAGAATAGACATTGGAAAAACCCTTGGGTTTAGCCGATGAAATTCTAGGGGGTGTATTTTTTTATGGCGATTAAAGGACACTTTGAAAGTGTTATCTCGGTTGTTATCACAATTACTATTGTAAGAGGAACGTTAGCAACTGAATCAGTTATTTATTCCGCGACATCTACGAATGACTTTGGCCCTCTGGCACCACAGATTATCACATTTCCAGCAAAAGATTTCAATCCACCACTCTTACTACAATTGACGTACACTGCTTTTATAGGCACTAGCCTGGTACCTGTTATTCGTGTAGGTCCTGAGAACTTCGATTGGTTCATTGTCTCAGACTAATCTGAACAAAAAGGATAATTATGGTGATATAGGAACAAATCCGATAGCATCGGTAAATATGACTTGACTGGCATAAAGCTGGAGGAGTCATTTTTTTATTATTTGGATTTTAAATCCCACAAATGTTAAAGTTAGGATATCCGACAGAAGAGAGGGGAATACTTAAATGGAAACTAAAGCAAATGGAGTTCTCAAAAATTTGACTTACCTTGTTTTAATTATTGTTTTATTCGCAGTTGGATCTATGTTACTCAATAACCAACTTACGCAAGCCAGAACGAGATTTGATGTTAGCCCTTTTTTGATAACAATTATACCAATTGTTTTCTTCGGAGGTATTGGTGTGGTTCTTGGATTAATGATTAGAGGACAATTGAGATCAACAAAACAACAGGACACATCGGGTTTCCTACTGATAACTTTACCGGCTCTTATTGTTTCTTTAAGTTATGTATGGGCCTCATTTGGATGGTTAAATGATTCTGTATATCAATATATTGTTGTTAATGACTATTTAGTGATTGTGGCTAGTGTAATCTTAGGATTCTCTATAATGTCAGCTTTACCAAAGAAAATTTAGGGTAATATCGGAATTTAGTTGGAAAGGTTCTCAGTAAAAATCCAACTTCTAATACCTTTAGTTATAATACAGGCTGGGGTTATGTGAATTGGTATCCTGACTCAACCGTTTCAGGTCCTAGAGGTAACTCTGAAGCAACTGTAACTGCTACAGGTATGGGCTCGGGCTACAAGTTATTCTTATTCTATGCATTAACTAAATAATTGAACTTATAAATTATGAACGAGCTCCACTACTAAAAGTTAGTGGGGCTCTATTTTTAATTATAGAGTTTTATCAAGCAGCGTGTCCGGCTCTTGTTTGTCTGTAGCTCAGCAGTAGCCTTGCGGCCTAGTAAACGTTTGACAATCCGGACCGCTTGATAATACTTATCTGCCCCATTCCCATAAATGTATGTGATGTCTCCCGCGCTGTTATACTTCCAAGGTAAAGTCATCTCCAATAGAACAATTCTGTTTTTTCTGGAATTTATGACCGGTAGTATGATTGGGCTTAATGAAATATCTCCTGAATTGAATACATAATAGAGCAGGAGGGATAACCTCACTGTTCTTTCTTTTATTTGGTCGTATATTCACTTACTTCAAACGTTAGAATTTTATCGAATATCACGTAATCTGTACGCTTACTAAATGGACCTTTGTTGTTGCTGTATTTGTTGATGGCGAACTTGGCCGGTCCAGCTCCTCCATCACGAGCATCATACCAGTTGAGGAATGCATTTACCTAACTCATTGGAAGATCGTATTCTTTCTCTAAACCAGTTGTCAATGTGACTACTAGGATAGCACGATCCCCAGATGGTTGTTCAGGCTGTGGTTCTGGGATAGAAGGTTGTTCTGGTTCTGGTTCTGGTTCAGTTTACAGCCCTCAACTAAATGCCGTCGAGGGATTATGGAAATGGCTGAAATCCGATGTAATTAACAACGTCTTCTACCACAAAGTGACTGAAATTCGCATCAACGTAGAGCAATTCATGAACGAGATTATGCAAGTGCCTTTGACAATCATAGATCTGCTCTGCGTCAGGTTCTAGCGAGTCGTTTCTTTAGTTCCATCTAAATAGAACTCAGATGAGAAGCAATAAATCAGCTTGTACAACTACAAACGTATGTGAGAGAAAATTATAGTAAGATGGATCTGATGTACGCATAGGCTTATGATTCACGGATCATTCACAGAGAACGTTCCTACGGGAGGGTTCTTTTTGATTTGGAGAGAAATGTATGCGCTTTTAAATGTACTACGCAAATATTGCAGCATGGGTTATTATAGAAATAATTAAGGTGAATCACTCAAAATGTGGATTTTTTTATTGACTTTATCTGAAAGAGAAAGGGCATGAAATTGTAGAAAGGACAAAACTATGAACATTCAAGATCTCCCAATTGAAATAAAAGGACATATAGGGGAAGTCCAGAAAATCACTTCTCCTAAGCAAGGTCATACTTCTACTGTGGCTATTCTGGATATGTTCGACCAAAAGTACATCATCAAGAAGACAGAAAACGATCTTTATAATGAATGGTTATCCGATGAATATAAGGTACTCCAATACCTTTACCATACGGGACTCCCTGTTCCAAAGGTATATTCATTTCACACTGAGGACACATCGAGATGGCTTCTGATGGATTATATTGATGGAATAAGTTTAAGAGAATTTCTCTCTAAGATGCCTGACCTTCAAAGTAAAGAAAAAGCGATTTTTAACTTTGGACTTTGTTTAAAGAAAATACACGAATGCTCTTGTCCTGTTGAATTATTGAACAATAACAGTCCTTGGTTAGATACAATGCTTAATAAAGCAGAATATAATCTAACTCACTTTGCTGTAGACGGATCAGCAGAACTACTTCAACAGTTGAAAGAAGGAAGACCAAAACCAATAGAGAACACTTTCATCCATGGAGATTTTACTATAGATAATGTGCTAGTTAATGATTGCAATATTGTTGGAGTTATTGACTGGGCAGGAGCAGCTTATGGCGATCCAAGATATGATGTAGCATTAGCCATTTTGATAATGAAAGAGATATAGAAATATTTTATAACGGGTATGGAAAGTTAAGAATAACGGATGAAGAATATAATTATTTTGAAGACGGGATATATAACTTCTTTTAGTCTGGCTATAAATTGTTCTTCAAACGTATATTAATCTCTCTAGAAGGAGTCGAATAAATGAGCCCTCCAAAACATATCTTATCTGCCGCTGCAATCGTGATAAACGACAAAAATGAATTATTACTTATTAGAGGACCACGAAGAGGATGGGAAATGCCAGGTGGTCAAGTGGAAGAAGGAGAATCTCTAAGTCAAGCTGCGATCCGAGAAACGAAAGAGGAGTCCGGTATCGACATTGAAATTATCAAATTCTGTGGAATATTTCAGAATATCGAAAATTCAATATGTAACACATTATTTCTAGCCAAACCAATAGGAGGAGAATTAATCACATCAACGGAGAGTTTAGAGTCTGGTTTCTTTCCGATCGAAGAAGCCATTTTAAAAGTCGAATGGAAAAACTTCAGAGAAAGAATAGAGTATTGTTTAAAACCTGAGATGCAACCTTTTTGCATTGAGTTCAGTGATAAGAATAATATTTAAAAGTTTCCGGAAAGGAAGTTCAATCATTGAAACGAGTCGATGTAAATCGTCGGAGGGAGAGAAGAGATATCAAGACCAGACGAAATCTCTGAGATTGCATGGTTGGATATAACACAGGCAGATGAGCTTATGCCTTACTACAAGAACGGCTTTAAAAGCTTACTTAATGGCAATGAGATTACATATTTCAACGAAGGTAACAAGTAATGTTCTGAATGTAGTGTATAAAGGAGGCTATCAGATGAACAAGCACAGTGTTTATGAAACAAACAGCTTTTATTGGGATACAAAAGGGAATGACTTTTTGAGTGCAATCGTGCTTCCACATTATGGAGCATTTATCTCAGAAGAAAAACACCAACTTTTTGGTGATGTCTCAGGATTAAAGATGTTAGAGGTGGGCTGTGGAAATGGTCAATCCTTGCAGTATCATGGAGACCGCAAAGCAGGTGAACTGTGGGGTATGGATATATCCCAGAAACAGATAGAAAAGACACAACAACACTTGAGGACATACGGAATTCCTGCAACATTGATATGTTCACCCATGGAAGAGGGATGTGGTATTCCTACTAATTATTTTGACGCTGTGTATTCGATTTATGCCATAGGTTGGACAACCGATCTTGAAGGTACTTTCAGCCGAATCGCTTCTTATTTAAAGAAAGATGGCATTTTTATTTTCAGCTGGTCTCATCCAATTCATAGATGTGTCGTTGAAGAAAATGATAGATTTGTTTTCAATAAGTCATATTCTGATGAATCTTGGTATGCGGTGTCTCCTGATTTTTGTCAGGGAGAATTAGTTTTAGCTGATCGTCAAATATCAGCCTATGTCAACGCGTTAGCAAAAGCGGGATTTGTCATTGAACAAATGATAGAAGAATCCGATGAGGATATCATGCAATTACATAATAATAGCGATAGTCTCCTTAAAAGAGCGAAGATGTTACCTGTATCCTTTGTGATTAAAGCAAGAAAACGGTGATTAAATGAAATGAATCGGAGAGTGGGATATGTTTAAATATCAAATGGATACTGCTACCTATGTATCGCTATTGGCAATGAAAGATGCACCCCAATTATATAATCTGATCGATCGAAACAGGGATCATATAGGAGCGTGGTTGAAGTTCCCCAGCATGACATTAACAGAAGATGATTCAAGAAATTTCATCAAGAGAACACGTATACGCTATGCTCAAGATGATGGTTATTGGTTAGGAATC
Source organism: Paenibacillus sp. FSL R5-0486 (assembly GCF_037975155.1). Taxonomy (NCBI): domain Bacteria; kingdom Bacillati; phylum Bacillota; class Bacilli; order Caryophanales; family Paenibacillaceae; genus Paenibacillus; species Paenibacillus sp. FSL R5-0486. Next base: position 4,027,951 of record NZ_CP150237.1, on the reverse strand, counting down.
TGGTGTGGAGACGAGCTTGCTGGTTCTATTGGATACTTATACATTGATCAAGAAAACAAGAAGACTGAAATAGGATATTGGCTTGGTCAGGAATATGAGGGTAGGGGACTTATTACAAAATCGATTAAAATTCTAATTGATTACGCATTTGATGAACTTGAATTAAATAAAGTTGAAATTGGCGTAGCAACAGACAATCTCAAAAGCCGCGCAATTCCTGAAAAATTAGGCTTTCAACGTGAAGGTGAATTAAGGGATTACGAATATATTAACGGTACATATTTAAACAGGATTATTTATGGGTTGAAAGCAGATCAATGGAGAACGTAATAAATCAAAATTTATTTTAACTCAAGGAGCGAGTTATGAGAAGATTACCGCTTTTTATAGTGACAGGCGCAAGTGGAACAGGAAAAACAACGATCTCTTCGCTTGTTCGCAAGCAACTTCCCGAATTTGACGTCTTTGACATGGATATCATCTTTATGTGGAACGATGGTCCCGGAAAATATTGCATGGTCTGATTACATAGATCGATTTGATCGGATTCTATATATGAACTTGCATTGTGACGATGTTACTCGCGAGACGCGTTTAAGAGCCCGTGGGTGGGACGAGAACCTGGTTGAAGATCACAAGAATTTTGCCAATTGGTTACTCCAGAATTCGGAAACTGCGTTTGACCCGCCAATGCAAACAGTTGATACGACAGAACTTACAGCAGAGGGAGTAGCTGAACAGATTAAAGAATGGGTTCTAAAGAACTGGTGTGTTGAATGAACACCTAAAATTAACCTCATAGTTAGATTGAGTGGGAGGAACAGAATGCTACCTTTTCAAGTGAATGAATCTATTGTATTAAAGCTGATCCAATCTCGAGATAGAGATGAGTTGTATGCGTTAATTGATGAGAATAGAAAGTACTTGAGAGCGTGGTTACTCTGGGTTGATAAACGACAATCGCCCAGTGATTTAGATTCTGTAATAGATGTATGGACACATAATTATGAAGAGAAGAACGGTTTTGATTCCGGAATATGGTTCGATGGACAATTGGTCGGGATGTTAGGATTGCATTATATTGATTGGAACAATAGAGCAACGAGCATTGGATATTTTTTAGCAGAGTCAGCGCAGGGCAAAGGAATCATCACCAAATCAATAGAACAATTGCTTAAATATCTCTTTAACGAGTTGAAGTTAAATCGTGTAATCATTCAATGTGCAGAAAACAACTTTAAAAGCAGGGCTATACCTGAGAAAATCGGATTTTCATATGAGGGAACATCCAGAGAAGCTCAACGGGTTTACGATCATTATGAGAATATTGTGACGTATAGTCTGCTGTCTAGTGAATGGCATACTCAAACGGTAGAGTACATCGTCTGATGAAACGAAGGAGGTCACGAATTGTTTCTCAATGTATTACTTTGGTTGATTATTCTCTGGGTGATCTCCCTTTATTTCAGTTTTCCTAAGAAAGATCGCATGTACACAGTCAATGTGCCGAGTACATATTACATTCAATCTTCAAATCGGTTGGATATTCAGAAAAACTACGAATGCGCTGCATTTTCCAGTGCGTTTGTCTTGAGACATTTCGGTTTGGAGTCCAACGGAACAAAGCTATATGAAACCTATCCTCGCAAATTACTGGATGGTACGGTATATCCCAAAGCGGTCGTTGTTTTTTTCAGAAAACTAGGATATCAGGCAATGTACTTACGAGGAAATGTGAATACGTTGAAGAAACAGATCAGCCAAGGGGTACCTGTTATTTTATTTATTAGAGTACATCCCAAACAACGTTATTTGCATTTTGTTCCCGTCGTTGGTTATGATGAAACGCATTTTTACTTGGCAGAATCGTTAGACCACAAGATTAATTGTGATGAAGAATATTACAATCGAAAAATCAGCATAAATGAACTCAACATGTTATGGAGGTCGTGGTTACCTTTTTCTCAAAACTCCTATATCGTCGTACACCCGATGCAGATTTAAGACGGCTCTCTTTCAAGGGACAAGATATATTTCTTTAAACGAACTAATCTGCTTTATTCGGAACGTCTGCTTAGTTAAACCAAGCAACTCATGCCCAAATGGCATGAGTTTTTTTGAACAAATCTCCTCACGTAAACCAGCTCGACTCAATTAATGGTTTTGAACAAAATAGATCAAACGTATAGGCAGTTGCTACTGATTTTATTGTTTTACCTGATAATTAGCGGAGTTTTTTAGTTAAAATGGTTGTTCGTCCACGCATCTTTTCATCTACATACGTACGTTAAACCATGTCTATAGGGAGGTGTCCACACTGTGAGTCATTCAGAAGTGAAGAAACGTATGAAGAGAAAAAAGGCAACATTCCATCCGTGTAAAGTTAAAAGAAAAGAACGCCGATTGAAAGTGGTCAAAAAGTTCGTTCAAGTAAAATGTCCGCCTCCAGAAGTGAATATATCTACCCCTACTGTCGTTGGCCCAACAGGACCACAAGGTATACAAGGCGTACAGGGCGTACAAGGTATTCCAGGTAAACAAGGGGTTGAAGGGCCAACTGGAGCTCAAGGACCAGCAGGGGGGCCACCTGGACCACAAGGGCCTCAGGGACAGCCTGGTCCTGCTGGAGCGGTAGGTTCTCAAGGTCCGGTCGGGCCTGCTGGACCTATGGGAGCACAGGGGATTCCGGGAGAAGCAGGGGCCGTAGGGCCACAAGGTCCGCAGGGTAATCCTGGACCTGCCGGGGCAATTGGGCCTCAAGGTGTTGCTGGAGCTGTTGGGCCGACGGGTGCGACAGGAGCTGCAGGAGCAGTAGGCCCGGCAGGCCCAGCCGGTGCAGCAGGAGCGGTAGGCCCAGCAGGGCCAGCCGGTGCAGCAGGAGCGGTAGGCCCAGCAGGGCCAGCCGGTGCAGCAGGAGCAGTAGGTCCGGCAGGGCCAGCCGGTGCAGCAGGAGCAGTAGGCCCGACTGGTGCTACAGGAGTAGCTGGTCCAGCTGGAGCCACGGGAGGTACAGGTGCAACAGGAGCAGCCGGAAGCGTACTGGGATTTGCTGACTTTTTCGCACTGATGCCACCTGATAATGCAGCAACGGTTGCTCCCGGTACTGATGTAAGCTTTCCTCAGGATGGGCCGACAAGTGGAACAACTATCGCACGTACGGGGCCTAGTTCATTCAATCTGGCAGCCATTGGTACGTATCAGATTTTGTTCCAGGTGAGCATCAATGAAGCCGGTCAATTAATCTTAACTCTCAATGGGGCAGATTTGGCTCCTACTGTAGTTGGGCGAGCAACGGGAACGTCTCAGATTGTGGGTATGGCTTTAGTGCAGACAACCGTGATTAATTCTATTCTGACCGTTCGGAACCCGGCTGGTAATGCTACTGCATTAACAATCACGCCACTTGCGGGCGGAACAAGACCTGTATCGGCACATCTTGTGATCACACAATTAGCGTGAATCAGTTAACAGGCTAGCTAATTGTCCTCAGCTTTATTAAATATGCATCCACAAGGGTAACATGGGTTTGCTTGAACTGAGATAGCAGTGCTTTACCTGAGGCTGTTATCTCAGTTGGAGCGGATAATGGTACAGGAGTAACTACATATCGGATACTCTTTTTGTTTGCGAGGAATGGTGAAAACGTCACTACTAATTATTTTTTCAGTTGATAATATGATAAAATATTGGAAAAACATCAGAGGTGAGTACATGAAGAATGGACACTGGAGAAAAATAACATGGATTGTTGCGGCATTATTATTAATCATGATCACGGCTTGCAGCAATAGCAAATTCAATCCAAACGAATTTTCAGAACAGGATCTGGCTGTGACGAAGACTGACAGTGAGGATAAGATTACGTATGGAATGAGTCAGGAAGAGACGGAGAAAATCCTCGGTGAGGGAACATCAACGGGTGTGGGTGAATCCTATCAATACAATAACGGGATAACGATTGGCTATAGGGATGCCAAAGTCGTTAGTATCATCTTGAATAAGGACTCGAAAGGGTACTTTAAGACGGCTCGCGGGGCAGAAGCGGGGATGACACATCAAGAGATTCTCGATCTGTATGGCAAGGAACATGTTTTGGTCGAATCTGAACGTAATATCGATTATGCCTATCATATTCAGAAGGAAACATTCCTGGATGAGAAGTCGCTGCAAGCGGAAAAAGATGATCTGGCTATCTATCGTGCATCGTTCATGCTGACAAAAGAGGGACAGGTCAATCAGGTTATATTATTGGATCAACGATTTGCAACAACCTTTAAGTAAAAACATGGCTGCTAGGCAGCAGGGTATTAGATAATGAAATAGTACTTATTTTTCGTATGAAGAAACCCTTCGGTATTCTGCCGGAGGGTTTTTCCCTTCACATCGTTGGATTTCAATCCGGATAACAAGTTCCTTGTTTACGTGCATATACATTACAGGAGACGGGTCAAGACTCCGGCTGTCCTAAGTTGTATGAACGGAGGGAGAGACATGGGCATTGAATCATCCTGGATGTTTGATTTGTTTGGAACCGTCTTTCCGGTTGTATTTGTTCTGATTATAGGTATAGTCCTTCTGTCGATGGGAAAGGAGGTATGGAGGTGGGGACGCAACAACTCGGAGCCGCTATTAACCGTGCCTTCACGAATCACCAGCAGACGGATGAAGATGAGTCAGTCGCAATCTGAACCGGGGAGTACAGCACGAACGTTATACTACGTCACCTTTGAAGTGGAAAGTGGAGATCGGCTCGAATTCAAAGTCAATGGCGAAGAGTATGGTTTGTGTGCTGAGGGGGATGAAGGACGGCTCTCGTTCAAAGGAACGCGTTATGTAGGCTTCGAGCGATATAATCGCGTATATTCTGAACGCCTACGGGGTTAAACTGAGCAGCTTGCGCCAGGATGGCGTGAGCTTTTTTTGATTATTTACTGGACAAGCGTTTCTTAATGGCCCTGACGTGTATTTATATAAGAAGAGGCATAATGAAATTATGATCAAGGGATCATTACCATAGAGGAGGCAACGAATATGTCATTTACAGATCAGGTTGTTGTTGTAACTGGTGCTGCTCAGGGAATCGGACGGAGTGTGGCTGAGGCTTATGCGGTCGCCGGAGCCAAAGTTGTACTTGCTGACTACAAGGAAGCGGAGGGTGCGGCAGCCGCAGCTTCCATTCGTAATGAAGGCGGAGAAGCCATCTTTGTCCAATGTGATGTTCGGAGCGAGCAGGACATTACGAACCTTTTTCGTACAACCTTAGATGAATTCAAGCAAATTGATGTTTTGGTGAATAATGCAGGACTCACCAAATGGAAATCACCCTATGAGCTAACGTTGGAAGAATGGGACGATGTACTCAATACCAATGTGAGAAGTTGCTTTTTGGCGAGTCGGGAAGCAGCCAAACATATGAAAAGCAATGAACACGGGGGTGCCATTATCAACATGGCTTCTACACGTGCGCTGATGTCTGAGCCTGATACGGAAGCTTATGCCGCATCCAAAGGAGCGATTGTAGCTCTGACGCATGCGCTGGCGGTCTCACTGGGCAAGGACCAAATTCGGGTCAATTGTATCAGTCCGGGATGGATTGAGACAGGAGACGTGGAAAAATTGAAAAAGGAGGATCATGAACAGCATCCATCCGGTCGTGTGGGTGTTCCTTCGGATATCTCCCGTGCTTGTTTATATTTATCTGATCCAAGCAATACCTTTGTCACAGGGACCAACCTTGTTATTGATGGAGGTATGACCCGAAAAATGATATATGAGGACTAGAACCGGGATCGAACCGGGTTAGCCTTAAGCTGGCACAACTTAAGAGTGATAAGCCCAAGTTAAGCACTTGGGCTTATTTGTTTTTAATAACTCGGTTGCTATAATAAATGTGATTTTACAACAGTAGAGGAATGGAGGGAGTATATGTTCGGGAAACAATCCCGGAAGGTATTTTGGCTGTTACTGCTGATCGGAGGGATGATAATGATAGGGAATGAGTCACCTGCTGAAGCTGACGGCGCAGATATACGGGCGGCCTGGGTATGGCAGGCACAGTCTGTTAGCAACGGAGATGAGCTGTTGGCCAATGCAGCTAAACATAAGATAAACAGGCTGTACGTGAATGTAGACATGACGCTGCCCAAGGAGGTATACCAGACGTTTATAGCCAAAGCCAGCAGTGCGGGTATTGCGGTTGAAGCGCTGGGAGGTGATCCATCCTGGGCAATCAGTGGCCGTGAAGGTCCCATGCTCAGATTAGCCTCGTGGGTAAGTGATTACAATCAAGCTGCTGAGCCCAACGAGCAATTTGATGCCATACATCTGGATATCAAGCCCTATGTGTTACCAGCCTGGCAAAAAGATGCCAAGCCACTGGTACAATCCTGGGTAGCCAATATGAATCTGTTATTTGAGCAATTAAGACAGGATGGCGCAGTTGCAGTGAATATGGATCTGCCATTCTGGCTAGATTCGTACACCGTCACAGGAAATAGAGGTTCTGAGGATGCAGATAACGAACCATTGTCACGTTGGTTCATTGAACAAGTGGAGCATGTCACTTTACTCGCTTACCGTGATAACGCGCAAGGGAACAATGGTATCATACGTTTGATTGAACAGGAAATGAACTGGGCCGATGCCAGCAATGTGAGCGTCACGGTTGGGTTGAACACCAAGCCCATGCCTGGTGAGGAGTTCACGTCATTTGCCGGGAAAGGTGTAGCACAACTGGAAAGCGTTATTGAAGAAGTTGCCTCCGCATTCGGCGAGCATAGTTCCTACGCAGGTTCTGCTGTACATGACATCGTATACTGGGGACAACTGGAGCCGTCGGAACTGCCATCACCGGAGATTCCATCCAATCAGCCAGAGATTCGGGGAACGTATATCTGGGAGGCCTCTCAGGTGACGAATGACGGGGGAGAGCACATACTAGCATTTGCTAGAGAGCAGAATATTAACTGGTTGTATGTCCGGTTGGACCTGGATCAACCCTATTCCAGCTATCGCAGTTTTGTGAAACGGGCAAAAGCGCAGGGTATTGAGATCCATGCGATGGGTGGACACCCCATCTGGGGCAAAAAGGAGAATCGTCCACGCATTCAGCGATTGATTGATTATGTGAAAAACTATAATGCTGAATCCGAGCCGGATGAACGATTTGAAGGCATCCATCTGGATATTGAGCCTTACACTTTGCCAGAGTGGGAGAATAGTCGGGACACCTTATTGACCGAATGGGCTGCCAATATTACATTTTTCCAGGAAGAAACGAAGAAGGACAGTGATCTCGAAACAAGCGCAGACCTTGCTGTATGGCTGGATAGCTTCGCGTTGCCAGGAAAGGATACATCTGTGGCTGAATTTATGATCCGTACACTCGATCATGTGTCGCTGATGGCTTTCCGTAACAACGCCGAAGGTTCCAATGGGATTGCTGCTGTTGTGAGTCAGGAGATGGAGATCGCCGATCGTTTCGGTAAAAGGTTGATGATTTCGGTCGAAATGAAGCAGAACCACGAAGGTCCTCATATTTCTTTTTATGAAAAAGGGGCAGCGGAGATGGAACTTCAGCTTGCCAAGCTTCCTGATCTGCTGGCCGAATATCAGGCTTACCAAGGCAACATTGTTCATGCCTATGATTATTGGATTGAAGCCAAGCCTTAAACAGGCGAGTATTATAAGAAACGAGTTGCTTCGGGACTTCACCTTGGGTGAGGTTCCGGGCTTTTTTTTATGGAAAAAAGATGGAATCGTGTCACCGAATGGGCTCCTGCACAATACGATGTACGGAGATGAACAGCTGAAACAAGGGAGGAAACAGACTATGGCTGTTATTAAAGCCAACTCAGAGGACGTCAAGCTGCTGGCTAGGCTCATGAGGGCAGAGGCTGAAGGTGACGGCGATCAGGGTATGTTGCTTGTGGGCAATGTAGGTGTGAACCGGGTGCTGGTGGATTGTCTGGATTTCAAGGATATTCGCGATATCAATCGTATGGTATTCCAGAATCCAGGAGGCTACGAGTCAACACAGAAGGGGTACTTTTACCAACGGGCAAGACAGTCCGAGATTCGTCTCGCACAACGGGTGATTAATGGAGAGCGCATCTGGCCAGCAAGCAATTCATTGTGGTTTTTCCGACCTGTGGGCGACTGCCCACCAACGTGGTATGACCAGCAAAATACAGGACGTTTCAAAGCGCATTGTTTCTTCAGTCCGACAGGCGATGACTGTCCGGAAGTATATTAAATTTTGGGAGGAATCATCATGATTAATCAGCCTTATCAACCAACAACTCAAACACTGGGTCAGCAAGCAAATTCTGTGATGGGTCAACAAGCTAATTCTCAGGTTCAAGGTACGTCTTACAAAATCGGTAACGGAATGCCTGCCATGTCACCAACGCCAGGGATGGTATCACCAAGCTCCACAAGTGTACCGCCACTCGTATCCAGTGGAAGCCCAATGACACCAACGGGTGCAGTGATTACAACAACAGCTCCACAGTTTGAGCAGTCATACATTGAGAATATTTTACGTCTGAACCTTGGTAAATTCGGTACATTCTACATGACATATGAAGGCAACAAAGAATGGAACGCTCGCATATTCCAAGGTATTATTGAAGCAGCGGGCCGTGATCATATTATCATCAGTGACCCGAAGACAGGAAGACGGATCATGCTGTTGATGGTCAACTTCGACTATGCTACATTTGATGAGCCGTTGTTGTATCAATATCCGGGCGTGGTAGGCAATTACCCGCAAGCTCCAAGCAGATAATCATTTTCACCTCATCATGTTGATTGATAACTGACATGTCACATGTCTAACACATACTGATTTACATCGCTGTCCTTGAATGTGGAGGTAATCCGCAGACAGGACAGCTTTTTACATAAACATATATACGAAGGTTACTATAGATTTAGAGTTATACGTAACCTTTTGGCGATAACATGGCACTTATACATGAATAGAACAAGCAGCATGCTTATATGAAGGGAGTCCATAGCATTGAATTCATGGATTGAAGGAGCGATGAAGGGCGAAACCGAAGCTTACGCACAACTGATGTCTCAATATCGCGGGATGGCTCTTGCTGTTGCCTACAATCGTTTAGGAGATACATTTTGGGCTGAAGATGTCGTACAGGAAGCATTTACTGAAGCCTTTGGCAATCTGTCCAAGCTGGAAGCTCCTGAGGCTTTTCCAGGGTGGTTCAAGGTAATTGTGGAGAGGCAGTGTTATCGCTGGCTAAGACGAAAGCAACATACCATGATTCCAGTTCAGGAGCTGGAGCATGTATTCCATGAAGAGGATCAGGCGCATAATCCGGAAAAACAAGCGGTGCAAAATGAAATGCATCGTACGCTTCGTGATTCCATTGCAATACTGCCATCATCGATGCGGATTGCTGTTGAACTGTTTTATTTGGAAGGATACTCGCTCAAGGAAATATCGGATTTCCTCGGGGTGAAGGTACCTGCATTAAAGAAAAGACTGTTCGATGCCCGATCCAAACTCAAGCGCTCTATGCCTGTAAGGGATCTGGTCTCTGTATTCAGTGACTTGTATGAAGGGGGAAAAGGATTGTTACACATTATGAATGGGGATCACGCTGCCAATCGTTTAAGAGAGAGTGGAATTCAGGGAGACATCCTCGTATGGAGAGAGTTGTATACGTTCGGCCCGGTAGCCAAAGAGATGGGAGATACAAAGGAGCGGCAGAATCGAGCTTCCGTGTTAGAGCAGCAGTTGGGCATTCCACAGGCGGAATACTTGAAGATTGAGGAGCTTGAACGCAAGTTGCATTTGTTTCAACAATACAAGGAAATTGTCTTATGGTTCGAATACGATCTCTATGATCAGACGATGTTATCGTATCTATTGCATTATTTCAAAGGACAAGCACTCCAGAATACAAAACTGAATCTGCTCTGCATTGACTCGTATCCAGAGATCGAGCACTTTAGAGGACTGGGACAGCTTACCTCCACACAGATTGAACGTCTGTCCGGCAGTTGGCATGTGATTGAGAAAAACGAGTTACAAGCCGGTGCACAGTTCTGGGAAGCCTATACGTCGACTGATTCCCGGCATCATCTGGATTACTTGCAGGCAGATACTTCTGCGCTACCCTTTGCGAAAGCTGCCTTTAAGGCACATTTGTCCCGTCTGCCATCTGTATCGAACGGTCTGGGACTCATTGAGCAGACAACACTGGAGACTATTAGAGCAGGTGTGGAGCATCCGTATCCATTATTTCGCGAGGTAGGAGACAAACTGCATATTCTCGGGATGGGTGATCTTGAATACTGGGCACATCTGAAGCGGATGACAGAAGGACCTCATGCTCTTCTTCAGATGAGCGGTGCAACCACTTTCCCTAATTTCAAGCAGCATGATGAAAAATTCCGTGACGGAATCCTGTCGCTAACGGAACTCGGAATTCAGGTGTTGAATGGAGAAGTCGATTGGGCATTGCTTAAGCAGGATGAATTCTGGATCGGTGGATTGCATAACGCAAGCGGGGGACGAGCGAAGTGGCGTTGGAACCCCGCTTCGGAAACCGTAGTGGAGATTGAGTCCACATCGTAATCGGCGGATAGAATCTGAGAAAATAACGTATTACAAAAAAGAGAGTATCCAGCCATGTCGAAGCATGAGCGAGGATGCTCTCTTTGGTTTAGTTAAGAATTAGTTATGTTTCTCAAAATGATATTCTCCTTTTTTAATAGTTTTTTGACTAGATGCATATCCATACAGTAAACTGTACATATTACAGTTTACTGTATGGGTATAAACTAAAGTGTAAAGGAGTGAGGTTATGAATCAGTACACTGCAAAGCGTATCTCAGAAATTCTTCAAGAAGATGATACTAAGATGAATCTGAGGACGGTTCGGTACTATACACAAATAGGCATGGTTCCTCCGTTAGAGTTGGTAGGAAATAAAAGAGTATACACCGATAAACACATTCATTATTTTCGAGCAATTATAACTTTATCAAGAACTGGTGAGAACTTAGCATCCATTCAAGGAAAATTGAAGCTTCTTTCTGTAGAGGAAGTGGAAAAAATCGGCCAATTGATGAGTTTATATAGCCCAGATCGTGTCTTGGAAAACGAAACTCTGACAATAACAGATGATGTTTCAATTACATTAAGTCCTCGAGTTTCTGCCGAATTAAAACAGAAGGTAATTGATTCTGTCTCACAGGTTTTAAGGGGGGAGTTTAATGATGCTTAATTTACGGTTGGCTAAAAAAAAGATGGAAAAAGAAGAAGGAATGAATCATTTATGGATTGAGCTCACCCATACCAATAATTTAAATGAAAATGCAATATTACGTATTCACCTCCCAAATGGTCTTTATCGAGGATTAAATTTGAATGGGAATTTTGAAACAGAAACAGATGAAATAAAATTAGTGTCACGAGACAAAGACGTATTTATTGAGTTTTATACACAGTCGAGAATAGATTGTGATGAGGCATTGATTAATGTGGAATTATGTTATCAAAGTAGTCATCTAAATTGGAAAGGAATAAAACAGCACATAACAGTTCGCTTTGTAGATGAGGAAGATGTAGATGATGAGCATATCGATCATCAAGTCATTGAACGAGTGATGAAACTCGAAATTAATTCGTCTAGCAAGGCTGGCTCAGATAGTGAATTATTAGTTATCAGACCAAGGACGTATCAAACAAGGGACAGTGAATATGCTTATCTTGAAAAGGACTATCGAATAAACTACTAGTGGAAGGGAGCGCTCAACGTATTTTACGAATGCGTAAACTTATTGATAATGTGATATGTAAAGCACAATAACAATGGGCAGGTGATAAAAATGGACCAAGAGGCAATCGAATATTCCGTAGAATTCCAAGATTCTTATGGGATCATATACACTCGAGAATTGAGAGCTGAAAGTATAGCTGAAGCAAAAATCATCATTCAAAATAACTATCCTGATGTTGTAATTCGAGCAGTCACACGTATTACAGAAAATGATAAGTGATTAACTATCTAATGATCTGAAAGTTAATCACTTATCAATACAACTGAGAAAATAGGAAGCATAACGGCGTATTGAGTAAAAATTTTTCCGGGGAACAGCGTAATCGAGACTTTTGTTAAAGAAAAAAGGCGTTTGTGCCATTTCGTTGTCATAGGACACGGATTGACTGTGTAGTTTAGAATTATATAATAAAAGAAGCATATCTTTTTTATTCGACAGAACAAGGTGGAGGTGGAAGCATTGGGAAGTTGAAATTGCATATGAGCGGCAGAATGGCAAATATCCTACATTTTCGAAGGAGGTGGACCTATTTGCCGAAGAATGACGGCGAATAGGATGAAAATTTGAGTGACCCCTTACCGAGTATTTTAAATTTAGTAATCATTGGTTTACTTGTATTAATGAATGGTTTCTTTGTGTCGGCGGAATTTGCGATGGTGAAAGTTCGTGGAAGCCGGATTGAGGCTTTGGTGGAAACAGGCAACAAAAATGCCATCTATGCTTCCAATATCGTACGTAATCTGGATGCATATCTATCAGCTTGCCAACTAGGTATAACTTTGGCTTCACTGGGACTGGGGTGGCTGGGAGAACCGGCAATTGCACATCTGTTAGAGCCCATGTTTACCGCATTTGGACTGGGACCAGTCTACGTTCATGGAATCTCTATTGCCATTGCATTTGTGATTATTACGATCTTGCACATTGTACTGGGAGAACTTGCTCCCAAAACGATGGCAATTCGAAAGTCTGAGACGATCACGTTGTGGTCTGCGGCTTTGCTAACGTTCTTCTACAAGTTAATGTATCCATTCATATGGGCACTGAACGGTATGGCTAACGGCTTGTTGAGACTGTTCCGAATGGCACCAGCTTCGGAGATGGACTCCGCACATAGCGAAGATGAAATACGCATTCTGATGAAAGAAAGCAATAAGAGCGGTTTAATTGATAACACTGAATTAGCACTTGTTGATAATATATTTGATTTTACGGATACAACCGCCCGTGAAATTATGATTCCGCGGACGGAAATGATCTGTCTGAATGCCAATGAGTCCATGCTGGAGAATCTGGAGATTGCCAGTGAGAGTATGCGAACAAGGTATCCGGTATATAACGGAGACAAGGATCATATTATCGGCTTTATTCACATTAAGGATCTGATGCGATCCCAACTTACGGATACCATCTCCGTGATCCGGCCCATCCTGGCTGTGCCAGATACCACGCTAATCAGTGATCTGCTCAAACGTATGCAGCGTAGCAAGACACAGATTGCGATTCTGATTGATGAATACGGCGGAACCTCCGGCCTTGTCACACTTGAAGATATCATGGAAGAGATCGTAGGCGAGATTCAGGATGAATTCGACCATGAGCGTCCTGTCATTGAACAAGTGGATGAGATGGAATACTCTATTGATGGATTGATGCTGATTGAAGAAGTCAGCGAACGATTCGGACTGGAGATGGATCGTGCCGATTACGATACCATCGGGGGCTGGTTATACTCCAGAGTAGATGCCATTCCACCTGAGGTCGGTCAATCGGTTGAGTATGGGGGTTATGTATTTGTCATTCAAGAGACAGAGCATAAGCGGATTTCCCGAGTAAATGTGATTAAGCTGGAACTGTTGGTTGAAGAAGAAGGCGCGTAGCCGGATCGAAATTGTAACAAATGAAGCTGTATGTTGACGTAATGGTCATCGTACAGCTTCTTTGCATGTTCATGATTCTTTGGGTGCATGAATGACAATATCGGCGTAACGATTCTCCGTGACCAAGCTGTTCTCGATAGAAATTCGCTTATAAGTGACGTAAACATTCTCTCCCGGAGCAAGATCATACTGGATATTCAGCTTTTTTCGAGTGGATTGGGTTGTTGTCGGTGTCTTAATGGTGATGATGGCGTACATAGGCGTATCGACAAAAGTAACCTCGTGAGAATTGTAGTCCCCCACCTTAGTGGTGGATAACACGGGATTTTGCTTAAACTGGGTCAGGTGATCATTCACCATGCCAAGTGTTACGGGTAACACATAAAACAGAAGTACCAGAGGCAGAAGGCAGAAAGCAATCCCGAAAACACGTAAAAATTTGACATGGGAAAGGGTTCGTCCGCTCTGCTTGAGTAAAAGAAAAGCAAGGACGGGGGACAGTACAAGTCCCCAGATCATAAAGGGCAATACATAGCGTTCAATCCCCATGCTTATCCAGCTTTCCCGAGCTGTAGCCAAGAAATATATTAAGGTCCCTGCGGTAAGCACACTCACCAAGATAACAAGCCAACGTTTGAACGAGCCGGCAACTTCGATATGTAGTTCATTCGGATTGGAGCTGTGACGATGCCTTCTGGATTTGGATTGAAATTTACTCAAGTTATACACCTCATTTGCAAATCTGGTTGGTTAATATGGTTTCGTGTATCCATTACCCAATACATACGGGCTGGAATAATTTAGGTTTCAACCATGCTGGAGATGCATGCAAAGATAAAAGACGCTGCCGACAGAAACATCGGAGCGTCTAATTTTTTTTGAAACCTGTCACCCGATCCGTCCGTTTATACCCTTACACAAAATCAAATATGGAAGCGGAGGATGGATCAATATGCGGAAAATGAAGCGGAGGATGGATCAATATGCGGAAAATGAAAACGAAGAGTGCGGCATCTATGCTAAAAATAACCCTCGTTGCCTTGTTAATGGTGCCAACAATCCTGGCTATACCTACGTCCGAACCAGCCGTTGCAAGCCCGATGATCAACGTGTCCTCTGGTGCCCTTACAGCTCCGCCACCGCCAGAACCATCCATCCATTCGCTTGCTACCACTCGAGAACTTGGACATTTCTATCAAGCGGTCGGTGCAGTCATTCCTGGGGGTGGACTATCGGCTATCGTCAATACCAAGACCATGACATATACAGCAATGAAGACACTTTCCGTAGATTATCGACTTGAGCGCTGGACAGGAACAGCATGGGTAACTTTTAAAACGAGTTCCAACAATGCAACGAATACAAACTTACTGAATGCCGCATCGGATTGGACCGTTATGCCAGGATATTATTATCGCGTTACCAGTATTCATACAGCGTATGATGGAAGTACCACGGATACAAGCAAACATGTCTCTGGCACCGTGTTATTCTGATCTTATCGACGGGTGCTGCCTGGAAACTTTTGCTCTTGAAAATCGTTGGCAATAGCAGTCATTTCTTCTTCCGAAAGGGTGCCAAACAG
The DNA here is from genome assembly GCF_037975155.1 of Paenibacillus sp. FSL R5-0486. Taxonomy (NCBI): domain Bacteria; kingdom Bacillati; phylum Bacillota; class Bacilli; order Caryophanales; family Paenibacillaceae; genus Paenibacillus; species Paenibacillus sp. FSL R5-0486. The sequence goes on along the minus strand of NZ_CP150237.1, from coordinate 4,012,672 downwards.
ACTCATATTGTTGGAACCCATCATCCACTGAAAGGAGTTATAGGGTGGGCCGATATACATCAGTGCTTCCGAGCCATCCGCCAGTTTTACGGTGCTCATATCACGAAGCATGGCCCCTTCAATTTTCTCCCCAGGCATGACATAGATATAATCAAACTGGATAATCTCATCTTCTATGCTTTTGCCTTCACTGGTATATTGAACTCTCATTTGGTTGGACTCATAATAATCGTCTGGATTCACAGGGTTTTCAGTATCAAGCACGAGTTCGAATTTGACCTTGTTGAATCGCTCGGGAATGGCCTTGGATAACAGAAAGTCACCCATGAACCCTTCGCGTGCAATCTCTTCCGTAACAAGTACTGGACGAAACTGATGGCTCGATAACTCATACGAAGGTGTATTAAGAGCTTCTTCTTCTTGTACCTTAAGAATGTCGTCCAAGCTGGTTTCTGGTGGTGGAGGCGTTTTGGCTGTTGACGGATCAGCCCCCAGTTGGGTCGTACGATCCTCAATGATAATGGATTTCATGCCATTGCCCCAATCCTTGATGGATTGCACAAAAGGGGATACCGCTTGCGTACCGGACGGCAGGCTGAAAATAACGGCCCCGATAGTTACGGATGCAGCGACTACAACTGAAAGTCGCAAGGTACGTATTCTTTTTTTACGTAAACCGATTCTGTTAATTTCCCTGTTTACCTTCTGCCAGGATTGCCGCATGGATTCGGTATGGGAGGCGGAAGGGGCAGAGACGGCCTGATGGAAAGCTTCATCAAAAGCCAGGTCAAACGCAGCGTCGAAATATTCGTCTTCCAGCTCTGAATCGAATCGCTCCACGTTTTTATCGGACTTGCCTTTGCTCAATGCTTCCACCCCATTCCTTATGTAATTTCTTCTTAATACTGCCGCGGGCTCTGAACAAGCGTTGCTTCACAATGTCTTCGGAGGTATCCAGCAGTTCGGCCATCTCTCGGTAGGAGAGACCTTTTTTCCACCGTAACTCCACCAGTACACGATATTCCGGTTTGAGCTGTCTGAGATAATATTCAATGGACTCTTCCATCATCTGCGTTTCTACCATGCTTTCCACGGAAGCTGCGGTCTGATTCATCGTCTCCATATCTATAAAAACACTATCCGTATCCAATTGGTTACGGTTATTTTTATTTTTTCTCAGATAATTAATAGCTGTGTTCCGTGTGACAACCTTGAGCCAGGCTTTCAGTTTGACCTCGTCTTCAAAGATGGGTTTGTTTTTAATGATTTTGATAAAAGCTTCCTGAATAATATCTTCTGCTGCAGCACGCTCCTTGATGATATAAACGATAAGACCATGTACCATATTATAATATTCATAATACACTTCTTCTTGAAGTGCAGAGCCTAAATTATGGAAATCTGAGGCTAGTAATAACTGGAGCCGATTGGCCATGATGTTCTCCTTTCTGGTGAACAGTCCACAAACATTGGTATCATTACATTTTACAACATAATATGGAAACGGTACAATGGGAGGTTGGTCCGGGAAAAACCAGATGAGAGAAGTGTGTATAACATGCATGAAAGTTTGCTGAAAATTAATAAAAGGCCGTCTCGCCAACCATGAATACATGGTTGCAAGACAGCCTTTCGACTATTCAGAGAACATACATTACGGGAGATAACTCTCCGCGATCATTTAGAACGCCCAGTCTCCCTTAAGGAAGATGGCTTCACGTTCGCCGTTTGCCGTGATACCGTAGATGTCCGTCTCGGGAGAGCCCATCATGAAGTCCACATGGGTGATGCTGGTGTTCATGCCACGGGTTGCAAGTTCTTCAGGAGACATCGTTTTGCCACCTTCGATATTGAATGCATAGGAACTGCCAATCGCAAGATGGCACGACGCATTCTCATCATACAATGTAGTGTAATACAGGATGCCACTCTCAGAGATCGGTGAATGGAAGGGAACCAAAGCGACTTCGCCGAGGTAATGAGATCCTTCATCCATGGAAATGAGTCTTTCTAGCGTATCCTGACCTTCTTCAGCATGAAAATCAATGATACGTCCGTTCTCAAATGTGAGCGAAAAATGATCAATGATACTGCCGCCATAGCTGAGTGGTTTGGTGCTGGACACTTTGCCATTAACGCCATGTTTGGCTGGAGCGGTGAATACTTCCTCTGTCGGGATATTCGCAACAAAAGGGGTGCCTTGCTCATTCACGCTACCTGCCTGCGCCCAGATATGACCTTCTGGAAGCTCGACAGTAAGATCCGTCCCTGGGGAGAGGAAATGTAATGCTTGATACTTCTTGTTGTTCAGGGCAACGGCTTTGGTCTCCAGTCGTTCAATATGCTGTTCCCAAGCCGCTACAGGGTCCTCCAGATCGGCTCTCACCGCAGCGAAAATGGCTTCCCACAACTGGCTAACCTGCTCAGCTGCCGGGAGATCCGGGAATACTTTGGCTGCCCAATCGGGCGAAGGACATGCCACACCCGTCCAGCTCATTTTATCCGCCTGTTGATACTGACGGTACTTGGCCATCGCCTGACCATATGTACGCTGATGAGTAGAAATCCGCTCCGGGTCAATACCTTTCATTAGGTCTGGGCTGGATGACAATACGGTCAGGAAGGCTGCATTATTGGCCGCCAGTTCTTCAAGCTCCGCTGCATGCCATTTCGGCGGCTCTTGGAAGGATTCCTCAGGGGCCATCTCAAACCGCAATCGATTGACGGTTTCATCTCCGTATTTTACAATCACCTGCTTGGCTCCAGCTTCATATCCCTTACGTACCAGCAAACGTACAAATTCAGCGGTATCAATCATCGCAGAGATGACAAATACTTGCCCTGGTTGCACATTAGCACCTACTCTTACAGCAAGTTCAGCGTAACGATCCAGTTTTTGTTCAAAACTTAACATATGAGTTCCCTCCAATTGTTGAATTTTTGACCTGTTGACGCAGGAAAAGAGAGGAGTAATCTCCTCTCTCCTAAATCACATCAAACAGGATTAGAATGCCCAGTTTCCTTGCAGGAAGATCGGCTCTTCCGCGCCTTCGGAGGTCACGCCGTGGATGTTCATTTCTCCGGATCCAATCATGAAGTCTACATGAGTGAGGCTGGAGTTCATGCCACGTTCAATCAGCTCTTCTTTGGACATCGTTTTACCACCTTCCAGACAGAAGGCATAGGCATTACCAATCGCCAAATGGTTGGAGGCATTTTCATCAAACAAAGTATTGTAGAACAAAATATTGGTATCGGAAATTGGGGACTGATGTGGAACGAGGGCTACTTCACCCAGATAATGTGCGCCATCATCTATCTCGATCAGGTTTTTGAGTGCATCGAGACCTTGATCGGCGGTATAGTCAACAATTCGGCCGTTCTCGAATGTAAGGGAGAATCCGTCAATCAGGTTGCCGCCGTAGCTCAGTGGTTTCGTGCTTCGCACTGTACCGTTAACACCCGTTTTCAGCGGAGCCGTGAATACTTCTTCCGTAGGCATATTGGCAATAAAGACATGTCCTTGCTCATTCACACTTCCACCGGATACCCAGATATGGCCTTCTGGAAGTTCAATGGTCAAGTCTGTGCCTGGAGCTGTATAGTGAAGCTTCTTGTATTTTTTGTTGTTCAACAGATCAGCGCGGGAATCCAGGTTTTGCAAATGGGTTTTCCATTCGGCAACAGCATCCTGCTCACCGATCCGTACCGTTTTGAAAATGACATCCCACAGGCGGTCCACTTGTTGCGCTTCCGGCAGATCCGGGAACACTTTAGCTGCCCATTCCGGAGAAGGAACGGCCACGATAGACCAGCTGAATTTGTCAGCCATCTGATAAGAACGATATTTTTCGAGCGCTTTGCCGCGCACTTTTTGGCTGGTAATAATGCGTTCCTGCTCTACACCGTTCAGCAAATCTGGATTTTCAGCGATGACGTGCAGAATAGCGGCACCTTCTTCAACCAGTTCAGTCATTTCAGCTGCAAACCATTTCGGTTCAATGGAGAAGGCTTCATCAGGTGCAAGATCGTAATGAAGACGTGTAACGGTTTCATCACTCCAGTTTACTTTGACCAATTTCGCACCTTTACCGTAGGCTGCTTTGACAATCAGTCGTACAAAATGTGCTGCCGAGATTGGAGCGTTAACCACGAGTGTCTGTCCAGGATGGACATTGACACCAACTTGTACAGCCAGTTCAGCATATTGCTGCAGATTCGTTTCAAAAGTATTCATGCTATTTTTTCCTCCAATGTGATAATAATATCGTAGCTTGTTGGCTATTATAGTCCTCATTACAACTATGTAAGGACTCAGAATGGTTCCTTCATTGAATAAGGTATACGTTGCTACGTTATATATTGTACAATTAACCAATAATAATTACCAAACTAGGTTTACCAGAAATGTTGGAGACCGACTGTAGATGAAAGATTAAAGGAGAGAATGATTGTGAATATTGAAATTATAAGTGCTGAAATGCGCCGTGAAGGTGAAAAAGGATACGTGGGAAATACCGTTTACCGCACAGAAGGCGAAAAGTCAGTATATGAGATTACCTTCATGAGCAAGAACGGAAAAGACTGGGACTATAGCTTGCATTTCACAGAGCAATCCGGTGATGAAGAAGAGTTACTGCGTATGGACGAGTTGCTTGAGAATGATGACGATCTGTACAATCAATTGCTCGATGCTGCTTTGGAGGCATTTCCGGCTTAACTGGCCGAGATGTTCTTGTTCTATTGTGTTGTGTCGATGACTATACTAGACGGTGTATGCCCGAAACAGGGTGTATACCGTCTATTTTATTGGAAATGTTGAATAGATGATCCAGAAAAGGGAAGTCTACGAGATGAATGGAACCAGAGAGACAATCCGCCTAATGGGAGGTAACCGTGAATGGCATCTGACAATCTGATTACAGAAGGATTGACGGGACTTGAAGAAGTCGCGCCCGATATTCTCAGTCTACGTACACTATTCGTTAATGTCGTGTTCATCGGAGAGCCAGGAAGCAGGAACTGGGTCCTCGTGGACACTGGAATGGCGAGGTTCACAGATCATATTGTTCAGGTTGCAACAGAACGATTTCAAGGTCCGCCGTCTGCGATCATATTGACGCATGGTCACTTCGACCATGTAGGAACCGTTATTGAGCTGGAACAATTCTGGGGTGTGCCAGTGTATGCTCATCCGCTTGAAATTCCGTATTTAACGGGGTTAAAAGATTACCCGCCAGCGGACCCTTCTGTAGGTGGAGGTTTAATGTCCAGGTTGTCATTCGCTTATCCCAATGAGGCAATCAATCTGGATGATCGGATATTCAGTCTACCCAAAGATCATTCCGTTCCAGGTCTATCAGGATGGGAATGGGTGCACACGCCAGGTCATACGCCTGGACATGTGTCGCTGTTTCGGGAAGCGGACCGTTTGTTAATTGCGGGAGATGCAATCATCACAGTGAAGCAGGAATCGCTGTGGAGTGTGTTGCTTCAGGACAAACAGTTGCATGGCCCGCCTTCCTATTTTACAACCGATTGGCAGGCTGCTCATCAATCTGTCCAGCATATAAGGCATCTGGAGCCGAAACTTGCGATTACCGGGCACGGGCATGCCTTGAGCGGAGATATGCTGAGTGAATCCTTGAAGCGGCTTGATCTGGACTTTGAAGAGAGCACTGTGCCGGATCATGGCAAATATGTGGATTAATTGAACCATCATATGAAAGACAGCAGAGACAGCCGTAACGTATTGCAGCTGTCTTTTTTGTTTTTCTATTATGAATTTGTTCTCTATCATAGATTGGTATTTTACGCTCGGGCATGATATAGTCGAGCCGTATAATATAACCTTAGTATGCAGGAGGTACATATAACGATGACACAGCAAAATGGAACATTTGAAGAACAATTTGGAGGGATACCAGCCATTTGGCTTCGTTTTAATCAGTTTGAAGCGGCAGTTATTCCAAGCGTAGGTGCGAACCTCGTTGCTTTCCGTGATACAGAAAAGGGTTTTCGTTACTTGAGAGAACCGAATCAGGATCAGATGGATGAGTTTATGGCTGCACCTGCGGTCTATGGAATTCCGATTCTTTCTCCACCGAACCGTTATGAGGATGGACGCTTCCCCTGGAATGGTAAAGTCTATCAGTTGCCTGTGAACGAACCGGCTACAGGTAACCATTTGCATGGATTTTTGCATGATGCCGAGTGGAAGGTTGAGGGATACGGTTCTGATCAGCTGGATAGTTATGTGTTGCTTAGCCAGGACGTGAAAGAAGGACATACATTCCATCAGTACCTGCCGTTTACGTTTACGGTGACGCTTCGTTACTCTTTGAGCAGCCAAGGACTTCAGCAACAATTGATCGTCCGCAACAACGGGACTGAATATATGCCGAATTTGTTTGCATTCCACACGGCGATTGCTGTACCTTTTGCACCGGACAGTCAGGCCTCGGATTACACGGCCAAAGTTACGATTGGACAACGTCGTGAATTGAATGAGCGTTCTCTGCCAACAGGACAATTTCAACCGCTTACACCTGAGGAAGAACAATTGAAGAAAGACGGGGTTAGTCCGTTCTTTGCTGCCATGGATAATCATTACACGGCGGAGCCGCAGAATGGACGTAACTATATGGAACTTACGGATCACCGTACTGGAGACAAACTGGTATACGATGTGGGTACCTCCTACAAGCACTGGATGATCTGGAACAATAACATGGGTGGCGAATTCTTCTGTCCTGAACCACAGATGAACCTGGTTAACGCTCCTAATGTTGAAGGCATACCTGCAGAAGAAATCGGATTGATCGGTTTGGAACCAGGTGAACTATTCGAACAGAGCAGCCGATTGTATCCAATTGCGTCACAAAAATAATTCACGCTCATTTTGCGCTACGCTTACAATTTTGTCGAAAAGGTGAAAAACTGCTCGCAAATCATGTATAATATGACGAGATACACAAGCTTTGTAGAGACCCAAACCATCTTTTTGGAGGAGGACAAGCAAGTGGAATACCGCATTGAGAAAGATACGTTAGGCGAAATGAAAGTACCAGCCGACAGGCTGTGGGGAGCTCAGACGCAGCGCAGCAAGGAGAACTTCCCGATTGGCAATGAACATATGCCGATGGAAGTTATCCGTGCTCTTGCCATTTTGAAAAAAAGTGCTGCGGCCAGTAACCATAAATTAGGTAAATTATCTGCGGCTAAGTCCGATGCTATTGCTTATGCAGCAGACGAGATTATTGCAGGCCGAATTGATGACCATTTCCCACTGGTAGTATGGCAGACGGGAAGCGGAACACAATCCAATATGAACGTGAACGAAGTGATTGCCAATCTGGGGAACCAACTGCTGGAGCAAAAGGGCAAGGAAGAGCGTCTGCATCCAAATGATGACGTGAACATGTCCCAGAGCTCCAACGATACATTCCCAACGGCTCTGCATGTCGCAGGTGTTCTGGCTGTTGAGGATCAACTTTTGCCAGCAATCGCTGTATTAAAAGCCACTTTTGCAGACAAGTCGGATGCATTCAAGGATATTATCAAGATTGGACGTACCCACCTCCAGGATGCAACACCAATTACGCTTGGTCAGGAGATCAGTGGTTGGGAAGCCATGCTGGGCAAGAGTGAGCGTATGATCCGTGAAAGCGTACAGTATCTGAAGGAGCTTGCGATTGGCGGTACAGCTGTCGGAACGGGCATTAATGCACATCCGGACTTTGGGGACTTCACTGCCAAGGAGATTGGCAAACATACGGGGAAAGATTTTGTATCTGCACCAAACAAATTCCACGCACTTACAAGTCATGATGAAGTTGTGTATGCGCACGGTGCGGTTAAAGCGCTTGCAGCTGATTTGATGAAAATTGCCAATGATGTCCGCTGGTTGGCCAGTGGCCCTCGTAGTGGATTGGGCGAAATCCGTATTCCTGAGAATGAGCCAGGCAGCTCCATTATGCCGGGTAAAGTCAATCCAACTCAGAGCGAGGCCATTACTATGGTGGTTACGCAGGTCATGGGTAATGATGCAGCGATTGGTTTCGCGGCAAGTCAGGGTAATTTTGAACTGAATGTATTCAAACCGGTTATCATCTATAACTTCTTGCAATCCGTGCAACTCCTGGCGGACTCCATTATTGCGTTTAATGACAAGTGTGCCGTGGGCATTGAGCCTAATCTGGATCAGATTGAACATAATCTGAACAATTCGCTTATGCTGGTTACAGCGCTTAACCCGCATATTGGTTATGAGAATGCAGCCAAAATCGCGAAACTTGCACATAAAGAAGGCTTGTCTTTGAAACAGGCGACGTTACAAACGGGCCTGCTTACCGAAGAGCAATTTGATCAATATGTCGATCCAGCCAAAATGATCGCTCCAAAGGCCTAAAATCAGCCAAAATGAGCAATATAGATCACTGAAGAGGACGACCTGCACAAGCAGGTCGTTTTTCTTATGATTACCGATGAACTTAAAGCTTGTCAGACTATACGTATACATATAAACTACATATGCACCAGTTTTAATTTAATTATGGGATTCGTATATATTTGGAGGTTTCCGCGTTGTCAAAAACGAGAAGATTTACGATACGCTCCAAAATTTTATTGGGCTATCTTGTGGTTGTGCTTTTGTTTGGAGCTGTTCTGTTAGTGCTTACGGCCCAAATTAATGTGTTACAGAAGGAAAATGATTTTATCTCCCATCATGATCTGGAAGTACATAATCTGACCAACGCGATTGAAAAAAATGTCTTGAACATGGAGACAGGACAGCGTGGATTCATGATTACAGGTAATGAAAGTTACTTGGAGCCTTATTCCCAAGGCCTATCCCAGTGGAGTTCCAACTATGATCAGTTGAATGCTCTCATTAGCGATAATCCTTCACAGCAGCAGAGTCTGCAAAGCATCAAAGCTCATATTACACGCTGGATTGAGATCGCTGGGGAGCCGTCGGTGGACTTGAAAAAGCAAGGGGATCAAGCGAAAGTTGTTGCATTCTTTCAATCTGATCCGGGTAAAACTGAAATTGATCTGCTGCGCTCTCAACTTACAACCTTCCGTAATACAGAGATCGCTCTGACCGAGGCGAGGGTTACTGAACTTGCCAGACGTAGCTCCACACTGCTGACGATTATGTACACGCTGTGGGGTATTATTGCAGCATTATCCATTGCAGCTGCGATTGTGATATCCGGAAATATCGTCAAAACGTTGCGAGATGTTATGCAAACCATCAGTGATATCTCCAAAGGTGGAAACCTGAAGCAGCGAATTCAGGTGCGCACACATGATGAAGTGGGAGATCTGGGCCACGAAACCAACAAATTACTGGATGAAGTACAGGAACAGAATCGGGTCAAGGACCAGATTACAGGCATTGCCACACTCTTACAGAACCCGACCAATCTGGAAGGATTGTCCCGCTTGTTCCTGAACGAGCTTGCCGTGTTGTTTGAAGTTCCCTATAGCGTCTTATATTACTGGAAAGACAATCGACTGCTGCGCTTGGCTGCATATGCTGGGGATGGAGAGAAAGAACGTTCGCTCGGTAAAGTGTCGCTTGCTCCGGGTGAGGGGCTTGTAGGTCAAAGTGCTGTGGAGAAGAGAGTTTTACGCATGAATGATCTGCCCCAGAACTATATCCGAATCTCTTCGGGTCTCGGGTATACATCTGCCACATCACTTACTGTAGTCCCGATCCTGTTCGAAGGCAGAACGATTGCGGTAATCGAGCTTGCTTCAATGAAGCCGTTGCAAGAGAATGATATGAAGCTAATGCAAGAACTGACGGATATTTTTAGTGTTTCCCTACACTCTACCGTCACTCGCATGGAATTACAGCAATTATATGATGAGTCACAAGTTCTAAATGAAGAATTACAGGCACAATCGGAGAAACTTCAGGCTCAGACCGAAGAGATGTTGTCTCAGACGGAGGAACTGCAAATGCAGACCGAAGAACTTCATATGCTTAACGATCGTCTGGAAGTACAGAAGAGTGCTGCAGAGACATCAGCCAATGAACTTTCGGTTGTGGCAGATCAGTTACGAACGAGCTCGGGGTACAAATCCGAATTCTTGGCGAACATGTCCCATGAACTGCGGACACCGCTCAACAGCATGTTGATTTTATCTGAGATATTGTCTGAAAATAAAAATCAACACTTGAATAGTGAAGAGCAGAACTATGCTTCAGTCATTCACAAATCAGGAAAAGACCTGCTGAATCTGATCAATGATATTCTGGATCTATCCAAGGTGGAAGCCGGACAGATGGAAGTGGATTTCGATGATGTCTATCTGGGCAGTGTTCCTGAAGTTATGAACCAGTATTTCCTGAAAACAGCGGAACAGAAAAAAATAGATTTCCGAATTCAGCTCCAAAGTCCTTTACCGGAAACGATCGTGACGGATGAGATGAGATTGCATCAGATTCTCCGAAACCTGCTCTCAAACGCATTCAAGTTCACCAGTGAGGGTGAAGTTGCCTTAACCATCTCCAAAATGAGTCTGGCTCATCCTGAATTGAAAGATCAAGAGACCGACGTGATTGCTTTTTCCGTCAGTGATACAGGGATCGGAATTGCGGATAACAAACTCGTGCAGATCTTCGATGCTTTCAAACAGGCGGATGGAGCTACAGCACGTAAATACGGGGGAACCGGACTTGGCCTGTCTATTTCTCAATCGCTTGCGAATTTGCTGGGGGGTTCGATCTCGGCAACAAGTCGTGAGGGGCAGGGCAGCGTGTTCACGCTATTCCTGCCACTGCGAAGAGATGAACCTGAGACTATGAATGCATCGCGGTTGTTCCTGGATGAGGTGGCTACCACTACACCTGAGATCAATAAGCTTCCTTCAATCACTTCCGGACAATCGGATGTTTTATTGACACCTCTGGAAGAAGCGTTGCTCAGCGGACGCCAAGTACTTGTCGTTGATGATGATATACGTAATGTATATGCCCTGGCTAACGCCCTTGAGCAATACGGTATGAATGTCATTTCAGCGCAGAACGGGTACGAGTGTCTGGAATTGCTGGAGCGTGGAGGAGTCAAGCCTGATATCATCATGATGGATATTATGATGCCGGAACTGGATGGTTATGAGACAACTCGCCAGATCCGTGAACGACTTGGTCTGACTCAGCTTCCGATTATTGCGCTGACAGCCAAGGCCATGAAAGAGGATCGGGAGAAATGTATTGCAGCAGGTGCTTCGGACTATCTCAGCAAGCCATTGAATATCAAAGATGTATTATCCCGTATGAAATTATGGATGAATCACGAAACCATGGAAATCTGATCTAAAAACCTATGCCGATTACAGGAAAGTGCGCTGTAATTAGGTCATAGGTTTTATTTTTTTGCCGTGTAAGCTTTATTCAGAAAATTGATGTTATAATACTTAACAATAAATAAAAGTTGAATGCATAAATATGGATTTAATTAGAAAAACAATGCAAAATTTAGTTTCGTTAACCAGAATGACATAACATTGTGTTATATATATGGGAGGTAGTGTCCATGCAACTTACGGTTAAAGAGGCTTTACAGGTGTACCCGTTGTCAGAGGCCAAACTGGTTGCGGGTGGAGAAGGGACTTCACGGATGATGAAATCCGTTAACGTCATGGACGCTCCTGATATCGCGGATTGGATCAAATCCGGAGAAATGTTGTTCACCACCGCTTTTATTATGAAAGACAGTGAGACGGATGCACTGCGTTTGATGCGACGTTTGAATGAACGCGGCTGCGCAGGACTCGGCATCAAACTGGGACGTTTCTGGCAGTCCATTCCCCAAGGTATTGTCGAGGAAGCTGATCGGCTTCGTTTGCCACTCCTTGAGCTCCCCTTTCAATTCACCTTCTCCGACCAGATGAATGCCTTGTTCAAGGCTGAACATGAACGTAGCAACCGTTTGCTGCATGAGGTTGTGCAAAAGCAGAAAAAATTAATGCAGTTTGCGCTGCAACAGCAGCCACATCGGAATGTGTTTGCCGAACTTGCCACGGTGCTGAACTATCCGCTTGCCGTCATTGGTTCACGTGGGCATGTGCTGTATGGTAGTGAAGGCATTGCAGGGGATGCTGTAACCCAAGGCTGGCCTTGGAAATCCGTCATGCACCGAGTGAAATGGAATCAGGGAAGTTGTCATCGCGTACCCATCAAGCAAAATGATGAAGAATACGGATCGTTGCTTGTGTTTACCGATTCAGCCTTATCACTTAGAGCGGAGGAAGAGCTGTTCCAACAGGCTGCGGATGTACTGGCATTTTATATGGATATGACTTATCGCGAGCATATTAATCCGACTGTGCAAGATGAGATGCGTACACTGCTTTCACAGTATCTGGATAACAAAATGACTGTTCAGGAATTGACCACTTTGAGTGAAAACAAAGGTGTACATCTATTCCAGGGAACTTATCAGTGCGTACTGATTACACTTGAGCCGACTCTGTTTGCCGAGGGAAAGTTGCTTAAACAGATTCATCGTGAGTTGCAATACAATCCGCTGATGCAATTCACGGCCTCACAGCATTTTCAGATCGAAGATGGCATTCTGTCCATCTACACCTGTCCAACAGGGCGAGATTATGGAGAGGAGCTGTCAAGTTTTCTCTTGAGCCGTTTCGGTGATGTTCTGGCAGCGCAAGAAGCAAAAGGAGCACCGGCTCCGCGTTTCTGGATCAGCAAAATGAAACATGAGCCCAAATCGCTCCGTGAAGCATACCAGGAGTGTCTGGATACTCGACAACTGGCTCGTCGATTCGGCATGAAAGACCGTGCGTTGCAATTTGAAATGCTCGAATTTGCCTATGTGTTCCAACACGTACCGGATAACATCATGGAGAACTACTGCAATAAAGTACTCGAACCACTACTTGCCAGGGATGGTGATCCCAATCAGGTGCTGATGAATACATTGGAGTCCTTTATCGAGAATGACGGACTGATCAATGAAGCTGCCAAGCAACTGTTTGTGCATCGCAACACGGTCACTTATCGTATGGAGAAAGTTGGCAGCTTGCTGCAAATGGACTTTAAGAAAACGAATGATCTGCTTAAATTAAAGCTGGTATTTACCTTCCGCAAGTTCGTGCGGGACAAAGCAGTTGCAAGACCGCACAATGTCCAACTCTAGACCGCACATTGTGCAACATGACAATGCCACCGGGTTAGACCCCCAAGAACCGCATTCCGTTGATGGAGTGCGGTTTTTTCATGTTTAAGGGTAACAAAAGCTGCTCTTCCCGTGCACAGCAAACAAATCACAACTCTGATGTTATGTTATATTACAAAATTGCGTAAATATTGTTGTCGCGACGTTGAACGGCACTTAGAATGAAGAACAATAATCCACAACAGACCGGAGGTTCTAACATGAGCGACTTAATTAAACTTGTTAACAACTGGTCTATCACACAGTTTGTGCATACGTTTGGCGGCTTATTTGAGGAATCACCATGGGTGGCTGAGCGAGCCGGGCTTTTACGACCTTTTGATTCATTTGAACAGATGATGAAAGTGATGAAAAACGTGGTTCAGGTATCGGATGACCAGGTGAAGTTGCAGTTGCTTCGAAATCACCCGGATCTTGGAGCGCGAATCAGCATGAGCAACAACTCCGTTCAGGAGCAGGCTGGTGCAGGACTTGATTCACTCTCACAAGAGCAATACAACGAACTTCAACAATTAAACAAAGTATATACAAGCCAATTTGGCTTTCCATTCATATTGGCCGTTAAAGGCCATACCGCAAGTTCCGTCCTCGAATCCATGCGGCAACGTCATCGCCGAGGCAGGGAAGAAGAATTCGAGACTGCAATGAAGGAAGTATTCAAAATTGCGGGCATTCGTTTGGAGCAGTGGCTTGCACAGATCGGTCATGAACATGAGTTCGTGAGCAAGCCAGCCACAGTGCAGCAGCGGACGATGTATTACGGCAAAGGGGATGTGTGGATGTACCGTTCCTACGCCAAACCGTTGACGGGTATCCAGTCCATTCCGGAATCTCCTTTTATGGGACGCAGCAATATTCTGTTTGGATTGAACATCAAGGTGGCTGTGCAGGGGGATGAATTCTTGCCTTCTTTTGCAGAAGGGGATAATTCGCTGGTGGTCGCAACCGATTCGATGAAAAATTTCATTCTCAAACATGCAGCGGATTACACAGGAGCGACGGTGGAAGGATTTCTTGCGCTGGTAAGTCGGCGTTTCCTGGAGACGTATCCGCAGATGAGCAAGGTTCAGATGACAGCGGACCAGATTCCGTTTGAAGATATACCCATTGGATTAGAAGGAAGTTATCGACCTAGTGCGCTCGTATTTCGTTATTCGCAGAATGATCGGGCGACAGCTGCCGTGGAAGCAGAACGATCAGGAGACTCGATTGAACTCAGCAACCATTTCAGTGGTGTAGCCGATCTGAGACTGATCAAGGTCAAAGGCAGTGAATTTGCCGGATTCATGCAGGATGAATATACCACTCTTCCAGAGACATGGGATCGACCGTTATTTATTTTTCTGAACATCAATTGGCGTTATGAAGATCCGAGAGATGGCATGGACGATCAGCGTGGACGGTATGTAGCGGCGGAACAGGTCAGAGATTTGGCTGCTGCGGTATTTCATGAGTGTCGATCCGCTTCCATTCAACATCTGATCTACCAGATTGGACGAAGGTTGTTAAGTCGATTTGAGCAACTGAGTGAGGTTTCATTTGAGTCCAACAATCGGACATGGGAGACAGTGCTGGAGGAAGTAAAAGAGGGGGAAGGCAAAGTGTTTACCGAGCCGAGACCGCCATATGGATTCCAGGGTTTCTCGATGACAAGGGATGATCTGGGAACAGACGGCCGTGACTCCGGGAAAGCAGGTGACGTCTAATGGCGCTGTCTGATGGACGAATTACAACTCATGTGCTGGATACATCCAAAGGCGTGCCTGCGACGGGTGTTCGGATCGAGCTGTATAGCCTGAAGAGGGATGGAGAACAGGAAAGCAAGACAAAAGTGGCTGAATCGGTGACCAATGCGGATGGACGTTTGGATGCACCGCTGCTGGATGGAGGCAAGTTGGAGTCAGCCATATATGAGCTTCAATTCCATGTCGAGAGTTACTACGCACAGCGTTCGTTGGAGGAGCTAGGCCAGGCATTATGGACGATTGTTCCGATTCGTTTTGCCGTATCTGATACCTCAAGCCATTACCATATTCCATTATTGATTGCTCCAGGAGGTTACAGTACATACCGGGGAAGCTGAGCATGCACACATCCGGTTCTGATTCAGGGGGAGGGTCATCCACATGACAACATTTGATACCATCATCCGGGGGGCCCGGGTGGTGCTGAGAGATCGGGTAGAGCAACTGGATATTGGCATAACTGGTGAAAAAATAACGGAACTATCCACGCGGCTGACCGCTGGTGAAGCGACTTGCATCATAGAAGCTGAGGGGCTTACAGTGATGCCGGGTGTCGTAGACATTCATGTACACTTCAATGAACCCGGACTCGCCAGTTGGGAGGGATTTCGATCGGGTTCGGCAGCCCTTGCCGCAGGGGGAATCACGACCTATGTCGATATGCCGCTTAACGGCGTACCACCAACCACAAGGCCGGAAGCATGGGAGATGAAAAAGAAAGCAGCCGCAGACCAATCGTATGTTGATTATGCGTTCTGGGGTGGTTTGGTTCCAGGCAATCGTGATGAACTTGCTCCACTGGCAGGGTTGGGTGCTGCCGGATTCAAGGCATTTATGTCTGAGCCGGGCGGAGATGGGGAAGATATTTTTGCCAGAGCCGATGACCATACTCTATTGGACGGGATGAATGAACTTGCCAAATTAAAACGTGTGCTGGCACTTCATGCAGAGGACGAAGGCATGGTTGCCGAACTCGGCGCGAAAAGCATTGCGGAGGGAAAGACTGAACCGATGGATTATGTCCGGTCCCGTCCTGTTGAAGCCGAAGTCGTCGCGGTTGCGCGGGCATTGAGATACGGTGAACAGACCGGGTGTGCGCTGCATTTTGTGCACATTAGCACCCGGGAAGCACTGGATCTGATTGCAGCGGCCAAACGGCGTGGGCAAGACGTCACTTCGGAGACATGCCCTCATTATCTGACGCTAATTGATCAGGATGTGGTCCGATTGGGTGCTGTAGCGAAATGCGCTCCACCGCTTCGCAGCTCTTCCGAACAGGAGCTGTTATGGGATGCACTGACGTCAGGATTAATTGATGTTATTGCTTCAGACCATTCTCCATGTCCGCCATCCATGAAACAATCCGATAACTTTTTTGAAATCTGGGGCGGTATATCCGGTGCACAAAGCACACTGCTAATCATGCTGGAGGATGGACATCTTCAGCGTAATATCGACCTCCCCTTACTTGGAAGAGTGCTCTCCCTTCAGCCTGCCAGAAGGCTTGGTTTGGAGAACAAAGGAGAGATTGCGATTGGCAAGGATGCAGATCTGGTCCTGATTGACTGGGAGAGAAGCACAACCCTGAACACGGAGGATCTGCTCTATACGCATAAACAGAGCCCTTATGTGGGACGTACATTTAACTGTCAGATTGCAGACGTATTTTGCCGTGGGCAACGGGTATATAACTCGGAATCCGGATTATCTCCTGTGCCTCCCGGGCAGCACATTGTGGCTTACTCTTCTAGTCCCATCGAAGCGGGAATGGAGGAGACGCCATGACAGAATCTGGAGTATACCGGTCATCCGGTACAAATAATGCACCTCTTCCTTTGCCGGATGTGGAACAGGTGGAGCTGCAAGCCATGCTTGACTGGCTGTCGACATATGGCGCGGATGCACAGGGCGGCGTTACAAGACTGTTGTATGACTCGGCTTGGTGTGAAGCACAAGGTGCCCTTGCAGCCAAAATGCAGGAGAAAGGGCTGTCTCCCGAATTTGACCAGTCCGGTAATCTGTATGGCACACTCAAGAGTGAGGGTAAGGAATCAGCGACTGGTGCTGAAGAATTGCCGATTGTGACCGGATCACATATTGATACGGTGGTGTATGGCGGCAAATATGATGGTGCTTACGGTGTGGTGGCTGGTGTTCTTGCTTTGGAGTATTTACAGAAGCATTTTGGAGCACCGAAGCGAACACTTCAAGTGGTATCGTTATGCGAAGAAGAGGGAAGTCGATTCCCTTTTGCGTATTGGGGTTCACGCAGTATAACAGAAATAACGGCTCTGGAAGATGTAGAGCATCTGAAGGATCAAGACGGCGTTACCTTTGCACAAGCGATCCGGGATGCGGGTTTTGGACCTGATAGTGCATATAGACCTGCCGCGAAAAATTACGGTGCCTTTATTGAGCTTCACATTGAGCAAGGTCAGGTTCTGGAACGTCTTGGACATTCGATTGGAGTTGTATCCGATATCGTAGGTCAGAAGCGGTTCAGTATTACCGTAAGCGGGGAAGCGAATCACGCAGGAACGACGCCGATGTCCTGGCGCAAAGACGCACTTGCCGGAGCGGCCGAGATGATTACTGTGGTAAGGAGTGTCGCATTGGATGCAGGAGAACCGCTTGTAGCTACGGTTGGGCGAATCACGGCCGATCCGGGTGTTGGGAATGTAGTTGCAGCACGGGCGGTGTTTTCACTCGATATCCGCCATATCAGGCAGGAGAGTATTGATCGCTGCTGGCAGGATATGCTCCAGGCATTTAGTCGTATCGCAGCCGAGCAGCAGCTTGTACTGGACTGGCAAGAGCATCTATCCGTCACACCTATTCCCATGAACGCACAGATGATCTCAGACATTCAGGATACCTGTGAGCAGGAGCAGTTGTCCTACTGGTTAATGCCAAGCGGCGCGGGACATGATTCGCAGATTTTTCAGCCGGCTTGTCCGACGGCCATGATCTTTGTGCCGAGTCAGGACGGTATTAGTCATAATCCACTTGAATATACAGCTGAAGCAGACCTGATGCACGGTTTTCAGGTTCTGGTCCGGCTACTCTATAAATACGGTTACGGGAGTTGAATGCAGATGTCCAACTATAAAGAGTTATCTCCGTCCTTGCGGACCATTATGACCCCGGGACCCGTTGAGGTTGATCCGCGTGTGCTAAGAGCATTATCCTTTCCGATCCTGGGGCAGTTTGACCCGGAGTTCACATCCTTGATGAACGAGACGATGGCGATGCTGCGTGAGCTGTATATGACAGATAACGAGTGGTGTTATCCAGTTGATGGTACATCCCGTTCAGGGATAGAAGCTGTGTTGGTCAGCCTAATTCAGCCCGGTGACAAAGTTCTCGTTCCGATCTACGGGCGATTCGGACATCTGCTGGTTGAAATCTCGGAACGTTGCGGTGCAGAGGTTGTCTTTTTTGAAACGGAATGGGGAACGGTATTTGATCCGGAAGAGGTGATCAAGGCGATCCATACCCATAAACCAAGTCTGGTTGCGATGGTTCACGGTGAGACTTCCACCGGACAGATGCAGCCCCTTGCCGAGATTGGCAAAGCCTGTCGTGATCTTGATATTTTACTCGTTGTGGATGCTGTGGCTACCATTGGTGGGACTCCGGTGGAGACGGATGCGTGGCATCTGGATGCGGTAATGGGTGGTACGCAGAAATGCCTGTCTGTTCCTTCAGGGATGGCACCTCTCACATACAACAGTCGAGTGGAGCAGAAATTGATGAGCCGCAAAACAGTTGAACGCGGACTGCGAGATGCAACCAGTGCGAGGGCAGAAGGCCGCACGATTGCCAGCAATTATTTTGACCTGAGCCAATTGCAGGATTACTGGAGTTCAGCACGGTTGAACCACCATACAGAAGCTACCTCCATGCTCTACGGTCTTCACGAAGGTTTGCGTATTCTGCTGCAAGAAGGATTGGAGGCAAGGTTCCAGAGACATCTGGTGAATGAACGTGCGTTGGTCGCTGGAATTCAAGGAATGGGACTACAGTTGTATGGGGATATGTCAAGCAAACTTCCGGTAGTCACCTGTATCACCATTCCGGAGGGGATTGATGGTGAGTCGGTGCGCAGCATGTTGCTGAACGATTTCAGCATTGAGATTGCCAGTTCATTTGGACCGTTGAAAGGGCAGATCTGGCGGATCGGTACAATGGGATTCAGCTGCCAACGCAAGAACGTACTTCATGTGCTGGGAGCGCTGGAAGCTGTTCTTCTCCGTCATCGTCACGTATTACCAGCCGGTGAAGCGGTGCAGGCCGCATTGGATGTGTATGCAGGGAAGGAGGGTGCCTTATGTTAAACCAGATGCCAATCTCCAGAGAGGTTATGGTCACCTCTCCTCATTATCTAGCGAGTGCAGTTGGAAGTTCTATCCTCCAGCAGGGCGGTAATGCTTATGATGCTGCTGTTGCGGTCAGTGCAGCTCTGGGTGTGGTATATCCGCATATGACCGGACTTGGAGGGGACGCCTTCTTCCTGATTCATGATGGAACGAGCGGTGAGATTACCGCTTATAACGGAAGTGGCCGCTCAGCCGCAGGCATTCATGCCGATACGTTCAAAGCGATGGGCATGAATGCCATCCCTCAACGCGGTGTGCTTAGTGCCATCACGGTTCCGGGAATGGTGGATGCCTGGTGGGAAGTCTGGTCCCGGTACGGTAAGTTACCGTGGGAGAAGTTGCTTGAACCTGCCGCGCAGTATGCGGAAAAAGGATGCCCTGTATCCCGAAATCTCCGCCTGTGGATGGAAAGGGATGAAGATTTCATTATGGGGCATACACCGCTGCGAGCGGTATTTGCGCCTTTGGGTACACTTTTGCAGGAAGGTGAGCTGCTGATCCAGCCTGATCTTGCTGCCTCCATTCGTCTGATTCAGACGGGTGGAAGAGACTCTTTTTATACAGGAGAGCTTGCGGATCGTCTGACTTCGGCTATTCGTGAGGATGGGGGCATGCTTGCCCCAGCAGACTTTGCAGGCCATCGGGGCGAGTGGGTGAAACCGGTCAGTACGGGGTATCGTGGCTATGAAGTTCATCAGATGCCGCCCAACTCGCAGGGATTCTCGATGCTGATGATGTTAAATATGCTGGAGCATACGGATCTGTCCTCTGTAGCACGTACCTCACCGGAATTCTATCATCTTATGGCGGAAGTGGTGAAAAAGGCGTTTCGTGATCGTGATCGTTATCTGACTGACCCGGATTTCAGGGATATTCCGCTGGATCATCTGTTATCCAAGGGTTATGGAGACCAACTGTGGAATGAGATTCAGTCTGCTCCACCTGTGGCACAGCCGTTTTTGTCCAAAACGATAGGTCAGGACACGGCGTATGCAGCGATTGTCGATAGCGAAGGCAATGCCGTTTCATTCATCCAAAGCCTGTATTTTGACTTCGGTGCAGCGTATGTACCGGAGGATACGGGAGTTATCATGCAGAACCGGGGGTCGTTTTTCTCCTTAGATCCGAGGGATGCCAACGTTCTGGAACCCAACAAACGCTCATTCCACACCCTCATGCCGGGCCTTGTTACACGAGATGGCAAACCTTATATGCTCGTGGGTACACAGGGGGGAGAAGGGCAGCCGCAGACACAATTATCTGTGCTTACCGGAGTGCTTGATTATGGGCTGAACATTCAGGAAGCAATCTGCCTGCCGCGTTGGGTGTACGGACGTACATGGGGCGAAGAAGGTGATACGATGCGTGTGGAGAACCGATATCACGATGACGTATGTGCAACCCTTGCCCAGTGGGGACATAACGTTGAAGCGAGAGCGCCGTGGGACGGCATTATGGGACAGTCGCAAGGCATTGTCATTCGTGAGGACGGCATGATTAGTGGCGCAGCAGACCCTAGAGGTGATGGTATGGCTATTGGGTGGTAACAGCTACATTGGACATTTATAAGTTCAACTAGATATTTACACGATAACAGCGATCGGAAGATTGGTCTGTCATCGGAATGCAAGTGTAAATATATATGAGTTGTAATATATAGACAGACACAGATAGGGGAGATTGGCATGGGAACGATCCTGCTGAAAGGTGCACAGCTTGTGACGATGAATGCAGAAGAGGAAGTGTTCATTGGAGATCTGTTGATCGAGGATAATAAAATCAAGGAGATTGCAGCGCACATCGACATGCAAGCTGACCAAGTCATTGATGCTCGTGGCAAAGTGCTGTTGCCAGGTTTCATCCAGACGCATATTCATCTGTGTCAGACCTTGTTCCGTGGACGTGCGGATGATCTGGAACTGATGGATTGGCTTCGTCAACGTATTTGGCCGCTAGAGGCAGCACATGATGAGGAGTCCGTGTATTATTCGGCAATGCTTGGACTCGGCGAATTGATCTCCAGCGGAACCACGACCATTCTGGATATGGAGACGGTACATCACACGGACTCGGCGTTTCAGGCGATGGCACAGAGCGGCATCCGGGTCATCTCTGGCAAAGTGATGATGGATCATGGAGACGAGGTTCCGGAACCCCTGCGTGAGGATACAGCAACTTCGCTGCAACAGAGTGTGGATCTGCTGGAGAAATGGAACGGGTTTGGCGGAGGTCGCATTCAGTATGCTTTCTGTCCACGCTTCGTTGTATCCTGTACCGAAGAATTGCTGGTAGAGGTGCGCGACCTGTCGAATAAATATCATGTCAAAGTCCACACCCATGCCTCCGAGAATCGCGGAGAGATTGAACTGGTAGAACACGAACGCGGAATGCGTAATATCGTATACCTTGATCATATCGGTCTGGCTACCCCAAGATTGGTGCTGGCCCACTGTGTATGGCTGAGTGAGGAAGAGAAGGAGATCATCCGCAAGCGCGGTGTCAAAGTCACTCACTGTCCTGGATCAAATATGAAACTTTCCTCCGGGGTAGCAGATATTCCGGATCTACTGAATCGGCAGATCGCGGTTGGGATTGGGGCAGATGGTGCCGCATGCAACAATAATCTGGATATGTTTCAGGAGATGCGCCTGACGGCCCTGATGCAGAAGATTCCTCATGGTCCAACGGTGATGGATGCTCGGACCGTATTACGCATGGCTACCATGGGCGGTGCAGAGGTGCTTGGCTTGTCGAAGGAAATTGGCAGTCTCGAAGTGGGCAAAAAGGCAGATATGCTGTTGCTGGATCTGGATGATTTCCACACGTACCCTTCCTATGAGACGGATGTCTATTCCCGCGTAGTGTATTCCGCAACACGTAGCTGTGTGGATACCGTTATTATTGACGGAAGTATCGTGCTCAAGAATCGTAAGATTCAGACGATTGATCGTGGCATTGTGCTGCGTGAGTCGGATAAGAGTATTGCAAGATTGATGAAACGTATCTGATCGAAGGAAGTTTATGCAATTCCAGAAAGGATGGAGACCGCTATGGAAATGCATGATCTGTGTGCAATTGCAGCCCGTGAAACGCGCTGCGTGCTCGCAACAGCGATTAAGGTAGAGGGTCATGCTTACCGTAAGCAGGGAGTCTCTATGCTATTGACCGAGGATGGCAAAATGGTTGGCAGTATCAGTCCGGGATGTCTGGAGAGTGATCTTCAGGCCCGGGTGAGCCATGTGCTGGATACGAAGCAGATGGAATTCGCGGAATACGACATGCGTCCCGAGGATGATCTGTCCTGGGGTGAGACGATTGGCTGCGGCGGACTCGTTGTTGTGTTGCTTGAACCCGTGTGTGGTGAACTCCGATATACGTTGCAGAAGATGCAAGAGTGTTTTCAATCCGGTGCTGCAACAGCGTTAACCCGAACGTTCCAAGATGGTTACACAAGGGTTCGATATGGCTGGAGACGGATTGAACCAACGGGTCCCCGGCGCCAGCCAATCTTGCGTCCTTCGCTCGTCCCACCTCATGATCGCGTGACGAACAATAATCCAGCTTCATTGCAGGTTGATGTACAACACAGCAGTGGTAATATCAAGCATGAACATACGGCATCAAAACAATATTCTCCCGACATACCTCGCCTTACGCTTGTGCCTGAAGTGGTACCTGTTTTGTCAAACGAATCTCACTCTTCCCATCTATCCGGTGATTCACAACATATCTCTGAGTCTGATGCTGAAATAGCGACAAACAACACGGTTTCAACGAATCCCTGGGACCTCCCGCAGCAACTTACTTCGCTGTACACGCCTAAACCTCGCCTGATTATCATCGGAGCCGGGAATGATGTTATTCCTGTTGCCAGACTCGCCCAATCCGCAGGATTCCGTGTTGTGGTAGCCGATTGGCGAGAGTCCTTGTGCACCTCGGAAAGGTTCCCAGAAACTGAACTTATACTTGGTTTCCCATGTGAGATCATGCCTCAGTTAAACGTAAACAACGGAGATTATTTGATTTTAATGAGTCACAATTTTCCCCGCGAACGTGAACTGTTGGAGATGGTAGTGGACTGTGAGTACGCGTATCTTGGCATCATGGGTTCCAAAACACGAACAGCCCGTCTGCTGGATGGCTTACCACCGTTGAAATATGTGCATTCTCCCGTTGGTTTGAGCATCGGAGCAGACGGTCCCGAACAGATCGCCATCAGCATTGCAGCGGAATTGATCGCATGTAAACATAAGGTTTCTTCCTTGAGTTCTGAGGTGCAGAGGGGGAGCGTTGCACATGCGAATGACGGGCATAGTTCTGGCAGCTGGTAAGAGTCGTCGCCTTGGTCGGGATAAACTCTCGGTTGTCATGCCTGACGGAAGGTCACTGGCTGCATGGTCATTGGAAGCTGCGTTGAATTCGGAGCTAGATCAAGTGGTCTGTGTGGTCAAACCGGAAGATTCGCTGGCATGGCTACCTGTAAAATGGTTTGATTCTGCTACCTATGCCTACCATCCCACAGCGAGACTTCGAATTGTGGTCTGTGCTGACTATGCCTGCGGCATGGCCAATTCTCTTCATTCTGGCGTATTGTCGGCCATGCAGTACAAACCGGAGGGCATTCTCATGTTACTGGGTGATCAGCCTTTATTAAAAACGCAGGATATTAATCGGGTGACTACAGAACTGGCTACCCACAAGTTATGTGACTATGTCGCAGCTACCGACGGTGAGGGAGGCAAGCCGCCCGTTGCTTTTCGCTCCCATATGTTCGGCCCTCTGTTGTCCTTGCATGGAGATGAGGGGGCACGCAAGATTATGCGCAGCGCTAACTATTCAGGTGTACATGTACCACTGTCTGAGACTAGTTTCTGGGATGCGGATACAGAACCGGAATTGGAACGCATTCTGAGTCATGTATATGAATCACAGCAGACAGACTAAATAACAGGAGAAGATTATTAACTATGTATAATTTAATAACATGATCAGGTCAGCCAGGCAGTCTGGTTGGCCTATTTGTCTTCTTTTCACGTATGGTGAAAGAGAGCCAATGTTAGCTTTCGATAGATCGTGATGCATCAAGCACAAATAAAACGCAGGTTTTATACATTTATCCAAAACGATGTAAAGGTAATTGACGTTGCTGCTGAACTCTCATATGATTTGAAGAATTATTTGGATCAGACGGTTGAATTTCCTGCCCAAGGAAGAGAGAGAAAGGGGATGCAGCGATGGTAACACCGGCATACGGTTCTGGAGCCATGCCATCGGTATGGCAACCTGAGAACCTGCAAGAACTGCAAACGTTAAGAAGAAGACTCAAAGGAATATGTTGTTTCACGGCAGGTGGAACATTGCTACGAACCCAGTGGGAGGGTGGCTTGGTTCCAGCGCCTGAACATATGATTAGTCTGGCTCGTATTCCTGAAATGAGCGGTATATCTATTCGTGGAGATGAGATAGTCATTGGAGCAATGACCCGATTAAAGGAATGTGCTGCACAAGCGTTGCTGCATCAACTGCCGATTCTGCAAGAAGCTGTGAATGCAATTGCGGCCCCTTCCATTCGTAATGTGGCAACCATTGGCGGGAATATTGTGTCCGGAGTAGGGGATACGCTGCCTGCTTTGCTTGTATATGATGCGAAGCTGCACTGGTTGACGGACAGCGGCATTGAGATCCGCAGTGTGTCTTCCTGGCTTCAGGGTGGACGGAATGGCAGCCGTAATCCAGGGGATGTATTAATCTCGATTCATATCCCGATGAGACCGTCATCTCTGCTTGATGTGGACAGTGAGCAGAGACATGCAACACGAGAAGTTTCCTTTTACCGCAAGCTGGGTCGACGGGAGACGTTCAGTGCTTCGCTGGTGACGGTTGCGTTATACGGTGAGATTGATTTGGATAACCGCTGGACCAAGATTGCGATTGCGGCTGGTGGAGGCTCAGGCATGGCGATGCGACTTCTGGATTCGGAACGACAGCTTCTTGGTAGCGAAGCTACTGTTATGCAAGCGGCGACTCTTGCAGTTGCTGTGACTGACGAATTTACGACGTATGGCGATGCATTTGCAACAGAACATTATCGCAAACAGACCGCGGGCAACATGCTTGGCGCCGGGCTATGGGAAGAACTTCACGAATAGAAGACTTCGATCACACAAAGGGGGAGAGGCATCATGCTGCTGAATCGGAAACAGAGCGGGAAACGCTGGCACCTGCGGCCAGATGGGGCACCCAAAGTTACAGGCCAGCTTCAATATCTGACGGATATGACGCTACCTGACATGATCCATGGCAGAGTATTGCGAAGCGAATATCCTTATGCTCGTATACTGTCTATAGATACTTCGGAAGCTGAGGCATTGGAAGGTGTCTATGCGGTGCTGACCTCCAAAGATGTGCCTGGTCTGAATCGTTTTGGCATAGCGACCCCGGATCAGCCTGTGTTCTGCGAGGATATTGTACGTTATGTTGGGGATGCCATTACAGCGGTAGCTGCGGATTCCCCGGAACGTGCGGCGCTTGCACTGGATGCGATCCGTGTAGTGTATGAGGAACTCACACCTCTGAATAGTACAGACGCTGCCTTGGCTCCAGGTGCACCAGAGCTGCATGAGCATGGACCAGGTAATGTGCTGCATCGGACGGAGATCAAACGTGGAGACGCCGAGCAAGCTTTTGCCACGTGTGATCATATCGTGACAGAGACGTATTATACGCCTCGCCAGATGCATGCGTACATGGAGACAGAAGGTGGCCTGTTTGTCCCGGATGAAGAGGGAAGGCTGAATGTATACGCGGCAACGCAACATGGCTATAAAGACCGGATGCAGCTTGCACGCATTATTGGCTGTCCTGAAGAAGATATCCGGGTGGTGTCTTCACCGATTGGTGGTTCGTTTGGCGGAAAAGATGAACTAAACGTACAGCCCTATGGTGCACTACTGGCCTTGAGATGCGGACGTCCTGTGAAAATGCATAATTCTCGTAAAGAATCCGTGCGTGCAGGACTGAAACGTCACCCAATGAAGATTGAAATGCAGACCGGCATGAGTCGAGAAGGCATCATCCAAGCGCATCGTGTCCGTATAACAGCAGATACCGGAGCGTACGCCACACTTGGTGCACCCGTACTGAACTTCTGTACCGAGCATTGCCTTGGACCGTACGCTATTCCAAATGTGGATGTGGAAGGCGTATCTGTATATACGAATAACGGGCTGTCAGGTGAGTTTCGCGGATTTGGCGGGAATCAGGCGATTTTTGCCATGGAAGGCCAGATGGATCGACTTGCAGCAATCATGAACATGGACCCTTGGGAGTTCCGCAGACGTAATATGAGGGAAAAGAATGATCCTGGACCACTGAATCAACGCATTCTGGTTACGGATGGACTGTCCCAAGTGTGGGAGGCATTGGATCGCTCCGAACTGTGGCAAAAACATCAGAGTCACCCGGCAGATCCTGCTCTGCCGCCGTGGATCAAACGCGGAGTCGGAGCAGCCATCGCCATGCATGGTGCAGGGCTGGGTTATGGCATTCCAGATCCTGCAGGAGGCCGCCTGTCCCTGAACAACGAAGGCAAGATTGAGGTGGCGTTCAGCTACGAGGAATTTGGTCAGGGGCTCATTGCAACGCTGGAAATTATGTTATGTGATCTGTTCCAATGCAGTACATCGGATCTCAGTATTATCATCGGCGATACGGATCGTGTGCCCCACAGCGGATCAAGTACAGCTTCACGTTCAACAACGATGGCATGGATGGCTCTTCAACGCTTGCAGACTCCATTTCGTTCCCGTGTTCTCGCTGTCGCGTCTGAAATGTCAGGCGTTCCGGCAGATGAACTGTTAACAGGACCTGGTGGTATATGGCGCAAAGGCCAGCTTCCTGCCGAAAGTTCAGAAGTAGAAACAGATGTGCAAAGAACAGGAAAGAGCGAGAAGAAAGTAGCATTGGCGCTGGAAGGCGTAAATCAAACGTCTGAAGAAGCAGGAAAACTAGAGAAGGCTGAAAGAACTAAAGTGGCTGATATCGTTGCTGGAGGGACTGAAAGTGATCAAACTGCTGAAAGTAGTTATTTAGGTGCATCTCAATACCTGGCGAAACAGGGAGTTTCATCAGGCTTATTGATCTCGTATGCTGAACTCGCAACGCAGGGCGAAGCCGATGAATGGATTTTTGATACAAAGTTTGATTACCCAACTACGCCAGACAACGTGGTAGGCGGGCATTATTTGTATACGTATGCGGCGGTTGCGGCAGAGGTAGAAGTAAATACATTGACCGGCGAAACCAAGCTACTTGATACACGCCATGTTGTAGCGGCAGGCCCGGTTATCAACCCTATGGGTTATATCGGACAGATTGAAGGTGGCAGTGTCATGGCGCTTGGATTCACGTTAACGGAGGATGCGGTCATGCAGGACAGCCGTTATGTAACCACGAACCTCGACACGTATCTGATCCCAACCATTCAGGATATTCATACCAATCTGGAGGTTGAGGCTATTGAAGACTTGCCCGAAGGGGATTCATTTGGCCCTAGGGGGATCGGTGAGATAGGCTCCGTTGCGCTTGCGCCGGCCATAACAGCTGCAATTCACCAGGCGACAGGCGTATGGGTTAACCGTCTTCCTGTACCGAGGGAACAACTGGTCAGACCTTTAAATGTACCTTTGCAGGAAGGAGTGAGTCCATCATGAGTAAGCCACTTGAGAATCACTGGACAGCCGTTGTGAATGGCGAACAGAAACATCTGGAGATCGCGCAAACAACCCGACTTGTCGATGTGCTTCGGACTCATTTGCAACTAACGGGTACCAAAGTATCCTGCGAAGTTGGTCGCTGCGGCGCATGTATGGTTCTGATGGATGGAGAACCCGTGAATTCCTGTCTTGTCATGGCTTATCAATGTGAAGGCAGTGACATTATGACGATTGAAGGTCTGCACGGCGAGGAGAAAGGCACTCTGCATCCAATTCAACAGGCTTTTGTAGAGGAAGGTGGTTTTCAGTGCGGCTACTGTACTCCAGGCATGGTGATCTCAACCAAGGCATTACTGGATGCACATCCTGAGCCTTCTCAAGAACAGATTGAAACAGGATTATGTGGAAATCTGTGTCGTTGTACCGGCTACGGTGGCATTATTCGGGCGGTACGCAAGGCAGGGGAACGCTGTGTGGTAAAAGAAACGTCTGCCGAGGAAACCGTAAGTTGAGGCGGGATCTAGGCCGAAGATATAAGCAAGGACAATTGAAGAAACATACGTGAAAAAGCATCCGAATAGGAATGCTTTTTTTTGTTGTTTATCAGTTTTTCTTTCAAGTACACATCTAATGTGAGATGAAGTTTCATACGCTAAATTGATTGGATTATGAACCGTTTTCGTCAATTATCAAGTCGGAAGAGAGAAAGGAGATATAATGTTCAAAGTACTGGTACAAAAGAAGTTTAAACATTTAAATAAACCATATATTTACAAAAATTGATGCGCATGCTATGTTTAAAATGAAAGCGCCATCATGAATGGGTTCATTGACATTTCATTATCATATTTCACTTGGGAAGGAAGATGGAATTGATGAAAAATTTGCTCAAAAAGGCAACCGCAATGATGCTGGCATTGGTCCTACTGCTTGGATTAATGACAGCGCCCGTTCATGCAGACACACCATTGTTCACCATCGAAAGCGAAAATGCTCAGCTCACCCCGGATCTTCAAGTGGTTACTTCAATCTATGGGCAACCCAAGCCCGGATTCTCAGGGGCCGGATTTGTCTGGATGCAGAACTCTGGCACATTAACCTTCACAGTAACTGTCCCGGAAACCGGCATGTACGCGATCTCCACACGATATATGCAGGAGCTCAGTGCAGATGGCAGGTCACAAAATTTAATCGTGAATGGTGTTACGAAAGGGGCGTTCATGCTACCTTACACGACAACATGGTCAGACTTCGATTTTGGCTTTCACAAGCTGAATCAGGGTGCCAACACGATTGAGCTGAAGGCTGGCTGGGGCTTCGCGTATTTTGATACTTTTACAGTGGATCATGCTGATCTGGATCCCCTGAATGTGCAGCCAGTTCTCACTGATCCTGAAGCTACACCTGAAACTCAAATTTTGATGAATTATTTAACGGAGGTATACGGAAACAACATTATTTCTGGTCAGCAAGAGATCTACGGAGGAGGGAATGACGGAGATTCGGAGCTTGAATTCGAGTGGATTCATGATCTGACTGGAAAGTATCCGGCTATCCGTGGCTTTGATCTGATGAACTATAATCCGTTGTATGGTTGGGAGGACGGTACAACTGATCGCATGATTGATTGGGTGAATAACCGTGAAGGTATTGCAACCGCTTCCTGGCATATCAATGTACCTCGTAATTTCAATACGTATGAGCTTGGGGACTTTGTGGATTGGAAAGAGGCGACCTACAAGCCAACAGAAACGAATTTTAATACAGCCAATGCGGTAATTCCCGGTACCAAAGAGTATCAATACGTGATGATGACCATCGAGGATCTGGCAGAACAATTGCTGATTTTGCAAGATAACGATGTGCCAGTGCTTTTCCGTCCGTATCATGAAGCAGAAGGCAACGGCGGGCTGAACGGGGAAGGTGCATGGTTCTGGTGGGCTTCAGCAGGCGCAGAAGTGTACAAAGAGCTATGGGATCTGCTGTATACCGAACTGACCGAGACGTATGGCTTGCATAATCTGATCTGGACCTACAACAGCTACGTATACAGCACTTCTCCTGCCTGGTATCCGGGCGATGATCAGGTAGATCTCGTCGGATATGATAAATACAATACGATCTACAACCGTTATGACGGTTTGTCCGGTGTACCGAATGAAGATGCGATTACCTCGATTTTCTATAAGCTTGTTGAATTGACGAATGGTACCAAAATGGTAGCCATGACGGAGAACGATACGATCCCAAGCGTGAAAAATCTGACCGAGGAGAAATCAGGATGGCTGTACTTCTGTCCTTGGTATGGCGAGCATCTGATGAGTTCTGCTTTTAATTACCCGGCAACATTGAAAACGCTTTATCAAAGTGATTATGTCATTACGTTGGATGAGCTGCCAAATCTAAAGGTTAACAATCCCAACCCCAATGCATCCATCACACCTGGAAACGTTGAATTTGACAAATACACACCCAATCAAAGCGATAAAACCGTAACCGTGAATGCAAACGGCAATACGCTAACTGCTCTCCGGGCAGGCAACAATGCGTTGACCGCAACGACAGACTATACCTTGAACGGAAACACATTGCTACTGAAAAAATCTTATCTGGCAACCCTGCCAGTTGGTGAGCATCCGATTG
The DNA here is from genome assembly GCF_037975155.1 of Paenibacillus sp. FSL R5-0486. Taxonomy (NCBI): domain Bacteria; kingdom Bacillati; phylum Bacillota; class Bacilli; order Caryophanales; family Paenibacillaceae; genus Paenibacillus; species Paenibacillus sp. FSL R5-0486. The sequence continues at coordinate 3,981,977 of NZ_CP150237.1, read as the reverse complement.
TTCTGGATTTTAATCAAGGTCAGGACCCTGTGTTAAAAGTCAAAATTGTGGATTCAACACCGGGTACAAATGCTGTGATCTCTCCTGTAAATGCAACATTTGATAAAGCGACGAATTCAGCACAGGATATTACCGTATCTCTCACCTTAAACGGCCGTCAGCTTACAGGCATCACAAAGGGGAATGTTACACTTGTATCAGGTCAGAATTATACAGCATCCAGCTCTGCTGTTGTTCTGAACAAATCCTATCTTGCTACACTACCGCTGGGCCAGAACGTATTGACCTTTCACTTCAATGGAGGAAATAACGCTGTGCTAACGGTGAACGTAGTAGACAGTACCGTTACTGTGCCAGCAGGGGATTTGACGATTCAAGCTTTTAACGGCAATACAAGTGCATCCACTAACGGCGTCTCACCCAAGTTCAAATTGGTCAACTCAGGCAATTCGGATATTCCGTTAAGTGATGTAAAACTTCGGTATTACTATACAATTGATGGGGAGGAAGCTCAGAGTTTCTGGTCCGACTGGGCCAGTATGGGCAGTGCGAATGTAACGAGCAATTTCGTTAAACTGGCGACTCCAGTTGCCGGAGCGGATCATTATCTGGAAGTGGGCTTTACAAGTGCGGCGGGATCACTGAATGCGGGCCAGAGCGCAGAGATTCAAACACGCTTTTCCAAAAACAATTGGTCGAATTACACACAGACTAACGATTACTCGTTCAAGGCAACCGGTAGTCAGTTCGCAAACCATGATAAGGTTACCGGGTATGTGAACGGTCAGCTGGTATGGGGAATTGAGCCGTAAAGGTAGATAGCACGTTTAATGGGCTGGATCAGGGGTTGAACCTCTGATTCAGCCTTTTTATGGTGTAGAAGGTGTACACCGATTAGACGGAATGTTCTTTATCACTTTTAGTATGTGACGATGTATCCATATCTGTTAATATGCGATCTATTATCCTTTTCGTATGGCCCATGATGAACTGAAGAAGCACACCTGCACAACATACGGTTATCAACGTTCCAACCCCGATTGGCCCACTGAGCAGAAACGCCAGAATTAAAAATACAAGGTAAATGAATGTTCTCGATACAAATAAGGGAGTTTGAGTGATTTCATGCAAGATTAATGTTAAGCGGTCAATCGGAATGGGTGCAAAATTGGTCTGTAAAAGCCCTACATGATGTGACAGCCCTACCAGAAGTGCATCAAACGGTGAGGTACCCAGTTCAGATTGGATGGTAAGGGAAATGCCAAGTGTTAAGATGAGAATACCTGCGACAAAAAGTATATATTTCAAATTCATTCAACCTCTTTTTTGATATTATGTTGCAAATACAACAAAATTGAGCTAAATTCAATGTAACCCTTTTTTAGTGCATTTGCAACAAACGATTAACTTGATAAAGGAACGTGAATATAGATGACGATTCGTATAGAGATATGTACCATTGAACATGTATGTGAACTGCAGGAGATTAGTTATGAGACGTTTAATGAAACGTTTAAAGCGCAAAATTCACCCGAAAATATGAAAGCTTATCTGGAAAAGGCATTTAATAGGGTGCAATTAGAAACTGAACTGTCCATTGCGGATTCACAATTTCTTTTTATTTATGTCAACCACAAAGTGGCAGGGTACATGAAGGTAAATATCAATGATGCTCAGTCTGAGAATATGGGTGTGGAATCTCTTGAGATCGAGCGTGTGTACATCAAGAAAGAGTTCCAAAAACATGGCTTGGGTAAAGTGCTGCTCCATAAAGCCATAGAGATGGCAAAAGAACATCACAAAAAGAATATTTGGCTAGGCGTGTGGGAGAAAAATGAAAATGCCATTGCATTTTATGAAAAGATGGGGTTTGTACAGACAGGAGCTCATGCTTTTTACATGGGAGATGAGGAACAGATTGATTTTATAATGACCAAAAAGATATTGTAACTGGATCATCGAGTGAAAAGCTTGGGAGAAAAATGCTATTGAGCAGAACTCTTTCGGGCTTTTTCATGTTTTGCCAGAACCGTTGAATCATAAAATGAAGAAATTGGCGAAGGTTAATACATAACAAATATTATGTAAACTTATTATTTTCGATGACCTTCATAAGCTGCATCTATGGCTTTAGCAAAAGTTAAAGGCCTGATTAATATATAACTGGCAGTATAATTTTGCTCAATAATCTTGAAGGTAATAGGCTGATCTCAAGGATAGTCATTACAATTTATTAGTTTATTTCTACGTTTGGAGAGTCAGCCGAAAATCGTTTTCGTTTGTAGTCTGTTAGATAGCGTTACGTTCTTAATAATCAGTATATAAGTTGTATATACCTCATGTTAAAAGAACTTTTTACGCATGAAACGGACGTGTTAATCCACCATGTTAAATTATTTAGTTTTCGAGCGGAAAATGGAAAATAAAATTAATATTTTAAGTAAGAACTCAGGAGGATTGGACTCTTAAAACCAGCCGAAAAAAGGAGCGAAATCGATCAATATATTAATTGGATAAATAAGGTATATATCGTTAAAAAGGCGCTACTACGCCGATTAAAGATCAATTTCATATGGATTTGCGATGGATTTAATACCGCTTTCACGTTATGCTTTTGGAAATTGGAAAGGAAGTGGGAAAAATGGAACGCGAACTGGCGTTGGAAATTGTCAGAGTAACAGAATTGGCTGCGTTAGCCTCAGCACCTTGGATGGGACGAGGCGACAAGAACAGTGCAGATGAAGCGGCTACTTTGGCCATGCGCGCCATGTTCGATTCCGTGTCCATTCGCGGCACGGTGGTAATCGGTGAAGGAGAAATGGATGAAGCACCCATGTTGTACATCGGCGAGGAAGTGGGCAACGCTGAGGGCCCCGAGGTTGACGTGGCTGTAGACCCGCTCGAAGGTACAGAAATCGTGGCCAAAGGACTAAACAACGCTCTATCGGTTATTGCAGTGGCGGGAAAAGGTAACCTGCTCCACGCACCGGACATGTATATGGAGAAACTGGCGGTAGGGCCTGCGCTTGTAGGCAAGGTCAGCATTGAAGACCCGGTTGAAGTCACACTGGAGAAAGCCGCTGCCGCATTGAACAAAAACATCTCGGACCTCACTGTGATGATTCTGGATCGTGTGCGACACGAGAGTACCATCAAGACGCTACGCAAGGTTGGCGTACGGATCAAGTTTCTCAGTGACGGTGATGTTGCGGGTGCGATGGCACCGGCCTTCCCGGAGGCGGGCATTGATCTGTATGTCGGATCTGGAGGAGCGCCAGAAGGTGTGCTGGCTGCCGCAGCGCTATCTTGCCTTGGGGGTGAGATCCAAGGTCGTCTGATGCCTGCCAACGCAGACGAATTCCAGCGCTGCTTGCAGATGGGGATCGATAATCCCTACAAAGTGTTAACGATGCAGGATATGATCGGCACGGAGGATGTCATTTTTGCCGCAACAGGTGTGACGCCAGGTGAGATTTTGGGAGGGGTAAGGTATCTTGCGGATGATCGCGCCGAGACGGATTCGATTGTTATGCGTGCCAAAACCAAAACAATTCGGTTTATTCGTTCCCAACACTTCCTGCCGAACAAAGAAGTGCTGCACAAAGTAAGACAGCTCCAATCCACACCAGAACCCTCGGATCGTATTCCGAGTCATGCGAAAACAATGGAGCAGGCTGAGTTTAGTCAATCCTCCGTTGATCTTGGCGTTACAACGACGTTGTGAGCTACACTCCCCATAATTGAACAAACAGGATCAAACTGAAATCGTTGTAGTGAGTTTGATAAGTAATTTGAACCCCTAAGGTTACAGGGCACGGATTCAATGAAAGTACCATCTCTGGAAGATAATAATGAGGGCTTGGATTAACCCAAACCCTCATTATTTTTTTGTGTTAAAAGCATTGACAACGGTTACATGGCATGAGAAAATGTACGCGCGTACATAAATATCGATTTTTAACCATTTTATGATTTAATGATGAGCTATATATGTTGAACTAATCATTTGCACGATAACGGAGAGGACAGAAAAAACCTGAAAAAGCAAAGCGTTCGCCTAAAAGCTTTCTGAAGGAAAGCTACATCGGAAGCATACGCTGGAAGCATACGCTATCCCCGGATTTTCCCCTTTAGAAAAAAGGAATCGAAAAATCTGGGGATAACAGCGATTGGAAGGTTGTTCTGTCATCGTAGTGTCAGTGTAAATAATCTTTAGTTCAACTTATATAAAAGGGGGTGAAATTCATGGCATCTCGTAAAGAAGTGGCTGATCTTGCGGGTGTTTCCGAGGCGACGGTCTCCCGGGTGCTTAATGGGGTAGGTCCTATTAAAGAAGAGACACGCCGCAAGGTTCTTGAAGCTTCCGAACAGTTAGGCTATGTGCCCAGCGCGCTTGCTCGCAGTTTTGCCAGAAGTAAAAGCGGAAACCTTGGCGTGGTATTACCTTATGTTCCGAAGGCGCATCTGTTCTCGGCGTATTTCTTCTCGGAAATGCTGAGTGGGATTGGAAGCAAAGCCAGAGACAATAGCATGGACCTGTTGGTTATGTTCCGAACACCCGGTGAAGTGATGAATTATACGGATTTGTTCCGGCGACAGAAAGTGGACGCTTGCATTATCCTTGGTGCCAGAGATGATCATGAAGAACTGGCGGCCATGCAGCAACTTCATCAGGAAGGACACCCATTCTGTGTCATGAATCAGCATTTTGAGGGCCAATCGTTCACGGAAGTGGATGCGGATCATGTGGAAGGAAGCAGACTTGCCATACGTCATCTTACGGATCAGGGGTATCGCAAAATCGCTTTTCTCAATGGTCCAGACAGCTATTCCAACAGCCAGGAGCGAATGGAAGGCGTTTGTCTTGGCCTGCAAGAAGCAGGTATGGAGCTGGAGCCGAGTCTATTGCTTAAAGGGAATTATAGTAGAAGAAGTGGCATTGAGGCGGCAACGATTGTAGCAGATCGCCTACATGAGATTGATGCTGTATTTGCGGCCAATGACCGGATGGCCATTGGTGTCATGCATGGTTTACGTGAGCGGGGAATAGGGCCTGCGGATTTTCCGGCATTTGTGGGTTATGACGACTCCGATGCCGCCGAGATGGCGGTTCCGCCGCTGAGCAGCGTCAGGGTTCCATTTTTTGAGATGGGTGAACTTGCAGTATCGAAGCTTATGCATGGGTCTGTGGGTGATACACATGAAGCGAATAACTCTGTTGTAGCGGTACCCAAATCTGCGAGAGCGTTGTTGCCTACCGAACTGATTATCCGTGCTTCTTCTATCCGTCAATAGTTTATTGGTACACATATTGAAAGACTTTTTATTATTCCAAAGGAGGAAATGATCATGTCAAATCGTCTTCGTGTCGGAATGGTTGGATACAAGTTTATGGGGAAGGCCCACAGTAATGCCTATCGCAGTCTGCCGATGTTTTTCCCATCTGCTCCGTTGCAACCTGAGATGTCTGTGATCTGTGGACGTAACGAGCAGGGAGTGCACCAGGCAGCGAATCAGTTCGGTTGGTCCGAAAGTGTAACGGATTGGCGTGAACTGGTAAAGCGGGATGATATCGATCTGATTGATATTAACGCACCAAGTGATGCCCATAAGGAAATTGCGTTGGAAGCAGCTCGTCAGGGCAAGCATCTGTTCTGTGAGAAGCCTCTGGCCCTGTCGCTTGCGGATTCGCGTGAGATGCTTCAGGCAGCTGAGGATGCTGGAGTCGCACATATGGTCGGGTTCAACTATCGTTTCTCACCAGCGGTGCAATTAGCGAAGGATCTGGTGGAGAGCGGACGACTGGGTAAGATCTATCATTTCCGTGCATTTTTCCTTCAGGACTGGATTATGGACCCTTCGTTCCCGCTGGTATGGCGTTTGCAAAAAGAAGTGGCTGGCTCTGGTTCCCACGGGGATCTGGGCGCGCATTTAATCGATCTGGCTCGTTTCCTTGTTGGTGAATTCCAGGAAGTCATCGGCATGAGCGAAACCTTCATCAAAGAACGACCGCTTGCAGCCGAGATGACCGGACTAAGTGCCAAGGGCAGTTCAAATGCGGATGCACCGAAAGGAGAAGTAACCGTCGACGACGCTACGTTGTTCCTGGCACGATTCGCAGGAGGTGCGCTGGGCAGCTTCGAGGCTACACGTTTTGCAGCGGGGCATCGCAGTACGAACTCGTTTGAGATTAACGGCAGTCTCGGCAGTGTACGATTTGATTTTGAGCGGATGAATGAACTGGAAGTGTATTTCACAAAGGATGAAGAGGACGTACAGGGATTCCGCCGTGTACTGGCGACCGATCCGGCACATAAATATGCTGAAGCCTGGTGGCCTGCTGGACATACGATTGGATTCGAGCACACGTTCACCCATGAAATGCTGGAGCTGGTGACAGCGATCTCTGAAGGACGCCAACCATCACCGAGTTTCCACGATGGGGTCGCGTGTCAGGCTGTACTGGAAGCAGTAGAACGTTCGGTAACAGAACGGCGCTGGGTGACGCTTGAAGAGATGTGAGCAAGCAAGACAGTGACGTCAGAAATAAGGTTGAACACATAAAACTAGGCGAAAGCGAGTGAATAAACGATGAGTAAAGCACTGATTGTATGGGGCGGCTGGGATGGACATGAACCGGAGCAGGTAGCAGCGATATTTGAGCGTATTTTGAAGGAAGAGCAGTTTGAGGTTGAAGTCTCGAATACGTTGGAGTCTTATGCGGATGCAGAGAAGCTGCTAGGTCTGGATCTGATCGTGCCGTTGTGGACAATGGGACAGATTGAGCAAGAACTCGTCAATAACGTATCAGCGGCTGTTCAGAGCGGTGTGGGCTTGGCTGGTCTTCATGGCGGGATGTGTGATGCCTTCCGAAATAACGTAGACTGGCAGTTTATGACGGGTGGACAATGGGTTGCCCATCCAGGTAACGATGGTGTGGAGTATATGGTGAACATGAAGCGTGGCTCTAGCCCGTTATTGGATCATATTGAAGATTTTCAGGTGAAAAGTGAACAGTACTACCTGCACGTAGACCCGGCAGTGGAAGTGCTGGCAACAACTCGTTTCCCAGTGGTAACTGGTCCGCATGCAGCGAATGGGCCCGTAGATATGCCTGTTGTCTGGACGAAACGCTGGGGTGCAGGACGGGTATTCTACAACTCACTGGGACATCATGCAGACATTGTAGACATGAAACCCGTGACTGAAATGATGCGCAGTGGGTTCAAATGGACAGCAGCAGGCAAAGAACTTGCCAAGAGTCGAGTAAGTTCAGCAACCGAAGTGTACACAGGTATGGCGGACAACCAGAACTAATGAGATTATAGTTTGATTGCAAACGTAACTTCAGTGTTAACCATTCATCCTTAATGGATAAACCATTTCTGATCCACGGCGAAGGGAGCCCCAGGTATGAAAACAATGAAAGTAGGCATTATTGGCTGCGGTAAAATCAGCGGTATTTATATGGAAAACTGTAACCGGTTCGAGGTGCTGGAACTTGTTGCTGTTGCGGATCTCGACCGGAAACGTGCCGAGGAGCAGGCAGCAGCCTATAACGTCCCTAACGTATACAGCGTCGACGAAATCTTGGCTGATCCCGAGATTGAGCTGATCATCAACCTGACGATTCCTTCCGTTCATGCGAATGTATGCTTGCGGGCGCTTGAATCTGGCAAACATGTTTATGTAGAAAAACCGCTCGCGGTTACCCGTGAAGAAGGGCAGGCCGTGCTCGAAACAGCGAAGCGTAAAGGATTGCTCGTGGGTTGTGCACCAGAAACGTTCTTTGGTTCAGGCATCCAGACTTCACTTCAATTGGTGGAGGAAGGGGTAATCGGCAAGCCGGTGGCGGCGACCGCATTTATGATGAGTCGTGGTCATGAGCACTGGCACCCAGATCCGGAGTTTTATTACGCGTCAGGCGGTGGGCCAATGTTTGACATGGGTCCGTACTACCTCACCGCATTGGTCCAACTAATGGGCCCGATCAAGTCAATTGCAGGCATGACGGGTAAAGCCATGGAAGAACGGACGATTACGAGTGAGAAAAAGAGAGGTCAGACGGTTCCCGTCGAAATTCCAACTCACGTTACCGGTCTGTTACAGTTTGAACAGGGAGCCATTGGCACACTGATTACAAGTTTTGACGTATTTGGCGGAAGTGCATTGCCACCGATTGAGATATATGGCACGCACGGTACATTGCAGGTACCTGACCCCAACACCTTTGGTGGTCCGGTTCGTTATCGCTTGCTGGGTGAACATGAATGGACGGAAGTTCCGCTCCTCCCAGGATATCAGGAAAATACACGCGGCATCGGTGTGGCAGATATGGCCTATGCAGCACATAGTGGACGTGCACACCGTGCGAGTGGGGAACTGGCATACCACGTACTTGAGGCCATGTGGGCATTCCACGATTCATCAGATGAACAGACGTTCTACCAGATGAAAAGCTCGTGTCAGCGCCCGGCTGCATTGCCGGTGGATCTGCCATTGTATACATTGGATAAATAAGATAGCCATTATGACTTATATCATGATAAACAGCCCCTTTTCCTTCGAACAAGGAAAGGGGCTGTTTTTTATTAAATCAAAAAAATCTGGGAATAACAGCGATCGGAATGTTGTTCTGTCATTGGAGTGTCCAGTGTAAATATTCTTTAGTCCAACTTATATATCCATTTAGGGCTCAAATCCCGCCTGACTGATCCAGATCTCATCCTCGGCAAAATAGTCTTTCATCCGCTGAACTACAGTCTGATACGCATCTGGATGATACCAATGCTCCATCCCCACTTGCTGATAGAGCGACTCCATGCCGAGTCGCCGGGTTCGCTTGCCCTCGCTGCCATCGCCCATGAAATAATCGTCAATGCATACACGCTGAACCAGAGGTCTCAAGATGGCAGCAAACTGTTCACTGCTGGGTAATACGGGAGCAATCGCAACCTGCGTTGGTATTCCGGCATCCCGCAACTGTTCCAGTGCACGTAATCGGCCTGCAATTGGGGGAGCGGAAGGACTGAAATGCTTCCGCATATCGTCCAGATCTGTCTCCACCGTCATACTGACCCGAACCCGGTCACCTAACTGTTGTAACAGATCTATATCCCGGGTAACGAGTGGACTGCGGGTCTGGACTAATACAAAATCGGGTGGATGCTGTAACATGGTTTCAAGCAATGAACGCGTGATACACTCCTTGTATTCGGCGGGTTGATACGGGTCGGTACTGGATGACATGAACAGAGTGACTTTCCCTTTGGTCTGGGCACGCTGCAACTCTTTGGCGAACACCCGGGAGGCCTCTTGTTTTACATCCACCCAGCTCCCCCAATCCTCTTTACGAAATAGGGAGACAGGCATCTGTCTGACATAACAATAAGAACAACCGAAGGCGCAGCCTGTGTAAGGATTCAGTGTATGTGTATAGCCATTAAGGAACCCTGTCCCCTTGTTGAGTAACGTTTTGGGTACTTTGTAAGTAAGATTTGTCTTCATAAGTTCTCATGCCTTTCGCGGTAGTGTGCAGGTGTGAGACCTGTGTGTTTGCGAAATACAGTAATGAAATAAGCTGAGTTAGGTATACCGACATGGCGGCCAATATCGGTGACGGTAAGTCCGGTATGTTCAAGCAACTTCCGGGCTTCGGTAATTCGTTTATCCTGAATATATTGAACCGGTGTGCGGCCTGTAATCCGCTTGAACACACGATGCAGATGATAAGGACTGCCATGACTTACAGTGGCAAGGACATCCAAGGTTAGAGGTTCGGCGTAATGATGTTCGATGTAATCCGTGATCCCGTATATCCACTCCTGATCAGGTACCCGCTCGCCTGTAGGTTTACAACGTTTGCAGGGTCTGAACTTTCGTGCCAATGCTTCTTCAACATGTTGAAATATCAGCACATTTTCAGCTTTGGGTGCTCTGGACTTACAGGAAGGTCGGCAAAAGATACCCGTTGTCTGCACACCGTAAAAGAACGTTCCATCATAAGAATTATCGTTGTGGATGATGGCGTGCCAGTATTTTTCATCTATAGATTCGGGCAGTATGCGATCTTGATCTCGACTTTCCACGGTGATCACCTCATCTCTAATTATACCCTTGATTCGAAGGGATTGACGAAGTTCTAACTTAAAAAGCAAGATATCAATATTTGGGGATATGGCCCCTTCCTTCAATCTGAACGAAATATGAGCTACAATATACAGGATGGAAGTGGTTTATATCTCAAATGAAATTTATAGATGAAAGAGGTAGGTAAGCATGGTTCGTTTTGGAGTAGTGGGTACCAACTGGATTACAGAAAGGCTTCTTGAAGCCGCAGCACAGGTTGAAGGATTCAAATTGACCGCTGTGTATTCCAGAACTGAAGATAAGGCTAGTGCATTTGCAGATAAATATGATGTTGAACACCGCTTCACCGATCTGGAAGAGTTGGCGGCAAGTGATGTGATTGATGCAGTCTACATCGCAACACCGAATACGGTTCATGCGGAGCAGGCTGAGCTTTTTCTGAGAAACGGTAAACATGTATTGTGTGAGAAACCTCTGGCTGCAAATAGCGCCGAAGTTCGGAGTATGATCGATACAGCACGAGAACACGAGGTTCTGCTCATGGAAGCGATGAAATCGACCCTTGTTCCCCAGTTCAAAATGGTGCAGAAGAGCCTGCATAAAATCGGTCCTGTCCGCAAATATGTAGCAGGATACTCTCAGTATTCTTCGCGTTACGACAAGTACAAAGAAGGGATTGTCCTGAACGCGTTCAAGCCTGAACTCGCTAATGGAGCGTTAATGGATCTCGGTGTGTATTGTCTCTACCCATTGATTACGTTGTTCGGTGAACCTAACCGGGTTCAATCCCAAGCGATGATGCTTGAATCTGGCGTGGATGGACAAGGTAGTGTGCTGCTGGACTATGATGGGATGGATGCGGTCGTTACATACTCCAAAATCTCCAACTCTCATCTACCAAGCGAAATCATGGGTGAGCTGGGCAGCATCATCATTGACAAGATTGGCTCACCGGAACATGCAGAGATACGTTACAATGACGGTACGGTGGAGCAGCTCACAGTCGAACAAAACCATCCGGCGATGTATTATGAAGTGGAGGAGTTCGTGAATCTGGTTGAGCAGGGCAAAAAAGAGTCTGACATGAACACGTATGAACGCTCTTATGTGACGATGCAGGTCATGGATCAGATTCGGAAGCAGATTGGGCTTGTGTTCCCCAACGATTGATTCAAGCGCAGGAAAGGAAGCTGAGACGAGATGAGTAGAGATGAGCAGAGCAACAGTAGAGTAGAGAAGAAGAACCGTAGAGAAGGTAATAGGTCCAGTAATTCTGGCGGTTTGGAACTGTCACAGATCGTTTTCATAGGAAGAACCTTCGAGGAATATATGAAGATGTTCAACCTGACGGTGGACGAGATTAATGGCAAGTCTATTCTGGATTGTCCAGGTGGAGCATGTTCGTTCAGTAGCCAGGCGCGCAAGTTGGGTGCTGATCCCGTGGCCGTGGATATTGCCTACGAATACGAGATCGACGAGCTTGAAGTAAAGGGATTTCAGGACATTGAGCATACGATGAAACAGATGGAACCCGTGCAAGGGATATATGTGTGGGATCAATTTGGATCAATCCAGGGGTTAAAGGAAGAACGAACTCGTGCCATCACAGATTGCATCGCAGATATGAGAATGTTTCCTGACCGTTATGTGGCGTCTGTGCTCCCGGATCTACCCTTTGCAGATGAACAATTCGATCTGACGTTATCCGCCCATTTCCTGTTTACTTATGCGGATCGATTGGATGTTGATTTTCATGTTGCAACCGTAATGGAGCTGCTGCGTGTGACCAAACAAGAGGTTCGCATTTTTCCAACAGTGGATCTGTCTGGCGAACGTTACAAGCACATGGATGAGTTGAAATTAATACTCGAAGAGCTTGGGTACACGGTATCCGAAGAACCAACTTCATATGAGTTTCAACGGAATGCTCACACCATGCTTCAAATTGTTAAACATAATCGAACAAGATAGGAGGTTTTTTGGATGAATAAAGTTCTTATACTTGGGGGTACACGTTTTTTTGGTAAACGTCTGGTGGATCACTTGCTGTGGGAAGGGAAGTCTCAGATCACAGTCGCAACTCGTGGTAAAACGGATGTTGACTTCGGACCCGAAGTAAACCGAATCAAGATGGATCGTGAAGACCCGGAATCTCTGGCAGAGGTTGCACAGACAGACATGTGGGATGTTGTGTACGATAATATCTGTTATTCCCCAGATGCGGCGAAAGCGGCATGTGAAGCTTTTGCAGGACGCACCAAAAGATACGTTCTGACATCCACACTCTCGGTGTACGGTGATCCCAGACCTGGATTTAAGGAAACGGATTTTGACCCGTATACATATCCATTACAGTATGGGAGTGCGGAGGATTTTTCGTATGGAGAAGGCAAACGGCTTGCGGAGGCCGTATTTTTCCAGGAAGCGGATTTCCCGGTTGTTGCGATGCGAATTCCAATTGTACTCGGGATTGATGATTATACGAGAAGACTTCATTTTCATATTGAACATGTGCAAAAAGGAAAACCGATCGGCATGCCAAATCCGGATGCGGAGATTGGATTTATCAATTCCACAGAAGCGGCAAGATTTCTCGCTTGGCTTGGACATTCGTCCATTACCGGTCCGGTGAATGCAGCTTCCAAGGGTGCGATTACGCTGTCAGCCATGATACATCTGATCGAGACGGTAACGGGCATGCAGTCCCAGATCCTCACGGAAACGGTGAAAGAGGACATGTCACCCTTCGGAATTGAGCAATCATGGACGATGGAGACGACCAAAGCTGAACAAGCGGGATATACGTTCGAAGCTCTGATGGACTGGTTCCCGGGACTCGTTCGTGAGGTAGCTCTTGCATTACAGTCGGAGCGGTAGAATATCGGCATGGATGGAACTGAAATGAAACGACGAGCCTGAATGAAACAGACTAACCAAACGGCTCGAACGACGAATTATTTCAGCGAATGAACATCAAACAGGGTGCAACCAGAGTGTAATCTCCGGTGCACCCTGTTTATGTTGTACATTTTTACGAATTTGAACGGGACCTAATTTAGATAAGTGGGACTAATCTTTTACACGATATTATTTAGTCAACTCACGCGCTTAACTCTATTTTTGCTCACGTGGAGCAGCAGCTGAAGCACGTATGCGCAGTTCTGACGGTAAAATGGCGGTTTGGGCTTCGGAAGGGGCCTTGCCTTCAATCCGGTCAATCAGCATCTGTACGCCCTGAAACCCAAAGTCATATGCTGGCTGTGCAGCTACAGTCAGGAAAGGATCGAAGGCAGAAGCCAGATCCAGATCGTCGAAACACACAACAGAAATGTCTTCTGGTACACGTAGTCCCCGTTTGCGCAAAAGCCGAATGACCCCAATCGCCAGCATGTTGTTGGCTGCAAAAATGGCTGTTGGTTGATTTGGTTGAGAGAGTAGTCGATCGAGTCCCTCTACATCACTGAAATCCCGGTACCCGGTTCGAAGCACAAGCTCGGGATCAATATCAGCTCCGGCCTCTCGTAAACCCGCTATATAACCTTCCTCCCGCAGTCTGGCGGTAGAAACCTCCGAAGAACCATTGACCAGTGCAATGCGCCGGTGGCCCAATTGCACCAGATATCGGATCAACTCAATCGCGCCTTCCCGGCTATCTCCAGCAATGATATCTGACGTAATGCCAGGTACGGTGCGGTCTAGAAAGACAAACGGAATGTGACGTTCCTGCAGCTGTTTCAGATGTTGGAGAGAACGATCTCCCGCTGGGGCAAAGAGTACACCATCCACACGAGTAGACAGAATCGCATCTACATAATCCTTTTCCTTTTTGTAATCCTCGTCACTATTGCCGAATAAAAGACGGTACCCACGAAGATGGGCTGCATCTTCAGCACCACGCGCCAGTGTTGTATAAAAAGGGTTGGTAATATCCGTAATAAGCAGGGAGAGCATCTGGGTTCGTTGAAGCACAAGGCTGCGTGCATTGGAGTTCGGGATGTAACCCAGTTCGTCGATCACCTGTTGCACACGTTCACGTGTCGCGGAACTTATACGGCCTGTATGATTAATGACCTTGGAGACCGTCATGGCGGAGACGTTGGCTTTTTTGGCAATATCGTAAATGGTAATCATTAGAATCTAACCTTTCCGCAACATAGTCTTACCATTCTATAGGATAATGTCAATTGACAGCAAGATAGGCTCGTGCTATGTTAGGGTTACCGATAACCCTAAAGGGTTCTGAACGTCTTTACTACATATACCATTTCGTTGAATTCGCTCATGCACGTTCCATTTTCTTGAATAGAGGAACTACATACATAGCTAATTATTGAAATGGTTTATTGTTATTTTTTAAATATGTAAACGTATTCAAACTAAAATAAGGCTCTTGGTAATCTGTGTATGCAGCTCTTGCGTGCCACCCGGGTATCGGTTGTATTTCCGTCATTATTTCATTCCAATCAATGCATATGGATCAGACAGAAGGTTTCTCAATTCAACCCAAATTCTATGAAACGAATTGAAGGAGGACATTCCAGTATGACACATCAGGATTATCGTTATAAACAGGCTTTTCCCAAGATTGGTATTCGTCCCACGATTGATGGAAGACGCAAAGGTGTTCGGGAGTCACTGGAAGAACAAACGATGAGGATGGCGACATCTGTTGCGGAACTGCTTGCAGCTGAACTGCGTTATCCTGACGGCTCCGCGGTGGAGTGTGTTGTGGCCGAGACCTGTATTGGCGGAGTGGCTGAAGCGGCCGCAGCATCAGAACTATTCAGCCGTTCCAACGTTGGCGTAACGATCACCGTGACACCATGCTGGTGTTATGGTACGGAAACGATGGATATGTCACCATCCATTCCTACAGCCATCTGGGGTTTTAACGGAACTGAACGTCCGGGTGCAGTATATCTGGCAGCGGTACTCTCTGCCCATGCACAGAAGGGGATTCCGGCCTTTGGGATCTATGGAGAAGATGTGCAGGACGGCGGAGATACAACAATTCCCGATGACGTGCGTGAGAAATTGCTCCGGTTCAGCCGTGCAGGTCTTGCAGCCGCGACCTTGAAAGGGCAAGCCTATCTGTCTATTGGATCAGTATCCATGGGGATTGCAGGTTCGATTGTGAACGATTCATTTTTCCAAGAGTATCTGGGCATGCGTAATGAATACGTGGATATGAGTGAACTCACTCGTCGTATCGAAGAAGAAATCTACGACCCCGAGGAGTATAAGCTCGCACTGGCCTGGGTGAAGGAGAATTGTAGCGAGGGTCCGGACAACAACGCTGCCCATCTGCAAACGGATCGCAAACGCAAAGAGTACGAATGGGAAACCGTTGTGAAAATGACCCAAATTGTGCGTGACTTGATGGCGGGCAACCCAAGATTGGCAGAGCTTGGTTTTACAGAGGAATCGATGGGCCACCACGCGATTGTATCCGGCTTCCAGGGACAACGGCAGTGGACAGATCATTCACCTAACGGAGATTTTCTGGAGTCGATATTAAACTCTTCCTTTGACTGGAATGGCAAACGTGCGCCTTATCTGGTTGCAACGGAGAATGACAGCCTGAACGGGGTATCGATGTTATTCGGTTCGCTGCTGACGCATACGGCGCAGATCTTTGCTGATGTGCGTACGTATTGGAGTCCGGATTCAGTACAGCGTGTGACGGGGCACCAGTTGGAAGGAAACGCAAAGGATGGCATTCTGCATCTAATCAACTCTGGTTCGGCAGCCTTGGATGGCACTGGACAACAGTCCAGAGATGGTAAGCCTGTACTCAAGCCATTCTGGGAAATTACAGATGAGGAAGTTCAGGACTGCCTGAAAGCAACATCATGGAGACCGGCATCCGTAGAGTATTTCCGCGGGGGCGGCTATTCAGCGGATTTTCTGACCAAAGGTGGCATGCCTGTAACGATGACACGTCTGAATCTGGTCAAAGGACTGGGACCAGTGTTGCAAATCGCTCAGGGTTACACGGTCGATCTGCCTGAAGATGTGCATGATACGCTGGATCAGCGGACAGATCCAACCTGGCCATCCACCTGGTTTGCACCTGTTCTAACCGGAGCGGGAGCGTTTACTTCCGTATACGAAGTCATGAATCAATGGGGCGCCAACCATGGCTCCATCTCGTATGGACACATCGGTGCTGATCTGATTACGCTTGCTTCCATGCTTCGCATTCCGGTAAATATGCATAATGTACCTGAAACGGAAATTTTCCGTCCGCGTGCATGGGGATTGTTCGGCACAAGTGAGCCGGAGAGTGCAGACTACCGTGCTTGCAGTGTGTTTGGCCCGTTGTATCGTTAAAATAAAGTTCCATTCCTGTCAAAAGCCATGTTCCTTGTGAGATGAGGTAACATGGCTTTCTCTTGAAAGCTGTGCTCAGAACTCGAATACGGCTTATCGCGAAGAGTTAAGGAGGCTTGAAAGAATGGGCAATCAAGCAACACATGTGCTTGCTGCCGATTACGGCGCCGGGAGTGGACGCGTAGTCCGTGGTTCTTTTGATGGAAACAGACTCTCGTTACAAGAAGTGCATCGATTCAACAATGAACCCGTGCAGCTGGGGGACGGATTGTATTGGGATTTCTTGCGACTTTTTCATGAATTAAAACAAGGCATTGTGAAAGGGACGCAAGGCATCACTCCATCGGTCCGTTCTATAGCAGTGGACACGTGGGGAGTGGACTATGGACTGGTGGATGGTGCAGGAAGGTTGTGCTCGAACCCACGTCACTATCGGGAAGCACGCAACGCACAGTGGATGGAAGAAGTTCTGCACATGGTGAAAGAAGAAGAACTGTATGCCATGTCAGGCGTTTTGCCGCAGCAGATCAATACAGTATTTCAACTGCTAGGCAGTGTACGAGAGCAGGCCGAAGGTTTGCGTCCGGATGTGCGCATGTTATTTATGCCAGATTTATTTCACTATTATCTATCCGGTCAGCAGGCTTGTGAGTATACGATTGCAAGTACTAGCGGGCTGTTGCATGCAGGAGAGGCGCGTTGGAATGAACATCTGATCGGGCGTCTCGGTATACCGAAAACATTATTTCCAAAACTCGTTCAACCGGGTACCGTGCTGGGTGATTTAACAAATGAGTTGTGCGCGGAGTTACGGACTGGACCGATGCAGGTAGTCTCTGTGGGCTCACATGATACGGCATCTGCCTTGGCAGCAATCCCTGCGAATGATTCGGATTTCGCTTTTATCAGCTGTGGTACCTGGTCTCTTATGGGGGTGGAGCGTGATACACCTGTATTGGATGACCGAAGTCGTACACTCGGATTCACCAATGAAGGGACGGTAAGTGGAAAAGTACGCACCCTGAAAAATCGTTCAGGCTTGTGGCTGCTACAGGAATGCAAACGGCAATGGGAGCGGGAGAATCAACTTTTTACACATGAAGAACTGATTCAATTGGCTACCTTGGCAACGCCGCATCAAAGTTATGTATCGCCGGGAGATGGCGTGTATTTGGCGCCAGGAAATATGGCTGAACGAATACGGCAACAATGCAGTCTCACCGGACAGACTGTGCCTGAAACGACTGGAGCGATTGTGCGCTGCATTCTGGAAAGTCTTGCATTGGAATTCAGACAAACGCTGGATGAATTGCAGTTGATTACAGGTACAAGACCTCGTGTCATTCATATGGTTGGTGGCGGTGTGCACAATCGACTATTATGCCAGTTTACAGCCAATGCAGCCGGTGTCCCGGTAGTGGCAGGCCCGGCAGAGGCGACTTCAGCCGGGAATTGCATGCTGCAATTCCTTGCGCATGGAGAAGTGAGTAGTTTGGCCGAGGTACGGGAGGTCATGGCTGCTTCCTTTTCCCCCGAGACCTATGAGCCTGAGGATACAGAGCTGTGGCAGGAAGCTTATGAAAACTACCAAAGTCTAAATCAAATCAACAGGTAATAAATAGATTCAATGCAATGAGCATTGACGCAAAATGCTAAAAAGAAAAGTATGAGGAGTGGTGAGCAACATGTCTGAACAGCAAGTAAGGGAAGAGTTGACG
The DNA here is from genome assembly GCF_037975155.1 of Paenibacillus sp. FSL R5-0486. Lineage (NCBI taxonomy): Bacteria > Bacillati > Bacillota > Bacilli > Caryophanales > Paenibacillaceae > Paenibacillus > Paenibacillus sp. FSL R5-0486. The sequence continues at coordinate 3,963,837 of NZ_CP150237.1, read as the reverse complement.
AAGTATGCACGTAGAGCAGTTGCCCAAGGCTTGGTGGTAGGACCCGGTGGGAATCTGAGCGCTCGCTCTGGGGGAACGATGTTGTTGTCTCCAAGTGGTTATGCACTTGAGGATCTGGAGCCTGACGAATGGATCGCCATTGATATCGAGACAGGAGAGACTCGTGCGGGATCAACACGTCCATCTTCCGAAGTATTGATGCATCTGTACAGTTATCGTGTGAATCCTGATATCCAAGCCATTGTGCATACGCATCCGGCATATACGATCGCACTTAGTCTCGTTTTCGATGAATTGCCACACTTGTTCCCTGATCAGTCCGCCTTGGTAGGTGATATCGGATTTGTTCCATATGTTCTACCAACGACGAAACAACTTGCCGATGCAGTCTCAGCAAAGGTAGAAGAACATACGGCACTCATTCTAGTCAATCACGGATTGGTTACGACCGGTAAAAACCTCCGCGAAGCCTATTACCGCACCCAAGTGGTGGAAGAAAGCGCGAAGGTATATATGATCGCCAAGGCAGCCGGGGAACCCAAAGTGTTAACTGCTGAAGAATATAAGGAAATTCAATCGCTTGAAAGTGAAGCCTACCGTGTGCAGTTACTACAACAACTTAAGTCCTGATACCTGATTTGAGTATTAATGATTACATTCGTGATCTTAAAAGATTGCTACGTTAAGGGCAGATTGCATCCTCCAGATAAACGCTGGAATAAAGGATGTGAAATGCTCTTTTTTAATTTTAATTTTGAATTGAAAAGGTGCACAGTATAGTTGAGGGAATAATTCGCACTATTTTGATGAGAATTGTTGAAATTGTGATGTCTGCAAGGTATACTAACGTTAATCATCAGTGAGTAACAACTACGAAGAAGATAAAAAAACAATTAAGTATCTAAGAGGGGTGAGATCAGTGGGTCCTGAGCTAAACGAAATGGAGTTGGAATACGAACTGTTGAAGCAGCTTCGAGACGCTAATGCTCCCATCGGGGCCAGTACGTTGGTTCATACTTTGGGCAAAACGTATGGTCTGAGTCAGGCAACCATCGGAAGAAGACTTATGGAGATGGATGTTGAAGGTTTTACAGTTCTGGAAGGTCGCAAGGGAAGAACTTTGACCGAACAGGGTCTGGATCGAATGAAGACATTGGAAAAAGATTTGCAGCAACAAAGCGTGAACTCACAGTTAATTCAGATGCTGAACCATTCCGGGGAAAAGGCTCTGTTAGATGTTCTCGTTGCCAGAAGGGCACTTGAGCGGGAGATCGCTTCCTTGGCAGCACAACGTGCCTCGAAAGAATACATAGTACTGTTGCAAGCATCTATTGCCAACCAGCATGAATTGCTCTCCAAGAATATTATACCATACGAGGAGGACCGGGAGTTTCACAGATTGCTGGCTTATGCTGCGCAAAACCAAATTCTTCTGCATGCGGTTGAACTGGTATGGGAGACAAGCCGCGATTTTCTGGAAACAGCGTATATTCGCCGGAGAGTAGGAAGTGAATTAGTTGTGGATCATCAGCAGATTCTGGATGCTATTGTAGCGGGCTCTCCGGAGCAGGCTGAAGCGGCAATGGTGAATCATATCAACCAAATGATCGATGATGTCAAACGTTATTTCGCCATGCAAAACCAATAACATTCCTTAGAAACAGACCCGGTGATAAAGGAGTTGAGCTTGTGGACACAATCTACCGTTTAGGCATAGATATCGGAGGTACTTTCACGGATGCGCTGGTGATGGACCATCAGGGCAGGGTGATTGCGGCGCTGAAGACGCCATCGATTGCAGTAGCTCCGGAACAGGCGATTTTTAACGCACTTGATCAGTTGAAGGCGAGTGGCGTGAATATTCATGAGATTGATCTGTTTGTGCATGGAACAACGCTTGGCGTCAACACGTTGATTGAGCGAAATGGCGCAGTTACAGGTCTGCTGGTCACTAAAGGATTCCGTGACATTCTTGAAATCCGCCGGTTGCGACTTGAGGATACAACCAATCTGTATGGTGACAAGACCGATGCTCTGGTACCGAGACATCGCGTTAAGGAAGTCGATGAACGGGTCATTGCGAGTGGAGGCATACTCCAGCCACTGAATGAGGAACAACTGTTGCAATCGGTGGATGAGCTGGTGGAGGATGGCGTTACCGCTTTGGCGATTAGTTTTTTACATGCTTATGTGAATCCTGCTCATGAGCAGCTTGCAGAAGATCTGATCAGGGAACGTTATCCGCAACTGTTCATCTGCCGAAGCAGCGCCATCTGGCCACAACAGCGTGAGTTCGAACGAACACTCGCAACGGCCATGAACGCTTATGTAGGTGAACGGATGGGGTCTTACTTCCTGCGTCTGCAAGAAGGGATTCAGGCATACGGCCTCAAAGCCAACTTGCTGTCGACCATGTCCAACGGTGGAATTATGACGGCTGCCAGAGCGGCTAATGAGCCGGTACGTACGCTTCTGTCCGGGCCTGCTTCCGGTGTAATGGCCGCGACCCATATTGCTGAACGAGCGGGCATTCATCAGGTCATCACATTTGACATGGGTGGGACAAGCGTTGATGTCGCCCTTATTGACAAAGAACCGAGTTATTCTTCTGAGAACAAGGTTGGAGATTTTCCTGTCATCATTCCCGCTGTTGATGTAACGGCTATAGGAGCAGGTGGTGGTTCAATTGCTTGGCTTGATTCCGTAGGCGTACTCAAGGTTGGACCGCGCAGCGCGGGAGCCAATCCCGGTCCGGCATGTTATCAGCGCGGGGGAGAAGAGCCGACAACCACAGATGCCTATCTACAGCTCGGTATCCTGCATGCTGACCATTTCCTTGGCGGACAAATGCGTCTGTATCCCGAACTTGCAGAGCGTACTCTGGGCAATCTGGGAGAGAAGCTTGGACTGAATGCCGAACAGACTGCGCAAGCCATTCTTGATGTGGCAACTGCCAATATGTACGCCCAGTTTTCTCCCCTCATGGCTCGCAAGGGTGTTGATCCCCGCGATTTTACGCTGCTCGCATATGGTGGAGCCGGCCCGATGCATGCTTTTCTGATGGCACGTGAGGTAGGTATCGGCAGAGTGCTGATCCCGCCATCTCCGGGAACACTGTGTGCCATGGGCTGCACGGTTGCCAATCTCCGCAATGATTTCGTTCATACGTTACACAAAAGCACTCAGACTCTGGAGTGTGGTGAATTAAGCTCTCTTTTTGCTGAATTGGAAAACCTGGGACGTAGCTGGGTCGATGAGGAAGCCCGTGGTGGTGTCAAGCTGGACAATATTTATTGCCTGTACAGTGCGGATATGCGATATGAGGGACAGGCCTTTGATATAGAGGTCACGCTGACATTGGAAGAAATTCAAGATCCCAAGAAGGCAGGGATTAAATTCCATACATGTTACCAAAACGTGTTTGGCATTAGTCAGCCAGAGGCAGAGGTAATGTTTGTAAGTCTCAGAGCAACCATTGTTGGTGTTTTACCTACCCATAACACGGTAGATCCGGCAAATTTGCCATTTGATGAGAGTGTAGCGGAAGAAAGGCTCATCACCTTTGACCATGTACAGCAGATTGCCAAGGTACTGAAAAGGGGACAAATTCCATCGGTGGATGCCCCCATCCCCGGGCCCATTATTGTGGAGGAATATGATACAACGATCTTTATTCCGCCAGGATATAAGGTATACCGGGATGTGCATGGGAACGTGATTGGGGAGGTGGAAGCATGATCGGCGACAAGGTCTTTCTTGAGATTTTTAACAACCGAATTCAAGCTGCCGTGGAAGAAATGGCAAATGTTGTTCTGCGCACAGGATTCACCGCTTTTGTCAAAGAAACTGGCGATTTTGGAACCTACCTCTTATCTCCATCCGGGGAAACGTTCGGATCGCCGCTGGAGACGGGTTACAATCTGTCCCTGGGCATCCCTGCTGCTGCGACCATTAACAGTATAGAAGACTGGAAAGAAGGGGATCTCGTCATATGTAATGATCCTTATTCCACCAAAGGCATGGTCACACACCTTCCAGACATTCATCTCATCAAGCCTTATTTTCACGAAGGGCGAATCATTGCTTACGGCATGTGCTTTGTCCATTCATCCGATGTGGGCGGCAAGGTACCGGGGAGCGTATCTCCCAGCGCCTACGATATTCATATGGAAGGCATTCGAATTGCACCAGTCAAGCTGTATGAAGCTGGTGTTCTCAACGAGCAGTTCCTGCGAATGTTTATGGACAACAGCCGAATTCCGGAGCAAAATCTCGGTGATCTCAAAGCGCTTATGGCTGCATTGAATCGGGGAGAGCAACGGCTTGAGGAACTCATTGCACGATATGGCGTGGGAAAAATCCAGCAGGGCATCGAACATTTGCTGGAATATGCCGAGCTGAAGGCACGTGTTATCGTGCAAGATATCCCGGACGGTTCCTATGACTTCTGGGACTATCTGGAGAAAGGACCAGGGGGATATCCTATTCGGTTGCGTTGCAAGATGACGATTGCAGGTAGTGACATTCATCTGGACTTTAGCGGCACCGATCCTCAGGTTAGGGCTTCATTCAACATTCCTACCCACAACCAACAGGGCCATTACATGCTGGTGCCCGCACTCATTCGTTATTTCCGTACGCTCGATCCGACCATTCCTTGGAATTCGGGCATGATTCGTATGGTGCGAAATTACGCGCCGCCTGCTTCCGTACTAAACCCGGAGCCGATGGCAGCAGTTGGGGCACGTGCTGCGACCTTTATCCGGCTGATGGACGTTATCACGGGAGCACTGGGGAAAGCTCAGGGCAGTATGGTTCCCGCGGCAGGAGCTGGACAAGCCTGCATCGTCATGATGGCGATGACAGATGCATCCGATGGCAAGAAAAAGGTGGGCGTAATTCAGCCGATCTGCGGAGGTTCGGGAGCTAGGCCGATGAAAGACGGCATTGATGGCATGGATTTTGCGGTCGGTCATCTTCGGAATATTCCTGCGGAAACGGTGGAATCCGAGATGCCTGTGTTGATTGAGCATTATGGTCTTCGTGCTGACTCGGCGGGTGCAGGAACCTTCCGTGGCGGAAGCGGAATTGATTTATGTGTCAGAATTCTAACACCGGATACCGTGATGACGGCCAGAAACATGGAGCGTATGGAGTTCCAGCCCTGGGGCAGGCTCGGTGGTGGCGTAGGTTCACATGGAGAAGCGATTCTTAATGCTGGACGTGCAAGTGAGCATCATCTGGGAAGAATTGATGAGCTGCTGCTTCAACCTGGAGAAACGGTTACGTTCCTGTCGCAAGGCGGAGGCGGATATGGTGATCCACTTGAACGTGAACCACGCCTAGTTCTGGAGGATGTAAGAAGTGGGCTGGTATCCCCGGAGAAAGCTCTTGAGTTATATGGTGTTGTGATTGACGGCCTGGAGCTGAACGAGAGCGATACCGAACAAATGCGAGCCAAGCGACCACGGCAGCAGGAGGAATTCGCCTTTGGCAAGGCGCGGGAGCAATTTGAAGACATATGGAGCGATGAGATGCAGGTAACACTGAATCAGGCCTTGCTGAATGCTCCGCTTGCACTAAGAGACTACCTGAAGCGTCAGACCATGGGCGTTGTAGAGGAGAAGTATAAGGATTCCCTATCTGTAGATCCACGGGAGATATCCGACATTATGGAAGGTTTACGCCAGCAAATAGGGTTGCATTGATCAAGTGTATGGAGACTATCTAGTTCTGTCTTATCGGTAAAACCAACTACATGGATGGGGGAATTTGCATGTTCAAATCCAACAAAAAACGCTTTCTCAGCCTCGCCTCTCTGACACTGGCCGGTACATTGGTGCTTTCCGCCTGCGGTGGAGCAGGCAGCTCAAGTAATACTGCCGGAGAGAGCGACTCTTCAGGAGCAAGCGGAGACAAAGTTAAGCTGACGATGTTTATCTGGGCTGGCTCCAATCAGGATGTCGTTCCGAAAGAAGTGGTTGCCGAGTATGTGAAAGAACATCCCAACGTTGAAGTCACCTTTGAGGAATCCTCCAATTCGGTAATGTACCCCAAGATGGTCGCAGGCAAGCAGGCTGATGCCAACAATCCGATTGTTAACTTCGGTTACTTCAATGCAGATGCGACGGCAAAAGGCTTGAATGATGACATGTGGGAGCCACTGGATACCAGCATCGTGACCAATATTAAGGATATTCCCGAGTCCTTCCACAAGCCAGAAAATAAAGGTGTGGTCTGGGGCGTTTCGAGCTTCGCCCTGGTATATAACAAAGATCTGGTGAAAACGCCACCTACCAGCTGGAACGATCTATGGGATAACGAGGAGTTCAAAGGAAAAACTGCGCTCTGGGACTACATGTTCTATTCATATATCTCCCCACTTATTGCTACCAAAGGTCAAGAGATTGGCGCATCCTATGAAAATCCCGAGCCAGCCTTCCAGTTCTGGGCAGATCGCAGTGACCAGATTGGCACATTGGTTTCATCCAATGATCAGCTGAAGGCACTGCTGGAGTCAGGTGATGCGCTCATTGCCCCATTCAGTGCACAGGTTGCACAGACATGGATTGATGGTGGTTCTCCACTTGCCGTAGCGTATCCGAGTGAAGGTGCCATCTCCTTCCCGTACACACTTCAGGTAGTGAAGGGCTCAACACCTGAGCAAGCACGTGTTGCAAATGAAATTATTAACGAGTTGTTGAGCGCCGAGGCGCTGTCACAATATGCAGAAGCAACGGGTACGCCGGTAACCAGTACGACAGCTGCAGTTCCGGACAAGTACAAGGATGATCCTTCATTCTCCGTCGAAACGCAAAGTAACGGCATTAATCCAGACTGGGATGTGCTTGCACAGAACAGTTCTTCTTGGAAAGAACTATGGGATCGACTCGTGAAAACAAAGCTTCAATAAAAGGATTGTTGCCAGGTACACTACGATTCCGGGTCTTGTTATGAACCTGGAATGGATGGGAGGGAATCAGAGATGAGCAGCGGACAAGAGACCATATCCATTGAAACAAGGGAAGTCACGAAGACTTATGGTGAGCGAGCCGCCGTTGATCAAGTAACACTCCAAGTGAAAAAGGGCGAATTCGTTTCCTTGCTTGGTCCGAGTGGCTGTGGCAAAACAACACTGCTGCGCATGCTTGGCGGACTTGAGCAACCGGATCAGGGCACCATTATGCTGGGAGGTCGGGATGTTACTGGCATCCCGGCTTATGGACGCAATAGCAATATGATTTTTCAGCAGCTTGCGCTGTTCCCTCATATGGATGTATTCAACAACATTGCCTATGGGCTAAAAGTGAAGAAGTTACCAAAAGCCGATATCCAACGGCAGGTAGGTGAAATGCTTGATCTAGTCCAGCTCGGAGACTATGGCAGGCGTGCTGTATCCGAGCTGTCCGGGGGGCAGGCCCAACGCGTCGCCATTGCTCGCGCACTGATCAACAGACCCGAAGTGCTGCTGCTTGATGAACCTCTCTCTGCATTGGACATGCAGCTGCGTCTCGATATGCAGCGTGAACTGAAACGCATCCAGCGTGAATTCGGCGGAACGTTTATCTTTGTAACGCATGATCAGAGCGAAGCCATGAATATGTCTGACCGAATTGGCGTTATGCGCGATGGAAGGCTGCTGCAATACGCAACCCCTGATGAAATCTATGAAAGACCGACCGATAGTTTCGTGGCCAAGTTTATTGGAGATACCAATCTCTTTGAGACGGAAGTACTGGGACATGATGTGAATGGAATTCGGGTGGAATGCTTCGGCAAGCCATTGCTGGTGAAAGTCAGTGATGGCAATGCTGTACCGAAAGCGGGAGCACGACATTCCTTATCAATCCGCAATGAGTATATTCGACTTGGAGAAGATGCAACTCATTGCCTGAACAAGCTGGATGGACACGTGATTGAAGCGGTGTATGGCGGAGCAAATATTCGATACAGTGTGCAGATTGCTGAGGGTTTTCTAATTCAGGCCAGTGTGCTGCATCAGCGGGGAACCTCACGTTATAGTCCAGGTGAGCCAATACAGGTTGGCTTTGATCCAGAGGACGCGCTCTTGTTATCCGAACCCATTGATGACCGTGTACAGGGGGCAAGAATATGAACCGGATCGCGGAACGGATCGTGAATCTGTATTCCTTTGGAAACCGCACATGGGTAACCCGGTTACTGCTTCTGTTGCCTGCGCTTGCTCTGATGGGCATCGTGTATCTGGGTGGGTTGCTGATCTTTGGCAGATATAGCTTTGATATGTATGAGAATGGAAAGCTTATTCGGGGCTGGGATTTAGGAGCTTATCGTGCGTTTCTGTCCGACCCTTATTATTGGAAGCTGATTGGCACAACGTTTCGCATTGCCTTCAAGGTTACGCTATGGAGTCTTCTGCTTGCCTATCCGCTGGCCTATTGCATTGCGGGTCTAAAGAAGCCTGGCATGAAGCAATGGTTGTTGCTACTCACGTTTCTTCCGCTACTTGTCAGTGCGGTTGTGCGTTCTTACGGATGGCAGCTTTTGTTGTCCAAACAGGGCTTCATGAACTGGCTGTTCATCCGTCTGGGGCTAACCGAGGAAGGATTCAGCATGATATACAACGAGACAGGTGTTGTTGTGGCCCTTGTCCATATTTTTCTGCCATTTATGGTCTTTCCGATCCTAAATGTACTGTCCCAAAGTGACGCTTCCTTAAAGGCAGCTGCTCAGGATCTGGGGGCGGGCAACTGGAGAACGTTCCTGACCATTACCCTGCCTTTATCGGCAAGAGGCATTGCAAGCGGGGTGCAGATTGTGTTCACGCTATGTCTCACCGCATTCACCACACCTCAGCTGATCGGCGGGGGAAGAGTCATGACACTTCCGGTATTTATATACCAGCGAACCTTGGACACGAACTGGCCGATGGCTGCGGTTGCCAGCCTGTTTTTACTTGTGTCTTCCATTGTTGTCTCGTTGCTTGTGAATAAAGGAGCAGAAATGCTGATGTTCCGTCGTTCCCGTAAGGGAGGTCAGGCGTATGGTTAAGTCGAACAGGGGCACCAAGCTGTTACTCTACATCTTCGTGGGCGCCGTAGCGATTTATTTGCTGTTGCCACTGCTGATGATTATGTTGACATCTGTAGGCTCAGGTTCAGCCAGCAAATTTCCCCCGGAAGGTCTCACCTTGAAGTGGTATGCCAATCTGAGTGAGCAGACCCAGTTTCTCGATGCATTCAAGAACAGCCTTATTGCTTCTACAGGGGCGGTTCTGCTGGCTTTGATTACAGGTACGCTTGCTGCGTTAGCAATCGTGCAATACCCTTTCCCGGGCTCTGGTATCTTAAGGGCATTTTTTGTATCTCCAATGGTTATGCCAAAAATTACGCTGGGTATTGCATACCTGATTTTATTCTCAAAAATGCATATTGCAGGCGGACTGTTTGCACTTATTTTGGGTGAAGCGGTCATTGTGCTGCCATTTGTGCTCACTATTGTTGGCAGTGCGTTAGCCAATCTGCACCCGGCTCATCGGGAAGCTGCCGCGGACCTTGGTGCTGGGCCGATACGCATTTTTTTCACAATTACGCTGCCACAGCTCCGACTATCCCTGCTTTTGTCAGGGTCAATCGCTTTTGTCTTCACTTTTGATCAGGTAGAGGCTGCTCTGTTGCTGCTCCGTCAGGACAGCTACACGTTGCCAATACAACTATTCCTGTATATGGAGAAATGGCAGGACCCAACGATAGCCGTGGTGTCTGTTGTATTGATCGCGTTTGCGCTGGCTCTGTTTATGACGATTAAACTAGTGTTGCGCTCTGTACCAGGACTTGAAAGTTTGTTTGGTCGCAGGAAAACTAAAGGAGGACTGGATCAAAATGAATAATTCACAGCATCTATCCCATAGCTCAGGTCTTAACTGGGACCGGGCGGAAGAAGTGATGAAAACTCAAGGGCTAAGCGCCCTGATAGCAACAACTCCGGAGAATATTCACTATGTCATCGGGTCCCAGCTACGCGCAAGCAACTGGACCATGCAGATTTATGCTGTTTTACCTGCCGACAGATCTGCAAAGCCTTGTATCGTCATTCCAACGAATCGGTTAGGCGTTGTAGCTCAGTTCGGTATTACGGGGGTAGATATATTTGCCTACAGTGATTTCTTTGTGGAAGGTTCAATTGAAGGCAAACCTTCCACTGACGACATTGATCTCTTTTATTCTCTTCTGCAAACGACGGTTATTCATCCGGGTCCTGTTGAAGCACTCAAGGCCGCATTAAAACAGCTTGAGATCGAAGATCAGCCGATTGGAATCGATGAGATGCGGATCGCTCCCGATATTCTGGCTAGAATCAGGGAGGAGGTTCCTGACAGACCGGTAATTCCCGCATATAAGTTGTTCCGAGAAATCCGTCTGGTCAAGACACCTTTCGAAATCGAGCAACTTCGTCAGGCTGCCCAATTAAATGAACGGATTGAGCAGGAACTAATTGACCTGATTGTAGCAGGTGTTCATGAGAAGCAACTTGCCGATCATTATCGTCTGGCTGTGATGAGAGCGGGTGGAACTCCGGCAATGACAGCGGTAGGGGCAGGGCCACGTAGTGCGCTACCACTCATCGAAAATTATTTTCATATGATTGAGGTTGGAGATCAGGTCCGTTTCGATCTTTGCCTGCAGCTGGAAGGATACTGGGGAGATACGGGCCGCACGGTTGTTGCAGGGGAGCCTACCGCTTGGATGAAAAAACATTTTGCTGCGGTCAAAAGTGGATGGGAGACGGCACTTGAAACGGTGCGCCCTGGCGTCAAGGCGTCGGAAGTATTCCATGCGGCAGTATCTCGCGTACAGCGTGAAGGGATTCCACATTACCGACGTCAGCATGTCGGACATGCCATCGGGTTGGAACTGTACGACGATATAACCCTCTCCCCTGGGGACCAGCGTATACTGGAGCCCGGTATGGTGTTATGTGTTGAGGTACCCTATTACGAGCTAGGTGCTGGTGGATTCCAAATCGAAGATACAATTGTTGTAACGCCAGATGGTTATGATTTTTTAACCCATATGGAGCGGAAATTGTTCACTAAATAACGATAGATGGAAGGCTTCGCTGACCGGCGATCAGACCACAGTCGATCCAAGAAGCTTTCTTACTGGGAAAGTTGGAACATCCATGATTCAGCAGGGAACTAAGACGTTTCGTAACATTAGCCTTGCACTGTTCGCCGGAGGTTTTGTCACTTTTGCTTTGCTCTACAGCCTCCAGCCCCTGATGCCTGAGATTAGCAACGCATTCTCCATTACGCCGGCACACGCCAGTCTTACGTTATCCGTTACAACGATCGCCATGGCACTGACGATGCTGTTCATCGGGTCCATGTCTGATTCTGTGGGCCGACGCTTTATAATGACAGCTGCACTGGTGATATCTTCAGTTATTGCTTTGCTCAGCGCATTCAGCCCGGGATATACGGAGCTTCTTCTACTTCGTATTCTCCAGGGTGTGGCACTCGCGGGGTTGCCAGCGATAGCTATGACATATTTGTCAGAAGAAATTGAACCTAGAAGTCTTGGTTATGCTATGGGCCTATATATTAGTGGCAATTCGATAGGAGGCATGGCCGGCCGTTTCATCAGCGGTGTGGTGACAGATTGGTTCAGTTGGCGCGCTGCTGTGGGTTTCATTGGTATTCTTGGACTGTGTGCAGCCGTTATTTTTTGGCTTGTCATCCCGCCATCCCGTCATTTTGTCAAAGCTGCACCCGGATTCAAAAATCCAATACCTCTTTTGTGGTCACAATGTCGCAATCCAAGGCTGTTATGCCTGTATGGACTCGGTTTTCTCCTGATGGGGGGGTTCGTGACCCTGTTCAACTATATCGGTTTTGAATTAACGGGTGAACCCTATCATCTTAGCCAGTCTATCGTTGGAAGTCTTTTTGTGGTATATCTGATGGGCACGGTAAGCAGCACCTGGATGGGCAGGCTGGCAGATCGGTACGGCAGGTCACATGTGCTTGGAATCGCGCTGGGAATTATTCTGGCTGGTGCAGTCTGTACCGTTCATCCAGCGCTTTGGGTCAAAATTATCGGACTCGCCCTGTTTGCCTTTGGTTTCTTTGGCGGTCATTCCATCGCAAGCAGCTGGGTTGGACTCGTGGCCAATCAGCACAAATCCCAGGCCAATGCGTTGTATTTATTTTTCTACTATCTTGGTTCAAGCGTAAGTGGAACAGGAGGTGGACTGCTTTACAGTCATCTTGGATGGATAGGCATTGTGGGGATGATCGGTGTGTACGTTTTGATCGGTTTTGTCTTGTGTAATTTGCTTGTTCACAGGTTGAAGGGACAGGCTACATAAATCAACTTTTTCCGACAGCTATTGCATATCCTGAAATACCGAGTATAATACTTGGTAAATAGACGAAAAGGGGATGCAATAAACGATGAAAACACATGCTGAATTGAACTCACTTCTTGTTGACGATTATCTGGATCTCCTGAACATTGCGAAACAGCTAGGTGATGACGAATGGAAAGATGCTATTCTGCAAGCATTGAAGGAAGAAGTCGATGCGAATCATCATTTGGATTCCAAAGAGGTAAGACAGGATTTATGGATTCAATTTGAAGGCATTAATGAACAAATGCATGATCTGTTAATGCAATTGAAGCATGCCGACAGTCCTGAAGAGAAAGAACAGATTATTGAAATGATCTGGGGATTGAAAGTAGACCGTCATGCGATCACACGTAAACTTGAAACCATGAGCCGTGCCAGTGCTGGACATCAGTAAGCTCTAGGTTGATTATACATTGAAAACCCGCGTGTTTCCTGGGATTATCCCCTAGGTCGCACGCGGGTTTTGTTTATGTTTTGAGTGTTATTCAACTTTTTGAACTACCTCTCTTAGAACTGTTTTGCGAAAGTGCGTGCTTGCTCTATAGCTTGTTGCTTGATCTCATCTGCACGATCTTTATATTGATTATGCCCCTCAACAAAAATGCCATCAAGCTTCGGCACACCGAGGAATGACATGATAATGCTTAAGTAACGATGACCGGATTCCATTTGAGCCGCTGGGCCTTCGGAATAAATGCCACCGCGCGCCTGAATATGCAGTGCTTTTTTATCAGACAGCAGTCCAACAGGACCTTGTTCGGTATAACGAAATGTTTTGCCAGCTACGCAGATCGAGTCCACATAAGCCTTCAGAATAGGAGGGAAAGAGAAGTTCCACATCGGGGTTACAAAAACATATTTATCTGCTGAGGCAAATTGATCCGATAGTTCATTCAAACGGCTTACTTTGGTCTGTTCTTCGGCAGTCAGATCACTGCCCGATTGCAGTTTGCCCCAACCACTGAAGACATCCGCATCGATATGCGGAATATCCGAACGATACAGATCGAGGTGAACTACCTCATCAGAAGGGTGACTTTCACGATAAGCATCAATAAATGCTTTGCCCGTAGCCATGCTGAAGGAGGTTTCATGATCATGAGGATGGGCAGTAATATACAATAAGGTAGACATGTAGTTCTTCCTCTCTGTGCGATTAATGGGGTGAATTGATCTTGGCAATGATGAAGCGACCGCAGTAGTATGCATCGTTTCCCCATTTTTATACGTCAGAAAGGGATATGAATGAATGGATCGATCATGATACTGAATTGGATGTTATATGGTGACCGGATACTCAATCCATGTATAATATACAGGACGAGTATTTATTTTCCAAAGACAATAGGATGAGTGAGATGAGCGCACATGGGAATGGACCTGGAGAAGCAACGATTAAGCATTGAAGCAGCGAAATTGTATTATCAGTCCGATTATAGCCAGCAGGATATTGCCGCAAGGTTGGGCGTGTCGCGTCCAACCGTATCAAGGTTACTTCAGTACGCCAAAGATCGTGGATATGTCCGGATTGAAATTATGGACCCGCTGGAGGATATCGACATCATTGCCGGAGAACTTAAGTCAAAATATGATCTGGATACGGCACTTGTGTGTTTTACCCCGTTGAAGAGTGATGAGGAAATACAGAAGCATATCAGCAAAAGAGCAGCAGACTACCTTCAAGAGACGGTTCAGGATGCAGATATTATCGGGGTGACTTGGGGAACAACCATGCATGCTGTAGCACGCCAGCTTCGTCCCAAGCAGGTTAAAGGTGTCGAAGTCGTGCAATTGAAGGGGGGCGTAAGCCACTCCCATGTCAATACGTATGCCGCTGAGATTGTTCATTTGTTCGCTGAGGCATTCCATACGGTACCAAGGTATCTGCCGCTGCCTGTTATTTTCGACAACATTGAAGTAAAAAACATGGTAGAAGCGGATCGACATATCGGCAGAATCGTGGAACTTGGTAGACAGGCCAACATTGCTTTGTTTACCGTGGGTACTGTGAAAGAAGATGCATTATTGTTCAGGCTCGGTTACTTCAATGAAGAAGAGCAACAATTGCTGATGAACTCCGGTGCAGGTGACATTTGTTCACGCTTTTTCGACGCGGAAGGTCAGTTGATCAGTGAAGAGATTAACAGCAGAACCGTTGGAATTGATTTAGCCGAGTTGAGAAATAAGGAAAAATCAATCCTTGTCGCTGGGGGACAACGCAAAATTGAAGCCATACACGCCGCGCTCAAAGGTCATTACGCAAATATTCTGGTCACGGATCAGTACACAGCGCAGGCATTACTTCGATTTTAATTTCAAATGGATATGGATGACAACATCTGCCACGTAAAAAGGGCGGATGTTTTGCTTTTTTAGGAAGAAAATATAACGAAGAAGAAATGTAAGTGTAAATGTGAACAAAAGTTCAAGTTGATTTTTACATATGTTCATGTTAGTGTAAGTGTATAGAAAATAACTAGTTCAGATAAGGGAGAGATTCAATTGACTACACCACAATTAGCGAAAATGATCGACCATACGTTGCTTCGTGCGGACGCAACGCAAAGTGAAATGGCCAAGTTAACCGAAGAAGCGAAGCAATACCAGTTTGCTTCCGTATGTGTTAATCCAGGCTGGGTTGCTTATGCTGCTGAGCAGTTGCAGGGTACTGGCGTAGATATCTGCACCGTTATTGGTTTCCCTCTGGGAGCATCTACATCGGAGACAAAAGCTTTCGAAACGAAAGATGCGATTGCTAAAGGTGCAACTGAAGTCGATACGGTCATCAACATCAGTGCTTTGAAAGATGGCAATGATGATTACGTTGAACAAGATATTCGTGTTGTCGTTGAAGCGGCTGCGGGTAAAGCTTTGGTGAAAGTTATTATTGAAGCTTGTCTGTTGACGGATGAAGAGAAAGTACGTGCTTGTCAGGCAGCTGTGCGAGCTGGAGCTGATTTTGTTAAAACTTCTACAGGTTTCTCCACAGGTGGAGCAACGCCAGAGGATATCGCTTTGATGCGTCGTACTGTAGGTCCTGATATTGGCGTTAAAGCTTCCGGTGGCGTACGTAGCCTGGAAGATATGCAAAAAATGATCGAAGCGGGTGCAACTCGTATCGGTGCAAGTTCTGGCGTGAAGATTATGCAGGGTGGTCAGTCTACATCTTCTTATTAAGCAAAAGCATCTTATCAAGAAAAAGCTTAATAAATAAAAGTAATGTTATATTCTCTGTACTTGGGCGTTCGACTCAGGTACAGGGAATACAACTTACACTTATATTTTAATTAACTGAACTTATTGTAAGCGCTTCATAAGTTTTCTGAAAGATTACTGATAAGAATGCTTAAGAGCCCTTTGAGCTGAATTTTCACATCCGGCTTAACTACCTTCAAAGGAGAAATCAAATGAAATTTCTAATTGCCATTATCGGCTTACTCGTTGTTTTTGGACTGGCTTATATCGCAAGCAACGGCAAAAAGCAGATACGTTACCGGCCGCTGGCTATCATGATTGTTTTGCAAGTTATACTAGCTTATGCTCTGTTGAATACAGGAGTGGGTACTTTTTTAATTGGCGGTTTCGCGACCGTATTTAAAAGTTTACTCGACTATGCGAATGAAGGTATCGCATTTGTATTTGGGGGTTTAACTACCGTAGGTGCAGAGAGCGGGGGGGCGCCGTTCTTCCTCAGCGTATTGATGCCGATTGTTGTCATCTCGGCACTCATTGGGATACTGCAGTATATCCGAATCTTGCCTTTTGTTATAAAATATATTGGTCTGGTATTAAGCAAAATCAACGGAATGGGCAGACTGGAATCATATAACGCGGTTGCTTCGGCTGTATTGGGGCAATCTGAAGTGTTCATTTCTGTGAAAAAACAAATTGGGTTGTTGCCAAAACATCGGCTGTACACCTTGTGTGCTTCGGCGATGTCCACGGTATCGATGTCGATTGTTGGTGCTTATATGACCATGATCGAGCCGAAATATGTGGTTACAGCTCTTGTACTGAACCTGTTTGGCGGTTTTATCATTGCTTCTATTGTGAATCCTTATGAGGTTACAGAGGAAGAAGATATATTGGAAGTACAGGAAGAGGAGAAACAGTCCTTCTTCGAAATGCTCGGCGAATACATCCTGGATGGATTCAAAGTTGCTATCATCGTAGCTGCGATGTTAATCGGTTTTGTTGCCTTGATCGCACTTGTTAACGGAATTTTCAGCGCGGTGCTTGGCATTTCGTTCCAGGAGCTACTTGGTTATGTGTTTGCACCATTTGCCTTTATCATGGGTGTTCCATGGAAAGAAGCGATTCAGGCAGGAAGTATTATGGCAACCAAAATGGTGTCCAACGAATTCGTAGCTATGCTTAATTTGAAGGAGACTGCAATGTCTGCCAGAACAACGGGTATCGTATCTGTCTTCCTCGTGTCGTTCGCCAACTTCTCCTCCATCGGTATCATTGCTGGTGCGGTGAAGGGACTCCATGAGAAGCAAGGTAATGTGGTCGCCCGCTTCGGTCTGAAACTGCTTTACGGTGCTTCGCTTGTCAGCGTGCTGTCAGCGATCATTACTGGACTGTTCTTGTAAACCGGATTATTGGAAGGAGTGCTTAGGTTATGTCAACATTCAAAAGAGTACATCTGATCGTTATGGATTCTGTAGGGATCGGCGAAGCGCCGGATGCAGCAGAATTTGATGATTTTGATGTAGATACCTTCGGTCACATTGCACGTGAACGCGGAGGTCTGAAAATGCCTCACATGGCCAGTCTCGGACTGTCCAACATCAAAGAAATCGAGGGTGTCCCTGTAGCGGATGCACCTAAAGCGTATTACACCAAGATGCAGGAAGCATCCAGAGGCAAAGACACAATGACAGGTCACTGGGAGCTAATGGGTCTTTACATTGATACACCTTTCCGTGTGTTCGAGAATGGTTTTCCCGATGAGTTGATTCAACGCATTGAAGAGAAAACGGGCCGCAAGGTGATCGGTAACAAACCGGCCAGCGGCACGGAAATTCTGGATGAGCTGGGTGCAGAACATGTTGAAACTGGCGCGCTCATCGTTTACACATCCGCGGATTCGGTTCTGCAAATTGCAGCACATGAGGACGTTGTTCCCCTGAAAGAACTGTATGAGATCTGTGAGTTCTGCCGTGAAATTACACTTGAAGATCCGTATATGCTCGGCCGCATTATTGCACGTCCATTTGTAGGAGAAGCGGGTAACTGGAAACGTACTGCGAATCGTCATGACTATGCACTCAAACCCTTTGGTCGTACTGTTATGAATGAACTGCAAGATGGTGGATTTGATGTGATTGCTTTGGGTAAAATCGCAGATATCTATGATGGCGAAGGTGTAACCAAGGCTGTTCGTACCGTCTCTAACATGGATGGTATGGACAAGTTGTCTGAAACAATGGATGAAGAGTTCACTGGACTCAGCTTCCTGAACCTGGTTGATTTTGATGCCCTGTACGGTCACCGTCGTGATCCGCAAGGTTATGCTCAGGCACTTGAAGACTATGATGCACGGCTGCCAGAGATTTTTGCCAAAATGACCAATGATGATCTGTTGCTGATCACAGCTGACCATGGTAACGATCCAACATACCGTGGTACAGACCATACACGTGAATATGTACCACTCCTTGCTTACTCTCCGCGCTTCAGCGAGGGCAAAAAGCTTGATCTGCGCAACACATTTGCTGACCTTGGCGCAACCGTCGCCGAGAACTTTGGAGTGAAAATGCCGGAATACGGCACCAGCTTCCTGAAAGATTTGAAATAAGTTTTTCAAAACTGGATAGGGGAGGTCGGAGTAGCTTGGCTGCTCCGGTCCTGCCATCATAATAGACTAATTTGTATAACTGGAGGAGATTCATTCATGAGTACACATATTGGAGCAAAACCCGGGGATATCGCAGAAACGATCCTTTTGCCAGGAGACCCTTTGCGCGCGAAATATATTGCAGATACGTACCTCGAAGATGTTGTATGTTACAACGAAGTTCGTGGAATGCTCGGTTACACAGGTACATATCAAGGACACCGGATTTCGGTGCAAGGTTCAGGGATGGGTATTCCGTCCTTCGCAATCTATGCTAACGAATTGATCAGCGAATATGGCGTGAAAAACCTGATTCGTGTGGGTACTTGTGGCGGTATGCAGGAGCATGTACGTGTACGTGACGTTATCCTTGCACAAGCAGCATGTACAGATTCCAGCATGAACAAACACGTATTTGGTGGTTATGACTTCTCACCAATCGCTACGTTCTCCCTGCTGAAAGAAGCATATGACCGTGCAACAGCTAAAGGTATGAAGATTCACGTCGGTAACGTATTCAGCTCCGATTCTTTCTACCGCGATGACCGTTCCGTAACCGAGAAGTTGATGAAACACGGCGTACTCGGCGTAGAGATGGAAACAACAGCATTGTACACTATCGCTGCCAAGTTTGGTGTTAACGCACTGACCATCCTGACGGTAAGTGACCACTTGCTGACAGGCGAAGAAACATCTGCCGAAGAGCGTCAAAAAACGTTCAACGACATGATGGTAGTTGCCCTGGACACAGCAATCACACTGTAATTGTTGCATTTTATATTCATAATCATTTGATTTTAATCGAAACTTTTGTTTTAAGCACAGAGTGAAGGACCCGGAATCGATTCTGAAGAAGCAAAGCGTTGAAGGAACGATCCGGAGCCGGAACGGTCCCAGTACAAAGTGTTCTATACAAATCATTTACCCGAGGAGAGATCATCATGAGAATGGTAGACATTATTGCTAAGAAACGCGACGGAAAAGAACTGACAACAGCTGAGATTGATTTTGTTGTTCAAGGTTACACACAAGGAGAGATC
The DNA here is from genome assembly GCF_037975155.1 of Paenibacillus sp. FSL R5-0486. Classification (NCBI taxonomy): domain Bacteria; kingdom Bacillati; phylum Bacillota; class Bacilli; order Caryophanales; family Paenibacillaceae; genus Paenibacillus; species Paenibacillus sp. FSL R5-0486. The sequence continues at coordinate 3,944,565 of NZ_CP150237.1, read as the reverse complement.
CCAGACTATCAAGTCAGCGCTTGGGCGATGGCGGTATTCTTCAAAGATATGACAGACAAGGAACGCGCCGATCTGACAATGTCGATGGTGAATTCCGGTGAAACGATCGACCTGTCCGCTATCGAAGGCATCAAAGTAGACAAGCACTCCACAGGAGGAGTGGGCGATACAACAACACTGGTACTTGCTCCGCTTGTTGCTGCGCTTGATGTACCTGTTGCCAAAATGTCCGGACGTGGACTTGGTCACACGGGTGGTACAACAGACAAGCTGGAATCCGTTGCTGGTTTCCACGTAGAGCTTGAAAAAGAAGAGTTCATTCGTCTCGTAAACGAACATAAGGTTGCAGTTATCGGACAGAGTGGTAACTTAACGCCTGCAGACAAAAAGCTCTATGCACTGCGTGACGTAACAGCTACCGTTAACTCGATTCCACTGATCGCCAGTTCCATCATGAGCAAGAAAATTGCAGCAGGTGCAGATGCAATCGTTTTGGATGTTAAAACGGGTGCTGGTGCATTCATGAAAACAACGGAAGATGCTAAAGAATTGGCACATGCCATGGTAAGCATCGGTAACAATGTTGGCCGTAAAACGATGGCTGTTATCTCCGATATGTCCCAACCACTGGGTCTGGCCATTGGTAACGCGCTTGAAGTGAAAGAAGCCATCCTCACCCTGCAAGGTAAAGGTCCAAAAGATCTGGAAGAACTGTGTCTGGCACTTGGACGTCAGATGGTGTTCCTTGCTGGCAAGGCAGATTCCTTGGAGCATGCTGAGGAGAAATTGAAAGAAGTGATCCAGAACGGTAAAGCACTGGAGAAATTCAAAGATTTCTTGGCAAACCAAGGCGGAGACGCTTCGGTTGTGGATCATCCAGATCGTTTGCCACAAGCACAATATCTGGTTGAAGTCCCAGCAGACAAAGACGGCTATGTTGCCGGAATCGTCGCTGACGAAATCGGAACTGCAGCAATGCTGCTCGGCGCAGGCCGTGCAACAAAAGAGTCCGAGATCGATCTCGCTGTTGGTCTGATGCTGAACAAAAAAGTGGGTGACCCAGTCAAAGCTGGTGAGTCCCTCGTAACGATCCATGCCAATCGTGAAGACGTAGCAGACGTCATCGCGAAGATCAAAGAAAACATTACAATTGCGGATAATGCCGATGCTCCTGTATTGGTTCATGATATCGTAACGGAATAATACAATCAGAGAAGACGAGATGTAATCTCGTATCTGACTGAACATGAAAGCCCCAAAGCGATGTAATCCATAGCTTTGGGGCTTTTTGTCGTAAAAGTACGCTGTTGTTACTACTACTAGCAACTACGGGCTCTTTATTTTCTCATAAGCCATCACCGAGTCCGCATTGGTATAAATATAAGGCGTGGATGGCTCAGCCACAGGTGTCACCTTTGTTGCCCGAATTTCAATCGTATCCTTACCGTTCACCTGTGCAGAACCGATGCTGCCATCGATTTGCACCCAGCTGTCTGTAGGGAAGCTATCCGCTTCGGGGATGTGAATCATCACGCCAAAGGGAGCAGCATCTGCGGGGCAACACATGACGAGAAATCGACCCAGCGCAAAATGTGATTCATGATCCATGCTTTTGTCCCGATAAACGAACCCGGTTAAGGAGATATCTTTGCCTGCAAATTGTCGCTGGAACATATCAATCGTGCCGAGGGTTTCAGAGAAGATCTCGGGATAGACTCGGATGACCTGTTCTGCATACAACTTCTCCGCCAGTTCAGCGAATTCGCGGCTATACTCGTCTGGGGGAATGAATTGTACTTTGGTAGCCGAAGCAGCCTGAACAGCCGTTGGTTTTTGCGTGAGATCTTGTACTTTCAATTGCGTTGCCGGATCAGGTGAAGGCTCTTTTCGACGAATCTCGGGAGGGGCATAGGTGAGAGACATGCCTTTCTGACTGGCCATGGAACTGCCGAGAGCCCGATCAGGTAACAGAAACCCCAGCAACAAGGGGATAGCAATCAGACCATATACCATTAAGCTACGAAGGAACCCCGAGGGTGGTGGATGTTCACAGTCGCAATGAACCTCGTTTCTGCCGAACAGTCCGTGCCATGCCATGATAACGGCAATAAACAATAAGGGAACAGGACAGCATAATAGCAGTTTTTGCATGGTAGGAGCCAAATAATAATGAAGCGAATCACTTGAATTCAACTGAATAATGTACACTGCCACCCCGCCGATCCAGCCTGCACGGATCAGGTTATGCCATTGGATGACGTGTGACCTTGGAACAGGAGGCTTGGTCATCGTATAGATAGTGTGGTTCATATATCATCACCTCATTTCTATTCATAGTCAGAATGCAAGTTCATGGGATTAACCATTCAGGTCATGAAGTATTGGGCTCAACCTTTATACCAGCAGGTTAATCAACCACGAGCCGGCGAAGACGAGTGTGATAATCGCTAGACTTAAACCTATAACAAATCGAGTACGGAAGGTTGAGAGCAACATGAGCGTGCTTTTGAAATCCAGCATTGGACCAAGAACAAGGAAGGATACCAGCGGCCCCAGTGCAAACGTATGTGAGAACGCAGAAGCCACAAAAGCATCAGAAGTGGAGCAGAGAGACAGTACATAAGCAAATCCCATCATGAACACATAGGAGGCAACAGGACCATTACCAAGAGAGATCAGATCGCTGCGGCTAATGAATGTTTGGATGCAGGCTGTAATCAGGGCACCGATCACCAGATATTTGCTCATATCGACAAATTCGTCTCCGGCGTGAATGAAGAAGCTGCGCCAGTTTTTTACATGGTTATGATCATGTGCATTTGCGTGCACGTGAGGTTGCGCCATTTTAAAACCAGGATGTGTCTTAACCTCTGTCGCTGCGACTTTTGGCATCCGAAGAGGATTTCGACGAACAAACACATACACAAGCATCCCTATGGAAGCTGCTACAGCAAAGGCCAGTCCCATACGGGCAATGGTAATCTCAGGATGGGAGGGAAAGGCGAGCAAGGTTGCCGTAAATACGATGGGATTCACTACGGGACCACTCAGGATGAATGTCACTGCAACATAGGCTGGCATGCCTTTGTGCATCAACCTTCTTACGACCGGGATCATGCCACATTCACAAATGGGAAAAATAATACCGAGCAGTCCTGCGACCAGCACACCACCGATCGGATTCTTGGGCGTGAGTCTGCGGACCATTTCTTCAGATACGAACCACTGCATGAGCGAGGACAATAATACCCCCATGAGCAGAAAAGGTGCGGCTTCAAGAAAGATACCTATGAATACGGTTTTCATATTTTGCAAAGCTTCACTGTTCCATGCTTCCTTCAAGTCTGGAGCCATTGTGATCAACACAGGAACAAGAAATGCACAAGGGACCAGGAAGGACAGGAGCTTCAGATTGGCTGCCATTTTCATGAAACAGACCTCCACAACTAGGACTTTGCTAAAATATATGCTTGTACGTGCAGCAACATACATCATTCCTATGTTCTAATCAACATTTTTACGATTAATCAAGATTCTTCATGATATTAGAGTTGACAACCTAAAGAAAACTACGGTATAGTTCGGATTGATCATAATTAATAGTAATAATTACGATTAAAGTTTAAACTTAAACAGAGTGGAGGAAGCAGAAATGTCAGATCAACAGGTTCAACAGCGGGATCCAGTAACCGTACTTAGTGGATATTTGGGTGCAGGCAAAACGACACTTCTCAATCATGCAAAGGCCTGATGTGGCTGGCGACAAGAAACCATATGGCAATCTCTTTCAGTCATGCAGGTACATCGAAGCAGCTTGCACCAGCAGGAATATGGGTAGGTGCGATGAGTGAGGAGGAAAGGGAACTTCATTTTGGCGACACGCTGCCAAGCATACCGGACTGGGATGATGAGTGGGGTGACCGGGTAACCAAATTAGTATTCATCGGCATTGACATGGACCGGGCGGAGATTAAACGTACATTGGATGAGACCCTTCTTACGGAGGAGGAGATGTTGATGAACTGGCGTGAACTGAAAGATCCTTTTCCAGCGTGGAGTTGAAGTGAAAAGAAAAGATCTTCAAGTGCAATAGTGCCCCTGAAGATCAATGATTATATTGCATTAAGGACTTTAGCTAAAGTACAAATCGCCAAGATAAAAATCACCGTTGCCACTTTTTTGCGGACTAAACACAAAGGTAAGGTACACTCCATAGGAACCCGTCCATCCTTGTGGATAATAAATAGCTTTGTAACTGTGTCTTGTTTTGGTTTTATCATCCATTGCAATCACTTTAAAATCAGCTGATTTCACATTAATCAACTGATCTGCATATTTAGTCAGCGTTTTTTTATCATTTGCTGCAATGATACCTTTGACTGTAGTCTTAAATTTATCTTTCTGGGATTGCTTACCCAGATCAAAAATGTCGATCTCGGGATTTTCAATAACTTTAGCATCTATGTATTTATCAAATTCACTAGTGCTACCTGTTTTAAGTGCTTTACCATACATCTTGATCAGTGTTAAAGATTCTTTTTGCAATTTGACTATCATCTGAGCGTCAGTTCCAGTCATCTTGATTGAGCCAGAAGTGCTTGAGTTACTTGAACTACTTGGTTTACTTGAATCTTCAGAACCTTTGGTACCTGTACTGCTGTTATTACTACTCGAACTGCTTGACTTACCGCTACCTGAATTAGTGATACTTACAACTTTGTTGCTAACATTCAGAGATACGTTGGCTCCGAGTGCTTCTGCTGTGGTATTTACAGGCAAGTATACATCACCGTCATATACCAGTGCATTCAGTTTGTCTCCAGCTTCATTCTTGGGTGTCCAAGACAGACCGTTTACTTTAAAGCTAATGTTGCTGTCGAGTGTTGCTTCAATATCTTGAATTCCGTTTGAAGCTGCTACACCCAGGGCACCGAAAGCCAAACTGCATGCTACCAATGACCCAATAAAAGTTGATTTTTTGATCTTCATCTAGTTCCTCCGTAGGTAAAGTATAATGATACCAAAGCAGTATATCATATGAAATTATATTATGCATACAAAATTTTACTGTAACAGATATGGAGTTGACAAAAGAAAAGCTATAGACTAATATCATTAAATAGTAATAATTACGATTAAATAAGAGGAGGCAACAACCATGAGAGTCATTGTAACTTTAGCCTGCACCGAGTGCGGGGACCGCAACTATACAACAACCAAGAACAAACGTAACCATCCAGAGAGACTTGAGATGAAGAAGTACTCCCCACGTTTGAAGAAAATGACGATCCACCGGGAAACCAGATAAAATTTTTTTATTATTTTTAAATCGTAATATTTACGAAAAGAGGGAATGGCATGATACTATCCTCCATGCGTGATGTTGTATTTGGATATGGCAAAGAGCCGGTCATTGATCAACTGTCGCTGGATATCCATGTGGGAGAGTTCATAGGCATCACAGGTCCCAATGGTTCTGCCAAAACGACCCTGTTAAAGCTGCTACTAGGGCTATTAAAGCCCTGGAGCGGCACGATACATATGAATCCGCAGTTGAAACGTGGGAACAAGTCCAATATTGGTTATGTGCCCCAGCAGGTGGCATCGTTCAATAGTGGATTTCCCAGTACGGTGAATGAGCTGGTCCGGTCCGGGCGTTACACCAGGCTGGGACTATTCCGAAGCTTCACAGCAGAGCAGGATGCCATCGTTGAACGCAGTTTGCGGGAAGTTGGCATGTGGGAATATCGGAATACACGAGTCGGTGAGCTGTCTGGTGGACAGAAGCAACGGATCTGTATTGCAAGGGCTATGGCTGGGCAACCGCAGGTTCTGGTACTGGATGAGCCAACCACGGGAATGGACCGCCACAACCGTGAAGGATTTTACAATCTGATGCGCCACTATGTTGATGCTCATGGGATAACGATTATTATGGTTACTCATGGACTGGAAGAGATGGGAGATCGATTGGACCGAACGATTACTCTGGAGCGGCAAGAAAGTGAGGAATGGCAGTGTTTGAGTACGAATTCATGCAACGTGCCTTCTGGGCAGGTGGACTGATTGGAGTCATCGCTCCAATTCTCGGGGTTTATCTGATGCTCAGGCGGCAGGTCCTTATGGCAGACACGTTATCCCATGTCTCACTCGCAGGGGTGGCGCTCGGTTCAGTCATGAATCTTAACCCGGTGATCTGCGGATTCGCGATTGCAATTATCGGTGCATTACTGGTTGAACAACTGCGGCGAAGTTACCGAACCTACAGCGAGGTACCTGTGGCGATCATCATGACTTCGGGGCTGGCTCTTGCTGTGGTATTGATGAGTCTCAAAACCAATCTGTCCAAGACCTTCAGCTCATACTTATTTGGATCTATTGTCGCGGTTAGCGATATACAATTGTGGATGATGGCAGGTGTGTGTGTCATTGGTTTACTTTTTTTCATCCTGCTCCGGAGACCGTTGTATAACTTTACGTTTGATGAAGAGACTGCTTCCATTGGAGGCGTTCAGGTAAGAGGGTTATCGTTTGCATTTGCCATTCTGACAGGAATGACTGTAGCTTCAGCCATGCCGATCGTCGGAGTGTTGCTGGTGTCTGCTCTCATTGTATTACCTGCTGCCTTGGCACTGAGAGTGTCTCGCAGTTTTACAGCAGCGATTATTGTCGCGGTAATTACAGGATTAATCGGTATTTTTAGCGGGCTCACAACATCTTACCATCTAAATACACCACCGGGAGGAACAATTGCACTCATCCTGTTGGTCATCCTATTGACTGGAATATCAGCGCAAAAGCTGATTGCACGATATAACCGCAAGCGTCACCGCAAAGAAACGAAATCACAGCACATCATTCTGGTCAACCATTCTAGGAGGAATACATCACATGAAATTCAGTAAAAAAGCTACGCTCGGATTGTTGTTTAGTCTTACACTTATCGTCGCAGGCTGCGGACAAAAATCCGCTTCTGATGCAAATACAGCTTCGACAGGCACTTCCGTTCCAGTCGAGACGGAAACTGCAAAATTAAACGTGCAGGTCAGCTTCTACCCGATGTATGAGTTCACCAAAAATGTGGCAGGTGATCTAGCCGATGTGCATACACTCGTTCCAGCAGGAATGGAGCCCCATGATTGGGAGCCTACACCACAAGATATTGCCAGCATTGAAAAAGCGGATGTGCTTGTATACAACGGTGCGGGCATGGAATCTTGGATTGATCAGGTCACCGGAAGCCTGAGCAATGCTTCACTCATTCAGGTGGAAGCGAGCAAAGGCATCAACCTTCTTGAAGGTGGAGAGCATGAACACCATCAAGAAGATTCAGAGGCAACAGAACATGACCACGATCATGATCATGCGGATGAAGCGACTACAGAAGAACACGACCATGATCATGACGCAGAGGCAGAAGCAGAAGCAGGACATGATCACGATCACGGTGGACTAGACCCCCACGTATGGCTGTCACCTGCATTGGCTGTAAAGGAAGTGCGCAATATTGAAGCAGGTTTGGCGCAGGCTGCCCCGAAACATGCTGAACAGTTCAAGCAGAATGCAGATGCCTACATTGCTCAATTGGAGTCACTGGATCAGGACTTCAAAGCGGCTGGGACGGATAGCAAACGCAAGGATTTCATCACACAACACGCTGCATTTGGTTACCTTGCCAAGGAATATGGGTTGCAACAGGTGCCCATCGCAGGATTGTCTCCTGAGCAAGAACCTTCAGCAGCGCAGATGGCATCTGTCATTGATTTTGCGAAAGAGCATCAGGTGAAGACCATTTTCTTCGAAACACTGGTTTCATCCAAAGTGTCTGAGACGATCGCAAGTGAAGTGGGGGCCAAGACGGCTGTATTGAATCCGATTGAGGGACTCACCGAGGAAGAAATTGCGGCGGGAATGGACTACATTAGCGTGATGAGACAGAATCTGGAGGCTCTGAAACTGGCACTAAACGAATAATTAAAAATCAGTTTGATGCCTGTCATCGAAAAAGGTACAATAATACAACATGCTGAGGAATGGATCGCCATTCCTTTGCCTTTTTGCAAAGCAGAGAGCACAGGGATGTGCTCTCTCTTTGTTTAATAAGGTGACCGGATCAAGGAGAACAGGAGGACGCATTGCATGAATTTAAATGAGGAACATGAAGTGCTGTTAAGTGAACAGCCTGCCCATCTGTGGAGACGACGCAAGCTGGAGCTGATGCACTGGACGGAACGTGATAAACATACGGTAGCCGCGAAGAAAACGGAGATTTGGAACGGTATCGAAGTTGATGCCGAACTTGTGAAGGCATTGTCCATACTTCAGAGTGCGGGCGTGAGGACGGAATTTTCATGTGCAGGGGTGAGTCCGCTTGATGAACCTGTCGATCATTCCCTTTATGCTTATGTTACCCTGATACAAAGTGAGGTAGCAGATCAATTCGTGCACTATGCCCTCCGTCGGATGCGCAATCGACTGCTCGTTACGCTAGAGGCCGAAAAGGGCCGCTATGATCTATCTTCTTTTTTCATTGGACACAATCGAAGCTTCTGCTGGTGGATGGAGCACTGTGCCTTACAGTTCGGAAGCCGAAACGAATCGAGTGAAAAAAGCGTAGAATAAGTGCGTGTTCAAAAAGATCGGTTTTCAGTACCGAGAAGATGGGATGAAGCTAGAAATGGAGTAGCGGAGCGTAGGAAACTACGTGAGCAACGGACATTTCGGCTGAATGCCATCTTCGACGCTGATGATGCCATTAAGCATCCTTCGTAATCAAAAGCGGACTTTTTGAACAACCTTTATAAAGGATAGGCTTGTTTACTTGATTGTTTACTTTAAGGTAAAGGAGGTATGGCACGATTGAATAAGTGGGTCAAAACGATACTGTTCCTACTAGGCTCCGTCTTTCTTACACGATTCATCCCATTTTCGTCCTTGTTCCGTAACCTGGATACGATGATTCACGAATTCGGTCATGCACTAATGACACTGGTATTGTCCGGTAAAGTGCTGCGCATTGAATTGTACGCTGATCATAGTGGTGTAACTTACTCATCCATGCTGACGCCAGGCAGATCGATCCTGGTTTCTCTGGCGGGATATATCAGTGCATCACTGTTCGCCTTGCTGTTGTTTTACTTATACCGCAAAGGCTTGCACATGTGGGGACTCGGTATTATGACGGCTGTCGCTCTGGTGTCGCTCCTTTTATATGTAAGAGGGGAGTTCGGCATGTTATGGCTGACAGGGTTCATCGTACTGAACGTTGTCATTATGATTTTTGGTGCCAAGATCGTGAAGTACTATTATCTGTTACTGGCGTTTCTTACGCTGGAAGAGTCGGTTGTTAGTGCTGTATACGTTGGATTTATGTCCTGGACTCAACCTTCACGGGCAGGGGATGCAGCGAATCTGGCTCAGCAGACATTCCTTCCGGCGCTGTTCTGGGGCACGTTGTTTGCTTTGTTTGCACTGTGGTGTGCCAAGGGAGCACTCGGTCTCTTTTTCCGCAAAGAAGGCACTTCGCGATCGTCACGGTCTCGGGGATTACGAAGAGCGTAACGGATATAAAGTTATATCAAAGCAAAGAAGGCACTTCCTTTCTTCATAAAAAGGATAGTGCCTTTTGTTTATGGACTTACTTCTGATATTCAAGCCTGATATTAAAGATTATTGAACCTAATCTCCAAGATTATCCCATAACACATAAAAGTAATAAATCTCTTCCATAATCGCCTTATCATCCTCTGCCGCAACGCCGCCCTTGATCCGAGCAAGCGTGCCCAGAATATCATATATCGTTTCACGTTCCACACTGAACTGAATGCGGTTGACGACTTTATCCCAGGCCTTCATTGCGTAATTAACTTGAGACTTGGCTTCAGTCCATTTTTTACCCTCAACCTGTTTCTCTAACGTTTGTATAGATTCAAGCAAGCGATCATCGTTGCCAAAGGGCTTTTTAAGAAAGGCTCCGCTAGCCATAATTGCAACGAACACAAGAATGAGGAAGATCGGAAGCACATATAACAGCCAGAAACGCGTTTTCATTCAACCGCCTCCTTGATGTAAAGAGTTTAGAAAGGTCCCTCATAATCGCCCATATCGATTTTTTCGGTGATTTTATCTTCGAACAGATCAACATACAATTTGTCATTAGGCAATATGGCGGCAAAAGCAATATCCTGTATCGTGATCTTTTGTTTCTTAAGCTGTTCACTGAGCCAATTAATATCTTTGTGTCTTTCCTCCAGATTTTGCTTAATCAGCAGGCCATCAATGATAATCTCGGTCATTAGCTTGCTCTTGGGCGGGTGCATATGCATATCTTTGGCGGTTACAGGCTGATTCTCAGGTTTCAAAACAACCGAGAGGCTACCATCCGGCTCCAGAATCGCATAATCCAAAGTCGTAATATCAAATACATCCTTTTGCCGCAGCATCATGGTCAATTCATCAAATTTGACTCGCATTTTACTCAGGTTTTGTTCAAGAATTTTACCGTTCTGGATGATCAATGTTGGATCAGAGTCCATCAGTTTGGAGATGGTGCGATTTTTCAGCGTAATATACTGAAAGATGATCGTAATGATTGTGAAAATGGTCAAGGCCACAAAATGAATCCACGCCTTGGAGGAAAGATCGGTTGCAAAAGTCCCCGCAATGGAACCGATTGTGATACCGTTAATGTAATCAAAATACGTCAAGTTACCCATCTGCTGTTTGCCCAGCACCCTTGTGTAGATGATCAGGGTCAGAAAAGCAATAATAGACCGTACGGCAACAACCCATGTTTCTTCCATCATATATGTATCACCTTCCTTTATTTCACCGTAGCTGTAATAAGAGATTGTTTAAAAAGTTTGCTTTTGAACATGTATTATAACAAGCTTTTCCTATGCTGGAGGATCTTATGCTTGAACGCAAAAAACCGAAACCTGGGTATGTATCCCAAGCTTCGGTTTCATTAAATACCTATATTAGTTGAACTGATTCATTTACACGTTAATCATTATACACCTGAATACGCCATAAATCCGCCATCTACCGGAATGACTGTGCCAGTGACAAAGCCGGATTGTCTTTCATCCGCAAGCCACATCAATGTGCCAAGCAGGTCTTCCGGTTTGCCAAAGCGGCGCATGGGTGTATGAGCAATAATTTTACTGGAACGTTCCGTAGGTGAGCCGTCTGGTTGCAGTAATAGATTACGGTTCTGCTCGGTCAAGAAAAACCCGGGTGCAATAGCGTTGACACGAATACCGGATTCGGCCAGATGAACGGCGAGCCACTGCGTGAAGTTGTTAATGGCTGCCTTTGCAGCGCTGTACGCTGGAACTTTCGTCATGGGCGATGGGGCGCTCATGGAAGAAATGTTTATGACAGTAGCGGGAACATCACGCTCTATCATATGTTTTGCAAAGATCTGAGTAGGGATGAGAGAACCGACAAAATTCAGATCCATCACCTGACGAAATCCCTCTACACTTACATCGAAAAATGTAGCGACATCGCTCTTTTCCAGATCTTCCAATCTGAAGATTTCATTTGTGGTGTTGGCACTAGCGTTATTGCCACCGGCGCCATTGATCAGAATATCACATGGTCCGAGCTGTTCCAGCACCGCATCTGCCGCTGCTTGCACACTATCGGCCTGGGTTACGTCACAGGCAATAGCAATCGCTTTGCCACCGGCAGCTTCTATCGCAGATACAACTTCCTGTCCCTTGGACACCGTGCGGTTCAGGATGGCTACACTTGCACCGTGCCGAGCGAGTTCTTCCGCCATGGAGCGGCATAATACTCCAGCACCTCCGGTGATTACAGCTGTTCTGCCTTCAAGACGAGATGAGCGTTCATATTGAAGTTCACTCATGCTTTTGCCCTCCTTTGCAGGGAATCCCAGACGCCCCAGAGATACATGATGCCCAAAGCTCGGTCATAGAGTCCATACCCAGGTCGGCACTGTTCTCCCCAGAGATGACGACCGTGGTCGGGTCTTGCATAACCTTCATAACCGATATCGTGATAAGCCTCAACAACCCCTGCAATATCAACACTGCCATCCTGACTGCGATGTGAGGTTTCGATAAAGTCACCATTATCGTAGATTTTGACATTACGAATGTGGGCAAATGGAATCCGATCCTTGAACTCGTGTATCATCCCGATAATGTCATTATCAGCATTCGCTCCCAAAGAGCCACTGCATAGTGTCACGCTGTTGTAAGGGCTATCATAAAGATTCAAATATTTCCGAACATTCTCCTGACTTGTAATAATCTTTGGTAATCCAAAGATTGGCCATGGCGGGTCATCTGGATGGATGGCCATTCGAATCCCCAGCCGTTCGGCTGTAGGCATAATCTCTTGCAGGAAATAACGTGCGTGCTCCCACATATGATCCTCGGTTACATCCTTGTAGGCTTCGAACAGACCTGTTAAATACTGCAATCGTTCCGGTTCCCAACCTGGCATGGTGAGTGCGGAGTTTTCCGTAATGCGTCGAACGAGTTCTAGAGGTTCTATATCTGCAAGTTTACTGTGCTCATAGAAGAGGGCAGTTGAGCCATCCTCCATTTCCTTGTGCATATCCGTGCGAAGCCAGTCGAAGATCGGCATAAAGTTGTAACAGATGACCTTCACACCAACTTGAGCCAGTTTCTCCATTGTTTTAATATAGTTCGCAATGTATTTATCCCTTGATGGCAGGCCCAACTTGATATCCTCATGGATGTTCACACTCTCAACGACATCCAGATGTAACCCGGCCTTGTCTGCTGCTGTTTTGACAGCGAGTATTTTGTCCATTGGCCATTCCTCGCCAGCAGGAACATCGTGCAGTGCCCACACAATACCTTCAACACCCGGAATCTGCCGGATATGATCCAGCGTTACCGTATCATTGCCTTCGCCGAACCAGCGAAAAACCATTCTCATCACGTTCACCTCATCATGAATAGTAGGAAGAAAAATTCAGTCATTGAAAATAGGACGGATATGTATCCTGCAGGACAGCCAAATCGGTGACAGTTAAATGCAAGTGTTCCTGCATCAGTCGCTCTGCTGTGTCGGCATCATGCTGCTGAATGGCCTTGACCATAGACCGGTGCTGTTCAATCAGATGATCCCACTGGTGGTCCGAGGACAGGCGTAACATGCGACTTCGATTCAAATGTACATTCATCTGCTGGATAACAGTCCAGGTGTTGCTTTTGTTGCAGCCTGCAAAAAGAGTGCTATGGAATTCCTCATCCAATTGGAACATTCGTTCATCATCCGGTTTGACTCTGCATTCCTGTTGCCACGCAAGGTTCTGTTCAAGAGCTACCATCTGTTCGTTCGGAAAGTTCTCGCAGGCGAGTCTGATTACGGCTCGTTCGAGCTGTTCACGCATGAACCGTGCTTCCTCAACGAGATCGACCTGAATCAGAGAGACGTATGTGCCACGCTGTGGATACACTTCCAGCAGACCTTCCTGTGCAAGCCTTACAAAACTTTCTCGAACAGGTGTCCGGCTTACCTGGAACTCCAGCGAAATTTCCTTCTCTGAAATAGCTGTTCCCGGAGGCATTTTCAAACTCAAAATGAGTTGTTTCAGCGTGAAGTAAACGACATCTCGCGTTGAGTAAGATTGCTTATTATTCATGGAAGACATATTGCTCGCAACAGGCAACAAACCGGCTCTGGATGATAACTTTGGGATATATTCCACAACTTCAACTCCTTCAATGACATACTACCATACTTGTATGGTAGTATGGTAGCGCTTTATAAGTATTATATTAAATTTAGTTGATGGTTCACTTGCAGTTCAAGTGATTAAAGAGTACAATTCAGTCATTAGGTTCGAATGTTTAAACTAACAGACATCAAACAGAGAAATATACGTAGAAATAATGAAGAAGAAATAGTATAGAGGTGAAACCATGGGACAAAAAGCAATTAGCGTTTTTCAAACCTGTATCCCGTTATTTCAGGTGTTAAGTGACAACCATCGTCAATCCATTTTGCTGACACTCACCGAGAAAGGCAGAATGACAGTGAATGAAATTACCGAACAATCCAGCCTATCCCGGCCAGCCATATCTCATCATCTCAAGCTGTTGTTAGAGAAAGGGCTTATATCTGTGGAACAGAAGGGCACACAGCGTTATTATTCGGCTTCATTGAATGCATCGGTGGAACTGCTGAAGGAACTGGTAGCTGCTTTGGAAGAAGAGTGTCTGTAGAGTAATAGTGATAAAACATGCTTTTGCATGTGCCTTATAGGTTCGTAAGTTTAAACGCTTGATCAATAATGAATAGAGGAGTATGTATATATGACAACGACTATACAGGAAGTAACCAGTCAGGAAGTTGAACAGATTTTGGAGCAGCAACGACAGTTCTTTCGTTCCGGGGCAACAAGATCGGCAGAAGCTCGAATCGCACATCTGACCCAACTGAAGCAGGCCATTCAAAAGTACGAATCCAGACTGACAGAAGCTCTCTATCAGGATTTGGGCAAAAGTGAGTTTGAATCCTACACAACCGAGATCGGATTTATGATGGATAGCATCACACACACCATTCGTAAAGTGAATAAATGGGTGAAACCTGTTAAAGTGAAAACACAAATGGCGCTCCTGGGTTCCAAAAGTTATATCATACCCGAACCCTACGGGGCGGTTCTGATTATCGGACCGTTTAATTATCCTTTTCAACTCTTAATCGAACCATTGGTAGGTGCTATTGCAGCAGGTAACACAGCCGTGCTCAAAGCGTCAGAGAATACACCTGCGGTGTCCGCTGTTGTACGTGAAATGATTGCGAGTGTGTTCGAACCGGCATACGTACAAGTGCTCGATGGTGCAAAAGATACAACAACAGCGCTGATTAACGCGCCATTCGACTATATCTTTTTTACAGGCAGTGTACCGGTTGGCAAGATTGTGATGGAGGCAGCTGCCAAAAATCTCGTTCCCGTTACGTTAGAACTGGGAGGCAAAAGTCCGGTCATCGTTGATGAACAGGCGGATATCAAAGTAGCAGCTGAGCGCATTATATGGGGCAAACTGCTCAATACAGGACAGACCTGTATCGCACCCGATTATTTACTTGTGCATGAGCGCGTGAAGGGACCGTTAATTACAGAGATGAAGGCAGCAATCGTGTCTTTCTTTGGTTCGGATATCCAGCACAACAAGGACTATGGGCGAATCGTGAACAAGGGACATTTTAAACGTCTGACGACTTTGATTGAGCGGGATCAGGCCAAAGTGATATATGGGGGAACTTCGGATGAGGAAGATCGCTTCATTGAACCTACACTGATTGATGCGGAGTCCTGGGATGTAGCAACGATGGAAGATGAGATTTTTGGACCGATTCTGCCGATCATTAGTTATCGTAACCTGGATGAAGCCATTGTAGAAATCGTAAAGCGGCCGAAACCACTCGCCTTGTATCTGTTCACTTCCGACACCCGGGTTCAGGACAAAGTGCTGCGCGAAGTTTCTTTTGGAGGCGGCTGCATTAACGATACCATCACGCATGTAGCGAATCCACGTCTGCCGTTTGGCGGTGTTGGTCATTCTGGTGTTGGCTCGTATCATGGGCAGTACAGCTTCGAAACCTTCTCTCATCTCAAAAGTGTACTGAAAAAAAGCACCAAATTGAATCTGCCGATTCTGTATCCACCGTATGATAACAAGCTGAAGCTGATTAAGCGTTTGTTGAAATAAATAAGAAAGACAAACAGCCTGCTACTGGACCTATTCCAGAGCAGGCTGTTCCTGTCGGTAACGGGAGGGTGACATGCCGGACCAGCGCTTGAATTGACGACTGAAATGGGCAATATCCTTATAACCAAGCATGACGGCAATATTTTGAACGGACAGCTTCGGATTGCCCAGAAGAAGCTTCGCTTCATGCAAAACCAACTGGGATAATACAGCACGTGGAGACTGACCAAACACCTGCTTGAACACGCGATTACAGTGAGAAGAACTGATGCCCAGCTCTGCTGCAATATCATCAATGCCATAGTGACCGTTGGACTCGTGTCCCTGTTTGAATTGCTGACTCATCAGGCCTTGCAACCGATTACGAATCTGGTGGGCGAGTTCGATCTTCTCGTGTCCGTCGGTAAACCAGTGAGCTGCCTCTTTCGAGACCGCCTCCCACAGATGGCCAAATAGTTCAAATACCGCAGATTGCAGCTGCATACGCTGTACCATCGTATTTGCTGTTTCATCATCCGCAGATGACATCAATTTGCGCAAAACCGGCTCAATCTGCTGTGTAACCGGACTATCGCTACTAAATCGCACTTGTTTGATGCGCGCCAGCAACGATAGGAACAACTGATCATCAATGTCAAAATGCATGCAAAAATACGTGAATCCCTTGCCGTTATGACTCTGGCTGGAATGAATGCTTCCCGGAGGAATCAGGAGCAGTTCGCCAGCCTTTTGAATGTATAGGGTACCATTCACCATCATGCGCTGCTCGCCTTCCGTGACATAATTCAATTCATATTGAGGGTGCTCATGTGCCGGATAATCCCAGTCCATACCCACACTTCGTAAATGAATGGCAAACAGATTGACCGTTGTTTGCACATCTGGATAAAAAACTTCATGGACACTTTCTCCCAAAGTAGGAGGCAAATACGTTGAAGACATGGAAGATCCCCCTTCATATGAGGTTGTTCAAAAAATGTGATTTTGATTACGCACGTATATCTAATGGAATGTTTTTGTGTAACCGCTTTAATCTATTATAGTCTATCAGCTTGATTTGGGTAAATATCCGATTGATTTGATCATGGTCGGAGGTGGAACCACGTGTTAGGATGGGGCTAATGAAAACGTATGCAACCATTCTGAGAGGGGTTATGATTCATGAATACGTCCAAATCCATCTTTTATAATGCACATCACGCACCGATTGGTGCTTTTGCGAGTTTTACACTGGGTTACAAAGGAGCCAAAGGCGGGCTGGGTCTTGAACTCGGCAAGCCGGCTGACCAGAATGTATATATTGGATTACAATCTCGCGATGGCGACCATTATCAGGCGCTTCCTTTTTATGAAGCTTCCGAGGATGAGAGCAGCCGCTATGATGTAGAGAAGTTGGAGAATGGGGACACTGCGTCGACAACAGCGACCAAAGTTCCACAACCTCTTATTACGGCTTTTCGCGATGAAGATATTACCCGTGAATTTACCTCAGGTACGGATACGTGGACTGCTGGAGATCTGACGTTCCGTATCTACTCGCCTGTACGTCCAGTACCTGATCCAACGAATGGGGATCGTGAAGAATTAATCGATGCACTCGTACCTGCCGTATTGGTTGAGATGACGATTGACAATACGGAAGGTCAACAATCCCGCAAAGCCTACTTTGGCTATCAGGGCAATGATCCGTACTCTGCGATGCGTCTGATTGGAGGACCGGAAGGTGGCTCCATCACAGGTGTGGGACAAGGTCGACTTACAGCGATTATGTCAGCAGATGATGGACTGTGGCCCGCACGCGGATTTACGCTGGAGAAACTGTTGCAGGAGAAACATCGGGAGAATCTGGCATTTGGACTTGGCTCAACCGCTGCACTACTGATGGAGGTGCCGGCTGGAGAGAAACGTACGTATCAATTCGCAGTATGTTTCTATCGCGGGGGCATTGTGACGACCGGCATGGACACAACGTATTGGTATACGCGCTATTTCTCCGATATTCAGGCAGCAGGAGAGTATGCACTACAACGCTTTAGTGAGTTGACTGCATCCTGTGGAGAGGTTGAACAGCGCCTTGGATCGGCTGCTTTGACCGAAGATCAATCATTCATGCTTGCTCATTCCATTCACAGCTATTATGCGAGTACTCAACTGCTGGATGCCGATGGTGAGCCACTCTGGGTGGTGAACGAAGGGGAGTATCGGATGATGAACACACTTGATCTGACGGCTGATCAGTTGTACTTCGAGCTTGCCTTGAATCCATGGACGGTGCGTAATGAGCTGGAGTGGTTTGTGAAACGATACAGTTATACGGATCAGGTTCGTTTCCCGGGGGAAGAGAAGTTATATCCGGGCGGAATTACCTTTACCCATGATATTGGTGTTGCCAATGTGTTCTCACGCCCTGGACACTCGGCATATGAGCTGGTTGGCATTGACGACTGTTTCTCACAGATGAGCCACGAGGAGCTGGTGAACTGGCTCTGCTGCGCGACAGTATACATTGAACAGACACAGGATCAAGCTTTTGTGAAAAACATGTTGCCTGTTATCGAGGATTGCTTCGAAAGCATGCTTAATCGTGACCATCCCGACGCAGAGCAGCGTAACGGTCTGATGGGTCTGGATAGCAGTCGTACCCAAGGTGGAGCGGAGATTACAACTTACGACAGCCTGGATGTGTCACTTGGTCAGTCTCGCAATAATATCTATCTGGCGGGTAAATGTTGGGCGGTCTATGTTGCATTGGAGAAGCTGTTCGCAACTGAGAAGTTGGCAGATCTGTCCCATCAAGCAGGGCTTCAAGCAGATCGCTGCGCTGCCAGTATTGCTGCACAATTGACTGATGGCGGCTACATTCCAGCTGTTATTGCAGAAAATAATGATTCTCGAATCATTCCGGCGATTGAAGGTTTGGTGTTCCCGTACTTTACAGGCTGTGAAGCAGCACTGGATGTCAATGGTCGCTTTGGCCCTTATCTGAAAGCACTCCAAACTCATCTGAAGACGGTTCTTGTCCCGGGAACATGTCTGTTCGAAGATGGAGGCTGGAAACTGTCCTCAACAAGCAATAACTCGTGGCTGAGCAAAATCTATTTGTCCCAGTTTATCGCTAGAGAGCTGCTGGGTGTGGAATGGAATGAGACAGGTAAGGCAGCAGACGCGGCTCATGTCAACTGGCTGCTGCATCCGGAGGAATCCTACTGGTGCTGGAGTGACCAGATCCTGTCTGGTGTGGCGGTTGGCAGCAAATATTATCCGCGTGGTGTAACGTCGATTCTATGGCTACTCGAAGGAAAAGGGAATCGCCTTGGGCAGATCTATGCCAGCAAGGAGGCGGTACAATGAGCCAATCCGTCGTTCAATCTGCTTTGTCAGGTCCACAGTATGATGCGTGGCTGGGGTATCACTCTGAATTGCCAGGAGCGAATGAGTTTACCAAAAAGACGGCTCCTGCATGGAGCAAACTGATACTGGCGGAAGAGAACCATGGAGTGATCACAACAGCTCTGACCGAACTTTCACGGGGACTGGAGAGGTTATATGGCGTGAAACCGTCGGTCAGTCATCTGTCTGATGCTCAGGAAAGTGAACGGGACAGTCATGCTTCCACTCCCGCAATACGAATCGGCACTTGGACAGGGAGCGATTTGGTGGCTGGGTCGTTCAGTGAGACAGAGCGTTCAACTGTTCAAGGAGAAGGCTATGTCATTCGTGAGAACAAGACCGAGGGTGTACTGGTCATTGGATCAGAGACCCCCCAAGGTGTGCTGTATGGTGCATTCCATCTGCTTCGAGAGCTGACAATGGATCAAGGAAGTGCACATGAGGCGGATGACGCTGTGAATAAGTGGAACTTCATTACAGAGCAGCCAACCAATGCGCTACGGATGATTAATCAGTGGGATAACGTGGACGGTAGCATTGAGCGTGGGTACGCAGGAGAATCCATTTTCTATGATAACGGGGAATTCACGCTGGACTTGGGACGCATCCGGGATTACGCACGTTTGCTCGCTTCCACGGGAATCAATGCTATATCGATCAACAACGTCAATGTACACCGCCGTGAGAGTCTGTTTCTGACGGAACGTTATCTTAATGATGTGGCGAAGGTTGCCGCTGAATTCAGAGCGTATGGCATTCGATTGTTCCTGAGCGCCAACTACGCGAGTCCAATTGAGATTGGTGGATTGCGTACGGCTGATCCGCTGGATGCGCAGGTACGGGAATGGTGGAATATTCAAACGGCCAAGGTGTACGCAGCGATTCCGGATTTTGGCGGTTACCTGATCAAGGCAGACTCCGAGCATCGTCCGGGACCATTCACGTATAACCGTGATCATGCCGATGGTGCGAACATGCTGGCTGAAGCCCTTCGGCCATTCGGTGGATTGGTCATCTGGCGTTGCTTCGTCTATAACTGCAAGCAGGACTGGCGGGATCGTTCCACTGACCGTGCGCGGGCAGCCTATGACCACTTTACGCCGCTGGACGGGCGTTTTGCCGAAAATGTTATTTTGCAGATCAAAAACGGGCCGATGGACTTTCAGGTGAGAGAGGCGGTATCCCCGCTGTTTGGCGCCATGGAAAATACAAATCAGGTGATTGAATTTCAGATTACACAGGAGTATACCGGGCAACAACGTCATCTCTGTTATCTGGTTCCCCAGTGGAAAGAAGTATTGGACTTTGACACATACGCCAAAGGCAAAGGTTCAGAGATCAAGCGAATCGCGGACGGTTCTCTGTATAAACGACCATACAGTGGCTTCGCCGCAGTATCCAATATTGGTGCAGATGCCTGTTGGACAGGGCATCCACTCGCGCAGGCGAATCTATATGGATACGGAAGACTTGCGTGGAACCCGGAGCTGTCCGCCGAAGAGATTGCTGATGAGTGGGTGAGACTCACATTTGGACATGAAGACGAAGTTGTGCGGCAGGTTACGGGCATGCTTTTGACTTCACTAGAAATCTATGAGAATTATACGGCGCCTCTCGGTTTAGGTTGGATGGTTAATCCGGATCATCATTACGGGCCGAATGTAGATGGATACGAGTATTCCAAATGGGGAACGTATCACTTTGCCGATTGTCATGGCATTGGTGTAGATCGAACCGTGAACAGTGGTACAGGATACACTTCACAGTATCACCCTGAGAATGCTGATCGTTATGAGTCCGTAGACACCTGTCCGGATGAGCTGATCTTATTTTTCCATCACGTGCCATACACCCATGTTCTGCATTCGGGTAAAACGGTCATTCAGCATATTTATGATACACACTTTGAAGGTGTTGAGCAGGCGGAGGCGTTAGCCGAGACATGGAGAGGGCTGGAGGGCAAAATCGACCCAGTCATTTTCAGCAAAGTTGCTTCATTACAGGACAACCAGGCCGAACATGCGAAGGAATGGCGGGACATGATCAATACGTACTTCTATCGCAAGAGCGGCATTGCGGATGAACAAGGTCGAACAATCTATTGATTGGTGAT
The DNA here is from genome assembly GCF_037975155.1 of Paenibacillus sp. FSL R5-0486. Classification (NCBI taxonomy): domain Bacteria; kingdom Bacillati; phylum Bacillota; class Bacilli; order Caryophanales; family Paenibacillaceae; genus Paenibacillus; species Paenibacillus sp. FSL R5-0486. Next base: position 3,923,337 of record NZ_CP150237.1, on the reverse strand, counting down.
ATGAAGAAAGAAGATATCTTGTTTTCTTTGATGTAGAATAGACAGCATGGACATACATGAGGAGGAGAACCGTATGGGACAACATCAACTGCCCGAGACCATGAAGGCCGCTGTCATGACAGAGCCAGGACACATTATTATTGAGGAACAACCCGTCCCGCAACCGGCAACGGATGAGGTGTTAATCCAAGTGATGGCAGTCGGGGTGTGTGGCTCGGATGTGCATTATTTTGAACATGGACGCATTGGCAGATTTGTGGTGGAGAAACCGATCATTCTGGGTCATGAGTGTGCGGGGATCATTGCTGCTGTTGGCTCGAACGTATCACGTCTGAAAACAGGGGATCGGGTTGCTATTGAGCCTGGGGTGACTTGCGGACGCTGCACGGCATGCAAGGAAGGTCGCTATAACCTGTGTCCGGATGTACAATTTCTAGCGACCCCTCCGGTGGATGGGGCATTTGTACAATATATGGTGATGCGTGAAGATATGGTATTCCCGATCCCGGATCATCTGTCTTATGAGGAAGCAGCTATGAACGAGCCATTCTCTGTTGGTATTCATGCTGCACGCCGCAGCAAACTGGCTCCGGGTACAACCCTGGCGATTATGGGCATGGGTCCCGTTGGACTCATGGCTGTGGCTGCTGCCAAATCTTTCGGTGTAGAGAAGATCATAGTAACGGATCTGGAGGAAGTTAGGCTGGAAGCAGCTCGCCGCATGGGTGCCACTCATACCATTAATGTGCGGAATGAAGATGCGCTGGCTGTGATTCGCGAGTTAACAAATGGTGTGGGTGTTGATACTGCATGGGAAACAGCGGGGAATCCGAAGGCGCTACAATCTGCTCTGTATTCACTTCGACGTGGAGGAAAACTTGCGATTGTGGGCCTGCCTGCACAGGACGAGATCGCACTCAATGTTCCATTTATTGCGGACAATGAAGTTGATATCTATGGCATATTCCGTTATGCCAATACTTATCCGGCAGGAATTGAATTTCTGAGCTCCGGCCAGCATGACGTGATGTCCCTGATTACAGATCGTTATTCACTCGAAGAGACACAGCAAGCGATGGAGCGTGCATTACACAATAAAAGCGGCAGTCTGAAGGTCATGGTATATCCGAATGGTATGTAAGAACAACCTGGAAGAGTCCTGCGGTTCAGGACTCTTTTTTTGTTTTTTTTGCAAAAAAGTATGGGTCAAGCTCCCATAACATGGTATAATTCATGATGATTTTAATATATAAATGGATACACACCATATTGGTGAATAAGTACTTAGCGAAAGGAACTGAAGGTTGTGAGAGTACATGAATTTATGATACACGCTGATTTTCATCGGGATGATTTGATGTCGGTATCTTCTCAAGCGTCGCGTTTTTCCTCGGATATTATTTTGTCGTATATGGAGTCTGAGCATGAGCATCGTGTAGATGTCAAAAGCCTGCTTGGAATGGCGTTACTACCCATTCGATATGGTAGTGTTGTCAGATTACAGACAAGAGGCAGGGATGAACTTGAGGCTTTGGAGTACATGTTGAATGTACTGGAGAAAGGGACGGCGTGACACCTGATTAGGTGCAAAATCACAGATATCATATTTTTTTTAGCTATTCCTCAAAACCTGCTGGTACTTTGTCCAAAAAAAGAGTATAATAAAATGTAGTTTGATTCTAAAGAAGTACCCATATTAAAGGAGTGTAAATAGATTATGCCAAAAGTTGACATCCATCCAAAGACACAACTCGTAATTTTTTACGATGCAAGTGCTGATTTCAAATTCCTGAGTTCTTCCACGAAGTTCTCTAACGAAACTATGGAATGGGAAGACGGTAACTCTTACCCAGTAATCCGTGTGGACACTAGTTCCGCATCCCACCCGTTCTTCACTGGTAAACAAAGAAACGTGGATATCGGTGGCCGTGTTGATAAATTTAACCGTAAATACAACATCACCAAATAAGTTTGTCCATACATTACAAAAAAACCTCGGGATTTGTCCTGAGGTTTTTTTGTGTACATATTCAGGGTAAAGGCTAGTGAATTTTACTTGAAATTAATATTTGTAACTATATAAATTGAGATAAACATTTACACAAAACGGAGAGGACAGAAAGAACCTGAAGAAGCGGAGCGTTCGCCTTTATCCCCGGATTTAACCTTTATAGAAAGAATCAAAAATCTGGGGATAACAGCGATCGGAAGGTTGTTCTGTCATCGAAGTGACCAGTGTAAATATTCTTTAGTTCAATTTATATAGAAATATCAATTCATAAAAATTAATTCAACCAATTATTGCGCTTACAACACATTCGGATGTACACTAGGAAACGAGTACGAACATATTGGAGGAGGAAATAGAGATGAGTAGCATCACACATATGGTAACGTTTACACTTTACGCGGGTAAAGATACACCGGAGGCCGAAGCCTTTTTGAAGGAAAGTTCGGATGCACTGGCTGTCATTCCTGGCGTAGAGCAATTTCAGGTTCTGAAACAGGTAAGTGAGAAGAATGAGTTTGACTACAGTTTCTCTATGGTCTTTGCAGATCAGGCTGCGTATGATGCATACAACAATCACCCGGTTCACCGTCAATATGTAGAAGAGCGTTGGGAAAAGGAAGTCAGTCGCTTCCAGGAAATTGATCTCATTCAACATGATAATTAATAGTCTCCACATATAGGGAAAAAGTTGAACTATCATATACAGCATTGAACAATGCTGTATATCTCTCTGATAACGCGCAATTGATGAACAAAAATACCATATTTCCGAAATCGTTTTCGGGCAAATGAATTTAAGGAGGTTTTCGCTGTTATGCAATTGGATCTCTCAGGAAAAACGGCTCTGGTTACAGGCGCAACCGGACAACTGGGGAGAGTCATCGCCCGTACGTTGGCAGCCTGTGGCGCCAATCTGGCTCTACATTACATAAATAATGATACCAAGGCTCGGGAGCTTCAAGGTGAGATTGAAGCACTCGGTCGTCAGGCTGTTATTGTACAGGGAGATATTACAAAGCAGGATACAGCATTTCGGATGCGTGATGAGATTCAGTCTGTCCTCGGCGGAGTGGATATCGTTGTTGCCAATGCGGTCATTCAATATGAATGGACAACGGTGTTGGAACAGTCGCCTGAAGATTACTTGAGCCAGTTTGAATCCTGTGTCATGCAGAGTGTGTATCTTGCCAAAGCTTTCATTCCACATATGCAAGATATCAGAGCTGGTCGGTTCATTGGCATCAATACTGAGTGTGCGATGCAAAATTTCACTCATCAATCAGCCTACACCGCTGGTAAGCGTGGAATGGATGGTGTATATCGCGTGCTTGCCAAGGAGGTTGGTGAGTATCAGATTACCGTAAACCAGGTTGCACCTGGATGGACAATTAGTGAACGTGATCGTTCCATTGAGCCTGGACATGATGAGGCATATACGCGTAACGTGCCGCTGAAGCGCAGGGGTGAAGATCAGGAAATCGCCAATGCGGTAGCTTTTCTTGCGTCGGACCTGTCCTCATTTATCACGGGTGCCTATATCCCGGTTAGTGGTGGCAATGTGATGCCTGCTATCTAATGTCTGATTTGGATTCGGAAATCCAGATGGAATAACAATAAACCTAGTTTAACCGTAATCCGTTTGTCATTCGACAAGCGGATTTTTTGGCATTTTGCTATAGCTGGAATAAAGGTTTAAGGGGCCGGTTTTGTTTCATATATCCAGACATACATATTGAGTTGGTTCGGTTTTCGAAAGATTGGGGTATAAGAATAGGTATATTAACCGAGTGGAAACATAATCAAAATGAGCAATTAAAGGAGACTCACCTATTATGAAAAAAACAGTCGCGGACGTTCTGGTTGAATCCTTATTGAACGCTGGCATCAAACGTATATATGGCATTGTTGGAGACTCCTTGAATGCGGTACTCGACTCCATTCGTCGTTCTGGGAAAATTGAATGGATTCATGTACGACATGAAGAAGTAGCTGCATTTGCTGCTGGGGCGGACGCTCAGGTCAGTGGAAGTATCGCTGTCTGTGCAGGTAGTAGTGGTCCTGGTAATATGCATCTGATCAATGGTCTGTACGATTGTCACCGCAATCGTGTTCCTGTACTCGCCATCGCTGCACATATCCCAAGTGACGAGATTGGCAGTGAATATTTTCAGGCGACCCATCCGGAGTATCTGTTCCAGGAATGTAGCGATTATTGTGAAGTCATTACAACAGCCAAACAGATGCCGCGTTCTCTGACGATGGCCATTCAGACAGCAGTTGCACGTTCAGGTGTGTCCGTCGTTGTATTGCCGGGGGATGTAGCAGGACTTGAAGCAGCGGATCTGCCTGTGCCTGAGCATGTGTATCACGCAACCAACCCCGTGGTACATCCCTCTGAGCCTGAACTCGTGAAACTGGCGGAATATCTGAATGAAGGCAAAAAAATCACGTTGTTGTGCGGTGCAGGCTGCGCGGGCGCTCGGGAACCCCTCATGCAGCTCTGTGATCGATTGAAATCCCCGATGGTTATTGCGCTAAGAGGCAAGGAATATTTGGAGTATGACAACCCCTATTCCGTGGGTCTTACGGGTTTAATTGGGTATTCATCCGGTTATCATGCCATGATGGACTGTGATGTATTATTAATGCTGGGAACGGATTTCCCATATCGTCAATTCTATCCCGAAGATGCGAAAGTCCTTCAGGTCGACATTCAATCTTCCCATCTGGGTCGGCGCACGAAGCTGGATTACGGCGTATGTGGGGATGTGAAAGCGACCATTGAAACTTTGCTTCCTTATCTGACAGAAGAACACAGTGACAAACATCTGCGTAAAAGTGTGGATCGTTATGTGAAAGTACGCAAAGATCTAGACGAGCTGGCCGTTGGAAAACCGGGTAAAAAGCCCATTCATCCGCAGTACCTGACCAAGGTCATTAGTGATGCAGCAGCTGAAAATGCCATCTTCACCTGTGATGTCGGTACTCCGACAGTATGGGCGGCCCGTTATATCGAGATGTCTCGTAATCGCAGACTGCTCGGTTCATTCAGTCATGGTACGATGGCAAACGCTTTGCCACAGGCAATTGGTGCTCAGGTCGCTGATCCGGGCAGACAAGTCATCTCGTTGTCGGGTGATGGCGGTATTACGATGCTGATGGGTGATCTGTTGACATTGAAACAGCATAATCTGCCGATTAAAGTTGTGGTGTTTAATAATGGAGCACTCGGTTTTGTTGAGCTGGAGATGAAAGCTGCCGGATTCCTGGAATCGGGAACAGAGCTTATTAATCCCAACTTTGCGATGGTTGCTCAAGCCATGGGCATGGAAGGGATTCGGGTTGAGGATCCGGATGAACTCGAAGGAGCTGTACAGCGTGCGCTTCAGCATGATGGTCCTGTGCTGATTGACGTGGTGGTGAATCGTCAGGAATTGTCCTTACCTCCGAAGATTGATATCAAACAGGCGGAAGGATTCACCTTATGGATGATGAAAGCCGTGCTCAACGGACGAGGGGACGAAATTATTGAATTGGCAAAAACGAATTTGCTGCGTTAAAGTGTTTTGATAAGCGGATATGCACCGTTTGAAGTTATAGAGATACCGAATTAAAAAGTATTGTATTTGTAAAAGAGGAGCATGCAACAAGACGTAATAGTTGTGTGCTCCTTCAATAAAAATGCTGAAAATGTGACAGGTGATATAGTATGAATACATATTATATGATTTGTTTTTATGTCGAAAGTCTATTAGAATAGGTAAAGTCAGGAAGGTTTTATGCCATTTTTGACCTACATATTGCATCATTGCATGTAAGTACGTTTCATATCGTATTCATCGATCCAATCACAAGATGACACACACACATGGAGGAGATCAACATGAGTCACGCAGGAAAAGTAGCCATTATTACTGGAGCAGGAAGTGGATTGGGCCAAGCAGCAGCATTGAAGCTGGCTGAGAAGGGTGCATCCATTGTCGTTGTGGATCTTGTCGAAGAGACAGGTCTTGAAACGGTTAAGCAGATTGAGAAGCTGGGAAGTAAAGCTATTTTTGTACAAGCAGATGTAAGTAAAGCACCTGAAGTTGAGAATTATGTGAAAAAAACAGTCGAAGAGTTCGGACGAATCGACATGTTCTTTAATAATGCAGGTATTGCAGGTCCTGGTATCAAGCTGATCGAACATACAATTGAGCAGTTTGACCAGATTATTGATATTAACCTGAGAAGTGTATTCTACGGGTTGAAGTATGTAATTACTGAAATGCTCAAAACAGGTGGAGGTTCCATTCTGAACACGGCCTCTACGGCCGGTATTGTTGGTGTACCCGCAGTTGCACCATACGCAGCAACCAAACATGGCGTAGTGGGCTTGACCCGCACAGCTGCGATTGAATACGGCAAGGACAACATTCGTGTAAATGCGATTGCCCCAGGTACAATTGAGACACCGATGGTCATTCAGTTCGGTAAAGACAATCCTGAAGTGTTCAAGGCAACTGTTGACAGCATTCCATCCGGACGTCTGGGCAGACCGGAAGAGATCGCGAACTTGGTTTCCTTCCTGCTTGGAGATGAAGCGCCTTATATCAATGGTGCAGTATATCCGATCGATGGTGCAGTTACGGCCCAATAAGAGTTCTGCTTATCGGTAATAGAATAGCCGTTAAAATGCTTAAAGAGAGGCAACTGTATACGTACAGTGCCTCTCTTTTTGGTTTGTTTTTTGTACTACAAATTCATATCATGCAACGTTGTGCGATGTATTGGTTTGTGTACTTTTGAGAGGTGCTGAACGATACGAGCCTATAACGATGATGACGGCAACAGCAACCCCGACAGCGCCAATCCAGGTAATGGATGATAATGAAACGCTGCTGACCGCGATTCCGCCAATACCTGCGCCGGCAGCCATGGCTAATTGCATAACCGAACTATTCAGACTTAGCATAATGCCAGAGGATTCCGGAGCCATGGTGATCAGGTTATATTGCTGAGTTGGACCCGAAGACCAGGCGGCAAAAGACCACAAAATCAGAACAAGGAAGACAGCCAGATGAGAGCTTGCTGTTATATTCAACAGGACCAGACTTACGATATGCAATGTCATGCCTGTGATCAGCGTTCGTTTGACACCCAATCGGTCAGCACTGAACCCTCCAACTTTTGAACCGATCAGACTTGCTATGCCAAATGCGAGTAAAGCTGAACTGAGTAGTGCTTCTCTCATTCCTGAAACGGATACAAGGTAAGGTGAAATGTACGTGTAGGCAATGGAATAACCACCTAACCAGAAAAATGTCACCAGCAGTGCCAAAACAATTCGTGGCTGTTTGAGCAAAGACAGTTGTTTCTTCAGCGGAACAGGCGCTTCTGCTTTGGAAGGCGGAATGGCGGCCGCGATTACCAGCATGGCGAGAACTCCAAGAACGGCGATACCGGCAAAAACAAGCTTCCAATCCCAAGATGCAGCTACAAGCCTTCCGAGCGGAACGCCAACGATCAAAGAAGCCGTAAATCCAGTGATTACTGTGGCGATTGCACTAGCTTGTTTGCCCTCCGCCGCTATTTGGGAAGCAACCGTTAATGCCGTGACAACAACAACGCCCGCGCCTAAAGCCATCAACACTCGTGCTGCGACGAACAGTCCATAACCCGGCAACAGGTAAGCAAGAACATTAGCCACAACGAATAGACCGAGGAAGTATAGCAACAGCTTGCGACGGTCCCAGCGCGAAGTCAGTGCAATAATGACAGGTGTACCGAGCGCATATACGAGTGAAAAAATCGTAATGAGCTGTCCGGCAGCGATTAAAGAGATATTCATGGTATCTGCAATGCGATCCAAAATGCCGGCAATGACATATTCGGACGTTCCTACAAGGAAACTGACCAAGGCAAGAACATAGATTTTGAGCGTAGAAGACATGGAAACATAACCTCTTTCTGATTATTATTATATTTTTAGAAATATAGAAATAAAGACGATAGAACAAGACATGAATGCTCTGAATACAACCCATCTGCGCGAATGGTAATGTTACAACCTAGATAATGAATATTGGAATAAGCGTAAACTTAGGTGACCTAGTTTTACTAATAAATATTGTGGGTTGTTTCGATATTTCTAATTATATAGAAATATAAATCAAATTTTTTTATTTATTTAGCAGATAGGGAACAAACTTTTGTGCAGTCTCCGTGTTCAGGCTGTAGTAGATATACGTACCTTTCTTCTGCGATGTGAGCAGACCACAATCGGACAGCTGTTTCAGGTGATGAGACAGAGTCGATAGGGCAACCGTAACAAGGCGGCTCTCCAGATCAGCAGGACACAGGTTGCTTTCGCCCGATAAAATCTGAATGATTTTGTAGCGTGTTTGTTCGCCCAGTGCTTTATGAATTTTGACGACTTGTTCAATCTCATTTGAGTTTGATTGCATAATCATCGGTCCTTTCGTCTTTATTTCTTATTTCTAGTAATATAGAAATAACAGTAGCATATGTCGTTTGAAAAGTAAACTCTCGGTGAAGATTCCAGACTTTCTACTGCGTCTGTGTTAACAGCCGAAAGTCTGGAGTAACTTCCCCCGAGAGTTATGTGAGTTGTATATTACCGATCGAGAGAATCAACATAGTCTTTGGCTTCCTTCAACGAAAGACCTCTGGCTTCACGCAGTCGTTTGATCGCCATAATTTTTTTCCCTTGTTGTATCAGTGTAAGCAGTTCCTGATCCAGATCCGTTTGGGCTGGTTGGCTTGTGTGGGAAAGAGATGCTTCTTTCGGCGACAAGGTGTAATTGAAGTCGGATCGGACGCTGTCGGTTGAACCGTTCTCCAGACGCTCGACATCTCTTTTCAATTCATTTAATTGGCGTTGCAGGCTGGTGACTCTGACCAGTAACACAAAGATCAGAAGCAGCAAAACGATCCATACCAAGGTGTTCATTTCCATGATGTCATGTGCCTCACTTTCATTTATTCATATTTAGCCATTATTTTAGTTGAACCGGGATTTCCTTGACACCACGAACATTCATACCAGGTCTCCATTCCAGTTCATTCACATCTGCCTGAAGTTGTATATTTGGAAAACGATTCAGAAGTGTGCTGACTGCAATCTCACCTTCCAGACGAGCAAGCGGTGCTCCCAAGCAGAGATGAATGCCTTTGCCAAAAGCCAGATGCGAACTCTTCTCGCGTGTAATATCGAAAATATCAGCATCCTTAAACTGCTGTTCGTCCCGGTTGGCGGAATCAAGCGCAACAATGACAAGATCACCTTGAGCGATACGTTCTCCACGGAATTCAATATCTTCCAGAGCCCAGCGGGATGTGCTGAACTCCACCGGTCCGTTATAGCGAAGCATCTCTTCAATGGCATTGTGAATAAGCTCGGGCTGGTTGATGAGCAGTTCGCGTTGCTCCGGATGCTCCAGCAGGGCGAGAATCCCATTTCCAATCAGATTCACGGTTGTTTCATGACCGGCAATAATTAATAAGGAGACAACGCCAAGCAGTTCTTGTTCAGTTAACTGTTGCCCGGATTCTTCCGCAATGACGAGCTGGCTGATCAGATCAGTGCCGGGATCTTGGCGAACTTTCGCAAACCAGGCCGTCAGGTAATCCGTAAACTCTCTGGCATGCTGCTCAAGCAGCTCGGCGCTCTCGGCTATGGAAGCATCAATTATCGTATTGGACCAGATGCGGAATTTGTCACGATCGTCAAGAGGGACTCCCAGAATTTCACTAATGACAATGATGGGCAGCGGGAAGGCAAAGTCATCGATCAGATTCATTTTTTCCTGTGACGGGAGGTTGTCCAGCAGTTCATCAGCAATGTCCTGAATATGGTTCCGCATGTCTGCGACCAGTTTGGGTGTGAATGCTTTCTGCACAAGTCCCCGAAGACGTTTATGATCCGGCGGATCGGAGAACAACATATTATTGGAGAAGATGCTTTGATTGTCAGCGCCGTAACGTCGGACCATATCTTTGCTGAAGCGAGGATCTTTCAGGATCTGAACTGCATCCTCGTATCGCGTAATAATCCAGCCGAATTCCCCGTGAGGAAACATGAGTCTGAAAACAGGCTCCTCTTTTCTTAACATTTCATATACCGGGTAAGGGTTGTGTGTGAATTCTTTGGTAAAAAACGCTGGCTTTGAGGACTCGTTGGATTCATTCGGATTCAAATGCAAAATCTCCTCTCATATTCCTGCATAATACCTGCACCCTCTATATATTCAATACACAAGCTTTTGAAACCTTGTTTTTTCTTCATATGGATGATAGAGCAGGAAAATAGAGGAAGATGGAAGAAGACATGGTAGAGAGAATCGGTTATTATGCTTGGTAAAAATGAAAATGAGGTGAACGCTGACATGTCTTACGCACAACTTCCTTTGCATCACCACCAGATTCCGGCAAGTCGAATGGTTCTTGGCTGTATGCGGTTTGGGGGTGAATGGGATGGGCTCCCCATTACTTCAGATCTTGTCGTAGAAGGTCATCGAGCTGTAGAAGCAGCTATCGAAATAGGCATTAATCACTTTGACCTAGCGGATATTTACACACGTGGTAAGGCAGAGCATGTCTTGGGGAGAGTTTTATCTGAAACTCCCGGCTTGCGTGAACAGATCATTATACAGTCGAAGTGTGGTATACGTCTTGTGGGTGATGATGAAGGACCGCAGCGTTATGACACCTCAGGTGCACATATCCTGGCGAGTGTGGACGGTATCCTGGAACGGCTCGGAATCGATTATCTGGATATTTTGCTGTTACATCGTCCTGATCCACTTGCCCATCCGCAAGAGATTGGAGAAGCACTGGCTGAGCTGCATCATTCCGGTAGAGTGCGCCATTTTGGAGTGTCCAACATGGGTTCTGAACAGATTCGTCTTCTTCAGCTTCATAGTAAAGTACCTCTGATTGTGAACCAGCTGGAGATGAGTCTGGATAAAATCGGCTTCGTAGAAGCCGGTGTGACAGTTAATCGGCCGCAAGCGAGGGACAACGTATTTCCCTATGGCACGATGGAATATTGTCAGGCAGAGCATATTCAACTGCAAGCTTGGGGTCCCCTTGCTCAGGGGCGATTTACTGGCAGGGTAGTTGAGGGACAGCGTCCTGAACTTGAGCATACGGCTCAATTAGTTGATCGAATGGCTAAGGAGCGTGGAGTTACACCGGATTCTATTGTACTGGCTTGGTTAATGAAGCATCCAGCAGGGATTCAACCTGTCATTGGTTCGATTCGACCAGAACGTATTCTGGCCTGTCGTGATGCAACGAATATTGAACTTACCCGTTATGAGTGGTACGAGCTGTATTCCGCCTCATGCGGGCGTAGAATGTAAGTAGGAACTTCTAAGAGATTGGTTGTTTCGATCAAAATTCATAGATATTGGGTGAAAATTGAACATATAAGAAGACACAGGATGCTGATGGCCTGTGTCTTCTTTGTAATAATGGGCTTCATTTGGTTGAAACACATGATCGAAAGTGTAATGATTCCTAAGGTCATATGGCCTACAATGCTTTTAAATGGGTAATAAGCATGCTGATTCTGATCCGAAACCAGTGTGTTGGCACGGCTGTAAGGATATTTCACCTTCATATTTGCGCTAGAGGCTATGTCCATGGACTTAGAAGAAGTGCTGATAAGAAGGACGTTTCAACCATTTTTATCGTTTTACCGGGTAGTTGCTGGAGTGCTGTGATAAAATGATAGGAATAAGAACATACGATCTGTTTACGTGAGAGGAGACACCTTGACGATGGAGATGCTTAAACCACCCGCCGAGACATTATACGAGGTTGAATTACGTGCGCTACGAGAGGAAGATCAGGGGAAACGTCCCCCGAACTGGCTGTTATCTCCCGCCTATGTGCGCGATTTTATTATTGGCAGGGATAAGCCTGCGTTATTAAATGGAGAAGAGATCACGATTACCCGCAAATTCTATGGAAATGACGTGTTAATTGAACGTGCAGTGGTTACTCTGGCAGGCAATCGAGGATTAATGCTCGTGGGAGAACCCGGGACAGCCAAGACCATGCTTAGCGAACTGCTGACCGCAGCGATCTCCGGTACCAGTCTAAACACGATTCAAGGTACAGCAGGCACAACAGAAGATATGATCAAATATTCATGGAATTACGCCATGCTGCTTGATAAAGGCCCTTCGGAAGCGGCACTTGTGCCATCACCGTTATATAACGGCATGAAGAAAGGTATTCTTACCCGTTTTGAAGAGATTACACGTTGTCCGGCTGAAGCGCAGGATAGTCTGATCAGTATTCTCAGTGACAAGGTTATGAGCATTCCTGAACTGGACGGTGGTGTACTGTTTGCCCAACCAGGATTTAACGTCATTGCTACAGCCAATATTCGGGATAAAGGTGTTAACGAAATGAGTGGTGCATTGAAACGTCGCTTCAATTTTGAAACAATCAAGCCCATTTATAACGTGAAGATGGAAGCCAAAATTATTGAATCCCAGGCACGAAGCCTGTTATTACATAGTGGAATTGATATTGACATTAACCCTGATGTGGTTGAATTGCTGGCTACAACATTTATGGAACTGCGCACCGGCATGACACGGGAAGGATACAAGCTCGATACCCCTCAAGCATCCATGAGTACGGCGGAAGCAGTGTCTGTCTATGTCCAGAGTGCGATGACTTCCTATTATTACGAAGATAAAGCTATTGCACTGGATCGGTTGGTGCAGAACATGCTGGGCACCATTGCGAAGGAAAACGACAAGGATCTGTCCATTCTCAAAACCTACTTCTCCAAGGTCGTAAAAGAGCGTTCCAGAGAAGAGGGAATGTGGAAGGACTATTATGAGGAGAGAAAATGGATCGGTTAACAGCAGTTCTGGACCCTGATGTTGAGCAGTTACAATCCTTGTTCGAGTCCCAGGTATATAACCTGAGTAATCATACGGTTTATTATCCAATACGACACCATAGCCCTGCATGTTCATATCACTTGTTACGATTAATCGGGGACTACAAACCGGATATTATTCTGATCGAAGGACCGGAGAGCGGTAATCCATTAATTTCGGTGCTGAGTGATGAGGCAACGATACCTCCTGTCAGTCTGTACTATACCTATGAGAGTGAATTGGAGAGAGAAGCTTGCTATTATCCGATGCTTCGTTATTCGCCTGAATATGTAGCTTTGAAAGAAGCAAAACGGCTGGATATTCCGGCGAAGTTTATTGACCTGGACTATCACCACTTCTCCACTCGTGCATCCAAATCCGGCCAGACAGAACAAAAGGAGATCTCCATTCAGGACGAAACCTTGCTTGCGGGGTCTGATTTCATTAACCGATTATGCCAAAAAACAAACTGCCGCAGTTTTGATGAATTGTGGGAAAAGGTGTTTGAAATTGGCGGTCTGGAGAAATCCACTCAGGCATTCGTGCAGGATGTATTCACGTATTGTACCTTATCCCGAATGTGTTATTCCACGGAACGATTACAGTCTTCAGGTGATCTGGCAAGAGAAGCACATATGAGACAACGTATTAATCAAGCGGTGCAGGAGCATGACCGTGTGCTTGTCATTACCGGTGGATTTCATACGTATGGACTGTTGATGTCAGAGAAACATGAATCCCAATTGGAACAGCCAGAAATGGATAAACGGCATACAGACCAACGTTTGGATGGACAAGGTAAACCAGGAACGTCTCAACAAAGTGAGGTTAATCCAGATACGGTTCACCAACAAATGTACCCAATGGTCTATACCTTTGCTGAAGCGGATCGGCTCAATGGATATGCGAGCGGCATGCCTTATGTAAATTATTACGATCAGATCTGGAACCAGCTGCTTCGCAAAAAGAGTACACCGTATAATCTAACGGCTCTGGACTTGTTATCTCGGCTGATGCGCCAATTACGGGATGGACACGAGCATGTATCAACGAGTGATGCAATTGAGGCATACAGTATGATTCAAGGTCTTGCCGGGCTTCGTGGTAAAAGGGAAGGCGGCGTCTATGAGTTGATGGATGCAGCACTCTCTTCCTTTGTGAAGGGGGAGCTTACCTTGGCGACTGATAAACCGTTGCAAGAGCTGCAGCAGTTATTGACAGGAGACGTCATTGGAAGTGTGGCTCCCAATTCATTCAGTATTCCCATCGTGGAGGACTTCAAGGCTCGTTGTACAGAGTACAAACTGCAGATTCGTACAACAGGTCAACACAAGAAAGTGCTGGATCTGTATGCGAAACCGGAGCATCGTCAGATAAGCCAATTGATTCAATGCATCACCTATCTGGTTCCGGAATTCGCGAAACGGCAATCGGGGCCGGACTGGATCGCAGAGCGTGATATGAATCTTGTTCGCGAAACCTGGGTTTATATGTACTCATCTCGCATTGAAGCCAGATTGATAGAGAACTCTCTCTATGGTGGAACACTTGCCGGGGCCGCTACACGCAAAATGGAAGAACAGATGCAGGAAGTACCGGATCATCATAGCGGTGAACTTGCCCGACTCATGCTTCAAGCGCTGCTCATGGGACTTCAGGACACTGCGATGAAACTTTATGAACAGGTCCGTTCAGCGCTGAGAACGGACGGGAATTTTCTATCCTTATGTAACAGTCTGCATGTCTTGAACCGAATTCATCAACACCGCAGGTTGCTGGGATTATCTGACGAGCAACATCTCCCTGACCTGGTATCCGAAGCTTATAGGAATGCCGTAGACAAGTTGCTACAGCTCTCCAGAGCCAATCCGGATGAACATGAAGCTATTATTCAGGGATTGAAGCTGCTAGCCATGCTCGCGGAGTCATCAGAGGAGAATTTTCAGGATGAGACATTCCGAATTCACCTGAATGAGCTTCTGTCTGATCACCAGCTTCCGGCTCAGCTGGAGGGTGTGTGTGTGGCTATTTCCTCAGGGCTCGGTGACAGGCCCAGGGATGAGATTGTTGATCGTGCTCGCGGGTATATCCATGGTACACCGGATCAGACTCGTCAAACGGCACTTTTTTTACAGGGAGTATTCACTGTAGCACGTGACGCTTTTTTATATGAAGATCAGCTGTTGTCCGAGTTGAATTATTTGATTGAACAGTTATCCTACGACGACTTCATCAGTATGGTACCGGAATTAAGGCTGGCATTCACCTACTTTACACCAATGGAGACGGGCTTGATTGCGGAGCGGGTGGCGAGTCTGCATCAGGTTGAACCAGAGGAGATGTTGAGGCCTGCGGTCGATGAACAGATGCTGATTCAGTCCAAGACGTGGGATGAAGCGCTTCGAAAGGAGTTTGCTGCATGGAAGCTAATATGAATGAAGCGAATCGGACAACGGAAGGAACCGGAGAAATCAATGAAAGTTCCAATCCGGATGGAAGCAAACGAGGGGATCAACATTCTGCTGAAACTTTAAATCGATGGCGTCTGGTTCTCGGTGAATCGGCGGAAGAAGGGTTGTGTAATACAGACCAATACACTTCTGCTGAATTTCAATATACGGAAATCGATGAGATTCTGGGGTATCTCTATAACCGTGAATACGGTGAAGAACAAGGTTATCGAAAAGAGGGAGGACGCGGTGCGTCTAACCTGACTGTACCGAAATGGCTGCACAAGGTCAGGGATCTATTCCCCAAACCAACGGTCGAAATATTGGAAAAACAGGCGCTTGATCGTTATGGGCTGACAGAATTGTTAACGGACAAAAAGTTGCTTGAATCCCTTGAACCCAACATGAATCTGCTCAAGAACATTATGCAGTTCAAAGGACGGATGAAAGGTGAGGTGTTAAAGAGCGCCAAGGATATCGTGCGAACCGTGGTTGAAGAGCTGCGTAGTAAGCTGGAATCTCAGACCCGAGCGAGTATCATGGGCAAGCGCAGTCGCTATACCTCGAGTTCAGTACGATCTTTGCGCAATCTGAATTTCAAGCGAACTATCACCAAGAATTTGAAGAATTACGATAAAAACAAGCGCAGGTTTGTAATTGATCGTCTATATTTCGACGGGAATATCCAGCCCCATAACAAGTGGAACATCATCATTGGTGTGGACGAGAGTGGCAGTATGCTGGATTCAGTCATCTACAGTTCGGTGATGGCCAGCATCTTCTACCGCTTGAATGCGCTTCGCACGAAATTATTCATATTTGATACGCAGGTTGTTGATCTGAGCGATAGACTGGAAGACCCCGTAGACGTGCTCATGAATGTACAGCTCGGTGGGGGGACACATATTACGAAAGCGTTGCGATATGGCGAGACGTTAATCGATAATCCAGGCAAAACCATCTTTATTCTGGTCAGTGATCTGGAGGAAGGGTACCCGATCGCGCAAATGTATAAAGCCTGTAAAGATATTATCGATGCAGGATGCAAGCTACTGGTTCTCACCGCACTCGATTTTAACGGGGATTCAGTCTATAACAAACATGCAGCACAGACATTAACCAATATGGGGGCACATGTAGCAGCAATTACGCCTAACGAACTCGCGGATTGGATTGGCGAGATCATCACTTAAATTCAAGGAGGAATGTGTAATGCTTACCGCAGACCGCGCAGTTGAAACTTTGGTTGAGAAATTCGCAGTAACCTGTTCAAACGAGTACTCATTAAAAACAGATCGAAGCTCCGAAATTATTGATTACGTCTTGGGAACGACAGACAAGTTCCCGGATATGTTGGGAAATTCGAGTCATTATGTGTATCAAACGATTGATCTGCTCATGAAGCTTGCCAAAAAAGACGATGGAGATATCTTTTACCGTGCCGGGGCTATTGTGATATATCTGGAATCCAATTATTCCAAAAGAAATTCATGGAGAACGGATGCCTTTACTGTCTGTATGGGAAATGATTCCGAAGCTTACGGATTAAGCGGGAAGAGCAAAAGCGCTGATCGCATGGATGGATTGTTGTCCCGGTTGGAGAAGATCAAACAGTTTGCAGGCGAGAACGAAATTTTGACTGAATTAAAGAGTAAATTAAAGCGTGCCCAGTGGCTTTTTGATTCCAAAAAAGCGGACAGTCAAGGGGACTACCGGGATGTAATTAATGCTTTAATGCTGCTGCAATTATATTCAAGACTCAGTGACAAGGCTTCTCATCTTGCAGAGGTTCAATCTTCTGTTCAATCGTTACCAGTGTTGTTTCAACATGTAATGGCTAATGATGCAGATAAGTTGCGGGACGAGTTACATACGTTGATTGAACCTGTAGTGGTCAGTAATATTCAAGGAAAGCATAACGGATCTTCCCAAGAATTGAAGGATGAATTCCTCAAGGAGAAGCGTAGTCAGCTCATAGCTGAACTGTATCCCAATACGTCTTTCTCTTCAAAAGAGCAATGTTCAAACACAGTATTCCATCAAACTATGGTACTTGTGAGTGGTGCCTTGTTGTACCTGATTAACATTAGTGGAGGTAAACAACGGTTCCTTGATACAAATAGTGAGATTGGGCATGTTTTGCTTCACACAGTACATCAATTACATGAGATTTATCCACTTGAAGTTCGCCGTTACTTGCTGAGTATGGACCCTAGAGCCAAGAGTCCAAATGATCTGCTTGCTGGACTTGTGCCTCTGGATGAACCTTATCAGTTGGTTGAAATGTTGCGGGACGAGCTTAATTCGTACACGGTATCTTGGAACATGTTACAATCAGCGATCGCGAATCGTCCTGAACAAGCGATTCGAGCATACGAGATTATCAAACCGCCATTCCTCAAACTCTGCATTCAGAAATTCATGGAGGATCAAGGATTGACATTGCCTAATGCGGAGGGGTCACTGGAGCAAGCGGTATTTAACGCTCTTCGGCATCCTTTGGACGGGGGACGTCAAGGACTTGCGATTGCAAGATACTTAAGTGGGGAAAACACCCTCGAGGAATATTGGGAGGACCCAAATAGTCGCGGGTTGTTTAATCAACTGAATCGGGATAAGAAGCGTGTTCACAACCTCATTAGTATTAGTTTTCTGCCCTTGGATTCGGAGGCGATGCGCAGGTTTGCAATCCTGACTACTCATCCCGATTGGACACTGGATATTATCTCGGACATGTACAATTCATACGCTTTTAGTGGAGAGCAGCTGCTTCAACGTTACGGGCAAGACCCTGAGGTGCAACGTGAGAAATTGCTAACCAGCCTGATCTCACTTAATGGCATGACCGACTACAGATACAAATCGATGCCGCATGACGAATACCGTCGAATCATTGAGCAGAATCTGGACTATGCACTGACACAGTACAAGAAACTGCCAACAGATACACGCATTTTAATTCTGGAGATTACCTTTGAACAGCGTGATGAGTTATCGAAGAAAATATTGGCCGATGCGATTCGTGCCGGATTGCAGGATTCTTCCAAAAAGGCCAACGGCGTGGCGTTAGCGGAATTCAACCGAATTCCTGATCAGGACTTGTATACGCTCATATACCTCTCGGAGAAAAAAGTGGCGATCAAAGAAATGGCTCTGACTGCAATCCGCAGTCTGGAAAACAGCAAGGAACTGTACGGTGAACTTTTGAAGAAAGAGAAGTCCGACGATTGGAAGAGCTTGATCCAAATTCTGCTGGATACCGCAGATCTAAGTCCAGAGTATGCCCATGCTGCACTCGCTGATCAGGCGGATGCCAAAAAGTTGTCGAGACTGAGCTGGTTGTCCTTGAAAGATCTCCCTTCACTGATACGTATTGAAGACAATCAGCCTTTAGATGACCGGATTAAACAGTATGCTTTGGTCCAATCATTGGATCATACATCCGGTCCTAATGAACGGTTGAATGAATTACGAGATTACGTAAGTGAGGCATCGCTCGCTCGTTTTGCAAGTGAATTGCTTCAGGTCTGGATTCAGGAAGGTGCTCCTGCAAAAGAGAAATGGGTGATGTATGTATCAGCACTCTTTGGCGATATTCAGATTGTAAATATTTTAGCTCCGCAAATTAAGGAATGGACAGAAAACAGCCGCGGCGCGATTGCAGCAGATGCTGTGAAAGTGCTCGCTTATCTGAAAGATCCATCCGCTCTTATGGCGATTGACAAGATCAAACGTGGCGTGAAGAACCGTCAGGTGAAAGGTGCAGCAGAAGAAGCATTGCAACTTGCAGCCGATAATATGGGACTTACCTCGGAACAACTGGAGGATCGGCTGGTCACCACACTTGGTTTTGATGAAAAAGGAACCATGCAGCTGAGTTACGGAGAGCGATCCTTCCTGGTTAAGGTCAATGGAGACTTACAAGTCGTTGTCTTAAATGAAGAAACGGGCAAATCCGTGAAGAGTCTGCCTGCTCCTGCACAGAAAGATGATCCTGAATTGGCAGCGCAGTCCAAGGCACGTTTCACACAGCTGAAAAAAGATCTCAAATCCATGGTTAACATTCAGGCGCAGCGTCTGGAAGAGTCATTGTCCAAGCAACGTCTGTGGTCTGCCGATGAGTGGAAAGCATTGTTTGTACAAAATGTAATCATGCAAAAATTTGCTGTTGGTCTGATCTGGGGAACGTATGAGGATGGCGCTCTGATCAGCACCTTCCGATATATGGAGGACGGCACCTTCAATTCTGTGGATGAAGATGAGGTCGATCTGCCTTCGGATGCGCAAGTGGGACTTATACACCCGTTGGAACTGGATCAGGCAACGCTTGAAGGTTGGACAACGCAGTTGGAGGATTACGAGATCAAGCAGCCATTCGAGCAATTGAATCGTGAGATTCACCAGCCAGAAGATGAGGATAAAACGAAGAATGAGTACGATCATCTGCCCGAGTCTGATTTTTCACCAACGGCTTTCCCCAAAGCACTGGAGAAATACGGTTGGATCAAAGGACCGGCACAGGACGGCGGCTGGTATCATGAATTTTATAAAGAGTACGGAGATCTTGTTGCAGAATTGCAATTCAGCGGTACGAGCATCACGTATTACGAGGGATTGGATGACATTACCCTGGAATCCCTTCATTTCTTCAAACCGAATAACAAGCAATATTATTACTATGGTGACAACAAACCCATTGCTCTAGGCAACGTTCCAGGTCGCGTGTTCAGTGAAACGATCTACGACATTCTGAGAGCAACGGGGCGTTGATGACGTGAATGGATTCAAGGAAAAATTCCGGATTTTTTCGAAGCAGTGTACGGAGGATTATTTGATTCGGTATGCCAACAAGGGGTTGTACAAAAGGTCTTTGAAAGAGTTGGACAATGGTGTAAGTGTAACGTACACATGGAATGCATCATCTGTGAGTTGTCAGCTCAGTGACGGGACACAATGTAGGCTTGAAAATACGCTGGATCATTGGGAATGCTCCTGCCCAGCCGATCATATCTGCAAGCATGTGCTTATTGCAATTCTGTATGATCAACGGGAATATACGGCAGAGGATTCAATGAATGCAGACGAGAAGCATGCGCTGGATAAGGACTCAGGGATATCGGATAATGATCCGTTGGACGTACCAAAAAACGTATCAGTAACAGAATCAGCATCAAACTTAGTATCAAATGTGGATGATCCAAGCGAAATTCCGCATACGGTGTCACGTGAGATCGAGTCTCGCTTCCGCTGGATAACGGAGTCTGACCTTCCCATGTTAATTAAATCGTATAGTTCTTCCATGATTGAGGAAGTTGTTTTCCGACTGAGATACCCAGAGGAAATTAAGATCATTGAAGATTCACTTCTTACGGTTCATCTGACCACCCAGAATATCGAGGTGTCTTTTACGGAGGAACCGAATCTTGCAAAAGCACTATGTAAGGTGAAGCAGACAGCCGGGAAAATGGCCAAGCTTGAAGCTTTGTTACGGTACCGGAACTTTAAAGGTCTGGATGATACGGATGCATTAAGTGGACGGGTGTACGAGGCCAAGTTCTCTCTTCAGACAGTGCAGGAATGTCGGGTTATGCTGGCAGGATTGTTGAAGACGGGACTGGCCCGCCTTCCTCAGTCCTATATGGCACAACTGGAGACATTGGCAATCGCTGCTCATAGTGGCAACCTGCCTGACATAGAACGCAGTTTACGAGGGATTCAAGGAGAACTACAGTTGTTTTTCAACAGACATATACGTTTCTCCATGCAATCCATGTTGGATCGGGTGAGCAATCTGTATCTTGCGCTCCAGGTTCTTGAAGAAGAAAAGGTATCTGTCATTCAGCAGAGTCAGCTCATTGGCAGTTTTCGAAGTAAATACTATACGGTTCCTTCACTTCACCTGTATGGACTGGGAGCTGATGCGTGGGAGACACGATCCGGTTTCCGTGGAATCACCTATTATTTCTATTGTTTCGATGATGAGGAAATCTACACCTATAGCGATGTACGCGCTGTATATTATGATGATCAGCAGTTCTCGTATACAGAGCATTATGGTGCATTCACACCATGGCTGCCTAATCTGACCTTTCGCCAGTTCGTCGGTGAAGAAGTTCAATTCCATTCAGTTAAAGTGAATGAAGAACGCCGGATCTCTTCCGGGGAAGGTGCCAAGCTTGCGATTTTGCCACGAACGGGTGTGGAAACGTTGAATCTGGGCAAAACCATGCAAGATGTAACGACTGTACTTCAAGAGGAATCGCGGTCGTTCGACTTGTTTGCTGCTCCCAAAGAACGATTGGCTGTAATCAAAGTTGCTCGAATCGTGGACCATAACTTTGTCAAACAAACGCAGGAGCTTGTCCTGACGGTTGAGAATACCGAAGGGGAAAGACTGGCACTCACTCTCCCGTATTCATCTGACTGGCAGGCGATGATCCAAAGACTGGAGTCAGGATATGGTTCCCAATCGCTTGAACACTTCTATGCCTTTGTGCGTGTGGAACCAAAACGGATTAGCCCAATCAGTTTCCTGAAGGGCAAAACGGTGCTCAGTCTGAAACTGGATATCGGTAATGGGAGGATGGGCAGACTTGGAAGAATATAATCAGTTCATGCAGAGAATTAACGGCTGGTCGGAAGAGTTGCTCCTGCGTGGGTTATCCCAGTTTACGATCCGGGATATTGAGGTACTTGAGCAGCTCGCAGCGGAATCCTTGCGGTTGCAGATGAGTTTCCTTGATGAGTTGTTGAATCACCTCATCAAGGAAGGGCGTAGCGTGGCTCTTGGACAAGGGGATGAAGAGCTGCTGTTATCTCAGTATTGTCGTCTTACCCAATATGTACAGCTCAGTGTGCAAGAAGAGGCGTGATATTGGTTAGTAATCGAAGCGAAGGCACATGAAGCGATATGATGTAGTAAATAAGATGTATTATAGAATATAGAAGATTTGCAGAAGGCTACAAGGCCACTGCAAATCTTTTTTTATCGTGGAGTAAGTAAAAGTCATTTGCCAAACGAATATAGGTACGAAGCACAGATCAACACGAGTATTCGTGATCATATTAGCATGGAAGGGAGGGTACATGTAATCGTGGAAGAAGAACAGATACGGAAGGCAGTAGCGAATCGTGATCCTGAAGCCATGGAATGGGTGATGAACCACTACGCAGGTTTGTTATGGAAGATTGCTCATTCCATCCTACATCATGCATCGACAGAAGAGATTGAAGAATGCGTAGCAGATACATTTTTTGCTTTTTGGCAGAATCCGGATGCATTCCAATCTGGGCGAAGTAGCTTGAAAAATTACCTTGCAACAATCATAAAACATAAAGCGATTGATCGCTACCGGAAACTTAATCGAAGAACTGAGCTTACATATGAAGAGGAGATTCATTCGGTGCAAACGGATGATTTGTTGGTTCAGATGATCAGTAAAGAGACATATACGGAACTTAATCAAATGATTGAATCTTTTCCAGAACCGGAACGGGAGATTATGAAACGTCGGTTTTACGAAGGACAGAGACCCCATGAGATATCGGAAGCATTGTCCCTACACGTTAGGCAAGTCCATAACAAGCTTTATCGCTCCAGGCAACGATTGAGGACATGGTGGATGAACAGGAAATAAAGGAGGCGATCCAATGCAAGAATCCGAAAAAGAATTCACTGAGCAGAACCTCTTTAATATTAAAAAGTTGTTCTATGATAAATTGGCGATGAATGAACCACCAACCGTTACGAGATCAGATTCATCATTTTATCCACCTATATTATATCCATCCGCTCCATCCGCACAGACCAAGAAGTCCATGAATAAAAGAAAAAGGTATCGCAAAGCCATCTATATTCCTGTAACCGCTGCGTTATCGTTATGTCTTGTTACAGGGGCAGCTGCATCGGTGGGCATCATTGATCTGTCTACTGTTCTTCATTTTCTAGGTGCAGATCGGATTGGCATTCTTCAACCTGTTCATCAGGTGAGTGAAGATCAAGGGATTCGAATGGAGGTTATAGGTGCTGTCAGGGACGGAGATACAACGGAAATCTATGTTTCATTATCGGATCTGACGGGTCATCGCATTGACGATACACTGGATGTATATGATTACAGAGTAACCGGAGGTAATGCAAACAACGCTCAGATTATTCATTATGATGATGCGAACAAAACGGCTATTGTCCGATTACTCATTCAAGGAAAAGTCAGCAAAAATCGGATTACCGTTCAGATCAATACGCTGATGTCAGGTGCATCTCGACAAGATGGTTACAACGTACAAGTGGACTGGGAGAAGTTGCTACAAGAAAAGCAAATCAATAGTTATGAAATCCTGGAGCGAGATCGTATAAGTGGCTTGGGAGGTACAACCGATATTCAATTGGAAACCGATCCAATTCCCGTACTGCATCAGGATGTAACGAATGTCCCCGTTGTGGGTATTGATTGGATGCATATTTCCAATATAGGTTTTGTGGAGGGCAAGTTACACATTCAGATTAATCCGAATAATGAGATAGGCGAGTATAATCATGGATATTTCTACTTCACGGATGAGCAAGGTCAAAAACTCGATATACCTGAATATTCCGTTAGCTATGGACATTATATGAAAGGTGGGGTTGGGTATGGAGGAGATTATGAGGAGTATGTGTATGATCTGTCTGCTGTTGACAATTTAGATAAGCTGAGAATTCAAGGCAGCTTTACGAGCATAAGTGAAGTTGTGCAGGGAAATTGGAAAACGACCTTTAACTTGAGTCAAAATGCTTTGAGTAAAACAGGAAACATCCAGCTTGATACAAATGGAGGCTTACAGGCAAATGTTACTCTTTCTCCGGTTGGTGTCACACTTACAGGTGAGGCACTGAGTATGATTCGGATGGAGGATCTGAGTATTGAAGTGCACCTGAAGGATGGTACAAAGTTGACTGGCGAATCCGGTTTCCTCCAGCTGGATCAGGATCTCATTAAGTGGATATCACCTAAGACCATTCCGGTGAATGATGTGAGCTACCTGCTAATCAATGGAGAGAAAGTAACTTTGCAAGATAGATAATATAAAAAGTGAATCAAAGAATCAGGGGATAAGTGCAATCAGAAGGTTGTTCTGTCATCGGAGTGGTAAGTGTGAATATTCTTTAGTTCAACTTATATAAAATGAATTACATGTCATATCCCGATTTATGACGCATACCATTAGGCGAATGCGGTCATAAGGGAGGAAACTGAGATGTCCATGAGCGAACCGCTGTTAACGCAAATTGTGAATCAACATATTCCGGCTGGTGCAACGGTCGTCACTATTGATAAACCTGTTCAACATCCAGCGATCTATGCGGCAGATCTTACCGGTGACGGTATGCCGGAGATTGCTGCAGTCTATCAGTTGAATGGTGAGCTGTATTTGCTCATTCTGAAATTTGTTCAAGGACATTGGATCAAGATGGCACTAATTAAGGGATTGGGGTATGGGGTGACTTTAATGACTGCAGCCCCTGTAACTTCAACGGCAAGGAACAATCTTATTATCGGTTGGCGGATTGGTTCTATATGGTCTAAGCTTGCCGTATATGAGTGGACGGAATCAGGGCTCAAAGATCTGGCGCCTGACGATCTATACTATAGCTATGCAGAGATTATAGATATGCCTGGTCCGCATGGCCGAGATGGGAAAGTGGAGATTGCACTCTGGATACATGACACAGGTGAAGCCTATCGTGTGGAGATTATCCGATGGCAGAATGGGAAATGGGTTCCTGCACCGGACGTATATGCAACCTATTATCCCAAAGTGGTGCAATATTACGAGCAACTAACCCAGCAATATCCTGATTATATCTTTTACTGGTATTACCTTGCGGATGCTCAGTATCACGCGGGCCAGTATCCGGCAGCTCTCGCTTCAGTTCAGAAGGCACTCAGTTTCCCGGAAGCGTATCCTTCCAGAGAGGTACTACAAGAGCTGGAAAAGAAAATTAAGCAGGCGATGGTCCCTATAAGCCATAACCGGGTAGCGACATGGTTATATCCAGTCTCCGTTCGAACCACGAGTGGGACGCGTTGGGGGTACATGGATGCCCAAGGCCACATTCGGCTTGAGCCGGTTCTGGATGACGCGCAAGAGTTCCAACCCAATGGATTGGCTGTGGTTGTGAAGGGTGGTCGTGCCGGCGTAATTAACCTTCAGGGGCAGTATGTCGTTCAACCTGTATACGATTCCATCAATTCCTTTTCCGAAGAACGGGCGATAACAATTGATTCTCAAGGATTTAAGATGATTAATGAACAAGGTACAGTCCTGACCAAACGGGCGTACCCGTATATTTCAAATATGAATGACGGCCGAGCGTTATTTTACGATTCTAATCCTGGTCAGGCAGATGGATCGGTGAGTCGGTATGGTTATTTGGATGCGTCGGGCAATGAGGTGATACCTGCACAGTTCGCTTCTGCGAACGATTTTCAAGATGGCAAAGCGGTTGTGCAGATCAAGGACAATGAATATGCGCTCATTAATCGCAATGGACATCGGCTCGCAACGTATCCATATGCCTATGTGGGACCACTAGGGGATGGACTGCTTGCTTTTCAAAAAGAGGCCTCGGGCAAATATGGGTACATCGACGAACGGGGTAATATTCGTATTCAGCCCAAATTTTCATCGGCATTTCCTTTTAACAACGGGCAAGCGATTGTTAATACAGCAGAGGACTACAAATCGATCTACGGTGTTATTAATACGGAGGGATCGTTTATCATTCAACCTGCCTATAATGACATCCGCGAACTAGGCGAGCATCGTTATGCGCTAGGGCAAGCAATTAATCCGGAGCAGCCGTATATTGGCTCTGTATACGCGATTGCAGATACCAATGGCAGAAGACTTACGGAGTTCCTATATCGCGAAGTAGGCAATTACAAAAACGGTCTTGCTTCCGCATCGGATGGCAGACAAACCTATCTGCTGGATCTGAGTGGAAGACCTGCCGCTGGGTATCCACATGTAGAAGGTTCGGGTACGCTGGAGGTCGTGGCACCAGATCTGATTAAGGCCTATGTAGACCAGCGCTTATCTTATGTGAACCGGGCCGGACAGATCATCTGGCGGCAAAATACAATCGTTCCACTTCATCCGCCGTACCGTGTACGCGAAGAGAAATATAAGCCGAACAGGGACTATCTCGTATATTATCCGCAGGTGGAGGGATTAACGAACCAAGCGGAGCAAATTGCGCTGAATGCCAAGTTGAAGCAACTCTCCCAAGTTAAACCGATCCCTGCCGATCAGCAGCTGGATTATACGTATACAGGTGATTTTGATGTTACGTTTTATCAGCAGCAATTGCTACAACTGCAACTCACAGGTTATAACTACCCGGCGGGTGCAGCGCATGGTATGCCTACGATGATCTATGCGATCATTAATCTGACGAATGGCCAGTTGTATGAGTTGAGGGATTTATTTAAACCGAATAGTGACTACGTAAAAGTGTTAAGCCAGATTGTGGGGGATCAGATCAAAAATGATCCTCAATACTCGTATGTGTTTCCGGACACCTATACGGGGATTAGTGCGGATCAGCCGTTTTTTGTCACATCGGATGCTCTGCATCTCTACTTTAATCCATATGACATCGCTCCCTATGCGGCAGGGTTTCCAACGTTTACGATTCCTTTTGTCCAGATCAAGGATATCATTAATACAGAAGGTTCGTTCTGGAAAGCTTTTCATAGTTGATTGAGGGTACAGCCAACATTTTAACGAAAATATACGCTAAGGACGTTAAGGCGCAAAGACAGCGGATTTTTCTGCTTTAAGCAAATGTCCGCTGATACTTAGCGTATAAAACAGTCAAAATGTTGGCGCTACCCCATATAGAACTACTATAAATCAATCATTCCATCCTTTACATACATCAATCCACTCTGAATAACTAGAGTATTTTTCTAATTGTTCTATTGTAAGTTCAATAGCACTATTGCTACTCCCGCAAGCTGGATAGATTGTCTCAAAACGTTTTAAAGATATGTCTAGATAAACAGAAACATCATTTTTAATAGCAAATGGGCAAACACCTCCAATGGCATGACCAACCATATCCATGGCTTCATCAGGAGAAAGCATTTTTGCTTTTGTTTTGAAATACTCTTTGAATTTTTTGTTATCCACTTTTGCATCCCCGGCAGCAACTACTAAAACCGCTTGTCCATTCACCATAAAAGAAAGTGTTTTTGCGATTCTCTCTGGCTCACAACCTAATGCAGTTGCAGCCAAATCCACGGTTGCACTAGATACTTCAAATTCGATAATTTCAGAATCCATACCATATTGTTTAAAAAAATCTTTTACTTTTTCAATTGCCATAATCATCACACCTCATTTTAAAATATTTTCTAGAAGATCATAGATGAAACTTGCCTATGTTCTTGGGTAAAAAATCATGTTGTAAATGACACATGGTTCTTGATAGGGATTGTTATAGGAATGAAAAACATTAGCACGAAAGCGGAGTGCTTGATTTTCTTTTAGAACAATTTTTT
This sequence comes from Paenibacillus sp. FSL R5-0486, assembly GCF_037975155.1. Taxonomy (NCBI): domain Bacteria; kingdom Bacillati; phylum Bacillota; class Bacilli; order Caryophanales; family Paenibacillaceae; genus Paenibacillus; species Paenibacillus sp. FSL R5-0486. The sequence goes on along the minus strand of NZ_CP150237.1, from coordinate 3,895,418 downwards.
TTGTGTTGACTACCAGCTCTAACATACCTTGTACCACAAAAATATATTCTTCCACACCATCAAGGTGCCTTTCAGATGGATGGTGACATCCAGGATCAAATTCGATATAGAATATTTCAACGTTACGGGTAGGGTCAAAAGGAAAAACAGGAAATGCTCTCATTTTTCCATCATTTTCAATGATAGCGTCTTTGGACCGTGTATCAACCACATTGCACTCATCTTCTAGCTCTTCCAATAATAAAGATAAAGGAACTTTTAAGCCCACTGCGATTTTCCAAAGAGTTGTAATCGTTGGTGAAGACTGTCCTCTTTCAATCTGTCCAAGCATAGGCTTACTTACATCAGTAAGTTTAGAAACATCTTCAAGTGTAAGATTTCTAGTTGCTCGTATTTCTTTTAACCGTTCTCCAATAGTTAATACTGGCGATTGCATTACATCACTCCTTTTGTATGTTATAACATGTTAAAATATAATATAACATACTAACAGTTGAATTCAATAGGCGACAGTTAAATGATGTAAGTAACTCCTTCAGAACTCCTTCACATATTTATCCATACTAAATGGAAAATATTACGGGAGTTACAGATCAAAGAAGTCATATTTATCTATACAAGTAAAAAACGAAAACTTTCTCCAACAACACTTCTTTTGCTTGGCGAGAATGTAAATACTTCACCAGTCATTCTCAAGTTACGCGACGAGGTCATATGTCCAATAGGGCTTATAAGATGCTGTGAGACAACAATAATCCGTGATGAGGTAGTATTGCTCCGTGAAGAGGTAGTGATCATTCAGGGCTCTATGAGATATTAATGTGCGTATATAGCACTGAGCTATATTGAGAATGATTATTAATATCAGGAGGGGTGAGATGAACAACACATCTGAAGTGTCGGGACTAATGCAAGTAACGAAGGAGCGCAAAGGTCTGCTGATTACAGCAAGTATCTTCTCGACCCTGTCGAGTCTGTTGCAGATTGTTCCTTTTGTCGGAGTGTATAAGATCGTCGAGGAACTGCTAACGCATGCGGGGCAACCCTCTGCCATGGACAAAGATCTGTTGATCTATTGGGGGATCGTCGCATTCGTAGCCCTCATTGCAGGGCTTGTTGCGCTCTATATCGGGGGGATGTGCTCACACATTGCTGCGTTCAACATTTTGTACCAGCTCAGAGTGAGACTTGCGGAACATGTTGCCAAAGTACCCATGGGGTATCACACCCGGACGGCAACCGGTGAGCTGAAGAAGATCATCGAAGTCAGTGTGGAGAAAATTGAGAAGTTTATCGCTCATCAGTTGCCGGATCTGGTAAGTGCGATCGTTATTCCACTGATGCTCTTGGGATATCTGTTCTGGCTCGATTATCGCATGGCGCTGACGCTTTTGGTTCCGATTGGAATCGGGTTCTGGCTCCAAAGTCGCCTTTTCCGCAGCGAAAAAGGCCGTCAGGCTTATCGTGATTTTCAACTTGCCATCGAAGAGATGAATGCGACGGGTGTTGAATACGTGAGAGGTATGCCGGCGGTGAAAGTATTTGGCATTACAGCTGATTCGTTTCTAACGTTTAAACAGGCGGTGACGCGGTACCGGGATATTTCGTTGAAAATAACTGATTTGTGTAAAACATCCTACGGGCTGTTTTTTGTAATCATGATCTCGTTATTTACCTTCATCGTTCCGGTGGGTATTCTGCTGTCGAGTGGAAATGCAGGCAATCAGTCGTTTGCGATCACGTTTATTCTGTTTCTAATCATTACCCCGAGTCTATCTGCTCCGTTATTGAAGTTAATGTATCTGGGTAGTGGGATGCGAGAGATTGTGGAAGGACAGAAACGGATAGAATCGGTGTTTGCCGAGCCGGTTGTACAAGAACCTGAGTTGCCCAAAGTTCCGGATACATATGAGGTTGCCTTTCGTCAGGTATCTTTTGCTTATGAACGTAAGGAGAGCGAAGCATATAAACCTGTACTTGATCAGGTTGATTTTGTAGCCAACGCAGGAGAGATGACCGCACTTGTCGGACCTTCTGGTGGGGGGAAGTCAACCATTGCGAATCTATTGCTTCGTTTCTGGGATGTGCAGGAAGGTGAGATTACGATTGGTGGAATTCCGATTCAGGAGATGGGTACGGAGAAACTGATGGATACCGTGTCCTTTGTATTTCAGGATGTACATCTGTTCTACGATACAATTGAAGAAAATATTCGGATGGGCAATACATCAGCTTCACGACAGGACGTTATAGCTGCGGCTCAAACTGCTTGCTGTCATGAATTCATTGAGAAACTGGATGCCGGATATGACACCAAAATCGGAGAAGGCGGTACGTATCTATCTGGCGGTGAAGCACAGCGAATTGCAATTGCACGAGCACTGCTTAAAAATGCTCCCATTCTGGTCTTGGATGAAGCGACGGCCTACGCGGATGCAGAGAATGAGCACAAGATACAGCAAGGTCTGGCCCAATTGGTTCAAGACAAAACGGTACTGATTATTGCTCATCGTCTAACAACGATTCGTGCAGCAGAGCAAATTCTTGTGATCCGGCAAGGGACAATTGCTGAGCGTGGGACACATGATCAATTGCGTGCATTAGGCGGAGTATATGAGCATATGTGGCAGGCCCATATCAGTGCGGCTTCCTGGAAGCTTGGAGGTGCAGGACGATGAAGAATTATTTATACAATATATCTGGGGGTAACCCGCGTAGTCTGCTACCTTCGGTAATTGCAGCGATTCTGGACGGGATTGCAAAGATTGTTCCTGCGGCGCTGCTTGTGGATATATTCAATACGATCTATAAGTCTTTCGCTGAACCAGACAAAGGACTGGATATCAACCGAATGTGGGTTGTATGCTGCATCCTGTTTGCCTGGCTTCTGGTGGAGTATGTAGCTTATGCTTCGCTCTATGACAAGACCTATCGGGCAGCATACAGCCTCGCGGCCTCAGGAAGGTTAAAGCTGGCCGAACATATTCGCCATCTGTCGCTAGGATTCTTCGGAAAACGTGATCCTGGCGATCTGACGAATCTGATCCTGAGTGATTATGGTCAGGTTGAGCATACGATCTCTCACAATCTGTCGCAGCTGATCAGCGCGATTGTGCTTCCGGTACTTGCTTTTGGCGGACTTCTGTTGGTGGATTGGAGAATGGCCGTAGCCATGTTTGTTGCGGTTCCCTTAGGTGTGGCTCTGTTATGGCTTACGGATTCCATTCAGGCACGACTGAGTGAGAACCATGTTCGAGCCAAAAACGAAGCCGCCAGTCGACTTCAGGAGTATCTGAGCGGTATTCGTGAGATTAAGGCCCACAATATGGGGGGCAAACGTTTTGAACGGCTGCGTCGTTCTTTTGACGAATTGAAATCAGCTTCCATTCGGTTGGAAGGTATCATGGGACCGATGATCATGGGCGCGATGTTGCTCGCACGATCGGGGATGACGTGGATGATTCTGGTGGGCAGTTATTTGCTTGCAGGTGGTGAGTTGTCCTTACCGGTATTTCTGTTATTTTTACTGGTAGGTACAAAGGTATTCGAACCGTTAACGGTTGTACTGATGAGCTATGGGGAGATGCGGTACTCTGCATATAGTGCAAGACGCATTATGGATGTGCAGCAGGAGGCCCCGATGGCAGGAACGGGAGATGTACAGCCCAATCAGGCGATTTCATTCGACCAGGTGACCTTTGGATATGATGACCGGCAGCCGGTCTTGAAAGACTTGTCCTTTACGATTGAGCCGCATACCATTACTGCCTTGGTTGGCCCATCCGGTAGTGGTAAGAGTACAGTCACACGTCTCATTGCCCGCTTCTGGGATGTACAGCAAGGCACCATTCGCATTGGTGGCAGACCCGTTGATCAGATGGACCCCGAGAAGCTGTTGCAGGATATCTCTGTGGTCTTCCAGGACGTGTATCTGTTTCAGGATACGATTGGCAACAACATTCGTGTAGGAAAGAAAGACGCTTCGCAATTCGAGATTGAGGAAGCAGCACGCAGAGCTTGTTGTCATGAGTTTATCTCCAGTCTGCCTCAAGGGTACGATACGCTCATTGGCGAGGGTGGATCGACGTTATCTGGTGGGGAGAAGCAACGTGTCTCCATTGCACGTGCTTTGTTGAAAAATGTATCAATCGTATTGCTCGATGAAGCTACAGCTTCACTTGATCCGGAGAACGAAGCCGCCGTGCAGCAAGCGATTAATGAGCTAGTCGCGGACAAGACGGTTATTTTGATTGCACACCGACTAAAGACCATTCAGAATGCCGATCAGATCCTTGTATTGGACCAAGGTCAGCTCGTAGAGCAAGGAACGCATGCGCATTTGTTAGATCACTCAGGCATCTACGCTCGTCTATGGCAATTACAACAGGATGCGGAAGGCTGGCATGTAAAAGTGAACAGATCATGAGTTCGATGAGATTAATGAAGTAAATAAGCCTGATGTAGCTCTTGAACTGACATAAAAGGAGAGTGACGACGATGTTTAAACGAATTCCTGTATGGATTGCACTATGCTGTATGCTCACCTTGGCGGCCTGTGGAACGACCCAGACCACCAGTGAAGTGGCCAGCTCCTCAGAGGGGACTGCACAAGCAACGACCAAATTGATTACCAACCCAAATGGAGAAGAGATTACGATCCCTTTGAATCCAGAGCGCATTGTTGATCTATCCGGCTCTACAGAAGAGTTACTGATTATTGGGAAAACACCTGTGGCCACGATGAGTGCGGATTACGGTAACCCGGAGGAAATCACTCCAACCATTAAGGATCAGCTGAGTGCAGATACCGTTAATCTGGGCTGGTATGGTTTCCCGTTCAGTATTGAAGCTATAGCGGGTGCCAATCCGGATCTGATCATCTTGGGGAAGGATTTTAACACGGATCAGTATGAAACTTTATCCAAAATTGCACCTACAATTGCATTGCCATACTCCTACTATGATTGGAGAGAACGTCTGACATTCTTGGCAGATACGTTTGGAGAAGAAAGCAAGAAAGATGAATATCTGGCCAAGTATGATGCGAAATCTGCAGAGTGGAAACAAAAGCTGGAGGCGGCTGTACATGGTGAATCCTTTGCCGTAATTGAGACATATCCAAACAACCTGGTCATCTATTCCAATAAAGGGGCAGCTGAGATGTTATACGGTGAATGGGGCCTGAAGCGCACAGAGGGGATCCCTGATCCAGAGGGCTGGGGCGGTAAACAGATCGCACTGGAGGCTCTGGCTACCGTTAATCCGGATCGTCTGTTATTGATGGAGAATAGTGAGAACAAGATGGTCGATAGTAAGGTGTGGAATAACATGAACGCAGTGAAGAATGGCAAGATCTATAAAATCTCTAATGTCGATAATTACAATTATTCGTACACAGCGATGGGGAGAATGGAGCTTATGGACCGTTTGGGTACAATGATTCTGGAAGGTCAGAAGTAGTCGTTGGATTAGAGCAATTGAAACGATAGATTAAATCTAACATTTAACAGAACCTAATAACGCCTATGTTAATTGTGTAATTGTGCAATTGTGCAATTTGTTCGAAATCATGTAACTTGAGTGGTTCTGGCTGCGTTTAGACATTGGGGTGATCTGATGTTGGTGAACGCGGTTCAACGGTACATGGTATTAGGACTTATATTTATAGGTATAAGCTTGACTGCATATCTCGTTCTTGAAAGGGTTGAAGGGTACCATATTACAACGACAGAGTATTACGGCTTACGCAATGCAGGGGGAGTAATATATATTCTTTCGCTTATCCTGGGATTCGGTCACTATTTAGTCGCTTTTTATGTTGTTATTATTAGCCCGATCTCATGGCTGCTGCGGAAATATGTATGCTTTCCTATGGTGAGAACTTTCATCTATATGATTGGGTTTGGATGGGGCGGGCTGTGGGTTTTTGATCTCATGTACAGTCCATATTTCGTGAAAGGATACTATCTGAACCGAATGACATCGATATGGATATTTGCCATCGCGGGGTTAGTTTATGCCATTGTGGAGAATAAGATTTGGCGAAGAGGGCAGATGCAGAACGAACAGAAGGCTACTTAACAAATGTTGAGTAGCCTTCTTGGTTTACATAATTATTATGGTGTTTTCATTGGGGGCTCAGAGGCCAAATACAATATTTAGAAAGGATTATGTAAGAGTAAATAGTGAACATGTACAGCAGTAAGTTAATTCGATAGTTTGTTATAAATTTCACAAAGGATGCAATTAAAATGAAATAGGAGTTTTATCGTAAAAAGGTAAAATTTTCTGTTATACTATTTGAGTTGTGTACATAAAGTTAGATATTTTAATGAAGGGAGTTCATGAAGTAAATTAGCCGTTTAGTTTAAAATTGTAGTTTGGAGGAAAGCATTTTGTATAAAGCAGGTTTTTGGATTAGATTAGGAGCAGGTGTATTGGATAGTCTTATTATTTCAATTCCGTTAGTGATTATTGCAGGTGTGCTGACGGGCAACTTTGATACGGATGAGCCGATTGCCAAACTGCTTAGTGCGTTATACTCAATTTTATTACCAGTTTACTGGTATGGTCGAACCATAGGCAAACGTATATGTGGAATTCGAATCCGCCAATACGATACACACGAACCGCCAAAAATTGGTACGATGCTGATGCGAGTTGTTGTAGCTGGACTTGTGTACGTATTAACTTTGGGTATCGGAGTTATTGTGAGTGCTTTTATGGTCGGTTTGCGTGAGGATCGACGTGCGATTCATGACTTTGTAGCAGGAACAGAAGTAGTTTGGGATTAACTCGAAGATTATAAAGAATTGCTGTACAGGGGTAAAAATCACTGTACAGCTTTTAAATCATTAGTACTGTTTCACAAAACTCGTATTTTGTACATATGTATATTGTACATGCATACAGCAGTTCCAAGAAGTTCCTACCAAAAATTACGTACATTGACACAAAGTTCCCTACCAAATTGACACAAAGTACCCTACTTTCATGCATTTATGTCCTTTGTCTTTAATTAACGGAGCAAATTTGGCACCTGGTAGGCAACTTTATGTCACTCCCTCCGGATTATTTATCCATGTTATTTACAGCGCTTCTCATTTGATCATCTGTTAAGTGAGTATAAATCATTGTAGTTTGTATTGAAGAATGTCCTAGTTGATTCTTTAATTTTGGGACATCATTATTCTCAATATGATAACGTGTGGCAAATGAATGCCTCAAAGAATGAACCGTCAAAGCCGGCTTTCCAAAGGCTGTTGCATATTTCTCAACAAGTTTTTCTATAGAACGTTGTGTTAAACGTCTATTTTTACCTTTGCGTCCTACAGGTGCTGCAATAAACAAAAATCTTTCATTTTTTTCTGGGGTATATCTTGTTTCCCTTATCTGCAGGTAATTCTCAATATCTAGGGATGCTTGGCTGCTAAAGTAAACATATTGCTCTTTTCCCCCTTTTCGGACTACTCTTACTGATGATTTCGTCAGATCTAAATCCTCAAGATTGATTCCGGAAACTTCTGATAATCTAAGTCCTGATCCTAAGATTAATGAAATTATTGCTGTATCTCGTTCACGATTAAACTGATGGAAATGAATGATACGTTTGTTTGTTTTGTTTAATTCGCCAAAATCGTATGCTACAAACACTCTGAAAGCTTCAAAATCATTTTCTCTCAGTATTTTTCCTTCCATACGATTCGCGATCGTTTCCTGACTTTCTTTTACTGCATTTAAGTCCATTTTAGCCATAACATTTCGTTGTATATAAGGCTTTAAATCAATTGTTTCGGCTTTATTCTGTAAGTAATCAAATAAGGACTTAAGAGAAGAAAGCTTATGGTTTATTGTTAGCTTATTATTCCCAAGTTGATACTCCAAAAAAGACAAAAAGCTTTCTGTTTCACGTATCGTTAATGTTTCTAGCGTGGATAATTCAATTTCTGTTCTTTTTTGAACTATGGTAAAGTTCTCTGTAATCAGCCAATCAAAAAAGATTATATAATCGTGGCAGTAATTAAGAAGTGTTGAGGCAGAGAGCTTACGCTTCTTACTGTCAATAAATTCAGTAACATACCAAGGTAATTCACTCAATTTATCGTCAATTCGACCCATAAGGTGTAATTTAGCTTGTTTATCCAAAAACAACCACCCCATTAATCCTTCGGTAAGTCCACCCCTCAACTGTGTGCAGACGAATGGCCTCTTTTTTCATCTTCTCCGAATACGTTTTAAAATGTTGTCCCTTAATCGCCATAAAAAATGCACCCCCTAGAATTTCATCGGCTAAAACCTAGGTTTTTTCCAATGTCTATTCTAAGGGGTGCACTTCAGTCGTACAAGTGGGCTTTGCTCTCTATTATAATATGACATCGATATATTGTACATTTTCCAATGGTTCTGGCAAACTAAAATCAACAAAACCATAGCGGAAATTTCCATCCTTAAAATCAATCATTAAAGTTTGTTTTTTAGAATTAATCCGTGATTTGCAAGCCATGTTAGAACTTCGTTAGCTCCTTCGCTATAACCTACTTTGTCTGGCTCTTTTTTATGTGTAAAGTAATGTTCAAGAGAACCGGCGACAAGATCAGACAAACTTAAAATATTTATAAATAGTGGGTCTGTGCCTTTCTCCCAAGGTCTAGCATAGCCGACAGTCGTATAATTCCGTTCTTCTACGAATGAGTGGATGACATTGCTATACATGCTTGCGGCAGCTTTAGACTTTCTGTCATTAGCCATTATACTATCTTCATCAGTCATCCAAAATATTTTCTTTCCATTTGGGATAAGTAGGTGTGATAGATAGCCCATTGTGCCAATAATTCTTTGAAGCTTCTCAGCAGTTTTTGGTTTCCATATTCCGTAATTCTCCTGTTCAAGTAATTTAGACATCTCTTTTAAAGATTTAAAATTATTTTCGCCAAACAGGGAGATGATCTCTTTGCTAATAACTAAAGTAAATACGAGTCCATTTACCCCCCAGTTCATCATGTGTAGGTATTCTTTTAGTGCTCTTTGAACTGGGCCATAACGTAGATCTTTGAATGATATTTCTTTATACGGCTTATTTAGTCCGTACGTATTGCGGATCTTTAAGATTTCGTCTTTGTATATACCACCAAGATAATCATAGTCTGCAAATGTAAAGGTATATGTAAGATACTTACTCTTCGGAGCTTCTCCCCCATAATCAGATAATATTGCAACAGTATTCGTTTTTCGAAATTTGGTAGTAACAATTGCCTATTATCTCGCCTTTGCTCAAATGCAGCATTAAATATATCAAATAAAAGAGGATTACGATCCTCCAAATTTATCGGTAGCTTAAAGTCTCTTAATATTAGTGAATTAACTAAACTAGTGAGATCATCTTTCTGCACTATCCATTCCTCTATTCATCTAAAAGTATCATATGTGAAGTTTATTTAAATCTCAAGGGGGTCAAGAGTGCTGGCCACTTCCAGATAATATAATGCTTGGACAGAGATCCACACACCAGGTAGTTGACGATCGTAAGCCTCGTGATGTGAGATTTTCTAAGATAAGACCAGAACTAAATTGTTTCGGCTTCCACTGCACTAGGTATTTCGGTCGTCTCGGGGGCCTAACGGCAAATCAATCCCCCATTTCTTGAGCAAAAAAAGCATCTTCTTCGTTTAGCAGGTTGATGCTTTTTGCGACAGCTTCTTTCCTTGACCAATTTTCACCATATGGTCTCGCGTAATGATAAAATATTCTGGCACGTCAAATGCACTCAGAAATTCGATGAGCGCGTAATGCTTGAGTAAGATGACAAAAAAGATGCAGTCCAAGCTGCCATACTGATTGAACTTCCCGTAAATTAAATATCCACGATCGAAAAGGTAGGTGACTTGTTTTTCATCGAACAAGAATCCATCTCTGTACGGTCGGCAGGCTTGGCTGAGGTCAGTACGGCTTTCTCTCGGTATACACGGTTTCGGGGTCACGAAAGGCCACACGTAAATGGAGTTTGATCCCGGCTTTGGTTTTTGGATACCTGGCCCAAAGGTAACTATTCAAACAAAGGCTAACCGTGTTTGAACCAAGTACTTTTACATTTCTGATCCGAGAGCAATTAGGCTAACTATGCTTCGAAATCAGGGCGACCAGGTCATAAAACAACTGCTGAAGAAGTTATGGCGATACCTTCCCGTTAGCTTAATGAAACAGATAAAATATACTTATCGACATTAATGGCATGTTCCTAATATTTTCAGCAAATGGAACTGAGTTCTTGCCTTCAGAAAGCGAATTGTGCTTTTCTCTCGCCACATAATTTCTGTCATGATAATATTTAGATAACAATCTAATCCGAAATGGAACAATGTTCTTGTCCATTCCAGTAATAGGTACAAGTTCTTATCGCGAGCTAAGGACAAGAACTTGTACGGATAAAATAAAAATCCTCTAAAATAGCGACTTTAATGGGTATATGTTCTTGTCCTTCGACATTCATTATATTCAATCTCCGCCCGCAAGTAAGCCATTTCTTCTTCCATACTGGAAAACTTGGTTCTAGGCGTCCCCGTTTGGATGTAGCAGGTTCTAGACTTATTCCCCGTTTCACTTTTGCTGCCCATACTTGCACCTGAGATTTATTTTGAATATCTAAACGTGTCGCTACTTCACGTATACTCATATGTTCTTCATTGACTAGCCGGGCTGCCTCCAATTTCAATTCCAAGGAGTACCGCCGGAATGTTTGTACCTTTTTAGCCATGAAAAAATCCCTGCGTTGACATGATTAAGTCCATTAATGTTGGCTTACAATGGATTATTTGAGAAGATGAGTGCACTCAATAGATTGAAGAACATCTAATGAAACAAAATCTTCTTTCTCAATTTGGAAACTAGCTTTATCTTTGTACCAATACTTATATATATCCTCAGAATTGTATGAGTAGCTACGTTTATCCCAGTTATCCTGTCTGGTATCCTCTATGTTTTTATAACCTTTAACTATTCTATTGAAATCATTCTCTTTTTCTTTAATAGTTTGTTTTTCAGTGGAAATGTTAAGGTCATACTCGTATTGCTTGTAACTATTCCCCCTTAAAAACTCTGTAATTACAACTTTTCCATCAGCTATCGAGATGGTCGAATTAGAATCATATGGAAATGAAATATAATACATATAACCAAAGAAACTTCTTAAATTCCATATAGAACCACCTTGTTCATATGATAAATATTTTTCCGCACGTCCTTCCCATAACAACCGCAAACCAAATTGATTTATGATTTTCGGATATGAATCAAATATAACGCCATCCACTATATTAGACCTTTGATATAAACTTTTCCCATAATAATCCCAAACATAAGAATCATATACATTATTCTCATTGAAGCTACCATTATTTATTTGATCAAATAAATAAACAGTGGCGAAATAATTACACTTCCAAGATACCCAACCACCGTTATGAAATCTCTTATTGTAACTATGCTTGATGTCAATATGAACTGTTCCCTGAGCATCGTCATACGAAACATTGTTATCAAATAGTTCCTCAATATCTCTATCAATTGCATACTTTAACCAACAAGCTTCATAAGCTGAATCAGAAAATTGATTCTTTAGCCAGACTTTTCTTTGCAGTTTGTCTGATAGATCGTTTGCTATCCAATTATCATATGCTATTTTTATGATTTTATATTTTTCTTCACTTAACTTATTATCTTTATGTTCTATATCATCATTTATGAAATAATAATTATCTTTCCAATAATGAACATTTTGTTTTCCTGTCTCATTCTCATCACTTATTTGTTGGTTTATCATACTAGAAGTCAATAAGTAATTATTGTTTACATCCCAGTAACTCGCTACAGCGAAGAGCTTTTTCCAAAGTAGTTTTTCTTGATTTATCTCACTGCAAAGAAATCTTTCTGCCACCTCCATATATCTCAATAAACAATCTATTTTCTCTTTCGTAATTTCATTTACCCACATATCAGATATACTTAATAAATATTGAATTTGCCGTTTACCCGATTTGACTTCTAACGATGCAAATAGCTTGTAATCTTCATTTAACCTTCTAATAATACTTGCTTTTATACACTGCTCTTTAATTCTGACTTTTATATCATCTACATCAGTAATCTCACGATTATCCGTATGTACATTCAACTTTGCAATCATTTCATCTGGTTTTTCTTGAGCGAAAAATTCAAATACATCTGCATATTCTGCACTGTACTGAGCCAGTAATTCAATTGTTTGAAACCCGGTCTGTTTCCAATCTCCATATTTCAGGTTAAGTAGCACATAATCTAATTGATCAAGCTTATTTTCGTTGACATATTGTTGTTGTGATTTGTAATAATAATAAATATATCGCAAATTAGATACCAGGTTATCAGAATCATTTGTTTTAAGCTCATATATATGTTCCCAGAATAATGTCATGCGTTTTTGAATTCCACCATCACCATCTATTGTTGTTAGCAAAATATTTAAAAACTCAAAATATTCTCTCCAAAATTCTGAGATATCATCTTTTTGAAATTCAGAATAAATGATGGAATAATAAGCATCAAATGTTATATGTTCATCCTTGTCTTCACCCCTAATAGATCGCAAGAGGATATATGTATTCATCAACAGGTTAAGGGTTTTATCATTAATTTGTTTGGTTTTTTCCTCTAATTTTTTCTCTTCTGAGCATTCCTTATAGAAAATATCAATAAACTTCTGATCATATTGATATACAAATTTCTGATTTTCTTTAATTTCTTCTCCTAATTTGTTCTCTAACAAAGACAAAATTGCTTTTATATTTTCAAATTCATCCAGCTGCTTTCCCCTAGCATTTAATCGAATGTAATTGGTAGAAGCAGTATGTTCTGCATCTTTAGCAAATTCAGAAAGAAAATCAAAGCAAATTAAAGTACTGGTTTTTAACTGATCATAAAATTCCTCAGCCTTAGTAATATCAATTTTTGTTTCAGGATTGTCTATAAAATCGCTAAACACATTAATAATAGAAATAACCGTAGTATCTGTAAGCCACTGCGACTTAAACCACGCTTTCAATTTAATATGCTCTAACAGTGTGAGTTTATTGCGATCACAGCTTTTGAAAATATTTAGCCACATTTCTTTGTTATCTTTAATTCTCAAAAAGCTGAAAAATTCATTTGCATAGTTTCTTGTCTCATAGGAAAAAGACTTTAGCTCGCAAAAGCGCGCAAATTCTCCCTCTGCAGAGTTTAGTGCCAAATACCAATGCAGTAAATATAAGAACGTAAGCCTCTGTTGACCATCAATAGGATAAAATATGAAATTATCTCCTTCATCTTCATGCAAACCATATACAATATTAAGACTTAATTTTTTTCTCGTCTGTAAGCTCTCTTTAACATCTCGGATCATTCTTATTCTTTTGTATTTAATACTTACTTCATCCAGTCCCTGAACATAATCACGTTGAATGGCAGGTATACATATATTATATTCCTCTATCAACTTATATAAGGAACACTCTTGTTTGGAGATGGTTAAGACATCTTTATTATCTATTAACATTCCTTTTATCCTTCCCAACTTTTTTAATGTTTAGAAAATCTTTAATTGTCTGGATAATATCATCTGCATACGCATATCTACTCTCATACATCCAGTATTCATCTGTAGATCGTTTTTTTGAATGTACATCTGTAAAAGCTAAAATAGTCGCCAAAGGAATAAATTCTCCCGACTTCATTTTTTTAAAGATTTCTTGTCTTTTTTCGTTAAAAGGTTTATTGCCGACACTTTCGCTTCCATTAACTATATTATCTAACAATGCCATATTTCCTATTGAATTATCAGACATCAAATCATTAAACTCATCTTTAAAAAATTGGTTTACTTCGGCTTCGATTGACAGGTTTACTTTGGTGAATATTTCCTTCAGCAAAGAAAGATAATGCGCACATATTTTTATATTAGTTATGCTTTCTATATTATCGATGATAGTTTCGTACATCCTTGTAAATATTCCTTTGAAATCAGTTCCTTCTTGACCATCAGTATCCTCCTGAACTTTAGAATTCAATATAAACAAGGATCCATCCATATATTTATCAATATACCCTTTGATAGAATCAGCAAATTGTATATCTGGTAGTAATTCCTTTAACACTTTAATGCAATTCTCGCGTTCTTTTTCAAACAACAAGACAATCTTTTCCGCATTAATGTTTCTAAATATATCATTATTGGTTGTTATATGGTTAATTATGGCTTCCTGGTTTTCTTTGTTTATTAATTTTTTGTTTCTTTCCAAAACCCTGATTTTCGATAATAAATCTATGGATTTTTGAATCAGTATTAATTTTTGGGCATATTCTTTTTCATAGCCATTCTCAACATGTTTTTGTTCTAAAAATAATTTAATTGCTTCCTCATCCTTTTTCCAATTAATTATTCCAGAGTTAACAAGTTTAGAGGGAGAGTTATCATGTTTAAAGGGCGAGTGGGAATGTTCCTCTTTCCCGTATAAAAAGTTGATATACTTAAAGATCATGTTGTTCTTTAATACAACATTTCCATTTACGTCCAAATTACCAACAAAAATACTTAAAAGATCCTTTCGAGCCTTTATTATGTTTTCTTTAGGAATCTTAGTTTTTTGAGGAAATATATGCTCTCTAGTCCACTCACGCTTGACATTATTATGCTCAAGAAAATTATAACGATTACCAATTCCTGTAGATCTGGATAAAATTATCAAATTGTATAACAGCAATACTTCACGCAATTCGTCACCTTTGCCGTATCTGATCGATTTTATCTTTTCTTCAATATTTTCTTCCGCATACATGAGTTCTCTAATTTTATTTTTTATGTAAGGAATACGTTCATTCCGGTCTTTTTGTAATAATTCATAAAATGTTTCATAACTTTTCAGATATAAAAAGTTACTTTTCTCGCCTTTTTTTTGTTGATAAAGGGTAATAAAACTAAGTAAATTGTATATACTAGTGCCCTTTTCGGCTTTTTTCTTACTTTTATCATCTTCTATTTGAGTTCTTCCGTCGCTTTCGTACAACTCTTTCAATTGTTCAAAAATATCTACGATTTTCCCCCAAGTTGTATCATTATTTAGAAGCCTCTGCACTCTTGTAAATAACGAATATTCAAATGATACACTTAATTCTTCTATATAACGATCTAATCCACCCTTAAGTTCTAATTCATTTTCCAATAATAGGTATTCAAATAAAACATCAATTCTGGTTCTACTATGATTATTAATACTATACTGGTTTTCATGAGGCACAAAAGCCCAAAAATCCGGTTTCCGCAATTCATTTTCAATAGAATACCATACTTCCGAAATGGCAAATTGCTTTTCTTTGATCTTGTTTCTTTCAAGTTCTTTGTTTATTCGGGTAGGATTCATTATCTCTGCTTTTATAAGTTCTGCATCTGTCAGTTCTATTTTTCCCATGTTAATCTTTGAAAATTGTGTTATTTCCGAATTTCTCTTATCATTTTCTGTTGAATTGATGGGGTACCAAATGAAAGCACACTCATTCAACAGTCGCTGCTTTAAATCAATCAGATTATTAAATCGATTTTCCCCCAATAATTTTTTTACTTTATTGACGGATGTGCAAAATGCATCGAGCATATAATCGAAATCTAAATTTTTCTCTACATTCCCTTCTATCGTATAGCATTTAAACGTTTCCCATAAACGCTCTTGGTTCAAGGCCTCGACTGGCAGATCAGTGAAGTTTTTATACTCAGTTAAAAAACGCAAGAATATAGCACTGCTTTTACGGCTCTCATATTCTAAATGCATTGTTAGGCTTAAATCATGAATGGTGTTGCCCGGATCTTTTGAATTCAAATAATTTAAAGCCCCTATTATAATAAATATTGTTGTTAGTCGCTGTTGGCCATCTATTACATTCCATTTTAGCTCAGTGCTCGCAACATTACTTATAACAAGAGGCTGAAGATAATACTTCTTATTTTGCTCTTCATAAATATCATCAATAAGTTGTGCCACTTGGTCACTCCCCCAACGGTAGCCTCTTTGATAGGATGGAACAATAAAAGAAAATCTCATTAAATCTTTTACCGATATATAATCCAGATCATTACCCATAAACTTAATCATTCCTTATTAGTATTATGAAATATTTTAATATTTGTAGACTCTATCTAGAAATAAGCGGTTGAACTTTTTCAGCTCGGCAAACGTAGAAGATTACATTCGATTAGAATGCTGGATTTGTAGCACTTTAGATTACGAGTAAAGTAGCGCCGACATTGGCAAGCTTTAATACGATTGTACCGCCCTTCTACGGTTGCGTTGGTTCAGAGGCAACGGGTAATTCAACATCTCATCCTGCCAATTGCGCGTCGTTTTCAAGGTGCTTCTCACCTCATTATGGTCGACCTCTTCTCCTTACTTTAGCCAGCGAGTAAACCTAAACGGGCAATATCAACGTTTGATGAACAGTTATACTACAGAGAAAAAGCTTCTTTACTTTCCCAACGTTGCGTAACTATGGAGAGAAAACAAGTTTGTTCCGATTATCACGTTACACATCTTGTTCCGAATTGCAGATGGGACAGTATTGTTTGTAGGCTATAAGGTATGCTCCAAGAAGAACTTCCTGGGTATGTATGGAGAAGATTGTTGTTTAGATTTTTAGACTTTATTTCGACGCTATAGTGGGTGGCATCCTTCATATCCTTTTGATCTTTGGTCGGTAGGACTTAGCACATTGCAGGATCTTCAGATGTTTTTCCATTTAAATATACCATTCTGCGCTTATCCAATTCGTCAACCGCTAATTTTGGTTTTGAGCCGTTATTTTGTAAGATAATAGCTTCTCAAATAGTTTTTGATTGCATTCAGTTATCCCTCTTCCCCACTCTTTAATCTTATCCGTCAATACACCTCAAATATTAGTCACTTTAATCAACAGTGAGCAAGACTCAATATCTGAGGTGTGTATAGTGGCATCAAATTATGAGAGGGTAAAATTCACTGTTTACTTCAAGACGAATTAAGTCTAAAGTGATAAATTACGCCTACTTCATGTTATTTAGTAGCGCAATAGGATGATGGTTTATGCCCTATCTAATTTGTCTCTCGAAGAGACCGCTGAACTATCACGATAATCATGGGAATATCCGTGAGAGCATAGATGTCACGCGAAATTGGCCATAAAATTCATGGATAATTGTAATAGACGATTGAAAATCAGAAAGACCATATATCTTAACGGAATATATCGAAGAATTCAATGTCTTGAGATGTCCAAATTTCATAATATCAGCTTCTTCAATATCCTCATAAAAACTAGATATCATCTCAGTTAACATTTTTTCTTCATTAGACATGTAGTTATCTATCAAATTATGATATATGTGGTTAATTGAATATTCAGATGGTAGACTCTTTCCACAAGATTTATAAATAATTCCACATGACAGTGCTTTAAAAAAATCATCAAACCTTCTAACATCAACCTTGTAACTTACAGTCCCATCTTTGTGTTTTATAGATCCTTCTATAAGTTTCTTTCGAAACGCACCTTCATTGTAGCCTAATTGAGGCATTACACTTCTAATGAATACCTCTTTTGAGTTATTAACAGGAGAAGAATTTAAGCAGATATGCGCAAGAATATACTCATCATCAGTGGATTTTTCATTATTATGTTCTCTACATGATTTAACAGTTAAGAGTTGTTCTCGTTGATCTTCTGGAAAAAATGCTTTAGGTGGAATGTGTTCCCTAGTTTCACCCTTCTTTATACAACCTTGAAAGTAACAAGTAATAGACATTCGTTCTCCTCTTTCTCCCTTAATTTAGAATATATTGTATTTATCATACCAGAACACTCCACTTGTGTCGTGTGGACACTGAAAAAAAGTTACAGGAATAGCATTTGTTCAATCAGGGGCGGCTGACAGCTGATGTCCTTATTTTCTCACCGATAATATCAGTTCATTGCTGAACAATTGTTCTGCTGTGACAATACGATTTAAGCCATTCATTAAATGGAATCATCGTCTATTCCCTTCATGATTTAAAAGAGTACTTGGATAAGCGTCGGTTATAAACTCACAAATTGGCGGATGAGATAAAACGGAATCTGCGACAATAAATAAGCCAACTTTATATTTGAATAAACCAGCATCATCAAGTAGCAGAGTACGCCACTCTTTATACAAGCCTTGTCCCCTAGCTAGGCCTTTTAAATGAACTTTCCAGAGATTGAGAGGGTTATTACTTCGCCCAACACACACTGGTACGATGCCTTCTATTTCAGAAACAATATATAAGATATAATTAGTATCTTTAGAGTTACCTTTAACTGCTAATTGTTCTATTTGTTTTAAGAATAATTGCTTTATCTAGATTTATGTTTCCTGACGGAAAAGAAATATATACCGTTGATGGTTAACCTGGTCAAACCAGCCATTGTTTTAGCAGGTACTATTTAGTTAACATTCGTTCACTCCAATGTATGTATTAGTGAGCTTGAACAACCGATAATTCTAAAGAAACAATACACTAAGTGGTACACGCTTTCTAACTTAATTCAAAGAAAATGGAGAGCAAGCGCCCTCCACGAAGTAGTCTAGATTTCAATATTTAATGTGTTATTGCTTGAAGTAAATTTCATAGATGCACCCAAACCCGTAATAGCCTGTACAGGAATGTACGTAATTCCGTTAATGGCTTTTGGAGCGGTACTTAATGTAATTGAATAATTTACGCAGACTTTTCAGATCTTCTTTGCTAAAAACTCCCTTTATCACGCCGTGAATCAAGTTCAGCATCTTGGAAGCGAACTGCACTCAGTATTTACCGCAGGTCAATGTGGTGAATCTTCCGCTTCCAGTACTACAATTTTGTCTACCCAAGTGTGAAGTAAGCTCATATCCCCTCCAGGTGTAAGTGCGATAGCTCCCATCTTATATCTGTCATGATAACCTGATGTAAAATAGTCAAGCTCATCATTCTTAAGTGGCGTAAGGATTAAAACAGTCTGAACTGATCGCTCATCATTGTGGCAAAGCAAGATACCATCCCGATACTTATGCATTTCACCAAGAGCTGTACCTAAATTGCTAGCAATCCGATATTTGGGATCCAATATATACAATTGGTCGCCTGCCTGTATAACAATGTCGGGTATCATTCGTTGTGTGAAGGTATAGAAATGTGGTGAATTATTTTGAAAAACCCGTTGATACGATAGTCGCATACCATTATTTAAAAGCACACAACTCTCGTTATGCTCGGCAAAGTGAAGAAATAGCCCTTTCCTTGTCGTTCGAAATAGCCCGCTACTGTCCTTAAGTAAACCCTTCTCCCGAAAGGTCTTTACCAGCATCATATAGCACCATATCTCATATAACGCGAATGTTTCCCGCAATGGATAATTGTAACTCATTCCAATTCGTTCGTTTCCGTGTCTGAATAACCGATCAAACCATTGGTAACACTGTCGGTAGACTGGATGTTTGCGAAATACTTGAGATATTTGAACCACACCGTTATAGGGTACAACTTGCTTAAAAAGGGGATGTCTCAACCAAGAACCTATTTGGTCAGCATAAAAATCTGCCTTTCTTGCATCCTCTTCTTGCATCTCTTCCCCATACCGCTTCAACAGATGTCTCAGCTCCAGTAATTGACGCAATAATAATTTATTTTCATAAGTGTTATAGCTATCCTCTCGGACAGTAGATCTCACTATCTCCGGTATGGTTCCAGAGGAGCTGCGCTCCCTATTCCGTTCAAGCCAGCCCATTGTTTTAGTATCCACTGATTTAACATGATCCCGTCTCATTGACTGTTCACGGGCTTGAAGCACCCTGGTAGGGTGTTCCATCACTTGTCGGATCATAACCGCAAGCGATGTGAACGACATTTCTATGTAGCTCCATTGTGCCAGAGATAGCTCACGTGAAAGTTGATCGACTTCAATGCCTGCCTTGATATTCGAATTCTCAAAGCAAAGCGACGCTTCCTCCAAAATATCACTTAACATTAGATCGTATTGCTCTTGCGTCAATTTGCGGGAATCCGGATAAATATATGAATCGTGTTTTTCGCCATTGATCTCAAAAGTGACTTTACCACTATAAAAGGGTGTGGTCAGTTGACCATAAGCTATCCCTTCTTTTATCCTATTTGGGAAGTATGGCAATCCGCAAAAACCGATCGAAAAGGCTTGCTTCATGTCCTCCATAACAAACTTCCATTCGTAGGTCGATGCTTCGGTCAGATAGGCCTCCTTTAATGTAACCCACATCTCACCCTTTAATCGGAGCAGGAGGTTACCTCCAGAACTGTGTTGCACCATACCGTTTAAGCTCCTTCTCCATTCGATCTATATGACCGTAGCTTACTGACTCTTCACCTAGATAAGTAGCAAACGCTTTGCTTAATTCCTTGAGCAGCTCACTTATCCGATCATCACCTCTTAGCTTGGGCAGAACCTTCTCGGAAATAACACGGTCAAGCATCGCTTTTTGGGATATCTGATGCTCAATATCCAACCCAAGATGGCGGCTCATTTTTTGAATCATTTCATTCATCGTACGGTATCCAAAATGTAAATTATATGGCGCCAACCAACGATGCAATATCATAAGAAATTGAAATTCGTTCTGTAACCTAACTTTGACACCATCATCCACACGACTCCAAAACGTTTCTAAATCCACATCACTTAACGTCATAACAAATGCACGATCGAGTACTTTGTCCGAAATGGTATGTGTGGTCTCATCTACATTTATCGTTCCAATGAGATATATATTGGGCGGGATGCCAATCTTGGAAGGAATGCCGTCCAGATCATCCCTATTATGTAATGTAATCTCCTTGTGTGACTCTACCCCACTCAAATAATCACTTAAATAATATTCAACCCTGGCGAGATTCATCTCATCAAGTACAATAAAATGTGGCTTCATTCGTTCTTCATTAGCATGCAATAGCACCTTTAGAAATTCAGTCATCATATAACATTTTTCAAAGGAGCTGTAATATCCGAACAATGCGCTTGCATCTGTCCAATCAGGTCGGACAGGTATAATAGACAAATATGGATTATCATCTTCATAAGAAAGGCCATATACCGCGTTCGCATAGAGCTTGGCAAGTTGCGTTTTCCCTGTTCCCGATATCCCATTTAAAATAACAAAATGCTTATCATCCAAAGCGGTTATATTAAGGTGCAGATCTCGAATCAAATCTTTATCAAAGGTCAAAGAACAGTTCTGAATAGACTCGTATATTACAGAAAAGTCAAAGTTACTATTAAATTCATCCATTTCTTTGGAGTTTTCAAGTATTTCTTTATCAGATTTATCTTCATGAATTAACGCTTCTTTTTCGAAAAATTTAAATTTCCCACGACCTGCTACATGCGCAAATAATAGAGCTGCAAATGCTAGTCTTCCTTTGATTTCCGCATGATCTTCTTCAAATCGTCGCTGAGTATTGTTGTACGTTCCAATTCGATACTCGTTATCATGTACTTCCATACCATGCTGGATCAGTAAATCCATGGCCTCTCGCTTCAATTCTTCGTTGTTCTGATTTGTAGTTCGGAATGATTTCGTTAACCACCATTCCTTACGATTATCCCCCAGCAAAACTTCAACATTTGTATAAATGTGATTATGACCCTCTACATTAACACCCAGCATAGGCCTGGATAAACCGGTCCTTACCTCATACTCTCTGTAATTAAAATTACCTTGAACAATGGTCTGCCCATCTCGCTTTAATACAAATTCTTCAATTCTTTCACCTGATTTTTCATTTACCGCAGACCCGTAATGAATCTGATATACATTCCCAAATAAGTTAGCTGTATATGGTGTTTCAACCGACCCTAGTAAATTCATTATATGTTCAACTCTAGCACTAGACTCTTTATGCTCTATTGCATAATTCCTAAGTGAGGCCGTTAACCGCCAGGTTTCCCCTAAAAAATCGATTATATTAGAAGTTTCATACATACCTTGCAAAGAAATTGCTACTCCAAATATCAACCCATGTCTAGTTCTTGGTTTCACCATTTCAAGAATGGTATGCTCTAGTACAGATCTTTCAACCTCACTTCTCCTAAATGTACTCGTTTTTGTGAACACCTTTAGAGAAGAATCCATTTCATTCAATATCTGTTGGCGACCTGTCTTGAACAATTCATGAACTTGATAAAAACTTAGTTCCGTGTATATATACATTTGTTGCTCAATGCCATTAAACTCGAGTGTTAAAAGACTAATTTCCTTCTCCCCTATTTTACGAACAATTTGAGCAAAATACTTTTTACCTATACTTGTATCTTTCTTTTGCTCTGCATATTTGGGGTTTATGGAATCATGATAAGTAGTAATTAACGTCTGTCCATATGTAGCAATTCTATAATCCTCACCAATTAACCTCATAGCTAATTGATCCAGTTCCGATCTCCAGACCTGGTCCATAGTATCATTTACTTTTTTGCATCGTTCTGTCGTGTTTTCAATATTAAAAAGGTGTTGATAATGTGATAAGTTGATCATTTGGGACGTTCCTCCTTAATGATATGTATTTGATATATCAGATGTTGTCCGGCCAATTCATAGACCCTATAATGAATTGTTGTTTTGTCTTTAACAAAGACTATGAGAAGTAGAAAGACGTGACGGGACTGATCGTTGTAACAGCAACCAGAAATTCCAGTACACGTCTCCGCAACCTTAACATGCTGCCCCACATAGAGTAAATCTTTATTTGCTCGAATTAATAGTACTGCTAAATGTATTGATAGGCTTTATGAAAGACTTCTTTGTCTTTAATCTTGTATTTGATCCAAACTACACGCCGAAGAGCTTTTTTTACTTCCTGTTTTCCTGCAGTTGTTCCCCGCCAAACATCAAAACGGATAATCTTAACGATATCATCTATATCGTTAACAATTCGTTCAACAATAATTGGTGTCTTTGAATTCCTCACCCCATTGAATAACTCTGTCAATGCTGCCTTCCCTCTGTCTACTTCTTGCTCATAGTTAGTTGACTATGAAGGTCAGGAGGACAAGTATCAACAATCAAGATTCCACGTTCTCCAATTGACTTGAGCCGTATAAAAAAAGATTTAGAATCAGGAAGTGGTGCATCTCCTAGATCTGTGTAAAAGACTAAAGATTTATTTAGCGATCCCCTACCAATCTGATCATGAAACAACGCTTGAACTAAGCGTGTTTTCCTAAGAACTACCAGGGAGAATTAAATTAGCTCTCATAACCTGAAAACCTTGCAACAAATCCATTCCGGTGGTAGCTGTACTCGATGAGTCAGACAAGCGAGAGGTTCCATCGATAAGATATTCACTGTTATCACCTTCAGAGGAATCTGCCCAGTTATCAAATGACTGCCATCCTTGTAGGGGGTATCAAATCTTCTCTCTAACCCATAGAATCATAGAAGGATGACTTCTTACCCAACTAGCTATACGCTCACGATTATAAAAGTCAACTTTTAACTTCGATGCGTTAGCGTTCCCTGTGATAGCTTCTTTCATGGCAGTTTTTCTGTTTTGTAATGCAGAACCTGAAGTGGATCCTTGACTACTTATAATTATATAAGCTCCATTATTATCCGCTAAGTTCTTTATAAACTTCTCTCGGTACTCCTTTTGGTCGTATTTCTTCTATAATGTCCCTACGAGGCATATCGGGTTTCTTAACTTGAAATGCTGTATTTGCCCTAAGAACAAAACCATCTTTTCTAATAAATTTCACTTCAACCCTTACATCTATCCCACCATCTTTAGCATTTTGATCCCCTCCCCAGGTTACACCTGCTGTCGGAACTTGTTCAGACGCCAGCTCCGCTTCACAAAGGAGACCAACTAAGGAT
This sequence comes from Paenibacillus sp. FSL R5-0486, assembly GCF_037975155.1. Taxonomy (NCBI): domain Bacteria; kingdom Bacillati; phylum Bacillota; class Bacilli; order Caryophanales; family Paenibacillaceae; genus Paenibacillus; species Paenibacillus sp. FSL R5-0486. The sequence goes on along the minus strand of NZ_CP150237.1, from coordinate 3,871,495 downwards.
CGCAAGTCAGTATCGTTAAGTTGAGCGATTTCATCACCTGTTATTTCAAGCATAATTTTCCTCCAAAATTCGTATAGAAAAGCGGAATTCTTTATAAACTTGAGCTTTTTTCATTTTCAATCATGTTTATTCTATTTTTAATAAATATATTTGACTCTAATGGTGAACCTCTGTTTGTCTCATCTTGAAACGAATTGATTCACTGCAAGTACCACCCTATTTAGAGCGTGTATCTCTTTAGATGAACATTAAATCAGCAATGACACAATGTTCTTGTCCTTTTCGGCAAAGGAACCAAGTTCTTGTCCTCAGCATGGGACAAGAACTTGGTTCCATAAAACAAAAAAGCCGCTATAATAGCGACTTTGAATGGAACAATGTTCTTGTCCCGCGACAGATTCCCAATACACGGCCCTACCTATCCGAAAGAAATCCGAACTTTTTTATTCATTAAGGTACCATAAGATTAAATAACCACAGTCGCTATAAAATGCGACTGTGGTTATTTGTCCATAATGTATTACTGTTATAATGTCCGTTTATTTTGTGTACCGTATTTAAGAAGTAAATAATCGAATGTTTTTTTTATCCTTTTCAGACATAGACTCCTCTAAAACAGAACTAACTTCTGTAATAATATCTCTCGTATATTTCTCACCGTTTGGAGTAAGAACAACATAGAAGCCTCTCTTATCTTCTTCATACACAACTCGTTCTACAGGTTGAAAAGTATGGTTTTCCAATCTGGTTATTAGACGAGTAAGAGCACTCTGGCTTAAACCAATCATATTCGATGCAGTAGACAGACGTAGTTTGTTGTCTTCGGAATGATAAAGGTACATAAGCAAATAAAACTCTTTTAAGCTAAATTGATAACGTTCCTGAAGAATATGGTTTAAAGCATTATTAATTCGATCATGATATTTGGAGAAATTGACCCAGTCATGAATTAGATAATCCGAATCGCTCAAGTATATCTTCCTTTCGTTCTATACGTTGTATTGTCCCACATATAGTATTACCTCAACTTAAGCTGATGTCAAAAGATCAAATCGATGCCGTCTCCTCAAAATGAGTATAGCTTTAATGCATGCATTTCCTTAGCACATATTGACATAGGGGTACAGCATTACTTACATGAATTAATAATTATCTCTGTGTAACAATTTTCTTATATGTGGTTGGTCATAAGTGCAGATGTTATGGTGTAAAACGTTTTGCTTCACTATCTTCAGGGTAGTTTAATCCATGCGGTGTATAGCTAATGAGTTCAATTAACATTCCCCATGGTGCACGCCCATATACAAAATGACCTGTTCCATCTTCAACATCTCCTAACAATTCACCGGGATCATTTAATAACTCTCCACCTGCTTCAACAAATGCTTTAGCTGCTTCTTTAATGTCATCCACATAGAAACCAAAATGTTGAACACCCAAGTCAGAAGCAATTGACGGTCTCCGTTGATCAGCATCGACGTAATTAAATAGTTCGATACTAGCGCTATTATTAAAAGAAAGCAAGCGCATATGGATAACTTTGGTTCCCTTTTTTAGACCTAATGTTTTCTCTAGATTTGGTCCAGCTAAAGGCTCATCTTCAATTTTTTTATTATCATAAGCAATTTTAGCGTCAAAAGCCTTTTTAAAGAAAACTGTTGCTTCTTCGATATCGGGCACGGTTACTCCAATATGATCGATTCCTCTTGTAATACTTTTCACGTTTTATCTCTCCCTTTATTTAAATTTACGATTAATCCTTTAACGAATTCCTCTCGAATACTGAAAAGGTGCTTCCACTTTCTTTGTTGTCGCTTTCATCGCATGCAATGTCCAATAAGGATCATTCAACATTCCTCTCGCCACCGCAACCAGATCTGCATCACCATTTGTAATAGTTGCTTGAGCAAGTTCAGCATTTTCAATCTTTCCTACAGCAATCACAGGAAGACCAAGACGATCCTTAAACATTCTTGCGAAAGGGACTTGGTAACCAGGCGTGTTTAATGGCTTCAATTTTCCTGGGATTCCTTCTCCACCGCTAGAAATATGGAAAATGTCTACACCTGCAGCTTTAAATCTCTCTCCCATATTCAATGCATGTTCAATATCATACCCGCCATCAATGTATTCAATTGCAGAAAGTCTCATAATCAGGGGCATATTTTTAGGCATGACACTTTTCACCGCTTGAATGACCTCTACACCAAATTTCGAAAGGTCTGTTCCATATACATCTTTTCTGATATTAATACTGGGTGACATAAACTGATGAAGCAAATACCCATGGGCACCATGAAGTTCAATGGTATCAAACCCGGCTTCAACTGCACGTCTAGCAGCATCCTTAAATTGACTAATTACTCGATTAATCTCTTCGATTGTTAGGGCTCTGGGGAGTTTCAACTCTCCATATTTCGTCTCTTCAGGTAGCGCTCCACCTTGAACAGAGGACGGTGCTACTGGTTGAAGAGCATCCTCTGCCTTTCTGCCGCATGCCCAATCTGTATACCTATCTTAGATCCATGCTTCTGGACTTCAGAGACGAGACGTTGATATGGAGGAATTTGATCATCGGACCACAGACCAAGATCACCATCTGTGATTCTTCCATCAGGATCAACTCCTGTCATTTCTACAATGATTAATCCTGTTCCACCAACGGCTCTGGAAGCATAGTGCACAAAATGCCAATCATTGGGTACGCCATCTTTTAGTTCAACAGAATATTGACACATCGGAGCCATGACAGTTCTATTTTTGAGTTCCAGGTTTTTTAGTTTGAAAGGTGTGGATAAATTATTCAATTTTTAAATTACCTCCAATATTATTTGTTTGCACATGCAAATAATATCATTTGAATCTCTTCTTGTCAAAACAGTAGTCATTTCATTAAAAGAACCGTTTAGTTTTATGCCTAATCGGTAATCGGACTATTTTCTTGTCCATTCCGGCAATCGGTACAAGTTCTTGTCCTTGACTCGGGACACGAACTTGTACCGATAAAATAAAAAAGCCGCTAAATTAGCGACTTCAATGGGACTATGTTCTTGTCCCTCGACAATTACCCCCCCTTGTTTTATAAGAGGTTTCTTGGTTGGCGACTTTATGTCATTTTGAAAATTTTTCCTATATTTTTATACGGCTCCCAAACCATAAATTCTGCTATTACTTCTCTAATTCTTCGTAAGGTACTGAAAGCGCAACCTCCTTCGCCTTATTAAATATGCCATGTGGATCGTACAGAGAGGTAATATGTATGAAACTACCCGTTCTAATGGCCCATCCATCGTCCACCACGCTTGTTTGATGAAACCATTCGGATTTCTGCTTTGTAGAAATCTCTAATCTAAACGGATGAAATATTAATTCACGGTTAGGTAGGTATACTCGTTCCATCTCTACTAATTATGTGCAATTCTAAATCTGAATAAGGTCCTTCTTTTACTTGAGCAAGTGATCCATAACTACCGATAGCCTCAATGTCCTCATCATATTTCTCTAATAACTTGTTCTTTATCTCATGTATAAAATCTAATTTTTCTTTACGACTAGTTTCAGCTGGAAAAGGCAACATGTGGGTCCTCCAGTTATCTGGATTTCCTTTATTCTATCATCCATTAAACTAACCCGCCCGTTAGCTTAACGAAAAAGGAGCAGCTGCCAACCGGCGAACTGCTCCATGTTATTTAGAATTAATGTCTCCCGCTTGCGTAATGACCTGGGCATATGTGATACGGTTCATCTTAACGGGTCTATAGGCGAAAAATGAGCTATCTTTGATATTTTTTTACAAGTCATAATGTACTCCGGTTAACTTCTCAGATAATAACCAAAGTCTTTCTGCAACCTGCACATCCAATGCCTTTTTGGGGAAATCTACAATCTTCGGTTTCTTAGTCTTTAGAGGATTCATTCCTAGCCCTACGTAAATATCTCCGGTGATTGTCGAATCCGTCGCCGCAATAAGTGATGGCCAAGATGATTGATCAGGAGGAGTTCCGAATATTTTCATTAATAGCAGTCCGAATGCTTTGGTTCCCTTCGGTGCGTTTCTCCCGATTCCTGTAGGACTTGTACCAGGATGTACTGCTATAGAAGTGATACCTTTCTTCTTCGCACGTCGATTTAATTCTCGGGCAAACAGTATGTTTGAAAGTTTCGAGCGATTGTATCCTGCCATTGGTCTGTATTTCTTATCCATTTTTAAATCAGAAAAATCTATATCACCCATTTGAGCTGACTGTGCGCTAACTGTAACGATTCGACCGTGGTTCTTTTCAATTAATGGCAATAACAGACCTGTCAACGCGAAGTGTCCAAGATGATTGGTTCCAAAGTGCATTTCAAAACCATCGGCCGTCAGTTCACGAGTGGGAACTGCCATTACCCCAGCATTGTTTATAAGGACGTCTATTCCTTTCACTTTCCCGTGGATCGTGTCGGCAAAGCTTCGAACTGACTTCAGATCAGCCAAGTTTAATGGCTCCACTGTCACATCTATATTCGATGCAGTTTGTTTCATCGTTATGATTGCTTCTTCGCCGCGCCTAGGATCACGGCTTCCAATGATCACTTTGGCACCGTGCATCGCTAGCTCCAATGCCGTATAATAGCCTACCCCGCCATTGCCTCCCGTCACGATAGCGGTTTTTCCTCTTAAGTTTGGGAGATCGTCAGGCGTCCAGTTTGGTCTCATGTTTTATTCCTCCGAAAGCTTATATTTTAAAATGTAATTGGGTCATTACTACAGCAAAGCTGTTTCAATCAGTCGTGCATAAACGAGGATTGTTTGATATATCGCGCATGTTCGACTGAATCGATCATGAATCTAGCCACGTCGACACGAGAAATTTTAGCTAGCATGGAAGGAGTAAAAGCACCGTGTTTATATTGCCCTTTGCCCGGATCATTGGTGAGCCTTGAAGGCTGAACGATAGTCCAATCCAATCCACTTTTCCGTACAATACCATCTTGCCTTTCCTTATCGTAAAACTCTCGGAACGTTATTAAAGAAACTAGTTTTACAATCATTCTCATCCCAATTCCAAGCTGATTCCTGCTTTCTCTGCTGGTGCCAAAGCCCGTAAGAACGACCAGTCTTTTTACTTTATGCCTTCTCATGGCGTTCACAATTGAACGAGTCCCACGTAAGCATAGATCTGAAGGACTTCCTGCTGTGGCTCCTAAAGCTACAAACACCGCGTCTTGCCCCTCAACAGCCGATCCTACATCCTGTTCACTAAATACATTTCCTTCTACAACTGTTAATCCCTCCCGGGTAAACGGGATTCGATCTGCGGCACGTACAAAGGCTTTTACGGTATGTCCCTTGTTGATCGCTTGGTCAATTAGCAGTAAGCCCGTACCCCCGCTAGCTCCAAAGATGGTAAACTTCATTGTTTTTTTCCTCTCTTTTTATCTATATTGCCAATAATAAGTGAATATTCGTTTATTATTGGTAAAAAGAACAGCGATGCGTAGCATCGCTTAAAATACTTTATTATGCCTTAATAGCGTCCCAACTCATCTTGATGGCAGAATCTAATTGTTTACTATTCAATATGGTTCCGTTCTTCAAATGTGTTTTCAACAATTCGGCTATTGGCAAGATGGAGTAAGCAACTAGCATGTTAATATCCTCTTTCTTCAAGATCTCCTGTCGGATGCCGACTTCAAACATCTCGAAGATCGGTTGAAACTGACTTGCCGTATCCTCTAGGCACCATTTCTGGGGCAAAGGCGAATTCATTATTTGCTCCAGAAACAAAAAATATTCTTTGAAGGATTGAATAAAATCAACATAGTTGCGGATGATAGCCTCAAATCGTTCGTAAACTGTTCGGGTATGATCCACTCCCTGAAACATTTCCTCGCTCATCTTGCCTTTAATCTTTAAGTAGGTCTTATAGAGCAGATCCTCTTTGTTCTCATGGTAAATATAAATCGTCGCTGCCGATACACTCGCTCTTTTGGCAATTTTTGATATCGACGTGTCAGAGAAACCGATCTCATTAATTAGCTGTATAGTCGCGTCATATATTGCTTCGACTTTGTTATCATCTCTATATCTCATGAACCAATAATAAACGATCATTTATTTATTGTCAATTATAGTAACCGCTGCGATTTTTCCTACACGTTTAATAAGCATCGTATGTCTCCTCCAACTTTGTACATAATAATAGAAATATCTAGTAATCTAGCATATGTATCACAACAAAATTTTCATATCGTTCCAATATAAGAGTCGAAGTTTAGTCATACTGGCAGCAGGAATCGTAATATACTTTACTATATATTGCGGAAGGAGTGTGCTTTTTGCCAAACTCTACAGGCTTTATTTACAATCCAACTTCGGGTGAGACCCAATCCACTCAGCTCATCGTGACTTGCATTAATGATTCCCTTAATGTGCCTGTCAATGTTGAGCTTGAGGTATTCAGATGGGACACTACCCAAGCTGCACGTATACCCATTGCTCATGATCTATTTGAATTACTACCTCAAGCGACCAGAAGCTTAATCTATCCATTGATCAATGCTGCTTTTTACGAGGTGCAGAGCGATTATTTTAGTGCTACAAGTACGGTCATCCATGTATATGGAGTTAATTCTACAGGTCAGATCATCCAGCGTGTGCTTCAATCGGAGATGACATTAATTGACCGATTCACAAATATCCCTTAAAGGAATCGAGGTGAGCAGATGGTAGTTGTGAATATTACCGGGGCTTTGGCAGGCAGTCAATTTGAACCTTCAATTGCAGTTAATACGCTGAACCCGAATATTATGTGCGTGGTAGCTGTGGATACCAGTACCGGGCCAACATTGACTGGTTTCTATCGTTCCATTAATGGAGGCAGTACCTGGACCACCACTGTGCTTCCTCAACCGGCAGGGTATGCAGGAGCAGAGGCGCCTACGATAGACTATACGTTTCCGAATACCTTTATCGTTACCGTGCATTTGTTTAACGGGATCAATGATGGGACGATTGCGAGTTATACTTCTTTGGATAATGGACTCACGTGGCAGCCACCGGTTATCGTCCAAGCGGGGTTCGGTACTATTGTTCATAATGATGAGCCTTACATAGCTGTTGATCGTTCTCCAGGGAGCCCTTATCGAGGCAATGCATATGTAGGATATACTCCGCTTGCTACTGCTTCTTCCGCTATATTTACGCAAAGGTCGCTCACCCAAGGGATCTCCTGGGAGCCTCCTGATCGGCAGTCCAATCCCCGAGGAATACACGATCGGGCTGCGCTGGCTGTTGGATTCTCAGGTCAAGTCTATGCAGGTTATATCATTACGGGCCCTGCCAGTCCATCTGCGTTATTGCGTATTTCGTACGATGGGGGCATTACCTATCAACCTCCTCTGGAGAGACAAGCAACGTTTATTTCATCCGTTGTACCGGCACCTTCGCCTTTACCTGTACCAAACTATGCCTTTCGAGTACAGACTAACTTAAGCATGGGGGCGGATATATCAAATGGAACCAACAGTGGTACGTTATATGCCGTCTGGAATGATGCCCGTGCCGGATATACCGATGTTTTACTCTGCGAATCTCCGGATGGCCTTTTATGGTCAGACCCCATCAGTATCACAGGCGCGCCAACGGGTACACAGAATTTTTTCCCGTCGATAAGCGTATCGCCGTTTGCCGGGACGATCCGCGTCATATATTACAGCAATCAAATTAACGGGTTCCTGCTGGACGTTTTTGTTGCAGAATCGTTTAATGGAGGTGCGAGCTTCACTAATCGTCGCATCACAAATACATCTTTTAATCCGAATGGCAACTCTCCGATGCCCACAGTACTCATTGGAGACTATATTACTGCGGCTACAGTTAGTCCAGATAATTTGGCAGCTGTCTGGATGGCGACAACGCCACCCACGGGTAAGCTGGATGTTTATTTTGGAAACTAATTTAAATTAAATGAAACACCCCCATTACCTTAACCCTATGTAAAAACAGGATAAAGTACGGGGGTGGACGTATTCATTCTAATTCGAAACGATAAATCCGTCGAAACTTTCAGGGCCGACCCGAACCGTTCCGAGCAGGTTGCTACTGATAAATGCAGTGTACGTTATTTGAGCAGAGATCGGTGGATTATAGTCGTTGGCAGAAAACATGATAACTTCGGGGTTGAGGAGACCACTTAAACCATACGTGAAGTTAGCAGAGTAAACGATCGGATCAGTAGCAACAGTGCCTCTTACAATAATAATTCTCACTTGAAATAGAGCAAGAGGTAGTTGTACTGTTATGGTTCCTTTTAGGGAGACCCTCAGATTGGTTCCGGCTCCAGCCGTTTGCAGACCAATCTGGCCGAATAATTGAGGCGTGTTAATCACTGGAATCGGTATGGAAATAGAATTAAACAACGCAGCATTTTGCGATGATCTTGCATCCAGAAATTGAGTCAACGTATATACCTCCTATCTGTTTCAGATAGAATAATATATTCATCTTTCAGATATTCGTATGGACGTTGGGTAAAGCGCTGGAGATATTAAAGACAAACCGACTGCCCGTGGGACTGGACTCTTTAAGCCATACAATCTGTAACGGCAAGTTTAAAGGCCATCCTTTGTGGGATGGCCCTTCCTTTACAGATATCTCCATTAATAATACTGCTTATAGGTTTTGTTAGCTCTATTCAAATTATAACTGGCTGGAAGATTACTTGGGTCCTTCAGTAAAGCAGAACTAATGTCTAAAGTGCCTTGTTTATCCCTTTGTTGTTTAGAACACTAAGGAGATGTAAGCATCTCTTCAGCAATTTTGACCAGATCCTTTTTACCTAAATTGCTGTCCCCATTTTTGAATATTTCATACAACAAATGATTGTGATCGTCCCTCCATCCAATCCGATGGTAAGGAACGGAATTAGTTTCCCTATCCTTAATATCGGATTGAATATAATAGATCTCATTACCTTGAATGTTCAGCTTCTCGGATTTAGCCTGATCATCCTGGAATATGGTTACTTTGGAGTCGGGGAATATTCTTGTGACCATTACAGTTACAACGTTCTTCCCCTTGACATAGCGTGCCAAAGAGAAATCAGCCTTGTTCCAATTCAGTTTTTGAATATTTCTACCCATCAGTATAAAAAACACACTTTAAAGCAGAATTGCTCCCTCTCTCGGTTGTAGCTCGTTCATTGTAAAAAGCGAATAACTCCTTATTTTGATCAGATCAGCCTGTTCATAATTAATTGCATTGCCTGAATCAGGGATGATTTTGTAGTTCATCTGGTTGTCTTTAACTCTCCTTATAGCTTTTGGATAGTTCGACAATCTATCGTATTCACCATCAGGAACAATTTGTCGTTAATCCATTTCCGATTTGATACCATTTTGACTTAAAAATTTTATTAAATCATTACTCAGCTGCACAATCTCATTGTTAGCATGATTCGCATAATCCGGCAACATCATATCTCTAACCATTTTAGTTCGTAGCCATGTCATAAAGAAAAGATCCAAAAATAAGTTTGGAAATTTAAGCACCATTTTAAGCATTGGTGGATCAATCGAAACGCCAGCTTTTTGTATTGCCTTTAGATGCGCTTTTAAAGTGAATGTTATTTTTCGTGCCGTTTTTCTGGTTCTGGCAGTTTTTTTGTCAATGATCTTATTTTCAGAATGCAAAAAGTTTAACATGGCAATGTCTGATACCGAATGTGTAATTAGATACGCTTGCATATCCTTTTTAATGACGTAAGGAAGCTTTGCTGTTTTTAATATTTTTGCGAGGTTTTCTATTCGTTCTGTCACTACACCATTAATTTCTCCGAATGCAGTTGCCGCTATAATCTTTGGTAGAAATCGAGCATGCAATACTCCATCTTTAATCTGTCCACCGAAGCCCGGAAAAGCGGGTAATAGTCTATCACCTACGATATCCAGCCACGAAGAAAATCCCATTGAATTACTAGTCATCGTAACTATATTTTTGCTTTGATTATCCTTTAGCGTTAACAACGCTGATTCGGACCGATCATAACGAACGGTAACGAAAATAAAATCGTACACATCGCCGTTTTCGAGTGTATCAATGACATTCACTTTTATCGATCTAACTGAACCTTTTTCCTTATATCGCAGGCCATTTTCTCTTAATGATTTATATCTATTTGAACGTGCAAATAGGGTAACGTCAAACCCTGCTTCTATAAGCTTAATTGCGTACATGCTCCCGATGACACCTGCACCAAAAATTAAAATTCGATTTTGTTTATTTGACATTAAAACCCCTCCTACCTATTACCAATTCTTATTTAATTATCCGACAACATGTTGTATAATTGATTATAAATTTTCAATATTCATTGATCAACCATCAGTATTTTATGATTTGTCGGATGATATTCTTAGACGCTAATAGGAGGAAAACATGAAAAAGCAACCTCAAATAACAGAGAAAACAAGACAAACCTTTGTTGGAGTTTTTTGTGAGTTATATAGCCAAAAACCAATCGAGAAAATTTCAGTTCAGGAAATCGCGAATAAGTCAGGATATAACCGTAGCACCTTTTATCAATACTTTACTGATATTTACGAATTGTTAGATGCTCTTGAAAATGACTTATTGAACGACATAAAAGAAGAATTGGTGAAAAAAGAGCTATCGATGCATACGGTTCAAGATGCGCTCCATTGTCTGGACAAAAAAGAACATCTTTTGGTTCTCCATGCCCTTTTAGGTGATTATGGAAGTCCCCGTTTTTTAAAACGCTTAAAAAAAGAAATTACTCTAAATCAGTTGGAATTAAATGTTCCGCAAAACCCTGCCTTAACGCCATACTTGATTGAGTTTTACCTGTCAACCTCCCTTTCCTTATTTCGTCTTTGGCTCCAGCGACAAAAGGATTTATCGTCAGAAGAGTTTTTCAAGTTAGTGGACAACCTCTATTCAAAGGGGGTTTCGTCCTATTCTAAAGTATGAGTCTGCCATTCAAACCTAATCGGTGTGTAGTACAATAAAAAAACTGCCCTCCTTGTGATTAGTTTAAGGAATTGAAGGACAAGATGACGATTAGATACACGCTTAATTGGCAATAGGAACATGTTCTTGTCCAATACGGTAATCGGTACAAGTTCTTGTCCTTGGCTCGGGACAAGAACTTGTACCGATAAATTAAAAAGCCGCTATAATAACGACTTCAATGGGACCATGTTCTTGTCTCTCGACATGAGGACATTGAATTATACATCTCAAAGTCTTTTGGAGTTAAAAGAAGACCACATATAGAGATTCTCTTATGTGGCCTGCCTTGTTTCCCCTCAAGTATTTATTTAGCACACATACTTGAAATATTTTTGTCATACTGCTTCATTAAATTAACACGCGAATACTACCGATCAATTAATCAAGGAAATACCCTGCCCCATTATTAGCAATAATGTCTTTGTACCAATGAAAACTTTTCTTTCTGATTCTTCGAAGCGTGCCAGAGCCATCGTTGTTTTTGTCAACATAAATGAACCCATACCGTTTTTTCATCTCGCCGGTACCGTTACTCACAAGATCGATCGGTCCCCAACTTGTATACCCTATAATATCAACTCCGTCTTTTATTGCTTCAGCAATCTCTGCAAAGTGAAGATCTAAATACTTAATGCGGTAATCATCTTCAACGGTATCATTATCCAGAAGAGTATCTTTCGCACCAAGTCCGTTCTCTACGATAAATAATGGTTTATTGTACCTCTCATGTAACTGGTTACAAGTAATCCGCATGCCCTTTGGATCAATTGTCCATCCCCATTCTGAGGTTTCCAAATAAGGGTTGATTACAGAACCAAAAACATTCCCATCTGTGTAATTCTTCAGTATTTCAGGATCAGCACTGGTACAACGGCTGGAATAATAGCTAAAACCAATGTAATCCACTGTATATTTCTTCAAAATTCCCAAATCTCCAGGCTCAAACTGAAGTTGAATTCCATTCTCGATGAAAAAGCGTTTTGCATATCCGGGATACTCCCCTTTAGATTGTACATCAATCAAGAGGTAGGACTCTCGTTCCATTTCCATAACTTCCCAGTAATCTTCTGGATTACTACTGTATGGATACACATTTCCAGCTGCCAACATACATCCGATCATGGCGTTAGGAATAATTTCATGACAAGCCTTAACCGCCAGAGCACTTGCAACCAGTTCATGATGCGCTGCTTGATACAGAACTTGTTGTTTATTCTCTCCTTCTTCAAAAATAATGCCAGCTCCTGTATAAGGCAGATGCAATAACATATTAATCTCGTTAAATGTCATCCAGTATTTCACTTTGGTTTTATAGCGTTCAAACAATGTTTTGGAGTATTTTTCAAATAGCTCAATCATAATTCGGTTTTTCCAACCGCCATACGTTTTCGCCAAGTTCACAGGTAAATCAAAATGACATATAGTAACGACAGGCTCAATATTATACTTCAGAAGTTCATCAAACACGTCATCATAGAATTGCAATCCTGCTTCATTCGGGGTTACATCGTCACCATTGGGAAAGATGCGAGCCCATGAAATCGACATTCGAAACGATTTGAAGCCCATTTCCGCAAAAAGAGCGATATCCTCTTTATAACGATGATAAAAATCGATAGCTTCGTGGGAAGGATAAATCTCGCCTTCCTCGGGTTCAAACGAATTTAAGTTACCCATCGAAACCTGATCACGTTTAGGCCCCTTCGGCATCAAATCAATGGTCGTTAGTCCCTTACCATTAGCTAGGTATGCCCCCTCAATTTGATTGGCAGCCGTAGCACCACCCCACAGAAAACCATCCGGAAATGTAGTGATTTTATTAAACATATCCAATTACCTCCCTATTTTTGTGCATATACTTTGAGTAACGGTTCTTTTTCATCTACCCTGTCATTTGCAATTCCTACAATGTCGTGATACATGGACGTATTTGTAATAACAATGGGGGTTACCATTTCATAACCGGCATCCTGGATCGCCAGCAAGTCGAACTCTACAATGACATCCCCAACCTTAACCCGATCCCCATCTTTCACGAATGAATTGAAGTGCTGACCTTTTAACTGAACGGTATCTTGTCCAATATGAATGAGTATTTCTACTCCATCATCACTGATAAGACCAATGGCATGTTTCGTACGGTAAATCGTTTGTACAATGCCGTTTACTGGAGATACAACACGTCCCGTTGTAGGGAGGATGGCTATCCCTTTGCCCATATACTCTCCTGCGAAAGTTTCGTCCTTAATATCTTGGAGTCTAACTACAGTACCTGTCATCGGACTAACGATTTCAAAGGGTTGGTCATTTAATTGACTTGTATTAGGAACGAATTCTTGTTTTTCAGCAATATTGGTTGATATCGTCTCTGTTGGATCTTTAAAACCAATAAAGTAGGTTAAGACAAACCCAAAAATAAAGGCGACGGCAGTTGCAATGAGTGACATATAAAAACTGAAATCAATACCGGCTACCTTATTTACAAAGTTGGGATAGCCGAACACACCGAGGCCTCCAAGAATGTAAAATTTTGACCCAGCATATCCCAAAAGACCTCCACCGATCCCTCCGGCAATACAACTCATAATGAATGGTCTTTTTAAAGGTAAGGTTAAACCATATATAGCAGGCTCCGTGACACCAAAAATCCCAGAAATGAATGCCGGTACACTCAACGCTTTTATTTTTCGATTTTTAGTTTTGATCAGAACTGCTAGAACCGCACCGATTTGCGCAAATGAAGCCCCAAAAGAAAGCGCCATAATTGGATCTGATCCAAGTGTTCCAATATTCAGCAGCGCGATGGGGATGATTCCCCAATGAAGTCCAAAAAGAACCAAAACCTGCCACATGGAGCCTATTATTATACCCGTTAAAATAGGGCTAAATCCGTAAATTTCAGTAGCGCCCGCTCCAATTAAATTTCCTGCCCATGTAGATATAGGCCCTATTACCAAAAAAGTAGCTGGGACGATGATAAGCATCGTAAAAAAGGGAACCAAGAACGTTCGTACCACTTGTGGTGTAACTCTTTTTAGAACTTTTTCTAATTTAGATGCAGAGAACGAAGCTAAAATGATGGGTATGACTGAGGAGGAATACGTCATTAAAATTACTGGCAGACCCAAAAACGTAATATGAATTGGAGATTCAAAAATTGTCCCTCCAAACAAAATGAATTGAGGATCTCCTTCACTTAAACTAGATAACGTTGGGTATACGAGTGATGCCCCTATAGCCATTCCTATAAAGGACGACCCACCAAATTTTTTCATTGCAGTGTACCCTAAAAATACGGGGAAGAAGTAAAACAGGCAATCTCCAGTTGCTTTTAACAATTGATATGTTCCAGATGTTTCCGTAATCCATCCAAAAGATAAAAACAGTTCGTTGAACCCTTTAATCATTCCTGTCGCAGCCAACAAACCAAGTAATGGCTGAAAAACACCTGAAATCATATCAATAAAACGATTGAAGATATTTCCTTTGGCTGTTTTATTTTCATCGGAACTTAAAGTCTCTTCACCCTCTACAGACCAATTTCCAAGTTTAGTGATGGCCTTATATACATCCGGAACTTCATTCCCTATCACAACTTGGTATTGACCGCCACTTTGCATGACCGTAATGACCCCAGACAGTTTCTTTAATTCTTCTGTTTGGGCCATTCCTTCGTCCCTTAATTGAAATCGCAATCGTGTTATACAATGAACAACGCTGTTAACGTTTTCAACACCGCCAACTCGAGACAAAATCTCCTTGGCCAACTGATCATAATTCATGAGTGCTCTTCCTCTCTGGCTGTGACTTTGCATCAAAAAAACTGTATGGCTGTCCAGTGGATAGACTCTAAACATCATTTCCATGCTGAAGTTCAGCGTTCTGTTTTTTTGCACAACGACGCTCAATTCTGCAAGGCTATTTTAGTAATTTCAAATTTGTCAACAGCCTTCAAATTTTGTGAAAAGTTAGCAAAAAGTACGTATTTTCTGGCCAGAAATGGTATTGCCTGATTGAACAGTCACAACCCAGTTGATGTACAAGCTCTCTTTGCGGACAATAATAAAACACTTTTTTCAAAAAATGCAAGTGTTTTTTTACTAGGACTTGACTTATAAAAAGGTATTCACATGACCATACTTACATTTCATATATGAAAGAAAATTTAGTTCACATATTCCATATGAATTTTAGAATATTTGCTATACAAGCACATTACTATGTACTCAACTGTTACTGAAGGTGTAGGTTTCCTTTTGACTTTTATCCTCATTCTCTGTCACAGGTTATTGACAAGAACAAACCTTTGCTTTTATACTGATACCGAAATGAACGAAATACTAAAACCCGATGGATGTGGATTTTTCTAGAGAGTGATCTCTATTTTCGCCACACGAATGCCTATGCGCATTTGTGTGGTTTTTTTGTATGCAAAAAAGGAGGAATATTTATGAAATTATGGCATTATGCACTTATTGTATTTTTGGGAGGCTGTTGTTACGGCATACTTTCCACATTTGTTAAACTGGCTTATAACGCTGGCTTTTCAACACCAGAAGTCACTGGCGCACAATATTTCTTTGGTGCAGTTTTAAGTTGGATATTTGTGATCTTTGTCAAAAAGAGAAGCCTTACTCTCAAGCAAATTACAAAACTTCTATTATCCGGAATCCCCTTTGGACTGACAGGTATGTTTTATTATCAATCACTACAGAGCATAAATGCTTCTCTAGCTATTGTCTTACTATTTCAGTTTGTTTGGATTGGAACATTATACGAATGGGTCCTTCAGAAGAAAAAACCTACCGGGGGCAAACTAATCTCGATTGGTGTACTGCTTTTCGGTTCCCTACTAGCGGCTAACGTCTCTTCTCAAGGAAATCTCTCGTTATCGTGGAAAGGAACAATTTGGGGACTACTGGCTGCTTCAACTTTCGCTTTATTTATTTTCCTCAGTGGTTCTGTTGCGAAAGATACTTCGCCCGTATTGAAAAGCGCCCTTCTCTCAACTGGAGCTGTTATTACTGTCTTTGTGGTTTTCCCTCCAACCTTCTTATTCAACCTGGATGTGCTGGCAGGATTGAGTCCATATGGATTAGTTCTCGGAGTTTTTGGCGTTGTATTGCCTCCACTTCTGTACTCCATAGGTATGCCCCATATCGGTTCAGGAATGGGTACAATTATGACCGCATCTGAATTACCCATGGCCGTTATAATGTCTTCACTTGTACTAGGAGAATTAGTAGGTTGGTCTCAATGGCTTGGAGTGATTATTATTTTATGCGGTATCTCATTTAGCAGCATAAGACAAAGAGGATTAAGACCACAATCTTCTATGAAAGAATATACATCTCTTTAGACTTAGAGATGTAAGGAGAAAGCTATTTGTGAATTCTATCGTTACACATATAGCAATAATCCAAAAATTTCCGAACAAGACTTGGAGCATTTCCAAGGGCTGTTTGGAACTTGCGCAGTTGGAACTAGTAAACGAAGATGAACCGTTTGTGGTTCCCTTCTAGCGATCAACAAGGTAATATGTGGAAGAATAATTTATTCTTGTTTCTGGGGGTGATCCTACCCAACATCGAGAATTTGTTATGATAGCTGCTAAGTATAGGATACCAGAGGAGCGCGCACTAACATTTTATATACTTCTAAGGAACTTTGCCCGGTTGCAACTCCTCATGTTTGTTTTGTATATGCGAGTTCTTCTGCTCAAATAGTTTAATGGCTGACAGATTAAACGTGCCCCAGCGCCTATCTACAATTTGTACATTAAGGAGATCAATCGCAATGTACAAATTGATGTTCCTGTACCTGTTATCTGACCGAATCAAAACACTACATGTTGAACTGCACTAACGAACAAATGAGAGTAGATCTATAATAGAAGAAAAAATTTAAATCTTGTCCAACAATCACTGATGTTTGCATCATTCTTTATAAAGAATGGTCATTAAATTGTTTGCAAAAAAGTACTAATTCTTATTTAGAATAGATAACTTTCTTTTTATATTTGAAGATGTTTTAAAAGAAACCTTATCTGCGAATATATATTGATTGCGGTTCCAGTTTTTCGTATCGCCATAGTTACACTATCCTGAGCGATAGATGCATGAATTAGCTAGGGAAAACCGATTAGGTATTTTCCTAATCGTGCCATATTCTTATCCCTCGACAACTCATGTTCCATTTTGGGACCAGAATACAGGGTTATTTCAGATTAGATTTTGAACATAAGTAAAAGGGTTTCGTTTTAGGAGCTCGTATACCCGTAACCCTTATA
This sequence comes from Paenibacillus sp. FSL R5-0486, assembly GCF_037975155.1. Classification (NCBI taxonomy): domain Bacteria; kingdom Bacillati; phylum Bacillota; class Bacilli; order Caryophanales; family Paenibacillaceae; genus Paenibacillus; species Paenibacillus sp. FSL R5-0486. Next base: position 3,854,192 of record NZ_CP150237.1, on the reverse strand, counting down.
AATTTCATGGCTCCAAGTTTCTTTTGACAAGAACTTTATAACTATACTCACCTTTGACAGCGTCATTTTTTTCAGCAATGGAACTGAGTTCTTGGTTTCAGAAAGCGAATTGTGCTTTTGTCTCGCCATAAGTTCTGTCATGATACTATTTAGATATTCATCTAATCAGTAATCGGACTATGTTCTTGTCCCTCGACATTTTTCTGTTTCCCTTTCTTCGAGAGTTTAATTTAATATTGAAAGCAGCTAGTTTGGATTGCCTAACGGGCTAGCGACTTGCATTGGCAATATTTACTCATTCGAGATTTAGACCATCCAAACACTAGCCGGAACCTGCCTGCTATTCGTAGCCAACCCCCAATTAATGAAAGTCGAGAAACGGTACCAGCAAAAATACACCCCCTAGAATTTCATCGGCTAAACCCAGGGGTTTTTCCAATGTCTATTCTAGGGGGTGCACTTCATTTTCAAATGATGAAACTAAATTCTTCATCTTTTTCTTGCGACATTCTTGATCTTTAAAGCTGGCGTTTTTTTGTTTAGCGCGCTTCATGCATTCGTTGTAGTAGCTTCTCCCCTCCCATTTTATATGTAGCATCAATGTTTAATTGTCTATTTCATCAAATCTGTTACTGCACCTCTTGAAGCAGAGGAAACTAATTTAGCATATTTGGCAAGTACACCGGATTTCACTTTCAGTGGCGGTTGTACCCAAGCTTGCGCTCGAGCGGCCAACTCTTCTTCTGGCACTTCAACCTTAATTTCCTGAATGTCGCTATCGATGGTGATAATATCTCCATTTTGGAGCAAAGAGATCGGTCCACCTACTTGTGCCTCAGGGGATACATGGCCAACTACAAATCCATGCGAGCCACCCGAGAACCTACCATCTGTTATGAGAGCAACTTTCCCACCGAGACCTTTCCCTACAATGAGTGCTGTAACGGAAAGCATCTCAGGCATACCTGGTCCACCCTTCGGTCCACAATAGCGTATGACCAATACGTCCCCTTCTTGAATTTCATCATTCATGATCGCTTCTGTCGCTTCATCTTCGCTATCGTAGACCTTTGTCGGTCCGGAAAACTGTTGTATCTTCATGCCTGACATTTTGGCAACAGCGCCTTCAGGAGCTAGGTTTCCTCGAAGCACAACCAGTGGTCCATTTGGTTTAAGCGGATTATTGAGTGGACGTATAATCTCTTGATCATTCTGTAGTGGAGCAGCTTCCGCTAAATTCTCCGCCAACGTTTTACCAGTTACGGTGAGGCAATCCCCATGAAGTAATCCCTCAGCGAGCAATAGCTTCATTACCCCGGAAACACCACCAATATCATTCAAATCCTGCATGACATACTGACCACTTGGCTTCAGATCTGCCAAATGAGGAACACGCAAGCGAATTCGTTCAAAATCATCCAAGGTTAAATCCACTTCTACGGAGTGCGCAATAGCTAGCAGATGGAGAAATGCGTTGGTTGATCCCCCTAGAGCCATAACAACGGTGATCGCATTCTCAAATGCTTTCTTCGTCATAATGTCTCTTGGGTAGATTTCCTGTTCAAGAAGTGAGATGACCTGCTTACCGGCTGCTTCGCATTCCAATGCTTTATCCGCTGAGATAGCTGATGTCGAAGAAGAACCAGGCAAACACATACCCATTGCTTCTGCAGCTGCGGCCATCGTATTAGCGGTATACATCCCCCCACAAGCCCCTGGACCTGGACAAACACTGCATTCGACCTTATGCAATTGTTCATCTGTTATTTTTCCATCTTGATATTGCCCAACGGCTTCAAAAGCTGAAACGATATCCACTTTTTTACCGTCGAGATTACCAGGTTGAATGGTTCCTCCATATACATAAACAGAAGGAATATTCATCCGTCCAATAGCCATCAAACATGCAGGCGTATTCTTGTCACACCCACCGATTGCAACAACGCCGTCAAAACGCTCGGCTCCGGTCACAATTTCAATCGAATCAGCTATAGCTTCCCGACTTGGTAGCGAGAACAACATCCCGCCATGCCCCATCGAGATCCCATCAGAAACGGTAATCGTATTAAAAATTAGTGGAGCACCGCCGTTATTACGTGCGCCCCGCTTAGCTTGCACCGCTAAATCATTGATGTGCATATTACACGGTGTTACTTCACTCCACGTACTTGCTATTCCGATCATTGGCTTTTTAAAATCCTCATCTTGAAATCCAACTGCACGCAGCATCGCTCTGTTCGGTACCCGGTTAGCACCTTCACTGATTACCTTGCTTCGAATGCGAAGATCTTTTTTATTTTCCATGTTTCTTCCCTCATTTCAAAGTATTTCGTTCAGTTCCTGCATCGGTCGAATAAAATTTTGTTTCATTAAATTATGGGCATCGTTGCTATTTTTGCCTTCAAAAGCTTTAATAATCTGATCATGTTCTTCAACTGAAGCTAGTGTAGCCGTAATAGGTTGTTTTAAAAATACGTATTTAAATCGCCTAATGTGAATCTGAAGAGATGTATTAAATGTAGCTACATAAGGATTATCTGAGAGCTCCACAATATAATTATGAAATTGCTCATCCACCTCCATAGCCTGATAAACTTGGCCATTCTTAATGGAACTTGCAAATTCCAAATTTAGTGATCTTAGTTTCTCAATCTGTTCTGGAACAATAGTTTGGGCGGTAATTTCAGCAGCTATGGCCTGAAGAGCAGCCATCGTTGAATACATCTTAAAAATATCGTTTTTCTCAATATTCGTTACTTTTGTTTCTTTTCCTGGATGCATGGACACGAGGCCTTGAACTTCGAGTAACTGAAATGCCTCCCGAATCGGTGTCCGGCTGACTCCAAGCGATTCAGCCATTTCCGCATCAATAAGCTTTTCACCTGGTTGCAGTGTTCCATCAATAATCCATCGTTGAATCTGAGAAAAGGCTCTTTCTTTTGCGGACATACGGACTGGTAAGGAAAAATCTTTAGGTATTGGCATTGTTTTCATCCTCAATACAATTATTCTTATATGCAATATATCGCATACACGATCGAGAAGCAATTATTAATTCATTTACGCGCTCAATTAAGTTTATCCAGATAACTACCTGTTTTTATTGAGAGTCTGAGACAAAAAAGAGAACTATAATTTAAGAGTCTTTCTTTGAGAAATGTTACATAAGTAATATATTTTAATGTGAATGTTCTTATATAAAATATTTGGTACTAATGAGGGCTTATGTACTTTTTACTTAAGTACACATCTAATCGGCAATCGGACGATGTTCTTGTCTATTACGGTAATCGGTACAAGTTCTTGTCCTTGGCTTGGGACAAGAACTTGGTTCCTTAAATCAAAAAAGCCGCTAAAATAGCGACTTTGAATGGAACAATGTTTGTGTCCCGCGACATTTGGTGATTCTATAATCTTGCCTTCTGGTCATCAGTAAGTTATATTTTCGGATAGTTGAACACCTACCGTCAGCTCAACGACTTGAGCATACTCGATGTGTCGTTTTCTCAAGGATTTGTAAGTGCTATTCTAAAACCAAGATCATCTATTTTAAAATTGGGCATGCTTTTCCTTCTACTCGTAGAACCACAATTGTTCTCCACTTCAGCCCAACTGCCTCCCCTGAAAACTCTATAGTTCCCATATCGTTCAGCATCATATAGATCCCAGCACCATTCCCAGACGTTACCGATCAAGTCATAAAGTCCCCATGGATTAGGAAGCAACTGTCCTACTTTATGAACAGATCCATTGGAATTTCCTTGATACCATGCAATATGATCAATTCTTGCATACCGATATCCCGTTGATCCTGCTTTACACGCATACTGCCATTCAGCGTCTGACAGTAATCGAAATCCATTCGCTATTTTGTTAAATATTGTGTTCTCACTTTCGTTTGTAACTGTGTAACATTCCATCCTGCCAAGCTTTCTCGATAACTCATTACAGAAAGTAATAGCATCCATCCACGAAACTTCCGTAATTGGCAGCTTACTCACAATCGGCTCTATTTCTTCTTCATGCATGACAAAATGATATAACTGCTGTGTTACTGGATACTTCATTACTCGGAATGGCTCTATAGCTTCAGTCCACGTTATAGTCTTTTTACTACTTCCTGGGTTAGATAAAGTGTAATCAGTGCTAAGCCATTTATCTGTATTAAGAAAATCGCATAGTTCAATTGATCCGCCTTCTATGGGTACCATCAAATCCATTATTTCTTTTAGAAAACGTGCCTTGTCACTTCCGTACTTTTCCATATCTTATCCCCCCCCTATTCTAACTTACCGCCAACCAAATTCGACCCAGAAACTGTATTATCCTGCTTAATAGTTGCTAACGACGATAAACTCGTCGATACTTTTAGTGTGGTTCACCGCGTCTAATCTTGAAAGTATTCTATCCGTTAGTTGAATAAAGCAACCAATCACAATGATCGGCTGCTTTTTTTTGTTTTATTGAGCTAACGTTTCCCGTTAGCTTAGTCCACAATAGCTAAAGGTGTTTGGTACAGTTATATAATTGGCATGCCCACTTTTTGTTAGTGTGTGTAAGAATGGTTATAGAAGTATTATCTATATACGTTTTTTGGAAATGTTGCGGCAAAAGATGTTGTAATGACAGCCCAATCCATGCTCCATGACTTATAACTAATATTCTTTTATCAACATATTCTTTAATCAGTTTCTCGAGAAAAGTTAGACCTCGCTTTGCGACCACTTTGAAATCTTCCATACCAAGATTTTGCTCACGCCAATTTGCTCCCCAACGAGTGATACGCTCTTCCTCGGCGGTGCCCTCAATTAGCCCGCAATTAATCTCTCTAATACGTTCATCAGTGAATACGGGTACTCCTAAACATTGCTGAATAATTTCGGCAGTTTGCCTAGCTCTCGTAAGATTACTGGAGAATATAACATCCCACTCTTCGCTTGAAAGTCTTTTTGCCAGTGCAGTTGCTTGCTCTATTCCTTCTTCGTTTAGCGGTATATCAGATATTCCTTGAGCCTTGCTAAGAGTATTCCATTCAGTAACCCCATGTCTAATAAGACCTATTGTGGTCGCCATACCTCCCCCCTTAATGACTACAATTTTCCCATCATTGCCTAAACAAATATACCACATATTGGAACTATACTGCCCGTTAGTTTAATGAATTGAAGGGCAAGATGACGATTAGATACAGGCCTAATCGGTAATCGGACTATATTCTTGTCTTTTCCGACAATCGGTACAAGTTCTTGTCCTTGGCTCGGTACAAGAACTTGTACCGATAAAATAAAAAGCCGCTAAAATAGCGACTTTAATGAGACCATGTTCTTGTCCCTCGACAGCAATATTACGGTTGAACGCAAAGACCGCTTCTCTGGCTTTCTCAAAAACTCCATCGCTCTTCCTGCATGATCTCGCTCGATTACCTTGTATACACGGGACGGTGGATAGGAAGAAAGGATGGGATCGTCCTTCCATAAGGAACCATCGATGGGCATTCTGGAATGGACGCCAACCTCCTTCCAATGCTGTTCTACGTCCGCAGGTTTTTGAATGCCTTCCAGCCCTTAGTTTCGGGCTAGATGTTTTTGTTTGTCAGTAAAAAGTATTTTCGTATAACTTCCCCGTATGCGCATCAAGCACTTCGGGCGTCCGCTCGTGCTCGCTACCAATCATTCGATACACTAGTTCGTACGGGGCCTCTTCCGCCCTAGCATTGTGCATCCGTTCCCATTGCAGACGCAGCTTGGCCTGTGCCGTCCATCGGAGGATAGCTGTCTGGTAATCAAATGAAGGCACGGTCTCCAGCTTCTTTAACTGTTCTGGCCTTATGGAGGGGGACATCAAACTTTTGACCCTCCCATTAGAGCGGTCAACAGCTAGTTGATAGCATTCATCCCTGACAGATACGTCTTGAACATATACACCAAAGCGAATGATTTCCAAACGATCTTCGTCGTCGGTCTCTTCAGTTAGAAGCCTGAGATACGGCAACATTTCAGCTGCTAGTCCTCGGACATAGTCCATAGCTACTTCTATACATGCGTCTCGATCCCAGGTTAATGGAGCTAGTTGATCTGGCTTACCATGCGAAACAAAGTCAATCAGTTGTCCGGTTTGGCTGTCTACTCGCGCCTTGACCGCTCCCTCCATCTGATCAGCCCAATAGGCCTTCCAAGACCGGTCATTCTTGGCTGGACGCTCTTCATTCTGTTGCTTCCACACCATCAACTTGGTGTTCGAGCCAATATTGTCGTCTTGTACTAACTGAAATTGGTCGTTGTTTACGCCAATCCACTCTTCTAGGCTTCGTGCGGGCGGGAACTCACCTGGCCACTCGTCCAGAGTTCTTGGGTCAGAGGGGACAGCTTCTGCCCTATAGGCTGTCGGAACTTCCTCCTGTGATGATGCAGTATAGATTAGCCCTCTACTTCGGGGGGCGTAAACAAGATGGACCTGATCGTCACCATCCGTGTACACGGCTTTGTCCAATACGCAATATTCCACATGTAGCAAAAAATTCGCCTTCATACACGCCATCTGTTCCTCTTCTGGTGTGATCATGGTTGGGAGTGCTGGCCCTGGAACGGTTCCATAGTACCTAAATCCGACCACGCGACCGCTGGGATGAACCATAATCAGGCATCCCGTCTCAGGAAGCGGCAGCCCCATCGCCTTCTGCTGTCGTGTGTACACAAACATCCCTTCCATCCACTCCATCTCACAATACGGAAAATCACGCAGTGCGCCGGGATAATGATCTTCCAGGAATTGCTCTGCCTGCTGTTTGAGCTCCTCCTCAGATATCCGTGTCTCGTTGTCCAATGAGGCCCAGGAAATGGCATAGTCTAGCAAGTTGCCGCCCCTGGAGAGCGTGGCAGAAACGGCGTCATCACTCCCCGTTTTAACCCATAAGAATCCCGCTTCTCCCTTCCCTGTTCCCCTCCCGGTGTTCTCTTGATAGTCATTGACGATCAGATCATAATCCGGTGAAACGGCAAACTGGTGCTCTGCCTGTTGTCTTAACTGCAGGCGTAATGTATCCAGGTCTCGTTCGAGAAAATCTTGAGCCATTTCGTTGCGCAAATGTTCCAGCCCCTTCCGTAATTGTGTTTTTACAGTACCTAATGGCATATCCAGGAGATGGGCGATTTGCTGCTGGGTCAGGTCCTTCTTATATTTTAAGAACAGGAGCTGACGCAGCTTCGGATTCAGACTGGCCAATGCACGCTCCAGATCCAGGGTTTGATCGATATCATTAACGACCAATGGCTCTTGCGCCTGCGGGTCTTCGCTCAGGTGAACACGCTTGGATTTCTTCAAATGATTGAGCGCCCGGTTCACCACAATTCTGGTAAGCCAGCTCTCAAACGCTTCGGCTTGCTGCAGCGTTTGCAGTGACTCATAAGCCTTAACCAGGGCATCCTGAACGATATCCTCCGCATCTTTGGACTCCCGTACATAATGGCGAGCCACTCGGTGCAACTTATCCATTCGATCCTTTATAAGAGAAACGAAGGCATCGTGATCTCCGTTTTGTGCGGCGTTGATTTGTTGCTGTGCATCGATCATTGTCGTTCACCTCCTGTTATATAGACAGCTAACTCGGGGGTTTGGATTTAATTAATGTAACAATATTTATAGTTGTTCCCAAATAAGTGCATATGCTGATTATTTAGATATACACCTAATCGGCAATCGGTACAAGTTCTTATCCTTAGCTTGGGACAAGAACTTGTACCGATAAAATAAAAAAGCCGCTAAAATAGCGACTTCAATGGGAATATGTTCTTGTCCCTCGACAATTCATTTTGGAATGGGCTGGAAAAATATTGATTCTCGTGATGTCAGGGCATCCTGTGGTCGATCGATCAGCATGGGCCAGTACCTTCAGCTCTTTCACTTCATCAGTCCAATTATAAAGGTGAACATGAGTTGTGGCTGGATCTTTGTGGGCAGATTTCCAGTGCTCGCTTCGTTGAGCCCCTTTACTGCCCATTAGCCCTTTCATCTCTGCTGTACCTTCTTCCAACAGAATTACCCGTTTTGTTGTAACAACCCCGCGCATAACTTCATCGTCGAACGAATTGAATACAGTCAACGTGATAGATCTACGAAAACATGTTACATGCAATTTTAGTCAGCTATTTAAAAGCTCGACTTATTTTAAATTTCAGGATAATCTTGTAATTCTCTTGATCTTCAGATGAAGAGAATTGTCCTATCATCCGATGCATAACTTTTTCTATGATTTTTTCACCCAATTTATAACTTTCTACAGATTCATTCTTTATTTTTAATTTGTTTTCTACACAAATCACAAAATGATTATCTTCTATATAAGTAAATAAATTAATTTTTTGCTCTCGATCTGCATATTTTAGTATGTTCGACAGAAAATTATCAAATACACGTCCAATATTTTCCATATCCACAATAATTATGACATCCGTAGGGGAGGCATTTACAAGTACCTGAAATCCTTCCGCTCTAAGTACAGCTGTAATATCTGACAATACATCATGAATTGATTCCCGAACTGAAAGGGTTACTAAGTCTGCCTCCCTTTCTTTATCTAATAAAAAATATGAAAACAGATCGTCTGTACGATTCTTAAGTTGGAGAGCCTTTTGATACGCACTCTCGATTTGATACCTTGTTTCTACACTTAAATCTTCTGGTGTATTACGGGCAAACTCTAAATACATGATGAGAGATGTCAGTGGCGTACGCATATCGTGAGACATTTCGGTTGCAAGATTTCTACTCTCATTTTGCAAATTTTCTATCCTTTCTAACCTGCCTAAAAATGCTTTACGTAGTTCCTCTATACTTTCCGCAATCATCGCCAATTCATCATACCCTCGTACCGTTATAGAATAGTCTAATGAGCCGCCTTCAAGGATATGAATTTCATTATTAATTGTGCGTAAATATTTGATCCCTCTACGTATTCCAAATAAAATAATGGTTATAAATAACATTGCGGACAGCAATATTTCAAGCATATAGGCCACATTATAGTAGTGAGAAAAATAAAATCCATAGATTGAAACGTTACCTGTCCCATCCTTAAATTGTACTGGGTAAGAGTTCCGTCGATCATAATCAGTTTCAGGCTGACTTCCATATGCTACTTCGTCATCAGCATGGTACAAGGAATCATATTGAAGCACCTGGTTCTGAAATACGTATAAAAATAAATTACTCTTCTGACTTTTAATCCAGTCTGAAAACGCAATACGATCTGTCGTTGACAGATCGTTTGCTGAAACATATTCTGAAAATTTTTGGACGTAAACTTGAGATTCGGACTTTAAACGCTCATCAGAAGTAAAATAATGATCCATAACCCGATTGCTTATGGACTGCAAAAGTAAAAAACAAATAACACTTATGGTGAGAGCAATAATTATTAAAACAGTCAACTTTTTAGTTATAGTAAGTTTATGAGTGGCCAAAACGGTAACCTCTTCCCCATTCCGTTAAGATATACGCTGGTTTTGCTGGATCGTCTTCGATTTTCAATCGTAATTTTCGGATGTGTACTACTACCGTATTATTTGAACTGTAGAAATAAGGTTCCTTCCAAATACTCTCATAAATATTTTGGGCAGAGAAAATTTTATTTCTTCTGGTCATCAACAGTTTAAGTAGACCGTACTCCAGATCGGAAAGCTCAATCTTCTGACTGCCTTTCCATACATCGTTAAATTGTTCACTTACTTTTAAGCGTCCCCCGATAAGAAATGTTTCGCCATAATCCTTTTTATCTTGATAAATCGTATACCTACGCAACAAAGCAATAACTCTTGCCAGAAGCTCCTGTACAGAAAAAGGTTTAGTTAAGTAATCATCTCCACCAGCAAGCAAACCTTCCGTTTTGTCCAAAGTTCCGGATTTAGCAGTTAGAAAAAGAATAGGAACATTGTATCGTTCTCTGATTCGTATACAAGCCTCCAGTCCGTTTATTCCAGGCATCATAATATCCAGAATCACCAAATCCAATGACTCATTTACTAATTCAATTCCCTGTTCTCCATCTTTAGCTGTTGTTACTTCATAACCTTCACGGACAAGAGACATACGTAGCAGATCACGAATTTCCTGATCATCTTCAACCACTAAAATCCGGCTTGTCATAGTTCACCTCATACTTGATTTAACTTTTAGCTATCCGTGCGAAGCAATGGCTGTGTACTGCAACGGAAAGCTCCGCCGAAAGAACGAGAAATTTCGTAATCAACATATTCTACTTGGATTCCTCTTTTCTCAAGCTCTTTTCCAATTGTATTTTTGAATGCAATGTCCGTAACATATACTGTGCTACTGATTGGCAATCCATTTACCGCCAAATCTTGAGCATCCTTGTAACTCACTTCGATTTTGTCCCAATTTTTAAGTTCTTCTGGGAGCCCATTGGCTAACGAATCCATGCTAACAATCATTAATCCATCTCTTACAAAACTGATAGCACAATCCAGGTGCAATGTGCCAGGCTCTAGCTTCACCTCAACCACCTTATAACCTGATGGTGTCAAATAGTTTCTGAGCCAATCAATACCGGCTTTGTTTGAAGCTAGACCAGAATTACCGACGAATACAGTCTTTCCATACACGAGGATATCTCCACCTTCAAGGTAAGGACCGGCAGCAGAGTTGATTCCTTTAGAAACGTCTGGTTGTGGGACAGCTACATGCGGAACGTTATTTTGGGCTGCTTCCTTATCCAGAATACTTCTAACAGGTAAAACCTCAAGTCTCCGGTAAGCCGATTTAAATGAACCTTCAATTAGATGATTTCCGATTGTGAAGAATGGATCTCTGACAAAGAAATTAGTTACTCCTTCGCCACCTGTAATGCCATCTTTCACAGCCCCTAGTTGTTTTTCTTTTTCAGTTAAAAGGCGTGGACGTTGAACCTCAACCCCGTATTTTTCAAGAACCTTTTTAAGATCTTCACGCTCTTTTTCCCACTTTTTCTGTGCCTCTGCCGGATCCGTATTCATTATAGACATGCCTCCTTCAGGCATAGGCATGTCTCCTTCTGGAAAATCATCAAAATTGAAGTGCATAAAAGCTTCAGATTGTGTCAATACAACTCTTTTTAGCGTGGCGAACTCACTCTCTACATATACATTGTTTTTCTCACTTTTTGTAGTCACAGTTCCATTCACTTCCGTAACTCTATTAACTTTAGACACACCAGTCGCCCCTGCCACTGGTAATATGCTAGTTACCAGTACCAGTGATAATGCTGTTGATCCAACCCACTTCAAACTCTTTCTTTTCATATTAATGCCCTCCTAATAATTTGTTTTAATGCTTACAGTTTGAATTATAGAGAGCAATTCTTAACAGTTTATGAAGGCATACTATTTTAATTTAAACTCCTTCCCGTAAGGTCTGACAAGAGATCTTTAAATGAATCACATCTAGTTCCATCAAAAACTTAGATACCCGCTTCTCCATGTTTTGGCTCACGCAGTTTAATAGAAGGATTGCTAGATAGATAGGTTTCTTCATATGTAAAGCAAAATAAGGAGCGTACAAAACGGATACGGTGCCCTAGGCTGCTTGGTTTTAGACGATCAGATTGCTTTGCTAAGTATTCCTTCAGGAGATTTAGAGTTACTCCCAAAATATCTACAATCCCTTGATCAGAAACCAACATCTTGAGTTGTAAAGCATACGCACCCAATGTATTCAGGCTCAACCCTTGAATTCGTTTATCTGCCTCATAATGATTCCAAAGTTCACTTAAATTCATAATAAAATCCTCCTATTAAGAGCAATTAATTTTAGTTTGCTTCAAATAGAAGATTTTAATTTGGGGCTATTTAACTAAAGTTTCCCGTTAGTTGATTAATGATCTAACCCTTGCCCCAAATAAGTCTTTTGAAGTAAATTAACTTTAAATACTACTGAACGTTGTTCTTTAACTGTCATCTCAATAAATTGTCTCTTATTCATCATATTATGCAATGTTTCCCCTCCCTTTTAGAGATAAAGTATTCTATATAAAGGAACCAAGTTCTTGTCCCGCGACAAATAATAACTAACAGTTCAACGGCAAGTTTAAAGGCCATCCTTCTTTGTGGGATGGCCCTTCCTGTACATATTCCTCCATTAATAATACTGCCTTATAGGTTTTGTTAGCATTATTCAAATTATAACTGGCTGGAAGATTACTTGGGTCCTTCAGTAAAGCAGAACTAATGTCTAAAGTGCCTTGTTTATCCCTTTGTTGTTTAGAACACTAAGGAGATGTAAGCATCTCTTCAGCAATTTTGACCAGATCCTTTTTACCTAAATTGCTGTCCCCATTATTGGATATTTCATACAACAAATGATTGTGATCGTCCCTCCATCCAATCCGATGGTAAGGAACAGAATTAGTTTCCCTATCCTTAATATCGGATTGAATATAATAGACCTCATTACCTTGGATGTTCAGCTTCTCGGATTTAGCGTGATCGTCCTGGAATATGGTCACTTTGGAGTCGGGGAATATTCTTGTTGCCATTACAGTTACAACGTTCTTCCCCTTGACATAGCGTGCCAAAGAGAAATCAGCCTTATTCCAATTCAGTTTTTGAATATAGACCCGTTGCCCATCCGAAGAAGATTCAGCTTGTCTTCTAAGGTCGTCTGTTAACTTCAGGTAAGCAGCATCTGAGAGATGGTTTGTATACAGATCGGCAGGATAAACGTATCCGTAATCAAACTGGTACCCTTGAGGAAGTTGCGTTATTGATTTTAAAACTGGAGCTTGCGTCCGTGTAATTTCAGCTTGCAAACTGCTGAAATTTGAATACTCGATCCACTTATATTCAAATTTTACGGGGGTTAATTTATCCGCGTTGTTAATTAACTCATCTTTGACATAATAGGCTACATAATCCCCAGGTTGCAATTGTTCTTTAATCTGATTTGTGTAAAAGCCCAGTCTTTTTGTGTAATTGGTAACAAAGTCAGTAGGCTCTTTTGCGGCGGCAGTGTTTAGTACCACCTCTCCTTTATTGTTAAGGAATTCAATATATTGCGAGGCCGCATACCCTGTCACTGATACTCCAAGAACGAACATTGCGGTTAGCCCGGGAACCACGAATCTTTGACGAACTCGTGCTCTGGCATGCATGCCTCTCTTGTGAACTGCCAGCTTATGGACCCGAGTCATGACTTTGTCAGTGACATCAAAATTCTGAAACTCCTCTTGGATCAAGAGATCCATTTCTTTCAGATTTTCGTTTTGAGAAGTACGTTGTAATTTTGGCATAGTTCTTCCTCCTTTGGCCTCATCCATTTTTTGAGTTTGATTTTGGTTCTAGCAAACTTTTTCTTGACGGCATCGGGACTTTTATTTAAAATTCCAGCTATTTCTACAAACGATTTTTCTTCAAAAACGCGCAGAATCAGTAGGTTCCGTTCAATCACATTTAATTTTTCAAGCGCCCGGCTTAGTGGTTCGTTAAAGAGTTGGTTATCCAGCATCTCTGCAGGACTAATGGCAGATTGATCTTGAGCCATTAGTCTGAACTTCCATTTCTGTTGCATTTTTTTTCGACGGATTATGTTTATGCAGTGATGATAGGCTATTTTGTAGAGCCAGGCGGAGAAATTCACCTCAGGTTTATAAAGATCTATTTTTTCATAGGCCTTAACCAGAACGTCTTGAACAGCATCCTCGGCTTCCTGTTTGTTTGAAATAAGTCTCCAGCAATACATAAATATCTGTTTTTGGTATTTTTGAACGATATAAACGTAGTCCTGAATTTCGCCCGCTTGTACTCTTTTAATTCTGTATTCGGTTTCCTCATCCATGTTTCTTTAAGGCACCTCCCAGGTATTCGCGATGAAGTTTATATATGTATAACAAACGAGGTAGTTCTAAAGGGACATTTTTTAGAAAAGTCTCTAAATTGTTGTTCAACCATATCCTCCTTATTTGTTTGTGATACAGAATCGGTCTGGTTAATAGGTCTCAGATTATTGACAACAGTACCAATCAAAACCCAAACACTGTAAGAGCAAATTCAACATCTAATGTTTCAATAATAGAGCGTTAGAATCTCTGCTTCTAAGAAGTTGCAATAGTAACGCTTTGCAATCTCCTTCCTTACATATCCAGACACAACCCAAGGAATAGGGATTTCATAGAATAATGGAGTAGCAATATCAGAAACAAACCAGTTATATTCCTCATCGTCATAGTCAATAATAGTGTCTTTGTCCCCATCATTAAGATAATTGCCAGGGCTCATATCCCCATGAATAAGACCGTACGTATATTTTACCTTGGCTAGACCGCTAACTTCAGTAATTAAACGATCAAAGTTATCGTGTAATTCTAACGGACAATACTTCTTAAATGAGGCTAATAGGGCATTATCATTCCATTCATAGCGTGAATGTTGGGACGAATAATGAAGTGAAAACTTATGTATTTTCCCGACCATTTGACCGATATTTTCATAAAACGTATTGCTCTCCTCGGCTATTACTGCATTCTGCCGGTGCTGTCTCAAAAGCTGTCACAACAAAGGACTCGTCAATGATAAGAATAAGATCCCCAGATAAAGACTTCGTTCTTGTTCCATACAAACAACCGCCATGCACCCATTTCCTCAACAGCGACTAAGTCTCAATTCTCAGCAGCAAAAAAAGCCTGCTTGCCCCTGTGATACTGTGGGCGCAAACAGGCTTTTTGATTCTGCTCATATCATGATATGTCTTCGTTCAATCCCAGCTACTGTACCGCCAACCCGAACCTGTTTGATTACACCGCGCTCGCTTAGTCGCAATTCTGCCTTAATTTCAGATGGGCAACCCATCGAATACCCTTGCCTGAACATGACATGTTCTACTTCTTCCAAAGATCGTTGACCATGCTGGTACAAATAGCTGAGTAGTGCACCATTGGATGTTCCTGTCGCGCTCTCCTCAGGAATATCGTACAACGGAGCAAAATTTCGGCATTCCGCAGTAGCATTGTCAGGAGTATCCAGCGTAAACAGATGATATCCCACCACATCATATTTTTTGCTAATGGCGGTTATGGCATCAAAATTGGGATGAACCTCATTCAAGAGCTTTCTACTGCGAATCGGAATCAAAATGTCCCGCAGCCCCGTCGAAACAATCTGGATGGGCAACTCGGATTCCAGAGTCTCAGGATCCATCCCCAAAGATGGGGCGATTTCCTCACAAGAAACCCTTTCAAAAAATTGAGGTAAAGCCTGTGATAAATAAACAAGTCCCTCAGAATTAATATCCACATCCAATATTCCTGCCTTTGTTTCTATCGTATAGGAGGCTCCTACTTCAGCCAAACCCAGCGAATGCATGAGTCCAAATGCAGCAATCGTGGCGTGCCCGCACAGATCAACTTCGCTAGCGGGGGTAAAATAGCTGATTTTGTAATTCGCTAGCTTGGATTTCTCCATAAAGGCCGTCTCCGAAAAGCCTAATTCCTTCGCTATAAGCTGCATTTCAGAAGCATCCAGTGAAAGGTCCTCTCCTTCCAAGACAACACCTGCTGGATTACCACCACGCTCCCCTTTGGCAAACGCATTTAACGTATACACTACGACATTCATGTTCTGCTTGCCTCCTTCGTATCTTCACGCTTTGCTTCAGTCTCTCCATCGTTATCGTAGCCCCCACCTCGTAGGAAGTAAGGTGACCGCCAACGTAATTGATCGCTGAAGTGATGGCTCCTCGGTTCTTACTACTGTATTTTTTCATCAGCTGCCTGATCTTTGGCTCTGCCAAAAACAGCAGACCGATCTTCCATCGCGCTACTCGCTTGAATCGTGGCAGTGCTGCATCTGGATACGCAGCGGTCAAGAGCTCCGTCTGAGAGATCGGCCCGTTTGTGTGAAGTTTCCAGGTTCTTCCGTACGCTGCTGATGAGATTGCCAATTCAAGTGTATCCCGCAAGGCATCTTCGAAGAACGCATACTCCTGCCTTATCGCAGGATCAAACAGTTGCTTGATAGTTTTGCAGTGTACCATCCTTTGAAACGCGTAGTATACAAACGTATCCGAGGCTTCCGCACCATACAATTCCGGGCTGAAAATTCGTAACATATTCGAGTCCGAACCAATATAAGCTTGGCTTCTTAGAACTTCGAGATGATGCTGTACCTTCTCCGGTCTATCATCATAGGTGAGGTAAGCATCGTAAAAGATAACTTGCGCCCCTTGAGCCAATGTCAGTAACTGCTTCAAGTCCACAGCCCCGCTGATCGTCTGAAGTTGGAAAGGAGAAGCCAACCTTTTCTTCAGCCTCTCCAGCTTCCGTTCTGAACGGGAATGCGCGATGACTTCCACCCCTGCCTCTAATAGACATTTGACGAGCCCGCTTCCCCAAGGTGGTGCGGCTCTCATCACGATTACTTTCCACATTATAATCCCTCCTTACACATGGACCTGTTACATCTCAATATTAGTCGGCTACCAAGATAAATTTAATATTTTGTGGGGATTTAGAGAATCGTGATGGATCCCATATCCTATTGTTAGTGACTGATCAATTACTGTTGAGGACAATCCTCGCCCTATGGCCTGAATCCCATCTGGAATATTGCATAATCGTGATTCTAATTCATGTCTATTACGGTTTGCATACCAGCCACAATACAACTATTTACGCTTTGCCTGCCATCTCTTTAATCTGTTTCAACCAAGCCGTTCTCGTCGCCTCATCAGAACTCGGTACGGACTCAAAAAATTCATGATGCAACACTTCTAAGCCGCAATATTCAAATATCCCTTTGTCGGAAGTCAAAAGTAGCGCCTGATCCATGCCGTTAGCAGCATACTGGGCATGCGATTTTCCTTGTGTGTTGATGATTATGACTTTTTTGCCTTTCAACAACCCCATCTGCTCCCCATTCACATAACGGTAAGCAAATCCGTAAGTAAAGACCCGCTCAATATAACCTTTGACGATTGCAGGCAGTCCGGTCCACCATATTGGATAGATGAAAATGATGACGTCCGCCCACTTCAGATATTCCTGCTCCTGTTCAATATCTTCGCCAATCCCACCCAAAATTTCACTGTTACTGATGACAGGTTCAAACTCCATCGCGTACAAATCACGCACGACAACTTCATGACCTTTTTCCTGAAGGCCTTGGACCGCAGTCTCCATAATGGCATGGTTAAAACTTTCTTTTCTCGGATGGGCATATACAATCAAATGGTTCATAGGGATGACTCCTTTCATTTTGCAAACATAATGATAGTTATTGATTGATCGATTACATTACATAAAAATTGAGTATTTTGTCTTTAAAAACTTAGGAACTGCCTTCCTCAAATTATGTTATCATCCACTCTTTATGGTGACGTATCTCAGTAAACCTGAGTCAGTGAGAAGGATGGAGGATCCACGATAAACGCTTCGAGAGGATCGTTGACCTTATTCAATCGGTTGTAGTCTCTGCTTACTACGCTGTTATAAAAGTTTGTAATTGATCAATCACTAACCTGTTGATATTTTATTTTATCTGTTCCTATAATGCAACCCTATTTCATCAAAACTTTATTTTTCTCTTATCTCTCATTTTAAATCGTTGGCTACATTAATGGAGACTTAGGGGATGGAACTGTCCTTTCACAGTTCCATCCTATGATTGTCTGTTTGTGTAATCTTTCCTTCGAAAAATGAGATCTACCCGTTATAAATAATGCAATCTTTTTGGTGACCTCTTCCTTATTCATTGTGATATTACCGAGATAAATATGTTCCAAACTATTCGTTAAGAAAAACTTCAGTTCATTCAGTATTTTGTCTTTCAATTATCTACCTCCCTCTTCACAATTCCGTCCGCTTCAAGTTACCCGAACTGTAAAGCTAGCATTCGTTGTGATATTCCAGGTGTCTATTTATCTCCTCATATTACTATGAATTCGCAGGGATTTTATTTTAAGATTTACTAGTCCAATACCAATGATAATCAGAACAAGTCCAAATACCATCTTCGTAGTAATCGTTTCTCCCAAAAAGGTAACACTGATCACTATTGCAATGAGTGGAACCAGAAAATTATATGATCCGATTTTTCCAGCTTCACCCGATCTGACAAGCACAAAGAAAACGAGCCAGGTTAGGGCCGTACAGAAGATCGCAATAATCGACAACGTCGTGATGAATTGCTGATTCCATATGATATCCGTCCAGGTTTCAACGGTTGTCCCCGCACTTAACAAAACAATCCCACCAAATATCATCTGCAGAGTAGTTAACCAGATCGCATCGACTTTGGTAGATGTTTTCTTCATATAAATTGTTCCGAATGTCCAAGTAATGGTGCTGGCTAAACCAAGCAAGATACCAAGAATCGAAATATGACTAGAGCCATCATTTATACTTATAACAGCAACGCCTATAAAGCCTAGAATAAGACCAACGATTTTGAAACCGTTCATGGATTCACCTAACCACAACCATGCTCCGATTCCAAGTAAAACGGGTTGCATAAATACGATCGTCGAAAATAAACCAGCAGGCATCATATTAAGTCCAAACGTTTGGAAACCGAAAAAGAGAATAATATTTAGCAATGCGGAGATCAGGTAAATATGCCAAGTATCTTTCAAATTAATGTATTTATAACGTGGTAAAGCGAACAGAAGCAAAATAAAACCACCGATCGTGATCCTCAAACCGGCGAAGAGCAATGGTGTTGCATATTCGAGTGCATATTTAGATAGCGGCCAATTCACCCCCCACATCGCTACTAAAAACGTTAAAAGCAAAAAAGTATGTGTCTTTGAAAGCTGCATAATTGATCAGACTCCTTTGTATAATGATGTTTACTTATGGTACAATGCTCTGAAAAATAAATAAAATGCATTATTATTATTAAGGAGATATCAAATTTGTTATGAATATTTCTCAACTTAACTTGTTTGTGAAGATCGTTGAGACCGGTAGCTTTACCAAAGCTGGAGAACAACTGCATATGTCGCAGCCTGCTGTAAGCCGTGCCATCTCTACACTCGAATCAGAATTAGGAGTTACTCTCCTGATACGGGAACGAAGAAACGGGGTTATTCACCTTACCGATATTGGTACGCGCCTGCTTGTCATGTTCAGAGAGATTTTAAATGGAGTTAATAAGGTTGAGCAGGAGGTTACTGCTGAAAAAGGATTTGAAGTTGGCACCATTCGTGTTGGTGTATTCCCAATGGTGTCCGCGCACTTCTTGCCAAAAATAATGCGAATTATTGGGGAGAAACATCCGGGGCTGGCATTCGAACTGTTTGAAGGAACCATCGAAGAGATTAAACATGGGTTAGAATCCAGAATAATCGATGTCGGATGGATTATTCCGCCAAGCAATGAACTCGAAACGATTCCTTTCTTTCGTGATGAATTATGTCTGGTTCATCGGGATGACCATCCATTGCAAAGTCGTGAAACCATTCATATCATTGATTTAGATAATGAGCCTATGATTGTGTGTCAAGGTGGTTTTGTAACGCCGATTATTGAGATATTCAAAGAATTCGGAACCACTTTGTACGCCAAATATAATGGCCACAACATAAACACGGCGTTGAGTATGATTCAAGAAGGGCTTGGCATCTCAATTGTTTCAAGAACTTCTTTATCACTATCTTCAATACCGCCCAATGTGCGTATCCGGACAATTGATCCGCAACCTGTTAGAGAGATTCACCTAGCTGTCCCTTCGTTGAAGGAATCTTCGCACGGAGTAAAACTCTTCCTTCGGACCGCTAGAGAGTTGTATTTATCTGAGAGTCAGATCCACTAGTGTATATTATTTACGTATTATAGACATTCTCCAAACATCCCATCAATCGTACCGCTTCATTTCGATTCCTACACCTGCTTACTATGTACTCAGCTTCAAATCATGTACATGTAACTTCCCTAAAAACGACAAAAAGAAACGAAGAAACGCCCCTTTTAGGGGCGTCTCTGAAGAGCGCACTCAACTATGAAGTTTAAATTCCCCCATTATATTTGGTTACCACGAAGAACTTGGTAATAAAGATATCTACCGCTAATTCTTATGTTAATCCTAAATTTTAATACTAGTTCGTTCAATTTGAGATTCCAGAACATCATATAGAGCGAGCTTATAATTTATTTTATCCAAGTTAAAATAGAGATCCCTTATACTCCGTTCGATTTCTTTTTTATGATTGAGCATCATCAATTTTCGTTCTGAAATGGTGGAGTCCCCTTCTTTGTATAAGTAAACGTATTGTTGAATTTGGGCAATAGGCATTCCTGTTGCCCGAAGTGCTGTAACAAAGTGTATCCAACTTAGATCTTCTTCATCGTATAATCGCTTTCCATTTTCGTTTCTTTTAACATGTGGGAGCAATCCCTCTTTTTCGTAATATCGGAGGGTGTGTGCGGCTATTTCCGTTATTTCAGTAACTTCTTTTATAGTCAACATAATTAACTTTCTTCGCCTCCTATTAAAGTACACTTTAAAGAAAATCCTTTAACTTTACTCATTGAATTCTCTAATTTTATACTGAAAATGAAAAAAACTATGATTAAATCAGGTCTTATTATACTGCTTTTATTCGTCGAAAAAAACCTTTGACTTGAAGTGAACTTCACAGACTATGATAGCAAGGTGAATTAAAAAACATTTTTTGAGAGGATGCATGCAGATGGAAAAGAAACACATCGTACATGAAGCTACACAAACCACTATTTCAATCGTCACTGGTGGTAGTCGAGGAATTGGTCGTAATACGGCCATTAACATTGCTCGTCATGGTGGCGATGTCATTTTGACTTATCGAAGCCAAGCAGAAGAAGCAAAATCAGTCGTTGCTGAGATCGAAGCTTTGGGACGAAAAGCGATCGCTCTACAACTTGATATAGAAAACACATCCGGCTTCGCTGACTTTGCTGAAACCGTTGGTTCTATTTTACAAACGAATTGGGGTAGCGCCACTTTCAATCATCTCGTGAATAATGCAGGTCATGGAGAAATGATTAGCTTTACCGAAACAACAGAGGCCCAATTCGATAGCTTGTTCAATGTACACGTAAAGGGCGTGTTTTTCTTGACTCAAGCGTTACTGCCGCTTCTTGCAGATGGTGGTCGTATCGTTAACTTCTCAACGGGTCTTACTCGTGTTTCTTATCCCGGCTTCTCAGCTTATTCGGCAGCTAAGGGTGCAGTAGAAATTCTAAGCATCTATATGGCAAAAGAGCTCGGCCACCGCGGTATCACTGTGAATACGATTGCCCCTGGTGCAATCGAAACCGATTTTTTAGGCGGCGCTGTACGTGATACGCCATCCTACAATGATGCGTTTGCTTCAATGGTTCCCCTTGGTCATGTGGGTGTACCTGATGACATTGGTCCTGCAGTTGCCAGCCTACTCGATCCTGACAATCGCTGGGTGAATGCACAGAGAATCGAGATCTCTGGTGGTCAAAACATTTAATTTTTCATAGGAATACAATGATATTCCGTGACTTTTCATGTAAATTCGCTTTCTTTACGTAATATGATTTCCAATACTAAACTATTTAGGTAATAATCTAATCGGGAATGCCACAATATTCTTTTACCTCTTCATCGGAGGACTAAGAAGAAGCCGATCACAATGATCGGCTTCTTTTCTGTTCTTATTGTGCTATTACTTCCCATAAGTATAAAAAACACACTTTAATGCAGAATACGATCATTTGCTCCCTCTCTCGGCTTTAGCTCGTTCATTGTAAAAAGCGAATAACTCCTTATTTTGATCAGATCAGCCTGTTCATAATTAATTGCATGGCCTGAATCAGGGATGATTTTGTAGTTCATCTTGTTGTCTTTAACTCTCCTTATAGCTTTTGGATAGTTCGACAATCTATCGTATTCACCATCAGTAACAATTTTCGTTAATCCATTTCCGATTTGATACCATTTTGACTTAAAAATTTTATTAAATCATTACTCAGCTGCACAATCTCATTGTTAGCATGATTCGCATAATCCGGCAACATCATATCTCTAACCATTTTAGTTCGTAGCCATGTCATAAAGAAAAGATCCAAAAATAAGTTTGGAAATTTAAGCACCATTTTAAGCATTGGTGGATCAATCGAAACGCCAGCTTTTTGTATTGCCTTTAGATGCGCTTTTAAAGTGAATGTTATTTTTCGTGCCGTTTTTCTGGTTCTGGCAGTTTTTTTGTCAATGATCTTATTTTCAGAATGCAAAAAGTTTAACATGGCAATGTCTGATACCGAATGTGTAATTAGATACGCTTGCATATCCTTTTTAATGACGTAAGGAAGCTTTGCTGTTTTTAATATTTTTGCGAGGTTTTCTATTCGTTCTGTCACTACACCATTAATTTCTCCGAATGCAGTTGCCGCTATAATCTTTGGTAGAAATCGAGCATGCAATACTCCATCTTTAATCTGTCCACCGAAACCCGGAAAAGCGGGTAATAGTCTATCACCTACGATATCCAGCCACGAAGAAAATCCCATTGAATTACTAGTCATCGTAACTATATTTTTGCTTTGATTATCTTTTAGCGTTAACAACGCTGATTCGGACCGATCATAACGAACGGTAACGAAAATAAAATCGTATATGTCGTCGTTTTGGAGTGTATCAATGACATTCACTTTTATCGATCTAACTGTACCTTTTTCCGTATATCGCAGGCCATTTTCTCTTAATGATTTATATCTATCAGAACGGGCAAATAGGGTAACGTCAAACCCTGCTTCTATAAGCTTAATTGCGTACATGCTCCCGATGACACCTGCACCAAAAATTAAAATTCGATCTTGTTTATTTAACATCAAAATCACTCCTACCTATTATCATTTCTTGTTTAATCATCCGACAACATGTTGTATGATGTGATTATAAATTTTCAATATTCATTGATCAACCATCAGTTTTTTATGATTTGTCGGATGATATTCTTAGACGCTAGTAGGAGGAAAACATGAAAAAGCAACCCCAAATAACAGAAAAAACAAGACAAACCTTTGTTGAAGTTTTTTGTGAGTTATATAGCCAAAAACCAATCGAGAAAATTTCAATTCAAGAAATCGCGAATAAGTCAGGATATAACCGTAGCACCTTTTATCAATACTTTACTGATATTTACGAATTGTTAGATGCTCTTGAAAATGACTTATTGAACGACATAAAAGAAGAATTGGCGAAAAAAGAGCTATCGATGCATACGGTTCAAGATGCGCTCCATTGTCTGGACAAAAAAGAACATCTTTTGGTTCTCCATGCCCTTTTAGGAGATTATGGAAGTCCCCGTTTTTTAAAACGCTTAAAAAAAGAAATTACTCTAAATCAGTTGGAATTAAATGTTCCGCAAAACCCTGCCTTAACGCCATACTTGATTGAGTTTTACCTGTCAACCTCCCTTTCCTTATTTCGTCTTTGGCTCCAGCGACAAAAGGATTTATCGTCAGAAGAGTTTTTCAAGTTAGTGGACAACCTCTATTCAAAGGGGGTTACGTCCTATTCTAAAGAATGAGTCTGTCATTCAAACCTAATCGGTGTGTAGTACAATAAAAAAACTGCCCTTCCTTGTGGGTACGGTTCGCGCTTAAACTATCCTGCCTGTTAGTTTAAGGAATTGAAGGACAAGATGACGATTAGATACACGCCTAATCGGCAATAGGAACATGTTCTTGTCCAATACGGTAATCGGTACAAATTCTTGTCCTTGGCCCGGGACAAGAACTTGTACCGATAAAACAAAAAAGCCGCTAAAATAGCGACTTCAATGGGACCATGTTCTTGTCCCTCGACAATTATATGACACAAGAAAATACTAAAAAAACTAGAGTGATTGTGATTTTTGTAACTGTTTTATTATGGAAATATTTGTATTGTTATTATTGTAAAATCCAATTTATATCTAGGGGGTGAGGAAAACATCCATTAGCATCCTTTGTATTGTTCCTTGTTGTTTTACTTGTAAGAATCATGTCTAAAATGTAAAATCAAAAACTCTCAAGGAGATGTTGATCGTGAAAAAATATCAAAAAACAACGATTGCATTACTCTCAGCCATCTCTATGATAGTCCCTTTTCAAGCTGCTTTTGCTGATCAAGATTTGACTCCCTCTCCCCCTGTCTCACAAGATATTCTTATGCAGAGACAAGTGAAAGATGGAATCGGTATATTTGCAAGCAATCCATACCCCGGTTATTTTGATAATGGAGTGTACACTCCATATATTTATATGACGGGGAGAATTGAAATAACTTTTCAAGCTAATGTTCTAGGCACCTACAAATTCCAACTCAGAAGTGAGAATGGAGCATTATATCCTGTAAGACATGAAGCCATTCAATATGGAAGTCAAAAAGTAATAATTGAAGGGGCCTATGGTTATCAACAAATATATGCAAATTCTCCGGATGGCCTCGGTGGTGGTTATTTCAATATTCATTATTAATCCTAACTAAATTATTTAGGATTCAGGAAGAAATGATTTCAGGCTGGCTCAGAGATAGCCTTACAGACACAATGCCGATAACCTACTAATCGGTCATGACTAAGCTCTCTCATGCTTTACTACCCTTATCTAAGACTCGAACAAAAGCAGCCGATCACGTTGATCAGCTGCTTTTTGGTGTTTTCATATGCTCAAGCTAGCGCAGGCTTCCCTGGAATTTTTTTCTCCTAGTCTCTTTCAAGTCGTTAGTCAGAACTGTTGTATCGTCGCCTAACCGAGCCATAACTGATACACTTACAACATTTCGAACATCAACATCATTACTTAAAGCCATTGCTCGATAAAACCCAAAATTATCACAAGTATTTTTTCCTCACTTTTGGTTAATTCATGGTTAATTTAAGTGTGAACAACATTTTTATAATTTAACGTTATCTCTTTCCTCTTTAAGCAAGGTTAGCCCCACTCAACTCTTCGACTTATTTGTTAAACTATCCTGCCCTTATGATACGGTTCGGCGTATTATCTGTAGAGCGAAATCGAAGGCACCCAGTAGGGTGCCTTCGATGTTCTTACTATCTCTCTGTGGCAAGTTGGATAAACGAACTCAAATCCATCAACCAACCTTGTTGGGACACTTGTTCATTGTAAAGAATGTGCAAGTGCTGCAACAGAACCGCGGAAATCGGGTCTGCCGTCAGCCGTCCACAAAAGCGCTGTCACAAATGTATGGCGATTCGGATCGTACAGCGGATCTCCTATAATGTTCTTGTACGTTCTTGCGTGAAACACAAATAGTGTCTCTTCGTCGTCCTCTGACACCGTGAAGGAATTATGACCGGGACCATACATTGAGATGCTCTCATCTGTCGAGAGAACCGCTGTTTGCGACTTACGCCATGAGGTGGCATCGAGCAAATCAGCATCCGCATCGGCTTCAAGTAAGCCCATGCAATAATTGAAATCGGTGGCGCTAGCCGAGTAAGAGAGGAATACCCGATTACCCTTGCGAAGAAATGCCGCGCCTTCGTTCACTTTATAACCAATGATCTCCCAGTCATATTCCGGCATCGAAATCATCGTTTGCGACCCAGTCAGCGTCCACGGATTGCTCATTTTAGATATATACAGATTAGAGTTACCTCCGATGTTCGGATCCTTTTGTGCCCATACGTAATAACGGCTGCCATTATGCTCAAAGGTAGTGGCATCGAGGGCGAAGCTTTCCCATTCGGTACGAACCTGCCCTCTTTCCATCCAACTGCCTTCGAGCGGATTGGCATTTTCATTCTCTAGCACGTACATCCGATGGTCGAACAAGCCTTCATTCGTTTCCGTCGTGTGTGCGGCAGCGAAATACACGTACCATTTGTCATCAATAAAATGCAGTTCGGGTGCCCAAATATTGGCACTAAGGATACCATTCTCGCGCTTTCTCCAGATCACTACAGGAGTTGATGTAACAAGCTTCTCAAGGTTCTGGGCTCTACGGATTTCAATCCGATCATACTCCGGAACGGATGCTACGAAGTAATAATAACCATCCGAATGTCTGTAAATAAAAGGATCAGCTCTCTGTTCAATTAATGGTTGAATGTCGTGTGACGCTCGTTGTTGGATTTCCATCTTATCACCTGTTTCATCATAATATAGATTACCCTTTAACAGCGCCTGCAGTCATACCGTCTATGAAATATTTCTGAAAAGCAATGAATAGTATGAAAATTGGAATGATGGAGAAGAAGGAGCCCACGATCAATAAGTCATAGTTATTGCCATAAGGAGTTAACAACGTTTTCAAACCGATTGGAAGTGTATATTTACTCTGATCTCCGAGCACCATGAATGGCCACAATAGATTATTCCAGCTATTCATACCATTCAATATGGCCATTGCTGCAAACGATGGCTTCATAATCGGCATAATTAGTCTGAAATAAATCGCATACTCGTTTGCACCATCAACCCGCCCAGATTGAATAATCTCTTTGGGTATGCTTCGTAGATATTGCCTGAAGAAAAATATTGTCGCGGCATTGGCTATACCGGGCAGAATGATTGCCGAATAGCTATTCACCATTCCCAAATCATTAATTAGGCTGTACAAAGGAACCAGCAGTATTTCGAAAGGCACCATCATAATGAGCAAAACACATATAAAGAGGAAGTTCTTACCTTTAAAATGATATGTTGCAAAACCATATGCAACAAATGCGCTTACAAAAAGTGTTAAAACCACTTGAACGATTGTTAAAATCATACTGTTCCAAAACCACACAAAATAATCATGTTCTCCAGTAAACAGAAAGATGAAATTATCAAAACTCATGATTTCAAAATCCAAACTTAGGTTAAGACCATATCTAACTAATGATTCACCTGGTTTAAAGGAAGATAGGGCCACTGCGTAGAATGGGATCATAATTATAACGAATAGTATAATGAATAAACAAATAATTACTATTCTAGAGATGAAATCACTCCTCGTCTGACTTCTGCCCACTTTAATCCTCCTCCTTTTTGAACATTCCACTAAATTTCAATTGCGTTAAATTGATAACCATAGCAATGATTAACAGAACGATACCAACTGCAGCTGCGTAACCCAGCTTATTCTGCTCAATCCCTTGTCTATACAGATATCCAACAATGGTTAAGCCAATATTTTGGGGTGATTTGTTACCGTTGAACATCATCAGGCTCTCGGTAAACATTGCTAAACCTGCATAAACACTAATTGTTGTAACATATACCGTGGTCGGCTTCAATAATGGCATTGTGATCGTTCTAAACTTCTGCCAAGCAGATGCACCGTCAATTGAAGCAGCCTCATAATATTCATTGTCAATGCTTTTCAAACCCGATAGATAGTAAAGCATATTAACGCCTGTCCATCTCCAACATGCGAGGATTAACAGTGCTGCCATACTCCAATTTCCGTCTTTCAAAAATTTGATAGGCTCTACACCAAATAGACCTAGGAAACTGTTCATTAATGAACCTTCCATCTCACCGAATGTAAGACGGAAAATGGTACCCGCAACTGCGACAGATGTCAATGCAGGGAGAAAGAAAGAAGATTTAAAAAACTCTCTTCCCATCATTAACTTACTGTTGATCATAACGGCGAATAACATGGGAAAAGGAATCAACAGCACTAAGGTTCCTAACATGTACACAACGCTATTTTTAATAGATGTCAAAAACACTTTATCAGTAAGTAATTTCGAATAATTTGCTTCACCAATCCATTTAGGATCCTGTCCCAGCATCCTATCTTGAAAGCTCATTACGAATGAATTTACAAGCGGAAAAAACCAGAATATCAAAAATATGAGTATAAATGGCAATACAAAAACATAAGGTGCAACTTTTTGAGAGTATACAAATTTCTTTATCATATTCTCAATCTCCCTTGACTATGGTTAAACCTGCCGACCACTGTACCTGCCGACAGGTTTAATCAAATCATTTACTTATTATATTTATTTCAATTCTTGTTCAATTGCTGCTTGTGCTTCATCCAACGCTTCCTTCACGTCTTGGCCATCTTCAAAGATAGCATTCAAAGTAACCGTATTGAATATATTGCCGATGGTTGGTGAAGCTTTAACGGACTTAATCGCTCTAATTTCGTCTTTGATTTCATTCAAAGTATCAAATGCATTTGTTTTAAAGTATTGGACGTATTCATTTTCAGGGTTTTTCGTAACTGCATCATCTTTCCATACTTCCATGTTGATTGGGTCAAATCCAAGTGTATTCCAGATTTCTGTAGTAGCTTCTTTCGAAAGCTTAGCAAAGGCTACAAATTCTTTTGCCAACTGAACGTCTTTACCATTCTTAGTAACAACTGTGCCAGTACCGCCTAAGCCAACGGAACGAGGATTACCTTCTTCGAATACAGGCAATGGAGCTATTGCATACTTACCTTTAAGGTCTTTCATTTCGTTTACAAAGCGGGACATGTACCACTCAGGCATCAATGCACTTGCGTAGTTGCCTTTGTTATATTCACCTTTTGCTTCTTCTGTGTCGGGTTGTCCGCCAGGGATCGTATGAATAACATTGTTCTTCTGCAGATCGACTAACATTTCATACGCTTTAATCATTTCAGGCGAGTTCACTTTTGGATTACCATTTTCATCTGTAAAATCGGCATTTTGCTGAGCTAGTAGCAGCGATGCTTGCCACGAAGCTGATGTATCAGCAGTACCTAAGTACTTGCCAGTCTTTTCGTAAACCTTGATACCTGCTTGTTTGTAATCTTCCCACGTTTTGATTGTCTTGTAGTCAACACCTGCTTGTTCGAGAATTTCAGTGTTGTAGAAAGCAAGCGTAGCACCTACGTGATAATCAAAGCCATAAACCTGATCAGCTTTGGAGTAAATCTCGACACGTGAAGAAACAACAACGTCTTTGTATGGTGCAAATACATCATTCAAAGATTCCAGGGGAACGTTGTCACCTTCCAAGAATTTAGGGAATTGACCAAGCTCAATATCCGCGATATCAGGAGCACCTTTTCCGCTTGTAACTGCCAATAAGAGCTTGTTGTGCATATCATCGTAAGGCATAACCGTTACATTCAACTTAATCTGTTTGTCTGGGTTCTGTTGGTTCCATAACCCCAGCATTTTATCCAAATGCTTGCCGTGCAAATCTGCGAATGTCCAAAATGATAATTCTGTTGCATTCTCACCGGCATTAGCGCCTAATTGCTGTGTTTCCGTTTTTGAACCAGAAGGATTACCACATGCAGTAAAAACAAGTGACATAATCAGGAGAGTAACGATGGAGATTAAAGCACTGCGTTTTTTCATTTGTTCGTCATCCTCTCTTTTTTGTTATGCATTTGAAAAGTCGGCTGACTAGTTAGTTCTGTTAATTTAAGCGGTTACAATCCATCTTGGCACCACCATCCTTAACATAATTCTAACCTTTCAAAGAAAAGACCCCTTCGCAACAATTTCTCAGATTCCATATTGTAAGCGCTTTACATGCCGTATTATAATATATATGAAATAAGCTTTATATAACCAATTGATTATAAAATCATAAAGTTTATGGGGAGATGCTACTCTTTGAAAAAGCTGGCGCTCTACAAACAAATTCGAGAAAACATTATACAGAAAATTAAATCAGGGCAGCTTCGGCCAACGGACCGCATTCCTTCTGAACAAGAACTAATGGACGAATTCAGAGTAAGTAAAATAACCGTCAGGAACGCCCTAACCCTACTAGCTGACGAAGGATTAATTATACGCGTACAAGGCAAAGGCTCATTCGTGTCTTCTAGTCTTGTTGTTTCTAGCATCAATTTCTCGCCATCCCCAAGCAGCGCGTGCTCCATGCCGCTCATCGGCTTCATCATTCCGACGATGAGAACCCGTGTCATTCAGAAGCTCGTTGACTACACGGAACACTTCCTACAAGAAGCCTGCCTCAGCATGGTACTAAGCATCACGCGCGAGTCCTCCTCTATCGAATCAAACGTCATTCGTACACTAACGGAGCTCGGTGTGAAGGGGTTGATCGTTTTTCCAACAGAAGATGAGAAGTATAACGAATCATTACTGGGTCTGTCGCTCGATAAATTCCCGTGTGTGTTCATCGACCGCTATCTGCGCAACATTGAGACGTACACCATTACATCCGACAATTACGGCGGTGCGTATAAAGCTGTATCCCATTTGTTATCCAAGAGTCATCAGCAGATTGCGCTCATCTCACCTGAAAATGCCAATACAGCCGTCGAGGATCGCACGCTCGGCTTTGAGCAGGCGTACACAGATCAAGGCATCTCGATTGACAAGAGCTTGTGGTGTCACATCCCTCTCGACATTCTACGCAGCGAGCAAGCATTGGACTATGTAAGCAACTTCTTGCAGAACCACAGTGAAATTTCGGCAGCCTTTTCCTTGACTGAAGAAACAGCACGCCTTACATCCGCCGCGATCAGTCTTCTGAACGTTCACTCAAATATCGACTTGCTATCTTTTGATAATCCACATCTTTCAGGCGTAGCTTATGTGCAGCAGGATGAACAGGAAATGGCACGAACAGCCGTAAAGCTGTTACGTGAACAAATGGATGATATCTATTCTCCTAAGAACGCCGTTATTCCCGTGCAACTCATCTTCCCTTGACACGACAAACGTTGCAGCCTACACAATGATCTTGTCTTCAGCTTGGGACAAGACTTGGTTCCTAAAAACAAAAAAAGGCACCTCTGTGGAGAGATACCTTTAGCTATATTATCCGCAAGACATGTTTCTGGCTGAGCAACGGATAAACATTGAATAATGTTGCAGATTTCAAACACCATAAATAAATTTAGTTGTCATTGTATACAGCCTCCCTTTTTCGCAGTACCACTACGATATCTGTCTGAGGTACAAATAAATTATAATTCGTTACATGCACTTGTCTCGTTTCGGTTACTGATTCTATCTTTAATTCAGGAGGAAGACAGCGCTCTATGTGAGTAATTAATGTTTCTTTGGTAAATCTCCAAATTACACCATCAATCGAAGAGTTCGCCATATAACCACCGTCCGTTACAGAACCTGAAAGAGACTTGAGAACAACCGGGTCCGCAATAATGATAGATCCACCGTCACGTAACAGTCTGCAGCTCTCTATGAAGGCTTTTTTGTGATAGCGAATGTGATGAAAGCTTCTTGCAAACAAAATCATATCGCAACTATGATCAGGTAAAGAAGTCGGTTTATCAATGAAAGCATGGATATAAGAATTAAACCTTCCCCACTTCTTTCCAAGTTTTAGAGCATTTATATTCGGATCCATGTTGAGAAAACGAACATCCTTCTGCTTGCGAAGATACTTGTTCAATAAACCTGTACCACAGCCCACCTGAAGAACATCGCCCTTTAAAGGGGGTAAAACTTTATAAACATTACGAGGAATAGGAAAATTTTGAACGTACATGGCCAATTCGTAGAAAATCGGATAACGCTCTTGCAATCGAACCAATTTACTGGTGTAGAAAGGATTCCGCTTTTTGTGACGTTTAAAGTCCCATTTGTTCAAATAGTAGATAGGGGTTAACAGCAAGAACAGAATAATAAAGACACTTTGGACGCTATAAATTCCAAGTTTACTAAAACGATCATTGGAATTATGAGACATCATTTGTTTAGAAGTATTCAAAATGATCACTCCCCTCTCACAACGCTATAAATGGTGTAGAACCTCTTTAACATAATAAACGAATCCAATATATGGTTGAATGCGCCGAAAAATACAGACATACTGTCCGTAAGCAATGCTTCCTTCCAAATGACTTACGAAGCGAAGGGAATCTGATCATGCACAATTCAATCGTATTTAGAGAAGAGTATTTTTTGACTCCTTCACCTCCGTCCATTTGAAGCTGACAAAAAAAGAGCCGTTTACGATGATGCATCACATGTGTTTCAACCACTGGATTTGAAAGAACAGGTTCCGTTATAATTATGAACTGTCTGTATAAGCCGTTTTGGAGATATCATTTTTTCGTGGAGGCCTCAATTGGACAATGTTTGTCGAGCGGCGTAACGAATTTCGCAATGTATTCGAACAAATGTTACATCAACAGGAGGCTGGCTACGTTCTTATCCCTCATCTGAGCATCGAAAAAGCCGCCCACAGGCGACCTTTTGAGCAAGAATACGATTTTCAATTTGAAGTATGATCATCAGGACGATGGATCATATTCCAGCACCTCTAATTCCGGTGCCTGCCAAGGCGTTTTTTTCGTTTCCATCGGTCGTCCCCTCTTTCTACAAAAACTGGAACCAAGATGCGAGCACCCTTACATTACTTGTGCGATACAAACTTTTTCAAGATACAATATGTATCTTTTCAAAAATTATAAGACACAATACGTATCTAAGTAAACAACTATTTCATCCCTTTCTATGGGTTAAGTATTCCCCTGTAGCGCTACTGACCCGAGTTAAAGCCCACTCTCCTCTATATAGCTTTTTTATTTTGATACTCATCTAATCGTTAATCGGACTATTTTTGATCTGATCACTGAAGTGAAGAGCAGTAAAGAAATCATTCATGAATTGATGGCTGACTTTATTAAGGAGTAGCACAGGTCACCTGGATCATATGATATCAAACAAACCGATAACTGACTTGTTTCAGTTGTCGGTTTGTTTTTTAGAATTTGTTAAAACCTTATTTCAATAAATGCTTTGAGATCCTATTCTCATTCCAGTCGTATACTAAGACACTATTCTCACGGTAGTCCAATACAGACCCTTTTACTCCATTAAATTCGTGAATAGAGGCCAAAGTTTTTACATCTAAAATATACTGGGTGGTAAGCAAATCTACATATAGGTTTCCTTCTACCGTTTTCTTTGCTGTCGGCAGACCGTCTCCCTCAGACATATTAAAATTCGATAGTACCCTATCCTTTACTAAACCCTTCTGGTTGAACAATCTTAATTTTTTGGTTTGAGGATTAAATACCATATAATCATCCCCAGCTTGGAAAGCAAACCCAAATTGATCGATTGTTCTTCCCCAGATAGCGGAACCTTTTGGAGATAAAGCTATTAGTTTACGCGTATTTGCTTGATATACTGAAAACACAAAAGTACCATCATCGAGTGCAAAAGCAGTATAAAAGTTGACTCCTGCTCCCTTTGGGAATGTGTATTGAAATGAGCGCTGTAAGGAAGAGTTGTATACTTCAACTTTTTGAGCATTGCCTTGCTTTGTTAACAGCTCTATGGCGATTTGGTTCTTCGACACAGTAGTTAGCTTTCCGGATACCACCTTACTTGCTTTCTGCTTGCCATTTTTATCGAAAGATAGTAGTTGTACCGTTTCTGCACCGATTGTATTCGATTTCTGACCTGCAATAATTAAGTTTCCGTCACTCATGCGATATAACTTGCCGTCAAATGCCCCTAGATCTTGTCCTACGCGCTTACTCCAATTTTCCTTCCCTGCAGGGCTCACAGAATAAAGAATTCCTGGAAATGAGAAATAGGCGTATACCGTACCGTCTGGTGCATAAGCAAAAGGATATTCTGTACTTGGCCATCCGTATCCCGCCTTTGCAAACGAGAATACCCATTTAATCTTTCCTGTTTTGGGATCTACGGCTCGAAGTGTATCGGGTGACCAAGCTTTTGTCTCAGAGAATCTTTCTTCTCCAACATGTAAGTACAGCGTATCTTTTCCTGGCACATAAAAACTCTCTGGTTGAATCGGTATGTAATCTTCATTCGGTGTTTGAGTCCAAACCGCTTGTGGCAAGGATTCATAATTCTTAGCAGCCACCACCCCACCAACATTTGCAAAAACCAGGGTAGCTACCATGAGACTGATTAACTTCTTTTTCATACGAAAACCTCAACTTTCCTTTTTGAATTGATACTTCATAACCGGAGTAAGATTCAATAGGGTTGCCCCTTATAAACTTGCATTGTTTTCCCCTCTCCTATTGGACTATATAATTTTATCGACATTATTTCACTATTATTAAGGAATATAACATGACATTTTTTGAAAACACCTAACAGCGACATATTTCATTCTTCGTAGCATACTGTTTAGAGGCGCTAATCCGCTTTGATGCAGCAGCGCTATAGTCATCCGAGAGTGCATCTCGATAATCGGTAGCAGCCAAGAATTGTTGCTCAGGGTAACCACTGCCTCTCAATTGAACAGTAACGTTATTAATATATGGGTAGTATTCACTTAAGGCTGTTTGGCTATCTTTAGCTACGTACATGACACTCGTTGTGGAGATGGGTAATCCTGCTAAACCTGCTTTAATCGCACTTGCTGGTGGTCCTCCTACTGCACGCCATATCGACATTTTCCCATGTAATGGTTGGGGGATGATTTCGGCATGATGTAGTGGTGCCCGGAATTCACCTTGCCATGTAACACGCTCTTCTTCGTTAATCTTCAGCAGTAAAGCCAATTTCTCTTCAAACAATTCTTCATAGTTACTCACATCAAAACCTAATAACTCATACGCACCTAGACGTGAACCACGTCCTGCTACAATTTCCGCACGTCCATTTGAAATCAGATCCAACGTTGCAAAGTCTTCATAAATCCGTTGCTGTGCAGAGATGCGCTGGCCTGTTAAATAAAATAGAGACCGATTTCCATACCTTTTTCTTGGTGAATACGATATTGTTCCATCTTTGTCTGTCCTTCCATATGAGTTCCATGGAGGCCTAGAAACCAAAAGTTGGTTTCATCTCAATTCATTCGTTGATCTTACTGGCACCTAGTCCAAGTTTCTTGAGAAGATCGGTTAACTGTATTTTCTCTTCATTGGTAATAGAAGACAGATTTTTGGATTTAATCCTAATGTTTAATTAAGTTAAATTTATTAATTCAATCAGTATACTGCTGAAGTATTCTTTGTTCAGCAGAGATTTTCTCCAAGTTTGAGTGAAACAACTGATCCTCCTCCTATCAAAAAAGCAGCCCCGTCAGGAGCTGCCTCATGTATTATGCCTTATATTGTAATCTTATCTGTTTCCGCTAACCTGTCAGCTTACTCAGCACCCGGATAAGGGTTGATCTTCTGGATCGTTCCGTCTTCGTTGTATTTCAGCTCGGAATATTTAACGCAGCGCTTGTGGTTGACGCCTTCCGACAGGGAGCTGTCGTGATAGAACAGATACCACTTGTCTTCAACTTGCACAATGGAGTGATGGGTTGTCCAGCCGATAACCGGAGAGAGAATCTCGCCCTTGAACGTGAATGGTCCCATCGGGTTCTTGCCGATCGCATATACGAGCTTATGCGTGTTTCCTGTAGAGTAGGACAGGTAGTAATAGCCGTTATATTTATGCACCCATGGGCCTTCAAAATATCTCCGTTCCTCATCCCCAGCCAGAATCGGATTCCCGTCTTCATCGACAATAGATATCTCGGCAGGTTTGCCTTGGAAGGATAGCATGTCGTCGCTAAGCAGTGCAACTTGCGGTCCAAGCGCCGGCTGGTCAGGAGCAGGTCCTTCTGCATCTGGCACGAAGCTGCCGGTCTGCCATTTCTCCAACTGGCCACCCCAGAGTCCGCCGAAATAGATGTATGACTGATTGTCGTCATCCACCAGTACGGCCGGATCGATACTGAAGCTACCTTCCATATAATTCGGTTGCGGTGTGAACGGGCCTGCCGGAGACTCTGATGTTGCCACACCCAGACGGAAGATGTCGTCATGATCCCGTGCCGGGAAAAACAGGTAATAGGTATTGTTCTTATAAGCGGCATCTGGTGCCCAGAGCTGCTTGGAGGCCCACGGAATATCTCTCAGATGCAACGCTTCGCCGTGATCAACCACCGGGGAATCGAAGTTGTTCATCGAGAGGACATGATAGTCTTCCATTTTATACTGGTCGCCGTTATCGTTGCTCGGCTCGTCATGATCGAGGTCATGGGAAGGATAGATGTAGATTTTGCCCTCGTAGACATGGACGGACGGGTCAGCAGTGAAGATGTGGGTTACGAGCGGCTGGTGGGGCTTAGGTAGTTGTTGTTGATTCATAAGGCATCTCCTTTGGTATTGGAATAATAAAATACTTCATAATAAGTAGGGCTGGCGTTCTCTGTACCGTTGCCCGAGGCGCGCAGCCCCAGGTAGATGCCGGTGAAGCCGCTGGCTGAGGCACGCGAACACGGGAGCGCCTCATCATCTAGCATGTAGGCATTCCCGCGCTCGCTCCAGGAATAGCGCTCAATTCTCCGGCGATTACGGGATTACGGTAATTCATTGAATGCATCGTACTCTCCCTCTGAATTAAAAGCAAGCGCTTACAATTTCTAATGTTATTGTATAAGCCCCGCTTGTTTTTTCCTATACACATACTAAAGATCTTCCCCCCCGAAAAAATGTACAATTCCCGCCCATCTCATTATATTGGAAATATACACCAATTGCTCGCATTTTGTTTACCCGGCGGGACATTTTTGGTGAGTTCTATTACAGGCCGCAAACTTTGTAACAGATCTTCTCCCCATACAAAGATAAGTTATGAGGTGAAACATATACATTCTTATATCTTAAATAAGAATACTTCAATGAAGTCAACTTTTTTGCGTTGTCTTGTCACACATGATTACTTCTTCTCCTCTGGATCGCAACCGTTATTTTTTGTGTGTTCTTTCGTTATTATCTTCCAGGAAAAATGATTTTTCTAATTATATAATAACGAGCTTTCATGTTAAACCACCTGCCCGTTAGCTTAATGAATTAACAGGCAAAATAACAATTAGATTTTAGCCTAATCGGCAATCGGACTAAGTTCTTGTCCTTGGCTCGGGACAAGAACTTAGTCCGATAAAATAAAAAGCCGCTAAAATAGCGACTTCAATAGGATCATGTTCTTGTCCCTCAACATTTAGTGTCATACACTATATAGCTCGATTTTCGTTCTGTTTTTATAAGTTCCCCTTTCTTGCATTAAAAAAGCAATTCGGACTTAATCCCGCCAACGGAAAGGCCAAGCGATTTCAAACCCTCTTCGATTGCCGGATTTATCATTCATCCTGGATTCCCGGCAACTCATAACGTTGTTGCAAATGGCAATCCTAAAACATCAGCTATTGTTCCATGTTTTGGAAATATTTATTAATTACTCCTTTAATCCTTCTAACTCCAGCAGCAGAAGATTGTTCTTTTTTAATACTGAACTTTCCTAAGTTTGTTGTATCTTCTACATGAGGTCCTCCACATACTTCTCGACTCCAAACTTTCCCTTCGTTATCTTTGATTGTATACACTTTAACGATATCCGGATATTTATCCCAAAAATTCCCTTCCACATTACTTTCTTTTGCTTCAACTTTAGGCATCTCGGAAATATAGGTAACTGCTTTTGATGAAATCGCATCATTCACATACTTTTCCACCTCAGCTATTTGCTCTGGCGTAAGTTTTTCATCATGGTTGAAGTCAAACCGTAATCGTTCTGAAGTAATATTACTGCCTTGTTGATGAACATGATCACCTAACACTTCCCTTAAACCAGCAAGTAATAAATGAGATACCGTGTGCAGCGCTGTTGTTTCTTTTGAATGTTCAGCGAGTCCACCTTTAAATTTACCCGCAGAAGCAGTTCTGCTCTTTTCGGCATGTTTCTTTGCCGCCTCTAAATAAGAAGCCTTATCCTCCATGTTATATCCACTTTCAGTTAGAAACTCTTCCGTCAACTCCAAGGGAAACCCATATGTTTCGTAAAAATAAAAAGCATCTGCACCTGTAACTTTACCCTTATTCTTAAGATGTTTTTGTATTTCAAATTCTCCTTGCTGTAAAGTTCTATAGAAAAGATTTTCTTCCTTATTTATTATTTCGATAACTTTCTTTTTATTATCCGTCAAATCTTCATAAGTTGTTGCTTCATCGATATAAACTTCAGACAACTTACCCACAAAACTGCCTTGTATGCCTATCTTTTTACCTGCTCGAATCGCCCTTCTTAATAATCTTCTTGTTATATACCCTGCATCACTATTCGCTGGTTCTGCACCATCATTAATTAAAAAAGTAGCCGCTCTCACATGATCAAGTATGATTCTAAACGACTTTAAATCGTCAGTATATTGTTTACCACTTATCTCCATCAATTTTATCTTGGGATTAAAGAAGAAAGCCGTGTTATAAATATCCTTGTCACTATTAAGGGCTGTTGCAACCCTTTCTAATCCACCTCCATAATCAATATTGGGATTTTGCATTTTTACAAATCCTGTGTCTTCTTTTTTGTAACACATAAATACGTTGTTCCCAATTTCTAAAAATCTCTCGCTTTCAGAAGCAGGATGATCCAGTGAATCACCATCTGGCTCAAGATCGTAGAACATTTCACTATCAGGCCCACCGGGTTCACCAACAGGCATATCCACTGGACTTCCGGATCGACTCCACCAATTTTCTTTTTCATCGTATAAGAATATTTTCCCACCTCTAGATGCCCCATATTGATACGGATCATCTTCAACGATAGGTTCTATACCAACTGATTTAAATTTTTCTGACCAGATTTGAATGGTTTCCGTATCTTTCTGTATATTCAAATCATCACTTCCTATAAAAACACTGATATATAGTCTGCCAGGATCAATTCCTAATTCTTTAATATGCCAATTCCAAACGGCATCGATTTGCTTTTTCTTATAGTGATTTTCATTTGCTTTAAACTCCCATCGACCTACCATTTCAAAAAATGTCAGATGCGACGTATCTCCTACTTCATCAATATCGCCTGTCCTTAAACACTTCTGAATATTAGCAATGTCATTGCCTATTGGATGCTTTTCCCCCAATAAATATGGAACCATAGGTTGCATTCCGCTTCCCGTAAACAGTGTTGAGGGATCATTCTCTGGCAACAAGCTAGAAGAGGGCACTTGGCTAGCCCCTATTCCTTTCATAAAGTCAATGTATGATTTTCTTAATTCATCTGGTGTCATTTTAACCATGCTCAATACCTCCATTTTATTATTATTTATACTTGAAAAATGATTTTGCATATGTTTAAACGAAAAAGAATAAAACAAAAAAGCCCTAAGCTGACATATTTCATGTCAACTTAGGGCGAACGATTATGTCCGTGGTACCACCTAAATTCAGATTTCTCTGCACTCGATCAATACGGGATATCTCCGATATTGTTTCCTGAATAACGGTGGAACTCCGTTGAAGCCTACTGAGATTCCTCTGTTCGGTTCACAGCTCCGAGACTGCTTCGCTATTAGATCAATGAAGATTCGCACCAACCATCTTCTCTCTGTGAGATCCCTAATAGCTACTATTTCTCATCATAGCCTTTTCGTTTTAAGTTAAAGCTATGCTATCACACTCAACTTGCTCCGTCAATTAACATTTATGTTAAATTCTTAAAAGGGCAGAAATTAGTTAATCTGCCCTTTTCTTTGGAGGTTATTGCTTGTTAAAGCGATAGAGATAGGATTCATTCGTTGACAAACTTCTCAAATTCACTTTTCAGCCAATGCTGATTCTGATATGCAATATACTGTTCCATCCGAATCAGTAGATCAACCAATTCTGGCTTTGTTAGCTGCATATAACGCTAAAATCATCACCAATTTTAAAACAGAATGGTTTCGGGGGTAACACCCTTAGGATACTCTTCCTCCCATACGTTTTTCTCTACATAGGCCTGGTACCACATCTCTGCAATTACATCCGGATCATTAATTGCGCCGGTACCTGACTCCTTGATCAATAAACCTAATGAGCGGTGGCCCACAAAAATCCCTTGAGCAGACAATGAAGTATGAAGATTAGTAACATAATTGCGTAACCCTGAAAGAGCAATACCGATATTCCCCATCATGGACACAGGGTACATGGCGGATAATCCTGAGGTAAAGAGCAAGGCTCCCTCTTTCCTGGCGAGCATATCAGGGAGAACCGTATTGACGACATGGATGGCACTAACCACATTCGCCTCAAATGCGTCCCTGGCGTTCTCCGCCGTTAACTCCAATACAGAAGTGGGAGGATAATTGCCTGCTGTTGGACTGAATTCCAACACATCAATCTGACCATACTTTTCTTTCATGTTGGTCATAGCCTGTTCAATCTGTTCCTTGTTAAAAATATCTGCTACGAAATAAGATGCCTCGATACCATCCGCTTTCAGTTCCTCCACCATATCTTGCAGTTTTGCAGCATTTCTTGCAACTAATGCCACTTGGAAGCCGCGCTTGCCAAAGCTCTTCGCAATAGATAATCCTAATCCCTTACCTGCACCAACAATCGCCAGTGTTTTCATTTATGATTCTCCTTTTATGAATGAGTTAGTGAGTTCAATTGACAGTTTTAATTGTAAAACGTACCCTTAAAGGGCTCAATGGTTGATATAATTCAATGTGTTAATTAAACATCACTTTTGATAAATCCGACTATTATTTATGGAGGGGAAGCACGAATTGGGTAAAGATAAAGTGGATCTGCGCATTCTCAAAACGCGGAAAGCCATTAAAGAAGCGTTTCTGAGATTAGTACAAACCAAAGGCTATGAACGAATTACTGTGCAGGACATTGCCAAAGAAGCGATGATAAATCGCAACACATTTTATTTGCACTATGTAGATAAACCTCAATTCATGGAGAAGTTATTTCAGGAAAACGTGGAGAGTTTAAATGCTTGCTTAAGCCTGGAAGTGAGTTCAATTCATGAGATGGATAAAGATATGTTTGCGACCATGTTAAAAACGATTTTCGACGATATTGAAGCCAATATGATATTCTTTAAGACAATGATCACTCAAAATATTTATCCAAACTTCTCCGTTTACTTGAAAGAGGCTTTTAAAACGATCATTTTTTCGGGAATCGGCGATCATCGCCACGATGAGAAGATAAAAATTGGCATCGAATACATGATATCTGGATTGGTAGGAGTAATTTGTCTCTGGATAGTTGAACCGGAGAACTACAGGGTAGATAACTTTATCGAGCAACTGAGTGAAATTCACTATTCTAACATGGTTGACTTGCTGAAGGATACTTGATAATAAACTAGTATGATCTGAACAGAAAGGCTATTCTTGCCGAATCTGATCTGGCTCGACTCCCTGCTTAGATCTGTCAGAACTAGGCAGGCATAGAATAATGTTTGCAGCCGAGAGAGTTCAGGTTGGTAGGATGGCCCGCCTGTTTCACCATACTTTGAATCAACTTGCTTAATGGGTAATTACCACCACTACAAAGCAGAATATCCCCGTTAAGTATAAATTCTCACTTACATACAATTGATTTCATTAAACCGAAGATTATTTATAATCCATATTTTGTAAAATTAATCTTAATCCAAAATAGCAAATAATCGGTTGCTTCCTTTATGATGTTGAGCTTGAATGCGGCAAGTGTCTTTTTGTACTTATGAAATTTGCATTCACGATCTTAGGTGGAACCCCTAAGCACATATTCGCGTCCCGATGGTTGGCGCAGATTGATTGGCCTTTACCAGAAAAAAACTTATTTTTAAAAAAACGTTATTCCGCGCGAATTCTTAAATTCATGTGCTTTTTTCTTGCCACATGATCTTCATCATGATGCTATTTAGATAGATACCTAATCCGAAATGACACAACGTTCTTGTCCTTAAAACAAAAAAAGCCGCTGTAATAGCGACTTTAATGGAACAATGTTCTTGTCCCTCGACAATTTCGTTCTGTTTTTGTTTTTATAAGTTCCCCTTTCTTGCTTTTTTTAGCGATGTCACTCTTCGATCGAATTCATAATAACTTTAAGCCTTGCGAAGCATTTGTCTCTCGCTTAGATGTGAAAGCATATCCTTCGTCATGGCCTTCAGGTCGTAGCGAGCATGAAATCCCCATTCTGTTTTCGCTGCCGTCGCATCAATGGAATGCGGCCAGCTATCGGCAATCGCCTGTCTCTTCGGATCAACGTCATAATCGAGGATAAAGCCTGGAAGCTCATCCCGAATCGCTGCAGCGATCGCCTCCGGATCCACGCTCATTGCGGTGACATTAAATGAATTTCGGTGCATCAACCGGGAAGAATCCGCTTCCATCAAATCGATGATAGCGTTCAGGGCATCCGGCATATACATCATGTCCATGTTTGAGTCCTTGGCGATATAAGATGTATACCGGCCAGCCGTCACGGCTGCGTAATAAATTTCCACGGCGTAATCCGTCGTTCCTCCGCCGGGAGGCGTCATATAAGATATCAAACCCGGGAATCGCAGTCCCCTAGTATCCAGGCCGTATTTGTGAAAATAATAATCACAAAGCAGTTCGCCGGACACTTTGTTCACGCCGTACATCGTATTGGGCCTCTGGATCGTATCCTGAGGGGTATTGTCTTTCGGAGTCAAAGGACCAAAAGATCCAATGGAGCTTGGAGTGAAAAATTGGCAGCCGAGCTCCCTGGATATTTCAAGTGCATTCATCAATCCACCCATATTCAAATTCCAGGCAAGCAGCGGTTTCTCCTCTGCGGTAGCCGACAGCAGCGCAGCCAAATGGATGACGGTATCAACTTCGTACCGCTTGGCGATTTCGAACATCGCCTTATCATTCGTCACGTCCAGCAGCTCGAATGGCCCGGATCGGGTAATTTCGTGGGCTGATGACCTGAGATCTGTAGCAATGACGTGATCCGCACCATAAATTTCACGTAATTTAACAACTAACTCAGAACCGATTTGGCCCAGTGCTCCGGTCACCAAAATCTTGTTCATAAGACATTCCTCCCGAAATGTACTCCCGCGAATGCAGCTAAATCAGCTTCATTTCCTTGCCAACTTTCTCATAAACGGAGATCACCTGATCGAGCATCTCCTTGGTATGGGCAGCTGTCGGCATGTTGCGTATTCTTCCGGTTCCTTTCGGAACCGTCGGAAACAGGATTGCCTTGGCGTAAACGCCTTCTTCATAAAGCCGTTTGCTGAACTGTTGGGTGGTTACTTCATCGCCAATGATACAAGGTGTGATCGGCGTTTCGCTTTGGCCTACATCATATCCAAGCCGGCTCAAGCCATTTTTCAAATCATTGCCGTTCTCCCACAGCTTCTCGATCAGCTCTTTGTCATTCATCAAAATGTCGACAGAAGTGCTACAAGAAGCGATTGCAGCCGGAGGTAGCGATGTCGAGAACAGAAACGGACGGCTTCTCAGCTTCAACCATTCGATCAGTTGTTTTTTACCCGCCACATAACCGCCGACAACCCCAATCGCCTTGGAAAGAGTACCAATTTGAAAGTCAATGTGGTCGGACAATCCAAAATGCTTCACGGTTCCCGCACCTGCTCCGAGAACGCCCGAACCGTGGGCATCATCCACATAAGTAATCAGATCGAATTCTTCTGCTATTTTCACGATTTCAGGCAGCTTTGCTATATCACCATCCATGGAGAAAACCCCGTCGGTGATGACCATAATTTTATGGTACTGACCGGATTCCTTGGCATCTTTCGCCTGCTGTCTTAAATCATTCATATCCGAATGCTTAAAGCGAATCACCTTGGCTCTCGACAGGCGGCAACCATCAATAATCGAAGCGTGGTTCAGCTCATCTGATAAAATCGCATCATGCTGGTCCATTACCGCGGATATAGCAGCCATATTGCAGTTAAATCCCGATTGATACACGATAACGGCTTCCGTTTTTTTGAAACGGGCCAGTTTTTCTTCAAGCTCAATATGAAGATCCATCGTACCATTAATTGTTCTCACAGCCCCTGCGCCTGCCCCGTATGTCTGCGACGCCTTAACTGAAGCATCAATCAGGCGGTGATCTGTTGCCAGTCCCAAATAGTTATTGGAAGACAAATTGATTAAGGACTTTCCGTTGATACGAATAACAGGACCATTTGCACCCTGTAGCGTATCGATGACGTTATATAGACCTTTAGTCTTTAGATCTTCGATGTTCGAACTTAAAAATTGGTCCAATGCTTGACTTGACATTCCATTCCCTCCTCGATATACGCATGTCCTCGTACAGGAGACACAGTATTCTTCGAAAAAACCCTGTTACAAAAGGAAATAAACTAAATTCAATGTATCATCATTTTTATTTTTTGTACACATGTGGCGGACAAAAAAATAAAAAAATCCGCAAAAAAACATAGCGATTGCTTCCCCATTCTCGGAAGCAATCGCTACTAAATCTTTGCTATACTTTTTGTTACATTCTATACTAATTCATCATGTATTAAACTATTATTATGCAATGAGAAACTCTATTTCAATCTGTGAGGTGATTTGATGAACAAGATTTTAGCGATCTCGATTTTGGGAATGGGTTTAACAGGTGCTGTTTTAATCATCTCAATTGCTCTGTTGTTTAACCCTCCAATAGGAAGTGTGTTGAAGATGGTTACTGCTGCTTCAACATTATCTTTTATTATATTTGCTGTTTCGGCTTTGATATTTCGTCGGCGATTAGATGATGAAAATAGAGAATAGTATATTTATACTTCCTCGATTTAGGACGAATGCTTCACAGTTGCAATCCTAACAATGTTTCTGCTTATCTTCAGAAAATAATGAAACATGCATTCCCACCTACAAGCACCCATGCCAGAAAATCGAATCTTCTGTTTTAAAATATATAGAGGCAGCGGTTTTCTATACCTTGTATTTCCATAAAAATCCAATATAGTTATACATCTCCCCATCTTCTTGCCAATAGGCTTATATAATGGGCATAAACCGTTCTTCAAGTAATTGAAGTATACCGTACCGTTCTTCCTGTTCGATCCGTTGTTTCTC
The DNA here is from genome assembly GCF_037975155.1 of Paenibacillus sp. FSL R5-0486. Lineage (NCBI taxonomy): Bacteria > Bacillati > Bacillota > Bacilli > Caryophanales > Paenibacillaceae > Paenibacillus > Paenibacillus sp. FSL R5-0486. The sequence goes on along the minus strand of NZ_CP150237.1, from coordinate 3,809,476 downwards.
TGTGTAGAGCGTTTGAATGGTTCTACAAAGTCACTTCTACTAAGCTTACAGCATGTAAGATACTCAGCATCACAAAATTACCGATCGGACTGTGAAAAATAAAAACATCACTTTGCCGGGCAACACCCACTGTTTTCCCTTTATATCCAGGTACGTGATCGCTGACCTGCACTTGGGGCTCCTAGTCTACGGAGGAGCCCTTTTTCGTGATTTAAATACTCATACGTAAACATATACAAAAAAGGATCGTTAGCATTTCTGCAACGATCCCTGTTGTCAGTCCGCTAGTTGAAATCAGCAGATGATCAATTTGATGCCTTATTAAGTTTGATTAAGCTAACGTTTCCCGTTAGCTTAATCTCGACAATAGATCGCTTTCTTTGTAACGATCTCTCTTAAGCTTTTAGATTCTATAGGATAACAGTGGAATTAATATTTAGCTTACTCGAATAACTCTCTGAGCATCCTATCCTTGTTATTCACAAACTCTTTCATAATCATATAATGGTCGGTTTCTTCCAATACTTGGACTTCGATACCATCTGGCTTTAGATTGTAAATAATCGAATCTGGGTATGCCATAAGGATTGGGGAATGGGTCGCAATTATAAATTGAGAGTTTTGCAAAACAAGTTCATGGATTCGTGTCAGCATCGCCATTTGGCGAAGGGGAGACAATGCAGCCTCAGGCTCATCCAGTATATATAATCCATTCTCTCCGAACCGATGAATGAAAGTGGAAAAGAACGACTCTCCGTGAGATTGCTCATGCAAGGACTTGCCACCGTAAGATTCTATAATAGGGCGAGCGAATGATGGTTGGCTGTCCAACTCATCGATCGTTGTGGCTAAATTATAATAACTCTCTGCCCGGAAGAAGAAGCCATCCTTCGGGCGTCGCGGACCTCTGATCAATTGTATATATTCGTATAAGCTCGAGTGAGTAGCCTGGGTTGAAAAGGAAAAGTTGATCGTCCCACCCTCCGGGTTAAATCCCCATGCGACAGCAATGGACTCCATCAGTGTTGATTTGCCCATCCCATTTTCACCTACGATATAGGTTACCTTGGGGTGAAAATCAAGAGTATTTAGGTTTCGAATGACCGCCAAATCAAAGGGGTAACGATTATAGGTGGGTACTTGTTGCCGCTTAAGCTGAATTTGTCGTAAATAGGGATGCTGTATATTAATATAGTTCACTCCCTTTTAAAACTTTGATCGTTATGCTTACCTTTTTTTTGGAAAACACTGACTGATGTTTGTCTCAAGCTTTAGTTTACTACATCAAACAAATAATACCACATACCGAAACTATTCTGCCCGTTAGCTTAATGAAACAGATAAATGTTCTAATCGACATCGGTACCATGTTCTTAAAATCGTTATTCAAACGAAGTCTTATATTAATGTGGGTTTTATCTCGCCATAGGAGTTCCATCATGCTACTATTTAGATGAATATCTAATCTAATATGACACAATGTTCTTGTCCTTTTGGCAATGGAACCAAGTTCTTGTCCTCAGCTGGGGACACTGCCATGCTTATTCATATGAAAAGAAGTCCGCAGAATCTGCGGACCTAATTGTGTAATACATCATGTTCCTCATAGTGCTTCAAATCAAGAAAATACCTCACGATTACGGAACGCTCGATATGTACCAAGTACAACTACAGCTGTAACTACAGTCATAATAAGCAAATACAACTGTAGATATGACACCTCCACCCTGAATATGGAGTAGTTTACTGGAGTTTGAAACAGTCTCGTTACCCGCATCATCGTACTGAAGGAAAATTCCTCAATCCACTTCGCCCATCCCGGGTTAAAGTTCATCACATCAAATGCCAGATAGGGCACGCCTACAATAGCCACATTAATGATTATGGCAACAAACGCCGTTGAACTGAGCGAAGAAACCCATAGCACAACGCATCCAAAAATCAGGCTGCCTGCCAAGTGTGTGACCAACTGAACTACATAATACTGGAGCGCAGACAACCTATAAGGCGAGTACTCATAATCGAAGCTTTGAAAGTACATGCCTACACTCTGTATTGGAGTATCTGCTCCAGCCAAATTCCCAAACCTCAACCAGTAGATTAGCAAGTTGATACTTGTAAACAAGATGACGCATAGGACAATATATACTATTGAAGCCATCAATTTAGCCGATACGATTTGGCTCTTCCCTCGCTTGCTGCTGCGTACCAATGCTGCCGTTCCCAATGCATATTCCTCTGCGAATACGGGAGCCAGTCCCAGCAAAATCATGATCATCATAAAAAGCACGCCAAATTGATCAATGTATTCCAACAGATAACCCCAAGGTTTATTGTAGTGAATTTCAGTGACGTTTACGGTCCGTTCCATGACATTTCCGCTATCATCAGTTTTGGTGTAGTTTTTTATGAATTCCGGCGAAAACATGGAAATCTCATAAAATACGCCATATCGATTCTGATTCGCTTCATCACTATAACCCTTGTTTTGTAACTGTTCCTGTGCAGCCTGAACCTTCTCAGCCGTAATGGCTCCTTCATAGGGTTTGTAGAACGATGTACCCTTCATCGGCCCCGGATGTCCGAGATAGGCATACAGAACAAGCAGCATTAGTAGCCCGGTGAGTGCAAGATAGATACTTTTACGCGTCATTATTTTAACAAATTCATATCCGGTCAAACGAATCACGATGTCGCCTCCTCATCAAAATAGTGCATATATACGTCTTCAAGCCGAGGGGCCTCTGGCATAGCTTGTGGGACAGGCCGTTCTTTTGCCAAGATTCTCGCCACAATACCATCGGACTGATAGGACAATCCGCTTACCTTGAAACGAGAGGTGAGTTCGGCAAGCTGCTGTTCTGTTAACGTTGCAGTCCAAACGCTGCCTTGCATACTGTTCATGATCGCTTCCGGTGTGTTCTGAGTAATCAGTTGACCTTCATTCATCAGGATCATTTCCTTACACGAGAACTCCAGATCAGAGATAATATGCGTCGATAACAGTACAATCCGGTCTCTTCCCAACTCACCGATAATGTTACGAAATCGAATACGTTCCTTCGGATCAAGGCCAGCCGTAGGTTCGTCGAGAACTAGAATTTGCGGATCATTTAGCAAGGCTTGTGCAATTCCGAGCCGCTGTTTCATACCGCCAGAGAACGTACGAATTTTATGTTGTGCCTGCTTTTCCAGATCAACCATACGTAATGTCTCCTGCACTCGAATAGCGGCTTGATTCGTACTCAGTCCTTTTAACGAACACATGTACATGAGAAATTTATGAGCACTGAAACGATTATAAAATCCAAAGCGCTGCGGCATATAGCCCAATATATCGCGATAACGATCCCCCATCTGTTCAATGGGTTGCCCATCCAGCATAATTTGTCCGGACGTTGGCTTGGCGATGTCTACAAGCATGCGAAGCAGCGTTGTTTTGCCCGCTCCATTTGGTCCAAGCAGGCCATAGACGCCACCGCTGGACAGCTCTAGCGTGAACGATTTCACGGCCCACTTGTTTCTATACTTCTTGGATACGTTATCCATGGTCAATTTCAAAGGAATAACCTCTTTCCGTTTGTGATGTATATTTTCGCGTCATCTGCCGGATCTGACTGATCAACAGAACCACTCCACATAATGCGATTGCAATAAGTACTGGGGTCTGGATAGATTGTACTAAAGTAACAAATCGGGGATTGCTTAACATAAGCCAGAAAAGCCCAAACCATGCGACCAAGAAAATACTAACAGCTGTTCCACCCCGAACACGCATAGCCAGCCACAAACTAGCCCCTGCCGCAATCATCAGTTGGGTATACCACAGACCGACGCCACTCCATGAGATGAAACTTCCTCTTCCGCCAGATACCAATAGCATAAGAAGCAGAACAAATACCATATTTCCTGCAAGCACGACGATCAGACGAGTCAGCATTAGCTGTTGTGCCGTAATTTTACAGGTCAGTTCGATCTCCATCAGCCCCTGATCCCGACCTTTGAATACTTCCAGTAATCCGAGAATAAAAGGTACAGGTACCAGAATAAGTCCACTCATGTATGGGGATATTGTGCTGCGGGTTCCCAACCAGAATCCGCACAACAGAAGCAATGCGCAAACTAGCCAGTACGATTTGTGGAAAACCATAACCTCACCCCGAACGAGTTGGAACAGTTCAGTAAATGATTTCCCCGGTGATTGCTCCAGATGAACATTCATCTGTCCCGGCATATGTGCATCCAAGGCCCTTATCGTCCTATCGATCTCCATCTCGGATGGATATTCAACCACATAGTCATCCAAAAAAGGGGCAATTTCGGCGTACTCCTCCATCTCTAATTCAGCTCGACGCTTCCTTCTATCTTCGTTTTCTGTACGTTTCATCCCGCTCACCTCCCACAATGATCTCTTTTAACTTTGTTATGCCCAAGCGTATACGTGATTTCACTGTCGACTCATTCGATCCCGTCAGCTCGGCAACCTCTTTGATCTTTAGCCCGTTGTAATAGTTCAGAATGACTGCGTCCCGCTGGTGCTCAGGCAAACTTTGTACCGCCAGCCTGACCTTATCGTTCTGAAGCCGTTTATAGAATATGTTCCACACATTCTGGTGCTCACTTGCTGGGAGCGCCTCTTCTGTTAACTCACTCTCTCTGAGTTGTTGCTTGAACTCGCGCCCACGAAAATAATCCATACAATGATTCACTGCTATTTTCAATAACCAGTGACTGAATTTTCCGTTATCTCGATAATTCTCCAATGAATTCATCATTTTTACAAATACCTCTTGAGTTAGATCAAAAGAGATATGATAATCTCCCGTTTTTCGGTACACATATGAAAATATCGACTTGTAATGCCGCTTCACCAAAACTTCCATTGCAGCCCGACTACCTTCACGAATCTCATGAATTAACTCTTCATCATCCAACGCTCCCTCACCCCCTCAAACTAATTAACGATAACTTGATCATAAAAGATCAAAACTATTTATGTCTTGTTTTATGCATAATGCAAAATTAGCCATTACGAATATTCCTGGGTAGCCCATGTGAAGGTCAAGGCCCTATATTATCAGAACAGCGGGGAAATTCCTGCTTCCATGCTGTTGAGAAAGTCTCACCGGCCTATAGATATTCATCTAATCGATAAGCGGAAGATGTTCTTGTACCGATAAAACAAAAAAGCCGCTAAATAGCGACTTTAATGGGATCATGTTTTTGTCCCTCGACAACTTTGTTATTAAGTATATTCGTTTTGGTTGTATGAGCAACATTGATCTAAACCTTAAATTTCTCTCGCATAATACATCCACAGTGCAAAAAATACGATTAAAATAAATAATAAGCAAGTTAGTAAGGTGTAGAATATCAAGGGATTAAAGAAACCGGCGATCACGGAGGCAATGCCCATACCAATGAGAATGATTGCTGTGCTGAGTGTGCCGGCTCTCTGGAGTATCATTACACTCCGCTCGTCATTCTCCTCAATATACTGCTTCTTCAGCTCGGCTTCATTATTACTGGCTTTTATATACCTGACCAGGAAAAAAGCGACGGCCACTTCAACCCCGATAAAAGCGCCTGTGTGAAAACCCTTTATAAAACTAGGTAAATCGGGTAGTCCACCTCGGTAAAATATAAGTCCTACATAGATCAATAGGGTAGCAGCGGCTACCAGTGACAGTACGTTTTTGCGAGTTTTTATTTTAATCTTGTATTTGTCCATTTACATTTCCTCCACTTCGCTGAAATCAAAAACATCTTCAATGGCGAGTCCGAAAAAATTGGCAATTTTGTAAGCAAGAATAAGGGAAGCCGTATATTTTCCCCTTTCAAGAGAGGTGATGGTTTGCCGGGTAACACCAACAATTCGTCCCAGCTCTTCCTGTGACAGCTTATGCTGCTTACGCAGTTCTGCAATTCTTGTCTTCAAGTGATCACGTCCTTGCAATGTTTACTTTGCATTTTTAGCATAGTTCACTTTGCATTATGTGTCAAGTTCACTTTGCATTATTACTTACATCTGAATGCAAAACAAGCCAAGCCCCTCTTTGTAAAAGGAGGGCTTGGCTCGGTTGATTTTGTTTATATAAGATGCCAGAAGAGTGTACTTTAACAGAGCAAATGGTTGAAGCGCTTGGTGTTACCCCTATAGAAACGTGTGTAGGCCGTGACTTAATGTTTGTATTGGAAAGTGAAAAAGCGGTTTAAACCGCTACACCTGATTTCTGGAACCACAGATGGTATACTCGTACACTATTTATTCGGGTCTCGGTGCCACTTATCATCTCCCATTATTCTATCAACAATATGATGGGCTTCCCAAACAGCCGCAATCTCTAATCCTTCGCATTCTTCGCGAGTAGAAGGTCTAATCTCTCCCAGATGATATATTTCATACCCTCCTGATATCTTATCAATGATACAGGCAGGTGGGGGCCAAGCCTCTTTTTCATCCGGGAATGGACGATTTTCAACGACCGGCCAATCACCTGATTTCAGTACATCATCATATACACCCACGATAAATTGGTATTCCTCTTCTTGAGGTATCTCTTCTATCGTGTCACTTATCACATTATAGATTGCAATGCTGGCATCTTTAAGCCTTCTCCCAAAGGCAAACTTAGCGTTAGGCAGAAGTATAGCGTAGATATCACCCAATTTTATTCGTTTACGTCTCGTATTTTTCATGGTTTTCCAAACTCCTTCGTTGAGGTTTTAAGTTAGTATTTTTCAAGTTCTGTCTTTAAATCCTCAATTAGTATATCGACTTCTAATACAGCAGAATCAGCATTATTTAAGAATATTGAAGGTTTAAAACCCTCTTTTTTTAAATTGGGTAGAAAATCGTCTATGAACTCGTACAAATCCATACTTTTACTTGAGTAAATTTCCCAACCATCAGTTGCACAGTATTCCGCGAATTCTTTTTTAGGCCAAAATGGAAGTAATTTATTACCTTTATCATCTTCAGTAACTGACCAAGCATTCTCATAAAGCCCCCACACTTCTTCTGAATCCACTACTTTTTTGATGAAGTATTCATAACGAATATTTGCAGGGAGATTGATGACTGATTCAAATTCTTTCTGATTCATATTTCCTCCTAATGTTCTTGTCCTTCGACAAGAGTTGCAGCCGATGAACTACAGTATCAAGTCTAAATTTAAACGACCGATTCCCAGGTAGAAATATTGGGAATCGGTCGTAAGCCTATTTTAGAGTATGAGATTTCAGGTCCGGTTTGCCCAGCATCTATTCCATCTGATCTTCATTCGCTGTATCCGAAATCGCAAATTACTGTTCTTTATACACGCGTACATAATCCACTTGCATCGTCGCCGGGATATCGGAGGCGTTCGGGGTACGGCCGCCGTCAAAGTTTCCACCGATTGCCAAGTTCATAATGAGGTAGAACGGCTCATCAAAAGGTGCATTCGGATTATTCGGTGCAGCTGCGGAATACCACTGCTCGTTAGTGACTTTATAGTAAAACTTGCCGTCTACATACCATTTAATGTTGTCCTCTTCCCAGACTACCGAGTATACATGATAATCATTGGCAAAAGTTTGCCCCTCCGGGAAGTGATAATCGCCGCCGGAATACTGGTTCCCGGGCCATTGTCCACCAAAGTGTATGGTACCGCTTACTGATCCAGGCAGACGGCCTCTCGCTTCCATAACATCAATTTCACCTGATGCAGCCCAAGTGCCGTATACTGAATCTTTTGGAAGCATCCACAGTGCTGGCCATACACCATCACCTGTAGGAAGCTTGGCACGAAAATCGACTCTGCCGTATTTCAAGGACAGCTTATCCTTGGTGTTAATCTTTCCCGAAGAATACTGTGCATACCGATTCGGGTCTTGTGGGAAAGATTTGCTGTCGTTCATGGCTTTGATATTTAGCTTGCCGTCCTGTACATAAACATTTTGAGTGCTGTTTGTGTAGTGCTGCAGTTCTGCATTTCCCCATCCCCAAGTACCGGGATCGTTATTGAGATAATATCCTGTTTCATAGTTCCATTTATTTGTATCCAGCGTAGTTCCGTTGAATTCATCCTGCCAAATGAGGTTCATGTCCGCGATTGCCGGGTCGGTTGGCGTTCCGATTGAGATATCCTCTTGATCGGATACATCCGGACGCGGAGCATTTGGATTGCCGATGAAAGTATAGTTCACGAAGTTGTTGCCAATATTTCCACCCGCCTGTCCGTTCAGCGGATATCCGATACGGATCTGCATATTTTCTTGGATTGGCTGGAACCAAAGACCATAGATATAATCGGCCCAGTAACCCCACTGGTTGGCATCGGACATATTGTTATACCCATTACCGGAGTATGCAAATTTGCTCTGGCTGGAGTTACTCAAATCAACCCATTGCCCATTGATGTTAATCTGGTATACGAAGTTGCCTAGTTCCTTGGCGATTGGCGCGCCCCCATCAATTTTGGGAAGCGGAACCCCAATGGAACCATTCGCATCTGCTGTGAAGGTTGTTCCTTCGTATGGCGTAATGACATATGAATTTCTTGTAGGTTCATTAAACGTAATGGTATAAACAAGATTAGCCGAAGAAGTCTTTGATTCTAATTTGACATTGATCGACTCGGTTACGTTAAACCAATACCCACCGCCGCCATCCGTGAATTGGCCAAAATTGTGATCGTAGATCCAGCCGCTGGCTGCGTTATTGTCAATATCAATCCAAGTGCTGCTGTTTACAGGTTTGACATAGACCTTCAAATCATCCGCAACAGCTTCATAAGTGATTGCAGGTTTATTGTTGAACGTTGGATATGTAAAGCCTGCACCGCCTGTGAAACTTGCTGTGATTTGTGGACCTTGTGTCGCATTCATCGCTGTGATGGTTGTTTTGTTAATATTTTGGAATACAAGTTGATACTCCAGCTTAACACCATTCGCTTTGGAGTACAGCTGAATCTCGGTTGTTGCGGAGAGGGTGAACCAATAGCCGTTGAAACCGCCATCGCTCCAGTGTCCCCAGTTTTGGTTATAAATATAACCGCCTGCCTGGTCGATATCAACCCAGTTGTTTCCCACTTTTACATTAACGCCCACATCACTGTGAACATCATTCCATGTCGCAGAGCCTCCATTGAACTTAGGCATAACAAATCCGTAGCTGGCCTTGCCAACCCCAGATTTAGAAATAACAGGCCCGTCTGCTGGTGAGAAGTACTCCATTGAGGTTACGGTAGTTCCCGCTGCCTGAACCTTTGAAGCTGGCAGTATGCCAATACTAGCCAGCATCACAACCACAAGGAACATACCGAGTACCTTTTTCATAAACCGTTTCGCCGTAAAGTGAGATGGTTTCATGATTGCCCTCCTTTGATAGGATAATAGTTTCTCCCAATCTATGCGCATAAAGGTAATCGCTTACAAGTGGGAGTATCTTTATTCTATCGAATAGGTTCATTTGCTGAAAAGGTACAATTGTTTTTGTGGTATCCCATTTTTTTGGCTTTTGATTCAATCTGCCTTCTGCCGCATCATCTGTCGGTACTCTGTGGGTTGGATCTGCATCACAAGTCGGAACGCGCGTGTAAAGCTTTTGTAGCTTTCATATCCAACCATAGCAGCCACCTCCACAATTTTATGATCGGTTTCGGCGAGAAGCCGCCGCGCTTTATCCAGACGCACATCTCGTAGGTATTCAGCAAAACCTTTACCAATATTCTTCTTAAACAGATTTGAAAAATAAGCATAATTAAGCGATACATGATTGGATACCATCGCGAGGTCCAGCGGTTTGTGGTAACTCTCGTGTATAAAACGAATGGCTTCATTAAGATCCTGCGAATGGCGATAGCTGCACTTATAGTCATAATATAACTGATTCAGCCGAAGCAGCTGCTGTTGCAGTGCTTGTATATACTCACGCATCCCTTGATAATCAAAGAGGTTACGCAAGGATTCAAGATCCAGCACTTCTTCCCTCATATAAGGGTGGATAACTCGTTGGTATTCCTCCATCATCTGAACGGTGGCGGCGCAGAGCTGTTGGGTATAGCGAATAGGATAACGTTGCAGCACCTTTTTGTGAAATATTGCAGAAATACCCTGAGTAATTGTTCCGCTGTTATCTGTTCCAATCGACTGGAACAGTTCATATAAGTCTTCATAGGGCAGTTGCCACTGCTGTTCCATATGCTCAATATGTGCTGGGGAGATACTGTACTGATCAGGAAACAGGTAACTGTGGCGATAGAGCTCAAGCACTTGGGTATAGCTGTCGGGTAGTTCTTTTAACCCCTGCATCGGGTTAGTCATGGCTGTTATGACATTGATCTTTCCTTCCTTGAGCGCTGCAGGCAAAACACTTGAATCTATGGACGCATCCACCGCAAGGATCAGGTATGGGCGATGCTGCAGGCAAATACAACCTTGTCTGCCAAACACACGATAAGCAATGGCTTCCATGCTATGGGCGCTGCTGGCTCCGGGCTGGTTAATGCAAACTTCTTCCCGCAGCAGGGCTAGACGATAATTACGCCATAACGCATCATTTTGTTCCTCAATCTGAAGGATCCATGAGTCATCACTTAACGCACCTTGCATAAACATTCTTAATTCTTTACGATCGGTCTCTTGGGCGAGGCGGGATACACGCTGCATATTATGCGTAAGTGCCTGCCGTGTCTGGATCTCTTGCCATACATGCTCCAGGGAATGTTGCAGATCCTCTCGCTTCAAAGGTTTGAGCAAGTAACCCTTTGCACCAAGCCCGATAGCTTGTTGGGCATATGTAAAATCACTATAACCGCTGATAATGAGGTATTCCACATCCATGTATTCCTCTTTGGTTTGAGCCATGAGCGTCAACCCATCCATATCGGGCATCATAATATCGGTAATAACGATGTGAATGCAATGCTGCTGCAATAGGGACAGCGCCTCAATCCCACTCGCGGCACAGTATATGTTGTTCAGCTCCAGAGGAAATTGATGCAGCATGGCCTGCAGGCCGTCACGAATGTGTTTTTGATCGTCCACAATCAGGATATTAATCATGCTCTACCACCCTCCAAGATTTACATTTTCCCAAGGCAAGCGTATCGTTACGCAGGTATATGCACCTTGCACACTATCAATCCAAAGACCGCAATTCTTGCCATAATGAAGCTGCAATCGCTTATTCACGTTTTCCAAACCAAGTCCGCTCCTGCTAGTAACCATCGGTGTATCCGATTCGCTCCGCAGTAATGCCTGAAGACGGTGTAACATCTCAGGCTCTAACCCCTTTCCGTCATCTCTTATGTTAATGAAAAGCAGACTGTCATTCTCCACAGAAAAGGTAATCTCTATAGTTACCCTGCCGCCTGAAGGTGCCCCGTGATGAACTACATTTTCAACGATAGGCTGCATACACATCTTGGGAATGGCGTAGCGAAGTATCTCCGGAGGAATATCCGCCGTCATAACGATACTGCCGCCTTCCATAAAGTTGATAAATTCAATATAACTTTGGATATTGGCAAGCTCCTCACGAAAAGCAACGGTATCGCTGTGCCACTGCATGCTGTAACGTAGCTGGGAGCCCAATGACACCAATGAATTGGCTATCGCAGGCTGCCTCTGTACCTCTGCCACCATACGGATCGATTCCAGGGCGTTATATAAAAAATGAGAATTAATCTGCGAATGCAGGGAGTGCAACTGTGCGTTTTTGGCAATTAACTGCTTATCCACGACCTGTGTCATTAGACGTTTGACCTCATGTAACATTTTATTGTAATTCACCGCCACCTCATCGATTTCATCCCCTCTTTCGTTCTCATCAAGGCCTATATCAATCATTGCATCCAGCTCGCCTTTCCCTACCTGACGCATGGATACCAGTACGCTGTCCAACCGCCGGAAAATACGCCGCGTCGTTTGGGATACGAGTAACATAATGAGCAGCAAAACACATAATGTAATCGTTACCACAAATGCATACCAACTGCGCGGCCCCTTCATCAATGCCTGATGGGAAGCAATCTCGACCACATAAGTGTTCAACGGAGCGATGTATCGATACAATGCATAGAAGCTCTGATCTCCCACCTTAACCTGAAGCGGGCTTTCCTGCGGCAATATATCCAGCTGGCGATGAATACTGCCAAGGATCTCCTCCATCCCCTGCCCGTATTTCTCAGAAAACTCATGTTGGGGATTGTAAACATATTGGGGAGGATCGCTTGCGTTCATCAACACCGAAAAGAAGTCCCCCTTGCTCTCCTGGAGCAGGTCGCTGAAAAACATGCTGTGCGGGGCTCGCACTTCCATAATACTAGGGCGTTTTTGCTCCTGCCCTTGAAGGCGAACCAGACGATAGTAGGATAATGTGTGTTCACCATCCCTAAAAGAAAATAAACGGTAAGCCGCACCACCTTCGTCCCGAAGCTTTACCCAGTAATCCTGCGGCCAAAATTTCTTATAATGATAGATTTCAGGCCAGATTTCATACAAGTTTGGGTTATCAACGTAAAAGCTAAGCTCACTGATCATCGCATTGCTTTGAATGATATTAAGCATTTGCTCAAACTGGTTCTGCTTAAACTTCACCAGACGCAGTCCATCCACAAGCATATTGGAATGAATAAAATCCACAAATGACTTTTGAGTAAGGGCTGTATTGGAAGCGTTCTCAATCATATCCATTCTTCTGCGCAATTGTTCATTCAGCCATGAAACGTGGCTGTTGCCCGTTGCCATAGCATCCTTATATAGCTGGGTTTCTTGCATGCGGATATACACAAAGGATATCAAAATAACAGGTATGGCAATCATCAGGCTAAATGCCAGAAACAGCTTTTGGGATATACGGGCATTGCGATAAAGCTTCCTCAATCTCGTTAGTAGGTATTTCATTCTGATGTATTCACCACCTTTGGTTATACCATATATTACTAGTTAGCTGATAATTAACAATGTAGTAGGAATGGTTATCTGGCTATCTTGGCTTTTCGCAGTTCCAGTTCAGCCTGGCGATATTCCATCACCTGGTTAAAGCCGTAGTTCACACGACGTATCAGAAAATTCTCAAAAATTTTGTCAAAGGCAGCTTCATCCTTCGCTGTAATCAGTTCTGGCAGCACTTCTTCCCAATTCTGAGAAATACGTGACCAGGCTAACGCGATATCGGAATCCCCTATAGGATCTAGTCCCTTATAGATGCCGCTGTTCAGATCGGCCTGTTGGTTGGCGAACTCCTCCATTTGCTTAATGGATGGGGCATTCTCTGGTCTCCACTTGTTAACGAAAGCAGGGTTTCGCAGCATCCAGTAGGTATCCATAATGCCATATTCCTTTTCCAGCCGCTCCCGATCCGTGTCATGCAACTGAACCATTGCCGCCGTCAACTGCGGTTTGCCGTTCTTCATCGCCCAGGTTTCACCTTCTTTGCCCAAAAATAAATCCCTTTGGCCTTCTTCGCTGGCCAGATAGGTCAAAAATCGAATGGCCCGTTCAGGGTTTTCCGTTGATTTGCTAATCATCGTAACCATCCAGCCATCCATGCTGCCGGGAAACAGTTTGGCGGATTCCCCCCTGCTACTCCGGGGTCCATCTACAGCAATATAGTATGAATTCTGATTCGTAAGGACTTCCAATTTCGAATTAAGGTCCGATATGTCTGTCCATTCCCGAATCATCATAAAATATTGGGCTTGGTTGGTTTTTTCCTGCACCTGTGCACTGGAGTCGACCAGAAAATCAACATTAATCAGGCCCTGCTCGTAAGCGGTACGAAATGTTTTCAGCCACTCCATATAATCGGGATCTGTCATTCGGTCGTATACTTTACCGTTCTGTTCATGGGGGATCGCAAGCAGATTTTGCAAATATTCGGTCATCCCATAGGATGCATTCCCCTGTGCCCAAAACGGACTGATCAGCTGACCTTTATAAACAGAATATTGATTCTTCAGCAATTGCAATACATTTAGAAAACCTTTCGGTGTGGTAAGGTCCGGTTTGCCCATCGACTCATACAGATCTTTACGTACGAGAAAGGTTTGGTTCGCTCCCGTCAAGCCGGTTGAACGCATCTGTTCGGGACTGTACGCATCATTGGGGATGACATAGGTATGGCCGTCTTCTTGCCGATACCATTGTAGAGCACCGTCACCTGCTACCTTGTAAAAGTAAGGATCATACTTGTTGGCTAGCTCATCCAGGGCATAGATGAGATTACTCTCCCGAAGTTTGTTAACCGCACTCTCCCAAGAGCCGATGGTTATCAGATCCGGCAGACTACCGGTCGTCAACATCCGTGATAACATCTCGCTTGGTTCACCAGTTGATACTTCAAATTCGATATTGACCCCTGTTTTTTGGGTGACATATTTGGAAGTTAGGCTCTCACCCCAAGTGTGCCCGTACCATTCGGCTCCAACGAACCACGTTAGATTCACGGGGGTGGTATCCAGCTTCCATGACGGTTCTTCCTGATTCAGATTAAGGCTCTGTATCTGCTCCGTGAAGTCAACCTTTGTCGAAGCACCCCTATCTTCCGATTGCTCTGACTCAGAACAAGCAGTTAAGCCTGACATCAGACACATCATCAATAAGGCTATAATAAAAGGACTTCGAAACATGAACACCTAAGTGCCTCCTTCCTATACTGGCGATCTCCAATCCCCATCTGCATCAGCATTCATACTCGTGGTGGTACAACCGATTTTACTACCCTTGGATTAAAATGGAAATGGTTTAGTGGTCGATTCGCAGATGATCCGCAACATTCCCCCTAACGAAACATAACTTGTAATAAATCAATGGAAGGGAGACCAATTCGTGTATTTAATCTGGATACTTATTGTCGGTGGGCTAATTGGCTGGTTAAGTGGAAATCTGATTGGACGGGACGTGCCGGGAGGCGTACTTGGAAATATCATTGCTGGTTTTGTTGGATCGTGGTTAGGGTATGAACTGTTGGGACCGAGGGGGCCGGTGGTGGGTGGATTTCATATCATACCCGCGATCGTCGGGTCAATCATTGCTCTCTTGATTTTCTATGCTCTGGCGCGCGCTGGAGCGTTCCGAAGACGTTAACAGGCGGAGACGACAAGTTTTTACCCAATTGATTGGGTATTGACGTAAAGCTTCTTTCGCCACCGTTGCATCATCTTCTTCACAAAGCGTAGTTTCCACCCGGTAGTCGAATAAAGCCGCCGATCCTGTTGATCGGCGGCCTCCTTTGGTTTTATGGAAATTAGAATCCACCTCTAGAATGAATGATTTGTCCGGTGATCCATTGGGAATCGTCGCTTGCCAGAAAAGCAATCAGACGGGATACATCTTCAGGAAGACCGATCCTGCCCATCGGAAATCCCGGTAGCAAAGCTTTTTTCACTTCTTCCGACATCCAACCCGTATCGGTAGGACCGGGATCAACCGCATTCACAGTAATGTGAAACGGAGCCAGTTCAGCAGATAGACATTCGGTAAAGGTGGAGACAGCGCCTTTTGTTGCGGCATAAGCGAGATTGCCAGGCATCGGCCCCTTACCTTGACCGGACGTGAGGTTGATGATCCGGCCGCCGCAAAGGTCCTGACGGCCGGCCAGTTCAACCTCCAGCATACGCGCAAATTCGGCCGATAACATGAACGTACCTCGAATGTTCATGGCGCAGTGCGCATCGATCAGTGATGCAGTCAATTGACGGAAATCAGCTGATACGCTGTAGGTAGCATTGTTGACGAGAATGGTCGGCAGCCCGAGAGCCGATCGGCATGCATCAAGCAGTTGCGCTGGAGAATTGGGATCGGTAAGATCGACCTCCATATGCGCTGCCTTAACGCCATAGGAGCGAAGTTCTTCGGCAAAGAGATCCGGCCAGTTTTTGTCGGCATCCCCCGGATTCTCTGTTTTATCGTAATCGTACAGATGGGTATAGAACACATTAGCGCCTTCTTGTGCCAACGTGCGGCAGACAGCGGTTCCAATACCTCCGGGGCGGCTTGTGCCTGTCACAATAGCGGTTTTTCCGTATAGTTTGGTCATTTTATTACCTCCGTTTAATAAGGGAGGGAGAAAACCATTTTTCATTGGAGATGGAATTATCCTAGGTATAACAAAAAGCGGATACATCAAGTATCCGCGCCCGGGTTTGATTCAAACGGTTCCTCGCGTCCCTTGAATGATTGCGGATCGGCATCACAAACGAGGCGTGTGGTTATAACCAAAACACCAAGTCGAGCGATCCAGTTTAGATAACCATTACAAGGAAGTCCACATGGTCCGGCGAGTCCCCTTTCCTACATCTCCACTTCAAATATTACGAGTCAGACTCAATTACTGTCAAGATAAATACATGGGATCACATTTCCAGTGAAAATGGTTGGGTGGTCAAGCATCCTGCTAACCTGCAGACTGTTCACTTTTTTGAATGTAACTTTATATTCGATTTTTACAACTTCAATTCATATCGTATATCAGGTAAATTCTCTTCATTTTCTTGTCCTCTACCAGTAATTTCAAATCCATTATTCTCATAAAATTTTTGGGCATCTTTATTCACTTCAAATGTATATAAAGTTAATTTTCCATTTGCTTGTGCTTTTGCTTTATTAAGCAAGGTTCGCCCTATTCCATTCCCTTGATAATCAATATGAATATAAAGTTGGCTTATCTCAGTTTCACTATAGGCAATCATTCCAACTACTTTTTCATCAATTAACGCTAAATCTATTTGATACTGTTTAGATAGTATATGATTTAAAAAATATAGATGGTTTTCGAAGCTATGGGTTTCAGCCTGACCAATTGCCCGTTCCTTACTATCTCTCCACATTTTCACTGTATGTTCAGCATACTTGGGATTATAGTTAGATACTTTAATTTCAAGTTTGTTCATTAATATACCGCCTTAAATAGAAAGATTTTCAAACGATGCAGTATTGACTTGAAAAATATCTTCTTGATCCAAGATTTCCGTTCCATTGTAAGTAATAATTCCTGATGAGAAATCAATGTCATCAGTGTTCTATGGCCACCAGTTACCTCTGCCTGCCAGTCTATTATATGCGTTCATTAATTCTGATCAGTAATTTCTTTAAGATTTGCTTCTCCTCGTCATTAAGGGCTTGAACGATTTCATCCTCCACTTTTTGAAATGAGTTATTGAAGTCTTCAATCAAGTCAACCGCTTTTGGTAATACATAAATATTTTTTTGCCGTTCATTATTGGCCGGGATTTTACGTTCGATGAAACCTTTTTGCTCTAGACCTTGAAGCATGCTTGTAACGCTTGCCCCACGCAGATGAAACCGATCTGCAAGATCCTTTTGAATAATATGATTATCTTGATTCTCATAAATATAATCGATTACTTTTCCTTGTTGAGAACTTAATCCTAGTTCTTTTATACTCTCATCCGCTCTTTTCTTTAACTTAAGACCGATAATTTGAAACAACTCCATATAAGGCGTATCTTCTCGGGAAGGCATGACCGTCCATCGTCCCCTCTGTAATTGTTAGGAATCTAATTGTAAGTAGCTAAAATATACAGTGATCCCAGTAGGCTTGTCAAACAAAAGTTAGACTATTGACTGTTAGATATCTAACAGTTATACTCCGAAGTGTTGAAACACAAACACATTAGGAGGAGTTATGATGGAGAAATTAAATCAGAATGCTGGGTTAGAAGAAATTACGGCGATTACAAATGTACGAATCTTTGATGGATATCAGATTATTGCTCCCAGACATATTGTCATTAAAGGGGTTTCCATTATTTCAGTGGGCGGAGACATCCCAAGCGATGCAACAATTATCGATGGAGAAAATGCGACATTAATACCTGGTCTGATTGATGCACATGTCCATACCTCCATTGGTGGATTACGAGATGCCTTAAAATTCGGTGTTACAACAGAACTAGAAATGAACGGCGATTTTACTAAAAGAGGGCGCGAAATTCAGCTAAAAAATGTGGATGACATCGCAGACGTCCGATCTGCTGGGACAGCGATTACCGCTCCTGGTGGGCACCCAGATGAATTACTACCTGATGGAGATGAAATACCTGAATTCGTATTAAAGGAACTAGAGAAGCTATCGGAGGAAGACCGGGAAGCAATGTTAGCCGCCTACGCTCACGATCACGACGAAATACCTCAAGTGACGACGGTTGATGAAGCGATCAAACATGTGCATACCCAAGTGGAGAATGGATCTGACTATATTAAGATCATGATTGAAGAGGGAACGGTTATGGGTGCACCCGGCCTGCCTGTTCTAAGTGACGAGATTCTAAAAACAGCCGTTACTGAAGCCCACAAGTTCGATAAGTTGGTCATTGCCCACGTTTTGACGGCTCTTTCATCGAAAGCAGCCATCGATTTTGGAGTCGACGGTTTGGGCCACTTGTTTATCGACAGACCCGAGTACACGTCCGAATTGGTTAAATCCATAGCTGATTCTGGAGCTTTTGTTACACCGTGCTTGGTGTTAAATTCATCGATTATAGGTAATCCGGCATCAGAATTGGCTAATGATCCACGAGTTCATTCCAAATTAAGTCCGGATTGGATCGATATCTTGAACTCAAGCTTCAATACATTCCCACAAGGTAACATGGAGAACAGCTTCAAAAATGTGATGGATCTTCACCGTGCCGGAGTTGATATTCTTGTAGGGACGGATGTCGCACCGGTTCCCGTTCCGAACCTTGGTGGCCTTGCTCATGGGGCCAGTGTTCACCACGAAATGCAGCTGCTGGTGAAGGCTGGGTTCACTCCGATCGAAGCTCTTCAGTCGGCTACTTCCAAACCGGCCCGTTGCTTTGGTCTACAAGATCGTGGCCGGATTACCGAAGGTGCACGTGCTGATCTTATTCTCATAAACGGTGATCCGATCACTAATATTTCAGATACCTTGTCAATCAAATCTGTGTGGTTCAATGGTTCGCAAAAACTAGGCTAAAACTAGTAGTTTATATTTCCTAATTGTAAAATCACTAAGAAGAGGGATTGCAAAATGCAGTCCCTCTTCTACTTTAATCTAATTATGCTTTTGGAATTGCCCCTATTTGTTGAAGCAAGCCAAGCATATCGGGTTGACCATACTCTTCAATAATTTGGCCATTAGAGATCCGATAAAAATTCATTGCATTTACTTCGATTTTTTTGCTCGTTGGTGGAAACCCGAGAAACTCTCCGTCTTGTGTGCCCTTCATGACAAAATGAGCTGCTACTAGATCCTCTTCTGCTACCAGCTCCTTAACAGTCCATTGTATATCGGAAAAACCAGATCTCATCATATGAATTATGGAGAGATAACCACTTGGACCATTCATTGGTTCTTTTTGCATAGGTACATAAAAAACAGCATCTGGAGCAATCAATTCTTCAGCAAGTTCCTTGCTTGCCGTATTAATGAAGTTCGTGAAACGATACATCAATTGTTTGTTTTCTGTAATCGTCATATTTAAACCCCTTTCTATTTTCGTGAGCATATGCCTTCATTAAAATTTTATCTCTACTTTAGATAATTGGTAAGTAGGCACCTTAATGTTGCATAGGCACCTTTTTGTAACTAGTATTTTATCTTTAGGTTGCAGAGCCAATAAACTGATCTCTAAATGCTGTCTCCAAGAATTCAAGAACGTTAACATATGATTCAAAAAATAGTCACTCAGTTGCATAAACTCTCTTGCAAGCTCCCTCCTCTCTTCATTCATTCTCATTTGATTTTTCATCGACAGAATTATAATATAAGCAATGTATTGTTTTGAAAGTAGGCACCTTTTTGTTATATAGGAACCTAATAGTAACTATTGGAGGTGATAATGTAGTGATTTCAAAAAAAGAGTTGCCGTTGTGTCCCGTCGCAACGACAGTTGGATTGATAGGTAACAAGTGGAAGTTATTGGTTATGAGGGATCTTTTGAAGGGAACTCATCGATTCGGAGAACTTCGTAAAAGTATCCCGGAGATCAGTCAAAAGGTTCTCACTGAAAATTTACGTTCAATGGAAGAGGACGGAATTGTCATTCGTACTGTTTTTGCAGAAGTCCCTCCGAGAGTCGAATACAGCTTAAGTGATTTAGGAAATTCACTGAAGCCAATTATATTCTCTATGGAAACATGGGGGCTCGGGTACCAGAAACTCAATGATGAACTTCCAAACGATATTCATCAGAGTGAATGATGTCAAATTGTTACTCCACGGTCATTTCAAAATAGAATGAATCCCTCTACATCTTCAAGTTAAATCAATGGAGGACTCATACGTCCTCCATTGACTCGTATGAGAGAGTTGATCTTCGAACACCAGTTTCTGCAATATTTCTATTGCATGAAGAAAAAACGGGCAAGATCCTCATTAAATGAATGGCTATTTAAAATCAAAATGGATATGCACTGTTTTTGGATACATGAATAATTTCAGATGGAAACCTTGCCTTAAAATATTTTTCGACTTTCAGATGAATTCTTTTCTCGTACCATTTCTCCCAGCCGTTCGCCTCAAATAATTGTGGCATCCCTAACCGCTTAGATCTCATCCCCATTTGACCATCACCAATCAATAGCGTATCAATCCAAATTCGATCAGTTATGCCTTGTAACATGTTAGCGAAATTAGGTGAAAAAGGTAGCACAGGGGAAATAGATACTTGTGTATGTATCCCTGCATCATTTATCTTTTTCAAGGCTTTAACTCGTAAATCTATTCCAGGAGCATAGGGCGAAAAAATTCGTTTCACGTCTTCGCGATCTGTCTCGATTGTCATTGAAACCATAATTCTACATTTTTCCTTTAATTTCAGCAGTATATCAAGGTCTCTGGCAACCAGCGGGCTTCTAGTTTGAATTTGAAGTGAATCTGGTGGGTTTTTATCCATTTCTTCCAATAGGCTTCTTGTAATGTTTGCCCTCTGCTCTACAGGTTGATAAGGATCTGTGGCTGATGACATGAATATACTTATGGGTTTATTTTTACGTCTTAGAAGAGAGACTTCCCTTAGATAGTTTTCTGCTGCATTTTTCTTAACATCCACCCACGATCCCCAAGGAATATCCTTAAACTTTTGAATAGGCATTTCTCTGACGTAACAGTATTCGCAAGCAAATGCACAACCCGTATAGGGATTTAGTGAATGAGTAAAACCAATATCTAGATAACCTTTTACTTCACTTAATATTTTCTTAGACACAATGTCTTTGATTTCAATTGGCATGACGCTACCATCCCCTCAATTACTTTTATGCCCACTTCTCCTCTTGCGTTTTATCTTAAAATTTCTCATGCTACTTGAAATGACGACTTGAAAATTACGTCCCACAAGCGAACCGGGAAATTGGGCATCCTACTGATTTCTCGACTGTCTTAAACCTGCTGCTATTCCTCCTCCTTCGTGGCTTTTCTTTTGAATGTCCTTACTGAATACAGGGGCAGATTTATAATAATGAAGTTTTTTATCTTTGACATCCAAACATAGTTTACTCTGCCTCTTTATTTATCTTTTTTGTGATTCCCGGTTTACCGAAAGATCTGCTCGTATTTGTTGCCGCACCCATAAGTTAGACTCTTATTTTCTATGTTCATTTGAGCAAATCAGTAATATCAACGTTCATATGTTCGGTAAGCATTAAGGTTACATCCACTTTCACTTTGCTCCATAATAATGTCATTTTATGAATGTAACCTCTCACCGAATAATCTACCGTTAAACTCAGCTCAGATCTCACTTCATCTATGATTTTAATATGATGTTCCTTTAGCCTTTGTTTTGATTTGTACATTTCTAAAGCAATTTTCTTTTGGGTACCGTCCAGGTAGTCAACATACACAGATTTCATTTTGAAGTTTGAAGCGTATATTTTATGTTTATCTACCTCCAGAGCACCTAAAAGATAAGGGAGCTCTACCACCCTCTTCACGAGTGAAAGTTCCTCGAAAGTCTGTCGCACTTTACACGCCTCCTTCTTCAAGTTTTACAGCGACCAATTGATCAAAATCGACCCATTCAAATCCATTCTCCATTTCAATTTTGATTTTCTTTCCAAAGGTACTGACTGAAGTGACGATCCCGTGTATATCCCGATTGCCTGACTCAGTAAATATTTCAAAGGTGGCTTGCAATGTATAATTGAGCGACATATCTATATTTTGTGTAATAATCTCCCACTCATCTTCATGGATCAGCGGTTTCGTTAGATAATGAACTTGAGTACGATGCTGTATAATTCGTTCTTTATGTTGAGGAAGCATCATGCGGCTCGATTCCCATAATCCATTGGCCTCCAGTTTTTTGCTCATTTATAATGCCCCCCAATTTTAGATGCTCGATCGATCGCTTGACCCGCAGCCGTAATGGAGCTCGCTCGTAGAATGGCAATGTCGCCAAATCGATCCTTAATGTCGTCCATCACCTGATCAATGGCCCGTTTCTGCTCTTGATCATCAAAAAAAGATAGTTGATATGTATCCGCTTTGGATAATTGAGACAGGGATACGCCTACACGGCGCACAGGTTGCCCATCCCAGTGTTGATGAAATATGCGTTTGGCTATCTTGCATACATCAACGGTTATGTTTGTAGGATCAGACAGTTTAACCTGCCTGTGAAAACCAGTGGGGTGGTCAAAATCCGCTCCAGATACACTTACGGATACTACACTACTCATCAGTCCCTTTTTGCGGGCTCTTCTGCATACTTCTGTGCAGATATCGAGAATAACCACTTCGATCTCCCAAGCCTCTGTGAAATCTCTAGGCAGGGTCATTCCGTTTCCGATATCCTTTTGTGTACTGTGCGTGTTGACGGTTACCGGTGAATTGTCAATTCCATTTGCGACTCGCCAGATGACTTCTCCATTAACCCCCCACTTACTTCTTAGTTTGGAAAGAGGCGTATTAGCCAGGTCTCTAATGGTTCGGATGCCCATCTTCCACAGATGTTTTTCCATTCTTGAGCCGATCCCCCACATATCGCGGATGGGCTTATCTCCAATATGGAGGTGTAACTCCTCTTTTTTTAAGTGGAAAATACCCCCCTCTGCTTTTTTAGCGATCATATCGCAGCATAATTTACTGATGATTTTGTTTTCACCAATGCCAGCACTCGCGTAAACGCCTGTTTCATTATAGATTTTGTCTTGAATTTGCTTGGCCAAATCAACTGGATCATTACCGAATAGATGCATAGACCCTGTAAAATCAGCGAATAATTCGTCTATACTGTACGGTTCGACCAGATCGGTGAACTCTTCAATAATGGACATGATTTGAGTGGATACTTCGATATATTCTTGCATGTGTGGTCTCACAATGATCAGTTCAGGGCACTTCTGAAGAGACTGCCAGAGTGGTTCCGCGGTAGACACACCCTTCGCTTTGGCTAGTGGACAAGCGGCAAGGATAATTCCAGAGCGTCTTGCGGGGTCTCCCGCAACAGCTAATGGTCTATTTTTGTATTGAGGCATTTTTGCCTTTTCGACTGAAGCATAAAAGCTCTGCATATCAATGAGCATAATGGTTCGTTGCTTAGTCAACACTGAAATCACTCCTGTACTTTTAAGAACGTATGTTTGTATACATTATAGACCGAACACATGTTCTTTATGCAAGAGGTAAATATTTATATTTAGATTTTGAAAACCCTAGGACACCATAATGAACTGTAGACTGGATATTGTCAGCCACTTTAGCCATCCCAATAATTAATTCTTAGTTTTATTATTGATGCACAAAAAACCAAGTACTTGTCTCACAAAGTGATAAGTACTTGGTCTATTTGATGGAATTTAAAGATTGGATCATCTTTCGTTCGAGTGCAAATTATATTTCCAAATCCAATCTTTCCCCGTTGGATTCAATCACCTTTTTATACCAGTGGAAACTGTCCTTTTTACTTCTTTTCAGGGTACCTCCGCCCTCGTTATTCTTATCTACATAAATGAATCCGTAGCGTTTCTCCATTTCGCCAGTTGAGGCACTAACGATGTCGATGCAACCCCAAGCCGTGTAGCCGATAAGATTAACGCCATCGAGGATAGCTTCTCTCATTTGTTCGATATGATCTCGCAGGAAATTGATTCTATACGTATCATGGATAGAGCCATCCTCTTCGATGATATCAACCGCTCCCAGACCATTTTCAACGATCATTACAGGGATTCTATACCGATCGTACACATGATTGAGTACGTAACGAAGTCCAACTGGATCGATTTGCCATCCCCAATCATTTGCCTTCAAATAAGGATTTTTGAATCCACCAAAGACATTCCCCTGGGTCTCATCACCTTCTGGGCGGGTACCCACTACATGAGACTTGTAGTAGCTGAAGCTATAGAAATCAACACAGCCTTGTTTTAGCACTTCTACGTCTTCTTCTGCCATCTCAATCTGAATATTGTTCTCATTAAAATATCTCTTGGCAAAGTCAGGGTATTCCCCTCTAACTTGCACGTCGCTGCTCAGCATATTGTTAATCTGATCCATTCTCAGAGCCTTCAACATATCTTCCGGTTTACATGTACTTCCGTAACCATGACTATAATTAATCATACAACCGATTTGGAACGCCGGATTAATTTCATGAGCAAGCTTGACTGCTTTTGCACTTGCTATAAATTGATGATGTAAAGCCTGGAATCTTAATTGCGTACTATCCACAACCGTATTGTTAAATACACCACTATCATCAACTAATAATGCCCCTGCTATATATGCACCTGCTGGAACAATTAAACTATTGATCTCATTAAATGTAATCCAGTACTTCACGACATCCTTGTAACGGGTGAAAATGGTCTCACAATACCGTACGTAGCAGTCGATCATCTCTCTGGAAGCCCAGGCATTGAATTTCTCTGTTAGCGCAAACGGAGCTTCGTAATGTGAGATCGTAACGATAGGTTCAATATTATACTTTTTCAGTTCACTGAACACCTTGTCGTAAAATTGAAGTCCTGCTTCATTTGGCGTTACATCGTCCCCGTTGGGGAATATTCTGGACCAAGCAATGGACATTCTGAAGCATCGAAATCCCATCTCTGCAAACAGACGGATATCTTCTTTGTAATGATGGTAAAAGTCTACTGCCTCATGGGAAGGATAGTTTACGCCCTCCTCAATGTGTTTGGTGATCCGTCTTGGAGTAGTATGCGTTCCACCCGTCATCATATCTGCTGTACTTGCCTTTTTACCATCAATGTTCCAGGCACCCTCGTATTGATTCGCCGCTGTTGCGCCGCCCCACATAAAAGAGTCTGGGAATACGGTTGTGTTCTTCATTGGAAATTCCTCCTTATATGATCTTAATTAGTTTTTCCCCGATCGTAATCGATGGTTTGTCTATACCAATTACATCTGTAAAGTCATCTGAATTCGTAACAATAATAGGTGTAGTCAGATCATAACCTTTGGCGGCTATTGCATCTGTATCGAATTCAATAAGTAAATCCCCAGCTTTTACTTCATCACCTTCTTGTACATGCACCTTGAAATGTTCACCTTTCAGCTTCACCGTGTTCATGCCGATATGAACGAGGAGTTCAGCGCCATTATTCGAGCTAATACCGATTGCGTGGAAGGTAGGGAATACCGCGGATATGACACCATCGGCTGGTGAAACAAGCTTTCCAATTGTAGGTTCAATGGCGATCCCTTTTCCCATAGCTCCAGTTGCAAAGGCTTCGTCCTTTATTGTTGATAACTCTAGAACTCGACCAGTCATTGGTGCTATGAGCACATGTTCAGAAACACTAACAACAGGCACACGGTTTGTTGAAGATGAATTGGCTGGTGTTTGTTGATCCTCTCCATCCTCAGGCACATCTTCAAATCCTAAAATAAGCGTCATCAAGAAGGTAACAACAAAGCCAATGACCAGACCAATTGCTGCATGGATTAGGTTCCATGGATTATCTGTGATAAATGCTGGTAACGTAGCCAAGCCGGCAATGCCTAGAGCAGATCGGGCTACTCCGAACAAGCCAACGTATATTCCGCCTACAATACCACCAATGACAACAGCGATCAGTGGTTTTTTCAACCGTAGATTTACACCAAACAATGCAGGTTCGCTAATTCCTAACAGCGCAGTTACGCTGGTAGAGTAAGCAACTTGTTTAAACGCTTTATTTTTGGTTCTTAATGCGACCGCGAGCGCAGCTGCACCTTGAGCAATATTGTGTACGAGCATACCTGGGCCAACAATGCCATCTGTTTTTGTTTGTGCATAAGCAGTGAGGACAACAGGTCCCAAACTATAGTGCATCCCAGTCAGAATCAGGAATGGGAATGCCCCGCCGATAATACCAGACACTAACCATCCTGCGTGTGTATTGACATAGGATACAGCAGAAGCAAGATAGTTACCGGCAATTGCACCCAATGGTCCTAGAATAATTAATGTTAGAGGCGCCATAACAAGGATTACAACTAAAGGTTTCAAAATGGATTTGATCACGGAAGGAGAATACTTTTCAGCAAATCGTTCCACATATGACAGGATCCATACGGCTAGAATAATTGGAATAACGGAAGAAGAATACGTCGCTTGTGTGACAGGCAGACCAAAGAACGTAACAGGCTCACCTGCAGACATTAACGCCGAAAAGCTAGGATGTAACAAGATACCCGCAATGGTTAAAGCAAAGCCCACATTAGCTTTAAGTTTAACAGCAGCACTCCAGGCGAGTAGCATTGGCAAGAAGTAATAAGCCGCATCCCCGACGAAAGTCATAATCGTATTAAATTGACCGTCAAGGTCAACGAGATCAAAGGTTTTCAAAATAAGAAGAACTGCCTTAATCATGGCACAACCGATCATCGCCGGTAGGATGGGTGTAAAGATTCCGGAAATCGTGTCCAGAACAGTGGAGACTTTTCCTTTTTTCACAGTTGGAGCATCATTCTTGCTTGTAAAGTTCCCTAGTTGCGCAAGGGCTTTATAGACGTTGTTGACCTCATTACCGATAATGACCTGATACTGACCTCCACTACTGGCAACGCCCACAACTCCTTGTAAGTTTTTCAGTGCTTCGTTGTTTGCAATCGACTCGTCTTTTAAGTTAAAGCGCAGCCTGGTAGCACAGTGTGTAACACTTTCAATGTTTTTTTCACCACCAACAAGTTTTAGAATGTCGGTAGCCGTTTGTTCATGTTTCATTTTTGTTCCCCCTTCAATGTATTATTCTACAAAAAAAGACCTAGAGTTCTATCGAATATAGATATGCTCTATACACGATGGAACTCTAGGTCTTGCCTGCATCACCAGTAACAATCCTAGTATAGTCATTATGGAGCGATGATGGGTCAATCCCTTTCTTCATCAGTCACCCTTTTGATATGAACAGTTAAATACACCAATTCGTCTTCGGTTAATTCTTTCCCATAGTCTACCCGAATCAACTGCGCAATTCTTAGACTACATTGGTACTCTAGCTTATATTTTTCTTTAATAATATTGAGGAAATCGTTATCATTACTTTTCATCACCGTATTGTTAAACAGACGATAGGCAAAAAACTTTAGATGCGTGATCAGTCTGGAGTAGTGAAGGGAGCTTTCGTTAAAGTGAATTTTGAACTGATAACGAATAATATTTAAGACCTTTTGAATCAATTGTGTCATCTTCATGGTATCTTCCATTTCAGATCCTAGTTCTGCATTGACGATATGAAGCGCAATAAAGCCGGCCTCATCTTCAGGCAACGTAATGTTGAATTCTTGATTAATCATATCCAAAGCCTTCAAAGCCACTCGATACTCATTGGCGTAGAATGCTTTAATTTCAGACAATAACGCATTGTTGAAGTTCATTCCCTGTTTATAGCGTGATACGGCGAAGTTAATATGGTCTGTTAGCGTCAAATATATATTTTCATTCAGCTCTTTATCCAAGGACTGCTTGGCATATTGAATAATACTATCGGACACACGGATGTACTCCATTGGAATCTGCGCGAGCAGGGCATATAATTTGCCAGTTACATTTTTGGACTTCAGAAAAAATTCTTTCTCAATCTTCTCTGTGTCCACATCGTCGCCCTTTTTCTTCTGAAAACCAATGCCACTTCCTAGAAGCATCATCTCCTGGCGTCTTTCATTTACAGCGCAGACGACATTATTATTAATAATTCGCGTGATTTTCATACGAATCTCCTTTTAAAATGAAACGTTAACAGAATTTAGCAAATAAAAAAGACCATTAATAGTGCACACATGGTAATTATACTCTACATGTTTGCATATTAATCGGTCTTGCCTGCTGATCAGTAACAATCCTGATTATATTCATTATTTACTTGTACGATTATCTTAGTGGAAGGCGTTAAATTTGTCAATATGGTCATTTAAGTACTGATGGGGCATTTGCCTGAATACAACAAGAGGATATCTCCCCTATCCTAGCTTACTTAATTAACTTATTTACAGTGATCATCAGTTCATCCAAAACTTTGTGATCGCCTTCTGAAATGCGTTCAATGACACAGCTTTTCATATGATGTTCCAAAAGCTGCTTTCCTACGCCATTCAACGCGGATTGAATGGAGGCAATTTGGTGCAACACGTCATCACAATACGTATCCTTCTCAATCATTCCTTTTACTCCACGCACTTGCCCTTCAATCCGATTCAACCGGCTAATTAATTTTCGCTTCGTACTCTCCGAATGATGGCTTTTCCGCTCGTTTGAAGATGTATGGTCACATGAGGCGTCCTCAAGTATCGTATCATCCATGTAGATCAACTCCTTTATTACACATTACCATCCCCCCCTACCCTATGTAAAGGGAGCAAGAAGTATCATGGTACGTGCTAAGAGAACGGCTTGTCATCAACCAAGATTGAATCGGTTGGGCAACCATCTACTGCATCTTGTAAGCATATTATACCCTCCACTCCTACAACGATATATCAGTCAAAGGTATATTTTTATTAAGAATAACCCCAGTCGGAAGTTGACCGGGGTCCTAACAGTTATTTAACTAACTCGCTGATTTCAGTGAGATTTTCGGCAAAGCCTACAAAGACCTTATCTCCAATGACAATGGTTGGAACAACCTGTTTGCCAGTCAACTTCCAGACTTCCTCAGCGTACTTGGCATCTTCCTCACAATTGTAATCCGTATAGGGAATCTCATACTCTTTAAAGTAACGTTTAGCATAATTGCAATCGCTACAGGTTGGGATTGAATAAATCTGAATGGATTCCGTCATGCCCAATTACTCTCCCTTGTATTTCAATATATATTACGCTCCGATGTTATATCCTTTTTTACGGATCGTTTCTTCAATTTCAGCGATTTGAACTTTAGATTCGTCAAATCGAAGTTCCACTGTTCCTTGTTCAAAATTAACGTGGCCTTCAGCGCCAAGAGCGCTAATTGCACCTTCAATTTTAGATACACAAGAACGGCAAGACATACCTTGAATTTTTACAGTTGCTTCTTTCACTGTTTTCACCCCCTTTCAAGCGTCATAGACTTCAAGTTTTCCAGTGTCATTCGATTAACGAATTTGCTGAACTTTTCTTTGCCTTTTGCATGCATCTTATAATAATCAATAATTGCGGTAACGAAAGGAATAAGCTGATCCTCCATTAATCCGGAGTGTAGAAGCTTGGCGAAGGAGGGTTTAAGCCCCTTCGACTCGCCACCAACATAAACATCGAACTTATCGCGCATCTTTACGATCCCAATATCCTTAATCAACGGTTCACTAGTGCCTAAGGCGCATCCAGCATATCCAATCTTGAGTGGTGTAGGCGTCTCGATACCGGAAATGGCCTGATTTAAATTTTTGGCTGTTTCCATGCCTGCTTCTTCTGCACCTCTACAAAAGTTGCAAGCGATCAGACTTTTGGTTACAAATCCTGCAGGGTTTATTTCAAGACCGTGATCCTCAAGTTTATTTTTGATCTGCTCTCGTTGTTCAATCGATACTTCTGCGTAGAGTTGCTTAAAGGGTGTCATCTCCACTTTTGAGTCTGGACCAATAATCTCGCCAATTTTAACTAGTTGCTCCGGAGTGAATAAGCTTCCACCAAGTTGGATTGCTGGACTAATCGCTATTTTAATTTGATCTCCCATGCTCATACCTCTCTACTCACTTTATATCTACTACAAAAGGTACTGTAAAGACTTCCCCATCATGCTGGAATTGGCCCCAAATTTTATAGATTCCGCTATGCGGGAAGAAGGTCATAAACTCCGCTTTTGGACCTGTTACCTTTTCCTCTGTTGGATGAACATGCAGATATTGCTCTGCATCCTCAGAAAGGATAACAACATGACCTACAGCACCGAGGTATTGTTCCAGATTATTGATCCCTTCGTCCGTTTTCGCATCCATGATATTAAAGGTCAGATTTACGTCTTCGTTGGTCTTTTTGGTACTCAATGAAAGTTCGATTTTTTTACCATCCACTTCTTTTATAAGGTTGGAATCCGCTTGAACAGGCTCTTGGGTTTTTTCTGGACCCCCAACGTTCACCCATTCACTGGGTGTAGTACTCGCTCCACCTTTTGGAACAAAGTCGGCAAGAATTTTGTATTCTCCACCAGCTGGAAATGAAGTTTCAATCACAAACTTTCCATCGCTTTTAAAATCTGGATGAATGTGATTAAAGTAAGAAAGATCTTTACTCACCACGATAAGGTGCATTCGTTTTTCGTGACCCATTTCAAATTCATTAACCGGATTACCATCGACGTCCGTGATTTGGATTGTCAGATGCGAATTTTCATTGGCCTTCACATCTGATGCAAAGGAGAACGAGGTTTCAAGGGCACTTGCTGTTGAATCAGCATGAGGCCCTGCGTGATCATGACTCGCACCTTCAGTTTCAGAATTCATCTCAGTATGATTCATACCACCATGTCCATCTGTATGTGCACTTTCTTTAGGGGTTCCGCAAGCAGACAACACACCGAAAGCTAAAACACCGGTTAACATTAGCATGATTTTTTTACTCCTCATCATCATTATGTTCGCTCCTATTTAGTACTTTGACTAGTGACGTACTTTTACGCGTTGCAATCGCAGGGCGTTCAGAACGACGGATACCGAACTCAAGGCCATCGCTGCGCCTGCAACCCATGGTGCTAACAGACCGATAGCTGCAATAGGGATGCCTAAAGTGTTGTAACCAAGTGCCCAGAACAAGTTTTGCTTAATGTTGTTCATGGTCTTACGACTCATGTAGATAGCATCAGGAATACTGGATAGATCGCCGCGCATGAGTGTTACATCAGCTGCTTCCATCGCTACATCTGTCCCCGTACCAATCGCCATACCAATATCTGCAGTTGCCAAAGCCGGTGCATCGTTGATACCATCGCCAACCATGGCCACTTTTTTACCTTGAGATTGCAGTTTTTTCACTTCTTCCGCTTTTCCTTCCGGCAAGACCTCTGCACGAACGTGGTCAATACCTACTTGAGCAGCGATGGCTTTTGCCGTCCGTTCATTGTCACCTGTAATCATAATGACCTGAATGCCCATTTCTTTCAGACGGCTCACTGCAGCTTTCGAAGTTTCTTTAATCGTGT
Organism: Paenibacillus sp. FSL R5-0486; assembly: GCF_037975155.1. Classification (NCBI taxonomy): domain Bacteria; kingdom Bacillati; phylum Bacillota; class Bacilli; order Caryophanales; family Paenibacillaceae; genus Paenibacillus; species Paenibacillus sp. FSL R5-0486. The sequence continues at coordinate 3,777,940 of NZ_CP150237.1, read as the reverse complement.
CCGCTACAGCGACCATACCTGCATATTGACCATCAATGGCAACCAGCATCGCAGTTTTCCCCGCTTCTTCCAAACGTGACATCGAATGATAAGCTGCTTTTGCATCGATATTATACTTTTCCATCAGTCGACGTGTACCCACGAGTAGTTGTTTACCTTGAACCATTGCCTGGATTCCGAAACCCGGAAATGCTTCAAAGGATTGTGTTCCTGGTAGTTCGATATTTCGTTCCTGGATGCCTACAACGATGGCTTCTGCAAGTGGATGCTCAGAATTTTTCTCTGCAGCTCCAACAAGTTTCAGGAATTCATTTTCATTGCCAAGAGCGACGACGTCAGTCAATTCAGGTTTACCTTTTGTAACAGTACCGGTTTTATCCAGAAGGATCGCATCAATTTTATGCGTCTGCTCCAGATGCTCTCCGCCTTTGAACAACACCCCTAGTTCAGCCGAACGACCAGACCCCGCCATAATGGATGTTGGGGTGGCAAGTCCAAGTGCACAAGGACATGCGATAACAAGAATCGCAATTGCTTTTTCTAACGAACCTGCAAAATCGCCTGGTGTAACCCAGAAGTACCAAACCACGAAAGCAACTATTGCAATTCCTACAACGATCGGGACGAATATGCCCGAGATCACATCGGCTACCCGCTGAATTGGTGCTTTTGATCCCTGAGCTTCTTCAACAACCTTAATAATTTGTGCAAGAGCGGTTTCTTTACCTACTTTCGTTGCTTTGATCCGAAGAATACCGTTTTTATTAATCGTAGCTCCAATCACAGCATCTCCGACTTTTTTCTCTACTGGAAGGCTTTCACCCGTAAGCATGGATTCATCTACAGATGAGATCCCTTCCAGCACCTCTCCGTCTACAGGAACTTTATCTCCTGGGCGAATAAGGACAACATCTCCTACAATGACTTCATCCACTGGAATGGTAAGTTCTTTGCCATCCCGAACCACTAATGCCGTCTTCGCCTGCAGACTCATCAGTGATTTAATTGCCTCTGATGTTCGGCCTTTCGCAAGTGATTCAAACAATTTACCCATAAGAACCAAAGTAATAAGGACCGCACTCGTTTCATAATACAGGGATGGACCATGATGCATCCCGTCAGCCATACTTGACCATTGAATGGTCAAATATAAACTGTAGAAGTACGCTGCAGAGGTGCCAAGTGATACCAACACATCCATATTCGCACTCCCATTCCGGAGAGCCTTATACGCACCCACATAGAACTGTCTACCAATATAAAATTGTACTGGTGTAGCCAGAATTAGTTGGAACCACGGATTCATAAACAATTCCGGTACATAGATCCATGAAGTGAACGAGAAGTGACCTACCATAGTCCACAACAACGGCAAGGAAAGAATTGCCGAAATCAGTAATTTCCGTTTTTGTTTGCTCAGTTCTTTAGCACGATGCTCACTTGCACCACCACTGGAACCGTCTGCTTTGCTGATCGCTGTATAACCGAGTTTTCTTACCTTGTCTTTCATGTCTTCGATGGAAACTTCACCAGGAGAAAATTCAACTCGAGCCGTTTCCATGGCGAAGTTTACTGAAGCGTTAGTCACGCCGGGCAATTTGTTCAGGCCCTTTTCAATTTTGTTCGCACATGCTGCACAGGTCATGCCTTCAAGATTGAATTGCGCAACCTCTGATACGGAACCATATCCAAGTTTTTTGATTTTTTCCTCAAGTTCTTTCATTTCCACTTTCGTGGGATCATACGTTACACTCGCCTTTTCCAAAGCAAAGTTAACATTTGCTGATGTGACCCCGTCCATCTTACCGAGGCCTTTTTCAATTTTGTTTGCACAAGCTGCACAGGTCATACCTGTAATTTGTATACTCGACTGTTTTGTCTGAGCCGCTGCTGTTGCCACAATAACTCACTCCCCTCATCGTCCATTACTTACGCTACTTCGTAGCCTTGCTCTTCAATAACTTCTTTAATTTGCTCCAAGGAGACTTGATTTTCATCATACGTCGCTTCAACCGAATCATCACTGAGGTTCACCTTGCCACTCACTCCAATTTCTTTCAGAGCACCTTCGATGGAGTTTACACAATGTTGGCAGCTCATACCTTGTACATTCAAAACAATGTTTTTCATCTTATTTCGTCCCTTCTTGTGGGTGATTTTTTGGTTTAGTTTGACCTAAACGATGGGCTAAACTCTCGAGGCCAGTTTTTCAGGTCTCATCAAGCTCTTGTACAATACAATACCCCCATACCCTATATTAGTCAACATATTTTTATACCCCCCTACCCTATATGGACTATCTCTCTCGTTAGATCAATGAATTCATGGAGAGAAGAATCGATTATTTATACGCTGATTGGTAATCGGACCATGTTCTTGTCCTTGACTTGGGAATAAAGCTTGTACCGATAAAACAAAAAAGCCGCTAAAATAGCGACTTCAATGGGACCATGATCTTGTCCCACGATATAAAATTCCTTTATTTATGGTTGAATGTTACTCCATCCGCTTACATCACATTGTCCATAATCATTATCACCCACAGCAACCATCGTATCATCCGATTTCAGTCCAATCGTATGGGCACACCCCGCCGAAACAGCTCTAATTCCGTGCCAGCCACGTACATCACATTGGTTATGTTTATTCGAACCCACAGCAACCATTGTACCGTCGGACTTAAGACCAACAGTATGATAACTCCCCGCTGCAACTGCTACAATATCGCGCCATTCGCTTACATCGCATTCGCCATTATTATTTCTACCCACAGCCAATACCGTGCCATCCGATTTGAGCCCAACCGTATGAAGATACCCCGCCGAAACAGCCAATATGTCGCCCCAGTCGTTTACGCTACATTGGTTATACTTATTGTTACCAACTGCTGTTACCGTTCCGTCTATTTTTAAACCGACTGTATGCCAGTCACCCGTCGTGACCGATACAATATCGCGCCAGTTGCTCACGTTGCATTCCCCTTCATTATTTCGCCCCACCGCAACCACGGTGCCATCTGATTTAACCCCAACCGTACGGCACCAACCTGCCGAAACGGTTACAATATCGCGCCAATCGCTTACATCGCATTGGTCATGCTTATTCCAACCTATAGCTGTTACCGTACCATCAGATTTAAGACCAACTGTATGTGCATTACCGGTGTTCGTAGCCATATGAACATTACCAGCCGCAACTGCGACGATATCGCACCAATCGCTTACCTTACATTGACCATATTTATTATCACCCACAGCTGTTACTGTTCCGTCAGATTTAAGAGCAACGGTATGACGACGACCTGCTGCTATGGTACAGTTACGGAACCGTTTCGTCTCAAAAACCGCTTCATTCCGTGAATTGTAGTCCAAATCTTTCTCCCCTCCACCAATTGAAAATCCGCCGTTAGTTCAACTGTTAAGTCATAAAGTTTGTTGTTAAATCGCACTGTGAAAAAAGAAAGGCTCGTACAGACAGGGGATTTTACTTCCCTGCCGAATACGAGCGTCTACGCCATTTTGCACTCAAACAGTTGATCCGAATGTGTACTTTTAGCAATCGTTTCATTTCATGTAGCGATAGTCTAATAGATCCTTCAAATTTGAAATTTTCTGCAACAGCTTTTCTCCGACATTGGTTTCCCTCACCAGCTTCCGCGCCAGTTCTTTGTCCACCAATCTTTTTAGAGATAACACGTCCGTTCCGTTACATAACACATCTTCTTTTGAATTAAATTTCTTGTGGGCGACGAGCTGCATGCCAAAGGAATTGTACAACAAGGTATATCCGGCAATGCCCGTTGTGGATTGATAGGCTTTGGAAAAACCGCCGTCAATCACGATCATTTTTCCGTTTGCTTTAACAGGGCTCTCTCCACTAATTTCTTTGACTGGCGTGTGCCCGTTAATGACATGTCCATGATCTGGATTCAAATCAAACTCCTGCAAGATTATTCGACAGATCTCTTCATTTTCACGTAAATGGTAGTAAGGATTCTTTCTCTCTTTATGTGCTTCTTTATCTTGGATAAAATACCGTTCAAAAGTGGTCATTTCTCTCTTTCCAAAGAGCGAGGAACATTCTCCTGTCCAGATGTACCATACCATATCCGTCGCCAGATCTTCTGTCTCTTCCGGATGCGCAAAGGCGTAACGTAAATAATCTTCAAAAACATCAAGCAATTGACGGCCCGCATATGTCTTGTCTTCAATCTGCATTTCTTCCATATTTCCTTCTTCATCCAAAGGAATACAGCCGTGGATTAACAAATTCCCGTTGTATTTTAAATAAAGGCTGCCCTTTTTCATGAGAAAATTCATATGTCTGGCCATCTTTTCGGAATGCTGAACGGAAAACAACAGCTTTTCCATCACCTGGCGTTCTTCCTCAAGCAATTGTTCGGGCTTCTGCGGATTTACAGTTGCGAAACAGGTGTTTTCCAGGTGGTACGTTTTACCGCAGATGTTGATTTCATTGTTGTCGTAATCAATCTGCTCCAGCAAAAGTCTTTCAGACATATTAAAGTATGGGCGTCTCTTGATAATCGGGCTTTCAAGTTTAAACTGAATCATGGCAATGGCTTGGTGAATTTTGGTGATCTGCAGAATTTCCTGCTCCGATACATTATGTCCAGCCTGTAACTTAGGTCTGAAGGGCGGATTGTCTTCGTAATATTTCTCCGCCAGGTTTAGCAGTGGGCGCAGATTGATTCCGTATACATCTTCAATGATGTCCAGATTATCGTATCTGGCGCAGATCCGAATAATATTCGCAAGGCAGACCAGAGAACCTGCGTAGGCTCCGATCCAGAGGACATCATGGTTCCCCCACTGTATGTCTACAGAATGGTAGTTGATCAGCGTATCCATAATTTTATCGGGGTACGGCCCCCGGTCATAGATATCTCCAACTACATGAAGATGGTCAACCACCAGGCGCTGTGTCGTATAAGCAAGGCCGATAATGAGATTGTCCGCCTGGCCCAAGGATATAATTTGCCGATATATTTCCTCGTAATAAGGATCCTTATTGTTGGTCGAATCCGTCTTGTATAGAAGCTCTTCTACAATATATACATATTGCTCCGGCAGAGCTTTACGCAATTTTGAGCGTGTATACTTGGAAGAGGCATAAGAAATAAGCTTAAGCATGTGTTCAATTATTAGTCTATACCACTGGTTCAAAGCCTGTTTATTGCTCAGTTCCCCTATAACCAGCTGTATTTTTTCTTCCGGGTAATAAACCAACGCCGCAAAATCATTGATTTCTTGATCCGTCCAAACCTCCCGGAATAATTCTTTGATTTTCTCTTTGACGGTACCCGAACCGTTTCGTAGTACATGCTGAAAAGCCTGAAACTCCCCATGCAAATCACTGACAAAATGCTCGGTTCCCTTCGGGAGATTGGAGATCGCTTCAAGGTTGATGATCTCTGTTATGATTTTTTCTTCCGTATCATATTTCTCGGCCAATAAATCTAGAAACTGCTCATCCAAAACAGATGTCCCCCTTCAAGGAAGTATGGTGTTGTATAGCCGGGTCCAAAAGCTTTAGACCGATATCAAATTACACTCTGTACATGGCATTGATTATATGGTAATTATCAGCATTGCCTTCCCCCATCATACTCCAGTTCATCATATATGAACAAATTTCATTGAATGGATTTGAATGAAGCATGTTTGTAGTTATTTTAGTATTTTACACAATGAAAAATAAACGATCTATTCTCAGAATTTGCTTGTTTAAATTCCCAATCCCCATATGTTTTAATTTTTGAAAAACCGATTTGTTTCAGCGACTCATTGAATTCTTCTTGATTTCGAAACCTCAGCTGCATTTTTTCATGAACTAACACTTTGTCTGTTTTAGTATTTTTTACTATTTCATAGAAAGTGTAAATATCTCCCTCAAACCCTTCATATTCTGTATAAATTTCTAAAGGATCTCCGCTTAGTCTATCTTTAGCTAAGTCAGGAGTTTTGTCCTTCTCCCATTCTTCCCATACTTTTACCAAAGGGTTTCTTGTATCAAAAATAAAGTGACCCCCGATTTTTAGGGATCGGAATACGTCTGAGATTACTCGTTTCCAGCTGTCATCTGTAAGAAATACCTGTGCAACATTGGCTGTCATAATTACCGCATCATAGGTATTGGTTTGTAAATCCGCACTATCACCTATAATCCAATTCACACTTCCAGAATTATCTTTACTTCGCGCCATTTCAATCGCTTCTTCATTGGGATCTATAGCGATAATTTTATAACCGCACTGAACAAGATGAGTAGTCCATCTTCCTGTTCCACAGCCCAGGTCAGCTATAGATTCTACTTGTAATCTCTTTAACAATGAAAGGAAAAATTCATCGTCTTTTCCCCAATGGTTAATCTGGTTATATACTAATGGAATCATAAATAATGTCTCCTCACTTTCAACAGCATTTTACTGTGCTCAACAGTTTGATGTCTCGTACATAAGCTATACGGTTTTATTCTCACTCTGTGAACCAAAAACTTCCCTGGTTGCTTCTATAAAAGATAACATCATTGGTGAAAGCCACTTGTCTTTATGCCACAACATCTGTGTATATACCTGCAAGTCCGGAATTTTCCAGGGGAGGACAACAAGTTCTCCACGTTCAACTTCAGATTCCGCGACGATCTCAGGAAGAAAGGCAATACCTATTCTTGAAATTGCACATTGTTTAATGGCTTCAGCACTTTGAAACTCTAAATATGTAATGTTATCAATGCCCTCTTTCTCAAATGACCGATCAAACATCGTTCGATAGGGACAACCCTTCTCATTTGTCAGGAACACTTCATCATGAAAATCTTCCAATTGCAGCACAGTTCGTTTGGCGAGTGGGTGATCTGGAGCAGCTAACAATCGGAAATGTTCTTCCAGCAAAGGTTCCACGGAAAGTCCACTCGAGCGAATAGGTTCATCCAACATATAAACAATATCCGTGGTCCCCTCAAAGAGCGTTTGCTTGAGCTCTTGATTCGGAACTGAGCGGAAAATTAAGCGAACTCCCGGATGCTGCGAACGAAACCGTTGGAAGACAGGTGGAAGCCGATAGGAGCAAATAACCTCATTCGCACTTATCGTTAAGGTTCCACTTAGTTTTTCATTATCATGGACAGCACTACGAGCCTCGTCCATTTTTTCGAGAACGCCTTGGGCGTGTGTTAAAAAGCGTTTACCCGCAGTTGTGAGCGCGAGTTGCTTGCCCAACCGATCAAAGAGGCGAACACCTAGCTCATCTTCCAATGCTTTAATTTGCATCGTGACGTTGGAAGGAACGTAGCTCAGCACTTCTGCTGCCCGCGTGAAATTCAATGTTTTTGCAACAGTACAAAACGTATTCAGTTGACGCAATTCCATCCAATGATCCCTCCTTCATCTTTCAATTTTATTGAATACTATCTTGAATTCTATTCACTTTTATTGAGAGTATCACAGCTCTATACTGAGTACAAGAGATCACAGTGACATGTGGTTTTTCATTTTGAAGGGAGCAATTATACGATGGATTATGAAATTTTTAATTTGGGTGATGTACTCCTACAATCAGGAGTGAGGTTACCAAACGCTTATCTCGCTTATCAAACTTACGGAAAATTAAATGAACAGAAAGATAATGTTGTTGTCTATCCAACGGCTTTTGGAGATCAGCATATTCAGAATGAATGGCTCATTGGCAGCGGGATGGCACTGGATCCAGAGAAATATTTTATTATCGTTCCTAATTTGCTGGGCAATGGGCTCTCTTCCTCTCCCAGTAACACGCCTCCTCCATTCGATCGGGCTAACTTTCCACAGGTAACCATCTATGACAACGTTCGATTCCAGCACCAACTGCTGACCGAAAAATTCGGTATTGAAAAGATTGCTCTCGTCGTCGGGTGGTCGATGGGCGGCATTCAGGCATTTCAATGGGGGGCAAGTTACCCGGAGATGGTTGAACGAATCGCACCTTTCGGAGGCATCGCCAAACCTTGGCCTCACACATTTGTGGTCCTGGAAGGCGTGAAAGCTTCACTGCTATCTGCAGTCGGCTTCGACTCAAGTAAATTAAACCATCTAAGTTCTTCTGACATGCGTGCCGTTGGTCGGGTGTATGCGGGATGGGGACTATCACATGCATTTTATAGAGAAGAGCTTTACCGTGAGATGGGATTTGACACATTGGAGGATTTTGTAGCTGGTGTCTGGGAAAATAGCTTTATGAATATGGATCCGCATAATGTTCTGGCCATGTTATGGACAGGCCAACATGCAGATATCAGTGCAAACCCCTCCTATAACGGAGACTTTGATAAAGCACTTCAGAGCATAAAAGCTTATGCCTGTATCATGCCGGGAAGCACGGATCTCTTCTGCACTGCGGCTGATAATGAATACGAAGCTAAGCGTATACCTAATGCTGTCTTGAAACCAATTCAATCGATCTGGGGCCACTTTGCCGGTCGTGGAATCAACAGTGCCGATAATCAATATATTGATGACAATCTAAAACACTTGTTGTCACTTAGCACTAATGAATAGATCGTCACTTGCATTGGGAATTCAGTGAAGAGAAGCGTTGATCTTTCGGAGGGAGAGCTCTCCCCAAGCAGTGGTGTTGTTGAGTGATGATGTAGAAATTAAGGAACCAGCAATAATGAAGTTGAGGACCTTATTCCGATCTTTCTTTTGCATCCTCTGCCAGTCTCATCTCTATGTCTTTCATCTTTAATTCCACCGGGTAACTCACTCTGGTTGGCATTACAAACACACCTCCAAGATGATCTTGAAGGTGTGTTTGATTAATACATATTCCTAATGATTATAACTACAATTAAGTAAGTACAGTCATCGCTTCTCTTGTGAATGGAACCAGATCATCAGTACGTCCTTCTTGAATTTTCTTAACCCATTCAGGGTCGACTAGAAGAGCACGGCCTACAGCAACCAGATCAAACTCATCATTCTGAAGTCGTTGTACCAATCCCTCGATACCGGCGTTACTTGCGCCTTTACCTTCTGTGAACAGACTTGTAAAGTCACCATCAAGACCAATCGATCCAACAGTAATTGTCGGTTTACCAGTCAGTTTTTTGGTCCATCCAGCAAAATTCAGATCAGACCCTTCGAATTCCGGCTCCCAGAAACGGCGTGTGGAACAGTGGAAGATATCGACTCCAGCTTGAACCAACGGTGCGAGAAGCTGCTCCAGTAATTCCGGTGTTTCAGCCAATTTAGCCTGATAATCATCTGTCTTCCACTGAGATAAACGCAGTACAATAGGGAATTCCGGTCCCACTACTTTACGGCAAGCCTCAATCACTTCAACTGCAAAACGTGTGCGAGCCAACATATCTCCACCATAACGATCCGTACGAGAGTTGGTTTTCTCATACAGGAATTGGTCGATCAGATAGCCGTGTGCTCCATGGATTTCAACACCATCGAACCCAACGCGTTTCGCTTCTGAGGCTGCTTGTGCGAATTCCTGAACGATTGTAGCAATCTCAGCTTCCGAATAATCATTAACATGACCTTTGGCTCCCATATGCCAGATCTGTGGAATAATTCGACCGCCAGCTTCATGTACTTCAGATACAACATGTGCCCAACCATTCATTGCAGCTTCGCCATAAAAGTGCGGCACATTGGCTTGATTGGATGCATCCGGATGATTAATTATTGTCCCTTCTGTCACAATAAGCCCCACTGCGTTCTCTGCTCTGCGGCGGTAATAGCCCGCAACATTCGAACCCGGGATACCGTCCGGAGAAAATTGACGCGTCATCGGCGCCATCACGATCCGATTGGATAACTTCAAGTGACCTAACTCTATAGGTTGGAACAATGCTTCTACGGATTGAGAATAATTCATAATAACCTCCACATATTTCGTTTTTTTATATAAATTGACCTAGGAGATGTTAAACAGCAATCAGCCTGGTTAACAGCTAGACGTTATTTCCAAATGAATCAATACACGATTTTTCTCGAAAAGCCCCACCTCCTTCAAGCTTTCGTGGTGTATTAATCCGCCTTCAATTATTTTTGACTTCGTAGTCAAGAATTTCACAAAAAAAAGATCAAGATATGATCATGCCAAATGAAGTACGCAGAACCGTCTCGATCTGTTCACGGGATGAACCTGATTTCTCCATAACTCTCACACCAAGAATGGTGTTATTTAGATAAGATGCAAGCTCTATACTCGTATACCGGTTGGAAATTAACTGTTGTTTCTGGCCACTACTTATGATCTTCTCTAATACCAGTTGAATCTCTTCTGCCATGAGCTCAGCTTCGCGTGTGACCTGCTCGTCATCTGTTCCGAATTCGAGTGATGCATTCACAATTAGACACCCTTGGCAGCTAGTTTCATCGTCTAAAAGGGAATATCGTAAGGTATCCAGTTTATCAACGGGAGACGAATCCAGGGCTTCAATCTCTTTCAGTTTCGCTATAACCTGTTCACGGTAAATTGCCAGCGCCTTCAGAAACAACGATCGCTTGTCTTTAAAAACACAGTACAAACTTTGCTTTTTGACTCCTGTAGTACGCGTAAGGTCCTCATAAGAAGTTGCTTTGAAGCCTTGATTCCAGAACACTTCCATAGACTGGTGTAATACACGATCGACATCAAATTCTCTTGGTCTGCTCATGGGATTAATGTATCAGTTATTGACCATGCAGTCAAGAACTGATCATTTTACATCCTAATCTCTACGGTATTTTCCTGCAGGTCCATTGAATGCGGTCTAACTCTTCCGGTAAGCAACCTTGTGAAAAGCATTAATATAACGAAACAGTGCTTCACCATCATCAGGCACATGCGTACTTGTATCCAGTGGCAGCATCATTGCCTGATACGGCTCTGGCACCATTCTATATTGATGGACATAGGAGGTTAGGATGAACCCGTTGCGTTGCCAGAACTGTATGCGTTCCTGATGAGCCTCTGTTGTCCCGAACTCCGCCTCGATAATCATACCTTTGATCCGGTGCTCCCTTAACGCCCAGGCTCTGAGCTGCTCAAGCATCCAGGTCCCTATGCCCCACCCACGCATCTTCTGTTCAACCGCGAGGTAATCGATGATCAGGATGCGGTCCGCAACCTTCCCCTCCAGTCCAGTAACAGCCATCGCAACCACTTCTCCACGATGCACGCCCGTGTGTAAATAACCAATCTTCCGGTCCAGCATACTGCGCAGAATCGCTTTTGTCTTAGCGCCGCTTTGAAAAGCCTCATGATAGATTCGCTCCATCCGCGCCCACAATGCTTCATCCCACTCCTCTATAGTCGTAAACTCTAATTCCAGCATCTCAGTCGCCTCCAGCTTTAATTCAGATTTATCGTGATTCAAGACATGTAAGAGATATTCCTTCCGGTTTAATGGATTATGATCGTATCTTGTACATGAAGGCACTTCACCATCGAAGGGCTGATAACCATAAAATTCGGACGGGTTCGACCTCTTTATTCTTCGATCGTACTTCCTTTGACGAATTCTGCGAATTCTGAAGACTGTAGCATGTCTTTAATCTTAAAAGTTTATGTTTTTATCGTTCGCATACCTGGCGTATATTCACAAAATTCATCTATCCTGCTCGTTAACGTAATGAAGCAGCCGGTCTAACACAGGCAGCTTCATTTTCGTCGTTTATTCAATTATAGATTCTACGTTAGCGTAATAAAGCATTAACTTTTAATATCTTCTTTAGCCTTTTGTCTATATCGAATTATGGAAAGAGGTAAATTAACTACTCCAAGAATAAAAGAAGAGCTAATAGATATCCATTGAGATATTGAAGGATAATTTGGTTTTCCGTCTCCTACAGGCCCTATTTTGGGTTGGTGGCTATCCCACAAAACATATAAGAGACCAACAGCAGGTAACAATATGCAAACTACACTTGCAACTATATGTAACACATACTTGTTCAATCCTACCCCTCCATTTATTGTATTCATATCTTGAACTCTGTTTATATTATAACGTTATCTAAAACGGGAAATTACACTAACCTACTCCTTAGTTTAACAAAAAATTTTCTCCTATTCAGAAAGCATAGTATCCACTCCAGTTAATGTGATTTTCACTTCACAATTTTACCAAGTGAACTTTATTTTATGGTGATAAAGTTGATTATAACTAAACCTTACTGCCCTGTACCTACACAAAATTTCAAACGATGTACTTGCCATAATTTAGTTGTCAGATGAGTATCGCTGCGGAGCAAAAATATCTGGATAAATGTTAATTTCACCCATGTAGTCAATAAAATCAATTATAATTAATTTATATTAAGTCGATTACCCACCCTAAGTTAAAAGGATAATCATACGCAAAAAGACATAGTGATGCATCGCATATGCTCTAAAGGTTATAGAGTTTTCAAATACACACTTATGTTTATGTATAAGAGGAGGCGAAAGATATGACGATAATGCCTGTTATAGTAATGATCTTTGTATTTGTACCTTCCATTATACTCATGATAAGCATGCCTTATTTAACAAGAGAGACGATTAGTTTTGGGGTCACCGTCAGCGCTGTACAATTTCACAGCGAACCTCTGCGCCAGATGCGGAAGTCATATGCTAGGATTAGTGCTACCTTGCATACCATCCTATTCATTGTTTGTATCATCTGCTTAATATACGGTGATGAACATTCCAAGCAACAAAGTTGGATCATTGTCACTTATTCACTCGCCATGGTCGTAATCTCCCTAGTCATAAACATTAGCTATCATTTCAAAATGAAAAGTTTACTACCTATGCTGCCTATTGCTCTGGAACCATCGATCATAGCAGTGGACACTGGTTTTCGGAAAAGAAACATTAACTTGTCTAGTAAGTGGTTCCTCATCCATGTTTTCATTATTGTTGTTGGTATTGTAACTGTGCTACTCAACTACGAACTAATTCCTGACCAGATTCCGATCCATTACAACAGCAGTTGGAACGTAGACGGCTATGCAGCTAAATCTTATAGTTCTGTGTTTATGCCTACGATAATGCAAGTGTTCTTAATACTTGTGTTCATATTTGAGAATTGGAGTATTCGCAGAGTGAAGCAGCAGGTTCAACCCACTGATCCGAACCGTTCCATCAGACAAGACGTAACTTTCCGCCGTACTTGGTCAGGTTTTATGATTACAGCAAGCTTCTTAGTAGTTATCCTGTTGTCCGTCGTGCAACTAAATATGATATCTCTGCTTAACATCAATTTCGCTATTCCCATTGTCCTAATCATAATAGCCTTTATCATCCTATACGCCTTAGCCTTATCGTTCTGGGCTGGTCAGGGCGGAAGCCGATTGGAGCAATCGGCAGATCACTCCAATTTCAGACCTGTCCATGATGATGATAAATGGCTATTAGGTATGATTTATTTCAATCGGAAGGATCCAAACCTAATCGTTGAGAAAAGATTCGGAGTCGGCTGGGGATTAAATTTTGGTCATCCAGTATGCTGGCTGATTTTTCTCGGAATTATCGTACTGTTAGTTGTGGTGCAACAAGGCTTGGAGGTTAGTACTCGCCTCAATCGGTATATAAATGTATGCGGAAACCGTCGATAAGCTTGACTTCATTCGCTGTGAACTTAATCCCATCACATCAAACTTTGGTGCAGTTGGACCTACTATCATTGGGTTAATGAGTTATGAATTATAAAACAAAGAAAGCAGCTGATCACTTGGGTCAGCTGCTTTCTTATTGTTATAGAAGGTTTTATACATCGTTAAGAGGCATGTAACAAACGAAGATGATACAAGTGTTTATTTATTGCAAAGATTGTTTCGTTTGTTTTCTTTTAGATAGCGAGTTATCAAGCAGCGTTGTTACGATGCCAATCACAAGGGCAAGCGCACCGATCCATGGAATGTAGTTCAACAGGTTGTGGTTGACGGCGATACCCCCGATACCAGCTCCGGCAGCCATTCCAACTTGTCCAATCGCGCTATGCAAACTAAGTACAATGCCTGAAGCAGCGGGAGCGAGACTTATAAGCTGGAATTGGATCGGCGTACCTGAGGACCAGGCTGCTATTGCCCAGAAAATAAGTAATATATATAGAAGAAATATGGATTGGCCTATAAACGGGAACAACAGTAATGCAGTGGCATGGAGTATCATTCCACCAGCTAGTGTACGGAATGTACCCCATTTATCTGTACTGAGTCCTCCTATTTTGGAACCAATAGCACTAGCGATACCAAATATAAACAGGGCTAACGTTACACCTTGATCACTCATGCTAAATATATCAAGGAGATACGGTGAAATGTACGTAAATAAAATGGAATATGAGCCTAACCACACGAACGTAATCAGTAACGTTGCTGCGATACGCGGTTGCATGATGAATTTAAACTGATCACGCAAAGGAACAACTTCTTCAGCAACCACTTTGGGGATGATCAGCAGCGCTAGGAATAAGAGAATAAGTCCTATTACTCCAAGACCAATAAATATGATGTTCCAATCATAATGGGAAGCTACAACCCTGCCTATGGGTACACCGATAACTAATGCCGTACTATTTCCCATAATAACAGTAGCAATTGAACTGCCTTGCTTTCCTGGAGCAGCCAAAACCGCAGCAAGTGTAAGGAGCGTAACCTGAATAACACCGGCACTAAGTGCTGAAATAATTCTAGCTACGATAAGCATCTCATATCCTGTTATCGTTGCAATTAAAATGTTAATAACAGAGAATACAGTTAATGCATAAACTAAGAGTTTTTTTCGATCTAATTTAGATGTGAAAGCAATTAAAAAAGGAGTACCTACGCCAAATGCTATAGAGAACACTGTAATTAGCTGTCCAGCAGAAGAAACTGAAATGTTGCTAGATTCAGCAATTTTGTCTAGGATCCCGGCAATAACATATTCTGATGCGCCATTAAGAAAACTAATTACAGCTAATAAATATATTTTCCACATATTTTTCAACAATTGCACCTTCTTATTTCTGTATTTCTAGAAAAATAGATTAATTAACTATTCACTAAAATAAATATTCTACATTCACTCATCTGGGACAAAACCATTTTCTATATAAGACCCTTCTATTGAATTAGTAGCTAAAGACCTTCCCACATTAAAACATCCGCTAATTGAATGGTTAGACTCATTTGTGTGTTCCACCTTTCAGTGTTAACTCCGTAAGAGATTTCTCCATTCAGAGTAATCCTACTTATCCGTCTATAATAAATTTTGTTTTGCAAAACTTATGTTACTTTTATTATTCAAATAAATATATACATTTCGGCGTTTTAGTTTGAATTAACATGAGATCACATTTGTTACTCAAAAGTAACGCAGTGTTTTATTAAAAACGGCAGCGTTCCAGAAATAACTTGGAATCACTGCCGCTATTAATAACATCAAATTAGGCTTTGACTGTGTACATCAATTCTTTTTTATTAATTGTGGTACGCCCAGCCGATTGGACATCGGTATATTGAACCATGTTCGTAATAATGACCGGGGTAATCATATTGTAACCCGCTTTTTCGATCTCTTCACGGTCAAATTCCATCAATAGATCACCTACGGATACTTTTGCTCCTGCCTGAATCTTGGGCGAGAAAAATTGGCCTTTCAGCTTTACCGTATCAATCCCGATGTGAATCAGCATCTCTGCGCCAAGATCACTTACGAGACCAATAGCGTGACCACTCTTAGAAACAGAGAATACTGTGCCGTTAACTGGGGAAACTGCACGTCCTTCTGAAGGTTGAATGGCAAATCCTTTACCCATCATTTCTTCTGAAAAAGCAGGATCTGGAACTAGGCTAAGTGGCTTAACTTCCCCACTCATAGGGCTGAATATTTGTTCATCCTGTAATTTAGTGTCTTCAGCTACTACAGGTATAGTTGCAGACGTTGCTGATAGTGCAGGTACCTCTTCCTGGAAGCCCAGAAAATAAGTAATTACGCTAGCTACAACGAATGCAATTAAAGCAGCAATCAGTGCAAAGAGCAGGTTGCTAATGTCTGGACCGACATATGAGGCAGCTCCCGGAAGACCTACAGTGCTAATGAAATAGGCTTTAACAGAAAAGGTTCCCAGAAACGCCCCAGCGACTGCGCCCCCAATGAGCGCTGCAATAAATGGTTTTTTGAATTTCATGTTAATTCCGTACATGGCAGGCTCCGTAATTCCCATAAGAGCGGTCAGTCCTGTAGAATATGAAAGTGATTTGGTTTGGGTGTTTTTAGACTTGAAGCCCACACCAAATGCAGCACCACCCTGGGCCATATTAGCTGCGAACATTAACGGAACGATAAAATCGTAACCAAGTGTTGCAATCGAACCAACTGCAAGCGGCAACAGTGCATAATGCATGCCTGTAATAATCAGCACAGACATTGTGCCACCAATCAAGATACTTGCCAAAATGGATGCGTTATCAAATAACCATCGGATACCCCCAGATAAACCGTTTCCAATAATGCCACCCAGTGGCCCGATCGCGATCAAGGTTAGTGGTACCATGATGAGTAACGTAACAGTTGGTACAACAATCAGTTTCAGTGAAGAATGAGTGATGCGGTCAATCGCTCTCTCCACGTAAGCGGCGATCCAGATTGCAATGACGATGGGAATAACCGATGATGCATAGGATGTGGCAATAACCGTAATGCCTGCAAACGAAGTATTACCCTCTTGAAGCAACGCTGTAATGGTTGGATGCATGAGACCAGCCGCTAGTGCAGCACCTACATAAACATTGCTCCCCATTTTCTTCGCAGCACTAATGGCCAGAATAATGGGCAGGAAGTAGAATGCGCCATCGCCAACCGCAGACAAAATGATATAGGTTGAACTTGTATTTGTCATCCAACCAAGAGCCACCAGGATGGACACGATCCCTTTGATCATACCTGCGCCAGCAATTGCTGGCAGGATTGGCGTGAACATGCCCGATATGAAATCAAATAATGCGCTGATCGGATTCCTTTGTTTCTTTCCGCCTTTTGGAGCACTCTCTGCGTTAGGCTTCATGCTCATATTGTTCACTAGTGCTTTGTACACTTCGGAAACTTCACTGCCAATAATCACCTGAAACTGTCCACCGTTTTCCGTTACACCCATAACGCCAGGTGTGTTTTTTAACGTCGTTCTGTCTGCTAGATTGTTATCGTTTAGATTGAATCTGAGTCGAGTCATACAGTGCGTAACTTGATCGATATTCTCTTCCCCACCAACCAGTTTGAGAATATCTTTGGACAATTGTTGTTTATCCATGATGTAAGGCTCCTTCGACGTATATTAAGGTAGTAAAGCTGAATTTTGAGGATGGCAAAACAAACTCATTATGTTTTCATATGACAGCTATTGTGACATTCTTAAGCAGACTAAGGAAGCTCAACAAGCTTGAAACTGGAACTAGTTAAGGGTAGGTTGGTTTATTCGTTGCCACCTTCGTTCTCTGACCATGGACGCGTTAGCCAGTTATAATGGAAGTGCGAAACATATGTTATAACGTCATGTTACTCAGAACAGAGAAGAAAATATATATTGTTTAAGTGTTTAGTTTCCTTTGACACGAAATGATTTTTGTAACAAAAATGTAACGTGTTGTTTTTTGAATACAGGTAATGTATACTGCCTAAGCAGGTTACCTATTATTTTTATTATGGTCTAAGGGAGTGCATATCCATGTTCACCAGTGAACAAATCTCATCCTATAATGAATTGGAACTATCTTTATATAACTATATTTCTCAGAACATGGAAAAAGTGGCGTACATGCGGATTAGAGAGCTGGCCGATGAAACTCATGTATCTACAGCCACCATTATGCGATTTTGCAGAAAGAATCAATGTGAGGGATTTTCGGAATTTAAAGTAAAACTTAAGATGCTCATTTCCCAAAAGGATAAACTAACGAAGCAGGAGTTAAAAAGTCCACATCATGCTGTGTATGAGTTTTTTGAACGTTCTCAATCTCCTGAATTGGAGGAAAAAATTCAAACGGCAGCAAAGTTAATTGCTAAAGCCAGTAGCGTCATTTTTATTGGTATCGGGAGCTCTGGAATCATGGGTGAGTATGGAGCCCGATTTTTCTCAAATCTAGGGATCTGCTCCGTCTACATAAAAGATCCTCATTATCCTGTTCATATCAAAATGCAAAAAGACAGCGTTACGATTGCATTATCTACGCGAGGTGAAAACCCGTATGTTCTACCTTATCTCCAACGGATCAAGCAGGAGCAACATAAAATTGTGGCGATAACGAACAATCGCCAATCCACCATGGCTAAAATATCAGATGTGAGTATCCCTTATTATGTAAAAGAAGAGTATTACGAATCCACTAACATCACCACTCAGGTTCCTGTTACGTTCCTTTTAGAATGGCTGGGACGAGAGGTCTTCAAAGAAATGGTAAATACAGAATCAGAGCTATAAAAGAGAACTCGTTCTTTCTAAAAATACGCACCAGAAAGAGAGTCATTTGGACTCTCTTTCTGGTTGTTATGGCTCTTAACGGATGACTACATTAGACTCTTTCCATTACTTTTTCCCCTCGTGTTGCTGCAATTTGCGTTAGAATCATTAGGATGATGATCACAATCATTCCAATCATAGCAGGTGTGAAACTATTGGAAGCATCATGAATCCAACCTAGCAATATTGGTCCCAATGCTCCAATGACATACCCGGCAGATTGTTGCATCGCTGACCAGGAAGTTGCATCGTTTACATTGGTTGTAGAATCAATCGGTAACATCAGGTTTAAAGTGAACAAGCCCCCTGCTCCAACTCCAAAGAGAACAACGGAAACCATCGGTATGAAATTCATCATCAATAAAATCAACCCAACAATCATGAACAGAGATTCACCAACCATCCATACTCTTCTTGAAGGAAAGTTCTTCAATAATAGAGGAAGTACAAAGCTAATCGGGATTTGGATGACAACAAATATGGTCAGACAAAGCGTTGCATAGGATTTGCTATACCCCATTTCCTGAATCATTAACGGGAGCCACGCTGTAAAAGAATAAAACAACATAGCCATTAATCCAAATGAAAGCGTAAGCGTCCATGCGCTTCTATTTCCCCAGGGAAGTTTAATTTGCGGACGTTCTTTGATTTCACTCACATGAGCAGATTCAGATCGCGGCTTCACCATGATCCACCAAATGATCGCTGCTACAAAAGCAATTACTGCCCACCCTCCTACTGCTATCTGCCAAGAATTGAAGTATGCCTCTAAGGGAATGGATACCATTGAACTGACGGCAGCCCCTACAGTGATGGCAATACTATAGAGTGCAATCATACATGGGACATGAGCGGGAAAATACTTTTTAATAAAACCTGAAGTTAACGGGCCAATCGAAGCGATCCCGATACCTACGATCAATGCAGATAAAAGTAAAACGAACGTAGACTGTGTAAATAGCCGAGTGGCTATTCCGATTCCCACCACAATCAGGGAATAGCCAATGATTCGTTCTATTCCCCATTTCCCACTTGCTTTGACGGCAAAAGGTGAAAATACGCCCATACATAGTACAGGTATTGAAGTTAGCAAACTAGCTAGTGCAGCGCTCATACCCAGATCTTCCCGAATCGTATCTAACAGCGGAGATATGGAATTAATAGCCGGGCGCAAATTCAATGTAGCAACAAATAATGCAATAATTAAAAACATTTTTTTTCTCATCTTCTGCTCCCTAATCGTTCAAATATTAATTATTAGAATAAGAAAGAGCCGCAACTGGCGGCCCTTTCTTAGTTTTATTCTGTAGGCCTGTACGCTGAGATGTAATAAAGCGTTTTTTCAACATTAGTGCCTGTCACTATTCACGAAACAAGCTACTCCCGTTGCTCTGAATGACATCTTTATACCAATGGAATGACTTCTTACGATAACGTTCCAATGTTCCTGAACCATCATCATGACGATCCACATAGATGAATCCATACCGTTTTTTCATTTCTGCGGTTGTTGCACTCACCAAGTCAATACAACCCCATGAAGCATATCCCATTAATTCAACACCATCTTGAATGGCTTCAGCCACTTGAAGCAAGTGCTCCTTCAAATAGTTAATGCGATAATCATCAATAACTGTTTTGTTGCCATGTTCGTCCGTGATGAGTTCATCTACGGCTCCTAAACCATTTTCAACAATGAACATTGGTTTCTGATAACGATCATACATTGCATTCATGATGTACCGTAAACCTTGAGGGTCGATCTGCCAACCCCAATCACTCGCGGTCAAGAGCGGATTTGGAACACCACCAATCAGATTTCCTTCACCTTTAATTTGCTTTGTAGGATCAGCTGTTTCACAACAACTTTGATAATAGCTAAAGGAAATAAAATCAACGGTGTTTTTCAAAATTTCTTCGTCGCCTGGTTCAAAATGAATGGTAATCCCGTTATCTTTCAAATAACGTTTCATGTAACCTGGGTAATAACCACGCACGTGAACATCTGTAAAACCTGTGTTCTTATGATCAGCTTCCATTACTCTGATCATATCATTAGGATCAGGAGTCAATGGATAAATTGGCATAGCGATGACCATACAACCAATCTTGAACTCCGGGTTAATCTCATGCCCTATTTTCACCGCCAGTGCACTAGCAACAAACTCGTGGTGAACCGCTTGGTACAAAGCCTGTTTGCTAAGTTGATCCTTATGTGTGTTAATCCCACCACCTACAAACGGGTGATCCAGAATCGAATTAATCTCGTTAAATGTAAGCCAATACTTTACTTTGTCTTTATATCTTTCAAAAATGGTTCGCACATATCGTTCATAGAAATCGACCATTTTTCGATTCGCCCAGCCATCGTATTCTCTAACGAGATGTAATGGAGTCTCATAATGAGAAATCGTAACTAGTGGTTCGATACCGTATTTCCTGCACTCGTCAAAAAGGTCGTCGTAAAATTGGAGACCTTTTTCGTTTGGCTCAAGATCATCCCCTTTGGGGAAGATTCTGGACCAAGCTATAGACGTGCGAAAAACTTTGAAACCCATCTCGGCAAGGAGTTTAATATCTTCTTTGTATCGATGGTAGAAGTCAATCGCGATTAACTTCATATTATCCTCTGTTGGTTCTGGCATTGGAGGTGTTTGAATGCCGTTTGGCAGTATATCCTGAATGGATAGTCCTTTCCCGTCCTCTAGATATGCACCCTCAATTTGGTTTGCAGCGACGGAGCCCCCCCACAAAAAACCTTTAGGAAATTGAAATGTTTGACTCATTTGGTAAGCCCACCTTTCTTTTAAACCTTCAGCTGATCTGAATATAAAACAAATCTCGCTTTATCAGTTTTTTTATCATGAATTTGTTTTCACAACTTATGTTACATAGATTCATTCATAAAATACATGTTATTTCGTATTTAGTACTAGGTATCACAGATTCACATTTGTAACAAAAAAGTAACACATCGTTTCAAAGGATTGCTGCATGCTAGCTCGAGGGTAACTTTACTTTTAATAAGCGGAATGGCTCCGGTCAAACAGGGTGCAGCCTCCTCACTTGCGAGCACCGTCACCTCGTTATTCAATTGTACGTCCTCATTCAAACACGAAAGAAACCCAAGGTCTATGAATCACCTGGGTTTCTCGACTATTAGTTGTGGTGGTTGTACTCACCCCTACACACAGCTTTTAAGTTGTTTTATTAGCTCATCGCAGGCTGAAGAGTTTCCAGCAGTTTCTTAATCTCTTCATCATAGTCCAGTTGGAATAATGGAATTACCTCATCTAATTTTTGCTGGTACAATTCCGGATCCTGGACACGAAGCGCTGCTCTTAATTCCATTTCTTCTTCTGAACCATTGTCGTTCAAAATCATGTCCAGGACATCCGCTTTGAAATATTCACTTGGAGGAAGGATCAAGGCATTCATCAGGAATTGCATAAAAAAGAGATGGTTATCTTTTTCCTGATTCGCTTTTTTCATCGCTTGCTTCGTAAATAAGTTGATATATTTCTGAGCAAAATCCACTCCTTTCAGTTCATAAGGCCCACCATGTTCTACCCCTCTCCAACGCAGGTCAGCCACGGAACTAAGCCACCAAGCCGGATCGATGGCCTGCTGCATACGTAGCAATACGTTCTGTTCAAACTGCGGATCGGGATGCAAGCGCTGTGCTTCCAAACATTTTCCTATAGTCTCAACTTCGACCGCAGCAACGGTGATACCTTGTCCATGAATAGGATCAAAGCTACAAAATGCATCACCAAGGACGAGTAAACCAGAGGGCCAATCTTCCATGAGTTCAAAATGCTGACGAACAGACTCGGAAATACGGTACCCCCTAGGCCCTTGCAATGGCTCTAACTGCTCCATTAACTTTACAATTTTATCTGAAGCAAATAGATGCTTGATTTGTTCTTGAAATTCTTCCGGCTGAGTGGACGGATACTCATCTCCTCCAGCATTGAAAAGAATGAGTCCAACGATATCATCCTCAATGCGCGTAAATATGCCTGCACGAATACCTTGCTCGGGATCTGAATCAGACATCACCCATTCGTTTGGAATGGAGGATTTTATGTTGTAATAACGGGTGCTATAACCAAGAGATACCTTTAGCAATTCTGGTTCTGGCACATTTAACCCTAATTTATCAAGCCACCTAATCAATTTGGAAGAACGTCCTGAGGCATCAATAACCATATCCACTGGAAGTTGGTCTTCCCTTTTTTCACCGCTTCTTTCTTTGGTATAAATGCCTGTAACAGCATGCTGGTCTTCAGATACGATGAGTCCGGTAACTTCCATACTTGTTAAAAAGCTTATATGAGGAAGGTTTTGGATTCGCTTGCGCAGCACCCATTCCAGCAAAGCTCTGCTGCACGATGCAATTTTAAATGAAGAAGGATCCTCCTTGTTAACTAATGTACCGTATCGATTAGTAACTATAAGCTTCTCATCGTGTGAAGAGATCGCCCCCAATTCTATCAATTCGTCATTGTATCCTGGGAAATAATGTTCCATAATCAGCGCGCCGCGTGGTTGTACACGGTGTGGATGAAAAGATTGAGGCACACCCTGCCGGTTATTTGGCTCCGAAGGGAATTCATCCCTCTCAATCACACATACTTCCTCATAATAATCGGCTAACATTCTTGCAGTAATTAATCCAGCAATCCCTGCTCCGATCACCACAGCTTTTTTCATGTCAGACACTGAAGATTCATCCTTTCTAGAAATTAGATTTTAATCTACACTTGTAGATCAATCAAAATATTACTTATAATACCAATATATAATCAAAATTTCTTTTATAGTAAGAATCAATATAGCGATGGCATATAGTTAAACTACGATATGGAAGTGGTGTAGATGAAAATCAATGAAAAAAAGCTTGATTTAAGAGTTGCCAGGACTCATAAATTGTTAATTACGGCCTTTAGAGATCTGTTATCTGAGCAAGGCAAACTATTCAGCAATATCACGATTAATGAGATATGTGATAAAGCGATGGTTCACCGTACAACGTTTTACAAACATTTTGAGGATAAATTTGCTCTGTTATCCGCTACCCTCACGTGGGTTCTTCAGGATTATTTACAAATGAGTATAGAAGATCGGCTTCGGCAGCCCTTGCAAAGCCTATCTAGATTCATGTTGGAGAATTTACTGGAGCCGATTGTTCAAAAGCAGAAGAATGACAAGGGATTTACTGACTTTTTCAAAAACTATATCGGAGATATATCCAGAAGAGATTTTCTGGAATTAAAAAGAAGAGGTAAACCATTTTCACCTCCCATAGAACTCTTAGCCGAATATCATTCAGGGGTCATTAGTTTACTTGTGACGTGGTGGATATATCATCTTGAAGAAGATGTTACGGCAGAACAGATGGATGAGTATTACTATCAAATGGTTAACGAGAAAATCATGTTAGACTAGCACGAAGCTCATTCATAGATCACGTCCCATAAAGATGGCGATCAAAGAAAAAAAGCCGCTAAATTAGCGACTTCAATAGAACTATGTTCTTGTCTATCGATTAAATATTAGTCCAAAAGGCTGTAGATCTGAATGCTCTCCACCTTGGCATCCTTGATATGGAACGACATCACATCCACATAATTGGATGGCTCGTAACGGAAGTCATCCTCCTCATTAGGGGCTCCATCACCAAGCAGTTTCCCCTCAGGGTAGGCGTTCTTGAGTGTATCCAGGCTATCTCCTGCTTTAATGTTTCGCACTGTCGCGTACTTGGGATCTGTGATTTCGATATGAAAGATGGAGTCTTGTTTTCCCTCTGGTATACTGATTGTTTTAATCTCCAGACCAGGATACGTATAGACCTTTTCTGTAAAACCGATTAACGTATCCATGTTTGTTCCATCGTCGGCACTATACGTATGAGATTTCAGGTTATCCGGTTTGCCCAGCATCTGTTCCATCTGATCTTCATTCGCTGTATCCGAAATCGCAATGGTGTGCTCATTATAGACAAAAGCAAGCTCCTTCAGCACCACATTACCTTCCTTCTCCATCGAACCTTCCTTAATAGCTTCAGTACCCTTTTCTTCAGAACTTTCGGAAGCAGGCGCATTAGCATTTGTTGCTCCTTCGCCTTTGCTTTGTTCATTCGCTGTGTTCTGTCCGGTTGCTGGAGATGTAGCATCACTGGACTGACAGCCCGCTAATGCCACCGTTAGTAGAGCACCTAGTACGATAACACCTGTTGCTTTGTTTATCAATTTCATCATGATCCCTCCATAAATGTGTGATTTGTTCTTATGAAGTGATTATAAATAAAACATTTGTTAGTCTCATAACAGAAATGTACCAATCTTGTAACGTTAATTATTTACGATTGTGTTTCCGCACGGGGCAACACAATCGTAACGGTCGTTCCTTCCCCGATCTGACTTTCCATGTCGATATATCCATTAAACCGCTCTACAATCTCTTTGCAAATGGAAAGTCCAAGACCTGAACCGTTCGCTGTGCTTGCATTTTTCGCCCGATAAAAACGTTCCTGCACTCTATCCAGCTCATCGCCCGCGATACCGATACCTTGATCACGTATCCGTATAACTATCTCGCTTGGCGTATGTTCCAACTTCAATTCAATTAGCGATGAACTGCCTGAATATTTGATGGCATTGTCCACAAGGTTCGCAATCGCATGGGACATTAGCATTGGATTCACGTTGGCGTGGACTTTCGTCAGAAGCTTATCCTCCGATTCCGCTTCATCCTCCCTGAACATAATCTCGATTCCTTTATCTTTGGCCTTGGCCCCCATACTCGTTGCGACTTGCTGAATCAGTTCATTCATTTCCGTTTTCTCGACTTCCAAATCGTTAGAACCAGCCTTGTCGAATCGGGATAACAACAACAGTTCATTAATCAAACGTGTCAGCCGATCTGATTCCTGCAGCAGATGAGCATAGATTTTTTGCAACTCCTTGTCCACGTTTTCCCCTTCAACCAAGTATTGAGAGAAACCACGAATGGCTGCCAAGGGTGTTTTTAACTCGTGAGATACGTTGGAGACGAATTGCCTCTGGTACTGAATGTAATCATGAAGCTGCCGCCCCATGGAATCCAGCCCATCTGCCAGCATGCCCAGCTCATCCTTCCGATTGAGATGAACTCTCCGAAACTCCTGTCTAGAGAAACTTTGCGTAGCGCTAAGCAACAGTTTAATCGGCTTGGTAGTGTTGCGGGCAATCCACAGACTGGATAACGTAATCAGTACAATAAATCCGCCTGCACCCGCAAACAGGATATAACGGATTTGATCCATAATCGCATAAAAGTAGGAAATGTCCTCCACGAACTCATACACATAAGCGTTCTCGTAGAATTGATCCTGAATGGGAGTCGCAAAATAAAGCAGATGATCTTCCGTTACAGTGTAGGCATAACTGCCGCTCAGGGCTTTCTCAATATTTTTTTCAAAAATAAGAGGTTTGCCATCATTAATGATGATGCCATCCACAGCTAAGCCTATCAACTGCTTGGAGCTGTCATAGATACGTACTTCCTTGCCCGAAGCTTTCAGCTTCTCTAGAGCAAGTCTGACAATTTCCTTGGTCTGGGGCTCTCCTGAAGATGACCTATGCTGAGATAACACCTCACGGAAGGACAATTCGGACAGATCCGCCTTCTCCATCATCTGTTTCTCAATGGTAATGAAGCTGTAGTAATCGATGGCTTTATTCACCGCAAAAATGATGATGCCAAAGGAAAGCACGGAGAAAAACAAATAATTCAGCAGTAACCGGGTTGCGTACTTCAGGCCTCGCCACCTCCAAGTTGATAGCCAAATCCATAGATTGTCCTGACATACTTCGGTTCGTCCGCGTTATCCTCCAGCTTCTTCCGTAATCGCATGATGGTCATATCTACACTGCGACTGTCTCCCATAAAATCATATCCCCATCCGATCTGTAGCAGCTCATCCCGGGTAAAGATTTTGTCTGGCCTTTTGAGTAACGTTTCCAGAATTTTAAACTCTTTGGCCGTTAAAGACACGGGTACATCGTTTTTTAGCACCCTGCGGCTTTCCAGATCAAATGTCAGCTCTTCATGAATGATGCGTGTAGATTTCACTTCTGTTCCTTCACTTGATTCCTCCTTGCTCTCGTTTCTTCTCAGAATCACCTTGATCCGAGCGAGCAATTCACGATTGTCAAAGGGTTTGGTCATGTAATCTTCCGCCCCTAGCTCTAGACCCAACACCTTGTCGATTACCTCGTTTTTGGCAGAGAGCATGATCACAGGAACGGCACGTTTCCCGGTGATTTCCTTGCATAGGTCATATCCGGAGCAGTCAGGCAACATCAAATCAAGCACCACTATATCGGGTTGAAAAGAGTCGAGCAGCTGCAAGCCCGTTTTGCCGTCCTCTGCGGTCTGCACATCGTAGTTTTCTCGCCTTAGCACCAGCTCAATTAAATCTCGAATTGCGATTTCATCATCAATGACTAGGATTTTCTTCAACTGTACACCCCTATCTAGCCTTGTTTTCACCAGCTTCAATCAACTATTAACCCATCTTAGCACAGACACTTTAGATTCCTCCACCAACTGGAAGGTGAGGTATATTCCACTCAGCCCAACATAACTTGTAATAAACTCGAAGAAAGGAGAAAAATCCATGGATCTGCTCTGGGTACTCATTGTTGGTGGACTTATTGGCTGGTTAAGCGGCAACTTGATTGGGCGGGACGTACCGGGTGGTGTACTTGGGAACATTATTGCGGGTTTTGCGGAGCCTTTCGAAGACGTTAACAAAGAGAGGCGGAAACCGATCCCGTCGTTCATTAGTACAGGATGAACATAAAAAGACCGAAAGCATTCATCGATGGAAGATGAACACTTACGGTCCTTTTTTAAAATGTAATGACAATCTTACCTACAGCGTGGTGAGTTTCACTCAAAGCATGTGCATCATAAATCCCCTGTCTACTAAACGGGAATGTGGCCCCTACAATCGACTTTATCTTTTTCTCTTCCATCAGATCTGCCATTCTCTGCAATTGATCACCATCTGGCTGTAGCCAAATCCCCTTTGCTAAAACATTGTGAGACTTAGCCGTATCATGATTGGGTTCACCAACAATGGTAATCAGTCTTCCGGTATTTGGCTTAAGCACCTTATAGCTATTTTCAGCTACTTCTCCACCCATCGTGTCAAACACTAAATCTATATCTTTTAGAATCTCTTCAAAGTTTTCCTTTTTGTAATCAATGACCTGATCAGCACCTAAAGAATAAAGAAGTTCATGATTTTTTTCACTTGCTGTTGTAATAACATGAGCGCCGGCATTTTTTGCTAATTGAATGGCATACATACCTACACCACCAGCTCCAGCGTGAATAAGTACGGTTTCACCTTCTTTTAGATCGCCATGAGTAAACAGTACCTGCCATGCTGTTAAACCAGCCAAAGGTACAGCCGCAGCCTCCTCATATGAGATTGAATCAGGTAGTTTTGCCAGAAGGTGCTCATCAACTGCTGTATATTCAGCATACGAACCGAAACGTGTTGTATCAGGACGACTGAATACTCGATCCCCAACTCTCCATTTGGTAACGTTTGAACCAATTTCAGTTATGACCCCGGCTACATCCCACCCTAAGATAATAGGGAATTCCCAATCATACATTTCTTTTAAGTAACCCTCTCTTAATTTCCAATCGATTGGATTAATGGATGTAGCCTCTAATTTTACAACCACTTGATTGGCTTCTGCCCTCGGTTTATTTACTTCCTGCTCAACTAACTCTTCTTTACTTCCATATTGATTAATCACAACTGCTTTCATTGCTGTATCACTCCTCTAAGCTAATAGCCTTTTACGTGCTATTTCCGATTATTTATTTGTATCTAGTCACTGAGCGTTCATGCATATGATCCTTACTCATTTTTAAACAACCATGATAAAATTATGCAAAAATATTTAATTATTTAATGTTTGCCAATAAGGAATTGAAATCGTCTACCAAAATTGAACAAAAGTAGCCGGTCCTCTTGACCGACTACCTCTTTAGTCCACCACTTGATTTTGGATTTTACCTTCTTTCTTTCCATACAAGATGTAATATAGAAAAAATGTAGCTAAAACAATTAATCCGAGTATTACATACAAACCACTATATCCTGTAGCTGGAATTATCAAACCGATAATAGATGGGCCAAATCCGTTCCCGAGATCATAAAATATAAAGAACGTCGCAGTTGCTAAGCCAACTCGGTGAGGTTCAGCCAAATTAATGGCTATGGCTTGAGTTACGGAAGAAATATTACCAAATCCCAATGCAACTAATGCTCCTACCAATAACAATGTAAAGCTACTGTTAACTGAGCTTAAAAGAAGCAACCCTACTCCATATATAATAAGAGCCGGATATATAATAATGTTAGCTCCTCTTTTGTCCATTATTCGTCCAGTAAAAGGTCGTGATATTAAGACAAAAAAAGTATAAACCATAAAGAAGAAACTTGCTGTGTCTATCAACCCTAACTCCAAAGCATAAATATTTAAATATGAAACTATACCGGAAAAACAAAAAGTCATAAAAAAAATAATAATTGCGATCGGCATTGCTTTTGGCTCAATAAAGTCAGAGATTTTTATTCCCTTTTTATTGTTGTTCTCCATCTTGTATGTTGCGGGAAACTTCAGAAAAAATGCGATTGCTAAGCTAAAAACTCCAAGCAATAGACTTAAAGAAAAAATCATATCAAAGTTTGAATTTCGACTCAAAACTAAACCAATAAATGGACCGATTCCTGTGGCCAGGGCCGTACTAATGGCAAAATAACTTATCCCTTCACCTTTTCGTGATACAGGAAGGCTAAATACAACAACCGTGCTCACAATTGTAGAGATAACACCCACTGTGATCCCGTTTAAAAGCCGATTTAATATGAGAAAGTTAACATTGAGATGAACGAAATAAAGTAATGTTGTTAAAATTAATAAAAATAAGCTGATCATCAAGATTTTTTTGGAAGGTATAAGACGTCCTGTAAACAAACGCCCTAATAAAGAACCGATGATAAAAATACCTGCGACGATACCAGCTTGGCCGGTTGATGCATCAAATTCATTAATTGCATAAAGAGTGATTGTCGCGTTTAATAAAAAGAAAATTAATGTCATAATGAAATTGATAGATGAAAGAATAATAAAGTTTTTCGTCCACAGTTTAGGATTCGTTTGATTCATTGCATATCCTCCCGCAGGGCAAATTAAAAAGTGTACGATTCGCCGTCTTCGGGAACGAATAAGCTAGATGTGAATCCCTTTTCTTCTCCAAAGTTTTTTAGTTCTTTTCTAGATAATGTCCAATGATTAACTGCTTCCATATGGACAGAGATAATTTTGGCGTTGGGAGCCGCCTTATACACCTCGTAAACATCTTCTTTGCCCATTATAAGTGAGCCCCAATCATGCAAACTATTATTTCCAGCGTTCAACACGATAATCTCAGGAGTATGGGAAATGATTTCTTTTCGAACACCTTCATACCATACTGTATCTCCGGCAAGGTACAACGTCTTCTCATTGGCATGTTTGAAGACAACACCACATACCTGTCCCATCATTTTTAATAAATCTTTCCCTCTGCCGTGCTCGCCTTTTGTTTTAATTAACTGAATACCTTCAAAAACGGTATCTTCAGTAAGTACTTCTACTTGTTGAAAACTGTCACTTTCAATTTGTTTAGCATCTTCTTCGTTTTGTACAAAAACTTTGGTGCCTTTTGGAAGCACTGCTTTTGCTATATCATCGTAGTGATCTAGATGCAAATGAGTCAGAATAACAGCATCGACATCTTTAACGATATCGTAAACGGACATGGGCAAGTCAATTATAGGATTTCTCAGATCCTCTCTGATCCCCGCCGAGAATGGATCATATAAACCCTTGTCCGCGAGTAATGGATCGATTAGGAACTTTTTACCTGCATAATGAACAATGATTGTTGCATTTCGAACCAGTTGAATGTGCATATTTATATATAATTCTCCTTCTGTTTTTTAATTTTGTTTGTTGACAATGATAAGTTTATACTAGATGCAAACTTCAAATACACAGATTAAATAAAGTGTATTGGTCTTTTTACTTTATTTTTTAAAGGAGATGTGTTTGATTTGGATCAAACAGATAAACGAATTATTGAAGAGCTTAGCCAAAATAGTCGAATTACGATGAAAGAATTAGGGGAAAGAGTTCACCTAACTGGACCTGCAGCAGCGGCCCGGGTAGAAAAACTTGAGAATACTGGAGTTATAGAGGGATACAGCATTAAAGTTAATCAAGCAAAATTAGGATGTTTTACGTATGCATTTCTAAATATCTATATTAAAGATACACACCATCAACCTTTTCTCTCATTCATTCGTGCTAAAGAGAATCACATCCTAAATAATTACAAAATAAGCGGTGATGGATGCTATCTGCTTGAATGCAGGTTTCCAAGTAACGAAGCCTTAAACCAATTTTTATTAGAGTTAAACCATTATGCTAACTACAAATTATCTATTGTAATCGATAAAACCTTGTAAACAAAAACGTAAAAGGTCCATTTTTAAAAAAGAGTATATAAGAAGGTTTTTAAAAATCCTGCTCTTTAGTTGAATGAAGGCAGCCGATCATTTTGATCGGCTGCCTCCTTTGATTTAATTGAGTTATCGTTTCCCGATAGTTAGTTATTGTTATAATTTTACATAAAAAAACTATTGAAATGGACTTAGTTTTCGCTTATATTTGACTTATCAACAATTGACTAGTCAAACATTGATAGCTCAACAAAATATAAAGGGAGAGTAATTATTATGAAACCATACCAACAAACAAACGATTTTAACGAAATTATTTATGGACGCCGCTCCATTAAGACATACGATTCATCCGTAAAAATCAGCAGGGAAGAAATGACTCAAATCATCAATGAAGCTAGCACTGCCCCTTCCTCCATCAACATGCAGCCTTGGCGCTTCCTTGTGGTGGATACTCCAGAGGGAAAAGAAAAACTCGTCCCACTGTCCCGCTTTAACAAAGAAAAAGTCGCTCAAGCTTCTGCTGTCATTGCTGTGTTTGCAGACAAAAACAATTTCGATTATGCAGAAAACATCTATGGAAAAGCTGTTGAGCATGGCTTAATGCCACAAGATGTTAAGGACTTTCAGTTGAAGGCATTCAAACCGATCTATAACAACATGTCCGATGCTGAAATGAACGATGTCATTATGCTTGACGCCGGTCTGGTTTCCATGCAATTGATGCTGGTTGCCCGTGCACATGGGTATGACACCAATCCAGTCGGCGGTTATGAAAAAGACCAAATTGCCGAAGTGTTTGGCATGGATAAAGAACGCTATGTACCAGTCATGCTACTGACAATTGGAAAAGCTGCAAGCGAGGGATACACCTCCTACCGTATGCCAGCCGAAGAGACCACGTTTTGGGCATGATTCAAAGCGATAGTGCGAGCAGTCTCCACATTGTGATATAGTTGCCTTTAGTTGCTGAATGTCTTGGAAGGAATCTGCCTTGTTATCATGAAGCTTTTCAAGACATTCGGCACCATTCAAGGAGGGGCAAACATGAATTGTTCGCTGGAACAAGAAACCTTATTAATATTACTTAAAAATATAAGCAATCAGCTGAAACCTAAATTTGAACGTTGTACGGGGATCAGCTCCTCACGATACGTTCTGCTGTATCATCTCTATCTTCATGAAGAAGTTACACAAAGCCATTTGCAGAAGGCCATTCATATTGACAGTGCTGCTGTTACACGCCATTTGAAGCAACTGGAAGCAGACGGTTTGGTGTCACGAAGAAGAAACCCCGACGATCATCGGGAAACCTTCGTCCGGTTAACAGAACAAGGGCTAACACATATCGCCGATTTCAAGCAGGATCGAAACCAGTTTCTTCATCAGATGATACTGGATTTCAGTGAAGAAGAAGTTGCAATGATGGCCGACATGCTTACACGCATGCAATTTAATCTGAAGGATCTGTAAATTTACGATGACAGTCAGCCTTCTTCAGATTTCTTTTCATAAATGAATAAAACTAGTTAGATGAGATGATACAATATCTCAGATTAACAAGAGATTATAGGCCATATATTATTCAGGCAAGATCAAAACAAACCGCTGAGTGTTTCATTACATGGCGGTTTGTTTTAATTTATCAACAGCTAGCTTTTCGAAATATTACAAGTTGGACTAGCACATACTAAGGAAACAGTTGGCTGAAGCTTACATAATGGAGGTCTCATCATGGTATTTACAATCACAATTATCATCGTTGCACTGTTTGCAATATGGGGAGCCGTCGCTCCTGATCAGCTAGCGGATGTGGCTAATGTTGCCTACAACTTCTCTATTCAGAATTTTGGCTGGTTTTATTTGCTAGCGACACTGTTCTTCCTGATCTTTGCTTTTTATCTGGCGTTCAGCCGGTTTGGGGGTATTAGGCTTGGGGATGACGATGATGAGCCGGAGTATTCTACGGTTTCCTGGCTGTCCATGCTGTTTAGCGCAGGTATGGGCATTGGGCTGGTTTTCTGGGGAGTTGCTGAACCGCTGTCCCACTATTTGTCTGCACCTGAGGGGGCGGTACCCGAAACAACGCAAGCAGCCATACTTTCAATGCGTTATTCCTTTTTCCACTGGGGGCTGCATCCTTGGGCTATCTATACCGTCATCGGCTTAGCACTTGCTTACTTCCAGTTCCGGAAAGGATACAAAGGGCTGATCAGTTCCACCTTTATTCCTCTGATAGGTGAGCGACTTGCTTCAGGCTGGCTTGGTAAGGTTATTGATATTCTGGCGGTCATATCCACCATCTTTGGTGTTGCGACCTCGCTTGGATTGGGTGCTCTTCAGATCGGCGGGGGTCTGAATCACTTATTTGGTATTCCTAACTCGACTCTGTCTCAGGTTGTCATTATCATAGTTGTAACCGTACTGTTTTTAATCTCGGCAACCTCCGGTCTGGATAAAGGTATTAAGATTCTGAGCAACGTCAACCTCGTTATAGCTTTGTTATTGATGTTGTTTGTATTGGTGACTGGACCGACTTCTTTTATATTTGACACATTCACAACAACCTTGGGCAGTTACATGCAGAATATTATTAACATGAGTTTGAGACTGACGCCGTTCTCAAGAGAAACCTGGATTGGAGCATGGACGTTATTTTACTGGGCATGGTGGATCTCGTGGGCTCCTTTTGTCGGCACTTTTATCGCAAGGGTATCCAGAGGAAGAACCATAAAGGAATTTGTAATTTACGTCATGGTTATTCCAAGTCTTTTCGGATTTATCTGGTTCTCCGTCTTTGGCGGAACAGGACTTCACATGGAATTGTTCAATGCCGCTCATCTGGCGGAGGCTGTCAAGGAAGATACGACAACCGCTTTATTCCTTATGCTGGAGCAGCTGCCTTTGGGCACGATCGTGGCATTCATCGCCACAATGCTGATCATGATCTTCTTTATTACGTCGGCTGATTCAGCTACCTTTGTACTGGGCATGCTCACTTCAGATGGCAAACTGGACCCGAGTACAAGAGTGAAATTAACCTGGGGAATCATGCAGTCCTCCATTGCGGTAGTACTGCTAATCAGCGGGGGGTTAACTGGCCTCCAGACGGCATCCATTGTAACCGCATTGCCGTTCGCTATTGTCCTTATCGGTATGTGTTTCTCCCTGCTCAAGGCTCTAAAGGCTGAGGACAAAGAGCGCCGTCAGAAGGAAAAACGGCAGCGCCAAAAGCTGAAACGACTGCTGGAGGAACAAGAAATCTCCTTGAAGGAAATTTCCGGCAGGTAATGTATACTTGATTTGATCTCTATAGAAATGGTACCTGCCTCCAGGCAATCGGACCATGTTCTTGTCCATTCGGTAAGCGGTACAAGTTCTTGTCTTGGCACGTGACACGAACTTGTACCGATAACATAAAAAAGCCGCTAAATTAGCGACTGCAATGGGAATATGTTCTTGTCCCTCGACACTTTTCTATCTCCTCCCTGTGTACTCCTCATTCATATTTTGTAATCCATAAATCTTAAAACATGCCTCATACAATCACCATAATTCGCTTATCAACATAAATAAAACCTCCAATGAGAGCTATTAAATCTAGTTTGCTTCTATTTGGAGATTTTAATCTTATAGATGATTGAATTAGCGTTTTTCGTTAGTTTAAAGAGAGTTCTAGATTGCAATTTACAGTATTTTATGTGAACTCTTATGATCTTTGACCTTATAGTAAGAATTATTATCATACTTACTTAATCATTATGTTGTTCCCCTGCTTGCCCACAGCGGGGGAACAACATAACCTTATAGAAGGGGTCCCTTTATACAAATGCAATTGCATACTCCGTCACTACAAATTATCTATCGACTTGTCCCATTGAACGTCAGAGTCAGTAGAGATTTAAGCCTCAACTGTTTCTGGTCTCTTCACCTGAAGAGGTGGAGGAATAAGCCACCCTTTTTCTTTACTCATTTGAAGAATACGAAGGCCTAAAGCGATTTTAGTAACGTGATATTTTGCAAATAAGGCTCCAATATCTTCTCTAATGGATTGGCCCATAACTTGACTACACGCCACTAATCCCATTGAAGTATCAGAAGCAATACTTGCTGCTATTTCCGGATCCGTAAATCTGGCACCAACAGGAATGTCTTCCAGCTTTACTGGAGGTCTTTCTGGTAAGGCTGGTGTTGGTGCAATTCCGTTATCTTTCAGCAGGGTATCGCACTCTTTAATTTCTAATTTAGCTTGATCAATTAGTGCATCGATTATTTTTTTCAGATCCTTATCTCCTGCGTGATTCAAAAAGGCTTGGTAGAAGGAAAGAGCTCCCTTTGCAACCGTTGAACATTGCCATACGCTGAAGATTTCACCATAATGCATAGGTTCATTTTTTGGATTACCACTTAATATTCCCATCATAACAGCTCCTTCATATTTTATTTCCCACCAAAGTATAGTTCCATGTTCATGGAGAACATATTCAAAAGTAATAAAATACCGATGGAATAAAGAACAGATTTTTGGAGAAATTAAATTCATCACACATACAGGAGGGAACTTTCATGAAGAAGCAAATAACAACTTTTGTTGTATCCATTTGTTTATTAGGTGCATTGGCTGTACCTGCCTCTGCTCACGGTGTAAATGAAGCAACCCAAGATGGACGAGGTATTAACACCTACCAAAACAACAGCTCTAATTATCAACCAAACAGTGTAAGGGCAAATTCAACGGATAACGATAATGGTATGGATTGGGGATGGCTGGGCTTACTTGGATTACTAGGTTTGGCGGGAATGCGCAAAAAAGTATCCGATCACTCCAATCGATAACAGATTATGTTGTTGTCATTAGACAGGCCATGTGCTTTAACTACCAGCTATCGTTTTTTCTCGCAACGGTTGTGATGATCGTCGACTACCTTAATTTCATTATAAAAAAAGAACCCAAGTTTATGGGTTCTTTTTTTGTCTGTTTCCTTAATTCGTTCTCTTTAAGTATTTAAATCATGCAAGCCTGGACTGTGCTCATTAGGAAGTTCCGGCATATACGGAAGTGGGAATCCCTGAGGAGGTTCCGTGACTTGTAGCTCACCGCCATTACGACTAGGTGTTTGACCGCTGTATACTTCAGCAATTCGTGTATTGTCCAAACGGAAGTTAAATTGGGCATTGTGGAATCCGAGGTCAACATATTTCTGACACTCTGGATATTTGTTGATATCGTAATTAGGAACAGGAAATACTTTGCCCCAATTGACGCCTAATGTCTCCAGTGCCTTAGCGAAAGCGTTTTGGTGAGCATTGTCACGAACGATTAGAAATGCCAAAGTTTCGCGGAACGCTTTGTTGTTGCTCATTTCATAGATCCGTGTTTTTTGTAATACCCCGGTTGATTCCAGCACAACGTTATCGAGCAAATTGCTTACCAAGTTGCCATGATCATACACATAGTTCCCGAGCCATGGATTCCCGGCAGCATCTACAGGCAGTGAACTTTGAGCGCCCATAATATAATGATGTGGATTGGCATGTTTAATCGCTTCGTCCAGCGGAGCTCCATCAATACCTGCATTTCCTACTCCCTCGGCTCCAGCTCCGGTCAGCAATTGATTTATTGTCTGTTGCACCAGTTCCACATGGCTTAATTCCTCCATAAATACACCACACGAATTAAGTCCCTATACTGCTGTCCTTTTCCACGGAAATTACTGCTCTGAAAAAAATACTGCATCATGGTTCGCATTTCACCAAATTGTCCGCCAAGGGTTTCCTGTAACACTTTTGCGGCAGCCGGATCGGGCTTGTCCGGGACGATCATGTTGATCAAATCTTCTCGATAAAAAAACATGGTTGTCCTCCTTTCAAGTAAATTACAACTTTTAGTATTTAATTAACCCTTAATTTTATGTAAATGTGTGATTAACCAATTGTTGGTGATATATTATTTGCAGTTTTCCATGGTTTGCTTCAGAAAACTGCTTGTATAGCGACATGAATGAAAGCTGTGACTCTATTCTGGTCTATCGACAGTTTGTTTATATATCGATCTGTGGAGGCTATGGAAGTCGGATGATTTTTAAACTTCTGGGTATACTACAGCAAGTCATTTCAACAACTTTAAGGAGGATGAGTAATGAATCAGGAATTGAATTACGGTACAGATTACAAGTTCGTCCCCGTAACTTCAGTAGGAAATGGTGTGGGGATTGAAATATTACCTGATTTATTTTGCTATACTATCCAAATCGTCAATATCTGTCTAGTGGGTAAGCCGGAATCTGACGAGTTCGTTTTAGTAGATGCGGGAATGCCAAAGTCAGCAAATGAAATAATCTCTGTCATTGAGGAGCGTTTCGGAGTAAACAGCCGCCCCAAAGCGGTAATCTTGACCCATGGACACTTTGATCATGTCGGAGGGGTGATCGAACTTGTCAAACACTGGGAAGTTCCGGTTTATGCACATCCGTTGGAGCTCCCCTTCCTCACAGGGGTGAAAAACTACCCGGAACCAGATCCTACAGTTGAAGGTGGTTTGGTAGCGAAGATGTCCCCATCTTTTCCGATTGAACCAATTAACCTTGGAAGCCATGTGCAAACGTTACCTCCTGACGGAACTGTACCCCATATGCCAGGTTTTAGATGGATTCATACGCCAGGACATTCGCCGGGGCATATTTCATTGTATCGGGAAAGTGACGGTACGTTAATCGCAGGTGATGCTTTTGCTACTGTAAAACAAGAGTATATGTATAAAGTATTTAATCAGGAATTGGAGATAAGTGGACCCCCTCGCTATTTGACAACAGATTGGGAAGCTGCAAAGCAATCTGTTGTTAAACTTGAGAGTTTAAAGCCATTGGTTGCTGTAACTGGCCATGGACTACCAATGTCTGGTGAATTACTAACAACAAGCCTGAAAAAGCTGCTTAATGAGTTTGACCAGATTGCCGTACCGGATTATGGAAAGTACGTTAACTAATTTTATTCCCTTCGAGTATAGTGTTTGAACATCCGATCAAAGCCCTTTTTGTTGCATAAGAAGGGCTTTACTTAGGTTTAGGCGTTTTTTGCGTTAATATAGAATATGGATT
Organism: Paenibacillus sp. FSL R5-0486; assembly: GCF_037975155.1. NCBI lineage: Bacteria > Bacillati > Bacillota > Bacilli > Caryophanales > Paenibacillaceae > Paenibacillus > Paenibacillus sp. FSL R5-0486. Next base: position 3,739,786 of record NZ_CP150237.1, on the reverse strand, counting down.
TTCATCTTTAGCGTCAGCATGTGAGCAACTATAGGAATATAGAAACAGCGGCATTGTAGGACACTAATATCCTGGAATGCCGCTGTTTGATTCATACTACAAACGTTCCCCAGTTCCTGGAGGAGTTAATGTACAATGAGGACTGGGCAACTTGATAGCTGTGGAACCTTGTGGCTGACACTTCCAAGCATCATTTCTTTTATGCCCGTTAGCCCACGGCTTCCGATAATAATAAGTTGTTGCTCGGTATCCTTTGCATAATTCAATAGTTCATGCCCAGGATCTCCCTTAAGATGAACAGTTTCCGGGTTTATCCCCGCAGACTTTAATTTAGATTTCGCTTGATGCAACTGTTCCAAACTCTCTTTCTCCATTTCGTTCAGTATGTCTTCCAAAAAATTCTCTGGTACATATGTCATGCCATTTGACACATAATCCTGGCTGACATTAACCAAGGTAACTTGAGTTTGTTTATTTTGGGCTATTTCAACGGTTGCATCAAGGAGTTTGTTCGTTATTTCAGATTTATCAATGGCCACCATAATTTTGTCAAACATAGTTATCACCCTTTCCGTGGCAATTCGTAACCATTTCGACTACCTACAACACGATTACTTGCTGCTCCGATACCAACTAAAAAGAGTAACACTGAAGCCCCAAGAAGAATGAAAAGTGGCAGGTTCCAACTATTTGTTGCATCGTGCAGATATCCTATAAGGGCTGGACCAATTGCGGCAAGAAGATATCCGATCGATTGGGCCATGCCAGATAGTTCCGCTGCTTGATGCGCATTTTCAGTGCGCAACCCAAAAAACATCATGGCCAAACTAAAGGCGAAGCCTCCACCAATTCCGAGTATGACGATCCACAAAAGAATGACATTAGAACTTCCGTAAAGAAGTCCGAGCGTCCCCGTCAAAAGCAGAATGGTTGTGATGATTACTAACAAACGTTGGTTAGACATACGCCCAGCAATAACAGGGACAATAAAGGTAAATGGAAGCATCGCTAACTGCATGATCGAGAGGTACCATCCAGATTGGTTGGAGTCAATTCCTTGCTGCTTTAAAATTTCAGGCAACCATGCGATCAATACATAGAAAACCATAGACTGTATACCCATAAACAAGGTTACTTGCCAAGCAAGCGGGGATCGCCAAACATTCACATCGTTGCTTGCCATTTGTTGACTCGTCGTGACAGTTTGTTTCGTTTGATTTCTTAATTGGGGTAACCAACAGAGGATTGATACAAAGCTTAGAATCCCCCATATTCCCAATGCTCCCTGCCATTTTAGCCCTGCATTCATGGATAGCGGTACACTGATTCCCGATGCGATTGCTCCACATAAATTCATTGAAATGGAGTAAACTCCTGTCATGGAGCCAATTTTATGTGGGAAATCCCTTTTGATTATACTTGGCAATAATACATTACATATGGCAATGGCGAATCCAAGAACTGCTGTTCCAATAAATAGATTAACTGCGCCAGATAAAGATCGTATTACAATACCAACAGTCAGAAAGATTAGGGCAATCAAAATGATACGCTCAACCCCATACCTCCGTCCTAATTTTGGTACAAGAGGCGATAATAAAGCAAAGGCAAGCAAAGGTACCGTTGTGATCAGGCCTGCTAATGTATTTGAAATATGAACGTCATCCCTTATAAAACCCACTAAAGGACCAACTGAGGTTAAGGGAGTACGTAAATTAGCTGCAATAACAATAATGCCGAGAATGAGCAGCGCTACAGAGGATGGCACGAATTTATTATTTTGTTTATTCGGCATTCTTCATTTCTCCTTCCTGAATTTCTTACGTATTATATTTACTTCTTGTTGGCTGAAAAACTTTGCTATAACATCCACGCGAATACTAAAATTATATTATAATATACTTTTATAGACAATAATTATTTTATAATATACTTTAATGGATTAAAAAAATACAACTCTGAATTCCCATCGTGGAATTCGGAGTTGTATTTAATAAGTGGATTTTCGGCTTTTAGAAGTCATATTTTAAGGATATATGGAGCACTGTTTCGTTATTCGTATGATTGGTATAAGCGTGAGGATAATCTGCACGAAAACTGATCGTATCATATTGATTCAATGTGTAAATCTCTCCATTGACTTGTAACTCAATGGAACCGGTCATTACTGTCGCAATTTCAGTTGTATTCACATGATGACCTTCAGGATAATACGAGCTATTTGGCTGTAAGTATGCTCGACACATTTCAATATCGTTGCTTTTAAAGACGGGTTCAATGATCCAATTTTTCTCTTCATTAGAAAACCGCAGTCCCTCCCCTGCTCGATACAAACTAACAGGTTTCTCTGATGTGAACAAAGCCAATAGCGGTAAAGATATTCCTTTTGAAATTTTCCATATGATGGCCAAAGTTGGATTTGTCTCGCCGCGTTCGATATTCCCTAGAGTAAGTTTGCTTACGCCCGTTAATTCTGATAAGTCGTCTAAGGTCATGTTTTTTTCTTTTCTATACTTTTTTAATGCACCGCCGATTTGTAATACAATTTGTTTTGACTCATCAATTTCATCCATTTGATATTCACCTCAATAAAAAACTATATAGCTAGTATATTGTTTATCCAGATTCTTTTCCATTCCCGTTCAATAGAACGTGATGAGATTTTATTGATAAAATTGTATTAAAAGGATAAAATGACGAGCATCAACGGTTTTATTCGAAGAATGGTATAGCTTATGAAAGGTGGTTTAGCAATGAAGATTCTCATAGTGGGCTATTTTAGCAAGACCTCAAAATCAAATATTGCAAGGAGTTTTCCGCAAGACTGGAACGTTGTAATTGTTCCGCCCGGAAAAGAAATGCTGGATCATATTGAAGATTGCCAGGTACTCATCCCTGAACATATTAAAGTGGATCACAGTCTGCTTTCTAACGCAAAAAAATTAAAATTGGTACAGACAGGTGCAGGATTTGATAATGTGGATGTCCCTGCCTGTACACAGCGCGGCATTTGGGTGGCCAATGCTGGAGGAGTGAATGCACAGGCAGTGGCCGAGCACGTCATGGCACTGATATTGTCTTATTATAAAAACATACCGTTTCTTGATACTTTCATGAAAAACAAGATGGATGAAAATCAATTGGACTATACAGGGAGTGAGTTAAAAGGAAAAACGATTGGAATTATCGGTTTGGGTGCTATTGGAAAAAAAGTAGCTACGTTCTGCAGGGTCTTTGACATGAATGTGCTGGCGTATGCGAGAAATGCCACTGTACAATCGGATGGTTTTGTGAAAATGACGGATTTCGATACTCTTGTAAGTACATCGGACATAGTCAGTGTACATGTACCCTTGAATGAGCAAACCAAACAGCTGATCAACAAAGCGGCATTCAAAAAAATGAAAAATACCACTCTTTTTATCAATACAGCCCGCGGAGGCATTGTCAACGAAAGAGACTTGATTGATGCATTAAAAAACGGGGATATTTCAGGCGCATGCCTGGATGTGTTTGAATCTGAACCGCTTCCGATTGACAGCGAGCTCCGGAATCTGGGTAATGTGATACTTACTCCCCATACAGCAGGAATGCCTGATGGTCGGAAATTTCATAAAACAAGATATGAGTTCTTTATAAAGAATATAAGACGTGTAGAAAATGGTGAGGAGCCTGAAAGCAAGCTCAATCAGTTATGATGTTTTGGTGTAGGGGTACCTTTCCCCTGCCCGTTTTGCACAGCAATTTACCGCAAGATCCGTAGCGTAAGTGTCCTCTTTCTTGACAGAGGTCCATCATACAGATTGATTCGAATTAATGATTTTGCTTAAGTTGGTATTCAAGTTCATGAAGTATGATCTATTGTTGCCAACGGTTAAATCGGTACGAAGTGTCAATATCTTCTCTATGGATTTCCCGCTTCGGGTCAATGACTTCCATAATGAGCTTATGGTCAGTAGAACCTGTCTCATAATCTCCATTCCTTAAGAGATCATAATAAATAACGATATTAAGCATATCTTTCCCTGCGCTAAGCGTTTCCTCACCTCTCGTAATGTTGAGCTGTTAATACTCGTTATCTGGTGTTTTGTAGTAAGCAACTAACTGTGACTGCTTGGATTGCCGTTTTTCCTGGTTGGTCATTTCCAGTTCCGTGTACATTAGATTGGACTTTGCGTCAAGGTAAATGGTGGTCAAGCGTTCACGGACTTAGGTCTGCATTTATTCAATGCCTAATGATACAGAAAAAAACCTCAGCCGGGTTAACCGAGATGAGGTTCTTTTAACTTTCTAGCAGGTCTCTCACGTATGCTTTATTTAATAACTTCAACCTTTTTTTCCCCTGCTGACTTCGCTACTTCTAACGTTGTTGTCCCTTGAATAGCGACTATCACGCCAGTAGCCAGCATAGAAACGATTAAAGCTGCACTGAGTGCTGTGGACATTTTCTTCTTGACCATAATCATACCTCCTATATTTATTATGTAATAAGTGGCTCAAGACGATGACGAGCCGAGGGTGACTAATCAATTACAATATTTCTTTTTTTTATTGAGTAATTCACCTAATGATTGTAGTATAACGTACTGACAATGATTGTAAAACAATTTTTTCCATTTGGAGTCTCATCCCATCGTTCCCACCTTACAGCAGTTCAAAATGAAGTTGAGTCTCAGGTAACTCCGTATTTCCTTTCCACTGATTTGCACCGTATCCCAATTCCAGAACCGCAGCAATGCGCTCGTTACTCAGTACACCAAACATTTCAGTACGGCTCGGGTCGTACATCCAGTCATGCAAGGTACAACGCACACCCAGACTTTGCTCATGAGCCAGCAAGCGGAAATTCTGAATTAGGCAGCAGACAGCTGCAAAGTCCTCTTCCCGCTTATATTGATCCGCCTCTTCCTTCACCAAGACCAGAAGATACGCAGGGGCCTGGTTCTGTAATCCCTGCATGATGTCCCCATACTGGTTATCGGCAAAGATAAATCGCCACGGCTCTCGGAGTCCATCATTTGGCGCCCATACGGCATGATTGAGCAACTCAAGGATTAGATCCTGCGATACCGGTTGATCCAAAAACGCACTCGGACCGTCCATGTCTCCTTCCAAATCTGACAATTTCATTTTCATATCCTCCTCTTCTATGTAGACTGTCCTCGCAATACGGTCCACTTCTGCTCGGCTGGTGTTCTTTTCCGACTTCTTGGCGCTTTGTCGTAATACCCTATATGAAGAATACCAACAAATCTTTCATCCTCACGTAAGCCAATTCCATTGAAGAACCCTTCATGCTGAATCATGGACTCTGTATCCCACAACATTCCTAACCCTCGTTCCCAGCCCAGCAGTTGGAAGCTCTGCATCACCCCGCAGGCAGCCGCATAATTGCGGTCATTGGTCAGACGATTCGGTCCTACAGTCGACATAACAATGACGTGGGCAGGAATATCGGTAAATCTCTTTTTAAAAACATCCAGAAGTTTCCCTGGAATCAACTTGCCGAGCTTGCTTTGTGACATCTGTTCCAGCATGCAGTCCACCAACCGTTTGCGTGCTTCTGGAGTTCCGGCATATACTACACGCCATGAGCCAGACTCAACAGATGGTTGAAGCCTTATAGCCTTACGCAGTAATGCTACAATTAAATCCTGGTCCACCGGCGTAGAGTTACATTTACGAATACTCCTGCGCTCCCTGATCAATTCCGCCAGACTCATATGCTTCACTCTCCTTTGTTCTATCTGGATTCAATATTAATACTGCTGTCTTGAAGAAATTGATGGATTACTTTTAGCTCCGTTTCCGAATATTTGTCGAGAGTACGATAAAAGCGCTCAGCCTCATGTATATGCAGACGTTCATGCAGTTCAAAGATTTTTTTGCCTTGCGGTGACAATCGGAAATAGCTCTCCTTTTTGTTGTCGTTCATTTTCGTACGTTTGACGAATCCTTCCTCCAGCAGTTTGTTGCCAATTTTGGTGATACTTGCTTTGGACAAATTCATTGCCTCGGCAATACCCGTGTTGTTAATTGGCTCATGCTTGCCTATGCAATCTATCATATGAACCGCGGTCAAATGCTGAGGGATTTTCTCGATGCTTTCACGCTGGGCGATACTTAGGAAATGCTCGATTTCAGTATCCTTGTGGTTCTCATACACATGTAAAAAACGAATAAATTGGTCATAAAGCAACTGTTTTGTTCGATCTTTTGAGATCATTCTTTGATCGCTCCTTATTTACTTGTAAACAAAAATATTCTTTTAAAAATAGGGTTATTCTAAATAAATTATTATATTTAGTTTACTGGTTAACAATATATCATGAATGATAATGCTTATCAACTATATTCTCTGACATTACAACATTACTCTATAATCCAGGACAGAGACCTGCCTTGAACGGATTATCTTTTAACCTGCTCGTTAGTTAAACAAAAACAGCCGATCACGCTGATCGGCTGCTTTCTTAAACTTGGGTTATTGGACTCAGTATCGTTCTCTCTACTTAAATTATACCGTTATTTTTTATTTTTTTATAGACTGTTTTTTTTGAAATTCCTACACTATACTGCTAAATACAAAACTAAAAACGAGGTGGATCCGTATGGATGACAAAAAAGTGATCATAGATCAAGGTCCTTTTTTTCATGGTACAAAAGCAGAACTGCAAATTGGTGATTTATTAGAACCACAATTTTTATCAAATTACCAAGAAAAAAATTCGAACCATATATACTTTACTGCAACATTAAATGCTGCCAAATGGGGTGCTGAATTGGCAAGATCTAATGCAAAAGAAAGAATTTATATTGTAGAACCATTAGGAGATTTTGAAAGTGATCCTAACGTAACTGATAAAAAGTTTCCTGGAAATCCAACACGTTCATATCGATCTAAATCGCCACTTAAAATAGTAGCTGAATTAGCTTCATGGGAAAGACACTCTGAAGAAGAGATTAATCACATGATTACATCTTTGAGAAAACTAAGTGAAGAAGGAAAAAATATAATATATGATTGATTCCTCTCGTTAGTTAAACAAAAGCAGCCGATCACTTGGATCAGCTGCTTTCTTAATATTATTGAGTTAACTTTTCCTATCACTTTAAATTAACTTTTTCTCTATATCAAAAAGCTTAGAAATACGGGGGAATAGACGAAAGGCATTGCCATAAGCGATCGCCTTCGCGTTTTCTTCGCTGATCTGCTGTGCTTCATGGAATACCGACTCCCGCTGTATCCGAAGGACGCTGTCCGCTGGCCAAGGTATGTCCGCTCCGAACAGAATCCGATCAGGCGCAATCAACTTTTGGATCGTGCCGAGGTTCAACGTGGAATCATAATAAAGGTGGTCCAGTTTGGCTATTTCAGCTTGAAATTGTTCCGGTGTTGTTTCAACCTGAATCGAATCTTGCCCGATGGCGGCAAGCGCAATTCTCCATTTGATATACGGCACCATGCCCCCTGTATGGGGAAGAATGAACGTAATGGATGGATATTGGTCGAAAATGCGATGAACAGCCATCGTAGTGACAGCCCGCGTTGTATCGAAGGTGCCCTCAAGCAATGCAGGACTAAGTCCAGCGATTTTTTGTGGTATAAGGATGGGATGCAGAAACACAACAGCACTGCGTCGATCCAATTCGGTTAACAATTCGGTGTAATCCGGATGGCTTAAATATTTCCCCTGATAACTTGTCAGCATTGCAACACCATCCATCTCAAGAACATCAAGTGCATACAAGGTTTCTTCCATGGCTGCTGCGGGATCGGGGAGTGGAAGCGTTGCAAATGCACCATACCGCTCAGGATGAAGTTGAGCATACGATGCGAGCTCTTCATTCATTTTACGTGCCAACGTGTTGGCAGACGATTGATCGATGAACGTCAGATCTGACGGGGCTGAAAGGAATGAAAACGAAATGTCACATACATCCATTTTTTGCATCCCGATCTCGGGCGTCCACTTCGGCATAAAACTTGGAATTTCCATTCCCAGCTCCCGTTGCTTTCGTTGCATTTCTTTAGAGATGATATGGTGGTGAACATCAATGACAGGATTAAACATGCGTGATCAGCTCCTTCTATTTATTTTCAAGCCATTGGTTTAACTGGTTTTGCTTTTCCGTCAATATTTTCTCTACGCCTGCATTCTTTAGTTTGTCGAGATAAGCACCCAGTTCTGACGGGTCAAAAGTTCCTGTCTGAAAGCCTGCATCATACTGGTTTTGGACGTTGGCCACCGAGGTAATTTGTGTTTTGACCGGATTGATGTCGAAGCTGAAACCCATCGCCCTTGATTTTACGGCACTCTCATTTTCGCCCCTCAAGTGCTCCCACATGTCAGGATCGTTCCCTTCCCATATATAGGACAGGAAATTGTTCCCCACGGCATATTGGTTTGAATCGTATCCTGTTGCAGTAACGCCATCCGGCTTGCCGATTAGGTCATTATCCCGTTTAACATAATGCTTGCCTTCGATCCCATTCGTAAACAGATTAATGACTGCTTCGTCCGAGTAAAACAGTTCCAATACTTGAATCGCCTTATCCGGCTGCTCACTGTTCCTTGCCAAAGACATCATGTTGGAAGCTACGCTATTTCGTGTCATATACGAATCCTCAAGGGGGACGCATACAAGTTCAGTCCCAGCCGCAAGTGATTCCGAGTAACATTCATTGATATTCCGGATATACGAGAAGGCTTTGCCTGCCTTGATCAGATTGGAGCCCGTTTCCTGTGACGTTGCGACATCTTTGCTGAAATAACCTTTTTGATACCAATCACGCATCAGGTCAGCCATTGTGGAGAACCGCGAAGTCGCAAAAAGGTTCTGCACGGTGAAGTCCTCCCCGCCAAAATCCAGTACGCCAGGTACTGTTCCCAATGGATCAAAATTCAGCATGGCTTGTCCGGGTGTTTCCTGTGAGTTATAGCTGACAATCGGCGTGACACCCGGCTCCTTGTCCTTGATAAGCTGCAATACAGCAGAGATATCATTCCAGGTTTTTATGGCGCTAAGGTCAATAGCATGTTTATCGGCAAGCTCTTTGTCCATCACAAAACTGGGGGAAAGTGCCCAAGCTTTAATGCTGGGAACGCCATATGTTTCGCCATTCATCTTCCCGGCTTCTGCGGCTTCCTCCGGAACAGCCTCCAGTATCTTTTTACCAAATTCATTCAACGATTCGTCCATGGGCAGTAACTGTCCCCTGCCGATTTGGGATTCAAGGCCGAACCAAACGCTGGTATACACCAGATCCAGTTTCTCGCTGCCCGCCAGCATCAAGTTCATTTGATTGGCATAGTTCGATCCATTAACAGGCAAGAGCTTCACGGTGGCGCCTACCTTTTCCGCTGTAATATCAGTGATGGCTTCCTGAATTTCCTTAACATCTGTTACATCCCCAAAAGCTGGATACGTCATGACCACTTCATACATGTCTGTTGCTGAAGCTTTTCCAAGTTCTGCCCCCTCCTTACTGTCTGGGTTTCCGCATGCCGTCAACAATAGAGGGGCCGCACAAATTAAGGACATTACCTTTATGAAACCCACAGGCAATCTTTTTCTGAACATCTTCATTCACTCCCCATGTTTGCTTTTGGATAAGACATCTTGGATACGAAGCATAACTAACCTTTTACGGCACCAATAGTCAATCCCTTGACGAAGAACTTCTGGAAAAACGGATACGCTGCGATCAGCGGCAACACGCCGATTACGGCAATAGCCATTCTCACACTGCCGAGAGGTACGGATGAGACAACTGCTGTCTGACCAGACAAACTGCTTTGCTGCAAGTACTGGACATCAGACAACATTCGATTAAGCAGGTTTTGAATGCTGTAGAGGCTTCCGTCATTGATGAAGATCAGACCGTTAAACCAATCGTTCCAATACGAGATCATGAGCATCAGACCAATGGTTGCCAGGCTTGGGAGAGCAAGCGGGAGAACGATTTTGCAATAAATAACCCATTCGTTGGCTCCATCCACATAGGCTGACTCCACGACTTCGCCGGGAATTGATGTGGAAAAGAAACTACGCATCAACAAAATGTAGAACCCGTTGGTCAGTAAATTCGGGATGATTAGCGACCAGATGGTATCTTTCAAATGGAAGAGGTCCGTATAAACCAGGTACATCGGCACCAGCCCCCCATTGAAGAGCAGGGTGAAAAATACGAAGAATGACAGGAACGAACGAAACGGAAGCACATTTCTGGATAGCGGATAAGCGACCAGGGTTGTGATCAACAACCCAACGATCGTGCCCACGACCGTGATGAACGTCGTAATTCCATACGACCGCAGAATCAACGAATACTGATTAAACAGATACACATAAGCATCGAAGCTGAATTGAGCCGGTAACAAACGATAACCATCCCTGATAATGGCTTGTTCCTCGGTTAGGGAAGCGGATATCAGAAGTATAAACGGAAACACTGCAGCGATTCCCATCATGATGAGCACGAGGTGAACAGCCATTTGATATATCCTATTTGAATACATGTTGTCCTCCCCCTTAGCTAAAACAGCGCCAAATCCCGGTTTTTGCGACGAACGATCGCATTGGTCGTTAATACTAACAGAAAACCGACAATGGACTGGTACAGTCCGGCAGCGGATGACATTCCGAAATCCCCAAAAGTCATCAATCCACGATAAACGTATGTGTCAATGACATCGGTAGTCGTTTGCAGTGCACCCGAATTCAGCGGAACCTGATAGAACAATCCGAAATCGGAATTGAAGATGCGTCCCACTGCAAGAAGCACCATAATGACCATCGTGGGTTTAAGCAGAGGAAGGGTAATGCTCCAGACTTGCCTCCACTTGGATGCCCCGTCCAGCGTAGCGGACTCATAATATTCTTGGCTGATACCTACGATTGAGGCCAGATAAACAATGCATGTATAACCGACGTTTTTCCACAGATATACGACACTTAATATAAAGGGCCATTTACCGGAATCCGCATACCACGACACGGGGTCTATCCCCATTAAAGGAAGCACGTAATGGTTGACGAATCCGTTTTCCTCGTTGAGCAATGCCAGAACCAAGTAAGCGACAATGACCATCGAGATCAGATAGGGCAGCAAAATGATGCTTTGATACAGTCGGGAGACAAATCGCTTTTTTACCTCGTTCAACAATACGGCCACAGCTATGGAGAGCACTGTTCCAAGCACGATAAATGCGCCGTTGTAAAGTAACGTGTTTCGGGTAATCACCCAAGCATCCTGCGTTTGGAACAGATAGGCGAAATTATCGAAGCCTACCCAGTCACTTCCCCAGATTCCTTTTGCAAAATTGATATCTTTGAACGCAATCACAATGCCGAACATGGGCAAGTAATTGTTGATGAACAGATAGACGATGCCTGGCAAAATCATGACCAATAACAGCCCATGCTTTCTGATGTTTTGGATGCGGTTTGCATGGAAACCTCGACGCATGTCTCTCTCCCCCTGTTCGTAACAATGATGTTTGGTTTGTGTAACTCCTCCAACATCCCTCCTATTCTATTAATGTCAGTTTATGTGACTCAAAATTGTTCTTATATGAATAATACGATGTAAGTAAGCCTCAGTCATTGGTGTGATTCACTAAAAAAAATGATTTCATTTGGATTATTACACCAAAAGAAAAGTCTGTTTAAATTTAAATGTTATGTATTATCACATAAACTGCATTAAGCAACGTTTTATACGTCATGTGATCAGCCTTTTCATGCCAAAAAGCAACGCACCTGAAAAAGAATGCGTTGCTTCATGTATATTAAAGATTGTTACGAATGGATGGCTGCCATCTGTCTGCTGTTCGGAAACATTCGACCACCAACAAGCACACCACCCGAAAATACAGCTTGGCGTGGAGGTGCTGCAGCCAACGCATGCATCGCATTTATGGCATTTACCAACGAGAAAGTGCCTCGTTCACCCACTTTTGGAGTTAATGGCGCATTGGAAATAAGCTTGTACGTTTCTAGCAACCAGAAGTCCTCCACCCAACCGGATGCTTCAGCGAGACGTGACCCACGGGAGAGCATATCGCCATTTCCGAATGGGCTCCACGAATCCAAAATGTTATCGGAACCGATATGAACGGACACTCCCGTTTCCATCAACAGTTTGATGGGGGGCATAGGCCTGTCAATGGGCACACTCGTCATGATGGCTACGCCGGTCGCACACAACCTTTCCGCGAGTGAGCGCACCTCTGTTTCCCCAACCTGGCCCAAACAGTAGGCATGGCTTACCGCGGTACGGCCGGGTATACCGGCTTGTTCTGTCAGTTCGGCGAAGCGGCTGATCGTGTATATTCCGAGATGACTCGGGTCATGCAGATGCAAGTCGATGCCCGCAGAGAATTCTGTCGCAAGTTCAAACATGGCTTCCAGACTGGCATCCACCCGGCGGTCCAGTCCGGCCGGATCCACACCACCAACATAGTTGGCTCCAGCACGAAGCGCTTCCCGCATGACGGAAACGGAGTCGGATCGAAGCAGGCCTTGCTGGGGAAACGCCACAATTTCCATATCGATGCGTCCCCGGTACATCTCACGCACTTCCAAGACCTCCTCAAGATGAGAGAGGCCAATTTGCGGATCCACGTCAACGTGTGTGCGGATTGCCGTTGTACCTTGGGCTAGCATTAAATCCAACATTCGTTTCGCGCGTTCTCCCGCCCCGGTCGGTAGTTCCCCCAACATACTTTTCTCAAATTCCAACTGGCCGGGCAGCGTGACAAACGGCTGCAAAGATTTCCACGGCTCACCAATAAAATGCTTGTCCAGATGGGTATGCATATCTGTCATTGGCGGTACATAGTGCAGCCCATCCGCGTCAATGACGGTTGTCGCCCTACCGGCAATATTTACAGATGTGAGATCCGCATCCGTTCCGGCAGTTTCAATGCTGACAATAAGTCCAGTTGCTTGATCAATCGTTAGATCAAACAGGTTTTCCGACCATTTGACATTTTTCACGAGTGTTAAGCCTTTCTCCATAACTCCATCCCCTTACTTCATAATTCGATTGTTTCCATCCCATCCGACAACCACGGTAATTCCAAAAGTTTTGAGTCAGTACAAGCTACTTGTAATCCCGATTTCCAAACCGTGCGGGCCTCCGGTTTATTAAGCAGAACTTCCCTTTCCGACCGCTCTCGGAACAATACCATATCAGCCGGAGCGCCAACCTTAACGCCATAATTATCAATGCCTAACGCCTGTGCTGCGTTATGCGTCAGCATGTTGGTCAAGATGAGCGCATCCCGTTTGCCACCCATGTACGAAGTAATCGCCAATAGCCAGGCAACCTCAATTGGGTCTGTTTTGCCAAACGGCGTGAATGGGTTGCGCACATTATTGACGCCAATTGCCACATTCACTCCACAATCCTGCAGCAGTTTCACGGGAGTCAGACCTCTATGATAACCTTCGGGGCCTTCTCTTCCATTCAAAAAGAGGTCCGTCATCGGCAACGTAATGACGCTGATTCCGGCAAGACACAGAAGCTCCCCGATAGCCGAAGCTTCGTGTTCAGGGAGGGAACCGAGCGAGGTTACATGTCCGGCGGCTACATGCCCCTGCATTCCGGCAGCAATGGTCCTTCTTGCGATTTCCACAACGGCACGGTCGTTGGAATCGACCGAGAAATCCGCGTGAAAATCCAACGGTTTTCCGTACTTCCCTGCCAGACCAAATGCAAAATCCAAGTGCTCCCCCAGGTCTGCATCCTGATAAGTGATTCCTCCAATCACATCGGCTCCCATACGAATGGCCTCTACCATCAGCTCAGCAGTTCCCGGACTCTTGAACACCCCTTCTTGCGGAAAGGCAACTACCTGTAAATCCAGTTGATGTTTTAAGGATTGTTTGAGACGAAGAGCAGATTCGACAGCTCTGAGTCCAAGAATCGGATCAACCTCCGCATGGCAACGCATATGGGTTACACCATTCCTGACGGCTTCCCGAATGACACCCAGCGAGCGACGATACATGTCCTCCCTTGTGAACGAACTTTTCAGTTTGGATGTTATCTGAATCGCGTCCTGGAGAGACTCCGCCTCCCGATCCATGGAATCCAGCAAATATGCTTTTTCCAAATGAATATGCGGCTCGACGAATCCGGGCAGCAATAAGCCCCCTTTGCCTTGCACTACACGAGACGCTTCGGTTTTCCTTTCCCCGCATGGCGTGACAAATGCAATCTTGCCTGAGGATATCCCGACATCCATTCGCCTTTCATCCCCGGAAATCACCGTATCTGTGATAAGTAGATCAATCATTACATCCTCCGTTCATGTACGCTTTTGTTACACGCAAGAAACACTTTAAGCATAATTCACTCTTTCTGAGAAATCATTGGATGAAAAGGATAAAAATAATTAGCAATCTTGGATGATCAAACCAAAGATATTTACTCCGCATGATCGTAGTGTTATATTACTTAACAATAAAATAACTTGTTCCAGAAAGGGATGGGTCGATGTGCTGCTGACAGATTTGCTGAAAAACGGCATTTACGATGATGCCAGAGTGATTACGGGGCATAAGGGTCTAGTACGTGAGGTTCAAACGGTCAACATTATGGACTGTCCGGATATCATTCACTTTCTAAGGCCAAACGAGCTCTTGCTGACCAACGGTTTTTTCATGAAACAGCAGCCTGAGATGTTTATTCAACTAATCAGGGACATGCAGCGTCTTAAGTGCTCGGGGTTGGCCATCAAAACCAAGCGCTTTGAACTGCCAATCCCTGATGAAATACTTTGGGAAGCGGATCAGAACGAATTTCCCATCATCGAAATTTCCGATGTCCGTCTATCCCTTGGCGAAATTTTGCAGCGATCGACCAGTGTGATTCTGAACAACAAGAGCGACGAACTGCAATATGCACTCAGCATCCACAAAAAATTCTCCGAGATGATCATGCGCGGCAAAGGAATTTCCAGCATTATCGATTCCCTGTCCAAACTGTTCTCATCCCCAGTCATCCTGTTAAACTACAAATGGCAAACCATCTCCGCTTCCAACCAGAATACAAGTGTTGCTGAACTCACTGCAGCCGCTGTAAATACACTTCAACACTTGTCCGATATTTCTAGTCCCACTTCGTTGTGCTTTATCAACCCATCAGTCCGAGAGCGTTGCTGCATGCTTGTATATCCAGTAAAAACTTACCGCCACGAAGGCTATTTGTTATCCTTTCATTCACCGGATCAATGGACGGGGCTTTTCGGTCTGACGCTTGAACAGGCCTCCAACGTCATTGGAATGGAGCTGACCAAATCACAGGCTGTCAAAGAGCGCTCCCGCAGGCACAAAAACGAATTCTTCTCCGATCTGATTGAGGGATATATCACTTCTGAGCAGGAGGCGCTGAACCGCGGCAAGAGATGTGGGCTTATCAAGGGGCGTTCAAGCGTCGTGCTGACCATGCGTAATGACGAGGTGAATCACATGCATCAAAGGTTTCCTAATTACGAAGGTTCGGCGCCTCCGAAAGGAGATAATGTCACGGAGCAAGAGGAGCAATACGAGCACATCAAACGTGTTTTTGGTGGGTTAGATCATTCCTTCGTCATGTTTACCAAACATGATACCTACTGCCTTCTGTTATCTATTCCTGAGTCGGGATGGGATGAGGCGAAAATCACCGAGCAGCTGTCAGGAATGCTTAAAGAGCTGCATCATGAGACTGGACTGAGTCTGTCTATCGGCATTGGCAAACCTGCATCAAATGTACTCGGCGTTCGTCATTCTTATACAGAAGCAGTTAATGCATTGCAATTCGGCTACTGGCTAAAACGAAAGCAATTTGTCCAATCTTACCAAGCCAAGGACATCGGATATTTATTCCACATGCTTCCCCACAACGAACTGAAACAATTTTACGACGCGACCTTAAACGGACTGCTGCAGATTGCAGACGAACATGAAAAAAAAGAGTTACTGCGCACCTTAAACGCTTTTTACGATACACAATGCCAGCTTGTCGAAACATCCAAGCAACTTTTCGTTCATCGAAATACGGTGGTGTATCGACTGGAAAAGTGTGAAAAAATCCTGGGTGTGAAACTCAAAGATCCAACTGAAAGCTTACGAATCCGCATAGCGATAGCTATCGAACCTCTGCTAGGACAAGATTAAAAGAAAAAAGCCGCTATAATAGCGACTTGAATTGAACAATGTCCCTTCCCACGACACTTCTTTATTTCTTTATTGGAATATCTATGAGATACGCCATCATGGAATAAACTTTGATTATTTTACTAATATCCATTTTTGTCGATCAAGTGATGGATTCAGTTCACTTAGGAAAAGTTCGGTCCCATCTTCCGATACTTCTAATGCTTTTTGATGATGAGCTGAAGTAATATGAACTGATCCGTCTTTGTTCTCGTGAAGGAGCCAACGCTGGTTGTTGTACCCTAAGTAATGATATAGCTGAAGTTTGTTTTGCCCTATATCCAGATCAAGCGTCTGACCGGCCGTAGTACGAATCGAATACGAACCTTCTTCGTCACCTGTCGGAACAAATACCCACTTCTGGACGGAAGCTACACTTGCATCCTGCAAGGTAACCGGCTCCCCGTTGACAAGGTTAACTGTATAAATGGATTTCTGTGTTGCGGTATTTACAAGGCTGGACTTGGTGATGTTTACAGGTTCGCTGTTGCTCACATTGACGTTCTGATAAGATGCGGAGCCGCCAAATACATTCAGTCCAAAGTGGCCTTCTGCAAAAGTACCATCCATGATATCTATCACTTTTTGACTGTTTACGTGAACTACAATATGCGGACCATTCGCTTCTATTTTCACCTTATACGTATGACCTGGCTGAATGAACGTTGGTACTTTTGCAAGAACCTGACGTTCTTCAAATCCTCCATTGATTTTATAGAACAGACGAATGGCCTTCATGTTAGGGTCTAGATTCAGATAATAACCACTGCGACCATCTTCGCTAGCCCTGAACAAAATAGAACCTGCCCCTCCTGTTTCACCGAGCTTCATGTCTGCTTCATACGTAAAATTCCCAGCCTTCTCTTTGGCAATATAATTCGCATCGCTAAAATATTTACCACGAATCCCATGTTCACTAACTAACCATGAAGCAGCAGACAGATCTTTAGTCCATCCACTCAGGTTTGTCCGGAACTCGCCACCTGAGACTTTAATGAGCACACTACTGGAAGCTTTACCATTCGGAGTAGATACGGTGACTGTGGACTCCCCTTCTTTTTTTGCCTTAATAACTGCATGTGAATTGTCTACCAAGTCTATGGTTATTACTTCGTTATTACTGGAATTCCACTTCAGCGGTTGAACGCCTAGACCCGGGCCATACTCGACCATCGCCTGCAGTGTATCCGACTCGCCTACCCCCAGTTCCCGAACCCTCGTATCCATCTTTATTTGAGCTTTTGAAGGAATGTCCTCATTCCAGACAGATTGAAGTTGATGCACTTTCAAGGAAACAACGTTCACATTCCCACCTTTCACGTAAAAACTCATCGCTCTACTAGCAGGATCCGGAAATATTACATCTGAAAAGACGACTTTGCCGTTGTTACCAAAGGCTTCAACAGAAGATTCATCCACAAGAATACGCATCTTGATCCGATTATTCTCCATTTGCGCAGGCGCTTCATGTTTCTTACTAAATAGGTTAGAAAAATCCGTTTCACCGGATGCAGTTCGGTCCACAAACATATTACTATCGCTTGCCTTATAACCCACGACCGTCTTCTGATTTGCACCCTCACGAATGTTAAAGCCAAACTCGGTCGCTGTGCTGGTTTCAGGGATTTCAATTTCAGCTTCAATTTCGTAAGCACCTGAAATAATACCTTTTAGCAGATTCCCGGAAGAAGGACTCACCGACTTGTTAGAAGCAGAGTACAAAGGTTTACGCAGTGATTCCAATTCTTTGATTGGACTTTGCGTCATCCGAATTCCATCTTTGGTTGTTACCAATGATACTTCTCTCGGAATGGTTAGTTCACCTTTCCAATTGGACGTTGAGAAAGCGAACGGATAGTCCCAATTCGTCATCCACGCCATCATCACTGTGCGATGATCAGGCATGTTAGCGAAAGACATCGAAGCGTAAAATTCTTTACCAAAATCTGTTCTTAGCACCTTACCCGCCGAATTATCGTTCACGAATTTACCATCAGCTGTTAAATGACCGATAAAATACTCGGCATCTGATCCGCCTGTTTTGGGATTCGCTCCTGTACTGATCATCATAACCCACTTCTTCTGTGACGTTCCGTCTACCGGAAGCTGGAACAAATCAGGGCATTCCCATACGCCTCCGCGGACGTAATCCCCATATCCCCAATTATCTGTAAATGTCCAGTCAAGTAAGTTCGTTGACGTGTAGAAACGAATATGATCTCCTCCGGACACAACCATAACCCAGCGGTTATTCTCATCATCACGGATCACTTTCGGATCGCGGAAATCCCAATTCCCAGCTTCATTTCCGCTCTTACCCGGGTTCTCGATCACAATCGGGCGTTCCTTCGAATACTCCCAAGTGCGACCTTGGTCTTTACTGTATGCCAGACCTATACGCTGGTTCCCATTCGGGCTATCTGGGTTAAAGGAAGTATAATATGCAATAAGGCCCTTGCCTCCTGAATCTCCGAATAAACCAGATGCATTTGTCATATCCGCAATAGCCGACCCAGACCAGACATGTCCGTGATCATTCCAGGGAAGTGCAATCGGAAGCCGTTTCCAGTTCAGCATATCTTTACTTACCGCATGCGCCCATGTTCCTCCATCCTGATGGAAGAGATGATATTCTCCTTCGAAGTAGACAAGTCCATTCGGATCACTCGCTGAACCACGTATTGGCGTGTAATGATATTGTGGACGATATATCTCATTGTAATATTGGCTCAGTTCCGTCACATAAGTATCCTGAAAGTAAGCCGTCCCCTTTTTTACGACGATTCCGGTACTTCCACTCCTGTAGGTTGAATCTTTCACGTCAATCGCGGCCGTAGTGTATCCGTCCAGGAAGACCTGAATTCGATCTCCTTTTGCCTTGATTTCCACATGATGTTTGGCTCCCATCTGACTCGGATAAGTACGTTGCGAACTGGCAATTACTGTTCCTTTTGTATTCGTCAAACTTACACGGACCTGATCTCCTTCCTTCGTAAGAGTAGCTTCATAACCTTCAGCTCCATCGGTTGAAGATCGAAATGCGAGAGCTGCAATAGAATCAGGACGAAGGGTAATGTTCCCTTCATAAACCATATCAGTCGCCTCTTTGTTATAGATTTGCTGTGCTATGCTCCCCTGTTCTACCGTCCCTCTTTTGCCGTTGATATCAGGCTGCCATTTTCCCTTGTTAGAAATCACCGTCCCCAAATTACCTTTCAGATCGCTCACCACGATGTTCGAAAACAAGGCGGATCCATCCCATACATGGAGTCCAAGCTTTCCGCTTTGATACGAAATGTCCTGAACATCAATTAATGGTTTATATTGATTGCCCCAATATACTTTTAGCGAGGAACCCACTGCCTTCACTTTGAGATGATAGATTTGCCCCATTTCAACAGAAACTTTACGCTCCTCCTTTAATTTCCCATCTCCATTTCTTGCATCTCTTAACCGAATCAGACCTGCGTCCGGAACGATTTGCAGCATGTACGAGCTAAAGCCATCCTCATTAGATCGAAACAACAATGTTGCATCCGCCTTCGTATCCCTGATCATGACATCAGCTTCATAGATAAAATCATCGGACACTGTCTCTGAGATGGCCATTACATTTTCTTTAGGCTGTGAAGTTAGCAAGATTCCTTCTGAAGTATCCTCTAATCCTCCTTTTCCTTTCACTTGCCAGCCTATCAGATTGGTATTTGATTTGGATGCGCTTTCAAAAATATCAAGCTCCTCCTTTGCCTGTTTATTTGTTTCCTGATCAGCAAGTACAGCACTAGCCGCAATTGATTTAGATGTAAAAATACCGTTTGAAGTAAGAACTAGTCCCGTTGCCATCAGAAGACATATTGCGAATTTAGATTTATCTTTCATTCCATACCCTCTTTTCTAATAGGATTGTAAAGTCGGTTCAAATTTAATTGGTTTTGGACAACCAGTTCAGTTCGGTTGATTTTCCCAAATGCTTACGAGATCATTGATTTGAAGCGACACGACCTTTAGTTCTCCGCCAATGGCATAGAGTTCCAGCCCTCTACTTCCCAAGTCGGGGAAAATCGTGTCTGAAATGATAGTTGTTCCATTGTTGCCAAAGATCTCTACACTTGACCAATCAACATAGATGCTCAACTGTATCCGTCTATGCTCTGGCTTCATAGGGGCCTTGTGTTTTGTAGCAAAATCGGGATGGAAATCAACAGCGTTTGACTTCGTTCGATCGACAAACAACTCCTCATTCAAGACATTATATCCGATGACTGTCTCCTGGTTGGAAGAGGAAGACTTTCGCACCTTGAACCCAAATTCTATTGCATTACCGATTTCGAGTTCCGCAATAATTTCCATCTTTGTAGCAGAAACATCAGACAAAACGTTCATATCTGGTTTAATCGTAATGTCTTGTAGAGACAGAATTGATCTTCTAAGTTGATTTAACTCACTTATGGGTGCTTGAATTAAGCGAAGTCCTTCCGAATACGTCCTGAGCTGAATCTCTCGTGGGATGGACATATGGCCACGCCATTCTTTAGAAGGAAGAGTGGAAGCATAACGCCAATTATTCATCCAGCCGACCCAAATCTTTCGCCCATCCTCATTCGGTATACCATCCCAGGTCACGGCCGCGTAAAAGTCAGATCCGTAATCTATCCATTGGATTGTATCGAATGATTCCAATGTTTCATCTAGTGTAAAAACCTTACCATCAAAGTGACCTATAAAATACATCATGCCAGAACCGCCTGCGGGTGGTTCTGAATCGTTTGGATTTACGCCATTTCTATCTCCGACACTTAGTGTCAGAATCCATTTAGTGGTATTAGGGTCCTCATCCACTTGGAGTTTAAAAACATCAGGACATTCAAATATTCCACGATGGATGCCCGGAATATCAGAACCGAAACCGCTTGCAAAAGACCAATCCTTAAGATTCGAAGATGTGTAAAATTCTACACGGTCGCTAACAGCAAGAACCATTACCCAGTTTGAAGATTCTTCATGCCAGAATACCTTTGGGTCTCGAAAGTCTAGCGTCTCCGTGGGGAATAAAACAGGGTTACCTTCATATTTTGTCCAGGTTCGACCTTTGTCCTTGCTGTAAGCGATGCTTTGAACCTGCGTTTTACCGGGTTGAGCGTTGTTACCATTATTAGTATAAATTGCAACCAATCCTGATCCTGCTTCGTTGAAGAATCCGCTTGTATTGTTCTTATCGACTACCGCACTTCCCGAAAATATCGCTCCATCTTCCCCAGGCGGGATGGCTGGTGGGAGTTCATCCCAATGTACTAAATCATTACTTACTGCATGCCCCCAATGCATTCTGCCGAAGTCAGGCTGCGTATCATGGGGAGTATATTGGTAGAAAAGGTGATATTCTCCTTCGTAATAAACCATTCCGTTAGGATCGTTAATCCAATTTCCCTTAGGGGAATAATGTATTTGCGGTCTGTATTCATTTTTATAAATAAAGTTTTCTGGACCTTTGCTGATACTATTTTCACCTGATAGATGTACTTTTTTAATTTTATTCACGCTCCCTTAAGGCTATTTAAAATCTAAAAAAGTAATTTGCATTCCTTATTAACAAAATAAGCCACCTGTTTTCATTTGTCAAAGTATTTTTGTATAAATGAACACTATTTTTTATGTATATATCTGTTTTAGTTTACATTTGCACAATTTATGATTAGTTATAGAAAATAATAATTTTTATTTAAGTTGATCTAATCATTTTTTTAATGATTTAAACCTAATGGTTTACAAATGTAAAAATGTTTATATCTAAACTTCTCTTTACTTGTTCAGCAAAATATCGTTAGTATTAAACCTAATATTACCGATAAAACAAAAAAAGCCGCTAAAATAGCGACTTCAATAGGAATATGCTCTTGTCTCTTAACATGTTCTAAATAAATTAACGGCTCGCTTATGCTTTAACAACTTCAACCTTTTTATCCCCTGCTGACTTCGCTACCTCTAACGTTGTGTTACCTTGGATAGTGACTATTAGGCCAGTAGCCAGCATAGAAACGATTAAAGCTGCGCTGAGGGCTGTGGAAATTTTCTTCTTGACCATAACCATACCTCCGATATCTATTATGTTGTGTTATGCGGCTCAAAGAACTATGATGAGCCGGGTGTGACTAGATATTACAATATTTCACTTTTTTGTTGGGCAATCTACCTGGTGATTGTATTATAACGTACTGACAATGATTGTAAAAGGGTTTTTTCCTTGTGTTCAAATACAATAAAGTATGATTGTTTTCTCAGAATTTCTTTTCAAAACTAAAAAATTTGGCGGTCATTCTCCTTGATGTAAAGTATCCACATATTCAATAAACCTTTTCGCTGCTGGGGAAATATTATGATCATCTCTCCACTTTAATCCTATTTCCCAGTACCATCCTTCATCAATAATAGGGATCCAGACCAATTCATCTAACATCAACCCCAACGTCTTAGGTAGTACTGATACACCTAGACCCGACTTTATAAAACCGGCTACAGTGATCAGGTCCTCCGCTTCATAAGCCGAAGCAAGAAAAAATCCGGTATGTCGGAACCGGGATATGATCGTTGCTTTTAATCCACAATTGTTTTTCAATCCAATAAATGGCTCGCCAGACAGCTCTGCCAAACTAAGAGCGCTACAAGCTGCATAACGATGTTGGGAGGGAACAACAATGTATAAAGGAACATTTTTAATCGTCTTCCAGTGATGATTATTCAAAGTAGATTCCCTCGATGTAATCATAATATCCGAGAATCCTTGCTCCAGATGTTCATCAATATCTCCTAAGTTCCCTTGTGTCAATTCGAACCGAACTTTGGGATACTTCAATTGATAACTTCGAATTAGGCTAGGGATCAATTCAACACCGAGAATATTTAGATAAGACAACGTAATCACACCAGTATCCGGATTGGACCACTCTTCGATTTCTCTTAGACCATTTTCAATATTATGTAGGGCTCTACCAATCCATTTAGAGAACATAGTACCGTTTCGGTTCAGCTTTATATTTCGTCCATTTCGCTCAAATAAAGGAGCTCCTATCTCGTTTTCAAGCTTGGCAATTGCATGACTTAACGCTGGCTGAGTAATACCGAGTTTTTTGGAGGCTAAGGTCATATGTTCAAGCTGTGCAACGGTCATAAAGTATTCCAATTGTGTAAGTTCCATTAAAACAACCCTCCATATATTAATAATATTCATCATTTCTATTATTATAATAAATTGGACGTTATGAAAGTAGCAAGTGTAGTATTAGTTCTAGCTCCTCTCGAACAACACATTAAGGTTTAGAGACAGAGCAATTTCAAATTAATCATCGAATACCATCACTAGGAGGAATAGTTATGCATAAAGAATTTGAGTTCTCTGTATCAGAATTTAAAGGTAAAAGGGTGCTTGTAACCGGAGGAACAAAGGGAATGGGGCAAGCAGTTGTGAAAAGACTTGCAAACGGCGGAGCTACAGTTCTTACTACTGCCCGTTCCCTATCTGCTGACTTGCCAAATTCGGTCAAATTTGTGCAAGCAGATGTCGCCACACCTGAAGGTGTAGAGCAAATAATTACAGCAGTAAAAGAGCAACTTGGAGGTATCGATATTATCGTCCATTGCGTAGGTGGATCAACGACACCACCAGGAGGCGCACTTGCATTGAGTGATGAGGATTGGCTTCATACATTAAATTGGAATTTACTCGCAGCAGTTCGACTTGATCGTGGCTTAATTCCACTTATGTTAGAAAATAATTCAGGCGTTATTCTTCATTTCACTTCCATCCAGAGACGTTTGCCTTTATATGAAACTACACTGGCTTATGCGTCTGCCAAAGCCGCGCTGGCTAATTATAGCAAGGGATTATCAAATGAATTTTCCCCACAAGGAATTCGCATAAATACGTTGTCTCCTGGGTTTATTCAGACAGAAGCAGCTGACGCATTAATTGATCGGATCGCAACTGAAACCGGAAGTCGAGAAAGTGCCCTTGAACAACTTATGACTTCACTCGGAGGTATTCCAATTGGTCGGCCAGGATTTCCTGAAGAAGTCGCTGAGCTGGTCGCATTTCTGGTCTCAGACCGAGCAGCATCTATTACAGGTAGTGAATATGTCATAGATGGGGGAACTATCCCTACCGTCTAATAATTAATTAATAAAGGGAGAGAACAATATGGATCTCAATCATTTACCGTCTGTAATTGCCAAATACATTACTGCATCTAACAAGCCAGACCCAGTAGTATTTGTAGATTGTTTTTCAGAAAATGCCGTTGTGATGGATGAAGGAAAAAAGCGAAATGGCAAACAGGCGATTCGGAAATGGAGTGATCAAAACCATTTCGCGGCGAATGTAACGTTAGAGCCAACAAAAGCCAAAAAAATAGGTGATGAAATTGTGTTAACATGCAAGCTGGATGGTACCTACGATAAGACGGGTCTACCCGATCCGCTATTATTGGATTATCATTTTGTTATTGTTGACGATAAGATCATTAGACTTTCCATTTTCTAAAGATATCCAAATGGCTTGTCCGCCACGGGCTGCAGTAATAAGCTCTCTTTGTACATGATTTGAACAAAAAGATGCCCCCACAATGATGTATTTGATCATGTAGGGGGCATCTTTTAAATCACGACAGCCGTTCAACATTAATCAAAGGCTGTATTTTGATGTCGAAGTCAACATTAATTTTCATATTTTCCCAATATCTCAACCATTGCTCTTCCGTTATTGGTTTAGAAAAAGGCTTAAGTGAATGTGTTCCGACCTCTAAGGGATCCACTCTCAACCGTTGCATACTTTTTAATAATTCTGACGTTTGTTCCTCAAGGTATACCTCAATCTCATGAATTAAATGTTCCAATTGTTCCTCGCTTTGAATATTCTTTTCTCCCTGATATTCCTCAATTCTTCCTTTCAATCCCACATGTAAAGACAAGGATGAATAGTCACTTGATAGTTTCATGCGAATATTGGATCGAACACGTCCCAAACTGATAGATAACTTTGGAATGGCCAAGACTTTTAAGAAATGATCGTTATCCAGAAGTTGAAAAATTTCATCACTTACGTCTTGAGTAACCATTACTTCTTTATCATTTTGGAAAAAGGCCGTTCCTACGTAATTGAAATTGTTTTTATCCGCATGAAAAACCGGCAGGATCGGATCCTTAAGAGGGGAATATAACATCTTCATGAATTGATGAATATTGACAATGCTCATTTCACCTTGGTTATGTTCCTCGTAATGCTTTAACATCCGATAAAGAAAATAATCTTGGTTTTCTTGCTTCGTCAATTGATTTTTTATGTATTCATCAAAATCGCCTCTGACAATCAATAAATAGACATGCATTGAAATATCGGGATCAACCAATATCGTATTGATCAGCTTTTCAATGCCTTCTTTTGTTGCCAGTTCCTCATTGATTAATAACATTCGCAGCTGCCCCTGCTTTAATTCCCGATAATAAATTAAATTAAACTCCTTGCCCCCCTGTTTTAACAGATCAACTTCCTTGGAGAGAAAGCGTTTTTTTTCTTTGATGAGTGGTGGCACTAAAGTGCTGATTTTAAACTTCCCCTCCGTCCCCTTGTCAACCGACCAGAAAACTACCGGAGCGATCTCTTCGATGATATTGTTCTCGGCATATGGAGAAGAGCAACCGGCCATCCACATAAGGCTTACAATCGCCAATAAACCATAATGCTTGTATGGTATCATGCCTACACACTCTCCTTTCGTTTAACCATAGTGAAAAGGATCGTAGGAACAAGTAAATAAATGAATGCACCAAGCCAGATTTGAATGTTCAGTAACATCTTTTGACCCGGAACCGTTTGCCATAACCATTGATCCATTATGATAATACTTATCAAAATGACAAACCAACTCGACAATAATCCGATCCGAGTTGTGCTTTTGTTCATTTTTTTCATAAAGACTCTTCCAGCTCCATATAAACACAACAAAAGAATTGAAATGTCAAATACATAATTAAACATATGGAAAGAGATAAGGATGTAATCGATTCGTTCTAAACCACTCATTTGAATGTAACTTCCCATATATACTACCGGAAAGTTGATCTTGCTTAAAAAGTTTGAACCGTAAAACAATACCGAAGCAATGAACAATAATGAATATTCCATAATCGTCAGCATGTTTCCAATGACAAGATATTTTGATATTTTTTTATTGGAGCTTAACCATGGAACCATAAAGGCCAAATATACTGGACCGGAAAATGCCGACCAAATAAACAACAAGCCCTGCCATGAATGTCCTGACCATTCGGTGGGGATTAGAGGATACAAATCGCGGTAATTTGCAATCGTTGGAAAGAAAAAGGGAATAAACATGATTAAGATCCACGCCCCGCAAAGAAAGGCGATAACGACAAAACGCAATGTTTTTTCCATGCCATGTGAAGCCACAAATAAACTGATCGAAAGAATAACTAGGATCAGCCACTTTTTATTCATTGATGGATATATAAAATTATGGAGCATTTCAACGTAACCCAGTGTGATGATTGAAATTTTTAACAGTATTATTACAAAACCAAGTATTGCGAAAACTTGAACCGCCCGTTTCCCAAAAAGCTGTACAAATCCTTGATAGCCTTTCGATGCATAACTGGAAGTAAACCATTTGGATAGCATCATCAAATTAAGTTGGGACAGTAGCCCCAAGGCGACAATTCCCCAAACCATATAGGAATGAACCAAATAAACCGGCATGATTAAAATAAAATAATGCATTTGCGTTCGATTAACTAATAAAAGGAAATGGATGCCGCCAAGGGTGGAAGTTTGATTGAATAGGGATAAAGTCTTCATTTCTTCATCTTCTCCTGTCGCCATTTCTGTAGTGGTTTTAGATTATGCGGACGCGTTTTCATCCAAATCAAAGGCCCGCGAATAAAGAGGTCAATCCAATCCTTCCCATAAAAAGGTGAAAGCGGCGCTAAATAAGGTTGACCTAATGACGTTAATGCATGGAGATGCGCAAGAATGCCGATTATCCCGACCACGATTCCTGGCAGCCCAAGAAACGATGCAAGGATAAGAAGAAGCAATTGCAACAGAACCATGGATTTTGTCATTTGATAATTGGGAACTAAAAAGAAAGCAATAGCGGATATACCCATCAAAACAATTAATACTTTACTTGCAAAGCCTGCCTCTACAGCCGCTTGTCCAATGACAATACCACCGATAACCCCTAGAGTTTGACTGGTTTTGGTCGGCATTCGCAAACTTGCTTCTTTGATGATTTCCAGCGTTACGATCATGAAAATTCCTTCCACAAACGGAGTAAAGGGCAATTTGCTTCTCGATTCCAATAATACGAAGAGAATCGGCAGCGGAACCATTTGGTAATGAAATGTCGTTAACGCAACATAAAAAGGAATCATCGTCAAAGAAATAATAAAACTTCCATACCTCATTAAACGTAAAAAACTGGCTACCGGCCAACGAAGGAAGTAGTCTTCTGGCGATTGGAATAGATGGAATAATGTAATGGGACAAATTAAAGCAAACGGTGAATTGGAGACTAATAAAGTCAGCTTACCCTCACCTAAGGCGAAGGCGCAGGCATCCGGCCGATCCGTTTGTAGAAACTGGGGAAAGACCGTATGGTTATGATCTTCAATAAAAGCTGCAAGCTGTGCGGAGTCTAAAAACTGATCGAAATCCACACTTTCAATTTTCTCTCTTGCAAGGGAAACAAATTCCGGATTAATTATTCCGTCTATGTACATTAACACAACTTTTGTTTTACTCAGTGATCCTATAGTGAAGCTTTCCGTTTTTAATGTCGTTATAGGCAAACGTCTGCGCAACATTGTAATGTTATTATCGATTTGTTCGCTGAAGCTATCTTTCGCTCCATATATAACCGTTTCCGTTTGGGAAGGTTCAATTGCCCGGCCAAGAGGATTTTCCAACTGTATGCCTAGCCATTGATCGTTGACTGAATCGTATAGAAGAATATATCCTTGCATTATTTTTTGCCCAGCATCTTCGATCGATATAACTTCTGAAACATCAGAATTGATTATGCATGAAGGAAGCGAATTTCCGCCTGATTGATGAAGTGGCTGAATAATCGCCTCGTTTAAACGCTCTTGATCTATTAATGTTTTTATAAATAAAAGATGGACTGAAGCACTCGTACCTATTTTGTGCTCAATGATTTCGGCATCTTCCATATGGTTTAATATCTGTTTTAAATCATCAAGCCATGTAGACTTTTGATGATTTTTCATTTGAGGCTCGTGTTTTTCAACCATGGTCGTCTCCTTTATCAAAGTAATAAAATGGTGATAAGGTTAATATCTTGTCCTGTAATCGAAAAATCATACGACCGGCAATTTGTAGTTTAACAGCAATATCGGGAACAACATGCTACCAGATTAATCTTAATCGAATGAGTGTATTATGGTACCCTACCCTTTGTATCTGTCTCCGGCTTTCCTCTTGGGCGACAAAAAACAAAAAGACAGGCATCAACTGATACCTGTCCCTATCTTAAGTTCATTAGAATTACTATATTGCCCTTAGATAAAGGGCCTACGGTCCCGCAAAATGAACTGAATAATCTGCTATTAAAATCTGCTTTGAAAAGTGGGATGTATCAAAAGGTAGGAGCAGGTAATTCATCAATGTTCATGCGTAGTAGACTATAGGGTTTTTGTCGCAGGTCTTTTCCGTAATGAAATCTGGCCTGCCTATGTAATTGGTTCACAATTACATATAAGTATTGATCCGGACCAATAGAAAAAGTATCCGGCCATAAAATTCGGGGATCATGGGCGATGGTTTCCATGATTCCATTTGGCAATATCTTTCGAATACTATCGTTTTCGTAATCTCCAGCATAAACGTTTCCTTTAGCGTCTGTGATCATCCCATCAGATGCACCCTTCTCTCCCCAATACTGCACAAGATCACTTAACTTAAAATCCGGTATCGTTCTGTCTCTTAACGATTCTGTTGAGATAGAGAATAACTGGCGACTGGTTAATGGACAATAGAATAACATTTTTCCATCAGGGGAAATCGCTATACCATCAGAGGCCAATCGAAACGGAGATGTCGAACCATCCGCGTTTCGATTCATCAAAATTTTACCTTCCACTTTTGGCACAAAATACGGATCGGGTGAGGTCGAGCTTGCTCCATGCAACCGTCTATACGCATTTCCGTTTTCTAAATTTACGACGATAATAGCGCCTGGCCCATTGGAAGAAGAATCCGTTATATATGCGTAACCTGCTTTTCCTACACGAAAGTCAAATCGGACATCATTCAGATACGTTGTTGGCAAGACTACATCATCTGCAAATGTATATACTTTTCTTATTGTATTTGTTTCTAAATCTACCGCGACTAATTTTGCTCCTCCTTTAATTGGCTCAGAAAAATTTGGTGCAGCTGTGTCCAGTACCCACAAGGTTCCCCTTCCATCTGCAACAACACTTTGGACACTGATGAAGGACATAACGATATTCAATGGGTTGATCAAATTCGTTTCTACATTAGGATAAGGTTGCATCTCACCCTCAACAATTTCCGCTACCGTAAATCTTACGTCATCTCCCCATTTCGGAAAGCAAATGAAGATACGCCCGGTTTCGGATACACTAACGCCTGTAGGCATAGCCCCGTAAAAGGAATGAACGAGTTCTAACTTACCAAAATATTCTTCCATAGGTAACATAGGCAGTATGATGTCCTCCTCAACAAGGTTGAATAGATATTACCTATAATTATGTTCAAGACATATTCTAATGCCTCTCCCTTAATCATTTTTTTTCAACCTTCATTTTGAAATTGTCCGATAGATTTAAAAACACAAAAAACTTCGGCGTAAGCCGAAGCATGTTGACTGTAACTATATGTGTTCTAGGAAAAATGCTTCCTCCGATCGTCAACGCAAAACTTTGCCAAACTTATCAGTACCAAAACCGTTTTATTGTTGGTCCGGTAAACCTAATGCATTGGCTGAAGTTATCGCTTGATCTAAAAATTCCTCTGCTCGGGTCAATTGCTGCCTGGCAATCTCCAACGCTTGTGAATTTGTTGCCGCATTAGATTCACTTAACGAGCTTATTGCCTGATTTAAAGCCGTCTGCACCTCAGAAACCGCGTTAGATGCATGCTGCTCCAGCGTATTACTAACACTCGAGTTAAGTGCATCTTCTGCTGGTTTTCTTGCGTTTTCGGTTGCTAGATCAATTTTGTTTTTATTGGGCACCGTGACTCCTCCTTCCATGAGTAAGATCATTCATTTAAACAGAAATAAGTATGGGATTGAGATTTTGTTTATATCCCTGCGACTGTATGGGAATATTCGGATCTTACCTCTCCGGTGATCCATATTAGTATAAGATCCGATGCATTGGAAAATCTAATCTTGATGAAAAAGGAGGGGATCATTTCTGAATGGCTAATCCAACGCTAGCGCCGCACGAATCGATGGAACTGCATGAAGCGTTAAACTTCAAAACGCTCTGCATCGCTAAGTCGAAACTTATGCAAGGCCTGGTCTTTGACCAAGAGCTAAAAGCATTAATGCAGAAAGACGTAATTCAATCCATACAACAGATTGCTGAGCTGCAAGCAATCTACGCAAGAGCTCCTTTTCAAGCACCCGTTCCGAATAATCCGACACCTATAACACATTAAGGGGAACTCAGATGAATACCGATTATTTAGATCCGATTAATTCATTGAATATGCCGGAAATGGCAGATATGACTTTTGCCATGGACTTCCTTCTTCGTGCCAAGGAGGGTGTACGTAATTTGTCCATCGCCCTGACGGAAACGGCTTCACCGGATGTAAGAGCCCTGTTGCATACTCATCTGAAGCAGGGAATTGCAATGCACCAAGAAATTTCGGAGCTCATGATTCGCAAAAAATGGTTTCATCCTTATGAGCTGAACGAACAGTACCAACTCGATCAGCTTTCGGCGAAAAATACGGTGATGATCGGGCAGATGAATCTGTTCCCGGGTGATACGTCACGTAAAGGGATGTTTGATCGGACCCCAGATGAACATATTGGAGGACATAAAGCATGAAGGCGGTAACGTATCAAGGGGTTAAAAATGTCGTGGTCAAAGAGGTGCCGGATGCGAAGATTGTGAAACCGGACGATATGATCGTAAAGATCACCAGTACCGCGATTTGCGGTTCTGACCTTCATCTTATTCACGGGATGATCCCTAACCTTCAGGAAAACTATGTCATCGGACATGAGCCGATGGGGATCGTAGAAGAAGTGGGCCCTGGCGTGACCAAGGTAAAAAAAGGCGACCGCGTAATCATCCCGTTTAACATCGCATGCGGAGAATGCTTTTTTTGCAAAAATCAGCTGGAAAGCCAATGTGACAATTCCAACGAACACGGGGATATGGGCGCATATTTCGGCTACTCCGGAACGACCGGCGGATATCCCGGCGGGCAAGCGGAGTATTTACGGGTCCCATTTGCTAATTTTACCCACTTTAAGATCCCTGAAAACTGCGAACAACCGGACGAAAAGCTAAGCTTGATCGCCGATGCCATGACGACGGCATTCTGGAGCGTAGATAACGCCGGCGTTAAAAATGGAGATACGGTCATTGTGCTCGGCTGCGGCCCGGTCGGACTCCTGGCCCAGAAGTTCTGCTGGCTGAAAGGAGCTAAGCGGGTCATAGCCGTCGACTATGTCGATTACCGCTTAAAGCATGCGAAGCGAACAAACAATGTGGAAATAGTAAACTTCGAACAGGATAAGAATATTGGGAACACTCTCAAGGAAATGACCAAAGGCGGCGCCGATGTTGTCATTGATGCGGTAGGAATGGACGGCAAGATGAGCGATCTTGAATTTCTAGCCAGCGGTATGAAACTGCAAGGCGGCACCATGAGCGCATTTATCATTGCATCTCAGGCTGTTCGCAAAGGTGGCACCATTCAAGTCACTGGGGTATACGGCGGACGTTATAACGGATTCCCGCTCGGTGATATCATGCAGCGAAACGTGAATATCCGTTCCGGACAAGCTCCGGTCATTCACTACATGCCATACATGTACGAGTTGGTTACGTCTGGCAAAGTGGACCCTGGCGACATTGTTACGCACGTCATTCCGCTCAGCGAGGCCAAACGGGGCTATGAAGTGTTCGATACAAAAACGGACGATTGCATTAAAGTCATCTTAAAGCCTTAAATATGAATAGATACATGGGAGGACAATCTGAATGGATTCCACATACGCTTTGCATGAGATGCTCGAGGTACATGAAATAGCTGCGTTCAAGACGGTTTGTATGACTAAATCCAAGACCATGCAAGCTCTGGTAACCGACCCGGAGCTCAAGCAAATTTTGCAACAAGATGCGATCTTATCACAACAGCAGCTTCAGGAGCTCGGTGGAGTGCTGTCTAAAGCGACTGTATAGGAGATAAAAAAATGAACCCAATATTAGAACACATGACTGGTCTTAATACGCTGACCGATGACGTGATCGCAATGGATTTTTTGATGAACGCCAAGAGCGGTGTCAGAAACTACGCCATGGCTGTGACCGAATGTGCCACCCCCGAAATCAAACAAATTTTGATGAAACAGCTCGATGAAGCCATAGATTCTCATGAAAAGATATCAAATTACATGGTGCAGCATGGTTTATACCACCCTTACCATATTGCAGAGCAAATTCAGCTCGATCTGAAAAACATTCAGACTGCTATGAACATTCCGTCCTGACACCCTTTTTGATTTTAGCCAGAGACTTCAGAGAACAAAATGTCCCTGTGTCAAGAATTTCAACAATGAAAAAAGGCGGATACTATCCGCCCTTTTTTTGGCATCGTCACGAAACACGCTTATTGCAAGCGTTCCTTTACGTATTCTACTTATTTCTATCCTGAGACTGTTTATGGCCGCTGCTCTCTACTTTAATTGACTACAGTGAACTTAAGGCTCCAGCTTCCATGACATTTCCCAAAAATCAAGCTCAAAGCGACTGCACATCACGAAAATATCCTCCATCCGTTGGTACGTTCCCTCGCTACAGCCTTCTAATAGCTTATCAGTTAACGTCACTAGGGATTGATTGTTGCTGTTGTATTCAGAGGAAGCATATCCTGTGATCCACTCTCCGTAAAAAGGATGATCAGCTGCACCTGGCTTTTGGGCAAGGACTTGACCAATCTCTGCATAGCTCCATGAGCAGGCCAGAATGGATACAAGTACCTCTGCTATGCCACCCGCATGGGAAACAGAGAGCATATAGTTAGTATAGGCTGCATTTTTCAGGGCAGGTTTTACCTGGAAAACATGATCCTCTGTAATTCCTAATCGCTCCATATAAGAACGATGAATTTTCATTTCACCATTCAGGATGTTATCTACGTTTTCACTAAAAAACTGCATCAATTTGGGGTCGTGCGACTTGACAATACCTAGTGCAAATACGCGGGCATAATCGAACAGGTACAAGTAGTCTTGCAGCAAATAATAACGAAATTGTTCGACCGGTAAGGAACCATCTCCGATTCCTTTAACAAAGGGATGCTCAAGACATTCCTTCCACACAGGCTGTGCTGCCTGATATAGTCTCTCTGAAATAGTCAACATGTGTTCCTCCAATTCATAATGTACGTATTTAAAAACAAAAAAACGAAACATCCATAGGATGTTTCGCAGACAAATACACTAAAACAAGGGGGTTCGCATGAGCTACCCAAGTACAGTGTTTCATCGTTGCATCCCTACGTTGGCATTATCCAAATCAGGTAAGGTCGGTTTAACACCCTCTCAGCCGGTTAAGGCTCCCTCGCAAACGGTTGTATGTAGTTGATTACTATCTTATTCCCATAAAAGAAAAAATAACATCAATTTAGTATATCAAGGGCTGTTAAATATAGTCAAGGCAGATTGTATCCTCCCTCATCACCTTCGGTGACGTATGTAAACGATGGAAACCATCACAACAATGGTTGAGTTTCAGCCACTGTTATGATGGTTTCTATTCTTGCAACTACTGCCGATGGTTTAATGCCCGAGTTTGTTCTTTCCGACAAAAGTGAGTATTCCGTACTGGGAAGTATTTCTCCAGCTCTCATTGGTCGTATCATTCCACTTGGCTACGCTCTGCTTACCTCCGCCCTGGTTGTCGTTAATTTGGAGCTCGAAACCGAGAACATTTCCTGCTTTGGGCGTCAATGATTGTAAATGAATTCTGGCTTCTACGAGATATCCTTTATTTGTTTTCTTCACAGCACTTACAAGGCGTCCAGGTGAGGCACCCCCTGCAAAGGTTCCCACATTGTCTGCACTGATTCTGAACTGGGCATCATCATATTGAAAATACGGTGTGCGCTGGTGATTCTCGTCCAGGAAAATCTCAACCGAATCCTGATCCCATGGGTTGATACTATCTGTAATGATGTTTGGATCAGTGACGTCGATCAGCAGGTATAGATACTCACCTGACCACATTGCGCGAGCCACTGCCTCTGCACCTTCGCTCTGGTTCAACCGTTTTACTTCAAATGGTGCAGCCTTATTCCATGATGTGTCTTTCTTCCCATCAATCTGAACAATCCCTTGCACAGCTTGTGCAGATTTGGGCATAGGGGCGAGTTGAATCACGCCGTATTTGCTTGTATCCTGTTCCTGAGATTGTGTTCGATCATTCCAGTACAGTGGATTATAAGGTTGTGTCCCACTTGAACCGCCATCAGTCACACGGATATCCAATCCGGCTTCATATTCTGATCCGACTTGGATACCACCCCACGGAATGGACAATTCAACCTGATATCCGGCTTTGGTCTCGCGTACACGATATGAACGCTGCTCCACGCCCTCAGCTATGCCCGACCGCTTAATGATTACATGTCGGTCATCTACTTCATATGAAGTGGTCTTGCCATTATTGAGATCAACAAAAATATCTACTTTGTCATTCACATCTGCCTTCGCATTCTGAACATCCACGAGGATATACAGGTTACTATGATCCCATAAGGTGCGGAAACTGGCTGATCCCGAAGAGTCACCCTTCAGTGGAGTAGACACCGCTTTGTTCCAGAGCGGATCTTGTGACTGTTTTTTGATATCCGGTTTACCCGAAAGTGAGGCGGCTCTCTGTGTCAACACAGGCAAGCTGGATTCATCCACGAGTCCCCAATATGCTTTTTTGGCATTCAGGGCTGAATCAAACAGCATAGCCTGGTTGTTGTAAGACTTCTCATCTTGGAGTCCCCATAAGGTAACTGAAGAAATGTGATCTTTGTGTTTTTGGTACAAATCCAACAGTTCCTTATATCGATACGCCTGCTTTACCGCAACTTCATCGGACATCTCTTCACCAAATGGAATTCCGCTATCCACATCCAGTTCCGTGATCTGAATATCCAATCCAAGTTCGGCGAACATGCTGATCGTTTTTTCAATTTCCTTGATGGGCGGGGATTCCAGGTTATAGTGGGATTGCAAACCCACACCATCGATGAGCCCTTTCTCTTTCAGTCGTTTGACCAACTGATACATATGCTCTCTTTTCTCAGGGATTTCCGTGAAGTATTCGTTGTAATATAATTTGGCATTCGGATCGGCTGCACGAGCGAATTCATAGGTTTTCTCAATATAATCCGGACCAATTAGTTCATAAAAGGGACTTTTACGTAAACCGTTGGCATCACCATTGCTATCCGCAATCGCCTCGTTTACCACATCCCAGGCATAGATCTTACCTTTGTATCGGGTCATGACGGTTTCAACGTAATCCTGAATCCGGGCAAGTAGTAATTCTCGACTCGCAGGGTTACCCTGAGGATCCTTGAACATCCACTCTGCTGCATCAATATGCCACAACAACGCATGTGCGCGTACGCCCATACCATGCTCCTCGGCGAACTGAACATATTGATCGGCTGCCTCGAACTCATAAACACCTTCGGAAGGAGACATGTACTTCGGTTTCATCTCGTAGGTTGCGGTCAAGCTGTTAAAGTGCTTTGTGAGCAGTTGTCCATATGCGCCTTCCAACTGCCAGCGATACACCGCTGCACCAATGGGGAAATCATCTTGATACAGGTCTTTCAGAGACAGAATCCCTTCTTCAATCTCCAGTTGCTCGGCCAGAGTAAATGATACATCATCCACATAGAACGATAACGTATCTACGCTATCTTCAGAGATGTAGGGTGTTTCGATGAACAAATTCAATTCAGTGGGATCATCGCTATACTGAAATTTTCCGGTGATTTTGTGCCATGTATTCCATTCTGCTTTGGCAATTTTCACGCTACCGATTGGGTTCCAGCTTTCGGCAGTTGTTTTTTTATATGTGGTGAGCTGTAATGTTTGATCCGTGGTGGGCTCCTGAGTAAGTCTTACATATGCCGCAATTTCGTACTCTTGGTTACGCTTAAGCAGATCCTTCATGGATAACATCGGTCCATGATAGGAACGCTCACGGTTGGCGACCAGCATACTGGACTGACCTTCGTGTGCCTCCTGCTGTGTCACTGTCAGCCTTTCGTTACCTGTACGTGGAGTCCATCCCTGAAGTGTACCGTCTTCAAAGTTTGTGCTCAAATGACCTCCCTCCACTTCCGTAACTGCCTTGGCTGCATGTGAGACATTCGAAAATGGAAGCATGGCGAGTACCAGCACAAGAACCAAGGCCGTTATATTCCATTGGCCTAACCGTTTCATACAATTCCTCCTCTTGATTGGGTCTAAGTATTTCTGAACGGATTAACATCCAGATAAATAGATTATAGCTCTTTAGACAGCGCTTACATATAACAAATTTACAATAATTACAATAAAATGTTATCACTTGGTAATCTCATGTGGGTTTAGGAAGCTGGAGTTCGTTCGCGTGGAATATCAAAAAAGTCGCTACATAATTGCAAGAATAAAAGACCGTTTCCCGATAAAATACGAGAAAACGGTCATAGTTAGAAAGTATCTTTCTTTTTTCCTGTCTGCTAACAGGCATATAAACTTTGTTTTATAATCGTCCCTCGTCACCCTGTTCCTCCTGCACAATTCGAGCAATGTGAATCATTAAATATAATAATTCCTCGTTCGATATGGAGATATCCAGCATATTCTGCACGTAGGTTTTGATCATCTCCGCGCATTTGTATTCAAGCGGATGCTCCTTCACCATGTGCTGAAAGATGAAATCTTTCGCCGAATTGCCCAGACGTCCTTCTTGTAAACGCTGGATGAAGAATTGCAAATGTGTGACAAGTCTCACATAATGGATGGAATTTTTGTTCAATTGCATATCAAAGGTGTATTGAATCAGGTTAAAAATATCTTTTAACATCTTAACGGATTGCATCGTGCGCTCCATATTCTGTTCATGCGTTTGGGCATTCACGAAATGAAAAGCGATATTCCCTGCTTCTTCTTCCGGCAGTTCGATACCCAATTCTAGATTCAGCATCTGAACGGCTTCAAGGCCCAGTTCGAATTCGACAGGATGAAACCTCTGGATCTCCCATAACATGCGATTCTGTAATGCTACACCTTTTTTCCATCGTTCAATGGCAAATGACAAGTGATCCATAAGCGTAAAGAAGATTTGGTCGTCAAGAGACAGCTTTTCTTTTGCATTGGTAATCAGTTTGTTTATGACATTCACATGTTTTTCTGGCATGTTTTCGATGGTTCGTACGTAAGCCTGGGCAGACGGATTATTTTGCAGAATGAATCGTTTCTGGATATGCTCCTCATCGAGTCGCTCGCCGACTTTGCCTTTGAATGCCAACCCTTTTCCCATGACAATCATCTCTTGTCCCTGATCATCTTTGGTCAGAAGCAAGCTGTTATTTAATATTTTGATTACTCTCATGAATTCATCACGATCCTTTATTCTTTCGTGACCGCCTGATCCGAATTTCCGATACATCTGCCATTCTGTTTAATGACCTCTTGATACCACGAGAAGCTTTTCTTCTTCAAACGCTTCAAGTCTTTCAGATCCTGTTCACCGCGGTTTACATAGATCATTCCATAACGTTTCCCATACCCCTGATGTGTGCTTACCACGTCAATAACGGACCAAGGGCAATAACCAATCACATCTACTCCATCTGTTAGAGCCAGTCTGATCTGTTCCAGATGTTTCTCGATAAAATCAATCCGGTACGTATCGTTAATGGTGTTATCTGCCTCAAGTACATCCGGGGCTCCAATACCATTTTCCGTAATTAGAATAGGGAGACCATATCGTTCACATACCTTACGCAATGTCAGCCTTAGGCCAACCGGGTCGATGACCCAGCCATATTTTGTTTTTTCGGTATAAGGATTCTCCGTTGCCCGGTAAACTCCCTGCTCACCAAGCATAATTTGCTGATCCCCTGCA
The DNA here is from genome assembly GCF_037975155.1 of Paenibacillus sp. FSL R5-0486. Lineage (NCBI taxonomy): Bacteria > Bacillati > Bacillota > Bacilli > Caryophanales > Paenibacillaceae > Paenibacillus > Paenibacillus sp. FSL R5-0486. Next base: position 3,701,152 of record NZ_CP150237.1, on the reverse strand, counting down.
CGAGCTGTAACATCCGACGCATCGCCCATACTGGCGGCAATGGTTGCCGTCGAGTAGTAGTTGATTGCTACCAGATCGGGGCGGCCAGACCGGATATCTTCCATGTCACCCTGCTCAATAACCGGCTCGATGCCGCGTTCCTGTAAATAACTCCAGAATAATGGATTATACTGTCCCCACACCGATAAGTCGAGAAAACCCCATCCACGAATCGTCTCCCAGTTATGTGCAGCGATTGCATCTGCTGGTTTGGAAGTTGCCTGGTACATGGAAGTCATGTTTAATGCAGGACCAATCTTGCCTTGCGGGAGCATATCATGAAATAGTCGCATCGTTCTGCCTTGAGCTACAAACATGTGATGATTTTGCTGATACAGTTCCTTACTGGAAGGCAGACGTCCGCCTTTTGGTGTACCAATAGCACCTGGATGGAGAATCATCGTATTTTGCTCATTAATGGTCAACCAATATTTCACTTTATGCCCGTAATGTTCAAACAAGATACGCCCATACTCGACGAAGGCATCGATCGTCCCCCGGTTGTTCCACCCTCCGGTTTTCTCAAGCTCGTAGGGTAAGTCGAAATGGTACATGGTCACAATGGGTTCAATACCATGGAGCAGCAATTCGTCAATTAATTGGTGATAAAAATCGAGTCCCTTCTCATTAACAGCTCCTGTGCCTGAAGGCAAGATTCGAGTCCATGCAATTGAAAAACGATATGCTTTGAGGCCCAGCTCTGCAAAAAGCTTCACGTCTTCTCTGAATCGGTGATAGTGATCGCTCGCAACCGTGAAATCGGCGGTTCCAGCCGGATGATCACACATATCGATGACGGACAGGCCTTTGCCATCTTTGTTCCAGGCTCCCTCCACTTGATAGGCCGAGGTAGACCCTCCCCACAGAAATTCATTGGGGAATGGTTTGATCTGTTGATATAACATCTCAAGCACTCCTTCATTTTAAAAGTTGATCATGATATATGACGGGACCATATTACGGTTGTTACGAAAGGTGGATAATGGTTGCTCCAACCTCCACAGGATTCTGCTTCTCCAGCTTAATATCCGAGAAACGATCCGAATTGGCGATAATGATCGGGGTTATGACTTCATACCCTTCTGCCTTGATGGCATCGATATCAAAGCGGATCAACAAGTCCCCCCGTTGTACGCGATCCCCTACTTTAATGGAAGAGTCAAAATGTCTCCCCTTTAGGTTGACGGTATCCACTCCAATATGAATGAGCACCTCTTCTCCATCATAACCGTTTAATTTGACCGCATGTTTGGAGTCCATGAAAGCCGTAACTTCACCTGTGATCGGTGCATACAGTTCTCCTTTGGCAGGAATAATGGCAGCACCCTTACCCAGTAATCCCAAAGAGAAGACATCGTCTGGTACACGGTCTAGATGGACTAATTCCCCTTGCATCGGGCTGGCGATCGTAAGTGGGCGTAATTCATTTTGGCTCGGTACATTAACATTTGTTATTGTAGAAGACTTAGTGTCTGGGGTGTTGTCTTGAACAGGCTGCCCGGAAAGCGTCTTGTCATCGTTAACGTTGGAATTGTCTTCTTCTTCATCGTCCACTGGATCTTCAAAACCAATGATCCATGTCAGAGCAAAGGTAACGATAAAAGCGATCAGACAAGTCACAATGGCATGAACGATGTTCATCGGATTGCTGCCAATGAATGCAGGTAACGCGGCAAGCCCTGGAGACACGAAGGCATAACGTACTAATCCGGTCAGACCAGCGTATATCCCTGCTACACCACCACCGATCATTGCGGCAATTAAGGGTTTCTTCAGTTTCAGCGTTACACCGTACAAGGATGGTTCCGTGATACCCAGCACAGCGGTGAAACCGGATGAAGCAGCGAGCTGTTTCAGTTTTTTGTTTTTTGTTTTCAATGCTACAGCAAGGGTGGCCCCACCTTGAGCAATATTGGACGCGAGCATTCCGGGACCGTTGATCATTTCATATCCATTTTTGGTCAGTTGGCTAGTTGCAATCGGCGTCATGGCCCATGCGGTACCTGTTACGATCAGGAATGGTTGCAAAGTTCCCATTAACAAAGGGATCAGCCAACTGGCTCTGGCATTAATCGCTTCTGCACCCATCGCAACCAGATCATTCAGGTACGTTCCGAAAGGCCCAATCGCCACCAATGCAAGTGGTGCTGTAATCAATAGTACAATCATTGGTTTCGTGAAAAATTTGATCATTGAGGGCGATACCCGATCCGCGAAATGTTCAATATAAGACATGAGCCAAACGACGATAATAATCGGCAGCACGGAGCCCGCGTAATCGGTTAGTCGAACTGGCACACCGATGAAAAACACGTCTTTTCCTTCCGCCATCAGGGCGCTCCAGCCCGGATGTAATAACACGCCGGCAACTGTCATCGCCAGAATGGGGCTAGTTTCAAATTTAATGGAAGCTCCATAAGCCAGCAGAATTGGCATGAAATAAAAAGCCGCGTCCGCAATGGTATTAAGGATATAGTAGTTTTGGCTTTCCGTCGTTACGAGGCCTGTCAGCACAAGTACGGCTAATATCGCTTTGATCATACCCGCGCCAATGATTGCCGGAATTACCGGAGTAAATGTTGTTGAGATCACGCTGATGAATCTGGATATCCAGCTCTGTTTTTGCTTTGGTCTGTTATTTTTGCCAGAATCCGATTTGGATTCCGCACTTCGGGTAGCCGAACCCATCTGCTGAGTGATAACTCGGTAGACCTGCTGCACCTCATTGCCCACAACGACCTGATATTGTCCACCATTGTTCACAACGGTAATGACACCTGGAAGTGCTTTGAGTTTTTCTGTTTCCGCTTTGGAGATGTCGTGCAGTTCGAACCGAAGTCGGGTTGCGCAGTGCGTAAGCCGAGCGATATTATCTTTCTTCCCAACCAATTCCGTTATCTCTTGTCCCAACTTGCGATAATCCATACCAATGCCTCATTTCTGAATTTGGATATAAAAAAAGACCAAAACGATATGCCTTCCCCTACTCACATAAGGAAAATGCAAAATCATTTTGGTCATGCCTGCTTTACCAGTAACAGCCAAACACTGCTAATATTCAATTCGTTATCGATGTAAACGTTTACTGGATCATGATATCACACAATAAATTAGTTAGCAATCACTTTATTCGACATTTTTCTGCATTTTGATATGAAAATGGTTCTCTATCTGTGACCCAAGAATATATCTAAATAATTGATATTTAGTAAAACATTTCATTTAATTGCTAAATAAGTGTAATATATGGTACCTTTAAATCAAATAATGATAGATTGGCTATCATTATTTGGAGATTTCCACAAACTACATTAAAGGATGGCGAGGAGACATGCAGGCTGATAACAGATCGATCGTTATTCATCAGGTATCTAATTTAGAGACACCTGAAGAACTTTGGAATCCATATGCTTACTATGAGTACATGCTGGAGAATCATCCCATCTATTTTGACGAGGAGCAACAGGTATGGAATCTGTATCGTTATGATGATGTCAATTCCGTTCTAACAGACTGGAAACGGTTCTCCAGTGTACGTAAACGGAGTGTATCCCCGGTTCCGCCGGTAGTTACCAGAGTGAACATCAATTCTGTTGATCCCCCTGTTCAACGTGATATTAGAAAGTTAGTCTCTAGTGCCTTTACCCCACGTCAGTTGAAAAACTGGGAGCCTCAAATCGCGGCTATCGTTGATGAGTTAATGCTTGAGATGAAGGAGAAAGATGATGTCGACATCGTTCGAGATCTAGGAGTCCCACTTCCTGTTACTGTCATTGCCGATCTGCTTGGGGTGGAGAGGCAACACCGGGCACAGATCAAAGCCTGGTCTGACATGTTATTTTTCCCCAATGCCACAGGTAACGAGCAGGAGCAGATGAATGCGAAGTATGCTGCTATGCAGGAATTTAACGAATTTTTGCTCCCCATTGTTCAGCAGAAGAGAAAGTATCCTGCCGAGGACATTATTTCCGATCTCACACTTGCTGAGCTGGATGGGGATCAACTGACCGATGAAGAGGTTGTTACCTTTAGCCTGGGCCTGCTTGCTGCTGGGAACGAAACTACGACCAACATGATAAACAGCCTGTTCTACAGTTTTATGTATGATCAACCCGGAATCTATCAGGATATTGCCGCAGATCCAGAACTGATAGAGAATACCGTTGAAGAATCGTTAAGGTATCGTTTTCCAACGACACTTGATCGTGTGGTAGTAGAGGATACAGACATCCTGGGCGTGCCTATGAAAAAAGGAGACGTTATATTAACCTGGCTGGGTGCAGCCAACAATGACCCCAGACATTTTCGCGAACCTTCCCGCTTTGATATCTACCGTCCCAACAGCAATCGTCATCTCTCCTTTGGCAAAGGACCTCACTTTTGTCTGGGCGCTCCATTGGCCAGGCTAGAGGGCCAACTGGTGCTGAGAGGGTTCACGAATCACTTTTCCAATATTACTGCAAAAATTAAATTTAATGCGGCAAGCCAGCTCTACCCGGGTACACAGACTCTTCAAAACCTGCCAGCCATCTTAACACCCAAGCTTTTTTGAACTAATTTTATCAAATTAAAAGTGCCCTTACACACAAGCGATTGGCTGTGTGTAAGGACACTTAAATCTTGTTATGCCTTTCTTCTATCTTCAAGCTCTCTAACAATCGTTGGATATTCCTTGTCCAGCCTATTTTTGTAAAGGAATACTACAAGAAGAATGAATACAACAATGGGGACGTATATATTCAACGCGATGATGGCCTGCTTTGCTCCTTCTCCTTGGGTTGTAGCTTGTTCGACATATCCTCCTAACGCGAGGAACCATCCAATCATAGCCGTGCCAATGGCTGTGCCTACTTTTGAACCGAAACCTATTACACTATTCGTTAAACCAACGAGTCTTTTGTTAAATTTCCATTCACCGTATTCAATCGTGTCTGTGACCATTGCTCCACCTACTGCCATGAGCGGAATTGTACCAAGCGTTTGGAAGATAGAACAGATCAGACCCAAAGTAATGCTCTCAGGAGCGACTAACCGAACGGTTGCTCCGAGGAGTCCGATTACAATACCGCCGAGGGCCGTGGCACGCTTTCCGTAACGTTTGATAAATGGTCCAGATAGGGCAAATCCGATAACAATGGGAATCAAACCAATAGCGCCCATGATGCCAATCAGGCTGACATTACCCCAAATGTACTTGGCATAATAACTTCCTGCTGCTACACCCAGAGCAAACAAAATGTTGGCGAGAGCCATTACGAAGAACATGTACACCCAGTATTTATTGGCAAAAAGCAATTTCAGTCCTTCACGAATCGGCGTTTTATCCTGAAACATGCCGAGTTCGTCCAGTTGAACATTATTGTACTTTTCTTTATTGGACAGGAACGAAATGAAAATCCCGATGGCTGCAACACCAGCAAAAATTGCTGCGAGCAACGTCCAGTCACTTCTGCTATTCCCCATGGCTGTAACGACTGGAACAAATGCAACGGCAACTACCATACCTGCCAGATACCCGCTGCTTGAACGGATAATACCCATTAAGGAACGCTCGTAACTGTTACGGGTCGTTAACGCCATCAAGCTGGTATATGGAATCGAGGTTGGAGTAAACACCAAAATGTAGAACACCAGATTCGTAATAATCGCATATATAATTTTGCCTGTGGAACTTATATCCGGCACGGAAAACATTAAGAATAATGAGATGAACATTGGAATGGTCATCCATAACAACCAGGGACGGGCTTGCCCATATTTGGTTTTGGTTCGATCCACCAGTACACCCATACCGATGTCTGCAAACGCATCCAAAACTTTGGTCAGCAGCATTACTGTACCGACTACCGCGGCAGATACACCAACGACATCCGTGTAATAATACGTGATCAAACCCAACAATCCACTTGAAATGTTTAACCCGAACTGTCCCATTGAATCACCAATTAACTTTCTCGTTGGTATTTCCCGGGGTGGCTGAGTCGGCGTATTATCTACTTTAATATGCTGCTCATTCACTGCAACTCCCATAACACTCGCCTCCGTTACTCTTCATGTTGAATTTCTCTTCCTCTTCTATACTTTCATTTTATGTCCTGGCACATATAACAGATATAGCGCATTGTTAAGATCAAATAACGCAATCCAAACAGAAGGTATTGCTGCTGTTTGAACGACAAAAAAACTGCACCTCCAATTGCTAGATGGTGCTAACAATGGGGTGTAGTTCAGTTGTTATTGGGCTATCGTTACCCGTTATACTGCGTTGATTCTAACAGATTGGGGAATACACCCTTCAGCAGCTACTGTCAAAATGATAGTGCCTGCGCCAGTTGGACGGACGACAGCCAATGCTTTGCCGTCGAATGTTGTATATTCCTCATTAAAAAAGTTTTCCTCGGTTACTGGATTGGCACTACCAAAACCCTGAATATGGCCAGGACCTTCAATCATAAGTTTAACCTTTCGGTCAGCCGTGTTGTATAGATTCCCTTGCTCGTCTTCCAGGCTGATCATAACGAAGGCTAAATCACTATCTGAAGCATTAATTTCCGTTCGATCAGCTGCTGCTTTGAGAATGACATCGCCTTTTGCGGAATGAATTGACATCCTGCCAACTTCTTGGCCCCCGACGTAAGCCACCGCTATAATTTCTCCTGACTCGTAGACCGTGTCAAACTCTGCTATAAAGTCTTGTTTTTCACTCATATCAGTTTTTCCGATAGTACGACCGTTTATCAGTAACTCGACTTCTTCTGCATCAGAATACACTTCCACTTTGATTGGCTTATTCTCGTAGCCGGTCCAAGACCAGCTAGAGACCGAGTCGCTCCAACTCCAATCCGACAGAGTTACTTCTTTAGAATAATGTTCAGGCCGCTGAACAGCGATATACGGAGCCTTACGAAGACCGAATACGATCTCACGATAATATGACACAGGTCTTCGGTTACCAATAATATCAATATCTCCACACCAGCCGGAAATCCACGGGTAAGTACTCTGAATTAGGTGAGTCGGGCCTTCTATATCATAGTGAACTCTCCCTATTCCTGCTTCTCCTAGGTAATCCCAACCTGTCCAGGTAAAATCACCAATGATCTGGCCATGCTCTTTTACAAAATTCCAGTTAACATTGATTTTATTAGGAAAGGTCTCACTTCCTACGATAATCCGGTTAGGAAACCGTTCTATATCCTTAAGATATCGTGACTCTGCATAGTTGTAGCCCGCAATATCTACATAAGCAAATGATTCGGCTGTTCGCTCAGTGCAAATTTCTCCATCGATAATTGCCGCAAGGGCATCACCCAAATTGTTCATAGTTGTATTAATACCAGCGGCTTCACTATTATCGGATGCATGACGGGTCTCGCTCCCAACCCCCATCATGTTGGGCAAATCCTTTATTACAGTCAGTAAGAAACTAACCGAGTTCGTGGTGAAGCGGGTAGGATCAAGGGTGTGGATTTTCTCCGAAATCTTGCGTCCCCATATTGAACCAATTGAACTGCCCGCTTCTGGAATTTCATTGCCGATGGAATACATAATTACGCTTGGATGGTTAAAATCCTTATCCACCATAGCCTGGACATCCTTTTCCCACCAAACTGGAAAGCTCATTGCATAATCATAATCGGTTTTGACAGAACTCCACATATCAAAACTCTCATCCATAACAAGCATTCCGATACGGTCACAAGCGTCTAACAGCGCTTTGCTAATCGGATGATGCGCGCTACGGAGTGCATTGAATCCTGACTCTTTCAGAATCTCAACTCGTCGTTCCTCGGCGCGATCAATTGTAGCAGCACCGATTACGCCATTATCATGATGAATACAAGCACCACGCAGTTTGACTACTTTTCCATTTATACATAATCCTTGATCTGTATCTAAAGTTAGCGTACGAATACCAAAAGTCGTTAGCTCCTGATCCACTTCATCGTCACTCGTAACAGTTGTTCTGCAAGTATATAGATTGGGCTCGTCTACATTCCAAAGTTTTGGAGCCTTAACAAGCATTGACTGACGAATTGTTGACAGTTCTCCTGCAAAAGTTGTGACCGGAACAAGGTCAGAGGCAACGACCGTACCATCTGCACCAATAATCTCAGTCAACAATTGTACAGTCAAAGTGCTCAGACCTTCATTCTCAATGACTGTCTTTACTTTTACGACTGCTCGATCTGCAGAAACCTCAGGTGTTGTAATCTTTACACCATCTAAGGCAACATGGGCTAAATTTCCAATGATCATCTTTGTGTTCCGGTAAATCCCAGCTCCGGAATACCAACGGGAATCTTTGTAATTATTAGCAATAACACTGATCTCATTTTTTTGACCATATTTTAGGAAACGGTCAGCCTTTATATAGAAGTTGCTATATCCATAGGGATGCTGGCCCGCGAAGTCTCCGTTGATATAGACCATCGCTTGGTTGTATACGCCTTCGAATTCGAAGGTAACCCGCTTGTTTCGGTACTCTTCGGGAACAAAAAATGACTTTTTATACTCATACTCACCTTCCGGATAACAAGCAATAGTACCTCTACCGTCCTTAAGTCTTTCATTTGCCCACATCGCGTCATATGGTAAAGTAACCAGTTTATGAGGTTTTTTATCTGTTACCCACTCACCAAATAAACCCGGTTTTGAGCCAACTAACCAATCTGCATTAAAAGATGTTTTAATCATATCTAAATCATCTCCTTCTTTATGTAGTAGAGTTTGAAGTCTTCTTATTGCCTTAATCAAGATTTTGCTATGTTGGGAAAGGTCTATGTAAAGGTTCCACTCGAGTAATCTGTATTCAAAAGTTTCTACTCGATGAGCCGTACTAGTCCGTCTCTCAAGTTTATTTGATCATTCTATCATTTTATATAACTCGATCTTAAGCTGGATAATTGGATCTTAACTTGCATATTAATAAATGGACCGATATCTAAAATTCGCGCAGGCAGACGACATCCCAGTGCACCTACGCGTTTTTATCTCTCCACATAAGTTCTGTCATGATAATATTTAGATAACAATCTAATCCGAAATGACACAATGTTCTTGTCCTTTTCGGCAAAACTAAAAAGCCGCTATAATAGCGACTTTGAATGGAACAATGTTCGTGTCCTTCGCAACTGCTGTAAAATCGCTAGAAACATGATCGAAAGACTTATGGTTAATCCTTAAAGTGTCAATCCACCGTCTGCTACAATGATAGAGCCTGTCATATAACTGGATCCGTCCGATGCCAGGAATGCTACGAGTTCAGCCAGCTCCTCCGGCTCCGCAAAACGCCCAATTCTCATATTTGGGAATTCTTCGGGCATATAATCGCTTTCTTGTAACATTTGCGGAACAGCTGCGGTCAGCGAAGTGGCTACACCCCCAGGGCAGATGGCATTTACCCTAATGCCCTTTCTGACGTACTCAATCGCTGCTGCTTTTGTCAATCCGGCGACACCGTGTTTACTCGCTGTATAAGCGGCCAGACTGTGCTCAGCTCGAAGCGCCGTGGTTGATGCTGTATTTATCACATGGCCATAGCCTTGTTGAACCATCACGTTGAGAGCGTGCTTCATCCCCAGGAAAATCCCTTTCAGGTTAACGTCGATGATTCGTGAGAAATCGTTTAGAGACGTTTCGTGAAACGGTTGGAACTTCTGAATGATACCTGCATTGTTAAACGCGACATCAATTTTGCCAAACGTTTCAACTGCTTTTTGAATGTAGTTTTCTACATCCTCTTCCTTGGATACATCGGCTTGAACAAAAATCGCCTCGCCATCCTGCTCCTTCACAAGCGCAAGAGTCTCTTCCCCTGTTGTTACGTTGTAATCCACCAGAACAAGCTTGGCTCCTCTCGATGCCATCAACACTGCACTTGCTCGGCCAATACCGCTGCCAGCACCTGTGATGGTAATCACTTTGCCTGCCAGTGAATCGGATTTGGAGTTCATAGCTTTCCTCGCTTTAGGAGCCTCTGCAGATTCGAAGGTTACGTTAGCAAGATCCGCTTTCAATGCGGACAAAATGTCTTCTGGCAGATCGACCTGAGGAATGGCTGCGAGCTGGTCCAGCGTAAAATGGGAAGCCATTTTGAATGATGGCTCGTTAATGAATTCAGGTAGATGTTTGGTAAGCAATGCAGTTGCTTCTTCATTATTCAATAGTTCCGAAATTTTAATGTTTTCATTGTAAGTTGTCATAGTTGTTTCCTCCAGATTCTCTTTTTGATAGTTAAACTATTATATTGGTATAAATACTATCATTCCGTGTAGATTTTTGCAATTCGTTATTTTAATAGAGTTGGAACGAATCCGAAAATGGTTAAAGGGTCATCCTGCTTCGGCTGTGTTGCCTTCAGGTTTTATCACTGAAATAGTCTTGAGTCCATTGTTAAGCTGCTTCTGCTCTTCCTCAGTCAACAGGTCCCCGCCATAACTCAAGATCGTACGAAGTGGCACTCCCATCGCATCAGGATGTGGAGTTTCCCCGAGTTCAGGGATAGCGGCAAGAATCAGCTTTTTACATTGCTAGTTGCTCCATAGAAGACCCAGCTTCACATCGAGACTGTACTCGTGGACCTCTTCATCGAGAACAGGATCAATAGAAGAGGGAAATTCGCCAAACACACTGCTGACCCAGCGTGTACATAGACCAAACCACAAGCTCTATACCCTCCACCAAGAAGCACAAGCACCGCTGGCCGCTTTTTAATATTTGGCATCTCGGGTGAACAATGTGACGTTGGTATTGCTCAGGTTAACCGATTGTATGTTCATTTAAAATCTGTCTCCTTAACTCAGTGGATTGGCAGGGCTAAAAGGATACTTTTATTGTAGATTTCAAGTGAGACGATCGACTATAACGCAATACAAAGATCGTGTAGCGTAATTCAAGCCTATTGCTAGTCAAAGACAAAAAAACCGCGAAATCGCGGTTAAGTGAGGTTATCCTGTTTTATAACAAATGATATTGTAATTGGATTAAAAGGAAACCGGAAAATCGTGCAGTCCGCGAATAATCATGCCTGGACGCCATTCCAGTAAAGCGGGCTGTGTCTTAAATTGAATATCCGGCATTTTACGAAGTAATGCATTAATGGCGATCTCCCCTTCAAGTCTGGCGAGCGGGGCTCCAAGGCAAAAATGAACACCTTTACCAAAGGCAATATGATTATTAACCTCCCGTGTGATATCAAACGCATCCGGGTCAGCGAACTGATTCTCATCCCGGTTGGCTGAGGAAAAGGAAACAAAGAGCATGTCACCCTTACGGATATGCTTGCCCCCGAATTCGACATCCTCGGTAGCCCAGCGAATATTACTCACCTCAGCAGGTCCGTTATATCGCAAGATCTCTTCAATGGCCGGTCCAATCATGTCTGGTTTCTCCAGCAGCAAGCGCTTCTGCTCCGGATTTTCGAGCAAGGCCAGTATACCGTTGCCAATCAGATTTACAGTGGTTTCATGCCCTGCAATGATCAGGACAAAAACAAGGGCATACAACTCCTGTTCGGACAATATGTCCCCTTCCTCTTCTACAATGATGAGGTCGCTAATCAGGTCTTCCTGAAGAGATTGTCTTCGTTCTGTAATGAGCTTCTGCAAATACTCGACAAAGGCACGCATGACTTGATCACTCTGTTCACTCATTTCGGGGCTATTGAAGCCTTCCATAATTGTATTAGACCATTCACGGAACTGCTCCTGATCCTCATGGGGAACTCCTAACATCTCGCAGATTACAATGATTGGAAGAGGAAAGGCGTAGTCCTCGATCAGATTCATTTCTCTTTTACCTGTGGCGAGTACACCATCAAGCAAATCTTCACTAATTTCATGGATGCGACCACGGAGGCGTTCAATCATACGTGGTGTAAAGGCCTTCTGGATCAACCTTCTCAACCGACGATGGTCCTCTGGCGTTACACTAAGCAAGTTGCGAGAGATGATCTCCTGATGCGGTGGGACTGAGCCGTCAGCTTCTCCCATGTACGGAGAGTTGGTTACAAAGCGCTTGTTGTCCTGCAAAATGGCATAGGCGTCATCGTAGCCAGACACTAACCAGGCAAAGTGGCCGCTCGGCAGAAGAAAACGGTGTACCCGATCTTCTGAACGCAACTGTTCATACACCGGGAACGGATTTTGGATAAACGTTCTATCCATAAAATCAACCTTGGACTTGGGATCGTTTTTGCTCTCGTTTGTAAACATCATAACGCCTCCTGAATGATAGAGTGGATATCAATACAATATGAATTCTATCATTTCGCCAATATGCTTTCAAATTTTGATAAACTACTCATTTTTTGCTAACCAAAGATGCACACAAGATCAACTTGTGTGCATCGGTATGAGAAGATTTGTATTTAAAGAAACGTAATTATGTTTCGTTTTCGTATCAACGAACAATCATTTATTCTAAACGAGTTGAATGGTCTCCAGCTTGAGATCGAGCTGGTCGAGTTCTTCCTCTGGCGTACTGAACGAAGGATAGGTGGATAGCTCACGCAGGCTTGCTTCCCCCATTGGGCCGATTGTCCCCGGGTCCAGCGAAGCCAGCACCGGTGAAAGCTCGTGCAGCATACTCCGGCTATGCTCGTTACGAAGCAGTACATTCAGAGGTGTACGGGTGCTTAACGTTTGTTTGTATGGCACGGACGGTACATATATGAAATCATACGTGCCACTCACCACTTCGACGATCACTTCATCTTCACCCTGAACGACAGTCAGACCTGCATCCGAAAGTGTAATTCCGTTCATCATTACCTGATCAACTACGGCGCGTGGCAGCTTGATCGTTGCTGTTGCATTAAATGGAACAGAGAAGCTTAAATACAGCTTGCCTGCTTCATCAAACCTCCATTCACTGCGATAAGTTCCTGCAGCGGAGTCGATACGCGCTTTGGTCCAATGGATTCTGAAATCAGGCATCGGTGCAAGCAGTGCATGTCGGAAGCCAGGTCGATCCTCTACTGGATTGATCCCCGCCATATGACGATACATCCATTCAACAACGGCACCGTAGGCATAGTGATTGAGCGAGTTCATACCATTTTCACTGATTGTACCATCTGGCAAAATGGAGTTCCAACGCTCCCAGATTGTTGTTGCACCCATATTGACCGCATACAGCCAGCTTGGATAATCATCATTGAGCAGAAGTGTATAGGCGATATCATTGCTACCGTTCGCTGACAGCACTCGGTTTAAATAAGGCGTACCTACAAAGCCGGTTCTCAGATGATTTTGATCCTTGCGTACACGCAAGCGAACAGCTTCTGCAATCCGTGCCTTATGTTGCTCAGGAACGAGATCCATATACAACGCTACAGCGTATGCGGTCTGTGTATCTACTGCCAGACGTCCATTCGCAGTAAAGTATTCCTTCACAATTGCAACTCTAACCTCTTGCGCCAACTGCTCATAGGATGCGGCAAGATCATGATGTCCAAGTACTTTGGCAGCCTTGGCTACAATATCTGAAGAATAGGCATAGTAGGCTGAGGCAATAAAGTAATTATCAGTACCGCCCATCGGAGAGTTCGGATCATCCCCATCTAGCGCAAGCCAGTCACCAAAGTGAAAACCTACCGTCCACAAACGTGTACCACCGGATTCGTCATCTGAATGCTTGATATAATCTACCCATGCCTTCATGCTGTCAAACTGCTGCTCCAGAATGGACTGGTCCCCGGAATGCAGGTACGTATTCCACGGAATAATGGTTGCCGCATCTCCCCAGGCGCTGGACCCTCCGCCCTGCACACGTCCAACCGGAATGACCATCGGAACCATACCGTTCCGATCCTCCTGTTCCATCCACAAATCATATCCATACTTGTTAAAAAAGGCATACGTATCCATATTATAATTTGCTGTACCGGAGAATACCTGTGCATCCCCTGTCCAGCCCATGCGCTCATCGCGTTGTGGACAATCGGTAGGCGTATCGAGGAAGTTCCCTTTTTGCCCCCAAAGTGCATTTTCGAACAAACGGTTCACGCCAGCATGACTAGTTTCCAAATATCCCGTGCGTTCCATATCCGAGTAAACCACACAGCCTGTGAAGTCATTTAGATCCAGTTCGCCAACCCAACCTTCAACCTTAACATATCGGAAACCATAAAATGTGAAATACGGACGCACAATAGCTTCTTCACCGTTTGCTGTATAGATATACTCCGCCTTAGCAGAGCGAAGGTTCTCCCGGTAGAAATTACCTTCCTGCAACACTTCGCCATATTGCAAATGGATGACCGTTCCACTTGGTGCCGTAGTACGGAATTGCAGCCAGCCTACCATATTCTGACCCATATCAATGACCGTTTCGCCAGCAGGCGTGGTCAAAATTTCGATCGGCTTCAAGGTTTCCTTGATTACAACCGGAAGACTTTTTCTTGCTTGAATTCGCTCATATCCCAGATCACTTTCCCGAACGGGGAAAGTCTCGTTCACTTCCAGCGTGGCATCATAAATTTCTCCGTCATAGATGTTACCATCCACCACATTCGAGCGGATGGCATGCCAGGACAGATCTGACGGTACAACGTCTTCTGTTCCATCCTTATAAGTAATCACCAGCTCGGACAGCAATGCAAAATGATCACCATACAAATTGGCGGTGGTATCTCCTTCAAAACCAAACCGTCCCTTATACCAGCCATTCCCCATACGAACATCTATCGCGTTGGACCCTTCTTGCAACAGGTCGGTAATATCGTAGGTTTGATACTGAAGCCATTTGTGATAGGCATTATAATGAGGGGCCAAGTACTCATCCCCAGCCTTGACTCCGTTTAGCTCCAATTCGTATACTCCCAAACCACAGATGTACGCCCGTGCTTTGGCAATAGGACCTTTGACTTCGAACGTTTTTTGGAGGACTGGATGAATCATCGGTTCCAGCTCAGGTGTAATCCATTTTGCCGTCCATGGCTCATCCTGCTTCGCTGTTTCAAACCAGGCCGTTTCACTGGTCGCCTTTTCCCCAAGCTCATTCCAGACTCGAACTCTCCAGAAGTAACGCGTCCGTGCAACCAGTTCCAGATCCGGAGAATACGCGAGGGAATCAATATCCTCTGTTATTCCGCTATCAAATACAAGCTCTGCAAAGGATTCGTTCAGTGCAATTTCTACCTGTGCGGCGATCTGCGTTGTCGCTGTCGTATCCGTAACGGTATAAGAAAAGGTTGGCTTGGTTACTGCAAAACCGAGCGGATTAGTGATGTGATTTGTTTTCATATGAGTAATGTTCATCGATGAAACCTCCCCTGTATATTACCTTTCGGACCATTTAACCATCCTGTTTTAAGGCTGAGTCTGCGCCGATTGGTACCATTCATTCACTTCTTCCGTGATCTTTCTTCCACCTGAATCCAGCCATTTTTTCACGAACTCATCAAAAATGGTGAGTGGCTCCTCTCCATAAATAATGGAGTTGAAGGTGTCTAATTCCAATTTTTGTAAATAAGTGTTTCGAGCTTGCATTGTTTTTGTTGGGGGCCCCTGAAACAGATTAACTCGATCAATTTGCCGTTGCCTGGTCTCTACAACGTTTGCCTTCATAATGGGATCCTGCTTCTCATCCTTAGGATCAATTCCCATACTGAACAAAATGGCGCGATCATGTGAGCTGAGCTCTTCTCCCTTGCCCATTCTCAGAAGAGCTACTCTGAATCGGGAAGGGTAACTCGCATATTGTCCCATGAGGGTATATTTGAACGTTATCACTTTCCCCCCGGGAATATCGCCGCTGTCACTATCCACCGAACCATCCGGGTTCAGCACATAATCATATCCATTCTGATATGCACTCAGATACAACGGATTATTCGTCACCGTAGCCTCATACAGATAGTTCTGATACTTGAAAAAAGCCTGCAAGGCTTCTTCAGAAATGTCTGCGCTGATCATTAAAGCCCCACTGTAAGAGTTTCCTTTAAATCTCGCTGTGGTTCCGTCGATTCCTGCAGGAATCGGATAAGGCACAAACTCAGCCTTCGGATCCTTTTCATTAAGTTGTTGCAGCGGATAATCTCCAAACCAGCGTGGACCAGCCACCATGCCAACTTTGCCATCAATAATATTTTTATTGACCTGATTGAAGTTTTGCAGAGCTATGTTATTGCCCACATATCCTTTTTTCTTCCAATCTTGCAGTTTTGCCAGCGCATTTTTGATCTGAGGCTGGATACTTCCGTAGACGAGATTGTCCTGTGCATTCTTGCTCCATATACTTGGAATCGCTCCATATGCACCAAATACCCAGGATATGTCTCCTGTAGGAGAGGCCAGATACTGGTCCTTGATTGCAAAATCAATACCGTAGGTATCCTGTATGCCATTACCGTCTGGATCATCATAGGTAAAGGCTCTCATTACCGTTTCCAGTTCGTCGAGATTGCTTGGTGCCTTCAGGTTCAGATGATCTAGCCAATCCTTGCGAATCCAGAGTACGGACTGCGAGGCTTGCTCCGTAATGATCGGAATCGCCATCCGTTTCCCGTCAATCTCAAAGGGCTTCCATACCTCTGGCACTTCAGCCATAGCCGCTTTCCAGGTGGATGAGGCATATCGATCAAAGGCTTGTCCAGCGTCCAACAGTTTTCCTGAGATCATGAATCCATTGACCGTGTCCATGACATTGGATGAGAACACATCAGGTAACGTATTGTCGGCAGAGAGCATTAATCGAAGCTTCATATCGTAGTCATCGACAGGAGCACTCCATTTGGTCCGAATATCCACGCCAAGCGTTTCTCTGGCCCAACGGATATGAACATTATCCGCGGCAGTTTCGCCATTTTTGTAGATCGTGGTTGGATCATTCATTTTGACCGTTGTTACGATCACACCTGTTTTTACAGGCTTAGGCTCCTGTGCTTTACCACTGCAAGCGGCGGTAAACAGAATCAAACAAGCAACAGTAAGAGACAGGTATATTTTGCTACAGCTCATGCGAAATGCGCTCCTTCATCTAATTCATCTTCATCATATCGTGCCAGTTATACAGTCGAAATAACGCTTTTCCAACATTGGATAATTCATTCTTAACCTTCATCTATATTACATTCCAATTCACTTGTATTTCATCCAATGCCAGCCTACAATAAGGTGAATTTACATCGTTGGCAGGAGGCGTTAAGGGTTGAAAAAGAAATACAGGACCTTTATGAACATGGTGGCCATCACGCTGATTATGCTTGTCGCCGTGCTGGTCATGTATACCTTCTCCGTTCAATCCAGTCTGGATACCGTTCAAAAGGATATTGAAACCAACAATCTCAATCGAGTGCAGTTTGTCGTTAACTCTCTCGATCAGAGCATAAATCGACTGAATATGTTATCTATCTCCATGGAAACGGACAATTCTATTGCCTTGCTGCGATCCATTGACGTGATGAGTTCCTTTGAGCAGGTACAGTTGATTCAAAATGTTGCTGCGAGAGTTAATCTGCAAAGTCTGTCCGAGGGATGGAATAACAAAATATCGGTCTACTCGGTTCTGTTGAATCAATGGATCATTTCTTCGGAGTTAAATATGAAGACTCCCTCTGTAGATTCACTGAAATCAGGGTGGAACTATGATGCAGCTACAGCTAAATATTATAGATACAAGGTCAGTCCACAGATTATTATTCGGTTGGAGTTCCCGCGTAGCAATCTGGAGGATATAGTTGAGAACTTACATCAGGGCGAGAATGAGACGTTGTTTTATAACCCGGACGAGCAATTGATTACTCGCAAAGAGGCTAATCCCATGACCCCTCTTATCATGAAAGAGCTAACCGGTCATCTACAACCATCCTCCGGTACAGAAACCGTCTCGGTTAACGGAGCCCAGTACATTGTCAATTACGTGTACTCTCATCAGCTCGGCTGGTATTTAATTGATTTTATGCCACTTGATAAAGCGTTGCAGCCTATACGAATGACTCAATTCTGGTTTTACTCTGCCTGTGTCATGCTGTTTATGGCGGGTGTCACGATTATTGTTGTTCTTTTCCGCAAGGTACAGATCCCCATACTTGCTCTGTTAAAAGGTGTTCGTCTTTTGAAGCATGGCGACTTCTCTTATCGGATTCAACGACAGAGCGGTAATGAATTTGATTACTTATATGGTCAATTCAACGACATGGCCGGACAGATTGAGGATTTGATTGAAAAGGTATATAAGGAAAAAATCGTTGCTCGTGAAGCGGTGCTGAAACAGCTACAAGCCCAGATTAATCCTCACTTTTTATATAATTGTCTCTTTTTCATTAATAATATGACAAGATTGGGCAATGAGGAAGCGGTTACTGCCATGACCCAGAACTTGGCTGAATATTTCAGGTACACCACACGCCTTGACGAGCCGATGACCCGTTTGGAAAAAGAGTTGGGAATCGTCCGCAATTACCTTGAGATACAGAGCTTGCGCATGGACCGTCTCTCTTATCAGATCGAGCTACCGGACGAGCTAAGATCTGTTCCTATTCCCAAACTACTTATTCAGCCTTTAGTAGAAAACAGCATCATCCATGGCATAGAAGCCAAGCGGGATTCCGGCTCCATCCAGGTCTCCGTTGAGCATACTGAATACGGGATATGTATTGTGGTTGATGACGACGGGAAAGGCATGACGGACGAAGAAATCAATACACTTAAAGTCAGAATATCCGAGCCTCCTGTGGACACGATGGGATGTGCGCTCTGGAATATTGCGGAGCGTCTGCGCATTCAGGACGCCACCCATTCGGGTATCCAATTTGAACAGAGTCCCCTTGGGGGCATGCGTGTGCGATTAAACTGGTCGCTTGCAAAATCGTAGGGTTAAGATAACACAGTATAATAGAACAATGCCTCTGATCACACTTCCAGTGACGGCAGAGGCATTGTTTGGGTTGAAGTGTTTTTTCGATCGCCAAACCGCAGAATGAATCCTTACGTTGACAGAAAAGAGTCTAGTTTGTTAGCATAGTTTGAGTTCATTCCAACAAGGAGGTTTTTACAATAGAACCCCGTCAACGGCTTCAACAAGAGCGCAGTGACCTTAAAACAAGAAGACGAGCAGCTATAATTGAAGCAGCTAAAATTGCTTTTTTGAATAAAGGCTTCGAGCAAGCGACCATGCAGGATATTGCGGACGAGGCAATACTGGGAGTGGCCACAATCTTCCGCTACTTTCCGCGGAAAGAGCAGCTTATTGTTGCCGTAGCTTCAGATATTGTTCAGTCCGAGGTACTGGTATTCTCCGATATTATCAGAGGTGAAGGTACCTGCTACGACAAGCTTAGCCGCCTTTTCGATTCGCTTGTTTTTTTCCAGCAGGTGGAAAGCCAGCGAAGCTCCAAATTAATAGAAGCGTTTGAGTGTTACGTCGCAATGTCCAAGTCCCCCTTGGAGGATATCGAGATGTATCATTCCAACTACCAACAGATTATTACGCTTTGTGCAGAGCTGGCTGAGCTTGGTCAAAAGGATGGATCTGTTCGTAACGACACCAATGTGGTTGAGACGATTAACACGATGATTAATGTCTTTGGCAACTTCTCCAAAAAAACAGCGATGCTCAATGGCATTGAAGCCTTCCAAACAAAAGTGGATGAAACCGAGCAATTTAATATCCTCAAAAACATATTTTTGGATCATCTTAAGCCCTGAACAGCTGCTCCGATTTTAAAGTATAACTAATTATGATACTATGAGAATCACTGTGGGAGCAGATGGAGCAGCCCTCTCGATGATGTGTACATCCTGAATACGTCTTATAACATCCTTAGATGGAAAACGCCTATAAGTCATGACTTATAGGCGTTTTTGAGCGTTCTATAGTTGAAGCAGAAGTTTGATTTTACTGACGAACAGCCGCATTTAATCCAGCAAGCAACTGGGAAAGAGTTTCCTCCGTAAGAGCCCCTCCCGTAAACGGAATCAACGCACGAAGCGGCATATATTTCATGGATGCCTGAATCATCTCGGAGGATATCGCATCGGATTGGGCCTCTTCCGCTCCCTCTGGAGCCAGTCCCTGTAATTGACTCATGACAGCCATCGTTTTTGGATTGGCGAGCAGCTCACCCAGCGTTGTATTACGGTCAAAGGTAGGTACTGGGCCGGTTGTCGTGGACTCCACGTTGACCGTCTGTTGCAGAAGAATGGAACGAGAGGATGAGCCAATCAAAATATCATAGGAGCCACTCTCTACATGCCAGTCCTTCAAATCAACATTATAATAAGCAAAGCTGCGTTTATCCAGCGTAAAGGAAACGCTACCCTCAGCGCCCGGCTCCAGTCCGATTTTGGCAAAACCTTTCAGTTCCTTGTCCGGACGACTTACTACGGTTTGCTGATCCCGCACATACAATTGCACAACCTCTTGTCCGTAACGAATGCCCGTGTTTCGAATCGTAACAGTTACCGTAACCCGATCCGTATCCTTGAACTGTGTATCGTTCAGACTCAGACCGGTATAATCAAACTGCGTATAGCTCAATCCGTAACCAAACGGGAACAACGGTTCAATGTCCTTACGATCATAGTAACGATAACCAACATATATGCCTTCACGGTATTCCACACGATCTCCGTCCCCGGGGAAGAACAGAGCCGAAGGGTTATGATGCACCGATTGCGGGAACGTTTCCGCCAGCTTACCGCTTGGATTGGTTTCTCCGAACAACAGATCCGCCATGGCTCCTCCAGCTGCCTGACCACCCAGATACGCCTCCAGTACTCCCTTCGCATCATCAAGCCATGGCATCACAATCGGTGATCCATTGCTTAACACGACAACAAGGTTAGGCTGCTCTGCTGCAACGGCTTTGATTAGCGCTGATTGGTTAGCTGGGATGTCCATGTGAGACCGGTCATATCCTTCCGATTCATAGCGGTCAGGCAGACCAATGAACAGCACAGCGACTTCCGCTGCTTTGGCCGCCTCGACAGCTTCATTCATCAATAACGGGTCACTTTCATCTGAAGCGAGCTTGTAGCCCGAAGCATAAGTCACCGATGCATCCGCTTCAGCAAGTAAAACCATCTGTTCATAAGGGCTATCCAGTTGAGTCGGATGGATATGCGAACTGCCGCCGCCCTGATATCTGACCTTCTCAGCTAGCTCTCCGATAACGGCGATGCGGCTATTCTTGCTCAGCGGAAGAATATCGTCCTCGTTTTTCAACAACACCATCGTTTCTCTTGCTGCTTCTCTGGCAATCTGATGATGCTGCTCAGAATCAAAGGTTGCTTCTGGACGTTTGTGCTCTGCCGCCTTGAAAATAATAGCTAACAACCTATCCACGGCTTGGTCAAGCTGTTCTTCGGACAACTCGCCGCCATTCACCGCTTCCACAATTTTGCGTGGTCCTTCTCCGTTGGAAGAAGGCATCTCCAGTCCAAGTCCCGCAGCGATGCTGGCTGCGATCTCATTCACTGCGGACCAGTCTGTCACAACAAAGCCCTCATGTCCCCATTCTTCCTTCAAAATGGTATTCAGCAAGTAATCATTCTCCGACGCATACGTTCCATTCACTCTATTGTAAGAAGACATTACTGTCCATGGCTGCGCTTGCTTGACCGCCTTCTCAAACCCGGTCAGATAGATTTCTCTTAATGTCCGCTCGTCGACCACCGCATCGGTAGTCATTCGGCGATGCTCCTGATTGTTCACTGCAAAATGTTTAAGTGAGGTTCCCACACCCTGGCTTTGCACACCAGAAATATGAGATGCTGCCAGTTCACCCGTCAGGTAAGGGTCCTCTGAGAAATATTCGAAGTTGCGCCCGCACAACGGGGAACGCTTGATGTTCGCCCCTGGGCCGAGCAGAATGGCGACATCCTCCGCCTGCGCCTCTTTACCAATTGTTTCTCCGACAAGTTGCACAAGATCCCGGTTCCAGGAGCTGGCTAGCCCAACCGCCGATGGAAAACAAGTGGAGGGAACACTTCCATTCAGTCCCAAATGGTCGGCATCACCTGCTTGCTTGCGTAATCCATGAGGACCATCCGTCATCATAATGGATGGAATATCCAAACGTTCTACAGCCTGCGTTGTCCAAAAGCTGCTACCTGAGCAGAGTGTTGCCTTTTCGTTTAAGGTTAACTGTTTCACAATTTGCTTGATATCACGATTCATCATCCAGACACTCCTTCATTTATCGGCAGGTATCCTTGACATGCAATTCGGCTATGTAAGGTCCCACATAATAGTATAGGGCTTGAGTTTAGTTCTCTTTTTAATAGTACTGTCTGGTTGAATGACATGAAATAGCGCTTTCTTAATGTGATATAACGCAATCTGAAGAAAAAGAGAGATCTCTCATGCCTCGCAGACCACTTGCAGCGCTAATTCGCATAAGTATATCTGAACATCTATATCGTTTTCTTAAGATTTGAGGTCAGTCAAGGCGGCACGCATTGAAATGATAGTTCGGCCATCATACAATACAATAAGTGTTGTAACAGCTTGTCTGTAGAGGGGGGAATTAGCATGTACGGTTTATTAATAGTGGATGACGAGAAATCGGTTGTTGATAGTCTCGCGCTGACAATTCCCTGGGAAGATTATGGCATCCAGGAAGTGCATAGAGCATACTCTGCTACGGAGGCTCTCGATATCGCTTCCAAATACGCTGTTGATATCATGATTACCGATATTCGTATGCCCGAGATGGATGGATTGGAGCTTATTTTGGAGATTCGCCGATTCTCCAGTAAAATTAGATGCATTATTTTGTCTGGTCACGATGAGTTTGAATATGCCCAAAAAGCGATTCAGTATCAGGCTGCTAATTATCTGCTGAAGCCGATTAATACCGATGAGCTCATCCAAGCTGTAACAAAGGCTATTGCCAATATTGAGCACGAATGGGAACGCATCAGTTCATTTCAGCAAATTCAGCATGCCCTTCACGCCAATATGCCCTTGTTGCGCAATCAACTTCTCAAGGAACTTCTTCAGAACAAAGCCATGAGCCATAAGATTCTGGCTGATCGTCTCAGCATGCTGGAGATTCCCTTTGTGTCCTCTGACCCCTTTATTATGATGGTCATTCGGATGGAGGAGGAATTCTCCGGTTATGATCTTCGGTCATTATCCTTGCTCGAATATGCTGTAACCAATATAGCCGAAGAAGTGTTTCAGCATCCGTTCAAGCTGTGGCATTGTATTACAGAGCAGGGATATCTGGTATTTCTGATCAAAAACAGTGATCTGCATGCACTCGATTCAGTCGACTCCCACGCGGTCAGACTGCAAAACAATGTGCAAAAATTTTTAAAGGGAGCCATCTCCATTTGTCTGAGTAAAGAGCAATGCTTCCCTGACCACCTCTCCGATCTGTATTTAGCCTCCGTGTCAGCCATCAATCGGAATGTGGGTAGCAATAAAAGCTATTTTATTACGCTGGACAAAAAGGATGCGGATTCCCATGAACAGCAAAATCTCATTAATTTGTATGAGCCACCCTTGCTCCCTAACCTGCTGGAATCAGGTAATTGGGATGAGGCCATAAGCAAAATTTCCAGAATTCTTTTTTTGAACGAAGTTGGTAAAGAACTGTCCCACGATCAATTGTTTACAGTACTACTCTACTTGTCTTCCACATTCTCGATTTCACTAAAATCGCAGGACACGACTGTTGAGGAAATGCTGGGGGAGGAGTTCGAATTTTTACTTCGGAAAAAAAGCCAGTTATCCAGCCAACGCATATATAGCTGGGCAGAGAAAATGATTAATCAGCGGCGCAAGCAGGCTTCTAATCAGTTGATGAATGCGCATGAACAAATTACGTCTAAAGTGAGAACATACATTCAGGAGTATTTGGCAGAAGGCATCTCCCTTCAGGTCATTGCCGACTATATCGGCCTGCACCCCGTTTACCTGTCCAAGGTGTACAAAACGGTCACCGGAGAAACGATTGGTGATTATTTGTACAGCTTACGTATGAACAGAGCATCTTACTTGTTACTGAACTCAGACCTCAAAATTGCAGATGTCAGCAAGGCGCTTGGTTTTTTGGCTCCGCCACATTTTATAAAAATATTTAAAAAGCATTATGGTTGCACACCACAGGAGTTTCGTACTCGTTAACAAAATGAATGGCAAAAAAATTATGGGCTTATCGCTCATTTTAAAAGGAGAATGCACCGGGATTGCTCCCAGTGCATTTTTGCAGTTCGTATAAATCTATTATGCTTGAGCGTGTCTTTATTTTGAATATCCACCTGACAAGCTTATGACCAAATTAGCGGCCTTTTATAGGCTTTCACCCATTCCCCTGCTCAATTGCCTACATACAATACAGTAGACCAATGAACAGGAGTGATGTGATATGACATTTTTACCTCCTTTTGGACCTGGTGGAGGGTTTGGCGGACCTGGGGGTCCCGGAGGACCAGGAGGACCCGGCGGATTTCCTGGTCCGCCATCGTTCCCCGGGGGTGGAGGCGGCGGACCACAAGGCGTGCAGGCACCTACAGGGCCGCCACCATCATTCATTCCACAGCAACCCGCTTCGTTATATGCGGTAGATCCAAGAGCCATATCCGGCTGCCTGTTTCGTTACACATATATTTGGCCGGATCGTGGTCCCGGCTTCTGGATGTACCCGGTATTTGTAGGTAGAAATTCGGTGGCTGGCTTCCGTTGGAATGGCTTCTTCTGGCTATACACCGGCATTGATCTGCAGCGAATCAGCTCGTTTAGCTGTTTCTAGAAGTAAATCCCCCTGTATGCGGATTAATCCACATACAGGGGGATTTAGATTTATGGAATATTCACCTTGTCTAAAGCAACTTAATCAGCTTTTCTAGCTCATCAACCAAACTCTTTGCAAGTTCAAAATTAGTATCTTTTAAAGCCAATTCAATTTTCATTTCAACAGACTTTTTCTTTTGTTCATTTTCTAGATAGTTTTCATTAAAATGACTCGCATAAATCATCTGTCTAAATTCTTCTATACTCATTTTACTAATCGTTTTGTCCTCGATAATTAAAACATAATCCATACCATTTACAACCGAATAGAAATCATGAGAAATCATGATAATCGCACCTTTGTAGTCTTCAATGGCTTTCTCCAATGCGATTTGTGTATAGATGTCCAGATGGCTTGTCGGTTCATCTAGGAGCAATACGTTGGCTTGACTGGCAGAAACTTTAGCCAGTTGAAGCATATTTTTTTCTCCACCAGATAAAGATTCAATCTTTTGATCAAGGATTTCTCCTTCAAAGCCATAGTTTGGAAGATACGATCTAATTTCATCATACGTTTGAAAGCCGGAATCAATGAATTCATTTAGGATGGTATTCGAATCTTTTAGCATTTCGCCTTGAACCTGAGATAAATAGGCCACTTTAACATCAGCATTTATTTCAATGGCATCCTGATTATTTTTAAAGATTTCTCGGAGTAAAGTCGTTTTCCCGGTACCGTTAGGACCGATCAGGGCTACTTTATCTGTAGATTTGATCTCAAAGTTCACATTTTCCAAAAGCAACTCGTCAAAGGAAACGTTATAGTTATTGACGTTAACCACAACGGTGTCTTCCATTTCCTTATCGATTCCAAAACGGATATTCGGCTGTTTGATATCGACAAATGGCTCTTTTATTCGACGTGCTTCCAATCTCTCTTGAAACTTGACTCTGGCTTTTAACGCTCTGCCTCTGGAGGCTTCGGAATTATATGTGGCGATCTCTCTAAGATTGTCGATGATGTGATCGTATCTCTCAATTTCCTCAGCTTCAGCAACTGCGATTTCTTGCAGTTCGATCTTAGACTGAAGCAGTGAGAAGTTGTAATCGATATATCGCCCGTCAAACTCTTGGAGCTCTGTGTTTTCTAGGTGTATGATTTTGTTGAAACAATGGTTCAACAGATATCGGTTGTGCGTAACGACCAGCAACATTCCCTTGTGTGTGTTAATCAATTTTTTAAGCGCGTTCAGGTTTTCAAAGTCTAAAAATACATCAGGTTCGTCCATAATCATGAAGTCTGGACGATTCAGCATTTCCTTCATCACTTGAATAAGTTTGAATTCCCCGCCGCTTACGGCGGATATACTAAGATCTTTGAGCTTCATGAGGTTGGCAAGGTTTAACTGTTTATTGATGTTTTTTTCGTAATTATCCCCATCCATCGCCTCGAATGCATCCAAAGCCAATTGAAGCTTTTCCATCAGGAAATCCATATCCGATGTGGTGGCCATCTCCGCATAAATCGCTGTAATTTCATCTTGTATCTTGATGAATTCTTCTGCGATATATTCAAAAACGGTCATTTCTTTTGTTTTGTCTACTTGCAAAAACTGACTCACATACCCGATTCTGCAATCGGGGTCTATCTCTAACTTGCCCTCGAACAAATATCGTTCCGGATCCATCAGGATATCGATCAATGTACTTTTTCCACTGCCGCTTGTTCCGATAAAAGCACAATGTTGTGCCTCTTCAAACGTAAATGAAATGTTTTTATATAGTTCCTTTTGTGGAAATGAGAAGGATAGGTTTTCAACTTTTATCATAGTGTTACCTTTCTTTACAACTAAATTGGTGGCTAATATTAAATATATTGTCGAACACAGACTTTTAGAGTAACACTGTTTACCACCAAGTACAATCGATTTTTAGCACTTACCCTCACTTTGAAACTCTAATACGTTCTATAGAATGATGGCTAGTGGACGGTGGTTTCTTCGTAAAACACTACTGACATACTGTTGTCAGTAGTGTATTTGTATAGTTGGAGTAAGCAATTGTAAAGGAGTAAAAGTAAATGCGAAGTGTTTTTGATCCAAAATGTATTACTTATTATAGGAAGGATGATATCTCGTGAATTTTGCTTCTGTGCGTATCATTACTGATGACGTGGATCGTCTTGTCGAGTTCTATGAGAAAATTACGGGTGTTTCGGCGGAACGCCCTGCACCTGTCTTTGCCGAACTCGTTATGCCATCGTGCACTCTAGCGATCGGCCACTCCCAGACGGTGCAACTGTTTGGCGCTGGTTCCGCTGTGGCGGCCAACAATCGTACTGTCATTATTGAGTTCCACGTCCACGATGTCGATGCCGAATACGAGCGCTTGAAGCCGTTTGTCGATGAGTGGGTAAAGGAACCTACCACAATGCCGTGGGGGAATCGTGCTGTGCTGTTTCGCGATCCTGACGGTAATCTGGTTAATCTCTTCACGCCGGTGACCGAGGAAGCAATCCAACGGTTCAGTGGTAGGCGTTAAGGACAGTTGAAATGAGCTACCATAGGGAGGCATGCTTTCTAACGATCTCAATAAATGCTTCTACTTGGGGAGAGATCCACTTGTTTTTGGGATACAGCAACTGTGTAGCTAGATTTTGTTTGTACTGCTGACCTGAAAGTTTTTCCTCCTTCAGCTCCTTCTCTACCGTAATTCGAGGTAACAAGGATATACCCATACCGCTCAATATCGACTGTTTCACAGCTTCAATACTCCAGAATTCAATATTGGAAGTAATCCCAATCTGATACTCTTCAATGCATTGTTCAAATAATGTGCGATAACCGCAACCTCTTTCGGTAAAAAGTAAATTGCTTCGTACGATGTCGCGTTGTAGCTCAAATGAATTGGGGTACAACAGCATCATGGGCTCCTCAGCCAATTTCTCACTGTACAGATTGGGATCATGCACCTCTGTCCCCAACATGAAGGAAATATCACTTTTACCTTGCATCAAATTCTCTTTATAATGTACGGAATCTAATTGGTGCCACTCGATATTGACATGAGGATGCAATTTTTTGAACTCTTCAATAATAGGTGGAAAACGATAGATCAACAACGTTTCCCCAATACTGATCACGATATTACCTGTTAATTCACCTTGTGCAACAGTCACTTCCTTAATCATATGATAAAGCTCAAGCATTTTTTGGGCATGTGGCAACAATTTTTTCCCGGTCTCCGTTAAAATAACCCGCTTACCAATTCGATCAAATAAAGGGTAGTTAATCTCCTCTTCCAACGCCTTAATATGCAATGTAATTGTAGATTGCGCGTATCCAAGATGTTCAGCAGCTTTGGTAAATCCCTCGTGTTCCACAATTGCAATAAATGTGACCAGATGACGTATTTCCATCATTGGCTCCCTTCTTTGTAACATCATTAAAACTGATCGTTTACATATAAACTATCAATTTAACTAATGGAAAGCAATCGTTTATATTCAATGTAGCTCATTAAGAGCCCATTTCATTTTTAATCTCAATCGTTTATGGAAGGGAGTAATCACTATGCAAACAGTAGCAACGTCATCCATCTTGATTAATGGATATCGAATCGCTTATGAGCAATACGGAGAAGGCTCTCCCATATGGCTCCTTCACGGAACACCGTCTTATAGCTATGAATGGAGAAAAGTAATACCCGCTCTGGTTCAAAAAGGATATAAAGTCTACGTACATGACCTTCTTGGATATGGAGCATCCGAAAGACCACTCGAAGCAGATACTTCTGTGGCAGCACAATATTCGCTGTTTAGTCAGCTTTTAGACGAACTCGGAATGGATCGTTTACATGTCGCAGCCCACGATCTAGGTGGAATTGTTGGAGTCCAACTAGCCTTGGAACAGCCTGAGCGTGTACAATCGCTTACGTTACTCAACATCCCCAGCTATGATTCGTGGCCCTCACCAACCTGGAAGAAAATTATCGAAGAACAGCTTGAACAGGTTGAACAAATGTCCCGTGCTGATTTTGATACCATGCTAAAGAAACAATTATCCATGGCAGTGTATAATAAAGAGCTTATGACTGGCAATGCACTGGATGCATATCTGGAACCCCATACAGGTTCATTGGGCAAAGCCTCTTTTTTCTCCCATCAGGTAGCTCATTATAATGCAAAATATACTGAATCCTATGGAACAGATTTACCCAAGCTGAAAGTTCCCGTTCAAATTTTATGGGGGGAAGAAGACGAATGGCAGCCCCTTATGTACGCAAAGAGGCTTGTCCAGGATATTCCCCATGCCTGCCTACATGTCATTCCCAAAGCTGGTCATTTCGTAATGGAAGATGAGCCGGGGCAATGTTCTGATTATATCGACCGTTTCTGCAATAAACATCCGTGAGTAGGTTTGTATATTGAACAGAATCTCTAAGAGAAAAATTAAGCGCTCCACTGGCATAAAGCTGGTGGAGCCTTTTTTTGGTTAATGGCAAGGTGTCCTTGCATACTGTTAGTTTATAATCTGCGTATATGTATATACAAATTTAGGATTAGTCTTCATTTCCCCCTTCAATATTACGATAAATAGTATGGGGTTATACGAATAGCCATATTTACTTTATTACATCCAAGGGGGAACCGTACGTGAAACAGACTCGCAAAAAAAAGATGGATTTAAGGTTCAAACTGTATTTGATTATTCTGGTTCCGCTACTGGCCATGGGCGGTCTAATCATATGGGCAACCATCGACTCCAGTGAAAATGCATCATTAATGACCATGCAGCATAACAATCAGCAGCTGGCTGTGAATACCGCCTCTCAACTAGGTCAGGAGTCGGAATTAATTAAGACATTATCTTCTCCTGCTTCAGAGGAGAGCAACGAATATAAAAGTCTTAGGGACGAACTCGTTAAAGTTAGGCTTCAATCGGGAGCCTTGTATGTTTATATGTATAACAAAACTTCGGACGGGTGGATCTACACCGTAGATGGAGCGAATTGGGACGATACGGAATATAGTCCTTACGGCACTGCAATGGAATTCAATCCCCAGATTCAGGAACGCTTGTTACGCGGTGAAGTCGTCACAACAGGCATTGTAG
This sequence comes from Paenibacillus sp. FSL R5-0486, assembly GCF_037975155.1. NCBI lineage: Bacteria > Bacillati > Bacillota > Bacilli > Caryophanales > Paenibacillaceae > Paenibacillus > Paenibacillus sp. FSL R5-0486. The sequence continues at coordinate 3,671,312 of NZ_CP150237.1, read as the reverse complement.
ATGATCCAACTTGGGGACAGCTATTGTCCTCCTTTACACCAATCAAGGATTCGCAAGGTGCTGTCATTGGCTATCTTGGCATTGATATTTCTGCTGGAGCAGTGAATCAAGTCTCCGCGACATCTGTGAATAATGCTTATCAGACCATTATCCCGATTTTTGTGGTTGTACTGATTCTTTCTTTGGTCATGATGTTATTCGTAGTACGAGGTATTCTTAGACAAGTACGCGATATTAAGTCAAGTCTCGAGCAGGTTGCTGATGGGAATCTCAAAGTCGTATCCACACACATGTCCAATGATCAACTCGGTGACATTAGTGATTTGATTAACATCATGGTTGCCCAATTGACGAACATTCTGATGGGAATACAGCAAGGTTCAAATACATTACAGCAGTCATCAAAAGATATTTCGGAAACCGCTCAGACAAACCAGCGTCAGAGCGAAGAACTTTCCAGAGCGATTGAGGAAATTGCCATAGGTTCAATGAAACAGGCTGAAGAGACAGAACACTCCGTCCAGCATTCAGAGAATCTGGGCAAAATAATGAATGAAGTAGGTTCATATGTGAAACAGTTTACTTATACTTCAGAGCAGCTATCTTCTGTTCAAATACAAGTTACACGTGAACATGAGGTTCTACTTGAGAAGGGCAGAGAGAATGCCAAGCGTGTTGAGCATCAACAGGATATTTCCAGGTCTCTGACGACTCAATCCGAACTCGCTTCCTCTATTAGCGGTCAGATTCACAACATTTTAAAACAAACTCAAATTCTATCCCTGAATGCTTCAATTGAAGCTGCCCGAGCTGGAGAAGCGGGTAAAGGCTTTGCAGTCGTTGCAGGTGAAATGGGACAGCTCGCTCAACAATCCGAACGTTCGATCCAGGAGATTGATGAGATCCTGGGTTCATTTGTTCAAGAGATACATCGGATGGGCAGTCATTTTGATGCAAATATGGTAGCTGTTAAGGAACAGGAGAAACAGATCGCTGATTGTCTCCAGGCATTTGGACAGGTTAGCCGCTTATCGACCGAAGTGCATGAGTTGGCTCAGAGTTTAGACAGCCGGACGATGGACATGCACTCTATTCGTCAGGAGTTGGAACAGAATCTCAGTTATATTGCTTCCGCAACCGAGGAAACTTCAGCCATGGCCGAAGAAGTCACGGCTAGTGCTGTGGAGCAGCAGCGATCGGCAAGCGAACTGTCGAACATCTCCGGGGAACTCGCCGGTCTTGCAGGTAACCTCAAATCATATTCCGATCAATTTCAGATCGAAGTCACTAAATAATTTCCCAATCTCATTAAGGGTGTTGTTAGATGACAATTTAGAATCGCCGCCGGAAACGTAACTTTCTTGGAGCGTTAATTTTTCGGAGGACTCAGGGTTCTGATCAGTAGCTTCCACCAACGAATTAGGAGATTCGTCACGTTGACTTAATAATGATTCCTCATTTATAATTCGAACATTAAGAGCCTGCCAGACATGACTTACCATGGATGCCTGGGATATCGATCTGTAAACAAACTCAAACTCAACAGTGAAAGATGTGAATGCATTATGGTTAAAGAGAAATTATATTACGGTAAAGATATCGAGGTTATGTTTAATTCGGATGTCTGCATTCATTCCGGTATTTGCGTAAAGGGCCTCCCTGCTGTTTTTGATTTAAGCAAGCGTCCTTGGGTTGATCCTGATGGTGACACTTCGGAAGCCATTGCCCGGCATATTGACACATGTCCAAGCGGAGCATTGACGTATAAGCTTCTGGACGGTGAATATTCAACAAAGAAAGAGGATGAACATGCATAACGTAGAACATGAACCTGCCAATAAAAGATTTCTTATTCAAGATAACGGTGACATTGCTGCGGTGATGACCTATGTAATCTCGAGTCCAGAGCTATACATCATTGATCACACATTGGTGGAAAATGCTTACCGAGGACAAGGGCTTGGCGATGAACTTATCAAAGCGATGGTGGAATACGCGCGGGAAAACGGTATTAAGATTTTACCTTTATGCCCGTTTGCCAAGGGACGTTTCGAACGTATCTCCGAATACGCGGATGTTCTCCATCAATAACGAATATTCACAGCTGATTTTCATGTGGTTATACAACAATAAAAGGCGTCTATATCATTTTCTGAATGATATAGGCGCCTTTTTCTTTTTACGTATCCTACTTTACTTTATTGCTTAATCCAACAATGGTTTCAAACGGTCGCAACACCAGTGGCAGCAAACCATTCTCATAGTTGGTAAGCCAGATCTCTGAGAAGTTGAGGCCAAGCTCATCTTCCTCAAGCTCCACCATGTGTTCAGTAAGATTGATTACTACCAGCACCTGTTGGTCTGCCAGTGTACGTGTATATGCATATACACTCGGATGATCCGGCATAAGGAGCTCATAGATCCCATAAGTCAGCGTATCGTGCTCTTTTCGCAGCTGAATCATTTCTTTATAAAATTGAAGAATAGAACGTGGTTCCTGGAGTTGTTTCTCTACATTAATATTAATGTAATTGTCATTCACCTTCAGCCATGGTGTTCCACTGGTAAACCCGGCCTCTTTGGCCGAAGACCACTGCATCGGTGTTCTGGAGTTATCGCGACTCGAAGCCCAGATGATGTTCATGATCTCCTCATGCGACATCCCCTCTTCGCGTTTGATCTGATATAAATTCCGATCGGCTATGTCGTTATAATCCGCTATGGAAGGGTAAGCCACGTTTGTCATGCCTATCTCTTGCCCCTGATATATGAAAGGTGTGCCTTGCATGAAAAAGTACATGGCTCCAAGTGCTGTGGCACTTTCATACCAATACTCCGTATCATTTCCCCAAGATGAAACTTTGCGAGGCTGATCGTGATTTTCAATAAATAAAGCATTCCAGCCGACGCCTTCCAGTGATTTTTGCCACTTGGTCAAGACGTTTTTCAGTTTGGGAACATCCAGTTGCCTGTCTGTACTGTTTTTCCAAAGGTCCAGGTGTTCGAATTGAAAGACCATATTAAATTTCCCTCTGACTTCACAGATCCAATCCAGCAGATCTTCTTGGTCCTCTACCTTAACTCCATTTGCTTCCCCAACAGTCACGACGTCATATCTGGATAATGTGTTCTCTTTCATTTCTTGCAGATAACTCTGGATTCCCTTCACATTCATATGCTTTTCAAAAGAAGAGATGTATTTGACGCCTTCTCTTATTGGCATGTCCAAGAGACCCTCTTCTTTGTGAATATGGCTGATTGCATCCACACGAAAACCATCAATCCCTTTATCCAGCCACCAATTCATCATTTCATATATGGATTTCCGAACTTCTTTATTTGCCCAATTCAAGTCTGGTTGTTTTTTGGAGAACAGATGGAGATAGTACTGTCCGGAGACTTCATCATATTCCCAAGCAGAACCGCCAAAGATGCTCTCCCAGTTGTTCGGTTCGTCCCCATTCTTCCCATCTTTCCAGATGTACCAATCCCGTTTGGGATTATCCAGTGAAGCTCTGGATTCAATAAACCACGGGTGTTCGTCACTTGTATGATTGATCACCAAGTCCATAATGAGTTTCATGCCGCGAAGATGAACTTCATTCAGTAATTGATCAAATTCCGCCATCGTGCCGAATTCATCCATAATGGAACAGTAATCGCTGATGTCATACCCATTATCGTCGTTAGGTGACTTATACATCGGACAGATCCATATCAGATCAATACCGAGATCTTGAATATAATCCAGTTTAGATATGATCCCCTTGATGTCACCAATGCCATCCCCGTTGGAATCCATAAAACTTCTCGGATAGATTTGATAAGCTACTGCTGCTTTCCACCATACTCTTTTCATTGAATATAATCCTTCTTTCTTGAGAACTGAACATTATATAACGTATTATGCTTTAATCATGAATAAGGTACATTCTGGCTTCATATGGACGTAATTCGCCCTCCGAGAGTTCACCTGTATAGTTAGCTATCAAAAGCTGATAGGACCCTGTCAATTGCTCCTGAAGCGGGAGTTCGGTCGTATATCCCTGGAAATTGCATACCACAAGAATTGTCGTACCATTCAGCGTTCGGGTATATGCAAACACGTCTGGGTTCTCTGGAAAGATCAGCTCATAATCACCATATACGATGACTTCATGATCTTTTCTGAGTTGGATTAACTTCCGGTAATAATGGAATATGGATTCAGGGTTATTCAAACTTTCCTCGGCATGGATCTGCTTATAATTTGGATTCACCTTAATCCAAGGTTCCCCTTGTGTAAAACCCGCGTTATCCGAAGTATCCCATTGCATAGGTGTGCGTGCATTATCGCGGCCCTTGGCGTAGATCGACTCCATCACGCTTTGTTCGGGATAACCTTTCTCCATTCTTTCCTTATAAAAGTTGAGCAATTCAATATCCCGATAATCCTCGATCGCATATTGAACATTCGTCATACCCAGCTCTTCACCCTGATATATGTAAGGCGTACCTTGCATGCCATGAAGAAGGGTAGCCAACATTTTAGCCGATTCAACTCTGAATTCTCCATCATTTCCCCAACGAGATACGATACGTGGCAAGTCATGGTTGTTCCAGAATAGACTGTTCCAGGCATCACCCTTGAGCTCCGTCTGCCACTTGGACAGCACTTTTTTTAATGCCATCACATCCAAAGGTTTAAGATCCCACTTTCCTTTGCCTTCTTGTTCATCCAAGCTGATGTGTTCAAATTGGAAGACCATTGAAAACTCACTGCCGTCTGGATTGCTGTACAGTTTGGCGATTTCCGGAGTGGCGCCCCATGTTTCTCCAACGGTTAGCAGGTCTTCCGCTTTTTGAAACGTCTCCTTGCTCAGTTCCCTGATGTATTTATGCAGATTAGGTCCGTTTCCCGTAATTTTCAAATCCGGTTCTTTACCAATTAAGTCGATCACGTCAAGGCGAAAACCACCCACACCCTTGTCGATCCACCAATTGATCATGTTGTATATCTCCTGCCGGACTTTGGGGTTTTCCCAATTGAGATCAGGCTGTTTTACGGAAAAGAGATGCAAATAATATTGCCCGATCTCAGGCACCCATTCCCAGGCTGAACCACCGAAGGTGGACCCCAAGTCGTTCGGAGGTGTTCCTTCCACGCCATCTCTCCAGACGTAGTAGTCATGGTACGGATTGTCTTTGCCTTTTTTGGCTTCTAGAAACCAGGGGTGTTCATCCGAAGTGTGGTTCAACACCAAATCCATGATGATTCGAATGTCTCGTTTCTTGGCTTCCAGAATTAACTGTTCCATATCTTCCAAAGACCCAAACATCGGATCGATGTCCTGATAATCTGAGATATCATATCCGTAATCATCTTGAGGAGACTTGCAGACAGGTGATAACCAGATCGCACCGATGCCGAGTTGCTGCAAATAATCCAATCGGGATACAATGCCCTCCAAGTCGCCAATTCCATCACCATTACGATCTTGAAAGCTGCGTGGATATATTTGATATACAACGGTTTCTTTCCACCATTTTTTATTTTCCATGTTCCATTCAACCTCTCTAATGTTATTCTTTGACCGATCCTACGACAATGCCCGTCACAAAGTATTTTTGCAGCAACGGATAAATCAGCAATAGCGGGATAACAGCGACTACGATTTTGGCTGCATTCAGGTTTTTGTTCGATATTTCAGTCAGGTTACTGAGTTCGCTGGAATTGGTGCCGGCTTGAAGCAAATCAGCAATATTCACGTTAAGGGACTGAATATAGGTCATTAACGGATAATTACTCACTTTGGTCATATAGATCAACCCGCCGAAAAAGTCATTCCACGTACCCACGATACTGAATAAGGCGACTGTCGCCAGTGCAGGAATGGATACGGGAACATACACTTTGAACAAGACCTGGAGCGGATTGGCCCCATCGATGAATGCTGCTTCTTCAAGCGCTTTAGGTACAGCGGAGAAGAAATTCATCACGAGAATGACACTGAATATCGGGACAGCACCTGGCAGAACAAGTGCCCAGATCGTATTCAGCATATCCAGGTTTTTGATCAGCAGGTAACTGGGAATCATGCCTCCACTGAACAACATGGCAAAAATCATGATATTCATATAAATGTTTCTGCCTTTAAAATCTCTTTTTGATTTGGATAGCGGATACGCCATTAAAATAATCAGAATCATGTTGAGCACAAGAGCTAGCGCAACACGTAGAACGGATATACCAAAGGAGCGCCAGAACTGTGCATCTTCGATAATTTTGGTATACGCTGCTGTTGTGAAATTAACTGGAACGAGACCTACTGCGTTCGCGGATACTGCCTCGCTGCTGCTGAATGAAATGGCGACGATATTCCATAACGGAAGAAGGCAGACCAATGCCAGCATGATGACGATGGCATAGATGGCAAACCGGCCAATTCGATCTTTTAAGTTTGCAGAATAGGACACAGGTTTGGCCTCCTTAGAATATTTTTCGGTCCGTATATTTTTTGGCCAACTGGTTGGCAGACATGAGCAAAACAATACCGATAACGGACTTGAACAAACCAACGGCTGTACCGAAGCTATACTGTCGTCCAACGAGACCGATCCGATAGACATAAGTATCCAGAATGTCGCCTGACTCATAGACAACCGGGTTATACAGATTATAGACTTGATCGAAACCGGCGCTCAAAATGTTGGTCAAGCTCATTACGCCCATGAGCAGAATAATAGGCAGCATGCCTGGCAATGTAATATGCCATACTTTTCTCCACCAACTGGCTCCATCCATTCCTGCTGCTTCATACAACCCAGGATCAATCGACGTAATGGCAGCCAGATAGACGATAGAACTGTAACCAAACTCTTTCCATACGTCTGTACCAATAATCAGTGGCTGGAACCAGGTGTTGCTGCCAAGGAAATTAATATTTTCGAGTCCAAAGAACGCCATCATTTGATTCACAATGCCATCCAAACTGAACATGTTGACAACAACCGATGCCAGTACAACCCAGGATAGAAAGTGCGGCAGATAAACAATCGTCTGCACAGATTTTTTAACGTATTTGATACGAATTTCATTTAATAAAACAGAAAAAATGATGGCCATCATCGTTCCGAGCAGAATCTTGCCAATCGCAATCACCAACGTATTGCTGACGACCTGCGCGATATCCGGAAGCTTGAACATATACATAAAATGCTTCAGGCCTACAAATTCGGAGCCAAACATGCCCTTGGCCGGTATATAGTCCTGAAACGCCGTAATGATGCCGACCATAGGAACATAGCTGAATACAAGCAAAAACAAAATGCCCGGAAGCATCATCATATGGTACATGGCACCTGGGCCGAGCCGCCCTCGCGCTTTCCAATTCCCCTGTTTCATGGATGAACCCCTTTTCTGAAGAAAGGCTGCGTATCGCAGCCCTGCTACTGTTCATGGATGTTTATTTTTTCGATGCGATCTCGTCTTCAATTTCCTGAATGACTTGATCACCACCTTGTTTCTTCCAATTGCTGACGAATGTATCGAAGTAATCGAGCGGTTCTGAACCCGTTACGATTTTGATAAACGACTCCTGCTCCAACTTTGTCAGATTGGCCCACGTCTGTTTCATGCTTGGTGTAGTGCCAGAGAAAGCAGGTGTCATCCATACAAATTTGTTTTCTTGTGTCAGTTTGTCGATTAGTCCCACTCCGTTGATCCGTGAATGATATTTTGACCAAGCAGTCACATCATCCGTATCCATGTCGCTCAAATAGGTTTTGATGCTTCCGATATTGTTCTTCGATTCGGTTGTGCGAACCTCATCCAGGCTGATCTCTCCTTTAATCCCGCGAACAACGTCAGAGTAATCATCCAGTAGCGATGTAGCCGAATTGACTTCGATATTGAACGGTCTCGTTGAACCGTCTACCCCGGTCTCCTGATACTTGGCAGCTTCCGGCATGGTTGTTGCGGCATTTTTATCATTGGCCAGTTTATCGTAGAACAGGTTTACAATTTTAACGGCCAGTTCAGGGTGCTCATAACCTTTTCTCACCACGATAAACTGATTGGATGGATTGGCATGCGCCACGTTGACCTTGCCGTTTGCATCCTCCAGCGTATAAGCCGAAAATTTCGCATTTTTATCCATCTGTTTTGCACTGATCAGTCCCCAGTCAGGGATATGCCACGGTCCAAAGGCGATACCGCTTTGGCCATTGGCGTAGAGTGCAGTAATATCATCAAACGTGCGGGTTCCAAATTGCGGGTCAATGATGCCATTCTTGAACCAATCCGCCATGGTGCCCAGCATTTTCTTCGTTTCTTCTGTCGTGGAACCATACACGATTTTGCCATCTTCACCATTCATCCAATATTGCGGGAAGGCTCCCTCGGTTGAGGCCACACCCAGCATCGTATAAGCAGAGCCATTATAATCTGTTGTATTCATCGTGTTCACAAATGGAATACCTACCGGGTTCCCGGATTGGCCAGGATCTCTTTTCAGGAATTCCAGCGCTGTTTTCTCCACTTCATCCAGTGAAAGGGCACCGTCTCCGTCTGCATCCAGTTGAATCCCCAGCAGATCCAGCCAATCTTGACGAACCCAAACCATCGTTGGTGCGGAATCCAGGGAAGTCGCCGGAAGTCCCATCAAACGTCCATCAATCGTTGCATTGTCTAATGCTCGGCCGTCGTAGGAATCGTACATTTGCTTGATATTATCCGTGGCATATTGATCATAAATGGCGGTCAGATCCTCAATCAGATCGTTATCCACCAGTTCTTTCAGTTCATCTTTGGAATCAACACGCATCATGTCAGGCAATTCCCCGGATGCGATGGCAAGCGATACTTGACGACTATAATCTTCACCATTGGCTTCAAATTGATCTGTAATCTGAGCGTTAAACGTGTCTTTGACCAGCCGAGTATATGCGTTGTTCTCATAGGTATCACCAGCCGGCAGTTTTGGATTGGCTGTGGTTACCCGTCCCATGGTTACGGTAATTTCGTCTTTATAGGCACTGAACGGATCTCCAGGCGTTACCTCATATTTGCCTGCTTCCTCTGCAGTAGGAGGATTGGAAGTGCCTCCACATGCCGCTAGGGCTGCAACCATCAAGGCGGACATGGACAGCACGGCCAGACGCTTTGTCACCCGTTTGCTTTTCATAGACCATTTTGTTCTCATCTAGTTCGATTCCCCTTTATTCTGATGTTCAACATATTTGTTTACGCTTTCATTATAAATTGAAGTGAAGGCCAATCGAGATAGGGATTACACGTCCGTTTGGATAGAGAAATGGTTACAGTTTTCAGTCCGTATGATGAAGTATGGTTAACTTGTGATCATTTACCCTACCTACTGACTAACATTTGTCTATCTACCCCTCTTCTCGATCAAAAACAAAAGCCGGCAGCTCCTAAAACAGGAGACTGTCGGCTATTTATTTCCTCTACCTAGCTGCCGATATTCGCTTGGCAGAAGACCTGTCAGTTCGCGGAAAATCCGGCTGAAATATTTTTCATCCGTATAACCCACTCGCTCCGCAATCCAGAAAATCGTATTATTCGTATTGAGCAAGTACTCTTTGGATTTCTCCACCCGGATGAAGCGGGAGTACTCATTAAAGGTTTTCCCCATCAGATCTTTGAAACATTGACTGAAATAACTTCGGCTGATATTGAGTTGTTGGGAGAGACCTGAAGCTGTATAGGCCTGTTCCAAATCCTGCTGCACGATCATCACCGCTTTTTTCACGGCATCGATGATTTCCTGTGAGTACGAAGTCTGTTCATCAGCCTTTCGAATGCTTGCAGCAGTCTGTTTGATCCATTCTTCAACCTCGTACCAAGACTCGAAAGAATGGATCATCGAGATTCTTCCAAGCGTAGTTTGGGCAAAAATACGGTTCCACTCCATTAAGATCGAGTACAGCAATCCCATCAACTGACCTTTATGTAATCGTAAGGATATAAACTGGTCAATGAGTTGGTTATAGTAACTGTCGTGGTGGGTCCATGGGGTTTGGAACCAACTTTGTTTAATCCGGTCAAGGTCCTCATCCTGTGGTTCATTTGAACATGTGTCTTTCTCATTCATCGAAACGGCAATGACTTGGTTATTGGGGTTGTATGCATAGAATAAAGACGTCTCTGTATAATTCATAATCCAGTTTTTGATTTGCGACCATGTTCGCTCTTGTACATCAGACAAAACCAACAACGTACACTGGGGAACTTGATGCAGGCATTCCTTCAATTGATGAAACAGTTGATTCTCTTCGGACGGGGGTGTAGCCCACATGTAGCTATGACGCTCAACCTCCCATCTTATCTCATCTTCATGCGCAGTTAGCTCCATTGGCCATGTATGCTCTGATTTCCGATCTTGTGAAACAAGAGCATACACATTTCGATAATGGAAATTGATTTCATTCTGTGCAGGCATCTTTCTTATCGTGCTTGTCAACCCGTTAATTCGGGTATGAATCCGTTGCAGAACATGTTCGAATTGCTCTTTCTCCAGCTGCACTTTGGCTATATAATCGATGGCTCCGAGTCTTAGCGCTTCCTGGATATAATCGAAATCCTGATGCAGTGTTAACACGACGATATGAAGTTCAGGATAGAGCTGCCTTGCAGCTCGCATCAGTTCGATCCCTGACATGACGGGCATCGCAAGATCCGTTAGCATCAGATCGACCGGTTGGGTTTTCAGAAAATCCAGTGCTTTCAACCCGTTGCTTGCTTCTCCTACAACCTCCATGTCGAACTCGTCCCATGGCATCGCAGAGCTAATACCTTTGCGTACCAGCTTATCATCATCTACAATCAATACCTTAATCATGCCGAGATATCTTCTCCTTTAATAGGCAATACGAGCAGTATGCTTGTCCCTGTTCCCAATTCACTCTCGATCACCAGTTGTGCTTGGTCCCCGTACTGTGCTTTCAACATGCGGTGAACGTAATTAAGTCCGATGCCCATCCCTACTTTTTGTTGTTCAGCTTCACGATTGTTCAGCAGATTATGAATGGTTTCCTCAGTCATACCTGCACCATTATCTTGTATCATAATGTTCAACGTTGAAGTGCATGTCACTTCAATCTGAATAAAACCTTCGTCACTTAATCCATGATATAACGAATTTTCAACCAGAGGTTGCAGAATAAAGCGGGGCACAGGAATTTGAAGCACTTGTTCATCTGCAGTAATGCGGACGTCAAATTCAAAGTCATAGCGAATTTGCTGCAAAATTAGATACTGTCTTAGGGCATCGATCTCCTCTTCCATAGTGGATACTTGCCCTAATTTGCCTAGATTGTAATAGAGCAACTTGTTCAATGACTGCACCAGCTTGTCGATCTCCCCTTGTCCGTTCATGACGGCCAGCCAGTGCACCGTATCGAGCGTATTCATCAGAAAGTGCGGGTTGATCTGATAGAGCAGCTTTTCCACTTCCAGGTCTGCACGAATCTTCTCTTTCTGCTGTACTTCCTTGAAGAGGTCACCAATCTGATGCTGCATGTTCGAAAATTCACCCAACAGAAAATCAAATTCGGGAATCTGAGTGCGAGCTCGGCTCCCTTTTGTTTGTGGATTTTTGGACATTCCATTGATCTCCGAATGGAACAGACCGAGTGGTTTGTACACCATCTTCCACAGGAGCCAAGCGAGAAACACGGTAAAGCCGAGGAAAAATAAAGCGACCAGCAAAATTTGAAGCAACCACTGGTTTTTCTCCTGTTGATATTGAGACTGCGAAATGACCGATACGACACTCCATTTCTGTGAGGAATCCTCCTTGAACCAGTGATACCCGCGGGATATTCCGTCCTTGGCAGGATCGACCGTTAAGCTGGTGAAATTCTCCCCTACCTTCATGGCTTCCGGTATTTCGCTGTACACAATGTTGCCTTCACCATCCAGGATGAGATGAGATAATGCGCCGTTGTATTGATTGTAACCCAAGATATCTTGAGTGAGGCGAAAGCCTGATTCTACGTAAATGAACACGTCGTTCCTCTCGGATAATTGCACTTTGCGCATAGCAGACAGAACGAGTTGATCATCAAATCGGTTCATACTCATATGGGGGCCATAGTACTTAATGCCATAGGTTTGGAAGAGCACAGGCAGAGACTCAGGAGAGAAACGATCCTTAATCGGAAAGTTGCCGAACTGAGTAGTACCTTCTTTTTGAAAGTAATATAGGGTCAATCCGATATTAGGATTGGTGAAGGTCACAACACTTAACTCGTTTTTTAATTCGTCCCTGGCCTCAATCAGTTCGAAGATATCGGAGGACGGATTCAAGAATTCATCCATTCTTTTGCCTAAAGTACCCCTGTAAGATAATTGTTGCGTCACATGATTCAGATTGGTGATGGAATTCTCCAATGAGGATGTCACCTGCTGTAAATTGCTACGGATACCATCATCGATCTTATTTGCGAAAATGGAGTCGATCGTATAATAAGAAATTGCAAATATACTGATAAAGGGGATAAACGCACTGAGAAAGAACAGTAAAAATATTCTTTTTTTAAGTGTCATGGGAACCTATTCTCCTTCTGAAAATGAAACAGCAAGCCTCCTGCGTATGGAAGCTTGCTCTGAATATACATTCAAGCGGACAGGCTGTCTGTATCCTGTCCAAGTCCAATTTCCTTTCATCATTATAGATTGATATTCAAATAAGTCAAACGCTTTCATACTGTGCGCATATAAAAAGTGCTACTCCTCAAAATAATGAGGAATAGCACTTTTATATGCGTACCTTACTTCAGTTGTAATCACTTCTTGTTAATGGAATGCTCCAACATTTCAGTCTACTCTCGTACCGTCACATTTAATTTGTGTGATCTGGTTTCCCCTGAAGAATTACGAAGTACAGCTTCATACTCGTAGATTCCAGGTACTCTTCCAGAGATTGAGGTAACCGCAGACTGTGTACCAGGCGAATGAGATTGCAGCGATTGTGTGTCAATCGATACACCATTTTCGTAAAGTTCGTATTCGGTTGCGTTTGTTCCCCACCACAGATTCATGGTGACATTATAGTTGCCGTCACCGTCCCAGTTGTCGTTCGACAGAACGGCTTGCCCCGGGGAAGCATCCGTGACGATGACTGTTAGTGGAACACTCATGGTTGAACCCAGTGCATTGATCAATTCTCCAGTATAGATATAGGTGCCATTTTTCTTTCCAGTAATATCAACTTGAACAGATTGGGCGGACGGGGATTGATCGACCAGAGAAATTTCTTTAATCAATTCACCGTTCTCATACAGTTTGAACTGATTGCCGTTATTACCCCACCATAGATTCATCGTGATTGTGTAGTCGCCGTCTTTGAGCCCCGTGTCGTAACCATTATTATCAGATAACACCGGAGTGCCAGGGGCACCGTTTGCTAGTGGCGTTGTCTGATGGAGCCATTCCTCCCACTTAATCAGCACACTTGCCTGCTCATCCGTAAATACGGTTCCTCTAACTGCTTGAACGTCATTACCGTAGGATGCAAGCAATTGACGCGCTTTTGCTCCTTCACGATCGTTTGCTGCCTGTTTGGCCTGCTGTAACGTGTTTGTAAGCTGATCAGCAAGAACACCAGCATTAGGATCGGTCGATTCATCGGCAAAGGCGTTGGTCAGATTAATCAGGCTGTCGAATGTAGCAATAACGCCAAAACTATATTCTACCGTCTGTTCCCAGCCAGCCAAATCCGAGACCGTTGCCGTAACCTCGTTCAGGCCGGGTTCCAGTGTATACGCAGGAGTGTCGAGAAGCACACCCTCCGGTTCTGCCACACCGGATACCGAATCGGAAGCTGTATAACCAATTTCCACCTGCTGATCAATGGTGTATTCGGTTTGACCATGAATCTCAATGGTTGGAGGTACGAGATCAATGGATATGGACAAAGACTGTTCGCTCTCTTTGTTACCGTCAACATCGACGCTCCAGTAGCTGATGGTATGTGTTCCTTCTTCAGTTAGAGTCAATTGTGTGCCACTCACCGTTTCGCCACCATTAATTTGATAATAGGTCCCTTCAATTTCGGAATCTTCATCGCTTGCTGTGAAGGTTACTTGGACTGGAGAAGTATACCAGCCGTTCTGCAATTCTCCTTCCACAGTTGCCGTAGTATGCGGGGCCTTCTGCTCCGGAGATTCTCCTTCCAACGTAACAAAATCAGATAAAGGTATATTCAATTCCTTCACAAGGCGTGCTACGAGTTCAGACACCTTGATTGCACCGTTCATTTGCAAATGTGTATTGTCTTCCGTTGTGCCTACCCACATGAATATCGATTTGGTTCCTTCTGTGCCAAGCTCCTGGAAATGCTCCCAACTGGCTTGGTTCAGATCGATGATAAGCGTTTCCGTTTCCTGCGCCGTTTCTTTCATCGCCTGTACGTATTCCGGGAAGCTTTTGTTCAGCACCTCTCCGGTAAAATCACGACGGTTCACTGGTGTGACCAGAACCGGAATCGCACCTCTCTGCAGAGCACCGTTAATGTATTCTTTCAGATATACCTTAAATTGCTCTGGTGTAAGATAACGCTCTGGACGTGAAGGTGTGGAATCGTTATGAGACCACTGCATGAATAGATAATCGCCTTCTTGAATGTCGAGTAAAATATCGTTGAGATATCCACCGACCAGGAAGGTCTTACTACTCAAACCTCCAACTGCCCGGTTATCAATACTGACTTCATTTGGATCAAAATATTCACCCAACGTTTCTCCCCAGCCCGCTTGCGGACGATAGTTTTCCGCGTAATTGGCCACCGTGGAATCGCTGGCCAAATAAATAACTGGTTTATCGCTTGCACTGTGATCTGGCAGTCGCTCCAGCTTCAGCGCATTGATCTTCGGTGCATTTCCGGTAAAGTTGAAGTTAAAGACCCCATCAATCAGGGCAACGTCATACGTGATTTCTTTGAATTCGCCCTTGGCAATGCTTGTAAGCGCCAGCTTTGTCATTTGCTCTACAACCACATTTGCGCTGGTTGATTCCTCCGCATCCCCGATGGTCATCGTTACCCGGTAATTCGCCGGCTCCATTTCCGCCAGGAAAGAGGTACCGTTTACTCGTGTGAAATCTTTCTTGAGCAAATCTCCGGTTCCCCGGTTCTCATCTTTGGTCAGCGCAGTATCAGCAAAGCCGTACCCATTGCCTTCAATGTACGCTCTTTTGGCATCTACCTTGATGTATCCGTCGGCTGCGCCGCCAGAACCAAAGTCAAATTTGTATTCACTTATCTCTTCGTTTGGTTCACTTGTCAATGAATCCTTCGCAACAGTTAACATGTTAAACGTATGGTCAACTTTAGCCTGCGTGGCTTCCGTATTGAATATAGCTTCCGCAGCTGCCAAAGCCCGGTTCACCACGGCCTTCGATGCATCTGTATAATCCGACAGATTCAGTGCTTTGATCTCATCGTACAGAGCGATTAAGGCCGTCTGATCGCCACTCTCCGAAGAGAGCTGAGTGCCTTCAATCCGCACGTTGTCGATCTGGGTAGTCCAGTTCAACGTGCCTCCACCGCCTTTTCTCGTTCCCAGGAACCGCATGGATCTGACGTTGTCCGCATATGCGGCGGAACTCAGCGAGATATCTGCAATCGTTTGGGTAACTATCGGATCGGCTAGGTTCGTTAATGTCAGATCCAATGTTTTTTCGGCAAAATTAACGGTTGCATCCACATTGACCCACTGGTTCTTGGAAATATCTGTAGCCGTTCCCCCTTCGGGTATGGCTGTATCCCCTGTGCCGTAGTCTGGGTTATATGCACCGACAAAATAATGAATTTTGGTGCTTCCGGTTTTGGTATGCAGCGTGAACAGGGCATTTTCGTTTGAATCCTGTATTGTGAGATGACCTTCTGATGGATAGGCACTCACATTACCGGACTGCCAGTCAAAGTTCACGTTCACCTGATCGCCGTTTACGGCATCGAACAGACGGAATACCTTGGCCCGATTGCCCGATCCGGAACCCGCGACGGACAGTACCTTATTTCCGGACTGGTCAACAACGGTTCCCGTCATGGTTCCTGCAATACCCGTGGCATTGACCATCGCATATTGGTAGTTGGCAGCGTCGCCTTCAAAATCCTCCTCATATAGCTGGGCTTCCGGCTCTGGCTCTGGCTCGGAAATATCCGGGTCGATGACCAGTGATGAAATGCTCAGCTCCATGTCTTTGACTGCACCAGCAACGAGTCCGGCAATTTTCTGTGCACCATAGCTGCTGAAATGCGTATTATCGTTGATCCCATTCGGGTATTTTGGATATTCACCCGGATTAGCATATAGGAACACTTTTTCCGTAGCTGTATTACCAATTTTGTCGTAGTAAGCAATACTCAACTTGCTGAGATCAATCAGCGGCACGTCCTGCTCTTCCGCCACTTCTTTGGCAGCTTGAACATATGCCGGGAAGCTGACGTTGAATTCCTGAGTCACTGTATTAAAATCTCTGCGCCCAACCGGAGTGAGCAATACCGGTGTAGCGCCCCGCTGTTTGGCACCGTTTACATAACGAGTTAAGTAGATCTTATAATCCTCAGGGGATGCATACCGGTCCGGTATCCCTGCACTCGCGTCGTTATGACCAAAGGAAATGAAGAAGAAGTCCCCCGGCTTAATTCGTTGCAGGATCGTATCGAGACGACCGTCTACCATGAATGATTTGCTGCTTCGGCCGCCGATCGCATCGTTCACGACGACAGCCCCATTGGAGAAATAACGTCCGAACTGTTGGCCCCATCCTTCTTGAGGAGCCTGCGCTTCACTGTAAGATTGCATGGTTGAATCACCAGCCATATAGATCGTTGTTGCCGCACCAGCCGCTTTCTCTGGATATTTCTCGATGATGACGTCTTGGATGTCTATGGCTGTACCCGTGAAGAGAAGATCGAGCTGTCCATCCACCACAGCAATATCATAGGAATACTCCAGTGGTGTCCCTGCTGTCACATTGGTTACGGCGAGCTTCTGGACGAATTCGGATTTGACTCCAACGTTCGAGTCATTTGCATCATTGCCCAATCGCAACATCACCTTATAGTTCGCATTGGGCAGATCAACGGCAAATGTCGTGCCCGCCGCGACCGAGACCTGATTTGCCCCTACCGTAACATCACTTGTATCCTTGAAGCCGTATCCCGGATCTTGTGCGTAGAGCGTATCCTGTATGTTCGTACTTCCTGACGCAGTCTCTGTACCGAAATTAAAGCGGTAGACCGGCTCCAGCATTTCAGCTTCGCGGGTCAGAGTCAGATCGGCTTTAGGGAATGCTGTAGCTTCCGCTCCAAGATAAAAGCCGGTATGAGGCGGCTGGTTGTAGGCTACATTTTGCCAGGCTACGCCAAGTCGATACACAGGGTCCTGCATCAGCGTAGGGATGCGATAGTCTGAAGGAATGGTCGTTGTGTAGAGACGATACTCCGAACTATCTTCGCTCCGTAGCAGAAGCTCCTCACGCCAGTCACCCAGAATGTCCGCCTGAAGTGCCGGATTGCCTTTGGTATGGTTGTTCGTTAACGTACCGGTCGCCCGGAAGATTTCATTCAGCTTTTTGTTTTGGTAATCCCACTTATAGATGAGTGGAATACCTTTGGCTGTGCTATTATCCCACTCATGGTCCAACAGCTCCCGCTGAAGATCTCCATCCCACCAGATGGCGAAATTGGCGGTTTTGGGCCCTTCGTCCACAGTGTAGATAGCCTCTCCTGCTGCAGAATAGGTATTGGTTACAGGTACACTTTGCCCGTTGGTAACGGTCGTGGCCCATGATTCGTAACCTGGATAGTTCGGATCAATGTCCGCCGACATCCCGCGACCGGTGTCAAAACCTGTTTTCTCACCCCAGAGGATTTCACCTGTTGCCGCATCGCGCATCTCCAGACCGTATGCCGCATCAGAATGCTCATGCACGCTTACGACCTGATAGCCCTCCCGGTTCGGATCGAGCTGGCCGGCGTGCATGGCGTCACCGTGGCCGAGTCCGGTGCTGTACAGCAAGCTGCCGTCATCATCAATGGCCAAGGCGCCAAACATAATTTCGTCCTTGCCGTCCTTGTCGACATCCAGCACACTTAGATTATGGTTGCCCTGTGATTGATATTGTGATCCTGCTTCGTTTGTGTCGAACGTCCAGCGTTTGACGAGTTCCCCGCCAACATAATCATAAGCAACAAGCACTGTGCGGGTATAATAACCCCGGCTCATCACGACACTTGGCTTCGTACCGTCCAGATAAGCGATGGCGCCAAGGAAACGGTCTACACGGTTGCCATAGCCGTCACCCCAATCACTGACGTTGCCTCTTGGAGGATCATAGTTCACGGTAGATACAGCCGCGCCAGTCTCACCGTTAAACAGCGTGAGATATTCTGGACCTGAGAGTATGTATCCGCCGTCGTTGCGATAATCCTTCGTGCCGTCACCAATGACCGTGCCTTGGCCGTCCTTTGTGCCGTCCGCCGTCTTGACAACAACCTCAGCCTTTCCGTTGCCATCGAGGTCATACACCATTAACTGCGTATAATGCGCTCCGGCGCGGATGTTGACTCCCAGGTCAATCCTCCACAGCTTGGTGCCATCCAGTTTGATGGCATCGATATAGACATTCCCCGTATAACCCGCCTGCGAATTGTCCTTGGAATTGCTTGGACTCCACAGGAAGACAATTTCATACTCGCCATCCCCGTCCAAGTCAGCTACGGAAGCATCTCCAGCATAATAGGAGTACGTTCCGCCATCCTTAGTCCGACCATCGGCCGGTTTATCGAGCGGAATAGGTAGATAATCGTTATGCCAGACCGATACAACTTCCGGTTGCATTTGCTCTTTGCCTGCAATAACGGTGGAGATCTGATATTGCGAACTGTCGAAACCAGTGGTGTCCACATAGTTGGTCACATCGCTTATGGGCGATGCGTTCACTTTGGTTCCGTTTTTATATATATTAAAAGCGATATCATCTGGATCGTTGTTTAAATACCTCCAGCTTAAAAAAACGCCGTTGTCTACAAGAACCGCAACCAATCCCCGGTTAAGATACTCTGCTTGGCGACCCGGCAGGCTGCTTGATGACTCTGCACGTATCGGCGCCGGAGGAACAGCCAGTGAAATAACCATAAGGAGTGCTAAAAAAGATACAAACATCGATTTTTGGATGGAAACAGTTCTTCGGATCATTCGATTAACTCCCCCTTATCTAAAAATTCATTTTTAGAATCATCAGTTCGATCCTGCCCAGCTTGTTGTCATATGAACACAATTTACAGCCACCTCCTCTTTATGTTACCGCTTACATTTATCTTACAGGTCTAAAAAAAGACAGACAATCTAAAAAATGTGACGTATTATATAAGATAATTGACTTTTTTAGGAAGGAGATGAAACGATGGTTCATACGGTTTCTTATGCTTTTCGTAATGACGATACATCAATCATGACACTGGACTCTATTGGATGGCAGATCGTTTCTAGCGAGGAATATCGTTGTCCAAGTGATGATAGACCGGACCCGGGGCATGTCGTTTTTCAATACACACTTAATGGCCAGGGTTATCTGGATATTGACAATCAAACGCTCCCTTTACCGAAGGGACATGCCCTACTTGTCAAAATTGCAGGAGAACATTGCTATTACTATAAACAAGAGAACAACGAACCATGGGAATTTATATGGATCAACATTCGCGGGGATGAAGCTAACCGAATTTGGGATATGATGCATGATAATGAGGGACATGTCATTCGACGAAACGCGGACTCTCCCTTGATTCAAGAGTTATGGCAAATTATCCATTTGATTCATCAAGAGAAGGTTACGGACAAGTATCGCTTGTCCATGCAAATCTATCGGTGGTTGCTTATCCTGGTACAGACGAGTCGGGATGCGGAGAAGGATATCGGTGCCCTATCCATAACAACGATTGAGAAATGTAAAAAGTTCATCCGAGAGAATTATGCATCTCCATTGACGTTGGATCTTCTAGCCAGCCATTGCGATATCAATAAACACTACTTGTGCAGGTTATTTCAGAAATCCGAGAAAACATCACCGCTAGCCTATCTTAAAGACAGACGCATTGAGGTTGCAATCCGACTACTCCGCACAACGGAACTTCCGATTTCTCAGATTGGTCAACAATGCGGGTTTGAGAGTCCCAGCTATTTCGGCAAAGTTTTTCGGCAATATATGTCCATGTCGCCCAAAGAATATCGCTTGAATAAGTTAGAGTTTCCTTATGAGGCCATCTATTATGAATAGCTAAAATCGCTGTTTGCTAGTTGTCCTTGAATTGGGAACTGCTCTTATACCAATACAATATAAAAAAAGCCGCTAGAATAGCGACTTTTAATGGAACTATGTTCTTTGTGTGCTTCGATAATTGCTACACTTATTGAGCGGTGTATCCTCCGTCTATGATCAAGCTATTTCCTGTCATATATGAAGAATCGTCGCTAGCCAGGAACAGAACGGCTTTTGCCATCTCATCTGCTTGACCCAGACGTTTCATTGGTGTTGCCGCTGAAAGTGCTTGTTTGCTCTCTTCCGGGATAATCGGTGTATCGATAAAGCCTGGGCAAAGGGAGTTCACCCGAATATTCTGCTCAGCATACTCCAGCGCGAGCGAACGAGTCAGGTTCACAACGCCGCCTTTAGCTGCATTGTAGGCTGCAGAGCCAGGTGAACCAACCCATCCGTACATGGAAGCCGTGTTGACGATTGTACCTCCACCAATTTTGAGCATTTCGCGAATCGCTTCACGTGCAACCAAGAATACGCCGTCCAGATCAACATTGACTGTATTGCGCCATTCGGCATAATCAAGCTCATGCGTGGGATGAACACGTCCGATTCCCGCATTGTTGAATACGATATCGACTTGACCAAATGCTTCTACGGTTTGTTTGAAAATCTCAGAAACCTCTTCTTCACTTGTTATGTTTGCTTTAATAAAGAGAGCCTCTGCTTTAAGCGCTTTCAGTTCCTGCTCAAACGCCTTACCTTTTTCTTCATTTAGATCCACCAAGACCACTTTAGCTCCTTCGGAAACGAATAAGCGAGCTGTCGCTGCGCCAATCCCGGATGCTCCTCCTGTGATGACTGCAACTTTATCTTGAAGTTTGCCCATGAATAAATCCCCCAGTATAATATTTTGAATAGCGCCTATATAAATAGTGCTATATGATGTTTACAAAACTAATTCTATGCTTAAAATTGTAACAATCCAATCATTAAGATGTGACCAAGTGTCTACCTCGTAGACACTTTATAAAACTATGTCTATATTTATAGGAGTTTTTTTGAATGAATAATGAACTTATTGTGACATCTCAACATCGTAATCGAACCAAGGAGCACCTAAAAACTGCTCTGATTCAGCTCATTAAGAAAAAAGGATTCCATGGTGTTTCTGTCAAAGACATCGTTGATCAGGCGGGTTATAATCGTAGCACGTTTTATTTACACTACCAGGATAAATATATTCTCGCCGAAGAGTTGTTGAGTATGACACTCGAAGGATTGAGGGGCGCAGTAGGCAAACCTTATTGGCACGGTCAAAAGGTTTCAACAAACAAGCTGGATGCCGAATCTTTTCAAATCGTGGATTATATCTACGAGCACCGTGATTTCTTCGAACTGATTCAATACGATGATACGTTACCCGGTCTACATACAGGCTTTCCGCAAACCATACTCAAAATCTATCAGGAGCAATTTGTCTTTGAGACGATCAACAACTCCCCAGTTAATATGGACTATTTCAAGTACTATACCGCCTACGGTTTTTTTGGACTATTAAATAATTGGATATTAAGCGGATATCGTGAATCACGTGAGGCATTTATCAAAAACGTGATTGATCTCACCAAAACGCATATTCACTCTTTTCATTATGTCGGTAACACGTTTGAATCTTGATCTCAAGTAAGTTGATTTGTGAACATCACGATGAACGATATGTCTGCTTTAGATAACAGGCTAGTTGCAGATGGAGCAGATGCTCCTGATTACTCAGGGACATGCCCAGACACCAACAGGACGCAAAATCACAAGGGGATTTAAAGCATAAATAAAAACGGGCATGTCATTTACACGAGAGGAATGAAATCCTCAAGATAAATGCATGCCTAAGTGAAAATTAATTAGATACAAGCCCAAGCGGTAAACGGACTATGTCCTTTTCTCTAGACCATTGAACATAGACTACTCTATATAAATTAAATCATTATAATACGGGTCCCATTCTCCAGTTACAAATCTAGCAATGACTGCTTTTTCTAAACTAACAGGTGACCAAGATTCCAGTTCGGAGGCAACTTCAATCTGTGAAGCACTGGGAGTTTCAGTCACAATATCACCCTTATGATCTACCAATGTATATCCATCTTCAGTTTCCTCTTTGTACATGGGAAATGTCATCCTAGGTATTGGAGCATTACCAATCACTTTCCAGATACCATCTTCAATCCTGGAGTTTACAGTCTGTATTAAGAAAATGATTGGTTTAGTAGTGATCTCACTTACTGTTGGGTGTTCCATTGATATCAAATCAAATACAATCATACAATCTGATATTCTTCCTTCAGAAACAACTTGTCCATAACAATTCCAATCCTGATTTAGTTTTATTGAGAAGACATCTCCTATCTTCACCGAAACTCTTTTTTTCATTATTTTATCCTTTACTATTTCTTTTTTATTCGACCTATTCTTCTAAGTGGAATTTTTAACAGCGTATTAATATTTCAGGGTTGCAGAGTGCCTTTCAGTACCTGTTTTATTAATTAAAGCAACTTCAAAATCAGATACCCATGTAAGTTCACCTAGATGTTCAGCATAGGCAAATTCATCTGGTTGTTCTGATATGACCTTCTCTACAAGTACTTGCGTACCATCACGTTGTAAAATAGATAGGAATATATCCATGCTATCTACATTATGATGACATATGACTCTAGCATTGTACTTCTTATTAGGGCTCTTTACGTCTTTTTTCCAAGTCCATTCATTTACATAATCTAACTGCTCTATTTGCAAAGCTATCTCCCTAAATGGATCAATATCCCAATTATTACGTAGAGCAAGTTTCTCTATGCCTTCCATTAGCAGGCGAAGCGTAGCCTTTTTTTTCTCCAACTCATTTTTTTCACTAAAGTCATTCAAACTAAATTGGATCGGTACCGAACACACACCAGAATCGTTAACAATACGTTCATCCGTAATGTTTTCTACACACTCTATTAGGACTTTCCAACAATCTTTCGTTTTGTATTTCCCCAACAGACGTTCATACATCGCTGTAATACAGCGGGTTTCCAAACTAAAAGAGCGTCTTTTCCATTTCCAATTCAACGCATAATCTAATTTTGTTGCTTCGTTGTACTCACATTTTTGTTTTTTTATTATAGATTCAATATTTTCATCATCTACAATATACGGTAAATCCAAATTGAATCCTTTTAGATACATCTGGTTCTCTCCTTAGATTACTCCCGATGGTTAGTGCATTATTAACTTCTATCCAAACTTGAAGCCCAATTTTTGAAGCAATTAAGCATCTCTTCTAAATTTTTTGCTCCCCCTGCACTGTGAAACACTCCATCTCTCACGATACAGTAGAACCAATCTTCTTCATTTCTCTCTTCTTCAATCGAATCAAATGGCACATCTTCTAAATAGGTATCCGTCAAATCGATTTCGACAGACCAACCAGGATTATCCACCGTATCAATTCGCACACCGTATAAATGCTCCCAATCACCGTCACAGTTTTCATAATACCAGCTTTGAATCCATTTTAGGATATCCATCATCGTGACCTCTTTTTTTGTTTTTTCTACTCTAGGGAATTATTATTTAAAGGAATTCTCATGCCATATTGCATACTTTTTTCGTATGAATTACCTTTTAGTAATAATTTGCTTTTTTTACGTAGGGTATACTTAAAAGCAAGGGGAAAACTTTATTTCAAATCAAGGAGGTCATTATGAAAAAAATAATATTGTTTATCTTCATTAGTATGATTATACTTTCGGGCTGTTCTAACAAGGATGAGAAAGAGAATTATCCAGTTTTCGAGGGCACTGTAGTATTTAAAACAGATGAAAATGACAAGTACAAATTTCTTGTTCTTCAAAATGTAAGTAAGGAAGACCTGGAGAATGGAAATCTTGAGGATTTTATAGAATTAGCACAAGACCAGGAAGGTTCGTATTATTTGGTCAATAGAGAAACATATGAAACAATTGAGGTAGGGCAAAGAGTAAGAATTACTACTGGCTTTGACCAACTAGAACCCTCGCCACCCATTAGAACCGTTGTGAGTATTGAAAAAATAGGCTGAGAATTCTTCGATTGTTTAAAACGATAAAAAGACCTTAACGTTTCAAAGCAAACGTAAGGTCTTTTATCATTTTGTTTTCAAGAGTTCGGAGTTAAATCTCGTACGGATAAATCCGACCGGCCTCTCCTCTCATTAGCCCTCCCGAAATTCATTCAAATCAATGCTAAGGCTTTTAAGGTTTTTTAATCATCTCTACGCCGTCAAAGGTAAGGCTCTCCATTTCCGTTTCCAATACACCAGCTACATGCTTTGTTTCTTTATATTTAAAGTAATCAAAATCGGCATGTTTTCGGGTTCCACCTAGATCCTGCACACAAAGACCGATATAGGTTCCCGTAAACCGGATATACTCTGGAGATTCATCGGACAGATGTGTGATATCAACCCACTCGCCTGCTGTATTCCAGGATGAATCAGTATTTAACGCATAATAAAAGCTGGCGCGATCTTGATCCACCACAACCTTTAAACGGAGCGTGCTCACCAACTCTAGCGGAATATCCTCCAACAGTTCGTCGTATACCCCGTATTTGGACTGAATGATCCCCAGGCAGAGCCCTTTCTCCTCATGATAAGTTACACGTAAGTAGAGATAGTCCTGGGTATCGTAGTACAAAATCAATCCGGCCATTTGCTGTGGATGGTCCGGCGCAAATTCCAGACACGTCTCGGCTTCACACTTCAAGGCCTGAAGTCTCCGTGCGATCATGCTTTGCCTGTGCGTTGAACTCATCGACTCCATGCCGTGCAATCGTATGTAACCGGGACGTTCCGTCAAGCTGAGCCAAGTCGAGTCGGGTGGAATGCGAAGTGTATTCCAATCATGCCGAAGCTCAAAGTGATCAAAGTCATCCATTTCAGCAATCGGCTCAAACGGATGGGACTGGATCATCGGTGCAGGCACCTGAACCTCCGGATATCGGTCACCGCTCGCAAGTCTCAGCCAGCCGTCCTCACTCCACGTACATGGCTGAAGTGCGGTCTCACGTCCAAGAATGCAATATTTGTGCTGAACGGGTCGTCCGACCAGATGAGCCATGTACCATTCGCCGGTATGCGTTTCGACCAGACTACCGTGGCCTGCCTTTTGCAGAGCTAAATCCGGTCTGTCGTATGAAGTGAGGATCGGATTGGCAGGATCGACCTCATAAGGACCTTGTAACGTACGGGAACGTGCTGAGGTAACCGCATGCTCATAACCGGTTCCACCTTCAGCCGTAATGAGATAATAATAGTCCTTGTGTTTATACAGGTGGGGTGCTTCGGTCAGGCCTAATTCTGTTCCCTTAAATATGTTCATGGCCGGTCCGATCAGCCTATGTTCCTGGACGGAATATTCCTGAAGAACGATGCCTGCAAACCGATTTTTGCCCTTACGGTGATCCCATATCATATTGACCAGCCACTTACGCCCGTCTTCATCATGAAACAGGGAAGGATCAAAACCGCTGCTGTTCAGATAAACCGGCTCGGACCAAGGTCCCTCGATATCCGTTGCTGTCACAAGGTAATTATGGGTATCTTTAAAAGCGCCTACCCGGCTTTTGACATCGGTGTAGATCAGGTAAAACACACCGTTGTTGTAACTAAGACAGGGTGCCCATACGCCTCCGGAATTAATGTTGCCCTCCATGTTCAACTGCGTTACACGAGTCAGCGGAGAAGCGATGGGCCGCCAATGAACCAGATCCCGGGAATGGTGAATTCGTACACCAGGGAACCATTCAAAGGTGGAAGTGGCGATATAATAATCCTCCCCTGCTCGGCAGATGGACGGATCGGGATGGAAACCGGGCAGGATGGGATTGGTGATCATTTTCTTGATCTTATTCATGGAAGAAACCTCCGGTATGAAAGTAATGATCTGTACAACAGCAGATTCACGAAAGGTAGATATCAGTACCAGCCTAGCGCTTTTTTGCCGGCTTCCAGGGCAGTTATGATCCGCTCGACATCATATACATTCCCTCTCCAAGTCCCACCGCTGACCGATTGCAATGCAGCCCAGAGCTTTGTATCATCCGGCAAAGCCTCATCAGGCCTCATATCTGGATGAAAGGGCCTTTGTGCCAGGATGAGAGCACCTTCCTCCGGTGAAAACTCCAATTCGCCTTCTCCGACAAAGTTAATGCTACCCTCCAGCGTGTTACGATCAACCGCGATGTCAATCAGGTCTTCGTTCCGCAGCTTGCCAATCGGTCCGCCTGCCAGCGCTTCGGGGCCAACATGACCAATACATGCTCCGGTGGAAACACCGGAGAACCGGGCATCCGTAATCAGTGACACGTATTTGCCAAAAGGCAAATGTTTAAGCGCAGATGTAAGCTGGTACGTCTCCTCCATTCCAGTTCCCGATGGACCTCGCCCGAGAAGCACAACAACGTCGCCAGCCAGAATACCTCCGGTCTTAATCGCATGGATCGCCTCACGTTCAGTGGTAAAAACCTTTGCTCTGCCACGATGACGATATACGCCATGTTCATCCAATACAGCAGGATCAATAGAGGTGGATTTGATGACTGAACCTTCCGGAGCGATATTCCCGGTTGGAAATGTTACGGTCGATGAGATTCCAAGCCGCTGAGCGTGTTCTACACTCATGATGACACTGTCTGGATCGATGCCGTCCTGCTCTTTTAACTGCTTCCGCATGAGATGACGGCGTTCCGACGATTCCCACCAGTCCAGTACCTGACCCAATGAAGTACCTGTAACCGTTGGTACAGACTCATCCAACAGACCAAGCTGTCTGAGGTGTAGCATGACCTCCGGTACACCTCCTGCCTGAAAGACACGTATGGTCGGATAAAAGATCGGTCCGTTTGGTAGGGCGCTAACCAGCCTTGGAACATTTTTGTTGACCTGTATCCAGTCCTGTACCGCGGGTATGGTTAAACCGGCGGCATGGGCAATCGCCGGTATGTGAAGAAGCAGATTGGTCGATCCGCCAAACGCGGCATGAACGGTCATCGCATTGCGAATGGATGCATCGGTGACAATGTCTGCCATCCGCATCCCCTGTGACTCCATATGGATGAGTGCACGTGACGATTGGCGCGCCATTTCAAACCAGATGGGCTGCCCGGAAGGTGCAAGCGCGGCATGAGGCACTGTCATACCCAGTGCCTCTGCTACAACCTGGGCCGTAGCCGCGGTACCTAGAAACTGACAGCCTCCTCCCGGTGTAGCACAAGCTCGACATCCTAAATCCGAAGCCATTTCCAGAGAAAGTTCCCCGTTGACGTACCGTGCACCGATGGTCTGAATTTTACCGGCATCCTCTCCATCGGTAGGTGGAAGTGTGACGCCACCGGGAACGATTACACCAGGCAATTGCGGCATGCCGGCAAGTGCGAGCATCATCGCTGGAAGACCTTTGTCACAAGTGGCGACACCAAGCACGCCTTTACGAGTTGGCAGCGAGCGAATCAGTCTGCGAAATACCATAGCGGCATCGTTCCGGTACGGAAGCGAGTCAAACATGCCGGTCGTCCCCTGTGATCTGCCGTCACACGGATCGCTGACATATCCAGCAAACGGGATTCCTCCCCGGCTTGACAGTTCTTCTGCGGCAGCCTTCATCAGCAGGCCGACCTCCCAGTGGCCCGTATGGTAACCGAGTGCTGCCGGGCTGCCGTCTTCATTGCGTATGCCACCTTGTGTACTCAAGATCAGAAATTGTTTTCCGTTCAATTCCCCGGGCTTCCAGCCCATTCCAACATTCTGGGACATGCCGAACAAGTCGCCGCTTGGAGCATTCCGCAGCAAATCATCCGTTAAAGGCAGACGTCCGGCAGCCCCTGGAGCATGTGCTATGATATCGAAGCAGTTGGACGCGGTCTCTCCCATAATCGACGTAATCTGTTCGTACATGATAGCCTCCCACAGTTTATGACTTCACAAAGACCGTTTTGATGGCCGTGAAAAACTCGATAGCCGCTTGCCCCTGTTCTCTGGAGTGTGAACTTGACATCTTCATTCCGCCAAACGGAGCCTGCAGCTCTACGCCGGCTGTTTCTGCATTAATTCTGACCAGTCCTGCATCCATGTCCCGGATGAAAGACAACATGGCTCCGACGTTCTGTGTATAGATGGAAGCACTCAAGCCATAATCGCTATCATTAGCCGCTTCGATCGCTTCCTCCAGGGAATCTACCGCAATCAAGGCCAGAACCGGGCCAAAGATTTCTTCCCGGGCGAGGGACATATGGGATTCGACCCCTTCAAATACGGTCGGCTGCACATAGAATCCCTCTTCCAGTCCCGGACCGTCCCCTCTTTTTCCGCCAGTGAGCAGAACGGCACCTTCATCTTGGCCTTTTTGAATATAACTCAGCACGGTATTGAGCTGTCCTTCGCTTGCACATGGACCCATCCAGCTTCCAGAAGACATGCCGTCACCCAGCCGAATTTCCTGGATTTGCGAGAGCAGCTTTTCTTTGAAGGCATCGTATACTTTTCGTTCAATAATGACCTTGCTGGTGGCCGTACATTTTTGCCCGGTCGATTTCAACCCACCGCTGATCGTGGCTTCCACAGCCAAATCCAGGTCAGCGTCAGCCGCGATAATAATCGGGTTTTTCCCACCCATTTCAAGTTGATACTTGGCCCCACGTGCCAGTGCTGCGCCGCCGACCCGTTTGCCCACTTCATTGGAACCTGTGAACGTTATTCCGCCCACATCCGGATGCTCAGCAAGTGCAGATCCGATCACTGAGCCTCTGCCGCATACCAGATTAAGAACGCCTGCCGGAATGCCCGCCTCTTCAAAACACTCCATTACTTTAGCCGCAGTGACCGCAGTTTCCTGAGCAGGCTTCAACACAACCGTATTGCCGTAAATCAAGGCCGGAGCCGTTTTCCAAATCGGAATGGCTACTGGGAAATTCCAAGGAGCAATAACCCCAACAACGCCAAGGGGTACGCGAGTCGTAAACATCAGTGCTTCGCTGTCCGTTGATGGAATGACATCCCCAGTTTTTCGCATGCCTTCTCCGGCGTAATACCTTAAGATTGCTACACCGCGCAGTGTCTCTCCTTTAGCTTCTGGGAGTGTTTTGCCCATTTCCCTGGTCATCGCCTCTGCAACTTCATCGGCCCGGCGTTCCAGCACATTGGCTGCTTGAAATAGATAGTTTCCGCGTTCCGCACCCGATAACCTCCGCCAATCTTTTGCTGCTTCCTTCGCCGCTGCAACAGCCCGGTTCAGATCCTCTACGCCTGAGGTGGGTACGTAGCCAACTACCTCCTTCCGATTCGCCGGGTTGATGCTCGGTTCGGTTTCACCGGATGTCGCCTTCACCCATTCTCCGTTAATGTAATTGCTGTATGTCTGCTCTACCTGAAATGTCGTCATTGCATTCATCCTCCTTGTACATTAGTTTGAAATGACTGGATTAATAAGTGTCCCGATATCGCTAATGGATATTTCAATGCGGTCCCCTGGTGCAAGTGTAAAATCATTAGGGGGCACAATGCTTGTGCCTGTTAATAACACCGTACCGTCAAAGAGATTGTTATCTCTGGCCAGAAAAGAGACCAGCTCATCGAGTTTTCGGTTTAACTCACTTGTGCTTGCCTCGCTTTTGACAACTATTTCACCTTCGCGATATATTTCGCAGACGATGCTGAACGCATATGGATTCTGCACCGTTTCCGCTAGACGAATGGCTGGCCCTATCGAGCAGGAATTGCGCCACATTTTTGCTTGCGGTAGATATAGCGGATTCTCCCCTTCAATATCGCGGCAACTCATGTCATTGCCAACGATGTATCCCACAATGCTGCCATCCCCGGCAAGCACCAACCCCAGCTCCGGCTCAGGGATCTGCCAATTGGAATCGCTGCGAAGTGTGACAGCCTCATTGGGCCCGACGGTGCGGGCTGCTGTAGATTTAAAAAAGATCTCCGGTCTTTCGGCATCGTAAACTTTATCGTAAAAGGTCTTTGCATCTAGCTTGCCTTCCGTTGCTTCATAATTTCGCGCTTCCCGGCTACGCTGATAAGTCACACCCGCCGCCCATACTTCCGGAGCTTCCAATGGAGTGATTAGATGTAAGGAAGTCCAATCGTCAGTTAACTTGTTTAATGGTTTAAAAGCGCTTTCAACAAGTTGAACTGGAGAAATCCCCTGCTTTCTTGCTTGATGGATCAAAGTCATAAAATCTGCTTGTGGCAAACGATACGCTTGTTCATCATCCGTAACGGCTGCCAGCCACTTCTGTTGTCCGTCCAGAAATCGAATAATTCTCATTCAAGCTTGCCTCCATTTTTCCCCATCGGGTTGATAATACTACCATAGCACCCGCTATGGTTCATGACGATGTTCTAATCACTCCGACGATTTACCCTTTTCACGCATTTTTTTCTGTTAAGATGAGGTTAGATCCATTAAACTAAAGATAATTTACGAGGACAATCCGATGACAGGATGTTGGTATATAGAATAGTACAAGGGGGTTGGTTTGCTGTGACCAAGCTTTCGGATGCTGTGTATTTAGGTCGTCTACCCGATGTTCGCATGTCTTTTCAATTATTGGGGCTGCATGCAAGAAAGGTAGATTCCAGCTGGACTTATCCGTCTCATGAACATTCAATGTATGAAGTGCACTGGATGATGGACGGGCAGATGAACATGGTTGTCAACGGGCAGTCTTATCGTCAGTCGGTTGGTGACCTTCTGTTCATCCGGCCTGGTATGACCCACTCTTGCACCGGAGCCGGACCGGAGGGGTTCACTTATTTTTCTGTGCATTTCAGCATACACGATACATCCTTTTGCAGAGAACTTAACCGTTGCAAAGACATCTATTATCCGGCAAATTCAAATTTGGCTCTGGGGCTTTCCCCTTCCCTGTCTACCTTGTATGGTCTGGCCACAGAGCATTTGTCTAGCTCGCTAACTTCCTCCAAACAAATGAAGGTACATGCCGCCGTGTTTGAACTGCTCGGTTCCCTGGTCGGTCAGTTATCTCAGCAAGCCTCCGTTACGTTGTCGAGAAAAGAAACCATTGCCCATCAGATTGCTGAGCACATTGAGGATTCGGTAAGATATATCCATCTTCACGGGGAAATTCAGGAGAGCGATCGAACCTGGATTCAGGACATCGCCAAGTCGCTGAGCATTAGCCCGTCACAGGTTAATCGTATTTTTCGGCAGGTATACGGCATCGCTCCGCGCAAGTTTCTATCCGAAACCCTTCTGAACGAAGCGCAGCGGCTGTTAAAGCAAACCGACCTGAACATAGATCATATTGCGATGATGCTGGGGTATAAGACCAATGCGCATTTTAGCCGCCAATTCAAGCGGTGGACAGGCATCGCGCCAAGCGAATATCGCAGCCATTCGCAGCAGGCTGGAGAAGCCAACGTTGCAGATGACTAAAAGTTTAATCATAAAAACCCCAAAATTGTCTGAGCCGCATAGGCTGATCGGTCAACAAAACAGCTACTGGATGACCAGCAGCTGCTTTGTTTTGTCTGGATTGCTCAGATCATGTGTTTGAGGATTACGCTAAAATAAATGATGCAAGGCTTGCACTTCCAGAACCTCTGTACGTAAAATACAAAGCTTGTATACCATCCGGAATGGTCATCTCGACTGAATAGGGTTTCCAATGATTGGTGAAATGTACCGGGATTGTACCCAGGACATGACCGTCCCATGCGGTTTTGACCTCAAATACCCCGTGACAATATCCCCGTACCTTGATCGAGACCTGGCGAATTCCTCGGCAATCAAAGTATTTAAAACCTGCCGTTGCGGATTCAACCATATTGGCGATATATCCGACTTCTTCATCACCGTCTCTACCATCCTGGGTGATCTTTGGAAAGCGGCTGTCCAGCCAGGCTCCTGCCCCGAAACCTCCAGTGTACTTCTGATCATCTTTGGTCAAAAGAATACATGCAAGATATGCGGGGTACTCGCCTTTTCCTTCAAGCGGTCTCCCACCCGCACCAGAGGAGGTCATTTCCACCTGAGGAATGCTGCCGTCCTCTTCAAAAGATATCTTCTCAATACAGCCCTGTCGGTTGAATGCGTCCCCATTGGTATGACGGTGATAGAAGACATACCAGTCTCCGTTGATCTCCACAATGCTGCCATGGTTATTGCCTCCATAATACATGGGTTTGTCAGCAGGTTTGTAGGAGTCGATATGGAGATCACAGTTGCTTACGATGACGCCCTGATATGTAAATCCTTTATTTGGAAATCGACTGGTGGCATAACATAATTCATGCATAACGATGGAGGAATACACCAGATAGTAGGTATCACCTCTCTTCCGGATGGAAGGCGCCTCAAAAAATTCATGGCCCTCATAACCGCTGCCCTCACTGTAAGGCTCGCTCGGTGCTACGAATATGGGTTCTTCCACAATCGTCAGCATATCCGGACCTAGCATCGTGGCCATCGCGCCATGTCTTGATTGGTCTCCGGCCGCACAGAAGCCGGTATACAGATAAGTGTGCTGTCCTTCAGTCATCACGCCGGGATCGAACTGGGGCTCGTCCCCTTCTCTTTCGCCCAGACGAGTGCCGTCGTCATATTGTACATAACCATAGAATTCATATTTACCGGCAGGTGCATCACATACAGCCACCGAAACAACGGGTACCTTATCCAGCACATAATACAGATAATACCGCCCATCGGGACCCAGCGTAACATCTGGCGCATACAAGCACATATGGCCATTCGGATTCAACGGGTCATCTGTTTTTCGGTAGATCACCCCTTCATTTCTCCAATTCCCAAGGTCATTCACGGGTGCAGACCAGCATACATAATCGTTCAGACAGAAAGCATGTCCGTTAAAACGGTCATGTGAACCATACACATACACTCTTTCATTGAATACATAAGGCTCACTATCAGGTACGTACTCCCAGGATGGAAGATATGGGTTGAACCCCTGCTTGTTCATTCCAGCTACACTCCTCATATAATTGTAATAGTACATTCGTTCTATGAAATAAAGATAACTCTCGTATAATAGAAAATAGCTTAAGTAGAGTATGGGTTATTCTTTTTTACAACCTAAAGATAAAGGGGAAGAACCATGACATCTATTTTTTACGTTGAATGTGACGCGGTACATCAGAATCATTTTGTTTTTGATATCCCTGAAGGACATGATGCCTGGTTATTAGTCATTACACAGACCCCTGCCCAGTTTTGGGTTGATGGACAACTTAAGGAATACCCGGCTCATTGTGCTGTACTTTTCAAACCGTATCAAAAAATATATTATCGGGCTTGTTCAGAGCGCTATATAAATGATTGGATTCGTTTTGAAAGTGATGAACCGTTTGTAACCGATACCTCCCTTCCGCCAGGCACACCTTTCCCGCTGGATGATCCGGAATACTGTCATAAGCTGTTCCAATTGCTTGTTGCAGAGCATTCTTTTCAGAACGATTACCGGGAATCATCCATCAATTGCCTGTTGCGAACCTTGTTCAATAAATTGCTTGAGTCTTGTGTCCAAGAGGATATTAGTCCTCAGCACTATCCTCTGTTGAAGCTTCGAACGGCAATTCATAACGATCCCAGCCATCCTTGGACCATATCGGAAATGGCGAAGATCATAAACGTCAGCCCGGGGTACCTGCAGTTGATGTACAAGAAATCGTTTGGCCTCTCGTGTATGGAGGATGTTATTCATAGCAGAATACGTTTGGCCAAAGAATATCTCAGACATCATTTGTATACGGTTGCAGAGATTGCCGATCGATGCGGTTACCGTAATGTCGAGCATTTTTGCAGGCAGTTCAAACAAATGACCGGTTCCTCGCCTAAACAGTTTCATAAACGACGTGAAGGTGTCCCGGCTGACTTAACAGAGTTGGGATATAAATCTCACTTTTAAGGGGGATGTACTTAGATCAATGGAAAAATTCCCACTCTGTCCAATGGGCGTTTACACATACTTTAGCCATTTAATCGGTATAAACGTCATCGAGGTTGTTAGCGTTCTCTGCTGTCATTTTAAGTTAAGGTTTTAGACTGTATGATGCAATGACATATTCTCAAGCATGATTGATCAATTATCATATTGTGATACCTTATAATGACATACATTGGAAAGACCAAATCCAAGAGTCTTCCTGATTGGAATCCTGGAGCTTAACCCCATTTCGAACTTTTCGGATTATTTATCTATACTTATATCTCCAAACAAAAGAAGTCACTAATTTAGTGACTTCTTCTGACATAAAGTTTCCTATTATAAATATTCTTTAACTTAAAAGGTTCTGATTCATCAATCCTTAATTAAGGGTTCTATTGGGATGAAGAGCACGAGCCATTGCATCCATATAACCCTTAACAGTACGTTGACTCACTTCTGTTTCTGGAGCAAGAATTTCGAAAAGGTGGAAGCAACCTGGATAGAGGTGAAATTCTACATCCACACCTGCTTGTGCTAATCGTGCCACATACTCCATCGTCTCGTCTCGGAATAGATCGAGCTGACCTACACAAGTATAGGCTGGTGGCAATCCGGCCAAGCTCTCTGCTCTCGAAGGTATTGCATAAGAAGAACTTCCACTGATATCGTTCTCCTCACCAAGGTACATATTCCAAGCAGCCACGTTGTCCGTTCGGTTCCAGATTGAACCCTCTTCTGTAATCTCATGACTAGATGGCGTGATGTTACGATTATCTAACATCGGATACAATGGCATTTGGAAGATAATAGACGGACCTCCTTTATCACGTGCCATCAGCGCGAGTGCTGCTGTCAGTCCTCCGCCACCGCTAGCACCGGCAATCGCAACCCGATTCACATCAATGCCAAGCATTGCTGCTTCCTCCGTCATCCATACCAATCCAGCATAACAATCTTCAATCCCCGCAGGATAAGGGTGCTCAGGAGCGAGCCTATAATCGACTGATACGACAATACATTCTGCTGTCTGAACAAAACGTTCGCACAATTTGTCGTCCATATCTGGATGTCCTAACACGTACCCACCCCCATGAATCCATAACATGGCTGGTAGTAAATCATTCGTCCGTTCGGCTGGTTCATAAATTTTGACCAGCAACTCACCTCCATCCCTCGGAATTTTCCGGCTAGTTGTGTTTACATGCTCTGATTTTTTCACCGATGCAGCCGATACTAAGTTTCTGCTCCACTCTAAATTTTTCTCCAATTCAAACCCTGGAAATTGTGAATATACCTCTCTTAATTCTGGTAATATACGTGTCTCAATACTCATGATAATTCCTCCAAATATAATAATGAATTCGTTCATTTATGTTTTTTAGTTAATCCTTATCTATCTCATTTCAGCTTCCCACTTGGAAATTTCCTCTCGTACTCGCGGTGCAACCTCTTTACCGAGCAGTTCTATAGCCTGCATTACCAACTCATGTGGCATCGTGCTTAAGGGAACATACATCATGAAACGTGTAATTCCTACATGCTTGCGCAGATGAATAATTTTTTGAGCAACTGTTTCCGGATCCCCTACATACAACGCACCATCAGAGCTGCGGGCAGCGTCATAGCTGGAACGATCGTAATATGCCCACCCCCGCTCTTTGCCGAGTTTATTCATGCCGTACTGAGTGGACGGGAAAAAGAGTTCTGCGGCTTTTTCCGTATCTTCTGCAACAAATCCGATAGAATGTGAACCTACCCGAAGCTGTGATACATCATGACCAGCATGAGTTGCCGCCTTTTTATACAGTTCTACAAGTGGCGCAAATTTCGTTGGATTTCCACCGATAATTGCCAGAACTAGTGGCAGACCTAGAATTCCAGCACGTATGGCAGACTCCTGAGTACCTCCGCTACCAATCCATACAGGTATAGAATTCTGAACAGGCCGCGGGTATACCCCCAGATTATGTATCCCTGGTCGATGGCCTCCACTCCAAGTTACTTTCTCGGATTCCCGTAATTTAAGAAGCAGTTCAATGTTTTCATTAAATAAATCCTCGTAGTCATGCAGGTTATAACCAAACAGTGGAAAGGACTCAATGAAGGAACCTCGACCCGCTATAATCTCGGCACGTCCATTGGAGAGACCGTCAAGCGTGGCAAAATCCTGAAACACACGGACAGGATCTGCTGAAGATAGGACCGTCACAGCACTTGTCAATCGAATCCGTTTTGTGAGGGGCGCCGCAGCGGACAACACCATTGCTGGTGAAGATGCGGCATAATCATCACGATGATGCTCACCTATGCCAAACACATCAAGTCCTACCTGATCTGCAAGGACGATTTCTTCCACGACTTCTCGCAATCGCTGAGCGTGACTCATCACAACTCCGGTCTTAGTATCAGGCTTTGTTTCTACGAATGAAGTAACACCTATTTCCATAATTAATCTCTCCTTATATTTTTCTTTCCTTAAGAGGAATGCTCAAGACAACGGATTAAAGCCGTCCAATCCAACTCACCATAACCATGGGTAATTCCATCAGAGAGGTGTTGATGAATAAGCTGACCTAAAGGTAGTGGAGCTTGAACTGACTTGGCTGCCTCGATAGCTAATGCAACATCCTTTAACCCGAGCTTCATTTTAAAACCGGCTGGTTCAAAGCGCTGTTCAGTCATGATCGAGCCATAGTTCTGATATACCGGAGATTGAAAAAGAGCATTCACAACATCCATATATCGGGACGGCTTAATGCCGTGCTTTTCAACCATGAGCTGCGCTTCCGACAAAGCTTCCAGCATTGAAGCAATTAGAAAGTTAACGCCTATTTTGACAATGTTACCTTCTTCGCCATGATCCCCAATCTCAAATATCTCTTGACTTAGTGCTGTTAACATGGGAAGTACTCGTTGTCTTGCATGTTCCGGACCAGCTAAAATAATGCGCAATGTAGCTGCTTTAGCCGCATCCGGGCGCCCCATTACGGTGGCAGACACAAAGTGCTGGTGTCTCTCTACATGCAAAGCGGATAATTTCCGAGCCAGATCTACGCTGATCGTACTGGCAGATACGTGAATTCCATTTTCAGATAATCCGTTCAGAACTCCTTTTGGTCCCTCAACAATCTCTCTCAAAGCAGCATCATCAGATAACATGGTAATTACAAGATTACTTTCTTTCGCTGCCTCTAGTGGTGTTTGGACATACCGTGCTCCCTGTTTTATTAATGGTTCAACTTTTTCAGGGGTCCGATTAAAGATGACTACTTCATAACCCGCTTTCAAAAGGTTTTGTGCCATTGGAAGCCCCATATTTCCAAGTCCAATAAACGATACCTTCATTGGTTGCATCTCCTTACTGTTGATGGAATGTTTCGATAACGGAATGAATGTTCCAGAATGATTAAAAAAATTATGGTCTTACAGATACTCTTTAAATGGCACCTTCAAAATATGAGGAATATAATAACGGAACAATCATTCCAATATTGCTAAAAAAAATTATATCCCTGCAATTATAAAGCTAATCATCTCTTTTGCACGTTCTGGATTTTGACCTGTTTTGGCCATAATATTTATGCTTTGATGTAAATTCAGCAATAAATAAGACAATGTTTTGATATCTGTTGTTTTATCTATCTCTCCCGATTGTTGGCCCTTTTCCAAAAGCTCGCAAAATGCTTGTTCCAAATCCGAAAAACTAGTCTGTATCAAGACATTTATCTGTTCATCTGGTGACTCCAATGTTGTAGCTGTATTCGTTACAAAACATCCGCCCGGTAGGGTGGTATCGTATGCTGAAGCAATATGATACCCAAAAAATTGAAGAATTCCTTCTCTAACGTTGGATGCTTGTTCAAGAATGGTCTGCTTATTGGAACTCCCTTTTTTATAATGCTCCAGGGCATCTCTGTACAAGGTTTGCTTGTCGGAAAACGTATCATAAAGACTGGATCGGCTAATGCCCATCACTTCTAGTAAATCCGGTATGCTAGCAGCCTCGTATCCTTTTTTCCAAAACAACAACATTGCTTGGTGTAACGCTTGATTTCTGTCAAATTCTTTAGTCCTGGCGATAAGTAACACCTCCCGTTTCAGAAATATAACATATCTGAACTGATCAGTCCAGAAAAGAATTTTGCCGGTTGTTAATCGTTATTAAAAATTTATCCATTGAATAATATATGAGCATATTTTACATCTAACTCCAAAAATATTAACTTTGTTATACACCAAAAAGATCTCTTGAGCAGTGAATGCTGAAGAGATCCTCTTTTTATTTTACTCATAAGCTAGAATTACCCATCACTGAAATTACAATGGATCTGGAGTTCCAGTCCTGCTTCTCGATTTCTTAAATAGCAGTATCGCAAGAAGTAAAGCAATTCCTACAGCTCCAAACCCCAACCAATTTAAGTACAGGACAGATGTACGACTGATTACAACCCCACCTAATCCAGATCCCAGTGCAAAACCAAACTGTATAAACGACGTATTTACGCTAAGGGCAATGTCAGGATTACGAGGTGCCAGTGTAACCAGATATAGTTGCTGGGCCGGAGATATGCTCCACGTTGCTAACATAAAAATCATTAAAACCAAGATTAACATCATAAGATTAACTCCAGCTAGAGCAAACAAAAGAAGAGTTACGCCTTGTAACAGAAGGCCTAGACAAATTGTAAACTTTGATCCCTTTGCATCTGCCAATTGTCCGCCCACTTTTGATCCGACAAAGCTGCAAATTCCCGCGAGAAACAGAACACCGCTTATCTCGGTCATGGAAAGAGAAGACGTAGCTTGCAAGAAAGGCGTAATATACGTGAACAGTGTCGAATAGCCGCTGATATACAATAATGTAATAAGCAAGGCAGTCAGAATGAGTGGATTTTTTAAAATGGAGAGCTGCATTCTGAGGGTGATCTTTTCTTCCTCTTTGATTGCCGGAACCTTTTTGTAGATAATAAGTAATGGAAGAACACTTAACAATCCAATGAATATAAATAGAACTCTCCATCCAAACATTTCACTAAAAAATGTGCCCAATGGGACACCGAGCACTAGCGAACTGCTTAGCCCCATCAAAATGATGCCGATGGCATTGCCCCTTTTTTCTTTTTCAACCAGTCGTGTCGATACGGCCATCGCTACTACGGTAGCCACTCCTCCGCTAGCCCCTTGAATAATTCGCACCCATAGTAAAGTTTCGTAAGAAAGGTCAACAAGCATAAGTCCGTTGCTGGCAATAAACACACTGAGGGCGGACAACAGTAACTTCTTGCGATCCATATTTATTGTAATTGCAATGAGAATCGGAGCGATAATGGCCGCTGCCAGAGCGAATACAGTCACCAGTAAACCCACTTCGGAAGTAGATACGCTCAAGTCTGAGGCGATCATTTCTATGACTCCTGTAATAATGTATTCAAGGGTTCCGATCAGAAAAACAGCCAATGCCAAGATATATATAATCCATTTATTTTTCACTTTAATCCACTCCGTCTTCTTCAGTTATCTATTCTTCAGTTATCTATTTAGTATTGGAATTTGTATTTCTATAAACTGTACATCTTGATCTTGAGATAAGGGTAAATATAATTCTCTACCAGCTTCGTTCTCCTTGATCTGATAGTTATTCTTCTCAATCCATGTAGCTAGATGAACACAGGCTTTACAGGCAAAGGTGGCATTGGAACGATAAGCTATGGTGGCCATCATGGGCTCGGCAGGAAGAGTCCGCAGTTGAAATGGGTCGGGAGGTGATCGCAGCTCACAGCTTAAGAAGTAACCTATTTCAAACTCGAACTCTTCCTCTTGTCCTGCAATTTCTTTCCACAAAACAACCTGAGGTCCGTCGATCAGTTGGCGCATTTCTTTTGTTAATGACTGGTCAAACTGATGAAATAAAGTCGGGATATCCTCTTCCCTCCCGCACCCTGTCTGAAAAAGAAACTGCCGAGCACCCTCCTCTTTGATTCGAATTTCTTGTCCAGTTTCGACGTGCCCCTCTTCCTCTATAAGCTGCATGCGTTCCTCAATCCGGACGAGTTTGGCTTGTTCCGTATCGATAATCTGCTGAATTTCGCTTCTTTTTAGCTTAAACATGCCTTGGATATTCTCCAATGTAATATGCTCCTGTAACAGCTGTGTGATTTGTGGCAACGTGAACCCCAATTCTTTATAAATGAAGATTCGGTTGAGCTCGAGAAGCTGATCTGCGGAATAGTAACGGTAACCCGTATCGTGATCTACCTTTCTCGGCTTAAGTATGCCAATCTGGTCATAATAACGCAGTGTTTTTAATGAGACTCTACTTAGCCTGGAAAACGCACTGATTTTGAACAACATATCATCTCCAATCTTTTAACATAATGCGAGTATATAGTTTCCCGTACAGGGGAAAGTCAAGGGTGTATATGCTTCTCATTTGCCTAGCTAAATCAATCACCGTCCTTGTCATCACTCTATGTTGCTGTTAAATGTAAGTCAAAGAACCGTTTCTGAATGAAACGTTCATTTTTTTTGAACAAAAAAATGCCACTCATCGTGGCATTCTCTTGGTACGCATTCAATTATCCTGCTCAGGCAGGTTTGTATTATTTTCCGGTTTCAGCAAATGTTTTAATGCGTTCCCCGATCTGGTCACGAACCCTTTGGAATACGGCCCATTTCTCTTCATCTGTACCTTGTGCTTTGGCAGGATCATCAAATCCCCAGTGTTCTCGCTTCACAAGTGGAGGCGTCATTGGACATTTATCTGCTGCATCCCCACACAACGTGACTACGAAATCAGCGTTGTTCAACAACTCTGAATCAATGATGTCCGAGGTTTGAGTCGAAATGTCCAGATCAACTTCGTTCATGGCTTCAACCGCTTTTGGATTCAGACCGTGGGCCTCAATTCCTGCGCTATAGATATTCCAGTCCTCACTCAGATATTTCTTGGCCCAGCCTTCGGCCATTTGACTCCGGCAAGAGTTACCTGTGCACAGAAAGTACAGTGTTTTTTTACTCATGTTCATCGTCTCCTCGTTACTTGAATTATAGATTGCTTTTATAGAATGCTTAACCACAGATACAGACCCACTAGCGTAATAAACAGAGTCGGAATCGTGATTATGATACCTGTCTTGAAGTAAGTGCCCCATGAGATTTTGACACCTTTGGTGCTAAGAACATGAAGCCAAAGCAGGGTCGCGAGTGAACCAATCGGGGTAATCTTGGGTCCTAAGTCCGAGCCAATAATATTGGCATAGATAAGCGCCTCCCGAACAGTCCCTGTAGCTGTGGTTGCATCAATGGCAAGCGCATCAATTAACACGGTAGGCATATTGTTCATCAGGGATGAAATGATTGCCGCAATAAAGCCCATACCCATTGTTGCAGCGAA
The DNA here is from genome assembly GCF_037975155.1 of Paenibacillus sp. FSL R5-0486. Classification (NCBI taxonomy): domain Bacteria; kingdom Bacillati; phylum Bacillota; class Bacilli; order Caryophanales; family Paenibacillaceae; genus Paenibacillus; species Paenibacillus sp. FSL R5-0486. Next base: position 3,629,649 of record NZ_CP150237.1, on the reverse strand, counting down.
CAATCCCTGATCAGCCACAGCCTGAATGACAACGGCCAACAAATCGTTCAAACCTACGTTACGTAGACCATAAATCACGACATACATACCGATGGAGAAAAATACGATGGCCCACGGCGCTTCTTTGACAACCAATGTAGTCGGTACAGCTGAACTGCGGGAAGCCATGATCAGGAAGAATATCGCGACAATACCTGCCACAAGAGATACGGGAATTCCGATAAATTCACTGGTAAAGTATCCAATGAGAAGAACCGCTAACACCACCCACGACAACCGAAACATCTTCATATCCTTAATGGCAGTTACCGGAGGTTTCAATTCACTCGCATCAAATCGTTTGGGAATACTCTTGCGGAAAAAGAGATACAGTACACCTATACTCGCCGCCAGCGAGAACAGATTTGGAACAAACATCCTTCCTGCGTACTCCATAAACGTAATACCAAAAAAATCGGCAGACACAATGTTGACCAGGTTACTTACAACCAGTGGCAAGGAAGTTGTATCCGCAATAAATCCACTGGCAATAATAAATGGAAATACTTTTTTCTCATCGAAATTCAGTGCACGTACCATGGCTAGAACAATCGGCGTCAGAATCAGTGCGCCTCCATCGTTGGCAAAGAAAGCAGAAACCACCGCTCCCAGGATGGAGACATAGACAAACATTCGTACACCATTGCCATGAGCGGCTTTGGCCATATGTAAGGCAGCCCATTCAAAAAAGCCGATACGATCCAGAATTAATGAGATCAGAATGATTGCCACAAAAGCAAGCGTGGCGTTCCATACGATTTGTGTCACATCCCATACATCTTCCAAATTGACCACACCCACAAGTAAAGCAAGGATTGCTCCGCCGCAAGCAGACCAACCAATGGACAGGTTTTTAGGCTGCCAAATAACGAGTACAAGTGTAATCAAAAAGATGATGCAGGCTAACAGCGTAGAAAACAAAACCATATACACCCCCTTTCAGTTCATCTTAATTTATATTTGTATATAATGATATGCTTATATATAGATCAAAAATTAATTACATACTGAAGTAAAGTTTTCTTTATTTAACGATTTAAGAATAGTTGCTGTATCTGGCATCAATTCCAGGACAGATGTAATATAGGGTGTATTCTCTACATTTAAAGAGTAGTATACCCACTGACCACGTTTACTTTCTTTAACCAAGCCTTGATCCTTCAGCTTGCGCAAATGTTGACTAATTCCAGGTTGTGACATGTCTAAAATCTCTACAAATTCACACACGCACCATTCACGTTCTTTGAGGAGTGTAAGGATCGTAAGGCGTGTTTTATCACCCAGCAATTTAAGCTTATCCGCTACCTCTTGCATAGAATCCATAGCACTTCCTCCTTTAATCACATATAAGTGTATGCTTATATTATAATATCAAAAAAATGAAGTCAATGTTTACTTGATGATTAAGTCCAAAAAGCGTTGGTTCGAATTCGAATCAACGCTTTTTGGAGTTTGTGATAATTTTTTAAATAAACAGATTATGATTGGCTTGTGATGCTTGTCCAAGATAGTAACCTACACCACCAATTTTGACTTGATCTATTAATTCTTCACGCTGTATCCCCATTAAATCCATAGACATTTGACAGGCAACGATCTTTACTCCTTGTGCAATTGCGCTCTCTATCAATTCTTCCAACGAAGGCACATGATGTTTTTTCATCAAACCACGGATCATCTTCGGGCCTGCTCCGAGCATATTCATTTTGGACATGCCAAGCTTCTGGCTCCCGCGAGGTAACATCATATCAAACATACGGCCGATCATAGTTTTGGATAACTTCTGAGGTTGCGGCTTACGAATAATACTCAATCCCCAAAACGTGAAAAATAGGGTTACTTTCCGTCCACTGGCTGCTGCCCCATTTGCAATAATGAGTGAAGCGATCGCTTTGTCCAGATCACCACTGAAAACAACCATCGTGCTGGCAGGATCGCTGATTGGGGCATTGGATACGGGTTGTGCTGTATTTTTGGCAATGACAGACTCAATTGTACCGCCTTTCAGTCTTTCCAACTGCAAGATTGTGGAACCCGACATTGTCGCCCATGCTTTAACATCTTCATAGAATCCTGGATCGGAAGCTTTCACGCGAAGGGTTTCTCCGTATGAGAGTTGATCCATTTTCTGCTTAACCTGAATTACGGGACCAGGACAACTTAATCCGCAAACGTTCAACTCATGATCAATACGTTGCGGTTGTATCGACTCAGAGGGAATAGACTTTTTTTCCTTAACGTCCACCGCAGAATCATGATGATCTTGTTTTTCAGTAGTAAATGGAGCAGGATTAAACTGGGCTTGACGGTATGTTTTATAACCACCACTTAAGTTTTTTACGCTAAAACCATGCTGACGCAAAATTTGCGAAGCAGTGTAACCACGTAAGCCGACTTGACAGTATAGCCAGATTTCTTTGGATCGGTCTAATTCATCTAAACGTTGACGAAGCTCATCAACTGGAAAAGAGAGTGAACCCGGAATATGACCATTTTGATGCTCAATTTCACTGCGTACATCCAGAAGTATAGACTGCCCCGGCTGACGATCAGCCAGTTGATTATAGCTGAACGTCTGAACACGTCCGGTAATCATATTCTCTGCTGCATATCCAGCCATATTCACGGGATCTTTGGCAGACGAATAAGGAGGCGCGTAACTCAGTTCAAGCTCTGTTAAATCCCGGACATGTCCTCCAAAATGAATGGCTACAGCAATATCATCAATTCGTTTATCCACTCCATCATAACCGACTGCTTGTGCGCCTAAAATTTTGCCTTCCGGAGTAAACAGCAGTTTAAGAGTAATTGCACTTGAACCCGGATAATACGATGCATGAGAAGCAGGGTGTACGATAACGGTTTGATAGTCCATGCCGAGACGCTGTAGTGTTTTTTCATTACTGCCTGTCGTCGCTGCGGTCATTCCAAATACTTTGATAATGGACGTACCTTGTGTTCCTCTATAGGTAGAAGGAAGCCCTGCGATACGGTCGGCAACAATACGGCCTTGTTTGTTGGCAGGTCCGGCAAGTGGTATCGTTGCCTTCGTACCATGAATGGTTTCCGTTACTTCGATGGCATCCCCAACAGCATAGATATGTGGCACACTACTTTCCAAGGCTTCATTTACGATAATATGTCCACGTGCACCCAGCGAAACGCCGCTATCTTTCAAAAAATAGGTGTCCGGCATTACGCCTATCGCAAGAATAACCATGTCAGCTGTCAACACATGACCATCGGCAAGTTCAACCCCTATGCCCTGTTCTAGGGAATGAAATCACTGAACACGTTTGGAAAACAGCAGGTTTACACCATGATTCTCCATTTCCTGTGCTAATGCGGCTGCTAACTCGGTATCATAGGGTGTGAGTACTTGTGCGTTCCCCTCAATCAGCGTTACATCCAGACCAGCTTCCTTTAAATTCTCAGCCATTTCCACGCCTATAAACCCACCGCCTATTACGATCGAAGATTGGTTGTTAGACGAACTAACCTGGTCTTTAATCCGATCAATATCTGGAATACTTCGTACGGTATAAATTAGCGGATTGTCCTTACCCGGCAGATCGGGAATGATCGGTTTTGCACCTGGTGATAATATCAACTCATCATAGCTTTCTTCATATGCACCCCGCTCTTGGGACTGTATCTTAACCACTCGCTTCTGCGAATCGATAGCTACGACCTCACTTCCTGTACGGACATCAATACAAAAGCGATCTGCCATCCCTTTTGGCGTTTGCACCAGCAGACGCTCTCGATCATCGATTGAGCCACCTATATAATAAGGCAAACCACAATTGGCAAATGAAATGTAGGGCCCTTTCTCAAAGATAATAATCTCGGCATGTTCATCCAGACGGCGAAGACGTGCAGCTGCAGATGCACCTCCAGCTACACCGCCAACAATGAGTACTTTTTTGCTCATGATTCACAATCATCCTTTTCAAATAAAGTTTTGATAATCTGTTCAACCCGTTGATCGGCAAGCACATAGTTCACTTCAAGACCATTCCGCTCCGTAGCAACAATACCTGCACTACGAAGTTTCTGGAGGTGTTGTGAGACTGTTGATTGGGGAAGATCCAGACATTCCTGCATATAAGAAACATTACATTTTTTTTTCATCATCAGTCCCCGCACAATGCATAAACGAATGGGGTGAGACAGAGCTTTCAGCAGATTAGCTGGTTCATCGAACTGTTTAATGTTATTGCTGTCAAAAGCGGGAGTGTTCAAAAGTATTCCTCCTAAATCGTTATATCGTAATAATACGATTTATTGATTCTCATGTCAAATGTATTCTGGAGTGAATACGTTCATTAAGTCGCATACCCGCTCAATCCTAAGGGTTTGGCTTGTTCCAGGTGGATGATAAAAATGCCTGCCAACAATCGCTAAAAGCGACATTTGACAGGCATACATACTTTATCAGGTCTTCATAAAATAGCGATTTAACTGAAGGTCTTTTATTAGAGTATAACAGGCTGAATCAGTCCGTCCTTACCAAAAAGAAGCGGGTCCATACATATTTCGCGGTGATACCCCTTTCCAGAGGAAAATCTAGATAGTGGGGTGACAAAACGGTGATAGGCAATCTGGTATTGACCCGTTTCGGAATCATTAAATATACAGTGATGACCTGTGCCCAGCATGCCCTTCTCCACATTTTTGCTCAGGATTGGGTATCGATAGGTAATTGGACCGTATAATTGCTCTGCCGTACCATAATTCACATGATAGTCTTCGCTACCTGTGTCATCACAGGACCATGTAAAGTGGTATAGTCCACCCTGCTTCAACACGGTTACCGCCTCACGAAAATCATGCAAGCCCGCCAGATTGCTCATTGTGTCCTCAACGACACTTATCATGTCTTCACCAAGCTCCACAATGGCACCATGTCCATTGCCAAATAGCAGATACTGTCTTCCATCATCTTCGACATAGATGGAAGGATCAATAGCTTGGCCCATAGTAATGCCCAGACGTTTCAATTGCTCCATTGTGATTAAAGGCTGCGACTCGGCCAGAAATGGACCAATCGGTGTATCTGCAACAGCAACGCCAATGGCACTCTCGCCGTTCAGCTTTTTTCCGCAGAAATAAAAATAGAACTTTTCGTTACGGCTGGCGATTGCCGGTGCCCAGGCATTACCGGTTGCCCAAGCTACATCCTCTGTTCCCAGATCAAGGATAACACCTTCATATTGCCAATGCTTCAGGTCTGAAGAAGAAAACACTTTGAACTGTGTCCCCGACCACCCCTCGAAACCATCTGTTGTCGGATACATATAGTAACGATCCTCAAACTGTGCGACATCAGGATCGGCATATTGTCCGGGAAGCACCTGATGACCATCCCCAAAAGCCGCGAGAAGCCGGCTGCACTCCTCAGCTGTGATTGGCAGGACACTTCCATGCCGCTTTTGAGTCGTTCCCATATCGAATTCACCATCAGGGACGATTCGGAATTCTCCACTTCCCAGATCTGTAGTCAGCAGAGGAAGATAACCCTTGCCTTCAGCAAATCGATCAACAATCAGACACCATTCCTCCCGGTCATTGAATTTAAAGATTTGAGGTCCCTCCACACCTGCCATAGCCTCCAGTACCGGAGCTTGAAGTGTAACAAATGCCCCTTTGTCGAGAGAGTCTCCTTTTTCTACCCGTATGTTTTTGGTTGTTTCATCCTTGGAGTATCGATAATAAGAGCCATCCGCAGGAAGAATCGTTGTATCAATAATATGATTATCCCGCTCAATGTATTTTTCCGATGCAGAGAACGTACGAAAGTCTTTTGTGCGAGCACTGTATATTTTTTGTTTTCGTTCTTGCTCCTGTGGTTCCTGCGTCGCAGAAGCCCAGAATACAACAAACTCATCTGCCATTTCATCATACACAGCTTCTGGTGCCCAGACACATCCAGCGCCCTCAACACCTAGTGTAACGTTCCATGGGGATGACCAGTTCACGAGATTGCTGGATTCCCATATAATTACGTCACGGCTCCCGGCATTAACGGCATGAGTCCATCCTTTGCCGCTTGCGATGCGGAGATCCGTAGCAATCAGATAAAATTTATTATCCTTGACTGAACGAACCAGAAACGGGTCCCGTACCCCCTTTTCTCCAAGGTCGGAAAACAGCACAGGCGATCCGCCATTAAGGTCCTTCCAGTGAAGACCATCCTCGCTATAGGAGAAATAAACCTGCTCTCCGTCTGGTTGTTCGCCAATAAAATGTACAAAGAGATACCCATCATAATTTGGAGTTGTTTTGGTCAATGGTAAAGAGCCTCCTGAAAATGAAATTGATCGTATACTAACAGTAATATAAAAATGAAAGCGTTCTACTTATGTTGTATCATACTTCAAAAACAGCGGAATGAGTATATTTTGTAATCTCGTATGTAGAAGATCATGTGAATCTTTCGCAGGAAATATATTGCCCTGATTGGAATGTTTGACTTGCTCCTCATGCAAAGAAATTAAAGTTATCGCCGTATTTGTTTATTTTACCTCAAGTATACAAAGTTCTTGGTGTTCATTTACATATAAATGCTAATCTTCTTAATGATGAACAAATGAATATAGATTCATGCATTCATTTTTGTTGTTGAGATATTACGAGGAGGAATCATTGTGAAATTATCCAAAAGAGTACTACCAGCGGTAGCGCTGACTCTGGCTGTATCGGCTTCTACTCTCTTGTCCGCCGGACAAGCAAGTGCCGTTCAAGCTGTAAGTGTGGAGAAAAAACAAATCAAGAACATCATCTTCCTCATTGGGGATGGCATGGGGACCTCTTATACTTCAGCCTACCGTTATATGAAAGATGATCCTTCAACGAAGGGCATGGACAAAACCGTATTCGACCCTTATCTGGTTGGGGCACAAATGACCTATCCGGATGATGATAAACAAAATGTGACGGATTCCGCTTCCGCGGCAACGGCCATGTCCGCGGGCGTGAAAACATACAATGCGGCCATTGCGGTTGACCCTGAGCAGAAGGAAGTCAAAACCGTACTTGAGCAGGCCAAAGAAAACGGGAAAGCCACCGGACTCGTGGCTACGTCGGAGATCACTCATGCCACACCAGCTGCATTTGGTGCCCATGATATCAGTCGAAAAAATATGGATGCTATTGCGGACGATTATTATGATGAGTTGATTAATGGCAAGCATAAGGTGGATGTACTTCTGGGTGGAGGGAAATCCAATTTTGTACGCGAGGGTCGTGACCTTACAAAGGAATTCCAGAAGGCCGGATTCAGCTATGTGACGGATCGTTCCTCTCTCCTCGCTGATAAGAATCAACAAGTTCTTGGACTGTTTGCGGACGGAGGGCTGGACAAGTTGATTGATCGTACTGTTGCAACTCCATCATTAGCTGAGATGACCAATACAGCGATTGATCGCCTCAGTTCGAACGACAAAGGATTCTTTCTAATGGTCGAAGGCAGCCAGATCGACTGGGCAGGACATGATAATGATATCGTTGGCGTGATGAGTGAAATGGATGATTTCGCAGCAGCATTTCAGGCAGCTATTGATTTTGCCAAAAAAGACGGTGAAACACTTGTCGTAGCTACTGCCGACCACTCCACGGGCGGACTTACGCTTGGAAAAGACGGAGAATACAACTTCTTCGTAGACCCAATCAAAGCTGCACTGCGCACACCTGACTTCATGGCAGCACAAATTGCAAAAGGTGCTTCGGTTGAAGAAACACTGAAAAGTTATCTCAAACTGGAGTTGAAACCTGAAGAGATTCAATCGGTGAACGAAGCAGCCAAAAGTGCGGATGTAACAAAGATTGATAATGCTATTGAAGCGATTATTGATAACCGTTCATTTACCGGCTGGACAACAGGTGGACATACAGGTGAAGATGTTCCGGTCTATGCCTACGGTCCGGCAAGTCATCGCTTCGCCGGTTTGATCGACAACACAGATAATGCCAAGATCATATTTGATATTCTCAGTAAGCACCAGTAAAAAAAATCCCTAATAAATTTCGGTAAAACTTTGAAAAAGCTTAAGCCCTTGTCTCCAGTTGTTGCCGATGGAGACAAGGGCTTTTAATTGATCATTCGTGTACTTGACGAAGTGTTATATTATCTTCCCTTGACTTTTAATACATTCTTTATACCAGTAGAAAGAATCTTTTTTAACTCGCTTTAATGAACCCTTCCCATCATTGTCTTTATCGACATAGATTAAGCCATATCTCTTTTTCATCTCTCCTGTTCCGGCACTGACAAGGTCAATGCAACCCCAAGGAGTGTAACCTATCACTTCGACCCCGTCTTCCAGAATGGCTTTTTTCATCTCACTCACATGCTGTCTAAGGTAATCAATCCGATACGGATCATGCACTGACCCATCCTCTTCGAGCGTATCCACTGCGCCTAAACCATTCTCTACAATAAATAGCGGGATCTGATACTTATCATACAGCCAGTTTAATGTAATCCGGAGACCTACCGGATCAATTTGCCATCCCCATTCACTGGCAGGCAAGAGCGGATTTTTATAACCGCTTATTTCATTCCCCTCACTCTTGTCCTGATCGGTTGGATTAGCAATAACGACAGAGCTGGAGTAATAACTGAATCCGATATAATCTACGGTTCCTTCTCTCAGAATCAATTCATCCTCAGGAGCAGTTTCAATTTCCAATTGATGCTGCTTCAGGAACCCATAATATGAGCGTGGATATTTGCCTCTGACATGTACATCGAGAAAGAAGTAAGCTTGTTGAAGTTTTTTGACCTGGGCAAGCACATCATCAGGATCGCATGTAGCTGCGTATGATGTTGGATGAAGGAACATGCCGCCGATCATAAAGTCCGGGTTGATCTCTTTACCAAGCTTGACTGCTTTGGCACTGGCTATCAGCATATAATGCGCAGCCTGGTACATGGTCTGAAGTTTGTTTTCCCCATCGTTCCACTGAATGCCTCCCGGCTTCCATGGCTTGCGCACAATCATATTGATTTCGTTAAACGTCATCCAGTATTTAACCTTAGTCCGATATCTGGTGTAGACTGCTTCGCAGAAGTTTAAGTAAAAATCAATCAATTTACGATTGCGCCATCCCCCATATTCCGTCACTAGATGATATGGCATTTCGAAATGAGATATGGTGACTACTGGCTGAATCCCGTATGCCAAACAGGTGTCAAATAAGTCATCATAGAATTGCAGACCTTCCTCATTCGGTTTCGTCTCATCTCCGTTTGGAAATATCCGTGTCCACGCGATGCTGGTTCGAAAGCATTTGAATCCCATCTCATGAAACAACTGAATATCTTCCTTGTATCTTGTATAAAAATCACTAGCCTGATGACTAGGGTAATATACATTCTCCTCAATTCCCTGTGTAATTCTTCGCTCCAAGCCATGTGTTGCTGCTGTCATGACATCTGCAACACTGACTCCTTTGCCGCCCTCATTCCATCCACCTTCTAACTGGTTGGCCGCTGCAGCGCCTCCCCAAAGAAAGTCATCAGATAATTTACTCATATTAACCACCTCTAAGCGTGAATGCGTAACAATGCTTCGTTTTGGACAACCCGATCCTCAGCAATCTGCTCAACACTCTGATATTCAAAAGTATTCGATATAATGATGGGCACGACCGTATCAAATCCTGCTGCGCGAATAGCCTCATGATCATATTCGATCAGCAGATCTCCTTGCTTAATCACCTGATCCTGCTGCACATAAGCTGTGAAATGCTTTCCTTTCAACTTGACTGTATTTATCCCTACATGAACAAGCATTTCCACACCCTCATTCGACATCAGTCCAATGGCATGTTTGGTTGGGAACAGCGATACAACCTTTCCGTCAAATGGGGCGTATACTTTGCCGTCGATTGATTCAACTGCAGCACCGCTCCCCAGAGCAAAGATGGGATCGTCGATTTCAGTTATATTTTTAACTATCCCGTTAATCGGAGAGCCAATGATCATTGTTCCGGTTGGTCGAGTCAAAGCATGAGATTCTGAGGTCGCCGCAATCGCATTAGCGGCAGCAGAACCATCTGTTCCATTGCCAACACTTGCAGTAACTGGAGCTGGAATCTCTTCTTCAATTCCCCAGATCAAGACGGCAACCAGTGCAAGCGTAATGCTGATTGCTACCCCGATAATGATGTGTATATAACTGTCAGCGATATAGGTTGGCAAGGCCAGGATACCTGGCAGAATCAGAGCCGTTGCTCCTCCACCCCAGAAATTGATGTAAGCTGCTCCGATACCTCCTGCAAGCATCGCACAGATAAAAGGACGCTTGTACTTAAGGTTGAATCCGAAGATAGCCGGTTCGGTAATACCAAACATCGCCGTTACACCACTGGATAAAGCACTGGATTTGCTCGCTTTATGTTTCAATAAGAGGAATACACCAATACATGCCCCGGCTTGAGCCAGATTTCCTGTCAAGTTCGCAGGTGAAATTACCGAGTATCCATATTCAGCAATGAGCTGGCTGTTAATTGGAGTAATTGCGTAATGCATGCCAAATATAATTAGAAGTGGTCTGAATGTTCCAAACAAAAATGCACCAATGACGCCATTCACCGTATACAAATACGTTACAATTTGAGCAACTCCACTGCCGAAGTAGGTTCCTAAAGGTCCGAAAACAATTAATCCAAGTGGAACCATAATGAACAACACAATCATCGGCACAAACAAAATTTTAAACATATCGGGTATTCGCTTATTAACAAATCGGTAGACGTAGCTCATCACCCAAACCGAAATAATAATCGGAATGATCGTTGATTTATAGTTCACGAGCAATAATGGAAGGCCGAAAAAGCTTAAACTGGTAACACCCGTCTCTGCCACTTTTGCTGCACCTTCCATAATGGTGGGATACATGTAAGCCCCGGCAAGGGCCACAGCCAGATATTCGTTGGTTTTGAACTTCTTGGCCGCGCTGACTGCAAGGAAGAAGGGGAAAAAATAGAAAATAAGATCGCTAATCAGATTAAAGGTTTGGTACGCACCGCTTGTTGTCTCAAGAAGATTCATTGTCGTCAGGATTGCAAGCACAGACTTCACCATACCGCACCCAATCAACACTGGAATGACTGGCCCGAATATACCTGCCACCGTTTCCACGACTCGGGAAATCACATTCTTTTTTTGTTGTACTGCTTTCACTTCAATGTCCTGATTTTCCAAGTCAAGCTTTTCACTTACTGCGTCAAAAACGCTTTTCACTTTTGCGCCAATGATGATCTGTAACTGACCGCTGTTAAACTGGGCTCGCAGGACACCTTCCAGTCGATCAAGCGCTTTCAAGTTAACCTGAGACTCATCTTTTACGTTGAATCTCAATCTGGTTGCACAATGCGTGGCATACGTAATATTATCCTGTCCAATGTTAGCGATAATCTCCTTAGCCAATTCCTCTGTTTTCATATGATTCCCCCGCCCTCTTAGCTGTCTTTACTTGCCTCCGGCAAAGTTGTATAACATCTTTTCACGTAGGCCTGATGTATCTTTGCCGAAGATTTCTGCAATTTTGTATGCAAATGGATAAGGTGTTGCAGGCCCTTGGCTTGTAACGAGATTCTGGTCAGCTACGACGACTTCATCCTTGAAGATGCCGCCAATCAATTTCTCAGCGTACCCTACATAACCTGTTACCTGTTTGCCCTCAATGACCTTTGCATCGGACAGTACCACCGTACCAGAACACATTGCGGCAATGTACTTGTTGTTCTGATTGAAGTACTGCACCATGTCAATCACATCCGGATTTTCCTTCAGGTTTTGTCCACCTGGGCGGCCTCCCGGCAGAACGATCATGTCATACTGCTTTACTTCTTCGCCAAAAGGTTTGTCTGCTTCTACAAAGATGCCGTGCATGCCCTTAACCAACTTATCACCAAAATAAAACGTGTCACAGGTTAATCCAGCTCTTCTCAAAATATCAACAATCGTCAGCGTTTCGCCCTCTTCGTAACCTTCCGCCATCAATACTGCTACTTTATTCGTCATTTCAGTTCCCTCCTATTCAGCATCAAATGCATTGAAATATACCATACGATTTTTGACAGCCATACTGTCTCCGCCTAAGGCATCCACTAATGCAAAAGCGAAAGCATAAGACGTCGCAGGGCCGCGGCTTGTAATCAGATTTCCATCTTTAACAACAATATCTTCTTTAAAAGTACCGCTGGTTTCAATTTTCTGATCATAACCTACATAAGCGGTAAAATTTTTGTTCTCCAACACACCTGCTTTGCCTAGTGCAAGAGGTGCTGCACACATGGCTGCTACATATTTGCCGGACTGATTCATTTCCTGAATAAGTTGAATTACACGGTCATCATCACGAAGATTAGCGGCCCCAGGCATTCCTCCAGGGAGTACAATCATATCGTAGGTTTTAACATCTTCACTGATGAGCGCATCAGCCTTGACCACGATGTCATGACTACCACGAACCATTTCACCCGCTGTACTAATCATGTGACATTCGATATGTGCTCTTCTCAAAATATCAACAATCGTCAGGGTCTCACTTTCTTCAAATCCTTCTGCTAATAGAACTGCAACTTTACTCACGCACATAACCTCCTGTTAATTATATTTTGGAGCAGACATTTGCATATTGCTCACGCTTACACCGCTATGGACATCGTGAATACATTCATAATTTATCATAGATATTCGCAACCCCAAAGCACATTTAGATTGCTTGTATGTAACTAATAGTTGCAGTATGATGATCTTTAACCGTGTTGCATCTATAGTGTTTACATTAGAATCACACAGAAGATTACCTCAGGAGGTATGCATGCTTAATAACTATAAATATTTTTTGGTTCTGTCCGAAGAGTTAAACATTTCCAATGCAGCGAAACGACTATATATTTCCCATCAATCACTCAGCAAATACCTGAAAAGCTTGGAAGAAAAACATGGTGTTGCGTTCTTCGAAAGAAAACCTAAAATTGCGCTGACAGCAGCGGGGAAAATTATGCAAGATACGCTACGTCAAATTGAGCTGCTGGATCAAAACATGGAGAATCAACTTACTGATCTTAAAGAGGATAAGTCAGGCACGATTCATTTTGGCGTTACCGAAGGCCGCTATCCCATTATCGTGCCGAAATTATTAAAAGAGTTTTATGCCCTGCATCCCAAAGTGGAGCTTAAAATTCATCGTACAACCTCACCGCAAATGCAGGAGATGGTGTTAAACAATTCACTGGATCTGTTTCTCTCGGGTGTGGACAATATCGTAACGCAAAATGTAAAGTATGAAACGATACTGCTTGAGCAGATGTACATGGTAATCTCGGACAATTTGCTCAAGCAGTATTTCCCTGATCAATATCCCGAGTGCATCGAAACATTTAACCAGGGTGCGGATTTGAGTCTGTTTCAACATGTACCCTTTGTTCTGAATAAGAAAAACTTCAATTCCCGTATTTTGCTCGATAAACATCTCGCTGAACGTAACATATCCCTGCATTGTATTAACGAATTGACGCAACCGGATATCCATCATCTTTTGTGTGCTGAGGATTACGCAGCCAGTTTTTCATTAACGATGTATCTTTCAGGGATTCATGCATTGAATGAGTCTAATCATACGAATTCTCACCTTCATGTATTTCCAATCGCCAATTTTTCTTATCTTCACCCGCTTGCATTGATCTATCACAAATCTAAAATTTTCCCCTCTTACGTAGAGGATTTAAAAAAAATAGTCAAACGTTATTGCACCCCTTCGTTGCATCAAAGCAATTGAATCATATTGGTGTTCAATTACTTATGTGCATACAAAAGTTGAGTTAGTGCAGTTAACTTGTGCTTGAGTTCAACATCATGCCAACTTTATATTTTTGTTATGTAAACTTCCCGTGTATTTGCGGATTGAAGTCAAAATAACGAGGTGAACTGTTGTGAATCATATGATTGTAGAACTTGCCAACTACGTAACCCGTCTTCAATATGAGGATCTTTCCGAGAGGGCTATCGAAGTAGGTAAACAGGTAATACTCGACTCTTACGGTAATATGGTATTTGGTCGATACTCCGAAACAAGTGAACGCATTTTGGAATATGCAAGATTGGCAGACTCTATTATTAAAAATGAAGACTTGGTCTCATTGATTGGTGAACAGGATGTTCGCACTAGCACAGATCATGCTGTCTTTATTCATACCATGATGGCACGTTGTGCAGACCTGGATGACGGCTATCGCCACGCCATGGGCCACCCTGGATCTGTGCTTGTTCCGCTCCTGCTAAGTATGGCTCAGCTTCACCGAAACGATGGGAAACAGATGATCACCGCCATTGTTGCGGCTTATGACGTATATGCTCGGTTAGGCGAAGCGATCAATCCATTTATGTACCGGGAAAGAGGATTTGATGCTACCGGGGTATGCGGCGCTGTCGCAGCAGCGGCCTTGGTAAGTAAATTAACAAATGCAGATACCAAGCAGACCAAGGATGCGATGGGAATTGCTTCTCTTTTCACAGGAGGTTTGATTGAATATCAGAATGATGGAACTTCAGGGAAAATTTTATGCAGTGGCTGGGCGGCATTGACCGGATTAAGGGCCGTGAGACTGGCATCCTGTGGTTTCACGGGTCCTGATGCAGCTTTGGAAGGAAAATATGGATTCTTCCAGGCCTTCAAAGGAACAAGCGGGCATTGTGACACAAGTCATGTGCTGGAAGGACTGGGAACTGATTTTAAAGTGACTGACATTTATTTCAAACGTCATGCCTGCCAGCGTGGATTACACGCCACTCTGGATGCTATGTTGGAACTTCGTGAAGACTATAGTTTAACACCATCCAAGATCAAGTCTGTTGATGTGAGGACCTCTTCATTTGTATATCGTCTGACGAATCCTAAACCCAAGACCGCAATCGGAGCACAGGCCAGCACACAATTCACTTCAGCCGTGGCTCTCAAATACGGTCGTATGGACTCAGAGGAATTAATATTCAATAGCTTCACCGATCCGGAGGTTCAGGAGCTGGTGCAAAAAATTACAGTAACCCTGGATGATGAAGTGCAGCAATATCTGGCTGATCATCCAACTCATTTTTGCGCTTCCCATGTTGTTATAACAACACATGATGGCAATATATATGAACGGTGGATGCCTGTACCTCTAGGTGATATGGAAACTCCGTTTGGCTGGAATATGCTCGAACAGAAATTCAATCAATTTCTTGAAGGCACACCTTTTAATGGAACAAAAAAAGAACGATTTAAGCTTATTCAACATTTGGAGAACTTAAATCATGTGGATAGACTGCTTTGTGTGTAAGCGACTTGACTAGCTATTACCATTCTGAGTTGAATAAGATGAATATGAAAAAGGGTGAACCGTAGTTCACCCAGGTCGCTTACTCTTGTTGGATAAGCGGCCTTTTTAACGTTTGGACTCACACATGCCTATTTCGAATTTGCTAATATGCATTATATCCCATGGAGTTGGTTAACTTATACAACACCACTTGTATTGAAGTGAGAGAAATCCGATAAATGCTGATGCGGCTTATAGTGAAACTACAGAAGTAACAAAGCTTTGGAGGAAAATGGCATGTTAGGAAACATTCTGTTGGGTATGGTCATTCCCATTATATTGGGTGTATGGATTCTGCGTCGGAACTTTACAATCCTTATTCTATATTATCCACTTGGTGTGGCTATTTCAGCATCCATCAACAATATCGGGTTTAATTACTTCTGGAATATTCTGCCGAATACTCATAATCAATCCTTGGCTGCTCTTCCAATGGATCTTGGAGTCTATCCGATCGCCGGCTGCTTGATGATGTATGCCATTATAGTTAAAGGTGCCAAGCCATGGTTGGCGATCCTCGTTGCATCATTATCGCTGACATTAATCGAATGGGTTGCCAAAATGATGGGACATGTCATTTATTTTAATGGATGGAACATTATTTGGACCTTTTTGTCATACCTCCTGCCATTTGTTCTTGCTTATGGTTACAGTAAAATATTGAGGTATACCAAGTGAAGTTTTACTGAAGCTTTCCACAAATAAGGCAGGACAGATGATATGGGTTAACGCTGATGGGCATACGTGCATATCTTAACTCATATTCGTCTTGGAGGGATTCGTAATGTATGTGGCATATCCATATGGTTACAGGTACACTTTTACTCCGGTATGGGCAACATCATCAGCCGAAGCACTTGAATTAATCAAAACGGCTGTGCAAGGAGAACGAAACGATGAGGTGTTCTATGATTCACTGATTCAGTTGTCACCCGATGCCAATCAGGCTGCCATCATCACGAGCATCCGCAATGATGAACGAGGACATAATCAAATGTTCCGCCAAATGTACAAGGATCTGACAGGTCAGGAGATTACGGGCATAAGCAGTGAGCCGGTTGAGACGGTCACCTCTTATCTTGCCGGACTGCAAAAGGCGTTTCAGGGTGAATTGGCGGCCGTGGAAAAGTATAGAAAAATATGGTTTGGTCTCCCTTATGGCATATATAAAGACACGGTGTGGGGAATCATCCTGGACGAACAGAAACATGCGGATAAATATAACAATCTGATTACCTATAATTTGCCGAGATAGTCATGTATGGGATAAACAACGCGCGTATTCTTTTAAAAAAATGAAAATTGAAATCAGCAAAAAACCAGTGAATAATTAAAGCTCACTGGTTTTTTGCTTTGCCGAGTCGCTCTTTTATAATCCTGAGTTTAAATGCACTCTTCCAACGTATCAGGTTCCACATGAACGTGAACGGTGTATACGTCATGTTCCTCCATTAACTCGTTCTCCACGTCTGTACAGATATCGTGTGCTTGTTGAAGATCCAGCTCAGCATGGACTGTTATGACAACGTCTACTACAACGTTATTGCCATAATTCCGCGCTCTCACGTCTTTAACTGTTTCTACGCTGTCAATTCCGGCAATCGTTTTTTTGTACTCCTGAATCAGTTCAACATCAAAACCATCCGTCAGATGATGTGTGGCTTCCTTGAAAATGTCCCAAGCGGTCTTGCAGATCAGGAAACCGACAATGACAGCCGTTACAGGGTCCAGCCATGGGAGGCCGAACTGGGAACCCACGATCCCAATGACCGTACCGGTGCTCACCCAGGCATCGGAGATATTATCTCGAGCTGCAGCCATGACTGCCTGACTTTTAATACGAGTAGCAAGTCTCTTGTTATAGCGATAGACCAGATACATGATAACTGCGCAGAAAATGCCTGTGTACCCAGCGATGATATCCGGAGATTCATGTGTACCCTGAAACACAGAACCAATGGCTTGAAACAGTACTTGTAAACCTACTGCCATCATAATGAAAGAAGCAACAAGTGACGCAACGGTCTCTGCTCTCCAGTGACCATATGTATGATCTGTGTCGGCTGGGCGTTGGGCAAGCTTCAAACCGATCAGTACAGCTATTGAGGCCACAATATCGGTGGCATTGTTTAATCCATCCGCCTTGAGCGCTTCTGATCCGGCCATATTGCCAACGATCAGTTTTAATACGGTCAAACATATGTAGGCGATAATGCTGATGATAGCTCCGCGCTCCCCCAGCTTTAGATTATCGTATTTAAGTTGATCCACATGATATCCTCCTGCAATCTTCAATTCAAGCACGTGTATGATGGTACCATTGAAGATTTGTGTGGGTCTAGAGA
The DNA here is from genome assembly GCF_037975155.1 of Paenibacillus sp. FSL R5-0486. Classification (NCBI taxonomy): domain Bacteria; kingdom Bacillati; phylum Bacillota; class Bacilli; order Caryophanales; family Paenibacillaceae; genus Paenibacillus; species Paenibacillus sp. FSL R5-0486. Next base: position 3,611,890 of record NZ_CP150237.1, on the reverse strand, counting down.
AACGTTTTGAGTGTGACGAAACATAATCTGAACGCGGCAATTTTTTTACAAGAATCCAAAAAAGTTGGATTTGGCAAACTTAAGTGATTAATGGGTGGTAAGAGGAAGGTGGCCGACTGCCTTCCCTTGTAACCACACTTTCGTGCACTTAGACAAAAAGAGCCAAATGGATCGTTTTGATCCACTCGGCTCTTAGCGTTATTTTACAATAATTTGTATAACATCACTTACCGTTGTTCCACTTCCATTCATAATTCACTGCTCTGATTCAGAAAGTGTCGGTTCAACTGGCGCTTCATTGGCAAGCTGCTCCGAATCATCGGAATGCCGTTCGAACATAACTGCGTCAACCCTCGTATAGATCATATCCGCAGGAAGCGTTGGCGGGTCTACCGTGGTAGGCGTAACCCTGGTTAATCGAACATACTCGCTACCGTCGCCCGTAAAGTCGAACGTCCCCAGATTAACCCAACCCGATGATCCGGTCGTTGCATCGATATAGGTGACCTCGGTACCCGCTTTATGTTTCACTTCCACTTTGACATTGTTATCGTTTGCTGTCGTATGGACGAGTTTATAGATCGAGACCGTATATTTACCTTCTGGAAACTCGCCTTTCCACGTTGCTGATGAGCCTTGAACTGTTGAATAGCGGGATTTAACCCCAATTTTGTATCCTGCTAAATTGCTTTGGCTCCATGACCCTTCTGTCGTGTATAACCCAGTTGTATTTGTGCTATCGACGATAACCGTTAAGTCCCTGATCGTGATGTTCAAAGGTGGTGTGGTTAAGGTCACTCCGTCAATCGTAACAGTAGCCCATACCTCAATGTGATCCGTGTTCCCATCAAGATTAAGAAGGGTCAACACCCCACTGCTATTCACTTCGGCAAGATCCGTACGATCAACGAAATACTGCACATCGGCTTGTGTAAGATCACCGACCAAACCGTTATCCAAATAACCGGTTACATTCAGTTGTGCGGTTTGAGTCATCTGCAGTTCGTTCCGATCGGACAGGATCACAGCAGACTCCAATTGCGGTATCTGGTTCGCGTCCACCCACATGATCGAATCGGCAACGACCCTGGACTTGTTGGCCTTGTTGGTTAGTTCCACGTACCCGCTATCACCTGCAGCAAAAGGATAATCCCCTAGGTGCACCCAAGTACCATTCGCCGTTGTCTCATCAACGGTAACCGTCTCGGAGCCCCCGTTATAATAAACGGTAAATGAGGCATTTGTAGCCCAATTTTCACTCGTTGCAGTGATTTGCGGAATCTTGTAATACACACTGTAAGTGACACTTTCCGGCAGCTCAGGCCGCCATCTCATTTTACTTGTCGCTGTGCCGGTCGTAGATTTGGCATACACATAGTTATCATAATAATAATCGTTAGCCGTCGTATCCCTTATCCAGACGCCTTCTGTCTCCGCCTCCGTATTATCCACGATGATGGATGAACTATCCTGCCCATCGGGTTGGACTGGAGTTTCCGTTACCTGATCAGGCAGATAAAGTGTACGCTTGTTGGTCTGTTTCCCGTCCGATTCCACGTAATACGTAAAGGTTTGGGATAAATCATCCACTCGTATCGACCATTCCATCGGGTATATCGTATCGGGTATAGTCGTATACGTAGCTCCGCCATCCAATGAATAATGGATTGTCGCTGGTTTCGTTGTTTTGGCCTGTACATAAGCATCATAAACTGTTTCGTCGGGCTTAACGATCAGCATGCCTTTAACCGCATCAATTGGACTGTGGGTATCAAAGAAATAACTTGCATCCGATGTATCTGCCGTTCTGACCTGATGCAGCGGTACATCAATATCAAGTCCCTCTACAATGATCGCGGTGATGCCCTTGCCTGAAACCGTGGCTTGAATGATTCCACCACTCATAACTGCTTGTTCTGGTGTACCATTGTCGCGGATGATCGTTACGTTATAATCCTGTGCCGGGTCGAATCCAATGATATGTTCATTCAATTCAATCGGAGTCTGAACTTCTTCAGACGATGCATTGCTTAATCCGATGTAAAATTTATCCCCGCTCTCACCCGTTATCCAGTTTAATTGAGGATGATTGGTCTTAATAATCCCCTTGGGCATCCATAGCCAAACGTCGGAGTTACCATAAAATTGACCTGGTTTATTCCCATAGAGGTGATATTTGAACCATAAAAAATTCGTTTCAAATACGGAAGGAAACGTAATGCTCCCGTTCGATTTTAATGATTGTTCGCTGATCAAATAATCCATCGTTTGCCCGAGTTGCCCAGGGATATGGTGATAATAGATGGATGTAGCCCCGCTTGGGCCTTCCAGAGGAAAGTCCGGTTCAAGTTGGCTAACGGCGAAGCCTTTATAATAATAACCTGGATAACTGGAATATCGTCCAATAACCGCATTATGAGCAATATCCTGCAGCAGTTCATCCCCTGTATAAAGCGACAATCTCAGCATGAATGGAGCTTCCTGAGCATTCATCCGATAATAACCGGTTGTACTTCCTGCTTCAAACGTCAGTCCGCTCGGTGAAACAAGCCAACGCTCCGCTTGAACGCCTCCGGCAATATCTTCGGGAAGCTTAAGCCTAGGATATTGAAATTTACCACTTTCCGGCCAATGGAACGACTCCGCGTAATTATATGTCTCCGGCTGAGGAATCGTAACGTTACCTTCAGGAACTGGACGAGCAACAAACATGGTTGCATACCGTTTGGCTTCCTTATAGGCGGCATCCAAGTATTTGGGATCCTGAGTTTCCTCATATAGCTCCAAGATCTCCATCCACAGCTTGCTGTAATAATAAATGAACTCATTTTTACTCACATCGACGGATGCAGGCGTATCGATATGTTGCGTGATATAACTGTCGGCTGCATCCTTCGCAGCTTGCAAATACTGTGCATCTCCCGTCATCCGATACATCATCAGGGGCTGAATGACAGGCCCGCGGTCTTTCTGATCCGGGTCACGTACGAGGTATTCTTCCTGTGCCAGCGCCCCAATACCAGCTGTAGTGCCCATCATCTGGTGAACAGCGGTGACACTTGAAACATCAAACGGCAGAGTAGCCATTTTCCATAACGAAGGCACACCGTATACTTTTTTCTGCGTTGGCGACCAACCGATACCATTTCGCGATACGCCATACTGGACGGACGGCAGTGCTCTCGTATCGTATAGCTGGTCATCTCCAGTCAAATAGTAAGCCCCCAAAAGAACCGCATTTGAGCTTGTTCGGACGCTATCCTCGTTTTCGATATCAATAAAACCCTTGGCACGGCTCCACCACCCGCTGGGTGATGGGACATAATTCACAGAGTCGTCCCCTTGCGGCTCAATTTTAAGGAGATCAATCATATTAAACATCGCGTCAGTAAGCGACTGATCTGACACATTTTCCCGGTATGCCGAATAATCGTACTCATTGCGAAGAATATCCACGTAGGACTCATATAGATTGCTTTTTTGAGCGATTAGCCCCATATGAAATTGATACGTGCTTTCTGCGGTCATTTGTGAATAAGTCCCTAATTGAGGGGCATACAGGATGGGTTGCACACTGCCTTCGTTGTTGACCAGGCTCATGCCAAGCCGTTGTTTCGTCACACCTCCCGTCGGTTCAAATTCAACCGGAAGCTCTGTCGTAGGTACAAATACGCCATACGTTAATGGATTTCCCGAACCATCTTTTTTCTCAACTAGGCTCATCGGAGCGCTCAGCTCTCTTAAACTTGTTGATTCCACCGTACCTACCATTTTGGCATGTGACCTGAATCCATTTAACACTTCATTGATGCCCGAGACTGCCTCTGTTGTGAAGGACTGATATCCAATCACATAATTGCCGTCGCGGCGAGGTGTAAAGGCAAAAGAAACATCTGGTTTATCCCCTGCCATGGACCAGTTCACTTCAAAATAGTAATCACTGCCATGCCTAGAATCGGTTAATACCGCCGTCTGGCTGTCTGGAAAATGGACCCCGTCGAATGTAATCCAGCGTTTGTTCATCGTATCGTAGTAATTGGTTCGGCTGCCCGCGTTCCCGTCCAATAGAACCCATTGTTCCTCAAGTCTTTCCGATTCATTATTGATTGGAACCCAGTTCCCTGTCTCCGTGTTTTTGTAGAACATGTCACGAACGATGGATTTACCTTCATCCCATGCTGCCTCATAGAAGGTTGCCTTATAGTTCGCATTTTCGATGCTGCCTTTCTCTGTGTAACTGAGATTCGCTAAGGTACGGCTTCTTAGCGGGGGGAGCGGTGGTGCTTGTTGACGGATATTCCCCTCGAACTTGACTGCATCAGCCCGCGTAATAATTGTACCCGTAGAAGGCTGCGTTCGAGTCAGCCTGACAAATTCGCTATCATCACCACTAAACTCATACTCCCCCAGATCCACCCATCCAACCGATGGACCTGACGAAGGTCTTAGATCCATAAACTTAACATCCGTAATCCCGTTATGAACAATCTCAATTTTCACATTACTGTCTGCTTTATCCGCCCAATCCAGCTTATAGAACGATATCCTCGCCGTCCCTGCTTCCAAGCGTGGATTCCAGGTGATGCTTCTACCTACAGCGTCTGTAAATTTGGAACTGGAATTATTGTATCCCTTCACTCCCGCGCTTGTGCTCCAATATGGAGCGGAGAATCCGTTATTAGCGTTGCCGGAATCAACCGTAACGACATGATCAATTGTGAGGCTCCCATCATCAATGATGATTGTCTTATGTGGCTCTTTCTGCGTTATATTCCCTTCGAACTTGACCGCATCCGCGCGTGTAAGGATCGTGTTTGTGGTGCCGGTAGAACGGGTCAATTGAACGAATTCTTCACCAACTCCAGAAAAATAGTACTCTCCCAAATCAACCCACCCTGCTGGAGCGCCAGATGAGGGTCTTAGATCCATAAAGACTACATCCGTTGTTCCATTATGAACAATTTCGATTTTTACATTGCTATCAGCCTTATCCGCCCAATCCAGCTTATAGAACGATATTTTCGCCGTTCCTTCTTCTAAGCGTGGATTCCATGTTATCGTTCTGCCTGCTGTACTCGTATATTTGGTGCTGGAAAGATCATACCCCTTCACCCCTGTGCTTGTAGTCCAATTTGGAGCCGCATATCCATTGTTCTTGTTACCCGCATCAGGTGTCACAACATCATTGATCTTGATACTCCCGTCATCGATGATAATCGTCTGATAAGGTAAGGTCTCCGCATAAGCGGTCCTTATTCCGATCAGGCTGGAAGGAACTACGACCGTCAACATGAAAACGATGAAGAAAAACAGCTTCCTTTTGACCATACAATTCACAGCCTCTCCTCATAATGATAACGCTTCCAAAAATGAGTTACCTTTTGCTCTAATGATCGTAAAAAAGCACTTAACCTTCCCTTCTGCCTAATCCCGCTCTGTCGTTTTTATCTTAGCATGTTAGATTACGGTGATATTTCTTTCATTTTAAGAATTTCTTATACGATTTTAAGTAAAAAAGAAACCTACATCCTAATTGATTGCTCAGTAGCAGTCAGATAGAATATAGGTCTTCCAAGTGTTGCAAGAGGACTTATCAATTATAAAGGCGGCTGCACCAATAACAACTTTCCAAGCTGAATGACGGTTTGATCATACCAAGCTGGATGTTGCCGAACATGTTCCATACCTCGTTCATTGCCACTTGCCTCAAACACGGCCGCTTTGTCAGTTTTCTCGTGATCGATCTCGAAGAGAACTGTATGTTTCCCATTTGTTAGCTCCGGCAAGAAAATATATTGATTTCTATTATGATCGTTGTAGAGCGTGAATCGATCAATAAGGAAGGGTTCTCCTCCATCCACCGACACCTTCAATCGGCCAGAATCCGGCCCCCCGATATCAAATAAGCCGATGTGGGTTCCCTCAAACTCCACTGTGATCGCCTCTCCGGCATCAACTGCTCGCCATAATCCGGGGAACAACCAATCATACTCACGTACTAAAGGAAAATCATCAGAGGTCATGTAAGACCACCCTGCGGAAAAATGAGTAAGACGATCCAGTGGCAACATGGTTGCATACTCCCAAGGATTGGCCGGGACCAAGGGGTCCTGCGGCAAGTGATGTTCGACTTTTCCCACGTGATCTCGAAGTTCTCTGATTTTCTCAAACGACCGGGTGATTGTATCGGTGTAAATCTGATGTCCTTTGGGGATCGTTGGATGGATCGAATCATGCGTGAAAATAACTGCTCCGGGGATGGATACGTCTGCCCTTGAAGTAAAAATAAGCTTTCCATCCGAAACCAATTGACTGACCGCTACGCCCAGATGAATCGAAGGAATGCCGTAATAGTCGGCGACTTCCTCTTGCATAAGAGCGCCCTTCTGGTATTCGCCGGATTGAAATGAGGTCAAATCCCGCTCCTTGATCGTATATACAAACAGGATATCGATAAACCGGCTGCGCTTGCGAATCTGTCGGACAATGCCTTCGATCCGCGCCTTGGATTCGGGAACTCCGCCATCGTTGCCAACGAATTCAACAAATACGAGATCAGGCTGATGACGAAGCACATCTGTCTCTAAACGGGCGCAGCCGAGGTCCGATCCTGTCCCATCAATGCCTGCGTTCACAGCGTGGATATCGGCATGGGGATATTGCCCTCGCAGCCAATCCGCCGTCATGACCCTATATCCTTTCGAACGTGTATTACTACCGCCGAAATAAACGATGGTCACGGTTTCTCCATTTTCCAACTTCTGAATGACATTAGGTAGCCCTCTTCGTGGGAAAAATTCCTTCATCACGACTTCACCCGCCCTCACTTAGCGTTATTAGGAGCATAAAGTTTTACAGCAAACACTTCATAATAAGGCGAACCATACGTTGCACAGAAATCAAACCGGATGTGGGTTACACCTTGTGCAAACACCTGATGTTTGTTCAACGAAAGATAATTCCCACGGACTTTAATTTCACTCTCGCTTCCATCTTCCAAAGTTAAAGTCACATCATAATCTTGAATCAACGACTCGATTGGATCATCAAAATGCTCCAAATTCAGCTGCGAATTGAAAACAAGATGGATTTCATCCAGATTCTTGGGGCTTGCAAAACCAAATTCCAACCATTCCTGTCCTTCCGTACGTTCCGAAATCCAGCTGTTCGGCAGACCATAAGGTCTGGAGAAGCCGTTGACGACATTCGCGGGATTATACATATCCTGGGATGGTAGCAGATCCTTGAAGCAAATGCTCTTATTAAGTTTCTTCAGCCTGGATGGCTCTTCCGGTCTATAAAGGAAGCTCACCGCTCCAGTCATTTTCTCTTCATTGCCATACACGGCAAGGCTCGCCGTACCTTCCAATACGATGTAGATTTTGTCGTCTTCTGGCTTCTTGCAGTTGAGGTCCAGTGTAATCCAGTCATCGTGACCCGCTGAAATCACCAAGTTGTAGCCCTTCAGCTCGCTGGTGGGAATATAGTTTTCCTTTCGATCCCCACCAAACAGCTTCACTTGCAACGTTTCCGAATGCTCGGATCTATTTTTAATTTTGATCTGCACGCTTTCAACCACGGGTGTCTGAATCGGCAAGACCAAACATAACGCGTTCTCCAAGGAGATCTCTTCGGTTGTATGAAGTTGTTCATAGCTTCGCTGAGACGAGGCACGAATCGTTAATCCGTCTGCGAAATAAGGATCTAACGGCTCTTGAAGCCCTACAATTGTTTGCCCGTCTCGAAGCAACTGCGCCTGAAGCTCACCCATATGCGCTTTGACGATGGCCGCAGGGTCTGTATCATATTTTACGCATAACGCAGCAGCCGTTCCTACCGCCTGCCCCATACAACCACAAGTTGCCATCACCCTTGTAGACCCAAAAGCCACATGAGTAGCGCTTATATTACGGCCAGCGAACATGAGATTAGGAATATTGCGTGAAAATAAGCTGCGAAAAGGGATATTATACAATCCCGGCACAAAGTTCCACGCGGTAGCCGGCCCTTCATCGTAGATGCCTTTATTTGCATGCAGATCCATATACCAACCTCCGACGGATACCGCATCTTCGAAATGAGTCTTTTCTGTAAGATCGTTCTGAGACAGCATGTGTTCCCCTATAAAACGTCTCGACTCCCGCTTTCCCGGAATCGGGCATACATAATCTAGGATAAGGTTGTCTACATCATCAAACTCACCGCTATTTTTGATATAATCCCATATCCCGTATACCAATTTCCGCAGTTCCAATGCGATGTCTTCATTATTCTTGATAATATCCATATGTCCGCCGTATTCCAGCCACCACAATCCGCCAAGCCCGTTGATTTTCCTTGGAAAAGATCGATGATTTAATCCTTTTCTGATACTATCAAAAAACTCCAGCTTCGTAATATCATACGCAAAGCCTGGCCTTTTGTAAGGAACGGAATAGTTTACGTCACGGGCTTGAAACAGAATCGTATCACCCATCGTGTAATGATCTGCCACTTCTGGAGCGAGCTCCTCCTGGTATTCATGCTTCGCCTCTCTTCCCCATCGGAAGTGAGCACCTGCTTGGTATCCAACAATTCCATCACCGGAGCAATCGATATAGGTTGGGCTTTCAAAACGAAATTTTCTTTCGGAAGCCAATTGAAGGCCCTCCACCCATTGAATTCTGCCGTTCTCCATGCCCGTTTCATGCACACATGTATTCAGAAATAGAGAAATGTTGGGTTCATCATAAACCATGTCAAGCAAGACCGTATCCGAAAGTGAAAGCATAAGCTTTTTGTTGTATAACGGATTATAATGAAAGATCTTCAGTTTAAGTTCTTCCACCAACCCGCCTTCGCGAGCATAATAGGATGGACTGTTTCCGAGATATGCCGACCCGTTAATGTGAACTCTGACCTCGCTGCTCGCATTTCCACCCAGAACTGGCCGATCATTGATAAGTGAAACCAGCAACCCTTGGCGTGCGGCAGCAATGGCAGCACATATCCCGGCAATTCCTCCACCAATGACGGTTACATCTGATTTCATAAGCTCCATTTTGATAACCTCCATGATTAGATGCTCCTATCATGGTAATGGTTTTGACCCTTTTTTTTTTACAGGATTTCGCGAAAAAATCATACATTTTTTTGTATCCTTATTTGAATTCCTACCGTGTCATTTTTATCCGGTATTGCTTAGGTGTATCCCCCGTATATTCTTTAAAAAGTTTGCAAAAGTACCCTTCATTGACGATGCCTACTTCCTCGCACAATTCCAATAATGAATAATCTCGAACGTTTAACAACTCGAGGGCGAGATGGATTTTTTTACGGTTAATGTAGCTGATCACGCCTTCGTTCATTGTTTTTTTGAATAAGCTACTAAAATACGATGGTGCTAAATTCACTTCCTCGGCAATTGCCTCCAACGTTAAACGTTGTTTCAGGTTTGTCTCTATATAATGCATTGCACTCATAATTTCTGCACGATGTAATAGTTGGCCCGCATGCACGTATTCGAATGTGAAGTCGCCAATATAGGCGAGTTGCTCCTGAAAAGCCATAAATTCCATGGGGAAGTCTGGAACTTCCGTGGCCATCTTATTCCCCGATTTAAATTTCACGGTAATGTCTCTGTACAAATCTCTAATCATTGGCGCCATGATAGACTTGTGAATTTTATGGTCCGTAACAAATTGCGACAGATCGGCAAGTGCATTGTCCAGCTCTTCCTTGGAAATCTTCCTCTTCAGGCGTATAAGAAAATCAGCAAGCTTCTGCTGAAAATCTGCTTTTTTGTCATTATGGTATTGGAACCGATGCATCGGTGTTTTTACGACTTTTTCGGTATGATAATAGAAATCCTCACTCACATTTTCAGCTTCCGTGTACGCCTGTTTGATCGATTCCCAGCCTCGATGCGGACTTCCAAAAGCGACAGATACCCTTTTATTCAAATATTGATGCAAATGAGAGATGATCTGCCCTCCCAAAGATAAACAAGCATATTCCGTTTCCATATCACTGCGGTTATTTTCCCAAGATAAAAAGCCAATAAAACGATTATCGGACAGATCCGCAGCTACGCCACTGCTACCATTCATCACCGTTTCTTCGATGATATTTGTTATCGCATATTTCAAGATGTTTTGATCTGCGGCCGCGTATTCGTTTCGGAAACTTTCGTACGTATTCATCTCAACGATGAAGCAGCAATAGTTGGCTTGAAAAAAATGAAACTGCATGCGATTGGCAAAATCCGATGCCCGATGAGAAGGGATTTCGCCTCGGATTAATTCGTTAAAAAATTGCTTGCGGACTCTATATTTATTTTCAAGCACGGATACGTTTAACGAGTGAAATTCCGCCTCTTTTTTCTCAAACTCATTTAAAATTCCGGCTGCCTTATCCAACGCTCGATTCAAATCCGCTTCCCTCAGTGGAACCTTTACAATGTACTCCAATACGTTGGCTTGAATCGCTCGTTGAGCGTATTCGAAGGATGAATAGGCGGTCAGAAGTATGTATTGGGTATGGGGGAGCTCCGCCTTGAGCTGCTCAATCATGGAGATTCCGTCCATTCGCGGCATTACAATATCGGATATGACGATATCCGGTTTAAGTTTTATGATCTCCTCGATCCCATTCAGCCCATTATTCGCTTTGCCCACCAGAACAAATCGTCGATCCCTATGAGAGAGTTCATTAAAAAACAATTCCAATCGCTGAATGATCAGGTCTTCATCGTCAACAATGAAGCAGGTATAGTCTCTCCCCATTATGCATCTCCTTTTGGCAATTCTGCCGGGAATACAGCGCGTATACGGGTTATTTCCTTAGGTATGCTAATGATATCCAGCCCGAATTGATCTCCGTAGTGGAGTCTTATTCGCCCATGAATATTATTCAGTCCGATTCTTTTCCTTTTTACTTCCTCTTCACTCGGTTCTGAGATTAAAATATGTTTTATTTTATCAGCTGGAATTCCCTCTCCTTGATCAATAACTTCGATGATGACGATGCCGTCCTCCCTGTACGCATGAATCGTAATAGGGCCCTCAATTCCCCCTCCGTTATAACCATGGAAGATACTATTCTCCACAAGGGGCTGTAACAGCATTCGGAAAACTAGAAAATCCATCAGTCCTGCTTCGATATCTTCAATCAAGTGGAAGTTTCGGTTATACCGAATGTTCTGGATCTCGATATAGTCCGCTACATTGCGTAATTCCTGGCGTAGGGAAACCTTCTCAGAAGCATCGTCTATCCCATATTCCAATAATGAAATGAGCGATCCGATCACCACATCTACTTTCTCTATTTGTCCGAGACGTATCACATTGCTGATTGAACCAAGTGTGTTATACAGAAAATGTGGGTTTATTTGAGACTGTAACACCTGGATTTCCAGCTTCCGCTCAAGTTCATTATGAAGCTCGGCCCGGCGAATCAGTTCCACAATTTGCTGTAACATACGATCGAATGCTCGTGAAAGATCGCCAAACTCATCGTTTCGATTAATCGTAACTGTTGTTGTAAGGATACCTTGTTCCACCTGCTTCATTTTTGTTTTGAGCGTATAGAGTGGTTTTCTTATATATTTGGCAACCAAAAAAGAAATGAACAAACTTAAAAGAAGACCTGCAGCGAGCAGCTCGAGGTAATAGGTTTCCAATCTGGACAACGCTGCTTTTAAGCGTGATTCATCGTTGATCGAGATGATGGTCCAGTTGAACTTCTCCGTTGGTTTTTTCAAAAGGGAGACCGGAATACCGTCGTTGGAATACAGTTGAAGGTTTGTTTCTGTCGTATCCAGAATTTCTTCCGCTGACGTCTCTCCGATCGAAAAAGAATGATCTTGAATATTCAGAGGTCCTTTATTTTCAGAAAATCCGGCAATGATCTTACCTGACGCAGTGATCAGAGCCAGATTCATTTGTTCCTGTTTATTAATCTTGAACAAGGTTTCTTCAATGGCATTTAGATCCAAATCAACCGCAATGGCCATAGGAAACGGAGCACCGTTCAGATATCGAACCATCGTAACGGTCCAGCCGGAATACTTCGATTTGTAAGGTTCACTAACAAAGGTAGTCCTTCTATTCTTGTCAGCCGCATCAAATAAAGGTGCTCTTTCAGATAAAGGTTCATCGAATATTCGAGTAGGTGTACTTCCACCCAGAATGGATAAATCGCTTTTGATCAAATAAATATTACTGACATAAATACTGTTGAGTTCATACAGCTCCCTTAATTGCTTTTTAATCACTTCGGTATTGTTAATGTTGGCTTTCACTGATGTTTCAACTGAGAAGAGAATCGTCTGGAAGGAGGAAAAATTAACGGTAAAATACTGGTCAACCTTGTCTAGTATTTGATTGGTGTAAAAAATGTCATTGGTTCTTATTTCCTTTTGGACATAGCGATAAGACAATTGGCTTATCAAGATGATGCAGCCTAATACAAAGGCAAACACGATAAAAAATAATTTTAAAGGCAAGCTGATTCTTCTTCGCATCGATCATCTTCCTTTTAGTTCCGTTTTAAACTAAGAATAGCATATGCTAATAAAGAGAGGGCTACGAATAGCCACTCTCTCTTCGTTTATTTTTACTTGATAAGGCCGGCTTCTTTAAATTGCTGGATTGCTGTTTCCTTATATTTCTGCATGTCAAACTTGGTATCCAGCGTCTGAAGGAAATTGTCCCAGTTGGAAAGAGACTCTTTCCCCGTCATAAATTTAACTAAGCTTTCATTAATGAAACGTGTGCGGTCAGCATCCAAGGTATCGCTAGGGTCAGGGGTCAATAAATTTCCTGGCAGCGTTGGCCCCACATATTGCTGATTGTCCTTGAAAGCTTCCGCCGTCTTCGGATTCTGGAAGCTGAAGTACTCTGCATCATCACCACGGCGTGGCATTCTATAATGATCGACCCACAGGTACTTCTCTTTCATTTCCTTTGATAATTCGGAGGTTTTATTTTTGATCTTGCCGTCTACGACATCCCAATGGATGCCTTTGATTCCGTATGCAAAGTTTGGATAAGCTTCTTCATCCGTAAAGAGATAATTCAGCATGGACAAGATCCGAATGATTTTATCCTCGTCCGCTTTTGCGGATATGGCCCATGAATTACCTTGGAATGATTTTCTCTCTACAATTTGATCACCGTAAGGACCTTTCATCGGAGGAATAACGATCCATTCCGGCACCTCGCCACTAATTTCTTTCATTTTCTGCTGATAGTCCGGCTCCAGTCTGCGAGCATCTCTAATCATGAAGCCAACTCTACCCTTAAACATCTTTTGGTCCAACAGATCAGGCGAATTCATCGTCACCCAGTCCGGGTCAACCACCTTGGCTGCCATCATTTTATTAATGTAAGCAAGCGCCTCTTTCATTTTGGGATCGATAAACAGAAATACCGGTTCATTATCTTTTATCTCAACGGCTGAAGGAGGATTGACGCCAAACATCCACATCAAGCTATCAAAGCCATAGGTTTGCAGATTGCCTTCTTTATTCATACCACCGATGAATCCGTACGTATCGTTTTTTCCATTCCCATCCGGATCTTTCTCTGTAAAGGCTTTCATAACTTCGAACAACTCATCAGGTGTCGTTGGTACCTCCATATTCAGCTTTTTCAGCCAATCGTTGCGGATGAAGAAGCTTCGACTGATACCGTTTACATTATCATAGCCTGGAACTCCAATGGTCTTCCCTTGATAGGACATTGCCTCCCATGAGTCGGTGCCAAATCGTTTCTGTAGTTCAGGGAATTGGTCCAAATACGGTGTTAAATCCGCAAGAACTCCTTGGTCGTAATATTGCGCAAGATCAGCACGACTTTTCAAAAAGATCAAGTCTGGAATATCCCCGCCTGCAATGAGTGTATTCAGTTTGGTTGTTGCTTGACCAGCCTGAGGAATCATCATCTCCAAGTCGATGTTCATCTCTTCTTCCAACATTTGGCGTTGAATATCTTCATCACGTGGAGGTACCGGAGCAGCAGCATTAAAAGTGCCTTGGTTAAACATTGAGATTTTCATTTTGGTTGCAAACTGCCCTTGCGAATTACTCGAAGTTGTCGATGTAACTTCTTCATTCCCCCCACATCCTGACAAAAGCGTTCCAAGTCCTAAGATTGCCGACAGAATAGCAAATGAAATCTTTTTACGCTGCATATTGACCTCTCCTTTGCTTGTATATTATCACGGTTTCCCCGTAATAAGTTAGGTTGGAACACCTTTTATCCTTTAACGGATCCCAGGAGTACACCTTTGGTAAAATGCTTTTGCAAAAATGGATAAACGATCAATATCGGGACTGTAGTTACAACTACTGTAGCCATCTGCACAGCGAACGTACTGACAGCCCCGGAATTGGCGAGCGAATCAGCGCTTTGAGTTGCAACGTTAAGCAGAATGTTGCGCAAAATCACTTGAAGTGGCATGTAGTTGGAATCATTGATATATACAATAGCATCAAAATAACTGTTCCAATGCCCGACTGCGTAAAATAAGGAAATGGTGGACAGGACGGGTAAGGACAGGGGTAAAATGATCCGCCATAACGTCTGAAGTTCACTGGCACCGTCTACCCTCGCTGATTCCTCAATTTCACCAGGTAATTGTTCAAAAAAACCTTTGATGATCACCAGATTAAATGCACTAATGAGATTTGGAATAATCAATACCCAAGGACTGTTTAACAATCCCAGAGAGCGGATTAGTAAATAAGTCGGAATTAATCCCCCACTGAACATCATGGTAAACACAATGAAGAGTAAAAACGGACTTCTTCCGGGCAAATATTTTTTGGATAACGGGTAGGCCGCGATTACCGTAAAAAACACATTTAACGCAGTCCCTACAATCGTTCGAAATAACGTAATTTTATACGCCTGCCAGATCCCATGAGAAATGAATACTTCTTTATAGGCCAGAAAGGTAAAGGACTCTGGTATAATCACAATCCCTCTTCTTAATACTTCCGATTCTGGTGTTACGGAGACAGCAACCACATATAGAAAGGGTAGCACGCACAGTAGGGATAATATAATAAGAACTACATAAACGACGGTTTGCCAGACTTTTTCCCCGATTGTCATATGGATCATTCTAAAGACCACCTCACCAGATTTGCCCATCGAATTTTTTGGCGAGCTTATTCGCTGCCAACACTAAAGCAAATCCGATGACAGCTTTAAACAATCCTACAGCCGTAGCCAAGCCAATCTTAAGACGTTCCAACCCTTCGCGGTATACCCATGTGTCGATAATATCGATCTTCTCCTGGTTAAAGGTGTTGGCAAACATGAATATTTGGTCAAAACCCGCATCCAGGATATGGCTTAATTTAAGAATCAGCATCAGAATAATGACTCCTCGAATACCGGGTAACGTGATATGCCAGAGCTGTCTCCATTTGGATGCACCATCCATTCGAGCCGCTTCATACAAGCTTGGATCGATTCCTGCCAAGGCGGCAAGGTACAAAATGGCCCCCCATCCAATATCCTTCCATACTTCAGATAAGATGATCAGCATTCTGCCCCAGGCAGGTTCCGTTAGAAACGAGATGGGTTCAACACCTAAATCCTTCAAAATCATGTTAAAGAGACCATCGCCTGGGGCTAGTAATGCTACCATAATTCCATACACAATGACCCATGATAGAAAATGAGGTAAATAAGTGATCGTCTGTACGATTTTCTTAAACCATTGGCTATACACTTCATTGAGGAGTAAAGCAAGCACGATGGGCGCGGAGAAACCAAACAATAGCTTATACAGCGATATGACGATCGTATTTTTCATGATGTCCCAGAAATAAACGCCGTTCATAAAATCGGTAAAATTTTTGAATCCCACCCATGGGCTATCCCATAGTCCCAAAGCCAGGTTGTAGTTTTTAAAAGCAATCATAATTCCCGCCATAGGAATGTATTTGAATACCGCAAAGTAAATTAAAGCTGGTAATAAGAGAGCATACATCACTTTGTGCTTTTGTATCGTCCTTATCCATGTCTTTCGCTTTTTGGAGATGGGAATGGCGTCCGCTGCCAACTTTGCTTGCATTTCATCACCTCGTCTTTGTTTGTATTTGTATAATAGCACCCACCTATCGGATAAATTTCTGAAATATCAAGAATTTCTTATAAGATTTTAAGGAAGTGTGCCTGGCTCGTTCCAACAGCTAATCCCGGCAGGTGAGACAAGAACTGTTCTACTAAAATAAAAAAAAGCCGCTATAATAGCGACTTTCAAATGCCGTATTTATACTTCTCCCCAAAAAATCTCAGTTTCATAATCGAATTCAACAATTATTGTTCATCGATCGTCACGCTCCCATCACTATTTTGACATCCTATATACTGGCTTCAGTAATAGCTTCAAAATCTTACTGCCCCAAAAAGCAAATACCGTCGTTCCGGTCCATGAGCTGCGCTTATCTTGGCTGTATTGATCGTTGATCATATAGGTTCGAGTCGAAATAGGACTCTTCAGACCGAACTGTTCCCATTTCTCGGGATCATTCGAACCTCCAAGTTTTCTAAGCATATTTGCCGACTCATGATCTATTTTAGCCGGAATTTGCTCGAATGCTTGGGTGATTTGCGTATGAAACTCGTCGATTGGGTTACGACTGGTAATGCTCTCGAGATGAATGCTTTCACGAATGTAAGAAACAAATGCCAGATGGTCAGCCCAGAACTCGTCGATATAAAAAAGCCGTACACGCCGCTCCGATGGACTCATCAGTCTCTCAGCTTTCAAAATTCCGAGCCGTTCTTCATATAGAATTCGCCTCTGATCCTCCACCATATCCGAATAACCGTTCAATTCCCGCTGAATATCGAAGTTTTGACCTATAATAACGTGCTGGATATGCTCGATTTTGCTGTGGAGCGCCGGATCATCAAGAACCTCGTCCTGATTTGGAGCGCGAAACAGTTTATGAATGCCAAAGCGAAGCATCAACTCGTCCTCCAGGCTAATATAAAATACGGAAGACCCAGGGTCACCTTGGCGGCCGCAACGTCCGCGCAACTGGTCGTCAATCCGCATGCTTTCGTTCACATATGTACCTATCACGTATAATCCGCCCAGTTTGGCAACCACTTCTGCCTGTGCGGGATTACCGCCACCGAGACGAATGTCGACGCCGCGCCCTGCCATATTCGTAGATACCGTTACCGCGCCTATTTCTCCCGCTTTAGCGATGATTTCGGCTTCTTTTGCATCGTTTTTGGCATTCAGAACCTGGCAAGGTACGCCAGCAGTGGCAAGCGCCTCCGCCAGCATATCAGATTCCTCGACGCTTGACGTACCAATAAGAATGGGGCGTCCCATCCTGTGGACGGAAGAGATTTCTTGTACAAGCGCCTTATATTTGGCTTCTTTATGGGTGTAAATTCGGTGTTTGTGGTCAATCCGTATGTTTGGCTGGTTTGGCGGTATTTGCACGACTTGCAACGCATAGATATCCTCAAATTCCATTGCTGAAGCATGCGCCGTAGCC
Source organism: Paenibacillus sp. FSL R5-0486 (assembly GCF_037975155.1). Lineage (NCBI taxonomy): Bacteria > Bacillati > Bacillota > Bacilli > Caryophanales > Paenibacillaceae > Paenibacillus > Paenibacillus sp. FSL R5-0486. The sequence continues at coordinate 3,594,378 of NZ_CP150237.1, read as the reverse complement.
GTCATTCCGCAAATTCCCGAATACAGGCTAATAAAGTGCTGAATGGTGATCGTGCCGAGAATTCTCCCGCCGGCCTTCCACTGTAACCCTTCTTTGGCCACCAGCGCAGCTTGCAGCCCGTCCGGCAAATATCTGTTCTCGGCCACACGGCCGGTGTGTTCTTCGATTAGCTCAATTACACCGTCCCGGACGATGTAATCGACGTCTTTTTTTAATAATGATTCCACATGTAGCGCACAATTCAATGACGTTAACCAATGGCTGTTATGGCTATCGTACAAATTGCCACATCCCAGCAGCAACTCTGCTTTTGCAGCACCCGCTTCATTCAAGTAAACGTTCCGCTGGAACTCGTCAAAATCGTAATGCTCTCCTGGCTGCAGCTGCCGGGCCACTTCTGCGAAAAGAACGCCATCACTTTTGGAAGCACTCGAATCGCCACTAATGACTAACGGCACTCGTGCTTCATCAAGAAGCAATGAATCTGCTTCGTCAACGATGACGTAATGGAAAGGACGATGCACGGTATCAGCCTCATTAAATGCGATTGTGTCGCGCAAATAATCGAACCCTGCTTCTTTAGCTGTAACATAGGTTATGTCCTTGGCGTAAGCTTCCCGTTTCTCGAACAGGCTCATGCCCGCTTGAACCGAGCTTACCGTTAACCCGAGGAAGCGATAGATCGGTCCCATCCACGCTGCATCTCGATTTGCCAAGTAGTCGTTAAAAGTAAGCACATGAACGCCTTTGCCTGTCAAAGCGTTGAGATAAACAGGCATAACAGCAGAGAGTGTTTTTCCTTCACCGGTATGCTGCTCGATCAAAAATCTTTCGTGCAAAGCGATAGCAGCCATAATCTGGACATCATAAGGCTGTAATCCGAGTGTTCTCTTCGCAACCTCGCAAACTAGAGCATAAGCATCAACAAGCAGATCATCCAAAGGCTTGCCTGATCTTGCTTCTTCTTGCAGCCGAAGAGATTCCGCTTGCAGGTGCTGATCGTCCCAAGTTTCCAAATTCCGTTTCCTTATAAGCTCCACTCTGTCTCGATAATCTTTCAACAAACGCCGGGTATCGCGCTCTTTGAATTCACGTATCAACTTGACGACTACATTCATCGGATTCTGATTCCTCCTTAGTAGAAATAAGTTGTGAAAAGAAAAGACTCCATATGGAGTCTTTTCTGTCGATGATTAACGTGCCACTCAAACTATTCGTTATAAGAGAAACCTACATTACTTCTCCGATGGGAGTGGTGTGAAGAGCAGATTGACCGGCAGGTTGCTTCCTGGTGCGGCAGAGAATAGAATGGTTACGCTCTCTCCAGTTGAACCGGTGCGGTAAAGCACGCTTTGTTCACTTGAATTGGCAACCGCAACGTTACCATCGGCAATCGATACCAACTGATTGTTCACCAGAGCTACTCCGGAGTACTTCCCTCCACGAGGGTTAAAGGAGATAAGCGTACGCGGTGCAACATTGGTCAGCGTGATTTTGTACAATACGCCGAAATTACCCGCATTGGATGCGTCTGTGTATGCCATTGGATCTGTTCCTACCAGATTGGGATCGCTTGAATTGTCACCAAGTGGCAGACGGGCAGGTTTGATTCCCACGTGCTCATCGTACTTTATAATACGAGTCGCATTCGGGTACGTACCACGGTTGTGCACTCCATCACGATCAAGCACAGGTAGCAATGACAAAGCCTCGAAAGGATCTTTATTTTCTTCCACCAGGATAACGTTATAGTCTAAGGAATAATCACTATAAGCGTCCGAATAGAGGGAGATTACTTGTCCTTCTTTCATCGGCGTTTTATTAAGTTCTGTCAAAATCAGTTTGCTTTCCCCAGGTTGAAGGTACTCTTTCTTTTGATCCGCTCCAGTCTGAATCGACTTGAACCATTTATCAATAGACAATTTCCCAGCTACGGTAGCATACGGTGTAGGTCCGGCAAAGCCCATATTCTGTTGTTCAAATACGGCTGGATTTGGATTGTTATTGGTTGCAATCACATACATTTTTACTCTTTTGCCTGTATTGTTCACGTGGTGAATCATGAAACGGGTCTGCCCCAAAGATGATTCTTTATATACAATGCCTTCCGTATTCACAGTTTCCGGACTGTTACTGCGGATCAGCAAACTTGGCTCATCCATGTACGTATAAGGCACTTTCTCCATCGTAGTCACTTCGCCGCCGTTAAAGGTGAATTTCTGTCCTACCGGCGTGAAGAGTAAATTAAAATCGGTAAATGAATATAAGGTCTCATTGGTTATGGTGATGACTTTGGAGTACGTGTTCGTAGCACCGTGATTGTCAGTTACCGTAAGAGTCACCGTTTTTGGCCCCGGTTCAAAGAACGCAAGTGAATTGTTCTCCCACGCCGCTTTAACAATATTATTTTCATCATCTGTACTTTGGTCTGTGTATGTTATTTTTTCGCCCATTTTATACTCTTCTTTATCCGTGGCGAACATGGCTACAGGAGGAAGATTAGGAGCCAAAACTTCAATCGTAGTTGAATAGGGATCGCTCCATTGACCATTGGAATCCTGTACTTGATATGAAATCGTATATGTACCTGCTTGATCAAATGAATCCTGGCGACCAGTCCAGCGTTCGTCAACGATATCCATTCCATTAGGTGAACTGGAAGAAGTCACGTAGTCTACTTGATCACCCGCAAAAATTTCCTTTTGGGAAATGGTAAAGCTTGCAACAGGTTTTGTATTAAGATTCAACACAACCGTTTTAGCCGACTGATTCACTTTATAGGTGATGTTCAGAGCTTGAGTAATGGAAGTTAACGGCACCATGAATGTACTTTTTTGCTGATAAGCAGGGCCTTTCATCGTTCTGGTCTCTCCATTTACCGTATAGTCCTTGCTGTTCGTTTTGAATCGGAGTTCATCTTCACCACTAATAATGATGGTTTCCTTGGTTTTGTTATCATATTTGACGCCATATCCCACACGGTCAACCAGCGCACGGATTGCAACATAGGATACACCGTTTTTTACAGCCATTGGCTGTCCAGCAAGATACGTTTTTCCATCCTGCTCCATTTTGTTGCTATTCATGTACAACGTCAGATTTCCACCTGCTACTGCAGGAGACGTCCCATCAACGGATGGTTGCTCTATCTGAGCAGGCGTAGCTGGCGTTTCAACCTTCTCAGGGGTTTCCTCTTGAACTACAGGTTTTGCATCCGTTTCGTTTGTAGTCGACTCTTCCCCATCCAATGCAGGTTTCTCGCTGTCTGTTTTAAGTGTTGCCTCAGTGCCGGTTGAGGTTTGAGTGTCCTTGGTTTCAGTGGGCGGAGTATTGATAGATTTGTTATTGCTCTCCGTCTTCACTTCACGCTCTGCAATCGGCTGCTCTTGCTGTAACACCTCAACTGATTCTACATTGGCTGTGTTTACTGACGCGGTGTCACCTTGCGGTGCTGATTGCGCACTCACAGAACCGACTGCAAATGCTTGAAAAACGGCTAAAGCGGTAAAAATGGATAATTTCTTCTTCATATTCATGTGTTGTCTTTGGCTCCTTCTACTCTCTAGTAATGTATAACCCCTCAAAAAGTCATAATATTAGACGCTAGATTTAGGAAAAAGTTTCTAATTGAATTGTAAATTATGGATTTTTGTGCAACTATTTTTTCAATGTTTGGTTATAAGTTCTTTGAATAAGAAGCGCCTATTGCATAATAGTCTTGATTTTGCACAAGATAATCCATGTCGCATTTTATAAAGAGGTGGATCAATGACCCCAACCAATCAGGCTTTCTCTGAATTAAAAATGAATATTTCTTATGTGGAACAGTCCCTCTACTGTACAGACGATTTGAAACAACAACAGCTTCTGCTCAATGGTGTACAGAGTATGCTTCTCTATATCGATTCACTTGTAGATCAGGAGATCATTCAAACACATGTCTTAACAGCATTGAATGGCCAAGCTCATTCGGAAATCTACCCATCGTTCACCACTTTAGAAAGTCGAAAAGATACGGATCTGCAACGTGGAATAGATTCACTTATTCAAGGGAAATGTCTTTACATAATCGATGGGTACCCGGAGTTTTACATTCTCTCTACCGAGAAAATGTATGTCCGAAGCACAACCGAACCGGAGAATGAAGGCGTTATTCGAGGGCCGCACAATGGATTCGTAGAGCAGCTTTCGGTTAATTTGAATCTGATCCGTAGACAAATTATTAGTCCATCCTTAATCGTTCGATATTTTAACGTCGGCGAGAAGACACATACCAAAATTGCAGTTGTATATCTTCAGGACTTGGCCAATCCGGAGTTAGTGAACGAAGTAAAAGAGCGAATCACGTCCATATCTTCAGATATGGTGCTCGCTCCAGGTTTTATTGAAGAGTTTATGGAGGATAATCCCTTCTCTCTGTTTCCCCAGCAGCTCAATACAGAAAGACCTGACCGGGTTATTGCCAACTTGATGGAAGGACGTGTGGCCATACTTGCGGAAGGAAGTCCTTCAGCTCTTATCGCTCCAGTTACGTTTTTTGCTTTTTATCAAAGTCCGGATGATTACCATGGTCGCTGGATTGTCAGTTCCTTTTTACGGTTAATTCGCATGATGAGTTTTGTCATTGCTTTTACATTACCTGCTGTTTATATTGCAACCATCTCTTTTCACTCTGCTATTTTACCGATCGAACTGGCACACACAATCAAGAAATCATTGCAGAACATCCCCTTTCCTGCACTTGTAGAGGCAATGTTGCTTGAACTGATCTTTGAAGTATTAAGAGAAGCCGGGGTCCGACTTCCCAGCCGAGTGGGCCAGACCATCGGCATCGTTGGCGGTTTGGTTATCGGAGATGCTATCGTTCGTGCGGGGCTTGTATCCTATACAATGATTATTGTGGTTTCACTAACAGCTATCTCGTCGTTTTTGGTGCCTTCGCATGAGATGAGTTCGGCAGTCCGTATTCTCCGCTTTCCAATGATGATTGGAGCGGCGCTTTTTGGATATATCGGCATCGCATTTGGTCTGGTGATTCTAACCATTCACCTCTGTAAGATGGAAAACTTCGGATCGCCTTATTTTGCTCCAGTAGCCCCTTTCAGATTAGCTGACATGAAGGATGTATGGATTCGATTTCCCATCTGGGCGCTTCGCGGGCGTCCTCATGATGCCCGCCCGCAGCGGCTGAATCAGCAGAAGTTCTCTAGGAGTTGGAAAAAACGTGAATAAGGAAACAACAATCACTCGGGGACAATTATTCTTGCTCATTTTGAAATTTGAGATCGGTGTAGATATTCTGTCCCTCCCTTACCGTATACACCTTATCTCTAAAGGCGGTGGATGGATTTCTGTTTTTCTTGGAGGGTTCCTGATCCAACTTGTCATACTGTTGTGCTGGCTTTTGATGCGAAGATTCCCGAGTTCATCCATTTATGACATTGTAACGCTGATTACGGGTAAATGGATTGGCAAGTTGCTGATCATTTCCTACGTTGGATATTTCCTGTTAATGGGTACTTCTGTTCTGGTGAACGCCTACGGTGTGATTAACCGCTGGATGCTGCAGGATACGCCTCGGTGGGCTATATTAGCCCTCTTCTTGTTCAGCAGTATCTATTTGGTTCGGCAAAAATTACGAATCATTGCGCGAGTACTTGTACTCATCTCCTTTTTGGTCTTGCCCATGATGGTATTGATCAGTTATGGACTCAAGGAAGTTAATCTGTTATATCTTTTGCCTTTAACCGAAGCAGGATGGCCCAATATCATTAGTGGATCAACGGAAACATTAATGGCTATGTTCGGATTCGAGTTTTTTCTCGTTGTGTTTCCTATGGTTGAAGGTAGCAGCGGTGGCAAACTCAAGTCTGTTGCTTTAGCAAGTGCTGTAGTCGTGTTGTTGTATGCATTCACCGTGTTCATTTGTTCAACGGCGTTCAGCCCCCAGCAACTTGACTTGATGCCTGAACCAGTCATATATCTGCTCCGCTCTATCCCACTCGGAACAATGGATCGGGCCGATTTTCTGTTCCTCCCTATCTGGTTAATTTCAATTTTCGGGGCCATATGTGGCTATTACTATACGGCCTCCTATGGTATAAGTTATCTCTTCAAACAAAAACACCATAAAAAAGCGGTGCCTTATGTGGTTCTTGCTTCTTGCATAATTGCGTATCTGCCACAACAGAAGGAAAAACTTGAGTTAATTAGTACGATAGCCAACAGATCGGCATACTTTTTTCTCATGATCCTGCCTCTGCTCCTGTTGGTTCTATCTTATATAATGAAACGAAAAGAGAAGATGATATGAGTAAACGGGGGAAAATCCTCATCCTGCTGACCCTGCTCATGGTGATAACGGGATGTTGGGATCAGGATAGTTTAAAAGATGCAAGACTTGCTAATGCTTCGGCGTTTGACATCACCTCAGAGGGTGAAATTAAACAGACGCTTGAAATTGTCGATGATTCTGAGAGTCAACAAGGGAGTAGCGGTAATGAAGTCCACTCAGGCACCGGGAGATCCGTCCGTCAAAGTACAGATAGAATTCGCGCTAAAGTGACTGGTGATATCCGGTTTTTCAAATATGGGATGATCTTATACGGCAACAAACTCGCACAAAATGATATCTACCCTTACCTGGACGTCTTATATCGGGAACCCGATTACCCAACCTCACATGTGAAAATTGCGATTGTGGATGGCGATGCCGGAGATCTGTTACACCAAAAAAAAGTTGGCAGCATATTGATTGGTGATTTTATTACGAAAAAAATTAAGAGTCTGGAGGAATTATGTATTTTTCCGGAAATGACGTTAGAGACCCTTCTCCCTCCCATGCTGGATCCGGGACAGGATTTTACACTGCCTTATCTATATAAGGATGGAGAGGAGATTGATGCTCGGGGAATCGCCCTGTTTCATGGGCAAAGATTCAATGGGAGTCTTACGACCGAACAGGCTCCTCTATACATTATTATGAGTGGGGAATGGAATAAAACAGCGCGTTTTGTTAAAAAGGTCCACCCAGGGCCTTCCAACAACCCGCGGAACTATGTCACTTATGAAGCAAATATCGCACAAATTAAGCGCAAACTTGCGGTAAAGGTGGCAAGTGATAGCCAAATTGATGTGAACCTCCGTATCGAACTTCCAGTAACGATCGTTGAGTATGCAATGAATCATCTTCAGGAAAAAGACACAATTGAACGTCTGAACCGCAAGTTATCCGATGACATGACTCAGGACGCAGAACAAATTATCAAGACACTTCAGCAAAGTGGTTGTGATTCCTTCGGTATTGGCAGACATTTAATTGCCCATTACCCGGACTTATGGAAAAGCCTAAACTGGAATAAAGAATATGCCCAAGTTCGTTTTCACCCGGAAGTAAAGGTTACAATAGTCGGCAGCGGCGTTTTAAATTAATAACATGCTGTCGTGCAATTGGGAAAGCTCTCTTCCATTTGGAAGAGAGCTTTTGACTGTTGACTTAAAAAGAAGGATTTGCTAATACCTCTAGTCGTTAAGAAGCACTCCAGTGGAAAGTTTTATCGTGCCTGGTTGAGTATAACTTCGGCAGTGAAGCTGAGCTATAAAATAGGTGAAAGAAGACGTGATATTCCTTCTTTAAATTTGATAATAAGGGACCTATTTCTATAACGATCAGAAGTAAGTTCTGTACTTAACTGGCTATCTTGATGAAACAATTCTTGAAGTTGTTTCGCAACTCGCTCGTCATATACAATTGCATTCACCTCAAAATTCAACCTAAAGCTCCGGGAATCAATATTCATCGTCCCTACTGAAGCGACTTCTTCGTCTACTACAATGGTCTTTGCGTGTAAGAATCCATTATCATATAACAGAATCTTGGCTCCATAGTCCAATAATTCACCAGCATACGCCCAAGTCGCCCAATATACAAACGGGTGATCGGGCTTATTGGGAATCATAATGCGCAGATCCACCCCGGATAGCAGTGCGATTTTACATGCATCCATAAAAGTGCTGTCAGGAATAAAGTAAGGCGTTTGAATATACACACTCTTTTTGGCATTTACTATAAGCTTGATGTACATATTCTTCAGATGTTCCACCTGTGAGTTAGGACCACTAGACACAATCTGAACTGGACTTGAACCATCAAGCCTTGCTGTGTTGAAGGAGTATTGTTCGTAACTTACTTGATCGGATTTGCTGGCGTGTTTCCAATCCAAAATAAACCTTCCTTGAATATGATTAACGGCATCTCCGTGCATTTTAAAATGTGTATCACGCCAGTATCCAAACTTTTTATCCATGCCTAGATACTCATTTCCCAGATTAAATCCGCCAATATAAGCAATCTCCCCATCAATAATACAAAGTTTTCGATGATTTCGATTATTCATACGGAAATTTAATGGCCTAATCAGTGACGGGAAAAAGACCTCTACTTCTCCACCGGCAGAGATCAGTTCTCTGAAAAACTTCAATGAAAGTTTCTTTGAACCAATTTCGTCATAGAGAACTCGCACTTTTACGCCTTCTTTAGCTTTTATAGTTAATTCATCTCGTAATTTCTTCCCTAAGGAATCCGGTTGAATAATGTAATATTGGATGTTAATCTCTTTCTTGGCTTCCTTGATATCAGCAAATAAAGAATCAAATTTCTCTTGTCCATCATCGAAGATGAATATCTCATTGTCATTGGTTAGGATTGCATTGGATGAAGTCAGATTCAATTGAATCAGGTCAGCATATTTCATGAGCAGGGGGTTGTTTTCCTTACGTTGCTCCTTCAATGTCACTAACTGATTCTCGACAATTAACTTTAGGGAGTTTCTCTCTTCAGCTGAAAGTCCGTAGAAATTTTTCTTTTTAAGGTTACGTCCCAGAAAGAGATAAACGATAAAACCTAAAATAGGAATGAAGTAAAATATCATGAGCCAGGCCCAAGTATAACCAATGTCTCTCCTTTCAAAAAACAAAAATACCGCTGAGAGTAATATGTTTATAATCATAACGAGCGAAAGTATCAGCGTGACCATACTGCTATATCTCCTGCCTTCCATTGACTTTATGTAAATAATAAAAAATGCTTATTACTTAGCTATTCTCGAATGAAGCCGTCATCACAAAGAATATGATAACATACTTGAGGAATACTAAATCTATTAAATGATAATCACTAGACATCGAACTAAAAAAGAATCCACTTCCTATAAAAGAAGGGATTCTTTCACATTGAATATTTATGCTTTAGTTAGTTCCTTACAACAGGAATCCACATTTCACCATATACCAAACCGTTTTTCTCTCCCATTTCAACTGTTGTATTTGGACCGCCAACATAGGCATAATCCTTTTCTACGGGGAGAGCTTGACCAAAAGCAATGCCAGTAAGCATGTTACTGAGCGCATCAGCCGTCTCTGCTTCACCCTTCACAACAAGGTATTCTCCCTTAGGAAATTGGATTACTCGCGTTGCTTCTGGCAGAGATTCTTCTGTCATGACACCAGCATAATGCATCATCTGGTTATTCACTGCTTCGTTTACGGCAAAAATGTAGTCGTTTGTTGCCAGAGACTTTAGTTTGTCCAGGCTTCCATCCTCTTTCACCGTGGACCAAAAATCCGCCTTCTCCTTGCTGATGCCAACATAGTCTGTATAGTCGCTCTTAAGATCGGTTCCAATACCTAACACGATAAAGCTCTCTTTTTCTTCGAAATGATAATTACTCATGGTTTACACCGTCCTCTTTAAATTTTCAATTGATTTGTGTTTTCACTTGATAGGTTTATAATAACCTTAAATCATGTCAGAATATGATACTGTTTAGGGGGTACAATGAAAAAAATTGAACGCATAAATATCATCACCCGGTATATCAATAACCGTGCACACTTTACCATCTCTGAAATCATGCGAGAATTTAATATTTCTCGTTCAACAGCCATTCGAGATATCAGAGAAATTGAAGCCATGGGAATGCCACTTGTCGCTGAAGTTGGGCGGGACGGGGGTTATTTTGTCATGAACAACTCCCTCCTGCCCACGGTACGGTTTACCGATAATGAAATCAAAGCGTTATTCATAGCCTTTATGGCGACAAGAAATCAACAGCTTCCTTATCTGAAGAGTCGTCAATCTTTGGCTGAAAAATTATTGGGCCTTATCTCAGAAAACCAGCAAGATGACCTTGTACATTTGAATCAAATATTGCTTTTTGAAGGGACCAATCCCCATAATCCAGACTTGCTTGATCTATCAGACCTGCCTCACCCTACTTTGGAAAAACTCATCCAAATTCTTCTTATAGAACGTTATTTGTTAGTTACTGTCCAAGAAGAGAAGAAAACAAAGTCCTATCCCATTGTTCTCTTGCACCTTCATCATCAAAAAGGCCATTGGATCATTGAAGGTTTTGACTTGGAGGAAGAAAAAAGACGAATCGTATCCGTTGACAACCTCATCCATGTCGAAGCATACCCGGCGAAAAAAAGACTGAGTACAAAAAAGATTGTAGAACAACTCAAACGAAATACGCAGGAAGAAGTTATCAACCTTGTCCTGGAACTTGGCCCAAAGGCGATTGCGCAATTCAAAAAATACCATCCTTTAAAGTTTTCAATTGCCTATACAAATCCATACCAGACTACGGCTCTCCTAAAGGCATTTATGAATGTTCATAACTCAGAAGAGTTAACCGAAATCACCAATTGGTTGCTTTTTCTAGGTGAAGATATCAAGGTGAAGGAGATTCCGGAAGAAGTTCTGGATGCTGTACAAGAGAGATTAAGCTTATTCCAAATGAAGCAGTGAGCATCCCCTCCTCCCTAGTCTCTCCATTATCTAACAATGCCTTACCTGAATTCAGGCTGAGGGTTCAGTACGGAAAACCAAAAAAAGCCGCTGTGTTAGCGACTTGTAATGGAATCATATTCATTCATGTCTCACGCCAATGCTTGGCGAGCTGTTCCTTCTATACTAGAAGTCAGCATTAGACTGGGCATGATTAGGTGTATGCTGCGGGACGTTTTTAACGAGTAGGAAATAAGTAACAATCGCAATGATACTGGTCATTAATAACGTGAGTCCTAACGGGACGGCAGTGTCCTCACCCGCGATGCCGACCAGAGGAGCAACCAGTGCACCAAGAAGAAAAGGAACAACGCCGAGCAGTGCTGCTGCGCTTCCGGCCATCTTAGCTTGACTCTCCATGGCAAGTGGGAATGCCGCTGTAGACGTAATGCTGATCGAGCATACGAAGAAGAACAATGGAATCACCAATGCGAAAAGTGGACCATGAGCCAGGGTTACGACCAAAGCAGCCACACTTGCTATTATAGCAAGCCATAGTCCCGATAATAGCAGCGTCTGCTCAGGGATACGTTTAGCTAGTCGACCCACGATTTGAGATCCGATGATCAAGCTGATGCCGTTTGAAGCAAACAGTATAGCAAAAACTGTGGGTGTGACGCCATATATATTTTGGTAAATAAATGGTGTTCCCGCCACATAAGCAAAGACCCCTGCTGTCATAATTCCCTGTGCCAGCATGTAGCCTACAAACTTACGGTCACGCAGAAGCATTCTGTAATTACCCAATTGCTGTTTGAAGTCAGGAACTATACGTCTTTCGATAGGGTGTGTTTCTTTTAAGCTCCACTTTGTCATGATTAATAAGAAAATTCCCAAGAATGAAAGGCAGATAAACACGCCAATCCAGGTTGTGAATGAAAGAACCCCACTTCCCGCAATGGGTGCTGCCAGAGGCCCCAAATTCCCTACAAGCAACAGCAAAGAGAAAAATTTAGTGAGTTCATGTCCACTGTATAGATCTCTGGCTATCGCACGGGAAATGACAATTCCAGCTGAAGCCGCAAATCCTTGCGTGAAACGAAACAAAATCAATAGTCCGATATTCGGAGCAAAAGCACATGCCAAGGAACAAATAATGTAGGCTGCCATACAGATCAACAATGGTCTACGTCTACCGTACGCGTCACTCAAAGGACCCATAACGAGTTGTCCTACACCAAGCCCTAATAAACAGGCAGTAAGGCTAAATTGTACAAGTGATGCCGTTGTATTCATATTTTGTGCAATCTCCGGAAAAGCCGGTAAATACATATCAATCGTAAATGGACCTAATGTAGAAAATAAACCTAGTAGTATTGCCAGTCCAAAAACATTCCAATTCGTGCTCTTCGCCATAATCAATAAAATCTCCAATTCCTTATATAATTTGCAAGCCTAATCGAGTATAAGACATAGAGTTAACTGTAGGTCAAGTCTTAAGACTATTAAAACCAAAAAAAGCCGCTTATTAAGCGACTTTGAATGGAAAACCATTTAAATTGTGTAACTTTTCCGATCTGAACCCATATGACTCATAATCATTTCGGCAGCTCGCTTGTAACCGCCTGCCTGCCTTAGAGATTCACCAATGAGGTAAGCCTGCCGTCTATAAAGTGAATTGTGTAGTACTTCTGTTAATGCCTCTCTCAAATTAGTTGCACTGAGGTTATGTTTATTTAAAGTAATACCCGCGCCCAACTCCTGTACCCGATTGGCGACAAGAGGCTGATCCGATGTTAATGGAATCATCACCATCGGAACGTTGTAATATAACGCCTCACTTGTGCTGTTCATTCCAGCATGTGTAATAAAAACATCGGTATGCTGCAGCATGTCCAACTGGGCAATGTATGGCTTGACGATAAAATTAGGAGGTATTTGATCAGCCAGCGGCTCCATATCCGTGTATTTTCCTGAAGATAAAACAACATTCACGGGTAGATCCCCTAATGCTTCAAAACAAAGCTGATAGAAATCCAAATTTTTATTTAAAATCGTACCCATAGCAATGTACACGGTTTGCGGGTACCGTTCACGAAGCACCTCAAACGAGAAGGTCGGAGCATCTTGACGTGTTATGATCGAAGGACCCGTGAAAATAAAACGATCATCCAGCTTTTCTGCCTGCGGCTGAAAATAACGGCTGGTGTACACGAGCTTTAACTGACCTACATGTGCCGGAATCTCTTCCATGGCTGGAATACTCACTTGAAGCTCTTCAGCTAACTTCGTTGTGATCTTCATCGTAGCCTCATAAAGCTCCTTCGTCTCCGTCTCATTCAGAACTGAGCTAGACCCCAGAGGCTCCACAAAAGCAAAGGACGCAATCGAGCACACCGCAGGAATTCCCAGTTTTTCTGCAAGAATAGTCCCTCCCCATCCCATCAGGGAATCAAAGATCATATAATCAAACTTTTGATCCTCGATAACCTGTAGCACATTGGGGATGATCCTCCGGATAATACCGCTTACCATCATATAAATGAACTGATAAGAATGCTTGTATTCCTGGGGTTTCAACACCGGATCATGAGAGAAGGCATCTTGTGGAAACGGATAGGTAATGATCTGGGCACCGGTTTGTTCAATTCGGGAACGGTACTCCTCCGTGCACACATAGATGACTTCCTCACCATTGTCTATCAACTGAGTAACTAATCCTAACGATGGATTCACATGTCCTTCAGCTGGAGTAATGACTACTAATACACGTGCCATCTTACCCACCTCCCAATGCAATTAGTCCCCCCGTTCTTCATGATGTATTTAACGACGCGGTCGTCATCCGTTACATGGAGATGTTATCCTTCACTTGGCTGATTGGATGATGTTCTTGATGAACGAGTTTGGTAATTCGTAGTGATGCTAAGAAACTTAACAAGACCCATAGTAATTGCAGTGTTAACACGATCAAAACACCTGTCGATATGCCCCACTGTAACGTTTCGGACAAGGCAATCAGAGCGCCACCAACTCCAATGCTTACTCCCATATAGAAGGAATCCACAAATTGCAGATTCGCAGACATTTCTCCCTCTTTCCTGGGCAAGGCATGTTGTAAAGCAATGGCTGCCGTTGTAGGGTTGGCCAATCCAACACCAAACCCTGTAATCATTTGTGAGAGAAGGATGAGTATAATCCCACCGTCCGTCAAAATAAGAGCCAGGATCACAAGCGCAGTTCCAACGATCATAATCCCAATGCCCGTCATGACCCTACCCTTTCGGGCCCGACCTTGATCTCGTGCATCAAGCTTGGCTTGTAACCACGCTGCGGCGGACCAGCTCAGAGAACCTGCTGCTACGATGAGGCCAGCAAGGTCAGCTGATAACCCCTTCACTTCGGTTAGCGCCAAGATCACAAAACTTTCCGTTGTAAAATAACAAGCAACATATAGCCCTCTCGATACCAAAGTAGCAGGCAATCCTTTTTTTACCGAAAAAGTCCCTACTGGCAGCAATTTACGCATTGGTGTGATCATGACGACTAATCCAGCCAAAGTGAGTACTATGCCTTTCCAATCGGTTATCATACCAAGTCCTGTGAGTAACAGCCCCGTTCCAACCGCAAGCAGAATCGCATACATAATCTTTGAGTCGGTTGCTCGCGCTGGACCTGACAGATCTTGCTGAAGCTGCAAATTACGGAAAGAACGGAATGTGAGACTGAGCGCTATTCCAATCAAGGGTAAAACGATCCAGAAAACATATCGCCACGAGATGTAGGAAGCAATAAGGCCTGCTGCATAAGGTCCGATTAAGGTTGGTAGGACAAATGCCATAGAGAATGCGGCCAGGATTTGAGTACGAAGTGTATCTGGATAATGTAACGTCACACAGGTATAAACACATGTGATCAGGGCCCCCGCTCCAAAACCTTGAAGGGCTCTTCCGGCAATAAGCATGTGCATATCGAAAGAAATAGCGGAGACCACAGTTCCTAACACAAAAACACTAAAAGATATCAGCATGGATGTAAAAACGCCGCGCTTGTCAATCTGCTGACCCATAACCAAAGTTCCAATAAGCTGAGATAACAAAAATGCGCTAAAAATCCAACCGTATAAATGAATACCCTCTAAACTTTGTGCCATTTTCGCGGCAATCGTTGTGATAGCCAGTCCTTCAAAAGCTACGGTTGCCAGAACCAGCATAATCCCAATTGTAGGCGCCCTGTACTGAGCATCAAAAATCCCAATCTGATTGTTGTTTGTCTTCCACACCTCCATAATTTGATGGGTATTATGGTAAAATAAACCTTTTTACTCCCTGAATATACATGAAGTGTTATACTTTGTAAAGTTAAATGTTTAAAAAGTAAGATTATGGTCTAGAATAGGGTTCCCCATGTTCAATAGGAGATTTTGCTTGAAAATATGCCATGTTCATTACAGTCAATTTGGAGAAGTTCATCCTCCAGGATCCAGGCATCTGTTTTTTCAACAAAGAAATGAAATCCTCCAATGGATTGAACCAATGCGGGATCGACCGGTGTAGCACTCGCATTGATGCCAATTGTAAAAGCATCGGAGCCTCCTCCGACATACTTTGCGTAAATCCTTACATATTGGTCCTCTTCCAATTCCCATTCATTCTTAAATGAATCGATTGCTTGGTCAGATATTACAAATGAGATCATTGCTCTGCACTCCTTCCTTCAGTTCAGTCACATTTTTTCACTTCGCCACGATAATTGGCCATTCTGAAACTGGCCCCGCATCCACACGAAACTTTGGCATTTGGATTATTCATGGTGAATCCGCCTAACATTCCGCTCTCTTCATAGTCAATCTCAAGACCATCAATATATGGAATACTGTTCGCGTGAACCAATATCTTAAATTGCTTTTTATTTAACACAATGTCTTCTTCTGCCTGCTGTTCATCCACGATAAGGGTATAAGATAAACCACTGCATCCCCCTTCATCAACGCCTACTCTAAGAAAGGCATTTTGGATATCCGCACTTGATAAGATCTCAACGATTTTGTCCGATGCTGTATCACTGACCTCAATGATCATCTTTATTCCTCCCGGTGGTATCATTTTGAAATTCGGTATCCCAGTCCATTAGACAGGGTATGAATGCTGCAAGAGCAGCTCCTTTTGGCGTAAGTTCATAAATAATTTGTGTAGGGCGTGTCCGTATTGTTCTTTTGACCAAATGATCATGTTGAAGACCCTTTAAACGTCTGGAGAGGATCATTTCGGAAATGGAAGGAATGTTATCGAATATTTCACCAAATCTCTTCGGGCCTTGAGACAGAGCACATAAAATATGGATCGTCCATTTCGTTCCGATGATGCGATAAGCTGTAAATAGTTTATTCGGATCTTCAGTGAGCAATGGTCTGTACACCCACTTTCTTATTCATCTGCGTGGTGAAATCCGAGTGCTGGCAATGATACTCGTGACGATCAACAAGAGATGGAAACCCATGGCTACAATTAAGCCGGATTGAAGTGACATACCGCCAGCCTGACACACGACAAGTATGGAACCACCAATGCCAATCACTACACCAGGTGTAAAAGAATCTGCAAATTGCAGATTTGCCGAGGTTTGGCCCACGCCTTCTTCCCCCGTTTGGGAGAATGCGACAACACCACTAATCGGATGCGCCAATCCAATACCAACTCCTGCAATGATCTGCCCAATAACTGCGATGGTAACGGTCACAACAGGTACCCAAAATACGATGGCAATCCCTATGGCAAGTAACAATACGCCAAGAATAATTCTCATATGACGTCCACTGCCCTGATCTGCCGCATCCCACCGTCCTTGCAGATACGCAATGATACACCAACTTAATGCAGCACTCGCCACAATTAATCCGGCCTGAGAAGGTGTAATTCCTTTCACATCGATTAGAGCCAATACCAGGAAATTCTGTGTACTAGTATAGGCAGCGAAGAACAATCCACGTGTTGCCAAAATAGCTGGCATTCCTCTGCGCAACGTAAGTGTTCCCTTCGGTAGCAATTTACGCAGAGGAAATATCATCAATACTAGGCCAATCACGACTAAAACAAATCCCATAATGCTCGGAAGCCTACTTAGACCAACCAGGAAAATCCCTGTACCTAACGTTAAGAGTAACGCCATCCAAGTGGATGAAGATCCGCTATCCCCTCCTGTCTTCTGCACTTTCAATTTCCTAAAGGCAGGTAAACTAAGCAATGCTGAAACCACCAGCACAGGTAAGATCCCCCAGAAAACAAAGCGCCAGGACCACTGATCTGCGATAACTCCTGCTACATATGGACCGAGCATGGACGGAAGAACATAGGCAGTACCAAATGCTCCAAGAATTTTGGCACGCAACTCATCCGGGTAACTTAACGATATAGCTGTATACACACAAGTCATCATAGCTCCGGCACCCAAACCCTGTAGAGCCCGTGATCCTATCATGGTATACATGTCGCCTGCGGTTGCGGCAGCGATCAGCCCTACGATAAATAACAGAAGTGCAAAAGTGAACGGTGTTGCAGGTCCTCTTTTATCAATGATCCGACCGACGACCAGCGTTCCGATAATCTGCGCAAGCAGATAGGTACTGAATATCCATCCGAACAGGCTAAGGCCGTTCAAGTCTCCAGCAATCGAAGGAGCAATGGTGGTGACGGATAGACCTTCGAATCCAACGGCCATCACTGATAAAATAATCCCTATGGTTAGTGCAAAATAACGCGGACTGAAAATACTTTGATGATTAGACGACATGAAATGTGACCTCCAAGAAAATTGGTATGTATACATCGTATCCGGATACTTAGTAAACATTTTTGTTTATAATGTCTAAGCTACAGTCCGGCTTTGACTTTGTCAACATTTTTGTTTAAAATGTAGTTAGTCATGTAGACTCAGTTGCGTCACAAGGAGGTGCACCATGAGCGGAAATCAAACTAAAAAGGATGTCTCGACCAGTACCCGGAGAGCAATTATTAATCTGTTAAAAGAGCGCGGGGGAATGGATGTTGTCACTCTCTCCTCTCAGTTTTCGTTATCCGGAATGGCTATTCGTCAACATCTGAATGCGCTAAAAGGAGAAGGATTGGTCACCACTGTGGAAGAGGCCCGTCCCATGGGTCGTCCCACCAAGTTATGGATATTAACTCCCGCGGCTAATCGTTTTTTTCCAAGTGGATATTCGGATCTATCCGTCAGCCTCATCAATTCGATGAAAGAGGCTTTTGGTACTGAAGGGCTGGACAAGCTGCTGGATGTTCGAAATAAAAATATGCAAGAACAATATCTTCAGCATCTTGGCGATTCATCAGGAGTTAGAGAGAGATTGGAGAAATTGGCCGAAATTCGTACGAATGAAGGTTATATGGCCGAGGTTAAGGAGCAGGATGATGGCAGTCTCCTATTCATTGAGAAGCATTGTCCGATCTGTGAAGCGGCCGCGGTATGTACCGGGTTATGCAAGAATGAGTTACATTTATTCAAAACAGTTCTAGGCGATAATGTTCATATTGAACGGGGAGAATACATTCTAGCCGGAGGAAGAAACTGCGTATACACCGTTAGGCATAATAAGCCATGACCAAAAGAGCAACCTCATTGGAGATTGCTCTTTTGGTTTGGATTTTGAACTGATTAGAACGATTCGGATTTCTCTAAATCATCCTTCATTATACCGGTTATTTCTAACGCTTTCATAATCGTATGTACCCGATTATGTAATTTTGAATTGAGGTAGAGTATAGTAAGAGTGTCGAAAATATACTCTAGGAGGCTACTGCCATGTCACAAAAAATCTGGATGAACCTGCCGGTGAAAGATGTTGTGAAATCCACTACCTTTTTCAATGAGATTGGATTCCATGGGGAGAATGTTGGCAACGAGAGAGCTCAGCTTGTCATAGGCTCAACAACGATTCTCCTGTTTCCGGATGCAACGTTTGAGAAATTTACAGGCTCCAAAACCGCAGATACTTCCCATAGCGCAGAAGTGATATTTTCCATTGGTGCTGACAGCAGAGAAGAAGTTGATGCTTTTATTAAAAAAGTCGAGTTAGCTGGAGGAACCATCTTTGGCAAGCCTGGTGAAATAGACGGCTGGATGTACGGCGCTGGATTTGCCGACCTGGACGGTCACCGCTGGAACCTGTTGTATATGGATGAGAGCAGAATGCCTAAGAACTAATATGTAAACGCCGGTCCTTGTTTAAAGTCACTGGCGCTGAAGCTTCCGATAAAATCATTTTCCTGATCCTCCAACAACAAATAATGATAACAACAATCTGTCTATAATAATGGCTAGTTTTGTTATCATTATTTGTTATTTTACATATTCATTCACCACCTGGTAATCCTCGTTACTTTCTCCGTTTCTTCACACGTCTACTTCTCATGTTCCTTAATCACTTGTTTGATCCCGAGCAAAATAAGCTTCAAGCCGAACTCGAAAGCTCCGTCGGTTCCCATCACCTCAAACAGACCGTTCTTATACATCCTGCTGAAAAGTCCCGCTTCCTTCTCACTCATAGAGTCCAGAAGGTGGATCATCTCTTCACCCTGAAGTGCTTCCTGGTCCTTAATAACAGCAGAGATATTGCGCTGATGCTGATAATCATCCAGAACGAAGTAGAATACATAGTTGACCAGTGTAAGAACGGCCTGTAATTTCTGCTCTTGCTCTAGCGGTGTTGATTCCATGCAGAGCAACATGCGGTTGGTGAAGCGGATCATGTCCGGTTCATGGGGCAACGTCATCATCATGAGCTGTGTGGAGCACGGGTATCTGCTGAGCACACTCCGTACCGTCACCGCAAGCCCCTCCATCTGCTCCTTCCAGTCCCCTTCAGTATGAAACTCGTCCAGAATAATTTTCGATATCTGGTTGGCCAGACGCTGGTAGAGCGTCTGCTTGCTCTTGAAGTACCAGTATAGAGATGGAGCCTGAATCCCCAACTTGTCTGCCAAGCGTCTCATGCTGAATTTCTCGATGCCCTCTTCCCCGAGAAGCTCCCACGAAATTTCCAAAATCTTATCTTCCGAAATCTGAGGCTGTTGTTTTTTCATCAGTATCCGCCCTTTTATCTAACAGTGTAAGTTTATGCTTTACAGGTTCATAAGTTCATGATAACATCTAACACTGTAAGGTTCAATCTAACGGTGTTAGATTAGATCAATATTAACGAAGAAAGTAGTGACCCACATGGATGCAGAAAACCTCCATTACTTTGAAAAAGCACCAATCGCCAAAGCCGTAGCTCATTTTGCTGTCCCAATGATGCTAGGCACGTCAATGAGTGTTATTTACTCCATCTTGAATGCCTATTTCCTTGGCACACTGGGTAATACGGCAATGTTAACCGCACTCGCATTAACTTTACCTTTATTCGCGGTCATCATGGCCCTTGGTAATTTAATTGGTATAGGCAGCGGTACATTCATCTCTCGTTTGCTGGGAGAGAAAAAAGTCGATGATCTGAAGCATGTATCTTCATTTGCCTTTTACAGCAGTTTAGTTCTCGGGATTATTGTGATGGCCGTTGGGCTCCCGCTGATTGAACCAATCGTTCATGGGCTGGGGGCAACGCCAGAGTCCTTCGGATTTACGAAAGAGTATGTCACGATTATGCTTATGGGTTCACCCTTCGTCATCTTATTCTTCACCCTGGAGAATATCGTGCGCTCAGAAGGTTCAGCAATGACTTCTATGACCGGTATGATTCTCAGTGTTGTTATAAATATTATCCTCGATGCACTATTCATTTTTGTCTTCCATTGGGGCGTGATTGGCGTTGCATCTGCTACCGTCATCTCCAACTTGGTTGCGAGTGCATTTTACGCTTACCATATGAGTTATAAGAGTCAATTCTTAACCGTCTCCCTGAAATGGTTCAAGGTGACCAAGGACATCCTTAGCAATGTGTTCAAAATCGGTGTTCCCGTCTTTGTTATGAGTGTCTTCTTGGGTGCAATGTCGCTTATTCTTAACCTTTTTCTTGTCGAATATGGGGATCAGGCCGTTGCGGGGTATGGAATCTCATCACGTTTACTGCAATTTCCTGAATTTATTCTGATGGGCTTGTGCGAGGGAGTTGTGCCGTTGATTGCCTTCTCATTCACAGCGAACAAATTACGTATGAAACAAACGATTGGATTCACGATCAAAGCTATTTTGGGCTTAGCCGTCATGTTCGGTGTTATCGTTTATCTGATCTCTGACCACTTGATTGGTTTATTTACGACTGACCCGCAATTAATTGAAATGGGTAGCTACATTCTGCATGTAACCTTCTTATCCTTGTTTATTACAGGAATGACTTCTTTGTTTATGGGGATCTTCCAAGCAACAGCCCAAGGAACCGCCGCGTTTGTTATGTCCATAATTCAAGGAGTTACGTTAATTCCTGTATTGTATATCGCTAATCAAATGAATGGCTTTCATGGAGTGATCTGGTCGCTCGTTATTGCGGATGCCGTGGCGTTCCTAGTTGGGGCCATTATGTTATATGTTTTGCGGACCAAATTGCAGCCGGATCTGGAACATTTGGTACAGTAGTTAACGTATAACACGCAAAAAGGCAGGATAAGGGCGCTCCCTGACCCTGCTCTTTCATTTCGAAATGACAATTATCTATCTGGTGATACGAAGAGATCGTAAACCCTCTGTTATAAGGAAAAAGCGGTCAACATATGTTCTATTTCATCCATATACCCATCCACTGTAATGCTTCTCGGAGCAAACAGAAATCGTAGTAATTGTTTCCATTCCGAGCCTGCAATAGAGGTTGGTAACATCGAATGTTCTGTATTAGAGAAGATTTTCACATGAAGCAAGGAAGATGGCTGAATTCCTTTACGGTATGCTTGCTCTGTATCAACAATGTCCACATTCACATCAT
Organism: Paenibacillus sp. FSL R5-0486; assembly: GCF_037975155.1. Taxonomy (NCBI): domain Bacteria; kingdom Bacillati; phylum Bacillota; class Bacilli; order Caryophanales; family Paenibacillaceae; genus Paenibacillus; species Paenibacillus sp. FSL R5-0486. The sequence goes on along the minus strand of NZ_CP150237.1, from coordinate 3,572,662 downwards.
CTTCTCCAAGCAGAAGTAGTACCGGGGTTTTGAAATGATGCAAATCCGCCGTGGCATCTGAAGCAAAATTTTTCTTTATGAAGTTCCAGCGTTCTTTGGAAATCAGATCATCCTCTCGAGCAATCTTGGTGTACTCTTCATATGTGCCATGTTTCTGTAAAATCTCTTTAATCTGGTTTTCATAATCGACCTGATTTTGAATCTCCTCCGTGGAATGACCGTCTTTCGCCATTTGGCTACGTGTGTTGTATTCTCCCTGTTCCAACCAGTTTATCGCTGGTGATACCAAGATACTGAAGGCGAGATGTTCTTTCCCAGCAAGCTTAGGAATCACCCAGCCTGCTTGGCTGGCACCCCATACGCCTATTTTGGAATCATCAATGATGGATTGTTCTTTCGCCCATGCAATTGCGTGTTGTGCCTCCACAACACGATCATCCATGCTTTGATCTAGCCAGTTTCCCTCTGAACCCCCGATTCCCCGTTTATCTAGCGACAAGGATGCATACCCAATCGATGCCAGTCGCTCCCATAACGGTTTGTATCCCTCACCATGAGTAGAGTCTATCGGACCGTCACCGTGAATAAACAGTACTAGACCTAACTTGCCTGAATGGTTTCTGGGTAACGTGAGCGTACCTGTTAACTTACCCTGTGGAGATTGAATTTCAATGGTTTGTTCCTCCATGTCAAAATCACTTTGATCGACTATGTACAGTCCTGCACCAACCATCAGTAAGATTGCCACAATAACTGAGATGTATCGTTTTTTCCAATTAAACATAACTATCTCCTTTGTAAATCATGTAATGCCATTGGTTTTCGCCTAAGAGCAGGCCGGTCAGAAAGCTGTTTGTGCTATACTGCTTGCGAAATTGATAGCGTTCATATAACTGTATCGCTTGATGATTCTGACTTGCCACATGCAAGCTAAGAGATGACATTGATTTGGATTGCAACATATATTTCTGTGCCCATTGAAGCAACTGCGTACCAATTCCCTTGCCTTGGTGCTGTGGATGTACAACCAGATCTTCCACATAACATTCGCCTAATGTAGGAGTATGCTTCAGCAGATGTAAACCAGTTATTAACTGAAGCAGTTTCCACATGCCAACTCTATTGCACTGGCTCCACCAATGAGGATTGGCACGAACGCTTGTTATTGCTACTCTGTTATCTGCTTCCTTCCATTTCAAGCACATGGTGCCAACAATCTCCTCATTTTCACGAGCAATGACTCGAAGAGTACTCTGTTCTATGGGCGGATGATTGAGCAACTGTTCAAATACATAAGCCAGATCAGTTATGGACAATGAAGTGATCTTTTGAAATTTGTGTCCAAAACCATAAGCCATGAGTTCAGCAACAGCTTGATGAAACTGGGGACAAACGGGTTCTATCTGAATGGAAGTTGTCACTGTGTGCCTCCCCCTACTCGATCATTTGTAACAATAGCTCATAATGAAGCTTTTCTGGTGTGAATAAAGATAAATAAGATTTTTCTACCATAATAAGTGGACCGTGATACGGATAGCCCTGGTGTTCTGCATAAGCATAGAATTCGTTGATATGTTCTTTGAGTTCAGCTTCAGTTTGTACATATACATGACGAGAAAGATATTTTCCTCTAGGCAAAACTAAATCGTTCGCTCCCTCCTTTTGTGTATAAATTCCTAGGGTGTCCGTCTCATCGTACGCATAAAGGATGTCGGCTTCAAATAAATCGGGAATATTTCCGTTGTGTTGGATCAGTCTCCTTGCATGCAAATATCCTTGCGCTTCCATATGGAACCACAGGGATAAGTGAACCTCCTCACGAGTAACAATAGAATAAGTTACTTGTTCTTCATCACGTGGAATATGATCTTTCTCCTGCAGCAACTTGCTGATAAAGGTGCTTTGTTTGCTGAAGCTGAGTGATGGCTGCTTCCGTGTCTGCTAACGCTTGGCGAAATAATGATGTGATTTGAATGGTTGTCAGATTACTCAAACATTCCTTGATCATTTGAACAGACAGTCCCATTTTGCGAAGCAACAAAATATGAGATAGACGGTAAATTTCATCTACCCCATACATCCTGTATTGGTTTTCTGCAATATAAGCAGGGGCCAACACCCCTTTTTCTTCGAAGTATCGAATTTGATGTACAGAGACTTTCATCAGCTTTGCCAGCTCACTAATCGTAATTTCATCACTCAACCAATTCACCACCTTTGCTGTTTTTCATATTACAAGCATAAACCTTAGGTCTGACCTAAGGTCAAGTCTTTATTTTAGCCTCTCCTGATAACAAAAAAACCACGGCACCAGATTCGGTACCGCAGTTTATTAATCAATCATCCTATTGGATTTGTTTCATGTAAGATTTGAATTCCTCGGCAATTTCTTTGTATTTCGTATGATGCAGGTAATGTGAACCTTCCATTGGGATCATTTTGCCCTGCGCGGATTGTTTGGCTTGTGCTTCATGTAACGGAATCCACTGCGGGTTTTTCTCGTTATTGGATTGAACAAAGAGAAGCACTGGCAGATCACTAGGATACGTGAGTTTTTCTCCATTTTTGAAATTGGAACCCAGATGTTTAAGCTCATTTACTAATGTCGGATTTGTCGAGACTTGATTCGAAATCAACTTCATCTGTTCTTTGGTATGTTCATCATAGTCAAGTGATGCATATGAATCACCACTCACTTTATTGAGTACTCTCATTAAGCCTGATTTTTGAAAGAATTTCATTAAGTTCAAAGGTAATTTAACATCCATGCCAGGTTGATTCGGAACACTGCTATCGATCCCGACAAAAGCAGAGACTTCATCCGGATACGTGTTCACATAAGTCGCCGCGTACAGTCCCGTGATGGAATGCCCCATCAGAATATAACGATCTATACCGAGCTGCTGTACAGCTTCATGAATTTCACTAACAATATTCTCGGTGGTTCTCTCCGTTTCGGTTTGGTCACTTAACCCATAACCGAAAGGCTCAATCGCCACAACTTTGTAATCGGAAGTTAATTCATCGATTAACAATTTGAAATCAAGTACTGGTGACGGTGTTCCTTGTCCGGGAAGTAACACGATGGTTTGTTCGCCGCTACCTTGAATGGATACATTCATATTCTTCCCATCAACATTGACATATTGGCCGTACGATTCGATTTTCTTTTTCTCTGCCCCATTACTTATCGTATGAACGACAAACGTGATGCCCATGAACAGCACCAGCGCGCCGACAATACCACCTATTATTTTCAACCATAAGTACCGTTTTTTACGGCCCTTAGTCCCCGTTGTTGTTACATCCACTGCTTCTGCCATTTCCATCTTCTCCTGTCCTTTATATCTGTAGAGCCGCTCTTGCGACATAGGTATAGTGTAACCATGGAAGATGTCCCCTTCGTGACGGGAATATGAACGGAGTATGAACTACAAAAAAAAGAGAGCTGCTTGTTGAAAGCAGTTCTCCATAGGATAAGACAGTTTTAGTGGTCCAGGAACACAAGCTGAATGAAGAACAATACCGCAAAAATGTAGAAGATTGGATGAACATCTTTACCTTTTCCACGAAGCAGCTTGAGTACCGGATAAAAGATGAAACCTACGCCGATGCCTGTTGCAATACTATGCGTCAATGGAGTAAGAATGATAATCAGGAAGGCAGGAAATGCTTCTTCGAGATCATCCCATTTGATTTTGCTGATAACGTTAATCATAAAGTATCCAACAATGATCAGTGCCGGAGAAGTGATCGCCGGGATGCTTGATATTACACTTACGATCGGTGTGAAGAACAAGGTCAGCGCAAGCAGCACACTTACCGTTACCGCTGTCAGTCCCGTTCTTCCTCCTGCAGCTACCCCTGTGCTGGATTCGATGTAAGCCGATGTTGGACTTGTTCCGAGCAAAGCACCTGAGGTTGTTCCTACGGCATCTGCCAATAATGCGCCACGCGAGCGTGGGAATTTACCATCCTTAAGCAATCCTGCTTGTTCAGCAACGCCGAGCATCGTGCCTGTCGTATCAAACAGCGTGATCAACAAGAAGGTAAATATGATTGTATATAAACCATTCGAGAATACCCCTGCCAGATCCAGTTGCAAAGCCGTTGACGCGAGGCCTTGCGGCATGGATACAATCGATTCCGGCATTTGGAATAGTCCCATGATCCAGGCAAGTATCGCTGTTACCACCATTCCGATGAACAGGTAACCTTTCACATTATAAGCCATCAGCACAACGGTAATAATCAATCCGATAATGGTCAGATAAGCCATTGGCTCAGCCAAGTTTCCGATCGTAATCAAATTCGATTCTGAATCGGCAATAATCCCGGCATTTTGCAAACCTACCGTTGTAATAAACAATCCGATCCCTGCGGTTATGGCATGTTTTAAGCTAGCAGGAATTGCATCTAACAACATGTAACGGAATGAAGTCAGTGATAAAATAATAAACAAAATCCCTGCTATAAATACGGCTCCCAGTGCAACCTGCCAAGATACGCCATACCCGGAAACTACGCTATAGGCAAAGAATGCATTCAGGCCCATACCCGGCGCAATGACGATTGGATAATTGGACCATATTCCCATAATCAGAGTTCCCACAATACTTGCCAGTACCGTTGCTATGAATACTCCGTTAAAGTCCATGCCTGTGCTGCTGAGTATTCCTGGGTTTACGATAACTATGTATACCATTGTGAAAAATGTTGTAACCCCTGCGATAATTTCTGTGGGGATGGTCGTGCCTCGTTCTTTAAGTTTGAACCATTTGTCCATGGTAAAGCCAGCCTCCAACTTTCAAATTATACTCCAAAGCTAAAAACAAAAAATCCTAATCTTCATATAGGATTGTAATATTGTCGCTCCTATATTCGTTGTTAGGATTAAAAGATTCAACAGCTAAGCTCTAAACTAAACATAAAGATACTCATATCTGTTTTCAACCTGAAGTCCATTTCGTATTCTAATTAAAATTACATGCAATGTCAATGAATTAACGATTTGTTCACAGTTATTTACGAACTATACAGACATTATCTCTTTTGTTCATTCGTTTTTAGAATAGAGTAAGTACGTATCGCTCAATGTCTGCGATATATGAAGAAAAGACTGCCAGCAATGTTCACTGACAGTCTCTTGCTTAATTCGTAGTAGGTTTCTCTTCATATTCGCTGGATAATTCTTTTAGCGATTTGATTTTGCCATGGGGATGCTGTCATTCCTGGACAACTTTATTCTGCATGCATAGGTAATAAGAGAATTAGGCAAGCATATAAGACAAATGAGATATCGGTTTTTAGAGCAGCAATGCAATAATATAGACATGCCACAATTGGAGGTTAATATATGAATAAAGTAATTTTAAATAATGGTGTTGAGATGCCTATTCTCGGCTTTGGTGTGTTTCAGATTGCAGATGCAAACGAATGTGAACAAAGTGTTATGGATGCCATATCCGCTGGGTATCGTCTCATTGATACAGCTGCCTCTTATCTAAACGAGGAAGCTGTGGGCAGAGCGATCAAACGTAGTGGCGTGGCCAGAGAAGAATTATTTGTCACAACAAAACTTTGGGTTCAGGATACGGGTTATGAACGTACCAAACAAGCATTTGAAAAATCTTTGGAACGATTGCAATTGGACTATTTGGATTTATATTTAATTCATCAACCTTTTGGAGACGTACATGGCTCTTGGCGTGCAATGGAGGAGTTGTATCGTGAAGGAAAAATACGTGCAATCGGAGTAAGTAACTTCCAGCCGGATCGTCTGATCGATTTGATTCTGCAAAACGAAGTAACCCCTGCTGTAAACCAGGTCGAAACACATCCCTTCAACCAGCAGATCTTAACTGGTCAATTCATGAAAGAAAATAATGTTCAGATCGAATCTTGGGCACCTTTTGCTGAAGGGAAAAATGACTTGTTCCAGAATGAGGTATTGGTATCTATAGGTGAAAAGTACAACAAATCGGTTGCTCAAGTGGTTTTACGTTGGTTGACCCAACGTGAAGTCGTTGTTATTCCAAAATCGGTTCGTAAAGAAAGAATTATTGAGAACTTCAATATTTTTGATTTTGAATTAAGCCAAGCAGATATTGAGTCGATTACTGCGCTAGATACCAAACAGAGCTTATTCTTCTCCCATAACGATCCTGAAATGGTGAAATGGATTAGTACTCGCAAACTAGATATTTAATCCTATCTATCCAATAACAATCTAATCCTTCTCTTCACGGAGAGGTCAAAAAATCCGATTCCGGCATCACGGAATCGGATTCTTCATTTATTGTAGCCTCAATAATATAGAGAATTCAGAAGTTAATTGGCAGGACCCAGATTAATCAAGCTGACCTCGGATAATGAGACGGTTGTGTTGCCATCTTGCTCACCATCAATGTTACCCAGATCAAATGAAATTCGAGTATTCGCATAGCTGTCTTCTGTTGCATCAAATGTAAACGTGAACTCCTGTTCTTCTGGAGTCAAATCAACTCGTGCCCCAAAGAACCCATGCCATTCATAGTTGGCAGCGGCATCGACCCATCCAACTCCCAAACCCAATTTTCTGGACTTCTCCGCTTTGGCTTTAAACGTTAATTTATATTTAAAACCTTGCTGTATGCCAAATCCTTCATTGATGACTTGACGATCCCATGGATGCTGTCCTGCATGACCAATCTTGGCTTGAAGCTGTTGATTGCTAACTTGCATCTCAAGGTCCGCTGCATTACCATCCGCATGGGTAAACCAACCTTCCTTACCTTTGGAGAAGTCTCCATTAGGAATAAGATTAACATGAGCAGGCTGCCCTCCTTGATCTGCATTCGGATTCACTTCATATAATTGGACGTTATTGATGTGAATCGAGTGTTCACCTGTAGAGAGCGGATATCCTAATCCAAATGCAAGCATAGCTGCCGAATCGGAGCTATCCCCCATAGTGAAGGTGTAAGTATATGACTTTTGATCTGCGGTTAATTCCACTTCTTCTTCAAAATACTTCACAAAATCGCCTGCATTCTGAGAAAGAACCGCTTGCATGGATTTAGGACTTGAAGCAGATGCCTCGAAGGTAAGTCGGTACGTTTTGTTTGCATCCAGTTTGATCTGACCTTGTTGCAACAAAGTGTCCCACCAATGTTCACTTGTACCAGGCAATTTAATCGTTAATCCTGCGCCCTCGTCATGTGAGGTTGTCAGATCATTAGGAATTAGCTCCCAATGATTCAGATCAGCTGTTAGCTCACTGTTCTGAATTTTGTTTTGTGAAATATCCACCCAACGTGTATTATAATCTGCTCCTTCAAAATTCACATAATAGGGTTTGCCTGCTGTCAAGTTGACCCCTGGAAAATACACCGTTTGATATGCTTGCCATCCACCCGTGTCTCCGAGACTCAGGTCTGATTGTGCAACGGTTGTACCTTGTTCATCCTGAATGCTGAACTGAACCTTGGAATCACTTTTTCCACTGGCCATTCGGGCAGACAGAACATATACTCCGTCGTGAGCTACATCGATTTTATATTGCAGCAGATCTCCCTGATCCATGTAACTGACATGTTTTCCTCCTTCTACGGAGTCCTCCAGTTGTAAGCCCTGCATCATCCAGGCTTCGGTTGCAGGAACATGTGCGTAGCCATTCACTGACAGAGGTTTGCCGCGTTTCGTCAGACGAACATTGTCCACATATACCTTACCTTTAGAACTGCCGAATAACAGTTTTAGCTCGGATTGTGCGATTGATGCTCCATCTCCAATGATGATTTCTCCGGTGAATGTTTTCATTTCTTGGTTCAAGGAGAGGTTTTGTCCTTGATGAACCTGTACCGTATGCCCATTACTGCTGACAACATCAATGTCGATACTTCGCGGTGTGTCTGCCTTGGCATCTAAGGAGAAACCATACGTTGTATTCGCTTCCAGTTTCAAATCCGGTTGGTTCACCGAAACTTGTTGTGGGTCATTATTCGTTTGAGTAACATCAACAACCAGCTGACGCTCCATAATTGGGAATTTCGAAAAGTTATTTACACTTATATTGGCTGCCGAACTGTCCTTAATGCTGCTTGACCAGAATCCCAGACGCTCCTTGCCCTGATCGAATGTGCCATTGTAAATAAAGTTTCCATCAGGTAGCGCGTTTCGTTCGACAGTTAACGGATCAGCTTCACCCACCTCGATCAGTCTGACATTGGCAAACCAAACGGTTGTATCATCCAACCCCAGATTAAATTCGAATCTGGCATTGTTATCCGTGCCATCCCGCATATTGAAGGTATAGTCATAGGATTGCCAATCTGTCGTGAGTGCAAAGGTGTTATCACCCGAATAATTGGTCCAACTTTTTTCGAATTGGTTCAGTTTGGACATGATCGTACGGTTAGCAGATGCTTTCGCATCAAATTGTATCTTGTACTTTTTGTTTTTCTTGATGTACATCGGCATCTGAGTGAGTTGAACCGAGTAGTTTTCAGTACCCGATGCATCAATGGTAACTTCTGCTGCTTTCCCTTTCTGCTCATCCGTTACAACTTTGACACTGCCAGCTCCATCAGCATTTGTGATGAATTTCCACTGAAGAGGCACTCCATTGTCTTCAGACCCTTCCGCAAAACGATCATTGTAGATTTGATTGCCATCGGCTTGTGGGTCACGCTGTTGCACAGGCTCGATGGGATTTGTTGTTACATCAGGCCATGTGTCTAGATTTTTGTAAGAATATACTCGCACAAAATCAACATTCATCTTTTCGGAAGTGAAGTTGCTTTCAGGTGCCCCCGGCCAGTCTCCTCCAACTGCCAGATTCAGAATCAGATAGAATGGACGATCAAATGGTGCAGGGAACGTATAATACTCGGGTTGGCCGGCGGCCTTCGTTTGCCAGTTGGTCACTTCATGATGCAGCTTTCCATCCACATAGAAACGAATCATACCCGGCAACCATTCCACCTGGAAATCGTGATAATCGTCAGCGAAAGTTTCTCCCTTCGGAAGAGTAAGACTTCCCTGATCATGTCCATGGGAGCCGTCAGGCTTCACACTGTCATAATGCAATGTGCTATATACCTTGTTATTACTCTCTTTGCCACCAATTAGCTCCATAATATCGATTTCTCCAGAGGCAGGCCATCCACCATAATGTGCTTCATCTGTTGGCATCATCCATATGGCAGGCCACATGCCTTTTTCAATCGGAAGCTTTGCACGTACAACTACTTTACCGTAGGTCCAGTCGCCTTTTCCCATGGAGATCAGTTTGCCAGAGCTGTAATCTTTACCGTTTTTCGGACCCTTTTTTGCTTCAATCTGCAACACGCTTCGATTCTGATCTTTTGTAATGCGAGTGTTATCGGGGCTGTAATATTGCATTTCATTGTTATAAACGAGTCCTGTATCCTGCACGGTCCATTTGGAAGCATCAATCGAAGGCCCGTTAAACTCATCATTCCAGACCAGCTCCCATTGATCATGCGGAATCGTTGTTGCTGGAACCGGTTTTTCGCCAGCCGGATTGCTTGGTGTTGATGGTGTAGACGGTGATTGCCCGTCTGGAGAAGATGGTGTGGGTGTACTTGTCACATTTGTTGAACCACCAGGCTGCGATGAAGCAGGTTGTTGGGCTTCATCCACCATGGATGTGCGCAATCCTTGTTTTACTTTCTCTCCGTTGATCACAACATCATCGGCATCTACACTCAATTTTTGGATCGTACCTTTGGTATCCATTCGAGTCTGACTCGCTTCTGCATGAATATTCATGGAATCAATCAGGCTGTTTGAAGAGATCTCCAGAATGGATTTCTGCTTTACATGCATCTCCTGAATGTTGCTTTCTTCCGTAATGGCAATTCTGACGGGTTCCCCACGTTTGTCAACGACTACTCGCTTGAGCTTGGAGTTGTTAATGTTGATGGAATGACTGCCTCCGCCTTTAATGATGACACTTCCTGTAACAGTTACGCCCTGAAGAACAACAGATCCCTCGCCTATGCCTTCTGCCAGCAGCAGATTTCCATTGACAACCATATTTTTCAACGTGATATCCGTTGATTTAATAATCAAGTTGCCATCTACCCGGGACTCATATGTTCCAGGAGTGCTTTTTACATCTGCAATCATCGCTGACAGTAACTCTGCCGTCTCCGCTCGTGTAATCGGGGCTTTGGGATTTAATTTGCCTTGGAAACCTTTAAGAATATTTTCGTTCACCAGATAGGTAAGCGCTTTCTTTGCATAACCGGAAATATCATCTGCATCCTGAAATTTCAATTGTTCACTATCTTCATTTGTAACCGCTGAAAGTTGAAAAGCTCGATCTACCATAACCGATGCATCTTGGCGTGTAATCGGTTGTTGTGGTGACAGATGTTCACGGTCTGTCCCTTCGATGATGCCAGAACCATTCGCTCGTACCATGACGTCATAGTACCAATCGTCTGAAGTCATATCCGCATATGAACCAGTCGCCGCATTACCGGTGAAACCAAAGGCCCGATCCAGAATCATCACGAATTCAGCTCGGCTAATTACCTGACTGGGCTTGAACGTACCGTCCGTATAACCTTTCAATAAATTCAAGTCTTGCAAACGTGTAACTGCAGATTGTGACCAATGCCCCGTCAGGTCTGTATAGGGAACAGAGAAGTGCAGGCTTTTCGCCTGCACATTTCCCACCTCCGCTTGACCCTGTACACTTTCTGCTCCAGCAGTTGCTGGATAAACGAGAGAAGCCATTAAACTCCATGCCACCATACATGCCAGTCCTTTTCTCATCCTTCTTCCTCCCTCAGCTCAGTTATCCTTGCATTTGCATAGCCTATTCCTTAACTGCTCCAATAACGATCCCCTTAACGAAGAAACGTTGTAAAAACGGGTATACCATCAGGATCGGAAGCGCGCCGATAAAGATCTGTGCTGCGCGTACGGTTCGCTGCGAGATATTCTCCAACATGGAAGGATCGACGTTGATTTTGCTGAGATCTTGCTGAACAATAATGGTCTGTAATAGAGAAGCAAGTGGATAATTTTTAATATCAGACATATAGATCATGCCGTCGAACCAGGAGTTCCACTGATACACCATCGTAAATAAGGACAAGGTTGCGATAGCTGGAAGTGAAAGCGGCACGTAGACCAGAATCAACGTTTTGATATGACCTGCTCCATCCAAATAAGCTGCTTCCTCAAGTTCTTTGGGCAGACCGCGGAAGAAGTTCATCATGAGAATAACGTTCCACACGGACAGTGCGCCAGGCAGAATAAGCGCCCAGATTGTATTCATCAAGCCAAGCTTCTGGATCAGAATGTAACTTGGAATCAAACCGCCGCTGAACAAAATGGTAAATACGAAAAACCACGTATATAAGGAGCGACCTTTAAAACTGATGTCTTCCTTCGACAACGGAAATGCGGTTAAGAGCATGATGACCATACCAATGATCGTCGCAATTACAGTCCGTTTAAGTGATACGATCAAGGAGTTGATGAAGTTTGAATTCCCGAATGTTTTTACATATGCGTCGGTTGTGAACCCGATGGGCCAGAAGGTAACCAGGTTAGATGATGCTGGCGCCATACTGCTGAATGAAACAGCCAATATATGAATAATTGGTAAAATGCAGAGTATCGATAATATCCCAAGAAAAGTATAGTTAGCGATGCTGAATATGCGGTATCCTTTTGTTTTATAATACAAGCCCTTTTCTCCTCTCTAGAAAACTCGATAATTAGCTAGTTTGTAAGCCATTCTGTAAGATATAACAATCAAAATGGTAGCAACCACAGATTTGAACAACCCTACTGCTGTGGCAAAACTCATCTTCCCGTTCAGAATCCCGAGTCGATATACAAAGGTGTCAATGATGTCGCCTTTGTCATACACAAGCGGATTGTACAAGTTGAACACCTGATCAAAACCGGCGTTCAGGATATTGCCGATAGAGAGTGTCATCAGTACGATTGTAATCGGCATTAATGCCGGAATCGTAATGTGCAGCGTCTGTTTAAATCGGTTGGCCCCATCCACCTCGGCAGCCTCGTAGAGCGCAGGATTAATTCCTGAGAGAGAAGCCAGAAATACGATCGTACCAAAACCAAATTCTTTCCACACATCACTGAGGATCAGCGTTATCCGGAACCATGTACCGTCTCCCAGGAAGAAGATCGGTTCTCCTCCAAAGGCTACGACAAGCTGGTTGACCATGCCGCCCTGAGGAGACAGGATATCGAGCAGAATACCACCGAGAATAACCCATGATAGGAAATGCGGTAGATACACAAGCGTTTGACTTACTCTCTTGAATGCCGTCAAGCGTACTTCATTGAGCAAAATGGCAAACAGGAATGGAGCGAATAGTCCTGCGATGATTTTGAAAAATGCAATGACCAGCGTATTCCAGATCACCTGACCTACGTCCGGATATAAGAATAAATATCGGAAATTGTCCCAACCCACCCATTTGGATTCAGAAAATCCCAAGTATGGTTTGAAATCCTGAAAAGCAATTACAATGCCGCCCATCGGTATGTACTGAAACACCAGTGCCAGCAATACAGCTGGAATGAGCATCATATGCAAGGTCCAGTTCCGTTGCATATTCCAGCGCTGTTTAACCCTGGTGGAGCGCCGTTTATGCGGCGTTTCTAACGTATGTTCCTTCACTCCTGCATCCCCCATGTTCTAAATTTTGTATTTTACAAGTCATCGTGAACTTGTATATTAAAATTATAGCAATGGAAATTTGTGATCTATATCCTAATATTGCAACAACGATATCAATATTTTAATAAGATTAAGGAGGTTGGACTTTGTTCACACGCTTGAATGTCTTTACCAAAATTACACTGTTGTTTGTGATGCTGCTTATTCTGGTGCTGTTTCTCTATACATACTCGAACCGGGAAAGCGTGCGTGTTATCGAACACGAGATTCAGAACAATACGATGAATCATCTCTCGACATTTGCTGATTCAGTAGAATCCAATATTTACCAACTGTCATTGTATGGGATGTCTATTGGGCAAGATTCGAGTATTCAGGAATATCAACGTCCCGACTACAAGGATATTCCCTATGAACGTGTGAAAGTTGGAAGCGCCATTCTGGAAAAGATGAATCTGTACAATGCAGCAAGCAAATGGCATTCGACCATCACACTATACTTCCCAAGGATGCAAAAAGTGATATCAACGGATTATTATGCTTACATTCCGTACAGGGATGATGAATTTAAAGAGCCTCTCTCGCAATCCTGGACCTATGCCGACAATCAGTTTATCTGGTACACTACCGATCCAACGACAGCGATGGCGAGACCTGGCAAAGCCAGATTGATTACCAAAATCAGTTTTCCAGTTCATCACTTAACTGCACTTCTTAATCAAAACAAGTTAAATAATAAAGGCGACCCGTTCATGTTCCATCCCGATTATGGATTAATCAGCAATAGTTCTGGAAAGGAGACCTTGAACGCAATCCTGCCTTCCCTGAAAGAAGCAAAACTGCAGGCCAGCGGTGGCTTCAGTACAACATTGAACAAAACGGAATATTACGTCTCCTACATTCAATCCAAGAGCCTCGGCTGGTATTATATTGACTATGTGCCTATGCAGCAAATTTTGAAACCGATTACGAGCAGCCGGAATCTTTTTTACGCTTCAATTGCCGTTCTGATCGTGATGAGCGTTGTTGTATTATATACACTCTACCGAAGTGTGCAGCTTCCACTCTTACAGTTGGTGAAAGGGACAAATCGCTTGTCCACCGGGGACTTTTCCGTTCGGCTTCATCATTCTGCACGCAATGAGTTCAGCTTGTTATTTGCACGTTTCAACATCATGGCTCAACGAATTCAAGAATTAATCGAGAATGTATATGAGGAGAAATTAAGAAGTCGGGAAGCCACGCTCAAACAGTTGCAATCGCAGATTAATCCGCATTTTCTATATAACTGTCTGTTCTATATCAAGAACATGGCCCGAATGAAAAATGAAAAGGCCGTAGTAGCCATGGCACTGAATCTGGGAGAGTATTACCGATACATAACCAGGTCCGAAAAGGATCAAGCCACGCTTCGTGAAGAGCTGACAATGGTCAAAAATTATTTGGAAATCCAGTCACTTCGTCTGGAACGAATGCATTTTACAATCGACGTGCCCCATGATATTTTAGATAAAACAGTTCCCAGACTAACCCTCCAGCCTATTATTGAGAACGCTATTATTCATGGTCTGGAGCCCAAATCGGTAGATGGTGAGATTAAAATCTATGCGGACTGCGAGGATGATGTGTACACAATTATCGTGGAGGACAGCGGGCTTGGCATGTCTGAGAAACAACTTGATCATCTGAGAGATAATCTTCTTAAACCGCTGGATGAGAATATGGGATGTGGTACATGGAATGTCCATCAGCGTTTATCTTTTCTGTACGGTGAAGGATCTGGACTATCTTATGATCATTCTTCAATGGGTGGGATTAAAGTTAACATCACGTGGCACGACAATACAGACAAGTAGGTGAACGACCCATGCTGCAAATATTATTAGTTGACGATGAACGTTCCGTCGTGGAAACGCTGGCAGAGACCATTCCGTGGGAAAGCTGCGGGATCGGTACAGTTCATGAAGCATTATCCGGTGCAGTAGCGCTGGAAATTATGGACAACCACGACATTGACATTGTAATTACGGATATACGTATGCCCGAAATGTCAGGCATTGCACTGATTACAGCGATTCATGAAAAGTGGCCTCATGTGCAGACGATTCTGTTATCAGGTCACGCCGACTTTGAATATGCGAAACAGGCCATTGCGCAGGAAAGCTTTGATTACTTACTGAAACCCGTTAGTGATGAAGATCTGATCGAATCCGTGCAACGTCTTGTTCATCGAATTAAAGAAAAGTGGGAAACCGCAGCATCTCATCAAAGAGCCTTACACGCCTTTCAGGATCATCTGCCATTGCTTCAATCCACGATGCTGCATGAGTTGCTGACTGGAAAAGTCTATGATCAGAAGACGCTGGCAGACAAGCTTGATCTGCTGGAGCTTCCCTACTCCGTAGGAGAAGATCTCGGCATGTTGATTATCCGTATGGAGAAACATCTATCCGATATGGCGCACGGCGACCTGGCCCTAATGGAATATGCGATATGTAATATCATAAGTGAAGTGATGCATAATCATTTTCATATCTGGCACACACGAGACGTTCATGATTACATTGTTGTTCTGGTAAGCATGAAACATTCCACAACGATGAGTTATAGCAGGAGTGAGACGCCTCAGACATTGCTTGAGCAGTATGCTGCCCAGATTCAAACCAATGTTCAGTTATACCTGAAAGGTGCAATCTCCATTTCCGTCTCCAGTTGGGGCAAGTTTCCCCACGAAATTGGAGAACTCTATGAGCGAACGGTTATGTCCATGCGTAAACGGATGGGTCAGGTGCAAGGTTTGTTTGTCACCGCTTCCGATGAAACGGATGCCAACCCTCTACATACGATCAGGTCGCTGTATCAGCCACCAACGTTGATTAGCCTGCTCGAAGCTGGTCGCTTTGAGGATGTGGAACAGAAAATCGAGCACATTTTTGAGGAACTGCTGCATTCCAATGAACATCATGATATTGCCGAGTCAACCTTTGAGGTGTATTTTGCTATTGCGGGTGCGTTTGCGTACATCATTCATAAAAATGGCAAACAAATCTCTTCTTTGATACCAGCAGAGTCCTATCGTTACTTTCAAGCTCCCAGCTATTCCACTGCACAGCAGCTACAGGACTGGTCCGTGCGTACACTTCATTACATACGAGATGATGCTGAACAAGAGCTTAGAGACAATCACAGCACCATTGTGCGCAGCGTCAAAAGTTTTGTCGACCTTCATCTGGCTGGAGATGTATCACTGCCTGCAATTGCCGACCATGTGCATCTGCACCCAGTCTACTTGTCCAAGGTATACAAGGCGGAGACAGGTGAAGCACTTACTGCCTATGTGTACCGGTTAAGAATGGAGAAAGCAGCCTATCATTTGCGAACATCAACCGCCAAAGTGTTTGAGATTGCAGAACTTGTCGGTTACAACAATACCGCATATTTCATTCGAGTTTTCAAGAAATTTTATGATCTTACACCGCAAGAATATCGGGAAAATCTGCCGGTTTAAGATACTCAGGCCAGACTTGACGTTCTAGTAATCTCTCCGGTTTCCCCTACTCAATATCAAATACAAAAAGGCATTGCCGGAGATCTTCTCCTGCAATGCCTTTTTGGTGCTTATGTGGCCGGGATGAATCATTTCAGCCAGCCCTTTGTCATCCTATTTTCCGCTTTTCACGGAATCATACCACTCGTTAACTTCTTTCGTAATCTGATCTCCACCTGAAGACTTCCACTTCTCAACAAATGAGTCGAACGCGTCCACAGAGGTTTTGCCATACACAATTTGAGAGAAGGTGTCTTTCTCCATCTTTGTCAAAATGTCATTGTTCATCTGCATCGTCATTGAAGGTGCACCGGTAAACATTTGATTGAACACGATATCCTTTTGATCCAAAACAATCTTGGCTGCATCAAGCATAGGTACTGGTACACCTGATTTGATTTTTTTCTCAAACGGTGTAGTTGCTTCTTCACCACTTGCCAGCTTGGCAAGTGTTGTCATACTTAGATTGGGAATACGCGCTCCATCAAAAGTCAACGTGTACTTCTCGGGAGCATAACCACCCGTAAGACTTGCATCGGTTGATGGTTTCCCATCTACCATAACCCAATCGTATCCTTCCGCAAATCCATGCTCAAACTCATCGCCCTCTTTAGGATTTGCATAGTGATCAAAGAGATAGTTCTGATAGGTGAAAAAGGCTTCCGGATTTTTCATGTCTTTGTTAATTAGAACTACGCCATTTCCGTTTGACGTACCATGTCTTCCTGCTTGACCATTTGGACCAGAAGGAATTGGATACGCCTTGTATTCAGCCTCAGGATTGTTTTTCTTCACATCCTCCAGCGGCCAGGATGGCATCCAGTGAGGACCAACCACAATACCTGCTTTTCCGGCAGTGAATTCTTCAGCTGCTTTTGTCTCGTCATACACACCGGCTTCTTCCGGGATATACCCTTTGCTCATCCAGCTCTGTAATTTGGCCAAAGCCTGTTTTGCACCAGGTGTAACGGAACCGTATTCAAGTTTTCCGTCTGCCGTCAGATTCCATTGGTTTGGCATTGTACCATAAGCACCAAATACCCACCCAGCTTCAGACATCCATGTGTTCAGCCAGTTCTTGAAGCCAATGGTGAGTCCGTAAGTGTCCTGCTTCCCATTGCCATCTGGATCTTGATTCGTAAACGTTTCCATAATGACTTCAAGATCATCTATAGTTTTAGGTGCTTCCAGATTGAATTTCTTCATCCAGTCTTCACGGATCCACATGACAGGATCACCATTATAGGAATAGTCCAGAATCGGAATACCGATCTTTTTGCCATCTTGCATGTATGGATACCATACGGAAGGATCTTCGTTTACGGCTGCTTTCCATGTGTCGCTGGCATATTTGTCAAACAACTCGCCCGCATCGACAAATTTTCCGGACTCAATCAATTCACGCACCAGATTGAATTCGCCGCGATACGAAATAATGTCCGGCATGTCCGCATTGGAAGCAAGCGATAGACGCAGTTTTGTCTCAAATGCATTATTGGTGGATGGAGATATCCACTGGTTTTTCAACTCAATTCCGAGTTTCTCCTTGGCCCATTTTGTATGGACGTTGTTATCCTGATCCTCGCCTGACTTAAACTTCACGTCTGGACCCCATGGTCGTAAATACGTAATGGATACTGGTGGATCATACTTCCCATTTTTGAGCTCCAACGTTGTCGCTGGTGTACTCGATTCTGTTTTCTTATCGCTCCCGTTACTACACCCACTCAAGGCTGCAGATAGGGCCAATACACCGATCATGACCAAACTGCCTACTCGTCTCTTTTTACTTGTGTCCAACTTCGTTCCCCCAGTCTATGTAATGTTGCTTACAGGTTAATCATAATGAATTTTTGATATTTATGCCCATACTAATATTGCAACATTTATTGCATTAATTTAGGATATTGGATATTGAATACATATATTGAATAAATACAATGCCAGAATATAGAAAAAAGCAGCCGCTAACGGCTGCTTCAGTCTGCTTAATTACTCGTATATTTGACCCAATCGTACTCTGCATAGAGCGGATTGGCCCCATTATAAGGACCGAGCCAGCTATCTACTCCTGTTCCATTCCACAGGTTCATCATGATTTTTCCCGGTGTTTTAGGAATATTGCTGGTTGCCGTATGTTTCAATACACCATCAACATACCATTTGATATGTCCCGGCTGCCAGTCAAATGCGTAAGTATGGAAGCCCTGGGATGCATCAAACCCTAGATTGATAATCTTCTCATGATTACCAACCCCATTGGTATAATAATTAAACTGAACTTTGGTTGTGTCTTTTCCTAAAAATTCGATATCAATCTCATCCCATTGGGTGCCATGTGCAGGACCTGTGTATGTGAAAAATGAGGAAACTACACCTGTGTTCTTGGCAGGTTTCATACTGACTTCATACAAGCCGTACCCATACGTATTCGTGGTACGATACTCTCCGCAATCAAACTTGTTCTGTGCAGAGCTGGTCAAACCAAGCTTAAGCTTGCCGTCACTTGTAAAATTAACATTGTTAGCCCTCCACGTACAGTTAAACATGTTCCCATTGGAATACCCATCCGCTTTTTGCCACGTACTTGCGTTAAAATAGGTTAGAGGTTCCCAGAACACATAACCCGCGAAAGCGCTTACCGAAAAAAACAAAGAGATGACACCAGTTACCGCCAAAGTATACCAAGACTTCCTCTTCATCATACACCTCCATGAATGATTCCAACATGTATAATCAGCGCAATAATAGATAGCGCTTACATGGTTGGTATTTCCATTTTATCCGGAAGCATGGTGGTAAACTATAGCAAACTTTAAAGCAGAGATATTCAATTTTTAAGATCTTCGTTCTTGTATCTAATCATGTTATGTTAAGACTATGCCAGTTTCATACACGTAAGATGGATTGAATGAAGCGCCTGCCCTTCAGCATAGAAGGAATCAGGCGCTCCATGAAAACCATTTTTACATATATCTCAACATGTTTGTTTCTTTATTCACCCTAAAAGGGTTCTATTTCGCACCAGCTCGTACCAAAATGTCTTCAATTTCTTTGAAGCCATTATTCTTCGCATGACTGAGTGGTGACACCCCATCACGGTCCGATATGTTTACGTCTGCTCCGTGGTCAATGAGTAATTGTATCGTCTCCTGCTGCCGAGCATTGCCATCGTTAAGAATGATCGCTTCGAGTAGTGCTGTCCATCCCAATTGATTCACATGGTCCACATCCATCGAAGTTTGAGTCAGTAGTTCTTGCACTACATCCACATATCCATGCTCCGAAGCTGGAATAAGTGCTGTCCCTCCATATCGATTTGTTATCGCTGGGTCCGCTCCCGCCTCGATTGTCAGCTTCAAAATATCCAAGTATCCTTCAGCGCCAGCATACAGAAACGGGGTATTTTTCATATCGTCCTGTATATTCACATCTGCCCCCGCTTCAATTAACACTTTAGCCGATGTTAGATCATTATTGTAAGTTGCAATCATTGTAGCGGTTCGTCCACTCTGATCTTGAGCATTGATATTGGCACCTGCTTGAATCATTTTTTCGATGCGTTCAGTATCGCTGTCCTCTACTGCCTTGAACAGCTGTTCATCTGCTGAAGTCATGGCCTTTTCCTCCACGTTGGAGTCGTTTCTCATTTCAGGCACGCAACCTTGAACGATTAACATACTGCTTATCAGGACAACGATAATCAGCGTTTTACTCATACTGCCTCCTTTACTCCAGTGTCAAGGTGACCGAAGAAGCGATACTCCAATCCCCAACTGGGTTTATTGTATACGTAGTACCCGGAGTCAACTTTCCATCATTTGTTAGGTCGAATACACCCGTCGCACCTTTTCGACTTGAATATTTATAAGTGGCCGTCAGAACATCCCCGCTAGGTGAAGTTAACGTTACACTTCGACCAGAGAACAGTTCATCCCCAGGGTCCTGGTCAAGTGTAACTTCAATGGAGGTTTCGCTCACTGCTTGAGCACTTGCAACCACTAGTGGATCAAACGATTTCGCCGTAAATGAAGCATTTTCGATGTTGGCCCAATCCGAAGAAACCGTATATGTGACGCCTGATTTCAGCGTTTGTCCCTCAGGCAAACGGAACTTCGGTTCTTGTTTACCGTCTGTGGATTGCGTGAACGGAACATATCTGGCAACGATAGGCTCGCCACCTTCTGGCGTAATTACAACTTGTCTTGCCTGCATGGAAGAGATGATTTGATACGTTTTGCCTCCTGCTTGCTCTTGATCATTCAGCACAAATGCATTAGCTCCTCGACCACCGCTGTAAGCCGAAATGATGTAACCATAATCCACGACACTGTTCACTTGCAATGCTTCAATCTCGAATGTATCATTCGTTACTTGACTAACCGTTGTCATGTTTATTTTCGTACCACTGCCTTCAAAGGAACCAGCGTCTTGGCCTTTGTAAGTCAGGTTGTACACTTCACTAGCATCTTGTACGGACGTTGGAACGATGTAAGTCGTGATTGACCCTGTTTTCAAACGGGGCATATTGGTTAACGTCAACCCGCCACTAAACGCAAAGTCCGTTTGTGCCTTGGCAAAAGCTTCATTCGCTGCTGTCAGCGGCTTGTCAAAAGTTACAATTAACGTAATGGCATTCAGTGATCTAACGCTCTTGATTTGAGCTTGCTCCGAAGGAATAGCTTGGTGTGCAGTTTGCAACAGCACTGCTGTTTCGCCGCGCGTTGCTGTACCGTTCTCGGAGTAGAACTCGCTCATCCAATGGTGAACGGACTTTACATCACGTTGCATCGCTTTGGATACGACCTGTTCGAGTTCAGCATCCGACACTTGAGTTTGCGGATTGAATTGTCCATCGTTAGCCTGCATGATGCCAAGTTCAACAAGCTTTGACGCATATGGCGCATACCATGCATTCGGATTCACATCCGTCAATTCTACGGTTTCTCCCGTCTTGCTCTCCAAATTAAACGTTTTGAAAACCAATGAAGCTAACTCCGCACGGGTAATTGCTCGATGTTCACCCATAGATTGATCTGCATACCCGTTCATGATCCCCAAGCTATTGAGATCCTTGATAGCAGCTTCAATCTGTTGTTGATTAAGCTGTGTGGTTGTTGCCGCAATGTTAGTAACGTATGTAGCTGCATGTACTTGATTCGCAGTTAACGGGAACACTGCTGTACCTAATGCAGTTATGGTTAGAAATGTAGCGATTTTGCGGGTTGTAGAATTCATGGTTGAATTCCTCCTCTATAGGTTGTAGTTGCCTGTATCTATAGAATAGAGGACAAAAAGAAACTCCCAAGGCTAAAGTTATTAACAAAATATAAACTGGCTCTAAATTTTCACGAAACTTATGCAGTAAACCGGTAACCTGCACCCCAGACGGTTTCAATATACTCCGGATTTTTTGGGTCTGTCTCCAGCTTCCCCCGCAGTTTGCGAATATGGACGGTAACCGTTGCAATGTCTCCGGTGGAATCCATGCCCCATATCCGCTCGAACAGATCTGATTTGCTGAATACACGGTTGGGATGACTCGCAAGAAATACAAGTAACTCGAATTCCTTGGTTGTAATCGCCACCTCTTCTCCATTAACAAAAACGCGGCGTGATCCTTTATCAATGTGAAGCCCGCGAATGTGGATTTCATCCTGCTCAGCTGGTTTGTTTTTGCCAAGTAGTCTCTCGTATCGGGTCAAATGAGCCTTTGCTCGTGCAACCAACTCACTTGGGCTAAACGGTTTTGTAATAAAATCATCCACTCCCAGATTAAATGTCCGGATCTTATCGATTTCTTCCTTTTTCGCGGAAACGACAAGGATGGGCACCTCTTTTACCTCGCGAATGCGCCTGCAACATTCGAATCCGTCAAGTCCCGGAAGCATCAGATCAACAATGATCAGATTATAGTCCCCCTCCAGTGCCTGCTTCAGACCTTCATCTCCAGTATGGCAGAGATCCACGGAAAATCCGTTGAGCTCAAAATAATCCCGTTCCAGTTCCGCAATCGTTGTTTCGTCTTCAATGATCAAAATGTTTGCCATTACTCATTAGTTCCTCTCTTCATTCAGCCGTTTCAGTTTGATATATATACTCGTGCCATCATTGGGCTGGCTTTCTGCCCAGATAAAGCCCCCATGTCCATCAATGATTTGGCGGGCAATTGCTAGCCCGAGCCCACTTCCGCCCGTTGAGGAATTCCGGGATTGTTCTGCACGATAGAAGCGTTCAAATATATAAGGCAGTGCCTCTTCAGGTATTCCCCTGCCATTATCTTTAAAGCCCATCGTAATCCATTTCTCATCATCTTGAAGTGTAATCTCGAATCGTTTATGTTCATTCTCCATGTATTTGAGTGCATTATCCACCACATTAACAACGGTACGTTTTAACTTCTCCGGATCCACAGCAGCCATAGCGGGACCAGACACCTGGTTATTCCAATCCAGGGCAACACCTTTATCCTCCAGATCATATCTCAGCTCTTCAATGCTATCTTCAAGGAAATCAGCGAGATCAACTGTCTTGAACAGGAAAGGCTCTTGGTTCAAGTCGAGCTTGGAATACAAAAACAGTTCATCCACCAGTTTATCCATGCTAACTGCTTTGGAGTGAATGATATTAACATAACTCTCCATTTTCTCCGGAGTATTAGCCACGCCGTCACGAATACCCTCAATGTAACCTTTGATATTGGTAATCGGCGTACGGAGATCATGCGAAATGTTGGAGATAAGCTCTTTGCGGTTCACTTCGTCCTGCTGACGTAACGCATAGGAGAGCTGTAATTGATTCCGCATGCTCTCAAACGCTTCGCTAAGTTGACCAACCTCGTCATTGGAGTTTAGCTGAAGTTTAAAGGATAGATTGCCATCTTTAATATGTTCGGCTGAACTTCGTAGTTGATTCAATGGTTTAATGAAGCTGCGCGTGATCCAGCGGAACAAGAGCAGATTTGCAATGATGAGAACGCCAATAAGCAGAAATGACATCACAGGCAGCAACTTGCGAGTAAGCTCCGCAAAGGGGCTTCTCTCACGAATGACAAAGATACTCCCCCGTTCCCCATCTGAATATTGAAAATCAAATTTTGCATACGCGTAAAATCGCTCACCAATATTGAAGGTGCTCCGAATCTGATAATTGTTAAGATCATAGGCAGGCAGTGCTTGCTTCAGTTCTGGCTGGTTGAAGGTCAGTGATTCGAAGATCTGACTATTCTCTCGTCTGATGTAGAGCCCTGACTTCTCAGCTCGAAGCTTCATATCATATTCACGCAGCAAAACCTTGTTCTGCAGGTCATCAGGGTCATTTTTGGCCAGAAACTTCATCTCTTGAAAGATCGATTCTCCCTGTTCAGTCAGGGGGTTGATCTGATAATGTACCTTGTATATATCACGGAAACTCTGTAGATCCCCTGTGGCCGCAATCGTATACAGACTTGCCGTAAGCAGGATGAACAGTAGACTTATAACAAGCATGCCCGTAAAGGACAGCAGCATTTTTATTCGAATTGACATGGGTTCCCCTTCTCAAGCAAACAATTGGATTAGTTAGTGCACATGTTAACACAAGATGGATTCTATTGCCCATATGTAAAAAAGAGCTTTCTTTTTCATTATATATGTTGACAGTGATAATCGTTATCAATAATGTTGGAGTAAGGTGCACAACGATTTATCTTAGAATGACTGGCAAACACTTTTGAAATGAGGTACGTAATGTGAAAGTAGACGTTAATCAGTTAGCAGCCCATTTTGCACACATTCCTTTTCAAGTTGAAGGAGTATATCGATATGCTAGAAATCCAGGGGTTCCCCAGGCTGACTATACCGATTCTTTTCCTGGATTTGTATTTCCTCTTACAGGAAAAATACAATTTCAATTTGATGGTACACCCTATATTTTTTCACCAGGAAAAGTTGTACATGGGGGCGCAAAAATGAAACTGGATCAAACCGTGTTTCATAGAACGGACTGGGAATATATCCTCGTTTTATACCGGATATGTAGTTCGGACCTCGAAGAGACAAGCTTTTCCCATCAGCATTTTGAATTATCAACGGGTCAATCCCCACGTCTGATCGAATTAATCACGCGTCTTTGGCATGTGTATAATCAGCGCGGAGGTATTTCAAAGTTTCAGACCGAAATGCTGTTTCGCGATGTACTGAATGAGACCTTAATATGTGTTGATCATAGGCAAAATAGTTGTGAATCAGATACTTTATTCGAACGGGTCTCTACCTATATCCAAGAACACTATGATCAAAGTCTGACTGTCGCATCACTTGCAGAACAAAATAATGTTAATCGAAATCGACTTTCCTATGTGTTTAGAAGACATGCAGGTATGGGTCCAGCAGAATATGTATTGAAATATCGTATAAACATGGCACAGCAAATGTTATTGGCAAGTGATGCGTCTGTACAACAGATTGCCGAGACCGTTGGTATTGCTGACCCCTTTTATTTTAGCAGAGTGTTCAAGAAACAATATGGTATTTCTCCTACGGAGTATCGTCTGAAGTTCATCAATAATCCATCCTGATTTCAATAGGCATCCATGTTATACAAAAGCTTAGATTAGTATACTGAACATATAGGATTAATACACAGGAGGAATGACGATGCACTATCAAGCAATTAAATTAAATGAGGAATTTTCGAAATTAAACGATCTTTGGTCTCCGAAACTCATTGGTGAAATGAATGACTATCAATTTAAGATCGTTAAGATTGCTGGAGATTTTGAGTGGCATGTTCATGAGGAGACTGACAAGTTATTTTTTGTGCTCGAAGGGGAAATGATAATTGATTTTCGTGATGGGCAAGTGAAGATTTCCAAGGGCGAGATGTATATTGTCCCTAAGGGAGTCGAGATCAAACCTTCCGCCGAAAAGGAATGTCATATCATGTTGATGGAGCCTGGAAGCGAAGTAAACACTGGCGGGACTAAGGCCGAATAAGTGTCAGTTATTGGAACCAGGAAGTTAATTTGCAATATCAGAGAGCCGATAACCCCGTAATGGGGTTATCGGCTCTGCGTCTGTAAGGCTAGCTCTTCGACATACATTAATCAGCAAACTCTCGGTTATGTCACTTGTTGCTGGTCTTCCTGATCAATTCCACACCATCGTATGCCAGAATTTCCACACTTGCTGCCTTCTGCAGTATGTAATGATCAAAAAAGTTCTTCGCATAGTCTGTAACAATATTTCGCATCTCCATAACATCCCGTTCACCTCTGAGTTCCTCATTAACACTGGTAAACACGATGTCACAGTAATCCAAATGTGCAACACGATCAACTGAGAAATAATAGGTTTCCATGCTATTGTTAGCGCCAATAATCGCATTCATATTATAGTTAGGTTCACAAAACAGGAACAAGAAAGGTTTCTTAAGATCGCTGTCAAGAAGTCCAAACGCACCGCTATCCAAACCAATCCCGCAGGTGAACCGGTCATCATCACGGCAAACCATCGCCGTCGTAGGCCCTCCATAGGAATGTCCGACTATACCCATGCCGATGTCAAGCAACAATCTGCCCTTAAAGATGGAATTCAGCTCTCCAGAGTCCAGTTTGTAAAGATAATCGGCTACATACCTTACATCTTCTGCCTGTGATTCACTATACTCTGTTATCTTGGAAAGTATCGGCAGTGCAAGCACGTTACGGCACATCTCAATGGCAGTTTCATCGTCAGGCCGCATCTCCATCTTACCAGCTAACGCCAGCATCTCCGGATCTTCACCAAAGGCTGTAATGACATCCGAAAAGTCCTTTGATACATTAAACAGGCGCCCATCTTTACGTTTATACATCGTGCTATTCTGATGGCCGATGCTTACCACAACATACCCCATGCTTGCCAAGTCTGTACAGAGCACTGTCCCCCATTCTGGAGATCCGCCCCCGCCGCAAACATAGAATAACACTGGATAGCGCTTTTCCTTCCCGGAAAGAGCAAGGTCGTCGTAACACTGGGTCTTGATATCTATAGAGAAAACATCCTTCAACGCGGTGACAAGTGGCTGCTCATTAAACATCTCGTAGACTTCAGGAAACATGTACGTTGATGTAGTCTTACCTTCGCTACTGTCAGACGGATAGTACACAAAAGCGGTCAGTTCTCTTTTGGAGTAATCTGATGCCGTGTACTCAAAATCCATCTGGGTTCGACCGACAGTATAGCCGCCAATTGGTTCTGGAAATGCATTATAGGTTTTCATTTTCTTTCCCCCTTGAGATCGCTAACCATTTCAGAATATTTATGATCTTCAAGCAGCCCATGGCCCATAAATTCAGCAAAGTACTTGCTGATCTTATGTTGCAGCTTAGAGTCCTTAATATCGAATTCCCTAAAAAACAAGATTAAATTAAGCTGCATTGACTCAAACATAAAAGAAATCAGGTCGTCGTCAACATCCGGTCGGAGATATCCATCAACCCTCATTCGGCGTAAAATGTCCTTGATCATGGGGAATGACTCGCCCTTTAACACATTCACATATACTTTCAGCAAAATGTCCTCAGGAATATATGAAAATGTTTTAGTCAGTTTGATTTCCAACTCATTCAGTGGCTCGGTCACCATGCCATTAACGTTACCAAATAAGCCAGTAAGGAAATAGCTGTAAAGGGAATCTTCATTACTGTTACTGAAGTATGCAGCTCTTTTCTGGGTCACATTACGTATTAAGTGACAATAAAGGTCATCTTTGTCTTCAAAATACCGATAAAATGTTCCGGGGTGCATGGACAAACTATCCAAAACCATCTTCATAGTTATATCCTCGTAAAGATTATCAACAAAAAGATGCATAGCGCTATTCGATATTTCCTCGCGCCTTGCTTCGTCTAAACGAAAGAAAGTATTTTTTGGCATAGATTACTCCTTAATTTGAAGTGTGAATTGATTCACACTATACCGATAATTCATTCACAAATCAACTGGTTTGTGAAAAGATTCGGGAAGAAATATGCAAGAGCCGCTGATCACTCTGATCAGCGGCTCTTTGAGATGTTTGTATTAAAATCAGTTGGTGAGGGATGAAATTCATGAATATCGGATCAGATATCTATTCAACGAGAAAGGACTTCAAGTACTTTACCACTTCCATCTTCAATAATACGTATACTGTTGTCATCGATGAGTTGAATGGTACTATCTGAATTCAAAATTTCCTGCTGGTCCGTTACCCCGTGAGCAATGGATTTGCGAATCAGACCTTTATTTTTGAATACCAAGGTGTACAGATCGTAGTCTTCCGTTTTACGATTAGTGTGTTCAATGATGACAATAAGTAGATTTTGGGGGCTCCTCTTGAAATTTATCTTAAGATCATGAGTATTCACATTCATGTCCTTGATCCCTAAGGGTATCAAACTCTTTTGTCCAGTAGAAGCATTCGTAATCTCAAGGTCTCCTTTTGCAGTGCGAATGACATAGGTGTAACCCATGTCGCTACCATAAAAAGTATCGGTATAATTGCTCAGCCCAGTCACGGTTATCGTATTCGTCTTCGTATCTCGATGAGTCACTTCCCCGTCCAAAGCAGATGCAAGAAATCTAATGGGCACATAAAGGTGACTAATATACGACACAGGTTCTGTGCCCATATCTACTTTTTGACCATCTACCTCGGCAATGCTGCTTCCCAAGTGCACAACAATATGCTTCTGACTGTTCTTCAGTACGGCCGTATTATCATCTTCCATCCCCCACACTAGGCCTGCCTTAATACCGAGTGAGAAAAAACTTCCGTAAGTGACTCCATCCTTGATTAACGTCTGAACATGGTTAATACGACCGTCTGCCCACTGAATTTCCAAATCAACATATTTGGATGCTGCTTCAGATTTTTGCGCCCCCAATGGTAATAACACCGACATCACTAATGCAACGACAACTACTTTTTTCAAATGCTTCATTCTCACAGCGATTCACCCACTTCATGTAATTTTTAATCTTACAATAGTAACGTTATGTTCCAATAAAAGTTTGATCAGCTTTAGACAGGAATTTGGTTCTTTTATAACAAAAAAAAGCCGCTAAAATAGCGACTTTCATTGGTACTATGCTCTTGGCCCATGAAACGATCTTGAGGCACGAATGGTCACTAAGCCGAAATTTCCATTACAACCCGAGATCATCAGCGAGTCCTTCAACACCTGTGAAGATGGAATCCCCGTAACCCCAGAAGTTGTTGAAATCAATAATGTAGATTTTTTTGTTTTTAACTGCGTTAATGTTTTGTACCTGTTTGTTGGCAAGCAGCTTTTCAATCGTCTGCTCAGGATCAATGCCACCAGCATACCTCGAAATAATCATTGCATCCGGATTAATCTCGATTAACTTCTCCAGGCTGAGTGTGCCAGTTTCATTAATCAGCATATTATGCATATTGATTAATGACATTGCACTTTCAATAAACGTATCACCATTTCCGTTGTAAATTCCAATGGTTCCATCACCATTATCCGAAAATGATGCATAATTGATCGTCTCAGCGCTAGCTCGGGCCGACAAGGCATTCTCGCGTGCTTTAAGCGTCTCAATATATGCCGCTGCATTGGCTTGTACGTTGAATATCTCACCTAATTCAGTAATATCCTGATACAGACTATCTAACGATGCATCAGGAACACTGGTGCTTTGTACATATGTTTTGATCCCCATATCATTCAAGCTGCTTACTGTACCAACACCCCAGTCCGCATCCTCAAACAATCCACCACGACCAACAACCAGGTCAGGCGTAGCCCCTATTGTCACTTCCTTGCCTACATAGCCTTCAGCTAGCACAGGAATTTGTTTAAACTCGTCCGCAATATCTTCAGGTACACTACCAAACAACGCAGCTACACCTACAAGTTTGTCTGTCAAACCAAGGCGAATCATCAGCTCGGCTGCACCTTGGGTATTGGCAACTACTCGTTCAGGTGCCTTGTCAAACGTTTGATCCTTCTTCACCCATGTGCCGTTCTCTGTTGTATAGTTTGAAACGGTTACCGGGTAAGTTGTTTCAGCAGGTGCTGAAGTCTCTGCATCCGATGTCTTCTCATCTGTTGCAACATTTTTCGCTGCTTGCTGCGAGTTATTGTTTGCCTGATCGCTAACATCACTATTATTGGAGCAGGCTACAAGTACAACAACAAGTGCAGCAATAAAACAAAATAACATTCCTTTTTTAAAGCGTGTAGACATTTAATTCTCTCCCTTTTGAATCCTTAATTTTCTATTTATGCATTATGTAAAATAGTTATTGTCAGTATACAGCAAATGTCGAATCTCGTAAATGATAATTATAATCATTCTCAATTGATGAAAAAAAAGGACATTCTCCTCTCCGTTTTTTTCTTGTGCTTTCGTCAACAATAACAAAAAAGCCGATCCAATTTATGATCGGCTTTGCTTGACACTATTCATACTCCAGTTGTTCTATCTGCTCTTACCAACCGCGGTTGGACATGCGCTCTTCTGGAGCCAATTTAGAAATTTCGATCCCTTTCATCGGGGCGCCCAAGTTTTTGGATACTTCAGCAATCAGTTTGTAATCGGTGTAATGTGTTGTAGCTTCAACGATTGCACGAGCGAATTTCTCAGGGCTATCGGATTTGAAGATACCTGATCCTACAAACACACCGTCTGCTCCCAGGTGCATCATTAATGCTGCGTCCGCCGGAGTAGCTACACCGCCTGCTGCAAAGTTAACGACAGGAAGTTTTCCATTTTCATGAACTTCGCGCAGCAACTCATAAGCTACACCCAGATTTTTGGCTTCAGCGTACAGCTCGTCTTTGGACATATTTTGCACTTTGCGGAGCTGGCTGTTAATTAGACGCATATGACGAACTGCCTCAACAATGTTGCCCGTTCCAGGCTCACCTTTTGTACGAATCATCGATGCACCCTCACCAATACGGCGAAGAGCTTCTCCCAAATCTTTGGCTCCACATACAAATGGTACAGTAAACTCATGTTTATCGATATGGAACACTTCGTCTGCAGGCGTAAGAACTTCACTTTCATCGAGATAGTCCACACCTAGGGATTCAAGCACTTTGGCTTCTATGTAATGACCGATACGTGCTTTGGCCATAACTGGGATAGATACAACCTTCATAACCTCTTCAACGATGGTTGGATCTGCCATACGAGCTACACCGCCAGCAGCGCGAATATCGGAAGGTACCCGTTCAAGAGCCATAACAGCTGTTGCCCCTGCCGCCTCAGCAATTTTAGCTTGCTCTGCATTCATAACGTCCATGATGACGCCACCTTTTTGCATCTCAGCCATTCCTCTTTTTACACGATCTGTACCTGTTTGCATGATTGTAGTCCTCCTAAGTAACTTTTGGTGGTTTTCAATAAAGGCATCGCTCTAATCTATGATTTAGTATAGAATGAGAATGGTCATATAAAAAGATCCAATATTTTTGGTTTTTATTGTACCACTTCATTTATAAATCTGGAGGTCCTATGCAGTTTCATGTAGCTTACAGTTCATATTTGAACCGAAAATATACGAAGATGAAGGCTCTCTATCATGCCATTCGTGATGCAATTCATGAAGGTAATCTTATACATGGCGAGAAGTTACCCTCTACTCGAGAGTTAGCCGCGACGTATCACATTTCCAGAGGAACCGTGAATCAGGTCTATGATACGTTGACTGCACAAGGTTACATTCATTCAGAGCATGGAAGAGGAACCTTTGTTGCTTACCAGTTGGATTTGAACAATAATGCGTCCACCGAGAAAGCTTGTACGCATCACTTATCCGCCTGGGGGAATCGTATTCAGCAGTTTGAACAGCAGTCGATTCAAAGAAATACACCAGCCAATGCTCATACACATGATTCCAGAATGAATAGCGACGAAGTGATCGACTTCAGCAAATATCAACCTGATTTTTCCAAGTTTCCTTACGATGAATGGAATAATCGATTGTATGCAGAGATAAGACACCGTGAGCATCACCTGAAAACAACCTCTGCCATGGTTAGTTCAACCGGGGATCCAAAATTGAGAGAAGCCATTGCTGCCTATCTGCGGAGGATGCGGGGCATTCAAGTCGATCCGGATCATATTGCAGTAACTGCAGGCTCCATGCAAGCTATAGCTCTACTCACTCAATTACTTGCAGATCCTGGGGATTATGTAGTGACAGAGAGTCCTTGTTACGTCGGGATTTCTAAAGCCATATTGGCTGCGGGTGCAAAGTTGATTGAAGCCAATCTCGATGGTCAGGGCGTTGTGCCCCAAGACTGGGAAGCACGTATGTTGTTTGTCACGCCGTCACGACAGTTTCCTACTGGTGAAATGCTCAGTCTGGAACGCAGACAAACCTTGCTGGACTGGGCACAGCGAAATGATGCCATGATTGTTGAAGATGATTATGATAGTGAATTCCGATATCGCGGAATGCATGTTGAACCACTGAAAACACTCGATAAAGTAGGACGCGTAATCTACCTGGGTAGCTTTACCAAAACCTTGCCTTTAGAAGTACGACTTGGTTATGTGGTTCTTCCCCCTACCTTGGCAGATACCTTTAGAAAGGCACAGGCATTATACGAGCCAAGACCCGTCAACCTGATCGAACAACGGGCATTAGCTGCATTCATGACAAGTGGTCAATATGAACGTCATCTGCGCAGAATGAATCGATTATACAGTCGGAAATTCCATCTGTTACTCAAACTTTTGAACAAGCAGCTCTCTACATGGTTTGATTGGGTGGAGAATGAAGCGGGTCTACACGTGTTTGGTTGGTGGCGAGGTAATGTGACCACTTATGAGGCCTTTAGGGAATCAGCTCGGTCACAAGGTGTGGTATACTCAGAAGTCAGCAGTTCAACGGCTGTTGGTATGAAGTATGGTATCTATTTGTCTTTTGCACATTTGTCAGATGAACAATTACAGGAAGGCGTATCCAGATTGAAAAATGCCGTTACAACTGCATTGTGAGGTAAATCGTCTCCAAAGTGAGTACAAGAAGATCATCATTCGGAAGAGGGGCGATCGTTATGAATTGGTTAAATGAACTTTATAAAATGAATAAGCAGGAACCGGACAAGGAAATCGAACGTTCTTTGGTTAACGCCATCTTCCGAATATATGACCGGTTCCACCGAATTGGCCTTAGAGAGCGGATCGGACAGCAAGAAATGTCTCTCGATATCGCAGATGCTTATATCCATGGGCATAACGCCATGATTGAAGCTGGTGTCGGAATCGGTAAGTCTTTTGCGTACCTGATCCCAAGTCTGCTCACGAATCAAATGTCTCAGAAACCAGTCATTATAGCGACATCCTCCATTCAGCTCTCGGAACAGATACATAAAGATTTAAGGATTATTGGTAGCCGGTTGGGATTCTCAACGGTTCGCTCCGTGGTGGGAAAAGGCATGGGGCAGTATGCCTGCCGAAGTAGAGCAGCTGAATGGATCAGTCTTGATGATGCTAACTCCTCCGTGTCTACCCTTGCGCAGCGCATATTAGATTATGAAATTGATGAAAGAGCCGATATTAAAGCTGGGGTTAGTGATGCCGAATGGTCCCACGTTTCCGTGAATGATTGCAAATTTGAACGTTGTCATCATAAAACTGCATGTTTGTTTTACGATATGAGAGCGAAATTAAATGCAAAAGCTCACGAGATTGATTTTATTATCGTAAACCAGGACTTGCTCATACGAGATTTGATGAAGAAAAAAGAAGGAACCAAGAGCATCATCTCAGAACAGCCTGCTCTGATCGTCATTGATGAAGCGCATAATCTGGAAGCAAAAGTTCGGGATGCCAGAACACTCGAGTTCACTTATCGGGGAATCTGCCGCATTCTGGATAACACGGTGCAGCTTCTAACGAAGCAGTCCGGGGATAAAAGTCTCTTCTCACAATCTAAGTTCATCAAAAACTGCGCTGAGCGCATCTTCAAACAGGTAAACGCGGATCTGCTCCACCATGCCAAGCAGGATAACGACCGAATCAAAGTGTCGGAGATCAAAGGAATACCGTTAAACCAAGTCTTAAACAATTTAAAAGATCTCAGTCTGCGCCTTTCCATTTTGACCTCACGCCACGAGCGGGAGATCGATGACGCTTTTGAAGCCATCAACGGGCTAATTACCCTTATTAGTGTCTTATCTGAAATAGAGGACAACTATCTTTTTTGGGCAAGCAGTCCCCTTAGAGTAACCACAATCAGCATCTGTCCCAATGATATAAGCCAATTTCTGAAATACGCTTTATTTAATGGTAAGGTACCTGTAATCCTAACATCAGCAACGCTGTGCCAAGGCGGGGATACGCTGGAGGAACAATATTCTTATATGACGCACTCCCTTGGTTATAAGGGAGGTTTCTTAGAGCGCCAACCCTCCCCTTTTGACTACACCAACCATGCCATGATGTATATTTCGAACAAAGTTCCCTATTACCACCACGATCAGCGCGAAAACTATCTTGAAGCAGCGTACAACGAAGTGGTTCAACTCTGTAATCTAACTCAGGGAAGAACAATCGTTCTTTTTTCAGCAAAAGAGGACATGAAATACATTCACAAAAATTTGATCTCAAAGGCTAATGAATACACATGGGCACTCCATGTTCAAAAAGAGGGAGCATCACAGGACAGTGTCATCGCTGATTTCAGGAAAAGCAAAGGTGTCCTCCTGGGTACTGGTGTATTCTGGGAAGGTGTGAATATCGAGGGGTCTGACCTGTCACAGGTCATTATTTTCCGGCTGCCCTTCCCTGTTCCATCGGATCCTGTTTATGAATATAAGGCATCTGTAACAGAGAATCCGTTCATGGAGGTGTTTGTACCGGACATGCTTCTTCGGTTACGGCAAGGAACGGGACGCTTGATCCGCAGTGAAACGGACCTTGGCATACTCAGCATACTTGACTCCCGTCTCAGCGCAGCGGCTAAAAAGAATTATCGGGAACAGGTGCTGGACACGTTGCCTTTCAAAAAAGTGACTGAGGAGTTGGAGGTTTTAGAGAAGTTTGTTCAAACTAAGGGGATACGACGAACGGATTAGAAGTGGTACACCCAAACGCTATAAACTGTTCAAATCACATGAAACGGCCCTTCCGCTCATAAAGCGGAGGGGCTAATTTCATGCTGTAGGATTTATGCTACAATATATTCCAGATCTACGAATCCCAAAGGAGGCATTACTATGGTTGAAAGACCAACTACAGAGGAATATGCAGCTTATTATAAAGGGTACATCCAGCTTGTTCCTGAAGGGAACATCATCGAACGCTTAGAGCTGCAAGCCAACATCGTACCAACTT
This sequence comes from Paenibacillus sp. FSL R5-0486, assembly GCF_037975155.1. Taxonomy (NCBI): domain Bacteria; kingdom Bacillati; phylum Bacillota; class Bacilli; order Caryophanales; family Paenibacillaceae; genus Paenibacillus; species Paenibacillus sp. FSL R5-0486. The sequence goes on along the minus strand of NZ_CP150237.1, from coordinate 3,538,113 downwards.
TGCTCTCTTCATTGACAGAGGAGCAAGCTAATTATCGGTACGCCGAAGACAAATGGAGCGTGAAAGAGGTAATCGGTCACCTTTTGGATAACGAACGCATCATGAGCAGCCGATTGCTTCGCATCGCCAGAGGTGACCAAGCGAACCATCCCGGCTACGATCAGGACGTGCTTATGCAGACCCACCCTTTCAATGCGTATACCCTGGCCGATTTGAGCGAAGAATATGCTGTCACACGTCGCTCAACCATTCTTATGCTCCGTCACCTCACCCCGGAAGCATGGCTCTGTAAAGGGATCGTCAGTGATAATCCTGCTTCAGCTCGATCGATTGCATTTGTTATGGCTGGGCATGAGCTCCACCATTGTTCAGTACTTCGCGATCGCTATTCGTTAGATTTGAAATTATAAAATTCATCCAAAAAGACTTTGAACCTGCATTCGCTGTAGGATCAAAGTCTTTTCTCATCAGTCGTTTTATCGTTCAAATTATCGTTCAAAATGAATCCGATGTGCGTCCTCTCGCAAAGATAATGTGGAATAATCATTTAGAATCGGAATGTCCCCATTGAATTCAATGGGCAGTACCACATAGCTGGACTGAAAATAATCCGATCCGTTCCAGCGATCTGCAAAATACAGATACTCCTCCGCTGATCGTTTCAGCACAAACGCTGGTTGCGTTTGGTACGTCGTTTCATCGCCAAAATCGCTGAGCATCCCCCATGGACCATCCATCGTATTAGCCATCGCGTATTTCCCTTGATTGGGAGCCCAACCCGTGCAAAATGAGGTCACCATATAATACTTCCCTTTCCGTTTGAAGACGGCTGGCGCCTCCCGATACTCCCCCTGCCACACCTTTCCGATAAGACTTTCCACATTGAGATAATCCTCCTGCAGACGATAGATGTGCAGGTCCGCATTGTCTCTGGCAGCCGAAATAAAATAAGCCGTTCCGTCATCGTCCTGAAAGAGCGTGCAGTCACGCGACATATACCCGTACGGATTAAAGCTGCCATGATACACGAAATGACTATCCGGAGAATCCGATGTGGCAATGGCGCATGCGGCATCGTTGTAATGGTTACCATTCTCATAGTGAGCCCAGAGGACAAACTTTTTTGTCACCGCGTTGAAAAGTACTTTAGGCCGTTCGAGATTTACCTTTCCACCTTTATCGTTCGCTAATGCCAGATTTGTCCGAACTCGAATGGGTGCAGCTGGTGTAGAGGTGGTCAAGATATGGTTTCGAAACTCCCAGTTGAATAGATCTTTGGAACGATAACAACTAACATATATATCGTCCCTCCGATCTTCGCCATACCAGTAATAATAGTCGTCATGGAATAACATATGTCCACCATGGGCATGGATCGGATTACCGCTTGAATCATTCCAGATGCCACCATTGGTTAATTGATTATTCACACCGTTACCTCTCTTCTTTTAAGAACAACATTAATTGGTGTCCGATCCAAATACCTTCACTTCCCATAGTCTTGGCGTGTACCAATTGTTGGGATTGTTATGAAGTGCCGCATTTTGCATATTAATTCGTACATACCTGGCAGCAGTGCTCGATAGCGTATCTGATGTGAAACCGTAAGATGTATTATTGGTTCGATCCAATGCCACGGTCCAGTTTACATTATCCGTACTGGTCTCGATTTTATATTTGTAATAACCTTCGGAGCCTTTTTGCATCCACCAGGAGATTTGCACATTATTCAATTGCTGAACAGAGCCGAGGTCGACCTTCCACCAATGTGGCCAGGAACTGCCTGTGCCTACCCATTCGGTTTGATAGTTGCCATCATTAGCATAACTTGCCGGATTTGTTCCAGTAACCGTTTGGGCTGTTGCCGGTTTACCTTGTGACAGCAGTTTTCCATTCTGAACGGGAACGACAACATCATCGCTTGTGTTATAAAGGACTTGATCAAAATAATCATAAAATGCGTAACCATCAGAGAACCAAACGGGAAGCAGTCGTTCCTCTGTTGTTCCATTTTGCGTACCTGCCCAGCCGAACATCCAGCGATACGCAACCATAACCACGTTGTTGCCCGTATCTGGCTTCACCCGCATGACGGAACCCGACTGCGCCGAGAAGGTTGACGTGTTGCCAATCGTCCGCAATTCAGACCAATCTCCGTCTATGCTTGTTGCTGATGAATACAGGGGGATACTGGGGTACCAACCTGCCGCTTGGGAAGAGAACAAATAATAAATACCATCTTTTTTGATCATTTTAGGCAGTTCCCTGTGTTGATTTTGATAAATAACAGAAACTTGATGATCCACATCCAACCAATCGGAGGTTAACTTATATAAGATGGTGTCCGAATTATTATTGGCCGTAGAGATCAGATATGCCGAATCATCATCATCTTTGAAAATGGAGATATCCCGGGATTGGTTCCCTTCCGGTCGAAAGCTTTTGTGAAATGTAAAGTCTTCTCCAGGCGTGGCTGAAGCCACCGATACTCTGGCAAGTGTGTAGTCTGTACTGTTCTCATAGTGAGCCCAAAAAACAAATTTGTTCGTGGGTGCATGGTAGAGGATATTAATCCCCTCAAACTTAGAATTCGCCAGATCGGGATGATCTGTGTAGGAAAGGACCACTTTATCGTTACCATAATTGATGTCATCCGTTGACGTCTGTTGAATCATTTCGCCAAAACCGCCTGATGACTTTTGCACGAAATTGAATCTGTAGTAGGTGTCTCCAACTTTAAGTTCATTCGGGAGCATAAGCGTTGATTGCGTTGTGTTATTAAAAGTTGTGAGGTTCTCTGGAAGGCTGTAAGGGGTATATTCTGGCGAGACAGCGGAGGTTAACAAGGAAGTTCCGCCATATGCCTTCACTTGATACTTGTATGTGTTCCCTATGTTGAGTTCATAATCATCCGTCGTTGTACCGGTTAAGGCCTGTAATAACGAATAAGGCGCATCGTTCTCGGATCTATACAACTCGTATGCAGTCGCTCCCTGGACAGGTGCCCAATGGATTTTGGCATTGGATACTTCGGATTCATTCTTCAGCACAAACAGTGTTGCAGCAATATGGGTCTCTTCACCAGCAGCGTGAACGGTTTGAGCTGAGGACGTTAAATGAACTGTTAACAACATCAATGCAATGACGATAGCCATCCACGATTTACCTTTGATCATGTCTCATCATCTCCTTTTTTAGAAGACCAACTTTCCTGTTGCCGGAAGGCTGATCCAGGTGAAACTTGACTTTATTTCAAATTCATCAGTGTCATTACATCCGTCTCGCTGGCTTGGTTGTACCATTCGTTAACTTCTTCGATCACGGTGTCTCCGCCTTTTTCATGCCACTGTTTCACAAAGGTATCAAATGCTTCAAGCGGCTCATTGCCATATATGATTTTGGTGAACGTCTCTTGTTCCATGGTGGTCAACTGTTCCCACACATTTTGCATCGTTGGTGTTGGTGGACCGTTAAACTCATTTGGCAGTAAAACATCTCTGTTTTCATACGAAATCCGATATCCGTCCTGCGTTGTTTGATCTTTTGAAGCACTCTGAATGAGGACGCCCGTGTCGGCTTTAACTCCATTCGCCAGATCGTAGTAGGATTGGCCGGGACCATCAACACTCGGTGTATTTTTGGTAAATGCCATTTTCCCAACGCCCTGCACAGCCTCTAATGGTGTATTGAATTTTGTTGGATCAAAAGTGACTTCATCGTTAACGATATCGTAATCGTATCCTTGAGCGTAGCCGTATTTGAACTCTCCCGTGCTGAACGCTGCGTCGTACATTTTATCGTAGTACAGGAAGAAGGCTTCCATGTTCTGAAAATCCTTGTTAAACATGAACACACCATCGTTCAATTGGGCGGATTGGTAGGTCTTATCACCGTTCACACCTTGAATGGTCGGATAAGCACTAATTTTGGCACCCTCCACATTTTTCTCTACGTCCTTCACACTGTCGTAAAGCCAAGGACGACCAATGATGATGCCAGCTTTCCCCTCCGTAAAATCGGATAGTGCGTCCCAAGCCCCTTGGGTGGCCAATTCTTTGTTCAAGTACCCTTTTGCATACCAATCGCGTAACTTGGCAAGTGCCTCTTTGTTGCCAGGAGCCACAGATCCATAGGTGAGTTTGCCATTGTCGTTATGCCATTGCCTTGGAAGATGTTTGCCCGTGTATGCGCTGAAAATCATGACCGGATCGCTGACCCAGCCCGTATTGTAGGAATCTTTACCTGAAAAAGTAAAGCCGTATGTGTCTTTCTTGCCGTTCCCATCTGGGTCCTCATTGGTGAACGCCGCGATGACTTGTTCAAACTCATCAATCGTTGTTGGCGCTTTCAAATTCAACCTGTCTAACCAGTCCTGGCGGATCAACATGACCTCGCCTTCAGTCAGATTCGGCGCAATCGCCATCCCGTAGACCTTGCCCTCCCTAACCACTGGATTGAAGGTGGTCGGGTATTGTTTGTATATTTCTTTTATCCGGTCAGGCATGTAGGTTGAGATGTCTTCCGTTATCTCCTTGACCTGCCCCGAATCAATCAGATCATTGACCAGCATGGTATCATAGACGGGCAGAACGTCGGGCAACTTCTCGGAACCTGTCAACGCCAACCGTAGCTTGGTATTATATTGTGAAGCATCACCTCCCAGCAGGGTGGTTTGGATTTTGATACCCAGATTTTGTTCGCCCCAGCGAGTCAATACATTGTCATTCAACGTCTCACCGTTGATGTACTTTCCAGCATTTTCATCCTGTTGTTTGGCGATGGTGATCGTAAACGGTGGATCATATTTTCCGTCTTTAAGCACCGATGCCGGTGCGGTCTCAGAAGCACTCTCCCCTTTGCTACAGCCAGCCACAAGAACAGCCGACAGCATAACCATACTTACCATTTTCCATAAATCAGTTCTTTTCTTCATGGAAACATGCCCCCTTCACTCATACTCAATTTGTTTTCTATATAAGTTCATATTTACACTGGCACTCCGATGACAGAACAACCTTCCGATCGCTGTTATTCCCAGAATTTTTGATTCACTTTTACAAAGGTGAAATTCTGGTAATAAAGGCGAACGCTCCGCTTCTTCAGGCTTGTTCTGTCCTCTCCGTTATCGTGTAAATTTTAGTTAAACTTATATAACGATCCAATTTGTCGTCATCCTAACTATTCTTTTACGGCTCCTAGTACAATTCCCTTCACGAAATAACGTTGTAAAAATGGATAGACCAAAATGATCGGGAGCGTGCTTACAAAAATTTGCGCTGCCTTGATGCTCTGTTCAGACATTGCGGCAACCTCAGACTGGCTCATCGCCATATTCTGCATATTGCTCTGCACGACGACCGTCTGTAAAAACGAAGCCAACGGGTACTTACTTGCATCCGACATGTACAAAATCCCGTCAAACCAGGAGTTCCAGTGCCCTACCATAATGAACAAGGATACGGTCGCGATGCCAGGCAGAGATAATGGTAAATATATTTTGCTGAGAATTACGAAGAAGGACGCTCCGTCAATGAAAGCTGCTTCTTCCAGGGCTTTGGGAATCGTTTTGAAAAAATTGACGAGAAGAATCAAATTATAAGCACCAAAAGCGCCCGGTAACACAAGAGCCCAGATGGTGTCCTTTAATCCAAGGGCTGTGATCAATATGTAAGAAGGTATCAATCCCCCCGAGAAGAGCATGGTAAAGATAAAAAACCACATGAGCACGTTACGTCCCCGGAATTCCTTGGACAGGGCATATCCTGCACAGGTAAGAATAAACATGCTGATGGTTGTACCCAAAACGGTTCGAGTGATGGATGTCAGCATGGCACCATTGAAATTAGAATTGTTGAACGTTTTTACATAGGCATCCACGTTGAACCCCACCGGCCAAAATGAAACCATATTACCGCTAATGGCCGCTTTACTGCTTAGAGATTGCGCCAACAGATGAAGCAGTGGAAGAAAACACGCCAGACCCGCCAGTATCATGAACGCGTAATTAAAATAGGAGAATACTCTATAACCTGTCGTTTTATGGTACATGATTCCTCTCCCTCCTTGTTAGAATATTTTGTAATTGGCATACTTATAGGCCAGCCTGTAAGAGACAACGATCAAGATCAAGCTAATTCCCGATTTGAACAGTCCTACAGCGGTCCCGAAGCCGTATTGCCCGTTTAACAAGGATGAACGGTAGACATAGGTGTCAATGATATCTCCCGTACTGTAGACAAGCGGATTGTACAGATTGAAAACCTGATCAAAGCCCGCGTCCAGAATATTGCCCAGACTCAGCGTAGAAATGACGATAATCATGGGCAACATGCTAGGCAAAGTTACGTATCGAATTTGCTGCCGGCGTGTGGCACCATCGATCTCGGCCGCTTCGTAATAAGATGGATTAATTCCCGCAATGGTCGCCAGATAAACAATCATGCCAAAGCCAAAGCTCTTCCACACATCGCTGATCACAACCGTAAATCGAAACAGATCAGGATCACCCAAGAAGTAAATGGGATCGTTCCCGAAAATACGTGTCAAGATGTGATTGATTCCTCCGTCTAATCCCAGAATGTCGATCATCAACCCCGCGACCGTTACCCAGGACAAGAAATGCGGCAGATACACCAGTGTCTGTACACTTTTCTTAATGCCCATATTTCGGATCTCACTCAGCAAGATAGCCATAACGATCGGAACGATAATACCAACGATAATTTTAGAAACGGCAATAATTAACGTATTAACGATCGCTTGTGTGGCTTCTTTATACTGGAAAATTCGTTCGAAATTATCTAACCCGATCCACCGTGAACCTGTGATGCCCAGCCATGGTTTGTAGTCCTGAAATGCCATGAGTAAACCTACCATCGGGCCATAAGAAAAGATGCAGACAAACACAAATGCGGGAATACACAGTACGTACAAAGGCCAGCTTTTCTTGATTTCCTTTTTGAATGAAGTCCGCTGGGATAGCTTTGTTTTTGTTTTTTTCGCGGATCTGGCGGGTACAATCTCGTTAATGTTGCATACCTCCTCTATGATGGTTCTTCAAAAGCGATCCTTGAAGATAAGCTTAACAAAAGCGCTTTCACTCCAAAATGCCAAAATTTCAAGATCATCACCCCACCCTGAAGCACTTTAAAACCGCTTTCATTTATCGCCGTTGCTACCCTTCCGCTTTTCTAAGGTTTGGCTTATATTAAAGTTAATCCGATCTGGAGTTTAAACTTCTGCGTTTGGCGATATGAAAGGAAACACATATGATCAGAAAAATGTATATGAAGCGATTTATCTATTTCTTTGTTTTTTTTCTGCTACTGACGTTAAGTTTGTTTTTCGTGATGAACCGATTAAGCTCCAAGACACTTGAAGAAAATCTGATTGGCGCTTCCAAAAACCAGCTTGATTATGTGAAAGGCATATTAGACGGGATTATATACGAAGCTAACATGTACGGGGTTCAGTATGCGGCAGACAGTGATGTCCGATTTTATCAGAGGCATGTTATCGAGCTGAGCAATTACGATTCCCAAATGAAGAAAAACGAGATTGTTGATCGCTTGCGGCAAACACTCCTCTCCAGTCGATCGATTGAATCGATCGGCATTTACTGGAAGTCTGAAGAAACGTTTCTGTCCACCAACAGTACGCCGGAGGCGAGACTTCCGTTCAAGGATGTTCATCAACGGGGATGGCAAATCGTCGGCAATAGCTTGTATTATTTTGCCCTCTACCCTTACATCCAAAAATCCGGACAAAATGAACCGACTCAGTACGTCGTTGGTGTAAAGCTGAATACCGATTATTTGAAAAATCTGCTGAAAAAGGCTGTGAACAACGACAGCTCAAACGCTTTTTTTTGGTTTAATTCCCATCAGTTATGGAGTGAGAAAGAAGTCGACAACGATCTATTGAAAGCGGTTACTGATATGCTTGCTCCACAGCCGGAGATCACTTTGAAATATGATTATCACACCAAGTCGGACGATTACTATGTTCTTTCCCGATATATTGAATCAATCGACGCCTACCTGATTACATATACACAGACGAATGATTTTCTGCAACCGATTGACCGCAACCGTAAAGTTTTTTTTGCTAGCATTTTAGCCGTTTTCACGCTTGGTCTGGTTGTGATCTTTACGTTTTACCGGAACTATTACCGTAATATTCGTTTGTTGGAGCGGAAGTTTTCACAGGTCGAACAAGGCAATCATAATACTCGTATTACCGAAAATACGGATAGAGAGTTTTACAGCCTGTTCAGAAGTTTTAATCATATGGTTACCGAGATCCAGGATCTGTTCGTATCCTTGAAGACTGAAACGGAACTAAGACGAAGTGCGGAACTTCAACAACTCCAGGCTCAGATCAATCCCCATTTTTTGTACAACAGTTTGTTTTTCATCATGTCGGTGGCTCAATTCTCACCTGATTCTGTCATGCGCATGAGCAAACATCTAGCTGAATATTATCGTTATTTAACCAAGTTGGACCGGCATGAAGTCACGCTGGAAAGCGAGCTTCAGTTTGCGGAACATTTCTTGATCATTATGGCTCTTAGCAAAAAAATGGAGTACAGCATTGATCTGCCGCCAGAACTGTCCTCCCTGCCCCTCATGCCGCTGATCATCCAGCCAGTGGTTGAAAATGCGATTCAACATGGCATTGAAGGACAACAAGGTGCCCATCGGGTGACGATTGAAGTAAAACAGACGGAGGTTGCGATAACGATCAAGGTCTCCGATGATGGCAAAGGTCTTTCACTGGATGATATCCGTAGCCTGGAGGCCCGGCTTGAGAGTGATACCCCGCCTGAAGGAATTAAAGGCGTAGGGCTCTGGAATGTAAATCAACGTCTGAAAAATACGTACGGCGAACATAGCGGGTTACATTTTACTACTAATGATTGGGGCGGCTTGTCCGTTCTGCTGCTCATCAGCATTCCCGTGGTGAAAGGAGATAACTAATGCGATTATTAATTGTGGATGACGGACATTATGTCGTTGAATATATGAAGCACTTGCTCGATTGGAACACCTTTGGCATTGATCAGATCGAGACGATGACCAATTCGATTGAAGCCCGAGACATGTTGACTCAGCACCACATCGATATTCTGATCACTGACATCCGAATGCCTGAGGTTTCCGGTATTGATCTGCTTCAACATATCCAGCAACATAACTTGCCAACCAAAGTGATCATCCTTTCCGGCTACTCTGAGTTCGAATACGCGCAACAAGGAATTCGTTTAGGTGCGCTCGACTACTTGCTCAAACCTGTCGACAAAGATGATGTGGAGAAAGCCATGTCCAAAGCCATCAATAATATTGCAAAGACACGGCCCGCTCAATCTGTTGCATGGGAGAACTTCGATGGATTGGAGTATCTGCTTTCACTTCTTGGTCATAACGAGACATTAAGGAAGCAATATGATGTTTATACTGAATTTTTAGGGTGTCGTCGTATGTGCTGCTTCAAGCTAGAGGGTTTTACACAGGAACATGAGGATGCTATAAAACATGCTGTCGGAGACAAATTGGATCGTCTCGTTTGGAATGCGGGAACGGGACTGTTCGGTCTGCTTCCGGAAGAAGCTGCTGGGGAACTGACCATCCAACTGGAGCAATCGGTCGCGTCTCCTCCATTTTTGTTGACTGATCGAAATGTGACCCGACAGATGTTCTACAGGTTCTTTCTTAATGAGGACGTACACTCAGAAGACTTCAATGGCATATTCAACCATTCTCCGTCATGCGGTGATTGGGAGTCGGCGGGAAATATCATTAAAAAATATGATCAAATCCATCTCCATAAGCAAAAAACAATCTTTCTCATGGAGACCATTCTATATGTATATCTGACGGATAAGGATCGCGATCCCTCTGAAACCGTGGAGTGGATATTCAACCAGTTACGCTATCCTGATGAACTATCCTCAACTCTCATGGATCGGGTCAGTCGGATCAGAAACAACAAACAGATGTCCATTCAAACCATCGTTGACAAAGTGCAAACGTATATCGATGACCATCTGTCACATGGCCTTAGCCTGGACGAACTGGGGAAAGTTGCACATCTCCATCCCGTCTACTTTTCCAAACTGTTTAAACAGGAGACAGGAGAAAATGTGTCAAACTACATTTCCAGGAAGAGGTTGGAGAAGGCTTCTCAATTGCTTCAAGATTCGGAACTCCGTGTAGCCGATATAGCGCAGATGGTTGGTTACCGAAAAAATCAATATTTTATCCAGTTGTTCAAAGTGGAATACGGAGTTACGCCCTACCAGTACCGCAGAATTATGATCCATCAATGACTTCAGTTGAATTTGTTACATAAATGATATATCCAATGCAGTACCGAAAAAGCCCAACTTCCACTCTTCAGTTTAAAGAGTGAGTTGGGTCTTTGTAGTGCAATTAATATATAAGAAACTTTAATGAATGACGTAGCGATTTTTGTTTTATTTGTTTAAGACGCTGTGGAGGTGAGTGAATATTCGTTTAATCTTGGGTTAGGTCGATCATCTTATCCCCTATCCCTCTAATTGTGTTAAGGTTCTCCGCGCTATTTGCAACGGCAAGTTATAGGACCATCCTTTGTCGGGATGACCCTTTATTAATCTAAATTTGTTCAGTTTTCATCTTCGTTAACGCCTGCAATTCGCTCGCATAAGAGGGTTATTTTTTCTTCACCGGTATCCAGATTTCTCCTGAACCATCCCCATGCCGTGCCATTCCATAATACATTTCGAAAGTAGGGCCCTCAACCTGTTCGTATTCAGATGTCGGAAACCACTCAGAATAGATTCGTTCCCATAGTTTTTGCATATCACACTGCGGCTCCGGGAAGACCGCCCACGTTAATGTTGGGATAGCAAGTTTTGTGAATCTCTCCGGAATCTCAAGCCCCTTAGGTACATGATAACAGATCATGTATTTGAAAGATTCTTTAGTGTGATCATAAAGGGCGGCGTGTAACATGGTGTCACCAAAACGTCCCAGTAAGTCGTTCATCATATCAACGCTGCCATCATCATCACATTTTATACGGAATAGAGGAACTTCAGAGAACGCTGTTTTCTGGTCTGCATTTATAATTCCATATACTCCAAACATCTCAAAAGAATCTCTTTGCTCAATACGGTAATTCATTTCGACATCCCCTTTTATTGAAATATGAAAGGACATTCGAGGATAGGCTTTTAGAGAAACGCCTGTATCACGCGCGGATATAGGCATAATACCATGAAGATTCTTAAAGGCGCGTGCAAACGCCTCCGGCGAATCATATCCATATTTCATAGCTACATCAATAACCTTTGAGCCTGTTGTCTGCAGTTCGAATGCCGCCAATGTCAACCGTCGACGTCGAATGTATTCCGATAACGTTACGCCAGTAATAAATGGAAACATTCTTTGAAAATGATAGGTAGAGCAACAGGCTCTATGTGCTATTTCATCATATGAAATAGTGTCCGCTAAATTTGTTTCGATATATTCCATGGCACTATTCATCCTGACCAACCAATCCATCGTACTCCCTCCCTTCAAGGTAATTTTATGGGAAATAAATAATGAATACCTTGCAATTTCTGCACGAAAAAGTCAGTAAAAAACTTGCCGTTATTTATGATACGGTTCACCGGGTCATCACTGGAGTAATCAAAAACAGAGTAGACATGAGCGAATCATCTGGAAGTACGACGATGGGACTTGTTTTCCCGGCGTATCTTAATAGGACGCTAGCGCAATCCATATTGCGAAGTATATCGATAAAAAACTTTCCATTTAGTGATACCACAAATTCTTCCCCACACATCTCTAATAGTGGAATTTCATTGTGAATATCTCCAACATCGGCTGTTTTGGACAATAGTTTTAATGTATCTGCATTAGCTACTAATCTAATCACTTGTTCACTAGCCATTACAGTTACGCATTCAACTGCTCTCAACAAACATGCTGTATCAACTGCGATTTCACACAAATAAGATTGAGGGATTACATTCTTTATGGATGGGAACGTTCCTTCAATAAGAACAGACTCCACTTTCAGTCTAGTTGTCATGAATTTAACTCGATTATTACTCACTTCAATTTCAGTTGTGTCATCTGTTTTGTTTAATATTTTCGATAATTCATATAGATTCTTCGCTGGAATAATAGCGTTCAAACTGTTGTGGGTAGCATCTTCTAAATGCAAAGCGCGGTATGCAAGCCGCACTCCATCTGTAGCAATTAGGTTTAGACGATCATTACTGCATTCCAAAGAAACTCCTGTTAATATGGGGCTCGTCTCGGACGTTGATGCTACGATTGCTAGCTGTTTAATAGTCGAACGAAGTAAGGAAGTATTAATGCGTAGTTTAGTAGAAGGGAACGCCTGTCCATCATCAATGGAAGGGAATTCTGTAGGGTCCATGCCGCATAAACGTAATTGAGAATGACCGGATACAATCGAAAGAATCATTGGCCCTTTAATTTCAAGTATAACTTTGTCACCATTAAATTTACGAATAATATCGTAAAAATAACGCGATGGTATAACAATAGCCCCTGTTCTTTTTACAGTCAGAGAAACACCATCTTGAGCAATCATAGACTGTATCGTCATACTTGTATTACTTGCCGTAAAAGTAACGCCATCTGCACCTGCTTGAATATGTATTCCTTGAAGAATAGGTATTGAACTATTTGCTGCTACTGCCTTTATCACATATTGTATGGCATTCATAAGAGAATTTTTTGTTATCTCTACCAGCAAAGACCTCACCTACCTCGAATAAAAAAATTATTTTGTATAGAAGGACTCAATGATGTTACGTATAGCCTCCGAACGAGAAAGTTTATGCTCTGTGCAATGGTTTTCGATTTCCCCCCACATGTCCTCTGTTAGAGTTAAAGATATTTTTTTAGTCACACCTATACTCTTTCTCCCGGAACCTTCTCGCAGACCACCTCTCGAAAAGACAAAACCTAACTGCCCTTCTTTATTAGCGACACCAACTTTAACCTTATTATTGTTCAATATAATGACGCTCCTTCATTTTGATTTAGGTAACCTCATTCAAATGGATCTCTTCTCATATTATCATGTCTCTACATGGATTTACAATATTTCAAAAGCGATTGCTGAAGAACAACTCATCGAATGTAAAGCTGGGACTATCTCAAAAGGAATTCCCTTCGCTTCAAGCGCTAACGAACCTCATTAACTTAATTTCATCGTAAACCGCCTAAACATCAAATAAATGGACCAACTCGATGAAATAACGTCTCTATGATTCGTTAGAATTCAAACCTATGCAAATGAGAGCAAATAGCGTGTGCTAGGTCCGTTAGAACTGTATAATCCTGACAAAGGGCTGTACCCGGTCATGCTCATGACTCACAGGACAGCCCCAAGAAAATAATTACGTATAGACACCTTTTTATATACTCAACTGGACTTCGGGAATCGAAGTGTCGCTTCATGTTCGGGAAGAAAGAAGCTTTTGGGGAATGACCACCAGATTTGAGTATCCGGTTGTTGTTCAAAATCGAATTATGATCCATCAATGAGAACGAATAAATAATTTCATCAAATTGATATAAAACGGGTTGACCATGTAGCCATTTGGACTTACGGAATATCTCTTACCCGTGTCCAACCGTCGTATTTGTTCCATTTCCTTCTCATTCAACTCAAAGTCGAATGTTTCTTTGTTCTCTTTTATCCGTTGAGGATTCGATGATTTGGGGATGACAATAATTCCGCGTTGCAGATGCCAGCGCAAAATGACTTGCGCAACCGATTTCTGATGGCAAAGGGCAATTTCCGCCAGCTTCGGATGCTCCAGCAACGCTTTGCTTCCCTGCCCCAACGGTCCCCAAGCCTCATGCAGAATCCGATGTCGAACCATGTAATCATGCAATTCGTGTTGCGGAAATTCCGGATGGGTCTCGATCTGATTTACCATCGGCGAAATCCGGGAATGTTTCTTCAGATGCTCAAGATGCCGGATCTCGAAATTGGCTACACCTATAACTTTGATTTTACCTGCGTCGTATAACTCTTCCATCGCCTTCCAGGCGTTCACGTATTGAGGACCGGCAAAATGAATCAAATACATATCGAGATATGTTACGTTCAGCTTCTGGCAAGTCTTCTCGAACGCCTTTTTCGTCGCACGGTACCCCAGGTCTGTCGTCCATACCTTGGAGGTAATGAAGAACTCCTCCCTGGGAATGCCGCTGTTTTGGATGACCCGACCTAGCGCCGCTTCATTACCGTAAATTTTGGCCGTATCGAAATGGCGATAACCCATTCGAATAGCCTCCTCGACAGTCCTCTCGAAGGTCCCCCCGTCTTTGATCTTATATAGGCCGAACCCGAGTTGAGGAATGTCCACTCCGTTTGCCGCTGCGACTGTCTGATTCATTCGCAACTCCCCCTCCCCGTTTTTTCTAATTGTTGTTCCGATCCTTGTTCTTCACATTGCGTTAGCAACTTTTCTATCTCGTTCACCAGGTTTTTCAACAATTTCAACTTGCTACCGGAGTCAAGGCTGTAATAGTTGAGAGTTCCTTCTTTACGAACACTTATTATCTGTGATTCTTTCAATATTTTCAGATGATGTGATACGGTCGGTCGGGAAAGATGAGTTTTCATCCTGATCTCTCCTACGCGCATGCCGGGTTTTTGCGGCCCTTGAATCAAGGCTATGAGGATGGCTTGCCGGGTTTCGTCACCGATCGCATTCAACACCTTCTGATTGTTCTTAAATTCGATAGCAATCGTGGTCGCAAGTTCCTGATCCAGGTAAATCATCCCCTTCCATTTAGAATGTGTAATACTTTTGTAGATACAGCCTATCACAATCTCGGATTCGGCTGTACATCGGGAAAGAAATTCAAGAACCTATTTTTTCCATGTCTTAAGAATACATTAGCAAAAGAAGAAGCCACCCCTGACGAATGGAGTGTCTTCTATTAATGGTTGTTATTTTTTTAAAAAGGCGTGAAAATTCCAATCAGTTGTTGAAGTAATGAGACTGTTTAAGGTCGGGAATCAGTGCAGGTTGCACTGGCCGCCATCCCATAAGTTCCTGAGTTGCAATGCTTGATCTCGGGATATCGAGCGATGCAAGTGTACTGAGAAAGCCAAAATGGGCATCTGCCTCTTCGCGTGAAATGCTTACTACAGGTACGTTCAGCTGTTCACCAATAGCACTCGCGATGTCGCAAAATGGCACTCCTTCATCTGCGACCCCATCTAGTCGTGAACCAGCGGGTGCCTTTTCTAACGCCAGGCAATATAGATGCGCGGCATCAAGGCGATGCACAGCCGGCCAGCGGTTGTTCCCCTCTCCCACATAGGCTGAGAAGCCCTTAATCTTGGCAATATTGATCAGGCTCGGCACAAATCCTGTGTCACCCTCACCGTGTACCGATGGACAAAGCTCTACAATCGATGTACGCACTCCACGCCCTGCCAGCGCTAACACCATGTTCTCCGTTGCCACTCCATTCACATGTGTGGTGATTACGAACGGCTTGCCAGATCCTTCAAGTGCCACCCCCATCGCTTCTACGGCATGCAGATCTGTTGTGAGTGCTCCAGCGAAGTTCGAGAAGTCGTGATGGAATGCCAGATGAATGACGCCATCCGCAGCAGCTGCACCACTACGGAGGCTGTCAAGATCGTTGATGTCACCGCGGTGTACTTCGGCCCCGGACTCTTTTAGTTTCGCAGCACTACTGTCTGAACGCACGAGACCGATGACCTGATGCCCCCTTTCAATAAGTTCGCTGGTGACAGCGGAACCGATGTAGCCTGTTGCTCCTGTTACGAAAACGCGCATCATGAAATCCTCCTTAAGTTACTCACCCTCATTGTATAACTATGATCACCAAGCAATGGGTCCATCCTCATCTGAGAATGTTCCTGTTGGGCCATCCGCTCCAATCATCGCCAGCCGGACCGCTTCACGAGCCCCTTGTTCAACACTACGAGTACCAGCAAAATTATTAAGCGCAGTGGATGTGAAGCCTGGACATGCCGCATTGACCTTGATGTTTGTTGATTCAAGCGCAAATGCAAAGGCAAGTGTCACCGCATGAACAGCTGATTTTGATGCCGAATAGGCACCAAACATCGCACGATGCGAATTTTCGGGAATAGAGTTCCAGCTAAGGGAGCCGCCGGTACTGCCTATGTTGACGATACGTGCTGCCGGGGCCTCCCGCAAAAGTGGCAACATCGCCTGCGTAACAGCAATAACTCCAAAAACATTAGTCTCATAAACTGTACGAATATCTTCAAGCGAAGCAACGGTCAAAAGACCACTCGCTGCGCCACCGTTCGGAAATGGTTCACCCGATCTGCCTGCGTGCGAGATCCCCGCATTGTTCACGAGTACATCGAGACGACCAAATTCGTTCCGAATACGTTCTGCAGCAGCAGCGATGGAGTTTTCATCTGTAACGTCGAGCTGGAGAGCGTGTGAATCTGAACCGATGCTTTTTGAGGCAGTTTCTCCATTCTCGAGGCTACGAGATCCAACGAGCACGGTGAATCCTTGTTTCGTGAGATCCTTCGCAATTTGAAGGCCGATACCTTTATTAGCCCCGGTGACCAGAGCGACAGGTTTATCTTGCATAGTTATAATCTCCTTTTTTTGTGATTGGTGGGTCCATATGAACTAAGTTGACGCGTCAACCTTGGATCAAATTTAGCACATTGAAGTTGACGCGTCAACCATGTTATTATGCTCCTATGGATAAAAATGAACTTAACGAAGAAGAAATGCGAATATGGCATATGTGGAAAGGTTCCTTTCAGACCATCTTCGGTCGTATCGTCAAAGATATGGCCGATCACTCAGGATTGTCAGAGGGTGATTTTGGAGTATTGGACCGATTAGTCCTTTTTGGGGATGGTAGTCTTCGCCAACAGGAATTAGCCGACTCTATGGACTGGGATAAAAGTCGATTATCTCATCATCTGAAGCGTATGGAAAAACGTGGACTCGTGATGAAGAAACCATTAGACAACGATCGTGGAGTACAAGTCAGTATCACTTCTTCTGGAAAATCAATGTTAGATGATGCCCGTCCCTACCTCTCCAAGGCAATACGCAAACATTTTTTTGAACAATTAACCGAACAAGATATCGAGTTGATTACTAAACTGGCGGAAAGGACAAACTCAAGCTCTTAGCGTCTTATCTAGCCGCCGTCTCGACCACGTTTGTTAAAGGTGAGCTTCTAACAAACGTGGTTTTGGTTTGTCAACCAACGTAGAAGGTATACGAAAAATACGTGTCACTTTGTGAGGATTTAAGTTTTTGTTTTCAACATCTAACATGCCATTATCTGGTCACAAATCGAGATGATGGCCTCTACCTTGTAAACAATTAAAATCGTGCTATCCTTAATGATGAGGTGGATCAGATGGCAAATATTCAAGAGATTGCACGTCTTGCAGGCGTTTCTACAGCAACCGTTTCAAGGGTAATTAATCGACATCCTTATGTAAGCGATTTAACAAGAGAAAAAGTCTTGAACATCATTGAGCAATTGGATTATGTTCCTAATTCAAATGCAAAGTCCTTAAAAAATGGAGCGACAAAAGTCATCGGTGTTATGGGTGTTACTTACAATCCCCTTTTGATGTCACTTGTCCGTTCATTCCACATGATATCCCAAAAATACGGATTCAACATTATGCTTTTTATGACAGACGGAGATCGTGATAAGGAGCTTGTAGCGCTTGAAATGTTACGCAGTAAACAGGTGGATGCCCTTCTTTGTCTGGTACGGACGATTGAGTGGGAAATCATCGAATCCTATACGAAATATGGGCCAATTGTAACATGGCAGCGTCTTACCAGCGACACCATACCGTCCGTATTTATGGACCAATATCAAGGTTATACGCTGGGTCTCGAATATCTGTATGCCAGAGGTTATCGTAAAATTTTGAACGTGTATTCGTCCAAAGGACAGAATACCTTGGAGCGTATAAGAGCTTATGAGGATTTTGTACAGAAGTATGGGTTGAAGAACACTGGCTTTCCGCAATTTCATAATAAAGTCACCATTCATGATGGTGAGGAAATAGCGCGATGGTGGATAGAACAAACGGACAAGCCGGATGCCATTTCCTGTTCGACTGATGAGGTAGCAGCAGGTATTTTAACGGAGATTCAACGCTCGGGGTTTTCGGTTCCGGATGATGTGGGAATCATGGGATTTGATAATACAGACAGCGCTCACCTGCTGGATCTGACAACGATCCATTACCCCGTGGATAAACAAGCAGAGAATGCCTTTAATATTATTATGAGTATGCTGGAAAATTCGGCATCCAATCCTCATCCTCTTCAGTTTAGACTGATTGAACGAAAATCTACATAAAACAACATCCATCCTTTTAAAAGAAGAAAAGAGCCCATTTGAGATCATGAGTTCTTTTCTCTTCCATCCCGTTAAACTTCATGAACGAACAACATTCAGGCCTGTCCCTATATGAGGGACAGGCCTGAATGACTTCAATCTCTAAATAAATTATTTGTGAAATTGCGGAAGATGTTCTTTATGCGCTTCCAACATTTCATCTAAAACTACCTTAGCAATGTCACCGCTGGTAACGAGCGGATTAAGTGTGAATGCTTGTAGAGCGGTTGCATAATCTCCTGTGACCGCTGCTTCGATCGTCAGTTCCTCCATTGCCTTCATCACCTGCAATAGCCCTTTTTGTGCAGACGGGAATGCGCCAAAGTGAACAGGCTCTGCACCATGGGCTGTAATGATACTTGTAACTTCGATGGCACTGTTATATGGTAGATCGCTAATTGCTCCGCGGTTCTGTGTGTTGACTACCATATGCGTTCCCTTGTTGTTATATACAGAATTAATAACTTCACAAGCTGCGTCGCTGTAATAAGCTCCTCCGCGTTTTTCCAATTCCTTGGGCTTGTAATTCAGGTTAGGATCTTTATAAAGTTCAAACAAACTTTCCTCCAGGCGTTTCACAACCTGCCCGCGAGTTCCTTCGCCATTGACCGCTTCTACTTCCTCTTCAAGCATGCTGTCGGTCATGTAATAGTACCGGTGATAAGGACAAGGCAGCATACCCAGTTGGAGAATTTGCTCATACAAGAAACGCATGCTTTTTATATTTTCTACCATTTTTTCTGGCTCGGCATCAGGACCGTAGAGCTTTTCGATGGCCTGTTTAGTTAGCTCTTTACCATCTCGGTCATAAATTTTGTGCCAGTGAAGGTGATTAATACCGGCAAATTTGAAGAACAGTTCCTCTTCATTTTTTTCCAGAACAGCAGCTTCATTCTTGGAGGAAATAATCGGAACATTGCACAAACCAATGACCTTCTCCCATTTACCATATTGGAGCACAGCTTCCGTTACCATTCCCGCAGGGTTCGTGAAATTGATTAACCAAGCATCTGGGCAAAGTTCCTTCATGTCCTCAACAATTCCAAGAACAACCGGAATGGTACGGAATGCTTTGAACATCCCACCTGCTCCGTTGGTTTCCTGACCAATCATCCCATGGCTAATCGGAATCGTTTCGTCCTTAATACGGGCTTCCAAAAGGCCGACCCGGAATTGGGTGGTGACAAAATCGGCATCGGCCAACGCTTCTCTTCGATTAAGCGTCAAGTGAATATCACAGTCGATTCCCGCCGCTTTTACCATCCGTTTAGCCATGGCTCCTACAATTTCAAGTTTCTCTCTTCCTGCTTCAATATCTACAAGCCACAATTCACGTATTGGAAGTTCATGATGCCGTTTGATAAAACCTTCGATCAATTCTGGGGTGTAACTCGATCCGCCGCCAATCGTCACAATTTTTAATCCCTTTTTCATTTTGAAGTCCTCCTTGTTCTATTGTGTTCTCAATTTGGACTCTATCTTGTGTAATGCATTACATGTCAAGAACTTTTTTTATGGGATTAAATGGGATTAATTTGTAACTTGAAACCGCTTTATCACTTGTGCTATAGTTACCTCAAATAAGGATTGTGACCGTTGATTCGGGCAATACCTAAGAAAGTTTGAATGCCGTTAACCAATTGGCGGCGTTTGAACTATCTTAGGTTTTTTTTATGCATATTGCAGAAAACAAGGAGCCGATGCACATGATTATTGAAAAAGTATTAAACAATAACCTTCTGCTGACCCGCAATACAAAGGGGAAGGAAGTCATCGTTATGGGTAAAGGCATCTCCTTCCAAAAAAGTGCAGGTGATGTGGTCGATGAACACAAGATCGATAAAATCTTCCATTTAGCCGAGCATGCATTTGCTGTAAAAATGGCTGAACTGATACATGAATTACCCGCCGTTCATTTCGAAGTTGTGAACGAGATCGTAAAACACGCCAACCATGTACTTGGTACTGAACTCAGCGACAATATTTATCTGTCGTTAACCGACCATATTAGTTTTGCCATCCAACGTAAGAACAACGGTATGGAGATTAAAAATGCCATGCTGTTCGAAATTAAACGTTTCTATAAAACGGAATTCAGTATCGGATTGGATGCTCTGCAGTTAATCAGCGACATGATTGGAGTTTCGCTCGGGGAAGATGAGGCTGGTTTTATCGCCTTACATGTCGTCAATGCCCGACTTGACGGCACTGAAATGAAAATGACGATAAAGATGACTGAAATTGTCAACGAGATTTTGAAAATCGTCACGTACCATTACGGCACTGTTCTTGATGAATCGAGCTTAAATTATTCGCGTTTCTTAACACACCTTCAATATTTCGCCATGCGCTTATTGCGCCACGAGATTCACCAAAGCGGCGAAGATTTTTTATATCAGCAGGTGAAAAAGACTTATGTCAGAGCCTTTTCTTGCACTTGCAAGATCAACGAGTACTTAGAAAAAACGTATGTACAGTCCTTAAACAAAGATGAATTCGTTTACTTAACCATTCATATCCAGCGGCTTACTGAACGAAGCACTTTATAGCCCTATTTCTTTCAAGCTAAAACTTCATATACAACACATTAGATAAAGGATTGTGACTGGTAAAGCAGGCAAAACCTGGACTGATGGCAAAATGATTTTTCTTTTTATTTTGCCACGAGTTCAGGTTTTGCTGCTTTTTGGAAGTGAAACGATGTAAGCCGGCACATCAGGAACGAACAGCTCACAACCTGAGATCAATTACCCATCATGAAGGAGGCAATATGCTATGAGTAATAAAGACAAAGAACTGTCCATACGTGTTATTGAACTTGTTGGCGGTGAATCTAATGTGAATGATGTATATCACTGTGCAACCAGGCTTAGATTCACCCTGAAAGATCATACAAAAGCGAATGAACAGGCGTTGAAAAATATAGCTGGAGTCATCACCGTTGTGAAAAGCGGCGGTCAATTTCAAGTCGTCATCGGCAATAACGTGTCCAAAGTTTATGAAGGAATCATGGAGCACACCAACCTTCAAGATGGCGGCAGCAAAACGGATACTAAAGAGAATGCAGAAAAAACAGGAATATTCGGAAAAACCGTAGATCTTATTTCCAGTGTTTTTTCCCCGCTGCTCAGTGCGCTAGCTGGAGCTGGATTGCTCAAAGGTCTGGTTGTTTTGTCTGTGGCGCTCGGCTGGCTAGATGACACCTCAGGAACTTATCTAATTTTAAACGCGGCATCAAGCAGTGTATTCACCTTTTTGCCCATATTTTTGGCAGTTACTGCCGCAAGGAAATTCAAAGCTAATATGAACGTATCCTTGGCTATTGCAGGAGCCCTGGTCTTTCCGACCATTTCCGCTGCGTTTAATAGCGGTCAAACTTATGATTTCTTAGGCATCCCCATTGTGCTTGTGATGTACACTTCCACCGTGTTTCC
Organism: Paenibacillus sp. FSL R5-0486; assembly: GCF_037975155.1. Taxonomy (NCBI): domain Bacteria; kingdom Bacillati; phylum Bacillota; class Bacilli; order Caryophanales; family Paenibacillaceae; genus Paenibacillus; species Paenibacillus sp. FSL R5-0486. Next base: position 3,516,227 of record NZ_CP150237.1, on the reverse strand, counting down.
AATCCTTCTGGCGGTGTGGGTTCAATCTCATATAGAAAAATGGTTCAACTCGATTATTCACCAGTCTATCCGCAATATTCTTGTGCCGATGCTGTCGCTTCTAATTGTCGTCCCGCTTACCATTCTTGCTTTTGGACCGATCGGCAACAGTGTTAGTCAGGGGTTAGCTAGCGGTTTTACCTCACTCATGCAATTCAGCCCAATGTTGGCAGGAGCAGTCACTGGTGGTTTCTGGCAGGTCATTGTTATCTTTGGACTTCACTGGGCTTTCCTTCCAATTACACTTAATAATCTGGCGACAATAGGCTATGATTTAATGCGCCCGATGTTGACCGCAGCCGTGCTGGCTCAAGCCGGTGCTTTGCTCGCCGTTATGCTGAAAACCCGCAATTCACAGCTTAAAACCCTTTCCGGATCTGCTACGATTACTGCGATTTTCGGAATTACGGAACCAGGCATTTACGGAGTTACTTTACGATTGAAAAAACCGTTCATTTACGCATGTATTTCCGCAGCGATCGGGGGCGCAATTATCGGAGTCGGGGGTGGTCGGGCAGTCGCTTACTCACTTCCCAGCCTGCTCGCTTTTCCTACTTACGTAACAACGGGGTTCGCCTCGGTTGTGATCGGTGTTTCCGTATCTTTTGTCCTGGCTTTTCTACTCACGTTGCTGCTTGGATTCAAGGATCTTGAGGCTACTGTTGAGGAGCCGCAGATTGAAACTTCTGGACAGGAAAAACAAGCGATTGAGCCAAGTGAATATCGGTTAAACAAGGAAATTATTGTGAGTCCGCTGAAAGGCAGTGTTCAGCTACTTGAAGATTTGCCTGATCCCGCCTTCTCTTCAGGTGCCATGGGACAAGGGCTTGTCATTGAACCCACTGATGGAATTTTGGTATCGCCAATCAATGGTGTCGTAACCACCGTATTCCCTACCGGTCATGCGCTCGGTCTGACCACGGACAGTGGCATGGAGCTTCTGATCCATATTGGAGTGAATACGGTAAAGCTAAAAGGACAGTTTTTTGAGAAAAAAGTTAAAGAGGGCGATCGGGTTTCTTGCGGGCAACTGCTTGTAGAGTTTGACGCGGAGCAAATCCGGACAGCGGGTTACATCACTGCCACCTCAGTCATCGTTACCAACTCTGCCAACTACTTGGACGTGTTAAAAACTACCGAGCAGGAAGTGAAGCAAGGCGATTATCTAATGTCGGCGGTAGTCTAACGATTGGAGATGGATTACCTGTCGGTAATCGAACTATTTTCGGGTTATATAACTGTCTACTAATTCACTTATTCCGTATGATCCAAAGAAGCCACTCCGGCAAAGGAGTGGTTCTTCTCTGGATAGCACTTTCCGTTTATTTATCAGCGTAAGGCTATTATGTAGCAAACTCCTTCATTGCTTCCACCCCACTGGTTGATGCGAATGGAGGCCTATCCAAAGCAAAAAGTTATGCATAATTATCTAATCGATCATTGGAATAAGTTCTTTCCCCTCAACCTTTGAGATAGGCAATTACATGAATAAACAAAAAAAGCCGCTGCTTTAGCGACTTTGAATGATATTATAGAACCAATGACTCAAACTCTTGAATATCTCATCTCCAGCAGAGTATTCTATGAAAAATATTTCCCTGAGTGCAGATCTTCTATTTCTTGAGAAAGTCTTTTAGTATGTAACTTCATATAACATTGAGCTTTTTGCAAAATATCTGTATGCCCGCCTAGATCATACAAGATTGTAGTAGATAACACTTGTACAATATAAAGGCTCGTTTGAGTTGCCATCCATTCAAAAAAATTGAAAAACTTTTCAATTTGTTCTGTATCATCATTTTCACGAAGCAATCCTTCAACATAAGTAGCCACTTCATCACCAAAAAACACATGTCCTAGAAACTCTTGATATGAATCCAAATGTTCTATATAACAATCGTGGAATTCAGGAAAAAGTTCTAAGAATTGATTGATTAAAATACCTTTGTCCATTCTCCAAGCTCCCTACTTCCTACCTACACATACTCACTGTTCTTTTCGTTTAAAAAACATCTTGCCAACCATAAGTCCCATAGCCGATGAACAGATCAGATATCCAAAGAACAAGAAAAGTAAATAAACACCATGAAGATCTGCAGGAATTTGTTTCAAACCTTCAAACCAAGCAAAACGAAAAGGATAAAAGATGACTACCCAAATGATCAGCAAGAAAAGAAGAAAATTAATTATTTTTAGCACAATAACGATCCTTTCAAGCCTGAGTGGAAAAAGTTGAATGTATATGCTTCATCTATCATTTCACATTACCTTACCACTGCCCGCACTATAATAGTTAGCTTATGTATTAGAGTTGATATGTTGAATCTATAAAACTACAAATTGTAACAGGAAACATTAGGGATATTTCTTATTCTTCAGTGAGTATAACAAATAAAGGTAATATAAGCATACAAAATTAATTATGGTCATTCTTCGTGCTAGAACAAACCACCTACTCTTAGAAGCAATACCAGCGTAACTGACACCACCCACAAACATATGGATAAAAATTCAAGAACCCTCCTAGTCTGGAGAGTTCTTTTATGGGTGATAAATGTACTAATTGCGGCCTGTTTGTTAAACTAACGCTATCCGTTAGCGGAATGACCTCTTTTAATTTATGGTTGGTGAGGATGTCGATTCAGAACGGTATCCAAATTCATTACCTATATACAAATACAGGCAAATATCAGTTTATAGACTCTGCCGAAATCGTCTTACACCCGTTGAATACCGCAAACTTTTGGAAACAACTGTTCAAGGCTGTTCGCAATTGCATTGTTTGCTTCACACCGTTCTCGTACCAGATATTTTTAAGAACGAGCGTTCCAGTTTTTCGCTCCACGATTATCTCGGCCCGTCCAATGAAGCTTTCTCCATATAATAGAGGCAGCACATAATAGCCGAATTTTCGTTTGATTGCAGGCGTGTAAATCTCCCAGGTGTAATCGAAGCCAAACAATGTGTTGATCAGTTTTCTGTCCCATATGAAATTATCCAGCGGGGCAATAAGCTCACAACGCAATTTCTGCTCCTGATTTCTCAGAACGGCTTCAATAAGCGGTAAATCCTCCGCGAGGCAGTACAGCATGTCTTTCATTTGTTCCACAGCAACAGCAACAATGCGATATTCGTGTAATAGCTGGCGAAAAACCTCGGTGCGCTGTGCTGCTTTCAGCCCCCATATATTCAGCCATGCATCTGACGCACGATTCCATAAGAGACCAACAGAGCCGATTCGACGCAGTACCCGCCACTTATGATGCTCAAGCTCATCCTCCAGCGGCTCTGATGCATTCAGCAGATTTGGTTGTATGTACTTCTTGGCCATATCGTAATATTTACGCGTTCCTTTTTTATGATGGATAATCAACTCACCCGTCGAATACATCTGTTCCAACACCGATCGAGATGAATTGTTTCCACCGCTCCAGTGGATGGCCGATTGCCATGAGAAATCCCCATCCAATTTTAAATCATCCGAACTTAGTGCACCGTGATTTTGGATATGAGCCCGTACTTGCGTAGTCAACGCTTCCATTTCGGGATAACGTTCGGCATGTTGCCTTGCGGCTTGCCTGTATCGCTCAAAATACGGCCAGTCCTCGACAGAGATAATGGCTAGGTTCTTGTCGGGATAATCGACAAGGCTTCTATCCTCATACAGCAACTCGGCAAGCATTCCCTTGGTAAATCCCTTGATTCGCGACTGTAGCACCAATTCGGCGTTTTTTCCACAAACATCGATGGGGTCGTATTGAATGCAGCTGACCTGCCGAGCAAAGTCCAATACGCCCTTCTTTTCACTAAATTTATATTCGCCCAAAAGTCCATGCTTCAGCAATAGAAATTGCCGTGCCTGGCGGTTTGTTAATTGGATCATGTTTGCACCTACCTCTAATTTAAATGCAATACCGAACTCAAACCAACCAATCAGCCGCCTATGAAAGACTCTAACTTTGAGGAGCCACTACCAAGAAAGACATCTATTCGTTATTGCATTTCTTTTGTTGGACCCATCACGGGTGGTACTGGTAAGCCTGCTTGACGTAATAGCACCGTCATTTGGCCGCGGTGATGTGTTTGGTGGTCAATTAAGAAACGTAATAATGAACCTTTTGTTGCAAGACTTTCTAAGCCTGTTTCTGTTAGCAAGTCCTTATTTGATAGCTTGGCTACCTCTTCCTTGACCGCCTCTGCTGCTTTTTCGTAAGCTGCTACAATTTCTCTTGCTGTCGCTGGAACTGGCTCATCTTGACCAATCATTGGTACAGTTAAACCTGCTAAATGACTAAAATAACCTGTTGTTTCTACTAAATGCCAGCCTAACCAACCTAGTGTACTATGCCCTTCAAAAATACTTTGTCCTAATTTGTCATCTGTTACGGCTTGTAATACTTGCAATGTCCCTTTCACAGCCACTGCCCATTCCTTTAAAAAATCATCCACTTGTCGATACATCCAAACTCCTCCTCTATCATTACGTCTCTTGTATCATACAAAATATTTACTCAAAAGAAAAGGAAAAAACAAACATATGTTCTTGTTAAAAAATGCGGCTAAACTTAACTGGCGTCCCTATTTTTGTATACAGAACATCAAGCTATTTGAGACTCTTATTATCTAAATATACATTTTGATATACTTATTACAATTGAAAGTTCCTATACTGGCAGTACTTTAATTTTCGACTTGAAGCCCTTACTTAATACTTCAAGCCAGGAGTTACCTGAACGGCAACTTGTCACCTATTCCAGTAAAGAAGAAATCACAGCTGCGCGGGAATTAACAAGTTTCAATACATCGATGATCCGTGGTTTAGCTTGCTTCCAGATGGTATTATTGAGGTTTTTGCGAAGCAACAAAATGTATATTTCAGTGATTCCCCTTAGTAGCAGACGAAACAGATAAGCTGTACTTTATGAAAAAGTATGGATCCGACTGGCGTATCTTATCTGTTACAAATTAGTATCTTACAAAAAAAGAAGCCTTTTCTTTATCAGAACGGGCTTCTTTGTGCGTTTCGCGATAGCGATTAATTTCACTGAACACCAGGCGCGTTTTCATTCGTAGTTAAGTTCGATCTTTTCTTCTTTCTTGGCTGCCCTTTCCAGGACAGATATGTCCAAATCCGTAGCAGGTACTCGACAGGCCCAGTGCTAAATTTCTTAAGATATAGCGGACTGAGCCACAATTGAATGCCGTAGACTGCAAATGCAATAATCGCTCCGATAAACACGCCAACACTTCCAAACAGTCCCAGGCCATATCCATAGAATATTGTCGTACAGATTACGCTCTGCATCAGATAATTCGTCAACGAGAGACGGCCGACCGCCTCGAACCTGCCCATCAGGCTGAAACGGCGGTTTCCAGCATACAACAGCGCGAATGCGTATATGTATCCGAGTGCAAGCAACGCTCCTCCAAGCGTCCCCCCGATTCCGATTCCGAGCCAACCTTCCGCACCCAATTGTGGCGCCAATACACCATATGCTTTGAGTATCAAACCTACCGGAATCAATAATGATGCCCGGCGAAGATATATAGCTCGCATCGTTTGGGGATCGCTAAACGTGCCTATTCTGGCAGCGTGCATGCCGAGCAGGAACATCGGCACCGTCATGAGTGGTGCTAACATCAGGGCTATCAGGGCAAATGACAGCTCCAAATCCCCGCCGAATGGATCGCCGTTATTACTGAAATTCCTGATTTCCGCGTATGTGCCGTTGCCGTATACATCCTGACTTTGAATGATGTAGTTCTCCATATGAATGGACTCAATCGCCAGCGGGTTCATCGGATTAGATGCCGGGAGACCAAGTATGCCCGCTCCCATGAGTAGCAGTACCGCCCATATGAGCAGCGTTTTGGGCTTCCGATTAAGGAACATGAGCAAGAAGAAACCGAGTACACCATAAAATGTAAGGATATCCCCTTCCCACAGATAGATGATGTGCAGTAATCCGATTCCAAACAGTAGTAGAAAACGGCGTGCCAGATGACACTTTGGTCGTAAATCTCGTGATTTTAGGCTTTCCGAGAGCTTAACCATTCCAAAGCCAAACATAAATGCAAAAATCGGCATAAAACTTCCCACCACAGTGATCAGCAGGAATGAGAGGAAAGCCTGATCTGCTCCGCCAATCCCGAACAGTTGGGGTTTGCTCTGGCCATACATTCCATATTGGAAAGCCAGCATATTCGCCAGCACAATGCCGACCAAACTGAATCCACGCAGTCCATCAATGACTTGAACGCGCTTTTTTGATGTGCTCAATCAATCACCTCTGTCTATAACATAAAGATCAGATCTAAATATACGTTAAATCCTTCCATAATTTCAACATAAATTAATAAGCGAACGTTTATATTTTGATTTACTTTGACGTACCAATAAAACAAAAACAAAAAAAGTCGCTAAATTTAGCGACTTTCAGTTTGAACACCTTAAAGAGTGACAATAATCGGACCATTTTTAGTAAGGATAATGGTATGTTCTATTTGAGCTACATAGCTGTTTTTAGTAACAAAGGTCCAGCCATCTCCAGTTTGGACTACTTCTTCTTCTGAAGTTGAAATAAATGGCTCGAATGCGATAACCATACCTTCTTTTAACAATTCATCATCCGATGGATCATTATAATTATAGATGTGGTCAGGTGCTTCGTGTATTCCACGTCCAACACCATGTCCTGTAAGGTTTTTGATAACCGTTAATTCATGCTGTCTAGCAGTTTGGAATACGGCTTTCCCGATTCCGCTTTTTTTGGAGCCTGGTTTTGCTTTTTTTAGACCTGCTTCAAATGCCAGTTTAACAACGTCGCATATTTTCGTTAACACTTCTTCACCTTCGCCTACGACAAACGAGAGTCCCGTATCTGCAAAATAACTGTTCTTGGAGCCAGACACATCAATATTGACGATGTCCCCTTCTTGAATAACCCGATCTCCCGGAATACCATGTGCCACTTCTTCATTAACACTAATACAAGTAAATCCCGGGAAATTATATTCACTTTTTGGAGCAGAAACTGCGCCAGCTTTCTCAAAAAGCTCTCCTGCCAAATCATCAAGTTCTTTAGTCGTTATGCCTGGGATGGTTCTTTGAACCAATTCATCTCGAATAGAAGCTACAATTTTGCCAATTTCCTTCAAGCCATTAAAATCTTCTTCTGTTCTTGCGATCATTTTTTCTTACCTCACTATCTTTTATCATTAATTGATTACATAAGTGTTATCTTTGATTGCACATTAGATAATCATATCCAAAGCAGCAAAGCTTCGCAACTTTTTTATGCGGAGGTACTGCCCAGAGTTGAATACAGCTTGAGTGATTTAGGTAACATGCTGAGGCCCATCATTAGTGTGATGGAAACATGGGGAATAGATTATAAGAAGCTCAATGAGGATACTTCGACCGATACAGACGAATAGGATTACGGATAGTAGAAAACGAGCGCATCCATGTTCAGGGTGCGCTCGTTTTTTTGGTGGTTCTTTTTGTGGAATTGTAAAAGTACGTCCTTATTTCCTCTTTAATAGCGTAGCCACACGCTCATCTCACCAGCCAGCCGATTACCCCAAAGATAATAGGGAATGGCCTTGAAACGTAGAGCCTTTGTCTGCTTAATATAAGAACGGTACGGCTTCTCATCTGACCATAAATCGCTGTCGTCAGTCAAGAGACCATCCCCTTCTACAACGATACAACCACCTAGCAAATCTGGATCAGCATACGCGGTTAATTGTGGCTCCGTAGCCAACGCGAGCGAAGTGAGCGGTGCCCCGTTGTCTGCTTCTTCTACGCAATAAACGAGCGGGCCGCGTTGAATCGCCACCTTTCCTGCATCTGCCCGAATTAAAGGGTGCGCAGCAACTAACTTCGACTCGATCGGAAGCAGCCACTCCACTGTATTTTCATCTGACCAGCTTCGTTTTATTTTAGCGTAACCGTTCTCAACATGAATATCTTGCTGTTCACCATTTACTTTCAAGGTGGGCTGTCCGTTTTGGAACCAATTTGGTATACGCAGCGCAAGCTCGAACTCGGCAAATTCGCTGTCTTTGGGGAGCTGAACCGAGAATTCAACGCGGCCGTTCCAAGGCAAATCAGAGCGTTGATGCAATATTATTGTGGTGTCGGCAAGCTCGAACGAGGCTTTACTTCCAATATACAAATGGGTATAGATCGTTCTGCCATCCTCAGACACGTCGTAAATATACTCGTCTAACGAACCTAGCAACCGTGCAACATTTGGAGGACAACAGGAGCAACCGAACCATTTTTGTCGGACGGGCTTTACGTGATGTTTATCTGGATTTTTGTGACTTGCTTCTGGCCATACCTCAAGTGGATTGACATAAAAGAAGTGTTTCCCATCCATAGAGATGCTGCCCAGTACATTGTTGTACAGCGCTCTCTCCAACACATCCGCATATTCACTTTTAACTTCCAATTGAAGCATGCGACGTGCCCAGAAAATCAAACCAATCGAGGCGCAGGTCTCCGCGTAAACGGAATCATTCGGAAGATCGTAGTCAAACGTAAAGGCTTCCCCGAGATGTGTTGAACCAATGCCCCCGGTAATATACATTTGTTTGCCTGTTGTGTTCGACCAGAGTCGTTCACACGCCTCCTTCAGCCCATCGTCACCTGTTAGTCTCGCAAGATCAGCCATCGCCGTGTACATGTAAACTGCCCGAACGGAGTGTCCAACAGCTACCTTTTGCTCACGAACAGGAAGATGAGATTGATAGACCTCAAGATTAGGCGCTCCCTGGGACCAGATGTTTGTCCGGCTTCCGCGTTCCCATTCCTCGATGAAATAATTGGGCTGCTTTCCCCGTTCATCTATGAAGTATCGGCTAAGGTTCAAATAACGCTCTTCTCCCGTAACACCATATAGCTTAACCAGAGCCAATTCAATCTCCTGATGACCGCAGTAAGCCCTTATCTGTCCCGGTTTAGTTCCGAACATACTATCAATCAGATCAGCGAATCGGCAAGAGATGTCTAGCAATTTATGCTTGCCTGTCGCCTGGTAATACGCAACTGCCGCTTCAATTAAATGACCCGCACAATACAGCTCATGCGCTTCATACAGATTGGTCCATTGCTTCCCAGGTTCTTTGATCGTGAAGTAGGTATTCAGATAACCATCGTCATGTTGGGCTTGGCCAATCAATTCGATGGATTCATCAGCGATCTTCTCTAACCTCTGATCTGGATGATGACGGAGCGAATAAGCAACGGCCTCTAACCACTTGTAGAGATCACTGTCCTGAAATACCCATCCGCCAAACTCACCTTGCTCCAAGCCTGCAGCAATACGGAAATTTCGAATGGCATGACTCGGCTCTGCATCTTCTACCCTATCGTTCAGAGCTTCCCATTGATAGGGAATAACCGTTTCTCGTACAAGATCGGAATATGTATTCCAAAATTGGTCTTGAATTTGGATCTGGTTTTGTCCCATTAAACACACCTCAAAAGTATAAAATTTGACTCTTTCCAAAGTCGAGTATATGCTTTTTCTTAACGTGAGAGTACTAATGGAATGAGCATTTTTCTATACAAAATGACACTAAAAATGAGGGCAATTCATTGAATGAAGAAATAATCGTTTCGTTACAAACCCCACCTCTTCCTTATTACTGGGAATCTGGCCGTTCAACGTTCCGTGTAGGCGACCGTCATCCTAATCGAAGAAATTTCGGCCTGTTTGATGTACTGTTTGTGTTTGATGGGGAACTACATATCGGTGAGAACGGGACGGAATGGACACTTGGCATAGGTGATGCACTGGTATTACTACCTGAAGGTGAGCATTACTCGTTCAGGCCCTGCGAACAGGAAACAACGTTTTACTGGGTTCATTTTGAGCATGTGAACTGGCATCAGAGTCCCATAATAGAAGAATCGGAAGCGATAATTCCGTTATCGCCATTCGATAAGCCAAAATCAATACGAATACCTAAGAAATCCACGGTACTAAGTCCCCAGCTCGCATTTGATCTAATGCAACAGCTTTTGGAACTGCCGGTAGGTGATTCCTTCTGGGAGAAGCAACAATTGCTGTTCCGTTTTCTGGCTATACTCGAAAATGGCATCTCCGATATGGCCAAAACGCCTGCTTCACGGCTTGCCGAGAAAGTAGCTGTTTTCATCCAGCAACACTACCAAGAAGAGATCACCAATGAAACAATCTCGTCGGTACTACACTTCCACCCTAGCTACATCGTTCGCTGTATGAAAATGAAATACGGTGTCACACCGGTTCATTACTTACTACAATTCAGGATTGAGCGGGCCAAGCAGCTTCTGGTTTCGACGGAATGGTCGATAGATCGTATTGCTGCTGAAGTGGGTTTTCAATATTCCCCTTACTTTTCTACCTGCTTCAAGCGAAGTGTTGGAATATCTCCCCTCCAGTTTCGCAAGAAATATCTGAACTAGCTGTTCATGGAAAAATCGCTTTTGGCCCATTCAGCGACTCTTCGACTACTTTCTTCTTCCGATAGATCTTCAATCCGAGTCAGAATAGACCACCGTACGCCAAAAGGGTCTAGTATACTTCCGAATCGATCACCAGACGCAAAGTTAATAATTTCTTCTCTTACTTTCGCCCCTCTGGATACGGCGGTTGCAATGGTTTCATCCACATTAATGACATAAATCCCTAAAGAATAACATGCATGATCTTGATCTGGGGGCAAAGCCAATTGATATGCCGGGTTTGCAGCCCCCAGCTGTAAAAACCCATTTCCAAAATCCAATTCGGCATGAACGATCATTGTGTTACCCTTTCCATCCGGATGCTCAGTGATATCTTTCACCCTTGCATTGAAAACAACTTTGTAGAACTCTATTGCTTCAGAAGGGTGTTTCACTGTTATAAATGGGGTAATCGATGTAACGCCGTTAGGTGTACCCTTGTTTGTATATTTTCCTGATACTGCCTTGTGTTTTGTCTGTTCACTCATATGTTTACTCCGCCTTCCTTTTCAGTAATCCGAGATTGTCAACATTATAAAACAACTTCACTGACATCTACTGTCAGTGAAGTTGTTAAAGTTGATAGTATTCCATTAACTCGGATACAACAGCAACAAGTCTGTCCTTCAAACGCTGTGGTTCGATGACTTGAATGGACTTCCCATAGGATAGGAGAAAATAGGGGACGTATGTATCAATTGATTTTTCATCAAATAAAAAGATGGCTTGATTAGAAGTCCGCTCTTTCAGATAATGTCCCATAAACCAATGTAGCCCCAAGTCATCCAATGCCTCTGATCGGCCTTCGATAACCAAGGAGATTAACCCCTCTTTGCCCCCTACATCAGGTAATAAATTTTGCAGAAAAAATTCACGGGCTGAAAAGGCTTCCGAACGCTTAAAGCGGAGCGGAGTAAGCTTGATTCGCAGAATACGATCTGCTCGAAAACTGCGGAATTCATTCCTCAAGTGGCAAAACGCAATGGTATACCATTTATTATTCCAGTAAACCATTCCATACGGGTCTATTACTCTATTCTTGGGTTGTTCATCACGGCTTCTGCGATAATCAATTTCGACAGAGCAATCATTAGCCACGGCTTGCTCCAATTCCGCCAAGATCGGCTGAACGGATGGATCTCCCATGCGATTGATAACGTTAAACCCGGCTAAATGACGGCGAAGTGTGTTTTCCTGATCCTGATTTGTATACATTTTCAATTTGGATGTCGCATTGTCCAATGCCTCACTCAAAGGGTATCCAGCTTCTTTTGCAAACACAGCAGCTTGGAGAAGTGCCTTTTTTTCATCAATATCAAATAACAGAGGTGCTTTGATATGCTGATTCAGCAAGCTATACCCTCCGTTGTGACCTGTATCGGAAATGATCGGTACTCCACTGGCACACAATGCATCAATATATCGATATACGGTTCTTATATTGATTTCTAACTTTTCGGACATCTGTTTTGCAGTTACTTTGGTGCCTGAATTCAGCATCCATAGAATGGCTAACATATTATCGTTCTTTGGCATAACCTGCATCCTCATCTTCAGTTCATTATTGGATATCTCTACATTATATCAGTACAGCATATTTTACATAAAACAACTTCGTTGGGCGATACTACCTAGAAAAATATACTCCGGTTTGGAGCGAAGGCCAATGAAGCAATCCACAACTAATATTAATACCTCCGAGGTAATTATTGTAGTTATCAATTCAATACTCGGAGCTGGAATTCTAACACTCCCTCGCACAATTAGTAAAGCAGTAGGAACACCAGATGTATGGATTGCTGTCATTTTATCAGGATTAATTGTAACCACAATCAGCATTCTCCTTGTAACCTTGTGTCGTAGATTCCCCGGTAAAACGGTGTTCGAATTTATACCCGAAATCACAGGTCAATGGATTGCTTATCTATTGGGACTTTTAATTATCGTGTATTTTGTTGTTCTTTGTTCATTCGAAGTTAGAGTCATGGCCGAAATTACAAGTATGTATATCCTTGAGCGCACGCCTACTTGGGTCACTATTATGGTCAGTCTGTGGATTGGTATTTATATGTTAACGGGTGGTCTTAAGGTCATCATCCGGGTCTTTTCAATCGTATTGCCCGTTACGCTTGTGTTGCTAGCGCTGGTTTTCCTTTTAAGCACCAAGATGTTTGAACTTAATAACCTCAGACCACTCCTGGGCGATGGATTCATGCCTGTGTTGAAGGGTCTTAAACCTTCGTGTCTCTCCTATTCTGGGTATGAAGTTTTACTCATCATCACAGCTTACATGGTGGACGTGAAAGCAAGCAATAAAGCTGCTATATACAGCATACTTATTTGCACGATTATCTATTTGATCACGATTGTCACCGTTGTAGGGAATTTATCTTTGCCAGGAATTCAAACACGAATGTGGCCAACGTTCGACATGGTTCGAAGTTTTGAAATTGAGGGGTTTCTTTTTGAGCGTTATGAATCACTGTTCATTGTGTTTTGGTTGATGCAGATCTTTGCAACCTATGCTTTTAAACACTATTTTGCGGCAATCGGGATCCGAGATTTGTTTCGTCTCAAAAATATTACGAGCATACAATTCGCCATGTTGCCAGTCTTGTATGTAATTGCTTACTTGCCTAAAAACCTGGAGGAAACGTTAGCTTTGGGTGATTTTCTTGGCAATATGTCCATTTTTTTATTTGGCTTGTTACCATTGCTGCTGCTGATCATTAGTTTTGTTCGTAAAAAAGGCGGGAAGCAGGCTTCTAGTGAAGCACTTAAGACAAGCTGAATGTTTGGTTCTTATTGTGTGTAGACAGTACAAAAAAGAAAAAAAGCCGCTTAAATAGCGACTTTAATGGGATTATATTTTCTTCATTATTTATTAAAAGTAACCTTTTCTGTACCGCCTTCAAAAATGATGGATGTGTCCCGCGGCTTCGATTCCGCAATTTTACGGCCGCCTCTGTAGGAATAAAGCACGCCGGCTTGTTTGCGAACAGCCTCATATTCGTTCTCTGCTTCAAGTACGATGAAGTTAGCAGGTTTACCTTCTTCAATACCGTATACATCCTCAATGTGTAACGTTCTTGCGCTGTTTTTCGTAATGAGGTCAATTGAATTCACGATCTGGTCATAACCAAGCAATTGGGAAGCGTGAATCCCCATGTGCAGTACTTGCAGCATGTTGCCTGTACCGAGCGGATACCATGGATCGAAGATGTCATCGTGACCAAAGCACACATTCAGACCTGCTTCCTGCAACTCTTTGACACGCGTCAGCCCTCTTCTCTTCGGATACGTGTCGAAGCGTCCTTGCAGGTGAATGTTAACCAGTGGATTAGAGACAAAGTTCAGATCAGCCATCTTCAGCAAACGGAACAATTTGTACGTATAAGCGTCATTATATGACCCCATCGCTGTTGTGTGGCTTGCCGTTGTGCGTGAACCCAGTCCACGTTCGTAAGCTTCCTTGGCAACGACTTCAACAAAACGGGATTGCTCGTCATCGATTTCATCACAATGGATGTCGATCAGACGGTCGTATTTTTCGGCCAGATCAAAGGCAACTTTCATTGAATCAACGCCGTATTCCCGTGTGAATTCGAAGTGTGGAATGCCGCCGACCACGTCAACGCCCATTTTCAGTGACTCTTCCAGCAATTCTGCCCCGTTTGGATAAGAGTGAATGCCTTCTTGTGGGAAAGCAACAAGCTGAATGTCCATATATGGAGCCATTTCTTCTTTGACTTCAAGCATCGCTTTAACTGCGATCAAGCTTGGATCGGTAACGTCCACATGAGTCCGTACATGCTGGATACCCTGTGCCAATTGCCACTTGAGTGCCGTTTTGGAACGTGTTTTAACATCCTCATGTGTTAAGAAAGCCTTGCGCTCTGACCAGCGTTGGATGCCTTCGAACAGCGTTCCGCTTAGATTCCATTCCGGCTCGCCTGCGGTGAGCGTTGTATCGAGATGAATATGCGGCTCAATGAACGGTGGCAGCACAAGCGATCCGTTGACATCCAGGATCTCTTCATTCTCGGTCACTTCCAGCGATTGTGTAATTCGTTCAAACTTTCCGTCTTTCACAACGATATTCCATAGTCCTTCTTTACCCCGCAATTTTGCGTTCTGTATAATCATTTATTTTCCCCATTTCTTTAGATTCTTTCGCAGGAACAATCAGCATCAAGACGATATAGGCCACTGCTGTACCAAGCAGTGCGTTCAATGGTGTTACGCCAGGAGCCAGTTGGGCAAATGCCACGCCGATGGCCCAAGCCACCATCGCTACCCAGTTTACATTTTTGAATGACATGTCGGCAAATGGCTTATAGTTTCTACGTTTCACAATGAAGTAATCTGCGATAATAATAGCCCCGATCGATGGTACCGCCGCGCCCAGTACGTTCAGAAAACTGACGAAGTTGTTGTACATCCACATGGCGAATACGGTACCCACGATACCGTTTACGACGACGAAGAATTTCTTTGAGATTTTGGTGATGTTCGCAAAACCAAGACCCGAAGCGTACAGTGCATTATCGTTGGTTGTCCAGATATTCAAGCCTAGAACGATGATTGCCGGGATGATCAATCCTTGCAGGAACATGACCTCCGAGATATCGGCCAAGTTATATGCCATTGCACCAACTGCACCAAACAGAAACATGAGTGAGTTACCCAGGAAGAATGCAATCACTGTTGCGGTAACTGCCTGTTTCGATGTCCGGGAAAACCGGGCAAAATCGGGTGTCAGCGTTCCGCCGCTTATGAATGATCCGATACAGATCGTTAATGCTGCCGCCGCGGTAAGCGATTGAGTCGGCATGTAATCAAGCAACCCTTGCAGACCACCCAGCGAACCTGCACCTTCGAACATGGAGTAACCACCGAGAATGGCAATCGCAGGAACCGCGATATATCCGAGAATGACGAGTGACTTCATGCCAAAGATGGCTGATGCCGTCATGGCAAGTCCGAACACGATAATTAGCAGGTACACGTTCCAATCCATGGCTTTGGCGACTGGAATCGCGAACATGGCTACGCCTACTCCGAACCATCCGACTTGTGTGAAGCCTAGCAGGAATGAAGGCAGATACGACCCTTTTGCGCCGAACGCATATTTAGCGAGCAAATGTGTTGACAGGCCCGTTTTGGCAGCGATATGTGCCAGTGCCCCTGTGTAGATACCGAGCACCAGATTACCCGCAAGCACGATGCCAATGAACTCCATGAACGTCAAGCTTACTCCCAACGTGCCTCCTGCCAGCATGCTTGCTGAGAAAAATGTGAAACCGAGCATGACGGATAACGTCTTCCAAAAGTGGTTTCTTTGTGATTTCGGCACAGCTTGCCATGAAAACTCTTGATCTTGTTTGCTCATCAGAATACCCCCAACGTAAAGTGTATCTGATACCAAAAAAAGCAGAAAAAAGAGGCTACTCGTCAAGTTATACACTGACAAGTAGCCTCTTTTTGCATCATAATCCGCGCGAAGACACAGAGCATCCCATGACGGGATAAGCCCTGATTCTCGCGTGATTATGAAATCCGCTGCCCTTGCCAGCCTCTCTGGACTGAATTAAAGGTACCAGTATTCAATTACATACTATTATTTTGGAAAAACCTGCAGTTGTCAATGTCATTATTATCCAACGGTTATTAATTCCTTATACAGCAAGCTGTTTTTGATCACGGTTATTCAATGATGGGGCACCTGTAGATTGAAAAGAATAAACCGTGAAGAACTACTCTATGCCGTCCTAAAATCAAGTCTAACTAGATTTACCAATAAAACAAACAGGGGATGTCCCACAAGTCATAAATATGACGGAGGACATCCCTACTTAACGTGATTTTGTTCTAATGAATCTGACACACGCTATTCGCTCCCATTGGCCTAGTTCCAAAATCTAACGAATCACAGAGACGTTATTCGGTCAATTCGGTCGATTTTTTAGATCTTGACACCGTTTTATGACGGAATAGCGTTACTGAGGTTCGTTAAATTTTGTATACGTTGATGATCAGCCTTTTAATATGCGGTAGATTCGTTAGCCTTGAGTAGAAAGGAAATCCCTTTGGAGAAAGCCCCTTCAGTGTTGTGCACTTAATAGTTCTTCAAAAGCTTTTATGTTCGTGTCAAAATCAGGAACGGTTTGAGTTTCTTCAGCAGATTTGACCAGTTTTACAACTAAATCATTATAAGGTGTCGCAATTCCGGTACCTTCTGCTCTACTTGGAACAACCCCATTAATATAATCAATCTCCGTTTTGCGGTTCTTCTCCAGATCTTGAAGCATGCTTGCTTTGAGCAGTCTGGAGGGCTCCATCACGTAACGTAATGTTTTCACCCGTTCAGAAATATCTTCTTTGCTGTTCACTTCGAGTGAGGCGATGTCGAATCCATTCATTTTAACCAAGGTAACCCCATTGGCGCGAGCAACTTTAATTGTCTCGTCCGCAATATGGGCTGCACTCACAATGCCGGCTTCATGATCAATAATGTCCCCATATTCACCATTCAATGCAGCCGATAAACCACTGAAGGCATTGTTGATCAGCAATTTGGACCATTTGGTTCCAACCAGGTTATCGGAAATATGTGTTCCACCCACAAGGTCCAACACCGATTTCACGCGCTGAATTCGTTCGGTGATTGCACCATTTAATTCACCAATCTGAAAAGCATACTGCTTAAATTGAGTGCACTCGCTAGTCAGACTTGATACACCTGGTTCAATGAACGTAGCGCCGAATTCAACGGAGCCAGCAATAACACGTTTTTCACCCACGATGGACGCCACTTTTTCTTCCGGAATCCCGTTCTGCAAGGAACACACCATACTGTCTTCATTCAAGAATGGAATTAATTCCTGAAGGATGGAATCGTTGTAGAGTTGTTTGGTTAAAAGTAACACGAGGTCATATTGTCCTGATTTCTGATCAGGAGTAATGGCTTTTACTTTTGCCTGAAACTCTGTGGTACCCGTCACTTTAGCACCTGTCTGATTTAAAGCATCTACATGTTCTTGATATGCATCAATTAACTCAACGTCCAGTCCACCATCCGCAAGATATGCGCCTACGATGGTTCCCAAAGATCCTGCTCCTACAATTGCAATTCTCATTTTATTTTTCCTCCTTATTTTTCTTCCAGGTAGTTATATACAGGTTGTGCAGCGTTTAAGGTTAGGTTGGTAAGGATATGAGAAGCGGACACCACTTCCAATACAGGCAGATCTGCAAGAGGAGCCAACGCATGTTCGAACAGTTGAAGTCGGGCAGGTCCTGTCCAAGCTTCCTTCACTTCGATGTCCGTAATTTGAGTACGGATCAGATCACATATTCTTAAATTCCCGGTATAGTCGGTAGCAATCTTAATCATAAAATTAGGTCGGCATATTTCACGTTTGGCGAACTCTTTATCCATCTCCACATGTTTATATCCCATCGTTGCCGTGGCTACACGCAGCGTTCCATAATCAAGTGTGCCGACAAGTGTATCTGAATCGGTATACAGCTTGGGCGCACCCAGCTTTTTCGGATAGGCGGTGAGCTCTCGACCACTCGCAATCGCGGGGAAATTGTCTACGTACATCGAATGCACATAATCGCCTTCCTCCCCATTGAATTGTACAGGGATAACTTGTCCAGCTTCTGTATATGCACCCAGTCCAGAAACATCTGGCATCCACATCACTTCGAATTTAACCAGTGGTTCAGTAATTTCGAGAGGTTCTGGTACGGCTGCCCGCAACGCTTTTTCATCGGTCCGGTAAATAATATTCAAATATTCACGATTCACGAATTTGTACGGTGGCATTGGATATGCCGGAGCTGTTAGGGGTGTATTCAGATTTTTAGCTATGTTATTCACATCGATTTTCATCAAAGACACCTACCTTATAAATTTAGTTGAATTTTGGTATTTAAAATTTGATCTGTATCTCATAAAAAAATTCTACATCAATATTTAAATTTAATATAATACATAATAAGTACTATATATATTTATCAGAATAAATAAGGAGTGCATGTGAATGGAATTGCTTCAGCTAAAATACTTTCAGACCGTTGCCTATACTGAACATATTTCCAAGGCAGCTGCACAATTGAATATCGCTCAACCCTCCCTGAGCTTAACGATTAAAAGACTTGAGGATGAACTCGGTACCCCCCTATTTCATAGGAGAGGACGAAATATTCAATTGAATTCCTCAGGTGAGATTTTATTGAAGCATGTAAACCAGATTTTTATTGAAATTGAAAATGCAGAGATGGAGATTAAAGCGGAGGAACAGCAAATATCCAATACAATCAGGATCTCGATTACGAATACTCGGTTCCTCACAGGTCTCATTAGTGACTATATCAACGGTTCCCCCGAAACTAAGCTTCATCAGGGTATTGGGACCCGCAGTGAAATTATTACAGGTTTGAAGAAAGGTGACATGCATCTGGGCATTACGGGGCATCCGATTCAGGATGAGGAGATTGAGAGTGTTGTTCTTGTTGAGGAAGACATTGTTCTTGTTGTGCCCACGGATCATGCATACGGCGGAGAAACAAGCATTTCATTAAGTGTTGTTGCAAATGAGCCCTTTATTTCCCTTGCCGATAATAAGGAGTACAGCCGCTTTACAACTATGCTCTGTGAAAAAGCAGGTTTCCTCCCCAATCATGCATTTGAGGTCGATTCTCATACCCTGCTTGAAATTATCAGCCTTAATCAAGGTGTTGCATTAATTCCGATCTCCGTATGTAGAGCACTGGGGTTACGTTATGTAAAAATTGCTGATGATTCAGCCATATATCCCATTAGCCTATCCTGGGTCAAACAAAAATGGTTATCTCCTATTGTTCGAGAATTTCGTGATTTTATTACTTCGTACTATGAAGACCATGCTAGCTTGTTTAAAGTGGAGTAGGATTTCTTGATACATGACAAAAGATAAAAACAAAGACCACGTTAGTCCCATGGAAGGAACCGACGTGGTCTTTGATCGTTATCGTTCTTAGTTATACTGCAGTCTGTCCTTATACCAAATGTCCGGAATCATCTTACGCTCCAGCTCCAACAATTCATGGATGATCTTGTCCGCGTCACTGATGGAACTCACGAGCGGGTCGGTGAGCATCGCCCTTCTCAGCTTCTCGTAGCTCTGTTCCAGAACAGCTTCAACTGTGAGCTCATGCGTATCCAGTACAAGTTCTTGCATACCTCTAATTCCACGTGGCATCTCGCCTACATGGAGTGGCTTCACTCCATCCATATCTACATCGCACAGTAGTTCCAGGAACGAATCGTTATTCATATTAGTTACCGCGCCTTGATTGAGCGTATTGATGAAGAACTTTTTGCCCAAGTTACCCACCATATTCTCGATGATGTCAGTCGCATGATCTGGTCCGAAGGTGCTCATATAATCGGCAATCAGGATGTTCCCTGCAAGAAAGTCATCCACCTGACGCCACATTTCATCATGACGCTCATATCTGTCCTCTGTCTCCCAGATCGATAATGGCGGGATGGTGTCCGCAGTTTTGCCAAGACCCTGCCAATACCGAACGTATTCTTTTGTATGCGCTGTACAAGTGGGAATGATTCCGAAAATATCATATAGTTCATAGGTAATTGCATCGTTATACAGTGCTTTTGCGCCGCGATCACCGCCATTATTCTCCTCACCTGCCATTTTGCGCATGGCTTCTGCAATTGTGGGCATCACATTGTTTCCTTCATACTCGGCTTTGAGCAGCCAAGTGAAATGATTGACACCAGCGATACAAAAATCGAATTTCTGATTGATCTCCTCAGTGAACTGGCTATTGTCTCCTATGATACCAGCTCTTACGGCATAATAGGCTTTTTTATGCGGCATATGATGACTATCGCACAGTGCAAATGATTTGAGATTGGGTGCATAACGATGTAAAGCGATACCGTGCACGGTAGAAGGGTTAATATAATTGATCACCCAAGCATCCGGACATAACTCCTCAATGTCCTTGGCACATTCCATAATAACCGGCAGTTCCCGCATCGCGCGAAAGATTCCACCAGGGCCAATTGTATCGCCGGAACACATACGAATTCCATACTTTAGAGAAACCTGGCAGTCAATGCCCCGATATTTCACCGATTCTTCCGCAAAGCTGAGCACAACGAAGTCGGCTCCCGGTAGTACCTGTCTTCGGTCCACTGAACCCTCAATCTTTAGGGATACGTTGTTCTCCTTGGCGACCATTTCCGCTAATTTCACCATTTTCGAAAGCCGTTCCTCGTCCGTATCCACCAAAGCCAGCGTTCCCTGATTCAAATATGGGGAGTGTACCATCTGCCAGATGGACTGCCGACCAAAAAACAGACTGCCAGCCCCAATAACAACTACTTTTGGATGCTGAGTACTTGTAGCATTCATTAATAACCCCTCCTTTTAACGGTATAAGTTCATTATAGGTGAGTGGGATGGAATCGGAATGTGTGATAGTTTTCAAAACATGTCATATCGTACGATAGTTAACAAGAGATAAATCCTTTGTTATGATAGTCAAAAATGAAGGATGTCATAAAGTAGAGAGGAATGAGTTGGATTAGATGCATACAGGAACTGTAAATATGAGTATAATCGACGAACTTTCGGAGTATATCACACTTCGCATGAGCTCTTATTTGGAACAAACACACGACAGTAATTGGACGGAGCACAAGTCTCATTCTGATTATGATCTGTGGTTCATTACAGCTGGCTCCGTGCTAATTACCATCGATGGAATCGAGCATATGGCGAACCCGGGTGACGTCGTGTTTTTTTATCCGGATATGCCCTACACTGCTTCCACGACCGGAGAGTTGTGCCGATTCGTATACATGCACTTTGATTTCAGCATCGCTGAGCAGAAGCGGATTCTCGGCGAGTTTCAGCTCCCGGGCATCGTACTTGGCAATCTGATTCATGAGGAATCAACACTCTTCACCTCGTCCTATCGAAGATTCAAGCAGAGTAGCGGCGCTTCCGCCAGTCCACTTTATTTGAAAGCCTCTCTACTTCTCGTCATCGCCAAAATTTTGGAATTACATAGGAAAGGGCTGTATCAGGGTGAGTTTCTGAAAGACCGAAAACCGAGGAAGATCGAAGGAAGTCTGGAAGTTCTGCAGAATGTCTTCCCATACGTGGATGCGAATCTGCATCGTGCCATCCGAATTAACGAACTTGCAGATATTGCCGGCGTCTCTGAGAAATATTTTATTTCGTTGTTTAAAAAAATTCTCGGTATCACACCGGGGCAGTATATCAATCAGATCAAAATGAACCGGGCCAGAGACTATCTGTATGAGAAAAAATATACGATCCAGCAAATTGCCGGATTTCTGGGTTATCCCGATCCCTTTACGTTCTCCAAAGCATTCAAAAAATTCTACAACGTGCCCCCTTCCAAATTTGAATAAAATACAGCAGACAAACAAAGAGGCAACCGATCAATCCGGCTGCCTCCCCACTTGATGAATCCTTGGTTATTCAGGGTTTAGTTTACGTACAGGTCCCTTCAGCGTCCCTCATACTCAAAAGGAGCTTCAGTGGAATACATCTCATGGAAAAATCCTCTATACGGTATATCCTCTTCCAGACATTTAATGAGATACAACAGTTCTTCGTTAGCTTCCGGTTCTTCGCCAGCACGTTGCATTTCCTCAAATTGACCTAGAATATTCTCCAAGAGAGTGACTTGAATAAATAAAGGCAGCTTCTCCAGCATCGAATCTTCGATCTTGGTCTCGGAAGTATATCCAGCGAGGGCGGTTTGGAAATAGTCATCCATGAACTGTTTGCGTTTATCCGCATTCGGCTCAAATTGAATCCAGCCGACGCCATGTGTCCATAGATCTGCCAGATCATACATATACCAACCGAAGCATGAATTATCAAAATCATACACGGTGATCTGACCGGTATCAAAATCGATTGAGTAATTCCCATCGTTATAATCAAAATGGATCATGCCGAATGTCTCTTGGTTTGTATCCAAACCTTCTAAGGTATTCAGAAGCTCAACCATCTTCTCCTTAAGTAGAGGAAATGATTCAGGTACTAGGTTATCGATATATTCACCGCTGTAATTGTCAATCAAATGATGCCGGCGATGGACGGGAGTGTACCCTTTCGATAGCTGATGCATTCTGCCCAGAACTTTACCGCTATTATAATAGTATTCGCTAAGTGGAACGCCTTCCCGGTACTGATAATGGTTCTCTACCAGCAACTTCCCTGTGGCCTTCACAAACATACAGATAAAGAACGTATGCTCACCATAAGTGACCTCTTCTAACAGATCGCCCTTTTTCGAGCTGACTACATTCGAGACACTTGCACCGTGCTCAAACAGATACCGGACATACTCCAGTTCGGCAATGTAATCTTCCCGCTTTCTGTCAGGCAAAAAAGACACCCGTAGAATTAGCGATTCACGCCCCTCTTGCTCGCAAGTGTAAACCACATTACGTCCACCCTCATGAGGCGGAATAAGCTGAATATTGTAACCCTCCAGGTCAAACAACTCGGGTACCAGCGTCAGTACATGTGTATTGCTGATGTTAACAGCTTCGTTAAAATTAATAATAATCTCCTCCAGTAAACATTGTTTGGACGGTTTCCCGCACTGCAATGTCCACAAAAGGAATCCCTGTAACCCAAATATCCTTCTGTGAACCTAAAGCAAAATCACCTTGTTAGACATTGAATTCACTCCTCTTGTTTGAATATCACAAGTTTACATAATTATCCCTGATTTTACTAGTGTAAAATAAAGAACCGCCCATACGGGCGGCGTGTAAGAATTTTGTATAATTACAGGATTTCTCCGTTCGTTTCAATAACTTGTTTGTACCAGTAGAAGGAATCCTTGCGGGTTCTTTCCAATGAACCATTGCCGGCATTGTCTTGATCTACATAAATGAAACCATAACGTTTGCCCATTTCAGAAGTCGAGCAACTAATAATATCGATAGGTCCCCAGCTAGTGAAACCCATCAATTCAACGCCGTCAGCGACAGCTTCTTTCATCTGTTCAATGTGGCTGCGCAAGTAATTGATGCGATAAGGGTCATGCACTGCCCCGTCCTCTTCCGGTGTGTCGATAGCACCCAGCCCGTTCTCAACGATGAAGAGCGGCATCCGGTAACGATCATACAATCGGTTCAGCGCGACGCGAAGACCAATTGGATCGATAGGCCATCCCCATTCGGTAGCTTTCAGATGCGGGTTTTTGATCTGACTGACCAGCATACCAGAGTTGCTGTTGTCATTGGGATCATATTTTCCGATATACGTCATGTAATAACTGAAAGCAATAAAGTCCACGGTATTGTCCCGGATAATGGCATCGTCCTCAGGAGCTTTAGCCAGTTCAATGCCGTTTTCCTCAAAATATCTTTGCATATAGGATGGGTATTCGCCTCGTGCCTGCACCTCTGGGTAGAACAGGTTCATCTGATCTTCCTTCAGCGTCTGCAGAACGTCCTCCGGTTTACTAGAAGCAGCATACGTTTCCAGACGGCAGATCATACAGCCGATTTGTGCATTCGGCATTTTCTCTTTTCCGCTTTTGACAGCCAGCGCACTAGCTACAAACTGATGATGCGTTGCCTGATAAGCTACTTGCTCCGGGTTTCCCTTGATTTTATCTTCCAGAATGCCGCCGCCAGTATACAGACTTGTCAGCATCATGTTCATTTCATTGAAGGTGATCCAGTATTTCACTTTGTCTTTGTAACGGTCAAACAGCGTATTGGCAAATTTTAGATACAGATCGATCATCTCGCGGCTTTCCCAGCCGTTGTATTTGCGGGTTAACTCAACGGGCATCTCGTAGTGAGAGATCGTTACGAGCGGCTCAATGCCGTATTTCAAGAGTTCGTCGAGCACGTTATCATAGAAGGCAAGTCCAGCTTCATTGGGAACTGCTTCTTCTCCTGTTGGGAAGATCCGTGTCCACGCGATCGAAAGACGAAACACTTTGAAACCCATCTCTGCAAACAAGGCAATGTCTTCTTTGTAGCGATGATAGAAATCCACGCCGTTCCGTTTCGGGAAATATACGTTGGTGTTACCGCTCAGATATTCTTCCAATTGAACAGAATCCACGTCGAAGGTAAAATCCTTGCCATCGCGCTCCTCGTGAGGAACGAATGGAGCCATGTCTGAGGTAGAGAGTCCTTTGCCGTCTGCGTCATATGCACCTTCGAGCTGATTGGCAGCGGTAGCTCCGCCCCATAAAAATCCTTCAGGAAATGAGTGTTTAATTGTTTTTGTCATGTTATTTCTCTCCTTTTTTTTGTATGTGGTATGCATGAAGCTGTCAACGAACGGTGAGGAGAAGCAATTCATTCATTGGAATCACCCCCTTCACCTGAACAGGTACTACATCGAGGTAATCCGGCGTATTGGTTACAATGACTGGTGTCACAAGATCAATACCCGCACCCTGGATGCCTTCCATATCAAATTCCAGAAGCAAATCGCCCTTCTTCACTTCTTGTCCGGCAACAACCTTCACGTCAAAATATTTCCCTTTGAGCGACACACTGTTTAGTCCAACATGAATGAGAATGTCGATTCCACTGGATGAGGTCAGCATAATCGCATGTTTACTTTTGGCAACCAACGTGACGGTTCCGTCAAAAGGAGCTTTAACACGTCCATCCTGCGGACGAATGGCAATACCTTTCCCGGTCATTTCCTCGGCAAACGTTTGATCCGGAAGCTCTGCGAGCGGCACCAATTCACCAGTGAGCGGGCTGAAGACCTCCCCTTTTTTATCCTCAATGGAATGTACTGTGACAGGTGTCACCGTTTCTTGAGAAAAGGCAGTGGTTGTATCCTGTTTCTGTTCGGTTAATGTTTGTGCTGAGTCGGACATGGCAGAATTGTGTACATTTGTCTCATCCCACTTGAGAAGCAAAGTCACCACGAAGGAAACAGTAAAGCTGATGCCAATTCCGATTAATGCATACCAGAAATTGGACATGCCACCATTCGGGCCAATGTATAACGGAAGTGACAGCAATCCTGGTACAGCAAAACCGAAGCATTTCAGACCCACTGCGGTAATAAAGCCACCCCCTGCTGCTCCACCGATGAGTGAAGCGTAAAATGGTTTTTTCAGCTTCAAGGTGACACCGTACAGTGCAGGTTCAGTAATGCCAAGCAAGGCAGATATGCCACTGGATAAAGCAATGGATCTCATTCTTTTATCTTTGGTCTTGAGGAAAACAGCCGTGACTGCACCAGCCTGACTCATATTGGTTATCAGGTTGATCGGCAGCAAAAGTACGTCATATCCGAGTTTGCTCAGATTCTGCAATGTGCCCGGGAAGAACGCATAATGCATTCCCGTCATAACAATCAGAGGCATGAGGCCGCCAAGAATAATGCCGGTTAACGGACCCGAATGGGCAAAGAGCCAGGAAGTGCCCATTTCCAGATAGATGCCCATGTAATTGCCTAGGGGGCCAATCGCAATTAATAGAATCGGCACCGTGATGACTAGCACAATCATCGAGGTAAAGATGACTTTGACCGGACCGGGAATAAAACGATCCACCCAGCGATGTACATAACTCAGAAGCCACACACCCAGAATAATGGGAATAACGGACTGGGTGTAATTCACAATGGACACGGGCAGCGAGAGAAAACGAATCGGTTCAAGCTGGTTTGCCAGATACGCGTTCAGAATCGTAGGATACAATAAAGTACCTGCAAGCGTCAGGGCGATATATTCATTCACTTTGAACTTTCGGGCTGATGATAGAGCCAGAAGGAAAGGCAAGAAATAAAAGGCCGCATTTGCGATGGAAGACAGAACTTGATACTCACCGCTGTTCTCCTGTATCGCTCCAAGTGTAACGAGCAGTGCCAGAATCCCCTTTAACATCCCGGTACCTACGATGGCAGGCAGAATCGGGGTGAAAATGCCGGAGATCGCATCCAAAAGAGCATTAATCCCTTTAGAGCGTGGCGCGTCTGTTTCGGGTTTCGATATGCCACTCTGCTTCATCTGATCCTCGATCTGCTCATATACGGCTGCAACCTGGTTGCCAATGACCACCTGAAACTGATCGTTCTGAAACTGTGCGCCGAGCACACCATCAAGCGCTTTGATCTGTTCCAATTGAACTTTGTTTTGCTCTCGAACGTTGAAACGAAGCCGTGTGATGCAATGCCAGGCTTGGGTAATATTCTCTTGCCCTCCTGTTAACTGGATAATTTCTTTGGACAACTCCCGATGATTCATGTTGCTTCCTCCTTTTTTGGCGAAAAAAAAACCAAATGTAATACCGGCCCGCCGCAGATGCGGAGTCGGAAACATTTGGTGGTGCCTGATCGAATCAGTGACACTCCATATTCAATTCATATTGATGATGGTATAACTTCAAACAGATTGTATGGAGATTAATCCGTATCGGTACGGGATGTCACTCTCTCGATGTGGATCATGAGATATACCATCTCATCGGGAGTAATCACGAATCCGCGTTGCTGCTCCATCGCCTCCTTTATTTTGAGTGCGCATTGGAAGCTGACAGGATATCGCTCCGACAATACATCATATAGAAATTGCTGATCTTTGAACGAGAGCACTTCCCGGTTCAACTGACGAACAATGAAGTATCTCAGATGGGTGATGAACCTGGAAAAATCAGCAGATTCCTGATTCAGTGCCATTCCAAAATGTTCTGTCATGATACCTAAAATGTCATTAATCATCTGTGTAATTTTAATCGTTTGGTTCATACTGCCCGAGTCGAATTGTGAGTTCACGAAATGAAGGGCAATAGAGCTTGATTCACCAGATGGCAATGAGACTTGAAAAGCATCATTGATTTTTTGAACTGCCCATTCTCCGGCACGGTATTCGGCAGGATATAGATGGCGAATGTCCCAATGAAGCGGATTTTGCACATCCACTCCTTTTTTGAAACGATCCAGCGCAAAATGAATATGGTCCGCCAGTGTTAACAGGATCGAGTCATTCAGCTTTTTTCCGATCATCGTCTTGCCTTCTTCAATAATCTGATCCGTAATATCGATGACTTGCAGTGGGATATCGCTGAGAAATTGCTCAACTCGCTGATATTTATCATTCGAGCCAATTCGGAACATTTTCTGGATTTGGCTCTGCTCAATCGGCTGTCCTTTTACTTTTTTGAAGCCAACACCCGTTCCGATGACAATGACTTCGCAGCCTTCGGCGTCTTCCGCCAGTGCAATGTTGTTATTTAACGATTTTTTAAACCTCATGATGCAATCACCCCCAGTATGCAAAAAGCACCACCAATGTCCAATTCACAAGTAATAAACAAACTTGGAATCCAGACTTTGGTGGTGCCTGATCGAATCAGTGACACTCCTTATATAGCTGTATCTTATATCAGCTATGTAATCGTTGTCAATACCATTACTCTGGAATTGTTCTGCAGGTGGTTCATCGTGGAACTTTCCCTCTATAAACTGACATCAAAACGAAAATCCTATTCGTCTGGAGTCTTATTTTACTGAGCATCATAATAGTATCGAATCAGAATATCCTGATCATAGTTGCCAAAACCTTTGCCAAACAGGGTGAGTCCGCCTCGGCCAGCTACTCCCTCTTCCGGCTTCAATCCAAAGGTCCAATAGGTGGATGCACCCAGATTCAGGTCTTGAACGCGCACATCCGAGATGCGCTGACCATCAATAAACGTGCCTTCCCCGTTAATACGCAGCATTTTCAATACACCATACTGGTTGACATCCAGCTTCCACCATAGTGGCGTATGTTTACCTTTCCGATCCCCGAAATCACCTGGGCTTGTCCAAGTACCGAGGTCATTGCCGTTAAGGGTAAAGCGAATATCTGACGGCCAGTTTTCGTTCACCTTTGGTGCTTCCGAGCTTAATTCAAGGGAAATTTCAATCTCTCGAAGATGCTGATCATTGTACAGATAATTGGGAATCTTATATTCAAGAAAACCTCGTGCCATCCAAAGGATTCCCGCGTTCACCCGATCCGGGTCCATAAAGCAGGCCGGTGTGTCGTACTGTCCAATCATTTGCGTAGTTGTCGCAATCCCGCAGGTCGGCCACGCTTCATAATCTGTATACTGACCTACCGGTATGGATATTTCATAGTAAGGAGCGTCAACAGGCTCTGGTGACAGGTTAATAGTCATGAACTCTCGTACGATAAAACAGTATTTATAGGTTCCACCGTTCTCCCGTTTCATTCGGCTACCGACAATTCCTGCTTTTTGCAGCTTGCTTACATGTGTACTTACAATAGCTTTGCTCAGAAAAAGCTCTTGGGCAAGCGCATTGATGTGCATTTCCCTGTTTTGTAGCAGCAGGCGCACAATGTTTAAACGGGCTTCACTTGCCAGTGCCTCGTAAATTAGCAATGAAGCTACATCTGTTCCAAGCATCATGATGTCCACTTCCTTTTTGAGTAAAACGATCTATTTCAATCTCAGGATTCGTTATTTAGCGAACTCATAAAAATGAACTTGCTCAATATATAAGCATTATGATACATATTAGATAACAAATCAATGATTTGATTTTGCTTTTAAGCGAATTCAATGTCACAGTTACTTCTTTCAAAAATATGAATTCATCCAATGGAGGTACTTACCATGCTTACATCCAAAATGCTTATCGATAAAGACTTTCAGATTGCTGAAGTAGATCCGCGTGTCTATGGTTCATTTATAGAACATCTGGGACGGGCCGTATACGGCGGCATATATGATCCAGGTCATCCTACGGCAGATGCTCAAGGTTTCCGTCAGGATGCCATTGAAGCGATTAAAGCTTTGAATGTGCCCATCGTTCGTTATCCGGGCGGCAATTTCGTATCCGGTTACAATTGGGAGGACGGCGTTGGTCCGGTATCGGAGCGTAAACGCAGACTTGAACTCGCTTGGTGGACGATTGAAACAAATGCGGTAGGAACAAACGAATTTGCAGATTGGGCCAAACTGGTTGGAACCGAAGTCATGATGGCTGTAAATCTGGGTACTCGCGGCATTGATGCGGCCAGAAACCTGATCGAATACTGCAACCACCCATCTGGCACATACTGGAGTGATCTGCGTATCTCTCACGGTTACAAAGACCCGCATAAATTCAAAACCTGGTGTCTAGGCAACGAAATGGACGGCCCTTGGCAGATTGGTGCAATGACTGCATATGAATATGGGCGTATTGCCAATGAGACCGCTAAAGCGATGAAATGGGTAGACCCGGATATCGAGCTTGTGGCTTGCGGCAGTTCCAGCCGTGACATGAGTACATTTGCAGATTGGGAAGCAACCGTGCTGGATCTCACCTATGAAAATGTGGACTACTTGTCCCTGCATCAGTACTACAACAATAATAAAGACAACACGTATGACTTCCTGGCGACATCGCTGGATCTGGATCAATTTATTGATAGTGTGGCTTCGATCTGTGATTTTGTACAAGCCAAGAAACGCAGCAAAAAGAAATTAATGCTGTCTCTGGATGAATGGAATGTCTGGAAATCCATCGGCACGAGCCGTATGGAAGAACGGTGGCAGATTGCGCCTCCAGAGTTTGAAGATGTGTATACACATGAAGATGCTCTAGCTGTGGGCTGTTACCTGATTACCATACTCAAGCATGCCGACCGTGTAAAAATGGCTTGCCTTGCTCAGTTGATTAACACCATTGCACCAATCATGACGGAAAATAACGGAGCAATCTGGTTCCAGACGACGTATTTCCCATTCATGCACGCATCCAACTTTGGTCGTGGTACGGTGTTGCGATCCATCACCTCTTCACCTAAATATGATTCCAAAGACTTTACAGATGTGCCTTATCTCGAAGCGATCAGTGTGCATGATGAAGAAAACGGCACGATCACAATCTTTGCGGTGAACAGACATCTGGATGAGAAGTTGGAACTGAATGTGGATCTGCGTTCCTTCGGAGAAACGACATTTGTGGAGCATATTGTATTGGAGAACAACGACTTGAAAGCCACCAATACCAAAGAAAACCCACGTAACGTTGTTCCTCACAACGGCGGATATACAACGGTTGACCAGGGTAAAGTGCAAGCAGTCTTGAACAAAGCATCATGGAACGTGATTCGCCTCAAAACCAAACAGGCTTAATAAGAGCGGGATAGAGTTTTCTCCTACTCTGCAACATCAGCATTGTTTTTCACACCGCGTGCGGCTCCCTGCGCGCGGTGCTTTTTGTTGTATGTGGGTAGTCGGCCGAACTACACAGTTCCAAAGTTAGATGTTAGACGCGTATTTGAAACCTCAGTTTTTATTCCTCGCAACGAACAAATTTAACGAACACAGGGAGTCTTATTTAACCCGTTTCGGGCGGATTTTAATTCTAACGAACACAGGAGAAGTTATGCTACAGAATCAGCCCCTTTTTCATACTATATCCTACATTTTGCAGCAAATAGGGTTTGTCATATTCGTTAGAATTTTAATGGCTTGATATTGACTCGAATACGGTTTCTGAGTTCGTTAGCGCTGAGCAAGCATGCTATATTGAGCTGGTTCGAACCTCATATACAGCACAAGCAAATAAGCCACCCTCCGTTTGGCGTACGGAGAGCAGCTTGCAGTGAAGCATCTAGCGAAGAAGCTGAAACAGAACAGAGAAGAAGATAAGGAACAGACCAGACCAGAAAGAGATCAAATCACCCAACATACTAGCGATACTTCCTTCCCAAATGCAACGAAGGTTGTGTTCTATTTCACGATTTTCATTTCAAGTATTATCCTTGTTGTGCTTCCTCTTCAACTTCGGTTTCAGCCTGAGCTGCTTGGCTTGCTGGAGTCATCAGCCCTTGAACTGCCCCCATAAATGGCTGAATCTGCTTAATCATGCCATACCCCATTTTGACCACAGGTGTAAACCGCTGGATCATGCCAAACAACCGCATACCCCCGCCTAACATACCTCCAATCGAGCCTGCACCGCCAAAGCCACCTAACAGTGAGCCTAGCATAGGCATGAAAGATGATACCTGGGCTTGCCTAGACGTTGAGCGAGACATCGACCGGGATCGTACTTGCGACTTACGTGTGCTGTTCACCCGTTTACGGTTTCGAGAGGATGCTGTTTTTCTCGTAGCCCCTGCTTTAGGTTTGGTTTTGCGAGCACTGCCTTCAGATGAGGGTGCTGTGATTGCGGTCTGAGTAAGCTTTCCGCCCCCGGTAAGCACTACGCCTTCGCTGTTAACACCAGAGATGTACCCGACGTACGTCTCGCCATTATGAAGAGTCACGCAGACTGGGCGATCCTTGAGCCGTTTCACCCGGACGTGTATTTCATTGGTTTTAGCCATGGAATTCACCTCACTTGACTTGATCTACTTCAGTCTACGCAATGGGTGGACGACTTGCCTGTGCGAATAACACATCCGTGTGCCGAAAGCAGGAAGATTCTTACATAGCTCCTGTCTCAGATATGTTCAATATACATCTCATTCAAAATATGACCCATACGATATGTGTGCTCTGCCAATTCAGATTTCACATATGATTCAATATCACTCTTTTCGATATTGTACAAGACCTCCAGTTCTTTAGAAAAAAGAAGGTGTCCCTCATTGATTTTCTGCTCCAATGAGGTTATCTGTTTGGGTTTCAGATCACCACCGAGTACCTGCTGAAGTGCTTGCACATATGTTTCAAGAGAACGGGCTCCGACAATTTTTATACCCTGGTTCTCTTCATTCACAATGATAATAGATGGGAAACCTCTAACTCCCAAACTAGCGACACTCTCAAAGTCTTCCTCTAATAAATCTTGTGCAGATTGCTGTGCAGCCGCCTCAACCACTTCTTTTCCATTCAAGCCCAGTTGATTGACGATATCCGTCAGCACATCATCTTCTCCAATATTTCGATTAAATGCAAACACGGCTTCACGCGCACGTCTTAAAAAGTCCTGCTCTTTACCAGGGTGTGTACTCTGAATGACCTTAAATACGCGAGATGGCGGATAGGAAGAAAGTATTGGATTATCATGCCATAAGGAACCGTCGATGGGCATGCGTGAATGTTCACCCACTTCCTTCCAATGCTCTGCAACGTCCGAAGGTTTCTGAATCCCGTTAGCGCCATCCGAGAAACCATTCCAGTTAGCCAATAGCCCACCCATTTTGATTTGCAACGTAAAATAATGGCCGTATTCCTCAATAAACCGATGAAGCACAGGCTCAAGCGCCCAGCAGTGAGAGCAGATCGGATCTGTTGCGTAATATAGAGTTATCCTTTTCTCAACTTGATTCAGATTGATTTCTTGCATCGCCTCTTCCTCATTCACACCACATACGCCTGTTTCCAGATCACACATCATAGATTCGTTACTCACGTGTATCCCGCCTTTATATTGTCTTATGAATTGATTTTCTTGTGTTAGTTTGATTATAATGTCTACAATCTTCTGAACAAGTACGATTCTTTTTCTGACTTAGTATCAAAAAGTATACTATTGGAGGGTATCAAGTGAAATACGAGTTTAATTTTGATCAGTTATGTCCAGCGACTTATGCATTTCAGGTCATTGGAGGCAAGTGGAATCTTCCGATCCTGGCAATCCTCAGTGAAAATGACTGTATACGTTACAATGAATTAAAAAGAAGACTGCCTGGCATTACCGGAACGATGTTAACGAACTGTTTGAAAGATTTGATTCATTCCGGCATCGTGCATCGGGAGCAATATAACGAGGTGCCACCGAGAGTGGAGTATTCGCTCACAGAATCAGGCAAGGAATTGGTTCCTTTAATTGAATCCATGGTAATATGGGGTCAGAAAAATATGACAGCAGGCGTGAAGCAACAAGAACTATAACTCCTGGCCTAGTGTAACCCCTTATCATAGATGTTCATTTTTGAATCGCTCTGTACACTTTGTTCAACGACAAAAAGGCTATTTCACTGGATCATCGTGTCCTTTGAAATAGCCTTTCCTTTATAAATACAAGACGGTCACTTGTTTACGACGTGTACACATCTAACTATTCAGGTCGTCATCTTCCTCATTTCCTAAATACATAACCGTTTTTTCTCCCTCAACCAATCTAATGATCTGCTTTCGTAATTTTGAAGGAAATAAAGGTAGTTCGTATATATCTTTAATTTCGAGCCATTCATATTCCGCTTGGTTTTCGTCACTTGGCAGAATAGAACTATCTTGGTCTATCAAACCTATGTACTCGCATAAAAAAACAAAATCTACACGATGAAGAGCTTCACCGTATACCCCTTCAATTACGAATTCCAGTGATAACGGTTCTACATCTATTCCGATTTCTTCCGCAACTTCACGCTTCACCGCATCCGTCAGGGTTTCACCTGCATTCTGGCTCCCACCAGGCAGAATGTAGATGACTTCATCATTATCATCCTGCTTCATTGCAAGCATTCTCCCGTCTTTAATGATCAATGCTTTTGCAGAATTTCTAATCTTTCTCTCCATTGCTAATCCCCCATATATATCTGTATCATGTTGTTGAAGGTTGATTCCATTTAACCTCACGATCTCCATGAAGAATATTTTAACACATACATCTAAACAAATTCTGAACAATCAAATCAACTCACTCTTGGCGACCTCCATGAAAGCAGCCATAGACGGAGAGATCCATTTTTCCCGATGCCAGAGCATTTGCGCAGAAAAGGATACATCTGATAAATCCCACGGTAGTGCAACCACTTCCCCATCGCTCAACTCTTTCTTCAAAGCCATTTCAGGTAATAAAGCGATCCCTAGACCAGCCGCAACACATTGTTTAATGGCTTCTACACTATGAAACTCCAGCTCTGTCAGAGCATCCACACCTTTCTTCGTTATGGATTGGTCAAAATAAGTGCGATACGAACAGTTCTTTTCGGTCAGCAAAAAATGCTGTTTGTGGAAGTCATCAATGACCAACGCGGAACGCGATGCTAACATATGATCGGGAGAAACCACCATTTGAAAGGTCTCATCCTTTAATAACTCTGACTGAAGGTCTTTAGAATTAATAGGCTCATCCAATACAAAAACGACATCGGCATGCCCTTCTCTCAGACTCGATTTGAGCTCTTGCCCAGACAAGGGGCGGAACAATAACCGCACACCAGGATAGTCCGCTCGGAAGCGTTTGAACAAGGCTGGAAGAAGATATGCACACAGCACTTCGTCTGCTCCGATCACAACCGTTCCCGCCAATTCTCCGTGCTGACTAGATATGCACTTTGCTTCCTCTACATCGTTTAAAATCTTAGTGGCGTACGGCAGAAACTGTTGGCCAGCATCTGTTAACACAACCTTTTTGCCTAATCGATCCAGCAATTTCACCCCAAGCTCTTCTTCCAGCGATTTGATTTGCATGGTTATGGTAGACGGTACATAGCTCAATAATTCAGCAGTTTGACTAAAGCTGCAGGTCGATGCAAGTGTCCAAAAGGTTTTTAGCTGGCGTATTTCCATGAGTCAGGCACCTCCTAAGTTCAAAATAAATGAATGATATGTTCGATAACGTTTCGTTGAATTGATAATAGACGTAATGTAGAGTGAAATCAAGTTATTACTATTTTATAAGGAGAATCAATCTATGAACAATTATGAAACATATAACCTAGGAGATACATTACTTCAATCGGGGCAACAGCTCCCTCAAGCCTTTATCGCTTACAAGACCTATGGAAACTTAAACGCGGCAAAGGACAATGTTATTGTTGTCCCAACATGGTTTGCTGGAATTCACACAGATAATGAATGGTTAATTGGAACGGACAAAGCACTGGACCCCAGTCGTTATTTTATCGTTGTGCCCAATATGTTGGGTAACGGGTTATCTTCCTCTCCAAGTAATACCCCTGCCCCATATGATAAGAACAACTTCCCTCTCATCTCCATGTATGACAATGTGCGTGCCCAACATCAACTCATCACTCAAAAATTCGGTATCTCCAAAATCAAACTTGTTGTGGGGTGGTCTCTGGGAGCCATGCAGGTTTATCAATGGGGAACCAGTTATCCTGAGATGGTTGAGCGTATTGCCCCCTTTGGCGGAACGGCAAAGAGCAGACCCCATACACAGTTGGTATTCGAAGCAATGATCGCGGCGTTACAGGCAGATTCGAATTATAAAAATGGTAGATATGAGCGCCCTCCGGTTGCCGGTCTCGCAGCGATGGGAAGAGCTTATGCTCCATGGGGGTTTTCGCAGGCGTACTATTTGGAGAAATTGTATCAATCTGAGGGGTACGACTCCTTGAAATCTTATGTAGAAGATTACTGGGATCAGGTATTTCTTCCCTTCGATGCTAACGACTTGATTACCATGTTGCGTACAGGAATCTATGGAGACATTAGCGATAATCCCGTAGATGACGGCAACTTCGAACAGGCGTTAAGCAAGATCACTTCTCCTGCACTCGTTATGCCAGGATCAAGTGACTTGTTTTTCACGCCAGAAGATAGTGCGTATGATGCTCAGCATATGCCAAACGCGGTGTATCAACCTGTAGAGTCCAAGTGGGGACACTGCTTTGGAATCGGAGCAAACGAAGAGGATTCACTCGTTATCGATCGTCATCTAAAGCAATTTTTGGAGTCATGAGTAAAAAAAGAAGGAGCACAAAGTAAAAAAAGTGCACAAAGCTCATTATTCTTTTCTCCGCTACAACTCAAAAGTAAAAAAAGATACCGGTTCTCGTCAATAACCTTTATATCCCGTTCCCCCTTTCTCGTTTAGAATATTTTCAAGTAAGCGTTATTGAAATATGACTGATAAGGGGGAAAAGAAATGAACAAGAAAACGAAAGCCTTAGTCTTGTCTGTGTGCATGTCAACCTTATTACTCGCAGCCTGTAGCAATGGAAACGGTGCTGATAAAGGTTCAACGACGGACACGGATTCCAACGAGGCTGGAACAACAACCATTCATACCGTAACATCAGAATACTCTTCTGCAAAATATCCAAAGGGCGACGATATCACCAACAATGTATGGATTAAGCGATACAAAGAGAAGTTTAATATCAATGTCAAAACAGACTGGGTCAGCGATGAGTACGATACAAAACTCAATTTGGCTATCGCATCGAACGATCTTCCTGACGTATTCAGAGTTAATCCATCACAACTGAGACAGTTAGTCGAAGCAGATATGGTCATGGACCTTTCCGAGGTATTTGATCAACACGCTTCAGATCGTCTCAAAGGTTACATGGAAGCAGATGCAGACAGTTACGAATCTGGAAAGAAGGACGGTAAGCTATACGGGATACCACAGATGCACTGGGGATTAATTGAACAACCAGACTTCATCTGGATCCGGAACGACTGGAAAGAAGAATTGGGAGTCCAAGATCCGAAATCTGTGGAAGACATCAAAAATATCGCACTAAAATTCATGGAAAAGCACGGTGGTTATGGTATAGCGGTAGACCAATCGTTGGATTACCTCAACCTGCTCGCCATTGCATGGAATGCGCATCCGGATATGTGGATGGAGGATAGCACTGGAAAACTCGTGTACGGCTCCGTGCAGCCTGAGATGAAAAATGCGCTGGCTGAGTGGTCAGAATGGTACAAGCGAGGCATCATTGATCCGGAATTTGCAATCAAAGACTTTAATGCGATGAACGCGGATATCGTAGCCGGCAAAGTGGGAATGCAACCTTATTACCAATGGTGGGGTTATAATCCGGGTGTCGACACAGTATCCAATCTGGGTAAGGACGCTATCTTCTACCCTTATATCATCCCTACCGTTGATGGAAAAGAAGCCAAACAATCCATTTTCTTCGCCAACAACAATTATATCGTTATGAAAAAGGGATTTAAGAGCCCTGAAGAAGTGATCAAAATTTTGAACGACTACGCTTATATTGTGGATGAAGGCAATGGCAAGGAATCCACAGAAACGTTATCCGCCTTGCTGGACAACGATATTGCCCATGTGGTTGGAGCGTTCCGTGTACTTAATCCGAATTCCGATTACGAGCAATTTGAGGCGGTATCAGCTGCCCTTCAATCCAAGGATACCAGTGGGCTCACAACTTCGGGTATGTGGCAAAAATATAACAACAGTGTTGAATTCAT
This sequence comes from Paenibacillus sp. FSL R5-0486, assembly GCF_037975155.1. Taxonomy (NCBI): domain Bacteria; kingdom Bacillati; phylum Bacillota; class Bacilli; order Caryophanales; family Paenibacillaceae; genus Paenibacillus; species Paenibacillus sp. FSL R5-0486. The sequence continues at coordinate 3,478,542 of NZ_CP150237.1, read as the reverse complement.
GGAGAATGCAACCCCAGGAGCAGTTGGTGATTATTTGCAACAAGGGGCTCCAAAGAATGCGTATGGTCTTGCCAAGAAAGTACTGGACAGCGAGAACTATACAAAGACGGCCTTATGGGGTGTTACGCCAGAAATACTTTCAAGCTACGGCACAACCTTGGATGATATCCTGACCGAAGGCTTCACCAAGATCATTATGGGTAGCGAAAGTATCGATTATTTCGATGTTATTGTCCAGAATTGGCGTGCAGCCGGGGGCGATGACGCAACTCAGGCAGTTAATGAAGCCTACGGGAAGAAATAATCTCGTTTGTCACAAAGAGGGGATGAGGGTCATCTCTCCCCTTTATTTGATAGCGATTACATTTGGCGTACAAGGAACGGAGGAATATGTATGTTGAGAAAATGGAAGCAGCAGAGTCCTTACCATCTCATGTTGATCCCAAGCCTGGTCTTGGTCTTCATCTTTTGTTACATCCCTTTCTATGGACTTATTATTGCGTTTCAGAAGTACAATCCGGGTCTCGGCTTCAACTCGCCATGGGTAGGGTGGGATAATTTTACCCACATATTTAATCAGCCGAACTTCGTAAGAACGATCTGGAATACATTGTACATGTCTGTCTTTAAGATTATCGGTGGTATAATCGTGCCCGTAATTTTCGCATTACTGCTTAATGAGGTACTACACAGTGGAATTAAACGTACATTTCAAACACTTGTCTACATTCCGAACTTCCTCTCTTGGGTCATTATGGCTGGAATCATGCTGGATATCCTTAGCTCCGACGGCATTATCAATACATTTCTAAGTGTATTTGGGATTGCACCGATCTCCTTTCTTGGCACACCCTCTATTTTTCCTTGGACGATGATTGTGAGTGACATATGGAAAGGTTTTGGGTTTGGCACGGTTGTTTATTTGGCAGCCCTAACCAGTATTGATCCGGGACTTTACGAAGCCGCGGTGATCGACGGAGCGAAACGGTGGAAACAAACCATCTACATTACGTTGCCTCTACTCATGCCAACCATTGTTTTAATGACCGTACTTTCACTTGGGAACGTACTCAATGCTGGCTTTGACCAAATCTATAATCTCTACTCCCCTGTTGTCTATCAGACGGGTGATATTATTGATACCTATGTCTACCGTTTAGGAATTCAACAAGCACAGTATTCAATTGGTACCGCTGTCGGGTTATTCAAATCGATCATTTCCAGTGTTCTCGTTGCTGTATCGTACATCCTGGCTTACAGAGTGGCTGGCTATCGTATCTTCTAAGAAGGAGGAACTTACATTATGATCTATGATAAAAGTATGAGCAGACGTGTATTTCTTATCATAAACTACACCATATTGCTTCTAATCTCTCTCCTATGTATCCTGCCGTTTATCAACCTGCTGGCTGTTTCATTCAGCAGCAGCGCGGCTGTATCTGCGGGAAGTGTTACGTTCTGGCCTGTGGAATTTACGACAAAAGCCTATGAATTTGCATTAACTGGAGGATCATTTTTCTCCTCTCTCTGGGTAGCCATTCAACGAACCGTTATCGGAACGGTGGTGAATCTGGTTCTGATCGTACTCACGGCTTATCCCCTCTCCAAATCCAAACAAAAATTAATGGGGCGTAATATCTATATGGGATTTTTCATAATAACCATGTTATTCAGCGGAGGACTAATTCCAACCTATCTCGTGGTCGTCAAAATGGGACTAATCGATTCAATCTGGTCTCTGATCCTGCCTGGGGCCCTCCCCGTATTCAGTATGATTATCCTCATGAATTTCATTCGGGGGCTGCCCGAGGAGATTGAAGAATCAGCCATTATCGATGGTGCTGGGCCTGTACAGGTATTACTTCGTATTCTACTCCCACTTCTCAAGCCCGCTCTCGCTACGGTTGGTTTGTTCAGTATCGTTGCCCACTGGAATTCGTGGTTCGATGGCATTATCTATATGAACAATCCAGCCAATTATCCATTACAAAGTTACCTCCAGACCCTCCTGCAAAGTTTTGAGCAAATAATGCTGAAATCTGGGTCAGATTATACGCAGCTGTTGTCCATGATGAACGCCAGAACGGGGCGCGCCGCTCAGATGTTCTTGGGTGCCATTCCGATTTTACTTGTGTATCCGTTTTTACAGAAATATTTCACCAAAGGTTTGGTGCTAGGTAGCGTCAAAGGGTGAACAAAAGGGCTTGCAGTTCATACTGCGAGCCCTTTGTTTATATCTAAACTTATTTTTATGATCGCTGTACCGCATTATGAGATGCATAAATGAAAGCATGTATGACTATTTGGGTTCTAGGATCGCAGGCAGCAGAATGGAGAAAATGGTACCTTCACCTATTTTACTCTCCACCTGAATTCCATAAGGTTTACCAAAATGAAGTTGAATCCGCCGTTGCACATTATGCAATCCAATCCCATTCGTTCCCGTACCTGCACCGGACTTCTCTTCCATTAAATTCTGCATCGTATGATGATCCATACCAACACCATTATCGCAGACCTCGATCACAACTTCATCCAGTTGTGATTGAATTCGAATGGTGATGATTCCGTCTTCTTCAAGTTCGGCCAGACCATGAAAAATCGCATTCTCCACAATCGGCTGCAGGATCATTTTGGGCATGCGATAATCCAGCAGTCTATCCTCAACCTCATATCTCATTTGAATACAATCGTAGTACCTGACATTCTGGATCGTTACGTAATTCGTTATATTATCAAGTTCCTCACGAATGGTTACGAGGGTTCCATCGGATTTTGTTGCATAGCGGAGCATCGAGATTAAGGCATCGGTCATTTCCACGATTTTATCAGCCTGCTGCATCGAGGCAATCCATTTCACCGACCCAAGGGTGTTATACAGAAAATGTGGCTTGATCTGGTCATGGAGCGCACGCATCTCGGCCTTGGCTTTCTCTATTTCTTCTTGCTGCATCCGTTCGACCAACCGCTTCAATTCATGCGACATTCTGTTAAATCGAATGGATAAATGTCCAATCTCATCTCTGGAGCCAATAGGTTCAACTTGTTCAAACTGACCTTTCTCGACTAAAGCAATATTCCGTAGCAGTTTTTTAATGGGAGTTGTGATCACGTGAGATAAAAAGATGGATATGACGGCAGCAAAAAGAACAATGACAATGGCAAGCGTCACCAGATTACGGCCCAATATTTTGCCATCAGCAGTCAACTCATCCAAAGGCATATATAAGTAAGTTGTCCATTTTTGCTGACTAAGGGGACTGGTCACCACGACATTTAGTGATTCAGGCGGACGAACGTTATCTCGAAACAGTGTCCCGATTAATCGTTCGTTCACGTTATATACGATCTTATCATTCTCATCAACGATCATGAATCTGGAGCGCAGTCCTTCCTGCAAGTTGCGGTTGACGATTTCAATGAATTTGATATCAATGCTGACAACAATCACGCCAAGCAGTTTTCCACTAGTCACATCATGAATTTTGCGAGCGTGTGACACTGCCAGTATTTTATTCTCCAATTGCTCATCAATTCGTGTTGTGAGGGTAATGGTTCGATCCTTATCATGCATGAACTTTTTAAACCACAATTCGTTTGCTACTTTGAAGTTTGGATCAATGGGTTGATGTGGACTGACAAAAAGGTCTTGCCCCCCGTTCATATTGTAGAGGTAGATGGAGAATACGCGATCTTTCATCATGATATAATTCATCAGAATATTGTATGCGGCAATCTCATGTTGTTCATCACCCTCTCGCAGGAAATCCTGGATCGGAAAACTCCCTTCATGAGTCGCAGACAGATTGTCACTAAGGCCATTGCTGGCGAGCAGCGAAATTTTCTCAATCTCCTTGAGGAACTCGTCAATGCGAATATTCGTCTGTTTGGCCAGATCGTTTAGCAACGTTGTATAGTTCTGTGTCAACAACCGCTCTGAGGAGTAATACGAATTGATTGTCATCACCAATACCGGAAGGATAATGACCGTCATACAGATCACCATAATTTTGTACTTGATTCGGAAGGGCCGAACATGCTTCATATGCTGCACCTCTATTCACCGATTACATTCATCCCTGCTGTAATTCTCGATATTCCTCAGGAGTGACACCTACCGATTTTTTGAAAATCTTACTGAAGTACGTGTAATTATGGTAACCCACCTTTTCTGCGATTTCATACACTCTCATTCCTCTGCTCAATAGATACGCCTTGGCATGTTCAATTCGAACTCGGGTCAAGTACGTGATAAAGTTCTCTCCTCGTTCCTGTTTGAACACACGGCTGAGATACGACGGATTCACACTAATTTGGCTAGCGATACTTTGCAGTGAGATATCTTCCGCATAATACTTGTCGATCAATTCGGTGGCGAGATCGGTGTAAGTGCTTTCCTGTTTGATTTGGGAATCGGTTTGGAAGTAATATGCAATATGAGCAAGCATATCTTGGTGGATATCCTCCCAATACTCCCCCTTTAGAACGATTTCATAGGGTGATTTTTCTGTTAAAGAAGGTGCACCTCTTTCTGTAGCTCGGGATAGATGGGAATGTATCGTTTCCATTACCATGATATATTGCTTGCGAATGCTATTCTCATCCGCTCGTAGCTGTTCCAGATTGGATTGGATTCCTTCAAGGAACTCTTCCGCCATTTGGTTGTCTTTGCTTACCCATAACTTCAACAAATCTCGTTCTTGTTGCGGGCTTAAAGCCCCCTTAACTTCATGTCGATCTGGGGATTGAACCATATCATCGTAATACAACACCTGGTTGCTTCCTGTGAAGAAACTCTGTTGTAGAGCCGTTTCTGCCTCTTGGCAGGCCTTCCTGATGTGAAGGAAACCGGAAGTCATTCTACTTACTCCAGCCGTGAGCGATAGATTCATAAAATCCTTGATCGAAGACAGCAATTTATTACATAGTTTATTCAAGTCGGCGTGTACAGATTGGCTCTCAGGAAGTACATTGACGATCACCCAATATTCAGAGGAACTTTCAACAAAAATCTCTTTCTCCCACTTCGATGGAATGATCTCTTCCATAATATTAAGAATCGAAAATCGGAGCAGCTTTTCCCCCTTCTCAACATATTTCCGCTTTGCATCCTCGTAATAATTCACGATGAACTTAATAACAACCAACTGGTCCGAACGTATACGAAAATGTAGTTCTTCCGCTTTGGTGACGATATCCTCCTCACTAATGAATCCGCTTACAATATCTTGGAAGAAACTATCCTTTAGATATCTTAGGCTCTTGGAATAGTCCTGTGTTATAGAGGCTGTGTTGGTTGGGTGAACATGTTCACTTTGCAGTTTCTGTCCAACAGTGCTCAGGAGGTCAATAAGGGAGGATTCGGAGATCTCACTTTTAATCAAGTAATCTGAGGCGCCAAGTTTTAGCGCCTCTTTCACATAATGAAATTCGTCAAAATTACTCAGGATGACATACTTACAGGTTTTCAGTACGCAGGAGGCCTCCTGTATAAGCTGTAGCCCATCCATAATCGGCATCTTGATATCTGTAATAATTAGATCAGGCATCACTTCAAGCGCAAGGCTTAATGCCTCTTTTCCATTTCCCGCCTCACCCACAACATAGAAATTATACTCTTCCCAATTCAGCATGGAACGAATTCCAACCCGCATGAGCAATTCATCATCTACGATCATCAGTTTATACATGCGTATCCCCCAACATGAACCATTTTTAGATATTTTACCATTAAACGAACTGTTGCAAAGATGTCTAGCGAACCTTATTGAATTGCGGGTATCATAAATAAGACTTTTACAGAACATACGTTCCTGTTATAATCAGATTATCGTATTTGGTGTAACATAACATGCCCGTCTGGAAAGGATACATATCATGAATTTATACAAGTTTGAATTAACGGTGAACGGATATCTATTACGTGTTCATTTCAGTGCATCTGAAGAAAGTGGTTTGAAATGGTGCAAACGAATTGCTTCTGAATTCCAGAATAACGTTGCCAATCTGGAGATCAAGGTTGATATACATAAAAAGCAGAAACAAAAGCATGCACGGGATTATCACGGAAAACCATATTTGTATGATAGGACACTAAGGAAAAAGCCGCTTGCGAAGAAAAATAAAACGGCTAAATCATCTGTTGTTATGTAAAGGTAAATTAAAGTCTTTAAGATTCTCATCATATAGGCTTACTGGTTGGAGAGCATTTTAATTCGGGTGTTCTCCACTATGCCGAACAGTTTAGCGCCTCTGTATACTCTTGTCCTTCCTGTCCTTCCTGTCCTTCCTTTAATACCAAAGATAAAAGCTTGCTCCTATGTGGAACAAGCTTTTGTCCGTGTCAATTGTACTATATGCCAAGAAAGATTGTTGTTCATCGTTTGAGACACGCCCTAGTATCTTTCTGATTCCTTGAATATCATATAACGATGGACACCTCTGACAGCATGCATTGCTTCTTGTATTAGCTGAATCGCAGTTTCGCGTTGTCCCGCTTTTAGTTCAATCGCTGCAAGAAGCGAAGATCTCATCCAGACCTTGTTAATGGATTTTAAGTGTTCCCTCGCCTGCTCACTTCTTCCTTCTTCCATAAGCAAATACGTTTCATAATATGTACGATAATCCGATCTACGCATATTCTGCACCGCAGTACGAACAGCTACCAAGTCGTTGCGATAGGAGCCGTAAGCTGCATTATAGACTGCTTGGGTCCTTTTATTGGTGTCCTCATTTCTGATGCGCTCTATTGTGTGTTCCAATTCATCATCAAGTCTGTTTGCAAGAGCGTAATAGATATAAAGCTTTGGGGTATTCTCCTGTCTGCGTAGAAAAGCCTCGACGCGCTCCATGCGTGTTTCCCAACCCAGAGGATAAAAAATACGAATGGTAAACATGATCAGAGTAGCGGTGAGAACAACTCCAAGTATCCAAAACAGAGATTGGTCATTCATCTTCATGTACACAACAAATAAAAATACGGCCAAATAAAAAACAATATCCCACTTATACTTTCCCATCTCCATCTCCATCTCCTTCATAGACATAAAAAAACTATTATATCAAAACAAACCCCAAGGAGTATATGCACTGCATCCTTTGGGGTTTAGTTAGATTTATAAAAATTGATTTATTGAAATTTTCTTCATTAACGACAACCGACAGTATTATCAACTCAATAGACTAGATTCTCACGCCCCGGCGTCTCCAATCATTTGTCGTTCAATTTGTTTCATTTCATAAAAATAGCCTTTTTGCTCCATCAGCTCACAGAAAGAACCTGATTCCACGATCTTGCCTTGGTCCATGACCACAATCCGATCCATCTCTTCCAATCCCGTCAGCCGATGGCAGATCAGAAGAAATGTATCTTCGGATGCTTGTGCAAGAAGATGCTGGAGCACATGTTTCTCTGTGACGTAATCCAACGAAGAAGTTGGTTCGTCCAGAAGCCATAACCGTCCTTTGCGCAGCATGGCCCGTGCGAGAGCCAGCCGCTGCTTCTCACCATCCGACAGGTTCTCCCCTTTTTCATAGACCATGTCGGTCAACAACTTATTCGGCAGTTGGACTTTATCCAGCACAGCCGACAGTTGTTCATCCGAATGTTCTTCTCCATTCAGCAACAGGTTGTCCCGGATGGTTCCCCGGAAGAAGTGGCTTTGCTGCAACACGACATTCGTCCCTTGCCAAATGCTCTCTTCATTCAGTTCCTTCACCGAAACATCGTTTAATCGTATATCGCCAGACGTTGGTGCGCGTAGCTTGAGTAACAAATCAATAATCGTTGACTTGCCTGACCCGCTCGGCCCGACAATCGCTGTTTTGGAGCCTGCTGCAAGTTGCAGGGATAGCTCCCTCAGCGCCGGTCTCCATTCCCCTTCATATTGGAAGTTAACACCGGATAGGTCAATCGAAACCGCCTGATCGGCTGAAACTTCACCGCTTGGCTGTACAAGTTGTACATCGGAGGTTGGCACTGTTTCCGCCAGTCGCTGAGCGGCGTGTTCGCTGTCCTGCTTATATAGAGGCAATATAGCCATTGCGGCAGCTTCTTCGAACACGGTCTGCGTGGCCAGGATCAACATGGCGAGGAATACACCTGCAAACGCTCCATTCACAATTAAAAAGGCGCTCAGTGCCAGCACTCCCCATGTAACAAGATACGTCACAAAAACGTGCATGGATTGCCCGCGCAGCAATTGCGAAGCGGCTTGCCTCTGTTCCGTTGCCAATGCAGCAGAAGCCTGCTGAAGCTGTTGCTCACGCTGTTCCAATTGGCCGTATACTTTCAGATCCCTGAAACCATACAACACTTCGGTTACTTCCGTGGACAGCAAGGCCCGTTGCTGGCGGACACGTCCGTTTATTTTTCGCTGACCTAACAAGACAATACCTGGTACAACAAATGCCGTAATCAGCATACCTAGTACTAACAAACACGCAATCCAGATCGAAAAGGCCGAAGTGAACAGCATGGTAGCCAAAAACACCATAACGACCATGATGGGTGGATACGCGACCCGCAAAAAGTAATTTTGCAAACTTTCCACATCACCCACGATCCGCGCAAGCAGATCCCCGCTTCGGTTTTTGTTCAATATACCTGGCGTTACCGGGATCAGTTTGGCAAAAAAAGACGTCCGCAAACGGCTCAGCATGGAGAATGTCGCCCTGTGCGAATATAAGCGTTCCCCGTAGCGACTTGCCGCTCGAAGGAAACCAAGTAGTTTGACCATGGAGGTGAGTACAATTAAGGTGTACAGCGGTGGCGCAAATACTGTTTGAGATATCATATAGCCACTCGCGGAAAAGAGAGCTACCCCTGCTATGCCGGCGATAAATCCGCCCAATATCGAAAGCAAGATATCCTTGCGCTCCTGAATCATCGCTTTTGACAGAATCGTCAGCTCATTCATGCTAACCCTCCTTTCCGTTGTACATCAACCATCTCCGCATATTGAGGCAGGCGCGCCAGAAGTGCTTCATGATGTCCTGAATCCACTAATACCCCACTATCCATAAACAAAATGTTGTCCGCATGTTGAATTGTATATAAACGGTGTGCCACCGTAATCATCGTTGCCGTTTTGGCTAATGCCGCAATGGATTGTTGCAATACCCGCTCGGTGTGTAGATCCAGACCAACGGTGGGTTCGTCGAACAAAATAACAGCTGGTCGCTTCAGAAAAGCACGTGCCAAAGCAAGTCTTTGCTTTTCCCCACCAGACAGCCCCCGGCCACCTTCACCAACAAACGTATCCAAGCCCTGCTCCAATTGTGCAACAACGCTAGCAAGCCCTGCTTCCTCTGCCGCCTGCTCAATTTCAGCTCTGGAGACGTTCCGACCCGCGCCAATCGCGATATTTTCGGCAAATGTACCTGCAAAAATATACGGATGCTGTGTAATATAGCTAACACGTTCAAACCATGCAGCCTCATCATGTTGCGAAAGCTGGCTTCCGTTAACCAGAACCGCTCCCGAATCTGGTTTCAGTAAACCGGCAATGAGATGAAGCAGCGTGGTTTTACCTGAGCCACTTTTGCCTACAATAGCAATCTGTTCTCCCGGTCCAATCGAGATCTGTCCTGTCTCAAGTCCAAAGGAATCAGGTGTGTACTGGAATCGGACATCGTTCAGTTCAATGGTTGGTGGCATTGGAATCAACTCGGCACGAGCTGTACGAAGCTCTTCCGTCTTTGCAATTGCATCGACATCGGTTAATTCGCTTTGATCCGGTCCTTCTTCAGGCTTCGTTTGTGTGCTCTTGACACTAGTGTCCGCGAGCATCTGTTCCACCTTGCGAATGGCCCCCATACTGGTTCGCCCGCTGTGAAAAGCCGTTCCTGTATTCTTCAACAGACTGTAAAACTCAGGGACGAGTAACAACACGAGAAAGGCTGTGTGGAAGCTCATCGATTTGAAAACCAGTAATTGAATAGCCAGTTCAAGCGCGACAATACCAATGCTTAACATCACGATCGATTCCAGCATAAACGTATTTGTAAATGCAATCTTCAAAATGCCCATGGTGGCATCACGATACCCCAGACTGCTGCGTTCAATCTCCTGCTGTTGACGTTTAGCCCGTCCGAATATTTTCAACGTAACCAGCCCTTGAAGCGAATCCAGAAATGTACCGGAAAATTCAGCCAGTTGCGCGTATTTTTCTTCTGATTTGTTCTTTGTCTTGAGCCCAACCAAGATCATGAACAGCGGGATAAACGGTGCCGTAAACAACATAATCCAGCCTGTGTTAGAGTGCTGCGTAAACGTAACAACCAGAATCAGAATCGGGATCATCGCAGCTTCCATCATACGCGGCATGTACTGACTGAAATAACTGTCGGCCTCATCCACAGCATCCAAAGCAACACTGACCTTTCCTCCCGTCTGTCCACTCAGGGTTGAAGGCATGGAAGCGCGGGTCAGGTTCTGCAACACAGATGCTCGCATATTTGTCTTGGCGCGTGCTGCCATATGCAAGCCCACTTTCCCATTACCATACGACAACAGTGAGCGTACGGCCATAACAGCCAATAATAGGACAAGCAACAGGATCACTGATGAAAAGGAAGCTTTCTCTACAAAGATTCGCTGGACTGCTTCAGCCACCAAGGTGGCCTGGCTTATAATAGCTACACCAAGGGCCAGCGAAATGATCGCAAGGAGAAGTCTGTTTTTTCGTTGTAAAGACATTTGCTGCGAGATCAGATTGGATTTGCCTCTCCTTTTCATTGAACGCTCCTCCTTTATTTTTTCCCTTTCACATAATCCGCATCAAACAGGAACAGTTTGAAGACCAGAATAAGAGAAGGAATTAACAGGCACAGACCACCGATAAACACAACGACGAGTGCAAAACCCATCGCTGGTGGTGTCGCGCTACTCTGAATGGTGATGAATGGATCAAGAATGTAAGGATATTGACCAATTCCGTAGGCGAAAAAGGCTGTGAAAAATTGCAGCATGATGCATATAAAAGCTAATCCGTAACGGCGTCCGTTATATAACAGCCACATGGCAATCATGAAAAACGCAACGGAAAGCGCCAGCAGCCACCATAAATCCATCATATTTTGAAAATGACGCTCATTGTGTTGACCCAAATATATAAATGCAGTCAGCGCGAGAATAATGGTCGGTGTGCTCCAGAACAAAGCATAGTTCCGCATGAGCTTCAATGCCGAATGGTCCTCTGCGCGAGAAGCGTAAAATGTGAGAAATGACCCACTAATGAACAATACGGACACGATCGCCAGTCCAACGATGCTCCACGATAATGGATTCGTAAATAGTGCCCAGTAATCCAGGGAAACGGTATCTCCCTGCTTCAAAATAAAGCCACCTTCAGACAGGGTCAGTGCCACTGACAATGACGCTGGAATAAGTAGACCCGTAGCTCCGTATAAGAACAAATACACGATACTTTTTTTGGAACCATAATTTTCGAAAGCATAGAATGAACCACGAATGGCAAGTAAAATGACGGCAATACTTCCCGGAACAAGTAGCGCGGAGCCATAATAGTAAGCAGTATCCGGAAAGAATCCAACGATGCCAATATAGAAAAAGACAAAAAATACATTGGTGATCTCCCAGACCGGTGATAGATAACGGGAGATCAGACGATTAATCAGGTGATCCTGCTTTGTCAGGCGTGCATAAAAGGCGAAGAAACCTGCTCCAAAATCAATGGAAGCTACAATAAGATAGCCGTACAAGAACAGCCAGAGTACCGAAATACCAATTAATTCATAACTCATTATGCCTGGCCCCCTTTCTCGGCTGATTGATCATGCTTCTCCTTCAACCATTTCTCCATCTCGAGTTCAGCAGGATTGTTATTGAACAACCGTCTCAGTACGACGACACACATAACGCCTAGCAGAATGTAGAGAAGCAAGAAGACGAAAAATAAAATTCTCACACTCGGTGAAGAAGTAGCGGCCTCTTCTACCCGCATATAACCTCGGATGATCCATGGTTGCCGCCCGATCTCTGCATAGAACCAACCCATCTCAACGGCCAGAAAAGCAAGCGGTGCACTCAGTGCAACCATACGTAGCATCCACTTGTTAAACTGATTACGTTTCTTCCAGAATACAAACAGGAAGTACAGACTTGATATAGCAAGCAGAGCGAATCCAATACCAGCCATTAGATCAAACAAATAATGCACAAGTAAGGGCGGGTGTTCATCTGGTGGAAATTCGTTCAGCCCGGTTACCTCGGCGTTAAAGTCTCCAAAGGCAAGGAAACTGAGCAGTTTCGGCAAATGAAGAGCGCCTATAATTTCATGTTCTGCATTCAGCCATCCCAAAAAAATCAAATCCGCGCCGCTTTCCGTCTCGAAATGCCACTCGGCAGCTGCGAGCTTCTCCGGCTGATGCTCAGCCAAAAACTTGGCAGACACATCTCCAGCTAAAGAATTTAACAAACTGAATACCAGCACAACGGCCATCATGAGATTCAAGCCTTTTTTGTGGTAGGCCGACACTCCTTTTCTCAGCATCGCAAAGGCTGCTACTCCTGCTAACAGAGCAGCTCCTGTCAGATAAGCCGAGCTTAATACATGGAACACTTTGGAGAACGTCGCTGTATTCAGCATCGCTTGCACGGGGTTCACTGCCATGAATTGACCTGCTTCCATGACAAAACCTTCAGGCTGGTTCATGAATCCGTTCACTGTTGTAATAAAAACAGCAGACATGCCTGCCCCGGCGACAATCGGAATAGTCAGCAACCAGTGGATATACGGATTTTTGAACCGATCCCACGTGTACAGATAAATGCCCAGGAATATTGCTTCAAAAAAGAATGCAAATATTTCCATAAATAGTGGCAGTGCAATGACATTCCCGGCAAGTTTCATAAAATTCGGCCATACCAAGGCCAACTGTAGTGAGATCGCTGTGCCTGTCACGACACCAACCGCTACAGAAATGACAAACCCTCTGGACCACCTCTTTGCCATAAGTATGTAATGGTGATCCTTCTTCCGAATGCCGATGAACTCTGCAATAGCAATCATCAAAGGTACGCCGACACCAAGCGTTGCAAAAATCACGTGGAACCCGAGCGTCAAACCAGTCACTAGCCTGCTCCATAAAACCGTATCAATAGCCATTCTTTGTGTTGCCTCCTTTCAAACTCTGTTCAATTTAGAAACATTCAATATCAGATTTGGCCAAGCTCAATGCAGAGTTGCGAAAAATTTCACAAAGTTAGGTATGACGATATCTTGCCACACCTATAATGCGTTTACTCCTGTAGGCCTCCGATAATAACAATCATTGGATGCCTATTAAAATCTGATATTGATGCACTTAAAGTACTAACGAAACCTATTAATCAAAATTATTATATCTTTATTTTTACCTAATTCAATCAAAGACACGTCTTCTACCCTAAACGTTCAAGAAAGGATCAACTCTTTCTGACAACTTGGTGAAAATCAAAAAATACACCCAATGGAGCTATTGATTCATTGGGTGTAAACGTGTTATTGCACGGAAGATTTTCTATTTTACTTTCTCCGGACTCACCGCACCTGCCTCGCGACGTATGCTCATGATGATCAGTGATGCAGCTAATACCGTAAGGATGATTCCAAGCATCTGAAATCCTGTCACATTGAATGTATCCCCCATAACAATTCCAATCAATAACGACGATAAAATGGTCCCCAAGTAGCGTGATGTATTAAAAATACCCGATGCGACTCCAATCATTTCTTTGGGTGTGCTTTTGTACAGAGCTGCTTGCATACCGACCGCGTTTAGGCCGTTACTTATGCCAAATAAAGCTAAGGCAACAATGATTATGAAGATTGGAGAAGTTTCATTCATAACAACGATTAATATAGAGCCAAATGTCATTAAAGAAGCGGATACGATCAGAGCTGGCCGTGATCCTGATCTGTCAATCCAGCGCCCTGCGATCGGAGCAATAATGACTGAACATAACCCTAAAGCTAGCATGCTCATTCCTGTATGAACTTCGTTGAGATGACGTACCTGCTTCAAATACGTAGGAACTCCAAAAAAAAGTGCGTAAAACAGGATGTTCACCAGCATGTATTGCACATTCACCCAAGTCATCTCCGGATATGAGGCAAACGTTCGCAGAGGGATAAAAGGCGTGGCTGCTTTTAATTCATGTCGGAAGAACATGACGAATGCGATTAACCCGATCCCCCCTGTCAGCAGATGCCATGTTGAAATATCTCCTGTGGAATTTACTGAAAGCAAACCGATGAGCAGAGTCACCAAAGCTACCGTAAACATCAGGATACCTGGTGCGTCAATTAACGCAAGCCATTGCCGAATGGACATGTGACCAGAGATAGACGGGGATTGCTCGTCCTTCGGGATTGTTTTCCAGGCGAACCAAAAACTCGCCAAGACAAACGGAATATTAACGAAGAATATGCTGTGCCAGTCCCACCAATGAATCAATACTCCACCAATAAAAGGTCCAATTGCAGCCGCTCCAGAAAGGAATATAGCCAAGGTGGACAAGGCGGAGGCTTGTTTTTCAGTCACGTTCATTCTGACAATCGCCATTCCGACGGCCACCATCATGCTTGTGCCAATTGATTGAACAATCCGGAATACGATGAGCCACGAAAAACTGGGAGACCACGGAGCTAGCATGGACGATACAAAAACAATAACAAGACCCATGAGGAAGATCTTCCTGCGGCCAAACAAATCACTACACTTGCCCATGACGGGTTGAGCGACAGCACTGGCAATGTAAAATGATAAAATAATCCACGAAACGGCTGTAAAATTAAGTTGATACACTTGTTGTAGCCTGGAGATTGCCACCGAAATCATGGAGGAATTCAACGGATTCAACATAATTCCGAGTCCAACAGCTAACATCAATCCTTTATTTCGAACGTTCATTGGTGCACCTCTCTCTCTTCTGCTGTTATTTTACTTGAACGTATTCATTTATTCCAACGCATTATATGTTATGATTTGATGAACTAGAAGGAATGAAGGAATGGTGCAAATGGAGCTTCTTCAACTAAAATATTTCCTGACGGTGGCCCGATGCGAGCATGTTACGGAAGCTGCGGGAAAGCTGCATGTCACGCAATCCTCCCTGAGCAAAACGATACAACGATTAGAGGACGACCTTGGAGTCCCTTTATTTGATCGAATCGGGAGAAAGCTGCGACTAAACGACTTTGGAAGAACATTTCTTCAGCGAACTGAAAAAGCCTTATTTGAATTGGAACAAGGAAAGCGGGAAATTGCTGACCTCTCCAATCCGGATCAGGGTACACTGCAATTGGCAGTGACTACGGCGAGCACATTGCCAGGTATACTGGGGGAATTCCGGAAAAACAAGCCGGATATTCAGTTCCATGTGCAAATGGTTTCGTTAGAAAACATGTCCAGACTTCTGCATCGGGGCGAGGTAGACTTTTGTCTCTCCTCCCCTCCGATTGAAGGTGACGATATCGAATGTCAGATACTATATGACGACCCGATTGTAGTCGCTGTTCCTATGGGTCATCAATATGCCGACCGAAGCAGCATTCAATTAACCGAGCTTAAGGACGAGCGGTTTGTTGGGGTGAAGCAAGGGTATGGGGTTCGTGATATGGTAGATTCCGTATGTCAATCCGCTGGTTTCCTACCAAAGTATGTATATGAAGGGGATGAGCCTGCAAGATTAACAGCCCTTGTGGAGGCAGAGATCGGTCTCGCGTTTATACCTAGCACAGCCAGAAACCCGCATGAGCGCATTAGATATCTTCAGGTAGAGGAACACCAGCTCGTTCGGGAAATCGCTCTACTTTCGCACAAAAACAGGTATATTTCCAAAGCCGCTTTAGAGTTTCGCAGCGTGGTTATGGACTATTTCAGTGCTATGCCATGAGCATAAATTCAATCCAGAGGAGTCCATTCGAACATCTGAAATTCCACCGCATAGAGGCTCATATTAATGTGGATAACACCCCTTTCATGAAACTGGCAGAGAGTGTTGGTATGGAATTCGAATGTCTACGTAAAGGGTTTATACACGAAAATAATGAATGGACCGATCACTTGGTGTATTACAAAAATTCTATTTAAATGGTTCATACAACTTACTCTAAAACAAGGGAACTCCATATCAAGAAGTTCCCTGTTTTCTATGTTTGTTGAATATTCTTCTTTTTGCGATGAAGGGTTACTATTCCCAAACTAACTACTGAAATCCATAATAGAATCATTGCATTACTTGAGACTAATGATTGCACTGTATCTAGTTGTAATAATTGCGTAATTAACCTTCCTTCATACGGTGAAAGTGTGGCTCCCAAGTTATACGCGATCAGAACAATGGTCGTACCCAGCTTTGCCATTATGGCGATTTGTTGTGCAAAAGTATGCAATAAATAGGGCATTATACAGCGGAATGAAAACCCGATGATCATTGAGCACACGGTAGTAAGAATAATACTTTGCGAGATCGTCGTAACGAACATCGAGCTTCCAAGTAACAGAATCGATAATGGAACGATATAGTTACCGAGTGTTTTGTATACTTTCCCAAAAGAAAAACCGGCAACAAAAGCTCCCAAACCTATAAATGCAATCATGTTGCTTCCATTTGTCGCAGTTCCGATATTTTTTTCCAAAATCAAAGGAGTAATCTGTAAATTATAATTGATGAAAATAGCTACTATTACAAATAATAAGAGACCATAGCCAATCATGACTTGAAGGGCTTTTTTATTATTTGTGTGGCTTGGATTCGTGGTGACCTCTTCTCTTCTATTAAGCTCTTTTTTATCAGAAGGAACGAAAATCAGGAATGCAATGAAAATAGGAAGTGCCAGGGCGTAGACATAAAATGATGTGTGCCAGCCCATTTTCAATAGTTGACCAACGAGTAGTGTTAGACAAATGCCTCCTAATCCCTCAAAGGCACTTTCTAAGCCAATTACGGTTGCTTGTTTAGCTGGATTCTTATGATACATATCACTGATCATCTGAATGATGAGCCGGTTAAATAAACCTACACCTAACCCAAACAAACAGCGAGAAATGAACAGCAACGAAAAAAGGTCATGATACAATGCAGGGAATACTCCCGCAATGAGAACAAGTCCTAATCCAGTTAGTATAGTTGCTTTCTTCCCAATAAGAAGTTCAAGTCGATTAGCAATTAACACACCAAGAATGACAAATAATGAAGGTATGGTCGTTAATAATCCTACATGTGTTACCGATATCTCTGGAAAATCATTGGTTATCGCAGGAATGTTAGCGGCAATCACTGGACCTGAAGAAATTAATAACGCAACGGACAATAACGAATATGTTTTAAGCTTCTCCATGGATATTATAAAAAACCAACTCCTAATGTTTGTATTTGCTCCATATGGCCAATAGTTAGCCTTGATGCTGCGATAAATGGATAAAGCAGTAACGCATAAGTCGATGACTTCATACGTTACTGCTCAGTCGATTAGAGTTCTTTGCCGTTACTTTGAATAACTTTTTTGAACCATTCAAAGGATTTTTTCTTGCTACGTTTCAACGTACCATTTCCAGCGTCATCTTTGTCGACATGTATGAAACCGTATCGTTTACTCATCTCTCCAGAACTTGAGCTTACTAGATCAATGCAACCCCAGGACGTGTAACCCAACAACTCTACGCCATCTTCTTCCACTGCTGTTATGAAAGCTTGGATGTGTTGACGCAAATACTCGATTCTATAATCATCCGCAATATATCCCGTCTCATCAGGAGTATCTATCGCTCCTAAGCCATTTTCAACGATGAATAGTGGCTTTTGATATCGGTCATACAAGGAATTCATTGTAATTCTTAGACCTTCAGGATCGATTTGCCATCCCCATTCACTCGTTTTCAAATGAGGATTGCGCAGTGTCGGAAACAGGTTAGCTGCCGTTTGTGTGTTTACTTCCGGGTCTGCACTGGTTAATCGTGAACCATAATAACTGAACGAAACGAAATCAACCGTATTATTTTTCAAACATTCCTCGTCCCCGTCTTCCATGGCTAAATTAATATTCATTCGTTCTAACATTTTCTTGGCATAGTTTGGGTATTCTCCTCGGGACTGTACATCGACGAAGAAGTAGTGCTCGCGATCTCTTGTCATGGCTTTCCAGACATCATCTGGTGCACATGTATACGGGTAAGTGTTGGCACCTGCTAACATACAGCCAATCTTAATTTCCGGGTTAATTCTACGCGCAATTTCAGTTGCTTTTGCACTTGCGATCAATTGATGATGAGCCGCCTGATACTTCACAGCATCCTCATTCTCACCTTCTTCAAACACTAGGCCTGAGCTACCAAAAGGTAGATGCAACAGCATGTTAATTTCATTAAAGGTAAGCCAATACTTCACTTTATCTTTATAACGGGTGAAGATCGTTTCACACAGTCTCTCATAATAATCCACCATTTTTCGACTTCTCCACGATCCAATAGTTTTCACCAAATGAATAGGGACATCAAAATGGGTAATGGTGACTAACGGCTCAATGCCATACTTCAAACATTCGTCAAATACATTTTCATAGAATTTCAAACCCTCTTCGTTGGGTAACTCGTCATCTCCATTAGGGTAGATCCGAGTCCATGCCAAAGATAAACGGAAACACGTAAAGCCCATCTCTGCAAATAAAGCAATGTCTTCTTTATACCGATGATAAAAATCAATAGCCTCATGACTCGGATAAAAATGTTCTTGATCACACTCCAACATTTTTAACTGTCCTCGCATGACAGGAACACGATCTTTCCCTGCCGGGATTACATCAACTGTGGATAGTCCCTTGTTGCCTTCTGCATATCCACCTTCACATTGGTTAGCAGCAACTGCCCCACCCCACAAAAAGTCTTTTCTTAAAGTCATTAAAACACACTCCTAACCTGTAGTTTTGTTAAGCTTTGACAACCAACAATGTATTGTTAAAATCAATATTTTGGGGACTAGTCTCTGCGATCACATCCGAGTAACTATACGAATTGGTTACAATAACGGGCGTTTGAGTGACATATCCTTCTTGTCTGATTTTGTCCAGATCAAAAGTCAGCAAGGTCTGCCCTTTTGTAATTCTCTGACCTTCTTCAACGAACGCTTCAAAATATTTTCCGTTCAGCTTTACCGTATTTAAGCCGACATGAATAAGAATTTCGACTCCTTCATCGGATAATAGTCCAATAGCATGTTTCTTAGGAAATAGAGATACAATCATGCCATCAAATGGAGCAATGACTTTCCCCTCGCTAGGTTCAATAGCAATTCCTTTACCCATTGCCTCTGAGGCAAACGCTGCATCTTGTACATCCTGAAGTTGGATAAGCTGACCTTTAAGTGGAGTTGCAATAACAGAATCTTTAATTGTAATGACTTCATCCGCAACCCCACTCCCTTCGTTCGCATTTGAAACAGTGTTCTGTGAAGGTGCATCTTTTTCATATTTCAAACTGAGCAAATAGGTAAGTACAGCAGTTACGACAGTTGTTATAACAAGTGCGATCAAAATGTTATATAGATTCCAGATATTTTCACCAATGTACAGAGGAATCGCCGGGATTCCTGAAGCGCCTGTTGCGTAACGGGAAACATCCATTAGCCCTGCAAATAGTCCCCCACTGGCAGCTCCAATCATACCCGCGACAAGTGGGTATCTCTTCGGTAAATTTACGCCGTAAAGAGCTGGTTCCGTGATTCCCATCAACGCGGTGATCCCACTGGAAGCTGAAATTTGTTTTAATGCTTTATCCTTGGTTCTCATCCCTACAACTAATGCCGCAACACCTTGACCTATACAATTGATCATCGCCCCAGGACCGAGGATATTCTCATAACCTGATGTGGTGATTTGAGCAATGGATAGAGGAACAATATTATGGTGCAGTCCAAACATAACCAGTATTGGCCAGAAGGTTGCTACCAGGAAAATAACCAGCCAGCTACCATGTGCGCCCAAGAATTCAAAGCCCATCGCTAAATACGTTCCAAAAAATGACCCCAGCGGCCCCAATACGGTTAAGGCCAGAATTCCCGTTACTAAAATAGTGCACATGGGAACAAAAATAACTTTCACTGCATTCGGAATGATCCTTTTAAACAACGATTCAATATATGATTGTGACCAAACTATTAAGAGAATTGGAACTACAGAAGAATTATACGATACAAGAGTTAGCGGGATTCCAAAACACTTACGTCAGTCCCATCCAAACGCAATTGTGTCAAGTTGGGATGGAGTAAAACACCGGCTAAAACGAGTGCTAAGACGGGACTACATTTTAGTTTGTTTGCAGCCGAAAACGCTAACAAGAATGGTAAAAAGTAGAAAATAGCATCTGACATAAGACTTACGACATAGTAGGTTTGGGAATCTTTTGAAATCCAGTTGAACAAAATAAGTAGAGCGAGTAATGCCTTGATCATACCAGCCCCAGCTATAGCAGGAACAATCGGACTAAATGTCCCCGAGACGAAATCGATTAATTTCCCCAAAATACTAACTTTCCTAGCCTGAGTTGGTTCACCCGATGAACTCGCGTTAGGTTGAAGATGCTTGATCACTTCTTTGTAAACGTCTTCAACATGTGTGCCGATGACGACTTGAAATTGTCCGCCGCTCTCAAGCGCATCAATAACACCGTCCAACGATTTAAGCGCTTTTTGATCTGCTTTATTAGTATCATTCAGTGCAAATCTAAGCCTAGTCATACAGTGAGTCAGAGTGGATACATTCTCACTACCGCCCACTTTCTCTACAATATCTTGAGCCAACTTCTCGTATTTCTTGCTCATCCAATAATGCCCCCTCTTGTTGTTGCCATCTAAATGAATGAGACCAAAAGCGCTCTAAATAACTTCTCTTTGCAATAAAAAAAGCTATTTATCTGAAATACATAAAGGCTGCATTCATTACACCTTTAAAATATCATCTGATAAACAGCTATAGCCAATACCTATAATTCATACTTTATTATGCCTGAAAGGCATGCCTGATATGTTCCAAAAAACGTACCTCCGTTTGACTGAATACCTTATGTTTTTTCCAGACAATCACTGTTGGAAACTGAAGTTCCGGTTGAAAAGGTCTGAAGCATAATGTGTCAGACTGCTTCATTGCAAGCGCACCCTCAATACAGATGGCCGTCCCTAACCCCTCCTCTACGAGGTTAAGTATGTTAGATATTAAATTATAGGTCGCAACAAAGTTTAAATGTGCATACTCATCGGCAAACCAGCTTGCAATCTCATTCTGTACGACAGATCGGCTGGATATGAGCAGAGGCACTCCGGCTAAATCGGTTGAAGTGACATATTCTTTCTGGGCAAGAGGTGATGAGGTCTTCATAAGGACTCCCCAGCGTTCCTTCTGGGGCAGTCTGATGAAATCGTATTTCTCAATGTGAATGGGCTCTAACAAAATGCCCACATCGAGCAGTCCTTTATCGATTCGCTCCTTTATGTCATCCCCCGTTCCACTATAGATGTGATATTTAACCTGCGGATACTCCATATTGAAGTCTTTTAATAATTGTAAAATAACATTGGACGTTAATGATTCAACACTCCCGATCGATATGGTTCCTCCAACCAGGTTGTTTTGATCTTTAAACTCTTTCTCTGTTTTATCCGCAAGTGTGAGAATTTCTTCTGCTCTTTGACGTAGAAGCATGCCTGCATCTGTAAGTGTTATTTTACTTTTCCCGCGTATAAACAATTGAGTTTCTAAATTTTTTTCCAGATCAGCCAACTGTCTGCTTAACGTTGGCTGTGTCACATGTAAGATCGTTGCAGCATGTGTGATATTTTCTACTCGAGCTACTGTCAAAAAATATCGAAGTACTCTTAACTCCATAATTCCTCCTGATTTACATTCATTTAAGTATCTACTGAATCATTCTTTCTTTACTATACCTTCCTGTTAACCAGAAGAAGACAGTTGATTGGGATAATCAACTGTCTGTTGTTTCAAATAAAGAAGATTATTTCTCTGGAATGATCTCATTAACGCAGGCTAAAGCATTTAGTGTTCTAGGAAATCCCATGTAGGGAAGGCAGTGAGTTAGAGCGGTGATCATGGTTTCTTTATTATTGCCAACATTGATGTTACCCTGAACGTGTGCTTTGACTTGACTATCCGCACCTCCGAGTGCACTTAGTATACAAAGGGTAAGGAGCTCTCGTGTTTTCAGATCCAGACCTCCGCGGGTATAGAAGTCTCCAAAACAAAATGCTGAAAGATAGTCCTGTATATGCTTCTGATTTGACGGGGCATTTTCCCGGTTTTTCTCAATAATATCGCCAAAAATCTCTTTTTGAATACCAAGTCCTTTGTCAAAGCGATTATCTTCTTCAACCCGTTTCTGACTTTCAAGAGGCAGTGCAACATTTCGCTCTTTGAACACTTCATTCATTTCCGATATGGCATTTAAGGTTTTGGGGAATCCCAAATAAGGTGCGCATTGATAGATTGCTTCTTGGATCTCCGTTGGAGTCAACCCAACATTTAGCGCTGCACGAGTATGTGCTTTGAGCTGTGGCAACGTTTGATTAGTAGCCAGTACGACCAAAGTAATAAGCTCTCGTTGCTTATCGTCAAGAGTACCTTGATCAAAAATTTCACCAAATATGAAGCGACTTAATATGTCCTGAAATTCAGGATCTGTAGCATATGCCGCTGGAACTCCCTCGCCGAATAACCTTTTATATGTTTCCTGGCTCTTTTCGATTCGATTCATATTCATCTAACCTCCTGTTTCTTTTTAGTTAAAACTAGGTGTACCCATTTTACATTGAAAGAGGAAAGAATCCATATCCTATTCATATCATTTTATTGCCTAATCCTATCAAGTGATTGTTTGTTGATGAAAAAAGCGAACAAAGCACTTGCGTGCCCTGTTCGCTCTTCTTGGTGCAGCCATATTACTGTCTTCGCCTTACTTGCTCAAGCTGTCCCAGAATGATTGGAACGCGCCTTTCTCCACTTCCAGGAATGCCGGAACATTACCATAACGAACTAGACCTTCTTCACCAAACAGAACCAGTGGGACCTGCGTTTTGTCTTCCAGTGTGAGATAGATGATCTTGCGATCTTCCTTGCCGTAGAGGTTCTCTTCCAATTCCGGGCTCGTTGCGATCGGTTTGGCAGCATTTAGCGATGAGATAAAGCTGTCCAGTGCTTCATCCGCTGCTAACGGTTGAAGTTGCTGCAATCCGTTGTTCCAGCTGTCGAACGTCTCCCATTGCGCCGAGGCGATGTTGCCTTCGATATGAAGCTTGCCGATCAGGTCGGCACCAGTACCAATGGTGATCCCGTTGTTCTTGTCGAATAACTGAGCATACACCTGACCATCGATCTCGGTGTAGGACATGATGCGGAAGTCCTTATCGTAGCCATTAACAGCATAGATGTCAGCTTCGCCAATGTTGGAAGCAAGCTCCGTATATTTATCCTGGCCGCTCAGCTCATCAATGCCGCCAGTGGTGGTACCCAGTTTATCCCCCCGCAGGCTGAGCGCATTGGCGCCTTCAAGCAATGTTGGGGACTGTGTATATACGCTTCCTCCATATACAACCAGTTGCATCATATCAGCCATCGCGCCTTTGCCCTGTGAACTCGGCAACTCCATCTTCGGAATCACGATCGGGTCAACCGACGCGCCTGGAGTCACCGCTGCCACCTGTGGTGTTGGTACGGCCGGCCCATTGAATTGTTGCCATACACTTGGCGCAGCCAATCCAATGCTAGCAGCGATAACAACACTTGCTGCAATGTATAGTGGTTTACGTTGACGTTTTGGTCCCTGATGTTGCGTGTTTAAGGATTGCTCTACCCGTTTTTTCATTTGCTCGTTTGTTTTCATATGATCCACCGCTTTCTTGTAGTTTTGTTTGAATTGTTCTTCGTTCATTACAGTCCCTCTCCTTCCAGCTCCAGTTTTAACAGCTGTCTTCCTCGTTTTAATCTCATTTTCACTGCTGATTCGCTAATCTCCAGGATCTCGCTGATTTCTCGGATCGGATAATCTTCGTAATAATACAGATGAACCACCGATCTATACTTGACGGGCAGTGACAGCACAAGTTCGATCAGCGCGTGATCTTCAGGGTTGTCTGTTGTAAGAGGATCGACTCCCTCCAGCTTGACCTCCCGTTTGCGCCAGCCTCTGCCTAATAAGGATTTGCAATGATTGGTGATGACCCGAATCAACCATGCTTTTTGATGCTCCGCATCGTTGAACGTAGGGGCTTTTTCTATTAGTTTGATGAAGGTATCCTGAGTGGCTTCCTCCGCGTCTTCTCGTCTGCCGAGGTGCACCATGGCAATCCGGAACAGCGTATCCGCGTATGTCTCATAGACTTTCATCACATGATCGCCCAGCTGGGGCACTGATCGCTGCATGGTTGGTATGCCCTCCTTTATACCTCTAACACTCTTACGGACGGCATTTGGTCACATTTTGTTTTAGGATTTTTTTACTGGTCCATTTCATTCAAAATGCAAAAAAAGAAAGCAGCCCCATGGAGAGGAGTTGCTTTCTTCATCTTCGTCTTTATTTTCATATAAAATGCATATCGTTTCACCGATTAGAATTTCTTCTGTAAAAGCTCAATGTTGTCTTCCAAACTGCTGTCCAAGCTTACGCCTACCTTCTGCAGTTTGTTTTGGTAATATGCTTTTACATCTTCCCATTTATAGTACGGATAGGTCTTTGTTTCAATCGGGAACGCGATCTCTTCTTCATTTCTAAGCATTTTCACGAGAACATCCTTACCATTGGAATACAGAATCCATTGAATATTTGCTCCCATTGGTGAGATAACCGAGCCATTCCAGTTTTGGGTCACGTCCTGCGGTTTGTCGATACTCACATTAGCTCCGGCGATATCCAGGAATGAAGATAGTGGAATGATGGTTTCTGCGTGAGCAAAACGAAATATACCAGCCGTGTCTTTTTGCTGAATGGACTGGTCGGTAGACACGATCAATTCTTTGACCAGAGGTGCAATGATATTCTGCGGCAAATCCGTTGACGTTAAAGATGGACCTTTTTCATAGAAATCATTGATATTGTCAATACTCTCGTACCATTTCAACTGATTAGCCGTGAAATACCGCCCGAATTCGAAGTCACCTTCTCCTTTTATATTCGAAGATATGATATAGAGTTCATATAGATTAGAAGCAGCCTCGGTTGGGTTGCTGAGCTTCACTTTTCCCTTCTCATCTTTCAGTTCAAACTCTCCAGCGTCCAGCCGTTGATAGAAGTCTTCAGAGAAAAATTGCAAAAGGACCTCTTTTGCATAACGCGTTCCAGTGTTCTGTGTGACATAATCCTCGTATAACTTAACCCAGTCTCCGTCTTCTACGTACTCGTTATACTTCGTAGCCAAGTCGTAGGGCCGTAGATAGGGGTCTTTCCCTTCTTCAAAAGCTGAAGCCAGAATGTCTAATTTGTTATCTCCCAAGCTTCCCTTTAACCCGTCAATAAACTGATCTCTGCTCTGCGGCGTTCGATCTTTGAAGGTTGCTTGTGCAATCACTTTTTTATCAGATGTAAAAAGTTCTTTGAAATTCTGCCCAACTCTGGCCCCTATTCCTTTCAGTTCTTCTCCACCCGTAGTGGATAACAATCCATAATGATCTTTTTCAACCTTCATCAGATTGCCAATTTCCTTCTTCAGCTCTTTGCCCAGATTAGTGATCTGCCCGTCCATTTCAGCGATGTCGAGCAGTTCAAATAACGTCTTGTCGTACTTGGAACTGGATAGATGTCTGGAGCCATGTCTCCCTATGTAGTTAATAAATATGGGTTCATATCCACTAGGAGCTTTTGTATAACTTGTTTCCTTAAAAGGATATGGCGTTTTGGTACCGCGGTATCCCTGCTGCTGATCATCCATTTTTTGTCCAACAAAAACCGATTGGGTGTTGTTATCCCAGTCTACCTCTTGCCCCAAGGCTTCACCAATCGCTCTTGCAGGTACATAAGTGACCCCATTGTAGAGAAATGATTCGCCTTCCACCCTTTGTCCGTTCACAACCACATTAGCCGATTGTTCAGAAACTTCGATCATGCGTTTGGAGCCTGCACCATAGACGTCAAACACACTTACGGACGTTAAGATGGCGAGTGATGCTACTGAAATCCCGATTTTTTTGATCATCATATTGATTAGTTTTCTCCTTATTCCGCCTGATATGGGTTTATTTTCGCTCATCATACTATAGGTGAGAAGTGTCTGCGCCGTACCCATCCTATGTTAATTCATTGTAAAAGAGTACATATAAATATTGACGTAAAGTCTCATACGACAAAAAGAGCCGCTCCTTAGCGACTCTCGATCTGCATAACCGGCTATCTTGCTCCGAGACACATGAACAAAATAGTTATCACATGTCTCGCACTATCATAGCGCCCTATATATTTTTATATCTATCCCTGACTCCGTCGGATGACCTTCTCCAATAAGTGCCTCACGGTTCAAGAAGGATAAGGCTTTGCTGTCTGTAATCATTTTGGGGGAAGTACGAAATAAAGCAGTTTTCAGCGTTTTATCAATATTTCCGTTATTTTCGATATAAATTTTGCAGGAATGGCCTGCGTTGTCGGTTCCTTGGAGCATGTATCTTGCCGATAGCGTATGCGGACCACCATTCTTCCCGATGATCTGCGTATCTACTCCTCCACCCAACACAATTCCCTCAAAGTACTTTCCGGTTACGCTGCCTGTAAAAGTAATCATGACAACCGAATCATCTTCGCTATTCTGCAAATCAAATGATTCTTCGATGTTCACATGTACCGTAAACAATTCCTCTAATTTCACGTGTTCCCACCTCCATATGTATTCAATTATAACTCTACTCGCTAAAAAAAAGATTTACATATTTCCTTCAAATCATCTAAAATGGTTTACACAATGTAAAGGTTAACAAGTTGTAAACGAAGGGGTTAATGACGTACATGAGTACATTACCAAAATCAGTTCGCTTTCCACTGTTCATTCTGATGTTAAATCTGTTTATTGCTTTATTGGGGCAAGGGATGCTCATCCCCATATTGCCGGAGTATTTGAAGCTTTTTCATGCGGGAGGCACAGTAGCAGGATTTTTAGTTGCAGCCTTCGGTGCCGCTCAATTCTTCTTTTCCCCTCTCGGGGGACAACTGTCTGATCGATTTGGACGCAAAAAGTTGATCATTGCGGGTATGTTTCTGTCTGTCATTTCAGATATCATATTTGCGCTGTCAACGTCATTGCCGTTCCTCTATGTCGCACGGTTTATCGGTGGAATCAGTCTTGGTTTAATGGTTCCTGCCAACCTCGCATATGTCGCCGATATTACAACGCCAGAGACACGTGCAAAAGGTATGGGCTATTTCGGCGCAGCTATGAATTTGGGGATGGTTCTCGGACCTGGTCTGGGCGGTCTCATCGCCGAGATGGGCATTCGCATGCCCTATTTCTTCGCAGCGGGTCTGGGACTGATTGCGGCCCTGATGACGCTGCTATTGCCTGAGACACTTCCCCCCGAGAAAAGAACGGTCTCCATCCGTCTTCAAAAAGGAGATCACTTGGGCAAGAAAATCTGGAGTTCTTTTAAAGTCCCCTATTTCAAATACTTGATTGTGTTGCTTGTCATGACCTTTGGTCTCATGAGTTATGAGACAGTATTCGCGCTTTTCGCAGAGCAAAAATACGGGTTCGACGCTGCAACAATCTCCATCATTATTACTTTGGGCGCGATTATCGGTATCGTTGTGCAGATCTGGCTTTTGGATTGGTTCGTACAGAGAATAGGTGAAGTTAAGTTGATCCGTCTCTCCTTAATAATCACACCCATAGCTTTATTGTTAATGTTAATTAAGGTCAACCTTGTGTTTCTGTTGTTCGCTTCTGCGTTATTCTTTGCCTTTAATTCGTTTTTACGACCTTCGGTCAGCACGTTAATATCCAAAAATGCAGGAGATCGGCAAGGTTATGCATCGGGTCTGAATACTACATTTTCCAGTCTCGGCACGGTGATTGGGCCGCTGATCGCAGGACTATTGTTTGACAAAAACATAAACTTCCCGTATATTTTTGGTGCAATTATGCTACTCGCTTCTCTCGGACTGACCTTGAACGCATTTCGTTCGAAGAAAGGACAATTGTATACAAGTGAATGAAAACTGGCATCAACAATTGGGAAATAAACATCGTGATGATTTGATTGCAGCAGGTAAGGAGCTTTTTTTGAAATATGGATTGCTCCAGGTGAAGATTAAGGATGTATGTACAAAAGCTGAACTTAGTAGAGTGACCTTTTATAAACATTTCCAGTCAATGGATGAACTTCTTCTAGCCATTCAGATGCAACTGATCGAACATTTAACGGATGAGGTTAGCCGTGCTTCAACGAAGGACTTAAACGGGCGGGAACAACTCACGGTTATGTTGAATGCATGGGTTGTTTATGCCGAGAATCATCCAGACTACATCCGGTTTATTCAATTGTTTGATATCAACTATGAGATGTATGATTTTAGCCCTGAATTAAGAGAAGAGTATGATAAGTTCAACCAGAACGGGAAAGAAAATCATTTCCTGATGGACGCTTTATCCCAAGGTGTTGTTGACGGCAGTATTAAGAATCCGTCCCCTCCGCTGGATCT
This sequence comes from Paenibacillus sp. FSL R5-0486, assembly GCF_037975155.1. Taxonomy (NCBI): domain Bacteria; kingdom Bacillati; phylum Bacillota; class Bacilli; order Caryophanales; family Paenibacillaceae; genus Paenibacillus; species Paenibacillus sp. FSL R5-0486. The sequence continues at coordinate 3,449,859 of NZ_CP150237.1, read as the reverse complement.
GGCTCAGTTTATCTTCACAACGATGATGGGCATGCTCCAGCGCATGGTAACTATTCGTGGTGCTCATGATAATTCATTGGATGTGCGGATGACGGAGCAATTTGTGAAGATGCTGCTTCATTTTGTTTGTAGCGAAGAAATACCCGAGTGATGGCATGGTACATGGATCGATAAAACAAAAGTTTGAAATAAAAAACGGATTCCGTATGCTGGAATCCGTTTTTTCTTCATTAATTAAGCGTTAATCCGTTAGTACGGGTAATTGTCCTCCAGCTTTCAGTTGACCAAGCAATACTTTGATCCCGGCAGACGTATTTGGCTCCTGCTTTCCATACACAGCAATTCCTGAGCGCACGTTCTGCAAATAGATCGTTTCGTAAGGGTTACCAAGAGACAACAGCGTGTATCGCTGATTACTCTTGTTCATTGCATTAATCAAGGTTTGATAATCACTCCACCCGAACTGGCTGGCCACATTGCGGAATTGGTAAGAAGCAAGAATGACATAATTGGCTTTGCCAATCGCCTGGAGCGTTTCATTCATGTTGCCTTGTCCAACAAGTGATATTTCAGTCTTTAACGACAGGTTATTAGCGGCTTGCAACAGTTGTTTCTCAAGCTGTTTCGCCTGTTCCTGCTCGGCTGCGACAATAACAACCCGGTCGCCTTGCTGAATTGGATCAGGAAGCACACCTTCGCGACTGCCGAGTACAGTGACCGCTCGCTCTGCGATTGTCTGCTCCACTGCTCGGTGCGCCTTCGATCCGATGATACCGTTAAGCTGAGTTAGCTTTTGCGCAAGAGTTTGACTGCGTTCAAATAAACCATATTTCGCTTTCATCTCCAAGATTCGTTTCACAGATGCATGTATGGTTTCATCCTTGATCGTTCCATTGTTCACTGCTTTCACCAGCGATTGATGGGCCGCAGCTGAATTTTTTGGCATAAGGATGATATCAACCCCTGCGGAAACGGCGCGTTCTACCGATTGATTCTCCCCAAAATGCTCCGCAATTGCATTCATGGTAAAGGCATCCGACACGATGAGTCCTTCATATCCAAGCTCTCCGCGAAGAAGTCCTGTCAGTACCTTTTTCGATAAGGTGGTAGGAATCGGCACACGTTCACCGTCTTTGAGCGATGTGACATGTTCGTTGTCTATGGCAGGGAAAGCAATATGCGCGGTCATAATCATCTCTACACCATTTTTGATTGCAGCCCGAAACGGTTTTAATTCGACCGCATCAAGCCGTTCTCGGTTATGGGCAAGCACAGGCATACCAAGATGGGAATCTACCGTTGTATCTCCATGTCCCGGAAAATGCTTAACTGCCGCCATCACCCCTGATTGCTGTAGCCCTTTTATCGTTGCCAGACCAAGCCGTGTTACCAAGTCCGCCTTCGAGCCAAACGACCGTATACCGATGATGGGGTTATCTGGATTGCTGTTGATGTCCAGCACTGGCGCAAAATTGATCTGCAATCCCAGTGCCTTCAGCTCCTCTCCTGTCAGCTGACCAGCTGCTTCGGCTAGTCTTGCATCTCCAGTTGCACCAAGCGCCATCTGACCTGGCAGGTTCGTACCGCCTGGTATTCGCTTAATAACGCCACCTTCTTGGTCGATGCTAAGAAATAGAGGAATGTCATCTGCTTCTCTTTGTATTTCATGTGTGAACGTTGTAAGCTGCGTCATGTCTACAATATTTTTGTCAAAAAGAATAAGTCCGCCCAAGTCCTGATCATGGATCGTGCGTTTCAGCCCCTCATTAACGGTCGTTGTCGCTTTACCATTCCATTGCCTAATGTCAGGCATAAGCATCTGACCAACTTGCTCGCTTACCGTCATATAGGATATCAGTTTGTCCCAATCTTGTGTCCGAATGGCCGCTTCACGTTCGAAGCGAATTACTCTCGCCATAAATACGGTATATTCAGCACGCGTGACAGCTTGATTCGGACGGAAGGTGGCATCTGAATAACCGCCGACCAAGCCGTTTGAACTCATAATAAGAATGGGTGCTGCTGCCCAATGCCTGTCCGTGTCTGTCCATTTTGCGGCGTTCTTACCTTCCACGAGTGCATATGCCCGTGTAAGGAAGGCCGCAGTCTCTGCGCGGCTAAGTGGTGCGTCCGGACGGAAAGTTCCGTTAGGAAAACCACTTGCAAGTCCATTTTTAGCAGCTATCATGATTTCTCGATGGAAAGGATGTGTAGTTGGAACATCGGAATAAGTTGTGCCTTCCACTGCTCTTTGAAGCTGATCTGAATAGAGCTCGCGCACCATAAAAGTGACAGCTTGTGCCCTTGTCACAAGTGCCTCTGGCTTGAAGTTCCCATTGCCGTATCCGGCTACTGTTCCCCGTTTCGCCATATACGTGATGCCATCCTCTGCCCACTTTGAATACTTTAGATCAACAAACGTTTCTTCCGCAGCTGCCGTTCCCACCCCTATAAGCATAGAGCCAACAACGGCACCAATAATCGTCATCCATTTTACATGCATTTGTTTCACTCCTGTTGTATTCTACGGATGAATAGACGTTACTACGGTATAGTTTGTTGCGTTTTCATAAGTTCAATGAAATTATATTCAGGTCATGACTAACCCTTTACACCGCCAATCGTCATACCCTGGACAAAGTATTTCTGTAAGAACGGATACACCATCAGAATAGGAACACTTGCAATAATGGTCATGGTCGCTCGAATCGAGGTTGGTGTGACCGCCGTTGCATTGCTTTCGGCAGACTGATAAGCATCACTTGCTGATGAAGTCGCTGAGGTCGTTGAAGTTTGTAGAATCTTCATCAACTCATATTGCAATGTGCTTAATTCTTTATTGGAAGAGTTGTACAGGAATACATCGAACCAGGAATTCCATTGTCCCACAGCTACAAAGAGTGATACGGTTGCCATTGCGGGAATCGTTAGCGGCAGGACAACGCGGATAAATGTCGTGAACTCCCCTGCCCCGTCAATACGGGCTGACTCCAGAATGCCTTCAGGAAGACCTTCAATAAAAGAGCGAATGACAATCATATTGAAGACACCAATTACACCCGGAATGATATATACCCAGAAGGAACCGATCAATCCAAGGTCTCGAATCAGCAGATAACCGGGGATCAACCCCCCGCTGAAATACATGGTGAATACAAAAAACATCGTAACAAACTTGCGTAGCACAAATTCCTGACGACTAACCGTATACGCGAGCATGGCTGTACAGAAGACGGACACCACGGTTCCAATGATCGTACGCAACGCCGAGATCAGAGTTGCGTGATAAATATCGGATTCGCCAAAAATGTATTTGTAGTTGTCCAGTGTCCATACACGAGGCCATAGATATATTCCACCCCGAATGGCATCATTTGCATTATTGAAAGATACGGCAATCATATTAACAAAGGGATAGATCGTCACAATCATCAGACATACCATGAAGATGATGTTAAAAGTGTCAAACGCTCGATCCCCGGTGCTGCTATTCCGCAAGCGGGATGTGTTTCCTTTACGCATGGCATAGGCCTCCTTTTAGAATAGTCTGCTCTCTCCCATTTTTTTCGCTATATAGTTCGCTGAGAAAAGGAAGATGAAGCTGACCACCGTTTTGAATATGCCAGCTGCTGTACCTAAGGAAAAGTTCCCCATCCCTAATCCATATTTGAGTACAAAGATGTCCAGATTCTCCGAATAGTCCATATTCATCCCGTTACCCAGCAGATATTGCGGTTCGAATCCGGATTCAAGAATACTTCCCATGTTCATGATCAACAAGATCACAATAACCGGTTTCAAGCCAGGCAGGGTGATATATAACATCCGTTTGAAGCGACTGGCTCCATCAATCTCGGCAGCCTCATATTGCGCCGGATCAATTGCCGTAATTGCTGCCAGATAGATAATGGTGTTCCAACCGACATCTTTCCAGACCTCAGTTGCCCCCAGAATACCCCAGAAGTATTCTCCTTTCCCCATCCATAGTACCGGACTGTCAATCAGGTGAAGCTTCATCAGCAGCAGATTGATAATTCCGTCTGGTGACAGGACTGTTAATACAATGCTGGAAGCAACAACCCACGAGATAAAGTGAGGCAGATAACTGACGGTTTGCACAAAACGTTTAAATATGACATTTTTCAGCTCATTCAACAAGAGAGCCAGCGTAATTGCTGTCACAAATCCCAACACCAGTTTAATGGAACTCATAACGAGTGTATTTCGCAGCACCCGGTAGAAGGTATTGTCTTCAAATAACGTACTAAAATGTTGCCAACCTACCCATTGCTGATCCGAGAAGGACCTTGCCGGTTTGAAATTCTGAAAAGCCATGGTCCATCCCCATAACGGCAGGTACTTGAAGATAAAAGCCCAGATGACAAAAGGAATACACATCCAGGCAAGCGTTCGTTGCTGCACAAGTCGCTTAAAGAACGAGTGTGCTCTGGTTCCCTTCGGACTCGAGGCCGGAGGCATCGAGTTAAGGGAGACATTAGGTTTCTCCACGGTGAACCTGCTCCTTTCCTGTGCTGTTATTCATGCGAGGAGAAGCCGGAGTTTATGCTCTTTCGTCTTCTCCTGCGCATATAACAGTTTGTTTTAAAGAGGTTGTTCAAAAAGTCCTCTTTTGATTACGAAAGACGCCTTGCGGCATCATCAGCATCGAATATGGAATTCAGCCGAAATGTCCGTTGCTCACGTAGTTTTCCCTACGCTCCGCTACTCCATTTCTAGCTTCATCCCATCTTCTTGGTACTGAAAACCGGTCTTATTGAACACGCACTTAAAGTGTTCGTATTACCATTTTCCTGCAACACGATCCTTCACAACTTTGGTAATGGTCGCTTCATAACCAGCTTTATCCAATTTGTTCAGTTCAGCCATGTAGGCATCCCACAATTTATCAAAATTCGATGGCGCTCCCAAGATCATCTCCGGCAAGTATTTACGTTGCAAATCATCCGATTTGGTCGTGAAGATCTGTTCAGGTGATCCTTGCTCCAATGCGATGGACCATGCCGGGAACCAAGGCCGCTCTTCCGGTTTGTTAAACAATTCACTAAAGGTTTGGATACCGTAGGCTTCAAGGAATTTCTTATCTCCCTCGGTGTAAGATGCAGCGGCCACTTCCGGCTGGTTGCCAGGGCTATAAGCGTTACCATCGGTTAGTGTAGATTCACCGCCATATTTCGGCCAGTCTGTCCCAAAGTAGGTGAACCCGAATTTACGGCTGAGCTCCAGATCATCATGAGCCTTGCGTTGATCTTCATTTGCATAATAGAATCGGCCCTTTTCATCCACACTGTACGTCTCATCCTTGATTCCCCATTGCACCAGAACCTGATTCTCTTCCTTCAGCAAATTATCAAAATATTTGATGATACGAACAGGGTCTTTGGCATTCACCGAGATACCTGTTGCATAGTTGTTGACAAAGCCGGGAGGATCCACATACTGATCCTTGATTCCTTCATCAAACACAATCGGAAGTGGAGCGTAGCGCTTCTCATCAATGCCTGCAGAGAGCAAGTTTTTCGATGCATCCCCAATCTGCCAGCCATAATTGAAGTATCCTAACACACGACCCGAAGTCAGCTTGGCCAAGTACTGGTCTTTGTTCATCGTAAAGGATTCCGGATCAAGCATGCCTTGAGCATTGATTTCATTCAACTTCTGAATCCATTTTTTCTGGGCATCTGTTCCGGCGACAACTTTTGCCTCATGGGTAGTCATGTCGACCATGACACTGCCATCGTTCGGATAACCGGCAAGATGCATCGCTGGATTTTGCAGTGTGAAGAAGTTATTAGCCACACCCGCAAGTGACACAAATCCGATCGTCTCTGCACCGTCGACAGTTGGATGTTTTTCCTTATAATCCTGAATTAGATCAAAATATTCATCCAGTGTAGTGATCTTGGGATAATCAAACTCTTTGAGCACAGATCGTTGAATCCAGAAAGCTCCTCCGCCCACATTTGGACTACCTGAATACTCACCCTGATTAGCCGTATAAGGCAGGGCATAGATTTTACCGTCTTCGGCATTTTTCATTTTATCGAAATATGGTCCATACACCCTTTTGATATTAGGACCGTATTCCTCAATCAGATCATCCAGCGGAATATAGGCACCTGCATCCAGTAACTTGGACATCTCACCACTGGAGCTAATGACATCAGGATAGTCTCCACTGGCAATCATGACACCGGCTTTTGTAGCACTATCACCTACCAGATATTCCATCTTCCAGTCCACACCCGTCTGCTCTTGCAACGCTTTACCGATTGTTGTTTCGCTTGCCAGAACATCCTTCTTGCCTGGAGAGAACATGTAATACGAGAACGTGACTGGACTGTTCTCATCATCACCTGTGGCTGAAGGCGCTGATGACGAACTGTTTTGACTGCACCCAGCCAGCAAAGCTGTTAGTAATACAGCTAAACCCGCTGTTCTAAATTTTGGTTTTAACATGTGAATATTCCCCCGTTCCGTGTTTTCTCTCGTGGATTACACTCACCATTTGCCAGCTACACGATCCTTAACTGCCTGTGTTATCGTAGCTTCGTATGTTTTCTTGTCGAGTTGATTCAATTGACTCATATATTCATTCCATGTGTTCTCGAAAGTGGAAGGCGAATCCATAATCATTTTGGGTAAATATTTCTTCTGGAGGTCTTCTGCCTTGGTGATAAAAATCTGTTCAGGAGAGCCCTGCTCCAGTGCAATAGACCAAGCAGGAGACCAAGGACGCTCATCCGGTGTGCTGAATAGTTCTGTGAATGTCTCCACACCATATTTCTCTAACAACAGCTTGTCACCGTCCGTGTAACTAAAGGTAGCCACTTCTGGTTGGTTGCCCGGTCCATAGGCGTTGCCATCCTCCAGCACGGAGTTATTCCCGTAACGAGGCCAGCTGTAATTAAAATAGTCAAAGCCGAATTTACGACTTAATTCTGGATCTTCATGTGCCTTGCGTTGGTCATCATTTTCAAAGTAAAAGCGACCCTCATCATTCACACTATACGTCTCGTTCTCAACACCCCATTGAACCAGAATCTGGTTTTCTTCCTTGAGCAAATTATCAAAATATTTAATAATTCGCACGGGATCTTTAGCATTTACGGTAATTCCGACACCGTAGTTGTTCACAAAACCTGGCGGGTCCACATACTGGTCTTTGACACTGTCATCAAATACGATCGGGAGAGATACGTATCGTTTATCGTCAATACCAGCCTTCTTGAGGTTGTTCGTTGCATCTCCAACTTGCCAGGAGTAACTGAAATATCCCAGCACCCGACCGGACGTCAACTTGGCGAGATACTGATCCTGGTTCATTGTGAAGGATTCTGGATCAAACATCCCCTGTGCGTTAACCTCGTTCAGCTTCTGAATCCATTGTTTCTGATAATCAGATCCGGCTACCAGTTTGGCTTCATGACTCTGCATATCCACCATCACACTGCCATCGTTTGGATAACCTGCCAGATGCATAGCCGGATTTAGCAGGGTGAAAAAGCTGCCCGATTCACCAGCAAGTGTGGCGAAGCCGATGGTTTCTTTTCCATCGATCTGCGGATGCTTTTGCTTGTATTGCTCAATCAAGTCAAAATATTCGTCCAGCGTTTTGATCTTGGGATAGTTAAACTCTTTTAACACAGCACGCTGAATATAAAAGCCGGTCTGAAAATTAGGCTCTGACACATAACCGATGTTGGCAGTGTATGGCAAGAAGTATATCTTTCCATCCTCCTGTCTGAATTTGTCCATATAAGACCCGTATACCCGCTTGATGTTAGGCCCGTATTGATCGATCAGTTCATCCAGCGGGATAAAAGATCCTGCATCCATCAATTTGGCCATTTCACCACTGGAGTCGATGATGTCGGGGTAATCCCCACTCGCAATCATTACACCTGCCTTGGTTGCACCGTCACCGACCAGATATTCCATCTTCCAGTCAACGCCTGTTTGTTCCTGTAGCTTCTTGCCAATGGTCGTGCTGCTTGCCAGAATGTCCTTCTTGCCACCGCCAAACGTGAAATATTTAAAGGTGACCGGGGTGTTGTCATTACTGTCAGGATAGGAGGCTTCCGGGCTGGCTTTATTACAACCTGCCAGGGTTACAGCCAGTAAAATGGCCAGACCTGTTATAATGTTTTTTTTTCTAAACATGTAGCAAATGCCCCCTTAAAGTATTGTTTGTGTCTTTAAGCCTTCTCAATATATCAAGATAGCGCTTTCAAAGTTACCCATGAAAGTGTACCTCCTACTTTGAAAAGTATATCCCTCGTATTTAGTCGCCTGGCATGGCTGATGGATCAAGTGGGAGCTTAATTTGGATATGCGTACCTTCTCCTTCCCATGTCTGGATGTCGAATGTAAAGTCATTTTTATAACAAAGTTTTAAGCGACTATACGCATTTTTCATGCCAACATGCTCTCCCATATCGGTGTTTTGATCCAGGTAACTTAACAACTCTTCCAATTTTGCTTGTGACATCCCTATACCGTTATCCGTTAGTCTGATATGGAGCTGTTCATTTTCCATTGAAACAAAGAGTTGAATGATGCCTACACCCGGAGATGACTCAATTCCATGAATACTTGCATTCTCAACAAAGGGAAGGATAACCATCTTGGGGATTCGGTACATCAGTACCGCAGGATCTGCCTCAATGGTATATTGGAGTTTTTCTCCAAAGCGGTATTTTTGAATTTGCAAAAAACTCTCGATGAGTTCCAATTCTTCCTTCACTGTCACATCATTCTGATTCCAACTAATCGACTTGCGAAACATCTTGGCCATGTTATGCACGATTTTGGCAGTCTCTTTCTCACCTTTGATGAGGCTCCGCATACGTACCGACTCCAGCGTATTAAACAAAAAATGTGGGTTGATCTGACTATGGAGCGCATGAAGTTGTGCTTGCTGCTGCTTCAACTCCAAGTCTTTCTTTTGGATGTCGGCGAGATATACTTCATGAATCAGGTTATGGATCGTCTCGGTCATTCGATTAAATTCCATCGTGAGTTGACCTATTTCATCTCTTGCATCTTCAGGCGGAATCGTCTGGAAATTCTGTGTTTTTACTTTTTTCATATGTTTTAGAATACGCACCAGCCTGACATGGATGGATCTGGACATAGCCGCGATGATAATAGAAGGCAGGACAAAATTAATGCAAGCCAGCCATACGACGAAAGAACGGGACTTCCGCACCTCCTTCAACACAATTTCTTCATCCATCACTCCATGCAGGGACCACCCTTCCAGATAGTTAATACCTGTATACGTAAGTTCAAAGGGAATCATTTTGTTCGGAAACTGGATCTCGCTGTAACGTTTCCCTATCTGAGCTTCTTCTGCTGTAGGATCATTTGAAAATTGGATGTGTCCCCCCGGATCAAGAAGATACACTTTTCCATCAAATCCGCTGTTGTGGAAATACTGCTTGATCATATCCATATTCAGGTCAATTTTAAGTAACTGCTCTCTCCCCCCAGTGTCCAGATTGTCGAGCCTTTGAACCAGACTTAACATCTGATCCGATGAGATCAATGCCGGATAAGGGGCGGAGTATGCCTGAAATTGAACGTACCAGTCCGAGTTGCGGACATCGTCAGTTAAACGATCAATATAACCGGAAGATAAAATGGTAGAATTATCGGTATACACTTGATACCAGCGAATTCCCTGATTCATTTGACCGGAGAATTGCCCTTTTAGATAGGAATTATAAGCGTCAATATACTCAAAATGACTTTCAAATGAACGGGAGATGGTGTCATTGAATACAGGGTCAGTATATAACGAATAAGAGAGACCGACGCCCTGATCAATGGTTACCCGCAGGTCGTTCTTCAGATTGTTCAAGGCCATGCCAGCATCACGAGTTTTCTGACTACGAATATTGGCGGATGTGACATTGTAGAACACCACATTGGTAACAACGATGGGAATAAACACAGATAAGACATACATAAGCAGTAGCTTATCTCGAAGCTTCATGTAATTCAGGTTCCATCTTGGCATTGTGCACCTCGCTGCTCATTTGCCATAAGGAGATTGCGATACTCTGTAGGCGATAACTTAACCAATTTCTCAAACTGGGTTACAAAATAATCCGCATTCTGAAATCCTACGCGTGCAGCGACCTCGTACATTCTCAGATCCGTTTGGCGCAGTAACTTCTTCGCCTCATGAATCCGCAGGTTCAGCAGATAGTCATTGAAATATTGATTGTAGCTTTTGCGGAATAATCGCCCAAGATAAACGGGATTCATATAGAAGAGCGCAGCAATGCTTTTGAGATTGATGTTCTCAGTATAATTTGCATCAATATATCGTTTGATCTTGCTGATATCCCCTTTGGATCGCTCCATCCGCAGATGAGAGACATAATCCTCGGCTTCCTCCAACGCGATGAGAAAAGCATCTTTCAATAGTCGTAAATTCCAACCTTCATGACTTTGTTGTGCCAGCTCCTTCAGTTGTTGCAACCCTTCATCATTACCACCCATTTCGTGGACCACAGCGAGAATACCCGTTATATAACGCAAAAGAGAACCCGATACAGCCTGAGAAGAAAATCGATTCATATGAAACAATTTGAATTTCTCTTCTACAATCTCGTGATAAGCTGACCTATTCCCCTCTTCCAGGGTCAGAATTAATTGATCCACCTCGTCTTGATATACATTAAAAACAAACAGCCGTTTGTCCTTGATCTCCGTATAGCGTACGACACCACCAGTTTCAGCATATTTATGCTTGGCTGCTTCTTCAGCCGCCATAAGGGATTGTGGGACATCACCAATTTCTTTGACAAGTGTTCCTGCGTAAAGACCGATATCCAGGTTAAACCTTTTGCTCAGTGTTATATGAATATTATGCAGTTTATCCTGTAACGCCGAGTCTCCTTGATGATGATCAGGCCACAACAGTAATAAAGCAAACGTGCCGCGTTGTTGCTCACTGATGAACATTTTACATAAATTACTCTCCAGAGAATGTACTGCTTCACGTAGCTGTTCAATCGTAATTTTAATTGCATCTAATCCGGTCTGAAGTTCAATCAAAGTTATGAGCAGACTGGAGTTACGATTGATGCCAAGCATCTCGGCATATCGATGTTCATCCTCCTTCTGTACATGGCCTTTGATCACATCCTCCAGCATGATGTTACTGGCCTGTCCCTCAGTCAACAGAATATGTTTTCTTTTATTGCAAATCAGATTAGCTGACTTCTGCAACGTCGCCGTCAGTTCTTCATCATCAATAGGCTTCAGGATATAGTCATGAACACCGTACCTGATTGCCTGCTGTGCATATTTGAAGTCATGATAACCACTGATGATAATGAACACAGGTTCCAGATGTGGTATTTTCTCTACGGCACGTATCAGTTCCAGTCCATCCAGGATTGGCATACGGATATCTGTAATAATCACGTCTGGTTGCAGGCTTTCAATCAGATTTAATGCCTCTACACCGTTCTCTGCCTCTCCGATAATCTCCATATTAAGATCCATCCAATTTATGAGTTCATACAGCCCCTTTCGTATATACATCTCGTCATCTACCAGTAATACTTTTAACATCCGTGTGTCCCCTTTCCTCCAACGAAAATAAACCGCCGGTAGCGTGTCTCCCTATCGGCGGAATCTAATATGGTGACTGTTGTAGTTATTGCATAATACATTCATTCATGTCGTGCATAATCCCAATAGTCGCCAACGAGGCCTTCAATGATCGATCCACTAGCCCATGGCATCAGGCAAAACCAGGTGCTGGCTGGCGTACCATCCGCATATTTTTCAGTGACCAGTCCTTCCGAATGACAGAAGCGTTCAGACATCCATCCTTTTTTGCCATAGCCGAATTCTTGATCATAACGATTATAGGTCTGACAACCCCACCCGATGGTGTCCATCATACGTTGACGAACATAATTCTCTTCCCGCTGTCCAACATAATACAAGAGCTCATCCACTAGATTGCTGGACATGGGGTGAATATGCGGATTAGCTACTGAAGTAACACTTCCCCCGGAACTGGACCAGCCTAATGTACTGAGTGGAGGAATCTTAATAGGTGAGTTGTAACAAAATTTGAAGCTGAATTCATAACTGATCGCATCTCTCATGTGATCTAGATATAGCTCGTCACCGGTCAACGCGTGCAGAAACCGAACAGCTTTGATGTAAGCCAGAATACCTTCCGAATCCACTGCCTTGTCCGCATCCAGCGGAGCGCCGTAACATTCCATGTGTTGCACATAGGTGTTGTAATAGTGGGCTTCACTGCGTCTGAGCTCATCCAGAGAAGATTCATCATGGGTTAACCAACAGTAATATGCCTTGGCAGCAAGACACCAGACCCCACTAAAGGCATCATATTCAAGACCTGCTCCGGTCCGCTCTGACAAAATGGTGGGATATTCTCCATCCGTATTCTTCGTGCACTCCAGACGATCAAGTACTTGCTTGACGTAAGCAAGCCAATCATCATGACTCACATTTCGAATGCGCTTCTCATAATCGTAACTTTTCAGAATGTAGAACATCGCTTGAGCTACAAGGTAAGAGGAATGTCCTGGGGTACGCATGCCGTCGAACCACCAGCCTTTAACACTCCAGATCCCATCCTGATAAGCGTCATACGGAAGTCCGGATTCGGGATTCATGGCATTCTCGATAATATTGGTAATACAGGATAACGCCTGCTGTCGCATGGGCTCATTATTCAGGCGCAGTGCGGCCATAAGCATTGGTGCAGCTATGGTCATACCATTTGTCCAACTGATTGAGATAATTTTGTTGTATCGGTAGCCACCGGTTTTAGCAGCATCTTCATATACAAATGTAGAATAATGACGATCCTCCGGAAGCCAGGCATACTCATAGATGGCATTGGACAAATCCGTTACCGTTGTCTGAATGTCACTTCCTTCTCTTGGTTTTTCGTGATACCTCTTATAGATTGTTTCCAGTGCTGGATTGATGCCCAGTTCTGATTCAGACTCGTAGTTATATAGTTCAAGTGTGAGCCTGACCGATTCACCTGCCGCAAGTTCAAAACAGTTTTCTCCAAGGGCAGCTCGCTCGTGGACAAGTCTGGATTTGATAAATAACAATGGAGCATTCTCATATCCCAACGTATATCCGACCGTACCCTTTTCAATAGAACATGTGAATCCCCCATATTGCACAAAGTTTCCTTCCATTCCTGGATACCATTGCTGCTTCTGGTTTCCTGTATTGATCCAGTAGGGACTTGCGCTTAGACCAACAATCCGACCTTCATCATAGATAAGTGCAGCTGGATGAGACAGACGATCACTTCTTACCATCCACCAGGGTGATGAAGGACGAGAAGGACTGCCCTCCCTTAGCCTGGGGAACTCATTTGGAACATTCTGAGGTGCTTCGCCCCGGTTGCGGCCATACATAAATGCAGGCAAAAAAACCTCGGATTCTGTTTGTCCAACGGCATTTCCACATGAATAACCCCTGCCCAGGCATTCTGCCCCTCGTTGTAAATCTGAATGTCGGCTTGCCATGGGTCTTCTGCACTGCCGTTCCCGCTTGTTACTTTTACGTCAGCCTTGAGAGCATGCTTATTCAATGCCGTGTACTCTACGTTGTCCTGCACTCTACTTCTAGCCGTGAAAATCAGATCCATCTTTTCCTCCAATCGCGTTGTACACACCTGAGTGGAAACGCTTGCAATTATGTATCCATCATGCTAGGATGGTTACATTTTATAGGTTCACGTCTGCAATTTCATTGCACAAACGGCTATATTTATTGCGCGAAACGACAAGGAGGTCATATATCTGATATGAATGAGACTTCAGAATACCTGTTTGATCCAATCCAGAATGAGCTGTTGTACCTTCATCGCACCACCACCACGTATAATATGGGAACGTTTTATCATCGACATAATGCATACGAACTCTACTTATTTCTTCGTGGCAATGTAAACTTCTATATTGAGAACCGTTGTTACCATTTGCAACGTGGAGATCTGCTCGTTCTTAACCCGGAGGAGATGCACCGTTCCTTTGCCTTGGACAAAAACGAATATGAGAGAATCACCATAAATCTGAAAAAGTCATATCTGAACCGCTTGTCTACTTCAAGCACCAACTTATCCGCATGTTTCGACTACCGTCCCAAGGGTAAGGGTAATATCGTACATCTTGAAGAGGACGAACTTCAACGAGTGCTACAATTAGCTGGCGAACTTGAACAGTGTCTCTCATCAAGTGACTATGGAGCGGATATTCTGGGGAATATTTTGATTACACAGCTACTGCTTCTAACGAATCTAACTTTTCAAAATACGGATTTTGTTGCAATGGATATTATGCCTGAACTAGTTCGAAACACGATGGATTACATTGAATGTAATCTGACGAGGCAACTGACGCTCAAACAATTGTCAGAGGCTATGTTCACGAATAGCAGCTATATTAGTCGACAATTCAAAAAACATACCGGACTCACGATTCGAGCATACATTCTTAGTCGCCGTATAGAGCTGTCGAAATCTTATTTAATCGAAGGTTTAAGTATTACAGAGGCCTGTTATCAATCCGGTTTTGGAGATTATGCCAATTTTATTCGCAGCTTCACCAAGCAGGTCGGCACTTCACCTGGTAAATTTGTTAAATATGGAAGTCTTCTTTAAACATGGCATTGAGCAAAAACACGCCAACTCTTGCCTATATCTTATCTCAGCAAAGAAAAAGAGCGAATTCGCCCGACAATTTTGTCAGCGGGTATTCGCTCAGGAATCGGTAAGTTCTTATTTGTTATTCCATTTATCCCCTTTTAATTCAATCATAGCGTTGGGGCCAGAAAAGGTTAATTCTATCTTTTGGTCCAGATAGGATAAGGTTACTCTTGATTCTGCAGTAGAGCGAATTCTGGTACTGAATAGACGACCATTTTCCCATTCCAGATCTATTTCAAATCCGCCACGAGCCCGAATACCACGAATATATCCTTTTGGCCACCCTGCTGGTAAAGCAGGTAACAATCTGATTACTTCGTTATGACTCTGGAGAAGCATCTCTGCTATCCCTGCAGTACCTCCAAAGTTCCCATCAATTTGAAATGGAGGATGGTCACAAAACAGATTGGGTAACGTGGAGGAACGTAGAAGTTCCACGATGTTATCGTGTGCAAGTTCCGACTCCTCTAATCGTGCCCACATGTTGAGAATCCACGCCCTGCTCCATCCTGTGTGTCCACCACCGTGTTCCAGTCTTCTGTCGAGTGTTACACGAGCTGCCTTGGCCAGATCAGGCGTTGATTGCAACGTAATTTGCGTTCCAGGATGCAAAGCGAATAAATGGGAGATATGTCTGTGGCCAGGTTCCAATTCATCATAATCGTTACTCCACTCTTGGATCTGGCCATGTTTTCCAATGGAGGTCTCCGGTATTTTGGTTAAAGCACTGCGGAGTACTTCTCCAAATTCCTGATCTTCTTGCAATATTCGGGTACTTTCAATGCAACGCGTGAAGAGTTCTCTAATAATCTGATTGTCCATTGAAGCACCAAAACATAAAGCCCCCGACTCTCCATTATCTAATATATAGCGATTTTCCGGTGAGGACGAAGGACATATCACCCAATTGCCGGAAGGATCCTCTATTAGATAATCCAGAATAAAGATAGCCGCATCTTTCATCGTGGAGTAAGCTTTTTTGAGAAATTGAACATCCTTATTATATTCGTAGTGGTCCCATAGATGTAATGAAAGCCATGCTCCTCCCATGGTCCAAAACGTCGATGTCATGCATACATCCTGCGGAGCAGCGTCTGCCCAGATATCCGAGTTGTGATGAGCAACGAACCCCTTGCATCCATACATGGTTCTAGCGGTTTCCTTTCCCCGGACTTGCAGTCGATCTATAAAATCAAACAATGGAACGTGACATTCAGACAGATTGCAGCTTTCTGCAGGCCAGTAGTTCATCTGTGTATTAATATTAATCGTATATTTGCTGTCCCATACAGGAAGCATGTCTTTATTCCATATCCCTTGAAGGTTTGCCGGTAAAGAACCTGGACGACTGCTTGAGATAAGCAGATAGCGACCAAATTGAAAGTATAGACTCAGCAGTTCCGGATCATGCTGACCAGCTCTAAGCCGCTCAAGGCGCTGATCGATTGGAAGTTCGGAACATATCACATCTTTATTTTCATCTTCGAGATGTATATCCATCTTTTCGAATAAGGATTGATAGTCCGAGACATGATCGGCGAGCAGTTCGCTATATGGTTTTGCGGAAGCAGTATCAATTCTGCGGAGGCACTCCACTTCGAGTTGTTCCTTGGGTACTCGGAAATCCGTGCACGCCGTGATTAGAATAGTCGCTGAATTACCATCCTTCAGAGAAAGCTGACCGCTTGAATAATGAACCTGCCCTCCTTCAGATATAAGGCGAATCGCACAACAAAATCGGATTCCTTCTTCTCCCCCACTTCTTCCCCGGATGATCAAGTCATTCGTTCCACGCTTCTCGATCCGGTCCAGATAGGATTGGAAACCAACAGGATGCTTAAGAATATCTGAATAGGATGTTGATTCCAGAACAGCTCCCCTGCCAAAAACAGTGGAGAATGATAACTTTCCAGGCACGCTTGATTTGAGATGAACAACGAGCACTTGATCCGGGTAGCTAGCAAAATAATCACGGCTGTAATTGGATTGATCTGCGGTATAATGCACGTTTACCTTGCCTTGTTCCAGATCGAGATGTCTTTGATATCCATTTGGTTCATGTTCACTGTGATCCATAGCGATATAGAAGTCTCCTAATGGCTCATAATGTCTTTGCCCGTCAGGAACACCTACCAGAGTATCTGCTGCGAGTTCTTCTGCTTCCCTAATCTTACCGTCAAAAATCAGGCTTCTGATCTGAGATAAAGATTCAAGTGCTTGAGAATTATTCCGCTGCATCGGACCACCATACCACAGACTATCTTCATTAAGCTGAATTCTCTCGATCTGTGTTTTCCCAAAAATCATGCCTCCAAGAGTTCCATTTCCGATAGGCAATGCCTCTTCCCATCTTCCAGCAGGTTGATTAAACCAGATATTTTTGGTCTTCACGTTAAAACCTCCAACGAATTATAATTCCTCACATTTTCATGTTTAGTGTGTTCCGTTTGTATGTTCTTTCAGTGTACTGTAATCTCTTAAGCATCTAAATGAACAAAATTAACTTGAATTATCACAATCTTATCCCAACATTAGAGGTGTAATCGTGAATTCCGAAACTGACAGTACAAATTCTTTGTTCTGGACAGGGAAGTTTAGCTATTGGCAATAAAAAAAGCCGCTATAATAGCGGCTCTGTTTCGTTCATTTAGTTAGCTTACGTGAAGCTTGGCATAAGTTATAAGATATTTTGCTCCATTTGTTGCATGAATTGTCTCAATATTAGCCGATCTTCCGAAGAAATGGATTGAAGTAGTTTCTCTTGTTGCTCTCTCCATTTATGCTCAACCGGTTTTTCTAATTCTTTGCCCTTATCGGTTAGAAAGATACGCATGATCCTTGCATCCTGTACATCACGCTTGCGATATATAAATCCGTTCTGCTCCAGTGATTTGACCATGTTTGTAACCGTTGGTGGTTCGCATTTCATATGTTCACTTAGTTGCATCTGTGTTACCCCATCACCCAACCACAGCCGGTACAACAGATTATCTTGTCCTACATAGAGATTAAGTTCCCGAAGAGATTCACTATAATTTCGTCGCATTTGGGAGGAAATTCGATCTAAAGACTGTCGAATTTCACAATCTACTGTATCTGTCATGAACGATCCCTCCCTACATCCGAATTATATTTAGCAGACTAAATGTATCATGGAGATATACAGGTGTCAATTCACCTTAGTGTCGTCTTTAAGGGCCTTTTCCTATCCAAGTTTCACCGGAAAGATTGGTTTAGTCCTTATTTTTTGGCAAAACCTTGCTTGTTCAAATAGGTCATCATTTGCGGTTGAATACTTCTCTCGAGGTGATCCTGGATATGGTCACTCCATCCTTTTACTTTTTTTACGGTGAAAGGGGCTCTCGTCGGACGATTTTCATAATACTTCAGCATGGTCTCATCATAGATTGCTAATTTCTCTTGATCCATTGGTTGGTATTGATTATCAAGCAATACCATGGATTGAGGGAGTCGAGGTTTCAGTTCCGGCTTATCTCCAGCTGGATTACCGATACATAACCCCACCAGAGGGATAACAAATTTAGGTAAATTCAATACGTCAGATAGTTCGCTAATATTAGCTCTGACCGCACCAATGAACACTCCGCCAAGTCCCAGCGATTCAGCCGCGGTTAACGCATTTTGTGCCATCAGGCCAGCATCGAATGAACCAATCAACAGAAATTCAATATATTCAATATCCACATCCGGAGCGATTTCATGATTTCGGTTGAAATCTGCACAGAAGATCCAGAATTCGGCCGCTTCTTCAATATAGGGTTGATCGACACACAGATGTCTGAGTTTTTTTCGAAGTACTGGATCTGTGATGCGTATAATGGATACCGCCTGCAGAAGACTGAACGATGAAGTTTGGTTTGCTGCCTGAAATATTGCATCTATTTGTTCCTCAGTTAGGGGTTGAGATGTGTAAGAACGAAACGATGTATGGTTATGAAGCAATTCAAGTGTGTTATTCATTAAAAACTCTCCTTTATTCGTTGATTCCATGTTCCTGCAATCCGTATTCGTAAGGAACGCCCATATTCTCGCGTAGTGTTTTTCCTTCATATTCCTTATGGAACAAACCTCGTTCCTGCAAGATAGGTACTACCTGATTCACAAAATCTGCAACGCCATCAAAAGATACATCGGGCACGACTGAGAATCCGTCACATGCTTCAGCCAAAAACCATTCTTCCAAGAAGTCAGCAACCTGTGTCGGGGTGCCTGCAACAACCGGATGATAGTTGATGACCCCGTGAGCGAGAACATCCCTTACAGAGAGTCCTTTTTTTAATAACTTTAAGGCTCTCGGAGAACGTGGGTCCATGGGGTTGGCATATGCATTTTTCAACAAGTCTGGCGCTAAAGGTTGATCTATATCTACGGAGTTTACCGATAAGGGTAAACCAACCATGGAGCCGAGGTAACTTACCCTGCTAGGGATTTCCTGGGGATTAAAACTCATAAGCTGTTTCCGACGATCCAGAGCTTCTTCCTCCGTTGAAGCCAGAGAAAACATAAAACCTGCAAACATTTTGATATCATCGGGGTTTCGACCGAAACGGGCAGCACTTTGCCTTATGGCTTGTCTGTGTTCACGGGCAGACGTAATATCATAAGGATTGGCGTACACTCCCGAAGCATATTTCCCAGCTAATTCTAATCCTTCACCTCCTCCCCCTGCCTGGAAAATCACTGGCTGCCCTTGCTCAGAGGGCGGAATGGGCAAAGGACCACGAGATGCATAATATTGACCCTGAAGGTTAATAGGCTGGATTTTGTCCATATCCGCAAATTCCCCTCCTTCTACATCTAACGTCCAAGCGTCTGGTTCCCAACTCCCCCACAAGGCCTGAACAATTTGTATGCTTTCATGTGCCTTGTCATAGCGCTCTTGGCGATTTTCAACCCGGGCACCGAAATTAGCCGCCGCTAGGGGGTCGGATGTGGTAACCGCATTCCATCCCACACGTCCATGACTGATAACATCCAGTGCTTTGAACTGACGTGCAATGTTGTAGGGATAATTAAATGTTGTAGAGAGGGTAGCCACAAGCCCGATGTGTTGTGTCTCTCTTGCTACTGCCATCAGTGCCAACATGGGGTCCATAGGAAACATAGGTGTCTGTGGGCCTAAATTATTGGATAAGCCTGGAGTGTCAGCGATGAAAATCATTTGAAATTTTCCTTGTTCAGCTAATTTAGCCCGTTCTACATAACTATCCATATTGGTGTAAGCTGCAGGATCCGTGCCAGGCATTCTCCATGCGCTAAATTCGGCTCCATAACCCGAAACCATCTGTAAAGCCAGTTGCATTTCACTTCTTTTTTTCATAACGATTTTCTCCTTCGTTCTGGACAGGCACAGATATTTGTGCCCTTACTATAGCGTGAATATATTTAGCATGCTAAGTATATGGATGGATCAGATTTTGTTCCGTTTAGTGAGGGTTATAGATATTGACGTTCACCGGTCTGGGCTGATTTCTCGACGGCATCCAGTAACTGATGTAGTTTCACCGCATCCGCGAAATTAGGTGCTAAGGTAGTACCTTCTTGAATATCTTTGGCAAACTTACGATAAGCCTGAGCCATGTTCAGAACAATTCCGGAGTCGTTATATAAAGAATGTGGAGCCGAGTAATAGGCATCGGGAATGGGTAGTTCACTAAGCTCGTTGTCCGTAGATCCTGCACCGCGTAATTGGTGTGATCCGAATTGAATGGATGCCGGGGCGCTCAGCACAATCGTGCCATTGTCTCCGAAAATTTCAAGTGTGAGTCCTGTCTGATGTTTGACTCCACCTTGAATATGAACGATGCCTGCTGCACCATTAGTCAATTTTCCTGTAATCATGATCTGATCATCCGTTGTTTTCTTGATGACTTTCTGAATATCTACCAATTCAACTTCTGGAAACTGTTGAGCTGTGGTGGCAGACAATTCTGTAAAGTCCCCAAGCATGTAAGTGAAGGCATCCAGATTATGGCCCCCTACAATGGTCAGCAAGTTCCCTCCAACTTTCCGGTCATACAAGTACGCAGTCGACTTGTCACCAACGCCACCCATGCCATCTATAGAGATCTTCAGGTTGGCAGACAACACTTTACCGACATAACCTTCTGCCAATAAATCTTTAACATATTGAACGGCCGGGGCTTGTCTAGCCTGTAATCCAATCGCATTTGGCAGTTGTGCGGACGTTATCCATTCCTGCATTTCCAAGGCTTCCTCTGTATTCGAACCCAGTGGCCATTCACAATAGATTGGTTTGCCAGCAGGTACAACGGCTTTAACGGCGTTATAATGTTCCTTGACGTTAATACTGACAACGACCATATCCACATCAGGATGCTGAGCCAACTCTTTCATATTATCAAAGCCGTGATCTGCATAGAAAGCTTCTGCGCTTTTCTTTGCACTCACCATATTACTTGTCCCAACCGCTGTAAGCTCGAATTCATCCAAATGCTGAATAGCTGGAATATGTGTTCCACTCGCCCACCCGTTATTAATGGATGCCCCTATGATACCTGTACGAATTTTTTTACTCATTGTTAAACATCTCCCTTGTTAAAATTTACAGTATGATCGAATATCGGTTTGGCTCCAGCCCTTATCAGTCACTCATTTCTATGATATATTTATTTAGCTTGCTAACTATTCAATCGAGATAACATTAATTATTCTTTCATACTTTAGGTAAACTAAAATTGTTTTGGTGTTGACACCATCATAGGTGTATTTGTTTTATTAGCAAAGAGGGCAATTTAAATGAACATAGTACATCTTTTTGTACCTTTGGATCAGGAGTGATATGAATGAGAGTTTGCAATGAAGGATTTGAACAAGAGTTTATAGATGGAAAAAGTGACATGTACGCCATAGCTTTTACTCAGAATGTCCTTTCTGGGCGTTGGAAATATTTTATCTTATGGTACCTAAAAGACGAAACACGGCGATATACAGATATCAAAAAATTCCTTGGAGATCTGTCTCAAGGCTCCCTCACAAAGCAGCTTAAAGAGTTGGAGAATGATGGTGTTATACAACGTGATGTATATCCGGAAGTTCCTCCACGAGTTGAGTATTCGTTAACAGACAAGGGAATGAAGTTACTACCGATCCTTGAAAAGATGGAGGACTTTGGCAAAGAATACGGCTAAACAACTTAAACTAGGCTTCCATATTACTTATCTTTGTTAAAGGGGGGATGATATGTTTTTCTTCTTTTTCTTTCTGTCACTTGGAATGATTGGTTTATTCTTTGGAGTTAGAGCACTGAGACGACCCAATTCATGGCCTTTTAATCGTACGAAGGATGAACTTCATGAATACGATATGATGGGCATCAAGTTTAGAGGCGTTTTTCTCCTTGCTTTTGGTACTGTTCTGACTATCGCCTCTTTCAGACTTCTTCTTATTTAATAAAATCCAAAAAAGCCGCTAATATAGCGGCTCTCCATCGGGCCTTACTCTGGTCCCGCTCAATATCGTGGTATCAACATTAATCTATGGTTTAATATTAGCTTGCTGACCATCAGGAGCCACCGACTTATCGTTCGTCTTCACACCCCTGCGCTTCTTGTACCCTTTAAATATGAAATACCCCACTATAATTAAGATAATCGGCATTCCGTACAGTAATAGAATATAGAAACTGAACAGCAAAAGTACGATTATCGATCCATCTATTACATTCAATATGTGCACTCCTTTATAAGTATCACTGGCTGATTTATTACTACTTTACTCAATAATTATTTTCTCATCTTCATACGTAAAAAATATTATTCATAGAAAAAACATATTTTTTCTTATGTTAATTGTATAGACAAATAAAGTTGCTATTATAGCAACTTTATTAAAAGACATTTTTAGATTTCTTAAGCATTTTCAGGTTCATAAATTCCGTAACCATTCTTGCCATTCTTTTTAATCTTGTACATAGCTCCATCCGCATGTCTCAGAAGTTCGGAAGGCTCCTGTCCATGCTTGGGAAATAGGCTGATACCAATACTCATTGAAAGGTTGATATAGTTTCCGGCAATCTTGAAATGGGTACTGAATGCAGCTTCCAATCTTTTAGCGATGACTTCAGCATCGTGATCATCTTTCAGATGGCTTAAAATGATGAATTCGTCCCCGCCAAGCCGAGCTACAGTGTCCGCACTTGGAATTGTTTCACTTAATCGCTTTGCCATTTCCAGCAACACTTGATCGCCAACATGGTGTCCATATGTATCATTCACTTGTTTAAACCCATCAGCATCCACAAACATGACGGCTAGTTTATTATGGTTTCTTTTGGCATTACTGATGGCCCAGGCAAGACGGTCATTATAAGCAAGACGATTAGGCAGACCGGTAAGTGGATCATGCAAAGACAAATGCTTGCTGATTTTCTCGGAGATTTTGATTTTGGCGTAGTCCGTCTCCAGTTCTTTGATCAGATTTTTAAGTTTATATACCCTGGTATTGGTGTTAGTCATGTCAGTAATCTGAATAAGGGCATAACTCCGATCTTCATGATAGAGCGGTTCAACATGCATATTTTGTCTGAATAATTGTTCATCCTCTCCTTCATTAGGAAGAATGAATGCCTTATGTAACGCGCTTGAGCAAAATCTGCTCTGTCCATGATACAGCGCATTTTGCAAAATATTTAAATACATGTTCGACTTAAACCGTGGGCAGACCTCAAGCAGATTCAAGCCTACTACCTCTTCTACATTCTTGCCAGTAAAGCGCTCCAACCAGGCATTCCACACAACAATTTTCAAATGCCTGTCCACGATCATTATTCCCATATGGGCTTTGTTCAAAGCTTGTGAAATAAGATTATCCATTGCCCGCCTCCAACAAAGCGTCCATTTTGGCCAGCAGGCTCGATATGGAGTTCATACTCAGTGCTATGACAATGATACCTGTCACATCCGTATCGGCAAGTAAAAACGAGGTATGTAAAACCAGGACATAAACTTCATTCTGAAGCAATATTTGTTGATCGGAATTGGTGACATAGATCAGTTCAATATCAGGCAGGACGTATTCCAGTTTGATCTCGAGGAAATTACCGAATTCTCCAATAATGGCGTTAAGCAGGACATTGCTAACTTCCTTCAAAACGTCCAAATCCGTATCCATCAGGTTCGGATTGTTCGGTATAACGCTCTCACCCAGTTCTCCAAGACAGATGTTTGCCAATACTTTAGCCTGCTCAACAGGAAACATCAGAAATGCTTTTCCCTGAAATTCGTATCCGAACTGTAAGGATGACCTAAACAGGTGACCTTCACTAAAGAAAATATTGTATCTTCGATCTCCAGGATCAACATCGGATATGGAGATTAGTTCCACTTCCGGAATATTCAAAACGATACGCTTGTCTACAATCTCTGACAACATGTTAGCCGCTTGTCCCACGTAAACGTTCACTAGTTCAGTAAGCAAATCCTTCTGTAAATCATTCAGCATGATAGGCCGCCTGAATCAGTTGAATCATGGTAGTTGCCTTCTCTGCGGTTAACGGTTTATTCAAAAAACCAGAAATGCCTAACATTTCAACTTCATCCCTAGTTGTCTTCTGAATATCTGCGGATAAGATAATAATTTTGACATTGCTATCCGTTTCTCGAATCATTCGAAGCATTTCTTGTCCGTTCAAACCAGGCATTAGCAGGTCGGTGGTTATAAAATCAGGTTGAAATTCCTTGAATAGGTTGTATCCTTGCTCTCCATTATTAGCAATCTGAATCTCGCATTCTGGAATATGATCAACAATCAGCTTTGTAAGTAATTTCTGTACGAAAATGGAGTCTTCCACGATTAATACTTTCATTTTTTCTTCAGTCTCCTTGATAAAGTGGTAAGGGCTCGGGATGGTCAGGCGCTGTGGACAGTTCTTGATATAGGGCTTTCGCGCGCAGTGGCACCCTGAAAAGAGACTGACTGGTGAATCAAGTAAATATAAATTATAGTAACTTTAATTTAATTGTCAACAACATTATTGAATAAGTTAGATTCGTGTGCAATTGACATACTACGGCCCGCCGTTTAAAAAAACATAAAAAAACGGTCACCTAGTGACCGTTTTTGATCGGTTATCTGGAACTGCATTAAGTTTACTCTTTTACCCCTCCAAGCTGCAAGCCATGAACGAAATACTTCTGCAAAAATGGATATACGACTAAGATGGGTAATGCCGCAACAATCGTAATCGCTGCCCGAATAGATACAGGTGTGACCATGTTACGCGCAGCACCAAGATCTGCACCATTGGCAACGGCTGCACTGCTGTTGGAATTCATAGAAGATGATAATAGTTTCATCAACTCATATTGCAGCGTGCTTAGGTTTTGTTTGGAAGATGCATACAGAAACGTATCAAACCAAGAATTCCATTGACCGACTGCAATGAACAGTGCAACAGTAGCAAGAACCGGTTGGCACAGCGGTAGAATAATGGAAATGAATGTTCTGAAATCTCCAGCACCATCGATTTTGGCGGATTCGATCAATCCCTCGGGTAGTGTCTGGATATAAGTTCTAATAACAATCATATTAAAGGCACTGATCAGCCCAGGAATAATGTACACCAGGAAGTTGTTTAACAAATGTAAATCTTTCATTAGGAAGTAAGTTGGAATAAGACCTGCACTAAAATACATCGTAAGAACAACTGTAATGGTAATGGGCTTTCGTAATATATAATCTTTTCGGCTTAGTGTGTAAGCCAGCATGGAGGTTAAGAATAGACTTAAAACTGTCCCCAAAACCGTTCTCGCCACAGATATACCAAAGGCGCTGAAGATGGTCCCTCCTGCAAATACTGCTCTGTAGTTTTGATCTGTCCATACCCGAGGCCACAGATAAATCCCACCCCGAATGGTGTCATTACCGGCATTGAATGATACGGCGAGTGTATTCACAAACGGATACAGGGTAACAATCGCGATTGCGATCATCAGTATACCATTTAACGTATGGAAGACAATCGGTTCAAGCCGAGATTTATTGATTCCCATCTCTAGTCCCCCTTATATTAATCGGTCTTCCCCGAGCCGTTTGGAAATTGAATTCGCCGCAAAGATCAGCGTGATACTAACTACTGTTTTGAAGATACCTGCCGCAGTAGCCAAAGAATAATTCCCGATCTGTAGTCCGTACTTCAGGACAAATATATCTATCGTCTGTGACCAGTCGACAACCACACCATTACCTAACAGATACTGAACCTCGAATCCAGCTTCCAAAATCCAGCCCATATTCATGATCAGCAAAATGATAACAATGGATTTGATTCCGGGTAAGGTCACATACAGCATTTTCTTATATCGGTTCGCACCATCAATCTCTGCCGCTTCATAGAGGGAAGGATCGATAGACGTGATGGCCGCCAAATAAATAATGGCATTCCAGCCAACTTCTTTCCATACATGGGATGCGCCTACAATGCCCCAGAAGTATTCCGGAACGCTAAGCCACATGATAGGTTCTTGAATGATATGCAGCTTCATGAGTACCACATTCACAATCCCACCATCTACAGATAGTGAACTTGCTACGATACCTGTCACAATAATCCATGAGAGAAAGTGAGGTAAATACGATATTGTTTGAATGGTTCGTTTATATAACTTATGTTTGATCTCATTAAGTAAAATGGCAAATATAATTGCTGTCGCAAATCCGAGCACCATATTGATGACGCTCATCGCAATGGTATTACGAAGCACGTTAAGAAATGCATCGTCTGTTAGCAAAAACTTAAAGTGTTTGAGCCCGACCCATTCCTGCTGCGTGAAACTCTTCGCAGGACTGTAATTCTGAAAGGCCATAACCCAGCCCCAAATGGGATAATACGAGAATACGAGAATGTACGCAACGATGGGCAATGACATGAACATGAGTTGTCTTTGTCCGCGCAATCGTTTTAACAGTGGTGCTTTGGGAACGACTGTACGGGTGGTTTGCTCTGGTATGGCTCCAGGCGTGTTCGCCATCTTTCACTCCTCCTATTGGCTTGCAGCGACTTTAAGCATGATGTCCCCGGAAGGCACTCGCCTGAGTAATCCTTTGGTTGATACCTTCCGAGAGAATCATTGCCGCATTTTTTTATTTAACAGACCAGTTCTCGATTCTCCATTTCAGTTGATCATTAATTCGATCTTCATAGGATTTGACATCGATCTTCTTGTAAGCGTCTACATATTCAGTCCAAATGTTATCGAACTCATTCGGTTTTGACATGATTGCTTTAGGCAAGAATTTCAATGAAGTGTCTGTCATTTGTTTGTTCGCTACCGCAGCATCAGAGCCTTCTTTCAGATCGACCTGCCATGCTGGATAGTACACTGGATTTTCTGGTGCAGGAGAGAAGAAGTCACTCCACGTTTTGAAGCCGTATGCATCCAGAAGTTCTTTATCTTCCGGTTTGAGGTTGTCATAGAATTCCTCAGGTTGGTTGATCGCTCCAATTGCATTGCCATCTTCAAATGTTCCTTCGAGCTTCGGTGCAGCAGCGTAGAAACCTTCAGCTTTGTTAACCAATCTCCATGCTGGATCATCCTGCTCTGTCCGTTGCTCTGGTGTACGATAGAATCTTCCCTCTTCATTCACTTGGTAGTCTACACCCTCTTCACCCCATGACAAGAGCTTCTGGTACTTCTCGTCCATAAGCTTATCGAGGAATTTGATCAGTGCGACAGGGTCTTCGGCATCTTTACTGATACCAAAACCATTGTTCAAGTTAATGACCGGACGATCCAGATAATGATCTGTGATACTTGTATCATAGACAAGCGGGAAGCCTACGTATGTCTGGCCAATTTTCCCCTGTGCTACGAGTGGGTCTTCGCCGGCTTGGAAATTCCAGTGCTGGTCGAACATACTAAGCACACGTCCCGAAGAAATTTTGGCCAGATATTGATCGTAGTTCTGAACAAAGGCTTCTTTATCCAGCAATCCCTCGTTGTACAGATTGTTTAGTTCCTTATAATACCGTTTGGAGATATCTTTGTCGGCAAAAACGGTTGCGACTCCACTATCATCTACGACTACGCCCCCGTCGTTGGGGTGACCCGTAAGATGTTCAGGTGGGTTAAGCAAAGGGAACGTCCGCCAGTCTGAAGCCAATGTAGTGAAACCAATCGTCGGTTGACCATCAATAGTTGGATTCTTGGCTGCATAATCACGGACCAACTTTGTGAAATCATCCAACGTTTTAGGAGTTGGGTACCCGGCATCCTTCAGTATGGACTTTTGGATCCAGAATGCAGGACCAGAATAATAGTTACTAATGAACTCTCCTGTATACACTCCATAGTTAGGCAACCAGTAAATATGTCCGTCACTGGAATCTTTCATCCGGTTCCAGTCTTTACCGAAATGTTTCTTCAGATTAGGTGCATGCTCTTCAATGAGATCTTCGAGCGGAATAACCGCACCCGCTGAGACCAACTTGGTGTCTGCTGTGATCAGATCCGGGAAATCGCCCCCGGCAATCATAACGCCCAACTTCTGTTGAAGATCACCTACTAGAAACTCCATCTCAAGATTAACGCCGAGTTCATCCTGAATCTTCTTGTAGATTCGGTTATCTTTAGCTGGCGCCTGATTTGGCGTTCCGATAAAGGCCGAGATGTTCAGTACCTCTTTCCCATCCTTTGTAGTTGCTTTCTCATTGTCACCGCTGCATCCTGCCAGTGCCAAACTCAAAGCCAGAACGAGTGATACGGAACCCCAAAGCTTCTTTTTCTTAAGTCCCCCCATGTACTTGCCCTCCTTGGAAGTGGTATGTCTTACTGTTTTTAGTATGAAGAAATGTATGCGGTTACAAAATATATACATTTAAGGTCTACCCCCCTGTAATTGTAGGTCTTATTCAGGAGGGGTTCTTCTATTTCATGGATCAATTCGCATACTTTTGCCTGTATTCTACTGGTTTCATGGCTGTTCGTTTTTCGAAGTGTCTGAGAAAATGCTGGTAACTGCGGTACCCTACTTGCTCCGCAATCGCACTGGATGTTTGATTCGTCTGCTGGAGCAGACGCTTCGCTTCTTCCATTCTTAGATCATGTACTACCTCGATTACACCCTTACCATACTTTCGCAAAAAGGATTGCCCTAAATGGACAGGATTCACGTAGAATCGTTCTGCGAGCTCCTGGATCGTAAATGTCTCCCTGTAATGCATCTGCACATATTCAGCAACCGTCGCCTGGATGCCACCCATTTGCCTCTCCCGGAAAATTGCCAGTGCTGACTTGCATTGCAAACAGAAATGTTCCAGATTGTTAGCAACCTCTTCTATATTTCGATGGCCCTTCTCCAGAATTCCGCTCGCCAATTCATTCATTAGAGCATTAGGTTCTCCTCCTAATTCTCTACACAGGGACAGTCCGCGGAATATAATATGGGTAGAGAAAATATGTACAATCTCTGGCGCAGCCTTCATCTGTACAAACAGTTCAAAAGCACTCCGAATCGCAGACGAGAGTTCCTCCACAGAACCGTTTTCAAGCAAATCGCAAATATGGTCCACCTCTGACAGCGTTTCCGGATCAAACTGCCAATTCTCCAGCTGAATATCTTCGGCAAACAAAAGATGCTCTTGATTAAAAAACAAATAACGCCCAACTTCCTGAGCGGAGCGGAAGGATTCAGATAAATGCTCCAGTTTGTTGACCGTTAATCCAACCGCGATATGAATATCTCCGCAGCCGTTATGTTGCATATTATTCATTAAACGCTGGGTAAAAGCTTTAATTGCTTCAAACGTCTCATTTCTATCATTCGTTTCCTCCCCCCATACAAGTCCCAATGAGTCTCTTGTTCTGTCTATCACATAACAGCAAGTTGTTTCTTCAGCCGTTTGTTCGACTACTGAACAGACTTCCTGAATATCTCCCTGAAAGGCTATCCGCAGGTATGCCCAATGGGACTTGTTTAAACGAGGAAGTATCTCTGACATCTCCTCCTCCGATATATTTTGCTTATCCTTAATCAGTGCGGACAAAAACGCTTTGATCCTTTGCTCATTTGCATGTTCCCTTATACGCTCCTGGGTTTCACGCTCCTGCAATTGCATACGGAGACGGACCAACATATCCTCTGCTTCTGTACTATCAACCGGTTTGGTTAAATAGTTGGAGACACCTAATCGAATAGCTTGTCTGGCATAATTAAAGTCACTGTATCCACTCGTGATGACAAACAGCACAGACTCATGTTCCAATCGTCGTGCTTCTTCTACAAGTTGCAGCCCATTCATCACAGGCATACGAATGTCTGTCACCACGAGATCAGGTCGATCTTGTTCCATCATCCGAATGGCTTCCTCACCGTTGGCGCACACACCTCTGATTTCAAAACCATACTTTTCCCAATTGATCAGAAGCTGTAACCCTTCAATGGCATAAGGTTCATCATCGACTAATAGCACTTTATACATGAGAGTTCACCTCCTATTTCCTCTGTTCCAGCTTAGAGATCGGTATACGGTACCCTGCAATGGTTTCCTTTCCAGGTACACTGCTTAGATCAAATATCGCATTTCCTTCATAAAAGAGTTCCAACCTGCGGTAGACATTGCGGAGTCCTACATGCTCGCCGTTCCTGGGTCTTTCAGAACGAATATCTCGCAGGAGCTCGGTTAATCTCCCTGCATCCATACCGATTCCATTATCGATCACCTGAATAACCAGTTCAGAAGCGTTTCGACTCGCCGTTATCTTGATCTGTCTTCCATTTTTTCGCGCCTGCAAGCCGTGTTTGCAGGCATTTTCGACGAGCGGTTGAATACTCATGCGGGGAATAAGCAACGAAGCTGCATCAGGATCAACCTCGAAGGTGTAATCAAACAGCTCTCCAAAGCGAAACTTCTCAATCTGGAGATAAAGATTCGTAAATTGCAGCTCTTCTTGCAAAGGAATCAGATTGTCAGAATGACTGAGCAACTGTCTCATCAGTTTGGACAGACTTTTGATAATCTCAATTACTTCCGTATATCCATTCTTTGTACTAACGACTAGCAAGGCATTCAATGTGTTAAATAAAAAATGGGGATTCATCTGACTCTGGAGCATGGACAATTCAGTCCTCACTTGATCCAGCTCCAGATCTTTTTGGCGGATTTCCAGTTTATATACGTCATTAATCAGCGTATGAATTTTACCAATCATGATGTTAAATGTACGAATAAGCCCGCCAATTTCGTCGCGGCCTTCGTGAATTTCAATCAGATCGAATCGTTCGTTACGAACCTTCTCCATATGTCTGGATAACTTGCGAATCCGATAGTGGTAGGAACGCAAAATAATGTAGATCAATACAGAGGGGACCACGATACTTAATGCGAGCAACCCCAGAATTGATTTAAAGGCTTCTTGCAAAAGGTGGTCAAGGTGACGCGTATCGGCAACTCCAATCAATTTCCAACCCTTTAGGTAGGCTAGATTCCCCAACGATTTTTCGAGCGTGTAAGCAGAATCTCCAGATTCCTTGAGCATTGATTCATTATCAAGGGGGGATAAGTCGGTTTCGCTGAACTCCCCACTTGAAACGACAGTTCGATTGTTGCTGTCCACCAGTCGCAGCTGAAGACTGTCTGATTCACGATTTAAAATGCTGTACACCCGGCTAAGTTCCAGATCAATCTTGGAATACTTATTGTAATTGGCATAGGAAGTATAGGTATCCATTTTGCCAATCACACTGATTCTTCTTCCCGCGTTAAATCCGGATGGCTCAATATAATCAACGACAAGAATGCCTCCACTGGTGGATTTCAGCTGTTTCAATCCAGGGAGTACATTCTTGTCTTTCATCACGATATAATGACTGCCCGTCTGAATGGTATCGTTATCCGTATAGATACGCACCTCCAGAATATTCGCTGACATGTACCGTGTTAATTTATCTCGCAGGAATGCGTGGTAGACGTTGTAATAATCCACGGGGGAGTGATAGGTCCGATCCAGTGCCTCATAGAGCGAATCGTCTGCTGCAATAATTCGGCTCAGGGCAACGCTCTCATCAATCATGCCTAGCAGTTCCCCCGCAGCCCTGTCGATGGATTTACGTAGATTTTCCTGTTCTCTAATCTTGATATCCGCAGAGGTTCGTTCATAAAAGAAGATATTAATCGTTATTACAGGAAGGAGAATACTAAGTACATAAATAAGCAGAAATTTGGATCGGAGAGGAATATCATTAACCTTACTGAACATCCAGAATTTATGACGCATATAATCACCCTTGGTTTTTGTTTTTATAGACTGACGGAAGCTCCCCTGTATGCGCTCTGAACTTTTGGGTGAAATATTCAGCATCATGATATCCTAGCCTGAATGCAATGTCAGTGATCTTCATATTGGTACGTCGCAGGAGTTTACGGGCCTCCTCAACACGAAGCTGGTGCACATAGTCACTGAAACTGACCCCCATCTCCCGCTTGAACTGTTGACCCAGGTAGGCAGAATTCACGTGAATACGATTAGCTACATCCTGTAATTTAATTTTACTTCGATAGTGCTGCTTCAATTCATTCACTGCTTCTGCAACCAGCCCTCCCGTACCCGTCTTTTGCTTCAATTCAGACTGGGAAAGTTGCTTGGACAGTCGAACACACAGGTCTTGCAATGTGCCGGAAGACCAACTCGCAGCCTCATGCCAATCTTTTTCACATAGTATTTCTCTGCAACCCTCTCTTTTTCCATATTTACGTAGCAACTCCCCATGGATATATCGGATGACATGATGTATCCATTCCAACGAAACCTCTGCTTTCTCACTTTTCTCTAATAGTGCACTCACTGCAATATCGATAGAATACGTATTTTCTGCTTCAATCAACGCCAAGATCTCTTTGGAGATGTTCATCATTTGCTCTAAATCATATTCTTCGCTTATTAGATATTCATTAAGATGATTCTCATAGGCTTCATCTGTAACCATGACTCCATTTTGCTGTTTTTGCTCATTTCTGCGTTTGTCCAGAGGTTCAATCATGTCCATAAGGATTTGATGAATCTCCTCGGGAACAAGAGGTTTAAGCACGTACTGATCGACCTGATACCGTATGGCTTGCTTCGCGTAATTAAAATCGGAGTATCCTGTGACGATAACAATTTTAGAGGTATAGGCGAGATCTTCTCGCAAGGTGTGAATCAAACCAAGACCATCCATAACAGGCATTTGAATATCCGTGACGACAAGATCCGGTTCAACCGAGTTGAATAAAGCAAGTGCTTCCTCCCCATCTGTTGCCGTTCCGCAGAGTTCATATCCACAAGCTCGCCAGTCAATCATTGTTCTCCATCCTTCTAGCATAAACGGCTCATCATCCGCGACAATGACCTTGTACATTAGCTCACCTCACTTTTATCCTTGATCAGCTGCATGTATTTTATCTATATCAATAGGTAGATTCCAGTTGTTCTGAAAACGCTAAACAGCAGAACAACAGCAGGATTGTTGTCTGCTCGCACAACTTTGGAGAACAAAATTTCTACCAGTCTCATCGTCATTTATCAATAACATAGAACATGGTTCCATCGGACTGTACTATAAGAACGCTCCGATTTTAGCGAAGCGCCGGGATAACAATTCAAGTGTAACGCTTACATTTTGGTACAACAACCTGTTAAACTATAGGTTTTCACCCGACAAAGTATAGGTTTAGCTCAGAAGTAATCTATTTCCAGGAAAAAGAGTTTTCATTCTCCACGCACAATACGGAATCCTTGATCGGGACCAAAACCATTTGCATCAAATTTGCCTCGAAATGATATTTCATTGTTATTGACACCGCCGATCCAGCCTCCGCCTTTCACAACTCGCCAAGTTTGATTTGGACTCTCCGAATCGCTGTACCAGTCCCAGCACCATTCTCTCACATTCCCAGACATATCATAGATTCCTAACTCATTCGCCTTCTGAGTTCCGACTTTTTTGGTTTGATTACGATTGCTCTCAATAGCGGGCCAGCTCCAGTCACCCGTCAGAATGTTCTCGCCGGCATTTACCCAGTACCAAGCCACTTCATCAGGATTGTTACTTCCGCTGTATGTGTAATTTAAGCTCTTTTGACCTCCGCTTGCAGCGTATTCCCATTCTGCCTCTGTGGGTAAACGGTAACCGTTGGCGTCCTCGTTGATCGTTACATTCCATTTTATAGTGTCATTTTCATTGTGATTATTCGTGTCCTGGTTGTCTTTATCTATATTGTAATAAGGTTTCAGGTTTTCTTTTATACTTTTTTGATTACAGTATTCCACTGCGTCATACCAGCTGACCATTTCAACAGGCAGGTCATCTCCCTTGAAGCCAGAAGGGTTTTCCCCCATAACCTCCATCCATTCTTTTTGAGTTACTTCGTATTTGCCAATATAGAAGGAATCCAGCGTTTCATTCCTATCGATCTGACTCGGCTTACTGCTCTTGAAGGCTCCTCCTTCGACGAATACCAAGTCATCGCTTAATTTCGTATTACTTGCTGAACAAGCACTTAGACTAACAACTATAGTGATTAAAGTTAACCATACCAGCTTCTTCATTCAATTATTCTCCTTTACTAGCTTAAATCCGGCAACGTCGAGGTCCGTTAGTCTGGAGAATAACGTTACTCAACGCTACCGGAAAATTGAATTTCAAATGCAGGTGCAGAAGTTGAACTGCATCACATCATTTTTACCAAACCGTCACGTTTGCGCTTCCGCTACTTTGATAACCTTCCGTTGCCATCACCTGATAGGACCAGCTGTTGCCTAAGTACATCCCTTTGCTCGCCCATGCATTCACATGATTACTGAACGTGATGGTAGAATTGACTCCGATTGGTTTCTTGGTCTGTCTAACACTCCAATACTGAGGGAAAGTCTGAGTACCATCAATGGAAGGTGCATTGTATCTCATCGTTGTATAGATGTCATATGTGCCGCCATCACTAGTCATCGAGCCCTTATACGTTCCGGTAGGACGATACGTTCCCCAGCTATCCACCACGTAATATTCAATTAGAGCGTTTCTAGTCCAACCATAGAAGGTGAGATAGCCGTTACCTGAAGGAGAGAATACGCCGGCATTATAATTGACCACTCGATTAGGCGTACCGTATGTCCACCCTTTCCCGACAACAAAGTTCCCGGTATTTTGCCAATTCACGCTGTAATTCCCGCCCGATCCATTCACGGCGTTGACCGTTCCTCCACCATCTGTCCAATTTTGCCAATAATCTGTTGCTGCGCTCGATGTGGCTGCGAAGACACCAAAACTCATGGAAGCTGCAAGAACAACGGTTAACAATTTTTTGCTAAATTTAAACATAGATTATACCTCCTGATATTTTAATAGATTTGGTTGATGCTACAATCCGATATGAATGTTCTTCAGCAAATTCATTTGAAAAGACGTTGCGAAAACAGATACAAATCGTTCTTCCACACGGGCCAATCATGTCCTCCACTTTCCTCATGCCAAATGTGAGGTACTCCGTGTTGCGCCAAATATTGGTGAACCCCAAGACTAATCTCTATAAGATTGTCCTGTTCACCGCAAGAGATCCATAACAGCGAGAGTAATGAAGGCGCTTTCGAAAGATCAGGGACAAGTAGCTCCGGACTTCTGGTGTTTGGGGCTGCAGAGAAAGCACCGATCCATGCAAAATGGTCTAGATTATTTAATCCGATATTTAAGGATTGACCTCCACCCATGGATAAACCAGCAATCGCCCTTTTATCCCGGCTTTTATGCAAAGGGTAGTTCGACTCCATGTAAGGTATCAAATCGTTGAGCAGATCGGATTCGAACCGTTTAAATGCTTTGATTTTCTCAGGTTCAAACAGGTCTCCTACGGCTCGATCATTCGACATTGCGCGACCGTTGGGGAAAACAATAACCATCGGTTCAAGCATATTATCGTTGTACAGATTATCGAGAATAATTTGCGGAGATCCATGAGTATGCCATTCGGTTTCGTCTCCGCCAATACCATGCAAAAGAAAAAGTACAGGATACATCGTTGTCGAAGAAAATTCTGGTGGGGTGTACACCATCGCTTTACGGGAATTGCCAACCGTGGTGGAAGGATACTCTACCGTCTCCATGACTCCACGTGGTATATTCTCCCGATACTGGTCATATCCCGTTACTGCTGGTGAGATCAATTCCATTCTCTTTTCCTCCGAACATATGAGTGACTATCAGTCTTCAGTTAATCCACATAGCCAAAACCCAGAATAGTGAAGCATTTATGTTCATGGCCTTCCGCCATTTCGATCTCGATGGAGTGCTCCCCCACATGCTCTTCGTTAAGCAGAAGTGTGGCATGGCAATGGGTCCAGTTCACTTGACGCGGATCGACTTTTTGGACAAATACCCCATCTACCTTGATATGTGCAGTTCCGAATTCATCGTTACCAGAATCCTTGAAGATCAGAATGAGGCGTTTGCACTGCAAACTTATCCGAAAGCTACTCTGATCCTCTTTTCCCTCTCCTGTACGCATCCAGTTGTTGGGGAACTGAGGTGTACCATAGTCATGAGCATCCATCTCAGCCATCTGCAGATCCGTGTCCGTTTTACAAAAAGAGCCTGCATCGATTCGGGCAATATGATTGCCGTTTTTCCGATCCAACAGCTTCACATTAACAAATTCATTTCCAATTAGCGGAGCTTTTTCAATATCATGATCTTTCTCATCCCACTCAGAACGATTCGTCACGTCGAACAAATATTCCAAACAATCGGCCATAATTCGATGCCCTATGTTCGTTGGATGATATATATCATGGAAAAATTGCTTTTTGGAAATAACGTTGCCTTCACCTTTTGTCTTGCTGAACTGATCTACGACAGCATCTTTCACACTTACCATTGGAAGATCATAATGCCAGCCTACCGGAGCGAGACGATCCTGTAGATTCCAGTCATTTTCGAATACACTGAATAACAAGATGACCGCTGGCTTGTTATCGGCAGTAAGTGCTTTGAGTACCAGACTCTCGTAACATTTACCTTGGGTTTCATCATCTGCGTCATTGACTGCGAATTCGATTATGACAATATCCGGCTGAACGGCACCTCCCCTCAGCACATCACGATCATAACGTACAATCCCCAGTTCTGAAGGAGTTCCACCCACACCTGCTTTAATCAGATGAATCGGACTATCTTTTGAAAGCGCAAACATAAACTTGAACGACTCATACGACCGATAAGCGTAACTTTGGAGATGAATAGGTACTGCACCAGCACCATGGGTAATGGAGCCTCCAATATAAGCGATAACGACAGGTTCGCCGTTTTTTGCCTTCTCAATGGCTCGTTTTAATCTGACATTATTCCCTTTGTTCAGAAGAGATCGGCCAATCATGTCGCGATATCTAGGTGACTCAAAATCAATTGCGGGCTTGACTGCCGACGCTGTCACTCCAACTGGATCGCGCGGTGCAGTGAATTCCGTGTTTTCACCTGCATCTCCTGAATCCTGGAGCATAAATCATCATCACATCCTTCCGGTTTAGATTCTGACCATCCTCAAACAACTTATAAAGAATCACAGCTTGTATTATTAGATCAGATGTGATCCTTCTCCCAAAGTGTATCCCTTACATAATTTTACAACAACCTGACAAAGTATAGGATTTTAACCAATATATCATTTTAATTTGAGTACAATGACATGCAGATCTGAACACCTATAATTTTTCATGTAAACGCTTTATTTTGTATACTATTTCCATGTTATAATTTTGAAAAACCGCATTGATGAAGGAGGATACTCATGAATATCACGGGTCAAGGCGCGTGGGATACGGGTACATATACAAATCTGTTCTTGAAGCTAGGCTACGATGAGAATGAGATCACGAACAGATTGGAAGAAACATGGAACGAGCTGTTTTACGGTGATGACAATACTCGAATATATTACCACATGGGTGAGGACAAGGGTTATTTGCTGGACACTGGTAATCTCGATGTTCGCTCCGAGGGCATGTCCTATGGCATGATGATGGCTGTTCAGATGGACAAAAAGGAGGAATTTGATCGACTCTGGAATTTCTCACACTCGTTTATGCAACATAAAGCGGGTCGTTATAAAGATTATTTTGCCTGGCATTGCAAGCCTGACGGAACCCGACTCTCGCAAGGTCCTGCTCCTGATGGTGAGGAGTTTTTTGCCATGGCGCTTTTTTTTGCCTCCAACCGCTGGGGCGATGGCGCTGAACCTTATGATTACAAGGCACAAGCCCGCAAAATCCTTCGTGCATGTATACATCAAGGCGAAGACGGCGAAGGCGATCCCATGTGGGACCCGGAAACAAAACTGATCAAATTCATACCAGAAACACCGTTTAGCGACCCATCCTACCATCTGCCTCATTTTTATGAGCTATTCGCGAAATATGCGGATGAAGAAGATCAGCGCTTCTGGAAAGAAGCGGCGGCCGCTAGTAGATCTTACCTTCATACAGCCTGCCATCCCGTAACCGGACTATCACCTGAATATGCGAACTATGACGGCTCTCCGGCTCCAATACAGCCGTATGGTGATTTCAGACATTTTTACAGTGATGCCTACCGTGTTGCTGCAAATATAGCGTTGGACTGGGAATGGTTCCGCAAGGATCACTGGCAGATCGAACAATCCAATCGGATTCAATCCTTCTTCAGTGATATTGAAATGTCCGATTATCGTCGTTATACAATAGAAGGTGAACCTTTCGACGAACCTTCACTGCATCCTGTAGGTTTGCTGGCTACCAATGCCATGGCTTCACTGGCTGCGGAAGGTCCACATGCTGACACATTCGTTCGCAAGTTCTGGAACACACCTTTGCGTCAGGGAGAGCGACGTTATTACGACAATTGCCTGTATTTTTTCAGCATGCTCGCTCTAAGCGGAAGATATCGCATATACTAAACTAAGAGAATGTGCACGAGCCGTTGAACCTGCCCTGTGAACGTTTGGCTTGCAGGACAGGTCCAATCACTGAATTTTAAGAAGGATGCAATGATATTACGATTTAATCTATATCAATAAAAAACGTTCCCGGCTCGCATATGTTGACTGCCAACCGGGAACGCTTTTGGGTGTGCAAATACAGGCAGTAACTTTTCCCGCTCTGTATGATTCAGATACTTTAATTATTTGGAAACGGAAGAAGTATCATAGGAAGACTGCATAATCTCCAGATATCGATTAATGTTCAATCCCTCCAGGCCTTTCACATATTCATCCCAATCCTTATCCAGACTTTTGGCGCCAGTAATAAATTGCAGGGCGTTCTGATCGATGTAATCCTTGAGATTGGTCTGCATCATGCTGGCTTCATCAGCTTGGGACGGATCTACCCACAATGCCCAATGAGGGAAAATCTCTTTTGGTTCCTTGCCCTCCATTAACAATGTCGCCTCATAGAGACGTCGCTCACCACCATCATTGGCATAGATGTCTGTCCCCTGTACTTCGGAGTCCCGATATGCCTGATAATGATTGTACTGACTTAATGCAGCCCAACTGTCATTACGAGGTTCTTCTCCAGAAGGAAGCGGAATGGCTTTATATAACGGCTCAATCTGATCATTGAGCGCCACTTCTCCTTCTTGTGGTTTGCGCCAGCTTACGCCCTCTTCTCCGAGATATGATGCCATGGTTCCTTCCTGGGTATAGAGATAATCCAGCAGCTTTATGGCCGCGATCTGTGTTTCCTCACTGGCTTTGTTTGTCAGTACAAAAGACGCTCCGGGATCAATCGGATAGTTGTACGTAGCATAAGCAGCATGGGGTCCCTTCAATGGAGGGATGGGATTGTAATCATTCCCGTAAGGAGAACCTTCGGCAGTGGTTACGAATAATGATGGATGCATCGCTGCTCCCGCACCGAGAAGCTGTGCATCAGCGTTATCTCCAATTTTTTTGAAGGCCCCGACGTTTTGGGTAAATGCCCCTGGATCAATCAACCCTTCATCGTACAGGGATTTAATATAGGCAAGCCCTTCTTTCCACTCCGGTTTGTTCACTACGGTCTCCACTTTCCCCTGATTGACAATGAGATAATTCCGATCGTCGTCATAGATAAAACCGTTCATCAAGTACGGAATAATGTGCACACCGAAATTTTCAGTCGAACCGCTTAGCGGTACTTCGTCGGCTTTACCGTTCCCGTTCGGGTCTTTCGTTTTAAATGCCCGAAGCATTTCCTTAAATTCTTCTGTCGTCGTGGGTTCGGTCAGGCCCAGTTGTTCCATCCATTTGGTGTTGACCCACATCTTGTTGGGGTATGAACAGTGAAAACATTCATTCAGACCCGTCAGACCATAGATATTTCCGTCAGGAGCAGTGTTCATGGCCCGATAATAGTCATTGCTCTCAAGTACTTTTTTAATATTGGGAGCATGCTCCTCAATCAGATCATTCAGCGGCAAAATAACCCCCTGCTGACCAAACTTCAACAAGTCTGTCTGGGAGAAACGATCTACCCAAGGGATGAGCAGATACAAGTCCGGATAATCACCGGAAGCCAGTGAAATCTGTCTTTTCTCCGCTGCACCGTCGAATGGAACCGTAGTCCAGTTGAACTGAATATCAAACTTCTCTTCCATTTTCTTCGTGAATTTGTTAGTGGACAGGTTGGTATCCGAACCCTGGTGAGCAAACACATTAATGGCCGTCTTGCCTGACGGATCGCTGCCTTCCCCGTTCCCCTTATCAGAGCTTGAACATCCGGCAAGTACCAACGAGGTAAACAGCATACAGGCAAGAATGATGAATCCCGCTTTTTTCAATATAATCCTCTCCTTCATGAATAATAGAAAAAATGAACTTATCCTTTAAC
The DNA here is from genome assembly GCF_037975155.1 of Paenibacillus sp. FSL R5-0486. Lineage (NCBI taxonomy): Bacteria > Bacillati > Bacillota > Bacilli > Caryophanales > Paenibacillaceae > Paenibacillus > Paenibacillus sp. FSL R5-0486. The sequence continues at coordinate 3,409,257 of NZ_CP150237.1, read as the reverse complement.
TGAGCCAATCAGCATACCTTGCACGAAATACCGTTGAACAAAAGGATAGATGATTAGCACCGGCAAGCTGGCCATCACAATTAACGAGTACTTCATGAGTTCAGCCATCTGCTGCTGTTTGATCATTTCCGATGCATCCATGCTCCCCGTACTGCTGTTCAGAATAAGAATGCTGCGTAATATCAGCTGTAGCGGATAGAGCGACTGTGATTTCAGATAGATGAGGGCGTCAAAGTATGCATTCCACTGACCGACAGCGTACATAAGTGACAACACGGCGATAATCGGTTTGGCGAGTGGCAGGATAATACTGAAGATAAACCGGATGTCACTGCAGCCATCGATGTCTGCTGCTTCGGACAATTCTTCCGGTATCGAATTCTGAAAAAAGGTACGGGCAATGATGACTTGCCATACCCAGACGGCATTGGGAATCAGCAACGCCCAGCGGGTATCTATCAGTCCCATGGTTTTGACCACCAGATAGGTAGGGATCAAACCGCCTGAGAACAACATGGTGAAGGTAATAAACATCATTAACGAGCTACGGCCAACAAACGTTTTTTTGGATAATGGATAAGCAATCATAATGGTCAGTGCCACGCTGATGAAGGTGCCGCAGGCTGTATAAAAAAGGGAATTGGCATAACCGGTAAGGACTTGATCATTCCGCAATACAGACTTGTAACCGTCAAACGTCAGGTCAATGGGCCACAACCAGACTTTTCCCGAGGAGACGGCAGCAGGGCTGCTGAGCGAAGAACTCACAATATATATCAAGGGATACAGCACGGCAATCAGCACCACTGTCAACATGAAGTAAACAACCGTTATAAATACGCGGTCTCCCCAGGATTCACGAATCGTACTGCTGCTCTTGATCCGCGAACGACCTGCATTTGTCTGTGTGTTAGGCATGGGTTGATTCTCCTCCTTTCGCTCCCGTTACCATAAACTTGTATTGGACAGTCGCTTGGCAACCGCGTTTACAATTAATAGCAGAATCAGGTTAATCACCGAGTTGAACAGGCCAACCGCAGTAGCGAAGCTGTAATTGGCATTCAGCAATCCTATTTTATAGACATACGTGGAGATGATCTCCGAAGCAGACAGGTTGAGCGGATTTTGCAGCAAATATATTTTTTCGAACCCAACAGCCATGATATTCCCTACACTCAGGATCAGAATGATGACGGCTGCCGGAAGTAGTCCAGGCAGATCAACATTGATGATTTTCTGTATTCGGTTGGCTCCGTCCACTTTGGCGGCTTCATACAGGGATGGATCAACACCTGCCAGAGCAGCCAGATATATCACAGCGGAGTACCCCATTCCCTGCCACACATCGGAGAATACGTAGATGGATCGAAACAGTCCAGGCTCACCGAGAAAATTCACTGCTTCGAAACCAAGGGCGCCTGCAATCGTGTTGACAATACCCAGCCTAGGAGACAGAAAGAGCATAATGATGGAGACCATAACAACGGTAGAGATGAAATATGGAGCATACGTCACCATTTGTACTGTTTTTTTGAATCGTATGTTTTTGATTTCGTTCAGCGCGAGCGCCAGTAATATAGGAATCGGGAAACCAACGATCAGGCTGTAAAACGAAATGTAGAGTGTGTTCTTGATCAGCATGACAAACGCCGGATTTTTGAAAAGTAATTCGAAATACTTGGTTCCGGCCCACGGACTGCCCCAGATCCCCTTGATGACGTTGTAATCTTTAAATGCTAGGACCGCATTCACCATGGGTACATACTTGAAAATAATAAAGTAAGCAATCGGTGGCAGGATCAGCAGATATAACTGCCAATGTCGCCTCCAACTTCTGGATAATGCTTGCTTCAAGGCAAACGGTTTACTTGGTTTCTCCACGGACTTTGATTCACTGGTCATTGTGGTTCTCAGAATCATCCCCCCATTCTTGGCTCCAAATCGTGCTGAACTTCAGCCCAACTTGGTAGCGCTTACTTTTTGAGTAATCATAAGATTGCGCTGGGGATGCGTAAAGGTACAGTTACGCTGAGAAAGTACAAAAAGCGAATATATTTCCTGTGAAACAGCCTACATTAACCGCTATGAACGTCCATTTTCCGAAACACACTCGGAGAAATGCCGCGTACCCGCTTGAAAGCTCGGCGGAATGAATGTGCACTATTATACCCGGTGGCCTCCGCTATCTCGTCAATGGTCTGACCGGTGGAGTGCAACAAGTTCGAGGCAGCATCGATGCGTACCCGTTCTACATAATCGGAAAGATTCTCTCCCGTATGTTCTTTGAATAGTTGGGATATAAACTTCTCGGACTTGCTCATGTGCTCGGCAATCCGATAGATCGTCAAGTTTGCATCCCCATAATGTTGTTGGATAAAACAAATCATTTCGCTTACAGTATCCGCATGTGCTCCTGCTCTTCTTCTCTGGAAATCACCGCAGATGTCTTCCGTTAACCGTTTGAACTTTGCACGCAGCGAAGTAATCGTTTCTGTCATCTGAATGGATGTCACCCGGGTTTTATATTCCTCCAGCAGGGAGGCATCCAACTTGAATTTGGGTTCGTCCAGCTTCAGAAAAGTCCCCTTCAGCTCCATGATGAACTGCTGTGTCATCTCGTAGGACAGTTCCCGCTCCTCTAAATTACGAAGAAACAATTGCTCCAGAATACGTACCGCCTCTTCAGGCTCCCCGACTTTGATTGTGTTCAGCAGGCGCTGTTCAGACTCAATCGGATAATAGAACATTTCATTTTCCTTCATCGTATCTTCAAATCTCACCAGATGATCTGTTCCCATATGAATGGCATAATCCAGAGCTTGTTTGGCTTCGTCAAAGGAACGCCCTGCATCATTCCAGACCTCGTAAGCTGCACCTGTGCCAATTGTTGTGGATATCCGATGCTCCCGGTAGATCACTTCCATCAAGGTGTCCAGCTCTTTTTCACATCTCCCTATAGCTTCATTCAGTGAGTTCTCATCCAATGGACAGGCAAAAGCGATCTGGTCTGTTCCCCAATCCGTGATCAGCAGCTGCGCATTCCACTCTGTAAGTACCTGTTTGATGAGCAGCCTTGCCACACCCAGTTCATGGATCGTTTCTTCACTGTCCGGATTGGCATATCCGTTTACCTTCACTAAGCCTGCCAAGCCCTTGTTGCTATGAAGAGAAATGTGCGCCTGGGATGAGATAACCTCCAACTCAAGTGAGGTATAGACTTCTCCCGTTAACAAACGTTTGATAAAACCGTCTCTCAATAACGGAATCTGCTCATTCATGGCGTTTTTAAGTGAGTCATTATTAGCAATGAGATTGTTAATATGGCTTGCCAAAAAATCATATTCATTGCCCCGTCTGCCTGGGGAATCGGTGATTTGTTCCCTAAAAGAGGCCAACAATCTGTAAACGGGTGCACTATTCCGATAGGCCAGAACCAGCCCGAATAACAGTCCCAAGGCAATGGTTGCCAAAGTAAAGACCAGCGTGACTTGTTTGATTTGGTCCGCTTTTGTCATGAGTGCTTTCTCCGGAATCCCTGCCATGTAATTCCATCCATTTTGACTGGACTGCATCGATATCAGCAGCCGACCATCACTTCCAGGCTGTACATTCTGCACGTTCAGCTCCGTTTCCGCAGTGTTACCTTCTCTCTGGTGACTCTGTGCCATTTGCTCGGCTTCGGCTTGTTCAATGCCATGGGAGAAAATGATCTGTCCTTCCGCATCAGTGACGAGAGTCCAGCCGCCATATTGATCCACAATATTTTGAGTAAGGCTGGCCATCTGATCCTGATCAATCATGACACCAATCGTCGCTTGCGGTTTGTTGAAGCTGTTCAAAGGCAGAGATTGCAGAAACGTTATGGCAGGAACGTCTGCAAGCACAGTGCCGAGTATTTCACGTTTATAGTTTCGAAGCGGTATGATTTCATTAAAGTGTGGTTGTTTGAGAATTTGGTCATGCCATTGTTCAAACGACATACCGTCCAGCTGATTGGCAGCATAATAATGCTCTGGACGATAATACACAGTTCTTGGTGTGATGATGGCATTGTAGTTCGGAATGTGAATGAAGAAATGGGACAAGTAATCATTGGTACTGCTGTACATGGAGAGGCTCCGCTGCATACGGTTCATACCGTAGACATTGTAGAGATCATGCGGCTTTGGGCCAGCAATTAAATTTTGCAAATCGGGATTGACGGCAAGCTGCCTGGTAAAGGCTTCAACTTGAAGAAGGTTACGCTCAATGATCTCTTTCCCGAGACTCAGCGACTTCAAGCTGTTTTCAATGGAACTGGAACGGGCCGCTTCAATAGAAGCTCGGTAAGAGGCATATCCCGCAATTTGAGGAATCATCAGAATGACAAGATACGAAATGAGGAATCGGCGGAACACGGGTGAAAATTTGGACCATAGGAGCTGCATATGTACCCTCCCTTTTTTTATCGAGCGCTTACATTTCTCTGTGTTAAGGTAGCTGTTCAATGATACACCGGGCATTTCTTCCTGGTGAAGGTACAACTTCTTCCTTATGGTACATTTACATACTGTAGCGTACAATGCTTGCATGAAAATAATTGTTGGTCTGCGGGTTAGCGCACAAATATAGTTGTATTTTACCTTCGCATGACATCCATCACAAAGTATCAAAAATAAACGCAAAAAACCTCCCCAAGACATGGAATGACTTGAGGAGGTTTTTGTTTAATATTGTGCTTATTAATTGCTAACGGCAACAAATTTCCATTGTTGGTTTGTAGCACCTGTGTAGGTGTTCTGCTGCAGCAAGGCTCCATCCGAAGTGGAAGCGTTTGCCACTTCAATCGCTTTATTGCTGTTCACGTTGATGATACTCCAGTACCCGTTACCAAGATCGTTGACCTTAAAATGCTGAGCGGTTGTGTTCAGATTGCTCATGAGTTGAACCGCTTCCCCATTGGTGAGGGTACCGTTGCGAATATCGATGACTTTGTCCGGTGAGTTCACACTTGTCAGTGTATAGTTGCCGCTGCCGATCGAGGTCAGAACCCACTTCTGAGGGTTACCGCCCAGATCACTCCACTGCTGGAGCTGAAGATTATTTTCATTTTGACCACCAGGAACATCAACAACTTTGTTGGAATGCCGGGCTACGATTTTATAAGTTGCACCGGATACAAGACCCGTTGTCGGTCCGCCGCCTTGTCCACTGCCCGGGTAAGTCTGAGCACGTTCATGGTACCAGTTGAACAGGAATCGTCCCATGGCACTCCGTGAAGCATCTCCATCCCATTTCAGTCCAGCCGTTGGGTCGGCAAAGGAGCTTCGTGGTCCTTCACTTAGAATGAATCCGTTCATATGAGCTGCAATGCTGACATTACCTGATGCGTTGAAAATCGTTTTGGTATTGGTGCCAAAACCTTCATTGCTACCATTAAACAAGTTCCAATAGGCCGAATCGCCAGGTTTGTTTTTGAACCAGGTTACCTCGGTAATATTAATCGGATATTTGTCAGCAGCTGCCTTCACGTTGGTATTCCACTGGTCTTGCAGGATAGAGAAGTTGTCATATGCGCCATAACCAGGGTACCAGTGAACCGCATATCCATAGTTATTGAGCGGATCAGTCAATGGATGGCTTGCCGTCAAGCTGTAAAATTGGTTGTATCCCAGACCTGCCGCCCAGATGACGTTGTCCGCACCTTTGCTACGAATTGTTGAAATCATGGAATTTTGGAAATTACGCAAGTCATTCCAGTGATCCACGAAGTCATTTTCCCCGTTGTATCCACCCCAATGTCCATTGGCATAGGATTTCACCGGTTCGTTGATCAGTTCGAAGTGAACGTTGTCTGCACTTTTGATCTCCGGGCGTGAAGCGAGATAACCCCAGATTTCGTTGAATTTTTGCAGGTTGGCAGGTGTTGTTGCCTGATCATCCTTCAGTGTGAAGTCCAGTCCCAGGACAACATAGACACCTTTTGTTTTGGCATATTGAATGTACGGAATAATTACATTTTGCGTAACGGTCTGCACACCGGCAAAGTTATATGTACCAGCAGCCACATCTCCCATGTCCTGACGATCGATGAACAGACGCACCTGATTCATATTCCAGCCATGATTGCTTCCGTACTTCGCGCTGGTGTCAGCAAAAGTATCGGTAATGTCTTTCAGATAAGCCAGTGTAGCTGCATGACGGTTATTGCCGTGCAGATTGAGATAATAATTGCTGTCCTGATATGTCCAGTAGGCACCTGAGGGTTGATGCCAACCGTTCAGTAACACAGGCTGGTTGTTGCTGTTCACCAGGTTTTTGCCGTTTACGTGCAGCTTGCCCATCGGCATGCCCACCCATGCTTCGGCACGGCTGCCTCCCCATGGAGCAATTGTGATCAATAAAGCCAGAATGAGTACAAGTTTACAAGATGTCATGAACTTCTTCACTTTAATTCCTCCTGATCTGATATATTGCCTTGCAATAATGCGAGGTAAGTTCCGTCAGAGTATCTCTGATCAAACAGATCGCTCAGGGTCGGCGCCCGCTCCCGCAGCCCGTTCCACACCAGCAGGGGGATCCTGCGCAGGGAAGGATCCCGGTTCTGCTGTGAGCAGACGTTCATGAGATCGTTACATGCCCCCTTTTCACAGATGGAATGTTGCATGAAGTTCCTCCTCCCTCTTCCAGTCTGATCCCACTCCTAACGTACAGAAGAACTTAACTTAACCGACGATTCCCGTACGCTCTACACTCTCTACGAAATATCGTTGCACAAACAAATAGATGATGATCAAAGGCAGAATGGCAAGAAGAATTCCTGTATCTTGGATCATGCTCAAATAGAACGGATCGGCCTGGGAAGCTGCACCGTCAGTAACCTGCTGGGCCAGATTATACGGAAGGGACGATAACTGAGTCGACATGACTTTACTTGAAGTCAGATAAGTCGTCGTATAAAAGCTGTCGTTCCACTGCCATACGAAGGAAAACAGCATGACTGTTACCATGGACGGAATGGCATTGGGCAGCATGATTCTTGAAAATGTTCGTCCGATGCCCGCGCCGTCCACATAGGCCGCCTCCTCCACTTCCTTCGGAATACCTCTGAAGAATTGCCGGAAGATAAAGATGTACAAACCGGCCTTAAGTGAATTGGCCGTAATCGCCGTCAGAATAAACGGCCAATAGGTATTAAGCAAATTAACAGGTTTGCCGGCTATAAGCGTCATAAGCCCCATGAGATCAAAGCTTTTCAGATTCAGGTATACCGGAATGAGAATGGTCGTTGGCGGTACAAGAATCGTCAGAATTACACCAGCAAACAGCCAGTTGCTTCCCCTGAATTTCAGTCTGGCGAATCCGTATCCTGCAAGTGCACAGGATGCTGTGGTCAGCAGTGTAGTCGTTGCAGACAGGGCAAACGTATTAAACAGCGTTGCCCAGTAATCCATTACGCGTATCGCCTCTTTGAAATTGTCGATGGAGAAGTTCTGTGGAATCCACACCACCACTGCCGAATACAGATCACCTTTAGCTTTGATGGATGTGGAAACCTTCTGAAATATGGGAAACAGGATAACGAAGGAAAGCCCGGTAATCAGAACGAATCGGATCATGGCCCACAGCCAGCCTTTCCAATGCTCCAGCGATAATAATCGTGATGTTGTCACGTGGGACACCCTCCTTTCTAATCTTGATAGAAGACTCGCTTCGAGAAAATGATGTTTACGATAACCAGAATGATGGCAATGGCCAGAAAGTAGACCCATGCCATGGCAGAACTTAATCCAAAGTCAAATTTGACGAAGCCGGTATCCCGGATCAGTTCCGTCATGGCGTTATTGGCAAACGAATCAATGATTGTATAGATCGCATTGACAAAAATAAGCGGGCTGACCATTGGGAACGTAATTTTCCAAAAGGCTTCATAACCCGTTGCCCCTTCCATCTTCGAAGCCTCATACAGTTGAGGGGAAATCGTCTGGATCCCTGCCAAAAAGATCAAAATCTGTACACCGGATTGACTGACGATCTGATAGATCCGATCTACGGCGCTACTCAGATACGTAACGATCCAATCGCTCACTCCGGCGTTAACCATCAGATTTTCGAGTTCAAATGTCCCGAGTGAGCTTCCACCTGTGCTACTCTGATTAACCGCTTCAATCAGGCTGGTGCTCTCCAGTGTCATAATCACTCCCGATGCCAGAATAACGGGCAGGAAAAAGATCGACCGCGCAACAGCCCGGCCCCTGAACTTCTGATTCAGGATGACGGCAAGGAACAGACTGAATATAACGATAAGCGGTACGTTGATGAGCACGTCTGTGATCGCCTCAATTAACGCACGGTTAAAGCTTGTATTGACGGTCAGCGCCTGAATGTAATTGGCAACACCGTTGAACTGAATTGCTATGCCTTCCGCGTTAGCCTGAATTGTACTCATGCTGTATCGCAGAGAGGCTAACAGCGGAATGAAGAAAAACAACACAAAACCAATGAGCCAGGGAAGCACGTAGATTACGCCCCACATGGCTTTCTGCTGAGCATACGTACGACTTCCCCATTTCCATTTCAGGAGCGTCTTCAGAGCTGCTCACCACCAGTCACATAGCTTTGGGCTTCCACTGTATCGTTGTCAACTTCTACAGGGAAGTCGTTATAATTGACAATTACGAACCCGCCACCTTCATATGTTGTCCGGAAGACGCCCTCCTCCAGGGATTCATGGGACATCATGGAACGTCCGGCAAACGGTTGGTTCACCTGGTTCACCTCGTTGTAGATCTCGGCAGCCAGATCGATCCATTGTTCATAATTCGCCGCGTAGAGATCATCATAATCCGTTTCTTTCACAACATGGTTTGGCGCATTGAACCATGCAAAGTAAGGACTCGCTCCATATTCAATCAGCTTCAGCACATATTGCCTTGCATTGGTATATGTGGAGAGATTGTATGGCGTCCCCGTATAACCGATGCTGCCGTGTACAACGAGCTGATAGAACGGAATCTCTTCATCCTCCAGCTTGAAACGACTGCTGGTCATCGGCGCATCTGTCAGACCAGTTACATACGGCAGGGCATAAGCGTTCCCGCCTTCAGCAACAAGCGAGCCAGCCTGCTGCCCGATTTGTTCAAGTGCCTTCTTTACGGAGCCAAGCACTTGTGTTCGGTCCACCAGCTTTTTCGGATTCATATCGCTGTTTAACTGAGCTGCCAGATCATTCAGGCTTAGTGAGAGTCCATCCTTTTGAAGGGACCTCAGCTCATCTAACATGTCTGCCGTCACGTCCTCCAGCATGTTGGGCGAAAGCACATAGGATGGTGAACGATCCCGGTCCCGCCGCTGGATGGCCTGGTTCATCGGATACAAGACCGCCGGTTCCTGAGTTAATGTGCGTGAAGCTTCCTTGGACGGTTTAAACCCTTTTTTGGATTGCACATTCAGCAGAGCGATATCGGGATAGAAGCCGATGCCCGCTTCTTGTGTGTATGCGCTGAAATCCCGCAATCCCTTTTTCCCGCCTACCGCGCCATCTACTTGGATGGAATCCGGCAGTCGATGATGAAGTCCGCCGTTAAGCCATCCCGCATAGCGCACCTGAATATTGGATACCTTCTTCTCTGTCAAGGCGGAGAGAATGTTTTTGGCTTCATCAAACGTGGTCAAAGCCTCCGTTGAGTCATACGGTATGCCCAGCATATGCTGCCTTGTTGTCATGCCGCCGAACAGTTGCAGATAAAAGGGAACGTTACTCTGCTCCTTGCTGGCGTTTAACTCGGGAAGTCCGCCGTTTTGCATTAGATAATCCCGATAGAGTGATGCAAGCCCCGAGTACGAGGCTTTATCCGCCCCCACAAAAGCATATCGAACGACGAAATCAGACGCGGTCGGTTTCTTCTGGAATTTCGGAAGTGTACGAACCATATCACTTGCCTGAAGCGTCACATCACTCTTGTTCACTACATAGAAGCTTGGATATACGTTGTTGTAACTGTTCAGTTTGCCGCTGATATCGGCATTCACAACTGCAACGGCATCCCCTTCTTCAATAATGCCCAGGAATGCTCCCTCTTTCCGAATCAGTCCAAATACCGGCAACCTGGCTCTGGCTTCATTCGAACTTGCTTCCCGTAGTTTCATGGTCATATCCGGTCCGTATATATCTTGTTGATAGGCAGGATACTGCAGCTTGCCATTGTTAAAATGGATCAGCGCTCCCGAACCGTCCGGCACCAGTATGGAGCCCTCTTCTTCTGAACCCCCAGCTCCGAAATAATCCATTACAGATATGCTGTTGATCGGATACTCCTCCGGAAAATGAATGCCTGAGGACGGAACACGTACGAGCAGATCCTCTCCATCCAGCTCGTATTCCATCGTAAGCATAAACAGCCGTGGTCCACTTCGTTCCTCTTCAATGCCAAACTCGGCATGATCCTGAGCCAGATCCTCCGATGTGTAACCGGCTGTGTCAAAAGCCTTCAAGGCCCGGGACAATTGCAATCCTTGCATCGCCTTATCAATCCGGACGTAAGCGCCTTCATCCTTGTCTTCCGCATAGCCGACCTTCAAGGCCCGTTGCCCGGCCTTGTCTAGCTGTGCAAGCAGCCTTTGTTCAAATCGCTCCTTGCTGATCTTCATCGGCAAGTCTTCTATGGATCGCTCAGTGCTTCCAAACTGGTAGTGGACCCGCACGCCGCTTGGCAGCACCTCGTATCTTATTTGCTTGTGTGCAACACTATCCGTGAAGGAATTCACGGTGCTGCTCTGTCCGAGGCTGTTGAAAAAGCTGAGCTTCGTTTGTGATGACAATAGGTCTTTGTTTATCCCGGCTGCAACCCCATCCTGCTCACGATCTGCAGGATTGCTGCGCCAGATCTGGCCGCTCTGCGTGTGAATCACTGCAATCTCGGCAGTCTCTTCGTTAATGAACAATTGCAGCGCAGCATTCTGCGCAATGCCTACCATGCCGGGAAGGCGGACATCGCTGAACGATGATTTCAGTTTCTCTCCGGGAGGCAGGGAGGGAAAGTCCGTCGAATCTGCGGCAGTCACTGTCTCGTGAGCGAGCGGTGTTGGCGAGAATTGACAACCGCCCAGAAGCAGACTGCCCGCGAGCAGCATTCCTGTTATTTTTTTGGCTACGGTATAATTCATAACAATTTCCTCCTCCCTTAGCCCCGAAGCACTAATTCCTGATAGATGGTTACAACAAACGATACAATCTGCTGTACAAGACTGAAGAATAACAGGCATAGAAATGCCATAAACGCCATCGCTACAAGTGTCAGCAGCATCGTGAGCACCGTTTTGGCTGGTGTGTACTGATGAACCGTCATATTCCCCACAAATAACAGATATACCGTCCACGCAACGGCGAGTGCATTGGAGAAATAATAAAAGGCAGTTTCCTGCGCAGAGATCACAAGACTCAGCCAGATCCATGGAAAATGAATGAGTAACAACGGTACCAGTGCAAAACACGTTGACATGAAAATCTCGGAGAACTTGCCTTCCCCGTCCATCAATGTGGTTAACGACCAGTTCGCCACACACCAAAACAGTACCGGTACAATGACATATAACATTTCGAGCAGACTGTTCAGGTACTTTGGATTACTGAGATTAATGAGAAAACCGCTGTACTGGGCATGCAAAATTTTGGTGATGACCAGAAGCACCAGGATCATGAAAGCAATCAGCAGTGAGTTTCTCTGGTTCCGTTCATATTTCAGTTCCCAGTATCCGTCAAACGGATGAAAAATCAGATGCAGCGGGTACTGGTATAGTTGCTTACTTGATGCCTGCATTCGTAGTCCTCCTTTTCTGCCTGCGAACGATGATGACGGTGACAATCGCAGCGACAGCCAGGAATATACCGGACATCATCCATGAAAAATGCTCACGCATCAGCTCTTTGCGGTACAAAAGAAAAGCTTTGGAATACCCTTTGGGCTCCATGCTGCGCTTGAAATATTTCGCAGACTCGGCGTATTCCTTCTGACGAAGCAATGCTTTGCCAATTCCCGCATACGCATATTCCAAGTTAGCGTTCATCTCGGCAGCTTGGGCAAACAGCACCGAAGATTGATCTTCATCACCGTTATAGTAGCTACGCACCGCTTCGTGGAGTGTACGTCCGTATTCAGTTGTTTGAAAGACGGTGATTTCACCCAGCGCTTTATCCAGAACTAACATCCGGTCTCCCGCACGTTCCAGGGCAACAGGTGTATTAAATTGGCCCAGCCGGTTCCCGATGCCCCCATAAATATGGAGCAGATATCCGTCTCCATTGTAGGTAAAGATTCGGCCCTTGCTGGAATCCAGTACGGAATACATGTCACTGTCACCCACATCCACATCAATCAGGCGGGATGGCCCTGCTTCCTGGGTATACAGCAAATCACCCTGCGGAGTCTGATAGCCTTCTCTGCGCAAAATGTCTGTACCCTGGGCATTCAGCTTCTTGACCGGATCTTTTCCGCGATCCCCGCTAGTGGCGTAGATGAAGCCCTCTTCATCCATATCCAGATTGGTAAATTCCGTTGGAGTGAACATCACCATCTGGCTCCGCTGCTCCCGTGTTGCAAACCGTTTCCACAGATACTCCACCGGGTCCACCTGAACTCTGTTCGCTCCAATGAAGGAAGAGAACGTACCATCGGCGCTGAACTCCATGAATCCATCAAATACGCCTTCGGCCATGACGTAGATACGCTCCCCCTTGTCCATAACAATCCGCATCGGTTTAAACTGGAAGTCTGCTTTTAACAGATCCGATTTTGGTTCAGACACGATCTTGACCAGCTTCCCCTGTTCATCCAGATGCACCACCCGGTGATTATCCGAATCAGCGACCAGCAGATGGCCTTTTTCCGTGACGTACAATCCCTGTGGATTTTTAAAATGATCTTTCTTGCCTTCCTGCTCAAATGAATCAATTGTCCGTACCAGCTTGAAGTTGCGATCCATCTCAATGATGCGGCCATTGCCCGAATCGAGCACAAAAACGTGCTGATTGGCGGTAACATGCATGTCGCTTGGCTCTTTCATAGGAGTTGTGTTCAGCTTCTTGCCGGTGATAATGGTTGTTGCCTCATATGCCGCGGGTGAAGGAACTGCGTCACCCCAGAAGGAATAATGATACGCATCCGTTTTACCGTCTGCACTCACATAGGGCGCCTCTTGAACGAACAACAGGAGGCAGATCATGCCCATGATGATCGATTTACGTTTTTTCCATGTGCTTCTCCGCACCTCGCTGCCTCCTTTCTATTCTTTCATGCCCGAAGTGGCCATCGTCTGCATAACACTGCTCTGAGAGATGATAAACAGAGTGATCGGTACAATCATCAGCAGCAAGGCAACAGCCGCACCTACACCGGCCCTTGCAATCCCTCCCTGCACAATCTGACTGAGCGCATAATGTAGCGTTTTGAGATTTTCACTGTAGATGAAACTCCCGCCATCCGTTCCCCATAACGCTGGAAACTGCAGGATCATGAGCGTGAGCCATGCCGGCTTCACATTGGGCATCACGATGCTCCAGAATATCCGGTATTCATTGGCTCCATCGATTTTGGCTGCCTCCAGCAAAGCATCGGGAATCTGCTCCATGAACTGTTTCATCAGGAAAAGTCCCAACGAGAACGCAAGTGATGGCACAATTATGGAGGCATGAGTGTTAATCCAGCCAAGCCAGGACATGACCATGTAGTTCGGAATCGCCGTAACATGCGGCGAGAACATCAGGGACAGAATGACAATGGTGAACAACACTTTGGAACCCGGAAAACGATACTTCGCCAGCGGATAAGCTGCTGCAGATGCAAGCAGGATATGCCCCGCTGTGCCAAGTATCGTAATGAGCAATGTGTTGGCAATATAGCGGGATAACGGCACCCACGAATTACCCATGAGATTGATCAGATCGGCAAAATTCTCCGTTGTCGGATTGTTCACCCAGAAGCGCGGCGGGAAAATAAACAGCTCATCCAGCGGCTTGAATGCATTGTTGACAGCATAGATGAGCGGAAGCACCATAAAGGAGCCGAACACGCCCAGCAATGCAAATAACATCAGGCTGACGGTAAATGACCGATTAAGCCTTTTTGGCATGCCAAACACGGCACGTACTTTGCTGGTCATCGTCATTCACCTATCTTTCTAAGCATTTTTTGCGTGAAAACGTTTGTACCCAGCATCAGGGCAAACAGAACCGTTGCGATGGCCGAGGCATAGCCCATCTCGAAACGAATGGTTCCGAAGTCCATCAGATGTGTGACAACTGTGTGTGCCGCATAGTTTACGCTCGGGAAACCTGCCAGTGCGATGGAGATCTCAGCTACGGCGAAGGAAGCGGTAATCTGCATTACCGCACCAAACATCAGCTGCGGTCTCATCGAAGGCAAGGTGATGTACCAGAGCTCCTGCCAGCGGTTTTTGATCCCGTCTACGGTTCCTGCTTCAACCAGAGAACGATCAATGGTTTGCAGTCCTGCAATAAAGGCCAGGAAGCTGGTTCCCAGGCTCAGCCACAGCTGTACAATAATGACGATTGCCAGTACATACTTCTCGTCTGCGAGCCATTGGATTGGTTCCAGTACGACGCCAAGGCGCATCAGGAAGCCGTTCATATACCCGTAGCTGTCACCCGAGAAGATGATCAGCCAGATGAAAAAGACGTTACCCGATATGGATGGGGCATAGAAAACCAGCGTCATGACCGCCCGAATTTTAGGAGACAGCTCATTGATGATCCACGCAAACAAAAAGCAGGCAATATAACTGAGAGGGCCTGTAATTACGGCAAAAAGCAGCGTGTTTTTGAGCGCGATCAGAAAGACGTCATCGTTCAGGAAAAGCCGGGCATAGTTCTGCCAGCCGACAAATCGCGGCAGCTCCAGCATATTGAAGTGAAAAAAGCTGAGCCCAAGTGAAATGCCGACCGGAATGACAGTAAACATGAAAAAAATCAGCATAAACGGTGCCATCAATACATAATAATGCCTGCTGAGATACAGATCCCGCTTCAATAGGGACCACCAGCCGACCTGGCGGGTATGGACGGCAGGAGCGGCGGCTGTCTTGGTAGTTTTAGCTTGCAACCGTTACCCTCCCTTTCCTCTATTTCAGATTAAATTCCTTGCGTTTCAACTCAATTTCATCATCAATGTACAAGACATAGTCCGATAAGGCTTCACGCGGATTTTCATTTGCATTGACCACCTTGCGGAAGGCGTTGTCCAGATGTCGTCCCGTGAAATAACCTCCAGGAAGCTGCGGGATTCCCTGTACCCATTCCCATTGCTTCTCGAGATTTTGATAATCCTTCACAGGCCAAGGCAATTGCTTCAAGGCTTCGATATTGGCCGTCGGGTAACGGGCAGCCGCTCCCATAAGACCTTCCATTTCTCTCCCGTATTCAATCTGGGTCTTCTCAGCAGTCCACCACTTCATGAACTTCCACGCCGCTTCCTTGTTGTCAGCATTTTCGAGCATCATCACCGCGCTCGTAGCGCTGGCCACTTCATGCCGTATGGACCCATCGGGAAGCTGTGTACCCGGAACAATCGTAAAGTCCCAGAGATTGCGGATTTCCGGAGCCATAACCGTCAGCATGTTATACGTGGTGTAATCAGCAATTCCGATCGGCATTTCCCCGGTACGGAAGCGGTTCGGAAAATCGGCTTTGAGCGGAAACTTGTAATTGGTATAAAATTGCGTCCAGCGCTTGAACGCGTCCATTGAAATCTCCGAATCCAGTGCACTTTTCTTCTGGTCTTCGGTGTAGAAAGTTCCGTCATTCTGATATAACAACATCGCAAAGGTTGAATTCGGAACCAGGTTGGCATTGTTCAGCGTATCCTCTATCGGCAGATAAAACTCCATGTTATGCTTCTGCAGCACGGCGATGGCGTTATATACGTCTTGCCACGTTTTTGGCGGTTCGAGGCCCAGTTCATTCAGGATATCTTTGCGGTAAAAGAGCATTGGAAAATGCTGTTGCTCCGGAAGGGCATATACCCCGTCGTTGTAGCGGTAAGGCGTCAATCCGCTTTCACGGAACCTGCCCGAAATTTCCTCGAAATCGGGGAACTGGCTCAGATCCGCTGTTGCATTCCTCATCGCATAGTTCACCGGAATGTCTTCGCCCATCTGCATGGCAACATCCGGTCCTTCCCCCGAGAGTGTTGCGGGCAGCAAAATATTCGGCGGAACGAGACGTAACTGCACAGATACATCCGTATCCGGGGTAAACGAATCGTCGATCATGCCTTTCAGTACTTGGGCCTGATCTCGTCCGGTTGTGATCCATACGGTGATGGCATCCTTTTTTTGTTCCACGTTACCAATGCTGTCGTAATCTTCGGTATACGAGGCAACATATGCGCCCAGTTCGTGCTTCACCTGCTGGACGGTGCTCGCTTCCGCTTTGGGCAACGATTCACCCGGCGGAGATACAACAAGGTAATCCAACGTAATCGGCTGTTCACGTACCGATAGAATCCATGTGCCGAGACCACCTACGTTAATTTTGAACGTATCCAGCCGTTTGGGAACCGTCTCTGGTCTGGCCGCCATATCTTCAAGCTGCAATACCATAGCGTGCAGTACGGCCACTTTGTCACTTTGCTCACCCGTGGCCTTTTCCAGGTAATCTGCAACGGAACGCAAGGTGTCAGCTTGTCGTTCAAACACCTCCGTCATCTCTGGAATACGCCGTTCCAGCTGGTAATCCCGTAGTGGGTCCGGACTGTTGGAGGTGATCATTAATATTTTACGATACATCTCATTCAGTTCCAGCACGCTGGATTCCACGGTCCGCAGCAGCGGAGCGATGTCGCCAAGTGTAACCGTCATTCGGATTCGATGTTTTCCTTTTTCCAGATGAAACTGATATGGCTGATCTTCTCCCGCACCCAAGACCTGAGTTTGCCAGGCCGGGCTGTAGTTAAATCGAATGCGTTTCATTTCCTTAAACGGAACTTCGCCGTTAATCGTCAGACTGCGGGTGGCATAGATGCCACGCAATTGATCCTGCTTTACCTTAAGCGCCAGTTGATACAGTCCGTCTTCAGGCACGTCAATTTCCCATTCAATCCATTCGCCCGGCAGTTTCCAGTTAATGCCCCCGATGGCGTTCATCCGAATTTTCGATACATTATAAGGCTCGAGTGAAGGACTTGATCGGTCCGAGATTGGTGCCAGTGTAGGAGATGATTTGCTAACAGCTTCCTCCCCCTGAACTTTCAACATGACAGGAGCCGATTGTTTCAAGCCAAGTGAGGCGTAGGTTTGCTCCAGCTCTGCATAGGAAGGAACTTCGCTTTCTTGATATAGCTCAATATAATCGATCGCCATGCTTTCTCTTAATGAAGTGAGCGATAACTTCTGACTGCCTTTTTCAAAATAAAACTGAAACGGTTCCTCAAAGTACCCTGCGCTGTCCTTGAAGGAAGTCAGTTGCCATTCGGGCTGTTCCACTTGTCTTGGTCTAAGCTCGTTGCCACGATCGTCCTGCCGGACGTTGTCCTCGCGATTCCCCCATACCCTGTCAAACAGAAGAATATCGGCCCCTCTGAACGGGACCTTACCATTAAGCTCAAGCCTGCGTTCGATCCCGGAACTTTTGCCTTCTACGGGATAATAGTGAATGCGAATGTTGTACAAACCGCTCACTTGAACGGGAACATCCCAGCGAATGGTTCCAGTTTCCGGCGTAATTACGGCATTTCCGTCTAATCCGGCGTACCCTTGCACAACCTCAAATTCCCCATCCTCTGCCTGAACATAAGATTCGCCTTCGATGCGTACAATTTCATCCGGTTTGGCCGTATTGTCATGAGCAGTCAGATAATGCTCATAACTGAATGAATCCTCGGTTCCCGATACCGCCTCAAAGTCCTCAAGCGCATGTACCGTTCCCGGATTACGATCCCGCGATGGATATAGTGTCCATATGGAGAGCACCAAGGCCAGGACAAGCACCAGGATTAGTCCCTTTTTCTTACGTGACCGCATGTTTGAATGTATCCCCTTTCCTGTAAGCGTTGAGAGAACTGAACGATTGACTAACCCGGACAGACCGCACCTTCACTGGTGCGTTCTGCCCGTGTAACGTGATACTTATTTGTAAACCTCATCAATCGCAGCCTGGAAAGGAGCCTTGTATTTCTCGATCAGCGTAGATACGGATACCCCTTCTTTGAGTTCCCCATCAAAATCCCAGAACGGCAAGGACGGGAATGTGTTATGGTCGAGAACCAACATACCTTCCGCAACCTCTCTGGCGTTGTTGATATCTGCTTCATCGGTCAGATGTGTCTCCAGTGTGGATTGTCCCGGATACTCATAGATCGATTCGATCTCATTAATTTTCTCCCAGATGTACATCAGTTGTTCCGGATTCTCTACCGCTTTTGGAATTGTTATAGCTTGGTAACGTGACTCACCGGAGTGATACGCTGTTGCACTTGGACCTTTTGGAAACGGTACAAAACCAATATCGTAGTCCTTCATATCCGTCATAATACCTTCAACTTCGTACATGGCACCTGAATACATCAAGGTGTTGCCTTGACGGAAGAACGTGGATGGCTCTGTCCAATCGCCGCCCTCAGAAGCTCTGCCGACCTTCTCGGTAGCCAGTTTGGACAGGAAGTTCAACGCTTCTTTTGTTTTTGGATCTTCCAGGTTCTGCTTATCTTCTTTGGTCAGAGAAGCCTCGTTGGAATACAGAATCGGTTCCAGCAAGCCCGTTTGAGCGAGTCCCCAAGTGTCTAGCTTGCCATCATTGTTTCGATCTTTGTTCGCTTGCTTGGCAACGCTGATGAACGTATCCCAGTTCCATTCATCGGCATCCACATACTCCTGAAGTGGCTTCAAGCCGAGCTCTTGCATGAGTGTGCGATTATAGAAAATTCCGTTGATAAACGAGGACTGGTCCTCGGTAAAGCCGTAACCTTTGCCTTCATACTGCATGTATTCTTTGGTTGTTTTCTGATTGAATACCTTGTCGTTTTTAATATAATCATCCACCGGCCATAACAGATCCTGTTTGGTCAATGCCGGAATGGCATAGTTTTTGCCCAGTCTCACCAGATCGCCAAGCGGTTCACCGGCCATCAGGGAAGCAACTACTTTTTCCTGATATTCACCAAAATCGATGGAAACATATTCAATATTAAAGTTGTGTTTTTTCTTCAGCGCTTCGAGATTCTCAAGGCGTTGAATGTTGTCCGGGTTGTTCCCCTGTATTTCCATGTCCCACCAAGCAACAACCTTGATCGTTCTGCCACCCATGTCAAAGTCCATTTCTGGCGTGGAGTTTTCATTCTTTGGCTCGGTTTCCGCGGGTTTTTGTTCCTCCTGTGGTGTTGTCTTTTCCGGCTCGGGTTGAGCGGTAGGTGCAGAACTGCATGCAGCAATTACCAACAAGACCGCAAATACCAGGCTCAGTAGCATGAACTTGTTTTTTCTCATCGTCTTCCCCCCTGATTGTCGTTTGCTATCACAGTGTATCGTTCAAATGAAAGCGCAAACAACCTGCCGAAATACAGATGTTTACCCGGGCTGAATATAGATTTGCGTAATTTTGCACGAGCAAAGTGCATTATAGGTTTTAATTGGTAAAGAAATGCACTGTCTACAAAAATATGCACATTGTATGCGCTTTCTTTTATTACCATAATGAAATTAAGTCAAATTTCAGTTAATCTAGCGCATTACAATTCAGCAGAAGGTGAGGTATTGCTTCATGTATGATATTTTACTTGTGGATTTCAGCCGTCGTTTGTGCGGAGAGTTGCAACAGATGTTGCTACGGAGCAAAGCTCAATATACTATCGCAAATTGTGTGTTCTCATCGGCCGAGGCTTTGACCGCATTGTCAGAACGAGACTTTTCCCTTGTTATGGTACATACAGAGAGGTTTGATACCGCGGGGCTCTGGTTATGCAATGACATTCGAAAAAAAAGTCAGATACCTATCCTCCTGATGGGTGGAAGAGATCACTTCAGGTTTGTACGCAAAGCCCTGACGTATCAGGTAAATGATTATCTCCCGTATCCTGTTAGTCCTTCTTCTTTACTTAACAGTCTGCATGGACTTAGATCCCACCTTGAAACCGACCCGGCACACAAAACGTCGTCGTTCTTCAAAACACCCGTTCAAATGAACGGTAAACCCATGCACTCCAGTCATGTTATTCGTATCGTCAAGGCCTATGTACGGGATCATCTGAGTGATGAAATCACGCTGAAGAAGATCTCTGACATGCTTCATTTTAACTGTGCGTACCTGGGACAGAAGTTCAAGCTGGAAGAGAAGATGTCTTTCAATGATTATATGCTCCAGCAACGAATGGAAAAGGCACAGCAGTTGTTGTCTTCCACGAATTTGCGAATATATGAGATTGCTATCGAGGTAGGCTATAAAGATATTGATTGGTTCTATAAAAAGTTCAAAGCGTATGCCGGATCGAGTCCCAATGCTTATAGAAGACAAAAAATCCACACGGCCTAAAGGTGGATTGCCGAATCGGTTTGTTTATCAATTAGATAATAACCACAAAAAAACGCAGGATATATTCTTCTTCCTGCGTTTTTTTGTGGTTGTTTGGATTTGGTCAATTCCAGAGTATTCACCATTAACGTACCAAAAGGGATTCCCGGTATTCTTGGGGAGTCATTCCCGTTATTTTCTTAAAAAGTCGGGTAAATGAATGGGCAGCCTCGTACCCCACTTGAAGTGCGACCTCACGTACCATAAGATTTGTGTTCTGAAGCAATTCTTTAGCTTTCCGTATCCGGCAGTCGTCAATGAACTCTGACACGTTTATTCCCATTTCCTGCTTAAAGAATCGCGACAGATAGGATGGATTAAAATGATGAAGTTCTGCCAGTCTCACCAGAGAAAGATCTTTCTCCAGATTCTCCTTGACGTAACTGCATAAGGAATGAATGACAACGTTAGCGCGTTCCTGTTCATTTGATCTTTTGTAGCGGACTAGTTCATCGGCAGCACGATATAGAAACTGTACTGCATCCTTCATGCATGTATACTCCCCTAAGTGCAGCAAGCTTCTTTGATCCGGGATCTTCTGTTGAAGACCCCAACGATTGATCGTTGAATGCAATAATAAGGCCAGATTGTAGTATGTCTCCATGGCACGTTCCATCGTAATATCCTGTTGCATCAGTTCTCCTGCAAGCTCCTCAAATATATCGTAAAATGGCTGAATTCGTCCCGTTTCCAAATATCCTGACATAATCTCGATCCGGTTTGAGATCCGCATGGATTCTTTGGGTACATCAGATGAGAGATCATTACGATGGTCCGTGAGTACCATGGATACACCATCCCCAATTTTCATCCACTGGAGTAATCTCAGACGTTCATATTGTTTGGTTAACTCGGACCAATTGCAACTGCGACTACTTAATGAAAAAGCAATGGATACGCCGAGTGAGACCATGCATGCTTCCTGTACCAGTTCCAGTGTACCTTCTAGAAATCGCACAAGTTTATCATTTGTCATCTCTTCCTCCTGCTTCGGCTGAAGCAGCCAGATCGTATCCCCATAATGGTCCGTTACACTTGCGCACACTGTACGTTCATTCATCAGAGAAGAGCCGATAATGCGCACAGATTCTTGGACTTGTGTGAGGTCCGAACCCTTTTCTGGCAGATTATTGAACCGACCCAGTATGAGATAAACAGGCGAGTTGATCTGTAATCTTATATCTCGTTTGGATAATTCGTCCTGCATATGCATAGTAGAATCTATAACCGCTGTACAGTCTTGAAGTAACTTCCGTAAATACTCTTTTTGCTGTATCAGTGCAAGCTGCGAATTAACTTTATGAGAATGTTCCAACAACTCAACCATGCTGTGACTTTGCCGGATCTCTTCCATCACATCTTCTACAACAGACATCACCTTGTCATAACCTTCCGTTTTGAGCAAATAACGCACATTAGCCATCTGAAAAGCTTGATATGCATAATCAAAATCGCTATGTCCTGTCAGAAAAATGACACGACAATTCGGCCAACTGGCTTGAATCCGCTCTGTCAGTTCCAACCCACTCATACCCGGCATACGGATGTCCGTTAGAACAATGTCAATTCTCGAACGTTGCATCCAGGACAATGCTTCTGTTGCAGAGTAGGCCTTACATACATCAAGCTGTTCGGGTATATGTCTGGCGAACGTTTCATAGAGACTATCCGTAATAATCTCCTCGTCATCTACAATCAAAAGTCGATACATTCGTTTTCCCCCTCTTTCCACTGGATTCGAATTGTGACTTTTAACCCTTGCAGTTCACTTCTGGATAGAAAAAGCCCACTTCCTTCTCCATACGTCAGGACCAGACGTCGATGAATATTTATTAACGCCGTCATTTCGTCTGTACCTCCGTCCTTATGCAAACGTTGTTGAAGAGTTTGAATGTGTTGCTCTTCCAACTCATTACCATTATCCTCTACGGTGATCTCGGCATATGAACCTTCCATATTAAACCCAATAATTAGAAGACCGGAGTCCGTATTCTTTTCAAGGCTGTGTTCGTAGGCATTCTCAATAATAGGTTGAATAATGAGTCTGGGAACTTTAATATGTTCCATCTCAGCAGGTAGTGACCCAAAATCAACTTTGATTCGTCTGGAGAATCGTAATTGTTGAATCTCTGTATAGATCCGTGAATGCTCAACTTCCACTTTCAACTTCACATGATCTGTTTCATTCCGCGTAATGAACCTGAAATACTCTCCGAGCATGTTGGTGAATTGCTCAATACGTTCGGTTTCTCCTGTCCTTGCCAGTGAATTCAGAATAAAGAAGCTATTGTACAGAAAATGAGGATTAATCTGCGATTGAAGCTGTTTCAACTCGGCCCGCTGCATCATCAATGTTTTCTTAAAATCTCGATCGATAAGGGATTGAAGATTTTCAATCATTAGATTGAAACGGGTGTAGAGGAAGCCGAATTCATCCTTTCGGTTATGCGCAATGGGGACATCAAGCATGCCTCCCTCCATTTTTTTGAATCTTTTCACCAACAACAGCAACGGGATATGAATCAACTTGTAACTTGAATAGAGATACGCCGTGATGGCAACAAATGATGTAATTGCAAACAGCCAAGCCCAATGATAGAACTTGCTAAGTGGCTTCGTAACAATTGCCTCGGGTAGATATGTAGCTACGGATAAGCCCAGGGAGTCCATATGCAACTGACTAACATGGTACATGGTGTCACCCACCTTCATCCGAAAGCCATCAAGTGTACCCTTTACACTGTGCTCACGGTAATTCGCGAGAATAACACTAGCTTGATGTTTATCTGTGATGGCATACCCCGTTTTGTCCTCAATCAGAAACGTTGAACTCTCAGGGTACAAATTAAGCCGTGTGAGTTCATTCTGAAAATGGTATGTATCCAGCTCCACCTGAATGACAAAAAGCGGGGGTTCTCCTCTCGTGCCTGTCAATCTGACAGCACTTAAGTTCAAGGCGTCCTCTTTCACCGTGAAACGTGTACCTTTTCCTTGCATGCCTGAACTGAAATATAGGTAAGAACTTTTATCGAAATCATCGATGCCTTGGATCGCGGATATACTCTTGCCAACAGAAGGGATATGTACATGAACGTTTTTGATATAAGCAGTGCTGTTCTTGAATGAAGCGAGTCGTTCAGTCAGGTAATTTAATGTATCACGCCGCTCAACCTGATCCATCATGTCCCAGAGAATGGCCAGACGATTGAGTTTTCGATCCTCAACGATATCAAACTGCTGTAATTCCATCCATTCTATCTCTCTGTTCAATTCCACCACATATTGGTTCAACCGTCTTTCCGTTGACAACGATATTTCCTGACTTGCATTGTCATAACTCCAATGATACAGATACACGCCAAGAAGAATAAGGGGGAGTACAAATACCAGATAGGTGATTATTAATCGCGCAAATATACTGTTAAACCATGATTTAGCAGGGATCTTGATCAATACATTCACCTCCAATGCCAAAGGCTGAGTGGGTTCCTTGTAAGAATAAAGTGAACATTAGCGCTCCTTTGGCTTGCTGGCGCGAAACCACGCGTTAACCTCCGATGTGATCTGATCTCCCCCCAGCTTGCGCCAGTTCTCAACGAATTGATCAAACTCATCTATCGACCTGCCTAGAATAATGTTCATATAGGCTTCAAGCTGAAGATCCCGAAGAATAATTTGTCGATCAACCATTGTATCCGTAATTCCGCCCGTGAATTGATCATAGAGAAGTTGGCCGTTCTTCTCGTAAGAATCTGCAATGCTAAAAGCACCCGAAGGCCCATAGGTTTGTTTCCAACCCCAGCCGCTCTCTACATCTTCCAATTCATAGGCCACAATGCGTTTGTGAATGGCGAGAGCTTCATTCTGCAGAGCCGAGAAGTCTCCTGTACTTCTGGCATCACGAATTTGTTTGTATGCATCTATATTTTTATTACCGGGAAAAGGAGTTACCGGTGAAAGCATCCACACAGCTCGGGAGTCGTCATTGTAGTATGTTTCATACTGTGCCTGATCCCCCCAGTTGATGTCCAGATGCAGATTCATGAGCTTTACAACAACTTCCGGATTAGAGAATCCCTTTTTTACAGCAAAGTATTGCCCAGTGTTGGAACGTAGCGGTACGAACAGGCTCCGGTACGACTTGGCAACAATGGGATATGCCTGCCATTCTACATCTATACCTGTATCTTTATCACGGGTGCTCTGAAGCATAAAGGATGTCCACTGTTCGCCGTAAAGCATCCCTATTTTTCCATCTTGAACTAGACGAAACGCCTTGTTTCCACTTTTATAACCAAAATCCGGATCAAGTTGGCCTTCACGATACAACGTTTGCAGTACTTTCAGAGCCTCCCGAACTTCAGGCTGTATACCTCCATAAGTGAGGTTTCCTTCTGCATCTTTAACCCATATATTAGGGTAGGCACCGTAGCCGGACATGAACCCTGCAGCTCCCATAACTGGATCCCATAGATGGTTCGTTAGCGCAAGTCCGTACGTATCATGCTCTCCGTTCCCGTCGGGGTCCTCCTCTGTAAACGCTTTCGAAACCTGGAGAAGCTCTTCTATCGTTTCAGGCGGCCGTAGCCCCAGTTGCTCCAACCAATCGCTTCTAATCCACAGGTACTGCGCTGTCTCAATGGAGGAAGATGATTCGGGAATAGCCATGAGTTTGCCATCAATGGTTGCCGCATCAAATGCTCCTCTTCCCTCCGCCTCCAATATACTCTTTGTAAGTGGGGAAGCATACTCTTGGTACACATGGGTTAAATCTTCGATCATTCCAGCGTTGCTCAGTTGTCTAAGTTGATATGGATTAACTTTCACCACATCTGGAAAACGTCCTGCAGCAAGGGATACACCCAACTTCTGATTGTATACATCTCCCTTAGCAGTCCAGTCATAGTGAATTTGAATACCTAGCTCTTTCTCGTACAAACGAGTCCAGCGATTATCCAGTATCGTCTCACCAGGTAACTGACTAATCATGCGCTCAAGGTCATCTCCCGTTTCCCTGACAAAAGAGACCACGATGGGAGGAGAATACCTCTCAAACGTAGCGGGAAGTTGAATCTGCTGCCCATCTTGCTGCGGATGATGTTGTTTGCTATTACCTTCGGTATGACCTGCTGGTATGGATACAGCAAGGAACAGAATGAAGGTCCATCTTGTTATGTCCAGACATCTCTTATACATGACGACATGCCCCCAGTTCGGTTTGAACAACTCTCTTCTCTCTGTCAACTTTAATCCATATCATTGTACAACAACTTGTACTCATTGAATACGAAAAGCCGCCATTGGGCGGCTTTTGCGTATCTTTATTGTTTCTCATCAGGATTGATCATGCGATATTCAAAATTCGAAAAGTCAGCTGTTCCTCCAGCTATCTCAGTTGAATATACAAACAACCCCGTTCGACAACCCATAAAATGATCCAGTTTATATATCATTTTGTGGACAATCCCTATATCTCTCCATTCAGTTCCATCGAAATAGGCAAAAGAGCACTCATCCAGATTGTTCTCAAAATTTCCGAATGCTTTTAGTTTAACTACTGGATCTGATACCGGGATACGTTCATGTTCAGTGGCTGGCTTCTGGTCGATCAGATTGCCAAATATGGTGGAATCCTCACTATCTCTGGCATGCATGACCAAGTAAAACTTACTATCCTGCTTCGTGAGAGCGATCATACCGTACGAACCGATCAGAAAGCACAACCCGGCATAATCCCCATCATTCAGACGACTGCCGTCAAGCGTAACTATTGCTTCGCAAGCGGGCCCCATTGAACGCTGGGTTAGTGTGTTTACCGCAAACGTCAGATTTGGGCTGATCTGTCCCGTTCGAACACGATACACCCCCGATTTCTCTGTAACGGACCAGAGTTCATGATTAGGTGTATGATTCCATTGCCAAAAATCACGGAGGCGGACGCTTCCATCTTCTTCGGGTTCATAATTGAAACTGTCGCTACCTACTAACGGGTTATAACGGTGCTCTGGTCTCGTGCTCGGGATATCAATCTGCTTCGGCGCTTTGTTTGCAAAGACCGGTATACCTTGATCAAAGTGTAGCGGAACCAAAACAGGAACCCGGCCAACAGCCCCATGATCCTGAAACAGCATTGCATACCAGTCTCCATCCGGCGTATCCACGATACCGCCCTGAGCAACACCTGAATTGAAATAATCCATATCGTCATTAAATACTTCTCCACCAGTGAAGACATCTTCCAGAGAATCTGCCATATAAAACGCCTGTGTTCTACGTCCGGAAGCTTTCGTGATATGAATCAGGAACACAATATATTTACCATTGATCTTGTAAAAATGTGCTCCTTCATAACCAAGGTGATGAGGTTGCTCGTCTTTTACAATCAAGCGATGCACTCCACCAGGTTTGGGCCCGGACAGATCAGAGCTTAATTCGGTCAGATAGATCTCGGTATTACCGTACACGAGATATGCTCGTTCATCATCGTCAAAAAATAAGGAGCAATCATGGTAAAACCCTTCCACGATCTGTTTCTTCCATACTCCCGAGATGGAGGTCGACGTATATAAGTATGTCTTACGGGTATCATTCGCAACAAAGATCACATAGAACATTCCTTGATGATAGCGGAGTGATGCAGCCCACATGCCTTTACTATAAACGTGATGACCATCCACCAGCCGTTGTGCAGGTGTATCGTCCAATGTGTCGTATACATATGTGGCTACTTCCCAATGGATCAGATCATATGAACGCAGGATGACACATCCCGGCATCATATGCATGGTTGTACTGACCATATAATATGTGTCATCTACACGAATAACATCAAGATCCGGGTAATCGGCCCAAATAATCGGATTCGGATACATGCTTTAATTACACCTCATTTTGTCTATTAAACTTCCATTCTCTTAAAAGGATGGTTGGGCTGTCTGTTGAACTTTTAAGCTTAATATACAAGTCTTGCACACCTTTCGCACCCGTAACATTAGTTGTTAGTTCCATCCATTGAAGAGATTCGGTTGCAGGTGGAACAATGATTTCTCCAATTAACAGTCCGTCTGTACGATCAAGTCGAAGTTCTAACGTACCTTCGGTTCCTTGATTCGCAATCGTGGCTGTGAAGGTTGTAGGTCCTTCACTTTCAAAGTCGACCTTGGATATAGCTATCCAGCTGTCATTATGCAGCTTAGCGGAGATCATATTCGAATCTGATGCAGACATCTCACCAGAGTCAAAATATTGCTCTGTTGATACTCCGCTACTCCATCCAATCGTCGAACCGCTTACCCGCCCATAGGGATCGAAGCACTTGATTTGATCTACGCCCTGATAATCGGCATGTACCTTCTTGATCTTACCCGTGGCCTCATCATGTTCGACTCGATTAAGATGTGTTGACCGGTAACCTTCTGGGATATTCATGGCTTGGCATAATGTCTGGGCATGATAGGCAATGTACCACTGATCCGATAGTTGAAATATAGCATGGTGATTGTTGCCGCCAATATTAAAAAAGTGTCCAGGATTCTGGAGTAACGTACCCTGATATGTCCATGGCCCCATTGGCTGAACACTGGTCATATATGCAATCTCACCAGGTGGTGGGCTGCCATCTGGCCGATCGCCCTCAATAAAATTGGAACAATACGTAAAGTAGTAACTATTATTATATTTATGTATCCCTGAATCTTCAAACATATAAGGCGCCTGAATAACCTTCGCTTTGCCAACAACGCTGATCATATCGTCTCCCAATCGCATAACTCTTGCCGTATCCGGTCTTTCTGCTTTCCCCTGTGGAATACCACCACCGAAATAGATGTAGGCCTGCTGATCATCATCTACAATGACAGCCGGATCAAATAGCCAGGTTACTTCCTCCACTCCCGGAGTCTCTCTTGTAATAAGTGCCTGTCCTATAGGATCTATCCATGGACCTACAGGTGTGGGTGCAGACAGTACACCTATTCCACTGGCATTGTTGGCGAAATAAAGAAAGAAACAGTCCTTGCCCTCCAAGTTTCGATGAGCAGCTGCCGGGGCCCAGGATTGCGAAGCCCATGTTGCTGCGCCTTGCGGTCCAGCAACTCTGATCTCCCCGTGATCGGTCCAGTTGATTAAGTCATCCGAAGAAATGACCGTAATCCGGTTGATTGAACTGTAGCTGTTTTTCTGAGGAAGACCGTCCTTATCATATTCCAGCTTATCACTAGTCATATATAAGTAGACTCGATTGTTAAATACCAAAGCATAGGGATCCGCTCCGAATTTGTGGGCCACCAGAGGGTTACCGTTGGGACGAAGCTTTCCAATCTCCCCTGGAATACTCTCCAGATTGGCAACTTGATCTTGCTTTTGCTCACCAGCTTGTGGTGTGGAATGATGATTCATCAAAAGAATCCCCCTATAATCGTTTTTAGTTGTGTTTTTTTACGAGAAAGCGTTTGCAATACAAAAGGTAACATGATAGGATGATTACATTTTAAGGTAAGCTGAGTACAATTTCATTGCGTTAACCGCTCTATTTATTGCGTGAAATGACGGGAGGTACTTCATGAATGGATCCTCTGAGTGTTTTTATGATCCCATCCAGCCTGAGCTCTTATATCTACACAGCGTAACGACGTATAAGCTGGAAACGATCTATCATCGCCATAATGCATACGAGATCTACCTGTTTCTTCGTGGTAACGTTCACTTTTATGTAGAAAATCGATGTTACCATGTACAGCCTGGCGATCTGCTTGTGATGTCACCCGAGGAGATGCACCGAGCCTTTATTCTGGATGAATCTGAGTATGAGCGAATTACAATCAATCTCAAAAAAACATATCTGTTTCAGCTTTCCACACCATCAACCAATCTATCGTCATGTTTTGATCATCGCCCCAAAGGAACAGGCAACATCGTACATTTAGACGACGATAACTTGAAGCGGATGCTGCAATGTACAAACGAACTGGAAGGATTGCTTGCTTCCGATGCGTATGGCACCGATATCAAAATAAATGCAGCCGTAGCCCAATTGTTGGTCATGATTAACGTCTGGTTTCATAACAATTCCTTTGTTCCCAATGACATTATGCCTGAACTAGTTCGTGAAACCATGGATTATATTGAAACACATCTAAATCAAGACATTACACTTCGCAAACTTGCCGAAGTGTTCTACATGAACAGTACTTATATCAGCCGCCAGTTCAAAAAGCATACTGGATTGACCATCCGTTCCTACATTTTGGGTCGTCGTATTGAACGGGCCAAATTTCACCTGTCTGAAGGAATGAGTATTACGGATGCATGCTTTCAATCGGGCTTTAGTGACTATGCCAATTTTATTCGCAGTTTCACCAAAATGGTCGGCATCTCCCCTGGTAGATATATCAAACAAAGACGTGATGCAATGGAAGCTTTGCCAAAATAATGACAAGCTCATTCAATGTAAACTAAAAAACATCAAGCCATCCTTCATGGCTTGATGTTTTTTAGTTCTTGATATACTTCGGATCTGCAAACAACTCATTATTATTATACGCCAGTTAATTGATCTCTTTACCCGTCCACAATCGAACGCGATCTTTAATCCACTCCGTATACTGCTGTTCCATGGCTACTGCACCTGCATTATCAAGTTCGGTAATCATATTGTCGTATATGCCTTCAAAGGCACTCGGAGAGGATGTAATCGCTTCGGCGATCCGTTTCTGAATAATATCCTGCGTTTTCTGATACACAACGTTATAATCCCCGCTATCCGAAGGAATCGGCATATTGTAAGCAGCACCCCACTCTTTCACCGGAAACTCCTTTTCGGAAGGGAACAAGTCCTTCCATGTGGTGATGCCATAACCTTTCAAAGCTTCTTTTTCCTCATCGGAATAACTTTGCTGAATCTGTTCAGGATAATTCGTTGTATAGTAGTTATCCGTTGAATCTTTGACGCCATCCCCGTAATGAGCACCAAAAATGTAATACAAGCCTACTCCGGTTTCTTTGGTGAATGTGTTATTGTCTTTGTTTTTACGTTCCTGTACATCGGCTGGGATGGTGCGAACACCGTCTTCCACGTTATATTGCTCGCCTTCAACGCCCCAGTTTCTCAATACTTGCCCTTCTTCAGAAGACATCCAGTCCAAAAATTTAATAGCCCGGACAGGATCTTCACAATCTACAGTTATGCCAATGCCATAACCGTCAAAGCCAATATTCTGGAAATCTTTACGCTGAAAGTTGTCATCTAGCGTGACCGGATAGAATCCGTAGGTCATGTCGTCTTTCCCTGCACTTTTCAAAGCATTTTCCGCATCACTGAATCCCCAGCTTGGATCAAGCAAGGATAACACGCGACCACTGGCGATTTTGGACTTATACTGGTCATCCTTCTGAACAAAACTGTCCTTATCCAGCAAGCCTTCATTGTACATCTTGTTCAACCACCGGAAATATTCCTTCTCCTCGGGACGTTTGTAATGCAGAACGGCTTCGTAGGTGTCCGGATTGATGAAATATTCACCATCTCCAGGTCCTCCAGTAGACATGACAGCGGGATCAGTAACAGTGATCATTCGCCGCCATCCATCTGCACTAAGCGTCAGCGGAATTGTGGGTTGGCCATCATCTGTGGTCGGATGTTTCTCGTAATATTCACGTAGCACATTTTCGAAATCGTTTAAGGTTTTGATCTCAGGATACCCGAGTTCCTTGACTACACGATGTTGAATGGCAGTACCATTCGTCGCATCAAAGCTGACCTGATCGATCGCACCATTCGTTGGAATCCAATAGATTGAAGGATCGTCATTGCTGTATTTCAACCGATTGAAGTGCTCACCGTAGATCTTTTTCAAGTTGGGGGCGTGTTCTTCGATCAGATCCGTCAGATCAATCATTGCCCCGGCATCAACGAGTCTGGTCAAGTTACCTTTGGGGAAAATCAAATCCGGATAATCACCGCTTGCAGCCATCAAGGAAATACGGTCGTTTCCGCCTCCGCTCGAAATATCGAATTCAGCATCAATGCTTACACCGGTTTCTTCCGTAATTTTTTTCCCTACCGCATCCTGCATTTTGTTCCAGTTGGGACTTGCATCTGCGCCGAAGAAGGTAAATGTGATCGGGCTGTTGGTGTCACTCGTATTGGATTCGGAATTCTCTCCAGCATTTCCGCAACCGGCGGAAACTAACACAACACTTGTTACGAGACATGCTCCTAGCACTTTTGATACGGCTCTCATTATTTTTCTGCCCCCTAAATGATGTTAGTCGTAATAACCAATCCAGACATTACGATGGTTCACTTTGAGATAGTATACGCTTACATATTCAACCGTTAGTAAACGACTACAACCCTGCCTACCCTATTCCATGTTTAAAGTATAAGGAAGTCTAATAACCCCAACCTTGATTATTAAGCCATGAAAATAGCATGATCTAGACATGAGTCTCAGTAAAAATGTGAAGACCAAAAAAGCGATGGTTGCCCATCGCCTCATAAAACCAAACCTACTTTTCAATAATATAGTTCTAACGTAAATCCTTGGATTTCTGCTTCAACTTCCCGCAACAATTCCATGACTTGATCAGCGTATTCTCCAAGAATTTCTTTACTTTTCTCGAAGCCAATCCATTGAAAAGTAAGCGGCATGCTTACAGCCCCAGTTAAGACATCCCATAGTGCGTCCAAATTGCCTCCATAACTTTCGTCTAACTCAAGCTGGTTCTGCAAAATTTGATGAAGCTCTTCCTTGCTGTGAAAGTCGTTTCCGTTAATCTGAATGATGCTCATATCATTTCCTCCGTTTATTTTAACTGTTCAAATGACTTGTAATGATCTGTCGTCTGGTAGATTAGACCGTCATTCGAGTATAGAATTCGGTCGCTTCCGCGCCGTCCTCCTGAGTAATTTATATCGGCTTCGTACCAAATCCGGCCTTTTTTTTGGGGGAGTAATCCTTCCCGG
This sequence comes from Paenibacillus sp. FSL R5-0486, assembly GCF_037975155.1. NCBI lineage: Bacteria > Bacillati > Bacillota > Bacilli > Caryophanales > Paenibacillaceae > Paenibacillus > Paenibacillus sp. FSL R5-0486. The sequence continues at coordinate 3,376,738 of NZ_CP150237.1, read as the reverse complement.
TTCCTGAACACGTCGCCGCCGATGCTTTTGCCTGGAGCGACTTCTCGCAGGTTACCTTCGCTTGGTTCCCATCCCAGATCTCTGGCCTCTTTCTTGGTAATGTAATTTGGTGGGAGTTCATTGTGTTCCGAGATATAATTGGCAACCTCATCAAATCCCATATCCTCCGAAACTTGAGGTGATCCGAGATCACGCAAAGACTCTGACGTACAACCTGAGAACAATAATGCAGCGAGGATGATCACTAACGTGTAAGCAAATTTTCTGAAAAACATAATCTTTTCTCCTTTTGATGTTCTTGCTCTTGCTGTCTTCCGTTTTGGTGCTATTTCGATGACAATGCTTCTAATGTTAACGATTTGTGGTAATTAAAGCAATTCTGTAAGCCTATTATGGAGTTGAAATTCAATCAATTAAAGCTGTTGCCTTGCTCCATTGAAGCATTATTTTTATTCTACAACAAAAAAAGCCGCTAAAATAGCGACTTTAATCGTACCACGATCATTACCATTCAACACATTCATTTAATAGTTTAATTTAATGTATCCATCCAGTTCTCTAGGGCTACAACAACCTCTTCCAACTGCTTATCTTCCGTAATGGCAGGCTGATTATCTCCTTTTTGCATGCCGTATGAGCCAAATTGACCGTGATTTCCACCCTCAATACTCACATATGTCGTGTCTTCCGGAAGATTTGCTTTGGAGTTCTCCCAGTCTTCCCAGTTAAGCACTCCGTCATCCGAGCCTGTAATCTGTAAGATAGACAAGTCCGTATTCTTTACGCTCCCTCCTTCATCTGCATAAGAAGCCAAGAAAAAGACACCTTCCAACTTCTCATTGTGCTCCGTAGCATACCGTGATGCAAATGACCCTCCCAACGAATGGCCACCAATAACAAACGCTTCGTCAGGATGTTCCTCGATAAAGGAATCAGCCTTGTTCTGACCGAAAATCGCCAAGTTTATTGGCATGTTCGCGATATATACGCGGTGACCCTGTTCTGCCATTTCTCTGGCAAGTGGAGAATAACTTTCAGGTTCAACCAGACCACCTGGATAAAAAATAATATTCGGTTTGGTTATCTCTGTACCCACGGGTTCGAATCGGTAACCGTCCTTAATCTTGGCGACAATAACCTGAGCATCACTTGTCATCGCCGTTTCAGCTCGCTCAGTCGGACTATACGTAACCGAATTGAGATATACGTAAACCCCGGCCACGATGATAACAATGGACAAGATGGTCCACATAATTATTTTCTTCCATTTGTTAGTACGTTGTGCTGTTTTCAACCTTATAACCACCTTAATATGAGGATAATGATATGCCTTTTTTAACTCTTCATAATTATACTTACCGGTAAGTATAATTACAAGATGATTTTGCTTACTATCGTTATTTGTCATAAAATATTCATGGAGGGAAGTCCAATGACAGAAAAATCACCCAAACGATTGCCTGGAAGACCCAAACATGGCAACGACGATATCTCAATTCAGCAAACCATTATTCAAACTGCTTCACAGTTATTCATGGAGTATGGCTACGAAACAGTCACGCTTCAGCAGATTGGCAAAACATGTAGCGTATCAAAACCAACCATTTATTATCATTTCACCAGCAAACCAGAGCTTTTTAATGTTGCCTTTACAACGATGTTACACAATGTGAGCCGTTTAACCTCGCATATCCTTGATCAGGCCGAGAATCTGGAGTCGGGACTTGTGCGATTGGCAGAGGCCAGACTGGGCAATCCACATGCGGAGATTGAAACCATGCTCAGAGAAGCTGAGCCTTTTCTTGAACCAGCTCAAATTCAGGATATACGCAACGCGGAGCATCAGATTCATGAAGTGTTAGCCTCCCATTTCCAACGGGCAATGGATGAAAACAGACTGCGAACGGACGATCCATTTTTCCTCGCAGAGACTTTCTCGACATTGATGTTAATGGGTAACCGGGAAGATAACCTGCATAAATATGGTTCCAATCTTTCATTGGGCCAAAAGCTAGTAGATATTTTCATTCGCGGAGCGCAGTAAAAATTCAGGGCAACAAGGAGAGCTGACATGAATATCCCTAGAGGAACCTATGGGTTTCGATTCGCGGAAGACAAGGAGCTCCAACTGTGTGTACTGTATGCGGCTGGATGTGATTCAATAACCGATCCTTCTTATCATTGGGATGGACTCGAACGTTCGGACGGGCCTCTCCTGTTATTCCAATATACAATCTCGGGTGAAGGTGTATTTGAGTCGAATAATCGCATCCATCATGTTACCGCAGGACAAGCTTTTTTGGCAGAAATTCCAGGGCTACATCGCTATTACTACCATTCAGCATCAAAAGAGCCTTGGGAGTTTCTGTTCCTGCTGTTCAGACCCACTCTTATTCTGCCCCATTGGAGAAAATTTCTTCGTGAAGCGGGAGAAGTTCCCTATCTTCCCGCTGATTGTACACCCATCCGACTGTTGCGGATGATCGTGACTGATGCGGCAACAGGCAGAATAACTGATCCTCTGATCGCATCATCCAGCGTATATCAGTTCATGACAGAATTAACGCGATTACAGAGAACAACATTGCGCAACAGGGAGAATTGGTCTGAAAACATTCAAATAGCCGTTGAATACATAGAAAACAACTACTCCAAGATGATCAGTATCGATCACCTAGCGGAGCATATTTCCCTTTCCAAATATCACTTTATACGTCGCTTTTCCTCCAGTACGGGCTTGACGCCTGGTTCTTATCTAACCCGTGTACGTACCGAGAAAGCAATGGAACTGCTGCGCGGAACTTCTCTTAGCATTGAAGTCATCGCCGAGCAAGTTGGGTATTCCAGCGGAAGTTATTTTATCAAAGCCTTTCGCAGCATAACAGGCGTTACGCCAGGTGAATTTCGTAGTGGAGGAGAAAGCCTTGTGTACCGTAAATTGTTCTTCGACTAACCGCAATATTTTGCTATTCGACACTCAACATTACTATAGATATTAATAAAATCCTTTATTATGATGAATTGAGCGAGAGCAATAATTAATCCATAAAGGAGCATTCCCATGAATCATACACTTGCAGCATCAACTCCACCGCTTGGCTGGAACAGCTGGGATTGTTACGGCGCAGCCGTTACGGAAGACGAAATTCGTGGCAACGCCGAGTACATGGCAGAACATCTTAAAGACTTCGGCTGGAGCTATATTACGGTCGACATTCAATGGTACGAGCCTTTGGCCAATTCTTCGCAATATCGTCCGTTCGTTCCACTCATCATGGATGAATATTCGCGACTTATGCCTGCCGAGAATCGGTTTCCCTCCGCTGCAGGTGGACAGGGATTCAAGCCATTATCCGACTACGTTCATAGTCTGGGGCTGCAATTCGGCATTCACATCATGCGTGGTATTCCACGTCAAGCTGCACATGAGGCTACTCCGATTCTGGGAACAACCGCCACTGCGCGCGATATTGCTCATCCTAACTCCATCTGTCCGTGGAATACAGATATGTATGGTGTTGATAGCTCAAAAGAAGGCGCACAAGCCTACTACGATTCGCTTTTTGAACTGTATGCACAATGGGGCGTTGACTTGGTGAAGGTTGACGATATTGCTGCTTCAAGGCTCTATGACACCCATCAGCCTGAGATCGAAATGATATCCAAAGCGATTGAGCGCTCCGGTCGGCCCATGGTACTAAGTCTCTCTCCTGGCCCTGCTCCAGTAGAATACTCAGAATTCTTGGCTGATCATGCCAACATGTGGCGTGTCACGGACGACTTCTGGGACCTCTGGCCACTGTTATTGGATATGTTCGACCGCTGCCGGACGTGGCAGAGCGTTCCCAAAGCAGGCTGCTGGCCAGACTGTGATATGTTGCCTTTGGGTCATATCGGTATCCGTTCTGTAGACGGTGGTGGAGCAGATCGCTGGACTCGGTTCACACCTGACGAGCAGTTGACGATGATGTCACTGTGGAGCATCTTCCGTTCCCCGCTCATCTTTGGTGGTGAACTGCGAGATAACGATGACTGGACACTATCCCTGCTAACTAATCGTGAGGTTCTGCGAATGCATCGCGAGAGTTACGGAGCCAGAGAAGCCTTACACAAAGAAGATCTTATTGTGTGGACTGCCCAGCATACGGATGGTTCCTCTTACGTCGCTGTGTTTAACATCGGCGAGAATGCTCTACCTGTGGATCTGTCCATTGATGAGGTTGGACTGTCCGGCATTACCGAAGGTACCGAATTGTGGAGCCAAGAAGCAGCTCAATTAACAGAGAATTCCTTAGTTACTACTGTACCTGTGCACGGTGTGCGTCTCTATCGGTTTTCCTAAGCTTGCAAAAGAAAAAGAGAGGTCTGTCGTTCATTAGACAGACCTCTCTCTCATTTCATCAGTATGTATCCATGGCTTGAACGGCCAGATGAAATGCTTTAATCCTTCTTTCTAGAAGAGTCTTTTGTGGGCTACCTTCTTTGGAATTGGCATACATGCTCTCTAGAGATGGGAACAATCCCATCAAGACAAGACGAGCTTCTGCGATATCTTCCTCCGTGTAGGGATGAGATTTCTGATTCCATACCTTTTCCAACAGTGCTAGGCCGATGTATAAAGCTTGGAGACGTTTCTGTAACAATGTTGTGTTATTCCTTTTCTGAGTCATATTCACTAAGGCATTTTCCGATTTGCGGATGGTTGATTGAAAGGCTTTAATGGATTGCAGTTGATCTTCTTGTGACACGTTTTCCATAGAGTATAGACCTCACTTTCTTGGCTTAGTTTGTTCGGTCTTTCTATTAAATCACCTCATAAATATAACAAAAAAAGCCGCTAAAATAGCGACTTTCAATGTATTCATTCTCGATTCAGTGCTAGAGTACCTTTTCCAAAAAGCTGATCGTCCGTTCATTCTTCGGATTTCCAAATATCTCTTCAGGAGTGCCCTGCTCGACAATATAACCACCGTCCATGAAGATCACACGATCAGCTACTTCACGAGCAAAACCCATCTCATGGGTAACAATCATCATCGTCATGCCTTCGCTCGCGAGGTCCTTCATAACACCGAGGACTTCTCCTACCATCTCAGGGTCAAGCGCCGACGTCGGTTCATCAAATAACATAACATCCGGATTCATAGCAAGCGCACGAGCGATAGCTACACGTTGTTTTTGTCCACCTGACAGTTGTGTTGGGAAGCTCTCTGCTTTATCAGACAGACCCACACGCTCAAGTAATTTGAGTGCTGTATCACGAGCCTGCTGTGCATTTAATATCCCGAGTTCTCTGGGCGCAAACATGATGTTTTTAAGCACACTAAAATGAGGGAACAAGTTAAAATGTTGAAATACCATTCCAATATTTTCGCGAGCTTTGTTCAGGTTGGTTTTAGGGTCATTCAGATCCTGATCATCCACAATAACCCGGCCTGCCGTAATCACATCTAATTGGTTAATGCAGCGCAAGAAGGTACTTTTTCCCGAACCGGAAGGCCCGATGACACAGACAACTTCTCCTTCGTTGACCGCCACATCAATTCCCTTGAGGACCTGATTCGAGCCGAAACTTTTCTTCAAACCTTCAACTTTTATTTTAGCCACGACGAACCTTCACCTCCAGATAATCAGCAATTTTGGTCAATGTGATAATGACAATCAGATACATAACCGCAACCGTTAACCAAATGTCAAAAGAGGAGAACGTTCTTGCAATAACAATTTTACCCGATTGTGTCAACTCTACGAGACCAATAACGGATAAGATTGACGTATCCTTCAACGTGATAACCATCTGGTTAATGAAGGACGGAATCATAACCCGCACTGCCTGCGGAATAACGATCTTTATCATCGCTTTGCGATAAGGAATGCCCAATGAACGGGCAGCTTCCATCTGACCACGATCAATCGATTGAATTCCGCCTCGGATAATCTCGGTTACGTACGCCCCTGCATTCAGACTAAGTGTCAGAATAGCCGCCAGGAACAATGGCATCGTGAAGCCCATCGCCTGTGGAATCCCGAAATAGATAAAGAATGCCAGGACGATCAGCGGAATACCGCGGAAGATATCCACAAATACGGTGGCAACACCACGAAGGAATTTGTTCTGTCCCACCTTCATAAATCCGAAAATCAGACCGATGATAAACGCGAAGAACAGGGACACAATCGTGTATAAAAGTGTTTTTCCCAGACCTTTAAAAAGTGCAGGAAGAGATTTCTGTATTAACTCCCAACGCCCCAGATTTGCGACTTGGGCATTCTCTCCAACATATTCTTCGATAATGCGCTTGTACTCACCGTTAGCTTTGATATTCACAAGACCAGCATTGAACATCTCCAGAAGTTCCTGATTTTTACCCTTACTTACCGCAAATCCGTAGGAAGCCCCGTCTTCTTTGGCGGTAACGATTTTTAAACCATTATTCTGCTTTACCCCATACCTTAGAACGGGTTCATCTTCAAAACAGGCCACCGAATTACCGGTCTTTACATCATCATACATTTGATATGATTCATCGAATGGGACAACGGTAAAGCCATATTTTGAGGCGATGGACTCAGCAAAGCTGTACCCTTCTGTTCCCGTTTTTACAGCGACCTTTTTACCACGAAGATCTTCGTAACTTTTAATGGTATCATTATTGGAACTAATCCCCATAACAACGCCTGAATCATAATATGGCTCTGAAAAATCAAATTTCGCTTTTCGCTCATCCGTAATACTCATCCCTGCGATTACACCATCGACCTGATTGGCCTCAAGTGCCTGTACAGCCGCGTTAAATCCCAGGGATTTGATTTGATACTTGAAATTTTGATCTTTGGCGATGGCATCCAGCAAATCCATGTCGATACCAACAAAATCACCATTCTCATCTTCATATTCGAATGGAGCAAATGTGACATCAGTTCCGATAACATAGGTTTTACCGGAATCGGACGTTGCGGCAGCGTTCCCTACCCATCCTGATAGACCGCTCACCAGGAGCAGCATCAGTGAAAGTATAAAAAATGAGATCTTCGTTGTTTTCATGTGTCCTCCCCGTCTCGGTATTGTCCGAATAATCATTATTTTCTTTGGAATCGGTATTACGGTTATGCTTTTTGTCGATCTTCTGCCCATTTGATTGTTATTATTTACTGTATATTAACAATCAATGCTTTGCCTTTCCACTTGCAACATTTTCCTCCATCATTTTTTTCCAACCAGTAAAAGTCCTTTTAATACTTACCCTTTAGGTAAGCTTCGCGAAACCCAATATTACATTGTGAATCTGAAAAAAGGTACATTTACTTTAAAACGTATTATTTAAAATTTAAAACTCAAAAAAGCCGCGATTTCCGCGACTTTTTATTGTACAGTTTTTTATAATCTATTAATTTGCTCTGGTTGTCAATACAATCTCGAACTTCGAACCAGCTTCACCCGCGAATACAATAGTTCCGTTCTCAGGCAATACAATTTCGTTTTGTCCACTGACCACTGTATGATTAATGCCTATGCCAGCTTGGTTATATACAGCAAATGCGCTGTTTGCAGACATCTTGACCGTCATTTCTTTACCTGCAGCTGATGCAGGAATCGAATACCATGTGGCATGACCATTTGCCTGAATCGTTGTCTTCGATTGTTTTCCCGCATAGATCGGTTTGATGATGTCTTGAGCAGCATAAACGTTGCCTCCAGCTGTAACATATTCCACGCCATTTTCCTCATAGAAATTAAACTCCATCGTGTCACGGCCCGCTAATCCAGGAATTTGCAATTGGTTCACAGCTTGGTTAGCTCCAACGATTTTATTCGTGTAGACATAACCCGGCAGCTCATTAAAAGTATGAATGGGAATCATCGGCATCGCTGCGTTGTACAGTGTTGATGTGTATTTTTCATTGACCAAGACGTAGGCTTTGCCTTCCCGTTTCTGCCATGCGGCCTTTACTTCTGCAGACAATTCATTGTTTTCAAGCTTTTCTGCTTTATATTCCGAGGAAGCAACTTGTCCAAGTCCAGGAACAGACTGATACGAGCGAGACCACAAATATGTGTGCCCGTTGACTTCCTGAACGAATTTCAGCTTTTCCGTAGCCGCATCATTAACAAATGAGCCATCAGCGGTGTACGTATAGGACTGATCAGAACTGTTAGGAGACGACAGATTAGATAGCGTTAATTGCCCATTATCTTTTACGTCCATCTTCATTAACATGTTTGCCCCACCCGCGTACATGCCTGTGTGCTGTTTAAGTTCCTTCGGCATGTTTGTTTTCACCGGTGCATCATGTGACTTCTCCGGCTTACGCTCTGGAATGATATTCTTCTCCTCAAGCGCGCCAAGCAACAGCTCAGTTGCCAGCAATTGATCCGTTGAGCTATGACCACCCGAAGAGGTTACGGCAGCAGCCATATTATATTCCGGTAACACAATCAAGGAGGAATGATAGGTTATTGTATTGCCACCTTTGCTTACTGCCTGGATGCCGTAATCATTAAAAGGAAACAGGTTCACGCTGTCCCAGCCCAGGCCGTAACCAATAGAAGAATCGCCTTCTTCCGGCCACATGCCTCTCTTGTATTCTTCTTGCTCCATGGCCTCTACGGATTCCTCCGAAAGAACACCTTCAACCTCACCTGTAAAGATTTTCGAGAACTGAACCAGATCTTCAGCGGTGGAATAGATGCCTCCCGAGGCAATCATATTTGTAGTCTCTAATGGAAGTTTCTCCTCATCCGAAGGGGCATATGTTGCTGCCATCTTGCTAAGCTCTACAATATCCTGCGGTGTTTTGGTATGCTCCATACCAAGAGGCTCGGTTATGTACCGGTGCATGAAAGTTGTGAAGTCCATGCCACTGACCCGCTCAACCAAAATTTCAGCTAATGTAAAACCGTCATTACTATACACCGAGTATGCGCCAGGATCGGCCTTCAGATGTTGCGTCGCCAATTGTTCCAGTAACGTATCATGTGCATAGGTATCATTATCTCCAAACAGTATTGCACTGTTACTTGACGTTCCTAGAAGCCCGGATGAATGATTCAGTAACATGCGTGGTGTAATCTGTTGGTAACGCTTGTCTTTCATTTTAAAGTCCGGAATATACTTCACGACAGGCTCATCAAGATCGATCTTGCCCTGGTCCACTAGCTTCATTACGGCGGTTGTGAGCATCATTTTGCTGGTTGAACCAATGCCATACATAGTATCTGAAGAAAGCGGGATGTTGTTTATCAGGTCGCTTTTTCCTGCCTGACCGGAGATCACAATCTCACCCTCATCCATCAGTGCGTACTGCACACTTGTCGTAGCGTATGATTCAGTGAGTACCTTGGCCTTTGCACTTACTGCCTTTTTAGTTAGATCATACGTAGAGCTACTACCGTTACTGGTAGCGGGTGTGGCCATGGCCGACATTGGGGACATCATTGCAAACACCAAAGTTATGGCGGCGATAGACGTTCGTTTCTTTCGTGTCAATCTCATCTTCTCCTGTCTAGTCTATGGATTAGGAATCTCTGTGTTCGTACTCCCGTAGTGTAACCGAAGAAGATGAACTGTCTGTGGCTTGAATATGAATCGAGTATGAACCAAGCAGGACCGACCAAAATAGGTTGGACACACGGTAAAAATCGCTTTAGTTCAGCTTTGTTTTGTTTGCAAATTAAACTTTTGCTATAATGGTATATCAATCAATGGAGTGCCAGTAAGATGGCTAAGCACATAAATAAATGCAATCCATAATTCACCATGAGTAATGGAGTTGAAGCAATGCTAAAAGTTAATCGGAATGACCAACGCCCGATCTGGCAGCAACTTTTGGATCAAGCGATCCATAATATCACAACCGGGAAATGGCAACCAGGCGAACTGCTACTCCCTTCACGTGAACTTGCTCAATTAATTGGTGTTTCACGCTCAACCATACAGATTGTGTACGAGGAATTATTCAGCCGAGGGTATACGGTAACCTCCCGACGAGCCGGGACAAGAGTTAGTGATTGGACATATGCACCTCGTTCATCAGAAGGCGTCACGATGCAAGGGCCTATTCCGCCCGATCTGCCTACACTAAACGAATCGATTGGTCATCTGCATAGTTGGTTTGGCAATAGAGACAATCGCAAAATAGAAATTGATTTTAATCCCCACGAGCCTTATCTGGATGAAAGTTTCACAAAAGCCTGGAGGCAATCTTTTTTACAAGCTTCTACTGAACCCAATCTGGATCTTTGGGCTTATGGTGATGCCAGAGGGTTATTGGCGTTAAGAGAGCAGATTCAACGTTATTTGTCACTTGAACGAGGCATTCATATCGATGTTGATCAAATCTTGTTAACCTCAGGTGCACAACATAGCATTGATTTAATTGCCCAGGCTCTCTTAAGTGAGGGAGACAGAGTTTCGGTTGAAGATCCCGGCTTCCCTGCCGCTTGGATGGCGATGAAATACCGGCGGATGCAAGTCGATCCCGTTCCGGTTGATGAGTATGGATTATGTGTAGATCATATTCACCCACAGACGAAACTCGTATTTGTCACACCTTCTCATCAATGCGCCGTTGGTGTTATTATGTCGGAGCCACGCAGGCAACAATTGATGCACTTGGCAGCTCATCATCGATATTGGATTGTTGAGGATGACTACGATAGCGAATTTAGGTACCGTGGAGATCCACTTCCAACTATATTTAGTCAGCAACCTCAGAATACGCTTTATATGATGAGTTTTTCCAAAATGGTTGCACCTGGCATTCGACTATCCGCTATCATCGGCCCCAAAATAGCCATCGATCGCCTTACCCAAGTTCATGAATTAACCTATCGTCATCTGCCGATTATGGAACAATTAACGCTAACTCATTTTATTGAGCGTGGTCATTTTATGCGCCATATGAGAAGAGTTCGGAACATATATCGACGCAGACACGAAGTCATGACCAAAGCCATTGTTGCTTCTGGGTTAGGCTCACGATTTACATTAAGTGGTGTGGAAACGGGATTACATATGCTTCTAGAATCTGAAACGTCATTTGACGAAGAAGCGGTGACAAATGCTGCTCTTGATCAAGGTGTACGCGTGTATCCGCTTAGTAGATATTGCTTGGAGAGTCATCGAAAAGGATGGATATTAGGTTTTGCGAAAGTGGATGAGGAGCAGATTGAGGAAGGCATACATCGGCTTGCAAAGATTGTATTATGATGGAGAACATGCTCTGCAATCGGATTCGAAAGGATGTTTTTTGTAATGAAAATTTTAGTGTTAGGAGCCACCGGACGGGTTGGAGGTCATTTCGTCTCCAATGCCCTACGTTCCAATCATCATGTAACTGCACTGGTTAGAAGCCCGGAAAAGGTACAAATCAACGATGACAATTTCGTTCTACATCAAGGAAACGCTTTAGTCAAAGAGGATATTCATCACGCCATACAGGGTGTGGATCTCGTTGTTAGTTCCTTAAGTACCGATGGAACGACTACATTATCGCAATCCATGGGACATATTGTTGAGGCTATGGCTCAGGAGCGTATCAAAAGAATCATTACCATTGGTACCGCAGGAATATTGGAAAGTCGAACGGATCCTGGCTTGCTTCGTTTTCAATCCCCTGAGTCCAAACGTAAGTCCACGCGAGCAGCTGAAGAGCATCTGGAGATGTACAACATTCTGAAGGCTTCAGAGTTAGAATGGACCATCGTGTGTCCTACCTACTTATTTGATGGAGAATCTCTTGGTAAGTACCGGGTTGAGCGCGACTATTTGCCTGACGGTGGAACTTCTATATCTGTAATCGATACTGCGGAGTTTGCTTATCAGCAATTAATGTCTGATGAGTATGTACAGTCTCGTGTAGGTATAGCCTACTAGGGCTGTCTTAAGTTTCAATATAAACAAGCACATTACGAGCCTGCAATTGTTATCCATTAGGAACAATTGCAGGCTCTATTTGTGTCTGCTGTTGAGCTATTTAAGCCCTACATATAGAGGAAATTGCGAAGTGATTTCACGGACACTACCTAATATTTGATTTTTCACATCCGAGTTCTTTGGATTTTTAAAAGCAAGCCCTATCAGCTGAGCAATTTCTTTCATTTCCCTGGCTCCAAGCCCTCTTGAAGTCATAGCCGGAGTTCCAAAACGAATACCGCTTGTAACCAAAGGACTTGCCGTATCGTGAGGAATTGCATTTTTATTCGCCGTAATCCCTACTTCATCCAGTAAAGCTTCGGCTTCTTTGCCTGTAAGGCCCATAGTTCGTAAGTCAACCAACACGATATGATTATCTGTTCCTCCCGATACAAGGGTAAGTCCTTCATTCATTAAAGTTTCTGCCAATACGTTGGCGTTATTCAGAACACCTTCAATATATGTTGTGAACTCGGTTTGCAATGCCTCGCCTAATGCCACCGCTTTCCCCGCGATAACGTGCATGAATGGCCCGCCCTGAGTCCCCGGGAATACAGCTTTGTCTATCGCCTTTGCCCAGGACTCCCGGCACAAAATGGCTCCCCCTCGTGGTCCTCGTAAGGTCTTGTGTGTGGTGGTTGAAACAAAATGGGCATGTGGTACCGGGTTAGGGTGTAAACCTGCCGCAACAATTCCTGCTATATGCGCCATATCTACAAAGAAAAGAGCTCCCACTTCGGCGGCAATCTGGGCAAATAATTCAAACTCAATGGTCCGCGGGTATGCACTTCCACCTGCAACAATCATGCGTGGACGATACTTATAAGCAAGTTTACGTACTTCGTCAAAGTCAATGCGGCCCGTCTGTGCATCGACACCATATGAAACAAAGTTGTAAAACCTACCTGAAAAATTAACAGTACTTCCGTGTGTTAGATGACCACCCTGGGATAGATTCATGCCAAGGATTGTGTCCCCAATCTCAACCGAGGCAAAATATACTGCCATGTTGGCCTGAGAACCGGAGTGAGGCTGCACATTCGCATGTTCAGCGCCAAAAAGTGCTTTAAGGCGGCTATTTGCTATCTCTTCGACTGTATCGACATGCTCACACCCGCCATAATATCTTCTGCCCGGATACCCCTCCGCATATTTATTGGTCAATACCGAACCTGTTGCTTCCATCACAGCTTGACTTACAAAATTCTCTGATGCAATCAGTTCTATCTTATCCCGCTGCCTTCCAAGCTCTTGCTGGACAGCCATTCCTATTACTTTATCTTGCTTCTCCAAATGTTTCATGAACATCTTCCTCTCCATATTACGGTTATTTATTCGTTCCAAGTTGTTTTTTGGGAAATTTACTATTCATCAGTAGATGTGCCATCATTCCTGCAAACAGTCCCCAAAATGCACCACCCACACCAAGCAAAGTCACATTCGCTGCTGTCGCCAAAAACGTAATCAATGCAGTTTCACGTCCCTTAGGGTCCGTTAATGCATTGGCAAGACTGCCACCGATCGTTCCAAGTAAGGCTAATCCCGCTAATGTTGCAATAAAGGTAGCAGGAAGAATCAAAAACAGAGCAGCCAATGTTACGCCAAAAATGCCGACAAAAATATAAAAAACACCACAAGCAATACCTGCAATATACCGCTTCGTTGAATCCTCATGTGCATCCTTTCCTGTACAAATCGCTGCTGTAATAGCTGCCACATTAAAAGCATGTGATCCGAATGGGGCTGCAAGAAGCGAACCCAAACCTGTTACAGCTAAAATAGGATTGGCACTTGTCTTGAATCCATCATTACGCAGAACAAGCATTCCGGGCATATACTGCCCCGTCAAGGTAATAATGAACAGCGGTAAGGCAACGCCAAGTAAGGCGTTTAACGAAAACGCTGGAACAACAAATACAGGCGATGCTACAGCCAATTGGATTGTACTGAAGTCTGTTTTCCCCATGCATATCAAATAAATCAAACCGATTGCCAATATGCCAACAATGGCGTAACGGGAAGTAAACCTTCTTAGCACGATATAGCCTGCAAACAGTACAATCACAAGCAAAGGATCTACCTTCGCCCCTCCAAAGGCCGAAATACCAAACTGTAGTAAAATACCGGCTAACAATCCGGAAGCGATGCCTGGGGGAATAAGTCGAACGAAACGTTCAAACATGCCTGACAAACCTAAAATAATAAATCCGACTGCTGAAATCATGTAAGCGCCAATAGCTTCTGGATAAGGGGTTACCGCTAATGCTGAAACGAGAAACGCCACACCCGGTGTAGACCAGGCTGTAATAATCGGTTCCTTATATCGATAACTGAGCCAAATTCCCGTTACGCCTACCCCAATCGAGATGGACCAAATCCAGGAAGCGGTCATTTCCGGGCTTAAACCAGCCACTTTTGCAGCTTGAAAAACAAGGATAAACGTACCCCCGTAATTAACAATTACGGATATTAAAGCGGCGATCACCGGAGATATCAAATCACGGCCGCGTAACGAAGGGGATGCTGTCTTCATATTTAACACTACCTCTCACTTAATCATCGATGCGTGTGTTTTCATTCCAGTAATACTCGTCCGGTAAATAGCGTTGACCAAATACACTTGTCCCTACACGTATCATTGTAGCTCCTTCTTCAATGGCGACTTGGAAGTCACCAGACATACCCATCGATAAAATATCCATTTCTACGCGTGGAATATTTTTCTCTTTAATCTGTGTACGGATCTGGTTTAACAATCGAAAACAATGTCGTGTTTCTTCGTTTGTCGCATTCAGTTTTCCAATGGTCATTAGACCTTTCACGTTTAATGTCTCGAATTGAGACAACTGTTCTACAAGCTCAACGGCTGTTTCTGGAGAGGCACCAAATTTACTTTCTTCGTAGGACGTATTAATTTGCACAAGAATGTCTAAGGTCTTATTCTCTTTGAGAAGCTGGTTATGTAACGCTTGACCCAGTTTTAGACGATCTACGGAATGGATGAGAGTAACATATTTAACTACGTCCTTTACTTTATTTGTTTGCAGATGTCCGATAAAATGCCATTCCACCTGCTTGCTTTGTTCCATGAGTGGGAATTTGTCTCGGAGTTCTTGAGCTTTGTTTTCTCCAAACAGGACCTCACCTGCTTGAATAGCTATTTGTAATTTCTCTAGCGGTACCGTTTTGGTCGCGAGCAACAACTTGATGTCCTCTATGTTGCGACCTGAAGCCTGGCAGGCCAATGCCATTTGCTGTCTTACAGATTGAAGATTTTCTTCTACTAGATGTTTCATGTCAGCCACCTTCTTTCTATTCCGAACAGGAATGAATCAATGAGATTAGCTCCTCCTTATGTATTGTGAAGACTGTGTGGAACGTCATGCTAGTATAGCAACGCATGGATTGGATATACATATCCAAAAATGCTATTTTGGAACAGTCCAAAACGACAAAGTAGACATTAATTCAATTGGGGTTCCTTTAATACGCTTTTAAAAGTCAATAATCTGATTGATGTGATGCCCGCACGCTTCTTCCAAAATGAAAAAAGCCGCTAAATTAGCGGCTTGGTTTAGTTCTATGTTCATGTCCAAAACGAAAATACATGTTTTATGATGATTTACTCATTCACATTTTCCTTGGTTACCAGCTTCAATTCAGCGGGAATCGATGACTCCACCTGCTTGCCACTGAGCACATCCAGAGCTGCTTGCAGCGCCAGTTGGCCAATCAGTATAGGCTGCTGAGCGACTGTTGCCGTCAATTTCCCATCCTGAATGGATTTGATTGCATCATCATTACCATCGAATCCGATGACCGGAATGTCTTTACCTGAGCTTTGAATCGCTTCAATTGCACCAAGTGCCATCTCGTCATTATGGGCAAATACCGCTTGCACGTCAGGATTACCCTGTAGCAAGTTCTCCATGACATTTAATCCTTTGGACCGATCAAAATCAGCAGATTGTTTGGAAACCACATCAAGTTGCTTGTCAGCCACTTCATGGAAACCTTTACCCCGTTCTCTTGTTGCGGAAGCACCAGGCACACCTTCAAGTTCAATGACTTTTGCTCCCTCACCCAGTTGTTCCACAAAATATTCAGCTGCCATGCGTCCACCTTTAACGTTATCAGATGCCACTAGTGCCGCCACTTCGCCTTTATCTGCGGAGCGATCCAGCGTGATCACAGGAATGCCCACACTATTAGCGGATTGAACCGCTGTGGAGATCGCTGCAGAGTCCGCGGGGTTAATCAGAAGTGCACTAACACCTTGCTGAATGAGATCATCCACATCATTGGTTTGTTTGGCCGAATCGTTCTGCGCATCCACCACGATGACCTGTATTCCCTGTTTTTTGGCTTCAGCCATTACCCCATCCTTCAGTGATACAAAGAATGGATTGTTTAGTGTAGATATCGACAAACCTATTTTCTTCTGTCCATTACTTTTGTTTGGGTTAGGTTTCGCCCATTCCGGTGGCTCCAGAGAGCACCCGGCCAGAACGATGATCATCAGCATACTTATGAGTGTTACAGTCCACTTTTTCATATTCGCTTCTCTCCTTATGCTGTTTTCTTGCGGTCCAGCAGGACGGCAATGGCAATGACGATACCTTTTACAACCATTTGATAAAATGAGTTTACTTCAAGCAAGTTCAATCCATTATTCAACACGCCGATAATCAGAACACCGATCAGTGTACCAACGATGCGTCCGCGTCCTCCAGCAAGACTTGTACCACCCAATACAACTGCTGCGATTGCATCCAGCTCGTAGGATGTACCTGCCGTTGGTTGCGCTGAATTCAAACGCGATGTCAGAATTGCACCTGCCAGAGCAGCGAGCATACCTGTCAGGGAGTAGATCATAATTTTCACGCGATTAACTTTGATACCCGAGATAATGGAAGCTTTCTCATTACCGCCGATGGCGTACGTTTTACGACCAAAAGCCGTTTTATGCAAAACAATCCACAGAATCATGAAGGTAATCAGCATCGTAATTGCAGGTACCGGAATGCCCAGCAGGTAACCGCGGCCAAACAGTTGGAACAACAGGTTATCCCCGAGTCCTGTAATTGGATTACCATTGGTGTACACCAATGTCAGTCCTCTGAATATCGTCATGGTTGCCAATGTAGCGATAAACGGAGCCATTTTACCTTTGGTAATCATTAGTCCGTTCACCATACCCATGACACCACCGAGTGCTGCACCAATAATGATGGACAAGATCGGATCGAGACCAGACAACATCATATTTGCTACAAAAGCACTGGATAAAGCCAGGATTGAGCCGACCGACAGATCAATTCCACCCGTCAGGATAACAAACGTCATACCAAAGGCAATCAGCGCATTAATCGAGACTTGACGCAATAAATTCAAGATATTGAGCGGTTCCAAGAAACTGGGATTCAACACCGATACGATGAGAATAAGAATGATTAAGCCAAGCAGCGGTCCCAATTTTTGTATCACGTTTGAGAAACGGAATCCGCTTTTAGCCGTTTTGTTTTCCTGCATTGTTGTCATATCACTGTCCCCCTGTGGCCAATGTCATAATGTGTTCTTGTGTTGCTACTTCCCTTGCAACCTCGCCACTGATGTGTCCCTCATGCACAACCGCGATCCGATCGCTCATGCCAAGCACTTCAGGCAGCTCCGACGATACCATGATGATTGCAACGCCGCGGTCAGTCAGTTCATTCATTAATTCATAGATTTCGCGCTTCGCCCCGACATCCACTCCGCGGGTAGGTTCATCCAGGATAAGCACGCTCGGTCCGATACCAACCCATTTCGCGATAACCACCTTCTGCTGGTTACCCCCGGATAGATTCCTTGCCGCCGTCTCGGAGGATTGCGTTTTGATCTGTAGACGTTTGATCAGTGTATCTACGAAGTCTTGTTCTTTTGAAGTTGAGATGAAACCTTTGCTTGAGAAACTGAACAGATTTGGCAACGCCATATTCTCGCGAATAGAGAAGTCTAATACCAGCCCTTCATCCTTGCGGTCTTCTGTAATAAACCCGATTCCATGTTTCACTGCATCTGCCGGTTTACGAATGTTCGCTTTTTTGCCGCGGATGAAGATTTCACCGCTATCCAACGTATCCAAACCAAAGATGGTTCTCATGATCTCTGTTCGTCCAGAACCCATGAGTCCTGAGAAACCGAGTATTTCCCCCGCTCTCACGGTGAAGTTAATATTCTCGAATAGACCTTTGCTACTTGCATTCCTTACTTCGAGGACAACTTCACCATAAGAAGGATTCCGGACAGGATAACGCTCGGTAAGTTCACGACCTACCATTTTCCGCACCACTTCATCAAAGCTTGTCTGCGGAATAGCTTGTGTGTCTACCGTTCTTCCGTCACGCATGATGGTAATCCGGTCACAGATCGTGAATATCTCCTCCATTCGGTGAGAAATATAGACGATGGATACGCCTTCCTTCTTCAGCGAGCTGATTACACCAAACAGCTTCTGGATCTCACGCTCCGTAAGTGCTGCTGTTGGCTCATCCATAATGATGACCTTGGCATCTGTCATTAGCGCTTTGGCAATCTCGATCATCTGTTGCTGCCCGACAGAGCACTCTCCCGCAGGACGTTCCAGTGGTATGTCTACGGAAAGCTTGGCGAACTGTTCTTTGGCAAGCGCTTTCATTTGTCTTGTGTTGAGCAATCCGAATGATGATGTCATTTCCTTACCAATAAAGAGATTATCCAGCACCGTCATTTCAGGCCATACATTCAGTTCCTGATGTATGAATGTGATACCCAGTTTCTCGGCTTCCTTCGGACTTGCAAAATAGTTTTCTTCTCCGTCTATGGTGATGGTTCCCTGATCACGCTGATGAAGACCAATCAGGATGTTCATCAGTGTGGATTTGCCGGCTCCATTCTCCCCCATCAGGGCATGAACTTCACCATCCTTTAGTTCAAAATCCACTCCGCTCAGCACCTGATTCGTTCCAAACGCTTTATGAATGTCTTGCATCTGAATGTGCATTACGCAACCTCCTTTTAACCGAAATGGACTCCCGATTGTAAAATGCAATTGGCATAAGGTGTGGCTTCACCTGTGCGGATGACCACTTTCACCTGCCGTGTTAATTCTTTGAATTGTTCGTGGCTGACGGAAGCATCGATTGCTTCTACCCCAAATTTCTCTGTGATGAATTGCATCGCTACGGGATTGCCTTCGCAAATCTCTTCAGCCACAATGACTTTCTCAATGACCATATCTTCAGCGATCGCTTCCACCACTTCGCGAAAACTTGGTGTTCCCAGTTTGAGGGCCAGATCAATTTTGAGTACCCCGTCCGGTACCGGCAGACCTGCATCCGCAATCGCAATCATGTCCGTATGGCCCAGATCAGACAAAATCTTGGAAATGTGACTATTCAACATGCCATTTCTTTTCATTACAAGCTCTCCTCTACTTCATCACGCATCGGCATGCCGCCCTGCGCTCCGAACTTGGTGACGGACAACGATGCAGCCCGATTGGCGAAGCGTATACTCTCTTGTAACGCTTTTCCTTCAGCCAAAGCGACTGCAAATGCGGCGTTGAACGTATCCCCTGCCCCCGTAGTATCAACAGCCTCAACTTTATAAGTTGGGACTAGAATTTCGTCAGTGCCATCAAAGTACCGTACACCTTTACTGCCCTCCGTAATGAACAACTTGTTAGGATACTGACGTAATGCCTGTGCAGGACTCATGCCCTGAAACAAAATCTCGGCTTCATGCTCGTTCGGTGTGATATATGCAGCGTTGTCGATCACTTCTTGCGGCAATGTTCTCGCCGGTGCGGGATTAAGCAGCAGCGGTGTTCCGAATTCTGCACATAATGCACTCACATGCACAACCGTTTCCTCCGGAATTTCCTGCTGAATTAATACGATATCTGCATCGCGGATCACTTCAGCTGCTTCATCGACATATGCAGGAGTGACTTCCCGATTCGCCGCTTCAACCACTACGATACTATTATCACCTTCTGCCAGAATGATATGAGCCGTACCACTTTCTAAATGTGTAACCGGTTTCACATTTTGCGTATTTACAGCATTTGCTCTAAAGTTCTCTACAATATCTTTGCCAAAAGCATCGTCGCCTACCCGGCCGATCATCGCAACCTCGGCACCCAGTCGTGCAGCGGCAACAGCCTGATTGGCTCCTTTGCCACCAGGAACTGTTTTGAAGCTATCACCAAGAACGGTTTCCCCCGCTCCCGGCCGTCTTGACGAAGTAACAACCAGATCCATTGAACTGCTTCCAATTACACATATTTTAGCCATCTGATCTCACCTTTCTCGTAGTGCCCCGTTCGATGAAACTTACGGGCAACTGTATGTTTTTATTCTCTATTGCAGCTTGTTCCACAAGCTGGATAAGTAATCCCGCCGCTTCTCTTCCCATCTCGTATGCTGGCTGACGGATGGTGGACAATGCCGGCGATAACAGGCTGCTCATCGGAATATCATCGAAACCAATCACTTGTACGTCATCAGGAACCTTTCTTCCGATTCGTGATGCCTCATGCAGTACTGCCATGGCTGCGATGTCATTGCTGGCAATGACCCCGTCTGTGTCCGCATATTTCCTGAATAATTCTTCAGCCCATACACCTGCCTCGTTAATTGAAAATGAGGTCGTCTGGATCACCCGGTAGTCTAACCCAGCATCACGGATGATTTCAATCGCCCCTTCAAAACGATCTTGAGCGGGTCTGATCTGTGACGGACCCTGCATAACTGTGATCCGGCGACTGCCGCGTTTGATAATCTCCCTTGCAGCTAGTCTTCCACCTTCCCTGCCATCCGCATACACGGATGGACGATCCAGTGAAGTTCTGTCCAGAAACACAATGGGAATCTTTAGTTTTTCATATATCGAAGAATGAGGGTAGTTCGTTGAAGAGATCACACCAACCACGTTGTTCTGGATAAACGTCTGGATGTAATCCTGCTCCTTCCGTTCTTCCTCGTCACTATTTCCAAATATCAGTCTGTAATCCTGCTCCTGCATCCGATCCTCTACGCCGCGGGCTAACTGCGGGAAGTAAGGGTTCGTAATATCCGGCAACAACAGGCCAATCAGTTTGGACTTGCGTTTATATAATGAGCGGGCCACTTCATTTGGTGAAAAGTTAAGCGCCTTCACTGCATCTTCCACTTTTTTGCGTGTGTCCGCATGAACATAACCTCTATCATTAATGACCCTGGATACGGTGGCTACAGATACGCCAGCCAGTTGAGCTACGTCTTTAATTGTTGTCATAAGTTGCTCTCCTCCATGTGTAACCGGTTACAGACATTAAATTATCATATTATTTTCAATTTGACAAGCGTTTTCATTCTGGAAATTTCTCCAAGTATACATAAAGTGCACTAGAATTCATCTATATCATGGTTTCTTCCTGCCAGGGAGATCGATACTTCATAGACTTAAAGAGGCCATCACTCGATTAAAACTCAGAGTGATGGCACCCAGATCAACATAAAAATCAGCAATCTCGCTGAACTTAATTAGCTTTAATTTAACAAATTAGGAGTAAGCTTTCCGATAAAATCAATTCAAAGCTTTTATTTTACAACTTCTCGTATACTTCATCTGTCACGGGTTCCAACCATTCCGGTGTACCTGCAGTGATCGCAATGTGTTCAAACCAACTATCTTTAGCGGCCCCATGCCAGTGTTTTACACCATCATGAGTCACAATAACATCGCCGGCTTTGAGGAATTGAGCAGGTTTTCCTTCTTCCTGATACCAACCTTCCCCACCAGTCACTAACAACAGCTGAAATCCACCGCGATGGATATGCCAGTTATTTCTGCATCCCGGTTCAAACGTTACATTCCCAACACCCACATTCACTTTGGGATCAGCAACCAAGGATTGGAGATAACTTTGCCCTATGAAATATTGCGAAAATGCTTCGTTTTTTTCTCCTACCGGGAATATCACTCCATCTTTAACTTCTTCATGTTTAGCCATTTCATTTCCTCCAGTGTGATCTTATTGATTAATGCGTCCTGCCCCTATGTTGACCTAAATATGATTACACACATACGTGCGATATCGCACATTCGTGTATAATATAAAGTAATTGCACTGCCTCTGCAAGGATCAAATGAACTCGATCTGTGCCTTATGGCGCAAGAAGACAACATTTGTGCAATTACTCTTTGGAAAGAATGGTGATTACTATCGTTTCTGTCACAGATCGAAGAATACTTAAGTCTCAGGAAGCGATCAAATCCGCTTTTATCAAACTCATGAACGAGAAACCTTTTGATACCATTACGATGCAAGATATCTCTGATCATGCAAATGTCGGCCGCAGAACGATATACCATCACTATTCGGACAAATTTGACTTGCTGGATAAATTAATTGAAGAACATATCGATGAACTAAGAAGATTGTGCAAGGAAGCATCCGATCTGGATTTTATAGAAAGCAATGTACTTTGGTTCGACTATTTTGAAGTTCATTATTCATTTTTCTCGGCTATGTTACTGAGTAAAGGAGCCCCTTTTTTCCGCAATCGCTTCCTGGCTCTTGTCATTGAAGAACTGGAAGATGAGGTGAATGTGACGGAGGGGAAAAATAAAGGACTAACAAAAGAAGTGATTCTCACGTTCTTTGGTACAGCAATCGTTGGTATCGTGGAATCCTATTTCACAAATGGATTCCCCCGGCAACCTCACATTGTCGCAGAACAAGTTGGGATTTTATTAGAAAGGAATCTATAACATAGACTCCTCATGAACCGTTCCTTCTTTTAATCAGACCAATTGAAGAGCGGTTTATTAATTATCATTACAAAGATTAACGATATGTGATATGGTCAGTGAGGATATTAATAGATTCATACATACATATGTACATGAAATGTGAGGAGAAGATCGAAAGTGATAGAGAGAAATACCCTTGAGAAACCGAGTAAATTTAGTGATCCCATTTTTGTCATGCTCGTGGCAAGCCTGTGTTGCTTGTTATGGGGAAGTGCGTACCCATCCATCAAACTTGGATATATCGCGTTTAACATTCTGCCGGAAGATATTGCTTCCAAGTATGTATTTGCAGGATACCGGTTTACACTGGCGGGTATGCTGCTCTTGCTCCTGTCTCGTATCGTTAGAAAACAGAAGCTCCAATTAACCAAGCCTCAGTGGACAGGTCTCATCATGTTAGGTATATTGCAAACCGGTTTGCAATATATGTTTTTCTACGTTGGCGTAGCCAATACGACAGGTGTCAAAGGCTCTATTATGAACGCAACTACGACCTTTTTCAGTGTTGTTCTGGCCCATTTCATCTATAAAAACGACAAATTAAGCAGAAATAAAATCGTTGGTTGCTTGCTTGGATTCGTTGGTGTAATCATCGTAAACTTCCATACGGATCTGCTTGCTTTTTCCTTTTCATTCACAGGCGAAGGCTTCGTTATTATAGCGGCACTTGTTTTTTCCGTTACGGCCCTTTACGCAAAACGTCTCACCGCCACCATC
This sequence comes from Paenibacillus sp. FSL R5-0486, assembly GCF_037975155.1. Classification (NCBI taxonomy): domain Bacteria; kingdom Bacillati; phylum Bacillota; class Bacilli; order Caryophanales; family Paenibacillaceae; genus Paenibacillus; species Paenibacillus sp. FSL R5-0486. The sequence goes on along the minus strand of NZ_CP150237.1, from coordinate 3,353,285 downwards.
GATGTTCTGATCATAACAGGTGTCAGCTTATTCGTCGGGGGACTGGTACTTACGCTGTTAGGTCTATCACTCGGCGGTCGGGTCACCCATTTCACCCTGGAATCCACCAGTAACTTAATCTACCTGGCTTTGCTGTCATCTGTCGCATTTTGTCTATGGAATATGCTTCTCAAGTACAACAAGGTCGGAAGAGTGTCTGTCTATAACTTCCTAATCCCTGTATTTGGAGCTTTATTATCAGCGTTATTCCTGGGGGAAACGATTCTGGAACTTAAAAATCTGGCTGCATTACTGTTCGTGTCGGTTGGCATTTATTTAGTCAATCGTGTACGTTCTGTGCAGAGCTCTAATAACACTCCAATGAAATAGACTACGCGTCCACTCCCATGGATAACAAAAAAAGCCGCTAATCAGCGGCTTTTTTTGTAAATGTGATTAAGCTATGCTTTCATTTCTTTACGATGAATGCTATACCTTAATATATACTCGTAAAATCAATCAAGTCCTCTTCTTCCTCATAAGTGAATACAATGGCGTGATTACCCAATTGGTATACCATCTCATAACCAACCACGACTTCATTGTAATATTCTGAGGAAGGTTTTCCCATCCATATTTTCACATTCCGTGGTGAAAGATTCTGCTTTTCATTGTACAAATCAAAAACGGCAATACGTGATTTATTGGTTAGCTCGTGCATGTATGAATCAAACCCGACGCCGAATTTAGAATAAAAATAGTACGCTCCCCATTCCCCGTTTGAACGAGAATTGGGTTTCCCCAGCTTTTTTTGCGCATTTTGAAGCGTCATGCCAATCTTAACGTCCGTCCGGCCTGGCAACACACCCTTTAAAGCAGCTTCCTTTAGGCTTTTCAGGTAAGCGCGATCGCCAACACCCGAGTTTGGCCAAGCTTCTGAACGAAGGTTTCGCGTATCTTCCAAGCGTAATTCCAATTTGTTCACATTCAGCTTAAACGTATCAACTCCATAGACAAATTGAAGGTTGTTGTAATTTTTGAACTGCACTCGGGCACCTGAAAGAGTACGGATTCCATCATCTCTGCTTGCAGAGTAGGAATCGTCGATTTTTTTCCCCTTATTATCGACATATGTTACACGGCGCAATTCCCCGGAACGAACAATATACGTTTTCACCTCATTAAAATTAGAAGTTCCCCAATCGGTGATCATCAGCATGTCTGGTGTACTAGCCTCTTTGCTTTTCACAACGAAGTTCCAGGTTTGAGGCAAAATAATCGTATTCAGATCCAGTTTTGCTGCCTGAACAGTTCCGTATGTTGCACCTTTTTTCAGCAAGGCTGCACGATACGTGCCTGAATAACTCTTGTCTCCTTTTTTATTGTTGGTCCAGCCATTTTCTTCGGTCAGCGTTCTCTTCTGTTCATCATAAGCGAAAATATAAACGGTGTAAGCCGTTTGTTTGGCATCACGAAGCGTAAATGAAAGCCGGCTCATACTTTCGAGCTGTTTGGCGGAGATTTGCTCTCCTTTGGCAGCAGCATTGGGTGGTAGCAGAAGCAATGCGCTCAGAACATAGGCGATTAAGGTAAGTACGGCCAGAGAAGCCCATTTTGCATTGTGTTTAGGGTGTATCATCGATGAATCTCCTTTGAGTAAAAAAATAAAATCTAACAGCTTTTTCTAATTAAGAATTGTTCACAATCTCAACATTCAAACAGGTACTTGCTAGCGTGTAATCTTGATCAAACTATGTAATGAATTTAAGTTCATGTTCAATAAGCATATCCTCCTACTAGTACTATTTTCCTAAGAATGATAACATACCCTTTCTAATAAAGAAATAACAATCTAATTAATAGATTTCGATCCATATAACATAAAAAAGCCGCTATTTAGCGGCTCTTCAAGTAACTTCGAATACGATATGATTTATAGACAGGAGTAAACCACATTACGTAAGCGTCGTTGAACGTATGGCTCCTGACTGTTCAGCAAGTGCTGTGCATACATAACTGTAAGCTCTGAATCCGGATCAATAATAGCCATACAACCAGCAGCGCCGCTCCATCCAAATTCGCCAATTGGACTCAGTGAGCCGCTTGCTGCTTTGGAGATATGTGTGCGAACCCCCAGTCCATAGCCGTATCCATACATATGATCCCAGGAATAATCAGCACGAGTCATCTCGTTCAGGTGGTCCGTTCGCATCAGTTCCACTGAAGCTTGTGACAGAATGCGCACGCCTTGGGGACTCGTACCATGCCCAGTAAGCGCGTTCAGAAAACGTGCATAATCGCTAACGGTTGATAGCAACCCTGCACCGCCGCTTTCCAGCTCCGTACCCACACGGAATCCATTGCCGTCCAAACGTACAGCCTTTTCAAGCTCATCATTATAAGCATACTGTGGAATCAGGCGTGTCTGCTGCTCATCGTTCAGATTAAACGCTGTATCGTTCATGCCAAGGGGTCCGGTAATTTCGTCCCGCAGATACGTACCAAAGCGTTTGCCACTTACCACTTCCACCAAGGCTCCTAACACATCATGGCACATGCTGTAATTCCAGTGTGTCCCTGGTTCAAACAGCAGTGGTTCTTTCGCAAGCGCTCTCGCGAAGTCACGTGTTGGTAATGTTCCGTCGGTGCTTTTTACAGCTTCTTGAATGCTTGGACTACCCACGTCATACGAGAACCCGGCGGTCATGGTGAACAAATCACGTACTGTAATGGCTTTTGTCGCCTTTTCCAGCCGGATCTCGCCGTTCGCCATCGTTTTCTTTACCGTCATCTCAGCATACTCTGGCAGATAATCAGACAGTGGGTCGCTTAGCAGCATTTCACCTCTCTCAACCAGTTGCAATCCTGCCACGCAGGTCATAATTTTGGTCATGGAGTATAGATTGAAGATCGCTCCATCACCGATAGGTGTTTTCTCTTCCAGATTGGCGTATCCATTACGATAATGGAAAACGGTATCATTTCGATGCATCACCAGCACCTCTGCCCACGGTACACGCCAGGATGTAATGCGGTCAATAAATGAAGCAAGCGGTTTAAAGTCCATTTTTTCCCGTCCTTCTATGTAAAATCGTTTATCATTTTGCGATGTGGTACATGTTCACTCCCACAATCGACATATTATTAATATACGACCTTTTACAACGATTGACTACCACCTATATGGCCTCAACCATCCATTTATTGACCGCCGAATTTGTATTTCATTTCGTTCATAATTTGGCAGGCAGTGTGAGATAACGTTAATCAGAAACAGTTTGAACTCCTCAATGTCTGACATCCAATCAACATCGATATTCAATTATGCAAAGAAGCCGCTATGTTCGCGGCTTACAATGAGTTCGTTTCACAGCTCGGAACCGTATGAAGTATCGCTACTACTGTACTTCTGCTCTTGCCGTGGAGACAAAGGTCATCAATTCTTCTACGGGTGTGCGAGGACGAGGTTTGGGAACCTTGTTTGTATCAAAATACCCCAGATGAAGTGTGCCAACAATTCTCTCCCCTGGTCTCACACCGGTCTTGAAGTAGAAATCAGGATCGAAATTATATTCATTTGTCTTCCACACTACGCCGATATCCTGCTCCCATGCCAGGAGTTGAATATTTTGAATAAGGGCAGCACTAGCCCCCACAGCATCTTCCCATACCCGTTGTCTCGGATCAGCCTCAATCACAACTAGCAGATGGGCTTGGATAGATTCGCAATAGTCCTTTTGCAACTTCTCTGTCCAGCGCTCCCGCTCATCTTTGGAAAACGTATGTAGCACCGCATCAGCAAATTGCTTCCGACCTTCTTCTACAAATAATATGAAGCGCCATGGCTCTTTACGGGAATGAACAGGTGCCCACACGGCCGCTTCCAGCAAGTGCATGATCGTTTCTTTCGCCAGCGGTTTGCCATTGAACTGACGAATGGTTCTTCGTTCACGAATGAGCTTCTCTACGACGGACGTTTCCATATGCATTAATCCTCCTGTCTAGTTTCCTTATTTATTGGGTAAGGAAATTTACCGCTTCGTCGATAATCTTGCTCTGTCCAATGGGTCCTCCCGGACCTTGGAACCACAAGCCGTAGTCAACGATGTAGACATTGTTGTTTTTAACAGCATTCAGGCTTTTCCACACTGCTGTTTTTTGCAATTCTGTCGTTTCATTTTCGTCTGATGACAACAGGAAAATATGATCCGGATTAATCGATGGTAACGACTCCATGGAGATTACTTTCATTGAATCTGTCGGGTCAGGTATGGATACAGGAGGTGTCAGGCCTAGATCGTCATACAGAACCTCATAGTTTCTTTTACTGTAATAACGCACTTCTTTATCGGATAAACGCAGGAACATCACGGTCTCGTCTCCGATGGATTGCTTGATTTTCTCACGGGCTTCTGCGGCCTTCTTTTCGTATTCTTCAATGACCTGTTTGGCCTGATCCGTCTTCCCTAACATATCTCCCATATGTAACAGGCTTGTCTTCATACGAATAATACCTTGCTCGTCCTGCAGCTTCTCTGCCAGCAAGGTAGGGGCAATTTTGCTGAGGCTGTCATAGGCATCACTCATGAAATCCTGACCGATAATCAGGTCTGGCTCTGCCGCCAATATGCTTTCGTAGTTGGGATCAACCTGCCAGCCCAGATTTTCTTTTCCTTGTAGTTGATCGGACAGGTAGGTAGGAAACTGATCACTCCCCTCCTCATTACTGGATGCTGCCTGGGGTTCAATACCGAGTGCTAACAAATAGTCAGTTGCAGCCGGGAACAACGAAATAATATGCTGAGGATCACCTTTGATGACAGTTTCTCCCCAAGGATGTTTAACAACACGCTCCTGTACTGCTGATTCGTTGGATTGCGCGACTTCGGTGGTTGGAGCATTGTTACCGCTTGTTCCATTACTGCTTGTTGCTGAACTGCCCTGAGAAGGGGAACAGGCTGATATTAATAATGTAAGGCTGAGCATCAAAAGCAATGCAACGGGTTTTCTCGATCTCATAGATGTAAGTGATTCTCCTTTTGAGTTGTATTGATAATAATTATCATCATCAATAGGATCATAACCGCGATGCATGGGACTGACAATGGACAATTCTGATTCTTGGATAGCATTATTCTGACCGGTTGGCAGGGCGATACATTTTTGTTTGAACCGACCTGGTGAAAGGCCAACATACTTTTTAAATAAACGATTAAAATAGATCACATCCGGAATGCCGATTGCCTCGGCAATCTTCTGAAGAGATGCATCTGTGAGCAACAGCAGCTCCTTGGCTTTGTACATCCGTATCCGAGTTAAATAGGTAATCAGACTGCTGCCTGTCTCTTTCTTGAACGTTCTCGACAGATGCCCTGCACTGCAATCCAGAAGTTCTGCGAGCGGATCGACCATAACGGGCAACATGTAGTTCTCTTGAAGATAACGAACGGCTTGAGCTACCAGATCGGGCTTGGCAGTCTCAATCCCTTGTGCACTTAACTGCCTCATTAATTCATTAATAAATTGATAAAATAACGTCTTCACCTGAAATTTCGAGAACGAATCCGTCCGTTCCCAATGTTGCTCTATTCTTTGGACTTTATCATATAAGTCAATGGGATAGCTTGGGGCGAAAGCATATTGCACATGAAACGGGACATGTTGCCTGAGCAGAGCTTGATTCTCACGAGTATTGGATAACGACAAATTAGCTCGATAAAACATCAAATAAAATTCGAATGAATCCTCGTTCAGGGAGATATTCATCCATACCCCCTTGCCTCCATGTAAGACTTGCATCTGATCGATCGCGTACATCGTGTCATCCAGCGTAATCGTTGCATTGCCACGAACTGTATATATAAAACCGCTAATTGGAAATCGATAGGCATGGATGGGTTCGCCAGCGCGCACGACGACGTGACGCACATCCCATATTTTAATTGAGGCCAGATTCCATAACTTCACATGCTCTTCTACCTGCATCTCTTCCTTCACCTTCCACAACCCATTAAGTTAGCAAAACATCAGCAAAATCAGCGGATATTTTCACTTTTCTCCATTCTATCGATAATCATTCTCAACTACAACATATATCTTCCTATTCGATAAAATGCTACGCACGAATAAGCCGATCCATGAAAGGATCGGCTTATGTTGTAACGCTTTAGACTTCGCCGCGTCTGTTCTCAACCGATTTCATACGGTTTTGATCATCTGGTACCCGGTCAACACTGAACTCTTGACCAGCTTCAACCTCACCATGACCTGAAATATTTCGGGAAAAATTAGTGAACTGTCTTTTTTGTTCATCCAGTTCATGTTTTTGCTTCAAAAGCTCTTGCGGGTCCTGCTTTGTCACTATGCTAACCTCCCATACATACTTGAAGTCATGCAATTAATTCGTACTACAGAAGTTTTCCATAAGAGAGCTGTACTTATGCATGAATATAGATGAGATGGATATCGTTCCGTTGTTAGTACAGCTAATTTATCCAGTTAAGAGACTAGTTTCAATCCCACAATACTGACAATAATCCCACTAACGATAGCCAATTTCTTTGCATTTTTGGGCTCTTTGAATACATACATCCCTAATAGTACACTGCCCGATGCCCCAATACCTGTCCAGATTCCATAACCAATGCTGATTGGTATCTCTCTCAAAGACAGGGAAAGAAAAATGAAACTTAATCCCAGAAACATAGCGAACATCAATGTATGTTTCAATTTGGTGAATCCATCTGAAAGTTTCAGAAATATTACACCGCCAACTTCAAATAAACCAGCTAAGATCAAGAAAAGCCAACTCATATTCTATACACCTGCCTTTGGTTTAGGTTCATTGGATACAAATTTCAGACCGATGATGCAACTGATTAATATCATGACCAGCACGATTTTGATTGCACTTACGGAGTCCCCCAAAAAAATCATTCCCACAATTGCGGTTCCAAATGAACCAAGTCCAGTAAACACCGCATAAGCCGTTGATACAGGAAGTACTTTAGTGGATTTTGCAAAGAAGTAGAAGCTGCCAATCATTAAAATAACCGTGGGGATTACGATCTCGATTTTCGAAAAACCATCGGAGAATGACAAACCTAATGCCCAACCTACCTCTAAAATCCCTCCAAGAATAAGGAATAACCACGCCATAAAACATTCTCCTCTTCTGCATTCATGTTGTTGTTTTGTAATCAACATTCACATTCAATAATGATAGTAATTTGTATCATTTGATATAATAATAAACCATATTTATTTTATTTGCAAATTTAAATATTCGTATCAAACTAATAAGAAAATCCGCCTGTTAAAACTCTAAGTTCCGCTGTGGACATACAAAAAAAGCCAACCAGAAGTTCCTGGTTGACCAACTACGTATAAGTTAATTTTGTTTTTCGGAATCAGTGAATATCTTTCTTTTTGAAATTGCCGCCTCTCACTTCAGCTACATCGTATACGACTACAAAAGCAGTTGGGTCAATTTCGTGAATGATATCTTTAATTTTACTCTCTTCCATCCGGTTAATGACACAAGTAATTTCCTTGAATTGCTCATTAGAGTAACCACCGTAAGCCTCGGTATACGTTGCTCCACGGCCTAAGCGGTCCCGAATGGTTTCAACCATAATCTCAGGTTGATTCGTAATAATTTTAAACGTTTTGGAGCCGCTCAAGCCCTCTTCAACAATATGTATTACTTTAGAAGCAATAAAATACGCAAGTCCTGACAAGATCGCTCCTTGCAGACCAAACACGGTAGAAACGACAATAAATACAAACATGTTGAGGAACAGGATGAGATCACTGGTTCCAAAAGGTACTTTTCGCGAAAGGAGTACAGCCAGCATATCTATCCCATCCAATGCCCCGCCATTACGTAATGCAAGTCCCATACCAAAACCGATGATAATCCCGCCGACAACCGTAACAAGCAAGGTATCACCTTCAATGATGGTTGGTATATGGTGCATCAGACTGGTGCTGATTGCGAGTGAAGCAATACCGATGATCGAATATAACGCAAAGCTTTTTCCGATTTGCTTGTACCCGAGCCACACAAATGGAATGTTAATAATCCCGATGAGCATCCCCAGTGGTAATCCGAACAGCTGTGATCCTACGATACTCAGACCTGTGACACCACCATCTGAGACATTATTCGGGATCAATATGGCTTCCAGGCCATATGCCGTTATAAATCCCCCTATGATAATCAATAATACTTTGGAGAGGATCTTTAACTTGTTTGACTTTTGTTTTCTGTTTTGATGCATTGCATTTCCCCCTTGATGAACAACCGATAAAAAACAGTCTATAATAAAAATCACTGTTTTGGCAATAGATCGTCATTTGTGTGTGTTACTTCATAGTCCGATGAGCGTTCGATACGACGAAATTTTATGCTCAAGCATCTCATCTGCTGTGTTAAGTATGTGCATCTGTTTTTGAATCGACTCTTTATGCTCCTCCAGCAGCTTTAAACGATCCGCCGCCGTATGCTCCCCTTCCTGAAACAAGGACGCATATTTCTTAATAATAGCAATGGGCATTTGAGTCTCTTTTAATTTGATCACAAATTGCAGCCACTTCAGGTGTGACTCGTTGTATCGCCTGTCTCCACTGGCATCTCGGAGAGGAGTTACAATCTGTTCCTTCTCATAATAACGCAACGTATGTGCACTGATATGGAGTAATTCTGCCACTTCACCAATGGTATGCATGGTTAACCTCCCCTCCATTTTCCCGCTTGACTTAGAGTAAGCTCTAATCAGTATAATCAACTCGTGGTCACATCACAATAAAAAATGAAATCAGATCCAGGAGGAATTCCCATGAAATATACAGTGATTACCGGTGCCAGTTCAGGCATTGGATATGAAGCGGCTTTAGCTTTTGCAACTCGTGGCAAAAATATAATTCTGGCAGCGCGCAGAACCGATGAATTGAACAAGTTAAAAGCAAAAGTAGCTGAAATCAATCCTGCTCTGGATGTTGTCATTCGTACAGTGGATTTGTCCATTGCCGCTAATGTGCATGAATTCTATGAGAGTCTTCAGGCTTACTCCATTGAGACGTGGATTAACAACGCCGGATTCGGAAATTTTGCTTCCGTGGGCGAACAACATCTGCCCAAGATTGAACAGATGCTTCATCTAAATATAGAAGCTCTTACGATTCTTTCTTCCCTGTATGTACGTGATTATGCAGATGTTGATGGCACACAGATCATTAATATCTCCTCTGGTGGTGGATATACGATTGTAGCCGATGCAGTAACCTACTGCGCAACCAAGTTCTATGTAAGTGCCTTTACCGAAGGACTTGCGCAAGAGTTAAAAGGTAAGAACGCAGCGATGCAAGCCAAAGTTCTCGCACCGGCTGCAACCGAGACTGAGTTTGCGAAACATTCCTTTAATGTAGACGAGTTTGAATATGAAGGCAGAGTTCCCAAGTTCCATACGGCGGAACAAATGGCTGGATTTTTGCTAGAGTTGTATGACAGTGAAAGTGTAGTCGGCATTGTGGATGGGTTGACGTATGATTTTGAACTAAGAGAACCGATTTTTCCCTACGCTGCACGAGCAGCCTCTAAACCGAAAAATTAACCCGAAAACTGAAGTCGAAGCTAAGTCGGCTCAATACCGGTAAACATTCACCTAACCTCACTGATAAACATCATTAAATCTAATCGTTAAACATCAGTTAACGTTAAAAAGGGAACCTGTCTCCAGGTTCCCTTCTTTGTATTTATTTTCAATTCTATATTAATACTTACTATATAATGAAGTAATTATGCCAGCCTCATTTTGAAATCCTGATATCCGAATTCGCGAACAACTTCGCAATTGCCGTCTTTTCTTTTGACTGCAATCGCTGGAAGCGGCATGCCGTTGAACGTATTGGTTTTCACCATGGAGTAAATCGCCATGTCCTCGAATACCAGACGGTCGCCTTCTTGCAAAGGCTGGTCGAATGAATAATCCCCAATTACGTCACCAGATAGACAGGTTTGTCCACCTAAGCGATACAGATGAGCCTTCTCGCCCACTTCTCCCGAACCGATCAGCGGCGGGCGATATGGCATTTCCAGCACATCCGGCATATGGCATGTAGCTGAAGTATCCAGAATGGCAATGTCCATACCGTTTTTATGGAAGTCCAGCACAGAAGTCACCAGATAACCCGCATTCAGCGCAACAGCTTCTCCCGGCTCCAGATATACTTCCAGACCATAGTCGTTCTGCATACGCTTGATGCATGCTTCCAGTCTTGGAATATCATAATCTTCACGTGTGATATGGTGCCCACCGCCGAAGTTGATCCATTCCATTTGTGGCAACCATTGTCCGAACTTCTCGACCACTGCATTCAGCGTAGTCTCCAGATCATCGGAGTTTTGCTGACACAGTGTGTGGAAGTGAAGTCCGGAGACGCCTTCCAACAAGTCTGCATCGAAATCCTCCAGTTTCGCGCCAAAACGCGAACCTGGAGAACACGGATCGTAGATCTCATGTCCTTCTTGGGTGGAGCATTCAGGGTTGACGCGCAAGCCGACCTTACGGCCAGCTTGAAGCGCCTTATTCTTGAATTTTGCAAGCTGCGAAAATGAGTTGAAAATAATGTGGTCGCAGATGGAGATAATCTCGTCGATCTCTTCTGCGCGGTATGCTGGAGCAAAGACATGATTCTCTTTGCCCATTTCCTCATGGCCCAGACGCGCTTCATACAAACCGCTTGCCGTTGCACCGCTCAGGTATTCTCCAATCAGCGGATACATCGCAGTCATGGAGAATGCTTTTTGAGCCAGCACGATTTTGGCACCTGTACGCTGCATAACACCGTTCAGGATTTTCAGGTTTTTCTCAATAAGCGCCTCGTCAACAACAAAACATGGTGTCGGTAATTGCTCGAACCGCATTTTAGCGAACAAGCTCCGATTCTTTAACTTCTTCTGGCAGCTCATCAACGAGTACCGGGTTGAAGTCTTCTACCCATGGGAGACCCCATTTGTTCAACTCTTCCATGAATGGATCTGGGTTGAACTCTTCTACATTATACACGCCTGGTTTGTTCCATTTGCCTGTCATGACCATTGCTGCACCGATCATTGCTGGAACGCCTGTTGTGTAAGAGATCGCTTGGGAACCCACTTCTTTATAACATTCTTGGTGATCACAGATATTGTAAACATAATATGTTTTGTCTTTTCCGTCTTTTTTACCTTTGAAAATACAACCGATGTTTGTTTTACCTACAGTACGTGGTCCAAGGGATGCTGGATCAGGCAGTACTGCTTTCAGGAATTGCAGTGGAATAATTTGTTTACCTTCATATTCAATAGGCTCGATTGAAGTCATGCCTACATTTTCAAGAGCTTTCAAGTGAGTCAGGTAGCTTTGACCAAATGTCATGAAGAAACGGATACGTTTCAGACCTGGCATGTTTTTTGCCAAAGATTCCAGTTCCTCATGATACAACAGGTACATGTCTTTCTCGCCAACTTCTTTGAAGTCGTAGACACGTTTGATTTCCATCGGCTTCGTTTCGATCCATTCACCATTTTCCCAATATTTTCCGTTCGCAGATACTTCGCGAATGTTGATCTCAGGGTTGAAGTTGGTTGCGAACGGATAGCCATGGTCGCCGCCGTTGCAGTCCAGGATGTCGATGTACTCAATTTCGTCAAAGTAGTGCTTCAGGGCATAAGCGGAGAATACGCCAGTCACACCTGGGTCAAATCCACTACCGAGCAATGCAGTGATGCCTGCTTGTTCAAAACGCTCTTTGTAATCCCATTGCCAGCTGTATTCAAACTTCGCTGTATCATGTGGCTCATAGTTCGCTGTGTCCATGTAATTTGTTTTAGTTGCAAGACAAGCATCCATGATTGTCAGATCTTGATACGGCAAAGCAAGGTTCATAACGATATCCGGTTTAACTTCGTTGATCAGAGCGATCAGTTCGTCAACATTGTCAGCATCAACTTGTGCTGTTGTAATTTTTGTTTTTCCGCCGTCCAGCTTGGCTTTGAGTTCATCACATTTGGATTTTGTACGACTCGCGATGCAGATTTCCTCAAAAACTTCGCTGTTTTGAACGCATTTGTGTACTGCCACGGAAGCAACGCCGCCGGCGCCGATGATTAGTGCTTTTCCCATTTTACATTCTCCTATCCCAATATGTATTTTTTTAAATTGGTTTAATACGGTGACAACAAGACAACAAAAAAAGCAAGGTGAAAAATGCTCGCAATCGCGCATCATCACACTTGCTTATCGATATACATCATAAAAAAGACGTGAAGTCTCCATGACCAAAAAAGTTCACAAGAACTCCTTTGGCGGAAAGCTTCTTCATGTATATCAATATTGGATCAGAGTCTATATAGCAAATAATTCGCCTTTACCACTCTTATTGACCGTTTCACAAGTTGATGTGCAATTGCACTGGTTGTAAAGTAACCAACTTATAAAATTTGAGCTTTGAACTCAATCAATAAAGCAACATAAGTTGCCAATCGGCGTTTGACCCGGCTGTCCGTATGGCCTTAACTTCCTGGTGAAGTGGTCAAAATTATCTGCTGGAAAGCTCTAATTCATATTGATAAATTAACTTCCCAAAATCACAGGTCTTACACTATCAGACGTCGAAAAAAAAATCAAGCAATAATTTAAAATTAATTTTTTGATCTGATTACGCGTTGGAATGAAATTGATATCCTTCGAAAACTTTTAAGCCTTCTGTGTTAAGTAATTTCCCTGTTACTTCAGGCTTTTGAGGACTTTTGTCGAATACTTCTTCACACGAGATCATGATGTTGCCGCCAGCAATTTCCGCTAATTGATCATGGGCCGAATGGTTCGTTTCCTTCTTTGCGAGCTTGCAGAGCAATCTCAATGGCTTTATGCATGAATTGTTCATCTTTATTCATAAGGTTTACCTCCACCACAAAAATTATGTACCCCACTTTATCTTTTACATTAAGCAGTGTTCAATCCATTAATATGTTTCTTGTTCATTCCATTCTATCATCTATACAAATAAAGAGTATGACGAAAATTCGTCATACTCCAATGGGTTACACTAAGTTTATCTATTAAAATTTTACGGGCAATGTTGCCAATCCCTGGGATGACAAAGCAGAGTGCCAATGAATCTCTTCCTGAGGAATACTGAGCTGAATATCCGGTAGCCGACGTAAAAGCGTAGTAAACGCCACGTCCCCTTCTACACGAGCAAGCGGAGCGCCAAGACACATATGAATGCCGTGTCCAAAGGCCAAATGCCGTTTTATTTTGCGTTCGATATCCAACTCTTCGGGGTCAGTGAACTGCTGCTCGTCCCGATTCGCTGATTTCAGAAGGGGAATCACAACATCTCCCTTTTGAATCAATTGTCCATCGAGCTCCGTGTCCTGTGTTGCATAACGAGGACCTGAGGAAGTCGCGGGTCCGTTATATCGTAGCAACTCCTCCACCGCAGAAGGAACCAGGTTCAGATCTTGTTTCAGTTGTTCCAGTTGTTCGGGATGGGTCAGAAGAAGATAAGAACCAGTTGCAATCAGATTGGAAGTAGTCTCATGTCCAGCAAATATCAATAACGTGATCATGGATATTAATTCATCTTCATTCAGTCGATCCCCCTCTTCCTCAATCGCAATCAATTGACTGATGAGGTCATCTGAAGGTTCTATTCGTTTGTTCGCCACAAGCTGTGAGGTGTACTCTGCGAATGATCGCAAGTGCTGCGCAACGGCAGGGTCCTGTTTACCAAAACCAAGACCTTTTGCAATGGCTTCAGACCATACATGGATCTGAGGTCGGTCTTCCTGAGGTATACCCAACATCTCGGAAATAACGTTGATTGGGAAAGGATAGGCATAGTCTTTTACAAGATCCATCTCTCCTTTTCCTTCGAATTGGTCAATCAACTCATCGGCAATTCCTGGACGCGTGGACGCAGGCTTTCCATATATCTTGGCGTGAACGCTTTGGAAACCAGGCTACGCAGTCTTCGGTGATCCGGTTCATCAACAAAGAGCATCGACTTTCCGGTAAAAAAGGTCTGGGGTTCCGATGAACCAAGCTCACCTGAGAGATTCTTTCGAATATCATTGCCACTATCAATAGAGTTCATATCTACCGTAAATCGAGAGTGATCTTTCAGCACTTCCATGGCGACGTCCATCCGAGTTACAATCCAGGTTTGCCCTGCTCCACCCATTGGATTAGGAATAGGGACAACGGAACCTTTGGCACGCATCTGTGCAAACATGGCAAATGGATCTTTACTATTTTCTTCGCTAAACAAATTAAATTCTACTTTTTCTGATGTCTGGTTATTCGAGTTATTCATATAAATCTTCCTTTCGAAGTGAAGTTATTCAAATCTATGGAAATATATGTTCATTCCGATTATATACTACTCGTATATTTAATTTCAAATCTCATAGTTTGAACAGCAAAAAACAACTGTTATAACAACAAATTATCAATATACTAATAGTATATTAATAATAACCAGAGACATAAAAAAACAAAAAAAGAGGTCGGCTACGAGCCAACCCCCATATTAATTACGTTGCTTCACTAGTTCCAAATACCACCAACAGGCTTCGGTCAGTCTATTGGCTTCAGATTGAAACGCACTAGATTTGTACTCTTTGTGAAACGCTTGCAGCACCACTTCGATTACAGGAATATTTAAATCCTCTTGATCTTGTAATAGCGCTAAGAGCCCCTTCGAAAGTTGCTTGAATGATGCAGATTCCTTGGATTTTTGTACACGGTTGTTGAACTCATCAAATTCGATCAATATATTATCGATGTCCAGACCCATATCATGGTTACGCTCATCGGCATTCAGGAAATAGAGAGACTGAAAGTCGAAAATATGTTCATTTCTCTGATGCATTGTTCTTAGGATCACTTCAATGTACGTTAATACTTTGGGAACCACTTCGCTCCATACCGGTTTTTGCGTATTTAGACTTCTTGATGTGTTGGCAATCTGATGTAATATGCCGTAGCACAATATGGCCCCTTCGTTGGCATATAAGCTAATATCGTTCCCGTAAACCTGAATCAAGCGTGTGGACAGCCATTTTAGGTGAACTGTAGCCAGTTTGGCTGAGTTGATCTCCCCGGAATAAAAACCCGTCCAATATAATTCCCATACTCGCTCTTTATTAGGTACAGACATAGGAATCGCAATCTGATCTACGAGCAGGTCATAATCCGATGTATAGTGATTTTGTTCAAGCTCTTTACGAATGAAAACATCCTCTTGCATACGCTGATCAATAATAGAATATAAACAGTCTTCTTTGGAACTGAAGAATTTGTAGAATGTGCCTTTGGATACACCCGATTGATCCAAGATCATCTGGATTGTTGTATTTGCATAGCTGTACTCTAAAAATAGTGCAAGTGCTGTTTCCAATAAACTTTGTTTACGACTACTCATATCTCGTTATCGCCCCAAGTTTTTCTATTGATTTTAACATTCATTCCTCAGGAGTTGAAGCATTGATTCGCAGTATAGCTGTCATATAAAATAATTGCACAATGAGTAAATTTGCACAATGGGCAACTTGTTTGTTATGATAAACCTCACAAAGTGCATATTAAGTAAGTGTGCTCTTCTTAAAAGATTTAAACCATAGTCATTGGTGTTGGAGGTGAACGCATAAGCGGAGAATAATGATCAAACGAAACTTGCGACATTTGAAGAAAGAAGCAACTGAAAAAGCACTTGCTAGTGCTGCATTTGAACTTACCCTTGAACATGGGCTTGATGGCTTTACGGTCGAAGATATCGTGCATCAGGTGGGTTGTTCCCGCAGAACATTTGCAAACTACTTCACATGTAAGGAAGAGGCAGTAGCCAGAGGCGCAATATCCGTTCAGAATACAACGGAACTCGAAGAGTTGCTTACCGAATTGCCCGACAACGTCTCCTTGCTTGACGTACTGTATAACCTGATCAAGATGCAGCTTACAACAGAACTAATAGGAAGACTTCATCAGCTACTATCGCTATCCCAGACCTATCCCGTGCTTGAACCGCATTACCTTGGAGCCATGCATCGGATGCAGACGCAGGCACAAGATACCTTATTAGACTTATCTAACGGGAAGTATGACGAGATCTATACTTATCTTTTGATCAACGCACTATATGGAACAATACTGCCATTAATTGATGGAAGACTCAATGTGTTACTGCCCGGACAAGTCATTACTGAAGATACCAAGCCCGGTGTTTTAACATTCGATCAATTTTTGGAAACCACGTTTAATCATTTACGGGCAGGATTTGAACATGCCAACCATCCACATTCATCATAGAGGAGTGTAAAATAGAGAAATGTCTACATTATTATACAGAGTGGGGAAAACCGCTTTTAGCAAACCTGCCTATTTCATCATTGGCTGGGTTTTAATTCTGGGAATTGTCATCTCCATGATCAGCATCAATGGTATTCACATCAGTTCCGAAATGAAGATTGAAGGCACAGAGTCACAGAAGGTTCTGGATCAATTGGCAAAAGAACTGCCTGCCGCCTCCGGCGGTCAAGGAAGTGTTGTCTTCAAAGCTCCAGACAACGAGCGTTTGGATACGCCTGAACGTTTGGCGGCCATGATGAAAGGTGTTAATGAAGTTTACGGATTAGACAAAGTCATTAACCCTGCGGACTATGCAGCTGAAGCGGGTAATTCGGGTGCTCAGGCGGAGATGGCTCAGAATGCTCAGGCTACTGATATGGCGCAATCCGCAACAACCACGCCTCCTCCCTATGGACCTTTGATGGTGGATGGTGTTCCTGTACCTGGAATGCTGATCTCTTCGGACGGCAGCATTGCACTGTTCCAGTTCCAATTTACAATTGAACAGTCTGCCATAACACAGGATGTATTTGATTCCGTTATTCAGTCCATTATGACGGTAGAGCAAGGAACCAATATTAAGGTGTTGCCGGGCGAAACGCTCAAAACGGTATCGATTGGAGTCGGCTCGGCAGAGATTGTTGGACTGGTCATTGCTGTCATTGTATTGCTGATCACCCTTGGCTCCGTTGTTGCAGCAGGTCTGCCTCTGATCACTGCACTCCTAGGAGTTGCCATTGGAGTTGGTGGTGCGTTCTCCATCTCCAAATTCATCGAAATGCCTAGTGTCACTTCCGTTCTAGCTCTAATGGTTGGATTGGCTGTTGGAATCGACTATGCGCTCTTCATTGTTAATCGCCAGCGTCGAATGATCATTGATCAAGGCTTGAGCGCAAAAGAAGCAACGGCCAGAGCCATTGGTACATCGGGTAGCGCAGTATTTTTTGCCGGATTAACCGTCATTATTGCACTGTGCGGTATGCTTGTCATCGGTCTTACATTCTTGTCTACGATGGCTTTAGTCGCAGCTGCCACCGTGCTCATCAACGTATTTGTTGCTTTAACCCTGTTGCCGGCTTTACTGGGATTGGTAGGAGAACGCATCTGTTCCGCCAAAGCTCGTGAGAAAAGCGCGAAACATCCTAAAGCCACTAACCACGGAGTCGCGAACAGATGGGTGAAATTCGTTATCAAAAATCGTTGGGCTACCATTATCGCCATCATCGTCATTCTTGGTTTTGCCGCGACGCCGATCACCAAAATGGAAATGGGTATCCCCGGCGCTTCCTCAGCGAATCTGGATACAACTGCAAGACAAAGTTATGATGCCATCTCCGAAGGCTTCGGAGAAGGATTCAACGGACCCCTTATTCTGGTCGCAGAGCCTAATCAGTCTTCCGCAAAAGTTACACCGCAACTCTTGGGCGGTCTGGTGATGGAACTTCAAGGTCAGAATAACGTTGCACAAGTCACACCGCTTGGGATGACAGAAGATTTAGCTATTTTCAGTCTCATTCCAAAAACGGGTCCTAACGATAATCTCACTAAAACACTGGTCACTGATCTGCGCTCGGCTGATTCCGGCATCGCACAGACCTATGATGTGAAACTCGGAGTTACTGGACTCACAGCTGTTAACATCGATATGTCCGCCAAACTGGCGCAGGTGTTCCCTATTTATGTAGGCATTATTATCCTGTTGTCACTGATCATTCTGTTACTCGTATTCCGTTCGATCATCGTTCCCATCAAAGCAACAATTGGCTTCCTGCTTAGTATCCTGGCTACATTCGGGATCACCACTGCTGTATTCCAATGGGGCTGGCTGCATTCGCTCTTTGGTTTCGATACCGGCGGCCCGTTGCTGAGCTTTATGCCGATCATCGTAACAGGTATCCTGTATGGCCTGGCGATGGACTATCAAGTCTTCCTTGTGAGCTCCATGCGGGAATCCTATGTGCATGGTCATCGCGGGACCGAATCCGTTGTTCATGGGTACAATCAGGTAAGTCGTGTGGTTGTTGCCGCAGCAGTGATTATGGTCTCTGTATTTGCAGGATTTATATTCACTGACGATGTCATGATCAAGCAGATTGGTTTCACTTTGGCGGTAGGCATTCTGATTGATGCTTTTATCATCCGTATGGGCTTGGTCCCTGCCATCATGGCTATTTTCGGAGACAAAGCTTGGGCACTTCCAAAATGGCTGGATCGCATTCTACCAAACCTGGATGTTGAAGGCGAGAAGCTGATTGCTTCCCTGAATGCTGAAGAGCATGCCAACACGAAGTCTGGATCAAAATAATTCTGCCAATAGAACGGCGATACCATGATTACTATTACGACTGCATTAACCAATACAAAGACCTCCTCTGTTTTTATAAACAGGAGGTCTTTTTTTCTTTTTCACATTTTATGCGGTGATGTCTTCAATATGGATAGTATAGCGTGGGGATTTAGCAGCATTAACAAACGCCGAAAATAACTTCTGACTGTAGTCATCTACTTTATAGCTGTACTCTGGATGCCACTGCACAGCCAAAACAAACGAGCGGTTTGGCATGACCACGGATTCAACGAGTCCATCTTCAGCGACGGCCACAGCAGTTAACTTATCCGATAACATTTTGATTCCCTGATGGTGGTAGCTGTTCACTTTTATCGTATCGGTTTGCAAAATATCGTATAGGATATTATTTTTCTCAATATGTACATCATGTACAAGATCCATATACGGCGGACTTTGCTTATGATTAACGATCTTGTTCCCATGAAGTTGAAGGCTAGTCGGAATGTCTTGATATAACGTTCCACCCAACATAACTTTAAATAGCTGTAGTCCACGGCATATGCCAAAAGCAGGCTTATCAATCTCAATTACTTTTTGTAATAATATCGACTCCATCATATCGCGTTCAATACATAACTCTCCACAGGTAACCTCTGCAAGCTCATGATACAGCTCAGGATTGAGATCATGTCCCCCGGTGAACAGGAACCCATCGAACTGATTAGCCAGCGTTGCTATGATCTCGGTATCCGTTGTCAAAGGCAGCATAATTGGAATCCCACCTGCTCCTTCTATGGCGTTCATATAATCTGGAAGCATCCAGTAACTTTTTTTGTCAGTATCATACAAAGGCAGTACACCGATCATGGGCTTTTTCATAGCTTTACCTCCCAGCTTTTCATTCATTTTATCAGATCTCTTCATATATAAATTCACTGAATTATTGCATTATCCTACCTCTATCATCTACGAACCCGTTTCATCCGGAATGCTGGAAAACTAAAAAAACAAACAAAGCCGCTATAACAGCGACTTTGTTTGTAGTTCAAATACCATATATATGCATTCATGAGTTTAGTCTAGACAGCATCTCATCTAAGCTGCTTTTACAGTGGTTGCTTCGTCTGAATTCAATTGGATGGAACGCTGGCATATCAGGGTTATGACAAAAGCCAGTAAGGCAAGCATCACAGCAACTGGAGGCACCCACTGGACACCACCCATATTAACGGCAATTCCCCCGACGCCGGAGCCTAACGCTATACCCACATTGGCTGCCACAGGCAGGAGTGTAGATGCAAATGCTTTGGACCCCGGCGCGATCGCTCCAGACACATCAAACAAATATAACTGGGAAGCGGCACTCATGGAGGATGACACACATCCAATCAGAAACAGGAATGCCAAGCCGATCCACAGATTGGAAACGGTAAAACTCATGCCCAGGAAGAGGATCGCTTGGATAACGAAAAGCCCCTTGAGCTTGGGTAGGAAATCACCCTTGGCTATTTTGGCACCAATCCAGTTACTCAGGATGCTGCAGGCGCCATAGATCAGGAGTATTGCACTAATCCATTGTACTGGCACACCCATCGTCTCACTCAGGAGTGGCGTAATGTACGTAAAAACGACGAAAATACAGCTGTTTCCCAGTACAGGGATCAGACAGGCCAGCAATATCCGTGGTTTTAAAAAGAGAGACATCTGATCACTGAACGAACCTGCAATCGTTGTTGTTTGGCGTGGCAGAATACGAAACATGAATACCAGCGGCACAAAACCTATGCATGCTGTAACAACAAACGTCATGGACCAGCTTAGATGTTGTCCGATAAATGTACCGAGCGGAACACCTAGCACATTTGCGATTGAAAATCCGCCCAAAATCCAGGCGATAGCTTCCCCTCTTCGCTCCCGGTTCACTGCGTCGCTTACGATCGAGATCGAAAGTGATATCGTAAGTCCACAAGCAATGGCCGACACGATGCGAATGGCCATCAGAGAAGAGAACGTTGTTGAGAACACGGTCAATAGATTTAAAGCTAACACGATTGCAAATCCAATCAATATGGAACTCCTTCTGGATATTTTGGCCAAGAAGGCCACAGCAAATGGTGTACCCACTGCGTATGCAATCGCAAAACCGGAGACAAGCATACCCGCGGCAGCAAGTGATACTTTCATGTAACTTTCAATTTCCTTCAACACACCCACGATGACATACTCGGTTGTTCCCAGTACAAAGCTAACAAGCGTAAGCGTTAAAATAAGTAGGTTCTCTCTATTTCTAGTCATAAATCAATACTCACTAATCCTTTCTATTGTTGCAAGCGCTTCAATTCTGTCTACGATCATTAATTCATGTATTTTCTGCTTTCCCATCCCTTCACTTTCGATATATAGTACATTTTGGATAGTGAAATTGTACTGTCAGATATACCATGGCGACAATCAAGGTTGTTGTGGTTTTATTGCAAAACATTATATATGTTGTCATTTCAACACAGACTTTCATTACTGATTCTGAAGGGAAGACATAGATGAATACACACCACGAATTCGGCCAACGGCATCCAAATCGAGATTGCACCATTATTTATGTAGGAAAACTGGCCGACAATCCCCATTGGAGTTTTCCGACGCATAAACATGACGATCTGCATGAGATTATCTACGTAACTGAAGGCAAAGGATTGTTCACCATTGACGGTACCAAACACTGGGCTCAAAAAGGGGACATGCTCATTTATAACAAGGGTACTCTTCACGAGGAGAAGTCCAATCCTGAATTCCCGTTATCCACCTTTTATTGCGGCTTTCGTTTTGCAGAAGGCACCCAGACCCTTGAGGATTGGGTCATTCCTCCCTCTAACAATCCGATCATTCGAGCCAACCGATATTCCGATGAGCTCCATTCGTTAATGCAGACTCTCTTCAATGAATTTTCAATCCGGGAACATGGATACGAGTCGATTTCTGGGCATGTCCTGAAAGCAATACTTCTGATCATCGATCGGCAGTCCCGTCAACAGCTTCCTAGTGGGGAGATCGTTGAGAGCAATACCCTTGCTGAGAGCATTAAAGACTATTTGGATACCAACTATCGGCAGAACATTAAACTCAAAGAATTGGCAGATCAATTTCATATCGATTTTTATTACTTAATTCATATGTATAAAAATCACTTTGGCACTTCTCCTTATCATTACCTGATTCAACGAAGAATGGGTGAAGCCACCCGATTATTAGTCTCAACCAACAAAAAAATATGGGAGATCGCTAAACTGGTCGGTTATGATAACCCTAATTACTTTACGATTTTATTTACCAAAACGGTTGGTGAATCACCACGAAGTTTCCGAAAAAAGAATCAAAAGGATATGTTCGGGGATGAGGCGTCACATTCTTACTAATCTCTCTAAATGCAAAAAGGCGCTCCATTGGGGGAGCGCCTGGTGCTTTATATATCTCTTTACATGTTTCTTTACACATTTATTTACTTCTACTTTAGAGCTTAAACCGGCGAACCAATTCTTGCATATTCTCAGCTGTTTTGGATAGCTGTGCAGATGATGCCGATATCTCCTGCATCGCCGCCATTTGTTCTTGGGCTGCTGCTGAAGTTGTCTGAGCACTATCAGCCGACACTTTAGAGATATGATTCATCGCGGCAACGGTAGCCGAGACTTCTTCCGTACTGGCTGACAACTGTTCTGAGACAGCGGAAATATCCTGAATTTGATCCACGATATGCGTTGTATATTGTTCAATGTTCGATATGGTTGCCGAAGCTTCTTGGCTGATCCGCATTCCTTCACCGACTTGATTACGAACTTTATCATTCATAAGAGATGTGGATTTGGCAATCAAATCAAGCATTTTACCAATGGTAGCGCCAATCTCGTCCGCACTTTGTTTGGATTGCATCGATAACGTTCGTACCTCGCCTGCAACGACAGCAAAACCTTTGCCGTGTTCTCCTGCTCTTGATGCTTCAATAGAGGCATTCAGTGACAGAAGATTGGTTTGCCGAGAGATATCCGCAATCGCTTCATTCATTCGATTAGCTTCGGCGGAGAGACTGGACAGCTCATTAATCAATGCCGAGGTTTCTTCAACAGCTCCGAGAATGTGTTCCATTTGTTCTCCGACCTGGTTTATCGTTTTCCCACCGTTAGCAACAGCGCGCTCCGTCTCTTCAGCCGAATCCACAATCGCACTCGCAGATTCTGCAATTGTACTGATGCCTCTCGCCATCTCTTCTACGGCATTCGCGGTTTGTTCCGAATTCTCCGCCCCAACGATAGCTGATTCCGCAGTCTGTTGCATGGTTTCAGCCACATGTTGAACCGATTGGGTGGTTTGTTCTGTACTTTCCTGAATCATCTGGGAAGAGTGACTTAACAACGATGACGTCTGGTGAAGTTCAGCAACCACCGATTGAAGGGAGATGGTCATTTGGTCAAAATCATTTGCCAAAATACCAAATTCGTTTTCGGTTTTCAGATTAACCCGTTCGGACAGATTCCCTTCGCTTACGCTGCGGGTGGCCTTTCGCAGTTTTTGCATAGGTACGATAAAAGATCTCAGAATGAAGAAAATAATTACACCGGCAATCAATACAGATATAACAATGACCGTTAGACTCGATATCATGATGGGTTTCGCTGCGGCGATAAAATCTTCATGGCCCATCAAAGCAATGACATTCCAACCCGTCAAAGCATTAACACCGTTATATACCTCCAGATCATACGCCAGATCCGTTCTAACAAATTGGGAAAATGCCATCGGTTCATCGGAACTTGAAGCCGTATTAGGATGGACTGGAATTCCCTCAATAAGTGCTCCGCCGAGCTCTCCTCCTCCACCTTTTGCAATCGCACCGGACCAAGCTGCAATCGTTCGATTGGAGTCCACTACAATCAGACTTCCATTGCCTCCTACATCGACATATGATAACGCTTTTGCTAATGGCTCCAGATCAAGTTTAATACTTGCTACACCATGTTCATCTGAAAGAGCTTTTGAAATCTCTACATAAATCTTCCCGGATGCCGGATCATTCATAATACTCGAAAAATAGAGTGATCCATTGTTACTTTCACCATTGGCATACCATTCTGTGCTGCGTGGATCGTATGTTGCATCCTCTATTGCTGGAGAAGATATAACACTGCCTTGGTCGTTGCCTACGGTTATGGCAAGAATATCAGGGTATGTATCAGCTAACTGGTCGATTCCTACTTGTAGTGCTTCATTGTTCGCCTGACTGGGGTCGGAGCCATACATACTGTCGATATAACTCAATAATGCTACTTTTTCCCCCACCAGATTGTTAATATGCTGTCCGGTCATCGTTAATATGGTATTGATGGGATCCGTCATTTTTTGTTGTACCTGATCTTTGGCACTATCATATGAAAAATATCCGATAAGTGCAGTCGGGATGATAAGTACCGCAAGGAAAGCTGCAATGAGTCGAGTGCTCATTAATCGTAAAACGGCTCCTCCTTTCTTATAAAATGACCTTTTTTCACTTTCCTTTTTCAAGTTCAATCTTCCTCTCTTTATTCATTTTTGGTAGAACTAATCGGCCAGTAAACGCAAAGAAACCCATATATATGCACACCCAAAGAAACTTTGAGCATGTATATACATAGGTATTGCCTGAATGAATTCAGTAACAAGCCGTATTTGTTTAGTATTATAACATAAATAAAAAGGGTTTGTTAACTATGATTGGGTCTTTATACCAGACATCTGTTGTTTATAATCCGTAGGACTTAGCCCCGTATACTCTTTGAACACCTTCGAGAAATAGTGCTGGTCGCTAAATGACAGTACATCGGAAACCTCCTTAAACTTCATGTCGGGTTGACTTTCCATCAGTCTGCAGGCCTCCTGAATGCGAAGCCGGGTGTAATACTGGACAAACGTAATTTGTGTTGCATTTTTGATCACTCTGCTGACGTACGACGGGCTAACGTGAAACTTCATGGCAATGTCGTTGATAGATAATTGAGAGTATTTATTTAGTTTTACGTAATCGTCAATCTGTTCAAACAGGATCGCCTTGCTTTTTCGAACGTGGGATTGCAGCATATCGAAGCACTGTCCCGTCCATTCCGCCAGTTCCCGGCAAAAATCGGCATAGGACTGTGCCTGGGCGAATTGTCTTGACCGAAGCTCCAGACCCAATCTCATGCCCGACCCCTGTTCCTCGTACAGATGAGCAAACGTGTCTACAATCAATCCAATAAACCGCTCCACCTCGGTCATATGTACATTTTCCTCTGCCCATCGATTCAGCAATTCGGATAACTTAAAAGCAAACCGTTCTTTCTGCCGAGCCTGTATCATCTGTACAAAAGCTGATTCCTGCAGCGGATCCAGACAGCCTGTCTCAGATCTGGCCATCGACACCGGATTCCCGGTATCCAACACTATTCCTTGTTTCAACCGTTGCTGCTCAGACAAAATGGACGACATTCGGTGATAGAGCTCCGGCAGATTACCAGACTCAGCGAATAGAAGTTGTCCTCCAATGATTGCATCGATGTCATGCGCAACCAAATGCCGTCGCATCGATTCAAGACATTCATGTACGGAAGAGTACACCTCAAGTGCACTCTTGTTGACAAAAGCGATAAATTGATATGAAGTTTGACTGGTGTAAACACGACAAGGATGGAATGCAAAAAAATCCTGCACTAAACCCTCAAGTTCCACCTGCACCCAACGTTCATGCCCTGCGGTAAAAGGCTGTCTGCTCATAATGATCATCATCTGGCTGAATAAAGGCGGAAACTCCTCCCCTTGTTTCGACGTAATCTCACATTGGGGATGAATGATTTCCTGCAAATCCAGCAGTTCCTTGGACATCTGTTGATCAAGTTGGTCAATTACCCGACTCATGACTTCTTCAAGCGCCTCTCGCTCGACGGGTTTTAACAAATAGTCAAACACTTGCAGGTTCAATGCTTTTCTTGTGTATTCAAAATCGCTGTAACCGCTAATCAAGATGACCTTCAGATCCGGGTTGGCAATTTTGGCTTGCTCAATCAGGGACAGTCCGTCCATTTTCGGCATTCGTATATCGGTCAACAGCAGATCAATCGGTGACTGCTTTATCGCTGCCAAGGCTTCCTCGCCATTCGTTGCCGTAGCCGCTACACGAATCGGGAAGCTCAGCGTTTCCAAGAGCATTTTAATATTACGTAATATCGGTTTGCTATCCTCAACGATCATAACGTTATACATCGCCTATACCCCCTTGCTAGTAAAAATCTCTCGTCAGTGAGCCGATGATTTGAATCGTTGCTCCATGTTGCTCTTCCGCATGATTGTTAAATATATTAATAAAAAGCCGGTTGTTATACATTAGTTTGAGTCGATTGACACTATTGATAATCCCCATGTTACCAAGGGCTGTTCCACGATCAGCAGTCTGGTTCATTCCGGAACCCGATGCCTGAATATTGGCTAAAATCTCCTGGATCTTATCCGGTGGAAAGCCCTCTCCGTTATCTTTGATCTCCAAAGCCCATAATCCGTTATATTGCTTCACGGTAATCTGGATACGCCAAGGCGGCGTGGTGTTGGCAAAGGCATGTTCAATGCAGTTTTCCACAAACGGCTGAATGACCAACCGCGGCAATCGGATATCGTTCGCCAGCTCATCAGCACAGATGTCCCACTCCAGATCCTCTTCGTACTTTTGTTGTACAAGGGACAGATAATGTCTCGTATGTTGAAGCTCCTCAGCCAAAGTCACATGCGCGTATGGTGAAGAGACAATATAACGCAGACTGTCCGAAAGATGTTTGCACATATCCGATACAACTTTGGTCTTCCCCTCTTGGGCGGCAATACTGATCAGGTATAGAACATTATGAATAAAATGAGGTGCAATCTGGGCTTGCAGCGCCGAATTACGCGCCTTTACTTCTTCATGAAGCGCCGATTTTTCCCGGTCAATGGATTGCTGCAGCCTCTCCATCAGATCCTGAAAGGCTTCGTTAAGTAATAAGAGATCGTTATTCTTCGGCGTTTCATCCACTTTCAGATTCATATTGCTGTAGTTCATGCGCCAGATCTGACCGCGTAGCTTGCGGATAGGCAGCAGCAGGTTACGTGTCGACAGGAAGATATACACAAATGAAACCAGCATCAGTGCTGTAATCAGCAGAATGGACATCGTCTGAACCGAATGGATCGAGCCTAGAACAGATTTTTTGGGCGTTATGATATACGTGATCCAGCCTGTACTGGGTGAAGTGGAATGCGTGATATAATTGTCGTTTTTGTCCACATCCAGTCCCTCGTCTGATGCAGGCTTTGTCCAATTGGTAAATGTCACACCCGCTTCCGAACCTGTCATCTGCTCGCCTTGTTCATTCAGAATATAGACTTCGCCAGCGGTAATACCCTCTGTTAGGTTCTGTATATAGGCCTGTTCCATCTGGATGCTAAGATAACCGTACACCTTGCCGTTCTGATCATTGATCGTGCGCACAAATGAGATCGTATCGTCTTGACGCAGCAGAACAAAACCACTTTCCGTCCAATCTCGTCCGACCTGACTACTCTCCATCATGGTGTTCAGGATTGCGGGAGGATTACCCGAACCCAGATATGATGTCAGGAGAACCCCGTGATTGTCGTAGATGGACATGTCCTTGATATTCATGCTCGGCCCGATGGCCTGAAACATGATGTCTTTGATGATCCGAATTTGCTTCAGTCTTTCATAGTTACTATGAGCTGAGGAGCTCTTGTCCATGGCTGCAAATATATTTTTGCTGGATAATATTCGCTGCGACATCTGGTTCTGTTGTTCTACGTATAGATCAACTTGCTCTCTTACCTTCGTAGCTGTAACGAGCGTATCCTGCTCTGTTTTCAGTTTGAGCGGGCGGACAACGATCACATTTACATACACGATAAAACAGCCCAGCACAAACAAAAGCAGAGCCAGAAATGTCAAAAACACCTTTGTCTGCAAACTGAATTGAGTTGCTTTATGTATGAGCTTTGCCATTCTCAGAGATGCCCTCCTGTTCTGACATGATGTGAAATCCCTTATATTCATGTCTACTCTATCACGGTATTTCATGAAATGATAGCGATTTCAAGTTCAGGATTTTACACATCAACGTTCAAGCACAGACATGTACCGGGGCGAGAAAAGAATCTATAATCGGACTTGTAAACGGATTCACTACACGTTTCAGAGGGGGATTTGCATTGAAAACAATAAAAAGAAAAAAGGTGTTTTCCATTATTCTGGCCAGTTTATTATCGGTCTCATTAACGGCTTGTGGATCAGGAGGTACGGATTCCGGCACAGCTGCTGGCGGGGACAGCAAGAGTGGCAAAGTCACATTGGAGCTGGCAATCTCTAAAAGTTCTCAGGACTCTGCTTTCATCCAGCAGGACATTCTCGATGCATTCGAAAAACAAACGAACATTCGTGTCAATTTGCAGCTGATTCCAGCGGAACAAACGACAACTGTACTGCAAACCAAACTGGCTGTAGATGAAACGCCTGACATTATTCAGTACAATCTGGCGAGCGCAGTCACAGACCTGAACCTTGAACGTAACTTCGAGATTCTGGATAACGAGCCTTGGGCAAGCAGAATTGTGAACAAAGACGTCCTCTCTTCTGGTGGCCATCTCTACAGCTTCCATGTCAGCCAAGATACGGGGATGCAAGGGGTCGTTTATAACAAACAAATCTTTGAAGAACTCGGGTTGTCGATTCCAACCAACTACGAAGAATTCCTGGCGATCTGTGAAAAAATCAAAGCGAGTGGCATTACACCTGTATTCATGCCTTACAAAGATGCCTGGGCTGCCAACATCTGGCCTGCTGCAGCTTTTGCCGATTTTGTAGCCAAAAATGAACCGACGTTTTTTGATGAGTTGAACAGCAACAAGAAAAAATGGTCTGATATCCCGGAATTCAAAACATTCCTGGAACAACAATATGAAATTTACACCAAAGGTTACACCAACACGGATGTGCTTAGCGACAGCTATGACATGGCCGTAGGTAAATTCCTGAACAAGGAAGTGGCCATGATGTTTATGGGCGATTGGTTAATTGAAGGCGTGGCCGAGCAAGATCCAAATATGGAACTGGGCGTATTCCCGATTCCATCGTCGGATAATGCCGGTCTGGGTGCAAGTCCACTGGGCGGACAACTGTTCATTCCGAAGAAATCCAAACATCTGGATGAAGCCAAACAGTTCCTGGACTATATCGCTTCCAAGGATGTCGCACAACAGATCGTCGACTCCAAAGGATACGTATCCAATTTCAGTGACGTTACTACACCGGAACTGCCAGCTTACAAACAGGATATTGTAGACAATTATATTACGCCGAAGAAAACCGTGCTGACAACGGATGCATACATGCTGGTTGATCGCAGCGAACTGTATCGGTTGTTACAGGATCAATTCGCGGGTGGTTTGTCACCGGAAGAAGTACTGAAATCCTGGGACGAGAAGTTCAGTCAGCTGATGCAGGATAAAGGTGTAGAAGGTTTTTAAAGAGTGAAATATAAGGCAGCATAACAGGATCGACCGTTATGCTGCCTGGCTATAACGGAGTGTGAGACATGAAAAGGACTAAAAATCTGTACTCGTATTACATGATATTTCCCGCACTGATTATCTACTCCATCTTTTTCGTTGTGCCTGCTCTCGCCGCTTTCTATTACTCATTCACGGATTGGCGGCTGGATCGGCTGGAGCTGAAGTTCATCGGGTGGGATAATTTCCAGAAAATTTTCTCGGACAAGACGCTTATTCTGGCGCTGAAAAACACGGCGATATTTGCAATCGTCACCGTCGTTGGCAAAAATGTCATCGGCCTATTGCTGGCCGTAGGACTTAACATGCGATTAAGAACAAAGAACCTGCTACGCGCGATCTTCTACTCCCCTTCTATTCTCAGCATCCTTGTGATCAGCATTCTGTTCACTCCCATGTTGCGTACCGAAGGTACAATCAACAATTTGTTGGAATCTGTAGGATTACATTCATTAAGCCAAGCTTGGCTGACCAACCCATCGATTGTGATCTGGACGATTGCCATCGTCTCAATCTGGCAGAGTGCCGGGTTCCAGATGGCCATTTATCTGGCGGGCCTGCAGTCCATTTCTCAAGAGTATTACGAAGCAGCCAAGATTGATGGCGCAAGTTCGTGGAGAAGTTTTTTCAAGATCACACTACCACTCTTGCTGCCCGCGATTAACATTAACCTGATGCTGACATTGATCGGTGGACTCAAAGTATTCTCCGAAGTATATGTCATGACCGGTGGTGGCCCGGGTAACGCTTCCCAGGTCGTAGGTACAATCATTCTGCGATCTTTCGGCGAAGGCAACTGGGGACTTGGTACCGCGGTCAACACACTTCTCTTCGTGGTCGTTACCATTATTGCTATTCCGCTATTGATCTTCATGCGGCGTAAGGAGGTTACGGAATAACATGGGCTATACACGCAAACTCGCCATCCGCAACTATATCGTGGAAGGTTTCCTGATTCTGGCCTCTCTTATCGTTCTGTTGCCGCTTGTCATTCTGATCTTTGGTTCATTCAAAACTAGCGCCGAAGTGCTTAGCTTCTCCCTGAGTTTCCCGGAAACATGGCAGTTCTCGAACTATGTTCGTGTCTTCCAGGAAGGTGGTCTGTCGCGAGCGTTCTTCAACAGCATTTTGATTACTGGCGTATCTTCCATCATTAATATCGTTGCCTCTTCGGCAGCGGCATTCATTTTGGCACGTCGGGAAACCAAACTATCCGGCACGATCTACATGTATTTCTTCATGGGACTGATTGCGCCAATGTCGATTATTACGACCATACGGGTTGTACAGGGATTGGGATTCTACGGCAGCATCACAAGTGTCATCCTGATCTACGCCGCGTTAAATACAGCCTTCAGTGTATTCTTGTATAGTGGATTCATCAAAACCATTCCACGAGCGCTGGACGAAGTGGCATTTCTGGAAGGAGCAAGTGTGTTCGGGGTGTTCTTCCGCATCGTCACACCGCTCATCCTGCCCGTTAACGCAACGGTAGCGATCATGGTGTTCATGTCCGTCTGGAATGACATTACAATTCCGGTGTACTTCCTGACAGACAGTTCCACATGGACGATGCCACTGTCGATCTACAATTTCTACGGCAAATATAGCCGGGACTGGAACCTGATCTTCGCCAATCTTGTGCTTACTTCACTGCCTGTATTCATCCTGTATCTATTCGGGCAAAAATATATTGTCAGCGGCCTTACTGCCGGTGCAGTTAAAGGTTAAACCTTATATTCTCACGGTTCTTGAAGGAATGGAATTAGAGAATTCATGACAGACTTAACCCCCACCAGATCTGGTGGGGGTTGTTTTATTTATAACGAGAAAATGCATCTACACCTCTCTATTTTTGAAACAATTGCGGGTAAAGGGCAGCAACACCACCAGCAAGACCCTGTTGTACATTCCGACTGGTATCATCAGCAATAATCTCGTAGAGATCCGCTTCGATGGAATCTATTGCAATTTTGGCAATATCCGTTGGGCTCGTTTTTGGCGCATCGATACCTGCCGTCATATCCGTATCCATGAACGCCACGTGCAATCCGGCAACGCTAACGTTCTTAGGGGCTAATTCGAGACGTAATGCATTCGTAATTCCCCACTGAGCGGATTTTGCAGCTGAATATGCACCTGAGTTACCAAGGCTGAGCCAAGATAGAGCAGACAGGATATTCAGTATCGAACCGCCCCCATTCTTCTCTATTACCGGTGCAAACGCACGAATCATTGAAAGCGTACCGAATACATGTGTATTGAATTCCAAGTGAATATCGTTCAGCTCACCTCTGAGCAGAGAAGCACCCGTAGCGGAACCAGCATTATTAATTAGAAGGGTTACATCACTAGCTACCTCAGCTGCAGCCATGACAGATTGTGGATCCGTAATATCGAGTTGCAGTGGAATAGCCCCGGGCAGATCAATGGATTCAGGGTTTCGTGCCCCAGCATACACTTTGGTTCCCCTCGCCAGCAGTTCAAGAGCAAGTTCCTTACCCAACCCTCGATTAGCCCCACTTACAATAGCAACTTGTTTGGAAATATTCATTTATTATTACTCCCTCTCATTGAGAATGTATTCATTTTCGAGTTGTTATGGGAACGATCATTCTCATAATCTCTAATAACAATCTATCACATCGGGAACGATCAGTAAAGAATAACTTTTATGATTCATTTCTTTTATAAAAAAAAGATGCCCGATAACCTTTGAAATAAGGCTCCGAGCATCTTTCTTTGGTCCTTCATTGAGAACGGATTTACATATGGATTATGATTTTATGTCATACAGATTCGCAGGTAACGCCTGCACAAATGGTGACCAGTCACTAACAGTATATAGATGAAGTCGGTGCATGGCCCGTGTGCATGCCGTATACAGAAGCTTGCGATCATATTCCTGGCTGTAAGCAACGGGTGAAGCATCATAGACCAGGACAGCATCGAACTCAACGCCTTTGGCGAGATACACAGGAATAACCATGATTCCTTTTTCAAAAATCTGTGTGTCCTTTGTTATGAGCTGCAACCCTTCGCCGCCTTGACTTTGCAACCTTTCATAGGCGTCACGGCTTTCAGCCGCGGTTTTCGTAATCACAGCGATGGAATCGAACCCCTCCGCCTTAAGCGCGGCGATGTCTGCGAGAATCTGCGCACCACGCAGCTTTTCGTCCTTCAATCCTGTTAAAAGAGGCTTCTGATCTCCCCTTTCAAACGGTCTAATCTCTTCTCCCCCTGGTAACATCTGTCTCGTGAATTCAACAATCTCTTTGGTTGAACGATAACTGCGTACGAGCCGTATCAAAGTAGTTTCACCTTCTCCGTAAAGGTGAACCAGTGGCGAGTTGGATGCTGCCAAATCCGTAGCCTGCATAAAGATCGCTTGCCCGAAATCCCCCAGCACCGTCATGCGGGCACGAGGAAACAGTTTCTTGAGATATTCGTATTGAAACGCCGAATAATCCTGGCCTTCATCGACAAAGACATAACGAATCTCTGTGTTCGTCCGGACGCCTTCGATCATCTCTTTTACATATAAATACGGAGTAGCATCCTCATGGAACAGCTTGTTCTGAAGGATCATGGCCTTGGTCTGTTTACAAATCTCAGGCCAGTGCTGTGGGGGGATTGCCCCATTCGTTTGTTCCCGATAAGCGGCTTCATCTACAAATAGTTGTTCATATATCCCTTTCACATCCACGAACTGAAATTTCCGCACACTCTTTCTTAAAGGTTTAAACATGTCTTTCACCAATTTCTGACGAAGCAACTCCTCTTCCCGCACTCCAAAGTTAAAGGCACCCTCATCTTGCACTGCCTTGTTATTTCCGTTCTCACGGGCTGCATATTTTTCCGCCACATCAAACACAGGCTTTTCTTTGTGCAACATGCGGAAAGCTTCCACATAATCATCTGTGTCCAGATAATTCAACTCCTCCTGAACCCAGTCTGCTTCCCGTTCCAGACGTTCCAGCGAAACGAGTTCTCTCAGCAACCATTCCTGCAAAAGAAGAATGCGGTTGGACAAGGTAAGATTTTGATCCAAACTGTAGAATTGAGTCTTAATTCGGTCCGCAGTGATGAATTCACGTCCCCGAAATTGAATCCCGTTAAACTGCATGCCCTCCCGCCCCAGCCACTTACCGTAGTTTTGGAGCACTTCAAGGAATGTCTCGGAAGCTTTGTACTTAATCGCCTCCAGACGAGCTTCATATCCCGGATCATTCTGAGCTGTCAGCACATATTCAATCTGATCAAAGGCATCCTCTGGTCGGAAGGAGGAATCCAGCCAATAATTCAGATATTCCTGGAAAGTTGTCTGCTGCATGTTCTCTTCGCCAAGTTCCGGGAGTACGGTCGAGATATAACTGGTAAACATCGGATTCGGCGAGAAAAGTACAATCTGATCTGCTTTAACTGTCTGGCGGTGTTTATATAGTAAGTAAGCGACTCGCTGTAACGCAGCCGACGTCTTGCCACTGCCAGCTGCCCCCTGAACGATAAGCATTCGGCTTCGGTCATCACGGATGATGGCGTTTTGTTCCTTCTGGATAGTTGCTACAATACTCTTCATTTGTGAGTCTGCACCCTTGGCGAGCACTTGCTGCAACAGTTCGTCACCAATCGTCTCAGTTGAATCAAACATGCTATGAAGCTGCCCATGTTGAATCTGGAATTGACGCTTGAGCTCCATCTTTCCGTCGATTCGTCCTGAAGGTGTGTCATAACTTGCTGGCCCGGGAGAGTGATCATAGTACAGACTCGCAATTGGCGTACGCCAGTCATAGATTAGAAAGTTCAATCCATCTTCATCCATGAAGGATGATACACCGATGTAGATCTGTTCAGTCAATGTCATGCCTTTTTCCTTATAGTCGAAACGGCCAAAATACGGCGTTGGAAGCAGTCTCTTTGTATTTTTCCATTGTTGTGTTAACAGCTTGTGCCCGCGCTCCCTCTCGGCCAACACTCTCGACTGCTGATTAATGGTATAGAATGCATCTTCAAAATCCGTGTACGAACCCGTATTAATCGTCACTTCTTCCCAGAACCGTTTACGAATTTCGGCAGCCTGTTCATGCAGTCCGGCAACCTTCGGTTCTAACTCGTCGAGTCGTGCCTGAAGTTTGTTCCTCACCTGAACTAGTCTTTCCTCTTCCAACTTCCATTTCACTGTTTTATCCATGAATGAGTCCACTCCCTTTTCCATTTATTAGGGCCAAAAAAAAGAGCATTGACAAATCGGAATGTCGGATGTAAAATTAAATTAGGATAAATAATGATTCACCCTTTACATTCAATATAAATGTCAATTGCGCTATAGATTATATCATGGCTTTTTTTCACGTTCAATGCTTTTTTTCGTTCTGTCTGAGTTGAACAATAATTTATATAATATAAGGTGTCCCTCGAGCTACACTAGGGGCATCTTTTTTTGTGTCCTGGGCATGGTTCATATCCTGAATGCGCTGTAAGCTATACACCCCTTTATAAATTCGATAAAATGAACGAAACATGAAACATGAGTTGATGCTTTTGGGAGGGATACATAAATATGAATATAGAACCTGTGGAGGACCGTTGTCCTGTTGAGTTTGCAGTCAATATGATTGGTGGGAAATGGAAGTTATTAATTATAAATCGTCTCATCCGCCATTCAACAATTCGATTCAATGAATTACAGAAAATGCTGGACCCCATTACGCATCGCACATTAACCAGGCAATTACGAGAACTTGAAGAAGCTGGTTTGATAAACCGTGTTACCCACCCTGTAGTTCCGCCTAAAGTCGAATATTCCCTTACAGAAAAAGGACAAAGCCTGACTTCGATCTTGTTTCAGCTAGGTGATTGGGGATCGAAACATATGTAAAACGCCTTCCCATAGTATCCTAAGGGATACTCTATATCATTAATGTGCGTACTTACGCTCCTATCCTAAATCCGTTATGCTGAGGTCATTGCTGAGTGTTAACTCATTCATTCCAATCACATATTGAAAGGAAGTTATTGACCACTATGACACAAAATGATCGATTTTTAGTATATGGGGCATCGGGCGCCCAAGGCGGCGCTGTCGCTCAATTACTCGTTCAACACGGTTGTGAGGTTCGCACGATTACTCGAAATGAGGCAACAGCCAACACACTGAAGGAACAAAACATTGAAGCTTTCATCGGGGATCTATCAGATGTGGAACAGCTCCATACGGCGCATGAAGGTGTAAGTAAAGTCTTCCTGAACCTGCCGGTGGAGTTCAATCCGGATAAGATCAGACAATATACCAAAAATGCAATTGATGCTGCTATACAGGCAAACGTTAAATTGATTGTAGTTAACACAGGTACCTATGTTCCTGACCCTATCACCCATTCCAAAGGAATTGAATTGAAACGTGAAGTTATCCACGAATTGCAGCAAAGTGGTCTTCCATATATCATTGTGGAACCCATTGTATACTTGGAAAACTTCCTGATTCCCGGAATACTGAACAATGGCGTTTTGGCCTACCCGGTACCAGCAGACAAGCCGATCTCCTGGATTAGCTTAAACGATGCAGCTCAATTCCACTATTATGCCTTGACTCATTCGGAATTGGCAGGAAGCATTATCCCAGCCCCCGGATTAGAAGCCCTGACAGGTACACAATTAGCGGAACAATTCAGTGCTGTATTAGGTGAAAAGATCAGCTTCATGTCTCTTCCTTTTGATCATTTTGAAGCAGCGATTCAGCCTTTGTTGGGAAGTGAGACAGCAGCAGGTCTTAAAGGATTGTACCAATGGATTGATGGACATACAGATCTTCTTCCACGGTATCAAGAGTTGGATGATAATATCAAAGCCAATCTTAAATTAACCAAAATAAGCGATTGGATTCATCAAACAATGATTAAATAATATTTTATGAACAAGCCATTTGAATCTCCAACCAGAGAAACGAATGGCTTGTTCTTTTTATATGAGAACTTTAATGGACTCAACTGATTCAAATTCAGAGATTCTGATAGGATTAGGCAAAACTTTGATAGAAATGTGGTACAGGTTGTTCCCTTCGTTATGACATAATAATGTGTATATAGATCACCCTATAGGTGGCAATAATAAACATTAGAAAGGATTTGAACATGACATGGAATATACTAAACTTGGTAATACAGGCTTGGACGTATCTCGATTTTGCCTGGGATGTATGGGATTTGGGGATGCCAGTAAATGGGTTCATGAATGGGTACTGAATGAAGAAAATTCTCGCCCGGTGATAAAGAAAGCGCTGGATCTAGGCATTAATTTCTTCGATACAGCGAATGTATACTCTCTGGGTACAAGCGAGGAGTATCTTGGTCGGGCGTTAAAAGATTATGCCAATCGGGATGAGGTTGTCATTGCAACCAAAGTACACGGACAAATGCATCAAGGACCCAACGGTTCTGGTCTTTCCAGAAAAGCCATCCTGAGTGAGATTGATAAAAGCCTGAAACGATTGGAAACCGATTATGTGGATCTCTATATCATTCATCGTTGGGACTACAATACGCCTATTGAAGAAACCATGGAAGCCTTACATGATGTGGTGAAGTCCGGTAAAGTGAGATATATTGGCGCTTCGGCCATGTTTGCATGGCAGTTCCAAAAAGCATTACATGTAGCAGAGAAAAATGGTTGGACCAAGTTTGTCTCCATGCAAAACCACCTGAATCTCATCTACCGTGAAGAGGAACGAGAAATGTTGCCTTTATGCAAGGAAGAAAAGATTGGTGTGACTCCCTACAGTCCTCTTGCTTCAGGCAGGTTAACCCGTGACTGGTCCGTATCAACACTTCGATCCGAGACAGACAAAATTCAGAAATCCAAGTACAATGCAACAAGTGATGCGGATCGGCTTGTTGTTGAACGAGTTGCATCCATTGCAGAAAAATACGGTGTCCCTCGCACACACATTGCACTTGCCTGGTTGCTACAAAAAGACACTGTAGCGGCACCAATTATCGGTGCCACCAAAATATCGCATCTGGAAGATGCGGTAGGTGCTCTTTCTGTTAAGTTGACCTCAGAAGACGTCTCATTCCTTGAAGAACCCTATGTACCTCACCCTGTAGTAGGTGCTCAATAATCGCTTTTGCTTAAAATATAGAAGACCTCCTCTTTCCGTATCCGGAAGTTGGGGGTCTTCTTTTTATATCGCGATTTATTTGCGCCAGAATGTTGAACATTCTGCCTTATCCGCTATATTGAACTCAATCATTCTCTCAAGTAACGAAAAATCAATCTCCTGTTTCCACTTCATCCGCACCAACTCTTTGGTGTGATCATAACCCGCCTGTGTGATCTCTTCCGAAAAACGATTAATTCCTGCCTTCTCGGGAGCAACAGCCAAGTGTTGCTTGGATACACTAAAGCCAATAATAAAGGTCTCATGGTCGGTAAACATCGGTTGATTCCAGGCTATTTTTTGTTTTAAATTCGGGAATTTTTCAGTGACCCAGTTCAAAACTTCTTCCGTTCGTGCATGGTGTTCCGGGTTATCGATGCGTGCTATAAATTCTGCAAAGGTCTCCATTAGTTCCCCCCTATATCATGAAATATACTACTTATATTGTCCAATTCAAACTCATTCTATCATGAATATCAAATTCATAAACACCTGTCGGTTGCTTTAATGCAAAAAGAATATGTGATAACAATGACTCTTAATAGTTTTTTTACAATGTTTAAAACAGGATTGAACTGCATACCTTCATCCAAATAAATATTGAACCTTCATAGAATATAAAAAAAACCGTTGATTGTTATTATCAACGGTACTACAACTACTATTTAGTTACCTTGTATTTAATCAGATTATATCGGTAGTCGCTAACCATGGTGCGATAGACCACATTTTCGGACGAGTCATAAGCAAAGTTACTCTTATGCACATCATCTAAAACAAAGTATTTACTAAGTATTATGTCTCCATTATCTTTCATTAAGGTATACCTCTCTCCCCATTTGTCATTAATGGTTCCAAAGCTTGTATACTCAATATAGCTATCGTTTCGATAGGATCTCATTAAACCATTAAAATTAAGCTCTCCTTCATACGCACGAGAAAACAGCTTTTTGAAGTTATGATCATATAAAGTGATACTGTGTTCAGATTTGTTATCGATTAATAGTTTACTTCCGGTTGAATGCATAGAAATGTTCATGTTTCTATCAAGCACGGTTTCCCATTTGAGTTTACCATTAACTCCATAAGCCATTAATTTCTGTCCACCATATGAATTGGATCTTGCATATTCTACAATTAATGTACCGCCACTTAATTGATGATAACCCGCAACGTAGAATCCACCAAACTTTTTGGAGTTAAATGTAAATAATGGATTTTTCAAAG
This sequence comes from Paenibacillus sp. FSL R5-0486, assembly GCF_037975155.1. NCBI lineage: Bacteria > Bacillati > Bacillota > Bacilli > Caryophanales > Paenibacillaceae > Paenibacillus > Paenibacillus sp. FSL R5-0486. The sequence continues at coordinate 3,314,632 of NZ_CP150237.1, read as the reverse complement.
AGGTTACATCTTTGAAAACCTCGATTTTATTCTCACCTACAAAATGGAGTACATAACCAGAAGTCAGTACTTCAGTTTTATAACCTAACACAGTTTCGCTTGTCGTTATTCCTTTGGAATTTAATGTGATAAAACGAGACTGATTTTTAAGATAATCTGTTTGTTGTAGAACAATTCCGTTTTTATAAGGATAGATATTTGAGAAACTTAAATCCTTCTTCTCGAATAAACGCTTTCCTTTCGAATCCAAACTAAGAATGTTAAATGTTTTCCCGTGATTCGTAGAATACTGATAGAATATACTGCCGCTCTCGTTGTAGAACCAAGCGTGATTCAAAGGGTAAAAATTTTTCACTTTATTTTTTATGTCGTACGCCCAGGCAATTTTCCCTGTCTTATTATTTATCGTGTATAGGCCGAAGTTATTACCAGACAAAGTACCCGGGTTTAGCATGACAAGCTGAGCAGCATGGTTAATACTGTCTTGAGGATTGTATCCTAGTTCAAAGTTCAGATAATTAAATTCTTTAGGAAGAGTATGTACCCAGTCTTGCTGTAGCCCTCCGTGCTCCTCTAAGCTTAATTCGGTGAATTCTGCGTACATCTGATTTGTACTGGCTAAATACAATGTGAAAACTACGAAAATTGCTATCAACCTTTTAGATATCTTACCTTTCAATACTGGCACAGCCCTTCTCTTATCTTATGATTTTTTCGTTACAAAGAATATCCTAATGTAGCTTACTTCTGATCAAATATAACATAGGGTCTCAGATTCATCTCCTTCTAGACCTTAAATGTTTTCCTTTATCCAAGAACGCAACTTATCCGCATAGAAAGCGCGTTCATCTGGATCGGACTGCGAACCGTTTGTCAGATAAAGTTGATCATTTACGTATCTAGGGTAAACATGGAGATGATAATGCCAGACGTCTTGATTGCCAGCAGGTTCATTATGTTGCCGTGTCGAAATCCCATCACATTCATATGTACTTTTCATTGCAAATGCTGTAAGCTGAGCCGCGAGGTGAATTTCAACAGCGTAATCCGCAGGGAGTTCAAAGATGTTCTCGAAATGTTGATTCGGAACAATAAGAACATGTCCTTTGTTGTTTGGCCACCATTTGCCCGCTATAAATGCCGTTACCATTTCATTCTGATAGATGATATCCCTTTGTTTTGTTCCCTGATCAGGTCGCTCGATACCCCAAATACGACAAAATGGACATTCGTACCCTTCAGGCTGATGTGAAAATGATACTGTCATCTTTCTCATTCCACTCCTTTCATGTTTACTTCACTAGTTATTAGACGCAGGTATCTTCTGTTCGTTGCGAAAAGAGCACGGGTTGTAGAATGATCAGCAATTAACAAACTGAAAAGCAAAAAGCAGCTGACCTTGGCGGCAGCTGCTTTTTTCTATCTTTAACTATCACTATTGCACACTTCACAATTACATGGTGCTGATATCAATAACAAAGCGATATTTCACGTCGGAAGCCAGTACACGTTTGTAAGCTTCGTCAATCTGGTCAGCGGAGATGACCTCAATGTTAGGTGCAATATCATGTTCTGCACAGAAATCAAGCATTTCCTGTGTCTCACGAATGCCACCAATCATGGAACCCGCGAATGAACGGCGATGGCCGATAAGAGAAAATACGTTAACAGCTAAAGGCTCTGCAGGAGCACCCACGTTCACCAGAGTACCATCCAGTGTGAGCAGTGAGAAATAAGCGTTAATGTCAATATTCGCACTTACCGTGTTAATCATCAGATCAAATGTGCCTGCAAGTTTCTCGAATGTTTCCGGTTCACTTGTGGCAAAGTAGTGATCTGCACCAAATTGCAGTCCATCTTCTTTTTTGCTCAAGGATTGGGAGAGAACCGTTACTTCGGCACCCATCGCATGTGCAATTTTGACAGCCATATGACCTAGACCACCCATACCTACAACGGCAACCTTCTTACCTGGGCCAGCTCCCCAGTGATGAAGTGGTGAATACGTCGTAATACCGGCACACAGCAAAGGTGCAGCAGCATCAAGTGTAATGTTATCAGGGATGCGCACGATGAAATCCTCTACGACAACAATGTGAGTTGAATATCCACCTTGCGTAGGCTCACCGTATTTGTCTACACCAGCGTAAGTAGGAATATTTCCTTTGAGACAGTATTGCTCTTCACCTTTGCGGCAGTTATCACACTCGCCACAAGAGTCAACCATACATCCGACTCCTACTCGATCACCGACTTTATATTTGGAGACCCCTGTTCCTACATCGGTTACAATCCCGGCAATCTCGTGTCCAGGAACAAGTGGATAATTCACAGGGCCCCATTCACCGTGGGCAGTATGGATGTCAGAATGGCAGATACCAGCATATTTAATCTCAATTAATACATCATTAGTATCCAGATCACGTCGTTTAATTTCAGCACTTCTGAATTGTTGGTCTGGTCCGTCAACGGCTCTGGCTTTAGCTATAATCAATGGGATAACCTCCTAGTAATTTAAAGTTCAAAATAATCTTACTCCCTCTAGTTAACTCTAGGTCAAATGTTTATCTTACTTTTTTTATCTCCAACGTACTTTGACATGTTGTATGCAGCATGGTAGAATTCACTCTGATCATCCTAGAGTTAACTCGAAGTCTAGCCCCAGTAGAAAGGAATTTTATGAAAATGACCTATTCAATCGGTGAAGTTGCCAAAAAATTAGACCTTACGGTATATACATTGCGTTACTACGACAAGGAAGGACTCATGCCTTTTGTGGAACGTACCACAAGTGGAACACGTTTGTTCAAAGACTCCGACATTGACTTTCTAAAGATCATCCAATGTCTGAAGCTGACCGGCATGCCTATTAAAGACATTAAAGACTTCATTGAATGGTGCTCTGAAGGGGACTCCTCGCTGAAGCAAAGATATGACATGTTTACGGAGCGAAAAGCTATTGTGGAAGCGCAAATGGAGGAACTAAGAAGAACCATGGAAGTCATCGAGCACAAACGCTCCTACTACGAAACAGCTTTGGAGGCTGGGACCGAAGAGATTCATAAAATTAAATCGATGGAAAATGCCATCACCAATTGATGGTTCATGCTTTCTATTTTCTAAAATTAGCGCACAAAAAAAAGTAGCTTGAAGTCCTCTAACGGATTTCAAGCTACTTTTTTGGGTATGTCTCTACTCATCATTTTTCCAAAAGTTTCATCGTTACATGGATAATCCGGTTTAATTTTTCCTTATCCGTCGAGGTTCTTGCCATGGCTCTGATGCCGACAGAAATATTGTGCAGGTACTCTGCCATTTCCTTCGCATCATGATCAGAGGAGAATTCTCCCTCCCGCTGCCCCCATTGAATGAGTTGCTCAAACATCTGCTCTGCTTCATTAAATGAATCAAGAGATCGCGTATCCACGTCCGGATCGCGTGTGCCTAGCTCTACGGCGGAGTTCACGATTAAGCATCCCGATGGCGTATCCTCTACTTCACTGATCATAACTTCGAAGATTTTATGCAGTGCTTCCACTGCCGTCTTGGATGCCTTGATTTCTGCAAGTAATGTGGTGCTGACCTTACCTCTGTAACGATCCATTGCCTGCAAAAACAGCGAATGTTTGTCGTCAAATGTATCATATATACTTCTGCGATGAATTCCCATATGCTCAACCAGGTCACTCATCGACGTTTTCTCGTAACCTTGTTCCCAGAAGATCTTCATTGCTTTATCCAATACTTCGTTCACTTCAAACTCTTTACTTCTAGCCATTCGACTTCCCTCCCAAAATCAATCTAACACATCGGGAACGATCAGTAAATAAAAGATGCAGATACCCTTCTCATTCTCACCTGATCATGTATTAGCTGAACCGTAAGTGTATATCTTCTGTACTTGTTGTATATCATGACCTGTGTACTTGTGATTATGTAACCAGCAATCAGAATGTCTTATCCATTCACATCAAATATTTTCCTATTCCTATCCGTTTTCTACCGCCTTCGGTCAATATACGATAGAATGTGATTATTATGTTGTGAGGAAAAAAGGAGAACTTTGCATGTCTGATCAAATACATGAACAACAAAACGAATTAGCCACACTCATTGATCGTTATTCTGACAAGGATGGGGTACATCCTACGGCAATCCCTTCATTATTTCTAATCCGTGAATCGGTCGTTACTGAACCTATATTTAGAGTGAATGAACCATCCTTTTGCATTATCGTTCAGGGTGAAAAAGAGGTCCTGCTGGGACAGGATCGTTTCCGGTATGGTCCAGGAAGTTATATCGTGGCAACCGTTGACTTGCCGGTTAGTGGACAAGTAATTCAAGCCTCGTCTGAGGCTCCCTATCTGGCCCTGAAGCTTGAATTCACATCCAGTGAGATTCTGGAGGTATTGAACCATTCCGATTTCCCAGCAAGACCGCGGAAAACAACGAGACGTGCGATGTTTGTCAGCCAAGCTGAGCCGTCTCTGCTGGATGCAGTCGTCAGATTAGCACGTTTGTTGGAAGATCATTCGGAAGATATCCCACTACTCGCACCTTTGTTCAAAAAGGAAATTCTCTATAAAGTTCTGAAAGGCCCACATGGGATTGCACTAGAACAAGCTACCATGGAAGGCAGCCATACCTATCGAATCAGAAACGTTATTGAATATATTATGAATCACTCTGAGCAAAATTTTCGGGTTGAGGAATTGGCGGATTTGGCAAATATGAGTACTGCCTCGCTACACAGACACTTTAAAGAAGTGACTGCCATGAGTCCGATTCAGTTTCAAAAACAATTGAGGCTGCAAGAAGCGCGCCGCTTGTTATTATCCAAGTCCACCGATGCAGCAGATGTAGCATTTCAGGTAGGTTACGAGAGCCCTTCCCAATTCAGCCGTGAATATTCTCGCATGTTCGGATTTCCGCCCAGAGAAGATATTAAACGCTTGAGAGGCGGAAGCGATGAGCCGACTACCATCTCTTGACTGGTTACTGGCTAATATCGTTCCTTTACCTTGTCTAGTTTAACCTCAAAAAGGACTCCTTCTGTTTTATTAGAGGAGTCCTTTCTTATTTCTGTATTAATGAAGATCATTTAATCGTTAAATTATTAATACATTAAAAACCAGTTGTATATTGTTTTGGAACGTCCGTTGTCTTGCGCAAAGCAGACGCAGCTTCCAAGGCCCAGTAAGGATTTCTTAACAGACCTCTGCCAACTGCAACGAGATCAGCTTCTTCATTTCCGATGACTGCATTCGCCAATTTCGGATCATCCAGCCTTCCAACAGCAATCACAGGCACATCAAGAGCTTCTTTGATTGCTTTAGCGAGAGGTACTTGATAAGCTGCGTGAGTTCCTGGTCTGCCCGATGCACCAATAGGTCCCTCGCCACCAGATGAGATGTCAAATACGTCAACACCTGCCTCTTTATAAGCCTTGGCAAACTCAGAACTTTCGTTAATGCCATAGCCACCTTCGACGTATTCTTTGGCTGAAATACGCATCATCAAGGGCATATCCTCGGGCATCTCTGCCTTTGCAGCCTGAATGATCTCCCGGCCGAATAACGTTAAATCTTGACCATATTCGTCTTCTCGCTTGTTTGTTAGTGGAGAATGGAACTGATGAATCAGATATCCATGTGCGCCATGAAGCTCAATCGCATCAAAACCAGCTTTCACAGCACGCGCTACTGCACTACGGAATTTCTCAACCATTCCTTTTACTTCGTCCGTTGTAAGCGCTCGAGGTTGCTTGGAATTCTCATCAAAGGCGATCGCGGACGGAGCAACTGGAACCTCAGCATCTTCTGCTTTGCGGCCCGCATGAGCAATCTGGATACCGACCTTGGCACCATAACTGTGACACGCATCTACGATCCGCTTCAGAGCCGGGATCTGTTCATCTGACCATAACCCAAGATCATAATCTGAGATTCGGCCATCAGGCTCCACATCTGTCATTTCAATGATAATGAGACCTGTTCCTCCCACGGCACGACTAACGTAGTGCATATAATGCCAATCTGTTGCAATACCATCTTTTTGCTCAACTGAATATTGGCACATTGGAGCCATTACAACACGGTTTTTAAGCTCTAGGCTTTTAAAAGAATATGGACTAAACAAATCTGTCATCAAAATAAAACTCCCCTTTTCATGAATCATGAATAACAAAAATGCATGCGCAAGCATCGAATCAATGCCTACAATTAATAACTCCGTATGATTTGGAACTCACATATATCTTTTACTTCATCACATAAAGACATTCAAATCCATGCTTTCGCAAAATACGAACAGCCTTTTTGGATTGAAGCATACCAGGTGACATTATAATTACGTTATCTTCTCGAAGAAGGTATTTTTCCCATGTGAAAGCAAGGCGCCCCAATGAGATGTTAATCGTATCCGGAGTAGGATTAACCATATAATCCGTCGCATCTCGAATATCGATCACTTTATACTGCCGAAAATCACGCTCTTGTCTGAGAAATACTTGATAATCTATATATTCAAGATTGCGCACTGGCCAAAATTGACGTACAACGATGAAGATACCTAATATGAAGGTCAAAAGCATCAACATAATCATTGTATAGCCCTCTCTTAACTCATCAGATATCGTTGAAAATTTTGTTTCGGATCAGAGCCCACTCAATGCCTCAGATATTGTATCCTCACCAGCGATTAGATCAAATGAACGTTTGTACGTATTCTTCTCACTCAAACTGGCCAAAATTACATGAGCCACATCTTCACGAGCAATGTTACCGGTTGTTATATTCTCAGCAACAGTAACTTTACCTGTTCCCGGTTCATTCATTAGAATCCCTGGACGTATAATGGTATATGTTAATCCACTGATCTCTAACAATTTATCAGCATAGTGTTTCGCTACATAATATGGAAGGATGTTATCATGCCAGTTCTCACGATTATTGGCTTGGATCGCACTCACCATGATAAATCGATCAATACCCGCTTTTTGAGCCGCTTCAATGGTTTTCCCGGCACCATCCAGATCAATCAGGAGTGTTTTATCATATCCCGTTGTACCGCCAGAACCAGCCGCAAATACAATGGCATCACAACCCGTTGCAGCAGCTACAAGTGAGTCAACCGTACCTTCCAAGTCGGCAAGAACCGTTTCCACACCCTGTGCTGCAAATGAATCTACCTGTTCTTGTTTTCGTACCATGGCAAGAACGGTGTGTTCTTCACTATTCTTCAAAAGATGAATAAGTTGTTGACCAATCTGTCCATTTGATCCCACGACGAACACCCTCATGTTCAATACCTCCTTTATACAAAATCACCGCATCCATATTAAATTCATGCGCATGCATTTAATTTAACGGATATATTAATGAGTGTCAAGTCTTCTTATAGGGTAAATGACTACATTACCCTATATTCACCCTAGCCTTAGAACAATTCTTTAGTGAGGTTCTCTAATCGAGTCTCAAATCCATCCTGTTCCAATTCAGTTTGCAAGACCTGATTAAACGTTTGAAGTGCTTTCTTATATTTATTCTCTCCAAGCTCCGTAATTCGAGTGTAAATGCCACGCCGGTCATCTTCACATGCATGTCTTTCCAGAGCCCCACAGTCTTTGGCTTCCATCCTAACGACGAGCCTGGAAGTAGCACTTTGGCTCAAGCCTACTAGTTCTTGAAGTTGCTGTAGGCGTAATTCCTTACCCTCCGCATTATATATGAAGTTTAACACATAAAATTCCTTCAAAGATAAGTCATATTGTTGAAGCAGAGCTTGTTCCAGCTTCTCGTTCAGATGGGTATGAATGTTAGAGAAAGCCAACCAAACATTCAAACGTTCACTCTTTTGCTGCAATCTAGATCACCCCACTTGATATTTAATTTTCATCAGCTGTTATCCTATTGTATCAAGCTTAATTACATTGGTCAAAACCCATCCAAGTTCGACGTATATAACATCCTAAGCTCATAAGAAGAGCATTTCCCCGTCTTGTACCGACGTTTAGAAATGCTCCAGTATTACCATTTATGCAGTCTAATCTTACTTCGCGGTAAGCAGGCTATCGGAAATAAATTGAAGCTGACCTTCCAACGTTAACGGATCGTTGTACGAGTCTGAAGTCGGATCAAGCTGGAACACATGATTTGCCTTCACCGCAGGCAAGTTCTTCCATAATGTATTGTCATATACGATCTTGGGATCGGTTGTATCTCCCGACCACGGGCTGGTGAAGATGATATCCCCCGCATACTCCGGTAATAGTTCCATGGAGATTGAAGCCCATCCAGTTCCGCTGTCAATCGCTTCAGCTTGGGCCTTGGCTGGTGCCTTGAGATCAAACTCCCCGTAAATAATTTCACCACCTCGACCATAGTTATGACCAAATACAAATAATCCTTTGGCGTATGGATTCAGTATGGAAACGGTACGATCGCCTACAGCTTCCTGAACCTTGGGCTTCAGTTCGTTGATCTTCGCTTCCCATTTAGCATTCCAAGCTTTCGCTGCGTCTTCTCTATTGGTGAGCTTACCCATTTCAAGCATTAGATCCTTGAAATTGCGCTTACCATATGCAATCTGTACAACAGGCGCAATCTGCTCCAGCTTGTCGATGCCCTCTGTTCCAGTGTACACGATAAATAAGTCAGGTTTTAAACTGATTAGTTTCTCTGGTGTAGGCTCTTGACCCAGATCACTGGTGCCCGCTGCTGCAAGTTGATCCTTGATATATTTGTTGTTCATCGCTCCTGATAAAGCGCCGACTACCGGTGCATCCAGGGCAACAAAGTAGCCTGTCGAAAATGATGTCAAATCAATAATGCGCTTAGGATTCTTCGGTACCTGTACTTCGCCTGCATCCGATTGATATGTAACAAGTTCCTCTTCGGCAGTTGCCGCTTTATCAGCGGAAGAAGCTGAATCCGAGTCCGTCTTGGTTTCTGTCTCCGTAGCCGCATTCGTGCTGTCCCCGGTTGTACTATTGGTCGTCGCAGACTGACCACATGCACTAAGTACAATCAGCAAGATAAGTGCCATCATGATCCATATTGATTTTATCTGTTTACGCAAAATAAACCCACCTTTTCGTTGATATTGATAATCGTTATCAACGATATCATGCTATGCAGGATTTGACAAGCTATGTTTACTTCACCCCCTCTATGAACTCTAACTTGCAAGTCACCAAGTTAAACAGCTATCATCAATAGAGTAAACCATTCACTTTTTTTAAAAAAGAGAGTTTTGAAAAGCCAATGAAACGTAATCAAGGAGGACAACATGGAAGAGATTATATTGTGGTTAAAGTATTTGTTTTTAGGTATTGTTCAAGGTGCGACGGAGCCAATCCCCGTCTCCTCAAGCGGTCATCTGATCATCGCCCAGAAACTTATGGGCATCAAGCAGAATGGATTGTCATTTGAGATTTTAACAAACACAGCATCACTTATCGCTATTATTTTTATTTTCCGGGAAGATATCAAAAAGTTGATTATTGGTGCATTAGGTTACCTGCGTACTCGTAAAGAAGAATATCGAGCAGACTTCATGTTTTGCTTATACATAATTATTGGTACGATCCCTGCTGCTGTCGTTGCGGTCCTGTTCAAAGATCGGATTGAAGAAATTTTCTCATCCGTATATACCGTTTCCATCGCACTATTAATCACCGGGGTTGCCTTGTGGCTTATTCGTAATCTTCGTGGTCGCAAGCAAGACGGAGATCTGTCTACGAAAGATGCATTGTTGGTAGGTCTGGCTCAGGCGGTCGCTCTTATTCCGGGCATTAGCCGCTCAGGGGCAACTGTAATTGCGTCCATCGCTGTTGGCATGAAACAGGAAACAGCTTTGAAGTTCTCCTTTATGCTGTACATTCCCATCAGTATTGGCGGACTTATCATGGGGGTATCCGACATTGCCAATGATCCGAATCGATCACAACTGGCTATCCCTTATCTGATCGCATTCATCACGACACTCTTTGTCACGTATTTCTCCATGAGATGGTTTATGGGCATTATGGCCAAAGGCAATCTGAAATACTTTTCGTATTACTGTTTTGCTGCAGGAACATTGTTACTGATCTTCTTATAAAAAATAGTCCACACACCAAAAGGAACAACCAGCGATGGTTGTTCCTTTGTTGTATAGTGGCAGAACCTTAATGACCTATAGCAAGAGCTAGACGGTCAGGCGCGTAGCCTTGTTGCTTCTGTTAACCAGCTCTGTAGCCGCGAACATAACACTGAACAGAATCAGCAGGATCAGGGGTACCATTGACATTCCCCATTGGCTGGCTATAAGTCCCATACCTAACGGGATGAGTGTTGAACCTGTATAGGCACTGGCCATTTCAAGTCCAATTACACTTGGGGATGCCTTCTCACCGAAGCGTTCCGGTGTCGCATGAACAATACTCGGATAGATCGGTGCTCCGCCCAATCCCACGATAGATAAAGCCCCTGCGGCAATCCAGTAAGGAATCGGCATAACCAGGATAACTAATCCGAAGCATCCGACGATTCCACCATATCTGATGAGATTTTTGCTGGATACATGAGTCGAAAGAAAACCTGAGATTACACGTCCCAAGATAATGCCAATGAAAAATAGAGAGGATAGTGCTGCGGCAGTGCCTGGAGAAACTCCTTTGCTAACAATGAAGAAAGAAGCCATCCACAGACCGGCAGCAGTTTCGGAACCGTTGTAACAGAGCATCGCAATCATCGACATTTTCACGCCGGGGATACGTATGGCCTCACGGTTGCTTACGCGTTTCTTCTCATCGCCTGAACCCTCTACTCTTCCCTTCTCAAAAATCTTCCATAGAGACAAAGTTGATAATAAGACCACCACGATCCCAAGCAAAATCAACGCCACAGTAACGTATCCTGCACGCCAGTTGTTTGCTTGATTCAGCCAATATGCCATAACGAGTGGGCCTGTCACTGCGCCAATTCCCCAGAAACAATGCAACCAGTTCATATGCTTGGCCTTGAAATGCAAGGCTACATAATTACTTAGTGCCGCATCCACCGAACCTGCACCTAAGCCGAGAGGGATCGCCAGAATCAGTAAAAACACAAAATTCTCAGAGAATGAGAATCCCAACAGCGCGATCGTTGTTGAGAGGATACTGAATACTGTGACTTTACCCGTTCCGAACCGGTGTAACAATCGGCTGGCCGTTAGACTGGACACTACTGTACTAAATGAAATGATTAGCGATATGTAACCAGCCATTTCTGTTGTCGCATGTATATCGTTTTTCATAACGGACCAGGCACTGCCAAGTAAAGCATCAGGTAATCCCAGCCCTATAAATGCGAGATAAATAATGATTAACAATAACGTGACCATCTGGGTGTCTCTCCTCAGTTTGTTTAATTTCTGATTCTCGTCGAACCACCCATATAATAATATTGATATTTTTATCTGTAATCTTCCTATATTTTGACTCCTTATATCAGTATTCTGATATATTCTGGTGACTTATTACCTATATCACTGGTTCAGGATAGGTATTTCTCCAAGCAAATTCTTCAAGTTAATGGCATCCCACGGCATATGCTCAGTTATCCCTAATCCAACTACATCTGTTTCTTCAGACAGTTCTTTGATCAGACGAAGCAAGTGAAGTATTTGCATGGTTCCCGCTGGTGAAAAAACATAAGGTTCCCCTGGTTTAGCGAATAACAATGAACGGAACATGTTAGGATCAAGCACATCCAGATCAAGGTGAATTGCCAGATGTTTGATACCAATCTCTTTAATCCACTTCTTAATCGAATCCATGCCATGGGTTAATTCTTCAGTTCCAGCCGTTCGGATACCCAATCTTTGAATCACTTCGGTTTCCTGTTCCGTGGGGGTTGTCAACCCGGCCATGAAGACATGTTCGGGCTTCAAAGGGACACTCACATGTTTGGCAAACTCCGGATCGCCTTCCCCAAGAAGGTTCCCAAGCGGTAAAGTATGACCGTTGTCATAGCCCTCGTATCTAACCAGATCACCATGTGCATCAATCCATATCAAACCAAGTTCTCCGCCATATCGTTCATTTAAATAAGCAAACGGGGCTTGTTCAACCAAACAGTCACCGCCAAACATGACAATGCGATCGGGCTGGTGAGCTTGAATAATATGCTGGGCAGCCTGCAATTGCTGAAGTAGCGGTGCTCTGCCTTTTATCCCGTTCTCGCTTACCAGAGATGTTCCATCATAAGCCTCAACAGGAACATGAATGAGAGGTTGATCATTGTCAGGTGCAAGCCATGCAAGCAACTCCGCTCCAAATGAGTAGTTTGGATTATCTCCACCTTGCCATTGTGGCATAAGCAGACGTATTGTTTTTTGAGTCATCGTAAATCCCCTTTACTTCAAAGTAAGGTTAGTATAAACTGAGCCCAAACAAATAAATAGTACGGTCTTTTATGATAGGTACTACCCGGAAGGATAGTGTAAATGATGAGTATGGCTGAATACCACGGTAAAGTTAAAAACATTCAAGATACCCCTTTTGGATATACGTTGTCTGTCATTGGTGGCAAATGGAAAATGGTGATTATGTATCTTCTCGCTGATAACCAGCCTGTCCGCTTCAATGAACTTAAAAGACAGATCGGCGCTATCACGTATAAAACGCTGAGTTCACAGCTCAAAGAATTGGAAGCAGATGGTATGGTCGAACGGAAAGAGTACCCTCAAGTCCCTCCTAAAGTCGAGTACCGTCTGACAGCCAAAGCTGAAACGTTATTGCCCGTTTTGGAAGGACTATGCGAATGGGGTGTTCAACATCAGGAACCTTCGATCAATAATAGCGCAACGGATTGAACGCTTTTGTCTATATTTTCAGATGAGATAATTGGAGTAAATGGAGTATGTTAAAATGCAAAAAGTCGCCAATCGGCGACTTTTTTACTTTTATCTTGTGTTCCTCTGTCCGTTCAGTAAATAAAAGCTGTGATTCGTAGAATTATACTTTTTCGTGTACCAGATCTTTCTGATAGGCCAACACTCTGTCCCAATTGCCACTGAAAACAGGAATTCGATAATACCCTACACGCTCATACAGCGCTGCAGCTTCTGGTTGCAAGGGACCTGTTTGCAGTTTCAGATTGGTATAACCAAGTTCGTTCGCAAGACGCTCTGCCTCGGCCAATATAGCCTGGGCAATCCCCTTACGGCGGTAACCATTGCGTGTATACATGCGTTTAACTTCTACAGATGTTTCATCAAGGGGTCTAAGTGCTCCGCAACCAACCGGATACCCGTCGATCCTGGCAACGATAAAAGCCGCACGGGGCACCTCAACGTCTGACAGTTGAAATCCTGCAGTTCCATCACCACCATATAACAAACCGAGTTCTTCACTCAGTTCCTTGATCAATAGTAGCGAATCCTCGCTCCGAATATCTTCAGCTGCTGCATGCACGATATGTGTCATCCCACATACCCCCTTTATCTTATTGGACTTATTGGTTTAAATGATATATCTAAATTATCATTCCCAACACCAAGCGTCAATTCCCCCATTCATTGAATATTTCTATAAGCAACCGAACGTATCTTTTTGCAGTCTTTATTCGTTTACATAAGAAATATAACGAGCAACGATGTATATGAATTTCAACTCTCGGAGGTCTGATATTATGGAAATTTCAAAAGGAATAACGATGCTTCAGCTTGATTTTGAGGGGAATATAATTCACCCTGTGCTGATATGGGATGAAGAAATGGTTGTGTTAATTGATACCGGATTCCCTGGACAATATGACGATTTGTGTATCGCACTCGAAAAGATTGGTGTGCCGATCAGCCAACTGAAAGCAGTGATTTTGACGCATCAGGATGTGGACCATATCGGGTGTCTTCCCGAGATTTTGCAGGAGTGTGGCTCACAAGTCAAGATATATGCGCATGAGCTGGATAAACCATATATTGAGGGGCAGCTCCCTCTTCTCAAAGATGCTCACCTTGAACATCCTCCAATGGGAAAAATAGATGAAACGGTTACTGATGGTCAGGAACTGCCGTTTTGCGGTGGAATTCGCGTTATTCATACACCTGGTCATACGCCAGGTCATATCAGTCTATATTTGATGGACAGCAAGACGCTCATCGCCGGAGATTCAATGTACAGTGTAGACGGCATGCTTGGAGGCATTCATGAACCTACTACGCTGGATACAGAGACTGCTCGAATCTCTTTGAAAAAGTATATCGAACTCGACATTTCATCTGTGGTTTGTTATCACGGTGGACTAAGTCATAGGAATATAAATGAACAGATCTCAGAGCTATATAAAATGAACTAACGAATATTTACACTGGACACTCCGATGACAGAACAACCTTCCGATCGCTGTTATCCCCAGATTTTTTTATTCCGTCTTTAAAAGGGGAAATCCGAGGATAGCGCATGCTTCCGATGTAGCTTTCTTGCAGAAAGCTTGTAGGCGAACGCTCTGCTTCTTAATAATATTTCAATTGGTTGTTTAGCGAATAAATCCTGTATATGCCACTATAATTCTCTATAATTATGCATAGTCTTCCTATTGTTTGGCATACTGCAAAATGGCTGTAGCCGCACGAATTCGCAACTCTTCTTCTTCACTGTGTAACGCTTCTCTCAGCACCTGGAGAGCTGTCTGAATCGTGGCTTCATCTACCCCTGTTGAGAGAGAGTGCGTTGCTTCGGCTGTTATACTGACTGCAAGACCTCGATCCAGCTGTGCTTGTGATATGGGATACTCAAACTTCGCAAGGATGGCTGAATCATTTTGCAGTGCCTGCACTTTGTCATTCAGCTCAGCGAGAGGAATACGACCCAACCATGTAACTCCCCGACGGTGACAGATCAAGTCGTTTTCTGTGCCAGCGGAATCGTCGTAATAATAATCCCCGATATCCCCAACATACGTCCATTCATCATCGCTAATTAATACATAATCTCCATCCTGCATGAGGTTACCAAACATATGTAATGTCGCGAGTGTGCTCGCCAATTCTGCTTCATCCAAGGGATAGTGTTGAACCAACAGTTCCTTCCATAGTTCCCGGGGCGTTTGCTCCAGATCCCCTGTACCTGACCAAGCAATACCAATATAATTGTCTTCCAAAAAGGATGTTACTCTGTTGATTCCGTGCACGGTGGACTGGATATGATACAGATTCATGCGTACCGCCTTCCTTTCAATCATTCGTATGAACATAGCTCACCATTGTAACATTAGTGGGGTCTATTTCAAACGTAATGATCTCTTTCCCATATGGCGGGTTATGTGGACCGTAAAACGTTCTGACTTCCAGAACCGTTCGAAAATTATAACCACCTTTTGTGCGCCTTTTAAGTTCCAATACATGGATATCATATAGCCCATAGCTAGGGACCGGCATATGATTTGCCTGATAATAGTTGGTAATCTCATGGTAAATGTATGGGTTGAGCATCGTAAGTGCTAATGGCTTATAGTTTTCTTCCTGTTCGCTCTCAGGATCTGCATATGTAACATCTGTGTATAGGGAAATACTATTTATCATTAATGTTGTTGCAAGTATAAAGTGAAAAAGTCGTTTTTGAAATCCCATACTCATCAACCTTTTTTAATTTCTATTATTCCGAGTGAATGCAAAAGCATACAAAATATGATTATGATCTATTATTTATCCTTAGCTGAGTTGGAAGGTTATTCTGTCATCGGAGTGGCAAGTGTAAATACTCGTTAGTTCAACTTATATAGCACACACCTTTGGATATAGCCTCAGGCTATAACTAGGTATAATTTAATGGAATTACATTATAACTCCGGATCTGTGATAAATTTTGTGTAACATAAAAGCAGAGGGGTTTTAAACGATGACAAAAAGTAGTGTATTGGGATATCCGCGTATTGGTGCTGATCGGGAATGGAAGAAAGCGTTGGAAGCGTTCTGGGCAGGTAAGCTGGAGGAAACAGAATTTCACGCACGTTTGCAAGAGATCCGCATCGATCATTTGCGCAAGCAACAAGCAAAAGGCATCGACATCATTCCAGTGAATGACTTTAGCTATTATGATCATATCCTGGATACAGCTGTGATGTTTGGCATTATCCCTAAACGATTTGCTTATGATGGTGGTTCCGTTCCGTTGTCCGTATATTATGGTATTGCTCGGGGAACAAAAGATGCCGCAGCAAGCGAAATGACCAAATGGTTCAACACGAACTATCACTACATTGTACCTGAACTGGACGGGGCTTCCCCAACTCTGACGGAGAACAAGCCACTTGTCGCTTATCGTGAAGCAAAAGAAAAACTCGGCATTGAAGGCAAGCCGGTTATTGTTGGACCGTTAACCTTCCTAAAGCTCTCCAAAGGCTATGATAAATCCGAGACAGACGCTTGGTTGGACCGCTTGCTTCCACTCTATACTCAATTGCTTCAGGAACTTGCTAGCGAAGGCGTTCAGTGGGTGCAGGTCGACGAACCTATTCTGGTAACCAAATTAAGCGATGAAGACGTACAGCGTCTGAATAAAATATATGAAACATTTGCAGCAGCCGTTCCAGGCCTGAATATCATGCTGCAAACGTACTTTGAATCTGTTGAAAACTACAACGACATTGTTGCACTGCCAGTTCAAGGTGTAGGACTTGATTTTGTACACGGACTCTCTGGTAACACACAATCTATTCGGACATCCGGTTTCCCGGCAGACAAAGTGCTCGGTGCAGGTATTATTGATGGACGTGGGATCTGGAAAGCTTCCCTTCAGACAAAACTGAATTTGCTGAATGAATTAACTGAGTTCGTGACACCTGAACGTATCATCGTGCAATCATCTTGCAGCCTGCTGCATGTGCCAGTAACCACAGACCGTGAGGCAAAACTTTCATCTGAACTGAAAAATGCACTTGCATTTGCAGATGAAAAGCTGGATGAGATTGTTCTTTTGACTACAGCCTTATCTTCACCAAGTGCAGAGATTACCGCCAAAATAGACGAAGCAGAGCTTACCCTTCAAGCGCTTCAGCAATCCGAAGATCGAAACCGTACCGCTGTACAGAAAGCCGTTGCTTCCATCAGTGTTCAACAGCCGGAGCGCTCCCGTCCTTTTGCAGAGCGTCATGAAGCTCAACAGGCCAAATGGCAATTGCCACTCT
The DNA here is from genome assembly GCF_037975155.1 of Paenibacillus sp. FSL R5-0486. Lineage (NCBI taxonomy): Bacteria > Bacillati > Bacillota > Bacilli > Caryophanales > Paenibacillaceae > Paenibacillus > Paenibacillus sp. FSL R5-0486. Next base: position 3,297,479 of record NZ_CP150237.1, on the reverse strand, counting down.
TCCCGACAACAACGATTGGTAGTTTCCCACAATCTGCCGAAGTCAGAAAAGCACGTCAGTTGTGGCGCAAGGGTGAGTTGAACAACGAACAGTATGCTGCCTTCATCCGGGAGCAGATTGATATCTGGATTAAGATTCAGGAAGAGATCGGAATTGACGTATTGGTACATGGTGAGTTTGAGCGTACCGACATGGTTGAATTCTTTGGCGAGAAGCTGGCCGGCTTTGCCTTTACACAGTTTGGATGGGTACAATCATATGGTTCACGTTGCGTGAAGCCACCTATTATCTTCGGTGATGTTGCATTTACGGGTGAAATGACTGTCGAAGAAACGAAATATGCTCAATCGCAGACAGAGCGTCCTGTTAAAGGCATGCTGACTGGCCCGATTACCATCATGAACTGGTCATTCGTACGCGAAGACATTGCTCGTGAGCAGATTGCCTATCAATTGGCGTATGCGTTGAGACAGGAAGTCGAAGCACTTGAACAGGCAGGCATTGGTATGATCCAGGTTGACGAGCCAGCTGTTCGTGAAGGGCTTCCGCTGAAAGAAAATGAACAAGCCGATTACCTGGCTTGGGCAGTCAAAGCGTTCCGTATCTCCACGTGCACGGTGCATGAAACGACTCAAATCCATACGCATATGTGCTATTGCGAATTCCATGACATGATTGATTCCATTGAAGCTATGGATGCGGATGTTATCTCCATTGAGACATCCCGTAGTCACGGTGAACTGATTCATAGTTTTGAAGAAAATACGTATGAGCTCGGTATCGGTCTTGGCGTATATGATATCCATAGCCCAAGAGTTCCGAGTGTGGATGAAATGAGCAGCATGATTGAACGTGCCCTGCGTGTTCTTGATCCGAAGCTGTTCTGGATTAACCCGGACTGCGGATTAAAAACCCGTGGACAGGAAGAAACGGTAGCTTCTCTGCGTAACATGGTTGACGCAACCAGAATCGCTCGTAACAATCACGCTTCAGCTGCTGTATTGTAATCGGCTGCGAAGCAGCATAACTTCAAAAGTAAAGCCGGACACCCCTTCGTTAAATGGGTGTCCGGCTTTTTATCTGGTTACTTTTTGTAGTTACTTTTAACGCAAATTCATTTCACTTGTAACATGGCGATCTCTGGCGTTCCTGCCCCTTTTCTCACCATCCAACGCTTACAACTAGATACTATCTTTCAGCCATTGCTGCAATGGTGTATCTTCGGTCAGTTCACCGAGCAATATATGACGGAACTCTCCGTCCTTATCAATAACCATCGTTGCCGGTAAACCTGTAATCAGATACATGCCTGATATGTTGCCTGTCACGTCAATGATCACCGGGAAATCAAATGCCTGCTTATCCATAAACTCACGAATCGTGCCCTTCGATTCCCCCACGTTAACAAACAGGGTTTCCACGTCATTCTGATAGTCCTGAGCAATCTGGTGAACGAGCGGCATCTCCCTTACACAAGGTGTGCACCATGAAGCCCAAAAGTTAATCATCACGGCTTTGCCCCGATAATCGGACAGTCTGACTTGTTCGCCTTCTGAATTAACCGCTGTGAACTCAGGGGCCACGGCACCAGCTTCAATGGCGTTACCTCGCTGAGATTCGGGTGTCGATACATTTTCGAAAATAGCCCATGTACCAACTAACAATGCGATCACACCAATCAAAATTGTAAGTGTACGTCTACTTTTAAAACTCTTCTTCTGCAATAAACTCACCTTCACTTTAAACCAAGACTTTGATGAAATGCTGCATGGAGCGAACCGAATTGATCACAAAAGTCGTGAGTAGAGCCCTCTCCAACATTACGTCCATGGTTCATGAATATCACCTGATCCGCAATATCGTCTGCGATCTCCAGCTGATGGGTCGAGAACACGACCATGTGGCCTTCCTGTTTGATGCCCTTGAGTAGCTGAGTTAATTCCTGCATCCAGAATGGGTCCAATCCATTCGTTGGCTCATCCATGATGAGCAGTGGAGGTTTCGACAGCACAGCCTGGGCGAATAACACACGTTGGCGCATGCCTTTGGAGAAGGTCGTAACCCGGTTTTTCTTTTGATCCTCCAAACCTACCATGGTCAGTACTTCCTGTACTCTCTCCTTGGGAACTTTCCTCAGAGAAGCCCAGAACAGAAGCATTTCCTCCGCACTCAGTCCTTGATTAAATTGATAATCGTCCGGCATATATCCAATCTGCTCTGAATAACGCTTGCGCTCCTTCAACCATCGCACATTGTTCACCGCAACCTCACCGGAGGTAGGCCGAAGAATTCCTGCGATCATACGCAGTACCGTGCTCTTTCCTGCACCATTCCCTCCACAGAGGGCAAGCACTTGGCCTGAAGTAATGCGAAAGGAGATATCCTCAACAATTGGTTGCTTTTTAATGGATTTGCACAATCCCATCACTTCGAGTCCCACTTTATCCATGAGAACGCCCCCTCTCCCAGATCGCGTATACCGCTAGGACAGAGAAGGCAATCCAGAATAGGCATATCCCGATGAAGATCCAACTGCCACTTGGTTGTTGCACCCACTCCACCCATCGATAATATTCTGGTCCAAGAATGGAGCCGCCTCCCAGTTTGATGACTACAAACAATCGCACCAGCTCGGCCGGATTGATGAGCGTTAGTATAATCAGCAGCGGTTTCACCCATAGATAAGGCATCAGTCCCAGCACAGAGAGCAATAAGGTCGGCCATCCAATGACTGCGAAAAACCATACGGTCACGGATATGGTTAACGCCTGCCACCGATTGCGCGACAACGAACCGATAAATAGCGCCAACGTCAGGAATAACAACACCAGTCCACAAGAAAATGCCAGAAAGAGAAGATATGTCACGGCATCCAGTGGATTCCCGATTACTCCGCTAATAACCCCCATCAGGCCGTATCCAAACGCAACAATGGTAATTAAAACAATCGACAGCCCAAGATACTTGCCCACAATAAAAGACATCGTGCCAATGGGATACGTGGACAGCAGTTGCCAGCTACCGTCTTCCTTTTCGGATGTTAGTGAGAAGGAACCGAGGAACAGCGTCATTAATGGTAAGAGGTAAAGAATGAGATTCAACATCGAACCTGTTGTGCCCGAATATCCTTCAACCAGATTCTGCGAATTCAGAAGTAACAAGCTTAAGCTAAATGTGCAAAAAAGGATCAGAAACGAATACGCCCAAGGATTGCGAAATCCCATTTTCACTTCTCGTCTTGCAATCTGTATCATATCTGACATCATTGATCACCATTTTCTATTGTCATACTTAGTGGCCTGACTCTTCTTTCATCTCACCTTCCTGATGCATCTCATTACCGTCTCCTTCTTCACCATGTCCGTGCTCATCATGCCCATGTTCACCCATCATGTCCATATTCTCTGTGTTCTGTTTCCAGTCATGGGAGGCAAGATCCTCAGCGGTCATAATGGTTCCAACACCTTGCTCTGCGATGAAAGCTTCAGCCGAGGGCTTGTCCTTAAAATTAAGAATTCCATAGGCCATAGGCGTACGCAATGAAGCGTCGTATACATACGTGGCTTTGCTGTATTCAATCCATTCCTTGTCATTATAGTCACGTACATAGTCCATGCCGATGTTATCTGTGCCATTTTCTGTTTTCCACTGGTTCATGCAGCCGATATCATCGAACTTGTAATTTTGGCCGTCTTTCGTAGTGAGCTGTGTTGCATATGCATCGTCCTTCACCTGCATTTTACAGATCGCACAGATATCCACGTCTTCATTGATCGGCAATGCCGCGTATTTTGTTCCGCAAGCGGTTAACAGCACCATGCCAAACATAAGTACCATGAGGAATGTCCATCTTCTGTTCAAGCTTTTGTTCATTTTCGTAATACCCCCATATAGATGATTATAAAAGTTGCCATACCCAACAGAATTAACCCGAACAACCACACCACATTGGAATCTGTAGCACTTTCTACTGACATGTGCAGATCAGATTCCGTATCCATGCTCATTCGTGGCGATTTGTCGGTAGTCCATTGTTCTCTGCCTTCTGTAAACAACTCACTCAGAAAGACCATACCCGGTGATTGGAAAAAGAGCTGATACGCTGAATTTCGACTGACCAGTTGCTCATAAAAAGGATTGATAGCATAGGATATTTCACTGATCCCATCCCGATTCAGATCGAGCCCCTGAAAGGAGTCCCAGTAGTTCTCCATCAGGACATTATTCGGGCTATCCAGCGCCGAAGCTTCAATGACATTAGACACCAATTGGTTACGTGTAAACTCATTAGCTTCTGCCAGAACAAGCTGTATGCCAACAAAATTCCGAAGCACCGCATTGTCATGGATCTCATTGCCCGATGACTCTGCAATATTCATGCCGACACGATTACCCTCCACCACATTGTTGTGAATTGAGGATTGATGCACGTCATACAACAAAATCCCTTGGGAGTGAACATTGGTACTCTGTTTGCGAAAAGAATTACCCGATATGACCGTATTCTTGACGCCCATAATCATGGCACCTGTCATGTTCTCTTCTCCGGTATTATCCATGACAGAAGAGCCGTCAATATACATGCAATGGATGCCATACCTCGTATGTAACAGCCTGTTATTTTGCACGATAGACTTGCGACTGTTCTCCAGATAGATTCCATCCCTCATGCCGGTGATCTCATTGGCTTCAATGAAGCTATCATGGGAGTTGTACAGATCAATGCCATTGCCCTTCTGGCCACTGGAAGCAGAATCAGACCCGGCCCACGTAATGTTGTTCCGCTGAATCGTTGCCTGACTCGAATTCCGGATGATCATCCCATACCCCTGGGTCTGAATATGCAGATCCGTGATTTCACTGTTTTTCCCTTCAACCTGAATCGCTGCAGTCTGTTCATTCGTATCATGTTCAATTGTAAAACCGCTCAATTTCACCCCATCCGAGCGAATCATTATCGTAGAGGTGGCTTCCGCATTAACAACTATGACCGTAGGATCACCCTGAATGGTGATGTTTTTGTCAATCGTCACGGGTCCAGAATAACGACCTGATGCAAGTTCAATGACTTCTCCAGGTGCAGAACGGTCAATCATAGGCTGAAGGGGAATGAGATCACGATGTCCGGAAGAGGCCATGACTGCACCGTGCGGAAGGGATAGTAGGAGCATCATCATTCCGATTAGAAAAATGAAACCCGTAACCCGACTCTTCTTACAACTGTTGAATACACTCAAGCCTGCCCAAGGATTACTCATAATTCAAACCGCGCAATTCCGGCTTCTTGTTACAGTTGCTTATTGCTGTGGCAATGTATTCAACGGGTCTTACGTTAATCCAAAATATACGTTGGTTGTACACACCATCCCTCCATTCCACTTAAAATCAACTCTCCATGTTCCTCATCCATTGAAGCAAAGTAATAAATGAAGCGTTATCACAATCCTGATCATAGTGTACTTAAAATGATATTTATTCCATATAGCTCAATTAGGCTATAGACGCTCCATTTTTGTGTCGATATTGTGATGTGAATCAAAAAAAGCCGCCATATAGGCGACTTCTAAGTAATATATTATTCAAATGGATAGGTCCAAAATGTTTCTCTGCCAAAACGTTTCTTGATTTCTTCATTATTCAGCTCACGATTTCCTACAAGCTCTGCTGCCTGGAATTGTGAACGATGGGCACGAATGGACGCCATTTTTCGATCCAAAAATTCGGATACGTCAACAAATACATCCGGTTTGCCAATGTACTGTTCCTGATTATTAGCGAACGCAACGCAATGAACAATCGGACGTTCATCCACAGGAAGTTTAGTGATTGTACGTATAACAGCGGCTCCCGTTGCATCATGATCGGGATGAACACTGTACCCCGGATAGAACGTTATGACCAGCGTAGGGTTCAACTCTTTAAGTAGCGACATGATGGTGTCTTCCAGTAACTGTGGATCTTCGAACTCCAGCATTTTATCGTGGAAACCCAGCATTCTCAAGTCCTGAATACCAATCGCTTCAGAAGCTTCGATGAGTTCCTGTTTACGGATGCCAGGCAACGTCACTCGGTTGGCAAATGGAGGAATCCCCATATTGCGCCCCATCTCGCCAAGTGTTAGACAAGCATAGGTTACATGGGCACCGCCATCTATGTATTTGGCTAACGTTCCCGATACAGAGAAAGCTTCATCATCTGGATGTGGATATACCACCAAGATGCGCTCATGCTCGTTGTGTGTAGTATTCATGGTTATTCAATCCTCCGCTTTCATCAGAACATCTCTCGGCTTAATTGTAACGCCACAACTAGTTTACCTTGGCTGTCGTGACCGGCGAGAATCAGTCTTTCTTGTTCCTGCTCATCAATATGTGTAAGTCCTTCGGCGTAAAGCCATCCCTGCGTTGTTTTCAGACCAACACGGTATGGACCTGTACCTGAAATGGACCCCTGCGTATATCGTATGGCCGCATTAGTAATGAATGCCGATGCTGGATGTTTTGTACTGTCCATGTGTTGTGCGTAAGCACCTGACGTAAGTTCTAGATGTACGTATAAGTCCTGATCAGCAAGATTATTGATCCGGAGCTGAATGTCTTGAGGTTTAATCGGTTGCATAGCGGCCTCCTTATCTAATGTAATTGTACGAACTTCATTTTAACATAACCACACAAGAGAATATACATGGAGTGACCCTGTCGACCTCACATAGAGCCCTCTCATGATGATTCCAGTTTGAAAACAAGAACAGATTTGCGTGGTTTTTTCTCTTTTTATTCATCGATCATATCTATATTATGAAGTGTAGGCAAAAACGCCCGTGATGAAGAACCTTAAATTTTAAATGAATCTTGCTCCAACATGTTTGGAAAGGAGTTTAACTCGACTTGAAATCTCTAATACAACTACTTCATTTTGGCTATCATCAGGCCATGAGTTGCATATTTCCCGTAGCGATCTTTGGAACACTGGCACTGTCCAGCGTAGTTCCTATTCCTTACCTTCATCGATATGATGCCATTCTGCTCGTATTGCTTGCTGTGCAGTACCTAATGTATCGAAGCGGCTTGGAAACCAAGGATGAAATCAAGGTCATCTGTGTATTTCACATTATTGGCCTGGTGCTAGAAATCTATAAAGTATGGATGGGATCATGGTCATACCCTGAGCAAGCATACAGCAAAATCCTGGGTGTCCCTCTTTATAGTGGATTCATGTATGCAAGTGTAGCCAGTTTTATGTGTCAGGTGTGGCGAAGACTGCGGATGGACATGACCGGATGGCCTGGTTTTGCACCTTCGATGCTGCTCGGAGCAGCCATCTATATTAACTTTTTCACTCATCATTTTATGCCCGATTTTCGCTGGTGGCTGACGGCGCTTGTATTTATTGTCTTCTGGAAAACCTGGATTATTTACCGGGTAAGAGCAACGACCTATCGAATGCCCTTATCGCTTGCTTTTATCATTGTTGGTTTCTTCATTTGGACTGCTGAGAACATCGCTACATTTTTCAATGCCTGGAAATACCCTGATCAGCATGATGCCTGGCAACTGGTTAGCTTTAGCAAAATTAGTTCGTGGTTCCTGCTGGTCATCATCAGTGTCATCATCGTTGCGCAGCTCAAATATGTGAAGGCCAATCGAACCGCAGATGATCCAAAGTCCAGGTAACTATTTATTCTCTAACCGTAAAACAGCAACAATCTTAGACTCGTACCTAAAGTCTTCGAATGCCGCTGTTTTTTACTGGAGTTCTATTTGAGATTATTCAATAAAAAATGAGCCAAAGCCATCTGCCTCTTCAATGTCTTTGTTGATTAAGAGGCTCTCCTTTTCATCATATGCTTTGATTGTATAAGGAGGAGTAGCTGATGAAGGCAGGAATGCATACCAGATTTGTTGGTTCTCACCTGCCTCAACCAGCTTCGCATCGAAAGTTTCGGGCTTTCCATTTTGCTTGATTTCAACAGTTACACGTTTGATAGTGGAGTCTATGATGTCACCAAATAACATCGGTAACGGGGCCGAGACTTTTTCTAATTTCGGTATGCTCATATAATTCAACGCAAACTTGGATTCAACTGATTCATTAATGGAATATCCTCCACCCCATACCCATTTCCATCCGAAAATGTTCTTGCGGGTATACTCCATCTGAAGATTACTGTTATTTTCCCGACCCTTTTTTTGTGTAAACAAAATCATGCCCCCGTCCACAGCCTCCTGATGAATGAATTGGGAGGTATAAGATTCACCTCTAAATTCTTGAACGGCCCCTTGAGGACTGTTCGCTATAGGAATATGTATAGGTTCATTCAATCCCCAAACTTTGGATATCCGTTGATCGGCTAGCCCGCCAGCTCGTTCATTCATATACATATATGCCAAGATTGACAGGGGCGATAGTAAAATTACCATTGCAGTGATTAGCAAAATTCTCCTGTTACGCTTGAACATCTCCATGTACACTCCTTATGATAACGATGAAGTATTAAATACAATCACTCTGATATTACCATAATTAGCATATTAGTTCTTGTTTAAATATAATTCGGACAATCAAAAAAGGCCGCCATTGGCGACCTTTCAAGTCATTCATCGAAGCTATTCTCCCAGAAAGATTACTTCGGTTTCCAATTCAACTTGGAACGTATCATATACTTTCTTCTGAATAAATTGGATCAGATCCATATAATCCTGGGCAGTAGCGTGATCCACATTTACGATGAAACCTGCATGCTTCATGGAGATTTCAGCGCCTCCGATGCGAGTGCCCTGCAAGTTACAATCCTGAATCAGTTTACCGGCAAAATGTCCTTCGGGTCGTTTAAATACACTTCCACAAGAGGGGAATTCAAGCGGCTGCTTGGATTCTCTTAGGAACGTTAATTCCTTCATTTTGCTTGCAATATCTTCCTTGTTTCCTTTTTCGAGCCCGAATTCGGCCTCCAGTATGATATAGTGATCCATCTTGAAGAGACTATTTCGATAACCAAACTTCATCTCTTCTCGCGGAATCTCCAACACTGCGCCGTCTTTGGTGATCACAGTCGCACGTTCCACAACATCGGCGATCTGACCGCCATAAGCACCCGCATTCATGTAAAGTGCGCCCCCCGTGCTACCAGGAATGCCACAAGCAAACTCCAAACCGGTCAAGCTATGCTCCAAAGCAAGTCTGGATACCTCAATGATATCAACGCCGCTTTGCGCAATCATGCTGTCCTCATTCACTTTAATTTGATCGAAGTGGCTAAGAGAAATCGTTACTCCCCGGATGCCCCCGTCTTTAATAATGACGTTTGAGCCTTTTCCAATGACCGTCAGAGGTAACTGATGTAAGTTGGCAATTTCCACGATTTTAGTGATTTCGTCTATCGTTGTTGGATGGATGAGAATATCTGCGTTGCCACCTATTTTAATAAACGTGTGATTTTTTAGTGGTTCATTGAATTTCACTTTTTCCAAAGGTATCTGATGCTCAAAAATATTCATGATTTTCTCTCCCTGAATTCATAAAGAAATGATTGCACCATCGCGAAAATGAGATGCTTCTTCTTTATTATATGCTAAATAGGAGATTTTGTTTGAAATTATGTTGTTTTCATTATAATTAATCACATTCTCTTTAGATTTTGAACTTTTCCGTGAGTTCCTGCATGGAAGCAAGCTGTTGCTCTGTTGCCGCAACTACATGATTATGAGAGTTCTATGTCTGTTTGAGTCAGCTTGGCTGATAGCTCCCATAAACGAAAAGCTTGCTCAGGGTCGATGGCATACTTTTTAACCCCATAGAAACCTCCATCCTCAGGAGCCATTTCACTGATGTCACAATCCTCGCAGTAGACACCGCCTTTTCCCTCAAGCTGAGGAGAGGTTGCTGCCCAGACCTGCGTCGCTGCCCCCTGCTCAGGTGTTTTGAACGCAGGGTTGGCCACTTGTCCAGATTCATCAATCCAGCCCAGAGCAATCATTTCCTCTTTTGGCATATGACGCTGTAGTGGTGTCATAATTCCGCCTGGATGAACTGAGAAAGCCCGTACGCCGTGCTCTGCACCTCGACGATCCAGCTCAACGCTGAATAAAATCGTTGCTGTTTTGGACTGTCCATAGGCAGGGAATTTCTCATATCCATGTTCAAAGTGGATGTCATCCCAACGAATCGGTGAGAAATGATGTCCCGCTGATGCCAAGGAAACAACACGTGCTCCCCCCTGACTTGCAAGTGCTGGCCATAACAGATTAGTCAGGGCAAAGTGGCCCAGATGATTTGTTGCAAATTGAGCTTCCCAGCCAGGACCAACCCGCGTCTCCGGGCAAGCCATGATGCCCGCATTAAGAATCAGCATATCAATGTTCCGATCACTCGCCAGAAACCGCTCCGCAAAAGCACGAACGCTGGATAAATCAGCGAGGTCCAATTCATCTATTTCAACACCTTCCAGACCCGAAAGTGCTTCCTTCGCAACCGCTGGACGACGTGCAGTCACCACTACACGGGCTCCCGCATTAACAAGCGCACGTGTCGTCTCCAACCCCAGGCCGGAATATCCACCCGTTACAATAGCAAGCTGTCCGGACAAGTCCAGATCCCTCAATACATCCTCCGCTGTACTATTATGGTTGAAGCCAGAGTCCATTTTATGTTGTAAAGTTCTAGTATTATTTTCCTGTGTCATTCTGTTCATCTCCTTAGTAATATTTCTACTTTTTCAAAGTCTACACCCTAGAGCGTACTCTAAGTCAAATGGAAGTGAATACATCACCTGCAACTTCTCCGTGCAAACTGCAAAAGTAAAAAAAGCCGCCAGTTGGCGACTTTCGTTGAAATGATTATAGTCATCCAAGTTACGAATCACCCTGAACGGTGGATAACGAAACAAGGACCGGACTGGCGAAATCAGAGGCCTCTTCTCCTTTTGGATTATGAAGACGGAATAAAAATGCTTCCTCTTCTTCTGATTTCCAGACCATATAATCGCTAATGCCTTCTTCACCAGAGGCCTGAAGATAAAGCTCGGCATGACCAAGCGGGTGTTCTACCAGTTCTCCACTATAATCAGATACCTTACCGTTTTTTTCTAATTCTTCTTTACCCGCTGTCTCCAGTTCTGCCAGATTATAATCCGAAGGCAGTGGTTCAATATCCACATAATAGTCAGCGTTACTAGTCAGTGACAGACGGCCTTGAGCAGCATCAAATGTGAATTTCTCGAATACGTACAAGGAAAATCCTTCTCCTTGTTGCAAGGTCGCCTCTAGTGATTGATTGCCATCTGCGGTCAACATTTCAAAACTTGAGGTCTGTGGACGCTCCGTTTCATTTGCTTCTTCTGTTCCATCTGTTTCAGATGGTTGTTCATTTTCTGTTGAAGGTGCTGGAGCAGGTTCACCTACTGGCATTGATGGTTGAGGGCTAGGCAAAGGTTCATTACTACCAGAGCAAGCTGCAAGCGTTAGAACTATAACGATTAACGAGATACTCATCATAATAGAACGTGGTTGAAACATCAGGTTCATTCCCCCTGTCTATATTCTGTGCTTACATGTTATTACCCATAGCAGAGACTCGGAATCCATAGGTCCAACCTATGAAGTTATCCATAATCAGTATTTCCCTAGGGTCAGGGAAGAACCCTTGATACAGACACCTCGGCATCGATCGAAAGACGCAAGGTGGATATCAATGCCACGCTGGAGGATCAATTGATGTCGTTGGAGGAAGCGGGGTTTCGTGTGGCAGATTGCATGTAAAAATACTTGGACTTTGCAGTGTTTTATGCGCAAAAATAAAAAAAGACCGGATTATAAGCAAGCTATGCCGTAATCCAGTCTTCTCACATATTTTTCATCTTAAATCACTTATTTCAGCGATGCTGGCAGCTTAACGCCGAGAAGTTTGCCTTCGGTTTGGATGATGATCATTCCGTTTGTCTTTAACGTCGTGTTATGCAGATCTCCACCGGTGGAGACGCGGAAGACCGACTGACCCGACATCATGTTGAGGACAAGCAGTGTGCCGTTACGTTGTGCTCGATACATCCCTTTGCCGTAAACATCAATCTGAGAAACGGGGGCATCACCATGCCACTGGACCTCTTGACTATTAGCCAGCTTGATGCCTGTAAGTTCTCCCGTGTTTCCGTTTTTGAAGATCAACCTTTCCTGTGTAATGCCAAGCCACACCATATTTTCTCCGTAAGGGCGCTGAAAAGTTCGAAGTGGCGCGGGACCCAGCTTGGTTGAGGTCAACGAATACTCCGCTATCTTATCCCCTTGTAGAATGTATAGTTTGTCTTTATTGGAAAATATCCCTCCATACCCATTCACATACGGTGGATCCCCCGGCATGGTCCACTTATACTCCTGACTTCCTTTTAACACACCGGTCTTCAAGTTGTACGCATTCACTTTCCATTTGCGTTCTGGTGAAGATTCGTCATGTTCCAACATCGAAGAATAGTAGTCCGCTGAGTATACAAGACCGTCTTTGATCTGAATAGCTTCCCCCTGACCAAAATGACCCCATAGCTTCTTGCCCGTTTTCTTGTCATATGCATTAAGCTGTAAGGATGTAAGTGCCCCTTGGACAAAAAAGGTTCTCAGCACCACACCATTAGATTCTCTCAGATACTCAGTACCATTACCTTCACCTAATGGTTCATCTGCTTCCCAGCGCAGTTTGCCTGACTGGATATCCAGTGCAAACGTTGTACTCCCCTTAATCACGTAGAGGGTATCCACCGTTGGAATCAGAGCTTCCGTACGGTTATACGTATCAATCCAGGTGGATGTGCCTGACTGCCATTTTGCTTTGCCTGTCTTCGCATTCAAGGCATATGGCTTGTGATCAATGGTCAGTCCGTAGAGAATCCCGCTTTGATAGGTAATATAAGGAGTCAGGTCTTTGTCGTAAGTCCACAACCGTTTACCTGTTGTCGCATCAAGTGCAATCAACTTCGATCCAGCAAACGTGAATACTTTGCCTTCTTCTGCGATGGCATTAACTCCAACATACGTCTCGTTCATATTCAGATAGTTATCTACTTTCGCTGTCCAAGAAGGTTTCAGTTCAGGTACAGTGATTCGTTGATACGAATACCAGTTACGGATGGATACATCCGATGCTTCAGCATGTGCCTGCGATGGCAACACGCCGATAACGCCGTGAACCATCAGCATTCCGGCAGTAATGCCTGCAATGATGGGTCTTCCTGCTCTTCTTTTCCATTCCTTATTCATTTGACGTTTATGTATATTGACCATGGTAAACGAATTCCTCCTGTTATTAAAATCCTGAGATATAACTACATAAACATAACGCGTGATAGGTCAAAATAGTTACCGGATTGTTAAATTATTCAAAGAAAATATCAAAAAAGCCGCCACCAGGCGACTTCTTGATAACTGTATTTTTTCGGAGATAAGTTGCGAACGTGACTCATTAATGAAGTTTCTGCTTTACTTTAGTTGAATCTGGAATACATCACCGGAGTCCCCACCAAAAACGATAAAACCACTTTTCGGGAGTTTCGTCGATTCCTGATTGGTTGCTACAGAGAAGTCAACCATTTCCCCTTTATCATTATACACTGCATAACCTCCGGTCTTCGGAGAATCCACCGTGATGGATTTGTTACCCGATCGGTCGTCGATCGCATACCACCGGGCTTGACCGTTTGCCGGAATAGTCGTAATTCCTTTTTTTCCACCAAAGATGGGAGTAATCGCATCCTCGGCAATGTATTCCTGCCCATCCTGGAGAAGAATCTCGGCGCCATTCTTTGTGTAAAATTGCAGATCAAACGCGTCTCTTCCGTTCATTACAGGAATCTCGGCGATATTCTCTGCGTTGTTTGCATCCATGATTTGCGTGCCATTAGCATAGCCATTTTTGGCGTCAACAGACAGGTTCTTGATCAGCATCGATGGAAGCAGATAAAAGATCGATGTTATTTTTTCATCCAATGCGTAATATTTCAAGCCGTCACGAGCTGTCCATTTCTCTTTCGTTGCTGCGTCAAGCGCATTATGATCCAGTTTTTGATAATCATACGTGTTCATTACCGTTTGACCTATGCCGGGTAACGTTATCATGCCTTGAACTTTAACATACACCTTGTCATTACGTTCCTTCACAAAACTAGCTTTCACACTGCCATCCGCACTTGTAAAATGTTCGTCGCCTGTGTACACATATTTCTGCTCTGGAATAATTCCACCCAACAAGGCTGGCAGTTGCATCTCACCATCCTTAATCGTTATATCCAATGTCTCTCCTACCGTACCATAGAGACCGGAGTACGCGCTTAATTCTGTTGGCATCTTCACTTTGTCGGGTGACGAGAAGGTCTGATCGGGTTTAACCTTGTCGATGATGCCTTGATCCGCCAGAACTTCCAGCAGCACTTTGCTGGCAAACATCTGATTGTAGATGGAAGATCCGCCAGATGATAGAACCGCCATTGAAATATCATGTTCGGGTATAGTGATTAACACGGCGTGGTACAACATGGTATCCCCGCCTTTGGCAAGCGCGGTAACCCCATAATCGCTGAAAGGTGCAAGATCAACCGAATCCCATCCCAAGCCATAATTGATCGTATTTTGCTCATCAGATACCCATATGCCCTTACGATATTCATGAGATTGCATGGCCTTCACAGCAGATTCGGACAGAATATCCGGTCTGTTCCCCATTAAAACCTCTCCGAATTGACTCAATTCTTCTGCGGTAGAGTACACTCCGCCTGTGCCGATAATGTTTGCATTTTCGGTAGGCATCTTCATCTCAAGTGTAGGCCAATAGGTTTCGGATAATTGCGCTCTGTCAAAGGAATCTAGTGGTGTCTTCGTTGATTCCAACTTCAACGGCTGGCTGATAAACTTGGCGATATATTCGCTGTAGCTTAATCCACTCACCCGTTCAACCAGGATTTCAAGCAATTGAAAACCGTCATTGGCGTAGACGGAGTATGCGCCAGGTTTGGATTTCAGTTTTTCGGACTGAAGTTTGAGCAATAACTCATCATGATTGCGGGTGTCATTATCTTCAAACAACATGCTGTTTCCATAATGTGTACCGTAAAGACCGGATGAATGATTCATCAACATGCGCGGTGTGATTTGAGTATAGCGCGCATCTGCCATTTTAAAGTCCTTGATATACGAAGTAAGCGGCTCATCCAGATCTACTTTACCGGAATCGACCAGCTTCATGGCGGCTGCCGTAACAACCATTTTGCTAACCGAGCCTATGCCATACATGCTATCCTTGTCTATTGGCTTCTGTGATGCCTTATCGTGCAGTCCGACACTATCTGATAAAATATATTCCCCTTCATCCATGATCGCATATTGCACACTGGTGACACCGTAGTTTTGCACCATCTCCTTGGCGATCTGCTCCGCCCGTGCCTCAATCGTACCGCTGTTATTCGCCTCTGCTCTGACATCTGCCAGCGGTGTAATTACAAGCACCGCTGTACATAAAAGACTAATTAGTTTCTTCATCATATGTCCTCCCTCAAATGTTCTTATGAATGAATTCATCATATCCGGGAAGAGACTGATCAAACGCAAACGGACCCTGAATGGAAAAAAACAACCCCTGAACGGCAGGTTCAGGGATTGTCGGTGTGGAACGGAAGCACGACCATGTTGTTAAATTTCCGATGCTGATGCTCAATACTCATATGTCCACCATATTTCTCGCACATTCGCGATATATTGGTTAGACCGATCCCATGGTACTCCGGATTGGGCTTGTCACTTTTCAAGTCAACGATCGGTTGCTCCACATGATTCATAATCTGGATGACCAGTGTAGATGATGTGGAGTGAATGGCAATCAGGATATATCGATCCTCAGCCTGTCTAACCTTCTTGGAGGCCTCAATTGCGTTATCGAGCATGTTACCCAGCACCACACACAGATCGTACCGATCGATCTGAATATGTTGTGAGTGGAGCTGGATTTTGGTGTCGATTTTGATCCCGTTTGCCTGCCCCATAGCCAAGGTATTTGTAACGAGTGCATCAATGACCAGATTGCCGGAGTTCACCCGCTGGTACGCACCTTCAATGGTATTTAATGTAGACTTAATATGGTCACCTGCCGCTGCCAGTTCGTTACGCTGGATACATTCATCAATATACAGAAATTGCTGATTGATATCATGGATGATGGATTTAATGTTTTTGAAACTGTGAACGGTCTTCTCATAGTTGGCATCCTGGTAGTCCATCTGACGCTGTAACTGGGTATTTTCATGCGCAAGCTGTACCTTTTCCACCATGTTGTCGAATACATATACAATGAACACGTTGAGAAATAGCGAGCCTAGTACGGAAAAGACGTAGAATATGTTTTTTTCACTATATATGGAGGCCACATTGATCTGATAGATCGTAATAATGGGTACGATGAGAAACAGCACATAATAACGATAATGCACGGCAAAACTTCTGCGTTTAGCCACTAGACGTACAATTTGAATAACAATAAACATGATACTGCAACCAACCAGCATCACTTTGGAGAGAATCCAGTGGTTTTCTCCGTTGAACTGTTCCCATGAGATGAATTCTGTGGATTCCAAAACTCCGAGAATATATACAGCTATCGTATTTGCCATTGTAATCAGAACCGCATACAGGATAGTAAAAACAAGCTTGATTTTGAACTCCACTTCATAGGACTGTGCCAGACTGAAGATTAACAGTAGAGCAACAGCAGTAGAAACGATATCAGAGAAGGAAGAGACCAAATAAAAATAACCCAACATGACAAATACCATGAAATAGATCGCTCTGCGCGGCTTTCGTCGGGACTTGCCCAACACAGAATCAAAATAAAAATTCGCCTGAAATGCCATAAGTAAGGTCACAAAGATGATGGAAAAGATCATATAGGTACCCATATCATTGAATCCTCATGATCATATATTTGGTGTAGGCATCTTTGACTTCTTTGACTTTGGATCGGCCTATGGGCAGTTCCATTCCATTCAACATGACGACTTGGGTACCGGAAAACTTCTGAACATGCATCAGGTTGATGATAATCGAGCGATGAATCTGCAAGAAACCATGGTCTTTCAAACCGGTAGCATAACTGGATAAAATGCCTTTGGTCTCATGTACATTTTCCTGTGTAACAAAATTCAACTTGTTCTTGATCGTTAAACTTTTGACGACCTCAATCCAGAGAATATCATCATATTTCAGCAGCAGTTCATCATAGTCTGATTTGATTAGTACATACTTTTTGTCCAATGCCTGAAAATATTGACACAGCTTAATCATCTTTTCCTCGAAAACTTGCGGCTGGATTGGCTTGATCAGATATTGAAAGGTGATGACATCAAAGCTCTCCACCATATATTCCGGGTAACTGGTCAGAAACATAATCTGTACATCCAGAAACTTCATGTTCCTGATCTCTTTAGCGGTCTGAATCCCGTTCATTCCGCCCATCTCCACATCCAAGATGAGAATATTGAATGTATCCCCAACCTCTCTGTAGTGTGAGAGCAGTTGTTCACCAGATGTGAATAGGCTAATTTGAAAATCAAAATTGGTTTTTAGAGATAAGGAGACCAGCATGGATTTCACACGTTCTCGTTGCTGCTCCTCATCATCACAGATTGCAATATTGAACATGGGGGAACATCCGCCTTTCATCGACATCGACTCTGAATTTCACTCTCGAATATACTATTTTAACATAGGTTTCGGAGTCGAATTGGGATGAAATGCATTATTCCGACCCTAAAACGCAGATCAACAAAAAAAGTCGCCACATTGGCGACTCTTGAGCTTGTAACCTTCTCCAGCCATTCCTATGAAAAGTCCGGTCTGTTATTTTGTTTTTTTGGGCACAGCATGACGGTAATATCGTATTACCTTGCGATACATCGTCTTGTCCTTTAATTGATTGAATATATATGGGTCAGGTTTGACATTTACTTCAATAATCCAGGGTTTCAGACTGTGGTCAAGGCCGATATCTACACCGATTTGCTTAAGATGCGGGTACTTTTTTTTCATATGACGAGCTATGCGCAGGCTAAGCTCATTCATCTCTTGAACCAGTTCATTCCTGCGTTTTGTGGATGCATGTGATTTTAGCAGCTTGTGAATATCCATCGGTGTACCACCACTATGATAATTGGTTACGATTTTCTTTGGATGACCCAGTCGCCCGATGATTCCGGTAGCTTCCCAATGTTTGGTTGGGCTTAGCTGTATCATGACTCGAATGTCAAAACGTCTGTTATTGTGCTTAAGCAGATGGATTCCTCTCTGAATCAGATAACTTCTTTTATTCACCAGACGAGTCAGACTGTTATAAAACGATTCAAAACTGTCAAACGTCAGACGTTTTTGCTCGATCTGATAGACAAAATGTTGCTGACTTTCCCTCTCTGCCTTAATAACACCCATCCCGAAAGTACCTCTCTCGGGTTTGACATAGACCATTCCATATTTGTTGATCATGGATTTCAGATTCGTCTTGTTATATTTCTGTGTGTCGGGGATGAACGGTTTAATTAATTCATTATTAATGATCAATTTTGTTTTTAACCACTTGCTTCTTAACGGCTGCAACTTATCAACTCCCATGTCGTAAACTCTCCCTTCAGCAACCGCATCAAAGCCTGCTGTTTGATCAAGATCCTGCAAGCATTATATGTAATACCGATAAAGGAACCCTCAACAAAAGCCCCTATTCGTAAAAATGTATATTTGCACATGCCCTGACCAAAACACTTTTGCACACATACCATATAATGAGTCATCACGATTTGTGCAAGGAGTTGAGAAGATGTCTGTCCAGCCTGGAATCCGGTTGAACAATGCGCCTAAGATTGATGTTCTTATACCAGCGATCGAGAAAGATTTGGCTACCCTACCCCTCGTCATCGATAACATTCGCCGTTATGTAAAACATCCCATTGGAAGCATATATATTGTTTCTCCGGTCAGCACCAAGATCAGAAAACTCTGTTCCCTTAAAAACTGCATTTTTGTTAATGAGCGATCCGTCCTGCCTATAACCAAAAACGACATACACTACCAGTCCTCCCGATGGAATCGGTCAGGCTGGTTATATCAGCAGCTGCTCAAAATGAACGGAGATTCCATTGTGAAGGCAAAGTACTTTCTAGTCATGGATGCAGATACCGTACTGATTAAACCTCATTCATTTCTTGTAGAAGGCAAAACAGTCTTTTACTGCCGTGACTGGAGCCAGCCGGAATATTTCAATACCTACCGCAAGTTGTTAGGCATGAAAGCTCCGCGTCCCCGCTCTTTTGTCACCCATTATATGCTGTTCGACAAATCGAAACTCGCTGCCTTAAAACAGAAAATTGAAGCGGTTCATAAGCTGCCATGGTACAAAGCGATCATATCTAATATCAATAAGAAGAAACAGTTTGGTTTCTCCGAGTATGAAACGTATGCCAATTTTATGTATACGAAAAACCCAGGCAGCATGGTCCTTAGAAGTTCCAAGAATAAAAGTCTGAATGTGAACGCTTCTTCGTTAAAAGAGCAACAAATCCGCAATCTGGCTCTTAAATATCGTTCTCTTTCCTTTCATAAACGGAAAATCTATAGTAAAGCTCCCTGAGCTTAAGGAGGAAGCCCATGCATATCGTACTGCTGTGCGGCGGCTCTGGCAAAAGGCTCTGGCCGTTATCCAATGAGCTTCGCTCCAAGCTGTTCATAGATATACTTCCATCACCCGCTGGAGGTAGGGAATCCATGATCAGCAGAGTATGCCGCCAGCTTGACAGTTCATCCCTAACGGATTCAACGCTCATTATTTCACATCAGGATCAGGCTAATATTACGGCACGACATACTCAAGGCAAAATACCAGTCATTGGGGAACCTTATAAACGAGGCACTTTTACTGCGGCGGCCTTAGCGACGTTATATCTGCAATCCTTCCGAATGGCCAAAGATGACGATGTGATCTGTATCGCGCCAGCTGATGTGTTCGCAGGTGAAGATTTTTTCAGCAACTTCCAATTACTGCCGGACATATTGAAACATTCTCAAGCCGAAATCGCTTTAATTGGGACAAGGCCTACACATGCTTCAGAACAGTATGGATACATCCTGCCGGGTGGCGAAGAACGTAATGCTTATGCGCCCATAACACAATTTATAGAAAAACCCGAAGCCTCCATTGCTGAAACGCTGCTACAACGTGGGGCACTATGGAACTGCGGTGTGTACGCGTTCACTGTCGCGTTTATGATATCCCATATTAAAAAAATGGGGCTTCCGGTTCATTATGATCAATTGTCGTCCCTGTATGAAGCGTTGCCTGAACGGAGTTTTGACAAGCATGTTGCAGAAAAGGCGCAGCGGGCCGTAGTCCTGCCTTATAAGGGAGTATGGCAGGATATCGGAAGCTGGGATACGCTGTGCGCACAGTTAGATACCCATGTAATCGGACACGGTGGAATCTCGGGTTCTTCCTCCGATTCCTATATTATTAACGAGCTTCCCTACCCCATCCAAGTCATTGGTGTGCCAGGTATTATCGCTGCCGCAAGTCCGGATGGCATTCTCATTGCCAACAAAAATAATTCAAATGAAATTAAAGCTCAATTGGGTAACTTGCCATTAAAACCGATGTACGGTGAAGCAACCTGGGGCAGTTATCGTGTCATTGAGAGTTCGTTAGACGATGAGAATACAACTGTAACCACATTAAACATAACGGTTCTACCGGGCAAACATATCGGGTTGAACTGGCATAGAACTGGGTGTAGAGCATGGACCGTGCTTGCAGGCAGTGGGCAAGTGCTTGTCAACGGAAAGGTCATGCAAGTGAGTATGGGCAATCAGTTCGTGATTACCAAGGAAAGTCTCTTTTCTATTCTGTCTGAAACCAGGATGGTGATCCTTGAGGTCCGGATCGGAGTAACAGAGGATAAAGACAACATACTTTTTGAAGAAGAAGATTGGAATGTAATCCTAAAAAGTGCAGGTTCATCTAACGTTTAATGGGAGAATGAACCGATTCAATCTGCATGTCTTATAGCCCCTTCCATTCGCGGAAGGGGCTCATTGGCATAATTAAGGGAAACCTGACACTTCTTCTCCCTACATCTTAGTTAAACAACTTGCGAAGTTCCTCTACTTCCAGACGTGCAACTGGCTGGTAAGCGGAACTTTGTACATAACGCTGGAAGCTGTATAACAACTGTCTGCCCTCCAATGTAGTCATCAGACGCTCCAGATTCAGCGCTCCCATCAGCACTCTCCCCTTCCGGACCCGACACTCCATCAACAGGCCGAGCTTGTGGTTTCGCTCAAAATTATCAATGGTCTGCACGATCGGATTCAAGTCTTTATCCAACTCATCCAAGATGATCGATGACGACTCGGACACGATGCTCCACCACGGATAAGTTGAGTGCTCCTCTGTGACAAAATGTTCGAAGGCCGGATGATCCTGTTGAATTAACAAGCCCATTGTGCCCACAGGAACTTCTCTTTTCATATTCTCCGAGATGGATCGGAACATAGGGTAAGACCAGAAATCGGTGCTATAGAAACCTTGGATCGCGTGTTGAAGCTGATTGGGATTCGGGAAAAGTAAAATATCCTCGCCCTGCTCAAGCAGCGCCAACGCCTGTTCCGAGAGTTCGGTAAATAGATTCAAACCGCTCAGGTCCACTTCCTCCTGACTCGGGTAGATCCACAGGTCGTAAGACTTACGGATATCCGTGCCCGGAATGGACAGTCTAAGCTCCACTTTGGTCATATTGGAGACTTCAGGAATGCGAATGCTGAGATCCGCGACATTCACATAATGTTCTCCATGGGTCGCAGGCAGGTCTGCTTTCCCTTCCAATAGGACGCTTCCTTCGATCTGCTCGCTTTGAATTTCCCACTTCAGATGACGTCCGTCCAATGCCTGTCTGCGGAAGTAACTTAGTTCAATGCGTGCTTCGAACAATTCACCCGCTTGATAATTATATTTGGAGAATCTCGCCAACAACACAGCGTCGGAACAAAACGTTCTCCACTCCTCCGGTGTAATCATGCCTTTGGAATCCATGAATGCGTCCAGTACACCCACCAGCGCTGTTCCCTGACCACTGAAATCCTGGAGATCCAGCAGCTGGAACCCGGCTAGTTGCTGCGAACGAAAAGCAGCTTCCAGTTCTTCCTTGTAACATGCGACCGCGAGTTTACCAGAAGCTCTGAAGTATGCTTCCGCCAGATGTCCCAGTCCTTTGGCATTCAGACGCTCTCGAAACACTTCGAAATTCTTGGCTTTGAGAGAACCCGTATACTTGTTGATCTCTTCGAAATTAGGAAACGTGGCGTACTGTCCAATTTCATGCGAGATGATTGGTACGTGTGAGACAAGTTGGTCACTTCCAGCTTCGGCCTGCACTGTTTTGGAACCTGTCCCATACTGAATCTGAATCTCTTTGTCCCCAGTCTGACCAGAAAGGTCAGCATCGCTGCCTTGCTCAGGTACAATGTTTGAATCGTAATCTTTCAATGTATTTGGCAGGTCGGTCTGCACGTGACCGAGCGGAGCATCACACATCGCATATGAACCTCTGAACAGGCGCTCTTTGGAGAAACGAACCCCGCAGAAGAATTCACTTTCCTCCAGAATGTCCGGCACAAACTGAAAGTTATTCGAACCTTCGGTGTATAGATGACGATGATCATATGCTTTGTATGCCTTCAGGATCGAATTCAATCTGTCCTTGCTTCCCCATAGTTCATTCCCCATGGACATCATGACAAACGAAGGATGATTACCAAAAGCACGCAGCATCGCAAATCCTTCGCTAATCAAGTAATCCTGCTCGGCTTGATTATGCCCATCCGAAGATTCATCCGTAATGGTTCCCCAGAACGGAAGCTCAGGCTCCATGTAGATGCCGAGCAGATCCGCTGCAATAAAAGCAGCCTCCGGAGGACAACAGGTATGGAAACGGTAGTGATTGATACCGTAGGACTTGGAGATAGCGAGAATACGAACCCATTCATCCACATCTGTTGGCGCGTATCCGGTGAGCGGAAAGATCAGCCCGTCATGTTTGCCTCGAAGAAACGTTTTGCGACCATTAATGGTGAATTTGTCTCCGGCAGCCCGGAATTCCCGTAATCCCGTCCATACTTCGGTGGAATCCAGCACTTCGCCGTCCTGATCTTGCAGATGAATATGAAGTTGGTACAGGTTAGGTTCATCATCACTCCATAACATCGCATCTTCACCAATCTTGTACGTCAGCTGGATTTCCTGCGAATCCGGGGCGAAAATCTGTTCCTCGGTCGTATACACCGGATCTGCACTGACTGCAACAGCTGAAACCACGATTCGTACTTCTTGCAGGTCACCAACAAGTGCTGCCTTGATATCGAAAGAACGAGTCGCAAGATCGGGATAGACCTGAACATTATCCAGGAAAACACGCTCGAAAAATTGAAGTTCCAATTTCCCGGTGATGCCGTTCCAATTCGTCTGCGTGTCTTCGGATGTAAGGTGACCACCTTTGGTTGGATAATTGGTATTGTCCACACGAATGGTAATGGTATGAGTCCCAGCGGTTAGCCCTGCCTCAATCTCGTAACGGTGAGGTGTGTTCAGACTGTTTTGTGTTCCGCATTCCACCCCATCGATCCAAACTGTGGTTACTCGTGTTCGTTCCAGATGCAAGAAGCAACATTTTCCAGCCAAGTGTTCGGGAATTTCAATCTCTCTTGAAAACCAGGCATAACCCTCAAATAAGTACTCATCCGTCAGCGCACCGATTAACACATTCTCGTTTTTCTTGCCCTTGGCCGCATGAGATGTAGTATTTGGCAATGTAATAACGTCTGAGAAATTCAGACCACGTTCTACCTTATGTTCATCAAGTTGGAGTTTCCATATGCCTTCCAGATTTATTGCTTCTATCATGATAGTGTCCCCTTTTAGATTCATATAATCGATAAAAGTAATCGCTTCCAATGAACAGAAATCGTTTTCGAAAATCATACCTGTATTATAAACTCGATTGACGCCCCTCGCATAGATCATTTACAAATAAAAAAGTCGCCAATGCTGGCGACATCTTATGGATAGATATCCTGTATCCTGAACAATTTTAAAATATGGTGGGAACCATGCCCCCGTCCATCCGGATGGGAGAGCCTCTGAAGGCTGAAGCATATGGGCTACATACAAATGCAGCGAGTCTGCCTATTTCACTTGGCTTGATGAATCGCTGTAATTCGGACTGTGGCAGATTACTCTTCATAAAGTCTTTCTCTTTTTCCTCAAAAGTCAGTGCCTCATCAGGGTATATGCCCTCAATGATTTCTTGTACGTTTTCGGACAGTGTTGGACCTGGCAGGATCGTATTGATCGTAACCTCGGTTCCTGCTGTCAGTTTGGACAAACTTTTGGATAATGACAGCAGCATTGACTTGGTCATGCAATACTGAGGCATCTGGCCTGAAGGCATAAGGGCTTCTTCACTTGCAATGAAAATAATACGTCCGTCATTGTTCTTCACCATTTTAGGTAAATAAAATTGGGACAAGCCATTGGCAGCAAGCACATTAGTACGGAAATATTTCTCCCACACTTCATCATTTATGTCTTCATAACTCATGATTTCATATATCCCCATGTTATTGATTAATATATCAACTTCAGGAAATTTCTCGAATAAAGCTTGGCGTTGCGCCAGATCCACAAGATCAGCGGTAGCCTTTTGCGGAGAGGTCTCCGGAAAAGTGGACTTGATTTCACGAACGGTTTGTTCCACCTCTTCATCATTACGTCCATTAATCAGAACATGAACACCTTCTCGAGCGAGTGCTATAGCAATCGCTTTGCCGATCCCTTTTGTCGATCCTGTAACTAAGGCTGTTTTCTCTTTTAGTCCCATATCCATCCTGCATTTCTCCTTCATGATTACAACTATCCGGCAGCTACTTCTTGAACATTGCCAACAGCTTCATACACCGGATAGATATAATATTACGCAGTCTGAGGGGCCTAGTAACTAGCACTTTGCGCCAGAGTTATTGCCTTACACGCCAATTTGAAGGTGTATCCCCTTCCCAGGTCTTGAAAGCACGATAGAATGAATTCTGATCTTCATATCCAACCAGAAATGCCACTTCTTTGATATCAAGTGAAGGATCTGCAAGGTACGCTCGAGCCTGCTCACGTCTGGCCTCGGTTAATAATTGCTTGAAGTTTGTGTTCTCCTCCGTCAGTCGCCGCTGCAAAGTACGATCACTCATGCGAAGCTCTTTGGCGACCGTCTGGATGTCAGGGCGCTTTCCTGTGAGGCTGCGTTTCATAATCCATTTGACCACTTCAGTAATCGAACGATTGCTCTCTTGTTCGTCCAGCGACCGATCCAGTGCCGGGGTCAGAATCTCCAGTAACTCCTCGTTATACGATAGAAATGGAAGACTCAGATCTTTCCGTTCTAGCGTCAGCCGATTATGGTTAGAATTCGTATCAACTCGGCAGCCGAAGTAAGCCTCAAGGGTGGCTACGTCACCCATCGGTTGGGAGAACTCAACCCTTTTGGCAGTCAAAGGTTGTCCTGTGCCACTCCGTCCAAGTTCGATCAGAAATGCCAGCGTAATACCGACCAGTAATGGCGGACCTGGTTGCTCCTTATGTAACCATCCTAGTTCAATGATACATTCCTCTCCTGCTTCGGTAATCTGCAAACTCTCGGGAGGACACATTTGCTTGTAACGCACCATGCGATTCAACGCATCACGATAATCACGAGCATGGTACATCGCCAGAACAGGTGGAGGATACTTCGATATTTCATATCCGGTTGCAAGTTTGATGATGCCCTCGGCGGTGTCCCCATTGAGATCAGAGTAGGCCTGCCAGATTGCGAAGTATTGAGATTGGGTCACTACAGGTTTATTTATTGTCTCAAGAGATAGTTGTGCTGTACGAGCGATGTCATCAGCACCAATCCCTAATTGATGTAATCCAGCCCAAAAGCCTGGATGAACTTTAATCCGATCATTCGGTTGAGGTTGCATGTATACAGACTCCTTTAACTTGTTCCATTTTTATTCTGATTTCTAATTATAGAATGGATGTACCTATTTTTGAAACTTACCTCAGCGAGCCATTTCCGGGTAATACGAAAACACGACTAACCATGAATGGTCAGTCGTGTTCAAGTCAATCATTCAGAATATTATGAAAGAATGCACATTTTGTATGTTCAGCTACTCATTCAACGCAGTTTTGATCAGGGCATTCACCCGCGAGTTAAACAGCAGACCGATATGGGATACGAGGGAAACCGAAACGTTGTTCGCCCCGTTCAACCGGGAAAGTACCGGGGACACAATCGTGTCACTGGTGGAATAGATCGAGGTCACCTTTATTCCACTCGGAGCTGTCGTTGTGGTCAATCGATTAGCCCCGCCAAGGGTAATCAACTTATCCACTTTGGAAGCGCCTCCACGGTTAAGTATGTAATAGAGACTATTAGCTCCACCCATGCTATGAGCTATAATATTGACTTTTGTATGACCCGTTTGGCGCAGAACATCATCTACGAATCGACTAATTGCTGCGGAGTTCAACAGCTGGTTTCCTTGTTTGCTAGGAAGGTCAATCGCGAATAATTCGTCTCTTGTCCACCCTTGACTACGCAAATAACTCTCAATTGCTGTAAAATTGCTATCTGAACCGGTCAATCCATGTACCAATACAATGGGTGTACGTGCCGTAGCTGCAGAAGCCTTTGAACTCGATCCTATTCCAGTTATTGATAAGGCAAGGATCATACTCATGAATACAACAAGCATTAATTTGGTCTTTTTCACTTCATTACCCTCCTGTAAAATGTTTTATATTCCATATATTACAATCTAACATATGGAATATAAATGAATCTTTAGTCTCATTTTTACAGGGATGTCTAAAGTATACTACAAATAACATCATTACATTTTATTAAACTCTAGTTCTCTACTTCTTACCCTTCAACGATATCTGCACGTAGATCTGTTGCAATCTCAATCATTTTGGGTACAATAGCTTCGTTAGAAATAGCTACATACAGATCCCCCATGTACAAACGAAAAGCAATCTGTGCACCCTCAAGGTCCCACATAAAAAAGTCCCCCTCAATGGTCATGGTGCTCTCTGCTCCTACAATGTTAAGAACCGGTGAATAGGTAAAATCGGGTTGGGATTCGAAGTAGAGTTTGCACTCTTCCAGCGAGATGGATTGTTCGGCATTACTATCTTGCATGGATCGGGTAATTCGAAAACGCTGATTCATTGATTTGCCTCCAAAACTTTATTAATATATACATGTTGCACAGCATTATATTTTCTCATTTCCGTCTTCCACTGTCAAAACCATACATGATCGATTCTTCAAATTCATATATACTGAATACAGTGCACAACGAATTTCTACAATCAGGAGGAGTCAAATCAATATGTTAAAAACAGAATTCATTGATGTACTATCCCTTGTCTCACATAAATTATATGATTCGGCTGCTAATGTCATGGACACGGCAAGCAGGTTAATTCCTGCAAACACGTTTTGTATTGCCCAGTTGGATCATCTATCCACCAAGGTTCTGAACGTATATAATCGTGACAAACTCATTCTGGGTGAGGGGCTGGTCGTTGATAACGCCGAGTCATACTGTGCACTTGTGACTGAACATTCCCAAGGCCCGTTAGTAATCAATAATAATCTAACACATCCATTAACCAGACATATGGACGCAACCGAATTCGTAGGTGGGTGTTCATTTGTTGGTGTGCCTATACATAATGAGAACGGAGAAATCTACGGCTCCCTTTGCTCATTTGATCAGGATTTCTATTCCTATCAACAAAAGGACGTGGATCTGCTTCTCTCCTTGTCTTCCTTTTTCACGAGTCTTCTTGAGATGGAAACAACTCTGCAACAATTAAAACAGGCGGAAGAGACCGCTGCAAAAGTGCTTGAAGAAAAGAAAAATTTGCTGGCCGTTCTCAGCCATGAAATCCGGACGCCAATGAATGGTGTTCTTGCAATGGCCAATCTGTTGCAATCTACCAGGCTGAGTGAGGATCAATCGTTATATGTTAATGTCATTGAGTCAAGTGGCGCCAGCCTTCTGTCGATGATGGATCAGATTCTGGACTACTCCAAAGCAGAAGCTGGTGCGATCTCTCTGGAGATCAAGCCCTATAGTGTCACTGAAACAGTTGAACATGTATTACAATTATTCTCTTCTGAAGCACAGAAAAAAGGAATTAGGTTGTACGCAGAATATAATATTACTGATCATCTGATACTTATGGGCGATCAGCACAAAGTTCGTCAGATTCTAATCAATCTCGTTGGAAATGCACTTAAATTTACGGAAAAAGGGGAAGTATGCATCTCTACTGAGGTATCTGCTGATACAAAAGGTACTCTCCATGCATCCTACGAGATAAGAGATACGGGCATCGGTATCCCGCAGGATCGTCAGGATCTGTTGTTCAAATCCTATTCCCAGATTCATGGTAATTCAGGAAAGTATGGCGGAGCGGGGCTGGGCTTGTCCATCTGTAAACAACTCGCTGAATTAATGGGTGGCATTGTATGGCTTAAAGAGTCCAGTCCTATGGGCAGTCGGTTTGTCTTTAATATTTCCAGCGTTGCACCCTCCGTCCATGCGAAAATCTGAATGATGAATATATTATTCTATCTGAACGGATAGGAGGTATATACGTTGACACAATTTCTGGATGCAAGATCATCGCAAAATGCTGCGTTGTTTAATTCCATTTCCATACCGATTCCAGTGATTAACACACCTCAGTTATTTGCCCAGATTGGTCTGCAAACAGCTGGAGCGGGAACCAACCTGAGAGTCTCCCTAAAAGGAACTATAACGGTACAATTACCGCTTGCTCTATTTCAAGTGAGAATTATTATTGTAAGAGGCACTGTTGCAACCGATCCGATCGTTTACTCCGGAAACTACACGTATGGTCTGAACGGTCTGCTTAACCCTGAAGTGATTGTCTTCTCTGCTAGTGACTTTAACATTCCGATCGTACCACAATTAACCTACTCCGCATTTATCAGTACTAACCTGCTCGGAACGGTTCGGGTTGGCCCCGAGAGTTTCGACGGATTTGTCGTTTCCGATTAGCATGAATACCTCTACCCCCATACGCTTAATCTGTTTGTTCATAACGATTAAGGTATGGGGGTGTTCCATTTAATTTGAATTAATTTCCGAAATAAACATCCAGCTTACCCGTAGGTGGCGTTGTAGCCATCCACACCGCTGCCAGATTATCCGGACTAACTGTAGCCGCAGTAATATAGTCTCCAATCAGTACTGTGGGCATCGGAGAGTTGCCATTTGGATTAAAGGATGTAGTTGTGATACGTCGGTCGGTGAAACTGGCACCGCCATCAAAAGATTCTGCAACAAAAACGTCTAGCAGGAACCCGTCAATCCGATTGCTGTAATAAATAACCCGGATCGTCCCAGCAAAGGGTGATACGCTTATCGACGGGAAAAAATTCTGCGTACCCGGGGGCGCGCCTGTAATACTGATGGGATCTGACCACAGAAGGCCATCCGGAGATTCGCAGAGTAAAACATCGGTATATCCGGCACGTGCATCATTCCAAACGGCATACACAGTTCCACTGTTAGGTCCAACGGAAATATCTGCTCCCAGACTTAGGTTGGTCTGTACCCTAAAAGCGTAATTCGGTACAGGTAAAGGCGAAGGAGCTGGCACAACGGATGAGATGAACGTCGCCTGTCTCTCAAGAAGAGGCTGATAGGTGATTCCCCCATCGTATGAGATGCGCAATAGTGCAGAGGGACTAGCAGGACCCGTAATGATATATCCCGCATAGACTTGACCTGAGAATCCAACAGCCAGCGCGGCCCGATCATGTATTCCTCGGGGATTCGACTGTCGATCAGGCGGCTCCCAGGAGATCCCCTGCGAGAGCGACCTTTGCGTAAATATAGCGGAAGAAGTTGTAGCAAGCGGAGTATAACCGACATATGCATTGCCTCGATATGGGCTACCTGGAGAACGGTCTACGGCAATGAAAGGCTCATCATTATGAACAATGGTTCCGAAACCCGCCTGTACGATAACTGGTGGCTGCCACGTTAATCCATCATCAAATGAGGTATAACTTGCAATTGTCCCATCATTGATCCCGTTAAACAAGTGAACGGTAACGATGAAGGTATTGGGAAACGTATAGTCAATTGTTGGTGCTTCCGCTCCTGAATATCCTGCTGGTTGAGGAAGTACAGTGGTCGACCAGGTACTGCCTCCATCAATGGACCGATAGAAGCCAGTCAATGTTGGTCCTGTACTGGTATCCACAGCAACTACACACATGATACTCGGGTTCAGCGTATTAACTGCAATTGAGGGTTCAAATTGACTGCCTGCCAAAGCTCCAGTAATATTCACAACTACCATCTGCTCACCTCTTTTCGTTTAAGGGATATTTGTGAAACGGTCAATTAATGTCATCTCCGATTGAAGCACACGCTGAATGATCTGACCTGTTGAGTTAACACCGTATACATGAATGACCGTACTTGTAGCACTGAAATAATCACTTTGCACCTCGTAAAACGCCGCATTGATTAGTGGATAGATTAAGCTTCTCGTCGCTTGGGGAAGTAATTCAAAAAGATCATGACCAATAGGTATGCGCGCAGCTTGAGTGGTGTCCCATCTGAACACTTCCAGCTCAATATTGACAGGTACATTGAGGGAATCATTAATGCATGTCACTATGAGCTGAGTGGATTGGGTCTCACCCGAAGTTGGATTGTAAATAAAACCCGTAGAGTTTGGCAAAAAGCACACTCCTTCCGCGATGTATAGTAAAGTATATTACGATTCTTGCTGCCAATATGACTAAACTTCGACTCTTATATTGGAACGATATGAAAATTTTGTTATGCTACATATGCTAGATTACTAGATTACTTTTAAAGCAAGAATCTACTATTATGTACAAAGTTGGAGGAGACATACGATGCTTATTAAACGTGTAGGAAAAATCGCCGCGGTTACTGTAATTGCTCTCTCTATCCTTGGAAGTACCCCCAATATCGGTGGAGCCTATGTTGCCCCGGCCATCTCAGTTCAATTGGATGATGTTCCCCTGACATTTGATGCAGCTCCACGTATTGATAGAGGTGTCACTTACGTTCCGTTTCGGACAGTCGGTGAAGCCCTAGGTATTGATATTACCTGGAACAGCAAATCACAGACTGTAAAAGCGACGAACACTGTGAAAGGACAAACTACCGAGGTACTATTACAAGTTGGCAGCACCACAGCGACCGTAAATGGAAAAAAAGTTACACTCGCAGCAGCACCCGTTCAGCGGGAGGGCCGCGTACTTATTCCACTAAGTTCGTTCAGTAACCAATTCGGTGCACAAGTAAGCTGGAATCAAGCAACCAAGACGGTCTCCCTTGTCTCCCCACAACGCGAGATGCACCTGAGAGCCTTCTATGCATTGCAATCCTTTCAAGAAAAGGACCTTATTTCTTCCATGAATTCCGTAGCCTTTGGCTGGAGCCGCATTGATCGTGAAGGTCAGTTTACGCTCCAAGGAGAAGAGTACCGCCTCCCTGCTGCTGCGGGTGATATTACACCGCAGTCCATCGTTGCTGATGCAGCAGATCAACAGATCCAACCACAGCTCATGGTGTATGCCTTGGATGGAAACGGAGAACTGACCAAAGTTCTGAGCGACAAGAGCCTGCGGCAGAAATCGATTGAAGGTATAACTGCTACTGTCACAGAGCATGGTTTTGACGGAGTTGTTCTGGATTTTGAAGGACTGGGCTTTAAACTGGATGTAGTAGAACAACAGAAGCTGCTCAATGCTTACGTGAAACAATTAAAAAGTTCCTTGCCCCAGGAGACAGCCTTATCTCTGGCGGTACCACCGCTAAATAGTGCTTATAAAGGTTATGATTACAAGACACTTGCCTCTATTGCAGATGATCTTATCATTATGGCCTATCAGTATAATCCGGTTGGCACCAAATCTCAGGTACCTGAGCCAAATAGTCTTGTAGATCAGGCAATTCAATTAGCCATACAGGCCGGTGTCCCAAAGAGTAAACTTCTGCTCGGTATCAGTCTAAGCAGTGAAACGCCGTCCTCTGTTGATGATAAGCTGGGTCTCGCCAAACGTTATGACCTCAAAGGAGCCGCGTTCTGGCGTCTGGGTCTGTTCCGTTCCTACAATACGAAAATGGAAGATGCAGTGAATGCTTCTGTGATTAAAGAGTAAACATTCTGACTGGATGCAACTCACTACTCACTTAACTAAAAGAAGGACCTCGCCTCTGGTACGCAGAGACTTGGTCCTTCTTTTTCCCATCATCTTACTTTATAAATTTATCCACACTTCCAAATATAAGCTTCACAAACTGGGTAGGACCAGGCAAACGGGGCTGAAAGAGAAGAATGATCCCAAGCACTGCCGCCACAGCGGTAATTCCCGCGCTCACTATTCTGGCTCGCTTCTCTTTGCTGCTCTTCCACTCTCCATACACTATCGCAGTCGCCAGCATCAATATTCCAAGGATTGAGCCTAGTTTCATGCAATCACCTCTCTTCCAGGCTTGTACAGGAGCCGATTCTGTTCAACTTTCGTCCTCATTAGGTATCCCCTGTGGTCCTGTTGATTTTCCGGTACGTACTACATGTGCATCTACGTTGACTTCCACGTCCATATCAGGATAGATGGTTTCCCAGTTCTTCTCCTGCGCTTTCCATTGATGCGGGTAATATCTGCGGAATTCAACTGCGAATTTGAAGAAATCGGAGCGCAGCTCTTTCTGGGACATGTCTAAAGCATCATGAGCCAAAGATGTGAGTTTAGCCGACCATTCCTTTTCCAGTTTAGTTAATACAGCGGGATCCGTCAGATTTGCATCCGTCGTATTTAACACCACTTCTCCCCTGGTTTGGATGTCGACCTTCATACTCCACTGTTTGTTTACAATTCGCGGCTTCAAGGAGGTTTTATTTTCAATGAGTCTTATCGAAAAAGAACCCTTTAACGGCTCAAACTCAACGGGCATGATAATGCTGTTCAGTTCTTTTGCAAGTAGTAATACACCTACGCTTAGTGGTTCTTTGACCGTCTTGACATAACGATCCTTCTTATACATACTCAGACCTTTCACATATGGCGTAGTCGTCAGTTTATCCTGATCGGGCTCCGGGGGTAAGATTAACATGCGAGACAAAATGGCTGAACTGCTCGGACCTTCAATAGATTTAGCCAGTTCAAGCGCAGTAACACGTGTACCTAACTTCAGATTGGCCATCTCACGTAGCGATTCAGCAGAACTTCGCTCCAGTGGATCAAGTAACGCAAGGATATCTTTCGCAGCCTTTTCGCTGGAAAAGACATATGCATGCTCCCTGAACTGAGGGTAACGCAGGAAAAAATCGATATACTCGCGGATACCGCGTTTGCCGGCTTGCTCACTGATGATTATGACTTCGCAGTGGCCCCAGAACATATTCCGGGGAACTTTACGTTGTAACCGATTCAATGCCTCGGCAATTGTACGTCCTTCCGCTGTTCGAATCATTGTTACCCCGCTTGGACTGCCTCCACTCCCACTGCTATCTCCTGCACTCGCCTTCCGCGGAATGAAAATCTGTGAAGTCAATTGTACTTTGCCATCTTCATAATCTATCCCTGTAGCCAGCACGATAGCCAAATCGTTTATCTCGATACGATCCCAGCATCCACTTAAAAGCACACAACACAATATTGGCATTAGTAGTACTCTATATATTCGCAAGTGCTCCTCCCCCATCAATCAGGTGTTCGCTC
This sequence comes from Paenibacillus sp. FSL R5-0486, assembly GCF_037975155.1. Taxonomy (NCBI): domain Bacteria; kingdom Bacillati; phylum Bacillota; class Bacilli; order Caryophanales; family Paenibacillaceae; genus Paenibacillus; species Paenibacillus sp. FSL R5-0486. The sequence continues at coordinate 3,263,566 of NZ_CP150237.1, read as the reverse complement.
GATTCTTCCGAAAATGTGCCCACCCTTTCTTCAGCCATGCGACACCGTAGATCATAGCCGGAAGGATTAATAAAATGCTGATCGTATACAAGTTGGCTGAAGCGCTAACCAAACTGGAAATACCGGATCCACCGGACACAACCCAGTAAGCAAATACCATGCACAGGAACGAAAGTGGCGCAACCACAGGTTTGTAGTCCCGCAAACCAAACCATTCCGCGGTTGATGTAGCAAAGATATATAAAAAAACGGAAATTTTAACGAAAATACCGAAAATCCAGATGGCAATAATAAGGGATTCGATATGTTGCAGAAAGTCCGCAATGGTTATGTATCTTGCTGCGATCATGACCGGAAATACAAATGTATCCGTCAAATCACCAATTAAAAACAGGCAAAACAGATTGGTAACTGTCATCGCAGTTGTTGTAAATACAAGGGAACCCAGCATGACCCGGGTTATTCTTTTTTTTTCATTCACATAAGGTAGCAGAAAAGCCAACACGATATATTCACTAAACCATGCAGCAGGTGCAGCAGCCCCCGTAATAATGGGAATTGGACCCTTCTCCATAAAAGGAAACAGCTCGGCAGGATTCAGTTCACCAATCAACAATATAAAGATCAAAGCCAGCAGAACGATCAGCAGGGTAACAAACACCTGAGCGGTTCGTCCGACAACTTCAATCCCAAGTCTGACATTAATCGCACATACAACAACCATCGTCCCCATCACAACAAACAAAGGTGTACGCGGAAGTGCATTATTGACAATGAATTCACCGTATTCCCGAATAATCAAGCCCGTCAGGTGGGGCAAAAAAGCGATATATATCAGACCGAATAACTTGCCTGGAATCCGACCAATAATCAATACGCTGGATTGAATGAGTGTTTTTCCAGGGTACAGACGATCAAGTCCAACGGAAATACCAATAGCAGCCAGTCCAACGATAGAACCTATAATCGGGGTCATCCACATGTCATGTCCTGCATAGTGCATTGTAATTCCAGGCACAGATAAGATAGCCGTCGCGAGAATGGCGGGAAAGACCATAAATGCCAATTGAGTCACCGATATTTTCCCTTTGTCAGTCAACATATGTAATCCCGCTCCCTTGTTTGCTCGAATGTAGATTGTTCTAGTGTGGTTTGTTCCTTGGGGATGGACGCCACCATACATCCTTAAGTTCCTTAGCCATCGTAGGTGCTACCGGTGAGAGATAAGGTGTTCCAAATGAACGAAGACTGCTTAGATGAATGACAACCAAGATGACTCCTAACATGACACCCGTGAGTCCCAGCGTTCCCGCCAGAAACATCATGGGAAACCGTAGTAGACGAGTCGCGATGCTGGCAGCATAGCGAGGGATCATGAAAGAAGCGATACCGGTAATCGCTACAATGATAATCATGGGGGCTGAGACAATTCCGGCACTCGTCGCCGCTTGCCCAATAATTAAGGCCCCCACAATACTGACCGCTGATCCGACCTGCTTGGGCAATCGGACGCCAGCCTCACGCAATGCTTCAAAGGCAATTTCCATAATAAGTGCTTCCACCAGGGCAGGAAAAGGGATCTCTTCTCTCGCCCGAGCAATACTGAGAAGTAATACGGTAGGAATCATCTCCTGATGAAACGTCGTAATCGCTACATAAGCCGATGGAAGCAGCATGGATAAAACAAAAAAAATGTATCGCAGCCAGCGTACAAAAACACTCATGAACACATTTTGATAATAATCTTCAGGGGATTGTAACATGGAAAAAATGGTTACTGGCGCGATAAGGGTAAACGGCGTTCCGTCAACGAGAATAGCAAACCGACCTTCCAGCAAGTTGGAAACAACGACATCCGGGCGCTCCGTCGCAATCATCTGTGGAAATGGTGAATATCGCTCATCGATAATCCCTTCTTCAATGTATTGACTCTCCAGTACGTCTTGGAGCTTTAAATCGGCAAGTCGTGTCTGCACTTCCTTAACAAGTTTGGGGTCAATAATCCCCTCCATGTATACAAGTGAAATACTGGTGTTTGTACGTTCTCCCATGTTACGTGTATGAATCTTCAATGCAGGTGTCTTGAGACGTTTGCGCAGTAAAGACATATTCATGGTCAACGACTCTGTGAACCCATCCCTTGCACCACGCACGGTCGATTCAGCTAACGGTTCCTCCGTTGAACGATTTGCAGCTTGGTATAGTGGGTATGTTGTTCCGCCTATTGAACCATCCAGTAGTAACAGAGCTTCTCCTTCAAATATGGCCTGTACTGCCTGAGTAGTCGTTTCAACTTGCTTAACAGAAGCTAGCGGAACATGCGCAGCTTTGATCCCCATTTCCTGAAGGGGCGTTAGTACCTGTCTCTCCAGCCGCTCCGTATCGCATACACCAACACAATATACGCATAACGCTGAAGTAAGACACGCCGTTTGGAATGTATGAAATACAACGTCCGAGCAACCCGCAAAAACGGAGCGTAACATTTCTTGATCAATAACAAGTTGTCCGGTTAATGGCAGGTCCTGTTGTGTTATTGCTGATGTGTCCATGACGCCTCCCCTTTCCGTAAACGCTCCGTCCAGATATTCTCAGTTAAAGGTATCCTTTACATATCAGATAGGATATATACGCAAAATATAGAATGCCAAAAAAGCCGCCCTCATGAGCGACTCTGATGATATAGAACGCTATTGCATTCCTATGAATTCGTTGATCTTGCTCTTTGAAATTCCCTATTTTCTATTGATCGCTATCCTTTCACAGCACCCAAAGCAACACTCCCAATAATCTGTTTGGAAAATATAGAGAATACAATGATAATAGGCAGGATTGAGATCGCTACACCCAAATACAAGAGTCCATAATCCATCCCATAGTACCCCTGCACTAGCGCAACCAATACCGGAAGTGGATATTTATCCAGGGAGAAAAATAGCACCAGCGGTGTTAGGAAATTATTCCATGATCCGATAAACGTGAATATGCCAAGGGCGGCGATTGCCGGCCCCAGAATAGGCAGTACAATCTGATTGAACGTCCGGAACTCACCGGCACTGTCCACCCGCGCAGATTCAATAATTTCATCCGGGATACTGCTCTCCATGAACTGTTTGATAAAAAATACATTAAACGCGTTAGCTGCAGCAGGCAAAATAATTGCGGCATAACTATCCAGAAGTCCCATCATGCTGAATAGTCGATATACGCCAATCAAAGCCAGTTGACCCGGTACCATCATGGTTGCTAACAAAAACAGGAACAATCCGTTTCGTCCTTTGAATTTAAATTTGGCAAATCCATACGCAGTTAAGGCCCCAATATACAGAGATAATACGGTCGATGTTCCGGCAATAAATATGCTGTTGGCAAACCCACGCCATATGTTGATTTTGGATACCATGTTCAGATAGTTATCAATCAAGAATGATCCGGGAAGAAATGTGAACGTTGAAGCAATCGTTGCATTGTTATGTGTGGAATAGATAAGCATCAGATAAAATGGAATAATGCAGAGCACGGCAAGACCTGTCAGCAACAGATAGATGATGATTTTACCTGCCGTCAGGCCCCTTGTATTGGCATATTGCTGAATCGCCGCATTTGGTTGTTCAACTGATTTTGCAGTTTGCATAAGAACTCCCCTCCCTATGAACGGCTCTTCCGCTTGGTCATGATGAAGGATGCAACGGACAACAATATGATGATAATAAACAGGCAAAATGCGATGGCAGCGCCGTAACCAAATCGTGTGCTCTGAAATGCTACATTATAGAGATACATAATGCTCGTCATGGCTGCTCGGTCAGGACCGCCATTGCCGTTGGTTAGTGTAAATGGCTGATCGAAAATCTGGATGCCCCCAATAATAGATGTAATCATCTGAAACAGAATAATTGGACGGAGCATCGGCACGATAATATGAATGAAAATATGTTTCTTTTTCGCGCCATCCATCTGTGCAGCTTCCAGCAATGAAGGATCAATGCCCTGAAGACCTGCAAGGTAGATGACCATGGAATAGCCGAAGTATTGAAAAAACAAAATGGATGATACAATCAGACGCATAAACCAGGGATCATTTTTCCAGTTAATTGGATCTTGTATTATACCGGTCTGCACCAAAAAATGATTCAGTCCGCCAGACTGCCAGTCAAAAATCAAGCTCACAAGCAATCCAAGTGATGCCGCCGTAACGATGTTGGGAAAAAAGTATACGGCTCTGAAAAAGTCCCGTCCTTTGAGCAGCTTATCATTCAAGATAAAAGCCAACACAAGTGAGATTGTGAGCTGTGGAACTACAGATACGCCCCAGATGAATAACGTATTAAACAAGGTTTTGTAGAACAACGGATCTTGTAATACGGCAACGTAGTTACCGATCCCTACAAAGTCAGGTGTCGTGATCCCATCAAAGTTGGTGAAACTGATGTAGAGGGAATATAAAATGGGATACAGCCCAAAAGTGGTGAAAATAATAAAAAACGGAGCAATGAAATAGTAGCCGTAATGGTCCTTGCGAATCGTTTTGGCAAACATGTTCTATCCCCCCAGTTATCATCGGATGTGTATATTCATTCGCTTACTAATCCACTTCCAGCTCCGGAAATCTCAAGGTGACATCACGTTTGATTCGCTTTACGACTTCTTCCTTGGTCTGAATGTCCTTGTTGAGATATAACTGGAGTACAATCTTGTAGATATCATTGTTAATCGTGGCATCATATTTGGTGCGTTCGTATACAGGTACCCGTTTTGCAGCCTCCGAGAAAAACTCGAAATGCTTTTGTCCTCCCAAATAAGATGATGAGAGAGACGGGGCAAGTTCATCATTCACAACCATGTTGCTGGTGAAATAATCCTGTTCTTTCGCTAACTCGGATAGAAAATCGTGGTCAAAATTATAGAACTCAATAAACTTCCAGGCCAAATCCTTTTTCTCACTTTTACTGTACATCGCGATGTAGGTTCCACCTGAACTAAAGGCTGACGGTCCCTGGGCTAAGCCCCACATGCCTTCGGTATCCGGAGCGTTTGCCTTGAACGTATATTGCAAACCCCAGGTTGCCCCGGGATAAAACATGACCTCTCCTTTTTGCATGGATGCAGCGTAACCGGCACTTCCATCTTCATACTCGGCAAGTACATTCCGCTCACGTGCTTCACGTACAAGATCAAGCACTTCCAAGTACGTTGGATCGATGACAAGTTTGCCGTCCTTCACCCAAGGTATACCATCATATGAATTCGATATAGCATTCCAATTCGCCAATGCATGTACTTTATTCCCGCTAAGTTGCTGTACCTTCTCTCCAATCTCGAAGATCTTCTCCCATGTATCGATCTGTGAACCCACCTTCTCAGGATCATCGGTGCCCAGATATTTCTTCGCCAGATCCCGACGATAGTAGATGCCCCCTGGTGTTCCCTGATAACCTATCGCTCTGACATTTCCCTCACTGTCCTGTTCATTGGCCTGAACAAAAGCATATTGTTCCTGGATAAGTTCATTGGCGTTATACGGCGAAGCTGATAAATTCTCCAGATATGGAACGTCAATCAGCTCTCGAATATTCGCATTTTCAATCATAAATACATCTGGAGCCTTCGAGGTTGTCTGTAGCGCAGATTTCAGCTTGGTGATATAGAAATTACCAGGGATGTTGACAAAGTTCACTTTGATGTCAGGATATTTCTGTTCGAATTTCTCGATAGCGTACCCTGCTTCATCCGTAAAACTCCACACAGTAATCTCCTGTTGCTTGGTTTGACTCGATGGACTGAACTGACAACCAGCTAACAACATCGCTGCACATACAAATACAATAGTTGGCTTAAACCACTTCTTCATAGGCCCCCTCCTTCAAAAAGGAAACGCTTACAATTTATTAGAGTATATTGATTTTGGAGAGGGCTTTCTCCACAAATATTGTGCATTACCCTCCATATTTTGTGATATTCGTACGATGTTTCTTACGAAATTCGGAGGGTGTACAGTCATTATATTTTTTAAAAAGACGATTATAGGAGTTAACATTGTTAAATCCATGTCCGATCGCAATCTCCAGAATCGTATCCTGACGGAACAATAAAGCCCACTCGGACTTGATAATTCGAAAATGATTCAAGTATTCCATCAGTGTTACTCCCTTGATCTCTTTAAACAGCTTGCAGACATGGAACTTGCTGAATTTAATATGTTCTGCCACCTGTTCCAGCTTAATGGGCTCAGCATAGTGCTCCTCCAGGTATTCACAGACCGATTCAAGGAATTCAAATTTTTTGGAAGAAGTACATGCCCATCCTGAAGATGAAGATTCATCGGTGGTAACCGGTACTTTGGTACGTAATAAAAGTATGATGAGATCATACAACCTAGATACCATTAACCATCGGTATCCCGGCTTCTGATTTTTCTTCTCGGTAATGATGTCATCTATATATAGAGTCAGATTGCTCTGACTTCCCGTATTCGAGGGAATAACTGTTGTTTTGTTGAAAAGTTGTCCGAGATCCTGAATTTCGGCTTCGGTCGTGAAACTCCCGGTTAATAATTCGAGTCGGAACAAAATAATGGTCAAATGTTCGGTCCCCGGCAAAAAGCAGTGCACATCCCCTGGTTTGATCAGTAACACATCCCCCTTTTCTAACTCACACACGTGGTCGTTCACGCCAATTCTGGCGCTCTTACCATTGACGAGAACCAGTTCAACCTCATCATGCCAGTGTGCAGCATAATTGAACTGATTTCCTGTATGAATTACCCGAATGGGAAAACCTTCTTGCATATGGCCTGTCTCCAAAAAAGTGGGTACGCCCATCGTATCAACCTCCATTTATTTCCAATGCAAAATACTCCTCATCTTTATATTATGCATTAATGGCTACTCTCCTTTCTTTTTAAGAATTTAAAATTCTATAGAATGCAAAAAAACTCCTCAACTCAGGTTGAGGAGCCGAACAGAATCACGTTCCACGCATTGGATGTCCAGTGTATATAACGTCTCTACGCTCTCTCCATTCAGCAGTTGGAAGAGAACATGACCTGCAAGCTGGCCTGCATCCCTCTTCGGCTGACGAAATGTGGTTAGAGGTGGATTCATGTACTGAGATGCAGGTATATTGTCAAAGCCAATTACGGATAACTGCTCAGGTATTGAGATATCATGCTCCCTGAAGGCTTCCAAGCCGCCGATCGCCATCTCATCATTTGCAAAAAATACAGCGGATGGCAACTCTCCTTCAAGCAGTTTCTTGGCTGCATCGTACCCATCTTGCTTCATGTATTGTCCGCCAATTTTCCATTCGGGGTTCTCTTCAATGCCTGCCTCCTTCAAGGCTTTCAAATAACCTTGATAACGATGGAGATTACATTCCGATTGTGATGGGCCACTAATATAAGCTATAGTCCGATGCCCTTTATCGATCAGATAACGGGTAGCCAAGTAACCACCTTGCGTATCACTCATCAAAACCTTTACAATATGTTGAGCATCCAGATCCCGATCCATGACAACAATCGGAAACCCTGCTTCAGATGCTTCAATCAGCAACTGATCTTGAATATTCTGAGCAATAACAATAGCTCCGTCAATTCTTCGTTCACGAATGTAACGATGGGCTGTCGACTTCTCTCCACCCAACGAACTACATACGATCATATCGTATCCATGACTCATAACGACGGTTTCTATTCCGTTCACCAAATCCGAGAAATACGGGCTGGACATGTCATGGACAATAATACCAATGGTTTGTGTACTATTTCGTTTTAATTCCGATGCAGGACCATGCCTAACATAATTGAGTTGACTCGCTGCCTCAAGCACTCGAAGTCTTGTCGGCTCACTTACATTCCCTTTATCGTTGAGTACGCAAGATACGGTCGAACTGGCTACACCAGCCATCTTGGCTACATCTTTAATCGTTGTCATCATATATACTCCTCAAAAACAGTTTCATCTGTTTAGTTCATTATGGCAGTAACACAGCAATACACACGGGATAGTTCACTAGCATTTTAACACGTCAGTCCAGTCATGTCTCTTAGCAAAACATCAACTACGATAAAACATATTAAAGAAACCGAGGTGCCTTCATGAGATTTAATGAATATGTAATAGGTCAGCGTTACGAAACCACATCTTTGGCATTATCCAAGAGTGATATTATTGAGTTTGCCACAATCTATGATCCACAGTACATGCATTTGGATGAGGAAAAGGCCAAACAAGGCCGATTCGGCAGTTTAATTGCTTCTGGCATGCAAACGATGAATATCTCCTTTAAATTATGGATTGAGGTTGGGGTCTATGGAGAGCATGTCGTGGCGGGCACTGGAATGAATAACATTCAATTCCTGAAACCGGTCTTTCCGGATGATGAACTTCATGTCATTGCAGAAGTCATTGGGCTGACTCCCAGACGAAAAGGAAATGGGATTGTTACCGTGCTGCTGAGTACTTTCAATCAGAAGAATCAAAAGGTATTTCAGGCAGAATTAAGTGCTTTAATCGATAATTAAGGCTGAGAAAAAGCTCAAAAAAGCCGCCAATTGGCGGCTTTTCGTAGATATATCACATTGAAGCATTTTTAAGCGTTATATCCTTTCAATACCTGCCCCAAAATCTCTACACCCTTGACAATCTGTTCGTCTGAAGGGGTTGAGAAATTAAGTCTGATGGCATTACAAGGGTCTTGCTCGTTCACCAGGAATGCATTTCCCGGTACAACCGCAACCCCTTGTGCTGCCGCTGTCTTGGCATAATCAAGCATTGGCACATGTGCTGGCAGATCACACCAGAGGAACAGTCCACCATCCGGTTGGGTATAGGTAATGGACTCACCCATATGCTCTTGCAGCTTGTCCATCATCAATGTTGCTTTTCTCCGATAGACCTCACGAATGCTGTTAATGTGCCCCGCGTAATCATACTCTGTCATGAACTTATATGCCAGAATCTGTGGAAGCATGGCCGTATGTACGTCTTCTCCCTGTTTGGCAACAACCATCTTCTCCACGACTTCATGGGGCGCTTGTACAAAACCAACGCGCAGTCCTGCCGACAAAATTTTGGAGAATGATCCAACATAGATGACCAGACCCTCATCATCCATAGACTTGATGGTTGGCACATCGTCTCCATTGAATCGAAGTTCTCCGTACGGGTTATCTTCCAAAATCATAACGCCATACTTCTTAGCCAGCTCGTATATGGCCTTACGTTTTGCAAGACTCGTTGTTACACCGGTAGGATTCTGGAAACTTGGGATCACGTAGATCATTTTCACATTAGGCTCCGTTTGCAGCGCCTGTTCCAGCTTCTCGATATCCATACCGTCCATCTCCATCGGAACACCTGCAAGCTTTGCACCAGATGCCCGGAAGGAGTTCAGGGAACCAATAAAGCTCGGGCTCTCACAGATGATCGTGTCCCCTTCATTACAGAATACTTTACAGGCCAGTTCAATCCCCTGCTGCGCTCCAGATACAATGAACAATTGATCGGATGGTTTACCTGTATCAAAACCTGTCTTCAAATGTTGAGTCAATGCTTCCCTGAGGGGAACATATCCTTCCGTAATCCCATATTGCAGAGCTGTGACGGGGTCATGCTCCAGAATGGATTGAGTGAATGTGCGAATCGCCTCAATAGGAAAGGTTTCCGGAGCAGGATTTCCCGCGGAGAATGGAATCACATTTTGCCCCGAAGAAGCCTTCAGAATCTCACGAATAATGGATGGTTGCAGTGCTGCGATACGATTGGAAAATGAATAGTTCATCTTAAATAGTGCCTCCCGACATTTCATCTGAATTAACTCTCTATCATTACATTAGATTCTATTATACGAGCATTTCCCGAATTTCCAAACTGTCTCCACAAAATTAATGCTTGTACGCCAAAAAAGAGGCCGCCGTCAGCAACCTCTTTCGCATAAGTATTGAGCAAACATTCAGCCTGTTAGCGCGCTGCGTTCATCTCGGATAGCCGTGTGGCCTTCACAACATAAGCGGCTAGACCGGGGATCATCCGAGCCAGACCAGGATAGAATTTATTGGTTTTGGCAAAAGCCAGCTTTTGAATTCTTCTTGCGCGTCTGAGCAATTGAGTGAATTCCCGGCTTGCTTCCAGCGTGTAATTACTCTGCCAATCGGCATGTTCAATGTCACCTTGCAGGTACTTGTCAGTCCACCTTGCACACAGGAGTGAGGAGCGAAGAGCAATGGACATTCCGTCTCCACATAAGGGTGGTATCATCAGCATGGCATCCCCAATATGCGGATATTGGGACCACGGCTCAGGAACGTTGGACAGATGCAAGGGCGCAATCGACACTTGCGTTCCATCTACAGGTTTTCCCTCGGCTAAACGGGCTGCCAAGCTCACGTTTGTCAGGGATGCCGCCTGTAAAATATCGTTTACAGACTTGCCACTTCCCTGGACGGTATCCAGTGTCAACAATGCGGCGACATTCACAATACCATCCTCAATCGGAGAAATGCCCACGTAACCACCCTCGCAAAAATATAACTCTACCCGTGCGGGAATCTCTATCCCGCTGAAGTGGGACTTAACGCCAACGTATACGGTTTGGTCCCGCAGATCAGGTGCGGAAGCCATCCCGCGCGGCTTTTTGGTCCCATGTGCCCCGATAACGGCTTTGGCTCTGTAGCTGATCCGCTCATCTCCCTGTTTCACCTGAACCTCATAACTGGCATCCTCAAGCTGCTCGATGCTCGTTAAGGTCGCTTTGGTCACAATCTGGGCTCCGGCCTCCAGAGCCTTCTGATGCAAAATCTGGTCCAGCTCATATCGACTTATGCCATATGCGAATCCCGGCAGCGGTGCTTCGATCACTCCGCCTTGTGGCATAACGATTTTGGCATGATCCATCGTGCTAGGTTTCTTCGACTGGTCCAGTAGGTGAATGTCCAGAACTTCTAACATCTCCTTGGTTTCGGGTGACATGAACTCACCGCAGGTTTTGTGCCGCGGGAACTCCTGGCGATCCAGCAGAAGGGTCCGATGTCCTTTCCCTGCCAGTTGCATTGCACATGTACTGCCGGCAATTCCGGCTCCGATGACAATCACATCTATCGATTTCGACACGTAAGATCACCTGCCTTTCGTGGGAATTACAACAGAATAACGGAATAAGGGCTTCCATTCATAGGTCATCGTATCATGATTGAGACGTTGTTTAAGTTCCTTCCAATCCCTCCCTGTAAAACCTTTGGCTACGGAAAGAGGCCCATCATGACGAATATAACGATTGCGCGAGATCATCCGTGTAGTAATCCAGACCGCCTTATAGGATACGGGGTGGCGGTGAATATCATTAATAACGACACCGTATCTGGATGCTCTTAGCATATGAGAAACCATATCGACCAGCTGATCTCCGTCAAAATGATGTACAAACTGGGAACCTGTCACAATATCTGCTGAAGCATCCGGCAGTTGTGTAAGATCGGCACGTTGTACCCGGACTCGGGATTCGTCACGGAATAGTTGTCTCGCTTCATCACACGCTTCTTCCGTCAGATCAACCAACGTAATTTCCAGCTGAACACCCTGACGATCTGCCCATTGCAGTAGTTTCTGGTTCACATCTCCTGAACCTGCCCCCACATCCAGCAAGGTCAGCTTATTCGGCTTACCGACTGAGTTCCACAACTTCTCTACACCAGCCAGAGTTGGGCCAGGTGCTGCAAATATTTTGTTAAGACGTCTCAGATGTCTAAGCGCTTCACGCAGCTCCTCCCCTCCCAGAGAGAAGTCATCCATCAGTTCATCTTCCTTGGCTCGAATGGACAATGTTCTAAAAAAGGACATGATCGTGCTCCTCCATCACTGAAGATAATGAGGGGACATAAGTGAATTTCATCAACTCTGCGGTGAGTCCCGGTCCAAATGCCATGGCTACACCATCTGTGGAGGATTGACCCTGTGCCTTCATGTCCTCACGCATCGCGTTCAGTACAAACAGAATGGTATTGGAAGATAAGTTACCATACGTTCTGAGGACATCCCTGCTATACTTCGTTTGCTCGTCTCGCAACTTCATTACATTCTGCACAGAGTCCACAATCCCGCGTCCTCCCGGATGAATGGCCCATAGTTCAGGAAGCTGTTCACTTTGCAATAAGAGACGCAGTTCCTCTTCCAGATGAACACCTAACAGCTTCGGAATACGAGGGGATAGATACAGGTCATACCCCAGATTCCCCACCTCCCAGGTCATATCTTCAGTCGAATCCGGAAGAAGCACAGAATAACCCGTTCCCAGACTCAAAACATTCTTGTGCTGAGATTCTGGTGTGCCCACTACACAAGAAGAAGCAGCGTCTCCGAAGAATGAAGCTGCAAACAGCGCTTCCCGATCTTGTACGGGCTGAAAATGAATGGTGCACAACTCTACACAGACCACAAGGACCTGTGATCCGGGAGCTCCCTGCACCACATCTCGTGCCATCTGAACGGCTTTCAGCCCTGCGGCACAACCCTGAAAGATTAGCGGCAGTCGATTAACTCGGGCAGACAAACCCAAATGACGGATGAGCATAACATCAAGACCCGGCAGATATTGACCTGTGCAGCTGACCGTGATGATATGTGTGATGCTCTTTGGAGATACGCCTGAATCCTCCAGGGCTTTCTCTGCAGCCTCAACCCCGAGCGGAAGCGCCTCTCGCTTGTATGTATTCATTCGTTCTTCGGTTGTCGGGATGTCTGATCGCTCACCAGAGGGCAGATAACGGCATTCTTCGAGTGAACCCAGATAGCTCGGTTCCACGGTATATCGTGTTTCAACACCACAGGACTTGAATATTCGTCTGGCAAAACGGGCCAAATCTGGCCGATCCTGAAGAGAAGAAGCGATTAGTTCTGCAATATCTGACTGTGCTACGGGGTGAGCAGGTAGAGCCGTTCCCATGCCAAGAATCGCGATATCGGATGGACTGTTATATTGGTTCATAATAAACCTCCTGGTATTGGTCATTATTTCCTCTAATTTAACAACTCTTACCCTTAACGATATCGTTATAATCTCAATAAGGCTCCTAATCTAGTTTATTAACACATCCGCAAGCTCAGAAGCTTGGTTTCGCCAAGCCATTGAAGCAATCACACCAATGAACGAAAAAAGCCGCCATTAGGCGACTCCAAGTTAACTATATTCCTTCTAAGCGTCATTCTGATTCTGTTTATTTGTTCTGTTTATTTGGAAAATGCTTCTCTGATCTTGTCACTCACCAGGTACCAGGCATCCTCAGCCATCTGGAGATCGCCAAAATGCGTAAATCCATGAGCGGCTCCCTTATACTCCTTAAGTGTCACCTTCACACCGCTTGCTTCCAGCCTTGCTGCATATGTTCTTGCTTCTTGGGCCAGTGAATCTTTCTCCGCGGTAATGATCAATGCTTCTGGAAGTCCCTCTACTGATGTTGCAAGCACAGGTGAAGCCAACGGGTCTTGCGCCTCTTCTGATGTTTCAAGGTACATAGCATTGAACGTTCTGGCGATATCGGCTGGAATGGCTTCTGCAAAACTCGGTTTCTCGGCCGGATCTGTAGCCACATCCAATACGGCATAATCCATAATTTGTAGAACAATTGGCAGCTCGCTACCTCGTTGCTGATTCAGTAAACACACTGCTGCAGCAAGATTACCACCAGCGCTATGTCCCCCAATAGCGAATAGAGACGGGTTAACCGAGAAGGATTGCGGGTTGGCCTGGACCCACTGTACAACGTCGTAACATTCATGAACCGCCGTTGGGAACTTGTGCTCTGGTGCAAGACTGTAATCGATATTAACGACCACACAATCAGATCGATCAGCAATCAAGCGACACCATGGATCATCCATCTCTGCTTGTCCCAAGATGAAACCACCCCCATGCATATTAAAGAAGACCGGCAGAGGCGCGGAATGCTCCCTATCCGGTGTATACACAAGTACACGTGTATCCCCTTTAGTTGTAGGAATCATGACTTCTTTTACTGTGACCGCATACGTGGAACTGGGTTGAAGAGCTGCACCTGTACCGACGACATTTTGACGCATACGTTGTACCATTGCCAATTGTTGTTGTTGATCCATAGATATCACTCCTTTAGTGGATTGCCAATACGCCTTCTTCCGTTGTCACTTTAAGTATAGATGACACTTGTCTATTCCGTCATGTGCAATTCATTTGATATGTATTGATCAACATGCTGAAACGTCAACCAAAATTACCTTCCCCTGCTCTTAATGCTTCAACGTTAACATTCAGTGCCAGGAGATTGGTTTGGGTCCGTGCTTGTTTCCTTTTTTTTGTGGAACATCATCCAGACCCCCATCAAACAAAATAAAACGCTGCACCCCATGCCAAACAAGCTACTGGTTTTTAATGCAAGAGGTGAGCCTTGCATGGTAAGTAACGTCGCTTGGGTCACCACGATGGATACCATCGCATCGGTGAAGTTAATCATTTTCAATGTAGATATGATCGGGTTATGGAGATGACGGTTCGCCCAGGTACCATACACGGCAAAAACCAGCTTGGTAAAAGCAACTGTAGATACGATATACACGATGTTACCCTCATATATGAAGGCATCGTCGATTAGATACATTCGCAGGCAGACCATCGAATAGGACACGCCTAGTAAACACAGGAACAGACCTCCGCGCTTATATACCGTAAGCTCCAATCTATATCTTTCTTCGGGAGAGTCCATCCTCTTGGTAACTGTATATTTATGGAGCACTTGGCCTTTTGCCACACACAGAATCAGATAATATACTGCATTTGTAATGAACCATCCCGAAAGCAGATATATGCCCAGGATTAACTTGCCTATCCCTGTTACCGCATTGATAACAAGGGAAGCCACATTAAACAAGGCCGTTCGATCTTGTTTATTTCCAAGGTAATGGAACCAAATGGACTTCAAATATGTCTTCATTTTCATAGGATATTCATTCTGTTAGAGAAGCAGACCATTAGCCTTTTCACCTACCTCTTAAATGTCAATAACATGATGAATGAGGTGTAGAGAAAGTGGTATACGTTCTCCTCATTCGGCCAAAGATTCCCGAACGCTTTTTGGAAGGGATTTGACAACCATATCATACGAGTGATCGATCATGACATAGATATCTTCATCGGACAATGAACCATCCAGCGTAATGGTATTCCAGTGTTTTTTGTTCATATGATATCCCGGTTGAACTGCTTCATGCTGCTCTCTCAGGTTCTCTGCAATAATGGGGTCACATTTTAAGTTTAAACGACAGTTCTTTTCTTTGTTTTCAAAAATAAGCGCGAACATCTTACCCGCAACCTTAATCGCGACTGGATCAGGCCCAAATGGATAATCCTTGGTCGCACCTTTCTTGCTCAAACTGTATTCAATCATCGTATCCTTCAAGTCAGTACCTCCCTTTCACCAGTAGACGATATAATGATACCGAATGTAAGTTCGTATGTAAATAAGCTCGTTACACATAAAAGCACATAATAAAACCTCCTCCAAATGAATGGAGAAGGTTTTATCTGGATTTATTTAGATCTTAATTGGCTCTATCATTCCTAGTTTTGCTGCTGCGGCTGAATGAGCCATGGTTAGATTTACTGCTACTGCTGTTTGATCTACTGCTATTGGGTCTACCGTCGTTTGAACGACTACTGTTTGATTTACCACTCTTGGCAAACCATTCGGATTTGGGCTTGCGTGCCGGGTTAGCTTTGGACTTCGCCGGTTTGCCTGCAGCCGATTTGTTGAACGAAGGTTTACTGCCTGATGCTTTGCTAGTTTTATCAAACACAGGTACACCTGTCATTGGATACGGATGACCTTTCACTTCAGGAATCGTCTTTTTGATTACTTTCTCGATATCCTTCAGGAATGGAAGTTCATCCTTCTCGCAGAACGATATGGCCATCCCGCTTTTGCCAGCTCGCCCTGTACGTCCAATACGGTGAACATACGTTTCCGGAATGTTAGGCAGGTTAAAGTTAATGACATGTGAAAGTTCCTCTACGTCAATTCCTCTTGCCGCGATATCCGTCGCAACTAATACACGTGTTGCACCACTCTTGAAGTTGTTCAGTGCCCGTTGTCTCTCGTTCTGAGACTTGTTGCCATGAATAGCCTGTGCCGTAACATTCGCTTTGGCCAAATCACGTGTAACCCGGTCAGCGCCGCGCTTCGTGCGTGTGAACACCAATGCCGTGACGATGGATTTATCCTCCAAAATTTGGTTCAACATATGTTGCTTCTTGCCGTTCTCCAACAAATAAATAGACTGCTCAATGCGGTCTACCGTTGAAGATACCGGTGTGATTTCTACTTTGACTGGATCAACCAGCAGGGTTTTAACCATTTTGGTGATTTCAGGAGGCATCGTAGCTGAGAAGAACAGCGTCTGCTTTTTGTTCGGCATTTTGGCAATGATTCTTTTCACGTCATGAATGAAGCCCATGTCCAACATCCGGTCTGCTTCATCCAAAACGAGAATCTCAACCATCTTCAGATCAATACGTTTCTGGTTAATCAGATCGTTCAATCTGCCAGGTGTCGCGATAATAATATCTGCACCTTGATTCAACGCACGCTCTTGCACTTTTTGCGAAACGCCGCCAACGATTGCCGTACAACGAATGTCCGTATACCGGCTATATACCTTGATGTTATCCGCGATCTGAATCGCCAGTTCTCGTGTTGGTGTCAAAATTAATGAGCGAATATGTCGTGCGGACTTCGATCCTTGCCCTTTGGATCTTTCGCTTAATAATTGAATGATCGGCACTGAAAATGCTGCCGTCTTGCCTGTTCCTGTCTGTGCACATCCCAGCAGATCTCTGCCAGCTAATACAGCTGGTATGGCCTGTTCCTGTATAGGGGTAGGATTAGTATAGTTTGCTTTGCTTAACCCTTCCATAATAGAGGGGATAATATTTAAGTCCTTAAATGTCATGTTGTCTCCTTCATTTACGCACATCTATCAATATGACGCATCTTTTATTTCACACGTAACGTATAAGGATACCATTAAAAACGTAATTTGTACATTATCTTTTTAAAATCACTTTGTTTAACTGACCAATTTAAGACCAACTGCCGATCCGAGCACCATAGCGATAAACAGAATTCGAAGGGCATTTCGAGGTTCTCCATAAAACACCATGCCCAGAATGGCACCACCGGAGGCCCCGATTCCCGTCCATACGGCATATGCTGTCCCCATCGGAAGAGTTTCCATTGCAAT
The DNA here is from genome assembly GCF_037975155.1 of Paenibacillus sp. FSL R5-0486. Lineage (NCBI taxonomy): Bacteria > Bacillati > Bacillota > Bacilli > Caryophanales > Paenibacillaceae > Paenibacillus > Paenibacillus sp. FSL R5-0486. The sequence goes on along the minus strand of NZ_CP150237.1, from coordinate 3,246,302 downwards.
GGACAGGAACAGGAAGCTTAAACCAAACCCGCCTACCAATAGAACCAGTGAAATGAGATTACGGTCTTTGTGCAACTTGTTTATCATCAGCACTCCGATCATCTCAAATATACCTGCCAAGATAAGAAATACCCAGTTCATTATAGCTGCACCTCCTTATTCTTCTCTTTGCTAAGCATTTTAAGACCAATCACGCCGAGTAAAAGTACACCAATGAGTACCATTTTTCCGGTTTGAACAGTCGCATTAAACAGAACAATCTCTGCAAGTACCGTACCAGCGGTACCCAGGCCAACAAATACTGCATACACGGTTCCCACAGGCAGTGTCCGCGAAGCTGCAATCATCAAGGAGAAACTAATGATAATTGCAACCAACGTAAACCCCCATTCCAGCAGACCACTGGCATGTTTCAATCCAATGACCCAACCCACTTCAAACAACGTAGCAATTACAACCGACATCCACGTTTTATTCATTCTTGTAACACTCCTTCTCTACTACATTTTTTGTACAACCCGTAAGGTACATTAGCGAAAAAACAAAAAAAGCCCGGGAAACAAACTGCATGTAGCAGTTCATCTCCCAGGCTTTTATCCCTCCGTGGCACAACCAACAGGTTGCGGGTTTTCTCTCGGACCAGACCGACATATCCATCGCGGAACCCTAGAAAACCTGTTTTTATTCTAATGTGTCTCCAATTATACACACTTCCACTATCTTGGCAACCCCGTAAGTGTGATCACGCCATTTATTTGATAATCAAACCCATTAATCCTACAAATGTGGCGGCTTGATGTGGTGAAATCACACAACCGTTGAGATCTTCCATGGTCAGCACCAAGGAGTCAAATTCGCAATCGCTAAGATCCAAATCCTTCATTTTGGTCCCCGTTAAGGAAGCTTGGTCGATGTTACATTGACTGAACTCCATTTTTTGCAGTGCCAGATAGGCAAAGTCCGCACCAATCAATGTACATTCCGAGAAGGAGACCTGTTTCAGATGGGCAAAACGGAAATTGCTGTAGTCGCCTAGACCATGAAGGAAACTGACATTTTGCAATCGGCTATTGGAAAAATCCGTTCCGACAAACTTGCAGTTATGCCATTCGATCCGGTGCATGAAGGCACTTGAGAGATTGACATTGGAGAAGTCGCAGTGTTCAAAGCGAACATCTGTGAATTCAAATTGTTCCAAGGTAGACTCCGAGATGGTCACATGTCTAAATACAACATTTTCAAAGGAAACCTTACTCGCTTCCTGTTGATCCAATGTAATGTTCTCGATCAGTTTGTGTTTGTACTCCACTTTGGATTCCAGGAATGCAATCGTTTCCGGTTCGAGCAACTGCTCCTGAATCTTGGGTTTGTCCATTTTCATCCCGTATTCCCCTATTCCTTAATAGCTACAACTCGCAGTCGGCTTCTGTCCAGATACCACTGTCCATCCCGCATCAGTTGTGGCTGTACTTTTTTCTCAACTGCTTCCATAATAACATCCTGTTCCGCAGGTGTGATACCACTGAATAAATACTCCGCGAAGCTGGTCAACCACTTTCTGGCACCTGGCTTGAACGGGGTAAATTGATCCACATGCTGAGCCAGACTAACTCGAAATCCGTGTTGCTCCAGAAGATTAGCATATTCGCCAATGGTCGGGTGATACCACGGATTCCGTCCTTCCCATTTGTATCCACGGGCATCCAGTTCTTCCTGTACCGCTGTAATTAATATAGCCGTGTTACCATTTGCAGCAAACTCAACCACGAATCGCCCGCCCCTCTTGAGCGCTAACTGTATTGATTGTACTACAGCTGGAGCATCCTTTATCCAATGCAGAACGGCATGAGAGAAGACCGCATCAAACGGTTCTTCTGTCCGATAATGACAAGCATTTGCTACTTGAATATTCATATCAGGGTATTTCTGTTTAGCTTGCCTAATCGTCTCTTCTGAAAAATCTATACCTGTTGGCAGCGCTCCTGCGGCTGCAATTTTGGCTGTCAGTTCGCCATTACCGCAACCTACATCAAGAATACGTTCACCTTGGGATGGCTGGAGCAATGATAAGATAGGTGTGCCCTGTAACGTAGCAAAAGGAGCGGAATGACCACTCGATGATTCGTTCACTTGACCGGATGAATGTCCGTTATTCATAGATTATAATCTCCTTCTCAATTAAGGATCTAATGTATCTATAATAACTTCAATATAAGAGAACTGTCAATTCACTCATCAGATCACTATAAAAAAAAGCCGCCGAATGGCGACTTTAACATTAAGAATTCGGATCAACTGAGATTTTGTTAGCCCACATATTCCATATTTCATACTCTCCTTGAATTTGTTCTGTAAACTGATGTTGTCTCGACCTCTACGGTAACTAGCTCTAACCAGCATGTGAAGTATATCTCTCGATGTACAGAATTTTCTTCATACTTGATCTGTGATTCGAGCCTGTCAATCAAAATTTGCCTCACATGGTTTGATAACCACTTCATCACCTTACTCACCAACTTTTCGAATAAACTTTAATCGCTTGGCTCTGTTAACATACTCTTAGTATGCCGAGTCATGGGCTGCAAGCGGTATATCAATCGTCTTAATTGATTGCCTGATCCTATCAGGCCCTCTTCCAATTACCTGATTGCTTCCATGAATCTTCCGGTCATCGGGCAGATTATCAAGGCATCCGCCGATGCACCCTACTTAAGTCTCAAACTCGAATTCACACCGAACCAAATTCTCGAAGTACTTAACGAATGCAATATCAAGGTAACATTCAACGAAAACGCCAGACGAGCCATGTTTGTAGGTCAGATGGAATCGTCCATTCAGGACGCTGTACTCCGACTTGTTCGATTGCTGGATACGCCGGGAGAGATACCGTTTCTGGCTCCGTTGTACGTTAAAGAAATCCTGTTCCGCCTCCTTCAAGGACCTTACGGAGGAGAACTGGCGCAGATTGCGGTTGACGGTAGCAGCACTTATCGGATCAGAGAAGCGATTGAGTACATCGTTCATCATTGGGAACAGCCATTTCGCATTGAAGATCTGGCTGAGACCGCCAGCATGAGCGTCTCTTCATTCCATCGTCACTTCAAAGAGATCACAGCTATGAGCCCATTACAATTCCAGAAACAATTAAGATTACAGGAAGCCCGGCGACTTCTGATGGCCGAATCTGCTGACGCGGCAGATGTAGCGTTCCGGGTTGGTTACGAGAGTGCTTCTCAATTTAGCCGCGAATATGCACGCATGTTCGGTGCGCCGCCAAGAGCCGATATCCGACGGCTGAAAGAGAAATATGACATGGCCTTGAGTGAGTAACCGAGTATTCACTCTCTATCTCACAACTATCACACAAAAGGCAAACCAAAAAAGGACAACCACAATGAGTTGTCCTTTTTTCAGTATCAAAATTTCTGCGTAATATCTTTTGGAATTTTCAAAATACTCGTATTTATGAAAGGAAATCGGAGCTGTTCTCCTTAATTAATGAACAAGATTAGACCAATGCTTCGACCCGTTCTGGCACGTGGATCTCTTCGTGCAATAATTGAGCGATATCACGAGTCAGTGCATCCACATTCTCTTGACGAGTTGCCCAGCTGGTGCAGAACCGCACCGCACTGTGTGTATCGTCAACCTTTTCCCAGAAGGTGAACGTATAACCGCCGCGTAATTTCTCAAGCAAACGATCAGGCAGAATCGGAAACTGCTGGTTGGTTGGTGAGTCGTACAGGAAACGTACCCCGTGCTGTTCGAGTGAATCATGAATTCTCAAGGCCATATCTACGGCATGGCGAGAAATATCGAGGTACAGACCATCTTCGAACAACGTTTCGAATTGGATACCCAGCAATCTGCCTTTGGCAAGCAGGCCACCTTTTTGTTTGATCATATAACGAAAATCTGGTTTCAGTGCATCATTCAGGATAACAACCGCTTCTCCCATCAATGCGCCAATCTTGGTTCCCCCGATGTAAAACACATCACACAAGCGTGCAAGATCAGCAAGTGTCATATCGCAAGCGCGTGAAGCGAGTGCATATCCAAGACGTGCTCCATCCACGAAAAACGGAAGACCACATGCTCTGCTCACTGTATGCAATGCTTGCAGTTCTGCCTTGCTGTACATCGTTCCATTCTCCGTTGGTTGGGATATGTAAACCATTCCTGGTTGAACACAGTGTTCCGGCGACGACTCATTCATGTGCGCATCGTAGACTGCTCTAACCTGCTCAGGCGTGATCTTTCCGTCCTCGCTTGGAACTGTGAGTACCTTATGTCCCGTAGCTTCAATAGCTCCGGTTTCATGAACCGCAATGTGTCCCGAGGACGCAGCAATCACACCTTGATATGGACGCAAAATAGAGGCAATCACCGTTGTATTTGTCTGTGTACCACCAACCAGGAAATGAACATCAGCTTGCTCATTGTCACAAGCCTGACGAATAAGCATTCTCGCCCGTTCGCAGTGTCCATCCGTGCCATACCCGCTCGTCTGTTCCAGATTGGTTTCCATCAGTCTTTGTAAAATGCGTTCATGCGCACCTTCGTTATAATCACATTCAAATCGTATCATCGTGTTGTCTCTCCTGCCTTCTTGTTCAACTTCTCTTGTATGTTCATCATGGAGGTGTATACCTCTTGAATCTCTTCTTCATTCAATTCTTGCATCAGCTTCAGGATCTGTTGATCGGATCGGTCATTCAATTGGGCATACAGTTCCTCACCCTTGGCTGTCAGACGAATCAGACTGACCCGGCTGTCGGCCGCAGAATCCACTTTCACCAGCAGTCCTTCCTTGGACAGCTTGTTCACAATTCGGCTCATGTAACTGCGATCAATGGTCAGTGTATCTACCAGATTGTTTGCAATGCTCTCTCCCCGAATCCCAATCTCAATAATGACTCGTACTTCTGCAAACGAATACCCTGTTCCAAGAATATGCTTATCGAGTACACCAAGTATGTTGGTATAAAAACGGTTAAAACGTCGCATGTCAGCCAGTATATCTGGATTTATGTACTGAGAGTCGATGTCAAACCCTCCTTTTTAGTGGACATTGTCAACATTATAATAATCACGTTAGTGGACGTTGTCAACATTATATTTTGCATAGCATTTTATAACTTCATTTTTAATATCCAATCAATAAAAAAAGCCACGCATATGCGCGGCAAGGTTGTTCTGTCATCGGAGTGACGAGTGTAATTATTTTTTGTTCAATTTACATGGATTAAGAGTGACTATATTGCACCTGATGAAGACGGCTGTATATCCCTCCAGCGGCGACCAATTCCTCGTGGTTACCCTGCTCAGCGATACCATCTGTGTTTACTACGATAATTCGATCTGCATTCTTGATAGTTGTCAGTCTGTGTGCAATCACAAGTGTAGTTCTGCCCACCGACAATTCAGCGAGTGATTGCTGGATCAGTGCTTCCGTTTCCGTATCCAGCGCAGAGGTTGCCTCATCCAGAATAAGAATGGGTGGATTTTTCAAGAACATACGAGCAATAGATAACCGTTGCTTCTGTCCTCCGGATAGCTTGACTCCACGCTCGCCAATGACCGTATCCATGCCATCAGGCAACGTGAGAATCAGTTCCTCCAATGAGGCACGACGGGCGGCATCCCAGATTTGTTCATCCGTTGCACTCAGATCACCATAAGAAATATTCTCCTTAATGGTACCCGAGAACAAAAATACATCCTGTTGAACGATTCCGATATGCTTGCGCAAGGATTGAAGCTTAACGTTACGAATGTCGACGCCATCCACAGTGATACGTCCCTCTTCTACCTCGTAGAATCTGGGCAGCAGGCTACAGATCGTCGTTTTGCCTGCACCCGAAGGACCAACAAAAGCAACCGTTTCCCCTGGTCGAACAGACAGACTGATATCACTTAGAATTCGCCGACTGGATTCATATCCGAACGAGACGTTCTCGAAGCGAATATCACCCTTCACACTTTCGAATTCAACGGCGTTTTTGCTATCCGCAATCTCAGGTTCTGTATCAATGATCTCCAGATAACGCTTGAAACCAGCGATACCCTTTGGATAACTTTCAATGACGGCATTGATTTTCTCGATCGGGCGGAAGAAGATATTGGACAGGAGCAGAAAGGCCATAAAGTCACCCATATTGATTCTGCCATCGATATAAAACCAAGCCCCGCTGATCATGACAAACACAGTAACCAGTCGCATCATCATATAACTGACCGAGATACTTTTTGCCATCGTTTTGTAGGCAAGCAGTTTGGTTTTACGGAAATTCTGATTGTCCACTGCAAAAAGTTCTTTCTCATGTTCTTCGTTGGCGAACGATTGCACAACACGCATACCCCCGACGTTGTCTTCAATACGCGCATTGAAATTGCCGACATCTCCGAAAAGTCGCCGATACGTCTTTGTCATCCGACCACCAAATACGATAATCACCCAAGCCATTATTGGGATAATGATAAAGGTAAGCAGCGCAAGCTCCAGATTAATGTTAGCCATCAGCCAGAACGATCCGATTAATGTCATTACTGCGATGAATACATCTTCAGGTCCATGGTGAGCAACCTCGCCGATATCATTCAGATCATTCGTAAGATGACCAATTAAGTGGCCTGTTTTACGATTATCAAAGAACCGGAAGGACAGCTTCTGCAAGTGAGCGAACATCTTCTCACGCATGTTGGTCTCAATGTTAATGCCCAGCATATGTCCCCAATATGTAACTACATAGTTCAATACGGTATTAAGTGCATAGATGGATAACAGCACAACACAGGCAAGCATAATGAGAGGCCAATCCTGACCTGGCAACAATTCATTAATGAATTTGCTGACGGCAAGGGGGAAAGCCAACTCCAGAAGACCTGCGAGTACAGCGCATCCAAAATCAATCAAAAACAGTTTTTTATAGGGACGATAATACGAAAAAAAACGACGAATCATACTTATTCACTCTCACTCTCCAGATCCTTATTGGGGTTTACATCTTCATTTTGCAGCTCGAAAAGATGGACATACTCATCGATGACCTGATCAATGGCTTTCAACTCCCCACTGATTATCAGGCGAATATGTTCATACTCCTCCTGTCCAAGTTGTCGGACAAGCGTTGTTCTCCGATTCTGCATTTGTTCCAGAAATACAAGAATTCGGCCACGACGGAATGTCTGCGCACCACGGCCCCGTTTTCCCTCATGTTCACCATGACCCCTTCCACGTCTGGAACGTTCACCACGTTGCTCATTGTCACTCATATCACGTCTCGGACGCTCACCTTGACGTACACTTCCATCCATCTCTTCGATAGGACGATCTCTCATTTGTGCCACCCCCATTACGTGTATACATATGTATACAACGTGTTCATGTATACGATTGTATACGCGACAAAAAGAAGTGTCAACCTAAATTTTCCAATAGATAACGAAGTATGTATATCACCATCTCCTTAACAAAAAAAAGCCGCGATTTCGCGACTTCTTTTGTTGGCGACACTATTTTATCTCACTCATAAACTTTCTATATTCTTGAACCATTTCTTTGGATCGGGTGTGATGCAAATAATGTTCTCCCTCAAATGTCATCACTTTTCCATGTACAGAATCTTTGACTTGCTCTTCATGCAAGGGTATCCAGCCTTCTGTTTCCGTATCATTCGCTTGTAAGAAGAAAATCACAGGAAGATCTTTGGGGAAGGACAGGTTCTCAGCTGCTTTGAAATTAGGACCAAAGTTTTCACCTTCATTCAGGTTGTTCGGATTAAACGTATTTTTGAGTGAAAGTATTCTAATTTGTTCTCTGGTCACATCATCAACATCGGGTGCAATCAGTTGATCAGGGGCCAGTTTCATTAACAATCGGTAGAATCCTGATTTTTTAAGCAGTTTGTACGTTTCGGTTGGAAATGGATCATCATTACCTCCCTGCGTTGGGACACTGCTCTCAATTCCGACAAATGAACTTACTTCGTTTGGATATTTATTCACATAATCCAGGCCGTATATCCCTGAAATCGAGTGAGCCATAAGCGTGTAATTATGAATACCAAGTTGCTGTAACGCTTCATGAATTTCACTAACCATATTTTCAGTGGTACGCTCTTTTTCAGTAATGTCACTTAATCCATAACCGAAAGGCTCAATGACAACAACTTTGTAAAATGGAGATAACTCATCGATAAGCGGTTTGAAATCAAGGGCTGGGGCAGGTGTTCCGTATCCAGGAAGCAATACCACCGTTTCTTTGCCTGTTCCTTGAATCAACACATTCATGTTTTTCCCGTCAACTGCTACAAACTGACCATAGGGATTTATTTTCCCTTCTTCCGATTTGTTGCTAAATACATTAACAATAAAAACAGTGGCAATAAATAATGCAAAAGCGATAACGATGGCTCCGAATATTTTGAGCAAAATGATTAATATTTTTTTCATCATGATGGTTCTCTCCTGTTGAGTTCGTTTGGTGTTCAGCCGTTTGGAAATCCATTCATTTTATTTTTTTAATGAAATTTCGAATTTGGAACCAACCTCACCTGCAAATACAATACGGCCGTTTTCTGGTAAAACAACATTATTCTTACGGCTGACCACGCTGTGATTAATACAAATTCCGGTCTGGTCATAGACAGCAAAGGCTCCATTTTCAGGCAACTTCACTGTCATGACTTTTCCTTTCGCAGTAGCTGGTACCGAAAACCATTTGGCATATCCATCTGCTTGAATGGTTGTTGCGGATCGTTTACCCGAATAGATTGGTTTCACCATTTCCTCACTAGCGTATACATAACCTGAAAATGTAAGATACTCTCCTCCGTTCTTTTTGGAGAAATGAATGTCCATCGTATCACGTCCGGCAGTACCCGGAATCTGCAATTGATTGGCTGCTTCGTTGGCTCCAATAATCTTATTATTGGACATATACCCCGGATTCTCTTTATTCAACTGAATAGGCAGGATCGATGTAGCATTAAGATAGAGCATTGATGTGTATTTCTCATTCACCAGATAATATTTTTTACCATCGCGCTTTGCCCATGCAGCGTTAATCTCCTTGGATAATTTATTGGCTTCAAGCTTCTCCCCATTATATTCTGAGAAAGCCAGCTGTCCGAGTCCTGGAACGGATATATAAGATCGTGACCACAAGTAGGTTTTCCCATTTTTCTCCACAACGAATTTCAACTTGTCTGTACCTTCGTTATTAACAAAAGTACCATCCGCTGTATAGGTGTATTCTTGAGCCGGATTACTCGGAGCTGTAAGTGAAGATACAGTCATTTTTCCAGCCGTATTTATTTTGATCTTCATAACCGAATTATTGCCGCCATATATACCTGCATATTTGGATATTCCTTTAGGCATATTTGCCTTCACAGGTACGCCAAATGATTTTTCCGGCTTCCGTTCTTTAATAACGCCCTTTTCCTCAAGTGCGCTGAGTAATAATTCATTGGCAATAAAATGATTGGTTAAGCTTGACCCGCCTGAAGAGATAACGGCTGCAGCCATATTGTATTCCGGAAGTACCACTAATGAGGACTGATAAGATAAAGTATCTCCACCTTTCATAACGGCCTTAATGCCGTATTCGTTGAATGGGAACAAGTTCACACTATCCCACCCCAACCCGTAAGACATCAGCGTATCGCTATCCTCTGGCCACATGCCTCTTTTATACTCTTCTTGCGCCATAGCTTCTACAGACTTACTGGAAAGAATACCATCAACTTCTCCCGTGAAGATTCTTGAAAATTTGACCAGATCTTCAGCGGTGGAATACAGACCTCCAGTACCGATGATATTATAATTCTCTTTTGGAAGTGGTCCCTCATAAAAAGGGGAATAGATTGCTGCCATGTCTGACGGATTAACCACATCCTGTGGTGTTTTGGTCTGTTTCATATCCAAAGGCTCCGTGAAATACTTGTGTATAAATGCGGTATAACCGATGCCGCTCACTCTTTCGACCAGAATTTCGGCTAACGTAAAGCCATCGTTGCTGTAGACTGAGTATTCGCCGGGATCTGCTTTCAGGTTTTGATTCGCCAATTGCTCCAGAAACGTATCATGTGAATACGTGTCATTATCTCCGTACAATGTGGCATTGCTGGTTGAGGTGCCCAGAAGACCGGAGGAATGATTCAGCAACATACGGGGTGTGATCTGTTTGTATCGGCTATCTTTCATTTTAAAGTCAGGCATATAGTTCACAACAGGCGCATCCAAATCAATCTTGCCTTCGTCAACCAGCTTCATTACAGCGGCTGTAAGCATCATTTTACTGGTTGAACCAATGCCATAGACGGTGTTAGAAGTAAGAGGTACCTTGTCGTTTATATCGTTCTTGCCCGTCTGACCGGACACCACAATCTCTCCACCATCGATGAGCGCATATTGCAGACTCGTCGTACCATATGTCTCGGTCAGTAATTTGGCTTTTTCGATCACGGCTTTCTTTGTTGTCTCATACGTAAGTTTGCTGTTGTTCATGGAAGCCGGTGCGGCCATTGCAGACATTGGGGCAAGTATCGTCAGCATGAGAGTCACAGCAGCTATAGTATTTCTCTTTTTTGCTGCCCTCACACTTATCTTCAGTTTTGTTACCTCTCTTGGTTTCATTCTTGCATCTACTCCTGTCTTCATCATTGTGTTAAGCCACCTTAACGTGGGCGCTAAAGACAATATAACAAACCAAGATGTCCCCCTAATGACCGCAGCATGAACGGAGGATGAACAGGCAAAAAAAGTTTGCATCATCATACGCAAGGAGGTTTATACAGGGCGTCATAGCTTTGAGAAGGCATGAAATCCAATCACTCTGTGGGTGTTGTGATTGGCAAGATGACTATGAAGGTCGTTCCTCGTCCATATTCGCTCTCCACCCGGATGTCCCCTTGATGAAGCGAGACGATCTGCTTTACAATAGCTAGTCCCATACCGCTTCCTTCATATTTCTGACTGTGGGAACGATCAGCTTTAAAGAAGCGGTCAAATATACGCTTTTGGTCTTCCGGGAGAATACCAATACCCGAATCCGATATGCGGATCGTCACGTTCTTGATATTCTGTTTGATCGTGACGTTAATTCGGGCACCATCTTCGGAAAATTTGATGGCATTGCCGAAAATATTGATCCACACCTGATTTAACTGGTCATGATCGGCCGTGATTTTGGTGGGCTGCAAATCAAGATCGAACTGAATGTTACGGGCCGACCATTGGGGTTGAATAGCGACGATTACTTGTCTGATCTGTTCATCCAGACTGAGCGTGGCGAGCCGCATTTGCAATGATTGAGATTCAAGCAAACTCAGCTTTAGCAGACTATCACTTATTTTGGACATTCGTGCAGTTTCAGTGATGATAATATCGAGATAATCGCTTCTTTCGTCATCCGGGAGGTCTACCTGCTTGAGCGCTATAGCAAAACCGGAAATGGAAGTGAGCGGAGACTGAACTTCATGGGACACGTTTGCTACGAATTCCCTGCGCATCTGCTCAAGCTGCTTTAGATCGTGCATCATTTCTTCGAAACTACGAGCCAGAGTACCTATCTCACCCTTTTGTTTAATATTAAGCTTGACATTGAAATCTCCGGCAGCTATAAGCCGGGTCGCTTCTGTCAGCTTTTTGATCGGTCTCACCAGAAACATAGCCGCAATTAGTATCAATAGGCTTCCTGCTATTAACGAACAAATCATAAAAGTTACAACAAACTTGATGAGAAATGAGGTGGAAGAGGAAGTGAGGGGCTCTACAAACATTGCTTTGCTTCCCATTTCAGTTTTTATCGGCAATCCCAAGAAGAACGTATCGATCCCATTGACTTGGACCCTTTCCCCATCCAGCACTTTCTTCACTTGTTCCGTCGTCACTGGGAAAGGATGTTGTCCTTTAAGCTCTCCGTAGGATTGGAATTGATCCGTTGCTTTATAGATTCGAATGTGATAGGAATTGAGTTGTTTCATTTCACTTATAAACATTTCTGCTTCGCGTAGAGGCAATGTCTCGTAGATGCGTACGATATCCTGGCCAAAGTCAAGCAAGGAGCCTTGTAAGTTTTCGTTTAATTTATCTTGAAATATCCAGGTTGTAGCAAGAAAAGAAAGGATTATGCCCCCGATCACAGAGACCAGAAAGGTCAGGACAACGCGTGTATACAAGGAACCGATCACTCCTGCACCTCAAGCCGGTAGCCAAGCCCGCGCACCGTTTCAATACGAAAATCGGAGATAGCCGCAAAACGTTCGCGTAGACGTTTAATATGCACGTCTATCGTTCGATCATCGCCAGTATAATTAATCCCCCAAACTTGCTGGATTATTTGCTCCCGCGTATAGACTTGTCCCGGTAATCCAGCAAGCTTATACAATAATTCGAACTCCTTAAGCGGCAAGGTGAACGACTCTGTACCCCTCATGACCTTATAAGTCTGCCGGTTCAGGATGACGTTGCCTAACTGGATGGTCTGCGTTAAACCTATACGGTATCGTTTCAACAGTGCCTTGACGCGAGCCATCAACTCAAGCGGATCGAATGGCTTCGTCATATAGTCATCTGTCCCAAGCTGAAATGCTTGTACTTTCTCCCAGGTCTCGTTTCTTGCCGTCAACATTAGTAACGGAAGATCCGGATTGGCTCTTCGAAGTTCCTCACATAATGCCCAACCGTCCATGACCGGCATCATAATATCAAGAATGACCAAATCGACTGGCGTGGAGGTATAGATAGCCAGGGCTTCCTTTCCGTCTGCGGCGTTGATGGTTGTAAATCCGTCGTTGCGCAAAAATAAACAGACAAGTTTGCGAATGTTCGCATCGTCGTCAGCAACTAATATCGTAGGCATCGTTTCCACTCCCCTAAAAAAGAATAATTCTTCAGTTAAGCAAGAGTGAAGAATTCTAACTGAAGTGACAAACTAATTATAGTTAAATTGAACAAAAGCAGCCGATTACATTGTTCGGCTGCCTTCTTAGTTTCGTTAAATTAACCTATCATGTTAGCTCAATCATATCAACTCTGAGATAAACATTGGTGTAGCTCCATCCTCCGTATTAAAGCCAAATTTATTATAGAAATCCACTGCATGAGGATAAGAAATTAATACTTTTGTTTTGCACTCTTTATATCGATCAAGCATTATATTCATCATTTCCTTACCTATACCTATACTCTGATAACTCGGATTAATAAGCATATAATGAAAATATACCGTTAAAACACCATCTGACAAAGCATTTATTAAACCGACAAGCTTTCCTCCTTCCCAAGCGGTAACAATTGAATGAGACCCTACGATTGCTTGTAAAAGCTCGTTTGGATACTTACCAGACTCCCATTCTACCGAAAGAAATAACTCTTGGAGTGCATCCTTAGTGATATCCTCTTTGCTTGAAGCGTAATAAATACTCACCCTATACCTTCCTCTCATAAAACTAACTACGGCACAACATCTGTTTTAAACTCCCATATTTCTATGGTTTTGCAATCCTCATGAAGCAATAAAATAATACCGACAAAGCCACTTCGGATTTCTCAAAGTGAATAATCACTACATTTACCTCAATATACTATTAAAAATATATATACAAAATGGATTAAACGAAGTCGAATTTGTATTTATTTACATGTGAGAATTCATGAAAATACTTCTTTTACATAAGCATACTAATCCTGAGAGACTTTAGCGTTAATCTGCCCCTTAGTTTAACTGAAAGACAGTCGACTATATAGCCGGCTGTCTACTTAGAGGGATAATACCATTCTGCAACTTTTTTCTGTTCATGTTCTTGCTACCTTACTAGAACTCGTCTATTTCAATGAAATTTCGAACTTGGAACCAACCTCACCTGCAAATACAATGCGGCCGTTCTCTGGTAAAACAACCTCGTTCACACCGCTGACTACGGTGTGATTAATACAAATCCCCTTCTGATCATATACGGCAAAGGCGCCAGTTGCAGGCATTTTAACCGTCATGACTTTTCCTTTCACCGTTGCTGGTAACGAAAACCATCTGGCATATCCATCTGCTTGAATCGTTGCTAGAGATTGTTTACCCGAATAGAGTGGTTGTACCATTTCCTCACTGGCGTATATGCTACCAACGGCTGTAATGTACTCTACTCCGTTCTTTTTAGCAAAATAAATCTCCTTTGTATCACGTCCAGCCAGGCCAGGGATTTGCAGCTCCGTGACTGCTTCGTTTGCTCCAATAATCTTAGTATTGGATACATACCCAGGCGTCTCTTTGTCCAAATGAATAGGGAGAATTGGTACCGAATTGAGATAAACCGTTGATGTATATTTCTCATTCAGAAGGTAATATTTTTTACCTTCACGCTGCTCCCATGAGGCCGTAATATCCTGGGATAATTCATTGGCTTCCAGCTTTTCCATTTTATATTCGGAGAAAGCCAATTGTCCAAGTCCTGGTAAGGATATATAAGATCGATACCACAGATAAGTCCTTCCATTCTTCTCCTTAACAAATTTCAACTTTTCCGTGCCTTCATCGTTAACAAAAGTACCATCTGCTGTATAGGTGTATTTTTGAACCGGATCACTTGGAGCTGAAGGTGTGGATACAGTCATTTGTCCAGCAGTATTCATTTCGATCTTCTTAACCGAATTATTGCCGCCATATATACCTGCATTCGTGGCTATTTCTTTAGGTATATCTGCCTTCACTGGAACACCAAACGATTTTTCCGGCTTCCGTTCTGTAATAATGCCCTTTTCCTCAAGTGCGCTGAGTAATAATTCACTCGCAATGAACTGATCTTTGGCACTTGTCCCACCTGATGAGGTAACGGCTGCAGCCAGATTATATTCCGGCAGTACGACTAATGATGAGTGATACGATATGGTATCTCCACCTTTTGTTACTGCCTTGATACCATATTCACTGAATGGGTACAGATTTACACTATCCCACCCTAATCCGTAAGATATAGACGTATCGCCACCCTCTGGCCACATGCCTTTTTTGTATTCTTCTTGCGCCATGGCTTCTACAGACTTATCGGTAAGAATGCCTTGGACCTCTCCCGTGAAGATTTGTGAAAACTTCGCAAGATCTTCAGCGGTGGAATAAATGCCTCCAGTAGCGATAACATTATAATTCTCTTGTGGAAGCTGACCCTCATACATAGGAGAATAGATTCCCGCCATTGCTGCCGTGTCAACCACATCCTGTGGTGTTTTGGTATGTTTCATGTCCAAAGGTTCCGTAAAATATTGGTGTATAAAAGCTGTAAAACTCATGCCGCTAACACGTTCAACCATAATCTCGGATAACGTAAACCCATCGTTACTATACACCGAGAACTCGCCGGGATCTGCCTTCAGGTTTTGACTTGCCAATTGGTCCAGAAACGTATCATGTGAGTACGTATCATTATCCCCATACAATGTGGCATTACTGCCCGTGCCTCCCAGCAGACCGGAAGAATGATTCAACAGCATGCGTGGTGTGATTTGTTTGTAGCGATGATCTTTCATCTGAAAATCAGGTATATAGTTCACAACAGGCAGATCCAAATCCACCTTGCCTTCGTCAACTAACTTCATAACAGAAGCTGTGAGGAACATTTTACTCGTTGATCCTATGCCATAGATCGTATCCGGCGTAAGAGGCACCTTGTTGTTTTTATCGTTTTTGCCCGTCTGACCGGACACCACAATCTCTCCACCATCGATAAGGGCATATTGCAGACTTGTGATTCCATGTTTCTCGGTGAGTAACTTGGCTTTCTCCATCACGGTTTTCTTGGTTGGTTCATACGTAAGATCACTGCTACTTGTAGTAGGCGCAGCCATTACAGACATTGGAGCTAACATCGTTAATGCCAGCATTAACACGGCGATTGAAATGCGTTTTCCCTTTTGTCGTCCCATTCACATCATCTCCTGAATTTTAAGTGTTTTGGTTATTTGATTTCTTCTGGGTCTACAAATTTCACCTCCGGATACAAGTCGTTTGGTCCCTGAATGAGATCTCCGCCCGTTCCTTTCAATTGCTTATTAAAGAAATCGAGTACATATTGATTTACGATGTTTGATCCTCTTTTACCATTGATATCTCCTGTGATACCGGACAGTTTAACCAGCTCTGAATAGAACTGAAGGTCCGTGAAATTGAAGTGCTGGGTTCCTTCTACATAGATCACTTTTCCCCCATGATTCATAACATTTTTCATAATGTGCAGCTCATCTGAAAGAGATTTAGTTACTTCATCATCCGAATTTCTATCTATTTCAAAGTTGGCGAACCAGTCTTCAAAACTTCCCGATCGGATGAACATAAACGGCTTGTTTATATCATCTCTATTTTCCACTTCATATAGTGACCCATCCATATTAACCCCGGCCTTGATTCTCTGATCTAAATACGTTGCATTAAACGCGGTTGCACCCCCAAAAGAATGCCCCATCGCGCCGATGTGATCTAGATCGATTTTCCCTTTAAACTGACTTTCGATTGCACCTGAATTCAGCTTTTCGATTTGATCGATTACAAACTCCACATCTTTCGTCCATATACTCCCTGTTTTTGTACGTTCATCTAGTGTAGTCGTGCTTTTTTTATAATCCGTTACACGGCCATCTGGAAAAAGAGTAGCAAAGGTGCTATACGTATGATCGATGGTGACCACGATATACCCATGACTTGCCAGATTCTCGGCCTGTGATACATGTAGAACTCTACTGGTTCCCATACCATGAGATAGTAGTACCACGGGATAAGGACTTGTAGAAGGTAATATTTCAACATTTTCATAAGAGTTGGTTTGACTATACTTCAAGTAGTCGAGCAAAAATTCGGGCAGTTTTAAAGAATTAGAGAAGCTCTGAATATACTTTTTGAACATTTCTTTATCTTTTGGAAACAGCGTGTCACGCTTGTTATTATTGCTGTTTTCAGTTGGGTACCAAACTTGAACCATTAGTTCTCTCTTATCGCTTTGATCTTCAGTGAAGATTTCGTCTCTGTTCTGGTCTGTTAAATGAAATGTTTGAGTACCCACCTTCTCTGGACCATCAAGCTTCGGCAGATTAAAAACAGGTAAGTATACAGACAAGACGGTAGAACCAACAAGCAGAATGACGATTAAGGAAGATAAACTATATTTCAAGAACTTCCCTATTTTAAGATTCGCCATCTTATCGGAATGTCTGAATAAAACGATGATTATGAATAGAGCCGTCATGATATATACCAAAAGCAACTGCCATCTGTATCCCTCAACAAACAATTGAACTAATAATATAACGCTACTTCCTATACCCAAACCCAAACCTATTTTCTTTGCACTTCTTTTAATAAATAGTAGGTCTATGAGTAACGCGAAACAGGATAGAACTAACAGTATCTCAAATAATCTCAATTGAATTCCTCTCTCTCATCACGGACTTTTACAGAATTATTATTTCGCTTCGTTCATGAATGCTCTAACATCTTTTGCTATTTCTTTGAATAACGTATGGTGCAAGTAATGTTCGCCATCCATGGTGATTACTTTCCCATGTACTGAATCTTTGATCTGCCCTTCATGCAGCGGTATCCATCCTTCTACACCTTCATTATTCGCTTGTACAAAGAGAAGAAGTGGAAGGTTTTTAGGGAAGGTTAATCCTTGGGCTCCTTTAAAATTGGAAGCAATATGGTCCATTTCATTCAAAGTCGTGGAACTGTTCGAGTTTTTATTCGACAGCATGTTCATCTGCTCTACGGTATGTTTATCAAATGCGAGTCCAGCATAGGGGTCACTACTAAATTTGACCACCAATCTTTGGAGACCTGATTTTTTAAGAAATGCGAACGTTTTAGTAGGTAATTTGGCATCCATACCCGGTTGTGTTGAAACACTGCTATCAATTCCGACAAATGCCGTGACCTCATCCGGATATTTGTTCACATAATCAATGCCATAAATGCCTGCAATGGAGTGACCCATGAGCATGTACTGATGAATATCGAGTTGCTGCAGAGCTTCATGAACTTCACTTACGATATTCTCTGTGGTTCGTTCTTTTTCAGTAGCATCACTTAACCCATACCCGAATGGCTCAACCGCCACAACTTTGTAATATGGTGATAGTTCGTCAATGAGCAGTTTAAAATCAAGCGCTGGTGCTGCTGTTCCAAAACCAGGCAGAAGTACAATCGTTTCCTTGCCTTCACCTTGAATGAGTACATTCATATTTTTCCCGTCTACAGATACATGCTGACCATAGGAATCGATTTTCTTGGCCTCTGAATTACTACTGATCACATTGGTGATATAAACAATACCTAGAAATAGAATAATGGCGATTACGATTGCTCCTACTATTTTCAGTATCATGTTTCTCACTTTTTTGGCCTTTGATCTATTCTTTGTTTTCTTTTCCGCTGGCTGCGTCGTCAGTGTTATCTTCTCCTGTCTTGAACTGATAGTTCGATTGTCTTTTTTGCTGCTAATGAAATCTTATCCAATGAAAATGTACTCCCCGTGACGTCAATATGAACTGAATATGAACAAGCCAATTCATTTATATTTACTGCTGCGTCATAAATCCCCTGAATTTTTCAGCAATTTCTTTGGGATGGGAACGATACAAATAATGATTTGCTTCCAGCAGCACCACTTCACCACGCACAGAGTTCTCTATTAACTTCTCGTGTTCCGGAACCCAATTGTCTGCTGCCGGATGATTCTTTTGAACAAAGAAAAGAACTGGAAGATTAACAGGGAAAGTTAGTTGTTCAGATGTTTTAAAGTTGGAATACATACTTTCTGCCTCATTTAATTGCGTGGTATTATACATATTTTTGCGTATCAAAATGTTCAATTGTTCTTTCGTTTGCTCATCATAAGGCAGTCCATCATAAGGGTCAGCACTCAGTTTCAGTTGCACTCGGGCGAAACCCAAGTTGCGGAACCATTTAATCGGTTGTGTATCTGATGAATCAATCTTCTGTTCACTTATCGCTGGAACACTGCTATCCAGCCCAACATATGCACTTATTTCATCTGCATACTTGTTCACGTAATCCAGGCTATAGATCCCCGAAATGGAATGACCCATGAGGATATAACGATCAATATGTAGACGCTGTAACGCTTCATGAATTTCACTGACGATATTTGCTGTGCTGCGTTCCTTTTTGGTCTGATCACTCAATCCGTAACCAAAGGGCTCAACAACGACAACTTTATAATATGGAGATAACTCGGAGATAAGAGGTTTAAAATCAAGCGCTGGTGCCGCTGTTCCAAAACCAGGCAGAAGCACAATCGTTTCCTCGCCTTCGCCTTGAATGAACACATTCATATTTTTTCCGTCTACGGATACATGTTGACCATACGGTTCCATTCTTTTTTGCTCCGAATAACTGCTGATTTTATTGACGGTATATACGATAGCTGCAAAAAGTAAGATTGCTATAATGATTGCGCAAAGTACTTTAAACAAAATGCTTAACACTTTCTTGGTTTTGCTTTTACTCTGGACTCCTCTGTCTGCTTGTAGATTCACATTCATCTGCTCCTATCCTCATCTTTATATTGGCCTGGCAGGCCGCTTAAGAAATCCTAATCAAGAAAGATGTACTCCCCATGACCGGAATATGAACGGAGTATGAACAAGCAAAAAAAATGTCCTATGTAACATACAAGGAAGCTTGCATGTTACATAGGACATGAACATTCGGTTTAGATAATCCGATGGATATTCTATTCATTGGCCTAACCTGTGAGCCTAACTATCCGTTGGTGGATGGATGGGCAACGTAATCATAAAGGTCGTGCCTTGACCAGGTTCGCTTTCCACTTGGATGTCACCCTGATGAAGGGAGACGATCTGTTTAACGATAGCAAGTCCCATACCACTCCCGTCATATTTGCGGCTGTGGGAACGATCTGCCTTGAAAAAACGGTCGAATATACGCTTCTGATCTTCCAGGGGAATTCCAATGCCCGTGTCGGATATTCGAACAGTCACATTTTTGAAGTCCTCTTCGATACTGACTTTAATCATACCGCCATCCTTGGAAAACTTGATGCTATTTCCGATGATGTTTGTCCATACCTGATTTAACTGATCGTGATCAGCCGTAACCTTCACGTTCTCCAAATCAAGCTCGAAATGAATGTTGCGCCCAGACCATTGCGGCTGAAGCGCCACGATGACCCGCCTGATCTGTTCATCAAGGCTTAAGGTGGTGAGCCGTAGTTGCTGTGACTGCGATTCAAGCAAACTCAGCTTCAGCAGGCTATCGCTCATTTTGGACATTCTTTTTGCTTCTGAGATGATAATATCCAGGTAACGGTTTCGTTCTTGTTCTGAGAGATTTACTTGCTTCAGTGCCGAAGCGTAACCGGATATCGAGGTGAGCGGAGACTGAACCTCATGCGAAACATTGGTAACGAATTCCCTGCGCATCTGCTCCAACTGCTGAAGATCATGCATCATTTCTTCAAAGCTGCGGGCCAATGTACCAATCTCCGTCGTTTGTTTAATGTTCAGCTTGACGTTGAAGTCTCCAGCTGCAATCCGTTTGGTCGCTTTGGTCAATTTTTTGATCGGTCTAACCAGATATACAGAAGCAACCACAATCAACAAACTTCCTACAATCAAGGAACAGCTTGCAAAAATCAAGCCAAACTGGACCACAAAAGAGGCTGAGGGCGGTGAGAGTGTTTCTAGAAACATCGCTCTTGTACCCGTTTCCGTCTTGATCGGTAGCCCCAAAAGAACGGTAGCGATACCTTTAGGTGTGTCCTGCACAACCCCTCCGTTTAACACCTTCTTGAGTTGATCCGTCGATACGGGGGATGATTTATGTTCGTTAAGCTTCCCATAAGACTGGAACTTGCCCGTTGCATCATAAATTCGAATATGATACGAATCAAGTTGCTTCATTCTACTAACGAATGATTCTGCTTCATCAGCAGGCAGCGTCTTATAAATCTGCACAACGTCCTGGCCAAAGTTGCGTATGTTAATTTGAGCATTTTCATTCAATTGATCTTCGAATATCCAGGTTGACATAAAAAATGAAATAATCGTGCCTGTGATGACTGACACCAGAAAGGTCAGAACAACACGAATATATAAGGATCTGATCATTCATAGACCTCAAGTCTGTACCCTAGCCCACGCACCGTTTCAATCCGAAAATCAGGTGTAGTGGCGAATCGTTCGCGCAGGCGTTTAATATGTACGTCTATTGTTCGATCATCTCCCGCGTAATCAATACCCCATATCTGATCGATTAATTGCTCACGTGTATAGACTTGTCCTGGTGTTCCAGCAAGCTTATACAGCAATTCGAACTCCTTAAGTGGTAACGTAAGCGACTCTGCACCTCTCATCACCTTATACGTCTGACGGTCCAGAATGACGTTGCCAAACTGGATTGTGTGTGTGGAGCCGATTTTGTATCGTTTCAGTAATGCTCGGACACGAGCGGTCAGCTCTAATGGATCAAACGGTTTGGTCAAATAATCATCCGTACCCAGTTCGAATCCTTTCACCTTCTCCCAAGTCTCTCCTCTCGCCGTCAGCATGAGTAACGGGAGGTCGGGATTGGCTCTTCGGAGTTCTTTGCACAGTGCCCAACCATCCATGACAGGCATCATAATATCAAGGACGACCAGATCCACTGGAGTTTCGCCATATATAGTGAGAGCTTCCTTACCGTCCGCAGCTTCCACTGTTGTGAATCCATCGTTTTTGAGAAATAGACAGACGAGTTCACGAATGTTCGCATCGTCGTCTGCAACGAGTATAGTAGCCATATGTTTTTTCTGTCCTCTCCGTTACGTTTAAATATATAGTCCAACTTGTATAGTAAATATTAAAACATCTTGCTTATAGTATATCCACAGCAAACATCGTATGTTCTTTCAACGTTCCCTGGATTGGCACAGGCTGTGACCCATTCTCCTTGAATCCTGCTTTTTGAAGGACACGAATGGAACCTGTATTATCGGGTACAGCGCCAGCTTCGATTCGAGTAATTTCAGTTTCGTGTTTGGCAAATTCCAGTACACATTGCAGGGCTTCGCTCATATATCCTTTTCCTTGATGCAGAGTATCCGTCATATAACCAACGATCCATTTTGGGGTAGAATCCAGTATGATCTCGAACAAAGAAATTTCACCGACGAGTTCATCCGTTGTATGTAGAAAATACCAAAAGAATAGCGATTTCCTTCTTCTCTCTTCTTGTTCCAGCTCTCAATGAGTGACCTTTGCCCTTCCAAGCTGTAGAAAGACTCGTCCCGATCACTTGCTGATATGTTCTCTATTTCCCCACGGTTGCGAACCTGTAGATCCAGAAGCAATGCGGCATCATCCACATTCCAAAATCTCACATAGATACGTTCTGCACTATATTTCATCACATTATTCCTCCTCTATTAACGTTAGGTGCAATTGTAGCATGATTATATCAGGTCATTATAAGAGTACGAGCGGATCAACGAGAATTGTTTCGCCAGAAAATGCGGGGAATATGGCATATCATTACGCAACCAGGCAACGATGGTTCCAATCAGAGCCGAAGAACCGTACCATATTGCGATTTCTTTGTGAATGCCGGATTCTTCGAGTTCATCTTCCATCTCTACCCGATCAATTTTGGCTTTGACCAGCGTACTCAACAATTTAAGCAGTCGTTCGGTAAAAATCGGTGTGCGCTTTGTAGCAAGAACCACTTGATAGAACGAGGCGTTCTCTGCAAAATGCTCCAGTAACTTGACTAGAACAGGCCAAGCCTCTTCCGTTCTTTGTTTCTCAAAATGAGGGGCATATTCATCCACGATCCGTTCAATATTCTCAATCATCTCATCCGCCATCTTCTCCATCATATCCGTAATATCACGATAGTGCAGGTAGAAGGTTACCCGATTGATCGTCGCTCGTTCGGCAATTTTGTTGACTGACAACTTCTCAATATCCATTTCCTGCAGCAATTCAACAAATGCACCTCGAATTAACTGACGTGTTCGCAATATTCTTGGGTCCACGGCTGATTTCTTCTCGTCTTTCACGTGTATCCCTCCCATCAAATTTTAAACATTACAATTTTAAACAAACAGTCGTTTATTTTTGATTTACACAACAAATTCATTTTATTTGTAAAATAAACGACGAAAACACGTCATAACGTAAATTGTAATCTGTCCGAATATGTATATAATTCAATAAATACAATGTAAACTATACAACACGTTGTAAATTTAGTCACGTGTGGATTGAAAGGATGAAAAGGATTGAGTCAGGCTAGAGTACAAGAAGAATTATCCGTAAAGAAAGGCCCCATCCTGTTTATCATGATTTTGGGAGCCTTCCTTGCAACGTTGAATCAAACGATCATGAGTGTCGCTACACCGGAACTGATGGGTGATTTTAACATCTCCGCCGCAACAGCACAATGGTTAACGACAGGTTACATGCTGGTGAACGGGGTGCTTATCCCGATCACGGCCTACTTCATGCAACGCTTTTCAACCAAGCAATTATTCCAAGCTTCCATGTTTATTTTCCTGATTGGTACTATCGTATCTGCTCTTGCAGATAACTTTGGCACACTGCTGACAGGACGTATGATTCAGGCAGCGGGTGCTGGCATTATCATGCCGCTCTTAATGCACGTTATTTTGACCTTGTTTGCTCCTGAAAAACGAGGATCTGCAATGGGTATGGTTGGTTTTGCCATCATTTTTGCCCCTGCAATCGGGCCTACCCTTGCCGGTTATATCCTCGAGAACTACTCTTGGCAAACGATGTTCTACGGCATGATTCCATTAACTCTTATTGTCATTGCTTTTGCGTTTGTATACCTGAAGAATGTATCCGAACGGGTCAACACAAAGTTCGACACAATCAGTGTGGTGCTCTCCACGATCGGATTTGGCGCATTGCTCTATGGTTTCAGCAGAGCAGGAAGTCTGGGATGGTCAAGTGCAGAAGTTCTTATCTGCATTGGGGCTGGAATTGTTTCTCTTGCCCTGTTTACATGGAGACAGCTCGTTTCTGAAACTCCGCTGCTTGATCTGCGGGCATTCAAATACAACATGTTCTCCTTGACCACGGTCATTAGTATCGCGATTACAATGATCATGTATGCTGACATGATGTTGCTTCCCTTGTATCTCCAGAACGCACGTGGTTACACTGCACTGGAGTCCGGATTATTACTCCTTCCGGGTGCTCTTGTCATGGGCTTCCTGATGCCAGTAGCCGGAAAATTGTTTGACCGATTTGGAGCGAAATGGCTCGCTGTTATCGGGATGGTGATCACCATCGTGACAACAATTGGTTTCATCGACTTAACGGATTCAACCAGTTATGGTTACCTGGTATTAATGTCTACCGGCCGCCGAATTGGTATGGCTCTGCTCATGATGCCGATTCAGACTGCGGGACTTAACCAACTGCCACCAAGACTTGGTGCACACGGTACAGCTATCTCCAACACCGTCAGACAAGTGGCTGGTGCTGTAGGTACTTCATTACTCGTAAGTGTCATGACCTCCCGTACAACAGCGCACGTACAGGATATGATGGCGACTGGTGCAGCCAATGGTCTCAGTCAAAAACAGCTTGCTACAGAATCCATGATCCAGGGTATCAATGATGCTTATGTTGTTATCATCGGTATCGCTGTTGTGGGATTGGTCCTTTCCTTCTTTATCAAACGCACCAAACAAGCCAAAGAGGAAGAAATCAAACAGGTGGTAAGACAAAAAGTTTCTATGAATTCAAATTAAGGTGTCCAGCCTCATACTTGCTTGCATAACAAAGCGGCAGATCAAGACGTTTACGTCTGGTCTGCCGCTTTTTAGGTTGTGTCCCGTATGATTCCTTCTCACTCTGCAACGATCTTCACTGGCAGATGGGTCAATGACTGTCCCGGAGCTGAAGTGGCCAGATTATTCTCCAGATCAAAGGACTCCACCGGTTCAATCCGAGCAATCTTCTCCACAAATGCTGTCAAGGCAATGCTTAGTTCCATTCTTGCCAGCGGGGCCCCTAGACAAAAGTGTGGGCCATTACCAAAGGTAAGATGTCTTTTGTTATTACGACGATGAATATTCAGCTCAAAGGGGTCTTCAAACATCTGCTCATCCATATTGGCTGCACTCATCCAGGAGATGACAACATCTCCTTTTTTCAAATCCACTCCGAGCAGTTGATTATCCTGCTTTACTGTCCGATGCCGCTTGGCATTATGGAACCTATAACGAAGCATTTCTTCCACTGCGAGCGGAACCCATTCGGGGTTCTGCCTGAGTTGGCCATACAAGCTCGGGTCATCGTAGAGGAAGGAATAGAACGTATTTGAAACCATATGACTCGTTGTCTCTATACCGGCTCCAAGCAGAAGCATGGTCGTGCGAACAACCTCATCCTCCGTGAACTTCTCACCTTCAACATCGACATTTAACAGGTCCGTAATGATATCCTCACCAGGATGAGTCCGTTTATGAACCACAATAGGATACAGGAATTGATAATACTCTTGAGCTGCAGTTTGCTTTTTCAGTTCACTCTCCTCAGCCGTCTTGGGATTGATGGGTTGAAACAGAATATCTACCCAGTTCTTGAAGCGATGGCTGTCTGTAAGAGGGATGCCAAGCAGATCGGCCATAACCATCGAAGGTAGCGGAGCGGCCAACGCTTGAACAATATCAATCGTCGTATTTGGCTCAATATCGGCTACCAGCTGCTCTGCAATGTTGCGAATTCGTGGCTCCCAGTTTTTCAGACTACGCGGTGTAAAAGCAGCGGATAACAACGAACGACTTTTTTGATGACGGGGAGGATCGATACTTGATATGTTTAATTTGTCTGGAGGTGTGCCTTCATTGTTCTTTGCTCCAACGGCAATGGTCGTCCGGGTTCCTTCGGCCGAAAAATACTCATGATTACTGAGAACCTGCTTCACATCATCGTATCTGAACACATTCCATGTGTCTGTATCTTCGTGATAGTACACTGGTTGCTCAGACAGCATTTTTCGAAACCAGTGAAGTGGGAAAAACTCTTCAGATCTCGACTGAAACCCCGTGATGTCCTCAACACGTATCACTTCTTTATACATTTGGAATCCACCTCTCAGCATAGTTTCGTGATTGGTTACATGGGTACCTGAATTGACAGTTCAGCACCTGATTCCATTTTATACCATTCGTTCATTTATTGATATAAACCATTTGAACTAAATCAGAAAAACCCCTTAATATAAGGGGTTTTCGTTTTATACGTATCGTATATTATTTCTGTCGATGTCTCAGTGAGATAAGCCATACGAGCCGATCAATCGCCTAGTTTCGCCAATGCTTCCTGTAGTTGCTCCAGTTGTTCAGACAGGGTTTCAATCAAGTTCTTCGTTTGGCTTGCCTTCTCCATTAAGACTTGCTCTTCAGAATTGTCTTCGGATGCATTCCTGATTGGTGATGACTTCAATTCCGACAATTCGCTTTTGTATGTTTCTTGTTTCTCCAAAGCCATTCGCAGTTTTTCTTTTGTCGTACCGATCTGATGCTCCAAATATATGATGTCGGACGAGTTCGCTCCATCGGATACACGTTGTGAATATGTCATGACTCACCTCTTTCAATTTCATCCATTGCTTTGCCAACAGTGTAGGGCTCAATATCGATATCCAGCTCCATGCCGAGAGCTAGTTTCGCCAGTTGACTCCCGATAAAAGGACCCATGGTCAATCCAGAGGCTCCAAGTCCATTCGCGGTAATCAGACCTTGCCAGCCTGGGACAGCCCCCATTACTGGCAGAAAGCCAGGTGTGAACGGACGGAACCCAACTCTTACCTCCTGGAATGTGCTATTGGCTAGCCCCGGCGCCAGTTCCAGACCTTTATTCAAAACTTCCTGCATGCCCCCTGCAGTTACTCTTGTATCATAACCCTCCACATCATTTTCATGAGTGGCACCAATCACGATCTTCTGTTGATCAAAGGCCAGCAGATATTGATCAGAAGGTGGCATGATCACAGGCCAGCGGCCTGTATCCTCCCCATCCGTGACATGTAGATGCATAATTTGTGCCTTTTGATAATGCACTTTAAAGTGTATGCCGAGTGGCTTCAGCAGTTCGTTGGCCCATGCACCTGCACAGACAACGACTTCATCTGCCAGGAAACGCTGATCATTAACACTCACACCAATGACCCGATCCGCTTCGAATTGAAGCGTGGCGTCTCCATGGATCACTTCCGCTCCATTTCGCTGTGCAGACCGGATCAATGCATCGCGCAGCGCCCTTCCATCTATACGTGCAGCACCACTGATATGTACCGATTGATAACGTTCATCCAGCAATGGAAAACGTTCACGGGTTTCTTTTTCATCAAGAGGTGTAATGTCACCAATCTCCGGTGCATCTGTTTTGCGAAGATGGGCCCGCTCTTCCATCTTGTTGATTTTGTCCACGTCCGTATGAATACTAAGCGCGCCCACTTGAGCATAACCGGTTTCCGTTTCTCCTTCGGCTTTAAGCTCCGCTATGATGCCCGGATAGAACCGCGCACCAGCCTTGGCGAGCTGATACCAGTCCTGATTGCGACGCTGTGACAGCCATGGACAGATGATACCGGCAGCTGCATCCGTTGCCTGTCCTATATCTTTTCGATCTACGATGATGACCTCTGCGCCATGTTTGGCTAATTGATAGGCTGTTGATGCCCCCAGAATACCCGATCCGACTACGATGACTTTCTTCATGTTTGCATCCCTTTCCTTAATCACTCATTCGTTATAGCGTATACCGTTTCGCATTCTGTTGGCAAGGCAGGCGTACTTTTAGATCCATAAATAGAGGCTGATCAGACTACAGTTCATACTCATTCATCCAATTAATAATCGTTGAAGCATTTATATGAAAACGTTTTATATATTACCTGTCATTCAATTAAAATTATTCCATTTATGTAATATAATTCTTTCTAGGTTTCTTTTAACGCTGTAACCACGCCACTTACGCACATGATCCTTTAACGAAAAGAGGAATAACACGACGATGCCGAAACCTAGTATGGGGAATCCGCTGGATACCGATATGCCGCTCATGATTACAGGGCAAAACCAGTTGACCGTTGATGAATTGATGAATTGGAGCGACCATTCGCGGGATTACAGCATTGTACAGTGCATCGGAGGAACAGGGCGAATCGCAGCAAAGAATCATGAATTTTCGATCAAAAAAGGGACCGCTCTCATTTTGTTCCCGGAGGTAACCTACCGTTACCACAATCTGAGTGATTCATTACGATTTGATTGTCTGTCTTTCAATGGCTATTTATTGCCACGGTTCTTGCATACCTTGCAGATCGGGGAGCTGCGCGCCTTCAAGCCGGATGGAATGCTTCATATCCTGTTGCGTGAAATTACGTTGGCGCTGCAGTCCCGGCACAAGGATCAGATCTGGCACGTATCCGCATTACTGTACATGCTTTTGGTCAGATTAACCATTGAAGGTGAACGCTATAGTGCTTACGAACGTTCTGATGCCCGATTAAGATTGGATGAACTCATTACTTTTATCAAACAAAATTATCATGAGGATATTTCTCTCCCCTTGTTGGCTGAGCAGATGGACGTTACCGAGCAGCACCTCAATCGGATATTCAAAAAAGAATTTCAAATGACTCCATTGGAGTATCTGATGCGATATCGGTTGTTGAAAGCCAAGGAAATGCTCATCGAAAATAACGCTACGACCGCTCATGAAATAGCCAAAGCTGTTGGTTTCAACAGTGCCAGTTACTTTGGGTCAGTGTTCAAAAAATACGAAGGGATCTCCCCTATCGAGCTACGCAAGCAGTATCTGGATTAAAGCGCCTCCATATCGATCTCGGCCAGCGAGGATAACCGCAGTTCATGCATGGCGAATTCCAGACCACGCGTTACCTCGTTAGGTACGATGATACACCGAATACCTGCTGCATTGGCTGCCTTCAAGCCATTAGGTGAGTCTTCGAACACAATCGCTTCGGAAGCCTCGATCCCAAGACTCTGGAGAGCAAGAAGGTACAATTCAGGGTCCGGTTTCACTCGCTTCACATCCTCGGATGTATGAACGACTGTGAAATAATCTAAAATGTCTAATTTCTGCAAGTAACCATGCACCCAGTCCCGTGTGGAGCTGGAAGCAACCGCAAGCTGAATCCCCTTTTCCCTCGCAGACTGAAGCAATTCATACACCCCTGGAAGAATGGCGGCCTGTCCCAAATAGACTTCGTATTTTTGTTCAGAGAGCAATTTGATATGATCATGATCTATCTTTTTTTGGAGCGCTTGCTCCAGATACAGAAATGGATGAAATTCCTCAAAGGATGTCCCCACATTTTTCGACCATAGCTCCAGACCAAGTTCCACTCCGTGCTCTTCATAAATATCGCGAAACGCATAATACCAAGGTGTCTCTGTATCAACAATGAGTCCATCAAAATCAAATATAAATGCTTTTACCATGAACCTGTTCTCCCTCCAGTGATCGGCCAGGGGAGCGGATTAGAAACGTGCGGTCAAGTCCGGATGAGTAACGTTCACCGATAAAAAGTGACACGTACAGCCCGTTCCAGTTGGCGACTGAACAACTAATCCAGCTCGAAGTTCCCCTTGTATCGGCATGCCGAAATAACGAATTAGTTTCCACTCATCCCCATCAGGTGAATAAAAGAATGATATGCAACCCTCTACTTTGCGTATACGCAGATAGGGATTAGGCACGGAGACTTCAACCGAATTACAATCATCGGATGAACCATCACGTGTCACCACCGACACGATGGTAGGCGCTTTTCCATCATATTCAAAACAAATTTTGCACCAGTTACGATCATCCGCCATCACCATCAGGCATCCGGAATCATATTGATTTTTCATATCAACGGTTAATTGGGTTGTGATTTCGAAATCGCCAGGCACAGGCATGGACAGAAATGGTGCGGTTGCACGAATGTGCTTGCCCGCAGGGTCTTGGAAAAAGTCGGTGTCCGCCTTCGCTTCCACCAGCACACCTCCCTGATCGGTATAGGACCAGCTTTCGGGTTCGTTCATCCAGCTCCATTGCTTCCGCGCTTCTGTTGTCATTACGTTAGTCATTTGTTAGCAGCCTCCCAAGTTAAAATATGTTCTAGAGGTTGTTCAAAAAGTCCGCTTTTGATTACGAAGGATGCCTAGTGGCATCATCAGCATCGAATATGGCATTCAGCCGAAATGTCCGTTGCTCACGTAGTTTTCCTACGCTCCGCTACTCCATTTCTAGCTTCATCCCATCTTCTTGGTACTGAAAACCGCTCTTTTTGAACATGCATTTACTAGTTTTTTTCTGTACTACATATTCGCTCCAGATACAGTAAACCCCTTTTTCTACATATTTTTGTAAGTCTCCAGCACTTGGGAGTGCTTTTGTGGATCTGGCAGGAAAAACATAATGACCATGAGTACAACATATAGACCAAGAATGACGCTGAATAACAGTGTTGGATTGTGATGGTAGAGCAGGCCCGTCAGGTAACCGGATGGAATGGCTGTAAGCGTCATGACGGTCTGCACGGCCGAGAACATATCGGCTTTCTCATGCGTACCCAATCGGTTCATCAGCAGGGAATCCCGGTACGTCTGCAAAATGAAGTTACCCGCAGCGAGCACGATTAGCGTGAGAAACAACATCCCTATATTCCCCACAGGGATCAACAGAAACAGAATGGCTCCGGCCGTGCTAAGCACGATGGAAAAACCAACATACTTTTCTTCCGAACGCCTTTTCAATCGCGGAATGATGACCAGATAGAGCAGCATGACGGTTACCGCAGTCACTACTGGGATAAACGAAATAACACGGTCATCAAATTTCAACTGTTCCTTGAAGAAAATGACCTGGAAGAAATTCAGCTGTAAAATCAGATTGGATAACACCGTGATCAGAATAATCGGAAAAAGTCTCCGTTTGTAGAACGATTTTCCAAACAGGCGCAGACTGGAACCCAAGCTCTGAAGCACGCGGGTTTTACTATGCAATCCCATAAGTTCCTTGCCGACCTCGGTCTCATCCGTGTATCGGTTACGAATGAAAAACATGGCGGTCATGAGGATGCCTCCGACAAAGTAAATAGTGGCGAGTGTAGGCACAATACCATAATCAGCAATGACCACCCCGGCAATCGGCGTGAGTACCCCAGCCCCTGTAATAATCATGTTGAGAATGGCAAACACCTTCGATCGTTTGTGTTCCTCCACATCCTCTATGATCAGACAGTTAAAGGCGACCGTTACAAACTTGGATGTTGCATTCAGTAAATAAGCGATCAGGAACAGCCAGAAGTTCTGGGAGAAGGCCCAGATGAACATGGGAACACTCCAGGCAAGCAGATCAAAGATCAGCGTTGTTCGTTTCCGACCCAGCTTATTCGTAATGGAACCTGCAAACAATTGAAAGATAAAGGCAAAATAAAGATTCACCGAATTGATTAAACCGATTTCTATGTCCGAAAGTCCGGCTTCCTTCATATATAAAGGAGCGTAAAAGAGAACGATCGTGCCCGGAATGGCCCATACCGGTTCAAGTAAAATGGAGTAGCGTGGATTCTTCGGCAAATCTTGAAGCAATTTCAATCGATATCCCTTCCTTCTGCGGTTTTCACCGCTGCGAATTCAAACTTCTCGCAGCGGCAAACCCGCTAATGTCTACATGCTTATAGGATAAGAGCTGTTTTGACCGAATTCATCGGTAACTTCTCTCCAGTATGCATGTCATAACCAATCGTTCCATTAAAGGCCTGTTCATAATCACTTAGCAGTTCCTTGGCTGTCACCATCTGTTCCAGTTCCGGAATGCTTTGGGCAAATTTCAGTGCCGTACTGATCATCGAGTGATTAGCAACTGCACCGATGATACTAATACCATCATTAATCACGGCTGTTGATTTGAACGTCACCTCATAGCTGTCGTCATATCCCATAGGAATAATTTTGCCGCCTTTGGCAATCAGCTCAAATCCTACATGAAGCTGGTTACCAACCGCGTCCACTACAATATCAAACTTTTTGTTATTATTGATCTCGTATACTTTATCCAGTGTCAGATCATGAGGATAGAACACATGATCCGCGATCCCTGAAGCGAACTCTTTGCGGTATGGATCAACTTCCGTGCCTACGGTAAGCCTTGCCAATCGTTTGCTAACTAGCTGACACAGGGAACCGATTGCTCCAGAACCGAGGACCAGTACAGAGTCACTTGGCTTAGTCCCTGCTTTCATGAACGTCTGAAGTACACATCCCAGTGGTTCGATCATCATGGCCGTTTCCCAACTCATGGAATCCGGAATGGCATAGATATACTTTTCGTCCCCAACAAAATATTCAGCAAAGGTTCCGTGCGTCGTCATCCCTACTTGATAGTCATCAAAATTCTCGCAGTAGATGAACAGACCCTCACGGCAGTATGAGCAGGTACCGCAAGATTGCGTGGGATCAACCAATACTCGATCACCGATCTTGAAACCACGAACGTCGTCGCCCACCTCAACCACTGTGCCTACACCTTCATGACCAATGATCGTTCCTTTATTTGCTGGCACTTTGCCTTTGACAATATTCAGATCTGTCCCGCAGATGCCGGAACCATAAATTTTAATTTTTACCTGGTTTGGCTTTTGAATGGTTGGCTCCTCAATCTCCTGGTAAGTCACCTGTTTGAGATCCTGATATACGAGTGCTTTCATTGAATAATTCCTCCTAGTCGATTGTCGATTATGATCTATGGATTAAGCTTCAAACGTTTTCGAAAGTTGCATCGCATGAAGATGTTCCTGCTTCTGAATCTCTTTCCAGTCTGACAGGATCTGTAGCAGCGCTTCCTCGACCCACAGCAATTCTTCCCGTGTATGGGCATCAGAGAAAATAAAGTAACCCTTGGTGAAAATGCCGAAGTGAGCCATTCTCTTCACCATGAACTCGCGGAAAGGGTCTGTCTGGAAGTTATCTTCAGCCAGGGATTGAATGCAGAAGCTTGCATACGTCCCTCTCACTTCCAATTGATCCGTCAATCCGAGTAATACAAGTTCAGATTCCAGACGATCCATGATCCGGGTTGCCGGATCACGCCAAGTCGGCCATACTTTCGCATTTTTCATTAATCGTTCACAGGCAATGGCTGCTGCGAGCGCTGTCGTTTCACTGGAATGGGCATTACTGAATCTGACCTGTCCTGACAAAGACATCAAGTGCTCAGGCCCCATAACCGCTGCGAGCGGTAAACCGTTGGCCATACCTTTAGAGATACAGAGCAGATCAGGCCAGATGTCATATTCTCCTGCTGTAGCCTGCTTGCCCATTCGAATACCGGAAGTTACCTCATCGAATATGATAATGATGTCCAGAGACCGACATAGGTTTACGGCTTGCTCCAGCGCGTCCTTTTTCCACTCGTTGGGGCATAGAACAATACATGCGATATCCTCGGGAGACGCGGTAATCTGAGCCTCAATTCGCTCCGTAGTAGGCTTGTTAACCCAGATCGTTGAACGCTCGATATCCACCGGTATGCCACGTTCTTTTGTCTGGCCACCATAATAACCGTAGGCAGACCAGTCGTGCCACCCATGATAAGCTGTCGCAATAACCTTGCTTTTGCCACTAGCGGCACGGGCCAGACGCACGGCCCCACTCACTGCATCGGCACCACTCTTGGTGAAGCGCAGCGATGGATAACGCCCCTCGAACCGCTCCAGAATCAACTCGGCACATTCAAGCTCGATGTCGGCAGGTAAAGAAAAGCTTGTCCCTTTTTTCAACTGGTGAATGACGGTTAGTTGGACTTCATGTCTGGCATGGCCCCATGGCGCCGTACCCATGGCCATTTCGCAATCCAGCCATTCATTCCCGTCGATATCTGTAAATCGGGATTTGTAAGCCTCTGCACAACATACGGGTGTATGCCCGGGAAATAAACGTTCAGGTGCTTTGGCTAAAGTGCTGCATCCGCTCGGAATTACCTTTTCGACTTGTTCCAACCACTCCAGATTCCGGGTAAATCGTACGGCACGATCGAGCGTGCTCTCTTTTTCTTTCACCTTAAGTACCTCCCTGTTTATTTTCGTTGTGAGTGAATTACCGAACTTTGGTTCCAGGCCAGCATCCATCGTATATGCGATCCATCGTGATCACATTGCCATACAGATCGATGATCAGATCCTTGGCTCGATGAGCATGTCTCATCTCAATCCAGTAGCGGTTCTCCAGCAAACGGGCGAAATTGTCCACCAAAAACAGTAACCGGTTCTCACTATGAATCAATTCCTTGCCCAGTACCTGTGGCAGCCAGATGGCCCCGTTGGAATTAAAGCGGTTTGAATAGTCCCGTACTTCGGCTACATTTGCAAATTCGGCTTCCTCCAGCTTGTTCCAGAATGTATCGGCATCACTTCGAACCTCGGCAAGGTCAATCCCGACAATCGGCAGATGCTGGTATTCCTCTTGGCTTTCCAGCTGTGCTTTCAGATGACTGAAAACGAATGGCCACACATCAGCCTCGATTTGACCGCCCCACTTTTTCCAGAATCGTGCCAGATTGTTCTTCCGGTTGAAGTTGCGGTGAATGCCGCTGCTGCGTTCCCAGTGATATGCTTGAATATTCGGATTAATGACTGTATCGTATCCGGCAGCTCGTGCCCGCATCTGATAATCAAAGTCCTCGTATCCGTTAAAGAATTTCTCATCGAGGTTGCCGATGGTCTCATACACCTCCCGCTTCATGCCAAACATGGCAAACACCACCAGTTGAACAGAGAAGGTTTCTTTTGGGATATCATCAGGAGATGCGTTCAGGAACAGGTGTCGGCCGATGGTGTCCGCAAAAGCAATGCCGCAATGCTGCACGCCTCCTGTTTGCGGATACAACAGAACGCCCCCAATCATGCCAATCGTAATATCGCTATCCAGTGTCTCTTTCATCATCGGTTGCCAGTTCGGTTGAAGAATGGTGTCAGAATCCAGGAAGAAAATGTACTCTCCCTTGGCTAGGCTCAGTGCGCTATTAATCGAGACGGCGCAACCGAGTGGAAAATCATGCTGAAGAATCTCGATGGTCACACCTTCTCTTACTTCTTGCTTCAGTTTATCCAGATGTTGAAAGACTGCTGAGCCGGAACCATCGTTGATGAAAATAATCTGAGTGGATGGGCTTACCGTCCGGAGTAGCGAATCTGTGAACAGGTTCAAAATGTTATAGTCCTGGTTGACTGGCACAATAATGGTGTAAAGCATGGAATCCCTCCTGATTTGGGTTGATGGAATGAGTACATAAGCTGATTCGAACTGCACAATTGCTGGTGTTTCTGTCCGGCCCCCTCACTTGAATATTTTGTCTTTATTTGGTAATGATTTGAATCTACTAGAAATTTATATCATTTTTTGTAAACTGAAAATCTTAAATTCTGAACTCTGTTAATATTTGAATATGTGAGAAAATCAAGTTTTTGCAGCTTGCGCACTGAGAAACGCTTTTGTGAACGCAAAAAAACACCCTCAAAGAGTCTCCGTTCCTCATGTAACGGATTCTCTCTGAAGGTGTTATATTGTTCATCAAGCTCAAATTATGAATTACTTTATCTACAGTTGAATCTCTACATTTTTGTCCGGATCGCTGTATTTATAGATGCCCGGATTCAGTTCAATATGTCCATCAAATGGAATATCTTTGTAGGTATCTATATGAATTTTTGCAGGTGTCATCCCTTGGGGGTTAATTTCAGGAACGACTTCTTTGCCATTGATCCGAAGCATTGTTTGGTTAATACCTCTGAAACTAGGCGTTTGGGAATATGACTCTACAATTAATTTCTCCCCATCCCTATAATAAGAAAATTGTATTTCAAGTCCATCGACAGTGAGTTTGGTGTATTGCTTTTGTTTCTTGGGTTCATTTAAATGAATCCAGTTTTTAGTTGTATCTCGTTTCTGAACAATGGCATCTTTTAAGATGAGTTTCATTGGAACATCAGACCAGTTTTGATACCACTCAGGAGATTCAAAATCAAACAATTGCTGATTATTTTCAGAACGCCCCCCTTTCGTGGCTTGCACCCCTGTGATTGTTTTATCATCTATAATCATCTGAATCGATTTATATTGAACAATACCTTCTGTATATGAACCTTCTTCATCAATTAAAATCTGAAGATTCAATGGAGTAATCACAAGTTGATCTAAAGTAACACCGGTTTTTGCTTGGAATTCAGGATTGGTATACAGTTTTTTCGTATATATCGCCTCACTTGCTTTTTTCCCATTTGCGACAAAATCGAATTTCCAAGTACCTGTCAATCGTTTTGCTGCTTCAACATAATTGAAATGAAGGTTCGCATTCGCCCAATCCGCTTCCGATATATCAAATACCTGTTCAATCAACAATCCTTTTTCTTCGTTAGGCAAGATGGTCGGAATAGCATCTACAACCTGGGACCCGGTATGAACTCTCAAGTGAGGTTTGACGCTTTCCAAATCTGATGCTGCTACCTCGACTTTATAACGGATGACCGTTTGATTATCTGCATGTCTAACCGATTCAATATGAATCGCCGGAAACTGTGAAACACCAGTAACCATTGATTCTCCAGTATGTTGATTAGATTTCAGGAAAATATCCCTATCCCGATAAAGGATAAGATTCTTTGCTTCGAATGTAAACTCTTTGGTACCACCTTTTAAAGTATCAGCTGTTTCATAGATCCCAATGAGTTTCTGACTATCAGGATCGTGCCCCAAATAACCATATACGTTCGCTCTCGCATCGGATTCTCCTATTATAGTATTTTCCTCAGTCGCAAATTCACTATATGGAGAAAGATCGATTGATGTGTCCAGAGATATGAGCATTTTCATTTTTTCTCCATCTGTTACAACACCGCTTAAATTCATTGTCACACCTGAACTAGCGGACTGAAGATCATATTGCTGACCGATACCATTATTTATTGCGCTTGCAACGCCCCGGCCTCCGATTCGATCCCAATCAATCGTCATACTGGCGAATACAGGAATAGCAACAAGTAAGAAAAAAGTAAAAATGATGCTTATAGGAATTGCTTTAGCTCGATATCCAGCAGGCTTTTGTGAAGAATTCAGATTGACTCGTCGTTTATGTGCTTCTTTTTCAATGGTTGTCCACATCAAGTCATAATCCGGAGGAGATATGTTTTTTTCCTTATTAGAATACTGATTCATTATTACTCATCTCCTTTAGTTGAGGTTCAACCATTTTATTGAGAAGTTTTAACCCTTTGTTTAATCTGGATTTTGCAGTCCCTTCAGGTATGTTCATAACTTTAGATATCTCAGGTACAGTCAAATCATTGATAAATCGAAGGACAACAACCATCCTAATCTTGTCAGGAAGCCCACTATATAATCCTCGTAGCTCTTCTTTTGTTTCCCTATGGTACACACCCTCTTCCACAGGGTTATAACTCTGGGATTTGGACAACAAATAATGCCGCATTTCTTTCAACCATCCAGATTTCCGTCTTCTCATAACGTTATGACACTCATTTGAAGCAATTCGCAATATCCATGATTTCATATTCCTTACCTTAGTTCTGTCAGCCAAAATAACTTTGACAAATACTTCTTGGCAAATGTCCTCGGCATCTGCTTGATTCTTCATCAGATAATAACAGAAGTAATAAACTTGCTCTTTGTACAATTCAAAAATTTCTCTGTCAGTCATTCTATCCCCCCCTTTGCCGTGTTCTCATTAATAAGACAAATAATGTTATGTAATCGTTCATTTTGTTTATAGTTGGTTTTGCTAAGTTCTCGGATACCTAGAATAGATTAGTTCAATGTCTCTGCTTGAACAGGTCTATATACATGTAAACAAGCAAAAAAAGCCGCTAAATTAGCGACTTTATGAAATCATTTGGTCATCGAGTAACGAGCTGATGCTGTTGAGTTAATCTCACCCCTATTTTCATCTCTGCTTAAATCCATGATAAAACGTATCCACCACAAGCGCAGGGGCTGCTTTTCTCGCGATATGACCACTTACAACCTGCTGCCACGTCAGGAACATGATGGAATACAACACATCGACAATCCAGGTTTTATCGAGATCGGAGCGGAAATAACCTTTCTGTTGTAACAGACCGACCGCGTGTAATACAGGTTCTCTCAGTTTCAGATCTGCTCCCTCAATCTCGGGATTATAGTTAATGGTGGTGTCATGAGCCAGAAAATAAATTTTGTCGCCTAATGGAATCAGCGCCTCGATCAGCTCAGGTATGTACTTTTCACAATGCTCCTCATCCAGTTGGATTTCTTTCATGGTCTCACTGACCACCTCGATTGCGCGTAATCCGAGATATACCATAAGCTGTTCGCGGCTTTCCACGTATCGATGTAACGTAGCGATTCCGATTTTTGCAGATTCCGCAATTTCATTCATGGAAGCATTCGGTTTTTCAATCAGCAATTTGGTGGCCTCGTCCAAAATGGAATGGAGCCTGGTTTGTTTGATTGTTGTCATTTCCTTTTTCATTGGTATTACACCTCTTGGCGAATTAGTCTACAATTGATCTAGTCATCCATCAAATGATTGGATGAGATTATAAAATTATAGCATACTTCCTCACGAGTAATACTAAAAGCCGCCATTTGGCGGCTCTTAACATGGTCATCTTTTATCTCATACGTACTTATAGTTCGATGATTCTCGTTGCAATATTTGCACAAAATTCACGATCATGCTCTACAAAAAGCAGGGTTGGCGAGTATTCCAGCAATAAGTCTTCGATCTGCATACGTGAAATGACATCTACAAAGTTGAGTGGTTCATCCCAAATATGCAGATGAGCTTTCTCACTAAGACTTTTAGCGATGAGCACTTTCTTTTTTTGACCTGCGCTAAACGTTGAGATATCTTTCTCCAATTGCAGTCTGGAAAAATCCAACTTTCGAAGTATCGATTTAAACAGGCTTTCATCAATCCCCTGTGTGGCCGCATACTCAGATAAATGCCCTCCGAGATCGGACGTGTCCTGCGACACATACGAGATTTTAAGCTGATGATCCTTTCGGAAAAGACCTGTATAAGGGATATCTTCACCACAGATCAGTTTAAGAATGCTTGATTTGCCAGATCCATTTTTACCGTACAGGGCAATACGACCCCCGTTTTCAACCGTGATACTGACATTCTTACACACCGTATTGGAGCCGTATGATATCGACACATGTTCCAATTCAACAAGTTCCTGCTTGTGAAAATCCAGCTGATGAATCTGTAAACGTTCTGCACTCTCGATGTTTTTGAGAAGTTTGGATTTCTCTTGAATCGCAGATTGCTGCCTTTGTTCGATATTTTTGGAACGTTTCATCATTTTGGCAGCCTTGTGCCCAATATATCCTTTATCCACCTTGGAACCGGAATTTCTCGTACCATTTTTGGTTTTTTCAACTTCATGCGACCATCCACCGGTCCGTTTGGCTGAATCGGATAAACGCTTGATATCCTTTATTAATTTCTCATTACTCGCAAGTTCAAACTGATCTTGCCTTCTTTTATTTTCCCACCAAGCGGAGAAATTGCCTTTCTGAATCTCGATGTTACTTTTATTGATGGAAAGGATATGGTCCACGCTGTGATCCAGAAACGCCCGATCGTGAGATACCAAAATAAATCCACTCTTGCTGCCAAGATAATTACTGACAATTTGTCTTGCATGAAGATCAAGATGATTGGTAGGTTCATCAATGAGCAGAAACCGATTATCCTTCAGGAACAAAGCAGCCAGCATCACCTTTGTTTGTTCTCCGTTGGATAACGTATCAAAAGGCCGATACAACACATCTTCTGACACTTTTAACAGGTTAAACTCCCGCACAACTTGCCAGTGTAGATATTCAGGATGAATCTCGCTGATGACATCAACGGTCATGGCTCCCTTATTTTCTACCTGGAAAGGAAAGTATTCAAAGCTAACATTCGCAGAGATATGTCCGCTGTATTCATATTTGCCAAGCAACAGATTGAGGAAAGTCGTTTTGCCTCTGCCGTTCCTTCCGGTAAAACCCAATTTCCAATCGGAGTCCAACTGAAAACTAACATTTTCAAATATATTATCGTAACTGCCTTCATAAGCAAAGGTCAGGTTGGTAACGTTGATTAAAGACATGCATATCATCCTTTTTATGTGAAATATAAAAGTAAACTGACGGGATTTCACCATAGAACATGGCATGGATTCCCTCACTTTAATATTTGAACATAATCAGAATTTAGATTCGCTTATACAATAAAGAAACCTGGCGATAAACCACTCAGCGCCAAGTAGATCTATGCATAGGAGGACAAAGTGCCGGATTCTGATTAGTCATATTGTGAACCATGCCACTGTTCATGTTTGTTGACAGGTCCACATAAACATCCACAACCTCTAATTCAGTCATGACTCTATCCCCCCTTTGAAAGTTCAAAATTTAATACAGAAAACTTAACATGGAATACGATATGGGTCAAGACAGTGTAGCCTCGATCTCATCTTCCATCCTCGTACCGTTAAACCATTGTGTTTTCTGGCTTACACACCTCTACGTAAATTTTGATGATGTACTCATCGGGGTTACTTTCTGCAAAATAAGTGAGCAGGTCCAGTGCATACACATGTCCACAGACTTGCAGTCCCTCTTTTTCTATCTCCTCTTTCATGAGGGAATACGTCTCCGGCATGCTTTCGTATGAACCTCGATGATTCATGACGGCATACATCCCTTTTGGCTTAATCCATATCGTTTCCCCTGGAATGGGAGCTTTTATTTTGTTGCCAAAGTAATCCGGATAGTATTCTCCTGCCTCATAGTGCTCCTGAGTTAAGATCGTCCATACCGGAAACTCATAGTCGATCATCTGTTCATCACAATGGGTCCTGTATTCAATGAACTTACGGAAGAATTCCTTATCCCCATCCCCTTGCTCCAGTTGTACAGCAATAAAATACTCCAGCTCACATTGTTCGATATGCAGCCCTTCAGGAGAAGCATCCGTGGCTTGTTTCGTCATTTCAATGGCACCACTTAGCAGCTTTTGCATACGTTTGATTCGTTGTTGCTCCAATTCAAGTGCCTTTAATTTCTGTTCAAACAGCTCAATTAACAATGGTGTATTCTGATTTTGAATAAACGACTTAATCTCTTGGAGTGAGCTTCCTGCCTTCTTCAGCACATGTATGACATCCAGCACATACGTTTGTTGCATACCATAATAGCGGTAGCCCTTGGCATTGGTATATTCAGGCTTTAACAGCCCAATCTCGTCATAATGAAACAAGGTATGTTTGGTCACTCCGCAGATCTTGGCAAATTCACTGGTGGTAAAATGTTGTGCGTGATGTCCAGCCATCTATGGCCCTCCATGTACATATGTAGTCTAAGTTTTATCAATATAAATGCATTATAGTGTGTAAAGAAAAGTTTGACTATAGGGTTACCCGATAGTTTAGTCTTGAATTGTAAGTTATTCATATCGTCGGAGGGAAACATGTCTAAATTCAAACGTTGGATGATTCTTGTTATTGTCTCAAGTGCACTATTACTCATTGTGATGGATATGACCATCTTGTACACAGCCCTACCCAGCTTGACCTATGATCTCGGTGCATCTGCTTCGGAGAAATTATGGATTCTGAACGGTTACTCCCTTGTCATGGCGGGTCTTCTTCCTGCAATGGGAACACTCGGGGACCGTCTTGGTCATAAAAAAATATTCACCCTGGGCTTGCTCGTCTTTTCTGCTGCTTCTCTTGCTGCTGCCTTTTCTCCAGTACCGGCTATGCTGGTCATGAGCAGAATTCTTCTAGCCGTAGGTGCCTCCATGATGATGCCAGCGACATTGTCGATTATCAGAGTTACGTTTACGAATGAGCGAGAACTCGCACTGGCAATCGGCATCTGGGGTTCCATTGCATCAGGTGGTGCTGGATTGGGACCGATTGTTGGTGGACTGCTACTTCAACATTTCTGGTGGGGCTCTGTGTTTCTGATTAACCTGCCCATAGCCATTATCGCGTTTGTATTCGCCTTGAAAATGATCCCTAAACATCAAGGGGATACCTCGAAAAAGTGGGACTTCACCAGTTCCATTCAGATCATGATTGCCATGGTCGGAATTATCTATTCTATTAAGGAATTCACAAGACGCGAAGGATC
This sequence comes from Paenibacillus sp. FSL R5-0486, assembly GCF_037975155.1. Classification (NCBI taxonomy): domain Bacteria; kingdom Bacillati; phylum Bacillota; class Bacilli; order Caryophanales; family Paenibacillaceae; genus Paenibacillus; species Paenibacillus sp. FSL R5-0486. Next base: position 3,204,054 of record NZ_CP150237.1, on the reverse strand, counting down.
TCTCACACTCGCTATCATTGCTGCTGTGATCGGTGTTCTGTCCCTGATCATCTTTATTCGCCGTCAGAATAACAGTCCCAATCCACTGCTGGATCTGTCCTTATTCAAAATCCCAAGATTCAGCACCGGCTTTATTACCGCACTGGTTGGCTTGTTTGCACAAATGGGTGTGCAATATATGGTCACTCAGCGGCTTCAGCTGGTGGAAGGCATGTCACCGCTTCAGGCTGGACTATTCACCGTATCCATACCTGTTGCAGCACTCATTGCCGGACCTGTTACGGGGGCCATTATGCACCGTGTGGATGTTGTATATATCAAAAGCTTCACTCTCTTCATCGCTGCCCTTGGCATGGGGACGTATCTGATGTATTTCAATGCTGGGTTCACTGGGCAGATTATCGGCTTGGCACTGCTTGGTGCAGGTCTTGGATCAGGGATGACCGCTGCATCACATTCCATTATGAGTTATGCCCCACCACACAAAGCGGGCATGGCCGCTTCCATTGAGGAAGTGGGTTATGAGCTGGGCGGAGCATCCGGTATTGCGATCATCGGCAGCATGTCGACTCTTTTCTACACACTCGCTATGAAGATTCCTGTGGGAATTAGTGTGCCAGCCAATGCGAAAGACAGTTTGGATGAAGCGCTTATCGCTGCCGAAAGCTTGCCTGCTGCGTCTGCTGAATCGCTCAAAAATGCCGCCTTTGCTGCATTTGACCAATCCTTCTTTGTTGTCATTGCAGGTGTGACCGTATTTCTGTTCATTGCTGCTCTGATTATGAGTTGGCTTGCTGTGCGGTTGAAACGAGCCCCAAAGCACAGCGTTAAAACGTAATCAAATTCATTTCATGAAACAAAGCGAGGTATATACGAAATATGTCAAAAGAAGAGGATTAACTCAATTAAATTCACATCAAAAACCACTACCTGAGTTGTTTCAGGTAATGGTTTTTGATATGCCTGATAACCGAAGCTTACCACCATGCGGCACCTCACGGAAGGTAGGCATCCTCTACCTCAACTTTTCGTTCATTCCCCATCGCAATGTATCTTACGTTAATGACATTTCCTTTCTGAAAATGGGGAATATGTGTGATTGGAATATAAGTCTCTACAATTGTTGGGAAGGTGCGGCCGTCAACTTGGGTTACAGTCAAATCCAATCGCACGCCAGGCCTTCCATCCATACTGGATGATGTCTGTACAATATCATGAATTATTGCTTCTGTTGGAATTCCGTCCAGCAGAATGCTCTTGCGAAGGTGATGTTTCTCTTTATTGTTACGTAGCAGTTTAAATGCCATAATCGTAGTGATCGTGCCTGTTGTAAGCCCAAAGACAATAACAGCAACAAAAATAATTAATGTGACGGTCATGATAACCTCCTTTTAGTTGAAACTTATGTTAACTACTTCTTGTTTAGATCTCTTATTCCTGCCAATTTGCTTGAATGGGAAAGCTTTAACGTCAAAAAAGCCGCCTTAAGGGCGGCTTCATGCTGTGTATGTTCAACTCAACTTAGTCTACTTTCGCACCATACGAGCGTACAAACAGAACGGCTTGTTCGCGATCCAAACGTACACCTTTGATATCCAGTGATTTCAGATCGATGCCTTCCAGGTTAGCCCCTCTAAGATCGGCCCCTTGAAGCTTGGCTCTACTTAATACAACTCGGGTAAGATCACAGTCTCTCAAATCTGCTTTGGTGAAATCCGTATCCGTAAAGTCAGCCTCGAAGAAACGAATTCCTCGCAGATCCTGTTTCCCCAATCGTGTATGTCTCAGATTTGTGTAGGACCAATCGCCGTGACTTAGTGTGATGCCATCCATTTGCGCACCTGAAAAGTCTGAGCCTGTCATCTTGCAGGAGCTGAATTTGGAAGCAAAGAGATTTGCACCACCGAAGGTGCAATTTTCAAAAGCCGATTCCGTATGAATCGAACCATTCATGGAAGCCCCTTTGAAGTCACACTCGATAAAACGACAGTTACTCGTTTCGATTTCTTCCATAGAAGCGTTCATAAATGTACACTGCTTGAAAACACAACTTATGAGTTCTCCATAGCGCAGGTCACGTCCCTCAAAATGTACTGCTTCATATTCCTGATCCTTATATTGATACACTGGTTACACCCCACATTGTATATTTCTCCGTCTTTCTTCATTAAAAGAACTTTTTATACTATACCACACCCCTGTCAAGTACCTGCTTAAATACCCGCAAAAGTCAAGTTACTTTTTTTATGAGTAAAATCTGAAAACTAAAAAAGGAACGCATAAAGCGCCCCTCCAGCTCACACTTTTAACTGTTCCAATGTGGGCTTATATATATGAAACTCTCCAGTTAGCTGCTTGTTTTATCCCTATCAGAAAGCATTACACCAGTTTTTTGGACATCCTGTACAGGGATAACGAAGGTTTATTGATTTCTCCTACTCTCTGGTATCCCAAACGCTCGTAGAGTTTAATAGCTAGTAGGTTTTCCTTTTTAACCGTAAGTGAAGATTTGGACAGACCTTGTGTTATAGCTTGCTCCTCAGCAAAATGAATGAGCTGTGTCCCTACACCAAGTCCTCTGCTTTCAGGCAACGTAGCCAATGTTCCGATGTGGTACTCGTCGTTCTCCGCTTCTTTTAATGTCACCATGGAGTAGAACTCTTTCCAGTGTTGGAGATTATACTTAATCAAGCTCCATTTCCGAAGTTCAAACAGCTTGGAGAACGTTGGCAAAGCAAGTTTGTTCATTATAGTAGTCGGATAACACATGATCATGCCCAGCGTTTGGTTATCCTTTTTGGCTTCATAAGCGTACTGGTGACTGAATCGGTTCTGATTCGAACGCCATAACTTGTTAAAAGTTTTCTCTATAATGCCTTTATCCTTGGTACCTGCAAGCGAATAGGCCATATATTCAAGTGCCATCTGATTTAGTTGCCCGCCGACTAATGATTGTGGACTGGCTTTTGTTATGGAAATCTTATTCATCGCTGTCACTCCTCTAGGTAGCTGAAATTGGACTAAAACCTCGTAGCAGGTTGGTTGAATGATAACCCCTCAACGATCACATTCACCGTATCAATGGTTAATCCGGTCAGCTGTTCCACATGTAATCTCACATTGTTTTGCAATTCCCTGCAGACTTCATGCACTTTTGTTCCATAACAAACGACAACCTTTACGTTTATCTCCAGTCTTGATTCTACCTTGCGGATATCTATGCCATTTTGTAGACTTTTCCCGCTCCACTTTTTGGTGATGCCCTCTATAAGTCCTGTCGACATGGAGGAAATCTCACTGGTAGTATTTGCGATCTTGCCGACAATTTTGGAGATCACATCATCCGATATTTGAATTTTTCCCAAAACATTTTGAATGGACATCCTAGGTCCCCCTCTTTATACCCGCATTTTTGATAGATAATAATATCATTTAATATAAATATAAATCATGCAGAGTCCGATTTCAACTTTTGAATTGAGTCATCCTCATTTCTACCTGTACATAGCAAAAAAACCGCGATCATCGCGGTTTCTTCTTGGTCCATATTAAGGGAACTTCAATTGAATACGGACAGGAATGCGGGAGGATATCCCACTCTCTTTGCTACCTTCTTCTGCTGCCTCTGTTTCTTCTGCTTGCACGATCCACTGCCTGCCAATTAACGATTGTAGCAGTTCAATCTCTTGTGCGGTCAAACGAATATTCTTCAGAGACAACTCATCTTGAACGTAATCCCGATCCACCTTACGGTCAAACCGGAAATCGAGCAATCGTTTCAACCCGTTAATATGCAAAAACTTGAACTCATAACCTTGACGTATCGCCTTTTCCCAATCGTCTCCGATATCATCTGCTGTCTGTAGTCTTTCATCAAAATCCATCGCGGATTCCTTAACCAGAGGCAACAAACGGGAATAGTCTCGACGTTGTAAACATTCAATAATCACTTCTTTTGGTTCCCCACTTGTCAGAACATTCTCTACAAGAAGCCCTACAGGAATGGACAGCTGAGTTCGACTCATTGCTCGCCCTCCTCATTCCCGAGGTACTGATTGAACCAGGCATTCACCTGTTGGAAGCTATCGATCCGAAGTGAAGGTTTACCGCTTTTCAGCAAACTGTGGTTGGAACCTGGATAACGAATCAGTTTGGTCTTTTTGCCATATCGTTTTAGCGTAGTATATAATTCCTCCGCTTGCGCAATCGGTGTCCGATAGTCCTGCTCTCCGTGCATGATCAGAAGTGGCGTCTCAATGTGATGTGCATGGGCAAGAGGTGAACGGGACCACAGGAATTCAGCGTTTTCCGCCGGATTACCACCAATGACTCCCTCGACATAGGAAATTCCGATATCACTCGTCCCATACATGGACAACCAGTTGGAGATACAACGCTGGGTTACAGCCGCCTTGAAACAGTGGGTATGCGCTACAATCCAGTTGGTCATCACTCCTCCATAACTGCCACCTGCCACACCCAGACGTGAAGCATCAAGGAAATCGTATGTAGCCAGGGCATAATCAACAGCTTCCATCAGATCCCGGTAATCACCTCCGGCAAAGTCGCCACGGCAAGCTCTGGCAAACTCCTGACCGTATCCCATACTTCCGCGAGGATTGATCCACAGCACAGCGTACCCTTGCGCAACGAGTGTCTGCATTTCATGACTGTATGTACCCGTATACATCGCGTGGGGTCCACCATGAATCTGCAAAATCAGTGGCAGTTTCCCATTGGTGTCACGTATTGCCGGTGTGGCTAACCAACCTTGAAGCGGCCATCCATCGGAAGACTTAAACTCTACACGTAGAGGCACATTAACAGCTAATTCAGCCAAGAATTCATCATTTCTGCGGGTGAGTCTGAACATTTCACCACTGTCGATATCCACGCGATATAACTCTCCAGGGTGTTCATCTGTCAACGCAGCGATAACCAGCGATGTACCATCTGACGTTAAGGTATACTGATACACATCCTTTTCACCAGCGCCCGTAACGGATTGACACGCCCCATCTTCTTGAATACGGTACACGTCCACATTCCCGTTATGTGTTCCAAGTACGAATACACCGCGTTCCGGATGATGGGCATCCGAGATAGGAGAAGGTGACGCACCTGCGGACTTCATATCTCCAAGCGCCGCGTTACCAATCTGCATATCTAATTGAGGTGCGATTGGCCTGGGTATACCTCGATGAACGGGAACAGCGTATAAGCTGTTGTGGCTCCCGCTTCCATACTCACGATCACTGGCGATCAGGATCAGCTGTTGCCCGTCGGACGAATAGGAGAATTGGCTTATCGCCAGACTGGAATCCGTCACTTTGAACAGATCACTCTCTCCCAATCGAACGCTGTATATATCGGTAAAGTAAAGCAGATCCGCATCAAGCTCCTCGTCCTCTACTTGCTTCGAAATGAAAGAAAGCTGCTGGCTATCTGGCGACCACGCCGGAGCGCTGATATTCCATAGCCCGGAAGTCACCTGCGTGATTTCCCCGCTTTTGATCTCATATATAAACAACTGGCTGTATTGACCGTCCCACCAGCCAGCCCCTTCCGCCTTCGGCGTTGTACGCTCGAAGACTTTACCTCGCAGCTCAGGTACAGACTCCTGTTGGACGTCTGCTTTCTTCTGTTGGTCCTCCGGTTGTACTTTGCTGGTAAACGCAATGTACTGCCCGTTCGGCGACCAGATATAACTCAATATTTTACGTGCGGGAGATATCAGCATGACCGGCTCTTTTTGATCTGAATGGAGCGTCCATAGTCCTTTGCCACCATCCACTGAGCGAATGAATGTGAGCTGTGTGCCATCCGGCGACCAAGCAGGTGAGGAATCTTTTGTTCCATCCGAAAGTGCAATATCTTCATCACCATCGAGCGAAATCCCTCGAATTTGTGTATTATATTCGTTTTTATCCTGATCTATGGTCTGTTCCACATAAGCCACTTGTCCGTTAGGACTGATCACCGGCTGACTTATCCAACGGTAGTGACTCAGATCCTCCGGCATAATTGGTCTTTGATTCATAATGATGGCTCCCTTCTCCGTTTATTTATGGGTTGTCTCCGTACGTGGATCAAGCACATCACGCAGCCAATCTCCAAGGAAAATAACACCGAGTACGGTAAATGTGATCGCTAGTCCCGGGAATGTAGCGACCCACCAGCTTGTAGCAACGTATTGTCTGCCATCACTGAGCATCCCTCCCCAGGATACATCAGGTGGTTTGATACCCAGGCCCAGGAAACTGAGTGAAGCTTCCATAATAATCGTTGTGCCGACATTCATACCGCAGATGACGATAAAAGATGAAAGGATATTCGGCAGAATGTGTTTCAGAATCAATCTTCCATTCTTCGCGCCAATCGATCTGGCCGCATGAACAAAATCACGCTCTTTGATACTAAGAACCTCACTTCTTACCACACGGGTGAATGGAACCCAGTTCGTCACCCCGATGACAAAGATCAACGTTGTAATACCCGGGCCAACAATTGCCATCACAACAAGCATGAACAGAATGGTTGGAATCGCCATGAATGCATCACCTACACGCATGATAACAGCATCCAGCCATTTCCCGTAGAATCCGGATACCAGCCCCAGAATCGCGCCAATAATTCCTGACACAATCACGGCACCCATCCCCACGATTAAGGAAACTCGGGCACCATATACAATTCGACTCCACATGTCTCTGCCGAGATTATCGGTGCCCAGCCAGTATTCGGCCGTTCCGCCCTCAAGCCATGCTGGTGGTTTAAGTCGGCCCAGCGGATTCACCGCTGCCGGATCATGACTTGTCAATAGAGGTGCACCTATGGCAATTAACACAACCAACAATACAAGCACAGCACCAAACATTCCGGTCTTGCTGATGATCAGTTGTTGCCAGATATAACGAAATCCCGTTGGTGCACGCCCATTGTCTTGTTCCTGTTCTGTACCCGGAATTGGCATTTCATTGCTGCCTGTCATATGATTGCACCTCCTTCTAGTCGTATTTGATGCGCGGATCAAGTAGCCTGTAAGCTACATCCGTCAAGATGTTGATTACTACAACGATAAAGGCAATGACAAACACCGCTGCCTGTACAATCGCCATATCATGTGTGTTGACTGCAACGACCAGCAACTGACCCAGTCCAGGCCAGGAGAATACCGTTTCCGTAATCAAAGTGCCCCCGATCAGACTTGTAAACTGCAAACTCATAATTGTCACGACCGGAATCAATCCGTTCCGAAATGCATGTTTTACAATGACAACCATCCGGCCAAGCCCCTTGCTACGAGCTGTTCGAATATAGTCCTGGTTGAGAATCTCCAGCATGCTGGAGCGAATCAGTCGGGTCATCTGCGCAGCCAGTCCAACACCAAGTGTAAAGGCCGGCAAGATCAGATGTGACAATCCTCCGCGACCGGATACCGGCAATACGCCCAGCATGACGGAGAACAAGAGGATAAGCATAATCCCCATCCAGAAGTTTGGCATCGCCTTACCAATGACGGATATTCCTGAAATAATGAGATCGGTAAACGTATTGCGTTTGACAGCTGAAATGACTCCAAGTGGCACAGCCATAAGTACAGCAAAAAACATGGCGGCTACAGCCAGTTCAAAGCTGGCAGGCAATCTCTCCAGCACAAGCTCTAACGCAGGCTGATTGTAGCGAAAAGATTGACCAAAGTCTCCCTGTATCGCACTGCCCAGAAACTTCACGTATTGCGTATATAAAGGCTGGTCCAAACCAAGTGCCTGCGTCAAGACAGCACGATCTTCAGCGGTAGCCGTTTCAGGCAACATTAGCGCAACCGGATCACCGGTGACTCGAACCAAAATGAACACAATTAATGAAACAATGAACAGCACCGGAATGATCTGCAGTAGTGACTTAAGTACGTATTTGCCCATTCCTTGTTCACCTCCCTTTTAAAAAAGAACGGCAGGAACATGGTTATCCAGTCCCTGCCGTTCACGGCCTATCTTTTCAATGACCGGTTGTTATACCCGATGTTACTGTGCAACAGGTGTAATCTCGTCAGCATAGAACATCTCGTCACTGCGTGGCGCGAAGTTCACTTTAGCATTTGTTCCGTAGACACCTTCCATTTGGTACAGATATACGGCTGGGCGTTCTTCAGAGAAGATCTGTTGTACTTGCTGATACTCTTTCTCACGAGACGCAGGGTCCATGTTCACCAATGCCGATTGAAGCAGTTTCTCTACTTCAGGGTTGTTGTAATCCGACTCGCCTTTTGCTTCTTCCAACATATAACGATTGTAGTTATTCGAAGCATCGAACAAGGAGTTACCAATACCAATCATGAAGATTTCTTTGAATGATTTGGAGCTGTAACGTTCACTGAATGCACTTGCTTCCAGGACATCCAGATTGATTTTGAATCCGGCTTGTTCCAGCATTGCTGCAACAACTTCAGCCTGTTCTTTGTATTGTGCGGAAACGGAGATAGTCATCTCGGCTTCACCTTCCGCATAGCCAGCTTCTTGCAGCAACTGTTTGGCTTTTGCTTGATCATAAAGTGATGTTTTGTACAATGAAGGATCAGCACCGAAGTTGCCTGGTGTTACGGATGTGCGGGTTACGATACCTGCTCCGCCGGCAATGCTGTCCACGATCCCTTGTTTGTCGATAGCCAGGTCAATCGCTTCACGTACTTTCGGATCAGCTGTGATGCTACCTTCTGTCTGACGGAATATCAACTGAAGCACACGCTGGATTGGCGCTTTGACAATCTTCTTATCTGCTTCGCCTTCGATCCGGGCAATGTCAGTGGAGGGAATGGAAGACGCCACATCTACACCACCAGCAAGCAATTCGGATACACGTGTGGAGGCTTCAGGAATAACGCGGAATACCACTTCATTCCATTTTGGTTCACCGTCAAAGTAGTTCTCGTTTTTTACTAGTTCCACACGATCATCTTTGGTCCATTTACTGAACTTATAAGGGCCTGTGCCTACTGGTTGTTTCAGGAAAGCATCGAATCCTTTATCCGCAATATATTTTGCTGGCAGAATGCCTGCTCCCATTTTGGACAGACGGTTCAGGAGCAACGGATCTGGACCATCTGTGATGATATCTACGGTATAGTCATCCACCACTTTAACTTCTACGATATTTTTGAAATAACTGTTTTGTTTCAGTGTCTCGTCCTTGGCTACGCGCTCCAGCGTGTATTTTACATCTGCTGAAGTGAATGGATCGCCATTGTGGAAGGTAACACCTTCACGCAGCTTAAATCTCCACGTTGTATCATCGACTTGATCCCATGATGTCGCAAGTCCCGCAACTTTTTTCTGTTCACTGTCATTTTTGATCAGATAATCAAAAACGTTGACCAGAACCGCCTCACTGGAAGTGTTGTTGTTGTTGTGCGGATCGAAACTCTCAATATCGGTTGCCGCAGCAACGGTCAGTGTTGTACTTGCGCTTCCACTGCCCGTTCCTTCTGTTGCGGAACCATCATTTGTGCTTGTCGATTTTCCTCCGCAAGCGCTGAGTACCATTACGACTGCCAGTAACGTGATCCACAATCCTGTCCATTGTCTTTTTTTCATTGTGATTGCTCCCCCTCAGAAGTTGTATTCCGTGCCAAAAATTCAAGTGCTACTGCAGACAACATGCCCACACCATAAGGCATCGCTGTCTCATCAAGATCAAACATGGGATGGTGGAGTGGATAACGAGTACGTTCCTCATCATTCCCAGATCCTAGTCTGAAAAACACACCCGGAATCTGTTCACAATAAAACGCGAAATCCTCGCCCCCTGTGGAGGGTTTGATATAAGTCCATCCCTTCTCCGCATTAACCTGATCACAAGTCTCTGTTAGCAGGTCAACCATGCCGAGATCATTCACGACAACAGGGTATCCATCGCCGTAGACAACTTCGCACCCAGCTCCGAATGAATCACAGACCCCTTTAACAACCTGCTCGATCAAAGCTGGCATCCGCTCACGAATGGCAGGTGAGAGTGTTCGAACCGTACCGATCATCTCCACTTCGGGGGCGATGGCTGTTCCCATATAACCTCCCGTGATTTTGCCAATCGTGACTACTGCCGGTTCAAGTGGATCAACCATCCGACTGACGATATTTTGCAATGCGGTGATGACCTGAGCGGATACCGCGATTGCATCAATACCCTCATGCGGACGAGCTGCGTGGCCACCCTTGCCAAACACCTTGATAATCAAGGGATCAGCTGATGCAAAAGCAACGCCCTGACTTACGCCCAAGGTTCCCGTGTCCTGTCCAGGTGTCATGTGTAATCCTGCGATGGCATCAACCTTTGGATTCTCCAGAACGCCGTCCTGGATCATGGCTCTTGCACCTGCAAGTCCCTCTTCTGCTGGCTGGAAAATAAATTTGATGTTGCCTGACTTCGGTCTTCCAAGACCAGTAAGCAGTTGGGCGGCTCCCATCAGGATGGAGGTGTGAGCGTCATGCCCACACAGATGCGCTTTGCCTTCTACTTGCGAACGGTATTCCACCGCTTTCTGATCCTGGATTGGCAAGGCATCCATGTCTGCACGCAAAGCAAAGGTTGGTCCGTCGGTCTCTCCGCGAAGCAGGCCTGTAACCCCGGTCTGTCCGACATTGCGTGTAACTTCCAACCCCAGGCTTTCCAGATGCTCAGCTACGATAGCAGATGTGCGATGCTCCTCATAACCGATCTCCGGATGCTCATGTAAATCTCTGCGCCAAGCACTTAACTGGGCTTGTAGTGGCTGAGCCAGCTGTATTAGTTCTGAACGATTCATTTGCTGTCATTCCCTTCATTTTTGTCCGATTCAGAAACCAAACGGGCATAGATTGCATCCGCTGAGAATTCGATATGCCTTTTCATCGTCTCCTTAGACTTAGTGCTATCATGGGCTTTCAATGCTTCAAGAATCTCCATATGTACACCGTGGTTGACGGTACGTATCCGGTCATCATAAGGCATCAAGTCAAGCGCCGGATTAATTTTCGTCCGGATCTGTCTGACGGCTCTCTCGCAGTATGGATTCCCCGAAGCCTTGGAGATGGTTAGATGAAATTTCACATCCAGCGCCCTGAACCATTCCCTTGTGCAGTCTGGCTCTATACTTTGCTCCATGTAACCCTCAAGCAACTCCAGTTCGCCTGCGGTGATCCGCTCAGCAGCGAGAAAAGCTCCCTCTGGCTCGATGATGGTTCGATATTCGAACACCTTCAGCATCTGTGACCAATCCCGTTTAATTTCTTCTCTGGTCCGTTTATGCGAATTGGCTGTCAGAGGCAGTACAAATGTTCCGCCTTTGGCACCCACCCTTTTCTCAATCAAGCCTTTCTCTTCCAGTGAAGAGAGTGCCTCACGAACGGTAATCCGGCTTACGTTAAAAATCTCTGCCAGATCTCGCTCGGCTGGAAGCTGTTCTTCACTCATTAATTCTTTCAAAATAATGGCTTCTTCCAGTTGTTCCCTAATGAATTCACTAACCTTTTTGGTAGATACTTTCTCAAAACGAAATGAAAACGTACTGGACATCTAAACACTCCGATCTGTATATGGTCTAGACCTTATACCATTAATATAATTCCGACTAAACTTATATGCAATACTTTTTTTCAAGTAAATTCATATTTTTTTTCTAACCACCTCCAAATTGAAGCATTTTGGCACAAAAAAGACGCATCTACACGCAGCAGATGCATCTTCGCTTTCGTTATTCTCCTCTATAACTTCTTATTGGCAAAGGGTCTGAAATCCTCTGTAACCGCAAGTTTTTTGCTTCCCCTCAGGTAAAAGCTGTCATCCGCTCTCCAGGTATGACTCTTTTTGTTCTGTCTGCGGTGATAGACATAATTGTAAGGAGAGGTCGCGTACGCTTTGAATCCTCTTTTTCTGCATTGTCTCAGGAAGGTCACATCTTCCCCTATGGAACGGTCCGTGAAGCGGACTTTTTTCAAGATCTCTCTTTTGAATAAAATAGTGCCCCCTTGAACAAATTCAACCGGTTTATTTTTTTCAGCAGGAGATCTGACCAACAATGTCTTGGATGCGCCCAAATAGACGAGGCACGAATGTTTACCCACAATATCACTTTTGGTCCGTCTAAGTTCTCTCACCTGCTCTGTTAAATAATACGGCGAATAGTAGTCATCATCATCAAATTTGGCAATCAACGAAAAGCGTGCCCTTGTCATGCCAGCGTTCAGGCTTTGTCCTAGGGAAATGCTCTCCGGAACTTGATATACATGAACATTGGCAAGATTCCGAACCCGGTTTTGGTATAATGCCAGATTCATACTGTCATGATTCAGGACAATGATCAGCTCTTTGCTTTTATAACGTTGCCGATTGTAATTTTGCAGGATGTTGTCAAAAAATTGTGGCCGATTGGTACATACAACAATGGAAACACCATGACCCGTTCTGTGTTTAGTCAAGACATACCCTCTTTTCAGCTCATTTTTCTCTCATCATATGTGCCGAAATAGAGTCTGGTATGGACCAATAGCTAGGGCGTGTCTCAAAACTCGCTGAAGTGCATCTTTTACCGCCTTTTCGCCCCCTGCTGCGTCACTTTCCCTTGACGTGCCCCGGCACGCCTGCGGAAAACTTCCTGGCTTGGAACGAAAATTCGGCAAAATCTGCTTCCTTCGGAGTTTTCAGATACGCCCTAGTATCCAAAACACCAAAAACCCTCTGCCCCAAATAACAGGACAAAGGGTTCTCTAATCTATTGTTTTAAGCCTTTTCTATGCTTCGCTAGCGTTATTCAGGTATACAGCCTTGCCTGTGCGAGCAGATTCATAGAGTGCTTCCAAGATCTGAGATACAACCAGCGCTTGTTTCGGTGTGACCACCGGCTCCTGATCGTTCTCAATCGCTTCAATCCACTTTCTCATCTCAACATCCGGTGCGCTCTCGCTCTTACCATCGTAGAAAGCTACCCCGCCTGCACTCAGTTCAATCTCATTGGTGTATAGACGGCTGAATTTCTCACCATTGATGCGCAGTCCGTTCTTCATATCCGCACCCGCTTCGCTACCGCTCAAGCTACATTTCGCCTCATCCACATCCAGTGAGTTCAGTGCCCAACTGGATTCCAGCATGATCGTTGCCCCATTCTCCATCACAATCATGCCAAAGGCCGAGTCTTCTACGGAGAATTGTTTTGGGTCCCACGGGCCCCAGGCATTGGCCGCATTTTCACGTTGTGAAAGCTCATGATAGGTCGTACCCAGCACAACTTTTGGTTGATAGTTATCCATCATCCAGAGCGTCAGATCAAGTGCGTGCGTACCAATGTCAATCAATGGGCCGCCACCTTGTTTCTCCTCATCCAGGAAAACACCCCATGTTGGTACTGCTCTACGTCTAATCGCATGTGCTTTGGCAAAATAAATATTACCCAGGTCACCTGCTTCGCACACCTTCTTCAAATACTGACTGTCTTCTCTGAAACGGTTGTTGTATCCGATAGTCAGTTTTTTGCCGGTACGTTCTGCCGCTTCCAGCATGAGCTGTGCTTCAGCAGATGTCTTCGCCATTGGCTTTTCACACATGACATGTTTCCCCGCTTCCAGGGCAGCAATAGAAATCTCGGCATGAGAAATATTCGGGGTAAGTACATGCACAATGTCCAAAGACTCATCCTTGAGCAATTCCTGATAATCCGTGTAGACTTCGGCTTCAGTAGTGCCATATTTCTGTTTGGCTTCATTCGCACGTTCCTGAACGATATCACAGAAAGCCACCAGTTCAACATTATCCAGTTTACTCAGACTCGGCAGATGTTTACCATTCGCGATTCCACCACAGCCAATAATTCCGATACGATATACTTTACTCATATATATTCACCCTCACTTAAGTATTGGTTGTTTCATTTTGCGAAAAGCCGACGGGGTCATCCCCAGACGTTTGCGAAATACAGCATGCAAATAGTTGGCATTATTGAATCCTGAAGCAAGTGCGATCTGTTCAATGGATACGTTACTTTCCTCCAGATTGCGGCACACGGCGCGCAGACGAATATCCTCCAGTACACGGCTGAACGGCATCTCCGGCTGTACTTGGTAGAAGATTCGCTGCAATTGTCTGCTGCTAATATGAAGTTTCTCAGCTACATGCTCCAGTGTGACCACTGAAGGGTGATTCGCCTCCATATACTGCACTGCATACTCATAGCGATAAACCGACATATCCCGCACAGGGGCTTCCGGTCGATTCCCCCCGGTGTCGTATGCTCGCACGGTTTTGAGTAATATGCTGATAACCAGTTGCTTGATCGATGTATAATAACCTAACAATTTTAGATCACATGCCTCGTAGGCTTCCAAAAAACAATGCATTGCCCGATGATAATCATTCACCGGATTAAGCGGAAGCGTTCTCAGCTTTTCCATCGTTTCCTCGGATTCTGCTGCTTCCCAGGGATCAACATGTTCTCTTGGCTTGTGAACGATATCCACATGAAGACATAATTCATCCATGTCCTCTTTGGCATCAGCCTCCTGATAATGAACGACACCCGGTCCAGTCAAATACAGCATACCTTCCGAGAGTGCATGTGTCTGATCATCCAGAATAACTTTACCTTTACCTCTTGGGATAAAATGAAACTCAAACTCTGCATGATTATGGAAATCCACAACTCGGCCCGCTGGAAAAGAAGTCAGATGAAATCGCATCACGCGAATCTCATAATGTCCCCAAACCATTGAAATATCCAGTCTCTCCAGGAGATCCTGCCGTTCAAGCATTTTCTCATAAGGATACAGGCTCAAGATTGCACACCTCCTTAAGTAAACCTAACCCTGCAACTCATTCAGAGTGATTCTGCGCCCTTCTTTGGCAGAGAGATTCGCTGCTTCCATCAAACGGGTCAGCTCCATAGCGATCTGCACGTTTTCAGTTGCATCCGTATCATTCTGTATATGTGCAACCCATTGATTGAATGCGCTTTCTCTTTGGTCTACCAAAGGAAGTTCAGTCCAGTCATCATATTGTCCCTGTGCTGCTTTCGTGCGAATCAATAACTTTTCTTCGGGTGTTCCGTACAGAAGTGTACCTTCCGTACCATGAACCTCAATCGTAAATGGAGAATGGCTGTTCACAAAACCGGCTTCAACAACGCCGACTGCTCCAGAATCCGTAAACAAGGTTGCAACGGCATTATCTTCCACTTCTTTGCCTGTAATATATCCGAAGTTGGCGTTAACCGCAGTTACTTCCTGACCAAGAAACAGTTTGGCGAGATACATTGGATGGCAACCCAGATCAATGAGTGCACCGCCCTGACAATCCTTCAGATTATAGAAGTGTTCAGGCAACCAGTTCGAAATCGCTCCATCATGCGATAAACGCGCTCTTACATAAGTTATTTTACCAAGTAATCCTTGGTTAAGCACATCCTGTATCGTTAGCGTATATCCTGCATTCAGACGCGGTAAGGAGACTGTCATCTTGACCTTGTTTGCCTTTACCTCATTAAGGATTCTGTTGGATTCCGCCTGTGTCGACGCAATAACTTTCTCCGTGAAAATGTGTTTACCTACTTTTGCAGCAGCGGTGATCACTTCTTCGTGAATGCGGGTTGGCGCATCTACAATAACGGCATCGATGTCATCCTTGGCCAGCATATCTTCGAGTGAAGCATAGAATGGTACGTTTAAACGTTCAGCCGCTTCCTGTCCGCGCTTAGCATCTTCATCCCACACAGCGGCGATGACTGTATCCTCATGTTCCTGTGCCTGCTTGATGTAATCCCATGCGTGAACATGCCACAAGCTAATTTTTCCAATTCGAATGGTCACTGTTGTCTTACCTCCATAGGATATAAGGTGAATCTGTAAAATTTACACTCAGCCACTCCGATTGCAGTACCATCTTACGATCACTGTTATCCCCGTATTTTTTGAATCCTTTCTTAATGGAGAAAATCCGGGGATAAAGGCGAACGCTTCGCTTCTACAGATTGGTTCTGCACTCTTCGTTTGCGTGTAAATGTTACATTCATCTTATATAATATTCTGACATTTATCTATAAGTTATCACAGACTTAATCTATTTTTAATAGAAACTCACGACAATAAATGTATAAAATTGCGACATGTTAAACTCCTTCTATTCATTCATAAAAAACCTCAAAGGATTCCTGATGATGATCACTTTCTCTTCTATCCATCTTTTTCTCGAAACGCAAAAAAAGCGAAACTCCTTAAAGGAATTTCACTTTAGCTATCAGTTAAGAAAAAAATCTTATAAAATTAAGGGCTACGGCGTACAGTTTCACCATTTAATAAATTAACTTTTTGATCATTAATTGAAATTGTATGGTTATCAACCCATTCCAAGTCTACCTGATCCGTCTTTCCCTCATAATAAAATACTCTTTTAAACCAAAGTGGGCCTTTTAATTCCCCCATAACGCCAAACGATCCCATGGCTCCAGCATCAGTTTTATAGAAACTTATAGTATAGTGCTTATCTGGTGAATGTGTAGTCGTAAGTAATTGTTTGTACCCAGAAAATATCGATGTAAATGACAAAGCACCCAAAAGGATGAAGATCAATGCTAAGGATAGAACCGTTGAGATCCAACTTCTTACCTTCGTAGACTTGTTCGATGTATCTTTAAAACCGAGTATGGCTAGAGCAAGTCCTAAAATAGAAAGAATTAGAATTACATAGTTAGGAGGACTAACTAGCCATTTATTATTCATATGAGAATATAGTGAGTACATCGAAACAAAGTACAAAATCAGGACTAAAATCAAAGCAATCCAGCTCATTTTTTTCACTAAAATTGAACCCCCTCTTCCCACTTAGGTTATGTATGAACAGTCAACGGAATCAATCATTTTTCTACTGAATACTATGCTATCTGTTTTCACTTACTCATCACTTTTTTCACATACTTTTCTGCCTTGTAATCTTTTCGAACCTCATGTAGCGTATTGCTATTCGCTTCCGACCAGGATTCAAGGATCATCCTCGGTTCCGCTTCAATAATATCACGCGCCTCAATCATATCACCGTCTCTAAAAGCCTCAATCACATGAATTAAGTCAGTTCGATCAATCAACTTTACAAAGTTAATACCAGCTAATGTCTCACACGACTCTGTGAAGTGGGATGAAGTAATTACGATTGCTTTCTTAGCCTTATAATATCTCATGCAAGAAAACACCTCTTGTACAGCGCTGATGCCAACTGGATACTCTGTTGAGTATCGTTTTGCTTGAATGACATTTCTAACACCTTCCCGATCAGTGAAAACTACGTCAGCACCAAAATCGCGACTTCCTAACGTTTTATAGACCCCTGAATAACCCAACTCAATTAACAATCTGTACAAGTACATCTCGAAGCCAGAGCCATCCTCCATCCTGTCTATATCTGCGATAGTAATGGCTTTTAAGTCGTAATTCTCCTCAAAAAGCAGCACTGATTTCTTTTGTTTACGTGCTAAACTCAGAACCCAAAGGCTAAGTGTAATAATCACTACAACGATGAATACAAATAAAATATAGATCATTAGGTCTACCTCCATTACAACAAACTAGCACAATAATACCACATTTTTCTATATTGGAAATTAATTATTTTATTGGATAAAAAGAACTTGTACCGTGCAATAAAGTTACTATAGCCTTCAATAAGACAATGTTTGACTAACAAAAACCCCCTGTCCACGCTACCGTGAACAGGAGGTTTCTATAGTTATGATGTTCAATAATCAACTCAACGTAACGTATACCCTTGTGTAACAATCTTGTACCCCGATACCGTCTGGCTATGCCCCTCCAACTTGCCCTTAACCCGTTCCAGCACATCGCTCTCATAAACGGAGGCAGTTTCGAATCCAGTTTGCACGTTCAACTCAACGGGTTCGGAGTTTAGATTATACCAGCGAGCAATCAAATCTCCGGTTTCCTCTGCGATCTTCAATGTGGAGAAGGCTAGTGACGAACCTTGTGCATTCCATGCCAGCCATTGCTTCGACAGAGGCAGTTCAACCTTTTTCCCATCGGCACCGGCATGACTTTCTCGCTCAAATGTATACGCAAGTGCCCCTTGCTGTACAGTCGTCCACGGAATCGGATACACGTATGCGGATGCACATGCACCTGACTGTGCAGCATCGCCCGCAAATGGAATAATCGCATATTCCACACTCTGAGGTCCCAGACATTGGGCTTCCGGTGTTTCAAACACACCCCAATCTCCCAGTTCCGAAGAGGCACGCAGCAGCGTAACTGCAATCGTACTGCCCTCTTCATGCTGTAAAATCTCGTATTCATTCAGCCCTTTGTTTGCAATCATCAAGCCATGATCACCATCGGTCACATGTACAAACGCTTGCTGATGCTGTGCATTACTTGGATTCACCCATTCCTTTGCCGGTGTATTGGAACGTTTGGCAATTTCAAAGATGGAATCTGCATAATGCTCCTCTGTCACCAGTCCGGATGGAAATAATGCACGCAGTCGATGATCCTTGGCCTGATTGTTAAAGTCAGATTTTACCTTGACTATATTACTGCCCGCTTCCAACGTATACGTTGTCGTAATCACCAAGGGAACAGTGTTCTCGACTCGCTGTGCCTTCCGTTCTGTAAAAGGAACCATTTGGCGCTTCTCCAGCTCGAACAGTTCATCTGCTCCAGCAGGAATATCCCAGCGTAATACACTTTGCATAACTGCCCGATACGGAGACTGCTCCACAATCCGCAGGTCCGCCTTCAGATGCTCCGTGGTCAGCGTTGTCTCTCCCTCGGGTTGACGGTAGACATATTCATTGCCGATATCACCGGTATTCTCATATGAATTCAATCCCTGGTATACAGCACCTGAGACCTTATCTTCAATCGTTGCCGTACCATTCTCTTCAACCGTCACCCGCAATTGACCGTTCTCCATCATCATTCCCTGAACCTGGATGAGTTCACTCTTATCGGGCACTTCAGCAATCTCTGCTTGCTTCTCGACTGGAATGAGAGCATACGTCTTATATCCCAGCGAAGGTACATCCACCACCTGGAAAGTCACTCTTACTTTACGAGCCATATAAGGCTGTCGGAAACGATCCTTCGGAAGTTCATAGCCAAAATGCGCACCCAGATCCTTGATTTCTGCCGAGTATGTGCGTCCATCCGAATCGACCAGCTGATACACTGGCAGTGCATCTTTCTCCACCTTCTGCGCAAGCGCCTGAGGGTTAGGACCTTCCGGGAAAAATGCTTTGTCCACAATCAGGTCCATCTCAATGATTCCATTTCGATTCCAACCACTCGTGTTGAACACGGTAAACGGCACCGCTTCCTCTCCCCAAGCCTCAGCAGGTTGCACATGAATGGACTCAGCAATCGCCTGCGCACTCTGGGAAACCAACTTCTCTGCAAGTTGTCTGCTCTTGGCAAAGCGGGTCACCATCTCACGGTGAACTCCATCGACACTGCACCCACAGATGCTATCATGCGGGTGGTTCTGCATCAGCATCTTCCATGCATGTGACAACAGATGGTGCGGATAATCCTTTACCCCGGCTATATGGGCCATGGCGGCGAGTGGTTCGGCTACTTTTTCAAGCAACATCTGCCCCTGCTGATTCAACTGTTTCAGATAAACCCTGGCAGATGCCGTATTCACCAGTGTTCCCCAACCATCCGTATGCTGACTGCGAAGCTCGCCCTCAATGGTCGCCAGATGCTCAGGCACTTCCTTCGTAACCGCCTCAATGTAATCGTCAAAATTGGAGTGGATAAATTCTACATCAGGATACAACGCAGCCGCCGTACGTAAAGCCTCGGGCAGATCCGTCTGGATCGGCTGATGATCACAACCATTCATGAACAACAGATGTGGAGTCGAGGCAAACTTCTCGGCATCCGCCAGATTTTTATCCCAATAGGCTCGGGCTTTCTCCGAATCAACCGGAACCTCCATCCCATTGCAGTACCAATTCGCGAACAAAATGCCGAGCACTTCCGAACCATCCGGCGAACGCCAGATCATCTCGGAATAGGGAGATTCGTAACTATCCGCATCAACCACGGCATTATTGAATCCGGTAGGCTTTACCCCGCGTCCAAAGATCGCGTTATGAATATCCGCCTGTTGCAGAATCTGCGGTGCTTGTCCCATATTTCCAAACGAGTCTGGGAAGTATCCCGTCTTGGATACCACACCCAAGGGTCGAGCATCACGATGACCGATGAGCAGATTACGCAAGTTGGCCTCGCTGCTGGTCAGAAACTCATCCTGTAACACATACCATGGACCAAAATGAATGCGTCCTTCACGAATATAACGATCGAGCCTCTCCTGTTGTTCGGGCCGAACCTGCAAATAATCTTCACGAATAATCGTCTGCCCATCCAGATGGAAATAGCGATATTCCGGGTCCTGATCGAGCGTATCCAGCAGTTTATCCATCAGCTCAATAAGCAGTACATGATGGTGTTCATAAGGCATATACCATTCGCGGTCCCAATGGGTATGCGAGATGAGATGTGCCGTCTTTTTGGTTGTCATGTTGCGTACCTCCTGTCATTAACCTTTGGTTGCTCCGCCCATGCTGAATCCTTTGGACATGTAACGCTGGGAGAAGATATATAGCACAACCGAAGGCATTGTATAAAGTAGTGAAAATGCAGCCAACCTGCCGTATTCAACCATACCGTGGCTGCCGAAAAATTGATAAATCGTGACCGATGCCGGAAGTTTCTCCGGTGTCTGGAGCAGGATGTATGGCACGAAGAAGTTGCCCCAACTTCCCGAAAACGTAAATATCGCTATCGTTGCAATACCAGGCAACATCAATGGCGCCACGATTCGTCTCAAACTACTCCACACGGACGCTCCGTCAATCCATGCCGATTCTTCCAAATCGATTGGCACCGAATCCATGAAGTTTTTCATCATCCAGATGCCGTAAGGAAGTGAGGATGCAGTCAGGAACAGCATCGTGGCAATGATGCTATTTTGCATTTTGAAGAACAGAAACATTTGAAATACCGGAACCATCACGGCAGTAATCGGAAGAGCTGTCATGAACAAAATGGATAACAGGAAGCTTTTTTTGAATCTCATTTCATAACGGGATAATGGATAAGCAGCAAGAACCGATACCAGAACAACCAATATCGCTTGCCCTCCCGACAGAATCAGGCCTACACCGAATGAACGAAGATTGCTCGAATCCCCGAGTACATCCTTGAAATTTTGAATGGTCCAGGTACTGGGCATTTTGATACCCTGTTGCGCGTTCGGGTCAAATGAAGCCAGAATGATCCAGAGCAGCGGCAATAAAAAACAGAGCCCTAGAAAAACTAGAATCCCGTACTGGATTTTGCGTTGAAGCCCATGTTTGACCATAGGGATCGAACCTCCTTCATGGTTACACTTTCACTTTCATGGATCGCATGTAGAACAGGCTGGCGACAATACCGATGAACAACAGAACCAGAGATATGGCTGTGCCGTATCCAAACTGATAGTTCACAAAGGCCTGATTGTACATGAAGATCGGCAAGGTTTGTGTCGAAGTACCCGGGCCACCACCGGTCATCGTATAGATCAGCGTGAAAACACCCAGTGTCTGTAGAGTAACCAACATCATGTTGGTCACGATGGACCCTTTTACCATTGGAATCGTAATGTGTCTGACAATCTGGAACCCGGTGGCACTGTCAATAATCGCAGCTTCTTCAACTTCCTTCGGGATATCATCCAGTGCCGACTGATAGACCATCATTGAAAAGGCTGTGCCGTGCCAGATATTCGCGATAATGACACTCACCATAGGGAAACTGAACAACCAGGAGACTGGATTCGCTCCAAACCAGCCGAGGATCTGATTCAATGAACCATTGTCACTGAAAAAGGCGACCATACAGAATGCCACAACAATCTCGGGTGTCACCCAACCGGCAATGACGATGATGCCAATGACCCGGCGGAAGGTCACATTTTTCTCCTTCATTAGAAGAGCCAGAATGAACCCAAGCAATACCTGACCAATCACTGCGGAGAAGATGAGAAAAACCAGCGTGCGCCAAACACTAATCCGGAAGTCCGGATCATGGAACATATTAATGAAATTCTGGAATCCGACAAACTCCAAACTCTTGGCTGCCGCCCCGGTCAGAGCCATATTCGTAAAGGCAAAACAGATCGTCAGAATGATGGGAACAATGAAAAACACAAGCAATAACAGTACGGAAGGCATTAGAAATAGAAATGAGCCTGGTGCTTTCCTTTTCATAAGTCACTCTCCATTCGAACCGGAAAAAGGGGAGATTGTGCCTCCCCCTCCGAATATATCGATATCCTTATTTCTCTTCGATGCTGTCCGCGCCAAGGGAACGGGATACGTTGTCCTTCAATTGCGTAACTCCCTCTTCCGGCGTCAGCTTGCCAGAGGCAATACTCTCAACAATGCTTTGCAATTGTGCGGATACCGCTGCATATTGATCGTTCGCTGGACGGAAGTGGGCCACATTCAAAAGTTCCTGTGCTTCTTTGGTATATGGACGATCCGTATAACCCTCAACTTCTGTGGAATCATTACGTGGGCTGAGGCTGCCTTCCGCCACTACACGAGCAGTCGCATTTTCCTTATTCATCAGAAACTCGATAAATTTCCAAGCTTCTTCCTTGTTTTTCGCTTGTGCAGGAACAGACCAAGCCCATCCTCCAGACATCGTAGTTGCTCCAGGTTCTTCCCCATTTTGTGTCGGGAATGGTGCAAAACCTATTTTTTCTTCAACGTTGGCGATTGGAGCAGCACCGTTCTCGGCCCATGTCGAACCTGCCCAGCTACCATCTACAGCCATCGCCAGTTTGTCTTGCGGGAACTGTTGCTGGAATGCAATACTGCCAGCTTGTCCATTCAGGGCAACCTGCATGGTTGGACCTGTTTTATCCGTGTTAAAAACTTGATCTATGAATTTGAAGGAATCCAGCAGCCCCGGGCTGTTCACGACCCATTTCTTGCTGGTGTCGTTATACAGCGTGTCCGTCGTACCATAGAGCAACATTTCCAGTGTTTGCATGGTGACACCTTCACCGTTTGCTTTGCCCACGATCATATTAAGTGGCGTCACACCCGGCAGTTTTTGCTTGATCGTACGTGCTGCTTCAAGTACTTCTGCCCAACTTGCAGGTTTGAACGGAACTTCAAGTCCCGCCTGTTGAAACAGTTCCTTGTTGTACCAGATTCCGCGTGTATCCGAGGTAGCCGGAACGCCGTACACCTTGCCGTCTTCACCTGTAACTCCTGCCTTCAGGTTGTCGATGATGTGTTCTTCCCAATCGGACCATCCCTGAACCTGTGAATCCAGCGGCTCCAGATATCCCGCAGCAGCATCGGATTTGATAATGGACGTATCTTCGGCAATGACATCTGGTGCCGTATCCGGGGATTTCATTTGCAGAACCATTTTGGACGTATAATCGCCTTCACTTGCCAGTACAGGCGCAATGTTGATTTTGATATCCGGGTTTTCTTTCTCGAATTGATCCACCAAACCTGATTGGAAGAATTTCGTAAGTGTATCTTCAGATCCTGAAGAACGGAACGATACAGTTACTTCCTTCTTGCCGTCACTGGTCGTGCCTGTGCTTGAGCTTCCGCCCGAACAGGCTGTAGTAAGAATGAGCAAGGATGTCATAACTGCTGCTACCGGCATTTTCAATGATATTTTTCTCATGATTCGCTCTCCTCTTGTCGGAATTCAACGAACTCCGAACGTTATGATGTACTCGCAGGTTATCTCTTGCTTCCCTATCTATTTCTGTACGCGGAATCCGCAATAATCCATAATCAGTTCACTAAAGAGCATGTTGGACCATGAAAACCATGGACGTGTATATTCATGTGGATTGTTGGCCGAAAAACCTTCATGGGTCAGTCCGGTATCCGCATCCGTCTTATGGATGAGCTGAAGCAATCGTAGTTTTTCATTGCGATCCTCTGTAGTCAGCCCCTGCATCGATAAAGCGATATGCCAGATGTACCCTTCCGGTGTATGCGGACTACCGATTCCCGCTGCTGCTGTTCCCTCATAAAAATACGGGTTGTGCGTGGATAAAATGAAACGGCGTGTATTCTGATACACCTCGTCGTTCTCCTCCACATATCCGAGATAAGGTAAAGACAGCAGACTAGGCACATTGGCATCATCCATCAGATTGTGATTGCCTTTCCCATCCGTTTCGTACGCATATATGGTTCCATATTCCGGATGTTCAACGGTGCCATAATCCTGAATACCTTTGTTGATCTGTCCCTCCAACTGCTGAGCATTCGTTGCCAGCGTTTCATCCTCGAACACAGCTTCAGCAATTTCCTGTACATATCGAAGCGCCACAACAGCGAACATATTGGAAGGAATCAGATAACCATATTCACAACGATCGTCACTGGGACGGAATCCCGACCAGGTCATGCCTGTGTAAGCTGTTTCAGTACCTCGCCCTTCTCGGCTGAGCGTATCGGTTTCGGGAGCATCCAGACGTTGGAACGTGTAGGGTGATTTCGTCTCATGATGTTGCTCCACTTGCCATAACTGCATGATGATCTGGGTTGCTTTACGGAACGTATCATTGAATTGAGTTGTTCTTCCCGTGTTCTTCCACAAGAGATAACTGAGCTGAATCGGATAAGCCAGTGAGTCGATCTCATACTTCCGTTCCCAGATCCAATCATTCATCTGCGTCAGGTCTTCCTGATGTCCTTTTCCACTCTCCGTCTCATTAAAAGCGTTTGCATAAGGGTCTAGGAGAATATATTTCAGTTGACGTTCAACCAGTCCAGCGATCATGTCGGCAATATCTTCATCCTCTGAAGCGAGAAGCAGATAAGGTCTGACCTGAGCGGCAGAATCACGTAACCACATGGCAGGAATATCTCCCGTAATCACAAAAGTTGTTCCATCTTCTTTGCGCTGAATTGTGGTTGCCATCGTATTGGTAAAACAATTTTTGAACATTTGGTTGAGTTCCGGATGGTCCGGCATACGTTTGTTAACCTGATCAATCATGTCGTATATCGAGGGGGAAATTTCTTGATCATCTCTGGGTGTCAGCATGTTGTCCTCCTTATGTAATCCAGTTTGTTAACCGCTTTCATCATCCTAAAACGAATATAATGTTATGTCAATATATTTATTTGTATATTAGCATGTTATTTTAATTTAACGACACCAAATAATATACCATTTAAAGCAATTCTCCCCATTTTATCCGCACCAAAAAGAGGCCTCGTTTATACGAAGCCCCTGATTGAACACAATGAATATTAAGTTGTTATAATTAACCCTTTTGTTTCACCATACTCGTTGACTTACCCTTCACCAATCGGGCAGGTAAAACAACTCTGTTCACTGTCATTTCGTTGTTCTGCATACTTTGAAGCACCATCTCGAATGCCTGTTTTCCCATATCAAACTGGCTTTGTCTCATATGGGTTACACGGCTTCCTTCGGCAGCGTTTGGACTGTCAAAGCAAATGATGGACATATCTTCCGGGATTCTCAGACCAAGCCGATCCGCTGCCTGTTCTGCAAGTAAAGCAATATGATACTCCGCAGCAAAGAGTGCAGTAATCTGGGGATATTTCTGTAAATGTTCCACCAATGTCTCCACATCACGGACCTCGACTTGAGGATCGAACACACTTGGCAGTGTCGAAAGAAAAGATTCTAACCACAGTTCCCTGTTCACCAGAACTCCTTGATCATTGTGAGCCTCAATAATGCCTTCAATTCGTTCTTCGATCGGTGTAGTGTTCGCTGGAGGCTGCGTCAGAAAAGCGATGTGTCGGTGACCGAGATCGAACAGATAATTCGTCCCTTCTCGCGCCGCGCCTACATTATCCGTACTGACAGATGAAGCCGGAATGCCTTTCAAGTACCGGTCAATCAGGACAAACGGGAATTTGTTAACGACCAGTTTAAGAATCTCATCGCTGAAATATTCACCCTGTGCCGGGAAAATAATCAATCCGTCCACACCCAGTTCCAGCAGTTCCTGAATGCTCTGTTCCTCCTGCTCGGGAATCCCGAAGGAACGTCTAAGTACGAGAAAACAATCATGCTCTCGCGAAGCTTCTTCCATCCCATATAACAGTTCTGTACCATACATGTCACTGAAGTTAGTGATGACCAGACCAATGAGCAGCTTCTTTTCTGGATCTTTGATCGCAGCACGTGGAGCAGGTCTGTTAGGTCTTTCTTGTAACATATCTGCTGTGTCGGCTACAAAAGAACCCCGTCCCGGCTGACGAACAATTAATTGTTCACTCGCCAGCATCTCAAGTGCTTTTTTAGTTGTAATCCGGCTAACTCCGAATTCATCACATAATTCTTTCTCGGAAGGAACACGCTCACCCACTTGATATTGATGAAGCTGTATCCGTTCGCGCAAGGATTCAAAGATCTGTTCATACATCGGCTTGGATGCCGAGTCTTTCCCCAATACAAGCACCTCCATAAATACCCATACTTCTCATGTTCTACATCCTAATATATCATGTTATATCATTAATGTGAAGAAAGGAGACAACTCACCTGCTGACATGTGAGAGCAAAATAAAAAGCATTCCAATGGATGCTTCATTTCCAAAAGTTTATTATTAAATTTATTTGGTGTAAATAACCATAGCCGAGTAATCTTAGGCGTCAGATGTGAATCAAGACAACAAAAAGCCGACAAGCCCGGATACCTCCGCTTATCGGCTTCTTGCTTAGATGGTCAAAATGAAGTTATCGTCAATGTCACACTTTGCATAATTAAGGTTGCAGACCCTCAGCGGACGGTGGACCTACTTCTGTTTCAGTCTCTTCAGGGCTCGAATCTGGTTCTGGAACGGATTGTTCTTGTGCTGCGCTGACGAACAATCGTCCAGCTGCTTCCGCCTCTACTTTGTTGCCTGCTGCATCCTGAGCGCGAATCACAATGACTCCACCATCCAGAACAAGGGACAAAGGTGTTGTGTACGTACCCGTATAACGACCAGGTTCAGTCTCCACCAATGGAATCTCTCCTGCCCCTTGGGCATTCAGATTCAAAGGTAACTGAATACGGAAAGATGCTTGCAGACCAGGTTTACTATCAAATGAAACGGTAACACTCTCCCCTGATGTGATTCGAACATCCTCAGCCGGAGTAATATTCGTAAGTTCTGGCAACGCCGTTTCCACATAGACGGTGCGGGTTACGGTTGTTTTGTTACCAGCGATATCGGTTGCTGTAATGGTAATTGTGTTCTCGCCTTCATTGACCAATACACGGTGACTGAAACTTCTGTCTTTACCCACTTGTACGGTTTGTCCGTTAACGGTTACCTTATCGAGGAATTGTTCTACGACATTACCCGTTACATGAACCACTTCTGCATTGATGCGATCCCCTTGAGCTGGCGTGAGAATCGTCAATTGTGGTTTGGTCTGATCCAGAATAATGACTACGGGGAGTGAACGGTCCGTTGTTTTACCGTCTACCACTGCCTCCGCAGTAATCGCATTAATGCCAGAACGGAGCTTCACACCGTATGAGAACTTCCCATTTACCACCGTTGTAGTGCCAGCCAGATCCTTGCCGTTGTAGATCTTGATCTGAGCTCCAGATGCCGGAGACGTTCCCGACACAGTGAAGGTCGATTGATTCGTATACGTGTTTGCAGGTACTGTGAGCACAGGTGCATTTACCGGATATCTCACGACTGCACGAATCATGTAATTGCCTTCTTCTACCGGTGAAGTACTCCATGCTCCGCTTACACGCTGCCAGCTTCGACCAGCATTCGTACCATTCTCATCGGTAGCGAGTCCCGGAGCACTTGTTCCGGCTACACTCTGCACATACACGATATAGAAGTCACCCGTTACAATGACCGGTTCTGGGAATTCAACGGTTGTCCATTGATCGTTACGAAGTGCAGTACCGTCAAATGGTCCAGCCAGCTGTCGTCCTGGAGCTCCACCCGCACCCGATGCATCATATACGGCATATTGGAACGCTGTACCTCCAGGTACAGGCCATTCGGTGTTCCAGAATCGGAACGATGCACCTGTCAGTTGAGCGGTCTCCAGCTCTGGTGTCATTCGAACCGCCCAAGCGTTATCCGCAGCGTTAAAAGCTCGTGCGTTCTCTGCTGTTCCATCATCATAAGCAATTTCCCCAGGGAAACCGATGAATGGTTTCAAGGCAACATTTGCCTCAGCCGTACCATTACCAGGGACAGTAACAGTAACGGTTTTACTGTAATAATCAGTAGCCCGGATGGACAGGGTATAACTTCCTTCCAATACCTGAATATCGAAGCTGCCATCTGAACCTGTGCGAATTTCACCTACATTGGCATCTTCCACCACGAGAACAGAAGCATCAGCCAGTGGTTGTCCTGTCCGCTCATCCGTTACTACACCTTCAATCTGTCCATGCGGGATTGCCTCCAGATTAAAGTTGGCTTTGGCACCATTGCCATCCGTGATCGTTACCTGCTGAGTTCGAGGATAATATCCATATGCTTCAGCTTTTAACGTGTAATCACCTGCTACGTGTGTGAAAGTATACTTGCCTGTAGCTGGATCTGTCTTCACCGAACGTCCGGTTTCCAGTACGGTAACCGTTGCACTTGCAGGCAGGCTTTGTGGATTAACCGAACCTGTTCCTGGTTTTTCAACCTCCGGTAATTGCTGTTTCGTTTTGTTAAATTCCGCTTTGTCTGTCCGCGAAATTTTGTACCATGGATTATCATAGGACGGTTTTGGTTTGTCATTGTTAAGCACAACCGCACTGTCCTCCGTTACCGTCTCCGCAGCAACTCCCAGTACACGGAAATCATCAATGAACCAGCCTGTCTTCACAACACTGTTATCTGAGGTCAGGCGGAATCGGAATTGAACTTCATTACCGGTAAGTGCATCCAGATCATAAAATACCGGTGTCCATTGTTTACCGTTTGTACTATGTGAGAATTTGCCCAGTTCTGACCATGTGGTTCCACCATCCTTGGTGACTTCCACATAGCCGTAGTCGTATCCACTCTCAATCTCGTACCAATGATTAAACGTGAGTGTTCCTTCGGACACATCCGTCAAATCAATGACCGGAGATACGAGTGAATAGTTGGAGCCACTCTCGTACGTATTGTCGAGATCAGTCGCCCAAACATTCGGTGGAGAAACCGCGCTGGCAGGTCCCGTTACCGGAATACCGCGTTCCCACTCATCTTTGGTTCCTGAATGAGTCCAGCCATTATCATCACTGCCATCGAAATGATCGATGTAGATATCCTGAGGCACCTCTACTGTAATGGAGACCTCATTCGATTTGTCGCTTTCATTGCCACTATAATCAAGTGCGGCAACGGTATAGTAATACGTCGAATCTGTCACCGTAGCCGTATCTGTAAACGTTGTTCCTGTTGCAGTTCCAATCGATTCATAACCTGCACCTGCGGTTGTGGAGCGATATACCACATAGGATTCGAGATCCTCATCGCTCGGACCCGTCCAGCTCAAGGCTACATTACCAAGAATATCGGCCGTCGCAGACAATCCGGCAGGAGCGCCCGGAGCAATCTCATCCAGTTCTTCTACAGCGAAATCATCAATGTACCAGCCAGCCTTTTGCAATGAATTATCGCTCGTCAGATTGAATTTGATGAACACCTGCTGTCCCGCGTATTCGCGAAGATCCACATATTGTGTCTTCCAATTGCCACCTGTACCCGTGAAGGTTAACAGTTCTTGGAACACATAATCGCTATCCTCGGAAGCGATGTATACCTTGCCGAAGTCGATGTTATTCTCCAGGTCATACCAGTGCTTGAAGGATAATAACGCCCCTTCTGGACTCTCGGTTAGATCAATAGGCGGCGCAAGCAGATATGCATTGCTATTCGCCACATAAGTTCCTTGCAGATTGGTTGCAATCACCTTGTCACCGGAGTATGCACTTCCAGGACCACTGGTTGGTGCTCCCCATACCCAAGTACTTCCGGTCCCACCAGTGGTGAAGCCCAGTTGATCTTCTTCAAAATCCTGAAGATATCCTGGCTGAACACCATTGGAGACAGCCACTTTATATACCTGACTTTCGAATCCGTTGTTGCCGTAGTCGTTCACGCGGATATAATACTCCACACCTTGCGGTTCAATAAGAAAAGCAGGGATTGTCGCTGTATATGTCCCATCTTTGTTATCTCCAGCAATCCGGTTCATCGGCAGATAGACGTACTGGTTGGTGCCTGTCGTTTTGGCAAAAGCCTCGACGGAGACTACTGCGACGTTATCTGTCACATGAGCGGTTAATGGTATATCGATGCCTGTAAAGGCAGAATTAACAGGGGTATGTGCCAGTACTGGCTCTTCCAGATCATCTCCGGCCGTAACCACTCTGCCGGATACTGTGCCGATCCCTTCGAGTACAGAACCCACAGCATCAAGGGCATTAATAATGCCGTGACCGTAGCCGTTATTAGGAGATGTCGGATACTGACTATCCGTTCTCGGCGTGGCTGTATCTGTAATGATCTGCTCCAGCTGATCCACCGTAAGGGAATGATTGGCCTGAAGCAGCAGTGCAGCAAGGGCAGTTGTATGCGGGCCTGCCATGGATGTTCCGTTCCAGCCTCCCTCATATACTCCGCCCGGAACTGATGAACGGATATTCACACCAGGTGCAGATACTTCCGGTTTGATCTCACCATACGGGGATGGGCCCAGCAGGGAGAACGAAGCCAGATTTCCGTTGATATCGGTTGCTCCTGTAGCAAAACTTTCAGGATAGTTGGCTGGGTTAGCAACAGAACCAGGTCCGCCCGGGTTACCCAGTCTCACATTTCCTGCGGAGAATTCCGGGAAAATCTGAGCATCACGCCAAGCTTGGACCATAGGACGGAACCATTCATCCAATCCTGCGCCTCCGCCCCACGAGTTGTTAACGACATCCGGTGCAAGTTCAGGATGCAGATTACCTTCCGCATCCACCGGAGCGATCAACCATTGTCCGCCATCGAGAATAATGGCATCCGTTGTTTCCGGATTGAATATCCGCACACCAATCCATTTCGCACCGGGAGCAACCCCGATCTGATTGGTGCCATCTGCTTCCGAGCCAACCATCGTACCCATCGTGTGCGTACCATGCCCGTCTCCGTCCGCAGGGAGGGAAGCATTACTGTGCGGGTCATACCAGCTTAGTTCGGGATCAACGATATTGCCTGAAGCATCCAGTCCCCGCCATTTGCTGCGAAGCGCCGGGTGGGTATAATCCACACCACTGTCCAGATTGGCAACAACAATCCCTGTTCCATCGATGCCCCGATCCCACACCGCTGGCGCATTGATGTAATCCAAGTTCCATTCCACGTTCTCTGTTGCAAGCTTGTCCTTTGCAGCAGGCTCTTTGTCTTTGACTCCGACTGAAGAGTCTTTAGTTGGCGTTTGGACAACATCTTTGCCTGATGCCGCATTCACCGGTTCTTTACTCACTTCGGCTTTCTGTAAGTATCGTGTCTCATTCGGTAGAATCTTCTCCACCTCAGGCAGCAGCGCAATCTGTTCCATGACTTCTTTGGTACTCGTTACTGCCAATGAATTGACAATAAAATAGCTTTTATATTCTTTGACCTTACCCAGGTCAACTTCCTTTTCCAGATAAGTTTCCAATGGATATTGTGTACGCGAGGCCGTTTCTCGCAGAGAGCTGACGACCGAATTACGAACGGACAGCTTTGTGGCTGAAGCCGTTTGTTTGGCGATGGTCGCCTTTTCAAGGGCCTGTTTGGAGACTGCTGCTGTATCCACCTGTTCCTTCATTTTCACCAGATAGGTCACATATTCACTACCATCAAATTCTTTGGTCAGCTTGGCGTTTACTTTGGACTCCGTAACTTTGGCAAGTCCAGATTTCATATCCAATTTGGATGATGTGGAGTTTTCAGCTGAAACCGGATGAATGATCGAAAATGCAAGGAGAAGCGAGAGCCCCATGGAGATGGGCTTGCGTAACCGATTAATCTTTATCAAACTTTTCCACTCCTTTTACCCGGTTTTTTAATTTAGTCTGGTACATGTGCCCTTCTCTGCAGAATAAAACGGTATAATAACCTTTATTGCGTACGAAATAGATACCCTGGATTTCACATAAAGCCTCACCTCCTTTACAGGTCTGGTTAGGGAACAATATGAGTCAGAAGAGATAACAGATCAGTCTATGATTTTTTACTTGGAAGTTTAGGAGATTGATTGAATCGGATTAAACCATGTGAGTGAATAGTTTGGGTGTTTGAATAATGCAATGAGAGTGAATGTCTATAAGCATTCATGTGGAAGGGTAATCTGGAGCGTTAGCAGAACGCTTGCTAAGGAGTGGTGGATATGACTTTCGATCGTGATTCGAGTGAGTAGTTAAACATTTTAATTACATATAATAGTCGATTAGGAATTTAATTGGATTTTATTGGTATAGTATAAAATCATTATTCGATATATACAAGCACTTTATTGAAAAATATAGAAAATAAGTCTATTTAATGCTTTTATGTGTCTCATGTCGCTTACGTATTCATACTCTCATTTCGCATTTATGTATTTCATTTCGCTTAATGAACAAATGTAGTAGTTCTATGAAACTACGACTTGATGTTCAAGGTTACTATTCAAACAAAGTGGCAAAGCAGAGGCTCATCCTACTGTGTCAATTTTCGTTTATGGCGTGTTCGAATCGTGTATTCCCTCTCCGTAATCGTCTGAGCTTATAAATGTTAATTTGTGAACTATATATGAATAAAGTATATATTTAACAAAAATAGTACAGAAAATCATGAAAACTGTATTGTATATATTTGGAATTAAATGTAGGATTATCTTGTAACATACATTTGGCGCCAGATCAACCTCACTCTCATCCTAGGAAATGACTGTGAGGAAAGCTACTGCTCTATTGATCTTTTGTCTTTTTGTGAACAGTACGAACTCTAATCTAATTTAAATTTTATATACCAAAAGGAGATGTTTGATTGTGAAAAAATATCAAAAACAGCAATTGCAGCTCTTTCTTCCATGGCGATGCTTTTAGCATCTGTTCCAGCGGTATTCGCTGATGAAGCTCTTACGCTAACTAACCCTTCCTCCCAGGAAGTTCAGACACAACAACAGTCCCAAGCACAAGAAATTAATATTTTTGCCCCAAATCCCTTAAGAGAATATTTCAATGGTGGATATAGTACCGATATTTACTTGAGTGGAAAAGTCACCTTTAGGTTTAACCCTCTTACAACAGGGGAATATGTGTTTAAAGTTGAAGATATGAGTGGAACCCTGAAGGGAGATGGAAGAGTAATCGTGTCTGATTATGGAACGAAAAGCATCACTCTTGAGAACTTGTATGGTTATCATAAAATTGTAGCTTACTCACCCAATGGTTATGGTGGAAGCTATGACATTTACTACTAATGATTGGTAGTAATAGATATCACAATTATTTATAAAAAGTTCTAACCCCATGGCTCATATGAGTCATGGGGTTACTTTGTGATTTTTATAGAAACGATTGAGTCGGCCTCAGATCAAAATTTATATCTCATCATGTAATGTTCACACCGCCACTTGCATACCCGACAACCGTATTCACAAGTGTGAGTCCGGCTGCCGTTGCCGAGAACACCAGCAGCAGACGTGTCTGTGCAGTCACAGGTATAGTCAATCCGGTTGTTATGCCATTGGAGATACTACCCAATGCAATAATACCGGTGAGTGGAGGTGCCAGTGTAACGACCGCCCCCGGAACCGCAGTAAATGCATTATCAGGAGTAGGTGAACTGAATAATTGCGCAGTGATGGTCACCGTTGAACCAACCAAGGCCAAGGCTGCTGTGGTACTGAAATAGGCAGCAATCGAAGTTATAACGCCATCCCGTGGAACAGAGAACGCAAAGTTAATGAGTGGTCCGACAATCGTTCCTGTTAAATCAATCGTGCCACCCAGAATGCTGACTCCTGTTGCCGAGCTGCCGAAACCGATAAGGCTTGTCGTTCCGACCAGTCCACCAAGAATCGTTGTTAATATGGCGGGTCCGCCAGAAGCAAACGGTATAATGGCTCCTGAACCCGTAGCCCCAGTAACACCAGTGCTGCCAGTTACTCCCGCAATCCCAGTTGCGCCGGTAGCCCCGGTTACCCCTGCAATTCCGGCTGCACCCGTATCTCCTGTCACACCCGTTGCCCCGGTAGCCCCGGTGACTCCCGCAAGTCCAGCTACACCCGTATTCCCTGTGACTCCGGTGGCTCCTGCTACGCCAGGATCACCTGTTGCTCCTGTAACGCCAGCTGCCCCAACAGCTCCTGTACTCCCCGTTGCACCTGTCGCTCCTGTTGCGCCACCTGCTGGGCCTGCCGCACCCGTTGCTCCAGTAACACCTATTGCACCTGCTGGTCCCTGGGCACCAGCAGCTCCCGGTGTACCAGCTGGACCTACACCACCCTGAGCACCAGCAGCGCCAGCCGGGCCTTGTGGACCAGGTACGCCCTGAGGACCCGCTGGTCCTGCAGGTCCTGCCGGACCTTGACTGCCTATGTTTCTAAGCCCTGTTGTGATTGCCAATTCGGTCGCCCGGATCAAAATGACCAGTTGATCTTTCTCAGCCGAATCGATATTCCCCTGTAAAATGACAGATAGGAGCACATCCAGCAATTGTTGCAAATTGGTTCCCACACTGATCGGAGAAAATGGAACGGCCTCTGCAGATACAATGGTAAGCTCCAAGATCGCTTCGAGATCTGCCTTGGTTCCCTTTTTCAAATCCGAGCAATGAACCAGAGCCAGTAATTTACGCAGTACCTCAATCAGAAGTGAAACATTGTGAGGCGTGGGATTGGCAAAAACCTGTACAATTGCTCCCTTCAACTCACCAATTAATTTGAGAAGGAATTCGGCTTCTTTGTCAAAACACTTATGATGGTGGTTATTGTGATGATGATTGTGGTGGTTATGATGGTGCTCGTGATGGTGTTCTTTGTGCTGCTCTTGGGGATGGTCACAGTCCTCAGCTTTTTTTTTCTTAAATCCGCTCCAACCATATCTGATGCGTTTCTTTGGTTTCATCTTTTTGCAGATCCTCCTTAGTGAGTCTCAATCAATCCATTACAGGCGAACATCACTGGTTTGATGATATCAGTATATTAGCAAGCAAGAATTTCGTGATTATTATATAAGTAAATTTCCGAATTACAGTTTTCAGCTTGGAGGAACCTCCATTATCATGGAGAGGATTTTGCATGGAAGTCAGCCCTATGTATAGCCCAACCAAAAGAGCGCTATCCGATGAGTACAATACCCCTGGATGCGCCCTTTTTATATTTACAGTATTTATTTATCTTTGTTGATTAGTCCAATTTAATTTTGAAAACAATAGGCGCATTACTTTTCACAGTTGTCGTTGTGATCGTCAGTGCGTCCGCTGTTCTCTCCCATTTTGGCTGTTCTTCATAGCCAAGTACCTGAATATCTTGAATGACCCCTTGAAAATGATGAGAATTTTCCTTCAGGGATTTAATCTGCACCACCCCGTTATCTGGATAGGCAAGAACCGTGGCATACAGACTGCTTTCTTTTAACGTAAACCGTATATCTTCACTCGTAAATATCTTCGTATCCCCATCCGTGAATTGCCCTTCCTTCACCTCTGTCGGACCCTCGCCAAACGTACGCCAGAATGACGTGTCATAGATCGCTTCCCCATTCACTTCCAGCCACTTGCCGATGCTCAGCAAAATGTCGCGATCTTCATTCGGTATGCTGCCGTCTGCTTTGGGTCCAATGTTCAGCAGTAAGTTTCCGTTTTTGCTTACAATATCGACGAGATCCCGAATGATCTCCTCAGCCGTTTTATAGTTATTATTTTCCGTATAACACCATGAGTTTTTAGCGACAGCTGTATCCGTTTGCCAAAAATAGGGCTTGAGCTCAGCGAACTGTCCCCGCTCCACATCCGGAACGGCACTACCAAACATGTAGGCCTCATGTTTATAATTGATAGCTACAGGCACACCCCATTCTTCGCCTTTGTTATAATAATAGGCAGCAAATTTTTTAAGATAGGGTTTGAACGCAACCGTTTGAATCCACCAATCAAAATAAAAGACCTTTGGCTGGTATTGATCAACCAGTTCACAGCAGCGAATCAACCAGTCCTCCAGATACTCCTCGGTTGGAGGTGAGTCATACAAGTCGAAGTGATCCTTGGGTTCAGGCATGGCAGGCCAATAGAAATCCCCACGCTCCAGGGGTTCCTTAATATCTGAATCAAACTCCTTCCCGTGAGACATGAAGAACCAGTGCTCGGCGCGGTGAGACGACACGCATAATGTTAGCCCCTGCTTCTCGTATGCAACCTTCATCTCACCCAGAAGATCCCGTTTGGGGCCCATTTCATATGTGTTATAGTGAGAGATAGAGCTTTTATACATCTGAAAACCATCATGGTGCTCAGCCACAGGCATAACATATCTGGCTCCAGCCTGTTTGAATAATGTTGCCCATTCATCTGCATCAAACTTCTCTGCACGAAACATCGGAATGAAGTCTTTATATCCAAAGTCCTTATGAGGTCCATACACCTCAAGGTGATGTTCATAAGCTTTGGTCCCTTGTATGTACATATTTCGCGAATACCATTCGCTATCATAGGCTGGTACAGAATATAGCCCCCAGTGAATGAATATGCCGAATTTCGCTTTTGGGTACCATTCGGGTACTTGGAAGGTGCTAAGCGAACTCCAGTTGTCCTTGAATTTACCGCTCTCAATCGTTGCTTCAATATGTTGCAAATATTCGTTTTTGTCCATGAGATGTTCTCATCCCTTCTGTTATTGTCTGTAGTTGTATTGTAGTGCTACGACCGAAGGATAGACATGCAGAACACTAACTTTTAGATGGACAATAATAACCTTGTATGGAGATGAAAAGTATGAATCACCAAACTTTGCTTACGAACTACCTGTCCAATCTCCAAGTCGAATTATTTATGGTCAATTACAATCGGTGCGATACGGATTGGCGGGATCTGGATTACACGCCCGATTACAGCAAGTTTTATTTCATATGCGAAGGTGAAGGTTGGCTCAAAATTGGGGATGAGGAGTATTACCCTACACCTAATCAGCTTATTTTAATGCCAGAGGGGATCAAACAGTCTTACTCTGCCATTAATGACCGTCCTTTTCTCAAATATTGGTGTCACTTTAGCGCAAAGGTTGGGGGAATCAATCTGTTCCAAATTCTGAAATTCCCACACATCTGTACGATAGATCAACCTGAGTTGATTCAAGCAATCTTCAGCAGTATCCTTACATATGCAAAATCCGATGAAGTCTATGCCCATATGATGGCCAAGAGCAAACTGACCGAGTTACTATCCCACTATCTAATGAATCTGGATCTGGATCAGATCTCTTTTATTAACGTGCCTGTCATGGAGAAACTGTCCACCATTCTGGCTTATATTGATTCCAACATCGAAGAGAATATTTCGGTTCAGGATCTGGCCCAGATCGCCTATATGCATCCAAATTATTTCATTCGATTCTTCAAGCAGCAGATCGGAGTTCCTCCGATCCTCTATATTACTGGCAAAAAAATTGATAAGGCCAAGGAGTTGCTGGCCTGTACCCCAAACACAATAACTGCCATCGCCGAGCATCTCGGTTTCAGTGATTTGTATTATTTCTCCAGACAGTTCAAAAAGCATACAGGGTTAACTCCAACGGAGTACCGCAAACAAAAAACGGTACTTACAACGAAACATGGTCTATAAATAAGCTCAAAGCAGAGAGAGAGTTCCCTCATTCGGAACTCCCTCCTATAGACTTGTTTCTGTTCGATTCATGCTGAGTTACTTTCTTGAGTTCGCTCAAATAAGCATAACCATAGTTTTGATCCGGCTCAAGATATGCCCCTTCCGCCCACTCATTCCAGGCATTAACAAAAAGATATTCACTTTTGTACAGCGTCCTCGCTCGTTCCATCTGTCTGGATAGATACAGCCCAAACTTCTCTGGGGTGGCCCCGAGCGTACTCTGTCCGTCAACACCTCTCCGCGGTGTATTATCCCAATTGACAAAAGCACCTGGATAGACAATTTCTCCGTTACGGTGTGGTGTTCGTTCGAGAATGGAGGACCATACCTTGTCGTAATTCACAGCAATATGCTGCTGTCCCTTGATGTTCATTTCGATCCATATTCCATTCATATGTCCATGTGCAAACGTATAATGCGGTTCAAATTCCATACTCGCATCAAAGATCTGACCATTAAATGTAGGGAATCCACCAATGGTCTGCACAAATTGAATCCCTTTCAGGCCATGTTTCAAAGCCAATTCACGCCAAAACTGAATCATTTCCTCACATTGCGGAATACTGGCTGGTCGATAGATCAGAAATAATGGCTTACCTTCCACTCGAATATATCGTTTGTCC
Source organism: Paenibacillus sp. FSL R5-0486 (assembly GCF_037975155.1). Taxonomy (NCBI): domain Bacteria; kingdom Bacillati; phylum Bacillota; class Bacilli; order Caryophanales; family Paenibacillaceae; genus Paenibacillus; species Paenibacillus sp. FSL R5-0486. Next base: position 3,165,546 of record NZ_CP150237.1, on the reverse strand, counting down.
TTAAATACTTTTACCAGATAATTAAAATGTTCTTCCCAATCCTCTCGATCCCCATAGTTCTGGGCCATGAGAATATCGGATTCTTGCCCATCCCATTTTCTTGTCCATGTCTCATTGGCCCAGGACAAGCAAAAAGGAAAATCAGGCTCCCCACTATCCAAAATTTCATTCACTGGTTTTTCCAGCAAACGCTTGCCTTTGAACCAATAATGATAATAACAAAATCCATAAATGCCATGCTGTTTAGCCGTTTCCGCTTGCCACTTTCGTACATCTGGATCGGAAAGGTCATAATATTTCCCCTGAAATGGCTGTTTAGGCTGATGATGACCCGAATATAAAGGCGCGGCTTTTTTTACATTCGTCCATTCGGTAAAACCGTCCCCCCACCATCGGTCGTTCTCCTCAATCCGGTGAAATTGGGGCAGATGCAGAGCAATTACCTTCAATCAGAACTCCTCCAATGCAGCAACATGATGCAGCCTACGCTCCTGTGATTTTTGGGATGATTTATATGAAAATGATATCCAGCAGTCGCAATGTTTTTTGTAGATGGGATTGATTATATTTCATGTATGCCAGAGCATGGCTAGCGGCCAGTCTCCTTGCATCAACACTCTGCCAGTAATGTTCAAACTTCTGAGTGAGTTCTTCACAAGAGTTGTATTGTTGAAAATTACTAAGGTCAATCACGTTGCTCTGATTCACAGATGGTCCTATGAGTTGAAACGTCCCACATGCGGCAATTTCCATCACGTTTTTGATTGATTCGCCACGATGAATAACCAGTTTGCTTCCGTTATATAACATCTGACGAGCTTCATTCGTATGAACAGGATCGAAATCCCCGATCTGTGCCCAACCCTTTCCATCTACCCGAACCTTTTTGTTATCCAAAAGACCCGATTTGGCAACAGCGGTGACGATGTCATCCGGTTCTGCATCCCCGATGATATAAACATCCGATTCGTACTCCGGGGGAACAGCTTGCGGACAGAATATATGTGGATCAGGCGGCATGAACAGTTCATGACTACCAGTGCTTCCCATATGATGCTGATCATCGCTTATTTGGGTTGATTGTTGTGTAAACACGTGATCAAAAATCGGTAGAATAGTTTCGCTTTGGTTCACTTGTTGATCGGCAGACAACCAGATGGCCTTTTTCACGGTGGATGTCCTTAATGCTGTAATATTCTCATCCGGCAAGTTTTCTCCGCTTCCGATAACCATAATCAGGTCAACATCATAGGAAGACAAACAGGCTGACACGGATTCGATATATTTAATCTCATTCACATTTCTCACGAGATGTTTCAGACTCTGTTCGATCAGGACACAATGTGATGACATTTCTCGGTCATTACAAGGAGTAATAAGAAGCACATTTAACTCCTTATAGATCACTTTTGGCACTTCTCGGGCGGGTATGCTTCCCACCTGCATCATTTTCAGCCATTGCTGATTCAGTTCCAAATGCTGTACTTCCATATGTTTACGCATGGATTTGAGTTTCCTGTTCAGAACCACATTCATCTGTCTCAGGAATAAACGGTTCGTATCATGAACTGAACGTTTCTTTTTCGCGGACTTAACCTGCGTTCTTGACTTCTTTCGGATAACAAACCCTCCTGTTCCATGCGAAAACATTCTCTGCCTACAATATGCACGAAATAGTGTTTCGCTAACTCTTTTTTTGCAAAAGGGGCTTTATCCCAGCTATATAATGTGTGGCCACCCGGATCATTCCAGATCTTGTCCTCATAGAATATAAGAATACTATATAGGAGATGATATCTTTGCCAACTTTTGATAGCATCCTTGTAACCGGTAATCAGACCATTAACCAAGATCTGCAAGTTAATGGTAATCAAACCGTTGGTGTCGATCTAAACGTCAATGGCAGTCAGACCATAACAGGCAGCCTTCAAATCAACGCCAGCTCCTCGATTGTCAACCATTTGGGTGTAGGCGGAGTGATTGAAGCTGGAGATAGTGTTAAGGCCGCTACACAATTAATGGCACTCAATCAACCTACTCTTCCACTCTCCCTACCCGTTTTGCAACAACTCAGATATTACAATCCTGGTGTTGCAGGTCAACCTGGCCTGGTCTTAACAGGGACTGCTGGCAATCAATATATACTGTTCGTTGATGAAAGTAGCGGAACACCCCATCTCGCCATTCAACCCGTATAAGATAACCCTGAATCAGATGAGTTTCACCAAAAGAAGCGATATCCGTGTACACTCCGGATATCGCTTCTTTTGGTTTCTTTTCTGATGAAGCCTGGTTATAACTCCATCCTTTTATAAATCTGTGATCAATACGGACAAGACACTCTTGCTTTCCAGCTGGAACTTCATCAATACATCGTCGCGCAGCTTAACCTGTATGTTGCCCGTTTTCTCCCCATCATTGAAGAGGACTAAAGCTACGGAACCATCGGCATTTTTAAAAGCCACAGAACAAATTCCATCATCACTGGATGTTGATTCGATCCGAACAGCCTTCGGGCGGATCACAACACTGAAATGAGCCAGAGCATAATAATCAAGTGTATACGTAAGTTCCTTTGTTTGCTGATTCACCTGTACGATCCCACGACACGTACTGCGGCCAAATCCCGGAACGGTCGGCCCGTTGTTCTCATCAAGTGCCATATTCCAAAGTACAAAGGACTTGCTGTAATTGCGAAGAATCTGAATTCCCGTTCGCATCACATTCGAGAAGGCTTGCTCAAATGGCGGGATCCACTCTCCACCCGAACCTTCAGTGAAATGCACTTCTTTACCTGCAAAAGCTTCATAAACCTTCGTTTGAGCAGAAGCATCGCCCCCGTACCAATGCCAGGCTACGCCATCCACTTCCTCTCCCGCTTGTTCAAGTACAGTCAGGGGATAGTCCGGTTGATCCCAGTTGTGATCGTAACAGAGAATCTTGGTTTGAATATCGTTTTGCACAAAGGCTGGTTTGAGATGATTTTTGATAAAATCTGCTTGGGCCTCGGCTGGCATCAACATACCAGGATAGTGCCCGGGTTCATAGAGGGCCTCATTCTGTGGTGTAATGGCATGGATCGGTAATCCATGCTTGCCATATGCTTGAATGTATTTCACGAAATATTCAGCATAAACGGAATACCATTCAGCCTTCAGCTGTCCGGTGATCATGGATCCGCTCGTTTTCATCCATCCCGGTGCACTCCATGGTGAAGCAAATAGCTTCAGTTCAGGGTTCAATGCCAACGCCTTTTGCGTTAAAGGAATAACGTCCCCTTCATCATGTGCAATACTAAATTGGGTTAATTCCGGGTCCGTCTGCTGTTCGGGCATATCGTTATAACTATATACCGTTCTCGCATAGTCCGAAGCGCCCATCGGATTACGGATGACTGACAGCCCAATCCCTTTCTCTGGATGGAACAGCCGGGTCATGACCTCATCCCGCTGTTCCTCATTCAAGATTTGATTAATCAGATAGGCGGAAGAATCGGTAAAAGAAGCACCAAATCCGTCCATCTCCTGATACGTTAGCTGATCATCCAGATGGATGGTCGTTGTTTCCTTATCAGCATCCAGTGGTTTCAATTGCTCTTGGGATAGAGATACGAATAAATCTTCTTCACCCGTAGATTTGTACATTTTAAATGTAGTCATAGGATTCTCCTTTGTATTTCTATTATTGAATTCCTAATTTCTCTTTGTTCAATTTCATCTTTTCACTGCGTACCTTCACAATCTCTTCCCAACGGTTCTCACCTAAAAATGACTTGTAAGAAGCCAGTGCATTGTCATACGAGGCATCATCTTTGGAACGTACCATACTGACCAATGTTGTATTCCACTTCGTATTGATTGCTGACAACGCACGAGCTTCAGGTGTACCTTGATCCGGGCTAATATTCTCCAGAATGAAGTGTGGTTTCAGCTTGCCTTTGCCCCACTCCTGCATCTGTTTAATCGCTTCCGGAAAAGCATCTGCACTGAGTGCTTTGTGGCGGTCATGACCGAAGAACATAAACTCGCCCATCCGATAATCCTTTTTGAATTGATCTGCGTTATTCAGTTGCATGTCTTTCACTGCTGGCAGCAATTCTACACTACCGTCGGCTTTGGTTTGGTAGGTTTCCCCCTCGATCCCGTAATTCATAAGCGTCTGTCCCTCTTCACTCAGCAAGTATGTGAATATCTGAATGGCCTTAGCCGGATCTTTACAATCCTTGGAAATGAAATTGATCATCCACCCGGTTATTCCGGATTGATTCAATGTTGGTGCATTACCTTTGGTGCTCTGCGGTCCATCGATAGCAACATATTCTTTGCCTGGATTCGCACTCATGTAGATTTGCAGGTTTCCTCCTTGTTGAGGTGTACCGTCAAGCAGCATCGTCGCATATTTACCGGACTTCACTTTTTCTTCAAAAGCGGTTCCATCATCGGCAAAACTGTCATCACTGATATTGCCGTCTCTATACACGGTGTTCAATGTTTTCAACCACGTGAGGTAATCTTCATCCAGATTACGATCATAGAATTCTCCTGATTCGGTCTCCAACGGAACGCCGATGAAATCTTGTAACGTATCCCCTAGTGAACCTGTTCCTTCACCAATGGAGTTGAATCCAAACGGAATCAGCGCAGGGAACTCTTGCTTAATTCGTTTCATCACACTCTGGAATTCTTCTGGCGTTCCAATGACCGGACTACCCAAAGCTTCGTACACATCTTTACGAATGATAAATGCTGTTTTGGCAGGAATGTTACCGCTATCATAATCCTCTTGTGTATTGGAATAGTTCGGGTAACCATAGGTTTTACCATCCGCCAATTGGAACCAGTTCAATGTATCGGCAGCCGCAACTTTATTGAAGTAAGGATCATATTTTTCCGCCAGATCGTTCAGCGGCATCGCCCAGGTTGCAGCTTTTTGCACCACTGGAGAATTCGAGTCAAAGACCGTCAACAAGTCAGGCATATCTCCACCGGCGAAAAAGGTATTTAACTTGGTATCATCACCCGTAATGAATTTGATATTGATGTTCAGATCCTCTTTGATTTTCTTGGTAACAATGTCCTTGCCAAAATCAGTGTTCCACCAGTCTGCATTGACGTACCAGGTCAGGTCGGTAGCCTCTTCCTTTTTATCCAACTGCCAAGCTGGCTTTTCCGGGTCAACCGTATAACGATCTTCAATGGATACCCAGTTCCCTTCACTGGAGCCCCCCGATCCACCGCTGCAACCTGTAATCATAATTACGGCTGTGAGCAGTGTTGCGAGCAATTTAATCCCTTTTTTGCCTGATGTCTTGTTCAACTTCAACATATTTTTGTTCCTCCTCAAAATGGGGTATTTGTTGCTCCTATTCCTTGACTGCTCCGAGCATCATTCCCGAGATAAAGTATCTCTGAACGATGGGATAGATCAGCACGATAGGGAGTGTTGTAATGACAATGGTGGCTAACTGCACGCCTTTGGTCGTTGTTTCAATAACAGCTGAACCCCCGACATTTTGCATGGATTGTGTCTGTGACTGTACGATAATCTCGTACAACATCATCTGGAGTGGATACAGTGACTGATCGGTAATATATAACTTGGTTGTCATGAAGTCGTTCCATTGCCCCACCCCATTAAATAGCGCAATTGTAGCCATGGCAGGCATGGAGAGTGGAATGAATATTTTCAGGAAAATATGCCAATCCCCTGCGCCGTCAATCTTGGCCGATTCTTCCAGAGAATCCGGGACATTCCGGAAGAAATTCATCAGAATCACGACATCATAGAAGCTGAACAACGCCGGGATAATGTACACCCAGAAGCTGTTAAGCAGGCCAAGTGATTTGATTAACAGATATGTCGGGATCATGCCGCCCGAGAAGAACATGGTAATAACACCCATGGCAACGTATAATTTACGGCCTCTTATGTACTTTTTGCTCAGACCATAACCAACCATGGCACAAAAGAACACATGTGTAACAACGCCGATTGTTGTTTTGGACACCGATATGAAGAAGGCCTGCCAGATGCCCTGATCATTGAATACAGCTCTGTAATTCTCCAGCGAGAATTCCGGTGACCAGAAGATGAACCCACCTTCCGCCAACGCTTTGCCTGAGCTAAAGGAAGAGATGATGACATTCCAGAGCGGAACCAGAATAACGATCGTACAGATGATTAACAAAATCATATTTAAGGTATCAAAGATCCGACTATCGAGATCTTCTTTTGCCACCTTTCCATTCACGCGGGATGCCTCCTTCTACAACACAGATTGATTATCGTTTAATTTGCTTGTGATTTTGTTCGCCGTGACGAGTAGAATGACAGAGATGATTGAGACACCCAAGCCAACGGCCGTTGCATATGAAAAGTCACCCTGAGACATCCCCATACGATAGACGTACGAATTGATGACTTCCGCTTTGTCGCGGTTCTGAGAGTTCATGAGAACCAGGGTCTGATCCAGATTCGACCCCAATAAACCGCTTACAGTTAGAATCAGATTTAGGCTGATGATTGATCTCATATTAGGCAATGTGATATTCCAGATCTGTCTGAGACGGCTTGCACCATCAATTTTGGCCGCTTCATAATACGTAGGATCAATCTTTGCCATGATCGCCAGATACAGAATCGTTCCCCAACCTGCTTCTTTCCAAATATCCGATAACGTAGCAATCCACCAATACTTTCCTGCATCCAGCAAGATGTTCTGCGGTTGCGAGATCACTCCCAGGCTAAGTAACAACTGATTAAATAAGCCCGTTGTCGAAAACCAGGTAATCAGCATTCCCCCAAGTACGATCCAGGACAAAAAGTGAGGTAAATATGAAACCGTTTGCACAAACTTCTTGAATCGTCCGCTGTTTAACTCGTAGATCATGATTGCGAGAATGATGGGAATGACAAACCCGATACCTAATTTCAAAAAACTGATCCCCAGCGTATTCACGACCGCATCCCAGAAGTATTTGTCTGACAAAATGATTCTGAAATTATCCAGCCCTACCCAAGGAGCGGTAGCGAGCGTATCAATGACCGTGTAATTTTTGAAGGCAATCGTCAAACCGTAAATCGGAATATAACAGAAAATAATCATAAAGATAATGCCAGGGATAATCATCGATTGAATCTCCCATTGTCTCCGATAATCGACTATGAATTCTTTAATCCGTTGTCCGATGGGCTTTTTCCCATTGGGACTGATCGCATTTTTACCGGTTGAAGTCTCTACGGCTAATTTATCCACGTTTTTTACTCCCCTCCATCATGCATACATGTTTATAAAAACGTTTTTATTTTTCGACATAAAAAACCCCTTTGTTTTTATTTATGTAAAAAAAAGACCGGAGAAGAAGCTGAGTCAACTTATGTACGGTAGTCTTTCCGGTCGATCTTCACATGGCTTGAACCTCTAACCACCAGCTCACCCGCCAATTTCTGTGCAGCCCCTTGTTCTTTCTCCTTAATCATACCCACCAGTTGATTGATTGCCAGGATACCCTGTCTTGCAATTTGATTTCTTACCGTTGTAAGCGGTGGAGAAAAATACTGTGCGATATCAATATCGTCAAAACCCACGACACTAACATCTTGAGGCACTTCAAAACCCTCAGACTTCAACGCATGCATACAGCCAATTGCACTCAAGTCATTCCCTGCAAGGAATGCATCAGGCCGCTTGCCGGGGTGTAAATGAAGAAAAGATTTTATCGCACTATACGTGCTCTCCTCCTCAAAATACCCTTGTATAATGTAATCTTCATCGACTGGAAGCTGGTATTCACGCAAGGCAACCAGATAGCCGTCTCTACGCTGCACACTGTCAAACATCGTGTCCACGCCCGAAATATAAGCAATTTTCTTGTGCCCCAGCCCAATTAAATACTTGGTAGCTTCATAAGCCGCCACGTACGAGTCAAAAATGACACTTCCCATCGTATCGCTCTGATAGACCCGATCCAGAAAAACCGCCTTGATCTTGTCTTTCTCCATGGCGATAATATCTTGCTCATCAATCCGAAGCTCTTCGTAGATAATGACACCATCCACCCGCCGACCCAAAATATTACTCATAATAACGTGTTTATCCTTGGTCACAAATACATTCAAACCATACCCAAGACGATCACATTCGCGAGACATTGACTCAACCAGCTTATAGAAATACGGACCCGATACACTTGTAGTGAAAAAACCGAGCATTTTGGTTTGACCGGACTTCAACAGCTTGCCATTCAGATTGGGCACATAATTTAAACGTTCTGCCACCTTAAGAACATGTGATTTTGTCTCCGGGTTCAAGACATCCACACCATTCAAGGCGTTGGAGACCGTAGATATGGATACGCCCGCTTCCCTTGCTACATCTTTAATCGTTATCTTTGCCATAAGTTTTGTTCCTTTACTATAAAAACGTTTTTATAATGTTTAAATTATCATAAAACCGTTTTCATGGCAACACTTTAATTTGCGAGTTCAGGCATCATGTACTTTATTCATAGCTATAGGCCACTGCGGGCGCAAAAAAACGGCTCATGTATGAGCCGCCGTTCATGAAGCTTTAGCTTTCTATTCCTCATCCTGGATATACATGGAGTGAATCTGTTGCAGCTGCTCTTCCAGACGTTCCAAGCGAACAAAACGATCTGCTCGAATATATTCCTTCTGCTCCACAAGCATGATCATTGTTGGAACGGTAAAAATAAGAAACTTGGATGCAACTTCTTCCACGTCGTTAGCATTAATGTGACCGAGGTATATTGATGGATAAGGTTCCAGCAACGCCCTGATCTTGGGGAGTAAAGCGTGACATACACTGCACTCTGGACGAGATACATACAAAAAAACCAATTCATGTTGTTGAATAACTTCTTCAACCATTTCTATGGATGTTAACTCATGAATATCTTTCATAGAAGCTCAACCCTTTCGATCATTCAATAGCTTGCTCATTTAAACTTTTTCTTTTCAAGTATAGCCTATGTGCGTTAGAATAAAATGGAATATATCCCCATATGAAAGAGGTTATGGTATGAAAAAATCATTCTTATTTCTGTTCACTGCCCTGGTTGTTGTTACTTCCTTCTCGGCGTATACACCTGTGTCGAATGCCTCAGGCGATATTGGAGTCAGCTTATTGTCCGATCGTCAGCAAGGTACAGTAAAGTAGAACTTGTACAGAAAGTAACAGGCGACAATTCGGATAACATCTGAATTAGTCGCCTGCTTTCATTTATTCTTATTGATTTTTATTTCCAATCTCTCTTTCGAAGATAAGATTCGAATACAAAAGTTCCAAACGGCAGTAGACCGGCGAGTCCACCCATTAACCAGCGTGTTATCTTCCACTTTTTGACCAGAGCCAAATGCACTAGTGCAATAAGATACAAAGGAAATAAAATACCATGAATCATGCCCATTACGGCTACAGCGGAAGAGATATCTGCAAAATATTTCAGAGGCATAGCAATAAAAATCAATAAAAGTAAGGATACGCCCTCCCATATGCCCGCAATTCTGAATCGGCCTGTCACTGTTTTCATAAAGTCCATTCTCACCTTTCCTGCTAATCATTTGTGAAATATGTAACTTGTAACATGATACAAAAACCTCACGCCACATCTCCCTACAAATATGTCGTTCTGAAGCTCATATTTAGTATAACGTATGACTCCGATTTGAAGATGCTTCAGATTTGAATAATTATTGAATCCATAAAATCAGATTCCCACATCAGGTCTTATGGATTCAAGTTGTCTCACGCTCAATCAGCTGGTATGTCAGCTGCTCTGTCTTCAACTCTGTTTTACCCAATACAGCCCACAAGTGATGGAAAGCCTGGGTGGCTTGCTCCGCAATCGGATTGTGTATGGTCGTGATCCCGAGGACACGGGAAAGCTCGATATCATCAAACCCTACAATGGCGAGTTGTTCCGGTACCTGAATATTCCGTCTGCGTGCTTCACTCAGAATGCCGATGGCTGCATAATCATTTGAACATAATACGGCCTGTGGAAGTTCTGGCCCCTCAGCCATTCTTCCCATCGCTTCTTCGCCATTGGAGGAGCTAAATACGGAATATTGATATGCTTCAGTCCACACATGCAACCCTCTGCTCTTCATGAAAGATTCATAGGCTTCACGTCGGCTCTGGGTATTCAAACTTTCAGCCCTGCCAAATGCATTCGCAATTCGAGTGTATCCTCTTGATACCAGATGCTCCAGAGCTAACTTATACCCTTCTGCCTGATCCATCGCAACAGACGGAATCTCGTCATTTCCCATTCGCTGCCAGGAGACAATGGGCCCATACTCCATATAAGCTTTTAATTTCCGAGGATCATTGACACAAGCAATAATAACTAGCCCATCGACTCGTTTACTGCGCAGATCTTCGAACGCCTGCAATTCAATCTCCGGATCTCCACGGGATGTATAGATAATCGTCTGAAACCCAAAATCCATGGCTGTATCAATGAATTGATTCATGAATGTAAGAATGATCTCACCTGTGGTAGAGGTCACAATTCCAATCTGCTTTGTTTGCCCTGTAGATAACGATATCGCATTCCGGTTGGGAATATAATTCAACTGTTTCATAATATCCGTTATGATCTGTCTTGCTTCATCACTAACATGCGGAGAATGATTAATCACTCGTGACACTGTCGCTTTTGAGTAACCGGACCGCTTCATAATTTCATCAAACTTGGACATCGGAGGCTCCCTTCTTGCTAACGAACTATAGAATAATAGTATGCATCAAATCTGGGTCAAAAGTAAAACTTGACGTGTAACCCGTTACAACGTTTAAGCTTTTTTTATGTCATATATGAACAACCTCTTAATATCAATTTGATGAATGGAGCGATACACATGAGCAACTCTCAAAATCATACTTATCAATTCCCGGAAAATTTCCTGTGGGGTGGCGCAATTGCAGCCAACCAGGCTGAAGGTGCATACAATCAAGGCGGCAAAGGATTATCTACTCAGGATGTAGCTCCCAAAGGTATCATGGGACCAATCACGGAAGAACCAACCGAAGATAACATGAAACTGATCGGTATCGATCTGTATCATCGCTACAAGGAAGATGTGAAACTGTTTGCCGAGATGGGCTTCAAGGTATTCCGTACTTCCATCGCCTGGTCCCGGATTTTCCCAAAAGGGGACGAGCTGGAACCAAATGAAGAAGGTCTTCAATTCTACGATGATCTGTTTGACGAGTGTCACAAATACGGGATCGAACCACTGGTTACACTATCCCACTATGAGACACCTCTTCACTTGTCCAAAGAATACGACGGCTGGGTTAACCGAAAAATGGTTGGATTCTATGAGCGTTATGTAACTGCCGTATTTAAACGTTATAAGAATAAAGTAAAATACTGGCTTACCTTTAACGAAATCAATTCGATTCTTGAAGCACCCTTCATGAGTGGAGGCATCTACACGCCTAAGGAGAAGCTTAGCAAGCAAGATCTGTATCAAGCGATCCATCATGAGTTTGTAGCCAGTGCTTCCGCTGTGAAACTCTGTCATGAGATCATTCCTACGGCACAGATTGGTTGTATGATGCTCAGTATGCCTACCTATCCGCTGACACCAAATCCAGACGATATGATCAAAGTCATGGAATTCGAACATAGCAACTATTTCTTCGGTGATGTACACGTAAGAGGTCGCTACCCTGGTTATATGAAACGTTACTTCCGTGAAAATGGAATCGAGATTCAGATGGAAGCTGGCGACGAGGAAATGTTGCTGAATACAGTAGACTTTATCTCTTTCAGTTATTACATGAGTATCTGTCAGACAGCAGACCCGGAGAAACAAATCGCAGGTGAAGGTAACCTTCTTGGGGGTATACCTAACCCTTACTTACCAGCAAGTGAATGGGGATGGCAGATTGACCCGCAAGGATTGCGTTATGTGCTTAACATGTTCTATGACCGTTATCAAAAACCACTGTTTATTGTAGAGAATGGTCTTGGTGCTGTTGATGAGTTGATCACGGGTGCGGACGGCGAGAAAACAGTTGAAGATGACTACCGAATCCAGTATCTGAATGATCATCTGGTTCAAGTTGGTGAAGCTATTGAAGATGGCGTTGAAATTATGGGTTATACATCATGGGGTTGTATTGATGTTGTCAGTGCGTCTTCTGCCCAGTTGAAAAAACGTTATGGCTATATCTATGTTGATCGTCATGACGATGGATCAGGAACACTCGAACGTTATCGCAAGAAATCCTTCCATTGGTACAAAGAAGTGATCAGCAGTAACGGGAAAAGTTTGCAGCGTTAAGGTTTTTTAAGCAAATGTAACAGATACCTTCTTCTATCCCTCAGACATATCACATGAAAAGTGTCGGTTATACGATACCTTGGCATGTTTTCTGTCTGGGGATTTTATTAAAAATACCCGATGATAAACATCGGGTATTCTCAATGGCTAATATGATAATGATATTCTTCACTATATGTTTTTTTAAGTAAATGATTTTTTTGTTTTGACATTTATCTAATCGATAAAGAGAACAAGTTCTGTTCCCTCTTGACTTACATTTAGGTAAGCTAACCTGCTATTAGCTTAATGAAACAGATTAAATATCCCACTCGACAGTTTGAAGTTCCCACTCTATTCAGAAGTGGAACGGAGATTTTGCCTTCAGAGAATGATTTGAGCCTCATCCCACCACATAATTTATCTCAAGATAATATTTAGATAACAATTTAATCCGCGATGACACAATGTTCTTGCCTTGGACAATTGAAATCGACTTTAAATATCCTTCGATTTCCAACTGTGTCGTGATGGGTACTTAACTATTCTGTACAAAAGCAGCTGATCACATTAATCAGCTGCTTTCTTTGTATTATAGAGCTATCGTTTCCCGTTAGCGTAATGATTTACTGTTGACACATTCATCGTGCTATCTTTAACGTCTAGTTTTTGGGCTATGATTAATTCGAACGGTAGCTACTGGACAATTTCACCTCCATCTCGATTATTGCTTAAATCATTCTTCATTTTGATTCTTGACTTCCATTCCTCTTGTAAAAACACACGATACCAAACGCAGCAAAAGTTACATAATTACTTATTCTTGCTATGACCTCTTCAGCATCCTTAAAAAAACCTTTTTCTGTGCAAACTCTCTCCTCACATATCTGTGTTTACCATGATTATACAACAACAAGTTTTTGGTTACCTTTGTTTTATGATTATCTCTGACCATTGATCGCTTAGGCATCTCGCTTACGGTATAATACAACAGAAAATATAATAAAGATCAGTGTCCATAACATTGAAATGCCTGTCCCTTGCATTGGTGTAAGGACATTCATTTCATCAGAGGAAAGCGACCTATACATATAATATCCTGCCGTATCCGGAAAAACATGTTTAATACCTGGCAGATAATTTCTTGCCAATGGACTGACAACAAAATAATACCCAAGCAGAATGACTAGTACAGGAGTCGTTCGTCTAATTAAAGCACCTATAGCTGCACTGAGAAGACTAGTCATTGTTAAATAGCCTGTTGCACCTACTAATGTTTTAATTAATGTGTTCATCTCAATCACTTTTGTGTCTCTCGTCATAACAAAAGCATATAGCACACCTGATGCAACCATAATAAACGCCGCGGGAATAGCTATAATAGCCAATGCCAGAAGCTTCGCGGATAATTGAAACCCACGCCAAGGTGTCACAGTTAAAGTGGTTCGAATCTGTCCGCCGGTATACTCCGAACAAGTTGTTAAGATTCCAAGAATAATGAACCCTGCTTGAAGATATCCCATAGACGCAAGTCCTGTATCCACCATCCTTTGAGTTCCTGCAGCCCCTTGTTGGCCAATAGAAGTAAACGCTACAGCTAGAACTAAATTGATAATGAACGCTCCCGTAAGAGTGAACCATATCCATGGTAATGTAACGAGTTTGCCCAGTTCAGCACTGAGAATTGGTGTTATCTTTTTACTAGAAGAGACACTCATGCTGCAACGTCCCTCCTATAGAATACAATAGCTGCAATAATGAAGAGAACAAATACCCAAGCAAACATGACTAAACCGCCTATGAACGGAGTGTGGAATCTGTCACTCATAGACATAAACATATCAATGCCAGCCCGATCGGGTAAGTACATCGCCAACGTCGTAATCTTAGAAAGCAGAACACTAAATGATACGATGGATGAGTTGATCATGAGCACAGCAAGAGGTATAACGCTATTTTTAGTTAGAACAGTGAACCCAACTGCTAAAAGAGCGGTAAATATCCAGTAACAAAGGGCACCGAACAGTCTGGACCATTCAAATGCAGGAGCATATTCATCAAGAATAAGATGCGTTGTTGGCACCATTATTATAATAGCAACCATACAAAGCAATGCGCTAATTACTGTCACGGCGCCTCCTTTTGCCAACAAAACATAAAGTCGGGATGAAACAACAGATAAACTGGTTGTCATCTGTTGTCCTCCACCAGATTCACTGCTCTCTGTCAAATACTCACTGCTTACAGCAAGCACACCAAGGATGATGACTCCTTGTACCCCAAAACCTAATCCAATATAGCCGACTTCCGCTAGGCGTGTGCTGATTCCAGCTATAATGTCCGCTTTTTGTGTTAGACTATCCAATGCAGCAAAGATCGCTGGAGCAAATGCTCCAATAAAAAGAGCAAGCCAAATGCCCGGCAGGGAAAGTAATTTAGACAGTTCAGCGTTGATTGCTCTCATAGAGCATTCCCTGCACGTTCAGATGTCAGGGCAAAAAAGGATTCCTCTAGCGTGGAATGGGTACCTATGACTTCTTCCAATGTTCCATCTGCAACGATTTTCCCATGCTTAATAATCACCACATCATCAACCGTCTCTGCAAGCTCTCCCATTAGATGACTGGATAGTAACACGGTGTTTCCAGACGCGGCACGTTCACGTAAAAATGTCCGAATCCAGCGAATCCCTTCCGGGTCGAGCCCGTTTACGGGTTCGTCCAAAATCAATATTTTTGGATCGCCAAGTAGTGCAGCTGCCATCCCAAGTCTTTTCCCCATACCAAGTGAATAACTCCCGACTCTTTTGCCCGCCGCAGTAGTAAGACCTACTATTTCCAAAACTTCCTCGACACGTGAGAGAGGCAAGCCTGCGGCACGAGCAATCCAACGTAAGTGCGCCCGTCCTGTTCGCATGCCATGAGCTCCCGATCCATCCATTGCAGCGCCTACAGTTACTAAAGGATTATGTAATTCTGCAAATGGCTTTTCATTAATTAGTGCACTCCCTGAGGAGGCACGATCTAATCCAAGCAGGATACGAAGTGTAGAACTTTTCCCTGCCCCATTTGGACCTAAAAAACCGGTGACTCTACCTGGTCTGGCTTTGAAACTGATACCTGATAAGATTTTTTGGGTTCCTCGGTGTTTGACTAAGTTATTAATGGTAATCAACCATAACACATCCCTTCTGTTATGGTTGTAATTATAAAGAAGCAAAGTTGCATCTCGGATATCATGTTGTTTACTTCTGGGTTAACTTTAGGTTAAGCCCTGCCAATAGCTATTCTTGTGCCATTTTTATTGGATGTAAAGACAGCTTTCAACTTCATTTTTTTCAACATATATTTTGAAGCCGATAAGCCAATCCCCACTCCGCGCTCATCGGATGAGTTATTCATACCCGGACCTCTGTCTTCAATAATAATCTGTTCATTTTCTATATCAACTACAATGTTTGCATATTCCCCCTTTGCTGCATGCCGAAGAACATTCTGAAATAAGTTATCCAGAACTCGTGTCATCCATTTAGGATCTACTTCCCAATAAAAAGTCTTCTCTGCCGGTAAATCAACATCGATCCGAATTGCTTGTTCTTCAAATGCAGGATACCACGCAGCAACTGATGCTCTTACTAAGCGTCCAATATCTGTTGAAGTCGGATGAAAAGGATGTTTCCCTGATGTAATCAAGGTATAAGAAAGTAAATCATCCATTAGCTCTCCGACTCTTGTAATTGTATGGTTCATTTCCGTTAATGAGTTTTGTCCTTCCAAACTAATTGATTCCTCATTTAACCTGGTGACATGTCCTCTCAAAATAGTAAGTGGCGTTCGTAAGTCGTGAGATAAATTCGCGATGAGCCGATGTCTTAATGATTCCTCTTCATTTTCCCGCTTGCGGCTGTCCTCAAGCTGCTGAATCATCCAATTAAAGGAACTCCCTAACTGGTCTATTTCATCCATGCGATCACTCTGAACCGATATTGGTTTAGGAAATGAGTGATTTGTAGCTGAAAACGACATGAATTCTTGTAAGTAGGTGAGACGTTTGCGAAGTTTCAAGAAGAACAACCAAGACAAAACAACAAATGCAACCATGATAAAACTAAATAATAGAACAGTGATATAAAATAAATTCAACGTATTCAGATCTTCTTCATGGATACTACCCGCAAACCCAACAAACGCACTGAAGAAAATAAGCACTATGGGAGGAAAAAAGATAAATAGAAAATGTACTTTTAGAAAACGGCGAAATAATGACCTATTCTGTCTCATATTTTCACCCGATATCCTATTCCCTTCAACGTTTCTATAATCTCCGGGGAATTTGGATTACGTTCCAACTTCTGACGCAGCCGACGGATATGTACCATTAATGTTTTATCACCAGTAATATAAGCTTCTTCCCAAATAGCCTCATAGATTTGTTCTTTTGGCAGAACTTGATTAGGGTGGCGTAAGAAGTACATTAATATTCGATGTTGTTTCCCTGTCAATATAATTTCTTCACCTGTGCGTTTATCAAATATCATTTTGACTCCTAGATCTACTTCAATATGATTTCCTAATGAAATGCGTTTGGAATGTATTCCGCCACTTCGCCGGATCAGTACTTCTAATCTTGCAACTAATTCATCTGTATGGAATGGTTTCGTTACATAGTCATCGGCAAATTGTAAACCATCTACCTTATCATCAATCGATGTTCGAGCAGACAACAGCAATATCGGAACATCAGGAGCTGCCTTTTTTAATCGTTTTCCCACAGTAAATCCGTCTAAGCCAGGTAACATGATATCCAAAATAACGACTTCATACTGATGTACATCTTTTTCAGCTCCCTCACCACTAAGTAACCATTGAACCGAAAAGCCTCGCTGTTCTAATTCCTCCTTTACCAATTTGCCTATCTTCTCATTATCTTCGATGTATAATAAGTTTCTTCTCAAGTAACATCCCTCTCTCTGAATGGTGTCCACTATTAGACAGATTAACATAACGCATACCATCGTTTCCATTTAAGAAAATAAGTGCTCCTTCTATGTACCCGATCTTTTCACGAGAAATGGCCGTTAGTTGAAAAAAGCAACCGATCTCGTAAATCGACTGCTTTTTTTGTTTTATAACGCTATCGATTCCGTTAGTTTAATGAATTAAGGGGAAAATAAAGATTAGTTATATGTCTAATCGGAAATAGGAACATGTTCTTGTACCGATAACATAAAAAAAGCCGCTAAAATAGCGACTTCAATGGGAATATGTTCTTGTCCCTCGACACTTTACTACATCTCTGCTGTACTTTGTTTTGTCTTCTTCCGTTATCTTGCGAATGACCCTGCAAGGATTACCCGCAGCAATCACACCAGACGGTATACTCTTGGTCACTACGCTCCCTGCACCGATGATCGTATTATCTCCAATCGTCACACCGGCAAGAACTGTCACACCGCCACCGATCCACACATTATTGCCCACCGTGATGGGTCCAACGATCTCCAGACCTTCATTGCGCTGCTCAACATCATAAGGGTGGCCTGCTGTATAAAATCCGCAATTTGGCGCAACAAAAACGTTATCTCCAAAACTGATTTTGCCTCCATCCAGCATGACAATATTATGATTGCTATAGAAGTTCTCACCAATTTCAATATTATAGCCGTAATCACATACAAATGGCTGTTCAATCAGGAAACGGTCGGTCGTTTTTCCCAGCAGTTTCTTGATTAACGCTTCTCTTTCATTGATCTTGCCTGGATGGAGCTGGTTATAATCGTAACAAAGTCCTTTGGCATGTAAACGCTCTTCAATTAACTCTTGATCATAATTGGCGTTATACAAGAGCCCCAATTGGGATTTTTCTTTTTCAGTCATCATTTCGTAAGCACTTCCCATCTTCTATCTAAAATAAATTAAAGCTCAATCTCTCTAATAATTCTAGCAGGATTACCGCCCACAATCATATTATCCGGAACATCCTTTGTAACCACAGACCCGGAAGCAATGACCACGTTGTCTCCAATGGTAACCCCCGGGTTAATAACGGCTCTGCCACCAATCCATACATTATTGCCAATCGTGACTGGCTTGCCGTATTCTGCACCCGTATTGCGTTCATGCGGATGGAGTGGATGAGTAGCCGTATAGATATGTACATCTGGCCCCATTAAGCAATGGTCTCCAATACGAACTTCACACACATCTAATATCGTACAGTTAAAATTGCTATAAAAATGATTGCCTACATGAATGTTATATCCATAATCCACATGAATATTAGGTTCCATGCCCAGATGTTCACCTGTAGATCCCAACAGTTCCTTCAATAACTTGGTGCGAAGCTCACCGTCCGTTTCCGTCGTTTGATTGAACGTCCGCGTCATTTTCCTTGCATACTCTCTGTCCTCAGACAATTGAAGATCCGAAGCCATGTACAGCTCGCCATCCAGCATTTTTTGTTTTTCCGTCTTCGTAGTCATGATCACCGCTCCCTCAATACACATCATGTAATTCAACATTAAATAATACTTTTAAAAACTCTTTTAATTATATAGATTAGGATGAATAAAGCAAGTTTTGCTCGATATAAAAATAGTTCATTCTACTGACCATACTCTAGCGTATCAACAATAAAAAAACCTCTACACCCATTAGACTATGGGAATGCAGAGGTTCAAGCTTTTTGTCTAGTTTCTTTATTCTAAGCAACCGCCTGAACGGTTTTTTCCTTAACGCTAATGGCATAGATGGCAGACACCAAACCAAGCAGAATCAGAACAGAACCAACCCATCCGGTGTTCAGAATCGATGAATGATCAATTACCATGCCACCGATATAAGTACCCAGTGCAATACCTGCATGTGCAATACCTGAGTTGGTGCTGATTAGCGTTTCGGCTGTTTCCGGCGAAGTTTTGATAATGAGACTATTCTGCACAGGCGTAACGGTCCAACTCAGTGCACTCCAGATGCTTAACAATAACAAGAAGGCGATCAAAGGCAATCCCACACTGAACGGAATGACAGCCATACTCACGATAAAGGGAATCAGCACAATGATAATGGCTTTAGCAGGATGCAGACGATCGGATAACATGCCCCCGATTCCTCCACCTGCAACAGCGGCGATTCCAAACATCATATAGATAAAGGTGACCATCGTCGCACTGGCACCCAGCGTTTCTTGCAAGAATGGCGTGAAATACGCATATAAAGTCAAATGACCCGCAAGCACAAGCAAAGTCGTAGCATGGATTGCCAACATTTTTGGATTCCACAGAGCCGTAAGCTGTTTCTTCAGGGATACAGCAGGAATAGGCTGCACACGATCCATCGCAATCCAAATGGCTACCATGACCACTGCTGTGAGAATAGCGATCAACATAAACACCTCACGCCAGCCTGCCAAGTTACCTACAAAAATGCCAAGAGGCACGCCCAAGATGAGTGAGGCACTGCCTCCCATCGTAATGATCCCCACGGCGCGCCCTTTATATTGTGGTTCCACAATGCGAGCTGCAAGGGTCAGGGAGAGTACAAAAATAAGTGAGCCTGTGGCGGCTCCGAGCGCTCTGCCCGCCATCAGCATATAAAAACTGGAACTAAATGCAGAGATCAGATTACTGATCAGAAAAACAAACAGCGTACACATATATACCTTTTTACGCTCGAATCTGGCCGTCATATTTAATAAAATCGGTGCAGACAACGCATAGACAAGTGAGAAAATAGAGATTAAATACCCCGCTTTGGCCAGGGAAAGATGAAGATCCGTAGCAATCAGGTCCAGAATTCCGCCCAAGATCAGTTCAACGGTTCCGACCACAAATGCTGCGATAGCGAGCACATATACTTTCTTATTCATTTTTGAATCCTCCTCAAAAAGTTACAACTACGATAGTAACCCATAAGAATGAAAGTTTCAATAGTTATTTTCATGATTGTTTTCAAACAAAGATATAACAAAAAAAACTATCCTCCGAGAGAATAGTTTTAATAGATCAACCTGGTGAGCAGTTTCTCGATTTCAGCATCCTGTAACAGTTGGTCACCGTATTTTTTGGTAATCTGAGTAAGGGCAACATCATGGTAGAAATAATCAGTCATCGCTTTGACAATCGGTTTGGACATCGTCTTGATCGCTCGCCATGAATCGTGCTCCACACCGGCAAACAGCAAATACGCATGATCCACAATAAGCAGCTGTGAAGGTTCTGGCGCATCAAGCAATGGAATCAACGAGTATATCCGGTTTAAGGATGTCTCCATTCCCCCAACGGCAAGCACTTCAACGTACACGCCCTGCTTTTCCTTCTGCTCCAGCAGTTCACGATATTTCTCCATTCGCTCATTCCAGGCCAGAAAAAGAATCGATGAATCTGCTTCCTCGATCAGCTGTTCGATATTCGATGCGATGGACGACTCATCTTTTAACGTCCAGATATGTTCATCGGTGAATGTACGTTTGATTTTGTAACTCTTCAATTCCTCAATATCTTTCTCAAAATCAGCTTTAATCTTATGAATAATGGACTGAAGATCCACAGCCATATATAGTTTTTTCTTCCCATCCATCGTTGTCAGCACCGTTCCCTTGTCGATCAGGCGATTGAGCACTTCATAGATTTTGGCTTTGGGAACGTTGGAGTAATTTACAATCGATGTGGCATCAAGCGGTTCATCCTGGGCAAATATAGCCTCGTATACCTGACTTTCATATTGTGTAAATCCGAATTTCTGCAACATGGTTTGGATCGGCGCATCCCTTCTTAGTGTGTCTGATCTATCTAGTTTAGACGCATGAACTTCCCATGTCCAGTATGTCCCAACTGACCTAGGAATGTGGAATCAAAATTAAATTTAGCGATGTCCCCAAAATAAAATCACTTTCCAGTGGTTATATTAACAATCGTGAATACACATTTTGCTTGTGGAAGGAGCTGTAATTTAAAATGGAAAGTACTCAAGATTTTGTGAAAAAAGTTAACGAAAATGCCGAAAAAGCCCGTCACAATAAAAACAACGGCAAGGGAACGCCAGGGGACAAGTTGCCTTCCAAACAGCACTCAACGAATAAGTAGAGTCTATTTATTAAACATCATGTCTTCCGTCTAACACCCTTTCCCCTACTTTTCATCTACTATTAAGAACCTTTAATAGAAAAGAGATGATTAGTATGGCTCGTGTCAATGCTGTTCCACAACCGGATCTGGTATTAATCTATTGGTCTAGAAATCCGCTCATTCCCGGTTCTGCGCGCAGAATCCAAAGTGTACGTGTAATTGGTAATACGTCTCCATGTACTTTCACACTGGTTCCTGGTGCACGGTTGATCAATGCACTGAACTGCTTGCTGGACAATGATATTGGATTCAAAGTGGTATACCGCTACAAAACGTCAGAAATCAGCGGAGTTCTGTTATTGAAACGCAAATGATCAGCATCAAAAAATGGTGCCTCCCTTTAGAGAGCGCACCATTTTTTCATTTTTCATTCTTGATTATATAATCAATCTTCTATTGGTTAGCTGCGATGGTATCATTCACTTCTTGTGTGATCTGATCCCCGCCAAGTTTCTTCCAATTGGCTACGAAATTATCAAACTCGTCAATCGACAAGTTACCATAGATGATTTTCAGAAATGTCTCGGCTCTCAGTTTATCCAGTGTAGCTTGCTTCGTATTCATTGTTCTCGTCGGTGCATAGATGAATTCATTCATGACAATGAGGTCATTATCTCGATAATATTTAATCACACCTTGTGAACTCTCTGGGCCAAAGATACGCTCCATATGCCACTTGTCGAGATTCCCATTTCGATAATCCATAATATCGTCATAGAACAGCTTCGCTTCAAGTTCCAATCCGGACGTATCTCCTGTTTTGAGCGCCTGCTCTACTTCATCCTGTGCCTTCACATTTTTGTTGGCTGGCAGGTTGGAGACCGTTGCATTATGAAAACCAAGACCTGTCAGTCCATTCAAATAAGCAGCCCGTTCTTCCTTGGCAGACTCACCGAACATTTTTTCAGCCTGGAAATTGAGCAACTTGATTAGCGCTTCCGGGTGCTCGTAGCCTTTACGAACGGCAAATATACCGCCCAGACTAAGATGATTCTGTGTTTTGGCTGGTTGATCATCAATTGATTGAACCGGGTAAGCCATCCAGTCGATGTTTTTGTCTTTTTTAATCATGCTGCTAACCTGAAAAGGTGCCCATTGTGGCAGGAAAAACATGCCTGATTTGCCCGCATTCACATCCTCCATCATTTTAGCAAAATCCTTCACGCCAAATTCGGGATCAAGCACACCCTTCTGATACAGAGTCTGAAGCTCACGCAATCCTTCTTTCACTTCCGCTTGGATCGTTCCGTTCACGACTTGACCTGAAGCATCCTTAATCCAGGTTTCGAGATAACCATGATAGCCGAGCAAGAACGCATTGATAGGCAAATCCTTGTTCAAGGCAATGCCATACGTATCATCTTTGCCATTTCCGTCTGGATCTTCGAAGGTAAAGGCTTCCGCAATCTGGATGACATCCTGCATGGATTTGGGCGCTTCAAGACCAACCTTTTTTAACCAATCCTGACGAATCCAGATCATATCCGAGGAATCCAGCGAGCCTGGGAAACTCACCATGGCGTATATTTTGCCATCCTTCGTTACCGGCTTCAGACCTGCTCCATCTTCAGCAGACATGAACTCCTTCACCAGTTCGGATGCATACTTGTCATATACTTCGGTCAGATCCTCCAGCATTCCCGCTTCATGCAGTTGTTCGAATTGAACAGCACTCACTTTCAGTACATCCGGCAGATCACCACTCGCCAGCGTGACATTCATCTTATCGTTATAATTAGCATCAGGAACAATCCATTCGTACGTTACATCAATACCAAGTTCATCCTTGTAACCTCTGGTCCAGATGTTATTGGCGTGTGTATCTCCTTGGGCAAGCGATTCTTTCCCCGTTTCATTCATGGTGGAAGTCAATTTAATGGGTGGGTCATATTTCGTAAGTGGTCCTCCCGCATCCTGCTGTGTGTTCGACTCAGCTTCATTATCGGCACTTCCCGCACCGGATGAACAGGCAGCAAGTGTGGTGGCCAGTACCATGGTTAATGTTAATAATGAGAACTTCTTGAATGATATATTCATGCGAATCCCCCTTTTTTCTCCTCCCGTGAGGTATAATTTCATTTTATAAAGAAAGCGCTATCACTTCGAGTGTATCCCGTTGACATCTGGTATCTTTGATTTACCATTTGAGATATCATCTAACTTTTCTGATCCCGATACTCTTGAGGGGTGCAACCTGTCGCTTTTTTGAAGAAACGATAAAAATAATGCTGATCACTAAATCCAACTTTCGCCGATATTTCATGCATCTTGCAGGAAGAACCCAGAAGCAACTCTTTGCTTCGCTCCACTCTACGGTCATGGATATAGTCGGATATGCCTTTGCCGGTAATCCGTTTGTACCAACGCGACAGATAAGAAGGGTTAAGAGAAACTTCCTGTGCGATCCGTGTGAGTGAGAGGTCGTCCTCGAGATGGTGCTTGATATAATGATGGATCGTGATCAGAATCTGTGATTGGTCATTCAGGCGGGCATCGCTTCGTTTGGAGATCATCCATTCGTATGCCGATTGATAAAAGATGACCAGATCGGTCCATGCGGTATGGATGTCAAAATGCAGCATTCGAGACAACGATATTTCTTCCATTGCTGACTCATACAATCCCAGTTCGTGCAGAACTTCAATGAGCACATTGGCTGCACCCGTATACGTTTTCATGCGGAAGAACGGATCTGGAAGTCCCTCCTTCGCAGCCTCGGTCCATTTATGGAAAGGCTCCATCCATTCCCGATCCCCGGCGGTTATTCGCTGTTTGATCTGATCCAGATGCAGTGTTACCACACCCTGTTGATTCATAATGCTAGGGGTGTCGGGCAATTCATCCTGGATATTTACACGCAGCAGCTTCTCCATCCCAAGCCCGGGACTCTCATGAATCGACAGGCGTAACTGCCCGATTGCCTGATTAACCCTGCTCCACTCTACCGCCTGCTCGCTGACCATGATGGATACAGACAGGTTCAAGCAGTCCGCACAGGATTGCTGCACAGACTCCAAAGTGCCATAGACAAAACGAAGGCAGTTATCCAGCTGACTCCCTCGTTCCCCTTGTGTATCAGATACGTGTGACGGATATGTCTCTTGCGATTGAATAAAACACGCGATGACCTGAGTGTCCAGATCAATCGCCCTCACCTTAGCCTTGTCTTGCAGCAGCTCCTCCGCAACATTGGCAACGGCATAACGGATGAGACTGCGATCCGCCTGAGATTGATAGTTGTTCCACTCCTCTACCCGGATGATCACAGGAATAACGAGTTGATCGGATTCGAAAGGTAACTGCACAGCATCCAGCTCTTCTTGAAGTGAAACAATATCATGTCTATCCGTTCGCTTAAGCACATCCAGTAGCAATTGACGCTGTAACTGGGGCAGTGCTCGTGGCAATTTACTGCGAAACCAGGCAGCTTGGTAGCGAAAATCATTCTCTTCCGAGATCTGTGTTAACGCCCGTTCTACCGCAGCCCGAATGTGATTCATTCCCTCTGTTTTTAACAGGTAATCAACAACGCACGGATTTCGGATGGCTTGGTGTGCATAATCGAATTCGTTATGACCGGTCAGCAAGAGAACTTTGCATCGTGGCCACCGATCCATAATCTGCTCAATCAATTGCATGCCATCCATACCAGGCATACAGATGTCACTGAGTACAATATCAATCTTGACCGAGTTCAGCCAATCGATGGCTTCAAAGGCAGAGTATGCTTTAATAATCTCCATATCCTGAAAGTTCGCCTTTTGAAAGAAAGCATACAGTCCATCTAAAATAACGGGTTCATCATCTACAATAAGCATCCGCTGCATAACACTACTCCCCTTTCCATGGAATCTTCACTATAATGCACAACCCACCGAACTCACTTCGCTGCGCTGTAAGACCATAGGCGGCCCCGAATTTGATTCTTAATCGCTGATTCACATTCATGAGTCCGGTTATCTCTTCGTTTCCATGTTTCCGCTCAATTTCCTCAAAGGCAGATTGCAGGTAATTCAAGGTTTCGTCTGATAACTGATCCCCATCATCCTCAATACGAATGGACAAGTAACCCTGCTCCTGTTGGTATGAAAGCTGTAAAATGCCTCCCTGACTACGCTTGGCTAGTGCATGCTCGAACACATTTTCCACGATCGGCTGGATAATAACTCTGGGAATCGAAATCATTTTGTACCTCGCATCCAGATCCTCTAATTCCAATTGAATCCTCGAACCAAATCGGATTTTCTGAATTGATGCATAGACCAGCGCATGGTCAATCTCAGCCCCCAACGATACCTCCGTATGAGAATCCCGAGACATATACCTGAAATATTGACCCAGGTAGTCGGTGAATTCCTGAATGAGCTCCACATTCTCCACCTCTGCCATCTGCTTGATGCTGAACAGACTGTTGTATAAAAAATGAGGTTGAATCTGGGATTGTAGATGTTTAAGTTCCGCTTCACTTGTTCGAATCCGTGCAACATAATTCTCATCGATCAAAATATGTAAGCGCTCTATCATATGGTTGAATCGAGAGTACAAATAGCCGAATTCATCCCTTCTGGATGAAGGAATATGTACGCTTGTCTGGCCCTGCTCTGCCATCCTGAATCCTCGAATGAGTACCGCTAGCGGTTGGTGAATCGATCTGTAGATTGAAAACGAGAAGACAACAATGATCACAACCGACATGAAGGTCACCATCCATAACCATACGTTGTATTGTTCCAGCGGTGCCCTCAGCACATCTTGCGGTATAGTGGCTATCAGCGTGAACGAGTGATCCTTATCATGTAATGAATAATAGAGATATGGATCAGATTGAAACTTCGTAACTTGCATGGACTCGGACGGTTCAGGCGAAACAGTTCGAATCGGTTTAACAGGTGCTGGCTGGTCTGAAGAAGAGATCACTACATGTTGTTGTTCACCAAAACTCAGTGTAATCTCACTTTCGCCCGTTTCCGATAGCTGCTGCAAACGATGTTTCAGTTCTTCAGCAGACAAGCGTATCCCTAATATGAAATTGGGTGGTTCCTCATGGTTCATGTTATATGGATTACTTTTCAGGAAATAGAGATCGTTATTGAAATGTGATAATTCGCCATTTAGATTCCCCATCGTGGCGAGCAGATTCTGCCACTCGTTATCCTCTACGTCCCGAATCCCGTCCGCAGCACTGACCCGTTTGTGCAGAGCAGGAACATAGTACACCACATCACTAATGTAGGGACTTGTCACCATGATCTGACCCAGCTTATTGTGGATATTGTTCAGACTGGACATGACTTCATACCTGCTCATAATCGCGGCTCGTGTACTTAGCGTGGACATGGTTTCATCAAATGAAAACTCGGTAACCAGCGCACTCATTCGTTCCAATTCGAATTGCAGATGATTATGGTAGAAGTACAATTTGGACTCATGTGCCTTCTCCACCTCCGTCTGCATTTGTTTGGAGCTAAGTTGCGTAATCATAATGCTTATCCCATACAAGGGTAGAATGACCAGTACAAAAGCAATCATCAGTTTGACAACAATGGATGACTCTCTCCATCTCCCCCGGATGATTCGCAATATTCCCCTCCTCCTCTCCTCACGCTCTCTCCTCAATAGCAAAAAAGGAGCCAGAAATCGGCTCCTTCCATCGATCGGTTTTCCTCCTACCGATCTTATCCCTTTACACTTCCAACGACAAGCCCATGAACGAAATACCGCTGCAGGAACGGATACACAAGCAGGATCGGAATAACGGACAAAAAGATCTGGGAAGCTTGAGTGGTTCTATCCGATACCTGACTTAAGAGCGTCGCATCCTCCAGCGTCATCATCTCGCTCTGAATCATCGTCACCTGCTGTAACATGGACTGAAGATATGTGGCCAGCGGATAACCTTCCGGACTCTTCATGTAGATCATGCCATCGAACCAGGCATTCCAGTGACCCACCATGGCGAACAACGTAATGGTCGCGATACTTGGCAGAGAGATCGGAAGATAAATGCTGCATAGGGTGCGAAAATGTCCCGCCCCATCCATCCAGGAAGCTTCTTCAAGCTCCTTCGGCAGTCCTCGGAAGAAGTTAAGCATTAAAAGTACATTAAAGATCGGAACAGCGCCTGGCAGTATCAAAGCCCAGATGGAATCCAGCAACCCCGCTTCCTTAACCACCAGATAACCCGGAATCAGTCCTCCACTGAATAACATGGTGAATACGAATATCCAGGCATAGAACGTTCTTGAACGGAATTTGGCAGCCTCTTTGGAGAGCGGATAAGCTACGAGAATGGTAAAGATCAGATTGGTCGTAACTCCCAGAACTACACGAAGAAGGCTTGTACCGAATGAGTTCAGGAATTGCTGATTTTCCAGAATGTATTGATAAGAAGACAATGTGAAATCCACAGGCCAGAATGTGACACTGCCCGCTTTGACCGCATCACTCGAACTAAATGAAATCGCTAATATATTCACAATCGGGAACAGGCACAACAAGGCAAGAATCGTCAGGATGACGTAGTTAAACCCTAGGAACCACCGATAGGCTCTTGAAGCATGGTGCATGACTCTGCCTCCTTTCTAGAATATCCGATAATTCGCGAACCGATAGGCCAAGAAATAACCAAGTCCGATAAAAATGAAAGACACGACGGATTTGATTAGACCCAACGCTGTCGATACGGAATACTGTGCATCCTGCAATCCGATCCGGTAGATCATCGTATCCAGGATATCTCCTGATTCATATACCAATGGGTTATAGAGGTTGAACACTTGGTCAAAGCCACCATTAAGTACGTTTCCCAGACTAAGCGTTACCATCAAAATCACGATCGGGCGAATGCCTGGCAGTGTAATATGCCATGTCTGTTTCCATCTTCCCGCACCATCCATAACAGAGGCCTCATACAGAGATTTATCAATATTCGTGAGGGCAGCCAGATAGATAATGGTCCCGAATCCGAACTCTTTCCATTGGTCTGTGATGACAAGTATGTAAGGGAACCACTCGTTACTGGCCAGGAATTGAATTGGGTCAATCCCTACGGCTTTCAGCAACATATTAACGATACCGGTGCTTGGAGATAACACATCCACGATGATTCCCGCCAGAATAACCCAGGAGAAAAAATGAGGCATATAGATCACGGTCTGGATCGTTCGTTTAAATCCTGTCTTGCGAACCTCATTGAGCAATAAGGCCACAAGTACGGGAATTACCAAGCCGGACACAATTTTCATCGTTGATATAAATACCGTATTCCATACAACCTGCGAGAACCCCGGCAGATCGAACAGGTACCTGAAATTGTCCAAACCCACCCAATTCATATTTTTGAATCCGGCAATGGGAGAGAAATTCTGAAAGGCAATAGAGAGCCCCGCCATCGGAATGTAACCGAATACAATAATAATGAGCAGGCCAGGCAGAATCATGAGATGAAGCGGAACGTTTCGGATAAATTGTTTGTAGTTGGAACGCATAAGCTGACTCCTCCTTCAACATTTATTATAGGAGCAGCCAGATCACGGCAATAGTGTGGGCTATTTACTTTGGGTATCTTTTGTTGACTCTCACCCCTGGAACGCCAAAAAACCGCGATAAACGCGGTCTCTTGTTCACGATATGAATTTAATTCAGAATATCCATCACCAATACATTCACTGAATGAGCTGTTAAGTTAACGACCACCGATGTATCCGACAGTGTAATCTCCTGTTCTTGGGGAACCACTTTCTCATCATTCTTCTGATTCACATTCGGAATATGCACCAAATGATCTTCTCCAGTAAGTGTGATCAGTCTGGCTGAAGCATTAACCTTCAGATCCTGAAGGCAAATCCGGGTTGATTTATCCACACCATCTGCATTGACCAGTTTCACATACACATGCCCTGCGTCCTTCGTAACAGAGTGGAATACTTCCCGGTTGTAAGCTTCCAGCTTGTAATCCAGAACCTTGCTGGTATTACGTCCGTCTGTATAGGAGCAAACCAGATTCTTTCCTGTATCTCCACCATAGTTAACCGTGATTGTATAATGGGTTCCATTCTCGAGTGGTTCATAGTTGGCCGCTCTCAGGTTACCTGCTGCCGAGCTGGATGAATAGTCTCCCAGTGTATAACCCTCAATCCCTTGTTTGTACACCTTCACGCCTGTTGCGTTCCCGCCGTAACTAATTGCGTACTCAATGACATCCTTGTTCTCAGGCGAGATATCCGTCAGTCCCACACCGATGTAAAAACCATCCTCACCTGAAATTCTTTCAGCCTCAACGTGAACTTTGTAATTGGTCCATTCGTCATTCAGCAGATACAATCCATTCAATCCA
Source organism: Paenibacillus sp. FSL R5-0486 (assembly GCF_037975155.1). NCBI lineage: Bacteria > Bacillati > Bacillota > Bacilli > Caryophanales > Paenibacillaceae > Paenibacillus > Paenibacillus sp. FSL R5-0486. The sequence continues at coordinate 3,135,790 of NZ_CP150237.1, read as the reverse complement.
CTTGATTGTGCCTTCAAAATGAGTCCTTTTCCTGCGGTTAACGCATATCCTTCCGATCCGGGAATCTGTCTCCATGCCTCACTAGGCTCTGTACGTTCCCTGAAATCTTCATCAAACATCAAACTGCCATCCACATTGGACGTCACTGTAACTCGTTTCACCACGATGTCTGCATGACCCGTTGCAATCTCGATACCTCCACGAGGAATGAGATTCAACGGTTTGCCTTTGCTATAGGTGGAGAATGAAGTCTCAAGCACCTGATCCCCTACATATTTTGCAAAAAGCTGCTGTACATAGTAATTCGGTGTATACCACACGGTTTCATCATCAAACCAGATGCAGTCTGGCGTCCAGCGGTAAGTACCGTCCGTTAGTACTTTGTTGAACAATGGCGCATAGGCAGCCAAACGCACAACGTCCGCGTTATTTTCAAATCCAGTCATGATCGCAGCTTCTGCGACCGCTCCTGCCAGCGTGTTTTTGTCCGTGGAAGCATATTCTCCAACAAATACTTTGGATGTTTCTTTCCAATCGATACTTCCGTCTTCAAGATAAGCCCGGTCATAATAGTTGTAGCGATCTACGTTATTCAGTAAATATTCATTGGAGCGGTAGTAGTGCTCATCTGCAATGGTGTCCATATAATTGTCCTGATTCTCATACCAGGTTACGGTCTCCTCAATCACCTCAGCACCATCTGCAAAAGCAACCTGAGCTGATCCGGTGAGGTTTCCGCTGAGGAATTTCCATCCTTCCTGGTACGCATCATCATCCGCCTGAGCACCAACCGTCGAGATAATGTGCAACTCATGATCAGGATAGTTCCGTTTCATGTAGTCATCTATTGAACGTTTGAATACTTCAAAGTTGGCAAAAAATTCAGTGCCCCAGTTCTCATTGCCTACGCCCAGATAACGAAGATCAAACGGTTCAGGATGTCCCATCTCGCTTCGTACCGCTGCCCATTCGTTGTGTTCAAAGTCTGTACTGAGCGCAAAGTCAATCAGATCTGTAAAGTTGCGGATATAATAATCTCTTAAAGCGCCACCCGCAGGGTGAGCATAATCCGAGCGTGCCTGACACAACACACCGCAAGCCATGACTGGAACTGGAGCGGCATTCAGATCTTCCGCCAGTTGGAAGTACTCCATATAACCGAGGCCCATCGTCATCATGTAACCCCAGACATTATAATTCTCTTTGCGGAGCTCAACCGGACCCACAGAATCCTTCCAGTCATATACGTTATCCCAGATAAAAGATCCCTCCGAGATACATCCTCCCGGAAAACGCAAGAACTTCGGATGCAGATCTGCGAGTGCCTGGATTAGATCTTTTCTCAATCGATAGTTCGGGTTACCTGTGTAGTTAGCATGTGCCGTAGCCGATATTCCCTCTTCTGTCGGATCAGCTCCCCATACATTCTGAGGGACTAGGGACACCATATCGATGGAGATGTCACCTGCAAACGTAAGTGCCAGTTGACCAAGTACAGTCTCCGTTCCGATCAGAGACAAACCGTATTTCTTCCATGTGTTCCCGCCTTCAACATGCAGCGTTACCGAATCACTGATGGAAGTGTCACTTCCATCCTGCAATTGAACAGTGATCGTTCCTGCCAATTCTGCTTTTGCCCATACGGTAAAGTCATATGATTCACCCTGCTTGATGGACATGGCACAATGCTGGTTGGAGTCTGAGAATCCACGATTCCGAATCGTAGCCCCATCCTGAACCGTTACATAATAAGCATTTACTTCAGGGTCTTCCACGTTAAAGTGAACGTTTAGTCCATCCGTATGCTGTACGCGCATTTTCTCGGTGTCGCCTGACCAGGCAAACAAAGGTTCACGATTTCGTCCTGTCGAACAGCCACATTCTCCAGAGTCATGCGAGTATGTATCAAATGCAAAAGACTCAAATGATCGATTCTGAACAAGCTCTGCATAGATTCCGCCATCTGCCGCGTTGTTAATATCCTCATAGAAAAGCCCATACATGACTTCACTGATGTCAGCCACCTTCTGATCTCCATGGATGGTGACCGTATAAGGCGGGAGATGGGCTGGCACAACAGACACGTCAAAGCTTTGGCTCAGCTTACGATCACCTCTGTTCAGAAGCGCACGGAGCGTAACCTCTTGTGCCGATGTGATCACCTGAACTTCTCCGCTCTCGGACAAGACTTCCGGCTTACTGGAGCTCCATTCAACAGACACTTTACCACCCAGCAAGTCTGCAGGTAATGATACATCCTTGGTGATGATTCGGTTGGGGAAGGACAAGTACTTGTCCGCCGCAAGCTTCACAATCGCTTCATCTGTCAGCGATTCACACATCACTTCAATGACTTCATCCATGGTGAGCGCTGACCCATAGATCCGAAAGTCGGATAAAGAACCTGCAAAATCCACATCCGCTGCATACTGGGAGCGTCCAATATAATTCTGGCTATAATTCTCAGGATCAGTGAACGAATCAAACCATTCGCGCAGTTTGGCATAATTGCCACTCGACGTCTGACTGATCGAGCCGTCTGCGGCCTTCTCCCCGTTCACATACACAATTGGACCCGCACTGCTCAACGTTCCCCCTTGGCTACCTGCCACGGAGAGCGCAATATGCAGCCATTCTCCACTTGCAACTCCTCCACTTGGGTGGACAACCAGATTATCGCCGGCATATAACGTTCCCAAGAGCTGACGTGTCAGAAACAAATACGGCCCCTTCTCCCCTTTACCAAAGTCAAAAATGCGTTCCCACACATTAGCCCCCTTGCCGAGAAACACCCATGTGGCAATCGTGATTCCCGTGTTATCGCTTACATCACGAAGCAGATTCGAGGGTAATTGCAGATAAGAAGTTCCATTCGCTCCCCCGTTGAAAGTCACCGCCGTTCTGCCTTTCAATTCGGATATCACAGGCGGGATCTCGCCTTTGGTTATACCATCATGGCCCTTACCGGAGCTGTCCTTCCCGATCTTAACGTTATCTTCAAACGTGTATTGTGCAATTAATTGATTTCGATATGTGCTCATGTTCTTACCTCCTATGTAGTTGAGAATTGTCGGTTCACGCTTTTAATTCGCATTAATATAAAATGATTGATAAATAGTTAAATACATTTCTTAAACGTAATAATATCGCATCATCGCTCCCCATTTCAATCCTAAATTTGAGAAAGACAACTGGTTTATTTAAATGTAATGACCTTTATTGGCTCTTCCCGTCTCTCTTTATTTATTCATTTTAGTCTTATAAACATTACATTTATGGTTTACAAACATATAAATCAATTGATAATATAACAAATGAAAGCGCTTGATATAATGAAATACTCAAAGGAGGTCTGCCGAACCTTTTATCGTGTGTTGCCAAGTATCGGTTGATTTTTCATTCCGGGAAATAGGAAAGGGGAAACGTATGAAACGTTATTGGGTTCGCGTACTTAACATTTCTGTACTAAGCACCACTTTACTTACTGCAACAACTTTGGCGCCAGTCTCGGTGTTCGCAAATGGTTCAGGGGCAACCGTGGGTAACTCGCAGAGTTCCACCACACCTATCGCTAATCCTGCTCCAACATTTAAAAATGTTTCCGTTCATGACCCTTCTGTCATTAAGGTGGATGATACGTTTTATATTTTTGGTTCACACCTGCAAGTAGCTAAGTCCAAAGACTTTTTGAACTGGGATCTGGTCGCCTCCGGCGTTACAGATAACAATCCTGTTGTCCCCAATGTAACCAAGGAATTCGCTGAAGCGTTGGAGTGGGCGCAGACGGATACGTTATGGGCAGCAGATGTCATTCAATTGGCGGACGGCAAATTTTATATGTACTACAATGCTTGTAAAGGGGACTCTCCGCGATCAGCGCTCGGCATTGCTGTCGCAGACAATATCGAAGGCCCTTATAAGGATCAAGGCATTCTGTTGAAATCCGGCATGTGGGATCAGATCAGTGAGGATGGTACCATTTACGATGCAACGATTCATCCCAATGTGGTCGATCCGGATGTCTTTTATGATAAAAACGGCAAGTTATGGATGGTGTATGGCTCTTATTCCGGAGGGATTTTCATTCTGGAGATGGATGCAACGACAGGTAAACCACTGCCGAATCAAGGTTACGGCAAGAAGCTGACCGGAGGCAATCATAGTCGTATTGAAGCCCCTTATATGCTCTACAGTCCCGAAACCGATTATTATTATCTGTACCTGTCTTACGGTGGACTAGGTGCTGATGGAGGATATAACATTCGCGTAGCCCGCTCCCAAACACCGGATGGACCTTTCCTCGATGCGGAAGGAAACGATATGATCAACGTTAAAGCGGACAAGGATAAACCGTTGTTTGATGATCGTTCTATTGAGCCATTCGGAGTCAAATTGATGGGGAACTTCCTGTTCGAGAGACAGATCGGTGATCCGGGCACAGGCCTAGGTAGCGGCTATGTATCGCCAGGGCATAACTCTGCTTATGTTGATCCGGAGACTGGCAAACAATTTCTCATCTTCCATACCCGCTTTCCAGGGCGTGGCGAAGAGCACGAAGTTCGCGTGCATGAGATGCATATGAATGCAGATGGTTGGCCCGTTGTTTCTCCATATCGCTATGCGGCTTTGGGAGAGGATACCACGCAACTGACAACTCAGGAGATCGCTGGTCAGTACCAATGGGTGAATCATGGTAAGGACATCACGGCGGACATCAAGCCATCCCAGACCGTTCAGTTCACGGCAGATGGGCAGATTCATGGTGCCGTGACAGGAACATGGAGTCTTGGCGCAGACAACAAGGTTCAGATCACATCGAATAACGTTGTGTACAAAGGCGTTTTCACACATGAATGGAATTCGGAATCTCAAAGTACGGTTCTGACCTTTAGCGCCCTCTCCTCCACCGGGATAGCCATCTGGGGAAGTCAAGGTGTTGAACGGAGTGATCAGGACATTGTAGATGCGGTGAAAAAGGACCTGAGCATTAGCAATACGGATCACGTGTTCTTCAATCTGTCTCTGCCTGTAAAGGGAACAAGTGATGCAGACATTACGTGGAAAAGCTCCAACACTTCGGCTCTATCCTCTACAGGTGTAGTGCAGCGACCACGCGCTGGTAAGGGTGATGCCAAAGTGAAATTAACCGCAACGATTCGTAAAGGAACTGCGGTAAACTCCAAAACGTTTAACGTTATCATTCCACAGCAAGCGGTAAGCCCGTTGCTCGGGGAGTATACTTTTGAACACAAAAAACTTGCCAAAGTCGCAAAGGATTCCAGTAAAAATGGATATCACGGACAAGCCTTTAACGTGGTCAGTTCTGCTGCAAGTGGCAAAAATCAGGCTGCTACATTCAATGGGGTAGACAGTTACATTCAGTTACCTGGACTCATTACAGATACCACGGATTTCACGTTTAGCGCCTGGGTCAATTGGGATGGCGGCGGGTCCTGGCAGCGTATTTTCGACTTTGGAAATGGTTTAACGAGACATATGTTCCTCACGCCCTCCCAGCATAATGAAGCATTACAATTCACCATTCATAATGAGGGACGGGATCAGAGCCTGATTGCAGCAAATCCACTGCCTTCCAAAGAGTGGGTTCATGTCGCTGTAACACTTCAGGGTGATTTGGGTACTCTGTATGTGAATGGTACATCGGTTGCAAGCAGCTCTGAGATGACTTTTAACCCGAAAGATCTGCAGGTAACGGAAGCTTATGTAGGCAAGAGTCGTTATGCGTCTGATCCGTTCTACAAAGGCAGTCTGGATAACGTAAGAGTGTATGATAAAGCATTAACAGCCAAGGAAATACAGCGTCAGGCCAAAGAAAAACCATAAGTTAGAGTCCCCTTCGCTAGAGGTTGGGGGCTCCATAGTGCACACATCAATAAAGCAGCCAATGTTTTGAACTGAACCCTTTGTGAGACACGACTAACATGGGAGTTGCAGTTCGTTACATCAGGCTGCTTTATTTTCACTTCGAATAATGTATGCATTTATTCGTTCATCGTTCGTTACATTCACAGATGGATCTTTGCATCTCACTTCGAATAATGAATGACCATGTTGAATTTGTTCGTCTTAGCACCGGAGTTAACGTAGGCGTGAGGCTTGTCCGCTCCAAAACGGATCGACTCCCCTGAACTCACCGTATAATCTTCCGCCCCTACTCTAATCGTAACTTCACCTTCAAAGACCGTAATAAACTCTTCCGTACCTTCGATATGCGGTTCAGCTTTCAACTCAGACTTGGGGTCCATCTCCATCATATATATTTCAAAGCGGCGTCCTTCTTCAAAAGGAAAATGCGGATAAATCCGAACCCTTCCCTCATCCTCCATCAATACTTGAATATCATCCCCCGTTACAACGGTTGTATCTGACTTCGGCTCGTGAATCAAAGCAGTAAAGGAAGTTTTCAGGCCATTAGCAATCTTCCATACGGTTGCAATGGATGGATTGGATTCACCACGTTCAATCTGACCAAGCATAGTCTTGCTAATACCAGACATTTCGGCGACCTTGTCCAGACTGAGTTTTCTTTGTTCCCTAAGCTGTTTCAGGTTCTGAGCAAGAATACTATTAATGTTTTTCAAAAATCCATCCTCCTCATTTCATAATTTTGTTGTGCTATATAACGCACATGTTGTACAATAATAAAGACCGTACGCTATAACGTACATTTCAGGTCATTATATCACACAACTAAGAAGACGTGGAGGAACCATGAACATTATACCTTTAGTGACCTATGCCATCATTGCTTCATTTACACCCGGACCCAACAACATCATTTCCATGACGCATGCCAGAAATCAGGGGTTCCTCAAGACCCTTCCTTTTATTAGTGGAGTTGCAACCGGTTGCCTGCTTATTATGTTTCTGTCCAGTTATTTCAACCTTATTCTTCATCAATATATTCCCAGGATCGCACCCGTATTGAACGTGTTAGGGTGTGTGTATATGCTCTATCTGGCTCTCAAAATCATGCGAAGTAAACCTGCAGATTCGCAAGAAAACAAGGTTAATCATTATTCATTTCTATTTGGGTTCACCCTGCAATTCATCAATCCCAAAGTCATTCTGTATGGGCTTACTGCCATATCCGTTTTTGTTCTGCCTCTTGGGCAGTCCCATGTTCATTTAATTGTATTTTCCTTGCTACTCACCTTCATCGGTATTAGTGCCAATATGACCTGGGCGTTCGGTGGCATGTTATTCCAGAGCTTTTTATTAAGATACGAGCGTCCTGTTAATATCGTCATGGGTATGTTGTTAATTTACAGTGCACTATCAATACTGATGTAAAATGCAATAGAAAAAGCGTCCACTCATTCAATGAGCTGAACGCTTTTATTTTTTTATCCTAATTCCGGTCTCCACCATGGATGTGTAGGATAATCCTCCGTATGAAGCACAACCTTCTCGCCGATTTTGGGAGTTGCAATCTTTACGTTCAAAGCATGTGCAGCCTTCGTAATCCGTTCGACTGGTTCATTCCAGGCATGATAGGCAAGCGTAAATGCGGCCCAATGAATCGGAATAAGCAACTTACCCCCTACATCCAAGTGTGCTTGCACTGTTTCTTCCGGCATCATGTGAATATTGGACCAACGCTCGTCATATTGCCCACACTCCATCAAGGTCAGGTCAAATGGACCATATTTACTGCCAATTTCCTTGAAATGAGGACCGTATCCGCTGTCCCCACTAAAGAACACCTTCGTATGTTGTCCAGCGATAACCCACGAACACCACAAGGTAGAATTACGGTCGAATAATCCTCTGCCAGAGAAATGTCTTGCTGGCGTGCAAGCGAATGTTAAACCTTTGAACGATAACTCATCCCACCAGTTATGTTCGGTAATCTGTTCCGAAGGCACACCCAGTTGAATCAGACGACGACGTACCCCAAACGGTACGATAAATCGCTTTGTTTTATCCTTCAATCTGCGAATGGAGTCATAATCCAGATGATCATAATGGTCATGCGATATAATGATTGCATCCAGCGTTGGGAAATCCTCCGGTTGAATCGGTAGATTGGTGCTGTAACGTTTGGTACCCACCCAGGATACGGGTGATGGACGATTGCCCAGCATCGGATCAAAGAGCAATCTGTGCCCTTCAATTTCGAGTAAAAAAGCCGAATGTCCGAACCATGTAACCTGTGGATTATCGGATGCACTGAAGGTTTCAGCAGGTTCACATATCTCCATAGGCATTACGCCCACTGGCCTCCGCTCTACATTGCCACGCATGGAATCTCTCAATATGCTGATCAGGGACTTGAAGTTCATGCCTGCTGATGTCGGGAGCTGATTTTCGTATTTTGTCATTATACATACCTTCTGTTCTATATAATCAATCTAGGTTCAATATTTGAATGAGAACTATTCATATCGTAGCTATATATTAATTCATTGGCCGTTGATATTCAATTTTCGGCTAATTAAGATAGAATTAAGACTCTGTTTTCTCTCCTATAAGATTGGGCACATATGATAGAGAAAATACATGGAGAGTATGTGAGAGAACATGAAGAAATGGCGCAAAAGATTAGTTAAGTTTTTGATATTTGACCTGGCGATAGTTCTGTTGCTTCTGGGTACTGGCGTGATCTACCAACAAGTGGGTTTAAGGCAGGATGCCAAAACACTCGTCCCCCCTGGTAAGCTGTACGAAGTCCATGGAGACAATATGCATCTATATACTGGTGGAGAAGGCGATGTAACAGTCGTACTCGCCTCTGGCTGGGGGACCGCTAATCCCTATGTAGATTATTATCCATTATATGAAAAGCTTGCTCCAAACACAAAATTCGCTATATATGACCGATTTGGCTATGGGTATAGTGATCAGACCGATAAAAAACGTGATGTCGATACCGTAGCTGAAGAATTACACGAGTTGTTGCAGGTATCCGGACAGAAACCACCTTATGTATTAGTTGGACATTCGCTCGGCTCGCTGGAAACCATCCGTTTCGCACAAAAATACCCGGATCTCGTCAAGGGTATCGTCATGATTGATGGCGGAAGCCCCGAATATTATTCGAATGACGATGACTCTTTGGCAGACACAATTGGTGGTTTTGCGAATAAATTCCGTATCCAAACCGGACTATTCCGCCTCTCCATGCAATCTGACATGGTTGTCAAAACTTCTAATGCCAATCGTAATGAACTGAAACTTGTACCCGATGATCTGAAAAAATTGGATACAACTGCGTTGTTGCACAACTATGGTAATGTGAACACGTTGGATGAATTACGTGAAATAGCTGCCAATGCCAAAGTGGTTGTAGATCACAAGCAAACCTTACCGTTTCCACTCACCATACTGACGGCTGATTACCTTGGTGCAAGTGAACCCGAATGGGATAAATCCCAAGTAGAATTCAAATCTTGGTCAGATGATTCTAAACAGGTAACCATTAAAGATACCGATCATTACATCCATCAATATCGCCCTGACCTCGTTGCGGATGAGATATTGGCCCTGGTGAAGAAGTAACGTACACCCTGCTAAAGTAAGGCTATGTTATATCATAAAAGAAACCCCAAAGATTCTCTAATATCTTTTGGGTTTCTTTTATGTGATTTATTGTGCTATCGCCAGTCTTGGCCGTTGGGACCTGAAATCGCTGAAAGCTTGTTCGATCTCTAATGAAGTCAACTGGTGACGATAAAAGTATTGTTTCATCGCCTCCATTTCGGTTCGATCGCCATTGTAGATGTTATCAATTCTTCGAATGACCTGGTTATATAAGTTCTCACGTCTGGAGTTTACAGGCTCACACAACCAAAAGTTCGTTCTCTTCACATCACCTGTCTTGGTCCAGAGCAAATTCTCATATCGGATGACATCCCAGTCCCAATATCCAGCATGAATCTGCTGAAGTTCCGTCGTAAACATATCGTATATCAAGTTGGGAGGAATGTGTCCATAGGTTACACGGTACTCTTTCAGTTTGAATGCTTCAATCCACTCTGTCAGGGTGTACTCACCTGGTGAATACGCATACAATTTGGGTGCATAAGGATTACTCTGCAATGCCCTAAGTGCCTCACTTTCCATCTCCCCATCCAATCTTGCCCGTGAAGCATATACCTTGAGACAATAGTCTTGCAATCTATATACAACCGAGCTATTACTAATAAGCGATGCCTGTAGAGTGAGATGGCCGTTTTTTTCGTAGTGCAACAGCATCTGTTCAATGTTATTACCAATGGGATTGATGATGATCATAATGAAGTCTCCTTGATTAAAAATAAAATATAAACCGTTTTCGAATTGGTTAAAAATTGTACTATTACATTCTATATTACCCTTTTATATTAGTATGAACATATACAATTTTGCCGGAACATGAAGTATTTGCTCTGAAATTCATTCTTTGAACCACTGTATTCCGGCTACATTTTTACTCTAAAGGCTGTAACCCGTTTCACGTCAACACCAAAAAAGATAGAATAAATACGCAAAAAAGCGATGCGTCCCTAAAGTTAAGGATACATCGCTCTTATACAATATCTAATTATTATTGTTAGTTAATGGATTAATGCATAGGACCTTGTTGTCCTGGCGTTGATCCTACTTTGACCCGTTTCACGAAGAGTGAAGTAATCAGACCGATAATCGACAGAACTAATGCGAATACAAACGCATTCTGTACACCTGACGTGAAACCTGCCAGTTGATTTTCTGGACTTTCCGGGTTCGCCACTCCGCTCAAAAAGCGGGATTGTCCTGCGCTCAGTATACTTACCGCAACAGCCGTACCGATCGCTCCGGATACCTGTTGCAACGTATTCATGATAGCAGTACCGTGAGGATAATACTCACGTGGCAATTGGTTCAGACCATTCGTCTGTGCAGGCATCATAATCATCGAGATTCCGACCATCATGAACACATGCAGCGTAATAATTTTGGCCAGTGTTGTTGTAGGTGTAATTCCAGTGTACATGAAGAGTACAACCGTTACGACAGCCAGACCAATAATCACAAGCCACTTCGGACCAAACTTGTCAAACAGTCGGCCCATGACCGGAGACAGTAAACCATTCAGCAGACTACCCGGCAATAGAACCAGTCCGGCAGTTAACGCTGTAACGGCCATACCTTGTTGCAGATACATTGGCAGGATCAGCATGGATGACAGCATCATCATCATACAGATGAATATCAGGATCAAGCCAATCGTAAACATCGGATATTTGAACGCTCGCAAATCCATCATTGGCTGTTTCATTCTCAACTGACGGATACTGAATAACAGCAAGGACAACACACCAATAACGAGAGTGGCAACAACGACCGGACTCGTCCAGCCTCCGCCAGTTTCTCCATGTCCCCCTGCACTACTGAAGCCGTATACGATACCACCAAAACCAAGGGTAGAAAGGATAATGGACAGTACGTCAATTTTGGGCTTGGTCAATTTCGAAATATTTGGCAAGAACAACAAGCCGCATACCAGTGAGATAATGAAGAACGGCAAGGAGATCCAGAAAATCCAATGCCAGCTCAGATTAGCCAGAATCAGACCGGAGATACTCGGACCACTTGCTGGTGCAAACATGATAACCAAACCAATCAATCCCATGGCAGCACCACGTTTTTCAATCGGGAAAATAACCAATATGGTGTTAAACATCAGTGGCAACAAGAGCGCTGTACCTATCGCCTGCAGTACCCGTGCCACTAACAGAATTTCGAAGCTAGGTGCAAGTGCAGCAACAAATGTTCCTGCAATCGAGAAAATCAAAGATGTTGTAAACAACTGTCTTGTGGTAAACCACTGCAACAGCATACCGGATACCGGTACCAGGATTCCCAACACAAGCAAGTAACCTGTAGTTAACCATTGAATCGTTGTAGGACCTACTTCCAGTAGAGCCATAAGTGGCGTCAATGCCACGTTTAATGCCGTTTCTCCAAACAGACCAATAAAGCCGCTCAGCAGCATTGCGAACAAAATCGGAAATACCTTGTATTGCTTTGTTTCTTGTTGATTCTGTGCAGAATCAGCCTTCATGGAAACCTCCACGATCCCATCCTCCTCAAACGTATCAAACTTTCTTTTTCTCTGTCTCTTGGTATAAATTATTGAATCTGTTTGGCGTTCTTCGTCACAACCGACAAATACTCAGCAGCCGTCAGCAGAGGCTGTTTATCCTGATTCGTCAGGCTGATAATCAGTGCTCCCTCCATCAAAGAAATGATCAGAAGTGCCGTCTCCCGCGCCTTCTCTTCACCAACGCCATCCAGAATCAGATGTTTCTTAATGACATCCTGCCAATCTGCAAATACACCCTGACATGCAATACGCAACTGCTGACTAATACACGATGTCTCCACAGCTGCCCAGAAGCTGAATGGCAGAAATCCGGTAAACCCGGCTGCTTCTGTTTCATGAGCCAAATCATGAATAAATCTCTGAATGGCATCCCCCGTATTGTCGTGGGCTGCAAATGTTTTCTCAAATGTCTGCAAGATATGTTCATTGGCTTTTTGAATACACTCGTGCGCGAGCTCTTCCTTGCCTTGCGGGAAATAATGATACAACGACCCTTTCGGCGTACTACTCTCTTTGATGATCTGATTCAGACCGGTCGCATGATATCCTTGTGAAAAAAACAGTCTCGCTGCTGTGCTGACAATAGACTCTCTAGCATTAGACTTTTCACTCAACGAAAGCCACTTCCTTCAAATAATTATAACAATCGGTCTATATAATTAAACTCGTTCAGATAAGGACTGTCAATCATTTTTATTTCAAATTTTAATGTAAACGCTAACAGTTCAGGAGTGAGAAAATGAACCGAGCGACGGCTCATGGTCAGATCATGATAACAGCCGCTAATTTGGAGACAAAGCTCCAGATTAAGCGGCTGTTTGTTAGCTTGAGTATATTAAGGACTGTATATTAGTAGATATTGGAGTCATCTCCGTCTTAATGTACCTCCTCATGCACAGTTTTAGGAGTTTCACCTGTTCGTTTATTACCTGCCCACACGTCTTGCACGTAGCGTCCTTCGGCCTGAAGCTGAATGAGCCAGTCCTTCGCTTGCTGCACCGTTGCTCCCTGCACCTTCTGATACGCTTGTTGCAAAGTCTCTTCTACCGCAGGGGCCATCTGGCTTCCATCCCCGCATACGTAGAGTTTTCCTTTGCTCATCAGCATGTGAATCAACTGTTCGGAATTCTCCTTCATCAGATGCTGTACATACGTTTTGGGCTTGCCATCCGCACGAGAAAAAGCAGTGTGTAGTTTAACGATCCCTTCTCGCTCGTATTGTTCAAGCTCTTGACGATATATGAAATCTGAATCATTCCTGCAACCAAAGAACAAATGCGCATCACTCAGTGGCAAACCTCTCTGTTTCATGACCGCTCTCGCCTGAAGGAAACCTCTGAACGGCGCAACACCCGTCCCCGGTCCCACCATGATCATGGGTACGTCAGCCTCTTTCGGCAAACAAAATTCGGATTCCGGCGTACGTACAAACATCAGAATACGTTCTCCGGATGGACAACCGGCAAGGTACGATGAAGCAACTCCCAGATATTCGCCCTTACCACTCCATGCAGGTTCTCTTACTACCGATACGGTTATACTCGCTTGCTCGAAATTCAGGCTTGGCGAGCTGGATATTGAATAATATCTGGGCTTAAGCGGAGGCAATAGTTCAAGGAACCTTTCGAATGGCAGCTCACACGCCTCATACTTTTCTAGCAGGTCCAACATGGTGATACGATTGGCAAGAATATCATCCCTGTAGCTGTTTTCGTCCAACATACCTTCCAGTTCACGCTTATGAGGTGGACATACCGTATGATTAGCTAACTCCTGCAACTGTGTTCTGGAGACTGGTGTCTGCAATTCCACACAATAAGCGAGCAACTCATGAATCTTGACGGGTCTGTTCAGTGGTAGGTGTGTAAGATGGCTGACGTCCGAAGTTAATTGGATCGGAGTATCCCCACGTAGTCCGAACCGACTGAGTATCCGATCCACATTCTGCTTCTGATTACTAGGCAACACGCCGAGATGGTCACCTTCTCTATAACTCATGCCTTCAGGCAATAACACTTCGATGTGACGTGTGCTTCTTCCACTTCCCAGCGCCTGAAGCTCTTTATTAACTACAACCGTGGCATAGCTGGCATCATAAGTTCGTGCAAGTGGCCTATCCGTTTTCTCGCGGACAAACTCCATTTGAAGTCTGCTGGCGCTTGGCTTGGAGGATTTGATTGCTTCCTCGCTAATCCCCAAGACACTCAACACCTGTGGCCACAACATCTGCTGCCACGCCTCGACTTGTTTCTCCATATCACCTCCAGCATCGGCTTCTCCACGGGATAACAGTCTTTTACCTCCCAATTCTTCAAGCCTCTCATCTATTAATCGAGGAATGCTCTGGTACGTCCCGGACCAACTCCGATCTCCACAGCCCAGAACGGTATAATTTACATCCCTTGCTTCCTCTGACTCTGCTCCCTTTAACCATTCTACAAATGCCGTAGCATTTTGCGGAGGTTTTCCGTTATACGAAGCAGTGACGATGAGAACGACACCTTGGCGGGGAATGCGGCCAACCCACTCATTCAGAGGGGCTGCTTCACTTGGGATTCCATAAGAATGGCCTTTCTCCGCAAGCTCTCGGGCAATGCCTTCTGCCGTTCCCAGATTGGAACCATATAACACCAGGAGCGATGGGTTACCGTCTGCTTCAACGGACAACATTTCTCTCGTCTGGCTATCACTTGCTACATTTTTATGAACAACAGGAGCAGGTTTCTCTTTCGCAGATACCGTCGACTTATTCCTTGTTTGCGAAGCCACGCGGGCTTTCACCTGAATCCGGAAGTCTCCCGGCTTCAATGTCAGCGTCTGTTTAACATCCAACTCATAGTTGCTATAATCGATCAGTTCAAAATGTTTAAGGACCATGCCAAGCACAAGTGTTGCTTCATATAAAGCAAACTGCATCCCGATACACGCTCTCTCCCCATTACCAAAAGGTTTATACGCATGATGAGGCACTTTCGCCGTATCTTCAAATCGCTCTGGACGGAAAAGCTCTGCATCCTCTCCCCATGCCTCTCTGTCACGGTGTAGCTGGGGCAGGAGAATACTGCAACTTTCGCCTTTCTTCAAGGGGTATTTGCCACCTATGACGGTGTCTTCTTTCGCATATACGTCAAATCCCGGAGCGGTTGGCCAGAGACGTAACGATTCACTGAGAATCATGCGAATGTATGGAAGCTGAAGAATTTCCTCGTACTGCGGTGAGTCACTGACCAATATCTGATCCACCTCGTCATACGCCTTTTGAAGCGATTCCGGATTTTTCAGTAGAAAGTAAAGAGCAAAAGATAATAGACCACTCGTGGTTTCATGTCCGGCAATGAGAAACGTAATAATCTGATAACGGATGTTCTCATCATCCAACATTTCGCCAGTCTCCGGATCTTTGCCATTCAACATACGTGCGAGCAAGTCGACCTCTTCGGGTGCTGAACTCGCTTTACGTTCCTCTATAATCTGATCTACCAGAGAGAACATCGTCTGAATATCCGCTTGGAACTGTCGTTTGGTTTTCACCATAAGCAGATTCTGAATTTTCAAACGTGAGCTCTTTTGCATAGCTTCATTTAATGCCCGAACCATGCTTTCAATAAAAGGACTGTGATCCTGTCTGTAAAAACTGTTAAATCGATAATTGAATCCACATAGTCCAATGGTATCCAACGTAAGGCGTGTCATATCGTCCGCAACATCAATCGTATCGTTGGAATTGAGGCGTGCCCATTTGTTGATCAACTGTTCGGCAATATCAACCATCATCGGATGATAACCTTTCATGGCCTGTTTGCTGAAGGTGGGAAGCAGAATGTTGTGGGCCTTTTTCCAATTGGGCTCCGATGTTCTGCTTGTAAATAAACCATCGCCTCCAAAGGCACGTACATTTTCGAGTTCATTGTATACATATTTGTCAAACCGGGACACATCGCACAACTCAGCGACAAGATCTGGTCCAGATACGATTAAACCGGAATAACCGGGAACGGTAAGTCGATATATCGGTCCATGCTGTTCAGCCAGAACGCCTAGCGACAGCGTGGGTTTATCTTTATCAATTAAGGGCAGATTGCCAAGTGGCCCATACATTTTGGGCTGTGGAATGTAAGTTGCATCACTCATGATGATCACCTCTTATCTCTACGCCGTGGAGCAAGGTATTCGTTAGCCATATGATGGCTGCTCTGCTTTCATTCATAAGTGATCTCTCCTTTGAAGATTATATAAATGATAGTAATATGTATCATTTGATAATACAATAAACCATAATTGATTTAATATCAAATTTTCTTCCGGCTGAATTACTTTTAATTGAACCGTTCAACGTTTAAATTGAATAACAACAAATAGAGGAATGCATATGCAATCCCCTACTGTATGAACCAATGACGTTATGATTCTATGACGCTTTTTAATGTATTCTAATGATGTCTTGACTCATCCCACTTCTCGAAATTCAATTCATTATTAATGCTTACCGCAGACAATGCCCCCAGAGACGCAGCCGTGATTGCCTGATATATCTCGGATGCTACATCACCAGCACTGTATACACCCGCTACAGATGTTTTGCCTGAAGCATCAACTATAACCGTTCCTGATTCTGTAATTTCACAACCGATGGCCTTTGGCAGTTCTGATCCGGTAAACAGTTTCGGTTGGAAGAAAACTCCTGTGCAAGGAATCGCTGTACCGTCATTTAGTACAACTTGCTGTACCATCCCTTCTTCAGAATTAATGGATTGAATCGGTGCATCGAATACAGTAACATGATGCTGCTTCAGCTCTTCACGGTGCTCATCGGTTAAGGAATCTGATCCATTCGTACAGATCGTATAACGTTCTGTCCAGCCGGATATGACTTTTGCCATATGTAATGCGTTAACTCCACTAACGATGATGACCAGCGCTTGGTCTCTTAACTCCCATCCATCACAATATGGACACACAAACGCACTTTTACCGTAAACTTCTGTTAATCCGTTAATATCCAAGGGAAGGTCTTTCTTGCCTACCGCAAACAAAATCTTTTTCGTGCGATAACTTGCCCCCTGAGTAGTCTTAACTACAAAATCACCATCGCTACCTGTTATCGCAGTTGCCGTATCGGATGCAAATTGAACTGAGGGATACGCTGCAATCTGATCTTTGGCAGCTTTCCGGAATTCACGTGGACTTGCCCCATCTCTTGTCACAAACCCATGAGTCTCCCTTGTAACCCAGTTACGCGGTGTCTCATCATCAATGACCACAACGTTCTTGCGGGCCCTGCCAAGTACTAGAGCTGCATTAAGCCCCGCTGGTCCTCCACCAATAATAAGTACATCCAAGAGTTGATTCATATTACTCATACTATACACCCTTTCCAGACATTTAATATCTCTAATTAAGTTTTAAAAATAACCTCCGCTTTCTCTTAAGAAAGTAATATCGGAGATTTACAAGAACACATTTTAAACAAGACTATTAAAGATATCTTATATCTACAATAAACAAAACCTAACCATTTTGCAACATATATCTTTAACTACCTTCTTCAATCCAGCCTGTGTGAGTTGAATAAAAGATTATTTACACTTACACTACAATGACAGAACAAACTTTGGATCACTGTTATACTCGGATTTTTGATTTCTCTCCTGTAACACAGAAATAATTATTTAACAATTAAAAACAACCTTGTTTTTAAATTGTTCACAATCAAATGACATTATTTTAAATACTAAAACGTTAATTAAATCACATAGTGTATTGAATGGTATAATAGCGACATAATATACAAGTATAGATATAGGAAGTGAGTTCTTGAAAACATTGAACAATGGTTCACAGACCAATATCAGCCTGGAGTATAGCTCGATTCCGAAAGTATTCTTCGATACGATCAAAATCGGAATCATCAAGTCCAACCTGATCGCCATGTTTGCGGGTTTAAGTTTGGCTTTATATGTATTTGATGCTTCAATCTTAGCTAATATTGTACCAATCATCCTTTCCTTTATTGGATCTTCTCTCATTATTGGAGCTGCAGGGGTGTTTAACAACTTGTATGATCGTGATATTGATGCGATCATGGAACGTACGAAGAAACGTCCTACCGTTACGGGACGCGTAGATACCAAGTCGGGTCTAATTCTCGGTATTGCAATCACCATCATCGGGGGCATCATGTTGTACATCGCTTCCCCATCCGCTGCTGTATTTGGTATTTTGGGTCTGTTGCTTTACGTGTTCCCTTACACGATGTGGACCAAACGTACAACGATCTACAACACGGAAGTGGGAAGTCTTTCGGGTGCTGTGCCTCCACTCATCGGTTGGGCAGCCATTTCACCGGAACTGGGTCATTTTGAGATCTGGGCATTGGTCGTTACGATGCTCTTATGGCAAATGCCTCACTTCTACGGGATTGCGATTCGTCGTTTTGACGAATACAAAGCTGCTGGTGTTCCCATGCTACCCGTTGTTAAAGGCATCAGACGGACATACATTCAGACAAATGTGTATCTGGTACTGTTACTGATCTCCAGCTTTTTATTCTGGCCGATGAGTCCATTTGTCGCTATTGTGGCATTTCTGGTTAGCTTGGCTTGGCTCATTCTCAGTGTGGCTACCTTTGACAAGAAAGAAACAGAGAAATGGTCCAAACGGATGTTTATCTTCTCCATTAACCATATCACTATTATCTTCCTGGTCATCATTGCGTATTCCTTGATTGCTCAGATGATGAGATAAAAATATTCCATCTTTCCACTCGTTATAACGATAAAAAGCCTTACAGACTGTCCTCTTTCAAGGAGCGTCTGTAAGGCTTTTTTGTTTTTTTATTATCTTTTCTAAATTTTCAAAGCTATCCAACTTTGGCGGGGGTTTGTTCCCCTTGCCACAGCAGCTGCATCTCTTCATTGGTGGCAAGCAATTCGGCCAAACTTCCCTCGGCTTCAATGCGTCCATCTTTCATCACGATAATGTGATCTGCTTTGGAAAGTGCTGCCCTGCGGTGAGAAACTGCGATGCAGGTGACATCCGGCTCTTGGAACAGCCCTTCCCATACTTGTTGTTCTGTCTCCACATCCAGTGCACTGGACAGGTCATCAAAGATAAACAGGTCCGCCTCCGTCATTAACATGCGTCCTGTGGCCGCGCGCTGAATCTGCCCGCCTGACAGCATCACCCCTCTGGGACCAACCGGGGTCTCAAGCCCCTGATCCAGATGTTTGATATCCTTCTCCATCACAGCCAGACGAATGGCTTTTTCAAGGGCTTGCTCGGTGTTACCCTGTTTGCCCTGGACGATATTTTCTTTCAACGTATCACTGAACAATCTTGGCACTTGAGGGGTATACGCGGCTCTAGGCGGCATCAGGAATGTGGCTGGATCAACAGCCGCTCCATTCCAGTGAATGTCCCCTTTTTGTTTGGGTAACAGTCCAAGAAGTGTTCGTACAAGCGTTGATTTACCTGATCCGATCCGTCCCGTAATCACAAGAAATTGTCCGCGTTTCAGACGAAAACTGATCTCTTCTATGCCATTTTCAGAATTCGGATATTGATAAGTCAGCTTATTCACCTCAAGAGATTGCAACTTCTCCTTAGGGTCCCTCTGTTCACTTACAAGTTCCGGCGGATCTTCATACAGATAGATTTCCCTCGAATCCATGATCTGGTCTTCTTCCCCTGGGCGGAATAGCTTACGCATACGATCATAGGATACCTTGAGCCTTTTGTGCTGAAACACCATATAACCAAACAGTGAAATGCTAAATCCGATATTGGCCAGATAACTGGTGAATAAGGCAAAATCACCTACGGTAAAATTCCCTGCTTTCATCTCAGCTGCACACATCAGTAGAATCAATCCGGTACAGATACTTAGAACATGCTGATTCATCGATCTCATCCACTGCTTGAACAGATTGTCTCGAAGTGCAGCCTGGCGACGATCTTCATTCAACTGGTTGAAACGTGAAGAGACATTCTCTTCGGCCTGACCCAGTTTCAGGGCTTGCACTGCTCCAAACGTTTCCGCAATAAAACTGGTAATTCGCCCAGTCGCTTCACGATTAACCTGTGCATACTTCCGAGCCCGATTTCCGGACAGGTTGTTAAGTAAGGTAACGACCACCAATGGCAGCACGGCAACCAATGTGATCTGCCAATTAATGTTCGCCATAATGACGATGGACACAACAGCAAATACGAGCCGTCCCCAGAAGTCCACCCATGATTCTACATACTCGACGACTTCATCGACATCATCCCGAAAGCGACTCATCGCCTCCCCTGGTGAAGCCGGAAGATTACGCCCAGGCCAGCGCATGATCGCTGCGAGCATGTTGGTTCGTAAAATCGCCTGAACATGATACAGATACGTAACCCATGCATAGAAGGCTACAAAAAATGTGCCCACCCGTGCCATTCGGACCAAAGCAATAAAGATAAGCGGCACAGCAAGCCACATGTAGTCATTGGAGCCCACTGTTGTGCGATCAAAAAACCATTGCATTCCAATACCAATGGCTAGCGGCAAGGAATGAAATATACACCATAACATTCCGTTGATTACAAATAACAAAGGCCTGAATCGAAACAAACGGCCTATAAATCCTGCTACAGTCATGCCAATTCCTCCTCTCTGCCTGTAATCAGCAGTCTGGCATAGTGAGATGCAGGGTTACTGGCAAGTTCTTCTCTCGCTCCAAACTCCAGTACCTTCCCATCACCGAGCACCATAATCCGGTCAACTTTCTCCAGCGTAGCCAGTCGGTGAGCAATAATCACTCCTGTGGATTGTTTCATTAACTGGTCAATTGCAGATTGCAACATACCTTCGGTCGCAGCATCTAGACGCGATGAAGGCTCATCCAGAATAACCAGACTCGGTTCGGTCAGGAATACGCGGGTTAAGGCAAATAACTGTGCTTCCCCTGCCGACAATGAAGCTCCGCCTGCAGCCAAATACGTATTAAGTCCTTCTGGTTGTGAATTAATCCATTGGCTAAGTCCAAGGCGATCCGTCGTCTCCTTGATCATCTGATCCGATACATCTCCATTGAACAGGGTCAGGTTATCACGCAGTGTGCCATCAAACAACTGCACATCCTGTGTCACCATTCCCACCCTGCGATAGAGCGCTTGTAATGAAAGCTTTGTGATATCCGTTCCACCCACACGGATCGTACCCCGATCCAGATTGTACAGCCGGAGAAGAACACGACTAAGACTCGATTTACCGCTACCTGTGCGACCGATGATTCCTAGACGTTCACCAGGCTTAATGGCAAAAGTAATGTCCTGCAATACCGGTTTATCCTGGTTATAACTGAAGTGCACCTGACTGAATTCCAGACCAAGAGGTCCTTCCGGCAATTGCTCCTCTGTGCCCTCTTCAATCTCACTCTGCATGGACAACAGCTCTCTGGAGCGCAACATGCCTGATTTTGCTTTTTGGAACTCCTGCACCTGATCTCCAAGCATCTCAATCGGATCATTCAGCATCTGCGTATATTGGTAGATCAGAAATAATGTTCCGATACTAATTAGACCTTCCATATAATAATGCACACCCAGCAAAAGCACCGCAGTGACCGCCAGTGCGAACAGAACTACTGTGGTATTCCACGGAATAACCCGTAGCAGCCAGGCTTTTCTCCCCTTACGGAATACCGTGCGCATCGTGCGGTAAAAGCGGTTCATCACATAAGGCACATGACCATTTGCTTGCACATCTTCAATCCCGGCAATGCGTTCTTCAATTAATCCGAACAGAGAGGCACTTGCCGCACGTTCATTTTTGGAAGAGTCCACGCCTAGATTTCGGATAAAGACCATGAAAAGGATCGATAATAATGTGAACACGGTCATCACCAAAGCAATGGGCACATTAACACTGAACATGAATCCGAGAATTCCGGCCAGCAGCACAAAACTCCCGATCACTTGCACAATGAACATTGCGAAAAAATTGGAGATACTCGTTACGTCACCATCCACACGTTCAATCATCTCTCCAGGTGTTTTCACATTATGAAAACGCATATCAAGACGCAGGCAGTGCTTCAGCAGATCTCCGCGCAGTTGATTCGTGGCCCGCCAGGCCACGTCGTTCCCCAAATAACTGACCGCTACCGTGATGAGTTGATTAAACACGGCAACAACCAGAAATATTCCTGCGAGCTGAACAAGATTGGTGAGGACTCCCCCACTTGCTGCTGTATCAATAAATCGTTTAATAATCTGTGGATTCAAAAGCTGAAGCCCCGTTGATGTGAGCAACATGATTAAAAGTAAGGCCAGCCGTCCTTTAACGGGTTTTAGATAACGCAGCAGCCATGACATGGAGATTTTCTCTGTTTTGGGCACAGGTCCCACCTCTTTATCGGTTTATTTAATTGTTCTTGGCTATTCATATTTGTTGATGATCTTAACGACAGCAAATTTGCGATCACTAGGATGAGTCATACATAATGACATTAAAATCGGGATTTCCCGCCCATAATTGATATGTAGAACATATGTTGACCATTGTACATTCTCCTTTTTAACAAGTTAGTTTTTATAAAATAACGCTCCAAACGCTCCTTTCCATGTGAACAAATTGGGTGGAATGCATGCCAAAAAGCCATAGATGAACTAATGTTCATCTACAGCTTGTAGCCAAAAGAGATCGAATGAAATGCAAAGCATTTCCCGTATCTCCTCTGCATCGCAATAATGATGAGCGTCCACGACAGAGGTGCACAAACATGACTGTCCCAACGCGATCATTGCAAAAAAATTGGATTAATGTCACTATGCTCATGCGTATTCAGTTATCGATTCGAAATCTGTATAGGCATAAACATAATCATCATCCCACCCGTTTCACATATTTGTTGTTTATTGTATTCGCTGGACTAACATCCGTCAAGATAATTTTAACTGAATTGTTATTTAATTCATGCCATTAAACTTTTCAATTCTCGCTACATACTTAATGATGTAGGCTCTGTTTGTTTTTCTCTAACAACAAGACGTCTGTGTGCTATCAGAAGAAAAGGTACTCCCAGGGCAGTCGTCAGTGCAATCGGTAGAAAAACAGCGAGCCCATTCTCCGCTCCAAATTGACTTAGCAACACCCCTCCCATGACAGGAGCAATGACACTACCGATATTATTGAATCCGATGGTACCGAAATACGTCCCTTTCCATTCCGGCTTCGCAATCCGGTCAATGAGCATATCCATCATGGTGAACAACAACACTTCCCCAATGGTAAATAGTATGACACTCATCATCATCATGAGCACACCTTCAGCGATTCCAACCATCATCAGACTGGTTGCCACCAGCAAGTTACCCACAATCAGAGGAACAAGCGGTGGGAAGTTTCGGAAGGTTCTCACAAGAGGATACTGAATAATCAGTACCGTCACGGCATTCAGGGATAGCATGTACGAGAACATCTGACTTCCATTTTCAAAGATCGGGCTCCTCGCCAAGTACTGTGCCAACGTAGAACTAAAGTGCCCGTAACCCAGAACACAAAATGTGGTACCGATTAATACTGGCAGAAACACCCGGTCGCGACCGGTGGTTATGAGTGCTTCACGCAAACGTGGTGCGGTTGCCTGATGACGCTCTGGCAGATTGGCATGTTGCAGCTTGAATTGGAGAAATAATACAAGTCCATAGGCTATGTATATCAAGCCGGAAATCACAAATGGGAACGTTGATTCAGATGATCCCAGCTGAAATCCGATAATTGGCCCAAAGACCACACCAAGATTAACTGCAGCATATCTGAGGTTGAACACCAGCAATTTGTTCTCCGGAGAAGTAATATCCGATAACAGCGCTCTGGAGGTGGGCTCAAATACTGCGCGGCATAATCCGTTTAACGTATTGGCAACAAAGAACACCCATAGATGCTCTGCTGCTGAAAAAATAAAAAACACACCTGCCCAGCTAAATACTGAGATTAACATCACGATTTTGCGCCCGATCCGGTCCGAAATATAACCTCCATAAAAGCTGACCATTACACCTGCCAGCGAGCTAACCGCCACAGTAATACCGGTCTGGGTCGGTGTAGCATCTAACACACGTGTCAGATAGATGGATAGAAACGGGATACTCATGGACGTCACAAGACGTCCAAACATGGTTCCGATAATGATCGTCCATGCCAAGGGGTGAATCTGCCTTAAATATTGCTTCATGCGAACTTCTCCTATTCTTTCTAAGTGCTTCAAAAGCGAACTTTTTGAACAACCTCTACTAATTCGTGTTCAAAAAGTTCGGTTTTCAGTACCGAGAAGATGGGATTAAGCTAGAAATGGAGTAGCGGAGCGTAGGGAAAACTACGTGAGCAACGGACATTTCGGCTGAATTCCATATTCGATGCTGATGATGTCTTTAGGCATCTTTCGTAATCAAAAGCGGACTTTTTGAACTACATCTTCTAATGTATAATTGTAAGGATAAAAGGGGGAAGTAAAAGTGTAAACATATGATCACACTTTTCACCTTTAATAGAGGAGTCATGAACATGGATACCCTGCATACACACTTTATAAGGCTCGCCGGGGCCGAACAACTTTCATTCAAACTTCATGAACCTGTAGCGGTAACGATCGATAGCCTGTCCGCTGCCTTGTGCTGCACCCCCCGCAATGTGAAATTCATTCTCAGAAAATTGGAGGAACAAGGCTTTATCCATTGGCAGCCTGGGCGTGGTCGTGGACATCATTCGGAGTTAACGATGCTGCGTAGCATGAATGAAGCGTTGGAAGCGAGTTTTACCGAACTTCTGGCTAAAGGCAAAATGAAAGATGCCATTGAACTCATCGGAACCGTTCAGATGGATGATACATTGCGAGAACAGCTCATGCTCTCCCTTCATCAACAGATGGGGTTTCACGGCCACGATGAAACTGCCTCTGGTCAGGATATCCTGCGCATCATGAGGTCACGCCAGTTAGGTGATTTGGACCCAGCCTTTGTTTATACTGCATTTGAAACCTACCTATTAAGCCAGGTCTGTAATACATTGATCACTTATGACGCCAAGACAGAATCATTCCTGCCAGCACTGGCGCACATGTGGGAGTGTAGCGAGGACCATCGCTTATGGACCTTCTATCTTCGGAAAGGTGTACGTTTCCACAACGGACGTATCATGACGTCCCGGGATGTTCAAGCGACGTTGCAACGATTGATTGATGTACATAGTCCCTCCATCTGGTTATATCGGGATATCGAACGTGCGGAAGTAGCTGGTGATTACTGTATCAAGTTTGTTCTACATCGTCCTAATCGGTTTTTCTTGCATCTGTTCAGTTGTATTCGGATGACAATCCTGCCCTACGATTACAATGTAGCCAATACATTGGTAGGTACCGGTCCTTTTCAGATCTCTGAGCTGAATGAAGATGTGCTGGAGCTTGCCGCTTTTGATGCGTACTACGGCATCCGGCCACATCTGGATCAAGTGCATTTCTGGTTTGTGCCTGACCTGAGTCCAAATGATCGCTATTATGAGCTACCGGGTACAGATCGATTAAGTCTGGCAACAGGGTGTGATCAGACGAACAGCATCAATTATCCGGCGCTGGGTTGTCAATATATGCTGTTCAATTTTCACAAGGAAGGCATCCATCATCATCCCTTATTTCGACAAGCCCTGCGTATCGTCTATGATTCGGTCGCGCTTGTCAGAGATCTCGGCGGGAATCGGATCACACCGGCCAGCAGCTTCCTTCCTTGGAAAAGTGCAACCCAAGACTGGACCGCTTCCTCTCTTGAGCATGCTCGTGAATTACTGCATAACTGTGGGTACCAAGGTGAGACGATAACATTATCATATAAGCATAATAAAGATGCAGACGTTGCGGAGTGGTTTCAGTGTCGGGCAGCGTCCATCGGTCTGAACATCAGCATGCAGGCTGTTGTGGATTACTTCAACTCAGAGGAAACCACAAACGCACAATTGATCCTCGCTGAAGAGATACTGGAGGAAGATTGGCAGTACGGCATGATTCATTTTTTCAAAAACCTGTCCAACCATTTTCATATGTGTATGTCTCCTGCATTCCAGTCTCTATTGGATGACAAACTGGATCATTTTGCAAAGCTTCATCGGGCAGACCGTACTGCGCTCCTGGATGAAGCTGAAGCCTTGCTACGTGATCACTGCTGGATCTTGCATGGCTGTCACATGAACAAGCAGGCTGAACTGGATCAGAGCATCTTCGGCATGCAGATCGCAGAATTCGGATATATGGACATCTCCAAATTGTGGATCAAAAATCCTTAGAGATTTGTCCTTAGTCGCATCTGTGGGATGCAGGATGGAGGACAAAATCATGGAACAGCAAAAAAAAGTTGCTAGCCTATTTACAATAAGCTAGCAGCTTTTTGCTCATGAATCCATTTTTAGCGTGCTCAGAGATTATTTTTGATGTAATAGGTCTCCAATGCTTGCATAATGGACTCGATTTTGATCGGTTTGCTGACATACGCATCCATGCCTGCCTTCAAGCAGTTTTCCATGTCTCCTCTTACGGCATTTGCAGTTACCGCAATAATGAATGGACAACTCTCGGGGGGCAAAGCATTTTTAATCGCTTTTGTCGCTTCAAATCCATTAAGCCTTGGCATATGCACATCCATGAAGACAATATCATATGAAGTGTGTTTGACCGCCTCGACTGCCTCAACACCGTCCGCCACGTGATCCACGAAGTGCCCTTTTTTCTCAACGATCCTGCTAAGGACGAGTTGATTCACCTCATTGTCTTCTGCAATTAAAATCCGCAAGGCTGATGTTCTGCTCTTCTTCTGCTGTTGATCCAACCTGTTACTCTCTTCACCGTTATTTAATTTAAATTGGGCGGTAAATATAAAGATTGTACCCGGATCATCCGATTCCTCGATCCAGATCTCACCCTGCATAAGCTCCACCAGTTTCTTGCTAATGGCAAGGCCAAGACCGGTACCTTGAGGTTTGCGGGTCATAAAATTCTCCAGTTGGTAGAAAGGTTCAAATAACTGTTGTTTCCTCTCAGCCGGAATGCCAATGCCCGAATCTTTTACCTGAAAATAAAGCTGCACGTTATTGCCGCACTGCTCCTTAACTCCCACTTTAACTTCCACGCCGCCTTCTGAAGTGAATTTGACCGCGTTGCCGATGATATTGGTAAGTACCTGTTTAAGACGATAAGCATCACCATACACCGGAGTTGGAATGACATCTTCTACGCACATGCGAACATCCAGCTTCTTTTCACGAGCCAGCGGTTTTACGATTTGCACCGTCTCGGTCACGATCTCTACGAGATCAAAAGGATCTTCTACCAGATCGGTTTTGCCTGATTCGATTTTGGAAAAATCAAGAATATCATTAATGATGGCCAGCAAGGAATCTCCACTCTTCTGGATGATTTCGATGTATTCCTTTTGTTCCCCGCTAAGTCCAGGAGTATCCAAAAGCAAATCCGTCATCCCAATTACACCGTTCATAGGTGTACGGATTTCATGACTCATCATCGCCAAAAATTCACTTTTGGCCTTATTCATTCTCTCCGCTGTCTCTTTGGCTACCAGCAGTTTTTTCTGCTCCGTAATATCCTTCGCAATCAGGTAAAACCCGACATTGGATGTATTAATAATAATTGGAGCAAGCGTAGCCAAGACTTCTGTCTCAGATCCATCCGTGTGCCGAACAGCGTTGATCTCCTTTTCAGCCATCTCATAGTTACTGCCCAGAATCAGACCCAGATTACCGGCTCCGATAAATCTGCTTATGCTTGTACCGATCATTTCAGCCACGGGACAACCCGTCATTTTCACCGCTACTGGATTTGCATTCATAATATTACCATCCATGTTAAACGAGATAATGGCGTCATGATTGTATTTCTTAAGCGAAGTGTATCGCTCGACAGATTCCTGCAATTTAAATTCGATGCGTTTGCGTTCAGTGATATCCTGTAGTGTTCCGTTCAGCTGAACTGGCTGACCATGCTCATCAAGCGTAATTAATCCACGCAAGTGAAGATACTTCTCATTCCCATCAGAGCTGATGTGTTTGTATTCAAAATCGAGCGGTTCACCCTGTTTTACCCCTGCAATATGTTTTTGTAAAGAGGTTATATCTTCAGCATCCATAACATTAAAAACATCACTTATCCGATATGGTTTGCAGGTGCGTTCAAGTTCAAAAATCTCAAAGATCTGATCTGAAAATGTAATATGGTCTAAGACCATATCCCATTCCCAACTACCGATCAAGGCGATACGTTCAGCCTCTGCACTGATATCCTTTTGTTTTTTTCGCTCTGATATATCTCGTCCAATTGTAAAAATCTGCTGTTCATGCTCCGCATCACCAAAGACCTTGTATGTGGTTTCAAACCAAAGATAATGCCCGTCTTTATGGCGGACTCTAATATTCAACAGATTACCTTTAGTCAAATCCATCTGTGAGATCCGTTCCAGATCTTGTGGGTGAAAGGAAGCATTATTGTTTTGGCCAATGACTTCTTCCGGGGAATAACCTAATATTTGTTGGACTGACGGTGAGCAGAACCGACAAACTCCCTCTGAATCGGCAATATAGATGATCTCCTGAGCATGATCCGTAATAAGTTTGAACATTTCTTCACGATGGAGGAGTTTTTGTTCAGACAGTTTACGATTGGAAATATCAACAATATGGCAAACGGAATAAAGCGGTTCATCCGTAATTTCGCTTCGAACCAAGGAAACATGTATTGAACACCATAAGATGTCACCATTTTTATTAATGTAACGTTTTTCGTATTGATTTTCTTTTGATTTACCTTCAAATAGCTCATAACTACAGATCATATCTTGTGAGGAATCATCCGGATCTGTAATATCCTGATACGTGAGATCCATTAATTCATCACTTGTATAACCTAGCATACAACAAAAAGCAGGGTTCACTTTCATCCATTGCCCTGTTGGAGCAACGAGTGCAATCCCAATAGGCGCTTGGTTATAGATTTGCTCGAACAATTCGTGATGATCGACCTTTTGAACCTGCATTGTAAGTTCTCCTTTTGGCATAGACTCCATGTAAAGTTTGTCGAAATCTAAAATTTTTACTGATATAAGATGTTCTATAAGAATTAGTCAGTTTTAAAACAACAGTACCTGCTTAATACCCAGAATTTCAACCGTTGAAACAAATCTTTTTAAGAGATTTGTGTCTTTAAACCAAACAAGGCCCGGAATCCATCCACATGGAATCCCGAACTTTGTCATTATATATCATTATGAGTCATAGGCAACACGGAATCATTAGAAAAATGGGTTAGCGCTCGCGACCAATAAGATAATCCAATAAATGTCTCAAAAATGGAATAGGTTTCGGCATCTCGTTCAATGCATCTGTAGCAAGACAATAATGCTCCCACATCGCTTTCTTCGCGCCTTCATCACCCAGAATAGACACAAAGGTTGAATTGTTGTTCCGCACATCCTGACCTGCAGGTTTCCCAAGAATAAGGTAATTTCCCTCGAAATCCAGCAAGTCGTCCTTGATCTGGAAGGCGATCCCCGCATGATAAGCGAACTTTTTCAGCGCAGCCATCTCCGGTTCCTTCACTTGGGCAAGTATCGCTGGCATGACCAGGGCAGCTTCGAAGGCAATGCCAGTTTTGTAAAAACAGATCATGTTCAACTGCTCCAGCGTCAATGCCTTGCCTTTGGAATTCAGATCCATGGCCTGCCCCATACACATATCCTCTGCTTTTTCAGCCGAATACTGGATGAGTCTGAGTACGGTCGCCGCATCAAAACGATTCAATGAGGATTGCTCTCCAATCGCCTTCTGAATGAGAAACAGACCCGTAAGCTCTGCTGTGGCACTATTGTGTACATGGTGCAGCGTGGAACGTCCACGTCTTGTCGAAGCATTATCCTGCGTAGGCAGATCATCAAAGATCAGGGAAGCGGTATGCATGTACTCCAATGATCTTAGCAGCGGAACGATGGATGATTCATGAAGACCATACTCGCGCACGCCCATAACCCAAGTTAATATCGGACGTAGCCTTTTTCCGTCTCCCTGCAAGCTGTAATTGGCCGCATCGATCAGCGTTTCTTTCATCTCATGAAGGCCACCGGGCTTCGCAATCTGCAACTCCACATTAATCTGTTCGCGAACCGTTCGAATGGTCTGTTTGAACTCCTCTTTTTCCTGCTTGTCATTTTTCAATTGAAGCACAACCTGATCTCGTAACAATTTATCAAGGAAATCAACGTCATCTGCTTTTCGCACCATCTGTTGAACCAGTTGATTGAATTCAGGCTGCTCAGAGGCAAAGATCGTCATCACTTCATCATATTTTTGCTGCCCCAACCGTTCTTTACAACGCTTCAGACCGTTAATGGCACGATCCAGTATGACCTCGCGGGTCTTGGCGTCCGAGTTATATACATCATGGATTAGATGAGAGATGACTGCCCAATACAATTCATATGGATTGATCAAGTCGGGACGCAAATCTCGATACTTCAAATAGTACGTATATGGAGTTACTGCCCCTTCTTCCATATCGTCAAACATATCGGCAAAATCATCAGCCAACTGATTATATATCCCGTAATAGAACGTCCGCAGATCAAATCCTTCATCCACCGGTGCACTGAGAACAGACCGGACGATTAATCGGGAAGAAGAGGATTTGATAATAATCGGAATGTACAATTCTTCATTGCTGTAATTCGCATTGGCTAATTTCTTGTTGCGATCGATCTCCTGAGACTGAAAGAACACATAGGATTGCTCTAAAAACGTGCGCTGTTTCTCTGGATGCTGGTAGTTCTTGATGTACTCAAATGCTTCCCGAAGCTCGGAATGTACATATTCAATTACTTCAAGATTGCTGCCTTTCCACTCTCCCAGATCAGGTACGACCCCGGTAAGAAGTGCATCACGTATCATCAGGGAATATTGTTCTTTTTCCTGAACAGTCAATGCTTGAGAATCCAGCAGATCATCCACAAATGGATACGTCAAACCATACGAATAACCAAGTCGGATCGCCGCATCAAATCTCCGGGCACGTTCTTCAGGTGGTGTCTGCTCGTTCATCTCATCGTCCACATGAAGGACAACGCCGAGAATGATCTTGATGAGCTTCCGTTGCGCCTGCTCTGCATCCAGCTCCTTCGGGATGTTGGATGCTACATTCTTTAATTTGTTCATCACCCAGATGACAGCCGTTTCAATGTGCTCCTTCTGTCCCCACCGGTACAACGCAGCCAGACTGATATAATCAGGCTGTCCTTTTCGCCCAGTAGCTGAGTCCATAAAGTATTTTTTAGTATTCTGGACAACGTTCTGAATTCGGGCCTGCGTACCCGGAGAATCAAGGGCTTGCCCCAGATCCCGCATATAAATATAGGAGATACTCCGATCCAGGTAATCATCCAGCTTTCCTGTCGTATTCAGCCAGTGGATATATCTATGAACATCCCGGGGATCCGGTTTTCTTTTGCTAGGTGATAAAAGAGAAAGCCAGGCAAAACGATGAATATGTTTCCTTTGCCATACATGAATATCTTGGGTAAGTGCTGTTGTATACGTATTATCCATAAGTTGCTGCCTAAGAGAAGTAAAATACTGAGATGCTTTCTGCTCAGCTAGCCGATATCCTGCATCAGCCTGTTCTGTAAGTACGTTATTCATAGGGTGGATACCTCAAATTCTATTAATGTTAAACATGTATCCATGAAAGGAGATGAGGTGCTCCATGGACGAAAACTGAACTCATTTGATCGTGTATCCAACGCTTCAGCTCATGTTCATAACCTTTATACGGCGATCCAACCGTTTGGTTACGAAATCGTCATTGTTCATTCCCATATACGTGATTTTACAGAATGGATGACCAGACTTTAACCGCTGTGATGGCGATAAGTACGATTAATGCATATCGAAGTACCCTCACATTAATCATCGAACTAACCCGTGAACCAAGGGATGCCCCGAGCAGACTGCCGATCACCGTATAGATGATGGGTTCTATCGGAATTTCTCCACCCGTAATTTTCCCTATAACGCCGCCGATTGCGGAGATAAATACAATCGCCAGTGAAGAAGCAATCGTCGTTCGTACGGGGATGTTGAGAATCGTCAGCATGATAGGAATAAGGATAAAGGCACCACCCGCGCCAACAATTCCTGATACAATGCCTACTGCAAAAGCAGTGCCTGCTGCAATCCACCGGTTAAACACCAGTGGAGCTGAGGTATCAAGCTTTCCCTTTCCGGGAATCAGCATAAGCACAATCGCCATGATCGCCAGAATGCCATAGATCAGATTAATAACCCTTCCGTCCAGATGACCGGATATGAATCCGCCGATCAGACTGCCAGCAAGAATGCTGGAGCCCATGTATAGCACCAAACCTCGGTGAACGATCGCCCCACCGCTTCTACCCGTTTTTACTTTTCTGCGGAATGCAATCACACCAGCAAGTGAAGCGAAAAACACTTGAAACATACTGATCGACGATACCTGATGTGCTGAGAACGGCTCCAATCCCACCCAGGATGGAACATATAACAGTAGCGGATAATTGATAATGGCCCCACCAATACCCAACAAACCGGAGAAGAATGAACCGACCAGACCCAGTATAAACATGATGACAAAAAGCAGAAGATCCATCGGTTATGCGCTTCCTTTCGTGCTATATAAATCTCATTTCGATATCACTCAAAAGTGCTATACACAGCGAAAATTATCCGTTATAATAAAAACCAAGTAAATTAATCCGAAATGAGTGATTAAGCATGTTTAACGTGTTGAAGACTCTTTTTGAAAATAAATGTCCACAGTGCAACGAAAAATTACAAGTTCATAACGATGCGTTATGCTCGACCAAAACCTGTTCTCAATGTCATTACAAAGAAGAGAGTTATGGCTCTCTCGGAGTTCGAATTGTATATGACACACCACAAAATGATAAAAAGATACAACCTTGCTAATTGTATCACGATCTCTGAAATTTCGGGATGATTCGACAAACTTATTTCCATCTCATATGCCACGATTACTTTATAATGAAAATACAAAAACGGTGCAAAACGAATAAATCGTTCTGCACCGTTTTTTTCTGTTTTTCTTTTTTTGAGATGAGTTGTCTTAATTATAAAAGGGTTCTTATTTAGTTTTGAAGCTGAGGAATCCATCATCTACGGCTACGGTTGTACCATTAACTGCACTGGCTGCATCACTGAACAGGAATGTAACCACACTGGCTACTTTCTCGGGTTGAATGAGCTCTCCACGCATATGTTGAGTAGCAAGCGCATCCTTCATGGCTTGGTCATCACCCAGAATCGGTGTTTCGATAAAGCCAGGTGCTACACCAACTACACGAATTCCATGCTCAGCTAGTTCCAATGCACCGGATTTGGACATCATAACAACCGCAGCCTTGGCTGCGTTGTAGTTGAAGCTGCCTACTGCAGCAACACTTCCATAGATCGAAGCTGTATTTACAATGGTACCCTGTACGTTCAATTCAACCATTTTTTTCGCGCCATAATACATACCATAATATACACTGTGCTGATCTACATCAATGACTCTGTGATAGGATTCCGGGTCCATCTCCAGAAATGGCTTCACAAGTCCAATGCCTGCGTTATTGAAAATACCGCTTAACGTACCATATTGCTCTACGGTCCAGTCGATCAGGGCTTTGATCTCGTCCCCTTTGGATACATCCACTTTGTACGCGCCCGCTGTTCCGCCTGCTACTTCAATCTCTGCCGCAAGCTTCTTCGCTCCGTCTTCATTATAGTCAGCGACAACAATAGTCGCTCCTTGATCCGAAAGTTGAAGTGCTGTCTCTTTACCAATACCACTTGCTCCACCTGTAATAATGATTACTTTTCCATTGTGTTGAGTCATGACTCTGTTCTCCTTTGGCAAAATATATTTAGGTGTAGTTCTAGACTTATAGTAAGTAACTATATTTTATTAACTTATATACTTATCATACGCCTCTGTCCCAACCTTGTCAAACCATAGATCATCTTCACATAAATAAGAGATAAATGTCATATACATCTCCTATTTACATGATATAGTCTAGCTCCTGTGATATTAAATATGCATCCGTTTTCGGAAAATAAAAAAGCGAGCATAACGGTAATTCAATCATTCCGATATCTCGCCCTTCTCAAGTATTCGATTCCAAACTGGATTGTCTTAATGCGGTAAGATCAATTTAACTTATTCACCCTGAAGTCCGCTAAGCGGATCTTTCAAATTATTGATGTTCGTGATCAGTTCAGGAATGCCTGTCTTCTCCCAATTCTCTGCCGTAAAACCTTGCTCTGCAATTGTATTCTCGAAATTGTCTACAACTTCTGTTAATTGAGTATTGTAACTGACCAGATTTTCATGAATACTCTCTCCTATTGCAGGAGCAGTCAACTGAGAAAATTCACTTGCCTCTGCTTGGATCAGATCGATTTTCTCCTGAATCTGCGTTGTTATCTCCGGATTATTCACCGCACCCGATGCAAGCTCTTGCAGATCAGCCCCGGCGTTTGATACCTGTTCTATATAATCAGTAGCCCCACTCACATAATTTAAACTTTGATTAGCTTGTTCCACGACAGAACAGGCCGAAATCAGCAGAATACTTGATGCAATAAGGCCTGTCATCATTAATGTGTGCTTTCTTTTTCTTATGAACATGATCATCTCCCCTTCTCCTAATCGGAATCCTTGTTCAAAGTCCATGATACCTGTTCAGACTGCTTCTTTGCAAATGGGTCTGCAGCCAACGTTATTAAGATGTATAATGGTAAAATCACACGGTAAAGGGATGTCATGATTATGCTTCAAGCCTTGAACCAACGCTTGAACCGCATCATGCCACTGATTACCCCAATCAGCATTATTATTGGCGTGTTATGCGGGAGTTTTCTTTCTTCTTATACCTTTTTATCCCCTTGGCTTTTTGCGTTCATGACGTTCGCTGGAAGTATCAGTCTTGGGATACGGGATTTTGTGAACGTGCTGAAAAAGCCGTTCCCCCTGTTTGTATGTCTGTTTATTTTGCATTTGGCGATGCCTCTAATTGCTCTTGGTATGGGTCATCTGGTTTTCCCTACAGATGCGTACACCATAACGGGCCTTGTTCTGGCAGCCGTGATTCCGACAGGAATAAGTAGCTTCATCTGGGTCAGCATCTATCGGGGCAATATCGCACTTACGCTATCCATCATCCTGATTGATACCATGCTTGCTCCTTTTGTAGTGCCCGGGGTGTTATCCCTGTTAATCGGAACCAGTGTCACACTGGACACAGCAGCCATGATGAGCAGTCTGTTCTGGATGATTGTTGTACCATCCCTGCTCGGTATGCTGCTGAATGAGTGGACCAAAGGCGCCATTGTCCCGGTCTGGGGACCAAGGTTGAATCCGTTATCCAAATTGTTCATGGCATCTGTCGTTGCGATTAACGGATCTGTCGTTGCGCCCTACTTGGCTGATTTCAACTGGAAGTTGGCTGGTCTTGCGGTCATCATTATTTTCCTGGCATCATTCGGTTATGCGCTAAGTTACTTCATCGCCCGATTGCTAGGCTGGAACGAGGCCGATCAGGTCGCTCTGGTGTTCAATGGAGGTATGCGTAATATCAGCGCAGGTGCAGTACTCGCTGTTTCTTATTTTCCGCCACCTGTTGCTGTCCCCGTCGTGCTTGGCATGGTATTTCAACAGATGCTCGCTTCCCTGACAGGTTATCTGCTCGGTCGTCGATCGCAGCTTCTGCATAAGTCGGATAAGACATCTGCGGCCTAACAAAATATTGGATGATTAAAAAACGCCGACAATCATGTCGGCGTTTTTCGTCACTATAACCCTCTACTGTAATTTCTGCCGTAGTCTCTGTAATTACTTTAATCTAATCCTACCCATTATACGCTCCCTGCCCACAATAGAAAAAAACCATCAACGAGTGATGGTTTTCATCTGTTCATTCTTTTCAGAAATCTGTTGTTGCTTATAATGCCTTATGCTTATTTCGGTTGAATATATCCTTCAGCTTTAAGCAGTTCTGCGATCAGAACCGCACCACCTGCCGCTCCGCGGAGCGTGTTGTGGGACAATCCAACGAATTTGTAATCATAGAGTGAATCTTCGCGCAGTCGGCCTGTGGAGACACCCATTCCGCGTTCGATGTCACGATCCAGTTTTGTCTGTGGTCTGTTCTCTTCTTCAAAATACGTAATGAACTGTTTTGGTGCACTTGGGAGAGCCAGTTCCTGCGGACGGCCTTTGAACTGCAACCAACGTTCCAGAATTTCGTCTTTGCTTGGTTTTTTCTCGAAGTTTACAAACACGGTCGCCAGATGTCCATCCGTTACTGGAACACGAATACATTGTGTTGTAATTAATGGAGCCGATGCTTTGACGATCTCATTATTTTCGATGCTACCCCAGATACGCAGTGGTTCCTGCTCACTCTTCTCTTCTTCGCCACCGATGTATGGAATGACATTATCAAGCATATCTGGCCAGTCCGTAAAGTTTTTACCTGCTCCGGAGATTGCTTGATACGTGGAAGCAACAACCTGAGTCGGGTTGAACTCACGCAAGGCGTGCAGTGCAGGCACATAGCTCTGAATCGAGCAGTTTGGTTTTACAGCAATGAATCCGGTTTTTGTGCCCAGACGTTTGCGTTGAGCTTCAATCACGTCCAGATGTCCCGGGTTAATCTCAGGGATTACCATTGGTACATCTGCTGTCCAGCGGTGAGCGGAGTTGTTGGACACGACAGGTGTGCCTGTTCTAGCGTAAGCCTCTTCGAGCGCTTGAATTTCATTCTTTTTCATATCAACCGCGCAGAAAATAAAATCAACCTGGCTGGCAAAAGCCTCAACCTGGGAAGCATCCTGAACAACGATTTTCTTCACAGCTTCCGGAATAGGAACTGCGAGTTTCCATCTACCTTGTACGGATTCTTCATATGTTTTACCTGCCGAATTGGCGCTTGCAGAAATAGCTGTTACTTCAAACCATGGATGTTGATCAAGCAGGTCCACAAAACGCTGACCCACCATTCCTGTTCCTCCGACGATACCAACTTTCAATTTTGCTGACATTCAATCATCATTTCCTTTCGGTTTAAGTGATTCTTCTCTTCAAATCAATTTCACAACTCACCAAAAACGTATTATGAAATTGACTTCCTAAATTAACACTATTCAGGCAATTCCAAAGCGTGTAGTCACAGCCCCGGAAAAACCAAAAAATCCCATCCCCAAGACAATAGTCTCAGGGACGAGATTGAACTCTCGTGGTACCACCCAGATTCGCCAATATGTCACCATATCCGCCTCTTCAAGTAAAGGTTTACAACCATCTTGCTAGCTGTAGACCGTTCATACTCTAGCTCTGTAACAGGAGCTCCTGTCACACCATCCCTTAAATGCTAAGTTCCGATGTGCTGCTCTGAGTCTTTATTCAATAAAAAGTTCTTTACTCCTTTTCAGCTACCGGAGCTCTCTTTGAAAGAATGATTTTTATCTACTCGTCTCTTCGTCGCATTTGATATTGCGATTATAATATCAAAATTACTGTGATGAAGTAAACACATTTTTTTAGATCATGGAATTTATATGTTCCCAGCGGAGCTGAACCATTAATTATCGCAAGAAAAACTTCAGCTAAACGGTCTGTCTTCTGTGAAAAGTACGTGATGGACTTTTTTCTTATAATATACTGCAAATAGCTATTTCTTTACTGCTTTTTGGCAACCATCGCATACGTTCCCAGTGGGCTCCCGGGCCCCGAGACATGATGTGTCTTAAGTAATTTCAGTTCGGAAAGAAGAAGTGTTTTTACTTTGTCCGGGATTGGAAGCATTTGCAGTTCCACAGGCGCTTCTGCCAGTGTCATTTCGGTTTCCCAGCGACCGTCCTGCAGCTCGGGAGAATGGATCGAAGTCTCTTCCTTAATCGTCCAGCCTGCCGCAGAGACAAGCTCTTGGATATCCTCCGGTGTAAAAAGCGTGCGCACATTGGAGAAGCTGTTCTCCTTGTAACATTCGACCTGGGACTGAATCAGAACGGATAACCAATGTGAGAGCTGGCTCACATCTGTAACTCGGGCATCCCATTCTGCAAAACATAACTTATGTCCCCACGTCCTAACCTTGCTAAGAATCTCAGCGAGTTCGTCAAACGATTTCAAGTACCAAGAACAATGGGAAAGTACAATAACATCAAACTCATTCTCGGTGAATTGAACCTGATCACTTAAAATGTCAAAATCATAATCCATTCGAATTCGATCACCCAGTGGAGATCTCCGCAGCTTGGCTGCCGCTTCGCCTACGGTCAGCGGTGTACCATAATCCTCTGGTGCAATATCTACACCATGAACGTACCCGTTCTCCCCCACCAGATGTGCAAGCACGGCCGTTGTATCTCCCTGACCACACCCGATTTCCAGAACCCGGCTGCCTTCCTGTATCCCCCAAAAGAGTCCCAGTTTCATCCGATGCTCGGTCTGAATGTACTGAATGGCGGCGTTGTCCTCCACGTCCATATACTTAATAAGGTCCCTGATGATAGATTCATTCATGATTCCTCACTCCTCAAAGAGCAACTCGAACTTCTTGCTAATTGTAGCGTTACTGGAATAATTGTACAACACTGGAGTCTATGACAGAACCATGGCACGGAGGAGAACTCGTCCTTTAGCAGATCTAAACCTCTGCTACATATCAATTCCTATGCCAACTGAGTTGCAAGCTTCTGAAGATAGGGTGTCAGCATGGGCTGTAATTCCTTGCGCAACAGTCCGATCTCCAAGATCGCCTGAATATATCCGAATTGATCGCCTATATCGTAGCGACGCCCCTCCAGTTCAAGGGCCAACAGTTCCTCCACCTGACTTACTTCTTTCAAGGCATCCGTTAACTGATATTCCCCTCCAGCACCTCTCTCGATCTGATCCAGAATGGGAAAGATGGAAGGTTTCAGAATGTATCGTCCCATTACAGCTGTACGGGATGGCGCTTCTGCAAGAGAAGGTTTTTCGACCAGATTGGTGACTCGGTGAACCCGGTCCTTTGCACCATTTGAATCAATAATGCCATATTTGCTCACATTTGCCGCGTCTACCTGACGGACACCGATGATCTGGTTGCCTGTCTTTTCATAGAGATGAACCATCTGTGCAAGTGCAGGCGGATCAGACACCATTATGTCATCTCCCAGCAGTACAGCGAAGGCATCATCCCCTACAAATTGCCGTGCACACCCAATGGCATGCCCCAGACCCAGTGGTTCCTTTTGACGAATAAAATGAATATTTGCCATCTCGCTGATGGCCTGCACCTCTTCCAGTAAAGACTGTTTGCCCTTGGCATATAAAGAGTGTTCAAGTTCAACCGATTTATCAAAATGGTCCTCTATGGATTTTTTGTTGCGTCCAGTCACAATGAGGATATTCTCAATTCCTGATTGCACTGCTTCTTCAACAATGTATTGGATGGCCGGTTTGTCTACAATCGGTAACATCTCTTTGGGCTGTGCTTTGGTCGCTGGCAGGAAACGGGTTCCGAGACCCGCTGCCGGAATAACTGCTTTTTTAATTCGCATATCATCATAGACTCCTTTCATTTGCTTCTTATAACCAATAATGCACGCTGTGGGCAGCTAAGTAGCGATACGAAACACCCAATATCTGCTGGCTATATAGTTCAGAACCATCCCCATCAAGGTCGCCAGGATTTTACTCATCACGAGACTCCAACCCAGCATGTCTTGCAAAGTCATCAGAATGAGAGCGGATAACGCAAGAACGATGAGATTGGTGATTAGAAAACGAACAAGTTTCGCTCTATCGCCGCCCCCTCGTGCCGTATCTCGAAAAGTCCACCTGCCGTTCAGCCAATAACTGTTCGCAACACCGCAGCTGTACGAGATTACTTGAGCCATCAGAACCGGTACACCGCCCACTGCAAGCAAAGCAAACACCACCGCATCTACTGCCGTATTCGCAACACCCACAATACCGAACTTGAAGAGTGTCACCAGACGCTTAGTCATGATGAGCAACTCGAACTGTCAATTGGGATTTTGCTTGCTGGCCCTCGGCCTGCACCACATCTCTCACAATGTATAGCGGACGCGCCTTGGTCTCATCATAGATGCGGCCCACGTACTCGCCCAGAATGCCCAGCATGATCAGGATGAATCCGTTAAAGATCAGCATGATACTTACAATGGATGGCCATCCCTTAATCGTTGAATCCGTAAAGATGGCCGAAACAATAACCGTTAACATATAGATGAATCCGCCAACCGACAGGATCGCACCTACATAACCTGCGAGCTTGAGCGGTTTATACGAAAATGAAGTAATGCCGTCCAGGCTTAGTTTCAACATGCGTTTCAGCGGATATTTTGTTTCACCTGCCAGACGTTCATCACGTTCATATTCAATCGCAGTCTGACGAAATCCGACCCAACTGACCAACCCCCGCACAAATCGGTTTTTCTCCGGAAGACGTTTCATCTCATCACATACTTTGCGGTCAATCAGGCGAAAATCTCCGGTGTCTACCGGGATATCCGTATCCGTTGAAGCACGAAGTACACGATAGAACAGACTCGCCGACCATTTCTTAAAGCGAGTTTCCCCACTTCGTCTGGTGCGACGGGCATATACGACTTCATAGCCCTCTTTCCATTTGGCGATCATATCCAGTATCAGTTCGGGAGGGTCCTGCAGATCCGCATCAATAATAACCACCGCATCCCCCACTGCATAATCCATACCAGCTGTTATCGCAATCTGATGTCCGAAGTTACGGGCAAAATCTATCAGCTTCACACTCTCGTCCCAACGGGCGTAATCACGGATCATCTGTGCACTTCGATCCACGCTACCATCATTAACAAACAACAGTTCATAACTCTCTCCTGTGCTGCCCATGACCTTCTTCAGACGCCGATAAGTCTCCTCGATCACCGCTTCCTCGTTATACATGGGAATAATAATGCTGTATCGGTACGCGTGAGCCATGTTTGTCCCCTCCCTTTTCCAATGGACTTCGTTCGTTCGAGATTTTCATTACAGTTATAATTTCACTTCGTACAAGGTGGTCTGTCCGCCAAATCCGAATCCGAATCCGAATCCAAATCCAAGTCCAGCTTCACTCTCCGTATCACCGTTATCCATGGATCCGCTGTCCGTGCCTGTCTTCCATTCTGACGTTGGAATCTCGGTTCCGTGCTCTTTGATCCAATCGCTAATATCCGAGTTTCCTCCGCGGCCACCCATGCCACCAACCATGAAGTATTTCACTTGCCCGCTCTTGACGAGTTGCTCAAGTTCATCTGTTGTGTACACCGGGTCTGAGCCGGAGAACCCTCCAAGTGTAATGACCGCTGCTCTTTCATCGATGATATAAGGTGCTGCCTGATTATAGTCCGTAGTGGCAAAGAGATACGTTTCGCCTGTATTGTGCTCTTTCAGATAATTCAGTGTGACTGTATCCACTTCTTCGTTACGGTTACCCATTCCGCCACGGCCACCCATTGTAGGCATTTCTGTGTCTCCTGCAACGTTACCCATCGGCATGCCCATTCCTGCCCCACCAAACATGCCATTGGAACCGGTAGGTCCTGCTGCCGGAATCATGCTGTTGCCACCGTAAGTAATTGGGGTGAATGCCCAGTAGATTGGACCGATCAGCATCACCATGAATCCCGCGATAATGAAGCCCTGTTTCCATTGATGTGTGCGATGAAGCATAACGATTAGGATGACCGTAACCAGAATGCCTGCGATCAATTCACTAATGGACCAGCCTGCACCAATCGTCTCGTTATACACCTGCATGATATACCAGCCAAACAGAGTCGTCAGCAGCACGGACACCGGAAGCAACCATGCCTGCCATCCATCGCGATCACGATATGACTTCCACATCGCTACAAATCCTGCGCCAGTCAGCGCCGCAATGGGAGGTGCAAGCATAATCAGATAATATTGATGGAAGAAACCTGCCACACTGAAAAAGGCAGCAACGGGAAGCAGCCAGGCCAGCCAGAACAAGGCCTCCTTGTGCTTGCTGGTTATATTTCTCCGTCTTAACCCTGCAAATAGGGCAATGCACCCAAGCAACACAACTGGCAACAGCCAGCTAGCTTGACCTGACAGTTCAGTCTGGAACAGACGCAGAGGACCTTTCTCCCCTGTACCAAACATTCCTCCCATGCCTCCGCCACCATTACCGCCAAAATTTCTTCCGTTTGGCATTTCCATATCATTCGGCATCTGCCTGTTCGGGAAATTGCCATTCGAACCATTCATGTTATCGTTATCCGGTGCATTGACATCTTGCCCAGCGCCAGGAACACCACTGCCTGTCTGATTAGGGACTGAAGACAAGTCTCCTCGATTGCCACGATTATCCCCCTGTCCGATACCATTTGGCATACCTGCGTTACCCGCGGTATTCTGCTGACCCGTTAGGCGAGCCAGACCATTGTATCCAAAGGCAAGTTCCATGACCGAGTTCGTTTCACTGCTGCCGATATAAGGCCGCTCGTCTTCGGGTATAGAATCCACAGTAACCGCCCAGGATAAGGAAACCACCGCCAGAACCGCTGTGCTGCCGATCAGCAGGATGATCTTCCTTCTCCATTTCGCCTGAAATGCAATCAGATAAAACAAGTAAAAAGCCGGGAGAATCATGTAGGCTTGAAGCATTTTCATATTAAATGCTACGCCTATTAACCCAAAAGCAACCAGAATGCGCCAAGTACTGCCTTGTTTGCTGCCTTTGAACAAAAACCATGAACCCAGCAGTAGTGTAAACACCAACATGCTGTCAATATTGTTGGTCCGGCTGACTGCCGCCACGACAGGCACTGTCGCCATCACAAGTGCCGAGATTCGTGCTGCTGCAAGACCATATGTAGGTTTCACCATGAAATAGATCAGGAGCACCGAACAGATTCCCGCTAATACCTGCGGCAAAATAACGCTCCATCCGTGCAATCCGAAGACATAGGCAAAGGCCGTCTGGATCCAGAAGACAACAGGTGGTTTATCTACAGTCACCGAGCCTGCCGAGTCGAGTGAAGCATAGAAAAAGTTATGGAAGTTGCTGAGCATACTCCCAACGGCAGTCGTATAATAGGAATTGGCATATTGATCGTTCCAGATGCCGTACCCATTCAGAAATGCCGCCAGTAATACAATCGGCAGAAGGACAAGATCCATCCTTCTTTTGGTGTTATTCAATGTTAATCACTCCTTCAAAGTTCTTCATGTCTAGTATTGTGACATGCCAAAATAAAGCTGGGATGAGTGCCCGCTGAATGTTGTCTGAGGATAATTCACAATCCTTTCAGCTAAATTTCAGTTTGGCAAGCGATAATACTACATACAGTCCCTCCGAATTGAGGGAGAAGTCTAGATGAAACGAGCAAGGAGAGAAAGCACATTATGAAGCTTAGCAGCGGAATTAAAATACTATTGGCTGATGATGAACCACATATTTTACAATTTCTAGAGCTTGGATTAAGCAATGAGGGCTTAGATGTGCGCACCGCACCCGATGGAGCCGCTGCGCTTGAGTTGGCGCTTGAATTCAAGCCACATATGGCTATTCTTGATGTCATGATGCCAGAGATGGATGGATTCGAAGTGGTCGAGCGTCTGCGTAAGACCGGTGCCGAGGTTGGCGTAATTATGCTGACAGCGAAGGATGAAGTCGAGAATCGGGTTAAGGGCCTTTGGTTAGGTGCTGACGATTACATGATCAAACCCTTTGCCTTTGATGAGCTGCTCGCCCGGATTCAGGCCAGACTGCGGAATCAATTTCCTTTATTAATAGGAGCCGTCACCCACGGTCCCTTCCGAATTGATGATCAGCGCAAAGAAATCACCTATCAGAATCAGGTCTTGGAGTTATCTCCTACCGAATACGAACTGTTAAAATTTATTGTGCTTAATCATGGAATTGTACTTAGCAAAGCGACCATTCTGAGCCGGGTTTGGGGGTATGATTTTGGCGGGGAAGAAAATATTGTGGAGGTTTACGTTCGTTCCTTGCGCGACAAACTCGGGGATAAAGAGCATAAACTCATTCGTACGCTTCGGGGTGTCGGGTACAGGGTGGATCTCTGATGAACTCGCTGCCTAAGAAAAATAAACTTCGTATAAGACGTCTCCACCACTGGATATGGCCTCGTTCATTACGTTCTCAATTGCTCTCACGTTCTCTGTTCGTGCTTGCTGGGCTGTTATTGTTAATCGGTATTCTGCAATTCTGGATCATGG
Organism: Paenibacillus sp. FSL R5-0486; assembly: GCF_037975155.1. Classification (NCBI taxonomy): domain Bacteria; kingdom Bacillati; phylum Bacillota; class Bacilli; order Caryophanales; family Paenibacillaceae; genus Paenibacillus; species Paenibacillus sp. FSL R5-0486. The sequence goes on along the minus strand of NZ_CP150237.1, from coordinate 3,091,339 downwards.
AAAGCTTTCTCTACCGGAATCAGGCAAAAACCATGGAAGAACAGCTCATGTCCATGCCCCCGGTTTGGCTCGGTATCCAGTCACGTAACGGCTCTTCCAACAATCCTTTTGGTGGACAGGTAGGAAACGGGTCTGGTAATCGGGTGTTGTTTATTCCTGACCGTTCACTAGCCCTGTTTGATAACGAAGGTACGTTCGAGGATGTTTTTGGGGAAGACGGTCTGAAAGCCCCTCAACTATCATCCGCTGAATATCAGGACATTACAGATGAGTTGAAAGAACAAAAACACATTCCCTACCGGATCGTCACGGATAGCCAAGGGAATGAGCAATTGATTGTATTCGCTTCACCCGGTCCACGCAATCGTGGTTTACCAATGGTGCAGATGGGCACGGCTACAAAGCCACTGAGAGACTTGATTATTAAACAGCTTCTGATCTTCATCATGTTATCGCTGTTGGCCATGGTAGCCGGTCTTGTTCTATACACTAAGGTATTACGCCGGACGCTGGTTCCCCTGTCCAACATGGTGAATAAAGTACAGCAGATAGATGCAGGCAGCCTCGCAGAACGGCTTCCCGTCATTCAGGGACAAGAAGAAGTGGATCAGCTCGCAGTTTCATTTAATGGCATGCTTGAAAGACTGGAGAATTCGTTTGAAGCGGAGCGGGAATCGAAAGAGCAGATGCAACGTTTCTTGTCTGATGCTTCTCATGAGCTTCGTACCCCGCTCACCTCCATTCACGGTTTCATTGAAGTTCTACAGCGGGGTGCAGCGACCAATCAAGATCAATTGTATAAAGCACTGGACAGCATGCACGGCGAATCGGTGCGAATTAACAAGCTGGTTGAAGATTTGCTGTTACTAACCAAGCTGGATCAGGCCCCAAAGCAGGAGCGGGAGGTCATTCAGCTGGATAGTCTGCTGCTCGAAATGCAACCACAACTTGCCATGATGGCTCAACAAAGATCCATTCATCTCGATTTGACGGCTGAAGTATATGTACTGGCTGACCCTTACAAGCTGAAACAGGTTGTGCTGAATCTGTTCCATAACGCGGTGCAGCATACCGATCCTGAGCATGGAGCCATCTCCATAACATTATATGCCACGCATCATAAGGCTGAATTATCAGTGAAAGATAACGGCACAGGCATTGAACCTGAACATCTGCCGCATATCTTTGAGCGATTTTACCGCACAAGCAGTTCTCGTTCGCGCAAACAAGGTGGCGCAGGTCTCGGTCTCGCCATTACCCGCTCGATTGTGGAGTCGCATGGTGGGAATATTACCGTACAAAGTCAGGTAGGCGTGGGAACTGAATTTATGATATTAATGCCGTTGTATAAGGCTGATGTCTAGGCTGAACGTCGGCTGCAAGTAGGCTATACGTAAGCTATAAGTTGGCTATACGTAAGCTATAAGTTGGCTATAAGTTGGCTATAAGTTGGCTATACGTAGCTTTACGTAAGATCTACTTGATCATTACGCAAGCTCTAGGCAAGCTCTCCAAACGATGCTCATCTTCCATTTTAATTCCGGCTTTTCATTGCATGACGAATTCCCCCACTCATTTCGGTTGAGGAATGAATGGGGGATTCTTTTTTGTATCCGATTGGGTAGAGTGGTAGCCCAATGGCTTTCGGGCTAACGAATCTGAGGCGTCTTATTCGAGCATTTGAAGCGTCCGCAGAGATCTAATGAACCTGAGCCACGTTATATTAGAATAAACAACCGTTTACTGCGTTTTTCTCAGGGGATTTCGGAAAATAGCGTGTCTGATGTTCCTTACAATTTAAGAAGCGTACCTAGAGGCCGAATAAGACGTTCTGAGTTCGTTAGAAAATCGTCTAGGCATTCACTAAGATTAGCCAGGATCAGCTATCTTGGACCTAAAGACTTTTGAGACAATGGTATCCATCATCGTATAGCTTGCCTAAATTTGAATATGAGTTTGAGTTTGAGTTTGAAGATACACGCTAAAATTCATCCCGTTCTATCGTTGCTTTTGGCAACGGTGGATTACCAAGGGTATACACCATTTTCATCTAGGAACTCCCCATTATGACGTTTACCATCCGTTGCATAGCCCACGATAATCGCAGCGCCGGCTTCTTTTGATTTACCACCTTCGGCATTGCCGTTAAGATCTGTTGATGTGAATCCGGGCGTTACTGCAAAGACTTGCGCCCTGCTGTTTTTGACTTCATAAGCCATCGAAAGTGTCATGGCACTGTTGGCCGTTTTGGATGAATTATAGTCGAAGGAATTTAAAGTAAATTCCGCATTTTGCATATGGTCCAGAGAAGCCATGTCAGTTGATACATTAATGATTGTGCCTTCATTATCTTTGATTAACGGGAACAATCGCTGATTCAAACGGAAGGTGCCGAAAAAGTTCACTTCAAAGGCGTTCCGTAGATCTTCCTCTTTTGTATCCGTAAAGGAATGAGAGAAAGCACCCGGCATACCCGCGTTATTGATCAGAAGATTTATTGCAGGATAACTCTTGTGAATCGTATCGGCTGCCTGCTCAATGCTCTTCAGGTCGCACATGTCGATCTGTACAAATTCTACATCTAACCCCCTGGAAGTTAACTCTGAAACAGCTCTTTCGCCCCGTTCAACACTACGTGCGCCGAGGATAACTTTCCAACCTGCTTCACCCAACTGCTTTACGATTTCATATCCAATTCCTTTATTTGCTCCGGTTACAAAAACAGTCTGTTTCATGCGAATCCTTCTTTCCATAATTTGATTTATATTGAACAATGTATAAGTTACTATGCTACACTTAGTGTAGGTCAAATTATTTTTATAAAAAGGGGGATTAACATGTTAACGATTGGAGAAGTAGCAAAAAAAGTTGAAATCTCCATTGGAGCGATCCGCTTTTATGAAAGAAAGGGACTGCTAAAACCTGCTGCACGAAATGAGCAGAATAACCGTCTTTATTTGGAGGATGATCTGAACTGGCTGGTTTTTATCAAATGCCTTCGCGAAACCGGGATGAGTGTGGAAGACATCAAAAAATATTATGATCAGGTCAACGAAGGAACCTCCACGCTGAAGGAAAGAACCAAGCTGATTGAGGATCAAAAGCAAAAGTTGCTGAATGATATAGAGGAGAAAAAAGCGCAGCTTGTTCATTTGGATAACAAACTGGAGCGCTATTATCGAGGAGAAAATTATTAATATAAGCCTTATGCTATAGATTAACCTTTTGCATTTATGTAAGGGAGCACGTATCCTAACAAGGTTTCCTCAGTAGCTTCTTAAAATAAATACAAAAAAGATCAGACAGCCAGAGCAATAACTGTCCAACCTGATCCGAAACTTTCATTTTATAGCCCTTCACTATGGGACTACGTTCTATTAAAATTGGCCTTGTTGCTTACGCAGGTGGTAATGGTTATACTTTTCATCCTCGATCTCGATCGAGCTGACCCGTTCAAAATTACATTTCTGTATCACCTTATTAGATGCTGGATTGGTAGTCAAAGCGATGGCATTTAACACTTCCACGTTTGTATGTTCAAACAAATACTCCGTCATTCCTTTGAGCGCCTGCGTGGTGTAACCACGATTTCTGAAGTGTTTCGAAATACCGTACATAATCTCCCGATTGGATGCTGGCAGTTCGTCCTTAATCCCTGAGCAACACCATCCTATAAACTCATCATTTTCTTTGAGTACGATAGCCATACGTAAGCATAAATCTCCGATGTCTCCTCCCGCCACCACAGCTTGTTTAAAACGCTGATTCTCAGGAATTTCATATTCGGTGAGCCACAGGCTCCTATCTTCAATCGTAGCGTTCCATCCCGGTAAGAATTCATACACCTCGGGTTGCCACGTAATTTCTTGCAGTTTCTTCAAATCCTCGAGTCGATACTCACGTAAATAAATATCCTTGCAATCGATGATTAATTCATCAGTTTGTATAGGTTGGTTCATAAGGTTGCCTCCACATTTTAATTTACATTACATCATTATAGAGCCGTGTACCATTCCCTTAAAGGCAATGCCTTGATATGTATAGCGTCAGGGTCTTGGGTTTTTTCGAGTTGGGGAAAATACTCTGGATATTGAGCCAAATATTCGCTAACACACCATCGAACCGACCAGTTAATATCTGTTGACCATTTTATCCAATTGTGTATTTCCTCCTTTGGAGCATTTTGCAATAATCCATGCATATACCATCCACGCACTCCTCCTTCTGTTTCATGCTTTAAATGCACCCAATACAACTTTCGCTCTTGTTCATTCATCGGTTCGCCGAGGGTCGATACTGCAATTTTACGAACAATAGCGGATGAATCTTTCGTGAAACTCCATAACTCTTCACGTGATAATTCGTCCCTCTCAACTAAAACTGTTAAAGAGAGCGCTCTTTCGGTATCATCGATTGAATGAATTGCGCTATAGAGATTTTGATTTTTTATACTTATCATGGGTAAAGTTTTTTTTATGTACCTTGGCTTATCTGCCCTGTTCATATAACGAATTGTATTCTCAACATTAATTCGAGGAGCCAGGTTATCATTACCCTCAAGTGGTTCTCCATGCTCGACTAACAAGTGTCTTAGCATCTCCGCACTTAGACTCGGAAATTGGGAGAACAAATGGGCCGCAACACCAGCCACAAGTGCAGCAGCTCCAGAGGTCCCCTCATAAAAAGATACGCGCTGACCAGAATCTTCAGTTTCACAAGAGGGGATTGTAAGGTGTAGTCTGGGTGCTAATATATCTGGCCTGAAGTGACCATCTCCATTTCTGCCATAAGGTTCATCAGGGAAAGGAAGGTGTAATGAACGATCGGCCTTTCCATGATCCACGTAACCCCCTACTGCTAAATACTGTATTGGAGGCATGATGTTATTCAAACGTGTATTTCCATTCGAACAAATAACCAAAATGCCCTGTTGCACAGCTGTCGCCAATGCTTTAACCGTTGAGTTTTCACTCGTATTTTTAAGATAAACTTCATTATCTAATGCCTGCCAACCAGTACTTAAAATAATTTTAATATTCCATTCGACCCCATGTTCAAGAATCCATTCCATTCCTTTTTTCAGACGTTCACCTTCTCCAGTTGTAAATGCGCCATGATCTAAAACGATAAATGTTGCTGCTGGTGCAATCCCGACGTGAATTTGTTCCTCTAACAGAATAGGTTCATGGGCTAAAGCCAGTGTACTCATAAGGCCATGTTCACCTTTCCGATTATCCTCCTCCCTGTTCATAGATGAAATGTCTTGCACAGAGACAGTCATATTTTCATGTACGGCAACACATTTAATTCGTGTATTTAAGTGATTTACGAGATGATGTTGTTTAATTGAATCGATAATTACAATCCCCACACCCAGACCAGAAGTATGAAAATCAGGTTGTTCAGCAAAACCTAACCTTTTCCATGTCGGATCGGGTATTGCTCTATCCACACGATCACCTCAGATTTGATATTATTAGAATACTCTCTCGCCTTCCGCTTAAAGTACATTATCATTCATCCAACTAAAATCGGCAGATTTCGAGCTCTCTGGCGATCTTATTTATACTAGAATCATACAAGGCCCTCTTTTTCCATAAACTCATCTTTGGTTAATCCAAAGAGGATCATATCCTGGTATTTTCCATCGGTGTAGATCACCTGGCGACGCACACCTTCCTGAATACATCCAAGTTTTCTCATCATGGCTGCAGAAGGTTCATTTCCTTCGAGTACAGAATCATTGAATTTGTTGAGCCTACGCTCGAAGAAGGCATACTTCAGTAAGATTCGTACGGCTCTGGTCCCGTATCCTTTTCCTCGATGATCCCTGTCAATTTGAATGCCAATGCTAAAGGTACCGTTCCTTTCATCAATGCTGTTCAGATTCACACCTCCGACATTTTCACCATCCATATTTACAATTGTAAACATGATCCGTCCTTTGGCTAAAGAAAAATCAGAGAAGTTTTCCGTGAAACTCTTCGCTTCAACATGGGTTGGCGGCAACTCTACTGCACACTCTAATAACCGACGGGCGGGTGTATCCAAGCGGTCGATCTCTCTCAATTCGCCGCCCCCTAGATTATTTTATCTCCAACTTTAAGAACCATCTTTATGGCTTTTCAGATCTTCTATAATTTGCTTATGCGTAGACAAGAAATGTTCTGGTATAGAATGTATATCAAAAAATCTTGTTTCTATGGATTCTTCACTTTCTATTATAGTTCCAGAAAAATCTTTGCTTTTAAACATCACTTGCACTAATGCAACTTCATCTCCATTACCATAAACCACTTCGTACTGGGGCCCAGAATATATCGAGAATAAATCCATGGAGTTCAGTATTAGACCAGTTTCTTCGTAGACTTCTCTCTTGGCTGTCTCCTGGACACTTTCTCCCATCTCCATAAAACCACCGGGAAATCCCCAGAATCCATTATCCGACCGTTTCTGCAATAGAATTCTTCCAGCCTTATCGAACACGATTGCTCCTGAAACCACCATGATCACTTTGGAATTACCAACAAATGACCTCACATACTTAATATAGTCTTGCTCCATGGACCGTCTCCTTAGCTTGTTTTATATAGAATATAATAACCCATAATGTGGAATTGGAGGAGATTTGTTTTCATTAAACACAACGAAAATAACCCCCGAACAGGATAAAACCTGTCGGAGGCTACGCTCTAATTTATATCAGAATCCCTTTACGATTCTTCCGTATATTGAGGTTTGGACACGTTATCCGGAACCGTTTCGTCAAAAACATCCTGACCTGGATAATCCCGTACTTCTCCCTCGTGAAGCTCATGATTTTCATAATCAAAACGATGTGCAGACCGCTGGTCCACGCGCCACGGTGAACTTTTCCCAAGAGACTCGGATAACAGCGATGAACCGTAAGGACCCTCCGGGAATTCTTCGAGTGTGATATCGTTTCGCTGCGACTCCACCGTAGACACATCGGTATATTCTTGCCGTTCTTCACGCAAAAACTTATCTTTCATCGTTTATCCCTCCTAATCCACTTCAGATGACCAACGTCCACTTATTGTGAGCGAGGACAAACGCATTTATGCATGATCTTTGGAAAACACTGCGTTTAGGTTTTGATCCATTACCGGATCCATCACGATCATTATCGCCATCACAATTGGCGAATCCATATTAATAGTACAAAAACAATGAGGCCAGCCATGCTAATCCAGGTATCACGTTTGGACCATACCAATAATGATGAACGTCCTCCGAGCGTAGAGTGCTCTCTAACTTTACGCATTTCCATCGCAATGGTCATATCCTCTGCACGTTGGAACAGTGCCATTAACAAGGGAATCACCATCGGACCCAGGTCACGAATTCGAACGGTATTTGGTCTTAAAGCTGCCTTTCCACGTGCCCGCACGATCAGTGAGAATCGCTGCCACTCACTCCAGATCATCGGGATAAACCGAAAGATTAACGATACAGCAAGAGCAAACGAAGCTACGGGCAACCTGATCTTTTTACCGATACTGAGTACCCAGTTAAGTCCTTCTACCATTCTCCCATAAGGTGTCGTCAACGAAAACCAAAGGCTTGCCAATGTGACGATAAACAAACGATACACATTCAGCAAAGTGCCCTCCGCCTGCATCAGGGAAAAGCCAAAGTGCAGACCTCCTCCCTCTGTTGAAAGAGTTGTCCCAGATAACGCCGTTGAGATGATGAAAAAGAATAATAATGGCTTCATTAACTTCATACATCCAGCCAAAGTCTGACGCGGGAGCACGGCAAGTGCTGCTACTACCGGCACCAGTGTTAAAGTCAATCCCAGCCATCGCTGTTGAAGCATAGCTGCGGTGACCAGCAAAATATACAAAATCCATTTCAGACGCGGGTCCATAACGCCATATAATCCGCCTGAATGAGTCAAGGTGTTCGGAAGAAGCTTTGGATCATCTTCAGTTTCAACGGACGACAGCTTCAGTGCTTTTTTTTCATACTTCATTACATCGCTCTTGACTTCCATCGTTACCGTCCCTGATGCTTCTTTCGATCCGTTCTGAATCCCCACCTCAACTGACGTGGACTGAACAATACTTTCAGCCATCTCCTCTGGCGTCATCGCGGTCAAAGACAGCTCAAGACCCGCTTCTCTTAACTGCTGTGCCAGTCTCATCGATGGTGGCAGTCCAATCCCTGTTTGCTCCAGCAGTTCAGGTCTTTTGTGAAGTTCTCTCGGCGTAAGATCAGCGATTAGGCGGCCTTCCTGCAACAACAATACTCGATCCGCACAAGGCAAAAATGTATCCAGATCATGGGTTGCTACCACACCCCCACCACCTGCCAGACGATGTTGCTCCAGTACATCCAGCAAAAGCCCGACACTTTGCGCTTCCAACCCGGCGCTCGGCTCATCCAGCAGAAGCCAGTGTGGGTTGGTCACACTTCCGAGAGCAAGTCCAAGCCTGCGCTTCTCTCCCCCACTTAGAGCAAATGGCGACCTGTCAAGATGAAAACGCCGGTCCAACTCCGAGGACACTGACGGGTCCCATTGGTTCAGTGCTTTTGTGATCTGCTCTTGTTGCTGTTTCTCTGAAAGACGATAGGGACGCAGAGAATATGAGAATTCACGCTGAATACTTCGGGCAAACAGTTGTTGTTCCGGAAATTGAAACAATAGTCCCATTTGCAATAAAATCGACTGCGGCACTTTTCCTTCTTTCCAGAAAGGTGTGCCATCCAATGTGATACTTCCTGCATCGGGCGGTCTCAGACCAGCCAACGTCTGTAGTAAAGTCGTTTTTCCTGAACCCGTACAGCCCAGCAGCAAGGTGATTTCCCCACTGTTCAACTGTACACTCACATCTTCAAGCAGGGCACGTTTGCCCGATTCTGATGCTTCTATACGTATATCGGTCAGCTCAATCTCCAACGTGCGACCTCCTTAGCCAGTTGCTCGGGTCGCAGTGGCATGGCTTCTGGCATCATACCTTTTTGCTTGAGCAATAACGCAGTTTTTACAGTAAAAGGAGGGTCTAATCCTAACCGTTCACAGGGAGATAGCTGTACATTTTCCCGAGTAGCCTTCTCATTCAACTCTGTTTCATAGAAAAAGGACTCAGGCGCCCCGTTGTACACACAACGTCCCCTCTCCATAGCAATGATTCGATCACACAGGGTTGCTTCCTCCAGATGGTGTGTAATCCAGATCACCGTTGTACCCCGCTGGGTAATCTTCTGAACGATGGTCTCGATACGGTCTCTTGCTCCCGGATCAAGCATGGCTGTTGGCTCATCCAGAATCAATATATCCGGTTTGGCTGCGAGCGCTACAGCAATATTAAGCAGTTGTTTTTGTCCACCGGATAATTGTGAGACAGCCTTCTCCGAAGGATATTGAAGTCCTACAGTATGTAATGCATCCTGCCTGCGCTCCAATTGCTCTTCTACAGAATCCATCAATGGTGACAGCGCAAAATGAAACTCCTCTTCAATCGTATCGCCTAGTACCTGTGCATCCGGTTGCTGCAGTACACCCCGAACGGTAAGTTCATCCGAGATATCCCGTACCCCTCCAGATAGTGGAATGAATCCAATCAGTAGTCCAGCAAGTGTGCTTTTTCCACTTCCATTCGCCCCCACAATACTAATCCATTCTCCTTGGTGCAGCGTAAGTGAGACCCCATCCAGTGCTTTTCTCACCTGACTACCTTCGGAAGCATAATGCACTCGAACATCTTCTAATGTAATTATAGGCAGGTTGCCTTGCATCGTAAATTAGTCCTTTCCCTTTCTATTGTTATGTGGTACGATCCTAATCGTTAACCACATTTATATAATTGGTTAACAATCATATTACCAAAATGGAGAGGATTGTTCAAACATGAAATTATCTTTGCGAGGCATTGTATTCAGCGCACTTATGGCCGCAATTTTAGTACTTTTTGGTTACATAAGCATTCCCATTGGCTTCTCCCCAGTACCGATAACATTACAAACTTTGGCTGTCATGCTGGCCGGAGGATTACTTGGTCCACTCTATGGTTTTCTAAGTGTCACGATGGTTGTTCTGCTCACCGCTCTTGGATTCCCCTTGCTACACGGGACCGGAGGACTTGCAGTACTTCTTGGACCTACCGGAGGATATGTGATGATGTGGCCGTTCTCCGCTTTATTGATTGGATTGTTGCTTGCACGAATCAACATCAAAGGTGTAACAGGATTTATTCTCGCTTTTGTTGTATTTGAACTATTTGGTTCATTGCTTGTTTATGTATCCGGGGTCCCTTGGCTTGCTTATGCTTTCAAAATGGACTTACCTGAGGCCATGATTCAAGGGTTCTATCCTTACATAATTGGGGATCTGATCAAAGCTGTATTTGCTGCCATCATCATTGCGCCAGTGCGCATGGTTTTCCCACCTCAACGTCTCACAGGTAACATGCATTCCACGGTTTTAAAGGCGGATTCTTAATAGAAGCTACATAAGGTAACTAATCTGCCTATCTTTGAAAACGACGAAACCGCCAAAATCACTTTGGCGGTTTTCGTTACTTCTCTTCCTCTAAGATTGTTCTGTCATCGGAGTGATCCGTGTAAATATTCTTTAGTTCAACTTAAATATTCACCTGAATTAATTGACGCTCTGTAATCTGAAATTGTTGATCCGCTGTATTTTCAATAAACCTCTGATCATGAGATACATACAGAATCGTTCCTTCATACGCTTTAATAAAACGCTCCAACGCTTCCAATGCATGCATATCAAGAAAGTTCGTTGGCTCATCCAACAATAGAATGTTATATTGTCCAAGAAACAAATGACATAATTGAAGACGAATCGCTTCTCCTCCGCTTAATGTCCCAACATTCTTCAGCAAGTCATTACCTGTAAACTGCATCGCATGCAACGCACTTCTGAGCTCTGATTCCTCATATTCCGAACGATTTTTCAGGAATTGTAATACGGTCTCTTTTGTCGTGAAACGATAGCTCATTTGCTGAAAATAACCGAGCTTTGCTTTTGGAGACATTGTGATCTGATCTCCGACATGGAAAACATGGTTAAGCAATGTGCTTTTCCCACTGCCATTGGCTCCGGTTATCGCTATTTTTTGTTTTAATGGAATTTGAAAACTTACATCCTCCAACAATATGTTTCCATCCACCTCAAGTGTAAGGCGATCTGCCATAATCGGAAATCGATTGTGCAGCTCCAGTGTCTTTGGCTGACGGAAGATCATAGGCCGATCCTCTTGCACCGCTTGTACCTCGTGAAGTTGTTGCATACGCTGTTCAATCGCTTTGGCTGCGCGGTGGACCGCTTTTTGACTGGTGCCTTTGGATTTGGTTTCAACCATACGGTTTGTTTTTGCCTTGGATTCTTTTTTGGACATGCTTCCGGCCTGCGTTATTTTCTCGGCTTTCTTCATTTTTTCACGGGCGGCCAGCTCCAATCGTCTTTTCTCCTTGGAAAACTGCTCATGGGCCTGGTTTTGTTGTTCACGCTCCAGCCTCTTCTGTGCCTGATAATCACTATAGTTGCCGGAATATACGCGAACCTCACCTTGATGGATTTCCCAGATCGTGGTCACCAGTTCATCCAGAACCGCACGATCATGACTGATCAGCACAAGCGCCCCATAATAATAACGCAATTCATCCAGCAAAAATGTAATGCCTTCTTGATCCAGGTGTGTCGTTGGTTCATCCAGTAACAGTACTTCATGATAATGAGTGAACATTTGAGCCAGTTTTAGACGGGTCTGTTCTCCACCACTCCATGGCTGATCGTGTTGAGGTATCGCTAATTTACTGAGTAAAGCCCCGTCAACTTCGATACTTTCGTTAGACTGGGGCGGTTCCACTTGTTCCAAATAACCAAACTCTGCAAAACGTTTTACCTTTCCGACTGTTGGCTGGATCTGTCCCGCAATGAGTTTCAACAATGTACTTTTACCCTGACCATTACCACCCACTACACCAATGCGATCCAGTTGATGCACAGCCAGTCGCTCAATGTTCAGTATTACTTTATCCATATAGGTCATCTCAACCTGTTCTAATTCAAAACATATCTTTTCCATATTCGCTACCTCCGAAATAAGATTTATTTCGTATCGATAGCGAAGCACGCTTCTATCGATACGAGCTTGCCGTGCCAGCTCGTATCAATAGAACAGTAACGTCATCATAGCGGTTACCTCCAGTAGTCTGTATTGAGCGCCTTTACCTAATTATTTAACTGATATAGATAATCAGAAGAAAAACAAAGAATCACAGGCCACGGCCTGTGATTCAACGTAAACGGGAAAGCGAGTATAACACTTATCTTAAGGTCAGGATGATTGAAAATGACAGACTGATCCCGTTTACTCTGAACCAATAGTCAGAGCCTTTGAACGTATTCAATTACCGATTCAAAGGAAGGAAGCGCAGTCTCATTGCATGTGTCATGTTCAATAATCCACCTTTCATTATGATGTATAGATGTACAATTCCAATTATAATTTTCCAATTCCACCATGTCAACGGAACCATGAAAACACTACACCCTCGGATTAGTACATCAATCTACTTTTGTTCCTGAACATTACCGCTACTTAATTTTAATAGAAGCTCTTGGCTACTAACCTGACCTGTAGCCTGCGGAATCACTTCTTCGTAGTTGGCTGAGTTGGTTACTATAATTGGCGTTACCGTATGATAACCAGCAGCCTTAATCTGTGCAATATTGAATTCAAGCAACAGATCTCCCGCTTGGACCCGATCACCTTCCTTGATATGGGAGACAAAATGCTGCCCGTCCAATTTAACGGTATCAACTCCCACGTGAACTAATATCTCAGCACCGGTGTCTGATACTACAGCCAAGGCATGTTTTTTCTTGAATGCAACGGTAACTGTGCCGTCAAAAGGCGCTACAACTCTGCCCACAGTTGGCTCAATCGCAATCCCTTTACCCATTGCTCCCGATGCAAAGGCCGGATCTGGAACTTCCGACAATTCAACAATCGTTCCTTCGATTGGGCTAAATACATTTTCGTCCGAAGCATTCGTTGCACGAACAGATTGCTGAGCGGATGTCGTAGATTCGGATTTTGTTTCTTCTTCAACCGGATCTTTGAAGCCCATGATGTACGTCAGTACAGCCGAAACAACAAACGATACTACGATACCCAGAATCAATCCTGGGAAACCTTGTCCGCCTGGTCCGTAGAAGATTGGCAAGGTCAGTAGTCCCGGTGCGCCAGATGCAAATGCCAATGTGCCCGCTTGACCAATGATAGCTCCACCAACTGCACCACCGATTACTCCTGCAATGAATGGGCGTTTCAGTGGTAATGTTACCCCATAGATAGCCGGTTCCGTAATACCGAACAGAGCCGTCAACGTGGATGATCCCGCCAATGTTTTCAGTTTTTTGTTCTTGGTTTTCAACATAACCCCAAAAGCAGCACCCGTTTGGGCAAAGATCGAAGCCGTGGCAGCTGGTTTAACACCATCCTGTCCATACACTGCAACGTTATTAATAAATACTGGAATCAGACCCCAGTGTATTCCGAAAATAACGAGCAGCTGCCAGCTTGCACCCATAACAGCTCCTGCGAGCAATGGACTGAATCCAAATGCGGCAACCAGTCCAGCTGCAATTCCATTACCAACGTATACGCCAAATGGTCCAAATACAAGCAATGTCAGAGGTACCATAATCACTAGCAAAAATAATGGCGTAACAAAGTTTTTCACACTATCGTGAAGTGTTTTATTAAAGAATTTCTCCAACTTGCTCATAACAATGACAGCTAAAATAATAGGAATAACAGTAGATGAATAGTTCATCAAGATGACAGGGATACCGAAGAAATCCGTTGGTGTTCCCTCTGATTTCAACGCGACGATGGACGGATAGATCAGTGCTCCTGCAATCGTCATCGCGACAAACATATTTCCCTGGAATTTACGTGCTGTTGTAACCGCTAACAACAGAGGCAGGAAATAGAAGAGACTATCTGCTGCTGCATACAAGATCGTATATGTTGTTTCTGTCGTTTCCAGCCATCCAATATTGCTCGCAATCAACAATAACCCTTTTAGAATACCGGCTCCCGCCATAACACCCAGAAGTGGTGCAAAGATGCTGGATATGATATCGATAATCCCCCCGAGCCCTTTGGCTGCTTTGCGAGGTTTTTCTTTATCTGACGAATCGTCCAGAATGTTACTGATCTGTCCAATGGCACTATAGACTTCAGGCACCTTGTTACCAACAACCACCTGAAACTGTCCTCCGTTTTCTTTGACTGCGATGATGCCTTCTGTTTTCTCCAGTTTGGCTTTGTCTGCCTTGGCATCATCCTTCAATACAAACCGTAACCGTGTTGCACAATGAACCAGCGATTCCACATTTTTCTCACCGCCAACCAGTTCTACAATCTCTTTGGCCAGTTTCTCTTGACCCATGATCTGCACCCCCACTTTTTCTCAAACAGGCCTCTTACCGATTTTTTTGCACGCAAAAAACCTAAGCCTTGAGCAAGGGGACACAATGGTCCTGACCTTCTCATGACTTAGGTTTTGCCTGCATAACCAGTAACAATCCCAGTTAAATCGTATTAAATTCCTGTTAATCACATATTATTATAATTAAACCATTTTTGTCAACATTTAAATATTATCGATTAACCACTCGTTCGATATGAACCGTCAGATACAATTTTTCTTCATTGGTCAACTCATGGTTGTATTCCTTTTTGACAAACAACTCAATTTTCTCCGTACACGCTGCGGCATCCGGATGTTTCTCCTTAATCATGTCATAGAAATGATCATAGTTGTTGTCATAATGCGTACCACTGAGCACACGCTGGGAGAAGAACTTCAGATGTGTGATAAAGCGAAAATAACTGAGAGAGTCCTCATCAAATTCCATTTTGAAATGATATTTCGCTATATTAATAATCTGTTGGATAAACTTCGTAATATTCATCGTTGTAATAACTTCTTCGTTCATCTCTGCGTTAACAATATGAAGGGCAATAAAAGCGGCTTCATCGGGTGGAAGCTCAATATTCATTCGGGTGTTGATCTGTTCCAGCGTCCTGAGGCCCAGTTCGAATTCGGACTTATACAACTGTTTGATCTCCCACATTAATGCGTTCTTGATCTCCACGCCTTCCCGATAACGTTCAATCGCGAAGTTAATATGATCTGTAAGAGATACATAGATGTTCTCATTCAGCTTTCGGCCCAGATTCTCACGCGCATACGTGATGATCTCTTCCACAATTTCAATTAGTTCCATTGGAACTTCGCGCAGCAGCATTTTGAAATTATCGGATGTTTGTTTGTTTTTCAATGCAAATACTTTCTGGATGCGGGTCTCGTCTACTTTATCCCCCGGCTTTTTCTTAAAGGCAATCCCACGTCCCATCACCACAAGCTCTGCTCCATCCGCCTGATAGATGCTAATGACGTTATTGTTGATAACCTTTGCTATTTTCAATTCAATCCCCCCGTCACGTTCCACTCTCTTGGCAGTTATACATCGTCTTTTGGGCATACAAAAAAAACCTGAAGCATCACAAAATAAACAAGACATGGTGGTCTGCTTTTTTTGGTGCTTAGGTTTTGCCTACTTCGAGTAGTAACAATCCCAGAAACGATATAATTGCGTCAAGTATAGCGCGAACCTGACTATATGTCAACGCTTTCAATGTGAGGACAATCGGAAGTCCCATGGTTATATAAATTGAATTAGAGAATATTTACACTAGCTACTCCGATGACAGAACAAGCTTCCGATCGCTGTTATCCCCAGATTTTTTCTGTCCTCTCCGCTTTGTGTAAATGTTTAGTTCAATTTATATAGATGAAACTTCCGATGTTTTATTGCCGTACAAGACCATTTTAATTCAGAAAAATATAAATTACGCGTCACCCAGGTTTGTTCCGTTGGATTCGATCACATTTTTGTACCACTCAAAACTCTTCTTCTTCAGTCGTGTCAGCTCACCTTGACCTTCATTATTACGATCCACGTAAATGTAGCCATAACGTTTTCTCATCTCACCTGAGGAGGCACTTACAATATCAATAGGTCCCCAGCTGGTGTAACCAATGATGTTAACGCCATCCTGAATGGCCTCACCCATTTCAGCTACATGTCGTTTCAAGTAGTCAATCCGGTACGCATCATCCACTTCATCTTCCGGTGTAACCTCGTCATTGGCACCAAATCCATTCTCAACAACAAACAGCGGCTTCTGATAACGATCATGTAGTTGATTGGCGGTAATACGGAATCCTTTAGGATCAATCGTCCAGCCCCACTCGGACTTCGCCAGATATGGATTGGCTACCGAGCCAAATACATTACCACTGGTCATATTTTTGATAACTTCCGGATCGGTGCTGGTTGTACGACTTGAATAATAACTGAACCCGATATAATCTACGGTATGATTCTTCAAGATTTCCGCATCACCCGGCTGCATAACAATGTTCAACTCGTGATCTTTGAAGAAACGTTTGGCATAACCCGGATATTCCCCACGTGACTGCACATCGATGAAGAAATAGGACTCTCTATCTTTTTCCATGCCCTGGAACACATCTTCCGGATTACAAGTATACGGATAGAAGCTTCCTGCGGCGAGCATACACCCAATCATTGCACCAGGAATAATCTCATGACATGCCTTGACTGCCAGTGCACTTGCAACCAGTTGGTGGTGAGCAGCCTGATATTGAATTTCCTTGATGTTATCCCCTTCATTAAACGCCAGCCCCGCCCCAAGGAACGGAAGATGTAACAGCATGTTGATCTCATTAAATGTCATCCAGTATTTCACCTTGTCTTTGTACCGAGTGAATACCGTTGTAGCGTAAGTCTCGAAAAGAGTTACCAGTTCACGACTTCTCCAGCTGCCATACTTCTCGATCAGATGCACAGGCACATCAAAGTGAGCCAATGTAACCACAGGTTCAATGCCGTTTTTCAACAATTCATCAAATAGGTTATCGTAAAATTGTAATCCGGCTTCATTTGGCTGTGCATCTTCTCCTGTCGGGAAAATCCGTGCCCAAGCAATGGAGACACGCAGTGCTTTGAATCCCATTTCTGCAAATAAAGCAATGTCTTCAGGGTAACGGTGATAAAAATCGATTGCTTCATGCGAAGGATAGAACTCGGTAGCAAGCGGCGTAAAAGCTGGAACATTGCCTTTCATAATACTTCTGCGGTTCTCTCCTGTTGGCAGCAAGTCAACAATACTCAGCCCTTTGCCATCTTCCAGATACGCGCCCTCCGCCTGATTGGCAGCAATGGCTCCGCCCCACAGAAACTCTTTGGGAAACTTAAAATTCGTCATCATCATTCTCCTTCCAAATATGTAATTCAGCTACCCGCTCAAATCGTTAGAATATTAAAAAGACAAAATAGAAAAAACCCGAACCAGCCTGGGTACACGATTACGTGTAAACAAGCCAGCTCAGGTTATGCCCATATCGGTAACATTCCCAGATCATGATTATGCGGATTGGATAAAACTTTAGCAAGAATCAGAACAGTTGTCAACTTCTTGAAACCGGTTTAGCTTCGGATTGCCCACTACGATATTTGATAGAACGCAGCACATGTGCCGCCAAGAATCATCTGTTGATCTAGTATAGGTAGGCCATTAATGTGACTTATAATGAGACCGAATACTTCAGAATATGGAGCTGAAACGTTGCTCACGGGCCAGTCGGACCCGAACATTAACCGTTCTGCACCAAAGGCTTCTATGGCGATATTCAGATAGGCTGTAAAATCCTTTGGAGTCCAATTTGCCCAGTCTGCTTCCGTCACCATCCCTGAAAGTTTACAGTACGCATTGGGTTGTGCGGCCAATGACTCAAGCGCTTCTTTCCAGGGTGAGAGTATACCTGATTTTATGTCGGGTTTGGCTAGATGATCAAGTACAAATCGCTGTTCAGGAAACGCCTTAACCAGTTCAACGGCATAAGGCAGTTGCTCCTTGGACACCAACAGATCATAGGCCAAATCATACTCCTTAAGCAATGAAATTCCGCGCTGAAAGTCTTCTCTCAATACATACTTCAGATCAGGTTCATCCTGTATGACATGACGTACGCCCTTCAGATACGGATTGGACGCGAACAATTCAAGCTGATTCCGAACTTCATCCGAACAAAGGTCCACCCATCCGACAACACCTTTGATACATTCATGCTGATCTGCCAACTGCAGAAGCCACTCGGTTTCTGTCAGTGATTGTCTGGCTTGTACCGCAATACATCCATCCAGTCCTGATTGCACCAATAAAGGTTCAAGATCTTCCGGAAGAAAAGATTGACGAATGGCTTTCATCTCTTCGCCAATCCATCCGTACTCGGCGGCATTGTATTCCCAGAAATGTTGATGTGCATCCAGTTTCATATTAGATCCCTCCCAGGGTATTTAAATCTAATTATCGTTCAAAAGCAACCATATGATTTTCATTTCCAATGAAATAAACGCTCATTACACAATCTATTCATATGACAAAATCACTGATTTTCACATGATTTTTATTCCAATTGTGCAGGTATTGTCCAATATTAAATCATGATATAGTAAATTACGAAAACGCTTTCAGTACATAAATCGGTGGTGATTCCAGTATTAAACAAGTGAATTTTTGTTTGCGTTGAGCTCTATTTTCACCCTGCTTAACCGCTATTCACGTTCAACCATTCTCTATTCGAAGGAGACTATATTAATGAAAAAAAACCGCAAATCAGTCCTATCTCTTACGCTTGTGACTGCCCTGATTCTATCTCTATTCTCCTCGGCTATGGCTTCAGCTGCAACTGACAACAGCGAACAGGCCAATACCTCACCCGCTCCAAGCAAAATGCAGACCTACGTGAACGCCATGGAGCCTGGCTGGAATCTGGGTAACTCTCTTGACGCCGTTGGTGAAGATGAGACAGCCTGGGGCAACCCGCGCATTACGAAGGAACTAATTCAGTCGATCGCAGATGAGGGCTACAACAGTATCCGTATTCCTGTGACCTGGGAAGCCCACATCGGTGACGCACCCGACTACACAATTGATTCCGCTTACATGGATCGGGTTCAAGAAGTAGTAAACTGGGCCCTTGATGCGGATCTCTACGTCATGATCAATCTTCACCATGATTCCTGGCGCTGGATCAGTTACATGGAGAAAGACCATGACAATGTGCTTGCACGTTACAACGCTGCTTGGACTCAGATTGCGGACAAATTCAAGGATTCATCCGATAAGCTTGTGTTTGAAAGTGTTAACGAACCACGTTTCTCCGAAGGTGGCACAACAGATGCAGCGATTGGATACCGCATGCTGGACGAGTTGAATACTTCTTTTCACAAGATCGTAAGAACTTCGGGTGGAAACAACGAGACACGTCCACTTGTACTTCCAACGATGCATACCTCTTCCGCTCAGCCTGATCTGGATGAACTGAATAAAACCATCCAAAAATTGAATGACAGCAATATTATTGCAACCGTTCACTACTACGGGTTCTGGCCATTCAGTGTGAACATCGCAGGTTACACCAAGTATAACGAGGAAGTACAGAAGGACGTTACCGACACTTTTGATCGAGTATACAATGCTTTTACAGCGAAAGGCATTCCGGTTATCGTTGGTGAGTATGGCTTGCTTGGTTTTGACCAACACACAGGTGTCATTGAGCAAGGCGAAAAACTGAAATTCTTCGAATTTGTTGGACAATATCTGCGTCAAAAACAGATGACAACGATGTTGTGGGATAACGGACAACACTTCGGACGCACAAGTTTTACTTGGTCTGATCAGGAATTATTTGATACCATGAAAGCCAGCTGGACAGGTCGCTCATCCACAGCCGAAACGGATCTCGTATATCTTAAACAAAATGAAGCCATTCAAGATAAGAAGGTAAAACTCAATCTGAATGGGAACAAATTCAATTCGTTGAAAAATGGCACTACCCCTCTTGTAAGAGGTAAAGACTATACGATCAAAAAAGATGTGCTTACGTTTAAATCCAATCTGTTAACCAAATTGACAACCTCTGGTGATTTGGGCGTAAATGCCACACTCACGGCTGGATTCAATGAAGGTGCTGACTGGAACTTCAATATCATTAAATATGACACACCTAAGTTGAACGATGCAACAGGTACAACCAGTGCATTTGCCATTCCGACTACGTTTAACGGGAACCAACTGGCAACGATGGAAGCAACATATGCAAACGGAGAAAACGCTGGTCCACAGAACTGGACTTCGTTCAAAGAATTCTCCTACACATTTAGCCCAGATTACGAACGTAATGTGATTGAGCTGAAACCTAACTTCTTCAATGAAACCAATGATGGCGAAGTCACGCTTAAGTTCCATTTCTGGAATGGAGATGTGCTGACGTACAAAATCACGAAAAATGGAACCAGCGTTGTTGGCGTAACTTCCAAATAAGAACTCATCTAACGTTCTGTACAGAGCTTTAAGCTCTGGCAGAACGTTTTGTTTTTGTTTCACAATTGATTGAATAACGTACAAGTGGCCCTTCATACCTTTACACTAACTAGGATTGAGGGGGAAATGTCATGTTTAAACGTGTAGACCGTCTTGCCATCGAACTACCCATATCCAATAATCCGGACCCTAATGGAGCTAGTGCAGTTCAGGAGTTGCTTGGTGGAAAGTTCGGGGAAATGTCAACATTAAATAACTATATGTTTCAGTCATTTAATTTCAGAGGTAGATCCAAGCTGCGTCCATTTTATGACATTGTTGCAAGTATTACTGCGGAGGAATTCGGCCATGTCGAACTTGTCGCCAATACGATTAACCTCATGCTTGAAGGTTCAACATCACCAGGTGACCCAGACTCCACACCACTGCGTGTTGGTAAAGATGCACGGATGACGTCACACTTTATCGAATCGGCCCAGACAGCGCTCCCGTATGACTCCATGGGAAGACCCTGGAATGGTTCATATGTCGTGAGCAGTGGCAATCTGATCTTTGATCTGCTGCATAATTTCTTTCTTGAATGCGGAGCCAGAACTCACAAAATGAGAGTCTACGAAATGACGGACAACAAAACAGCCCGAGAAATGACAGGTTATCTGCTTGTTCGCGGCGGTGTGCACGTTCTGGCGTATGCCAAGGCACTGGAAATTGCAACGGGTGTGGATGTAACAAAGATGTTTCCTATTCCAAAACTGGATAATAAAGCTTTTGAAACGACACGTAAATGGGAAGCCATGGGCGAGCACCGCAGACTGTACACGTTTAGTGACAAGGATTATCAGGGCATTGCCCAGATCTGGAAAGGAACACACCCAACCGATGGCGGTAAACTGGAGGCTTTTGCAGGCTTGCCGGGGTATGGGGGGCCAGTGCCTGAGCTACCTGATCTGCCGGAAGAATTTGCGCCAGGGATATCCGCAGAAGATCTGATGCAGATTGCAGAGCGACTGAAACGTCACGCTGGCCTGTAGGATCACGATTAACGTTTGTTTTTCATAGGGCGTCGATTGGATAACCGTAAACTGGTGCTGCCTCGTGTACTAGAACTTTTTATTTAATTATATTATTGATGATCTGTTTCTTTAATTTCATACGATTATACACAAAAAAAGGGAAACGGGAGAGTTACATCTCTACCATTTCCCTTTTAATGTGCCACTATTGTGGCTCAGTAAATTTCACTATCAGTACCGCTTCTCCATTGGCTTGCACACGACCGGTTGAGGCTACTGTAACAGTTGCTATCGCTTCGTTTCCACTTGGGATCAACACAGGTGTAATCAAAGGTAGACCCGCAGCCTGAATGACATCCATGTCAAATTCGATCAACAATTGACCTGCAGTTACACGATCTCCGCTATTCACATGTGCGGTAAAACCGTTTCCTTTCAGTCCAACCGTATTAATTCCGATATGAACCAACATCTGTGCACCTGTCTCATGCTCCAGAATCACCGCATGTTTACTCTTGTTCATGACATGTGCGATGACACCATCAAACGGTGCATATACTTTGCCTTCTGATGGCTCGATGCCAACGCCCTCACCCATATGTTTTTCCGAGAACGCCGGGTCAGGAACCTGCTCCAGAGCAACGACGGTACCGTTCATTGGCGAAGCGATTTCGAGAAAATCTACCTTAGGACGATTGCTTGTAACGGCATCGGTAACTGAATTAATACGCGGATTAAATTCCTCTGCTTTAAGTTCAGTTGATGTTACTCCACTGTTCTCATGGCTCACCGATTCTTCTGCGACCGGTTGATCCTTATATCCGAAGAACCAGGTAAGTGCAAATGCAATCGCCATGGCAACCACGTTGGACAAGATATACAACGGCAGTTGGCTGTTCAGATAGAGCAGTGTACCGGGAATAACCGTTACAGCCATGCCTGTACCCTGCAGATGGAACAAGGAAGCGATGAAACCACCTACACCACCACCAACAAGTCCCATAATAAATGGTTTCATATAACGCAAGTTAACTCCGAAGATCGCTGGCTCCGTAATGCCCAGAAATGCGGACAAGGAAGAAGGTAATGCGAGTGCTTTGAGTTTCATATTTTTGGTCTTCAGACCGACTGCGAGACAAGCCGCTCCTTGTGCTGCCATGGCACAGGTAATGATGGCGTTGAACGGATTGAATCCCGTTTTCTCCAGTAGCTGAATCTCCAGGAAATTAAAGATGTGATGTACACCGGTAACGACAATAATCTGATGGAAGAATCCAATGATAATACCTGCGATTCCAAACGGCAGATCCAATACGGCAGTTGTTCCATGCAGCACCCACTCTTCTAGGGAATGGAATACGGGACCAATGGCGAAAAGTCCAAGCGTAATCATGACTGTCAACGTAATAAAAGGAGTCAGAATTAAATCCAGTGCCTCGGGTACCCGTCTTCTTAGTACCTTCTCAAACTTGGCTCCAATCAAACCTACAAAGAACGCGGGCAGAACCGAACCTTGATAACCCACGACAGGTATAAAACCGAACATATGCAGCGGCTGTGCTGATCCATCTGCCACCGCGTAAGCATTGGGTAATGCAGGATTGACCAGCATTAGCCCCAGTACGATACCAAGTACTGGACTTCCGCCAAATACGCGGAATGCGGACCACGCTACAAGTGCAGGTAGAAATGCAAATGCGGTATCCGTCAGGATTTGAGTGAACAACAGGAAATTGGCCGAGATATCATCCGGTGTTGCACCGAATAACGCCAGAATTTCATTCTGGGTAAGTAATCCGCGCAATCCCATGAACAGTCCTGTAGCTACCAGTACGGGAATGATGGGTACAAATACGTCACCAAACGTGCGGATAGCCCGTTGAAAAGCATTTCCTTCTTTTTTCCCCTGACTCTTCACATCTTCCTTGGACGTTCCTTCGATGCCCAGCTTCTCAACCTCTTCAAAGATTCGATTCACTGTTCCCGTACCAAAGATAATCTGATATTGACCTGAGTTGAAAAAGGCGCCTTTCACCTTCTCAATATTCTCGACCGTTTTCTGATCAATCTTTTCTTTATCTTTCACCATGATGCGAAGACGAGTTGCACAATGTGCAAATGATGCGATATTCTCTTTGCCCCCGATGGCATGAATGACTTCTTGGGCAATCCGTTGATTCTCCGACATGTTATCTCATTCCTCTCACGTAATACTTAATAATTCCATTGAGTTGCTTCAAAATCAGCTTTGCCTCCGCGTGCAAAGAAACGAATGTCCACGCTGTCCCGGCTTGGGAAAATGCGGCTGGTAAAGACCTCTTCCCCATCGTTCACAAAGATCTCGACCGAGGACGAATCTACGAACAGATGGAACTTAATCACTTCCGCAGTAAGTGTGCACTGCCGTACAACGCCATTCTGCTCTGCCAGCTCGGTACCAGACATGGTCCGATCCAAGACAACTTTCTGCTGAATCCGATCATACAGAAGAACCGTTTTTTCAGTTCCATTTGCCCGGAATTCGATGCCTACAACCTCTGCTTCTATATGGCCTATCTCACATATCAGTTCATAGGCAATCCCATTAAAACCAGTGAAAGATCGACTCTCATTATCAATTGTTGCGCGAACATGTGTACCTTTATCCTGCTGACGTAATTGGACCATCTCTTCAACCGGTTGTTGAATTAACTTACCGTCACGGAATGACAATTGCCGAGGAATGGTCAGGCAATGAGCCCAGCCACTATCGTCTGTTGGATATTCCAGATCGGGAAGTCCCATCCATCCAACCAGAATACGTCTTCCGTCCGGGCCCTGCATCGTCTGCGGCGCATAGAAGTCGAATCCACGATCCAACTCCTGAAATTCATCATGATTGAACTCTCTCGTCTGAAGATTGAGCGGCTCACCGATCAGATAACCGGATTGAAAAATATTCTGATAATGATCTCCCGCTGCATCTAAGCCTTGCGGGGAAAAGACAAGTACACCTTTCCCGTCCATCTCCATATAATCCGGGCACTCCCACATGTAACCAAAGGAGGTTAATTGCGTACGAATTTCACCAAGGAACTCCCAGTTGTTCACATCAAAGGAGCGATACAGCACTGTACATCCCGTCTCGTCTGTTCTCTGCGCACCAATTACACAATAATACGTGTCTCCTTGTTTCCACACCTTGGGATCTCTGAAGTGTTCCGTGTATCCGGCTGGCACAGACGAGATCACGGGATCATTCAGTTTGGTTACTGAACCGCTTTCATCCATAACTGCCAAGCATTGATACGGATGTCTGACCCAATCCTCATCTCTGGTATTGCCCGTGTACAGCAAGTGCAGCTTGCCGTCTTTTTCAATCGCACTGCCGGAATAAGCTCCGTGTGAGTCATACCTGCCACCCGGTTCGATTCCAATCCCGACATTTTCCCAGTTCACCAGATTCTTCGAGCGGGTATGATACCAGTATTTCATGCCATGTTCTGTCCCAAGTGGAAACCACTGATAGAACAGATGATAATAGCCTTGATAATATGCAAAGCCGTTAGGATCATTAAGTAGACCTGTTATCGGCTGAATGTGATAACTTTGTCTCCAAGGACATACGGATATCTGTGCTTCAAGCTTCGCAATCTCTCCAGGCTCTGCTTGCTCAATTCGTCTGTAGCGTTGCTCTCTAGTCATTTTCATAGCTGTTCTCCATTCAAAATATAGGAACCGGTTCCATTAGGCGCAAAAAAATAATTCCATATGGCACTAATGCCTGCCCGTATTCGCATATCCGTATTGGATATTCATAATGGAACCGGTTCGATGGAATTATCATAAAGGATGTTTTTATAATTTGTCAACGCTTTCTCGAGGAATTAGTTCTACGTCCAGTGTTGTTCGTTCCTCCACCGACTCGCCTTTGACCAGTCGAATAATGTGATTCGCCGCTACTTTGCCCGCCTGTAAATAATGGTATTTCACCGTCGTCAGCGTGGGATGAATCATCTCCGTAATATCATATCCGCCAAATCCCGTAACAGACAAATCTTGCGGTATGCGGATTTTATTGGAGAATGCAATCTTCATCACACCCAGTGCGATATTATCCGTGGCCCCCACGATGATCGTTGGTGTGATTTCTTTCAGAATGGCTTCAGCAGTAACGATGGCTTCAGACATCTTGAAGCTTGTCTCATAATACTTCACTTCACATCCACCACACTCGGCGATTGCTCGCTGGAACCCTTGTTTACGATAGATTCCTACCGCCCGATCCCTCTCGCTAACCCCCATATACACGATCTTGCGGTGACCCTGTTCGACGACATATCTGCCCATCTCATAACCTGCCTGATCATCATTGTGAACCAAACTGTGCAGTTGCTCATGCTGCTGTCCCACCAATAACACCGGAATCCGTATATCCTCAACGGCCTTCAGATGTGCTTCGGTCACTTCAGCAGCCAGCAGAATAATACCCGATACCTTCTGTCGTGCAAAATCATAGATGGCATCAATCTCGCGTTGCATGTCCTGACTCGTGTTTGCGATCAGCATCTGATACTGATTACTCCGCAGTTCTTCATCAATTCCGATCAATGTCTGTGATGTTGCAAAAGAATCAAGACGTGGCACAACCGTACCGATGATACTGGTCTTCTTAGCCTTCAGACTCTGTGCAAATGTATTGGGAACATAGTTGTATTGTTTGATAATGCGCTCAATCTTCTGGCGTGTATCCTCACTAACCGATCCGCCATTCAGGAAGCGAGAGACCGTGCTTTTTGCCACACCTGCCATCTGAGCGATATCAGAAATCGTTTTATTCATAAAGACTCCTCTTGTTTCTATTAGCTATATAAATTGAACTCAAGAATATTCACACTTACCACTCCGATGACAGAACAACCTTCCGATCGCTGTTATCCCCAGATGTTTTGATTTACTTTTTCAAAGGTGAACATCCGGAGATAAAGGCGAACGCTCCGCTTCTTCAGGTTCTTTCTATCCTCTACGTTCTCGTGTGAATGTTTAGTTCAATTCATATAGTTTACCTTTTATTATACTTCGAAACGCAAACCGATAGGGAATTGGATTCAACTGGGTCTAGTACAATATCGATTACAATGTTAACCAACCACAAAAGCCTGATGGAGTATACGTTTGTTCGGGCCATCAGTGCAAGAAAAGAACGCTTCTTCATATTCCCCAGTAGAATCCAATATGATAACTTTAGACTCCGGCATCACAGTTGCGGATTAGTTAGAAGCAACGATTCGCACTTTCATTTCCGAAACCAAGCAGGAGAATTGGTAACCATCAAAAAGGAACAACCACTAAAGGCGACGAAAGTCAAAGAAGTACTGGACCGGAAGGGGGTGTAACACCTTCCCTTTCCTAGATTCTCATCATATCCTATTCGAAAACTGATGGAAAATAAGGATTTAGTGTACTATATGACCCTGCCGTATACGATACAAATCAGACCCATTAAAGACGAGAGCGGTGATTATTTCTTCGCAACTGTTGCGGAATTAGATGGGTGCCACAAAAAAAATGATACCTTTGAGAAAGCATACTAGAGCGTTTGGGAGGCCATGGAGGGATATTTAACGGTAAAGCTGGAATACGGTGACGTCATTCCTGAGCCGATTGGTGAGGACGATTACAGTGGTAAATTCAATTTGAGGATTCCAAAGAGTCTGCATCGGCAATTAATTGAACGCGCGGCAGCCGATAGTGTTTCGTTAATTCAGTATTGCCTGTACAAATTGAGTAAATAAGAAAACGATCCAGTCCTTAATTTTAGGTTTGGATCGTTTTTTCATGTTTGAATCTCTTATGAGAATAATAATTATCTCCTTGAGTTCCTTTTGGGTATATCGAAATTTTTTACGATAATATCTGTTATGAGTTTTACTGAGTAAAAAGAGCCCAATGACATATACCAAAAGAAATAAAACCAAGTCGTGACACCTATGGAAGCTAATATCTTAAAAGGCGCTGGTGGTAAAGCGGTAATAATAATAGACAGTATAACAACTATCAAACCGTATGAGATTTGACTTTTCAGACTTGTATATAAACTTTTCTGAAATGTTGGGAAAAATTCTCTTAATCTGGAGAAAGCCGGACTTTCTTGGAGAGTTATGATAAGTGTAAGAAACACTCCAGACACCCCAATAACTATAGAAGCAAAGCTTACTACACTGCCCGCTACAGTTCTTACATTTGTGAGTAGGCCGAAGTAGTGCAAAATACCCGATAAAATACCGAGTCCGACACAAATCAAAAACGAATGTTTGATCCAAGTGTCCTCCACTTTCTCGAATAATTTTTCTGACACTTTTTTACCTTCGGCCAAATTCTTCACCTCTTATTATTAGACTATTCCCAGGACTCTCCTGATATCCGATCTACGTGTAATGTACTTTTCAAGCATTTTCCCGTGGAGAAACTCATGTCCGATAGTCTTTCTTGGTTCAATCTCAACAGAAATTCTGTCTGTCATCCTGGGCTCGATAAGGTTAATAACCTCAATCGGAGCTTCTTCGTCTTCTTTCATTGTTAACTCAATTTTTGGTCTCTGATCTGCAGGTATATTTTGAAATTCACTTAGAACTTCTCTTACCGCCGCTTCGTCTAAGCTAGCTGTTTTCTCAGCGACTCCAAGTGATACAGTAATTTCGATGTTTACACCTTGCATCTTAAACAGTGTTCGTCTTGCATCACTGATTAAACTATCGCCGTCAAGGGCAGAATCAAGGGAAATATCAGAACCTTTGATTCGTAGTTTCCTATAATAATCTGCTTGAAGAGCTGATTTTAGCTTGGTATGATCAAGAATTGGAGTTAACCTAACTGCCAAAATCTCATCATCCTCATAACCCTTCTCATCCAAGAATTTTAATCGCATCTCTGTCAGATACTGCTCAATTTGAATCGTGCTTAAACCATATAGATTTGACTGCACCATTACAACTTTGTGCACGTCATCATATATTATGGTTACAAAGTGACCTATAAATTCATCATCTTCTAGCATTATTTCTTCTTTGATCTTCCCGATTTTCTTCTTGGATGGAATATTCGTATCAACCAGTTTAGATAGCTGAAAACCATAGGTTTTATATTTCTCGGTGTAAATGATAGAACCTGGTTCTAGTTCTCCCCGTTCGTCTCCTAATAAAACAGAAGTATCAAAATTTTCTTTGTTGGAATCAAGAAAATTCAAAAACTCCGTCATATCCCACAGATCTGCTGAGGAAAAAGTAATATCCTCTCGCTCAACTTCAGCAATCTGCTTTTTAAACGCTTCTTTGGCGGGAACCAGTTTAACCTCAAAGTAATTAAATCTAACATATTTTCTCGCCATCAAAAAACCTCCTTTTATTTACCTACAATATTCAACAAAAGGAGGCATTTTCCTGCAAAATTATATCTTTTTACCTAAGATAAATGAACTACCCCACCAACAAAAGGGAACACATGTTCTATTATAAGATGAATAACTGCATCTGTAAATAGAATTATAATCTAGAAGGCTCCACCAGCGATATGCCAGTGAGGCCCTCTTTACCCATGCTATCGGATTTGACTGGATAGTACCATAATTCCCCTTCAAACCTCAATAATAATAGGCAAGATCATAGGTCTTCTCTTTGTTTGAGCGTAAATATAGTGACCAATCTCGTCTTTCAGCTTTCTTTTGATCACATTCCACTGATTCACCCCAGCCCCGGTCAACTCACCCATCCGGTTTAGAACCAGCTCATGAATCTCATGCATGAATTCTTCCGAATCCTTAACAAATACAAACCCTCTAGAGATAATTTCGGGTGACGTGACCATCTGTTTTTCCGTTTTGCTCAGTGTAGTCACGATCACCAGCATGCCATCGGAGGACAGTTGCCTGCGGTCGCGAAGTACAATATTGCCGACATCACCCATGATCAGACCATCTACGAGACTATTTCCTGATGCAACTTTGGGACCTAACGAAGCAATGCCGTCTTTGTACTGGACCATATCCCCATTATTCACGATAAACACATGATCACGCTCTATACCTACGGATTCAGCAAGCAGTCTGTGTTGATACAACATGCGAAACTCACCGTGGATCGGAATCAGATAATCCGGTTTCATCAGGGTTAACATCAGTTTGAGTTCTTCCTGACTGCCGTGTCCCGATACATGCATCCCAGCTACACCACTTGAACCATATATCACACGTGCTCCGAGAACATACAGGTTATCAATTACATGTGCAAGATTTCGTTCATTGCCCGGAATGGCTCCGGCAGCAATAATGACCGTGTCCCCGGCGTTAATTCTTACGTGAGGATGTTTACCGGATGCCAAACGTGACAATGCTGCCATCGCTTCTCCCTGGCTACCGGTGCATAATACAACAACTTGTTCTGGTGGAAACTGATCCGAATCGATAGCTTCAATCAACAATCCATCAGGAACTTGCAAATACCCCAATTCACTGGCCACCGATACCACATTCACCATACTTCTGCCCAACAGTGCCAGTTTGCGGCCCGTCTCGAATGCTGCATTCACAATCTGCTGTACCCTGCTGACATTCGACGCAAAGGTCGAGATGAATACTTTTTGTTTTGCACGGATAAAGGCATCCAGAATGTGATCCCCCACAACACGCTCAGAAGGTGTAAATCCGGGTCTTTCTGCATTGGTACTCTCGGAGAGCAAAATATGGACACCCTGTTTGCCAATCTCGGCCATACGGTGCAGATCTGGGAAAGGTCCATGTACAGGCGACATATCAAATTTGAAATCTCCGGTATGCACAACATTGCCTGCTCGGGTCTGAAAAAAGATACCAAGACAATCCGGTATACTATGGCTGGTTGCAAAAAAAGAAACCTCGATCCCTCCCAGCGTAATGCTGGAATGAGCATCGATCGTATGCAAGTCGGCTTTGCGTAGCAACCCATGCTCTCTCAGTTTAAGTTCGATCAGCCCACGAGTGAGCCTAGATGCATACACCGGGATGTTCATTTGTTTTAACAAATAGGGAATGCCACCAATGTGATCTTCATGTCCATGGGTAACCACAAGACCCCTTACTTTATCCAGGTTCTCCAGCAGATACGTTACATCCGGAATGATCAGATCAATTCCAGGCAAGGTCTCATCAGGAAACTTCGAACCACAGTCAATCACGATGATGTCCTGATGGTACTGGATGAAATACATATTCTTTCCTATTTCATTCACGCCGCCAAGTGCAGCGATATACAGTTTGTTGTGGGCTAGATTCAACTCTATTATTCCTCCTCTGCGTGGCAATCGTATACGATACGGATCTATATTCCTAGTATGGGAGCAATCGCCTCAGTTATGCATTACAGCGTGATTATGCCAAAAAACCACCATGGAATTTTCATTCCATAGTGGTTTATACGAAAAATAAATGCGGTTAAACCAATGATTTATCACGCTGTAGTAATACGTCTTGTTCATAGGTTTTGATATCGGTGATCCACTTTTCACGGACTGGAACGCCTTGCTGAGCACAATAGTAGTCCCAGATCGCGCCAAACGGATAGGATTTGAACTCTTCCGTTAAGGCAAGGCGCAACGTGTAATCCCCTTCCAATTCGGCTTGTTTCAAGGAATCCACTGGTTCGAGCATCGCACGCAGAAGAGCTTTGATCGTGTTACGAGTACCCACAACCCATGCAGCTACACGGTTAATACTTGCATCAAAGAAATCCAGTCCAATATGTGTGGTCGCAAGCAGATCATGTCGAACCAGTTCACGGGCAATTTCCAGCAGCTCATCGTCCATGATTACCACATGGTCACTATCCCAACGCATCGGGCGGCTTACGTGAAGCAGGATGCCGCTTGTAAACAAAGACAAGGACGACAGTTTATTGGAAATAACCTCTGTAGGATGGAAATGACCCGCATCCAGGCAGATTAACGTATCATTTTGCAAACCGTAACCCATATAGAATTCATGAGAACCCACCACATATGCTTCCGAACCCAGACCAAACAGCTTACTCTCTACCGCGTCCAGGTTGTGCTCCGGGTTAAGTGGTTCGCCGAATACTTCATCCAGCGATTCTTTGAGACGTTTGCGTGGTGTCAACCGATCAACCGGATTATCCTTGAATCCGTCCGGTACCCATACATTGGTTACACAAGTCTGACCAAGCTGTTCCCCGAAATAAGCACCAATCCGGCGGGATGCCTTGCAGTGATCAATCCAGAACTTGCGAATTTCAGGGTCTGGATGACTGAGCGTGAACCCGTCACTTGATTTTTCATGGGAAAAACATGTTGGGTTGAAGTCCAGACCGAGTCCTTGTTCTTTAGCCCATTTTACCCAGTTCTCATAATGCTTTGGCTCAATCTGATCCAGTTCAACCTGCTCGTCTGTATCCGTGTAGATCGCGTGTAGATTGACCTTATGTTTGCCGGGAATCAGAGCAAAAGCTTGCTCCAGATCGTTACGAAGCTCTACAGGTGTGGTCGCAGCCCCCGGATATTGACCTGTAACGGAAATACCACCTGTTAACTCCCCATCTTTATTCAGAAATCCTTTGACATCGTCGCCTTGCCAGCAGTGTACGGAAACTTTGATTTCCGCGAGTTTGTTCAGTACCTCGTCCGTATCAATTCCGTGCTGGGCATACAATGCCTTGGCTGCTTCATACGCTTGCTTGACTTGGTTATCCATCCGCAAGAACCCCCTATTTTAACGTGTAAATGCTGCCGGTACTCCGCCATCAATGGTCATCATACAACCGGTTGTTTTTTCGGATTTCGAAGAAGCAAAGAATGCGATTCCTTCCGCAATATCTCTTGGATAGATATTCACGAGCAATGTCGTCCGTTTGCGATAATACTCTTCCAATTGATCCGGTTCAATTCCATATGCCGCTGCACGTTCGTTTCTCCAGGAACCGTTCCAGATCGCTGAACCCTGTAGAATGGCATCTGGAAGAATCGTGTTGACACGAATGCCATACTCTCCACCTTCTGCTGCAATACAACGTGCCAGATGCGCTTCCAGCGCTTTCGCTGAACTGTAAGCAGAAGCACTCTTACCTGCATACACCGAGTTCTTGGACCCGATAAATACCATGCTTCCCCCAATACCCTGCTGTTTCATCAGCTTGAACGCTTCACGAGCCACGAGGAAATACCCTGTACCCAGAACATTCATATTCAGGTTCCATTCTTTCAGGGACGTTTCGTCAAATGGGCTGGATGTCGCCAATCCGGCATTGTTCACGATGATATCCACTCCGCCATACTGCACCGCAACATCAGCATAAGCAGATTGAACGGCTTCCTCATCGGTGACGTCCATTTTCAGCGCATAAGCACGATTCGCACCGTACTGATCATTGATTTCCTGTGCTACTTTCTGTGCGCCCTCCAGGTTGAGATCAGCAAGCACCACATGTGCGCCTTCAGATACCAATCTGCGTGCTGTTTCACTTCCGATCCCGCCTGCGCCGCCTGTAATAAACGCCACTTTACGGGAGAACTCGGTTTCTGCTGGAGCCAAAGACAATTTGTACAATTCCAGCGGCCAGTACTCCACATTGTAAGATTCATTTGCACTGAGTGATACGAATTGACCCAGGCTAGTAGCTCCACGCATAACGGCAATGGCTCTGTGATACAACGCTCCGCTTACTTGGGAAAGCGCCCAGCTCTTGCCTGTATTGATCATGCCCACACCTGGAATGAGGATAACGCGTGGTGCGGCTTCGAACATGACGTCACCTTCGTTTTTGTTGCTCTCAAAATACTGCTGATATTGCTCTTTGTAGGCCGCGACACCTTCTACCAGCTTGGCTTTTAAGCCTTCAATATCTTCCGCATCCGGTGTCCAATCGATGAACAAAGGTACCACTTTGGTATGTACCAGATGATCCGGGCAAGCTGCACCTACCTGTGACAATTCCGGTGAATCTGCTCCGCCCACAAAAGCAAGTACGTCCTCTTGATCGTCAAAGGACAAAATCATTTTTTTGCTATCCGATACCGCTCCACGAATTGTTGGCATTACACGTGATACGATCTGACGACGAACCTCTGCTGCAAGTGCCGGGTGTTTCACACCACCAAACAAACTTCCTTCATCCACCCGTGCTTCGATGAATGCTTCTGCTTCGTTGATAATCTTGATCGTTTGTGCGTAACATTCCTCGGATGTTTCTCCCCAAGTCACAAGTCCGTGTTTTTCCATCAGTACGAGTTCGGCATTGGGATTCGAGAATACGCTTTCAGCAATCATTTTAGATAAGGTGAACCCTGGACGAACGTAAGGTACCCATACAAAACGATCACCGTAGATCTCTCTCGCCAATTCCTTGCCGTTATGCGCACAGCACAAGCTGATAATGGCATCCGGGTGCGTATGATCCACATGTTTATATGGAAGAAACGCATGCAGCAGAGTCTCGATAGAGGCGCGCGGGTGCTTGGCATCAATCATGCAATGTCCCAGATATTCAACCATCTCTTCATCCGACATGGATTCACGTTCAATTAATGGTCGAATGTCTTCGAGCCCAAGTCCGGTAAAATGTTTCGCTTCCATGGAACCCAGATCAGAGCCGCTTCCCTTCACATACATTACTTCTACATCACGACCACGAAAATCCTTCACTGTCGTTTTGGTAGAGGTATTACCACCGTAGATGTTACATACACTGCGATCAGTCCCAATCAGATTGGATCGGTAAACCAACTGCTCAAGTCCTGTTGTTTTCTCAGATGCCTGCGATGCATTCCATAAACTCTGTACCATTTGTTTCCCTCCGATAATGTTTGTTTTATTCCTAATCCGAGTTTAACATCTTTGTTTTATTTTGAAAACAAAATATTTTAAAACCAAACGGAAATATTCAAAAGTCATTATAGATTGAACTATTTTATTAAAAAAACACCCTGACGTGAACGTCAGAGTGTTCCTGTTTCATCAGCGGATTAGAAAATCCCCGCTTTTTGAGAAGTGTTTTTAATACCATAGGTATCATTAACTACGGTGTTGCCAAAGCTCGTTAAGCTTCCGTTCGGACCTGTGGCCATGTCCAGATAGTTTAGACCGGAGCTGTTTCCGTACCAAGACCAGGCAAGCCAACCTACCCCTTTTTCCTGACCATATCTCATAATGGCATACTCGTCCACATCACCGTTTGTGTGATATCCCCCGAATTCACCAATGATCAGAGCCAATCCTTTGTTCAGCACATTTTCCATATTGGCTTTGACCGTTGCAGCATCTTTGCCAGCATACTCATACATATGAATGGAGAAGACCGTATTTTTCTGAGAATCGGTTGCAAATACACTTTGTCCATAATCCACGATGGATTGAGGGAACTGTCCCCATCCGGCTGCATCCACAATTAGCGTATTTTTAATTCCCGCATTTCGGAGTTTCGGAATGGCTTTTTTGTAACCATCAGCCCACGCACTTCCATTCCACGTTCCATACCATTCATTGGCGATATTGACGATGACCCGATCTTCTTTGCCAATCAAAGCTTCCTTAATGCTAATCCAGTAGTTCACTACCGCATCCAACGAATTATAGTCATCTTTCCCTGTGGCGTCATGCACCTCGAGTACAGCTATCATTTTATTTTGGTTAACCACATTAATAATATTTTTAACAGCGTTCAGATCATCTTTGGTGTACAGGCTACCATTCGAAAGAACTATGCGTACCGTATTGGCACCTGTTTTGGCGATTGCAGGGATAGCGGTATTCAAATCATTTTTGAACCAGGAATGTCCGTGATTAACACCTCTCATGACAAAAGCCTTGCCTGTGGAATCATGCAACTTGTTACCGCTTACATAAAATCCTGTAGCAGCAGATGCTTTGGGGGCTGCACTCCCTAATACCATGAACATGAGAGCAGCAATAATCGTGAAGATTGTACACTTTTTCAGATTAACCATTCGTTTGGAACCTCCTGTATTTGTTTTTTTTATTTCAATTAACCCTGCTCTAGGCAAGAAGTTAACTAAAATCGTTGGTAATAGAAGTTTTTTTATTATTAAATAAATAATAATTAACTTTATCTAAGTTACGTTATTTAGTTTAAATAAACTTTATCGTTAAGGTTATGAAGTTATAATAAATTGAAAACGCTTACCAGTCAAGATCTTTTTTCCATGATTAGGAATCATTTTGTTTTTAAATAACACAGCAAAAAAGGCTCTTTCCCCTCACAATCGTTCGGAGAAAGAACCCTCTGTATTATTAACGAAAGTTAACTCTTGTTTAAGTCTTGTTTATCTGTTGTTTAACTCCTGATTTGACTAAGCGTCTTCCCTAAAACCCGTCAGTACCAACCCAACCCGATACTGTGTTCTCACCCGAATCTCATTAAACTTTCCAATCTCCACACCCTCAAACCGCTCCACATAAGCCTGATTCACATAACTCTCAGTCGTCCCTTTTCGAATTGGGGTTATAGACAGACGAAGCGCGTGATCAGCCAATAAATGACGGGATTGCTTCAAACCAAGCATCCAGCTGTGTCCATAGTGAATATGATCCGTTAACATCTGATGATGAATATGTGCTGTTGCAACGTCTCCTTCATAATCAATCTCAATCCACACGTCATCTACTTGTTCCGGCCACGCTGTGTCCAATCTCAGTGTTGCTGCATACTCTTTCGGATAATCAACCTCTACAGCAGGCTCGTAAGGCGAAACTTGGAATGTATACGTACCGAATATTCCCTGCTTCGACTGGGATGACACAGCATATTTCGAAGCTGAAACATGCTCTGGAGTCGGATAAAAGGATACTTCCATCTCTGGTTGCTCCACAGATGTACATAGGAGCATCTCATTCTGTACATACAGATGACTGTTGCTAATTACAAGCCTTTCTTCTCCGCCCACACGGAAACGGTAGGCATGTAATGCCTCTTCACGGGTCAATGTAATGATACGTATGACCATACCGTCCGATGTTGTAATCCCCAGATGATGGTCCTTGCCGGCAATCGGATGTATCACAACTTCATTCCCCTGCTCTGAAACAGTGCCTTCGGGCATATCCACATTTGTAACAGATGATGCATCAATAACATACTCAGGCATCATGCCTTCATGGGCATAAAAGACAGCCGTAAGCTCCTGATTTACCATAAATCGGGTCAGTGGCTGAACGGTAGCACTAATGATCTTCATTCCATTCAGATTCATATGGAAAGGCAGAATGGCTGCCATGCCGGATTTCAGCTGCATAGTTCCTTCTCTTGGGTATAAAACAGTCCCTTTGCTGGTATGAAGCTCCAATTGTATATCACGATCAGGCATCGCCACATGATCCTGATAATTATTCATGAACAGGAATCCCGAGCCATCTTGTTGGCGAACAGACCAACGCATATCCATCGTGTTCTCCGGTGTTATCGCATGTTGACCATCCGGTACAACACAGCCCATTGGTGCAAGTAACTCACCGTATGCTTCCAGGAACATGGACAAGGTACGAATGCGGTCATACGATTCACCAACACGCCCAAATTCCCCGAGTGGCGATTGGTAATCATACGTCATTTTCGGCAATGCCTGCTCGTTCATATATGAATTTTTGCCTATCGGATTGGTCCCCCCGTGATACATATAATACCCAACCAGATTGCTGCCGTTCGCAAGTTTCACAATGGTCATCGCCTCGACACTGTCCGCATCAACAACCGGACGAGCGTGATAACTGACCTGCATGCCTCCAGCAAGCTCGCAATACGCAGCAGGGTACTCCAGACTGTCATAATCCACTTCTTCCACAGGATCCATATGCAGATCCCGGAATAAATACTCCCGGCTTGGAGGCTGATTGGGAATCCATGGTGTGTACGCATACCCCGCTAGCATAGGCAATGTTCCTTCTTCCGGCACCGCAGCATTGCCCCAGGCCGTGGCAGTATAGAACATCGGCTTCATACCGACTTCTTCGGCAATATGGCGAAGCATCTTCAGATGTTCTCGCCCGTCCCGGCCGGAGGAAATGTATTTTTCGCGGGTATATCCCCAGGCATCCATGGGTGCGCCAGCGTGCATATACTCATTTTCCAACTGTACCCCGATAACAGGGCCACCCTCCTGATAAAAGCAGCCGTTGAGCTGACGGGCAATCTCCCGATATAATCGCTTGGCGTAATACAAATATCCTTCATCGTTCGACCTGACTTCAAATGGATAACTGAATAACCAATCCGGCATTCCACCATTACGCACTTCCCCATGACAGAATGGACCAATTCGTACGATCAGAGGCAGCTCATGTTTGCCACACAGATCCACAAAGTGCCGCAAATTCAGATTTCCTGACCAATTAAATTCGCCTTCCTGCTCCTCGTGAAAATTCCAGAAAACATAGGAAGCGACAATGCTCACCCCGCCTGCCTTCATCTTCAATAATTCTTCTTCCCACTGCAAGTAAGCAAATCTGGAGAAATGAAACTCACCTACCACCGGAATATGGGGTTTAACATTACGAGTCATATAATAGTTGGTAAAATCATACGATTCCCCTCGTGGGCTTTTGCCGCCACTGCCAGTCATGCGACCCGCACGAATCTCTTTATCTTCCGCATCCAATATGAAACGAATCTGGCTACCTGCTATAGTATCATTCATGGATTATATAACTCCTTCGATATAAATGGGATGTGTTGAAACGATTATCAATTTATCGATGGATGATTGCCCCTTGATGATTCGGGTTTTTCTCCAATACCCGGTCCAACTCAAGTTTGGCTTCACTTGTCCGCCCCAGCCCCAGAAGACCCAATGCCCGCATATACCTGCAATGTTCTTCATTTCGCTGATTGAGATCGTCGTCAAACACTAGAAAATCGGGCAGAGATACCGCAAAATAATCCATTCGGATGTGATCATGCATATGTCTTTCCGCATAGTCAATGAGTTTGTTAAAGCGTCGGTTTGCTTCCTTCACATTGCCAAGTTTCTGCCAGGCCAGACCCTGATAATAGATGGATTCCGGCGGTTGATCATTATAAAACATCGCGCTTGCCGGTTCATTCAAACCGATGGATGCTTTGTGGAAACTTTCCTCTGCCGACTGATTACTCTTCAGTTGCTGGTAGGCACAGCCAAGATAAAAGTAAACTGGGTTGTCTCCGGCTCCCTCCAATTTACCTTCACCTAAGTTCTCCGGGTAAACCAAAGCCTTCTTCAACAATTCCATTGCTAGTTCAGGTTGTTGTTTCTCCAGATTTCGCTTCGCCAGTTCCGTCAGTGCCGTAACATATTGTCCTGTTACCTTACCTTCTCCACCCTCCCATGGATGAAACCGCCGGGTCTGAAGGGCATTCCATGCTTCTTGATGACTACCTTGCATATTCAATAACGTCACCCACTCGATATAAAGATCATCACGGTGGTGAACCAACTCCATATGTTGTTCCAGCAATTTGACTCGATTCTCGCAGGAATACCCTATCTTCTTGTGCAATTGATCCAACTCGTAGAAGATTCGGGCATCCTGTGAATCCAACCGGAAAGCTTCCTCTAATGATGCCAGTGCAAGATCGGGGCGATTCAGCTTGTTATAATAAGCCAGTCCCAGATTCCGATGTACAGTCGAATATGCAGCATCCACCTCGCGTGAAGTTTCCCAATGGGTAATTGCTTCCTCGTAGCGTTTATGATCATATAACCAATTTCCCAGGTAATAGTGAGCACGCGCATCATTCGAATCCACTGCCAATGCATCCTGAAGCACCATGAATTCAAATAGCGTATTGGGAAAACAATAATCCGTTGGAGCAGCTTTCCCCTGCTTTTGACATTCCCGGGCCTGCTCCACATCCCCCAGCTGACGATACAAGTAGGCCTGAGCATAACCAACCATAGGATACGGCTGTGAATTTTCGGATTCAACATAAGAGAGTACCGTCAATGCTTCTTCCCACAATTCACAATCCGCGTAATCTGCGGCTAGATTCAGATAATTATAAACGTCTTCTCGCATCAGACGATGGAAATGCTCACGTGTTTGCCCCGCTTGTTCTCTCTCTGAAGGTGCAGTTGCTCCGCTGTAAATCAGGACTAATTCATGTGCGGCTCCAAATTCAACCGGGTCCAGTTCCAACGTTTCATACGCATATTGGATGGCCCTTTCATGCTGACCCAATCTACGCAGCAAAGCCACCTTCAGATGTCGAGCCTTATAATTTCTGGTGTTACGAATCAGCGAACGTTCGATGTGTTCCAAAGCTTCGATGTACCGATGTTGCCCCGTATCGATCTGAGCAAGCATGTAATAACCTGTATCCTGATACTGTGCAGACCATACGGCTTTATACAGGGCTGCGTAGGCTTCTTCCTGTTTCCCTTGTAATTTCAAACTTAGACCGAGTTGGTAAAATGCTTCACTATCATACGGATTCGTATTTTTCCATGTCAGCGATTGAACGGCCTGTCTGAAATGCTTCTCTGCATCTTGGAACAACCCTCTACGCAGTAGCAATGTGCCATAAGCAATGTTTAGACGAATATCCGTTGCATCACGCTTCAAACCTTCCAGATAATAAGGTTCCGGTTCATACGTGGCATGCCGATATTGCTCCAAATGAAGACCCGCCAGATATAGTTGTTCATTCGTACGAATCTCGGATGGTAGCGGGAGTGGTGTGGCCGGATCTGGAACTTCCTGAATCTCAGAACGTTCAGGTTGATAGGCTACAAGTACTTTTCCTTCCGCAGTTCGAACACTTAACTTCAACTGATGCCATTCATCTTGTCCGCTCCACGGGAATGAAGATTTATATAGATCCGTAGGTGAGATATTACATCTCTCTTGGAGATATACCATGGTTGGTCCTATCACTTCAACGGTCACTTGTTCAAAAACCGACGTCGCATATACCATCACGGTTACCATTCCGGTCGTTTCGTCCATTTCCAGATTAACCGCTGCATCAATCGTTGCATTTTTGACCATACCAATTCCTTTATACGGCATAAAATACTGCGAGAATGATTTCGCTTCATAGGGCTGTAACCACGTAAAATCAGGTTGATTATCGGTATAGATCCCGGTCATTAATTCAATATAAGGTCCATCCTCGTCCGTTAACTGACGATCCCAGGCTTGCCCGAATTCCCCGTTCCCCCAGGTCCATTGCTTCTTGCCCGGAGAAATATGATGATTGGCTACATGCAACAAACCTGCCTGAATCCCATGGTCATAACCCCCTACAAAATTATAATCCGACTTATACGCCATATAGGATGTTGGAACCGGTATGTTTTTGTATCGCGAGATATCCACACCTTCGGAATAGTCCATCTTGTAATAGGTGCCGGTTGCGATGGGAAAGCGGGATACGTCCCGTTTTCCATGGTCCAGCACAGCCGTTACATCAGGTGGAAACACGGATTGCGTATGATCGTTGACAGCTACAGCCGGGTTGGCCCACCATAGAAAAGTTTGAGGTGCGCTGGTACGATTGTATACCTCAGCATGGATTTCAAGATAGGCTTTGCCGGGATGTAATGTGAAGCCAGCGGTCATTTTGGTACCATACATGCGGTCAATCTCACCCACCCACACGGTAGCGCTTCCATCTTGATTACTGCCAAATGTATAATCGACTG
This sequence comes from Paenibacillus sp. FSL R5-0486, assembly GCF_037975155.1. Classification (NCBI taxonomy): domain Bacteria; kingdom Bacillati; phylum Bacillota; class Bacilli; order Caryophanales; family Paenibacillaceae; genus Paenibacillus; species Paenibacillus sp. FSL R5-0486. The sequence continues at coordinate 3,050,193 of NZ_CP150237.1, read as the reverse complement.
GACCAAACGTGTTGGGCCGATGATGCTGTGGCCAGTTGAATTCAATTCCTCCGGAAATCCATGGCCCTGCCAGACCCACGAGCGCAGGTTTAATCACCCGGTTATAATATACAAAATCGTAGTTGTTGGTCCGATCCAGCGCACGATAGATCCGTCCACCCAGTTCGGGCATCATCTCGATACGTACATATTCATTTTCGAGAATAACTAATCGATACGACTTCATTTTGGCCTCATCTTCAATGCTGTCGATCACGGGATGCGGGTACACCTTACCCGAACTCCCCTGGTAGATTCTCTTTTCAAGAAACATCGGATTTTTGTCCGGTTTACCTGTACCATAGGTTGGAATATCTCTGGTTTCTTCCCATATGCGAACATTTGATTTCGCTGTCACGTGATTCAATTCCCTCACTCCTCGGCCTCGTATATATTGTGATCATACGCTCCGACATGCAGGAAGAACATTGACATTAAGCGGTTCTTGATGGACGATCTTCGGATTCCCCCATAACCAAAGAGAGCACCTATCCACTGAATAATGCAGTGAAAGGTACTCTCTGATCGATCTTGATTAACTTATCTGCGACGTGCAAAATCCACAAATCTGAACTTGTCCGGTCTGTGCCTCGACTCCGTATACTGAAATTGACTGGCATCCTCCAGGTACACCTGGCTCCTCACCACAACTACATTGTGGAAACCTTCAAGGTCAAGTAGTTCCCTGTCCTCTGCGGTGGGTTCTTCCACCAAAATCTCTTTTTTGGCAAACGAAATCGAAAGCCCCAGCTCTTGCTCAATGTACTGATAGATGGAATCATTACAGATCTCTTTGCTGAGCCCAGGAACAAGCCGCTGGCTAATATAATCTTTGTCCAGTATGACATGCTCTCCATCCACTTTGCGCACACGTCTGATCTCCCAGACCTGTTCATTCAGGCCAAAGTTAATTTTTTTGTGCAACGCCTGATCCACCTGTTGCTCCTCAAAAACCTTCACATACGTTTGAGCACGATGTCCCATTTTTTTGGCCAATTCCTTGAAGCTAACCAGACCTGAGATGGGAAAATCGATCTTGCGTATATCCAGTACAATCGAGCCCTTGCCTTGAATCTTCTGAATATAACCTTCTTCATACAACATTTTCAATGCTTTGCGAATAGTCTCTCGAGACGTTTGATAACTTTCCGATAGATCCAGTTCCGATTGAAGTAACGTCCCTGCCTCAATCTCTCCGGTCCGAATACGATCTGCAATATCTTCATATATCCGGATAAATTTATTATTCATTATTCATCACCATTGTTCATTACCCTTTTTTTATCATATTGGCAACCATTATAGCATTAAAAACCAATCAAGCGGTAATGTCGTTACTGCCGATGATTGCAGTATCACATGTAAGAATCAATTCAATCTAGATATGACGATCAAACGCTGACGCTTTCTCCACTTGATCTGTACGGTTCGCATCCATAACTTGAATCAGCTTATTTAAACGGAAGATCAGCGCTGCAGCTTCGGATCTGCTTAAGTGCTGCATGGGACGGAAGCTGCCGTCTTCATATCCGGTAATCATGTACAAACCTGCAAGTTCCTGCACTTCTTCTTTGGCCCAATCAGATACATCAGTCTGGTCGGTAAACGCTCTTGGGGAAGTCAGCGGTTCCGGTCTGATTTTACGAACAACATTTGCTATAATCTTGGATGCCTGTTCCCGTGTCACCAGCGCATGTGGAGCGAATTTGCCGTTCCCCATGCCTTGAACCATCTCATGATGAACGGCTGCCTTAATCTCAGGAGCAAACCAATCCTCATCGTTCACATCCTGAAATCCATGTTGTTCATTAACCGTTGTGTCCACACCCATCAGACGCACGATTAATGCAGTGAACTCCGCACGGGTGATCGGACGGCGTGGCTCGAAGCGAGTTTCACTTACACCTTGAATGATATTTTGTTCCGCCAGCCAGGTGATCTGATCTTTATTGAATGTTTGGCTGATATCAATAAATTTGATGATTTTTTTCACAGGTACATCAGGCTGCTCAGACGGTTCTGGTTGTGAACTCACCTCATCGGCTTGTTCCGATGTACCGTTTGGACTCGGGGTTGCACCGCCACCGCTCCAGGAGGATGGTGGATACGGAAAAGTCATGGCTGCTGCCCGTTCTCTTTCACTTTTTTCACCTGCTGAATTCTCCGTCCATACTTCCACCTCATAATGCTGCTCGGCATTCAGTCCTGTCCATACATGACTGCGCTGCGTGCCACGGTAGATCTCACGATCTTTATGGGTGATCACAATCACCTCATTTATTGAATCCAGTTCCCAAGTTAGCTTAATCGCACTTGTGCCTTGCGCTACGGCTGCAACTGTCAGATCCTCGGAAGGCAACGTCTCGAATTCCGGAACCTGGAGCGCCTCACCCTCACCTGCCTCATTAAATGGAACGATTGCAAAGTCAGTATAACGCTCGGCACTGTTTAATTCAGACACATGTATGGATGTCTCCATGGTCGTTCCTACAAGCTCTTCATTTCGATAAACCCGATAACCCCCAGCACCAGGAATCAGTTCCCATACAATGTCTGCACCATACATGGAACGCCCCTCTACTACAGGAGATGAAGCAGCACTACCAGGCAAAGTCATTGCATGAAGGTAATAACCACCATCACTACTGCCGGAGGCATTCATGGCCTTCACTGTATAGATATAGTTCACGCCCGGTTCGAGTTCCTTGTCGTCATAGAACAGTTCGTCTGCAAGAACACGAGCAATCTCTACACCGTTACGCTCAATGATAAACTGCTCGGCACCTTCGACCCGGCTCTGTTCCAATAGAAGACGAATGTGATCCTTCGCTGAATTAAACTCTACTTTGACAGGAGCTACTGGTTTGGTCAGAACGGAATACGCCAGCTTCTCCGATGCATCTCCCTGATCATTCTCTGTATAGATTTCAATCGAGTACTGTTTGCCTGCATCCAGTTGATCAACAATAAACTCTTTTTGTTTGCCTCGGTATACTTCTGTACCATCCAGTAATATAACGAAAGTTTCGTTCCCATAAGGGAAGTCCCATTCCAGTTTGGCGTGATCTGTCTCCGGATATATCTTCATTTCCAGTGAATCAACATGAGGTAAGGTGTAAAAAGGAATCACGGTCATTGGGCTTCCTGAACCAGCCGTATTATAAGGAATAATCTGTACCTGATCATATCGGGTTGCACTCTCCAGATGAGTTAATCTCACCTCTGTGATATCCCCTTCTTCAATCGTGGTGAACATCTGATCTCCGATACGTACGGTATATCCCTCCGCACCTTGTACCTTTGGCCAAGAGATCAATCCCTCTTTTTCCCCAATCTTGCTTGCATGTAAAGGTTCATGAATGATCGCAGGCAACGTTCGCAAGTGAACTTCGAAACCGGAATCACTCTCTCCCGTTGCATTGGATGTTTTGATGGTATACGTGTAATGCTCTCCTGGTGTCAGTCCAAGATCTTCAAATGAAGCTTGATCCGCTGGAACCTTAGCGACTTCAACACCATCCCGCATAATGATGAATTGCTCTGCTCCCCGTGTTGAGCTTCCAGTCAGGTCCAATACCGCAGTCTTATCTGTGATGTGTGTTATGCCTGCCGTCTGAGGTGATATGGGTTTCGTTAAAACTTGAATCTGAATAGACTCTGACCGATGCCCGTCTTCATTAATCGCAACAAGTTCGAATTCATACGCCGTGCCATCCAGGATACTATTGAGATGTACAGACGGTTCAGACACGCTCTGCACATCTCCCGTTACCCGATTACGAATCTCATATGCTACTGCTCCCTGAACAACATCCCAAGCCAGATCCACCACATGTGTTCCGGCTTTCACTGTTATACTTTCTGCAACCAATGGCAACGTTTGAGTCATTACACTGAAAGTAAGCGGCGCACTCGTTCCACTCGTATTGACTGCCCGAATCACATAAGTGTATTTCGTTCCTGGCAACAGATCCTTGTCTACGAAATGGGTTTCACTTAAATCCATCTGAGTGATCTCTCTTCCATCCCTTTCAATGACATAATGATCTGCCCCTTGGACACCAGTGTTACTGAAATCCAGACCCAGGCTGTTTTTTGCCACATCATATAACGCAACCTTAACGGGTTTCTCAGGCAAAGTCAGCAGAGATACATCCGTCGCTTCAGAACGAGTTCCCTGTCTGTTGACCGCCCATAGTTGATAGCGATGCCACGTTCCATCCTTGAGTCCTGTAATCGTTGCTTCATTCTCCATTCCTCTATAGATCTCCTTACCATTCTGCTCAATCACGTATTCAGCGGCACCTTTCACGACAGACCAGGAAACTTTTGCATGATGTACTCCTGAATCAACAAGTACTTCGGCAGGCGACACAGGTTTGGACAATCGGATGAGCTGAGCTGTTTCACCTGATCCAGAAGCATTCACAGCCTGAACTTCCAAAGCGTACTCTGTACCTGGCAACAATCCCTCAAGCATGTAGGCCAGTTCTGATGTTCTGCCCATTTCTGTTCCATTGATTTTCACAATATAGAGATTCGCCGTATCTACAGCTTGCCATGCAAGTCCCATACTTGTCTCACCAGTCGATGTGACATTAAGTCCTTCCGGCCTGCTAGGTAGCGTAAGAATTGTACTACTGGTAGATACACCGTACCCGGCAGCATTGCCCGCCTGTACTTCATAGGTATACTCATGACTGCTTGACAGGTGGTGAACTGCGAGTTGTGTATCTGATATCTCATGGCTCTGTCCATCGATGACCACCCGATATTTCGTTGCCCCAGCTACAGGTTCCCAGCTCAAGATTGCTCCCTGTTCAGTTACTTGAACAACGTGAAGTCCCGACGGGCTCTCTGGTAGCGTTGTTCCTGATACCGAACTGCGCATCCCCTGTCCACTTCCGTTCACTGCTTGTACATCCAGTTGATAAGATGTTCCTGAACTCAGTCCCGCATAGACCCATTCTTGGGTTCCAGCAGGAACCGTTCCCGACTTCTCTCCATTCAACCATAACTCATAACGGTCGGCTCCTCGTACTGCTTCCCAATTCAGACGAAGGCTCGCTGTGGAAGCATCGGATACCTGTAAGCCGGACACTTGCCCAGGTAAAGTCTTGAGCAAAGGCAAACCTGCCATCGGTCCTGTTCCTGTCTCATTTTCGGCTATTAACGTATAGCTGTACTCCGTTCCGCTATCCAGACCCGAGTCCAGATACTCCGTCTGCTCTCCTTCATATATGGCTGCTCCATCACGTGAAAGACCATAATACGTTGCAGAAGTCACTGTCTGCCATTCTAATGAAATATCATGCTCCTGAATTTGAACGGCCATAAATTCTCCGGGCATTGCCGGCAGTGTGAGGAATCCGGTTCTACTGTTACCACCTGCTCCACTTTCATTCATTGCCGTTACCGAAATGTTATGAATGGTACCTGGAACGAGGTTGCTAACATAGGGAAGGCTGCCAGGATCAGATACCGTCTGATCAAATACGGTGGCACTGTCCGAAGTAGTCGCGATGATGCGGTAAGCATCTGCTCCTCGTACTGAATCAAAATGAATTTCGGCCAAATTGGGCTGTGAATCTACTTTTCTAACGTGCAACGTTCCGGGAGCTGCCGGGGTAGTTAATACTTGAACACTTACTGCATCACTTACTCCGGTATGGTTTCTCACTCTAACTTCATATTCATAGACCTGACCACCGCTTAGGGAGTTATCGATTATACTGTGGTTAGGATAATCCAGTGTCCATGGCTGTCCTGTCGTTTTATTCGTTATCTCATACTGATATCCATTGGTATACCTTTCCCCTGTTGGCAAATCCACTGTAAGTTCAGCTGATGTCTCAGTGATCTGTGTCATTCTCACATGACTCGGTTGCTCGGGCTTGCGTTGAATATGGTAAGGTGATGATGTTGTCTCATATGTATTCCCTGCTCTGTCCATGGTTTTCGCATGGATGTACCATATACCTTCCGATTCGATGGATATTTTATGCTGGTCAGAGCGGGCTTCAAGCCAATGCTCCGGTGATTCTGCACTGTTCGTAACTTGATAGAATTGTTCCAGTTCTTGAATGCCTGAGTGGGCGTCGGCATACTGAATGGTAGTGGATATATCCATGTCCGTCCATCCATGTCCATTCGGGGCAAATGTAATCGTGGGCGCGATCTGATCCACATAGGCGATTCGACTGATTTCCTTGCTCACATTGCCAACGGTATCCCTTGCTCTAGCTCGAATGGTGGTACCGCCGTTTGTGCTTACTGTACCCGTATTGCCTGCAATATAAGGAGCATCGTTCATGCTGTATTCATAGGAAATTGCTTGTTCATCCACACTTCCAGCAATGGTGAATTGCACATGCTCTTTACTCCATCCAGAAGAACTTAAACGAATAACCGGCTCGGTTGGAGCTGTCGTGTCGATTCGAACTGTAGCCTGAGCGGACGTGCTTATATTCCCTACACGGTCAAGTGAACGTGCATATACGATCGTTTCTCCCTCATCGGTAACCGTCACTTCGCCCGTGTAATCGATCCAGGGACCTTCTTTGTTAAGTCGATATTGGCTCTTGGCAAGCCCACTGCCCGCATCATCACCACTGTTTATTGCAAAAGTTACATCCTGATTCGTCCAATTCTCTTCATTTAACGTAATCGTTGGTTGCTCAGGCCCAGTCTTGTCGATTCTGGCTGTTGCCGAAGTGGAAGCACTGACATTGGCGGCCCGATCAACACTTCGTGCGTAAATCTCAGTTATCCCTTCTTCACTTAGTGTAAGAGGAGCCTTATAGTCGATCCATTCTCCCTCACTTCCCAGCTTATATTGTGTCAGACCAATGCCACTTGCTTCGTCCGTACCCTCCGTTAATGTCACGGTTACCGCCGCTTTTGTCCAATCGGGCGGATTCAGCGAGATGACAGGTGGCGTTGGTGCCGTCCGATCTACTCTGGCTGTCACAGCCGTTTCCTGTCCTGTATTACCAAACGCATCAATACTGCGTGCCATAACAGTTGTGTTTCCTTCACTGTTTACGGTAAACGGAGCGCTGTATTCACGCCATTCTCCTGCCGGACCAACTTTTACTTCAGTCTTCTGAGTTCCGCTCAAGGCATCCTTTCCTTCTTCAACCGTGATGAGAACATCTTCCTTGGTCCATGAGGATGGAGTGACTGTAACGGAAGGATCAGTTGGACCCGTTGTATCTTTAATCATCTCTCCAGCGGATATAAATGGGGTCTGTATCCCTTCACCATTCAGTGCCGCCACAAAAACTTCATATTTTCTATCCGCGAGTCCGGTCAGGGCAAATTCTGTACGTGTGGAAGTTGTTGTTCCCGTTGCGAGGACTTGCCCACCTGGACTGCGTATTTCCGTTTTGTAATGAGTGCCCGCAGGATTGCTATTATTATTCCAACTCGCTGTAACAGAGTTGCCTGATTGTGTCACAGCCGCAGCAGCGGGTGGATTCGCCAATGTATATTTGGTGGATGGACTGGAGTACCCCGTGAAGGAACCACTTGAATTTTTGGCACGTACAGCAAAAGAATAACTGGTATTCGGAGTGAGCCCTGTCACCTGCCGACTGTTTGACGCACCTGTATCCACGATCTGATTCGTGGTCATATTCTTCAGCTCATATGTAACAGAGGCGTCATTGGCCTTCTTATCCCAGTTGACCGTCAAGTTATTAGGGTTAACCAGTGTATACGTCGGCGTTCCAGGCACAACAAAACTTCTAACCGTAAAGTTAACGGTTCCTGCTGAGGACACCCCACCTTTGTCATCCATGACCCATACTTGCAATGTGTGCGTACCATCTGGCAGGGTGTCAGGCAATGTGTAGTTAGTGTTGAAAGACTGATTTGAACCCGTCGCGGTCATCTGGGTCAAAATGTTCTCAGACCCACCATCAATGGACCATTTCACGGTCAATAGGTCGCCTACATCCGTATCTCGTGTTGTACCAGAGATCTGAAGTTGCTCGCCTTTGTAATACGTTTGCCCCGAAGAAGGAGCCGTTAGTGTAAATGAAGGCGGAACGTTCTGAGGGCCGATTCCCACGATCGTTGAAAATTTGCGTGAAGCCTGATTCGCTGTTGCTTTGGCATTCCACCAGAATTGCGCAGCTGTATCACTCGCCGTAACGGTCTGGCCTGGAGTGAATGACGAAGGTGAAGAACCCCCTGTTAGCTGCGCATTGTCCGGACCGCTGTACTGTCCCATGTATATGCGATCTGCATTCACAACATTGTACGTATTCGCATAAAAAGCCGTGACCTGAACGCCGCCGCTGTAATTGCGCCATCCATTCTCGATGACTTCAAACGGAGATGCATCATTGCCATTCACCATCGTATCCCAATAAAATGTTCCACCCAAATTCAGTGCCGATCCACTGCGGTTGATGGCTTCCAGTTCAACCTTCATGTATCCACCTTGTGAGGTAGCATTAACGATAGATACACGCAAAATATATTCGACATTGTCCTTTTGCCGGGACATTTCAATCACATTATTGTTAATTCGGTAATAATTAAGCGGCAATGTTTTGAAGTTCACGGGTGATCCATTATGGTCGATAATGGTGGATACATTCCCTGTATCACCACCGTAAAATACATTTGTGTTTGGTAGTAATACAATTCTGTATTTACCATCACTGTTCATCTCCACTTTCACCTTGGAGGACTGTACAGCCTTCATGCTGGACGTATCGGATACAATCCCGATGGTTTCAACCGTTTCAGCCATTACCGTCGTTGCGCCCCATTCAAGCAACAGGGCTTGAGGTGATAATAACGCAAATGCCAGTACCACTTTGGTTAATTGTTCCGCTTGTTTCTTCACACGTTTTCCTGATTTCTTCAACGTCTACTCTCCTTTTTGGCACACAAAAAAAAGGAGGCACCCCAACAAAGGAACGATGTCCTAAGTTGGGGTGCCTCCCCTAACAAGTGTCATTTTTTCTTGATTATAACGATTAAGCGCATGAATGTAAACACTTGATCATGAACGCCTTACTTCTCATTTCTCATCTCTGATCTTTAATAACGCTTCGTCTAGTGCGCCAACGACCTTGTCACACCATACATCAAATTCCGGATCTTCGGTCTGTAATTCAGGATGCGCCAGAATGTGCTCAATCGTACGTTGAATGCCCTGATCAGCTCTTGTCGTTGCTACAAATTCCGGAACAAGCCGCTTCAGCTTGCTGTTATCAAAGACAACGGTATTGGCTTTGTCACCCAGCAATCCGCCGCGAAGATCCTGATCACTGCATGCGGCCAAGAACTCAGAGGGTACATGCACCGCATGAAGCTTAACGCCCAACACACCAGCTATAATCTCATGAATCTGATTCCAGGTGACGGATTCATCCGAGGTGATATGTACCGATTCACCAATGGCATGGATATTTCCCATAAGCCCGATAAACCCTTTGGCAAAATCAGTATTGTGCGTAATGGTCCACAGTGAGGTGCCATCTCCGTGGATGATAACGGGTTTTCCTTCACGGATACGCTTGAGAACCTGCCAGCTGCCTTGAGCACCATGAACACCGAGAGGTACCGATTTGTCGCCATACGTATGGCTCGGACGCACGATGGTAACAGGAAACCCATGCTCGCGGTATTGTTTCATCAGATAGTCTTCACAGGCAATCTTGTTGCGAGAATACTCCCAGTATGGATTCGATAAGGGCGTACCTTCCGTGATCCGGTAATCGGCCAGAGGAGTCTGATACGCTGATGCTGAACTTATAAATATAAACTGCTTGGTTTTATCCTTGAACAAACGGTAATCTCGCTCCAATTGAGACGGTACAAAAGCGATAAAGTCTGCCACAACATCAAATTCCAGATCAGCAATCAGTTCCGCTACACGTTCCTCGTCATTAATATCGGCTTGAAGTACGTTGACCTCACTAGGTAAGTCATCGTTATGATTGCCACGATTAATTAAATACAGTTCACAGCCTTGCTGTGCAAGCATCTCCGTAATGGCCGTACTGATGGTGCCTGTCCCTCCAATAAATAGCGCTTTCATTTCGCCACCTCCTGATCGATTTTACCCACTTTCTCATGATATCACGCACCAAAAAAAGGAGCAAAGCTCGGTGACCCGAAACCTTGCTCCTTCTGCTTATACGACCTTAATCGTTGCATATATCATGTACATGCCGCAATGGATCTCATATTCTCCCTTGGGCAGATCTTTGTCGACCGTATAATAATTAGGTCCCTTTTGCATGTATAGATCCATGCCAAGCTTTTGTGATCCCACTGATTTCACATGTGTCACCGACCGGGTCAGAATAAAGTTGATTTTGGTCGGTACGCCAGCTTTAACCTCGATAACGTCTGGTCCAAAACCATCGTTGCTCACGTCCACATCAATGACTTCATATCCCTTCAAATCCTCCGGAGTCTCAGCTTGTGCTGTTACCGCACTTCCCGATCCGGGGGATACGTCTTTGCCCATAAAATAAACCAAAAATGATCCAAGCAGTACAACAACGGTCAGACCCAGCGTTAACCAAGGCCATGTTTTTCCAAACCAGCTTTTCATATAAACACTCCTCATTCGATGTCCCATCAATATTCAATCAACAGACGGATGTATTCATTAAGCATACCTGATTCGCATGACAATGAAAATGACCCCTCTGGGCTATTGCGATTGAGCAAAAATATTTCAATAGAAAAAGCCTGATTTCTCAGGCTTATCTACGGGTATTCCCGTTCATGCTTCGCAATATCCCTTTTGGTATAACTCAGGAATAGATCGGTGTATTCCGACTTCGTCTCATGCGTAATTTATACAACTCTGGCAGGGCTACACCAATGAGCACAATAATAACTCCGAACCATTGCAATCCGCTGACATGCTCATGGAGCACGATTGAGGATAACAAAACTGCAATTGGAAGCTCCACTGCACCCAGGATTCCGGCCATGTCACCACCAATATGAGGAACGCCGATGGCGAACAGTACTGGTGGAATGAATGCCCCGAAGAATCCAAGCAGCAATCCAAATACAAGCAACTGGCTCCAGATCAATCCGTTAAAGAGGAATGTCGGTGGGAACAAAATGCACAGCAGGATCAATCCACCTGTAACCATCCACGCACTGCGGAAGGCTGGATGTGCTGAAGGAACCGCTTTGCCGCTGAACAATACAAACAGGGAATAACTTACGGCTGCCATTAATCCAAGTGCAATACCCAGACCGTTGAACTCACCCAGTCCCTGTTCCAGGAAACCGGCTGCCAGCAAAGTTCCGCCAAACAGAATGATCAACGTCAGGAATGTGACTTTGTCTGGACGTTGACGTTTGCTTATCGCCTGAATCAATACACTAATCCAAGTGAACTGGAACAACAGGATAATGGCAAGTGAAGCCGGAATGTAACGCAAAGACTGATAATACACGAGACCTGTTATTACCGTTGGTGTTCCAGCAGCCATCAATATCAGACGTTGTTTCCACGTCAACCGCTTGAATACCTGTGCCACGGCTCCTGATGCTTTGCCATTTGCCTGTGACTTACGTTTTGTTCTAAATTTTGTGTATAGCGCGAGCATCCAGGATAGAAGAAAACCCGTGATCAGCTGTGCTCCCACAACCTCTCCAAGTTTATACCCTTCGCCGTACGCCAGAACCACAATAGTGGATAATATGCCATAGCTCATCGCTCCCGCGAGAACGGACAGATAATATTTCATTGTGAATAAACCTCCTGATGATAAGAAAAATACGCCTGCATGTTGGTTCATGCCAAGGTCACAGACACCATCTAAATGCAAAAAATCCTAACTACGAGCAAGGAATACATTGATTCCTTGGCATCGTAGTTAGGAAGTATAGGCTTCCCGTAGAGACCCTCGCCCTGTGTACACTTTCGGCCTGCGAGGTTATACGAAATGATATATGCAATTTGATGTAATTCGTGTGTGACGACTTTTCATATATTACATGGGAGGTGAGATGGTGTCAACCCTATTCCGTATAAAAAGTTGAACTAAATTATTACACCGAGTCGCTTCGATCGCTGTACTATACTTCGAGTATTCTGATTACGTAAAAACGTCATGTCCGATTGGAGCTTGAGGAGTCCCACTCCAATGTTTGTTGTAAACCTGCCTTCAATCCATCTAAATCTAACCCATCCACAGCAAAAGCCTCACGGATCAAAGGCGGCGCGACAAATTCATCATACTTGCCCAGATAAGGCGCTTCATCTTCAGCCAGTAACGCAGATGCGTCTTCAGCCGTTCGACACTCACTCATGATCTCGGCTAACAATGTTCGTTCGTCGACCTTGCCGGATACTACAAAATAATATGGCTCCATGGGCACAACCGAACGCAAGGCAAGTTTCTTGGACAGATTATGCTTCATCAGGCGCTCCAATGTACGGAATGATTTACTTCCAACCCAAGGAAGAACATACATCGAATCCCCCCCTGCCGGAATCACGACCTGCTTTAACAGTCCGCTTTCACGAGCTAGGCGGCGCGCCCGTTCAAGTCGATTGACGGCTTGTGGTGACAGATAGGGATAGATCACTGAGTCTGACAACACTTCACGCATTTTCTGTACTACCGACGTATGAATATCTCCTCCCGCTCCAAGCCATAACGTATCTACCTTACCTTTTGCAGACTTCACATACACAGCCTTGTGCTTGTGATCGACCTCTTCCACTTTCCACAGTTTGCCTGCGAGCGAGAAGCAATAGCCAGGTGGGGGCACGGTTGTAATCGAACCAATCTCTTCCGAGCCGTTTAGTACTTTATGTTCCTCATCGTCTTTAAACACGGCGTAGAAGCGATAATTATTCACAATTTTCTCACCTGTCAGACCGATGATCAATGTTCGATCCTCTGTCCATTGCAGATGATCCGTCTCAATGAGGTAATTCAGGAATACCTGATATTGATCAGGTCTAATCAACGCAAATGGAGCCAGCGAAAGGATGGCTTCCGCAAGATCTCTCGGCTCCGCCTCCCCCATACTTTTCAACATGCTCATCGTCTGATGATAGAGCACACCTATGGGCATTTTGCGGGCTTCAAGCGGCTCGACCCATTTGGTTTTTACATACAGTTCGATAACAGCAATCGCACGCATCAACGTCCACGGCATACGTGCTGGCAATTGCGCTTCCTCATCCTCTTCCTCCGGACATACAAAAAGCATCTCCGATGCCATGTCCTCTCGTCTCCCTGAACGTCCCAGACGCTGTACAAAGCTAGACGCACTATACGGTGCACCGAGCTGAACCACACGTTCCAGTTCGCCCAGATCGATGCCCAGTTCAAGCGTGACCGTTGCCGCAGCAACCGCAGGCCCCGATCCAGTGCGTAGGGCAGCTTCCGTCTCTTCCCTCAGCATAGCCGAGATACTTCCATGATGTACATGGAACACATCACGCTCTTGCCTGCGAGCCGCGACTCGCCGCATCTCAAGAATGGTGACTTCTGCATCCGTTCGGCTGTTGGTAAAGATCAGCGCTTTTTTACGATGTGTGCTCTCATAGATGAAGTCGTAGTACGCTTTGCGTGCGTTATGAAGCTGCTCCGCCTGCTCCTCGTCCTGTGCATCTGGAAAAGAGAAATGTTCCACCCGCAGTCGCAGCTTGCGACCGCCCGGGGAAGAGACCACATCCACTCCCTGCTGCGTTCCCGCAGCAAGCCAAGATGTAGCCGTATCATAGTCACTAAGTGTAGCGGACAAGCCCACTCTTCGCGGTGCACAGCCAGCCATACGCTCGATTCTGGCAAGTTCGCTGAGTACTTGAATGCCCCGATCCGCTCCCATGAAAGCATGCACCTCATCGATGATGACATATCGCAAGTCATGAAACAGCGCCGGGATTGCATTCGGTCGATTCATGAGCAAACCTTCCAGCGATTCTGGCGTTATCTGGAGCACACCAGACGGATTTTTCATCAGTTTTGTTTTCTCCGCCTGAGGTACGTCCCCGTGCCAATGCCAAACCGGAATATTTCCTTCGGATAACAGATCCTTAAGACGTTCGAATTGATCATTAATCAGGGCTTTCAGAGGTCCAATGTACAAAATACCAACCGACTTGGAAGGCCGTTCATACAGCTCGGTCAATGCAGGAAAAAAAGCCGCCTCCGTTTTGCCGGAGGCCGTTCCCGCCGCAATCAGCATATGATGCGGGGTATGAAAACAGATATTGCAGGCCTCAATCTGAGCAGGACGAAGCGACTCCCATCTTTTTTTATATATAAATTCCTGAACAAACGGAGCCAGCCGATAGAACGGATTATCACTCATAATTCAAACTCCGCCAGAAAGTCGTCCAGATCATCTGTATTCGCGGAAGCATCTGTCCCTTTACCCGTTTCCTGAGGTTTGGCAACCCGCTCGCCAAGTAATTGAGTATAAGTCACTTCAGGATTCTGGTGTAACGTATGCAGAACATCCATAAAGTCGCGTACCACTTCACGCGTGGTCAGCAATTCATCCGCACCCAGCCGGTTCACCGCCGTTTGCATAAAATCAACCAATTGTTCATCCGTCAGACTTGCGCTGTATCCAAAATGCAAGGCATGAATCTGTCGCAGCTTCTGGAGCAGAATCAGAATCTCTTCATGCGATAACATCGCCAGCTTCAGGATCGGACCTGTGTAATTCGCATACGCTTTGGCTGCATAACGACCATCAATAAGCCTGGAGCGAAGCGCTTCATAGCTGTATAATCCACGCCGTTCATCCTCCACAAATTGCGGCGTACCGCCTACAAATATGCCCAGGTGCTCCGCTTTGCCCTGCATCGTATCATTGAACATGGTCAGCAATTTCTCATAGTTGCTTTGGCGGGAGACACTGTTTGTAATTTTGTACAGATTCACCGCTTCATCAATGAACAACAACAATCCTTTGTAACCAATGCGCGCTGTGAATTCAGACCACAATTTGAAGTAGTCATACCAGTTGTCATCGTCAATGATAACGCCAACAGCCAGTTCTTTTTTCGCTTCCGTTTTGGTTGCAAATTCTCCTCGAAGCCAGCGAAGTGCCGCCTGTTTGCGATCATCATCAGCCAGCTTGTACCCGTTCCAATACGAAGCCAGTACCTTGGCAAAATCAAAGCCGTGAACCAGATTCTGCATCTCCCCCGTCACCGCGTAGATCTGTTTCTCTACCTCAAGCGGCAGAGCGGGATCATCCGGGCGCAGGTTCTGACTCTGCATCGTGGATTGTTGTAGCCCTGCGATCCATTTTTGCAAAATCGGCTCCAACGCTCCTCCATCCGGGCGTGTGCGTGTAGACAGACGAGTCATCAGTTCGCGATATGTCGCAAGTCCCTGGCCTTTGGTTCCCACCAATCGTCGCTCTGGTGACAGATCGGCATCTGCCACAACAAAATCCCGATCCATCGCATAATTACGAATCATCTGCAAAAGAAAGCTTTTACCGCTGCCGTAACGACCCGTAATGAGTTTAAACGCTGCGCCGCCCTCAGCGATATTGTCCATATCCCGCAAAATGGCTTCCACTTCCGGTTTCCGACCAACAGCAATCTGCTCCAGCCCAATTCGTGGGACAACACCCGCCGTCAATGAATTTACAAGTGCGGTGGTCAGCCGCTTTGGTATTTTAAGTTCTGTCACTGCGTATCACCTCTTCACATGTTCGAACACATCTATATAATCAGGAACAATCCGATCACCATCAATCAGAAGATCACCGATCGTTTCCATAGCCACATCATTAATTTCATCCAGCAGAAGCGTAGGCATCGTTCCATATTGCTCAGCCAGACGCATCAGATCCGTATCTGGACTTGCGCCAAGTAGGACATGAATCGTTTGCACCTGCTGAGGGGAGAGTTCATTGGCAAAGAGCAGCCATTCTTCATCCAGATCAGCCTCAGCAGACTCGTCCCACTGCAACCTAATCGATTCTACTTCCGCTCCTGTTGCAATCTCTACTGCAGATGGCTCCGACTCCATGGAACCTTCAGTTGGAGTGATCTCATTCCTTGCTTCCAGTACATCGAATGGATTACTTGTAACATTTGCGTTGTTATCCTCTTCTTCCTTCACTTCAGAAGGGTGATCATCCTCAATTGTAAGCGCCAATCGCACGTACTCACTTTCCTGCTGTAACGACGCCAATTTCTCTGTATCAATACGAATCATTGGTTGCTCCACAGTCTCAGCCTGCTCGATCGCATAAGCCTTGTCCAGGTAACGTTCAATCAGATTTGCAAGTTCGGGTTCAAGAGTCTGTCCTCGCAATCGGCCTCTGAATCCAAGCAGTTCACGAAGTTTATTTTCAGTACATCGATAGATTCGCGTAACCATCTGCACAAATTCAGCCTGTTCACCTATGGGCGTATATCTGAACGATACCGATCTTCCATAGATCGAATCATCATAGACTGCTTTGCGAAACAGAATGCGCTCCATCATGCTTTCATCGTTAGGATCACACTCAGGCAACAGTCCAACTTGTCGCGTACGTTCCAGGTACGAATCAACCAAGGCCATGACCCGCGGGATGTACTGCTCCATCACTTCTTTGCCGCCATCTCTGTAGAATTTACTGAGCGTAATATCGTAATCATAGTATCTTTGCAGCATATTCAGCGAGATATCCGATACATTATCCTGTAAAATACGTTGCAGCTCCCTATCCAGCATCTCTGCTGGCAGGTATCCGCCCGAAAGGCCCATGACCTCGGATAAGGACATTTCCATCTGATGGACCAGCACATAATCGACCATCCACTCTTGCATATATATATTTAATTGGGGCAACCGTTCACGGTAGTTCACCCATAGCTGCTTTAATTGATCATAACCATCCTGAGGATTCTGCCAGCCAATGCCGTTAATTAACTCGTAGATATGAACAAATAGATAGGACAGATCGGTATCCGGGTATCCCCCCTGACGTACTTCCTTCCTCCAAAACATATACCACTTGCGCTGGGCTTCACTCATCACGCCATACGTTGGCCAGTAACTCATAAAGGGAACCCACGGGGATACATCCCCCTCCATCTCTGCCCACTGCTTTGCTTCCTCTACAAAACGTTTCTCTGAGGACAATATGCCTCCACGATGCTGAATCGTATCATGTGCAGACTGCACAATGGTTGAACGATCAGGAACCGGAACCGCTGCTGTTTCAGGTTCTTCACTCAGATCTATCTCCATAAATTCCAATTGTCTTGAGTTGTCTTTCATAGAACGTTATCTCACCCTCCTCCAAGACAGAATACGAACAAGTGTATCCATAGGGATCATTATATCACTTGTCCTGTGTCTGCGGTGACGAAATTTAGACATTCCTGGACACAAAAAAGAAGGCATTTCTGCCCTCTTTTCATCATGTCTATTTAACTTTTCTCTGTCCTCTCCGTTATGTGTAAATGTATTGTTTCAACTTATATAGGTTCCTTTTAATATATGAAAAAAGTCCGCCCTACGTATTAATCCATTGATCTAATAGTCGGAATGTCTCTGATGCGCTGTGTACCATGTTGTCATGATCTTCTGGATTACTGATGGACCGCTGCAGCAAACCCGTAAACTCGCTCCATCTTGTTCTTGTCTCTGAGCCGTAAGCATTGAAATATTCCAATCCACGATCAGCTTCAATGGTCAGGAACTGCGACAAGCGCTTGGTTATGATCTGTCCACCGTTCGTGGACCCCTCAATTACATACAGATATCCGAACAAACGGGCAGGTGTTGAAATATCCGGCAGTTCTTCACAGAGCGGAAGTTGAGTGATCTCTTCTTCACTGGCACCCAGATTTCGTAAATCTTTTTCCAACAGTCCAGCCTTGCCTCTAATCTCAATATCCAGTCCCGTACTTTCCCAGAAAGGCTGTTGTACAGCCTGATCCTCCAGCGGTTTCAGGAATCCATAAAATTTCTCTAAATATGTTCTATATTCTTCTATAGTCACAGTTTGATTCATAATGGCTTTTGCATAAGGGTTCTGTTCTACTTGTCTGTGATAATGAGCTGTCTCGCTCTTCAGACGTTCCATAATAGTTGTTGCTGTCATCCCTAGTTATCCCCTTTCACAATCTGTTTTATTGTTGCAAATGAATGCTTATCCTCAATTAATTCTCATTGCGCCTTAAAATAGAACTACTTGCGCTGCAATCAGCTCCATTTAATACAAACAAGGCTCTATGTAAGTATACTTATTCTTGTTTGAGAAAACTATATGAATCCGTCATTGTTTCACGTTAGATTATTTCCCGCATTGTTATGATAACTTAGTTATAATTCATAGGATAAAAATAAAAAACGACCCCTGACGTCATGTTTGTCAGGAATCGTTTAATATAAAGATGATTTATTTGTTTATGGGATCGGACCCCGAACCCCAGTTTTTTAACTTGTGTAATAGACTGATTAGAGCCGGAAGCAAGATTGGAAGCATAACAAAACTTAGCAAAACCAATCCGATGATGACAGAAATAGCTACTTCAATCAGCGTAACAACACCGGAAGGAATTAGTGCGGCGAAGGTACCTCCCAATATTACTGCCGCCGAGATCACGACCCCTCCTATATTACGGGAAGCCTCCGTAATTTTATGAATTGGATCTCCTTCAATCTCGCGATATTTCATCATGAGGAATATACTGTAGTCCACACCAAGTGTAACAATCATGATCAGACTGAAGAAAGGAACGTTCCAGCTCAGATAGTCAACGCCAAGCGGGCCAACCATCAGCAATTCATTCAGACCAAGGGCCACATAATACGTCAGGAATAACGCACCTATAATGATTACAGTCTGCCAAAACGAACGAATAATGAACAAAAGTATCAATCCAATTCCAATCAGCATGATCATGGACGTCCGATTCAGATCACCTCCGGATAATTCTTTCATATCCAGGTTCTGTGACGGTATGCCGCCCAGTGCCACTTTCGCCTCACTCAAATCCGTGCCAACCAAAGCCGTTTCCAACTGCTTGTTAAGATTTTGAACAACATCCATCGCTTCTTTCGAATATGGATTATCGGTCAAAATAATGGAGATTTCCGCTGTCTTCCGATCCGAAGACATATACATGTCGAGCGAACTTAGAAACTCTTCTCCTTTTAATACCTCTTCTGGAATGTAGAAACTTTTCGCAGCATCAGACTGGCCAAGATGAGCCAAATAATCTTCGGCATCACCAAGCCCCTTCGACACATCTGAGAGTCCTTTTGTACTTTCGGTCAATCCGGATTTCAACTCACCCATTTTGTCCTGCAAATCGTTCAGACCGCTTAACAACTGACTCTGTCCTTCATTAATCTGACCCAGCCCATCTTTCACTTCCAATGTTTTACCCGCTATCTGCTGGGTTCCATTGGCTCCAGTCGCCAAACCTTTGGATAGCTCGCCAGCACCGTCTTCAAGCTGACCGACACCTACAGCAACCTGAGTCAGACCGCCACTAATTTGAGCCATTGACTCGTTGGCTTCCTTGAAAGAAACCATAGCCCCATTGTACTGCTGCATCAACGGGTCCAACTGTGTGTATAACGCGTTCAGTTCAGTTTGAGCCGCTTGAGAAATATTAATCACTTGTACGGCATCTTCTTCTTGTTGTAACTCAGGATGAGTCGCAATTAGACGGGTCATGCTGCCTTCGATCTGAGTATAGGCATCAAGCGCTCCCTTAATGGCTGTCTTGATGCTTGTGAAAGTACCACTAAAGGAACCAAATCCCTGTTCAAGTTGCCTATACCCTTTTTGCAGATCATTGGCACCTTTAGACAGGACTCCAACCTTTTCTTTAAGGGTAGTAAGTCCGTTTTTCAACGTCTCTGCCCCTTCTTCCCCATTATTCAGACCATCAGATACCTGATTCATGGCGTCTCCCAATGCATTTACTCCAACTTGCAACCGGCTTGTCCCATCAATCAACAGCTGTACGTTACTTAAATCATTTGAAGATTGAAGCTGTCCAGCTGCAGAGGACAAACCTTCGTTAATTTCGCTTACACCATCGTTTGCTTTACCAATACCCTGATTAAGCTCCTCTGCTTGATCGTTAATATACAACTCTTTAATTTGGACTCCAGTTGGTCGAGTGACACTGTAAATCTCAGAGACACCTTCCACCTTGGACATCTTATCCGTCAGATCATCCAGTGCCTTCAGCAATGTCTGATTGTCCATTGCCTGCTCGGATTGCACAACCAATGTTGTTGGCGCTGAGAATCCTGGTGCATAATGCTCCATAATCAGATTAATCCCCTGTTTGGAATTGTAGTCATTATTGACTTCAAACAGATCATTATAACTTAGTCGATTACTGTAACTGAATAATAAAGGAACACTAATCACCGCAACCAGAATGATCGCCAGGAAAGGTCTTCGTACCGATTGGCGGGATAAAAATCCCCACAGTCGGCTGTCCGCATGGCCTTCGAATTTTTTCGATGGCCAGAACATTTTTTTGCCCATGACAACCATGAAGAACGGGTTCAACGTATTGAGGACGATAATGAGAACCGCTACTGCGATCGCCACCGCTGAGGTTGCCTGATATAACTGAAACTTGGCAAGCATGAGTGCAAGAAACCCGATGAATACAGCGATGCCGCTATACAATACGGTTCTGCCTGCTGTTTTAAATGTCGTTTTGGTCGCAAGAATCACATCGCCATCTTGTCTACTTAGTTCCTCCTTGAATCTGGTATATAACAGGATATTATAATCCGTCCCAATACCAAAGAGGATAACGACCATAAATATCTGAGTAAAGTTCGAGAACGGAAAGTTAAACCAATCTACAAGATATCCCACAATAGCTAATGAAACAACGTAAGATATACCTACCGTGAGCAGTGAAATAACAGGTATGATCGGCGATCTAAAAATAATAATCAGGATAACGAGGATGAAAATGATCGCGATAATTTCTGTTTTCTGCACACCGTCTTCAATCGATTTACCAAAATCATCATCGATCAGGTCAGCTCCCGTCAGATATGTATCCACATCAGGGATGGTTGTAGATTCTTTTAACAGACTAATCACTTCCGAAAGAGGAATATTCTCATCTATAGTGACGGTGATTTGAGTCAGGATCGTGGTTTGGTCCTCGGATATAAGCCGATCGGCTTGCTCTTCACCATCCAGATGGCTTGTGATCGTCTCAATATTCAGTTGCTTTTTCTGATTTTTCAGGTTGGATAAAACGGATTCGATCTCCGTCTTTTGCTGGTTCGTTAATGCTTGTGTATCTTCTCCACTATTAAATACAGCAATGATGGAATAAGTATTCCCGCTATCCTTATCCATATCTCTCAACATAGTCGCAGCAACCTGGCTTTGTGCCGTTTCAGGAATTGAAATCTGTCCTTTTTCTTTTACCAGTTGACCAAAATCAGGCATCGCCACTACAGAAACGAGAGTAATGAGTATCCAAAAAATCAGGGAAATCGCTCTGGGATTCCTAAGTTTATTCATGATTTATCTTCACACACCTTATGTCTAGTATAGGAATGAATATTCATTCCGTTTATATTTTAAAAAAAGGCCAATAGAATCAATGGACTCTAATGGCATTCCACAGGCACTCCTCAAGCTGGTTCATTAGCTCCGGCGTCGCTTCCAGGAGACCTTTGTTAAAGTGTTCAAACAAATGTATGAAAGCACCGTAAACTATATTCATTAAAGCTTCTGTAGGCAGTATAAGAATGGCTCCTTGCTGCTGCCCCTTATGTATGCATTCATTCAGAAACCCCATAAATTCATTGACACTTTCCTTGCTTTCATCGTGAAAATGCAATGCATTACCCGTAGAATTAATAAACTTTAGGCGATCCGGGTCGGACTCTGCGAACTTGAACAATCCACGAAAAATATGATGAAACTGGTCTCGTACAGGTATCGGCTCATTCGGAAACCCCTGTTTTAAGGCATCAAGAAACTCCCTGATACTTTTCTGAAAAAGTTCATTCAACAATACTTCCTTGTTCGTAAAATAACGGTAAATAGTGCCTGCCCCCACCTGAGCCGAATCAGCAATCATCGGCATGGTTGTTGCATCGAATCCCCGCTGGGCAAAAAGCGTTAAAGCAGCTGCAAAAATATCATCTTTTTTGCTGCTTTTAGCCATGTGGCTATCCCTCCTTTATATAGGAATGAATGTTCATTCCGTTATGTTTGATCAGTATAACTCCTTTTGTCACTTCAAGCAAGACCTTTCTATTCTACTGTTTATTCTTCAAAATGATACAATAACAATAAAATCTATTATTTTGGAGGACTTATGTTCATGAATATAACCATTCAAGACATTATACAGTATCTCACAGACCATGTAGAGTTACCCGAGAACACGGTAGATCGGCTGATTACTGGCTCGTCCGACCAAACGGTCACAGGTGTGTTTGTTACTTTTATGCCCACTCAACATGTCATTGAACATGCCGTACAACGTGGGGCCAATCTAATTATCGCTCATGAATCCCCCTTCTACAACCATCACAGTCATACGGATTGGCTTGCAAATGATTCGGTTTATGCGGACAAAAGAAAGTTGATCGACGAAGCAGGCATTTCCATCTATCGATGTCATGATATCATCCACCGCTTCCAACCGGATGGCATTACTGAAGGACTGATTCGGGCATTGGGGTGGTCCTCTTATGTAGAGCAACGACTACCGGAAGCAGACGTCCTTTCTTTTCCGGAAGGAAGCACCGTTGAAGCTATTGCTCACCATGTGAAAAGTTCCCTAGGCATCGATTATGTACGCGTTGCAGGTAATGCGGAAATAGTCTGTAGACGCGCAGCGGTACTGGTAGGTTTTCGTGGTAATGGACATGTGACAATTCCCTTGATTCAGAATGAGCAATTGGATCTCATCATTGCAGGAGAAGGATTCGAATGGGAGACACCGGAATATATCCGTGATGCTGTGCAACAAGGCAAGTCCAAGGCACTGATCATGATGGGGCATTCAGAGAGCGAGGCTTCGGGAATGAAGCTATTAGCAGACAGGTTGGCAGAACGTTTTCCCGAATTGTCTGTTCGTTTTATAGGCGAGAAGCCTGTGTACACTGTGATCTAATAGGATCATTTGATTTGTATGGAGAGGATCAGGATCTTCTAGCTGATTGCTTCTAATTTTCATTGCCTATCCTCCCTGGAGCTTTGGATACTTTCTATGCTCCGGGGACGCTGGGCAGACTCTCGTTTCATTTCTTGGATAGCTAACGAACCTGACATCCTCTATTGAGCGAATATTTGCCGATTTTCAAAAGTAACGAATCTTAGACACCCTATGCCTCCATTCCCCCTGTTTTACCGCCCATTTCTACCCAACATAGCCCATTTAACGTCGCTGAGATTTGTTAGATTTCTCAATTCAATCGAATCAGTACAACAAGGTGTCACTAGTTCGTTAGATTATGATGAAAAATAAGTACTGAGCACATATGCCACGCATCTTTTCATGCCCCCATCTGGATTTCCCGAGTTCTTTATTGTACTCTAGATGCTGTGACTTCAAAGCTCAGGACATTTGTCCTTGGCGTTCAGAGTCAATTTATCATTTAATAATAGAAGTCGAAGTGATTGAATAAGGAGCGTACATATGAGAGGAATTATTTTTGCATTACTGGGCGGCGCGTGTATCACGCTCCAAGGGGTTGCCAATACTCGGATTAGCACCGACATGGGCACATGGCAGGCCGCTACGATTACACAACTGACAGGATTCATCTTAGCAGCGCTGATCCTAATCTTTGTTAGAGACACCAATCTTCAAGGACTCAAACAAGTAAAACCTATGTACTTGGCTGGAGGTGCTTTTGGCGCCGTCATTATTTTCAGCGAAGTGACGGCCATTCAGCAAATTGGGGTTACGTTCACGATCTCGGCCCTGCTCATTGCTCAGCTGTTCCTGACTTTTCTGGTGGATAGTAACGGATGGTTCGGCGTGGTGAAACAAAAGATGAAACTGCCGCAATTTCTAGGTATTGCCTTAATGGTGACTGGTGTGATTATTATGAAACTATAGTTTTTGGAGAAGGATTGAACATATCGTCGGGGGTGAATAACAGCGTGCAAGAGATCCATAACGAGCAACAATTAATGCAGTATCTGAAGCAATATCAACTCGAAACTGTATTTCACGAGCCCCTGCGTACACATATGACATTATGCCACTTTGAGAAGTGTGAACTGATCTGTCGTGAAGGGGAAACTTCCGAATATTTGTACGTACTGGTCGAGGGTAAAATCAAGATTTTCACCACCTCCGCTCAGGACAAAACGCTGGTGCTTTGTTTCAAAACACCGCTTGAAGTTGTCGGTGACATAGAGTATGTCCGTGAAAGCGATATTGTTAATACGGTTCAGGCCGTGTCACCTGTGGTGATGCTTCGCATTCATTATCAATGGCTTGCTGAGCTTGCCAGCGATTATGCACCTTTACTTAAATTTTTGCTTAAAATCATCTCTCACAAATTCTACATTGACTCGAATTTTTCCAATTTCAACCTGATGTATCCCGTTGAGGTTCGTCTAGTCAGCTACCTGCTCTCCATCTCAACAGAAGAAGCGGGCAACGTCGTTCATGAAGAGCTGGACGCGTTCAATCTGACCGACATCGCGAATCTGATCGGCACCAGTTACCGACACCTGAACCGGGTCATCCAGAAGCTCTGTGCAGACGGGTTAATTGAACGACATCAGGGATTGATTATGATCAAGGATCGAGTGGGTCTAAGGGAAATAGCAGGTCACAACATTTATGAATAAGGAGTTTGACAACCATGTTAATCACAGGTATTTCGCTTGCACTACTGGCAGGTGCACTTGTCAGTCTGCAAACGATTTTTAATAGCAAAGTCAATGAACGCACCGGTTCATGGTCCACAACAACGATGGTGCTTTTCACCGGATTTATTGCATCTTTCCTAATCTCTCTGCTGGTAGAGGGCAAGAATACATTCAGCTTTCAGCATATGCAGCCCTGGTACTGGCTCAGCGGAGCCATCGGCGTTGGCGTGGTCTTCTGTCTCGTGCAAGGGATGAAGCTACTTGGTCCCACATATGCCATCTCGATCGTACTAACATCCCAACTTAGCTTTGCTCTATTGTTTGATTCCATGGGGTGGCTCGGTCTGGAGCAAATTCCTTTTTCGTGGAATCAGCTGCTGGGTGTACTTGTCATAGTGGGAGGAATTGTATTGTTCAAGTTCGGTGGGGGGAAATCGGAAAAATCAGAGCAGTCCCCTGGAACGTTGCAGTCTGACTCGTAAACGAACAAAAAAGAGTGTCCGTCCAATCCCGTAGATTGGTCAGACACTCTTTTTATACAATCAAACCACGTATCGTCTCGTTATCTTAAACAAACTCTACGTTGTGGTAAACTTGCTGAACATCTTCAAGGTCCTCAAGCGCATCGATCAGTTTCTCGAACTGAGCTTGTGCATCCTCTGGAAGTTCAATATGGTTTTGCGCAAGCATGGTCAGCTCGGCTACTGTGAACTCAGTAATACCCGCAGCTTTGAATGCTTCTTGTACAGCGTGGAATTGATCCGGTTCTGCATATACAATTACAGCATCGTCTTCGTCCACGATATCACGTACATCCACATCTGCTTCAAGCAGAAGTTCCAGTACTTCCTCGGAGTTTTTGCCTTCTATACCAATAACCGCTGTTGGATCAAACATGTAAGCAACAGAACCACTGACACCCATGTTGCCAGCGTTTTTGTTAAACGCAGAGCGCACTTCAGGCGCTGTACGATTCACATTGTTAGTGAGTGCATCAACGATGACCATCGCACCATTCGGTCCGAAGCCTTCATAACGCAACTCTTCATAGTTCTCATCCCCGCTGCCTTTTGCTTTTTCCATCGCACGATCAATGATGGCTTTGGGTACATTATACGTTTTGGCACGTTCCAGCACGACTTTCAGTGCACGGTTCGCTTCCGGGTCCGGTTCGCCCTTCTTGGCAGCTACATAGATCTCAACGCCGAATTTAGCGTAGACCCGGCTCGTGTTTGCATCTTTTGAAGCTTTCTTTTCCTTGATATTATTCCACTTACGACCCATATCGTTTCCGCTCACTTTCAACATTTAATCTGCTTTCTACTATGCCATTATATCTTGTTGAGCGTACTTCAACAAGTTAATACACACGAAATAATGGGAATAACTGCGGTGATTATCCATCTCCATTTGAAGATTAGCCTCAGTTTATCCTCTCATAAATCTCTCAGCAGCAACTAACCTTACCTCTATTCACTCCATATATAGCAGACAAGAAGCATCCCATAAAGGAATGCTTCCGCCCTAAATCAGTCCTAATTTCAGTTATCTTACCCGGTCAATTAAGCGTGAAATTGTCGACCATCCAACACTTCAGGAACATAACCTGCACGAATGACAAAGTCTCCGAAATGTTCCCCTTCATTGCGTTCTTTGGCATACTGGTTCACCATTGGAGTTAACGTGTCCAGAATCTCGGTTTCGCCAATGTTTTCTTTGTACAGCTTATTCAAGCGATGACCGGTGAAGCTGCCACCGAGATACATATTGTATTTCCCAGGTGCTTTACCGATAAATGAAATCTCTGCCAGCATCGGTCTTGCGCATCCGTTCGGGCAACCCGTCATCCGAATGACAATCTCTTTGTCTCTCAGCCCGGCTTCGTCCAGTACAGGCTCCAGTTTGTCGATCAGGGACGGCAAGTAACGTTCGGACTCAGCCATCGCAAGGCCGCAGGTCGGAAACGCAACACAAGCCATTGAACTTCTGCGCAACGCTGAGTAATGCGCACCATCGGTCAGATTATACTGCTGAATCAGCGCTTCGATCTTTTTCTTCTTCTGGCTGCTAATATTACCGATGATCAGATTCTGGTTCGCAGTCAGACGGAAATCACCCGTATGCACTTTGGCAATTTCACGTAGACCCGTCATGAGCGGATAACCGTCTACATCTTTTACACGACCATTCTGAATGAACAGCGTGTAGTGCCATCTTCCATTATTACCTTTTACCCAACCATATCGATCTCCGTTAGTCTCAAAATGATACGGACGTGCCGCATCCAGTTTCCATCCCAGACGGGTGGTCAGCTCTTCGACAAACCACTCCACACCACGATCATCCAGCGTATATTTGAAACGAGCATGTTTACGAACTGCACGATCTCCATAATCACGCTGAATCATAACTGTTTTCTCTGCCACATCAATCATTTGCTCCGGCGTACAGAAACCAATGACTTTGGACACCTGAGGATAGGTTTTGGCGTCACCATGAGACATCCCCATCCCACCACCAACGGAAACGTTGAAGCCTTGCAACTTGCCATTCTCCACAATAGCAATAAAGCCAAGATCCTGTGAATAGACGTCCACATCATTGGATGGTGGTACAGCAATACCGATTTTGAACTTCCGTGGCAAATACACTTTGCCATAGATTGGTTCAACTTCTTCGTCCGAGTCCTGGGAATCAACCACTTTCTCTCCGTCCAGCCACAGCTCATGATAAGCCCGGGTCCGAGGGTCCAAATGATTGCTCACCTGACATGCCCACTCATACACTTCAGCATGCACATCAGATTGATTCGGATTCGGGTTACACATCACGTTACGGTTTACGTCACCACATGCAGCCAGTGTGCTTAACAACGAATCGTTCACTTCGCGAATGGTGTTTTTAAGATCCCACTTCAGTACGCCATGCAGTTGGAAAGACTGACGTGTAGTCAGACGAATCGTCTCATTCGCATATTTATGCGCTACCCGATCCATCATCAACCACTGCTCCGGGGTTACAATCCCACCGGAAGCACGCACACGTAACATGAATTGGTATGCAGGCTCCAGCTTGGATTTGTGACGATCGTTACGCAGGTCACGGTCATCCTGCATATAACTACCGTGGTGTTTCATCAGACGGTTGTCGTCCTCTGGAATAGCCCCCGTGATACGATCAGCCAACGTTTCGGTCAGACTTCCGCGCAAGTAATCACTTTTGATCTTTATATCTTCCACATCGCTATTCGTGCGCTGTGGGTTAAGTAAGTTATTATAAACCATGCTGCTTTCTCCTCTCGTCTCTGCGGGATGGTGCAATCCGGCTGGGCCGGTGATTAATAGACGTCCCGCTGATAACGTTTCTCCTGCTGTAACCGTGTCAGATATTCCGATGCCTGCTCAGGCGATAAACCGCCTTCTTGTTCAAGAATCGTGGTGAGCGCAGCATGCACATCATGTGCCATTTTTTTCTCGTCACCACAGATATATACGCTTGCACCTTCCTGAAGCCACTGGTACAGTTCTTTGCTGTGTTCCAGCATGCGATGTTGTACATACACTTTCTGTTCCGTATCACGTGAAAAGGCTACATCCATCTTCGTGAGCACACCATCTTTGAGCCAACGTTGCCATTCCGTCTGGTACAAGAAGTCCGTGGCGAAATGCTGATCTCCGTAGAACAGCCATGTCTTGCCCTCTGCTCCTGTCTCTTCACGCTCACCAAGGAAAGATCTGAACGGCGCCACACCTGTACCTGGGCCAACCATGATGATCGGTGTATCCGGGTTCTCAGGCAGCTTAAAATTCGGGTTATGCTGTATATATACAGGCAAGGTGTCGCCAGCTTCGATTCGTTCAGCCAGATGTACCGAGCATACACCGTAACGTTCTCTGCCACGTGCTTCATAACGTACCGAACGAACAGTAAGATGAACTTCATCCGGGAAAGACTTCGAACTACTCGCTATGGAGTATAGACGTGCCGGAATTTTGCGAAGAGCAGCTACAAATTCTCCGGCAGGAATCCCTTTCAGATTATAATCATGAACCAGATCCAGCAGATCACAGCTATTCATGACCGTGCGGAATTCGGAATCATCTGCGAGTAACGCTGTCAGGCCACTCCCAGGATTCAGTTTCGCAAGTTGTTCCACGACCGGTTTCGTCACAGCTGTAATTTCAAAATAACGCAGCAACGCTTCTTGCACAGATGCCTGATCGCCATTTTTATTCACGGTCACGCGTTCATCGGCATTCCATCCCATGGCTGCAATCAATTCATCTACAAGGCGCGGATGATTCTCAGGGAATACCCCAAGGCTGTCACCTGGCTCGTAATCCAGGCTGGAGCCTTCCAAAGACAACTCAATGTGGCGTGTTTCACGGTCCGATCCTCTGCCATTCAGATTGAGATTCTCCAACACTTCAGCCTTGAATGGATTCGTGCGATCATATTCGGATTCCCCGCCGCTCACCGCTGCTGTGACAGCCTCAGTGGTTACCGTACTCGCACCAGCAGATGTACTGCTTAAGGATGCCAGTACTTCATTCATCCACTCTGCAGCTGCTTCATCAAAATCAACATCACAGTCCACACGCGGTACAAGGGCTGTACCACCCAATTCCTGCAATCGTTTATCGAAGTCCTTACCTGTCTGACAAAAGAACTCATAGGAGGTATCTCCCAGAGCCAACACCGAGTAACGAAGTCCTTCAAGCTTCGGAGCCCGTTTGCTGTTCAGGAATTCATGCAGCGGAATCGCATTATCCGGTGGTTCGCCTTCGCCATGCGTACTGACGATGATGAGGAGATTTTCAATTTTCTTGAGTCCGTTCGGTTTGAAATCTCCCATCGATGACAACGTTACCTGAAGACCTTGCTCTTCAAGTTTCTTGGCCAGCTTTTTCGATAGGCCACTGGAATTCCCGGTTTGTGAACCAAAAAGCACGGTAACTTCCTGGGATACTGGCGGAGCACTGACAGGTGCAATACCTGTAGCTGGTGCAGCCTGTACCAGGTTAGCTGGAGCCGCTATAGTCGCGCTTGTCTGAATTGCTGCAATATATCCGCTCAACCAAGTACGTTGTCCATCGGTCAATGTAGGAATAAGACGATTAAGCAGTTCAACTTGTTCTTGATTAAAAGGGCTGTTTGTCACTTGAAGTTCCACTGTTTGCCACCTCGCGCATTGCTTCGATTTTAATTCCGACTAAAATCATCACATTAATTTAATTTCTTCTCTCTAAAACCTAACACACCGGGTGTTGAGGGTCAATTTCAATGATTTTATAGCATTTATCAGTTTCGCTGATAAAGGACAAAAAACAACAAAAACCCTCCTTTTTAAATCAAGGAAGGTTTTGTTTTATTTTTAATTTGGCGGCCAGCTCAAGTTGAAGTTGAAAGTGGAATATAGTCACTAAAATGATCTCCTAGCACTCTGCTTTTATCTCCGTATACTCTGTCCAAGTGATTCTCTCCCCATAGACATATGCGGTCAATGATGTCCTGTAGAGTCAAGCCGTACTCTGTCAGCTCATACTCTACCTTGGGCGGAATCTGAGGATGAATGATCCGATGGATGATTTCATTCTTTTCCAGTTCACGCAGCTGCTGGGTTAAGACCTTCTGGGTAATGCCAGGAATGGCTCTGCGAAGTTCGCTTGTTCGTTTTTTACCTGATATCAGCTGATGCAGAATAAGAATCCTCCATTTTCCACCGACCAATTCCAGCATCGCCTGCACACCACTCTCATATTTTTTCATTTCTTGTTCCACTTGTACTCCCCCATAATTCACATATATGTATATCCGTTATTAAAAGTAACCGAAGAACCCCAAAGTATCTACAGCACTCTCAGGTGCGTACTTCTCAAGAAGATGTCATGAAACTTATAATAACATTGGTCAGAATGTTTAACCAAAATAAAAAGAAAAAAGGATGGTTACTCCTACATGAAAGTTAAACTGGTCGTTACTCACCCAAGACAGGATTCCCTAACATTTGCCGTGATGAATCGTTTTATAGAAGGTATGCAGGAGAATTCCCATGAAATCGATATCCTCGATCTATATCATGACGGATTCGATCCCCTATATCGTGTAGAAGATGAGCGAGACTGGCAAAATCCCGATAAACAGCATGCCCCTGTGATTCGCAAAGAGCTGGATCGTGTGCTTGCGGCTGATGCGATTGTATTTGTTTTCCCGATCTGGTGGTACAACGTTCCCTCCATGCTCAAAGCTTATCTGGACAAAGTATGGAACATGGGGCTGCTGAACAAGGCAAACTCCAAAAAGGCACTGTGGATTGCACTAGCTGGGGGGACGGAGGCTTCATTCCATAAATACGACTATTACAACATGATTTCGAATTATCTGAATAACGGTATCGCGGGTTATGCAAGAATGCAGGAATCACGAGTCGAATTCCTCTATGAAACCATTTCAGAATCCAAAGAACATATTGAAAGCTTGCTGGAGCAAGCATACCAAATCGGCAAACATTACAATTAACAATTCGCAGAAATTACAGATAACAACTGCAGAACGATAGGAGATTACTCGTTCGTTGAGTAACTGACTTTTCGCCCATGACGGGCGTACAATCAAGAAGGCTTACTCCAACCTGGGTTCCAGGTCAAAGTAAGCCTTCTTTTTCACACGCTACGATTCTGGTGTATCATCATTTATTCCATACCAGTTTGCTCATCATCGCATATAACAACGTTGCCGATTCGGCTCGGGTCGCTTCGGCAAGTGGTTTCACCTCACCGTTGTACCCGTGGGCGATACCCAGATTCACAAGTAATGCCACACTATCCCTGGCATAGGTGCGAATCTCGGAAGCGTCACGGAAACGAGTAAGGTTATCTGTTACAGTCGTCTCAGAGTCAACCAGTCCAGCCGCCGCAAGTGCTCTCACTGTCAACGTCATCATCTCCTGACGAGTGATCGTCGACTCTGGCAAGAAGCGCCCGTCACCGGTACCACTGGTGATACCTAGCGAACGTGCAGCTGTAACTGCTTCGTAGTACGGAGCAGTTTCGTTTACATCAGAGAACGCATTCCCGGAAGAAGCATTCAAACCCAGCGCAGCCATCAACCATTGCATGTATTGGCCGCGGGTCATTTCCTGTTTTGGATGTAACTGCGTGGAATCACCGCTTGCCTCTGTACCAATTACACCTCTAACAGCCAAAGCCTCCATTGCTTTCTTGGCCCACTGCACTTCTGCAAGATCTGTGAATGTCTGCTCCACAGGCACAACAGCATAATTTCCTGTGAGTGATGTTACGGAAAATACAAGCTGCCCGCTTTTTTGATCGTAGTAACTTTGCGGCAATGGGGTTGCCACACCGTTCGCGCCAATGGCAAATGCTACAATCCGATCCTGCTGAGCATTTTGTGAGGATTGGAATGGCAGACGAACTATTAACTGGCTTTCCGATGGCCATGGTTGACCATCCACTTGAAGTTCAAGCTGGACTCCATATTGCGTGCCGAGCTGATCTGCGACTGTTTTTGGCAGCTCCGTTCTGACCAATCGGATTGATGCAATCCCATCACCAACGATATCCTTTGTCAACAGTGTCGCAGGAAGCTCCAACATTCCCAGCTCTGTAACAATGTTGAACACATGTGACTCACCCTGATCTATCAACACAGAGGCAGGCAGAGACAATTCATATGCCGTTGCTCCCGAAACCGGCTTCAGCCGAAGTTCGACCAAGCGCTGGCCCGCATCTGTTGAAGGGGCAAGTTTAAAAGCATCTTTAATCGTTGAAACATCCACGTTGGACTGCACTACACCCTTCTGATCTGACTGTCCCTGCAACTCCAGAACAGAACGGTCCTTCTCCGGTTTAGGTTGTGGTACCGCATTCTCTGCACTTGGGTTACCACTTCCTGATTGTCCGCCATTGCTGGATGAACCAGAACCATCTCCTGGATTTCCACCGGAATTGCCGCCTGGACTACCGCCCGAACCAGGGTTGCCTCCGGGTGAAGGTACAAATGCGAGCACCTTCACCGTCAACGGTGCAGTCAAGGCTTTACTGTCGTCAGAAGTTCGAGTAATTTCCAACTCCAATGTTACCGTTGTTTCCTTAGATGGTGGAACAATCGTTCCATCGGTTTGAATGACCGACGGTGCCGAACTGGAAGTGATCTTCACCGTGAAACCTTGCGGCACGGATGGTAACTTCAGTTTTTTCGCACCTGCCGAAGGCTGTTCCAACGCTGCAATGCTTGTGGCTACATCAGTAGCGCTCTGCTGAACCGTGTGCACCTGATAAGCGGAAGATACACCTCGCACCGATTGCCCCGTCGCATCCAAAGCTTCCACTTTGTAATAATATTCTGTGCCGGGGTTCAGTTCACTGTCCGTATACTCCCTTCCATTGCCGTTATAGACCACCTTATACTCTCCTTGCTCACGATCTGAGCGGTAGAGCTTGTAGCTTGCTGCACCAAGATGAGCATCCCAGTAAAGCGTTGCGCTCGTTGAATCTAACGCATCAGCATTAAGGCCAGCACTATCATTTGCAGGTGGAGCGGCGTCAGGTTTAACGATCATAATCCAGCTAATCATCGGGTCCTGCGATGCCGTATTGCGCACGGTCAACTCTAGCTTGTTGTCCGACACGCTGATGTCTTTGTGGGCTCTAACGCTGGCAGGTGTAAAAGAAACTGCACCGGTATTGGTGCCATTGATGATGAGATTCGCTCTGCGCGATGTATTGCTCCACGGATCGTTGAATCCGGCGTACACATCGTATGTCCCGTTTGGCACATCAAATGTATAGGTTAAGTCCGTGCCTTTAGGAGAATTGCTGACATTGCCACCGTTCAGATAACGTACGGTCGAGAATATATCCCCGCCATTCGAACCGGATGCCAGTGCATCTGCGCTGACATAACCCCAATTACGTCCCTCAGCCGGAGCGTACATCTGATCGGCCGTTCCCGGGTTGGCAAGCGTTCCTTTCATATAAGCACCCATGAGGCTGTAATCAGCCGTTTCGTAACCTCCG
The DNA here is from genome assembly GCF_037975155.1 of Paenibacillus sp. FSL R5-0486. Classification (NCBI taxonomy): domain Bacteria; kingdom Bacillati; phylum Bacillota; class Bacilli; order Caryophanales; family Paenibacillaceae; genus Paenibacillus; species Paenibacillus sp. FSL R5-0486. The sequence goes on along the minus strand of NZ_CP150237.1, from coordinate 3,016,294 downwards.
CTGTTCACAAAATATAGTGTATTCTCCGGAATGACGTTTACGTGAACTGCCTGCTTTTTGTTGTTATATTCCGGTGTCGTTACCTGTAATGTGAGCGGTCCTGGCTTAGCAAAATCTTCTGCCGTCATGGCCCGGTTATCAATCGTCCATACTGCTGGCGTTGATACCAGTGCTCCACCCTCGCGCACATTCAATGTTGTTGGCAGGGATGGGACTTTGCCTAGCGCCACGGCTTCTGGCAACGGATCAGCAATATCAACCTTGCCCATCGAATTCAGCAGATCAGGTGTCCAGCTGTTATACCACTTGATCGCGATGTCGGAGCCTATTCCAAACTCAATTGGCAAGAACACGTATTTTGCAGCATCATTCGAGAAATTGCCACCATTCCACGTATCCCCCACGTAAATGAATTTGCCTTTTTCCGGGTCGACCGGAATGACGGAAGTGGTCTGTGTGCCAAATGCTTTGCCTGGATCGGGATCACTCGGCAACGTACGCACGAACGGATTGGTCTGCGTTGACCACGGGCCAAAAATGTTATCCGCAACCGTCACTTTGTTTTCGTTAGGGGCCCAGCCAGAAGCTCCGGAAGTCAAAATATAATATTTCCCCTGATACTTGAACATCGCTGGTGCTTCGCGTTGCCCACCCGGGAACACACGCACGTAATCGACGCCGTATTCCGCCTGATAGGTGGAATCTCGTACCGGATTGCCTTTGTCATCCGTTCGTCCTTCCTTATGCCACCCTGTTACGTCACTGTAGTCTTCATTCAGTTTGGAGATATAGAGCGTCAGGTTTTCTTCGCTGGAGTAGATCAGATAACCGGTACCGTCATCGTCCTTGAACAACGTCATATCACGTGCCATACCCCGGTCGCTTGGGAAGAAATCTTTCTCCCCTTCGGGAGCTCTGTCCATCCGGTAACTCTTCTGATACACAAAAGGCCCTGTTGGAGAGTCGCTGATCGCATAACCGGCCCGCGCCTTACCATAATTCGCATTATCGTTATAGGGGTCCTTGTCGCCGTCCATGTGGGCCCACATCACGTATTTCTGCGTTTTGTCATTGTAGATGACCTTTGGTCGTTCAATAATCCGTCCTTTGCGGATATCTGCCCAGATATCCACGCGGTCCTCACGCCCCGCATACAATTTGGAAATCAACGGGTCATTGTCAAAATCATCCATGGATTGAAGCGTCGTCAGAGCCATGCCTCCGTCGGTCCAGTTCATCAGATCCTTGGATGAATACACACGCACACCAACAGCTGGCCAGCCGCCCTTATGATATTCGCCATACCAGTAATAGGTCTCCGTCTGTTCATCATAGAAAAAGCCAGCCCCATGCGCATCAATCGGCTTCCCGTCCAGATCTGGCCACAATTGCCCTGGTGTAATGCTTGTGCGAACTGTGGCAACACCCAGCGGTGCGGATGCTGGAGAAGTTACGCCGTCCACGGTCGCCTGAATGATGTAAAAATATCCTGTGCCCATCGTCAGACCGCTATCGTTAAACGTGTTTTCATTGCCACTATAGACCTGCTGATACGTACCCGTAGCACTGGTTGAACGGGACACGATATACGTTACATCAGATCCAGGCAAGACATTCCACCCCAGAGAGATTGATGTGTCCGTCACAGCTGTGGCAGCGAACTCTGCTGGAGAGTCAATGGAGTATGTCGTAGCTTCAGCAACAGCGGCCGCTGACTCACCAGCTGCATTAAAGGCCGTCACACGATAGCTGTAGCTAGTGCCGGGCTCAAGCTCCTGATCTGTATAAGTAAGCACCTTCCCTTCATAGATCTGCTCATATTGCTCACTGCCAGCTTCAACCCGAACCACCCGATAACCAGTTGACTTGTCTACAGCGGACCAAGATAGCTTCACGCTTGCGGCATTGAGTGCTTCGGCCTTTAATTCGCCAGGAGCCTGTGGTGCCGACGCAGTCGTCCGAACTTCCAGCGGAGCAGTCCATAATGATTCGGTTAGGCCTCCGTATTCATAAGCGAGCCTGTAATAATACACCGTATCCCCGCTTAATCCTTCATCCATGTGTTCCAAAGTTCCGGTACTGGTTACCAGAGAATAACCGCCTTCAGACGTAGAGGAACGGTACAAGCGATAGGCTGATGCTCCCGCGATTTCAGACCATTGTAGGGAAACCGAAGATGCCGTCTGCTCTGCAATGATGAGCAAAGCATCGTTCACTGGTGGCTGCTCGGCAATAATAACGTCATCCATATGTACCGACTGCCACTTATTTCGAATGCCAACAACACCTGACCCAATGGAAGAATCGTTTAAATCAAATACCAACCGATCGGAGCCATTTTCGGCGATATATCCTCGAATGGTGGCACCCGACAGCACTATTTTGAGTGTGTACCACGTATCTTTGGCAAACGCATAGTCCACCGTTTTCAACGTTGTATCGCCGTTATTCACCTTTTTGCTGAAGACCAATTTGTTGTTAGGTACCTGCATTTGAAAATAGTAAAAGTTGCTCTTATCCTGAAACCGCGGCAATATTCCCGGATACCCCTGACCAGCTCCCGTGTAAAAGCGCATAGACACGGTCATGTCCGACATGGAGTCTCCAGTAGAGATGATGCCTTCATTGGTATCGCTCTGGAAAAGCGTAAAGTTGGACGCATCTGTCGGGTCAGCGAACACTTCCCAGTTGCCTGAGCTTACGTTCCACGCGGGTGATTCCGTGAAATTCCCATCCGAAAAATCGTCCTGCAACAACGTGGCGGGTATACTGCTCAGATCGGCATACGCCTTACTCGGTAGCATCAACGGTCCCGAAGACAGCGCAAGTGTTGCTGATAACATAAATATCATGGGTTTCCTGAGTTTATCCAATGTTCATTCTCTCCTTTGGCATGAAAGATGAAAGCATGGTTCATGTATGCGCGGTGTTGTTGTTCAGCCTATCCTCAGCAACCAGTGGTCAGTAACGAGCTTTTGTCCACCCCTTATTTTAATGAAACCGGTTTCATTGGAGTGCAAAAAAAAGACCCGTCTTCCCTTCTAAGTGCAATGATACCCATACGGAATACCGTGTTTTCTTTGCCCCTATGCAGTGAAACAGGTTTTTAATATATAAATGTAATCACTTTCCTGAATTATATTATTGCCTTATTCAAGCTGTCAACTGTGAATTGGGCTCAAACATTTTTCGTTAAAACCACGCAAAAAAGGCGCGAGTTCTGCCTGTTTTGCAAGCAAAATTCGCGCCTTTTCTCACGCTTCGAGCTTGTTCGCAAGCTCGCACATGATTCGTAATCAAAAGCGGACTTTTTGAACAACCTCTATTTAGAATACTTTTGTTGTCCACGACTCACAGTTCCACGTCTCCGTAACGACATCACGGTAGAATTCCGGTTCGTGGGAAATCAGAAGAATACTGCCTTTGTAAGCCTTGAGCGCACGTTTCAACTCTTCCTTGGCATCAACGTCCAGATGGTTCGTCGGCTCATCGAGCACAAGCAGGTTGGTTTCATTATTGATCAGCTTACAGAGACGCACTTTAGCTTTCTCCCCACCACTTAGTACAGCTACCTTGCTCTCAATGTGTTTTGTAGTCAAACCACATTTTGCAAGTGCAGCACGCACCTCGAATTGGGTATACGAAGGGAACTCCTGCCAGATCTCTTCAATACATGTATTGTAGTTGGCATCCTTCATCTCTTGCTGGAAGTAACCAATCTCCAGATGTTCACCACGTTGAACGGTTCCTTCCAGAGCTTGAATTTCACCCAGAATACTGCGCATCAGCGTTGTTTTACCAATTCCGTTCGCACCAACGAGGGCAATCTTCTGTCCACGCTCCATACGCAGATCCAGTGGTCTGGACAACGGTTCGTTGTATCCAATTACAAGACCTTTGGTTTCGAAAATGAGCTTGCCGGATGTTCTTGCATCACGGAAGTTGAACTGCGGTTTCGGTTTCTCCTTGGCGATCTCAATGACATCCATCTTGTCGAGTTTCTTCTGTCTGGACATCGCCATATTGCGTGTAGCTACACTTGCTTTGTTACGCGCTACAAAATCCTTGAGGTCAGCGATCTCTTGTTGTTGGCGTTTGTAGGCCGACTCCAGCTGCTGTTTTCTCATCTCATGCACTTCCTGGAAATGATCATAATCGCCCACATAACGAGTTAGATTCTGGTTCTCCATGTGATAGATCAAGTTGATAACACTGTTCAAGAACGGAATATCGTGAGAAATGAGGATAAATGCATTCTCATATTCCTGCAAATAACGTTTCAGCCATTCGATATGCAATTCATCCAAATAGTTCGTAGGCTCATCGAGCAGCAAAATATCGGGTTTTTCCAGCAGCAGCTTGGCAAGCAGTACTTTGGTACGTTGTCCACCACTCAGGTCATTGACGTCTTTATCCAGACCGATATCCGTCAGACCCAGACCACGTGCGGTTTCATCCACTTTGGCATCGATCATGTAGAAATCCTGGTTCGTCAGCGTATCCTGAATCGTACCCACGTCTTCAAGAAGTTGTTCAAGTTCCTCCGGTGTAACATCGCCCATTTTGCCATACATATCATTCATTTCCTGTTCCATGTCAAACAAATACTGGAACGCGCCGCGAAGTACGTCACGGATCGATTGGCCTTTATTCAATACAGCATGCTGGTCCAGATAACCAACACGCATCCGTTTGGACCACTCCACCTTACCTTCATCCGGCTGAAGTTTTCCTGTAATAATGTTCATGAAGGTGGATTTACCTTCACCATTGGCCCCGATCAGACCAATATGTTCGCCCTTCAACAGGCGGAATGAAACGTCGTTAAAGATAGCACGGTCACCAAAACCGTGACTTAATTTTTCTACATTTAATATGCTCATTCATGACACCTTTTCTATATAGACTTAATTCTTTGTATATTATAAGCGTTATATCCTGCACAACTCAACGCCATATTAAAAATTATTCCACCTTTTTGTCTGAAATTTGCCTTATATGAAAGTATGGGTTAAAATTTTGCCTTAACGAATTACTATTATATAGAACGGAGCTCTTCGAAGAGCATCAGGTGAAGATTATGATTGAAGTGAAACAATCCAAGTTGGGTGATGGTGGTGAGTTTAACCGCGGGGTATTTGCTACCGTTGATATTGCCAAAGGAACGCTTATCCATCAGGCACCCGTTGTGCCTTACCCAAATGAAGATCATGAGCATGTCGAAAAAACGATTTTGGAAGATTACGTGTTCGAATATGGGGCGAATCATACCGCAATTCTGCTCGGTTACGGCAGTCTGATCAACCACTCTTATGAACCTAACGCTACTTACGATATCAATTTTGATAACCACACCTTTGACTTCTACGCGTATACAGACATCAAAGCTGGCGACGAAATCGTAATCAATTACAACGGTGAGGAAGACAGCATGGACCCGTTATGGTTCCTGGACGATTACGAGGAGCGTATGCTGGAGTTCAATAAGTCCAATGATGATGAGGGTGAAAAAGAGACTGAACCCCATTCCCTGGATACGGACACGAGTAAATAAACGTTAAACTCAAGTAAAGTTCGCAAGCACTCTGTTGTATGTGCGAAAAGAACTCACTGTACCCGGTGAATGATGAAATGAGTAACTGGAGACTTTTCACAGTCCAAAGTTTAAACACACAAATAAGCAAGTCCTCCGTTAATGGAAGACTTGCTTATTTGTGTTGTCTTGCTTTCTAAGCCAGATACACCTGTTCATGTTTTATTGTTTATCGTGCATCTTAACTTGTTTTAATCTGTAATCGGCGGATCTGTATGCAAGTCTTGATCGGGTGTCGTGGATCTCCACTTGGTAAAGGCTACCTCGAACCCTGCACGCTTTGGTGAACACAGAAATGGACCTGCATGTTTGTTCGTTGGATAGGCAAACCGTGCAACCCGAATCGTACGCCAAGGATGCTCATCTGTGCGTGCACGAATGACAACAGCCTCATTACTGTAGGAGGCTCTGATTGTTACGATTCGTCCACCCCACTCTGGCACAGGAGAGAGTGACCAATCCGAATATGTATCCGTCACGACGGCTCCAACATGTGCCACACCATCATTGACCTCAACTCCGGCCTTGATCCATTGGTCTTCTCCGTACCATAACATTAATCCCGCTTGATCATATAATTCGGTGAATGAGCTTAGATCAAACGATACCTCAATCGCTTCCGTTCCGTCCCATGGAGCAAGCATGGCGTGTCCATCCCGATGACAGAACCCGTAGAATGTGTTCTCCCAAAAGTCACTGCCTTCCCGAGCTTCCACAACGAAACGATCCCCATCCATCCGTGCAGCAACGGGTTCCTTAGTCCACTTGCCTTCATGAAGCCCAATAAAATCCGATGACATCGTTATTTTCATCCTTTCTTCCGTCCCAAAGGGGGGTCCATCCTCACTTCATCACTTCTAAATTAAAGAACCCAGATCCGATGCAGCAGTAGGATATGCAAAATTCATGGTGTTTAACTGATCGATAGTCAGATTGAACTGAATCGCCATTGCAAAAAGGTTAATCAATTCTTCTGTTTTGCTCCCGAGCACATGCGCGCCCAGAATACGCCCGGTTGATTTATCGATCACCACTTTGGCCATGGCAAATTTTTCATGAGTTCGCTTGTAAGTATACCATTTCGACATATCATTTACCTGCACCTCGTAGCCCTCTTTTTTGGCTTGTTCCGTGCTCATACCTACAGCTCCAAGGGCAGGGACAGTAAACACAATGGAAGGCATCACCTTATAATTAGGTTTGTGTTGATTTCCCTCCAACAAATTGAACGATACAGCCCGGGATTCCTGACCTGCTAACGGGGTTAAAGGCAACCCTTTAGTATCCGTTACATCGCCAGCAGCATACACTCTCGGATTACTTTCACTTTGCAAGTACTCGTTCACCGTAATCCCCTTTTTGCTGTAGCTGACGTTGGCTTTCTCCAATTCCAGCCCATCCACATTAGGAACACGCCCGGCTCCATGAACGACAAGTCCGCACTGCCACTGGTGATCTGCACCATTACGTGTGCCATGAACGACATAGGCGTTCCCCTCTTGCCGTATGGACTTCACCTCCGCGTTCAAGTGAACATGAATGCCGATCTCTTTTGATTTTTGCAACAAAGATTCTACAAGCTCCACATCAAACGACTTCAGAGGCTGTTCACTCCGATGCAGGATATGGACTTCCGTCCCGGCTCTGGCCGCAATATGCGCAAACTCAAATGCAATGTATCCGCCGCCTACCAGAACTAAACGATCCGGCAACTGTTCCAGATCCAGAAAGTCATCACTATATATAAGATGCTCCGAGCCCTCAATCTCAAGTGGCGCAGGTCTTGCACCGGTAGCAATCAGAATGTGTTTCCCATGGAGAACTTCTTCACCAACTCGAATATGATTTTCATCGACAAATGAAGCTTTACCATGGAACGTATCCATTCCGGCCTGTTTGAATTGATCTTCACTTGCTCTAGGTATGCTCTCGGTAAAGGTGCGTTTAAAGGCCATAAGTTCAGACCAGTTGATGGTCGCCTGTCCCTGAATTCCTTTCCCTTGCATCCGTTCATTCCAGTCAATCAGCTCAGCCGCTCCAGCCAGCACTTTCTTGGGATCACAGCCACGCAGTGCACACGTTCCGCCGAACTCACGTTCATCAATTACAGCAATTTTCCATCCAGCTTCAGCGCAACGGGTGATAACAGAGCTTGCCGCGCTTCCTGTTCCAATTGCAATCAAGTCATACGTTTTTTGTGTCATCATGGTTCCTCCTCATCCTTTTGGTACATCTAGTGCAGGGATGTCTGAAGTTACAGCAATCCAGCCTGTTTAAGGTACTCTGCTGCAACCTGTTCAGGATTCGCTCCCTCTACGTTCACGTCATAGTTCATCTGACGCATCTCATCATCCGTAATTTTGCCAGCAAGCTGATTCAGCACCTCAACCAGTTGTGGATATTGATCTGCCGTTTCTTGACGAAGCATCGGCGAGCCTTGATACGGTGGGAATAACTCCTGATCATCCTCCAGCACAACGAGTTCATACTGTCTCAACTCACTGTCTGTGGAGTAAGCATCAACGAGATTGATATCTCCGCGCTGAAGAGCACCATAGCGAAGCTTGGGTTCCATTGTTGCAACGTTCGGGAATTCAATCCCATACTTTTTCTGTATGCCAAGGTATCCGTCTTCCCGATCCGAGAATTCCAGCGTGAATCCTGCCTTTATCTGCTGTTCCACCGGTTTGAGATCCGAAATGGTCTTGAGATTGTATTGATCTGCGATGCTCTTTGGAACGGCCAACGTATACGTATTGTTGTAATCCATAGGGTTCAGCAGCACCATGTTGAACTGGCTCAGCATTCCATCTCTTGCTTGTTCGTAGACCTCTGTTCGATCCGTACTCACAGCCGTTTCCTTCATAAATTCGGAGATCGCTGTCCCCGTGAATTCGGGATAGATGTCAATATCACCCGACTTGAGTGCATTAAAAAGGAATGGTGTTTTGCCTAATCCGGGTTTTAGTTCAACGGTCAGGTCTGTATCTTTTTCGATTAACAATTTGTACATATTAATGAGAATTTCGGGTTCCGCCCCCAATTTCCCGGAAATGACGAGATCCTTCTGTCCACCACGTGCCACGAAGGGAATGGTAATCACAAGTATCGCGATTATTGCCAGCGAACCAAGGGTAACCAATGTTTTCTTAAAGGATAACCGCTGGAACTGACGTAATAGTACATCAAACAAAATAGCCAGCAATGCGGCCGGAATGGCTCCAAGGATGATCAATGCCGTATCGTTCCGATCAATGCCCAGCAAAATTAATGCACCCAAACCTCCTGCGCCGATCAAGGCAGCAAGTGTCGCCGTTCCTACAATAAGCACCATCGCAGTCCGAATTCCGGCCATAATGACAGGCATCGCCAGTGGCAGTTCCACTTTGATTAGACGTTGCCAACTATTCATGCCCATCGCATTCGCCGCTTCGACCATGGAAGGATCAACTTCGGATATGCCTGTGTACGTGTTGCGGAGTACCGGAAGCAGCGCATACACCACCAGTGCAATGATTGCAGGAAGTGTGCCTATGCCGAATAACGGGATGAGCAATCCGAGAAGCGCCAAGGAAGGTATCGTCTGCAACACAGCCGTAACCCCAATAATCGGTTCAGCGACTTTTGGCTTGCGTGTCAAGTAAATACCAAGCGGAATAGCGATGAGGACAGCAAAGAACAATGCGATAAATGAGATCTGAATATGTTCCAGCAGAGCAGACAACAACTGACCTTTGCGCTCACTGAACACCTCCGTGAATCTACTCATGTCCTTCACCTCGTTCCTGTAACTGACCAGACCAGTATTTCATCAGATCAACTCGACTGATCTCGCCAATAATCTGGCGGTTACGTTCAACCAACAGATGGTCATGGGAAGCCATGATATCAACTAATTCCGTTAACGTAATGGATGCAGGAACGGCAGTTTTGGCTGATTTTGGCACCTGACCCGGTGAGAGTGGTGACATGATGGATTCGAGATCAAAATCAGATTGTGAACTCGTATCGGTGTTAGGACTTCCAACAAATTCACTTACGAAATCATTAGCTGGCTGTCGGATCAGTTCTTCCGGGGTACCTACCTGCAAAACCTGTCCATCCTTCATAATGCAGATGCGATCCCCCAGCTTCATCGCTTCCTGAATATCATGGGTGACAAACACAATTGTTTTTTTCATCTGACGCTGGATATCCAGAATATCGTCCTGTAATTTCTCCCGACTCATTGGATCGAGTGCACTGAACGGTTCATCCATCAAAACTATCTCGGGATCGGCAGCGAGTGCACGCAACACACCAATTCTCTGCTGTTGTCCTCCGGATAACTCGGACGGTTTACGCTCACTGTATGTATCTCCGTGCAAACCAACCATGTCCAGTAACGTATGTACACGCTCCTTGATTTGATCTGACTTCCACTTTCGCAGTTCAGGAACAACTGCGATATTTTCGGCAATTGTCATATGCGGGAATAGTGCAATCTGTTGCAGTACATATCCGATATTCCAGCGCAACTCGTGAATGTTGTATTCATCGATTGGGCGTTCATTAATACGCACTGTTCCATCTGTTCGCTCAATCAGGCGATTGATCATTTTGAGCATGGTGGTTTTGCCACATCCACTCGGACCAATCATGACAAACAGTTCTCCCTTGTTAATGTTGAGGTTAACCTGACGCAAAGCCGTTGTTCCATCAGGATATTGTTTTGATACATTTTCGAACTGAATCATTCGCTCTCTTCGCCCCTTTATCTAGGGCGTGTTTCAGACACGCCCTAACATTCATCTTCATCTATTTCCCCAAAAGTGTGTTCGTATAATCACTGCTTTCCTTAGTGTCCCTTGTTAGGGAGAGATCCATATTCGAATCAACGATGTCAACATGCTGGTAGACATGCAAAAAGACGGGCACTAGGCACCGTCTTCTCATAATATGAAAATGTTTCTTCCATTATTTCCATACTTCCATATGATTCTGAATAAATTGCTCGAATGAAATCGGGTTATTCCCCGTTAATTTTTTCACCGTATCCGTCGTTTGATCTTCTCTCCCCTCCTCCCGGATAGGCACATCCAGTCCTGCGAGGGCAGCAGCGTATTCTTCTGACATTCCTGCGCGAATCATGCTGTTCCTCAATTCATCATCGGACAAAGATTCATGCTGGATGGACTGACCCAGTACACGGCTCAAGACGTCTGCAACCTGTCCATAGGACAACGTCTCCGGCCCTGTAATAATATGCTCCGTATTATGAGGAACAATATCCGTCAGAGCATGGAACGCAACTGCCGCGATATCATCTGCACTAACAAATCCAATTTTCCCTTCACCCGTAGCACTGTATATTTTCCCGAGTTGTTTAGTCGTCTCCCGATGCGGTCCCTCCGTAAAGTTCTCCATAAAATAGGAAGGCTGCAATACAGCCCACTCAGGAGCATGGGCTTTTATATACTGATGTACTTTGCCAAAAATAGGACCATCTCCATCAATTGAAGCACTGCCAAGCAAGACAAATCGCTTAACGCCGTTCCACAATGCTTCCTTGATGAACGGAATCATGACGTCTTCTGGGGTCATGTCCATGACTGGCACAACAAGATACACCTGGTTCACATTTTTCAGCGCCGGCGCATATGTCTCGGAATCATACCAATCAAAATAGACATAATTATCGGCAGAACCAGAAAGAGATGGTTTAGTTCTTCCTGCCAAACGCACCGGATAATGATGCTTTTGAAGTATGGCCGCAACACGGCTTCCTGTTTTTCCATTAGCTCCGGTAATAAGTGTCAACGGTTTATCATTGATCATGCTTGTTTCCTCCTAAGTCCGATTCGAGTACGACCATCGGATTCCAATAGTCTTTATAATGTGTAATTTTTCCATTAGAGTGGCTCACTACAGAGATGTACGTTTGGTTGTATAGCTTGCCTGTAACTAATGAACGCCCTTTACAAGTAAATTCAGCCACAAACTGTTGTTTCGTGGAATCAGCCAAGATCACCGGTTCAGAAAACTGCTGAATTTCAATCATCCCCAGTAAATTATGAAGATGATTCGTAATTGCGGCTTTGCCTTCCAGTTTCTGAGGATATCCTGCTGGTGCATATGGGAATTCGAAAATAGCGTCAGATGTATATAGCTCCAACCATTGTTCTAGTTTTCCCTCCAGTAGCAATTGAGTAAATCCATGCATGATCCGATACGGTATACTATTGCCCGCTTCCAACTGCTGAGATTGTGTCATCCTTATTTCCTCCTTCAGTTTGTTTCGTGTTCTTTTTCCAGACCAATCGGTCTATAATAGTCAAAAAATAAACGCCTTAAGCGTCCATTTTCAAGAAAACGTAAAGAATTCTTACTCGAATCATGTAAAACGCTAATCCAAAGCCCTTAGGGTCATCTGTACAAAATCTCGTAGCGCTTCTGCGCTTGCACCGCTCTTCGCTGTAAAGGTCAATGAGAGTCGGGAATAATTTAGAAAACGGGCAAGCCCGGGCAATTCTTCCTCAGCGTGCCTCAATTCGCCACTCCTCTGGCCTCGTAACAGCGCAGTATGGAAAACATCTTCCATTTGTTGGTTAGTGGTTTGAATAAAGACCGCGATTTCGTGATTTTGTGGTGCCTGTTCAACCGCGCTATTAATGATGAAACATTCATTACGACGTTCGTTGTCTGTCAACACGTTAACCGCTTCGTTGAACAACTCGGTCACGCCTTGCCTCACACTTGTGCATCCGTTTAATAGTCTGATCCCCGCCTCTGTCTTCTGCTGAATATAGAATTTAAGAGCAGAGACAAATAAATCATGTTTAGTTCCGTAGGTGTCATACAGGCTTTGCCGCGCAATGCCAAGTTCACTTAGCAGTAAGCTCAAAGATGTACCTTCATAACCGTACGCTCCAAATACAGACGTTGCTTTTCTTAGAACGCTCTCCGTGTCGAACTCCTTGGCTCTTCCCAATTTAAGACCTCACCTCCCTATTCATTAACTAAAGAATACCTTTTCCAGACTGATCAGTCAAGAAAATAAATGCTTTGATTTTTGCCAAAGTGGTATAATGGGAATAGAAGCTGAATGAATTCTTTTACCATTTACCAACCATGACCACATATAAAGGAGTGTACCTATATGTATATTCAAATTACAGATTTGGCAGCAAAACGATTGACGGAAAGCCTGAATGACCAACCTGGATATTTCAAAGTGATCTATGACTTGGAAGGTTGCGGATGTAACGGAGTTATCGCTATTATCATTGTTGATGAACTTGCGGCTCTCGACGCGCAGATTGAAACCAATCTGGTTCCGTTCTATGTTGATCCGAAGCAGCAGCTGAACCTAGAACAACACATGAAGCTGGATACGGAAGAAAATTATCCTTCTTTTAAACTAAGCAGTGATTCTGGTGTGCTCAGCGCCAACGTTCGCGTTCGTGACACCCGTGCAGTAACTGCAGGAAGCTCCGGTGGATCCGACGCCTGCATGCTGTAACGCAGTCTCCAGCATACTTGAAGTAATCTAGCATTATCTTTCTTCACAACAAAAGCCGTTGCATCTAATGCAACGGCTTTTTTAACGTGCTTTTCTTTATATGCCTCTATCAGAGTTGAAGAAGAAGAAGAAGAAGAAGAATCTAGCAAACTTTGTTTACAACTCGGAAACAATTGGAGAACCTATGGATATAATCCTCTAGTATACTCGGTATATAGATTCATATATTCCGAGGAGGAACACACATCATGAAACCTTTTACTCGTAAATCCATCATATCTACAATTCTCATAGGCTCTGTTGTAGCAGGTTCTGCATTTACTACGTTTCCCATCACTTCAAGCCTGAATCCTGTCGCGTCTGCTGCAAGCTCTAGCTTCACTCAATTTCTGCATGATAATGCACCTGGTCGTACGATCAAAACGATTAAAAATGTGGCAACTGTGACCAATGTGTCCAGTACAGTTGTACTTGTCAATAAAAAGAGAAATCTGCCTTCAACTTATGCACCTCAAGATTTGGTTGTACCTAATATTCCTTTTAGCTTCTCAGGTTCCAGTCCGAAGAAACAAATGCGTAAAGTGGCCGCAACCGCGATAGAGAAATTATTTGCGGCTGCCAAAAAAGACGGCATCGATATCAAAGCGGTGTCTGGCTATCGCTCTTATGCGACCCAGAAATCGATCTTTGACCGTAATGCCAGCATCAAAGGCGAAGCTGTTGCCAATAAAACAAGTGCTAGGCCAGGACAAAGCGAACATCAGACCGGTCTAGCTATGGATATCTCCAGCGCTTCGGCTGGTTATGATCTTCAGCAAAGCTTTGGCAACACCAAAGAAGGCAAATGGCTGAAAGCCAATGCCCACAAGTACGGCTTCATCATCCGTTATGGCAAAGATCAGGAGAAATTGACTGGTTACTCCTATGAGCCATGGCATGTACGTTATGTCGGAGTATATATTGCTGGTGAGATTACCAACCAGAAACTTACGCTGGAGCAGTATTTGGAACGTGCCAAATAAGGCAAGTTTGAACCCAAAGCGTAGACAGTTATGTGATTAGATAAAAGAAGCGTGACTATAGATAACATGACTGAAGGAGAAGATGGGGCCGCAACTGGCCCTCTTCTGCTTCAATTTTTCATTTACACACTTCATCATGTCCCAACGATTTTTCTAAAGACCAGTGGCAGTCTCTTCAGACCTTCTGTTCCAGCCCAAGAGCCTACTCCAGCAAGTATTACATTATGGCACAAATAAAGTGCGACATTGTACACGATAGGGCCTAGAATAATCTCCACGATTACAAAACGTTTTAACGTCGAAGATTGGATCACATATACCCGAAATTCATGAGGGTCATGTCCTCCCATATACCTTGCGATCAATGCTTTCATGAATCACCTCTAGTGTTTTATTTTAGCGTATGGCAGACATTCCTTGTCTTATTCTAAAATAATACTTACATAAAGTAACTAAGTGTGTTATAGTCAGTTCATAAATCATACATAAGCGAGGGAAACTACCATGAGTTCGTTGGAGAATCTAGTCAAAAACCGTAGATCGGCCGTTATTTTTGAAGAAGGAATTGAAATTTCGGATTTGGAACTGCAAGAAATGTTTGCCCTGAACAAATTTGCACCATCTGCCTTTAACCTGCAACACACGCACTATCTTGTGATTAAAGACGAGGAACAGAAAGAGAAAGTCTATGAGGCTTCCCAGCAATATAAGGTAAAAACAGCTTCTGCAGTCATCGTGGTATTGGGCGACGTCAACGCGCATCATCATATCCGCACGATTAACGAAGGCCTGCTGAACCTGGGCGCTCTTACTCCGTTCCAATACGAGCAGGAATCCCAAAGTGTCACCGAATTTTACGAATCTCGCGGCAGATTCTTCCAACGTGAGGATGCGATTCGCAATGCCAGCCTGTCTGCCATGCAATTGATGCTGATCGCTCAGGATCGCGGTTGGGACACTTGTCCAATGATTGGCTTTGACTCGGAAGAACTGCAACGGAGTCTGGAAATCCCTAACCATTACGTACCGGTTATGCTGATCACCATCGGCAAAAAGTCGGAAGCCAAACAGCGCCCACGCGGTTACCGTAAACCGATTAACGAATATGTTAGCTTTAACAAAATGCACGCTGAATAACATATAATATAACAAATTATATAAGTTGAACTAACATTTACACGATAACGGAGAGGACAGAAAAAACCTGAAAAAGCGAAGCGTGCGCCTTTATCCCCGGATTTTCCCCTTTAGAAAAGGAATGGAATTAAAATCTGGGGATAACAGCGATTGGAAGGTTGTTCTGTCATCGTAGTGTCAGTGTAAATAATCTTTAGTTCAACACAACAAAAAAGCCACGATCTCGTGGCTTTAATACGTTTCATAGATCAACGTATCCAACATGTGAAATTCATCGTCAAACTCCGCATATATATACAGTCGACCAGCAGGTGTATCCCCCGCATCATAACCCAATCGGAAATATTGATCTCCCTGAAATTCTGCATCAGCCAAAATCAATGCATTGATATCTTCGTCCGGATGAGCCTCGGCAATGGTTTTAAGTGCCTGCCCACCAAGCATGTCCCACCGTTTCCACGTCTCTTCCATATATGGGGATAAGGCCTCCATCTCTGTCTTGGTTGAAACCTGTGCAGTGACTAGCAGTTCTTTATCCTGAATAAGTAAGCGCATCTGATAGTTGGACATCGAGACGTCATACTGAAACACACCCATCCCCTGAACTTCATGATTGGATTCAAAAATCAGATTGTCTGCATATTGCAGTCTCTCCAGCTTGGGATTAGCGCTATAATCCAACTCGGTTAATTTGTTCTCGGAACAGTACAACTCTCTCAGTTGTACGTTATGGTGAATATCCAGCTTGCTAATATGGTTGTTAAAACAACGGACACTCTCTAAAACCATATTTGAACGAAAATCCAACTGTTTGATATGGTTGTGGTTACAACGAAGTTCAATCAAGTTTGGACAACTTGTTACATCAAGTTCTAACATGTAATTGTTGGCGCAATCAAGTCGCCGCAGTTGCTTATTGTGTTCAAGTTCAAGTGAGAAAAGAGCGTTATAACTGCAACTAAGTTCCTCCAACTGCTCAAGGGGCTCCGAAGCCAGCTCCGATAACATATTCCAATGACACTCCACCATTACAAGCCTGGAATTATGAGAAAGATCCAATTTGCGAAGTCGATTAAAACTGCAATCCAGCACCTGCAATTCCGAATTGGAGCGGAGGTTCAGTGTAAGAAGCTGATTCTCTCTGGAACGTAATATCCTCAGCTTGTGATTCTGAGCTAGATCCAAACCGGTCAATTGATTATAGGCACAATCCAGCTCTTGAAGACCCCTGAAATACTCGATTCCATCAAGATTGCTAATATTGTGATTTGAGAGTTCTAATATCTCAACCTCACAAACGTCACTCTCCTGAATGACATCCCGCTGCTCACAAAAACGATCCAACACAACTTGCCTGAAATGTTCATCCGTGAAGGCATAAGTAATATCCATGTCTAACGCCTCCCCCTCTCGTTTTGCTCTATTGGAACAGTCTTCCAACATATTATCACTATTCTATGAGTTTCGTCGCCGGGATTCAACAATTACCTAAGCAAATTCTTTTATACCATGTTAGCATCCAATATGTAAGAGAAATCGTACAGAGAGGAAGATTTTCATGGAAATGGTTATCGAAAACCTCCCATCGTATCGTATCGCCTATGTGCGACAAGTTGGTCCGTATGGGCCTGCCAATGTTCAAGCGATGAATACGCTAAAACAATGGGCAGACAAAAACCAACTGCTTCATGAATCAGCAATTTTATTCGGTATTCCCCAGGATGACCCAACTACCACACCGCCCGAAAAATGTAGATATGATGCCTGTATTGTTATTGCCGAATTTGAACGTCTGGAAGATGATTTTATTGAGATTGGCGAGTTATTAGGCGGAGATTATCTCATCTGTAAGGTGAGACATACGGCAGAAGCTATTCAGCAGGCATGGAATCTGATCATCCCTCATTTACAAACAAGTGGGTATCAGATGGATAACAAGCCGGTTATAGAACGATATCGTTGGGAACTGCTTAATCAGCATTATTGCGAGATATGTGTACCTGTAAGACCCGTGTAATCCATGTTACGAGGAAAAAAAAGTGACTTCAAATTGAAGTCACTTTTTCGTTCAGTAATATTACTGATACTATTTATGTTGAACTAATCATTTACACGATAACCGAGAGGACAGAAAAAACCTGAAAAAGCGAAGCGTTCGCCTAAAAGCTTTCTGAAAGAAAGCTGCATCGGAAGCATACGCTATCCCCGGATTTTCCCCTTCGGAAAAGGGAATCAAAAAAATTCTGGGGATAACAGCGATTGGAAGGTTATTCTGTCATCGTAGTGTTAGTGTAAATAATCTTTAGTTCAACTTATATAACTAAATTAGATATTAAAATGCCCAGTTGCCTTTACGGAATACCGGCTCGATTGTACCATCCTGTAACTCACCATCGATATCCAGCTCAGCGGAACCGATCATGAAATCAACGTGAGTCAAGCTCACATTACACTCATGCTTCAGTAACTCTTCATTCGACATGGTTGTGCCATCTTTCATGTTGAATGGATACGCACTTCCCACAGCCAAGTGGCAAGATGCATTTTCATCAATACCCGTGTTGTAGAAAATACGATTCAGGTTGGAGATTGGGGAGTCATGTGGTACGAGTGCGACCTCTCCCAGATAACGTGCACCTTCATCGGTGGCAAACAGGTTCTTCAAATGCTCTTCACCGGATGCTGCCGTAAACGCTACAACCTGTCCATCCTTGAATGTGATTCTCATCTGGTCTACCAGTTGCCCGTTCAGGTTCAAAGGCATTGTGCTGCTGACATACCCATTCACTCCACTGCGCTTAGGCATGGTGAATACTTCTTCTGTCGGCATGTTGGCAACCGTGTATACGCCTTGTTTATTTTCGCTACCACCGCCACCCCAGATGTGGTTGTGGACCAATTCAATTTTCAAGTCTGTACCTGGCGCACGGTAATGCAGGCTCTTATAGTTCTTTTTATTCAGGAGATCACTCATGGTATTCAGGGTATCCAGATGTTCTCTCCAATTTTGTACGGCGTCTCCGCCATCTACACGGTTCATTTTGAAGATGGTTTCCCACATCACGTTGATTCGGTCTTCTTCCGGGATGTCGGCAAATACTTTGTTCGCCCAAGCCTTGGTCGGGGCCTTGATCAGACACCAGCTAATTTCATGGTTGCGTGTGTATTTGGCATATCCGCGACGTGCGTGTGCAGCTGCCTTAGTAGCACGGGAAACGCTGTCGGAGTCAATTCCGTTATAAAGTTCAGGATCTGGAACTTTAATCGTCAGGGTAGCGCCACCTGCTTCCGCAAACTTCTCCATCATATCCGCTTTCCACGCTGGATAATAGTCAAAGCTGTCATTGGAACCATGCTCAAAACGACTGCGGGTAATGTTGTCATCATCGAAGTCCACTTGTACATAGTTTGCACCAGCCGCATAGGCTTTTTGCACAATCAGACGTGTGAATTCAAGCGTTTCGATCGGTGCAGTAACGAGCAGATCCTGTCCTTTTTGAATATTCACGCCAACTTTAACAACTAGTTCTGCGTATTGTTCCAATGACTTTTCAAAGGTCTGTTCAAATTGACTCATGGTTGTGTTCACTCCTGTTTCATATATTATGACATGGTTTGCAAGTGACTTGGAATCTGCTGAGTGGCCGTTACAGCGAAGGATCGTTCTTTAGATCGTCGTTGTCTCCAAATTTTCTTCATCGTATTTTTCAAAGGTTAATATTCGGAGACAAATACGACCGCTATCGCTTCTGCAAAATCGATTCCTTCTCTTTCACTACGCAGGCTTAATATCTAAAATTTCATCTATACAAAATGATCTAACCATTACGTTTTTCTTGTTCACGTAACTCGATCCGGCGGATTTTACCAGAGTTGGTCTTTGGCAGATCCGTAACAAATTCGATCTTGCGTGGATATTTATAAGGTGCTGTAATTTCTTTGACGTGGTGTTGCAATTCACGCATCAGTTCCGGTGAAGCCAGTGAATCGTCCCTCAGCACGACAAAGGCTTTAACAATATTGCCACGGATCTCATCCGGACTCGCAACCACCGCACATTCCTTCACGCTAGCGTGTTTCATGAGTGCTTCTTCCACCTCGAATGGTCCAATCGTGTAACCCGAACTGATGATGATATCGTCACTGCGACCTTCAAACCAGAAGTATCCTTCTTCGTCTTTGCGTGCACGGTCCCCTGTTACAAAATAATCGCCACGCTGACTCGCTTCCTTCCGTCCCTCATCCTGATAATAGGACCGGAACAAAGCTGGCATCTCTTTGTGTACCGCGATATCTCCCACTTCACCCGCAGGCACAGGTTGTCCCTCTTCATCAATAATTTCAATCAACCCAGGTGTAATCGACTGACCCATCGAGCCAATACGTACAGGCGCATCTTTGAGACTGCCGATTAACAACGTGCTCTCGGTCTGTCCATATCCGTCTCGAATAGTCAGATCAAAGTGACGCTGGAAGATTTCAATAACTTCCTGGTTGAGCGGTTCACCCGCTGAAACTGCACTGCGCAGATGGGACAGGTCATAATGTCCAAGATCATCGGCTTTGGCCATCAACCGATATTCCGTTGGTGTACAGCAAAGGACATTAATTTGATGTTCCTGCATCAGTTCCAGATAACGCTTGGGCTGGAATGATCCATTGTAGACCAGTCCAGTCGCGCCTCTTCCGAGTACCGACAGGAACGGGCTCCAGATCCATTTTTGCCAGCCAGGTGCAGCCGTTGCCCATACGGTATCTGAAGGTTGGATATCCAGCCATAATGAAGAAGCGATCCGCAGGTGGGCATATCCCCAACCGTGGCTATGTACAACTCCTTTGGGATTACCAGTTGTGCCCGAAGTGTAAGCAAGAATAGCCGTATGATCACGATGAGTCTCCACCGCAGCCATCTCTTCGGGTTGATTCTGCATTAACTGATGCACATTGACCCAACCTTCAGCAGGTACGCTAACTTCTCCATTCGGTGATGCCACGATTCGATGTGCCAGTGACGGCAGATCCGCGTCCATCTTTTCTACTTCTGAGGTCGTCTCGAACCATACAATAACAGCCCGCGCCTCAGAGTGACGCAGACGATATTCCAGATCTTTTGCCCGTAACATCTCGGAGGAAGGAATAACGGCAATCCCCAATTTCAGACAAGCAATATAAATGACATAGGCAATAATACGGCGTGGTACCATGACCAACACCCGATCACCCTTCTCTAGTCCAAGTTCACGCAGACCTCCAGCAAGACGATTCGCCTGCTTGAATAAATCACCATACGTGATCTCTTCCAATTCTCGTTGATCGCTGAGCCATCTAAGTGCAATCCGGTCTGATGGATGATTCTCCATCTCGGATGTCAGGTTATAGCTTTCAGGCGAAATCCACTGTTCAAAGTTCAAATGGAGCCTCTCCTTCGTAGTTCAATTGTAAAGCTTCTATATATTATACCCTAAATCCTAGGACCAGGTGCTATGAACTAGGTTCATTCTGAAAAAAATAAACATAGGTCAATTAATGAACTATTATAATAGATCTTATCCTATAAAGAAAATGACATATACAAAATGGCGCCTTCCTGATTGATCAGGTAGGCGCCATTTTCATTCTTCATTTATATTACATTAGTTTTACCTAACTATAATTTTCACACAGCTATACTGTGTATATTACCACGGATAATTACCCATTCCGTCCAAAATGCTTTCGATCTCATTCAACTCTTCCGTTGTCAGATCCGGTGCCTGAAGGGCAGCTACATTTTCTTCAATCTGGGACACACGGCTTGCACCAATTAATGCAGAGGTTACACGGTTACCACGCAAAATCCAGTTCAGAGCCAGTTGAGAGATAGTCTGCCCTCTTCGCTCGGCAACCGCCTGAAGCGCATCGAACTTGGCAATCCGTTCGTCCGTGTATGCTTCTTTTTTCAAATTGCCTGTTGGATTGGCTCGTTCTTCCTTGATCTTGTCGACATATTTATTCGTCAACTGACCGCGGCCAAGTGGACAGAATGCAATGGAACCTACGCCCTGCTCATCCAGTACGTCCTGCAAACCGTCTTCAATCCAGCGATTTAACATCGAGTAGTTTGGCTGATGGACCAGACATGGCGTACCCAGACGACGCAGAATGGTTACCGCTTCTTGTGTCTGTTCTGCATTATAATTGGACAAGCCTACATACAGTGCTTTACCTTGCCGCACGATATGATCCAGCGCCGTCATCGTTTCTTCCAATGGCGTGTCCGGATCTGGACGGTGATGATAGAATATGTCCACATAGTCCAGCCCCATCCGACCAAGACTTTGATCAAGACTGGCAATCAGGTTTTTGCGGGAACCCCACTCGCCGTAAGGTCCACTCCACATATGGTAGCCTGCCTTCGAGGAGATGAGTAGTTCATCCCGGTAAGGACGCAGATGTTTTTTGTAGATCACACCAAAGTTCTCTTCCGCTGATCCTGGAGGTGGACCATAGTTATTCGCCAGATCAAAATGGTTAATTCCGAGGTCAAAGGCACGCAAAATCATTTCTTCCTGAATATCCAATGTACGGTTGCCACCAAAGTTCTGCCATAAACCCAGCGCAATTTGCGGCAGTCTGATTCCGGATTTGCCGGAACGTACATATTTCATCTCATCATATCGTTGTTCACTCGCAGTATAGGGCATCGTTATTCTCACTTTCCTGTAAGGTTTGTTGAATTCCTTTTCATCTTAGACATTTTCCTGGATAAACGATATGGAATTTCACTTTGAACATATGGAATAATGATTGTTATCTATATATACTAATGTTAAATAATTAATCTTTTCAGATATTTAGTATGTTAAAATGCAATATGAGACGAAATCGTACAGGAGTGAATACCCTTGATTACGTATATGTTCAAAAACAATCATTTTCAGGAGCTTCAGCTCCTTCATTATGGAACCGAAGCCTGTACACCAGGCCACCACTTTGGCCCTGCCATGCGAGACTATTACAAAATTCATTATATTCTGAATGGCAAAGGCACCTTCGAAGTTGGTGGCAAAACGTACACCCTGCACAAAGGTCAAGGATTTCTGATCGTTCCACATTCCGTCGTGCATTACGAAGCAGATCAGGATGACCCATGGGAATACAGCTGGGTTGCTTTTCAAGGCAGCAATAGTCCATCCTTTTTACAGCAGGCCTGTCTGTCCGAGCATCACCCGATTTTTGAGTTGGGTAATGAGGATGACGAGATGCGATCCTGCCTGCACCGAATGATCAATTCCCGCAATACCCACAAAGGCTGGGAGATTAGCATGACTGGTTTGTTGTATCAATTCTTCTCTATTTTGATTGATCAGGCCAACTCCGAGCATCTTCAACCCATGCCGGATTATTCGAAGGAAACGTACGTTACGCAAGTGATGGACTTTATCGAAATGAACTACGCCAATGCCATTACCGTGCAATCCATCGCAGCCCATGTCGGTTTGCAGCGCAGTTATCTGTGCTCTCTCTTCAAGGACCAGATGGGAAGCAGTATTCAGTCGTATCTGGTTCATTACCGGATGCGCAGGGCTGCCGAATTGACCCTTGATCCGGGTCTGACCATTGGTGATATTGCCCGTTCTGTGGGCTATACCGATCAATTGCTTTTCTCCAAAATGTTCAAAAAAGTGATGGGCGAAGCGCCCACCTATTATCGCAAACATAAAACAGCACCCTCCCAGTTAAGTTGTTAATTGGGAAGGTGCTGTTTTTGCCAATCGTTTATCCTTACAATCGTTATTCCTTACATTCTTTTCATTGGTTTATACCGTCTCCGGCATGGATATGCCAACAACTTGCACTTTGATTTCATCGACCATGACGCCGGCTAATTGTTCTACAGCCTGTTGAACATTATGTTGAAGTTCACGGCAAACCTCATGCATCTTGTTACCATATTGAATGTTGATGCGCAGCTGGATGGTTGCCTGATCGTCTTTGACGTGTACGTCAATCCCTTTTTGCAGACTCTTGCCGCTGATGCTCTTGGCAATCCCTTCAGTCAGTCCAACGGACATGGAGGATACACCAGCCGTTGATTGAGCGGCCATCCCTACGATCTTGGACAGCACATCATTCGAGATATGAATGGTACCCATTTGAACAGATTGAGGTGCGATATATTCAGGTTCATTGTATTGTTTTTCGATAATTTCAGACATGTGCTCCACTCCTTCGAATAATTAAATTCTATGCATTCTGCCATTTGTCCTTAAAGAACATGTTATAGATTCGAACCAAAAGAATTTTAACGATCATATAAACCGGGATAATAATCAGGATGGCAATAATTCCACCCAGGTCGCCTGCACCCAACACCAGAATGATGGTCGTGAGCGGGTGAATATCCAGCTTTTTGCCGAATACGTACGGTGCAACCAGGTTGTCCTGAATCTGCTGAGCGACAAGAATAATAATCAGAGACCAGATGGCAACCGATGGTGATACCACGAGACCCATGATCACAATAGGTACGGACGACACAATCGCTCCGATAAACGGAACAAAGTTCATGATGACCGCAATTACCGTGAGCAGTAATGCGTACGGCAGTCCAATGATGAGGAAACCGATATACATCAATACACCCAGCGCCAGATTGACCAAAACTCTTCCCACGATAAAACCACTCAACGCCTGATCAATCTCAATTACAACATCACGGCTGTCATTTTGGAAACGTTTTGGAGCGATATGTGCCAATTTACGACCAAATTTCTCGCCTTGTAACAGCATATAGAACAAAAGGATCGGTAGTGTAAACAAGATGATCGCAAAACTGGAAACAAGTGAGAAAAATCCACTTACATAGTTGGTTACAAAGTTAAATCCTTTGTTGATATACTCCGTGATCTGGGAGAAAGGTGTCGAGCCCTCAGGGAACAAGGCCTGAATGGCACCATTTTGCTCCAGCTCTCTCAGCTGTTCACTTAATGAATTAATTAAACTTGGTGCGTTATCAACCAGGTTGATCAGTTGCTCACGTAACGATGGCCATAAACCAATGATGAAGAACACTCCCAGAATAGCAATAACCAGATAGATTAGCAAAATACTTAGCGTGCGATTTATTTTCTTTTTCTCCATATAATTCACAAGCGGCCTTAGCAGATAATAAAAGAACACCGACAACATCATCGGCACGGTAATGACCGTGATCATGGTGACGAGCGGCTGAAAGATGAAGCTTACACGTGATAATAAATAGATATTAACCAATATCAGCGCCAGTGCAATACTGAACCGGACAAACGTATTTACTTTGAACAAAATATTTCCCCCCACATGGACATTTCTTCTCTTATTTAATTTGGAATCTCAATGGTAAACACGGTGGTCTCTCGCCCACGCCGGGAAAGGATCAGCCGTCCGCCCATTTTCTCCGTATTACGTCGTGCGATGGACAAACCAAGTCCGGTGCCTCCGGTCGCTGTCCGCGCCTCATCCCCTCGTACAAACGGGTCAAAGATCGTTGACCATAGTTCTTGAGGTATGCCCACTCCGTTATCTGCCACCTCTATCACCACATGGGTATGAAGCGGAATGAGTTCGACGCGCAGTTCGGTCCCGATTGGATTATAAGACAGAGCATTGGTAATCAGATTCTGAATGACTCTGGATAACAGCTCCGGATCGTATCTCGCGTAGATCACCTCATCAGGAACAAGTACATGAAGGACAAACTGTTTCTGTTCAATCTCCCCATAGGTATCTGCCATAATCTCGCGCAGGAATTCTCCAATCTCTCTTCTCTGAATATGCATGCGAAAATCGGGCGAATCCACCTTGAGCAACTCCAGCATATTCTGTATCATACGTGCAACTTGAACGGACTTGTTATAGATGTATCCCAGATATCTTTGCTGCCTGTCCTTGTCCTCCCCACGTCCTTCCACCAATGCCTGCGCATATCCCTGTATGGATGTTATCGGTGTCTTCAGATCATGTGATAAGTCTACAATCAGTCGCTGTTTGCTCTCTTCGGCGTAACGTTTCTCCGCAGAAGTGTTCTCAATGACGTCCGCCATGTAGTTGAAGGTCTCACCTATCTGGACAAATTCCCTCTCGGCTGAGATCGACATACGTGTACTATAATTTCCTTGTATCATCTGCGTAAGACCCGAGGAGAGAATACTGAGTGGTTTTTTGATTCTCCGTGCGACCCAATAGCTGTAGACAAAGATCAACAATAAAACCAAACCGATGCCAATCATAATGTAAAAGGATAATGGATGTTTCAGATTAGTAATCAACTGATTATCATTAATCCGCACGCTGACCAGATCACGCGGGATTTTGAGCAATACATACGCTACCGCTCCTTCTGTCGAGAGAGGAGTGATCGAATAATAGTATTCCTGGTCACTCCGATTTTCCAATCCATCATACAGATCGGCTTCACTGTATTGTGTGAACGCATCTTGCTTGTCTCCCACATGACGAATGACATTGCGATTCGCATCCAATATTTCAATCCAGCCGCCGCTATCCTTGAGACGTTGAATCTCTGTGTCTTTGCCTTTCGACACCGAACCTCCACCGGAGTAAAATTCGTTCTCCAGCTCTGCTACATACACGTGGGCTTCAACATTCAGATTCGGGTCTACCACCTGATCCGAAATGCGAAAATCCACGACATCCAGTGAAACCATAAGGTACACAATCAATACCAGTAACAGCAAAAAGAAGTTGAACAGCAAGAAGTCCAAAGTCAGGGATGTCTGCAACAGTCGCTTTTCTCTAGCTTTCCATGGGCGCTTCAATTTTGTATCCAAGTCCCCTTATCGTTTTGAGATATTCCGGTTGTCTGGAGTCACGCTCGATCTTCTCCCGAATGTTGCTGATATGTACCATAATCGTGCTGTCCTCGTGCGCATAATAGTCGCCCCAGACCGCTTCGTATATTTTTTTACGGGTGAACACTCGGCCAGGTTGATCAAGCAACAATTCCATAATTTTATACTCTGTAGAGGTCAATGTTACAGGACTTCCTGAACGAAAAAGGATACATTGGGATCGATCCAGCGTCAGATCACCTAATACCAGATTCTGTTCTTTCGCTTCGGGGATCTCCGCTGCATCAAATTGATTAACTCTTCTGAGCAACGCCTCTACTCTGGCGACAATCTCAAGCGGGTTGAATGGCTTCGCTATATAATCGTCTGCCCCAAGTCCCAGTCCAAGGATTTTATCGTGATCCTGACTTTTGGCGGATAGGAACAGTACAGGCATGTGATATGTGGCTCTGATCTGTTTGATCAACTGCAATCCATCCATTACAGGCATCATGATGTCCAGTATGACCAAATCGATCTGTGTTGAACGTATGCATTGTAATGCCTCGGCTCCATTCACCGCAGTTTTAATGGTATAGTCCTTCTCCAGATATAGTTGAAGCAGTTCAACAATCTCTGGTTCGTCATCTGCAATTAATACGGTGTATCTCATGATATTCCTCTCATTTCCTATACTCTATGCCTATCTCTACATTATTACTATATACTACGTCTCTTAATTCAACCTAAATCATTTCTAAAGATAATCTAAATAAATAGTAATAGAGCCCTGGCTCATGCCAAGGCATTAACTAAAAAAGGGCTGTTTTCAGCCTACATTCAAGCTTTTCGTTCTTCATTCAGGCTTTTCAATCTTCATTCGGAGCATTTGTATTAGATCATCAGATCAGTCCTTAAGCGAACGAAGCCACGGCTCAACTTTCCCCAATAAGCTTTCCTTGTCATACTGCACATATTGGTTCGCCCGATTGCGCACGGGATCACCCGCGTAGAAACGTTCATATAGATCATGCCTTGCTCCGAGTGGACTTCCGGTCAGCTCCCATGCGAGTTGAAAGAGTCGAATCTTCTCCGGGGCTTGCATCGTTACTCCACCAAGATATTTGCCTATCATGGAACCCATCATTTCATTCATCTCAAACGTACCAGAAGGAATCTGAATCAGACCACCCGCAGCAATGGTCTTCAAAATCTCCACCGCGCGGGGATAATAGCGATTGCCCAGATTACGTGCGGTTTCAATATATTTGAATTCCGGCAGCCAGTTGCCAAATGCGTCCGGCTTGGACTGTGCTTCAGCAGCAATAATCAGTCCCTCGATAGTCTGCATCTGACTGATCAGCTCTCCAAGTTGTTCCTGCACATTCAGGAAAGAGTCCACCCCAATCTCCTTGGCAATGGATGAGGTCACGGCTGTAATAAACTCCAGTTTCGAGTGTAATCGAATGACACTCTGATGGTAGGCCAGACTGGCCGAAGCTGTATTGCAGCGAATCTGCCATACGGCTTCAGGGTTATTGTGCAGTAATACACGTTCCCAGGGTACAAATACATCATCAAAAAATAATACAGCATCCATCTCATCATACTGCGCACTGAGTGGATGTGATTTATCTGTATCTTTTGTGGCAAAAGATTCACGACACATCATGTGTAAGCCCGGACTGTCCGCGGCTACAATTACCATATGGGCCAGCTCTGGCAGGTGGCCTGGAATTCGTTGAACGGGATAAGCAATGATATCATCCGCATAAGGCGCTGCTGTTGCCACCATTTTGGCCCCGCGTATCACAACGCCCTCCATATTCCTTTTGACAATTCGCAGCATGGCATCCTCATCTTCACCAACAGGCAAGGACCGATTAATCTGCGGGTCACGCTGGACAATTGTCAGGAATGCATCGTTTCGTTTGGCTTGTGCAAAATAATCCGATATTTTGTCTGCAAATGCCGGATCATGTGCTGTCATCTCTTGTCGTGTTGCATACCAACCGGTCAGCCGGGATCGGGCATAATCAGACAATCGGCTCATCACCCCGTACGTCCGATCGGCCCACAGCCGAAAAGCATCCGCCCTGCTGTTTACGTCAGGAAGTGAACGAGGCACTAGAAAAGAGCGATGCACGTAACTTCCCGTCTGTTCGTCCCAATAGGCCACGGTTTCCCTTGTCTTCGGGTCATCCACCAGATTGAACAATCCTTCTATGGTTTGAAGTGTTCCCTGAAAGGCCTGATGCCCAGTTACCTGGATACGCTCTCCGTCCAGCCATACATTCCGCTCATCATTCAAACGCTGAATGTAAGCTTGTCCACGAGACATCGTGATACTCATGATATGTCCTCCCTCTCAGGCACCGGCCTGACATTTCTGTAACTCCATCCTTCTAACTGCTTGAAAAACTATGTAATGATACATTCTGTATCTAATGAAATAGTACTGTGCCTCAGCTAGAAAAGTCAACAGACACCGAGCGATGAGTCCGGTGTCTGTTGGGCCATGCTATTTTAGACTAATTTGGAATACATGTGACGCAGATACCGCCAGCGCACGAGTGCAAAATACAAAATCTGCATGGAAGCAAACACCAAGAAGATGCGCAGGCTGTATCCAAAGACCGAGAAATCAACCAGTTGCTGCAACGCTACAAAGGCAACCGAACTGTGGATGACCGCCACCAGAATCGGCAGGAAGAACATAAGCAATAGCTGCCTTGTTACGATCTTACGGAGTTCGGGACGACTCAGTCCCATTTTGCCAATCATGCGATACTGCGCTTCATCCCGTTCTAGATCTGCGTAAAGTCTGAAATACGTGAAACTTGCTGCAAAGGTGAAGAAAACAATGCCGATCAGGCCGCTCAAAATTAGAATGATGCCATTGGTCTGCTTGGAATTAAGCCAATCCACCACAAGCGCGCTGACCTCGTAATAACCTTTTTCGGAATGATCATCTTGAATGGATTTGATCAATTCAGGAGCAAAGCTGCGTGTACCCATCCAATCTTTCACGATAAATTGTATCGTTCGACTCGAATAGAAACCTTCAGGCATGCCAACTTCCTCGTTGTACGCAGGTCTCATCTTATTAAACAATTCGTCGGTTACGACGTAGAGATAAATTTCATATTGAAAAGGAATCACAATATCGGTACCAGGTGTCGATAGCTGGACAGGTATGTGCTGATTATCAACCTCCAGATTGATCTTTCCTCCCGAGGCTCCTTTTTCAACCTGTTCACGGTACTCCTTGCGCATCGCCAAATTGCTTGGTGTCATAAATGACTCATCGATTTGTTTCAACGTACGTTCTTCATACCCCAGTGCCTTCGCAAGACGGTTATAATCACTCAGTTTGATAATATTCCCATTATTATTTTCACCTATAGGAGCATAACTGCCCTTCACGTAGGGAACTTGATTATCAATCAACGTTTCTTCAATCTGCCGAATATGTCGCACGGAGTTTGGAGTATACCAGTTATTCATATAACTGAATGCGTACGGATTCGACATGGACGACAACCCCGGGTCAGCAATAGCAAGCATGGTGCCAATTCCCGTAAATGAAGAAGCCGAGATGATACTTACCATGAAAAACATGATGGCGTTATCTTTCATTCTATAGGTAAGTTCAGATAGGAAGAGCAGATTGGTTTTACGGAAAAACAACCTTGGATTTCTTTTCAGTGCCCGAATGATGTATACACTGAGCTGCGTGAACAGAAAGTACGTACCTGCAATAACAACCACGACACTTGCGAGTAATAACGGAAAGGAGAAGCTTATCCATACAAAAGTGAATACTCCTGCATAACCCCCACCAATCAACAATACGGATAACAAGGCGAGTAGACGTGAGGCTTTGGGTTCCGGTTTCGGTTTTTCCTCTGATTTCACAAGGTCAATGAGAGTTCCTTTGCGAATGAGCAAGGATGAGGACATCGCGATCACAACAAACAGCAGCAGAAATGCACCTGCCGTCAGGGCAATGCTTTTTAGCGGAAAATAGAATCGAAGACTGTTCTCAACAGCCAGCATGGAGCCACAGATCAGCAGAATCAATTTGCCGAAAATAATTCCGAGTCCAATCCCGGTAATGATGGAAGCTAATCCGATACACATGTTCTCCATAAACAGAAGTCTGTTCATCTGCTTACGTGTCATGCCTATGATCAGGAAAATACCAAATTCCTTCTTGCGCGTCTTCAGAAATGAACCAACGGAGTAGAGCAGGAACAGGAATGAAAAGATGAATATAATGATCTCTGCAATCACAAACCCCTGATTTGCAAGCAACGTAACCGTTCCACTTGATCCCTTTAACCCCGCTTTCAAATCAGGATGGAACAGGAGCAATGCGTAAGTAAAAAAGATCATAACGGAAAATGTACTGCTCAGAAAATGAGCCAGATAAATTCGTTTGTTGCGAACAACGTTATTAATGGCGAACTGGCGAAAATTCATGTCCTGAACCTCCCATTAGGGATAATACATTAATAATCTTCTGGTAAAAGGCTGCGCGATTATCGCCGTAGTGAATTTCATTATACAGTTTGCCATCCTTGATAAAGACAACCCGACTGCAATAACTTGCAGCTACTGCATCATGAGTGACCAGCAGCATCGTAGCCTGATCCTCCTGATTGCGAGTTTCGAGAATCTCCATGACATCTCTTGCCGCCTTCGAATCCAGGTTGCCTGTTGGCTCATCGGCCAGAATCAGCTTCGGGGAATGGATAAGCGCTCTGGCAATGGCCGTACGCTGTGCCTGTCCTCCTGATATCTCATATGTCCGTTTGTTCAGAATACCCTCGATCCCCAGCTTGCTTGCCAGATGTTCAACACGAGTGTTCATCTCTGCTAGCGAAACACCGTCAAGAGTCAGTGGCAGCACAATGTTTTCCTTGACTGTCAGGGTATTTAACAGATTGAACGATTGAAAAACAAATCCAAGCTCTTTGCGCCGGAACAGCGCAAGTTCGTCCTGATTCAATTCAAACGGATTCTTCCCTGCAATCCGAAGTTCGCCTGATGTTGGATGATCAATGGTTGAGATCATGTTCAGCAGTGTTGTTTTGCCACTACCGGATGGTCCCATGATGCCAACAAACTCACCTTCCTGAATACTGAGGTCAATACCTGATAACGCTTCATAAGATACGATGCCTTTGTAGATTTTACTGATCTGTTTCACAGAACAAATCTCCATGGTTACAACTCCTTAGTGATATATTAATTCAAAATCAAGTTACTTTTCATGCTGTGTGCATGCGTATTGTGCGTGGCCTTTCCTGTACTCTTATGACTATAGTCTATCGAAGTTTCGGCCATTCTCCTATGGTTTAACCTTTCATCAACATGACAATGTTGTAAGGTTGCATCATAAAAATCAAAAAGACGCCTTCGCCCCGATCAGGCAATAGACGTCTATACTTACACTTACACTGTAATATATACTCCACTCACACTTTTTCAACAAAAATACAGACCTCACGTCCCAATCTTATCTTCAACCTGTCACTTCAAGAGTTGAATGTAATTCGGACAGTCGTTCCTTCGCCGTACACAGATTCAAGATCAATCCTATGATTCATCCGTGTTAACACTTCTTTGGCAATATACAGCCCCATGCCTGTGGACTCTTTGAAATGACGCCCGTTCTCCCCGGTGAAGAAAGGCTGGAATACCCGGTTTAGATCAGACTTCGGAATTCCGATGCCCTGATCCTGCACTTCCAGTATGATGGAGCGTTCGGCTTCATACGCACGCACATAGATCTTTTGCCCGCTGCCCGCGGAATATTTGATTGCATTGGACAGTAACTGTACCAAGACAAAACGAATCCACTTGGCATCGGATTGCACAACCAGCGCAGAATCGATATGTATCTCTGGATAGACGTGATTGCGGATGAAGAACCGTTTCAGCTCATGGATCGCCTCTCCCCCAGCGGTCCTCAGTATCACAGGTTCCACACTGAAATCCTGTTCGAAGGTATCCAACCGGGCCACATACAGCACAGTCTCCAAGCCTCGCCTCATCTGGTCCGCTTCCTCCCGAATGCTTACGAGCCGAGGATCATCATCTTCCTGACCTTCCACGGTCAACTCAATAACGGATAACGGTGTCTTCATCTGATGGACCCACTGGTTCATGAATGTCAGATATTCTTGCTGCCGTTGTTCCAGCCGATGGAGATGAGCATGGTACTGTCCGTATTGTGAATCCAGCAGCTTTTCCAGCGCCAGTGATAAAGGACTTGTTTCGTTCAATGGTACAAATTCCTTCAGCGAATCCATCGACCGTGACATCCGGGTATAAAAGGAGCGATGTGAATAATAACGATACACCAAATATCCGATGTATAAAAATAATCCCAACGCTACGGCATAAGCAGCCGTGACCCAATCGTTGTAACCGTCATACCAGAACACTGCAACAACGGTGAACAAGATGGCAACAACCCAGCACGTTAAAGCGAGATGTTCTCGTATAAACAATCTCATGATGGTGATGAGGCCTTCCAGGTATTGTTCAATCGGTAACCCGAACCTCTGACCGTTTCCAGTGCGTCCGTAATACCAAGTTCGGCTAATCGTTTACGCACCCGAGTAACGTTTACGCTGAGTGTATTGTCATCCACAAAAGAGTCATCCCACAGCTTCTCCAAGATTGTCTCTCTGCTCACCAGCTTGGGACTGCGGCGGAGTAACGTTTCCAGCAGAATCGTTTCCTTCTTCGTCAGCTGTACTTTGCGATCACCAAGCTGAATCTCCAGTCTTTCCAAGTACACGACCAAACCGTCCAGTTCCACCTTGCGTTCTTCATCACGAGCAGCATAGTCCCCATATACCCGGCGCAGCTGACTTCGAATTTTTGCTATAACAATCTCATGCTCAAATGGCTTCGTAATATAATCATCCGCCCCGTTCTCCAGTGCCATGACCTGATCCATCTTCCCACTCCGTGCGGAGATAAACAAAATGGGGCATGTAGACAGCGTACGAATCTGGCGGCACCAATAGAAACCATCGTAACTGGGCAAGTTGATATCCAGAAGTACCACATGTGGCTGTACCTGCTCAAACTGTTGCACAATCATCTCAAAATCCTCGACCAGTACGGCCCGGTCCCCGTAGCGTTCAATATGTGATTTCAATAATCCCGCAATCTTGGGATCGTCCTCTATTATCATAATGGTATACATTATTGGATCTCACCTCTGGCAAAATCATAACACAGGATTTATTATCTAGCATCGATTTGCTTACGCCAATCCACAATATCTGCATTCAATTGCTTCAGGTCTCCGGAAGCTTTCTGATCATCGGATAACTTGTATTGTTGCTTCAATGCCAGGATACGATATACACTTTCATCAATTCGGGACTCGGTGATTTTGCCTGACTTTACTGCACTTATTAGCGTATCAAAAATCGTCTTGGCACTCTCATAACTGTGAGCTACCAACAGAATGTCACTTCCTGCTTTAACAGTTGCTAGGGCTGCCTGGTCCAACTTGTAGTTCTTCGCGATTGCACCCATACTCAGGTCATCTGTGATGACGACACCATCATAATTGAACTTCCCGCGCAAATGTTCACCTATAATGACATCCGATAAGGAAGCCGGATGATCCGGGTCCAGCTTCGGGAACAAAATGTGTGCAACCATGACCGCCTCTACCTGCTCCTTCACTGCGGCCTGGAACGGAATCCATTCAAGCTCGGCCAGTTGTTTTTCCGTTTTATTCACGACAGGGAGATCGAGATGGGAGTCCACGGACGTATCACCATGACCCGGAAAATGTTTCACTACCGGAATAATGCCTTCATTACGTAGTCCCTTCATCTCTGCAATCCCCATACGTGACACCAGTTCTGCCGAGCTGCCGAATGAACGATCTCCAATCACCGGGTTCTTCGGGTTACTATTCACATCCAACACAGGAGCAAAGTCCACATTAAAACCCGCAAGCTGAACTTGTCTGGCCAGTAATTCGCCCATCGTTTCAGCAAGCGCGCTATCTTTCGTCTCCCCTACTTTTCTACTGGAAGGAATGGATTCCACCGTCTCCGGCATACGGCTCACTTTGCCGCCCTCCTGATCCACACTCATGAAGATCGGTACCGGGTTGGACTGATTCGCTTCCTTGATGGATTGTACAAACTTGGCTGTTCCCTCGAGTGTTGATACATTGTTGGCATAGAAAATAATGCCCCCTACCTTTTGATTCGTAATCATCTGTTTGGCTTGATCATCCAACGTTGTCCCTTGAACACCGGCCAGTATCATCTGTCCAATCTTCTCTTCTAACGTTAATGAATTGAGCTGCTCCTGCACCGGATCGACTTCTTCTTGCGGTTCCTCTGGTACTTCTTCCTGCGGTGGAGCGGTATTCTGCTCCGGCGATGAAGAAGATTGCCCTGAGTTGGAGCCAGCGTTTGAGCCGGTGTTCGAGTCCGTTGCGGAGGAAGGTTTCTGTGCTTGGCCACATGCCGATAAAAGCAAAACGATCCCCAGCAGAAGACACATCATATGCAATGGTTTTCTCCATTTATTATTCGAGTTGTACCTATAGTTGTGCAAGGATATTCATCCTCCTTATGTAATGTCATCTTGGCAACCCTTGGGTTCAGGCCTAACCTTATCATAAGGTGGTAGATTTTCAAAATAAGTCGTACTGAAGATTGAAAAGTTGTTCAGACACTTAAGCGGTAAAAAAAGTGGTTGCACTGGAACCTGAGATGTGGAACTTAATGGTGTTGTGACTAGGCGCGTGTGCGATGTATGTGGAGAATAAAAAGGAGTAACGGTGCAGAAAACGATTTTATATTGTGAATTTTTCATATGTTGAAATTATTAGTATAGGAAGATCAAAAAGCCGCCCAAAGGCGGCCTATTTGTTCGTTTTTGTTTTACTTTTTGTTGTAAATCGTTGCCGTTCAGTGTTAGTTCACCTTTCACCAAACGTTATTAGGCTTCTATTAATGGAGTGTTTGCAACACTTCCGTTGTAAATGGAATGATTTCGGATATGCGATCTTCACGAACTTTGGCAGGCCATTCGGGATCACTAAGCAGAACACGACCCAAGGCGATCAAGTCAAATTCATTGTTCTCCAACTTCTCATTTAATTGATCCAAATGGGCATCACCTGTTCCCTGGTTCTCGGTTGCTCTGTCTACGAATTCAGCTTCAAGACCTACCGATCCAACTGAAATAGCTGGTTTACCCGTTATTTTTTGCGTCCAACCCGCAAGATTCAGCTCAGATCCTTCGAATTCCGGTAACCAGAACCGGCGTGTAGAGCAATGGAATATATCCACGCCAGCAGTACTAAGTGGGGCCAAGAATTGCTCCAATTGTTCTGGCGTCTCCACCAGACGTGCCTCATAATTCCCCATCTTCCATTGGGAGAACCGGAGCACAATTGGGAAATTAGGACCAACCGCCGCACGACAAGCTTCAATCACTTCAACCGCAAATTGGGTTCGCCGTACCAAATCACCACCATAATTGTCGGTCCGTCGATTCGTCTGCTCCCAGAAGAATTGGTCAATCAGGTATCCATGGGCTCCGTGCAGTTCAATGCCGTCAAACCCGATTCGCTGTGCATCCGCTGCCGCTTGGGCAAATGCCTGTACAAGACCTTGAATCTCCTCTTCCGTTAATGGTTCACGTGATGGTTCACCTGCCATGCTAACCCCTGACGGACTTACAGGCTCAGCTTCTGCGTTAGGCAAGTCACCGGAACGACGTGCTGTACCCACATGCCACAATTGTGGCATGATTTTGCCACCCGCTTCATGTACTGCTTTCACTACATTAGCCCATCCTTGCAACGAATCTTCACCATGGAATAATGGAATACTCGCTCCACTAACCGAAGATGGATGATTAATGCCTGTGCCTTCCGTTATGATGAGCCCCACTCCACCTGCTGCTCTGCGACGATAGTATTCAGCAACTTCTGGTCCAGGTACACCCTCTGGTGAGAATCCGCGAGTCATGGGTGCCATAACGATTCGATTAGACAATGTTAGCTTGTCCGAGGTGAAAGGTTTGAATAATGCTGAAGGTACGTTCATAGTACATTGCTCCTTTGCAATTGGAAGTGTGGAACTCCGCATCCACATGAAATGCGACATGCTTTTGTATATTGTAACACGTGTAATCCAGTTGACTGGTTTAGGATTATTTCTCTATCCATTTTATAGTTTCTTAATTTTATTTTCAAATTTTCGAAGTTGGGCGTTCAAACTACTCTTATAGAAAAAAAAGAAAGCTACCTTACGGCAGCCTCTGTTGGATCACACTACCGAAGCAGTCTGACATGCACTCTACTACATCTTAAAGTATTTTCCCGGTCACCAATAATGTGGATGTAGCATAGTATATAATCCATAATCTTCCTTCCAATTTAATTAGCATTCACGGGGATATCACTGCGATTCACTCGAAGCAATTTCCCTGATGAAGTTGATAACACATCCGGATCGGTACCCAGACCAAAGTAGAAGTCACCCTCGTTCTCTTCGAAAGACTTGGCATAGGTGTCCTGGTTAAAACGTAAAATCTCATTCCATGTGGTCAGATCAGTGGATTGGTAGACCCGATTGATATACAGATTGGCACTTTGGCGAGTGTACGTAAGCACATACACCTTGCCATCACGCAACAGCACATCGGTTGGGAGCGCCTTGGCATCCGGGAGATTAACTCGCCTTGCCTGATTGATGTCGGTCATGACATTCAAAGATTTGGGCAGCAACTGCCCATCATTGAACACGCCTCCCGCTATATAGAGCAACTTGTTATTGAAGTTAACATTTTTGCCTATTTTATTATAAGGAATCGTGCCCGTTTGATAGGTTAGTCCAGGCAGCATTTTGTTACCATAGATGACAACATCCCGTTTCTCAAGCTTTTCATTAATCTCCAAAATATTAGTTTTGTCATTCCATATTTTATTGGCAGGATACATCATGCCAGATGCATATAACTTGCCATTAAGATGGAACATGGTATAAGCCCGGAAACCAAACGTATTAATGGTCGCATATTTTTGCCAAGTTTCACCTTCATTATGAGAGATTAGAATGGTTGGTTTGGACTCTGTACCCAGCGCGGCAAACATTTTACCCTGATAAGATGCCAAATCGTATACGTGTACACCCAGCGGCAGATTGCGATATTTGGTCCACACCTCTCCATCCAGACGATAGAAGTTACCCAGTTCCCACTGTTCACTATCGGAATCATTGCCAGGAATATATAACTTGTCGTTTAGTACTCTGTAGATATCAATCTGTTCCTCATCCACATACATCTTCGTTGATGGCAAGATGCTCGGGTTGCTATTAGTCACTGACTGGGTCTTGAATTTTGCATTCGCTGTATCATAATAAATGACTGGAATAGGGCCTGAATTAGGAGCTACGCCCAGATTGCTACTATTTCCGTGGCCCAAATATATTTTGCCGTTGTACAGTTGCATGTCCCAGACGTTATTAGCATATGGTGTTTTGGTAAAAGGTCTGCCTAGCAGTTCGATCTTCGATGTTACATCCGCTGAACTGATTGGTGCATTCGACACCTTGGCAAGCCCACGTTCCGTCGCAGGGGGTTGACTCGTTGACGTGGTGTTTTTTGGCTTGGAGTTCCCCATAAGCATCCAGCTCATTCCTGCGACAATGGTCAAAATTACGGCTGTCCATTTTGTATGTCTCTGCATGTCCGCTTCCTCCTTCATTTTTTCATCATCATTACCTTCACACCAAGATGATACAATTTGTATCTTTTTATACTATGTAAAACCACCCGCACATGCAACAAATTCCGCCCTATTTATACAAAAAAAGTAGACAATCACATCTGTTGATGTGCTGTCTACTTGTTCTTACTGTCTGTGATTTCTATTCAGCTTTTACCAAAATCTTAACCTGATTTTTCTCTTTCAACAGTGCTTCAAATCCATGCTCTACCACTTCATCCAACGAAATTCGTTTGGTCACCAGCTTGTCAGCCGGGAAGAAACCTTTATCCATCAGACTGATCACCGCCGGGAACACATCGCGATAACCGATAATGCCATTGACCGTACGCTCTTTCATGACAATTGAGTTCGGGTGAATCGGTGCTTCCTGTTCAAAAATGCTGACGATCATCAACTCTCCACCAATACGTGTTGAATCGATGGCTTGTTGCAGAACACGTGGAACACCAGTTACTTCATAGGCTACGTTAACGCCGCCTTGTGTACGTTGATGGATCTCTTCCACGACATTAAACTGCATTGGATCAATCACAATGGCACCGAGCTCTTCGGCTTTTGCTTTCCGTTCATCCGATAACTCCACCACATAAATATCCGACGCTCCCGAAGCTTTAAGCGCTTCGATGACCAGTAACCCGATTGGGCCTGCGCCAAACACGGCTGCCGTATCTCCCACTTTCAGCTTGCTTTGGCGCACAGCGTGAAGTGCTACAGCTGAAGGTTCAACCAACGCACCTTGCTCATACGAGATTGAATCCGGAATGGCATGTACCATATTTTCTGCAGCAGTTACATACTCGGAGAATCCTCCTCCGCCTCCAGCGAGTCCAAGGAAACCCATCTGATCGCACAGATTGTATCTGCCCTGTTTACAAGCTTCGCAGTGTCCACATGCATAGATGGGTTCTACCACAACACGATCGCCCGCCTTGAAACGCGTAACACCTTCCCCTACTTCAACCACCTGTCCTGAGAATTCATGCCCCATAACTATAGGCGCTTGTTCCCCTGTTAGCGGATGCGGTGCTTGAGCGGGAATGAAGATTGGACCTGCTGTGTACTCGTGCAAATCACTGCCGCAGATACCGCACCATTCCACTTTTATTTTGACCTTTCCTTCTTCAGGCTGAGGTTCATTAATATTTTCGAGACGTAAATCTTTGACTCCATGCCAACGTAATGCTTTCATTCATTTCATCTCCCAGATCATAATTTGTGATATAATCGGAAACGTTTCCGTAAATTAAATATGTCACATTTTAGATACGCTGTCAAACATATTTCTCCACTAATATGGCTATTTCATGATCATATCGAGTTCACTTAAGAATGCTCGCACTTTAATTCAAGTGATCTTAGCGGTATTACAAACGATGTAATCCTTGTTATTAACATATATTATGGCAAATATTATTGTAGTCCCATTGAAATTTAATCAGGCGTTGCCATAAATCTGGCCCTTTCACGGGATACTTCATTGTTCAAATGTTATAATCAAGTTATATAACTATCGTGAAGTTCATACATATTCCTAATAATTCGGAATCGTTTCCGTTAAAGTGAGGTAACCGTACATTGAGGAAAGAACAGAAACTTACGATCAAGGACGTTGCAGAGCGTGCCGGCGTGGGCATCGCTACCGTATCCCGGGCCATCAACAATTCAGAAGGCATCAGCAGTAAAACACGGGATAAGGTGATGCAGGCCATTGAAGAACTGGGGTTTGTACCCAACACCTCGGCACAGAGTCTGAAAATCCGGCAAACGCACCAGATCGCTCTTGTTGTACCCGACATACGAAACGCCATCATTCCGGAAATCTCCTGGTCTGTAGAGCAAACGGCGAAGCAACATGGGTACCATGTCGTTCAGATCAATACGGCAGGCAATGCCAGAACGGAGCTTGAAACCATTCGTAATGTCAAAAAATTGCATGTGGACGGACTAATCTTCATGCCTCTGGCGTACCCCAAAACGTTACCCGGACTGATTGATAAAGCGCCGCTCCCTATTTCCATGATTAATTACGGCAAAAAACTGGAACCTGGCATGAAGGCAGATATCGTCTCTTTGTCTCAACCTGAAGGCAAACTGGTGATGGAGCATCTGTTCAAGATCGGTCGAACTCGAATTGCATATGCGGGAGCACCGAAGGACATTATTGAAGAACGCTTTCGTGCGTATGAGCAAGCCGTAGGTCATGTGGACATTTCTCTCGTCTACTTTGGTGAGGACTTTTCATTAAATACAGGTGCCAATGCTGCAGATTATTTCTATGGACTTACGCATATGCCAGATGCCGTCTATGCCATTAATGATATGGTTGCCATCGGATTGGTTAATCGGTTCAAGGAGTTAGGGGTTCGTGTACCTGAAGATGTGGCTGTTGTGGGTGTGGATAACAATCAATGGACAACCGTCACGTCTCCTCAGATTAGTTCCGTGTCCATTATGGGCGAAGAAGTCGCCAGACTTGCTACCGAGCTGTTGTTAAAACGAATTCGGGAGATGAATACGACCGATTACGAACACATCCAATTTGAACCGCGCTTAATCGTTCGTGAATCAAGCGTCGCCATGATTCATTCCTCCCAGCGAGGACAACACAGTTAAATTTGGTGAGGGGTATGGGCATTAGGATAGAATATATTTTACGGCTATCCCTTTATTTGTCCTGCTACACAGATATACTAAAAAGGTGTTGCTCAGGTCTAACTCTTTCCTGGCAGCACCTTATTTGTCGTTGATTCTATATAACTATAGCAGAGTCATACTCCGCATACGTTCATTCTAAGAAAGCAGTTGTCTGATCGGTGTTCCCTTCAGGAACATCGCTATATTCTCTACGGTATGATTATAATAGATCTCATAATTCCCACGAGTCACATAACCCAGATGCGGTGTGGCCAGAACGTTGGGCAATGTTCGCATCACATGGTTAACGGGTAGCGGTTCCTGCTCATATACATCCAGACCAGCACCAGCAATCACACCACGCTGCAATGCCTCCACCATAGCTTCCTGATCGACAATGCCCGCTCGCGACGTA
Source organism: Paenibacillus sp. FSL R5-0486 (assembly GCF_037975155.1). Taxonomy (NCBI): domain Bacteria; kingdom Bacillati; phylum Bacillota; class Bacilli; order Caryophanales; family Paenibacillaceae; genus Paenibacillus; species Paenibacillus sp. FSL R5-0486. The sequence goes on along the minus strand of NZ_CP150237.1, from coordinate 2,975,381 downwards.
TTGATGAGTAGCGCACTCGATTTCATTAGTTGAAATTCGGCTTGTCCGATCAGATTCCGCGTACGGTCACTTAACACCAGATGAATGGATACGATGTCGCTCTCTGCAAGCAATTGCTCCTTGGTCTCGGACCAGATGACACCATGTTTTTCCGCTTTCTCTTGTGTTAGATTCTCGCTCCAGGCCATCACATTCATGCCAAATGCTTGTGCAATTTCAGCCATGCGAGTACCTATCTTGCCCAAACCAAGCAATCCAAGTGTTCTCCCATGCAGATCCAACCCGACCGTGCTCTGCCAGTTTCGATTGGAGCGAAGTGCATTATTTTCTGTAACCAGTTGTCTGGACAGCCCCAGAATCAGTGCCCATGTAAGCTCAGTCGGCGGATTAGAGCTTCCGTCAGTTCCACACACAATGATGCCGTTCTTCTCTGCAGCCTTGAGATCTATCGATGCGTTGCGCATACCACTTGTAATCAGAAGTTTTAGCTTAGGGAGCTGCGAAATGACCTTCTCCGGGAACGGTGTACGTTCCCGCATCAGAACCACAATATCAAAATCCTGCAATTCCTGAATGACTTTTTCTTCCGAGCCCATATAGTTGTTGAATGTCTGAATCTCCACCTGATCCATCAACGGACCCCAGTCCGCCGACGTCAGCGCAACGTTCTGATAATCATCCAAAACGGCACAGCGCAACTTCGTATTCATTTCTGATCTCCTCCTATATCTGCTCAATTCTTAAATATATTGTAGCAACTCCGCATCACTTTAAACAGAATAATTCCCTATTAATGTAACAAAGACAGCGTAACTTGGATGCTCTGCTCTACAAATAAGCGGTCTGGTCCTGATTTCATCAGTACAGTCAGTCCAATCATGGATACTACCAGGGACTGTGCGACCGCACTCGCGTTCATGTCAGTAGACAACTCCCCGCTCTGTTGCCCTCGTTCTATCGTTTCTTTGAAAAGAACACCCAGGTACATCTGATGCTCGCGTGTAAGGATAGCGAATTTGGGATCATGTGGAGCCAGCTCAACCATCGTATTAATGCAAAAACAGCCGTGACTAGGCTCGGTCACACTCCCCTGTGCTCCAATATGTTCAAACAATCCACGAAAGGCTTCCCGCACGGAGGAGCCCTGTTGAAGTCTGGCTCTGACTTGAGCCGCGTGCTGAGTGGTATACCTGCGAAGTGCTGTTTCGAATAATTCCTTTTTATCGCCAAAAGCCGCGTACAGACTGGGACGTTGTATGCCCATTGCGGTCGTCAAGTCATTTAAAGATGCCGCTTCGAACCCTTTGTCCCAAAACGTATGCATCGCTGCATCAAGTGCTTTATCCGTATCAAATTCCCGTTGTCTAACCATACAATTCACCTCTTTATGTATCGATCAGTATGTTTATATATTTTAACCTCACTCTTATTACAAAGTCAAAACCAAATAACCGGAAAGGAGTTTTTAGCTATAAATGAATCGAAAAATCTGGAATAGAAGCGATCGCATCGTTATTTATCGTCGTATTCTCTGGTAAATAATCTTCAATTTAACCCTCACCCATTTCTCTGTTGACAAAATTCACGCAAATAAAGTATGTTTATCCCGAAACATAACATACCAATCAGTACAGAATAGAAAGGTGACATCCATTTATGCAAACTTCTTCTCCAGATGCACAATTATCCAATAAGGATCGTCCTGCCATGTCACGGTTAGTTGCTCTTCTTTTTGCCGTGTGCAGCGGACTTGCGGTCGCCAATATCTATTATGCTCAGCCTTTGCTGGACTCCATCGCTCAAGAATTCAGCCTCTCTCCATCATCCATAGGGATAGTCATCACAGTGACTCAAATATGTTATGCCTTGGGGCTGTTTCTTCTTGTTCCGCTTGGTGACCTCTTAAATCGCCGCAAGCTGATCATCATTCAAATGCTCTTATCCGTACTTGCACTAATTCTGGTAGGCACCTCACAGTCCAGCTCACTTTTATTCGCGGGCATGGCTGTCGTAGGTCTACTCGCGGTCATTACGCAAACGCTCGTTGCCTTTGCTGCACACTTGGCAGCCCCTTCCGAACGTGGTCGCATTGTCGGGTTGGTAACCAGCGGAATCGTCATTGGCATTTTGCTTGCACGAACGGTTGCAGGTACGCTGAACGATTGGTTCGGGTGGAGATCGGTATATCTCTTCTCCGCCAGCCTTACATTACTCGGAATTGTCGCCTTATTTTTTGTTCTCCCAAGGCAACAATCCCCACAAGTAAAACAAAGCTACTTCCAATTACTCGGTTCCGTCTTGCAACTGTACCGTGAGTTGCGTGTGTTACGAGTACGAGGTGTGCTGGCCATGCTGATTTTTACAGCCTTCAGCATCTTATGGACTTCCATGGTTCTGCCACTAAGTAGCCCTCCACTGTCCCTGTCTCATACAGTCATAGGTGCATTCGGTCTCGCAGGAGCGGCGGGAGCATTGGCTGCTGCCCGTGCAGGTAAACTTGCCGACCGGGGCCTTGGGCAGAAAACAACCGGTGTCGCTCTTGTCATTCTGCTCTTGTCCTGGCTACCCATCGGTTATGTCCATCATTCTCTCTGGTTTCTGATCCTGGGTGTTATCCTGCTCGATCTCGCCGTGCAGGCCGTACATGTTACCAACCAGAGCCTGATCTACGAAGTTCGTCCCGAAGCGCAGAGCCGCCTGACGGCAGCTTATATGATCTTTTATTCCATCGGCAGTGCAACCGGCTCCATCGTTTCTACCCAAGTGTATGCATGGGCGGGCTGGACAGCCGTTTGCTGGTTAGGTGCTGGCGTTAGTGCAGCAGCCCTTGTATTCTGGATGATCGATCGTTATATGCATCGGAATATCGATCGTTGAATTAGTCCAGTTTATTCCACACCACAATAAAAAGAGTTGCCAACGGACCAAATAACAGGGAAATCAGAAACCAGTTCCGACCACTTCTGTTTTTTCCCTGAGCCAGTCCGGCATTAATCAAGGCAAGTGTGCCCCAACCTACAAAATATTCATTATCCATCAAATGTCTTCTCTCCTCTATCCATTCAATTCTGGCTACTGCTCAAGCATATCTTTGAGCTTACGATTACGATCCTCTAGAAATGCCTGCATGTATCTCTTCAGCACAAGTCGCTCCGTTGCCCATCCCAGCAATCCAAGTGGTGCTTCGAATCGAAGTGTGTCTCTCATGCAAGTCATCTGATCCCCAATTACACTGAAATGATGTTCATGTCGCATGCTCTTGAAAGCCCCTTTCTCCATCTGATCCACAAAGAGGAAAGGTCGTTCAAACTGCACAATTCGGGACTTCAACTTCTGTCTGACCCCAAAATGAGTAGCCTGAAATGTAACGGTATCCCCTGCTCCAATTCTTCCTGTGGTTACTCCTGCAACTGCTCGCTCTCTTGTATGTTGCCAGACGGTCTGAGTATGTACATCAATATCCCGGGCATAGTCAAAGCATCGTTCAATCGAGGCATGTATTGTAATCTCGGTTGTCACTTCAATCATAGCGATCGCTCCTTGGCAGGAAAAATAAGGTCTTTGCAAAGTATACGCTTGCTTCCTTGGTCGAACAACACATCTAGGATGATATAACAAAAAACGGGTCCCCTGTCTTCGTACAGGAGGCCCGTCCTCAATATAAGTAAGGTATACAGATCATATTTAGATTAAATAAGCAATTCATCAATGGCAAGCGTACGCTCTTTGGAGAGATCGCGATATTCTTCAGACTCCACTTTGATGAGTGGTTTGAAAATATCGGACGTATTGTTCATGACAATAACACCTTTTTCTCCATTGCTGAGCAGTACCTGTTTCCCGATGAAATTAGGAAGCAAATGTTGCATCAATGCCTGAACCGGTTTTTCATTCAATTTACCAAATCCCATTCCATAGATATCTCTAAGGTTGTTGATCAGGTTTGGATTGCTTCCTCCGAGGTTCCCGGATCTCATGCCTATATAGATATCCGCTACAGATACAATCTGTGTATATGGATGAATTTCACTTTTCTCAAGTTGCATCGGATAACCCGACCCATCTTCCCGCTCGTGATGTTGCAGAGCAACCAGTGCTGTCGCTTCATCCGTCATCGAATTTTTGATAATTTCATGGCCATATATAGTGTGACGCCGCATTTCAAGCTGCTCATCAGCCGTCAACGGTTCTGTTTTGTTCCGAATCCGGTGGGAAACTTTGCACTTTCCAATGTCATGCAGATAACCACCGCGACTAATCTGATAACTCTCCTTCTGAGAATATCCAAGCCAATTCGCGAGGTAGAATGACAACAATCCTACCTGGATTGAATGTGTATAGTTATTGACGTCATCCCGCTCCAGCATCATCAGGAGATGAACGACATCTTTCTGCTCATCCAGTCCTTCAACCATCGGTTGAAGTGCATCATCCACCATGGTGGCGTTGAACTTGCCAACGGTCAGAGCTTCGAGAAAAGCATTTTGATAATTATGTACAGTCTGAATAAATTGGGACTTCAGCTCTTCTTCAGGCGGTTCTTCCTTCGTAGTTATCCCCGAAGCATGCTTTGCGGCTGCTGCAAAAAATTCTGCTTCAGTGATTTCTTCTTCGCGTGATTCAATATCTACATAATCTACACGGTGCTGCATAAGCAAGGTGATATCCTCACCTTTGATCACAGTTCCCTTCCCGAGAACGTGTAATCCTGCATCGCTGAATGTATCCGCAGTTAGACGGTCTCCGTCTTGCAGGTTCATAATATGGATTCTCAAATCGGTATTCCCCCTGAACAATTCATTATAGTAACAGCACCCAACGGAACGGGGCCACAAAAATACCTATACTTCTTTATATCGTTATAATTCTTCATTTCATACATAGTTCAAACGACCTTAATCACAATGGTAAATACGAACGCCTAAGACTTTATCCTCACTCCAACATCCAAATTAGTCCCGGTTTTAAACTTTTACACACTTTTGTGCCTCATTGCCGTATCAGAGTAAGCCAAAGAAGTTCAAACGCTCCGTTTGAACTTCTCCAAGACATCTCCAATTAGATTTTGATCGAACCCAGGCTAGCCCCTTTAACAAAAAATCGTTCAATGCTCTTCTCGACCGAAGCATCGGGAATCAGCGGCGGTGCCTGATGGGGTTTGGTACGTGCATCAATAATCACCTGATCACAGCCCCAATGCTTGTGGTCATATCCGCTATTAACCCCGTACATGTCATGTGAAGGGTTGCTGCGAGTAAAGGTTGCCCATAAGAAGTTGCTGAGGTTAGCACTCAGGAACGAACTGTCGTCACATAGAATGATCATCGGACACGAGTCCAGACCTCCCTGTTCTTTCAATAGAGAAGTGAATGCTTGCATCTCCTGTGCTGTATCCGCATAACTCGTAAAGGACGATGTCTGGATCGAAACGATACCCGGCATGATGAGCTGTGGATTCTCATAACCACGAATGTTTTTCAAAGACTCTGGCACTTCCGTGCACAACTCTCGAACCTTGTCGCCATAGGCTGCAAAAACAACTTTGCTTCCGCTGTTCAGTCCTGTACCCGAATAATCGAGTGTATCAATCGTTGTATGGGTATGGAAATGAATATCCCGCTGAATATCCATACGCTCCAAGATATAGGTCAGGAATTCAACTTCCTTGTGGGTATCCAGAGGTTGCTGATCCTCAGCAGTAATAAACAGGTACTTCGCAAGACTAAGCTGACCCGTACCCAAAATACGATTGGCAATCGTAAGCAACTCTGTCGGCTGCTTCACCGCCTGATACGGCGTGTAACGTTCACTGCCGATGGCAAACAGCAATGGATGGACCCCTGCCGCATCGACCGCATGCACTTCTTTGACACCTGGAATCTCCTGTTTGATCGCGTCTCCAGTAATCTCATGAATCAAATCACCAAACGCCGTATCCTCTTGCGGTGGACGACCAACAACTGTAAACGGCCAGATGGCATTAGGTTTGGCATAGACTTTATGCACACGCATTAGCGGGAATTCATGTGTCAGACTGTAATAACCCAGATGATCACCGAACGGCCCTTCGGGTTTTGTCTCACCTGGGTAGATATCACCCGTGATGACAAAATCAGCATCATTACTGATGCAATATCCGTCCTTGTAACTGTACCGGAAGCGACGTCCAGCGAGCAAACCGGCAAATGTCATCTCACTAAGTCCTTCAGGCAAAGGCATAACTGCTGAAAGTGTATGTGCAGGTGGACCCCCAATGAAAATACTAACTTTCAGTGGTTCTCCCTTTTTGACAGCTTTGGCTTGATGTATACCAATTCCGCGATGAATCTGATAATGTAATCCAATTTCCTTGTTCATTTCAAAATCATTGCCATCCAGTTGAACCCGGTACATCCCCAGATTGGAATTCATGATGCCTGGCTTATCTGGATCTTCGGAATACACCTGCGGTAGAGTCACAAATGCCCCACCGTCCATAGGCCAGTGCTTGATGAGAGGCAAGTCCGAGATTTGAATCTCTTGCGCGGACACGGGTAGACTAATAGACTTCTGTTTTGGCAGCGCCTGCCACGCAGCAAGACCTGTTTGGACATGCTGAAATGGTGTCTTAAGCGCCTTCATGGGATCGTCACGAACTGCCATGACCCGTTGTACGCCTTCCAGCGTACCGCGGAACATGAACTTGCTTCGTTCCACCGTGCCGAACAGATTGGATACGGCCTGGAACTTTGAACCTTTTACATTTTCAAATAACAACGCCGGGCCTTTAGCCTCGTGCACTTTCATGTGGATCGCTGCCATCTCAAGATGAGGATCAACCTCTTCTTTGACCCGAATCAAATGACCATGCTGTTCCAGATCGTTAATACAATCTTCCATATTGCGATATTTCATTGGATGGCTCCATTCTGTGTATGATAAATTAATTAAGTTCATAGATTCACATAACGTCTCTTCTATTTTATCAAATGATCCACTGCTAAACAAAACTATATGTGAAATTTTGTCGCGAATACAGATATCAAAAAAGCAATCTGGCAGCAATCTGAATCCTGAACGCACAGGGACCGATTGTTTCCATATTGCTCTCTCTGTTCTGGCTTGCCTTAAGATGTAGGTGTAATGGTCGATCTGGGGATCGTGACAATAAACTGTGTACCTTTTCCTACTTCGCTCTCTACATCAATTGTACATTGATGCAATTTCAGTATTTTAATCACAATGGACAAACCCAATCCATTCCCTCGAAGCGAGCTGCTTCGCGCTTTGTCCACCATGTAGAATCGATCAAAGATATACGGGAGTGCTTCCTCAGGTATTCCTTGTCCAGAATCTCTAATCAATACCTTCACAAATGAAGATGACGTCTCAATTTCGACATGAATGGCACATTGTGGACCGGTGTATTTGATCGCATTGTTTATTAAATTTTGCCAGACCTGATCAAACAAATCTTTGTCCACTGTGATCTCGCAGGGCAACAAGTCCAGTTCGATCTGTATGTCCTTCTGAGCCCACTGCGGCTCTGCCAGTAAAATCGCCCTTCTTAATTGTTCATCTACCTGGAACGTGGTGAAATGAACCGGATGATGCTCTGAATCCAGCGAGGCTAGCCGAAGCAGATTATCACTGAGCCTCGATAAGCGCAGCGTTTCTTCATATATAATATCCAAATGCTCTTTCTGCTCTTCTAATGGAATAACACCATCTTGTAGTGCTCTGGTGAATCCTCTAATTGATGTGAGCGGAGATTGCATTTCATGAGAGACGTTGCTGACAAAGTCATCACGAACCGAATCAATTTTCTGCAACTCACTGGCCATATGATTAAAGCTCTCCATCAGTTCGCCAAACTCATCCTGATTATTATGTTTCAAGCGGACCGACAGGTCACCTGATGACATCTCCTTCGCTGCAACCGTTAATCTCTTAATCGGTTTCACAATGTACCCGGACATGAACAGGATTAATAAGCTGCCAATGACCAGAACCGTTAACAGTGAGGTTAAGAGTGTGTTTCGCAGTGTATGAAAAAGAGAGGAGAAATCACTTTGAATCAGAAATGTGCCGATCCCCTCGTTTGTTCCGGGAACACCTATGGTCGCGATTCCATCTTTACTGGACAGAAAAATGGCATCCGTTGTACCCGCCTCGAATAACGAATGCACTTTGTCCTCTGGCAAGGAAGATAACACTTCACTTTGTTCATTCACGGGAGTGATATTTAAGCCGTAGCGAGCAAAAATATCCAAGCTTGATTTCACTTTTTCTGGATCATCAATCAGGTTAATCAGTGTAGCGAGATCTTGAGCAAAAGTAACCATAAAACGATTCGGTGTCTTTTCCTGGGACCCGTTATTTATCATAAAGGAGAGAATTAAACTCACCAGAACAATCCCGATAAACGTAGCTACGATGCGAAGTCGCAGGCTTTTCCTAAACATTTTCATGCCCGCTCCAGCCGATAACCGAGTCCTCTTATCGTTGAGATCACTAACTCAGGAACATGTTCAAGACGTTCTCTTAACCGTTTGATATGTACATCAACTGTACGCTCATCTCCTTCGTAATCGATGCCCCATATGTCATCTATAAGCTGTGTGCGTGTGAATATTTTCCCTGGCGAACTCGCCAGAGAAAATAACAATTCACATTCCTTCTTTTTCAATTCGATAGATTGTCCATCCGCGATGACCATCAGGTTGCCCAAATCAATCGTAACACCGCTGATCTGAATCATGTTTGATGCACTTTTGTTATATCGTTTCAGTAACGATTTTACACGCAAGATTAACTCCACAGGATCAAATGGTTTAACCAGGTAATCGTCTGATCCTGCATTAAATCCTCTGACTTTGTCCTTGGATTCTCCCTTGGCAGTCACCATCAGGATGGGAATATCCAGATAAGACCGAATATCTTCCGTCAGTTCAATGCCGTCTATTCGCGGCATCATCACATCCACAATCGCCAGATCAACTTTCGTATGCGAGAGGATATCTAACGCTTCTTGACCGTCTGGTGCTTCCAGCACGGAAAATTGATTCTTTTCAAGATAGATTCGGATCAATTTGCGGATATGGGAATCATCGTCCACCACCAGAATTGTGTTCATGTAGCCATTATCCTTTCCAAAATTGATATTTATTCGTATCGTAAGGATTCCATCGGGTCCAGCTTCGCTGCTTTTGATGATGGCATCAAACCGGCAACGATACTAATCGTTGTACTTACCACGATCCCAAACAAGATATAATATCCCGAGAGATTAATGAGTTTAGCTCCAAACGCATTGTCCAAAAGAATGTTTAATACATAACTAATGATCACTGCAAAGATTACCGCAATAATACCACTAAATACGCCTAATAAGGCAGATTCGGAGAAGAATATTCGCTTGATATCTTTCTTTCTTGCTCCAATCGCCCGAAGAATTCCGATCTCCTTTGTCCGTTCCACGACACTGATATAGAGTACTACCAGTATCATAATACCGGATACGATCAACGAAATACCTGCAATACCCGCAAGTACAATGGAAGCCATACTTACATATGTGGTGATATTCTCCATGACCTTGGCCATTTGGGAGCCTGCGAAACCAGCGTCTACAGCAGCTTCATTGATATCATTTACATATTTCATATCGGTTGCATAGGCGTTAACTTGAATTGGCCCAATCGTTATTCCTTCGTCCGCATACATTTGCTCCAGCGTCTCTGATGAAATGTACCCCGGGGATTGTTGCATTGGAGATTGCGGATCTGCCGCTTCGTAGATCCCTGAGATTGTTACTTCTTTCTCCAAAGTCACTGGTTTATTATTACTATCCATCTCATTGATATATAAAAACACGGACTTGCCGATCATGGTTTCAGCTTGATCATCTCCGCTTAATTGTTTCGCTGTATCGAGAGGTAACAGCATCTGATTTTCTACCGGCAGAACACCAGTTGTCATCAGTGCTGGATCAAAAGCATCCGTTAACGTTGTTAACTGTGTGAGTCCTACACTTTGTTTTTCATTCACCATAGTCGATTGGCCTGTAATGGTCGTAATTGTCTCTACATGATCCACATTAGGAAAATTGCGAATCGTCTCAACATCAGCTTCGGTGAACGGTTCACCTGGTGCCATCAAGGCCTCGGGACCTTGCATATCCTTGGCTTCTTCACTCGGCTTTGTTATATCCACAAGCAAAGGGTCCATACTTGAATTGATTTCGTCATTCATATACGTCGTTATACCATTCCCCAAGGAGAGCATCAGCAGTACACTTAATATACCTATAGATCCACCCAAAGCGACCAGTACATTACGCTTGCCGTTGAGTTTCATATTTTTAAGTGCCATCTTGAATGAAGCAAGCAAGCTCAGGCTTCGGGAAGAATCCTGACCACTCTCGTAAACAGCCGTAGAAGGATCTTTCAGGTGAATATCGTCACTAATACGCCCCTCTTCAACCTTCACAATCCGTGTACCGGAGTCAGCGACTTTCTGCGAGTGAGTTACGGCAATCACCAGCATTCCCTTTTTGGCTATACTGTCGAGCAAAGCGAGGATTTGATCTCCGTTTTCCCTATCCAGAGCACCCGTCGGTTCATCTGCAAGAATAATATCCGGATTGTTGGATAACGCCCGTGCGATGGAAACGCGTTGCTTCTGACCGCCAGATAACTGGTTGGGACGTTTGTTCAGATGATCCTTCAGTCCCACCTCTGTCAATATATCAACAGCACGTTGGTTGCGATCCTTCTCATTGGTATCCGTCATTTGCATCGCAATCGTTACATTTTCGAGGACAGACAGATGCGGGATCAGATTGAAATTTTGAAAGACAAAGCCGATATTATTCTTCCGATAATCATCCATTTCCTTCTCTGTCATGGCACTTAAGTTCTTGCCACGAACAACGACGTCCCCTTCATAATCGGAGTCCATGCCACCAATGATATTCATCAGTGTCGACTTACCACAGCCAGATTCGCCGAGGATGGAGACAAATTCCCCTGTCTCAAAACTTAAGTTCAAACCGTGGAGTACCGGAACTCTTTCTTTTCCATATAAGGTGTATGATTTCTTCACATTTTTAACCTCTAGTATTTTCATATGGATCTCTTCCTCTCCTGATCATGCACGATATCTATCTATTTGATGTTTATATCGTAACAAATCAGTATGAACTGATAATGAACTGGACCATTGCACCTATAAGAGGTTGTTCAAAAGAACTATATGCAAAAAAACACCTACAGCTTGCTTGAAACAAATCATTTCAAGTAAGTGTAGGTGTCCAGAAATTTGATTAGATTAATCCCGCTTTTGCCAGCAGCCTTTTCACAATCGCTGCCGACTGCGCACGACTAATGTCTGCATCGGACATCAGTTTGCCATCAGCACCTTGTACCAGCTCTTGTTTAATCGCGGATGCAACTGGCTCTGCTGCCCAAGCCTGTACTTTAGCGCTATCGCTATATGTGCTAAGCAGACTTGTTGTCTCTGACGCGTCGGCCTGTGCCAGACCGACCAGTTTCATCGCACGTGACACAATAGTCAGCGCTTCAGCACGAGAAATTTCGCTATTCGGACGGAAGCTGTCGTCAGCATAACCTGAGATTAGGCCGTAGGACACAGCCGTCTGAACCTCATCCTCATACCAGCTACCAGTCTTCACATCTGTGAACGACGCCGCTTCTGTACTGCGCGGGGAGTGCAGCCCCAAACCTCTTAACAGAACAGCCGTAAACTCTGCCCGTGTAATACTCCGGTCTGGCGCAAACACGTTCTCACCGGTACCTTGTACGATCAGACGAGATGCCAGATCCTGTACGTCATCCCGACTCCAGTGACTTGATACATCGCTGAAAGTTGCCGGATGAAAGATCAGAGCGTAAGTGCTGTTCGTCAAGCTGTTAATAATAGCAGAATCTTGCACGTTACCTTTGATAACCTTTGTCGGTACATGCAGAAGGCTGCCATCTGGCTGAAGCACAACTCCTGTCGTGATCTTTGAACCATCGACACCTTCTGGCAAAGTAATGGAGCGCTCTACATAAGAGTTGAAACGATCTACATTAACTTGCTGTCCATTCCAGATCGCTTTTACTTCAAAATCAATCGGAGCTGCGATCACCGTTGTGTTCTCCAGCTTACCCGCTGCAGCCTGAATTGCTGTTTGTTTAGATGTGGCACTAGGCACAATAGCGATTTGGATTGTGATATCTTCCAATGGAACCGTGCTTCCGAATTGGTTCAGAATCTGATCCACCTGAATCTGGTTAGCTGGAAGTGTGTACGTACCGCTATCAGTCTGAATGACAACTTCGGCATTACTTCCTTCCATTGTTTTGACCAACTTGCCGTTCAGTTCACCAACGACTGCACCCTTGCCAGTACCTGTAATAGGCAGCAGAAGCGTTTTTAGTCCACTTCCAATCTGATTGATGACTTTGTCATTATCCACATGAACCGTGGTGGTAACCTGATTGTTTACCGTTGATGTGCTAGCCGTAGCAGACTGTTCCTGTTTCTGACCGTTCACATAGATGTCTACGCCTTTGGTTACCGCCGGAGTCGATGGAACTGGGGTAACGACTGGTGAAGTTGGTGATACACTTCCTCCTCCTGAAGAGGAACCTGGAGAACCCGAATTACCACCGCCTGAGTTTGCTGCTGTAATTGTGATCGTTCCACCGGATAATACCGTGTAATTTTCATAATCTACGTTTGTGAAACTCCAGTTCTCTGCATCTTCCCGATTAACCGTGAGTTTTTTCGTTCCCGGAGCCGCATTACTTTTGGCTTTGACCTCAATATCAAACAGTTGCTGTTCCACAGGTACTGGATGTTCACCTGCAGTCAAATCAGCCCAGATGATCCGTACCCAGCCAGCTTCATCATCAATCTTATAATGAAAATTTGATTCATTGTTTTCTACTATGGATGGATAATTGCCGCCGACATATTTAGGAGTGATACGCACGATCTCCAATACAGATGAGTCATAATCAATCTGCATATTATACGCGGTAACTGCGCTGTAATCGGGTTGTTTTAACGTTACTGGAACATGAACACTTTGACCAGCTTGTACACTGACATCCGCAAACTTCACTTGAGATGGGTCCATAGGTTCTGCCTCAGCTACACACGGCAATACGAGTGACGAGAGTAATGTCAGTGCGATCAGACCTGACATTGTTTTTCTGATTCTTGGACGTTTCTTTTTCGGTTGAAACATTTGATAACCTCCGCGTCTATATTCATTGGTAGATTGTTCGGGTTGTGCAAGGTTGTTATTGCTTATTCAAGACTTTAATTAAGGAGGAGGTGGAGGCCCTTCTTTGGTAGTAAACGTCCATGGAACTCCTTCTTGTTCCACCACTGTCCCTGGCATAGAGGCATTATCCGCAGTTGCCATGAAAGCACCATTGATGATTTCAATTGAATAATCTGAACTGTACTTCAAAGTTGGATTGCTTATTGTTACCGTATTTCCATCTATCGCATAACCACTTCCCATCATAATCATGTAGGAAGCTTCTTCTTGGTTGGTTGTCAGATTTTTAATGACAATTCTGGCGTAACCGTTCGTATTTGCTTTAATGGGTTGGTTATACGTAACAATCAAGGGCGCATTCACGTCAACTCCTGTAGAAAGATTCGATGGTGATAAGCTTTGGATAAATCCTTGCTTTGTCACTACTGCTTCTTTACTACCAATCATCACTGTTCTTCCTTGGGGTTGCTCATCCGAAATAGATCGAGGTGTGACTTCAAGGAAAATATATTTACCCACATCACTCGCAGTAATAGTGTACTCAGAACTTGTCGCTTCCGCGATCTCTGTCTTATTTGCTCCTGTTGCATCCGAACCCTGGTACCATTGATACAGCGTCGTATTAGGGTAATCACCATCTGCGTCAAAGTATTCGACTGTACTGGTTATCTTGACTCCGGTCTTCATCTCACCGATTAGTTGAGCATTCAATGCATAAGGTGTATCGTCCACTTGCTTAAAAGTCAATACATAACGGTTATCCTTGGCACCAAGCTTTGCACCAGCATAACCTTTCAGCAAAGCCTGAGGATCAGACCAAAAAACTCCACCGTCTCGATCGACATCCATCCGATTCATCTCAACAGCAGAATAGGAGCGACGGTTCAATTCGTTACGAAGATGTTTCAATAGCGCTGCTGCATCCGCAGAATTCACTTTGCCATCATTATTCACATCGCCTTGTTTACTAATATAAAGTTCGAAGTTATCCTTAACAGGTTCTCCAGATAAAGTATAATTGGCTTTCAATTCAATATTGATTTTGCCCCTTGTATAGGGAATAACCACCAATTTATTTTCATTGTTTACATATACGCGAGCCACAGTATTATCATTTGAACTGGCGTCGACCGAATCGTATGCGTTGAGTGGAAAATGGGTATTTAAATCAATGATAACGGTCTGATCCAGTACCTCAATTGGCGTATACGACACCAGAGAATGCTGATTTGAATCTTGCGATGAACGACTCAACCAATGAATATACTCGCTAAGCACAGGTTGCGAAATCTTAATCTCCTGACCAATCTCTCCTGCGTTAGCCTGCGGGAGCGTTCCACCTATAGGCAATGCAATGCCCAATCCGAGCGCAGTCAACATGCTTTTTTTCAATATCGGCTTAAGCCGTTTTTTGTTTTGTTTCCCCTTCAATTCATGTTCCTCCTCGTGTACATTTCAAATTTAAACAACTACATGCTCAGTATAACGAGTCATTCTGAACCGATTCTGAACAGGACTATGGAACTATTTCCAGTTGTAATTCGACAAAAAACGCTATGGAGTAAGTCTTCCATAGCGTTTTGATTACAAATCATTTTCCAGTTCGGATCATATTCACCTAAAATTAAATTCCCTCAACAATCCTTTTGGCTCTAACCTTCACCTCACGGTAAAGTTCATCCTCATCAATCGTGAGCAGCTTTCTGCCTCTCATGAGGATCTGACCATTCACAATCGTGGTGTCCACGTCCGCCCCATTTACGCTGTAAGCCAGTAACGATTCTACCTCATGTACCGGTTGAAGATGTGGTTTCGCCAGATCGATCAGGATCAGATCAGCTTTGTGCCCCACCTCAAGCATACCCACTTCATCCTGTAGACCAAGCAGACTAGCACTTCCGCGTGTAGCCATGCTTAGTACGTCCTTGGCTGGCAAGCGGGTTGGGTCGCCATAATCCAGCTTTTGCAGCCAGGTCGCGGCTTTGATCTCCTCGAACATATCCACGGTTGTGGCACTTCCCGCTCCATCCGTTCCGATTCCAACGTTAATTCCCTGAGCCAACATCTCGGTAATTGGAGCAATTCCACAGCCCAGCTTCAGATTGCTGACTGGATTGTGTGCTACACCGCCGCGCATGCCCTTCAATCTGCCGATGTCCCTGCGATTGAGGTGCACACCATGTGCAAGCAACACATGTGCCTGTTCGAACATCCCCGCCTCTTCCAGATACTCTGTCGGTGTCATGCCATAGTGCTCACGAATCTTCACGACTTCTTCCTTCGTCTCAGCCAGATGAATATGTAGCGGGATATCCTCTGTGACAGCCATGGCAATGACTTCACGAAGCGGCTCCATGGGACAAGTGTAGGGTGAGTGGGGCCCATACATGGTTGTTATCCGTCCCTCGGCCGCTCCAGACCAGCGTTGCACAAGATCAATCGCTTCCTGCAACCTGCGTCCCCCATCCTCCTCCATGAATACCATCCCACGTGTAAGCGATGCCCGCATACCCGTTTGTTTAACCGCTTCTGCAATTTCGTTCATATGGATATACATATCCGCAAAAGCAGTGGTACCCGTACGGATCATCTCGGCGATGGATAACTTGGCACCCCAATAGATGTCTTCCGGGTTCATCCGTGCTTCGGCAGGCAACATTTTGCGTTCGAGCCAGTCCATCAGCTTCAGATCATCCGAGAATCCCCGGAGCAGACTCATCGGTGTATGTTGGTGGGCATTAATCAGTCCTGGCATGGCAACCTTATTGCGTCCATCGATAATCTCATCTTGGGGGTGAGGCACAATGTGTTCAGCAATATGCGTAATGCGATCACCCTCAACACGAATATCCCCCGTAAAGGGGGCATCGGCATCTTTCATCGTTAGGATCGTAGCTTGCTGAATCAGTATACTCATTACATTCACGGCTCCTCTGAATTGGTTGTGGTTCCTTCCATATCCGAGGGTAAGCCTTCACGTAACGGCAAGGTCAAGGTCAAGGTCAAGGTCAAGGTCAAGGTCAAGGTCAAGGTCAAGGTCAAGGTCAAGTCATTTTAATTTTTGGATCGTCATCTTTCTGAAATGTTGTATAAACGGTTTGGGGTCGATTTCGACCATATATGGATATACTCCTGTGCTTGTGTGCAAATAGAAAAATCCACCTTCATCACCCATACGGCGAAATGACATATCAAACACTTCCGTGATGTTGAACTCGCGGTATTTGGTCACGATTTTATCTGAATACAGAATCATGGAGCGGGCATTCATCTCAATCTCTTGGGCGAGACCCGTCACTTCTCTCTGTACTTTGTAATAAGGTAATACAGCAACGCAGTTCATGATCTCCCTCCATTCATGCCATGATTATTGTTCCATCATAGCAGATCGGAGGTTCTCAGCAAAAGAACATGAAACTAGGTGATCTTGGTCGTCACCTTTAGTGGCGTATGAAGTGCATCCTGAATGTCTTGCAGAGAGAGACACTGTTCAATATGAAACACACCATGTGGCAACTCTGTTTTATACACACGTTCTGCCACGGCTGCAGTTACCGCTGCTGTTGCATCTGCTTCCTTTGCACCGACCAGTAGTTGTTCGACGCGGATTTGCTCACCATTTTCCCATCCTACGGCATCGACCTTGACCGCATACATCGGTTCTCCCCCAGGAATAAGGCCAAATGCCTTAACCGTTCCATTCCGAATAGACGGGATACGCAACAACGAAAACAACCCTGCACGTTTGGAGATTGCCATGGATCTTGTGATCCAGCGGGAGTCCAGACAGAGTCTGGTAGATACGGTTGGAATACGTAACGTCCGAGCAACCACATGCTGATCCGAAAAGTTAAATCGATAGGCCTTCCGCTGCCCAAGTTTTGCTCCAAAATCAATACGTTTGCCATCTCCGAAACTTTGTACCTCAGCAGGTTTGCCCTTTTGCATCACTTGGTAAGTGGCATTCATCTGATCAACGGTCCACTCCACGGCAGCTTTTCCGTGCTTCTCTCCAAGTCCCAGCATTACGGTAATGTCTGCTTCCTCCACCTGATCCATATGCATGGTCGCTTCGCGCACAAGCAAATTAGTCACTCCAGGTGATAATCCAACGCTGAGGATCGCGGTCGATTTGGAACGTTGCATTTTGGTGTGGAGCTGTTCAACCTGAGCGAGAAAATCATATTTTGCAGAAATATCAATATAGTCGGTTCCGGCTTGTGCGCAGGCTTCAACAAAACGGGTATCGCTCTGATCCACACACATGATGACCAGCTTCACAGGCCGTAACATGGATGGCTCCACAGGTTTTGTTACATCCAGTTGAAGCGGTAGCACAGCACCACCTGTAGACCTGCTGAACTCTTCCGCACGGTTCATGCGTGTACCCGCAGCCCATACTTTACCCGGGAACAATTTCCCCAGTTGAGTACATATCATCTGCCCCACTTGACCATAACCACCAACCACCCAGATCTGATCTTTAATAGGCTTCACGCTAGTTTCGAATTGCATAATACCCCTCCACCCAGAACGCCCCGAAGTAACGTGTAATATGTGAGAAACCGCATTCGGTCAGTAGCTGAGTCATCTCTTCAGAGGATATTGGATCGGATTCACGGCCCAGGGAAGCAGCAAAGCGCTCCCACTCTTCAGGAAGGACGCCCACACTCAACATGTGATCCTTCCAAGCTTGCATCATGATTGGATGTGCAGGTGAACGAAGATCGGCATTTACAGCCGCAATGATCAGTGGTGCACCCGGTTTAAGTCTAGCTGCGAGGCTGGTCAGAAACGTTCTCTTGGCCTCCATCCCCTGAAGGAAATGTAACATGAGCATGCTTGTCGCCCCATCATATACAATATCCTCTGGCAATTCTTCAACCGTGACAGGTTGCAGTTTCACTCTGGAACCGATGCCTGCTTCCGTGACTCGTTTCTCAGCAAGTTGTAGCATGGGCTGTGATGGATCTACTCCAGTCAATGTCCAACCGGCATGACGTGATCCGAGCAGAGCAATCTCTTTTCCCCCTCCCGCACCGGCAACAAGGATATGAATATCGTTGTTATTCGCGAAAGATGCTGAAAGCAGCCGTTCCATTAGATCATGCATATGAGAATAACCCGGAATTTTCAGGGCTATCGATTGTTCGTAACGATGAACATCTGCTGTTTCCCAGCTCATCGGTGATAGATTGTGATTCATGGACACCGCACTCCTCTTGAATTGAAGTTAGACTTGACTCGTTGTTCGTCTAATTTCATTATAGAAGGATACGGCGAGCCTACAATCCCAGAACATTGGGATATGCGCACAGAGAGAGGAGTAATCTTGTTGACATCACGTATTGATCGGAACCACAGACTTATCATTTCTCTTGAAAAAGGAACCTGGACCTCACATACCTATCGGGAAGCTGTTCTTAAGCAGATCCATACGGTTATACCTTACGATGCATACTGTTTCACTACCGTTGATCCTCTGACTCTTCTCTCCACAGGAGCCGTGACAGAAGATGGCATTGAGGCCATTCATGATCGGTTATTCATCAATGAATACATGGAAGAAGATATACATAAATACGCTGAATTAATTCGCAGCGGTGAGCATACAGCTACACTTCATACGTCCAACTTACAGCTTGAACAAAGCCCTCGATATATCAACATTCTTCAGCCAGCGGGGTTCAGTGATGAACTACGTGCTGTATTGGTTAGTGGAGACGCTTGCTGGGGATATCTGACCCTATATCGTAAGACAGAAAGTGCTGTCTTTACAGAGGAGGAGCGGTGGATGATTCAGTCCTGGACCGCTTCTATTGCATCGATGCTGCGGTCCACGAGCTTGACACTGATCGATGAGATCACGAGTGAAAGTCCCGAGGAACCCGGAATTTTGATCACCTCAGACACGTTCCAGCTCTTATCCCTGAACTCCTCCGCTCAATATTGGCTGTCCCAATTGCGCATGCTGGAACATGTAGGGCCTGATGTTCTGCCCCGTCCGGTACGTGCAGTGAGTTCCCACCTGCAGCGCAAGAATCGGGCAGAACTGGTCGTGGATACTCAGATCGCTCCCGAATCACCCTCCAAAGTTTGCATCCAACTTCCGGATGGGCGTTACCTCATACTTCATGCTAGTCTCATGCAACAGCTTACAGGGCCGGATCAGATTGCTATCCGTTTGGAGCAGGCGATGCCACAGGATTTACTGCCCTTGCTCGCTGAAAGCCATGGATTATCCAGTCGAGAGCGGGAACTGCTCGGATATGTGCTACGTAGCTATTCGTCCAAGGAAATTGCTACTGCGATGCATATTTCCGTCTACACGGTTCAGGATCATTTAAAATCCATTTTCGCCAAAACCAAGGTATCCTCACGTCGCGAGCTCGTCTGGTATTTCGTTTCCCGTTTTCAGCTGTCGGATGAACCTGCCATATAAATCTTGAATAATTCTCCAGTATCAAATTAACTATCAAATGAGAAAAAATAAAAAGATGCCAATACGATATCCTCGTAATGGCATCTTTTTCTATATGCTATTGATTAAGAAGCATAGCGGTAACACAGGGTAACTTCGATGTTTGAACTTTTGATATCGTGCATTCTGCTTTAAAATGCAGCGCACAGTCCTGCCAAGCCGTTTTCCACAAAAAATTCCGACTATATTATTGATTGTGTTATTTGGCTTTTGCTAGTAAATAAAGAAAATATGGAACACTAATAACTGTAATAACGATTCCTGTTGGCACATCTCCTACGAGGCTAACCGTGCGCGTAATCGTGTCAGCCAACACCACGACTAGTCCCCCAGCCAAGCTGGCAGCCGGAATGAGCAATTTGTGATCGGGACCGACCAGTTTTCTGGCCATATGCGGAGCGATCAATCCAACGAAAAAGAAGCTGCCTCCCACAGCTACACTGCCAGAGGATAAAGCAACAGCAGCGATTGACAACCCCAAGAACTGTCGCTTCACGGAAACACCAAGCCCCTGTGCTGTCTGATTGCCCAAATGGAGGGCATTCAGTATGCGAGCCTTGTAAAAAATATAGCCGAGTAAGATCAAGACCCATGGTGTCAGTATGGAAATATAACCCCAATCATCGCCCCATAGGCTTCCCGCCAGCCAATACAGCATGAAGTTCATCTGCGAATCATCCAGCTTGAGTGTCAAGAAGGTCGTCAGCGCCCCGTACCCGCTTCCTAACGCGACCCCGGTCAAGATCAAACCGATTGGCGAGATGTCTCGTCCGCGGCGATACGATAATAAGAAGATCAAACCCGCTGCCAATAGTCCGCCAACAAAAGCCAACAGAGGCAGAGCAATAAAGGAACTCTTGCCTGTGGATGCAATGAATACAACGAAGAACAGGACAAACAAACCCGATCCGGAACTAATTCCCAGTGTTCCCGGACTAGCCATGTCATTACGCAGCAAACTCTGCATCACGACCCCCGCCGCTCCCATTCCCAGACCTACCAAAATCGAAAGTACAATTCGTGGCAAACGAAAATCAAACACAATTAGATTTTGCTTATCGGTACCGTTTCCTATGAGAACGTTCAGCACTTCTAGCGGTGAAAGATTCATTTTGCCAGAATTCATGCTAATGATCGCAAACACAAGTATGAGCACCATAAGCACTACATTGATGATAATGCCTCGTTTCATCGTATAACGCCGCTTGATCATTCATATTCCCTCCTTTGTCTTCGAGCCAAGAAGAGAAAATACGGCACACCAATGATAGAAAATATAATGGCAATCGGCGTTTCGAACGGTTTATTGATCAAACGTCCAGCCAAATCGGCCGATACGGTCAGCAACGCACCATATAAAGCCGCTGCCGGAATAATGTATCGATAGTCGACACCTACCATATATCGCACAATATGCGGGGTGATCAGACCCACAAAACCAACAGGGCCAACGACAACAACAGCCAATCCAGTCAGCACAAGTACAATAATTGTCGACAAAATCTTGACCAGTCCGCTACGAATGCCGAGTCCACTTGCCACATCATCTCCCAAACTGAGCAATGTAACGGAAGGGGACAGCGCCAGTGCCAGCAGTATACCACCAACAAAGAGCGGTGAGATAATCAGCAATTCTCCCCATTTGACCCCCGCTGTGCTACCCGCCGTCCAGAATGTCAATGCTCGCCCCAAATCATAATTGATTGCCAAGTACTGACTGAGTGCGCCAAACAACATTGAAATAGACAGACCTGCCAGTACAAGCCGCTGAGGCGTCATTCCGCGATTGCCCAGTGACGCGGTAAAGTAAGTCATACCGGTGGCGATCGCTGCTCCCAGACAAGCGAACAACATCATCTGCCAATACGAATAACCCGGCAGAAAGGCCAGGCATAGTGCAATTGCAAATGCTGCGCCAGAGCTAATCCCCATCAGCCCGGAGTCGGCCAGCGGATTACGCGTTGTCCCCTGCATGATAGCGCCACATACCGCAAGGCTGCACCCAACGATCAGATCAGCTACGGTACGCGGGAGACGCATGGTTTGAATAATTTGATGTTCAGTGAGCATTGGATCAAATCGGAAAATAGCCTCCCATACCGTTGCTAACCTCATATCAGCAGCACCAAACATAATGGATGCCGCCGACATGAGAACCGTTAATCCAAGCCCTATTACCATGTACATGGTGAAGTTCATCGCCCCACGGCGTTTTTGTTCAGGCTTGCTTTTCATCTCGTTTCCCTTTCATCACCTATTTACAATCCAAACGAATATGGATAGTAACGTCCATAAATTCGACTGGTCATGTTTGAAAATTTGGAGTGCTCAATTAAAATTTCGTTCTAACTCTTATTTAGCTAATGCTAGCAATTGACTAACAATATAATCAATCAATGCACTGGAAGTCATTACGTCGGTGGACCAAGATAGCGAAGAATCTACCTTTACGATCCGATCATGTTGCACAGCAGGTATGGCATTCCACACTGCATTATCAGAAGCAACGTTTCCATCTCCTAAGAAGATCATATAATCCCCAGAGTAAGCGGGTAATACTTCCATGGAGACATCGCCCCAATATTTATCTGCATCGATAATATCCGTTTGGACTTTTGAAGGTGCCTGCAATTGAAGTTCATCGTAAACAAGCTCGCCAACGGCATGCTTGGCTCCAGCTATGTAGTTACTTTTATCACTGAATTCTCCAACCGTAATGGTTACATCGGATAGGCCCGCATTCTGAAAAGCTAGCTTTGCTTCTTCAATTTTTCCGGTATAAGCATTCAAAACATCCTTAGCCTCTTCCTGTTTGTTCAAAACATCGCTAATAAATTGTATCCGCTCTTCTGTAGTCATATCACCATAGGGAACATAAATGGTGGGGGCAATTTTGGATAAATCATCATACGACTCATCACTCCATGCCAAAATGATAAGATCCGGCTCAAGCGTCATGATATCTTCCGGCTCCATGGCTACTTTTATGGAGTCTGTAATCTGGTTAGCATAAACAGGCTCTGTCTCTCCCCGTGCAGCTCTAGCCACACCTAAAGGAGTTACACCTAGGGCTACCACATCACCAACCAAATAATCGACTACAACTCGCTGAGGGTTGTTAGGTACCTCAACATCACCCTTAACTGTGGATATCGTTCTGGTCTGCGAGACTGCTTCTGAAGCTTTTGTCTCCGACCCTTCTTGTTGTGTCGCCTGCTGTGTCTGCGCAGGTGTTGTATTTGCCGTTCCCCCATTATTCGCTGGCGTCCCCGACGTACATGCCGTCAATAAGAGCATCATGCTTATCGCCGCCGCCAAAATCATTTCTTTACTTCTTAATGTTCCAAACATCGTTGATTCCCCATCTCTATAAGACTTGACTAGACTCGCTAGTTCCCTCTCATCGTAAGGGAGATGAGAATCATTATCAATACCATCAACCTGCATGGATAGTGCGTTTATTTTCCGATAATCACTTGGTGTCATCTTGTAATGCTTCTTAAACATGCGGAACAGGTTTTTCTCATCTGTGAAACCAGCTCCTGTTGCGATTTCTTTAACTGTCGCTTCTGTATGTTTTAAGTCATGACAGGCTGCTTCAATCCTTCTCTGAATGAGGTACTCCTGTAAGTTCATCCCTTCCCTTTTTTTGAACAACCGCGTCAATTGTCCACCACTGATCCCAAACATATCAGCAATTTGCTGAAACATGATCGGCTCCCTGTAATGTTTATCGAGATATATCTTGGCAGAACAAGCTGGATCTGGCTGGAGATACCGAATCTCACCACCCTCCAAATCCCTATACACCTCATGAATCAATTGATATAGAAAACTTTTGGCCTGTAGCTGATCCATCGCTTTGCCACGTTTCCAGCCATTCATCATTCGTTGGAACCAATCACGTAACAAGATGGGATTACTTGGCGTATAACCAAACTGTTGAACAAATGGATTTACTTGCTCCAGTAATTGTTGCAGATGTTTCTTGAAAAAGAGAGGTGATTCTGCTCTATAAAACACCATAAAGGTCTTCACCATCTCCTCTTTAGGTGTAATACTGAGCAGGCTCCCCTTCCCGCCGTGAACTAAACCGAAGCGTTCCAGTGCAAATGTGGTTTCATTCAGTTGGATTTGCGCTTCACCCCCATATGCATAGATAAACATGCTACTAGGCATTTTATATTGCTCCAACGGGTATTGTGACGCTACATTCTGAAAGCGTACATCTATTAATGTAATAATCGAACGTGTCCAGATACTGGCCATCATATCAATCATCTCCGGTGTAAATCCCTGTCTTGCTTCTTCCTCTTGCATCTACCCGCACTCCTCGTTTCACTTTTTTCCAATGTATACATCACTCAATAATTGATATTGATTATCAATATCACATTTGATCAGGTAAGTATATATCATTAAGTGATATTGGGGAACAGGCAGTGGACGTTATGCTTTCCATCCGCTTTCGTAAAAAACTAAAAAGGAACACCTGATAGTACAAAAAAGAAGCCTGATCCATATGGATCAGGCTTCTTCATTATGTTTATTGTATTTAACAAGATTACGTAGTCACCATGTTTCTCTTGTCACCTGCGACCAAATTTATTAAGACTTTGCAGGTTTCCGAGAAGGTTTGGCGGAGCTGGATTTTTTATTCTTTTTCTTACTTACTTCCACAACCACAGGCTCCTGTGGGTGTTCCACCGGGTACATTTTACGGAACAATAATGTCTGTAGTACCAGGAACGAACCCCCAACCGTCCAGTAGAGCGGCATCGCTGCCGGAGCTGTAAGAGAAAAGAATGCCATCATCAATGGGGAGAGATAACCCATAATGGCGAACTGTTTTCGCTGCTCAGGCGCCATATTGGCTTGTGATACCTTGGCTTGAATCAGATATATGACCGCGACCACCACAGCGAGTACGTAGTCCGGCGCTCCCAGTTTGAACCACAGGAACGAGTGGGAGGACAACTCCGGTGTAAGTCGGATGGCTGTGTAAATACCTGAAAGTATAGGTAGCTGAATGAGCATCGGCAAGCAACCAATGTTCAGCGGATTGAACTTATGTTTCTTGTATAGCTCCATCGTTTCCTGAGACAGCTTTTGCTTATCAGCAGGATCATTTTTGCCTTCATATTTTTTCTTGAGCGCATCCATCTCGGGTTTCATGGCGTTCATGATGACTCGTGTTCCCTGCTGGGACTTGGCTTGACGCATCATCAAGGGCAACAGTGCTAAACGAATGACCAGCGTAATCACGATAATCGCGACCCCGTAGCTTCCGTTAAATATGGTAGCAATATGCTGAATCAGATACGACAGTGGAAATACAATGTAGTGATTAAAAAATCCCGGTGTCGATGAAGTAATCTCCGACACGTTGTTGCTACATCCGGCAAGCAGCATGACTACAAACAAAATGACAATCAGGCCATAGATCCGTCCCTTGCCCGATCTAAAAGTGAATCCATTGTTAGTCTTATGTTCCATATATATCCTCCTCGTTGATTTGTTGACCAATCGTTCAACGAGGAATGACAATCTGGTTCATCTTCATCGGGCGCTTCTCTTCGTCTAATCATGCGACTCCAGTCTTCCTGTCTATGCTGTCTGTCCAAACACAGGGCGGGAAGTACAGGTTCAAGTCCACCACCGGCGCCACCTTCCATCCAGTACTCTGTCATGCCACAATGAAGATGGGCAATATAGGCATAACTGACGGTGAAGATGAGTCCAATCGAAAATAAATATGGTAATAACTCCTGCAGTTCAAACAAGGGATTCACCCCCTTTATAGGTTAGTTTTTATATTATAACACTTACATATTGTTTTTGCATAAATCTGTACGTGAAAACAACTACTATTCAGCTATTCCGTTCTCAATTTGGACATTTCTAGCTCAGCTCGGTGTCTCGCCACGTTATAAGAAGGCCATGAACGATCTGATGAATCATCGTCCAGGTAGGCTTGACGTTCCAGCATTTCCCTCTTGAGATCCGGATACTCCTCCTGAGCAAACTCTCGAAGCAACGGAACTGCATCTGCCGACAGACTTGCCAGATAGGTTGCATCAATATTGCCAGTCTGATGATAACGTTCTATGTTCAGCTCGGCAATCCGTTTATCCATGCCCACATAATTGACAGCAACATATGCAGTGAGCGCAAGCACAATATACCAGCGGATCAGAGGTATTGATGTGTACCGTATACGAAGGCCAGCAATCAGCAACAGGAGTGCGAGGAAGATCATGAATGCGTGTACCAGGAAGCGGATGTACGTATATCCATATGCCTGCTCATACAGATTTAGGCGCATAAACGCGGAATACAACATAATTGCTGAACAACTGACCAGAATCAGGAGAAGTACCTGATGTACGATGGAACCCGCTTTGCCACTCGAACGGGTATACTGCAAAGCAACAATAAGAATAAAGAAGTTAATACCTGTGACGAGAATTAACTCTGCGAATCCACTTCTCGCATAATCTGCGTAAGACAGATCTACCGGAAGATGCCCCTCTCCTGCACCAAAGAGATACGAAAACTGCACAAGTACAAACAAAACGTACACACAGTTAATGACAATCAGCATCGTCCCCACAATGATGGGGTCCAATCTGAATGGTTCCCGCTGAACCGGAGTGCGTTCGGGCTCGGGTGTAATCTTATTTGTAACCTTACCTTCAGTGGCCGGGTCCACAGGAGAGAATATATAGGTGTGATCACGCTTATCAACCGTGGATACTGCTCCATTTTTCCAATGTGCGTTCACTCTCTTCTCTGCCTCATATTGCATTGGCTGTACAAATCCCCATACATAACCAAACAGCAATACACCTGCGATGACAATCCAGATGATTCTCGGTATCCCTGGAGTAAAAGCCAATTGATTCAGCCACTCCGGAAAACCGGCTAAATACTGATCAAAGACCCCGTCAGCAGAGGACAGTAATGCAACGACAACAATGAGGATAGGCAAGGACGCCACAAGACCAATGAGTACTTTGAAAACAACTGTTTTCTGGGATTTGCCCATGCCACGCCCGCCTGCTCTCACAGCAATAGCAGCAACAGTCCCCCAATGACGTATGGCTTGAGGTAGCAAGTGGTCAATAGCCGTACCAATCAAGCCAATCTCCCACCACTGCTTCTGTTTTCTGCCCATCAGATACGTCATATGTAAGATAACTACGCCAGGTATGACCAGAAAATTAAGAACATACAGCGGTTCATTGTCGTATAACAGAAACGTTAGCGACAACAATAGCACTACAGCCGCTACAAAAGCATCAATGAACTTGAAAGACCTCATGCGATCCCTTGCAAACAGATACATGAACACATAAAAGAGAATTACAAAGATAGGATACGATACGCCAATCTCATTACCATAGAATAAATACTGGTGAATGATCGCCAACATCCATGCAGACAGTAGCGTGATTAGAGCGCGTTGCGGTGAAGCCATTATTTTATCAATCATGGGAAAAACCTCCATTAACCTTTCTATGCTATATTCTAGATGATAAAATAGGAATATAAATAGAAATTAAAATCGACAAAACTTCTTATTTTAGAGGAATACGTCAGAGTTCACCTCCAGGAGGGAATCAACACTTGAAATTACATCAGCAATATCTGCTGTTACATCGTCATTACGGTCACCATACAGAACATGAACTTACACTCGCCGATCTCGCTGAGTTGCTAAATTGTACACACCGCAATACGTTAACGATTGTCAAAAAGATGGTTGCCCATGATTGGATTCGTTGGGTTTCCCAGCGTGGCCGGGGTCGGCGTTCTTCACTGACCTTGCTTGTTCCGGCTGATCAAATCGCCGCAGAATATATGATGCAGGCCATGAATCGCCGGGAGTTACAGGAAGCTGCCGAGCAGGTGAGCGCATTCTCCAGTTCAACAATCATGCAGGATCATCTAAACCAGTGGTTGCTTGGGTATTCAGGACATCATACGGAAGCCGGCACCAATAATGAGCAGATTGATACGCTTCGGTTGCCCCTGCGCCAACAGCTTCATGCGCTTGATCCGCTGTACATTAATCTATTAGCTGAATCCTTTGTTACCAGCCATGTCTTTGACGGGTTGGTTCAGCGGGGTGAACAGGGAGAGATCCTCCCATGTCTCGCTCATACTTGGGATGTCAGTGCAGACCGAAAGACCTGGATCTTTTATTTGCGAAAAGGTATTACATTTCACGATGGTCAGTTGTTGACAGCCCATGATATTGTTCATACGTTTGAACGGTTACAATCTACAGATCGCCGGACACTGTACCGTGATGTAAGTAAACAGATTCTATCTATTGAAGCGGTCGATTCCTTAACCGTGTGTTTCCAGCTTAAAGATCCTCATGAATTGTTTTTGTCCTTCCTGACAACAAGTCGTGCGGCGATTGTACCCTCACCAGGAACAAACGAACATAAGATGAAGCATTCTGGTGATGTGCATGGGATGCAAAAACCTGTTGGGACGGGACCTTTCAAGGTCACCGCCTGGGATGATCACTTGTGCAGACTTGAAGCCTTTTCATCATATTTTCAAGGTAGAGCACATATGGACCGGGTAGATATCCTGCAGATTCCGTGGAGTGCCTCGGCAAAAATGGACGATAGCCAAGATATCGAAACTCCGTTCTTTCATCTTGTTCATAATCCGTCTTCGTCTGAGGGTGCAGACTGGACACAGATTAGTGCAGGTGTGATGGTTCATAAATTACTCACATGTAATACGCAAAAAACCGGACCGTTAAACGATCCGGAAGTAAGAGCACACCTTCAGTCATGCCTTGCTGGAATGTATAGAGATGACGGACATGCAGATGACTCTGAAGTCATGGAGACTGATTTTAGTGCGGTGAATACCGGGATGGTTGACCCGGAAGGGTTTAGAGATATTACTAAACGACTCACTTCGGCTAGTCCCATCTCCCTGCACATTGCAACCATTCCACAATATCGCAGGGATGCTAAAAATCTGGCGTCCATACTGGAGCAGTGCGGTTTCTCTTGTACCGTCCGAACCGCTACGATGGAACAGTTCAAAGGAAATCTGCGGCTGGAATCTGATTTGATTCTCTTCTCTCTCATTCGGGACAGGGATGAAGAACTGCGCAGGTATGATCTTTACTCCACGTTGTCTGAGCATCTGGAAGATTCTACTCGTATAACGATCCATGAGATCTTGCAAACCATCGTTGCCTCTCCCATCGCTGCGGATCGAACTCGTGAATTAGACCGCATTGAGCAATTTTTGGTTGATCAGAATTTACTGTTCCATTTATCCGAAAAACCGGTAGAAACCGCTTATCTGCCTTCGGTACGTGGTCTATCTTTCAACAGCCAGGGCTGGATTAACCTGCGTCATATCTGGTTTCCTTCTGACGCACTAGCACGTCAGTTTGATTAGACATCGTATTATATTACTTTATATACTGGTACCATCTGATCGCGCGTCTTTTAATTTTATTTTGACATTGTCGTGATCGGCTCTCCCTGTTTGCTTCTCAATGAAATAGTATCTTTACGTCGATATACTCCAAGCAGTAAACCCATCATGGCGTATTCTAAGATCACATGAGAACCAAATCCAATAAAAGGGAAAGTAACGCTGACAATCGGAACCTTTCCCGTAGTCATCGCAAGGGAGTAAAGCATTTGCAAAGAAAACATCACCGTAATGCTGAACACGATCATACGACCAAATTCATCGAGTACACGAGGTAGCATTCTCAGCATACTAGCAAGAAACCATACGATTCCAAGCAACAGCAGTATGCCTGCTAACCAACCAAATACATCAATAAGCATTACACCCGGATAGTCCAAATAATACCCTTTAAAGTGATGGTCAAAAGAAGTGTCAGAACCGTTTCCCCACCATCCGGCGGAATGAAGAATATTCATAATTGTTTGGTTATTGTAACCGTTTCCTAACGGATCATTCTGGAGATTCAAAACGACTGAGAGTCTCTCAAACCGCCTATATTCACCTGTCAAAAACAATTGAAATAAAATGACACTTCCCATTATAGTAGTTCCAATGAAAGTAAAAATCCATTTTCGTGTAATCCAGGCAAACATGATGACAGTTGCCGTTCCGAATAGAAATAATCGTACCCAATCTGAAGCTTGAAATAAGCTGAATGATGGCAAAGCCACAAGAAGAATATACGTTGAGACGGATTGTACGTCGAACTTAGTACGCAGCTTATCCAGCATTATCGAACCTATGGCGAGGGGCAATACCCACATGGATATCGTCGTAAGATCAATTGTTAACCCCAATATGCTCCAGAACCGTTGCACGCCATAATTAACCGGGGATACTAGTGGATTAATCCACAACAGGCCCGTGAGTAAAATATATATCCACCAAGCATTCCTTTTCCATTTTCGATAATCAAAATACATCAAAATCACCATCAGTACTAAACCAAAAATAGTGTAGATCACATGACTTATATAAAAGAACTGAGAGGTTTTAACTGCGATATTTGTCGTAAAAATCCACATCAGCAACAGGCTTATGATTAGCAAACTGGCAAGTCCCGTCAACAGCGCCCAATGCATACGGTGGCGATGCAACCGGTGCATACTCTTGCCTACGACAGTAGGATCGCCCATCTGTTCAATGGCATATACAATTGCTTCTTCCTCTGTATAACCTTCTTGTTCTTTATCCAAAATCATCTCTTCCATGTGGTTTCCCAACTCATCACGCAGGTCG
Organism: Paenibacillus sp. FSL R5-0486; assembly: GCF_037975155.1. Taxonomy (NCBI): domain Bacteria; kingdom Bacillati; phylum Bacillota; class Bacilli; order Caryophanales; family Paenibacillaceae; genus Paenibacillus; species Paenibacillus sp. FSL R5-0486. Next base: position 2,944,860 of record NZ_CP150237.1, on the reverse strand, counting down.
TTATGTACTTCGCGAGCTTTAACCTGAACACACATGTGATCAAGATAATGCTGAATTCGCTCATGTCGATTCGTCATGTCAGGCCTCCTTCCCCAAGCACCCGATCCACAGCTCTACGGAACAAATTCCACTCTGCTTTTTTACTTTGTAGGGCCTCCATGCCCTTGTCACGAATTGAATAATATTTCCGTTTACGGCCTTCAACCTCCATCCAGTACGACTCTACCCATCCTTCAATCTCCATGGCATGCAAAATAGGATATAACGTGCCCTCTTTCAGATTAAACACACCCTCGGATTGACGATGTAGTTCCTTAATTAATTCATAACCATACAACGGTCGTTCCTGAAGCAAGTTCAGAATCAATGTTTCGGTACTGCCTTTAATCATTTGTTTGTTAACCTGCAACGCGCTCACTCCTTCCTTTTCAATTCATTTAGCAAGAGTTTTAGATTTCGAAAAATACACTTTTAAAGCTCTTCTTTTCATATACATCGGAAACCTATGCATAGAACAACTAGGTATGATATTACCTTATCCTTCCTTTTCTGTCTAGCCAACAAGCTTCTTTATTTATGTTAAAATAAACAAGTCCTTTCATTTTCTAATGATGAATCTATATATTTGTGTATTTTTCATTTACATATCCTATTTTTTGAATCTAATTAAAGGAGGCATTACATTCATGAGCAAACTAATTTTCTTTCTCGGCGGGGCCGGAAGTGGCAAGACCACCCTTGCCAAAGCCCTTTCCCGTAAACATAAAGCGGCTTTCTTTGATATGGATATTTTGCTTCGTCCCGCGGCTGAGGCGATCATGACCCTTCAGGGACTTGATCCTTCCGACCGAGATTCGCCTGAATACAAAAGGTTGTGCCGTGATCTTGGGTACCGCATTACGATGGACGCCGCTCTGGATAACGTTCAGTTAGGTATCGATAGTATCGTTGTGGGGCCATTTACCAAGGAAATCGGTACCCCTGACTGGATCGAGCAGGAACTTGCACGAATTGGACATACCCTGGATGATACGGATGTGCGTGTGGCCTATATTTATCTTGAGAATGAAGCGTTGTATCACAAACGAATCTCAGCAAGACAATCCCCACTAGATGAATGGAAGTTAGCCAACTGGGATGCCTTCACAGCTTCTCTCGTCCGTAAAGAAGTAGCTTGGCCCCTCCCTGCTTCATCCGTCGCTTATATTGATAATTCAAGTGATGATCCTGCGATTGCCTATGCTGAACTTGAACGACGGATGTACGAGTAGTTTTATAAAATCTACTTCCCAATTCCTTTGCACGATGTCGCTTTGCATGGAAAATAAAAAGACGAAACAAAAAGAGGTATTTGTCGAGACCCCCATTGGGTCCATCATGACAAATACCTCTTTTCATATATTTAAGATCATTCAAAACTTACTCTTCATCCTCAACAATTGCGGGATCACGCAAAAAGGTTTGCGGAAGTCCTGCCATAATAAGTGCGTACTACGGAATCGCCATTACATTCAAACTGATAGATTATAGATGTACTTAAATGTAAGAGAACGAACATATCTCAACTCAAAGGAGAATTTCATGAAATCTCACGTAGCAACATGTCCAACTCAACAACAACAGAGCTACAAATCAAATCCTAATTGGAAACGTGCCGTAGCCAACATCCTCCTGGTTGCATCTCTGAGTTTCACCACAATAACCAGTGTATCGGCAGAGAGCAGCCTCCCTCTTCCTCAGGTAAGCCCTCAGGAAACTGAATCGTTCATCAATCAATTCTTCGCCCAACCTGAAGTGAAGTCTGCTCTGAAAGGTGCCGTAGTTACCGTTGTTCACGATCAACAGATCGTTTTGAATAAAGGATATGGTTATGCCAATGTGGAAAAACAAATCCCAGTCGACGCCGACTCTACTCTATTCCGTGTAGCCTCCATCTCCAAAACGCTGACAGCAACCGCTATTATGCAATTGGCAGAGCAAGGTAAAGTAAAACTTAATCAGGATATCAGCGCATACACAGACGCTTTGCATCTGACCAACCACACCGGAACAGCGTTAACATTGGAACATCTGATGACCCACACCAGCGGGTTTGATTTTACAGATGCAGCAGCTATACCCAGGGAGTTGAATCATTCTTATCCGCTTGAGCAATTCATCCAGGACAACAAACCGTCCGTTGTTCGCAATCCAGGAGAAGTTTTCCGTTACGACAACTACGGTTATGCACTCTTGGGCTACATCGTTCAGAAACAGTCCAAACTTCCGTTTGAGACTTATGTACAACAGCATATATTCAACTCTCTTCATATGTCGGATAGCCATTTTACACTAAGCAAAGACACACTGAGTAAACTCGCAACTCCTTATGGCGCTGAAGGACAGGAACTTCCGCAATATCCCAATGTACCGAACAGCTCCCCTGAGGGCGGATTAATTACGACTGGACGGGATATGGCTCACTTTATGCTTGCGCAGCTCAATCAAGGTTCGTACCAGGGTGCACGTATACTCGAACCGTCATCCGTCCAAGCGATGCAAACGTTGGATGTGTCCATACACCCGGATATACCTGGCACAGGTTACGGATTCGAATCCACCTATTCGCAGTATAATCATGGACGGAAAGTCGTGAGTAAAGCAGGCGATCTGGACGGATTCCATTCCAATCTGTGGCTGTTGCCTAACGAGAAGACTGGACTATTTATCGTCTCCAACAGTGATGGACCAGATGTGCGAGAAGCGCTTTTTCAAGCATTTATGGATCATTTTTATCCAAACAACGAGACGCATTATAGTGATTATAGCGTACCCAAGTCTTCACTCCGTACCTATGAGGGACTATATCGGGATATCCGTTTGCCCGCATGGTTATATGATATTTCAGCAACAGAGACAGGGCTTCAGGTTATAGATGCTTATGGCACTCACACTTTAACACCCGTTAAGGACATGTTGTTCATGGATGAGGACGGCAAGCTTGCTGGTTTCAAAAAAAATCAGTCCGGTGAAATCACATATTTCTATTACAACAAGTCAGATAGCTGGTCCGAGAAATTGCCAGAAGCCAGACCTTATGAAGATGTGCCAGAAAACCATCCCTATGCTCCGTACATCTATCGTTTAACACAAATTGGCCTGTATCCACAGGATCAATCCCTATTTGAACCAGAGAAGCCAGTAAGTCGTGGGGAGTTTGTAACACAGGTTGTGGGGATAAGTGGAATGTCTATTTCAGCTCAATCACCAACATTTAAAGATACCCAATCAAGTCCCTATGCCGCCTACATTCAAACCGCTCTTGAACTGGGCATTGTGCAAGGTAATACCCGTGGATTGTTCCATCCTGACCAAGCCATAACAAGGCAAGAGGCCGCGGTGATCATATCGAGAACGGCACAACAACTCCTTGGCGCACCTGCCGTAACTGCCGATCTCATCGGTTCACAGGATCGCTGGGCTGAAGAAGGTGTCCAGTTTGTAGTTGCTCTAGGTCTCTACGGTCCTGAAGTATCTGTATCCAGCACCGGTGCTGTGGATTATAGATCGAAGCAGCCTATGCTCAGGCAGGAATCATCAGTTTTGATGTACAAAATGTTAGGCACTCTGCTACATTAACATAGAGTGATGCTCGGCAAGCCATGTCATTGCTACATGGCTTGTTTTTCCACTTCATTTTACCAATGATGCATTTTATAAGAACGGATGATTTTACCATGCGACTAGGACTCTCATTACATAGATTCATGAAAACTAAATTTAATATCGTGTGGTTTGTAACGATGTTGTGCTTTATACTGACAGCCACGTATATCCATATCTCTTCATTTATGAATCCTTATATCGGACTTTCGTTGACACCAAATGCCTCCAATTCTTGGGCAGTACATGATGTAGATTCGCAAGGTTTAGCATATGCATCCGGGATTAGATCAGGTGACACCGTTATCTCCTTGGAACCCAAAAGAGAAGTCCGGTTACTCCATCAAAAAGGTGTATTCTTAGTGACTGAAGCCTACACCATCGGCGTTGAGAATTCTCACGGTCAGGCATCCGAACATACCATGAAGCCTGGACCACGTGAATGGTTCAACATCGGCTTCTCATCCATAGTAGAATTATTGCTATTGTTGACCGGAACCTATGCCTTGTTTAGCCAACCCGGTTCACGAGTGATGCGTCTGTTCTACCTCCTTAACCTGTCCATGGCCATATGTATACTGACGATATACACTTCCCAGTTGCCTTTATCCAATTATATTTTGGCCTTTTGTGCGGCATGGTTACCTTACTGTCTAACTGCTTTTTATGTGTCTTTTGTATTCCGTACCCGTCTGCATCGTTTTCGATGGTTATTAATCATCAGCAGATGTATTGCGATTGCCTACTCTACTGGCCTTGCCTTTCTGTACATCAAGCAGTGGATGATGACCGATATTCAGATCAATCAAGGCATTACTACCGTCAGTACTCCTGTTGCACCGTCTGGTCCAACCAATCTGCTCAACTTTATTCTTTGTGCAACCCTTCTGATCTTAATCTGGATGACATGGGTTAATCGTAAAAGCTACAATCGCAAGGAGCAGAACCAGCTATTGCTCATGTTAACAGGAATTATTGTCAGCCTGATTCCCTTCATCATCTGTTTTGCTATTCCAACCCTGCTTCAAGGTGAACCGTTATTGCCTGTAGAGTACACATTAATTGGATTTCTGCCTTTATCATGGATGTTCACTTATGTACTTGTACAACGGAGTATGCTTGACCTCAAACTGGTTATGCCAAGATTGATGATTCATGGACTATATGCTTTAATCGTTTTTTTACTGTTTCTGGCCGCCTCTCACCTGCATTCGTTAATTCATATCAGCTTGCTGTTTGTCTCGTTTTTGCTGATCACTTGGGTGTATCAGTACACGCTCACACGCTCACGCAAGAAAAACAAACTTAACAAAGACTGGTTGGAACACCAGCAACTCCGGTTGACTGTGCGAATGGCTGAGCAGCAAAACATGCGGGACATGATTCACGTGTTTGCCGAGATGTTCCACAAGATGCTGGATATTGAAGGTGTAATTGTCATATGGATTGATGATAAGCACAGATATTCTCAGGAAGGTACAGGGGTTTTTGCTTCCATTCAGAATATCGATATTCAGGCGTTGGATATTGAAGTTTTACGACAGAAAGTTGATTTGGCGCAGGTTTGGGAGCTGTCAGGTGAACCCACCACGGAGACGATAGGATTTCTGGGCATTGGTCACAAAGAAAATCGCACCCTTTTTTCAGCAGAAGAGCAGGATATCATTGATAAAGGCAGGCTGGAAGCAATTCGAATGCTCGTCAATGGCAGACTCTTATCCGATCTGCAGAAGCGATATGAATACCGTGTAGACCAGACAGCTCTTCATGAACACCAGATACGCCGTCATCGGCAGTTCAATGATATTATGATGGAAGCCCAACAGGCAGAGCGTATGAAAACCTCTTATTTCCTTCATGACCAACTGCTTCAAAACCTGATTTTCCTGTCTCGTGATTTGGAGGAATTACACGATACCGGAGAGACGCATAAGGATCAAACGGCTGTTTGGCTGGAGTGCCTGTATGCTTCCCAGAGAGATATACGTCAATTATGTGATGATCTCTACCCTCATATTATGGATCGAAGTGATCTCGAGGAAGCGTTGCAATGGCTCATCCGTACACTTCAAATACAAAGTGGCATCAGAATGGAACTAAACTACAACGCCCTCTCTGAAGAGTTGAAGCACGAACCTCTGAAGTCCACCGTCTTTCGGACGATCCGTGAACTCATTATGAATGTGATGAAGCATGCACAGGCGTCGTTTTGCTCCATTCAGGTACATACAAGGGATACTGACTTGATTCTACAAGTAGAGGATGACGGCTTGGGGTTTAATGTTCATACCACATTTGATACTGCAACAGGGCACTTCGGTTTGATATCCATACAAAGCAGCATTCAGCATCTCGGTGGAGAATTCACCATACATTCCAGCCTTGGCAAAGGAACCTCAATCAACATCCGTTTGCCTTTAACCAAAGGAGCAACTGAACAATGAGCGAACCCATTACAGTCGTACTGCTTGATGATCACCCCCTGGTCATGGAAGGTCTCAACAACCGCTTAAACCGCGAACCCGGCATAGATGTACTGAAAACATTCAGCGATCCATTGCTTTTTTTATCCGAAGTAGAGGCGTTGCGACCAGATGTTGTTGTGATGGATATCCGCATGCCCCAGCTTGACGGGTTCGAGGTTGTGAGAAGATTGAAAGATCAATACGGGTTATCCGTCAAAATTATATTGTTATCCGGATACAACTATCACGAATTCCAGTTAAAAGCTTATGATCTGGGCGTTCATGCCTACTTGTCGAAACAAGCAACGTATGGACAGATTATCAACGCCATTCACCAAAGTATGTTGGGACATGTTCTTATTCCAGAGACCATGTTATCCCCTAATCTGGAGGAATCACTCACAGCAACTGAACGGGAAGTGCTTAACCGCATTGCACTGGAGATGACCAATAAGGAGATCGCACAGGATCTGGCGATCAGTCAGCGTACAGTGGAGTATCATATAACCTCTATTACACAGAAATTTGGTGTGAAGTCCAGAATCGGGGCTGTAGTCAAAGGCTATCAGGCAGGGATTCTCGGTGACGTAACACTCCCTGAGAAACGGTAAAAACATGTACCCGTTTAAAAGAACAATAAAAGAGCAGTAGAACACCCTCTAACGCAACCTGAGGTTTGTTCTGAACCGCTCTATTTGTTGATTTACTTTACTATGAGGTTTTCCTATAAGGAGCATTCATGCTTGATACGTCTGCTCCTTTACCCGCGCTGACGTTCAGCAATACGAGCCGTGATTATTCCATGACTCTCATCAATCTCTTCCGGTGTGCACGCGGCTTTCAGCTCATATACTTTCACTGGCGAACGTTCAATGATATCCAAAAATGAATCAAAAAAGGTCATGTCTTTGCTATGAATGTATGGACACCAATGATCTGCCAACCCTACGGTTTCATGAATATGCACGCCAACCACGTGATCAATCAACGCGTTAGCCTGACGTACATTATCGTACAGCCCCATTCGATCCATCATCATGCCGTGACCAATATCGTACCAAAGACCAAGCGGTGCGCCCTTCATTTGTCCAATAATCGTTCCCGCTTCGTTCAAAGTCGGCATCTGATAACAGCGTGAACGGGTCTCAATACCGAAATTCACCCCGTATCCCCGCTGCTCCGACAAGTTACATACCTCTTCCAGACTCTCCTGAATAAAGCTCAGGTAATGTGCGCTGCCATCTTCCCGCTTCTCCAGCATCTCTTGCCATAAAGATTGATATGCCGGTGAATCCGGTCCTTGATCGTGGTATATCTTTTTCAACGCTTCATCTATATTGTATTCAAACGGAACCTCACCGGGATGTACAACGACAGCCTTGGCCCCATAACGATGTGCGTACTCGGCTGAGCGAAGTAACAGCTCAATCGCCCGTTTGCGGCGCGGCTCATCATCGAACCCAAGCAGGACGGAATCCGTCCCGTAGTCGGGATCAGCCACATGCGGGAATGTATTATGCACACTGGATACACCGATCTCACTCCGTTCAATCATCGGTTCTATCGTCTGCAGCATCTCTTCCGTAACGTTATAATTCAGCTCAACTTGTTTGAATCCAAGAGACTTGATCTCCTCGATCATGCCTTGTCCGGTCGTATGACGTTTGATATTCCAACATGTTGAGAACGAATATTCTTGTTTGTCTGTGTACATACTTGGTCCTCCTGTCTCTCATTCTATCGCCCATTCATATTCCATTTATCTCTATCTATATAAGTTGAACCAATACACTTTATACTAGATCACTCCAATTGCAGTACCATCTTCTGATCGCTGTTATCCCCAGATTTTTTTGATCCCCTTCTCCAAAGGGAAAAATCCGGTGATAGCTTATGCTTCCGATGCAGCTTTCTTGCAGAAAGCTTTCAGGCGAACGCTCCGCTTCTTCAGATCGGTTCTGCACTCTTCGTTCTCGTGTAAATGTTCAGTTCATCTTATATACCTATTTATTCCTCAATCCGTTGTCTTCACGGAGGGTGAGTTCAAATCTCATCTTGTTTGCCGTCTTTCCAGGCACATAACGATAGATGATCTCCGCATGATTCACGTACATTAACACGGATGGTTCAGGTGCTTCAGCCTTCACGGTACACGTAAGTCCCGGGAACTGCCATAACGCTGGTGTAATATCCTGCTGACGAAGGGATGGCCCTCTGATTTCAAAATAAACGTCGATCTCTTCCGCCGTATCCAGCTCCACATCAATGGTTAACGAATCTGGCGTGAGGTCCGCATCAAACGTTATTCCGCGCAGATGGCTGTTCCACCCCTCGCCTACCTCACGGCGGATCAAGCGAAGATAATAACGTTCCCCCGTCTCTGTCTGCCAGTGGATCGTAGCTGGATGCATCTGTCCATTCGTATTCACACTTCCCGACATGGCCCCGATCATCCGATCTTCACCGATCCAAGCTTTGGCTGTACACAGATTCCGATTGGACGTTGGATCATTGCGCTCACACAGTTCCATGAACCGTTTCTGCACAAGCCGATCTTCTTGATGAGCCTTGAAATACGGCACGGCTTCAGCGGGCACATCCACCCCAAGGAGCGCAATCATTGGATCATGGCCTGACTCACAGTTGATTCCTGCCAGATATTCATACCCTTCTCCAAGCAAAAGATAGATAAATACACCGATTGAACTATGCTCTCGCATCTCCATGTCGTACGCCCGGGAGAACGGGCCGGAGAGATTCTCCAGATTGGCATTGTAATATAGCGCAATGTTATTCCACAGCCCATGTTCAATCCGGTGTCCAATGTCGATCAAACGTTCCGTGAGTCCATACTTTCGATACATGCCAAGCACGGACAGATCAACCCCGTAATACGTTGTCGTATTGAATTCCGCGAATGTACCACAGTACTGTTCAAACTCCTTCATCAATCCCTCCGCTTGTTCATCCGAATGCTGAACCCATTCTGTTCGGTTCAAGCGATGGCCGTAGTAGTGGGTGATGAAAATATGCATCAACTCAATATTCGTGTTCATTGGAATTACGTCGGATAACCTGCGTTCTATTGACCCTTGAACAGCCAACTCCATCGCATGGTCCATCCGTTTCATGAGTGTCTCCGGCAGTAGTTCGGCGAATTCGGCAGTTACGACCACACAGACACAAGCGATAAACTCGCGCCAGTTGGGATCATAACTGATCCACACTGGTGGCAGAACCTGATTCACTGCCGAATGAAAAAGGTGTTTCAGTTGTTTGGGGTCTACTGCCTCTGTGAGCAGAGAACCCTCTTCCTGTAGTTTATGGATAAACTGCGCAGACACCTTCTCAAAGGTGCGTTCCAGGAAATAAGCCGTGCCTGGCGCAAAAGATTTCCAAGCATAGTGACCCGCTGGTGGATGCACATCAGTTGGTCGGGTCGCGAAGGTTCCGTGATAGATCTCATCCGGAGCGTCATATTGAACATCGAGCACCTTGTGGAACACTCGTATCGCGCGTTTCACATCACCAGGCTCATTTCGAATTAACAACCCGAGCGCATAATGTGCACTGGCTCGTGTACTGTGCTGCGATGAATCCTCTTCTTCGAAACTACGAAGCAGATCCATTTCCTTGTCATAGAAGCTATCCATCATCAACATGGACTGATTTACAAGATACTGTTGCTCTTTCGACATCTTCTCTACCCTTCGTTGTGTCATGTCATGGACCTCCCGAGACTATAGGTGTGTGTTCAAAAAGATCAGTTTTCAGTACCAAGAAGATGGAATTAAGCTAGAAATGGAGTAGCGGAGCGTAGGACAACTACGTGAGCAACGGACATTTCGGCTAAATTTCATATTCGATGCTGATGATGCCACTAGGCATCATTCGTAATCAAAAGTGAACTTTTTGAACAACCTCTATTAACCTTTTACAGCACCTACCATTACGCCACTGATAAAGTACCGCTGCAACCACGGATACACAAGCAGGATCGGTAACGTTGAGAATATAACGCTGGCTGCTTTCAGACTCTCAGGCAGGACTTGAACAGCACCAATACCTTCGTTCTGCATCAGTTCTGTAATCTGGTTTTGCTGAATCATCTGATACAATTTCAATTGCAAAGGGTATAGTTCAGGCTTCGTAATATACATGAGTGCATCCTGGAAACCATTCCACCGTCCTACCGCGTAGAATAGGCTCAGTGTCGCCATAACTGGAAGGGATAGTGGCAAGATAATGCGCATAAGTGTTCCAAAGTGGCTGCTTCCATCAATGCCTGCTGCTTCTTCTAGACTTTCGGGAATACCTCTGAAGAAGGTAATGAGGATAATCATATAAAACGGACTAATCAATCCAGGCAGAATAAGTCCCCATGTGCTATCGAGTAGATGTAGATTTTTGATCAGAATGTACTCGGGGATAATGCCGCCACTGAAAAACATCGTCACCACAATGACAAGCATGAACCACTTGCGCCCTTTCAGATTGCTCTTCGCCAGTGGATAAGCTGCTGCAATGGTCATCACCATGCTTAGCACCGTACTCAGGACGGTCAGCCAAATGGTATAGATGAGGGAACGAATCATTGATCCATCTGCAAATACCTTGGTATACGCCTCAAAGGACAATTCTTTTGGGAAAAAGGAAATTTCTCCTGAACCGATCGCCCGGTTGGAACTGAGGGAGATCGCAATAATATGAATGAATGGTGCAAGACACACCACCATCGTAATGATAATAAGAATGACGTTTACCGTGTTGAATATTCGATTCGCCGTGTTTTCAGACATCTCACTCACTCCTTACAGATCATATGTGAATCAATCCACTACATAATGCTCTCATCGGTTAATTTCTTGGACGTATAGTTCGCTCCGAGTATGAAGACAAGTCCAACTAATGCCTGGAACAAACCTACAGCTGTTGCGAGCGTAACCTGACCAGATTGTAAACCGACACGATAGACAAATGTGCTGAGCACATCCGAGTATTCACGTACAGCCACGTTACCGATAATAAACGGTCGGTCGAAGCCGATAGAGATCATGTTGCCGACATTGATGATCAATAAGGTAACAATCGTTGTTTTGATGCCTGGCAAGGAGATATGCCAGATTCTGCGTAACCGACTTGCTCCATCTACTTCTGCCGCTTCATACAGCTCCCGGTTAATCCCTGTCAAGGATGCCAGATACAGAATCGTACCCCAGCCTGCACTTTGCCAAACGCCTACCGCAAGATACGTAAAGAGCCAATAGTTTTTGTCTGAAAGGAAAGGTAATGGATCAAATCCCATGCTCATTAAGATATTGTTAATGAAACCAGATTGTGTACCGAATACCTGAAGTACGATCCCTCCAATAATGACCCACGAAATAAAGTGAGGAATGTACAGTAAAGTCTGTGCCAACTTTTTGAACCAGGCCTTCTTCAGCTCGAACAATAAGATGGCTAATATAAGTGGTGCCGGGAAGGAGACCAGTAGATCCAGCATGTTAAGCACTAACGTGTTGCGTAATGCCGTATAGAATCCCTGATTTTGAAACACTTCTCTGAATGCATCCAAGCCAATCCACTCACTACCGGCGATCCCTTGAAAGAAGTTAAAGTCCTTGAACGCAATCTGCACGCCATACATTGGCCCATACTTGAAAATAATGAAGTAGATCATGGGCAGTAGGAGCAACGCATATAGTTGCCAGTTTCTGCGGAAATAGATGCTTGTTTTCATATACCTTCCCCCCATGTCAATCAGGATTCTTCATCAAGGCGATGTTACCATCACCCTAATGAAATCCCTGTTCTTTGTTGTCATACACATTAGATGTGATCTCTACTCTACTTATTTCATCGCTTTGTAAGCTTCTGTACGTTCATCCAGGATTGCTTGACCACCGCTCGCCATGTAATCCTTCATCATGCTGTCATACGTAGCTTCAAAATCAGCGGGTTTGGAAATGGTTGTTTTCACGAAAAACTCCATAAACTTGTCTTTCAAGCCGTTACCGTAACGTGCTTCTGCGTCAATCGGTTTGGAGAAACGTACCGGTTGAATGGTGTCCGTGTTAGAGATCGCTACCGACTTGCGCATATCATCCCGATACTTCGACTCTACCTGTACGACATAAGCCTCTTCATTTTTCTTGTCATCTCCAACGTATTTACCATTGACGATAATGGCAATGTCACCGGAATTATAGATACGACCTGCGATTTCAGGAGAAGCATCATCTTTGATCAGTGGAACTCCATCCACGAGCTCATAGTTCTCATTTTCAACACCGAATTGCAGATCGAACAGGTTGTTGCCCGAAGCCATCCAATCCAGATACTTCATCGCGGCTTCCGCATTTTTGCTCGATTTCGGGATCATGACATACATCGCATTGGGTGCATATGCCGGTTTGGCGAATTTGCCCTCGGAGTTTTTGAATGCATCAATCGGTGTCATCACTGCACCAGGTTGATTGGTTTGCAGGTTTTTGTACGTACCGGAGATATAAATCTCCCCTGCATCCTCGGTGTAGAATCCAACTTTGCCGTTAGATACATCTTCCCACAGCTTTTTCTTGTCTTTGTCGAGTCCAAAATCCTTGCTCATTAATCCTTCATTATATAGTGTGTTCATATATTTCAGAGCGTCCTTGAAACCAGGCAACAACGTTGGATAGTCATTGGAACCCAGTTGTTGCGTTAATGTATATTTCTGTTCTTCCGTCAGCGGTTCAATGAATGACCAGATCAGTGGTTCATTTTGAGCCGAGGCAATGGACATCCCCATAGGAATAAGTCCTGTGCCAACCTTACCCGGATCTTTTTCCTTAAAGGCTTTCAGTGTTGTATGCAGCTCCTCAGCTGTCTCAGGGGAAGGCAATCCGAGTGCATCCAGCCAGTCCTGACGAACATAGGATGCGTACTTGCCAAGTACAAGACGTTTACCTGGAACCGCGAACTGTTGTCCATCGTATTGACCGTAGGCCAGCGTTTCATCTCCCAGGAACTTCTTCAGGTTAGGACCACTTTGATTGATCAGATCCGTAAGTTCGGTCAGACCTCCTTGCTCTGCATACCGGTTGAATGTTCCCGAATCGTAGGTAAAGACGATATCAGGTACTTCAGAGCCACTCGCCATCAGAACGTTAAGTTTCTGTACTTCCTCCGAGCGTGGTACTGGAACAAACTGAACATCGATGTTGTTTGGATCACCAAACTTCTCTTGAATGAAGCGAGTCAGATAACTGTCCGAAATGGTGTAGCCCGCCGGATTGTTTCCCCGATCGAAGATTTCTACTTTCAAAGTTGTTTTTTCCCCCGAACCCGACTCTCCAGATGAAGATGTTGATTCGCTTCCCGACGAACATGCAGATAATAATAGAGTGAATGCTGTTACCACTGCGAGGATTGAACTTGCCTTGCCTGCCTTACGTCTTTGAAATAATCTCATTTGACCTTTCCCCTTTCGCACACTCTCTGAATGGATTCACATGATTGCCACTCCACTTTGTTCATCCCATTTTGTTGCACCTGTGAATGTCACTAATCATTACATGAGATCTGATATTTAGACAATAAACTATTTTCAAAATGTGAAATTCACGTTTTTTAAGTTAAATACCGCGATATATAAACATATTTCCTGACAATATACAATTTTCACACCTTTAATGTTAACTATAATAACATATTGTGTTGCATTAATTTTGATTTCTCATAGACAATCTGGCATCACCCATCTTGCAATAATCTTTTTTCCATTAAATCTCTCTTCAAAAAATGAAAAAGAGACCACATCTTATGTGATCTCCTTGTTTAGCAACACGTGTAGAACGATTCCACGACTAATTCCTCGGCGGAAGATTAAACTTCACTTGACCAAACAACGTATCGATGGCATTTCCCGCAAATTGATCGATAACATGTTCGTTGCTTGTGTCCGTATGTTCCAAAATCAATACATTATACTTCTCATCATAATGCATTCCGCCCAAAATAAATCGTACTGGAATGTTCTGAGCTGCCCCTGCCTTCGAAATGACCTGAATAAGTTCGGATTCATGCCTTTGTTGACTTGTCGTGTAGGTACCAACAGGTATAGTTATCGTATAAGACGAGTCATCTACATGAAATGTAAATGTGTTGTTGCTTGCTGTAATGGTAACCCGTTTACTGATATCTACCGATCCCCACACTTGCTGTCCGTGTTTGTACACCATCTTCACTCCTGCCCTATTAATCTATGAATTGTCATACTGCTAGTATAGGACATTCGTAAAATTCCTTAACAACATATCAGCCACACTGGCCTAAGATCGTGGTTGAACAGCCAAAAAATCTCCTGTAAAGGACGATAAGGGACAAAACCTTATTGCCTCATACAGGAGATTTCATAGATATCTCTAGGATTATTGGATTTTACCCGATACTCGGATGTTCTAACACGTGCAATTCCGTTATTGATCCCCTTGTTTTCCACTCCGCTTGCGATAGTCCCCTGGTGTCACGCCCATAATCCGTTTGAATACCCTGCCGAAGGAAATTGCATTGGCGTATCCCACTTGAAGAGCAATATCCTGAACAGCCATATCGGATGCAGACAACAGACGACAGGCCTTTTCGACCCTCAGTTTCACCAGAAAATCAACAAACTTCATCTCAAACTCTTCCTTGAACAAATAACTCGCATATTTGCCCGAGATTTGGAACCGATCACTCAGATGTTTCAGCGACAGATCCGGATCATCAAAATGCTCTTCAATATATATCCGCAGCTCGTTGATCATCGCGCGATGACTTTTCGTTTCATTCACAGATACATAATTGCGATAAACCTCTTTAAGCCACTCCTGCAAAATCTCTTGAATCCCCTCCAGTGTCTCCACCTGCTGGATATCACTGCGAAGACGAGTCAGGATTTCCTCGGCAAATTGGCTTTGCAACCGCTCAGACAGCTCCCCGAATTCACGGGACAACATCTGGATTAACGCCTGCAGCAACATGCGAATATCGTTATCTGTAATCTGATCTTCATTAAACGCAACAAACATCTGATCCAGCTGCGTTCGCCAACCATCGCCGGTTAGTCTGAATTCACGGACAAAGTCTGCGAGCATCTGCAAATACTTGTACGATTGCAGCTCAATACGATCCGGCAGTTGCTCACTGAGAACGATCGCATCTTTACCAAGGGTAAGTCTATGCTGCAAACCCGCATCTGCACTCGCATAGGAACGAGTAATCTCCTCCCAGCCCGGTACGGTTCGTCCAATCCCGAACGTAAACCGTAGGCGGAAGTTTTCCGCAATCCACATATGCATCTGCTTAGCCAGATCCATAAGTAATTCACGGTCCAGTCCTTCCTGCTCATCCGATGCAATCATCACAATAAGCCTGCGGTTCCCAAACCATTCAGCCCAACCGCCGAACTGGGTCTCATTCTGCACAAGTTCTTCCACTACATTCATGAGCGCAATCTTCAGAATATTCTGATTGGTCGAGAGATCGTCACCATTCATCTCCGCAATGAGGACAGCAACACTCTTCGGTTCCATGAATCGTTCCTCTAGCGGTTGCAGATGGCGAAGTCGCTGACGGAACGAATCCATCCGCTCTCCTTCCATCAGATCAACAAGCAACTGTCTGCGATGAATCAGCAAGTTTTCATGATGTTGTTTCTCATAGTCAACCGTTTGAGCAATCAGATGTTCCAGCGCACGGTCGATGAGTGCCAGTTCATCTTTGACGGATGGAGTTGCTTCATTCTCCTCGGCACGTGGCTGTAACGCCTGAATTCGATTCATGATCAGCTGGATGGGGCGTGTATTTCTGCGAGTAATGTAGATTAGTCCCGCCACCGCACCAACAATCGTTAATAAACCAATACCGATCCACACATAAGAAACAAGGGATACCCATGAATACAGCTGTCCGGATTGAATACCACTCTCGAAGACCAGACCAAGCTTGTCCGCAGTCACACGATTAAGGATTTCACCTGCTGAAGGGTCCATTTGATGCGCGGTATAGATCAGATTGTCGCTCTTATCCCGAACCTGAAGAACAGATAACTTTTCATTGGTCATGTTATCAATCTGCCGTTCCACTGCATACATGCGGATGGTAATGACGAGCAGTCCTTCCCCGCCCCACGGTAACGGAAGCCACTTATTCATGCTAATCACCTGTGAAGGTACGTCGAAGGAACGTTCCTTATAATCACGTGGCAGGTTCCAACCGAGGTACTCCCGATCTTTCAAGGCTTGCTCAATATAGGCACGATCTTCGAAATCTTCCAAACGCATCATGCCTCTGGGCGTAAGAATCTGGGAATCGGACATACGATAGAGATAAATGGATTGAATCATATCCTGCTGATCCAGCATACGTCCCAGCCCACTTGCTGCATCATAGATGAATTGACTCGATAATTGTCCCTGTTCAGCTTCCAGAAAGCGACTGTATGTTTTGTTCGCACCAATGTCTTCAAGCAAGCGAAGTTCAATGTCGCTTAGTGAGCGCTCCAGTGTATCCACGATATAGCGGGTGGAGATCATGTCAGCTTTTTGTGTTTCGTTACGTGAGAGTTCGTTGACAATCAGGAAGGAGAGAAAGATCAGAATGGAAATCGTAAGCAGAAAAATAGGAAAATACGAATACATCAACTTGGTGTGCCAATTCCGCTTCAGATTTACTTTCATAGGCTCCAACTCCTTCCATCTCTATTCTAATGAGTATGCTCTTCTCTGTTCTTTGGCCTGCCTGCTGACGATATACAGAATCACTGATCCTAGTGCCGCACTGATCGTGCAAGCCAGATACATCAGTGATGGACCGCCGGAATCGAGTAAATATCCGTTAAGCATATTACCAACAATTCCGCCCAGGCCAGCAAACACCATGTTAAATAAACTTTGTCCTGTGGCCTGCATTTCCCGTCCCGTAACCGATGCCACATATTCCACTGCTGCGATATAAAAGAATCCGAAGGATAACCCATGCAGCACCTGAACGCCAATCATGACCTCAGGTGTCGGCCATAGCCATTGTATCCCCCAACGTAACATATACGCCCCCGCTGCAAGCAGCATCGTGCGTTCATGCCCCCATTTTCGGAGTATGAATGCCGCTGCCAACATGGATGGAACATTGGTAATCGACGCAAGCAACAACGCCGTACCTGTCATGGTCACAGAACCGCCAGCCATCTGAAATGAAATAACAAAAAAGGAGTTAAACGCAGTGAGCGTTTGGTTAACCAGGAAACAACCAGTTAGAAATAGAAGGAATGTCCGGTTTCGGAGCAATCTTGCCAAACCTACGGAGAAGGTTACCGAGGACGAGGATATACTCGTCTGCCGGGGAAGTGTACTTGCCAGTATAGCGCTCAGAATGTTAAACAGGAGAAATGGTAGCCATAACATGTGAATGGAAAACTGGGAGAGATACATCCCTGCGGCAAATCCCCCAACTCCCGTTCCTATGCTGCCGAAGAGTCGGATCATGCCATATGAGGTTTTCGCGGCTCTCGCAGCTGTAACCGCATAGGAGTCAGCAACGGGTATTTGAGTCACTTGGAATATAGTGCATAAAGTATAAATCAATATTAATATAAAGTACACTTGAATATTGTAGAAATACGCTAACGATGCAGGAACAAGCAGGCTTATCACCAGTACGAACCGTGTCTTTTTAAACTTATCTACCAGAATTCCCCATATAGGTTGAAGAATAATGGATACAAGTGTGCCAAACGCCATAATAAATCCGGTTTCTTTACTGGAAAACCCTTGTGCTACCAATATGGGATTAATGTACGGGTTAAACATCCCACCAGCTAGCCCCATAAACAGATATAGGCCCTGCAATTGGAGTAAAACATGTTTTGCATCCTTGGAATCGGCTTTTATTTTCTCTGTGTAAGCCTTCATATGTCTACTTCTCATCCGGATCTCCATCCTTTATTTCTGTAGTTGCTTCGCCTATTCTCTATTTTTATGTGCGTGTCAGACTCGACTTGATTGCAGCCAATGCACCGATTGCTCCTGCTTTGTTCCCCAGTTCAGCTACAGCTAGAAGTGTAGGCAGAACAGTGTAACGTTGGAGGCGTGTGCGCACTTCATTTAGATAATAAGATGGGTTGGATGCAGCCACGCCACCACCGATCACTATAATGGAAGGATTGAGTAAAGCCGTAATATTCGCCAGACCTCTCGCCATATAACGCATGGGTAGTTCCAGAATCTCCAGGGCAGCAAGATCACCCGACTCCGCTGCTTTGAATACATGCCTGGCTTCAATCTGTTCCGCTTCCCCTCCTGCCAGACTCATGATCAGGGATAAGGAACTCCCCTTTCCAGCAGCAAAATAACGCCTCGCCTGTTCGGTAATTCCCGTACCTGAGGTCACTTGCTCAAATACGCCAAAGGAATCCGCATCCGCAACGTAACCGGTATAAAGCCCTTCGTCTCCTGCAATGAAATGCCCAATCTCACCTGCTGCTCCATTCTGGCCGCTATAGAGCTGTCCATTCAGGATAAGAGCAGATCCAATGCCTGTTCCAACCGTGACCATTACACAGTGTTGATGTCCCTGTGCTGCCCCTTGATCATATTCTCCCATTGCCGCCATATTCACATCATTATCCAACATGATATTCCCGCTGTAGTACTTCGCAATAACAGGGCGAATATCTAGCTCAGGCCACTGAAAAGCGGGAGCATTTCGCAGTATCCCCTCCTCTTGCAGAATCACACCAGGGAATCCCAAGCCTGCACCTTTAAGTTGATCCAGATTGCATCCAACTTCGCGGCAGAATATTTCCAATTCAGTGAATAACCATCGGAAGAACTCATCCGGCTGATCACTGGCAAGCGTAGGCAAGATACGTTCATGAACTTCATTTCCAGCCTGTTGTGATGACAAGAGCATTAATGTTTTGGTGCCTCCAATGTCAATACCTGCAATCCAGCCGGATAGATCACTTTTAGCCGTACCATTCTGATTGGTCTGATCATTATTACTTACGTTTTTCACGGATTCTGTCATGCCTTTTCCCTCCTCACATGTTGTATATCCAATCTCTTATTCCATGGCTTCCTGCTGAAGGTTCAGCATCGTTTGTTGTATGGCCACCTGTACCGCGCCAGTGACAACAGCTTGCTCACCAAGCTTGGAACAGATTAACTGTGGTTGCACAGGGAATTGCTCAGAGATGATCTGCCTCAGTAAAGGCAATAACACATCACCGTTCCCTCCTACACCTCCGCCAAGCACAATGAGATCTGGAGCAAGCACAACGCTAATCTGACGCAGAGCGGAAGCAATCTTCTGGCTGTATTGTTGTAGAATGTCTAACGCCTCTACTTCTCCACTGCGCGCAGCTTCAAATAACTTCTCGGGAGTCAGGTGTCTGTGAAGATCATCTGCACCCGAATCAGCAGCCTCCAATAATAGTTCATCATGCTGATCTAGATAATCTTTCGCCAGTTGCATCAGACCATCAGCGGACAGCACTTCCTCCAGACGTCGGCCATCGTCCACCAGCATCTCCGCGATCTCTCCAGTTAAGCCACCTAAACCTCGAAGCAGTTGGCCATGTACCATGATGCCAGCGCCCGTCCCTGTACCGATGGAGAAAAAAACAAACAAGGGATATCCTGCTGCTACACCACTCCGATACTCCCCAAGCGCTGCAAGATTCACATCATTTTCCAGAATTACTTCACAGGGAAAAGCTCCTGACAACGACTCTAAAGAGAAAGCTTCTTCCAGACCCGCTAAAGGGTCCACAATACGATTGATACGCCCTGATTCAGGTAGCACTACGCCTGGTATACCGAACCCGATGCACTGAATCTGATCCCAGTTCAGATGATTCTCATCAAGCAGTTCGTTCATATGGCTTCGAAGAAGCTCCAACATCGTCGCTTCTGCTCGCTCATAAGCTTCTTGAGCAACCATGGGATATGTTCGATAGGCAATGATCTCTCCATTCAGATCGGATAATGCAATCCGAATACGAGTTGCGCCGATATCTATACCACAGACATAATAAGCCGTTTCGTTGAAACGAATGAGGGTTGCTTTTCGACCCTGAGCGTTGTCAGCTGGCCCCATTTCCCTCACCAGATTACGGTCAATCAGATGTTCGACTGCCAAAGACACCGTTGGTTTACTAAGTCCGGTCTGACGGCTGATATCCGCTCTCGACATGCTTCCCTGAGTTATGAGGGCATCCATGATAAGATTTTCATTCAGATTGCGGATATACTGCGGTGTGCCAGCCATGTTATCGCCTCCTCTTATAGTTAGCATTTTTCATAATTCGATTAAAGTCGCTCTCGGGTACAAAATATAGACGAATAACACCGTTTCGATCTATATCTTGCTGATTGTAAAACGCTCCTGGAAATTATGCTAAATGCTTAGTTAGTTAGGTTTATTAACAAATTGATTAAATTCAATATATCATCGTGTTTGGTAGGTGTACAGCTTTTTGTCATTGCACTCTTTTAGTAGAAAGTTTTACTAGAAAGAACCAACCTTCACCTGTAACACAGAAGCCTAATAAAGGAATTATTATACAATAATAGACGTTTATACATTTCCGAAACAGTGACACGCTCATAGAATACCTTATCACGATCAGGGAGGTTTTAATATGTATAGAAAACATCATAAATGTCATCATCCAAGACCAAAGTGTTTTTACAAAAAAATTACGAAAACTTGTGTTACCAAAGTTAAATATGTCCCTACAAAGTGTAAAAAACACTGTCATGTCACTGTTGAATATTGTGGAGTCAAAAAAAGAAGACATTACTAATACTCTTTTGCCCTTCTCTTCGGAGAAGGGTTCTTTCTTATTGAACTAGATTAATACCGGATACCATTAACCTATCAAAAAAGTTGCGGTGATATTTCACCGCAACTCCTTTCTTCCTTATATACATATATTCATCAAGTTTTAGAGAGTTCAATAAATCCTTCACCGAAAACATCACGCACGTCATGAATGGTGATAAAAGCAATCTCATCTTCTGCTCGTACAATCTTCTTCAGCATAGAAACTTCCTGCTTGCTAATCACAATGTATAGAATTTCTTTCTTATTTTTTGTGTAATAGCCATGACCGGACAGGACGGTTACTCCGCGATCCATCTTCTCAATGACTTGCTTTGCGATTTCATCCTGTTTGGAAGAGATTATCATAACGGCTTTTTTCGGATTGAGCCCTTCAATAATGAACTCCATTGTTTTGGTTCCGACAAACAGCAAGACAATTGTACACATTAATCCTTGTGGTCCAATGATGAAGTATGAGGAGAAAGCCACAATCAGATCGAAGAACAGAAGTCCGTAACTGATATTCCAATCCAGATATTTGTTGGCAAGTCGGGCCAGGATCACTGTCCCCGCCGTTGTGCCTCCCACTCTAACAATCAAGCCGATACCAAGACCGGCAAATAATCCGGCAAAAATGGTATTGATCCAGAGTTCATCCGATGCAATCGTCCAACTCTCCGTCACATGCAGGAACAACGAATTGAATACCACTGCAATAATCGTATATACCGTAGTCGTTTTATCAAGAAACCGATATCCCACAATTAACAAAATACCGTTCAGGATCAAGTTCATCAGTCCAGGGGACCATTCAAACAGGTAATACAAAATAATCGTGATACCCGTGACGCCGCCTTCAGCCAAATCGTTCGGGATGACAAACAGGTTCACCGCCAGTGCAAACAGAAATGCACCTGCCATAATAAATAGGATATCCGTAATTCGTTTCTTCATTATGCATTCCATCCAATCCATCAGAAATCAACCTAATCGACCCGTCTCATAAGTTGTCATAATCACTCAAGGATAGATTTTACCATGCTCTCAACAAAATTTGTATACATAATACAAATTGTTGCGTAATTTGTGCAAAGGAATTAGTAAAACCTGCTCTTCTGTCTTCTGCAGAGCTATTGAGTATCATACACCCATGACAAATGTCATGGTCCATCATTGATATTCATCATTACAGAAGGCTGACGTTTATGACTTACTGTCATGTTCGGATTGTTTTACAATGATAAAAACGCTTCCTACAGGAAAGTCTAGCGGGAAACGCCAAGTTGTAGCTGATTACAGTTATAACGATTGAAGGAGGACACAATTTTATGAACAGATCAAAAGAAATGGCCTTAAAAAAAGAAGTTACCCCTTACGAAAAAAATGATCTCAGACTAAGTATCCGCCAGTTAATCAATACATTGCTCCCGCTCTTCTTGTTATGGGCTGCAGCTTACTTTAGCTTATCGGTTTCCTACTGGCTGACCTTCCCGATTGCCTTGGTGGCATCCGGATTTGTACTGCGGACCTTTATTATTTTCCATGACTGCTGCCATGGTTCATTCTTCAAGAGCAAACGCGCCAACGATATTCTCGGTACCATTACTGGTGTATTAACAGTGACACCCTATCAGCAGTGGAAAAACGAGCATTCTATCCATCACGCAACAAGCAGTAATCTTGACAAACGTGGTGTAGGTGATATCTGGGTTATGACAGTTGACGAATATAAAGAAGCTTCTCCTTGGGGTCGTCTCTTCTATCGGATTTATCGTAACCCGTTTGTATTGTTTTGTATCGGACCCATTTACGTGTTTCTGTTGGCTTACCGTTTTAACCGCAAAGGTGCTAGACGTAAAGAACGTATCAATACACACCTGACTACCGTATTGATCGTTGTGCTCTATGCATTCATGTCCTGGTTAGTCGGATGGCAGGCTTTTGTAATGGTGCAGGCACCTATCTTCTTCTTCTCCGGTTTCTTTGGTATCTGGTTGTTCTACGTCCAACATCAGTTCGAAGAGACGTATTTTGAACATGAAGATGAGTGGAGTTATGTAAAAGCAGCTGTTGAAGGCAGTTCTTATTACAAATTGCCAAAATTATTGCAATGGATCAGTGGTAATATCGGGTTTCACCATGTGCATCACTTGAGCCCACGTGTACCTAACTATTTCTTGGAAGAAGCACATAACGCAACACCACCTTTGCAAAAAGCAACGACTATTACACTACGTTCCAGTCTGGTTGCCCTGCGCTTCCGTCTGTGGGATGAAGATTCTAAACAGTTTATTAGCTTCAGACAGCTCAAAAAGCTATCCCGCAAGCCGTATGTTCAACCGCCTATCCGAGTAACCAATCCAGCGGGTCTGACAGAGAAGCCTTAACTCTGTCGGATTCGTTTTCTTGTGTTCAAGCCATAGTCATGCTACAGTCATGCTAAAGTTGAGTACAAGTTTGAGGAGGAGAATTCCATTCAAAAGTGGATGCAAAATTTTTATAAAAAAACAGGGTTGAACCTTTATGTATGGCTCGCCTTTTTCATCCTGCCATTCTATTTTATATCGCAATATTCTAAATTATGGACGATGGTAACCGGCATCATCATTATCCTCGTCTTCTTCGTCTGTTACCTGCTCGCCTTCATCACCAAGGGCTGGCAGGTGTACATGTGGATTGGAATGCTTATTGCCATATCCATTACGATGACGATCGCCTATGATTATGCCTACTTCTCATTGTTTCTTGCTTTCTTTATTGGGAATATTAAAAATAAAGCTGGTTTCTTCACCCTCTACTCGGTGAACCTGGGAGCCAGTTTCGTAACCATTAATTACGGTTTCATTAATCAGAGTTCTCTGTTGGTGAGCCAACTCCCGTTTGTATTCATCAGCTTAATGGCCTCCATCCTGCTCCCAATCAGTACGTATAACAAAAACAAAACTGAACATTTGGAAGGCCAATTGGAGAATGCGAACAAGCGACTTGATGATCTCGTAAAAATGGAAGAACGCCAGCGTATTGCTCGTGACCTGCACGATACACTTGGACAGAAGCTCTCTCTGATCGGTCTGAAAACCGATCTGGCGAGACGGCTGCTCCGCAATAATCCCGATCAGGCCGAGATTGAATTGAACGACCTCAGACAAACGGCAAGTACAGCTCTGAAGGAAGTCCGGGAAATGGTCACCACTATGCGTGGTACACAATTGGTTGATGAACTGTTCCGGGCGGAGCAGATTCTGAAGGCCGCTTCGATTGAATTTGTGCTGGAAGGTAATCCGAAGTTACAGGATACGTCACAATTGAATGAAAATGTGCTCGGTATGTGCTTGAAAGAAGCTGTCACGAATGTCGTCAAACACAGTCAGGCAACAACCTGTACTATCATCATTAAGGAAACACTAGCGGATAATGTAGTAACCGTTCAAGATAACGGTGTTGGAATAGAACGAACTCGCAAACAGGATCGGCGTGGAACAGGAATTTTGGGCATGAAGGAACGACTTGAATTTGTGAACGGATGTCTGGATATTCGCTCTGCGACAGACATCCCGGGTACAGCGATCATTATTCATGTTCCGAAACTCGTTCGCAAACCGATAAAGGAGGCAGAATCATGATTAGAATTGTAATCGCGGAAGATCAGCGCATGATGCTCGGCGCCTTGTCCTCCCTCCTCAATCTGGAGGAAGATATGGAAGTCGTCGGACGTGCCAGCAACGGCCAGGAAGCCCTTGCCCTTGTCCAAGAGCTTGCACCAGACATCTGTCTGATGGATATAGAAATGCCCGTGAAAAGCGGCCTTGAAGCTGCAGAAGAACTCAAAGGAATGAGCTGTAAGGTCATTATCCTGACCACTTTTGCCCGGACCGGATATTTCGAACGTGCCCTAAAGGGCGGTGTCCGTGGTTACTTGCTCAAAGATAGTCCAATTGAAGAACTGGCCGAATCGATCCGCCAAGTTATGAATGGCAGACGCATCTTCGCTCCCGACTTGGTAGATGAAGCTTATGTAGAAGAAAACCCCCTGACAGAACGGGAAAATGCCGTACTAGGCCTCATGGCAGATGGGAAAAACACCAAGGAAATCGCTGGGCATCTGTTCATCACAACGGGCACGGTGCGTAACTACATCTCCATTATTCTCAACAAGTTAAATGCCAGTAACCGCATTGAGGCCATCACTCGCTCCAAGGAAAAAGGGTGGTTCAAATGAAAGCACCGCTTTAACCTATTGAAACAAAAATAAGCATGTACCCCGGGCTACATAAGCTGCGATAACATGCTCAAAATAAAAAGCTTGGCCCAGCAATTTCTTCCTGGGCCAAGCTTTTTTTAGGTGTATCGTAACAATCCCACACTCATTTCTTCTACATTGCAGGATAACCGTAGAATACTTAAGATTTCACAGATACAACCATGCCAAGAGCTTCTAATGGCACTTGATCGGTCTTAAGCTGATGAATTTGGTTACCGTCCTGCCATGAGACCGTTACATGAACAGACTGTCCACCACTTGGATATTCAACCTTGATATACCCTTTATCTTTAGGTACAGGCAAGGTATGTAACTCCAGGTACTCCACCATTTTTTTCGCTATGCCCGGATTATTCATTTCATCTTCGGATACCGAACGAATTTCCAGCGTCCATCTACCTTCTTGCCAAGTCAGATATTGACTGCCTGCGGCACCTTCACTCATACCTTTGATGCCATGTCCCAGATCCACAGCCATATCTGCTGGAATATCTTTCAGGTCCGTCTCAGGGAATATTTCTGGCTGATCCGGGTCCTTATAGGTCTTCACTTCATAGGAAGCCAGTACAGGTATCTTACTGTCGGATGCAGTTAAAGATTGATCATTAATGGCAACAGACTGAGTGGTAGCGTAGAAGTTTACCTTAAATGCATCAGCAGTATTGGACAGTATTGCCGCCCCCAAAGATGTACCCTTGTCCAATGAAAATGAAGTGGGTAACGCTGCATCCTTCATCTTCAACTGGTTGCGAACTTGTTTGATCACATCATTCACACCTGAATGACCAGTGGCAACTTGGTTGTCATTTGCCTTCGATCCTGATGTGTCTTCATTATCTGTTGTGCCCGTATTCTCTTTGGTTCCTGTTTCATTTTCATTAGAGAAATCAGCACCACCGCTGCCGGTCTCGGTCTGCTCCCCCACTGTTGTCGTTGGTGAAGAACTATTCTCTGATGATGCTGTATTTGAATCCGGTCCGCCACATCCTGCCAAAGCAAGCAAAACCGCTGTCGTTACTGGAATCGTGATCCATAATGGCTGTTTCTTCATGATGTGTACCTCCTTCGTTGTAGCCAATCTAAAAATTCAAAAGATTAACGCTTGTCGTTCCAGAAGTTAACCGGCTGTACTTTTTTGCTTAATACTTCAAAACGATACCCTTCTGCCTTCAATGTTTTCAATACTTGCGGTAATACTTTCAGCGTTGCTTCCTGGTCGTGCATAAGCACAACAGGTGTTGTTCCGCTCTTTTGCACATTGTGGATTTGCTTCATTACACTGTTATAGACTTTCTGGTGATCCTTCTTGTATTTCCAGTCTTCCGAGTCGACATTCCAATCCCATAGATGGAATCCACCCTGGCCCAGCAGTACATTACGGAATGCCGGTTTGAGATAAGGTTTACTACCATATGGCGTCCGAACGAGACTTGTTTTAACTCCGGCAACCTTGTTCAGACTTGCATTGGCCTGTTGCATCTCTTTCAATCCGCTATATGCAGATTTATAGAATTTGCCTGGAACGTGAGTCACACCATGCAGACCCAATCCATGTCCGTCAGCTACAATTCGTTTGGTAGCCTTCTGAAATTGCTCCATTTGAGGTCCCAACATAAAAAACGTTGCCTTCGCATGATACTGATCCAGAATATCCAGTAACTGACCCGTATGAGCGGTTGGCCCATCATCAAACGTCAGGTATATGATTTTGGAATTTGCTTTGCTTGCACCATCCTTGGATGCAGCTGATTTGGCAGATACCGACTGCGGCAATAATAGTGGAATGATTAATAAAATAGCAAGTGTGACCATGATAGATTTACGAATATGTAGCATAATTAAAAGTCTCCCTTGTGTGTTATATTTCCCCGGGTGTCCATGTTTTTCTACCTTCATCCCTTGGCGATTTATCCTAATACTATCAAAGATAGTGGCTCCTGTTCTCGCTCCAAAGGCTACGGTAGAGTTACACTTTTGTCAGATAAACCTAAAATTTAATACGAATTTGATAGATTTGCGCAAAATAAGATCCCGGCAGGATAGATCAATTGTGACATATCCTCTATTACCCACATTCAGAATTTTGATAGACCTTTACTCCAATTCAAGCAAATCTATACAATCATTCAATCTGTGCATGCAAAAAAACCTGCACAAGTGCAGGCTTCTTTGTCTTCAATCAGCATATGGCATCAAACCATCACCCTTTGCAAGGAGATTGCCCCCATTGCGTTCAGGATTATTACCTCATGCTGTATGTAAATGGTGTTTTGACGCTGGAATCTTCTCGACTCCCAACGTGCATTTATTCAGCAGGAGCAGTGAACGAACGTTTGCCAAACTCGGCATCCAGCATGTAGAAGGCATTGCTGTCTTTTTCAATGCGGCGCAGCTTCTGAATAATATTGTCAAACAAAGCTTCCTCTTCAACCTGCTCATCAATGAACCATTTCAGGAAATACATCGTTGCATGTTCACGTTCATTCAGAGCGATGTCAGCCAGATTGTAGAATTTTTTCGTGTTTTGCTGTTCATGAGCATAACCATGCTCAAACACATCCAGCATCGAAGCATATTCATTCTTCGGTTCTGGCAAAGCCTCAAGTGTGGCACGTTGCCCACGATCATTCAGGAATTTGTATATTTTCATGCCATGGAATCGCTCTTCTTCCGCTTGCACGATGAAGAAGTTCGCAAATCCATCCAGACTTTTGCTGGAACAATAGGCTGCCATAGCCAGATATACATGAGCGGAATAAAACTCAAAGTTCATCTGTTCATTTAAAGATTCTGTTAACGTTTGGCTCATAATCAAAACACCTCTTTCTTTCTCTAGGGATGGTTATATTCTAACATAACGTAAGCAGGACTTACACCGATTTTCTACAAAATTCGCCAAGGACTGAACGAACAAAAAAGCTCTGCCGCGATGGCAGAGCTTCTTTCATTCTTTAGAGATATGCAATTATACCAAGAACGCTTTGGAGATGATAACCAACAGGATGAACAGAACCAGAATGGCACCTACAGAAGTGAAACCTCCGTATCCGTAGCCTCTTGTTTCTCCACCTAATACTTCGCTCATTGACCGTACCTCCTCTGCAACAGGTATGGGTTATCTTATGCAGGAAGAACGACTTTGACAGGGCGGATGCCCTAATTATTCAGATTGCTGTTTTTTTCGTTCAGTACCGGGGAGATTGCACACGCATGATATCCAGAAAAGGTACCTTCGCTGTGAACTCTTCTTCGGTATACTCTACATGCACGAGTCGTGTACGGGAGTCCATTTTGACGATGACTCCTTGCACCTGATCTTCTTTGCCCCATACCGTCAACAGTACTTCCGAACGTTCCCGAAAAGCTTCAACCAGCTGGTTTCCCAACTCTTCGAGTTCAAACTCATCCCGTGTAGGTCTTTTTGCTACTTTTGCTTTTGCCAATGTGGCTGCCTCCTCTACTCCGACGTCCCGATTCCACGGGTTGATTGCCGAGTTCATATTCAATTAGTATACCATTCATTTACGTTCGTGTAATCTCATGGCAACCAGAATGAGCAAATTCCTCAGGCAAGTTACCGTTAACTTTGATACCTCCTATTCTTCTCTATACTCCACAATGATGCTGTACTCATTCGATCGGGTTTCGCCAGCCCGTTTTTGTCCATTCCATTCATACGTGTACCTGGCAATCAAGTCTCCTTGCAGCGTCCCCACCTTCTCAGAAGCTAACTTCGCTACATACGAGATGTTTTTTTCCGTTCCAGGCTCAATCACGCCCACATGCAGAACCCGTGGTGTGGAATACTCTGATATGCTCAATTGGAGCTGACCCGTAGCTTGACCAAGCCATCTGGCACCCTCAGGTAAAATGCTCCCAAGTTGTACACGTGCCGGCAAATTCCCCGTATTCCCCACACGTACCTGAAAAGTGACGGTACCTCCCTGCTCGACCAATGTGGGTGTCACTTGAACATAAGCCTGAATTATCGGCGCTTTCAATTCGACCACAGCCTCATTAGATGTAATCATCCGCTGCACTGACCGTGAATCCGGCAATCGAAATGTGTACATCAGGCTAGCATGATTCACATACCTGTAGTCATCAGGCATCGATTCATCTCGATCTGGAAGTTTCGCTTCGAACTGAATATTCAGAACCGACCGGGCTGTCAACGTCCCCAGATTAAGCCCTTTAGCCAGATTGGTTCCGGGACGTTTAACCCCATTCCAGCGCAGACTGCCTTCGACAAATGTCACACCTGTGGGCAGTACATCCAGGAGAGTTCCATCCACCGCATAACTGCTTGCATTAGAGACGGTAATATTATATTGGACGACATCGCCTAATATGGCCGTTACCGGGAGCACACTTTTCACCACAGAGACCTGGGGCTGTATCACTTCCAGGGTAACCTGATTGGAGTAGACCGTCTCCTGCTGTCCTGCCGAGATATACGCCAGTACGGCTACACTTGATATTCCGTTTGCATCGCTTCCCCCCGTAACCTGAACCCGATATTGTATCCTAATTGAGCTTCCGGGTAAAATCTCTCCAAGTTGTATGCCCGTATCAGGCGTTACTTGTGGCGCAAACATTTCATCTACGATGACACTCGCAGGTATAAAAACAATACCCTGTGGCAAAGAAATCGTTACTTGGGCATTGGTGGCTGCAATAAAACCCGGATTGCTCACGATGACGGTGTACATGACAATATCCCCTGAGAAGGTATAGATGTGATCCGCCTGCAAGGAGATCTCCAGCCGGGATGAGACCAGATTGACCTCCACGATATTGGATTGTTCCATACCTGTAACCGTTCTGCCTTCCGGTGTCAGAAACTCATAGTTAACCTGTGCCTGATTCAGCAGCTTCAGTGTCTCAGGTAAACGCAAGATTACAACTTGGAAGTGGTATCGCAACGTGGCTCCGGGCGCGATTTCAGCTGGAGGCAATCCTCTCTCCGGTGATGCTCCCGGTAACGGAATACCATCACGCAGTACACTGTTGGGAAGCAGTGCCGTCTCTGCAGATAGCTGATCCAATAGGTACACTAGGGCCGTAAGATTTCCGGTGTTAACAATTTCAACACGGTAGATAAGAGACTGCCCTAAGGCAGCCTCCGTGACATTGCAGACTTTTCTGACTTCAAGCCTGGGGCCGATCCACGGTGTTACAACCGTATTCGAATAGGATACCTGTTCCAGTTCAGTCGCACCCGAGCTGAATCGAACCAGGGACTGATTCTTTAGCCAGTGGGACAACGGACCGGAAGATTGGCTCATATCACCACAACCTCTACTCTGAATGTAACCGTAACGGAAGCACCCGCAGCAATCGAACCAAGCGTGATGCCTGTATTCGGATTCCCTGTTGGTCTTGGCACACCATCCACCGTAACACTTCCTGGCACAAATACTGTACCGACAGGTACCGGGTCAACCATGACCACATTATTAACCACTTCAATGCCGCTATTGGTTACTACAACCGTATAGGTGATTACATCACCAACAACAGCATCAATGGCACTTGTACTTTTGGCAACTACAACATTTGGTGCAGATACCGGGATAACCAGAACATTCGAAGATACGGTCCCCGTCAACAGACGGCCATCGGGTGGACTAAATGTATAGTTGGCCACCGCCTGGTTAACCAGTTGCTGATCCTGTGGCAACGTATCTACAGTCACTTCGAGGGTAACCGTTACAATAACCGTACCTCCGGACGGTATGGTACCCACAACGATACCCGTCTCTGGATTGGCACCTGGCTGTGGAACACCATCAATCAGAACACTGTTGGGAAGCAGTACGGCTCCATTCGGTATATTGTCCGTTAATGTCAAACTTGCATCAAGATTCCCGCTATTGTTAATGGCAAAAGAATAGGTGATGGTGTCACCAATCGTTGCATTGGAGGTGCTCCCTGTTTTGGTTACGGCAATAATCGGCTGATAAATTGGTGTTACAACCGTATTGGAATACGCTGCTCCCGAGAAAACACCCGATGTGAAACTTACGGAAGACTGACTGCTCACTTGTGGTGGTGTTGGAAGCGTATTGACCCGAACTGCATACGATACCGTTATCGATGCTCCAGGGGCTAAACTACCAAGAGCTATGCCCAGCGCAGGGTTGGCCAAGGCACGTGGGACTCCGTCCACCAGAACACTGCCTGTAACAAATGTGGTGGCTGGGTTAATCGGATCGGTGATCACAATGTTGTTTACCGGGTCAATTCCTTCATTGGTCACAACCATTTCATACACAATCGTGTCGCCTACCACGGCATCAACTACCGAAGCTGTCTTAACTACACTGACGTTCGGAGCAGATACTTGAATGTTGAGTGCGTTGGACGTAATCGTGCCTCCAAGTGTTCTTCCATCAGGTAATGTATACGAAAATGTCGCAGAAGCCTGATTGGTAATGGACTGGCTCAAAGGTAACGTCACAATCACAACGGAGAAGGTAACTAGAGTTGTTGTGGAAACGACACCAAGCGGAATACCCGAAGCTGGATCTGCACCTGGTGCAGAAGCCCCGTTAATAATAACGCTATTAGGAACAAACTCTGTTCCTGCCGGAATGGTATCCGTTAACGTGACAGATGCGCCATAGTTCCCGGTATTGGAAATGGCGATGCTGTACACAACGGTATCCCCTACCGTTGCTATCGTCTGATCTCCCGTTTTGACTGCCGCCAGAATAGGTTGAAAGACCGGAGTTGTAACCGTATTGGAGAATGTGGTCGCTGAGAAAGCCCCTGATGTAAAGCTGACCGTGGACTGATTGTTTAACACTGCACTTGCCGGAAGCGCCGTGACCTGCACACTAAATACAACGGTTACCGTAACGCCAGGTGCGATGGAACCAAGCGTTATTCCCGTAGAAGGATTGGCACCAGGGCGCAGAACACCATCGACAAACACGCCGGTTGGCGCAAGAACGGTACTTGTCGGCACTGCATCCGTGAAAACCACATTGTTGACCGTTGCAATTCCGTTATTGGTTACAGCGATGCTATACGTTACGATATCACCAACTGATACCGCCGTTGAAGTTGTGGATTTGACGACATCGACATCCGGTGCCGATACGGTAATGGTCAACACATTGGATAGAACAGACTCCGTGATGTTCCGCCCATCCGGCAATGTATATGATAGAGCTACCGAAGCCTGATTCACCAGTTGTTGCGGACTTGGCAGCGTATCAACAACTACTGAAAAGGTAATGGTGGTCGTAGCTCCGGGAGCCACATTACCTGCGGGGATGCCCGTTGCTGGATTTCCTGCTGGCAGCGGTTGACCGTTCACAATAACGCTATTTGGAACAAGGATGGTTCCGGCTGGAAGGTTATCTGTCAGGTTAATCTGGGCTCCATAGTTTCCCTGATTGCTCACGGTTATCGTGTAGCTGACTGTATCCCCAACGGTAGCATTTTGTGTACTGGCTGTTTTTTGCGCTGAAAGAATAGGCTGGTACACCGGAGTGACCACGGTATTTGAAAAGGTTGTGCTTGAGAATGTACCTGAGGTAAAACTGACCGTAGAGCGATTGCTCAACTGATCACTTGGCGGGATCGCGTCGATACGGATACTGAATGTGACCGTCGCGGACGTTCCGGGCCCCAATGTACCAAGGGGTACCCCACCTGCCGGATTGGCTCCGGGTTGCGCAACCCCATTCACTGTGACACTCCCTGTAACAAAAGAGGCTCCAGCTGGAATCGGGTCTGAAAACTGAATATTGTTCACCGGTGCAATTCCGCTGTTGGTCACCAGAATGGAATAGGTCACCGTATCGCCTACCGTAGCCGCAGTGGAAGCTGTGCTTTTGACAACAGCGACGTTTGGTGACGAGACCGGGAACGTGAGTGTATTCGAAGTGGCTGAGCCACTCAACGTCCGCCCATCTGGAGGTGTAAATGTAAAGGATGATGTAGCAAAATTGCTAAGCTGCTGTGGGGATGGAAGTGAATCCACAACAACGGCAAACGTGACAACAGCCGTCGCCCCCGCTGCTACAATGCCTACCGGAATACCTGTTCCTGGTGTTACTCCCGGCTCTGGCACACCGGATACAACCACACTGTTGGGTACAAAAGTAGTCGCAGAAGGAATGTTGTCTGTGAGAGTAACATTTGCTTCCAGATTGCCAGCATTGCTGACCGTTACCGTGTATACAACCGTATCACCTACAGTTGCATTTACGGTATTTGCTGTTTTGACAAGTGAAATCTGCGGTTGTATGACCGGAGTCTGAGTGGTATTGGACGATGATGACCCTGAAAATGAACCGGATGTGAAGCTGACCGTCGACTGATTGTTAATCTGCGAAGGAATCGGCATGGTAATCGTCACCTCAAAAGTTACGGTAACCTCGGCTCCTGGAGCCAACGTACCGATTGGAATGCCGGCGGTCGGATTGGAGAGCGGGAACGAAGTCCCGTTCACAATGACACTTCCGGGTACAAATGGGGTATTCGAAGGAAGAGGATTGACATATACCACATTATTAACGGCTACTGTGCCGTTATTACGAATAACAGATGTGTATCGAATGACATCTCCGACTACGCCGTACTCTACATTGTCACTGTTGACAATCGTAACATTGGGCAGAGACACTGGAATAGTGATGGTGTTTGATGACGAGAGACCGGCAATCGTTCTCCCGCTTGGGAGTGTGTAGGCAAATGAAGCAACCGCCTGATTAATTAACTGCCTTGCATCTGGCAAGCTGGTAACCGTCGCAACAAAGGTGACCGTTGCACCTGAGCCCGCAGCAATCTCTCCTAGACTGATACCCGACTCCGGGCTGACTCCAGGTGTAGGTACGCCATTAATAATGACACTATTTGTGCTGAATACTGCTCCTGCTGGAATGGGATCTGTCAAGGTAACCGTTGCAGCTATGTTACCTGTATTGTTAATTTGGATGGTGTAATTAAACGTATCGCCTACCGTCAAACTTGTTGTACTTGCTGACTTCACCACTTGGATCACTGGCAGAAATATGGGGGTATTTACTGATATAGAAGAAGAAACACCGTTAAAACTGCCTGATGTAAATGCTGCATTGGCCTGGTTACTAACCAAACCCGTAGATGGAACGGAATTTACTCGGGTCTGATAGGTCACAGTTACGCTGCTTGAGCTATTCAATGAACCCACTGCGATTCCCGCAACGGGGCTTGCGCTGGGAACAGAAGATCCATTAATCGTGACACTACCCGGGACAAATTCAGAGCCGGATGGTGCATCCGAAATCACCAGATTTTGTACTGCACTAATTCCTGCGTTTGTTGCAACAACGGTATACGTAAGCACATCTCCAACTGTCGCATCTGGTGTGTTTACTGTTTTACTAAGAGAAATATTGGGAGCCGATGCAGATATACGAACGATATTGGATAAGCTGCTGCCTGAGAGATTCCTTCCACTTGGAAGCTGGTACGTATAACTTGCAGTCCCTTGATTCTCCAGTGTCGGGGGAGTCGGAAGTGTGGTGAGTGTAGCGCGAAACACCACCGTAGCCGCAACTCCCGGCAGGAGGCTGCCCAGTGTTATTCCGGTTAATGGGCTTGTTCCAGGACGTGCAGTACCATTCACAGTTACCGAATTCGGGACAAACGTCAGCCCCGCTGGAATCGTATCCGTCACATTCACTTGAGTCGCTATATTCCCACTGTTCGTGACCACAAGTGTGTATGCAATCTGATCCCCCAGTGTCGCATTGGTTTGGCTTGCCGACTTGTTGATACCAACAACAGCTTGGTATACAGGGGTTGTAATGGAATTGGAGTTGGAAATGCCCGTGAACGAACCAGAGCTATAGGACACTACCGCTCGATTAACTAACGAACCTGAAGCAGGCAAAGACTGCACATTCACCTGAAACGTCACCGTCGCAGAACTTCCGGCCGCCAATGTCCCAATGGAGATACCACTGCTCGGATTCGCAGACGGTACAACAGTTCCCCTTACGGTTGCACTGCCGGGAACAAAAGTTATTCCAGCAGGGAGCGCATCTGTAAGTACCACATTGTTAATCACCTGAATACCGCTGTTGGTAGTAACTACGGTGTACGTGAAGGTCTCCCCGACAGCAACATCGGTGACGGATGCTGATTTTACCGTGGTCACATTGGGCAATGTTACCGGAATCGTTAAGGTATTCGAGGCGATGTTTCCCGTGATCGTCCGACCATCAGGTGAATTGAAGGAATAAGAAGCTGTCGCCTGATCCACAAGAGTCGGCGGTGTTGGCAAGCTTGTTACAAGTACCTGAAAAGTCACGGTATTGGCACTTCCTGCCGCGAGGCTCCCCAGATTAACGCCGGTAACCGGATTGGCGCCAGCAATCACATTTCCATTCAGACGAAAGCTGCCTGCTACATATGAGCTACCACTTGGAATGTTATCCCTCAATGTAACGTTGGCAGCAACATTCCCTCCGTTGTTCACTTGCAGTGTATAGGTTACCAGGTCACCCACCGTGGCATTGGTGGTACTCGCCGATTTCACAATGGACAGGTTTGGCGAATAAACCGTAAGGGTGGAGTTATTGGACGGAATAACTCCGGTAATGACCGGCCCCCCTGCTACACTTTGAAATGTAAAGGCTGCATTGGCCGAATTCACCAGTTGCAGAATGCTTGCATCCTGACCGATGAGTGCTCGATAGGTTACAACAACACTGCTGGATAAAGTTAACGAACCCAGCGGAATGCCTGCCGTCACATCAAGTGTTGGACGGGATACACCTGCAACCGTGACACTGCCCGGAATAAAGGTAAGACCTGCAGGAAGTGAATCTGATAAAACAACACTGGCCGCACTCGCAGTGCCTGCATTGGTAACGGTGACCGAATATAGAATACTATCCCCGGCAACTGCACCGGCGGCGACCGTTGCCTTAGCCAATGTGATTTTGGGTGCATTAATATCAACTTGAATTGCATTGGCGTTGACAATGTAGGCATCCCCCGAGGTCGTTAATGTCAACACCGCAGATGACTGGTTATTGATCAGTCTTGCTGAAACATCCACATTGGTAATATCCCAGCCTTGACGTCCACCGATAATATTTGTACCTGGAGCTCCGTTGATCTGATTTCGTGTCCCAAACGTTCCTGTTGTATTAAGCGCTCCGGTATCTCCGTTAATCTGAGAAGCAAAAAAGTTCGCAGCTAGATTATTGGGCCCGGACAAAGCAACCGATGTAGCTGAGGTTGGCCCGAATAATGCCTGGTCACCGGTCCGGTTTGCGTCGCCCTCCTGCGCACTGAACAGTATTCTTCCTCCCAATACACCGGAAAGGGGCGTTGCAAATCCAGTCAGTGTGGTAACAACAGGTGGTGAAGTGGATTGAACGAGTACGCCGCCTGCACGCAAAGACATGTTGCGAAAAGGCAGATTGGGATTCTGATAAATGACTCCAAGTGTCCACCCCGCATGATTGGCCGTGGAATCATTTGTAATAACTATAGTCCCTACCACTGCACCGGTGATATATGTACCTGCTCCCCCATTTTGTACAAGTGTGGTTACGTTGGCGGAACGTACATAGCCAGCAGCACCGCCCCCCAGATCGAATTGATTGTAGGTAAGTGGATCAGGGGTAACACTGGAAGTCCCTGCGGGTGTAATAAACGTAACCGGATTGTTAATGGCAGCACTCAGATTGACTGTACCATTGATGTAACTGCCGCCCCAGATCAATTCTGCATACAGAACGGTACTTCCAGCAGGTAGTGTAAGAATGGCTGCTGAACTGTTGCTCTGATACAGGCTTGTCGTTCCCAGTGGATAGGTGCCGTACTGGAGGCTGGTGTTGGTTGTGATAAAACCTCCAATACTGTCCTGTGTTCCGGGTACTCCCGCTGTTTCCGAACGACTCAGTCCAAGCGTATTTCCTGTAAATGTAATTGCTCCCGTAGCATTAACGGTTGAACGAACGACAAGAGGAATGAAGATCACCTCCCCTTCATCAATGATTTCCTACATATGGAACGGAGCCATGTATATAGTCTATGAGTGTATTGTTGAGTTTTGTTTGTCCTCCATAAAAAGTTTGTGACAACTCGAAACTTATGTGAGTCTTGTTCTCACATAACAGTTAAATACATTTGCGTTTTGTTCATTGTGATTTATAATTATCATATACGAGAGTAATTCTGTCGTACCATTATGATGCAGTCAGCGGTGATATATGAAAGGTTTCCATACGCACAATAGCCACATTCCAACAGAGTACGAGTTCAAACATTCCAAATGGATTCAAAAAATGCTCCATGCCTACTGGATAGTCATCTTTGCACATTTCGCCATTCAGATTGGTTGTTTCCTGTTCCTGGAGTATGATCGCACACCTACAGATTTCTTGATGAATGTCCTGTTCTGGCCTACGGCCGTCAGCAGTTCATGCATTTTGTTCGCAAGTTGGGTTGATCGACGCTTCAGTTCATATTCCTTTTACACCATGTCTATAGCCAGCACGGTTATCGCCTGGACGATTATTCATGTCAATTATGACAT
Source organism: Paenibacillus sp. FSL R5-0486 (assembly GCF_037975155.1). NCBI lineage: Bacteria > Bacillati > Bacillota > Bacilli > Caryophanales > Paenibacillaceae > Paenibacillus > Paenibacillus sp. FSL R5-0486. The sequence continues at coordinate 2,907,089 of NZ_CP150237.1, read as the reverse complement.
TCGGATTATATTAGCAATCTGTCTGTTGCCCATCTTTGCTTCGGTGCTGTTCTTCAGTAAAAAGAGAGTCTGGATTGTCTTTCTGATGCAGATGACTGGTTACTTTCTGGTTTTGTTCGATCCGGCCTACCGGTTGTACCTGTCTTCATTTGACATGGTATCCATTCCTGCTTTTCTAATCCTAGGTACATATGTAGCACAGGTTATCGTAACCAGCGGCGTTGAGGTGCTCGATGATCTTCAGGCCAGCATGCTTGCCAAGCAGGACCTTATTGTGCGAAATGCCATTATGACCAAACAGTCCAAAACAGACGGTTTAACCAACCTTTATAATCAAAGTTCATTCAAGGATTATTATGAAAAAGCATTTGAGTATGCCAACAGTGGCATGAGTCTGCATCTGGCCCTGATCGATATTGATGACTTCAAATCCATTAATGATACGTATGGTCATCGGGTTGGAGACATTATTCTGGAGAAAGTGTCCCTGATCATTCAGGAAACCATTACCTCAAGTGATATTGCAGCACGGTACGGGGGCGAAGAGTTCGCCTTATTGATGTTTGAGCAATCTTTCAAGCAGGCTTATGCCTTGGTGGAACAGATTCGTCAGAAGATTGCCCTGATGGGCCATCTGGAACTTGAAGGAGCTTCCATCACGGTGAGTATCGGTCTCAAAAGCTACAGCCCTAATCTAACCAAAGACAAATTGTTCGAGGAAGTGGATGCCTGTCTGTATGCCGACAAACGAACAGGTAAAAATAAAACCGTAACATCACTTGATCTGACTTCGTCCTTGGCAGAGAAAATATAACTAAAAAAGTTGTGCTGTACACCGGAATTCCGGTTTGTACAACACAACTTTTTTTGGGTTTGAATACGAGCAGCACGCCGATCTTCTTCATACATCTATGTTTTCATTCCGCCCATTCCCAGCGATGGCGATTTTGCTCCAGCATCGGATGCAGGTATTCGGACGATCCATCAATGATGAGACGCAGCTCTTTGATCCAATCCTTGAAGGAATCAAATGAAGCAAACATATTCGCCATCTCTATCGTCAAATACAGAAAGTGAGGGGCTGGATATTCCGCAGTGATATGGCGCAGCGCGCTATCCACAGGTGTATATTTCTTTCTCTTGCCCTCAAGCCCCTCCACACGTATACGTGAAGTTGGATGTTCTCTCCGCCAATCATGCAGGCGGTCTTCTCTTTTGTAATATGCCTGTATCGAATCCTTGCTCATTCGTTTAAACGTGCTCTCGTGTAAAGGATACAACACAAGCTGTATGAATGAACGGGTATCTACCATTGCAGCGGCGCGCTCGAGTTGCTCATCAGTCACATGTTCAAACGAGTCATAAAAAGTCAATGTGCCTTTGCGGCTGGCCGCCGGTGGCTCATAACCATAAGGTACAGATGTATATTTTCCAGACATTTCACCCCTCCTTGTTTATACGCACATTCGCACAAAGGTGATTGGGATAACCCAGCTAATGTTATTATACGCTAACGATCCTGCTTCAACTCGGAATAAAATGTCATTCTGTTCTTGCCTGCACGTTTGGACTCATACAAAGCTTCGTCTGCCATCCGAATAATCTCACTTGGGTTGTCGCTGTTGGTAGGATATTCGGCTCCTCCAATGCTACATCCAATTCGAATTCGCTCGTAATCGATAATAAACGGCTTGTTCAAGCTTTGAATGATGGCTTCTGCATAAGCCATGGCTTCTTCCCTCGGATGACTTCCAACAGACTGAAGTACAATCAGGAATTCATCTCCGCCCAATCGGACTGTTATCCCCTTCACCTGACCAAGAGCAGACAGTCGCTGGGCCACTTTCTGTAACAGCACATCTCCAGTCTGATGTCCAAGTGTATCGTTGACCCGTTTGAATCCATCGAGATCCAGATAGAGAAAAGTCAGCGTGTGATTTTCACTTTCGGTCTCCAGAGACTCCTCCAGATACACTTCAAGGGCAGTGCGATTTGGCAGTCTAGTCAACTGATCAAAATGCGCCAGATTCTGCATCACGACCAGCTCTGAGTTTTTATTCATAAGAGAGGTCAGCATATCCCGAAGCGAACGGGACAACACTTCAATCTCCTTAATCCCCTTAATCGCAGGAATCTCAAGCTCTTCCCCTGCACGCAGTCGATTGGCTATTCTGGTAAGACGCACAAGTGGGGCAGAGATCAGACGTGAGACAACCCAGCCAATCAGTGCAAACAGTACGGTAACGGCGAGTCCAGACCACACATTAAACCACATCAGGTCAAACACAGACGCAAAAGCAGATGACTTGACTTGACGAATGACTACGGTCCAGCCTAATCCGGGATAATCCAGATGACCCTGGCTGTAGGCAAACCCTGTCACATATTCATTACCATCAGGCCACTTTTCAATGGACCAACTACTTTTGTTGAGCTGGGCCTCTTCGATGCCAGGCAATACCAACGGTTTACCGACCCATTCCTTCGGCCCCAGCAACACTGTATGTTCCTTTTTGCTTACGATAAAAAACTCAATGTCTTTTTCTTCCCTTTTCAATGGGGCAAGTACGGATTCCTCAACTTCCTTCGCCCATTCCCAGCTTAAATGTGCAGCGAGCACACCTTGAATCATTCCTTTGCTATCCTTCAGCGGGAAACTGATATCGACAAATTGCAACGGCTCTCCCGTTGGATTCGGAAGCAGCTTGGCAAGAAGTACTGCATTATGCACATCTCCAATGAATTTACCCTTGACTCCCTCCTGATACACAGGTCGCTCTGATAAATTTTCCCCAAGCAAGATACCATCCGTAGCAGCTAACACTTTTCCCTTCGGGTCCATGAATCCAACCCATGAGAATGAGGGAAAGCTATCTTGTAACTGATCCAGCAGCATCTGAATCTCATCAGGTTGGAATTCATCTTCCAACGAAGCCATTCGGCCCAGCAGGTCCAGTTCACCCGCGCGAGCGGACATGAATCGATCCAGCTTGTCCGAAGCCTGTGAGGCCGTGCCTGTAAGCGAGTGACCAATCTCAGTCTCTACAGCAACAAATGACTTTTGGCTAAAAATAGACCCAATCGTCAGGGTAACCAGCAAGGATAACACAGCAAAGATGACTGTAAGCACAGTTCTAATTTTGAATGACATTACTTCCTCCATTACACGGTGAAACCATCTTGCTTCTCAACATAACTATGCTGTAAAGAGTACACGGAATGTCACCTCGGACGTGTCTCAAAACTCGCTGAAGTGCATCTTTTACCGCCTTTTCGCCCCCTGCTGCGTCACTTTCCCTTGACGTGCCCCGGCACGCCTGCGGAAAACTTCCTGGCTTGGAACGAAAATTCGGCAAAATCTGCTTCTTCGGAGTTTCAGACACGCCCTAATCGTTTTCATATTTATCGGAACTTGTGTGTTTTTTTATTATACATGCCCATACAATATTATACTGAAATCTTCACCGTGTTTCTTCCATTCAAAGAATAGACACGATTCTGTATATACATACTTGGGTTATGAATATAGAGAGCAAGCATATCCTTCAAAGGATCATGCGCCTGTATGTCACAGAGAGAGTAATCGAAATACTAAACATTGGGGGTGTAATGTTGAGCCTGCTTCATGTTGCTGTTATTCTGCCTTTTGCCGCTGGCATTCTTCTTGCCATGCTGCATCGTTTCTTCCGTAAATTACATTTGGGATGGCCGGTTCTCCTTGTCCCGGCACTATTATTTGTATACTTTGCGAGTCTCATACCCGCTGTATCACAGCGCAATACCGTATCCGGAAATATCCCATGGATTCCTTCACTGGACATTGGATTTAATCTGTATCTGGACGGTCTGAGCCTCATGTTGACACTGCTAATCACCGGAATCGGTGTCCTCGTTGTTCTCTACTCCATCTTCTACATGGATATGAAAGAAGCGCTGAACCGTTTCTACCTGTATCTGTTGATGTTCATGGGAGCCATGTTGGGCGTGGTGCTGTCTGATAATATGATCGTGCTCTACGGATTCTGGGAATTGACCAGTATTACGTCATTCCTGTTGATCGCATTCCATTACAAACGTAAAGCCTCAACTTCAGGAGCACAAAAATCATTCCTGATTACGGTATTTGGCGGTTTCGCCATGCTTACCGGATTCATGATGATGTATCTCATTACCGGAACATTCAGTATTCGTGCAACCATTACAGGATTGGGTCAGTTTCAGGAAAGCGCACTATTTCTACCCGCACTTATCTTGATCCTGATTGGAGCTTTCACCAAGTCAGCTCAGTTCCCGTTCCATATCTGGTTGCCGGATGCCATGGAAGCTCCGACACCTGTGAGTGCCTATCTTCACTCAGCCACCATGGTCAAGGCCGGACTGTACGTTGTAGCACGGTTTACACCAATCTTCGGTGGACAGGGACTCTGGTTCTGGCTCGTTACCGGCGTTGGTCTTCTGACTTTGTGTTATGGATCATTCCTGGCGGTGAAAAAAAACGATCTCAAAGCGATTCTTGCCTATTCGACCATCTCTCAACTTGGTCTGATCATGTCCCTCTTAGGGGTTGGATCTGCTGCTCTCTACTTCGGATATGGCGAATCCTCTGCGATGTATACTGTTGCAATAACCGCTGCGCTGCTTCACCTGTTTAATCATGCAACCTTCAAGGCCGCTCTGTTCATGGTCGTAGGGATTGTTGATCATGAAACGGGTACACGTGACATACGGAAGCTCGGTGGACTTGCTTCATTCATGCCAATCACATTCACCGTGGCATTGATCGGCTCACTTGCCATGGCGGGTATTCCGCCCTTCAACGGATTCCTGAGCAAGGAGTTATTCTTCCAGGCGATGGTGGAAGTCACGCATCTACGAATCTTTGGACTTGGGTCCTGGAGTGTTCTATTGCCGGTATTCGCTTGGCTTGCAAGTGTGTTTACCCTGATCTATGCGCTTATTATCGTGTTCAAAACATTCCTCGGTCGTAGCCAAAGCGAGATCCCTGCCGAGAAGCTGCACGAAGCGCCCGCTGGCATGCTCATTCCGCCTTTTGTTCTAGGTGTTCTTGTCGTTGTATTCGGACTCTTCCCGAATCTGCTGGCCGGATCACTGATTGAACCGGCAATGGCCGCTGTGCTTCCATCCCTCTTGAATGGGAATGAGCGCTTCGATGTACATTTCTCCCTGTGGCATGGATGGACTCCGGAACTGATTATGACAATCGGAGTTGTGATTCTCGGAATCACTCTCTACAAGCTGTTGCCACGATGGAGGAATATTTATGAGCATTATCCACAAGGATTAACTATTAACAATATGTACCATGTCGTGCTTGATAATCTTCAGCATTATGCACGCAAATGGACGGAAGCCTATATGAATGGCTCGGTTCGTAATTATCTCGTTTACATTTTCTCATTCACGGTCGCGTTGCTGGTCTATGCCTTCTTCCGTTCAGGAGAAAATATTAGCTGGAATCTGCAGGGCAATGCACCTTTCTCATTTTATGAGGTGGTACTGCTAGTCACGCTCATCGGTGCTGCAGTTTCGATTCCTTTTGCCAAGAACAGACTGTCAGCAGTCATTATGACCGGAGCGGTTGGTTACCTCGTAACCCTACTGTTTGTACTCTTCCGGGCGCCAGATCTGGCGTTGACACAGATGATTGTTGAGACGGTATCTGTTGCACTGTTCCTGCTCTGCTTCTACCATCTGCCTGAGCTTCAACGTGGCAAATCAAGCCGCAGTTATCTCACGGTAAATATGATCGTAGCGATTGCAGTCGGGATCGTGATGACTTTTGTTGCATTGGCCGCAAGCGGAACAGCCTCACTGGACAGCATTTCTACTTTCTTCCTTCAGGAAGCCTATGACTCAGCTGGTGGTAAAAATGTCGTGAACGTGTTGCTGGTAGATTTCCGTGGCTTCGATACATTATTGGAGATTATGGTGCTTGGCGTTGCTTCGTTATCTATCTACTCCATGATTAATCTGAACCTCGAAGCAAAAGATCTTGGAGCCCGCTTGAAGTTCCGTAAGAAGGACGAGAGTCAGGATTCCGAACCTGCTCTAGATGATGAAGCGGACAATACGAAAAAGTATGGTAACCGGGAACGCAGCTCATCCTCGTGGGATACTGTCCCTTTGCAGAGTAATGATGTATTGCTGCAAACGACCACCAAGGTTGTTGTGTTCATCATACTGACGTTTGCCATGCACCTCTTCTTTGCAGGTCACCACAATCCGGGCGGAGGTTTCATCGGCGGCTTGGTCACAGCGGCAGCGCTCGTATTGATTGCCCTGGCATTCAGTACAGATACGATACGCAAAGCGTTACCGGTTGACTTCCGTATGCTAACAGGAATCGGATTGGGTATAGCTTTACTCACGGGTGCGGGTTCATTTATATTCGGAGTCCCGTTCCTAAGTCAAACCTTCGGCTATTTCGAACTTCCTTTGCTGGGAGAGACAGAACTCGCTACAGCCATGCTGTTTGATCTTGGCGTGTATCTCGCTGTCCTGGGTGTCACCATGACCATCATTCTACAGATCGGGGAGGATCGCTGATATGGAAATATTGATGTGTGTAGCCGTTGGCATTCTGTTTGCGGTTGCCGTCTTTTTAATCTTGTCGCGGAGCCTGCTCCGCATCGTACTTGGCATGTCCATACTAACCCATGGTGTGCATCTGCTCTTGATCACCATGTCACGTCTCAAAACTGGGGCACCACCGCTGCTTGGGGAGATGGCTGAACGTTATGTCGATCCTCTTCCTCAGGCTTTGATACTAACTTCGATTGTTATTAATTTCGGACTCACTGCGTTCTTCTTTGTTCTCTCCTATCGTTCTTATCTGAAGCTGAGAACAGACGATATGGAAGAAGTAAGGGGGCGCCCATATGAATAATCTCGTCGTTCTGCCCATTCTCTTGCCTTTGATTACAGGTGTTCTGGCTCTGCTATTTTTCCGAAAAATAAATATCCAGCGGATCATTAGTGTCATTGGACTTTTGTTTACAGCAGCGGTCTCAACGATACTCATTACGCGGGTAGCTCAGACTGGAGTTCTAACGCTTAATATGGGTGGATGGGCACCTCCCTATGGTATTGTGCTTGTTGCGGACATGGTATCGGCGCTACTTGTCGTTGCCGCTTCTATCATTGCACTGGCGTGTCTGCTGTATGCGTTCCGCAGTGTGAACAAGGAGCGAGAAGAGCACCACTTCTATCCGTTCTTTCATTTTCTGATCGCGGGCGTTAACGGTTCATTCCTAACCGGAGATTTGTTCAATTTGTTTGTCAGCTTTGAACTGATGCTCATCTCTTCCTATGCACTGATCGTATTGGGAGGTACGGAAAGACAACTTCGGGAAACGATCAAATATGTCTTGATTAACATTGTTTCTTCAGCTCTTTTTGTCGCTTCCATCGGCTTCCTCTACTCCATAACTGGCACACTGAACATGGCAGATTTGTCCGTCAAAATTGCTGAAGTGGGACAGAGCGGAGTCATTACCTTAATTGCTGTTCTCTTTCTGATCGTATTTAGCATCAAGGCCGGGCTGTTCCTGTTCTTCTGGCTGTCGGGCTCTTATGCGGCACCACCTGCTGTTGTCACTGCATTGTTCGCAGGATTGCTTACCAAGGTTGGCTTGTACGCGATTGTGCGAACATTCACACTGATCTTCTATCATGATCCTGATTTCTTCCATGCACTAATCGGATGGATGGCTGGAGCAACGATGGTCCTGGGTGTCATCGGTGCGATCTCATACCGCGATGTAAACAAGATTCTCATCTACAACGTGGTCGCAGGTGTAGGGTTTGTCGCTTTTGGTATGGCCGCGGCCAGTCGCCCTGCACTGGAAGGTCTGCTCTTCTATATGCTGCATGATATGTTGATCAAAACATTGCTCTTCCTGCTCGGCGGTGCCTTGATCGCTGTTGCCGGAACATCCAAACTTGATAACATGGGCGGGTTAATCCATCGCTATCCGCTGCTCGGCTGGATGTTCTTCATTAGTGCACTTGCCTTGGCAGGTTTGCCGCCATTTAGTGGATTTCCGGGGAAGTTGCTTCTCTTTGAAGGAGGCTTGCAGGCAGGCTTGTATGGTCTTACCGGCATTGCGGTGCTTTCGAGTTTGTTGATGTTATATTCGGTACTTCGTATCTTCATACAAGCGTTCTGGGGCGAACCGCCTGCCGGGGTTACAAGACGCCCTTACGCGGTGAACGGCCTTCTGATTCCTGCCGGAATTCTGTTTGTATTCATCATCGTAATGGGTGTGGGGGCTGAAGGCATGTTCCAATTGACCTCCCGCGCAGGCGATATTCTACTGCATCCCAATATTTATATTGATGCCGTATTGAAGGAGTAGATGTCTATGGCCTTTCAGATTGTACTGAATCTTATCATTGCTTTTGTATGGATGTTTCTGAACAACGCCTGGAATGGTGTTGGTTTTCTCATAGGTTACCTGCTCGGACTGCTTCTCATCGGGGGGATGCGCAGATTCTTCCCCCAGCGCTTCTATATTGTGCGAGTCTGGGCCATCTTCAAACTGATTACTCTGCTATTCAAGGAACTGGTGCGAGCCAGCATTGAGGTTATACGCCAGATTATCAAGCCCAAGTTAGATATAAGGCCCGGTATTTTTACGTATAAAACTCAATTGTCCTCGGATTGGGAAGTTACTCTGCTCTGCTTACTCATCTCATTGACACCAGGTTCTCTGCCGCTTGAGATCTCAGGTAATCAACGCAAACTGTTTATTCACGCACTGGATATCAAAGATGAACAGAAAATGAGAGATGATATCCAAAATACATTCGAAAAAGCAATTATGGAGGTGACGCGTTAATGTTATCCTCACTGTTGTTCATCTCATTGCTCATTCTCTCCTTAGCCATTCTGGGTTGCTTGTACAGGGTGCTTCGGGGACCATCCATGGCTGACCGGATCACGGCACTGGATACCATCGGTATCAATGTGATTGCCATCGTTGCCGTTCTGTCGATGATGCTGCAAACCCAAGCCTATCTGGATATTATTTTGCTGATTGGCATTTTGGCTTTTCTAAGTACAGTGGCATTTGCACGTTATATTGAACGGGGGGCGGTATTCAAAAATGATGGAGATCGTTAAAGTAGCCGCTGAAACCGCTATAGGTCTACTCGTACTGCTCGGTGCACTACTAAGTGCACTCAGTGCATTCGGACTTATTCGTCTGCCTGATGTATATCTACGTGCCCATGCCGCAACCAAAAGTATGACACTTGGAGTGTTCTGTGTATTAAGCGCTACATTTTTCTACTTCTGGTATTTCGATAACTATATCAGTGCCCGCTTGTTGTTAGGTATCCTGTTTGTATTCATCACGGCTCCGGTCGCCGGACATCTGAACGGACGGGCCGCCTATCGCACAGATGTACCACTGTGGGAGCAGAGCGTGCAAGATGAACTGGAACCCTTGTTAAAAGGAAAAAAAGTGAACCATGAAGCCAAGGATATGATGGAGTAATCCCCAGTCTAGGCATAACAAATACCCCCGAGGATCAGCCGCCCGTTTCGCGGCATGTTCCCGGGGGTATTTGTTTATTTTGCATACACGGATCATATCAAGCACTGATTATGCAGACTGATTAAGTAGTAAAGTCAGAATCCATTCAGTCCCTGTCTTCTCAGGTCCGCAGCCACAATACGTGCAAGCTCCGCAGCCCCTTGACGATTCGGATGCAGACTATCCCCTGTCATATACAGAGCAAGTGTTGCTGCTGGACCAATGGACGTGAAATAAGCAGAACTTAACTTATTCAGTTCAACCAGGGTGACTCCCTCTTCCTGAGCGAGTGCACGGGTTGATTGATTGTACCAGCGGTTCTCCGCTTGATGCACATTGGCTGTATTAAAATCTGTTGCCCGGCCCTGAGGCGTGGAGAGGATAACCGTTGCTCCTTTGTTCTTCGCCTTACGTACCATATCCCGCATAATCTCCTTGAACTGTGCCTCCGTTGTATTATTCTTGGCATTGGTATCGTTAATTCCGAATTGCAAAATAAAATAATCTCCCGGCTTGATATACTTCAGAATCGCTTCCATCTGACCATCATCGCGGAAACCTCTCGCAAATTGACCACTTGCCGCCATATTTCGAACCTGGAAGGTGGCATTGTTCACATAGGACGGAAACAACTGTCCCCAACCTCCTTGTACACTGCTACCTAGCGGATAGTAATTGCAAACTGTTGAGTCACCACCAATGTAGATCGTGCGGTTGGTAACGGTTTGATTGGATAACTTCCGGATTTCAAGTGCACTAAGTGTGAAGGCGGTGCCTGTCTTTCCTTCTGTAACCAGCAGGTTTAATTGCCCGTCAGTCACCGGAATTTGAAACTGGTCCGTTGCCCCGTTGCCTGTCATATTAATGATCTGGTAGACACCTTCTGCAGCCACACTCGCTCTGGCAGTATTGCCCAGGACCACTTTAACTTCATATAGGCCATTGGACAGATTCACATTGAAGGTATTGGTGCTCTTGGTGCCGTAAGTCAGAAACTGCACAGCGTCACTCTTAACCCCGCTTCCTGAGGCAGACACATTCCTCATCTGTGCAGGTGTGTTGAAGCCATAACCTTTCGTAGGCGTATAAGCATCTCCTGCGGACACGCCTGTGTAACCGCTCTCAACACCACCCGAACCAAAATCAAATCTGTAATTGTCCGTTGCCGCTTCGGCGACTTGCCCTCCACTGCTTCCCAAACCGATGCCCGTTGTACTTGCAAACAGAACAAAACAGAGCAGAAGCTTTACCGATATTGACCATTTCATCACTGAATTCTCCTCTCGAATCAGAATTATATTAGTTGAAGATCCACAGCTTCACAGAACTTGATCAAGCCAGTCATAAGCCTTCGCTCCGCTAATCTCATGTCCACCGGTAAAGAAATCCGCATCCAGTGATTCTGCTGCTCCCGCCTGCTCATATATGTGTGTCAAACGGGCATACGCCTCTCTCGCTGCATGGATTGGGAACACCTGATCATCACTTCCAGCTTCAATAAAAAGTGGCCTAGGCACAATCAGGCCGATGAGATCCGGCAACTCCGCTTCACGCAGGATACCTGGCACATAGTTGTCGAGACAATGGTTCCGATCCAATATGCTACCCTGGAATGTATTTGCATAACCGCTTACCACAGTTGCACTGAACCGTTCATCCAACGCGGCTGTAAATGCGGTCACCAGCCCACCGCCCGAGATACCCATGCTTCCAATTCGCTCCAAATCCACTTCTGGCCGAGTCGATACATAATCCAATACACGTGTTGTTTCATACACCCTATGACCGGCGAGGGTCTTCCCCACCATGAGCAGATGCGCAGCAATCTTCGTACAGGAGCTTACCCCTGGTGGCGCATCGCGGTCCTCTTCCAGTCTTCGATCACCAAATCCGAGCAACTCTGGAGCCGCAACCACATAACCACGCTTCACAAGAGCTACTGCAAAGTCCTTGTGTAATCCGGGCTCGCCTGTCCGTAGTGACCCATCCGGTTCCATACCCGATATCTCTCGGCTACCGTAGCCATGCCCATGACAAGCAACGATAGCAGGTCTCTTGTTTTCGGTAATGCTTCCATCACCCGGAATTAATAAATACACTGGCATGCGAAGTCCTGCATAGGTCGTGATTTCAATCCGATCCCGAATATATCCGTCACATGTAATGCGCTCCAGTAAGACAGGATTCAGTGCGGCCGCCATCGTGGGAAAACCTCCCAGCCGTTCTTTCACACGTGTACGTAACTGACTGCGCCATAACTCCAGGGGTTGATCTGCATGATACGCGGAACGACCACGAAGATTCGTTTGTTGTTGTAGATAGGCTTCAATATCAGACATGGGCCTGTGTCCCTCCTGTTTTTAGTAGGATAACGTAGATAAAAGACTGTTATATGGAATTAATCCCATCCATTATAGAACATCCATGTCACCCATGAATTGAACATGTTTGCCTGTTTTGAATAGAATCACACGCTTTCTAGCCAAAAAAAGGATATCTCCAACCTGAAGACAGGTTACGGAAATACCCTTCATTTCATCTGACCTGGCAGCCACCAGTTCCACCTGCCCATTAATTTCATCAATGCAGGTACCAGTATTAGACGGATTAATGTAACGTCAATCAACACCGCTGCCGTGATTCCGATCCCTAACTGCCTCACACCTGCGACTTCAGCAAAAGCAAACGGCACAGTCACCGCAAGCAGAATGGCCGCTGCGGAGGTGACCAGACGACCTGTAGAAGCCAATCCCTGTTGGACAGCCACATCACTGTCTCCGGTTCGTCTATACACTTCCTGAATACGGCTCAGCATAAACACACCATAATCCATGGATATGCCAAACACCAATCCTGCAATGAATACAGGAATCATAATGGCAATGGCTGACGGCTCCATACCTAGATGTCCTTCATTGAACACCCACACCAATATGCCAAATGAAGCGGCTAAGCTGAGCAGATTCATCAGAATTGCCTTAATTGGAATGAGCATCGATCGGAATGCCGCCAGTAACACAAGATAATTGGTGACCACTACAAATACCAGCACTTTGGGCAGTTGACTTGTGACTTCCTGCATTATTTCATACTGCTTGGCAGCTTCCCCACCATAACGTAGTTTTACGTTGTTGGAACCTGGTGTATGATCGCTATTCCTCATTCGTTCCAGCCAGTCTGCGACCTGCTCCGACCCGGGCTCCCCGTACACGTTGGCTATTAAGCGTATGGAATGATCAGAGACCGTTGAACGTAGCCATGCCGTCCTTATTGACTCCTTGCCTTCTATGGAAGGAGTCAATAAGGACGGTGGAATTTGAAAAAGGCTCTGCGAGCCATTTTGATTCGGCTGTAATAGGCCCCATGGTGAAACAATGCTCAATACGCCCGAGTCCTGCAGTAATTGACGGGCTTTGTTGTGGGCCAAATGCCAGTGAGAGGCAGTCAACAGTTCCTGCTGTCCGCCAATCACGATCTCGATGGCGGAGGTATTCTTTCGCCCCAAATCATGTTGCAACTGCTCTGCTGCCTGGCGGGACTCCATTCTCTCTGGCAGTGAAGAGGCATCCGGGACGGACAGTTCCAGCCGTGTCACTGGATAAACACACAGGAGCAGCACAACCGTACCTCCAATGGCCATACTGACTGGGCGTTTCATGACCATTGCAGACCATCTATGCCAGACCGAGCTTCTGGGTAACGAATGGACTAACTTTCGCCTGAAGACCCGACCCGCAGACAGTGACAGCAGAGCTGGCAGCAGCGTAACATTTAACAGTAGCGATAGGAGCAGAACAATAATGGCCCCCAAGGAGACACTCAGAAACATCGGCAGTCTGATCCAGAGCAGACCCAGTAGCCCAAGGAGCACGCAAGCTGCCGAGAACAACACCGCTCTGCCTGCTGTACGTAATGTTCGCTGAAGAATCTCGCTCCGAAGAACCTCGCTCTGCATATCCAGACTGCTTCCTGTAAAGTTAACTTCACCTTCATCTTCATAGGCCCGCTGAACTTCTTCCCTGTACCTGCTCAGGATGATCAGGGCAAAGTCTATACTCAGTGCCATGCCCACCATGGGAATCACATTAATGATAAAGTTGGACAATTCCAGATTATAACCAAGGAGTGACGTGACTCCCATCGCAGTAATCACAGCACTGATCCCCATCATGACAGCAATCAACGCGGCATATAGCCCCCTGAATGCAAAACACAAAACGATCAGGGCAATCGGTAGGCCCACCATCTCTGCCCGTTCCAGATCACGAAAGCTCAGATGATTGACATCCTGCTGCACGACTGCCTTCCCCGTCAATTGCACCGTACCTGGACCGTCTGTTGCCAGCACGGCGCGCAACTGCTCCAGTAGGGGACCCATCTGATGCGCGGGCACATCCATTTTCACAAGGGCATATGCCCTTTGGTCTTGCAGCGTCACTCTTTCGCTAACATCCAGAGGGGATGTGATAGAGGTTACCGCAGGCAACACTTGAACCTGTGTCAAACGATCCTTGATCCACTGCCGGAACTGTAACGGCGAGGTATTTTCCTTTTTCTCAAACACCAGAATAACCGGATCAGCAGGAGATCCAAATTCGTCCTCCAGAACAGCTTCAACTGCTTGCGCATCCCCGTGAACCCGTTTTAATCCGTGATCCTGAACAATGTTAGGTAACTTCCATGCCCAGACCGCTGACATCCCGATGATAAATACCCAGCAGAGAATAATGAACCGCGGATATCGGCTGATGAAGGCAGCAAGTCTGCGATAACCCATACCTAAGCTCCTCTGCGATCAGATTAGTCATTCGATTATGTTCATCGGTAAGATCATAAGCACATTCATACACTTGCGGTGTATATCTCCTTCACTCGGGTTCGTGAACTATTGAATGCCATGATTCACAGGTGTTCTGTTCGCTATGGGGGCAGGGATGTATTTAAAAGGAAGTAACTCTGCTGTCAGTCCCGGGCCAAAGGCCAGCGCTATCCCACTGGAATGCTCTTCCTTCTGTCTGTAATCCTCGCGGATGGCTTGAAGAACAAAAAGAATCGTCACGGACGACAGGTTACCATAATCCCGCAGGATGTTTCGGCTGTAGGAGACCTGCTCATCTGTCAACTGATACAGCTTCTGAACGGCATCCACGATGCCTCTGCCTCCCGGATGGATCGCCCATATTTCCGGTAAACCGCTCCCCTCCAGCAACCGTTCTACCTCTGGGCCGAGATGCAAACCAAGCAGCTTCGGAATCTGTGGTGACAGGTAGAGATCAAAGCCTGTATTGCCCACTTCCCAGATCATTTCTTCTGCACAATCCGGGAGCAGCGTTGAGTGCCCTCGGCCTAGTCGAAAACATTCATTGCGGTCTGTACCGGACGCACCAATAATACAGGCAGAGGCACCGTCTCCGAAGAAAGATGCAGCATACAGGTCGTCCCGTTTGGCAGATGGCTGAAAGTGAAGTGTACATAGTTCCACACACACGATGAGAACCGTAGCCTTCTGATCTGTCGTTACAATGGAATTCGCCAGTTGGATCGCCTTCAGACCGGCTGCACATCCTTGAAACACCAGTGGAATCCGGTTGATCTGCGGTGACAGTTCAAGCTGTTGGATCAGCCGAACATCAAGTCCGGGCAGGAATTGCCCCGTGCAACTCACCGTAATGAGATGTGTAATTTCCGAGGAGGTTACGTCTGCATCCTGAATGGCCTGTCCGGCCGCCTCGAGACCAAGTGGAACAGCAGCAGCTTTGTATTTGCCCATACGCTCGGATGTAGTCGGAACCTCGTCCGCATTGGTAAAGGGTAAATATCGGCAAGAATCAACAGGCTCAAGCAGATTTGGTTCACACGTATACCGAGTCTCCACACCGCACTGATTAAAGATTCGTTTGGCCCACCTTCTCGCATCCGGCTCATGTTCCAGCGCTTGCGCGAGACGGGCAGACACATCCTTTTGCTCAATACGGTGGGCAGGCCACGCCGTTCCTATTCCCATAATACTTGCCCCAGTATTTGCCTCAAGCTGGTTCATCGGCTTAACCCCCTTATAGTACGTGTTCAAAAGTAGGCTTTTTAAACAACCTATATATAAAATAGGTTCATATGACATGTGTGCAGGATATAGTACAAGTCTATTCACTACCTGTCCTGTTTATGTTCATATTAACAAGCAAAGGCGGACAACTTATGCGAGTTTCGCACGTGCTGTCCGCCTTTGATACCGGATTAAACCCGTTCCTATATTACATATTCGATCTGTCAGAACTATTCAGGCCGAATTATCGTGAATCTCTCCCCAAGCTTGGCATAATCATTACCCGCCAGTCGGCTGACTGGTTTCAAATGATCCATCAGGATATAGCCCTTGTCCGGATTGTAGACTTGTTCGCTGAAATGATACTGTACAATGCGTACCAGCAGCAGGTCACTCACTGGTTTGCCCTCATCATTCGTGATCGGAATGTGTTGATACAGCTCACACTCCATCCGAATGAGTGCTTCCTGAATTCCTGGCACAGCAACCTTGGTACTTTGCACTGTAGTCAGTTTTGTCCGCTCAAGCTCACTTTCGTGGGGTTCCAGTATGGCTGCTGTCTCATTCACTTCTGTTATGATTGCTTCATCACAGATATGCACGACCAGTTCTTGATGAGCAATCACATTACGTGCAGTATCTTTCATGATACCGTCTTTACGTGCAATAGATATGGATAACAGCGGCGGGTCCGAACTAACCACATTAAAGAAACTAAAAGGCGCTGCATTAATTACACCATTCTTATCTGAAAGTGTCGTCACAAAAGCAATTGGACGTGGCACCACCGAACCACTCATCAGTTTATAGTTGTCTCTCCCCGTTATTTCACGTGGATCCAATGTGTACATATGTAAATATCCCCTTCCATGCTCGTGAAGCAAATGACAACTCTACTTCATGATACGACAATGTTTCTACTTCTTTATTATATATCGTAAAATGCTAAATTAACAAAAAAACTCCCTGGTGCCCACTGCACCAAGGAGTTTGAACATGCCATTTCGTATTGGCTATTTCTTATTTAACGATGCTGTTCTGAATGTCTTCCATAATTTGAAGGTTCGCTTGAACTCCACTATACAGCCAGCTGCTAGAACGGGTAAATTCAAAGACATTACCTGTCTTTACAGCAGGAATGCTCTGCCATACGGCATCTTTCAGCGCTTCTGAGCCTGCTCCCTTGTCACTGTTCACCAGGAATAGATAGTCTGTGTCCATTTCCGCGATCTTCTCCAATGAAATCTCAGACCAGTTACCCGTTGCTTTCGCGGATGCTTCCTTCACAACATTAGGCTCTGCAAGTCCAAGTTCGTTGTACATCACTTCACCACTGGAAACATTGTTGCTTACAACATAAAACTTGTTATTGAATAACCACAACGCTGCAGCGGATTTTGTTCCTCCAGTAACAGCAGTTACTTTTTCTTTGATTTCCTTTGCCTTGGCATCATAATCATCAAGCGCCTTCTGCGCTACATCCGATTTGTTCAAAAGCTCGCCGATCTTGAGCAGAGCCTGACGCGAGTCCTTGTTGACCTCATCTCCGAGTACATAAGTAGGGGCAATTTTGTTGTACTGTTCGTATTTCTCCCCTTCCACTGTACTTTCAGAACCCATAATAATCAGGTCTGGTGAGAAACTGGCCATGGCTTCAAAAGGTAGATCACTTGCAATACCAGGTATGCCATTCAGATCATTTTGCAGATAATCCTGCAAACCATTGCCGTTGTTGATGGACCACTGTGCCGCTGGCTTAACACCGAGTGTAACGAGATGGTCTTCCAGATAAGACGCGATGACACGTTCAGGGTTAGCCGGGATGGTTACTTCGTGTCCCATTGCATCTGTTAATGTGCGCTCTGTAGCGGCTTCTGTTTGTGTCTCAGTCTCCGTTTTTGTATCGTTCTCTCCTGCTGCTCCATTCTCTGCAGGCTTCGCTCCACACGCGGCCAACCAGATGGACATAACCATCACCGTCATTAGAAGCATGATCATCTTTTTATTTCTCTTAAACACTTGATATATCCCCTTTCAATTCATTATAGAAACCTTATTCGGCGCTATTGTGACAGATTTCAATGTTCAAAAATATTGAAACTATTATTGATACATATAATATCCGCATGTACGTTTGTCCGATTCCATTGACAATGATAATTGTTATCAGTTCAGTTGTCAATTCGATTATATTCTGCGCTATACAGTTGAACTAAAATTTATTTACACTGACACTACGATGATAGAACAACCTTCCAATCGCTGTTATCCCCAGATTTTTTCAATTCCTCTTTCTCTAAGGGAAAATCCGGTGATAAATGCGAGCGCTTCGCTTTTTCAGGTTTTTTCTATCTTCTCCGTTTGGTGTAAATGATTAGTTCAACTATATAGATCATTTAAAATCTTCTTGACGGCATTCACCTATAGGCGGATGCCGCCATATGCTGAATGCAGAATACGACGACAGGAAGGATGTTCTGTACATGTATTACGAATATAACCCTTATCTAAGTTATGGAGAAGACCGTTCCTTTCAATTGCCTCCCCTGTTCCCAGGAGGTGGCGGTGGCGGCACACCGGGTGGTCCAACGTTTCCTGGTATCCCTGGCGGTCAAGGCGCCTATCCTCCATACATTCCAGGCGGAGGACCCGGTCCATATATCCCCGGAGGCATTCCAGGTACAATCCCGGGTACAGCACCAGGCGTACCTGCGCAACTGACTCAAGGCAACCTGCCCACCCTACTTAGTGCCTATCCTCGTCCGGTAGGTCAGCCTCCGGCAGAAATGCTTTTTCTGTATAACCTGATCAAAAGCAGCCCGGGTCTGCTCCCGCTCTTCCTCCAGCAACAGCCGCAAAGTCTCACTCAAGCTGTGCAATTTGCACAGACTGGTGCAGCGGCACCACGAGATAACGAAGAACGTGCGCTGCCCAACTTTTGCTATAACCGGTGGTCCCTTGTCTTCACATACAATGATGTCTACCTGATGTGGCCTGCAATTAATCTGTTTGGTTTTGTGGTGGGGTACTTCTATCCATTCCTCACGCCAGGTATACTGTCCAATACACAGATTTTGTTTGCGCTCTGCTAAACCTGTCCTTACCTACAGCAAGAGCCCCACTTGGAAGCATAATTCCTTCCAAGTGAGGCTCTTTTTCGTCCTTTTATCCAGATGCACCTTTACATTACTAAGACTCCATAAATGCAAGGTGTACATAATCAGTACATTTAACTCAACACTTGATCGTTCTGGCGCTTCCTGCCTTTACTGACCATTAGGAAGTAAATCACCAAGGCACCGAGATCAGCACACGCGATAACGATTCCCATTGGCACAGCTGTGCCTTCTCCTCCGAGACCTACGAGGGGAGCGACAATACCACCGAACAGGAACGTCATCACACCAATAAGCGCAGAAGCACTGCCTGCCGACTTCTCCTGATTGGCCATCGCCAAGGCAAAGGACGCGGTATTGACCAACCCAACACTGGATACCACCAAAAATAGCGGAATCAGTACAGAGATTAGATTACCTCCAGCCAGAATGGCGATGAGCAATGAAGTTCCTCCGAGCGCCGCGGTTAGCAACCCCGCGATTAACAGGCGATTCTCTGATACCTTTCCTGCAAGTCTACCGGCAATCTGACTGGCCAGAATAATGCCTAACCCGTTAATGGCGAAGCATACACTGAACATTTGCGGGGATACCCCGTATATTTTCTGAAGCACAAACGGTGAACCGGATATGTAGGCAAACATGCCAGCAGCTACAAACCCTTGGGTTAACGCATAACCCATAAACTGACGATCCCCCGCGATTTGGCGAAACGTAAGTAATGTCTGCTTCAATCCTCCGCTTGATCTGCGATTGGAAGGTAATGTCTCTCCAAGACCGAAAATGACAGCCAACAACGTCAGTATACCGATGAGGCTAAGCAAAATAAATACGCCGCGCCACGATGTATACGTCAACAATTGTCCACCAATGATTGGTGCAGCAATCGGGGCTACGCCGTTAATCAGCATTAACAGAGAGAAGAACCGTGTCAGTTCCGGGCCCGAATATACGTCTCTGACGATTGCGCGCGAGATGACAATCCCTGCCGCTCCAGCTACACCTTGAATGAACCGCAGCACAACAAAAGAGCCCATCGTCGGGCTAACCAGGCAAAGTATGGAGGCGATCGTATAGAGCACAAGCCCTGCAATGAGCGGTGTTCGCCGACCACGCACATCACTTAGAGGTCCAGCAAGCAACTGTCCAACCGCAAGTCCAATCATACACGCCGTCAGACTGAGTTGAGCATACGATGTAGATGAACCAAACTCATCAGCCAGCGTGGGCAATGCGGGTAAATACATATCCAGGGACAACGGCCCGAAGGCCGACAATGTCCCCAGAATTAAAGCCATTCGTACACGAGATGTGGAGTTTGTGTTCAATGAAGCTGTTGTACTTTTCATCAAATACTACTCCCCGCTACCCAGTAGCTTGAGCAGGTTGGACGGCAGTGTGAACTGTTGATTGTTAATAATAATACGGCGCAATTCTTCTTCATCCCGCTCGTTATCGGCGTCCTTAATCTCCTGAATTTCCCGGTGAAGTCGCTCCATCTGTTGATCCAGCGCATTTGCCGAATCTGCCGCATTCTTTAACTCTCTCGTCAAATGCTCGGGAACATCCTTATTGTATTTATAAAAAATCTTATGCTCCAGACTCGCCCAGAAATCCATCGCGATTGTACGGATCTGGATCTCCACACATGCTCGTTCCTCACCATTGGACATGTACACAGGCACTTCCACCAGAAGGTGAAGGCTTTGGTAGCCGTTTGGCTTTGGATTCTCGATGTAGTCTTTGACCTCCAGTACACGCAGATCACTCTGGTTGCACAGCATATCCTTAATGCGATAGATATCCGAGATAAAGGAACATGTAATCCGTACCCCGGCGATATCCTTGATATTTTGCTTAATGCTCTCAAACGTTAACTC
The DNA here is from genome assembly GCF_037975155.1 of Paenibacillus sp. FSL R5-0486. Lineage (NCBI taxonomy): Bacteria > Bacillati > Bacillota > Bacilli > Caryophanales > Paenibacillaceae > Paenibacillus > Paenibacillus sp. FSL R5-0486. The sequence goes on along the minus strand of NZ_CP150237.1, from coordinate 2,886,490 downwards.
ATGATTTTTGCGGAACATCTTGTTCATAATGCTCTCAGGAGATTTCAGTCTGGACTTTGTATGCTCAATTGGACTGTAATCATGCAAAGACTGGAATTCTTCCTTCAGGACTTCAATCTTGGTCTCCATTTGATCCAGAGCAAATTTATAGATCATCATAAATCTGGTAATTTCATATTTGAATTTCTTGAATTGATCAATTGGATGTGGAGCGTTCATCATGGCTTTCTCCCTTTCTTTCTGCACACTAAAATTAGTTTTATGAATATGAGAACAAGCGGTCAATCCACATGTCTCCTGAACCATTATAAATCATATGGAGCCAATAAACGAATTTCTCACATTTGGGCTGGCGATTCAGCCTGGAAGGTATGGGAACTTATTTTACGCGCATCCTATAGAAGCATCCCTTTCATTTGGCCTGCAATTATTAATAAAAGAGGTGGATTTCCCTGCTCTATCAAGTGACGTATTCATCCGATACACTTCGGGTTAAAGCTTATTTATACCTGCCACAAGGTTGTTCATTACCTGATATCACAACATATGAAACTTCTCATCCCGGCTCTGTCTCCTCTGCCTTTCCGGAATTCGCTTCCATACATAAGCCTCTACATCTTCATCTGCAACCGCTCGCCAGCCATTACCCTGCTGCAACAATACATGATACGGATAACTTACCGGAACAGTGGCCGGTTCTGATCTATTGCCGCGGCGGACTTGGCAGCTATGGCGGGGTAAATACCGTTTGGCTTGAGCAATTTGTACATAAAGGTTATATCGTGTTCGCCCCATCCTATCGTGGCAACGAAGGAGGTGAGGGCCGTGACGAGTATGGCGGGAAAGATGCCGAAGATGTGCATGCCGCTTACCGGTTGATACAGCGTTTACCCTTTGTCGATCCGACTCGGATATCGTTAATGGGGTTCTCCCGTGGGGCCATTAATGCTGTACATACCGCAACGACCTATAATGAAGGACCGGACAGAGTACATAAGTTAGTTCTTTGGAGCGGTGTCGCCGATGTGGAACGCACTTACCATGAGCGAACCGACCTGAGGCGCACATTGAAACGGGTCCTGGGTGGTTCCCCACGCACGGTTCCAGAAGCTTATCTCGCCCGTTCTCCCTTGTCGAAAGCGAACAAACTATCTTGTCCCGTGCTGATCATGCATGGTACATCAGATACACAAGTGAATTATAGTCACGGAACCCGAATGTATCACTGGCTTAAGCGGCAAGGTGCAGAGGTCACATTTCACGCTTATGGCGGGCAGGATCATCATTTTCACGAGAAAATACATCAGTCAGCAGTGAACAATATGTTTGATTGGCTCGCTGCACCTTAAATCTTGCGCGATGAATTTCATTTTGAAGATGCATGGGTTATGGCTGTATACTGGAGGAGCTACGTTTTTTTGAAAGGACGGATAGGATGAATCAAAGCACCCTCCAAAAATACGCCATGTTGCTACTCTGCATGTCTGCCGGAATTGTGGACCTGATCGGATATCTGGGACTGGGGCATGTGCTCACAGCCAATATGACGGGAAATATTGTTTTGTTGGGTATTGCCATTGCCCGTGCTCAGGAATTTGTCGTGCTGCGGTCATTGCTTGCTCTCATCGGTTTTATTGCCGGCAATGCCATTGCAGCACATATGGTTGGACCTGTGCAGACCAAAAATGGCTGGTCTTCTAAGGTCACAGCTGTATTTACTGTTGAAAGCATATTGCTCCTGCTGTTCGCGATCGCCATGATTAGTCCATTTTCAGAACAACTGTCCTATCTGTTAATTGTCATCCTAGCCGTTGCAATGGGGATGCAAACAACTGCGGCACGCCGCATTGGCATTGCTGGCATCTCAACAACCGTGCTCACCAATAATTTGGCCGCTGTGGTCGAGGATACCGTAAACATCCTCAAAAAGCTGCGACATGCCAATATCCGATCGTTAACCAAAGCCTTGTCCACAGACTCCTACCTTCGTGCAGGTGCTGTTGTCATCTATTTGATCGGCGTCATTGCAGCCGCATTGTTATTCCACCGTGTGCCCATGATTGCAGTCTGGATTCCTATCCTGATCATTGGCGGCGTAACCCTATACGCCCGATTACATGCATGGGGAACTTCACAACAAAGCGAAAGTTAATAAAAGTTAATAATAGAAGAAGTACCCTGTCCATGTTCAAGTGGCTGTTCAAAAGTCCGCTTTAGGATACTGAAAACCGGTCTTTTTGAACACGTACTTTAAATTGTTTTAAGTACAATCACGCTATTTATTTCATCAAAGCAGCTTCTTGGCGGATAAGCTTGACCAGATGCTGTGCAGCAGGTGATAATACCTCCCCGGCTCGTGTACATACGGCAACCGTATTTCTCAGCTGTACACCTCGAACAAATACACGTGCCAGCCTGCCTTGCTGCACATCTTCGTTCACAACCAAAGAAGATATAAAGTTGGCCCCATAACCTGCCTTCACCGCACTAATCGTTTCGTTCAGCCCGTTGAACTGAAGCGCAATGCGGGGAGCGGCCAGGTTATTTGTTGTGCAAAGGGAAACGAGTCGCTCACGCGTGGCACTGCCTTCTTCGCGCATAATGAACGGTTCTGCCATCATCTCATGCAGCTCGATTTCTTTTCCCGCATACGGATGGTCAGGGTGCACAACAAACCACATCTCATCGTCAAACAATTCATCCCATTGGACACCTGCATGTGTAATGCCACTTCCACCATACACTGCAATCTCTGCCTCATAACGAAGCAACTGGTCAAAAGCCATCCGGGTGTTGGTTGTGCTCACAACAATCTCCACATCCTCGTGCATTTGCTTAAACCGCGCAATCCAGCCAGGCAACAGAAAATTCGAAGGCAAGTAGGTTGCCGTAAGACGGATCAGTCCTTTCTTGCCCTCCCGAAAATCCTGCACAAAATTCTCGACATCCTGCTCCAGCATGAACAGACGTTCCGCATAACCTGTTAACTGTATCCCCGCATCCGTAAGCACCAGTCTTCTTCCCTCCGAAACAAAAAGCTGGATTCCCAATTCACGTTCAAACTTCTTCACCTGAGAAGATACCGCAGGTTGACTAATATTTAGTTCCTCTGCGGCACGAGTGACCCCGCCATATCTCACGATGGCATGAAATAATCGTAATCCATGCAGATTCATGTTTACACCTCTTCCACGTCAAATTACATAATCTAAAGTTATATTATCATACATAATATATATTTTATTTATATATCTGCTTCATTTATAGTTGAAATATGAAATCCAATACAAGGAACAAGGAAAGGAACATGTGAACATGAAAAATATAAATACGACCAACCTACAGCATACCTGGACTCAAGTTGACGACTACATGAATGATCTGCTGATTCCATCAGATTCCCTGCTGGAACATACACTGCAAAGCAATGCCGAAGCTGGACTCCCTGCTCATGACGTAACACCAAATCAAGGAAAGTTACTTCAGCTCCTGCTGCAAATCCAAGGCGCATCCCGTGTACTTGAAATAGGCACATTGGGTGGATACAGTACCATCTGGATGGCAAGAGCGCTGCCTGAACACGGACGCATCGTCTCACTGGAATCGGAATCACACCATGCAGACTTGGCCCGAGCCAATCTCACACGAGCAGGACTGATGCACAAGGTTGACCTGAGAGTTGGTCCTGCCCTAACCACCCTTCCCGATGTTCAGGAAGAATACAGGGAACCGTTTGATATGATCTTCATCGATGCTGACAAACCGAGTAATCCCGATTATCTGAGATGGGCCCTGCGACTGACTCGGCCGGGGAGTCTTATTATTGGTGATAATATCGTCAGGGACGGTGAAGTGATCCGTACAGACAGCACAGACCCCAGAGTTCAGGGCGTTCGATCATTCCTGCAGTTGATCGCGGATCACCCTCGACTTGAAGCTACAGCACTGCAAACGGTCGGTAGCAAAGGTTACGATGGATTCGTCATTGCTCGTGTGATTGATGCCCCTGAACCAAAATAAACAGTGGTCAATTCTTCCGCAAATTCCCCTTTCCTGTTAAACTGGAATCACTGCACAGGCAGACTGGGGGGAACCACTTGAGAGTTTTACAACATATTAATGATGAAATTCGCGGCTGGTCCCGCAATATTCAACTGTTTTTCCTGGCTAGCATTCTGTATCAGATCGGAAATGGCATGTTCTCTGTCTTGTACAATCTGTACATTCAGGGTCTGGGCTATAATGATACAATGAACGGCCAGATTGTAAGTATTCAATCACTCGCAACAGCCATTATGTTTGTTCCTATCGGTCTATGCGGTGATCTGTTCAGCCGCAAGCGATTACTCATTACCGGGGCGTTATTCAGCGGAATCTTTCTGATCGGACGCTCCTTCGATTATTCGGCTACAGGACTGATCTGGTTCGCGGTATTCTCTGGCCTTTTCGCTGGGGTGTTCCAAGTACTGGCCATTCCTTATCTGGCGGAAAACGTCAAGAAAAGCCAGCGGCTGAAAATGTTCAGTTATTATTCATCTCTTGTGCTCGCTTCCCAGGTTCTTGGTAGCCTGGGTGGCGGCGTATTCGCAGATTTGTTACATACGGCAGGACTCGCCAAAGTGACAGGATTGCAGACGGTTTTATTTGTCGGTGGTGCAGCAACACTAGCTGCATTTATTCCACTGTTATTTGTAACCGAAGGCAAGGCTGCTCCGCAGACAACAATCCCAGCGCAACCCGTTCTTCAACCCAATGCGGATCTAAAAGAAAGTTCAACGATTACCCCAAGCACGGACGATTCGATCACGAAGAAAAAAGATTCCCGACTGATTGGTCAGTTTATAGTGACTCAGTTGTTAATTGGATTAGGTTCCGGACTGGTTGTACCGTATCTGAATCTGTATTTCACCAATCGGTTCTCGGTTTCTCTGAGTGGCATGAGCTTACTGATTGCACTTGGTCAGATTATGACGATTGTATCCATGCTGATTGGTCCTACCCTGGCGGCAAAGGTCGGAAGCGTAAGAGCCGTTGTCATTTTCCAGGTCATGTCGCTGCCCTTCCTTCTATTAACAGGCTTCACCAATCTGTTGTTCATCGCTTCGCTCAGTTTCTTATTCAGACAAGCATTGATGAACGCAGCCAATCCCATTCATTCAGCCATACTGGTGGATCGGATCTCGGACAAACGTCGTGGCATTGCCAATTCACTGATGCAGACCTCGTTCATGATTGGATGGGCGACCATGGGACCCGTTCAATCCTATCTGGTCACTACATACGGAACGTACTGGGGTTACGCGATCACATTCAGCATCACAGGCTGTCTATACGTTATTTCATCACTGATGTACTTTGTAATGTTCAGAGAACCCAAACCTTCCGCTACGGCTCTAGCAGGATCTTAATGAGTTGAACAGTAGCAGTCTGGTTGTTCCGCAGATAACGCAACGTATCTCATCATCAGGAGTGATCACACATGAACATGAATCCTTCATTAAACCTGAATGCATACCTGAATCTCATACCACCTCATTCAACCGGTAGGCTAAACGGATGGAACTGATGCGCAAGCTTGGTTCCCACGTTGTCTTTCGGTTTTTTCTTAGTCTGGGTGTCTCTGTTCTTGGCGGATTGCTGTTCACAGCCATTCATACACCAATCCCGTGGTTGCTCGGGCCAATGGTATTTATGCTGCTTGGCTCCCAAGTCGCCAAATGGCCCCTCATGTGGCCTGCCTCCATTCGGGACTATGGCATTCTGATTGTAGGTTATTCGATTGGACTCACCTTAACAAAAGAGGCACTGCACGGCATTTTGCAACAACTTCCCATGATGCTTCTGATGACCTTGCTGTTAATCGGATTGTGTGTAATTACGGCCTACATCGCTTCAAAGATAACCGACTTTGACTTCCCCTCCCTGCTGGTTGGCAGCATTCCAGGAGGACTGTCCCAGATGGTGTCCCTTGCAGAAGAGATGAAATCCATCAATCTGACGCTAGTTACCTTTTTGCAGGTGACTCGGCTGATCATGATTGTCTTCTGTGTTCCGTTCCTGCTGTTCAGTCCGTGGATTGGAGGTACCGCAGGTGGAGGTTTGGATCATCCGTTCATTGACGTAGCAACGTGGGGTTCCCTTTTCCCGGAGATTCTTGTCTATGCTCCGCTCTGTGTAGCGGGTGCATGGGTTGCACGCAAACTCCGATTTCCGACGGCCTTTATGCTGGGTCCCATGATTGTCATGTGTGTCGTTCAATTAAGCACAACGATGCACACGCCCAGTCTGCCAACCTCCCTCTTAAACGTATCGCAATTGATGATTGGCAGTCATGTTGGACTGATGCTCAAGCCAGAACAGTTGCAACGTAAGACACAGACGGTGACCCTAGCCGTGATTAGCAGTGTACTTCTCATTGCTGGTGCGCTTGGATTGAGTTATCTGTTAATGAATGTATTCTCCCTCTCGGCGGCTACCTCACTACTCAGTATGGCCCCTGGCGGAATGGATCAGATGAGTATCATGGCACATGAAGTGAATGCCGATCTTTCGGTTGTATCCGGGTACCAATTATTTCGCATCCTGTTTATTTTCTTCATCGTCTCTTCCGTACTGAAGATGATTCTTGTACATATGTTGAAAGAAAAGAAAGTTAAGCCCTCACTTCAATGATCATATTCCTAGCTGATCCCATGACAAAGAGAGTATCCATTGATGTCACATCCTGCGGATACTCTCTTTTATTTGTACAGACTCATCTTCAGCATTTGGCCTCATTCAATTTTAAGCATAATGACTACTTATGAATAAATTCGGTTGTACATCCAGCCTACAATGCCCACCGTAACCACTGTTGCCCCAATAATAAATGCATAATAGCCAATCTTACTTTTGGACTCCGAAGTCTGATGGTCATAATAATCCGAGTTACGTCGGTAAAACCCCATCCATAACTCTCCGATCATATTCACTACAACCAATACAAAACGTTTAACAAGCCCCATTGTATTCGCGTCTCCTCTCTCTGATCAACCTTCTTCCCTATTAAGTATAATTATCCCAATTCATTAAAACAACCTACTTACATTACCTTCGGTGCGGTTTCATGCTCCAACCAGGTTAGAATATCAAAGGCTTCCTGATCGGTGTTACCACACATCTCTTCCTCAGCTTGCAATCCACTGCATACCGCAGGACGATCTTTTTGGCCAAAAATTCCGCAGCGATTATCATCGGTAAGCTGCACACAACGTACACCTGCCGGCTTGCCATGAGCCATGCCCGGTATGGGTGACGATATGGAGATCGCGATACAACATGCGGCACAGCCTGTCCTGCATTCCATACATATTCCCTCCTAATTTCAATACACTTACAATACATGTTCAAAAGACCGGTTTTCAGTACCAAGAAGGTGGGATGAATTCCATATTCGATGCTGATGATGCCATTAGGCATCCTTCGTAATCAAAAGCGGACTTTTTGAACTACCTCTGATATTATGAGCGATTTATCCAGGTCCAGGTTCGAGCAAGCCCCTGAGCAATTCTCCGATTCATGCTTCGATTGGAAAAATACCCCCCATGACTTAGCGGATTCCAACTCATAGCCACGCCGCCAGAGTTCACTTCAATATCTTCTTTCACCGCTTTCTCATAAGCGGGATCAATGGGGCGTAACGGATAACCCAGAATATCATCCCGATCGTAGAAGTTCACCCATTCCCCTTCCAGCCCGGCATAATACTGATTCACATGGGAAGAGGGCACCTGAATTGGGCAACTGAAGTCATGGTAACGCAAACTCCATAAGGGCAGGGTTGTACCAAACGAGTAAAAATGGGTCAGCGTGTCTCCCCGCTCCAGAGCCGAGTTCACATCCACAACCTCAGGAACACGACTGGACGGATATTGCAGATCGTAGAAGAAGTTACTGGCGATTACGGCACCCAAACTATGGGCAACCACACAGAGCGGAGCTTCCGGTCCATTGCGCTGTGCAAGGGTATGCATCGCCTGATTCAACGTTCGATGTACGGCATCGTAGTTATGGCCTTGATTTTCCACCGGTTGATAAGCAACCGCATCAGCCAGGTAATGGATGACAAATCGGCGCAACGCCTGAAAGTTCAATCCCGGAGAGCTGACGAGCTGTTGAAAGAGCGCCTCTTCCCGCTCCTCAAATACATCCGCCCAATATACAGGTTCGATATCGAGCATCTGTTTAGAGGCTCCAGGCAAGACCATCACCTTGTCCAATTCCTTATGCAAACAAGCAATCAGCTTGTCCGCGTACCCATCCTTCCGCATACCCAGCCCGTGAATGACCATCACCGCAATACGTGTCATGGCTCTCCTCCTCATCGATTGACTAGGAACTCTTTCTCCACCATATGAACGCCACGACTCGAACATGCCTGAAGCTTGCTTTGTCAGAAGAACCTTTCCAACCACCATTATTTTAAAAATGTGATTCTTCCATTTTATATACAGTTTACCATGATCGTCATGAAAATAACGATCATACAGCAAAAAGGAGCTGCACATCACGCAGCCCCTTCTTGTTGTTGTATTCAATTAACCTTTCAGATGAACCTTCAACACACCATTATGATTAGATGTAACATCACCTGTCGTGACTTCCACCCGTTCAACCATATCCTGACCATCTGGAATGATAATCGGTGTAATCAGTGGGTATCCCGCATCTTCAATCACCTTACGATCAAACTCCAACAGCTTTTGTCCAGCTTTTACATGTTCGCCAGCTTCGACATGCATGTTGAAGCCTTCACCCTTGAGGGATACTGTATTAATCCCGACATGGATCAGAACTTGTAATCCACTCGCGTGTTCAAGAATCACCGCATGTTTACTTTTGATCACATGAGCTACCTGAGCATCAAACGGGGCAACAACAACGTTGCCGGAAGGTTCAATTGCTACACCCTCACCCATCTGTTTCTCAGCAAAAGCCGGATCTGGTACTTGCTCCAGTGACACGGCCTGGCCTGTTAAAGGCGCCATGATTTCCAGTGTATTCACGGCTTCGTCTCCTACTTGAGCTGCACTGCGTGTGCGCTGGTTTGGATCTGTTTTTGCAGTTGAAGAGGTAACACCCGAAGCAGACTGCGATGTAGCCGCTTTAGGCTCAGCAACGGTTTCATTGCTTGCACTACGATCTTCTTTTCTCAGTTTGGCTCTGCCAAAAAGGACGGTCAGTACAAACGGTACAACCAAGACAATCGCCATGCCGATGAAGAAAACGCCCCATTTGTCAGGGAAAATCGACAGGAATCCAGGTACACCACCTACACCAATGGAGGTTGCCTGAACATTATTCATCGTCAGCAGCACACCACCAATCGCGGAACCGATCATACCAAAGATAAACGGATAACGGTAACGGATATTCACTCCGAAGATCGCCGGCTCAGTTACCCCGAGGAAGGCCGATACCGAAGACGTTGCCGCAAGTCCTCTCATTTTCTTTTCACGCAGGACAAGCATCATCGCAAGTGCCGCCGAGCCTTGTGCGATATTGGACAATGCCAGCATTGGCCACAGGAACGTACCGCCTTGACTACCAATGAGCTGAACATCCACCGCGAGGAACGTGTGATGCATACCGGTGATAACAAGCAAAGCGTACAGACCACCGTAGATCAGACCACCCAGCGCCGCGTATGAATCGTATACATAGATCAAGCCGGAAGTAATTGCATTTGCAATGGCAAATGTAACTGGTCCAATGATCGTGAAGGCCAGGAATCCGGTAATCAGCAAGGTAACTGGTGCAACGACCAGCAGTTTAATTGAATCATGTACCCTTTTGTTCAGGAAAATCTCCATCTTTGCAAGCAGATAGGCCGATACCAGTACCGGCAGGACCTGCCCTTGATAACCGATCTTCTCAATCTCCCAACCGAACAGATTCCATGTTGGCACCGTGCCATTATTCACGGCATCAGCGTAACCATATGCACTCAGCAGATCGGGATGTACCAGAATGAGACCAAGCACGATCCCGAGCAGCGGACTGCCGCCGAACCTTTTTACAGCTGCCCAACCAATTAGAGCCGGCAGGAACGTAAAGGCTGTACTTGCGATCGTATTAATAATGGACGCAAGATCCTTCCAGGCTGGATAAACATCCACTAATGATTTTCCATCAAAGAAAATGCCTGGACCTGTCAGAATATTGTTAATCCCGAGCAAAAGACCTGCCGTAATGATTGCAGGCAAGATTGGAATGAAAATATCCGAGAGTGTTTTGATTGCTCGCTGGATTGGATTTTGCTTTTTACCAGCAACCGCCTTCACATCATCCTTGGAAGAACGATCTCCCCCGGTAATCTGAATCATCTCATCATAGACTTTATCCACCAGACCAGGCCCAATAACGACCTGGAATTGTCCTTGGGAAGAGAACTGTCCTTTGACCAGATCATTCTGATCCAGACTTTCAGTATCCACTTTACTCTCATCGTACAAGGCAAAACGGAGTCGTGTAACACAGTGTGTAGCAGCTTCAATATTCTCTTTGCCACCGACAGCCCGGACGATCTCCTCAACCTGTTTTTTATCGATTGCCATAGTGTCACTTCCTATTTATAAAATGTGATTAGTCCTGTTGTGGCACAAGCCACATATAGGATGCATACGGACTGAGAGAGATTTCCTGCGTCAGCACAGGGGCTGCCTCCGTATTTCCTATGAGTAACTCTGCTGATTTGCCTGCAATGTGATCATTCCAGACCGCTTCCGGAAGCGAGAACGTGACGTCTCGTTTACTGAAGTTGGATACAACAATCAGGGTTTCATTTCCATTGGTCCGTGCGTACGCGAATACATCCGGATGTGCATCGTCCAATCGTTCATACAGACCGTCGATCAGCACGTTAACCTGTTTACGTAGGGCAATCAATTTGCGGTAGTGGTAGTAGATCGAATCTGGATCAGCCAGCTGCTGTTCCACGTGAATGGAAGGATACCGCTCATCCACCTTCAGCCAAGGTGTTCCGGTAGTAAATCCGGCGTTCTTACTTCCATTCCACTGCATCGGTGTCCGAGAGTTGTCCCGGGAACGCTCTTTTACAATGTTGAATGCTTCTTCAGCGGATTTGCCTCGTTCTTCCTGAAGCAAACGGTACATATTCGTTGATTCGATATCGCGGAACTCGCTAACGTCATTCCAGACCGGATTCGGCATGCCGATCTCTTCTCCCTGGTAGACGTAAGGCGTACCTTGCATGCCGTGTATCGTTGTTGCAAGCATCTTCGCACTCTCGGCACGATATTCACCATCATCGGCGAATCTGGACAGTGCCCGAGGCTGATCATGGTTATTAAGGAACAGCGCGTTCCAACCTCCACCGGCCTGCATGCCAGTTTGCCACTCACTGAAGAGCTGCTTCATCGCTTCGAAATCATACGGCATCAGTTCCCACTTCTGACCATTCGGATAATCTACTTTCAGGTGATGGAAGTTAAACGTCATCGAAAACTCCCGGGAAGCCGGGTTCGAATATTGGATACAATGTTCCAGTGTTGTGGAGGACATCTCCCCTACAGTCACCATGTTGTGAGGCCCGAATACTTCATCATACATCTCGGTGATGTACTCATGCACACGTGGTCCATCCGTGTAATATTTGCGTCCATCACCCGGTGACACGTTGCCATCATCATCAGGGAAACGCTGGTCTTTGGAGATCAGGTTGATCACGTCCATACGGAAACCATCCACACCTTTTTCGGCCCAGAACTTGATCATATCCCGTACAGCTTTGCGTACTTCTTCATTCTCCCAATTGAGATCTGCCTGCGTTTTATCAAATAAAGTCAGGAAATATTGTCCCGTCTGTTCATCGAACTGCCAAGCAGGCCCACCGAACTTGGATTGCCAGTTGTTTGGCACACCGCCATCCGGAGCAGGATCTTTCCAAATATAATAATCCCGATACGGATTATCCTTGGAAGAACGGGATTGCTGGAACCACTCATGATCGGTCGAGGAGTGATTCACCACGATATCAATCATCAGTTTCATATCACGAGCCTTCAGACCTTCCAGCAGTTCGTCAAAATCCTCCATCGTCCCATAATCCGGATTAATCCGATAATAGTCCGCTACGTCATACCCATTATCATGCTGCGGAGATATATATACCGGCTGCAACCACACAATATCGATACCCAGATGTTGCAAATAATCAAGCTTCTCGGTTAATCCACGAATATCTCCAGTACCCGATCCGGTTGTATCATTAAAACTCTTCGGATATACCTGATACACCGTTGATGTCTTCCACCAAGATGACGGAGTTGTGTTATTAGAACTCATGTTAACGCCTCCAATAAATTGTAATGCTCTTATGTGATGTTCTCGGCTAACTTCATATCTATATTACATAAGTAAACATGTATATACAAGTTGAAACTATAATATGTATATTCTCCGCCTCTTCTACACATTCCCCATAAATCTTTCCTCTGTAACATTTATTTTGGAACCTGCGTTCGTGAACCCAATGATATCTGTATTGGGACAACAAGAAACCGTCTGTTCTCCCCACCATTGGTGCGGGCAACAGACGGTCTAATTTGGTTGAACTTGGTTGAATTTTTCAAAAACGCCTCTTACGACATCTCCGGTGAAACTACGGTTATCCCTTGTTTTTCCTGCATATTCAACTTCAATAGAGATAGTGCATCTTGCTCTTCCCTTTCCAGTTCAGCAGCACTGATCTCACCAGAGAGTACGGCACGCATTCGCTTTTGATCCAGCAGACCTTCCCATTTTGCCACCACAAATGCTGCGACACAGTTGCCCATCAGGTTGGTGAATACACGCATTGTATCCATGAATCGATCTGCACCAAGCAGCAGAGCAACCGCTGCTACCGGAAAAGCATTGACAGCCACTGCCGTTGCGGACAGGGCCAAGAATGCGGAGCCAGGTACTCCTGCCATGCCTTTGGAACTTAACATCAACACCAGCAAAATCGTAATTTGCTGCATCAATGTCAGTTCAATCCCTACGGCCTGAGCAACAAAAACCGTGGCCAAGGATAAGTAGATCGAAGCGCCATCCAGATTAAACGAGTACCCCGTTGGCACCACAAGACCCACAACAGCACGATCACAACCCGCCTTGGTTAGTTTGTCCATCATGCGTGGCATCACCACTTCTGATGATCCGGTTCCAATCGCCAGCATCACTTCAGAACGGGTATATTTCACAAATTGCAGGAAATTTAGCCCGGTAATCCACCAGGCAGCCAATGCCAACATGACCAAAAACAGCAGTGCTGCGCCGTAACAGGCCAGAATCAGCAGACCAAAGGACGACAATGTGGATGCCCCATAGGCACCTACCGTGTAAGCCATGGCTCCAAATGCACCAATTGGTGCGAGTTTCATGATATAACCGATGATACGAAACACAATGCCGAGCAAGTTCTCAATCAGCGTCAGTACATTCTCTTTTGCCTTACTCTCCGTTGCTGCCAGGGCAACCCCGAACAGGCAGGCCACGAGCAGTACTTGCAGAAGCGCATTTTGTGCAAAGGCATCTACAACACTTGTCGGAATAACATTCATGATAAAGTCTACCGTATGCGGTAACTCGGAACCATTGGTTTTTGCTTCAATGCCGCTTGCATCTATGGTTGAAGGGTCCACGTTCATTCCGGCACCGGGGCGAAGCAGATTGGCTGTTCCCAATCCAAGTACCAGCGCCACTGTAGTTGCAATCTCGAACCACACGATGGCTTTCAGTCCGATGCGACCTACCGACTTCAGATCACCGATCTTGGCAATACCTGTCACAATCACCATGAAAATCAGTGGTGCGATGATCATCTTGATCAATTTGATGAAACCTGTTCCGAGCGGTTGCAGCAGGCTACCCAGATCCGGCCACAGGATGCCTACGCCAATCCCGATGATTACCGCTACAATAATTTGAAAAAATAATGATTTCATAAATGACATGAACGCTCCCCCTGTTTGCGGTCAATTCGGATTTCCGTTTGGTTTCCGTGTAACTTTTTATATCATTCTAAAAGGGAGTTCAACAATGGAATTTCAATGTTTTTGTCATTTGTACCAACTCTATCGGTGAAAATTGAACCTGGAACCGAAAAAAGACGAATATCGCGTCAGTTATCTTGACGTGATATTCGTCTTTATCCATAAATCCATTTATTATTGAACAGGGGTTAAATGTGCATCACAGGGTAATCGATTCTCCCGGGGCCAGCACACGTCCTTCCAACCCTTTTGCAGCCAGCTGCTGCACAAAGTGTTCCGCATCCTGACGAATTACCGGGAACGTATCATAATGGACCGGAATCGTCAGTTTGGCATTAAACCATTCGGCCGCTTGCAGCGCATCCTCAGGTCCCATGGTGAAGTGTCCACCAATCGGCAAGAAAGCTACATCAATATCATGACGATCACCGATCATTTTCATATCCCCGAAGAGACTTGTGTCTCCGGCATGCAAAATCGTTTTACCACCAATATTAATGATATATCCAGCAGGCAAACCTGCATACATGATCCGTTGTTCTTCTTCGAGCACAATTCCGGAAGTGTGGAACGCCTGAATCATTTTAGCTTGAGCAAAATCAAGATCTACCGTTCCGCCCATGTTCATGCCGAGTGTATCCAGACCCTTCCAAGACATATATGTAGCCAATTCCACAATAGCCACAACTTTGGCGTTATTTGCTTTGGCAATAGGCTCAGCATCGAGGATATGATCCATATGTGCATGTGTCAGCAACACAACATCGGTCTTAATATCTTCAGGCTTTGTGACGGCAAGCTCGTTGCCACGCAGGAAGGGATCAATGATCAGAGACTTTTCTTCTGTGCCCAGCTGTACACTGGAGTGACCGTGGAACGTAATATTCAACAACTTGGATTCCTCCCGACATATGTTTTGATTATTTTGAAAACCACTATTTATTATAAATCATAGCTCTTCACCAACGCAAAATTACGCTAGCCTCCGTGTCAACGTTGCTTACGGTACACCCTTGCTTCATACGGCTGAAGCTGAATGGCACCTTCATCGGTAGAATAACGTCTGCTCACATTGCTGATGATCAGCTTGGCATGCTCGGAAGTCCAACCTTCCGGCCAGTGCATCTCAGGCTCATGCCCACGGAAATTCAGAATGACCAGCATCTGCTCATCATCCAGTGTTCGGGTATAGGTATAGATATCCGGATCATCCGGCAACAGCAGTTCATACGCGCCATAGATAAGCACTTTATGTTGTTTGCGAAGGGCAATTAACTTACGGTAATAATGCAAAATGGATTGCGGATCACTTTCGGCATCAGCCACATTAATCTCAGGATAATTATCATTCACCTGAATCCACGGCTGACCCTGGGTAAAACCTGCATGTTCCGTCTCATCCCATTGCATCGGCGTGCGGGCATTATCGCGACTCTTCAGCCAGATCGCCTGCATGACTTCATGCTTCGACTTACCTTGACCAATGTAATGATTGTAATAATTTTTGGTCTCGATGTCCCGGTATTGTTCGATATTCGGGAAAGCCACATTGGTCATGCCGATCTCTTCTCCTTGATAGATGTAGGGGGTCCCTTCGAGTGTAAGCATCCATGTCGCCAGCATCTGAGCAGAACGCACCCGATATTTACCGTCATCACCAAAACGGGAAACCGGACGTGGCTGATCATGGTTGCCCATATAATTGGCGTTCCAGCCTCTACCATGCAAAACCGTTTGCCAACGGCTCATGATTTCTTTGAGATCGGTCAATTTCCATTCCTTATAGTTCCATTTACCAATTCCGGAGGATTTGGCATCGATAAACATATGCTCAAACTGGAATACCATATTAAGCTCATCACGATCCGTCCCCACATAAGCCAAGGCCTGCTCAGGTCCAAGTCCTGAAGTCTCGCCAACTGTCATGGGTCCGTAGGGTTTCAGGATCATGTTATTCAGTTTCTTCAGGATGGAGTGTACCTGTTCCAGGTTGGAAAAGAGCTGATACGCTGGAACCACCGGCAGATTATCCGGATTGTGGGCACTTGGCAGACCCTCTGCCTTGGCGATATGCGCTACTGCATCGAAACGGAATCCGTCGACCCCTTTTTCCAGCCACCAATGCACCATCTCATACATCTCTTCTGCCATCTGTGCATTGTTCCAGTTGAGATCCGGTTGCTGTTCGGAATACAGATGCAGATAATATTCATTTGTCTCGGGATCATGCTTCCACACCGAACCCCCAAAATAGGACTCCCAATTATTCGGCACCTGCCCATTTTTGCCTGAACGCCAAATATAATAATCCCGCTTCGGATTCATCTTTGATGAACGCGATTCGGCAAACCACGCATGTTCATCTGACGTATGATTCAGCACCAGGTCCATCATGATCTTGAGACCACGCTTGTGGGCCTCTGCCAATAATCGATCAAAATCCTCCATCGTGCCATACTTGCGTAAAATGCCGTAATAATCCCGGATATCATATCCGTTATCATGTCCTGGTGAATCGTAAATGGGACAGAGCCAGATCACATCTACGCCCAAATTCTCCAAATAATCGAGCTTCTCATAGATCCCCTGCAAGTCGCCATATCCATCTCCGTCCGAATCTTTAAAGCTGCTCGGGTAAATCTGGTATACCACGCTCTCTTTCCACCAAACGATATCGCCCACCTCGCTCTCATCATTGTTCAATATATAATCTCTGCTCACGATATAAATAAGCCGTTAATATGTTTTATCCGAAATGATTCCCTTGTAAACATTTGAAAGGTATCTTATGCAAAAAGACCCGGTCATGGACCGCGATCTGCGGTTCAATTCCGAGTCCTTTTTTGTGAACATAAGACTAACTTAAATCCGGTGTAACCTATCCAGGCACCGATCGTGTTCAGAATGATATCATCCACATCAAACGAACCTACACGTGTAATCAATTGTGTGACCTCAACACCCAGTAGAAGTAAAACAACTGTCGATGTAAAGGTCAGAAATGTGCGGCACCTCCGAAACAACCATGGGATCCAGATACCCAGCGGAATGAACAATACGATATTGCCAAACAGGTTTTTGACCCAGGTATCTGTATTGTACCTCTCCCTCTCCATAAGAAGTGGACGAATCGTCTCGAAGGGTACGAAATTATATTGATAATACATGCTTGGTGTTCGTCCACTGACAAACAGTAAAATGCCCATAATCAGTATATAGAGCGCTGCCATGCAAGCAACAATGGTCAGCATCCACTTGGAGTGGAGCCACGACTTTTCGCTCATCCATCCGTCCTCCGACCTTGAATTCCGCGAAGCGGTAAGGTCTATTTTAACGGGATATAGATCTTCATGTCCAGTTGTTCAGGGGTCGATTTCCAGACATCCGTCACTTCAAAGTCAGGCCCTTCCCTCCGCTCATAGTTCGACTGCGGCAGCCAGCTGCCATAGATCATTTTCCGAATATCCTGCCCTGAGCCTTCCACGGTGAATTCTGCATACAAGCCGCCCGGAATTTCAATCGAAGCAAAACCGGGTTCAAGTACCTGTGATGCTCCACTGCTTTCTTCACCCACAATAAAAGAAAATGCTCCATCCTCTTCAAAATGACAGGCCACACCATAAGCCATATCAGGGCGTGTCCTCTCGGGGATCGCCATGAATTTCTGTTCCATGCCAAAATCGTGATAAAATCCGGGTATTTCAGCATAATGCTGATTGTCATTCAGGTTGGTCTTATATTCATAGCCGACAATCCAGTTCGGTTCCCGTGTGACCAGACGGGGTGTGTTCATGTGGAAAGTTCCATCAAGCCGAGTTCGATAATCGTTAAAATCAATGCTCTGTTGCATCTTCAGAAGAGACAACTGATCCACTTCCAGCTTACGCAGCTTCGCCGGTGTCATTCCAAAGCAGGCTGAAAATGCACGGGTAAATGCCTCTTGAGATTGATAGCCAAAGCTCATCGCAATGTCCAGTATGCCTTCCGATGTGCCCCGCAGCATCCCTACAGCTTCCGTTAATCTGCGTCTGCGCACGTACTCCAGTACCGTGAATCCCGTGATCGCCTGAAATAAACGCTGAAAATGAAACGCCGAAAAGCTCGCAGCAGCGGACGTCTCTCTGATATTAAAATCATCTTGCAAATGCTGCTCCAAATACTCAATAGCAAGCTGAATTCGTGTGTAATGATCCATAGTGACGGCTCCCCTATCTAATTCAAAATATCAAACGATTTCTTATGTAGTATGACTGAGATCCAGATCTTTTTTTTGATTTTGTGTGCGAACTTGTATGATGAAAAAAGCGTGAGTTTCGCTTATCTTCAAGTTGAATGACACTATGATACACACTGTATGCCAAAATCCCCTTGTTCTACAAGGAGATACTCTCTACGCTGGTTGATTTACCAACAGAGATAACTCTTGTGAACAAGGGGACTTGTTTGTTTAACAATCTATGCTTAACCTTTCCAGTTCCCGGACACGGGATGAATACCCCAGATATCTGTCGCATACTCACTAATGGTACGATCACTGGAGAATATGCCGGAATGTGCCGTGTTTAATATCGCTTTCCGAGTCCAGCCCGGAATATCCCGATACGCCTGGTCAATCGCAGCATGCGCGTCGGCATAAGCAGCAAAATCACGCAATACAAAGTATTCGTCACCATGGGCCAGTAAGGAGTCATAAATATCCCAGAACTCCCCGTCACGATAACAGAATGCACCTGGATGCACCAGTTGCTCCACGACCTCGCGAATGCGTTCATCGTGCTGCACGATCTCATTCGGACGATAGCTGCCGGAACGATAATACTCAAGTACTTCGTCTGCACGCAGACCATAGATGAACATATTTTCTTCCCCAACCTGCTCCGCCATCTCCACGTTGGCTCCATCCATCGTGCCAATCGTTAAAGCCCCGTTCATCATAAATTTCATGTTGCCCGTACCGGAAGCTTCCTTACCTGCGGTTGAGATCTGTTCACTAACATCCGCAGCGGGAATGATCTTCTCTGCAAGAGAGACGGAATAATTTTCGAGGAAAAATACCTTCAAGCGGTCATTCACGGCCGCATCCCGATTCACCGTGTCAGCCACGTTGTTGATCAACTTGATAATTTTCTTGGCAAAATAATAACTCGGCGCTGCCTTGGCACCAAAGATGAATGTACGTGGTACCATATCAAACGAAGCATCATTCTTAAGCCGGTTATACAGATGCATAACATGCAGAATGTTCAACAGTTGACGTTTGTACCCGTGTAGTCTCTTCACCTGTACATCAAAGATGGAATCCGGATTCACTGCTGTCCCGGTATGATCCAGAATATACGCAGCAAGCCGCTCTTTGTTATCCCGCTTAATTGAACGGAACTGCTCCTGGAATGATGTATTATCCGCAAAACCAGCCAACTGGTCCAGCTTGCCCGGCTCTGTTATCCATTCGTTACCGATTGTATCCGTGATGAGATCCGACAGTTTCGGATTGGCATGCATCAACCAGCGGCGATGGGTGATACCATTGGTTTTGTTATTGAAACGCTCTGGATACAGTTCGTAGAACGGAGCCATCTCGCGCTCTTTCAAAATCTCGGTGTGCAGAGCAGCAACACCATTCACGCTATGACTGCCTACAATCGCCAAATGCGCCATCCGTACCTGA
This sequence comes from Paenibacillus sp. FSL R5-0486, assembly GCF_037975155.1. NCBI lineage: Bacteria > Bacillati > Bacillota > Bacilli > Caryophanales > Paenibacillaceae > Paenibacillus > Paenibacillus sp. FSL R5-0486. The sequence goes on along the minus strand of NZ_CP150237.1, from coordinate 2,866,786 downwards.
TCGTTTGCAACAATAGCCAGATGCCCTATGCGATCCTGATCTCCCGGATACCGGTCCAGCAGCATGCCACAGAAGCGTTTGTTGATCTCTTCAATGATCATGTAGATTCGTGGCAGCAGCCTGCTGATCATGGATACAGGCCACTTCTCAAGCGCCTCACTAAGCGTTGTATGATTGGTATACGATACAGTACGGGTTGTGATATCCCATGCTTCATCCCAGCCGTAACCCTTCACATCAATCAGGATGCGCATCAGTTCTGGAATAACCAAGGTTGGATGCGTGTCATTAATGTGGAAGGCCACTTTATCAGGCAAACGATCATACGGTAGCTCCAGCTTGTTGAACGTACGCAAGGCGCTCTGTACACCTGCTGAGCACATGAAGTATTGCTGCTTCAATCGCAGCAACTTTCCTTCGTACTGGGAATCATCGGGATACAGGAATTCCGAGATTGATTCAACCGATCGGCTATAATCCAGATAACCGTAATAGTTCGAAGGGGTGTCGAGTGAAGTCTCGCGCTTTGGCTCGGCACTCCATAGACGCAATGTATTCACATGGGTTTGACCATAACCGATGACAGGCACGTCATAGGGTATGGCGACAACCGATTCGGCATCTTTTGTAACAAACTGATATTCTCCATCCTGCTCATGAGCTTCTACTCGGCCCCAGAACTGTACTTCCACCTTTTTGTCTGGACGGCGGACTTCCCATTCATTGCCCTTATCCAGCCAGTTATCGGGTAACTCTACCTGATTACCATTGATGATTTTTTGCTCAAACAACCCGTATTTATATCGAATCCCGCAACCATGTCCTGCATATCGTAGTGATGCGAGTGAATCCAGGAAACAGGCAGCCAGTCGTCCCAGACCTCCGTTACCGAGTCCTGCATCCGCCTCTTGTTCTTCTATCTCTTCCAAGGAGAAGCCCAGCTCAGCTAAACTGTCACGCACCAATTCCAATTCATTCACATTCAACAGATTGTTGCCGAGCAGACGTCCAATCAGGAATTCCAGCGAGAAGTAATAGACCTGTTTATCCTGGCGCTGCTTGAACCCCTGATTCGACGCTGCCCAATCCTGGCCTGCATATTCACGAATCATGCTTCCCAGTACATGGTACACGTCTTCCTGTGTTGCTTCTTCAATCGGTTTGCCCAATTTGCTGACCAGATTCCGTGTAAATATACTCTTGAACGTTTCCTTGTTGTCAAACAAAAGTAGGTTCCTCCCGGGGAAATCCTGCAGGATGGTGGCGGTTCATACACTCAGTTGCTCAACATTGTGCAAAGTGGCCGTTACGGTTACGAATCGTTCTTATGATCGCTGTTACCCCTGTATTTTCTTGAATTTATTATTTAGATGTGAAAATACAGTGATAAAGGCGAGCGCTTCGCTTCTTCAGAATCGATTTCGTTCCCTTCACTACGTTTGCATGTTGGTGAGACCTTTCGCAGATGCAATTCATGCGTCGAATGTGTATGAACCTTAAATCCATCCTACAGGATTTTTATTTTATATATATTTATAGAAGATATCGGTTACGTGGGGGCATTAGATAATAGTACTTTTCGCTAAAATGTATGGATTCGACGGGTCGCCGATCAGCGTCTGTCCTCCGGTCAGCTTCACGTCTTTATCGAGAATGACGTTCTCAAGTACCGTCCCCTCACCAATGTAACATTTCTGCATGATGATGGAACCTTTTATTTTGGCACCCTTGGCCACCTGTACCCCACGGAACAAAATGCTGTCCTCCACCTCTCCACCAACAATGCAGCCATTCGCGAGAAGTGAATGTTTAACATCGGCGGTATCCAGGTATTTGGCAGGCGCTTCGTATTTAATTTTGGTCTGGATCGGATCTTCCTTGAAAAGTTGTTCATATTGCCCTGTGTTCAGCAGATCCATACTGTTGCGATAATAACTGTCAATGGAATTGATGACTGCGTGATAGCCATCATATGCATACGCAGCGATATTCAATCCATCCGGATTTTTTTGAATCACATCCCGGAAGAAATGGCTCTCGCCATGATCGATGCAACGTTGCACCTGACGCAAGAACAATTCTTTTTCCATGATGAAAATTTCTGTATATATATTCGGGTGATTAGCGCTTTGGTGAATGTCCACCACGTTACCGTCCCCGTCATGTTCAACTTTGACACAGGCGTCATGCTCAGGCAGCAGCTGATCTACTTTTTTGCAGACCAGTGTAACGTCCGCTCCTTTACTGATGTGATACCTGTAGACATCCTGGAGGTCTGCTTTGGTCACATGGCGACTGCCCGCATGCACAACATATTGTCCTGCCCCTCTGTGGAAAAAGTCCAAATTGTTATGGAAATGCTGCAAATCCCCTTGTGATGTATCTGTTGGATCGTTCCAGTCTGGTGGCAAAATAAACATGCCACCATGCTTGCGATCCAAATCCCAAGGTTTACCGTCACCAAGATGGTCCATCAACGAGCGATATTTTCGCCGTACAAATACACCAATACTCTCAATTCCGGCATTCATCATATTGGATAGAACAAAATCGATTAGACGGTAACGCCCGGCATAAGGCACCGCGGCTCCGCAGCGGAAATACGTCAATTCCTTCAATTCTTCAAGTTCATGGTCAAGGTTAATAACTCCGATCAATTGTTTCATCGCATGCACCGTCCTTTGACTTCAATTAGGCCTTGCTGGTTATTCCTTGGCGAAGCTGACGTTCCAGTTCTTCCTGATCCACGAGCAATATATCACTCTCATCTCCCGGTGCAGGCGAAATCTGTGTTCCATCAGGAATAACCAATCCTTCTGCGATAATAGCTCGGTAAATGCGCACATTTTGCCCGATTTTCACTCTTGGCATGATGACCGAATCGATAACAGCACTGTTCTCGCCAACTTCAATTCCATAGAACAGAACAGAATGATTGACCTCACCATGCACTACAGTACCTTCACTAATAATACAATTCCGCACCTTTCCCGAAGGTGAGATATATTGTGCAGGTTGGTTTGGATTACGTGTGAAAATACGCCAGTCCGGATCATTCAGATTAAACGGTGTGTCTTCGTCCAAAAGGTCCATATTGGATTCCCACAGACTGCGAATGGTACCAACGTCTTTCCAATAACCTTCAAATGGATACGCATATAAGGATTTTTCATTTTCAAGCAATAAAGGAATAATATCCTTACCAAAATCATAGGAGGTGGATGCCTGTTGTTCATCCTGGATCAGGAAACGTTTCAGTACATCCCACTTGAAGAGATAGATACCCATGGAAGCCAGTGTGCTCTTGGGCTCAGGAGGTTTTTCTTCAAATTCATAGATGCTATAGTCATCGTTGGTGTTCAGCACTCCGAACCGGCTGGCTTCTTCCAATGAGACATCAATGACCGATATGGTGCAATCCGCATCTTTTTCTTTGTGATACTGGAGCATTTTTTCGTAGTCCATCTTATAGATATGATCCCCTGACAGAATGAGCACATGCTCAGGATCGAATTGTTCAATAAAGTTCAGGTTCCGGAAGATCGCATCCGCTGTACCCCGGTACCAGTTGCTACCGTCTTCACGTTCATGTGGAGGAAGTACATATACCCCGCCGTTTTTCCGATCCAGATCCCAGTCACTGCCAATGCCAATATAGGAATGTAAGACAAGTGGTTCATATTGGGTCAATACACCCACTGTATCAATACCAGAATTAGAGCAGTTACTCAGCGGGAAATCAATGATTCGGTACGTGCCCCCAAAATATACAGCTGGCTTAGCCAGTGATTTGGTCAATCCTTTTAACCTCTTACCTTGCCCTCCGGCAAGTAGCATCGCTACAACTTCTTTTTTCGCCATCATTACAGCCTCCTCCACGTGCATTCGTTCTGATTCATTTCAGAGCCCATAATCGATATTCTGTTGTGTGGACACTGTTGTCTTGATTAGGAGCTTGCTGTACAGATGTGTAACCGGTGAATCTTTGTTGCAGTTGAACTTCTTGGATTGTAAATCCTGAAATAGAGATGATGCTGGTGTAGAATTGCTTGACTGTCTTACAGAGGTGAATGTTAGATGCAGAACTTAAGGTGTAGCTCGTGAACAATGAAATAGTCTACTCCTATTTAACATTAAACACGAAACGGACTGGGGAATCTTACTGGAAAACATCGACATCAAGTTGCGGGTAAGATTACCCTTTCTCTTGCCGCTGTTATTCATATTGTATTCGATAATAGAGAAGCAAAATCCTTTAGTTTTTGTGCAAACATTAAGTGGAAAAATAAGTAAAAAGAATGAGTTCACATGACAAAAAAGCCGACTTTCGATCCCGGCTCATTTTGTCTGTTATTTTGGTGTATCCGTTCCTGAAACAGTCTATATAATTTTGCGAAACAGCTCCATCACCTCATCCTTGGACGGTTGATAGGGATTGCCTGGTGCACAGGCATCTTTCATCGCGTTATCGGCAAGCAGTTCCACATCGGGATCTTTTACACCCAATTCAGACAGTTTCTCAGGAATGCCGACTTCCTTCGATAGCTGACGTATGGCCTCAATGACGTAATCGGAACACTCCTCATCACTTCTACCCTTCACATCCATACCAATTGCCTTAGCAATATGACGGAATTTGCCGGGTACATGCTTGGCGTTCAACTCTTCCACATAGGGGAGTAACATTGCGTTACAGACACCATGCGGCAGATCATATACGCCACCCAGTTGATGCGCCATCGCATGGACATAACCCAAGCCCGCATTATTAAAAGCAATCCCGCCAAGGAAACACGCATACGTCATATGTTCCCGCGCTTCCAGATCACTGCCGTCTCTCACAGCTCTTGGCAAGTATTCAAAGATCAGTTCAACAGCTGCTGCAGCTGTCGCACTTGTCACTGTAAATCCACCGGGTGTAACCATCGCTTCTACGGCATGTGTCAACGCATCCATTCCTGTGGCCGCTGTGAGACTTGCAGGTTTGCTGAGCATCAGCTCAGGATCATTAACCGACAGGGAGACCAGACTGTTGCGGTCCACCATCACCATCTTCACTTTACGTTCCTCATCTGTAATCACGTAGTTAATTGTCACCTCACTCGATGTGCCAGCCGTTGTGTTAACCGCCACAAGTGGCACGGACTTATGTTTTGATTGATGAAATCCTTCATATTCGCGGATATGCCCACCGTTCGTAGCTACAATACCAATGCCTTTGGCAGCATCCTGCGGTGAACCTCCGCCTATTGATATAATGGCGTCACAGCCATGATCCTGGAATACTTGAAGTCCATCATGTACATTCTGACATGTTGGATTAGGCTGAACCTCATCATATACTACATAGTCTAACCCTGATTTTCTTAGTATAGACAGTACCTGTTCAGCAACACCTGAAGTAATCAATTGACGATCACTTACAACCAGCGCTTTGCGGATACCCATCTGTTCAATCATCTGACCTGCTTCCTGTAAACATCCTCTACCCATCAAGTTCACGGGCGGAACATAATATGCATGTGTTGCCATTTGAACCAGCCTCCTGTAACCCCTGATTTACTATCTTCATTGTAACTGAATCCGTTTTCAGATATAGTGAAATAAATCACAATGAATCCGATAAATGTTACACTTGAGGTTGATTTTTCCACGTAATGAAAAAGACGACCCAGACACCCGAAGGTCTCCAAGCCGTCTTACTTATCTATCTTAAAGCTTTTTCCACTACCTATACCTTACCGAAGGTACTTACACTAAAAGCATCCTGACGAAGGCTTACAGCGCCTTATCGTTCACGCCGTCAAGCCATGCCTCAATCTCACCAATTACGGAGGATACACAGCCATCCTCGAATGGAGAGTTCAATCCAGCCAGTTCAACCAATCCAGTGAAGGACAGGCTTCCTCCCGCTTTGCACAATGTCAGATAGTCGGCCCATGCGGACTTCATGTCCTCATTGCTGCGTTTCCAGAACTGGAATGCACAGATTTGTGCTAACGTATAGTCAATGTAATAGAATGGCGATGAGAAAATGTGACCCTGTTTATGCCAGAAACCACCTTGCTCCAAATACGCATTATCTTTGTAATTGATGTGTGGCAGATAGGTCTTCTCAATGTTGCGCCAAGCCTGCTTGCGCTCCGTTGGAGTTGCATCCGGGTTCGCATACACAAAATGCTGGAATTCATCCACAGCTACACCATACGGAATGAACAACAGACCGGAAGACAGGTGATCAAACTTGTACTTGTCCGTATCTTCCTTGAAGAACAACTGCATCCACGGCCATGTGAAGAACTCCATACTCATGGAATGAATCTCAGCCGATTCATATGTCGGCCAGTTGTATTCAGGCACTGCAAAATCACGGCTCTCATACACCTGGAAAGCATGACCTGCTTCATGTGTCAATACATCAATATCACCGGAGGTACCGTTGAAGTTGGAGAAGATAAACGGCACTTTGTAATCGTTCAGGAACGTACAATATCCGCCGCCCTGTTTACCTTTTTTGCTTACCAGATCCATAAGCTCGTTTTCGGTCATCATCTGGAAAAATGCATCCGTCTCTGGTGATAATTCAGCGTACATTTTTTTACCATTATCGATAATCCAGTCCGCGTCACCCTTAGGTGTCGGGTTACCCGTTTTGAAGCTGAAGCCCTGATCGTAATAATACAACGTATCCACATCGATCCGATTACGCTGACGCTCTCTGAGCTTGGTCGCCACAGGTACAATGTAATCACGAACTTGCGCCCGGAAGTTGGCAACCATCTCGGCGTTGTAATCCGTGCGGTTCATGCGATCATAGCCGAGTTCGACATAGCTTGGATAACCCAGTTTCTTCGCGATCTGTGTACGTACTTTAACCAGTTCATCGTAAATGCGATCGAATTCAGCTTCATGTTCAGCCATGAACGTGTATCTGGCTTCCGAAGCACGCTCCCGCATGGAGCGATCCGTGGACAGTTCAAATGGATGAAGCTGTGGCAACGTGCGCTCTTCACCTTCGAACGGAATTTTGGCCGATGCGATCAATTGATTGTATTCTGTGGAAAGTTTGTTCTCCTTCTGAAGTTCTTCAATAATTTCCGGGCTGAATGTTTTCAGTGAAAGATCCGCCAGTTGGAACAGCTGTGAACCCCATTTTTGTTCCAACTCGTTGCGGAATTTGGAGTTAACCAATGCACGGTAAAAATCCGTAATGTATTCCTGCACAATTGGTGCATTCTCATCCAGAAATTCGTTCTCCGCCTTGTAAAACTCATCATTGGTATCAATGGAATGACGGATGTAGACCAATTGGGCTTGTGTCTCAAAATCACTGCGCAGCGCGTTAATCTGATCCATGAACCCACTCTGTTCTTCAACCGTTGCCGCAGCTTCAAAACCGCTCAACAGCTCGCGGAAAGATGTCTTGATGTGTTCCAGATTCGGACGTGTATACGTATACTCACTAAATTTCATTTATGTACACCCTTTCCTGTTTGGCTGAATTTCGGGAGTATCCCGAGTTAAACTACCCCCTATTATACAAAAGAGCAGCTAAAAAATCCCATAATTACGAAAAATATTTGTCCATCGGTCAAATTGTGCAACATGAATGGTTACAAATATTACTTACTTATGTAAGGTCAGTGCCTCAAAATTTTTCCCCACACAAATAAGCCCGCCTCGCGTTAGCGAAGCCAGCTTATAGGTTGTCTCTCTTCTTTTCACATTTAAACAATACTAGCTTTGGTCTTTATCCATAATCTGATAGAACCAGCCCATTCCGACCATGCCCACGACCATAATAACGGCCATAATAATGATATATGTCATGAATGTAACCTCCCTGCTTCCGTATATTCATCACACTACTACTAGTGTACACGGTGAAGCGCCGTTTGAATTGACCGAACATTGACAAAAATACGAAATCTTTAATTTTAATAAATGGATTATTTCCCCGATCACATTAAATCATACGTACCTCGCTGCACGGTGCAAAGTTTCATCCGCCATACTTACGGTGTATACTATACTTCTATGAAATGGAATTTGGATTTTTACGCAGAAAGGTTGAAAGACATGTCAACTCGCATTCCCTTACGTCAGCTATTTCTTACTGTTTTATTAGCCCTTATGTTATCTGTTTTGACCGCCTGTGCTGATGGAGAAGCCCATCTAACGGTAAATATGGATGGATCAACGGATCTGGATCTCAATCTCAACGTAAAGAACTCCGCTCTTGGAAAAATTGGACAAGACAATCTCATGCCTCTGATCGCAGATGCATTGAATCGAAATAACTTCCAGGCAGAGGTTTCGGAACAGGGAGATCAGAAGCAGCTCACAGCGACCACCCATTATGAAAAAAGCAATAAAACCAGCTTTGATACGTCCAAGTTACCACAAGGGATCAAGGTTGAACAAACAACTTCCCCCGGCTTCTTCACTTCCAAGATGCACATTACAGCAGAAGCCGATCTCATGGAGTCCATGCCCGATGGTGAGATCAAAAATCAAATTAACAAGGTGCCTAGCTTTCTTAAAAACCTCTTGTTAAAAGATGTTAACTTTGACTTCAAGTTGTCTTTGCCCATCAAGGCAGCCGATTCCAATGCCGATCAAGTAGAGGATGGCGGAAAAACGCTCATTTGGCACGTTTCACCCCTCCAGATGAATAAACTGGATCTGACTGTACAGGTTCCCAATATCCGCAATATCATCATAATCGCAGTCATTGGCCTATTATTTATCGCTGCTCTGCTCATTTGGTTTTTTGTTCGTCGCAGACGGGCCAGACAGCGCCATAATGCAAGATCACATCGCGGAAAAAATTAATTCTTCACACCAATTTTATTTGTGACTTGCCAAACGGTGTTATGGATAGTAGAATACATCCGTACTGTGTGAACGGTTAATTTTTTATTAAGCAAAGCTAAAGAGGTGACAGGTTTCATGAATATCCGCGAATGCCCACTACCTGGTATCGGAGTTAAGTACCAGTTTGATACAAAGGGCGGCCATCAGTTAGTCATTATTGTGCATGAGGACGGACGCCGTGAATTATTCTCCGTTGATCCACAAGACAACGAAGAACTCACTCTGATTGCAGATTTGGAAGATGACGAATGCGTGACTCTCTCCGGTTTAATCGGAGGCTGGTCGTAAATGACAGAATAACCTGTACCTTGAATTTCAAGGTGCAGGTTATTTTTCCGTTACGTCACCCTTTGAGAGCGAATATATGGAACCCATGTATTCAATACGCGGCTAATCTCCGTGGAATGAAACGGTTTGCTGATAAAGTCCTGCATCCCGCATTTCAGACACTCCTCACGGTCACCGGCGCCTGCAAAAGCTGTAATCGCTGCAATAACCGGTATGTCTGGGTGGCTCTGTCTGATGTGGCAGGTCGCTTCAATCCCATCCATAACTGGCATTTGAATATCCATAAACACCAGGTCATATTGAACCTTGTTCAATAAGTCGACGGCCTGTTCACCATTCTCAACGATATCACATACTCCGCCAAACTTGCGCAACATCTCCTCCAACAGATGACTGTTGACCGCTTGATCCTCAGCAATCAAAATTTTGATGTCATGGGCAAGACTCGCTCGATCCAATTGCAGTTCATCATTCGTGGTGACTTCAATCGGGTCATTACTTTCCTCCAACCACCGCTCCACTACGAGGGTGAACTGGAATTCTGCCCCCTCACCGATCTCACTCTGTACGCCAATCGCTCCGCCCATTAACTCCACCAGTTTTTTGCTGATCGCAAGCCCCAGACCTGTCCCGCCAAACTTACGATTGATGGCCGGATCAAGCTGTGAGAAGGATTGGAACAACTGATGCTGCTTTTCTATTGGAATGCCAATGCCCGTATCTCTTACCTTAAAGGTCAACATCAGGTTATCCTGACCATGCTCATCTGAGAAATCAGCACCTACGCTCACCATAATACGGCCCTGCTCTGTGAATTTAACGGCATTACCCACCAGATTAATCAAAATCTGCCGGATTCGTGTCTCATCCCCTCGAATGCGTTCAGGAATATGGTCCGACACTTCACAATAGAGTTCAATATTTTTCTCCGAGGCCTTCAGTGCAAACAGCTCAATCACCCCACCCAGCATCGCCTTAATATCAACAGGTGCGCGCTCAAGATCCATTTTGCCTGCTTCGATTTTGCTGAAATCCAAAATTTCGTTCAAAATGTACAAAAGGGATTCACCGCTATCAATCATGATTTCCGCAAAACCTTTCTGTTCATCATCCAGTTCGGTTTCCATTAACAGATGGGCCATGCCCATGATGCCGTTTAATGGCGTACGAAGCTCATGACTCATGATGGCGAGAAACTCGGACTTGGCCCGGTCTGCATGCTCTGCTGCTTCCTTGGCACGTATGATGTCCTTAACAGATGTCATATCACGGAAAACCAACACTGCTCCGCGGGTTCTACCCTGATCCATAATCGGCTTCAATTGGAACTCCGCCAGGAAACTGGACCCATCCTGTCTCCAGAATACGGATTCGGTACGTGGCAGACCTCGTCCCTCACGAACAGCCTGTAGAATTGGTGTATCCTTGGATGGGTAGGGGATGCCTTCGCTCTGCATTTGGATCATCATCTGCTCTAATGGTCTGCCATTCAATTCACTTGGACAGAAGTTCATGATCTCCGCAGCGGCCGGATTGGCAAAGTTCAGATTCCCTTCCAGGTCCAGTCCAATAACACCTTCAGACATGCCATTCAAAATCAATGCCCGTTCATAACTAAGATTCTCGATTTCCTCGACGTAACGTTTGGACTCAGTAATGTCACTCGTAATCCCGTAGATCCCAACAACTTTGTCCTCAAGTATAATAGGAACATTAATCACATTTGTTTCAATCCGCTGCCCATTTTTGTGAATTAAACCTATCTCGTAGCTCTGTGCATTGCCTTTCACCGTTTCCTCAAAATGATATCGAGTCTTCTCCAGATCCACAGGATCAATGAGGTGATCAAAAGGCCGACTCAGCAGCTCCTCCTTGGTGTGTCCTGTCAACTGTTCCTGACCCATATTGGCTTTCAGCAGATTGCCTTCCAGATCAAGAGAAGCCACACCTAGGGGATTACAGTCAAATAACGATCTGTACTCCTGCATGCTTAACTGTTGTTGCTGGCTGGCTGTGATATCGCGGGTTACGGCGACCATCTCCATTAATTCACCTGAATCGTCATATACATAGTGCGTAATCGTATCTGCCCATACCGTAGATCCATCCTTATGTAACAGACGATAATTGAGCCGTTTGGGAGCCAGACCCTTTCTCTGCTCTTCTACGTACGCTTCAACCAAAGGCACATCCTCCGGATAGATAACAAATGTTCCCGGCTTACCTATAACTTCTTCCAACTCATAGCCCAACATGGTTTTACATGCATTCGATACATATTTAAATGTACGACTTGAATCGGCATCATGTATTGCAATCAGGTCTAGTGAAGACTCCGCCAGCAGGCGAGAGATGCGACTGCTCTCTTCCAATTGCTTACGTTGCACAATGAGGATTTCCTCTGCATCTTTTTGTTTCGTAATGTCAGCAGCCTGTACCAACAGATACAATGGCTCACCATTTGTTTCATCCCTAACAATGCAAGCTCTAATGGTTGCCCATAATAACGAACCGTCCTTTCGTTTCAGACGAACCTCCGTCTCGTACATCGGACTTGTTTCATGAGTCATTTCCCAGAACTTGCTGCGGAATTCCTCCATATGCAGATCTTCTTCGTAGATCATATGTATGACCGAAGTATCGATCAGTTCATCTTCACTGTATGCAAGCATCTCGCAAAATGCAGGATTAAGCTGCAACCACCGTCCATTTACATGCGATGCGACAGCAATGCCGATTGGTGCGTGCGTATACAATTGTTCGAACAGAGATCGGCTCTCTGTAATGGATTTCGACATTACATGTCCTCCTTTATGAGAATCTGAATGTATTCCGTATGAATAGATAGACCTGAACATAACTTCATCTATAGAGTACTACCCCAAATGCCATGATTGATAAACGAGATCGGGCAAAATCCCTGCATGAATCGACATATACTACACAATACCCGTGCTCTCCCGATTATACAATGTTGAATATTCGAATAGGAACGGAGGTTATGGATCATGATCATTGTTGCTAATCAACCCGTCCAGCTGAACCGCTCGGAATGGTCTGATTTTGAATGGTATTGGTTACAGCAACTCCAGAATCGTCCAACGAGGTATGTGTACCAATCCATGGATCATCTTCGATTTGAATGGGACTTGAGGGGCTCTCTCGTGGAGGCCGCGGAAGGACTGGATCGAAGCGGTGTGAGTTTTGCATCCTTTGAAAAATCCAGATGTAATCCTGCCTACTGGAATCGTAATGCGGAAGGTGGGTTTGAGCTAAGATCAAACGTGACCCCCGCCGATGGCATCCGGGATATCTGGAGGAATGGACACTTATATGCTTTTGAATGTGCAACAGCTACCGTTATTGTGCTGTACGGTGGCGTGCTGGGAAGCATTCGCGAAGACGCCTTTAATTCCCTGTTTCGCAATCTGTTACTCTTTGACTGGCATTATGACAGTGACCTGCGATTGACCGAAAAAAACGGTAGTGAGACCGCCCTGCCGGGAGATGTGCTGTATTTCAAAAATCCGGATGTTTCTCCGGAAACCCCCGAGTGGCAGGGAGAGAATACTTTCATGCTGCGCGAGAACTTGTATTATGGTCATGGCATTGGTATTGCAAGTGGCGAAGAGATTATACGTACCCTGAATCAGTTCCGCGTTCCAGGTAGCCGAGTCTCCGCCTACTTAATGGATATGGTGATCTATCCGGACTTCTTTTATTTATCCCGATTCGCCAAAAACAGCCAGAATAATATTGCCGCTGGTTCTACGCCCGTATTACCCGGACAGTTATATGTACGACTTGGTGGCAGCCGTTATTTACGCAGCTGAACTACTGAAACGGAAACGGATTTTGCATTAAATTGCGAACAATACCTCAATCCAAGTGATGACAAACAAGCCCAATACAGTAGCAGTTAACCTGCCACCTCATTGGGCTTTTTTACATCCAAAAAAAAATCATTACTATATCGACATTCGCTTTACCTTTGTGCTACATCGAGGATCGCTCTGGCAGTTTACGCATTCGGGTCCAGTTGCACAACAACCTGTTTACCACTTACCTGAACACCTGTCGTTTTGCTACCGAATTCAGCCAGCGATTTGCTCAGTTGCTCAGCCCACTCCTTGCCTGCAACTCCTTCTTTGGCTCCATGCACCTGGATGACGAGTTTTACCGAATCACCCTTCTTCAGAATGCGCTCCGCCTGAGACTGCTTCGTCTCCCGGTCATGATCTTCCATCGCAAGGTTCAAGCGAATTTCCTTGACTTTACGTTTATCGGGAGATTTACTCGCTTTTTTCTTCGCCTGCTGCGCTTCTGCTTTGGCCGCTCCAGCTCCAATCAGCTTGCATGGCGGTGGACTTGTCATCAAGGACAAGCACACCAGATCTACTTTATGCTGCTTTGCAAGTAGAAGTGCTTCCTGCGTGGACATCACACCCAGATCTTCACCATTCAGGCCGGTCAGTTGCACTTCGGTTGCTTTGATCTTTTCATTTTTGATCATGATTCTACCTCCTCTACATCAAAAGCCTGTCCTGACCATTTACGGATCAGAGCAGGCTAGGATGGTGTTGCTACTTATTTGTAATACATATCAGCGTATGAATATGCCAATCGGTTTGATTTACAGCGTGTTGAATGCTTCAGTCAGAACCGGTACAATTTGTGATTTGCGTGATACTACGCCTTTCAAGATAGCTCTGCTATCAGACAGCGTCACATTGTAGGCTTTCTCCACTGCTTTAGTGGATGTACCATATGCCAAAGCTACGGAATCGTTGTTCAGAATGTCTGTTACGACAAATACAAACAGGTCGAGACCTTTGCTGGAAATGATCGCATCAATAGCTGCTTCAAGCTCAGGTTGCTTCACGAGAACATCATTCACGTCAACAGCATTAACCTGTGCAATTTCCACTTTGGATTGACCCATTACGAATTCTTTGGCATCCAGGGAAATCAGTTCAGCAATTGTTTTTTGGCTCAGATCCGCACCGGCTTTCAACATGTCCAGACCATAGCTGTCTGCATCTACACCAGCAATGGCAGCCAGTTCACGCGCAGCGGCTACGTCCTGCTCTGTGCAAGTCGGGGATTTGAACAACAGGGAATCGGAGATAATGGCAGACAACATCAGGCCAGCAATCGGTGCACTCACTTCGATGCCATTTTCTTTGTACATTTTATTCAAAATGGTTGCTGTACAACCTACAGGCTCTGCACGGAAATACAGTGGTCCGCTTGTCTCAAAGTTAGCAATACGGTGATGGTCGATAACTTCAACAACAGTCACTTCCTCAATATCGCTTACACTTTGCTGACGCTCGTTGTGGTCAACCAGAATAACTTTGTTTACTTCATTTGCAGCGGTTTTAATCAGACGCGGTGCTGCAATTTTGAATTGATCCAGTGCAAACTGGGTTTCACCATTGACTTCGCCGAGACGAACAGCTTCAACGTCCTGACCCAATTTTGTTTTGAGATCCGCATAGGCGATTGCCGAACAGATCGTATCCGTGTCGGGATTTTTGTGACCGAAGATTAACGCTTTTTCCATATTCATAGCCCTCCGTCAATTCTGATTTATATAAGTTCAACCAAAGAATGTTTACACTTGCCACTCCGATGACAGAATAACCTTCCAATCGCTGTTATCCCCAGATTTTTTGATTCCCTTTTAAAGGGAAAATCCGGTGATAAAGGCGAACGCTCCGCTTCTCCAGCTTTTTTCTGTCCTCTCCGTTCTCGTGTAAAAAGTTTAGTTGAACTTATATAGAAAATAAATGTCATATTTCAATCATACCCTACTGATTATAGCGCTAATAAGGCTAAATTCCAATCCCTTTACAGCGAATTAATTGCAAATCATTCTCAGGCAAGTCATTTTGGAAAATAGCCAAACTTGGTTCATTCCCTCAAGTCGATATGGTATGTATCCTATTTACTCCATCGTACAACCTTATAAATTAGCATACGAAACTCTGATACGCAACGAAAACATTAATTCTCAGGCTCTTCCGCGCTCTGCCCTTGCCGTACAAAAAAGGTCTGTAGACTGCCGTCTTCGCTAATCTCCAGCAGGTTCAATTGTGCTCCGTAGGCACAACCACCATCAATGCCAATTTTATCTCCGCTCGGGTCAAACCAAATGCCTGTCTCATCATGCAAATGCTTCACGGGGGTGTGTCCAAAAACGACCGTCTCTCTAATCGTTGTTGGTCTGGAATAGAATGATTCACGAATCCAGATGAAGTCCCGCTCGGACTGGCTTCTCCAATCCTCGATATCCGGGTTGATCCCTGCATGTACAAAAATATAACCCGGAATTTCATACACCAGCGGAAGCTGTTCCAGAAAACGAAGATGGTGTTCATAGTGTGTACGTATCCACTTTTTGGCTTCAGCATAAGCTTCCCAATCTATCTGTTGCTCATCATAAGTAAGTTCCAGATCCAGATAACTTGCCATCGTCTGTAATCCACCATTACGGATCCAGTGTTGGTCATATTGCTCAACATCCTGGGTTAACGCCTTGACCATCATGGCATCGTGATTGCCTTTAATCACCATAATATCGTGCTGTTGCTGAAGCTGCATAATCTGTTCGATGACCTGTTTGCTGCTTGGACCGCGATCCACATAATCACCGAGTAAAATCAATTCATCCTGCTGCGGATTATAATCTGCAAGCTTAAGCAGTGCATTAAATTCATCGTAACAGCCATGAATATCACTAATGACACATCTGCGCATGTGAATCTCTCCTCTCCCTGATCACGCAAGAGTATAACTGGAACCTTGTATGAGCAAGATTCCAGTCTGTTTAGAGTAGTTATTCCCGCTTACTTACCATTAGTCCTGCTTGAGTCCAAAGGCTTCTGCAATCAAGCCGAATGAGCGCAGACGTGCTTCAAACGAATGGACCGCTGATGCAATAATGACTTCATCTGCTTCATGGCGTTCAGCCATTGCAGTAATTTTATCTTTCACCTGATCCGGTGTTCCCACGATGGAAAAAGAACGACGTTGACGAATCTGTTCCATCTCCATCGCTGTGTATGGATAGTTGTTCACCGTCTCCAGAGATGGGAATGAACTTTGTTCAAGACCTCGTCCAAGGCGTAAGAAGAAAAGTTCATTGCTGCGTGCAAGTTCAGCTGCTTCTTCCTCTGTCTCCGCGCAGAATGCCGAGACAGCAATCATTGAATGTGGTTTGTCATTCAGGATGGACGGCTTGAAATGTCTGCGGTAATGTTTCATCGCGTCTTCGCCGCCTGGTGTTCCGAAGAATTGGGCAAACGCATACGATGTCCCTTGCGCTGCAGCAATTCTCGCACCTTCGGAGCTGGAACCCAGCAGCCATACTTCAGGAACCGTTGGAACCGATGGTCCGGCTACCAGAGATGCGAACCGATGATCCTCAGGCAACTGCTCGTGGAAGTATCCGCCCAGATCCGCGATCTGTTGCGGAAAGAATTGTACATTCGATGATTTCCCCTCATTCAGAGCTCTGCTGGCAATTGGCATGCCACCTGGTGCTCTTCCAATCCCCAGGTCAATCCGGCCGGGATGCAAAGCTTCCAGCAGTCGGAAATTCTCTGCAACCTTATAGGCACTATAATGAGGTAGCATAACGCCACCGGAACCTACGCGAATTCGATCCGTATGTGCAGCCACATGTGCAATCATAACTTCAGGACTGGAGAATGACAGCGCACCACTACCGTGATGCTCCGACATCCAGAACCGGGAGTACCCCAATTGATCCGCATGTTGTGCGAGTTTCACCGTTTCCTGCAACGTATCCTGTACACTTCGTCCTTCATTGATATGTCCATGTTCGAGTACACTCAGTTTCATATATATTCAATCCTCTCGTCTGTTAGGTTCATAAGTTCTGTGAATATGAGATCTGCGAATATTACGCGCTTTTGCTCACTTCATTCTTGCTCATTCCATTGTAACATTAATTATTACAGTTTCAAACTTTAGTTATCCTCTTTATTACCACACTTGTGCAAGAAACATGCAAAAAAACGCCACCAGCTTCTGAACTGGTGACGTTTTTGATCTGACCTATTGTAGAAAATTAATTTATGGTGCACGTTTCGGTAACAACTTCACATACTCGTCAGACAGTTTCATCAGGCTGAGCACATGTTCATAATCTGCACGATAGGGTTCCAAATCCGTTACCGTCTCGTATGTCTTCAGCGAATAGGCTGTTCCATCGTCAAAGCCTGCACCCGGAATAAACATGATGTCATTGTTGACAAATGAACCCGTCGGCAAGTAATACCGGATACCAAAGGCATTGTGGTCCATGTTGAGCAGATCATGTCCGAAGGCAGTGAATTTCTCATCCTGGAGCGAAACTCCCATCAGATTCATGATCGTTGGCAGCATATCCAGCTGACCGCCAGGCTGCTCGATCAATTGTCCTTTGGTCTGTTTCGGCGTGTGGATCATGAACGGGATGTTGAATCGACTTACTTTACCGTCATAAGGGACGCCCAGATTGGCCTGAATCTGCTGTGTAATCTCTTCGTCAGCAGGCAGACCAAAGTGGTCTCCGTAGAGAACTAAAGTAGTATTATCCCATAATCCGTTCGCCTTCAACTCATTAATGAGTTGACCGATGGCATAATCCGTATAGTTGATCGCTTGCAGATAATCGTGAAGCAGCTTGTTCGTGATGGTCGCAGGAATCGTGATCCGTGCACGATCAGCGGGAACCGTAAACGGCGAGTGGCTCGATGCCGTTATGAACTGAGCATAGAACGGCTGATTCGCAGCCTGATGCGCAGTCATTTTTTCCACACCTACACGGTACAGCTCTTCATCCGATGGTCCAAAGTCATTGAATCTGTCGTTCTCGAAGCTGGGCTTGTCGAAGTAACGAGTGAATCCGAGTGCCGGATACATTTTGTTCCGGTTCCAGAAGGTGACGTCATTAACGTGATACGTCTCGGACTCATATCCTTCTTTACCTAATAACTTGGGAAGACTCGGCAGTTCACGGTCACTATACCCTGCTGACATGGGAACAACTCCGGTTGGATAGATAGACGTGTTCGACATGAACTCCGCGTCTGATGTGTTTCCCTGTCCGATCTGTTGGAAAAAATGAGAGAAATAATAGCTTTCTTTGGCCAGATCATTCAGTACCGGTGTTAACTCCTGACCATCCAATGAAGCATTAATCGGGAAATTCTGAAAGGACTCCAGTTGCAGTACAATCAGGTTACTACCTTTGGCCTGACCAAAATATTTGGCTTTCACGGCTGTACCGTCACTTGGTTTATCCTGATACGGATACTGGCTAACCAGCTCATTGATCTTGGCAATGGTTTCGTTAATGTTGCCATTGGCAATGGCCTCATTTTCTTTGCTCGTCAGAATGGCAGACGATACCTGGTAGTTCAGGAAACCGAGATTCTCGGCTCGCACCAACTCGTTATCAATCGTTTCACCTTTGACAATAAAACTGCCAGACAGCACGATGCAGAATGCAGCCGTAAGCGCAACGCCGAGCTTGCCCCAGTAACGTCTACGAATTCTGCCAAAAGTCAAACCGCTATCGCGGTAACTGCTGCGGTTACGCCCGCCAGCACGTTTGCGCATAATCAACCATATTGGCAATGCCAGTACGATGTCTGCAAAAAACAGAAAGTGCTCCGGTCGTACCAGTGGTCCGATACTTCCCCGTACTTGGGCAACTTGCCCCAACTCACTTAGCGCGGTATATGTGGGTACCGAACTGAAATGAACGTTATACAGCGTAGCCGCGAACAACACCAGAGAAAACAGAATATTGAATCCTCCGTATACTGCTCGCTTCCAGCCTTTGGGCACGATCAGATCCAGCAGGCATACCACGGTTAGTGCGCCTAATGCGTCAGTTAACAGACCGATGCCGGACAGACCCTGGAAAAAGAAATACCGCAGCAGTGACAGCTTCAGCAGCATAAGAATGAATAACACGGCGAATAAGGTCCGTGATGAAGTTCGTTCATTTTTGGAATTATACATGGTCGCTTTCAACCCTTACCCTGAAATTTTACGTTCATTTTACAAAACGCATATTTCAGTATAACAGTTTTCTGGTTGCTATTCCATGGAAGTTCCGTGTAGGACAGGGTGAGCGTTACGCAATTGTAGAAATATCCGTGTTCTGCGTGTCTGCTCCCTCTCTCTGTGCCTTAATGGCTGCTTGTGCAGCAGCAATTCGTGCATAAGGGATCTGTTCAGGCAAACAGCTTACGTAATCCAGTCCAATGCGGTGGCAGAACGTAATCGACTCCAGGTCCACAACATTTTCCCCACAGATCCCTGTCTTCAGATGAGGTTTTCGAATTCGACCTTGGACTACCGCCATCTCAATCAGTTGTCCGACTCCCTCAATGTCCAACACATGAAATGGATTATTCGTTACCGTACGAGAGTCCGTATCACGTTGAAGGAGAAGGAGCCGCTTCTCAGCTTCATGACGGCTATATCCAAATGTCATCTCTGTCAGCTCATCCGTGCCAAACGAGAAAAAGTCAGCCTGGCGTGCAATATGAGTCGCCGTCAGCGCCGCTCTCGGAGCTTCGATCATCGCCCCTACTCTATAGAGACAATGCCGCTTTTCTTCACCCAGCACTTGGTCAGCCACATGATCCACCAGGTCTCTCATCACCTGAAGTTCATGCACATGACCGATCTGCGGGATCATAATCTCGGGACGTACCCACCAGCCTTCCCGGATGCCTTTCACCGCTGCGCGGAATATCGCTTCCAGCTGCATATCAACGATTTCCGGGAATACCGTACTCAGCCGACAAGCCTGTTGCCCCAATGTCGGATTATGTTCATGCAATTCAGAGACTCTGCGAATGACACGCTCCAGTTCCTCCAGTTCAACCTGATGGTCTTTTTGCTCCTGCCACTCCTCTGCTTGTAACCACTCACGTCGTTTCTCCAACACTCCCAGATCCGGTAACAGTTCATGCAACGGCGAATCGAGCAAACGTATCGTTACCGGGTATCCATCCATCGCTTCGAATATTTGTTCAAAATCAGACTGTTGCATCGGCAACAGACGCTCCAAACCACGCCTGCGCTCGGATTCGCTGTCAGCCAGAATCATTTTTTGTACAAATGGTAACCGCGCAGGTGATAACAGCATGTTCTCCGTCCGGCATAGACCTATTCCCTCGGCCCCTTGTAGCCGTGCTGTCATGGCATCCTGTGGATGATCTACATTGGCCAGTACCTTCAGCTCTTTCACTTCATCAGCCCACTTGAACAGTAGTTGCAGATCTGCTGATAAAAGTGAATCTGAGTTGTTATAAGCTGGACATTCATCATTAGTTACTGGCTGGATCTGTATGGGCAGATGTCCATTGCTCGCTTCGCTGTTAGAATCTGTGTAGTGTTGCTTCAACACTTCCGTGATATGCGCAGGTTCGATGCGAAGAAGTGCATCCTCCTTGGTGAGGAGTCCTTCATGGACAAAATCCACAGTACTCCTCAGTGTGGCTGTTGAGGATAATCGTGCGGGCTGGGTCTGCACAACATACAAGTCGCCGGATTCAATCACGAAGGTGATTTCCTGCACTTCTCCATTACGAGTCTCCAGCTGGCTACCTATCTCCAGCAAACTTGTGTACAGCTCAGGTTCGTCATTCCGTAAACGCTCCAGGCCGTGATCTGTTTGGCTCGCGTTCCCGGTTGGGACGTATTGTCCTGTAATTCCCTTTTCTCCTGTAAGTGGGTTACACGTATATATTGTTCCGGTCCCGCTTGATTCTCCACATTTTCCATGCATCATCGTCTGTATAAGAACAGGAGCGCTTTGCTCCGAAGAGATGTAATATGATTTACGCATGATCTCGTCCTGAGATCTGGATGCTTTAATACGCTGTGAATGATATACCGCACGTACTGCTTCTTTGAATTGAAGTTGAACATCTTGAGGAAAAGGGTTACGCCCCTCCTCTTCAATTAAATATTTAAATTCGGTAATGGTTAATTCAAGTTCCGTTTCATCCCGACCCTTGACGTGACTCGATATTTCTGTGAAAAATTCAGACGGAATTGCATATACCAGCTGTCCATATTCCTCTAAGTAATCTAGATAACATTGGAGTGCATACAACCGATCACCGGTTTGACGCGCGAGTCCTTCCACAGTAATATCATTCAGACCAACATTGATCAGTGATCGTGTCGCAGTTGCTGAGGCTCGATCCTGATCCCTACGTACCGCGAGTAGTAGCGGATTCTCCGAATGTCCGAAGAACTTCCCGGTTTGCTGTTCCAGATGCCGGATCGCGTTAATAATCTCTTCCTCTCCTTCACCGGAAAGATGTCCAAGACGGGTACAGAACTCGCGACAGCATTCCGTTGTGACCACAAATCCGGCCGGGACAGACCACCCTGCATGGATAAGTTCTGCAAGATCAGCCCCTTTACTGCCCATTAGCCCTTTCATCTCTGCCGTACCTTCTTCCAACAGAATTACCCGTTTTGTCATTACAGCTCTCCCATCCGCCATTCATGGCTATGCTTGAAGACTTCAATCCCTGCGTTACAGATCAGCCTTCACTCTAATGGTATGTCACAATCGTTCAGTCAAGGACATCCGCTTTTGCATTTTGTGCTCGTTATCCTGTTTTTTTGTAAACGTTACACTAAAATAAGATGAAACAAGCCTTTCGAGCAGTTGCATTGGCTCATTCATCACAGTGAAGCAAAAAGAAGCCCCTTCAACTAAGCTGAAGGAACTTCACATTCTATTTAGTATTCACTTACCTCAAACGTCAGCACCTGATCAAACAGGATATAATCCTTCCGATTCTTAAAAGGTCCTTTGTTGTTGTCATGTCTATCAATGGCATATGATGCCTTTCCGCTTCCAGATTGTAAATCTAATGAATTAGCTATTCCCATTCACCTTTTTTGATGTAAGTTGCATCATAAGCAACAATTACATTCGTTTTATCTGTTACCTTTTGTATATCATCGAACACAACTTCTTCTTCGCCGTAATCTACTAAACTCGAATCAACTTTCTCGAAGACCCCACAATCCTTCACATAAATTATATCTGGATGATTAGAATCATATCGTAAGCTTTCAGGAAGATCTTCACCCGAAATTTCATGCGATTCGGCAACCGTAGTCGTCGATATTGCTGTAACAGGAATCATTCCAATAACAGCTATTACTAAAAGCGAGGCCCAGATTTTTTTATTCATAGGATGTCTATTCTCCAGTTCGTTTTTCCTATATTATACATTAAAATGGAATGTTATAATATTTTCCTTTTCTCCGATGTTGAATCCAGCCTGTTTGTTATTCAAAACCCATTCATCAAGCCATAAACCGCTGTATATCCTCAATTTTGGGAATAATATGCGCGTCCCTAATTTCTTGAAAGGTTCGGACAACCTTGAACAATACCCGTTAGTAATCGATTTCGTTCAGCGCACATGGCCAGTCTATATTTTTTCGCAGATGGCGAACAGAAATTTCACTCCATCAACTGGCACTCGATCTGTTCCGACTGTTCCACACACAAGATATTTTTTGTCATTTCTCGCTCATTATGATTCCTTCATTGTTCTAATCTCTGAAACGAAAAAGACCGCCATATAAATGACGGTCAGGTTTCAAGATGATTATTGATATAGATATTTGAAAAATAAAACTACACAAAGAACACCTATTATCAAAAATATAATTGCTGAGTTCCGATATTTTTTCCACATCCGAATGGCATTAGCAATATTTAGTATGCCTAGTGCAAGCATGTTAATACGAGAATCTACTTGAAACAAGTTATATACTAGCATAATGACAACTACTACCGAGGTACACCAGAACCAAATTGGAATTTTATCCTTTATCATTGATCTGCTCCTTTAGTTTATATCCTATCTGTTATAAGATATTCCTCAATCTAATTAAAATTCCTTTATTTAGTCTATTAAACAAACAGATTATTGATTAAAAAGGATAATACCAGTAGATTCATAGAGTGCCTGTGAATTACATCACAGAATTTTTATAGCTTTGAAAGTTATATGGTTTTCTTGATTTTTTCGGAAAACATCTCACAGACCATTCATTATCAAGCCATAAACCTCAGTACATCCTCAATCTTCTTCCCATGAGAGATCACACCGTAGTTCATCCACGACATAAAATCCACCTCATACACATTGCCACTCTTCACCGCAGGCAGGTGCCTCCATTCGTCCCTGTTGAGCAGTTCGCGCTCATCTCCAGGTTTAGCAGAATTTCCAGTGTCAAATGTAATCAACAAGTGATCCGCATGAAGCTGACTTAACTGCTCCAATCCAATGAAAATCCTCCGCTCTTGTCTTGTCCATTGCTGCACATGGGAGTGCGGAGTCAGTCCAAGATCCTGATAAATTACAGGTCCGACATAGCCCTGCTGATCCCCATAGAGAGTAATATCCGACGCGGATATACGCAAAAAAGCTACTGTTTCTCCACGCATATAACGCGATAACCGACTCTTAGCCTCTGATGCCTTGTCCTCATAAGCACCAATTACATCTTGAACCCGATTCACCTTCCCTAACACATCGGCTGTCGATCTTAAAATGGAGCGCCAGTCCTCTCCCAAATGATCTACGTAAAATGTAGGTGCTACCTGCTTGAAGCGGTCCAGATTCCATCGATCATATCCCTTATCCAGCATGATAAAGTCCGGTACATTACCCAGATTAAACTGCGCATCCATCTGGCTCACATCAAATTCAGGTACGTCATCCAACCCCAAATATTGCTGCCTGCCCCAAGAATGATGCGAACATTGCAGTACAGGTTTTACGCCAAGAGCCAACACAAAGTCCTCCAGATAAGGAGCAAAGACACGAACCTCTTGACGGTGATGACGGCGGTATAACCCAGGTGAAATACCAGCATATTGCTTAAATCGGCGGCCAAAATAATACTCGCTGCTAAATCCCACATTCTGTGCAATTTCATGGATGCGATCATCCGTGAGCTGCAATAGTTGCTTCGAGCGCTCCAGCCGAACCGCATTTACATATTCAAGCGGGAGCTTGCCCGTAATTTTTTTGAATTGCCGAGTGTAGCTGGCTCTGGTAAGACCAATATCTGCCGCGAGCTCATCCACGGTTATCGTCTGATCATAGTGGTCGCCAATATAACGAATTGAACTTTGAAGACGGGCACGGTCATCGGGTACTTCTGTTTCGAGGGCACTATGGCGAAGCAAGGCACGAAACCACTCCTGGAAACGAAGCTGTACCTCCCATTGCTCCAGCCAATCGCCAGTGACCTGTTGACGCAGTATTTGTTCCAAGGCTTCCAGACAGGAACTCCACGGACTGTAACTGAGTTGCATAAGCGGTAATAATGTCGGAGAATCTGGACTTTGGGAAAGTTCCTGCTGCTTCTCCGTGTTTCTTCTAGACAAAGCGTTCGAAGTCTCTTCTTTCAACTCAGCCACCATAAGATCAAGCTTATAATACTGCAATTCACTTTCTGTCCAAGGCGAACCTTCTATTTTAACGGATGTTCCAGCCGGAACAAACATAATCATTCCTTTTTCCAGATGAGATTCCCGATCTGAGCAAACTATTGAACCTTTCCCAGACGTTACAACAAATATGGAGTGTGAAGTCGACATTCTGTATAACAAACGTTTATCGATATGAGATTGATGGTGATCTACGTATTCCATATGCTGAAGTGAGCATAGCCAGGGCTTGGGGATCAGTTGTATTATGGTGTAGCACATGTTCATCGTCCTTAACTGAGAATTATTATCATTTAAAATAGTGTATACGAAAAAAGAAAGCTCTTCAACCCTGACTGAAGAACTTTCTTTCTTATGAGATTATTCTTATGGAGTCATTTTTTCCAAGAGATCATCACTTTTCATGGAATTTGCTGTAATCGCACCTGATTGCCAATGTGATCTTTCCATAATATATACCTGATTGTTCTTAACGGCCGGAAGAGATTTCCACAATTTGCTGTCAAGTACCTTCAAGGCTTCCTTGTTCTCAGGAGAAGACCATTCTCCATTGGAAGGGAAAATAATAAGATGATCCGCATCAAGTTGCGGCACGGCCTCCTCAGATAGAATTTCCTGATATTCTTCCATCTTGTTAACCAGAGGATGAGGTGTTAGACCAAGCTCGGAATAAATAAATCCAGTAAATCGATTCTTCACACCGAACAACGCCAGTGTGTCATCGTTAACATTCAGCCGGACAACTGCGACAGTCTCGTCTCCAACCGCTTCCTGCAGCTTCGCCTTAGCATCTGCAATCTTGGCCTCAAATGCCGCAGCAACTTCTTCACCTTTGTCCGGTTTCCCTACAACATCGGCAATGGTTTTCAAAATTTGGTTCGAATCCTGCAGTACGCTCTCAGGCAGACGATACGTCGGTGCCACCTTGGAGTACATCTCATATTTCTCCATATCTACCCCACCATCTACAATGATGAGATCCGGATCATATTCCAACAAAGCTTCAATACTCCCCGTAGTATCAAATTGAGGAACATCCAGTCCTAAATAATCCTGTACACCCCACATCGGGTTATACCACTGCACGACTGGTGTAATATCGAGCGCCTTCAGATAATCTTCCACATATATTCCAGCAATCCGCTGTGGTTGAACCGGAATCGTCACATCTCCAAATTCATCCTGTACAACTCGTGTCGCAGGCTCTGTCTCGTTTCCAGAAGTATTTTCTCCAGAAGCCGCACTTTCAGTTGCAGTTGCAGGAGTCTGTTCCGCATTCGTAGCGGTATTTGTACTACATCCTGAAATAACCAGACCCATGAGCAGTAATGTAATCGTCCACCCTTTGAAACCTTTAACTAAACCTACCATGTTACCCTTCACCCCTATGTGATCTGTTGATGTAACCGTGAGAATATCTCACATATAATGATTATCATTCTCATCGATTGCTTAGGTGAATTGTACCTTATGCCTCAGCCGACCCACAATGTACATTTGATGCTGTTTTTTTATACAAACGAAAACAACCCTGTTGGTCCTCCCCCGCTTATCGCAGGGGCAACCTGCCTTGACGATAACTTTCCAACAGCTGATCCACAAAGAAATCATTCGCCGTACCCTGTAACAGTGCAGCACCAATTAAACCCATATCATCACTCACATACCCCGCTAACTCAGGTTCGCCGATGAGAGCCAAGGTCTGTTTGAACGCCTGTTCCCTGCATGCGCGCAGCATCTCTTCTTCAGCCACAGCGGTATCTTGAGCCCATCGTTCAAAAGCTTGCATCCACTCGTCAGCAAATGCAGAGGCATCCCTTTCATCCAGGTAAACTTCCACATCCAATCCTTCGAATGTCTGCTGGTTCAGAATCCGTCCCTCGTTAAGATCCAACAGTAGCTTCTCCACATCCGTTTTGCTCATTGATCTCTCCTCCAGTTCCTCGTCAAGTCAGATACATCTCTGGTATAACGAAACGTTTCATCATCTGCTTTGGATCGGCTGTAAAATGATCCAATTGAAGTTCCTCATATTCGCTAAGGATACTTTCAAAGATACCAGCGATCACACCACAATCTGCCAAAGCATTGTGCCTGTGAATTCCATCTGTATTCAGATCGTAATACCGAATCAGAAAATCTGTAGAAACGACCTCGTTAATCTCAGGATGAATGTAGGTGAACATCGCTTTTGTATCGAGCACCGGGTTGGTCAACATCGGAAGCCCATACTCATCACAATGCCGCTTCAAGATGGGTAGGTCATACTCATATCCAGCTTGTGTCACAAGAACGTTATCACCAATAAATTTCTGAAATTCCTGAAATGCTTCTACGAACGACGGAGCCTCCAACATTTCCTCATTCGAAATTCCTGTTAATTTCGCCACAGGTTCTGGTATTGGTTTGTTCGCGCGTGTAAGTGAAGAAAATGTTGTCTTGCATTGTTGACCTCTTTGGTAATGCATCGCACCAAATTGAGTCACACTCTCCACCACAGGATTAATGCCTGTACCTTCGAG
Source organism: Paenibacillus sp. FSL R5-0486 (assembly GCF_037975155.1). Lineage (NCBI taxonomy): Bacteria > Bacillati > Bacillota > Bacilli > Caryophanales > Paenibacillaceae > Paenibacillus > Paenibacillus sp. FSL R5-0486. Next base: position 2,839,567 of record NZ_CP150237.1, on the reverse strand, counting down.
ATCAAATATGCAGTACATTCTATCCTGTAATGGAGATACGCTTAGATTTTCAATAAAATATGTATCAGGCAACAGCGTAATTTTCATCTGTCCGACTCACTCCTCTCCACTCTCATTCTGACTAATGCATTTCTTATATAGATCTCTGTCACTCCCACAATCGGGTGACCTGGACCAACTTGCGCGTTCCATCAAACTGCAATTTAAAAATATCCGGCATCGTAGTACTCTCCCAAAAGTCATACCCGTAGGAAGAATCATAGTGTTGTAAAATAAGTGTCATTACATCTCCATGGGTTCCGATGACTACCTTGTGACCCACATGTTTATCCAAAATTTTCTCGATTACCGCTACTGCCCTTGAGCGAGCCTGTGCACCAGACTCCCCACCTGAATACGCATACGTAGGATCACGGTACAACTGCTGCTTGGCTTCACGAAAATTAGCATGCTTCACATCTGAACTCGACAACTGGCGTTCACGCAAATCTTCCTCTGTCACCACAATTCCATCTGACCAATCTGCCAGAATCTGAATCGTATCTACCGCTCGCCTGTAGGGGCTAGAATAAAACAGTTGAATCTGCTCCCCATGGAGCAGACTGGCAACCGTTCCCGCATCTTGATGACCTTGCTCTGTCAGTCCACGCTCGCGTTCCTGTCCTTCAACATATCGAGACTCCGCATGTCTGACAAAATACAAAAACGTACTGGCCTCACTCATCATTCATCCGCCAACCCTTTTTTCTTCTCAATGACAATCAGGCAGGTACTGTCTGGCAAAGGCGCAGGCTCACCATTTTCCTTCATGAAGATCATTCGTTCTCCAAGTGCTTCCGTGTACCCCTCCTGGAGAAAATGTCGGAACGTAATAATCTCGGCTTGTTCACCCAGCGCTTCTCGAATACAGTTCTCATAGGCTGTCGGCGTGAATATACCGAACTGTTCCTGAATTTCATGCACGTATGCCTCTTCGCCCCACGTATAGGTGTAGAGAAACTCCATTGCATCGTTGATCGGCAATACGACCTCATTTTCTGAGACCCGCTCATATTGAATTGCGCGTCCCTGAAAATCCTCTGCATACCGCTCCAGCCAGCGCATCCCATCCGGTTCCAGGAAACGAATCCGGCGCTTCTGTGCCTCAGGTTCACTCATGATCCCATCCCGAATCAGAATTCTTCCTCCAGGTGACAGCACACGGAATGAACTTCTCAGCGCTGCTACAACCGTATCGGAATTAAATCTTCGACCGTCCAGTTCAATATATGAATATAATTCATGCAGAATGGATGAAAAAATAACCGTATCCACTGTGCCCGGCTGCACATATTGCTCCAGTTGTAGGGCATCGCCCTTCATCACTTGCCAGCGATGTCCCTCACGTTGTTTTTTGCGTTCCAGCGCTTCAATGACATTGGCTGAGATATCGATACCAATCGGCTCCACTTCCGGTTTTTCCTGCTCAATCAGATCCAGCAGAATTCCTCCACCTGGACCAATATCCAGTACTCGTTTACCAACGATATAGTCGAGCAGTACTTTTTTGTAATCACCGGAGCTGTTCATATCGGACAAATACGTCTCTTCGTTGTGGAAACGATCATACGCATCCCTGCGTAATCCGAACAGGTCAAATAACAGCAGTACAGCCTTCTCGTATAACGGCGACTTTTCCGCTTCAATACAGAATGCAATCAGCTTCTCGGCAGCCGGAGAAAATTCGAAGGTCACGAATAATGTATCCGGCAGATCCGTATGACGTTCAATGCGATGGGTTAGATGGGGATAGACGATCTGCTCCCCTGCCACAATCTGTTCCCACGAATACTGTTCCAAATATTTTTCAATCATTCGTTTCTTGTAAATATTGAGCTTCTTGACGCACTTGTAATCGTAATACATCGTATTCATCAATGGTTCGAAGCTGATATGGCGAACGATTTCAGATCGACTCTCCATGGATGTTGGATGCATGCTCTCGCTGCGAAGTGTCAACAGGAACACTTTCACCATCTCCTGCAACGAAAAATCCTGCATGGCCGACTCCACATACCATAATGTGCGATGAGCCAGCGGAGCCAACGCCTGTTCTACATCCAGTTCCGTTTGGAGCCTGGCATAAGCCGTATCCATAGCTTCTCCTTGCCGAATGGATGAACTTCTTAAGCGGGATAACCGTTCCTTCACGCTCCAGTCCTCATGATTCGGTCCGGTGATAATCCAGCCTACAATTCGCTGTACCTCAGCCTGAACCTGATTCCATAACGCTCGATCAACGCCTGCAATAATGCACTCATTTAATGCCATCAGTATGGTGTGCAATTCATCTGTAGTAAGCCATCCTTTGACGATCAAGCCGTGAAGCGGAGCATTTTCGGCAAATGGAATCTCACCCCGTATGTATTGACCAATAAGTCCATGTGTAGCAATTAGAGTACGTATAATCTCATGCCTTGGAGTGTGTGTATTCAGCGCATCATGCTCGCTTATATCCGCATTGTTACTTAGAGCACCACTCGGAGAACCAAGTTGATATATACTCGTCTCCTTGGTCTTATCGATGTCATTATCCAGGTGCTCTGCCACTGCGTATAAGTCATATAACTGAGCGGACCCCACATTGTGTACAAACAAGTTAACGCCCTGCTTTTGCCATACCCGCCGTTGCTCCCGTGATCCGGCCTTCGCCGTCTCTGACCAGGTTAATACGTCTTCCAGAATTTCTCGCACCCAAAAAGAAACCTGAAGCTCCTCCAGTACGTGAAGTGTACGCTCGGTGTAGTCCAGCACCGGATTTGTTCCCTCAAGTTCGGCAATGGAATGAATGCGTTCGAGGTTAATATGGGGTTTCTCCGCTGCTGCCAGCAGTTGCAGCCATAGCTGCTGGGCTTCCGGCGTATTACCTGACTTGTATGATTGTATGGCCTTTAATGAATGCAGCATGAATAAGTCCCCTCTTTCTCTACCCTTATATAAAAAAATCATTAGATTCGTCTATAGAAGTTGAACTAATTATTAACATTATAACGAAGAGGACAGAAAAAACCTGAAAAAGCGAAGCTAAAAGCTTTCTGCAAGAAAGCTGCTTCGGAAGCATATGCTTCGCCTTTATCCCCGGATTTTCCCCTTCGGAAAAGGGAATCAAAAAATCTGGGGATAACAGCGATTGAAAGGTTATTCTGTCATCGTAGTGTCAGTGTAAATAATATGTAATTCAACTTTTATAACAGACGAATTCGTTCCTGAACAAACTTGAGCAGCTGTTCCACCTCTTGAGCGGGCAAATCCTCGTCAAGACGCGCGGCAGCAACTGGCAGCATCCAGGACTCTATTGCTTCACGTGTAATCCCGGAAAGTTGCATATAATGATGGATGTAAAATTCGACCAGCGATTCACGAGCCGTTTCAAACCCCATTCGTATAGCAGGATCTGTATCTTCCGGCAATGTGGCACTCATTAATATTACCCAGCTTCGAGCCACATCACCCGCAGGATCACCCGACATACCAGTCATCCAATCAATGACCCAGTATTGATCGCCAGCCTCACTGAGCATAACATTATCAGGGTGAAAATCGCCATGACAGATCTGTTGTTGATCAGGCAATGTTGTTAAGTAAGAAAGGACTCGCGCTTGATCGTCCTCCGACAATAATCGAACATTGCGAATCGCTCCCGATAAAATCTGCTTCTGTAAGGGGAGTGTTCCTTCATCATCTCGCTCGCAATGAAGTCTGTAATGACAGTCAGCCATTTTAAACGCCAGCTGCTCTAGTAACTCCGGTTGCTGAATGATAAGTGATAACAGGGTAATCCCCTGGATTCGCTCAAAAACAATGCCAGCACGCGACGTAGTATGTTCTATCAAGGATACTGCCTGTGGGACGGGGAGTCCTTTTTTGAATGCCAACTCACTTATTCTAAATTCATTCTGGACGGCTTCGTGAGGAAAATCCATTCGATATAACTTCATAATGTGCTCGTTCGAATACGCATAGATTTCCGCAGTTCTTCCTTGACCGATTCGCTCCATATCTACCCTCCCTTTACTCGAACTCAATGCCTCTGATTTTGGAGAAAACCATACAATTAACCAGCGTACCTGTGCTGTCACGTCTCATCTTGCGCAGTACACCTTCCAGTGTATAACCCGCTCGTTCGGCTACTTTGGCACTTCGCACATTGCGGGCATCACAGCGGATCTCCAGCCGGTTCGCCTCCAGATGAGTAATGGCAAATTGCTCAATGCCTTTCACCGCTTCTGTCATCAAACCCTCACCAGCTCGCGATGTTCGAATCCAGTAACCAATCTCAAAACAGCGTGCATTCCAGTCAATACGATGTAACCCGCTGCTGCCTACGAATTCATCCGTATGTCTATCACGCAAATGTAACATCATGTCGGTACGTTCCAGATATTGCAGCCTTGCTTTGCGAACAGTCACTTCAGACTCTTCCAATGAAGGGATTTTCTCGGCAAAAGGTAACCACAACCGCAGCTGCTCCGCACTCTCACGGACCGCTTCATTAACGGCTGCGCCATCCCCCCACTGTGGTGCTCGAATCGAGAGGCGTTCCGTATGGAAGCTCTCGGGTATCGTTAACATGATCGGATTAAATGAAGACGATTCTATCATCGTTATACCTACTCCTCCACTTGAAAAATAGAATCAATGATCAGCGGCAAATTATCCCTTACGGACACTGCACCGAATACTGAACGAGCGTGTACCCCCTGATCCCCAAATACCTCCATCATCAGATCCGAGAATCCATTTAGCACTTTATGATGCTCCTGATACGAAGCGGACGCATTGATGAATCCCTGCACTTTAACCACTCTCTTAACCCGATCCAGTGAACCCAACACATCTCGAACGACAGCAAGCACCTCCAGTCCAGCATTCCGGGCAAAATCATACCCCTGCTCTGTTGTGAAGTCTGATCCCAGTTTGCCGCGTTCGGAGGTATCCGGTCCTTTCCCGGATACATACATAATTCCATTCACAATAACGGCATTGGCGTATTTCGCTGCGGGGGCACTGGCCTGTGGCAAAATGATCCCCAGTTCATTTAATCTCGCTTCAATCATCGTATATTCTCTCCCTCTTTTAGGGTCCTCACGGAACCCGATTCCTTGTATTCCTGTCTATAAACTCTTGGTGATACCTGAACGGTACGTTTGAACATCTTGCCAAAATGAGAGAAGTTACTGAATCCCGCAAGCCATGCGATGTCCGTAATGGATTCTTCACTTTCTCGCAGTAAACGCTGTGCTTCCTTCACCCGTAACAGATTCAGATAATCACTGAAGGTAAATCCCGTCGTTTGTTTGAACAATCGACTCAGATAATGCGGACTAATGCGAAACATGCCCGCCACCTCCGGTAATGTCAGTGGTTTCTGATAGTTCTCATTCAGGTAACGTACAACTGCCTGTGTCTTGGGATGAAGAACCGGCTCACGATCATCGGAGCTTAACCTGCCCAAGTGTTGATTACGATAGGCATGGAGCAACAATTCAACAGCCCGGTGACGGAGCAACAGGTTGCTTCCAGGTTGAGGACGAAGCATTTCATCCACCATTTCGCTAACCATCCGTTCTAGAACCTCAGTGACTTGAGATGGAAACCTTACAATAGGAATCTCCCAACAGAAGGGTTCCTTCAAGCCTTCAACTAACTCCGCGGAAATAGCTATGGCTGCAAAAAGCTCAGGCTTCAAATACAGCACCATCCGCTCATGGTCAGGCATACCGCTCTCCAATGTTTTATGAACCGTATTGCGGTCAACAAACACCAGATCACCAGCCTTTACCCGGTAGGTCCGGTCCTTAATGAAATAGATACGCTCACCAGACAACAGGTAATATAACTCATAATGATCATGCAGATGGTCATCCGTCATCGAGAAATATCCAATGCGACGATCATATTCGATGTGCAGTAAATCCGAGGGATCATGAAAATCTGCACTGAAAGGTTCTGTCATATCGCCCTCTCTCCTTTCCATAAATTATAGCAAAATATGCGGCATTTGAAAGCGGTTACGCATAAAATGCGGCGAAAGAAGTACTCCCTTGTTATAGTCTAGAGCTATATTCAAGGAGGCGATAGACATGAGTAACAAAAAACGTTATGTATTAGTTGGAACCGGCGGCCGCGCCGAATTTTTTTATGGTGCTTTGACCCGGGATTACAGGGATACATCCGAGCTTGTCGGCTTTTGTGATATAAATCAAGTCCGCATGAACTACGCGAATCAACTATTGAAGGAAAAGTACGAGTATCCTGAGGTACCCACTTATCCTGCAGATCAGTTTGATCAGATGATTGAGAACGAGAAGCCTGACTATGTCATCGTAACGAGTGTTGACCGCACCCATCACAAGTACATCATTCGTGCGATGGAACTGGGTTGTGACGTTGTCACCGAAAAACCGATGACCATCGATGAGGAGAAATGTCAGGAGATTCTGGATGCTGTCAAGCGGACTGGCCAGAACGTAAGAGTCACCTTTAATTACCGTTATGCACCGCACCATACTAAGATTCGGGAACTTATTCTGAATGATACCATCGGGAAAGTCACTTCCGTTCACTTTGAATGGCTGCTGAATACCCGCCACGGGGCAGATTATTTCCGCCGTTGGCATCGGGACAAGCGTAATAGCGGCGGATTACTCGTGCACAAATCCACCCATCACTTCGATTTGGTGAATTTCTGGATTGGCTCGCAACCGGATACCGTGTTTGCATTTGGTGATCTGATGTATTACGGCAGAGAAAACGCAGAAGAACGCGGTGTAACGCAATTCTACAACCGGGCAACCGGCAACCCGATCGCAAAGGATGACCCTTTTGCACTGCATTTGGATTCAGACGCACATATGAAGTCCATGTATCTGGATGCCGAATCGGAAGATGGTTACCAGCGCGATCAGAGTGTATTTGGGGATGGCATCAACATTGAGGATACGATGGGTGTTCTTGTGAAGTATCGGAACAAAGCCATTCTGACCTACTCCCTCGTTGCCTACCAGCCATGGGAGGGTTATCGCATTGCCATTAATGGCACCAAAGGCCGGATTGAAATGAACATTGTGGAGCAATCCTATGTCAATTCATTGGGTGACAAAAGTAAAGAAGGTGCTTTAATCGGTAAAACGTTGCGGGTTCTTCCAATGTTTGATGCGCCATATGAGGTTGAAGTGGAAGAGAAAGCAGGTGGACATGGCGGAGGTGACCCGGTTCTGCTGAATGATCTGTTTGGAGAGCCTGTAGAAGATCCGTTCCATCGCGCTGCTAACCACGTGGACGGTGCCAGATCCATTCTGACGGGTATTGCTGCCAATCGCGCCATCGCGACGGGTTTGCCTGTCAATGTCAATAATCTGGTTCGTTTCTAAGTCTCCCAGGTCTGCACTACATTATTAATTTCATTTAAAGGCTGCGCATATCACGCAGTCTTTTTTATATTATTGTGCCTAATCTGCAAGTCGACTCGGTAGAAGGAGGAAATCTATGTTCTTCTCTTTAAAAAACCGTCTGATTGCCTTTATCGTTGTCCTGTTTGTCCTCGCTTTTGGCACACTCTCCTACCTGCTCTTCAAGGAATCACGCACGGTCATTCGCTCTTACATCGAATCCTCTGCTCTTGAGAAAATGGAGGAATACGGTTCATACGTAGACATGGTGCAGATGCAGATCTACGATGTCGCCTCTCTTGTTTTCAATAGTGATATGGGCAAAAACTGGGATAACGCGATCGGTGATCCGAACCTGCCCGAAGGAGAAAAGATGCTGGCCAATCTTGCGATGAGCCGTTTTCTTACTCAGGCAACCAACAGTTACACAAGTATCTCGGATGTATCCATCTATCGTCGGAATGGACTGCGAATTGGCAGCGAGAATCAGGTAACATATGACCCTGCCTTTGTACAAGAATCCTGGTATACGAATTTTTACACGTTGGGAGAACGCTGGTTACCTGCACACACCGATCAACATGAACGTGTCAGAGATCATGGTAATCCGGTGGTCAGTCTGCTGATGCCCATTGGCACCTTTCATCATGCTACAGCGCAGAATGTCATGAAGGTAAATGTCAGTGAATCTTATTTTCTGGAGCCGCTCCGGCGCATACATCTTGCGGAGAGTAGCACTATTTTTCTACTGGGCGAGCAAGGAAATCCTATTCTGTCACAACAGATAGACGCGTTGGGTGCTGTAGCTACCGCAGAGATCGATCGTTTTCGAAACAGCCCGCTCAAATCCGGTGTGGCATACCTCACAAACCAGGAAGGACAGCGAGACATTCTTGTATTCAAGAAACTGGGACGTACCGGCTGGATGTTGGCGGGTATCGCACCTGAAAAGGAATTGTACCTCTCTCTCCATAAGCTCCAAAGCACAATTGTGGTGGTGACGATTGCCCTGATTCTGGTCTCCCTCTTGGCTGCTGCATGGTTATCCCACGGCGTAACCAAACCTTTGACCAGACTGGTGCTGGCGATGAGACAGGTTCAACGAGGTGCTTTTGACCAAGCGGATTCACTTCTGCCTCCGGATAAAAATGTAAAGAGCGAGATCAGTTATGTGATCTTCACCTTCCGTTATATGATCAGTCAGCTGCGGCAGCATATCCAGAATGAATTTGAACTGAAACTACTGCGCCAGCAAGCAGAGTACAAGGCACTTCTCATACAGATTAATCCACATTTTATGTTTAATACTCTGGAGCTGGTTAGCAGCCTTGCCATTCAGCGCCGAACGGATGATACGGTTCAGGTCATTGAGGATCTGGGTAAAATGATGCGCTTTTCTATCAATACCAATGACGACCGTGTTCCGCTAACCGAAGAGCTGGATTATGTGCAGCGTTATATCTCCATTTTGCAGACTCGTTTCGGTCATAAACTCGACATTTCAGTAACGTTGGAAGGTACACTGAACTACGTGGTCATCATCAAGTTTATTCTTCAACCACTTATTGAAAATGCAGTGAAATACAGCTTCCAACATCAGACGACAGCTCAGGTACAGATACGGATCAACCGGATGTATGATCGTCTGCACATCAGCGTTTTAGACAACGGACCGGGTATCCCAGCAGAAATAATCAATAAGTTGCAACATCCGGTTGCTCCCTCCTCATTGGAATCCATATTGCATAATGAAGGCTGGCATATTGGACTGAGCAATGTCATTGCTCGTTGTCGTCTGCATTATGGTGGCTTGTTCACGGTCCATGTGGAGAACGATGAGCGCGGAGGAGCTTACATTGAACTGACTCTACCCGTACAGGAGGAATATGATGTACAACGTATTAATCGCAGATGACGAGATCGAAGTTCGCGAAGGATTAAAATTGAAAGTCGATTGGCATGGCATGGGTTTTGTCATAACAGGAGAAGCCTCTAATGGGATCCAAGCGGATGAACTTTTGAAATCTGAACATTTTGACTTGCTGATTACCGATATGAATATGCCTGTCATGGATGGCATCAGACTATTGGATGTCTGCCGCAGTTATAACCCTTCCATTCAGATTATCATTATCACGGGTTATGAGGATTTTCAATATGCCAGAGCGGGGGTCCGCAGCCAGGTCATGGATTATTTACTGAAACCTGTAACCCGGGATGAATTGAAAGCCACATTAGGCAAAATCAAAGCGGATCTGGATGACAAACGTAAAATACGAGGCGATTCCGAATTGTTGCAATGGCGACTCTCTCAGTATTACCGGGAAATGAAGGAACGTTTCCTTCTTGATCTCGTTAAAGGCAATCGCCTACCGCCTTCCTCCATGCCAGAACGGCTCAGATTATTCCATCTGGAATCATGGCAGGATCAGAAGGTCTGTTTCATCACCGCGAGTATAAGTCACTCGGACAAGCCGGATATTCGAAAAGATCGATTACACGAGCAGATGCATCTTCCTTTCGAAATGGTATGTTACGAAATCGCCCAGTCTGATTCAGACAATGTCCAGGTTTTTCATGATTCGGCACACGCAGGCATCATGCATTTCATGGTGCAAGACGGTATGCAGCATGAATTCATCCAACTGCTCTCGGGACATACGGCATCCCTTTTTTCCATCGAACTCAAGATTGGGGTGGGACTTTCTGGTTCCGGACTTGAGCACTGGAAAGAAGGTTATATCCATTCCCTTCTGGCATGGAATTCAGCTGAACGGGCTGGCAGCGGGCCAAACCTTCAGGCAGGAACAGACTATAGTCCATTACTGCCTGAAGAAACAACACGCAAGCTGCATCGTTACCTCATTCGAGGGGAACTGGACTCCTTCCGCAGCATCATCCGCAAGGAACTTCACGAGGCATTCCAGCTTACTCCCTCCAGAATGACACGAAGCATTTTTCAAATTTCATTGTTGATGGATTTTCCTATGGCCCCGGAATGGATACTTTGGCTTAAGACGCCAGATCAAGCAGAACGCTTATTAATGCAATGGGCTCAAGACTTCCTGAGTCGACAACTTCCTTCAGAAGATGGGGATGAGACGGTTATAGACTTAGCCAAGCGATATATCGAGGAGAACTACATGCAGGAGCTAACCTTGACGTTACTCGCTGAACGGTTTAACTATTATCCTACCTATTTCTCCGAACTGTTTAAGGAAGGTGCAGGGACCTCTTTTATTCAGTATGTGACGGGCGTTCGGATGAAACACGCCTTGCAACTGCTGAAGGAAACCCAATTAACCGTGTGGGATATTACAGAACTGACCGGCTTCAGTTCACCAAGTTATTTCAGCTCGAAATTCAAAAGAATGTTCAACATGAGTCCGTCAGACTATCGCTTGCTGCATTCCGAAAAAATCGATAGTCATGATCCGAAGAAATGAGATTCAAGCTTCTCCCCTTCCCCGGTATGATGTGGTTACCAAGAGAACGCCGTATGTTGTAAGCGGATTCATAATTGGTGACTATTATTCTTACCCATTCAGAAGGGAGGCACATGATGAAAAAACAGACTAAGCCCTTATACGGTCAGCACAATACCACAGCCTACTTGTTTCTTCTACCCTGGCTGATCGGGCTCTTCTGTCTGACACTGGGACCAATGGTTGCGTCCCTATACTTATCCATGACCAAATTCAATCTGCTGTCATCACCGACTTGGACTGGACTTAGCAACTATGTTCACATCTTTACCGAGGACGATACCTTTCGCAGGTCCCTCGGGCTGACGTTTTATTATGTCTTTCTATCCGTTCCACTAAGGCTCGCCTTCGCCCTATTGGTGGCAATGGCGCTGAACAAGGGAATTCGAGCCCTTGGCATCTACCGGACTGTATATTACATCCCTTCCCTCTTGGGCGGCAGCGTCGCGATTGCAATCGTCTGGCGGCAACTTTTTGAGGGGAACGGACTGGTTAACCAGTTTTTAAGCTGGTTTGGTATCTCGGGTCCATCCTGGATTGCGCATCCAGATTATGTGGTCTATACCATCATCACACTATCCGTGTGGCAATTCGGGTCTGCCATGGTCATCTTTCTTGCTGGCCTGAAACAGGTCCCGGCAGACTTATATGAAGCTTCCGATGTCGATGGAGCGGGCAAGATACGTCAATTTTTCGGAATTACCCTGCCCATGCTCTCCCCCGTTATCTTTTTTAACCTGATCATGAGCATGATCAATTCATTCCAGGCGTTTACACCAGCTTACGTGATCGGGGATGGCCGCGGGGGTCCACTCGACGCAACAATGTTTTATACCTTGTATCTGTATCTGAAAGGTTTTTCGTTCTTTGATATGGGTTATGCTTCGGCTCTGGCTTGGATCATGTTGGTCATTATCGGGGTATTCACCGCAATCGTCTTTGTTACATCCCGATTTTGGGTGTTCTACGGGGATAATAATCAGGAGGGGAGGTAATGCATGTGCCAATCAAACGACAACTGGTTCAGGCCGGGAGGCATGCCGCCATTATACTCTTCGGTCTGCTGATGTTATATCCAGTACTATGGTTGATTCTCAGTTCGTTTAAACCGAACCATCTCATTTTCACCAGTGGCAGTCTTTTCCCAACCAGTTTCACGCTGGAGCACTATATTAATGGCTGGAAAGGTCTGCAGGGCATCTCTTTCGGCCGTTTCTTCGGCAACTCCGTGCTGATCTCGGTCATGAGTGTGCTGGGCAATGTGATCTCCTGTTCCCTTGCAGCATTTGCTTTCTCCAGATTAAAGTTCACATTCAAAGGCTTGTGGTTCAGCATGATGTTGGTCACGATTATGTTGCCTTACCATGTTACTCTGGTGCCTCAGTACATTCTCTATAATGAGCTTCAATGGATTAATACGTATTTCCCGCTGATCCTGCCTAAGTGGCTTGCGCAGGATTCCTTCTTCATCCTGCTTATGGTTCAATTCATACGCGGTATACCGCGGGAGCTGGACGAGAGTGCAACCATTGACGGTTGCGGGCAATCACAGATCTATTTCCGAATCGTAGTGCCACTGCTCGTTCCAGCACTGATTACAACCGCGATCTTCACCTTCCTGTGGAGCTGGGATGATTTTTTCAGTCAGATGATCTATCTGAGCAAAATTGATCTGTTCACCGTGCAGCTGGGCATTCGCTCTCTCTTCGATCCATCAGGACAATCCGATTGGGGCGCATTACTTGCCATGTCCACCCTGTCACTGCTTCCCGTGACTATCATCTTTTTACTGTTTCAGCGATATTTCCTTGAGGGCATTGCGACAACTGGTCTGAAGTAACAACACGTTTCTCATATCATTAGACAGGGGGATTTATCATGTTCAAACGTTTCATGATTGGTATGATCACTTCACTTTTGTTATTTGTAACAGCTTGCTCCGGAACAGACCATACCGGTACTAATGATGCAAGCAATGGTAATGATAATGGAACTACCGAGGGCGGACAGGTCGAACTGCGCATCATGTGGTGGGGTGACCAGAAACGGGCAGATATTACGAATGAAGCCCTCAAGATCTTTCAGACAAAACATCCGGCTATTAAAATTGTAGGTGAATTTGCACCCTCCTCTGGATATTTCGACAAGCTGAATACCCAATTGGCATCAGGCACAGCACCTGATATCTTTTTCCTTGGCGGAAATGTCGTGGACTATGCCAAAAAAGATGTCCTGCTCAATCTGGACCCATATGTTGGCAACGAACTGAATTTGGACGGTATGGATGAAACTATGATCGAATACGGACGTCTCGACGGGAAGCTGCAACATATCTCTGCCGGTGCGAACGCACGGGGAATTATTGTTAACAAGTCACTCTTTGAGAAAGCCGGCGTGCCTTTGCCAGCTTCGGATTGGGACTGGGCGGACTATGCCGCCATCAGCAAAGAGTTGTCCGACAAGCTCGGAGACGGCTTCTATGGAACGTACAACTTTACCGTCGACGGGATGGATATTTATCTAAAACAGAGGGGTAAACAACTGTATGACATGAAAAATGGCACACTTGGATTCGCCAAAGAAGACATTCTGGAATGGTTCCAGTATTGGGAAAAGACTTCGGCATCTGGCGGTGTAGTCACACCGGAATTACAGGTATCCAACCCGCATGATGACACCAGTAAGTCCCTGTTGATCACAGGCAAAGCAGCCATGACTCTACTACCATCCAACCAACTTGCTGCATTCCAGAGCTTGACGGAAGATCCGCTAGTACTTCTCCCTGTACCACGAGGCCCTAAGGGAACGGGTGTTGTATTTGAATCCAGTCAGGGATTATCGGGTTATGCGAATACCAAACATCCGAAGGAAGTGGCAACGTTAATGGATTTCTGGATTCATGATCCGGAAGCAGCCAAAATCCTTGGTAATGACCGCGGCGTGCCCGTTACGGAAGCCAATCGAAATCTTCTTCAGGAAGGCGCTGGTCCTGTGGAGGAGATTGTCTATAACTATACAAACCTTGTCTCTGAAGCAACGAAGACTGAACCTTTTGACGTGAGTTACAACCCACCTGGATTTGCAGAGTTCTCCAAGTTAGCTCAGACGACAAATCAAGAGATCGGATTTGGACGAAAAAGTGTGGAGCAAGCTGTCTCCGACTTCTATAACGGGACCGTTCGTATTTTTGAATCGAATCAATAAGCAGATACTGTGAGGAGGAACATATGACAGAAGAGATACTGAATCGGCTGCGCAACATTTCGATTATGGATCAAGTTCAGCCAGTTAAACCGGAAGATCAGCAGTTATTACAAGAATGGCATGCGTCGGGTATCCGGTTTGCGGCATCGGGCGGACAACTGGAAGCTACGTATTATGCAGCGGTGGAGAATTTGCTTGCTTGTATCCTGCCCATGGGAGACAACGATCCTATTTTACAAGAAGGTGGCATCTATCTGGGATGTTGGTTAGAGAGTACAGGTACCATCAATGCAGAGCTGCTGTCTCGCCTGCTGCCTTCCGTATCCGAAACAACGTACCTCGCATTTGCCAAGCAGCAAAGAGAAGATGGATTGCTCCCGTATAAACTCACGGCAAACGGACCCTCTTTCCGGCAAATCCAGTTGGTCACTCCGCTGGCACGCAGTGTATGGAACCACTATCAGCTTCATAGCAATCATGGGAAGCAGTGGCCTTTCCTGAACACGATGTATAAGGCTATGGTTCGTTACGATGAGTGGATTGCCCACAACCGTAATACCCGAGGAACTGGCTGTGTAGAGGCCTTCAGTACGTTTGACACCGGACATGACTTATCCCCGCGATTCTGGCATGTTCCGGACACACCTTACATGAATGATGCTTCTGCCTATCACCCGGATTCTCCGATTCTGCCTTTTCTGGCACCAGATCTGACTGCCAATATCTATTGTCAGCGCTTGTATCTGTCCCGCATGGCTGAAGAACTGGGAGAATCGGGAACGGATTGGAAAGCAAAAGCCGAGTCTAGCCTGGAAAGTCTTTTCCGTTATTGTTACGACGAACAGGATATGTTCTTCTATGATCGGGATCGCAATGACGAGTTGGTCAGAGTACAATCCGATGTGTTGCTCCGCGTAATGGCCTGCGAGGTGGGCGACCGTGAATTGTTCGATAACCTACTGCGTCGGTACCTGTTGAATACAAGCAAGTTTTTCGCTAAATACCCGTTTACATCGATTTCAATGGATGATCCCAGATTTGATCCCTTTTCCTCCTATAACAGCTGGGGAGGGGCATCCAATTTCCTGAGTCTGATTCGGGCGCCACACGCATTCGAGTATCATCATCGATATGTGGAGCTAACCTGGGTAATGCAGCCTATCTTGTCCGCCCTATCCAAAGATAAGCGATTTGGTCAGGTACTAAGCCCATGGACCGGAGAACAAGGTTTTACCGAGACGTACTCACCCTCCATCCTCTGTCTCCTCGATTATGTGGAGCGACTATGCGGAATTATGCCTGTTGGATCGAATCAGCTCTGGTTTACCGGACTGCTCCCCATCGACATAGATCATGGTGAGATCGTATCTGGCAACACGGCTTATAGCCGAAAAGTCAACAAAGTAGGATATGAATTGGTCAACACGCCTGATCGCATGACGGTATATCTGGAAGGCAAGGTTCATCTGGATGGCCCGTCAGGGATTCGACTGGTGACGGATCATAGTGGACATCTGGAAGGCGTTATTGGAATGAGCGTTCGCACAGTCGAGGGAGAGCTCTTCTATCAAGGAGAGCGCATTCCGATTCGGGTCAAAGGAAATGAAATGCAGCGTTACGCTGATGGAAGTTTGAGCACCGAACGCGATATTGGCATCATCCATCCTACGTATCGTTAATTGTTTGTATGCAAAAAGCGCAAGTTGCCGAGGTATACTTCCCCTGCACTTGCGCTTTTCCCCTTTGCGCGTTTATATTTCTTTATTTCTTATTCATAAGGACACAAGATTTAGAAATTGACTACCACTGCGGAAATCATTCTCTCTCTGGTTACAGAGGAGATGAGTTTCACCTTACACCTTCCGTTGCCACGCCGGATGACGATAAAATTCAATCGTATCAATATAATTTACCGTGAACTGCTGTTCCACATCCGACAAGTTCAACAGTTTTCGGTCGATTTGCTTCATCCCCATGACCACATCGTGCCTTAGCAGGTCCATCGCAATTTTGCCTACAAACCCGCCTTCCATCTCTTTATGCTTGGTACGAAACTCTTCATTGTAGATCAGTTCAGGTGTGAATGCCGCTTCGACGAAAGCATTAACGAGCGTAAGCTCATTGCCCTCGATCTGCACTGCTAGATAATAATTGCCACGCTCATCCTTAATGAGGTCTTTATACATCTCTACGATCATGTGAATCACTCCTCTATTATAAAAGAAACCCCATTAGCCCTAACGAACATGGGCTATCAAACGTACACCTTCCTCCCCCGTTCCTTCATATACTAGGTACAAATGGCGAACGGAGGAATACTTATGAGCTGGCAGCATCTCCATACTGGAAAAACACTTCAGCAGCGTCTGGCAGAACTCCAGGGGCACCTTGCAGAACTGAATACTCCACTCTCCGGGTTGGAACCGGGACGTATTCGTCGTGTCTATCCAAGGCAGTTTATCAAAGTAAACCGGCAGTTATTCATTCCACTTAGTCTGAATTCCATTCGGGTATTCGATATTCCTCGAACACGGCGAGGCGTCAGAGTGGGAATCCGTACGACTTTCCCTTCCAGGAATGCATTTAACAATATCAGACTTGTGGGCGTGGGACTGGATTATCTTGAACTCCAGGGAAAAGGCAGAGTCCCTTCCCGTATATTATTTCCTCTTTCCAGCGTCGAGTCGATCTATCGGCCAACCGCCGGAAGAAAAAAACTGAAACGGCCGTGTACCCGGAAGTAAAGCTGGTTCTTTTCGCAAGCCATACAATGGTTCCCAAATGTCTGCATACGGGTGCTCCCTTCCAATATATAATTATAACCCATGCAACCACTTATCTGCTGAAGAATCATTTTATGTCAAAAAGCGGTGAGAACAGAACTGC
This sequence comes from Paenibacillus sp. FSL R5-0486, assembly GCF_037975155.1. Classification (NCBI taxonomy): domain Bacteria; kingdom Bacillati; phylum Bacillota; class Bacilli; order Caryophanales; family Paenibacillaceae; genus Paenibacillus; species Paenibacillus sp. FSL R5-0486. The sequence continues at coordinate 2,822,562 of NZ_CP150237.1, read as the reverse complement.
TTCTGTATCTCACCGCTCAGCCAGTTACAGATCAAGCTGACCCTTCACATGTGTACATCAGATGCCTGTCCATACGTCCTTGGCATAACGACCTTCCTGCTGAAGCTGATTAAGCCAATCTTCTGCTTCCTTCGCGGATTTGCCATGAATATCAGCGTATGCCTGCTGGAGTGTGGCTTCCACATCAGGTGCCATCTTGCTGCCATCACCGCAGATATACAGATGCGCTCCCTCTTCAAACAAAGGAATCAGATGACGGGCATCGTCTCTCATCAGATGCTGTACATAACATTTCTCCTCCCAGTCTACACGGGAGAAGGCCGTATGAAGCTTCACAAGCCCTTCTTGCTGGGCTGCTTCCAATTCATTTTTGTACAGATAATCATGCTCGGGATTCCGGCATCCAAAGTACAGGTGGGCTTCGCCAACCTCACGACCTTGTTCCTTCAATACGTGCCTTGCCTGCAAGAAACCTCGGAATGGAGCAACACCTGTACCCGGACCTACCATGATAACGGGAACCTGTGCATCCTCCGGCAGTTGGAAGCCGGATTCCGGTGTCCGCGTGAACATGACGATCTCGTCACCCGGTTTCAGGTTTGCCAGATAGTTGGACGCAATGCCTTTGTATTCTCCCTGTCCACTCCATGCTGGGGCGCGCACAACACTGACCGTAATACTCGCTTGATCGGGCTGAACACGCGGTGAACTGGAGATCGAATAATATCTGGCTTTTAGTGAAGGCAATAATTCAAGGAAACGCTCAAACGGCAGTTCACATGCCTCATATTTCACCAGATAATCCAGCATGGAGATCCGTTTATTCCGCACTTCATCCATATACACAGATTCATCAAGCAGCGCTTCAAGTTCTTTCTTATGCGGTGGACATACGGTGTATGCTGCCATTTCTCTCAACTGCGCACGAGTTGCCGCCTCCTGAAGCTCAACGCTATGACTGAGCAGATCATAGAGGTTCACCGGTTGTTGCAGCGGCAGATGCGCGGCACTGCGACCGGATGCATCCAGAACAAGATGCTCCGTTCCGGTGAATCCATAACGACGCAATACACGTTCCACAAGTTCCGGTGGATTCTGTGGCAGAATGCCCAGATGATCCCCTTCCTTGTAGGTTATGCCTTCTGGCAATTTGATCTCCAGGTGACGTGTGCTTCGTTCACTGCCCGCGTCGTGAAGCTCCCTGTTCTCAAGTACTTCTGCCACATGGGCATCATACGTATCCGCAAGCGGTGTTACGGCGAGCCCACTGACAAACTGTACAGATAGGGAACTGCGTTCGCTATTGGAGCTTGTGTTCAGTTTCAGTCCCATCGTTCGTGCGAGATCTGGCCATAATTGCTCTGTCCAATCCCCCACCTGTTTCTCGAAATCTCCACTGGCATCGGACTCACCCAGCGGTGATAACCGCTCTGCTCCTTTGGAAGATAACTGTTCATCTATTAAACGCGGAATACGCTGATAGGTGCTGGCCCAGTTGTGGTCACCGCATCCAAGAACGGCGAAACGCACACCTTTGAATTCATTCGCATCTGCATGTTCGATCCACTCGACAAACATCTTGGCATTACTTGGCGGCTGACCATTATAGGATGCACTGACAATAATGACGGCACCCTCCTTTGGCAGTTTGCCAACACGATCATCCAGCGTAGCAACCTCACTCCGGAAACCCTGATATCTGGCGGTATCTGCAATTTCACGTGCAATGCCTTCAGCGGTACCCAGATTGGAACCGTACAGAACAAGCATCGGTGTGTGGTGGGCATTGGCTGCATCCGGCTCCGTTCTTTTGGCAACTGGCTTTGGTTCTTCAACCGCTACACCCGGAACGGCCATGACTGGCTGCCCGCCACGCGCACGTACACGAATTGTGAAGTTATCCGGTTTGAGTGTCAGCGTTTCTTTCACTTTTAACTGATAATCAGAATGATCTATGAAGTCAAAATGCTTCAACACCATGCCCAGTACCAGCGTTGCTTCCTGAAGTGCAAACTGCTGACCAATGCAGGCCCGTTGACCGTTACCAAAAGGTTTATAGGCATCATGCGGCACTTTGCTCGGATCTTCGAACCGTTCCGGGCGGAATTCCTCTACGTCGTCTCCCCAGGCTTCGCGGTCACGATGCAGCTTGGGAATAAGTACACTGACACTGTCTCCTTTTTGCAAAGGATATTGACCCGCAAGTACCGTGTCCTCTTTTGCATACAGGGAAAATGCCGGGGCCGTAGGCCATAACCGCAGTGCTTCATTCAAAACCATGCGAACATACTTCAGATTGCGAACCTGGTTGTACGTGGGAACCGGATCTTTCAGAATCTGATCCACCTCAGCTTGTGCTTTAGCCAGCGTATCCGGATTCTTCATCAGATAATAAACGGCGAAGGATAACAGTCCACTTGTGGTCTCATGTCCAGCAATCAGGAATGTAATAATCTGATAACGGATGTTCTCATCATCCAGCGTTTCTCCTGTTTCCGGGTCCTTGCCGCTGAGCATGTGGGACAACAGATCATCTGCGCCTTCCTGCGGTTTCTCTTTGCGCTCGGCAATAATGTGATCCACCAAAGAGAACATGGAACGGATATCCTGTTCAAACTGTTTCTTTTTGGTGATCATCAGCTTGTCTTGCAGACGCAGTCGTTGCAATGAACTCATGGATTCATCCAACGCACGAACCATACTCGTAATGAATGGATGTGGTTCTTCCCGATAGAAGCTGTTAAACCGATAGTTGAACCCACACAGGCCAATCGTGTCGAGCGTAAGACGTGTCATATCATCCGGAACGTTAACCGTCTCATCCGGGTTCAATCGTGACCATTTCTGAACCAGCTGCACAGCCAGATCAATCATTTTGTTGTGATATCCCTGCATCGCACGTTGACTGAAACTTGGCAGCAGTACGTTATGGGCTTTTTTCCAATTCGGCTCCTCGGTCCAACTCGTAAATAGCCCATCTCCTGCAAAAGCACGAACCTTCGCAAGGGGTGCCCACACCCGTTTGTCGAATTTGGATTCATCTGTTACCTCGGCGACCAGTTCGTGACCGGAAATATACAATTCACTTCGTCCGGGGTACTCCATACGAAAGATCGGTCCGTATTCTTCAGCCAGTTTCACCAAGGATTGCACCGGCTCTTCAAAGTTCAATTGCGGCAAATTGCCCAGTGGGCCAAATGTTTTTGGTTGAGGCACTGAAATTGGTGGCATGACACTCACTCCTTCTTTCCAAGTTAAGAGTTCTACAACTAAAAAATAATGACTTGATTTACAGACTCGATTACACTTACTCTTCAGATCAACAGATTCAAGTTATTTTTTGCACATTTTCACATTTCATCCAGATAACGATAAAACCACAATAGAACTAACTGACCAAAATGGTATATTGGTCATTTTCGATTAAAAAAAATGGAGCCCTTCGTTATCTTCTTTTACCCTAACATTTCCAGTTCTAATCTTCAACAGTCCCAAAGTCATAGGACCTCAGGACAGGGATTAAGGTATACTTATGATTCCTTCAACAAATTCTGAATAACTGACTCCATCTCTAATGGAGCTACTGTCGTTTCATAACGGCCATGGACGTTCCCACTGCGATCAATCAGGAATTTGGTGAAATTCCATTTGATGCCGTCACCTTGATACAATTCTGGATGCTTCTCCTTCACAAAGGTGTCCATCCACTGTCCTTCCTTCGTGTCCAGATCATAACCTTGAAATGGCGCTTCTGTAGTCAGATAACGAAACACAGGATGCATCGATTGCCCAACGACCTCAACCTTCTCCAATATCGGAAAGGATATCTGAAACTGACTTCTGCAATACTCAGCTACCTCAGCGCTACTACCAGGTTCTTTGTCGTTAAACTGGTTGCACGGGAACGCCAGAATCTCCAGCCCCTGATCACCATATTTCTCATACATCTGCTGAAGTTCACTGAATTGCCGGGAGTAGCTGCACCGACTTGCTGTATTCACAATAAGTAGCACCTTCCCTTTAAAAGCAGAAAAATCACTCTTGTATCTATCCATAAACGGAACTTGGTAAGAAAATATACTCATCTGTATTCATCCTCCTCTTTCTCTTTTATATCTCATATGAACTCTCTCTTGAGATGGATTATACACCCCCATTCTTAATAGGTGAAATATATAATTAATATAATTTTAATAGCTTTTAACTATAGTTAACAAAATAAAAAACTGCCCTTAGCAGTCACACACTGCATCTCGGACAGTTATCAAAATCATGATGTGCCATCACACTCAACACACCGTTAACCCATAATTAAACCATATACAATGCCTGGTCCGTGAACGCCAATGGTTAAATCATTTTCAATATCGGAAGATCGGCTTGGCCCTGAAATAAAGTGGATGCCTGCCGGAAGGTTTTCTCTTCCCACTTCGTCAAATCGATCCAGCGTCTCACCCAGTCTGGTGTACAGTCGATCTACTGGAATAATGATGATGAGTACCGTAGGCAAGAGACTGACTGAACGACCTTTTTCCGGTGAAGAAAGTACAGTAACCGAGCCTGTGTATGCTGTTGCATAATCCGCCATAACCACACCGATATCAGCCTCAGCTGCCCGAGCCTTCCAGTTCTCATCCGCCTGACTATTCCAGACTGAGATCTGTACATCCGGAAGCTGCTCTTCCAATCCGAGATCCTGTAACGCCTGTTCATTCTGACGAATGATATACCTGGCACTCAGTTCATGAGATTTGTTGGCTATAAATTGAGATACTTCTTCCATATTCTGAACCCGGGCAATGTGTGCGCCTACACTCACAAAGTTATCTGTAAATGCTTGAATACGCTTCTCTTCATCCCATTCCAGCCCAGTCCAAAAGTCGGGTGCTCCCCGAAAGGGTTGGGTCGGCGCATGTCGTTGCCTTGGTCTTCTCAATTTCGAAGCAATGTCATTCATGAACTGCTCCTGTTTCTCCATGGACTTCTTCTCCAATTGCGCGAGCCATTGCTGATGTTCAGTGACCATGCTTATCCTCCCCTTCTTCTCGTTCACGAATAATCTGCTCCATACGACTGCGAACGGAAGAATCCATGACCGGTTGCTCTTGGTTCAGTTCCTGATCCAGCTTGTTCCATTGTTGCCGGAAGGATTTCTTGGCGAGACTTGGGGCAACCCGATAATTGTTCCAGCCTTTGAGAGGACCCAACTTGAGAGAAATACCGTTGTTGCGTACAACTGCCTTCTGCCCGATCTGTCCCAGGCGTATGGCCGCACTGAAACGTTTGGAATTGGATACAACAGCGGCAAATCCCTTCATGCCCATGCTTTCCATTTTGTTTCCATGGCCGTCTTCCACTTTACGCCTACGTAGATAAACGAGCATATCATGCAATGGAATTTTAACTGGACATGCTTCATAACAGGCTCCGCACAGACTTGAAGCACCCGCAATATCATTCCATTCATCAATGTTGCCATTGAGTGCAGGAGTCAGTACTGCGCCAATCGGACCACTATATGTTCCACCGTAGGCATGACCTCCAATATGGCGATATACCGGGCAAGCATTCAGACAAGCACCGCAGCGAATACAATTCAGCAACTCCTGGAATTCAGGATCACCGAGTTGAAGTGATCGACCGTTGTCCACGATAATAATGTGCATTTCATCTGGCCCATCCGCATCCGCCGTACGGCGAGGACCTGTGATGCCTGACATGTACATTGTTAATTTCTGACCTGTTGCAGAGCGTGGCAACAAGGTTGCCATGACTTCCAGATCCGTCCACGACGGGATGATCCGCTCCATGCCCATCAGTGTAATCTGCGTTTTTGGAACAGTGGATACCATACGGGCATTGCCTTCATTTTCGAACAAAACCATGGAACCTGTCTCTGCAATCGCAAAATTGCAACCGGTCATGCCGATATCTGCTTCGAGAAACTTCTCGCGCAGCTTTTTGCGAACAAATCCGGCAAGTACCGTTGTGTCCGGCTCCAGAATTTCGCCCGCTTCCTTCGATAACAACTCTGCAATCTGGTAGCGGTTCTTATGGATGGCTGGAATGACAATATGAGATGGCGCCTCGCCTGCCAGCTGAATGATGTATTCACCCAGGTCGGTCTCGATAGCTTCAATGCCCGCCGACTCCAACACATGATTCAGGTGCACTTCCTCCGACACCATCGATTTGGACTTCACCACCGTAGAAGCCTGCTTGTGCGCCGCAATATCCAGCGCAATCGCCGCTGCTTCCACCGATGTATCTGCAAAATGAATATGAACCCCGTTCGCACGGGCGTTATTCACAAATTCATTCAGGTAATAATCCAGATACGCAATCGTATGCAGACGAATCTGACGGCCACGCTCCCGCCATTCATCCCAATTTCCATGTTCTTCTGAGGCAGATTTCTTCCCGTTACGCAAACGTTCTGTCGTGAATTTGACTGCTTTTCGCAGAAAATCATCATTCAAGGCCAGTCCGGCACGTTCTTTGACCGTAGTATCCATAACTCCCGGTTGGCTCATCCTGTTCGCACCCCCTCATACAGTAGTTCCGCCAGATGCATCACACGCACCGGTTCATTCCGATAACGCAGATTACCTGCGATATTCATCAGACAGGCCATGTCCAGCCCCACCAATACTTCGGCTTGTGTCTCTTTGACATGATCGACCTTCTCCGTCACCATCGCTCCTGAAATATCGGACATTTTGATGGCAAACGTGCCCCCGAACCCGCAGCAATCCTCAGCAAATGGGAGCGGAACCAATTCCAGACCTTTTACTTGAGAGAGTAGCGCCATCGGCTCATCCTTCACACCAAGCAGACGGCTGCCATGACAGGATGGATGATAGGTTACTTTGTGCGGAAAATGTGCGCCCAGATCGGTTATCCCGAGTACCTGAACGAGGAATTGAGTAAACTCATAAGCTTTGGCTTCCAATCGTTTTGCCTTCTCCAACCATACTGGTTCATCCGCAAACAGCTCGGGATAATGATGAATCATATACGTACACGATCCCGAAGGACATACCACAAAATCACTGTCGTCAAACGCTTCAAGAATCGTTTTGGCCGCTACCCGAGTCTCATCCCAGTACCCGCTATTGTAGGAAGGCTGACCGCAGCAGGTCTGCACCGGCGGGAAATCCAGCCGAACGCCATGAGCGGCGAGCAATCTGACCATGGCTTCCCCCACTCGGGGATAGATGGCATCGCTGAGGCAGGTAATGAATAAGGAGACCTTCATAATTACACGCTCCTATTAACTGATTAGTAGATGAATTGACTAAGAATATTTACACTGGACACTCCGTTTCGTGTAAATGTTTAGTTCATTTTATATAGATAAAATCTGAAAGATTAAACCGTGATGATACCAATATCGTATCCGCTCAAATGTTCTGTCTGTTCAGCCTCCAATGGCTGATCGGTAACGATCATATGGACTGCATTTAACCCGGATACTCGGGCAAAAGCACGTACACCAAATTTACTGGCATCTGCAAGTAAGATGACTTGATCTGATATGCCAACCATCTTCTGCTTCAGCCTTGCCTGGAGTTCATTGGATTCACTGATTCCGCCACCTTCGAGATGTACACCTTTGCACGACATGAACATTTTATCCACGTGATACGTTTCCAAAGAACGCTCCGCCAGCGGCCCAACAAAAGACAACGAGCGCGATGCCAGCTGGCCCCCTGTTGAGATGACCTCAACCTTGTCACGGTTGCTGAGTTCAGTGGCGATTTGGATCGAGTTGGTTAAGACCGTCAGCGGAAAATCCGGCATGTTCGCTGCCATATAACCTGCCGTTGTGCTCGCATCCAACAGAATGCGATCACCCGGATTAATCATCGCCAGAGCCGCTTGTGCAATCCGCTTCTTCTCTTCCGCATGGGTTGTCTCCCTGATCCGGTAAGGGATCTCCGGTTGATCTTCCTTCACACTTACTGCACCACCGTGAGACCGGCGCAGTCGTCCTGCCTGTTCCAGACGATCCAGATCCCGCCGGATCGTTTCCTCCGTCACCCGGCAGCGCTCACTAAGCTCGGATACACGCATACTGCCCTTTACATTCACCATCTCCACAATCCGGTCATACCGCTCGGCTGCCAGCATGTTACACCTCACTCCCCGCTTGTGAATTAGATGAAGCCGTCACACGCAGAAATCTGCCATAAGCATCTTCCCAGATTGATCCGTCCTGCGGCTCATACACAGTTACCGGGAATGAATCACGAATGGCCTTACGCGCTTCCCAGATATCTTTAAAAGCTCCGCTCGCCATCCATTGCACAGCCATATTCCCGATGGCACTTCCCTCTGCTGGACCCGCCCATACCGGCTTACCAATGGAATTTGCAGTCCACTGACATAACAGGCGGTTCTGGATGCCTCCACCGACCATATGCAATCCGTTGAACGCCTGACCCGACAATTGCTCCGTCCATTCCAGAACTCTTCTATACTTCAATGCAAGACTCTCCAGAATTGCCCGGGCAATAGCCCCCTGATCCTCTGGTACCACTTGCCCTGTATCACAACAATACTGACGTATACGTGTCGTCATATCTCCTGCGGGCATGAACAGTTCATCATCCGGATCAAACAAACTGGCAAATGGGGGTGCCTGTTCCGCCTTTGCCAATAACGCATCATAGCTAATTCCCTGCCCCTGGCGCTCCCACTCCCGCATGCTTTCCTGCAAAATCCATAAACCCATAATGTTCTTCAGCAGACGGAATGTTCCGCCCGCCCCGCCTTCATTCGTGAAGTTCAAGGCCAGACTCTCGGTACTAATTGCAGGATGATCTATCTCCGTACCCATCAGGGACCAGGTTCCACAGCTCAGATAAGCAAATGAACGTTCCGCTGCAGGAACAGCCACAACGGCTGAACCCGTATCATGCTCCGCAACAGCGATCACGGGAATCGGGGACAATCCCAGATCGTTACAGATACTGCTTCGCAATTGTCCAACACGGGTACCTGGCAACACGGCTTTACCAAACAGTTTCTCCGAAATACGAATATGCGCCAGCAACTCACTATCCCACTGCCCCGCTGATGGATTGTATAATTGTGTTGTGGTTGCATTGGTGAACTCATTCACCGCTTCCCCTGTCAGGAAATAACGTAGCAAATCCGGAATCATGAGAAAACGCTCTGCTTCATGAAGCAACGGGGAACCGCTGCGTTGAAGCGTTGCCAATTGATACAGGGTATTAAAGCTAAGAAACTGTATCCCTGTACGTTCGAAGATTCGCTGAGAGCTCAGCTCTTGGCGTACCTGATCCATCATGCCGTTAAACTGTGTATCACGGTAATGATACGGGTTACCAAGCAACTCACCATTACTGCCAAGCAAACCAAAATCAACGCCCCAGGAATCGATCCCCAGGCTCTCCGGCTGTTCTCCCTGCTGTTTCACAAGGGTAAGCCCCTGCAACAATTCATGATGCAATCGCAGAATATCCCAGTGCATCCGCTCGCCAATCTTCACTGGTTCATTCTTGAACCGATGAATTTCGCTTGTTTCGATCCCTCGATCATTCAGATGTCCCAGTAGCGCTCTCCCGCTCCCAGCGCCCAAATCATAAGCCAGCACACTCACCGCGCTTCACCAACCTTTCGAACCCATCCTATTTTCCAAACGGTATCCCTTGATTCAGACCGTAACTCTGTACTTTATTCTGTATTTATTGTTTGTTTGTTTTTGTTTAATACTGTTTTACTTTATTTTACGAGTATATCACCAATGTAAGCGTTTGAATAGCCTTCAGTTTTTCTTTCTTTTGGGTATACCAAAAACGACTCTCTCCCACCTGGGAGGAGCCGCATTTCTTTTTTTACGTATAAAATTGACCTTTGCTTACCCCCGACTGGGGTTGTACATCTCTCTCAAAATGCTTGAAACGTGTCCCCTGATACGTCAGCATCCCTCGATCATTTTCCACCATCATACCATAATGGTTTCCGCCAACAATCAGTTCAGTGCGCTCCCCATTGTCGAATTCAAATGTAACATAATACCGGGTAGTCGCACTGCTATCGCCGCTTCCACCTGAGACTTCCGTTCGTTTAGCCACCACTGTTGAGTGCAGGGTTAACAAGGCTGCTGCGTTATTTGACATCCCTGAGCGTATGCCTGAAATAATAACAAAAACAATAACTCCCGCAATGATGAGAAATATGGCGCCAATGAAAATCGAAGCAAATGCATTCATTGTAGCAAACTCATTAAATCCCGAAAAAAAACCACCCTGATTGCCTTCAAAACCTGGTACTCCATTCATGTCGTCAAACACACCAAAGCCGTCTACGCTTAATCGGCCCATCGATGAGGACACGCTCGTTAACGCCATTCATCATCGTTCCTTTCCCCTTGCAAAAATAAGATGCACCGCCCCCCACGCAAGGAAGGCGGTGCATGCAGACAACCCGTTCTGCCTTGTCCATATACTATATGAACCAGATCAGGAATACAGACGTTCAAGTTCGTCGACCAGACTGCCGACATAAGCAACCGCAGAGCGAATCGGCTCAGGTCCGGACATATCCACACCCGCAAGCTTCATTAACTCCTGTGGTGTGAGACTTCCACCAGCTTTGAGTGCATCAAGCCAGCGATCTACCGCAGGCTGTCCTTCTTCACGAATCTGCTGTGCAGCCGCTGTGGAAGCCGTCAAGCCTGCCGCATAGGTATACGGATATAGTCCCATATAATAATGAGGCTGTCTCATCCACGTGAGCTTGGCCCCTTCATCAATTACCAGATCAGGTCCCCAGAATTCGGAAAGGATGTCTCCCTTGAGTTGACTTAACGTCTTCGCCGTAATGGGCTCATCATTGGTTGCGCGTGCGTACACCCTGCGCTGTAATTCACCTTCCAGCAGATGTGTAACGAAGTTATGGTAATACGTGTTCAACAATTGCAAAATGACCCAGCGACGCATTCTCGGATTATCGGAACGCTTCAATAGATGATCGGCCAGAAGCATTTCATTCATGGTCGACGGCGCCTCAATGAAATAAAGAGATGGCCGTGTATTCGTGAGCCGTTGGTAACGTCCCGCAAGCATGAAGTGGCCTGCGTGCCCCACTTCATGGGCAAGTGTAAATGCTCCGCGCATATTGTTCGCCCATGAAATTAAGATATAAGAGTGTGAACCATATATAGAGGAGCAAAATGCCCCTGTGGATTTGCCTGCGTTATCTGCGTAATCCACCCAGCGATCACTGAATGCGCGCTCTACGATCTCGCCGTACTCCGGCCCAAGCACATCAAGTGCTTCTCGAATGAGTATGCACGCCTCATCATATGTAATGGCAGGGCTAAATTCAGGATCAAGCGGCGCCTTCAGATCACAAAACATCAGTTTGTCCAGACCCAGCTCACGTTTCTTGAGAGCCGCCAGTCTGCGCATATGAGGTGCGAGTTCCTGCTGGATAATATCCAGAATATTATTGTACATCTCTTTGCTCACTTGCTGTGGGCTGAGAAGCATATCTGTAACATCGTCGTAACCACGCAGCCTGGATAAAACAACCTGTTTCTTCACTTCGGTTGCATAACCTTCTGCGAACGTATTTTTGTAATCATTTAATGTCGAGCTGAATGCAACATAAGCAGAACGGCGCAGCTTTGTATCAGACGACATCTCATAATTATTTTCATAGAATGACCAGGACAGTGGACGATTATTGTCCTCTCCATCAAGAGCATCGTCAAACGTCATGTCTGCCAGTTTACCGCGCAGATAGATACGGTATGGCGAATCCAGTACCTCTCCTAATGAAGCGAGTACCTTCTCGGTCTCAGGCGTAAGCCGATGTGCTTTTTCTCGAATCAAACGCTCCAAACTGCGCGCATACGGCTCCAATTCCGGAAGCTCTTCAAGATAACGCTCAACTGTTCCCTCCGGCAGATCAACGATCTCCGAATTGACAAAAGACAAGGACGACGACAGATTTGATAGGATATCTCCTGCCTTGGCTGAATTCTCAATATTAACCGGATTGGTGCTGTCCTCTGACTGCTTCAGTCGAGCATAAGACGCCGTCTTGCTGATTCGCTCCTGCAAAGCTTCACGCGCATCCAGACAAGCCAGTAATTGTTCAGCCCCTTCGCCCAGACGTCCTTTGAACGTTTCGATCTGGGCAGCAGCCAGAGGAAGTGATCGAAGCTCCTGCTCCCACTCTACATCGGTTACAAACAAGTCTTTCAGATCCCAAGTCGTTTCTGGGTTTACCTCAGCACGTGTACGTATTTTTTCCATCTTTAGTTGTCATCCTCCTTGCATTTTCCAATATCTCTCATCGTATCATATTCCGCGCATCTATACATGACATCTCTTAAAATGAGACTCAGCATTGTCGTAGATAACAGTTGATCTCTCAATATTCATCAAATACAGAAGGTGAATTGGATTGGAAAATAGATATAATTCCTTTTAAAGAGCAAAATGGCTTAACACCGTTGCTACTGGCATATATTTGAAAAACGCAAAAATAGTAATGAGATACATTATTATATAATTTTGAATTGCGTATTATCATACATTTTTCAATCTTTTAATAAAAACAAAGACTTGCGTTAATAGTTAGAGAATAAAATGTTTACATTGATTAAAGAAGTATGCTATTGGAGGTTCGAGTGATTTGAACTTAAATGTAATAATGAATTTAATTATGACTGCTATGTTGCTATTCATTTTTCTTTTTCGAAACAACGTAGCTGTATTAGTTTTTAGTGTTGTATTGTTCGGAATAATGCTTTTCACAACGAATAATCAAAGAACCAAATGGAATGTCGTAACGCTTGTAATTCTATCAATAGTAATGATTATTTGGAATATTTACCTCTGGATTTGATTGAATAGAATGCACCTTGTAACCTCTCCTTGGTTTGTTTATTAATCCGTTAACTCGCTAGCGTTCCGGATCCATAAAAAATCATACAAGGAGTTTTTTCTCAAACATCATATTTCTTCATATTAGAAAAGCTGTCCTCTACGTTTCGTATAAAATTTTGCTCATGTGACAAAAATTTAAAAGTAACTAAAAAACCGCTGGTTTATGGTAGAATCCATTTACCTAGCGGTCATTCTAACTATAACTTATTTAGCTTTCTTTCCAGATTACATTTTCGCCGTAATTTTTACCCCAGTTATACATTGCGTGCAGGACGGGCATCAGACTTTGACCGTGATCTGTCAACGTATATTCCACCCGAGGTGGTACCTCTGCATACACCTTGCGCTCAATCAGTTTGTCTTCCTCCAGCTCACGTAACTGGTTGGTCAGCATCTTCTGGGTAATATGAGGGATTAGGCGTTTCAGCTCACTGAAACGTTTGGTGCCTTCCAGGCCCAAGTGCCACAAAATAATCAGTTTCCACTTGCCACCGATCACCGCAAGGGTCAATTCCTTCTCACAGTTGATTTCTTTCAGATTAATCCGTTCCTTCACTTCGGACGCCATGGCTCCGAGCCCCCTCATCTTCAATCTTATATCGCGTATATTACGCATATCACGGGGACACTTCACACGAGGTAAGTTTTCCGCTCCATGCATGATGTAATAAGTACATTCATTCGATACAGCTATCTATTAATTCTACTACAGCCTGGTCGGGATGCAAAGTTTAACTGTAAATCACGGATAAAACCTATACAGATGAATGATTATGTATCGCAGAAAAGACCAGAACCCTTCATAATCAAAGGATTCCGGTCTTTCATCTATTCACTATTCCAGGTTCGCGTGGCGGCCAAACATATCCGCTCCGGTCATACCCTTCATTTCCATCATCGTAAGAATGAGAGCATCCATGCCGATTAACAGTCCTTGTTCGAACAACGAGCCCATCGGCTGAATGGTTACTGCCGCTCCGGAAGTTGCTGTGTCCTCTTTGGCTGAAGCCGGGAGACGTACTACCGTAGTTGCCAATTTCCCAATCGTGGACTCTGGCTTAATCGTAATGAGACCTACAGGCGCACCAGCTTGACTAGCCTTTTGAGCCATGGCCACCAGACTGCCTGTTTCTCCTGAGCCAGAGCACAGCAAGAGGAAATCCTTCGAGCTGATCCCAGGTGTTACGGTCTCGCCCACCACATATACACGAAGCCCCATCTGCATCAGTCTCATGGCAAAAGCCTTCCCCATAAGTCCTGACCGGCCTGCTCCTGCTACAAAAATCTGTTCCGCAGCCAGAATGTGCTCAGCCATCGCTTGCATCTCTGCATCTTCGATCTGGCTTAACGTACGTTCCAGCTCCTTCAAGATGTCAGCTGCGTACTGTGTTTTGCTCATCTGCTTACCCTTGTTTAACGAGACGTTGCATTTCAGCTGCAACTGCCGCTTTGTCTGCTTGTCCTGTGATACCGCCGCCTACAATAACCAGATCTGGTTGTGCTTTGATTACTTCTGGCAATGTTTCCAGCTTGATTCCACCAGCAACAGCCGTTTTAGCATTTTTCACAGCAGCTTTGATCGTTTGCAGATCTTCGAACGGGCTTTGTCCTTCAGCTTGTAGGTCATAACCTGTGTGTACACAGATGTAATCTACGCCAAGCGCATCAATTTCACGAGCACGTTGTTCCAGGTTAGGCACGTTGATCATGTCTACAAGAACTTGTTTGTTTTGTTTCTTCGCTTCTGCTACTGCACCTTTGATCGTACTGTCATTGGTTGCCCCAAGCACAGTGATCAGATCCGCACCAGCTTCAGCTGCTTTCATGATTTCATAACCACCAGCGTCCATGATTTTAAGGTCTGCAAGAACTTGCAGATTAGGGAATGCTTCTTTCATCGCTTTAACCGCGTGCAAACCTTCATTAATAACGATTGGAGTACCAATCTCAACGATATCAATATATTGTTCAACCTCTTTAACCAGTGCGATACCTTCAGGGATATTTACCAAGTCAAGCGCCAATTGCAATTTCATCATTTATTTCTCCTTTGTTGTTCAAGTATGATTCGTTCCTGTAAAAATAATAATCAGATATTTAGCCTGCACCAATTTGTCTGTTCAGATGCATGCAGTGTTTGTTTTGGCTACTCACTCATTGTAGACCCTGACTATCCATTCAGGAAGTACGCACTTTGAAGTGGGGTAGTTACTTGGGGGATACTATTGATAGTTATTCGTTGTTAGGTGAATCAAATATAGAATTAATCCTCTATTCCAATCCACATGCTTACAGCAGAACAGCAGCCTAATCATCCAATTATATATTCAATATAAAAGACCCCGCCACATGGCAGGGTCTTTATCTTTATCGTTTCATTTTCAATCCAGCCAAAGCTGGTTTAGAAATTTATCATTTTACAGATATACAGGTTTCACGCATACCGGCTTGGATACACCTGTGCTGTGACCAGTGTATTTCAGACGTCCGCTCTCCTGATCTACCGTGAATGTCACGAGGTTGTTGGTATCGCGGTTAGCTGCGATCAGCAATTTGCCGTTAGGTGTCAGCGCAAAGTGACGCGGGTGCTCCCCTTCTGCAGATACATGCTCAACCAGTGTCAGGTGACCTTTATCTGCATCTACTGCAAATACAACGATGCTGTCATGTCCACGGTTAGAACCATATACATAACGTCCATCATTGGAAACCGTGATTTCGGCTGTTGTATTCTCTTTGCCATCATATCCATCAGGCAGTGTGGATACAGTAGACAATTCAGTCAACGTGCCCGCTGCTGCATCATATTTGAACGAAGTAATGGAAGAATCCACTTCATTGATGACATATGCGAACTGACCATTCGGGTGGAACGCCAAGTGACGTGGGCCTGCTCCCGGATGTGTTTTGGTTTCACTGTGCAGCACAAGTTCATTCTTGTCTGCATCAATAGAATAGATCGCGATGTTATCTGCGCCCAGATCCTGTACCATCATGTATTTACCATCTGGGCTGAAAAATGCGGAGTGAACATGTGGCTTGTCCTGACGTTCAGGATGCGCACCTTGTCCTTCATGTTTCTTCTCGTCCAGAAGCGCTCCAACTTCACCGTTATCCGTCAAGGCTTGCAGACCTACCAGACCACCGTGGTAGCTGGAGAGGATCAAGTATTTGCCGGAAGGATCGCGCTGGATATGACATGGTGGAGCTGAAATGGAGTCATTCCGGTTCAGCAACGTTAATTTTCCTGTAGAAGGATCAATGCTCAGAGCTACAGCTTCAGACATTTTGTTGCCTTCAGCTGACGCTGTTTCACCAATCGCATACAGTTTGTTACTTTCAACATCCACGTTGACAAACGTTGGGTTTTTCACACCAGCGATGCCGTCAAGCTTGGACAAGCTGCCTGTATCCTCATTCAATTCATATGCATAAATGCCCTCATTTTCCGCTTCGGCGTAAGAGCCAGCAAGTACGAGCAAGCGTTTTGATTCACTCATTACAGTTTCCTCCTCTATGTGTATGTAATCTTGTTGCACCTCTTCTATAATAAATCTGCCATATCAAAATAGCAATCCGCTGTCGCTGCACATCAGGGAAATCCTTAGTTAAGCAAGGCGATTACTACACATCATCATACTGAAATCCATTCATATGAGATGCATCTTCTGCTATGATAAGATAGGTTTTTCATCCAGAAGGGACTGAATTGCATTGCTTCACTCATTTTTACTCACCTTATACCATGTGTTCTTGCCGATATCACTTCCCGTGATCGGAGGTATTCTGTTAAAACGCTTTAAAAATTGGGATACCCGGTCGCTCTCGACCTTTTCCCTTTATATTTTGAGCCCTGCGCTCATCTTCAATACATTGCTGCATGCAGAGATTACCTGGACGGACGTCACCAGCACGTTCTGGTTCTCTATTATTAATCTGATTGCTCTGTGGGCCCTCGCCGAGCTGTTGAGCCGGGTGTTCCGTCTGGGTGCAAGCGAAAAAGCGGGTCTCACCCTCGTCTCCACGTTTACGAACTGCGTGAATTACGGGCTCCCGCTTGTACTGCTTGCCTTTGGTCAGCTTGGACTGGACAAGGCTTCGGTCTACGTCATTGGACAGATGATCATTGTTAATACGGTAGGTATCTTTTTTGCCGCGAGATCCGAATTCACGGTGAAAGATGCGATCCTTTCCGTTTTCCGCATGCCATCTATCTATGCTGCTGGCATCGCCATTGCGCTGCGTGCATCCAATCTGAGCCTGCCTGAAGCGCTGGATGGAGGGATCTCCATGCTGGCTGCGGGTTACTCTCCTGTCGTTCTCGCTATTCTGGGAGCACAGATGCTCAGACCAAAAGGTGCAACGGTGCCTTGGTTGCCCAATGTACGCCGAGCTTTCTGGACCGGGCTTGTGGTCCGTCTCGCAGCTGCGCCAATTCTGTCCTGGCTGATACTGACCGCTCTTCAGGTCGAAGGTACGTTGTTCAGTGTGCTACTGATCCTCGCATCGATGCCGACCGCAGTGAACGCCGTTATTTTGGCTGAACAGTTCAATGCTTCTCCGCAGTTTGTATCCCGCTGCATTCTGTGGACCACCGCTGCATCCATGTTGATGCTACCCATTATGATTGTGATGGCTTCCTGATTAATACCGGAGGTGATACCGAAGCGATATCCGCTTGGCGGCGTTTCTCCAGCCGGCGTTCATAACGCCGGTTGAGCGCTCTGACGTAGAAGAATTTTACGACAAAGTACGAAATCACACCCAGAATGACACCAAACACGGACATGCCTGCCAGAATATCCAGTCCACCAAGCAACAATTCACTCACGGCCGACCAGTTCCCGCGAAACAGCTCCATGAATGCACTCTCATGTACCGGTCCCTGTCCCATGCTGTGCGCAGGCAATATCCATGAGCCAATTTGTTTCGCGAGCGGCATCAGGATAATAGGTAAAAACGTAAGTTTCCCGATCACATTACCAACAATGGCTGCTGGCACCGAACCCCCAGACAGTCGCACAATCGGATAAAATACGAGATATATCAGAGAAGCCGTCGAGATCACGATCAGTTCCAGTCCGAACCCTATGGCAAATCCGGTAGATACTTTATGAGCACCTCCGGGAGCACGTAACAATTTGAGGAAATTCAGCTTCATAACACGTGTTAAACGTACCCAGAGGTTAGTCTTGCGCTTCTGTGTGTTCATACCGAATTACTCCTTATTTTACACAAATGACAACTTGAATCGTCTATTCTTCAGTATATCACACCGCGTTAGCTCCAGTGATAACAATGACTGGCTGTGTCTCCATCTGGACATTACCTGCCACCGCTCGGGAGATCATACAGGAGGATTCAGCCTTATGCGCCAAGCGCTCAGCCTTTGTCAGATCCGCCTCAGAGGCATCTGCGCTGAGCACAATCCGAGGTCTATGTACGATCCGTTCGTACGTAAATACGTTATTCGTAACATCTACCGTTGCTTCCGATTCAAGCGTTAATTCATCCGGCGTAATATCCGAACGCTCCAGCATCGCTGCCAGCGTGATCAGGTAACAGGTGGAGGCTGCACCCAGCAGCATCTCGTCCGGGTTAGTTCCCGTACCGGGTCCGCCCATCTCCTGCGGAATCGATATGACCGTTTTTAATCCACCTGCATCGATTGTTCCCTCACTGTTACGCCCACCATTCCATACCGCTTTCAGATGAAAAGGATGTTTCATGACATTCATTCCTTTCTTGTTTACACACGTATACACGTAATATTCTGCTCAATCAATGCGCTAACGTGCTCTTCATCTACACCCTGATCTGTAATCACTTTGCCCACACTGTTCATCTCAGCAACTCTGGTAAACGCCTGTATGTTAAATTTGCTGGAATCTGCAAGTAGAATGACCTCATCCGCAATATGGATCATTTTCTGCTTCACCAAGGCCTGTAATTCATTGGATTCACTGATGCCTTTGGTCAGATGCACTCCTTTGCAAGACAGGAATACTTTATCCACATGATAGGCATCAAGCGAACGTTCCGCCAGCGGTCCTACAAAAGACAGTGACTTCGAAGCCAATTGCCCACCTGTGGCAATCACACGAATCTGCTCCTTGTTACTCAGCTCTGCGGCGACCTTAATCGAGTTGGTTAATACCGTCAGTGGAATGTTCGGCAATCCTGCCGCCATATACCACGCCGTTGTACTTGCATCCAGGGCGATCCGGTCGCCGGATTCCACCATTTTCACCGCTTCGCTTGCAATTCTACGCTTCTCTTCTACATGGGCTACAGCCCGTTCCGGATATGGAATCTCCGACTGTAACTCATCCTTGTATTTTACGCTGACCGCCCCGCCATGGGACCGTCTGAGCCTGCCCGCCTGTTCGAGCTTGTCCAGATCACGACGAATCGTCTCTTCCGTCACCCCGCAGCGCTCACTAAGTTCGGTCACACGCATGCTGCCTTGCGTATCCACCCATTCCACTATTTTCTCATACCGTTCAGCTACGAGCATATTCCTTCACTCCAAACCGTTGATTATCCAGTTAATCCTGTTCATCCATCATACCACAGAGCGATGACAAGGAGAATTTGGACCATGTGCAAAAAGAGGGAGCTTTCGCCCCCTCCATTCCAGTTCTGAAGTGTATCTTATTTATCTTCTGCCATAGGGAACCAGCCCGGTGTGTGGATGATTGCATTCCACAACCCGTCAGGGATAACCAGACGTTCCTGATCGGATTTGGTCAGAATCGTTTCAATATCTTCTTCCCGTCCGCTCTCGATTTTCTCGACCCAATCCGGTTCAATAATCAGCTCACGTCCAATGGCAAGCAGAGGTACTCCTGTTTGAAGCGCCTCAGCGGCCTGATCTGCCGTATGAATTGAACCTACGCCGATCACAGGCAATTTGCCGTTCACACGATCCAGGATGAATTCCATTCTTGAACGCGTATCTGCTTCGCCACGTCTTGGCTTGGACCAGAATTCGTTCAGGGAAACATGCAGGTAATCCAGGTTTTTATCTTTAAGCGCATCCACTAGTAGGTACGTATCTTCCATTGTGAGTCCCGGTGTTTCCGGTTCTTCCGGAGAGAAACGGTAACCAATGATGAACGGCAGTTTGGTATGTTCGGCAACCACTTTCTGAATCTCATCCACTACAGCAAGTGGGAAAGAAAGACGTTTCTCGACACTACCGCCCCAACGATCTTCACGTCGGTTGGAATGAGGGGAGAAGAATTGCTGGATCAGATAACCATTAGCACCGTGAATCTCAACACCATCAAAGCCGGCTTCAATTGCACGACGTGTCGCTTCACCAAAGTCTTTGATAATCGAAGTAATCTCGGCATCCGTCAATTCTCTTGGTTCAGGAGATCCTGGACGCTCACTTGCAACCGCACTAGGAGCAACCACTTGACCCGCAGGTACAGCTTGTTCAGGAGTCAGACGGCCCGCATGGAAAATTTGCAATACAGCTACGGAGCCCTGTTGTTTCATGGTATCAGCCAGTTTTTTCAGACCAGGAATGAAGCGGTCGTCATATACGCCAAATTGAGCCGGGAAACCAATGCCTGTCTCTGTTACATGCCCTACAGCCGTAATTGACATGCCCGCACCACCGGTGCGACGTGCATAATAAGCAAGTTCAGCGTCGGATATCGTACCATCTGCATTCGAGGACATATGAGTCATGGGAGCGAGCACGATACGGTTTTTCAGTGTAATGCCAGTCGGTAGTGAAACTTGTTCAAACATCTGGTTAAACTTTGGATTCATTCGTGGTTCCCTCCTGATTATAAATATCTCTTTTAATAGATATATGAATATATGCGTTCACTTACTGTAATGATTATAGTTACGTTTCACTCCAATTGCAACTTTTCATTTTCAGAAAGGAAAAAAAGAGCAGAGTGTCTCCAGACTCTCAGCCCTCTTCATTTTCTTCACATCTTCCAAAGGTTACTCAGAAACTCCGAACGTAAGCCAGCTTCTGATCCATCTCTTCTACGCATTCGTAACAGTCGTGTTCATCGTTGGCGACCATTGGGGTTACCGGATACAGATTCATCTCTGTACTGTTATACGATTTCAATAGTGGTAACAACTGAGTCACTCGTGTATTGGCAGGATCAAGCCAGGTGTTGATCTCTTCTTCGGAAAGGATCGCTGGCATTTTACTGCCAAACTCGCGTGTAACCATATTTGCACCTGTCATAAGCATCGTGCAGGTACGAAGCGGCTCTTTCCGTGTATCTCTCCACACCTCATATAACCCAGCAATCCCAAACAGGCCACGATCCGGCATAACAACACGAACCGCATAACTTTTTTTGCCCTCTTGCCGCCAGTAATATAATCCATTGCAGGGAATAACGCAGCGCTTGGTCTCTACCAGTTTGTAATAGGAAGGATTCTCATGCACTGTCATGAGATTTGCGTTAACAGCATCACGACCCCAGAATGGAATGAACCCCCACCGGAACTCATCCAATACACGCTCACCATCCTGATGCAAAATAATTGGCGTATGCTGGGTTGGGCTGATATTGTATCGGTTTTTGTAATAATACATCACTCGCTGAATCTTGAAATGATCTCTGATATCGTCCAAATCGGCTGCCAATGAAAAACGGTTGCACATGTTCAAGCACTACCTTTCCCTAAGAGAAGTTGAACGTATTGTTTGTAATTTTAGGGAAATTATTCATGAACATTGAACAGGAAATGACTTATTTTGACACCATTATGGTCGGATCAAGATATATTTCATGTTTTTCACGACAAAAACAACGACCTCGGACTCATTTCAACTCCAATATTACTTGTTACTATAATAGAGAATAAAATACATTTATTGGAGGTTTTAAGTATGAAAAGGAAAATCTTGATGAGCATCATGTTGTTCTCAGCGATTGCGATGTTTGGCAGTACCATCTATGCGGCAACCTTTCTGACCTACGGTTATCCCAGCACCACCATCCCCATTCGTACGTATAATTACGCCGCCGCATGGCAGACTCCCATGGACACTTCCCTTACCAACTGGAACAATGCAGGTGCCAAAGTTAAATTCACCAAAACAAGTAACTCCCCAAACACCATCACCGCAGGAAACTTCAATAATACAGCATATGGTGTCAACTACGCCTCCGTATCCGGCAGTCAAGTCGTAAGCTTCCGCATCGAACTCAATGCATCCACAATCACCCCTGACGCGACCAACTTATCCAACTTCATTCAAAGCGTATTTGTCCACGAACTCGGACACTCCATCTGGCTCGGTGACAACCCGACAACAAGTAGTCCTTCCATTATGTCTTACTCCCGTAACCGCAATTCCATGACCCAACCCCAAACTTTTGATATCAATAACGTAAAATCCAAGTACTAATCCGCTACGAACTTATCCCAAAAATCCAAGGAGGATTCCTGTCCATGAACAAAAATCGAGTATTAACGCTGCTTCTCTCTTCCATTTTCATTTTATCTGCTGTTGGATGTTCTTCTGTTACACCTACCGCGTCCCCATCCGATGTACCCATGACCATTATTGCTTCTGAAGATTACCCGAGTTATGGCAGCATTGGCGACCTGTCCGAGAGAGCAAATACCATTGTAAAAGGTAGTGTTGTTGAGACTCGTGTGGAAGCTTTAAACGATATCGTACAAGTTACTGATGCTGCCAATGAAAACGAGTTAAACCCTGCGTCCGATCCGGGCGGAGAGCCAGCTTCTTTTGACAAAATCTATACGATCCACACGATTCAGGTCGCTGAATCCTATAAAGGCGGTTACACTGCCGGGGAAAAACTTGAAGTGAAGCAACTTGGCGGACAACTTGGCAACACCGAGATTATTAATGATGACAACCTCAAGCTGATTCCTACCAAAGACTATGTACTCTTCCTGGAAACGTATGAAGACACCCCTGCCAGCCTGCTCAACTCCGTTCAAAGTCTCTACGTGATCAAACCTGCCGCCAAGTCGAATCAGCCAGGTCAGCAACAATCACAGTCAGAAGTCATTGTGAGCGCAAACCCCGAGAATGACCTCACACTGCAACTGGAGGATCTGCAAAAAATTCAGAACGAACAAAAGAGCGAATAAACTCTTATACGGTAATCACACCACACTGTTATTTCATCTCCGTACAAGCAGCTAATCCCCTCTACTGTTCAGTCCTACATAAGAAATGAAAACCGTGCTGCTCAGCAAACTGGGCGGCACGGTTTTTTGAAGTTCCTTATTTAGACGGTGTATTAAGTCCAATAATCCATTCAGCCAGATCCTGTGTCTGTTTCAACAAGGCAATAGGGTCACGGAACCAGGATTGTTCTTCCGTCCATATGTACACTTTTCCATTTTTGATAGCAGGCAATGAACCCCAGATCGGATCTGCCTGAAGGTCTTTCAACTGAGACTTGCTGGTCAGCACAATGTAATCTCCAGCGTATTTGGAGAGCAGTTCTATGGAGAATTCATGATAGGCGCCCTGCATCAACTCGGATGGAATGTTCTTTGGTGCTTGCAAACCAAGCAATTCGTAGATGTTACGCCCTCCCCGGCCCGACTGATTGCCAAAAATGAAGACTTGGCGATCATATTCCTGCATAACGGAGAATGTAGCATCAGCTGGAACAACACTCTGCACCTCCTGCTTGATTTTGGCAATCTCCTCATCAAAATCAGCCAGCCACTTCTCTGCTTCCGCTTCTTTGCCAAGGACTTTACCGAAATAGTTCACTTCGTCCTTCAGTGTCGGAAAAGTGATGGATGCGATCGAAACGGTCGGAGCAATCTTGCTATATTTCTCATAAGCCGCCTTGTCCGGATTCAATGTAATAATGAGATCAGGTTCCAGCTCCATCAATTGTTCAACGGAATCCCCTATCGTTTCAAGACCATCCATGTGACCTTCCAGATAAGGACTGTTCATTAGAAATTGGCCTCCACCAATCGGTTTGACACCAAGAGCAAGTACCGTTCCCAGATAATCTATGGCAGCAACTCGCTCCGGATGTGCAGGAATCTCTACCTCACCAAAGGTCGTATTTACCATTTGGGTCTCCACGACTGCCGGTTGTTCGGGTTCAGCCGCAACTTCGGATGTTTCTGCCCCCTGCTGAGTTGTTCCACAAGCACTCAATGTGAGTACAAGCGCAAGCGACATAATCGCTGATTTAAAATGGTTAAACATGTTGATTTCCTCATCTCCCTTATATTGATAATGATTATCATCATCAATTAAAGGATAACGTTCATCCCCTCCTGTTACAATGGATTCATTTGTTGCATTTAATGTACTTTTTGAAACTGATTTCGAGTTTTCCTGCTGCTTCAACCGATATTGCCCCGGTGTGATACCGATCTCTTTTTTGAATATACGATTGAAATAAAACGGGTCCATATAACCCACATACGCAGCAATCTCCTGTAATGAAGCTTCTGTGGACGCAAGCAGACTCCTTGCCTCACCCATTCGTAACCGAATTACATATTCTGTCGGTGTACATCCCGTCTGTTCCTTGAATTTGCGTGATAAATATTGCGGACTGTAACTCAAGGACTGGGCAAGCAAATCAAGTGAGATGGATTCCCGGTAATGAGCTTTGATATATCGCAAAACCTGATCGGTAAGCGAAGGCTGTTGAAATTCGTTAGACATGCGACTCCGCTGTAACAAGACAAGCTGTACCAGTTGAAAAAAATACACTTTGACCTGAATTTTGCTCACTCGCACCTGCCCTGACCAGCATTCATGTATATTCCGCACAAGCTCACGCAGCTCAAGTGTATGATCCGGCACTGTCGCCCAGGACTCTTCAAACGGATTACGCTGGTTCAACATCATTCGGTACTCCACAAGCACGTTGGAGGGCAAGGTTGATTTGTACAAAATCAGATGTACCTCCATTACCCCTGTCGCTTCAAGTGTTAGACGTCTTCCTTTTCCCCCATGCAGCAACAAGAACTGGTTTGTAGTCCATACCTCTTCATCAAGCCAGACCTGCCCCCTGCCTTGAACATACACAAATGCACTCGTCGGTAACACATAATTGCGTATGAACTCGTGTGTTGCGAGTGATATAAGACGCACATCAAGCACGCGAACCTGGACCTGATCCCACAGCTTGATGTCATTCTGAATTCCCATATAAACTCCCTCTCCTAAGCGACAAACACACACAATACCTTAGCATTGTGACTAAAAATCCACCTATAATTGATAATGATTATCAATTATAACAATGATGCAACCATCTTTGAAGCCTACCTTCGTTTTTGTTAGATGCCGCAAAATAAAAAACGGTCGAAATCCCTCATAGAGAGATCTCAACCATTCTAAAATTATGGCCTTATTATGTTTTGATAAAGTCAGTTGCCCTTCTCTACTCGACAAAAGACAGTAAATATCCGTATCGTTCTTCCTCCATCTTGTCTAGCGGAATAAAGCGGATCGATGCACTGTTAATGCAGTAACGTTTGCCACCACGATCTTCGGGACCATCATCGAACACATGCCCGAGGTGGATGTCACCTGCCCGGCTTCGTACCTCCGTGCGGTCCATACCAAAGCTCGTATCCGTTGTATAGGTAACAACCTCAGGTACAATCGGTTTTGTAAAACTCGGCCACCCGCAACCGGAATCATACTTATCTCGACTGGTGAATAACGGCTCTCCCGTTGCAATATCCACATACAGACCGGGCTCCTCATTATCCCAGTATTCGTTACTGAACGCATGCTCCGTATCATTGTTTACCGTGACCGCATACTGTTCGTCTGTTAAACGTTCCTTTAATTGTTCATCTGTTGGACGTGGATATTGAGCGGGATCAATTCCAATCTCCAGGTCATCCAAAACAGTCATATCAATGTGACAATATCCGTTCGGATTTTTTTCCAAATAATCCTGATGGTACTCCTCCGCCAAATAATAATTCTGCAGAGGCATTACTTCCGTTACAATGGGTTGGTCATATTTTTCTTGCTCTGCCTCTACAGCCTGCTCGATGATTTTGGCATCTACAGGCAACGTATAATATATGCCAGTCCGATACTGAACTCCACGATCATTGCCCTGCTTATTCAAGCTGGTAGGATCAATAACTCGAAAATAAGATTCAAGCAATTTCTGCAAAGATACTTGTTGCGGATCATATTTTACATGAACAGTCTCCGCAAACCCCTGGTCCCCGCGAATAACATCCTCATAGGTTGGATTCTTTCCTTCACCGTTGGCATAACCGGAAGTCACATCCTGAACCCCTGGAATACGAGCCATATATGCCTCCACACCCCAGAAGCAGCCTCCTGCCAAGTACAGGTTACTCAGGTTTTCCTCAGAGACACTCGAAGCCTTGACAGGTTTAGTGGATATCGAAGATGAAGCTGAATGGCTCTCAGCCCTGTTTCCACAAGCAGACACAACTATCGCTATAACAAGGAGGCACAGGCACAGCAGCGTCCTTTTCATGACACTTCCTCCTTTCTCACAAAATCTCTTGTAATGACTCCATGATCTGTTCATTGGATGCATGCCCTGGCTGCGATTTCGTTAAAATACCATCAGAGCCAATATAAAAGGAACTAGGATATGCTCTTACGCCAAATTTCTTGGCCCATACACCTTTCTCATCCAAAAGAACAGTTATGTTATCATATGGCTGTTGGTCAAACCATTCGGTAAACGCTTGGGAGGATTTCTCTCCTTTGTAGTCCGGCGTCACAATCGTAATGACTTGAAAATCATTGTTTTGACCAGCCAGATTGTTCAGGTCTTCCAAACCCGCAAGGCAGATGGAACACCAAGAAGCCCAGTATTTCACATACACTTTCTTGCCTTGAACATCAGAAAGTCCAACCGTGTTTCCTTTCAGATCACGCAATGAAAATTCAGGAGCCGTCTCTCCCTTGTTCATCATGGTTGACGAACTCATATCGGATGTTGATGCTGGGGCTGATGATGACCCCGTTTGTTTTGATTCAGTTTGCTGTGATCCACATGCGCTCAAGATCAACAGGGTTCCAGCGAATACGATTACAGATACCATCCATTTCCGTGCCGTCTTCATACCAAATTCCTCCAATGATTATTGAAACCAGGTCACCAAGCTGTTTAGTCGGTCTGTCATTAACAATAGTCCCATGACAATAAGAATACAGCCGGAAGTTATTTTGATGACGCCCATGTACTTGTATAAACGACGTATCCGCTTCATAACATATTCCGAAAAAACGGACAGAATCAGGAAAGGAATCGCCAATCCAAGGGTATACAGGAACATGAGAAACCCGCCATACAGTGGAGAGCCTTCTCCTGCAGCGATACCAAGAATGGCCGCCAGCACAGGCCCGATACAAGGCGTCCAGCCAAAACTAAACGTTAGACCCAACAGGAACGCTCCGACATACCCTCCCCGTTTGGCTTGATCGTTTGACAGCTTTCTCTCCCGTTCCAGCCAGGATAGTCGGATCAACCCGGTTTGATAAATCCCAAAAAGCACCACGATGGCTCCGCAGATCGCAATAAACACAGGACTTGAGATCAAATTACCAACCATGCCGGAACCAAAACCGAGTAAAACAAATACCAGGGACAGCCCAAGAACAAATAAAAATGTCCGCAAAACAAGTGTGGACCGCAACCGAACCGAATGGGTGTCAGGCTGCTGCTGATTCGTACCGTTGACCATGCTTCCGGATAGATAAGACACGTATACCGGGATCAGCGGCAGAATACATGGCGCAAAAAACGATAACAATCCTGCACCAAAAACCCCGAAAAGAAAAACCAAATCACTGGTCAAGTCATTCACCACCTGAATAAATACTACGTTTGATTAACCAAGGTTAACGACTGACGTAGATCGGAAGCGTGAACCAGAAGCAGCTTCCTTCTCCTTTTGTACTCTGAACCCCGATCTCGCCACCATGGAGTTCCACAATTGATTGAGCGATGGCAAGGCCAAGCCCGGCCCCCCCATTACTCTTGCTGCGTGATTTGTCAATTCGATAAAAACGTTCAAATATACGCGAAGTCTCCTCCGCTTCAATGCCTTCCCCTTCATCCGTAACTGAAATTCGTATAAACGGCCCCTTTTCTTCGGCAGCCAGAATGATTTTTCCTTCAACAGGAGAGTATTGAATGGCATTTTGCAGCAAATTGGAAAGGACCCGCTTCATTTGTGCAGGCATCATGACCGCGGCTGGTAATTTATCGGGCAAATCGATTTCAACGTTCAGCGTTTTCTCGGCGAGGTGAAACGAAAAACTCTCCAATGTACTGAGCAGCAACTCATCGACGTGACAAGGCTGAGGGTCAAATACCTCCCCTTGCGCTTCTAGGCTGGATAATTCAAACAAGTCTTGAATAAGCCCTCCCAAACGCTTCGTCTCAAGTCGTATCGTGTTCAGGTAACGTTGAAAGGTTTCTTTATCCTTAATGACATCATCCTCCAACGCTTCTACGAATGACTGAATGGATGCCAAGGGAGTCCGTAAATCATGGGATACATTGGCGATCAACTCTCGTCTCGCGGTTTCTGAGTGATGCAGATGATCAAAGCTTTCCTTCAGCTTGGAACTCATTTCATTAAATTGCTGTGCCAGGAGCTTAAATTCCTGCGTACCGATGAGAGGGACTTCCGTATGGAAATCCCCTTCGGCAATTCGTATTGTCTGCTGTGTAATTCGCGCAATTGATTTCTCTAATGGCTTAGTCAGCAAATATTGAAGAATAAACGAAAGTAAGCCTACCCCTGCCGTTATAGCCGATAACCAATAGAATTGTTCGATCGTAAGCAGCATTTTGGAATAACTGATGAACAAACAAATTAATAATACGCCAATGCCCGTGAGACTGGACAACACCAAGTATGTGCGAAGTTTCATGAACTACCACCCGCAAACTTGTATCCTATGCCCCAAACTGTTTTAATATATTTTGGATCAGAAGGATTCTGTTCGATCTTCTCTCGTAATCTCCGAACATGTACAGTCACCGTTGTTGTATCTCCCTCATAGCTAAAATCCCAAATCTTGCTTAACATCTGGTTACGGGAGAACACCTGACCCGGGTGACTTGCCAGCAAATACAACATCTCAAACTCTGTAACGGTCAATTCAATTACCTGCCCGCTGATATGCACTTCACGCTTGGTAAAATCAATGGTAAGCCCTTCATAATTGATCGTATATTCAGATGTTGTAACAGGTGATGCCTGCGCAATTCGCATTCTCCGCAGGATTGCCTTCACACGCAAAACAAGTTCTCTCGGACTGAATGGTTTGGTCAGATAATCATCCGCCCCCATCGTCAGTCCCATCAGACGGTCCTGTTCCTCACCCCGGGCCGTCAGCATTACAATGGGCACATCCTCAGTTTGCCGAATCTCGTTGCAAACTTCCCAACCATTCTTATGTGGCATCATCAGGTCGAGCACAATCAAGCTTGGCGTTTGGCTGTGCCACAGCTCAATAGCTTCCAAACCGTCCTTAGCCGTCACGACAAGATAACCTTCGCGTTCCAGATACCTGCGACAAACGTCCGTAATATTTGTATCATCATCAGCAACCAGTACACATTCATTCAAACGAACCCACCCCATATTCCAGAAAATACATTTGAGCCAATCATATCATATGGTGATGGCGATGCTTAGCCCTTAAATTACTTCATTCCCATGGCTGGCATCATGTATTGTTTAATTACAGACTCAGCCGCATACGAATTCCCTTCATGGATGACAGGCATCGATTTCAAGTTAACTTGCATACCGTCTACCATGATTTTTTTCGATCCAATCCACAATTTAATCGTTTTCCCCGCAGGCATCATCGTTTCTTCCATCATCATGTCGTCTTTCATCATCTTATCGTCTTCCATCATCTTGTCATCTTTCATCTTCATGTCGTCTTTCATCATCTTGTCGTCTTTCATCATCATGTCATCTTCCATCATGTTGTCGTCTTTCATCTTCATGTCGTCCATTTTGCCCATATACATCAAAGTTACAGATCTGTCCTTGCTGTCCCACATAATGCTGTAATCATACATTTTCGCCGCCTGTCTCAATTGAACAAGCTCCATGCCATCCTTTTTAATCGTTTTCATATCTGCAGCACTTGCCAATCCAGAAAAGGCCATAGACATCATCAATACCGCTGCTACCATCACTTTTTTGCTCTTATTTGTTTTCATCATTCTTATCACTCTCCATTCGTTTATTACTTACATGGATTACAATAAGCAAGACAGCTTACGATTCTCTAAGCGAAGTATTACGAAACCATTACGATATATAAATGAGGTCAGGTTTCAATAAAAAAACGGTTGAAATCTCTCTTACGAGAGACTCCAACCGTGTCTTCTAGGTCAAACGAATAAAATCAATCATGGATCGAACCTCGATCGGTCCCGGATTTGATATCACATCATTAGACTGCAATCCCTCTCTGGAAGTGAACTGCACCTTCACCGGAATGCCAGGAATCAAGTCGAAGAAGTTATCTGAGAAGACACCCTCCACATCCGAAGACAGCCATACCTGTTTAGCAAGCACGTCACTTTCCAGCACCAGATGAACGCCGTTTTCATCCGCTCCTCCGCTTACATTGATGTTTGCAGGCTGCAGAGCAAGGTCTTTGGACGGTACAAAATAGTGTTCCTGTACGATATTCGCAGCACCTTCCTGTTTCAGATCCAGGCGCAGCAACGTGTTAGCTGTATCATGACCTTCAAGCCATTCCACGTTAGGTAATGACAGCACTCGATCACCTGTATTAGGTGCCAAGGTCACGTCATGTGTTTCATCACGATGCACCGTTCCATCGAACCCGAGCAAACGAATCTGTAACTGCCCTTTAACAGGTTGTAATTGATCCGAGATGATATATATATCTGTTGTATCTTCTTTTGTTCCATCTACCGATACCAACACATCGCTGAAGCTGCGTTTCGCATAATATTGCAATGCTTTCCAACGACCAAGGTAGTCCATACCTGCCCATGAAGCCACCGGCCAGCAGTCATTCATTTGCCAGTAAAGTGTGCCCATACAGAATGGTTTGCGGCGACGGTGCGCTTCAATGGCTGTCTTCATTGCTTCCGCCTGAAGCACCTGGCTCATATACAGGAACGATGGGAAGTCCTTCGATTCATGCATGTACATATCCATGTACTGTTTGATCAGACGATTACCTGCCCCATTCTTTTGATGAGCCAGCATGACTTCCGACTCCAGAGCCAGATCCTCTTCTTCTGCGTAAGTGCGTACTGACTTGTACTCCGGGAAAGACTGGAATCCATATTCACTCATGAAACGACCCACATGCACGTTGTAGTTCTCGAACGGTTCTACATTGTGCCACACGCCCCAGTAGTGGATATCCCCTTCAGCTGTGGATGGGTGCGCATGTTGCGTCTCATCCCCTGTCAGTGATACCAGTGGTGAGGAAGGCCAGTAATCCACACCTGGCGCATACGCTTCAACGACTTCTGGCAGCAGATCATGGAAGATGGCTTCGTAATCGGCCCAGATGCTTTCACGCTGCTCGGCAGTAAATTCCTTTTTCCAACCCCAGCCACCATTCTCAACATAGTGAGCCCAAGCCGAATCAATCTCGTTGTTCCCACACCAGAGTGCAATACTTGGATGGTTGCGCAGACGTTTCACATTATCAATGGCTTCATGTCTTACACTGTTCAGGAACGCTTCATCTCCTGGATACATGCTGCATGCAAACATGAAGTCTTGCCATACCAGGATTCCGTATTCATCACACAGTTCGTAGAACACATCCTCCTCATAGATTCCGCCACCCCACACGCGTAGCATATTCATATTAGACTCAGCTGCGGATACGATCTCATGACGATAACGTTCATGAGTAATTTCAGTGATAAAGCTATCATTTGGAATGTGATTGGCCCCTTTGGCAAAGACCGCAACACCATTTAGTTCAAAGTAAAAGGATGCTCCTGCTTCATCTTTGTCACGTACCAGCCGAATGGAACGAAGCCCAGTCTTCACTGTAGATTCAGCCACAGCTCGCTCACCTTGAAGCACTTCGGTAAGGAAGGTGTACATATGCGGATCACCAAGCCCACGGCTCCACCACAGTTTCGGTTCATCAATAGAGATTGGAATCTCCACCGTCTGAGTTCCGGGTTGTAGCGATACGGATCTTTCCCATCTCTGTCCATCTGCGCCGATACGAATAGTCGTATCTACCGCTTGTGATGTCTCGACTTCCACAACAGCAGTTAATGAAGCTGAGGTAGCGCTTACTTCATTTTGCTGGATATACACATCATTGATTCGTACCTGTGTCCAACCTTCAAGACGTGCTTCACGCCAGATCCCACTGGTTACAAAACGCGGACCCCAGTCCCAACCATAGTGATACGGGGCTTTACGTGCAAAAATACTTACTCTCTTGTCGCCAAGTCCACCAACATCGGACTGATCATTCGATGCAGGTAATGCATATCCGAGCTTCTCCAGCTTAGGCAGATCTTCCTGAATTGGTGACCGAAAACGTATTCGAAGAATGTTGCCGTTCCCCTTCAATACAGACTTTACATCTGCCTTCCATACCCGGAACATATTATCTG
This sequence comes from Paenibacillus sp. FSL R5-0486, assembly GCF_037975155.1. Taxonomy (NCBI): domain Bacteria; kingdom Bacillati; phylum Bacillota; class Bacilli; order Caryophanales; family Paenibacillaceae; genus Paenibacillus; species Paenibacillus sp. FSL R5-0486. The sequence continues at coordinate 2,790,005 of NZ_CP150237.1, read as the reverse complement.
CTGATAACACATGCACATTATTCACATACACATCCGCATATGTATCCAGACCATCAAACACAAGTTCCAGATTTTCCTGGGAGAACAACCCTTCGGCAACGTCAAATTCCGTCTGATATTCCCAATCTATCTTATCAATCCATTGTACTTCCTTCTCGTTTGTTCCATAAAAAGGATCTGGAATCTTGCCCAGCTTCAGCAAATCTGTATGCACACAGCCGGGCACCTGAGCCGGCATCCACTCTTGATCTTCGCAAGCCTTGAACGTCCAATTCTGAAAAACATGTGATTGTATTGTGCTCATGACAGCCTCCATTGTTGTTAGAGTTGGTAAATATTATTTTGTTAGGTTTTGTTATTATAAAAACAAATAACTTACAAAACAAAATTAACACGATATGCTTCTTATAGTCAATCTGTTTTGTGATTTAATTTGTTAAACAATCTCTGCATAACAAAAAGACATGAAGCTCTAACCTCTCCATGTCTTTCACCTGATTTCATTTACCCGTATGATCATTGTTAAAATGAGCCCGTAAATTCATATCCCATTACAGTATACTGGCGTTATATTCATCACGAATAATTAATTCCGAATAGATCAGCTTGCGTTCATAAGGTTCATCCAGGTGTTTGATCCGCCACAATAGCTGGTCTACTGATCTCGTTCCCAGATTCTCTTTGTTAATATGTACCGAAGCAAGAATGGGTTCATCCGTCTGCGTATTGTCAAATCCGGTTACGGCACAACGTTCGGGCACCTGAATGCCTCGACTTTGGAGTGCCTGAATGACAATAACAGCTGTATGGTCATTTGCACACACGATAACTTCAGGGATATCCTCCAGCTCCATTTCAGCAATGGATCTCCGGATCTGATCATACTCTGGTCCCAGCAAGCCGTCTTGCTGTTCCCCCTCCAACTGTTTCTCTTCCAGCACCATACGATATCCAAGCCAGCGTTCTCTAAAACTTGCTGCATCGGGCAGTTGCCCGGCAAACTGGAACCTTCTATACCCTTTACCAACGAGCATGAGAACCAGTTCTTTCATACATTTCATATTGTCCGTAAAAACCGAGTCTGCGTATATGGCAGGGTCTTCATGATCCACCATGACAAGCGGAATACGCAGTCTGTAAATCTCCAGCAATACCGATGTCGAGATGGTGCCCACGGTAATGACTCCGCTGATTGCTTCGGGATTAAGGACCGAGAACATCCGATCTGAAGAGGGTTCTGTCAGCGTTAAAATATCCATCCCCTTCTCATTCAACCTCTCAGAAATGCCATCAAACACAGGCCCCCAGTATAAGGAAGCTCGATTCTGAGAACGAATGTTGGGGAACAAAATCAATATGGTGCCTTGTCGCTCCGCTTCTGGCTTCATCTCCGTTGATATCTGTGTCTCCCCCGGATAACGCTTAGGCTCAGTTCTGAAATACCCGAGCTGCCCCGCTGTTCTGACAATCATCTCGCGTGTATGCTCACTCACACCAGGCTTGCCCGTCAGCGCACGGGAGACTGCGAATTTGGATACCCCCGCAGCATCCGCAATTTGCTGCATCGTTACTCTTTTGGCCATCCTACTCACCCGTTTTTCCTAATTTTCCATTCAGTGTAGCATAAAAAACAAAAATCAACAAAACAAGGTTATGTTATTCTGTTTTTGTTAGGTAGTAGTTTATCTGTTTCACAAGGTGTGCGACATAACCAAAAAAGGCCCTCTCCCCACCTTCCATAGAAGATGACGAAAGGACCCTTTGTCCGCCAATTATACGCCTGGTGCTCCCTGATCGCCGAGTTCCGACTGTAAAACCGGGCGTTTTCTGCGCCAGAAGATAGGCTGTGGAAGTTTGATCTCTGTGATCAGAACACCAACCAACATCAAAGCTGCTCCCGCATACCCTTGCAACGTTAGCGATTCCCCTTGAAAGGTAAATGCAAAGGCTGCTGCAAACAGTGGTTCGAGTGAAAAAATCAGACTTGTTCTTGTGGGAGAGGCATGGCGCTGCGCGAGTGTCTGCAGAATGTACCCCAAGCCGCTACACAAAACACCTAAGCCAAGAATGGCTGCCCAGGATTCAGCCGTATCGGGCATACGTGGCGTTTCCAGCATAAATGTAGCTGCAATTCCCCACATCGCTGCAACACCCAATTGAACTGTCCCCAATGTTAACGGATCGTGCTTCGGTGTGAACTTGCCAGCAATCATTATATAGATGGCATACACAAGTGCTGCTAGTATGCAGAGAATATCTCCCGTGTGCAGACTAAGCTGATGCTGAAGCGTCAGCAAGCCAAGCCCGGTAACGGCAACCAGGATACTGAGTGTCAATCGTTTATCCGGCATACGACGATGCTGGATCGTCGTCAGGATCGGTACAAAAATAACGGCCAAACTTATTAGGAATCCCGCTTGGGATGTCGTGGTTCGTTGCACACCATAGGTGATGAATACAAATGCAGCGAATAAAGCTGTCCCCATAATAGCGCCTGCCACAAGTGTTCTGCGATCCATGTTAAACAACCGCCGATGAAAAAGAATCCCTGCCGCAATAAAGGCAATTCCAAAACGAAATGCGACCAGATTCAATTCTTGCATGGACTCCAGACCCGATTTCATAAACAGATAGGAAGATCCCCATATAACCGTTGCGAGCAGCATCTGTATGTCCGCTCTTCTTGTTGTCTGACCTTGACTAACCTGTACACCATTCATCTTGCTTCAACCTTCATTCTATGTATTCTGATCTGTGTGATCGTGCGTCAAACTAACTCGCCTTGGCAAGTATAAACCATCTCTTTGCATTATTAAAATGAATATTTATAATGGATTATATGAAATAAACTCATGCATTAAAAATGGGAAGGAACGGAACCATTCATGTCACTGATCAAATACGAAATTTTGAATACCGTTGTGGAATATGGCAGTCTCACCAAAGCGGCAGAAGCGTTAAACATCACCCAATCCGCAGTCAGCCATGCCATCGCCAGTCTGGAGACAGAATGTGGTTTTTCCCTGCTCCATCGCAGCCGCTCAGGTGTACGGGTTACCGCTGAAGGGGAACGCATTCTGGGATACACACGTGAGATTCTGCGCTGGACGGAACTCATGAACCAGGAAATCTCCCTCATTCGCGGCGCTGAGATTGGTACGGTGCGTATTGGTACCTTCGCAAGTGTCTCCACACAATGGTTGCCGGGCATCCTGAAACAATTTCGCCTGCGTCATCCCGGAATTGAGATTAAGCTGTGGGAAGGCGATTATGCTGAGATTGAGGGCTGGCTAGCTGGAGGTGCCATCGATCTCGGATTTCTATCCCTCGGCGATTCATCACCTTTTGAGACGATCCCATTACAAAAAGACAGGATGATGTGCATCCTGCCTCTGGATCATCCTCTCGCCTCAGAGGAGTCTGTTTCGTTTGATGTTTTACTGGAACAACCCTTTATTCTGCCCAAGTGGGGCGGAGATAACGAGATTGAACGACTGATCCGGCAGCATGCGGCCAAGCTCAATGTCGTCTATGAAGTAGCCGAGGATCAAGCCATTATGGCGATGGTCCGTAATGGCCTCGGTATCAGCCTGCTTCCGGAAATGGTTCTTCAAAATCATACCGATTCACTCGCGCTCGTGCCACTCTCTGGAGATCCTTATCGTACAATTGGCATGGCCTGCCCATCTTTGGGCAATCTATCGCCAGCTACGCGGCGTTTCATTGAAGAGGTACAACAGTGGCTCGGCCAGGTAATGTAAATTTGGAGAACTCACTACCTGTCGTCATGATCGACTTTTTCTATCCATTACTCACATTACTCACAAATTGGATAACACCAAGAGTCAGCAACAGTACAGATATAATCGCAATCGTGATGCCAAAACCAATCAGGAAGCGCACGCCAGGTGAGCGTTTGCCCTGTTGGCTCTCTCCCAATCTATCCAGCTTCTGCTCAATTTGATCCAACCTTTCATTTACCTGTTTCAGATCTTGATTGGAGTTCATTCATCCATCTCTCCCTTTTCTGTGTATTCGATCTATTCCCACACCCGATCGAGCTGATCTGCGTAGTAACGGATTGCTCTGTTATAGTCATTGATTCTCTTGTCACTTGATGTGTCCGCAAGTTGCACGAGCAGTCTTTGCATCGCTTCTGCATGTTCACCCAGATTATAGAGCACCATGGCATAGAAAACTTCAAATTCCCGGTACGCCGGGAATTCTTTCATCCCTTTTTCAAACCAAACCTTTGCCTGCTCATACTGTCCAAGCGTTCGATATGTGCTGCCCAGCCCGAGTATTGCCCCTGCTCTGTCCTCACCAGAAAGACCAAGACTTAGTGCCTTCTCATAATGCGGGACAGCTTCCCGCTCCAATCCAAGCGAATCATGTGCCCAAGCCAGCTGATACCAGACATTTGCATTTTCGGGTTCCTGGACTGTAATCTCTTGCAGTAGTTCAATCGCTTCCTGCACCTTGCCTTCTTGTCTCCATTGCACGGCCTGTTCCAAATTGCTCATGCTGTCACTTCCCATCTTGCATTATAAATTCCACTTATATGATTCAATTGTTTTATTATACCAAAAAAGCACCCCAGAGAATATGTTGTAACAACTCAAGGTTGTCCAAACGCTATTCCATCGTGTGCTTTTTCATTCTTTGCAGCTTGTTATAAAAAATGGACTAAAGCATATTTCCACTGGACACTTCGATGACAGAACAACCTTCCGATCGCTGTTATCCCCGGATTTTTCGAATCATTTTAACAAAGGTGAAAACCCGGGGATAAAGGCGAACGCTTTCGCTTCTTCAGCTTCTTTCTGTCCTCTCCGTTTTGTGTAAATGTTTAGTTCAATTTATATAGCTTAAGCTAAAATCTCTCTGAAAATGATCTGTTCATCGTCTAATTAAGACCATACCGTATTCGCTACCATAACAATAAATACGAGCATGAGATAATTAACCGAGATCAGAAAGTTCACTTTTGCCCATTTCTCATCATCCTGTGTCTTCAGTCCGCTAAGTGTATGCACAAACCAGATCAGTCCACCGACCAAAGATACAATCAGAAATACCAGACCTACGTAGTCGTAATAATACAACAGAAATACAGCAGGAAGCAGCAGAAAAACATAAGGAATCATCTGAAACTTGGTGCGTTTCACCCCTTTAACCACTGGCAACAACGGGAAGCCCGCAGCGCGATACTCCTCTACCCGGCGAATACCCAATGACCAGAAGTGTGGTGGTTGCCACAAGAATAATAGTGCAAACAGCAACCAGGCACCTGCATCAATCTCATTGGTTACAGCCGTATAACCGATGACAGGCGGCATCGCTCCGGCAATTCCACCGAGCGACGTGCTCCACGTTGAACTGCGTTTCAACCACATCGTGTAAATCACGATGTAAGCGAACCATCCAAGCAGTGCCATCCACCCTGATAACGGATTCACCAGGAGATACAGTACTGCTACTCCCACAACACCTAGGATAATGCCATAGCCAAGCACAAACCCTGGCTTCAGATGGTTAATGTAATCCATCCTTTTTTTGGTGCGCTCCATCTTTTGGTCCAATTCACGATCCCAATAATTGTTGATTACACAAGCTGAAGCAATAACCAAAGTTGATCCAATCACGACCATGAGCAGAGATAACCAGTTGATATCCCATTTTGAAGCTACCCAGAATCCTACCGCCACCGCAAACACATTTAACCTTAGAAGTCCGGGCTTAGTTAATGCAATCATGTCTTTAAGCATGAGGCTCCTCCTGAACTATGTAAAAACGCCATTCCAATAATGATACATGTACCTACCATTAATTACAATCGCTTTCATGAATTTGTCATAACCAAAAAGCATCCCTCACCGTTCCAATGAACAGGAGGAATGCTTGATGATGAATTTCATCTTATTTTATGGGATGTATTGTTGCACAATTTTAGTAACTTTTCCGTTCTGCACCGTCAGATGATACGGGAATACGGATAGATCAAGAATACGGGTATTCTCATACAACGATTCGAACTTGGATAATGCCACAGGTTCATTCCACTGAATGTCTGCGCCCTGCATCGTACCATCCCGATCATACAACTGCATCAATACTTCAGCATTGGCACTAACCTCAACTTGTTCCTGCTCTTTGCTATCGTTGACAATATAGTAACCATCTGGAGCACCGTCTATACCTGCTTCCGGATTGCGCTGTGCAAAAATCGCATCGGCCTCTTCACCCTGATACCAGCCAATCTTGTCCACTGTCATAAACAATTTGCCGTCTTCTATATGCATACCTTCAACATAGGCTGTAAACATCTCGGAGTTTGCAACTTGAGCTTCTTTCGCAGAAGTTTGTTGAGCGTCCGTACTACCTTGAGCATTCGCAGGGGTAAGTAAATATGTAGTCAGCACAATCATACCAAGTAAAGCAACAACTGCACCGATCATTCCTAGTTTCCATTGTTTTGTCGCGTTCTTCATAGGTAACATCTCTCCTTAATATGAACGTTACTATTCCTTAACCGGAAGTCTTGCTTCTCAAACGCTCATGTGAACTATCGATTCCAACGTTCTTTCTTTTCCTATCATACTTCGAACAGGGATTATAAAAGTATCAGCCAGATTAAAAATAGTTACAATGTGCGTCATCACTCCTGTCTGTATTCTCCGTAAACGGCAATAACCCCTGAAGGCATCGCCATTCAGAGGTTATTTACTAGGGTGTGTTTTTTAAACTCAGGCAAGTGATACGTTGAAGGATGTCTGTGTCCAGATAACTAAGGAATCGAGGACATCTTATTTGGTCTTCTGGCGGTCCTTTTATTTTGTAAGGAACATGAGACACGTTATTTGCCAAAATTCCCTGAAAACACGCTATTAACGGCTGTTTATACCAATATAACGTGTGTCAGATTCCTTAGATTGCTACGGGACTTTCAAACCCTTGAATAAGACGTCACAGGTTCGTTAGCGCTCCCCGCTCTATGGCCTCCTCCAGATACGTTCAAGAGTTACGCTCCGGTTTTTGGCAGGTTTTTGGCAGGTTTGAAGACCTGGTCAAAGTATTTCTTATGCTTACGCATAGACGCTAATCTTAATGATTGGGTGTGGAGCTTTGCGCCAAACGAACGAGCATATGAGCCAACATGTGGCGTTCGTCTTCCTTGCCAACATTCCACAACTCCTGAAGCAGTTTTTCTTCACGATTACGGGGTTCCTCCCGAGCTGCCAGATAATCCGCTACTTTCTCGGCAATTTTGGCCATCTGCTCCTCACTTAGTCCAATCGATTCTCCCATGGCAATTCGCTTACCCAGGTATTCTTTGAATGCATCAAAGTTCTGTAAAATCTGTTCTCTTTCTTCCGGCGCAATCTTCTCAATTGCATTGTCCACCTTGTCAGTTGATACTTGGCCATCTTTATGGATTACATGATTTTCTTCATTCATTTGAATAACCTCCTGCATAATAGTTATTTATTGGTTTCAAGCTTTAAACTTAATACTCATTGGTTATCTATAATATAAACGTATTGCAGAAGTTTAATCAGTACGTTCAATTCTGTATATATCTTCTATATATGAGCAAGTACACGTTTCAAAAGAACTACAGTGGTTAATCGTTTACATATACGTAACGGTGTTTGGATATGTTAATGAACACCTTATACAATATCGAATCAGGAGGGATTCCCCATGCGTGATAAAACCAAACATGAGAAGACAAATGATGAACTTGAACCAGGAGTGAATACCGTTATCCATCCAGACAAAAATAATCCCGGACCAACCGATATGATCGAAGGCGTGGTTGGTGATATCGTGGACAACATTCGCAAAGACTTCTCCCATGACTCGAAGGACAAGACGTCTTCTTCCAAGTCAAAGGATTCATCAGACAAATAAGCGTAATCCTTTTCTCCCTAGCAAAAGATAGCTCAAAAAGTCCTCCTGCCACATGCATGGCTTGGGAGGACTTTTTTGGTAATGAGCAATGGAATAATCAACCTCATAGTTGGAGGTGAAATTCATCGTGAATCCTTGGTCATCTGCTGTAACGCCTTATGAATCCAGATCGCGGCAATGGAACCTTCACCCATCGCAACGGTTGCTTGTTCTGCGTGCAGGCCCAGATCCCCGGCAATCCACACATTAGTCGCTGCCTGCAAGCTGCGCGGATCGGCTTCCACATGTTTATTATCTGCGATTACAGCTCCCAGCTGCTCCGCCAGTTCATAGTGTACCCGGTTGCCTCCAAATGCGATAAATCCACGCTCCGACTCAAAAATCTGCCCATCTTCGGTCAGAACACCGGTGATATGGCCATCCTCAATCTGTTGTACTTCCTGAACAGCCGCTTCCAGATAACGAACTCCCGCCTCTTTCATGCTCCGATGCAGCTCTGCAGATATGGGAGCCTGCTCATGATTGATATATAACAGATCATTCGTACGCTGAATTAAAATCATCGCCATATTGGCACCTGGTTCGCCAGATCCCAATAGTACCGTACGTTGATCCTGAATCTCATAACCATCGCAATCAGGGCAGACATACACCGTTCGGCCCAGCGTAGGGGTTAGTCCCGGAATGTCCGGAACTCTATCCGTGAGCCCCGTTGCCAATAACACGGTTTTGCTCCTATATTCAGTTCCTGAAGTACCGAACAATTGGATCATCTCTCCATGACGTCCTGCTTTAACAATACGGTCTTTCTCAAAAGATACACCGGTCCGCTCTGCCTGCATCCTGCCTCGTTCTCTAAGCTCTTCACCGGATACCCCATCGGGGAAACCGAGGATATTATGATAAGTCCGGCATAACGTCGATCTGCCTTCTCCCGCGTCGATTACCAACACCTGATGAGCTGAATAACGTCCAAGCTGAATGGCTGCCTGAAGCCCTGCGAGCCCTCCACCTACAATTATGCAATCAACCTCTCGCATGCTCCTTCTCCTCCTGAACTTCCATTTATCTAATTTAATTAAACAGTTTGTCCTTATATACATTAAACCGTTCAGCCAAGCTTAAACGATTCCTCATATTCCTTATCTTATACCAAAATAAACAGGCCCAAACCATCCGTAGGAATCACGGTGAGTTTGGGCCTATAAGATTTATGATTACTTAGAAGTTATAAGATTCAAATCGCGATGCATTCGAGATGGCGTTCCATACATCCGCTGTTTCGCCGCCCATATACCAGTAAGCCAGTCCAGCAATTTGCCGTTGCTCACTCATTAACACTTTGGCTGATAACGAACGACTGTCCTCTGCCCATATATATCTTGGCTTACCATTACTGTTGTACCCGATAATATATTGAACCAGACTTGCATCCCATCGTCTTACAGATCCCGTAGCATGCGCACGCATTCCCTGGTCTGCCAGTGTAATGTCCCAAGAACTGGTTGCCGGATTCTCGGAAGACCAGTCTCGTGTATATAACGGAAGGGCCAAAATTGTTTTGGCATGTACCACCTCGGAGAGCATGGTATCCAAAGCCTTTTCTACCCATGGAAGAGACGCCACTGATCCTGCTTTCGGATCACCGTTCCAGTGTTCCTCGTATCCCATCAGCACCATATAATCTGATACAGCGCCCAGTTTGGCATAATCAAATGCATCCGTCCAATCAGTACCCAGGTCGGGCGAAACGTCCACGGACACCACAGCACCGAGTGCGTGCAACGTAGCCGTCAAAGAGGTCACAAATGCCGTCAGCCCTTCACGATCCGCAGGATCAACATTCTCGAAGTCCACATTAATGCCGTCCAATTTATAGGTTTTGACATAAGCGGCTACCTGTGAGATCACTGCCGCTCGGTTGGCTGAGCTGGATAACATCTGATGGGTAAGTGCCGAATCGGAACGATTCCCAAGTAATGGCCATAGCTGCCTGTCGGTGGCGGATGCCCAGGAGATCAATGCAGGGTCCGCGTGATCTGTTACTTTCATACTGCTGTTCAGGAAAAACCAGCGTGGGACAAGTGTGTTGACCTCAGACTGTTCCACTTGTTTCTTGAATTCAGTTGTAGTGGAGTTATATTGCCAGCCCAGCTGAACGCCAAGTTCATCCCCACGTTGTAACTGCTCAGACCATGTTTTCTTTTGTAAAATGGCATCGAGCATTACGGCTGCTTCTTCTCGCGTTACCTGGTCATGTGGTCGAAACACGCCTCCGCTTCCCCGCATTAGTCCAAGTTGATATACCGTCTGAACATAAGGACGTGCCCAGTCCGAGATATCCGCTGCGTCAAAATACGTTGAAGATAAGAGTGATGTCTCTACGGGTTGTTGTTTTAACATTCGAACAAGAAGGGCAGCCGCTTCTTCGCGCGTAATAGAAGCATTAGGCTGGAACGTTCCCTGACCCTTACCCTCCAAAATAAAAAGATTCGTCATGGCGGCAACATTGCCGTAATACCAAGCATTCATGCTTATATCCTGATAGGGATTAATATTATTTTTAACGGGCTTCAAACCTAGTAATCTCACCGCAAACGTCGCAAATTCTGCACGAGTAACGGCTTTCTTCGGTTCAAACGTAGTCTCTGACGTACCGGCAGCAATGCCTTTTGCCACCAGATGTGTAATGGCATCCTTGGCGTAACTGGTGTGCGTATCCTGAAACTGTTGCTGCACGGTTGCGGCCTGAACGGTAGAGCTGTATCCAGCCACCGATCCAAGTGTTAATAACCCGCATAAAACCGTTTTCCATATCCGTTGGTTCGTTATGTCTTTTAATCTATTATTCACATTAAAAAGCCTCGCTTCATTGGATTACGATCAACTATCATCGTATCAAATTGAAGCGAGGCCGTATGTGGTTAAATGTTGGGAAATGCGAAGCTTACTTGTGTACTTTTACGCGCTCTTCAATTGGTTGGAATTCTTTCTCACCCGGTGCTGCCGTTGGTTTACCAAATGGCATTTGAGCGATCAATCTCCAGTTCTCAGGAATGCTCCATTCTTGCTTCACTTTCTCGTCAATCAACGGGTTGTAGTGCTGCAAAGATGCACCCAGACCTTCTTGTTCCAGAGCAGTCCAGATTACCAGTTGTAACATACCGTTGGATTGGTTAGCCCAGATTGGGAAGTTATCTGCATAAGCTGCAAAATTTTGTTGAAGCTGTGCGATCGCATTGTTATCTTCGAAGAAGAGAACCGTACCATATCCGCTGCGGAATCCAGTCATTTTTTCTGCTGTGGATTTGAAGGCTTCTTCATTACCTACCACTTCACGCAAAATTTCTTCTGTGTGATTCCACAATTTATCATGTTGTTCACCGAGCAATACAACGGCACGGGATGTTTGTGAGTTAAAGGAAGTTGGTGTATATTTCACCGCTTCTTCTACGATTTCCTGGATTTTAGCATCCGAAATTGTAGATTCCTTGCTGATTCCATAATAAGATCTTCTGTTTTTCAACGCATCAAAAAAAGTTGTCATTCTTATTCGCCTCCCAAAATTTTTTTTCAATTGCCAACACAGTAACTATAATATAGTAACATACATTAGTCAACAAACTAATTTATTTTCACTAAATATACATTCACTGAAAACATTTCAACAAGTTTGCCCAATACAGCAATTGAAATTATCCTTCGCCCGTCTTTTTACGATAATCCGCCCGGTATTTCTCTTCCGTAGACGAGTTACTTTTTGTCTGATCTTTATTCTTCTCTTCCTGAGCTTCCATATTCAGATCTTCCATCGGAATTGGATCTACAGTCTGTTCTTCTTCATGTCGGTCCAGCAGACTTTCGTGCTCTGTCTTATATTGTTCAGGATTGTCACGGGATTGTTCCTGATGGGTATCGCTGTTATTCTGATCCGGTGTGCGCTGTTTCATTCATATTCGCCTCCTCTGGGTTCATTACCTTTCTTTACCTGTTCTGCGTGTCCTCTAAACACAGTGGTATGCATTCCTCAAACGATAATCAACAAAAAAAGCCAACCAGACAAGCTGGTCAGCTCAAAGACGACTTCTATGATTGGCGATGCAATTGGGTACGGTACAGATCAGGCGAACATCCCACACTTTGTTTGAACATCCGACTAAAATGCGAAAGGCGTTTGAAACCGGACAATCGACTTGCTTCTGTCACGGTGATCTCAGGCTGAAACTGAAACAAAAGCTTCGCCTGATTGATGCGACGGTCATACAGGTATTTAAATATCGTCAAACCTGTCATTTCCTTAAACATGCCTGCCAGATATGGCTTGGACAGATGTAATTCCAGTGCCAGATCATCCAGACCAATGTCCTTCATATAATGGGTATCCACATAACGAATAATGTGTTGGACATGCCGCTCCCTCTCCGATGAGGGAAGTTGTTCCTGGACATCACCCTGGCAGATCTCTGCTACAAAATACAACAGATCACACAGTCTGACATTCATTCGCTCTTGCCTGAAATTGCTCTGACTTTGAGACAGACGATGAAGATCATGCAATAGAGCTTCGAATTCAGAGCGGTTATCTCCCTTCAGATTGACCCGGCAATTTCTGAGTTCTTCAAATGGTCTCAGGACCTCAGCCATACGGTCCGGATGCAGGCTGCTGCGAATGGCAGACGGATCAAAATGCAGTGTGCTTCGCTCATAAGCACTGCCTGGCTTCGGATGTGGTCGATGAAGAGTCAAGCCATGCATTAACACCAGATCACCCGGCTCCAGGTTATATACCCGGTCTCCTATGATGTAGGTACATTCTCCATCATGAAAATAATAAATCTCATAATGTGGATGTGAGTGGAATCCATCTGACTTGCCTGGGTTAAATATGCTGGTGGATCGGTAACTATACTCCAGTGAAGCACTAAATTGCATCATGCTCGGCACATTCATGCACCTCCTGTTCGGAAGAGGGAAACGATTTGTGTCATGCCCCTGTAGGATATATGAAAGTGAAATTATAGAATCTGTTTAATACTTTCTTGAATCTCGTCGATGGAGTCGATAGGTTCGAAGCGTTTGACCACACGACCCTCTGCATCAATCAGGAATTTCGTGAAATTCCATTTGATTGCATCGCCGTGTAACCATTCCGGTGCCTTCTCAGCCACCATTAATTTCAATAATTTGGCCTGTATATCTGTTTCATCAAAGCCAGCAAAAGGCCCTGATCTTTTCAAAAAGTCGTAGAGCGGGTGCGCCGCTTCTCCATTCACATCCAGTTTGGAGAACATCGGAAATTTCACACCATAGTTAATCTGGCAAAAGGACTCCGCTTCCGAACTGCTTCCAGGCTCTTGCTCTGCAAACTGGTTACACGGGAAACCAATAATCTGAAGTCCTTGATCCTTGTACTGGTCATACAGCTTCTGCATGTCATCAAACTGGTGCGTATATTTACATTTACTTGCCGTGTTTACGATGAGCACAGGTTTTCCTTCATATTGATAGAGTGGGAAACGCTCTCCACTGGTTCTGGTTACGGTAAAGTCGTAGATGGTTGGCATAAGTCTAGTGCACCTCGCGATAGTTATGTAGTCATACAGCATCATATGTCATTGTTAATTATATACGAAGTTTGAACTATTGTATCGTGCAAGATAAGTTACTCTCCCTTTCAACAGAAAACCCTTCTGCCGCGAAAATCTCTTCGTTCAGCAAAAGGGTTATTATATGGGATCACAGTGACAGCAGCTTCAGCCCTTCACGGCACTTCCGGCCACGCCCTGAATGATATAATGCTGACCCACGAGGAAAACGATGATCATCGGAATAATGCCTGCCGTGGCAGCGGCCATCATGCCGTTGTAATCCACATTATTCTCCAGAATAAAGTTCTGCAGTCCGAGCGGAACGGTGTACAAGTCTTTGTCGATCAGGAACACAAGCGCATTCTCATAGTCATTCCAGTGCCAGGAGAAATCAATAATGGCCAGTGTAGCCAGCGCTGGCTTCGCCAAGGGCAGAATCAGCCTGAAGAATATGCGCAGGTGACCGGCACCGTCGATGAACGCCGCTTCCGAGATCTCTGAAGGCACGGACAGGAAGAATTGCCGCAGCATAAACACCCCAAAGATCGTGAACATTCCGGGCAGGATCAATGCCCAATGCGTATTATATATGCCTACCCATTCAAACATCAGGAACTTCGGTACAAAGAGTACCTGCGGTGGCACCATCATCATCGAGAGATAGATCAGAAACAGTGTCTCCCGGCCTTTGAATTGAATCCGTGCGAAGCCATAGGCTGCAAAAGCCGAGAGAAATACAGCTCCGACCGTGCTAATTAGCGATATTTTCAACGAGTTCAGATAATACGTCGCAAAGGTATCCGCTCCACTCCAAACCTTAATGTGATGCTCCCAGTTCAGGCTGGAGGGTATCCACTGGATGGGATAGGTGAATACGTCCGCAGGAGATTTGAACGACGTGCTGATCATCCAGATAAACGGCATAATCATCAGCAAAGCAAACCCGGACATCAGAAGTGTCAATATGATTTTTCGAATCTGGCTCAAGGACTCCATGCGGACTTTAACTTTAGGTGAATGTGGAGCTGTGGGCTTCGCATTCGCGGCAATTTGTTTCTCCATAACGATCCCTCCCCTCCTTAATAGTGAACCCAACGTTTCTGACCGAGCCACTGCAAAACAGTGAATATCATGATGATGGCAAAGAGTGCCCAGCTTATGGCGGCAGCGTATCCCATCTCGTAATATCGGAAGGCATTCTGGTAGATAAAAAGTGACAGGACGGTTGTGCTGTTCCCCGGCCCACCCTGGGTAATCGCTTGAATGATACCAAAGTTTTTGATCGTCATAATCAGCCCCGTAATCAGTAGCAAAAAGGTCGTTGGACTCACAAGCGGCCAGATCACTTGGCGTATCGTCTGCCAAGGACGGGCTCCATCTATCCGTGCAGCCTCAACCAATTCCTCCGGAATTTCCTGCAAAGCGGCCAGATAAATAATCATGTTGTAACCCAACATGAACCAGATCCAGATGATATCAATCGCATACATGGACCATTCGGTTGTTGATAACCATCCGGGTGGATTCGTAATACCGATCCCCCGCAAGAAGCCATTAATGGGCCCCGATGTTGGCTGGAACAGCAGCATCCAGACAAAAGCGATGGCAACGCCGCTGGTGATATAGGGCATGAAATAGAGGGCACGAAGCGTTTTTTGCCAATACACCGACTTGTTCAGCGCCACCGCCACGATAAATGCCAACCCCATCGATACCGGAACCGCTAACAGAAATACAAATGTATTTCGCAGCGCCACGCCAAACAGATCATCATTCAACATCCGGCGGATATTGTCCAGCCCGACGAAATTCGTCTCCGGGCTCATGAATTTGTAATCAGTGAACATGAGATAGAACGAATAGACAGCCGGTATAATAAAAAACAACAGCACGCCAATCATATTGGGCCCAATAAACAGATACCCGAGTCTGCTCTGCCGTTTCATCCAGGATTTATGCATATGCTCCCCCACTCCTTAACATCTGTTCTGGAATTAAGCATAACAAGATGTCCTCTAACATTTAAGGAACATAACCCTGTACCTGATATCACAGATATATGTATTTCGGCAGTGACTTTCGGGAGGGAAACAACATGGAATTGTTCTATTGCTTATATAGAAAAAACCGCCCCATTGGGACGGCCTTTGGACTCATTGCTTTTGCAACCTATTGATTCTGCTTCAGCCAGTCATTATGGCGTTTGACCATGTTCTGTACCGTTACTTCGGCAGTCTGGTTACCGAGGAAGAACTTTTCATACTCCTGTGCACGAAGATCGACCACTTCCTGCGCAATGCTACGGACAAACGTAGGTGTCTCGTCACCGTACAACACAAATTCCAGAGACTCTTTATCATAAGAATCGGCATAATCGCCCAGCAGATGATCGATCGCAGTCTGTTGATCAACCGCATTGGAGGAAGGCAAACGTCCACCCGCAGCCATCGGCATCATTCCCCCATCGGCGTACCATTTCAGGAACTCCCATGCGGCTTCTTTATTTTTCGACTTGGAATTAATCGCAATAAAGTCACCAAGTCCTCCACTCTTCACCATATCTGCTTCTTGTGCAGCCAGTCTCGGTACAGGGGCAAAGGCAATTTTCCAATCCCGAGGGAACTCGGTCATATTGTTTGATGTGCGGATCAGCCATTCGCCGATATTAATCATGGCAGACTCACCGCCAAGGAACATGTTTTCCACCGGCATTTTGGAAGTCAGCTGCTCTCCGAGCGGAGGGGTGGTTGCATCCTCCTTCATCATTCCGTTCAACGTCTCCAGCCATTTGGTAACGAGTGGATCATCGAGGTTGGAAGTACCGTCTGCCTTAACATAACCGTTCTTCACCAGAACGGAATCGAGCGGATCTACATAGGAAGCGGTATGCTGCACCAATCCGTACTTGAAGCCAGCAGCCTTCAGTTTGAGTGCATATTCACGAGCTTCATCCCATGTCCAGGCTTTTGGTACACTCAGTCCGGCCTGATCAAGCGCTTTCATATTTAAAGCGAAGAAGGCAGCGTTTTTCTTGGTTGGCATCCCGTAATATTTGCCGTCCACTTTCCAGGAAGCCGCATCTTCACCCATTTTCTCATCAATGTTGTAGTCGGTGAACTCGCCCAGATCCAGTGCCGTACCGCCATTGATGCGTTTATCCAGATTTGTGAGGGTATAGTTGACATACAGGTCCACGTTCTGCCCGGTGGACAGCGCCGTATCCAGCTTCAGGTTGCCATCATCATCATTCACAAACCGCACATATTCCACCTGAATATCAGGATGCTCCGCATTCCAGGTATCCACCACTTCCTGTGGACCATTCTCGGGCGGCACCGCGCCCCACATGGTGAGCTTCACTTTTCCCCCTGCCGCTCCACCTCCGTTATCTCCACCGTTCGTCTCATTTTTACCTACACAGCCGGCAAGCAAGCCCAGCATCAGCGCACCTACGATTAATCCCGTTAATCCTTTTTTGATTCTCATCTGGTCACATGACCTCCCTGAATTGAAGTGTACCTTCCGTTACATCGTAGCAGGGACCTTGCTGGGTTCATAAGATACATATCCATGATTCGGATTGAACAAAAATACGGATTTACTTGTGCTTGCCTGAGCACTCGGTACACATATTCCTTCTACTCATCCTGTGAGTCACGAACGATGGCGATACTGGCTGGGCGTGCAACCGGTCCAACGCTTGAATATTTTAATGAAATAATTATCACTTCCGAACCCTACCCGGTGACCAATCTCCTGTACAGGAAGGTCCGTCTCGCGCAAGTATTCAGCCGCTTTCTCCATCCGTACCCCATGCAAGTAATGAATCAGGGTATGGCCGGTTTTCTTTTTAAACAGAGCACTCACATAATTCTCGCCCATCATCACATATCGTGACATGGATTTGACGGTAATGTCCTGGTCGTAATGCTGCCCGATATACTGAATTATTTTGCTAATCTCCGGATGTTTCACAATCGGCTCACGAACAGGTGTAAATGGAAGATCCGTATCAGACTGGGGCGCAGAAGAGACCGTAAGAGAATCAGGCGAAACAGGCGTTGATGTGAGAACCGGTGTGGAAGGTGGCACTTGATGATGATCTGTCTCTGTCCGGGCTTCAGTCGAAGCTCCCAGTTCTGCACTTACTTTACGGAGTGTATCACGCAGTGAATTCACACTCATGGACAGTTTCAAGATATAATTGGAAGCCCCGTATTCCATTGCACGGCGTACATATTCGAACTCCCCCATACAGGTGAGCATGACAAATTTGGTTTTTAACCCGGCCTGACGGGTCTGTTTGAGTAATTCCAGACCATCCATACCTGGCATGACAATATCGGTCAGTACCAGATCCGGTGTATCCTGTATAATCATCGCCAGCGCTTCGGTCCCATTACCGGATTCCCCAATGACCGTGAAGCCCAGCTCTTCCCAGGAAATAATCTCTCTCACCGACTCTCGTACGAATACCTCATCCTCTACAAGTAATACTTTCCACATGCCAGATTCCCCTCTCCAGTCGTAGGGCGTTTCTCAAAACTCGCGAAGTGCATCTTTTACCGCCTTTTCGCCCCATGCTTCGTCACTTTCCCTTGACGTGCCTCGGCACGCCTGCGGAAAACTTCCTTGCTCGGAACGAAAATTCAGCAAAATCTGCTTCCTTCGGAGTTTTCAGACACGCCCTAGTCTGATCGCTTCTGTAAGTAAGGCGTCGACAATAAAAAAGGAATGCTGAACCTCACTAATGTCCCCGGCTTGGTATCAATCACTTCAAGTTCACTTTGGCCTTTGAACAATAATCGCAATCGTTCCTTAAGGTTAGACAGACCAATTCCCGGACGTGTGCGGGTCATCTGCTGACGCCGGGATTCCTCCATTCCAATTCCGTTGTCTGCCACCTCCAGCATCAGCTTTCCTGTGTCTTGCCTGTAAATTCCGATGCGGATCTGACCAAGCTGCTCCAGTGGCCCGACACCGTGGTGAATGGCATTCTCCACCAGTGGTTGCAAGCTCAGCTTGGGCACGAGCGCATACTCAAGTTTTTCGTCAAATTCACAAGTCACCTCAAAGCTATCACGGTAACGAATCCGCTGGATATGAAGGTAGGCTTGAACCAACTCAATCTCGTCCTTCAGGTATACCAATTCGACCTGTGAATTCAGGCTGACCTCCAGTAATTTGCCCAAGGAAACACACATCTCGGAAATCTCTTCATTCCCGCTACGGATCGCACTCCATTTCATTGTATTCAATGTATTCAGGAGAAAGTGCGGATTCATCTGGGCCAGGAGCATATGAAAATGTACCGCTTCCTTCTGGCGTTCCTCCGCCTTGAGTCTGTTGATCATCTGATTGGCATCATCCAGCATCGTATTGAACGTACGGGTCAGTTCCAGCACTTCTCCGCGGCTGCGGCCTTCAGGGATACGGACCTTGAGGTTTTTGCGTACAACCTCCTTCATCTGGTTCTGCAGATGTGATAAAGGCCGAGTGAACGTCGCCGAGATCATAAAGGCCATGAGCACAAATGCTGCTGTGAAGCCAAAAAACGTTAAAAAATATCGTTGCTTAAGCCCCGATATCTCCGTAAACAACACATCTAGTGGAATACGATTTACCATGTACCAGTCCAGTGACTCGATGTATACGTAGTTAATCAGCGTATCTGAATCATTATCCGTCAGATAGGCCTCTGCCGGATGAAGTGCAATTTCCCGGGTCACGTCTGGGGAAAGTACCGCTTTTTCGGACGAGCGGGCAATCGTTTCCCCATTGCCAGTAATCAGGAAATACTCCTGATTGCTCTGCGAATCCTTCAGCATAGACTGAAACCAGTACGAATAATCGATGCTGATCCGTGCCATTCCGTACCTTTTGCCGCCACTGTCCTTCATATACGCATAGAGGGACAAGAGATACGGGCTGGAGGATAGCTCCCGCAGGACATGGTTGGTATCCCGGGCATCCCAGCGGTAGAGCAACTCTTCTGATGGAAACGAGTTTGAATCAGTGTTGCCCTTGATGAAGGTCATTTCTCCAAGATGCTTGCGAAATTGTTCCCGATAAGGGCCATAGGCCAGAGCTTTTTTGGGCAAATACGAAGTGTAAACGTTATCATGAAAATCTAACAGCGTGAAGTACACGGAAGGATTATATAGAAAAAAGCTGTTGTTGATCATCTTGAACTTCTCTTCCACCAACGACTTATTCTCAAGCGGAGAACGATTGTCTGGAGAAGTCAGGGCGTTTCTTACGGCTGAATCCTGTTCCAGAAAAATCAGGGTTTTGAATGCAATACTCATCTGGTCCTCCAGAGAACCATACATCTGCACCAGTTGCTCGTGGCTCTGTTCGCTGATTTTTTGCTCAACCAGAGATTCGATCTGTCCATAGTTGTAGACATTAAGTACGCTGAATGGCAGCAGAATCAACACCACAAACGCACCAAACAGCCGATACCTGAGCTTATGCGGCAAAAAGGTCTTCCAGTCGGGCTTTGTCATCCCCTCAGCGCTCCTCCTGCAATTATTGAGATCATTATACCATCAGTTCCCCCGCTTCGGCCGGGGCCGGGCTCATTCGCATGGATATGTGATACCAGTTGCCAGGGAAGGGATAGAGATACACAGATTTGTTCTATTGCATTAAAAAAACCGGAGATCTGGGATCTCCGGCTAGGCTAGATATAACGACTTAGCAAATTAGGATATAGGCTCCACTCCCCAGACAAGCTCGCCGTTCCGGTAAAGAGTTACCTTGGTCCAATCGGCAAAAGAGGTCTGCAGCGGGTTAAAGGAATAATCATCCCCTTCGCTGTAATTGGACCAGTCTGCTTTGTGCAACCGTGTATGTATCTCCCCAGAGGTTCCTCCGATCGGGATCAGGCCTGCTCCGGTACCGAACTTCAGTTCCAGATAATGGTCCGCTCCAGGAACAGGTGCAGGCAGTTTCACAATGCTGCCGCTGATCTGACTGCCTCCAAGCTGTGCATAATCACAGAAAAAGGATTGTGGTTTCTCCCCGTCCACTGTATACCAGTAACGAATTGTCAGTTCATTCAGGCTAACTGCGGAGGTACCGTTGTTGTGAATGACAAACTGCGGTTTCATTTGGTTATCGAGCAGATTTGTATCCCCTGCACGATAGGCTAGAGTCAGATTGCCAGCAGGCTCTGGCGGCCCTCCACCCTGGACCTTTGCGGAAGCTTGAACGGAGTTCACACTCTTCCCAATGCTGTTAATAGCATTCACCACATAGTAGTAGGTGGTTCCAGCAGATACCGCCATATCCTTATAGCTTGTTCCCGATACAGCGGCCACAGATGTATACGGTCCGGCTGCTGTCAGCGACCTGTTTACCGTATAGGAGGTCGCACTTGCAGATGCACTCCAGCTTAGATTGATGCTTTTGTCGCTAACCGCAGTGGCGGTCAGATTCTGGGGAGCGGCTGGTACTGCCTCGACCTGGACCGTCTCTAATACGGACCAATAGGCTGGCTTGGACTGGAGTCGCTCGTCGAAAAGCAGCGGCCAGTTGTTGCGAGCGACCGGGAAGGTTCGTAGCCAGGTATTGGCATCATCCTTGCCCCACAGGGTAACATTTTTGACTGTGTCCGTATGCCTCAGAAAGATCTGGAACAGGGACTTGTACAGCGCCGCCTGCTGTGTCTTCAGTTCTTCCGGGAAGATATCATAAGATTGCGAATCATTGGAATATACACTTACATCAAGCTCAGTAATATGTGTTTCGAGGCCCAGCGCCTTAAATTTGACAATGGAACTCTCAATTTCCGAAAGGGTTGGATAAAAGAGGCTGATGTGTGTTTGATGGCCGACTCCGTCAATAGGCACACCCTTGGCTTGAAGGCGAGTGATCAGATTGTAGAGGGCCTGGCTTTTGGCCGGCTCATGGGTATTGTAGTCATTAATAAACAACTTGGCATCCGGGTCGGCTGCATGGGCGAATTCAAATGCTTTCTCAATATATTCTTCCCCGGCAATCTGGTACCACAGACTGCGCCGCAGCCCATCCGGCTCGGAGGCATCAATGACTTCATTCACAACGTCCCAAGCGTAGATCTGGCCTTGATAACGCTCCATTACCGTCTCAATATGCTGCTGCATCCGTTCATACAGCACCGTTTTGCTCACCAGATTGCCGTTGGCATCGTGAAATACCCAATCCGGAGTTTGTGTATGCCAAACGAGGGTATGCCCGCGTATTTCTTGTCCGTTCGCTGCTGCAAAAGCAACTGCGGCATCCGACCCGCTGAAATTATACATACCCTCTTGCGGCTCGGTACTGTCCCATTTCAAAACATTGCCTGGTGTCAGACTATCAAAATGCTTCGTAAGCAGTTGCTTGTCCGGTTCGGTCAGCAGTTCATTGTTCGTGAAGGCCGTCCCAATTCGAAACTTGCCCGCAAAAGCATCCTGTAGGGAAGGGATGTCTTCTTCGATCACAATGGGTCCGAGATCTGGCAGCTTCTCCAATCGGAAATCATCCATATAAAAAGAAGCTGTGGCACGGTCTGGCACTTCAAAATAAACCGATAACTGATTCGCTGGTTCCAGCATTTTAAACTGTGCAGTAAGCTTGGTCCATCCGCCTGCGGATGCGGTACCGAATGTTAAATTTTCATAATGTGTTGTATCTGGCAGGGTACGCTGTAAAGACATATTAAGGTTTGTGCTGGACGCTCCCGCCGGAAGCTTCACCCAGCCAGTGAACACATACGTCTGTCCCACCTCCAAAAGTTCTGTCACATCCAACGCTGGCCCATGCCATGTCATAGCACGCCCGCTCACTTCCAGTCCATAATCTCCGGTACGAGCTGCAACGGCGCTTGCATGAAGCGTTTCTACTTCACCGCGTCCGCTCCAGCTCTGGACCGTGCCATCTTCAAAATCATGACTCAGAATCAAGGTATTTTCCCCTTCTGCCGCATGGACAGATGGAGCCGCCCAATACAAAGGAACTAACAAAGTTATCATCAAAACAAATTTAAGCGCTTTCAAAAATATCATTTTTCTCATCGCTTCCATTCTCCTTTATCGAATATTAGGATGAATTCCTTATTCCAAAGGCTAAGGCCATATCCACCTCCTTGGTTTTAGTTATAAAATCAGAGTCCTCATTCAAACGGATACGGGGGGGGCATACGTTCGGATAAGGACTCCATATGGTAAATTATAGTATAAATTGTCTATGATCTACAACTGAAACGTACATCCCCCTCTAATTTCGGTTAGAAATGCAGTATCCGTTGCTTCTGCACTCATTCACACCAGCTCCTCCATAATCTGACAACCCGTAACGAAAGTGTATACCTGGTGCTCCGCTGGCTTCAAAAGTTGTCTTTAAAGTAGTCTTCAAAGCTTTCTGCTTACTTCTTTCAGCCTACACCCTGTGTCTCCTGCGATACTCAGATGGAGTTATGCCCAACGTTTTGGAGAACACTCTACTTAGATAAAAACCGTTCTCATATCCGCATCGCTCGGCAATTTGGTTAAGGGTCAGGCTGCTGTCAGCCAAGAGGTTCTGCGCTTTTTTCAGACGGACCCGTTTGAGATAGCCTGATGGCGTCTCCTGAAAAGCTTCCCGGAAACGCCTTGTCAACTGCACCGGACTCAAGGCCAGTCGCTGTGCCAATTCCTGAAGGCTGATCTCCTCTTCCGCCCGCTCCTCCAGCAGCGCTGCCGCTTCAGCCATTCGTGCGTCTTCGGTAAATCTCCGCTCCTTTAAGCGATTCTGTCTGCGTTCCACCTGATACAACTGCCACAAATCCATCATAAAATGTGTCTTCCAACGGGCAACTTCCCCCTTATTCTCCTCACTGTCCTGGCGTAAATAAGCGTACGTCGAGGCTAACCGCTTCGTGTCATTAATCAGCGATTTTCCGGCTGGTGGCAGAAACTCCTCCTCCTCCAGGCTACTGCTAAACTGTAAATAGTGAAATGTCAGCGGGGTAATGACTGTCCGCCGAAAAGGAACCGCCGGGGGGCACAGCACCAGATCGCCAAAACTCGCTTCTCCGATCTGACCCCCAATCTCATAATGGAATATTCCCTCTTCGACGGCAAAAGCCACCCAAGTCGTATAGATATCTTCCGTAAGAGCAAATTCCCCTTTTTGCTTCCAGTAGATGTGGTTAAGCAGCTCCATGACTTGACCACCCTTTCTGTGAAATAAAGTATATGTTTGATGATAGTATAGTGCATTTAAAAAGTGAATATATAAATCTAAGATGAAATTATAGATATGTAGTTGGAGTCAAGGTGGATCTAACTTCAGTTAAGGAGGTCACAGATATGAAACAAGAGCATGTACAAAACGACATCACCGTCATCGGCGGAGGACTTGCTGGTGTATGCGCCGCGATAGCCGCTGCCCGCATGGGGCAGCAGGTTGCGCTGGTGCAGAACCGCCCCGTGCTTGGCGGCAATTCCAGCAGCGAGGTTCGGGTCTGGGTGTGCGGTGCCACCGCCCACGGGATTAACCGTTATGCCCGGGAAACGGGTATTATGGGGGAATTGTTTGTAGAGAACCAGTATCGTAATCCGGAGGGCAATCCCTATCTCTGGGACTTAATCATTCTGGAAGCCGTTCGAGCTGAATCCAACATCAGCCTGTTCCTGAACACGGATGTACATGAAGTCGAGGCTACTGGCGATGGGGATGAACGAAAGATCACCTCTGTCACTGGCTGGATGATGGGTTCTGAGCGCAAAATCCGATTCGAAAGTCAGATCTATCTGGACTGTACGGGTGATGGATTGGTAGGCTTTCTGGCTGGAGCCAAGTTTGCACTCGGCCGGGAAGCCCGCAGCGAGTATGGCGAAGAGTGGGCACCAGAGGTGGCTGATCAGATCACGCTGGGCAGTACACTTCTCTTTTATACCAAGGATGCTGGTGCGCCTGTCCGTTATATCCCGCCTTCTTTTGCCAAGGATATTACACAGACCAGCATTCCGATTCGCCGGGTCATTCGCAGCGGGGATTCCGGTTGTCATTATTGGTGGATTGAATGGGGCGGTGAACATGACACCGTTCATGACAATGAGCTGATCCGTGATGAACTGTGGTCCGTGATCTACGGGATCTGGGACTATATCAAGAACTCCTGCAAGTTTGATGCAGATCATATGACGCTGGAGTGGATTGGTTCTCTGCCTGGCAAAAGGGAGTACCGTCGCTTCACGGGTGACTATGTGCTCACCCAGAATGATATTATCAGCCAGCGGGAGTTCCCGGATGCCGTTGCCTTTGGCGGCTGGTCCATTGACCTGCATCCTCCGCAGGGCATGTACGCCGAAGCGAGTGGCTCGAAGCATATGCATGCCGATGGCGTATATCACGTGCCGTTCCGCTCGCTGTATTCCGCGAATGTGCGGAATATGCTCATGGCCGGGCGCGACATCAGTGCATCACATGTCGCCTTCGGCACAACGCGCGTCATGGCAACATGCGCGGTCATCGGCGAAGCCGCGGGTACGGGCGCGGCGCTCTGCACGTCCATGGGGGTGTCGCCGCGCGAGCTGCATGCAAGGCATCTGGCGGTCCTGCAGCAGACGTTGCTGCGGCAAGACGCTTCCATCATCGGGGTGCGCAGCCACGATGAGCTGGATCTGGCCCGGCGTGCCCAGGTTACAGCCTCCAGCACGCTGACGGGCATCGCCCTTGAGCAGCCTGGCGAGACGTACCCGCTGGGTACGGATGTTGCCCTGCTGCTGCCTGTGCATCCAGTGCTCAGCGGCCTGGAGCTGCTGCTGGATGCATCCAGCTCTACCGCACTGACGGTAGAGCTGTGGGATACGGGGCGTAAGGAGAACTACGTCCCGCATTCGTTACAAGTTACGGCGACTGTTAACGTTACAACAGGAAATGCGCAGTGGGTGAAGCTGCCGCTCGAATGGCGACCGGAAGAACCGCAGAATGCTTTTATAATCATCCGCTCCAATAAAGCCGTCTCACTCTACCATTCGACAGAAGCACACAGCGGGGTGCTAATCTTCTTCAAAACAGAAGAAAACCACGTGTCCAAAAATCTGGAGGATCATGCCACGGATCAGCCTGTCGTATTATGGTCCATGCAGGGGTTGGCGCGTCAGCCATTCTGCTGTCGAACCCTCTCTGAGACCACGGCCTATTCATCGGACAACACGATCAACGGTTATCATCGCCCTTACGGTGGGCCGCAACAGTGGATGTCGCAGCCGATGCAGTCTGGGAAGCCTGAATGGGTACAACTGACATGGGAAGAGCCACAAACCTTGGCTGAGTTGCACTTGACGTTTAATGATGATGTAAACGAGGATCTGGTTAATCTACATCACCATCACACAACATTCCGTGTGATGCCTGAACTGGTGCGTGATTATCGCGTAGATATACTGACTTCGGCTGGAGAATGGACACAAGTCGCAAGTGTGCAAGAAAATCACAAAAGAAAAGTTATTCATTCCCTGGATATCCCTGTATCAGCTCAGGCTCTGAGAATCATAATTGATGCCACAAATGGCAGCAGATATGCCGAATTAATCGAGATTCGAGCTTACTAAAACAAAAAGGAGGATACAGGAAACTGTATCCCCTATCCTCCGTACAAGTCTGCCTTATTCTATTCGGCGGTTGGAGCGCGTAAGCCCTCAATCAGGATAAACAACGTAAGTGCTTGTCCATAACCCATCGGACTGATCGCTATATCTTTATAAAACTGAGCATCCTGCCCCACAGGTGTACCATAGGAGACCTGCTGTACAACTCCGTGATCATCAATTTGTTTCAACACCGCTTCAAGCGCTCTCAAACCATTCTGGCGATAGGATTCATCCAGGTATCCATACCGTATTCCCTTAAGAATGCCGTATCCAATCGCTGCCGTTGCCGAGGTTTCTTTGTAAGAGGTTGGATCATCCAGCACAGTGTGCCACATGCCATCCTCACCTTGAAGCTTGCTCAGTGCTCTGACTTGAGCGGTTGCTGTATCCAACAGATAGGCCTTTAGCCCGTCTTCGATCGGAATGATATTCAGGAAATCCATAACTCCCGCCGTATACCATGCATTGCCTCTTCCCCAATGAACAGCACCATAGTTATGATTTTCATTGAAATCCCAGCCATGATAGAACAATCCGGTTTTCTTGTTATATAGATATTTGATATGCACAAGGAACTGTCGTTTGGCTTCTTCCACCATGTCGGATTTCTTGAAGTATACCCCTGCCTTGGCCAAAAATAGCACCGTCATAAACAGGGTATCAATCAGAATTTGACCATCATTGGCATCTCCCGTGATCATATGTTGAAACGCACCATCTCCGGTTCGCAGCAGTCCATCCATGATCCAACTGCTCCACTCCTCACAGACCTGTTCGTACTCCTTGTTTCCGGTCAGCTCGCATAATGAGATCAAAGTAAGGAGCGGAGCGCAGGTGTTCACATTTTTTTCCGGTAACCCTTCCATCAGCCTTGCATTGTACCATGATTCGAGAAATTCCAGCACTTTAGGATCTTTCGTTGCCTCATGGAGTTGAAGCAAGCCATACAGACCGACACCTTGCGGCCATTCCCATAGATGTATGTCGATTAGTCCGATGGGAAACTGTTCATTGATGCTTGTGTTTTTCATAGACTCCATCGCTTGGGATACCTTGCTTATTCTCCCCTGTAGCACCATTTGATTCAGCATGTTGGTTATCACTCCCTTGGTTTCTTACACACGATTCAGCGCTCCATGTCCAGTAACTTCAGTTGTCCCTTCACTCCATAACCTTCATGTATAATTTCCTCTTCTTTAATAAGAAAAGGCTTGTTCATTCCCCATTGAATTGGACCATATACCGGGTCTGTTAGAGTGAGAGTTAAAGCTTGATTATCGAATTGCGGGCTTGCAGAACGAACTTGGTTGATAAAAGCGTCAAATGACCCGAATTGCTGTTCGCTTCCTGCTCTTATAATCCAGGCGTTACGCAAGCCAGGTGAAATAAGCTCACGTTTTCTTGTCACCCCGCTGCTCTCCATACTCGTCCCGTTGGCCGCATATATAGCTGCATAACCCTTATCCAAACGGGCAAAGTGCCAGTTCTCATGCCTTACCCATTCCGTGAAGGAGTGAGTAGGAAAATAAGCATGTGTCCAGTCAGAATTGTGATCCGCAGGAATATCAAACATCATCAAAGCGATCCCCTCATGCTGAACAACATCGGGCAATATCCCATTCCCAGCCCAGAAGCAAGGTCGACCATCCCCATGCTTGTATATTTCTGCCGGATGATTCACCCAGATCAGCGCCTCAGGTGACAGAGATAAATGCTGGACATGCTCCTGATAACCTGGCTTGCCTGGACGAAAGCGAATGATTGAGGATAAGGAGTATTCCCTGGTCCGACAATGATAGAGCTTGGCGTAACCTCCCTTACCCTGCTGATTGGCGAACACCAACTGCTGATTCTCTCCAAGCAACAGATGCTCCTGATATGCTGCTGGAGGACTGTAATCCGATAAACTCAAGGCAACATTGCTTATTGAATAATTGTTTACATTGCCAACGCCGTAAGCGATCCAGCACATTGAAGTGGTTCCCGCTGCATAACCACCCAGCAGTTCCTTCTCATAGCTGCGCCCAAACGTTGTGGACAAGACTCCTTGATGCATCTGAACGGTAATATAATAGAATAACAAGTCCATTGCCTTTTTGGCTTGCTCTCTGAGCTGTTCATTATGGGCAAATTCATAGATATGCAATAGCCCAACCGCATCAATTGGAATGTATGCACTCGAATTCCATTCTGCCAATCCTTCATCCAAAAAGCGCTCAAACCATAATGCAAGCCTCTGCTCTGCTTTTTGACGGTGTACTTCACCGGATTCACCACTGTTGCTGAACGTTTCATCTCCAAACAGCTGTCCGGCTAACAGTTCATTGGTATGGAACAACAAGGCATGGTTCTCACTGAAGAACCACATCACATCATCGCCAGGTTCATCAATCCAATACCGATAGCCCAGAATACTTGCTTTCACCCGATCCCAGAACGATTCACTAAACAGACCGCTATTTCGCTCATCTCTCCAAAGACGGAACAGTCCCACCAGATAGAAGTCACTGCAATCCTTCCGTTGCTCAATCCCTTCCACACCCTCAAGCAAAATGTTCTCCGCTTCTTGCAGATTACCTCCTGTTTTGAGCATGGCAATGGCCTTATGAATATTGGGACTGCCCTTCTCGGCAATACATCGCAGAGCCAAGGATTTGCGGGCTTCAATATCCGCAGCTTGCTGAGCTGCCTCATCATAGCTCGTATCATAGGATTGGCAGCCAAACTTCTTGGTTAGTACAACATTTGAAACTGAAATAGCCAGCGTGAAATATACGTAATGATGACCGAGTTGATTCGTATGTGCCAGGACCAAGTCCGTTTCCTTTTCGGCGATGTGTATCGTCTTGTTTTCGGTACCGTCAAAAAAATTGCCATACTGAATATCAACCTCTCTAACGATATCCGGCAAGGGAAGCGGCAGCTTGAGCTTAATCTGCTCACCTCTGAAGAGATCCGAAGGAAAATAAGCCTGTTCGAGGGCTTGCTCTGCGGATTTTACAGACTCAGCCAAATGAGGAGCAATAGGCAGGGAAATCACCAATTCCTCGTCTCCCAGATATTCCAACGCAAAGGCATACATGGTATCCCGCTCAGCCAGATCCTCCCAGCAGGCATAGATCTCATTAATTCCAGCTACAAGTTCAGCTTTAATTACGATTTCCTGCTCCTTGTTACGCATGAGTGGCGCAAAATCCGTTACCATTTCCCCATTCACCCACAACGTCAGACTGCCATAGGTCTTAATCCGCAAAGAGGCGGTATGAGCAGTCGGAGAAATGAGTCTTGTCGCCGCGTAACTGCGCAGATGTGTCGGTACAAACCAAAATCCTGATTGCTCCACACGTGGATTATTCCAAGGAGAATACAGTGCCCAAGGCATTCCGTTCTCTTCTCCAACGAAGTCGTCTCCCGGGCTAGGAAACTCGCTCCATTGATCAAAAAATCGGTTCAGAGGCTCCCTTCTCCTATGTTCTACAAATTCCTTTCTGCATGGATTCTCATGAATGGCAAAACCATCGATAAGCCAATCATTAATATCTCCCTCCATCGTTGTTGGAACAAAGGCAACAGGCTCTGTATATATGCCGCTGATCATCCAATGATTAATGACCTGATTGTGACCTAATTTCATAGGTTTATAATTCAAGGTATCCATCCCACTCCGGGTGGTATCTGACATTCAACTCATCCTTTCATTCCTGAAGTAATCATACCGCTGACAAAATACCGCTGGAAAACCATAAAAACAATGAGTACCGGAAGCATCGTGATGACGGACATCGCAAGCAAACTTCCCCAATCCACGTTGTATTCACCAATAAAATTAGAGAGCGCAAGCTGAATCGTATATTTCGATGGATCACTAATCGCAATTAATGGCCATACAAAATCATCCCATCTCCACATGAAGGAGAAGATTGCGAGCACCGCAAGAATCGGCTTCGCTATCGGAAGAATAATGCTCCAGTAAATTTTCCATTCGCCCGCTCCATCCATCCGGGCAGCTTCCAACAGCTCGTCCGGTACGGACAACAAATACTGCCGCATAAGGAACACACCTGTTGGGGTTGCTGCTGGCGGGATAATAATCGCGAGTAGGCTATTATACAACCCCAGTGCACTCAGCACTTTGAATATAGGGATCATAATTACCTCAATCGGAATCATGAGTGTTGAGACAAAAGCAATTAATATGATCGCGCTTCCGCGGAAGCGATATTTCGCCAATGCAAAACCTGCCATGGAGTTAATCAATAACAGTAGCAGCGTTGAGCTTACAGTTACGATCGTACTATTCATAAAATACAAGCCAAAATCGCCTTTACTGAATGCCTCCTTGAAATGCTCGAAGGTGATTGGCTGCGGCCATAACTTGGGAGGGAAGCTGTACAGATCGCTATTCGTTTTTAGAGAAGAAATCACGACCCACAGGACAGGCAGGAGCCACACCACTGCGGCAACACTTAACAGACTGTAGATGAAGATTTTGACCATAGGCTTCATTACCATTACGTAGCCCCTCCTTTCGATAGACGGAATTGCAGAGCCGAGAATCCACCAATAAGGATAAACAGTATCACCGACATGGCACTGGCCAGACCGAGCTCCTGTCTGTTAAAGCCAATCTCATAAATATATTGAACAATATAGGTAGTATCTTTGCCCGGACCACCACCTGTAAGCGCAAACATAAGTGGAAATGCTTTGAACGCGTCAATCAGAGTCAGCATAACAACAAGCAAGCTTGTGGGCTTCAAAAGCGGGAGCGTGATATAGCGGAACACCTTCATTCCCGTTGCCCCATCCAAGCGGGCAGCCTCATAATAATCCGTAGGTATAGCCTGCAAACCCGCGATAAAAATGACCATAAAAAAGCCTGCACGTGACCACACTGTCGCGATGATTACAGCCGTATTTGCCCAAAAGGAAGAGGTTAAAAAGCCGACAGGTTCCACACCAACCACGGTTAACAGATGATTCAAGATGCCAAATGAATCTCCGAAAATCCACTTCCAGGTCAATCCTACGATAATGTAAGAAATCATGGTCGGCCAGTAAAATACGGCCCTGAAGAACCCACGCATTCTAATCTCGCGCGCAAGCAGCAAAGCAATGCCTAACGCTGCTGCATATATTAGCGGGACAACAATTGCTGCATAAATCCCCGTTCGTCCGATGGTCGACCAAAATTCCCGATCTCCTATAATTTTGATATAATTATCCAGCCCGTTAAACTTCATCGGGTTCAATCCATCATAGACATGGAAGGAATAATAGAGGCCCAATAAAGAGGGAAATACGATAAAGGTTCCAAAGATCAGGAGGTTGGGTAATATAAACAGATAAGGAGCAATAACGAGCTTCCTGTTCTGTTTTGCCAGCGTATTTTTGTTTAATCGTTGTCCTTCACTCATCTGCTTGCCCCTTCCTTATGCGTTATTCGAAAGGGAGGCTTTACAGGAATCGCTAAGCCCCCGTATACGAATTAACCACATGGCTTTACGTTTATTGACTGCCAATAGCCTCGTTAATCAGCTTGGCTGTTCGATCCAATGCCTCCTGCGGAGTTGCCTTATCGGATAAAACCTCAACAATATTATTTTTTAGGTCCGTTGAAATTTTGGATATAATGGTCTGTCTGGACCAGTCATTAGCTGCAAGAGGCGAACTGTTCTTCAGTTCATCCGCGAAAATTTCAAACATTTCCTTGCCGAATTCATAATTCAATACAGAGCTGTCCTTCCGTGGACTCATAAACAATGATTCTTGGTTATATTTTGAATTTACTTCTTTGGACGTTAAGTATTCAATAAATTCTGCCGCCTCCTGCTCATATCCGCTGCCTTTGAAAGCCATCAGAAACTTCCCGCCTGGTACTGAAGAACGTTGTGTTCCTTTTGGCATATAGGTGACTCCCCATTCAAAATCGGTGATATCCTTGTAATTGCTGATCATCCAGTTGCCAGCCCAGTGGGTAGCCACCGTCCCGGAACGGAACAGGTTGTTCGGATTTTCCCCTCCGAGCCATACGGATTCGGGCATGATCCCTTCTTGATGAAGCTGCTTGAACTGCTCCATGCTACGGATTCCGGCTTCACTGTTAATCGCTGCTGCAGTGCCATCCTCTGTTAAGATGCTTCCGCCATTCTGATACAAAAGAGTGGACCATCTATGCGGTGTGACATCCCATACCATGCCATAACGTGCTCCGCCTTTGTCCATAACCTCTTTTAACGCAGCTGTGTATTCATCCCACGTCCATACCTGGTCAGGAGAGGTCGGTACTTTGACGCCCGCTTTATCAAATAAGGTTTTGTTATAAATAAGCCCATTCGCTGTAACATCCATAGGCGCCGCTACCAGCTTGTCATTAATAACATAATAAGGTTTAAGTGAGTCAATAAATTGATCCTCGAATTGGTCCGCATTGTCCACGTAAGGTGTCAGATCAACCGCCTGATTAGCAAATGATCCGGTATCCGTGACCCGGCTCAGGGCAGGTGGCTTTCCACCGGATAACATTGTTTTTAATTTGGTTTGGATATCCTTGAAGCCAACTTCAATCAGGTTGATTTTAACCTTGGTATTGGTCTGCTCATAATCTTTAATGATTTCCTTGATGACTTCTCCTTCTTTTCCGTCAGAGAACCACAGGAAATCCAGGGTTGTTTGTTTTGAATTAGCATTGGTACCTGAATTTCCGCAAGCAGTCAATACGATGAGTAACATGACCAATACCATGCTAGTGATGAGCTTAAACGTTGTTCTTCTTGTCATATCAACATCTCCTTGGAAGGTTCTAATGAATTTTGGCTTCGTTGAGCAATTCACTTTTACGGAATAACTGTGGTGATACACCCACATATTGTTTAAAGGCCCTGCTAAAATATACAGGTGTGTTAAAACCTAGCGTCTCAGATATGGACAAAATCGGTGCATCCGTAGACAGCAACAATTTTTTGGCCTCTGCAACTCTTTTCCGTATAACATAGTTGCTTATGGTATATCCCGTCGTCTCTTTGAAAGAATGACAAATGTAGTATTTATTCAAATGGAGTGTTTTGGACAGTTCATCCAATGAAACATTCTCCGTGTAGTTCTGGTTTAAATAATGAAGAACCCGGCTTACGCTTGTTTGCTTCTGGGAAGAACATAAGATAGGATTGGCGGATTGCTCACTGGTTGTTTTCCGGTAAATCCGCAGTAGCAATTGGGTAAGACTTAATTTGACCATTGTTTTGTACCCTGTATTTCCTGCCCCCATCTCCTCCTTGATTCCCTTAAATATAGCTGTGATATACTCACGCTCCTCCGGAGGCCAATGCACCAATAACCCATTGGGATGACGGAATATGGACATCAGATTCTCCAACTGACTGACAGCAAGCATGTCCAAAAGCAATAATTCCGTGAAATTGACAAAACTTCGCTTGTACACCATTTCTCTTGAAGGATTGATTCGGTGGGGCACACCGCCTCTGAATATAAACATATCTCCAGGCAGCGGCTTATATATTCGGTCACCGATTAAAAAGGTTGCATCTCCTTGAATAAAATAATGTATCTCATACCCATTATGCGTATGAACAGGCCATTCATCCTGAAAATTATCTGCTTCTGATCGCACATAAACTTCATTTTCCTGCAAAGCAATATTCGTCGGGGTGTGTATGGTTAGCATCAGTAAGATCTCCCTTCCCAGAATATAAAAAGCAATATAGTTTAATAATTTACAATGATAGCGCTTTACAATGAATTGTATCACAGTTATTTCGATCTAATCTGAACTATATTGCTGTATTGTTTATCACAATTGTTGAAAATGATTAGAAAGGAATTTATAGGGATTTGAAAGATGAAAACAAAAAAAACCGCTGTCCAGCCCGTAGGCTATCACGCGGTCCATTAGCATTACCTTTCAAACCCATTCATCCCAATGGTTTTCAAGAAAAATGACTTCTTTCTCATAGTGGGCCAGATGCCCCTCTTCGACCATCTTCATAAAAGCGACATCTCCATCAGCCGCACGATCAGTCAGTGTTTTACACATGAAACGGATACGTGATATGACCCAATCCTTCAAATCTGCTGGAACACTCAGCCCGTACGTAGCCATGAATAAGGCAATCCGTTCTTTTCGAACAGTTCCGTGTGCCTGGCTGACGTATGGCATTACACCCTTTCCGTCCATCTCTGGTGAGAAATTTGCGAGTGGAACGGACGTATACAAGACATAGGCGATATCCCACATTCGCGGACCCGGACCCGCCATATCAAAATCAATAATGCCTTGAGGACGGCCATCCTTGTACACCACATTATACGGCGCAAAATCGTTATGACATACAACTTCATCTTCTGTTATGCCTGGATATCTGTTCGTTGATACTGATGTTGTTGTAAATCCAATGGTCGCATCATGGTAACTTCTCAACAGTTTTGCGACTTCAATCAAAGATTCGTCTGACCACATATACTCTTCTAGATCAGGGTAGTCATTGCCTGGAACGATGCCTTCGAGGTAAGAGAGCGTTTCTCTCCCCTGTTCATCTATTCCCAGAAATCGAGGGGCATGATCATAACCAACTTTTTCGAGATGTAAAAGCAGTTCAACCACATATGGATTTGGTTTCACATGCCGGCGAACCGTCTCACCTATTCTGACGACCTGATTCACATTACCTCCTGATAACACTTCCTCCTGTTGGGCCACTTTCATCCCTCCTCAAGCTAAACTTCCTTGTTATACCCATGATTACGATTTTTCTTATAACTCCCCGGGAATCCCGCCACCAATAGTATGAATCCAACAAAAAACATGAAGTATACGAGTAAACCTGTTGGATGCTCGTTCATCTGAGCAAACTGGGGTACGTTCGTCCCTCCTGACGCATATCCTGCTTCTACTATAGCGACAGAGACTCGTATTGAAATTCTGTCCATCGTTGAAATAAACACACTGCCAAGCATGAGGACTACACCCAAAATCTTGTTAATATTATTCATTTCATGCCTCCTTGATTAACCGTCCACTTTTTATGAGGTTATCTACTTAATGTCTTTCGATTCTCTAGTCCATATTCCTGCATGTTATATTAACGGTCCGTTCCTATATCATCATATCAAATAGCGGCGTCATCACTGACGCCGCTGTTGACGCTCTCTGAATAAGTTACGTAGCTACCACTTGGTGCAGATCCATACTATTTTCGAAAAAGGCTGACCGTTCAACATAATACAGATCATACATCTGTTCATTCAAATTAATCCGTTGATATACATCTGGATACACATCATTGGCTAACTTCACATAAGGCAGTTTTTGTACCGCTTTTCTGGATCTTATATTCTGCTTGCGTATCTTCATAAATACCGTTTCAATCCCATGTTCCAGAAACAATTCAACAAAAAAGGCTGATTTGGCTCTTTGGCTATACCCATTTCCAAAAAACGGTGAACCAATCCAAGTGGCTAAAAAACCGCTTTGATGCTCAATATGATATAGATCAATGGTTCCAATAGGCTGCCCTGTTTCATTCAAAATCGTTCGGGAAATCACTGTCTTTTGCTCTTCTTCGACCATCAATTGTTTGGTCAGGAATAGATATTCTTCATACGATTGGCATTGATAACGAACGTAAGGAGAAACTGCGGGGTCCATCATTAAGCTGTACAGTGAAAGGCATTCCTGCAAATCACGTTTTTTTAACATTCTGTCTACCACCTAGTCCTTTTAGTTCGCTATATCAAGCAAATTAAGTATATAAAAGCTAGTGTGGGATTTAATGAATTCTGTATGTGGCTTATGTAAAATGCATTGGTAAATGTTGTTCATCTTCATCTCCAGTAGCACAAAAAAACGGCATGTCCCTTTTACAGGAACACGCCGTTTACACGGATACAGCCAGACAGTAATTTATTGCATACCTTGCATGATGGCATTAATGATATTTTGCTGCGTCACGGTTTTGTTTGAACGGTTAAACAAGGCGAATCCATGTTGACCGTTATGCCCGTTATCCCAATAAACAGGAACCATTTTGTATTTCTTGGCTTTTGCTGTAACTGCTTTGGCGTAAGCAGCACGATAGACATTGTTGCTGGAATCATAGGACGTTTTATCAATGGAACCGAACTCACCAATCACTACGGGATAGCCCTGAGTCACAAATTTGTCGTACATGGACTTAAACTGCGATTCAAGATAATCCTCTTGGCCCCAAGTAGACTTTTTGGCAGGGTTCGTAGAAGTTGCACCCCACTGTGTGATATTGCCGTTTTCCTCACCTGCAAAATCCCACGGAGAGTAATAGTGTGCTGAGATCATGATTCTCTTCTGCGAACTAGGAATAGCTGAGGATCTGTAATTATCTGTTGGAAGAGCAAAGCCATAATTACCAACAGTGTAGTCAATATTGGTATTCCAGCCTGGAATCAGCAACCATCTGGCATTGTTGTTACCTCCAGTCTGACGAACCGTATCCACGAAGATTTGATTGTATGCGTTCAGATTGGCGTAATAGGCCGAGTTTGGATTGCCATAGTTACCATCGAATACTTCGTTCATGGATTCAAAAATAAGACGATCATTGTAGTTGCTAAACTTGGTGGCAACCTGCTGCCACACCTTCTTATATTTTTCCTTAATGGCAGTCTGATTGCCACCATTCACGAGTAGCCATCCACCCTGTACGGAATTAAACCCATCACCATGAATATTGATGATCACATACAGACCTTCATTGTACGCATAATCCACGACTTGCTGAATTCGATTCAGCCATGCCGCATTGATTGTATAATTGGTAGCGCTTCCAATGTTACTCAAATAGGAAACGGGAATACGAATGGATTTGAAGCCTGCCGCTTTTACCTTTTTGATTAACTCTGGAGTTACCGTAGGATTGCCCCAAGCTGTCTCATTCGGTGTACCGTTCACCGCTGCTTCCAGCTGATTGCCAAGATTCCATCCTGCACCCATCTCAGACACTATTTGCGAAGCGTCCGCTGCTGATGCTTTAGCGCTCCATCCCGTAAAGGCTACCGCAGCCACTAATACCAGTGCCAAGCTGCTGATGCCAAATTTCTTCCATTTTTTGAACATAACCATACCTCCGCTTATTCTATTATTTTTAACAAGCAGTGCAGTTAATCTATGCATACAGATTGAATGATTCGAGAATACGTGCCTCCTCTCTCTAATCGATCAAACAAATGAATTCTTCGTCCAACAACAACATAATAACACATTTATGGAAAATAAAGCGATATCTTTATTGTTTTTTGTGACTATTTACTACAAAATAATCCATCTATCCGTTTAAGTGGATTGCTTGGATTTGTTCTCTATCAAAATCAATAATCATAATGTGATCGCGCAAAATTTGATCTCCGCAAGATATTGTTGCGCCGTAGTCGGTTACACTGTTAAATGTGATATCCACACGATAGACTTCAATCTCATTAAACCAATTCTGATGTACCTTTTCATGAAGTTCATTCTCATAATATTCTCGAAAGACAGTCTCACACGTTGAAAACCACTTAATGTAGTCTTCTATATTATGAACAACTGAATCTAACGGTGTATTAGTAGACACATATATTCGAACGTCATTTAAATCCTCATCCTGTATGCAGTGTTTAAATATTTGCACAGTATTTTGCAGAGTGTAACACCGGTAACTCTCATCACTCTCTTCTTCAAGCTCAATGAATTCATTTAACAATATGATCTTGCTCCTCTCAATGCATATTAAAATAGCTCATTTAACCACTTTACGAATTTTTCTTTCTCTTCAAACTGTGGGTAATGCGCCGACTCGTTGAATACAATGAAGTCTTTGATCGGTGCATCCAATACGTCAAAATAATCACGTGCTGCATTTGCAGTGGTCATATAATCATATTTACCCGTTACAAAATAGGTAGGAATCTCCAGATGATCAACAATATCAGGTAAATTTTGATCAAATGCTTCCCTCAGTAAGATGTCTTGTGAACTGAACATCCCTGAATAAAAGCGAATCATATCCAGCCCATTATATTCGG
Source organism: Paenibacillus sp. FSL R5-0486 (assembly GCF_037975155.1). Classification (NCBI taxonomy): domain Bacteria; kingdom Bacillati; phylum Bacillota; class Bacilli; order Caryophanales; family Paenibacillaceae; genus Paenibacillus; species Paenibacillus sp. FSL R5-0486. Next base: position 2,751,844 of record NZ_CP150237.1, on the reverse strand, counting down.
GATTTAAAAGGAATCCTGAAATATAATCTCTATTCTCGTTGATGAGTCTGGCTGCACCACCGTACTTTTGCAACAAAATTCTAGGCGTAAGTTCCTTTCCTTGCTCGATCGAGCTGCGGATTAGCTCCAGTTTTTTAACATCATCTTCATTACCGGCTTGTTTCGCTTGCTCGTACGTGTACTCCAAACTTTCCAGTTCGCTCTGAAGTGTATTAGCCATCTGTCCAATCCCTATATAAGCGTGAAACTGAGTAGGTGCTTTAGCCGCAGCTTTCATCCCGATGTATGTACCAAATGAATGACCGATTAATATAACCTTCTCTTGACCTAACTCCTTAGATACATAATCCCTTAACGCTAACAAATCATCTACTAATACATCTGTTGTGAGATTCGAGTAATCTTCAAAAAAGTGATAGGACTTTCCACTCCCACGTTGATCGTAATGCACCACCGTGAAGTGTTGCTCAAGCTCTTTCTGATACTTCCTTACGTATGGAATCTCCGAGCATCCCGGCCCGCCATGCACAAAAATCAGGATAGGGTTAGTCCGATCAACACCCCTGATCATGACTTCATGTCCTGTACCGTTAATTTCGACCTGTTCTAACATGCTGATGCTGTTTTCACCTTTAATTTTGGGTGTCCATGTGGGAAATATCAGAGCTACTATAACTATTAAAATAATACTGAATATGCTGTACTTGAGTGTTTTACGTATTTTTTTGCGCATGTAATGCTCCTTAAATAATAAGTTTCATTTGTAATTCTACCAACGGTTCCTTTATCGTAACGGATACAACAATTCAACGGGTTCTATCATCAGCTCTTCTTGGAAGATGTAATTGTGATCGGCTCCAACGATACAGAGGATTCGTTTTCCTGGATGAGCTTCAATTGTATTTTTGACTCTTTGAATCATAATCTGATTACGGACCACCCAGCGAAAGTTCTGTGCCTTCGCGTTTACCTGATGCAACCATTCATATTTTTGTCTGGTTACACGATCGAACTCCTTTGAATTAAAAGGAATCTCGCCAAACTGATACGTCTCCATTTGCTCTGCAAACCAATGATCATCCCGTTGTTCAAGTTCTTTGCGTTCCACGTCCGAATAACCGTTGAATGGATCAAAAGCATTCCACACATCCAATTCAAACCAGTCAATAGGGACAAATGGGATGTTATGCTCCTCGCATAAAGGGAAGACCAATTCCCAATACTCACTGGCTGGTTCTCCCCAGTATCCTCTATCATGTTTGCCCTTTAGATACCTCAACCAACTCTGCGGATGAACTTCACCACAAATGAGATCTGGTTTAAACTCAGTAATCACATTCTTGTAAAGGGAAAGAGAACAATGATATCGCTCTCTGAGTTCTGGATTATGAATGGTTCCGAGTATCCCAACCGTTGTCATGTGCCCAGCTCCTTTATCATGTGTATATCTTTCGGCTCTTTGTCATAGAGTTCTTGATCAATCTCACTTGCAATCTGACTGCCCTGACTTCTATAAAAGGATACCGCTGATTTCGTCTCTGTGGAGGAGATATACAGATACTGTGCACCACGTTTCTTAGCCTCTTCACCTAACTCGTTTAGAATACGTTTTCCAACGCCTTGTCTTCTGTACCCGCGTGAGACATACATCAAGTCAACTTGTAATTGATTTCGTTCTTTTCCTCTATATTGATGTGCCAGTACTCCAAATCCGATTAATTGATCGCCAGCAAACGCGCCATATGCCATGCCACCTTGTTCTAATTCGTACACATATCGATTTTGAATCTCTTTCAAAAGCATCTCATCCCAGTTTGAGCATTCATGATTTTGTTCAAGTTCAACCAATCGGTTCTCTCTCATTTCATAAATGAGATCAATATGTTCCGAGCGATCTATTTCCTGCAGCTGATTCACATCATCAAGGGTCAACGTTCTATACGTTATCATGATTGTTGCATCTCTCCTTCCCCATGTTATTTCTAAGATCCTATGGCTTTATTGATCGAAGTCTGTATTTATCAAAGACCCTTTTATCGTACAAAATAGTGTATTCCTTGTTCTCTTCAATTAGTTTTGACATATCCATTGGAACGGCTATTGTTCTTTCAAGATTATTAAAATTAATTACAGTCATTTCATTTTCATTAATCTTTTGAACAGTAACTGCTTCAAAAATTGAAGTTCGAAAGGAATTCCATAACAAAATTAAAAGCAATAAAAGTAATAGTGACATGATGAGTCCCTTATTCTTATTCACTAGTTCTTTTCATCTCCTTTAGTTTCAAAACAGAGTTCCTCCAACTAAAACTAGCTTATTTTAATTTCAGGTAACTCATTCAAATGATTTATTTCGATAGTGTATTTCTTAAGCTTATGGTTCTCAAGTCCATCCCATCTGTCTGAGAAACGATAAAACATATCTCCGAAGTTCATGCCTTCAGGTAATACATCCACAAGCTTTATTTCATCGATTTCAGACTCCGGTAAGCTCTCCAGCAATTTAACCTCAGCATAAGAAACCATACCAAAGCTCCCATTCCATTCATATACACCATAAGGTATTAATTCGAAGTGTACTGCCCCTGTCTCTTCGTAGAGTTCTCGACTTGCCGTGTGTAAAATGGTTTCCCCTATTTCTTTGTTGCCTCCTGGGATCTCCCAACCTCCTCTTTTCCTATTTTTTATAATGATGAATTTATTATTGTATTTAGCGATCATAACTGCAAATTTGATTAACTCTGGATCAAGTTCATCTAGATCAAACCAGTGGCTCATGTTATCTCTCCCATAAACAACTATTCTTTCAATATATAATTGTTAAACCATTGAAGTGGTAACAAGCTATCATCGGATATAATCGTTGTGAATACCGCAATCAATCCTCGCTTTTGGTTAACAAAGATATATTGCCCTCTTCCTCCGCCCATACCCATAGCATAAAACGTTTTATTTTCAGCGCATTCTTCCTTGTTACTTTTCATTATGCGCCAGTGGTAGCTATATAAGGTTTCGGAAGTAAGAGAAAGACTTACACTTCTAGCAATCCAGTCAGCAGAGATGAGTTGTTTCGAATTCCACGCTCCATTCTGAGCGTATCACCCCAAAATTCAACATATCTTCAATCTTCATTCGCAAACCAAAACCACCTATGGCAATCCCTTGTGTATCCTGATACCAATGGAAATCGCTAATGCCTTGAGGTGCAAACAAGTACTTTTTTGCAAATTCCAAAGTGTTCATACCAGTCGCCTTCTGCAATATGGCGCTAAGTATATGCGAACTCCCGCAACTATATTTCATTTGAACTCCAGGTTCGAATTCAACAGGCTGCTCAACAACAAATTCCGTCCAATTCCTAGATGGAATCATCGCTTCATTCCCCGGATAGTGTAGGCCCGAGGACATCGTTAACAGATGCTTAATCGTAATCCCCTTTTTGCATATCATCCAGATCGTTAAAATAATTCACAATTGGAATATCCTCATTCTCAATGTAGCCCTGTTCTATAGCTATTCCCACCAATGCGGATACCACACTTTTTGTAATTGAATTCACTTTATGTTGTTTTTCTTTCGTTTTTCGATTCCGATAATATTCATATTGAATTGAGTTTTCTCGGCATATCATGTAGCTCTCCTCTTTATTTCGTTTTATCTCTCTTTCGAGATCATTAAATTCAGTGATATATAAAACTCCCTTGTGGCTCGCATACTTTCCGCCATCCTTTTGTTTCTCTAAAATTCATCTTTCGTCTTATAATCTTTTTTTCATAAAATATTGAATGATTCCATTAGGATACTCATCAATTAATCCAAACACTTCATAGCCCATTTTTTGATAGAATTTCGGTGATTGATATGAAAATGTGCTTGTGTGTGCAAGCTTACATCCTAATTCAGAAGCCATGCTTTCTGCTTGCATGATTAAAGACTTCCCATATCCTTTCTTTCTGTGTTCCTCATCTATCCAAAAATTATCAATATATAATGTTTCACAATATGTAGCACAGAAGATCCCACCAACTGCCTTACCTGTCTTGTCCCGTAAAAAAAGATTTATTGTCTTTCCAGGCTTCTTTAATAACCCATTTGTTTCAGAGACGTTATAGTTATATAAGTTATTACAAACGTTTTTGTAGTCTTCTTCATGATCATCAAATGCGATTTGTAATTCTTCTTCATGATTCATACGATTCATTGTTTAAGTCCCCTCATTTAGAAAGTCATCACATGTAATCTTTACACTATTCAAATTTCTTATTTTATTTCCAACCTGTAGATCACTTCATCATCTGAATTGGTTCTGTTCTCACTAATGAAGGACATGCTCTTATACAAATTCTGTGCTATTTCGTTATCCCGTTCAACCGTTAATGAAATAACCTTGCATTCCGGATGCTGTTTTGTAATGTAATCTAGAATGGCTCTTATAGCGCGCTTTCCCATTCCTTTGCCTTGATAGGATTGATCGATTTGAAAACCACCAATCCAGTAATTATCTGTACTATCTGGCGTATAACTTAGATAAAAGAAACCAAATACCTTCCCATCAATCTCAAGTACGTAAGGATCAAATGCTTCATCCCACGGTTTTATATAGGCGTAAGCGATCCCCTCAATAACAGATGGAACTAATGAGACTTGGTGTTCATACAAAGAGATCTTCAGCGCCTCTTCCCAATTCTCCCGTGTGACTGGTTGTATCTTTATATTCACCACTGTATCTCCTCTTTCGATAATCTTTGATTACCTCTAAGGGTCTTTTACTCTCACTTACAACCACTTCCAAATGATGTTCAATCAACTGTATCACTTGTTTTTTATTCTTCGTGATTGTTGCAGTCTTATGGTTTTTGTTAATTGTACATATAACTTCTTCTATATTATATTGATGGTTCCATTTCACAATCATCTTGCATAAGTTCTTAAATGACTGCTTGTAATTCCACGGTTGCAAGCCCATTCTGGACAATACAAACCTCTTTATAATTCGATAATCTCTAATGAGAACATTTGGAGCTAATACAAAAATCAAATCCGCTTCCTGGATGGACGCTATTGTCCAATCTTTGCAATGTACTCCTTCTATGATCCAAGCTTCTGAACTGACAATAGACTGGACTGATTCATCCCTAACATGTTCAGGATATCTCAGATTTTCGGCACTTCTGTCCCAGATGAGATTGTCTAATTCATAGCAAGGAATACCGTATTTATCCGACAATTCTTTGGCTAATGTTGATTTCCCACTACCGCAAGATCCAATAATTCGTATTCTCATACATATTCTTTCTTCAAAAATGCATAGATGACATTATCAACAAATCGATTTTTCCAATAATAATGTTCTTTCAATATGCCTTCTTCACTGAACCCAATTTTCTCAAGTAACTTCCTTGATCCCGCGTTCTCTGGCTCGACAAATGCTTCAATTCTGTTTAATTCAAGATTCTTGAATCCATATTCAACGATTTTCTGAGTTACCTCGGTCATGTAACCCTGCCGCCAGAACTCTGGTGCTAACTCATATCCCAACACAGCTTTATGATGTTGTTTCATCCAACCATGAAATCCGCATGTTCCAATAATTCTGTTGTCCGATTTCAAAGCAATTCCCCAGCGGATCACCTGACCATTTTCGAATCGTTCTTTCCACCTTTGTATAAGTACTTCTGCTTGTTTTATAGTTGTGAAACTTTCTACATCGTAGAATCTTGTAACTTCATCTGAAGAAAAAATATGAAATATGTCTTGGGAATCACTCTGTTTAATCTCTCTTAACAGCAATCTTTTGGTTTCTAGTTCAGGAAATGGAGTCATATTCACTTCACCTCAATCGAGTATACTGCTACATTTTTCCCAATTATATCTACGTCCTTCTCGTGTTTCATACCATTCTTTTGCGCGACTTTCATAGAACCCACATTGCCATGTTGAATTAACGATATTAATCTTTTCTGCTTCAAGTGATCCATGCCATATTCTTTCCACGCTTTTGCTTGTTCATAACCATAACCCATTCCCCAGTATTGCTCTACAACCCAGTAACCAACTTCAAGCTCATCATTGCCTTCAATGATTTGAGGAATCAGTCCAGAGGTTCCAATTAACTTGTTATCCTCTTTATTAAATGCGAGGAACAGCCCTTTATCGTCTTTATTCCAGTTGATGAACTTTTCCAGGCTTTGCATGGTTTCTTCCTTCGTCCAGGGTCCTCCATGTCTTATAAATTTCATCATATTTGGCTCACGTGTCATCTCAAAAAGTAAATCGAAATCATATTTGGTGTATTTCCGAAATATAAGTCGTTCTGTCTCCATCTTTCTCTCAACTCCTTTTTCATTCATAAGATGTAATCGTATTCATAAACATTCAAATATCATGGGGAAACGGACTAGAGTCTGTTTTCATACTCAGGCAAGTTAAACGATGATGGGTGCCAGCTTACCGTCCGAAAATCCCTAAAATTCAGGGTGGCTGATGCTGGCGAATCGCCAGGCGATTTTCTAAGGAACACAGGACATCTTATTTCTCAAAATCATCTTACAAAAACGCTACAAAAGGCTATTTTTTCTGGTATAGCGTGTCTTAGATTTCGGAGGGCGTTTCAAATTCCCGAATAAGACGTGTCAGGTTCGTTAGCATTTAACCCCTAACACTAAACTCAACGCTATGCTAATGCATAACAACGAAAGCATGGGAAGTTCTATCAAACCTTAGCAGTTAATCCCATGCTCCTTTATCACCAGACCGATAGTTTTGTCCTAGCATCATTCTCATCTGTTAAATATGCGAGAGATTCAAATCCCTGTCTATTTATATGATTATATAATTCCTCGACTTTCTCTAGATCTTTACAATAAACCGTGACGTAGATACTATCGATCACAAGAAGAACCATCTGACACTCACTCTCCACATAATCTTCATAGGTGATTACATCTGTTATTTGTGAGCCTTTTGGAAATGCTTTTAAATTCGCAAATATTAAATAATACTCGTTGTCATCAATAATCTTCTGTAATTCTTCTCCATTCATACCCATAATCACATCCGGAAAAAGATCATCCCCTAACGTATCATCAACAACGAAATAGGACTCCTCCTCACCAATAAACCAATCGAAATTAGATACTTCCATTGGTTTTAAAATCTCCCCAAGAAAGCGACCATAGGCATTTGGTATTTCAAAACGTATTCCTCTGTTCATCTGTTCACCCTCTTATCATTTTCAATTCGAAGCATAATAACAGTACAGTTATTTCAATCGATACTTCTCATTATTTATAATTCCACTTACTATTTCAGGTAATTGTGCTTCTGTAAAATGATTAGTATACAGCTTGTTATCTACTCTCAGATCGGGATGATTTTCAAACTCATCCAGCAGAATTATACTTCTTTCTTTCATTTGATATTCTTCCGCTCTTAGACGGTCTCTACGAATAATCGTTTGACGATCAACCATGAGTACAACATAGATTATGCGAACATGATAGTCTGCCAATTCTGTCATTAACCCATCAATGTCTTCCGGAAAGGCCACATAGTCCAGCACTACATCGTATTTATAATCCAATAAGTTTTTCACTAGGCTAGATATATTTTTCCAAGTTAAGTCGTTTGTATCCTTATCAAGCCAGGGTTTACCTCTCCCTTTGACCGGAAAGTGACTTACCGCATCTCCAGAAATATACGCACTTTTATCTAAAGTCTGAACTAGCAGCTTGGAAGTTGTAGATTTCCCTACTCCAGGGGGTCCAGATATAATATACAGGTTTCTACTCATTTCGTATTCTCCTTACAATATCTTTTGGAAACTTCCTATATCCAGTTTTCTATCGAATTTATATCCAATCTCTTTAAACAGAGCACATTGTTCATAACCATTTCTCTCAAATAATGATTTACTTCTTGTATTCTCCATGCAAATCGTCGCAATTAAGGTATGGAATCCTTGTTCTTTTGCAATCTTCTCAATAAAACGTAGTGCTTGTTTCCCCAAGCCTTTTCCCAAAATATCGGGCTTTAGATATATGGTGACTTCACCACAAATATCATATGCCTGTTTACTCTTATACTGGGTTATCAGAACATAGCCCATCATTTGATTGTTTTCAAGAATTACATAAGTTTTATACCGTGTATCCTTGTTCATCACAGAGGATTTAATCTGATCAAGATCTAATTCCTCCGTATGAAACGAAATCGTTGTTTTCATTACATAATAGTTATAAATCACTCTAATTTCAGGGAGGTGTTGTTCGGTTACCTCTTCAAAAGTCACAGTCGTCAATTAGGTTCCATCCTCTTCTGTTATTTCTTCATCATATGTATGAAATACCGCGTCTAGATTTAACTCACCGTAAATATGAGGATATTCTCTGCCTTCATTATACAGATTTTCCCATATAGTTTCTGACTTTATTTTAGAATCCCATTAATCAACGCGGCTTCCCACTCTTTTCTTAAGAGTACATATACAATCATCATCCTAAAATCCTCCTTAATCAAAAATGATAATTATTTGGATAGGACCTTCCTCAATATGAGTTCTATGATTTCACTAGTCTCCAGATGATCGGTAATAATGCGAGTTTGAAATTTTTCATCTTTGAAAGCTTCAACACACTTTGGTGCTTGTTGATACTGCCAGCCTCCATATTCATCTCCACGTTTAGCCAAACGATGATAAATCGTCTCTTCTGTAGCCGTAAGGCAAAAATGATGAATGTCCTGATCGATCTCTTTCAACCCGTTATAGATGTAATGAAAGTTTTCCATTTTATAGATGGTCATGGGGATAATTAAGTGTCTGTTGTATTTCTGCTTTACTTCTTTAGCCGTCTTTACGGTTAGAATTTTCCATAAATCGATATCTTGAAAATCATCCGTACGTTCCCTTTCCTCTCTACAATTCTCCGGAAGAAGTTTTCTGAGCATATAACCTATTTCTTCAGGATCGTAGATCATGCTGTTTGCAATTAAGGGCTGAAGTGCTTCTGCTGCAGAAGTTTTTCCCGAACCAAACGCTCCATTAATCATGATGATCATTTGATGATTTCACTCCCATTCAATGAAATTTTCAATAGAAACCAGATTCTTCACATACAATTTCATCCATTATAAATGTTTTCCTTCCACTTTTGTGTTACAAAATGGAAAAAAACATAATGAAATCCCATTGGGTCAACCCAACGGGATTTCATTATAGTGCATTATTTTTCAATCAACCTAAGCTTGTTAATGTATTTCCAAGTAATCGATATATATATCCCATGTCCCATCATCGGCTGTTACAACCAACTCAATGACCTGATTTCCCGTCCCATGGCTGATATTATTCAGGGTATAAACCGCTGGAGCGCTTCCGCCAAAGTAAAAGGTTCCCTTCGTCTGTCCGCCAATCTTCAAATCAACTCTAGCCATGTTGGCATTGTTTGAAGCTCCACGAAGCGAGAAATTATGAGTGCTCGTTGCAAAATTCTGAGTGTATTTAACCAAATCATTGTTGGCATAAAGGACCACACCATTGAAAGGAGAACTGATATTGCCGGTGTATTGTCCACCTTTGATCATGTTCTCAGCTTCCACTTTTGTTCCGTTACTCGGGGGATTAGTAGTGCTATTATCGGGTGCGACTGCCCGACCGGTAGTTGATGAGATCATGCCGGAGCAAAGGCCGCGATTCTTCAGATTTTGTGCAATCTGCGGAATGGCCTGAAGTGTCGTCTGGTACTGATCATGCATTAGTATGACGTCACCACTTTTCATCGTATTCACAGCTGCTACAATCTGGGTTGCGCTGGCACCATTCCAGTCTTGGGAATCTACGTTCCACAGTACTTCCTTCAGACCGTTTTGGCTCACAACGGATTTCAAGGTCGCATTTGTCGCACCGTAAGGAGGTCTGAACAGTTTAGGTGAACTTCCGGTAATAGACTGGATCGTCTGTTGTGTCCGAGTAATCTCTGACGACATCTGAGAACTGTTCAATGTAGTCATGTTTGGATGTGTATAGGAATGATTGCCAATCCACATACCAGCTGCTACTTGTGCAGAAACCAGAGATTTATTATTTTGTGCATTTTGTCCAACATTGAACATCGTTGCCCGTAAGCCAGCCTGCTTCAACGCGTTAAGCATGTTTGTTGTATTTCCAGATGGGCCATCATCAAACGTCAGACCTACATAACCATTCGGGCAACTTGCATCTGCAGCACGAGCATCAGGCACCCCCGGAATAGAAAACAAGGTACCGAAAAGTGCGAGAGATATTACCGCCTTTGCCAGCTTAACTTTGAACATAAAATTACCTCCTCATAATATATTCACAGCATACTACCTTCTACACTCCCTCTCTTTATCGAACTCTCACCCCTCGAAAAAAAGCGCTTTCAAAAGTATGTAATCCGCTACGTCCTTTCTCATAGAGAAGAGCTTTTAGTTCAAGGTGAGTTCAGTATAAACGATACCTCTATTTAAAGTAAATTGAATTTTATCCAAAATGTTCTAATTTTTCACGAATTCTAGAATCGCCTGTTGTACATCTCCCGTCCAGCACTCTCCTTTGTAAAAATATCCTCCGGGGGCACCATGCGCTTCGGGAGTGTACGCCCTGCAATAATTTCTTTTGTAGCCTGCATAAGCTGAGGACCAAGCAGCGGGTTACATTCCACCACAGCGTTGATTTTCCCACTCGCCAAAATTTCAAGTGCTTTGCGGGAGCCGTCCACCGAGACAATGATAATGTCCTCTCCCGGCTTCAGCCCAACTTCTTCTATCGCTTGTATGGCGCCAAAAGCCATTTCATCATTATGGGCAAAAAGAACCTGCGGCCGTTCGTCTTCCGGGACCTGAAGGAATTCTTTCATCACTTGTTTCCCATTGTCCTCCGTAAAATCGGCAGGAGCACTTTGTGAGAAGATGATATCTGCTCTGGTTTCGAAAATGCTTCTAAAGCCCTCGCCACGCTGGATAGAGGGTGTAGAACCACTCGTGCCTTGCAGTTCGGCAATCCGTATCAAACCCGGATGATTTCGCATCCGATCCTGAATGTACTTTCCGGCCTTCACACCTTCCTCATAAAAGTCCGATCCAATCGTTGTCACAAAAAGTGAAGTGTCTTTGACATCAACTGACCGGTCTACGATAATCACGGGTATACCTGCATCCCTGGCCTCCTGTAGGATACCATCCCAGCCCGATTCCACGACCGGTGCAATGGCAATGACATCCACCTTTTGCCTGATGAACGACCGAACAGCCTCGAACTGTTTCGTCTGAGACTGTTCTGCATTTTTTATGACAAGGGAGATTCCCGATTCAGCCGCAGCATTGCGAATAGACGTGGAGTTTGCCAGACGCCAGGCACTCTCTCTGCCCAGTTGTGAAAAACCCAAGACAATCGGTTTCGTTGAGGTATCCCTTGCTACCGCTGATTCCATCCATTCCTCAACGGAGGGAAGAGTTTCTAAGTTGTTAGACGAGATGGGAGGAGGAACAGATTCAGACTCAGGGGTTGTGCAGCCGACAAGCAGCAGTAGAATGAACAAACACAACCAGTTCACATGTCTTCTCACTCACATATCCCCCATCTCCATGTTACGCTCAACATTCACCAATGCAGAGCGCATATTGTTATATCATTGTTTCGGTATCCGTGTTCAATATCATTTAATTCGATCAACTTAATGCAGTGATTTCGAGGATACTCGCCGCCCGCTAAGAAGTCGTTGGAACAAAATAAAAACAAACAGCATCAGGCCAATCACAATCTTGGTCCACCATGAGCTGAGCGTACCTTCGAAGCTAATTATAGTTTGGATAGCCCCCTGGATCAATACACCAATAAAGGTTCCCGCCACATATCCTACACCACCTGTTAACAAGGTGCCTCCTATTACAACAGCGGCAATGGTATCGAGTTCAAGACCCATGGCGTGTAATCCATAACCGGATAACATATAGAAGGTAAAGACAACACCGGCAAGCGCGGAACACAAACCGCTGAACGTGTACACCAGGATTTTGGTACGTGCAACCGGCAGTCCCATGAGCAACGCGGATTGCTCGCTTCCGCCGATGGCGTAAACGTTGCGCCCAAACCGGGTGTAATGTGCCAGGTAGATCGCGAGTAGTACAATGACCAGAGCAATAATCACATTAATGGAGACAAAGCTGCCCCCTGGCAGGGAAATCTTCGCCTGCGCAACCTGTGTGTAAAATGGATTCGTAATGGTAATGGTGTCGAGACTGATGACATAACACAGCCCCCGCGCCAAAAACATGCCTGCCAGTGTCACGATGAAAGGCTGAATTTTAAAATAGTGGATGATCGCCCCCATGACTGTGCCAAACAACGCACCCATGACAAGCACCATAGGTATAACGATCGCAGGCGACCATCCTTGCTTCTCGACCAGACTTGCGCTAATGATGGTCGTCAGCGCAATGACAGATCCTACCGACAGGTCGATTCCTCCCGATACAATCACAAAAGTCATGCCAATTGCCGTGATAATCAGAAATGCGTTATCAATGAGAAGATTAAGCAGTACCTGTGTGGAAAAGAACCCCGTATACCGGAAAGAGCCTATGGCAAACATCACGGCCAGCAAACCGAAGGTGACAAAGACCGGGAGATACTTACGATTAAGAAACATGGCGGTTAACCCCCTGTTCGGCTGGAAACTTCCGTTTTTTCCAACGGATCACCATGGAATTGCGGAATGAATCGGATTGAATCAAACATACGGCCAGTACTACAAAGGCTTTGACAACCAACGTAACTTCTGGCGGGACTCCAATCATATAGATCGTCGTTGTTAAGGTTTGGATAATGAGTGCTCCAACGACGGTACCCATTAGATAGAAACGACCACCATTGAGCGAAGTACCCCCGATGACTACAGCAAGAATGGCATCAAGTTCATACCACAGACCTGCGTTATTGCCATCCGCACTGGATACATTCGAGCTGAGAATAAGCCCGGCAATGCCGGCACACAGACCACAGAAGACATATACCGTGAGAATAACCGTTTTTGAACGAATACCTGCCAGTTGGCTCGCGTTTGCGTTACTTCCAACCGATTCAATAAACAGTCCCAGTGCCGTTTTTCTCGTCAACAGTGAGGCAACAAGCAGTACAGTTAATACGATGAAGATGGAAAAAGGCAATGCTGCAAGCGAACCTGCCCCGATATAGGCATAGTTTGCGTTGGATACAGTAATAATCTGTCCACTCGTAATCAATTGCGCAATCCCACGTCCAGCTACCATCAGAATAAGCGTTGCAATAATGGGTTGGATTCGGGCAACCGAAACCAGCGCCCCATTCCATATGCCCAAGATCAGTGAGAGACCTATAGATAATCCAAGTGCGCCCAACATAAGCCCGAGCGAATTCTGATCCACTCCTCTGCTGATGCTCATACAAGCCACGGCACCGGAGATCGCTACAATGGAGCCCACGGACAAATCGATACCTCCGGTCGCAATCACAAGTGTCATACCGATCGATACCAGAATTAAGGGCGCTCCAAAATTGAGAATATCAATCAAGCTGCCATACAGATTCCCTTCACGCATGACGAGGGAGAAGAAATCCGGAGAGTACAGCAAATTAAAGATTAAAAGTAAACCAAGCATACATAACGGCCAAAACAAATGATGTTTACGCATCTTGCCCGCCATCTCTTTAACCTCCTGCCATTGCTTTCATGATTTGCTGTTGATGGATCTGATCCCCGCTAAGTTCTTGCACTTTTTTGCGGTCCCGGATTACGGCAATCCGGTGGCTGACACGAATCACTTCTTCCAGCTCGGACGAAATGAACAGCACGGCCATGCCCTGCTTCGACAGAGAGAGCACCAGCTTCTGTATTTCAGTCTTGGCACCGATATCAATTCCACGCGTAGGTTCATCGAGAATCAACAGATCGGGGTTCATCAGCAACCACCGTGCAAGCAACACCTTTTGCTGATTACCGCCGCTCAGATTTTTAATTAAATGCTCCGGGTTTTTCGGATGGATATTTAACAGGTTGATGTACTTTTCGGCGATCTCATCCTGTTTCTTGCGTGAGATGGGTTTGGACCAGCCTCGTGTCGCTTGTAAAGCCAGAATAATGTTCTCCCGAATGGTCAAATCATCGATTATGCCTTCGGTTTTACGGTTCTCGGAGCAAAAAGCAATATTCTGATCAATTGCATGACGCGGCGACTTGACCGTACTTCCTGTATCTACAACGAGCAGCTTGCCTACATCTGAACGATCTGCACCAAAGAAAAGGCGAGCGATCTCGGTACGACCAGACCCCAATAACCCAGCCAAGCCCACGACTTCTCCTTTGCGAATGTCCAGATCAAATGGCTCAATTGCTCCTTTGCGTCCAAGTGCCTTAGCGGTAATTAACAGTTCTCCCGACTCCGCCTGGGCAGCATCCGCTTCCTTCGGAAGCTCCTCAAGCACCTCGAGTTCCTTGCCGATCATCTTGAGAACCAGTTCCATGCGTGGAAGTTCTGCGGCTATGTACTCTCCTTCCAATTCCCCGTTACGGAGCACCGTTAGACGATCCGACATTTCGTATACCTGATCAAGAAAATGAGTAACAAAAAGAATTGCGAGACCTTCACTCTTTAATTTGTGCATAATACGAAACAGTTGCTGAACCTCGTTTTTGTCCAGACTGGATGTGGGTTCATCCAATATGAGCACTTTTGCCGAGATGCTGAGTGCTCTTGCAATTGCAATCAGTTGTTGCATCGCGACCGAGTAAGTCTGTAAAGGAGCCTTAACGTCTATGGACAGATGTAATCTGTCTCGCAGAATGTTCTCCGCATCTTTGTTCATTTGCTTCCAATTGATTTTGCCAAATCGCATCGGCTCCCGCCCGATGAAAATATTCTCAGCGACCGTTAAGTTCGGACAAAGATTGACCTCTTGATAAACGGTACTGATTCCCGCCTTTTGCGCTTCAAGCGGACCGGAGATCGAAAGATGCCGGTTATCCATGGTTACCGTTCCTTCATCAATGGAATAAACGCCAGTCAGAACTTTAATAAGCGTCGACTTCCCCGCTCCATTCTCACCCATCAAGGCATGAATCTCGCCCGGAAACAAGCGAAAGCTGACGCTGGATAGCGCTTTAACCCCGGGAAATTGTTTGGTGATGCCTGTCATTTGCAAAATGGGTGCTTGCTCGGCCATATAACCCTCTCCTTTGTTATGGAAAAAAGTCATTTAGCGACAGCCTGGTCGAAAAATGACTTTTCGGTGTTATACGAATCTGCTTTAATATTCACGTGTTGGCAATGCTTCTTTGGCTTGCTCCGATGTGAAGGTCGTCTCATCCGTAACGATTCGGGGTTCGATGTCTTTCCCGTCCACTACCGATTGAACCGCTTCCATTAATTGAGGTCCTAACAACGGATTACATTCAACGATAAAGTTGATTTTGCCATCAGCAGCAGCCTGCATACCATCCTTCACGGCATCCACAGAGATAATGGTAATATCTACGCCTGGTTTCAATCCTGCCGCTTCAATGGCCTGGATTGCCCCAAGTGCCATATCGTCATTATGTGCATAGAGAACATCTATTTTTTTATGTGCTTTGAGGAAAGCTTGCATGACTTCTTTGCCTTTGGCACGTGTAAAGTCACCCGATTGTGAAGCAATCACTTTAAGCTTCGAATTGGAAGCAATCAATTCCATAAAGCCCTCTTGACGGTCATTCGCTGGTGCGGAGCCTGTTGTACCCTGCAGCTCAACAATGTTGATTTCGTCTTGTGTGTCCTTGTATTGGTCACTAAGCCACTGACCTGCTTTGCGTCCTTCTTCTACAAAGTCGGAACCAATAAAGGTTTTGTAGAGGGTTTTATCCGGCGAATCCACAGCACGGTCCGTCAAAATCACGGGAATTCCTGCATCCTTCGCTTCCTTCAATACGGTATCCCAACCGGATTCTACAACAGGGGAAAAAGCAATCACCGTCACCTTCTGTTGTATGAAGGATCGCAAAGCTTTAATTTGATTTTCCTGCTTCTGCTGCGCATCGGAGAATTTCAAATCATAACCCGCTTCTTTGGCTGAATCCTGAATCGACTTGGTATTCGCCGAACGCCAGCCACTCTCCGCACCAACCTGCGAAAAACCAAGCGTAATTGTTTTGGCGCTGGCAGGTGTACTGCCATTCCCACTCGTTGAAGTTTCATTATCGGAGCCTGCTCCTCCATTGGTACTGCTACATGCCGTGCTGACCAGCATCACCATAGCCAATGTTATGGCAAGTCCCCACTTTTTTTTGGTTCGCATGTTGTGATCCTCCCTTTTTTCGTTTCACCTTGTGGTGTGACCACATTATAGAACGCTTTCATTCCAAGCTTATATGGAGTCTCATACTTTATTTATGTAATAATTTAGTAATTTCAAAGAATGAAGTTTAAAAAGTGTAATTTCTTTGTTTAATTGTGTAGTATTTAGCGATTCTCTTACATATTAGAAAATCATGTTATACTAATGATACATTTTTGATCCCTTCAGATGGAGTGGAAAACGTTGAAACTCATTCAATGGATTGCTTCAAGCCTCAGGCTTAAATTACTCAGCATGTTTATCATCCTCAGTTCAGTACCACTGATCGTGGTTGGATTGATTTCTTACCACAAATCCTATACGGTCGTATCCAATCATAACAAGGCCTCGACACAGCTGGTTGCCGACCAGCTTGCTAGGAACATTGACATCTTGTTTGAGGATACGGAACGGCTACTCGAACTGGGCAAGAACCCGCAAGTGCTTCAATACTTGTATTCTCAATCGGAGTCCTACCCGGAAGCCAAAGCCATCCTTCAGACATACAATCTTTATCGGGAAACCTACAAGTATGACAAGGTACTTAATATCTCATTCGTGAATTTCTATGGAAAAGGCATAAGTGAACGAAAAGGCGTGTTCAAGCTGGAACGAAATCCGCTGCGTAACCCGTACTTCAAGTATCTGATACAGTATCCGGATGCCATTCTGCGCATCCCTCATTCTGCAGCCTATGCCGAATATAACAGGCTGGATGGGTTTGCTTACCCTAAACAGAATGCGCTTTCAATTATAACCACGGTCAAAGAGCGAATTACGCATGAGGTCATCGGGTTCATAGTGATTGATTTGAATGATTCATTCATTGATGATTTTTTGACGAATACCCCCATTAAGGATTCCGGTTTTTTCTATATTAGTGATCAATACGGAAATACACTCTTCAGGCCGGATGTCACCCCGGCATCCATAACCATGATGGATCAGATCCGATCGGTCCCTTTACATCTACAGCACGACAGCTTTATCCTGTCTGCAGGATCCAAACCCCAGTTTGTTGTATACAGCACCTCAAAACAGACCGGATGGAAAATGATCGGGGTAGCTCCTTATCAGGAAATCATTGCAGAGGCCAATAGCATTCGCCAATTGATCATCATTACGGTTTTGTTAAGTGCTTTCTTTGCGATATCGTTATATTTTTTCCTGAATAACCGACTGATTCTTCCCATCCGAATTCTGATGAACAAGATGCGTAAAGCTGCAAACGGTTACTTGGAAGCCAAAGTCACACCACATGGCTCAGACGAAATTGCTGATCTGGGCAAAAGTTTCAATGTGATGCTGGATAAGCTCAAAATGCTAATCGAAAAGAGCATTCGAGAGAATGAACAGGTGAAAATAGCTGAACTACGTACGTTGCAAGCTCAAATCAACCCTCATTTCCTGTATAACACGTTGGAATCCATCCTATGGATGGCTGAAGCAGAGAAAAAAGAAAATGTAATCAAACTTGTGCAGGCCCTCTCGAAGTTCTTTCGTTTGAGTCTGAACAAAGGATTCGACTGGGTATCCATTCAAACCGAGCTTGAACATGCGCGGAGTTACTTGGTTATTCAACAGATGAGGTACCACGATATTCTCACCTACGAGATCAGCGTTGATCGTGAGCTTCAGGATTATCCCATTTTGAAGATGACGCTGCAGCCCCTGATTGAAAACGCGCTCTACCATGGGATCAAGAACAAACGCGGTCAAGGGCTGATATCCATACACGGATATGTAGAGGACAATAGCATCATTCTCACCGTACAGGACAACGGAATTGGCATGTCTGCGGATCGATTGGCACAATTACGTGAAGAGCTGGAGAAGCCGGCCGGTTCCCGTTCACCCCAAGATGACGAGCAGGAAGGCGGATTTGGTCTGCTCAATGTACATCACCGGATTCGACTCTATTTTGGACCAGCTTATGGCGTTGAAATGGAAAGTACCTATATGGAAGGCAGCACATTTATGATTCGTATCCCCAAAAGCAAGGAGGTTAACCGTTGAAAAAGGTGATGATTGTGGATGACGAAATTGGAATTCGGGAGAATATACGGAGCTGCATCGATTGGGAAAAGGAAGGTTTTCACTATTGCGGGGATGCACCCGACGGCGAGCTTGCGTTACCTTTAATTCATGAATGGGCTCCGGATATTCTGATTACGGATATCAAAATGCCATTTATGAACGGATTGGAACTGACCTCCATCGTTCGCACTCAACAACCTGATATCAAAATCATTATCATGAGCGGTCATGATGAATTCAGTTATGCCCAGGAGGCTATCCGACTTGGTGTGACCGAGTACTGTCTAAAGCCCATTAGTGCAGCAGAGCTAATCCAAATGCTTCATAAGGTCAGCAAACAAATGGATGAAGAACATCAACGCATGACAAACCGAACGATCACCAAAGAAAAACTGCTGGCCGATCTGTGCGGAGGACTCATCGGTACAACCGATGCGATTGAATCAGCCAAACAACTCTCACTTCCACTCTCGGCCCGGTATTATACAATTGTCATTATCGACGTTCGATTAACAGATGACTCCCGGGACCCGGAATCCCTGATGAAGAAGCTGCTTCCCATACTGGAGGAAACTCGTGATCCCCACGTCGAACTTCTTCCTTATATTCGAAGCCGGACCGAGTTGGTGCTTCTGCTCAAGTATCACTCCGATGACAGCATATCCGTATATCTGGAGCAGCTTCGCGGGCGGGTTCGTATGGAACTTGAGCATACGTTCAAATGTAATATTATTCTGGGCATTGGCAGTCAACAGGAGCGGCTGCAAGGAATTCATGTCTCGTATCTGGAAGCGGAGGAGGATAAATATATTAATCGACTCACCCTTCAGAACAGAGCTTCTCTACATGACATTAACCTGGATGAGCAAACGACTCTTTTTCTCGACAGGAATTCGTTTCTTGAATTTCTCAAAATCGGCAGCCCCAATCTGCGTGACCATTTTTTGCAAGAGTTTGCCGCTCCATTACAGTCCTTCGACTGGAAGTCCTCCTCGTATGGCTTCTATCTGTTGAATGATCTTACGCTGGAGTCGTTTCGGCTCGCGAATCAGTTGTTCCGCATGAGTGACCATTCGGATGAGAACATTACTTCCCTACAACAGACGATTCGGAAGATTACGTGCTGGGAGGATTGTACCCAATATCTGTGTTCCCTGCTTAACCTGTTATGGCAGAGAAGAGCAGCGTGCTCTGGAAAATACAGTGATGTCATTGATCAGGTGAAAGCCTATGTATCCCGTGAATACAATAACGAACAAGTCTCGTTGAAGATGATTTCTGCACACGTCAGAATCAGTCCAAGTCATCTAAGCAAGATTTTCAGTCAGGAAACTGGTCAAACGATAACAGAGTATCTAACCCAGATTCGAATCGGCAAAGCCAAGGAGCTGCTGAAAACAACCAACAGCAAAACCTTTGAGATTGCTTACAAAGTTGGTTACAATGACTCTCACTATTTTTCTAATATATTCAAGAAAACAACAGGTTTTACGCCAAGAGAATACCGCACTCAAGGAACCGAGGAATCGCAGGCCAGATCATCAGATACGAGAAAAGAGCCAATGTATGAATAAAGCCAGATTTGCACTTTTACTTACACTAATCCTTCTGCTCCCGATGATCATTTCATCCGGTTCGGCACACATTCGCCCACAGCAGATGGCTGCAACACTTCCTGCGACTTCACCTGTAGAGAAATTTGCAGCGAGCAAAACTTTCGGTATTATTTATCCAATGACGTATCCAACCTATGAGATGATCACGAAGGATGCAACGGAGTATGCAGAGAAACACGATATTACATTAATTGTAAACGCACCTGATGAAGCCAATACCGAACAACAGATACGTATCATGGAGAATATGATCAAACAGCATGTGGACGGGATAGCTATATCTCCTGTGGATGCTGCTGCACTTACACCCGTTATTGATGCAGCCCAAGCTGCAGGTATTCCTGTCATTACATTTGAGTCAGATGTCCCATCCAGTCATCGAATCGCTTATGTGGGCGCCGATAACTATCGCACTGGCCAGCAGTTCGCGATGACGACTACAAGACTTCTGCATAATCAAGGCATGATTCTTGTCGAGAATGGTTTGGAGGAGATGCAAGGTTTGCAGCAGCGGCTTAATGGATTCATTGATTACATCCGCAGTGAAACAGACATCGAGATCTTGGAAGTTCGTTATCATCAAGGGAATGAAGATCAAGCCATGTCCGATATGGAGAACATGATTCAGGCTCACCCTCACTTCAATGCCATTATCGGGCTCGATTTTGTTTCTGTCTCTGCCTCTACCCTGATCTGGAAAGCAAAAGGCCTTAACCGGCATTTAATCGCGTTCGGTGATAGCCCGACTAGTGAAAACGGGTTGCTCAACGGTCAATTGTCTGCCGTTATTTCGCAGAATGAAGGAGTCTGGGGTGCCAAAATGATGGAGACCCTGTTACTCGCTAGCGACAGTGTGCCTGTGAAGGAATTTATTGATACGGGGATCATTGAAATAAATCAGAAAGAAAGCAATTAAGGGGATGTCCGCCTGTCATTCTGATGACAGGCGGACATCCCCTTTTAATTTTCGTACACGTAGTTATTTCTACCCTTTACGGTTTAGCTTCATAATGATCCGATCCAGGATGAACCCCACTCCGCCCCAAAACATCAAATGGAACAAGTATATTAACGGCCTGAACAATGAGTTCGTCTCTGGATTTGTATTTATCTTGGTCAACCAGTCATTCAGCAACGGATTTATAGGATTCGTTAGGTAAATCAGAATATTCTTATCATCATTTCCTGATAGATTAATGAAACATACGGTTAGCGAGAAAATAACAAACCAAAAAGTCAGCTTTTTCAGTATGCTCAGCATGACGAGTGGGAGAACCTCCTCTCAAGTATGATGATCGCTTTTGATAAGCTATTTTTTCCATTCATTTTCTAATATGCTCATTTCGATTAGATTCCAGAATGTATCTTCATATCTTCTCGCATCACGAATAAGTCCCTCTTGTACAAAGCCCGCTTTTTCATAACATCGGATGGCTGAGACATTAAAATCAAATACGCCCAGACTGATCCGGTGCAACTTCTCCTCTTCAAATCCAATTCGAAGTGCCTCATCGATCATTTGCTTCCCATAACCTTTACCCTGATACGGCTCGCCAAGTAGCACCTTACCGATACGCCCTGAACGATTATATCGATCGATACCGCCAAGAGCAATATGACCCACAATCTCCTGAGTTGATTCATCCATCACTTTATAAATGAACTTATTTGAAGTGTTCTTATCATTGGCACCCTGCAAATAATCCGATAGTTGCTCTCTGGAAAGTGGATATTGGAACTGAGGGCCGGCCCACTGGAGCAAAAATGCTTCATCCCCACTCCATTCGATCAGTTTATCAAAATCTTCCGGTTCAAAGTATTGGAATGTAATCATGTATATCCGCCCTTTCTTTTTTATGTCATATCATAACCTATTTCAGTTCTCTTGTGTCGTCATAATTATGAGTTTCATCAAACGCTCTGTTTCTTATATTCATTTCATGAATGTAGTTTCTGACAACATTCATTGTACTAATTAAACAGATAACTCCACCCAAAATGCATATCGCGCCTATCCAATAATTCAGTACAAAATTCACTTGATAATCACTCGGAGTATAGCTGCCAGCTGCTGCTGACTGGAATGCTGCATACCCTAGCTTAGGAATCACCTCTTCAATCATTTTCGAGATTGTAATAATCACAATTCCCAGCATGATAAAGAGTAATGAGAAAATAATGTGTATATGCTTCAAAGACAAGCTACCTCCTTTACAATCCAAATCGCGTGTGTTTTGGCACTACTTGCATCTTAGAAGCCGAACGACTTCGCCATCAATCAGCCCTTCACTTACGCTGTGAAAACCAAATGATTCATACAGATTTCCGGCGATACCATTTTCCGGCCTGTGTCCAATCATGATGCGTTTGCAATTCAGCGATTCTTTCATTAGATCAATCAACTTCCTAAGCGCTTCTCTTCCATAACCTCTGCCCTGATATTTTGTATCTATCATTAGAGCAAGAAGCCAGTAGTTATCCTCATGATCGGGCTTATCTGAGTACACAGCAAAACCAACCAGATCCGAATCAAAATAGATGGCCATGGGTTGAAAGTCTTCCACTACTTTGGATTCAGCAATCCAATATACAACTGGCGCGGGAAAACTTTTTTTCTGTTCTTCCGTTACATTAAGTTGAGTACATGCATACCAATTATCCACCGACACACTTTTTAATTGAATCATAAATTGAAACTCCTCCTAGTGAAAATTACACAGAGGAATCCCACTGAAGACTTCCTTGGGTCCTCTGCGCTAGACAAAAACACCTCTGGCAACTTCATTTCTTCTACTCAGATTTGTATTGTTTCTCATATCACATCACTCCTCTCACGTATATTTCAGCGTTTCAACGAAATTTCACGATTAAGCCTTGTTAAAGCTCGCTTGCAGTGTCCATTCTAATCTGCGGAGCCATTCCCTATGTACATCTGGATGAGCATTCTTGATTCGGTTCATGATCTGTATTACTTTGGATGTGGAATATGCCCGAATTAGATCATTTGTTACATCAATATTTGTACGTTCTGTATATGCATTTAAGAAGACTTCTGACAGATCCTTTGCCATGTGAGGGTAATGAAGATGCACAAACCAGACCACCCATGCGATATCAAACAACGGATTGCCCCATCCTGCCCACTCCCAGTCCAAAATGAACATTGAATCGTTGGATAACATGACATTATGTGGTCCGTAATCTCCGTGAATCAGAGTTTGCTCCCCATGATCGGAAATGTCCAACACTTCTTTTACCATGCTTTTGATTCCGGAGGGTACAAACTCAAGTTCCTCCACATCATTAGCGGACTTCGTTATGACTGGCAGCTCTGCTTCGCAGTCACCTCGTTTGATTGTGTGCACGTCTCTGGCGAGATATATACCAAGTTGCTCATAAATTTTCCTGCCTTGGTCACGTCCATCTTGATCCAGCAGCCTCTGTGCGTTTATTCCTGGAACATAATCCATCATAACAAACAGCCAGTTTTCTTTTTCAAAGCAATCATGCACTCGCGGAGTCACGCCAGAATGATTTAACAACCTTAGCGCGCTTATTTCTGTCCTTGCATCTGTATTTTCTACATGATAGATTTTAGCAATCATCTGCGGATCAGTTCCCTCAAGTAAAAGGGTCGTATTGGTATAACCACCTGTTAGTTTAACAATGTTCACATTCGGAAATCTGTTTAACAAGATGTCATGGTTCACTTCATGCATTCCTTCTTTCTTAGTCCTTGAAGTTCAGTCCTCTTTTAGACAACCTCAAACCTAATCTTCGATCTCTGAAAGCATAGGGCTATGTTTAATCAGTTCAGCGATTTCAAAAGATTTATTGGCACCTAACACTTCCCTAACAGCTTCAACCCCCTCTGACTTCCAGACCGAACAGACATATTTAGAAAAAGCATACCCATTCAAAGCATATCCATTATCCTGTAGCCGTCTGAATAACCCCACACTTTCCTCTACCTTTTCAATATCTGTCAAAATACATGCCAGATTGTTCATCGCGATGTGAACATCTCTCTGTGAGTTACTGGATGAATTCAATTGTCTCCAGCTACCTACAACTTCCTGATTTTTTATTTGATCTAATGCTGACCAGTCGATCTTGTTTATCAAATTCAGCGTTTCATCCAGAAGCAGATTTACTTCTCTAACCTCCCCAACATGATGCAGATAGGCCAGACGCTGTTTGTTGTATGTAATTCGGGCAAAAAGAATATTGGACCATGTCTCATCTTCTTGTATAAGCTGGTTCATATTTTCAAGCACACTGTCCATTTCACTGTATCTCTCCAAAACCCAAAGCGAACCACCCAAAGCCCGATGGCTCTCGAATCGAACACCTCGGTTGGTATCCAACTTCGGGGCATAATCGCAAGCATATTGGTACCAATCCATCCAATGATCAAAGTAGTTCCCTAGAGATAACGACAACGCTTGTGTCGAATCCGAAACGATCCAGTGTAACTGCTCCGGGGTGAGATTTTCTTTTCCCCATTTGAAGAATTCCCGGTGATTGGCATAAAGCGGTTCCGGCTCCCTTAACAAGGCATAACCATCTGAAACGTTCCAGTAGACCCAGCCCTGTTCATTAACAGATAATGGTCTGGATTGTTCATAGTTTTTCAGTAACTCAATCATACCCTGATGATCCCCTCGAACTACTAATTCCTGAAAAGAATGAACGATATTCATCCCCACCCTCCGTCCCTAATTAGTTTCAACCCAGCTATGTCAATGGCTTCGTACCGCAAGCTGTAATGAAATTCATCATGGCATAGGCTTCCGGCGAATGATTTATCGCTTCAGAAGCTTGTTGCAGCTGAGCAAATTCCTCCGAACTGATCACACCTTTTTCAGCAAAATGTACAAAACGATTAAGATTAAACTGGTGCTTAAAGCCTTCGATGCCTAACAGATCACTATGTTGAAGGACAGAATCAATGTCAACATCGATGTATCCGCTCTCAGAAAGGAGACGCGGCAGACTTCTGCCAATTAAGCGATTACCACCGTGTTGTGCTACATAGTCCGAAATTTTCATTAATACCGTATGCAAAGCAGGTACATCAGGATTCACTGCTCCAAAAACGCCGTCATCCACATCAATAATGGCAAGACGGCCGCCAGGCTTCAGTACACGATATATCTCTTGTGCAGCTTCGTTTGGATTGTTCAAGTGAAGAAAGATCAGTCTTGCCACGACAAAATCAAAAGAATCATCAGGCAGATCCATCTGGTAGATGGAAGACTCTACAAATTGTAATCGCGTGGAAGGAATATCTTTCAGCCGTTCTTTGGCTTGTGCTTGCAGTGAACGATCAATCTCAAGCGAGGTAAACTCGCTCTCCGGCAGACTGTTCAATAATTGCTCTGTGATGTAACCCGGTCCGCTTCCGACCTCCAATACACGCATTCCATTTTTCAAACCATACCACTCTAGATTTCGAAATTCTTTGGACCACCCCATTAACGCCTGCATCTTTAACCTCTCTAATTCCTCTTGTAAACTTAACACTGCCGTTTGGATAATGTATGTTGAACGCGGATCACTCATATATTCCCTCCTGTTCTTCTGTGGAAAAATAAAAACATATATCCTTAGACCTTTTTCTTCCCTAGAAAAAGGGCAACCTTATGTTGTTTCTCTATCGTTCCACCTGTAGCATCAATGGAATGTTTGATTCGCTCTAGAAGTGAACGCCGAACATCAATAGAAAGCCGCTGATGTTTGGAATTGGTATTTAACAGCGTGACATACTCTTCGCTGGAACAGGACTGTATCCAGTTATACTCCTTAACCTCAATATCCGTGAACATGCCAGATTTTTCTGTTATTTCTTTACGCTCCTGGATAACTTCATCTGGCGAAGGATATTGAGAATCATCCAGATGAGGGGCTAATGCTATGTAGTGGGAACGAATTTCATTGTGTAGCTGGTCATAGACCGGTATATGAATCGTCCAGAAAAGTCCAATGCCGCCTGTATTCTCTAGCAATTCCCAAACCCGGTGGTAACCAACTTTCGGATCAATGAAGTGAAAGGCCGTTCCAGACACAATCAATTGAAATCACTTTCCTTGGCCTGCCCCGTTCCGCAGCCAATCTCAAGAATGGAATCCTCTTTATTAAGATTCAGATATGTAAAAATATCATCAAACATTTCACTCGGATAGACGGGTCTATATCGTTCATATTCATCTGCTACGAGATTAAACGTTTCCTTATTTTCCAAGTTCGCATCCTCCGATTTCAATTGTGGTTTTCCTATAATACATTGACTAAAGTTACCATATCTTATTATTCTTGATAGTAAGAGGATAAACCTTTCAATAAGAGAATGATGATAGTTTAAGTTCAAATTTTATATCCTAGAGGACTGAGGTGTTCTTGTGAAAAGTATATTTGATACGATCAATGCTGCTGAAATTACAGAGCGCATGGCTCAACTTAGTGAAAAATCCATCCCTGAATGGGGCACGATGCAGGTCTCTCAAATGCTGGCTCACTGTTCAGCATTTCATGATATCCCCTTAGGAAATGCTTTTCCACCTAGAGGATTACTTGGGAGACTTATAGGACGGTTCGCAAAACCAATGTTTTATAATGACAAGCCCTTGCCCCATAATATGTCTACGATCCCGACAATCATTATTGATGATCAACGACAGTTTATAGAAGAAAAAGAAAAGCTTGAGCAGCAGATTAATATCTTTCAACAAGGTGCTTCAGATAAATTCTCCCGCCACCCCCATCCCTTCTTCGGAAAATTAACAGCCGAGCAATGGGGTAAAGGCATATACAAGCATTTAGATCATCATCTAAAGCAATTTGGAGTTTAGCGGTTATGCACGGTGTGCCAGTTATGCATGCTGTTCTATTATTCCTTTCATTGACTGACGAGTTCAGCATGTAATATCCGGAACTTATTGGTTTCTGGATTACATTCTAAATTAGCAATGACTCAACTTCATTAACCCAATCTCCTTCTTCGTCAGCCAGTAAAGTCCTCCAACCAAGTAGTTTAGCAGAATGTAAATTTTTCTCTTGATCATCTATAAATAGAACCTCTTCTCCAGCTGCCAGGAGGGTTTTGACCCGTTGGTATATCTCAATCTCAGGTTTGCATAAACCCACTTGATTAGAGATGGTTACACTTTTGGTAAATGAGAATAAACGGCTCAGATTCGGCTCAATCCATTCCTTACAATGATTGCTGAGTAGATGGATATCTGCGAACTCACTCCATCGCTCAAGGTATTGAGCGGCTGGTAAGGGAACAATCGAATTGTATAAGATGTCCTTCGCTCGGCTTATTGATAATTCAGGATACATCTCCTTCAACGATTGCCAGAACTCTTCTTCCCTCATCATTCCTGTCCAGAGCTTTCGTTTGATTCCTGCAAAATGTACTTTCAAAGATTCTGCCGATAGGTTGGTTTCCTCACTCATATCTTTCCAGCACGTCAACGACATATTACTTAACAAAACCCCTGCGATATCTAAAACGATCTGTGGTCTGCCTTTCATTTTATCGACCCCCGATTTCAACTAATACGACGTATAACAGTCCTTAAGTCACTTAAAAGCGTCATGCGGAAGGACAGCATGTACACCCTTAACGCCATTCACAATTTGGGTGATACGCAGGTCAATTACCGCGCTTCCAAGTGCAATCGCTTCCACTCGTTCTAGTCCGTACAACTCACCCATCAGATTGAGCATCCCATCTAATGCTTCAACCGTAGCCTCATTCAGATCTTCATGAAAACCGAAGGTAATCCAGCCGGATGGCGTATGTGCACGAGG
This sequence comes from Paenibacillus sp. FSL R5-0486, assembly GCF_037975155.1. NCBI lineage: Bacteria > Bacillati > Bacillota > Bacilli > Caryophanales > Paenibacillaceae > Paenibacillus > Paenibacillus sp. FSL R5-0486. The sequence goes on along the minus strand of NZ_CP150237.1, from coordinate 2,724,010 downwards.
ATTGGTCAAAATCATATCATCAATCACATTAAGCGTGACATCCACCACTTTCATCGGACATTCAATGGCCTGACAGCTGACTTCACCGTCTCCCTGCCGTGCATGACCATCACCAATCGCGAGATAACCCCCGTCTACGGGGATAGGTAAATATAATTTACTTCCCTGCACCAGTTCCTTGCAGTCGATGTTCCCTCCACAATAGCGAGGCGGCCAAGTCGTATGAATTCCACCTGACTCTGGCGGCATGCCCACTACACCCATAAACGGCGAGAGAGATACAGTGAAGGACTTTCCTTTTATTTCACAGCTTCCACTCATCGTTCGGCGATCAAGTGTCCAGTTCAGCGACAGTTCTTCAACCTCTGTTAGATGTAACTTCTGGTTCTGCCAGTTCGGATATCCGCCGGCGGAAGTAAACCCGTAACTTCCGGGTACGATCTCATTAAAAACAATCTCCAACGTCTGTCCTTGCTTCGCCTCATCGATATAGATCGGACCGATTAAGGCATGACCTCCATCTTTTTCACCTTGACGATCAACAGGTTTCATGCGTTCCACATAACTCACACCCATGCCCCAGCCCGCATCTAGCGTCTGAAAACGAATGGAATCACCAGATTTCACGCTCAAAATGGGGGTTACCTCATTGGTAAATGAACCGATCAGATTTTCCTGAGTTAATTCAATCGTATGACTACTCACTACAATCCCTCCCTGGTTTGGGATACATATTATATTCAAAGCAAGCAACATGCTGTGTTCCGTGTCACCCCCTGCCTGCTAAATCCTTTACGCTTCAAGGTTGGCAAGATATTTCTTCAACGGTTCCATATGATGCTGGTCATGCCATATAAAATCTTTAAGGTATTGGGGAATATAAAATACGTTCCCCTCTGCGTCCAAATACGTCTGATGAAGCTGTTCCTCCGATAACCCTCGAATGTCATTCATAATTTTATGGCGGTACGTGATAGCCTTATTTACGATTTCGGACGTCTCTGTGCGGTTCCCGTACTCAATAGCTTTGCGATTAAACTCTTCAAAATCCATTTGTTTCAACGTAACTGTCTGCTTCAGAGCAATCTTCTCAATCGCTTCTTTGTAAAAATATCTATCCCATAACATCATGTGGCTGACGATGGATTTTATCGTCCATTTCCCTTCTTCCATGCTGGAATTCCAGGTCTTCTCTTCAAGATGATTCATCGTCTTGACAAACAACGCCCATTCTTCAAAAGTTTGAAGCAAATGTTCAATCTCTTTAGTCATGATTACATTTCCCCCTTCTATCTTTTTTGAAATGATTCACTGCTCGATATGTTCTCTTCGATTACGATTCATCCATCCCAAAGCATAATCAATCATCTCTCTTTGGGGTATCAGATAACTCACAGATTCCCCTACCATTCCTTCGGTAACAGCGTTAGTCTGGATCTTAAACTCATTAAAAATCAATTCAAAATCATCTGATTCATTGTTAATATCATCGTATGTAGTCCATTGCTCAATTCCATCCACCAGCATTTTTACTCCCCAGACTTTTGGCTTAACAAATGAATTCTGCTGTTTATATTCGGCCAGGTGCAAGGAGGTGTTACTATTTGTAGGCGCACCAAGTAACAGAATGTATCCACTCAAATCATAGATTTTTCCTAACGGGGATTTCTCATTTAATGCATAATGCAAGTTGTGATCTTCCATTATCCGTTTGGCCTCTTTCCCCCAGGCAGCAAAAGACATGTGCGGATGTGAGCTTCGAAACACACCATCTTGCCTCCGAAACACCTCAGGAATGATACCCATATACGAGGTTGGTGTTAAATCAGGATAATAAATAGGCATGTTGTCTTTGATGAACTCAATTTCCTCTGAAGACAGGTTCGCGTCATGCTCTGAAGGTTCACAAAGATGTTCTGTTTGAGTGGGCATGACAATGGTTCCATTGGTTCCAACGGCTTCTTCCAGAGCTAAAATAACACTTACCGGGCCACCTATAACCTTACCTATTGCTTTGAAGGAGGAATGAACGATTATCGTCATGCCCTTCTTAACACCTAAGCCTCTTAAATCATTAATGAGCGTACTTTTTGTAATTCCAGCTGTTATCATATGAACTTTTCATCCCATGCTGTATTGATAATTCCCAGTCTAACATTCCATTCTTTCAGCATTTTTCGTTTTACGGCAGCCCGCTCTCCTATGGCCAATTCCAAAAACCGCATATCATTTTGGATCATCATTATTCACCTCTCTAATAAGTACTGCATAAGCGCTTCTCTCGTCATTGGATGCAGAATAACATCTTCCGAGTTCATCATACGTTCTGCCAAATTGGAATCTTTGACTCTGCGGCCCCATTTTCTTGAAAAAGATCTCCAGTCACATACCATTTCTATAAAATATTTTTTTGGCATAGGCAAAGCTTCTTTTGTAGTTCTGTTTACAATCCAATACTCCCAATGATGTTTATTATGATTCTGGTGATGTAACCATGCGTTCTTCCATCTTAGTTCTGTATCTTCATCTTTACGGCCCGCATAAAACTTGATTGCATAAGGGATAAATTCTTGAGGACAAAACTTGGATAAATCATGAAGCAGCCCTTGTACATATAAACCTTCATGCCAGCACTCGATTAAAACATTCAATTTATGTTCAGTTACATATAAAAAGTACCTCCAGTATGCAGAAAGCAATGTCATCCACACCCCCAGCTTCTTTTTACATTCTCTTCAATTCATACAGTGAACCCCTATTCACTTTTAAACAGCGTATTTATAATCATCTCGGCACATTCCTCAGGTGTATGCAGACTCGTATCCACCGAGTAGCTATACTGAATGTCGGAAGCCATGATTTGATGTTGCTCATCCGATTGCTCTTCTCTTCGATCCCCACGTTCGATGTTCCGCTGACGGCAGATGTCGAGGGGGCAATATAACTCAACGATATCCAGTGGATACCCTTCAAAAATCTGTTTGACTTGTTCATAATGCGGCGCGAGCTCCGGTCTTTCCACAAGAATGCCATCAATCAGAACATGCTTTCCATGGTCTGAAAATACTTTTGCCGTATGATACATCATTACAATCGCTTCACTCAGATACTTCCAGTAATCCGTCTGAAGATGTTTATCACCAATCGTATTTTCAAATAAATCATTAGCCACAACATAGAAAAACGGATCATCGTATGATTGCATCGCCTCGACAATTGAAGTTTTACCAGAGCTGGTTACACCGTTCAAAAATATAATTTTGCCTTTTTCCATGATGTTCATCTTCCTTTGCTTAAGTATAATTTTATAAACGTAATACAGCGTGTCCTACGTGTGTTTCATTGATTTTTTGAGCAGCATGATCTGGCCAATATGATAGGCATTATGAATACATAGATTTGATACAACTCCCCACCATGGCGCGTTGAAATAGGAAGGGATTTCACGGGTCAATTTATGTTCTTCGCTATCTTCAAGTGCCCTGTTCCAATCACCAAAGACGGTTTTTAGTCTATGTAATGTCTTGCCCCACTCCACATCATTCAGGTTAGACGGATCTATCTCGAATGTATCCTCATTATTCACTGAATGCTGCCCGTCGACCTGTTCGGCAATATATCTCTCAAGCCACTTCTCATTCCAGAAAATAAGATGATTGACGATCGCCCAGATGGAGTGCTCCCCCTCATTCTTTACATAAGCGGCCTCCGCCGCATTGAGGTCTGTCAAAATATCATGAAGCGGTATAAACCAGCTCTTGTCATGATAACAGGCGTTTAATTGGTCTATGAGAATAGTTTTGTAACTCATCGTTGCACCTCACTCAGATTAAACTTTGAATCAGAAGTTACGTAAGAACCATTTTGGTAAATTAAACCATTAAGTTGCATTCCATAGGCACATCCACCATCAATGCCTATCTTATCTTCACCAAACCAAATATTGGCTGTCCCGTGGATATCTATCGTTTTTGTATGTCCAAAAATAATGTTTCTGTGTAAATTTGTAAACGTATGTCGGATAAATTCATCTCTCATGTACATAAAATCATGATCTGATTGTTTCCTCCATTCTATGTAATTAGGATTTAATCCGGCATGAACGTAAATATGAGCTTCATCCTCATGGTATAGAGGTAATTCACTCAAAAAATCAATATGATGACCGTAATCTATTTTTATTGACTCTCTCGCATGCTCCAACATTCCATCAGAAATTTCGCCTTTAACATTACAATAGCTCTGAAGTGTTTGAATACCGCCGTGTTCAATAAACTTCGCTTTAATTACAGAACTTCCCTCATTTATTAAATCAACTAACCGTTGATCATGATTGCCTCTTAATGCAATCGCATGATGTTCATGAACTAATCTGATAACCTCTTTGACCACTTCTTTACTGTTAGGACCTCGATCCACATAGTCACCGAGCAAAATTAGTTGATCATATTTCGAATTGTAATTGATATCATGCAATAACTGATTAAATGGATCAATGCAGCCATGAATATCGCTAATCATTATCGTCCGATTCATAGAAACTCCTTTTAGAACAGTTATAATATAAAATTTATCCGTTCATTGACTTCGCAATCTTCATCACAAGATCTTCTGACATGTTTCCGCCAATGATCTCGTATTGCAACGCCTTCCCATGCACATCCTCTTCGATCCATATCAATTGGGAAGTTTCGTTATTGAAAATATAAAATGCTTGTACACCACGTACGGCTGCTTGTTTAACCTTAGTACCATCATGATCAGACAATGCGATCCGGCTCTTTGTTGTCCCGAAAATATTAAGTTTATAACCACCGTATTCTTTATAGGTGATGCTGATGCCCACAACCCTCTTATTGGGCTTCAAGTCGCGTATCACTACATTTCTGCCTGACCTGTTACTTTCTTCAATCATTTCATCAATTTCTTGCGGAGTTAAATTATCAAATCCATAAAATACATGAATGGCATCTATATCAGAATCAATCGGAAATTTCGGCTGCCATGGAGAATAATGTTTCTGCAATTGTTTCAAACCGTCTTCCCATGGAATGGGTGCATAATTGGTCTGTTGCGTGAATTGATTTTCTATAACATCTGCGGTATAAATCGCCTTCCCCTCACCAGGCTTTAAGTCAAAGACGATTCGGTCAATCGCATGATCATTGCGTAAGGATTCAATTTGAATTTTTCCAAGCACATCTCCGCTTTTGTTTTTGATATCCATTGGTCTTTCACTCCTTTGTTTTCAAAAATACCTTTCTGATCTTCATGCTATAGAAAGCTGAGACCTACAGAAGATAAAACGATCATGAGGACTCCAAATATGCAAATCGTCGGCAAGATATCCTCGTAACCATAACTTGTCGTTTATTCGTCTGAGATAAAAACCTTTTGGAAATTCATTATCCTCCGTAAGGGCTGCAGATGCTATGGTAATGGAGCCGGACGGAGCTTTGTTACCCTCTGAAATATTGGTAGAACATATCTCAGGCTGATCCAAACATTGCATTCTTAGATAAGGTCCTAACTCAACCGGACAACATTCTAGCCCAAGATCATTTGCTCTTCGAAAGAGCTGAAAAGTCGTAGCACCATCCGAAAATCCAAGTTGTCTGACGGTCAACTCAACCGTTTGCAAGCTTTGCTTTGTACCGGAAACTACAAATCTCTCATCATTTAACAACTGTTCTCCATATTTATTCAATAAAATAGAGTATTGGTCCAGTTTCTGAATAAGCTCTGGCTTTGTTAAACCGCCAACGTCTACCGTTCTTATTTCAACTGAACAGTCAGGGTATACTTTTTCGTCTTCAATCAATATCCGTATCCCCCTAATCTAGTTCTGAATCCGTTTACATACAGATCCTAGGTAAGTGATAGTAGCAGACCAAGGCTCCTCATTAAAAATTCAATTCACAATCATGGTGTTCCCACACATCAAATAAGTTACCGTCCAGATCTTCTAACACAAAAAACTTCCCATACTGTCCCTCATCACTAACAGCCCCTACTTTCACATTCTCTGATATTAAGTAGTCATGTAAAGAACCAATGTCATCAGCGAAAAATGTAATGACCCATCTCTTTTTCAGATGTACTTCAAATGTCGCTCGTGTTTCATTATCGCTTTGGATCAAGTCCAAAATTGGGCGATTCCCCCGAAATAAACTCAAATATCCTTCGCGTTGGTGGCGTATGTTAAATCCAAAATGTTTTACAAACCAGGCGGCTGACACTTCTAAATCTTTCACTGGAATTACATTATATGCTATGCCCAGAATCCTTCCATTCCCCATATGTTACCTCCACACTTGAGATGTATAAAACCCTACCACCTCTGCGATGTTATACAAGATTTAATTTGAGCAATATGATGCTGCCCGTGCCATACAAATCTTTGTAGAGCAATATCCAATGAAATTGTACTTAACACTTCTGTTCGGAGTTTTCGTCTAAACTGATCGGGATGTAGCCCTTGCAGCAACGTGAGGAATCGCTTGTGCAGTATCTCCATCAACAAAATTGAATCTTCGATTGGCGTATTCCTGTAATCATGTAATGATGCCCATAAATCCTCTCGATATGAGCTTGCCATCGGTTCATCTTCAGTCAAGGCTCTCTTAAATCTGATATAAGCGTTCATGTCATTGTCCGCCAAATGGTGCACAATTTGTGTGATTGTCCAACCGCCATTACGATAAGGAGTACAACGTTGTTCATCATTGAGATGTTGTGTAATCTCTCTTAAGGTCTTCGTAATTCCGGAAATTTGACCTATGATGTGGATTCGGTCCTCATTAGAGAATTTAAGACTTGGCTCAAAGTGTCCTATCGGAAAGCGTGTTTTTTCATCCAAGGTTGACCATCTCTCCATTTCTCTACTATAGTACCAAATCATATCCAATATAACCCACAATGTTCCATTTGCGAAGTGTAAAAGCAAAAAAAAGAAGCAACCTTTGTTCCCAGGCTACTCCTTATATTAAACTACTCTCATATCTGTATCCTTAGCCATTTCACAAGATACCAAGCGGCCTAGGCTCCGTTCATCTCACCCCGGAAATTCGGCCTACTGCAATACATCCTTCGTAAGAATGGATAAGACGCTCCCTCTCTTTAATTCGATGTCATTTCATCCTCTTTGATAAACTTATAGTCTGCTGTGTAGGTACCTTTGGCGAGTACTTTTAAAAATGTGCCTTGATCGAGTCTGGTACTGGTGCTGAATACCACTCGTTTTGTCTCTCCACTTTCGGTGACCCCCTGCTCCCTATACTTATATCTGCCGTCATCATCTACAGGTTCATCTTGAACCTTAACATATGCATATTCCTCTTTAATCATTGGATTAAAACGATCAAATGGCTCACGCATGAAGAGATAGAGACCAGCAATCATAACGATAGCAACGAGACAAGAAAAAAGGATTCTTTTTTTCATCATTGTTCTTCCTTTCTATAGAGCATTGATAACGATATTTTTGTAATATTGAATGGTAACGACCGTAAACACTAAATAGATCACGATATATGCTGCCATACTAATGAGGATTGGAGTAAGCATACTTGTAGCGATGAGTATGGAACTTACCTTCAAGGCAAAAGCAGCGTGAGTTAGCCCAATGCCAAGCGGAATTAAATAAACAAAGAGCTGTTTACGGATGATGCCTTTCATCATATCGTCTACTTGAAATCCGAGTTGGCGCAGTGTCCGATAATGAGGTTTCTCTTGTTCGGCCTCGGTCATTTGTTTAAAGTACAAGATACTTCCCGTTGAAAGAATAAATACCAAGCCTAGAAAGCCGGCAATGAAAATGAGGAGTCCGAAGTTTTGACGTGATCCCTCGTATGTGGAATAAAAGTCCCTGAGTAACAGGTCACTGTCCACGCTCGTTCGAAAGATATCTGAAGCGATATCTGTTTTCTCCGTATCCAATACGTTAAACACCTCAAATGTCACCAATTCTTTGAATTCATCCTCCTGAATGCTGTCTCTCATTCGCTCGAAGGTTTCTTGAGAAACAAGTAATTGATAGCCATGAAGAATGTAATTCATCACATTATTAAGCTCAGACTTCGAGATGGTTATTAGATTAACTTCATCGTTTGAAGCGTACTGCACCTCTTTTGGAGATAATACCTCCATGCTTTCTATAATGGCTCGCGAACTATGATAGATGGCTTCACCATCTTGGGGACGCTTCAGATCTAATCCAACCTGTGCCATCTGCTCTGCTGAGAAAAGTAAAAACGGTCTGTTACGATGGCTTGGTTTTGAATTCTGATTCTGATCCACCCATGCACCATGAAATCGAATCGCATCCACTTGATGATAATCAAATTCAATCTGTGCCTCTTCTAACTTACTTGTGATCACAGCGGCTTCCTCAGGCATATTTTCTACTGCAAAATCAAAAGGCATCGCTAATCTTACATCCTTTTCAATGGAATAATATAAGGAATAGGATAGTGAAATCATTGTAATGGTCATCGCAGACAAGATCGTGATTAAGGTTAACGAATTGGCGTGACCTTTCATTCTGTGCATTAGAGATGCGATCGAGAGACTGTTAACCAGGCCGAGATTTCCATTTTGCCTTTTTCGATAAACATATAATATCCAGCTTATGGTTGTATGGAAGACTAAATAGGTTCCAAGTATGGTACTGACGAGAACAATTAACATGATAAAAATCAGCGCATCTGCATTGTATCCAATAAGAGTTGACACATAATAACCAAACCCGATCAGACCTATTCCGGCTGCCCCTAAAATGGCTGACACGATGCTTGGACGTTTGACAAAACTTTCATTTTGATGATTAGCCTGAAACAATTGCAGCAATGTATTGCGATATACTATCCATATGATTTGTAAGGTTGTAACCGCAAGCAAGCAGGTAAATACAGCAATCGTTTGAATAAATGCCTGACCTGAGAAGGTTAATCCAAACTTGGCATTAAGCCCTAACAGGTTCATTAACAGCAAGAGAAAGAGTCGTGAGAGCATGGTTCCAACAAATGTTCCGATCAATAAAGCCCCCAGGCCAAGTATGGTGTGCTCCAGGATCAGTACCCGAGCGACCCAAGCCTTGGACAAACCTATTAACTGATACAATCCGATTTCTTGACTACGCCTTCTGATAAAAATATTCGTCGCATACATCGTAAACACAATGGTGATGAGAATAAGCAATATGCCTGCGATCTGAAAAGCCGTTGAGAAGTTTACGCTGGTTTGAACGGTTTCCATGACGGTTTGATCGTTTTGCAGGGTCGAAAAGATAAAATATAAGCTGATGCTGAAAATCATCGCGAAAAAATAAAGATAATACATCTTGATGTTTTTCCGCGTGCTGCGCATCACCAGTTTCCAGATGTTCATTTCGGGCTGCCCCCTCCAAGAACGGCCTGCATATCCAGAATGTCTTTGAAGAACGTTTCTCTCGTTTTCTCTCCCCGGTACAATTCAGCAAAAACCTTTCCATCCTTCAGAAAAACGACCCGGCTACAATAACTGGATGCCAGCGGGTCATGTGTAACCATAACAATGGTGACTTGTCGTGTCTGGTTGATCTCATGTAAATTTTCTAATAGATTAGAGGCTGCTTTGGAATCCAGGGCACCGGTAGGCTCATCCGCAAAAACAAGCGAAGGCGAATGAATTAACGCTCTTGCCGCAGAGGTACGCTGTTTTTGGCCGCCTGAAATTTCAGTAGGATACTTATCCGCTAATTCCTTAATGCCTAAAATCTCTGCAATCTCATTAAACTCATGTTCTGCTTCGATTTTGCTCATGTTGGTTAAAGACACCGGCAGCAAAATATTTTCTTTGACCGTTAACGTATCAAGCAAATTATAATCCTGAAAGATAAAACCTAAATGCTGACGACGAATATCTGAAAGCTGTCTATCCTTCATTCTGGAAATCTCGTACTCTTGTATGAAAATTTCTCCATCCGTGGGACGGTCAATGGTTGCTAAAGTATTGAGAAGGGTGGTTTTGCCTGAGCCTGAAGGTCCCATAATGCCAACAAACTCTCCTTCTGTCACGCGAAGGTTGATGCCTTGTAACACCTGTTGAGCATTTCCCTTTGAACCATATGATTTACGTAGTCCCTCAGCAAGTAAAACGGTCTTCGGTGTGATTTGATCTTTCATCCCATACACTCCAATCAAGTTGTTCTATACACAGTGTAATTCTTTTATGCCTCTTGGTCGTAAGCTTTAGGTGATAAAATGGGACCCAATGTGATATTTTTGTCACCTTGCCAAAATAAAAAGCAGTCAGGTTTACATATCCTAACTGCTTCATTCATGCCTATTATTCAGGGGTGATCGTCTAATCCGTTCAAATGGATTGTCACTAGAGAATATCATCCCAATCGATGTACCTTCGCCAACAGCTGTAGCAACCTCAAGTCGAATGTGTAATTTCTTGCTTATTTCTTTTGCAAGATAAAGTCCCATTCCAGTGGCCGAGTGCTGAACCCTCCCATTTTCCCCAGTAAAGCCTTTATCAAATATACGTGGCAGATCATGTGTTTGAATGCCGGGTCCTTCATCCATAATCGATACCATGACATTTTCATTTTCTTGGAGATCAATATGAATGGATACCTTACCATCTGTTGGACTGTACTTAATCGCATTTGTTAAAAGCTGTCTCATCACAAATCCGCACCACTTTTTATCCGTGTACACGGTAGCAGCGGTATTCCCCGTCACCTCGATGGTTATATTTTTTTCCATACACCATGTTGATAGCTCACGCACTTCTTCTCTTATCAAATCTTGCACTTTCCGCTTGTCCGGGAGCAAGTCTGAGTCTAAGTTCGCTAATCGCGAAATATAAAGCTGCCGGTCGATCAATAAGTGCATTCTCAACCAAGGAGCATTTAACCTTTGTACTAACTCATTAGAACGGTGACCATCCATGATGATCTTCATCGCTGTAAGGGGCGTTTTCACTTCATGAACCCATGAGGAAAGGTCATCATGATCCATTCGTTGAGTTAACTGGTCCTCACGACGTTTGTTTAGATCATACTCATGAATGTTTTGCAAAAGGGTATACATCACCCCGTCAGGAAAACGACGTTGGGGTTCCGGGATGCTTTCAAACCAGTCTTCTCCCAAATCATTAAAAAGGGTATGCAAAGACTTATAATAGACTGTTTCCTTCTTATATCTCCATATCAAAAAAATAATACAGATGGTTAGAAACAATGTATTTAAATAGATAAGGGAATGAGGCTCCACATCTATACCGGCGTCAAATTGTATCAAAGCATTCGTGAGCAGAAGCAATAACCCCATTATGCCGATCCAACTTTTTTTATAAAAGAGATAAGCAATGAACAATGTGAAACCTCCTAAAGCGTAACGGCCATATACCCCAGACCTTTTTTAGTTACAATCCCCTCGGCTAAATGGAGAGAAGCGAGCTGTTGCCGTAACCTTGTGATGTTGGCAGTGAGCGTATTGTCATTAATATATTGATCATCATCCCAGAGCCTTTTCATCAGTTCATGACGTGAGATGACCTTGTTATTGGACCTTACTAATATTGATAGAATAAAAAACTCATTTCTTGTCAGGCTAATAGTTTTCCCATCCTTATGAATTTCGCAACTTTTCAAATCAATAATCGCTTGATTCCACTCCATTACATCAGAGGATGCTTCTTCATATGTATACGCTCGACGAAGAATTGCCTGAACCTTGGCGAGAAGTACATCCATATGAAAAGGCTTCTGAACGTAATCGTCCGCCCCTAAGTTCATGGCCATCACCATATCTGTCGGATGATCTCTTGATGAGAGAAAGATAATCGGAACTTTGGACACGGCACGTATCTCTCTACACCAATGAAAACCGTCAAACTTGGGCAGCTGTATATCAATAATCACTAAGTGAGGCCGATGATCTACAAAGGAATCCATCACATGCGAGAAATCACTTGGGTAACTTACTTCATATGACCACTGACTTAACCCTTCTCTAAGTGCCTCTAGGAGAAGAGGGTCATCCTCAATAATGAAGATATTCATATTCATGTATAACCCTCCTTATCTTGTATCACATACTTAATTATTCTAAATTAATCACAATTAGAAAACTAGCGCAATTAAACCTGAGTTACGAAGGTACATTCATATAAAAAGCGCCCTTATCTTGGGTCGAATGGTGTTTGTCTAAAACATCACCAACCAAGATAGGAGCGACTTTAAGGTGGAGTCTATCATAATGGATGCCCTTATTCTGAAAATTCAATCAAAAATGGATGGCTTTGCTCATCTAATGCATTATGAATTCTTTCATAGAAATTCCCCCATGTTATCATTTGCCCAGCTTCTTCTAAAGTAAAGTAGCCCACTTCTTCACTTTCATCACTGGTAGTTAAAGCTCCACCAATCGGTTTTCCAGTAAATATATTGTTGCATACGCCACGCGTTATGTTCTGATACAATCCACAAAATTTAATTAATTCAATGTCAATCCCTGTTTCCTCTTTCACTTCTCGAACTGCTGTCTGCCTAATAGTCTCTCCTTCTTCAACACAACCTTGAGGCATTTCCCAACCTCTTCGACCTTTCATAAGTAAAATCTCATTATGTTCATTGAGAACGATTACACTAGCAGAAACGATAAATTTCATTCTAATTCCTCCTATAAAATTATTTTTTTTAATAATCATACAAATAAAATCCAATATTTACTATTCTTCAATGTCTTATCTCTACATCTAACATAGTTTTTATAGGCTCTTTTCCAAGTTTTTCTGTTAGTATCTATCTGATATTACGTTCCCATATTCACAACCCAAGCAGACCTTAGATAGTTCCTATCTTAGGTCCGCTTCAATCGTTCCTTCCAGACTAATAATATAATTAACTGCTTCTTCGAAATCACTTGCAATAAAATCCGCTTCTGTGTTTGACCATTTATGTCTGTATTTATTTAAAGCTTCATTCCCTGCTCCAGTCAAAACTAATATCTTTTTGCATCCAGCATGATGACCTGCTAAAATATCAGACCATCGATCGCCAATTACAATACATTTACTTAAATCTAAATTGTTTTTCTTAGCAGCGTCAAGTAACATTCCTGGGTTCGGTTTGCGGCATTCACATCTCTCCGTATGTTGATGCGGACATATAAAAACATTATCAAAGCCAAATTCTATCATTTCTCTTACAAATGCTTCTTTTGTAGCTTCACCTCTTGAAATACCGGGCTGGTTCGTAAATCCATACAGTTTAATTCCAAGTGCTTTTAATTTTTCCAGAGATTTTTTAGTGTATGGAAACAATTCAAATTCCCCCGGGTAAAGGACTTCATCTGAACCACCGATCGTTCCATCACGATCGATAAAAACTGCTTCTACAGTGAATGCTCTCATAATTAACCTCCAATTATCGGATTTTGATCATTTATAAATACACCTTCACTAAGCTTTACGATAACGTTTCTGTAATCACCACTCGAGACCAACATTAAGATTATCTCTTGGAAAACATCTAAGAATTGATTCTAAATCTAACTAAAGTCTGTCTTCAAACCACTGTTATTCCTCCCTGATTTTAACATTAGCGATAATCTCACAAAACGTTCCCGTACTCACGACGTTCATTTTTAAATATGTAATCTGGAGCGCTTCCATAAAATACACTTCCCGCAGACTATGGCTCCGTTAAAAGCCATATCATGAATATAATGTTATACGTCGGAATCGATTCTCTGATTGGCTAACATGTTATTTTCTTTTTTAACTTAGTTTCGGATCTTCTAAATACTCCAATAGATCTCCAGGCTGGCATCCCAGTGCCGTACATAATTTATCGATTACTTCTAAAGCCACATATTCATTCGTATTGAGTTTTGCCATCGTTGCCGATGAAATCCCCGTCATTTTCAATAAATCCTGCTTCTTAATCTCCCTGTCAATCAATAATTTTTGAAATGGTTTATAACTTATCATCTGGTATCCCTTCATATCCGAATTGAAGCTTTATATAGCGACCTTCTCAAAAACAAATCCATCTATAATCAATTCTCATCTGATCGGAATCTTTACTTCAATGCTATACCATATCTGAAATAAACATGGCTTTAGTTCCTTCTTCTGGCTTAAATCCAAATAATCCATAGAATTTTTCTGCACTATCATAGGATATAAGCACTTTTGTTTTGATATTAGAATATCGACTAAGCATTTGTTCCATCATTCTCTTTCCAATTCCTAATGATTGATATTCTTTGTGTACTAACATGTAATGAAAATATACTGTCATCACGCCGTCAGACAATGCATTTATTAAGCCAACTAATTTGGTACCATCCCATGCAGTAATAACCGTATGCGAGTTGTTTATTGCTTGTCTCAGATCTTCTGGGAAATCTCCTGATTTCCAGTCCACCGAATGAAACAGTTCTTGAATTGCCTGTGTATCAATGTCTTTTATTTCTTTGAAAATAATTGTCATAATATTGCTCCTATGCTTGTTGTTTTGATTGGTAGTATTGGATACCCGTTCTTATATCCACGATGTCCCACCACGTTAATCAGCTTCTATCTAATCCTACCTAATCCTCTATCAGCCTCTAATTGAAGTTGCATGGTTTTAGGTCCCATATACTCTTGTGCAGCCCGAAGAATCTTTTCGTCGTTACCCAATATTTCCAATACCGTAACTGAAAAAATGCTATCAATTAAGTAATCATCTTTGCAATTAGATACTTCTTCAAAATAATCAAAAATACTTTCTAGAAGCTTGTTATTTCTATTCTCGCTTAATAACTTAATAATCTCCGGCATGAATATTCCCTCAATTATGACAGTATCTAATACCATACCGTGATTCTCAATTGATTTTTTATAATCAGTACTAGTGGAAGGGAAGAAATTTAACATCATCTTTAAAAATTCCTCCGATTTTTTAATCATGAATCCCCACTCCTCTGTATAAACTGTCTTTGAATTACGATGACGCAAGTCTGAAAATTTTTATATTTGATTCTGTTCTTTAACACAGTTCTTAACAGAGGTTTTTGCTAATGTTCTTGTGTTCACGACGTCCCACCGACTTAAAGAGACGAAGTCGCTGGGCGTGATGCGCTTAGTCGGTGCGGATGTGTACGGCTGATTCCACTTCCCTGCAGCTACCAAATACTTCTCCGAATCCTCATCTTACTTTGGCCGGACCGAGCTCCGAATGACTCGAAGAGTGAGATGGATCAGACTTCTGCGAATTACTAACCATTATCCATTTTTAGAAGGCCCATCTATGCTCCTCTGGCAAACACTCATCACAAAGTAATTGCCCTTCAACAACAGCTCCATTATTGAGTTCATCAATATGATTTGGTTTTTCTCTATCAGTTGCCCATGAATTACATTTTGCGCACCTTCCGCAATTCATTGCTTCTGGATCGAGATATACAGAGGAAGTGCTCTCCCAATGTAATTTCAAATCTCTCCTTATTTTAATTTCATTTTCTAGTACAGGAGTCAAGTCCCCATCGATTTCTTTATATTCTTCGTCAGTTAAGTCAATTAGATAAGCTATATTCACAAGATATGTCTTCTTACTCATTTCTTTCATCCTTTGATTTTCATGGTTTATACGTTCTTCTGGCCTTTCGCATAACGTTCGTGCATTCACGACGCCTCAACGGCTTAAGGTCGGCAGGCCGAGTGGCTCCGCTACTTATCCAGTGCAGGGTTGATCGCCTGACACCGCTTCCTGGTTCCTTACCATCTGGCGACCCAAGGAACGTATAGGTCCGATGGGTGAAAAAAATGTTTCCTGCTGTTGTCGACATCATCGAGTTACATTCTAAAGCTCTTATCCGTTGTAGACATCAAGTAGATATTTGGCTTGGTTTCTAATAATAAGGTTTTTATAGTATCTTCATCATTTAGTATAATCTTTAATATTTCCTTTGTATTAGATTTTTCTATTTCCATTCCAACCACATTTTCAAAACTAAGATCATAGATAGAGCTATTATTCACCTTAAGATGTAACGATAAAGTTCCATAAGCTGGTTGAAGCAAACATACTAGAGTAACATCATTCCTTTTCAGTGAAAAGAACAAATTATTATAATACCATGGCACTTCTTCATCAAAAATTTTAGGTTCTGACTCGAATAATTCGACTAATTCATAGTCTTTGGGAAATGGGTTCACTTCTTTAAAGTTCCTTTCACAATAGCTTTTATATTGTTCTGAATGTATTCCCAGTAATTGCAGATAACGTTACTGTATGCACGTCTCTTCCTCCGACTTAAGCGACCAATGGGAGCGGCCACGATGCGGTTAATCGGTAGGGATGTGGCCGCTAAATACATTTCCTTGCCATTCCCCTTCGGCGGACCGAGGAGCCGTTAGGCTCCGCACGGATATGATGTTAGATGATGTCTCACAAATTCCCTCGACCTATGGCCTCAAAGTCCTTAATGAGTCCTGTTGCTTTCCCAATATTATTTAATCCCCATTGAGCATATTCTTTCGCATCCCTATCATTACCTAGAAATTTATGCGTTCGTGCAATTAACAAAACCAACCTTAAATCAAGTGGAGCTCCAAAATCTTCAATCTTCTTAGATCTAGCTATTATCTCGGCCAATGAAATTGATGTAATCATCCTAGGAAAATCATTGAATTGAGAAAAATAACTCATTCCTTGATCTAAAAATAACTGTTTCATTTCATTTATAGTAACTATCGTATCCTCCTCTGTTTCTCCGTATTGAAACCATTTTTCACGCTCCACTGTAAAAAATCTCTTAAACAAATTTTCTTTTTTATTAATACGTTTTCTGAATTCACAATCATAGGTCGTGATTTCATTTGAAGACTTAAATTCACCAATAGAATTAGGGAGGAATTCTAGATGCACTCCCATCTCCATAACACAAGATCCACCGGATTTATCTGCCTGAATCACCAGAGTATAAATAAAGTGATTATCAGTTGTCTTAACAAAATGATGATCGGTTCCTATAAACCCAGCCTCATGTAGTTTTGAAGCAAAATACACCCTGATTAGCTTTCTAAAATCTTTAGTATTCACGTTTTCATATCCTTTGTGAGATTTTCGATAACGTTGTTTTATTCAATTAGTTATCGGATGTCTTAGTTCCATTGAGCAACCTACAAATTCTTTCCATATTCATTAAGTACTTTATTTACAAATTCGGTCTTCCCATCCGTATAAGACTGACGATTTTCTCCATATTTAATAGCAAGTTCTTTCTTTAGATTGCCATATTCGACTACAAATTCGGGATTGCTAATTAATGCATCTCTGAACGATATATGTCTTAATAACTCTTTGCTCTCTTTATTACAAACATATAAATGATGTTCAGGTTTCTGTATTTTTACTATACTATAAGGAACATTTGCATCTTTTCTTGCAAAAGCTTCTCTGTTCTCAACACCCAAATTCCCTTCATGATAGTAACCTAAACTTTCTAATCCTTGAATTACATCTGGAAGCAAGCCCATAGAATCAATTACTACATCAATATCTAAAATAGGTTTTGCCGCTAGTCCAGGTGCTGCGGTACTACCAACGTGCTCAATTCTAAGTACTAGATCCCCGAGTCTTTGTTCTATGATGGATTTCAGATCAGAAAACATTTCAGGCCATTCATTGTTGTAATCTTCAATAATTATTGTTTTTTCACTCATCCTTGAGATGCCCCCAAAAAATAAAGTATTTACGCATATTTCCGATAACATTCCTGTATCTACGAACCCGAGAAGCGTAAGATGTATCGCGCCGGTTCCGACGGATATAACCTCGCAGGGCTGTCGCTGACTAGTCCGAATTAACCCACAATCATTATTTAAAGATAGTTGTGAATATCTCTTCGAGATTCTCCCACTCATTCCCTATCCAAATCATTTCCTCGATAAACCGACTCATTGCTTTATCTTGACTATACTTTTCATGTACCCACTTAAACTCTTTGTACCAAGTTAATTTAATCGATAGTACCAACTGTTCTATCGTAAGATTAGTATGAATTCTATAACCATCAATATATGCCCTAGTTGACTCGACATTTAATTTCCCGTCATCTAAAAGTGCACTTGAGAGTATTGCGCGGGAAATGTCGAAATCTGAATATACGTAGTGTAGTCTATCAAAATCTAAAATATCTTCTAGCCTATCTTCGTGAAATAATAAATTGTCGACATGCATATCCCAATGCGCCCATCCTTTAGCACACTCATTGAATATATCCAAATCTAATTCTTTAAGAATAATTCTTTGATTCTCTATAGCTTCTATGTATCTTTGATTAGTCATTTTTTTCATTTCATTTAGATTTGCTAGTATCTTTTCAAACATCTTTGCCTTTGAAGGCAACTCCCACTGTAAGTATGGTAATTTCGGCATATGTGTTTTCATCCACATATGCATACGACCAGTAGCCTCACCAAGACTATACATCTGAAGACTGTTTAATTGCCCTGCTTTTATTAAATGTCCTGTGCTAACACCAGAAATCATATATTCCTCGCCGGAAAATGTGGTATGAATATACTCACTGTTGTAACTATATACTGGCTGACAAGGAATTCCATCAAGATGCATAAGATGTTGATACTTCAGTGCGTCTCTAACCCCATCTAATCCGCGTCGATACCTTATCTTGCAATATTGTTTAACAAAGATGGGCCCAATGTTAGTTGTCATAATCCACTTTAAATTACCATAACCCAAATAGTTTGATTCAACTGCATGTACAATCCATCCATATTTTGTTTCGATATCTTTCATAATTTCGTTTTGTACAGATTCAGTATTTATAACACTCATCATTTCACCATCTTTCGAATAAATTTATTCTATTCACGACTCGAGAGTCTTAAGTGACCGAAGCGAACGGGTTCCCAGACTTATGCTCGCAGGGCTGTCTGGCTGTTCACTTCCCTGATCATAACTTCGGCCGGGCCTAAGGTGTTAGCACGCAGAGTGAATACGTTGTTATAAGCCCCATCTTCTTCAAATCCCTCAAGCTATCGTTTACTTAAGTGTTTAATATATCTTCCATCTGTTCCGTCTTGAAGCAACTCTAGTAACCCATCTGGTACCAGTTTTACTGTCAAATTCCCCTTAAAATAATTTAGTGGTTTCCAAACTGCTTTATAGGGTTTACTTCCTTCTATACCATCTATTTCTTCCAAATCGTAAAGTGATCTATTCATAAGTTCAGCCTCATAAATAAAATCATTTTCATGCCCAATTTGATCCTGGTAGTTGAATATATTCTCAATAATACCAATCAAGATAGGTTCTGAAATATCTGCATCAATTTCTTCTTTGACTTCACGAATTACGGTGATTTTACTACTTTCTCCATATTCAACTGTTCCCCCTATAGGTCGATAATAAGTTATGCCTACATCCTCATCAAAAAACTCTTCTAACAGTAGTTCTTCTCCTCTTTGGATAACACAAAGTGCAACTGTTCTAATCATTAATATGTCCTCCCTGCTTCTATGCATTTAGCCCACATAAATATAATTAGATTGTCATATAACGTTCCTGTATCCACGACCCTCCCACCAACTTAAGCGACCAATTGGAGCGGCCACGATGCGGTTAGTCAGGGCGGATGTGTCCGCTGGTTCTCTTCCCTGCCGATTGCTTCTCGTGGACAGAGGAGCTGTCAAGCTCCGGAGCGTGGATATAATGTTAGATGATGTCAGTTGCTTTTAGCGTTAACTCAATCCTTCTCTTACAATTTGCAATAATTCTTCTTTGTGGTCTGGTTGACATGCAATTAGATAAGGTTCTTCTTTCATTCCATTAAACTTATTTCCTTCAAAATCTATAACAAGCCCCCCTGCTTCCTTAACCATTAAGATACCTGAATACAAGTCATCACCTTCAGAATTGTACAGAACAATTCCATCAATATCTCCTTTGGCCAACATACACCATTGAAGCGTTGGAGCCCATAATCTTAACATTCGTTTAAATCTAATATCAATGTGTTGTCTTAGTTTTACTGCTTGCGGGTCGTTTTGTACTCTGTGACCTTGAATCCAACCTATATTTCCTTTGAAAATATTAGGGTTACTCTTAATTTGTATTTGTCGATTATTGCAGCTTGTACCTTCACCAATAACAGATACAAATAAACGTTCTGTTAGAGGTTCATAGACCACTCCAAGCACAGGCTCTCTTTTGTACATTAAGGTAATTGATATCGAAAAAACAGGTAAACCAATTGCAAAATTATTAGTTCCATCTAAAAGATCAATTAACCATAACCAATCGTGCTTAGTTCCGATAAGCCCTGCCTCTTCACTATGTATCTGATGATTTGGAAATACGTCTTGTATTTGTTTGATGATGATGTCTTCACAGGAATGATCTACTTCAGTAACCACATCCCCAAATTCATCTTTAGATCTCAGTTCAACAAAGTTATCAAACTTCTCTTTAGAGATTAGACCTGCTTCGCGAATAATTCTTATTGCTATCTCTTTTGCGGTTTGAATAATCTTCCGATCCATTACGCACCTATATTGATATTGATTTTAACTGATTTCATCTAACTTTTTGTGTTCACGACGACCGGCGAATGCCTGATACGTCTGGCTGGATACATTCTTCTGCTTATAGCTTCTACCCGACCAAGGAGCACTAGCGACGATGCTTGAACATCTGGTTAGGCGATGTCGTTGCCCTCCATGATTACCCTTACATACTCATCCCAATCCTTACCATCTGTATTGATTTCTATTGTTGGCACTCTTGAGATTTGAGCTTGATGTCTTAAAACATTTTGGATTTTTAATAATTCATTTACCGACGCTCTTACATCTTCTTCTGTTTTATAGATCCATCCTTCGGGTTGTCTACTTTTAATTCTTTCTTCTACAACTTCGGGCGAGATTGTAAGCAAAATACACTTGGCGTTTAAAGACTCAAGCTGTTCTTCTATTTTATTTATCTCTTCCAAATCCGAATCTACAAATGCAGCTCTATGATTTAAGTGAAACCTCTCCAGAACATAAAATAGTCCCCTAGATCCTCTAGATGCAGGACCAAGTTGAATAGCCCATTCGTTAAGTTTCTTTAGCATTTCAACCCGCTCTTTAAGTAACTCAATGTGTCCTTCTCGGGTTAGACTTACATATTCTCCATGATTATTATTCAAAATTTGAGAATAATGTTCTCCAAGAATAACTACGCTCCGTTCTGAGGATTCTTCTTGTGATTGATATCGTTTAATTGCTTTTAATACTGAAGTCTTCCCGGCATTTGAGTACCCCTCAAGAATTACTCCTCTAATATGCATTTAAATCTCCTTCCACTAGCAATTATTTCGCCTAACGTTTCTGTATTCATACGTTCAACGTAGTTGAATGCGTCTTCTGAAGCGCTTTCATCTGGCAGACCAAGACTCCGAAGGAGCCGCAGCGTGAATATTATGTTATCTGATGCTGATACTTCTTTTTGATATCCGAATACATTCTTAGTTCTTATCTTTCAGAAGATCTTCCCATTCATCAATTGATAATTTATTGGATATATTCTTTAAGTTTTCAGGGACACTTACAAAACACATTAATTCTAAACTATTTCCATCTGGATCATTGAAGTAGACTGAAGCATTTCCCTGATTAGGCCTAACAAATGGATCTATTGAATCTCTTTTTCCAAATGGGACAGGCTCTATTTCAATTGATTGAAGCCATTTCACACTGTCTCGAAGATCTTCATAACTAACTCGAAATGCTATATGCCTTAATGATGGATGATAAGAAGTTTTATGCTCTTTGCCTTGCCATAGACCGACCCAACTCTTTTCTTTTTCAATCCAGAAGAACGCTGTATCTTCATCTCTCCAGGCCAGCTCTAATCCTAATTTAGAATAAAATTCGATAGATTGATGTAAGTTACTTACTGGTAAATGTGCTTCATACAACCCAAGTATCATATTTTCTCCTTTCAATCTTGCCAGTGATGTCCCGACGGACTTAGGGGCTGGATCGCTTCTCAGAGTGACTACGAGCGTCAATATGTTGTTAGCCAACTGAATTTCTGGAAGCAGCCATTTTATTTAAGGCGTTCTCAAAATAGCTATATACTTCATCTGCGGTTTCCAGAAACTCTTCAACAGATACATCGCTATCCAAGTAACAAGCATATAGATACTCAACTAAAGCGGCGTTAATCTCACAATAGTTTAATATGGCATTCTTCATCTTAATGATTTCATCTTCCCATACCCCTGTATCTTCTAAAACCAAAGAGTATAATGCACGAATTAATCTCTTAGAGTAACCTTTAATATATCTAGTTTTCATTGCGTGATCACTAACATTAGAAAGTGATCGATGTACACGATCTACTTCCTCCTTGGTATCTGTATTTAAGTCTAAAATGAATTCTGGAGAAATGTTGATCGGGGGTACTTTTTCACCAATGTCTTCCCCATGTATGCAAACACAAATAATCTTAATCCAAAAACCCCAATCATTCGGTCTACTTAATACATCATCAATCGAGCAAATGATCGTATCCATCTTAGTGACGAATGGATATTCTTCCAAAAGCCTGTCTTTAATCATTGACAATCTTTCGTAATCAATATCTTCGGGATTTGCACATACAATAGTAAAGTCTGCATCTGACTTAAAAGGTTGAGCTGTTCCTTTTGGAATCGAGCCACACATATAAATGCTATGAATCTTATCTTTAAATTCGTTAAGTATATGATCTATATACTTATCAACCAAATCCTTATATTCACTTTGTATTGCAATTCTATTTATAACTTTTTCTAATATCATATAGACTCCTCCTAAAATAAGAACTTCTTTCGGCTAACGTTGTTGTATTCCTGACGTTCAAGCACCTTACCGTAGGGAACGGGTCAATAGACTTAGCTGATTGAATGTGTCACCTTAATCAACTTCTCCGATATCCTTCTTGGCGACCGAGGAGCAAGTGCGACGGTGTATGAATGTACTGTTAGATAAAGTAACCTTGAGTTACCCACAAAATCTTTCTAGACTTACAGCAACACCGTTTTCATCATTATTAACGGTTATTTCATCAGCGATTTCCTTCAATTCCCTAATCGCATTTCCCATAGCAATAGAATATCCCGCCATCTTAAAGAGGCCTACATCATTATGATCATCACCAAATACAATAACGGAATCCAATTCTACATTATATAATTCACAGAGTTTAGTAATTGCCATTTCCTTAGATGCCAGAAGAGGCATGATTTGTACTAATTTATTATTATCCGTAATTAGTATATTCACTCTACCCTCGAATTTTTCAAACAATCCAGAATTGTGATTATTGCCAGTCAGAAGTATCTTCGTAGCATCATATTGCTTTAATTCTTTTAAGGGTTTTACTATGGGGTTTGATTGTGTGTTCATTGAGCTAATATAATCAAGCTCTCTTAAACTAAACCACTCATCCTTCACTTCCATAGTCAGCTCAATTTGAGAGTCACACTTCAAACAGTAATCAAGAATTTCTGTAGTTACATGAGCAGGGATTGATTCATTAATTTCTATCTTGGTTTCCTTACATATCACTTGAGCTCCGTTGTAATATACAAAAGCCCCGATATCTACTAATCCTTGTGGAAGCAACCAATTAACCGCCCTGGGCGGTCGAGCTGTTGCAAATATTATTCTCATTCCTTTCTGATAACAAGATAAGACCGCATCTATGTTTCTCTTAGAAACTTCTTTTTTTGAATTTAATAATGTTCCATCCAAGTCAAGAACTACAGTTGAATACTTCAATGAATCAACTCCCAATATAAACTTCTTCGTTATTTTATCTACCTTTGTTGTATTCACTAACCCGAGAGACTTAAAGGAGCTACTGGGTCGAAGAGTTAGCCTCACAGGAGTTGTCTGCTGGATACTACTTCCTCGAGCAGACCAAGGGGTGTAGCCCCAGCGTGAATACGGTGTTAGTATGATTTCAGGGGCTTCTCCGATTCAATGTGCTTGGTTCATTATGATTGAGATATATTCTTCATCTTTAAGCCTTGTAACCTTACAGTTCTCATTGGATTCAAATTCTACTATTCTCTCTTCAATTGTTTTATTAGTACGATCTTTAAATATGTCCTCTCGATCATAGTGAGGAAAAATAAGCTTGTCAGTTACACCTAATGCGTTAAAATCCGTTAAATCAATTGTGTTCATCTGTGGAGTAAAGAAATCCACAATGTTAATATTCGGCCCCAGTAATAACGTTCCTGCACTTACTCCAACGATAATTACATTCTGTGCAGCCAGTGTTCTGATAATTTCATCAGCACCACTTTTCTTAGCGTAATACAATAATGTAAATGGATTTCCACCATTGATATATATAACATCTCTATGTAAGAGAATTTGCGGGTCATCAAATTCAATATCTACAAAATTGATATGCTGAAATCCCATGTCCTTAAACTCCTGCATTGCTCTTTGTGCATATCTATTAGTTTCTTTTCTAGGGGATGCTGTTGTAATAATTGAGACTTTTAATTGAGAAATATCTCCATCAATAAAATCCAGAAATTGATTTTTAATATCTTCAGTATAAAAACCACAAGAGGTTAGTAACAAGCTACTCATTGAAATCACCGTCCTTAACTAATAGTTTATATAATCTTTATAATTTAATTAAGCATTCCCCTGATTTCTGCTAACGTTCCTTTATTCATGAACCCCAAAGGGGTTGTCTGCCGAAATTGCCTCATCGGAATCCCTGCAGCCCAAGGCTCCGTGAGGAGCCGCTACTTGAATATGATGTTGTAGAATGTCAGCGTCTTCTTCGAAAATACTTACACAAATATTCCACTTCCCATGATGTTAAATATATTTTTTCAATTCAAGTAAATCATCAATAATATAATCCGCTTGTTTAAGCTCCCTTTCTTGGGCAAAGTCAAATCGACAACCAATAGCCTTCAACCCATTTTTTTTTGCGGCATTGAAATCAGAAATCCTGTCCCCAACCACAGTTGCATTGCTGATGTGATGTTTTTTAAGAATATGACCGACTAAGTCATCCTTATTTTGAGTTCCTATTTGTTGGATGCTATAAGTTTCTGCCACCCACTTATCTAATTTGTAGCAGTTAACGATGGCATTAAGGTATTCGTTTAGTCCATTACTTGCAATAAAAATGAAATAGCCTTCATGTTTCAAGTAATCAAAAATTTCTTTGACATGCGGATATAAGGCGCCATTGCCATTATTAATATTTGCAATTAGCTTCTCTAGGAAGATCTCGTCCACAATTCGTCTGATTTCATTTGAATGTTTCGGCAATAACGTTTCCCAAACTACTGGTAGAGGAACACCCATTATTTCACGATATTTTTGAGTTGGAGTCTCACTCGACCATTCATTTAGAGACCTCAAGATAGTAAATGTTTCTTCTAACGATAACTCTAAGATTTTGTTTGTTTGAAATAGTGTACCATCCATATCGAAAATAACCGCTTCCAGCATGATTTCACTCCTATTCAAAATAAAATAATGAATTGTTATACTGTTTTTACGCTGATCACCTATAAAGTTCTGTATTCACGACGTCCCACCGAATTAAGGCTCCGTCAAAAGACGGCCGCGATGCGGTTAGTCGGTGCGGATGTGTCCGCCAGATTCCACTTCCCTGCCAATTCCCTTCGGGCTGACCGAGGGAGCGTCAGGACCCAAAGCTTGGATATAATGTTATCTGACGTAAACCTCTACTGTGAATTAGCTATAATCTTCTTCGTTAAGTTAAACTCATGACGGCATTCATAGTAATAACTTTTGAGTTTATATCCCCCAGCTTTAAATACTGGCTTATGTTGATACCACACTATAATTAGCGTTCCTTCAAAAAGGATTCTACGAAGGATATAAACTATTCTGTTAAAGAGAACGTTTCTATTTTGAGCAAATTTATGAAGTGTTTCGGATTGAAACTGAACATGTTTCTCCTCATCACTTAAAATTTGATTACATATATCTATTAATACTTCTGACTTTGTAGATTTTTGCAAGGCTTTATAGTACAACTTAGCAATGATCTCAGCAGTTAATAGAACAATGACTGATTGTTCTAGACTCGCATATCGACGTAATCTTCTAAATACATTGTCCACCCAATGTCTACGAAGGAGTGGGATTCCCTGTACCTTCATAAATCTGCCCAGATCTCTAGCGTGCCTTTGTTCTTCTTTAATGAACTCTATAAGCGCTTCATAGTAATCCTGATCTTGTGTCTGATGTACATATTCTTGTGCACGTTTAATTAGATATTTACCTTCAGAGTTTTCTCCTAATTGAAACTGTTGAATTGACTTAATGATTATTTCTCTTTCATTATTTGTTAATTTATAGTTGTCATCCCAATGAATATATTTGAGATTTTGATTATTTTTTCGATAATATTGAACCCATTTCGAGAAAGTGATCTTCATTATTTGCTCCTAAATGTAATAGGTTTATGTAAGATAACGTTCCTGTATTCATGAACCCCAACGGAGTTGTCTGCTGAAATGCCTCTTCGAAATCCACCTCGCAGACCAAGACTCCGAAGGGCCGCGGCTTTGAATATTATGTTAGGCGATGCCAGCCTAAATTTCCCCTCACAATTAATCCCTAGACCACGTTGCCCGGGTATATCCGATTCTCATACCTACTCTTTCCATATTCCGGTGGCTTTGCGAGCCATATGAGCACTGACTAACAACGAGATTACAATTCTTGTAGGCATCATGAATTCGTCTAAGTAATAAATTTGTTTGAAATCCTTTATTTCGATATCCAGGTAGTGCTGTCGCAAATGTTAATGAAGCAACATTGTTCTCTATATACATTACAGCTACTGCAACTGGATAGCCCTGATCCAACCCCAAATAATAGTGCCATCCAGGACGGGAAAACAGTACTCGGTTATTTGCAGCTACGTGTTCTTTCCCATCAAGAGATAATCCTGTACCTAAACAATGAATTTCTGCATATGTATCGAACTCATCTTCAAGTAGTTCACGAATTTCCAGTTTATGATGATCAAACGAATTTAGATTCCCAGGTTCACAAAAAAGCGTTGTATGAAATCCTGATTGATAAAAGCCTTTATTATGGAGCGTTTTCATTACTTTTTGATCTATCTTACCGGGGATGACTTGAATCTCAAAATTCCTCTCCCGCTCATTATAAAAGTCTAAGATATCTTCAATGACATCTTCAGAAATTCTTCCCTTTACATTATTAAATAGACCCCAGGGCATGGTTTTGCTATAAAACGCCGTGCTCTCCCCGAATCGTTTTATTTCAATCCCCTCAGGGTTTCCTCCTCGTTCTCTAATTGCAGTCATTCGATCAACCATATAATTAATTTCAGATTTTTCTAAAATATCCGCTAGTTCAAAATTAAAAATCATTAAATCTATCCCCTTCCTTAATCTGCATATAATTATGCAATTAATTTTGAGTAGTTTCACCCAACGTTCCTGTATTCATGACCCCCGAAGGACTTGTCTACTGAAATACTTCCCCGAATTCCTTCTCGTAGACCCAGGCTCCATCGGAGCCGTAGCATGAATATTATGTTATCCGATGTTAACGACTTCTTGAACTTACTTTCACATTCTTTATAACCTTTAGGTTCAATACATCTTTATTGTTCTATTTTATTTATATTTTCTTTTGTAGTATTTGCTCCTCTTTCTTTATATAATTTGATTTTTCATATGTTTTTATCGCTGTTTCATTCTTTTTACCTGTGAGCACTTTCACCGATCTAACGCCTTTTAATATAAGTTCTTTCTCAACAAAGTCTAAAACCTTTGTAGCAATTCCCTTCCTTCTAGCGTCACCCATAATATACAATTCGGTTACTTCTGCATACGGTTCTGAATAACAGATTGATTTAAAATACTGGGCACATGCAAATCCAACTGGTAGATCATTGATTAAGGCTATTACAACAATCTCATTTGAATCAGATAAGCTTGCAATGATTTCTTCTTCAGAAATTCCTACTCCATTAAATTCAACATTAAGTTTAGCGAGATATTTTGCATCTTTTGCCTCTGCTATTCGAATTTGAATATTCGTTTCAATCAAAGATTTCACTCCAATTATATTTTGTTTTTAATAGTTCTTTGTTAAGTTCGGATAACGTTCCTGTATTCACGAACCCCGAAGGGGTTGTCTACCGAAGTGCCTCTTTGAAATCCTTCCCGCAGACCAAGACTTCATCGGAGCCGCTGCTTGAATATTTTGTTATGTGAAGTTCCCTTTTCTCGAAAAGCTATCAAGTTCTTTACAATCGATTTTCTAAATCATTTATTGTATTTAACCAGATCGGATATTCTTCTGATTCTTCCCATAGCTCTTTTAGTTCTGAATCTTTCTTAATTTTCTTGACTGCTCGTTTAGCTTTTGAAATGAGTTTTTTTCCTTTACCTCTATGTGTATCGATCCAGTCATATAGATCTCCTGTATTACTTTGATTATTCAATATCTCTTTCCCAGGACTACCTTGTAATGCTGCAAGGATCTCAATTGCGCCTAGAGCATTTGAAGCTAGATTTGAGTCAATATATTCTTCTTCTAATACTTCTTTAATCGTCTCTTCAATTAATTCGATGTCATCAGAATCAAGTAAATCTGCCTTCCAATCTAATACATCATCGTTCTCAAAAATCCCAGTTCCCCATGCTCCCATCAATTAACCTCCAAAAAGTGTCATTATGTTTTAAAGCCCTTAGGGAATTTCACATAGCGTTCCCTGTATTCACAACGTCCCACCGACTTAAGCGACCAACGGGATCGGTCGCGATGCGGTTAGTCGGTGCGGATGTGTCTGGCTGAATTCACTTACCCGCTACTGCGAATAGCATCATCGAATCCACTTCTGACTCCGGCTAGACCGAGGGCCGAATGGCCCGAAGCGTGAATATTATGTTATGCGTAGTACCTGACTTCTACGAGATACTATGTTTATAAATGGTTTTAAGATTCTCAATATATTTATCCTTGCTAAATTTCATTTTGGGCACTAAATCTAACCAGGTAACTTCTTTCCCGACTAACTCATAATTATATGGTATTCCTAGATTACTAGAATCCACTCCAATCCGTCTCCAAATCACTTGATCATTTAATTTTAAAACTTCAGCAACAATTAGTGTACATGTTAAATCGCAATCATCCGGACACATTAATATTGGTAAAATAACAATCTCTTCTTCTGAAAGAAAACGTCTTAGTACTAACTCTGCTTCTTCCTTCAGTCCAATCCAATCAGTAATTGTCGGAATTAAACCTAAATATAAATTATCTGGATACAAATTATGAAGATATAAATCAAACGGAATTCCATCAATCGTTATTACAGGATGTTCTACATTGACATATTTACTTGTCTGCATATCTATAGAAAATATATTCATTAAGTATCTCTCTTTCTAATATAATTTTCATTTTCCAGATCTTACGCATAACGTTCCTGTATCCACGACGTACTACCGACTTAAGGCTCCGCCAGGTGCCGGCCGCGAGCGGTTAGTCGGTGCGGATGTGTCCGCTGATTCTGCTTCCCTGCCAATCGCTTCTAGCGGACCAAGGGCTTTTAGGCCCGAAGAGTGGATATAATGTTATATGAAGTCTGTGTCTTCTTTAATTGCTCACATTGTTTTTCTTCCCTGAGGTATTCTTCTCATTGATCGTTCTAAGTCTCTTTCAAATCCATATTGTTCATATAAACTATGTGCATCTAATGTCCCAAGAATTCCACTCATCCATTCATATTCATCAGAATTTACAATTTGTTCTACCAATTTCTTTCCAATCCCCTGACCTTGATATTCTTTCAATACAAATACATCACAGAGATAATAGACAGTAGCATTATCTGTAACTACTCTTGCAAAAGCAATTTGCTTGTCATTATGATAAACTCCAAAACAATGTGAATTTTCTATAGATCTTAATATACGTTCTTGTGGTCTCCTATTAGCCCAATAGCTTTGGACTAAAAAATCTAAAATCACTTGCTTGTCAAGCTTAGATTTATCATCAGAAATTAAATAATCTTTATAGATCATCTCCATGAGAACACCTCCATTTTATTGTTAATATTGTGGGTTTTAAGCTCTAAGCAGATTTCCTATAACGTTGCGCATTTCTGACGTCCAAACGGCTTAAGGACCGGAGGTTCGGGTGGCCTTGCCACTTAGCCGGTTGGATGTGTCGCCTGATTCCACTTCTCCGAAATCCCTCTTGAAGACCGAGGAACGTCAGCGACGAAGCAAAAATGCATTGTTATACGCGCCCCTTCTTCTTCGATTCTACTTCCTTATATGTCTTGTGTATTTTATCTTTTGGTTCTATCTTTTGCTCCTATCAAATCCGTTTCCGCATAGGGAAGATCCCCTCATTTACTCTCGTACGCCTTCAGCAGTATCAACTTTGGTTTGTGTAGTAACTTCATCCAATGAACGCTAGCCTTATAAGAGGCTCGTGTTCCTCGGACCGGAGATTTGCCGATGACTTCATTCAGATTCCTGCTCACGTTGGACACCCCTGCCTTAAGCTATGGCTTACTTCTAACCTCACCATTCGAGACTTAATCCTTGATATAGAATACATGCTGAACGCACAATCAAAATTTAAGAGGATTGTTGTCCTCCCTTTAATTCGCAATAGACAAATATGTATTAATGACATGCACAATACCAAAAAGTACTGTTGGTATAATAGCCAGATAATTTTGAAGCCAAATCTCAGCTAATATAAAATATACTACCGGGAGAACGGCCATCCCCAAAAAAATAATCGAGTTTGCGTTGCCTGTAAAATACAATATCCATAGCCCATAATAAAAAATCAACATTATTGCCATACCAATTATATACGGACATCGCATTTCAGATGCTTGTTTTCTTACAACAAATATCAGAAGAAAGAAAAATATCGCCTGACTTCCGTGCTCCAAAACATCTAAAATCAAATAGCTATTTGCATGGTTTCCTGATATATCTGACGCAGGAATTAAAAAATAAAATATATTTGGTATCATTGGCAATAAAAAGATGATTAGACCCTTCCATGAAAAACCAAAATAATAATTCATTTGATCCTCTCTTTCGCATAATAGAAATATTCTTTAGTTTGCACTTTATTATGAATCCGCTTCTCTAGTATTCCTCTTGATGACCAAGGAGCATAACTAACGATGTGGAAATTTATTGTTATATGGTACACCTTCTAATATTCCGTTCATCCTGGTTTTCAACTGCTACGTTGTAAATGTATTCTTTCACCTATATTTATTATTTGCTATTAATTGGTTGCATGGTTTAACATTCTTAAGGGGTTGCGTATAACGTTCTGTATTCACGAACTTGCGCAGCAAGTTGTCACATGAATCAACTCCCCTGCCAAAAACATCATTGTGAACAAGGGGTAACCGCAGCTTAAATATGGTGTTATAGGATTTCAGCGTCTTCTTCGATATAATTACAAAAGCATTCTACTTTCCCTGATGTTTAAATATATTTTTTAATTCAAGTAAGTCGTCAATAATAAAATCCGCTTGTGCAAGCTCCCCTTCTTGGGCAAAATCAAATCGACAACCAATAGCCTTCAACCCATTGTTTTTTGCGGCATTGAAATCAGAAATCCTGTCCCCAACTACAGTTGCATTGCTGATGTGATGTTTTTTAAGAATATGACCGACTAAGTCATCCTTATTTTGAGTTCCTATTTGTTGGATGCTATAAGTTTCTGCCACCCACTTATCTAATTTGTAGCAGTTAACGATGGCATTGAGGTATTCGTTTAGTCCATTACTTGCAATAAAAATGAAATAACCTTCATGTTTCAAGTAATCAAAGATTTCGTTGACATGAGGATATAGGGCGCCATTGCCATTATTAATATTTGCAATTAGCTTCTCTAGGAAGATCTCGTCCACAATTCGTCTGATTTCAGTTGAATGATTCGGTAATAATGTTTCCCAAACTACTGGTAGAGGAACTCCCATTATTTCACGATATTTTTGGGTTGGAGCTTCACTCGACCATTCATTTAGAGACCTTAAGATAGAAAATGTTTCTTCTAACGATAATTCTAAGATTTTGTTTGTTTGAAATAGTGTTCCATCCATATCGAAAATGACTGCCTCCAGCATGGTTTCTCCCCTATTCAAAAATAAAATAATGAATTGTTATATTGTTTTACGCTGATTTCATATAACGTTCTGTATTCACGACGCCCACCGAATTAAGGCTCCGTCAAGAGACGGCCGCGATGCAGTTAGTCGGTGAGGAAGTGTTCGCTGAATCTGCTTCCCTGCCAATCACTTCTCGTGAACATCGGACCTTCAGGTCCGATGCGTGGATATGATGTTATATGCTTTACAGACTTCTTCGATCCACATCTACATTCTCATTTCATTGCACTCTACAAAACTGTTATTTTTCTTTATAGTCATTTGCTGCCTCTTTAATTCCTTCATTTTTAGAATTAATTCCCAATACAATTCCCCAATCTAGTAATTTTGGAATTGCCTCTGAAAGTAGCTCTAACAATCCACGATACTCCCCATTCATCGTCAAGACAAATTGCTGTTTTAGCTACATTAGGAAGATGTTCTATTAGCCAATCAGAAGGAATTTTTTTAATCTTTTTCCTCGCTATTTCAATTGGGTGGGTATTTTGTGGCTGGCAAGCCCATTCAATAAGGATAGTGAGTATTTTTATTCCAAGCCCCGCAGGGATACGTTCAATATCTTCTAATCTAGTTGATATATTGGGAGATATTTGATTAATTTCATAATCTATTTTCAGTTCTTGCCATGATGCCATACCATGATTCATCATTCTTCCCTCCTAATACATTCATCCTCAATTGGAACTAGATCTCCGGGATTGCATATAACGTTCTTGTGTTCACAAACCCGAGAGGATGAGAGTGCGACAGAAGATTGGCGCGATCCCTTGCCAATTTTCGCAAGGGGCGTGACAACAGCTCATTTTGGGAGTGCTTTGTTAGGTGTAGTGCTGGAAAACTCTTATTTTATCTGTGGAACGCCCTTAATATTTTTCAGCCAGTTATTCACTGCATCTTTTTGTTTCGGGGTTATCTTAAAGTTTCTTATAATATACGTTTTTATGCTTTTTAAAAAATTGTTGTGTTCTCCAAGCTTATCAAGCGCAACATCTATCCAAAATAAGTAATTGTAACATCTTTGCAGATTGGCAAGTTTATATCTTCCATCAGTCTTGTTTTCAATGTTCAATATGTGCCGTATTTCACTTTCATTAAGTTCTTCATTTTGGCTTTTATTATAGTAGTTTTTTAAAACGCTATATGAAACGGAATGATACTTCTCAAATTTCTTTTCTCTTAGTTCAAGATACTCAATCGCTTTTCTTTTATCTTCCTCAGCTCTAATAATTGGCTTTTCTGAATTACCGCCGCCGCCGCCATTTCCGCCCAGTGGTTGTGTGTATTTTGTCAAATCAGGAATTGCTGAAAGCTTAATTCCTTGATCAATGTTTTTTTCTGTACAAGATGGACCTGCACATACAATTTCACCGGTTTCCTTATGCTTCAATTTATATGCTTTGAGAGAAGTCATATTCTTTGCGCAAAAATGGCACTTTTTCTCATGCTCAATGAGGTCTTTGCATATTGGTTTATAAAGTCTTTCAGGCATTTTGTCCCTCCATACAAACTTATGCTAGCATTACGCCTAACGTTCCTGTATCCACGACGTAATACCGACTTAAGGCTCCGCCAGGTGCCGGCCGCAATGCGGTTAGTCGGTGCGGATGTGTCCGCTGATTCTGCTTCCCTGCCAATCGCTTCTAGCAGACCGAGGGCTTTTAGGCCCGAAGCGTGGATATAATGTTATATGAAGTCTGTGTCTTCTTGAATTGCTCACATTGTCTTTCTTCCCTGAGGTATTCTTCTCATTGATCGTTCTAAGTCTCTTTCAAATCCATATTGTTCATATAAACTATGTGCATCTAATGTCCCAAGAATTCCACTCATCCATTCATATTCATCAGAATTTACAATTTGTTCTACCAATTTCTTTCCAATCCCCTGACCTTGATATTCTTTCAATACAAATACATCACAGAGATAATAGACAGTAGCATTATCTGTAACTACTCTTGCAAAAGCAATTTGCTTGTCATTATGATAAACTCCAAAACAATGTGAATTTTCTATAGATCTTAATATACGTTCTTGTGGTCTCCTATTAGCCCAATAGCTTTGGACTAAAAAATCTAAAATCACTTGCTTGTCAAGCTTAGATTTATCATCAGAAATTAAATAATCTTTATAGATCATCTCCATGTAAACACCTCTATTTTATTGTTAATATTGTGGGTTTTAAGCTCTAAACAGATTTCACATAACGTTCAGGTATTCACGAACCCGAGAGGCTTAAGGCGACAAAGTCGCCGGGTGGCTACGCCACTTAGCCTCGTAGGGTTGTCCGAGTGAATCAACTTCCTCGAAATGCCTCGGGCTGACCAAGCGGCCGTAAGTCCGCGATGTGTGATTACAATGTTGTATGATGTCGACTCTTCTTTGGAACACTAAATATCAATCACTTTTACTAATTTATTCACCAACACGAATAATTAATTAGTGGTTCTATCTAAATTCTTTAATTCCATCTTCAAAAGCCTCCGAGTCATTATGATCTATTCCATGTAGAGCTTCCTGTAAAGCAAAGGTGCTTCTATAAAAATGGACTCTTTCTGAAATTTGTCTTCCGTTCGGGTATAGATTAGTGCATGTTTCAAAAAACTCTTCTCCGTAGCTGGAAAGAAATCCCGCTAAATCATATGCCGGGTCCCCAAGTCCTGAGCCTCCGAAGTCAATAACTCCTGCAATTCTTTTATCTTTTCGATTCCATATGATATTGCCTGCTCCGAAGTCTCCATGAATAAAGGTTTTCTTTAAATTCTGATTATGGGTATTATTTAAAAATATATTAAAGTTATCTACTACTTTTTCTTGTGCATCTAATCGCATAAATGGAAAGAGTTTCTCTTTTATTCTAATAAACAGATCTTCTATAATTCTATATACACTTTCATGTTGTTTCTGAGAAACTACCGCTTTCGGTATGTCCATAGAATGGAGTTCAATAAGAAAAGTAACAAGTTGTGAGGCAATTGCATCTATAAGGTTTTGGCTTTTGATAGTTATTAATTCTTCCTTCCAAAAAGGAGCACCTTCAATCAGCTTATAGCCCATGAAAGTCTTACCCACCTCCAGCTCATCAAATGATTTATAGGCTGGATAGGGAATCTGCATTGTTACAGTCTTTCTAATAGTTTCTAATAACTCTGTTTCTCTCTTTAATTTTTCTAATCCTTGCTTATACTTAGGAAACCTAAAGACGAGAGAGTGATTAATAATAAATACGTCATTATTCTGACCGATCTCATTTTGTTTAACATCTTGAATATGTAAATCTGGGTAAACTTCTTGAATGCGTTGAACGTAGGTAGAGATCATATATACAAGCTCCTTCGATAATAAATGTTTTACTTTCTTGAATTCTGGCTGATTTCCTATAATGTTGCGCATTTCTGACGTCCAAACGGCTTAAGGACCGGAGCTCCGGGTGGCTTTGCCACTTATATGTCTCCTGATTCCACTTCTCCGAAATCCCTCTTGAAGACCGAGGAGCGTCAGCGACGAAGCAAAAATACATTGTTATACGCTACCCCTTCTTCTTCGATTCCACATCCTTATATGTCTTTACGTGTTTTATCTTTTGGTTCTATCTTTTGCTCCTATCAAATCCGTTTCCGCATAGGAAAGGAAAGATCCCCTCATTTACTCTCGTACGCCTTCAGCAGTATCAACTTTGGTTTGTGTAGTAACTTCATCCAATGAACGCTAGCCTTATAAGAAGCTCGTGTTCCTCGGACCGGAGATTTGCCGATGGCTTCATTCAGATTCCTGCTCACGTTGGACACCCCTGCCTTAAGCTATGGTTTACTTCTAACCTCACCATTCGGGACTTAATCCTTGATATAGAATGGATGCTGAACGCACAATCAAAATTTAAGAGGATTGTTGTCCTCCCTTTAATTCGCAATAGACAAATATGTATTAATGACATGCACAATACCAAAAAGTACTGTTGGTATAATAGCCAGATAATTTTGAAGTCAAATCTCAGCTAATATAAAATATACTACCGGGAGAAAGGCCATCCCCAAAAAAATAATCGAGTTTGCGTTGCCTGTAAAATACAATATCCATAGCCCATAATAAAAAATCAACATTATTGCCATACCAATTATATACGGACATCGCATTTCAGATGCTTGTTTTCTTACAACAAATATCAGAAGAAAGAAAAATATCGCCTGACTTCCGTGCTCCAAAACATCTAAAATCAAATGGCTATTTGCATTGTTTCCTGATATATCTGACGCAGGAATTAAAAAATAAAATATATTTGGTATCATTGGCAATAAAAAGATTATCAGACCCTTCCATGAAAAACCAAAATGATAATTCATTTGATCCTCTCTTTCGCATAATAGAAATATTCTTTAGTTTGCACTTTATTATGAATCCGCTTCGCTGGTATTCCTCTTGATGACCAAGGAGCATAACTAACGATGTGGAAATTTATTGTTATATGGTACACCTTCTAATATTCCGTTCATCCTGGTTTTCAACTGCTACGTTGTAAATGTATTCTTTCACCTATATTTATTATTTGTTATTAATTGGTTGCATGGTTTAACATTCTTAAGGGGTTGCGTATAACGTTCCTGTATTCACGACCCGACGTATGTCGGGTGTTCGGCGAATGCCGGGCCAAGGACGAATGTCCGCAGTGTGAATATAATGTTATAGGATGTCATCTGCTTCTTCGAATCACTTATTTCTCTTATACCATTCCCTTTATATCAACTATATTTTTCTTTTAATATTTCTATATAATTGAGTGGGATTTCTGAGATTTTCAAAATGTCTGATACTTCAAATCCCAGTTTTAAAGCGCTTCTTGCAGTCTTCAAATTATGCTTTACTTTAATCATCCGATCTTTAAGTAATACGTCTCCAAAATCCAGGTAATCATCAGCGATCTCACCGTTCAAAAAGAACTCTATATCATAAGTGCCTATTTGCTCTTCTATGTAAAAGATATTAATTGAGCAAAATACCACTGCTTCTGTTGTATTAAAACTATATTTTAGGTATATGGCACGCTCTTCAAGACTTATAAATTCATCATATAACTTTCCCATAAAAGTATCATGATAATCGCTTTTGTTCTCGTCACGCCACTTCCTATAGGTTTTCCAGTAATTTTCTTTCGTGCGTTTCATCGCATTATACTGGTTATCCCATTCAAGTAGAATTTCTTTATTCACTCAATCACTTCCTGACAAAATTATATGCACCCAAATAAATACGTTGTATATGTTTGCTGATTTCATATAACTCTCTTGTATTCACGAACCCTTACTGGCTTAAGGGCCGCCATGGGCTTCCCGCGTGAATACGTTGTTATCTAAGGGGAATTTTGTTCGAATCTGCGATATAAAAAGCTATTTAGTCTTTGGCCAATTGACAAACCAAGCATTAGAAACGTACTTATTCCACTAATGTTTGTATATTCAGCTCTTATAATTATTTCAGAAAATTCATTATTAAAGTTTGACGCCATTCCAAATAGCTTATATAGGTTCATACCCTCTTCTGCAAGGATATCAGATTTAAGTATTTCAAAATCATTATTATGAATTAATTCAATATCTATCCTTGTATCCTTCTCCCGTTCAAAATACCCTGACTCATATCTCTCAACATTGATAAATTCTAAAGTGCATTGGTCAGTGTTTTTAGCAACATCATATGGATTTAACATATGACCAACCAATACATTAACTGATTCTATATTGAAAGTAATCTTATTCTCTTCTAAGTAAATTGATTCAACTATGCAATCATGAAAATCAATGCGATCTAGTTCATTCTTTGTGTTGTACAACTCCATCGAATTCACCCTCATTAATTATGTTTCAAGCTCTTTCAGATAACGCTCCT
This sequence comes from Paenibacillus sp. FSL R5-0486, assembly GCF_037975155.1. Lineage (NCBI taxonomy): Bacteria > Bacillati > Bacillota > Bacilli > Caryophanales > Paenibacillaceae > Paenibacillus > Paenibacillus sp. FSL R5-0486. The sequence goes on along the minus strand of NZ_CP150237.1, from coordinate 2,685,882 downwards.
GTATTCACGACTAAGTGAATGCTGGGTGTGTCTGCTGAATCTGCTTCCACGAAATCCCTCCAACAGACCAAGACTCCATGAAGAGTCGCTGCTTGAATATTATGTTAAGCGACGGATCTCATCTTCAAATAATCAGCAGATATTTTCATCCCATCATTGATCTGCTATATGCTCCAATAAATCTCCAGGCTGGTATCCCAATGCCGTACATAATTTATCGATTACGTCTAACGACACATACTCATTCGTATTGAGTTTTGCCATCGTTGCCGATGAACTCCCCTTCTCGCTTGCCTTTCGGAAAACGTTGGTGCATTCCTGACGTTCAAGCGGCTTAAATGACCGAAGGAACGGGTCGATGGACTTAGCCTGTTGCATGTATCGCCTGATACCGCTTCTTTGAAATTCTTCTAAGCGATCAAGGACGAATGCCCACGGTAGAAATGCGTTGTTATACGACGATACTTCCTTCTTCGATTCCACTAATAATATCTCTTACTTCTTTTAGATCTCTACATATAAAGTTGGGTTCTGCAATATCTGTTTTAATCTTATTTAACCGATTTAACCAGACTGTCGCTATTCCTAAAATACCTGCTCCACCGACATCGCTCATTAAAGAATCCCCGATATGTAACACCTCTTTAGGAGACAGATTGTGTCTTTCTAAGGCTTCAATAAATAATTCTGGTCTTGGTTTATATGATTTAACGTCTTCACTTGTAATTATTTCATTTACCTTTATCCCATGATAAGCTATTGCGGCTTTTACATCGGCTGTGTCAATATTCGATAATATGTAGACTTCATATCCTTGAAGAGTTTCTAGAAATGGAATTGTATCACTAAATATTTTAGGCTCACTCCAATGATCGAATTGCTTCTGGATGATCTCATTTACATCACAGTTTGATCTATATTTAGAAATCGTCTCAGATAATGATAGGATTCCGAGTTCGCGCTGGGATTTAAATGTCTCACCATAGCTGTTTTTAAACATACTCGAAAATATCTTCCACCAGTATCTACCTATATCACTTACTTCGCATTCTTCCATACTATTTTCTTGTATTTCCTTACAGATCAATGGGATGATATCGTCATCCTCATGAACCAAGGTTCCATAAAAGTCCAGAAATATTGCTTTAATACTCATCATCATCCCGTCTCCTTTGATTAAACTCTCAACCTATTCTTCAGTATTGTCGTATAACGTTCCTGTATTAACGACCTAGCGTATGCTGGCTGTCTGGCGAATGCCGGACCAAGGGCGTATGCCCGCAGCGTGAATATTATGTTATGTGGAATCGACTTACAAATTGCTCCTGTATTTATTTATCTGCTCGTCTAATGTCCTTCTCACTTCTTCATAGGTTCTAATCACTTCATTCAATTCGTTCTTTAATTCTTGATGTTCGTTCCAATATTCTTTCTCTACTTTGAGTACCGAACAAAATAAATCTCCAATATATAAATCTCCTGATCCGAATGGGTTCTGTATTAATTTTTCTAAGGCTATTCGCAAAAGATAATCTAGATTCATTTGTTGCCCGATCAAAAGTCTTAAGTCTTCATTATTTAATTCGCAAAGAGGTTTTTTCCTTAATTGATGTACTTGTATTACTAATGAGGAAGCAAAATTCGGTTCGTCCCAATAGTCGTTTTCAAGCTCTTCAAGGGTTTTGGTTAGATCGATTTGTTGCATGGTTTCACCCTCTTAAAGAAATGATTTGTGGTATGTCACATAACGTTCCTGTATTCATGAACCCCAAAGGGTTGTCTGCTGAAATGCCCCCTGAAATCCTTTTCACAGACCAAGGCTCCAATGGAGCCGATGCTTAAATATTATGTTAAGCGTTGCTTCTGTCTTCCTGAGTTGACTTCATTGATCCTGTACTGACATAAATCTAATTTTCTTGGTTCTTATTCTTGGTATGCCAATTTAAGATCTCTTTATGCGTTCTATCAATCTTGCTGTTAAATCGTTCTTTGTACTCTTCTTTAATATCGTTGGGATCATATCCATACCATATCTCACAATTGATTAAAAGATCCCGAATCTCATCCATCGACTCTTGAGAAAGCAACATTAATATTTCCGTAGTTAAACGATCATGTTCGTCATCAGGAGCACCACCTTCAACTAGATTCACTGGATCAAATCTGTTAACGATTTCTCTTAGTTCTAAAAATGTCTTTGAATCTTTTGAGATCTTTATTTCACGATTCTCTTGAGAATTATTTCCAAATTTCATATATTCCCTCCACGATAAATCTTCGAGTCCACGTTAACGTTTAATAGGCCTAAAACCTGTAAAGTGTTTGCTTTATAGGTTTGCTCCTCGGTAATCACACCTCTTGTTCGAATCACTTCGTCGATCTTAGTAATTCCTCGACTTTGAACCGTCTTAAATGCGCTCTTCCAGAAGTTGCGCTTAACGTTCCTGTAGCCGATTGGATGTGTCACCTGATTCAGCTTCTACGAAAACTCTTCTTGGTGACCAAGGGAGCGTAGCGACCGATGTGGGAATGCAATATTATCGGATGTAACATGACCCCTTGAATCAACTAATAAAATCCTGTATTCTTCTTCCATTCTCTATCCGTTCTTTAAATTGCCCTTTTGTATATTCATCAATGGTTTTATTCCAAAATATCTGAGCCGATTTGTTTCCTTCGATCTGATAGACTTCCCATTGTCCTTTATATAAATCAAAAATACGAGCAGCTACAGCTTTGCCAATCCCTTCTCGTCTATATTTCTTTAATATAAAAAACTCAGCAATTGAATAGTAATCACGTTCAGCCGTTTCAATTAACCTTACCAATACAAAACCCACATGCTTATCATTTTGTTTAATTAAATACGGAAATCTATGATTCTTTTCTATCCAGTAATCTTCTAATGGATACGCTCCGTATAGCCCATTTTCTTCTACATCGCATTTTATAAATTCTGAAAAGTCATAAATATAAAACTGCATCAAATTCGCCAAAACTTCCTTACATTCTTTGTTTGCTTGAATTATTTCAAATTTCATTTGATGTTCTCCGCTCTAATTTTATATATTCATGTTATTTCCGATTACGTTCCTGTATCCACGACGTGCCACCAACTTAAGCGACCAACGGGAGCGGCCGCAATGCGGTTAGTCGGTGCGGATGTGTCCGCCTGAATTCACTTCCCTGCCACTCTCCTTCTGGCGGACCGAGGAGCCGCCAGAAGGAGAGTGGATATGATGTTATCGGAAGTGACTAACTTCTTAGATATACCTACTAATTGTTCTTGTATTCTTCGTAGTTTAATAAGCTAAGTCTTCCTTCATCATGCATTTCTTCTGGGAATCGTACAGAATCAAGAGTATGAAGTGTTCTTGCTATATTTATACATTCTTGCACTTCATTATCAACTTCATATTTTCTTATTAAAATTTGCTTTAATCGATTAATTGTCTCCTCATTAGCATTATTAATATCTATTAAAATACTTAAAAACATCCATCGCGTGTGACTATCGCTTTGAATAATTTGGCCATCAATTGATGGAGTGTAACCTGAAAACACCTCGAAGAGTGTGACAACTTCCCTTGATGCAATCACACCTAATTTAATTATTTCTTCCTCAACATCGTACTTATGGCGGTACATTTGTTTAAGTGATCTTGTACCTTCTGTTTCATTGCCAATAATAAATTCATATAACAAATTAGACCAATGTGTGACTTGCTCTTCTTTAGACGTTGAAGAAATTATGCTTAAATATTGTTCATACTCTTTAACCTCAGGAAATGCTTTATAATAGTCTTCTATTGTTACCGTCTTTTTTATGTATTCATAATATTCAGAGTCATGCTCTACAATAAATGAAATAAAGTGACCCGTTTTATTTAGTTTAGAAAAAGTAGGTCTAAGTTCAAAGATTATTTCCACTAAAGCATTAATAAACTTTTGTGTCAGCTCATTCAATGATTCTTCATCTTCATCATCGAAAAACTCCGAAAGTTTTTCTTCATATAATTGTTCGAATTCATTTATTAATTCTGGTTGTTTTGTGTCTTCGTATGAAAAATCCCCAACATTGTATTCTAGCCCCCTAAAGCCGAGTAGCTTGTCTGAAGTATAAGAACTATAGTGCTTATTAACATGTTTTTTAAACGAATCTAAGGTATTCCACTTCAAATTAACATTCCCATATGTAGCATGACAGTCCAAAATCAAGCAGTACACATCTTTATTTTCAGTTGTTGTTGCAAACTTCTCAAGATTATACTTAAAATGATTCAACAATGTACTTCTCCACAAATTGATATCAAGGTTCTTCATTTTTCTATTCTCCTTTTCAGGTCATTTCCGATAACGTTCAGGTATTCACGAACTTCCGCAGGAAGTTGTCACATGAATCTACTACTCTGCCAGAAGCATCACCATTGACCAAGGCGTAGCCGCTGCATGAATACTGTGTTATCAGATGGTGACGACTACTTGAACTACACACTAACTGTTTGCCCCTTAATATTAATCTCAACGATATCAGCCGATCGTTTATGATTAAATGAATTCTGTAAAGAATATGATTTTCCTTGAATAAATTCACTTAAGAAAGCAGTTGAATAATCACTAATAATTTCATGTTTATTTATTGCTTCAATATCTTTAAAATGTATTGGAACATCACTAAATGTCATGTGGTGAGCTCCTTGGACTTTTACAGCAGCTTTATAACCATTTAATTGTTTATAGAGCTTTTCAAATCCACTAATAAAAGGATTGATTATCCCTTCAGATAACTCAGTAAGTAATTCATCGTAAGTACACTTTTCTTGTCTCATAATTAAAAACGGAGTATCTATTTTTTCGTTTTTTTCTAAGTCCAAAAGATGGAAACTAGCATCAAACATTACTCCTGCTCGAATTCTATTGTCTCTTTTAGCCACCTCAAATGCAGCAGCGCCTCCCAAAGAATGACCCACTATTCCTATGCTTCTATAACTAAATCCTTCGAGCAATGATTGAGAAAATAGTAAATCAAGATGATTAATAACATACAAGATATCTTCTACTCTTGTATCTAACAATTCCCTCCACAATATAAAATCTGTACTTTTGATATTAGTTAATTGAGCAGTTTGATTAACAACACGCCCATCAGGAAAGATTGAAAAAACAGATTCGTATGTCGCACCAATGGATACTACTATATATCCACAATCCACCAAATATTTAATATGATAGGTATACATATCCCTAGAAACTCCAAATCCAGGAGAATATAAAATAACATCAGATTTTGCATTGGAATATTTCGGATTATAATTGTTATATATATGTGTTTCTATGGTATTCAAATATTCAATGTCTACTCCCAAGTCTTTTAGTATGTTAATTGCCTTGTCTTTAGATGGATCAAATAAGTCCATATAATTACTAACATTAATCTGAGTATTTTTATCATCAGTAGGATAATAAATACTAGTTATAATTGCTCGCTCCTCATCGTTAGAAAAGGGATCTTTTCTAGATTTATCATTCAATACGACAACATTTCTTCCCACATTCATTAATTTCACCTATTTCTTTTGTATTTTATAACTTTCTGATAACGTTTTTGTATTCATGAACCCCAACGGGGTTGTCTGCTGAAATCCCTCCTCGAAATGCATCCAGCAGACCAAGGCTCCGACAGGAGCCGCAGCTTGAATATTATGTTATAGGATGTCATCGACTTCTTTGAATCACACAATAATACGACATTCAATCCAATAAGAAATCACTGGCAATCTTGTTTGACACAAACTTGCTTTGATCGTGGGAAAGGAATAGATAATCTATTGGATATCCAACAGATGGTGTTGGTTTTAAGTTCTCCGCTTGAATTTTTAGCTTAAAAAGTGTTTCCATGAAGTCAAAAACTTGGTTTTCTTGCATCTTACTAAAATCGGGCAATGGTAACACTTGATTACGAACTTCCGTATCATCAATTCTAGCTAGCACACTATATCTTAAAAAGCCTTTACGATCCACGTTCTCCCTTACTAGATTGAGTCCACTATCAAAATCTAGATCATATATAAATGGCTCAGTATCTTGATATCCCGCTTTATGGTAGGACGTTTCGAGCTGTGGGAAATTTGACTTTATATATAATTGAAGAGCGTCAGCTACATCACACTGTCGCATGCTAGATTCCACTGTGTGGGTGAAATTTTGTAAAATTTGTTTAATTGTCTTTTCTCCCCATGAAGCTCTCCCTCTCACAGAAATCCCTGTTCCGGTTTTTCGAATAAAAAACAACTTCTGTATTGAGCCATAACCGATTATTTTATTTGTCTGATAGTTTTCCGTCCGCTGGAGCAAGGTATCAGTTCCCATAACTATACATTCATGTGCATATGCTGTTGCTATTAAAGTCATTCAGAACTCCCTCTCAATGGTAGGATCTTGTGATTTAAGATTTATTCTATTCCTGCTGATTTCCTATAACGTTCCTGTATCCACGACGTCCCACCGACTTAAGGCTCCGAAGCGTGGATATGATGATATATGTAGTAGGTCGCTTCGAAGCAACACTCACAATCAAAAGTTTTTATCAACAATTTTTTTTAATAATTTCGGTTTCTTTTGTTCAATACTTTGAATTAGTTCTTCTCCAAATATACTTATCGATTTCTCCCAGGGATGACCCAAAAATCCCCATCTGAATTCTTTCTGTATAAAGAAATAATAATCACCATTCGGAAAAATAGGCACTGGCCATTCTCCAAATTCATCTCTTATGCTCTCTATTCTTGGATTAAAATAGTAACACCGATGCTGCCAATCAAGCGCTAAAACGTACTCATTCTCTTTAGTACATTCAACAAAGATATTTTCCATTTTTTCTTCTAAGTCCTTATATAATTCTTCGTACTTATTATCCTTATATATATCACTAACATCATATTTTATATATGGAGCACTTATCTGTAAGCTAGGCCAATCATTAGGATGAACACTGGGCTTAAATTTCAAATCATTATATATCTTATCCCATATTTCATTTTCTTCATTTTCATTTATTTCTATCCAATTCTTCATTGGATCTCCCCTTGCTTGTTATTGAATGCTCTAGGCCTATTACATATAACGTTCCTGTATTCACGACTCGACGCATGTCGAGTGTCCGGCGTATGCCGGACCCAGGACGAATGTCCGCAGCGTGAATATGATGTTATAGGATGTCCATGTCTTCTCTGAATCACGCTAATAGGTTTTCGATTTGTTTCTTATGATGTTCATCATGGTGTACGAATATTTTTAGATATCTTTCATAGGTATAAGGTCGTTTATCATTGCCTATAAAAAAGTGAATTTCTGAATGATCTACCTCACGGAATTGGTTGACTAAATGGGTTCGAGTTTCAATAAAGGTTTTAATCATACTTTCTCTGTCTGTAAATTCTTTAGCCTTCTCTATTGCTTTTAAGTTATGGGTATCATGATCGACGAATCCTGGGAGTTTCACTTGGTCTTTTATGTGTGGGAGCATTGTATTTAAAGTATATGTATCCCAATTCCATAGATGGGTCACGACTTCCTTCACCGTCCACTTTCCAGGAGCAATCGACTTTTGCCAAGTCACATCATCAATTGATTTTACAAATTTATTGAAATGTTCAAACTGCTCTAATAGTTTCTTGTTCATCTTCTTTAGTCCCTCCTGAATTAACTTCGCATGGATTTCCTATAACATCATATCTACGAACTTCGTAAACACTTCTCTTTTCAAACAATATCCGAACTACATATAATATAACCCAAATTAATCCATATGCGAAGTCACGAACATACTCAAAAAAAGCAGCCCCAGTGCGAACTGCCCCATTTGTTAGAAAAGACTAACCTGTTGGATGCAGTTTTACATTTGGGCTGCTCTTTCTTTGCTCAACTTTACTAATAACCTTTAGTGATCAACCTTTGCTCTCCTTCACCTAAAACATTTACTTGGCTCCGCTACTCCACACCACGCGCTCGCTCATGGCTTTGTGCTGTGCAATCAGACAGAGTTCTGCCGCTTTGAATGCATGTTCTTGTGTCATGGCTGTCTCGGTCCGGTCCAGGCAATCGCGGATGAGCTGACCGAAGAACGGGTAGCCGACCTTGCCTTTTACATTGTAACGGTACTCCCCTTCATGATTGACCAGGTACACCTGATCCCCCTGAGGTTCCCTTGCGATGTCGATATACTTCCGCAGCTCAATATAACCGTCCGTTCCCAGAATAACTGTACGCCCATCGCCCCATGTGCCCAGACCATCGGGTGTGAACCAATCCACTCGGAAGTAACCGGACGCTCCGTTGTCCCCGATCAGAGAAGCTTCGCCGAAGTCTTCCAGTTCCGGGAACTGTGGGTGATTGAAGTTATGCACACGACTGAACCCTACCTCAGCGTCTGTACATGATGCAAACGTCAGGAATTGTTCGATCTGGTGACTCCCGATATCACAGAGAATACCGCCATACTGCTCATGCTTGAAGAACCAGTCGGGTCTTCCTCCAGCATTCAGGCGATGCGGGCCTGTACCCATAACTTGCACTACTTTGCCGATTGCCCCTTGTTCAATGAGTTGCCCCGCATAGATCGCACTTTCTACATGCAGTCGTTCACTGTAATACACCATGTACTTCTTGCCCGTTCGCTTCACTTCTTCTCGTGCAAACTTTAATTGCTCCAGCGTGGTAAACGGGGCTTTGTCTGTAAAATAATCCTTGCCTGCGGCCAAAACTCTCATACCAAGCGGCGCACGATCTGAAGGGATCGCTGCACTTGCCACCAATAACACCTCATCATCTGCAAGCACCTCTGCTTCAGATCCAGCGACTTGAGCCTGTGGGAACTGCTTCCGAAATGCCTCTACCTTCGCCGGGTCCGGATCATACACCCACTTGAGAGTAGCTCCAGCCTCCAACAATGCCCCAACCATGCCGTAGATGTGTCCGTGATCCAGCGCAACAGCAGCAATCGTGAACTCACCCGGACCACATACGACCTCTTTTGTAACACTTTTTGGTGCATAAAACATCCCGTCTTTAGCCATGTCATCCCATCCTTTTTATAAAATGTTGATTACAATGAACTCGTCTTACATAACAAATCGTCTTCATTTAAACGTCTGACTCAAATCAGCAGGTTGACTGCCACTGAATGCCTTGTCTTTCTTCGTCGTTGATCCAGCAATGCGTTCCTGCAGATGCTCATAGAACAGATCCTCATCGATCGGCAGATCCACCCAGTTATCCGTCCAGGTGGACAGCAACATAGCGTTCGATAACGTCAATCCGTGTATACCATCCTCACCGGGAGCAATGAGTGGTGCGCCTGTACGAATCGCATCAACCCAGTTGCGAATCAGACCCGGGTGCCCCGTTTCCACACCTGTAATCGGAATTTCGCATTTCCAGCATTCTGGCTGTCCAAAACCTCCGGTAAACCGCTGATTGAATTCAGGCTCTGATTCGCGAAGTCGCCAGAACGTAAGTTTTCCATCTTCGATTACGATTTTACCTCGGTCTCCGTTGACCTCAAATCGGTTCGTACCTGGTGCTTCACCAGTAGTCGTTACAAAGACACCTGTTGCTCCATTTTCATACTCTACATAAGCTGTTACATCATCTTCTACTTCAATATTCCGATACTTGCCAAACGAACAGAAAGCACGCATTCGTACCGGCATCATACCAATGGTCCACTGCCACAGATCCAGTTGATGCGGGTCCTGGTTAATCAGTACACCGCCACCTTCCCCTGCCCAAGTTGCCCGCCAGCCGCCGGAATCATAGTAACTCTGGGATCGGTACCAGTTCGTAATAATCCAGTTGGTACGACGTACCTCTCCCAGTTCCCCCGACGCAATCAAGTCTCTTAGTTTAATGTAGAGTGGGTTGGTCCGCTGGTTATACATCATGGAAAAGACTTTACCGCTGGCTGCGGCCGCTTCATTCATCTTGCGTACCTGTTTCGTATATACACCGGCCGGCTTCTCGATCATGACATGCAAGCCATGCTGGAAAGCCTGAATGGCCTGTTCCGGATGATCATAATGCGGCGTTGCAATAATGACTGCATCAATCGTACCCGAAGCCATCATCTGCTCTGCATCCTGCCAATAGGTGACCGTTGCCGGAAGGTGACTGGATACCCAGCTCTCCATCTCTCTTCTTACATCACATACGGCGACCAGCTCTGCACCGGGTACTTCTCCAGCCACCAACGTTCTGGCATGTGCTGCTCCCATGTTTCCTATACCAATAACCGCTACTCGTACGATACTCATGACTGCTCCTCCTCGTCCACACGACGCTCAATTTCGGCGAAAACGTCTGCAAAATGCTGTAACATCGCCTTGGATTCCAAGGCACCACTAAAGTCCTCAATTCCGTAGTATCCGTCATACCCAACGGCACGAAGATCCCGCACCATCTGTACCCAATCGACCATGCCTTCAGTCAGCGGCGTCCAGTGACATTTCCAGGCTGTATTCAGAGCCACTCCGCTACTCTTCTCAGTCACATTAGCCTTTTGTGAATCTTTCCCTTCTGGTTCAAACCACCCGGCATTTTTTACATGTACATGAGCCAGATAAGGCCCCAGCAACTCAAGTCCCATCCGATGATTCTCATATCCTTCATGCACCATATTGCCTGGATCGTACAATACACCAACATGCTGCGGGTCGAGCGATTGCACAAGCCGATAGGCCAGCGATGCCGTCGGTGCAATCGTCTGGTGATGTGTCTCTACAATCGCCTTGATGTTGTACTGTTTGGCCAGATCTTGTACTTCACTCAGGTAATCAACGGCTTTACGATACAACTCAGGATAACTGGTCTTGCGATCATATCCAGGAACACCTACACGCATCATTGAAGCTCCTAACCCAGCCGCAGCCTGAAACGCCTGTTCGGTGGCAGAAAGATCTCCACAGTTCAGATAAGGTACAAGTGCGATGGATTTTCTACCTTGCCCTAACGCTGCTTCACGAAAAACAGGAACCTGTTCTTCCCAGCGGCTCGGATCTACCGAGCATCGATTATTTCTCCAGTAAGACGGCTCTTCAGACATTGCATCTTCAGGAATTCCACGGAATCTCCACTCAATTCCATCAATCCCCGCTGCTGCCGCAGCCGATGCCAATTCTTCTGCATTCAGATCAGGGGTAGCCACGGTGAATACAGACAGTTTCATCATGATCCATCTCCTTATGTAAACGTATTCATTTCATGTCGTAAAGGCATTGTATCACTCCACTGAACGTCACCATAGGGGAAAACGCCAACAGATGAATGACAGATAACGAACAGAGCACATTCCCCATTCAGAGATAACTTCTCAAGAGAATGATGTGATCAGAAATCAAAAAAGACATCCCTGGAACAGATTTGAAATCTGCTCAAAGATGCCTTGTACAATAATCATATATATAAGATGAAATTTAAGGAAAAGGTTCCCTGTCCGTTATCAAGTCGCCACTTCAGTAGCTGGTTCTGGTTCTTGCACTCGTCCAACTTGCAACCAGCGCATATCTCTCTAATCCCGATCAAAGAAAACGTGTTCAGCCTGTATTTTCCCCTGTTCTATTGTCATGATGCCAAATGAGTATTGTTTCTGAAAACGCCGATCCGTAGGCGACCCCGGATTAAATACCAGTGTGTTGTCCACGGTATGCATCACCGGGATATGTGAGTGTCCGTAGATCACAGCATCCAGATGCTGGCCTGCAAACGTATGAATTGCATTCTGCTCCGTACCCTTTGATCCCAGATGACCGTGCACAAGACCCAGACGAAGCCCTTCCACTTCAACAATACGGGAATATCCCAGTTTTTCAGCGATTTCGGACGGGTCCGTATTACCCGCTACACCTTCAACTGGTGCATACTCACTAAGCAATGGGTATACACTCCAATCCGACCAGTCACCGGCATGAAGAATGAGATCTGCACTCGGCAATACATCCAGGAGCCTAGTCGGTAACTTCCGTGATTTACGTGAACAATGCGTGTCAGAGATGACTACAATTTTCATATAACAACCCACCTTTCCTTTAAGAGGTTGTTCAAAAAGTCCGCTTTTGATTACGAAGGATGCCTAACGGCATCGCAACATCGAATATGGAATTCAGCCGAAATAAGCATATGCTTACGAAGGTTGTTTCCTTAGGAAACATTGTAGTTGCTCACGTAGTTTCCTACGCTCCGCTACTCCATTTCTAACTTCATCCCATCTTCTCGGTACTGAAAACCACCCTTTTTGAACATGCACTTTAAGTCTTGTTGCAATCTATTCTGTCTGTGATGGAACAGCTTGCATCTGAGTACAGGAACGTTCCATATCTTCGAGTGTAATGGATGCAAAGAACTGCTCCACCTTCGCCTCGGCAACCTGATACAGATTAGTCAGCAAGCCGTCTATATGCAAGCCTACCTCACAATCCGGGTTACAATTGCCATGAATCGGGAACAATGGACCTTCGTCCTTGGCAGCCTGATAGATCATGGCTAATGTGATTTCACTTGATGGCTTCGCTAAGTAGAAACCTCTTGTTCCAGGAGAGGAGTTCACCAATCCTGCCTTTTTCAGCCCGCCCAGAATACGTCTAACGACGACAGGGTTGGTATTCACGCTACCTGCAATATGTGCAGACGTGATTCGTTCAGGCGCGCTGAGTGACAATAACAACAAACAATGCACACTGACCGAAAAATGAGTACTCATGATTAACCACCTTTATTTAATATAATCCAGGACATGCTGACGTTATTCAGAGAACAGATCCTTTTCGGGACGTGCTCTGATCTTGAGCTGTCGCACACTGTATTCCAGTTGTTTCACAATATCATCCAGTTGTTTGCGATCAATCTTGGTTGGATCTTCCACCGGTTTCGCGGACGACTTGAGATCGCGGATCGTTAACTGCTGTTCTTGCCATTTGTCCATCAGATCTGCAATATTGGCATAGAAACGTTCGTAATCTTTGATGACCAGATCAAGATAAGCATCTACCTCATCCGGATCATAACCACGAAGTTTATAATTAAATTGTTTTTCATGAATCGATAACGCATCTAGCTGCACACCCAATTGTTTGAACAATTGTCTTTGTTTATCCAATCTTCGTTTCATATGTTCATCCATATTGACAACCTCCATTATAAGCCAAGCCGTGTTTCATTTCCTGTGAATAACATACGGCATTTTCTCTCTCTATTTTTTATAACACATAATCCGTCAGATATAAAACGATACAGCCCTATTCCTCACGAAAATGATTGCTTTTCATCCAATTCGGGTAAAGACTCACTACACCCCACAACGGGAAAGGAGCATGTCCTTATGAGTACATTAACTAAAGATCAACATCAAATACTGAAAAACGCCCTTTTGGAGCAACGTGAAAACTTGCAACGTCATTTTGAATCCAGCATGGAAGACGGTGCTCCAGTCGAGTCGCTGAAAGATTCAACCGGTGAGCTGTCCTCCTACGATAATCATCCGGCAGATGCCGGTACGGAAACATTTGAACGCAGCCGTGATCTGGCGATTGACGATACATTAACAGACGAATTCAATCAAGTGAACGACGCATTGGAACGTATGGAGCAAGGTACATATGGAACCTGTGTAACGTGCGGCGAAGATATTCCCTTCGAACGACTTGAAGCTATCCCCTATACGGCTTACTGTATTGACGACACGCCTAATCGGGAGATCAGCAACGATCGGCCCGTTGAAGAAGAGGTAATGACCATGCCTCCGAGTGGTGCTGGAGAAGGAAGACAGCAGCGGGCCGGCAAGTTCGACAACGCAGATGCCTGGGAAGCGGTCGAAGAATATGGTACATCCAACTCCCCCGCAACCGCAGCTAAACGTGATGTGAAGGGCTACGATGAGAACATGTAACTTTGTTATGAACCGAAACGTTAAGCGTCAAAATTGATTGATTCCATAGACCGCTCCACCATTAGCCTTCCTTATCACGCATTAAAAAGCCGCCATTGGGCGGCTTTTTCTAGTTTTCTCCATAGCAGTCTCTCACATTTGCCGTTACTTGCTTCCTGCGATAACGCTAAACCCATTTATTCTTCCGACTCACTACCAGATGATGCAGATTCCTGCCGCTTAGACACAGATCGAGACGTTTTCGGAGTTGCTTTACCCTTACTGGACGTAGCTTTCTTTTTCTCTTTTGCATCTGTCTTAGAAGCAGGTATTTTCACTATAGGTTTAGAGAGAGCAGAGAATAACTGAAAGACCTCATGTTCCCCTTGTCGATTCTCTTTTGTAGTATAGGGTTCACAGAGTTTTATGATGTTTTTATACAGCTGCTCTACTTCCTCACGGGTTGCATACAGCGTGATGTCCGAGAGAAACATCCGATCTTCGTTTTCCGCCTGATGCATGAATCGCTGACGACTTTGTTCGAACATCTCATTTAATAATTTGAGCGTCTCGGACCGAAACACCTGTTTCAATGGAGAGTTTTCCTTGTCTTCATCTTCGTGACGGAGATGGATCTCTCCGGTGAATGGTTCGTAGTATTTTGCGATAATCCCATTAATCTCACGTGTAGAAACGATGGTCAGCAGACCAATTTTCTCCAGCTTTTTCACATGATAGTGAACTTTGGCTGGCACCTCACCCATCTGGTCGGCGATCTCTTTGACAGTGGATGGTCTGCCCTGCTTGTTAAACATATTCATGATCTGTATCCGATACGGATCGGAGTAGATTTTAATTTCTTCAATTGTTGAAAGAACCTTGTGCGCCATCCCTGTATCCTCATTTCCGGGGTACCTGTTGTCCATCGATATCTCTATTATAACGTTGCGTCAGGACTTCGGTCAAAACGAGCGAGAAATGACTTGATACAGAAAATTGGCTAATGATCACTTCTGAATATCTTCACAGAGCACTTCGAAAACTTTTGCTAAATAACAACATACCTGCTGACATGGCAAGCATAATACCGAAGACAATAAACAGAACAGGCATGGTCATCCAATCCGCAAGTGCTCCCGAAGCCAGACTCCCAAGGGGTGCAACACTCACGACAAGCATACTCTGAAGGGCATACACTCTACCCAGCATCTCCGAAGGGGTAACTTCCATAAGATAGGTGGCCAGCGGTGTTGTAGCCAGCGGAATCCCCATACCCATCAGTAGACAAAAGGCCGCTGCAACCGGCAGTTGGAAGGAAGTCATGTAAGCGGGTAGTGCCGTCATCGCATAGCTGAGACCCAACATGACAATACCGCTGATGACCAGCACACTTTTACGATAATTCGCTCCCCTTTGTGTCAACCATACTCCACTGAGCAACATACCTCCCACCATCAGCCCACTAAGCAGACTTAATCCCCCAGCGCCAGCATGCAGCGTTTCAATGACATAGGGTGTACGAAGAACATTAAACGGCATCAGGCAGAAATTAACGAAAGCAAACAGGATGGAGACAATTAAAAGTAAGGCATGTTTACGAAGAAAATGAAAAGCTTCCGCCATTTCGGAGAATATACTACTTTTGTCGGATGAAAGAGAATTAAAAGTAAGGCATGTTTTATCTTCATTGTTAGCAGATGTTGAGACTTCAGGGTAGCCTACTCGGCTCATCATTAAAGCACTTAGCGCAAACAACCCCGCATCAATCAAGATCGTCCAGGCAATCCCTATTGTAGCAATAAGGGCACCCGCCACTGCAAGTCCTGCGAGTTCGGCCACTCTGGTTGCGGAAAAGGACATGGCATTACCCGAAAGCAGCATCGATGTGGGAAGCAATCTGGGGACACTGGACACTTCCGCAGGCGTAGTGAAACATTCCAGCAAAGAATTCAGAATCGTGATGACAAACAGATGCCAGACTTCAAGTTGGCCCAAACCAAACAGCAAAGCTGTAATACCCACCAACAACCCGCGACCCGTATTCGTAATCACAATCACTTTTTTGGGAGACATGCGATCAACCAAAGCCCCGGCGAACAGACCCAGAAGGATATTGGGCAAAAAATTCACCGCCAGCAACGTACCCATCAACACTTTCGAACCGGTTAGAATGTAAACCATCCAACTGTAGGCAATCGAATCAATCGAATCACCAAATCTGGATACAACTTTACTAAGCATAAATTGCATGTACGGTCTGATTCGTATTAACTCACCCATACCTTGCTTGCCAACTGCTGTGTTATCGCTCATCCCTTTTCACTCCTCAACGTTAAAATATTTTTCATGTTAATTTTATTTTAACGTAAGTCATGCAGAAATCAATACCTCCGTGAAAATAATTTTAACGACAAGGAAGAAAAGTAAAATCTCGCTCTTCTTTCAGATGATTCGTAATCAACACAAAGACTTTTTGAACAACCTCCTATAACACAAAAAAACAGACCACATGTGGTCTGCTCGGCTGGACGTATTGTATTTGAACTGTCTTTATTTGCTACCTACTTCTCAACAAGCAATTGAAATCCAGCCTGTTCAGCCTGTACCTCCAACATCAAATCACGTACCCGGCCTGCTTCATTCCCCAGTCGTTCTTCGCTGATTTGGTAGTTGGTCCATTTTAACTCTAGTGGAAGTTCAATTGTACCCGTCAGGCAATCCCACAGAGCGTCGAGATTACCGCCATAAAAATCCGGCAGTTTAAGCTTAACCCTTAATTGTTGATGAAGTTCAACGCTACTAGCAAAGTCTTCTCCATCCAGAATCACGGTATTCATGGCTGCTCCTTCCTCTATTTCAAACGTGTAAAGGATGCATAGTGATCTGTCGTTTTGTAGATGAGTCCATCATTGGAGTACACAATTCGATCCGAATTACGGAAGCCGGAAGTATAGTTAATATCCGCTTCGCGCCATGTACGTCCGCTGGCCGAAGGCAGAAGCCCCTCCCGATTGCCAAATGTATCCCCACCGATGCTTTTGCCAGGAGCAACTACAGCCAAGTTTCCTTTTGACGCTACCCAGCCAAGTCCTGTTGCCTGTGATTTGGTAATAAAGTTACATGGCAACGTTCCGTTTGCACTCAAATAATTTGCTACACCCGTAAACGTATTGATGATGGTACATGTTGCAGCAGATGCCTTCTGCTGTCCGACTGGAGTGAACTGTGAACCTGTGAGGAAAACAAACGTTAACAACAATGCCAGTAATGCGGTGGATATCAACTTTTTCATCAATCCGGCCTCCCAATCCTTCAAAGTAGATGAACGTGGTCACGATATGCGTTCTGTAAGCTGTAATGGTCTAGTTGTATGTTCTGCTAGATTATAGTAAACAAGTCATCTCATGACTATTTATATCACATCAATTTGGTAGAAATATCAAATAAAGACGTTTAAATTGTAAAATATTATAATGGTAACATTTTAAGACAGAAAAAAAGACTCTCATCCCTGAAGATGGAGTCTACTTTTCTAGTATGTTTAATATGACCTGACCTAATCTAACCGATCAATTGCACACGTTGACGAGTTCGAGCCGATTCCAGGCACGCATCAATAACGCGCATGTTTTGAATGGTATTTTCCGGACTGAAAGGTAAGGCCTCTCCTTCAAGCACAGCCGTTGCAAACGTCTCCACCTGAAGCACATAGGAATTCGACACGGATACACGTTCCTCACGGCTGACCGAATCCGTGTGTACAATAATCTGAGGTGGAATATCACTGTTCTCCCAGCCAAACACTTTTGGCAGTTCAATCCGCCCTTCCGTCCCGAGAATCTCCATCTCCGCTCGACCTGAAGCCCACATACCACAGTCAAAAGTTAAAGCTACCGAATTCGGAAATTCTACCAGTCCCGACGCCATCATATCCACGCCATCATGCTCGTCCGAGAATAGAGCGTGAACTGTCACCGCTTCCGGTTCCTGTCCCAGATACATCCGGGCCGCGGAGATGGGATACACGCCAAGATCAAATAATGATCCGCCGCCCATCTCTCTTTTGAACCTTACATTCTCCTTATCATCAGCGGTATTACAGGTAAAGTTACCATGGATGGCTCTGACGATGCCAATCTCTCCACTAGCTATAATCTCTTGCACACGTCTGTGCTTGGGATGATATCGATACATAATTGCTTCTGCAAAAAGAACGCCTTGCTGATGACATACCTCAATCATTTCTGCCGATTCATCAGCATTCAGGGCAGCCGGTTTCTCACACAACACGTGTTTGCCAGCCTGTGCCGCTTTGATGGTCCATTCTTTGTGCATATGGTTAGGCAAAGGAATATAGACGGCTTCAATGTCCGGATCAGCGATGAGCTCTTCATAACTGCCATACGATCTGGCAATACCGAGTTCTTCGGCAAGGGTTCCCGCTTTTTCCTTGCTACGGCTGGCAATTGCCAACACCTCACCACGTTCGGACTGCTGGATCGCTGGAATGACTGCATTTTTGGCAATGGTTGACGTACCGAGTACACCCCACTGTAACTGTCTGTTCATGCTCATCTTCCTTTCGTACCGTAATTGTCCTCTTCTGCTTTGTGTAACATGCCGAGACAACGATCCAGATCCGTTTTGACCTGTTTCTTGTATAACTCAGCTTTTTCCGCACCATCATCCGTGAAATGATATAAAACGATTTCCTGAAAATCGACCTTTGGATCGTTACCCTTCAGCTTCTTCGTGCGATAAAATACACCCTGTTGTACCAATTCATGTAATGCCCGATATACCTCGCTCTGGGGTGGTACATAACCGTAGTCTTTGAATTCCTGCTTCATCGCCTCCAGCATCTCGTAACCATACCCCCTGTGCTGTTCAACCATCGTAATCAGATACAGCTTGATAAATGCCCGCTGTGCAATCATAAAAGCCACGTTCATTCCCCTCCTGTCAGAACCTATATATCTAGTATTATAAAACTTATGTTCGGGTTCTGCCATCTTTCTCCGCTTTGCCTCCCTTTTATCTATCTTTAAAAAAGGTGAGCAAGAAATCGTGAGGATACGCGTTAACCTAGGTAAGCACGGAAAAAGGTTTCCTGTTGTGAATTTTTCAGGTAATGAAATTTTAATTTTTATTCAAACGAATCAATTTCATAATACCTTTAGCTGCTTCAATCAAGGCTGGATATCGATCGAAACGGTTCAATTTGTCTATATCCAGTTACAGAAATCCATTTTTAGTGAGTTATGAAATTGATTCAAAAGTTGTTTATTTCAGGGCTCAGGGTGTCGTGAGATCGAATTTTAATGACAAGAAAGTCTGTGCAAAAGCTGTAAAAGCTGTAATACCTGTGCTCCTGTATCTTGTGTTCATATACTCTCGTACTCCCGTACACTTCTATGCGGCTGTGGTGATCTATTATGAATTTTTCATATGTTGATGGATTCATTTATCGCGGACAGACTTCGGTACGGTTCCCACAATCCATTTGCCCCAGCTTACACGCGAGATAAGCCATGTCACTACACAGGATAATGTAAGAGCCAACAACCAGGTGATGATCATTCGGACGACAGGGTTCCATCCCATAGCAACGTAAAACAACTCATCCGGAATGTAGCTATACCGCAGCATCAACATATGCATCAGATAACCGCCATACGATACACCACCAATCCATCCCAGCAATCGTGTAGCCCTGAGGTTGTGAAGTTTTCCGGCCAGCTGGTACATGACCATAATGGAAGCGATCAGAAAGAGTGCCATATCAGGGCGGATCAAGCTGACTGTGTAGAACGTAATTTTGATTCCCTCCGGCTTTTGAAACTCCAGCATTAATAAATAAGTAAACCGCAGACCCAGAACAATAAACACTGTCCAGTATATCCAGCGCAATCGATGAATCCATTCATTCCAGTGCTGGACAGATAACCCCGCTGCTGCACCAAGTACAAAATAAATAAAGAAATAGAGGAAATTACGGTCTGCATACGTTGTAAAAGCATCTGTCAGCACCGGAATATTCACCTGTTCCATGAACTTGGCGATGTTTCTTAATTGATCCGCAAGTACAAGATACACCACACCAGAAATCAATAATGCGATCAAGCGCCCCTTGGCCTCATATCGGTTATATACATAACGAATGGCTCGCAAAAAGAGCGGAAATAACAGATAAAACTGAATCAACATAATGATATACCAAAAGTGTGAAGTCGTTTTGCCCGTAAGCAACTTCAGGCCTAGGTCTGGGATGTCATTCCATCCAAATCCGGTCCAGCCCCGCGGTGCAAGTGTAAAATAAATGAGTGACCAGATCAGGTAAGGCACGATCACGTCGTTTACTCTTTTTCTCATAAACTTGCCGTAATGCAGCTTGTCTCCCGTGTTATAAAAAAGCACCATACCTGTTATGAATATGAATAAAGGAACTGCAAATTTGGAGAGCATCAGCAGTATGGCCAGTAACACGCCATCCTCCAGTCTCGTTTCCGGGACTAATGAGTAATGTGCGATGGAATGCTGGAGAACCACCGCTCCAAAGGCAATTCCCCTTAAGCTCTCTATTTCTATAATTCGTTCTTTGCGAGGCATACATTCAGCCATCCTTTCTTGGTTTTGCGATAAAAACAAAGTACAATGAAGCCGTATATTTAATGAACGGAGTTGATTCACATTTCTTTAACAGACAAAGACGTAACCACTACCGATTCCAAGTATGTCCAGCAACATCTGGCTAACGAGCGAACTTTTCTGGCCTGGGTACGCACCGGTATTGCCATGGCGGGCATCGGATTTCTTGCTGCCGGATTTGGTTTCAACTCGTCGGCGTATGATCGGCTTGCACATATTGCGGCGATTATTACGGGTATCACTTCTCTGATTGGCGGCATATCCATCATTATGTATTCGGCAGCAGCCTATCATCGGAAGCGTACCCAAATCAATGAACAGACGTTTCAGGCATCGACCGGATTAATCCAGTTTCTTACCATGATGCTACTGGTGATTGGACTCGCTTTGGCTGTACTGTTATATGTATTGTTATTCCCTGCTTGACTGGGTAAAAACACCATCCGACATTATTGACAACCACCCATATGCAACACAGGGACAAAAGCCGGCTTCCCTTAAGGAAACCGGCTAATGACCATCTGGTGGATCATATATGTCATTCCATTTTGCAGATAAAAAGTCATTGGGTTTTATTTCATAACGATTATATTCGCGGCAAGATTACAGGAATGTATTGTTACCGAATCGCGCTGCCTTGTTTTGGGCTTCCAATCTGCGTTCTTCCATATCCAGATCCGGACGTTCGGCTGGCACATCTCCGCGATGAGCTGCTTCGGCTCTGTCTCGGTTAAGCTGGCTGTTGCCACTGAACACATCGTACACATCGGAGTCCCGATCCGTAGAATCTACGAGCAACAGGATTTTACCATTCTGTACATACTCCTCATACTGTTTAGCGTCCTCTTCCGGAATACCAAGACCCACAAGTCCACCCACCAATCCGCCAGCTCCTGCACCCACAGCTGCACCGGTAAATGCTGCTGCGATAGGGCCTGCGGCCAGAATCGGTCCTATGCCGGGTATGGCTAGTGCACCGATACCTGCGAGCAGACCGGCTACGCCACCAAGGACACCACCTGTTGCTGCACCAGCAGCCACGCCCTCAGGGGCTTTGGTACCTGTCTCTTCCCGAATTGCCTTCAGTTCATCCCGATCTTGTGTAACAACGGAGATTTCATCTGAAGTGAATCCTTGTGCTTTCAAACCCTCGATAGCCTGCGATGCTTCACGTTCTGTATTAAACACACCTACGATTTTCTTCTGCATAGTGAATCCCTCCTCATATTATTGAGTGGTTCGCTATGTTATTACCCGCCTAAGTTTCTTTTAAACGTTTGCAAGTCAATATACTATGTGTTGATAGTAAAAAATTGCTGAAGTTCATTCCTTATTAATCCTCATCAGGGTGTGCCTTCAAACTAAGGTATGTGATACGTTATCAGGCATGTTCTACGTTGAAGGATGTTAGGGTCCATAACATCTTGAAGTCCAGACTGGCTGATCCTGGCGGATTGTCCCAGACGATTTTCTAAGGAACCGAGGACGTCTTATTTATCCTTCGGGCCCTCCTTATATTTTGTAAGGAACATGAGACACGTTATTTACCAAAATCACCTGACAAACCCGTTGTAAATGGCTGGTTATTCAAATATAGCGTGTTTTAGATTCCTTAGGTTACTGTGGGCGCTTCAAATCGCTGAATAAGACGTCACAAGTTCGTTAGCGCTCCGCTCCATGTTCAGCTCCCCAGGCACGTGCAGTTACGCTTCAGCTTCGGCAGGTTTGAAGATACGCTCTGGGGTGTACCTTCAACCTCTAAAAAAGCAGATTTTGCTGAATTCTCGTTCCATGCCGAAAGTTTTCAGCAGGCGTGCCGGGGCACTTCAAGGGAAGGTAACGCAGCATGGAGCGAAAAGGCAAAGTAACGTAACATGGGGCGAAAAGGTAGTAAAAGATGCACGTCAGCGAGTTTTGAGACACGTCCTGGTTAGAGGATGATGCTTTAAGGTAGAGAATGATTCGATCAGCTACAAAACTGAAGGTTGTTCAGCAGAGTCTGAGCCTGATGAAGAGCGCCCTTTGGGAGCCAAATCGTTGATGTCTTTAAAAATGAAGTAATTCATCTATTTGCCCCGTGGTTTGGCCCGATTTGTGGCGACCGCTTCAAGTGGATTATCCGGCCAGTAATGCTTCGGATAACGACCTTTCAGATCTTTTTTGACGTCAAAGTACGTCTCTCGCCAGAAATTCGCCAAGTCTCGTGTGACCTGTACAGGTCGCTGAGCCGGTGATAACAAGTGGATGGTCAACGGGACTCGCCCACCCGCTATACGCGGTGTCTCCTGTTGTCCAAACATCTCCTGTAATCTTACTGCCAGCGCCGGGTCCTCTGGACGACTGTAGTCCACAGGAATACGTGAGCCACTGGGCACCTGTATATGCGTCGGCGCTTCATCGTCCAGTTGTTGTCGTTGCGTCCAGCTCAATCCACCCAGTAATACATCCTGCATCGACAATCTCTTCAGGTCGGCTGCCGATCGCATGCCTGTCAGATAAGGGGTAAGATGTTCTGCCAACTCTTCGGTCAGATCATCTTCGATCAGGTCGGGCCACTCAGGTAGATGGAGATGCAGGAACCGCAGCCTGTCCGCAAGTTGTCTGGATGTTTTTGTCCAAGGCAGGCAATCCAGCCCTTCCATTCGTATTCCGGTTAACAGTGCTTCCAGCACCTGATCTTCAGGCGGCTGTGCAATACTGCTCTCTTTAATCACAAGGGCTCCAATCCGAAGTCTCTTATGTGCGCGCACGCTGCGGGTATTGGAATCCCAGGCGACTTGCACTTCATCGTGCAGCAAGTGCTGACCTGCCTGCACCAATGTCTGCTCCTGCAACGGCGCAGCCAGCAGGATGCGCGCATCTGCGCCCTGGTCGTCTGCCTCAGCTGCGACCAGATACGCTGAACGGCTCAGCGATTCTGTCGCTGCGAGCCGTACGCCGCGGCCGCTGCTCAGCAGATAGCGGCCGTCCTCCCGGCGTTGCCCGATCCGGTCCGGATAGGCGAAGGACAGCAGCAATCCGCAGCTGTCCTCATCCGGCCGCACCGGATCGGCCGCCGGGCCGAGCGCCGAGCGTAGCTGGCGGCTCTCCTGGAGCATGCGCCGCACGGCCGCGCCGTCTGCGACAGCCGCTGCCGCTTGCGGCATGCCGCTGCTGTCAGCGGTCAGCAGCGCTTCTACGCGCGGGCGGAGGTCCGTGCCCGCGCCTGCACTGCCACTGCTGCGGAGGCCGGCAGGCTCCTGCAGCAGTGCCGCCAGCATGCTGGCGTAGCTGGCCAGCCCAAGCTCCGCTGCGCGGAGCAGCATGCTGGCCAGTCGCGGATGCACGCCAAGCGTGTTCATCCGCCGCCCGAAGGGCGTGATGCGGCCTGCGTCGTCCAGGCCGCCCAGCTGGCGCAGCAGCGCCTGTGCCTGGCCGTAGGCGGCGTCAGGCGGGGTGTCCAGCCATTGTAGCTCTGCTGGGGACTGGACACCCCAGACGGCAAGCTCCAGCGCCAGCGGCGCAAGATCCGCGGAGGTGATCTCCGGGCGAGCTGCCTCAGGCAGTCCCCCATGAACCTCTTCGCTCCATAGCCGGTAACACACCCCCGGGGCAATTCGCCCTGCACGACCCTGCCGTTGATCGGCTGACGCCTTGGACACCGGCAGAGTGACAAGCCGACTCATTCCCGTGCGCGGCGAAAATGCCGATGCACGACTCAGCCCTGCATCCACCACAATCTTAACTCCAGCGAGTGTGAGACTGGATTCCGCAATGGAAGTGGACAGCACAACTTTGCGCGACCCCTCAGCCGCCGGCCGTATGGCCTCATCCTGTTGTTCCATCGGCATACTGCCATACAGGGAATGAACTTTCACGTGCGCAGGAAGAGAACCGTTTAATAACTCTCGCTCTGTACGGTGTATCTCTCTTGCGCCAGGAAGGAAAACAAGCACGTCTCCCTCCTGTTCAGCTAATGCCCTGGTCACCGTCTGAGCCGTGAATTGTTCCAACTGCATAGCTGCCGGTCTCGGTACATATCGAGTTTCCACCGGAAACGTGCGTCCGGGACAGTGAATTGATCTTGTACCTTCGCCAAGCAATGCACAGACGGGAACAGGATCTAGGGTAGCCGACATCACCAGCAATTTTAGATCTGGACGTAACATCGCTCGCGATTCTAATGCCAGGGCCAAGCCCAAGTCCCCGTGTAGATGCCGCTCATGGAATTCATCAAATATAATCATCGCCGTATCCTCAAGACCCTGGTCCTGCTGCAACATCCGGGTCAATACCCCTTCCGTCACAACTTCAATACGCGTCGCCTGACTCACCCTGGTATCCATGCGTACACGATATCCTACGGTCTGACCCGCTTTTTCTCCAAGCGTAGCCGCCAGTCTCGATGCAGCCGAACGCGCAGCCAGCCTTCGGGGTTCCAGCATAATGATTTTCCGTCCAGCAACCCACGGCTCCTCCAGCAAAGCCAGCGGAACAACAGTCGTTTTTCCCGCTCCTGGCTCTGCAATTAACACACCTGTATCTTGATCCCGAAATAATTGTCTTAACTCAGGAATAACCTCTTGTATCGGTAACTCTATATGCATATAATCGCTCCTAATGAATGTACCCTACTGCTCTTCAGTATCTCTATTCGAATGTTAGCATTATAACAAAAAAAGCCGTTCCAGAGGAACGACTATCGCAGACACACCCTAAGACACGCCTTAGCAAAAATGAAATTTATCCAGGATACTCACTTAGCTGAGCAATGATTCGGCACCATCAATAACGATCTCTGCTCCGGTAATATGTCTGGATTCGGACGATGCGAGGAAACTTACCAGATCGGCAACATGTTCCGGCTGACCCGGCCCGTCCGCCAGCGGCTGCTGTCCTTCCGGGAACTCCATCGGAATGATGATCTGCTGTAGATCATCCGTTTTGACCGTACTTTGATCGATATTTGTTGCAATCGCTCCTGGACAGATCACGTTCACACGTATCTTGAACTTCGCCAGCTCAAGCGCAGCCATCTTGGCAAAAGCAACCTGTCCTGCCTTGGACGTGCTGTATGCCGACATGCCAAAGCTTGAGAAGCGTTGATTGCCATTAATCGAACTCGTGATGATAATACTGCCGCCACCCCGTTTTTTCACGTGAGGCAATGCATATTTAATCGTGAAAAACGTACCATTCAGGTTGGTTGTAATAATCTGTTGCCAATCTTCAACCTGAATTTCCTCAATCGGTGCCGATACACCGTTAATGCCCGCATTGGCAAAAACAATATCCAAACCGCCGAATAACTCAACGGTTTCCAGTACAGCCTTTTCCACACGTGCCGGGTCGGAAATGTCTACATCAAATGCTCTTGCCGCACCGGGGTGCAGCGCATTAATCTCTGCTTCCGTTTCCGAGATCCGATCATTCACCAGATCAAACAATGCAACATGTGCACCCTCTTTAGCCAGCTTGACCGCAGTGGCTTTCCCAATCCCGGATCCTGCTCCGGTAATAATCGCAACCTTGCCTTGGAACCGTGACTTGCCGTTATGTTGTGTCATTATCCATCCCACTCCTTCATTTTAGCAATTATGTAAGAATGTACGTTCATACTCATCGTGAAAGCCAATTCTTCACAAGATTACCCAAAAAGAGTGTCTTTTAAATCAACACCAACAAGTTTTTTCACAGTTGATCTTCGCCGCTGTCACAGCTTCATCAGGATCGATCCACAACTTGATATCCCGCACTCACCATTCCAGCTCAATGAAAGCGGCATCATCTTCAAGACCGCCGGTATGTGTCGCATCCAGCAATACCTGAATGTGTTCATCCGGGACATAGGCTTGAATGGCATCCAGGTCGTTCAGTCCATCCGTATATAACTGAAGACGCAGTGAATCTCCTGCGGACCCTTTCATCTCGCAGATGTGCGGCTTACCACCAACAGGTCCTTCAAGGGTAGACCAACGCTCATTTGTCTTGCAGTGAGTCTGAAATAATTCAGACTGTTCCTGACCATTACGCCACAGGCGAATACGGGAATCTCCTTGCCACGCAAGCCACACCCGACTTTTGCGGCCGCCTCCCGTGAGCTCAATCCGCCCACAGACATACATGGCCTGACTGCCCCGACTTCGCTTTTCCATCAATACTTCACGCAGCAACAAAGGGGAACTTTCCAGTGGCTGTAATTTCTCCAATTGCTCCGATGCGGGAAGGGTAAGATCATGGAGAAGACGCTCAACACCCTCTACCGTTGTGTGTTGCGTCGTTTCCAACCAATCCAGCAAAGCATTCCCTAGAAAACGCGCTGCAAAATCGCCCAGGTAACTCATGCCTACGCCATCACACAAAACAAAATTGCAGATATTCCCTTTCATACGTACCGCAGCAAAGTCCTGTCCGGTATCTCCCTGATGTACCGTCTCAGCCGCTCTGCCATAACCATATCTGCACTTGAATGTGCCTTGATAGCGAGTTAGCGGCTGTTCCCCGGTCTGTACACTCACATAGCGAAAGTTGCCATGCCGTTGCTCGGCATGGCCCCCCTTATCTCCAGCAGACAATGTTGCCAAACGCATCGCTCTCATGATTCCCCTCCTATCTCACAGGCGTAGCAGCGGACATCTGGAACCCGATTGATACCAATTCTGCACATGTACCTGGCAGCATCATGAGTGCACCGGGTGCAAGCAAATAATCAGCTTCAACAAGCATTTCCCGATAACTTTCGGGCAGGATGGATGACATATTCCGCAGCTTCTCTCCATGCTCATCCTGTAGATTCGTTTCCGAAGAGATTCCCTTCCATCTTCTAGGTTCAGCAATTGGTCCTTCAAGCAAATGATCCGATATAAAAATATTCTCCACCAGCACATTGCC
Source organism: Paenibacillus sp. FSL R5-0486 (assembly GCF_037975155.1). Classification (NCBI taxonomy): domain Bacteria; kingdom Bacillati; phylum Bacillota; class Bacilli; order Caryophanales; family Paenibacillaceae; genus Paenibacillus; species Paenibacillus sp. FSL R5-0486. The sequence continues at coordinate 2,658,449 of NZ_CP150237.1, read as the reverse complement.
GTCAGGTACACTCATACCCATAATTCTTTTTGCAATAGGTTCGGGATCTTCACCTGTGGCTACCCCATCGGTCATGTGGCATACAAGTGGCGCAGGACAGTCCTGCATATTCGGAATTTCGGCCTGTAGAATCTTTTCCGCCTGCAGGAAAGCCTTCGCAGAATCTGAAAACCGTCTCGGAGTCAGGTCAGGCAAAGAACCAACGGCAGCGATCTCATCAATTCCTTTGATTCCGTTCAACAAGTCATATACATCATCGCTGTAAGCCAATATGGCTATACGATAGCGAGGTGTCAGACGATTTCCCTTGGTAGACCGAAACACCATTTGGCGAATCGCGAGAGATAAGGCATCATAGACGACGTCAATCCGTCGACGATTTTCCAGAACCATGTTCATGGAGGCGCTAATATCAATTAAATATATAATAAGTGCAGGTGTACGCTGTGATGCTTGAATCGTGTAGTTCATCTAGGGTGAGTCACCTCCATCATTCACATTAATTTATAAGTTGGGCAACTTGTAACTGTTGTTGCTCAGAAATTTGTTAATGGCACTCATTCGAGCGGCTACTTTGCCAACACCTTTGAAATAGGAAGCATCGGTATTGTAAAGATTTTTGAAATCACGGGCATACGATTCCGCATTTTCAATTTTTCTGCCTTTTTGCGCGTTATACGTTTTATTGTAATGAGCAATCAGCGTGACCACATTCTGGGCACGTTTTTTCTTCAGAGCTGCTTTCTGAGCAATCTCCTGTTGACGTTTAACTTCAGCTGCCGCTTTACGCTCCGCTTCCTGTTTTGCAAGCTTGGCATCATTCTCTTTTTTCCAGACCAGATAAGCTTCATATTTCGCCTGTTTATCGTATTTTTCCTGCTCCGCTCTCTTAGCCGCTTCTTTCTTCTGCAGTTCCTGCTTCACCAGAAAGGCCTCATATTTCGCCTGTTTGTCGTACTTGGCCTGTAACGCCTTACGTTCTTCTTCTTTTTTCTTTGCTTCAGCTGCCTTCTGCTTGGCTTCAGCAAGTTTTTTCTTTTCCTCCGCGTCCAGTTTTGCAGCATCTGCGGCCTTTTGTTTCTCTTGTTCTTCCTGCTGTTTGAGAGCAGCTGCCTTTGCTGCTTCAGCCTCTTCCGCAGCTTTGATATCTGCCAGTCGTGTGGCTTCCTGCTGTTCTTTCTGTTTCACCTCTGCCTGATCGGCGAGTATTTTGACCGTTGGCACGCCACCTGCCAGCAATACAATAAGTACAGCGGAGGAAATCATGAACTTTTTGGATCTGTAGAATGGCACAGGTACAGGTTTGTCTGTGTCTTCTTTTGGATTAAGCTTTGCATCCAGTTCCTTAATTGCAGCCTCGACTTCCATCTGCATCGCGCTGTTATGAGGAATAAAATGATAAAGCGAGCGGTACACTTCCAGTGCTGCAGCCGGTTTATCTTCATCCTCCAGGGCTCTTGCTTGCAGGAACAGACGGTTCACAACCGCTTCCTGATCGGGAGAGTGCGGCGTTTGAGTACGGTTCCCGTCTTGCGTATTCACCGGTTCACTTACTGGTTCTGAGCTCTTTTTCAGATTCACATCAGCTTCGGACGAATTGGCGGCTTCTTCTTCCGCTGTCACAGCAGCCGCTGCATTGGCCTGATCCACGTCTACCGCAGCCAATGCAACATACCACTCACCAAACGTCGGACAACTGCTCAGATCGTGACTTTCCCAAGCTCGAATAAACAGATCGGACAGTTTGGAACCCCAGCGCTTCTCAAGGGACTCCCGCATCGCATAATACCGTTCACTCACCGTTTGCATTTCATGCTGATCAAAATAACTTTCGCCCCACGCTTTCTCTACAATCACAGGGTCGGACCAGCTTAACATTTCAGCAATGATAACCGCTCCGGCAAATCGGTCAGCATATGAACTCCACAGCCCGCTGTGCACTGTTCGATGGGCTGCATAACCGGGTGACCCGGCAAGCAGGGCATCCGGACGATCCATCTTGGAACCGTACATCTGCTCGACATCCACAAGTTCTACCGCAGACATCTTCCCCAGGTTCTCCACTTCGGAAAAAAACGGAATCATTACATTGGGAGCGGACATATCGCAATGAGCCAGTCCACGTTGTTCCATAGCCGAACCTGTTCCAGCAAGCGCTCTAGCCAGCTTCAGGCTCACCTCAGCCGTCAACTGTCTCTGATCACTGATCACATCGAACCAGGTCTGACCTTGCACCCATGGCATCAACACCGCATATAACAGATCGGGATGTTTTCCAATGAGCGCTCCGTTTCTTTCCGGAGTGAGCACATCACGCTTGCATACCTGCAAACCTGGCAGTTCACTATAAGACTCCATATGTTCAGACTGATATACCATAGCCGGAATACGGAATTTAGGAAAAAATACTTTTAGTGCTTTAGCCCCATGAATGGAACCATTTCGGGGTAACAACTGATAAACAATCCCCTGCCTTCCGGCTTGGGCATAAGCCAGACCCGGCGCAGCCGGATGTTGCCCAATCGTATAGGCAATATCGTTAATCACCACTTCATCCCCGGGATTTGGTTGAAAAGACATGCTTATCCCTCTCTCTGTCCTAGTGTCATAGTTGCAACAAAAACCGGGTGTTGTGAAAACGCCCGGTTTTTGCTGTAGTTGTACATCTTCAGCTTGCTATCCACCTATAATTCAGGACGAATTCAGACTTCACATCGGCCTGATCTATGTAAAGCAGATTAACGAGCCTGGTCAGCTGTACGGAATTTGTTAGCAATAGCTGTAAGTTCAGCGCTGATGCTGTTCAGCGTTTGAACGAATGATTGCATTTGTTTGCTAGCTTCTTGGAACTCTTGGAAGAAGCGTTGCTTTGTCATACCTTCCCATTGTCCTTCCATGCTTGTGATGGATTGAGTCAATGTAGATACGATTTGCTGACTTTGCTCACCGCTTTGTTTAAATTGGTTGGAAACCTGATCAAGCTGCTCTGGGGTAACTAAAATACGTCCTGCCATTTGTAAATTCCTCCTTGGTTTGTGCAATTAAATTTTGACTTGTTCAAATTGTACTATACCAGGATCGATCGGACAAAAGCCGAAGGACCTAATCCTATTTACCCCATTTTCAGCACTTGAAACTTCTCCTAACAGCCTATTTACAAAAAAATATTCACTTTCTGCTGTTACTTTTATTCACCCTGTTCAGGAAACAACAGGCTCGGTCCCTCTTCTTCCCCGAAAGGAAGGATCTGTGAATCTCCATGCTACAGGCTCAGGCTGCATAGCCTGCACCAGTGTAGCCGGGGAGCCATCAGGCGGAGCGGCATCCTGTACACGATATACGGCCGCCATTGCGGAAAGGGGATCGGATACTACAGCTACAGTTGCAGAATGTGCAGGCATGATTTCTCCTGTACGATTGTTCTGAAGAACATTCAGCATATTGACCGCATTACCATAGGCTGTGTTCACATGACTCAGCACGGAACGATACTCCATGTCTGCCTGCTGGAATAACAACGCTTTGCGTCCCAGCTGTACGCTTAAGTCCATTAATCGACGCAGCGCATCCTCGCCCAGTCGTTTACTGTGATTCCATTCATTCATCACCGCTGCGCGGGATTCAACCTCCCACTCCAGCGAATGAATCGCCTGATCCAACACTGTCATCTTTTGCTGTATTTGCTCCGCTGCATACTGAATCTGCTTGCTCAGTGCCCGAAGCACATCCGGTTCCACACGAATGCGCATTTACCATCACCTTTCCTCTTCCCCTGCAGGCTGTTTAAGCCAGTCCAGCAGCATCTCGTGAAACTGTTCTCTAGTCGTTAGTGCTGCAACAAGCCAATCATCTGAAGCCGCAGTGCTCATCCGGAACAACCAGTTGGATACCGCACTTGCAGCAAATGCTGCCGACTGCGACTTCCACCCGTCTTCATTCCATACAAGCAACCTAAGCTCCCCGTCTGACTCCTTACCCACCAGACAGCGTGCCAGTGCAAGTGAGCCCTCAGGATCACTTGTCTCCTGTTCGAGTTCCGCTGCTACGGTCTGTACTCCGCTGTTTTCGAGCTCATTCATGACATCATAAAATTTTTTCTTGGAGCACATTAGGGCCGGTTTCTCCGCAGGAGAATGGCCGCTCCATTTCATCCGCTCTATCAGAACATCAATGGCTTCACGAACACTTCCCAGATCGCTGAGCCGGAACGAGTCCGGTACGTCGTCAACACGGGAAACTTCAACGACCCGCTCATCCGTGCAATGGATATAACTCTCATACGACTTGCCGTTGATCGTGTAGCGAATCCAACAAGCTCTGTCGGACAATCCGGCAATGGCTACCCTGGAGAAAACGGTCGGTGTCATGATCAGCTCATCGGTATCCTGATCCCGAATCAGATATCCTTTGTCAAGCAGGGAGGTTTTGACACGCTCCCACTCCATCGCGATATCCTCCGCCATATAGCCGCGAAACGGATCTTCCACACCAAGCAGTCGGTCTGAACCGAGAATACCAGCCAGGAAAAAAAGTTCCTTTGTTTGCAACGTGACTACCTTTTGCTTAGAATCATGAACCGTCAACATTATGAGCCACCTCCCCTCAAACTACAACATGCCATCGGTCACGAATTTCAGAAATCCAATCGGTCATTTTCCAGCTGTCATCACATGGAACTGCACCTTTAACCCTGGAATATTTACGTTTTACATAATAACCTTGACCCGGAGGCAGTACCTTCAGCCCACCTGAACTACCTCCAGATTCGGAATAAGGTATACGGAAGAACGAGAGATCGTTAGGGTCTAAAGTCCCGAACAGCATTCCACTCTGAGAAGCCTTCACATCCGTTACCCAGTCAGAACCAAAGGTTGGGAAGTCTGCCGGAACTCCGGATAGAATCACGTGTACACCGCGATCCCTTCCTTGACGAACAATCGCTCCCAATTGATCTTTCACATTAAAATCGTTTAACTGCTTGGACAAGGTGTCCGCATCGTCGATGACGAGCACAAGTTCCGGTCCACCGGAAATCTCGCCTCTTTTCAGAACTTCATCGTACAACTGTTGAATGACAGGTGCAAGCTGTTCTTCTCGCGATACATGTCCACGGACATGGGGCAAACTGCTGATTTCCCCCAGCCCACCTGAGCCATAACGCATATCTACTGTGTATATTTGCACATCTTCCGGAGAAGCATGATAAGCCAGTGATAACATCCATGTCAATAAAAATGTCGTTTTGCCGCCTTCCATCGGACTCGTTACCATGAAATGCGGACCTTCACGCAGATTAAGCTCGAATGGTTCCAGATCATCCGTAAGCAATCCCACAGGGACAGTTACAGACGATGTATCCCAAGCCTGACCATATGATCCTGTCCGAATGAGCAGATCCTTCAGTTTGATTTCTTCCGGAAGTGGAGCAATCTGCGGCGCTTCTTCCCCTGTCCAGCCTTGGCGAATCTCAGCAATCGTACGGCGCAGTGCCGATGAACGCTTGCCCTCATCTGCCCCTGAAGAAGGTAATGCCGCCTGGAACATTAATGGAGGCACTTGCCCTTTGACCAGGCCTCTTCCTGGCGGAAGTTGGCTTGGCGCCTTGGAAGGTCTTCCCACGGCATAATAATAATCGCTTGGATCGGATAACTCAAATGAAACCGCATTGGGAATATTGCTTCTGAATTTTTCAAATACATCTGTTACCCGATTGGCTGTGAGCACAAAGGTGATACCCAGACTTCCGCCTTCACGCAGGATCGTCTCCAGAAGTTCATTCTCTTCCGGATAGGCATTGCGGAATGAAAGATAACCATCGATAACGACCACAACCTGCGGGACAGCCGCGTGAGCTGTCCGGCGGTACGCCGAAATCGTTTTAACCCCCGCCTCCGAGATGATATCTTTGCGTTGTGCTGACAGCTTGAGAATATAGCGGAATAACCGCTTGATCCGGTCTTCCTCTTCAGCCATCATCACGCCACCGATCTGAGGTAGTGCTGCAAAGTCTTTCATCATACGGCCCATATCGATAATGTAACCATGCCAAGGTTCAGTTCTATGGGAACGGGCCAAAGACATAAGCAAGGTCTGAACAAATGTTGTTTTGCCCAGTCCTGGCATGCCGTACACGACCAGATGTCCTTGATCCACAGGCAATGCGAGCGGTTGTTGGCGCTGATTAGGGAGATCATCCAGCAAACCAACCAGTGGTTTCAGACCATTCGCCCCGCCATCAAGCAGCAGATCCCGATTCTCTTCTTCCTGCCAGTCCTGAAGACCTTCCCATTCCAGTGTCTCTGGTAAAGGTGGCAACCATGGTCCTGGCAAACGACGGATACCCGCATCCGCTGCAGACTGCGCAACATAATCAATAAATACCTGAAGCTGTTTCGGAACATCTTCACCTTTGAGAACGGCTCTGCGCTCTCCAGTTAACAGAGGCTCCCGCTTACCGTTCAGGCGCACTTCCATAACAGGTAATACCGTTGTTGAATCCTCCTGCTGGTTATAAGGTGCACCACTCCAAGCGAATTGCATTTCTTCAAACACTTCATCACTACCAACCTGGAAATATCCGCGACCAGGCTTTGTAATCCAGGCAGCATTTGGAATCTTGATCATATCCCTGCTATCTCCCTCACTCTGTACGCGAAGGCAGATCCGGAAGCGCGAATTACTCCATATTTTATCGTCTACAACACCAGCTGGCTTTTGGGTTGCCAGAATTAGATGAACCCCAAGTGTCCGGCCAATCGCCGCTATACTGATCAATTCATCCATGAACTCCGGCTGGTCCCGCTTCAATTGAGCAAACTCGTCAATGATAATAACCAGATGTGGAAGTGGCTGTTCATGTCTGGAACGCAGAATCTTGTAATATTCATCAATATGCTGGAGGTTTCCCGCATCATTTAATATTTTTTGCCTTCTGACCAGTTCGGCACGAAGTGAAATATTCGCCCGCTCGATCAGATTCCCATCCAGATTGGTGATTGTCCCTACCACATGTGGCAGATCAACAAATGTATTGGACATACCGCCACCTTTATAGTCAATCAGCATGAAGGCCAGATCATGTGGATGGAACTCAGCAGCGAGTGAAGCTACGATGGACTGGATGACTTCACTTTTACCTGAACCGGTTGTACCTGCAATCAGACCATGGGGACCATGACCCTGACGTTCAATTTTGTCATGCAGGTTTATCGCAATTTTTTTGCCGCCAGCGCGCACACCCATTGGTACAGGCAGCGTATCAGGATATCTCGTCTGTCCCCACCTGGACACCACATCGAGATCTTCCACGCGTGATGTGCTCAGCATATCAAATAACGGGAGCACTTGCGGGATATCCGAAGCAGATGAACGTTTCAACCGGATCGGTGACATATAACGGGAAAGCGCCTCTGCCATCTCTTTAGAGATCACATCAGGCTTGTACGTTTGTTGAATAACATCTGCATCTTCCGTTTTTTTGATATACACCCCTTTGCCTTTGGAGGCATCCATAATCAACTGGCAATGCATCGGTAGAGACTCCTTGCGATTAGCCAGTATGATGGTGCATACATCAATGTCATGAGCCGACTCCAGCAACAGCGGAAGCAACGGTTCTTCTTCAATTAATTGCGTATCGGAGAGAATTACAACGTAACATGGTGTTTGTACGCTTTTCTTGTAGCGGTCTTCCTTATTGTTACGACGCCGGTTCAACACGGAAAACAAGCTGTCCGCCAATTGATGCGCACCGCTGTGCCTGTCGGCCATATAGCGTTGTCCTTGGTCTTCATCCCAGATATGTGGCATCCAGCGAAGCCAGTCCCATTCCTTGCTGTCCTTTTCTTCATAGAAAGCAGCAAGCTTCAGTTCATCCGGGGAATGGCGTACCGTCAGTTGTGAGATGATGACTCGCAGGGAAGCAAGCACTTCCTCCCGATCACCGACAAGTCCCATAACCTTCGATTGGAACAAAGGCAATGTAATGGAAGCATCCGGTACCGTCTGGAATTCAGCCGCAAGTTCATGGGCCGCTTCAATCAGCTCATCCTTCTCGTAACCATCAATCCGCGGAACCTGAAGTTTGATGCGGAATGGAATCTCTCCCGTACCAATGCGTACCTGAAGGAAATCATCATCCTCTGGTGAACGCTCCCACAAGGAACTGTTCCGGTTCTTCACCACTTGAAGACACACACCCGGATCACCATGAATTTCGTATAGGCTCTTCACTTGCTCCGCCTGAGCTTCTTTCAGTTCTTCCCGGTGTTTGTCCAGTTGGGCAAGATACATTATTTTTCGTTCTTCCAATTTTTTGCGATATGATTTCTTGTTGCTCAGATACACGAAGAATGGAATGGTGTAAGAAGTAAGCATCATCATGACCGTCATCATCTGAAACATCATATAACTGCTGTTATTCATTTTGCCGGTCATATTGATATATACGTAGAAACCAATGCTGACCATAGTCATCATGATCGGCACAATAATGGATATCATGGAAAACGTGGGTTTGCTCGGTTCTGTTGGAGGCCTGAGTATTTCGAGTCTCTCTTCCTTGAGAACCGGTGTCATTCTTGGAGAACGCTGATATAACACATTCACGAAGAGAAGACCTCCTTTAGTTCGTTCAATAATGAATGTATAAGTTCAAAAGCCCTATTCGTTGCTTTCCTGTTGAAACAATGAACGTCTTCCATATACAGGCGCTTCTTCCGAAGTTGTTGAAAAAGCCCGCTGGACACGTACGCAACTGCCTTGTCGTAGCCCCGTTTCCATTAACTGCTGTGCGTTCTGCGGAGAGAACCACAGACCTTCCGGAAACTTGGCTTCAAGGATGTACTGAATGCCGTCTCCCGGTGCCTGTCCAAAAATGCGAACGCCGAGTAATGTCTTCAAATGTTCAATGGTACATTCGTCCGGAACATCGATGTCGAACCATTCTCCTTCCTCGCGGCCGGAATACACGGTTAGAATCATCCGAATCCCTCCCATGGTCTCATATGTAAATTGTCCTAATGTCAGATTAAATCAAAAAAAAGAGAATGAATCGTTATATCAACCCTATTTTCTTACATAAACACCCTGTTTGCAATGTACCACCTGTAATTTTGTTACATATGACCCACGTATATATTAAAATATCGTACATTCGACTCAGAACTTTTGTGGCAGTTATGCAATTTAATATTGCGAGGATACGAAAATCATCGTTTTTTGTTCCATTTAAATGGTAATTAAGTTACGTTTTTCAGGACTTTTATTCCTTCGCTCACAATTGAATTGTGAACACTTTTCAAACATTACCCACCTTTATGTTTTCATAAGCTGATTTTAAGGTAATTTTAAGCATTGGAATTTAATATTAGCTGTATGAAATAACAACCGTGAGGTGATTTCAAGTGAGAACCCTAATAACCTTTCAAAACAAATCAATCCCTGTATATTTTAATCAAGAAAACAAACAACCTATGCAGAAGACATTAAGATTGCTTAGCAGTGCTCTTGAGCATAAAATTAGCAACGGTAAACGCGCCATTCAAAAATGTCTGCATTCTTTAATTAGTATTGAGATTGTTAATGGAGAAGCCATTCTCCACAGTCGAAGTGAAAACGACTCCCTTGCTTTATCGTTATATTAAAAGGAGTCAACCAAGACACATTCATTACAAGACATGAAAAAGGAAGCTGTCGTCATAGACAAGCTTCCTTTTTTGAGTTGTATACACGTTAACAGCGGATCGCAATTATTATCAGCCATCGCTCAGTGCAGTTTGCTCAGGACATAGGCGGCATCATGTTCTTCCGCAATCTCGGCTTTACGAATACGAATGACAAACAGCCGAACCAAATTGGCACGTGTATGTTCTTCCTGACAGGTATTCAGTTTCCTCAGAATAAAGCGGTCAATGGACATGAATTTAAAGCCCCTTTGCCATTGGATTTACGGATCGATTCTTCCGTGTATCCATAAATAACCAGATAGCGTCAGCCCCAAACAGCTTTTCCACTCTTATATTAAGCCGTATTTTGCCAAGGTGTAATATTGTGCAAAAAGCCCGTCCCACCAAGCTGGAGACGGACTTTCGCATGATTTGTCGATCTTTTTGTAACCCACTCTAATCATTCATAAATGCCCCTGCTAATTTACTCTTTTTCGACTTATTTCACTCCCGGATATTCCCGATATTGGTGCTGAATGCTGATCCAACGAGTACGTGTAAACTTCTCAATCGCCCAATCCCCACCGAAACGTCCAATCCCTGAAGCTTTTTCACCGCCAAACATCACATGCGCTTCATCGTTCACAGACTGATCATTTACATGCACCATACCCGATTCAATGCGCTGGGCAACCTGATATCCTCGATTCAGATCTTGGGTGAATACGGAACCACTAAGTCCATAAGGAGTATCATTCGCCAAACGTACAGCTTCCTGCTCATCATGAGCTTTCATGATCACTGCTACTGGGCCAAACAATTCCTGTTGCACGATATCTTGTTCAGGTTTAACATCGGCAAGTACAGTAGGAGACAGCACACTGCCTTTACTGGTCCCTCCGAGCAATAACCGTGCACCTTCGGCCTTGGTTTTGTCCACAAGCTCCAGCAATCGTTCTACCTCTTTTTCCCGAATGAGAGGACCCACGAGTGTTTTGGCATCCGCCGGATCACCTGCCTGGACATTCTTCGTTTTGGCAACAAATGATTCGACGAATTGTTCGTAAATATCGGCATGCACAATGATACGATTCAGCGCCATGCAGATCTGTCCCTGATGCAGAAACTTGCCAAAGACCGCCGCTTCGCTAGCACGTTCAATGTCCGCATCTTCCAGCACAACCATCGCGTTGTTGCCACCTAGTTCCAGTGCCGTTTCTTTTAAATGTTCCCCCGCCAGTTTACCGATCCCTTGTCCAACTTCTGTGGAACCCGTGAATGAAATTACTTTGGGAACCGGATGAGCGACAAAGTAATCCCCGATTTCACTGCCACTTCCCGCAACGACATTCAGCACGCCCTCAGGCAGACCGGCTTGTTCAAACAAATCGGCAATGAGCCAACCTGCCGTAATCGGAGTGTCTGATGCTGGTTTAATCACCACACCATTACCAAGGGCAATCGCTGGAGCTACAGATCGCAGGCATAGATGCAAAGGGAAGTTCCATGGCCCGATAACACCAATCACTCCCTTAGGCTCACGAACCACACGGTTCTCTTTGCCAGGGGTATTGGACGGGATGATCTCACCCTTCATGCGATAAGGAAAAGATGCTGCTTCATCCACAATGCGTTTAGCCGCTGCAAACTCCGCCTCCGATTTGATCCGGGTACTCCCGGATTCCGTGATCAACAGTTGAATGATCTCCTCTTTGCGCTCCGCCATCAGGGATGAAACTTTACGCAACACCTCTTCTTTCGCAGCGGGCAAAGACTTCGCCCATTCAATCGAATTTTTCTGAGCTGACTCATAAGCCTTATCTATGTCTTTCTTATTGGAAGAGCGCCATGTGGCAATAACTTCTCCCGTATAAGGATTGATATTCTCCATTGTTTTCTCACCGGAGCCATCTACCCAGCTGCCATTAATATATTGTTTCGTCCATGTTGTATGTTCAGTGTCCATTAAAGTCATGTGAATACGCCTCCTGATCAAGATTAAATGTCACACCTGCACAACGGTGTAATACATCATTAACCTTGTTCAGAATTACGCAAACGTGAAGACCTGAATTAGCTCTTCCATTCTTTAAGCTTAAGGGAAACAATACAACCCCCACTATTCTCTCAGCATCTGGACGTCTTTCAACAGTCGGGCAGGCTCTTCTCTCCAAAGAGGCTCAAGTCCTCCCATCCGTAGCCAACTTCGATCAGATCTTGACCACCAATGCGGAGGGACTGTGTCTGGACTGGAGTGCCTCCCATCTTTTCATAGAAGCGACAAGCTGAATTACGCTCCAAAGCCCATATGATCAAACGTTTCATATTGTGGGTCTGCAGATGATGAACGACATGTGTCGCGAGTTGCTGACCTATCCCCGTTTGTTGCACTTCCTTCAGCAAATATATAGCATACAACTCTCCATCATAAGGTAATTTGCCTTCACGCTCCTTACCCCCACAAGCAAATCCGACAATGTTCCCATCATCCTGTTCAGCTACCACCAGGATCTGATCCTTTTCGCCAGAACGAATAGTCTTCTCCCACTGAGACAATCTTGATTCTATAGTCAAATGATCCAAAAAATCGTCAGGCACAATTCCCCGATACGTAGTTTTCCAACTCTCAGTATGTACATAAGCTATCCCCTGCGCATCCCCTTCACGCGCTGGCCTGATCAGCATAGCTATCCCTCACTTTCTCTCGTAACTGCCGTAGCTTTACCATATTATATGTTCTTCTTTCTATAATTCCAAATTCATCCACTTCAGTCCTGATGCCGCTAGGCAGGATTCGTAATCAAAAGTGGACTTTTTGAACTGCCTCTTATAAAAGTAAAATCCGGCCCTACGGCCGGATCGTTACCCTAGTGCCTACAGATACCTTGGAAGACAGATCCAGTACATCCGAGTTGTACATGCGTATACAACCATGGGAGACGGATTTGCCAATAGACCAGGGCTCATTGGTTCCGTGTATGCCATAATGGGGAGCAGACAGCCCCATCCAGAACACGCCAAATGGCCCACCTGGATTCGATTGTTTGTTAACAATAGTGAACTCCCCGTTTGGAGTCTGCGTGAGCATCTTGCCGGTGGCCACAGGATAGCCCTTAATCACCTGATTGCCGTCCAGAAGATATAACATGTGGTCAGACAGATCTACAATAATCCTGTAATCTGGCATAATGACATCCCTCCTGACCTATCTTATGCAAGATACCGGATGATGCCCGCCTGATTTCAGGCTTCCTCCCACTCTTTCACACTACGGGAGTGCTTGGGTTTGCGACTATTGGCCGGTTTGCTGGAAGCGGTACGCCTTCTGGATGCCACTTCTTCCTTGCGCTGCTGATATTGCAATTCCTTCTGCATTTTCAGATAATTATTCAATCTTTTTTCATCCAATGAACCATCCTGTATGGCTTCTTTCACTGCACATCCAGCTTCCCGTGTATGACTGCAATCCAGAAATCGGCACGTGGCGGCAAGTTCTTCAATTTCTCCAAACGCATGCGACAGCCCATCATTGCCCTCATCCCAGAGATTAAGCTCGCGCATTCCTGGAGTATCGATCAATACGGCTCCCTGTGGAAGTACAAACATCTCCCGGTGTGTTGTCGTATGTCTCCCCCGACTGTCTCCCTCGCGAACGGATTGCGTAAGCTGCACATCCTCACCCATCATCCAGTTCACCAGCGTAGACTTGCCACTGCCAGAAGATCCTGTGAGCGCAACAGTCAGCCCTGGCTGCAAATATCGTTCCAGTAAGGATTTACCTTGACCCTCCACTGCAGATATCGCAAGCACTTCAACGCCTGGAGCAATCCCTTCTACACTTCGGATCTGTTCTTCCACATTGTTGCACAGATCACTTTTGCTCAGAACAATGACTGGCCTTACGCCACCATTCCAAGCCATCAGCACGTATCTTTCGAGCCTTCTAAGGTTGAAATCATGATTAAGTGCTGCCACGATTAACAGTGTATCTACGTTTGCGGCGATTAATTGTTCCTTGGTCACTGGACCTGCCGCCTGTCTCGATACCCTGCTCCGACGGGGCACCAGATTGTGAATAATTGCTTCTTCACCTGCCTGACCTGTAATGGCCACCCAATCTCCAACCGCTGGTGCCAAGCTGGTCTCCAGACTATCATGACGCATTCGGCCCGAAATTCTTCCCCAGCATTCGCCCTCTTCTGTAATCAAACGTTGCAGATGTCCATGGTCTGCGATAATTCTGGCTGGCTTTTTCTCCTGCTCTTCCATCCCTGTCTCTTGCCACAGTTCCTGCCACTTTGCTGACCAGCCGTACTTCTCAATATGGTTATCTAAAATAAAAATTCCTCCCAAAATAAGTTATTTACTTCATTCAAGCCGAGTGAACAATCATCTCCGGTTCAGATCAAAACAAAAAACCACGAGTAGAAATACACCCGTGGCAATAAGTAGTTAGCCGAATCAAAGATCATCCCTTCTTGTAGATCTACCGGATAGAATACTTAACCCTCCGATATAAACAATTCAGGAACACCCTTTTATCGGCAAACAAAAAAGCCACGGGTGCGTCACCCGTGGCTTCATCTGAGCATGCGATACTTCACGTTACAATGGATACTGCTATCCAGCTAACGCAAAATTACATGCTTTGATCCGTTCCGGAGACGCTGTTCATATTCAAATTAACGTATTCTGCATTTAAATTTGTCATAAACAATCGCCTCCCTTGTAGAATTATCCATTATGTTACACACTGAGCTTTACAGTTGTCAAGCCCAAACTTTTTTTACCACCAGCTACTCTATTTGACCTGATCCCAGCGTGTCCACATTTCCTTCGGATTCAATTCATAGATATCCTCTTCCCGATACATGAACTGATGCATGATAAATTCCCGCCGAATCGTGGCAAAGTCTTCATGGTATTGCTTTATAAATGTATTGATTTCTTTCTCCGTATACTTCCGACCAAATTCAAGCTGCTCGACCAGATGACCAAGTACAATCAGTTTTTTCTTGTATTGAGCCGGAATCTGACGCAGTCGTCCATCTTTGGAGAAAAAATTCCTCATGACCGACGCTTTCAATGTTTCGTTCACATCACTCATATCCTCAACCTCCTCTCGATCAAAGATAAAATCAACCGAAGCCTGTGCATTCTCGCGGATAAACGAAGGATTGAGTGTGAAATACACTGTATTTTTCTCCCGTCGTTCCTTAATCAGCGCCGCCTCTCTCAGCTTGGATGCATGATGTGTCACGGTTGGCTGTGACAGATTCAGCCGCTCGGCAAGTGCCTGTCCGTGCAGTTCACCCTGTGCCAACAACAGCAGCATGCGAAGCCGGGTCGGGTCAGCCAACGCTTTATGATAAGCCACAATTTTCTCCAGCTGCATCATCGTTCATCTCGCTTTCAATTAGATATATATCTAATTTGATATTAGTCTTTTCTCCTCTACACGTCAACTCCTTTGGTTTCAAGTAAGCTTGTCTAATTAAACTCCACGCTTGAACTGGCATTGGCTCGTTATTTACGGTAGGATTATATTGCTTGAAATAAGGAGGATTAAGAACATGGAAGATGTCATTATTATCGGCGGAGGCCCATGCGGTCTGTCTGCTGCCATTGAATGTGAGCGGCTGGGACTGTCCGCTGTGATCGTTGAGAAATACAATATCGTTCAATCTATTTATCTGTATCCAACCCATATGCAGTTTTTCAGCACAGCCCCGCTGCTTGAGATCGGAAACGTTCCGTTCAGCACACCTAATGATAAACCGTTTCGTTATGAAGCACTTGCCTATTATCGCAGGGTAGCCGAACATTTTGGTCTGCGTGTTCATAACTATGAGGAAGCCCGTGAAATTAAACGCAAGGATGATGGTACGTTTGAGGTACATACGCTCAATCGCCGCGGGGAGGCCATCGTACATGTTGGACGCAATGTAGTTGTAGCTACCGGTTATTTTGACCATCCTAACTATCTGGGCATCCCTGGAGAAGATAAAGATAAGGTAACCCACTACTTCCGGGAAGCCCACCCTTATACCCGTACACGTGTCGCCATTATTGGCGGAAGCAACTCAGCCGTGGATGCGGCCATGGAACTGGTTCGGGTCGGAGCACATATTGATATGGTTTATCGCGGCAGTGGTCTGTCCCAGCATATTAAACCATGGGTACGTCCGCTATTCGAGAGCATGGTGACAAAAGGTCATATCACACTCCACCTGGAATCACGCGTGAATGAAATACTCGATGATTCGATTCGTCTGATACACACGGATGGCTCCACTCGGGAACTGGATAATGACTTCGTACTGGCAATGACCGGTTTCCGTCCAGATCGTCAACTACTCACGTCGGTAGGTGTGGAGATGTCTGATGATATGGATAAACCTCTATATGATGCACAAACGATGGAAAGTAGCGTACCTGGTGTATATGTGGGCGGAGTCATCGCTTCGGGGCGTAATGCCAATGAAGTCTTTATTGAATCCGGGCGCTGGCATGGACGTTACATTGCGGAACATATCGTTAGCAAACAACGTGGACAGACTGAAGGGAAATGAAAACAATGGATATGATTTCCCTGCTGTTGCTCGTATTTGCGGCTCTCGGGATTATCAGCAGCAACACACCTGTGACCGTAGCGATGGTATTTCTGTTGTTGTTACGAGTCCTGAACCTGAATCAGGCATTTCCATGGCTTGAAAAATACGGACTTACACTGGGCATTATCATTCTGACCATTGGCGTGATGGCACCTCTTGCCAGTGGCAAGATGAGTCTGCAGACGATCGGTGAGTCTTTCCTGCACTGGAAGTCACTTCTCGCTATTGGCGTAGGATTACTTGTGGCATATCTCGGAGGACGTGGCGCTACGTTGATGGGTACACAGCCAACTGTCGTTGCCGGGCTGTTAATCGGAACGGTACTTGGGGTTGCCCTGTTCAAGGGTGTACCTGTGGGTCCATTGATTGCGGCGGGAATTTTATCATTGCTACTGGGCAAATCCTGATTGAAGTTGTGAAGCTTGTGACCTGACATGCTATGCAGATTGGCTGTATTTCCCACCGTTGTGTGATATACTTCTATTCATGCAAATCATGTACACGAGTCTACAGCAGAATAATCCATATTGTGGTTATGCTGTTGCATAAACGTATAGATTCACTTTGCAACTATTAATGGCGCAGGAGGATTAAGGAACCATGTCACGTCAGTTTATTACAGAAGCCGTGATGGTGGCCATTTACGGTCAATTGCTAGCGCCGCCCGCGCCTGTTGAATATATTGTTCCTTATACCACCATCCTTGAGCTATATGAATTCCAGACCAGTCCTGATCCCATGATGGATAACCCGGCAGATGATCAGCATGTGAAATCCAAAATCAATGAAATGATTTCTTATTTCGAGGAACCGCTGAATAAGAAAAAAATAGAGCGTGCGTTACTTGTTCCATGGGCCAAAAGCCCCTCCATTTTATTTGGTGACCAAGTATCCATTGCCATTATCAATGCAATAGATACGGCACAGTACGGGGAGTATTTCGATCCCATTGAGACCGAACTGCTACTGACATCTCAGCGCCTGAGTATCCCGATTCTTACCGATCAGGTTGAACTGATTGCACGCATAATTGAGTCTGAATCACCTGTACAGGTATTCGATATTGATGATTTTGATTTTGCGATGGATGATGAACCACTGGATCAGGTGTAATTCATGCTCTGAGCACCAGAATCGGATTTTAAAAAAAATGACCTTGGCATCCACTTTATCGTGCATGCCAAGGTCATTTTTTTGAGGTCAACACTTATTTTATTCTGCAATATCCCGCGCTAACAGGATTCGGCTAATCTGATTCAGAGGTGGTAACGACTCCAGCGCAAAAAACTTCAGACCTGCATCACTATTTACACGCGACTCCACAAGGTCATCCTGAATGATCACTGTCCGAAACAGGGCAATGACATAATACTCTTCATCTCCGCTTGAATGCAGATACCGAAGGTCAGGCCCCGAATAGAGACCTTCCAGTGTCATGGTATCAGCAGTCCAACCTGTCTCTTCCCATAACTCCCGATGGGCAGCATCTTCAATAGCCTCACCCGGACGCATCTCACCTGCTGGCAACCGCCAGTGACCATGTTCAGCATGTTGAATCAGCAGTAATTCACCTTGTTCGTTCTCAGCCCGCACCGCCGCTTTTACAACAATATGAGAGCGTTTTGCGATATACTGGGCCAAATCTCGTGGTGGCAGATTCACTGCTTATCCCCTCCCCCCTACTCCGAAGCCGGTGGCGACCTGTAATCCATCTATTGCTTAGACTTCCGTGTAACGATATTCGATATCCTGACCTTCATCAACGATGTCCACATGCAGTTGGTGCCCTTTCAGATACCAATAATCGTGATCTTCCATAAAGAATTGAATCCCCGACACTTCGGTTTGATCCGCAGGATGTCTTGGTTTCTCCACAGCAATACCTAGCGAAAATCCAGGGTGAAGACCTCCGCCAGAGCTATAACGTGCAAAAAATCGAATGCTGTCTCCCTCGTTCAAATTCAGCTCTTCCTTGTACCAGCGAGCAGCTTGATCGGATACATGTATGGTACTCATTTGGTGTCAGCTCCTTCTGTATATATATGTTCCATCATATCTCGACAGGGACTTGAATACAAACCCGAGTCACCACATAAAGACAAAATAAGTTGTGAAAAATGTTTGACAGATTGTAAAAGCCGGTGTTAAGATGCAAACATACGAGGTCTACATTGTATTTATTTCCAAAAAAAGAAAGGGTGATTACGGTGTTTAACAAACATATGATAGGTCAATTCAGCACACAACTAAATACCGGAGCACACCCGAAATCATTATTCCGTTCATAAGTCGGCATGACAGGCGATCTTTCATTAGAACCTCTGTGATGTATACTCACAATCGAACTTATATATGGTGACGGCTCTGTTCTCTGAGCCATGCTGCCGTATGATTATATGAAGACATACCGCCTGCGTGCGGTATGTCTTTTTTTGTGGGTACATTTCGGCATTCATGAACGGAATTTGCATTTCTCGGACATCGAAAGGAAGGGATAACACTTGTTCTCTGTACTTAAAAACCTGGCCTGGTTCTTCCGGCTGGAACGCAAACGATACCTAACCGGTGTCATTTTGCTTATTCTGGTGGGCATTGCCGAACTGCTGCCTCCTCGTCTTCTTGGTAATGCCATCGACGAGATTGTGCGCGGTTCCATTACCGGCACCTCACTTACGCGTTATATTTTGCTTATTCTAGGAACGGTCATCATTATCTATCTGGTTACATACGTTTGGATGCACAAACTGTTTGGTGGTGCCAACCTAGTGGAGCGGCTGCTTCGTTCACGCTTTATGGACCACTTGTTACGGATGACTCCTCCCTTTTTTGAGAAAAACAGAACAGGAGATCTGATGGCTCGGGCCACCAATGATCTTCGTTCCATTGCCACTACAGCAGGCTTCGGCATGCTGACCTTAACAGACTCTACAGCCTTTCTGGCCACCGTATTGTTCGCCATGGGTTTCCTGGTTAGTTGGAAACTGACCTTGGCGGCAATCCTGCCATTACCTTTTATCGCCATTGCCATGATGATCTATGGTAAAGCTGTACATCAACGTTACACCCTGGCACAGGATGCATTCGGAGATATGAACGACCAGGTGCTGGAATCCATCGCCGGGATTCGTGTCGTGCGTGCTTATGTGCAGGAACGTCTGGACGAGAAACGGTTCGCCGACGTGACCGAAGATGTGTATCGCAAAAACCTGGCTGTTGCCAGAATGGATGCCCTATTTGAACCCACCATCCGCCTCTTCGTAGGACTCAGTTATGTGATTGCACTTGCCTACGGCATTTATCTTGTATTTCATAATGAAATTACCCTGGGGGATCTCGTATCGTTTAACATGTACCTGGGGATGATGATCTGGCCCATGTTTGCCATCGGTGAATTAATTAACCTGATGCAACGTGGTAGCGCTTCGCTTGATCGGGTCAACGAGACTCTATCGGTAGAACCTGCCGTACAAGATGTGGAGCAACCTGCCCACGTTACGAATCCGGAAGAAATTGCGATGCAGGATGTTACATTCCGTTACCCAAGTTCCACAGTCGACAATCTCAGTCATATCAGCTTTTCGCTGCGACGGGGTCAAACATTGGGTGTTGTGGGTCGTACGGGTAGCGGTAAGTCTACTTTGCTCAAACAACTGCTTCATGAATACCCTGCCGGTTCGGGCACATTAAGCATCTCGGGTCATCCGATTCAGGATATCGCCAAAGATGACTTGCACAGCTGGATTGGGTACGTACCACAGGAACAAGTTCTGTTCTCCAAATCAGTTCGTCAAAACATTCAATTTGGTCAACCTGGTGCCAGTGATGAAGTCATCATGGAAGCCATTCGTACCGCCGCTTTTGACGGGGATCTGGGAACCTTATCCGATGGACTGGATACACTCGTTGGTGAAAAAGGAATCTCTCTGTCCGGTGGACAGAAACAGCGGGTATCGCTGGCGCGTGCCTTTATTGCTAACCCTGATATTCTGATCCTGGATGATGCCTTATCTGCTGTCGATGCACGTACTGAAGCCAAAATCATTGAAAATATACGCAACAAACGCTCGGGCAAAACCACGCTGATCTCGACTCATCGCCTGTCTGCTATTGAACATGCTGACCGAATCATCGTACTGGAGCACGGGAAAATTACGGAAGAAGGCACTCACCAGGAATTGTTAGCCATGAACGGCTGGTACCGTGAACAGTATGAACGGCAACAGGTCGAGTCCAATCTGTCCACGTAGGAGGTCAATTCATTGAAGTCTAATACAGGCAAAAGGCTGCTTGATTACGCCTTGAAAGCCAAAGGAACATTTATCGCTGCATTAATTATGCTTACCATTGGTGTTGCGGCCGAGCTTGCCGGGCCGTTCATCGCCAAATCCATGATCGATAATCACTTGCTCGCGATTGAGCAGCCTTTCTATGAGACAACAGCTTCTGATGAAGCCGCAGTCTACAACGGTAAGAACTACAAACGCGAAGGCTTGTTCGAACCGGATGAAAACAAAGGTTCCGAAGTGCGGGTATTACAAGCCGGCAGAAGTTTTTATTTTGTAAACGAACCGGTAAGCGCACCTGACGGGGACCGCACATATACGGATGGAACCCTCACGGTTACACGCGCAGGTGAGGTAACAGGCCAATATGCGGCAACACCCCTGTCCGCTGGTGAACTGTTTGCTTTTTACAAACCGGAGATGCCCAGCATCTATCAATTAATTGTGTATTACATGATCTTCCTCGTGATCTCGGTCATTATGGAGTTTGGTAAAACTTTCTGGCTGCAATCCTCTGCCAACAAGGTCATTCAAAGACTGCGTAACGATGTGTATGCCCATATTCAGCGACTGCCGGTGCACTTTTTTGATAACCTGCCCGCAGGTAAAGTTGTATCTCGGGTCACAAACGATACAGAAGCCGTAAAAGATCTGTTCGTTGCTGTTCTTTCGAACTTTTTCTCAGGAATCATCACGATTACAGGTGTATATGTCGCGCTCTTCCTGCTCGATGTTCGCCTGGGCCTGATCTCATTATTCGTCGTGCCGATGCTCATTACATGGATTGTGCTCTATCGCAAATTCGCTACTCGCTACAACACGATCATTCGATCCCGACTGAGTGAGATCAATGCAATCATTAACGAGTCCATTCAGGGGATGTCCATTATCCGCGTATTCCGCCATCAGAAACAAACCAAACAGGAATTCGAAGATCTGAATGATGACTATATGAAACACCAGAACAAAATGCTAAACCTGAATGCCTTCACCTCACACAACCTGGTTAACGTATTACGGAATATCGCATTTGCGGTGGTCCTGTGGTACTTTGGTTCCAGTGTGCTGGATGGCACAAGTATTATCTCATTAGGTGTTCTGTATGCCTTCGTAGATGTTCTGGGTCGCTTGTTCCAGCCAATCACCGGTATGGTGAATCAACTCGCCAACCTGGACTCCTCCCTCGTATCTGCTGGTCGCGTCTTTGAGCTGATGGATGAAAAGGGAGAAGCTGTAACCGATGGCTCTATGCCAAGATACAAAGGGAATGTTGTCTTCGATGATGTATCCTTTGCCTATAAAAAAGATTACGTGCTTAACAATATCTCGTTTAAAGCATCCCAAGGTCAGACGGTCGCTCTGGTCGGTCATACCGGTTCGGGTAAAAGCTCAATTATCAACCTGCTATTCCGGTTCTATGACCCGCAAAAAGGCAAGATCACGATTGACGGTCAGAACGTCAAAGATCTGCCTAAACAGTGGATTCGCGAGCATATGGGGATTGTATTGCAGGACCCGTATCTGTTCACAGGCACCATTGCTTCCAACGTCAGTCTCGGCGATGAGAAGATCTCCCGTGAACGAATTGAACAGGCGCTGCGTGATGTAGGTGCTGAACGCATACTGGCTCATTTGCCTAAAGGCTTTGACGAACCTGTCATCGAAAAAGGAAGCACATTGTCTGCTGGACAGCGTCAGTTGATCTCCTTTGCTCGTGCACTGGCGTTTGATCCGGCCATCCTCATTTTGGATGAAGCGACAGCCAATATTGATACGGAAACGGAAGCATTGATTCAGAACGCACTCGAAGTCCTCAAAAAAGGACGTACCACCTTCATCATTGCTCACCGTCTCTCCACCATTCGTTCGGCGGATCAAATTCTGGTTCTGCATCGCGGGCGTATCGTTGAGCAAGGTGCACATGATGAACTGATGGAGCTTAAAGGCCGCTATTATAAAATGTATCAGCTCCAGCAAGGTGCGCAAGCAGCAGCGAGTGCAACCAGCGGGAATCCGTCGGGTGAGATCATTCCAACCTCAACCTCCTTTGCCGGAGGCAATGCATAACAGAGTAAAACAGAACGCTCTTTAAGTAATCAATCAAAATGATGTTCTCGACGGCAACACAAAAACCGATATACACAGCTACCTCAGGGTTTGCGGTGTATATCGGTTTTTTATATTTTCATCGGGATTCAAACTCTGATACTGTTTATTTCGTCCAGAAAAAAAAACAATCCGCGTGCAACCTCATGGCTGCTGCGGATTGTCTATCCATCCTTTGATCGTATATCCCATATACATCACGGTCTCTCTTGCGAGAAAAGGAAACTTGCTGCGCCAGGTTCGATAAGCCGTAGTTCGTGTCGGAGAGGGTACAGCATCCATACCCAGTCCGGCAGCCAGCTTCATGGCCCGTTTCATATGTAATGGATCACTCACAATCGTATAGGTTTGATAACCGGCCTGTTCACCAATTGGAATTGAATTGACCAGATTCTCCTCGGTAATTCTGGATTTGGTCTCTATGCGAATGTCCGCAGGATCTACTCCATGTGTGATGGCATACTTCTGACCCACTTCAGCTTCCGTATGTTCTCCATCACCACTTGATCCACCTGTGAAAAGCAGATTACGAACGGTACCCTGACGGTATAATTCAATCCCGTGTTCAATACGTTCGCGAAATACAGGTGAAGGGTTATCCCCCGCCACGGCTGCGCCCAGAATGATTGCTGCATCCGATATCCTGGATGAATCCTCATCCGTATATGTAGATATACGGATTGCGGTAACCACAGTCCACAGGATTCCAACCAATACTACTGTCAGAACCGTCTTTAATATCCAGCGTTTCGTTATCTGTTTGCTTGTCATTCATCCTCTTCCAAAGCCCTTGCTTGCATACTCTCGGTATGCATACGCTCCAGCGTTTGCAGAGCTGCTGCGGATTCGGCATCCAGACCAAGCTCTGCAATCCAGGCACCCGTATATTGCTGAAGACGGATCTCCAACTCCTGTGCACGGTCTTTGAAATCCTCCAATTCCTTAATCATACGTGATCGTCCTTCCGGACTGAATGTCTCATGGATTCGTTCCTTGAAGTAGTGATGTACGATACGGTTACGTTGCTGCCATAACTCATTCAATTGAAGAGTCTCTTCCTCGGAGAATGTAAAATGATGGCGCACTTCGTGAATGAGTTGCCCCAGTGAACTGCTCATCTTTCGTTCGTACAGATCTTCCAGATCCTCTTCAGACACGGCTTTGCCCTGAGACATTTTCATTAATAAAATCAGATTGACCAGCTGCTGTTCAAGCGCCTGCCCGTAGTACACTGCCAATCCGTAATAGGCAAACAATTCCCTGGAGTGTTCGCTGTCCAGCATGTCACCATTCTGGATATCTGTATTTTGCATATGCGAGCGCCCCCTTCAACCGTACAATGTTAACCATTCCATGTCCCTCTATCCTAACCAAACCAAGAGCAACATTCAAGTTATCGGGAAGCGCGTCTTCTAACTCCGCAGATCTCTTCTTCCGGACAGCCACACATGGATGATTAGTAACCCTAATGCATAGAGCACAGTCCACAGCATAACCGAAACAAAAGAGTCCATCTTTGATTCATCAAATAACATCATCTCACGAACCAGATAAAAGGCTGGTGGAAGAATGCGGCCAAGCCATTCTAACGATTCAGGCAAACGTTCACTTAAGGAACCTTGGATAAACGATAGTAATAATACAATAATGAGAGCAGGCATACTTCGACTAAGCAAGGGAATGTACGATTTTTGAAAAAATACACTGATGCCTAATCCCAGCAGTGATAACCCCAAATGTCCTAACCAAGTCATCATCCACTCCTCACCTGTGGGTTGTCTCTCGAACATCCCAGCGAACACGGGATACAGCACAGTGATTGCGGTGAGCATAAATTGCATTATCCAGGCACAGATGAGTTGACTTAATACAACTTTACACCTGCTTCCTGTATGAAGGACAAGTAATTGATACTGCTTTGCAGGTTCGGTATTCATCACCATTACTCCGAGCCAAGCAGCTGCCAGAAATAACAGCATAGCCGTAACACTGTAACTGTCCGCAATAGGGTTGGGTTTGTAGGAATAGATCAGCAGCATGGCGATGATATAAAAGATAACCGGTGCAAAATATTTCTGTGAGCGAATGTGATGCCTTAACAAATATCGGGTCAGATAGATCATTTGACTTCTCCCCCCGCATCATCCATGGAAGAGCTTAAGTCCACAGATTCTGTGACACCTTCACGACTCGCATGTACAGCTGGATGTTGTCCTTCCAGCAGACTTTCCATATGTAATTGACTTTCTTCCTGTTGTACAGACACAACCGAACCTCCGGAAGCCAGAATCATTCTGAGGACATCATCTGTTGATTGTTGAACCACTTTCCAATCCCACAACCAAACATTGGATATCCCTGAGCTTGTATTACGAACTAAAGACAGCACTCCCGGTTGTTGTACAATAGATAGATCGTTAACCAGATCCTCTCCAGCTTTCGTCAGACTTTGAATACGTACAACGGGTTCGCCAGCTTGAAGTATATCTTCACGACTCCAGTAGCGGAGCACGCTGCCTTTCTTCAACACAATCACATGGTCTGCCAAACGTTCAATAAGCAACGGTTCATGACAAGCTGTAACGATGGATGTCCCTTCATCCTTCCATTGCCCCAATAAGGATACAATGCCCTCTTGAGCTGGAATATCCAAGCCTGACAACGGTTCATCCAGCAACAAAAGACCACCCGGTCCAGGTAACAGGGCCTGAATCAAATTCACTTTTTGCAGTGTGCCCTTCGATAATAAGGGTAACTTCTGATCGATCGCGGTATCCAGATATAAAAGTTCACTAAGTTCTCTAATCCGCTCACGCAGTACTTCGGGGCGAATGCCCCGAATCCGACCCATGTCCCACAAATACTCTCCAGAGGTAAAGGGCAAACGTGGCAGGCCATCTACTGCATACCCATCAGAACCCTTCATTGTGCGCTGGATCGATCCTGTATCGGGTAACAAAATACCTGCCAACATACGTAGCAACGTACTTTTGCCAGAACCGTTTCTGCCAATAAGCACAGCACATTCTCCCTGCTTCACTTCCAGATTAATTTCATCAAGTACTTGAGCATTACCTAATCGCTTGCTCACTTGTTGAAGCAACATACCTCGACCTAATGAGTCTCGTAAATCTTGATCGGCTTTTTTGAAAAGTCCACGTGTACTCCTTATCACCTGGGATCACATCCGCTCTGGAGCTTGCACACCTAGCAAATGTAAACTGTACGCGAGGCGTTCGGCAGTCCGTTTGGCCAATGCCACCCGGAAGGATCTTACATCAGATGACGCATCCGCAATGCGTTCGGCGTGATAGAAGCGGTTGAACGCTTGAGCGACATCTATAGTATATTTGGCAATGACCGAAGGCTCATTCCGATGAATTGCTTTTTCCAGATACTCGGGATATTCACCAAGCAGTTTCAGCAATGCCCATGAGGTATCTCCGATACTGGATGAAGTAGTCCCTGTGTCATTTACATCATCTGCAATCGTGCCGTTAGTCAAAGGGTTTTCATTTTCCACGCGGATCGCCTCTTCTGCCTTGGCAAGCACACTTTGAATCCGGGCATGGGTATACTGCACATAAGGTCCGGTCTCTCCTTCAAAACTCACCGCATCCTCCAAGGAGAAATCCACATCGTTTAACCGATTATTACGCAGATCACCGAAGACAATGGCACCTACACCAACAGCCTCAGCCACCTTCTGAGGGTTCTCCAGATTCGGGTTTTTCTCCTGAATAATCTGCAAAGCACGAGCGACTGCCTCATCCAACACTTCCTGCAAAAAGACGACTTTACCGCGGCGGGTAGACATTTTCCGTCCCTCAAAACGCATTAATCCAAACGGGATATGTTCACACTTCGCAGACCATTCATGACCCATCCGGGATAGGACCGCAAATACCTGCCGGAAATGTAACTTCTGCTCGCCTCCGACCACGTATAACAACCGATCTGCCTTCATCACCTCATGACGATAGACTGCCGTAGCCAAATCCCGAGTAGGATAGATTGTTGTTCCATCTTTTTTGATAATCAGGCACGGGGGCATGTTCTCATCTTCCAGACGTACCACGAGTGCTCCATCACTCTCTTCAAGTAAACCTTTTGCCTTCAGTTCTTCAACCACTGCACCCATCTTGTCATTGTAAAAGCTCTCCCCCAGCGTATGGTCGAACTGCACATTCAGACGTTCATACATCCGGTTGAATTCCTTCATGCTCACTTCCACAAAGAACGCCCATAACCGCTGTGCTTCATCATCCCCTTGCTCCAGCTTGCGGAACCAGTCGCGTGCCTCAATCTCCAGAGAAGGATCGTTCTCCGCCTCATCGTGGAAGCGCACATACAGTTCCAGTGACGTACGGATCGGGTCTGCCTGCAACGCTTCATCATTGCCCCACCGTTTGTACGCTGCGATCTGCTTGCCAAACTGGGTTCCCCAGTCTCCCAAGTGATTCACACTTACAGAGGTATAACCCGCTTCGTTATACAACCGATACAGTGCCGCACCGATTACAGTAGAACGCAAATGTCCAATTCCGAAGGGTTTTGCGATGTTAGGGGAAGACATATCAATTACAACACGTGAACCTTGACCAAGCTGAAGCTTACCAAATGCCGCATTCCCCAGTTCTTTCAGCAGATTCGGCGCGAGCTTCTCCCGATTGAAACGGATATTTACATACGGCCCGGCGGGAGTCGCTTCAATTCCAGATGCCTGCAATCCCGTTGCGAGCTCGGTCGCAATGACTGCCGGAGCTTTTTTTAATGACTTCGCTAATACAAAACAAGGGAATGCTGCATCACCCATCTCCGCCTGTGGTGGGACTTCCAGTAATCTCAGAACCTCTTCTTCATTCAAACCCGTTAAAGGGGTAATATCGGCCGCAGCCTGCTTCATCAACATGTCAAACACTCCTTATCCATTCATTATTGGCTGAAATTAAACACAAAAAAGCTCTCGTCTCTAAATAAGAGACGAGAGCTGAATTAACAGTTCCCGCGGTACCACTCTAGGTGAACAGGCTACTCCTAATATGCATCAACATGCATACCAGTAAAACTGTTCCGCTCGATGCGTATAACGGTCGCAAGCCGGGTTACCCTCAGACAGATATGGTCTATCCCAATCGGGATACGCACATCTTTTCGGATAACCATCTCACGGGTGCGGTTCACTCAGGTCATGTCATACCGGCTTCCACCTTTCCCGGCTCGCTGTCATGTATGGATCTGGCTACTCTCCCGATCATTGATATTCTTCGTTTCAATTCATTGCCATCATTATACATACCACGATCAGACTTGGCAACCTACATTAAAAATCCCCTACTGAAAGGCAACACATAGGCACATCGTCTCAGATGCTTGTGTTCACTGCCTTCCCTTAGGGGACAACGGTCATTATCGGTTTTAATTATATATTCCAGTGAAATAATATTTACGCCACTGCTGCCATCAACCGGCAAGCTTCTGCACATCTGCGGCAAGCCTCTGCACATGCTTGGCAGTGATCATGGTGGTGTTTGCCACACTCAGCGGCGCAAGCTTCACAAGCTTTCACACACAATTCGCATATTTCAGCAATGAAATCACTTCCACGTGTCATTGCTTGTGCAGCAAAACTGCAGATCTCCGCACATTCCCGATTCAAACGAATGCAATCACGCAACATCGCCAGATCATATTCTTTCAGACTCGATATGTAACATACGTTGCATGCATTCATGCACTCCAGGCAAGCATCGATACATTGTTGATATTGTTGTTGTGTCATTTAAAGTTACCTCCCAGGCAAAGTTTGCTATGCATCTTAATACCCAGTTCGGAGGAATATTGAATCATCTAACCTACTTTATCGCTTCCAATTCCAGTAATTGGTCACGAATGACAGTTTGGTCAAAATGTTCACCTATAAACACAGCAACATTAGGGACATCTCCCTGAGGTGTGATCTTCATGTAATCCGATTCACGGTAGGCATACTGGAACCAGAAACGGCTCGCCGTGTCACTAAACGATAAAATACCTTTCGCTCGATACACGTCTCGTGGCAAAGCAGATACAAATTGTTCAAATGCTTCGCTGTTCACCGGATGACTGAAATAATGCGTATACACCATGACATGTTCGTGTGATGCATGAGGAGCGGAATGCTCGTGACAGTGGGCATGGACATGCCTATGGGATGCGTCAGTATTCGTATCATCGCCTTGGAGTGTATGATCTGTATGTTCATGACCATGATTGCAGCCATGTGTACCACAGGCTTCCGTATGCACATGATGCTCTTGGTGAGCTGGCTTGTCTGCTTCAGAAGCTGAATCACGTACATGCACGTCTGCCCCGCTGCGAAGCAACAGATCCATCTCTACCTCACATTTCACCGTAGGAATTACAGGGGCGAAGCCATTCCATTTTGCCAAAAGCTGCTCCAGATCCTGCAGTTCCTGTGCACTCACCCGATCCGTTTTGTTCAAGAGAAGCACAGACGCACAACGAATCTGCTCCTGCATTAGCTTGAAGGTCTGCCCCTTCTGCTCCTGATACAGACCAGACAGATGTGCTGCATCCACAACAGTAATGAGACTTTTCAGTTCCAGTCGCATGTAGAGTGAGGTCTCCGTTACCGCATCCAGAATCTCCATTGGATTCGCCGCACCGGTGGCTTCAATGATGATCACATCCGGTGATTCCTCTTGAACGAGATCAGCAAGTTGCAATCCCAAGTCACCACGTACGGTACAACAGATGCATCCACCTAACATCTCAGTCATTGGAACGGTGGAATCCACAATCTGACCATCCAGATTAACTTCGCCTAACTCATTCATAACCACTGCGGGACGCAAACCCTGCTGTTGCCAATGTTCGATCAACTGAACAAGCAGTGTTGTTTTGCCACTCCCCAAAAAACCTGACAGTATATATACAGGTATGGATTGTTCTTTTATAATCGTTTCATTCATGCGTATACACCTCTCTGATTGTCCTTCTTGTAACCTGATCTATCTATATCTAGCGAGTGTACACCATCCCGCATTCGTTGTGCAATAACGTTCAACTCTCCCACAGTACATTGCCTGATTCTACCGGATGGTCTATGCTATGAGGACATGTTGATTGAAGGAGGAAGTTTCATGACTAATTCAGTGGAACAACATCGCCAGGAAGCCCCTGACATGGTATCGTGCATGATTGTTACAGTGTCTGACACACGAACTAAAGACACCGATACCAGTGGCCAGCTCATGCACCAGCTTTTGAATGAAGCGGGTTATCAGATTGTTGAATACATCATCACACCAGATGAAACGGAGAACATTCGAAGCATCCTGCAAGATGCAGCTGTTCGTGATGATATTGAAGCCGTGCTGCTGAGCGGCGGTACAGGGATTGCACCCCGAGATACAACTTATGAAGCAGTATCCTCACTACTCGACAAGGAACTCCCGGGCTTTGGTGAGATCTTCCGTTTTCTCAGTTACACTGAAGATATCGGTTCCGCTGCCATCCTGAGCAGAGCCGTCGCTGGAACGATTGGACGCACAGCCGTATTCTCCATGCCGGGTTCCAAAGGAGCTGTCAAATTGGCCATGGAAAAACTCATTCTGCCCGAGTTGCGGCATGTCATGCGTGAAATATATAAACCCGTCTGAAAGATCAGACGGGTTTTTCGGGTTTATTTTCAGCTGTACGGTAAGGATTGAAAGTTTTCTGTGCTCCCATCTTCTCTTACCTTAGTTGCCCCAACACATGTTGGAACACCTGCATAACATCCTGTTCATACTTGTCCTTTTCCCCACCGGAAGCTGTATAAACGAGTGAGACGTACCCTTTGCTACGAATCGTTGTCCGGCCAAGCGCATTCTCCAAGACAGCCTCATCACGATTCTCACTATACATTTGTTTCATGCTGGTAGCACGGGTTGTCGCATCACTGAAAATATGGACTTTCACGATGTGTCTGCCACTTCCATTCAACAAATACATATAAGAGATCCCGCCATGGTCGTCATCGGCAGACATGTTATTCATAAGTTGAATGCCTTTTGCTTCAAAACTCTTACTGATCTCACTCACCAATTCACCGTTTAATCCGTGTCCTTGACTCTGTGCCCGCACATTTCCTTCATCTGTCGCTTCGCGGGTGTAGACCTTCCGCTCCTGTTCAATGGATGATCCCGAACAAGCCACCAGGGACCAGACACTCGTGATCAACACGCCACTTACAAGTACCGACTTCATTGTTCTTCCAACCAGACTTCGGCCTTTTCTACCAAACCACATGCCAATCCTTCCTTTCCAGCCACGTGTACTGTGACCCAATCAGGTAGAATTAGCATGTCTAAGGACTTAGAATCTTATGCGGATGGCAGATCTGATATTGTATTGACCACCGTACGACCTACTGCACCACCTTGGAGTATCGTCTCTAGCGTATGAGACAATTGATCTAGAGAAATCTCCCGGATTCCCAGTTCCAGCGCGCGCTCCGGTTTCCATTCTCCGCCGAGCAGTTTCCACAATCGTTCCCGACGTTCCATCGGACAATATACAGAGTCTATACCAATAAGCTGGATGCCACGCAAAATAAACGGAAGTACCGTGGATTCAAAAGCTGTGCCTCCAGTTAACCCGGATACCGCTACCGCACCTCCGTATTGAATCTGTTTTAATCGCTCCGCAAGAGCCGGTCCTCCTGTTGGATCAACAACTCCCGCCCATAGCTGTTTCCCCATCGCTCCTTTAGCTGGAGTATCAGCTTCTTCACGAGTAATGACCTCTGAGGCTCCCAAGTTTCTAAGCAATGGCTCCTCCTGCTCCTTCTTGCCTGTGCTGGCTGTTACTTCAAAGCCAAGCTTCGCCAGAATCGCTACTGCCATACTGCCAACACCACCCGTTGCACCCGTAACCAGAACCTTGCCCATCTCCGGTGTCACTCCAGCCTGTAACAGCGCATCTACCGAAAGTGCAGCCGTAAATCCTGCGGTTCCAATTGCCATGGCCTCTTTCTCACTGAGACCTGGTGGCAGAGGTACCAGCCATTCACTGCGCAGACGCGCATACTCGCTGTACCCTCCGTAATGGGATACGCCAGGTTCAAATCCTGTACTGATCACCCGATCTCCTGGTGCAAAACGTCCACTTACCGACTCTTCTACCGTTCCGGCCAGATCAATTCCCGGTACCATCGGGTACTCACGAACGACACCGCCTTTGTCAAGGGTAGCGAGTCCGTCTTTATAATTGACACTGGAATACTGCACCTGTACCGTTACATCTCCATTTGGCAGATCTTCCTTCTTCAATTGCTCTATAGCAGCTTTCACTCCGCCCTGTTCTTCTTTACGGACAACATATGCGTTAAAATGGTTTTTCATCTATAGCCACTCCTCTTTTGGATTTTATATATTTTTCCATTAAGCACATGAATTGTTCGCATTCAGGCTTAACGGCTCCGTTTACCTATGGAATCCTTCAAATATTGATGATCAAACTCTGTCTCTCCTGAGCGTCAACAGATAGATTAGGGGACCCACAATAGGGATGATGCCTGCCGCGGTCCAAGCTGCTGAACGTCGACTCACTTTAGTATCCCTGTATATCGCAATCATGGAAAGTAAGGTCAGCAGTACAAAATCAATCGTCATGATATGTACAAAGGCAGATTGATTGAATGCTTCCATATATACAGCCGGATGACCTTGCGTCACGGCATAGAATGTTGCCCCCAGCGTTAACAGCAGAAGGACGACATGCGTCAGTTTGTGGGCTGCTACCCGTCCAATTCCCGACTCCCGCTGATGACCAAAATGTAAGTTTGCGTAACCCGAAGCTCTATTTGCGGATGATGACCATGCATAATAGGGAAGCAGGGCAAAAGCACCCAGTCCAAAAGAAAGTATGACAAAAGGCCAAGCCGGTACACGGCCACCTCGTTCTTTCACAGATGTTCTTAACAGCATACAGACATAAACTGCCGGGAAAATACCTAACCACGAAAATACCGTAAGTAACCAAGGCTCTTTGCTTTGCAGGGTGATCAGTTCTTTGAATATCGGATCACTTCCAGGTGACTGCCCTGGTGCCAACAACACTGCATAGGCAATAAAAGCGATCCAGACCAGTCCTAATATCCATCTCATGTCTGCACCTCCTCTTACTTTCATCCCCTACAGCTGCGGGATTGAAACAATGCGATGCAGAATTTGGCGTCTCGTGCGCTTTCCCGAGAAATAATTACTGCTTTTCCCCTACAACCTCTTGAATTGGGCATGACTATTTCCAGTATAGCCTGCTACCTTGGCAGTCTGTCCATGAGATTTCTTACATCACTGGTCCACCTCATCGGGATCATATAAGAATAACGTCTATCAACTATCGACGTACTTTCACAGAAGACAGAACGCGTATAGCGGAAATTTTGCTTGCAATCATCGAATCGTTCAACTCCGCTAAGAACGTATACATTCTATAGGCAGCAAAAAGGCATAAGCCAGTATACCTCACTGGTTATGCCTCTCTGTAATTCTTATGTGTGAATTATTCCTCTGTGGATTTCACATGTTCCGCAATGAGCTTCTGCTTCATATTCCATGCCGCAGGGCTGATGTTCACACGGTAGATCTCCGGGTTGAGCTTCCGTTGGTATTCAGGCCAGAAGAGGTTCATCTGTTCCCGGTGATACGCACGAATCTCATCCAGATTAGGCAGTTCATACACTTTACGTCCATTCACAAAGATTGGCTCCAGCATATTGACCGCTTCGTAGCGGGTAACCGTCTTTTTCAGGTAAGGGTGTAGCGGGTTGAACAGCTTGAGCGGTCCGCCCTGTAGCGGTTGCTCTTCCTCTGGATAGCAGATATAATCTGCAATCGCTTTGCCATGTTTCGGATCAATGATCCTGAACACTTCCTTTTTACCTGGAGTGGACACCTTTTCAGGATTGGCAGATATTTTGATCGTAGGCAACATGGCACCGTCCACTTCACGCTCCACCAATTTGTACACTCCACCCAAAGATGGCTGGTCAGAAGCGGTAATCAACTGTGTACCAACACCCCATGTATCAATCCGTGCTCCTTGAGCCTTCAGGTTGAAAATCGTATTTTCATCCAAATCATTGGATGCTACAATTTTCACATAATCCAGCCCAGCCTCATCCAACATCTGACGTGCCTGAATCGACAAGTACGCTAGGTCACCACTGTCGAGACGAATCGCATTCATCTTTTTGCCTTGGCTCTCCAACTTCTTGGCTGTTTTGATGGCGTGAGGTACTCCACTGTTCAATGTGTCAAAGGTATCAACCAACAGTGTAACCTGATCAGGCAACACTTTGGCATACACGTCAAAGGCCTCCTGTTCGCTCATAAAGCTCTGTACCCAGGAATGGGCATGTGTACCTGCTGTTGGGATTCCGAAGCGCTCTCCGGCCAGCATATTAGACGTTGCATCGAAGCCTGCTACATACGAGGCACGTGCGCCCCAGATGGCAGCATCCGCTTCCTGCGCACGCCGTGTGCCGAATTCGAGCAACGTATCCTGCTGCGCTACCTGTTTGATCCGCGAAGCCTTGGTTGCAATCAACGTCTGATAATTCATGAAGTTAAGTATCGCCGTCTCCACCAATTGAGTCTCCATAATGGAGCCTTCTACCCGAATGAGCGGTTCGTCAGGGAAAACAATTGCACCCTCCTTCATGGAATGAATCGTCCCCTGAAATGAAAACTGGAGCAACTCTTCCAGAAAGACCGGATCGTAATTTTCCTCTTGTTTGGATAAAAATTTGATGTCGTCCATCGTAAACCGAAGCTGGCTGATATAGTTCACAATACGTTCCAATCCGGCAAATACCGCATATCCGTTACCAAAAGGAAGTTTACGGAAATAGGCTTCAAATACCGCCTTCCGCTTGTGAGTACCATTCACCCAATGGGCGTACATCATATTGATCTGATATTTATCCGTATGTAAAGCCAGGCTAGTTGTCTGCATTTGTCTCATCCTCTCTGACTTCCGCTCGTGCCCCCAGATTTCATCTGTGAACACGGGTTAACATATGGAGACTCATTCTTCATGATTCTGTTCATCCGTATTAAACAAACAAGTCTCCCGTAAAAAACTCTATACACCATTCACCACATTCATCCGGTTCCTAACATGGAGTCAACCAAACATGACTATGGAGTAAATTAAGCCAAGACTGTCTCGCTCGCCTTAACCACCGAAGCACCAAGGCTGGAACGAAAATGTCCAAGTGCCCACTCATGCCCTGCCGGATTGAAGCTGGCAACGGCATCTTCGTATACCGTAATATGAAAACCTTTATTGTAAGCGTCCACTGCGGTATGCAATATGCAAATATCCGTGCATACCCCAATCAGTGCAATATCCGTAATACCACGTGCACGCAGTCTGAGTTCCAGATCGGTCCCACAGAATGCACTATATCTCGTCTTATCCATCCACTGTATATCTGTTTTCCGTTCTTCCATCACTTGGGCAAGACGACCATATAACTGTCTTCCCTCCGTATTTCTGATGTTATGAGGTGGGAAAAGTACAGTCTCCGGGTGATACGGATCATTCTCTTCGTGCAGATCCACAGCCATGATTACCTCATGTTTGTTCTTACAATAGGCCTCGGTTACAGCTGCAATCGTCTCTTCGATCTCTACTGCTGGCTGACCTACAGGCAAAGAACCTGTCACAAAATCCTTCGTAAAATCAATGACAATCAGTGCTTTCATCGTCAACACTCCCTTAGCCCAGAAATGGTTGATCCTGATTCAATCAGATTGACACATCTACACCTTATTACGTGTAGATGGACAGGCGTGGTACGAGTTCTGTAAAACGATATAACTGCGCCGGACGCTGCGAGTACTGGTTGGAACTCACCAGGTTCCCCTCTTCATCTCTTACTTCTTCCACAATGCCTTTACGGCTGCGGGTTGACGTAATCTTGCGAATGAAGTTTGGTTCTTCAAAATCCGGTACAACACTTTGAATAACCTGATATAATTCACTTAATGTAAAATCACGTGGCAGGAACTGACGAGCAATCGTCGTTTCCAGCATCTGCTGTTGAATACGTCGATAAGCATCTTCAATGATTGTTCTGTGATCAAAGGCCAGTTCCAGTTCTTGCAGCGCCTCCTGAATCGTGAACAACCCAACATCCTCAGCATCATCTGCCGCTTGGCGTTGATCCAGCATCCATTCTTCTACAAGCGCGAAAAATGCGTGTGAGATAATCCAGCCCCTCGGGTCACGACCCGGCTGACTGTATACATTCAAGTATTCCAGATGTCCACCGTCTACACCTGTCTCTTCCATCAACTCACGCTTAGCTGCACCGTAGATGGATTCATTCTCCTGACAAAATCCACCGGGTAATGCCCATCTGCCTGCAAAAGGCCAGCCTTTGCGCTTGATCAGCATCACTTTCAGTTCCCGAATGGGAAGTGTCTTCGTCACCGTCTTGCGCTCCCGCTTGGTTAAGGTGAACATAACGATATCCGCAGGAACACCATCGGGGGTACGATATTTTTGGGAACTATAAGCACGTGCTGCTTGTTCGTCGCTCTCTGCATTGAAGTGTTCGTAGTTTTCGCTCATGGGCACCACCGACTATTTTCATTTTGATAATTTCATTATGACATAATAATATCTTTTGTCAACCGCAGGATTCATGCGTTACGTTCTCGGGCGTGCTATGCGGAATGTCGCCGTAGCCATACATCCCAACGTGCCCGATGCATCACGAACCTCCGATTGAGTCGTAACACTGCGTCCTGCTTGATGCAGTACCGTAGCTGTCACCGTTAATTCCCCTTGTTTCATTGGTGCAAGAAAATGTACGTTCAGATTTGTTGTCACACAACCGTCTACTTCCATTGCTGCTGTTGCAACCATACCCATCGCCTGGTCCATCAGTGAAGTCAATACACCCCCATGAATAATCCCCATG
Organism: Paenibacillus sp. FSL R5-0486; assembly: GCF_037975155.1. Classification (NCBI taxonomy): domain Bacteria; kingdom Bacillati; phylum Bacillota; class Bacilli; order Caryophanales; family Paenibacillaceae; genus Paenibacillus; species Paenibacillus sp. FSL R5-0486. Next base: position 2,621,797 of record NZ_CP150237.1, on the reverse strand, counting down.
GAGTTGGTATGATGTTCGCCTGCTGTCAACGCAATCTGTACTTCTTTTCCGTCTCCTTTAATATAACGACAGCCGAGAAATCCCCAGAATCGTCCGTCTCCGTCTTCCACCATTTTGTCCAAAATACTCATTATTCATTTCTCCTTTATTCACTGTACGTATCAAGCTCTCTTGATGTCATGTGCCTTTATCATTAAAAATCAGCCGCGCCACACAAAATAACCCCACAGCGTGGAGCTTTGCTTGGAATTATATTCCGAGTACTTGGCGATAGCCACTCCACATTAACGGTTATGTAATGTCAAAAAAGGCGCGGACAGCGTCCGCACCCTTCCGTCATTTAACCGCAACTGGTCGGAGGTGAATCCGTTCCAGCCTCCACGTTTACTTTTTCAGAAACCGTATCCCGGATTACAGAGATCACTAGTTGAAGCAAGTAGTTGATGTCGCTCTGGCTCTGCTGGAATTCCGTAACCAATGGAATACTGTCCAGTTCGCTTTGCAGATCTTCAATTTCCTGTTCAATTTTGCTGACCATCTCCACATTTTTGAAGCTTTCAAAAGCAACAATCTCTTTTTGTTTTTTCTTGATCGTTGCAATCAACTGCTGGATGCGCTCATGATCCCGAATTTTGGTTTCAGCCTGTTGAAACTGTCTAACTTCCTCACTCGTTCCGAGCATATCAGCCAATTCTTTGGCTTTTCCCATAATGTCGTCGCGTATGACCAGATTGCGCGTATCGTAGGTTGGCATTCCATAATGGTTGTACTGCACTTCTTCCTGCGCCACTGAAATCGCTCCATTCTATGAGATGATATAAGATGAAAACTCAATGTTGCATTAAGCTCAGTCGACTGCTGAGTGACCGCTGCGGTGTCGGATCGTTCTTTTGATCGCTGTTGTCTCCGAATTTTTTCGATTAAGATTGTTCAAGGTTAAAATTCGGAGACAAAGGCGAACGCTTCGCTTCTACAGAATCGATTCCGTCACCTTCGCTACGCTCGGCGTAACCCCGCTAAGTGCAAAAAATCATTCATCTTATTTGTGTGTGTGTATTACTGATTGGCAGCTACCGGCTCGGAGAGCAGGTTGCCCCTAATATAAAAAGTCATCGGATCGGTGATTTCCACTTGTACGAAAGTACCGATCAAATCTTTAGGTCCTTCAAAATGCACCAGCTTGTTGCTGCGTGTACGTCCTGCTAGAACTTCGGAATTCCGTTTGCTCTCGCCTTCAACGAGCACTTCAACGATTTTGCCGCGTTGCTCTTCATTGCTTCGGTGGCTGTATTCGTTGATCGTTTCGTTCAAGCGCTTCAAACGTTCCTTCTTCACTTCCATCGGTACGTTGTCTTCCATCACTGCAGCCGGTGTACCTTCACGCGGGGAATAAATAAAGGTATAGGCAAAATCATACCCTACTTCACGGACAAGGGAAAGTGTATCTTCAAACTGTTCTTCCGTTTCCCCCGGAAAACCAACAATAATATCCGTTGTTAACACAACATCCGGGATGGCCTTTTTAATTTTGTCAGCCAGCTTCAGATAGTGTTCCCGGTTATACTTGCGGCTCATACGTTTGAGTACTTCTGAACTGCCAGATTGCACCGGAAGATGAATGTGCTCCACCAGATTTCCGCCCTTGGCCAGCACTTCAATCAAGTGGTCATCAAAGTCACGTGGGTGACTGGTTGTAAAACGTACCCGCGGAATATCAATTTGGCGAATGGCATCCATCAAGTCACCAAAACTGTAGTTCAGGTCGGTGAAGTCCTTGCCGTACGCATTCACATTTTGACCAAGCAGCGTGATCTCCTTAAAGCCTTGTCGTGCCAAATCCCTAACTTCGGCAATGACATCTTCAGGACGACGGCTGCGTTCTTTGCCCCGCGTAAACGGAACGATGCAATATGTACAGAACTTGTCGCAGCCATACATAATATTCACCCAGCCGCGCATACCCTCACGTTTCTTCGGCAGGTTCTCAATAATGTCGCCTTCCTTGGACCATACCTCAACAACCATTTCTTTGCTGAACAACGCTTCCTGGATTAGATGTGGCAGTCGATGCACGTTATGTGTACCAAAGATCATATCCACAAAGCCATGCTTCTGCATGATTCGGTTGACGACGCCTTCTTCTTGGGACATACAACCGCATACGCCAAGTAACAATCCCGGACGTTCGAGTTTTAGCGTTTTGAGGTGACCGAGCTCACCAAATACTTTATCTTCCGCATTTTCCCGTATGGCACACGTATTGAGCAGAATAATATCAGCTTCTTTGCGATTCTCTGTAGCCTGATATCCCATAGACTCAAGGAGTCCTTTGATGGTCTCCGAGTCATGCTCGTTCATCTGACATCCATACGTATATACAATATAGTGTTTACCTTTCCCTATGTTTTTCAGTTCATCGGGAACGGCATTTTCGTAAAGCACCTGGACGTCTTCCTTGCCCCGCTGTTTCTCCTGACGATGATTGGGTTCCGATTTGATGTTAATCTCACGGCCCCGGATTCTTATCTTTTTGCTGAATTCATCTTGCGAAATTACTTTGGCATCGGAAAAATCAAAATATTGGGAGTAATCCTTTTTTGAGTCTTTAGCCATTTCCTTCGGTCACTCCTTACAGCCTCTATTAATAAAAAATCGTTCATTCATCCCTGTTCCACATGAATATCTTGCTTGGAACATTAAAAGAGCATTACAGCAAATTATAGCATGAATTGGGCTGTAGTTCCACATCCAAAGCGCATCTCCCTTCGTCTAATCCGAAACATGCCATGCTCAGAAGAGCACTCAGAAAACACAAAAACCTGAGCCTTGCCGTCAGGGCTGGAATTAACCGGCCCCTGTTGGCTGTGCTCAGGTTTATATGTTATTCAGACCGTCATAATTGGGGGCTGAAGCTATTACATGTTATTAATCGATGATTTCAGCAGTGTCGCCATTACGAGCGCCAGCAGCGTTAGCTTCATCTGTATCAATATGCATGTCCAGTGCAAAAGAATCGGATACACGAGCCAGTACATTTTCCAGTACCAGACCACGATCTCCACCCAGACGAACTTTCAACATTTGTTTGTCCTCGATACCCCATTTAGCAGCATCAGAAGTATGGAAGTGAATGTGACGAGCAGCAACGATAACACCTTTATCAATCGTAACTTCGCCAGCAGGACCTTTAATTGTGATTCCTGGTGTACCTTCAATGCTTCCAGATTCACGTACAGGTGCTTTAACACCAATCGCAAATGAATCTGTCATGGAGATCTCCAGTTGCGTTTCAGGGCGAACAGGTCCAAGGATACGCACTTTATCAAACTGTCCTTTCGAACCAATTACCGCTACAGTTTCGTTAGCAGCGTATTGGCCAGGCTGGGACAGAGGTTTAAATTCAGTCAGTTCATAACCTTTGCCAAACAAAATTTCAACGTGCTCTTGGGATACATGAATGTGACGGGCAGATACGCCCACAGGTACTGTTTTACTCATTGTAAATTCACTCCTTGTTTATCTATGGCCTGTACTCAGGCTCTTAACAATCCAATGGTATTATACCCCTTTTTGGAGTGAAATGAAAACGAACTGGTGAAAATTCATGAAATACACTTATTTCACCATCATTCCCCTCCTTTATTTGGAAAACAAGTTTCAATTCAACACATTCAAAGCACACACCAGTTCACTATTTCATGGAATTCCCCTTCATCTGCATCTTCGGATTGCTCTCTGGCAAGTGTTCCCCCAGATAACTCATTGCATTCCCCCACAACCAGCCGCGCACTAAATGTTCATCATAATGCTTGAGCAGGATTTCCGTCAGTCTCGGATAATGTCCTGAATGTTCAAGTCTCTGAATATACGTTGAAATTCCATCAAAATCAGACCCCATCATCAGATGATGCTGCCCGCCGAGAGAACAGATCTCCTCAATATGAGGCAGCAGATCTTCTATACGTACCTCACCCTCCTGCTTGACAAACCAGGGTACAAACGTCAGTCCAATCCGCCCTTCCCGGGCAATGATAGCCTGAATCTGATCATCTTTCAGATTACGCACATGGGGACATACGCTGTAGCTGTTGGAGTGGGAGGCGATAAAAGGACGTTTACTCAAGTCAGCCAGTTCCCAGAAACCTTTCTCTGTCAGATGTGACACGTCGAGCAGCATTCCGATTTCATTACACTGGCGCACCAGTTCCTTCCCCTTCTCGGTCAGACCTGCTCCACGTTTCTCCATGACTCCGTCAGCCGCCCAATTGGCATAATTCCACGTTAGTCCAATAATTCGAACGCCCATCTGATAACATAACTCCAGATAGAACAGGTTGCCCTCCAGGCCATCCACACCCTCCAGTGTGATTAATCCCCACAGACCCTCTGTTTGCCCCACCTGAGCCACCTGTTCACGCCATAACAACGTCTGTGTGCCGCCAGGCCGCTCCTGACTTCTCTCCACACGTCTACGATAAATCTCCAACTGCCCCATCACATGTTCAAACTTGCCTCTGCCAAGTACTTCGGGTAAATAGATCGCGAACGCCTGCAACCCTACATTCCCCTCTTTCAAACGTTGCAAGTTCACATCCAGTTGTGGAGCATCTTGGAATGAAAGAGCAGGCTGCATCAAAATTTTGCTCAGTGCATCACAGTGAAAATCAGCTACACGCCAATCAGATATGGACATCTTAAACCCTCCTCAATATGTGATTGCAAAAAAACGCAAAAAAACCTGTCTACATCGTAAACAGGTTCAATGCATACTGCATGTATTATCTGGGCTCCACAATCAGCTTAATGGCCGTTCGGTCCTCGCCGTCGATCACAATGTCTGTAAAAGCTGGAATACAAATCAGGTCAACTCCGCTTGGTGCTACAAATCCCCGGGCTATCGCTACCGCTTTAATGGCTTGGTTCAGTGCTCCCGCTCCAATTGCCTGCAGTTCAGCATTTCCACGTTCACGAAGAACCCCTGCAAGAGCGCCGGCTACAGAATTAGGATTGGACTTTGCTGAAACTTTTAATACATCCATGGTAAGTACCTCCCTGGGAATGTTGAAAGTTTGTTTCCACTTACTAGATGTTATTCGCGGGAGGCAAAAAAATTCCTTCTTTTTAGACGGGTTTCCCTGCAAATTGGGACAATACCCCTATTCCATGCGCCACTCGTCCTCCGTCAGACGAATTTTTTCGATGCGTGTTGCCGCACCTGTGGCTTCATCAATTTCAACAAAAACACCGTGGAAGTGCCATTTGCCATCATCTACAACGAAACGTACAGGTAGCTGGGTGTAGAACTTACGTAGCACGGCCTCACGCTCCATACCCAATATGCCGTCACGAGGTCCTACCATGCCCGCATCCGTCAAGTAAGCTGTTCCTCCAGGCAAAATCCGATCATCATTACTCTGTACATGCGTATGTGTACCTACAACAAGAGACGCACGTCCATCCAGATGCCATCCCATGGCAATCTTTTCTGACGTCGCTTCAGCATGCATATCGACCAAAATACATTTATGGTCTTGGCGCAGCTCATCTACAATTTCATCAGCTACACGGAATGGACAATCCAGAGCAGGCAGGAACGTTCTTCCTTGAAGATTGACAATCGCTAGCTCTTTCCCTTCGCCTTTGACAACCGTGTACCCTCGTCCTGGTGTGCCTGGTGGAAAGTTCGCTGGACGAATCATGCGGGGCTCATCATCTATAAAATCAAAAATATCCTTATTGTCCCAAGTATGATTACCAAGTGTAATACCATGTACACCCCAGTTGAAAAACTCATTTGCGATTGCACCGGTAATGCCACGACCTGCTGCCGCATTTTCACCATTCACAATCACCACATGTGGCTTATACTTTGATTTCAGGTACGGTAAATTTTCCTTTAATGCCTTACGTCCCACGTTACCTACAATGTCACCAATAAACAAAACTTTCATTGATTACTGCCTCCTCAATTCCTGCAAAGTCCTCTTACTTCAAATGTTGAACCTTTGCAGGACTCTATCTCATGCTCCATAATGTGTAGTTGCCTTTTAACAGGCTATCAACAGGAAAAGTGGCCCACTACTGCGGCCACTTTTCCGTAATGCTCTATTTTGCGTATTCAACCGCACGGGTTTCCCGGATGACGGTGACTTTGATGTGACCCGGATAGTCGAGTTCATTCTCAATCATCTTCGTGATGTCACGGGCTAAGCGGAAGGCTTCAGCATCATCGATCTTCTCAGGCTGTACCATAACGCGAACTTCGCGTCCGGCCTGAATGGCATACGATTTCTCGACACCTTCGAAGGACTCTGAGATTTCTTCCAGCTTCTCCAGTCGTTTGATATACGTTTCCAGCGTTTCGCGGCGTGCGCCTGGTCTTGCTGCGGAGAGCGCATCTGCTGCGCCAACCAACATGGCAATGACCGAAGTCGCTTCGCAATCTCCGTGATGGGACGCGATACTGTTGATTACAACCGGATGTTCTTTGTATTTCTTCGCCAGTTCCACGCCAATTTCGACGTGTGATCCTTCCACTTCGTGATCCAGCGCTTTACCGATGTCATGCAATAGACCTGCACGTCTTGCCAGAGTTACGTCTTCTCCCAGTTCGCCAGCCATCAGTCCAGCCAGATAAGCGACTTCCATTGAATGTTTCAAGACGTTCTGACCGTAACTTGTACGGAACTTCAACCGGCCCAAAATTTTGATCAGATCCGGATGCAGACCATGCACGCCCACTTCAAAGGTAGCTTGCTCACCGTATTCACGGATGCGCTCATCCACTTCTTTGCGGGATTTCTCAACCATCTCTTCAATCCGTGCCGGGTGAATACGTCCATCAGCCACCAGTTTCTCCAGGGCAGTACGGGCGATTTCACGGCGAATCGGGTCAAAGCCCGACAGAATAACAGCTTCTGGCGTATCATCGATAATGAGGTCAATCCCTGTAAGGGTTTCAAGCGCACGGATGTTACGTCCTTCACGACCGATAATCCGGCCTTTCATTTCTTCATTTGGCAGGGTAACAACAGATACCGTTGTTTCCGCTACGTGGTCAGCCGCACAACGTTGGATGGCGAGTGTAATAATCTCGCGGGACTTTTTGTCCGCTTCTTCCTTCGCTTGTTGTTCAATGTCCTTGATCATTTGAGCCGTCTCATGACGAACTTCCTGTTCTACGTTGGACAGTATGATACTGCGTGCGTCTTCCATGGTGAGGTTGGATATACGTTCCAACTCTGTCACCTGGTTTTTGTAAATCATTTCGATCTGTTGCTGAGTCTCATCAATTCGTTTCTCTTTGTTAGCCACTTGCTCTTCTTTACGTTCGAGTGATTCCAATTTTTTATCCAGCGACTCTTCTTTTTGCAACAATCGTCTTTCTTGTCGTTGAATTTCATTCCGACGTTCACGAGTGTCTTTTTCAGCTTCAGCGCGAATGCGATGGATTTCATCCTTCGCCTCCAGCACCGTTTCTTTCTTCAGTGCTTCTGCCTCTTTCTTCGCGTTCTCCACGATTTGTACGGCAGCTTGTTCCGCACTAGAGATTTTAGCCTCTGCAAGAGATTTGCGAATAAAATATCCTACTCCGAACCCAATGAATAGCGCGGCTGCAACGAGAGCGATCGTGATTGCAATTTCCATACTGTTCACCTCCTCGTTGGTTCCTCCAAGGCATTCCTTGGGTCAATTTGCAGTTTTCAAACCTTACATATGTTTGGGAATAACGAATACTCACGGCGATCCCCCGCCGATTTTCATTTCACATGTACATGTTTCCACGTACTATTCACTGTTTCCAGCGAACCCATAATTAAGAATGGTATAAATCTTAAGAAACCGAAACCGCTTTTTTGGAAGGAAAAAGGGTTGTCCATTTCTTACAGACTCATGTCCATTTTAGTATTTGACGAAAGAAATTGTCAAGAGAATGCAGTATAGAGACTCTAGTCTGCTAATCCCATAACAACGCTTCGTCATCTTCAGGGTCCCCAGCCTCATCTTCTTCAATTAAACAATTCACGACCCGGCGCACCATATCCATTGAAAAACCACGTCTCATTAGGAAGGGAAGCGTTTTATTTTTCTTCTCTTTGACGTCCCCTTTGACCTGATTCCATTTTTTGCGTCCGGCACTCAAGGCAGTCTCAAATTCCGCATCTGTACTGATCCCTTCTAGTGCCTCAACAATGAGATCATTGGCAATGCCCTTTTGACGCAGCTCTTGCCTTATCCACAGTTTTCCCTTCCGCTTGCCCTCCATACGCTGTCTTGTCCATTCCTTCGCAAATAGATCGTCATCCACCAGGTTCTCCCGCTCAAGCCGATCCAGCGCCTCTTCAATCAAAGGTGCAGCAAACTCCTTCTGACGAAGTTTCTGACTTAATTCATGGCGCGTACGTGGCTTATGCTCCAAAAAACGCAGAGACTGTGCATACGTCCGCTGTCGCTCATCAGCTAGAATGATATCTTCCAGATCCTTCTTCATAAACGTATTACCTTGAGTCATCCTGTATTTAATCATCACATCTTCAAGAACCGTAATGGAGTGGATGCCAAAAGTGATTCGATAACGAGCTTGCCTGCTCTTCGTTCGTTCTACACGTGTAATAATAAGTTCTTCGTTGTCCGGAAATTGGGATAGGCCGTCCTGTTCTGCTTCTTCATATAAATCCTCGTCATGTTGATCCATTCTGGTCTCCCCTTTCATAACATTTTCATTCTGACTACGCCAAGCACATCTTCACATAAGACAAAGAACACCAATAATACAAAAGACCGGGAACTCTGCCCGGCCTTTACTCCGCAGTTAGCGTGCTAACAGCCCCTGTCCATTGGGACAGGGGCTGTTAGACAGCACGAGTACTCCCACTACAATCCATTATCCAGATTGATCCAAGCTCAATCAGATAAGTTTACGGAGTCCAGTGGGGAACACCCTCAGGGTCCTCCCTACAAGGGAGGTTTTGAGAGATTACTCGTTGATTTCAAACAATTCTTGTTCTTCTGCTGCTTCTTTTTGTTGCTCTTCACTCGTTGGCGCAGGAACTGCAGTAACCAAGTTACTGGCTACACGAATTTTTTGTTCAATGATGTCAGCAATATCTTTATGCTCTTTCATGAACTGCTTTGCGTTCTCACGACCTTGTCCTAAACGCTCGCCTTCGTAGGAGTACCAAGCACCACTTTTATTAACGATGTCCAGCTCTGTACCAATGTCAATGATACTGCCTTCTCTCGAAATACCCTCGCCATACATGATATCCACTTCCGCTTGTTTAAACGGAGGTGCCACTTTGTTTTTCACAACTTTAATACGAGTACGGTTACCAATCATGTCATTGCCTGATTTGATACTCTCAATACGACGCACATCCAGACGTACTGTGGAATAAAACTTCAGAGCACGACCACCAGGTGTTGTTTCCGGGTTACCAAACATAACGCCGACTTTCTCACGAAGCTGGTTAATGAAGATTGCGATTGTTTTGGATTTGCTGATTGCACCAGACAGTTTACGCAGCGCCTGAGACATCAAACGCGCTTGCAAACCAACGTGTGAATCGCCCATTTCGCCTTCAATCTCTGCTTTTGGAACCAATGCGGCTACAGAGTCAATAACGACGATATCTACTGCACCACTGCGTACAAGAGCTTCTGCAATTTCCAGCCCTTGCTCACCCGTATCTGGCTGAGACAGAAGCAATTCATCAATATTAACACCAAGTTTGCTTGCGTACTGTGGGTCAAGAGCATGCTCGGCATCGATAAATGCAGCTTGTCCACCCGCTCTTTGTACTTCAGCGATAGCATGCAATGCTACGGTTGTTTTACCAGAGGATTCAGGTCCATATATTTCAACAATACGGCCTTTAGGCAAGCCGCCTGTTCCTAATGCAATATCCAAAGCCAAGGAACCACTGGGAATAATTTCCACATTCATATGAGTGGACTCACCCAGTTTCATGATGGATCCTTTACCAAATTGCTTCTCTATTTGACGGAGCGCCATATCAAGCGCGGCACGACGGTCTGACAATAAGCTCACACCCTTTACTGTTTATAAGATAATGATACCTTGTTTTAACACGTTTGCCAAGCTTTTTTTCGAACATACATTCGTTTTTTTTGTAAAGGCCGAGGCGCCTCTTCCTCAAGGAAACTTTCCATTAAACAGAAAAAAGAACCGTAAACAAGGCTGTAAAGCCTAATTCTACGGTTCTTCCGTCTTCCTTAATTATACTTGCTTGGAACTGTAAATGCAATCGAAGCTATTAACTAATCAATCCATCGCCACAAGTTTTTGCCATAAGCGATATAGAATTGCTTTGGCTGAACGAATGCGAACCGTCTCGCGATTACCATTAATACGCAGCTCATGAATTTCCGTCTCTTTTCCACGTTCTGCAAGAGCGATGAAGACAAGTCCGGGTGGCTTGCGTTCCGAATATCCCGGTCCAGCTACACCAGTAACAGCCAAGCCAAAATCAGCATCGCCAATCATGCGGATCTGCTCAGCAAGCACTTTTGCAACCTCAGGACTTACCGCCCCAGGTGCATCTTCACCCTCCAGATAATCATGAGGCACATTCAGCAGCTTTTCTTTAATTTCATTGGAGTAACAAACAATACCACCTTTGAGCATTGATGCACTTCCGGGTACAGAGGTCAGACTCTGCATGACAAGCCCTCCTGTACAGCTCTCAGCAGCGCTGAGCGTCAGCCCCATGTCAGACATCATGGTTACAATCGTGTACTCTATAGGCACATCCTCGTTCGCGTAGAGATGTTCTGTCAAACGTTCCCGAATCTGAACCTCCATCGCATCCAGCTTCAGCTTCGCCTCTCCCTCACTCGCAGCCTTTGTGGAGACACGTACCGTAACTTCGCCTTCGCTCGCGTAAGGAGCAATCGTAGGGTCTGTCTGCGCGTCAATCAGATCCAGAAGTCGATCTTCCAGAGCAGATTCACCAATACCTGCAAATTTGAGCATTCGGGAATAGATCGGCATCTCTTCTGTGAGTACATGCTGGAACAGCCAAGGTTTGACTTCCTGTTCAAACATTGGAATCAACTCTTTAGGTGGTCCAGGCATCACAACATAATATTTGTCATTGTCAGAAATCGCATTTCCTGCCGCAAGGCCCGTTTCATTGGCCAGAGGTGTTCCGCCATCAATAACGATCGCCTGACGTCGGTTATTCTCTGTCATATCCACATTACGATCTCTGAAAAAGCTCTCAATTTTGTCCATTGCCATTCGATCTGTATGCAGTTTCCGGTTAAGAACAGCTGCGAGCGCATCCTTGGTCAGATCATCTTGTGTAGGTCCGATGCCACCGGAAAATAAAATAACGTCTGCACGGCTCTGCGCAATACGAATAGCTTCACTAAGTCGGTTCAGGTTATCCCCAACCACCGTTTGGAAATATACATCGATCCCCATCGCAGCCAATTCACGGGATAGGTATCTGGCATTGGTATTGACGATTTGTCCAAGCAGTAGCTCTGTGCCAACTGCAATGATTTCTGCCTTCATTGAGCATCCTCCTGTACACGTGGTGAGTGATCAAAGGGCAATAGGATAATTTCCTATTGCCCCTGACCCAATGCTTCCTTCATGATTACCCATTTAAGAACAAACCATTATGCTTTTGTTAAATGAAGCAGGTTTTTGTTTTTGATAAAGTAATCGATACCCGACCAGATGGTAATAAGCGCTGCTGCCCATACCGCGATAATATCAACGTGAATACCCGTGTATGAAAACGGGAAATTGTTCAACAGCAACAGCACAATCGCCACAATCTGCACTACAGTCTTCAGCTTGCCCCAAGCGCTGGCGGCAACAACCGAACCATCCAGCAATGCAATTTGACGCAAGCCGGTAACTGCAAATTCACGACTAATAATGACAACTGCAATCCAGGAATCCAGCTTGCCCATCTCCACAAGCGAGATCAAAACTGCAGTAACCAGCAACTTGTCTGCGAGTGGATCGAGCAGTTTCCCCAGATTGGTAACCATGTTATTTTTCCGCGCAAGGTATCCGTCAATTCCATCTGTGCTTGCGGCGATGATAAAAATAACAGCAGCAATCAGTTGATTATACGGAAGCGACAAGCTTCCAAGCTGCAACGGCTCTGGATAAAATGGAAAATCCACGAGCAGGAACACCATCAAAAAAGGGATTAAGCAAATTCGTGCAAGCGTAATCCGGTTGGGTAAATTCACAAGACGCCCTCCCTCATATCCTCCATTACTCCAAACAATCATCATAATCCCGTTATCATCATCCGGAACATGAAATGTACAGTTTCAATGTCAATCCATAATAACATGATCCCACTATGTAGAAACGCAAAAAATAAAGTCAACCGCTCAAAAGCAAAACGCTTTAAACGTTCCGGTGACTTCCAGAAGATGTACTGCTTTTCACAAAGTCAGCAAACGATGAGGACTGGACTTGATGCTTGACTGCCAGCAATGCACACTTAGTATAATATACGCCCAATACCGTGTCAAAAAACACTTTTGCTACAAAAAGGCCTTATTACTTGAAATTTGTATATTGCAAATCCAGAGGCAGGTTAGCACCATTTAGCAACTGCATGACAGCTTGCAAATCATTTTTACTCTTACCAGTTACCCGAAGTTGATCTCCCTGAATCTGACTCTTCACCTTCATCTTGGAATCCCGAATCAGGATATTGATTTTCTTGGCGATGTCCTGATCAATCCCCTGTTTAAAATTCAAACGCTGGCGGACTGTACCAGAAGACGCTGGCTCTACCTTTGCGTAATCAATGTTTTTCAATGGTAGACCACGCTTCGCCATTTTGGATTGAAGCACGTCAATGACAGCCTTGAGTTTGGTTTCATCATCAGATACGATCGTTAACGCATCCTTATCCAGTTTCAGGCTGCTCTTGCTGCCCTTGAAGTCATAACGAGCGCCAATTTCTTTCTCGGTTTGTGTAACGGCATTTGTCAGTTCTTGCAAGTCCATTTTGGACACGATATCAAATGAATTTTCTGAGCTCAAACCAGTCACCCTTTCAGTTAATCGTATGTTCTGTAACATTATAGAGGATACCTTAAGCAAAAGTCTAATTTCAAGCTGTTTTACACAAAGAAAAAAGCATTTTTGGCTTCCACTTCAAGTGGCTGCCAAAAATGCTCGCTGGTCCAGCTTCCAACCTAATAGCGGCTGCGGTTGGGCTGTCTGAACATATCGAGCACACCCAAAAGTACATGTGCAAGTCCAAAACCCAATATTCCGTAACCCCAAGCACTTGGAGTCAGGTAATAACCCAGGAGGCTGACAATGATCCCTAAACCTGTTACGATCCAGCTGACTGTCACAGCCATCCACCTCACTTCACCAAAAGTTAACTGCAAGTTAAGACACGATTATTGTCTCCTGCAGTTGACCCGGTTATTCGCTACCCGTGGTACCTCCTGTACCGTCCGTTGATCCATTTTCGACACCTGTGGAAGTAGTACTACTACTGTCTTCACCAAGCTTCAAACGGATCCGATTGGTCGCCTTGCCATCCGTTACAACTTGCCCGCCAACTTCAATCGTGGTCGCTGCAGCGTAACCGGACTTAATATACATGCCTGTACTATCTAACTCAAAGGTATAGCTGTCACCTTCGGCAGTGTTACCATACTCCAACTTCTCTCCACTGGAGTTTTCGCCTTTATACACTTCCAGCCAGCTATGACCTGTTGCTTTGATCGTAACCGTTACAGGTTGCCCTGCACTACCGTTAACTTTAAAGTTCGTAATATTCCCTGATTTCCCATCTTCTGCAACAGTCACATTAGACGGTGAATTGTCAGTTGGTTTTTCCTCAGTTTCATCCGTCTGTCCGTCCGTTTGGCCATCAGTTTGGCCATCAGTTTGACCGTCCGTCTGTCCTTCCGTGTCTGTACCGCCACCGTTACCGCCAGCGTCTCCCTCACCAGTACCGTCAGTACCTGAGTCTGTCGCAGGCGGATTAGATGCCTGTCCGTTGTCGGCAGGTTGATCCGGTTTGTCCTCAGGCTGTTGTTGACTGTCTGTAATTTTGACCTGATCAAGACCCGGATTATCTGATTCATCACCATTGTTATACACCACGTATACATACAACAATACTACGATCAAAACAGGGAATGTCCACATCAACGCGACAGACATCCACCGATTACTACGCTCAACCGGACGGCTGGAACGCTTCTGAATAACCGGTTCCATCGTTGCTTCCGTCTCTTCTTCGGGTACGTCTTTTTTGTGTCCCTCCAGCAGCTCATCAGGGTTCAGTCCCACGGTCTCCGCATAGGTTTTGATGAAAGCACGCACATAGAAGCTACCCGGCAGCACTTTATAGTCTCCTGCTTCTATGGCCTCCAGATACCTCTTGCGAATTTTTGTCATTTCCTGTACATCGTCAAGACTCATCCCTTTTTGCAGCCGGGCCTCCCTTAACTGCTGACCCAGTTCAGACATGCCATCTCCTCCTTATGTTTATCTCTTGAGTTGTTGCTAATCTATTCCATGATTCCGTACGGTTCCTTACAATTCATCGGTGTAGCTAGCCGTAAACGTATCATAAATAATCTCTTCATTGGGAATGTTACGCAATTCAATAATAATATCAAAATCATTAAAATCATATTCGGATTCCTGTACAAAAATATCCGGATGTTCAATAACTTTGGTGCTAGGCATGGACATAATATCCTGCAACAGGTTGTAATGCCGCTCACTGGAACGAATCGTACTTACAATTCCGTCAATGATGAAGACATTGTTTGGGTTCAATTCGTCTTCGGACATTTGACTCCTTATCGTCTGACGAAGAAGTGTGGAGGAAACAAACGTCCATCGCTTCATTGCACATACGCTGCCCGCAATAATAGACTCCGTTTTGCCAACACGAGGCATTCCGCGCAAACCGATGACCTGATTGCCTTCCCTCTTAAATACTTCACCCAAAAAGTCCACAAGTAACCCAAGTTCATCTCGTGTGAAACGAAATGTCTTGCGATCATCCGAGTCACGGTCAATGTATCTGCCATGACGTACGGCCAAAATATCCACCAATTTAGGCTGCCGCAAAGCCGATACGGTGATGCTGTTTACTTTGCCAAGCATTTCACCAAGCAAACGGATTTTTTCATCATCATCCGATTCAAGCAACATGCCTCGAGTTTTGCCTTCAACACCGTTAATGGTCAATATATTCACTTCAAGCATCCCCAGCATAGAGGCAATATCGCCTAACAAACCGGGTCTGTTCTTATGTATTTTATATTCCATGTACCATTGTTTAGATTCCATTTCAACACCCCGTAATGCATTATTCCCCATTATTCGACAGCAACAGAACATATCCACTGGACAACAATCTGAGACATCTTCTAAAAATGGGTCACGTTAATGATATATAAAATGAAAATGAATTACAAGAACAGCTCTGTAATCCGTTTGTAATCATTAGAGAAAAGCCCCCTTGCGGGAGCTCTTCATCTGTAATCTTATGCGTTTTGTTTGGCCAATTTGACCATCAGGCACGCAATCGTACGACGCTCATCAGCATCGCCGACATCCCATAACTCTTTCAATGCCCGGTTGGAATGGTTCGCCGGATCGACTTTCTCATCAAGGAAGTCGCCGATTTCATACGCAAGTTTGTTGATGGTTTCTTCACTCATCCCCATCTTCTCTGCTTGCAGTACGCGGTCACCCAGGAACTTCTTCCATGTGTCAAAACTGGAGAGCACTGTTTTTTCTGTTGACATGATAAATCCTCCTTAGATGACGCATGAGATTTAAAATCAACAGTTGTAATATGTGCTTTCGAGGCATTTTATATACGAGCATTTTGAAAATAATCCGGAAGACGACTGCTTCTCAGCAACCTTCACCTGGTTCGTTCACAGCCAGTCAAGTTTTCTTGCTTTTTTTACGTTAACCAACCGCCATTTGGACTGATGATCTGCCCATTGATATAACCCGATTCAGGGAGGGCCAAAAAATAAACCAATGATGAGATTTCATCAGGTTGAGCAAGTCTTCCTGCCGGAATTTCCTCTTCCAGCATCTTCAGTTCACTCTGATCCAGATGGTTCAGCATGGATGTTTGGACGGCACCAGGAGCAACGGCATTTACGGTTACTCCGGAAGGTGCGAGTTCTTTCGCAAGCGCTTTGGTGAATGCATTCACCCCACCTTTGGTTGTAGAATACAGCACCTCACAAGAAGCACCAGACAGTCCCCAGATCGACGATACATTAATGATCCGTCCGTACCTTTGGGAGATCATGTGAGGCATCATTTCCTGTGTACACATAAACGTGCCTTTGAGGTTAATCGCCATCACTTCATCCCAGATCTCCTCTGTAACATCAGCCAACATCCCATAGTGCGAGATTCCTGCGTTGTTCACAAGGATATCTGGCATGAGATTGTGCGACTCCAGCTTCTCACGCATACGCTCAATCTGTTCCCGGCTGCGAAGATCCGCAGACACGGTCATGATTTTTCCGTTGCCTTGTTCCATGCACCGTCTGGCGGCTTCATTCGCTGCTTCATGCGATTTCATATAGTGTATAACAACATTCATCCCCACTCTGGCAAAGCGTTCTGCGATAGCCGCTCCGATGCCACCGCTTGCGCCAGTTACCAGTACAGTCATTTCCCCGATTGCCTTCAATTGTCCCGTTCCCCTCTCCATATCAAGGACTCACGACTAGCGATACAGCCAGATGATCCCACCGAATATGCTCTCTCAGTCTGAGATTTACATCTTCCAGTGTAATCGATTCATAGAGCGGCAGCATATTGAAAAAATCACCGCCACGGAATTGCTGACGTGTAAATTCATGCGCAATGTTCTCCGGAGAATTGAGCATACGCAAATATCCGCCTATTTTCTTTTTGCGTGCACGTTCAAAATCCGTGGAATCGAACCCTTTTTCTACAATGGCATCCACTTCTTCACGTATACGCGCGAGCAGTTGATCCGGGTCTTTTGTATCACCACCAATGGCTGAAAAAGCATATTGCGGCGAACTGTTATACTCATGTCCAAAGCTGTCCGAGATCAGATCTTCATCGTAGAGCTTCTGAAATAATCGTGTGCTTGAGCCAAATAAAAGGTCCATCATCAGCTGCGTTGTCATAT
Source organism: Paenibacillus sp. FSL R5-0486 (assembly GCF_037975155.1). NCBI lineage: Bacteria > Bacillati > Bacillota > Bacilli > Caryophanales > Paenibacillaceae > Paenibacillus > Paenibacillus sp. FSL R5-0486. Next base: position 2,604,617 of record NZ_CP150237.1, on the reverse strand, counting down.
CTCGCCGTAACAATTGTTCCCCGGTAAGTCCAACCTCCGTCTCCTTGAATCCAAACAGACATTTGGGCAGTGAAACAGCCAGTTTCGCTTCCCGTCTGGCTTCTCCTACCTGCTCAGGCTCCGGTTCGAAGAAACGTTGAATGCTCCCCTGTGGCTTATAATCCTTCTGCTCCTGGTTCGATCGAACCATATCAATGACTTCTTGTGGATCTACACCACCCACCACAAACAAGAGCATATTACTCGGGTGATAGAAGGTGTTATAACACTCATACAACATCTCTTTGGTAATCGTACGGATGGATTCCACCGTTCCTGCAATATCGATATGCACCGGATGTTTTTGATACATGGCTTCGATCAATCCAAAATAAACACGCCAGTCCGGATTATCAGCATACATGTCAATTTCCTGTCCAATAATGCCTTTTTCCTTTTCCACATTTTGATCCGTGAAGTAAGGATTTTGCACAAAGTCGACTAATGTTTGTATATTTTCATTCACATATTCGGTCGCTGAAAACAAATAAACCGTCTGATCAAAGCTCGTAAATGCGTTAGCTGAAGCACCATGAGACGCAAATGTTGCAAAAATATCACCTGTTGGTTCTTCAAACATTTTATGCTCCAGGAAATGAGCAATCCCATCCGGGACCTTCACTGCTTCCTGCCCTTCAACCTGAAAATGATTATCCACCGATCCATACTTGGTTGCAAACGTAGCATACGTTTTCTGGAATCCCGGTTTAGGCAAAATATACACATGCAGTCCGTTATCCATTACTTCGTAATATAGTGTCTCCTGCAAATGCTCATACCGAATGCTCTCCACCGATTATTCCTCCTTCTCGTCCCGCAAGAAATAAATCGTATCCAGACGGAATTGTTCTGCCGCCTCACGTACATCTTCCTTGCTAATATGTTCTACCTGAGCCAACAGTTCTTCAGCCGTTCTTTCTTTGCCAGACAACTGTCGATTGAAGTCATAAGCGATCATCTCAAAAGCAGAATCCTGCATTTCCTTAAGCAAGTTACGGATCATTGCTTTGGTCTGAGACATTTCCAGATCACTGATTGAGCCGCTTTTCATTTCTTCCAGTTGTTGCTTGATGATGGTGACGGCCTTCTCATAATTAGGGATTTCAATCCCGGATTGAATCGTCGCAATGCCTTTATGTCCGTCATATCTTGAAGATGCGTAATACGCCAGGCTTTCTTTTTCACGAACATTGACAAACAGTTTGGAATGAGGATAACCACCGAGAATCCCGTTGTACATTAGTGCTGCGGCATACTGAGGATCTCCATAAGTGATAGATGTACGGAGTCCCATATTGAGTTTTCCCTGACTCACATTCAGTCGCTCAACAACGGTCTCCACTTCCTTATCTCCTCGAACCGCTGCCTGTGTCTTGTAATCAGAGGAGGACGTTCGATCTACATTGAAATAACGCTGAACAAGGTTCTCGACCTCCTCCAGTGTCGTATCCCCTACCACGTACAGATCCATACTCGCCTGCTGCAGCCACTCCTGATAAGACGCAGTCAGTGTGTCGGGCTCAATCCCAGGCAGATCCTTTCGCTCACCCAATGGATGAAGACGGTATGGCTCGTTCTTGCACATTTCCTCGATACTGCGTTCAGCCGCATAGCGCATTTTATCATTCACGATGGACTCCAGCTTTTTCCGAACAGTCTCTCGCTCTGCTTGTACATAAGACGTCCTGAAATGTCCATTCTCCTGTGCAGGTCGTGTAAGAACCTCTCCTAGGAAGGCAAATGAACGATCCAGCAACTGCTCATCCCCTCCAACAAAGGAATCATTAATGGTATCCATTCGGAACTGTACAATCTGGTAATCCCCGCGTTTATAAACGTCAAAACCAAAACCTGCTCCATACAGATGCTCCAGTTGCTCACGAAATTGCGTTGTTTCCGGATAGGACTCCGTGCCGCGTCGCAGAACAAAAGGTGTCAGCGCTACTTTGGTTACTGTATCTTCCCGTAAGGGAACTCCTGCATATAACGATATAGCAAACGTTTTAAAACGTTTAGTCGGAAGCACATGTATACGAAACTCTCTCTTGCTACCTCGTTCGAATCCTGATGTATTCAAATGTCAAAACCCCTTTACGGCGTCATTTATCATGCAATCGTATTAAGCTAAACGTAACAACCATTTTAACCCATTCAAAAGGCAAGAAGCAACCGAAGTCACGCCTTCTGGTTGCTTCCAACATCATCACATACAAAAGATATGCTGTCCGATTGTTTTCACTTGTGGGCGGGTCCAGATCCATTTGGATGTTGCTGTCTTCGGGTTAAAATAATAGAGACATCCACCGGACGGATCCCATCCATTCAAGGCCTGCTCAACTGCCTTTTTGGCTTGTGCGTTTGGTTCCAAATAGATCTGTCCGTCCGCTACAGCCGTAAATGCACCTGGCTGAAAGATCACGCCAGAAGGCGTATTTGGAAAGCTTGGTGATTTCACGCGATTCATAATTACTGCTGCTACTGCGACTTGACCTTCAAACGGTTCACCCCGGGCTTCACCATATACAGCGTTAGCCATAATCTTGAGTTCATTCTCTGAGAGACCAAGGGCATTGGCAGATCCCATATTGTCTTGCTCTTTATCTGCCGTATTGTTGCTACCTCCACCTCCACCTGAGGATTCCTTGTGTAGCGGCGGCTCTGTTGGCGACCATTTGGTTGACGCATTGTACAATTTCAGTTTGGTTTCAGCTCCAACGACACCATCGGCTTTCATACCAAATTCGGATTGAAACCATTTGACGGATTTCAGCGTGCTGTTGCCAAAATTGCTATCGATTTTACCATTGTAAAATCCCAAATACTTGAGGCGGCCTTGAAGCTCATACACATCCTGACCGTAACTTCCATATTTCACAGCGTTGCTGCTGAAAGTAGGCAAGGCTTTCTCTTCAACTTGTGATGTGCTTTGATTCGAACTTTCGGTTGCTGCATTCTCAGGAAGCAAATAACGGATTCCCAATGCGGACATCAGCAAAATAGCAGTGAAAAGCCATATGTTCATTTTTCGCATCGACTGTGCTCTACCTTTCTCTTGTGGGATTAACAGAATCGCTAAGGTTATTATGACAAGCCTGCTTGCTTCCTATGCACCAAATCATCCGATCATTGGACATCATGGTAAAACTTCAGTCAAATTGTATGAAAAAAGCCCCCAACCATTAAGGTTGAGGGCTCGAATCGCCTGAATATTCATGTGCATTACAAGCTACGAGCTTATTTTGTTTTGTTGGTACTCTTCAAGCGAGACCAACACTTCCCGTGGTTTGCTACCCTCGTAAGGACCAATCACGCCCCGGGATTCCATGGAGTCAATCAAACGTGCGGCACGGGTGTATCCTACTCGCATTCGACGTTGTAGCAGAGAAACAGACGCTTGCTTGGCCTCCAGAATAATCTGTACTGCCTTTTCGTATAACTCGTCCTGTACTTCATCTTCAGCCTGGATAGAGTCGTCCACCTCAGGTACAAGGGACTCATCATACTGTGCTTCACCTTGACCACGTACATAATTCACAATATTTTCCACTTCTTCATCACTCATAAAAGCACCTTGTACACGAACCGGTTTCGATGCGCCCATTGGCATGAATAACATGTCTCCGCGACCCAACAGTTTCTCGGCCCCACCCATATCCAGAATGGTTCGAGAATCCACCTGTGAGGATACACCGAAGGCGATACGAGAAGGTATGTTGGCTTTGATTACGCCAGTAATAACATCCACAGAAGGCCGCTGTGTAGCAATAATCAGATGGATACCGGCTGCACGAGCCATCTGGGCAAGCCGCGCAATCGCATCTTCAACATCTCCGGCTGCAACCATCATGAGATCTGCAAGCTCATCCACAATGACAACAATATAAGGCAGAACAGCCGCAGGATTATCTTTCATCAGATTATTGTAACCTTCAACGTTACGAGTGCCTGATTTGGAGAACAGTTCATATCGTTTCTCCATCTCAACCACAATCTTTTTGAGAGCAAGTGACGCTCTCTTAGGATCAGTTACTACCGGTGCCAGCAAATGGGGAATCCCGTTATATACGTTCAACTCAACCATCTTGGGATCGACCATCAGGAACTTCACTTCATCCGGCTTGGCTTTGTACAATATGCTGGTAATAATTCCGTTAATACACACCGACTTACCGGAACCTGTAGCACCCGCAACCAGCAAATGGGGCATACGAGCCAAGTTACCAATAATCGTCTGTCCCGAGATATCTCGGCCAAATGCAATGGTCACTTTGGATTCTGCCTCCTGGAACGTTGCTGTCTCCATTACTTCACGCATCGTTACAACCGATACTTCACCATTAGGTACTTCGATACCAATAGCAGACTTTCCGGGAATCGGTGCTTCCATCCGAATATCTTTTGCCGCCAGAGCCAACGCGATATCATCAGTTAGGCTGACAATTCTGCTGACCTTGACACCAATGTCAGGTTGAATTTCATATCTTGTAACGGCAGGACCACGAACCACTTCAAGTACTTTGGCACGAACACCGAAGCTTTCCAGTGTGGCTTCCAGCTTACGTGCTGTTTGCATATAATCCTTCTGGTCACCCGCCTTGCCCCCATTGTTTGGCTTGGCAAGTAGACGGAATGATGGCAGCTTGTACGGCTTAGGAGGTGGCGGTGGTGGTTTCACCGGTTGTGTGTCCTGCCCTTCAGGAGTTGGAGTATCTGTTCCCTGCATTGCATCATTAGGTACTTCTTCTCCACTCTGAATCTCATCCACAGCATTCATCCCGTTTGTACCCGCATCGGATGCAGACCACTCTGTCTCTACCAGTTCATCCGTTATTTTAATGGTATGCTCGCCCTGTTGTACTACGTTTGGATCGGCCAGATTATCCGGGAAAGGATAAGCATCGTCCAGATCATCTTCAATGCTTGCCTCTTCTGTTCTGACATGCTCAAAAAAGTCTCGAATGATCGGCGCTGAGTTAGGTTTAGTCTGAACAGGAACACGTGATGAAGCTGATTTGTTAGTTACGTCTTCGGTTGCATCCTGCCACGCCTCTAGATTGTGATCTTGTTCGGCGCGGTACACAATCTGTTCTGTTTCTGCCGAATCGACCTCATCCATTTCACGTCCTGATGTCGCCTGTTCCCGTTTAGCTCCCCATTTTCCGAAAAGTTGGAAGAATATGGGCGAGTTTCGTTTTGGCAGATGCTGTTCCTCTAATTCATCCTCATACTCGTCTTCGTCATCTTCAACAGGAACAGGGACCACTTTACGAGCGTTACCTTTTTTCCTTCCATCAGACGCTGAAGCAGAACGTACAGAGGGCCTCGACTCCAGCTTCTTGTACATCGAACTCCCGGCATCCCAAATCTTTGTACGGAATATTCGTATCAAATCCACATAAGATAGACTCGTAATCAGCATAAAACTGATGATAAACATGACAATCATGATGAGTCTCGCCCCAAGACTGCCGAACAGCCACAGGAAAAGAGCAAATTGCCCAGCTCCGAGATAACCACCGCTGATGTCCTTGTTAAGCATGGAGTCCCTCTCGCCTGGCGTAGCAGGGGTTAGCAACTCGGTTTGCATATCATTATGTACCTGTGTAATCACAGCTCCAGGCTCAAGCGCACCTACCGGAATGAGCTTCTGGTGCATTGCAGAGACGGTGCTCATCAGGGTTAAAGCAAAGACCAGCAATACCAGTCCTGTTTTGCGTGTGGTCCAGCCACTCGGCCATTTCCGGTGAATCATCACCATGAGACCATAATAAATACCAACAAGTGGAATCGCAAAATAAAACTTACCAAGCATCAGTCCGAACATCTTGGAAAGCGAACGTCCAACGGTGGCTTCACCCGATAATGCTATGACAGCAAGGGTAATAAGCACAATCCCGTAAATTTCATATTTTAAAACGCCGCTAAAACCAGCGCCCTTTTTTTTCCTCTTTTTTCTTCTGGCCAAAATCAGGTCACCCCCAGAAGAATATTATACCATACAAATATAATCCGTACATATGTTCTTTTTCTGCTCAATTTGTCTGAATTCGTCGCGTTATGCTGATCCCAAGTTACCCGAAAGAGGAATGGTCGAACCGGGCATATTGGCAGGATTGAGATAGGCTTCAAGTGGACAATCCAGCAAACGAACAATAACGGCTTCATTCTCATTAACAGGTCTCACCTGCATTAACAAACCATTCATTTTGATCTCCCTCGTATCTTCGCCCTCTTTCCACATTCCCGACCAGAGTTGTTCAGGAGGCATCACGGTATATAGTGTCATTGGGTATAACCTCCCGCCTGCAGGGTCTGTCTCTTGTCTCCTATGAGCTGATTTAACTGAGCAATAGCCTGTCCAATCCCGCCCACTGCATCCATTAATCCATGTTTCACTGCATCTGCGCTTCCTACAGCTGTACCAATATCCCGATTCAACTCACCGGTCTTAAACATCAGTTCTTTGAACATCTCTTCAGAGATATTCGAATGAGAAGTCACGAACCGAACAACCCGCTCCTGCATTTTCTCCATATACTCAAACGTTTGAGGTACACCAATGACAAGGCCGTTCATCCGAATCGGATGGATCGTCATCGTTGCACTTCCCGCAATCAGGGAATATGTTGAAGCTACAGCAATCGGTACTCCAATGCTATGCCCGCCTCCAATGACCACAGTAACCGTAGGTTTGCTTAGGGAAGCAATCATCTCTGCAATGGCTAGACCCGCCTCTACATCCCCACCTACCGTGTTCAAAATGATCAGTATACCTTCAATACGCTGATTTTGTTCTGCAGCCACCAGCTGTGGAATGATATGCTCATACTTTGTTGTTTTATTTTGTGGCGGCAAAATCAAATGCCCTTCGACCTGTCCAATAATGGTCATACAGAAAATATTCGATTCACCTGCAGGCGACTGAGTCTGCCCAAATTGCTGAATAGTCTCTGTCACGGGAGAGATGGCCTTTTCCTCCTGAATCGGAATTTCCGGCGCTTCAACTTCCGGTTGATTGGATCTTGATGCCTGCTTGCCATTCATACGTTCATTCATTTCAATAATCCCCTTCTCCAGAAACATTTAATGTATTTCCTTAGTATGGGGATTTTTCCAACCTCCTTATACCCGCTAGCATCAAATTGCTTCACGTATTGACTTATTGCAGATCTTCCTGAAAACGCAAAAAAAGCCCCTTCTCTACGAGGAACCGTCCAATATTACTCGTAGAGAAGGGGCGACTGTGTGCCTGAATATATGTTTTTGTTTAGCTTATTTTAAACTTCCATAATGATTGGCAAAATCATCGGTCTACGACGAGTTTGCTCATACAGGAAGCGTCCCAGTGCATCTTTAACATTTGTTTTGAGTGAAGCCCACTCGTTAACGTTCTCACTCATCAATTTCTGCAATGTGCTGCTAACGATCCGGTTGGCCTCATCCAATAGTCCTTCCGATTCACGTACATACACAAATCCGCGAGAGATGATGTCAGGACCGGAAACAATTTTTCCATCCTGTTTGCTCAGTGTTACCACAACAACAAGGATACCATCTTGTGACAACAATTTGCGGTCACGAAGTACAATGTTACCCACATCGCCTACACCCAAGCCATCGATCAACACATTACCTGCAGTAACTTTACCTGCTCTACGTGCTGCTCCACCTTGAATTTCAATCACTTCACCGATATCCGTGATGAAAATGTTCTCAGGTTCTACCCCTACAGATTCAGCAAGAACCGCGTGGCGACGCTGCATACGGAATTCACCGTGAATCGGCAAGAAGAATTTCGGTTTCATCAGGTTGAGCATCAGTTTCAGCTCTTCCTGGCTACCGTGACCAGATACGTGGACGCCACTGTTAGCACCGCTGTAATGCACGTTAGCGCCCAGACGGAACAGTTCATCAATCGTACGGCCTACATATTTTTCATTACCTGGAACCGGTGTTGCTGCGATAATGACGGTGTCACCTGGCAGGATGTCCACTTTACGGTGTGTGGAACGAGCCATACGTGTCAGTGCTGACATTGGCTCTCCTTGACTTCCTGTGCAGAGAATCACGACACGATCAGCTGCCATCTTGCCTACTTCTTCAGGCTCAATGATCATGCCATCCGGAATCTCAAGATAACCCAGTTCTGAAGCAATACCAACCACGTTCACCATGCTGCGTCCGATAACTGCAACTTTACGTCCAGTCACTTCTGCTGCATTGATCACCTGTTGGATACGGTGTACGTTGGAAGCAAATGTCGCCACAACAACACGTTGACTTGCTTTACGGAAGATATCTTCCAGCACGATACCCACATTTTTCTCCGAGGGTGTGAATCCAGGTTTCTCAGCGTTTGTACTATCGGACAACAGCGCTAACACGCCATTTGTTCCGATCTGTGCCATACGCTGAAGATCTGCATATTGACCATTGACTGGAGTATGGTCGAATTTGAAGTCACCTGTGTGAACAACTGCACCTTCCGGTGTTTCGACACATACACCAACAGAATCCGGAATACTATGGTTGGTAGCGAAGAACGATGCTTTCAGAACAGATCCAAGTTGGATCTCGGAATCAGCATCAATCAGAATACGTTTTGTATCACCCAGCAAATTCGCTTCTTTCAACTTGTTTTCTACAAGTCCAAGCGTAAGTCTTGTTCCGTATACAGGAACATTCAGATGTTTGAGAACATATGGCAGACCACCAATGTGATCCTCATGTCCGTGAGTAAGGATGATTCCTCTTACTTTGTCACGGTTCTCAGTCAGGTAAGAAATGTCAGGGATGACAATATCAATACCAAGCATATCTTCTTCCGGGAATTTAAGACCAGCATCTACGACTACAATGTCGTTGGCGTATTGGATGACGTACATGTTTTTACCAATCTCGCCTACGCCGCCCAAAGCAAAAATCATCAGTTTATCGTTATTATTTTTCTTAGACAAATGAATCTAAACCTCCTATGGTAGTTGGACGTCGTACCTTATTATTTATTGTAAGTTAAGAAAAGTAGTCCATACATCACATACCCACCTATCGGGATGAATGCAAAAGAACACCTTTATTCACGATATTTGGAAGAAGTTCTTCGAAGTTATTCCCTTTGACCAACAAGTTGGAGTTGAAATTCCCTCTTAGCCGTTCCTTCCTTTTTCACCGCAAAGCTACACCACGAAGCGATGTCGCTTTCAATTTCAAAAAAATACCGCACCCAGTCACTTGACATCATTATACATGATTAAAAACAAAAAAAACAAGTCACTCTCTCGTTAACCTGTAGGTTTCCCCTTAGCAGTGGAAAAGAAACCTCACATTACTCGTAAAAAAAAGAACCGCAGCCTCTAGGAAGAGGAGCGGTTCTTTTGCTGATCTGAAGGATATTTCCATGATTAATAAAATAGTCCATATACAACCAAAATGATTACAAATTAAGCAAACCTTTGATATAAACCTGCTCCTCTTCCGTTGGGGGAATAAGGGGCAACCGTACGGAACCAACGTCTAGACCACGCAATGTCAGCGCATATTTCACCGCTACGGGGTTTGGTAGAGGCTGTGGACACTCAAACAGGCCTTTGAACACCGGGAACAACTGCTGATGAATCTGAGCAGCCTGAAGAGGTGCTCCGCCATAGAAGGCGTCAATCATTTTCTTCATTTCTGCCCCTACGACATGACTGGCCACGCTGACAATTCCATGTGCTCCAACCGCAATCGCTGGTAAGCCTGAAGCATCATCACCGGAATAAACTCTGAAATTTTCTGGAGCACTTGCTGCAATCAGCGTAACCTGCTCCATAGACGCACATTCCTTCGTAGCGACGATGTTAGGAATCTGTGCAAGACGAAGCGTTGTCTCTGCTGACAGGCTGGTTACTGTACGCCCAGGCACGTTGTAAAGCATAATTGGCAGCTTGGTGGAGCCTGCAATCGCTTCAAAATGTTTGAACAAACCTTCTTGGCTAGGTTTATTGTAATACGGAACAACCAACAAAATGCCATCCACTCCGGCACGTTCAGCTTCCTGTGTCAAATGGATGGAATGTGCCGTGTTATTGCTTCCCGTTCCGGCTATAATTTTGCACCGACCGGCCGCATGTTTCACTGCAAATTCGAATAATTGAACTTTCTCAGTATCACTAAGTGTTGGAGACTCCCCTGTTGTTCCAGAAACCACAAGCGTCTCCGACTTTTGATCTACAATCAGATAGTCGATTAGCCGTGCCGTTTCCTCCCAATGAATCTCTCCTTGTTCATTGAACGGAGTGACCATTGCTGTAATCAATCTTCCAAAGTCCAATTCGATTCCTCCTTCAAAACAGGTTTGGCTCCTCTAACTTCAGTTATTTACAAATGAAGTTCGAATGAGGCGTGAAGTGCCCTCAGGGCCTGAACCATATCTTCTTTTTTTACGAGTACCCAGATCGTTGTATTCGAATCTGCCGATTGCAGGATCTGAATGTCTGCCAGTGTCAAGGACTCCACGATTCGAGCCATGATTCCAGGTACACCATTAATGCCTCCGCCAATGACGGACACTTTGGCACAACCGGACAGACTTTGTGGCTTGAGACCTATCTCCTGCAATACCTGTATGGCTTTCTCGGAATCACTGTCAAATACCGTATAGACAACTCCCGAGGGGGTAACATTAATAAAATCAACGCTGATTGAATTCTCAGCCATGGTTTTGAACACTTTTAGTTGCAATCGATCTGCACCACCAGGCACATCCACCGTAATTTGCGTTACATTGCTCACGTAGGCGATGCCTGTTACATAACGGTCAACAATGCCTGTCTGCACATCCTGGAATCCTTCCGGATGCGTAACCAGCGTTCCTTCCGTGTCTGCAAAAGTAGATCTTACCCGCACTGGAATCTGGGATTGCATCGCAATCTCAACTGCTCGTGGATGGATTACCTTGGCCCCGTGGTGGGCCATGTTACAGATCTCTGCATAACTCACGACAGTCAGTGGACGTGCATCCTCAACAATTCGCGGATCAGCGGTGAGTATCCCGTTCACATCTGTGTATATATCCACCATTTCAGCACGTAATGCTGCACCGAGAGCTGTAGCAGACGTATCGCTTCCCCCACGACCCAGTGTCGTGAAGTCTCCGTTCTCTGTTTGCCCCTGGAATCCGGTTACAACAACGACACGGCCAAGCTGAAGCTGCTCCAACACACGAACAGGACGGACATCCAATATCCGGGCATTCCCGAAATTGTCGTCCGTCACAAAACCTGCTTGTGCACCGGTCAGCACTGTAGTTGGAATGCCTTCATGTTCGAGTAAACTGCTCAACGTTGTCGCCGATATGATTTCACCACAGCACAGCAGTAAATCCTTTTCGCGTGCGGATAGTGCGTTTCCGTTCTGTGCAGCCCAGTCCAGCAACGTATCGGTCGCATATGGCTCGCCGCGGCGCCCCATCGCAGACACAACGATGACCAGACTCAATCCTGCTTCAAGTTCACGTTTAACATGACGGAGCACATGCTCTCTCGCCTGAACAGTGGAGAGAGACGTGCCTCCGAATTTCTGTACCATGATACGCATCTTTATTCCTCCATTTGTGTACGCAAGAAGACTGGACACGGGTCAAATCAACAAATGGATCACTCTAGGGAGCGTTCTGATGCGATAATTTCAGCATTTTATACGGCATTCCATGCCGCTCCTTATTTTTTGTAATTGTCTGGGACAATTGCAAATCAAAGGTCGCGGTTGTTATCGAGGTCATGATGCATACATTCACAATAGACCTCTCCCGCTTGCTTAACCTGTACTGCCCGCAAGCAGGAATGCCTTATAGACAGGAACGTGGACATAGTAGCTGTTCAATCCAGCATATTGTCCCCCATGATTTTCTTTGTCTCTCGAACCCTTCTTCATTTCTCCAAGCGCATAAACGTTGTCACTAAATCATTGTTCCATCAAGCCTGTGAAGAACGCTCCACAATCATCGGCTGCAACTGTTTGCCCTCAAGAGCACTCCAGCAAGCCTCTGGAATCAATTCCATTTTGGCGACTAACGAGTTTGGTTTTTTCACTGGATCGTCCTGCCCAAATGGCACAAAATACAAGTATTTAGCCACGAGCAATTTGGCGATATTCGCAGCATTCAAGCCCAGACCGTCATTCGTGGAAATCGCGAGCACAAGTGGACGCTGATTGCGCATCTGCGCTTTGGCTGCCATTAGCACTGGACTGTCGGTCATCGCATTAGCCAGCTTGCTTGTTGTATTCCCTGTGCATGGAGCAATAACCAGCACATCAAGCAGCTTGGAAGGCCCTAATGGCTCCGCCTCAACAATTGTAGAAATGATATCATTACCTGTTATATCTTTCAACTGTTTTTGCCAATTTTGCGCCGTACCAAAGCGTGTATCCGTCGTCAGAACCGAATTCGAAATAATAGGAATGACGTTGGCACCTTCAGCTACGAAGCGGCTAATTACCGGCATAACCTCTTCAAACGTACAATGAGAACCCGTAATTGCATAACCTACCGTTTTTCCCTGCCAGTTCATGATTTAACCTCCCGTGCGTTCTGTTCTTCCAAAAGCAAACGGATCAACGCGTCGGCAATAATGCCGCCAGCCGTTTTGGGAGCAACAATGCCGGGGAGGCCTGGCGCAAGTAGCGCTTTAATACCGCGTTTGTCGGCATACCTGAAATCACAGCCGCCAGGAGCGGATGCGAGGTCGATAATGACAGCCTTTTGCGGCATTCTGGACAGGATTTGTGCTGTGATTATCATAGTCGGTATCGTATTAAAAAGCAAGTCAACTTCCCCGGTCTGAGCGGCCAAATCCGTTGTCATGAAAGGCTTCCAGCCCATTATTGTAGCGCGGGCAACATCCTCTTCCCGCCTGATTCCCACCCGTACATTTGCTCCAAGTCCCTGCAGTGTTTTGGCCATTGTGAATCCTGTTCGACCAATGCCAAGCACAATGCATTCCGAACCATGGATTGTGAAGTCCGTCTCCCGAATAGCTATGGCGATGGCTCCCTCAGCTGTTGGAATAGAGTTATAAAGTGCAATATCATCACGATCAAGTACTTCAACAAGTCGCAGCCCATTTTCAAGACAAAGTTCGCGCAAGAACGGCTTTGCCATACCTGTGAACACGATACAATGCTCTGGTAATGCTGCAATATGTTCCTTTTTCAAATAGATCGGTGTGTCACTGAATGAAGTACTTACTTTTCCCTGCTCATCGCAACCGACAACAGGCAGTACGAGTACATCTGCGGAAGCAAACACTTCATCCTCCAGTTCCTGGTGCTCGATCCCTGGAATGGAACGCTCTATTTTATCGAAACCCACCACACTTACCGTTGCATCCAGCTCAGCGCACTTTTGAATGACTTCAAGCTGCCGCGCATCACCGCCCAGGACTACAATCCGGACTCCGGTCAGCATCGGGACGTCACTCCTTTCACCACATGTATGCCTTATCGTATGCAGGGGCCCACAGGGGGGTGAAAACAATAATTGCATTCCACCGTCCGTTTCTCAAATGTAAAAAAGAGCCGCCCCTGTCAGGGACGACTCTAAAGAATAGTATATTTACGCTGCTTATTTCCCGGTATGACCGAATCCGCCTTCGCCACGTACCGTTTCCGAAAGTTCATTCACTTCCGTCAATTCAACCGCAGGCACGGTCTGGAAGACGATCTGTGCGATGCGCTCTCCCCGTACAATCGTGAACGGTTCCTGACCCAGATTAATCAACAGAACTTTAACTTCTCCGCGATAATCTGCATCAATGGTCCCCGGTGTGTTGAGGCAAGTAATACCATGTTTGAAAGCCAGTCCGCTCCGAGGACGGATCTGCGCTTCCAATCCAGCTGGCATTGCCATCGCAAGTCCAGTAGGAATCAGCGTACGCTGACCCGGCTGCAATACAACATCTTCCTGAAGTGCAGCTACTACATCAAAGCCGGATGCCAGCTCCGACATTTTTTGAGGCAGTTTAATATCTTCATTGCCCGGCAGTTTCTGTATTTGAACGTAATGCAACAAAATCATCCCTTCTCAATCCAGCGATCGTCTTATCTGAAGCGCCAACCATAGCAAGTGCAAAAGGTTCAGCAAACATCAGATCTAGTACCGCGTTAATATCGTCCATGGTAACTTGCTCAATTTTGGCAATCATCTCATCCAGTGTATGGTGTCTGCCCAGCATGAGCTCATTTTTACCCAGACGATTCATGCGACTGCCTGTGCTTTCCAAGCTCAGAATCAAGCTACCCTTCAGCTGTTCTTTTCCTTTACGAAGTTCATCTTCGGACAAGCCGTTAACAGCCAGGTCTCGCAGAACCTCTTTGGTCAGATCGAGCACTTCTTTGGTCTGTTTCGGTGCTGTACCTGCGTATATCGTGAAAAGTCCGCTGTCCGCATGAGAGCTATGATAGGAATACACGGAGTATGCAAGACCCCGTTTCTCACGAATTTCCTGGAACAGCCTGGAGCTCATGCCTCCACCAATGGCGTTATTCAGAACAACCATAGCGAATTGCAACGGATCTCCGATTTTACAGCCCGGGAACGAGATACAGATATGATTCTGTTCCGTTTTCTTTTTGTGAAAGAGCTGTCCGCTTTGGAAGGCTGGCATCGTGACTGCTTCCGATACTCCATTTACATCAAAAGCACCAAAATGCTTCTCCATCAGATCGATTACACTGTCATCAATATTACCCGCGATACTAATGACCGTGTTCTCAATCGTGTAGTGCTCCTTCATATATGCACGCAGATGGCTGGAATCCATCGCTTTGAGACGTTCTTCCGTACCCAGGATCGGGTATGCGAGTGGATGCTCACCATAGGCGGCCAAGGCCATCAGATCATGAACCATATCATCAGGCGTATCTTCATACATCGAGATTTCTTCCAGAATGACGTTTTTCTCCTTGATCAATTCACCATCATCCATTTTGGAGCGGAAAAACATATCAGACAATACATCAACCGCAATCGGCAAATGTTCATCCAATACTTTAGCATAATAACACGTGTATTCTTTGGAAGTGAATGCATTCACGTTACCGCCAATCGCATCGAACTGCTCCGCAATCGCCTTGGCATCATAACGATCGGTTCCCTTGAACAACATGTGTTCAATAAAATGTGATACTCCGTTACTTGCAGGTTGCTCATTACGCGAACCTGTCTTGACCCATATTCCGAAAGACACAGAACGGCAGGTCGGTATCTGTTCCATGACAACTCTGAGGCCATTGCCCAGCTGAATTTTTTTCATGGTTGGCCCTCCTACATCTCTATAATTGCCTTGATCTCAATCTTAAAATTGAAATCGACATTTGGTTCCAACTGTTTGATATTAACAAAAAAACAACGTTCACTCAACCGCAGACGTATTTACACGTTCCGAAGACAGCGTCTCACTTACTGTTCCGAGCACCAAACCTTTGGCCCGTATGGATTGAATCATGCCCTTTAAAGCTCCCGAAGAAGCAGCTGTAGGGTGCATTAAAATTAACGTTCCAGCCTCGGTATTTTTTGCAATTTTGGCAACAACGGCATCCGGGCTTGGCTTACGCCAATCCACAGTATCTACTGTCCATAACACGGTGTGCAGTCCCATGGATGAAGCAATGTCAACGGTCTTCTGATTAAAATCACCGGAAGGCGGAGCAAACCAACGATTCTCTACGCCCAATGTTTTATGGAGCAGATCCTGGGTTTTGCTAATTTCCAGCTTGGCCCGTTCTGCGCTCAATCGACTCATATTAGGGTGAGAATATGCATGGTTGGACATCTCATGCCCACGCTTCTGAATTTCTTTGGCCAGTTCAACATTTTTGCTTAACCAACTTCCATCCAGAAAAAAAGTAGCTTTCACTTTCTCGGCATCGAGCGTATCCAGCATCGGTTTGATGTATTCGTTCCCCCAGGCCACATTAATCATAAAAGAAACCATCGGTTTGTTTGCATTCCCCCGATAGATCGGATGTGCACCCAAATCCTTAAGCTGGATCTCCGGCTCAATCTGACGGTAGACATAAGCTATTTTGGTATTCAACGTTCCACTCAGCGCCTTACGGTATGTCGCTTCCACATCAATCTCCATGCCATTATAACCAGGAATCGCTTTCCATACCCGATCCACTCTGGCATTTACCGGAGCAATTTTCGTTTCAGCCGCTTTATCCCGAATCGCAGACAACAGCGCATCTTCTCCAGTTGCCTCCTTAAACATGTCAAAAGCATTTTGCGTACCTGGCCCATCACGGATCTCCGTAATGTATGTACGTACACTGCCAACTTGTCCGATCAATATGACCGCAGTCACACCCGCTAGAACAGCCGCCAGCTTTTTGGATTGGTTTCCCACAGCTCCATCCTCCCGCCGTCTTTGTCCCCATCATATGAGGACAAGGGCAAAAATATGAATGCTAAGCCATGATTTCATCCTTGCTTTACGTATTTAAACGTTAAAAAAAGAGCCAGAAATTCACATTCTGTCTCTTCATTCAATCTATCCATTTATAACTTGTCGCTTCGGTATACTAGGATTGAGCCGGAGCTTCAGCAGTCAAAACTGCTTTACGGGACAAGTTGATTCGACCTTGTGGGTCAATTTCCGTTACTTTTACCGTAATGGAATCACCGATAGCTACAACATCTTCCACTTTGGCAACACGTTCAGTTGACAGTTGCGAGATGTGTACCAGACCTTCTTTGTTCGGAAGTACTTCAACAAATGCACCGAATTTTTCTACGCGTTTTACTTTGCCGACATAAATCTCGCCGACCAATACTTCGCGCACAATACCTTCGATGATCGCTTTGGCTTTATCATTCATCTCCTGGTTGGAAGAAGCGATAAAGACACGTCCATCCTGTTCAATATCAATTTTAACACCGGTTTCTTCGATGATTTTATTGATGATTTTACCACCTGCACCGATAACATCACGGATTTTGTCCGGATTGATATGCATCGTTGTAATTTTAGGCGCATATTGTGATAACTGCTCACGTGGAGTTTTCAAAATTTCGTTCATTTTGCCCAAAATGTGCATACGGCCTTCTTTGGCTTGCGCCAATGCATCAGACAAAATTTGACGATTAATACCAGCAATTTTGATGTCCATTTGGATTGCAGTTACACCTTCAGGTGTTCCAGCTACTTTAAAGTCCATGTCACCGAGGTGATCCTCCATACCTTGAATATCACTCAGAATGGATACATGATCTCCATCTTTGATCAGACCCATAGCTACACCCGCAACTGGAGCTTTGATTGGTACACCTGCATCCATCATAGCTAAAGTGCTGGCACAGATACTTGCCTGAGATGATGAACCGTTGGATTCCAGAACTTCAGATACCAAACGAATCGTGTATGGGAAATCCGTTTCGGAAGGAATTACTTTGGAAAGCGCGCGCTCACCCAGAGCACCATGTCCGATTTCGCGACGGCCTGGAGCACGTAATGGACGAGCTTCACCTACGCTGAATGGTGGGAAGTTATAGTGATGCATGAATCGTTTCGTTTCTTCAAGACTGATTCCGTCCAAAATCTGAACATCACCCAGTGCACCCAGTGTACAAACGCTAAGTGCTTGCGTTTGACCGCGCGTAAACAGTCCTGTACCATGTGCACGTGGCAACAGAGATGTATCACATTCAATTGGGCGAATTTCAGCAAGTCCACGTCCATCTGGACGAACTTTATCATGCGTGATCAGACGACGCACTTCTTCTTTGACGATATCGTGCAGAACTTCCTTCACGTCTTTGAACAATTCCGGACTTTCAATATATTTCTCTTCAAAGTGAGCAACGGTTTCGTCATTCACTACATCGATTGCATCTTGACGAGCATGTTTCTCGGCGATTTTAACCGCTTCGACCAGACGAGCGCTGGCGAATTCACGCACGCTGCTGTTAACTTCAGTATTAACGGTACGCAACTTAACAGCCATTTTTTCTTTTCCAGCAACTTGCACAAGTTGTTCGATTACAGCAATAATATTTTGGATCTCATCATGTCCAAACATGATTGCTTCGAGCATCACTTCTTCCGGCACTTCGTTTGCTTCGGCCTCAACCATCATGATGGCATCTTTGGTTCCTGCAACGACCAGTTCAATATCACTGACTTCAAGCTGTGCAATCGTTGGGTTAATGATGAACTCGCCATCAATACGTCCCACTTTCACGCCACCAATCGGTCCGCTGAATGGAACATCCGAAATGCTCAATGCTGCCGATGTACCAATCATTGCAGCGATTTGCGGTTCGCAATCCTGATCCACACTCATAACGATATTCAAAACTTGTACATCATTCCGGAAGCCTTCCGGGAACAAAGGACGAATTGGACGGTCTGTCAGACGGCTTGAAAGAATGGCTTTCTCACTCGGTCTGCCTTCACGTTTAATAAATCCTCCCGGGATTTTACCTACGGCGTACAATCTTTCTTCATAGTTCACCGTTAATGGGAAAAAGTCCAGATCTTTCGGCTCACTTGATGCTGTCACGGTACACAATACCACGGTATCCCCGTATGTTACCTTAACGGCAGCATTAGCCTGCTTGGCCAAACGCCCGGTCTCAAGCGTAAGTTTTCTTCCACCAAGCTGCATTTCAACACGCTGTTCCATGAAACCCCTCCTTTTATTCGTTCCTAATTCAATGGATTCTGCATATTCACAGTATTTCCTGCTTGTCCTGCATTCATTAGCTATGTATAGAACTTTCAACATGCTAACCTGCACAACAAAAGCTCCTCACGGAGCCCCATCTACAAATATATGGCAACATGTTCATCTACAAAACAACCCGGCTGTAAGTTCCGCTTGTCCTTTTAGACAAAAGAATGACGGATAACAGCCAGGTTGATTTTGAAAACATGTACGATAATTAACGACGCAATCCGAGTTTTTCGATCAGTGCGCTGTAACGTTTAACATCTTTGTTTTTCACATAAGCCAAAAGCTTACGACGTTGACCTACCATTTTCAAAAGTCCACGACGTGAGTGGTGGTCTTTCTTATGCGTACGCAAGTGGTTTGTCAAACTTGTGATGTTTTCCGTAAGGATAGCAACTTGCACCTCTGGAGATCCTGTATCGGACTCGTGAGTTTTGTGCTCGTCGATCAGTTGTTGTTTACGTTCTTGAGTCAATGCCATCCTGTTCACCTCCTTCAATATAATCGCCATTAGCCTCGTCACCGCCGGTGAGAGCAAGCAACCAAGCCAAGGTTAATGTTGCCTCAATCGACAACGTAGTACAGTATATCATAATTGCCTAGTTAAAGTAAATGTAAACATGCATTTAATCCTGAACCTTTAAGATAACAGGCGGCCGGCAGTTAATGCATCTTCACGAATCTGGCTAATCAATGCCTCAATGGAGTCAAACTTTCGTTCTGCACGAATATAGTGAACGAGCTCAACCTTTAGTTCCTGGTCATACAAGTGTCCATCAAAATCAAGCAGGTGCACTTCAAACGTAGGTTTCATCCCACTTTCGTGAAACGTAGGTTTCACACCGAGATTCATTACGCCATGCAGTTCCTGTTCGCCATACTGCACACGAACAGCGTAAACACCCTTCGACGGGGTAACGTAATGATCCGTGAGTTCAAGGTTGGCTGTAGGAAATCCAATCGTTCGTCCACGCTTCTCCCCGTGAATGACGGTTCCTCTGATGCTGTAAGGTCGGCCAAGCCACTGACTGGCCTCATCCATCTCCCCACGCTTCAACAGGCCACGAATGAGAGAACTGCTCACTTTTTCACCATTCAACAAGAAAGGAGGAACGGTTTCCACCGTCATCTCTCCTTCTCCCAAAGTACGAAGAAGTTGTTCATCCCCTGCACCCTTGTGACCAAAACGGAAGTCAAAACCCACCACCGCTGTTCGTGTCTGAAGAGGAATCAACAAGTCGTGTACGAATTGTTGCGGCGTCAACCGTGAGAAATCTTCATTGAACTCCACCACATAGAGTACATCAACGCCCATTCCTGCCAAGATCTCTTCTTTATCTCTAAAGGGAGTTAAATAACCCTCGTAATCCCCTTTGCGCATAACTTCCTTCGGATGTGGATGAAAGGTCATGACCGCTGCCTGCATGCCCGTTTCCCGCGCAATGCGGACAGCTGATAAAATGACACTTGCATGTCCGAGATGCAGTCCGTCGAATTGACCAATCGCAAGCACTTGGGGCAGTGTGCTCAGCTCAGTCGAATGTAACGTCTGCGGATAGGTTAGCATTACGGTTTTCACAATCATTCACCTGCATTTCACTAGATAGGCCAAGCTAGAGCATCACCACAACTCCAAGCCCGAAACCTCTTTATTCCGGCAAAAAGACTTTAACTGCCCTCACCGTTGGTTTTAGTTCATCCCGCTCAAATATCCCCAGAAACGTACCATCCTGAGCATACAACCGCAATAGACCAGGTTGCTCCACAGGCGGTTCCAGAAGACGCGCAGACAGTTTCTGACCTTGCAGTGCTCCTTTGGTCAGTTCTTCTCCAACCTTATGGGCCGGAATTGAAGCAATAGCCTCGTCAACAGGAATCAACGCCTCCGCCAAAGTCCCGTCAGCCATAAGTTGTTCCACTTCTTCAATTCGAAGACAACGATCTGCAGAGATACCTGCCGATATCGTACGCTCCAGTTGAACCATGGTTGATGGATATCCAAGTTGCCGGCCAATGTCTACACACAATGTCCGAATATAAGTACCTTTTGAACATAAGGCCCGGAAGGATATATCGGTGGTCTCACCCTGAGTCTCAATCCCTGTAAGTTCGAGCTCATAGATTGTGACCTCACGGCTCTTACGCTCTACCGTCTTACCTTCACGAGCAAGTTCATAAAGACGTTTGCCGTCTACCTTTACCGCAGAATACATGGGTGGTACCTGAGAGATCGTGCCCAGGAACTGCTCAAGCACCTGTTGAACCTGTTCCTGTGTTACTTCCACAGTCGTTTCAGCCCGCTCAATAACTTCCCCTGTCATATCCTCTGTATCAGTAGACAGTCCCAATCTGAGCGTAGCCAGATACTCCTTCGGAAGCTCCTGCATATACTCCACCACACGTGTCGCCCGTCCAAGACAGAGCGGCAGAACGCCTGTAACTTGTGGGTCAAGTGTGCCCGTATGCCCAATGCGTTTCATTTTGAGAATGCGACGCATTTTGGCTACAACATCATGAGAAGTAAATCCCGCCGGTTTATATACCGGAAGTACACCTTCAAATGGCTTTACCATTGTGAATTCACCTGCTTCAGTACTTTTGCGACAATATCATCAAGTCTGCCTTCCAGACGACATCCGGCTGCGAGCACATGCCCGCCTCCGCCAAAGGTCTGTGCTAGTGCAGCAACATCAATCTTACCAGCTGAACGCAAAGAAACCTTGACTGCATTCTCGTTGATGACTTTGAAAAAGATACCAACTTCCACGCCCTGAATGTTGCGCGGATAGTTCACTACCCCTTCAAGATCTTCATTAGCTGCTCCACAAGCCACCATATCATCTGGTGTAATAACAACCCAGGCTATCTTTCCATCATCTGTCATCTGCAGGCTTGATAGTGCCTGATTCAAAATCCGAACTTGCGGAAGAGTCACCTGTTCCAACAAGGTCTGGGCGAGATAGGGTCCATCCACGCCATGTTCAAGCAGTCTGGAGGCCGTTGTCATAACATTTGGGCTGGTGTTGGCATAGCGGAATCCACCTGTATCGGTAAGCAATCCTGTATAAACTGCCGTCGCAACATCTTGATCCCATGTTACTTGGAACAGGTTAAGAAAATCGAACAAGATTTCAGCCGTAGCAGCAGCATCTGACTTAATGATGTTGACTGTACCATAACCGTCATTTGTAGGGTGATGATCAATATTCAAGATAACAGCATCATCTTCGAAATAATGACGTGTCAAACCTACTCTGGCAAAGTCTGCACAATCCACACAGATAACAGCTTTATATTTTCGCTGCGGTGGTTGTTCGGTCATGTTCACAATGTTGCCTGCTTCCCACAAAAATTGCATGCGCCCGGGGATTTCACCTTCATTAATCATCGTGAATGTCTTACCCAGACATGACAGCAGCCAGCCCACCGTTACCGTCGAGCTGACTGCGTCACCGTCCGGCTGTACATGCGACACGACCAGGTAATCATCATGCTCCAGCAGAAATTGCTTTCCGGCCTGGAGCGCCTGTTCATAAGTGTGCATTGCCGTCTCCTCTATTCTGTTACTGGGATTCGTTCTTGTCGGAACCAATATCGCCAAGCAGCTTCTCAATTCGGCTGCCATAAGCGATGGATTCGTCAATCTTAAATATCAACTCGGGAACATGCCGGAACCGGATACGTTTGCCCAGCTCCGAACGCAAAAATCCATTTGCTTTTGCCAGAGCTTTCAGCGTGTTATCTTTTTGTTCCTGTTCACCGAAGACACTCAGATAAACTTTGGCTTGCGACAAATCTCCTGTCACTTCGACTCCCGTTACCGTAATAAAGCCGATACGTGGATCTTTCAGTTCAGACTGGATGAGCAGACTTATTTCTTTCTTGATCTGCTCGCCCACTCTACCTGTACGAATCTTAGCCATTGTTGTTCACCTCATGCTTCCTTGCTTATCGTTGTACTGTCTCCATAATGAAAGCTTCGATAACGTCGCCTTCTTTGAGATCATTATATTTATCAAGTGTGATACCGCACTCGTAACCTTGTGCTACTTCTTTGGCATCATCTTTATAACGTTTCAGGGAATCCAGCTTACCTTCGTAAAGGACAATGCCATCACGAATCAGGCGTGCTTCCGCAGAACGCGTAATTTTACCCGAGGTAACCATACAACCAGCGATGGTACCCACTTTACTGATGGAGAACGTGCTCCGAACTTCAGCATGACCGATAACTTTTTCTTTGTAGATCGGATCAAGCATACCTTTCATCGCTTGTTCAATTTCTTCAATAACACTGTAGATCACACGATGCAGACGAATGTCTACTTGCTCTTGATCTGCAGTTGATTTCGCCTGGTTATCAGGACGAACGTTGAAACCGATCACGATAGCATTGGATGCTGCAGCTAAAATGATGTCGGATTCTGTGATTGCACCAGCGCCGCTATGAATGATTTTCACGCGTACACCTTCAACTTCGATCTTCGCAAGGGAACCTTTCAATGCTTCAACCGAACCTTGTACATCACCTTTGATGATTACGTTCAGATCTTTGATCTCACCATCTTTGATGTGCTGGAACAGATCATCCAACGTCACACGAGTATGCGTACCCAGATCGGATTCACGTTGCGTGATCGAACGTTTGTCAGCGATGGAACGCGCTTTGCGCTCATCTTCAAACACCATGAATGGATCTCCCGCACCTGGAACTTCAGTCAGACCTGTGATTTCTACAGGTGTTGAAGGTCCAGCTTCTTTCAATTTGCGACCTTTGTCATTGACCATCGCACGAACACGACCGAAGCAGTTACCTGCAACGAAAGCATCGCCGACTTTCAATGTACCGTGCTGTACGAGGATACGTGCAACTGGGCCACGTCCTTTATCCAGCTCGGCTTCAATCACTGTACCACGGGCACGTTTGTCCGGGTTCGCTTTGTATTCGTTCACTTCTGCAACGAGCAGAATCATTTCAAGCAGACCTTCCAGACCCATTCTTTGTTTCGCTGACACGTTAACAAAGATGGTATCTCCGCCCCACTCTTCAGGAACGAGTTCATAGCTGGTTAGTTCTTGTTTCACTTTGTCTGGATCAGCGCCCGGCTTGTCAATTTTGTTGACAGCCACGATGATTGGTAGCCCGGCAGCTTTGGCATGGTTAATCGCCTCAATGGTCTGTGGCATAACACCGTCATCCGCAGCTACGACAATAATCGTCATATCCGTAACTTGTGCGCCACGTGCACGCATCGCTGTAAACGCTTCGTGACCCGGAGTATCCAGGAACGTGATCTTTTTGTTGTTAATTTCAACTTGATATGCACCGATATGTTGCGTGATTCCGCCGGCTTCGCCATCGGATACATTCGTGGAACGAATCGCATCCAGCAAAGTAGTTTTACCATGGTCAACGTGACCCATGATCGTAACTACTGGTGGACGAGCCTGCAAGTCAGCAGCATCATCATTCTCTTCCAGTGTTTCGAAACGGTCATCTTCAAGCACAATCTTCACTTCAACCTCAACACCGAATTCACCTGAAAGCAGAAGGATCGTTTCGATATCAAGCTCTTGGTTGATTGTTGCCATAACACCCATAGCGATGAGCTTTTTGATAACTTCAGAAGCATCCTTATGGAGCAACTTCGCTGTTTCACCAACGGTCATATCACCACGAACGATGATTTTCTTAGGTGTGTTATCAATTTTCTCACGTTGTTGGTACTGTTGTTGATTTCTGTTGCGGTTGTTCTTGCCACCACGGTTACCACGGAAGTTGCCGCCACGGTTGTCATCATAACGACGTCCACCGCCACCGCTGTTCGAACGGTTACCACTATTGTTGTTGCTACCAGTAGTACCACCTGGGCCGCTTCTACGTTGGCCTTGTCCTTGGCTCTGACCTTGACCACCGCTACGGTTGCCAGCAGTACCTGTATTACCACCGCTGTTAGGGCCTGAAGTTCTTACTTGACCGCCACCGCTGTTATTCGGACGTTGTCCCGTACCTTGCGGACGGGATGCAGTACTGCTTTGTCCACTTTGAGCTGGTTTTGGACGGTTACTTGATTGTCCCCCTTGGCTTGAGCCTTGGGAAGAGTTCGTTCTGTTGCGACTGTCTTGGCCGCTGGGTCTTTGAGTGCCATTGTTATTGTTGGAATTTGGTCTATTGTTCATACCTACCTGCTTTTCCTGTTGTATTTTTGTTTGTACGGGACTACCGGATGGGTTGTTGCTAATCGGCGTGTTCACTCCGCCGGCCGGTTTGTTGCTGTCCACTGGTTTGTCACTGCGCACCGCCGAAGTAGCAACAGGTTTTGCATCGTTGCCTTGTTTGGAAGCCGCAGTGGATTTTATATCTTTAAAAAATTGTTCCACCTTACCGACTGAACCATTCTCCATGACACTCATATGATTGTTTACGGGAATTTCCAGTTTTTTAAGAATGGTTATAATTTCTTTACTACTCATATTAAGGGATTTCGCATATTCATAAACCCGCAATTTATCCTTGTTTTCCTGTTTACTCAATATACTCCACCTCCGACATTATACCGACTTGCTTGGAGATCATTTTTGCAAACCCTCGATCCGTTACTGCAAGAACAACACGCGTGTCTTTACCGATACTTGAACCCAGACTATCCCGGTCAAATCCGATCAACAGAGGAACCTTATAAGTTCCGCATTTATCGCGAAATTTCTTTTGTGTATTGGCTGAGGCGTCACCCGCAACAATAACCATTTTAGCTTCGGAAGAACGGATCGCTTTAAGTACAATTTCTTCACCTGTTACAAGTTTACCTGCACGCATAGAGAGTCCCAAATAAGACAGCGTTTTAATATTAGTCATGTTCACGCTCCTGTGCTGCTATGAATTCATCCTCAACCGCGATGAAGTCAGCTGCTAATTGCTCGTAAATTTCAGGTGAGACTTTGCCTTTTAACGCCCGATCCAAAGCCCGGTTTTTGAGTGCGAGCTTAAAACAGGACTCTTTGCCGCATAAATAGGCACCACGTCCGGATTTTTTGCCAGTCAAATCGATCAGCACTTCATCCTCTGGCGTTTTAACAATGCGAATCAGCTGCTTTTTGGGCATCATTTCTTGGCATGCCACACATTTGCGCAGCGGCACTTTTTTTGGTTTCATACGTCAGCGCCCCCCGTACTTTACTTTAGTCGACGGAGACGGAATCCTGATGCATTTCAGAAGAAGAATCTTTTTCTCTGCCGAATTCCTGTTCCGCCTGGCTCTCGCTCTTAATGTCGATTTTCCAGCCGGTTAATTTGGCTGCCAATCTGGCATTTTGGCCTTTGATACCAATTGCGAGCGACAGTTGATAGTCCGGAACGATAACCCGAGCCATCTTTTCTTCCTCAAATACATGAACTTCCAATACTTTGGAAGGACTCAGTGCATTAGCAACATATTCGTCTACCTGATCGGAGAAACGAACGATGTCGATTTTTTCACCGCGCAGCTCACCCACAATGGTCTGCACGCGCATCCCCCTAGGACCTACACAAGATCCAACTGGATCAACTTCCTCGTTGCGGGAGTGAACGGCAATCTTGGAGCGGAACCCTGCTTCGCGAGCGACGGAGCGAATTTCAACTACACCGTCAAAGATCTCAGGCACTTCCAGTTCAAAGAGACGTTTCAAGAGGCCCGGATGGGTACGGGACAAAATGATTTGCGGCCCTTTCGTCGTATTCTCGACCTTGGTGATATACGCCTTAATACGGTCACCATGAACAAACTTCTCGTTCGGCATCAATTCGGTAAGCGGTAAAGCCGCTTCGATTTTGCCCAGATCGATGTAGATATTGCGCAAATCCTGACGCTGCACCACTCCCGTAACGATATCTTCTTCCTTATCTACGAAAGCGTTGTAGATCAGGCCGCGTTCGGCTTCACGAATCCGCTGGGTCACTACCTGTTTGGCAGTTTGTGCCGCGATACGTCCGAAATCACGCGGCGTAACTTCAATCTCCGCAATATCTTCCAGCTGGAAGTGTGGGTTGATTTCTCGTGCAGCAGGCAATGAAATTTCGGTACGTGAATCCAGGACTTCTTCCACGATCAATTTACGGGCATACACCCGAATAACTCCCGTATTACGGTTCATGTCAACACGCACATTCTGGGCCGTGTTGAAATTCCGCTTGTAGCTGGAAATTAGTGCAGCCTCGATCGCTTCAAACAGCACATCCTTGCTGATCCCTTTTTCCCGTTCCAATTCATTCATTGCTTCAATAAAATCCGTACTCATGAATGTTGATCCCCCTTTCAAACATGGCATCTCATACGTAAAACGGCGAAAGGCTCTGGACTAATGAGCACCTTGCCGTTATCGTGAGATGTGTCTTTTTCATTAATAAAGTGAACAAGGCACTTAAAACAAAATAGCTAGGCGCGCACTGGCAACCTTATCATAAGAAATGGCATGCTGTTTTTTGCCTGCTTCGATCACGAGTTCCTCGTCATCAAAGGAAAGCAGCTTGCCTTCAAATTCCTTCAATCCGTTCACCGGCTCGTAGGTTGTAACAAAAACATTTTTGCCTACAGCTTTGGTAACGTCCTCAGGTTTTTTCAGTGGACGCTCCGCACCGGGAGAAGACACTTCAAGGAAATAGATGGTTGGAATCGGATCGTTCTCATCCAGCTTGGCGCTCAGCTTTTCGCTGATCAAGACACAATCGTCGATGTCGATGCCACCCTCTTTGTCGACATACACCCGTAAAAACCAGTTGCTGCCTTCTTTGACGTATTCGATGTCAACCAGCTCGAAGCCTTGTTCGTTCAAGTAGGGTTGGATCATTTCTTCCACGGTAGATTTAATGTTCGTTGTGCTCAAAACCAATAACCTCCAACTTAGGTTACACCAGCAAAAAAGCACTGGCAGATTATTCAATACCCAAGATTCTTGTATACCAAAGACTAAAGAGTGGGTTTCCCCACTCTTTAGAAATTCGTACTATCTCGTTCACTTCAAAAATTATAACATAGTCTGGTAATAGTGACAAGTAAGCGATGCTTCAGGCAATTTACTTACTAATGAAGGAAAAATTACGTTCCCCAACAATCGCTATGGTTAGATCCAAATTCAATCCTAGAAAAGGGAAAGCTGATTGCTCTCTGGCAAGCCACGGAAACATCCCATATTCGACAGGAGTTCAACAATGGTCTTACTTGCTTTCGACTTCTGCTGGAAGTCTTCCACCGACAGGAATTCACCATGATCTCTTGCCGCAGCGATATTGCGAGCAGCATTATCCCCGATTCCTGCCAAAGCTGAAAATGGAGGGATTAGTGTTTTTCCGTCAACGATGAACTTTGTCGCTTCCGAACGGTATAAGTCAATGGATTTCAGCGAGAATCCGCGTGCTGCCATTTCCAGACCCATTTCCAGAACAGGTAACATGTTTTTCTCTTTTGGAGGTGCCTGGAAACCTAATTGCTCAATTTCCGTAATTTTGCGATAGATCGCGTCATATCCCTGACACATCAGTTCGATATCAATCTCATCAGCCCGAACGGTAAAGTAAGTTGCGTAATATTCAATCGGATGATACAGCTTGAAGAACGCCGTACGTACTGCCGAAATAACATAAGCGGCCGCGTGAGCCTTCGGGAACATGTACTGGATTTTGAGACACGAATCAATGTACCATTGAGGCACTTTACAATTCTTCATCTCGTCAATCCATTCCTGTGGTAGGCCCCGTCCCTTACGAACACTCTCGGTAATCTTAAATGCCAGACTTGCGTCCATTCCCGTTTTATAGATCAGGAATAACATGATATCATCCCGACAACCAATTACCGTCTTAATGTTACACGTTCCGTTCTTAATCAGATCCTGAGCGTTTCCAAGCCATACCCCTGTACCATGGGACAATCCGGAAATCTGCAGTAAATCGGCAAAAGACGTCGGCTGGGATTCAACAAGCATCTGACGTACAAACTTCGTTCCCATCTCTGGCACGCCAAACGTCGCGACTGGCGACCTAATCTGTTCCGGTGTAACACCCAGAGCGTCGGTTGAGTTAAACATGCTCATGACTTTGGGATCATTCATCGGAATGGTCGTTGGATCGACCCCTGTCAAATCCTGTAACATCCGCATCATAGTTGGATCATCGTGCCCCAGAATATCAAGTTTCAGCAAGTTTTCTTCAAAAGCATGATAATCAAAGTGTGTGGTTTTCCACTCCGCATTAACGTCGTCAGCCGGAAACTGAACAGGTGTAACGTCTTCGACTTCGATATAATCAGGTACCACGACAATACCGCCGGGGTGCTGTCCAGTACTCCGTTTCACCCCAGTACAGCCAGAGGCCAAACGATTCAATTCAGCTCCACGCCATTTCTTCTGATGATGTTCCTCGTACTTCTTGGCAAAACCAAATGCTGTTTTCTCAGCCACCGTACCGATGGTCCCCGCACGGAAAACACTCTTCTCACTAAATAGTACTTTCGTATAGTTATGAGCATGTGGCTGATAATCACCAGAGAAGTTCAAGTCAATATCGGGAACTTTATCTCCCTTAAATCCAAGGAAGGTCTCAAACGGAATATCCTGGCCTTCTCCTTTAAGTGTGCCACCACAATCCGGACACTCTTTCTCTGGAAGGTCAAATCCACTCCGAACACTGCCGTCCAGGAACCACTCGCTGTGTTTGCATTCTGAATTCACACAAATATAATGAGCAGGTAGTGGATTAACCTCGGATATACCCAAAAATGTAGCAACAACAGAGGAGCCTACCGATCCCCGCGAACCTACGAGATAACCATCCTGATTCGATTTTTTAACCAAGCGTTCCGAGATCAGATAGTTGGCAGAAAAACCATATTTAATAATTGGAATGAGCTCTTTCTCTAGTCGTGCCACGATTACTTCTGGTAATTCCTCGCCATAGATAGACTTGGCAGTGTCATAGCAGGTATTACGGATTTCTTCGTCCGCACCTTCCAGAATTGGAGTAAACAGTTTGTCCGGGAATAACTTAATTTCCTCAAATCGGTCAGATAACTCCACCGTATTTGTAACAACGACTTCGTAAGCTTTATCTTGGCCCAGGAACTGGAACTCTTCCAGCATTTCCTCTGTCGTTCTGAAATGTGCATCCGGTTTACGTTGATCTTTGAGTGGACTAAAACCTGTAATTCCGTGAATGGTGATATCCCTATATAACTTGTCACGCGGTTCCAAATAGTGCACGTTACCTGTGGCTATAACTGGTTTATTAAATTTTGCGCCTATATCAATGACTTTACGGATCGCTGTTTTGATTTCTTCGGGTGTAGCCACCAACCCTTTATCCACCAAATGCATATACATGGTAAGTGGTTGAATCTCCAGTATGTCATAAAACTCAGCGATCTCTTCCGCTTCTTCGAGCGATTTGTTAAGCACCGCTTCGAAAAACTCCCCTTTTTCACAGCCCGATATAATAACAAGGCCTTCACGCAAATTAATCAGTTTCGATTTGGGAATGCACGGTACCCGCTTGAAATGTTCCGTATGAGAGAGAGATACCAGCTTGTATAGATTTTTCTTACCGACATCATTCAATGCATAGATTCCACAATGGAAAGGTCTTGTATTCGACAAGTCGACACCTACATAATCGTTCAAGCGATCAAGCCTCGTTAAACCTTTCATCTGAGCAGCATCATTTAATAATCCGATCAGTATACCCGCGAGTGCAATCGTATCATCAATGGCACGGTGATGACTTTCAAGTCCAACCTTATATTTATCTGCCATCGTATTCAGACGGTGGTTCTTATTTTTTGGAAATAACAATCGCGCCAGTTCCAACGTGTCAAGGACAGGGTTAGGAAGCTCTGGCATTCCAATTTGCTTCAGGGAAGCCTGGATAAAGCCCATATCAAAACGTGCATTATGCGCAACAAGCACACCATCACCAGCAAACTGCACAAACTCACGAATGACAGGCTCCAGCTCAGGTGCGTCTTTTACCATGTCATCATTAATATTGGTCAACTGCTGAATGTTGTAGGGAATGCGTTCATGCGGATTCACAAACGTTGCAAACCGGTCGATTTCTTTACCATCTTGCATCTTCACTGCTGCAATCTCAATGATTTTGTTCTGTGTTACCGACAAACCTGTGGTCTCGATATCAAATACGATGTATGTTGCTGTTTGGAGATCCAATGGCTGAGGAGCCATTACAACGGCAACAGAGTCATTAACGACATTGGCCTCGAGGCCGTAGATCATTTTAATCCCGTTTTTCTTAGCAGCCTTGGAAGCCTCGGGATATACCTGCACCCCACCATGATCAGTGACTGCAATCGCCTTATGTCCCCACTCTGCTGCCATTTTCACGTATTTGTCGATTGAAGTTACAGCATCCATCGTACTCATCGTAGAGTGCAAATGGAACTCCACCCGCTTCTCTGGTGCATTATCTTTACGAGACGGGGGTGCTTTAACTTCAATCAGGTCCGATGGAATCATGGCCAGTTCAGGAATTTGCATAAACCGGTCATACTCTACACGACCACGCACTTTCACCCATTTACCGTTAGCCAGCAAACTAAGAATTTTAACGTCCTCTTTTGTTTTGGCAAACATCTTCATTTGCATGGAGTCCGTGAAGTCGGTCAGGTAGAAGGTAAACAACGTATTTCCGTTTCGCAGTTCTTTACGATCCAGTCCAAACACCGAACCTTGAAGCGTGACCTTTTTCTCTTCATCCTGGATTTCCTGCATGGGTACTGCAGGTTCCTTGATGTCATAACCCATTTGTAATCGCAGATCACCCTGCTCCTCATCCACCGGGATTTCTGTGTCCACTTCACTCATCATCTTCTCGATGACCTCAAGTTCTTCTACACGTTTTTGGGCTTGGAACTGTTCCATGGCCTCTTTATTGCTTCCCACTTCACCCACTTGCATCTTGATGCGAAGAGGTAGATGAAAGTATTTTTCATAGAATTTCGTAATAGCCTGATCAATCTGTTTCTTACGAGCCAATTCCATCGACGTTGCATCACTCATTGTCAGTTGTAGGAGATCCTCTTCACATTCAAAGGTTGTCCGGTTCATCCAACCATTTACAGATGGAATCTCACGGGTAACCCACTCCAGAAAGAGATTCCAATATTCACTGACGATATCACCATTTTGTACTTGGTCCGTGTATTTGAAGCCAAATGAAATTTTGGCGATATGATTCATTTTCTCTTGGATATGCAGGCAAAATGTGCGATAGATTGGAGCGGGTACCAACGTATCCTTTGCAATCAGAATATTCCAATCCCGATTACTTCGATTGGTCTCTACTTGTTCAATCCATCCATCCAAAAAATAGGGCTCTAACAGACCAGCCGGAAGCTCTGCCTGTTTCATCAACAACTCAAACCGTTTTCTTTTCTCCTCAAATCCGCTCATCGTGTTCCTCCTTGTACCCCCTTAAAGCATGAAAAGCCCCTGCATTCAAAAATGTCACCGATCCGAACTCGCACCGACTCATTTTATCCGACAGAAGCTCTCCATTCATTACTCTTACAGTCCGTACGTGCCATTATATACATTGAACAAAAAGATATTTACACTTACCACTCCGATAACAGAACAACCTTCCGATCGCTGTTACCCCCAGATTTTTTGATTCCCATTTACAAAGGGGAAAATCCGGGGATAAAGGCGCAGTGTATGCTTCCGATGTAGCTTTCTTTCAGAAAGCTTTTAGCTCCGCTTCTTCAGGTTATTTCTGTTCTCTACGTTCTCATGTAAATGTTTAGTTCAATGTATATAGTCAGGTTATCCTGACTTAATACGCTCTTGCAAACACAACCGTGTGTTCTGCCTGTTCACCACAAGCCAGGCACGTATGCTTTTCTTCAGCAGGCTGGAACGGAATGTTCCGGCTTGTTGCACCTGTGACTTCTCTTACTTTATCTTCGCAAGTTTCCGAACCGCACCATCCGGCCAGTGTAAACCCGCGTTTATTTTCCATCAGTTCTTTCATCTCATCGAGTGTATCCACGGAGTAGAAGTTATCCGACATAAATGTGCGAGCACGCTCTAACATATCTACCTGGATCTGTGTCAGCATAGCCTGGATCTCTTCTACCAGGTTTGCTTGTTCTACCACTTTCTTCTCACCTGTGATCCGTGATACGAGTACACAAACGCCATTTTCCATATCACGTGGACCAATCTCTAGACGAATCGGAACACCGCGCATCTCGTATTCATTGAATTTCCAACCTGGGCGAACATCGCTGCGATCATCCATTTTCACACGGACTCCAGCTTTTTTCAACTCAGTGAACAACTCATCTGCACGCCCAACCACAGCATCACGTGTTTTCGGAGGTCCAATTGGAATCATGACTACTTGCGTTGGTGCGACTTTAGGAGGAAGTACGAGACCACGGTCATCTCCGTGAACCATAATTAATGCACCGATCAAACGTGTGCTTACTCCCCATGAAGTGGTGTAAGCCAGCTCCAGTACATTATTGCGGCTAAGATACTGGATTTCAAATGCTTTTGCAAAGTTCGTCCCCATATAGTGAGATGTACCTGCTTGTACAGCACGTCCATCCTTCATCATGGCTTCGATCGAATACGTATCTACCGCACCCGCAAACTTCTCGGACTTGGTTTTCTGACCCACAATTACAGGAATAGCCAAGTATTCCTCAACCACTTCACGATAAATCTCAAGCATTTTCATCGTTTCTTCACGTGCTTCTTCTTCCGTCTCATGCGCTGTATGACCTTCCTGCCACAGGAACTCACTTGTGCGAAGGAACGGCAACGTTCTTTTTTCCCAACGAACTACGTTAGCCCACTGGTTGATCAGTACCGGAAGATCCCGATAAGACTGAATCCACTTGGAATACATGTGACCAATAATCGTTTCGGATGTAGGACGGATTGCCAGACGTTCTTCCAGCTTCTCTCCGCCAGCTTCCGTAACCCATGGTAATTCAGGGTTAAAACCTTCCACGTGCTCTTTTTCCTTTTGAAAGAAGCTCTCAGGAATGAACATCGGGAAGTATGCGTTGCGATGACCCGTTTCCCGGAAACGACGATCCAACTCATCCTTAATATGTTCCCAGATTTCAAATCCGTCTGGTTTGAACACAATACAACCGCGTACGGGTGCATAGTCCATGAGATCAGCTTTTTTGATAACATCAATGTACCAGCGTGAGAAATCCTCACCCTGTGGTGTGATTTCAGTCACGAACTGTTTATCATTTTCCTTTGACATAAGACTCCAGCGTCCTCCCATAACGACTATCTCTGAATGTCCAGAGCGTAGTCCAACCGTAATTATCCGTTAATTAAACGTAATATATCATTGTAAGTTACTGCCAGCATCAGCACAAAGAGCATTGCAAATCCAACAAAATGCACCATGCCCTCCCGGTTTGGATTAACCGGACGACCGCGAAGCGCTTCAATACCCAAGAATACGAGACGACTGCCGTCAAGCGCAGGAATCGGAAGCAAATTAAAGATACCGAGATTAATGCTTATCATTGCTGTCCAGTAAATCATCCGATCAAGGCCCGATTTCGCAATCTGCGTTGTAGCCTCAATCGTTCTTACTGGTCCCCCTATATCATTAAGTGCAAACTTTTGGACTAGCTGTTGCAATCCCTTAAAAATAAGTTTAGAGGTTTCAACCGTATATTCACCTGATAGTTTAAGGGTTTCCAGAATTCCTGCTTTCCGGGTTGGAAGCTCTAATGATAAACCAACCTTTCCCCCTTCTTGCCCTTGCATACTTCTTGGAGTAACTGTTAAATTGATTTCTTTGCCATCACGTATAATCCTCCAATCCATAGCAATATCTTTGGAATCAGAAATTAAAGCAATCGCTTTTTGTTGGTCTGCACCGATCGAGATACCATTAATTTGATTAATGATATCTCCTTTTTTTAATCCAACTTGAAAAGCAGGTGAATTACTTGTTACTTCACCTATCTTTATATAAGTTGGATTTACCACTTGGACACCATTCATTTGAACAAATATCACAAACAAGAAAAAGGCTAGAATAAAATTCATCAGTGGCCCCGCAAAAATGGCCATAGCACGCTGACCTACAGTTTTGCTACCATATTGACGATCCTTGGGAGCAATTTGTGTCTCTCGACCTTTGCTCACAATCATAGCTCTAGGGTGAACTGGATAAGTTATTTGTTCCCCGTCAATATCAAGCTTGATAATCAATTTTTCCTCTAGTTCAATGCACAAAACTTCGCCTTGAATCACATTTCTCTGCTTTTGCAAATTATCTGTATACAATTTTTTCACTTGTCCGTCGGCTATTCGTACATTTATAATCTGCCCTGTTTCAATTTCAAGAAGATCAGGATCTTCGCCCGCCATTCTTGCATATCCTCCGAATGGTAACAAGCGAAACGTAAATTGAGTTTCATTCTTCTTATATGAAAACATTTTAGGCCCAAAGCCTATAGCAAATTCTCGAACCAAAATACCTGCACGCTTAGCAAAGTAGTAATGACCCCATTCGTGTATTCCTACCACTAGAAAAAACATAAAAAATACATAAAACACAATTTTCACTGTTTCCATTACATTAAACACCTCCTTAATCTATAATATGCATATTTTAGAATAACATTATTCCTCCACAATTACCAAGAGTTTTTACTTGTTCGTTCATAGCTTTAGTGGAGAAATTTCGAATGCCAGAATAGAGGGTAGTTTACTATTGTTCAGTCTAAGTAAACTATATCCATATCCAGATATTCCTGTCATCATTCCAAGAGGATAATCTATGGATGAAACCTTTCTGTGATCGTGAATGATTTGTGATGCTAAATATTTCAAGTCTATTCCTTCTACCTCTAATGACTTCTTCATCTGCATAATAGACAACAATACATCTATATTCCCCAAACTGCCATGACACAGAAAAGGTTCATAATGAAGGCCATCACTCCTTATTTTTGAGATTGCACTTTTGATTTCATCAATCATCTTCTCATCATTCACTTTCATAAGCATTTTTGCTCTTGAGAGTGCTATGCCGGGTGCACCATGACACCAGAAAACGGATTGAAAAGCTCGATCTTCAACTAATCGTTTATCTGGCCAATTATTATGAACTTCGTTATAATTATCACGTTCCATCTCTATAAGTAAATTGGCAAAATTTAAGTATTTCTCATTTTTTGTTGCAGCCCAAAGTTCAGTAAACGCCCAAGCATATCCACTTACACCATGTGACAATCCCAGAAGCAGTTCTTCCCCTCTAGTTAAACGTTCTTTTAACTTCATGAGTAAATGCTCTCCACACTTGCACGCTAGTTCTTTAATAACCGGGTCCTGAGTTTGTGAGTACACATTCATCAGTACTATTATTGCCCCAGCAGATCCTCCAATAATATCAAGTTCTTTATCCTTCTTAATAAGTGGTCCGATCTGTTTCATATAGGTAATTGCTTCTTCAAACATTTTCTTATCATGCCAAAGAGTAGCTAGATGGAGTAAGGTATAAGCCATTGAAATTAATCCATTGAAAGATGATAATCTATTTTTATGAGTTTCTGTCATCGATGAGAGACTGCTTTTCAGAGCCCGTTCTGCAAAATCACGATATTTTTGTTCCCCAGACTCTTGCGCAAGATATGCGAGAAATAAAATGATACCAAGTGAACCCTCGTATAATGTAGGTTCCAACATACCTATATAATTATTTTTGTTACCTGAAGACTTCCGATCTATCCATATAACCGTTTTAAACTTCTGATCCCAAACACCCGTCAGCATCAACTCATCACCAATACACATAGCAGTTTGCAGAAACTTAGTATCATCATCTATGTTGTTGCTTAAATAATCCCACTTAACAGATGTCGGTATCTCTGGCGGTAATTTAATTCCTTCGTATGATAAAGAGGATGCTAAAGACATTCTTAAGTATCTTCTTTGTTTTTCATAGTCTGCGTAACTTAATTTTTTTAATTGCTCAATCACTCTGTGAAAGCTACTCGTTCTAAATGTCAAATCTAAACTCTTTTCATCAGCATAGCTAATGTGCTCACCATCAAATTGGAAAGTGAAGACAGGTATTTCCTGATTCAAAAGGCTCTCAATCTCATATGGCACTACAGCTTCAAAATAAGGAGCAATTACCGAACTCTGTTGTAAATGTTTAAACAATCTCATTCTGCTCAGCATATTTTGTAAATAATCCGGATGCAGACCCGACTTAAGGAACTCTGCATAATCACTAGTTGGCCTAAAAATGTGTCTAACCTGAACGTCCCTAAAGACTTGTATTGGCCCTGCCGAACTAATCAATTCCTTGCAGTGAGACATCATTAGAAGATACACTTCTGAGAAGCCGGCTTCAATTTGATCAATGTAATGCAAATAATTTTCAGGTTGATTATTTAATTGGGGTTTGTTAGATGAGCCCTTAGAAAAAACCTTCTTTTGGATTAACTTCATCGTATCTGTAAACGGAGCATCAATAACTTGACTGATGATTTCATTTTCTTTGTTCCCCCATTGGCCCAAACCACTCTTATCTATGTTATCTTCAGGACTAATTTTAGATGGGATTAGGAGACTGCTAAAGACGGAATGATCCATCTCGTGTCGAAACAAATGTATAGATTCATTTTCCAATTCCAACTCTACACTATTCGAAAACAAAGTTTCTAAGTCGATAAGAATTGGATGTTCGCCATGAGCTATTATATTCTCAAAATGAAAATCTCTGGAGTTCAATACATATAAAAGAGCTACAAGTCCCCCATAACGATAATAGTAACGCTGTACCTCTTCCTTAGAGCTACAATCCTTTCTCTCTATAAAAAATTGCCACCCATAATTAACCTTGTCTATTGTTAGAACCGTAATATAATTTACTTTGTCTGTTTTCTCATTAATCCATTCTATAATTTTTTCAAAAGCACAGTCAATTTTCATAGGGCGGGGCTTATATATTAATTTTTCTCCTTCGCTGAAGGTGAGTATGCTGACAGAACGCCCTTTATGGTGAGTATCACCCACTCCTGTGTTAATAATCTCTAACTTTTTATAATCTGCTTGAAAAGAAAGGCGAACCTGATCTATGTCTCGATCAAGATTAATCAAGATCTCTTCATTGAATTGAATAAACTTCTCTGTAGCTTCTACCATTAATTTGGCAAGCACGGGATACATACTAAAGAATGAATCAATGTATTCTTTATCCTTTAACATCACATTATTATAATAATGATAGCGCTCATTTGAATTAACACCCACTAATACACCTGAAATTCTAGCTATATGTAGCTCCTGTATTAGCGTCCTAACACTTAAATTAAATAGTTTAGTGTATAGTTCTGCTTCCCAATTAATAGATAATGATTTCTCATCTAAATGCATAGAAGAACCGATGCTGTTTAACATTTTAGTAAGTTTAAACTGAGAATATACAATAAAAGGCTCACAAAAGGAAAAAAAGAGCTTTTTAGCTGAAAGAGGGTTGAGTTGCGGGAGAGTAACTCCCATTATCTCATTAAACGACGCGCGCCAAGCATCCTCTTGATGCAAATGACACTCGTCCATTTTTGAGTATTTATTTTCTAGGAACTCACTTTTAATCTCTCTACTATCTGCCATGTAACTTGCCTCCTAGCAAAATTGAAGGGTCACTTATGAGGTGTATAGTTCCATACCTCATAAGTGACCCTTCGTGATATTCATTCAATCACTAAATATAACAAGCATCTGTTAATGTACAAATCATTGTATTACATAAGAGAGTGGGACATTTATAGATTGTAATTGATATGAATTCAGGATCCTGATCCCCACCTCCAACCATTCTTGTCAATTCATTACTGTCCACACTACCTGATGGATGTTCAAACCCACTCAAACTTGCTCTAAAGTCAGGATCACGCATAGCCAAGATTTGTTCTTCAACACTCATAACATTACCTCCTTCTTATAATTTACAATACAATCATACTTCATATTTGGTATATATTGCAATGAAATCTATGAATTATATCTATTAGATAGAAAAAACCTCTAAATGAATAGAAGTTTTTTAATCAGGTGTATGGATTTAATGACAAATTAACGCTTATATAAGGAATGCGCTAAGGTTCTGGATTGTTCATCCACCGATTTAATGGTTTCCAAATCAGGATTTGAAATATTGATATGCTTAGTCAATACTTGTTCAATCACTGACTCAATTTGTAAAAACGAAATTTCTTTACTTAGAAATCTTTCGACAGCAACCTCATTGGCTGCGTTATACGCCGTTGTTGCCGTCCCCCCCATTTTACCGCACTCATACGCCATTCTTAAACACGGGAACCGTTCCATATCCATATCACGGAAATGTAATTTCCCAGCTTGAGCAAGAGACAGACGCTGTGCCGGTGATGGCAAGCGGTCAGGGTAAGTCAGTGCATATTGAATTGGAACTCGCATATCCGGATTCCCCAGTTGTGCGATGATGCTTGTGTCATCAAATTCCACATATGAATGAATAACACTCTCTGGGTGAAGCAATACATTAATCTGATCATATCGAAGACCAAATAACCAATGTGCTTCAATGACCTCAAGACCCTTGTTAACCATCGTTGCCGAGTCTATCGTGATTTTGGAGCCCATTGACCAATTCGGATGTTTAAGCGCATCCTCTATAGTCACGTTCTTCAACTGTTCACGGGTAAGATCACGGAATGATCCACCTGAAGCGGTGAGCGTGATGCCTGTCAGGCGTTTTCTGTTTTCACCATTTAAACATTGGAATATCGCAGAGTGCTCACTATCAACGGGCAGTAAAGAGACTCCTTTGGCAGCCGCTCTTGTCGTAACGATATGCCCCGCTGTAACCAATGTCTCCTTATTGGCCAGTCCGATCTGTTTGCCTGCATCTATGGCAGCAAGCGTTGACTCCAATCCAACACTGCCCACCACCGCTGTAACAACCGTATGCGCATCGGTTCCTGCCGCAACTTCTACGAGTCCTTCGTTGCCATAAAATAGTTGCGTTCCTGCTGGCAAATGTGGAGCTATCTTCTCCGCCAGTTCTTTGGACCCCACTGATACTTTCTTCGGCCGGTAACGTTTGGTTTGTTCGATCAGCAGGTCTGTATTGCCTCCGGCAGCCAGTCCCTCCACTTGAAAGAGTTCTGGATGCATGTCAACTACATCCAGTGTCTGGGTTCCAATGGAACCGGTTGACCCAAGAATCGCAATTTTTTTCATGCTGCACCTCATCTTTAATTATCCAATGCCTACGGCGAACAATGCTGTTATCTCAGACTCATGTTCTTCTTTAGTAGGGCAGTAGCATTAGTATATGTACGAATGGAAAAACAACAATCCAGCTGTCGCACCGATCAAGAATGCCTCCATGCCCTGGGAGAAGACTGCCTGAATCCTTGATATTATATACACGTTTGTATGCAGACTGGATCAAGTCACCCATCTGACCTACAACTGCACAGGCAATTCCGATCACAATCGCTCTCTGCCAGGAAAGCAAACCATCTGATACTAATGCAAAAATAACAGAAGTAACAATTGCAATTACGATGCCACCCAGTGCACCCTCTATAGTCTTGTTTGGACTGATGGAAGGCCACAGTTTGTTTTTACCAATGAGTTTCCCTACAAAATAAGCTCCTGCATCACTGGCCCATATGGAGCCCAGCAACAGGAACGTCCAGAACAACCCATGATGCAGATGTCTGGATTCTGCAATGTAATAGAAACCGATCCCTATATACAACACGCCGAGGAAAAGCATGGCCACTGTATTCACGGGAACCTTATTTTTGGTGACAACCGAAGCTGTCATCAGTACAAGCATTACTATCCAGATGACCTGAAATAAGGATAGCGGTCTTGCCTCCCAAAGCATTTCCCAAGGAAACACAATGGCAAAAACACCAGCATATCCAATCAGGGCTACACCTGAAAAAGGCATCACCCCGGTCATTTTAACAAATTCATAATAACCGATGAGAGCCATAAGCAATACCAAACCATGGTACCAGGGTCCGCCCAGCATGCAAAAACCTAAAAACAACACACCTGCTATGATTCCTGTCGTTAGTCGCTGTTTCAACGGCTTCATCCTCCATCTATTTCAAACCGCCGTAACGCCTTGTTCTGCGCTGATATTCGGCTATTGCTTCAAGCAAATGCTTTTTGCCAAATTCGGGCCAGTATATATCCGTAAACCATAATTCACTATATGCAAGCTGCCAAAGCATAAAGTTGCTTAATCTCAACTCTCCGCTCGTCCGGATCAGCAGATCCGGATCAGGCATGTCAACCGTCAGCATATGTCTATCAATGAGTTCAGGTGTTATGTCCTCTGCCGATAGTTCCCCCGATTTCACCTGCAGAGCGATCTGTTTAACACAGTCCGTCATTTCACGACGACTTCCATAGTTCATTGCAAAGTTCAAAACGAGACCTGTATTATGTTCCGTAAGACGAATGGCTTCCCGCAAGGCATTAATGGTATGAGAAGGTAAATGTTCCTCTTGACCCATCATGCGAATGCGCACATTTTTTTCTATAAGTTCATCCAGCTCTATGGCTAGAAATTCTTGCGGAAGTCGCATCAGAAAATCCACTTCTTCTTTTGGACGCGTCCAGTTTTCTGTCGAAAAAGCGTACATCGTCAGATATTTGATGCCCAGTTCATCCGCCGCGATGGTCGCACGTTTGACCGCCTTCATGCCATTTTGGTGCCCGGCTATACGCGGGAGTCCCAAACGTTTGGCCCATCGTCCATTGCCGTCCATGATGATGGCGACGTGCTGCGGGATATTGTCCTCGGATATAGTCAGCGTTTCCTGCTTGTCAGCCCCATTCCACCACGACCGAACCCGTTTGATCATTCCTGTTCCTCCAAAATCCCTGAAGTTTCTTTATCTGAAGCTTGGAAAAAGAGACAAAACCCCACCGTATTGGAGGGGCTGCGCTTGTCTTACACTTCCATGATTTCTTTTTCTTTGGCAGCGAGTACCTTATCGACTTCAGCAATAAACTTGTCGGTCGACTTTTGGATATCATCTTGATGTCTCCGGGATTCATCCTCGGAAATATCTGACTTTTCCATTTTCTTAATGTCATCATTCGCATCACGGCGAATGTTACGAATCGCTACTTTACCTTCTTCACCGAACTTCTTCGTCAGCTTAACAAGTTCCGCTCTACGTTCTTCCGTCAATGCCGGAATAGACAAACGGATCATGCTACCATCATTGGCTGGAGTAAGACCCAGATCCGATTTCATGATGGCACGCTCGATGTCACCCATGGAGGATTTGTCCCAAGGCTGAATCATCAGTGTACGGGAATCCGGAGTACTGATATTAGCGAGTTGATTCAATGGCGTCATTGC
Organism: Paenibacillus sp. FSL R5-0486; assembly: GCF_037975155.1. Classification (NCBI taxonomy): domain Bacteria; kingdom Bacillati; phylum Bacillota; class Bacilli; order Caryophanales; family Paenibacillaceae; genus Paenibacillus; species Paenibacillus sp. FSL R5-0486. The sequence continues at coordinate 2,562,442 of NZ_CP150237.1, read as the reverse complement.
TCCATAATACTCTACCTGAATTCGGTCCAGAAGAGCTGGAGTTGCGCGGCCTGCACGCAAACTAGCCAGGTCACGACGCAATGCTTGAATTGCTTTTTCCATACGCTCTTCGGCATGTTGTTTAACCGCTTGTGGCATTAATCTACACTCCCTTTAACGATTGTTCCGATACGTTCGCCCAGAACAACACGTTTGATGTTACCTTGTTCCGTAATGGCAAATACGATCAACGGGATGTTGTTGTCCTTACAAAGCGAGGATGCCGTCGAATCCATTACACCAAGGTCTTTGTTAAGAATATCCATGTAAGTCAACTGATCAAATTTCACAGCCGTACTGTCCTTAAACGGATCTGCTGAGTATACACCATCAACTTTATTTTTGGCCATCAAGATAACTTCTGCTTCAATCTCCGCTGCGCGCAGTGCTGCTGTTGTATCCGTGGAAAAGAACGGGTTACCTGTACCTGCTGCAAAAATAACGACCCGGCCTTTCTCCAGATGGCGAATAGCTCTACGACGAATATAAGGCTCTGCAATCTGTTGCATTGCAATAGATGTCTGTACACGCGTAGGCACTTCAATCTGTTCCAAAGCATCCTGCAGTGCCAGCGAGTTCATTACTGTCGCCAGCATACCCATATAATCGGCAGTTGCACGATCGATGCCGTTTTCACTACCGGCAATTCCACGCCAGATGTTTCCGCCGCCACATACAATAGCAACCTGTACACCAAGTGCAACAACCTCTTTTACCTGTTGGGCAATCGACGAGATCGTATCTGCATCAATACCGTAGCCGTTTTGACCGGAAAGAGACTCTCCGCTGACCTTTAAGACAACACGTTTAAATACTGGCTGTTCCAATTATTCACCCTCCACTTTGAATCGAACACGCTTGGTGTTCAACCAACAAAACTTCTCGCGCATGGCCTCCTGCTTAAAAAGAAAGGAACACAGTTGTGTTCCGCTCTTTTAGGAAAAACGTTTAACCGGTAAGGCACTGTTTTCCTGAGATATAAGGGAGTTTACGCTTCGAAGTTTCATCATTCTTATATCTTCGAAAATCAATTTTGCTCGCCGGTTTATAGAAACCGTCTTATTTGTTTACTTGGGACATAACTTCTTCTACGAAGTTGTCTACTTTTTTCTCAAGACCTTCACCCAGTTCGTAACGAACGAAACGACGGATGGAGATGTTTTCACCAATTTGGCTGATTTTTTCGTTCAGCAATTGAGAGATCGTTTTGTCTGGATCTTTAACAAAAGTTTGTTCCAGCAGGCAGTACTCTTCGTAGTATTTACCGATACGGCCTTCAACCATTTTTTCGATGATTTTTTCTGGTTTGCCTTCGTTAAGAGCTTGAGCTTTCAGGATTTCTTTTTCTTTTTCCAGCTCATCTGCAGGAACTTCTTCGCGTGTAACGAATTTAGGATTAGCTGCAGCGATTTGCATAGCTACATCTTTAACGAAATCCTTAAATTGATCCGTTTTACCAACGAAGTCTGTTTCACAGTTAACTTCAACCAAGACACCAATACGTCCACCAGCGTGGATGTAAGATTCAACAACGCCTTCAGTTGCTGCACGGCCTGCTTTGCTTGCTGCTGCAGAAAGACCTTTCTCACGCAACAATTCAGCTGCTTTTGTTACATCACCGTTTGCTTCTTCCAGTGCTTTTTTGCAATCGAGCATACCAGCGCCCGTTCTTTCGCGAAGTTCTTTTACTGCACTCGCATTAACTGCCATTATAAATTCCCTCCAACATTAAGTATTGTACGTACACTCTAAAAAAAGGGCAGTGAGAGGTTATCCACCTGCCAACCACCCTTTTCATTTAGTTTATAACATATGTTCGAATCTATTAAGCGGAAGTTTCTTCGCCTTGGTTAGCTTCGATTACAGCATCAGCCATTTTACCTGTCAGCAATTTAACAGCGCGGATCGCGTCGTCATTACCTGGGATAACATAATCGATCTCATCCGGATCGCAGTTAGTATCAACGATACCAACAATTGGGATACCCAATTTGCGAGCTTCCGCAACAGCGATACGCTCTTTGCGTGGATCGATGATGAACAGGGCGCTTGGCAGGCCTTTCATATTTTTAATACCGCCCAAGAATTTCTCCAGACGATCTTTTTCTTTGCGAAGCAAGATAACTTCTTTTTTAGGCAATACAGCGAATGTACCGTCTTCTTCCCAAGCTTCCAACTGTTTCAAACGATCAATACGTTTTTGAATAGTTTGGAAGTTAGTCAGGGTACCGCCAAGCCAGCGTTGGTTAATGTAAAATTGACCAGCACGTTCAGCTTCTTCTTTAACGGAATCTTGAGCTTGTTTCTTAGTACCCACGAAAAGAATTGTACCATTCTCTCCTGCGATTCCTTTAACGAAGTTGTAAGCCTCTTCGACTTTTTTCACCGTCTTTTGCAAGTCGATGATATAAATTCCGTTTCTTTCAGTGAAGATATAACGATCCATTTTTGGGTTCCAACGACGAGTTTGGTGACCGAAGTGTACCCCAGCTTCGAGAAGCTGCTTCATGGAGATTACTGCCATCTTCACACACCTCCTAATATGGTTTTTATTGTGTCCTCCGCCGGCATCATTTTTCGCCAAGACTCTCCATAAGGAAAGCACCCTCAACAAAATTAGCACATGCGTGTGTTTTAACACCGTTATCTAATATAGCATAACTGACTGTCCGATGCAACAGTCTTTGAAGCTAAAATCTACTTTTCATTTTTTGCTAGTATCGAATCCTTTAAACTTGATATGTAACTCAAAGCTAATTATTATCAAGCTTTGAAAATGTACCGTTTAATACGCAAAAACCGTCCTGTCCGAGCATGCTCAGTTTGACGGTTCTTTCGTGATTTTTGCGATAATGGATTTGAAACTTTCGCCTTTTTCAAGCGCATAGGTACCCACCTGGATTTTGGTATTGATTCGCTCAGCCTTGCCAGCCTTTATGAATGCTTGAGCATCATCTACGATTCCCGCAGTTTTTAGGTTTGCTGCAACGATCGCCAGACTGTTGCCTGAACGTACTTTAAATGATACTGTTGCGCCTTTCGGATTGCTTGGCGTTACAGGTTCTGTTGTCTTCGGCTCAGTTATCTCTTTCTGCCCTTCACCTTCACTTGCAGCAGGCTCTTGTGGCTTCTCAGGCTCGGTAGGTGTTTCCGTAGAGGTTGCTGTCTCTGGCGGTGTTGCTGTACTCCCCTGCAACTCACTGCTCTCCTGCTTTTTCTTTGCCACCCACTCTGCTTCTGTGTATAGTTCCTCTTCAGAACCGACCAACTTCATATCCAAGGTTTTCGCGGCCGTTTCAAGCTGTTCTTTGGTCATATTGGCAGTCTGCTCGGGGTCCAGATTACTATCCGACAATGCATTTTGTCCAACTGTGGCCAGTTGAAGCAAAACCGCACCAATAATCATGCCGCTCCCCAGACCAATCCATAAGGATCGCTTGTCCATGACTTAGCTTTCCTCCCGTTCTGCCAGTTGCAGTATTAACTGTACCTCACCTCGCTGAATGCCTGTCTGCTTGGATATGGCATCCATCGACTTACCTTCAGCATGTAGATTAAAGAGTTCTGCATATCGATCTTTAATCGATTCACGCCTAGGCAAAGATTCGACTTCACTGGTCTGTTGGTCTGCTTCTAACGCCTGCTGGGCCGCCTCTGCTTGTACACTTTTCACGAGCGCTTGTGCTTGCAAACCTTCGGAAGATTGTACAGATCCATTACCGGAGTGTGGAACAGGTGATGCGACAACTTCGTTCTTTTTGCTCTGTTCCAGCTGATCCAACCGCTGCTGTAATTCCTGAAGTTGCAATTGCATACGTTGATCGGCTGCTGTCGCTTCTCCCTTCATTTCAGCCACACGTTGAATAAGAGCATCATTATCATTTTCGATCTCGGTCATGTAGTGCTCAAGCGTAGATTCCATCTCCTGCACCAGTTGATGCGCAGGCTCTTGCGCCTTGTTTTTCCGAGGCATAATACAAGCGTAGGCGATGGCGCAGGCCCCTAATATGACAATAATGATCCATGGTGACAAATTGGGTTCTCTCCTTCTGATTCAACCATCGGTGCGCAAGACCGCATGTCCATAACAACCATTTATTATAAAGACAGATCTATGTGTTTTCCCTTGTACGGGTGCTCTGCAGGTTTGACAGTTTCTTGAGCCTGAGCAGTCTCCTGTCCATCGGAACCACTCTGCTGATCCCCATCATGGTTATGACCATCACGCACCGAAGTCTGTGAAGTTTCTTCCATTGCTTCACTTCGTTGCCTTGCTTCATTTGCTTCTTTCGACGTTTGCTCTGCCAAAAGATTCTGATCCGTAATCGGTCGCTGCTGGGCTTCACTTTGATAACGTCCCGCTTCACTTGTTCGTGGTACCGCAATCTGCAACTCCACTGCTTTGAAACTCATACGCTCACCTCACGGTTTCGAATGGATTTCTTCCTGTGCCTGAATGCTGTACTTAAACGTATGGAACCATCGTAATATCACCATCGTGATAATAAAATGAAATTCGACTCACTGGATCTTTAATAAATTTCGTGTATCTGCCGATAACTATTTTAGAGCCTCCATAAATCATCTTCAGAATATCAACACGAGCATTACTTGTATCTTCAAGTGCCTTTTCAATTTCAAAGATACGCATCTTCGTTTCTTCACTTATACGAAGAGCAGATTTCTGCGTAGCATTCAGTTTGATTCGCATCGACATCTTATCTGGAGTTAGTTGTCCAGCGGCAGCTAATTGATCCAGCAATGTCAAAGCTTTCTTCGTTTTGTCCAAGGAATCCATCTGCTCTCTGACTTCCTTGCGCAAATCATTGAGTTCGTTACGCAACTTTGGTAGCACACCAACTTCAATGGAAGTGACCGTGGACATGCTGTTGCCCACAACACGCGCTGAGACGTTCTGACCAGCCTGGATCGAGCCACCAACAATAAGACCCTTGGTTCCCGCACAGATGACACCGTGGCCAGCACGAATATTAGAATGCATAATACTTTGGGAAACCAGAACATCTTCACCGGCATCTACGTTGCCTTCTTGAATGAAAGTACATTTAACATTATGGCCTGCTTGTACCAGTCCTTTGTTATAACCAATAATACCACCGGTAATTTCGATTGATCCGCCTGCTTCCAGTTCAGCTCCTTCGACACCTCCGACGACACGAATGTCCCCTGCTGCTTTTACTTTAAATCCGGTAAGTACATTGCCTCGTATGACAACTGTGCCTACAAAGTCGATATTACCGTTATTGTAGTCAACGTCACCATTGACTTCATAAACCGGAAACACATTCAGTTTGTTACCGTCCGTTTTGGTAACCAGCCCATCCAGTGCAGCATACATCGCAGAACCATCCGGGTTAATCACAACGTTTTTCCCAACTTTAAACCGAGCTTCTTTTCCCGGACGATAAGGAATTTCCTCACCCGTTACTGCCCTGCCTGGTATGCCATCGCTAGGAGCGATCCGCTCTGCAATGATCTGACCACTACGGACATTGTTTAATCGGGTCACTTCTTTGTAATCGACAGTTCCATCTTCCGATTCCAGTGGTCGTCGTTCATTCGTATCGTCCATTCCAACCAGGACCTTGATGAAGCCATCTGTTCCTTGAATGGGAGCGACACCTTCTGCAATCTTGTATTTATCTTTCAAATAGGTTTCAGGGTTGTTCACAAAAAGTAATAATGCCTCTCGCGATACACCTTGTTTGATGCCCTTGTTTGCCACAAATTGTTCAAGTTCATCGATCGTGCAAGCAAAGCCTTCTTCCTCTTTGGAAAATTCAAGGTAGGCTGTGCATTTGTCGTCCGATAAAACAATGTTTAAACATTGTTCCAAAGCAGTCCGCTGTGTCACCGCAATTCTTCCCCCTTTTAGACTTTCCACTCCCCAAACTCCAATGATATTACTTCTCTCTATTAATCTTTACGCATCAACAAATCTTTCTGTTTGTCCAACGTGCCGCGTAATCGTAATATTGCCTTGGAATGTAACTGGGATATACGAGACGGAGAAAGAGACATAACCTCAGCAATTTCACTAAGAGAAAGATCTTCGTAATACAAGAGTGAAACAACCGTTCTCTCTTTTACCGTCAACTTATCAAGCCCTTGCACCAAAGCTTCCTTCAAATAAAACTCATTCACTTTATAATCCGGATTTTTGGCTTTCTCATCCACCATCAAAGACAGACGAGTCTCAGACTCTTCCTCACGAATTGGGTCCTCCAACGAGCAAAGTGACATGACTGCCACTTCCTGAAGCATATGTTGAAAATCTTTAGTGGATACGTCCAAGTACTCGCTCATTTCCTCATCACTAACAGACCTGAGATAACTTTGTTCCAACTGTTGGTAGGCGTCTTCAATTCGCTTGGCCTTCTCACGCACAGAACGCGGAACCCAATCACCTTGACGCAGACCGTCAAGAATAGCTCCGCGGACCCTCCATGATGCATAAGTTTCAAATTGCAGACCACGTTCATAGTCGAACTTCTCCAATGCATCAATTAACCCCATAACGCCATTGCTCTCCAAGTCATCCTTGGGAACATTTTTGGGTAAACCAACAGCCAGTCGACCGGATACATAATTTACAATATGAAGATACTTTTCAATCAACGTTTTCTTGGCTTCAAGATCTCCATGTTCTTTCCACTTTTCCCACAGATCAGAATGGTTCAAATGTGAAGCTTTACGCTCGTTCAATTACTTTCACCCTCCTTATTTGTCTGTCAGGTGACGAACGGCCTGCGCCAATTCCTCCGGATCCTTGGTCCGGACAAGTTTAGGCGGATCCAAAGGGGCGAATCCCGTTGGAGCTTTCGTCTCAGATGGCGGAAGATCGTCCCCAGATGAAGCGTTCTGTCCACTCTTGAGCAAATCATTCAGCTCTTGTCCATCGTCTTCGATTTTAATGTCCACCTGTGAACCTCTTTGATCTTGAGCACTTGGTGAATCATAACCATACCCATTTCCCTCGATCTGAGGGTTCAGCAGCAATCCCAATCCCCAGCGTAAACCATATGCAAGGACAAACCAGGCTACGAATCCGATCAATCCGCGAATTAAACTGGTCATCAGCACATTGCTGCTGTATGCTACAAAAAAAGTAAGAATAAACCCAACGATGCCTGCTCCAAGATTAATGCGGTAGTTTCCTATCATAGTCTTATAGTTCCTTTACACCCATTTGTACGCTTCGAATAGTCAAAAGTCCAGTTTCACAATCCATCTCAATCGTTCGTCCATAATTCCCACCCGTATCTTCTGCTAGAAGAGGGATATTGAGTTTTTGAAGCCACTCTCGACAAGAATCTGCATTCCTTGGTCCAATACGCATTGTATCTCCAGCGCCAGCAAAGGCAAACATCTGAGAGCCTCCGGCCATTTTAGACACAATACGTGAGCGAGAAGCGCCTAGTTTAATCATCTTTTCCAAAAGCTCAGGCAACGCCGTGTCCGCATATTTCGCAGTGTTCAGTTTCCCTTCACGGGCGATCTCTGAAGTAGGAAGCATGACATGCGCCATTCCAGCCAGCTTCAAATGTGGGTCATACATTGTTAATCCCACACACGAACCCAAGCCAGTCGTACGGATTACACCAGGAAGATGAGCGATGTTTAAATCCGCCATACCGACTTTAACGACGCTTTTGTCCTCAATCATAGCTCAGTGGCACCCCTAGCGATTCAAATATCTTTGCAAAGGATGGTGGATCCGGAATGAGGAAAAACTGACCCTCAACTTGATCTTCACCTTCAAAGAAAGATGTGTCAATCAACAATGCAGCGTCACCCATCTCGCCAAATTGCAGCAAGCCATAACTTAGAATGGCACCTGCCATGTCGATGGCAAGTCCAGGGACAGTTGGATACATAGACAACTTCGTGAAATCTGCCAGAGAAGAAAGATAGGATCCAGCCAAAATATTTCCAATCTCGGAAAGCGCTGATTGTTCCATATCTGTAAAATCAAGTCCTTCTTTCAGATCAAACCCGGCAAGTCTATTTAACAACATTTTAGCAGCCTCTGGTGTCATCATAAAGAAAAGATTTCCCGGTGCCTCGCCTTCTACACGAAGAAACACGGTAACCACGATGCGTTCATCTCCGCCCACTTTTTCGGCAACTTCTTCAAAAGGGAGCATTTGTACTGTAGGTACACCCATGTCAATCGGTCTGTTGAGGAGTTGAGACAACGCCGTTGCGGCGTTGCCTGCTCCAATGTTACCGACCTCTTTGAGCACATCCATCTGGAATACCTCAAATCGGTTGAACATCTCCACGGTACTAGCCCTCAACACTTTCCAGCTGTACAATCTCGCTTTTATTTAATACTTCGTTTAGGTTGAGCATGATCAACAAGCGTGAATCTTCCAATTTAGCAACACCTCGCAGGTATCTCGCTTTGACGCCGCCAACCACTTCTGGTGGGCTATCGATCGCACTGCTCTTGATATCAATAACATCATTGGCAGAATCTACGATAAAGCCAACTTGCATGTCGTCTACACCTACGATAACAATACGAGTCTGATCCGTGTATTCCGTTTCCGGAAGGGAGAAACGACCGCGTAGATCAATGACCGGAATTACAACACCGCGTAGATTAATAACTCCTTTTACAAAGGAAAGTGTCTTGGGAACACGGGTAATTGGCATCATGCGCTCAATCGTCTGAACCTTGTCTACCTCAATACCATACTCTTCGGAACCCAATTTAAAGACGATGACTTTCAACTCTTCTTCCATGTAAAAAACCTCCCTATTAAATGTAAGACTTAGCTCTATGCTTATTTAATAAATGCATTAGGATCAAGAATCAGGGCTACTTGCCCATCTCCGAGAATGGTTGCTCCAGAGATTCCTTCAATAGCAGGAAGATAGGTTCCCATTGATTTGAGAACAATCTCACTTTGTCCAATAAATTCTTCAACAGCTACGGCTGCAAGACGGTCGCCTTTGCGAATCACGACAATTTCTGTTTCTTGCTCATCAGCGTCATTGAAATCCGGTACAGAGAATACTTCGCTCAAAGACAAGTACGGAATAAGTGACTCACGGAACGTGATCATTTTATTGCCGTGAATATTACGAACTTGCTCACGTTGTACAATGGCCGTCTCTACAATGGAAGACAACGGAACAGCATATTTCTCAGAACCAAGTCGTACAAGCATTGCAGCAATAATGGATAGTGTCAACGGAAGCTGAACAGAGAAGTTCGTGCCTTTGCCTGGAGTTGAATGAATCGTTACATTACCGCCAAGCGAAGTGATCTTCGATTTTACTACATCCAAGCCAACACCCCGGCCAGAGATATCCGAGATAATATCAGCAGTACTAAAACCAGGTGCGAACAACAGCTGATTCACTTCATCATCACTCATTTTGGCACCTTGTTCTTCGGTTACAACACCACGTTTGATCGCGGTTTTCAAAAGCTTGTCGCGATAGATACCTTTACCATCATCTTCAATTTCGATAAATACGTGATTTCCACTGTGGAAGGCACGCAGGTTTACTGTACCCATCTCTGGTTTACCTGCAGCTACACGCTCTGCAATGGATTCCACACCATGGTCAACCGCGTTACGCAGTAAATGCACAAGCGGATCACCAATCTCATCAATTACCGTACGATCCAGTTCCGTCTCAGCACCTGTAATCACCAGATCGATTTTTTTATCAAGTGTCTTAGCCAGATCACGGATCATGCGCGGGAATCGATTAAATACGGTATCTACCGGAACCATTCGCAATTTCAGTACAATATTTTGCAAATCTGTGCTAACTCGACTTAAATGAGCTACTGTATCGGATAAATCATTGTTGCCTGTTTCACTGGCCAGTTGCTCCAGACGTGAACGGTCAATCAACAATTCACTGAACAGGTTCATCAATACGTCGAGACGTTCAATATCCACACGAATGGTACGTGAAGGTGCAGCAGCTTGCTTCGGTGCAGCTGTTTTAGCTGGTGCCGTTGTGGTTTCTTCTTTGGGTACAGAATTCTTATCCGGCGAAGCAACCTCAGCTACAGCTGTTGGTGCGGGTGGCGCTTCAACTGTAGCTGCTACCTGATTGGCCATCTGCTGAAGAGTCTCCTGATCCAGTTGAATGAGCTTTGCACTTTCAATTTCAGAGATACTCATGATGCCTTCTTCCAGTTCGTGCGCTTCTTTAGTTGTTATGTAATACAACGAGAAACTGCGCTCAAACTTCTCCTGCTCAATATCCTGAACGGATGGGTAAGCCTTAACGACTTCACCTGAACGTTCCAGCATATCAAAGACCATATAAGCCCGTACACCTTTTAACTGGCTATGCTCGCTAACAAGCACATCCACGTAGAACACACGATGACCTTCGGCGATCGACTGATCCAGCACTGAATATTGGAATTCATCCAGCTCCACAGCCGAAGAGATTGAAGCGTTAGCCGGCTTGTTTGTTTCTGTAGCAGGTCCATTTCCGTTTGTCATTTCACCATTTTCAATGGCTTGAAGTGAAGCTACGATCGACGATACATCTGCTTTACCTTGTCCACCTTCGGTAATATCCTGAACCATAGTTTCCAAAGCGTCCAGACTCTTGAACATGGTATCAAAAATGTAATCCTGCATTTTCAACTTCTCATTACGAACCAGATCCAACACATTTTCCATTTTATGTGTCAGTGATGCCAAATCTTCAAAGCCCATAGTTGCTGCCATACCCTTCAAGGTATGAGCAGAGCGGAATATAACCTGAACTATGCCCAGGTCTTCCGGATTGCCTTCAAGTTGAAGCATGTTTTCGTTAAGCGATTGCAGATGATCATTAGACTCATCAATAAACATGGATAAATATTGGTTCATGTCCATTGTGAGGCACCTCCTCCGTGAGTTACACTCCGTTATTTCACTGCTTGAACAAGTTTAGAAGCAATCTCCTGCAATGGCAGAAGATGACGAACGCATTGCAGCTCTACAGCAGAACGCGGCATACCATATACAACACATGTTTCTTCATTCTCGGCAAAGGTTGATGTAACTCCGGCTTCGTATAATCTCTTCATCATACGTGCTCCATCACTTCCCATTCCCGTTAGCAAAACAAGATGCCTTTGTAAAGATGTAAACGGCAGAAGTGACTCAAACATCGTATCCACTGAAGGTCTATGGCCATTCACTGGTTGATCTTCAGTCAACTTCACGATAAACTTCCCGTCTGCTGTTTTGTTAACTTTCACATGGAATCCGCCGGGTGCTATATAGGCGGTTCCTTTTTTCAGAACCATGCCCTCTTCAGCTTCAACCACATGCAGTGGACTGAATGTATTCAATCGTTGAGCCAGAGAACGTGTGAAATTGGGCGGCATATGCTGCACAATAATGACCGGTGCAGGCAAATCAGCAGGCAACTGCTCGAGCAATGTCTTGAGAGCCCTCGGTCCACCCGTAGAACAACCTATTGCCACAAGTTTGTTGAATGGTCCTTCCAGTCCCCCTCCACCTTTGGGAACAGGATTAGGCTTGATTACATCCTTGGCTTTTGCAGAGGCAGAAGTTGCCGCTATTTGATCAGCTGCCACTCTAGCTGCATTAGGTAGTCGAACTTCCTTTGGAGTCTGTACTGGATTAGCTGACCTCACTGCTTTTTCTGCCTTCGTACCCAAATTACGCTCAGCCTTTGGCAAAGGCTCTGGTTTATTCTCTACGCGACCTGGTTTTGAAGGTGACAATGGTTCAATTGGTTTCTTTGCTTTGGCCTGAAAGGCTTCAGTCCGCTCTCGAAGAGAGCGTTGAATCGTCTCGACAGGTTCGATCGTTTTTTTCACAGGCTCCGCTCGATCCCTAGCCGGCAGTTCTTTCTGCACTGGCTGAGTTGGGGGAGCAACTGCTCCTCGCAACATGTCTCTATTTTTCATGGATAACTCACGATCAGCTTTTCTTTTAATCTCATTCATCGCAGCTCGCATGCGCTCAACCAAGGCTTTACCAACTTGAGCAATATCCTGGTCATGTGAAATAGATGGTTTGCGAATGAAGTCAAATGCCCCAGCTTCAAGCGCCATAATGGTTTCTTTCATGCCTTGTTCATTGATACCAGAGAGCATAATCACAGGAACGAAAGATTCCTTCATAATTGATTTTAATGCATCCAACCCATTCATTTCGGGCATCTCAACGTCCATTGTAATAATATCGGGTTTCAATTCTAGTGATTTTTGAATCGCTTCTCTACCGTTTGATGCCGTTGCTGTAACCTTGAATTCTGGATCCGCTTGGATCAAATCCGTAACAATCTTACGCATAAAAGCGGAATCATCGACAACCAATACTTGATACGCCGCCATGTTGTGTCACCCCTGTTTCCTTTATTCAGAAATCATGTTGTCCGTTTAAGCCACTTATTCATAAATCCCCTGATTCCTGTCAAGGTTCCGGATCCCGGAGTTGCAGGTACAGCCAGATAACGAAGAGCAAGTTTCTCTATATCTTTAGAGGCTTTGGCATTGGGATAAGCCAGACTATAGGGCATTTGCCTTTTAACCGCCTTGACTACCTGAGCGTCTTCTGAAATATACCCAAGCAGCGGAATATCCGTCTGCAAAAACCGCCTCGCCACTCCAGCTATTTTTTCTGCCACCCGTTCCGCTTCTCGTTCGTCTTCCACCCGGTTAACGATCATCCGAAAGGGCGTAGCATTTTCCTGGCCGTGCATAACTTTGACTAAAGCATAAGCATCGGTTATTGAAGTCGGTTCAGGTGTAGTTATAATCAGGCATTCATCAGCAGCACCGATGAACTTCATATTCTCTCTGGAGAGTCCTGCCCCAGTGTCAAAGATGACATAATCCATTTCCTGGGCAATATCCTCGACTTGACTGGCGAAGAACTCCAGATCACGATCAGACAATGAGAACAACTCTTTCATGCCCGATCCTCCAGCAATGTAAGGCAAGCCACTGGCACCCAGTTGTATGATTTCCCTTATGGATTTTTGTCGGTACAACAGGTGGTAAAGATTATAGGAAGAAGACGTACCCATAAGAACATCAATATTAGCCATTCCAATATCGGCATCAAATACAAGTACCTTTTGCCCCAAAGCCTGCAATGCCAAGGCAAAGTTCAGTGTGAAATTGGATTTGCCAACACCTCCCTTACCACTAGCCACAGTAATGATTTTCGAGGATCGAATATCTCGCTCAATGCCTTCCAATTCCAATGGCGCGGAGACCATACTTCGAAGTGCAGCTGCCTGATCCTTCATTGTGACCATTCTCCCAGCAACTGTTTGGACAACGAATCTGCATCTGGTTTCAACAAATCGTCCGGAACATTTTGTCCATTTGCCACATATGCGAGCTTGAGTGGAAAACGGTGTAACAAGTTAAATAGCGGACCGCAGCTCCCAGTCTCATCCATTTTGGTGAAAATCACCTTATCCAGTCCATATTTACTGAAATGTTCCGTGATCTGCACCATATCAGCACTTTTGGAAGTCATACTCATGACCAGAAAGGTTTCGCTATTCTCTACAGGAGCAAGCAAACTTTGCAGTTCCGAAACAAGTAATTCATTTCTGTAGTTTCTACCCGCTGTATCCATAAAGATCAAATCACAATTCTCTAATCGAGAAATGGCACGTTGTGTATCACCGGGCGATTGCACCACCTCAAGTGGAACATTCAGTATAGATGCATACGTTCTAAGCTGTTCTACTGCCGAGATCCGATACGTATCTGATGTAATGAATCCAACTTTACGCTGTTTTTTGAACATTTGTTCAGCAGCCAATTTTGCAATTGTCGTAGTTTTCCCTACACCGGTTGGTCCAGCTACATAGACGATTCGCGTGGTAGGAAGAATTCCTTCTTCAATGCGTTGCTCCAAAAAGTGCATGATCTCAAGCTTCACCACTTGTTCTACATCCTGTTCTTTCAATTCATCCTCAGACCATTTTGCTTGAATTGAATCAAACCAGGATTCCCATACTTCAGGCCAAACATCTTGTTCTGTCAAACGTTCTCGGATCGTATGCAGTTCCTCTGGCACAGGGTCTGCAGAAGTACCTTGCTTTGAAAGCCTGGTCACCATCTGTTTAAGATCCTGCAATTCAGTCATCAACTTATCCTGCTGCTGGTCTGAACCTGTTGGCTTCGGACCAGTAGTTGAACCCGAAAAATCCGCCCCTTGCGGTCGCGGTTTATGATCCGTGCTCGAAGAACCTGAGCCGCTGTCTATGTTTGAACCGATATTACGCGATTCAAACACAGACGGTGCAGCCGCAGATTGGTCCTGTACACTTTGATCAGCTGTATTCGTTGTCACCGACTCATCAGAAGCCGCAACAAACGAACGAGCTGTTTGCCGATAAGCCTCAGGTACAAATGCACGAGGTACAGGTGTGAATTGATTTTGTACTGGCTTTGTTGTTTGCTTGTTTTCTTCCTTATCCACTGCAGCTACAACTTCGATCCGTTTTTTGCGAAACATTCCCATTACACCGCCCACCTTAATCTCTTTGGTGGACAGAATAACGGCATCACTTCCCAGGTCTTTGCGAATTTGAAGCATAGCTTCGGGCATGGTCTCAACAACGTATTGTTTTACTCTCATAAGTTCACCACCCCGATACTTTGAATTTCAACATTCGGCTCCAACTCGCTGTAGGAAAGCACAGGAATGTCCTGCATAGTACGTTCAATAACCTGACGCAGATACATCCGAATGGTTGGAGAAGTTAATACAACAGGTTGTTGACCTGATTGAATCAAACGGTTCACTTGTTCACTGAGCTTCTGATATACACTTTGTGTAGATACAGGGTCTAGCGCAAGATAACTGCCTTGATCCGATTGTTGCACACTTTCAGCAATTTTCTTCTCAAGACCAGGTCCAACCGTGATCACTCGAAGTGTCTCACCTTTCTGTGAGAACTGCTGAGTAATCTGACGTGAGAGGGATTGTCTGACGTATTCAGTCAGCACATCAGGATCTTTCGTATACGTACCATAGTCAGCCAGTGTCTCGAAGATGGTAACCATATCTCGAATAGATATTTTCTCACGCAATAACTTGGCAAGCACTTTCTGTACATCACCAATGGAAAGTAGAGAAGGGATCAGTTCATCCACAAGGGCAGAATAGTTCTCTCTGAGATTATCCACAAGTGCTTTTGTTTCTTGTCTTCCAAGTAACTCATGCGCATGTTTCTTAATCAGTTCCGTCAGATGTGTAGCCACAACGGAAGGCGGATCAACGACCGTATATCCTGCAAGTTCGGCTCTGTCTTTGGTTACTTCATCAATCCATAGTGCCGGAAGTCCAAAAGCAGGTTCCGTCGTTTCAATACCTGTCACAGACTCCTCATCATAGCCAGGACTCATGGCAAGGTAATGATTCAACAACAGTTCTCCGCCACCTACCACATTACCCTTGATTTTGATAACATACTCATTGGGTCTGAGCTGGATATTATCTCGAATCCGTATGACCGGAACGACCAACCCCAGTTCAAGAGCACACTGCCTCCGAATCATAATGATCCGATCCAATAAGTCCCCACCCTGCTGATTATCAGCAAGTGGTATTAAACCATAACCAAATTCAAACTCAATAGGGTCCACCTGAAGCAGGTTAATTACACTTTCAGGACTTCTAACCTCTTCAATCTGCTGTTCTTCTTCCAACTGTTCTTCCGCTACTTGTTTCAAATTCAGATTATTCTGCATACGCCACGCGGCATATGCCAACACACCTGCCAACGGAAGCGTAGTAATAACATGAATTGGTGTGAAAAAACCGAGCATGGCAATAACGAAAGCTACGATATAAATTAGTATTGGATATGTAAACAGTTGCCCCGTAATATCATCTGCCAGGTTTCCTTCTGAAGACGCTCTGGTGACGATAAGTCCTGCTGCTGTGGAAATAAGCAGAGCAGGGATTTGGCTTACCAATCCATCTCCGATAGTCAGTACAGAGTACGTTGACATTGCATCTGCAAAAGCCATCCCATGCACAGTCATACCGATTATAAATCCACCAATGAGATTGATCAGGAGGATGATAATACTTGCAATTGCGTCACCTTTTACGAATTTACTTGCTCCATCCATCGCTCCATAGAAATCGGCTTCACGTTCAATTTTGGAACGACGCTCACGAGCTTGTTGCTCGTTGATCAGACCCGCATTCAGATCCGCATCAATACTCATTTGTTTACCAGGCATCGCATCAAGGGTGAATCGGGCAGCAACTTCAGCTACGCGCTCAGACCCCTTTGTAATAACGATAAACTGAACGACAACGAGGATCAAAAACACGATAAATCCAATTGCAATCTGTCCTCCAGCAATCCAGCTACCAAAGGTAGCAACTACAGCTCCAGCATCCCCTTCACCAAGAATTAGCTTGGTAGTCGAAATGTTCAGAGCCAGTCGGAATAGTGTAGTGATCAACAGCAAAGCTGGAAAAATAGAAAACTGCAACGCTTCTTTGCTGTTCATTGCAACAAGGAGTATCATCAGTGCAATTGAAATATTGACGACCAGCAACAAGTCCAACAGCCAGGTTGGGATCGGAAGAATCATCATCAACACAATGCCAATGATACCCGCAAGGACAGCTATATCTTTAATTTTCAATGAATGTACGGCCTCCGATCCCCTTTTATTTCGTTCTGCCCTTTAGTTTATATACATAAGCCAGCACTTCAGCTACCGCTTGAAACAAATCGGCCGGTATAGCGTCACCAATCTCGGCTCTCTGGAACAATGCCCGTGCCAGCGGCTTGTTTTCCATCGTAATAACACCGTTTTCTTTGGCTATTTCCTTAATACGCAAGGCGACATAATCCTGACCTTTGGCAATAATCTGTGGTGCCTCCATCTCGGAACCTTCATACTTTAGCGCAACCGCAAAGTGGGTCGGGTTCGTGATGATTACATCCGCATTTGGCACTTCCTGCATCATACGCTGCATAGCCATACGACGCTGGCGTTCCCGGATTTTACCTTTGATCAGCGGATCACCTTCCATTTTCTTGTACTCGTCTTTGATGTCTTGCTTGGACATACGAATCTTCTTCTCATGGTCATACTTCTGATACATGTAATCAAATATCGCAAGTATCATTAATGCCACTGCAATCTTGATACCAAGACTTAAAGTGATCGACGCAACGAAATGTAAAATAGCATCCAATGAAAAATGAGAAAGTGAAGCAATATCTGACTGGTATCCTTTAATTGTACTGTAAACGAGATAACCGATAAGCGACATTTTCAAAATGGATTTAGCAAATTCCACTAATGAGCGGAGAGAGAATATATTTTTGAAACCTTTAATCGGGTCCAGTTTCTCAAGTTTTGGCTTCAAACCTTCCCCTACAAGAAGAAAACCAACTTGCATGTAGTTAACGATTAAAGCAACCAGTAACGCACCCAGCAAAACGGGAGCGATCAATAACAATACTTCAATGCCATAGCGCATCATAAGCGCCATAACATTCTCTCCGGTGATATCCATACTCAATCGATTGATGAAGATATCTGTAAACAGACGAACTATACGTTCTTTATAGAAATTGCTGAATACCATCATGATCAAAAACACGATTAGGAGAATGGATGCGCCAGATAGTTCAGCGCTTTTTACAACCTGTCCTTTTTTTCGTGTATCCTGTCTCTTTTTCGGGGTAGCTTTCTCCGTCTTCTCCCCTGAAAACAACTGGAGGTCGAGTTGAAGTTTCATCCGTGTCTTTTCCTCCGTTTCACTCAGCCGGGCCTTTGTCCAATGGTTCCAAGCAATTTTTCCATCGATCTGAATATCGCTTCGAACAATTGACTAAATACAAAGGAGAAACTGGGAACCAGCAAAAGCAAAATAGCAAGACCAACGAGTAACTTAAGCGGCAACCCAACTGCAAATACATTAAATTGAGGAGCAGTTTTGGCCAAAAAACCCAATCCAACATCCGTCAAAAACAACGCAACTACAATCGGAGCCGACATCTGAAAAGCCAGCATAAATGATTGACCTAAGGTCTGAATCAAAAATTCAGCAATACTTCCATCTGCCAACCGTAGGAAAAACACATTAGATAATGGTACCCACCGGTAACTGTAAACTATCGCATCCAGCAAATAATGGTGACCATTCATTGTCAGAAACAGAAGCATAGCAAATGCATACTTCAAGTTACCCGTAAGTGGAGCTGAAGCACCTGTCATTGGATCGTATACATTGGCCATACCGAAACCGATCTGTAGATCGATAAAGGTCCCCGCAGTCTGAACAGCCGTCATCAACAGATAAGCCACAAAACCTAAAAGCAGGCCAATTAGAATCTCTCTGATGATCAATAAGACATAACTCAGGTCTGTGGGTACGGTCTGGTCTATTCCGTAAATCAGATAGACAGATAATGTGACAAATGCAGAGATACCTATTTTAACTGAAGCCGGCACATTTCGAGCCGAAAAAACTGGCGCAGTTACAAAAAATGATGTGATTCGACAAAACATAAGCAGAGCGACAGGGAAACTTTGCAACAATGTCTCCATCTGCTAAAGCCTACCCTATGTATCTGTATAGATTATCGAGAATGTTAAACGTGAAATCGACCAAGATATTTAAGATCCAAGGTCCAAACAAAAGTACTGACAGAAGTACGGCAACAATCTTGGGCACAAAAGCTAATGTTTGTTCCTGAATTTGAGTTGTCGCTTGAAAAATACTGATTGCAAGTCCTACAACCAGAGCTAGTATAAGCATAGGTGCGCTGGCCAGCAATGACGTGTATACCGCTTTCCCGGCCAGACCGATAATAAATTCCGAAGTCATGACCGTCCTCCTTTAACTTTCCGGATCAAGTGTTAAAACTCAGTAACAGTGACTTGACTACCAGGTACCACCCGTCCACAAGGACAAAGAGCAGTATTTTGAAAGGTAATGAGATCATGACCGGCGGAAGCATCATCATCCCCATTGCCATGAGTGTACTCGCGACAACAATGTCTATAACCAGAAACGGAATAAAAATCATAAACCCCATCTGGAATGCTGTCTTCAACTCACTGATTACATATGCCGGTACCATTACAGTGATTGGAATATCCTGGTAGGTCTTTGGTTGTTCAGTCTGATTGTACTTCATAAACAGCAACAGATCTTTTTCTCTAGTGTGACTAAACATAAATTTCTTTATCGGATCAGCTGCTTTTTCAAGTGCCTCTGTTTGCGTAAGCTCTCCCTGGAGATAGGGCTGAAGCGCTACCTGATTTATGGAAGACAACGTCGGCGACATAATGAAAAGTGTCAGAAATAGCGCCAAACCGACCAGCACCTGATTGGGTGGCATTTGTTGTGTACCCAAAGATGTACGTATAAAACCGAGCACAATCACAATCCGAGTAAAACTGGTCATCAGTACAAGCATTGCTGGAGCGATACTAAGCACCGTAATTAACAGAATGATGGACAGTGAACTCGTGCTTGGTGTTCCTCCATCACCGTTTCCAATCTGAATATCAATATTCGGAATGGGTTCGGCAAAGGCAACCGTTACAGATGCCAGACTGATAAGTCCTAATAAACAACACGCTAACCAAATCTTTTTCTTCATGAATCCCTCGACCGATCTGTAGTATTGTCTTTATCCAGGAGCTTTTCCATCTTCTCTTTACGGTTAGGCATCTGCCGAAGTTTGGATTCAAACATTTCGTGAAAAGAAGTTGTGTCCTCTAGTTCCATTTCCCGCGGCGGTTCTTCTTTACGGAAACGTTTTGTGAGCTTGGCAATGAGAGGTGAGAGATTTCCTTGTTGTGCAGCAGCATCTCGTTCGAAGGAATCAATGATTCTTTGGGCCTCTTCCAGATCCGAAACCTTATCTATCAACTGGATGTCTTCACCTACACCAAGCAGATATACACATCCACCAATCTCCATAATTTGCAACGACTTGTTTTGCCCCAGTCCAACTCCGCCCAGGGTACGAATTGTGCCGTGCCGGAACATTTGCTGATTCCTTTTGTTTAGAAAACGGATCAGATAAACAATAAGGGCCAGGATGACGGCCAGGACAACAATCACCCATACAAGCTGTAAATAATAATTACTTCCCACGCCAGCTCCTACTGGAATATCACCCTGAGCCATCATCATGTCTCTTAAACGCCCAGTGTCTTGCTGATCGCTTCGATAACCCGGTCAGATTGGAACGGTTTAACGATAAAGTCTTTAGCACCTGCTTGAATAGCGTCGATTACCATCGCTTGTTGACCCATCGCGGAGCACATAATTACTTTAGCGTTAGCATCAATCTTCTTGATTTCTTTCAAAGCTGCAATGCCGTCCATCTCAGGCATCGTAATATCCATTGTGATCAGATCCGGACGAAGCTCTTTAAATTTCTCGATTGCTTGTGAGCCATCCTGTGCCTCACCAACAACCTCATATCCATTTTTGGACAAAATGTCCCGGATCATCATTCTCATAAATGCAGCGTCGTCTACGACTAAAATTCGGTTTGCCATCTTGATTCAAGTCCTCCCTAAATTGTGCTTATTGTAATTTCTGAATTCGGTCCCATTGGCTAACGATATCTATAACACGAACACCAAAGTTTTCGTCAATAACGACAACTTCTCCCTTGGCGATCAGTTTGTTATTCACCAAAATATCGACAGGTTCCCCGGCTAACTTATCCAGTTCGACAATCGAACCCTGTGACAGTTCCAAAATATCTTTAATTTGCTTCTGGGTCCTTCCTAATTCTACGGTGACCTTAAGGGGAATGTCCATCAATAAATTCAAATTGTTTTCGTCTACCTGACCATACGCCCCATTTTGCAAATTGGCGAATTGAACTGGTTGTACGTTAACATTCCTATTTGGCATTCCACCGTAATGTTGAGGTGCACCATAAGGTTGCTGCGGTGGCATGCCATACGGCTGCTGTGGCGGCATTCCTTGAGGCATACCCATCGGGGCCTGTCCATATCCGTTATAGTCCTGAGCAGGCTGTTGTGGAGCCTGTGGAGCCTGTTGGTGCTGAACGGGCGGCTGCTCCGCAACCGGTGGTGGCGTTGCTGGTACAGCTGCTGGCGCAGGTTCAGGTGTTGATGCCACTGGTGCGCTGGCAGTTGACTCCTGAGCGCCTCCAATCAGCATATCTACCATGCTTTTGGCAAAATGTACTGGAAGCAACTGCATCAGATTGGAATCGATCAGATCCCCGATTAACAAACGAAATGAAACTTGGATAAGTGTCTCATCTGCTGGAAGATTACTTACACCCTCTCCACTCTCCAGATTGAGAATATCGATTCCCGGAGGGGAAATATTCACAAAACGATTAAAAATGGTGGACATTGAGGTTGCAGAGGAACCCATCATCTGGTTCATCGCTTCCTGTACTGCACTAATATGGATTTCATTCAGTTCTTCATCGACCGGATTTCCTTCTCCACCCAGCATCAAATCAGCGATGACTTGAGCATCTCTCTTCTTGATAACAAGTGAGTTAATGCCTTCGAATCCATCCACGTAATTCACATGAACGGCAACATGTGGCTTAGGAAAAGCTTCTTCAAACTGCGTTCGACTAATGATAGAAACTTTAGGTGTTGTAATATCTACTTTGAGGCCTAATAGCGTGGATAAGGCTGTTGCCGCGCTACCAAATGTAATGTTACCAATCTCCCCCAAGGCATCCTGCTCCAGCTCGGTCAAAAAATCATCAACCGTCTTTTCAGCGGGTTCCGAGCTGTTTATCGATTCCGATTGCCTGAGCAAAGCATCGATTTCTTCTTGGGATAAATAATCCTTACTCGTCAAATTCTTCAACTCCTTCGGTGACAATCTTGTCTATTTGCACAGCCACACGGTCTTTGATTGTCCCCGGACTGCCCATGTATTTCAGTTTGTCACCCACTTTTATGGAAAGTCCCTCATCAACTGGTTTGTTCAACGTAATGACATCGCCAACGGACAGACCCAGAAATTCTGCAATTGAAATTCTCGATTCTCCCAATTCCGCAACGATTGGTAACTTGGCTTTGTTTACACGCTCTTTTAGAGCATCATACTCCTCCGGAGCTCTCGTTTTCTTCTCCGAAACAAACCACTGATGAGTTGACAACCGTGACATAATAGGTTCAAGAACGACATGCGGTATACATAGATTGATCATGCCTGTCGTGTCACCAATTTTGGTACTGAGCGAGATCAGAGCAATGGTCTCATTGGGAGATACAATCTGCATAAATTGCGGATTGGTCTCGAGCGCTTCCATCCTTGGGGAAATATCCAACACAGTTTTCCATGCTTCCTGCAAACTTTCAAATGCTCGGCTGAATATCCGCTCCATGATGGTCGTCTCAATCTCCGTCATGGATGCGATCTTGGTTGGAGCAATTCCGGTTCCACCAAGCAGGCGATCCAACATCGCATATCCCACGTTTGGATGGACTTCCATCACCATTCGTCCCTGTAGTGGCTCCGCTTCAAAAATGTTCAATATCGTCATCTTAGGAATAGAACGGATAAACTCATCATAAGGCAACTGTTCGACCTGAACGACATTGATTTGAACGAACGTCCGCAGTTGGGCTGAAAAATAAGTGGTGAGAAAGCGTGCAAAGTTTTCGTGAATACGAGTCAAGCTTCTGATATGGTCTTTGGAAAAACGCACTGCCCGCTTAAAATCGTACGATCTGATTTTCTTCTGAGTTTCTTCCTTCTTCAATTCTTCTGCGTCCATTTCACCAGAAGAAAGGGCTGCTAATAGGGCGTCAATCTCATTTTGTGATAATACATCCACCATGTTCTCACCCCCTTACAGGTCTACAGCGTGTTCTGTTCATTTACATTGATGCTATAACAATGTCTGAAAAACTAGTGCTTTTCAATTTCGGCTCAGGCAATGCCTCATTAATTAGACCTGTCAGTTTCTCATTGAATTGTTTCATACCCTTGGCCGAACTCAGTTCCTCAGCCTTGGTGTCTGCAAGTGCCTGAATAATAATGGGCTTCACCGTAATGCTTTTGATTTTTTCAAAATCTTCTTTGGCTGTTTTGTCAGATAACTTGAAAGAAAAACTAACCATAATAATACGATCCGGATCGGCCAGATTCGTTTTAATCTGTGCAAGCTCTGACGATACTTCTACAATTTCATCCGCAGTCATTTTTTTTTCTTCAGCAGCTGCCGCCGTATGTGTGTCGTCCTTATTCCCGTTCTGTCCTTGCATAAATACAAACACAACCACCACAATGAGTGTTATCGCCAGCAACATTGTTGCAAGCCAGGGCATCATTTTTTTCATCAGGATTCCTCCGTTTGCTGCACTTTAATAGTGGCTGCCTGAACCCCGATTTCACGGTTGTAATCTTTAATCTTGGAAATAACGTCAGTGGCTTTTTCAAGCACAATCAGTCTCTTTCCAGTTACCAGAGTAATATACGTATCCGGCGTCTCTTCCACAATTTCAACCATCAGCGCATTTAACCACATGGGAGAACCATTTAACCGCGTAACCGAAATCATGCTAAGCCCCCTTAATCAGAGTGGGAGGAGCAAGCTCCCCCACGTTTTTAAAATTCATTAATCAGTTATTAACGTTTCAGGTTAACAACTTCCTGAAGTATTTCATCCGACGTTGTAATGATCCGGGAGTTTGCCTGGAATCCACGTTGAGCTACAATCATCTCAGTAAACTCTCCAGTCAGATCCACGTTAGACATCTCGAGCTGTCCAGCAACGATTGCTCCTGTTCCGTCCTCAGCACTGTTCGCTGTTAATGGTTCCAACGCCCCATCCGGATTCGCGTTTGCTGTCATACGGTACAAGTTGCCCCCAATTTTCTCAAGACCTTCTGGATTGACAACTTTACCTATTCCAATCTGTGGACCCGCTTCGATGGTTCCGTCTGCCATGGTTTGGTTGATTGTTCCATCCTGACCTATCGTGAAGGAAACAACATCATCCGGTATCGTAATATTTCCACCACCGTTATCCAGAACAAACAATCCATCCGAAGTCAAAAGGTTACGTGCAGCATCCACATGGAAATCTCCTGCACGAGTCAGGTAAGGTACTTCCTGATCTTCACTCAAACGTACCAAGAAGAATCCATCTCCATTAATCCGAAGATCTGTTGGATTATTCGTTGTCATTGGGCTACCTGCCAGATGCAACGTATCAATTGAACCTACCGTTACACCAAGACCGATTTGTTTCGCATTGACACCACCACTTGCATCGCCAGGGGCAGTTACCCCTGCCGTAGTTTGGCTCATAATATCTTTGAACATAACCCGACTGCCTTTGAAGCCAACCGTGTTTACGTTCGCAATATTGTTACCAATTACGTCGAGTTTTGTTTGGAAACCCCGCATCCCGGAAACGCCTGAGTACATTGATTTTATCATTTTTAAAAATCCTCCCAGTCTTCATTTGGTTACCGCATCAGTCGGTCAGCGGCATTCCGGCTCCCGAGAAGGGCCAGCCGGTTAAGAAATGATTACAGCACTATCAATCTGAGTGAACACATTATCCTTCATGCTCTCACTATCCATAGCTGTAACCACAGTACGATTTTTGACATTGACGATAAAAGCCATATCCTGCATTAAAATCAATGACTCTTTGGCTCCTTTGGCAGCAGCTTTGTCCAAAGCAGAACCAATCTGTTCCATTTGCTCAGTCTTGAGTTCAATACCACGCTGTTCCAATCGTTTGGCAGCATGATTGCTCAATTTCAGAAGATTATCTTCCAGCACTTTTGCAAAAGGTTTTTCGGGTATAGCCGAAGCTTCTCCCGTTTTGGGTCTTTGAAGCATATTCGGTGTAATCGGGCCTGCGTATAATTGTCCAACCGTTATGCGATCACTCATATCGTTTTCCCGCTATCTTCCGTATCACCCGTTTCAGCGGATGATTCAACTTCTTGGCTCTCGTTCGTTTCAGGGGTTACATCCTGAACGTTCTGTACCGGAGTTTGACTCTCTTCTGCCTGTTTTGGATAATTCACCTGAATGATCTCATCCAGCTTAATCTCGTCGTTGCCTACTTTTGCGTATTGAACGCTATCTCTTACAATGATGGAATCTACAATACCCTGACGAAGAGTTCCGTTATCATCTTTATTAGAAGAAAGCCAACTTACCTCCATGCCAATCATGCCGGATACAGCACCAAGGGACTGGTTCAATGTTTTAAGTTGCGTAGAAATATTGACCAGTTGTTCCACTGAGCTGAACTGTGCCATTTGAGCGATAAATTCCTTATCCTCCATCGGCTGCATCGGGTCTTGATTTTGTAGCTGGGTAATCAGGATTTTTAGAAACTGATCTTTACCCAATTCTTTTGTTGCAGCACTTGTGGTTGCTTTATTAGCTGCCGAATAGTTCGGCCAGGTATTATTCGTTGAAACAATTTCATTAGCCATATGCTCACCTCATTTCTGTTTAAGCCTCAGCACTAAACGTATCTCTCTGTAATTCATTTCCTTCGACTTGCTCGCTACGCCAGTTACGCAATTCTTCTTGAATCCCTGCTGTAGCTATAGCATCATCCGATTGCTCCTCACGCTCACGC
This sequence comes from Paenibacillus sp. FSL R5-0486, assembly GCF_037975155.1. Classification (NCBI taxonomy): domain Bacteria; kingdom Bacillati; phylum Bacillota; class Bacilli; order Caryophanales; family Paenibacillaceae; genus Paenibacillus; species Paenibacillus sp. FSL R5-0486. The sequence continues at coordinate 2,536,786 of NZ_CP150237.1, read as the reverse complement.
GAACGGCGTTGTTGCTGAGAGTTACTTCCCGGCTGACGGCCTCCGTCCTGATACATCTGTGATCCGATTGAACTGTTCTGGGTAACCTCAAGTCGTTCCACTTGAATTCCCTGGGCTTGAAGTGAAGAACGTAGCTGCGTCATTTGTTGTTCAAGCATGTCTTTAGCCATCGTATGTTCAGTCATAAACCGTGCAACCAGCTGCCCGTTCTGCAAGGTAATTTGAACATCCAACTTCCCTAGATGCTCAGGCCGAAGTGAGATAGTCGCCTCGGAAAATCCTTTTTGCTGAACAATATCCAGCTTGTTAACAACAAACTGTGTCATTTCTTTGGCAAACTGTGATGTTTGCATTACAGGTTCAGCCGGTTTTCCTGCTGTTGTACCTGATGAACGCAAGGACAGCTCTCCTGCAGTAATGATGGTTGAGTGTTCCACTTCTCCACCTGCATTTGAAACAGATGTTGTCTCAGCCTCAGCTTTTACTTGGGTTCCAGAATTCGCCACTGCCGCAACAAGAACTTGTGGTACGACCGAATCCTGTTTGGATGTTTGAAGCGTAGTACTTGGAGCGACCTGTGCAGTCTGATCCTTAACTGCAGTCAATGTATCCAGTATGGATTTCAGTTCAGTCCATCCTTTGTTACTAGTGGTATCCACTCCAGCCTCTTGAAGCTGACTCTGCAGAGATTGTAACAAATGTTTGAATTCAGGAGCGTTCTTCGCAACGTTACTCTCTGGATCATTCATTCCAGCTACTAATTGTGTAAGCATATCTTGCAGAACAAAACGTACTGCTGCAGGATGCTGCGACAGTTCAATTGCGGGTACTGTTTTTACGCTTTCCGCTCCGTTCGAAGACTCGTCGGAACCTTCTGCATTAGTACCTGGAGGATTACTTAATTGTGTATACATCTGTTGAATCAGAGTTTGCAAACCTGCAAGTAGAGCTGGGTCATTTTCCAAAGCTTCGTCAAGTGAATCCAAGTCCGTGAACAACGAATTCAGTATATCCGTGATTGATGCCGTTTCTCCTTCTTCACTTGTAGCAAAGGAAAACAACAACGGATTGGCAGTTAAACTTCCAGTAGCGCTTGAACTATCACCTTCTGTGTTTCCTCCAGATAACGATTGTGCAAGAGTTTGGAGAAATTCACCGCTAGCACCTGCAACTGAACCTTTAGATTGTGCTCCGGTTGTCTGACCTGCTCCTGTTGCTTTTGCAGTTGCTGTGGATGTCATTTGATATACAATCGACATTTTATTTTCACCTCCTCTCGGTTAAACAGTGTAATCAGGTCTACTTGTTGCCCATTAATTTGTTCAAAATTTTTGCAGTTTCAACCGAGTCCTCTGAAGACATGTTCTCAAGCAATTGAGAGCGTGTTGCATCATCTACTGAATTCAGGATGGTCAATGTTTTGTCAGGACTTAACTTGTATGTTTCCAATAATAACTTGGCACCACTTGAAGCAGACATCGAAGCAAATGTTTGACTAAGCTGGTTTTTATCCAGGTTTTTGCTTGTGGTTGTGGATGCAGTTGAAGTTGCTGCGGTTTCTTTCTTCAATCTGGATTGCAGCGCATCCAGCGCCAGATCCCCGGACGGTTTGGCATCCTTCATCATCATGGTGACATCGGCTGCCGTTTTCGGGTCCATCTTTTCAAGCACCTTGGTCCGAGCAGATGACTGCATGGCATTCAACAACAATACCATTTCCTCATTCGTCATATTTTGCAAAATCGGTGCAGCTTTGCTTGGGCTCATGTCAGCATACATTTTAGCTAAATCTTTGATTTGTTTTTGATAATCAGATTCTGTCTCCGGCGTTGCTGCCGTAGCCGTTTCAGCAGCTTTCTCCGCATCATCCAACTTCTTCTGAAGGTCTGTTGCTTTCTTCGCTTCAGTTGTTGTCGCTTCCTGTGCTGCCTTGAGCTCTGTTTCTTTGGCAGTTACTTGGGATTTCAGCTTTTCGATTGTGGCTTCAGCACTTTCAACCTGCTGCTCACTTTTCTCCAGCTTATCTTTCTCAGGGTCCAGCACAGGATCAGGTACCCATTCCTTGACTACCGGGATCTTGTTGGCGAATTCGAACAAATTATTACGAATATCTACATTAAAAAGCGTAAGCAATACGCCCAGCAATACTACGGTGAATACAATCGGGATAGAAATCATGAGAAACTTTTCCCAACCGCCTCCCGACTCTTTTTCCATGTCGCTATCATCTTTAACAGCCATCGTTCATTCCTCCTTCACGAGACAACTTCGCGTCCGGCTCACATCAATTCGCGCGTCCGGCTTTGGCAGCGAAGCGTACAGTAGCCATCTCGTCCAGATCGTTCTGTTCCCGGAGGAGCATCTCCTGCTGAAATTTGATTTTGGCCTTGTCTCTCGCTCCAAGCCATACTTTTTCATCAACCATCTTACCGTTCAGAAACGTCTGATTCCGTTGCACGTTGACCTGAGCATGTTTAACATCACTGTTTTTGCGTGAAATGCACTCGTCAAGGTGATGTACATAACGCTGCATCTCCTGCAGACTGTTTACAGACGCTGTATTTTCCGTAGCAGATTGGATAATGCCGATCAGATTACTTCTGTCGTTCAGAAGTTGTATCAGATGTTCTTCCTCCGTCTGAAGTTTACCGATCGCTGTGGATAACATCCACTCTGCCTGTGTTTTTTCATTACTCTTCAGGTCAACAACTTTCTGGAAATGATATCGAAATTTCATCGTTTACCCATTCATCTCCTTGCAAATTCAAGAATCAAACGTTCCTGTACTTCACTTAAAGTGACTTTCTCGTCGACTTTCTGCTTGGTAAAGTTCCATATACTATCAATCTGGTCTATCGATTCATCTATGGCTGCATTTGATCCCCGTTGGTAAGCTCCAATATTGATCAAATCTTCCGATTCTTTGTACACAGCCATCAAACGTTTCATATTATTAACAGCTTCCAACTGCTCTTCTGGAGCAATATCCTTCATAACACGGCTTATGCTGGCTAACACATCAATCGCTGGAAAATGACCTTTATTTGCAATGGATCGATTTAACACAATGTGTCCATCCAGAATACCCCTTACGGCATCCGCGATTGGTTCATTCATGTCATCCCCATCGACCAGAACGGTATAAAAGGCTGTAATCGAACCGGTAGGTCCTGTACCCGCCCGTTCAAGCAGTTTGGGCAAACTTGCAAAAACCGATGGCGTATATCCTCTCATTGCCGGAGGTTCACCTACGGCCAGACCAACCTCCCTTTGTGCCATCGCATATCGGGTTACCGAATCCATCATGAGCATCACGTTCATTCCACGATCTCGGAAATACTCTGCAATAGTGGTTGCAATAACTGCTCCCTTGATCCGAATCAGGGCAGGCTGATCTGAAGTTGCAACAATGACTACGGAGCGTTCCAGTCCTTCCGGACCCAGATCCCGTTCAATAAAGTCACGTACCTCACGTCCACGCTCACCCACAAGCGCGATGACATTGACATCTGCTGCTGTATTACGAGCGATCATGCCCATCAATGTACTCTTACCAACACCAGAACCGGCAAAAATACCTACACGCTGTCCCTTACCTACGGTCAACAATCCGTCGATAGCTCTTACACCAACACCCATCGTTTCAAGTACACGTGGACGATCCATTGGATTAACCGGTGTATTGGAGGTAGAGTACATCGGCATTCTGGATGGAAGGAGGGAACCGTCCAGCGGTTGTCCAAGTCCGTCCAATACTTTACCGAGCAATTCGGAGCCTACCTGAACGCCGAGTGGTTTACCCGTACCTACTACATCGCAACCAGGACCGATGGATTGAAGTTCACCCAGTGGCATAAGCAGCACTTTGTTATCTCGAAACCCAACAACTTCGGCCTGAAGAGGCTTGGCCGATTTCCCAGGATAGATATAACATACGTCACCGATACTTGCATCTGGCCCTTCTGACTCCACCATAAGACCAATGACCTGAGTAACTTTGCCGTTAATACGAACAGGATCGAATTGGCGCAAATGTTCCATATATCGCTGTGAACTAAGAACCTTCATGTTGATTTTTTCGCTCCTCATCCTCAAGTGCTATGCGGACCAGTTCTTTTTTAATCTCAGCAAGCTGTGTATCAATTCTCGCATCTACACTTCCGAACGAAGAACGAATGACACATCCCTTATCTTTGACCGTTGAATCAGGCAAAATCTGCAATTCTGCCTGAGAGTCAATGGACAGAGATAATTCTTCACGAGCTGCCTGTACAAATGTAAACTGATCAGGTGCCACACAGAGTGTGATCAAACCCTGCTCCCGTTTACGTGACAAACTCTGACGAATCAGTTCCAATGTATGATCGGGTTCAATGGTAAGTTGCTTATCAATGACTTTCTCAGCGATCCCGCAAGCGAGCTCCACGAGGAACGGTTCGGCTTCCTGAATGATCTGATCTTTAGCTACATAAGCTTCCTTGAGCACTTCCTGGGCTTCAATCATCATCTTTTCGATTTGCACCTGGAGATCCAGTTCAGCTTGTACTTTGCCTTCTTCAAAACCCTGTTGGAAACCTTGTGAACGAAGCGCTTCAGTCAGATGTTCATCCTGTTGTCGTTGTTCCTGCCACCAGCTGTCGATCTGTTCACGGGCCTCTTGAAGCATGCGCTCTGCCTCTTCTGAAGCTTCACGTACTTGCTTTTCTGCAAACTCCTTGGCATCTTCCAGCATTTCTGCGGTAAGACGTTGTGTTTCTTCGTCCACGCGTGCTTGAAGTGTTTCAACTTCAGAACCTTCGGCACTCACACCATTTAATTCCGTTTCAGACTCCTCAGCACCACCATAATGATGATGATTTTCAAGTTTTTTACGGTCATCAACGGGTACATACTGGAAAGATTTAATCAAATTAGACAATGATATCATCTCCTCCACCGCGTGCGATAATGATCTCACCGGCTTCTTCCAATCTGCGTATCGTTCCTACGATACGAGTCTGAGCTTCCTCAACATCACGCAATCGCACAGGTCCCATGAATTCCATCTCTTCTTTGAATGTCTCGGACATCCGTTTAGACATATTCCGGAACACGGCATCCCGAACTTCTTCGCTTGCCACTTTGAGTGCCAGCTGCAAATCTGCGTTGTCGATATCCCGAATAATGCGCTGAATCGAACGATCATCCACATTGACGATATCTTCAAATACAAACATGCGTTTTTTGATTTCCTCTGCAAGCTCTGGATCCTGAATTTCAAGCGAGTCCAAAATGGTACGTTCTGTACCCCGATCGACTCCGTTCAGAATCTGAACGATCGATTCGATACCACCTGCATTGGTGTAATCCTGCGTTACGGTAGAGGATAACTTCTGTTCCAGAACCCGCTCCACTTGAGAGATAACTTCTGGCGAAGTACTATCCATAACAGCCACCCGGCGAGCGACATCTGCCTGTTTCTCTTGTGGCAAGGATGATAGAATCGCTGCTGCCTGTTCGAATTGCAGGTAAGACAGAACCAGGGCAATCGTTTGCGGGCTTTCATTCTGAATAAAGTTCAAAATTTGATTCGGATCTGCTTTGCGCGCAAAGTCAAATGGTCTGACTTGCAGCGTAGCTGTCAAACGATTAATGACTTCAAGTGCTTTTGATGAACCCAGAGCTTTTTCCAGGATTTCTCTGGCGTAATTGATACCGCCCTGAGAGATATATTCCTGCGCCAGACAGATCTGGTGAAACTCGGCCATGATCATATCCTTTTCAGAAGAATCAACTTTGCGAACGTTGGCAATCTCCAACGTAAGTTGCTCAATCTCCTCATCACGCAGATGTTTGAATATCTGAGCTGATACTTCCGGACCTAATGTAATCAACAATATTGCTGCTTTTTGTTTGCCAGTCAAACCTTGACTGCTTGCCTTTGCCAATGCGCTCACCTCTATTCGTCAGCCAGCCATGTACGCAGCAGATTGACGAATTCGTCTGGCTTTTTCTTGGCCAAACTCTCCAATTGTTTGCGCACCTGACTTTCGTTCGTTACACTGTCCAGCGTAATGGACGGGAACTCTGTTGCTATTGGAAGAGGAATCTCTTCTTCTTCGACTTCGTTTTGTTTGCGGCGACGGCGTACTAACAAAATAACTACCGCTGCGATCAATGCCGCTATGAGTGCGCCTCCACCCCACATCATCGTTGAGGAAAGCTGGAAACCTGTATTGTCTGCAGAGGCAGTCTGGAAGCCTTGTGACATGACTGAAACTTTCTTTGTCAGATCGGCGTCACTTATTACAGTGCCTGAGTCTGCCAGTGAAGCACGAACAATGTTAACCAAAATGTTCTCAATTGCGTCCTGAACCGGTCCCTGTAATTCTGTTTCTCCATTCGGTGGTTCAACTGCAACGTTAATGGTTAAGTCTTTTACAGTATACGGACTGGAAATGATATCCTTGGCAATTCGATTAACATCGTAGTTTATAGTGCTTGATGATTCTTCGGAGGTAGAGTTACCGGTTGCATCAGATGATGGGTAACCCGGAACTTCCTCTTGTCCTGTGCCAGCAACACCACCTGTTGGATTGCTTGCGCCAGTGTAGCTCTTTTGAATCTCCTGCACACTGATCTCGATGCCTTTCATATTATCTACATCAACAGGTGTGACCAGATTTTCCTTACGTGTTTCTTTGTCAAAATTAAGCTTGGAGGCTACCAAAACATTAACCTTGTCTTCGCCTACAATCTGGGAAAGGAATTGTTTTACGTTATTACGGACATCGTTTTCAAACTTTTTCTGTAGTGCCATGTTTTCTTGAACTTCGGAAGACAACCCGCCACTGCCACCTCGGGCAGTTGGAATCAATTCTGCTTCATCTGTGTTTGTAATCGTGATGTTCTCAACAGGCAGATTAGGAATTGCAGTCTTAACCAAGTTAAAGTAGCCATCTACCGCTGCCTGATTTGGATGATAACCCGGTTTGAATTGGAGAGCTACCGATGCTGATGCTTTGTCTTGTTCTTCTAAACCAGCAAAGATGTTATCTTTCGGCATATTCACGAGTACTTTAGCATCCTGTATCCCTTGCATCCGCTGAAGTAACTGTTCAACTTCTCCGTTTATAGCGTTGTTGTACTTTACATCAAACTCTTTATCCGTCATCCCGATGGGGGATGATGACTCCTCGAATGACTTATACCCTAAAGAACCATTCTGAATAATCCCTTGAGATCCAACATTCACCTTTGCAATTGCAACACTTGTACTCGGTACGGATATGGTCTTGCCATCTGAACTTAATTTGTATGGAATGCTAGATGAATCGAGATAACTGATCACGCCCGCTGAATCACTTGCATTCAAATCTGTAAAAGCAACTTCATATTCCGTTTTGGACAATTGCATCGTGAGTACAACTGCAGCCAAAATCAGGAACAGGAAGGTGGATATAAATAATACTTTTTGCTTTTTGCTAAAACTATTCCAATACTGGGATGCCTTATCCCTGTACTGGGCGATTCTCTCATTCACTCTGTCACCCCATCCGAAACTTTGCTTAGTCTGTCCTTACTCAACCCTAGCCGTTTCATAGGTTGACGATCAGGAGCAGCATCGCAGCTGCTTTGTTGTAATGATCAGCGCTATTATCGAAGCGCAAGTATGTTATTTATAACTGCGTTCGCATAACTTCTTGGTATGCTTCGACCACTTTGTTTCGGACTTGAGTTGTGAGTTGTAGGCTTAACAAGGCCTGTTCTGAAGCAATCATCACTTGATCCACATTCGCTTTGCCGACCAAAAATTGATTCGACATTTCATGCGATTGAGCCTCCTGTGCTGCAACGGACCCTAATGCATTCTGTAAGTATGTACCGAAGCTCTGAATGGTTTCGGCTGGTGTAGAAGGCTTACTTTCGGTTGCACTCTTCATCTGTAGCGGTTGTATCCCCTGTGTGCTAAACATGTTGTTCTGAATCATTAATGTCCCTCCCCTTCATCCCTGGTTTGTATTTTTCTTATTTTCATTTTTAAGCAGATTATCTTCCAATCTCCAAAGCTTTGGAGATCATCGCTTTGGTTGAATTCAGTGCTGTTACGTTTGCTTCATATGAACGCGAAGCAGAGATCATGTCGACCATTTCTTTCGCAATATCCACATTAGGCATAAATACATATCCTTCTGCGTTGGCATCCGGATGAGAAGGGTCATACACAGGCTTCAGAGGTGACTGATCCTCGCGAATCTCCGTTACTCTTACGCCATCTCCTGAACCGCTACCTCTCATCTGATTTTGCAACATCGTACCAAATGACGTTTTATTCGGCTCAAGCACAACCATTTTACGTTTGTAAGGGACCGCTTCACCATTGGATACGCTCGCGCGCGTAGTCTCTGCGTTGGCAATGTTGGAAGATATTACGTCCATCCGCAACCGTTGGGCTGTCAGAGCTGAGCTACTGATACTAAAACTATTACTAATGTTCAATTTAGGTTATCTCCCTTCCACGCCAACACGCATGATTTTAATTTGTTCGTTCACTTGCTGAATATAAGCGTTATAACGTAACTGATTCTCCGCCAGAAGACTCATTTCTCTGTCTATATCGACATTGTTTTCGTTGTTATTCATGGAGGTTGACTGGTCCATATTAACTACTGGCGTGGGTACGGAAGAGGAAGGACCTATGACAAAATGCCTTGCATCAGTTAATTTACCCTTAAGAACAGGCATATCTCCATTCATTTGCCCTTGCAACATTTCTTCAAAAGAAACGTCCGAGCGCTTGAAATACGGAGTATCGGCGTTCGCGATGTTGTCAGCAATTGTTCGTTGTCTGATATTGGACGCATCGAGTGCACCTTGCAATCTTTTAAAGCTGATATCGTTTAAAAGATTCACAATCTCCCTCCTCTCTTTAGAAGTTATGGAAAAAGATTGTATCTTTTCCCTTGAAAATTCTTATGTTTTTTTCGACAAAAACATTCGTCTTTACACGGTTTTCTAGGACTTAAGTAGAATTAACTCTGATGTTGTCGTATAACATAAGTTTCTTCGAGTTTGGGATTTATTACAATAAGAAAAAAGCCCTATCTTTTCTGAAAGACGGGGCTTTTTGTGTATTTTCTGCAAATTATGAATTTTTTCGTAAATGTTCGGGCCCAAAACAAAAGTATGTTAATACTCTCCCTTATTGTTCTTTAACATTCTTAAAATAAAAAAAAAATTTCGAGTCTCAACATGAGCTTATAACGCCCGTAATTATGTATATTTCCGAATATTTCATAGTTCATAATGTTAGAATTTTTTGCCGTTACACTAAGGGTTTAAGGACAATATGATAGGTATACATACAAAGCTGTATATTAATCAATTGACAAATTATCTTTCAAGAATAAAGAAAACTCGTCTTGCCCACACAACACTTTCTTAACAATTAAGTGGGGTCTATATATTTTAATTTTAAGAAAACAATTAGTGACTTCAAACTTTTCAATAATTCATCATTTTGCGCATTTACGCAACATTTACCAATCTGTCGACTAAACCGATGACCAGACTTGGAATAAGGAAAATTCTTTTAATGGGAATCATTGGGTATGGAATGGAAGAATAACTACCACTCCGATAGGTTTTAACTCCGGATACATGCGGCACAAGTCCTAGGTTTTGTCGATCCGTATAACAACCACACATCTTTTATCGGTTGTAACATCAAAATCCTTTAGATAGAAACAAAAATAAACGATATGCGCCAAGTAAGAGGGCCTTTGTGATTCATTAAAGGATTGCTTCCCTTTGTCGATCACACAAATGTTCTCTACTCTCTTGCATACCGTTCATTTATAGCATCATTTTAACAACTGCATTGCTAGCCGCATGTTACAGGATATACTGGCTCAAATCACGATCAAGCGCAATATCATTTAATTTCTCCCGAACATACTCCGGAGTGATCACCATACGTTCCAGTGTAAGCTCAGGTGCCTCAAAGGATAAATCCTCCAAAAGCTTTTCAAGAATCGTATGCAATCGACGAGCACCTATATTTTCTGTATTTTGATTGACGGATTCAGCCAATTTGGCAATCTCGCGAATGGCCTCATCCGAGAACTCAATCTCAATATTCTCTGTCCGCAACAGATCAACATACTGCTTGGTCAGTGCATTTTGGGGTTCAGTCAGAATGGAAACAAACTCCTCCAGCGTTAGACTGCTTAGTTCCACACGAATTGGGAAGCGTCCCTGAAGCTCAGGAATCAAATCAGAGGGTTTGGCGACATGGAATGCGCCAGCTGCCATAAACAGAATATAATCCGTTTTGACAGGGCCATATTTCGTCATCACTGTAGAGCCCTCTACGATAGGCAGAATGTCACGTTGCACACCCTCACGGGATACATCGGGTCCACTACCGCGTCCTTGACTGGCAACCTTGTCGATTTCATCTATGAAAATGATACCTGTCTGCTCCGCCCGGCGAATGGACTCTTGGGTAACATCATCCATATCGATCAATTTGCCTGCTTCTTCCTGGATCAACACTTTGCGCGCTTCTTTGATAGCGAGCTTGCGCTTTTTCGTACGACGAGGTAAGAGGCTGCCAAACATCTCCTGCATATTCATGCCCATCTGATCATTACCTTGTCCAGCAAACATGTCCATCATGTTAGGCGCAGTGTCTTCGACATCAATCTCAATGATGTCATCCTCCAACTTGCCGGACAACAGATCAAACTTGATCTTACGGCGGCGTTCGGCAACCCCAGTATCCGGTTCTGGCTCATCCTGTTCCTGAACGTTGTTGCCATTATTACCAAAGATCATCTCAAAGGGATTACGCTGACTCTTGGACTTAGACTGTGAAGGAGCCAAAATATGTACAATTCGCTCATTGGCAGCTTCTTCAGCTTTGTCCTTCACTTTTTCAGTCCGCTCCAGCTTCACCATACGCAGTGATGTCTCAATCAGATCACGCACCATCGATTCAACGTCACGGCCAACGTAACCTACTTCAGTGAACTTGGTAGCTTCCACTTTCACAAATGGCGCACCTACCAGTTTAGCGAGGCGACGGGCGATTTCCGTTTTACCCACACCGGTAGGTCCAATCATCAAGATATTTTTAGGCACAATGTCGTCCTGAGTGTGCTCAGGCAAAAGGCTACGCCGATAACGATTACGAAGGGCTACCGCTACCGATTTTTTAGCTTTCTTTTGACCTACAATATACTTGTCAAGCTCTGCAACAATCTGTCTCGGTGTTAACGCTTGAGTATTCATATTGCTTCCCTCCTACCAGTATGTTGAATTTATTTTTCCTAACAAGGACAAAGAATCCCCTAGACGTCCTGGAGCAGATTACAGAATCATGCTCCACTACGGGAGATTTCTTTGGCTTATAACTCTTCTACAATAATATTATTATTGGTATATACACATAGCTCCGAGGCAATCTGAAGTGATTCACGCGCAATATCTTTGGCTTCCAGGTTTACTGCATGACGTTTCAACGCACGCGCAGCAGATAAGGCGAAGTTTCCACCTGATCCGATAGCAATAACGTCATCATCCGGTTCAATTATCTCCCCGCCGCCTGAAATGAGCAGCATACCTGATTTGTCCATCACAATCAAGAGTGCCTCAAGCTTACGCAAGATCCGATCCTGACGCCAATCCTTGGCAAGCTCTACAGCAGCACGTTGCAAGTTACCATGGTGCTCCTCGAGCTTACCTTCGAATTTCTCAAACAGGGTGATCGCATCCGCCACAGAACCAGCAAAGCCAGCAACAACCTGTCCGCGGTACAAACGTCTTACCTTCTTGGCTGTATTCTTCATCACAACACTTTGGCCCATGGTCACCTGACCATCTCCTGCGATTGCCGCCTTACCATTATGACGAACAGCACAGATCGTTGTAGCATGAAATGACATATCCATGATATCAGCATCCTCCCACGAATAATTTATACGCGTTCCGGAACAGTTAGACCTTCTGCTGCAGCAAAACTGGTGATGCCATCCAGGGCACGCTGTGCAAGAGCTTCATTTTTTTCCTTTTTGTTACGAATCTTCGTTTCAAGCTTCGGCAGCAAACCAAAGTTTGCGTTCATTGGTTGGAAGTGCTTGAAGTCAGCAGTTGTAATATACTGAGCCATACTGCCAAGTGTTGTTTCTACCGGCAATACCACCAGTTCCTGCCCAAGTGCTGCTTTGGCTGCGTTCATGCCGGCAATCAGCCCTGATGCAGCAGATTCCACATATCCTTCTACACCCGTCATCTGACCTGCAAAGAACAGGTTTGGACGCTCTTTAAACTGATACGTCGGAAGAAGCAGTTTAGGAGAGTTAATAAATGTATTACGGTGCATTACGCCATAACGAACGAACTCTGCATTTTCAAGTCCAGGAATAAGGGAAAAGACACGTTTCTGTTCTCCCCATTTCAGATGCGTCTGGAAGCCCACCAAGTTATACAGGGTTCCAGCTGCATTGTCCTGTCTAAGCTGAACAACAGCATGTGGCAACTCTCCTGTATGAGGGTTAACCAGACCTACCGGTTTCATTGGGCCAAACAGAGCCGTCTGTTTTCCGCGTTTCATCATCACTTCGATTGGCATACAGCCTTCAAAGTAGATTTCTTTCTCGAACTCTTTCAATTGAGCGACTTCAGCAGTAATGAGAGCTTCATAGAAGACATCAAACTCTTCTTCTGTCATCGGACAGTTCAGATATGCTGCTTCACCCTTATCATAACGGGAAGCCAGATACACTTTATTCATATCAATTGAATCTTTTTCGATGATCGGTGCAGCTGCATCATAGAAGTAGAAATACTCTTCCCCCATTAGTGCCTTGATTTGCTCAGACAAGGCAGGTGAGGTCAGCGGCCCCGTTGCAACAACAACGATGCCATCTTCCGGCAGAGAAGTTAATTCCTCATTCACCACTTCGATGAGCGGATGCTGGTGCAACGTGGATGTAATCTCACCTGAAAATCCATCCCGGTCCACAGCAAGCGCCCCACCTGCGGGAACTGCATGTTTGTCTGCTGCTGACAATACGAGAGAATTGAGCATTCTCATTTCTTCTTTTAACACACCCACTGCATTGGTCAATCCATTCGCACGAAGCGAGTTGCTACATACCAGTTCTGCAAATTTATCCGTATGATGGGCTGGCGTTTTCACAACAGGTCTCATCTCGTATAATTTCACGCGTACGCCGCGACTTGCAATCTGCCAGGCCGCTTCTGTTCCTGCCAGCCCGGCACCAATAACGGTTACTTGTTGTTCATTCGTCAAAATCATTTACCCCCATAAAGCAATTTCATATTTCACTATAATTGTATTAATTCACATATATACTAATCTGCTGATTCGTCATCCGGTTCATCCACCGGCTCCTGATGATCACATGAAGTACACTGCAATCGTGCTCCCTTTTTGTTCCGCTTTTCAATCATTAGCGATCCGCAACTTGGACATGGTTTGGCTGAAGGTCTGTCCCATGAGACAAAATCACATTCAGGATATTTGTCACAACCGTAGAAAATACGTCCTTTTTTGCTACGACGCTCAACAACATGACCTTCCTTACACTTCGGACAAGTCACGCCGATATCCTTGATAATCGGTTTGGTATTCCGGCAATCAGGGAAGCCCGAGCACGCAAGAAACTTGCCAAAACGTCCGAGTTTATAAACCAGCGGTTTGCCGCACTTCTCACAGATCTCATCGGATACTTCGTCTTCAATCTCGATTTCTTTCATTTCTTCTTCCGCAAACTCAAGGCGTTTCTCAAAAGATTCATAGAATTCTGCGAGTACTTTGACCCAATCCTCCGAACCTTCCTCCACATGGTCAAGATCACCTTCCATGTTTGCGGTGAACTCTACATTCAGGATTTCCGGGAAAAACTCTTCCATCTGTTCGATGACCAGTTCACCCAGCTCGGTCGGCATGAATTTCTTTTCCTCAATTGCAACATATCCGCGCTTCTGAATGGTCTCCAGTGTTGGCGCATATGTACTCGGACGCCCTATACCCAATTCCTCAAGCGTCTTAACCAACCTTGCCTCCGTATATCGGGGTGGCGGTTGTGTAAAATGCTGTTTTGGCTCAATCTCCTGCTTCTCAAGCACATCTCCACTTTTCAACGGGGGCAGCAGACGATCTTCATCGGTTGTACCATCGTCGTTTCCTTCAACATATACCTTCATGAAACCTTGGAATCGTACCTTCGAACCTGCTGCACGGAAAATGGTGTCCCCCGCAGCAATATCTACAGAGAGTGTATCCAGGATAGCCGAAGACATCTGGCTCGCAACAAAACGTTCCCATACCAGTTTGTACAACCGGAACTGATCGCGACTCATGAATGACTTGATTGAGTCAGGGTCACGCAGAATTGAAGTTGGACGAATCGCTTCATGCGCATCCTGAGCATTAGCTGCTTTTTTGGAATAGTTTCGTGGAGTCTCAGGTGCAAATGGCTCACCATACTTACCAACGATATATTCTTTGGCTTCTTCTTGTGCAGATGCCGCAATTCGTGTGGAGTCCGTACGCATATACGTGATGAGACCTACTGTGCCTTCTTTTCCAAGGTCTACACCTTCATATAGTTGTTGGGCGACCGACATCGTCTTGGAAGCTCTGAAATTCAATTTACGCGCCGCTTCCTGTTGCAGAGAACTTGTCGTAAACGGGGCGGAGGGGTTACGGCTCCGTTCTTTCTCTTTAACTTCCTTGATCGTAAAGTCTGCACCTTCGATCTGTTTCAGGATCGCTTGCACTTCCTCTTCACTGCCCAGCTCTGTTTTGGCCCCGTTCAGTTTATGAAACTTGGCTTCAAACGGATTGCCGTCTGCTGTCAGCTTGGCGGTAATGCTCCAGTATTCTTCCGGCTCAAAATCATCAATTTCATTTTCACGATCTAAAATGATTTTAACAGCCACGGACTGAACCCGGCCTGCAGACAAACCTTTTTTCACTTTCTTCCATAATAACGGACTAATTTTATATCCAACGAGCCGATCCAGAATACGTCTTGCCTGCTGCGCGTTAACCAAATCCATATTGATTTTCCGCGGCGTTTTGAACGCATCTTTGACCGCTTGTTTTGTAATTTCATTAAATACTACCCGGCAATCTGCCGTATCGTCCAGTTCAAGGGCATGGGCCAAATGCCATGCGATAGCCTCACCTTCGCGATCCGGGTCAGCTGCGAGATACACTTTTTTCACTTTCTTCCGTGCATCCTTCAGTTCTTTCAAAATTGAACCTTTGCCGCGGATCGTAATATACTTCGGATTAAAATCATTCTCTACCTCAACGCCGATCTGACTCTTTGGCAAATCGCGAATATGCCCCATCGAAGCTTTTACGATGAACTTGCTGCCTAAATATTTGCCTATCGTCTTCGCCTTTGAGGGCGACTCCACGATTACGAGTGCATCCGCCATAGGTTCATCCTCCTCTCAGTCATGAAACTGTCATGAAACTGTTTCTGTAAGCTTATGCATAGTTAATAACTTCTGCTAATTATATATTTCCACGCACTACGTAAGTTGTAGCTTCGTCATACCCTCGCGTATTTAGTGCCTGGTAATTGGCTAATCTGCTTTTTTATGATTAAAGATAACAGAACTGAATGCAAATGTCCAAAATCCCAACCAAGCAGCTCAACCAGTTGATCCAATGATTGTTCTCCCTGTTCCAACAGATAAATCACACGTTGTTCATCTGTAGAGAGCTTAACCTCAGCGAATATCCCTCGCCCGGAAGGCTCGGTTGTTTCGGTCGAACGTCCTCTATTGTAAGGAAGTTGTTCTGCATTTGGCAAGCCCAATCGATACTCTTCCAACACATCTGCTGCACAAGTGACCAATTTGGCCCCTTGACGGATAAGATTGTGTGCTCCCCGACTTTTCGGCGATGTAATAGGTCCAGGGACTGCAAATACATCCCTGCCTGCTTCAAGCGCAGCATCTGCTGTAATGAGTGAACCACTGCGAATGTCAGCCTCAACAACCAATGTTCCCAATGTCAGACCGGCAATGATTCGATTCCGTTCCGGAAATAATCCCTGGCGCGCTCTCGTACCTGGTGGATATTCCGACAAAAGCAGCCCCGTCTCCGCGATTCGTTCAGCGAGGCTTGTATTTTCGGGTGGGTATATATTATCAATCCCTGTTCCAAATACTGCAATCGTTTTTCCTTTAGCACGTAGTACTGCCTCATGACATACGCTATCAATACCGCGGGCAAGCCCGCTTACAATCGTCAGTCCTGCATTGCATAATTGCTCTGCCAGCTTTTCTCCAACTTTGCGCCCATACACGGTTGGCATACGAGTTCCCACCATGGCAATAGACGAATTGTGAAGCAAACTAACATCCCCTCGAGCATACATTACCCAGGGAGGCTGAACGGTTTCCTTCATTAATATGGGATATTTCTGATCCAGATAAGTAATAACCTCTATCCCCTGATTGTAAACGTGTTCTCTTTTACTCTCGATCCAGTCGATAGTAAATTGGCTAGCCAAGCGTGCAGCTTGATCTTTGCGCAAGCCTGCTGCGACCCAGTCGCTTTCCCCATAATTCAATAGTTCGGGTAATTCATGTTGTCCCAGAATCAGTTTCGAGATTGTTTTCTTGCCAATGCCCTCCATCTCATGTAACCCAAACAAGATCCATCTTTCTTCCATACCATAAACCTCCCAAAGCGGGAAGAGATCTTCCCTCATATTGTGTGTTAAGTGACCACGGAATGCAAGCGTTTACGCAGATGAGAGACAAATCCTCCCCCTTTTCCCGTAAAAAAAACGCAAAAAAGCAACCCTTCGCCCTGTTCAAGGACAAAAGGTTGCTTACCTTTTCCGTAACCATAATAGTCGGTCTACCAGAAATAAATCATTTCCGAGCCGTTTCTTCTATTATAACGAAAAAGAATTAATGTGTCGTGCACAAATTCAAAATACCGCGTTCCTCAAGTACACTCACCAAAGTCGAACCCATCTCAGCAGGAGTTGGTGCTACTTTGATTCCACATGATTCCAGCTTAGCAATTTTCTCTTTGGCTGTACCTTTACCGCCAGAGATAATAGCGCCAGCATGGCCCATCCGTTTGCCTGGAGGCGCTGTTACGCCACCGATAAAGCCAACAACCGGTTTGGTCATGTTTTCACGTACCCAATCTGCAGCATCCTCTTCAGCTGTACCACCAATCTCACCAATCATGATGACCGCATGAGTCTGTGGATCTTCATTGAACCGTTTGAGGATATCAATGAACTCCGAGCCTTTTACAGGGTCTCCCCCGATTCCTACAGCTGAAGATTGTCCAATACCACGTGTCGTCAGTTGATGAACGGCTTCATAGGTAAGTGTTCCACTACGGGAAACAACGCCTACGTGCCCTGCCATATGGATGTAACCAGGCATGATACCAATTTTACATTCTCCTGGTGTAATGACACCTGGACAGTTTGGTCCGATCAGGACAGTATCTTTACCTTCCATGAAGCGGTCAACCTTGATCATGTCAAGAACCGGAATACCTTCTGTAATACAGATCACGAGGTCCAGCTCAGCATCAACAGCTTCCATAATGGAATCTGCTGCAAATGCAGGAGGAACGTAAATGACGCTCGCTGTTGCGCCTGTAGCTTCCTTCGCTTCCTGCACAGTGTTGAACACCGGCAGACTAGCTACTGTACCGTCTTCCAACGTGATATCCACATTAGTTCCGCCTTTACCCGGTGTAACTCCGCCTACCATCTGGGTTCCGTAGTCCAATGCGCCCTTCGTGTGGAACATTCCCGTTGAACCCGTAATGCCTTGCGTAATGACTTTTGTATTTTTATCGATCAAAATACTCACGTTGCTTCACATCCTTACGGTTATTTTTCAATTCCCGGACAGCTCCGGTACTAAGGAATGAACTTATTTTACGAGGGCAACAATTTTCTGTGCACCATCGGCCATGGAATCAGCAGGAACGATATTCAGGCCAGATTCACCCAGAATACGTTTGCCAAGCTCCACGTTAGTTCCTTCAAGACGAACAACCAGCGGTTTGGTCAGGCCAAGCTGCTTCGCGGCTTCAACAACACCATTGGCGATAACATCACAGCGCATGATGCCACCGAAGATGTTAACAAAGATCCCAGCTACTTTGGCATCGGACAAGATGATCTTAAATGCTTCAGTCACCTTCTCCGTTGTTGCACCGCCCCCAACGTCAAGGAAGTTGGCCGGGTCTCCACCGTAGTATTTGATAATGTCCATCGTTGCCATCGCAAGTCCCGCACCATTGACCATACAGCCGATGTTGCCATCAAGTGCTATGTAGCTGAGGTCGTATTTGGAAGCTTCGATTTCTTTTTCATCCTCTTCATCCAGGTCACGCAGTTCCAAAATGTCTTTGTGACGGAACAGGGCGTTGGAGTCAAAGTTTAATTTCGCATCTAGCGCGATAACGTTTCCATCTCCGGTAACAACGAGAGGATTGATCTCGGCAATAGAGCAATCTTTTTCGACAAATGCAGTGTACAGCGCGAGCATGAACTTAACAGCTTTGTTCACCAGTTCATTTGGAATCTTAATGCTGTAGGCCAGTTTACGGGCCTGGAACACTTGCAATCCAATGGCAGGGTCAATGATTTCTTTGAAAATTTTCTCAGGTGTAGCTTCAGCTACTTCTTCAATCTCAGTACCGCCTTCTTCGGAAGCCATCATAACTACACGGCCTGTGGCACGGTCCACAACAACACCCACATAATACTCTTTGCGGATATCGCATCCTTCTTCAATCAGAAGACGTTTCACTTCTTTACCTTCTGGTCCAGTCTGGTGTGTTACCAATACTTTGCCCAGAATTTCAGAAGCATAGGCACGAACTTCATCCGTACTCTTTGCCACTTTTACGCCGCCGGCTTTACCCCGGCCACCTGCGTGAATCTGTGCTTTGACAACAGTCACTGGACTGCCCAATGCCTCAGCGGCCGCGACCGCTTCATCGACTGTATAAGCAACCTTTCCGTTTGGAACGGTAACTCCATACTGTTTCAGTACTTCTTTTCCTTGATATTCATGGATATTCATTCTCGAATCCTCCTATCAACATGACTGCAACAAGGCGGGTTGGTAGACTAACAAAAGACAAATGTTGACTATTTTCACTCAAGCCCAATTCATTGTAACACGTTTTTAAAACGCTTTCCTTAAAAAACTAATGGTTAATAGACAGTATTTTGATATGAGTATGATCCCATATTGTGAATGCTTGGGTATATATGGAAAAAACCTCAGCTAAAAACTGAGGTTTCCTTGATGTAAAACTACATTTTATTTTTTGGCTGCGTTGGTGTTGGTTTCGTGAACTTTCTCCAGCAATCCTTTGAACTGACCCAGCAATGTTTCAAACTCTGTACTGTTCAAACACGCATCTCCCTGAATGGATTCAGGTATGGATAATGCCTTGTTCCGCAACTCACGACCCGAGTCGGTTAGTGTAATTAATACTTTTCGTTCGTCCTGAGCCGAGCGTTCGCGATTAATAAGTCCTGCTGACTGCAAACGTTTGAGAAGTGGTGTCAACGTTCCCGAATCGAGATAGAGAGCCTCCCCGATCTCCTTAACCGTACATTCTTCACGTTCCCATAAAACCATCAACACCAAATACTGGGAATACGTTACGCCAAGTACCTCCAGATAAGGCTGGTACATCTTCGTAATCTCACGTGAACAAGCATATATGGCAAAGCATAATTGGTTATCCAGCTTCAAACTGTCAGTCTGCATATGTCTTTCTCACCTGCCTATTGTGCAATCTATTCCTAATAATACGGGAACTATAGATCTATACTATCACAAAATAGAAAAAAAACAGAATAATTGAGCACAAATGATTTTACTATTCAATTTAATCATGATAAATTAGATTGTGTAAAATATAAATATAATTAGATAATCAGCAGTTCATCCCCATGATTTAACAACAATAATAGATAAGTCCATCGAACAGATTCACGCTTTCTCGGGCTAAATTTAATAAACATAATGAAAGTTTATACGTAACCATGTTCGCAAAGCTATTTAATGATTTCCTTCCAGAAATAAAATTCAGGGATCAGGAAAGATGACTACAGCAATGATAATGACAGGTTGACTCCATGATTCCTTTTATATAAAATGCTTAATAGAAGCTGAGGAAGCACCTTAATTCGTAGACTGGCCCGTATTATGCGGAGTCAAGAATCGAGTGAGGTGTTTCTTTGTTATGTACGGAAAATTACACAGTGCGTGTTTGTACGGAATCGATGGTGTTCTGATCGAGGTGGAAACCGATTTATCTAATGGTCTGCCACAGACATCCATCATCGGTTTACCGGATTCAGCTATTCGTGAGGCCGTTGAACGTGTCCGTGCAGCGATTAAAAACTGCGGATATCAGTATCCTTTACAGCGGATCACAATCAATCTGGCCCCCGCTGATCTACGCAAGGAAGGATCTTCCTTTGATCTAGCCATTGCTATTGGTTTACTTATGACAAGCGGCCAGCTTGTACTTCCTCCCCAGGAACGGACACTAGTGGTTGGCGAACTGGCGTTGGACGGTTCGATCAGGTCCGTGCCGGGCATTTTATCCATGGTGGATCTGGCCAAACGACAAGGCTTTACGTCCGTGCTCCTGCCTTTGGATAACGTGGAGGAAGCGTCACTGATTCGAGGTATCCAGGTTTTTGGCATTCGTCATTTACAGGATATTGCTCCGGAAAACCCAGATCAACCCGCTAGATCAGCAGGAATACCAAATAATTCGAATGCAGGACCAGTCGTGTTGAAAAATTATGCACACCTCGCTACTCCTATAACTGATAAGACTCATAAGATGGCGGATAGGAAGACGAGACAAACACCATTATTTGCAGACGACTATAGTGATGTTCTAGGGCAGCATCATGTAAAACGCGCGCTTATGATTGCTGCAGCCGGCATGCATAATATACTGCTCGTTGGACCGCCAGGCACGGGCAAAACGATGTTAATCAAACGTCTACCCTCCATCCTTCCTCCTTTGTCAGAAGATGAAGCGTTGGAAGTCACCAAAGTATTAAGTGCCGCAGGCAAGTTGAAAGAAGCGCCTCAAGGCCTGATTGCAGACAGACCTTTTCGCTCTCCTCACCACACGATATCCACCTCTGGTCTGATTGGAGGCGGTGGTATCCCAAAACCGGGTGAAGTGAGCCTTGCCCACCGGGGCATATTGTTTCTGGATGAATTACCTGAATTCCAGCGCCAAGTGCTGGAGGTATTAAGGCAACCGTTAGAGGATCGCACAGTGACAATTAGTCGGGCTCGCGCTGCATTCACCTTTCCGGCCCAATTCATGCTTGCATGTTCCATGAATCCCTGTCCCTGCGGATATTTGTCCGCTCATTCGGAGGAGCAACGCTGCATATGTAGTCCAGCCCGTGTTGCCGCGTACCGAGCCAAAATTTCAGGACCACTGCTGGACCGCATTGATCTTCAGGTTGAGGTTCCTCCACCAGGCGAGTGGCGCAAGTCTGCTGCTTCCCCTTCCTCTGCAGAAATGCAGGCAAAAGTGATCCACGCTCATCAAATTCAGGCTACACGTTATGCCAAAAGTTCGGTTCGTTGGAATAGCCAGCTTTCGGGCACGCTTTTGCGACGAACGATCCATCTCCCCCAAGAGGCAGAGCAACTGTTAGAGCAAACGCTGCAAACGTTAAACCTGAGCATGCGTGCACATGATCGGATTATCAAGATGGCACAAACAATTGCTGATCTGGACCATGAAGGTGAAATTGTGACAGCTCATGTGGCTGAAGCCATCCAGTATCGTCAATTGGATCTTAATTTATTTTGAAGCTATTTTAGAAGCATATGGAGGGAAGAACAGGCCGATTTACCCAAAGGCAGTGGAATGGGCATGAAACTGTAAACAGCAGAGGAAAATCGAGAAGGATTCCTTATGCAGATTCTACAATGCGGATACACCAAAATGACAAAAAACGTACAAGCCCTTCTCTTCTGTGAAGAAAGGTACTTGTACGTAGATTTCCCTGTAAACGTAAGGGGATCGTATATAGCTAAGGTCTACAATAATTTATTATTCAAAAAGAGTGAGTTTGTCCTTGGCTGGTGTGCGTTCTTTGGCAGAAGGAATAACATCAGGATATCCCATATAAATCATGCCTACAATCTTCTCTCCCGCCTCTATTCCAAGCGGTTTGCGGAATTTGGGAGCGTACAAAAATGGCTTGGTCACCCAGAACGTTCCAATGTCTTCACTCCAGGCTGCAAGCATAAAGTTCTGAACCAATGCACTGACCGCAGCGAAGTCTTCGTCCCAGATATTCTGTCTTGGATCTTCTTCCAACACGACAAGCATAACGGATGGAACTTGCATAATATTGGGTGAGAATTTGTTGTCTTCTCCCATTTCTGCATCAATAGCCTCAGCCAGTTTCTTCCGTCCATTTCCGGTAAACAACAAAAATCTCCAAGGTTCACGCAGTTTATGGTTAGGAGCCCAGACTGCGGTGTCCAGCAATTCTATAATCTGCTGTGTAGGAACAGCTTCTTTTTTGAATTTTTTCACCGTACGACGGTTTTGAATCGCATTTCTGACTTCATTTGTTGTTTTCGTAGCTTTACTCATCGGCCGTACCTCCTGTTTATAAAATCATTTGCAACCGCAATAGTGATTCGCGGCCTTGTACATTCAATATAATTTCTTTATGACATAATAAAATACCAGTTTACCTTCTTGATTATACACCCATCTGATCACGAGATTCAAAGGGGAGGCAAAGGTCAGTACCGTTAGGGTCATTCCAACAGAAAAGACGACTCTGAATCTTGATTCACCACGAGGGATCACAAAGTCAGAACCGTCTTTTATTCTCATGTTATTTATTCACATATCATATCAACGAGTAATCAATCGTCGTAACTCTCCCCTTCAAACGTGCCATTCCCTTCAAATGTGCCATTAATAAAATCCATTTTGTTGTACTTCTCCTGGTTACCTGCAACATCTGTACTATAGTACTCTACCACCTTGACATCAGGGGCATAAAACTTGACGGGTCCTTCATAGTTTTTCCATTCTCCCCCGTTGATTCGATATTGCGTTATTTTTACGCCCGAACCTTTGACTTCGTCTGTTGCCTGAAGTCTGAATGTAAATCCTTTGATGTATATTTTCCCGTTCACAGTATCTGTAATAGGAACTAATCTGTACTTGGTTACTGGAGGTGTAATATCTGCATCCTTCTTAAGTACGATATTAAACGTATTATGATCTCCTTTTACAAGAGTAACGCTCAGGCTCGTTTTTAGATATCCTGCTGCTTCTCCCGTTATCGTTCTAGCCCCTGTTGGTACGCGCTTTATTAAATAGTTGCCTTGAGCATCTGTTGTTGCCGAACCTCCAGCATTAACTTTAGCCCCACTTACTGGATTGCCCGACTCATCTACAACTTTTCCCCGCACGTGTGCCGCCTCTGCCAAAACAACATCCATTCTCAAGGTTCCTCCCTCCCGGACACCCAAGCGATCCTGTTCATATAACATATAATCATCGGCATCTACCCATATTGCAATGTTCGGATTATAGGCGTAATCAATTCCTGTAACCGCATATCGACCTTGCTGATCAGTTTTCACTATACGATCAAAGACACTTGTTACTTTTATACGAGCATCTGGAACCGGTCTGCCTGCCTGATCTTTGACTGTTCCTACAATCGTGGATGGCTCATAAATACGAAAATCAAGTTGTATTTGCTCTCCACCGGACAATCCGTAGGAGCCATAGTGTCTGTACGTCACATAACCCTCTGCTTCAACTACAAAAGTAATGTCCGTATTGTCTTCAACGGACTCTATAATATGATACCGTCCATTCCCATCCGTCTTCACGCTTTTCTCAGACGTATCCCCACGATAATTAAGCCAATACTTGACAGTAGCGTTCTGGACAGGTAATTCCTGACGATCAATAACTTTACCTGATACACTTGCCTGTGTAGACGGATCGGCTGCATAAGAAACTCCGGAATACATGATTCCAAACAAAATGAAACATAAAGATAGTGTACTTAGTCGAATGATCCATTTGATACTTGTCTGCATCTTCTCACTACACCTCACCATTTATTTTATTGATCAAACATTCCTCTTTAACCTCTTAAATTAACTGACCATAAGTTCAAGCTTCCAGAATTCTCCGTCCCAAACATATTGCCAAATCCCCTGTCCACCGTTCATGGTCTCGCTGATATCCAGCACTTCCATCCGAGGGCACTCCCATATTTGTTTTACTGTGTTGTTCGAAGTATTCTGAAGCTCTTTCATACATCCCACCAACCTCTCTTTAAATTTCAACTTTCTTATTTTATTACAAATGATACATTTTGTATCTATAAATTTCTGAAATACGATGATTTTATTATCAATGCTCTATTCTCTGTTTTTTGATTTCATAGTTAAATCAAAAAAAGCCGCAGCTCCTGTACAAATAGGAACTACGGCTTTAGTATATTAACTAATTTTAAAACTAAAACGAATGCAAAGATAAGACATAATTAAACTTGTACTTCGAAATCACTGACCGACTCACATTAAAAAGATACATTACGTATCGCATAATATAGCAATAACTTCTAGTGTAATTTTTAAAAAGCATTAACAATATGATTCACAGAGACAATCTCTCCTGCTTGATCAAGCATTACGGCAATTACATCAAAACGGATCTGAAGTTCCATCTCTCCCGTCATTTGCAAATATACAGATGCGGTTGAACGTACCTGCTGCATTTTACGCATATCAACCGATTCCTGAGGTGTACCGTACTGAGCGGCTCCACTTCTGCTTCTTACTTCCACAAAGACAATCAGGCCCTCGCAGGAAGCAATGATGTCAATCTCACCGCTACGGCAACGCCAGTTCTGTCTAATGATCCGATAATCGTGCTCTCGCAACCATTGACAGGCAGCCTCTTCACCTAATCGGCCTTTCTGCTGTCGTGTGAGCTTTAATCCTGGCTCCTGACCCAATCTACGTTCTACCATGACTCATTTTCCTCACGTCCTGAGGCCATGCGATCTGCACGGTAGACGTACGTTAGCACCTCTGCGACCAGTTGATACAGTTCTGCCGGAATCTGTTCATCCAGATCCAACTTGGAGAGCACCTCCACAAGTGCTGCATCCTCCTGAACAGCCACGCCGTTTTCTCTGGCTTTATCCAGAATGGCTTCTGCCACTTTGCCGCGCCCCTTGGCTACAACAACAGGTGCTTCACTCTCTCCAGGGACATACTTTAGGGCAACCGCCTTTTTGGAAAGCAGGTCCGGTTGTGATGACTCGTCTTTCATACCTTCAAGTCCACCCCTTTGTATCGTTCAGGACTATAGTCCGAGGCCCGCGTTTTTCGTTCCGCGCCCGGCTCCTGGCCCGCAGGCCACGGTTCCGCCTTGAAGGTCAGCAGTTGATAGCCCAGCTTGTCCAATGCCTGATGGATCACCTCTCGTCCGCTCTCCAGAAGCGGTCCCATTCCTTCGCGATCATTTAATACACGCAGACTGACAATGTTATTAACCACATGGACATCTACCAGAGTAGGCCCAAGACTTTTCATGTCCAGATCAAACCATAGACGGCAGTTGGACGCATCCAGCTCTCCACGAGATCCACGACGTGATTGAATCTGAACAGACGCCGTTTCTTCCCCGTCCGGTCCAGTGATCGGAATAAACCAGTGCATCTGTGCAAATGTAGCACTGCGATCTGTTGTCAGCAATAACTGCTGACCTGTCAGATACTGCACCGCCTGTCCGGCGGCATCCTTAAGCGCCGCCGGTGCACCTTCGCTGCTGGCAAGTTGCAGCAGCAAGCCCTTCAGCGTGTCCGCATTTGCCGGACTCGCCGCATCCCCCACGCGCGGCTGCGCTGCCGCGCCGTGAACGGCCTGCTGCTCGTGCTCCGCACCGAGCAGCTTCAGCACGCGCCCCACCCACGGGTCCCCCTCGTGGGTGACAGGCGCGGGCACTGCCGCAGCTCCCGCAGGTGCTGCGGCACTACCGCCAGCCTGCGGCGCATCAGCGCCGGCTGGCAACGGCTGCGGCACGCCTCCGGCAGCCTCAGCCGCAGCCGCCTGGCCGCCCTGCGATGCAGGGGCGGCCAGTGCTGCCGCACCAGGCTGTGCCGGTGCGGCAGTGGACGCGCTGCGCAGGGCGTCCAGCAGCGCCAGCAGCTTGGGCGCCAGCTGCGCTGCCGTAGGCGTCGCTGGCGCCGCCTGGCCTGCTGCGGACGACGTCCCCGCAGCAGCAGGCGTTTCAGCGCGGCCGTCAGTCCGCCCGGCCGCGCCTGTTTCAGGCTGGCCTGCACTTACACGGCCAGCCACAGATTCTGTTGCCGCCCCCGATGTACCCGGGCGGCTCCCAGCCTGCCCCGCGTCAGCCCCGCGCGGGCTCTCTCCAGGTATTCCAGTTCCAGACGGAATACCTGCACCCCCTTTGCCAGCCGTTTCAACGTTGCTGGCAACTGCCTTTGCCCCGGCTTCAGCATTTCCGGTGCCTCCTCCGGTTTGCACGTTTCCTTTCACCGCAGTACCTGCATCCTCTGCCCCGCCATCCGTCATGGATATAGCACCTGCCAACGCCGCTTGTCCTTGTTGCGTTGACAAAGCAGGTGTTCCGGTTCCAGTCACCTGACGACCGTTGCCTGATGCAGCCAATCCTTCTTCCATGTGTGCTCCATTCAGCACGACGGGTACACCAGCCACAACAGCTGGTTTCATGGCAGCAGATTGCTCTCCAGGCAATACCGGTTTACCTGTTGTTTGAGTAAGCATCGTTTCCAACTGGTCAGCCAACCCGCTTAACAACTGGTGCAGAGGGGGGCCAAACACCGTCTGGTGTAATCCTTTTACTGTTTCCGCCGTAACCGGAAGACCACGCTGAAAAGCAATTCCCGTCGCCTGCACCCATTCTTCCACAGGTACCTGGGCAGGTTTAGCAGTCATCATATTCTGGACCATAGCCACATTATCCTTCGTTAGCGGCAATCCGCTACGCTGCATGGCAAGTAACAGTTCCCGGTTCCCTTTTGTATCCGGCAGTCCTACATCCTTAAGCAGGTTGTTCAGCGAAGCTTGTGGCAGCTCAGTAAGTGTACCCGTCAAAGGTTTCATTACCGTTATGCCATTTTCACCTGGAGGTTGCACTTGAAGCAACGTGGTCTCCCCCGGACGGAGTGGAGTCTCCAACTTGGCGCGCACTTGCACACCTTGAATCTGCAGAACTGCTTCTCCCCCATCATCGGATACACTAACGACGGAGCCACGAACCACTTGACCTTCCTTTAATTCAAGCGGTTTGGCATTGCCGGGCTTACTGTCTCCCATTAACCCCTTTATCATGGAACCGATATTCAAATCTCTCCCCCTCCTTTCTTCAAACTTGTGTTAAAACAAAGATTGCTGCTCTCCAAGCAGGTTGCCCAGAAAACTGCGCCGATGCATCGGGGTTGCCCCCAATGCCATAATTTGCTCCCGATGAACTTTTGTTGCATATCCTTTATGTATCGACAAACCATATTCCGGATATAACGTATCCCATTCTTCCTTACACAGCCGATCTCGCGTTACCTTGGCAATAATAGATGCCGCTGCGATCGATTGACTATTAGCATCCCCTTTAATAATGGACAGTTGAGGTACATTCACATCCACCTTCTCGGCATCCACCAGCATATAATCAGGAGTTTCTCCCAATGCTTCAACCGCACGTTTCATCGCAAGTCTCGCAGCCTGTTTGATGTTAAGCCGATCAATTGTCTCTGCATCCGCGTACCCGATACCTACCGCCAGCGCTTTTTCCATAATGATGTCATATAATGCATCACGTTTTTTCTCCGTTAATTTCTTGGAGTCATTCACGCCTTCCAGGATGAGATCCTTCGGTAAAATAACCGCCGCTGCCACAACATCCCCAAACAAACAGCCCCGCCCCACCTCATCAATACCAGCAATACGTTCAAATCCACTGTCCCAATACTCCCGCTCATAGAGCAACAGATCTCGAGGTTCACTGACTTCTTTTTTCTTCTTTGGTCCAATCGGAGTATCCAGTAGATTCAACCCGATCTCTTCATTATTTTCAACCATAACGCTCATCTCCTCTACCCACGCTTTTTCAGCATACGTATCACTTATAACTTTTTATAATATAGACGTAAATCCTCTGTCTTTTGTTCTGTACAACCTGTCTCTCTCAGTAAAACTTTTCCTTGAGATTTACAATATAAAGATAGTGATGTCTTCATTTATCGGTATTTGATGGTTTAAATTGAATATATCAGACCTCGTCTAATTTAAATTGCACCACCATTTATCATAGCACGATTTAGATGCACCTGATATATAGGTCAGCCAATTCCATAAAGCGTACTGTTCTTCAATCCTCTTCCATTTTATCGTTTTCGACGTATGTTCCAGCTCTACTTCCGCGTTTGTATACACAAAAAACGACCGCTCCCGGTAATCCGGTAACGGCCGCTTCTTTCGGCACTTGTATATATGAAATGAACAAATGAAGATAATGATCTTCATCGTGTAGAGTCCATTTTTTAATAAGGAGCTTCCATAGAGAAACGTCCCATTTTACCCGCTCGCAGTTCACGCAGAAATGCTCGTGATGCCTTTTCCAGATCAATACGTCCACCGCTTACAATGCAACCACGTATACGGCCGACTTGTTCCATAATCGCAATAACACTGTCTGAATCATCTGCATCCCTGGAGAACTCCTGAAGTCCGTATCTCTCTTCAAGGGCGTCCCAGTAATAACGCATCAGGTAACTGATTCCAAAAAAGGCGATATCCTCTGCATTCAAAATTTCCTCTTTGATCGCACCAGTTACGGCAAGACGATAACCTACATTTTGATCTTCGAACTTAGGCCAAAGAATACCTGGAGTATCCAATAACTCCATTTCTTTGCCTACCTTGATCCACTGTTGCCCCTTCGTCACACCAGGACGATCTCCTGTTAACGCAATACTCCGTCCAGCCAGTCGGTTAATCAGTGTTGATTTACCTACATTGGGAATCCCTACGATCAACCCGCGAACCGCACGAGGATTAATCCCTTTAGCAATTTGACGGTCAATTTTTTCTTTAAGAAGAAGCTTGGCCTGCACGGGAATATCTTTAACATTGGTTCCCGTCGAAGCATCTACAGGAAAAGCGGTAATTCCTTCTTTTTTGAAATATTCAATCCATTCTTGCGTCACTTTTGCATCTGCCAAATCCGATTTGTTCAACAAAATCATCCGGGGTTTATCCAGCAATATTTCGTCAATCATTGGATTACGGCTGGAGACAGGCAGACGGGCATCCAATAGTTCGATGACCACGTCGATGAGCTTTAACTTGTCCTGAATCTGGCGTCTGGCTCGAGTCATATGACCTGGAAACCATTGTATCGTCAACTTGTCTTCACCTCATTATTTACTTCAAATTCAGTGGTTGATCCACTTAATCTCACCGATCGGCCAGAAAAT
Source organism: Paenibacillus sp. FSL R5-0486 (assembly GCF_037975155.1). NCBI lineage: Bacteria > Bacillati > Bacillota > Bacilli > Caryophanales > Paenibacillaceae > Paenibacillus > Paenibacillus sp. FSL R5-0486. The sequence continues at coordinate 2,507,186 of NZ_CP150237.1, read as the reverse complement.
CACATCTGCACGACCAATAATATCTTTTAAAGAAACATAACCGATCATACGGCTGTCTGTACTATTCGGACGGTTATCTCCCATGACAAACACATGACCTGCCGGCACTTTGCCATCAGGGAACTGTTCATTCGGGAAATCCTTCACGTTATAGGTTCCACCATTTGCTTCAGCTGCATCAATGGCTCCTTGAATATACGTTTCATCAACCTTTTTACCGTTAACCATCACGGTATCGTCTTGAACCTCAACGGTATCACCTTCTACAGCAATAACACGTTTAATGAAATCTCGACCTTCGGATGGTACGTGGAAGACGATAACTTCACCGCGCTTCGGTTCTCTGATATCATATAAGATTTCGTTGACGATCACACGTTCACCCGTTTCAAAGTTCGGCTGCATGGACGGACCGTCCACAACAAACGGTTTGAAGAGCAACCACCGAATAAGAATGACGAGAACTAATGCGATAACAATGGCTTTAAGCCATTCAACAATTTCATTTTTGGCTTTTTTGGATCGACTGTCTTTCTCTTGGGCAGGATTGCCCCGGTCATGTTGAACTTCTTGTTCCATTCAAGATCTTCCTCTCTTCACAGTACATGTTTATAGCAGTACACACATCCAGCATTCTGTATCGTTCCAATAACTCAATGGATGGATACAAAACATTCACATCAGTTATGTAATCTTACACCAAGCATTACAGTACATTTAATCCACAATTCAAATGTTTTCAATAACTGATTTTACAAGCCTCCCGGACTATTCCCCGCATGTGTTGCCATACCATTTTACTCGGAAGTGTACCTCCGGTTCAACTTTTCCCGGACAAAAACGAAAAGGGCTTGTCTCCAAGCCCTTCCCGGTATCCGTTATATTAACGAATTTCTTTAATTCTCGCTGCTTTACCGCGTAGTTCACGAAGATAATAAAGCTTCGCACGACGAACTTTACCACGGCGAGCCACTTCGATTCTATCGATTTTAGGGGAATGAAGCGGGAAAGCTCTTTCCACACCTACACCGTAAGAAATTTTACGAACTGTAAAAGTCTCACTGATTCCACCACCACGGCGTTTAATCACAACACCTTCGAACAATTGGATACGCTCGCGAGTTCCCTCGATTACCTTAACGTGCACTTTCAAAGTGTCACCAGGACGAAAACTCGGAAGATCCTTGCGAAGTTGTTCTTGTGTAATCGCTTGAACGATATTCATCTATGACTCCCTCCTTCCATACAGGCGTTCATACTTCTTCCAGAGATCACCTTGTCTCCTTCATCATCCATAGAGGACCGCCGTATTCCACATAACAGACTTATTGTATCACGCAGCATATCAAAACACAAGAGAAATTAAACAAATGCCTATTGTTCAATCTGCCACTCTGAAACTCATCCATCACATGTTAACTTCATTCTAAAATACATTCTCCCGTATGGAAAGTGAATCAACGCTCTCATCTTGCAAGTCAACCTGATACAGGAAAAAATACTGTAACTTCCAGTGTAGTAATATCGTCTATGATATAACTTATTGACCACTTTAAAAGGAGAATCCCAAGACTTATGAAATATTGGAAAAAGATCACACTTGCCCTACTCGCCATGCTCACATGCTCCATTACACTATATTCATATGCCGTAACTCACCCAACGAATGCACTGTCACACAAAGCCTGCACATCCTGGGACATAGTCAAACGCAAAGCATTCGAGCTGTCACACACTAACTTCTCTAACCAATCTGCGCTGGATCGTTCTACCTTTAGGATTGAACAAGGTACCGCTACAGAAGTTCCTGTGCTGATGTATCATTACATAGAGCCCAAACTGAATAATCACGAGACAGATAATAAATCCATCATTAATCTGGAGGATTTTGAGCAAAATATGAAATACCTGCATGATGAAGGCTACCGCACGATTACACTGAATCAGCTTGAGCAATATGTTAGTGGAAAGATTTCCCTACCACAGAAGTCCATTGTAATTACCTTTGATGACGGATACCAGAACAATTATACTTTAGCTTACCCTGTGCTTCAGAAATATAATTTTCATGCCTCGCTGTTTGTCATAGGCAGTAAAATTCAGGATCAACCTTCGGTATTTGAGCCCGCCATCAACAGTTTCATCTCCAAGCCAGAGATGCAGGCAGCAACCGACGTATTTGAGTTCAACAGCCATACCTATAACCTGCATCATAAAGGATTTATGCGCTGTGGGAACAGCGTACCTGTCGGTCTGGACACCAGTCTTCTGGATGATGATATCCAGCAAATGAAGGAAACCGGAATAGACACACCTTATTTGGCCTATCCTTTTGGTTATACCAGCACACAGATGATCTACAAGTTACAACAACATGGATATCGCATGGCCTTTACCGTAAAGTCTGGATTTGTGCATCCAGGAGATCATCCCATGAGGCTGCCTCGCTTGACGGTCACGACAGGTACTGATTTGGCGACGTTGCTTCAACCCAAATCCAATCCGCAGAACGAATTACCTGCATCGGAGAATGATCAGTAAAATCTAGATTTTAACTTCACCGCCCGGATACAGAGTCGAGCTATACAGCCTTTTGAGCTGAGGCTTGGCTCTTTTTGCATCGGTAAGTGATAATGTCATCGGAGAGCTGGAATAAATCACTGCTTCCTCTGCGTCATAGATGATGATCTGTTCTTTCCCCGTCTGAACCAGGTCTGCATGTACCGCATATCCCTCTTTCGGGAATTCAGTAACCGTTTTCATATCTCCATCTACCAAAGAAGGCAACACATCTCCACCTCGGCGATACGCCAAAATATAATCGAGTCCACCTTCATCCCAGTTACATACAGGCTCTATAATGGTTAACCAGCCACGAGTTGTGCGGTTTTCTTTCCATATTTCTTTACCAGCGCTATCCAGCATGAACATTCCATCCTTACCATGCTCATCCCCCCGGACAAACCGGTCCAGACCTGCAATCTGTAAACCTTCCATTCCAGTACAAAAATGGCCTAACGCAATATGCTGTGATTCAATTGAATCTTCATAACGCCATTTCTCATTTCCGTAGCGGTCCATCATGACCGTAACACTGCCACCAATGACAACCTCGACTTGCCCATCACCGTCAACGTCTCCAAACCATATACAGTCAGCATGATCATCGAGATTCTGACAAGACCATAATAATGTCCCATCATGATCCAGCATGTCATATCCGGCCATAACTTCATCTTTCCCATCTCCATCGATGTCATATACCCATGGAAAATGTCCCGGATTCCCTTCATGCTTCCATAACAAATTCAAATCATGGTCGAGTGCCCATAACGTCTTATAGCGGTCTTTCAGTATAATGTCCATTTTCTGCTGGTTACCCGTCAGGTTGGTGAGAATAATGCAGTCATGTGCTTCATCACCTGGCAGATCACGTGTTTCTTTAATCTCTCCGGTCCGGCCATCCAACACGAGAAATTGTCTGTCCATGACACACAATACTTCATTATTTCCATCTCCATCCCAATCTGCGACCTGAGCGGGATAGTCTGAACCCGGACCCCCTGCATCGGGATCAGGAGTTCCGACCTGCCATAGTAATGTTCCTTCCAGATCAAACGCAGTCAAACAACATACCTGATGCGGGACATACCGATCGTCTATACCCCCATCTGCCTGTACCAGCAACATTTCAAGTCTGCCATCCCCGTTTAGATCTCCCAAAAGCATTTTGCAGCGTTCTCCGGCTTGTATAATATTTAGTCTGGCGATTTCATAAGGCTGAATGCTCATCATCTTCCTCCTCAGCTTATCGTTGTTATTCAAATCCAGCTGAGTTCACCATAAAGAAAACCCCTATTTTTTACAACCCTATTATGTGGTCATGCAAAAATGTTCAAAGTTGCAAAAAAGTGCCTACGTAATAAACGATTTAAACGAATGATTTTAAGCCCACTCTAAAAACTCAAGACGATTGCCAAAAGGATCATTTATATAAAAACGTCTTACACCTTCATCTGCCCTTGCTTCGTCATCGACAATATGAATTTGGTTATGAATGAGATGATCACGCAACTGATCCAAATGTTTTACATGAAAAGCCGGATGAGCTTTTGTGGCGGGAATAAAATCTTTTTGTACGCCAATATGCACTTGGTGTCCACCACACTCAAACCATACACCACCCCGTTTTCTCAGAATTTCAGGTTTGGGAATCTCCGTCCAGCCCAGTACTTTATTGAAAAAATGACGTGCCTCCGTTTCACAAGCTTCAGGTGCTGCGAGCTGAATATGATCAAGACCAATAATATTGTAAGTCATTCATACACCGCCTTTGGTTTCATTTAGTGAAACTTAGTTTTAAAATATACCTCCATTTTATAGAATTACCCAATGAATATCCAGCTTTCTTTACAAAACACATAAGAAAAGCCAACCTTTGGTATCAAGGTTGGCTTTTTCAAACTCTATAAAAAGATATATTTACGTGTTTATACGATACATATACTTATTCTGTGCTATGTTTACGGTTTGAGCGTATCTTTTTCAACCAAATACGTTCTTTATCCGTCAAATCAGCCGTTTCCAACATCTCCGGTCTGCGCTCCAGCGTACGAAGCAACGACTGTTCTCTGCGCCATGCCTCAATGTTCAGATGATGTCCCGACAACAGCATATCCGGTACTTTCATGCCCCTAAACTCGGGTGGACGTGTGTAGTGTGGATATTCGAGGAGTCCAGTACTGAATGAATCCGTCACAGCACTTGTCTCATTGCCAAGCACACCGGGAATAAGGCGTACGATGCTGTCGATCGCAACCATAGCAGGCAATTCCCCACCAGTGAGCACGTAATCACCAATGGATAGTTCATCCGTCACGAGAAATTCGCGAATTCGCTCATCGTAACCTTCATAATGTCCACATATAAAAATCAGATGATCTTCCTGTACAAGTTCTTCTGCTTTTTTCTGTGTAAACGTCTCACCTTGCGGACACATTAAAATGATACGTGGAGCTTTCATGGTTGCCGCGGCTTCTCCGCGTTGCTCCAGTACATCTTCAACAGCAGCAAAGATCGGATCTGGTTTCAGCACCATGCCTCCACCCCCACCGTAAGGAGCATCATCGACCGTATTGTGCTTATTGGTCGCATAATTACGGAAGTTGGTTGCACCGAGGGACACCAGCCCCTTCGTTTGGGCTTTACCCAGAATGCTTGCTCCGAATACGCCATCAAACATCTCCGGGAAGAGTGTTAATACATCCACTTTCATGTTACAGCAGCCCTTCCATCAGGTGAATCTTCACTTGCTGCTGTTCGATGTCCACATCAAGTACTACATCATCAATAACGGGAATCAGCACTTCTTTACCTGCTGGCGTTTTGACAACCCATACATCATTGGCACCCGGAGTCAAAATTTCAGAAATGGTTCCAAGCGTTTCACCCTCTTCGGTGATAACCGAACACCCAACGATTTGATGGAAGTAGTATTCACCTTCCTCCAGCTCAGCGAGGTTCTCTTTTAACACTTTGGCCATACCGCCTTTAAACTTCTCTACTTCATTAATATTGCCATACTCTTTCAGACGAAGAATATACATATTTTTATGCAAACGTGCAGATTCCACGTTAACCATGACTGGATGATTATCTGGTGTAAAGAAAAACAACTCTGCATTTTTCGCGAAACGCACTTCTGGGAAATCGGTTATAGGCATGATTCTCACCTCACCGCGAATTCCATGCGTATTAACGATTTTACCTACATTCATAAACTCTGCCATACGTTCCTCCTACGAAATTAAATCAAACTAAACAGCTACTTCGACTCTCGTACGGTCGTTCCGGCGACGGTTCGTTCTTTCGATCGCTGTTACCCCCTCATTTTTCGAACTTAATTTAAAAGGTGAAAATGAGGTGATAAAGGCGAACGCTGACGCTTCTCCAGAATCGATCCCGTCCCCTGCACTGCTCCGAAGTCACTCATACCCAAAATATTTTAATTCAATATCTAATTCAACATATTAAGTTCAGCATGCACGAAAAGGGGCTAGGACATGCATCCTAACCCCCTTTCGTATATCTTTAAGATATGATATCAACGGTAACCCGTTTATCCATCTTAACTGCTGCTGATGTGACGACCGTACGAAGTGATTTCGCGATTCGTCCTTGTTTACCAATTACCTTCCCGACATCGTCAGGATGAACAGTTAACTCATAAACGACAAGCCGGTCTTTCTCAACCGTCCGAACCGTCACATCTTCCGGATGATCGACTAAAGCCTTAGCAATTATGCTTACTAATTCTTCCATAGATGACCCTCCGAATCAGCACTTTATTTAGATAATTTAGACTCATGGAACTTCTTCATCACGCCCGCTTTGCTAAGCAAGTTGCGGACAGTGTCAGATGCTTGTGCACCGTTTTGAAGCCATGCCAATGCTTTATCTTCATCGATCTTAACAACAGCCGGTTGTTCAACCGGGTTGTAGTAACCGATCTCCTCGATAAAACGACCGTCACGTGGGGAACGGGAATCCGATACCACTACGCGGTAGAAAGGAGCTTTGTGAGCACCCATACGTTTCAGACGAATACGAACTGCCATTTGAAAATTCACCTCCTTCAATGAAATCTGTATATGATCCAGCTTCGCTTAAATCAACGGAAAGGAAACTTCATTCCTTTACCCATACCTTTAAGCTGCTTCATCGCTTTATTTTTACCGCCGCCTTTAGGTCCCATCATATCCGAGAACTGTTTCATCATGCGGCGCATCTCATCAAATTGCTTGATCAGACGATTTACTTCAGCCAGAGATGTTCCGCTTCCGGTAGCAATACGCTTCCGGCGGCTATGGTTGATCATGTCCGGGTTACGTTTCTCTTCGGTCGTCATTGAGTAAACGATCGCTTCGATCCGGCCCATCTGTTTATCATCAACCTTCAGATCCTTGGCTTGTTTCATCTTGCCCATGCCGGGGATCATATCCATGATCTGATCGATTGGTCCCAGCTTTTTCACTTGATCCATCTGCTCCAGGAAATCTTCAAACGTGAATTCTGCATTACGCATCTTCCGTTCCATTTCCTTGGCTTTATCGGTATCAATGTTTAATTGTGCTTTCTCAATCAGAGATAACATATCACCCATACCGAGGATCCGTGAAGCCATACGTTCCGGGTGGAACGGCTCCAAAGCGTCAAGTTTCTCTCCAAGAGAAGCAAACTTGATTGGACAACCCGTAACTGCTTTGACGGAAAGCGCAGCACCACCACGAGTATCTCCATCCAGCTTTGTCAGGACAACCCCGGTCAGATTAAGCTGCTGGTTAAAGTGTTCTGCTACGTTAACCGCATCCTGACCTGTCATGCTGTCTACGACAAGCAGTACTTCATCCGGATTCACTACGCTGTGAATCTGGCGAAGTTCTTCCATCAGTTCTTCATCAACATGCAGACGTCCAGCTGTATCGATAATAACATAGTCATTACCGTTATCCTTCGCATGTTGAAGACCTTGACGTGCGATCTCAACAGGGCTTGTCTGATCTCCCAGTGTGAATACCGGCGCTTTGATCTGCTCGCCAAGTACTTGCAACTGTTTGATCGCTGCGGGACGATAAATATCTCCTGCAACAAGCAATGGTCTGCTGTTTTGCTTTTGCAACATTTTAGCCAGTTTACCCGATGTGGTTGTTTTACCAGCACCCTGCAAACCAACCATCATCAGCACCGTAGGCGGTTTGTTCGCTTTAGCCAGTTTCGCTTGGCTTCCACCCATCAAATCCGTTAGTTCCTTGTTAACGATGTCGATGATGACCATTCCTGGCGTGAAGCTCTCCATCACTTCTTTGCCAACAGCCTTCTCTTTCACCTTGGCGATGAATTCCTTGACCACTTTGAAGTTTACATCCGCTTCGAGCAATGCCAGACGTACCTCGCGCATAGCCTCGGCAACATCTTCATCAGACACCTTGCCTTTGCCGCGCAGCTTGCTGAACACATTCTGTAATCGGGTCGTTAATCCTTCAAATGCCATGATCCCACCTCCTTAAGCTTTAATACTGTTTTCAAGACCGATACGTTCCGCTCAGCCAATATTTCATTCACTAAGCTGAGCAACGATATCGTGTATTTGTTTGTTGTTATCAATGGAGACGCCTGCGCGTTCCAATGCATTTTGCAAATCTTCAAGATTGCGATTACGCCGTTCATGCTTTTCCAGCAAGCCCAGCTTGCTTTCGTAATTTTCCAGCACTTGTTCGGCACGCTTGATATGCTCGTATACCGCCTGGCGGCTGATCTCAAACTCGGCTGCAATTTCACCAAGTGAGAAATCGTCATGAAAGTAATACTTTAGAAAAGTCTGCTGTTTCTCGGTAAGTAACAATTCATAAAAAGCAAACAGCAAGTTAATCCGGTTTGTCTTCTCAAGCCGATTTTCTTGACTCACATCGGGGCACTCCCTTCGTCAAGGAAAAACACTTTACACTCTTGCAACGTTCCTAATAATACCTAAAACAAATCAGGTTGTCAAGCAAAAATACTTGTCACAATAAAAACAGCTCTGATGATACGTTATTTCGATGTTTAACGGGTGGTTTATACCCTTTTTCACTACAAGCAAATTCTATCTGTATCTCTGCGATCCACCTCTATGTAGAAGAAAAAACGAATGCGTCTCAGTCCGTGGAGATGCATCCGTCTATGGTGTTCTAACGAAGTGGTGTCAGGTACAGCAGTACCATAAAGAAATGAAGAATACTGCCTGCTAACACAAAGAGATGCCAAATCGCATGGTGGTACGGAAATCCACGCCACACATAAAAGAGCGTACCCAGTGTATACATCAGGCCTCCAGCAACCAGCAGCACAATGCCGCCTGTTGGAATGGCCGCCATAAGCGGTTGCCAGGCAATAACGATCAGCCAGCCCATCGCAATATAGAAAATCGTGGACATGAATAGAAACTTTTTCGTAAAAAATGCCTTAAAGATCACACCGAATAATGCGATACCCCAGATTATACCAAACAGGGTCCATCCAAGTGTACCGCGAACAGCAATAAACAAAAGCGGAGTGTACGATCCCGCAATAAATAAATAAATAGAAGAATGGTCGAAAATCTCAAATAAATCTTTCACTTTTCCATCTTTCCATGCATGCACGAGTGTAGAACTTGTATAGAGCAACAGCATGGTGATTCCGTAGATCGTAAAACTGACCACATGCCAAGCCGTGCCTTTCATACTTGAAAATACAATCAATATCACCAGTGCAGCTACACTGAGTGCAGCGCCGATTCCATGTGTCACCGCATTGGCGACTTCTTCACGGCGAGAATAGGTATACGTATTGGCCATTTTCAACCGTCCTTTCTAATCCTTTAACATTGCCTGCTTTATTCCTCCATTATACACGTATTGCCAGCGACATTACACGTGACACTTATCACGTATATCACTGGCAATACGGTTAACATCATTAATTCATTCTATTATTAATGATTCTAGGAATTAGCTTCCTCTTCTTCAGCACTTTCCGCTGGCTGTTCCTGGATCAATCCGGCGAACAAAGCATGCACAAATTGCTCCGAATCAAACGGCTGCAGATCATCAATTTTTTCACCAAGTCCCACGAGTTTCACTGGCAAGTCCAGCTCCTGACGGATCGCAACAACGATCCCCCCTTTGGCTGTTCCATCCAGTTTCGTCAGTACGAGGCCTGTTACACCGCTTTTCTCACCGAAAAGTTTAGCCTGGTTTAAAGCATTTTGACCTGTTGTTGCATCCAGTACCATCAGTACTTCATGCGGAGCATCCGGAATTTCACGTTGAATGACACGATAGATCTTGTTAAGCTCGTCCATCAGGTTAGATTTGTTTTGCAGACGACCTGCTGTATCACAGAGCAGAACATCCGCACCCCGTTGTTTCGCTGCCTGTACCGCATCATACATAACCGCTGCTGGATCAGAACCAGATTGCTGTTTGATCACATCGACACCGGCACGTTGCCCCCATACTTCCAGCTGTTCAATGGCTCCGGCACGGAACGTATCTCCAGCTGCCATGATGACTTTTTTACCTTGTTGTTTAAATCGATGTGCCAGCTTGCCAATCGTTGTTGTTTTACCAACACCGTTAACACCAACAAACAAAATGACGGTAATGCCATCCGGGTTCATTTTCAATTCGTTATTCTGTTCACCGCGAAGAAGACCCGTCAGTTTCTCGGACAATACAGGCTGCAGCTCAGCCGCATCCTCAATTTTGCGTTTTTTCACCTCAACGCGCAGGTCTTCGATCAGATTCATAACTGTATTCACACCAACGTCTGCTCCGATCAAAATCTCTTCCAGTTCTTCATAGAACTCTTCATCGATTTTTTTGCGACGGATTACGAGATCCGACACTTTTTCCACTAACCCTTTACGTGTCTTTTCCAATCCATCCTTAAACTGTTTGGTGACCGACTCCGTTTTGCTTGCAATGCTGTCTCTAAGCTTTTTAAAAAAACTCATAAAGCCCCTCCATCGTGTACATAATCTAAGCGGTTTTGCAAAAATGCTCAATCTGAATGATTTTCAATGATTACAATGAGTTCGTTTGTCTCGCAGGTTTGGATCAGATCAGGCAATTACTGCTTCCTCATCTTCCAGTTTAACCGAAACGAGCTTGGATACACCGCCCTCTTCCATTGTAACACCGTACAGCACATCTGCCTCTTCCATCGTACCTTTACGATGGGTAACAACGATAAACTGTGTCTGTTCGGAGAATTCACGCAAGTACTGGGCAAAACGTACCACGTTAGCTTCGTCCAGTGCTGCCTCAACTTCATCCAGCACGCAGAATGGTACCGGTTTGACATGCAGAATAGCAAATAATAAAGCCATCGCCGTCAAAGCCCGCTCCCCACCGGATAACAGTTGCAGGTTTTGCAGTTTCTTGCCTGGTGGCTGAGCCACGATATCTATTCCCGTTTCAAGCAAGCGCTCCGGGTCCATCAGAACAAGGTCAGCACGGCCCCCGCCAAACAGCTTGCTAAACACGGTACCGAACTCACGGCGGATGGCATCAAACGTGATCTTGAATCGCTTCGCCATCTCGTCTTCCATTTCCCGAATAACCTGATACAACGTTGTTTTAGCTTCCACCAGGTCATTCTTCTGTTCACTCAGGAACTCGTATCGCTCATTGACTCGCTGGAACTCCTCAATCGCTCCCAGGTTCACATCACCCAGGGCGGATATACTGCGCTTCAGCTTCTGTACCTCTGCCTGAGTATGCTCCACGTCTTCCGGCACAGGATAACGCTCTTTGGCCAGTTCATAGCCCAGTTCGTATTCATCGGTCAGTTTTCGCAGTATATTTTCCAGCTCAACATCCAGCCGGTTCACGGAAATTTCCGTCTGTCGCATCTGTTCTTCCACAGCTTTTAACTGTGTGCGCTGTTCCTTCGTTTCGCTCTCTGCAAGCTCAAGCTTTTTCGACAACTCACTTCGGGCAGCACGTTTGAAGTCCAGCTCCTGGGAAGCTTCCGCTTTTTTCAGCTTGTACTGGTTCAGATCTTCAATCTGTTTAACACTCTCGGTCTGTGTTTTCTTGAGATCTGCTTCCATCGAAGCCAGCAACGTACGATTCTGACGAAGATCTTTCACCAGCGACTCCACTTCCCGCTCCAGACGTCGCAATTGTTCTCCATTGGAGAATCGCTCCTGATCCAGCTTGCCTTCACGCACTTTCAATTCGGTGAGTTGGCTCTGCAATTCTTCCTTCGCAGATTCATTGGCTTTCCGAGCAAACTCGGCTGCATGAATGGCACGATGAGTCGCTTTTTCTTCCTCTTCAAGCTGCTCCAGCTTCTTCACAGCGACGATCCGAGCCGTATCCAGCTCTTTGATCTCTTCGGTAAAGCCACTCTTCTCCTGCCCGGCAACGGCAACCTGTTCAAGCACATGGCGAAGCTCATGCTCTACCTGTTTCATTTCCATCGAAGCCTGCTGTTCTGCATTTCGGGTATCATCACCGGACTGACGAAGTTCATCCAGTTTGTCCTGACACTGTTCCAGTTGGACTTTTACATCATCCACACTGCGATGCAGTTTCACGATTTGATTTTCCGTATCCAAAATATCCTGGTCGAGCTGGTCCAGCTGCCGTTTCCGGCTGAGCAGACTCACATTTTTCTTGTGCTGGCTACCACCTGTCATGGAACCACCCGCATTGACCACGTCACCTTCAAGCGTCACAACCCGGAAACGATACTGACAGCGAGCCGCAATTTTATTGGCGACCTCCAACGTTTCGGCAATAATAACATTACCGAGCAAGCTGCCAATGATTGAAGCATATTTGGATTCGAATTGTACAAGATCAGCACCGATCCCCACAAAACCCTCCATACCTTCAATCATAGAACGTTCAGCCGCTCCAATGGCACGAGGACGAATGACATCCAGAGGCAGGAACGTTGCACGCCCCAACTGGCGTTGCTTGAGAAAAGCAATTGCCTGTCTGGAAACTGATTCATTTTCCATGACCACATGCTGCAAGGATGCTCCCATTGCTGTTTCTACCGCAAGTTCGATCTTCTCGGGAACTTTTACGAGTTCAGCCACAGCTCCATGAACACCGCTCAGTGTACCTTTACGTGAAGCCTTGAGAACCTCCTTGACACCCAGCATGAATCCGTCAAAATCATCCTGCATCTCTTTCATCGTATCGCGGCGGGAAACTTGAGCTTCACGCTTCTGTTCCCATTTACGGACCGTACCCCGACTTTCTTCGAGCAGCTTCTGCAGCGACTGAAGTCGTTCACTTTCCGTAATGTAACCACCACGTAGATCGCTGATTTCTTTGCCCAAACGAACAACTTTTTTCTCAATGTCCGTTTTGCGACTCTCCAGTGTCTCTTTCTGCTCTTCCCATTTGCCTGATTCTTCAGCCGCGCGATTCATTCTGCGCTCCAGCGTTTCTTTCTGCTGATCCACATAACGAATTTCATTGCGTGTCTGAGCCATCTGATTCATCAGTTCCAGCAAATTGCCTTTGAGGCTTTCCTCTTGCTGCTGACTAATGCCACCTGTGACACCGATGAGTTTGGCTTCTTCCTGAGACAACTGATTTCTCACATCATTCAGTTCATGCTCAAGTTTGCCAAACTTCTCACGCAGTGCAAGTAGCTCGGTTTCCCGTTCGCGATGTCTCTCTTCACTGGCGGCAAGCGTTACTTTGAGCTGCTCCTGATTTGTTTGCAGATGGTGCGAGCGCTCCTTGAGCAATTCTCCAATTCCTTCACTTTTCTCCGTCGCTTCACTGAATTGCAATAAAGCAGCTTGCAGTTGCTCTGTCTCTGTTTCCAGGATACGCAACGCATTCCGATCATTTTCCAGCTTGGCATCATGCGTAGAGACAATCGCTGCGAGTCCAACCTCTTCCTGTTTTAGCGATTGCAGGCGCTCGTTCGCCTTACTCCAGGACGCATGAATCTGTTCGATCTGGTACACATACATGGAAATTTCCTGCGATTTGAGCTGAGAACGAAGTTCCTTATAGTGGATCGCTTTCTCCGATTGTTCCTTTAGCGGTCCAATCTGATCTTCCAGTTCAGTCACCAGATCATGAATACGCAGCAAATTTTGCTCTGTCTCATCCAGTTTGCGCGTCGCATCCCGCTTGCGGGATTTATATTTAACGATACCTGAAGCTTCTTCAAAGATACCTCTGCGATCCTCTGAACGGGTACTCAGAATCTCTTCGATTCGCCCCTGTCCAATAATCGAGTAGGCCTCCTTACCGATGCCGGTATCCATAAACAACTCCGTGATATCCTTCAAACGACAAGATTGTTTGTTAATAAAATATTCACTATCTCCGCTGCGATGTACACGACGAGTCACCGTCACCTCACCAAAATCCAATGCAAGTGCGTGATCCTCGTTATCAAGTGTTAGCGACACCTCACCGAAATTAACGGCTTTCCGTGCGTCACTACCTGCAAAGATGATATCTTCCATTTTGCCACCACGCAGCGACTTAGCACTTTGTTCCCCCAGAACCCAGCGAATTCCGTCCGATATATTACTCTTTCCACTTCCGTTCGGACCTACAACAGCCGTAATGCCACGAACGAACTCCATCTCCGTTTTGTCGGCGAATGACTTGAATCCACCCAATTCAATCCGTTTTAAAAACATAGGGTTTCTCGTCACCTCCTCTTGCAAATTTCAAGTATTGCATTCCAGCGCCTAAATAAATTGAACCAAAATAAAGTTCACTTATTTAGTTAACGATCAGGCTAACTCCCCCTGAACCTCTTTACAAAAAAAAGAGCAAAAAGCAGTCCGGCCGATTACTTCCGCCGGGGCGGACCCGCGGGCTGCTCTTTGCTCTTCGTTTGTCTATGCGCTATCGGTTAAGCTCCGGCTTCCGGAAGCTTCAGTCGATCAAGTGCTGCAGATGCAGCCTGTTGTTCCGCTTCCTTTTTGGAACGTCCTGTACCTCTGCCAAGCCTTTCTTGACCCATATGGACCTCCGAGACAAACTCACGTTCATGGGCAGGTCCCCGTTCCTCAACGATACGGTATTCCAAAGCTCCCATATTGTGATGCTGAGTAAGTTCCTGCAGTTCCGTTTTGTAATCACTCATTTGCAGCTTGCTGCCCAATACGATTAATGGGAAGACATGCTGATCAAGAAATGTCCGAACAGGCGCAAGCCCCTGATCCAGATACAATGCACCAATGAAAGATTCAAACACATCTGCCAGCAGGGCCGGCCGTGTCCGTCCTCCAGTTAGTTCCTCACCTTTACCAAGAAGTACATACTGCCCAAAACCCAACGCTTCAGCAAATTTGACGAGGGAAGGCTCACAGACAATGGATGCCCGCAGCTTAGTTAATTCACCTTCCGGACGGTTAGGATACAAATGATACAAGTACTCCGATACAGTCAGTTCCAGCACGGCATCGCCCAGAAACTCCAGACGCTCGTTGTCCTGATGCTGACTGAACCGGTGTTCGTTTACATAAGAAGCATGGGTAAACGCTTGTTTTAAAAGCTGCCTGTTGTCAAATTTGATTTGAAGTTTATGTTGTAACTGCTTCAGATCTTCACTCAAACGAACTAGCCCCTTATGCTTCAAATTTTTTGAGAATAATGGTGGCATTGTGACCGCCGAATCCAAATGAATTGGACATGGCAATATTAACTTTGGTTTGACGTGGAACATTTGGTACATAATCCAGATCACATTCCGGGTCCTGATTTTCCAGATTGATCGTTGGAGCCAGTGTCTGATGTGTCAGTGACAATCCGCAGATAACCGCCTCTACACCACCAGCAGCGCCAAGCATGTGGCCCGTCATGGATTTAGTGGAACTCACGGCGAGCTTGTACGCATGATCACCAAACGCCTTTTTGATCGCAAGCGTTTCGGATCTGTCGCCTACAGGCGTCGAAGTTCCGTGTGCATTAATGTAGTCCACTTCTTCAGGCTCAATGCCCGCATTACGAAGTGCCATCTTCATGCAACGTGCTGCTCCGTCCGGATCTGGTTCTGTCATGTGATGTGCATCACCTGTCAGACCGTAACCGATCACTTCACCATAAATGCGTGCACCACGTTTTTGAGCATGCTCTAGGGATTCCAGAATCATAACACCAGCGCCTTCGCCCATAACAAAACCATCACGTTCTGTATCAAAAGGACGGCTTGACTTCGCAGGATCATCATTACGTGTAGACATTGCGCGCATCGCACAGAACCCTGCAAGACCCGTTGGTCTGATTGTTGCTTCTGCACCACCACAGATCATGGCATCTGCATCACCATTGGCAATCAGCTTGAAGGAATCTCCGATGGAGTGTGTACCTGTTGCACAAGCGGTAACAACGTTAATGTTAGGACCTTTGGCACCAAGAGAAATGGACATTTGGCCTGAAGCCATGTTGGAGATCATCATGGGAATAAAGAATGGGCTTACCCGTTTTGGACCTTTTTGCAACAATGCATTATGTTGGTCCTCCCACGTACCCAATCCACCAATACCTGATCCGATGGATACACCGAAACGCTCTGCATCAATATTCTCGTTAATTTTCAGACCACTGTCTTCAACAGCTTTGAAGCCGGCTGCCACAGCGAACTGTACAAAACGGTCCATTTTGCGAGCATCCTTGCGATCCATATATTCTTCCGGGTTGAAATCCTTGATCTCGGCTGCAATCTGTGTCGTGTATTCACTAACATCAAACGCCTCAATCTGAGAAATTCCGGACTTTCCTGCCATTAAACTGCCCCAGAACGTTTCCAAATCTTTTCCGAGCGATGTCATTACGCCCATTCCGGTAATTACTACTCTTTGTTTCAAACCGAGTCACCTCTATATCGACTGCATTACGCAAGTATTTTGTGGGAATATCCGCAAACAGACATCTACTCAACCAAGATAGGCCTGTTTGAGTAGAGCAGCTTGCGGAATGAGAAAAACCAATGAATGATGAGAAGTCCCGCCTGTTCGAAAACATGTGCGGGACTAAAAATGACTTTAGGTATGAGATTGTATGTAGTTTACAACTTCACCTACGGTCGTGATTTTTTCTGCATCTTCATCAGAGATTTCCAAATCAAATTCATCTTCCAATTCCATGACCAATTCCACTACATCCAAAGAATCAGCACCCAAATCTTCTTTGAAAGATGCTTCAAGTGTAACTTCAGCTTCGTCTGCGCCCAAGCGGTCGACGACGATGCGTTTTACACGCTCCAATACATCGGACATCCGGTTCACCTCCTTCTTTGGTATTATACGAGAATCGCAGGCAAAATGCCATAGAAGACATATGCGGCTCCCGGCCGGGGAACCCGGCCTTTTTCCGGCATTTCGGATCGTCCAGCGCCTGTTCCCCGACTATTGTTCAAGTCCGGGAAGAATTACATGTACATGCCACCATCGACATGTAGCGTCTGCCCTGTCATATAAGATGAAGCCTGTGAAGCCAGGAAAGTGACTACACCGGCGATTTCATCCGGCTGACCCAAACGGGACAACGGAATACCACTTAGCATACCGTCCACCAGCTCCTGGGACAACTCTTTTGTCATATCTGTCTCAATGAATCCTGGTGCAACACAGTTAACTGTGATTCCACGAGAAGCCAGTTCACGAGCAGATGCCTTTGTCAGGCCAATGACACCTGCCTTGGCAGCAACATAGTTCGCTTGTCCAGCATTACCGAGCACACCTACAACCGAGGAGATATTGATAATTCTTCCCGACCGTTGTTTCATCATTGGACGTGTAACCGCCTTAAGGCAGTTAAACACACCTTTGAGATTGGTTTCAATAACCTGATCGAATTCTTCCTCTTTCATACGCATGATCAGATTATCACGGGTAATTCCAGCATTGTTCACCAGAATATCAACGTTGCCCCATGCTTCGAGTGTAGCTTTGACCATTTGTTCAGCTTCATCCATCAGGCCAACATTGGCTTGAAGTGTAATCGCCTTGACTCCTTTGGCACGAATCGCTTCTGCCACTTCCTCAGCTGCCGCTTGGCTACCCGCATAATTCACGGCTACGTTCGCTCCAGCTTCTGCAAGTGCCAGTGCAATACTGCGCCCAATGCCCCGGGATGCCCCGGTAACGAGTGCATTTTTACCTTCTAATGGTTTAGACATAATCATTCCTCCTTTCCCCAAATCTAATCCCTGCTAATCACTTCAACGCAATTGCCGTTGCTTCGAGCGTTTCAAGACTGTTCACATTGTACAGTTTTACGGTTTTATCTGTTTTTTTAATCAAACCGGTCAATACACTGCCAGATCCAATCTCGATGAACGTATCCACACCTTGCTCAATAAGCCATGTCACACTGTCTTCCCATAATACAGGAGAATAGACCTGAGCTGTCAACAAATCCTGAACCTGTCCATCCTCTGCAGGTCTTGCAGTCACATTAGCGACTACAGGGACCGCTGCCGGTGAGAACGTAACGGTTTTCAGTTTCTCTGCCAGCTTATCAGCTGCACCCTTCATCAATGAAGAGTGGAACGGACCGCTTACTTCCAATGCAATGGCGCGTTTACCGCCTGCTTCTTTCACTCGTTCCGCAACAGCAGCTACGCCTTCCTTCACACCAGAAATGACGATTTGTCCCGGACAATTAATGTTGGCAAGTTCAACCGCATGACCACTTTCAGATACGTCACGGCAAAGCACCCCCAGCGCTTCCCGATCCGCACCCAACACAGCAGCCATCGCTCCTTGTCCACCCGGTACTGCCTGTTCCATATACTGACCACGTGCCCGCACAGTGCTCACTGCGTCAGCAAACGAAAGAACGCCCGCTGCCACCAGTGCACTGTATTCTCCCAGACTGTGTCCAGCCGTATAGTCAGGCTGAATTCCTTTTTCTTTGAAAGCTTCAAGCAAGGCAATACTTGCTGTCAACAGAGCCGGTTGTGTATTTGATGTCTGTTTCAACTCGGTCTCCGGTCCTTCAAATACAAGGTTGCTCAGCGAGAAACCCAATGTTTCATCTGCTGTGCGAAAAATTTCGGTTGCCGCAGGCACGGACTCATACGCGTCCTTGGCCATGCCTACAGCCTGTGATCCCTGTCCGGGAAATACAAATGCTATTTTACCCATCTCATTCATCTCCCAGATGTCTATTTTACCAAACGAGTACCGATGCACCCCATGTCAAACCGCCACCGAATCCAACCATCAGAACGGTATCTCCGGCTTTCATGCGACCTTCCTCCGCTGCTTCTACCAGAGCAAGCGGTATGGAAGCAGCAGATGTGTTTGCATACTTATCCACGTTGACTACAACCTTTTCTTCAGGAAGTTCAAGTCGTTGCATCGCAGATTGGATAATCCGAATATTCGCTTGGTGAGGAACAAACAGATCCACATCCGTACGCTCCATACCAGCCTTGCGTAATACCTCAATGGTAGCCGTCCCCATGACACGTACCGCAAACTTAAACACTTCACGACCGTTCATGTTGATGTAATGTTTTTTATTTTCAACGGTCTCTGCAGTAGCAGGCAGACGGGAACCGCCGCCTTCCATCTGAAGAAGACTACCGCCAGCACCTTCAGCACCGAGATCGAACGCTTTGAATCCGCGACCTTCCGGAACTTCACCAACAACTACCGCGCCTGCTCCATCACCAAAGAGGACACATGTGTTACGGTCTGTATAATCCGTAATACGAGACAAGCAGTCCGCACCAATGACAAGTGCATTGTTGTACATACCGCTTTGGATGAAGCTCGTAGCACTAGCCAAACCGTATACAAATCCGGAACAAGCAGCCGACAGATCAAATGCCGCGGCACCTTTTGCACCCAATTTGTCCTGCAAGATGCAGGCTGTCGATGGGAACGAAGAATCCGGAGTAATGGTTGCAACAATAATCAGATCAAGATCACTGCCTGTCATGCCTGCAGATTCAAGGGCTTTAATAGCCGCCTCATATGCCAGATCAGAAGTTGCCTGATCGGGTGCAGCGATGTGACGCTCTTTGATTCCTGTACGACTGACGATCCACTCGTCATTGGTATCGACCATTTTCTCCAGATCGCTATTTGTCAAAATTTTCTCAGGCACATATTTCCCTGTACCAATAATCCCTACTGGGCGCAAATTATTCATATCGTCACTCACTTCCCGCTAATTTCCTTAGATATGCTCTCTACCAGCTGATTCTGCACTGCAATCCGAGCTTGGCGCACAGCATTTTTGATGGCATTGCCATCAGCAGATCCATGACTTTTCACAACCAGTCTGCTCAAACCGAGGAGTGGCGCTCCGCCATGCTCCGTATAATCCAGCTTTCGTTTCAACCCACGCAGCTCAGGCATTAGTACAGCTGCAGCCAGTTTACTTTTGAGAGAAGATGAAAATTGTTCCTTAAGCAAGGCGAAAATGGCACCTGCTGTGCCTTCCAGCGACTTCAGCAGGATATTCCCTGCAAAACCGTCACATACAAGCACATCACAAGCACCAGTCAGCACATCACGTGCCTCAACATTACCGACAAAACGAATTGGGAGTTGTTCCAGTAAAGGGTATGCATGTTTGGTCAACTCATTTCCTTTGCCTGGCTCTGTTCCTACATTGAGCAAGCCCACTCGTGGGGACTCAATGCCCTGTACTTTTTGCCGATACAAACTGCCCATCAAGCCATATTGTGCAAGGTGCTCCGGTTTGGCATCCATATTCGCTCCTAGATCCAGCGCAAGCACACCTACATCATCAATCGTTGGAATCATAGGCGCAAGCGCCGGACGTTCAATGCCTTCCATGCGACCTACAACAAGCAAACCCGCTGTCATGAGCGCTCCAGTATTGCCCGCCGAGATCATCGCGTCCGCTTCGCCCTCTTTCAGCATGCGGCCTGCGACCACCATGGAGGCATCCTTCTTGCGACGCACTGCTTTGACGGGTTCATCATCCGAACCAATAACTTCGGAAGCATGCCGGACCGTAAGATTGGCAGGTCTAACACCTGACTGACTCAAAAGAGGTTCCAGCTTGGCTTCATCGCCGATCAGGACGATCTGTGTATCCGCCCATTCCGTGGCTGCGGCAATCGCACCTTCTACCGTTGATGCAGGTGCATTGTCGCCTCCCATGGCATCAATGACGATTTTCATTCCAAATGACCTCCTTCTCCGCTGTCTTCTCCACCTGAATGGTAGATTACAAAGTTGCCTTGAAACACCATTTCTTCACCTACATAAGTGAATACTTCCACTTTGGCTTTGCCCTTTTGACCCGGAATCGATCTCACATAAGCCTTTGCAATACATTTCTCTCCCAAATGAACCGAACGGACAAAGCGAATGTCTGCTGATGCAGTCAACGCGATCTCGTCATTAATAATCGCTACAGCCAAGGAGTTGGCCTGTGCAAAGACATAGTGTCCGCGTGCAATCCCTGTTCTGGAAAACACGTGTTCTTCCTTAATCTCAAACAGGGAAATCCCGCTCTTATCCAGTTGCAGATCCACAATATCACCGATAATCTCATGCAAGGGCAACGAGCGTACCTGATCATACGAGAGCTCTGCCATCAGTTTCATCCGCTCCCGAAGTTCGGGTATTCCAAGTTCCAGCCTGTCAAGACGAATCGTCTGAATACTCACCTTCAATTGGCGTGTAAGTTCCTGATCCGTCACAAACGGGTTCTCTTCTATCATTCTGGTTAACTGCTGTTGCCTCTGTCTCTTCGGTACACGTTCGATGCCTGACACCCCCCGCTGTATCGTTTACGGAACCGTCCCGTCCGGCCAGTTCAACCATTCTTTCGTGTTGCTTCTATAGTTGCATCCCTGGTCACCAGGGTCGTTCTCAAACGGATTATGGTTCATCTATATGTAACGTCAAATCTTAGAACCTGGTACTAAACTATAGTATATCTCATCCAGTGTCAAAAAGAAAGACTGGCCTAACAAAAACAATTCACCCTTCTGGTGCAAAGATTTCATGCTAGTTAGCTCACTCTACCTACACTCTCTAATCCAAAAAAAGTAGCACCTCATCGAAATGAAGTGCTACTTAATGTCCAACTATTATTGAGAGATGATCTCTCTTGCTTTGTACGTTCCGCACACTTTGCACACGTGGTGACTAAGTTTAAGTTCGCCACATTGTTCACATTTCACCATGCCCGGTACAGCCAATTTAAAGTGAGTGCGACGTTTGTCGCGACGCGTCTTGGACGTTCTCCGTTGAGGTACTGCCATTATTCCCACCTCCTTATCAAAATCAACCTTTGCAGGTAGTCTTAAAATGTTCGATTTTCAATCATGCTCATTTAAAAAAATCCTTGAGCCCTGCAAGCCGCGGATCAATAACCTCGTTATCACAACCGCAGTCACCTTCGTTCAGCTCATGGCCACACTTGGGGCATAACCCTTTGCATGTATCGCTACATAGCGGTATAAACGGAAGATCCAGCAGAAAAGCTTCCTCGGCATAACCCTTCAGATCAACGCTATCTCCATCCACATAGAGCGTATCATCGTCTTCGTGTAATCCCTCTGGCTGTTTTCCCTGCTTGAATTGCTCATGAAAATCAATATGAAAATGTTCATTGATTGGCTTAAGACAACGGGAGCACAACATGTCCACTCCTACAGTCAGCTTGCCATGAACATCCACAACGTCACCTTCTCTGAATTCTGCAGATAAGTCCGCAGTCAGCGGGGTAACGGCTGTGATATCTTGTCGGTTAGAAACCAGTTCCTTGATCTCCCACTGTTCGTTAAACTTCAGGGGACCATCACTGGTAGCCACTTTGCGAAATGGCATTAACATTTCCATCACTCCAAACGAAACCAATTTCATAATTCGTATCAAACGTATCACGACAGTTATACAGGTCAAGCCTGCTTTTGTAAAGCAATAAATCCTGACTGTATGTATTCTGACGAATCTTCGTTAAAAGTATTATGAAATTGACTTAACAAACAAAAATCATTATACCGATTTTTCAAGACGTTTGTCAACACTTTTAACTTTACACCCTATTTTAAAACCAATGGCCCAGAACCGTTTACTCCATCTGGTCTATTATAGACTCACTTTAAGATAAATCACAAGTCGTCATTTTAGTTGTAGTTCCTTGCAAATAGCGGTCACATTTCGTTAACGTTTAGTGTGATCTATGTCACACAGACCCGCTTGTCCCCTATCTATACTTGCTATAAACCGAAACACGATCAGCTCCATGACCGATTTATTATCCAACTATTTCATATTATATCGGGAGGGAAAATGTATGTTAAGCGAGCACACAATTAGAGTCATTAAATCTACAGTACCCGTACTTGAAGTCCACGGCGAAGCGATCACACGTCATTTCTATGAAACGATGTTCACAGCTCATCCGGAACTACTGAATATTTTCAATCACGCAAATCAGAAACAGGGACGACAGCAAGCCGCCCTCGCCAATATGGTATACACCGCTGCCCTGCATATCGATAATCTGTCCTCCATCCTGCCTGCCGTCCGGCAAGTTGCACATAAACATCGCAGCCTGGGTATCGTTCCCGAGCAATATGTGATTGTTGGCACCTATCTGCTTCAAGCCATCAAAGACGTACTTGGAGACGCGGCAACGGATGAAATTATCACGGCGTGGGGCGAAGCCTACAATGTCATTGCAAATGCTTTTATCGGGATCGAACAGGACATGTATACAGAAGCGGAAAACCAGACGGGTGGCTGGGAAGGATTTCGTACCTTCAAGGTTGCCAAGAAAGTGCAGGAAAGTGAAATCATCACGTCCTTTTACCTCGTTCCAGACGATGGCCAGCCCATTGCCAGTTATGAACCGGGACAATACATCAGTATCAAAATCAAACCAGAGGCACAGTCATTTACCCAGATTCGTCAGTATAGCCTTTCAGATACCCCGGGTAAACCCTACTATCGCATTTCCGTTAAGCGTGAGCGAGGTGTATTAGAGCGTCCTGACGGAGTTATCTCTACGTATCTCCACGATCACATTAAAGAAGGCAGTCTGGTGGAACTATCCTCTCCTGCTGGCGACTTCACGCTGAATGCAGACGATAAACGGTCTGTTGTTCTCCTGAGTGGTGGTGTGGGTCTAACGCCCATGATCAGTATGTTAAATACGCTCGTTAACTTGAATGAAAATCGCACCATTACATTTTTGCATGCAAGTCCCAATGGTCAATCGCACGCGTTCCGTGATCATGTGAACAGTCTGGCCAAACGCAATCCGGGCGTTAAAACTTATTATTGTTATACTCAACCTGAGAATGCTGATCGTGAAAATGAGTATTTTCATAAGGAAGGTTATATGGATGCGGTCTGGCTTCGTCAAGTGATTGATGAACTGGATTCCACTTATTATCTGTGCGGACCGGTTTCGTTCATGCGGGCAGTGTATACGGAACTTCAGGCGCTTGGTGTTGCCGCGGACAACATTCATTATGAGTTTTTTGGGCCGAAAGCAAGTCTATCTCCCGCGCCGGAAAGTGTCTAAAGCGTGCTGATTTATTAAGTTGAAGAAGCCGTTCTCCGATTATCGAAAATGTGTAATATACAATAGATTTACAGGCACAGTCTGACATCTGCTGATGTTGGAATTGTGCCTTTTTCTTGTCTAAATTGGTGCATGATTTGATCTAATACATGACATCCCCTATGATGGAATGGATGTTATACATACTCGGTTATCCAATCGAAAGGAGTACGTCTAATCATGAATGCCGTAGGCGTCATAGTTGAATATAACCCCTTGCACAATGGGCATGTCTATCATTTGCAGGAAGCACGGCGGCTAAGCGGCGCAGACGCCGTTGTTGCGGTCATGAGCGGCCCTTTTCTCCAGCGTGGCGAACCCGCCATCGTGGGTAAAAGGGCACGCACCGAGATGGCGCTACACGCAGGCGCGGATCTCGTGCTTGAACTGCCGGTTGCGTACGCGGTCCAACCGGCCGAGTGGTTTGCCTTCGGTGCGGTCTCGCTGCTGCACCGCACCGGCGTTGTGGACTCGCTCTGCTTTGGCAGCGAGTCCGGCGACCTGGACAGCCTGCAGCGCATTGCGCGCGTGCTGGCTGTGGAGCCCGCAGGGATGCGCGAGGACATCGCGCGCCGCCTGCGGGAAGGCGCCAGCTACCCCGCCGCGTACGCAGGCGCGGCGGCGGCGCTGGCGCCCGGCGGCGTCGATGCTCACGACGCCGCTGCACTGCTGGAGCAGCCCAACAATTCGCTTGGGCTGCACTACCTGATCGCGCTGCAAAGACTTGGCAGCGCGATCCAGCCCTTTACGGCGGCGCGTACCGGTGCCGCGTATCATGAGGCGACGCCCGGGCCGGGGGCGATCGCCAGTGCAACAGCCGTCCGCCGCCTTCTGATGGCGGACGGCCCCAACGCCGCCGCGCCATACGTGCCGGCGGCAACCCTTGCCATTCTGCATCGCGAATGGCAGGAAGGGCGCGCTCCCATACACTGGGAGCGCTTTGCACAGCCGCTGTTGCACCTTGCGGCCACCCGCCGTGCCTCCGAGCTGGAACGCATCGCCGAAGTCACGGAAGGCCTGGAACACCGGCTGAGCCGTGCACTCGCTCAGCTCCCGGAGCCTTCAGTCGAAGCACTCCTGAATGCAATGAAGACCAAACGATACACACGCACCAAGCTCCAGCGTATGCTCGCACACCTGCTCCTGAATCACACCAAAGCCGAGTGTTCACCAGAGCAATTGGCTGCCGGACCCGGATATCTCCGAGTCCTCGGATTTAATACTCAAGGGCAGAGCCTGCTTAAACAAATGAAGAAAACCGCATCGCTTCCTGTTGTGCTGAAACCGTCGACGTTCACACACAATCAACTTGAACTGGATATACAAGCTCAGGTTGCGTATGGGCTCGCTTGCCAGCATAGGGACACACGCAAGATGTTCAGTGACTACTATGAGTCGCCTGTGAGACTGTAATCCGCTTTTGACCATATGGATTCATCTCCTAAGAAGCTTTTTGTTCCGTCATCAAACAGATCATTGATATCCACTATTCGTTAATCAAATATACAATTAAAAATCCCCTTGCTGCGCGCCGCTCAGGCACCTCGCAACAAGGGGATTTCCTTATTCACTTCTCTTGTTCTCTTAAATCTTTTTCTCTTAAATCTTTTGGGTATCTCTACCCCTTTGGGTCTAGTGAGTCTGTTGATCTTCTCAAATCTCTTGATCACATTTCTTCCACTGTAATCAATTTTTCCGATTTTATCCGTTCTTTATCCATCCGGTTCAACGTTGGCTCGATCTCTTCCGGCCCGATTATAACCTATGATTTCACGGACAAAGTTTTCAAATAAGCCAGCGCATCATCCACCGTGCTCACAGGCACAAGTTTCATTTTGGTGCCGATCTGTTCAGCCTTGGCTGCTGCTTCCTTATAGTTATCCTTCGGTACAAAGAAGATCTCCGCTTCTTTTCGATCAGCGGCTACAATCTTGTGTACTACACCACCAATGGCACCCACCACACCCTCCTTGGTAATGGTACCTGTACCCGCAATTCGATGCCCCTTGGTCAGATCTCCAGGTGTTAACTGGTTATAGATCTCCAACGTAAACATCAAACCGGCAGACGGACCACCAACCTGAGTGTCGGTAAAGGAGATCTGTTTGTCCGGCTCTTCAGCTTTCACCTTCTGAACCGTACCAATCATTACTCCAAGTCCCGGGCGGATTTCACCTGTTTTATTGTCTTTTACCTGAATCAGTTTCACGTCCCGGCTAATGGTCTCTCCTCCACGTTCCAGTTGCATTTCAACCGTATCTCCGACCTTTTTATCTTTTAACTGGGCAGAAAGCACCGTATTATCCGGCGTAGCTGTTCCGTTCACTCCCAGAATGATATCTCCCGGAGCAATGTCTCCTTCCGGTTTTGGATCTTCGGACAGTCCAAATACAAAGATATGTTCAGGTACAATAGAGTAAGTCACACCAGCCTGCTCATATGCAGCCTCCATTGCGGAGGATTGTGAGTCACTCATGAACCACACCTGTTCGGCAGAGTATTCCGCTTCGCTTTTGCCGCGCAGTCGGTCTTCCTTTTTATCCACTTGAGCATTTTTATTGAACAGAGAGGTTCCTAGCAAAAACACATTGGCATATGTTGCCGACACAGTTGTCATCATGAACACACCGCGTTCTTCCTGGTCTCCACCCTTAACGGTTACCATTGGTTTTACTTCATCTGCACTGCCAGGCATATATATGATATACGGCGTTGGCATGTACACGGCAACATAGACGACCAGAGCCACCACGATCACAAAGATCGAAGCTCTGAATCCGCCAGATTTCCGAATCCGATTCATCGCATGAGCCTCCGTTCTTTGTATCTCTATATAAGCTGAACTCTACACTAATCAGCAATCGTAATTCCATCTTGTTTAATCATTTTTTTCAAGTCTAACACTCTGGTCCTTGTGCATACAATGGTACAGGCCGGATAGGCCGCTGTATACAATAGCCTGTCCGGTCAAGGCCGAACCGCCCTTCGGGCGTCATTCGGCCGTCCATAACGATTCAGATGCCGAATCGGCGTTATCTGATATGAGGTGAAACGATGACATTACAGAGCGAGGTTAGAGATTCTGGCCCGTTACGAACGATAATTCTAAGTACCGGCGCTTTAATGTTGGTCATTGCAGTAGTTGCTTCCCCCAAAGAAGCGTTTGATGCCTCTATTCAAGGTCTGGATATATGGTGGAAAATCATCTTCCCTGCCATGCTCCCGTTCCTCATGTTATCCCAAATGCTCACTGCGTTTGGCTTCACCCACGCGATCGGCGCCTTGCTCGGACCGTTAATGCAACGCTGGTTTAGACTCCCAGGCAACGCAGGTCTGGCAATTGCCGTTGGCATGTGCGGCGGATTCCCCGCAGGAGCAGATGCGGTATCCCGTTTATTTCAGGATAGACAAATTACCGCCAAGCAGGCGGTTGTCCTTGCGGCGGCATCTCATTTTGCCAATCCAATGATGATCATACTGGTCGTTGGTGCTGCTTTTCTCCACCAGCCAGCGGCCGGATATTTTCTACTCGTGGTCCACTGGATCAGCGGCTGGATTGCTGCCATTCTTGCCACACGTCTCCTGCCAGCACCGGGTAAACAGAAAGACAGGGTTGGCTCGACAGCCTTACAAGCAGATAAGAACTCTCTTGATTCTCAGCCTGCAAGTCCTGCAAGTTCCACAAGTCGCTCATCTGCCCCCCACCATGCTACGAACAAACGACGCAGTATATGGTCTGATATGATGATTGCAGCCAGAGAAGCCCATAGTCGTGATGGAAGAGGATTTGGCAAACTGTTAGGTGACACTGTATCCCAAGCTGTGCAGACCTTAATGATGACTGGGGGATACATGATCGGTTTTGCCGTATTTATCCGGTTGGTCTCCCTTTATCTAACTCCTGGGTCCTCTGCTGCGCTGTGGCCAGCCTTCTTCGAGCTTCACCTCGGCACCTATCATTTGAGCCAGACTTCATTAACACCCATGCTGCTCATGTCTCTACTTGCAGCCGTTCTGGGATGGGGTGGTTTATGCTCCCATCTGCAAGTCTCTGCTGTCTTGAAAACAACTGGTCCGGGCAGCAAATCGATGTTGTACTTTGCCGGAGTTCGTCTGACTCATGGATTAATCGCCTTTTTCATCAGTCTGTTCCTATGGATGCCGTTCAGCCGTTATAGCACAGAAGTCTGGACCACATTACAGACGAATGCAGAGCAAGACCTCTCGACACCATTTGGTTGGCTACTCATACATAGTCCAGGTAACACATACACGATCAACACCATTTGGAGCATCTTCCCTGCTGCATGCATGGGACTTGCGTTACTTCTTGCAGTCATGATTAGTCTATCAGGTCTTACCTTCTGGTTTAACCGCCGGTTTTCTCGCTGATTTTCTGACGGAGCGCAGCTTCCACTTCAGGTGAGACAAGATCTGTAACATCTCCATGATAATGAGCGATTTCTTTGACGATGCTGGAACTTAAATAGGAATACTTCGGATTTGTCATCATAAATATGGTTTCCGCATCCGGGTTCAACTTGCTATTGGTCGACGCCAATTGCAACTCGTATTCAAAATCAGTTACCGAGCGTATACCACGAACGATGACCTGAGCTTCCTTTTGCCGGACGTAATTGGCTGTCAGATCGCGGAAACTGTCCACTTCGACATTCGGTAGATGGCGGGTTACTTCCGTAATCAGTTCCTTGCGTTCCTCCACCGTAAACAGCGGATTTTTGCTCATATTGTTCAACACAGCCACAATGACGCGATCAAATTGCTTCGACGCTCTGGCGATAATATCCAGATGCCCCATCGTTACGGGATCAAAACTTCCAGGATATACGGCGATCCGTTCCTGTCGATGTATCATTTCAGTCATGAGGAGCCTCCTCTTCCGGTGTAATGGATTCTCCATCTTCAACTGCTTCTGGCGCATAATAATAGATGGATACTGCCGTCTCCCCATACAAAGCCTTGCGCGTTTGTTCAAACGGGCCGAATTGCTCAGGGTAATCATGTTTGGATTCATATTCAAGCACGATGGTTGCTTCGGGTTCCAGAAGTTCCAGTTCGTGCATGGTTAACATCAACTCGTGCCCGTTCTTCATGCGATATGGCGGGTCGAGAAACACCAGATCAAATGTTGTGCCTCGTTTGGCGAGTGCCTTCAATGCCCGACCTGCATCATTACGATATACGGCCGCCTGGTCTTCCAGCTTGGTCGCCTTCAGATTCATGCGGATAACTTCAATACTTTTCGATTCCAAATCAACAAAAACAGCCTTGTCCATGCCGCGGCTCAGCGCCTCAATACCGAGACCTCCACTGCCTGCAAACAGATCCAATGCTGTGCCGCCCTCAAAATAAGGACCAACCATGCTAAATAACGCTTCCTTCACCTTGTCGGTGGTCGGCCGCGTACCCGTGCCAGGAACAGCCTTCAGCGGCCTGCCTTTTGCACTCCCAGATACCACTCTCACTTGACGAGTCACCTTTTCTCTATGTAAGTTTATTGATACGACTATCGTACCACACTCGGGTTCAGTTTGAAAAATGTGCGGTCTTCATTTCCCTTGGAAAATTGTTGACGAATTGTTGACGCATATGTATAAAAAGGAAACAATCGGGCGATTCTATAATTATCGACATCACAAGTGTCGTAGACAACCGCGGAGAAGACTTACGTTTCCCCATAAGCTCTTCGTCCGGTTTCTCCTCTCCCATGAAAAAGAAGCTCTCGAAAGAGGGCTTCTTTTTGTTGTTTATGTTTTCATTTATTTTGCTAGTTATACTTTTCTTCAAATTCACTTATGTCGGCTTGCTCTTCGGTCTGCAACCATCCGATCTCCCTCAGCCACATGCCCATATCTGCGATAAACTCAATCACTTTTAAATGTTCAATCTTGTATTTCTGGATCTTTTCACTTAAAAAAGCATAAAACTCATGGCTTAAGACATACCGTTGTTTGCTTTTGCTTAATGTCTTATACCGATCCTCGCTGACCACCAGATCAAAATAGATGACATTCTCCTTCTTCACATGCCTGACCGTGGACCTTCTCTCGTATTCCTCAGGAAGGCACCTGAAGACAAAGAATAGTTCAATATCAACTACTTGATATTTGCTTTCTGCTTGATCAAAAACAGACTGCAACTCATCCGAAAGATTGGCAACCTGCGTTACACCTGAAGTATCCGTTGATTTTCCGAAGATCATTATTGAAATCCTCCCGTTCATTTTCACCATTCATAATCATACAACTAGAAAAGGTTGATTAGTGATGTAACCTCCGTCAACCTTTCCTATGTTCATCCTTCTTGTGCCTTACCCCAACGTAGCAAGACCTTACGAGTTCAGCTCTCGATGTTTTCGATTGGAAAGTCGTAAATTGATCAATGGAATGATGAGTGCAACAACCGGCAAGAGAAGATTTATTGAACCATTCTTAATCATCATGAAGGTAATAAACAGCACGGCGAGCCAAGTCATAATCTCCATCATTTCATATTTGGTTAACGTCAGCTTGAAAGCTTTTTTCGAAATGAAACGAATCAAGAAATAAGCGATCAAGCTATAGAACAGGATCATTCCCAAGATATCAACTAGGATTATGAGGTACATATCCACCATAAAAATCTCACCCGACCCTTATATCATTTCCTTAATTTTACCATATAAGAGATAAGGTGTCATTACAAATTCCAAACCAGCGCTTCGTCAAGACTGGCAAATTACGCTTACTTCTCTTCAACAACAATCGTTGCATTATAGATCACAACACGTTTCCCATTGAGATCAAATAATACTTTATTCCCGTATTCCGTATCTTCCACGTCAATTTTGCCATCATAGGTCTGAATCAATTCACCATTATTGCTGTACACTTTAACAACCCTCTCCAGGCCACCCGAGTTATTGGACCTCATTGTTTTGAGTGCACGTTCACCTGAAGCGGTATTGAAATACCATATGAAACATCCAACTATGATGCCCAAGAAGACCAACACCGTCACCCATATACCAGTCTTTGCTTTTTTACTCATCTTGAACCCCCCTCTTATGTTTCCTGTCTCGTACATTACGAGGTTGGAGAGAGAACGGTTTCATACAATGCTTCTCAAGCTGTTCGTTGACATAACAAAACAGAGGCCTCCGATAGCGAAGACCTCTGTTCTTTATAGAATACATTCTTTATTCTGTACGATCCTTTTACTTACAGTGCTCGAATGACAAATTCAAATGTCAGTTCGCCGTCTGAAGGGATCAGGTATTCCGGATGAACCGGTGCACCCCAGCTGTCATCACCGCCAACACCCATTTGTTTACCCGCTACAGTCACGACCGTATAGTGTACAGGAGGCAATTCGTACGCATGTTGTGCGTTCTCCAGCTCAAATGCCGTATATGGTGAGACATTCAACTCGACTGGAGTTCCGGATGCTTCAATTTTGAAGCCACGTCCCGCGTTGTCTGTCAATTTGGCCCAACGTACGCCCGTACGGTTGCCTGATTCCTGTGGTACCAGATACGGAGCCATAGTATCAGCTACCTTGCTGCCATGGATACCCAGACGTGCGCCAAATGCGCGGTCTGCATAATTTTCTTCGGGTCCCATCGCAAGCCATTCCACGTTTTCGAAGTCAGGTGATGTTCTGAAGGACAATGCATGAATTGGCAAGTTCGGCAATCCAGCTGTACCTTTGTACGCATTATGCACACGCACGCTTCCATCTGCATGAACGGTATATACCACTTTCACTTGTACATCCTCCGAAATGTTGAGCTTGTACGTGAACTCGATCCGGTATTGATCCGGTTTCTGTTCCGCTTTCCACTCTACAGAACGTGGCATCAGACTCGCTGCATACCAGGCACCCAGTTCGAAGCCCATCGCCATACCTTTGTCATTATCCGTCATTGCACGCCAGAAGAGCGGTGCAGGTGGTACAGCAATCGTCTCACGACCGGACAATTTCAGGGAAACCAGTGTCCCAAACTGTTTGGAGAATAGCGCGTGTGTCTTGCCAGCACGAACACCGATGTTAACGTCACCTTCGATAACTTGTACATCACTTACAAGATTCAAGTCGACTTCAACTGCATCATTGACCTGATCCTGTGTGAAAATAAACTGTCCAAATGCCACTTCTTCGCCTTTGTCAGCCCACGTTGTAGCAGCTTTCAACACAAGTGCAGTGTTCACAGCGTACTCGCCGCCCGCCAGAGCTTCTGCACCAAGCGGAAGTTTTACTACCGTCTCGCTTTGGGCATCCACGTTCACTTCCAGTGTTCCACGAAGCACTTCATGTCCCTCGTGCTCCAGGCTGTATACCAGTTCCAGCGCAGATGTATCTGCGAACAGATTACCGTTCACAATTTTAACGCCTTCACGATCCGGGAACAGCTTGATGTTCTGGTAAAGGAATTTAACCTCCTGCATTTTCGCAGTTACTTTACGGTCAGCATGGACAATACCGTTGCCACAGAACGAATAGTCTGATGGACGATCACCAAAATCTCCGCCATAAGCGAGGAATTCTTTGCCGTAACGATCTTTTTTATAAATGGATTGGTCGATGTAATCCCAGATGAATCCACCTTGATACATCGGATATTTGTCTTCCAACTCCGTATATTTGTGCATACCGCCAATAGAGTTACCCATGGCATGCATGTACTCACAGCTGATATACGGCTTGGTTGGGTTTGCATTCAGGAATTCCTCAATGTCCGCCGGTTTGGCATACATGCGAGTCTCCATATCACTTGTTTCATCGAAACGGCGATCATGGAATACACCTTCGTAATGTACCAGACGTGTTGGATCAGCCGATTTGAAGTATTGGGATACTTTGTAGATGACTTCACCACCATGTGATTCATTACCACAAGACCAGATCAGAATGGACGGATGGTTTTTGTCACGCTCCACCATGGATACAGCGCGGTCCATAACGATATCATGCCATTCCGGTTTGTCACCTGGAATAACCCATGAAGGCTCAACGGCACCAAGTTTCTGCCAAGATCCGTGTGTCTCCAGGTTCATCTCGTCAATAACATAAAGTCCGTATTCATCACACAACTCATACCAAAGACTTTGGTTTGGATAGTGTGACGTACGTACGGCATTCATGTTGTTCTGTTTGATGGTACGAACATCCCACAGCATGTCTTCCTTCGTAACCGCACGTCCACGACGCGGGTTGAACTCATGACGATTCACACCTTTGAATACGATACGTTTACCGTTGATGTGCATCACTTTATCAATCATTTCAAATGTACGGAAACCAACAGCTTGAGGAACAACCTCAACCAGTGCACCCGCAGCATCATATACACGAATATAGAGACGGTACAAGTATGGAATCTCTGCGCTCCACAGGTTCACTGTACCGATATCTTCACGAAGACTTACTTGTCCATCGTTAACTTTGGATTCAAACGTTTTAACGGTATTGCCTTCACGATCACGAAGTTCAGCCTCTACTCGCGCTCCAGCAACCGCTTTTCCTTCCAGTTTCAAATCTAGTTGCAATGTACCGTTGGTATAGGACTTGTCCAGATCTGTGCGAACATGAACATCACGAACGTGTGCAGTTGGGACGGTATACAGATACACATCTCTGAAAATACCGGAGAAACGCCAGAAATCCTGATCTTCCAGCCAGCTGCCTGTGCTGCGTTGATACACCTCAACTGCGAGTTTGTTCTCTCCATCCTGAAGGAATGGCGTCAGGTCAAAATCAGATGGCGTGAAGCTGTCTTCCCCGTATCCTACAAATTGTCCATTAAGCCATACATAGAATGCAGACTCTACACCTTGAAAAGAAATATATACCGGATTCGACTCCCAACCTGTCGGCAGGTGGAATGTGCGAATGTAACTTCCAACCGGATTTTTATCCTGTGGTAATGCCGGCGGACGAATTTCGTTCAGACCATCCCATGGATATTGTGTATTAACATATTGAATCTGTCCGTATCCCTGTAGCTGGATATGCCCCGGAACTTCAATATCATCCCAGCCTTCACTGGAAAAATCGGATGTATAGAAAAACTCAGAACGGCTGTCTGGACGAATCGCATAGTTGAATTTCCACGTACCATTCAGATCATAACGCATGGACATCGCGCCTGAACCTACAGCCTCGTCCATTGTTTGGTAGTAACGGTGATCGGAATAGGCATGAAGACGGTTTACCTCAAATACACTTACGTCCCCCAACCAGTTGATATCTGCCTTTGTAGCTTTCATCGGCTCTCTCTCCCTTTAAAACGTTATAGTTTTTTGACTTATTCAAGGTTTACGCTGGATTTCCTTTTGCTTTACATAAACAAAAAAGACAGAGGTACGCCATAACAGCGCCCTCTCTTCTTTCCTGCATCCGTCATTTGCACGGATTATGCTGTTTTCATTACTTCACGGAACCTACCATACCTGCAACAAAATGTTTCTGCATGATGAAGAAAACGATTGCTGTAGGCAGTGTTGCAATCACGATTGCTGTCATGATTACTCCGTAATCCGGAGAATAACCAGCACCCAGATTTGAGATCAACAGTGGAATCGTTTGTTGGTCAGGTGTTTGCAATACAATGAGTGGCCACAGATAGTTGTTCCAGCTACTCATGAATGTAATGATTGCTGCCGCTGCATATGTTGTTTTCATGGTTGGCATATAGATCTTCAAGAAGATGCCGAGTTCACTCAAACCATCAATACGTCCAGCTTCCAGCAAATCTTTCGGGAACATTTTGGTGTTCTGACGGAAGAAAAAGATCAGGAACGCTGTTGCGATGGTTGGCAAGATCACTGCTGCCATCGTGTTAATACCGATAACCGGTGCAACTCCAGAGATTGTTGCAAACATACGATACAGTGGTACCATGATCGCTGCAAACGGGATCATCATGGATAACAACAGGATATTAAACACAATGTCACGAGACTTCGTGCGATATACCTCGAAACCATAACCTGCCATGGAACCAATAAACAGTGCCAAGAGAGTGGAGACCACAGAGATAATCGCCGAGTTTCCGAGAGCCTGTACCAGATTTGTCGAATCGATCAGTTTGTTGAAGTTATCAATGAAAGCTGAACCCGGTAACAATCTGCCTTTCGTTACATCGACAGATGCATTCGTTGAACTGACCAGCATCCAGAAGAAAGGGAAAATGGATACAAAGGCGACGATGGATAGGAACACATACGTGAAAATCCGTTTTGCTTTAGCTTTAGCCATTTTTATTATCACCTGCCACTTTAAACTGGATGATGGACAATACAATAATCAAGATTACGATGGAATACGACACTGTTGCTGCATAACCGAAGTCCGGTGAATATTTGAACGAAAGGTTGTAGATGTATTGTGAAATCGACATGGTCGCATTACCTGGACCACCTTTGGTAATATTCATGATCTCATCGAAGATTTGCAATGTACCAATCGTTGATGTGATGGACGTGAAGAGGATAATCGGTTTAAGCAAAGGTACAGTGATTTTGAAGAATTGTGTAAAAGCATTCGCTCCGTCAATTCTTGCAGCTTCATAGATCGATTGATCGATGTTTTGCAGGGATGACAGATAGAAAATCATGTTATATCCTGTCCAACGCCAAGTAACGGCGATTATGATCGTAATTTTAGCCCAGAACGGGTCTGTGATCCATTGAATTGGATCGCCAATAATGTGCAAGCCCATCAGGAATTGATTCACCATTCCATCTGGTGCGAACAAATATTTGAATACAACAGAGTACGCTACCAATGAAGTTACACAAGGCAAGAAAATCGCTGTACGGAAGAAGCTCCGGAAACGTAGTGTGCTGTCATTCAGCAATACGGAAATAAACAAACCAAGAATAATCATTACAGGCACTTGAATAATCAAGTAGATAAAAGTATTCGATAATGCTGTACGGAATGTTGTATCAACTAACAATCTTTTGTAGTTAGAAAGGCCCGAAAATTCAAGATTGGCTCCTACACCAGACTTGAACGATAAGAGCAGCGCTTGAATCATCGGGTAGAAGTAAAATGCAACAATCCCGACAACAGCCAGCAAAACAAAAGCCCATCCAGTCAAATTATTTTTCTTTTGGAGACTGTCTCCTGTATTCATGGCTTTCACAGTATGGCTCCTCTCTCTCCATGGAACATGGGTAGAACCCACGGAGCCTCTCGCCATATCCGGTTCGACTTGCGCCGGACGTGGGAGACGGCTCCGATGTTTCCTAGGGTTCTATAAGTTACCTTGGGTATCTTAGTTTAATTGTGCTTCAGCTTGTTTTTGTGCATCAGCCAGAACGTCATCGATTGATTTACCGTTCAGGAATGCTTGCATTTCTACAACGAGAATATCTTCAATGGCATATGTGTTGATACCATAGTTTACGCTTGGAATTTCTTTCGTCCAATTTGCAAAGTCTGTGAAGATTTTTTGTCCGCCGAAGTACTCGTCTGCTTTGGCATACGCGTCACCATCAACTGCTGGTTTGTACGTACCAATTGCGCCGATGTTGTTCAACAGATCTTGATACAATTGTTTGTCAGAACCAAATGTTTTTGCTACAAAATCAGCTGCTTGATCTGCACCAGGAACGTTGTTCATAACATACCAAGAGCTACCACCCAAGTTGGATGCGTGAACAGAGTTTGCTTGACCAGCCATTTTCGGTATTGGAGCTACAGCCCATTTACCGGATTGGGAAGCTTCTTGACGTACAGATGGTGAGAACCAGTTACCTGTAGGAATTGTTGCTACGCTACCGTTATTTGCGTTGGCAACGAATTGACTCCAGTCAGAGTGCAATTTAACAATGTTCGCATCCATCATTGCTTTGTAAGTAATAAACGCTTCTTTCAGAGCAGCATTATTAGCAATGTCAGGTGTTTTACCATCTTCTGCGGAATACCATTTACCTGCAGTTTGGATCATCATACGAATCAAACCAAGGTCATTCGGGTCAAGAGAAAGAAGCTCTTTACCTGTTTTAGCTTTTACGTCTTTACCAATTTGGATGTAGTCATCCCAAGTGATGTCTTGCAGGTCAGCTGCTTTGTAGCCCGCTTGCTCCAGCAGATCTGTTCTGTAGTACAAACCAGCAACGCCGGAGTCAAATGGTACTCCGTATTGTTTGCCATCAAACGCTGTTGGTCCGAGTTTGTAATCTGCAAAATCGGAAGCCGTGATACTGGAAGACAGATCTTTGAACGCATCAGGATATGCATTCAGGAAGCTTTGTGAACGATAGTCTTCAATCAGAACTACGTTTGGAAGACCACTGGCAGTTCCGGAGTTAAGACCTGTGTTCAGTTTCTGAATGATATCAGCTTGAGCGTATTCAATGATGTTAATTTTCACATCAGGATTTGCTTTTTGATATGCTTCTTTTGCTGTTTCCATTGCAGCTACGTTAAAAGCTTTGTCCCAAGCCCAGACCGTGATTTCGTTTGTTTTTTCGTCACCACCACTAGCGGATTTACCTCCGCCACCGGATGAACATGCGGACAACAGCAGTACTGTAACGAGCATCAATACCCACATTTTTTTCAAAACATTCAACTCCCCTTCGACCTCTTTGTGTGTAATTTGTTTGCGTTTTCTGAAAGCGGTTGCTTTCGATGTATTCATCTTATCATTCCCATATCTCCATTCGTTAGTAATAATTTTGTACGGATTTGTCATCTTATTGCCACAATGAAAACCTTTACAGAAACCGTTTGCATTAAATTTGGTTTTTTGTAATTTCTTTTGATTTTGTAATTTCTTGATCTTGAAATAGTACAAAGATGATTTCACCCGCTTTACCTCTGACACGTAAAATCCCCCGACTCTGTATATAACAGAAGCGAGGGATCTCGATTATAAGTGTATTCAATGGAATCGGGTTTCGATTCAACTCGTGATTAAAGGTAGTGTAACGGTGACTCTCGTTCCTTCCCCAACCGTACTCATAATGGTGACACCATAAGGTGAACCATATAATAACTCAATACGGTCATGTACATTGCGAATACCGATCCCACTGAATAGTTGACGATTGTTCTTTGGATTGGGCAACGTTTCTCCCATGACAAGCCCTTCAATTCCATCCCCATTGTCCATAATCTCACAGATGAGCGATTCTCCCGCTCTGGAAACCATGACATGAATCGTACCCGTTTCTTTCTTGATGAATCCATGGAAAAATGCATTCTCGATAAACGGCTGGATCACCAGTTTGGGTACATGATAGTGTGTACAATCCGGAGCCACGTAGAAAGCTGCTTTAATCCGGCCACCATATCTGACGTGATTAATGAAGACATAATTTTTCAAATTCTCGACTTCTTGTTCCACGGTAACCGTCTGACTCACATCACTAATCGTATTTTGCAACAATCCAATTAATGCATTAATGGTCTCCGCAGCCCTGTCTTTGTTGCCTTGTTGCACCAGAACTTTGACAGATGCAAGTGTATTGTACAAGAAGTGAGGATTAATCTGACTCTGTAATGCCGCAAGCTCTGCGTTCCGTTGTTCATGTTGTGTCTGTACTAACTGATCCACATAATCATGCAGTTCATCAAGCATGTAATTGTAAGCATGACCAAGCTGCCTGCTCTCGTAGCTTCCGCTCACCGGAATATAGTTGTCCAGATCACTTTTTGTAATGTTGGACATCTGCTTCACAAGTCTGCGCAGTGACTTGGTAATCTGGCTGGTGATGAGAAACACAAGGATGAGTGCCCCCACAACGATAGCTGCACAGATCAGGGCAACCGTCTTCATGTCGATAAGTTGACCCATCGCCAGATCCTTATCCACTACATTGACAATATAAAACCGATAGAACGGTAAATACTCGGATAACACAACGCTATCCTGATCCATCACACGAGCATTAATACTTCTCGGAGAGTTGTTGTTCATATCCCGGGCATACGATAGCAAATCCAGCTGAGTTGTTCCGATCCAGTCTTCACGATTCGATGATACAATCTCACCTTTTTCATTCATAATGACCACATCATTGCCACGACTTGTAAAGCTGCTGTAAAATTGCCGGAATATGTCTTCTCTCATCGTGACATAGAGCGTACCGTATATCCGGCTGCGTGTTCGGTCCGTCAACGCTTTCGTCGCAGAGATCATCTGCTGACTCCCGAGCGTTGCCTCGTTTTGGTAAACATCAAAGATAAGACGACTCGGCGTCTCAGCGGCTTCCATCGTAATTGGCTCCTGCTTCAATTCATCCACGGACAACTGAAGGTGAGCACGATTCGTGGAATAGCTCCGTCCATTAATCCCGATAATTGTTATCCCAACTTCGTAGGATTCTGTGATGGATTGAATTCGATCCATCGTTTCCCTCATATTATAGAAGGATTTGGCCATCGTGAGGGAATCGGCATCTCCTTCGGACAGGAATCCTCGGATCGATCCACTCTGCGTCACATTATTCGATACGGCAGCAATGGCCTCATTAAAGGATTCAAAATTTGTTTTGATCTGATTAAGCACCTTGGAGTTTGTGATACTGAACGTCTCAGTAAACAGATTGGTTGACATGTGAATGGTCGTCCATAAGATGAGTACAGAAACGAGGACAATACTGACCACCATAACCAGAAACAACTTAGGAAACAATCCGAGACGAGATAATTGGTTCATCCATTTCTTCATGATCTTATCCTTCTGACTTTATGCCCAGAATTTGCGCCGGTATCGGCTTGGTGATAATCCGGTGAATTTTTTGAACACTTTGCAAAAGTAACTATGATCGGAATAACCTACCATACTGCTAATCTCAGAGATCGTTACATCATCGGATCGGAGCAGTTCCTCGGCTTTTTCAATCCGAATTTTATTCAAGTATTCATTAAATCCTTCTTTTTTGTGAGATGAGAAATAACTGGATAAATACGATGGATTAAAATGAAAGTGCTTGGCTACTTCAGCAAGCCCGAGCGGCTGATCAAAGTGCTCATGCATGTAATCCAGCAACATCTTCATGTTGGGATCACTTCGTTTTCCACCCGCACCAACGGTGCACTCCTGAACTTCCGTCATGAATTGATCAAGCACGGTCATGACTTCGTCCAGACTCGAAGCGCCGTCCACATTTTTAAAATAAGTATATTTGCTCTCTTCCAGCCCGGCAGACTGGACATCCATATCCGCGAGGGTAATGGTCACGTTAAATATCAAGTTACCGAGAAATGATTTGATTTCAAAAACATCGGCAATATAATCCCGTCCAAGTGTTTTTGCATGATCCTGTAAATACTCCCTTGCCGCTTCGACCCGGTTACGCTTCACATGCTGCAAAAACATATTCACATTAAACTGGTAACCTGCGGAATGCATTGGAGGCAGTTCACCATACACCAGAATTGGTCGATCCTTATAATAGAAACGATATTCAATCAGCTTAATCAGGCGTTCCCGGTAAACAACACCCATCTGTTCAAATGAAGTAAAGCTTTCACTAAGCACCCAACCAGGACTGTCTTCTCCTGTTGCATTTTCACTGGCCAACTGTCTGATCCGTTCAAGCATCCATTCATCTCTCGCAGGATCGACATTAAGAAGCATCACAGGTAATGTACCCTCTGCGGGAACCATTGCACATTCTACTTCAGGCAGATCACAGCGGAGCTTGGACTCAATCTGCTCCTGATCCATCTTCAGTGGATTCCCTCCAGCACCCACGGGTTTATACACAAGCAAGCGAAAGGATTCATACGGAAAGGTATCTCGAATGATCGGCATTTCGCTATCTTCATCCAGTGTAAATCCGGACAGCATCTTCTCCATCAGTTGCCCAAGTCTCCAGCCATCGTGCGACGGCTCGAACTGTAATTCCGGAATTTTACCCGCTGTGCGTTGAAGGACTTGCAATAATTCATTCGTATCCAGCTTGGGTTTCAGTATATAATCGGCTGCCCCGTGCTGAAGCGTTGAACGTACATACTCGAATTCACTGAAGCTGCTAAGTACAATAACTTCAATCTGCGGATTACTGGCTTTTAGTGTACGGACAAACGTTTCCCCATCCATGACAGGCATGACAATGTCGGTGATCACAATATCCGGTTTTAACAGGTTCACCTGCTGTAATCCTTCTTCACCGTTGGAAGCTTCACCCACAATGATAAATCCTTCCGCTTCCCAGTTCATATGGTGCTTTATGCCCTGTCTTACCAGAAACTCATCGTCAACAATCAGCACCTTGCACAACCGGTTCATGATCGCGACCCCCTTGTCTAATCTTTCCTCTATATCTGTACAGGCTATACCAACTATTATATATCGGTTATAAACACTTTCCAGTGTTAGCGGTTACATTAATTCTAAATTAATTGTACATCTTTTTATATCCTAAAACGATCCTTTAAGCAATGGTAACTATCTATAGTTTACACTATATTTCGACAAAATAAGAAGCCCCGACTCGCCATTTGATCATCTGGCGAATCAGGACCCTTATTTCAATCCTTTATTTCGTTAAATCACTCACTTATGGTTCAATTCCCCATTGGAGACTTCCCGCGATATAACCAGTGACTTTGAACCAGTCCGTATAGGAAGTCTGGCTACCTGCAAAAGAATAATCATCCGTTTGCGTATAGTTGGTCCAATTGTTCTTGGAGATGCGCGTATGGATTTCTGTGCTTTGTCCTGCATTCAGAGTTCCAGCGGAAGCTGTGAATCCAATCTCAAGCACGTGGTCAGCACCTGTCCGAACCGGATTGAGTGCACTGAACGTGCCTGTTACATTCGTACTGCCAGCAGTCGCCCAGTCAGCGAAGAAGTTCTGAGGCTGTTCACCGTTTATCGTGTAATAGTATCTGATTTTCACATCAGACAGATTCAAGGCTGTAGTACCTGTGTTTGTCAGTTTGAATTTGGGACTAATCGAGCTGCCCGTCTCTGAAGTGTTGCTGTTAAACATCTCAATGCGTATGGTTCCAACAGGTGCAGCTGTCGTGTCTTTAATGAGCAGATTCAAGGTCGCAGGAGCACCTGCGCTGAATTGAAAGGTTAGCGTCGCTGCGCCATTGGGCAGTGAAGCCAAGTAGTTTTTACTTAATACGACCTCATTGCCTGTCAACGTGTAATCTGTACCTGAAACCAGCGTTGCATTCCCGTTGCGAATGGATGCAAGTGTATTCCCGTTAAGTGTTAACGTGACTGGAATATTAATCTGATTGCCTGCTTTGCGATCAAATTCGGCTGTAACCGGTGTAATCGCAGAGTTGGTCACTGGTGTACCCCCGCCGTCTCCTCCTCCATTGTTACCTCCAACACGGTCAGCATACAAAATTCCGCGGCCATTTGTTCCGAGATATACTCTTCCATACAAACGCGGATCACCCGTAATTGTGGTTACACGAGCATACTGATGCTGATCATCATTGATACGAACCCAATTGGCACCACCGTCATCGGAGCGGAAGAATCCACGTGTTCCATCGATCTGTGCAACCGTGTATAACGCAACAACGCTCTGCCCAGGGGCCGCTTTACCAAATCCGATACTGTCTGCTTCCTCTACATTGGCAAGCTTCGTGAATGTCGCTCCTGAATCCGTGGAATGCCATAATCCGTAAGGACCTTCTTCCTCACTACCACCTGCAAACCAGAGTTCGCCTTCAACACCTGGAACGGCATCCAGATCGGCATTTCCTTCCATTGGAAGTCCGGTCGCAGATGATGCCGTGAAAGTAGCACCACCATTCACACTCACATAGATTTTACCCGCTGCAAATCCATAAAATTTGTTTGGATTGACACGATCCGAAATCACTTTTGCCTGTGCAGGTATGCCCGTACTTGCCGTCCATGAATTGCCGCCAGTCGAATAATGTACGCCTTTATCTGATGTGCTCCATACGAGTCGGTTACCATTCGCAGAGATGGCTACGGTCCCTCCTCCGGTTGTGCCGGCAGGTTCTGCATTGGCCTTATACCACGTAGTACCTCCGTCACTGGACAAACCAATGGATTTTGCATTGGGATCAGCAGCATAATCTGCTTTACCTACGCGAACCATCGTATTTGGACTTAACTCTGCAAAATCCAGACTTTCTGTGGAAGGATAGTTCGGGCTCGTAAATATGGTAGCTGGAGCCTGGTCCAGATTGTTATGACGGAATCCGGAGACATCTCCCAATCCGCTTATCAAATGTGCACCACTTGGCGGGCTGACCAGATCCAGCACGGCAATCTCCTCAACCCCCTTCGCCATCACTGAAATATTGATTTTTTCATCATCATCCCAGTCTGTCAGGTTCTTCGTTCCATAGATCGTAGCACCCGTTCCATACATCATGCGATCCGAATCAAACGGATCAATCTCCAGATCACCGATCATCCAGCCCAGTTTTGGGGTTGTTTCGGGTGGGGCAGGATTGGTGCCAAATGTGAGCCATGGCGCTGCCGAAATATCCTGTGTATAACGTAACTTCCGGTTCGGATATCCTTCAAATTCCCATATGCGTGTCCATGTCGCTCCGCCATCTGTACTCCGGAACAAGGTGGCATCCGGCCACCAGGAATTTAATGTCGCAACCATCAATGTACCGGGATTCTGTGCATCAACAGCCAATCCGCCATATCCAAAATAATTATCCGTGCTACTGCTTGGAACAGGGCTGATGTTGGTCCAGACACCTGTAGACGTATTCAGTTTCCACACGTCACCTTTTGCCCCATCATAGGGTCCAACACCATCGCTGTACGTAATATAGAGGCTTCCGTCTGAATCAAACACACCATGATGCGGAATATAACCTGTAGGTTGACCAGCAACAGCTGACCAGGTCAGGCCGCCATTTGTGCTGCGATATACGCTTTGATCTTTATCCGCAACACCCACATAGATTGTCTGGGTTGCTTGCCCTGCCGAACCTGTTGTTTTGTCAAATGTAATCCATGCCAGACCCACGATGTCACTGGTATATTCATTCGAAGGATCTTGCACATAATTTCCCGGATTCGGGAAGCTTGTGACTTCGTTCCAGGTCACACCGTAATCGGTACTTTTCCATAGCCCATGACCACTTCGTGCACCGAAATACAGAATACTGTTATCATTTGGGTCCACGGTCAGGCGTTCTCCCATTGAACGTCCCGGCATGTTGCCGCCCACTTTGAACGGAAGTGTTGTGGTTTGCCATGTATCTCCCCGGTCCGTAGAGCGCAAGATGGAGCCATTATTTTGGTCCCACGAATTCGTATACGTCCCAACTGCCATATACACCCGATCGGGATCAACCGGGTCCGTAGCCAGTGCGTCCACACCATTCTTGTTCCAGTCATCCCAGCCGACAAAATCCGTTAAGGGTATCCACCTCTCGTCTGCCGCATTCCAGCGATAGGCTCCCCCGATATCTGTACGGGCATAGATCAGATCCTTTTCCGACTCGTTGAAAATAATGCCCGGTACAAACCCGCCTCCTGCACCCGTCACCACATTTTTCCACTCATAGGCTTCACTTGGTGCCGCCGCTGTTGTTCCAGCAAGTCCTCCCAGTGAGGCGGTTACTACAGCAACCGTCAGGCTCATCATTCGCAATTT
Source organism: Paenibacillus sp. FSL R5-0486 (assembly GCF_037975155.1). Taxonomy (NCBI): domain Bacteria; kingdom Bacillati; phylum Bacillota; class Bacilli; order Caryophanales; family Paenibacillaceae; genus Paenibacillus; species Paenibacillus sp. FSL R5-0486. The sequence continues at coordinate 2,462,506 of NZ_CP150237.1, read as the reverse complement.
CCCCATAAACGTTCTCATATCAACTTATCCTCCTCTTCTACTTCGTTACTGCATTTCGGTCTATCCCCGCTGTCTCATCGTGCTGATGATGGCGTGCCAGACGAATCAATGCATCCCTTGATACAAGAAGCCTCACCCCCTTCCAGTCATATTGTTAAGCGCTTACATAATTGTTCTTGATTCGCGGTTATCTGGATAATACTTTCAATAAATAACATTCGCTGGCAATCTCCAAACCCCTCTGTCGAAATTCCGATTTTTGTAAAATATTTTCAGTGTTTAAACTGGTTTATACAACAAAAAAAGATGCTGTTAGAACAGCACCTTTCGACATTTTATATAAGAGTAAAAAAATGGAATCGTTTCTTTCCTGGCAAACCAGGCAGAGGTTCACTACATAATTGGCACCTGTTTATTGCTGGCTACCATAAGCGTGAGTCTCCTGCCCTTTAACGCCCGGTCTGATGACAAAAAGTGAGCCCGCATCCGGTGTCTCTTTCAAACGTTCTTCCTTAATCCCTATACGTGCTGTTGTAATGTATAACTCTTCGAGATCCGGTCCACCAAAACAGCAGGATGTTACCTGATCTGCCGGCACCTCGATCTGTTGCAACAATTCTGATGTATGCGGGTTCCAACGAGTGACTCTTCCTCCGCCCCAGTGTGCAACCCACAGCATGCCCTCACCATCAACCGTCATCCCATCCGGAAAACCGAATTCCTCCGGTATGTGAATGATACTTGTCCGATTTTGTATCGTACCTGCCGTCAGATCAAAATCAAACCGGTCAATAGAACGTGTCGGGGTATCAATGTAATACATGGTCTGCCGATCCGGACTCCAGCCCAGACCGTTGGATGTAGACACACCTTGTACCATTGTGCGAACGGGTTGCCCTTGCTCCAAACAATACAATGATCCGGCTTTGCTCTCATTATTCATGCTCATCGTGCCTGCCCAGAAGCGGCCCTTTTCATCACATTTTCCATCATTAAAACGATTCGTATCCTTATCTTGTTCAGGGTCTTCAATAGCCTGTAGCTCACCCGTAAGCAAGTGATACGTATGGAATCCACTGCGTAAAGCAACCACAACTTCGTCACCACGATAGGGAACAACAGCCCCGACATGTTCACCGACATCATAAGCCTGATCCTGCCCTGTAGCTGGATCATACACATGCACCTTGAAGCTTTCAATATCTACCCACAACAATCGATTGTTCTCCGCATCCCAGCTTGGACCTTCCCCCAGTAATGCCGGGGTTTGTACTGCTACAGTTACGTCGCTCATGCCATCACGTCCTTATTCAGATTTGACGCCGCCTGACCATTCGAATCCGATGGCATCCAAGAATGCTTTGGACAATACCATATGGCCCGTTGCATCCGGATGTACCCGGTCATAAGTCAGCACAGACGTATAGAAATGATCCCAAAATGGAGCAAATGCAGCCTGTGTATCCACATACACCGCATCATACTCACTCGCTACCCTGCGTACCGCTTCTCCGTAGATATCCATCGTTGCCCGCATCGGGTCTTCCGGGTTGGCCTCAAGATAATAAGGTGTCATCAGTACCAGACCTTTCAGGTTGGGACGAACCGAAGCCACCAGTTCACGCAATGTGGATTCGTATTCTTCAAGAAACACATGTGAGTCTGTTGACAATGGGTTGTCGAACTGACGCCATACATCATTAATGCCAATCATGATCGTCAGCCAGTCCGGTTTAAGGTCCAGCACATCACGATCCCAGCGCTGCTTCAGATCACGAATCGTATTTCCACCATTACCCACATTTTGGACACGCAACATCAATTCCGGATAGATGGACCGCAAGAGGGCATAGACTTGCGCTACGTAACCATGTCCCAGACCGGAGCTACCTTCGCCTACAGGATGTTCCCGACCACAATCTGTAATCGAATCACCGATAAACAGAAGCTTGTCATTTTTTTGCAATTTCATCGTTCTTTTCTCCTTCGCTCCAAGGCGCTAATATAAGAATAATTGATTAATCAGACCGTTAAGTTGTTATCCAATCAGTGATTACCAGCCTTGATTCTTGAGCCATGTGAGACACAGATCTGACCATACCCGAACCGCGTGGTTGTCCTCAGCCAATCCAAGTCCATGTGACCCTTTCTCAAAAACGTGCAAGTCATAGGGGATGCCATGCGCACCCAATGCAAGTGCGTAACGCAAGCTATTCTCTACAGGTACTGCCTGGTCATCGCTGGTATGCCAGATGAACGCTTCAGGAGCATCCGCTCTTACCTGCTGCTCCGCACTGAAAGCCTTGATCTGCTCGGCAGAGGCGTCCGACCCAAGCAAATTCTCACGGGAACCGGCATGTCCATAGGACTCCATCGTAATGACCGGATAACAGAGAATAACTCGGTCCGGGCGTGAACTCTGGCGTTCGATGAGGTCCTCATGATCCGGTTGTCCCTCGTCATACAGCGTTCCCAGTGTTGCTGTGAGATGTCCGCCTGCGGAGAAACCAAGTACTGCAATCTTAGCAGGGTTGATGCCATACTGCTCAGCATGAGCACGAACATAACGTATGGCACGCTGACCATCTGTTATCGGTGCAGGATGCTGGTGAGGCGCCACCCGATAATTCAGGACAAATGCACTTATACCTGCACGGTTCAACAATTCCGCTATTGGAGCACCTTCATGATCAGCCAAAAATCCATAACCGCCCCCTGGACATACAATGACAGCGCTCTCGGAACCGGGCTGAATAAATGGAATCAAATGTGGCATCTCGTCTTCATGACCCTGGGCTGCATAAGGTGCAGCATGATCCCATAAGGGTATAGTTGTTGTCATCTTCAATCATCCTCTCCAAGTAGAACGGAACCATGGGTCCGTTTAAACGTTTTCGAATCTCAGGAATCGATACCATCATAACGGTAATGACCCTAACGCATCAATACCTTCCTGGCATCACTTTTTGATCATTTGGGTACATGTTAGTACAAATTACGGAACTGTTCAGGAGTCACCCCCTCAATCCTGCGAAAAGTTGCTACAAAATGGCTAGCATCTCGAAACCCTACCCTAATCGCAGTCTCCCTAATCGTCAGGGCGGTATCCCCTGTCATGATTTCCTTGGCTTTGCGAATGCGCAGCAAAATGAAATAACTGTAGGCTGTCATGCCAAAGGACTGCTTGAACAAGGTGTTCAAATGTCTGGATGAGATCCCCGTGACGTCAGCCATATGTTCGAGACCAATCTCAGGATTCGCATAATGCTGTTCCATGAATGCAATGAGCGGAGCGAGTCTCTCCACGGCATGAGAGATCGATGAGCGATTGCCGGTCATGCCATGTTTTTTGAGCAAAATCAGAAATCGATATATATCCGCTGACGCCTCGAGTCCCGACAAATCCTGATCACTTCTGATCGAATCCAGCACTTCCTGGCCGTAATCATTGAACGGACTGCTCTGCTCCCACTGATGCAACGCTGCTTCACCCAGACTAAGTGACTCCAAGATTGCCGGACACTGGGAACCGCCAAATGTAATATAGAATGTCTCCCACTCTCCTTGGGCGCGCACATATTCATGCGGTTCATTTGGCGGCAGCAAAATACCTGATGCTTCCCCCAGTACGACCGTGGACCCGGCAAACTTGAATTCTCCGGCTCCCTTTACTGTCTGAAGCCAATGGTAACAGGGATACCCCACAGGTCTGGACACCTTCTCCTGATTGCCGTTATAACCTAGGCTCTCAATATAAAGGGGCAACGGCTGATCACGTGATGTCATGAAATATCGTTGATGTCGGGGGGAGATAAACATGGGATGCCTCCTTGGGTGTAAGCTGAAATAAACTTCCATATTCTTATATGAGTCATTACTTTTATTATATTTTAAAAGTCATATGTATCATATAGTATAGGATTATTCTTATACAAGAGGTGAACACATTGATTAGTAACAAACTGCCCAAAATGTTCTACGGGGGCGATTACAACCCGGAACAGTGGGATCACGAAACCCACCTTGAAGACCTGCGCATGTTCCAATTGGCAGGCATTGATATTGCCACAATCAACGTATTTTCATGGGCACTGATTCAGCCTGATGAAGTTACTTACCGTTTTGAAGAACTCGACCAACTGATTAATCGTTTACATGAAAACGGTGTCTATATATGCCTTGCAACAAGCACTGCTGCCCATCCGGCCTGGATGGCAAAAAAATACCCAGACGTGCTTCGTGTAGATGCCGATGGACGAAAACGCAAATTCGGTGGGCGCCATAATTCCTGCCCCAACAGCCCGACCTATCGCAAATACGCTGAGAAGATTGCGGATAAACTGGCCGAACGATACAAGGATCACCCCGCGGTTCTCGTATGGCACATCTCCAACGAATACGGCGGTGAGTGCTACTGTGACAACTGTGAGAAAGCGTTCCGCGTGTATCTGAAAGAACGCTATCAGACTCTGGAACAGGTCAACAAAGCATGGAATACGAATTTCTGGGGGCATACCTTCTACGATTGGGACGAAATTGTATTACCAAGCAACCTGAGCGAACATTGGGGTAACAACAATTCAACGTTCCAGGGAATCTCGCTGGACTACTCTCGCTTCAACTCCGACAGCATGCTGGATTGTTATCTATTGGAATACAATACGATCAAAAAACATATTCCGGACTCCGTCGTTACTACCAATCTGATGGGATTCTTCAAGCAATTAGACTATTTCAAATGGGCAAAATATTTGGATATCGTCTCCTGGGACAGTTATCCTGGTCTCGCAACACCCGTCAGCTTCACGGCAATGGCTCATGACCTTATGCGCGGACTGAAGGATGGTCAACCGTTCATGCTGATGGAGCAAACACCAAGTCAGCAGAACTGGCAACCGTATAACTCACTGAAACGTCCAGGTGTCATGCGTCTGTGGAGTTATCAATCTGTTGCGCACGGGGCCGATACCATCATGTTCTTCCAGCTTCGCCGCTCCATTGGTGCCTGTGAGAAGTATCACGGTGCAGTTATTGAGCATGCTGGGCATGAGAATACACGTGTATTCCGCGAAGTCGCTGAGCTGGGCAAGGAATTGCAGATCCTTGGAGATACCACGCTGGATGCATCTGTTGAATCCAAAGTAGCCATTGTGTTCGACTGGGATAACTGGTGGGCCATCGAAAAATCAAGCGGACCTACGGTTGCCCTGAACTATGTGGATCAGATCCATAAATACTACGCAGCCTTCTTCCGCCGCAACATACAAGTAGATATCATCAGTGTGGATACGGATTTGAGCAAATACGACATTGTCCTTGCCCCTGTTCTTTACATGGTTAAACCAGGGTTTGCCGCCAAACTGGAGAAGTATGTTGAAGCAGGTGGAACATTCCTGACGACCTTCTTCAGCGGCATTGTCAACGAGAACGATCTCGTGACCACAGGTGGATATCCGGGAGAACTTCGTAAACTGCTCGGAATCTGGGTGGAAGAGATTGATGCCCTGCTGCCTGAGCAAAAGAACCGCATTGTCCTCAAAGAAACCTACGGTGATCTTCAAGGAGAGTATGGCTGCGGCATGCTGTGTGACCTGCTGCACAGTGAAGGAGCCGAAGTCATCGCGGAGTATGGAGACGACTTTTATAAAGGCATGCCTGTTGTGACACGTAATACCTTTGGTCAAGGTGAAGCCTGGTACGTTGCATCCGACCCGGATGAGCGCTTCCTGGATGGTTTGCTGGGACAGCTTGCAGCAGCCAAGAACGTAGAATCCTTGCTTGAGACACCAGAAGGTGTTGAAGTAAGCGCACGAACCAAAGACGGCAGACCCTACCTGTTTGTCATGAACCATAACGCAACCACACAATCCTATGATCTGGGAACAACTAAGGCACATGATCTGCTCACCAATCGTGAGCTTTCGGGAAGTGTTGAGATTGAAGCCCGTGGAGTGCAATTGCTCGAAATGAAATAAGCGATTTCGCTTAATTGAAATCATTCGGAATAATATAATGTGATAGAAATTCCCGCGATACAAAGTGTCACATATTCATTCCTTTTATACTTGTTATTGTCTTCAGCGAGGATATTGGTATAGATTTCAGACCTTTATCGTCTTCTGTAAGCCAAAAGCTGCTACTTCCCGTATCCGTCTACACCGGATACGGGTTTTTGGCATGATCTGTGGTCTTTTTGATAGAAGGAAATATCAGTATGCAAAGCGAATTGGACGAGAAACACATTTTAACAAAGCCTGCCGGAACATGCTTGTGAATCCTGATGCTGATCCATTATAAAATAATGAACAGTTGAAAAATTGGTGACACTCATGATGTCACTTATTCGTTGTTACAATAGAAATATAACTACGACATCACTTTCCGGCGGCGCAGATCGAAACGGAGTGGCTGACATGAACAGAACAAATCGGCTTGCTGCCATTGTAATGGCATTACAGCATGGTCACGAAACGGCACACTCATTAGGTGAGAAATTTGAGGTTTCCCGTCGCACGATTCTTCGGGATATTCAATCCCTCTCCGAGATGAATGTGCCCATTATTGCCATTTCCGGTCCGGGAGGCGGTTTCAGTCTTATGGAGGGTTACGTATTACCCCCATTACAGCTGGACCCGGTAGAAGCAGCGACGCTCTTATTCGCTCTTGAAGGTCTAAGTCGCTACGCCGACACACCCTTTCATGAGAAACGCTGGACCCTGATGAACAAAGTTAAGGCTATCATTCCGGATGATATTATGTCGCGAATTGATCCCATGCTCAAACAACTGCATCATCATATTCCAGACCGCAATTACATTCTTCCTCATCTGGACGCACTGCTGGCATGTATACCCGAACACGGGTGGCTTAGTGTGCTGTATCGCTCCGCATCACGTCAGCGTTGGTTGCATATCTGTCCCACACGGGTATATGCTTCCTCTGGCTTCTGGTACTGTGAAGCATATTCCCTCGAACATGGTGAACAGCGTCTGTTCCGGGTTGACCGAATTATCGATGTCAAAGCGATCGAACCACAGGATGCACAGATGCTTAATGAACAGGCAGAGCAACAGCAGAGTAAGCCGATCCCTCCAGAACAGCCGCCAACCCTGGTTAAGGTACAACTGAGTTATCGGGGAATGATTGAAGCTGAACAGGACGAGCATATTGGTGAAAAGATGACTGAAATTGCCCCGGATCTCTGGGAATTATCATTCCTTTGTCCACCAGGGGAATGGGACTGGGCCGTACGATTCTTTTACCGATTAGGACGTGAAGCCGAAGTGATTGAACCTCTCCAACTTCGCAGTGAGATTCGTCAGCATGCCGAGGAAGTGAGCCGGAGATACCTTGCTTCAACCAAGTCGTAGCTTGACTACACACAAAAAGGAGCCTACTGATATCATGACATATGAAGCCGTTATAACGTACGAAGAAGCAGTACAGCGTATCCAGTCTATAGGGCTGCTGCCTCTGGCACCACTATTTGCCGATTATCCTTCTCTGTCATCGCTAACCCCAAAAGAACATTGGCACAAGGATGATGAATTCGATCCTTGGTTATGGCGTTCACGCCTGGCTGAAGAGGGCATTGCTGCATATGGAAAATTTGTCAAAAAGAAAGCGCTTCTTGTCTCATCTGAATACTTCCCTTGGGTACACCGACTGCTGGCCGATTCCAGAACCATCAAGGAACAGTATGAAGCGGGTCTACTCTCCCGTGAAGCGTTCAAACTTCATGCGTTAGTTGCAGAACAAGAAGGCATCGATGGACGTGCCTTGCGAGCACAAGCCGGTTTCGGGGCAAAAGAGGACAAAAAAACATTTGACCGTGGACTTCTGGACCTTCAGGGCTGTGCAGCCATTGTGATCAGTGGCACCAAAGAAAAAGAAGGGCTCGCAGAAGGCAAAGTCGCCTGGAACAGCTCCGCATACGAGACTGCTGGTCACTGGATGGAACGTCACGGCATTAAGCCATATGAAGGCAGCATAGAAGAGGCACGTGAACTATTGATTGTGCAACTACAACAACATGCTTCACCTGCAGCATTATCAAGCATCTCCAAAGCGCTTGGCATCCGTGGAATCTAAATAAAGCCAATCCCGGTTGTAGTGCAAATTTCAACCGGAATTGGCTGTGGTTCACCATATAATGTAACCCAGACGATCAACAGCCCCCATCGACAATGGATTTAGAGAATTACGCCATCCTTGAATATGGCAATCTCCCGGAATCCATGCTGCTCACTGAGTGTGTGTGACCGTCCTGAAGCAATGTCAATCAGCTGGCTGAACAGCTGCACTTTCACCTCATCCATCGTCTGCCCCTCCAACAGCTGGCCTGCGTTGAAGTCAATCCAGTGTTTTTTGCGATTCGCCAGATCGGATTGGGTCGCAATCTTGACGGTAGGTACCGGACCTCCGAAGGGAGTCCCCCGCCCTGTTGTGAAGAGCACAATATGTGCACCCGCCGCAGACAGTGCCGTTACAGACACCAGGTCATTACCCGGTGCTTCTACAATGTTCAGACCGGTTTGAGTTACACGTTTGCCATAACGTAGAACGTCGACTACGGAAGAACGTCCTCCCTTTTGCGTACATCCAAGTGACTTTTCCTCTAGCGTTGTGATGCCACCAGCCTTATTCCCAGGTGAAGGATTCTCATAGATGTTCTGGCCATGGTTCACAAAATATTGCTTGAAGCCGTTCACGAGGTCCACCAAATCGTGAAATACCTGCTCATTGGCAGCCCGGTTCATTAAGATCGTCTCCGCACCAAACATCTCCGGAACTTCCGTCAGAATAGCCGTACCCCCGGCAGCAACCAACATATCAGCAACTGCACCGACCAGCGGATTGGCTGTAATGCCAGATAAACCATCGGAACCGCCACACTTCAAACCAATTTTAAGTTTACTGAGCGGAAGCGGCTGCCGTTGTTCATGTTCAGCGATCTCCACAAGTTCTTCCATCAGTCGAAGCCCTTCCTCAAGCTCGTCATCCGTTTCCTGTGCTTTGAGAAACCGTACTTTACCGCGGTATTCCGGAGCAATACACTCACGGAATTCATCGACCTGATTGTTCTCACAGCCCAGACCGATGACGAGCACGCCTCCTGCATTCGGATGCTCCACCAAGGAGGCCAGCAACTGTTGTGTATACTTCAGATCATCACCAAGCTGTGAACACCCGAATGGATGCGGAAAGTGAAATACACCATCTACCCGGCTTCCAAACTGGGACTGCCCCATACGTGCCAAAGCTTCACACACTTTATTGATACATCCAACCGTATTCACAATCCAGATCTCATTACGAATACCTGCGTCACCATTGGGGCGCAAATATCCATCAAATGAGCGCAGATGTTCCGGAGGCATGTCCGTCTGAACCTGCGCGCCCGGCTGATACTCATATTCAAGCAATCCGTGCAGACCCGTCTTCAGGTTGTGACTATGAATCCAGCTTCCCTGCTCAATCTGCTCTTGGGCAATCCCGATGGAGAAACCATACTTCATCACATCATCACCCGGTGCCAGGGTATGCACAGCAATCTTATGCCCTTTGGGCACGTCATCCAGCAAGGTAAAAGAAACACCGTCTGGCAGGGTAATGCATTCTCCTTTCGCATAATCCCGAAGCGCTATAATGACATCATCCTGTGGTTGAATGGCAATCCAGTCATTGATTGTACTTGTTGTGTTCATTTCCCTTCACCTTCCAACAATCCGATTTCACGAACAAGTGCTGCACGCAGCCCTTCTCTTGCATCCAGATTTTCGCCCCAGATCAAGGTATCCGACAACACAGCCGCTACCCGGTCATCCAGTTGGTTCTGATTCCTGTTAAGCGTGTCATAACCTTCCCAGTGTGCAACCAAAGCAGCCAGGACATCCGGGTCATCCCGCAGCAGAATATCTTCCCCATTCAGTCGTTGTGCCTTGTAACCTTCTGGCGTATTTACCGGACGATAGAGACACAATAATCCAGCAAACCCTTGAATTAAACGTTCTGGCCAACTTCCCTGATTTTGCTCGTAAGACAAAAGTGTTGGCAGCACACGCACCTTGAATTTTCCGATCGTATTCAAAGCAATATCTTGCAATTTGTGATCAATATACGGGTTAAGGAACCGTTCGAATACTTCTTCTGCATACTGGTCCAGCTGATGATCGGGCATATCCAGAGCAGGCACGATCTCCTGATGCACAGCTTCCCTGATCCATGAGCCAAAATACGGATCTTCCATCGTTTCTCTCACATGCTGCTTACCTTGCAGAATGCCGAGGGATGACATTAAGGTATGTGCCCCATTCAAAATACGAACTTTGCGTACCTGAAAAGGCTTCAGATCTTTCACCCAATGTACATTGAGACCTGCCTGCTTGAGAGGAAGTTTTTTGTCCAATGATTCATCACCCTGAATGGCCCAAAAATGATATGGCTCTGCCGTATTAATCAACTGGTCCTCATACCCCCAGCGATTCGTCAGGGAATCGGCTTCCTCCTGGGTCGGCGCACCTGTTACGATTCGATCTACCAGATTGTTCAGGAAGTGATTATGGTTCTCGATCCATGAACGGAAGCCATCCGAATACCCATAATCCTTACTATGACGGAGGACACAACTGCGCAGCACATCACCATTGCCTTCAAGCAGCTCGCATGGCAGATGAATCAAACCTCTGGATGGATCACCATCAAATTTCAAATATCGCTGATGCAGGAAAACTGTTAATTTCCCCGGAAATGATTGGACGGGTTCACCCTCGATATAGTCCGCATACGTATATTTCAATCCTGATTCGGTTGTATTGGAAATAACGAACTCAAGTGATGGCAGTTCCGCCAAGTTCAGAAAGGCATCCCATTCCTCATACGGATTGATACACTGTGAGAAAATGGAGATCAACTCTGTCCGCTCAACCGGCTTCCCTTGAGACAGCCCTCGTGTAATCATCGTATATAATCCATCCTGATCACGAATCTGCTCCAGCTTGGCTTTGCCTCCCGGTCGTGGTTGGGTAACAGCTACACTTCCATGGAATTTGCCTTGTCTGGCACTCTCATGAAGCATCCAGTCTGCAAATCCCCGCAAGAAATTACCTTCTCCAATCTGCAAAACCTTCACGGGACGCTCCATAATCTCCTTGCACTTGCGCTGACCATCGCTCCCCAGTAAATTCAGCTTCAACCTTGGCCGTTTCGTGCTTGCCGACATGGACACTCACCTCATCGATTATTTGTACTGTCGGAATGCAGCTCGAAGGCTCTGCACCCTTTTATTGTAAACGCTTTAAATTCATTGTATCATCAATAAAAGGAAATTAAATTGCTTATATTGCGGTAAATATACTCTCTCATGACCAGGTATAACATCTCGTTGAAGACGATCGTCTGGAAAGGAGTCTTTATGGAACGTTCACCTGTTCGTACGACTATTCAAGCAGAATCCGGTATTCCGTTCCGCCTGGTGTACAGCGATACCAAATCCCCTCAAAACGAATTGCCAGATCACCTTCACGACTGGCATGAAATTATCTATGTATATCGGGGTCAGGGAAGCATCTTTATTGATACGGGACTTGAGAATATGCAGGAAGGAGATCTGTTCATTATACCGGGCAGCACGGTTCATCGAGCCTTGCCGGATGCAGGCAATCCTGTCACATCTTCCGCATTGTTCTTCAGCCCGGGCTTACTGGCATCGACCGCCGGAGGCGCTGCTTCTTCCTTGCTAAGCCTGTTTGAACGTTGTCGTAAACAACGCGTGTATAAGAGGCATTTGAACACAGAGGAGCAATTACAGGTGGCCGCCCTCATTGATGATATTCAGACCGAATTCCAGCTCGGTCATCATCTAAGCGCACATGCGGCCCTGTTAAGGCTGCAACTGTTGCTCATTTTTCTGGAACGTCTGGAAGCTGCGGGACCTGCGAATCCGGGTAAATCCGCTCCAGGTCCCTCATGGCTCTCTTCTACGATCTCTCATATTGACGATAACCTTCGGAATGGCCTGTCCCTCCCTGAACTGGCGCAGCACGCCTCTGTATCCCCTGCCCATTTCAGTCGTGCCTTCAAACGATACACGGGAATGACTCTAACGGATTACGCATTAGCACGAAGGGTCATTATGGCGAAAGAGCATCTGGTGCAAGGTGATGAGACGATGGCAGCCGTTGCCGATGCTTGCGGGTTCGACAGCCTGCCCCACTTTTACCGTCAATTCAAAAAATTAACCGGTACAACACCCGCAGCATACCGCAGAACCATGAACAGTTCTCGTTAAAATAGAACCAGACTGGAACATAGGTGCCTGGGCCTAATCATATATATCCACATATTCTTCCATATGGAAGATGTGGTATGATAATCTGGATTATTACTTGTCGGAAACATTGCATTCCGTTGTCAGAGGAGCTTAGCATTCCATGTTAAACGAATTGAATCGCAGGAATATTGGTATCTTCGCCCATGTGGATGCGGGGAAAACAACCACCACCGAGCATATGTTATTTGAGAGTGGTGTCGTCCGCAGTCCGGGACGTGTAGATGACGGAACAACAGCCACAGACTCCCTGGACATTGAGAAAGAACGTGGCATATCCGTTCAGGCAGCCATGACCTCTCTGATCTGGAAGAACACCATCATTGACCTCATTGATACGCCTGGTCACATTGATTTTAGCTCCGAAGTAGAGCGAACGCTACGGGTAATGGATGGAGCTATTCTCATTCTGTCGGCAGTAGAAGGCATTCAGTCCCAGAGTGAAGCCATCTGGCATGCCCTTCGTTCACTTCGCATCCCAACCATCATTTATATTAATAAAATGGATCGGATTGGTGCGTCTGCCCCAGCGGTAATGGAGCAGATTTGTTCCACCCTGTCCCCTTTCGCATGCGAAATCCAAACGTATCAGTTCCACGAAGATTCATTTCATGGCATCGACTCGCTATGGAACCCGAATCAAGATTCTCTGTCAGATGGCACACCTTCCATTCCAGGTCTGGTCGAGATACTTGCCGAGCTGGACGAAAAGGTCATGGAAGCCTACATCCAGGAGACTCCGTTATCACAAAGGGATCTGAATGAAGCATTCCTGCGGTATGTGCATCAGGGTGAGATGTTCCCTGTGTGTTATGGGGCTTCCGGCAAAGGAATTGGCGTCACGGCATTGCTGGACACGGTCCTTGCATTTCTGCCTCCACCTGCACAACCAGTGGACTCTCCCGTATCCGGCGTTGTGTTCAAAATTGAACGTGACCGTACGATGGGCCGCACGGCATACGTCCGTATGTATGGTGGCAGCTTACACAATCGGGATACCATCCATAATTCGACGCGGGAGCTTGAAGAGAAAGTGACGCAGATTCGCCGTATGGATGGACGGAAATGGGCGGATACCGGTGCCGTTCACGCGGGGCAGATTGCTGCGCTGTATGGACTGAGTGACACACATGTGGGTGACATTATCGGCAATCCTGAAGGTGTACCTCCTCTGCCACAGATGGCTGTGCCTTTGCTGACCGTACAAGTACATGGCAAGGACCCGGCACGTTACCCCGATCTTGTCGCAGCATTGCAAGAGTTGACGGATGAAGACCCCTTACTCGACCTGCAATGGTTGCCGGAGGAACGAGAACTGCATCTCAAGGTCATGGGAACCATTCAGCTTGAGATTTTATCCAGCCTGTTGCTGAGTCGTTTCGGATTGGATGTCGTGTTTGATCCGCCATCCGTCATCTATAAGGAGACACCACGTACAGCCGGAGAAGGTTACATCGCTTATACGATGCCTAAGCCCTGCTGGGCCATCCTTCGCTTCAAGATTGAACCTTTGCCTCGCGGAAGCGGTCTGATCTATGCCTCAACCGTAAGGACAGAAGATCTGCTGTTACGTTATCAGAATGAAGTTGAACGACGAATTCCGGAAGCCTTGTCTCAAGGTATGCTCGGTTGGGAAGTAACCGATCTGCGCATCACGCTGGTGGAAGGGGAACATCATGTCTGGCATACACATCCGCTGGATTTTGTTGTAGCCACGCCTATGGGAATCATGGATGGATTGGCGAGAACAGGTACCACGTTGCTGGAACCCCTTCTTCAGTTCCGGCTGACGGTCCCGGAGGAATACGGCGGTAAGGCCCTTAGTGATCTGGTACATATGCGGGCAACCTTCGAAGCCCCCGTCATTGGTAGCGGACGTTGTATTATTGAAGGAGTTATGCCTCTTGCCACCTCAATGGATTATCCGGTGAAACTGCGTTCCGAGACAAGCGGCCGCGGAGTGCTTACGACTTCGTTTGCCGGATACCAAGATTGTTCTGCGGATGTGAATCATACTTGCAAACGCAGAGGAGTTAACCCGCTGGATCAGTCGAAATATATTTTAAGTGTACGAAACGCGATTACATCATAAATGGAGTTGAATCTGTGCTTATTAAATTTCTTATCTTTGGCCTTCTATGGCGGATTGTAGGTAATCCGTTCATTGCCATCCTCATTTTACTCGTTATACTGTATTTCCTGGATCGTCGTTACGTTGGGGTGTTCCCAAGCTTCACGAAACCTCTCAAACGTATGCGTAACATCTCCCGGCTTCGGCAACAGCTTGCCATGAGTCCCAATGAAGTTTCCTCCAAGCTGGAACTGGCTCGCCTGTTAATTGAGCGCAAGCGTTACAGCGAGGCACATGCGTTATTGCTTGAACTGGAACGCCCATACGAGCAATCGGCTGAGTACTGGGAGGCATTAGGGACGACTGAGCTTCATCTGGGTAACATCGAAAAAGGCGAACGTCATATTTTGCAAGCCCTCGAGATCAACCCCAGAGTCAAGTACGGACGCCCGTACCTAACCCTTGCTGGAGCTTTCAAAGATACGCATGAGGACAAAGCGCTGGATTATGTGCATCAGTTTCAGGAGATTCATTCCTCTTCCAGTGAAGCTTATTATCTGCTCGGCTCGGTTCACCGTTCCCTCGGACGCAATTCAGACGCGAAGCAGGCTTACGAGCAATCGTTAAACGTTTATCGTTCGTTGCCCAAATACAAAAAACGTCAGGAGCGCCGCTGGGCTGTCCGCAGTTGGTTCCGCAAACGTGGATTGTAATGTCATTCGCTATACGCTGTAATCTTCATATATCACTTTTCTAACCAATAAAAGTGCACTGATCTCTGCCCTCGTATGAGCAGTACCAGTGCACTTTATTCTTAATAACGATATTAATACACCAATATCTCACGCAGTCGTTCTTCATGAAGACGCATCCAGTCGATCCGCTGTTTGAGCTTCACAATCTGCTCCACAGCCACTTCCGGCTCATCTGTACCCTCGAACATCCGACTGATGAAATGCATGACCACATCCAGACTACGCAGCAAAATCAATCGAGGTATAGCCAGCAACTCTTCCGGTTTCAGGCTGACCTGTTCCCGAAATCCCCTGATCAGTCCCTCCTGTGCCTGCCACATCCAATCTTCACTCTTGTCCATGGTAAGGAAGTCAGACATCGGAACAGCCAGCTCCATTACCCGCAAATCCCATGTCGCAAATTCAAAATCCAAAATGGCACAGATTTCACCATCCTGCTGATCTACCAATACATTCGAGGCATTCACGTCCCCATGAACCAATTGATGCGGCAGATATTCCATACCCCGCAGGGCTTCAAACAGATCTGGCAGCGCCTCTCTCAGTTGCTTCAACTCATTTGCACATGCGGCCAATTGCTCCGGCGGCGATGTGCATAGCTGTAATAATCGTTCTGGTGAACAGAGCGGATACGCATCCTGAATTCGATAGTATGGTGGATACACAGGTTCAAGTGGTATATCCAGCGTAGCCATAACAGAAGACAGGGCCCCCGCCGCTTTACCGAGCCCTATCAAATGATCTGGTGTGTGCCAGATGGGATTGACGCCTTCCCTATAATGAAACAGAGTCACGATTTTGGTATGACCTGTCAGGGTATCTTTTACAGGAAGGAATGTACCTCTCTCACCAGATAACCGCCTTACAGGTGAAGGTGTATCAAGCTTAAAGTTCGAACGTTGTAGGGCTTCCAGCACCTCGTGTTCAAAGGTGATTTTCATCGGATCATTATGTGTTTCATATTGTCTCATGACGTAATTAGTCCCGTCTACATGGAGCATGTAAGTAGAATTATTCATTCCACCCTTTCCACGCTCGCCTTTCCAATCCGATGTAAAACCATATAAGGCCAACACTTCGGATATACGCTGCTGCTCTGAAGGATGGAGGGAACCGGAATCGATGTTTTGCACCAAAAATTAACCCCTTTATCTCACAAAATGGAACTGTCTTTTATTTATCTTAAAGGAAGTCCATCGCTTGGTCTAGTTCTGTTCCAAAGTGATCAAGAGAACGGATAATATCCCGTCCGATTAAGCTGCTCCGCAATGACACGATACCCTCTTGCATTGGGATGCACTCTGTCCCAGAACAACAGTTCACGTTCACGACCTTCAAACCTGTCATACACCTGAGCACACGCATAGTTGCCTGATCCGGCTCCATTCAGAAACGAATTATATTGGCGCACCCAGTACGCAGCTTCCGTCGCTTGTGGGTACGGGTTGTACAATCCGATGGATCGGACCATATACTCATGGTTGCCCTTTAACTGCCGAATGTGCCGCATGATCTGGGATACATTACTGCGGGTTTCTCCGAGCACCTGTGTCATTTTGCTGGCATTTGGAATGCCATTACTTGCTTTGAACGTACGAATCAGATCATTCCCGCCAATGGATATGGTAATGATATCCGCTTCACGGAGCGATTGCCGCACTCGGGGATGCGAAGAGATCATCTGCAACATTTCCCCCGACGTCAGTCCATTCACGCCCATATTCTCCATGGATACAAACGTACGAACATTCATTTCTGCCATTCGCCGATATAAAGGAACAAAGCCGGTGCCCAGCAACGCTCCTGTACCTACTGTTAATGAATCTCCTATAGCCACATATCGATATACCATCCCGTCGCCCCTCTCTGCTGTGATTTCTCTGAACAATAATGAACTGCTCTATATCTTATGATGAGTTGCAAGACAAGGCGCGGGATGGTGTCCTTAGGCATACACCTTTCTTTTTTGCATAAGACCACTCTTCTTCTGTAGAGGTAAAAAAAAGAAAAAAGCCCTGCCGCATAACGCGGCAGAGCCTGATTCATTGCAATGCATTACATGCCTATGGTCCGATCCGAATCAACGGAATCTGATTGTTCCTTGTTCGGGAACGGCCACCAGTTGGCCCGGCCAAACATCTTCACCATCACTGGAACGAAGAATGGCAGGAACAGCAGAGAGTACAAGATCAATCCGCTAAGGACTACTGTGGCAATCTGCATCATCGAGAGAACACCGGATGGATACATCGCAGCAAATGTACCGCTCAGAATGACTGCGGCAGATAGAATAACGGTGCCCATGTTTTTCATCGCGTACAACATCGCATCCTGTACTTTCATACCTTTGTTCTCATTGAAACGGTCCATCAGGAAGATGCTATAATCCACACCAAGTGCAATCAGCATAACAAATCCGAAGAACGGAGTAACCCAGCTAATGCCTGCGAATCCGAGGATATTAACAAAGATCACTTCGGTTAACGCCATCGATGTGAAATAAGCCAGTAATAAGGAAACAATCAGATACAATGGCATAATGACCGAGCGAAGCAGTACAACCAGAATAATAAATGTGCCTGCCAACATCAGCATTACAGTACGTGTATAGTCGTTATTCGAGATCTCCTGCAAATCTGCAAACGTGCTGGTAACGCCACCTATGGCGATATCTGCTTTTTCAAGTGTACTGCCTTGTACCGCGCGATGTACTGCCGCCTCAATGTCAGGAACACGATCAATGGCTTCTGTTCCGTATGGATTTTCGACGAAAATAACATCAATCGTCATCGTTTTCCGATCTTCAGACAGATACGTATCAAATACCTGTGTGAAGTCTTTGCTGTTCAGTGCTTCATCAGGAACGTACCAGCCTGCCAGATCGGAATCTGGTGAATTTTGCAATTGCGTCAGGTAGTCCTGCGCTGAATCCAGTCCACCGGATACCTGTTTAATACCATCGACACTTTGATTCAAGCCATCTGTCAGTTGTGTCAGCTGACCACTCAGATCCGAGAAGCCTTGCTGAATTTTCTCCTGACCACCCTGAAGCTGGCCAAGTCCATCCTGAATGGAAGGAATTTCACTAATCACTTTACCCTGACCATCCGCAGCCTGTTTGAGACCGGATTGCAACTGACCAATTCCCGTTACAATCTGGCCCAGGCCATCGGCAAGCGCCTTTTGTCCGGTTGCTGCGGAGGCAAACCCTTCATTGGCCTGATTAATTCCAGCAGCGGCTTCCCCCAGCTTGGTCTTAATCTGACCCAAACCTTGAGCAAGCTGCGCTGTGCCAGAACCTGTTTCACCAATCGTACCTTTGATACGCTGGTAATCAGCATCTTGCTGTAATTCAGGATACCGCTCTTCAAGTGCTGTGAAGGATTCGGACAGACTGGTTAGAGCTGTTGAAACCCCGTTCAGCTGTTGTTCCAGTTCGCGGGTCCCATCCCCCAGTGCAGCGACCCCTGCTCCCGCCTGACGATAGGCTTCAAGCAACTGATTGTTTGCCTGCGCAAGTTGATCTGCACTCGTTTTGGCTTGCTGAAGTCCGGCTTTCAGATCCCCTGCACCTGCGGAACCATCTCGAATACCTTTTTCAATCTGCCCAAGTCCCTGACTGAGTTGCGTGATACCCGATTGCAACTGGGAGGTTCCTTTGGTAAGTTCACCTGCTCCATCAGCAGCTTCTTTTAACTGTGGTTCATTTTTACTTAGCTGACTGCTGGCTTCACTCAGGCCATCACGGATTTTGTCCAGACCCGTCTTACCTTCACCCAGTCCATCCGATAATGTTCCCACTTGCTGGGTAACTTCAAAATCTTTAATCTCATCACCCGTAGGTCGTGTCATACTGCGGACACCAGAGACTCCGGCTACTTTCTCTACTTCCCGGCTAATTTTCTCGGCAACGGCCATATACTTTGCATTATCCATCGCTTCATCGTTCTGGATGACGATCTGACCCGGCAGTGATTCACCTGGACCAAAGCTGTCAGAGATAATATTAAATGCTTTTACGGAATCATATTTCTCGCCAATCTCATCGAGACTGTTGAACGACAGTTTGCCATCGTAGGTTGCCAGAAGAGGCACACAGACAGCTGCAACGATGAGCAGCGCAGCCCATGGACGTTTAAGTGAAAAGCGACCAGCTGCACCATAGATTTTGCTCTCCGCATGTTCAAGTGAACCCTTCGACGGCCAGAATAACTTCTTGCCCAGCACCGCCATGAAGAATGGCACGATGGTCACCAAGGCAAGCATCATCACAGCAATACCTACAGCTACGGCAACCGCAGAACGGTACAACATAAACTGGGCAAAGCCGATCGCAATGAATCCAACCAGCACAGCTAGTGCTGAGAAGAGTACCGTTTTACCGGCAGTACGATAGGTGGCAATGATGGCATCCCACGTATTCTCATGATGAGCCAGTTCTTCCTTGAACCGACTGATCAGCAGGATACAGTAATCCGTACCAATACCAAACATGACGGCGACCATAAAGATCTGTGTAAATGTGGATATCGGGAAGTCCATCCCATCCACCAGAAATGCAACAATCTGTTGCGATACAATGTAACTGATCCCCACCGTCAGTAGCGGGACAAAAGGAGCTACAAACGAACGGAAGACCAGGAACAGAATGAGTAAAATAAAGACAACTGTAATATATTCCGATTTCTTAAGCCCCTCTTGGGAACTTTCAATGGTGTCCTCATCAATCAGACCTTTACCGGTTATGTAGTGCTCCACATTGACGGACTTCAATGCTTCATTCAGGTCTTCCCGCATTTCCTTGACCGTACGATCTCCCTGATCAATGGATAGCGATGTTAGAATCGTTTTTCCGTCAGCTGAGATCATCTTCTCGGACAGTTCAGGCTGAGAGAAAGGTTCCAGAATGGACAGAATACCGAGCTTCTCCTTGTCGGCCTCCAATTGCTTAACGGCCTTCTCTGCCTCTTGTTTCCCCGTGGTGCCCAGCCCATCGGGATTATAGAATACAAGGGCGATCTGGCTCCCCTGTTGTTCTCCTTTTTGTGCTGCAGCTTCATTCAGAATCGCTGCTGCCTGGGTGGAAGAGTACCCTTCCGGAACCGAAAACTGTCCCTTTTCCCGAATCAGTTCACTCATGTTAGGGGCGGTAAACATCAACACGGCAGCTACAACAACCCATAGCCCCATTAACCACCATCTTGCTTTTAGTATCGTTCTCATTCGTTCTCCCGTCCTCCTTCATGCGATAGCAAAGCTGCAAGCTTCTCAAAAGATTCAATGAAAATCCGGACTTCTTCCGGTTTAAAATGAACCAGATACGGCTCCAGAATCTGCTGTATTTCCTGTTCTGTTTCCCTGTATACCTGTCGTCCGGTATCCGTCAGTGTCAGATATACAACGCGGCGGTCACGTTCATCCCCGGCCCGATGGACCAGATCGCGATCCACCAGCTTGTTGACCAAAGCGGTAATGCTACTCTTACCTATACACAGAAGCTCTGCAAGATCAGAGGGCGTGCAGAAAGGTTTCTCTTCAATCAGACGAAGTGCGCAGAACTGATCGGTCGTTATGGTCTGCCCCACTTGTTCACGTATCCGCGTATCAAACCGCTTATTGACCATAAAGGAAGCATCCAAATAGCGGTTCACCAAACTTTTTGCATCCGGTGTACTCATTCTTCATTCTCCTTTCCCAAATCTATATAGTTCACTTAACGAACTATTCTTCTGTGAAACTATTCTATAATGAAACAATCTTACAAAGCAATACTTTTTTCCTGCTTTTTAGATGAAAACGACAAAAAAACAGGACGTCCGACTCAGCTCATTGCCAAATCCAACATCCTGTACTGATGATAATCCATATATTTCTTAAAGTAATAAAAGGTCTCTGTGCTACTCTTCGTCCGTATCTTCCTCTTTTTCAAGCACACAACGGAATCGCTCCACACCTGGGTATAATTCACCCAGACTATATACCACAAACCCCGTATTCCGATAAAACTCGACGGCTTCCAGCTCGGTCTCAGCGATCAGTCTATCGGGATTGTATGTTGCCAACAGTTGTGAGATCATACCACGTCCATAATTTTTAAAGCGGTTTTCAGGCAAAACCGAGATATGATGAATGGTAACCTCACTTGTTCCTGTCTTCTCATATCCAATCAGACCGATCAATTGTCCCTCATCTTCGTAACCGCCCATTTGCAATTCGTCTTTCTCTACATATTGTTGCAACGCACGGTTCAAGTGATCCGGATCAGGAAAAACCGAGTAGGACAATAGCTCCTGTACTTCCGGCTCCTGTATGCGTGATTTCAGATTAATTAACACCTTGATTCCTCCTATACCTTGCTTGTTTCCGTTATCGTATTGTAGTCGTTAGCCTCTAAAAGTTCAAGTCGTGTGCCGATTCAACTCCGATACCCTCCAGCACATTTTGCTCAGCATAGGTATCGTGATAGCGGTCGCAACCATTCTTTTGCACATAGGATAAAATCTTCCCGTTCTGATCTGCGACAGCCACACGCGTGTGGCTCCCTCCTCCATCCATCCCTATTACATATGTATTCATCCTTAACCATCTCCCTTCCGACCACACATTAAGAGTGCCGGGTCCATTGTCAGGTCCCGGCAGAGAATTTATTGCTTTTGTACAGCAAAACGAAGCAGTTCACAACGGAATTGTGTCGGTTCATCATACTTTTCCTCTTCAATCGTCTGTGTAACATGCTCCTGAAGCAGAATATTCCAGCCTTTGTAGGCATCCTCCAGTATAGCAATCGCCTCGGCTGTGGGCAGGTTCAGCTCAATTAATGGTTCAATCTCCTTGCCTGTATTGATTTCTTTTTCCTCCACATTGGTGCTCATCGTAATACAATGAATGCCCCCTGTACGAGTTCCGGCCTGTAACCGGTCTATCGCTTCCATGAAGGCTTGCTTATTTGAGACATGTTCCAGACAAGAACATGCAGCAATAAAATCAAAATAGTTTGGCTCCACAGCATAATGTTCAACATCTGCTCTCACTGCCTGTACGATATGATCAACCTGATATTCTTTCGCATACTTGCGAAGTCCGTCTATGGCCTCATCCAGCAAATCCACACCGATGACTTCACTTTTCGTTTTTGCAAGGCGCTGTGCAATCGGTATCGTATGCCTTCCCACTCCGCATCCCAGATCGAGGACACGCAATTCCTCCTTGTGAGCAAGTAGACGTTCCAGCATATCCATCACCATAGGCATGGGCCTCGACATCCAGGTACCAGAGGCGAATAATTCATTATTCTGATAGAAATTGGAATGATAACCTGCCTCTGCTTTTCGCGCAGCCTCAAATTGTTCGTTTCCCATCAAGATACCCCCATCGTTTAGAAAATGATTTGCATCTTCTACTTAATACCCAGATTGTCACAAAAAAATCAATTAACAGCAGGTGACAGATTTTTCTTCATAAAGGATTCCAGCGCCGCCTCATATCCGGTGCGATCGACTTGAAACGCTGTGCCATGACCGGCACGGGGGACGGTCAGCAATTCCTTTTCGGTTGGGCAGGCTTCATACAACCTGTACACCATTTCCGTTGGTACAAACGTATCCGCCTCTCCGTGGATGAATAACACGGGAATGTTAACTTTGGCAAGCTGCTTGAGAGCCGAAGCCTCTCTAAAGGAATACCCTGCTTTCCACCGGGAGATCAGACTTGTGACAGGTATAAACGGAAATGCAGGAAGCTTGTATAATTGCTTTAACTGGAACGTCAGTTCTTCTTCCACGGATGTATACGCACAATCAGATACAATCGCTTTAACCTGAATCGGCAGAACTTCACCACCTGTCATCAGTACGGTTGCTCCTCCCATGGATATGCCGTGCAATATGATTTCCCCTTGTGTACCCACTTTTTCAAGCACCCAGTTGGTCCACTGGACATAATCCTTCCTATCTAACCAACCAAAACCAATGATATCACCTTCACTCTGTCCATGACCTCGATCATCTGGCATGAGTACGTTATAACCGTGCTTTTCCGCATAAAACCGGGCAAATCCAGCCATTTCTCTGCCTCTACCCGAATAACCATGTGCCAGAATAACCGTCTGATCCGACCCTTTATTGGAACCGAGCCATGTACCATACAGTTTTAATCCATCATGTGATTGAAGAGATATCTCTTCTGTAGGCTGAGCATCCAGCCACTTCAGGTCAGAAGCACTGCTAATGATTTCATTGTCCGGTTCAGGCATCAGATTTGGATTATCTACCAAAAACGTTTTTGCTGTACGGCGAATGGCCGTTTTGAAAAAATAAAGCCCTCCTGCCCACAGAAGAGCAAGAACGATCAGTACCAGTGCTGCAAGTACGTAGAATAACATGAACGAGCCCTACCCTCTTTCCTTATTAAGATATATTCAATCTTTACTTACTCGTTGCAGTGCTACACATGCTGCTTGATAGGCGGGTAACAAAGCATCTAGCAAAGGTTCTGCTTTCCGTGATTGACCTTCCTTCGCCAACTGCTCTATCCGGGCAAACAAAGTTGATAAATAACGAATCCCCAGGCTCAAACTCCCTGATTTCAGATCATGGGCTACCTCGGTTGCAGCAACATGGTCACCGGACACAATATGTCTGCGCAGCGCCTCAATTTTGCCAGGTGTATCGGTACGATACATGTCCAACAACATACCAAGGAGTGTACGATCGCCATCGGTGTTTAATTCCGCAATCTCATGTACGATGCTCATATTTAGTACCTCGGTCGGTTCGGAGGATTGCTGCCACTTCTCGATCATCTTGCTCAGAATTTCCAGCGTGAAGGGTTTGCCAATAAAGTCATTCATCCCGGCTTCCTTACACTTGTCTTTCTCTCCCTGCATGACATTACCTGTCATTGCAATGATTGGTGTGGTATGGCGCATTTCATCCATTTCTATCGAGCGGATTTTGCGTGTTGCCTCCAAACCGTCCATCAATGGCATCATATAGTCCATGAGAATCAAACTGTATTTTTTGCTGAGAAAAGCAGCTATTGCCTCTTCCCCATTCACTACAGCGTCCACTTGGGTTATTCCCAGTTTCTTGAGCTGCAACATAACAAGCTGTCGGTTGATGACATTATCATCGGCCAGCAATACAGATACAGAAGGAGCTTCATCATCCATATCCTGCCCCTGTTGCTCTTGAGCGGAAGCAACAGACTGGTTAGCGGACTGGTTACCGTCTTTCTTACCAAGTGTAAGTTCGAACCAGAATGTTGATCCTTCACCCTCCTGACTGTCTACTCCAATCCGACCTTCCATCAGTGTAACGAGCGACCTGCAGATCGATAATCCAAGGCCCGTTCCTCCATACTCACTTGAGCGTCCTCGTTCAGTCTGCATGTAGGGTTGAAATAACTGGTTCTGATCTTCTTCCGAGATACCAATCCCCGTGTCTTCGACTTCAAATCGGATCATTTGTGTAACTTCATCATCTTCCACAAGGGTGACTCGTATCCGCACCGTACCTTCTGATGTGAATTTGTTCGCATTCTGAATTAGATTGATCAGTATCTGTGTAATCCTCGTTGGATCCCCTTCAAGAAGAGTAGAGATTCTGGGGTCACAGTCTATCGATAACTGATTTCCGTTCTTTCTGACTTGGGGTTCGAGCAAACGAACAATATAGTTTATCGTCTCTTGCAGATCCACTTCTCCCAGTTCAAGTCGCATCTGACCCGCCTCAAGTTTGGACAGATCCAGAAGATCCTGAATCAGCTTAAGCAGCAGTTTGGCAGCATCCTGTATAACGGAAACGGAATTCTCCTGTTCTTCAGACAATGGAGACAGCTTCAGCATCTCAGCCATCCCCAATATGCCATTTAATGGCGTACGAAAATCATGACTGATGCCTGCAATAAATGCGATTTTTGAATCACCTGCATCTACTGCTTGCTGACGTGCAGCTTCAAGACTGTTATTGTTCTTAGCAAGCAAACGCTGGAGTGTCACCAGTTCATTATTCATATCCGAGAATTCCGAGAGTGTCCGTTCCTCTTGCTCTTTACTCCGGATCATCTGATCCGATAACTGCTCAATCGTTCTGCGTAGCCTCTGTATCTCTCCGCTCTCATTAGACATCACATCATCCCTCTCTTAATCCCTAACCATATCAAGCTGACTACATGTAGCTGGCTGAGCCAGTAATTGTTCTGCAACCGCTACCGCTTCATCGGCTCCTGGAGCATAACCGTCAGCTCCTATCGTTTTCCACAACTCCTGATCAATATTGAAGGGATATCCCCCAACCATAATCTTCACATGTGCCGTTGCCGGATGATGACGGATCAGATGAATCAACTCTTTGGCCAGATGAAGGTGATACGTCATCGTAACCGATATCGCAACAACATCGCCCTGATGCCGCTCTATAGCCTCTATTACACTTCCATTGGGAACATTGGCTCCCAGATAGTGCGTATCCCAACCTTCCATCTCGAACACATCTGTGAGCATACGCAGCCCGATCTCATGTTGTTCACTGCCTACACAGGTAGCCACTAGTTTTTTATCCTGACCCGTATGATTCAACCAGAGGGAATAAAGACGTGACATAAATGACTGGGTCGCTGCCGTACAAAAGTGTTCTTGCCCCACACTAATACGATGGCATTGCCACAATAATCCAATTTCATATTGGGTGGGCTGAAAGATATATCGATAAATATCACGAATCGTCACCCCAGCTTCTAACTGAGCTTCAATGATCTCAAAGGCTTCTTTCCGTTTATTCTCTAGCAAACACTGTAAGTAAGATTGCGCAGCATCTCCATATGGCATGGATTCGTTGATGTAACCCGCCTGTGACTCCAAGTGTGTTGTTCTATATATTCCCATCTCCAGATACTCGAGCAGAAGTGACTTTGACGGATGGTCAAATTCTTCTTCCAATGTCTCTTTGATCAGATTGAGATTAATCGCCAGATCTTCTGGTGATACCTTATAACCCTCAAGTAGAACTTTCAGCCAGGCAATATAATGAGTAAACAGACCTGGACTCTGTACGAGCGCACTTTCTGCCAAATAGTTCAAGCTATACTCCGAATCCTGTTTGGTTCGCATTTTTCCATTCTCGCCAAATCGCTCAAGTAAATCGGGCTGTCTGAGATACTGTTTCTCCGTTATTTTATCAGCTAAGTTCGCAGATTCCTGGAGCAAACGTTCTCCTGCTTCTTGATGACTCATAGATGCACCCCTCCTCATACCCGCATCCTACTCAATCTTCATTCGTGACTAATCCAGAATGAGATTGATGTTAGCTGACTTGCAATCGGGATAGGTTCTTCTACTTGATCCAATCCATCCATTCCGCTCTTAATCGTTATGTTCCATTATACATGAACTTTCGATAATCATGTTTTACACACGATGAATGTATAGAACAATCTTCCTATATTATGGAGGGCCTTGCAAGTCAGTCAGCCAGTATATACCTGTACTTTTCGAGATCCACAAAAAAAACTGACCTGCGTTATGAACGCAAGTCAGTTTTCCCTTCTGCCGCCAGTCCCAGCTTCTTCAACATCTTAATCGCAGCTACTTTCTCGGAAGGGTCAAGTCCTTCCAAAGCATCAATGATGACCTGATGGTGTTGAGGAAATATCTGTGTGAACAGTTCTCTTCCTTCCTCGGTTAACTCAGCGTAAATGACACGCCGATCTTCCTTGGATGGTCGACGAAACAGCAGATTTTTATTTTGCAACTTATCTACAACATACGTAATATTACCACTGGACATTAACACCTTTTCACCAATCTTTTGCAATGCCTGTGGTCCCTTATGATATAACAAATCAAGCACACCAAATTCTGTCGTATTCAGTCCGTGACTCTGGATGTCCCGATTGGAACGTGAGGTCACAGAATTGTAGGCCCGAACAAGAACCACGAATAATTGTAAAGACAGTTCCCGGTTGTCCTCCGTGTTCAGCATTTCAATAATCCTCCATCAGTTGTTTACATTTCGGCTCGTATGAGGGGTCAGCTTCTGCTCCCACTCCTCACGGAGCATCCCCATACGAATTGAATCATAATATTGCCCGCGAACGATACGACACTTCCGCATTCGCCCCTCCACCTGTAATCCGGCTTTCACAGCCGCACGCATCATACGTTCATTACCAGACCAAGTAGTCAATCCAACCCGAACCAAAGGCATCTGTTCGAACAAATGACTTGACCACATGACAAGTGAGCGTGTGCCAACCCCGCGTCCCCACTGGACAGATCTGTATATTACAATCCCCATTTCCAGCCACATGGATAACTCATCTTCTATGTAATAGCTGATTGTACCCACAATTTGTCTGTCGGATTCAATAATACGGATTGATACGGGTTTGGAATCGCCTGGACCTACTTCCATACGTTTGAGCATACCTTGTTCAAAACTTTCATAGCTTTCGTGTTTAAGTGGGTAATAGGGTGCATCCCATTGCTTCCATTCAGGTACATCATCACTGTAGATCAATTCGTAGAGTTCTTTCAGATCCTGTTTCTCCACACACCTGAGTACAAGTTCACCATCAACGATTGGCAGTTCTTTCATACGATGAAAAGCACCCTCTTCCATATTAAGAACGATGAAGTTCTTCGATACTTCCGTCCGCATTGGCAAGAATGACTGTACTAGCCATATCCACAAATAGTCCGTTATCAACAACACCTGGTAACATGTTCAATTGAACATTAAGGTCCGCAGCGTGATCAATCGCCTCCAAGTGGCAATCTGCTATCAGGTTTCCGTTGTCTGTCAGATAACGTTGCTGTCCATCCATCCGCCACTGTGGTTGACACCCCAATTTTTCGAGCGCCTGGAAGGTCCACTCAGAAGCAAATGGAACCACCTCAACTGGAAGCGGGAATTTCCCCAACTTTTGCACGGCTTTGCTGCCATCCGCTACAATAATCAATTTGTCACTATTGGCCGCCACGATTTTCTCACGCAAAAGAGCCCCGCCCCCCCCTTTAATCAGGTTAAATTCGGGATCAACTTCATCAGCACCATCAATGGTCAGATCCAGACGTCCAATCTGGTCAAATGGGACGATGGGAATCCCCCATTCACGGGCAAGCTTGTCTGAAGCCTCTGAAGTGGCAACCGCTTGAATTTTCAATCCATCACGTACCCGCTCACCGATCCGGCAGATGGCATAATAAGCTGTTGAACCTGTTCCCAATCCAACCTTCATTCCATCTTCAACATATTCTGCCGCACGCTCTGCTGCTATCTGTTTAAGATTCATCTATAAACCCCCGCTGCTCATAATTTGAGAAATGCATATGTAGTTATTATAGATAAAACCGCTTCCGATGTATATCCGTGCCTTCTGTTGCATCTCTGCCATCATATTTTTGTTTTGTTGAAGGATGTATTTTTACCCACCATGTTATAGAATACAGAATGAAGCTAAAAAATGGGAAATTTTAAAATAAACAGTTCTAAATACCTATAAACCATCTGATATGTCCATAAATACGTAAAATATTAAAAAAAATTTAACGATACTATTCAATTTAACGACATTTTATACGACATATTAATTATAGATGTGTTTTAATAATTAGACACCTATGGTTCATACGGTACATAAGTCTCTACGAAAGCGACTGATAAACCAAGACCATGGTCGCATAAATTTCCTTTGGAGGGGATCACGGAATGATCTAGTTCACTGTACCAATGTAACCCTAAAGTTTCTTAATTTAAAGAAGATCAGGAGTGGAATTTAGTGAAATCATTAAGTTGGAAAAGCATGTCGTTTTTCTCCAAAAATTTGTTACTCTCATTTACTAATATCGTTATCATCGGGGTAGCACTTATCGCAAGCAGTTACTATTTTCAAAAAACAGTTCTTGTTGATCAACTGCATGGACAGGTGGAACAAATCACCAAAAAGTGGGCTGAAGATATCAATCCTACTGAGGTACAAGCTGCTATTGCGGAAGGTAGCTATGATGGAGCAACACAAACGAAATTACGAGCGTATTTCGATGAGATGCAAGAATATTATCCTAACATTGCACAAGCCTACATCTTCGGTGTTGAACTTGGTGGCGATAACAAGAGATTAACTTCCCTTGTAGCGATGCCGACCAACCTAAGAGAGGCTTTTCAAAGTGAGAACGTAAATATTGGTGACATGTATGAGCAACCGGTCGTTGTAGCCAATGCACTGAAAGAAATGCTTAATACGGATCGCCCAACATTCACAACATTTTATTCCGATGATTTCGGAACATGGACAACCATTGCATATCCAATCAAAGACAGCAACGGAAAGATTTTCTCATATTTTGCCGTTGATGCAGATGCATCAGCCGTACCCGCGGGACTAAACTCCTTGCTCAAAAACGGAATTATCATCCTTGTGGCCTTCTTGCTATTATTCCTGATTATCCAATACCTTGTAGTTAAAAACACTCTTTCCCCTATCCGTCACTTGATCAAAGGAATTGATGACGTAAGTCGGGGTAATTTGAATGTCAACATTCCGACAGGCAAAGACGATCTGGGACTCGTTAACGAGAAGTTCAACACCATGGTTCGCAAAATCAACGATACTATCGTTAAAGTGCAAATCACATCACAAGAAGTAAATCAGTCTGCCAAAGAGCTATATGAAGTTTCCGAGCGCAACAGTGAGAATGCAGATTCTATCAATAATAATGTGACTCAAATCACTTCCAACATTCGTTCACAGGAACAGGCAACCCGGGATAGTGCACGTGCCATGTCCGAGATGGCTACCGTAATCCAGACGATTGCCAGCAGCTCGGCAAGTGTAGCGGATGAAGCCTATGAGATGGAACGTCGTTCGCAACAAGGTAACAGCGTTGTACGTCAGGTATCTGAACAGATGAATCTGATTACGGAATCGGTTAAGAATACCGCTTCTGCCATTGAGGTTCTGGAGAGTCGTTCACAGGAAATCGGCGATATTCTCAATATCATCTCGGGTATCTCCAGCCAGACCAACTTGCTTGCTCTTAATGCTTCCATTGAAGCAGCTCGTGTTGGTGAAGAAGGAAGAGGATTTGCAGTTGTTGCAGGTGAAGTACGCAAACTTGCCGAGCAGTCTGAACAAGCAACCAGCCAGGTTGGCGTATTGATCCAAGAGATTCAAGCTGGAATTAAACAAGCTGTACGTGCAATGGAACAAGGTACGTCAGAAGTAGATACAGGGCTCAGCGTAGCCGATCAAACAGGACAATTGTTCGAAGATATTTTAGAAGCAGCGAAAAAAGTATCTAATCAGATTCAGGAAGTATCAAGCGCGACAGAAGAAATCTCTGCGGGTACGGAGGAAATGACCGCTACAGCGGACGACTTGTCTTCAAGCGTAAGCAAGACAGCAAACAGCAGTGAACAAATTTCCTCATCTGTTGATGAGCAAAAAGCATCTTTGATAACACTGGTAGACTCCTCCACACGCCTTAACAGCATGTCTGAGGAACTCCAAGAATTGATCTCTCATTTCAATGTAAGCAAACAATAATTCAAATCCACAAACATTCGGTTTGAACCAAGGAGGAATAACTGAAGTGATTGAAAACCAACCATCTTCTTCCCATTCCATGGAATCTAGCTTGCCAGTTCTGCAGATTCCACTGGATTTTGGGCGACGTCAACAATCATTCTCTTATCAGTCTGCTCAAATCACATTACATGCTTCTCTGAGCCGTGAACTTAAACAGAAGTATGGAGAACAGATGGTGTACCCGGTACTCCTCTCAGCTTATGCAGCCTTGTTATTCCGATTGTCAGCTGAACAGGAACTTGCCATAGGTATACTTTCCCCCGATCAGGCAGCTTCCTATCTTTCATTACAGATTCAGGGGAAATTGACCTTCAGCCAACTATGTCATCAGGTTTCAGAGCAGCTCAAGATTGAATACACGTTGCAAAACGGTGGATACCCTGAATCGTTTTTTATGCTGAATAGTGTACAGTTGCCTCAAGCTCCTCAAATATTAAACTGGAACGTTCGAGATGATCAGAACATGCTCATCCTCGATCTGTTCTATGATAGTTCACTGTTAAAAGAGTCTACGGTGCTGAGATATGCAGAATATTATCAGACTCTTCTACTCGCCCTTGTGCGTGACGGTGAGAAAGCAATCGGTACGGTAGATATTCTTTCCGCCTCAGATCGATTGCTTTACCGTGAAATGAATGATACTTCTGTTCTCGAACCAGAGAATCAAACGGTTCATGGCTGGTTCGAAGCAACGGCAGCGGCATATCCAGATTCACCGGCGATAACATCGCCATCCAAAAGTTATACGTACAGGGAATTGAATGAACGAGCTAATCAGGTTGCACGTGTTCTGTTATCCAATGGATTGCAGAAAGGTGAATTCGTCAGTATCTTTATGGATCGAAGTCTGGAGACGATCATCTCCCTGCTTGGTATTCTGAAGGCAGGTGGTGCGTATGTTCCTATCGACCCTGAGCATCCACAAGAACGTAACAGTTATATCGTGGAAGATACGGCGTCCTCCTTCGTGCTGACAACGGAAGCTTCTTATGCCCAAGCTTCCAGCTTGTTCTCCAGTATAGCTACGGTCCGTCAGATTCTCTCTGTGGATGGTCGTTTAGCCGGATTTGCAGCAAGTAACCCCAATCTGGATATTCAGCCGGATGATCTTGCGTATATTATCTACACGTCAGGGTCGACCGGTAAACCCAAAGGTGCACTGATTGCCCACCAGGGTGTAATCAATCTTGGCAGTGTGGTTCAGCGTGATTGTGACATTCAACCAGGTGATGTATTAACTCAGTTTGCTACATACAGCTTTGATGCATCCGTGTGGGATACCATTGGCGCCTTGTTCTATGGAGCAGAATTATATCTGTTGTCTGCGGAAGAACGTGTATCCGTTGAAGAATTCGCAAGTGCAATTGAACGGACAGGAACAACCATCATTACGATACTGCCTACGATTTTCTTCAATCAGCTTGCTTCCTACTTATCCGATGAAGGTTTCCACAAGCTGGCCAAAGTCAGAATCATTACTGTAGCCGGAGAAGCGTTATATGGTGAACAGGTTCGTGCCTTCCAGCGCAAATTTGGAAACCAGATTGATATTGTTAATGTGTACGGACCTACCGAATGTACAGTAGCCACAACTACTCACCGCATCAGTGAGCAGGTTCCCGAACATGTGGTGAACATCCCTATCGGTAA
Source organism: Paenibacillus sp. FSL R5-0486 (assembly GCF_037975155.1). Classification (NCBI taxonomy): domain Bacteria; kingdom Bacillati; phylum Bacillota; class Bacilli; order Caryophanales; family Paenibacillaceae; genus Paenibacillus; species Paenibacillus sp. FSL R5-0486. Next base: position 2,430,117 of record NZ_CP150237.1, on the reverse strand, counting down.
ACCGATTCATAACTACAAAGTATACATTGTAAATGAAGAACAACAGCTCTGTCCGGCAGGTGTACCTGGTGAGGTATATATTGCTACCCCTGCATTGGCCAAAGGTTATCTGAATCAGCCAGAACGTACAGCGCAAGCATTCATTGAGAACCCGTTTGCGATAGGTGAGAAAATCTACAAGTCTGGCGATATTGCCAAATTGCTGGATACCGGGATGCTGGAATATGTTGGTCGCAGTGACTCTCAGTTAAAAATTCGTGGTCACCGGATTGAGATCGGGGAGATTGAAGATCACTTTGCACGGCTTGATCAGATCCAGAACGTTGCCGTCATTCCGAAAAAAGAATCCGATGGACAAAATATGCTGGTTGGTTACTTTACATCGAAAGATGGCAGTACCCTTTCTGTTTCGGACATCAAGGCAGAACTGACGGAGAAACTTCCTTCTTATTTTGTACCAAAGTGGATCTGTCAGCTGGATGAAATGCCGATTGCACCAACTGGAAAAATCAATCGCAAAGCGATGGTATCCTTGCCTCATGTGGAACGACATGAAGATCGCCCTGACCGGGTCATGCCTGAGACGGAGACGGAATCCATTATCCTGGACGCATGGAAAGAAATCCTTCAGCACGATGACTTCGGTGTCGAAGACAGCTTCTTCAATATCGGTGGGGATTCACTCCGGGTCATTCATGTACTGGTCATTCTGAAGCCACATTATCCGCAACTGAACATTGCCGACTTCTTTGCCGAGAAAACAGTCCGCGCTCTCGCTCGTCGTGTGGAAGTATTGTCTCTCAGTGCAGCAGTAGTTACGGATTCAGTGGTGACTGATGGCATGATTACACAATTATCCGAACACCCTGTGGAGCTAACATCCCAGTTAGGGTACCCGCTCATTCGCGAACCTGAGCATGTGTTACTGACTGGAGCAACAGGTTATCTGGGCTCTCATGTGCTGCAACAGTTAATTCTGAATTCCAGTACACGGATCTACACCCTTGTTCGTCGACCATCCAATGGAATAACTGCAATGGAACGTTTGACTAACGTGTTGGAAGGTTATTTCGGCAAACAACTGACTGACCAACTCTCCACTCGCGTGGAGATTATTGAAGGGGATCTCGAACAACCTAATCTCGGCCTGTCAGCTGAACAAAGGGCTTATGTTCAGGATCGAATTGACCGTGTCATCCACTGCGCTGCAGACGTCCGTCATTTTGGCGATGCCGATCAGTTCGCCAAAACAAACGTGGAAGGAACGGTCGCATTGCTAGACTTGATTCGTAGCAAACCAGGTGCTTCCTTCCACCATGTATCCACGATGGGTATTCCGGAAGATCTGGCACTCAGCGGACAATGGGAATCTTCCCTGCAATATGATCGGTTCCCGGCTGACTTGCATGTGGACAACCTGTATTCGGACAGCAAGCTTGAAGCCGAGAAAGTGCTCATGATTGCCGCCGAGCAAGGTGTGCCTGTCAGCATCTATCGTGCAGGTAATCTCACTTGCCACTCCGAAACTGGACGCTTCCAGTCCAATATTGATAGCAACGCCTTTTATCGTATGATCAAAGCAATGTTATTGCTTGGCAAGGCTCCTGCGGCTGACTGGATGGTTGATTTTACACCGATAAACTATGCAAGTGAAGCTATCGTTCATCTGGCCTTACGTCAGGATACCGCCGGTCGTGTATTCCACATCTGTAATCCGGAGCCCATCCGTTATGATGAGCTGATCCGTTCTGTGAATCGGGCTGGTTACGAAGTCGAAACGCTACCTTTCGCCGATTACACACGTTGGTTGTTCGATGCGAGCATCAGCAAAGAGCCGGAAGCTCTTCAGTTGGCTATTGCACAGCTTGAAGGCGACGGTGCGAAGGATTCAGCATATGTCTATGCTTGCCCTGTGACAACGGCTTATGTGGAACCTGCTGGCATCTCATGTGCAAAAACAGATGATCGCTTCATCTCCGTCATGTTAGACTACGCCGTTCAGATTGGATATTTCCCGTCTGCAATCCGGCGCCATAACGGCACTTCTACAGCAATGGAGTAAGTTCACTTTATCATTAGCATTTAATTAATAAATAAGGTCACACGAAAAGAAGCCATCTATCGTCATTCACTGACGATAAGATGGCTTCTTTTCTTCGCATTTTCGGATCATTTTTTAGACCCATCGGATAATTGCAATGATGGCAAGATGAGCTGGATAGAAATAACGCCAGACCCAACGTGGCCCCTTCATACGGAATCCCGCCTGGTAATACTGAGCAATAGCAATGCCGGCGGTTGCGAGCACACTATACATTTGCACAGAGCTGTTATGCAGCAGAAGATATAGTGCATTTAACAAGACATGTGCCACGACAAGTACAGGACCCTGGAAATAACGGAATAACAGAACCAATAACAACCCGTACATCCCGTAATCCATTTGGCTAATTTCCATGAACCACCCTGCTCCAATTACAATCGGAATCCCTAGTAGTTTGGATGGCAATTTATCGATAACGAATAATACCAACAGGGCTGACCACAATGTCCACACCACGTTCAGAGAATAATGATTAAACGCAGCCATGAACGGCACCTGTGATATGATCGCAATCCAGAACAGACGCCATATGTATTTTTGTACGTCTCGTGTATGTTTATATCCGATATACACTGCAAAAGCATAGATTGGAAAAGCGATACGACCTATGATCCTCAACTCTATAATATGTGGAAAAAAGACAGCCCCTATATGATCAATTAACATCGTGATCATGGCAATCCACTGCATCATGTTGCGACTCCCCTCCCTTGTTGCCGACGACACAAGTGTGCCATTCATTCATATAGTCCATCTTTTGGAGCAAACTCTTATACATTAAGTTCATAATACATGAATTTGGTATCCTGTGCATATCCTTCGGATTCATATAAAGCTTGCGCTAGCTTGTTACTTAACTCAGTTGAGAGTGATATACGAAGAACTCCTCGCTCAGATGCCAATTGCTTGGCTGCTTGCAAGAGCTTCCTGGCAATGCCTTGCTGACGATAATCCGGATGCACATATAGATCATTAAGCACCCAGACAGGCCCCATCGATACCGAACTAAAACTGGGATATAGCTGAACGAATCCAGTACAAATTAAGCCTTTCGAGAGTGATCTACCGTTACTTTCATCTGTCCCATGATCACTTTCCGCATCTGTTTCTGCTACCAAAATCACCGATTCATGGCCTTCCAATCGTTCTCTAATATACTGACGTGTTGCCTCAATGTCAGCATTTTGGTTGTAGAACATCCTGTACTCATTGAACAAACGTCCCACTTCGTTACTATCAAGAAGACCCGCTTGTCTGATTCGGTGCTGCATTTCACTCAACTCCTCTGGGATGGAGAGCATCGTCTCCTCCTTTGTATTTCTTTCAATTGTAAAACAGTCCTTTCCTTTTCCCCATTCATCATCTGCATCAAAGTTTGTAGTATCTTGAGCAGTGAGATGACGTTCGTTCATGCGCGCTTGTTATATTTACTTCGTATTGGTAAAAATAAAAAGGCGACCAAAGCATCCACTGCTCCGTCGCCGTAATTATTCAGTTCGATTCAGCATTCTGCTGTTCCTGACCAGGATCAGCATCGGGGAAAATGACACCTTTCTTCAAAATAAGATTGGCATATTGCGCTCGCTCACCAGTTGCAACAATCACATAGGCATTCGAAGCGCGTTTATAAAAATCAAATCGCTCTTCATGATCAAAAGCATCCGTGATGCCTTCATATTCTTCAATCAACCGGCGGTAGTCTTCCCATATGATCGGGATCACCTGATCCCCTTTCACAACCTGCATGACAGCAGCGGGACGCTCAGCATAGGTATCCAGTGGATATAATTGCAGGATGGCATCCAGCAGTTCAACAACTCCCAGTGCATCACAACGTACTAATCGCTTGGCATGACTGGCTGCGGGGAAATTGCCATCCGCCAGAACCAACTCGTCTCCATGACCCATTTCGGACATGATTTTGAGTAACTCTGGAGGTATTATTGCGGGTATATTCTTTAGCATACACAGCTCTCCTTGTTCATCTCCAACATCAGTTAGAGCAAATTGGTTTTCTCCATTCTTCAAGCACGCTAGACATCGATTCTATAAAAGCGGTTTCATCCCTATTCTAACAGTATTTTCGGATCATTGCACAGCGCACACGTAAGTTCGATATGAGAATATTTCATTTTGACAAAAATACTTGTTTGACATATAGTTGTTGTAACAACTAATTAATTGGGACATTTTATTATGGAAGCGAGGTCTAGCAATCACATGGACTATACACTGGAACAATCTGTTGGATTCATGCTGGGTTTCACACATCGTAAAGCTGTAGCTTTACTTGCGACAAGATTCAAACCTTATGATATTACGACAGAGCAATTTTCTGTTCTCTTTAATGTTGACCGCGGTGAAGGTGTGAATCAGAAGGAGCTCGCTGCACGTGTCTTCAAAGACCAACCCACCACTGCGCGGATTATTGATCTGCTTGAGAAAAAAGGCTGGGTAGAACGCCGGACCAGTGAACAGGATCGCAGAGCCTATCTGTTATATCTCACCACGGAAGGCAAAGCGTTAATTGATATCCTCGTTCCGATTGAAAGAGAAATGAATAAAGAACTTGCTGAAGGTATATCCGAAGACCAGATGGAAGCATTTAAACATACTCTTTCCCTCATTAACCGCAACTTGTAATGAATCACAACTCAGGGGGAATACATCATCATGAAAGAACAATCTACACAACAAGTTAGACTATGGACCACCGATTTTATACTGCTGATGCTGTGCAACTTCTTGTTGTTCTTGCAACTGCACATGATTGTCTCTCCGCTTCCGTCCTACGTTCAGGAGCGATTTCACGCCAATGCGTTTGAAGTAAGTTTATTCACCTGTCTGTTTGCACTAAGTGCCATTGCAGCCCGTCTCTATTCCGCGAAAGCACTGGAGAAGGGCCTTCGTAACGCCATGATCTATATAGGCCTGTCCGTAGCCCTACTGGCAACGCTCGGCTATTATTTTGCTGCGGGCATAGCTGTACTCTTGTTGCTCAGAATGTTGTTTGGTATCGGGTTTGGTATGAGCAGTACCGCTTTTCCAACGATGGCCTCGGACATTGTGCCCGTCAAACGAATGGGTGAAGGTATGGGTTACTTTGGTCTATCGACTAGCCTTGCTATGTCTATGGGGCCAATCATTGGGGTCACTCTGCTCCAGGGTGCAGGTTTTGTAACCCTGATGTTATGCACTGCGGGTGTGCTCGCTGTGATCTATCCACTGAGTTATTCGCTGACACGCAAAAAAGCAGTCAGAACCGATGACAGTACAACCATCATGCCACAAGCTACAACAAGTGCTTCAGGATCCAACTCGAAACAGAAAATACCTTTCAACCGCAAGCTGATTCTGCCCAGTGTGCTGAATTGCCTATTATCCATCACCTATGGTGGGCTTGTCGGATTCATCGTTTTGTATGGTAAGGAAGCCAATCTGGCCAATCCTGCGCTGTTCTTTTTGTTCAATGCACTCGCCGTGTTATTGGTTAGACCATTTGCAGGACGGATCTATGACAATAAAGGCCCAAAAGCACTGCTCATTCCAGGGGCAATATTCGTTGCTGTCGGCCTCATTCTGCTCTCGTATGCAACCTCCATGTCCCTCCTGTTCATTGCTGCCTTTATCTACGGAATCGGTTATGGTTCCATGCAGTCGTCTCTGCAGACCTGGATGATTCAAGTTGTATCTCCTACTCAACGGGGTATGGCTAATGGTATGTTTTTGAACTCGCTGGATCTGGGTATTGCGACCGGTGCCCTTCTTCTTGGCGCCATTGCGGCCATAACCAGTTATACCGATATGTATCGATATTCCGTGATGTTTATGATTCTGTTCTTGCTTATATATCTGATTCAAGGAAAACGAAGCGGCAGCTTCTCCATTGAACCTCACGCTCTGCTCGCTCATACTCATATCAATGCAACGGAACCACCTCAAGATCAATCCAAGAATTCAGAATCTGGAGCCGGCAATACCGAAACTAGCCAGTCAAATAAAAGCAAACACGAATGATTGGTTAATGTCATTCTGCTCATAGAAACGAGAAACGCGTTTACACCGAGAAAGCAAATTCATCCGCTTTCTTAGGCGTAAACGCGTTTTTTTTGAACAGATCTGGATGTTAAACTTAAGACAGCATGGAAATGAACGCAGCATACAGCACCGTCTATCTAAAATGGACTTTTCTTGCGACCTATGGAAACATACCCTCTACTCGTCTCGATCACATCTATAGATGTTTCATCCTGTTTCTGCTTGCTTCCTGAAGTAGGTTGATCTCCCTTATCCGGCTTAACTGCAAATAAGGTGAGCAATCCGCCCACTGCGCCAGACGCAGCGAGCACACCAAAAAGCAGGAAATGATGAGAACCGATCAACAAAGAAACGACAGGTGGACCGAGAGATACCCCAATGAATCGCATGCTGCTGAACAGAGCCGTGATTGTGCCCCGCTGTTTTTTGTCCACGCCTTCTGTAATCAAGGCATCCAGACATGGTAACGTTGCACCTATTCCGGCACTCCCCAATGTGAAAAGACCTACTACAACATAGATATTATCGAATAAACCTATAACGCCAAGGGATACCGTCAGAAGCGCAAGTCCTGCAAAGCCAAGCCATTTCATTCGCGTTTTGTTCTTCCCAATCCACTTCCCTGCCAAGAAAGAAGACAAACATAACGCTGCCAGCGGAATCGCAAGGACAAGTCCTTTAAGTACACCTTTCAGGGCAAATTCGCTCTCCAGCGTTTCGGATAGATAATATAACACACCAAAGATGACAAACATGCAAATACCGCCGATTGCAAACAACGCATACAACCAGCGTCCCTTTTCTTTTAATACGTCACGAATGGAAGCCACAAATTCCGTAAAGGTGGGAGGCTTTTCTTTTTTCCTAGGAGTCTTCACCAGGAAAATAACAAGAACCAGCGAAAGCACACAAAGGATGGGAATAGCCATGAATGGCGCATACCAGAACCAGACTGCCAGCGCTGCACCCAGAATCGGACTTATGACTTTACCAAACGTATTGGAGGTCTCAATGATACCCAGACTTTTGCTTACTTCATTCTCATCATTAAACATGTCCCCAACCAACGGGATAACAATAGGAAATGCGCCAGCAGCACCTATTCCCTGCAATAACCTGCCACCCAGAATGGTCCAGTAGGCTATGTTTCCGTTCAGCATCCATGCTGCCACACCAGCGACAGCACCTCCGACGGCTGCAATAACGAGGCTGGGAATGATAACTGCTTTTCTGCCAAAACGATCCGACAAGTACCCTGCAAGAGGAATAAGCAGGATGGCAACTACAGCGTAGACTGTAATGAGCATACTGACCTTAAATGCAGATACCTTCAACTCACGTTCAATCTGTGGCAGGATTGGTATAAGCATGGAATTACCCAAGGTCATAATTAAAGGGATGGAAGCAAGTGCGACGAGGTCCCACTTTTTATCGTTCATACCACAACCACCTTTACAGATTCTACACACAACAGCATTATTGTGCTTGTTTCGGAGGTTGATTATTCAGGACATGCTACAACTACAACAATCTAAAGTGCCGTAACGCTGCTCCACCTTTGAAGACAATATATAGCGCATTCACCTTATGTGGCGCCTCAAGCAAACACTGAACTGTTGTCCACTCGATATCTTTCCCATTCACACTGCCTCCAGGTCCAGAAACTTCACACACACCGAGTAGTTCGCCCTCCGCTCCTCCGGAACGAATCTCCAGTCTGCCCTCTTCCCCAAAAGCTGCCACTCTGGCTTCAAATCCTTGTACTTCTTGAACAGCATTATGGTTGAAAGAGATCCAAGACGACTGACCCTCTCGATATAAGGGTTCCTCTGGAGTGATTGCCCGAACTGCCGAACGTCCTTCCAGACATTCATCCAGTAGAACACCTGCACAAGCATCGTAATTCTCGGCAAAGGTAAGCAAGTGCAGCGGACGATCGGGAATCGTCTCACCTTCAATTTCAATATCAGCCGACTGACGTATATCTGTGGAAGAACGCCCTGCCAGAATGGCCCAGGTCGCTGTCTCCAGGCAGTATCGATCTCGGGTAACATCCCATAGCGCAAGCTTCTGAACAGGAACCTCGAAACTTATCGTAACACGCGTCCCTGCTTTGACATGAACACGACGGAAAGCAAGCAGTTGCTTCTGAGCACGTTTCACTCGGGAGGTATATGAAGATCCATAGATCTGTACGACTTCATCACTGTCACGTTCACCTGTATTGTGTACCTCCACTTCAATCTTCAATTGATCTGTGGTGGTGGATTCCTCCGGAGCACTTTGACTTACACGAATCGCTTCGTATTCGAATTCGGAATACGTCAGGCCATGACCAAATGCATATTGAACCGGTCCTTCATGATACATATAGGTCATGCCATTCTGAATGATGTCATAATCCATCATGTCAGGAAGCTGTGATTCGTCTTCATACCAAGTCATATTCAATCTGCCTGCTGGGGCATAATAACCTAACAGCACATCTGCAAGCGCGTTCCCCAATTCCTGACCTGCATGTGTCATATAAACGATTGCGCGGGCCATACCTTTCAACTCCTGCAAGGCAAATGGATAACTGCCCATAATGACAACCACTGTATTGGGATTTGCTTCACACACAGCTTTGACAAGCTCGACCTGACTCGGCGGAAGCAGCAAACTTGGGCGGTCAATTTCTTCTTTGCCGTTGATATATGGGCTGTTGCCAACAACAACGACAGATGCCTGACTGCTACGTGCAGCTTCTACGGCTTGTTGTATTCCGCTGGTCACAATATCAATATTGAATGCAGAAGGTCTCTGTGTATTGCCTGGTGATTGACTTGCGTGTCCAGAGTCACCAATATCATTCGGGTTTGTATCTGTAGCTGTAGTCTGTTCTCCTTGTGGCCGGAGTGGTGATACAGCAGACTGTCCCTGATATTCGTTCAGTCCAACAGGGATACCGTTCCAAGACCGCAAGGTGTTACTTCCATCCGTTAGAGGATCTATACGAACAACTTCCTTCACAAACCAGCCACCAATCTCCGGTGCGTTTGCCTGATATATGCCTTGCTCGGTTAAGCTAACGTATCGATTATTGTTTACACTTCTCAGCGTATGACTTCCCCAACCCCAATCCTGATGTTCAAATTCGGCGGCAGTAGGTGCACTGACTTCCGGTATAGCGACAAGTGTACCTTCCACACCCAAGGTTATAACCTGACCGTCTGTTGTCTTCAGCTGAATACGGTCATTCCCATCCACATAGGTCACGTCTGCTTCAGGTAGGCGATTGCGCAATCCATCTAGGACGGATACTCGATAAGGCAATGTGCCACTGTACCAATCGGTATAGACAATATCTGCAAGTGGCCCAATCACACTGATTTTCTGCAACGCTTCTGCCTGCAAGGGAAGTAATCCATCATTTTGGAGCAAAACAATCGATTCGGCAGCGGCACGATAACTAAGTTTGGCATGTTCCGGTGCACATAATACCGACTCGGGAATAGACGCATATGGATTGAGCCCGGACTGATCGAGTTGTCCAAGTCGCATTCGCACACCAAAGATGTTGCGGATCGCTCTGTCCAAATCAGCTATTTTCAACAGATTCTGGTCAAGAGCCTCCTCCAGAGCAGATACAACAAGATCAACTTCATCTGTAAGACAATCCACTCCTGCCTTCAACGCACCTGCTGCTGATTCGGCATGACTGGTATGATAACCATGATAATTCACCGTCTGTGACAGGTCTCCACCATCACATACAATGAAACCTGGCATCGCCCACTCACCCTTAACCACATCATTCACATATGGACTTTCAATGGCAGGTGTACCATTGATGGAATTGTAAGCTGTCATCATGGACAAGGCTCCACCTTCCACAAATGGTGTCTCAAATGCTTTCAAATAATATTCCCGCAGATTGCGCGGATCAATGCTGGATGAACAATTCAGCCGATCTTTCTCATTATTATTGGCAAAAAAGTGTTTCAATGTCGCGACCATTTTCAGATAAAAAGGGTCATTTCCCTGCATACCTTTGACGAGAGCTGCCGACATTTCTCCCGTGAGGACCGGGTCCTCGCCATATCCCTCTTCCGTTCTGCCCCAGCGTGGGTCACGTTCCAGATCAACCGTTGGTGCCCACAAAGTTAACCCGTGAACTTCAGGATCACGGTGATGATATGCCCTCGCTTCATCGCCAATGACTGAACCAATCTCCCGCATAAGTCTCGTATTCCAGGTACTTGATAGACCGAGCGGTTGTGGAAATACCGTTGCCTCCCCTTTCCATGCAACCCCGTGAGCAGCTTCGCCCCCAACGTTGTAGGCTGGAATGCCCAGTCTTGGTACAGCTGCTTCGCGTGTAGGAATTAGTCTGATCTTCTCCTCCGTTGTCAATCGTGCAATCAGGTCATCCAACCTTTCCTCAAGTGAAAGTGACGCATCCCACATCGGGTATTGATGATGCTCCTTCATCCTTCATTCCCCCTGCGAATTAGTTAAGTCCAAGTTGCTTCCATTGCTCCAGTAAATCCAGCGTGCGCTGGTGATACTTCTGACCATCTTCAGGTTGATTGACCTGATGTTCATGAACGTAGGCATTAAAATACGAAGACAGTATTCGATAGGCAAGCCTGCGTGCCTGTCCTTCAGCGGATGAGTCCAGTGGACGATCATATCCTTCATGAAAAGCTGCTGATTCTGTTGACAATATGGCTTCAAACTCCCTGTCTGCAAACATGGAACGATCTCCGTCGATGATGGCCGCAATGTTTAGCTCACCGTTTTCTACATGAACAAGCACGTTGGCTTCCCACAGGTCATTATGAACGAGTACCGGACGGGTCACTTGATCAAATAAGTCTTTATTTTTGATGAAAATAGCAACGATATCTTCTCCCACACCTGACATATAATTGACTTGTGCCGCTTTAAGTACCGTTTCTTCTGCAAAAGAGTGCAGCACCTCGGACCATTGATCCGATCCTTTAATCGTCCCATCCCCCTGCGGCCAGCCAAACGATGTACCCTCGATCTGATGCATGATGGCGGTATAGGCGCCAAGCTGATGGTACAATCGCTCTTTGTTTATATCTGAAATCGATGCGTGATCCAGCTGCTTACTCGGGATAAACTCCATAAACATGTACGTTCTTGGAATGATCGATCCGCTGTCATCACAAGCGATAATGTTGGGAGCAGGAATGCCTGCGTTACGGTAATATTCATACACAATCGGTTCAGCCGCCATCATCGTACGTTCAAACGAAAATAGGGGATCACTCGCAGAACCAGCCGTCATCTCACCCCGCTCTGGAGCCAAACGTAAAATCACATCCGTATAGGATGTATGTTCAAGGTGAATCCGATAGGTTGTATTAAAAAGTCCACCTTGCAGGAGACCAAACTCCTTCACTTTGGTATCGCTTCCAAAATTAATTTCTACCAGATGATGCAGCATCTCTGCTGATATCGTGCAATGCAAACCGGAATTCATTGTACTCATTTCATTCAATCTCCTATCATCGTAGACAAACAGACGGCACCTTTCGGCACCGTCCTTTTCTTTTACTATATCATTTTACAGTTGGATTGTAAGCGCGCTTGCGCCTGTTGCTGCTGTAACAACAACACCATTTGCACCAGACACTTGGGAACCACCTTCAACGCTGGATACACTTTCAATACCGCGAAGCACGATGTTCCATGGTTTGCCTGCACCTTCAGCACGAACATCCAGCACTGATCCCTTACGTGTAACGTTAACTGTCAGCTCCTGTTCAGCCGCTTGGTTCACAACGACCGCTTGAGCCGTTTGACCATCAGCCAGTTCGAACAAGTGCAAGGACACATCATTCGCAAAGTCGTAATCCGGTTTGCTATCCACCGCACCTACAGCGATCAAGCTGTTTGGTTTGACCATCATTGGCAGTGTTTTGAAGTCATGGTTTTCACTGATCCAGCGTCCACCTTGTACTTTCGCTCCTGTCAGATAGTTCGTCCAAGTTCCTTCAGGCAGGTAGTAACGAACATCGCCTTCCTTGTTGAAGATTGGAGCCACCAAAATCGAATCACCAAACATGTATTGCGTATCCAAGCTGTATGTTGTTGGGTCCTCTGGGAAGTCCAGCAGCATAGCGCGCATCATCGGAATACCTTTTACCGTTGACTCTACCGCAGAATTGTACAGGTACGGCATCAGGCTGATTTTGAGTTTGGTAAAGTCACGAACAACGTCCACGGATTCCTCATCAAACAGCCAAGGCACACGATACGAAGTGCTTCCGTGCAGGCGACTGTGTGAAGATAACAGTCCGAATTGTACCCAACGTTTGTAGACATCAGGGCTCGCTGTGCTTTCAAAACCACTGATATCATGGCTCCAGAATCCGAAACCGGAAAGCCCCAGTGAGAGGCCACCACGAAGTGATTCAGCCATGGATTCATACGTGGAAGAACAGTCACCGCCCCAGTGAACCGGGAACTGTTGACCACCTGCTGTTGCAGAGCGTGCAAACAGGGCAGCTTCGTTTTTGCCAATCTTCTCTTCAAGCAATTCAAATACAGCTTTGTTATAGAGCTGTGTATAATAGTTGTGCATTTTAACGGGATCAGAACCATCGAAGTACACAACATCTGTCGGAATTCTTTCGCCGAAGTCGGTCTTGAAGGAATCTACACCTTGATCCAGCAGGACTTCCAGCTTGCTCTTATACCAGTTCACAGCATCCGGATTTGTGAAATCAACCAGAGCCATACCTGCTTGCCACATATCCCATTGCCATACGCTGCCATCCGCTGTTTTCACCAGATAACCGTTCTCCATACCTTCATCGAACAAGTATGATTTTTCTGCAATATATGGATTGATCCAAGCACAGATTTTAAGCCCCTTTTCTTTCAGACGTGCAAGCATGCCTTCCGGATCAGGGAACATCGCTTCATCCCATACAAAATCAGACCATTGGTATTCCTTCATCCAGAAGCAGTCAAAATGGAATACAGACAGCGGAAGATCACGTTCAGCCATGCCATCTACGAAATGATTAACCGTTGCTTCATCATAATCCGTTGTGAATGATGTTGTCAGCCACAGACCAAAAGTCCATGCCGGTGGAAGCGCCGGTTTACCTGTTAATTTCGTATAATTATCAAGTACATCCTTTGGATTGTCACCGCCGATAATGAAGTACTCCAACGTCTCGCCTTCTACGCTGAACTGAACTTTAGATACATTCTCGGATGCAATCTCATACGATACGCGTTCAGGATGGTTTACAAATACGCCATATCCTTTATTGGACAAATAAAACGGAATGTTTTTATAGGACTGCTCACTGCTTGTACCGCCGTCCTCATTCCAGGTATCGACGATTTGACCATTCTTAACAAACGGTGTGAAGCGCTCACCGAGTCCGTAAACGTATTCACCAATACCTAGATCAAGCTGCTCCCGGAAGTACGCTTCCTTGCTTGGACCTGTAATATAACCGGCAGCTCTTTGACCGCTACCTGTAATCCGTTTTCCTCCATATAGGAAGCTAACGTCCCAACCGTTTGTTTTGTCGATTTGAACTTCCAGGTTGCCACTTTTCAAAACTGCGCCTTGTTCATTTTTTGAGATGTCAACGTTCGCATCTTGCGTGTTAAGCTCAAATACAGGCCCTTTTTTCACTCCGCCTTTATGATGATTCAAGGTTACACGAATAACGTTAGGCATTGGTGAGCTGTACGTTGCTTTCAGCAATGTACCGTTCAACGTGTCGCCTTTGCTGCGAATATATTTAGTTGCCGCATATACGGTCACAGAATTATCTTTTTGCACAATATCACGAATGTCAGTCGGGTTTTGAATCTGGTACCCTTCACGAGTCATCCAGAATCCATCAGTAAATTTCATGTTTTCTTTCCCCCTTTGGTTATATTATAATAATATTGATATTAATAACGAATTTCTTCTCTTATTTTGACCAAATATATCACGATTTTGATAATAAACATCCGATTCTTGAACATCATCACCAATCTATGGAAACGATTACATTAATAATGATACAAAAGGAGAATCTGATATGGAACGTGAACGATTACGGGAAGACCGGATTCACGGCAATGCCATGTATCCCGTCAGTGTGTACCCAGATATTCAACAACTGAACGGGGATAGCATTCTCGATTGCCACTGGCATGATGAGATGGAGTTCACCATGGTTACTCAGGGCTGCGCCGTCTTTCAAATTGATATGAACACCATTGAGGTTCAAGCTGGAGAAGCCATTTTCATCAATCGAGGTGAGATTCATGCGGGGTATCTGAAGGGCGATGTGCCCTGCATATTCTCTTCCATTGTATTTAATCCCGAACTGCTTGGCAGCCGTGCCTTCGATACGGTCCAAGAGAAATTCATCGGTCCACTGGTACGCAAAACGGTGATTCCCCCCAGTCATATCAAGGCAGATGAGAACTGGGGACAAGAAATTCTGGATCTCCTGAAACGTATATTTGCAGACCATGCTGGCCGAACCGAAACATGTGAAATGTCAACGAAAGCCTACCTGTACCTCATATTTGCCCGAATGTTCGAACATATGAGACCTGCTCCGCTCAAAGGCACTGTAGCTACAGGCAGTCATGACAAGGTAGAGCGCCTGAAATCCGTGCTCAGTTATATTCACAAACGGTATCCTGAACCATTAAAGCTGAAAGAACTGGCCGATGAGGCCAATATGAGTGAAGGGCACTTCTGTCGTTTCTTCAAACAAATGGTGCAGAAAACACCTGTTGATTACATTAACTATTACCGTGTTCAGCAGGCCTGCGTTCAGCTTGAGAATACAGATCACAAGATTGTTGATATCGCCATGGATGTGGGTTTCGAGCATCTAAGCTACTTCATCACTACATTTAAAAAGCATAAAGCCACTACACCTTCACAGTATCGCAAAATGTTCTATGAGAACGTAAGAATGGAGTCTGCCCTGGTTCAGGTGTAAAAGAAGAAGGTGCTCACAGCTATTCAGCTGCAAACACCTTCTTTATCTTCTTTATCAACTTTCCAGCCAATGAATAAGATAACGCTCTGATCTGAGCCACACTGGCTCAGTTAGAACTCATCTCATTCGCTGCTATCAGCCTTACGCTTTGAAGCTTAACAGTTTCTCACTTTTTCAGTGTCTTCCATGAAGTGTACTCATGTACGGAGAAACCGTTAAAGGACGCATGTACTGAAGCCATTTTTTCGACCAATTTTAATTGTGCTTCCATATAAGCAGATCCCTCTTCATAAAAAGTAATGAAGTCACCTTCCTTACTTTGCTTTGTTTCCACGGCGATTGAGATCGTCTTGCCAAGCAGAGCTGCTTCCGCAAGTTCATCCTTCGCTACACTATAGATTGCAGCAGCTGTATCGCGGTAAGCCATAATGGTGATGGAATCAAACTTGCGAATCATCCAACTGCTTACGGCCATCGTGGAACCCGGAATTTTGTAGTTATCGAGCCAGAAAGGCAGATCAGCCGCTACCGGCATTTTCATCCGTGATGCTCGCTCAACAATGTACTCCACATTGCCTTGCCACTGGGTAATTACACTGGCTTGATTGATTTTCCATTGCGGGTGCACATGTGGCTCAATATCCAGATGAATACCAGCAAACTTCTCATTAGGCAATGCCTGCGCCTGATATGCCTCGATCCAGTCCAGGAAAGAAGCAATCTGTTCCCGACTTTCCGTCAATCCCCACGCTGATCTTCCATCCATGACGTCAACCGCAATGTTCTTGGCTCTGGCCTGACGGATAAAACTTTTATAATCAGGAATTTTTACATCCCGGTTCATCTGCAGATAGATCGTATTGATCTTATTCGCTGTAGCGTAATTTAACACCTCTTGAGGATTGCTTCGAATCTGGGTTGTGTCCCACACCCACGTCGCTCTTACCGGCACATCAAGGTTACCATGAATCGTTTCATAACTATCCACAGAACCAATGGCAACGGCTTTCGAAGAACAGGCTGTACTCGCACACAAGATCAAACAACTCAGTAATAAGATAAAACGGTAACCCCTTTTGCTTTTCATATTTGTACACTCCCTCTGAAGTTATCAGCTCTGACGTGCAAATCTGGATGAAATTGTGTCGTTTCATATTCATTTAATGGATACTTATTAGGTACGACGAATTCGGATTGCTTTTATATGCAATATCATCTTTAAGACTTACGACGAAAGAATCATATAACTATATTTCGGGAATTCGTAGTTCTGTATGTATAGTTCAAAAGTCACAATTATTTATTATTTTCAAATTCAATCCTTATTCCAGCAAGACTTCAGTCATTATTGCCATATGTACACCAAGCTCCAGAAGACCTAGAAAGCGTTTTCTCTCAAAACACACCAAAAAACCGCCCTAAGGCGGCTTTATATGGAACCCTATTTAATGATGCCTAGTCGACATTTCCGTTCATTCATTACCCGATGGAGCTACAGGTGTATTATCAACCACTTCATCGAAAAGAGACACCAGTTCAATACCTTCTGCCGAGATCCGCACAAGCCCCTTGTCGGACAAACGTAATTCTGGAATCACAACCAGCGCGAGCAACGAAAGCGTCATGAACGCATTATTCAACGTACATCCTGCGGACTGTAAAGCTTCACTGACTGCTGCCGATTGGGCTGCAACGACTTCAAAAGATTCGGTTGACATCAAACCTGCAATCCGTAGCGGGAATTCGGTTACCCCTGTTGCCGTTACCACGGCCACCCCGCCCTGCATACGAATTACGCGATTGCCGGCTTCAGCCATTAATGCATCATCATTACCGATAATCAACAGGTTGTGACTATCATGAGCAACTGTCATCGCAATCGCTGCAGGTGATGTGAAGCCGATGCCTCCAACAAGCGCTACCGCTCGATTCCCGGTTTGTTTGTGACGCTCCAATACCGCAATTTTGCATACTTCCCCTGAAGTTGAAACCACAACCTTGCCGTTCTCTACGGTAACAGGCAGGTGTTTCTCCTTTGTATCCACATGGTTCTCTGTCACATGAATGATTTTGGCACCAATGATCCCCTCTTGAATCGGCGCAGCCAACTCCAAATCTACTGGCTGAATATTAGCTTCTAACTTCACCGTGTTCAGCGCTTCCTCAGGGTACGTGAAGCTGTCCCAGACCGCCGTCATTTTCCCATTCTCAGCTACAACTTGCCCGGCAGCAATCGTCATGCCCACACGTACATCCGCCAACCGGCCGTCCAGCAGAATAATATCAGCTATATTGCCCGGAATAATCGCACCAATGTCGCGCGCAACACCAAAGCGCTCAGCCGTGTTAATGGTTGCCATCTGAAAAGCCGTAACCGGCTTCACCCCTTGGGAGATTGCGAGACGAACAACAAAATCCATATGTCCTTCTTTGAGCAGCGATTCAGAGCTTCGGTCATCGGTCACCAGCATCATCCGGCGTGTATCCAGACCAAGCTCAGTGCAGGCTTTGATCGTCTCAGCCACATCATGCCATGCTGAACCTTGGCGCATCTTCGCGTACATCCCGAGTCGCAGACGTTCAACCACATCTTCCTTGGTCACACATTCATGATCCCCTGTAACACCACTCGCTGCGTAGGCTGGCAGACGCCAGTCATCTGCAGCCCAGGTGAAATGACCGTCTGCCACTTTACCTGCCCGGAGCGTTGCCTGTATCTCACCGATCATCGTCTCATCCCCATAGACCACTCCAGGGAAGTTCATCACTTCACCAAGACCAATCATGTCCGGACCCCAGGAAAGAGCCTCAGCTACCTCTTCAGGCCCGATATAAGCACCTGTTGTCTCTAGTCCCGGATGCGTGGAAGGCACACAGGAAGCCACCTGCATATAAGCTGCCATGGGTGTGGTCCGCGCTTCATCCAGCATCAGTCTCAGACCTTTCAGACCAAGCACGTTAGAGATCTCATGAGGGTCAAAGAAACCTCCGGTCGTGCCTGAAGGCAATACCGCTCTCGCAAACTCGGTTACTTTCATCTGTGTACTTTCGATATGGCAGTGTCCATCCAGCAGACCAGGAGCGATATACTTACCGTTTGCTTCAATAATCCGCGTATGTTCTCCGATAGTGTGGCTTACATCTTTACCGACATAAGCGATTCGAGCTCCCTGTACAGCTATGGACATCTCAGGCAAAATCTCACCCGATATCACGTTTACCAGCGTACCTCCCCGAATGACCAAAGTCGCTGGCAAATCTCCCCGTGCTGTAGCGACCAGATCCGGTACACAATCGGCCATAAGTGGCCGTTCAAAAGATGATTTGTTCATTTTGTTGCCTCCTTTAATAAACGATCCAAAAAAAATATATTGTTACGATTATATGAGTCCGGACTTCATGTGTAAAGAAAAATCACATCGATTGTGCTTAAATACAAATTATGCAGACGTATTTATCCACGGGACCCAATCCTTACGAATTCACGTTAGGTATTTTTATCAATACGATCACCTATATGGCTGTAACCTCATCACGTATAATTCCCTCGCTAAGCTAGCTTCTTCCCGATATATGTATCATATACAGAAAAACTCCCGTTCCATTGAACGGAAGCCTTCTTCATGCATATGAAGTGTTATGTCAGTCCACTTGCGCAGCAGACACCTTGCCAAGATCATACTGTTCTTCCGACTGGGCGGTAATGAACGGACTCGGTGTGCCCACGCAGTAAACGTGCAGCAGATGCATCGCTCGTGTGCAAGCAGTATAGAACAACTTGCGTTCATGCTCCTGAGCATACTGCTCCGCAGAGCCATCATAGATCAGGACAGCATCGAATTCCACACCTTTAGCCAGATACGCCGGGATCACATGAACACCCTGCTCAAAAGCCAGCGTCGTTTTTTTGATTAACTTCGGTGCTGTGGGCAGCACCTTACTTAATGCAGCATGTACGTCTCTGCTCTCTTCGGCGGTTTTGCAGATAACTGCAACCGATTCGTACCCTTCCTTAATCAAGTGCTTGAGGTCTGTCGTGATGACATTCATATGACGCTCTGAATCAGAAGAAACGATCACTTTAGGTTTCTCACCACTGCGGTTAAATGGAATAATCTCTTCCCCACCAGGCACCATGCCACGTGTAAACTCCACGATCTCCCGGGTAGATCGATAACTTCTGGTCAGCTCAATGACTTCCGTGTTGTCTGGTCCGTACAGGTTAGTCAAAGGTCCTGTTCCACTAAGTACTGAAGAGTGGGCATAGATTGCCTGATTAAAGTCACCAAGTGCTGTTATTTTCGCCCGTGGGAACAATCTCTTCATAAATGCCAACTGAAACGCGGAATAATCCTGGGCTTCATCAATAATGACATGACGAATATTCGAGTTAATATGGAATCCAAGCATAAGCTCACGCAAGTACAAGTATGGCGTAATATCTTCATATGCCAACTCCTGAAGCTTCAATCTGCGTAAAGTCATCTTACAGATTTCATCCCATTGAGCAGGTAGCACTTCGTCACCCAGCAATCGCTCCATCTGAGCCTGATCGTTGAATAGATGTGCATATAATTGTCTTATATCAACGAATCGTAAGGACTTAATCCATTTTCGCAACGGTTTGAGTCGGTCACTGACCACCATACGTGCCAGAATCCCTCTTTCCTGCTCAAAGTCATTAAACGTATGGGTCTTTCCTTTTTGCTTGCGCTTCAACCGTTGATACGCACGTTGCAGATCCTCCGGCTCCATCAGATCAAGCTGCTGATCAACCCAAGGCGCATCCAGTTCACCTTTACCAAAGGCAGACAGTTCTTTCAGCATCCAGTCCCGTAACATCTCCAGTCGACTCACCAGCTTAACGGATGACTCGAAGCTGTAGAATTTCTCAGCCATAGCCTCTGACGTGACAATCGCTCGGCCCTGGAAGCGAACCGGCTTGAATTTCATGCCACCTGACAACATACTTTCCTTATAACGTGTAATAACCTTGAGGAACGTTTCGGACGACTTGAAGCGAATGCTGGACATGCGAACATCGTAATCGGGATCTTCCGTCCCCGTAAGTACATATTCAAGCTGAATAAACGGATCTTCCAGTTGATATTCACGACCCAAACGGCGCTCCAGATACTCCTGGAAGGTCGTTTGCAACATGTTTTCCTCCCCAAGCTCAGGCAGTACCGTGGAGACATAACTGTTGAACATTGGATTTGGTGAAAAAAGAACCATCTGATCCGCTTGCAGATGCTCGCGGTATTTATAAAGAAGATATGCCACACGCTGGAGCGCCGCGGATGTTTTGCCACTGCCGGCTGCGCCTTGCACAATGAGCATACGTGTCCGGTCATTACGGATAATCCGGTTTTGCTCCTTCTGAATGGTCGCTACAATACTCTTCATCTGTGCATCCGAAGTTCGACTGAGCACGGCCTGCAACAACTCATCACCAATCGTGACCCCTGTGTCAAACATAAACCGGATACGACCATCCCGAATAACAAACTGTCGCTTCATCTCTATATCACCGCTGATCTCCCCACTGGGTGTATGATACGTGATTGGACCCGGTGCTCCGTCATAATACAGGTTGGAGATTGGCGCACGCCAGTCGTAGACCAGAAAAGATTCTTCCTTCTCATCCAGCAACGATGCAATGCCGAGATAAATGTGTTCTGCATTTGGATATCCATCTTCCTTAAAATCAATGCGTCCAAAATACGGTGAATGATGCAGTCGTTTCATTTTATCCAACGCAGCCGCTGTATTGAGATGGCTACGCTCCCGATCGGACAATACCTGTGACTGCTGCCGCATGCTGGTAGAAGTCTCCCCAACATCATCCGCTTCGCTAAAGTTCATCGTGACTTCGTCCCAGAAGTCTTTTCTCATGCCAACCACTTCGTCACGGAAGGAACCAACTTCATCTTCCAGCGTTGTGATCTTGCGTTCAATCTGATCGGTCACGGTGTTGACCCGTTGTTGTTCCTCATTCCATTGCTGATCTGTACTCATATGTTAATAGCCCCTCTTTCCCCGGATTGTGTCCTCAAAATCCCATTTGACAAGCCCGAAAAGGCAATGGTATAATTATTAGAAAGTAAACATTTTAATTATATGTTAATTAGTTCTAATTTTCTGAAAACCATTTTTTATTGTACCAGTGACAACGTCCCGATGCAAGCGGAGGCGTTTTTTGTTGTTTTCTTCTTCATTATTACCCAACCACCGGGTCCTCAACTGACTTAGCTACTCCTGGCTATTTTCGTAATTCTTCAATCGTCTCTTTCCAACGTGTAATTGCTCCAAGTTCATCTGCTAATTGAAAGGTTATTCCTGAAGTGATCTCCGCATATGGCGCGTGATCCACACGTACCTGAAGGACTTGTGCTTCAAAACGATCTCTCGGATGAACAGCCCCCCTAATCTCAGGTAACCGTTCTACTTCTATACGGATATGCAACAATCGATGTCCTTGAACCGCAATCAAGGTAGCCTTGCCTGTTTTGCTCATGTTCATACTGGTCTGTGTACCTTGCCATAGAGCCAGTCTAAGCTGATGCGGATTTATCGCAATCACTTCCCCCATACTAATCATCGCCTGATGCGGCCACTGATCCTCAGATACAGTTAGCAGTTGCATGGCTTCATGCTGTTTATGCTCCAGATTTGTCCCACTCAACCATTCCATTAGTTCAGCGTCTAATTCCTCTATAATCATGTCTCTATCCCTCAGTTCGTTAATATTCATTCATGCCCTTCAGCCCTATGTATGACAAAACAACCCGGACACGATTGTCCGGGCTATGTTGTAACTACATTGTATATGATCGCCAAGCAGGTGCGCAATTCGCACTTAGAGAGGTTGTTCAAAAAGTCCGCTTTTGATTACGAAGGATGCCTAACGGCATCATCAGCATCGAATATGAAATTCAGCCGAAATGTCCGTTGCTCACGTAGTTTTTCCTACGCTCCGCTACTCCATTTCTATCTTCATTCCATCTTCTCGGTACTGAAAACCAGCCTTTTTGAACTCGTACTTAAGGCCACTTAAGCCAATTCAAAATTTTGTCCTGTGATTCTTTGTCTTCACTGGCGCTATGCACATGTTCGGCAAGTCGATTCAAACGTTCCAGTTGATATCCATAATCATAAATGGCAGCAGCCACGATGGACAATCGTAACATCCCTTCCTTGTCGATATCAAACTGGGTGATCGCCTGCTCCATGAAACGGTCATTATCCAATACAAACTGTGCGGCCTCTTCCCCATTAGGCTTCAGCTTATCCTCGAACTTGAGCAGTGCATGCTCATGGAATTTGATAACCAGTTCAAGATGTGAGTCAAAAAACTGATCCATGGCCGTTGTCCGCGGTGCCTGGAAATAGTGGCGTTCCACCGAATCCAGCACCTCGTACCCTTTTTGCAAACTCAGCAGCATTTGTTTGTAGACCACCATCTGACGAGTTTCGCTGAATTTCGAACGTTTCATCTTTTTCTGTTCCTCTTCGAACAAGTTATACTTGTCGGACAAAGACTTAATGGAACCGCCCAGGTTGCTTTTCTCCTCCCGGAATACAACTTCCTTGATCTCATCCGAGATCGAAGTTCGCAGAAGCAACGACATACCGCTGAATACACTATGGATCTGCTTCACGAACTGAACCTTCGGTTTCGGAGGAAATACCGTAATGTTGATGAGAAACGCCGATACAATACCAACCAGTGTCAACAGAAAACGATTGAGTGCAAAATGCCAGTCACCCGAGGCTTCCATAATGGATACAACCGTGACCAGTGTCAGGCCAACCGTCTCACCCATATTCAATTTAAGACAGATCATGATGACAAGTACAATAATTAATCCAACGGCGATTGGCTCATTGGACAACACCATGCCCCCCACCAGGGCGACAATAGCTCCCAGCGTGGTCGTTTGCAATTGATCCAGGAAGTATTTCCAGGAACGATAGATGGAAGGCTGCATGGCGAATATAGCCGCGATTGCGGCAGGCACGGGAGATTGCGGGTTCAAGAACAGGCTGCTTAGGTACAAGGCAAGCGTGACCGCGATTCCCGTCTTAAGTACACGCGCACCAAACGACATGGTGATGACCCCTCCTCTTTACCGAACCTGAAATTTTACATTTGATAATCATGTTCATTATTACCCCATATTTCTTTTTTTGCCTGAATTCATTCAGGAGAACGATTTATTGTACCATGTAAGGTCTTCCGTTGCCATGTCATAAGTCAGAGGTATTGTGAAATTGATTCCTTTATGTATGTTAATACACATTATTAACCCAAAAAGAAGCAAATCTTCAAAATGGATTTTCGCCACTTCAAAGATTCGCCTCTGTTACTAATTATACCTCTGTGGAATACTCATGCTTATTATGCCTGCCTAACGGTCCGTGCCCTCCCATTCCCTTTTGAACTGGTCCACAAACTGCACCATATAATCATGACGCTGTTCCGCCAGCTCCTTGCCATAGGAGGTATTCATCAGATCCTTGAGCTTGAACAACTTCTCGTAAAAGTGATTTATCGTTGTGCTGCGCCCATTGCGATATTCCTCACGGGTCATCTGCTCCCGTGGGGGAAGGGACGGATCGTACATCTCGCGCCCTCTGGCGCCTGAAAAGGCAAAGGTTCGCGCGATCCCAATCGCACCCAATGCATCCAGTCGATCCGCATCCTGTACAACCTGTGCTTCAAGCGAGCTGACTGCAGGACGCTGTCCTCCCGCATATGAGATGGTGCTAATAATACCCACAACCTTATTACGTATATCCGGGTCAAGAGGCTGGGTATCCAGCCAGTCATTCAGTTTGGCCATCCCGGCTTCCAAGCTCTCATTCAGCTTCTCATCCGGTACATCATGTAATAATGCAGCCAGTTCGCAGACAAATGGATCTGCACCCATACGGTGAGCGAGTTCAACCGTAAGTGCGGTTACCCGTTCAATGTGCGGCCAGTCATGACCATCACTATGCTTGGATGAGTCCCCTTGAACAAAGGATCGGGCGGCGCGCAGAACAGCCTCTCCTGCCGTTATTCCATCTATATTATGCATGTGCCCTAATTCTTGCAGATTCCCACCAGGTTGAAGAGGGTTCTCTGACATCTTACGATTCCCCGCCTTCACGGGCCTGTTCACGAGGAATACGTCGAGCTACACCCGTCTTAACAGCTGCTTCAATTACGCGACTGCGCATCGATTTGACTACTTTATCATTGAACACACTCGGAATAATGTAATAACGTGTACGCTCTTCGTCCGTAATGGCCGAAGCAATCGCTTGAGCGGCTGCCAGCTTCATTTCTTCATTAATTTCGGTGGCTCGGCAATCCAGAACTGCCCTGAAGATGCCCGGGAAACATAACACATTGTTAATCTGATTCGGATAATCGGATCGTCCTGTTGCCATTACAGCCACAATGTCTTCCACCAAGGCAGGCATAATCTCAGGCACCGGGTTTGCCATTGCAAACACGATTGGATCTTCTGCCATGGTCTGTACATCTTCGCGAGTTAACAGATTCCCGCGGGATAGGCCAATGAACACATCGGCTCCACGAATGACATCACGCAGCGAACCAGTCTCCAGTTCGGGATTAGTACGAGCTGCATAATCACTCCAGACTTCATTCTCATAGGTTTGTGTCCGTACAATTGCACCCTCACGATCGACACCTATAAGCCGGCTGGCTCCCGCGGACAATAATATATTGCTGCACGCTACACCTGCTGCACCGATGCCACAGACCACAATCTTCACATCTTCAATGGACTTGCCCACCAGTTTGAGCGCATTGATCAGACCAGCATATAACACAACCGCTGTGCCATGCTGGTCATCATGAAATACAGGAATGTCCAATTCCTCATTCAGACGACGTTCAATTTCGAAACAACGCGGTGACGAGATATCCTCCAGATTAATGCCGCCAAAACCAGGTGATATCGCTTTCACAGTACGTATGATTTCCTCGGTATCCTGTGTATCCAGGCAGATTGGGAAAGCATCCACACCAGCAAACTGTTTGAATAACATCGCTTTACCTTCCATGACAGGCATCGCTGCACGAGGCCCAATATTACCAAGCCCAAGCACTGCACTGCCATCAGATACGACGGCCACTGTATTCCGTTTAATTGTCAATGAGAAGGCTTTGCCGGGTTCTTCTGAAATGGCTGAACATACACGAGCCACATCCGGAGTGTACACACGTGACAGATCTTCCCGGTTTTGAATCGGGGTCTTTGGTGTTACTTCGATCTTACCGCCCAGATGAAGAAGGAACGTCCGATCCGATACATTAATAATGGACACACCTTTGAGCTGGCGCACCCCTTCTATAATTTTACTGTTATCTTGTGCATCTGTAACTGCGACCGTCAAGTCGCGCACGCTTACATCCTGATTGGTGGAAATCACGTCGATGGCAATGATGTCTCCCCCAGCTTCCGAGATGACCGAAGCCACTTCGCCAAACTTGATATCCTTAGTTGTCATTTCCAGTCGAATAATAATGCTGTTACCATCCAGATTTCTTTGATTCATTTCCATTCCTCCCAGACTGAAAGTCTTGAGTTACATGTTACGTGTTTGTCTTCGCTACGCGGACACGTTTATCCTTTATCTTGTCCAGAAAAAGTGGTTCAACAGCCAAATGCATAAAATAAAAAAGATGCCCTGAACACCAATGCAGGCGTTCAGGGCACTCTTTGTCTAATTACTAACTTCATTTATTTAGTAACATATAGAATCTACATTATTTCCGGGCAACCGGTCTGCGCAGAACACAAATGTCATATGGCTTCAAGCTGAGACTTGCTTCCACAGCATCACCACTGAGCAGATCGGTATAGGACTGTCCATCTAGTTCAATCAGCTTCTCATCTGGCGTGTAGTTCTGTACAAACACATAATCTGCTGTACCATCTGTACGCGTATGTGCCGTTGTTCCGGCAGGCAGCTCAGTTTCAAGTCCACGCTCAATGTTCAGGTCAGCGATTAGCTTCGCATAGAAATCATCATAGAATGGTGCTTTCAGACGTGTCGCTACGTAATATGCTTTTCCTGAACCCAACTGGTTAACCGTCAATGCCGGACGTCCGGCATAGAAGTCAGAACGGTACGTAGCCAGGGACTTCGCGCCTTCGAGATGAATCAGATCACACAGTTCAATTGCATCATACGCTGTATTGAGCTGAAGCTCATTGCCCTTCTCAGGGATAATTCCGTTCAGATCACGATCATGCAGTCCGTCAATTTCCTCGGACCAGATGCCAAGTGTCTTACGCAGCGGGCCTGGGAATCCACCCAGGAAACACAGATCGTTTTCGTTAACAATACCAGACCAGTAAGTTGCTACAAACGTACCACCTTGTTCTACAAACTTCTCAATACGTTCCCCGACACCTTCACGTACCAGATAGAGCATTGGAGCAATCAGCAACTTATACTTGGACAGATCTGCATCCATATCAATAACGTCTACAGCGACTCCCTTTTTCCAAAACGCTTCATAATGCTCTTCCACCGTCTGCTCATACTTCACACCGATATTACGCGGACCCTGGGAATCATTAACGGCCCAACGGTTTTCCCAATCAAATATGATTGCAACTTCTGCCGGAACCGCTGTTCCTACAATAGCTTCCATGCCTTCAAGAGCCGTTCCTACGTCGGTGACATCTTGGAACACTCGAGTGTGTTCCGTTCCTACGTGGTCTACCACCGCACCATGAAGTTTCTCACTGGACCCACGGCTTTTTCTCCACTGGAAGTACTGAACACTATCGGAGCCGTGTGCCACAGCCTGGAGAGAAGAGAGCAGATGCATGCCAGGTTTCTTCAGTTTGCTGACATCTTGCCAATTCGTCGAACTTGGAGTACTCTCCATCAGCAAGAACGGCTGACCACCTTTGATGGAACGAACGATATCATGCATCATCGCGATACGTGATGCCTGTTTCGCATCGTCATTTGCATCATGCCAAGTCGGATAACTGTCCCAAGAGAGGAAATCCAGAATATCAGCGAACTTCCAATAGTTCAGACCGCCATAGAATTCCATCAGGTTGGTTGTGACTGGCAGATCAGGATTCTGAGCTTTTAATGGTTTCGTTTCATGCACGATAAAATCAGCTGTCTGATCCGTAACGAAACGGCGCCAGTCCAGATTCATTGCGTGTACCTGTGTCTCACCGTGTGGCGCCGGAGATTCCACTTGACTCCAGTCTGTAACCGTATGGCTCCAGAATGTGGTCCACCACGAATGATTCAGTTCATCGAGTGTTTTATACTTCTTCTGAACCCAACCACGGAATGCTTCCTGACAATAATCACAATGACAGTCTCCGCCGAACTCGTTCGAGATATGCCAGCCAATTACAGCCGGATGATCCGAATAACGTTCTGCCAGTTTTGTGTTGATCGCAGTAACCTTCTCACGGTATACCGGGGAAGTATAACAGTGGTTGTGACGGAAACCATGCAGATTGCGGACACGCTTCTCGGATACACGGAGCACTTCCGGGTACTTCGCGGACATCCAAGCAGGTCTGGCACCACTTGGTGTAGCGAGGAATGCATAGATACCGTTTGCTGCAAAACGATCCAACACCTGATCCAGCCATTCAAACGTGTATACGCCCTCTTCCGGCTCAAGGGATACCCACGAGAAGATACCAATGGACATCACGTTACACTTGGCAAGCTTCATCAAGCGAATATCTTCTTCCAGAACTTCAGGATAGCGGAGCCATTGCTCCGGGTTATAGTCTGCGCCATGCAACATGTGCGGGGCTTTGGAACTTACAGGTGGAAATTTGTATGTCATAAGGACAACTCCCTTGCTTTAATTACTGTTTTTTTAGTTTATATACGATAACGATAACAACGACTTCACAGACGATACGTATTACGCTAGATTACACGTATGTCACGACATCTGATTCTTCAACAGTAGCAAGTGCTGTAAACGATTCCAACTTGCGACCTTTAAAATCAAACATGGTGAGGTTGCCCCAGTTATTCGGATGTCCGACGGACCATTCTTCTTTACTTGGTATCCAGGCAGGTTCCCAATAATAGAATCCGTGCCCCAAACCACCAGGAACTTCGCGAATAATCTGCAATAGATCCTTCAGATATTTGGTCTGTCCCTCTACACTTGCAGGGTATCCTGGTAACAACATATCTTCCTGATTCAAAATCCATTCAATGCCTTCCGGCTGCTCCAGCGTCCAGGGATAAGCGGTTTCAACTACATTGATAGGTTTGCCATAACGCTCAGCCAGATCATGAAGATTGTCACGTAACGCATCGAGTGTTCCATGCCACCAAGGGTAATACGAGAGACCAATGATATCAAACTCCACACCCAGTGCTTCAAAGCGATCGTAAAACTTGCGGCTCTCGGCGTTATCTCCACCACGATCAATATGTATCATAATCTGAATATCCGCGTCAACGGATTTGACCGCAGCAATTCCATACTTCACAAGGCCTGCAAAACGCTCCCACTGTTCATCCGTATCATGCTCTTCTCCACCGACACGTCCCTCATTCCATAACATGCCTGGTGTAATCTCGTTGCCCACCTGCACCATGTCCGGAAGCGCATCGTGTTCCTTCAACGTTCTCAGAACGTCAGCCGTATACATGCATACCGCACGTTGAAGCTCTTCATAGGACAGATTCTCCCATGCTTTCGGCTTCCATTGATTGGCTGGATCAGCCCAGCGATCAGAATAATGGAAATCAAGCAAAAATTTCAAGCCCTGTTCCTTGATCCGTTTGGCTACCTCCACCGTCCGCTCCAGATTGCAGAATCCACCAACAGGATCATTCCAGATTCGAAGTCGTATCGCGTTAGCGTCATTAATCTTCAGGATGGACAGCAAGTCTTGTTCCTTGCCATCCACATCACTATAACTCCCGCCATGCTGTTCGATTTCATCCATAAAGGACACATCCATTCCCAGAATGAATGTCTTTTCCGTCAAGTTGCTCACTGTATCAACCTCCATTAATTTGGGTACAGGCTCAGCCTTTAACTGAGCCCAACGTCATACCTTTAACAAAGAAACGTTGCAGGAAAGGATACACAATCAAGATTGGTGCACTTCCGATGAAGATCTGAGCTGCCCTTACCGTAGTTTGTGAGAGAGCTTCCATTTCTTTTGGATTCATGCTCATGCTACTCATATCACGTCCAATAATGACCGTTTGCATAAATGTAGCAAGTGGGTAATCCTTGGCGTTATTCATGTAGAGCAATCCATCAAACCAGGAATTCCAGTGGAACACCATACTGAACAATGCAATTGTTGCAATGGACGGCATCGAAATGGGAAGGAAGATACTGAACAATGTTCTGAAATGATTAGCTCCATCCATCAGCGCCGCTTCCTCCAGCTCTTTTGGAATACCGCGGAAGAAGTTCAGCATCAGAATGACAAGGAATGTGTTAACTGCTCCTGGGAGTACCAGTACCCAGAAGGAATCCATCAACCCGATCTTCTGGATAACCATATAGAATGGCACCAGTCCCCCGTTGAAAATCATACTGAATACAAAAATCCAGGAGTAGATCGTTCTGCCTTTGAATTCACTATTCTCTTTGGACAACGGATACGCCGCCAGGAACGTAATCAGCAAGGTAATAGCTGTACCGATCACTGTACGTAGAAGTGAAATCCAGAGTGAGTTCAAGAAAATTGGATTGTTCATCGTTTTTTTGTAAGCCTCAAGTGAAAATCCTACGGGCCAGAGATTGACCAGATTGGCGTCGGCAGCTGCCTTTGTACTAAAGGATACAGCCAGTACATGAACCATCGGTATGATACACATAATGGCGATCAAAATCAGAAAGCAGGTATTGACTATATTAAACACGCGATAAGGCAATGATTTATGATACATCGTGGTCCCTTCTTTCTCTGTTCATTCGTTTAGAATATGCGATATCCAGCGTATTTTTTGGCTAAGCTGTACGATACAAGAATCAAGATCATACTAATGACCGATTTAAATAATCCGATCGCGGTTGCAAAGCCCATCTCACCATTCTGCATTGCGGAACGATATACGAATGTATCAATGATGTCACCCGTTTGATATACGAGCGGGTTATACAAGTTGAATATCTGGTCAAATCCGGCATTCAGTACGTTACCAAGCGCCAGTGTCCCTACAACCATCAGCATCGGCACAAGCGAAGGGATTGTAATGTGCAGTGTCTGTTTCCAGCGTCCTGCTCCGTCAATTTCAGCTGCTTCGTACAATGCTGGATTAATTCCGGCAAGGGCAGCCAGAAAGACAATCATGTTATAGCCAAATTCTTTCCACACATCTGTCAGAATGACCGTAGATCGGAACCAACTGTTGTCTCCCAGGAAGAAATATGGCCCAAGTCCAAAGGTTCCCAGAACCCGGTTAACCAAGCCGCCTGTTGACAACAGATCTATCAAAATCCCGCCCAGAATGACCCAGGACAAGAAGTGAGGTAAATATACGAGTGTTTGAATCGTTCGCTGTATAGCCATCTTGCGAACCTCATTCAAAAGAATGGCAAAAACAAATGGAACAAATAAATTGAATATCAGTTTAAGTACAGCAATAATCAATGTGTTCCAGATGACCTGTAAGCTGTCTTCACGTTCAAACAAATATCTAAAGTTGTCCAGTCCAACCCATTCAGAACCGCTAATCCCAAGCCATGGCTTGTAGTTCTGGAATGCCATAACGATCCCGCCCATAGGCACATAACTGAAGATGATCAGAAAGATAATGGCTGGCAACAGCATAACGTGGAATGGCCAAGTGCGTTTCAAAGTTCTCATGATTGCTCCCCCTGTATTTCTTCCTACTCAAGTACTCCCTGAGTGGCTTATAATGCGATTATATCAACCTTTTACGGGGTCCAAACAGCACATAAAAGCAATATAAATGGCACAAATTCAACCACTTTGCCTCAGCTTGAATAAACAAAAAAAAGCGCACAGACGAGTACCGTCTGTGCGCAGTTAAAAACTATTTTTTCACACCGTCATACCATTCGTTGACCTCTTGAGTGATCTGGTCACCGCCACCGGATTTCCACGTTTGTACAAAAGTATCAAACGCATCCGCTGGATTTTTGCCGTAGATAATTTCGTTAAATGCTTGATTCTCGATTTTGTTCAGATAGTCCAGCTTCGATTTCATCGTCTGCGTTGTTGGACCTGTGAACATGTTTTTGAAGGAAATTTCTTCTTGGCTCAGCAATACTTTCGCAGCAGCAGGGGTTTCCTTACCATAGTTCACGGCAACATCTTTTTCAAGTTTGGTTTCAGGCTCTTTGCCATCTACCAGATTCATCAGAGCTTTCATCTGAGCGTCCGGAATACGAGCACCATCACGCACGAGCAAATAACGCACAACGTTTACATACCCGCCATCAATTTCTTCAATCGGCATTTGTTTACCATTTCCATCCAATTGATAGTCATAGCCTGCAAATAGACCATTATCATATTCACTTCCTGGTTGCGGATCTGCGTAATTATCATAAAGGTAGTTTTGGTAAGTAAAGAATGCTTCCGGATTTTTCATATCTTTCTTGATCAATGTTACACCATTAACAAAATGTGTACCATGACGCATCGCTTTGCCTTCAGGGCCAGTTGGAATTTCAATCGGTTTCCAAACCGCACCTGGGACATTTTTTACCGTATCCTTCAGCGGCCATCCACTCATCCAGTATGGACCCGGGATAATGCCGGCTGTGCCTGCAACTGCTGGCTCTGCCGTTTTGTTTTCATCCCACAACGCTGCTTCCTGCGGGATATAACCTTTTGTGAGCCATTCGCTCAATTTGGTCAAACCTGGCTTCATACCTGGATTGATAGAACCATACTCCAGCTTGCCATCCGCAGCCAGATTCCATTGTTGAGGTAAGGTGCCATATGCACCAAAGATCCAGGATACATCTCCCATCCATGTATTCATGGATGTTTTGAAACCAACGCTGAGCGGAGTGACTTTTTCAGGAGCCAAGCCGTCCGGGTTATTGTTTTTGAATGCTTCCATCACTGCTTCCAGTTCGTCGATGGTTTTTGGTGCCTTCATGTTCAGCTTGTCCAGCCAGTCCTGACGAATCCAGAGAAGGTAGTCATTGTTGTAGGCATAGTCCAGAACAGGGACACCCATTCTTTTGCCATCACGACTGTACGGGTTCCATACATTAGGGTCCTGCTCCATTGCTTTTTTCCATGTGTCGGAAGCGTATTTGTCGAACAGTGGTCCCACTTCCTGATACATACCGGAGTCAATTAAATCTTGAGCAACTAAATTATCCGGCTGCCCTATTGTCACAATATCCGGCATTTCTTGGCCGGAGGACATAGCGAGACGAAGCTTGGTCGCAAATGCACTGTTCGTATCTGTCACGGACCACAAGGATTTGATTTCAATTCCGAATTTGTCCTTGGCCCACTTGGTTGCCACGTTATTTTCCATGGATTCGCCATTTTTAAATTTCAGCTCAGGATCGATTCCCCATGCTGTAGTAATGGTAACTGCCGGATCATACTTTTCTTTGTATTCGTTTTGGGTTCCAGATGTACTTGGTGTTGCACTATCTCCGCCCCCACTGCCTCCTGAACATCCTGCAAGAACGACAGTTAGACTCAGCGTTGTAGCGAGAAGCGTCAAGAATCTCTTTTTCGTTGATTGCGCTCTCATGTTGTTCCCCCTTAAATCATTTTGGTTACCCTTTCATTATAGGCTGACCAGGCCTTTGAGCCTATGATACGAAATCAAGATTTCTGCACCTTTGCCAACCTATATTCTGGAATGTTGTTGAAATTATGCCTGATCCCGAAATTCATTTGGTGTCATACCATAATGTTTTTTGAACATTTTGCTGAAATATTGCGGATTTTGATAGCCAAGTTCACTCGTAATCTCGTATATTTTTTTGTTGCTATTCTTAAGCAGATATAGAGCACGTTCCATGCGCATACGAATCATGTAGTCCCCAAGACCTTCCCCAGTCTCTGCCTTGTAAATTTTCGATAGATATACGGGGTGTAAATATACCTTGTCCGCAATCATCTTCACTGACAGATCCTGTCCTGTATCTCTTGTCACCAGCTCCTGAACCTGCTTGATCACATGTCTGCGGCTCTGCACACCTTCCTGATCGGACAACTCTTCCTGAAGCTTCGCCAGCATCTCGGTAGCCCAACGCCGCAGCTTCTCGGGGGATTGAATCAACTGATGAGCAAGGAGCAGATCGAATCCCGCATGATCAATCTCATGCACCAGATGCCCCTGTTTATGGGCGATATACATAAATGCATTAGTTACCGACAGATACATCTCATACACATGTTCTCTGGACAATCGTACCTGTTCTGCCGCGTCAAAGACCGTGTTCAGCTTACGGGCTGCCGCTTCCCATTGCTTGGTCTCAAGCAATTGCGGAAGTACAGGCGGTTTGTACAGCTCTTCGATCGCCTGCGTTGCATCATTCTCCGGTCTTTTGCTGAGTGCCTGATCCATGTCCATATATATAATCTTGTGTTCTTCTGGTCCTGAAAGGACAAGCGAACCCAGACTTTTCCGATAAGCTGCTGTTAACTCATTAAAGGGAAATGACGGTGTAACTACCATGGACAGATCTCCCTGTAAATATCGAATGACATGCTCACGGAAAGTTTCAGCTGAGATTCTCAACGTCTCCAAGTCCATCTGCGGAGCTTCGATCTGATCTTGATTCTGCAAGAACATAACCAGACACTCATGGGGTCCCCGACCAAACCACACGTTAAATTGCTCTCCAAGTACTTCCTCTGCAATATTACCTACCGCAAAATCCATCAGATCCAGAGACTGCTGGTCCATCGATGAGAAGCGTCCTGTAAGGCGAATCAGCATCATTACAGCCGATTGTTCCGGATCGATATGAATCTCATATTGTTGCAGTTGTTCCCGAAGTGCCCGCGCCGTGATCTCACGCCCCAGCAACAGATCATGCATAAGATTTTCCCGTAAAATCTTATAGTCAGACTTCCGACTGTATAAAAGCCGGTGATATTTATCGAATTCATCCCACTCATCGCGAAGAGACGTGATAGCTGCTGACACCGATCCCATAAACTCATCATCGTTTACGGGCTTCAGGATATAATCCGTTGCCTGCAATTGAATGGCTTTTTTAGCATAATCAAAATCACTGTGACCCGTTAGTAAAATACAGCGGATATGAGACCAGCGCTTGCTTACCTCTGCAATGAGATCCAGTCCTGACATGCCAGGCATGCGAATATCGGTAACTACGATGTCTACTGCATTTTCCTCCATAATCTCCAACGCTTCCTTACCAGATGCGGCACGCAGCACGGTCGTTACTCCAAGCTCTCCCCAGGGGATCGTAAGTTCCAGACTTTCTGTTACGTATGTCTCATCATCTACCAGTAATATATCAATCAAGTGATTCACTCCCTATTTCGTTCATTCTGCAAATGGATTCCATCGTTCATCTTGCGCTACACATCCCAAGTGCTTATCCTTCATTCTCCAGAAGAAACTCCTGTTCGGCAGGCCATGACAGCGTAACGCGTAATCCACCAAGTTCCGATTCCGTTACATCCAGTCCTGCCTGCTCCCCATATCGAAGCTGGAGTCTCTGATTCACATTCCACAGGCCACAGCCCATCTCCTGATCCATCGTTCCCCTGAGCTTATTCAGAAGCGCCTCACGTGCCTCCTGCGTCATGCCTTGCCCATCATCTTCAACCACAAGAACCATGACACTGCCCTGTTTTTCCCCGGATACTCTTATTTCTCCTGCCTCCGCGTCCGCTTCGATACCGTGAATCACCGCATTCTCCACTAGTGGTTGCACGATGAGTGGCGGTACCTCCTGTCTTAACATCTCATCAGACAGATCAATCTTGTAATGAATGCGGTCCATACGCATCCGTTGGATCTCCAGATAACAGCTGACAAATTCAATTTCTTCTGTCAACGGTACCACGTCCCGCTCCTGTCTTGTCGTATACCGATAATATCGCGATAGATTATGTGACATCGCTACAACAGCGTCCATACGCTTGAGTTTCGCCATACTTGTAATGAAGGAGAAACAATTATAGAAAAAGTGCGGGTTAATCTGCGATTGCAGCTGCTTCAACCGAGCTTCACGTAC
The DNA here is from genome assembly GCF_037975155.1 of Paenibacillus sp. FSL R5-0486. NCBI lineage: Bacteria > Bacillati > Bacillota > Bacilli > Caryophanales > Paenibacillaceae > Paenibacillus > Paenibacillus sp. FSL R5-0486. The sequence goes on along the minus strand of NZ_CP150237.1, from coordinate 2,394,767 downwards.
ATGAATCTGTTCCAGGTAAACGTGTTCAAATAACTGCTGGATCTGCTCCACCATCAAGTTGAAACGTTCGGACAGGAAACTGAATTCATTGCGGCCCTTTGGCTTAATCCTCACGGAATAATCCTCCTGCTTCAACCGCTGGAATCCGCGAATGAGTTGTTTCACTGGTACCTGCACCTGAACATAGAACAAATACGCCACACCAAAACTCATTAACAACAAACAAATCATGGAAGAATAGAACAGCATATTGGATTGATGAATGGGCTTCAGAATATCTGATAGCGGCATATAGTCCACCAAATACCAGCCTGTTGTACTGGATTTCACCGTGTTGACCATGTAAGGCTCGTTCCCGATCACTACTGTACGATTATCAACGTCCTGAAGTTTATGGATGGACAGTTCTTCCATCAACTGATTCGTTAATGAACGATCTGAAGTCCGGTTATAGATAACCCCCGTTTCTTCACGGAAATAGAAGGGGTCATGCCTGCCATCGTCCTTGAATTTGTCCAGCATATCCCGAATGTTATCACTATCAAACTCCAGTTTAATAATCGTTTCCGCATTATTAGCCGGGTCTTTAATACCGTATGGAGATACCGTAATCCAGCTAAACATGAACCGATCATCTTCCCCATCCTGAATTTTGCGTACATCCCAGCCGGAAATGATATTTTCCCTTAGCGCTTCTTTATCGTAAGAACGTGCGTCCCTTTCGGAAACCACCCTGCCCAGCGAAGGAGAATACAGATATAATTTCGTGGCCCAATTGGATGAGCTTTCCTGAATACTCAGCTTATTCTGAATACGTTTGACCAGGTTGATCGCATCCAGATCAAAGTAGTTACTGTCCGCATAGATTCGCCGGAAGCTGCCAATATCAGGATCATGTATGAGCAGATTAGGCCATGAGGATAACAGTTCGATGTGTGTGTTCACTTGATTTTGGAAAAATTCAAGCTGGTTACTATTCGATCGATTCAACTCATCTCTGAGAACAGCTGTTGTTTTGTGATTGGAGTACCAGTACAAAAGCACTACAGGAATCAGCATAATCAGAATAAGAATGACCATTTTGGAAAACAGGTTTGTCCGATATGACATTTTTTCATCTCACCTTGTCTTAATTTGTCGTGACATTAATTGTAATGATGTAAGCGCTAAAGACAAACTATTTTTTTGAGACAAACCGATTCATTATCTAGCGTAAGCGTTACCAATTCAAGGGGGAAGGAGATAAAACCAATATTTCTGCACTAAATGCAACTTCCACGCACAAAAAGAGCCAGCGATTAGCCAGCTCTCTATCTAATTTCAGTATATATCTTTAATCGTTCTATTCAACTCAAACCTTATTTCACTTCTGTTTATGTAATTATTCTTTTTTCTATAAAAATATCAACTATGGAATATCATAATCAAATACCGTATTCGCTCCATCCACGCCTACATCCAGCACAATATCCTTAAGTTTCCCATTGACGAACAGAGGGGATTCCGCTTTCCCGTAAAACTCCAACTTACCTGTAAACGTTCCATGGCGTTCAATCTCAACATGTACGGGCCTTAATTGGACAGACTGCAAGGCTTCCAATAGTGGATCGTCCTTAAACTTATAACTCCGTGCGAGATCAGGCAATAACACGGCGGATACGGAATCTCTGCCGTAATTTTTGAGTGTCAGGTCACAGGTTGCTCGGGTCTCACCCGTTTTCAGCACATTAAAGGTACAAGAGCTTGCATTCTGTACATAGGATACCGCATTAATGCCTGAAGCTCCCCACTTGGCTACATACATGAATTTATCCGTCATGTACGAATAACTGAGAACGATAGCGATAACTACGATCCATAACCCTTTTGCAAGACCGGGGAATGATTTCCCAATCTCTTTGCGAGTAAGGTAGAATCCACACGCAAATATCCCCAATCCGAGGAAAAGTGTGATATGAACTCCACTCAAGTAAGATGTAGTATACGGTGATATACCTATTGCTGACAGCATGGTATCTCCAACAGAAAAACCAAGATGATGGTTAAATGTAAAGATGATAGCAAATAGCAATAAAGCCCCTGAGAACACAAGTCTGGTTCTCGACACACGAACACCCCCTAATCAACCACCTTATTATATCATATTTTTCCTATTTATGATTAACAATCCAAATCAAAAAAACAACAATAAAAAGAACGTCTTCGGTTGTTCACCGAAAAACGTCCTCCATTTTCACCGCTGACAAGAGCTTGTAATAACACAGGTCTCTCTGTCATGGCTGACGATCATTTATTGCTTAGCCAAGAATGCATCAAGTTGTTCCTGTTTGGCTGCAATAATTTTATCGATTCCCGCTGCTTTCAATTTCTCCAGATATTTCGGAATCATCTCATTTGGATCAACTGCGCCCGATGTCATACCCGGCTTGAACTGTTTGTTCACGTTGTTGACCGCAGCAATTTCATTTTTGACAGATTGGCTGTTGAACGTAAAGCCCAGTGCTGGCGACTTCACACCTTTGGCGTTAAACTCTTTGAACTTCTCCCATTTCTGTGGATCTTCATTATCCCAGAGGAAGTTCAGGAATTGGTTACCCAGTTGCCATTGTGCACCTGGATTGTAGGTACGACTGTTGGCATCTACGCCATCAGGGAGAGCAATGATATTATCCTGTCCGTCTTTTTTCACATAATGTGTACCTTCAATTCCGAAGTTTAACAAGTTGTTAATTTCCTTGTCGGAATGCAGCAGGTTAATGACCTGCATCGCTTTCTCCGGTTGCTCGGAAGAACGGGAGATTGCAAGCATCGCTCCAGACGCATCACCCGTCGTGATTGTTGGCTGTGTCATCTCAATCTGAGTGAGTGGGAAACCCACATACCCTTCTTCTTCTTTATCCTTGCCTGGCTTCATGCCATCTGTCCAGAGAAACGCTTTGCCAGCCTTCGCCTGGTCTTTCGGGAACACATTAGAAGTAGCAGCATCACTGTTGATATATCCCGCTTGATACCACTTGCGAGCGAGTTCAGCCGCTTCTTTGAATTCTGGGGTCTCCACTTCATTCAGCACCGTTGTTCCGCCTGCTGTTTTGGAGATGACTCCAGGTACGGAAGCATCACCGAGATAATCCCAATCCAGATTCTCTAACAGCCCGTTACCGTTGGTATTGGACATATAGAATGGTGTAATGGCTGGCTCGTTTTCCTTGATTGTTTTGAGCAGGGGTTCCAGATCAGCCCAAGTTTTTACAGCTGTCAGGTCCAGCTTATACTTGTCAGCCAGATCTTTACGTACCAACACACCACGTGTGGCAGCGAGTTCCTTATTCGTAGGAACGCCGTAATTCACGCCGTCCACCTGGGAACCTTCCAGAAAGGCAGGGTCCAGGTTTTTCTTAATATCCTGACCATGTGCATCAAGCAGATCATTCAAGGGCAAGAATGCGCCTTTAGCTACATTCACCGTGTAGTTCTGCCAAGCTGCTGTGAATATAATGTCTGATTTTTCACCTGAAGAAATCATGAGATTCAGCTTGTTATCCCACTGTCCCCAGTCAATTGCATTGATCTTAAGTGTAGCCCCGATCTTTGGTTCCATCTTTTTGTTAATCTCGGCTTCCACCAGAGCGACATCCTTCTGTGGTGTCCCTGGGTAGAACAGTGTCACTTCATAGGGTTTGCCCCCACCTTCACTTGCTCCTCCGCCTTCTGCGCTAGGTGTTGTTGTTCCACCCTTGTCTGATGAGCAAGCAACCAGCACCAGGCTCAGCGCCATAACCGTTGCCATCATGCGTGACCATACCTTTAATGATCTAACCAATTGAACCCCTCCTGTCATGTGTTGAACCATACAACCGAATTCCCCAATTCACAATTAAACCGATAACTACTTCTGTATATGCCCTTTCAGTCCATCTTCATTTACCTTGCCCACTCCGCTAACCGGTTCAGAGTTATCCCTTCACAGCGCCAACCGTAAGACCTTTGATGAAATAACGCTGGAAGAACGGATATGCCAGTACAATTGGACCAATACCGACTACAGCCATCGCCATTTGCAGAGTTTTGTTAGGCAGATTCAGCAATCCACCCTGCGACGAAATCTGTGAAGAGACGTTGGAGTTGGTTGTTAAATATTGAATATCGAGCAGCGTCCGGTACATAAGGTACTGAAGGCTGATCGTCCGGTTATCTGATATAAAAATCATGCTAAGGTACCAGTCATTCCAGTAATTCAATGTACTGAACAACGCGACGGTTGCCATTACGGGAAGTGAGAGCGGAAGCACGATACGTGCAAACGTTCTCAATTCTCCCGCACCATCAATCCGAGCCGATTCCAGAATAGACACCGGAATGGAGTTCGCGAAGAATGTACGCATGACCAGTACAAAGAATGGGGATAGCAGTAGCGGCATAATGAGTGCCAGTAGGGAGTTTTTCAGATCCAATACGTTGACATAGACCAGGTACCAAGGTACCAGACCCCCATTGAACAACATTGTGAAGAAGATGAAAAAGGCGAACCAGCCCCGGTAAGGCAGATCTCTCCGTGAGAGCGGATACGCATACAATGCGGTCAGCGCAACACTTGTAATGGTACCTACAACGGTAACGATAAAGGATATACCATACGAGTGAATGATCTGATCCATATCTCTGAACAGAAACTCATAAGCCGTCAGGCTGAATTTCTCTGGAATAAGCTTATATCCATTGGCAATTACTGTTGTCTCGTCCGAAAATGAGATGGCGAAGACAAGCAGGATCGGCACGATACAGGCAATGGCATAGAATAGAAACATCGCATGAATAACGGATGCGGAACGCTTCGATACGGCTAGTGGATCACGTGATTTCACAGCTGACTTGCCTCCTCTCAAAATAATGCATTATCTTTATCTATTCGCCTTACGATGGTATTGGATACAAGAACCAGCACAAATCCAACGATTGCTTGGTATAGACCAGCTGCTGATGACATCCCGATATCTCCACCGATAAGGAACGTACGATATACGTAGGTATCCAGTACATTCGTTACAGGGAACAGCGCTCCCGATTCCAATGGAACCTGATAGAACAGACTGAAGTCTGCATAGAATATACGGCCAATTTGCAATAACGTCATAATGACGATTAATGGGACGAGAAACGGAATGGTGATGAAGCGTATCTGATGCCATTTGGTTGCGCCATCGAGCACAGCTGCTTCATAATATTCTTCATCGATACCCACGACAGCTGCCAGATAAATGACGGCATAATATCCAATATTTTTCCATGTGTTCACCAGTGGCAAAATATACGGCCAATACTTCGGCTCTGAATACCAGTCGATCGGCTGACCGCCGAACATCTGCAGAACCGTTGAGTTCATGAAGCCTGAATCCTTGCCCAGGAAAGCCAGTACCAGATAACTGACCACAATCATGGACAAGAAATACGGTAATAACATAAGTGATTGATATAACTTGGACATTGCCTTGTTCTTCACTTCATTGAGCAGAATAGCAAGCCCGACACCTACTAAGAGATTCAGTGCAATGAACACCGTGTTATACGCGAGTGTATTTCGGGTAATTTCCCATGCATCACTGGTTGAGAACAAATATTTAAAATTGTCCCATCCACTCCATGGGCTACCCCAAATACCATCAGCATAGTTTACATTTTTGAATGCGATCAGAACGCCGAACATCGGCATATAGTTGTTCACCAGTAGAAACAGGACACCTGGCAAGAACATGAGATACAGCACCTTGAATTTGCCAAGATTGTGCCACACAGACTTGCGCTTTCGGACTGTTTCTCCCGGTATTTCCGATATCCGTACTCCCTTACCCGCCTGGGGTTGTGTCTTCATAACTTGTTCTCCCTCACTCCTCTTGAATTCTTCCTCAGGATGAAGCTCCGTTGCGGCTCCTGTGGTTCAAGTATACGGCGGGGCGAGTAAGACCTCTATCTGCTGTGGTGACCTGTTGACTTATCAAATTATGACTTTAGATCCAAAAAAAACAAAAGACGCAGCATGCTGCGCCCTGAACTATACGGTACGTGACTGTTTTCGAAACTCCTGTGGCGTTATACCCGTGCACTTTTTGAACATTTTGGTGAAATGCGAGTAATTATAGTACCCCACCTTGCCAGCGATATCCGTCACTTTGACGGTGGACTGGGACAACAATGTCTTCGCTTTGGCTACTCTGCCCTGCAGAATAAACTCAGATAGGGACATCCCCTTCTCTTTCCGAAACAGACGTGATAGATAAGCTGGATTGAATCCGGCAAAAGCTGCAAGTTCCTCTCGCATAAGTTCTTCACCAATATGAGTTTCAATATAAACGCACAACTGATCCACAATGGTCATGGGGCTATGATCGTCCGGGTACAACACCGGGATAACACGATCAATCAGATCCGACGTCCACTGTTTCAACTGCGGCAACGACCTTGTCACCATACTCTCTTCCGGCTCCCGTTCACCCGGATACAGACTGCGTATTGACACGTTTTTCTGATGAAGCAGCGGATAGACCACATGCAGCATGGCATGATAGTAGAGATGTAGCATTTCAGGAGATAAACCCTCTTGGGCAGCAAGCAACTCAAAAATCTCATCCACACGTTCTCGCAAATCTCCTACTTTACCTGTCTCAAAAAGAATAGATAATTCCGAAAACCATGGAATAGGCAAAAAGCGATCTTCCTGATCTCTTCCCCGCTCATCATAGACAAATACTTCTTCAAGCTCCTTAATATTGCGCCGCTCCATATCCATCAGTTCATTTAACATGCCTTGCAGCTCAGTCACAGCAACCGGGGCACCAACATAACAGGACAACCGACAGTAGAAATACGTACCACATTCCTGAATATATCCCTGACAACGTTGTGCCACTTCGCTCGCACTCGGAATGATGCCATCTTGCTCATAAGCAAGCACAATATTTAATCCACTTTGATCCTGAAACACCTCACCGGGCTTGTCGCCAAGCAGCATCTCTTTGGCTGCATTACGAAGGGCATATTCCAATACCTCTTCGTCACGCAAATCAAAATCACGCACCCATTCCTCTACTGAGATCACAATAGGTAACACACGAGCATGCGGATCTATCTCGGCACCATACAGTTCTGCGAGCTCTTGCAACCGTTGTTCGGTTAACGTGATACGCTGAGAGATGGCATCTTTCCAGAAGCGTTCCGTCAGCAGCGGTTTATGGGTTTTCCAGCGTTTGTATACGGTCTCATAAACTTCGTTGGTACGGGTACGCTGCTCCCCATCCTTGATCTTCTCCACCGCCTGGGTTACTACCTTAATCAATTGATCCGCTGGAGCCGGCTTCAACACATAATCAAAGCTGTTTAGCTTAATGGCTGTCTGAGCATAATCGAATAAAGCATGCCCTGTCAGGAAAATGGTCATTATACCTGGATCATGTTTTAACACCCAACTTTGCAGGTCAAGCCCTGTTTCACCAGGCATCTCGATATCACAGATCATGATATCAATAGCATTAGCCTTTAAAATCTTTCTTGCCTCTTCGGCATCACCAGCACTGTATACCTGGTCAATGCCTGCTGCTTGCCAATCGACCCCTTCCACCATTGCTTGTAATGCATACACTTCATCATCCACGATCAACAGGTTCCGCATAGGCTCCCCCTTCTTCCTCTTCGGTCTGAGCGGGTAAATCAATGATGACTTTGGCGCCATGATCCACCTCATTGCCAAACTGCAAACTGGCTTGATCACCATACTTCACTAAAAGCCGATGAGCCACGTTCCATATACCGATATGCTGTCCACTCGGGTCTTCAGCATATTGTCCATGTTGCAGACGCCCCAACAATTCCTCTTCAAATCCGACACCATTGTCCACAATCATCAGTTGAAGCACCGTCCCATCGACCTGACCGGATGACTTCTCACCGAGGCGCGCCACGATCCGAATGACAAATGCTTGTGTCCGGCGCTGAAATCCATGAATAATGGCATTCTCCACAAAAGGCTGAATGGTTAATGGCGGAATCACATAATGTCCCAGATTCGGCTCGACATCCAGTTCAAAATCGAATCTGCTTGGAAACCTCAGCTTTTGAATTTCTAAGTAATGACGAATGTGCTCGAGCTCTTCATCCAAACGAATAACACGTTTGCCTGCACGCAGACTGAATCGAAAATAATCGGCCAGATGACCAGCCATCTGCTGCACCAACTCATGTTTTTGCAAGGAAGCCAGACTATGAATAATATTGAGTGAATTCAGGTAAAAGTGAGGATTGATCTGCATCTGCAGTTGTTTGAACTCTGCCTCCCGCGTCCGCAACTGTTCCTCATACACATCAATCTTCAGATGCCTGATCTCACTGGTCATTTGATTGAAACTTCGTGTCATAAATTCAAGCTCCGACGAAGATGGCGGGTCCAGCTTCACATCGAGATCTCCACGGCTGACCCTTCTCATGCCTCGGATTAACGCATTCATCGGGCGGAATAACAGATGCCGCAAAAAGATCAGTGCAGTAACCAGAATTACTGCCGCACCAATGGGAAGCAGACGAATGATCTGCTGGAAAAACGGGAGGTTACGCATCATGTCTTCCTCAGGCAGCAACACGATATAATTCATCTGGGACATGGCCGAGGCAGTACCCAACATCAAATATTGACGTGCTTCTCCCTTGTTCACAACTTCAGAGATCACCTGATACGGATTCTTCAGGCCGGGAAGATGCGCTGCAGCCAGCTGAATCTGTGCAGTATTCAATGTGGAATCCGATAGTGCCCCACCGTCTGTTCCAACAATGACTGCGCCTCCCCGATCTCCGGATTCAGTGAATTGTTGTGTATGATTCAGTGCATTCATATCAACAAGTGCACCTGCATAGAACTGCTGGTTGATTCGCACCGTTTTCACCAGCGCATTCCACGTCCCGCCACGCACGATGCTCCATTCCGGCTTCTGGATATCCCCTTCCAATTGCTGCATCTGGACTGGCATACTCTCCTGCACAACCGACTTTTTGACATCATAATTGCCTGAAGTCGCGAGCAGCAAATCATCATTCACGGCATCATATAGAAAAAAAGAATCGATTAGATTATAAAAACCGATATCTGTCATGAATTTGTTCATAATCCGTTGCTTTGCAATGATATAATCGCCGCTGCCGTATTTCAGAAAAAACAGAGAGATAATATCCGGGTCCCGCTCGCCCAGACTATATAAATACCGATTCGTCTCCTGTAACACACGTTCATTCTGCTCCACACTCTTGGCGAGATGATTCATATTGGTGAGGGATACTTTGTCACGTACAACTTTCATGGCGTAGACGTTGTTGTAATAAAGCAGCATGAATAATGGCAGCATGATCAATGTAAGACCCACTATAAATTTAAAACGAAGTGAACGGATAAAGCTCATGGATTATGGATTCCCGCCCTTTTAGAGGTAGTTCAAAAAGTCCGCTGTACTGAAAACCAGACTTTTTGAACGCACACTTTATTTCAACATAGTTTTTCTATTTTCTTCCTTATGATGGCATGTTTATTGTAATCACCCCTGCTTGCCATTGTCTATGGGGTCCCGTGACCTTCACATATCAATTCTGGTGACTTCCATCCGCTCCAATTTCAAAAGTAACAAGCTTCATGTAGTAATAAATTCTCCAGTTGTAAAAAAAATCCTTCATTATTACTCAGAAGCTTCTCCCTAAAAATAAATGCTGCGGCAAGCCCCGGACTCCACGAACGCCCGATCTTGACATGCATACGATATATCACTCCTCGGGTTAGTCACCAGGATGTAGGGAGGCCTGTTCGATGAATATTCAACTCACTGCGTTACACTATGTCTATCTGGCATTTATCGTCTTGATTATTGCGGTAATGATCCGGCGCAGGGACACCACGATCATCTGTGTTGCGGGTATTATGACCATTGGAATTCTGGCAACCGAAACCTTAAGCGGGTCAGTTGCTGGGATCTTCAGCAGTTTTATCTATGCAACAAAAGAATTGCTGAGTACGATCTTTATCATCTCGATTATTGTGGCAATGAGCCGTGTTCTGATCAGAACAGGCATTAATGAGGTCATGGTAACACCCGTTACAAGGTTTATCCGTTCTCCTCAGGTCGCTTATTGGGGTATCGGATTGATCATGATGGTAGTATCACTATTTTTCTGGCCATCCCCGGCCGTAGCACTCGTTGGTGCAGTACTGCTTCCTGTAGCCGTGCGTGTAGGTCTTCCTCCGATTGGAGCTGCTATTGCGATGAACCTGTTTGGACATGGGATTGCACTGTCGGGAGATTACATTATTCAGGGGGCTCCCAAACTTACAGCTGATGCGGCGGGTATACCAGTCACTTCCGTCATGACGGCCAGCATTCCTTTGGTCATTGTCATGGGCACCGTATCTACACTTACAGCCTTCTGGATGCTACGCAAAGAGATGAAATCAGGTTCACCTGTTCATTCCCCAAACGTTACATCAGGTACCGTGAGCACGGAACCTTCTTCTTCATCAGAGGCTGTGTCCACCTCCCTACCCACTGATCAGCCTGTTGAACGTCAAGCCATGTCACTCCGTTTGCAAAAAGCATTCGCTCTGCTTATCCCTCTGTTATTCGCAGTTGATGTGATTCTGATGTTTGTATTGAAATTGCAAGGCGGCGACGCAACAGCTCTGATTGGCGGAACCGCTGTGGTTATACTGATCGCCGTTACCCTTGCCGCACACCGACATGCGGGACCAGAGGAAACGACCAATTATTTAATAGAAGGATTTCAGTTTGGTTTCAAGGTGTTTGGACCGGTTATTCCCATAGCCGCATTTTTTTATCTGGGAGATGCTGCGATTACGGAGTTGTTCATCAACCCTCTTCCTGAAGGTTCACACGGGATTGTGAATGATCTCGGGGTCGCACTTGCTGGACTGGTGCCATTAAATGATACGGTGGGCGCCATTACAATGACGGTAACCGGAGCAGTGACCGGAATGGATGGTTCGGGGTTCTCGGGGATATCCCTGGTTGGCTCGATTGCGTCCATGTTTGCAGGTTCGGCAGATTCCGCACCTGTACTGACAGCATTAGGTCAGGTTGCAGCTATATGGGTAGGTGGTGGAACCTTGATTCCATGGGCATTGATTCCTGCTGCTGCAATCTGCGGAGTCAATCCTTTTGAACTGGCAAGACGCAACCTGAAGCCTGTACTGCTGGGACTCACGGTAACAACAATTGTAGCCATCTTTCTGATCTGACCAAAGGTTATTTACACTGACACTACGATGACAGAAGCACCTTCCAATCGCTGTTATTCCCAGATTTTTTTGATCCCCTTTCTCAAGGGGAAATCCGGTAATAAAGGCGACCGCTTCGCTTTTTCAGGTTTTTTCTGTCCTCTCCGTTATCGTGTAAATGATTAGTTCATCTCAAATAGACATTTTAAAAAGACGTGCGCGAACGCGCCCAGTTCCAGAGATCTTCACGTTTCATCTCTGCCAGATACAGCATGTCCACATATGGATCTCCCTGTAATCCAAGTACAGAAGCAAATGCAGGCTCCGTCTTCCACCCTGCCTGTTTCAGTCTGCGGATCTCACGGTGTCCCGCGTCTCCCCACAGTTGCAACAATCTCCACTCTACGATCATATGTAAGTATGCATTCTGCCTGTAAACTGGCACGGATTGGGCAAAAATCTCCACAGGCCAATGTCCCACTTGCAAATTACAAGTCACATAAGGACGTTGGTCTGGAAGATCCCCACCACGTACACATTCATACTCAGCAACGGCTCCAATTCGATTGTGTATCTCGGCTTCAAACAAGTCCAGATCCTCTGCATAACACAGCAGATCCAGATCACTGCCAGGTATATCAATATCAATTGGCACCGTTCCTGCTGGATACGGGTGATAGTCAGCTAATATATCAAGTAATCCACTGCTCTGTAACACATGATAGGCGTCCTGCTGACGTGCATTGCCCGAAGCCAGATGTGCCATTACTTCTGCGGTAGTACTCATCTTCCCGCCTTGGACCACAGTTAGTTCGAGCCTCCTGTAATGACCTGTTTCACACGTCCCACTTGACCACTCGTCAGTCGTACTTTGATTCCGTGTGGATGCGTAGGTGATTTGGTTAACAGATCCTTAACAATGCCCCGTGTCAGCTTACCTGTAGCTTGATCCTGCTTCAGCACAATGTCCACTTCCAGACCTGGCTTAATATTTACACGTTGTTGTCCATTCATTATGTTCACTCTCCTCTATGTCGTAATTCATATCTTGTATACTATATAACCCTTAAACACAAAGCTCCATCTATTGTAGACGTTTTGGTTTCAAAACAAAAGGGACACGGCAATAACCTCCTACGCCTGATTCCATGGTTGATATGAAGACCAAGATAAAGAAACCGCAGGTCTCTTCAACTGAGACCTACGGTTTCTAATTGGATTACCATGTTCAGGGCTGCACATGCTTCAAAATAGACGAGGGCGAAGTTCCATCCTTCGCGGCTTCGCGTGCCTTTACAGCAAGTAGCTCAGACACCGTAACGAATTGGTACCCCTGCTGCTGCAGTTTCGGCAGGATCGTTTTGAGTGCTGCTACCGTATGCGACTTGCCTTCCACCTTATCGTGAAAAAGTACAATATCCCCATTACGTGCGTTCTTCAACACTTTGTTAACGATAGCCGATACACCTGGAGAAGCCCAGTCCCGTGTATCCTGATGCCAAGACCAGAGTACAATGGTATACCCTTTTTGTTTGGCAGCCTGGATGACCATGTCATTGTAATAGCCGCCCGGTGGTCTGAACAACAGGGGACGCTCCGCGCCAGCTTTAATGATGGAACTTTCCGCTTCGTTCATATCCTTCATGTACTTGTCCGCACTAGTTGATCGAACTGCATACGTGTGCGCATACGTATGGTTGGCGATTTCATGCCCTTCGAGCTGTTCCTGCTTAATCAGTTTAGGAAATTTATCTGCCCATTTGCCAAGTACAAAAAAAGTTCCTTTAGCATGATACTGCTGTAACAAAGCCAGGATCTGCGGAGTCTGAATCGGATCTGGTCCATCATCAAAGGTAAGGGCGATGAGTTTATCCTGTGTGGGAACTTCCCACACAATCTCTCCTCGTTCCTCATAATACTGACGGTTCTTCTGTACAGGCTTTGCATAGGCAGAACTGCTACCCAGCAAAATAATTAGCGTGAACATTCCGATGACTCGGGCTGCCTTCAGGTTCATGTGGTGTCCTCACTTTGTCTTCATACGTAAACTCCCTGTTAGCATTTCCCGATTCACCCGAACTCATTAACGAAAGATCTGATCCACGACTGCAATTTCCTCAGCAGTTAATTCCACATTTAATGTTTGCAGATTGTTAATGACCTGCTCTGGTCGCTTGGCACCCGGAATCAATGCATCAATAGAAGGCTGAGTCAGGTACCAGGCCAGAACCAGATGAGCGACCTCAACATCCTTGGACTGTGCTATGCTGCGCAGTTGCTCAACTTTATCGAGATTTTCAATGAAAGCTTCACCTGTAAACAGCGGGTTCTTTGCCCGTCCATCCTGAAAGGTTGTATCACGATTATATTTCCCGCCCAGCAGTCCCGCTGCCAGAGGGAAGTAAGGAACAAAAGAAATGTTATGCTCAGCCGTATACGGCAACAGCTCTTTCTCCGCATCTCTTTTGAACAGATTATATTCAGATTGCAGTACGTCTACATGCCCGTCCTTGTTGGCTTCACGCAACTGATCAATGGAGAAATTAGATACGCCAATGGCACGAATTTTGCCAGCATCTTTTAATTGTTTTAACGTATCTACCGCTTCATCCTTAGGCGTATGTTCATCCGGAAAGTGGATGTAGAACAGATCAATGTAATCGGTTTGCAGACGTTTCAACGCCTCATCCACGGCTGTTTTCAGAAAAGCAGGTGAGTTATCTATGACAATCTTGCCATCCACAAATTTATGAGCTGCCTTGGTTGCAATGATGGTATTCTGCCGCTGACCAGTTTCCTTCAGTACTTCACCAATCAGTCGTTCGGAATGCTCCGGTCCATAGATGTATGCCGTATCCAGAAAGTTAATACCTTGTTTCAAAGCTGTACGAACCACTTCCTTACCCGTCTCATCATTCAGCATGTCCGGATAGATATTATGTCCGCCTACTGCATTCGCACCCAGTCCAATGGGATTCACGATCAGATCCGTCTTGCCCAACCGAATTTGTTGTTCTGCCATGTCTCATCTCTCCTTCACTGATCGAATAAGTACAATTTAGTTGTAACGTCTTTCTTGTCCCATATTATATCAAACCATTTAGCATATTTAAAATATCGGATTTATCGGATTAGGTGTTTTTCAGCGCAGTTGCTTCCACGTCGTTAATAAACCGGCGCAGTTTTGCAGCCACATCACGGGTGATTTCGCCGTTTTCATACAGTTGTTGCACTGTATTACGCTGTTCCTGAATCGCCACCATCTGCAACTCCAATTTCTCCTGATTAAATGGATCTTCCGTTTTACCCTGGTTCCAGGTGCGCAATTTGGCAATTACACGCTCATACTTGGCAATGACCGACAGTGCGACTACTCGATTCCCATCGTTCATATGGGCACGAATAGCCTTAATTGCCGCTTCAGAGGTGCGCAGCTTCACCTGACGGAACAGTTCTGCATTTTCAAGCATAAATGGTTGATTCGGCTTCTGGGACCGGTTGGTGAAGAGATGTCCTAACACACGACCGATCTCGCTGATCGAAGTCATGAACTGAGTGTTTGCACGATTCGCCAGCATCATTTCCTTGCGATCCAGCCAGCTGTCACATTTGAAGGCCGCATCAGAAGCAATTGCATTTTCGTCTAACATTACTTCAACTTCTTTACGCTCCGCCCGGGTGGCAATCAGGTTAATAGCCGTTTCTTGTTTCTGAATATCTTTGCGTTTATCGGCGGTAAGCTGACCTGCGGCCTGTCTGATGTACTTGGACAAGTCGGAGACAACCGCGAGTGCCGCAGCTTTGTTCTCATCGTTCATTTCGGATTTGACAGCTCGTATTGCCGCATTCAGCATAATGTCATGTGCTTTTCGTTCTGACTTCTGCGGTGTTTCTTCTGTAGATTTCCCATCGTCCTTGGCCAGAACTGGAAGAAACACGCTCGCCGCAATCAGGGAGAAGAGGATAACTCCTGCCGCGAGGAAAATAATCAGATCCCGTTCAGGGAAAGGTGATCCATCCTGAAGCACATAAGGAATGGAGAACGCACCCGCCAATGTTACAGCCCCCCGCACTCCAGAGAGGGAAATAATCGTAATATCCTTGAATCTGGGCCTGCCAATAGAGGATTTGGTACGCAACAATTCATTCCCTTGCCAGAACAGATAGATCCAGAGAAAACGCAGAACCAGCAGTAGCACCGAGATCAAGCCCACATATCCCAACACCTGCAGATTATTAAACGAAACATTTTCAAAGATGGTACTCAACACATCCGGTACCTGTACACCCAAAATAACAAACACCAGACCATTTAATATAAATAAAATGACTGACCATGTGCTCGCAGATACCACCTGCATTTTTAACTGAACCGATTCAGCGCGGTCACGCTCAATGGCGTGGATAATACCGCCTGCCACTACCGCAAGAATACCTGATACCCCAATTTCTTCACTCACCAGATAGATGATAAATGGCGTCAGGATTTGCAGCAACATGTGAATGGTCACATCTTCCATGCCCAATCTACGGATCCATACCCCTAGCCTGATTAACAGAAAAGATAACAATGCCCCGACAAGAAGTCCGCCAATCGCAATCAGAATAAAACTGAAGGTTGCATTCGCCAGGGAAAATACACCTGTAACTGTGGCTGCAATTGCGAATTTGAAGGCCACGAGGCCAGATGCATCATTCATTAATGCTTCACCTTCAAGAAGCCTATGTATGCCTTTGGGCAAATGTACCCGGCCCGCCATGGCGCCAACGGCCACAGCATCTGTCGGGGACAGTATGGCTGCAAGAGCAAAAGCAGCAGGTAACGGAATCGAAGGAATCAGCCAGTGAATGGCATATCCCGCCACGACCACCGTCACGAATACAAGCCCTAGTGCAAGCAGAAGTATCGGTGCACGCAGATTCCATAATTCATTCCTTGGCGTTCGCTTACCATCGTTGTATAACAAAGGAGCGATGAACAGTACAAAGAACAATTCCGGATTCAACGGCAGGTGAACACCTGCGGGAAGCAAAGCTATAGCTACACCAAGCACGATTTGAATGAGCGGAATGGGAATAAAGGGTACAAACCGGTTTAAGATATTGGATAAACCAATCAGTACCAGTAACACAAGTACGGCAATAAATATTTCCATGATGACAATCCCTTTCCGCTATAGAAGTGGTGAAACCTTTGTTGTATAGGTTTATTTTAACATAATCCAACCTTTATTATAAAAATGTTGTCATATTCATATACCCAATCAACTCGCCTCAGACTAGTCTGAATGAAAGATTTCTGATGGATTCTGTATATAAGATGTTACAATATGCTCAGGACAATACCCGTTTGGAAAGGAACTTGCATCTATGGCATTTGGAATTAAACGACAAGAGCTTGCTGCGTGGAAGGAACAAGTGGCTCGGGGTGAGATTGCGTACCTCACTCATTTCTGGATTGACAACCGATTTCCCGGTATCACCAGTGTCACCAAAGTTGGCTGTGCAGATCTGGAACGTCTCGAACGTTGGTGCAACGATCATGGGCTGGACCCGCGATACATTCATCGGCGGCAGCCCTTTCCCCACTTTGACCTGATGGGCAGCAAGCAAAAAGAAATTTTGATCCAAGAAGGCATGACAGATCATGTGGTTCGCTTTCATTTGTAAACCAACTCAAAAACGCCAGTCTTCAAGGTTCATCCCCCCGCAATTAGGGACGAACTCATGAGGACTGACGTCTTCAAGGAATCAAGTCATATTATGGACTACCGGTGGATCTGCTCAAACGACTTCATGTTCTCCAGCAGTTTCAGTTCAATTTTCTTCAGCATGCCAAACATCTGCTGTTGCTCCTCTTCGGAAAGTGCTTGCAACAATTCCCACGTCATTCGGCCGCGATTCGCATTAAGTGTCTTGGCAAGCTGCGCGCCTTCATCCGTTAAGGACAGCCACACAATTCTCCGGTCTTCTTCACTGCGCACCCGCTGGATCAACCCTTCCGTCTCCAGTTGATTCAGTACAATGGTGGTTGCGCCGGAAGACAAACTGAGTTGTCTAGCCACATCAACCGCCATGCAGCGTTTTTCACGTAAAATCATGCCCAATATATGACTTTTTGTCGGATTCAGTTTACAGTTGGTTTCGGTCTTCTGTTGCTGATCCAATACTTTATTTTTATATCTGAAGAAGGCCTCCAACAATTGATCTACGTTTGCCAATTGAGAGTTTCGCTCCGTATCCGGGCTCATAAACGTTCCTCCGCCTTTCATCATAACCTACCTTATATTGTAACATATTTACACTATGATGTTTGTGAAAAATGCGCTTGTATCCGACACCTTATCGTTGACTGCAAGACTCTTGTTTTATTTTGGGTTTCGCCTATTGCATTATGGCAACGGGTTTGTTTATAATAACCTATATCTTTAAAGTTACTTTTAGTTACTTAATGATTTTAATAAATCTGTTGTTATAAAGTAAATAAAGCGTCACCATTATAATGCAAGGGACTTATGCACATGAATCAGAATACACAATCACAACTCAAAACGGACGTTTGCATCGTCGGCGCGGGACCTGGCGGTGCTTTGCTTTCTTATTTACTGAATCAAAAAGGAATCTCCACGATGCTCATTGAGCGGCAGCCCCACCTGCACAAGTCGTTTCGCGGGGAGTTGCTTAATGTGGACGGCGAAGCCATTTTAAATAAACACGGCCTCTATTCCCTCATTCAGCAACGCGGAGCGCTGCTCTTGGAACAGATTCAGTATTGGGAAAATGGGCAGATTATTCATACGGTATCACCAGGCCATGGAGAATCTCATGTTGGTATTCATGTACCCCAAGATCATCTCCTGGAAGCCATCGTGTCGCATGCTCAGCAGCACAATTCAAACGAACAAGTACTATTCAATACGATTATGACCGGTTTGTTACGAGACAAGAACGGCCAGGTCGTGGGTATTAACATTCGGCAGAAGGGTGTTCCTGCCTCCATTGAAGCATCTGTAATTGTGGGTGCTGATGGCAGATACTCTGCTGTACGCAAACATTCCGGTATGACCCCGGAGATTCGTAAGCATGGGTATGATCTGCTCTGGGCACGCATTCCGGCACCCGTAGGTTGGGAACCCGCTGTTCGAATGGCCAGCATGGATGGTCAACAGCTCGCACTGTTCTCACAGTTCGGCGGTTATGTTCAGATTGGATGGAACATTCCCGAAGGAGCTTACTCCAAGCTGCGAGAGCAGCCGATTGCTCCTTTTGTAGATAAACTTGTATCTGCTTTTCCTTGCCTGTCTGATTCAGTAGCTGCCAACATTCAGAGCTGGAGTGATTTTGTTCTGTTATCTGTCGAAAGCAGCTATTGCCAGTCGTGGGCACAGGACAATGTTGTACTCATCGGTGATGCCGCTCATACCATGACACCAACCGGTGCGTTTGGACTTAATGCCGCGCTCGAAGATGCGGATGTGCTCTCCGAATTACTTGTCCAAATGGCTGCAGATCAATTCAGTTCCACTGCACAACTTCAGGAACTTCAGACGATTCGCGGTGCAAAGGTACAGCATCAACTGGCACGACAAGTGGAGATGGAATCCTCTTTCCAACAGCGGTATGAATCCTTTCTCTAAACCCAGTTAATACAGATAAAATGCCTATATGCCCAAACAGCCGATCACTTCCTCATAGAGAAGAATCGGCTGTTTGGTTTGTTGGTTTATCTTTTTTATGTAATTCCGTATCCTTCTTCATTTTCGTTTGCGTGGAGCAAACGTGTCTTCTCTGGGTGCTCCTTCTTGTACAGTATCAACGTCCTTCGGATAGGATGAGATGTTATCTTTTTCATATACTGCTTTCTCCAGATTGCTTAAGCGGCGCAATACTTGTTTGCTTTTACGAACGATATATACGATACCAATAATCAGCAGGATCAACATCAGAATGAATATAACCATCTCCGGGTAAAAGACAAATGACATGAATCCACCTCCTTTGAAAACGATTTCTCTATATCATTCTAACCTTAATGATTCAAGATGTGAACCCGATTGGAAGTTTCGCTTGTGGAATAAGGACTAAATTACCTGACACAACGACATGAACTCACCCGGCTGCAAAAGTAAAAAAGGTGGCATCCCTGATCAGGATTACCACCTTGAACCTCGAATAAGATTCGAAGTCTGTGATTATTATTTTATCCTTCTCTGCCGTTCATGGCACTAACTCGAAGTTCTGTCAGTGGCAGAGACGTTTGCTCTGGGTGAAGTAGTCTCACTGTTCGGCTCTCACCGGGGAGCAGATCGAAATAATTGTCACTGAATCGGACACGCCCAAGGGGAAGCTCCAGCTTCACCAATCGTGCAATCCCACCACTGGCCGTAACCGTAACAGACTGCTCCTCCTCGTTCACATGTACGCTCAATTGCGACTCTGGCAACGTCACATCCTTAGGATCGCGCAAGAAGTAACGATTACTCGGTGCCGCAAATCCTTCGGATACCAACTCAACCATTACTTCCTCCGCGCGTCTACCCTGTAACACCTCTACTTCAGTTAATTCAACAATACACCGTGAGGATTGGGATGTTACTTCAACAGCACGTGAGCTGGAGTAGATCTTCTCTCCATCCAATGCATAGACATTGAGTCGAAGCTCCCCTTTCAAGACGTCACGTGTATCGTTCACAACCCACAACGCAAGCGGCTCACCCGGCTCATGCTCGAGTGACAACAGGACAGGATGAAAGAATATTTTCCCATAATAAAAGGATGCCTTCGGCAGCAGTTCATAATCAATCATGGACCAGCTTGTTCCTGGCCAACTATCGTTCAATTGCCATACAAGCGCTCCGCTGTTGCGGTGATTGATGCGCCGGAAATGTTCAATTCCATATCGTAACCCTTCTGCTTGAGTAAGCATGGAGTAGTTCATATACTCTTCTATATCTTGCGGAATCCCTGTGTAACCCTCCATCAGCAAAATACCTTTTTGATGATTGGTATCTTTGTTACGATAGGCCATCTCCGGACTGCCCCAGTAAAACTGACCTGCGGGCATATTTTTCTCCAGTGTGTAACGATTGGCCGAGGCGTGCATACCAAATTCACTGCTGAACAACGCATGATCCTTTTTATAATTTTTGAACGTTACACCTTCAATGCTGTAGTCCAGCAGCGGTGGCTCTCCATGCTTCCTTGGATAGACCGAACCATGCCATACCTGCCAGTTGTGGCGATCCCCCACATCCGGGTCATTCGCATCCTGACCGTTGCTGTCGCCGAACGGCGAAGAAGGCCAGTACGGACGAGACAGATCCAATCGCTCTAGCACTTCAGGGATTAGCTCATGATAGATCTGTTCACCGTAGAACGGGCTGGTAATATCTCCACTTGCAGACTTCATATCATAGAGCCAATCTATTTCATTATTCCCACACCAGAGGGCAAGCGAGGCACGGTTACGCAGACGTAAGACATTGTTTTCTACCTCTTGCCGTACATTATCCATGAAATCACGATTGAAATCCGGGAACAGTGCATTCGCGAATGCAAAATCCTGCCACACCAACACCCCTTGCCGATCACACTCATCGTAGAAGACATCCTTCTCATATATACCACCAGCCCAGACACGCAGCATGTTCATATGCCCTTCCACCGACAGCTCGACAAGCTCACGATACCGAGAGTTTGGGATGGCGCCAATCAGATGATCAGCCGGGATCCAGTTGGCACCCTTGGCATATACTTTGACTCCGTTCAGAATAAAAGTAAATGCATCTTCACCCCGTTCATTGTGAAGAGCCAGCTCAATCGTTCGTAACCCATAAGGCTCGCTATAACGATCCACCTCAACGCCATCCGTGAATAATGTAACCTCCAGCGTATACAGATACGGCTCACCCAGATCATGAGTCCACCATAACTGAGGTGACGTAACGTTTAGTGTGGTATCTGCTATACCACCCTCTACGGGTAGTTCAGTGACACCTGCCACCTCGTGTCCACTGCGATCCAACAGACGAACATTACAGGTCGCAACCACAGCCTGCTCACGTTTCTGTCTGTTACGGTAAGACAAGACCGACTTCACATCCGCTGTGACATGTAAGACTGCCAACTCTGAACTGACTGATTCCGTACGAGCATACATATTGTCCAGCTTGGCGATTGTTCGTTTTTCCAGCCTTACCGTACCCCAGATCCCCACCGTAACCATGCGTGGACCCCAGTCCCAGCCAAAGTTCATCGCTGCTTTGCGCAACCATGGCCGTTCCTTCGTATACGAGGACCAGTCAAAGGTTTCTTTGTCCCGGTGATGCAGGTGAAGCGGATCAAACTTGACAGCAATCGCATTCCAACCGCTGCGTACCAGAGACGTTACATCAAATGCATGTGACATAAGCATATTGGCCGTTTTCCCGACTTCATGGCCGTTGACATATATCGTTGCAAACGTATCCAATCCTTCGAACACCAATTCAAAGTGCTCCTCCGTCTCTGCATCTCTCACCAGATTGAAGGTTGTGCGATACCACCATTCCTTTTGCTCAATCCAGCGACTTTTGGCATCATTATGTCCGTAATAGGGCGGATCAATGATACTGCGCTCAACCAATGCAGCATGTACATCGCCAGGCACTTCAGCCCCGATCCAGAAACGGTCATCCAGTGCAGCTGCTGCCACATCCATTGCCCGCTTCTCTCCAACTTCAAAATGCTGTATCTTCCATTGTCCCGATAAATCCTGACTTGAACTATAGGTCTTCATCAGTATGCCCTCACTCTCCAATAACCCTGAGTAATACCATATCGAAAACGTTTGCAGAAAGGTAAAACATGCTTCCTAATCTGCTCATTTCTAACTTCCCGAAGGCTTGAACAACAACGCCTCTTCGCGATACTCACTCGGGGTCTTGCCCGTATGTTTTTTGAACAGTCTGCTAAAATATTTCACGTCCCCGTAGCCGCTGATTGCAGCGACTTCACTGACCTTCGCTGGAGACACCGCCAGCATATCCATCGCTCTTCGTATACGCATATCGGTGACAAAATCTCCGAAGGTCACACCCATTTCTTTTTTAAACAGCTCACTGAGGTGACCCGGA
The DNA here is from genome assembly GCF_037975155.1 of Paenibacillus sp. FSL R5-0486. Lineage (NCBI taxonomy): Bacteria > Bacillati > Bacillota > Bacilli > Caryophanales > Paenibacillaceae > Paenibacillus > Paenibacillus sp. FSL R5-0486. Next base: position 2,372,399 of record NZ_CP150237.1, on the reverse strand, counting down.
TGCAAATGAACATGTCCAGCTACCTGCTGCAGATTAATATCCTGCGCCAATGATGATTCAATATAACCGATAGCCTTCTGCACATGGGCAGCCTGTCCCTGACCCATTCGGCTATGATATACATGCATCAGGCCATACAGATGATGGAACAGCATATCCCCGAGCTCCACAGCTTCGGCATCCGGTTCCGGCAACCAGGGCTCGAGCCTTGCGGGTTCTTCACGCCCTGTGGCTCGCATTGTGCGAGTCAGCCAGCGATGACCTGCAATGACAGCCGAGTGCAAACAAGCACTGAACGATTCTGGTGTGACCTCCGGTTCTGTAATCAGATTAGCCACAAGTTCCCGCGTCCATGTCGTTAACGTGACTGAATCATTATCCAGCAATATTGTACCAAGTCTGGTCTCCTCTTCGTGCGTAAGTACAGTTTTACCACCTTGGCGATCCTGAACGTGCTCATAATGCCATACTTTATCATCCATCAAACCCCGATATCGGAAGGCAACTGAAGCAGTTCTATAGCTTTCGTGCAGATCTGCATATCCACGCATAGGCAGACCTACCGCTGCGCGGAGGGTGCACTTCAGTAATTGCTCCACCCGACGTAGTGCACTCTCCAGCCTGAACGTAGTTTCATGTTCCACAGGCGGCCATGAAACTACACAGATAATTTGCTGTTTCTCTACATGAGCAATGGCACCAGGTAACATATCCTCCAGGGTATTCTGCACCGCAAATCGTAATAGCGCATCCGAGGATTGATCCCAACCCTCTGCTCGAAGAATAATGACTTGTCTGAGAATCTGTTCATCATCAAGGCCAACAACCCCTGCCTCTTTTCCAGCATCAGATCGCAAGAATGAAGGAAAATGACCCGAAGCGGTGTCACCATCAATGATCCATCCAGCAAATAACCGCTCTCGATTCTCCCGCATAAGCTGGCCCTCTCTGGACTTCTCTGCCCAACGTTCCGTGATTCGCTGTTTGGCCTGTAATACGGTTTTGATGATCTCTTCCGGCTTGCTTGTTTTGAGCAGATAATCTGTAACGCCTTGGCGAATCGCCTGTTGCGCATAAGAAAAGTCATCGTATCCGGACAAAATAATGACCTCCAGCTCAGGTAACAATCGTAGTCCCTCTTCTGCCAGTTCCAGCCCCGATCTGCCTGTCATCCGAATATCCGTCATCAGGATATTCGGACGTTCCTCAGCCATGCGTGTTAACGCCTCCTCTGCCGAGGCAGCAGGTTGAAGAAGCTCAATTCCGAGTTCATGCCACGCGATAACGCTGGCAAGCCCTGTACGGATAATGACTTCGTCATCAACAATTAATAGTCTCATGGCGAACCCTCCAAGATTGGAATGGAAAACGAAATCCGGGTACCTCCCCCAACTCTGCTGTCTACTTCAAGCTGTGCATCCGCTCCATAATGGAGCAGCAGTCTCTCATTTACATTGCAGAGCCCATAACCGCCTTGGTTTAGCTGTTTTTCCGGCTGTTTTCCCTTCCATTCCCTAATACTTATCCTTAATTGTTCCAGTCTGTCCGGCTCCATGCCAACACCATCATCCAGCACCAGCACATTCATCTGTTCATTATCCGGGTCCTTACGAATCATTATGGTGATGGTACCCACGCCTGCTTTGGGCTGAATGCCATGAATCATGGCGTTCTCAACAAGCGGTTGCAGCAATAACTTCAGCATCATTCGCTTCTCAAGCGCTGGATCTACGATATAATGCAACACAAATTGATCAGGGAAACGAATCGACTGCACACGCACATAATGGCGAATATGAGCAATCTCCTGTTCCACAGGGCAGTAATCCTGACCATTGTTCAAGCTGATACGCAGAAAATCACTCAGGCCCTCAACCATATCCGCAATTCTCTTCTCTTCAGACATTAAGGCAATCCAGTGAATGGAAGAGAGCGTGTTATAGAGAAAGTGCGGATTAATCTGCGCCTGAAGCACCCGAAGATCCGCTTCTTTTTTGCGAGCTTCACCTCGAATAACCTCTTCCTTCAATAACTGAATATGTGCACCGAGCAGATTGTAACTCTCCCCAAGCCTGCCAATCTCGTCATCACTTTCAGATCGAAACAGAGGAAGCGGGCGTTCCGGATCAATTCGGGACAGATGTCTGGTAAGCACACGAAGCGGCCTCGTCACACGCCGCACCGTAAACCAGACCAAGCCAGCACTGATCACAGCAGACATGGCAACGGCGCAGCCGGTTAGAATAAGAATGTACCGATTCTCGGACTTGTACTGGTCGTATGGGACTGTTCCAACCAACGTCCACCCCGTCAATTCTTCCGGATAATAGAGCAACGTCCGTTTATCGTCACCACTGCCATACGTGGTGGTTCCGTTACCGCCATCCTGAATTAACGTCGAAATCCCTGGTTCGACACCTTCCAGCTTAAGTCCAAGCCGAGATTTGTCCATCGAAGACAGAATCTCTCCAGAACTGCCGATGAGCTCCAGTCTGCCTTGCCCTCTGCCTAATCCCAGAGCCGCCCATCCCTTGGATATGGCCTTCTCATCCAGACTAATGGCTAACCAGCCGATGGGTCGATAATCATGGATACTACGGATTGGCCGAACCAATGTGATCACATTTTGAATACCCGCGTAATTCTGCACCGGGTATACCCCCGTCCATTTTTTCACTGCTTCACCGCTCGGCACTGGTGGATAAGATAAGCTTGAATTATTGGATTCATACCAGGTAGCCGTAGACAATGTGGCATCGAATCGGCTTGGATATATGGCGATGTTCGCAATATATTTCTTGGAAGCCGCCAGATTGGTCATCCTGCCCAGGATATCCACCCGGTCCAGCTCATGATCTTCATTGTGGCTAAGATACTGCTGGATGTCCCGTTCTCCAATCAGAAAAATCGATAGGTTCTCGGCATCTTGTAACATATAACGAAGATTCGCTTCCACCTGTTTCAGCGTATCCATGCCGGACAGCTTTGTTTTTTGCTCTGTAATGCGGGAAGAGATCAGAAAGGCGAACAGACCCAACACCAGCAATGGCACAATCATTGAAGCCGTCACGACGACCGATAGCTTCCTTTGTAACGAAGATGTGAGCCAGCGTGCCAAACGTTTCTCCTCCTCTGGATGCGCTTTCGCTTATCCTTTGACAGCTCCTGCTGTCATGCCTTTCATAACTTGTTCCTGGAATATGAGATACAAGATAATGGTTGGAATGACCGATAGGGTCATGGCAGCAAGCGTTAATCCGTAATCGGTTTGATACCCATCCGCAAAGTTCGCAATGGCCAGCGGTAACGTTTTCAATCCGGTTTTGTTGATGAATACAAGCGCAAATGAAAAGTCATTCCACGCATGCAGGAAACTCAGGATCGTAACCGTCGACAACGCAGGCACAGACATGGGTAGCATGATTCGGGTAAACAGCCCCCAAAGTCCTGTTCCATCAATAAAAGCTGCCTCTTCAATATCACGTGGAACACTTGTCAGATAAGCCGTAAGCACAAAAATGGCCGTAGGCAATGCAAAAGCCGTATAAGGTAATATTAAGGCCCAGTACGTATTTAGCAAGGACATCTGTTTCATTAGAATAAATAAGGGGACAAGCGTACTATGGATCGGAATGAGCATACCAACAACAAAGAAGGTCATGATCAACCCTTTCCAGCGAAACTGGAAACGAGCCAGGATGAATGAAGCCAGCGCTGCAATAAACAGCGTCAGAATAAGTGAACCCACCGATACGATTAGTGAATTGCCAAAAGCAGTCCCTAGCCTGGAGCTTTCCCATGCATTGCTGAAATTGGCAACATTCCAGTTTTCCGGAAGACCAAAGGGCCTGCTATAGAAATCTTCATTTGTTTTGAATGCACTAATCACGAGCCAGTAGAACGGATACAATGTTAAAATACCATAGACCGTTAGCAGCGTCCAAACAATTCCGCTACGTAAGCGACGAATCGGATGGCCCGAGTTGCTTCGAGGTGATGGCATGGATACAGGTGTCACGCGCATGATAGCTCCTCCTCTCTATTGATTCTCTTTTCGTTTGCGACTAGTTAGCCACTGGCTTGTTCCGATCAGCAGCAGGGAGATCAGTACGATGGTTGTGGAGATCGCACTACCAAAACCATATCGGTATGTTGTAAAGGTTGAATTGTACATATACGTTGCAAGCAGTTCCGTCGCATGTGCCGGACCACCCTTGGTCATGATGTAGACCAGATCGAATGATTTCAGACTACCCGAAATACATAGAATGATCGCTACCTGAACCGTACCCCAGATTATGGGCAAAGAGACCGATACCAGTTTCCGAATTCCTGAAGCACCGTCTATTTTGGCAGCATCATGAATCTCGCCTGGAATATTCTGCAACGCCGAGATGAAGATAATCAGATACAACCCGACAAAGCTCCAGAGCAGCGGCGGTACCAATGAGAAAATGGCAATCTTGTCATCGGAAAGCCATTGCAACTTCCAACTTTCCAGCCCCAGTGCGTCCAGCAGAAAGTTCAATATCCCGATCTGCGGATGATAGATATACTGCCAGATCATACCGATAACGACAGTGGATAACACCATCGGCAGAAATACGGCTGAGCGTAGAAACCGCTGTAACGGATTACTTTTGTGTAAGATGACCGCCAACATCAGCGCTAACGGAATTTGTCCAAATACCGATGCCAACACAAAAATAACGTTATTTTTCAGTGCCCGCCAGAACACAGGATCATGCCAGATCTCCACGTAATTATCCATACCAATATATTTGGATGCGCCGATGCCGGACCAGTTGAAGAAACCGTAGTATGCCGACCACACGACCGGTACAAATACAAACAATGCATAAATGATGACTGCCGGGGCCAGCCCCAGCATAATAAAACGCCGACTGCGCAGTGCGTTCATCTGTTCACTTCCCTTCCATAAATGCCTTTACCAACTTGTAACTGACTGTCCCATTCATACTTAAAACCCCTCCCCTGCCGGGAAGGGGTTTTAACGAATGGTTACTGACTAACTGCATTGGCTTGAGCCGCCTGAATTTTGGCTGCAATGTCTTCGGCCTTGCCGCCCATAAGCAACTCTTGCAATGCATTATTAATAACCTCAACCGTTGCCGATCCCAGCTTGGAATCGTATACTGGCGTGATCTTCACTTCCTGCATCAGATCATATAATTCTACGAACAATGGATGTGCTTTGGTTTTGTCCAGATCAATCTTGTAACTCACCAATGTGCTGCTATCCAATGTGGCCTTCTGACCATCAGGTCCTGCCAGCGCATAGAACAGCTCCATCGCTGCCTCTTTTTGTGCACCGCTCAGCTTTTTACTTACACCCAACCCGGTTCCTACTACACCGGATGTTGTTCTTGGTTCACCCTGACCTCCGTCCACTGGAGGAAGAATCGTAATATGTGTGTTGTTCAACACCTCTTCAGGTGCATTGTTCACCAGATTTGCCAAGGCCCATCCGCCGTTCATGACCATCGCTGCCTTACCTTGGAAATAAAGTTGCATCATCTGTGTCTCATCGATACTGTTGAATCCATCTTGGAATGCTTTGGTGTTGCCAAGCTCCTGCATCTTGTTCAAGGCTTCAATAAATTGTGGATCGGTAAAGCTTGCACCCTCTTGTGCTGTCGCTTTCAGGAACCAGTCCGTACCGGTAATCCGATCAGCCAGTGTACTGAATATCGTTGATTGAGCTACCCAGTTGGCCTTGTTGCCAAGTGCCATGGGAATAACTTTATTTTGATTAAAAGTAGCAATCGCTTGTTCCAGTTCCGCCCATGTCTCAGGTACTTTTACGTTGTACTGCTTGAAAAGAGCTTCATTGTAATAGATGAATGAACTCGGCGCCAAATTCATGGGCACGGAGTAGATATTCCCGTCCACGGTGTATCCGTCCAGTGCATTCGGGATAAAGTTATCTTTCCACTCCGGCTTTGCGTCCAGCTCTGCATTAATGGGCTGTAACAGATCCCCTTTGACAAATTCCTTCGTCATGGCATCCGGCCACATCACGAACAGGTCTGGCATCTCGTTGGCAGCGGCCACCGTACGAAGCCGGGTTTTGAGACCATCTGTTGGCAGGCCTTCATCTACAACTTCAATATCTGGATGCGCCGTGCGAAAATCTTCAATAATTTTGCGCATCGCAACCGCCTTTGCATCCTGTCCGGTCCAGTTGTGCCAGAGTGTGACGGTTACTTTGTCATTCCCACTGCCTCCTTCTGAAGTGTCCCCGCCAGCACAGCCAGCCAGAATAATGGAGAACAATGTTATTGCCAGGAAACCTGAAAGCCATTTTTTCAACATCTCTATAATCCCCCTCGGCGATTTGAATACACTTATTGTAAATGGTAACGCTATCATACCGTAAGGTGACGATCCACGGATGCAGGGGTGAAAAATATCGGTTCCCCTGTTTGGAATTTACTTTGCTGACTTATTGTTCATAACAACTAAAAAGAGCCCTCACAATGAGAGCTCTTTCTTGTTGCAGCCGTCGGTAGCTTCACCCCAGGCTATATATAATGAATAAGTGCTAAATCGTATTAAATATGGATTGCGTATTATTGGATACTGTTCTTCACCAGTTCTGCAAAAGCTTCGGACCCTTGCGTAGTGAGATGTACGCCATCTTTTTCAAAATATTCGTCATGTCCCTCACTTGCACTGTTCCAGTCAATTAACGAGACATTGCTGTATTTGGATGCTGCCTCATTCAACGCCCTGTTCACCGTTCGTTCCCACGGACGAGGTACGCGCACAGTAACCAGATATACCCGATCCTCATCCTTCAGATAATCAAGCACAGCATTCAAGTTTTTGGAGTTAAAGGAACCATTCGTCCCGAGCTCCAGCACCACTTTGCTGCCCATTTGGTTGTTTTGCTTCAGACCTTCCAATACATCGCCTGCCTGCCACATCTGACGACCAACATGTCCGTCCACATAAACTCCCGATATACTTTGCTCCAGATACGGTTTTGCATCCAAAATCACCGAATCTCCAATAACGGTATAATGAACTTTTCCATCCTCGGCAGGAGGAGCCGTTTCTTCATTGTCCTGAGATGAATCAGGTGCATCATCCGTATGATCCGTATTATCGGATTGATTCGATCCGGCGTCATCCGGTGTATCATCCTCGTTCGTCACGGAGTCATCAGCCGGCTTATCTTCAGACTGACCGTCCTTGCCAGCATTCACTGAATTGTCTTGGTCGTCAGGTTTTGAGTCTGGAGCAGGCTCTCCTGTTGGCTTCTCATTTTTCCCCGGATCATCTTTCGTTCCTGCTTCCGGTTTATGGGTATGAGCATCGTTCTTTTGGCCAGAGCCTGACGTTCCTGTAATAGCTGGCAACACATCCTGTCCCTGTTCCTCCGCTACGGAATTCTCTCCATTTAATGTGTTGGACATCGATACCGAATGGGAATCGGAGTTCGCTGCATGGGAGACCATCATCTGAGATACCGTATAGGACAACAGCAGAATCGTCATCAACAGACCTGCCCGCTTCCACCATACGTTACGTATACCGATTGATGAACGCCCTCTTCCCCATAATCGGGACCAAGAATCACGGAATCCATTGTACCGAATCGGATTTTCAATATATTTAAGGGACAATGAGGCCAGTACAACCGTTGCAGCAACCTGTAAAATGATGCGTACAGGATGTGCTCCTCCCGTATCCACCGCGGGATTGGTTAAAATAATGACTGGATAATGCCACAGATATAATCCGTAGGATCGCTCTCCGATCCAGCGTAATGGCTTCGCGCCAATGATACGTGCCAGTAAAGACGATGGGTGAGCCAACACCGCTACCAGCAACGTTGTTGCGATAGCCTGAAGAACCATGCCCCCTTGATACAGAAACGGATCATATTCACTGCTGTTCAGCATCATGTAGATTAACAAAGCGAGCGCAGCAAGTCCCGACACATCGAGCACAAGCCGGTTCATGCCAGACAGAGAGTTCGATAGCTTGCGACTAGGCCACACCACGGCAAGAGCAGCACCAGCAAGCAGTGCAAATGCCCGCGTGTCTGTTCCATAATATACACGGCTCGGGTCCAAATCCGGATTATACATGATGGCCATTGCGCCAGCAGATAATTCAGCTGCGACGACAATGAAGACGACCAGCCATCCCTTTCTTTTGAACACTACAATTGCTGCAATCAGCAGAAGAGGCCATATAAGATAAAATTGCTCTTCCACAGCCAGCGACCAGAAATGTCCAAACGGTGATGGAGGGCCAAAACTTTCGAAATAGGAAACGTTGTGAAAGATATACCACCAATTGCTTATGTATAATACACCCGAAACGATATCACCACGAAGCGCAGCAAGCCGGGATGGGTCTGTACAGGCCAACCAGATCATCACCACAGCTGTCATGGTCAGCATGCCTGGAAGCAAACGCCTTACCCGTCTTACCCAGAAATCACCGAGTGAAATGCGTCCATGTTCCTGCCACTGTGACACGAGAATATCTGTAATTAAATATCCCGAGAGAACAAAGAATATACCTACACCGAGCAGTCCGCCCGGAATAAAATCCAAATTCAGATGATACGCGATTACTGCAAGTACAGCGATGGCTCGCAAGCCGTCAAGTCCGTTCATATGTCTCTTACGATTTAACGATTGTGACATGCATGCCCCTCCTTGTTACTGTGAGTCAACAACATCGGTGTTGGGGGCATAAAGGAACTCCTGATCGTTCTGGTTGTCATTAACATACGTATTGCACCTTCCATCTTTCATTTACAACATAAGAAAAGCTTCTGTTCGAAGCACGATCCGATGATGCGACATTCTGTGTGAATTCTATAATCTTAAAGAAGACGAGTTGCCTGTCCATTAAGTTTAATTATTAAAATATTCTTTATATTCATTCGTGAGTTCACGTTTAGCATTATACGCCCGTATTAAGCCTTATACTTTACAGGAATAGTTACAAACGATTAAACCGATGTAACCTTTCCTGCCAGCTCATATAGCTGTAAAATCATACTCTAATTTTGTCGTTAAATATAGTACTTTTCATCGAGTGGCTAAAATTACCTGTCCCGCTTGCGCAAACCAGCATACCCACGCACACATCGATTGAAACAATTGAATTCATAACAAAAGGCTGCCGACTTGCTCAGCAGCCAATATCCATTATAAACCTATGTCAGACCGGATTGAAAGTTTTGCTCATAATTACGTCTTCTTGCCTAGGACCCTAGAGGTGGAACGGGTGAATCTTTTCTTCTGTCCTCGCATCCATGATCCGGTATGCTGAACGCCCTGTGTACATTGGGATTTGCAACTTCTCCAGATCAACCATTCCATTCTCCAGAAAGTACTTCTGATCCTGATATCGCTGCAATACTTCGCCTGCAATCCATTCATGGTCACCATATGTCGTAATCTCCATAACCTTGCATTCATAAGCAAAATAAGCATCTGTCAAAATGGGTACACTTACCTTGATTCCTTCCTCATACGGAATGCCGAATCTTGTGAATTTATCCGTATCTCTCCCACTGAACGTTCCTGCAGCTTGAATCCACTCCGATCGATGACCTGGCAGGAAATGAACACCGAATACGCCACTCTTCTCAATGAGTTCATAGGAGTATGTTTCCTTACGAAGGGAGATGCCGTATACGCCTGGTGATGATCCGATGTATGTATGCCATCCGGACGCCATCACATTCTGGACTCCCTCATGACGTGAAGTCACCACCGCTACCATTCCAGGATAAGAATAAAATATAGGTTCTTCTATCGGCTGACGCATCTAATCCCCTCTCTTCTTTGTTATAAAGACAATTTTAATTATAAAGGAAAGAAACAGGTTGAAAAAGCGTTTTGCAGACGATTTCGCTATAAGCGACATATTCACTATCATGGTATACTGAAATGGTCAATTTCTAAAAATACGATATTGGGAATGTGATAGGATATGGTCAAATCAGTCAAATATACCTCCTAAATAAAGACATTCAAATTTAGGAGGTTATAACTTATGTTTAATTCAATCGTGTTAGATCAGTGGGATCGAAAGCCATACTTTGACCACTACTTGAATCAGGTCAGATGTACCTACAGCATAACTGCTAATCTGGATATCACTCTATTGATCAACGAACTGAAGCTTAAAGGATTGAAGTTCTATCCGGCTCTTATTCATATGATCTCTACGGTCGTCAATGCACACAGGGAATTTCGAACTTGTTTTGATGCCGAGGGGAGATTGGGCTATTGGGACGAATTGTCTCCGAGTTATACGATTTTTCATGAGGACAACAAAAGTTTCTCAACGATCTGGACAGCATTCCATGAAGATTTCGAGACGTTCCACATTCGTTATCTGGAAGATATGAATAATTACAAAGATCACAAACAATTTGTTGCCAAACCCAATGAACCGCCAAATACTTTTCCCGTTTCCAGTATTCCTTGGGTGAACTTTACGGGATTTAATCTGAATATTTACAATGAGGGAACCTACTTGTTGCCTATTTTCACGATGGGGAAATATGTTCAACAGAACGATAAAGTACATCTTCCCTTATCCGTTCAGTTACATCACGCCGTGTGCGACGGCTACCATGCTGGTGTTGTATTTAATGAATTGCAATCACTTGCAGATCGATGCCAAGATTGGTGTTAGTTAGCTAAATTACAAAAAGGCATTCCTGACTTCGTAATGGAGTCAGGAGTGCCTTTCTTTTTCTCTTTTTTTCAAAAGATATTTAATTGCATTTACTGTACCCACAGTTGCTGCATGTTTTGCAACCTTCCACATTCATCAGGGATGCCGAGCCGCATGAAGGACATAAATCTCTCGATTCGATAAAGGTTTTCTGATCCTCTACTACTTTTGGATACGTGCTCTCCACTTGATTCTGTTTTTGTAATGCTCCAGGTTCGTTCTCCTGCACATCGCTCTGTACATGACTTTCCAATGCTTTGGCGACTGCATCAGCAATCGATTCAACCCTATTGGCTCCGAAGCCAATCGCTCCCGAACCACCGATTCCCTTGAGATGTTTGATCAACAGTTCAACCTTTTGCCCATGATCTCCGTATCGAAGGAACAGAGAGCATACTCGACCGAGTGCCTCAGCCATGGCAAACACATCCGATCCCGCTTTGCCCACGTTCAGGAAGATCTCACCCGGGGTTCCCTCCAGATCATTGATCGTAATGTAAGCCATACCAAATGGCGTATTGATTTTGTATGTCGCACCGCGCAGTACTTGAGGACGGCTTCTGTATTGTTTATCCAGTACTGTAGAAGAGGAAGGGGCTTGATCGGAAGAATGCGTTTTAACACCAACCTGGCTATTGGAAGTTCCATCACTTGCCTGTACTTCAGCATTATTCGGGTTTTCTATTGCAGATACGACTGTCTTCTCTTCAGCTTCCGCCGTGTTCTGATCTTCAGCCTGGGTCGCTTCCTTCTTCGACGTGGACAACACCTGCACATCCCTGCTGCCGTCGCGGTATATCGTTACTCCCTTGCAGCCAAGGTCGAAGGCCAGTTCGTACAGCTCAGCCGTATCCTCCACTGTAAAATCAGCCGGACAGTTGGCCGTCTTCGAGATCGAACTATCCACCCATTGCTGGATCGCAGCCTGCACCCGGATATGATTCTCAGCCGACAGATCCATCGCCGTCACATAATAGTCTGGTAAAGCTTCACCCGGATGTTTATCCAGCCAATCTTGCGCGATCGGTACGAACTGTTCATCATAACCTAGACGGCTTTGACGGAAATACTTGAAGGCGAAATACGGCTCAATACCTGTTGATGTGCCCACCATCGTACCTGTACTTCCCGTTGGCGCTTGTGTGATCAGTGTGACATTTCGAATGCCCTGTTTGCTAATGGCCTCTCCCACTTCAGGGTACGTCGCAACCATGTTTTTCATGAATCCACTCTGTAAATACGGTTCAGCTTCGAAAGCTGGAAAAGCTCCCTTCTCTGCTGCAATCTCTGCCGATGCCAGATAGGCCTCCTTCGCCATGAATCCATACAGTTTATCCAGAAAAACAAGAGATTCAGGACCGCCGTATCGAATACGCAGCTTAATCATCAGCTCTGCCAGTCCCATTGTGCCAAGCCCAACCCGGCGTTCACGCTGCTGATTCAGTCTATTTTCCTCAAAATGATATGGTGTTGCATCGATGACATTATCCAAAAATCTAGCCGAGATACGAGTGGTTTCCGCCAGTTCATCCCATGCCACATCATGATTTGTTTCATCGTAGAATTTGGACAGATTGATCGCAGACAGATTACATACACCCCAGGCAGGCAGACCCTGTTCCGCGCAAGGATTAGTACAGATGATCGGATTGAAGTACCAGCTGTTGGACATCTGGTTATAGTACTCCATGAATACCACACCGGGCTCTGCCGATTTCCAGGCTGATTCAATAATGGTATGCCAGATTTCGCGCGCCTTCAGCGTACGATAGTGCACCACCGAATGACCTGCGGCTTTCCATTGCTGCATATCCCCGTTCCACTCGGTATCATAGTCTGGATCGTTTGTATCGGGAAAAACCAAATCCCAATCTCCGTCCTGCTTGACAGCCTCCATAAATGCGTTGCTCACACATACAGACAAATTGGCATTGGTCACCTGCCCCATCGTTTGTTTCACGGTAATAAAATCAAGCACATCCGGATGCCAGTCATTCATCATCAGCATGAGCGCACCCCGGCGGCTTCCGCCCTGTTCAATCAGTCCAGTCGTATAACTGAACAATCCGCCCCACGATACGGAACCGCTGGATGATCCGTTGACACCTTTCACCACCGCTCGGCGAGGACGCAAAGAGGACAAATTAATGCCTACGCCTCCCCCACGTGCCATAATCTCCGTCATCTCAGTCAAGGTTATCATGATGCCACCCCGACTGTCTTGCGGAGATGGAATGACATAACAATTGAAGAGTGTCAACTCATCGCTTGCCCCCGCACCCGCAGCAATTCGGCCTCCGGGTACTAACTTCCAATCTTCCAACACAGAGCGGAACTTGGATTCCCACGTTGCCCGCTGATCGGCTGTGGATTCGACAGAAGCCATCGCTTTGGCAAGACGGTCCCACATCTCTTCCGGTGTTTTTTCTATGTTGAGTGTCAATTTCTCCACACTTGTCTCGATCATCTCTCCGCTTCGAGTTCTTACCTGTACAAGCTGACCCTGACGTTCTATGATTTCGCCCACTTCCTTGGTTGGGAACTTCGGATCATCCTTCGTTAATACCAATACCACATCTCCGACCTTGGCATGATTCGAATCAGCGTCCTTCCAGGCGTATCGGTCCAGAAATATTTTTTCGCTAAGTCCTTCTAATTGGTACGATCGTTGGTTCGATTTCATCGCTACGTTCAACCTCCCCGGAATAAATCTCCATTTTCACTATAAAAGTAAATTATGATGAAACACCACATATAGTGATATAAAACCAGTATATTACACCATATATTGATTTTCCATATGACTTTTATCATAATCCATCTTCATATACTCCCTATGCTCGGACAAGCTTCTTGTAAATAAACTGTAGTTCACATTGGTTCAACTAAACTTTTTACACAAGAACGGAGAGGACAGAAATAACCTGAAGAAGCGAAGCGTTGGCCTAAAAGCTTTCTGAAAGAAAGCTGCATCGAAAGCATACGCTATCCCCGGGTTTTCCCCCTTTGGACAAGGGAATCAAAAAATATCTGGGGATAACAGCGATTGGAAGGTTATTCTGTCATCGGAGTGACAAGTGTAAATATTCCTTATTTGAACCCACATAGTTATGAACTGACTCTCATTCGTCCATACTATTACCTACGAATAAAACGTCATCACGTATGGCAGGGGAGGAAACACCATGAACCGGAAAAACCCGCACCACACAAATCAACCTGTAGCTGAGCTGCCCGTCCCGTTAGAATTTGATCGAAGCTGGATTAATCAATTGGAATCACGACTGGATAAAGGGGGGCCTTGGGGGGATTACCGACTCTTCCAACTCGGCATTCAAGCCGAAGAGACCAACCTGATTCCCAATTTTGACGAGATCCAATGTCTCAAGCATCTACAAGGTCTCACTCCACTCCCTCACCAGATGGACACTGCACGCAGAGTATTATTTGAAATGTCAGGCCGGGCCATTCTCGCCGATGAGGTGGGTCTTGGCAAAACCATTGAAGCCGGTCTCATTCTGAAAGAATATATGGTTCGAGGTCTCGTATCCAAGGTACTCATTCTCGTGCCAGCCTCTCTTGTACTGCAATGGGTACGGGAGTTGAATTCAAAATTTGGCATCCCTGCTATTGCCCAGAAAAAGGCCTATTCCTGGCAGAATGAAGTGGTTGTTGCTTCCATGGATACAGCCAAACGTGACCCGCATAAAGATATGCTGCTGAATACTGATTACGACATGATTATTATTGACGAGGCTCATAAACTCAAAAACAAGAAAACAACCAACTATCAATTCATGCTGAAATTGCGCAAAAAGTATTGTCTGCTGCTCACAGCTACACCTGTGCAGAACGATATGAGCGAGTTGTTCAATCTGATCAACCTGCTGAAGCCCGGTCAACTGGGTCGTCAGGGTGACTTTGCGGCCAACTTTGTTGTAGACAAACGGGTTCCGAAAAATCAGGAACAGCTTAAGAACGAGTTATCCAAAGTCATGATTCGTAACCGCCGCGGCGAAGGCCCCGTTCAATTTACCAAACGGAATGTCTCCAACGTGAATCTGCAACTATCGCCTGAAGAACAAGCGCTTTATGATGGCGTGACTTCCTTTGTTAAAGACCAGTACCAGGAAGCTGGCGGCAACCTAAGTAGCATGCTCTCCCTTGTTACATTGCAGCGTGAAGTGTGCAGCAGTCGAGATGCTGTATTCGTGACGCTTGTTAATCTGTCGAAGAAACTTCCGCTGGACTCTCCCCTTCGGGACAAGATTTGGGAACTCGTTGCCCATATTAAAGCGATCAAGGAGAATACCAAAGCGGAGAAAACGATGGAACTGGTTCGGAACATGAATGAAAAAGTAATTATCTTCACCGAATACCGGGCCACGCAGGAGTATCTGCTAAACTATTTCCGCAACAATGGGCTTACGGCTGTACCCTATAGGGGTGGCATGAATCGAGGCAAAAAAGACTGGATGATGGATCTCTTCCGCGGGCGTGTGCAGGCCATGATTGCAACCGAAGCAGGTGGTGAGGGCATCAATCTGCAATTTTGCCATCATATGATCAACTTTGATCTGCCTTGGAACCCTATGCGGGTTGAGCAGCGGATCGGTCGGGTACACCGGCTGGGACAGCAGAATGACGTGAACATTTTCAATTTATCTACGACGGGAACCATAGAGGAACATATTCTGAATCTGCTACATGAGAAGATCAATATGTTTGAGATGGTGATCGGCGGGCTGGATGTCATTCTGGAACGGTTAGAGAAGAAGGAGTCTATTGAGAAAAGTTTGTACAAAATCATGCTGGAATCACAAACTGATGAAGATATTCGCCGCAAAATGGATTCACTTGGACAATCGCTGAACTCTATTCAACGTGAGGTTTCAGATGAAGGGCCTGCCGTATCCGGGTTGTTAGATCTTCGTAAAGGAGGTAGCTAACTCATGACCATGTCTCCCCATGAAGTGCAGGCTTATGTTCTCACCTATCTGGAAGCACTGGATTGTCAGATTATGGAGCGTTCTCCTGCCCATGTTACAGTCAAACTCTCGCCTGAGGCGGACAAAGCGTTGACCAATCGCCCCTATTATTGGGGGTTCGTGGAACGAACCGGAGCACCCGCTGAGACGATGTCCTTTACATTTATATTTGATCCTGACAGTTATCAGCAGGCCATTGAAGCAGCAGAAGCCACAGCTGCACAAGCATCACCTCCTGCTGTTCCTAACCCTGATGGAACGAATGGCGTAACCAACGGTAGTCCTCAAGGCGAGCCACCAAAAGAAACTATTTTAGGCCGTTACTTCGGTATTACGCCATCACTGCCACAGCTGGGACCAGGACGAATATTGCGTGAAGAAGTGGTGTATGGCAGTCGCAGACTGCAGCAGATTTTCGGCGCTGCCCGTGAAGGCGGTGCCTTCGTGAACCTGTTCGAACAGGCTGCCAAACGGCAATTGCGGGCTACAGCGCCAGCCGTATATGAGCCTTGGCTTGGTGTGTGTTTCAAGGTGGAATTCGCCTGTGATTTGAAACGGGAGGAATTGCATTTTCTCGGCATCTCCCTTCGCTCGGGTGAAATTATAGAAAAATTCGGCACTAAGCTGAACCGACGTGATCTCAGTCCGAGGCTTGCGGAGAACATGCATGTACAGACAGCTAAAGTTTCGTTATTTGATGCCGGAGCTGCTTTGGAATCTCATTTGACGAACCGCTTGCTGGAACTCGATTATAGCTGGGCAGAGAAAGCCCGAGAGCGGCTTGATCTGGAGCTGGACGTGTTGGACACCTACTATGAGGCGGTACTCCGGGAAGATACGCCTGAGGTAGAATCACCAGGTAACATAGCCTCAGACACGGAGAATGAGAATGTCCATTCTGACCGCACGCCACCTGCACCACTGATAAAAGTTGTGGATATAACTAACGCTAAACCCATTGGAGCAGATGTAGAACTGGCGGCAGAGGCCGCAGTACCGATCGACTCCGAGACAGATGCCGAAGAAGAGAAAGCAAAACAGGCGGTAATCGATCGCGAAGCTATGAAACTGCAGTATGAGACACGCCGGACCGAGATGATCTGGCAATATGAACCCAAAGTGAAAGTGACTGCCATTAGCAGCGGCATGTTTCACTTAAGATAGACGAAGACACTACTTTTCCTGCAAATGCTGGCAAAAGTAGTGTTTATTCATGATCAGCCGCCCGACAGGTTGCAGCAACCTTTGCATAGCCTGTCCCCTAGAATGAAACTAGGACCCGCTCAGGTAACGGATAAATGAAAAAGTAGGTGTAAATTTGAAACGATTCTTTCATACGTGTTGGAACAACGCTCGGAAAACAACCTGTATAACCTTGGGCTTGCTCAGTTGTCTTGCCCTATTCTCTTTTTGGTCGATAGCCAATGCAGAGGAACAAAAAACGTCTTCGCTATCCCCCGCATCATCAATTGAGTATAGTCCCAAACATCATGCCATTCAGAATGAAAAGCTAGCTCCCGCTGCTGTGCAACGGTTTGCAGAGAAACAAGCTGTTACACTTGGTACAGCTAACGGCGAAGTGCATTGGAAGAACGCCGACCTGGACTTCTACCCTCTGGGGCCGGGTTTACATAGCTGGCTCGTACAAGCTGAGTTTGAAGGCAAACCGATCGGATATATGATTATTACGGCCACAGAGCAGGGTCAGTTGATGCTTAGTGAATATGGTCATGGAGAACAGTCACCATACAACAATGAACTTCTTGGACAAACCTTAGATCGACAACATGTGAACCTTGAGGCATTACTTGCTGGCGGAGGAGAGCTTCATCTTGGTTACGCTCTTCCCCTGCTGGCTTATTGGAAAGTGGAGCAACCTAATTATCCTGCACTTTATATTGATGCTACGAACGGAGATGTACTGCCGTCAGAGTTCCTTAACCTGCTGGAGGCTGATTCCAAACAGAACTCTGTCAGCATAACTGATTTATCCACAACGCCATCTTTATCAGTCGACCCACTTCATCTGCGACCCGTCTTCAATCCGACTGACAATCTGTTGTGGATTACCTCCAAGCCTGTTGATGCCGACCGGGCAAAAGATGTGATACAACACGGGGAGAATCAAGAGATTGTTTTCTCAGCGGGTGATCGTAACGTTGTATATGGCGGTCCTCTACCTGTTAGCGGGTATCAGCTGTGGCATACTGATCAGGTTGCAGAGTCTATTCTATATGTAGCGCTAGGTGGAAAATCATCCATTCAACGCTTTGTCCCTTTGAGCACATTGCAGCAAGATGGCCATTTTTACATCGTAAATCCTTTATCATCAGCAAATTCTTAAGATACAGTCAGATAAACTGTTAAACAACAAATAAGACGCTTTCCCATTTTAAGGGATTGCGTCTTTTGGTTTTACATTAGTGAAATAGGTAAGCGATTGTCACCCTTTACCCGAAGAACTTCGTTTATGAGACTGTGTATCGAATTCTTTTTCCTTTTTCCCCACCCACAGGGATACAGCGAAAGGGATCATACCAAACCACTTCATCGCCCACGGCTCTTTCCTTTTGGTGCGACCTTTCCGCTCATCCTTCGGCGTATCGATATAATGTACTACACGTTGCGTAATGTATTTTACCAACTCATCACTTTTGGCCATAACCTCTGCCTCCTTCGCTCCTGCACTTTCACGGAGCTTACGATAGTTCTATTGTGTGCAGGATGTGCAATGGTTAAACATTTTTTTATTGAAAGGAGTATGAAAACCCTCAAAATGCACAGTCTAATGCCAAAGGTATCCATACAGTCTTTAATCTGCATCCGGTACCTATTTCATGAAGGAGTGTGTATTCCCATGTATAAGCTACTGACCGCTTCGGTGGCCTTGCTCATTAGCTTCCATTGTCTTCCCATCCTGCCCCACCATGTCGCGCATGGAAAAGCAGCCCCGTCCCAGAACAGTCCATCCATGCTGCCAGTGACCGATGGAGATGCTTATCGCTCAAGTCATCATGCCTTTGCAGCACCCGTTATCCTGCTCGACGTAGGCCATGGGGGTATTGACGGTGGTACGTCAGCCCAAGGTGTGCTGGAAAAAGATATCAACCTGGCCATTAGCCAAAAGGTCTATCTCCTGCTTCGCAGCAAAGGTTATGCCGTTATCATCAATCGACTTGGTGATTATGCACTTAGTGATGAGAACCGCTGGCTGAACAGCCGCTCCCGTCATACCAGAGATCTTGCCCAACGTAAAAGCCTTAGCGAAGAAGTAAGTACAGATATCGTGGTCAGCATTCATGCGAACTGGAGTCCCCGATCGACAGCACACGGCCCGGTGGTACTGCACCAGAAAGAAGGCAGGAGTTATTTGCTGGCCCAATCCATTCAGGATGCCATGAACAAGTTGTACGAAACGGAGCACGGGGTTGTATGGGGCAAGCCCTTTTATATATTGAATTACGTGAAGCAACCTGCCGTCATCGTCGAAACCGGATTTTTGAGCAATGCGGCAGATCGAGCCAGAATGAATGACCCCGCTGAGCAAAAACGAATCGCCCAGTCCATTGCCAATGGCATTATTTATTATCTGTCGGTAGTGTAGGAGCAGACTGCCATTGCCACACATCTCGAACCAGATCACCGATCCCTACAAATTGAACCTGATTTTGCAAACGGGAGACGGATTCACGAATTACTGCGGATGTATTCATCCCCGAATGACCGACATGACCAATGACAACACAGATATCCTTGTCGATCGCACGCTGAGCAGCCAGATCCAGTTGCTTGCGAATGTGTTGCTTGGAGTTTTGATCATCCAGGAAAATGTCATTACCTACAGGTGGCATGTTTTTGGATATGGCCAGTTCCCCCACCACAGAGCGAAAGTTCGTACGGCTGTCTACAAAAAAGAGGCCCCGCTCCTTGCATACATCGAGCACAATGGACATGATGCGTTTGTCCGAAGTAATTTTGGAACCCATATGATTGTTCATGCCAATGGCGTGTGGCACATCATCAATCGCTTTCTCCACGCGTGAGCGGACTTCTTCATCTGTTAGATTGGATGTGATTGCACCCGGGCCCAGCCATTCAGGTCTTCCTTTCTTGGGTTCCATGGGCATGTGCACAATCACATCCATCCCCTTTTCATGTGCAGCCGTCGCATCTTTCTTCGTTGTTGGTAAAAAAGGCATGACCGCTACCGTTAGTTTAACTGGCATCGCCAGGATCTCTGCCGTACCCTTCATGTCATTACCAACATCATCGATGATAATCGCTAACCGTTTGTGATTTGATGTGGACTCTGAAGCTGCCGCTGTAGGCCCTCCTGCCGATATGCCTGCGTAAATCACAATCAATAATGCCATGATACCTGCAATGAATCGATAAATCTTTCTCTGTACCTTCATCATGATTCCCTCCCCGTAACTTCTGTGATCTCATTGTTTGATAATGAAGGGAGGATTATGTAAGCCAAAGCCTTCCTTAATGATCATATCCCCGCCATTGAAGACCTCTATCTCAAGTGAAGATCTCCATCATTCCCGTTTTCTCCTTAGCATTCAGACAAGAACTGTCATCGAACAGTTAGAAAATAGAGATTAATTAGAAAAAATACTGTAATTTGTCAGGTTTTCAGTTAAGGAATTATTTAGTAGAATCAACAAATGAAAGAGGTTCTATGCTTCATTTCTATTCTATGATTTATGGAAGGAGGTTTTGAAAGGGTTTACATAAAATAAATGCCAGACAATCCGCTATTCTTGTTTGTTATTCCTGGTTGCGGTTTCTCTATGTAACTTACTATTATCGAGGAGGATGAAAGTAGTGAAATTCAAACTAAAAAAGACGATTAATGTTCTTTTGGCCTGTTTAACAGCCCTGCCTTTGATGTTAACCCCGACAAATGTGTCAGCAGCCAGCGATGCCAACATTAATTTGTCCTCGGAAAAACAGCTGATCAAGGGCTTTGGGGGCATTAACCTTCCTGCCTGGATTGGTGATCTGACTCCCGCTCAACGTGAAACTGCTTTTGGTAATGACCAGAATCAATTAGGCTTCTCAATTCTCAGAATCTACGTTGATCCAGATTCCAATAACTGGTATCGTGAAGTTGCCACAGCCAAACGGGCTATCGAAAAGGGTGCTATTGTATTTGCATCCCCATGGAATCCTCCAAGCAGCATGGTTGAAACATTCAACCGCAATGGGGACACAAATGCCAAACGTCTGAAATACGACAAATATACCGCATATGCGCAACATCTGAACGACTTTGTAACCTACATGAAAAATAACGGCGTAGATCTGTATGCCATTTCTGTGCAAAACGAACCGGATTATGCTCATGACTGGACTTGGTGGACTCCACAAGAGATCCTTCGATTCATGAAAGAAAATGCCGGGTCCATCCAAGGTACCAAAGTCATGGCGCCTGAATCCTTCCAGTACTTAAAGAACATATCCGACCCAATCCTGAATGATCCGCAGGCACTTGCCAACATGGACATTCTGGGAGCACATACGTATGGAACCCAAATTTCAAATTTTGCCTACCCTCTCTTTAAGCAAAAAGGAGCCGGTAAAGAACTGTGGATGACTGAAGTGTATGTTCCAAACAGTGACAACAACTCAGCAGACCGCTGGCCTGAAGCATTAGACGTTTCCTATCACATGCACAATGCCATGGTAGAAGGTGATTTCCAGGCCTACGTGTGGTGGTACATCCGCAGACAGTATGGTCCGATGAAAGAGGACGGTACCATAAGCAAACGCGGGTATAATATGGCTCATTTCTCTAAATTCGTGCGTCCAGGCTACCTGCGAGTCGATGCAACGAAAAATCCGGATACAAACACATTTGTCTCAGCCTATAAAGGTGATAACAAAGTCGTCGTCGTGGCAATTAACCGTGGAACTTCAGCCACAAGCCAAAAATTCGTTCTGCAGAATGGTAATGCCTCTACTGTGTCCTCATGGATTACGGACAGCAGTCGAAACCTGGCAAGCGGAACCTCGCTTAACGTATCCAATGGAGCCTTCACGGCACAGCTCCCGCCTCAGAGCGTAACAACGTTTGTTGCCAACGTTACTGGCGGAAATAGCGGCGGGAATACAGGCAGTGGCACTACGTATGAAGCCGAGACCGGAACGTCACTTACGGAAGCTGCCATTGAAACAATCTACACCGGTTACACTGGGTCCGGGTATGTTAACTTCAATGCGATGACTGGTTCGGCCATTCAATGGAACGGCATTAATAACACGACAACAGGTACCAAAAACGTAAAGTTTCGTTATGCGCTGGAAAGCGGCACTCGGAACCTCGACATTTTTGTGAACGGAACCAAAGTCATTAGCAACGAGCCCTTTCCGGCTACGGGAAGCTGGTCCACTTGGGTTGAAAAAACAATACAGGTTCCCATGAACACGGGGACCAATACATTGAAAGTGGTTACCACCGGATCGGAAGGACCGAATATTGACAGCGTTAATGTTACCGCAGCACAATAAACGTTCCGTATGGCTGATGGAAGACATTTACTGTACGTGCAGCTAAGCACTAACCTCTTGAATACTCATCACTAAAGTTAGTGTTATATCAAAAAATGCAAAAAAAGACTCCTTAAGCGTTAGCTTAAGGAGTCTTTTTTTTAGATGCGGTCGAGAGGACTCGAACCTCCACGGGGGTTAGCCCACACGGACCTGAACCGTGCGCGTCTGCCAATTCCGCCACGACCGCATATTGTATCTCCGTCATCGATATCGGCGACAAGAAATAATATATCATGCGTAATCTATCATGTCAACACTGAAAATAATAACAATAAAGCCCGAATCAGACGTCCATGTCGATTCGGGCTTTACCTTTAACTGCTGCTAATAGTTTGGTTCATTAATACGGAAGCATACTACAAATTACAGCTTGGAAGGCCAGTTGCCATACCATGCATAACCGCCTCTTCTTTCTTTATCAATATCACTTAATTTGTATTTTACTACCCCGTCACGACCAATAAAGATTGGTTTATCCGTTCCGATCTCATAGAAGCGTGCCCAAATTGGTGCAGCTTTGGAATCAGCGATAATTTTACTATCTCCATTAGCTCTTTCATACTTGTAACCCGTAATTTTCACTTTGTTAAACCAAGCCTCCGCTCCTTTAATGGATGCGGTAATTTTAGCGTTAGCAGGTCTGGTTTTTAGAAATTTAACAATCGTTACACTCTCTCCAGCTGTCAGCGATGGCACTTCGTAGATTCTTGCGCTCGCTGGTTTAAGAGAGCTGGAATCATGTTGTTGTCCCCATGCTGTCAGCTTACCACCTGAAACGACCTGTGTATTCAGAATCGCCTCAACACCTTTGGCAACTGAATTTTTACTGCGGTTAGCAAGTGTGCTGTCGATAAATGAGAAATCACCTTTGCGTGCTGCTACTTCATCCAGCATGATCATTACATTAATCATGGCATCATCATTGTAAGTGATGTGCTTGTGGTATCCGGAGCTTTGGTAAACTTGTGGCCACCCGCCGTTTGAATACTGCATGTTGATCAAAAAGTTAATTCCTTTGATTGCAGCTGTGGAGTAACGCGGATCATTCGTCTTTTTAAATTCCTTCGCCAATCTTCTAATTTCTGAGTATGTAGCCTTGTTGTCTATCGTGGACTTTGCCCACTCTCCACTTGTCTGTTTATAATCTTTTCTCCAACCTCCATCCGGTAGCTGGTTCTTCAAAATATCAGAAATACTCGCTGTAGTACCCGACGCATCTGCAGCAGATACCGTCCCTAAAGGGAGAACTGCCATTCCAACTACTGAGAACACCATCGTACATGCCAGGACAAAAGTAATTATTTTCTTCGCTTTCAAATGTAACACTCTCCTATGTTCGTTTTTATAAATCTTCCACTTCTACTTTACCTATGATATACGCCCCAAACCTCCTTTATTTGTATTTATCGCATAATAAAATCAATTTTAATCCAATATGTGGATTGGATAATCAGATAATATGCAAAAAAACGATTTTTGTCAATATATGCAACTTAATGAATATAATCTCTCTAATTCTACATAACGGGATAGTTCTTTTAACTCATGACAAACCTATTTATTTATCCAAATTCGTATTAAACGAACCAATAATGACGTTTTTGTCATGAATGATACCCAAACTTGATCCCTTCTTTCATATAAAAACCTTAATTCCGCTAACATTGAGGTATTACGAAGGGTTTTAAATGGGTTTGACAATTACGCATTTATGCAATATAGTTTCAAATAGTTACAAAAACTTAATTATTCATTGCCGAGTTTCATGTTTGAAAACGGGGGAACCAATTTGGGTGAATTATTCTTATACATAGGAAATATAGGGAACCTTCTACCGAACCCTTAGCTAACTCCGTAGGCATCGAAGGGAGAACATTGATTTTGAAAAAACTGATTATCTCCATTTTTGGAGCAGCTGTATTATTTACATCCGGGGCAACAAGCACAGAGGCAAGCAGTATCAACTCCGTAGTGAACAACATGACAGGTATTCCTTACAAATGGGGTGGCACAACTGTAGCCGGCTTCGACTGTTCTGGTTTTATGAGATATCTTTTCAACAAATACAGCATTGAATTGCCACGTACTTCGCAGCAGCAAGCCAAAGCAGGTACTCCCGTATCCAAGAGCAATGTTCGGACAGGTGATCTCGTGTTCTTTAATACAACAGGCAAAGGCATTTCACATACAGGTGTATATATCGGCGGCGGACAATTCGCTCATGCCTCCAGCAGTAAAGGTGTAAGCATCACGAAGTTATCGAATCCATACTTCAATGATCGTTATGTAACAGCACGTCGGGTAACTGGACAGTTTATGTATGATAAAATGTTAGGTAAAATGTGATTCACATACAAAAAGGCATCGGTTATTAACCGGATGCCTTTTTTGCACTTAAAAATGTATGTTGCATTGCTTACTAATGCAGCGCCTTCTGCACTCGCATCGCACCCTGAGACAGGGCATGTCCTCCACCAACAGCTCCAGCCACGGCTACGGTCTCCATAATCTCCTGATCTGTTGCGCCCTTAGCACGGGCTTCTTCTACATGGTAGAAGGTACATACCTCATTGTTGGCGAATAATCCAATGCCAAGCGCAATTAGCTGTTTTGTCTTCGCATCAATCACACCAGGTTGGAAACATTCTCCAGTAAACTCATGATACGACTTCACCACACCTGGCAGTACATCGCTTAATGCTCCAATCTGATCCTTGTAGGCATGAACTTTATCATTCATCAATGTCATGGCTTGTAGCACACCCTCTCGGCTATAGTTACAGATCTTCCTCACTGTACCTATCTTCTCTCCCCAGTGAGCCAATTATGCCAAGAAATCATGGTAATTCCAAACATTTAACGCTCATGGCCACTGCCATAATTATCAGCTGTTACTCACTAAGTGGACTCTGGCGCGGCTCGCTGAACAGCTGATAGCTGTAACCTCGGTCCAGCTTAACGACACGTCGATTCTGACGACGGATAAGTACCTGCTCGCCATCCCAGGCAACCACAATCCCCTTCACGTCGTTCGATTCCAGCTCGTCCCGTACGACTCTAACTTTCTCACCTGACAGACGCAGGGCGTCCAATTCTGTATCACTAATCATCTTCATGGCTCCTATATTTCAAATTTATTTACAAAAAGAGACCTAAATGAAAAGTCATTTAGGTCTCACGTGACTGTATTGGACTGTCATGTCATTCGAAATTATGTCCCGACTGAAAGTTACCGCTGCGCGTGCTCTTTGCTGTCGTTCTTCTCGAACCAAAAATCAAGCACTTTGGCGGACATCACACGTTCTTCAAGGTACTCCACTTGATGCGGTGTAAATTGTTCTTTCCAAGAGAAGGACAACTCTTCGCACAAGCCTACAATCGTCAGTAATTCTGACCAGGCAACATAGCGTTTGTACCAGAAAAATTGAGGATGTTCAATCATATAGGGATAAAGGTCATCGAATTCCGTATGTTTACAATCCAGGGCACGTTCAAAATGAACTTTCGATTCCGCCAGCTTATCATTAAAAAATTGTTCTGTTGCCGGTTGGTTCCCCATGGTGTTGCCTCCTCTCCCTAACATAACCCCATTATAAATGAAATCGGCGGTCATGCAAAGGCATAGTTCAAAAAATAGGCCCTATTCCTTTAAAATGTCACATTTCGTTATCGTCAAATTGTACTGTTCCATCGTTCAGGGAACGAATGCGTACCAAGGCTTCCACCGGAATACCCTGTTCACGAATCGTGCGTGCCCCTGCCTGGAAACTTTTCTCGACCACAACGCCGAATCCGACGAGTTCCGCACCGGAACGCTCGATAATTTTGATGACGCCACGAGCGGCATCTCCATTGGCAATAATATCATCAATGAACAAAATGCGGTCATTCTCATGAATGAACTCGCGAGATACCATAATGTCAGTTACAATTCCTTTGGTAAAGGACGGTACACGTTCACAGTAAGCATCAGGATCAGCCAGAAGTGTTTTTTTGCGACGGGCGAATACAAGTGGCACCCCCAGTTCATAGGCTACGGCAAACGCAACCGGAATCCCTGAGGATTCTACCGTGATTACCCGAGTTACTCCACTTTCACGAAAACGGGCAGCGAACTCACGTCCCATCTCCATCGTTAATGCAGGATCAATCTGGTGGTTCAACAGACCATCCAGCTTTAATACTTGATCCGAGATAACCACACCTTCTTGTAAAATTCGTTGTTTCAATAATTCCATGATTTGACCTCCCAAGCCTATCCTATGAGGTAAAAGTATCATATATCTATCTATAAGTTCAAGCGAAATTGCCTTGACGCTGTCCTTGGGACGCATTTCAAGCCAAAGCTCATTATCGATTGTCATGACTTTCGTGGGTCAAGCATACCTTGTACCATGGTACCCGCATGTCCAAACTATACAGGGGCCTGAGAGGGGAAACACATGAAACAGGCATTTCGGGTGCTGCAGATCGCATTTACATACATTGGAACGGTTGTTGGAGCCGGCTTCGCTACAGGGCAGGAAATTTTGCAGTTTTTTACCCAGTATGGCAAATGGGCCACCATCACCATAGGCTTATCCACCATGCTCTTTGTCTGGTTAGGTACCAAAATGATGCTGATCGCTCACGATACCGGGTCCCGCTCTTATGAGGATCTGAACAAACATTTATTCGGCCATAAGGCGGGCAAATGGATCACCTGGGTGACCCTTCTCATTCTCATTGGCGTGAACAGTGTCATGCTTGCCGGAGCAGGCTCCGTTTTTGTCGAGCATCTGGGTTTGCATTATCAGACAGGTCTGATCGTCACACTTGTAGGGACATATCTGCTTCTCGGTCGGGGCATTCAAGCCATCCTACAAATGAATAGCATCGTTGTGCCCATGATGCTCCTGTTATCTCTGCTCATGATCACCAGTACGATCCATCATCCAGGTGCTTCCCGATTCATCACACTGACGACAGACTCAAACCCTATTCAAGTGTGGCTGTCTCCACTATTGTATACTTCATTCAATCTGGTGTTGGCTCAAGCTGTTCTTGTGCCTGTAGGTAACCAGATTCGTAGTCGGAATGTGCTGAAGTGGGGTGGAGTATTGGGTGGAATTGGCGTTGGTTTCATGCTGATGGCAGCTCATTTTGCCATGTCAGCTCAGATGCCCGGCATCATCCAATTCGAAATCCCGATGGGCAGCATTGCCTTTCAACTTGGATGGGCAGTGCAATCTGTATATGTATCCCTTATTTTCATGGAAATATTCACTACCTTTGTAGCCGATATCTATGGAATGACCTTGCAACTGAGACAACATATACGTGTCCATCCCCGTTTCATTACATTAACCATTATGCTATTGTGTTACTCACTCAGCCAGTTTGGATTCAGTTCCCTGCTGTCCATCCTTTACCCCATCTTTGGAACTATGGCATTAATCTGGGCTGCCAAATTGGTACTGAACCGCTGGGGCACCTTTCGTAAACGCAACAATATATAAATCTCACGGTCCATGTATTTCATGAATATGAGCATCCGTTTGCCTTCTAACCACAATTCACCGCGGGTACTCTTTCCTTAAACATGACAAAAGGCCGCTGTTTATCACAGCGGCTCGCACTTTTTGCTCTACGTTTTAGGCTTGGCTAGGAAACTGAAGATACATCTTTTTCAGCTCATTGACTGATCTGCCGAGCGAGTAATGTGTTTTGGCTTTTTCACACGCTGAACGGGCAAGTTCATAACGATAAGCCGGGTCCAGCATCACCTTTTCAAGCGCTTCAGCTAATGCAGAAGGATCTTCTGCCGGTACAAGCAACCCATTACTACCGTTCTCGATCTGTTCCGGTATACCACCTACATCCGTACCCACAAGGGCAAGACAACTCAGCGCCGCTTCAGCAAAGACGGAACCAAATGCTTCTGCCCGTGAAGGAAGTACAAAAATATCAAAGAATGGCATGAATTCCTCAGGGTGCAGTGTGTAACCATAGAAGATGGTCTCATTATAGATCCCCAGTCGCTGCGCCAATTCTTCCAGGTCAGGACGAATCGGTCCATCTCCAATAATATGTAACACATAATCATGACCTCGACCCTTCAGTTCCGCACAAGCTTTGAAAAGAATATCCAACCCTTTTGCCGGAACAAGCCGACATACTGTGACCAGCTGTGGTATCGCATTATCATGAGGGATCGGCTTAAAGCGCTTCTCATCAAATCCATTGGGAATCACACCGATGACATCAGGTTCCTTCACGTAGGGAGCCAGATAACGGCGGAACGAATCCGACACCGTCAAAAGGCGCTCTGCCTGGTGTTCCAGCTCACCATATATCGCAAGCAGGAATCGATGCTCCGGTCCATCCGTTTCAATGCGTCCATTAAGGATTAATTCTCGTTCATAACTGGAGTGAATCGTCTGAATGAGGGGTGTATCCGGGAAAACTGTTTTCATCGCAAGTCCTGCAATTGGGTGGTGGGCATGGATCAGATCATAGGGCTTCTGAATACGCAGTTTGGTCCACCAAAGATAATCACGATATGTTTGAATATATTTTTGGACAACAGGACTATCCTGATATTCAGTCCAGTCAAACGTTTCGAACTGAACTTCCTCTCTGCCCTTATTGCGAATTCGCTTTGGCAACGAGAACAGATCCATTTCCCACCTCGGGGTTGTAAATCTCTCTTGCATATACGGAATCATAGAGGATACACCTCCGGGCTGCTCCGGAGGAAAGAAAAGCGCCTGCAGCAATTTCACCTTTAGTTTCCCCCTTTCTAACTTACGTACTGCTCTACTATCCATTATGACATAGGGAAGCCGGAACATCTATATTACGATAACTCGTATATACAACATATTCATGAAACGTTCCCCTCAGAAGCAAAAGCTTTAATTCAGCAGTCCATCGCTTGCGGTTGTCGTCAACATATTCATAGGATAGTCAGAATTCTCAGCTCAGTGGCTCCACGGGCTTCTCATATGTACTGTAACCATCGGTCACTCCCAAAAAAGTATACCCGTTCCGCGCGTAAAAGGCGTTCAACGTAGCATTGCTCGCTCCGCAATCTAACCGAAGATTATGTTTGCCTTCAAAATGTATGCCGCTGCTGGACCATTGCAAAATGGACCGTCCTAAACCGCTCTGAGCATATTTTCTTCGAATCGCTAGCCGATGCAGATAAATTGCGCCATCCTCGGCATGAGCTTTTGAACCCCAAAGATGAATATCCCAAGGACTTGGCTGAACCAAAAGGATGACCATCCCCGCTACATCCGCTCCTTTTTTGAATACAAACACATCCCCACGGCGAATCGCCCCTGCCGTATCATGTGAATCTTCACCTTTAAGCAAAGCGTTCCATTGGGAAGAACCTTGGCTCTGTAACCATTCGGCTGTCTCCACCAGCAGCGACATCACATCCTCCGTATCTTCCGGCTTCGCCTGAACCGCTTGAAAACCATCGTTAATATATTCGCTACTGATCCTGAATGAGTGCATCATTGTTCTCCTCCGCTTCCTGATCTCTTTTAAACTAATGGTACTATACCGGGAAATAGATTTTTCGTCAAAATGAGAACAAAAAAAGGTAAAAGGCGGTTGCCCTTTACCCATCTATTCTGGCTTCATCAATAATCTGATTTCGATACAACATCGTCAGGTGCAAGGTGTCAAACTCCATTTCCTTGTCCAACTCCTGCATCAACACTTCGACTAGGCTCTTTCGCTGAATGCTGGTACCAGGAACCTCGTAATCAATGTATCCCGTCAGATCGGAATGAGAAGTGTCTATAGTTGCTGTTCCCACAGGCAATCCACCTCGTTCCTGAAGAAACAGCTCATATACCCGGAACTCCCGATCCTTACGCTTTAGCATGACATAACATGTTTCTTCAGCAGCTTCAAGCTCATCCAGATCCGATTCATCGGTATCCTCAAATTCCTCGGAGAAATCGCGATGTACCCACTCTAACGTTTCGAGTTCGTTGCCCTGATGCCACATGCGGATCGTAATCGTATCGATGATATCTTCATCCAGCTCTCTGACCAGCAACTCTGCCGCAGCTTCCAATTGATTCTCTTCCGGCTCGTCATACCAGTGTATTTCACCTTGTACATCAGCGCCATATTGTTTTAAGGAAGCTTCTGCAAGTTCCTGCCCTTCGACATCATTGAATATATACGTCGATATGCTGCGTCCTGCGCTTACCATTTCCATCTCCAGAACCTGATCCCGATCTTCATATGTAAACGATTCGGCTTGTGAAACAGGGATTACCTTACTTCCACTGCTACCTATATCGTCATAGCTGCCTTCGTCATGATTCATCTCTTCAGAAGGCCACATTGTCTCTGACTCAGGCATATGCAGAACCGTATGTAATGAGCCACAACTAACCAGCACTTCATAATACGCAGCTTCCAACGCATCTGCAAGAGATCGGACATAGGCATGCACTTTTTCCACGATAAATTCCTCTGTATCATCTGGCAGAGACTCCTGCTCGATCTGAAGACTACCAGATAAACGATCTCCTTCTCTGTACACAAGGAAAAGTGATCCTGCATATTGACCATTGACCATCACGTCCTGTACTTCTCCACCTGATGTCCGCAGGTCTGCAACCAATTCCACATCATATTTCATCACGTGTCCTCCTCCATTCCTAACGTTATTCTCTTAGGATGCCCCGAGGACGGTAGATTATGAGGAAAGCGTGCATTTTAAGTATAGGATGTAGGGTTAGACTGATAACACATATTTTTGGATTGCGTGTGCCACACCCTGCTCGTTATTGGAGAGTGTAACCTCGTCCGCAGCAGCTTTCACCTCGTCCGGTGAGTTATCCATGGCAATGCCTTTTCCCGCAAAAGTCAGCATCGTAATATCATTGAAGTAGTTACCAATCGCCATAATCTCCGAAGGCATGATTCCTTTCGATTCGGCAAGCCTTTTAAGCGCAGCGCCTTTGGACGCTTCGGGATGCATCAGATCAATAAAAAAGTCACCACTCCGTGTCATATAATAAGGCAGATTCCAAGTAGACCATTCCTGAAGTACTGCATCCATCTGTTCAATCGGACCAAATGCAGTGAACTTCGCCAGCGGTTCTGTCATGTCAACCCACTTGGGTAATTTCAGTGGCTCGGCCATAAAGTTGTAATACATCTCACGCACCTGCAACCCCAAACCTTCCGGTTGATCCACATACAGACCAAATGCCGTATTGATGTCAAAATGTACTCCATTGGTTCGACAGTAGGATATGATCGGCTCCAGTCCTTGTCCATCTAATGCAAAATGATGAACTACCTCACGGGTATCGACTTGCGCGGTAACGGCGCCGTTATGCGTAATCACATATCCATCCAGTCCCATCTGCTCCATAAAAGGAATCGTGTTGGCAGGACCTCTACCTGAACACAGGACAATCTCTGCTCCCTGACGGGAAGCTTGGATCAAGGTCTCCTGAGTCCATTCGGTAAGTTCATGATGATCATTCAGCAATGTTCCATCTACATCAAGTGCAATTAATTTATAAGTCATCTGGCTTCATCCTCATCTGTTAGTAGTCGTACCCACCCAAACCCTCCCTTCCGAGGGAGGGCCCCAGAGGGCTCTGCCCTCTGGACTCCCGTCTTGCTCACCGGTGTTAGGTCGGGTCTTGCTATGTCACGGTTGTCGTCGGAACGCTTGTTGCCGGGCACACCGCTGGTCAGCGGCGGTCCCACCCAAGCTTAACCGGGACCATTACAGGCAGGGCTTCGCTCTCTGCCCGGCTCCCTGCTTCACTTCGTGAAGATCGGGAGCTTTTTCCGCCTTCGGCGTTTAGTATCGGGGCTTCGCTTCCCTCCACGACTCCCTGCTCCGCTTCGCGAAGGTCGGGAGCTTTTACTTCCGCAGAAGGCTCAACTCATCTGCGGTTAGTTCACGATAGCTTCCGATCGCAAGATCGGAAGCTAGTTCCAGCTCACCCATGGCTACGCGTTTCAGATAGACCACACGCTTGCCTACCGCCTGAAACATACGTTTCACTTGGTGAAACTTCCCTTCGTGAATAATAAGCGAGATCGACGAGACCGTGCCTTCTTCCGTTTCTTCCTGACCAAGTATAGTCAGTTCGGCCGGCAGCGTCTCGTACCCGTCATCCAATTGAATGCCCGCATTGAAACGTTGCACATCCGCTTCATCCACGTTTCCCAGAACACGGGCTTCATAGGTTTTGGGCACATGCTTGCGTGGAGATAACAGATCATGGGCAAGTGGACCGTCATTCGTAAGAATGAGCAGTCCCTCCGTATCCTTATCCAGTCGTCCCACAGGAAAAGGATTGAACACCCGATCCTCTTTGCGCAGCAGATCCAGTACCGTCTTATCTCTGTTATCCTCGGTAGCAGACACAACACCCGGAGGTTTATGCAGCATCAGATAGATCATCTCCCGATACACAATCCGCTCCCCATCAGCTTCAATGACGTTGACCTCGGGATTCACCTGTACACCACTGTCTTTCACCGCTTTGCCGTCCACATGGATTCTGCCTTGTTTCACCATCTTTTTGAGTTCACTTCGTGTTCCCACACCCATATGGCTTAATATTTTGTCCAGACGCAACGTTTGTTTGCCTTTTCCACTCATACCGATGTCCACCTCCAGCCTGCCGGATATTCATTCTTCAGTACACCATCAAGCCATTTTCCCCAGCCAGCGGCATAACCATCTACACATACAAGAACGTACCCTTTGGCAAACGTATCCGCCTTGAGCACCACTCGTTCTTCTTCAATATTTAACGTTTCGCCCTTGAGGTATCTCACGGCTTCGCCATCAGCGGATGACAGATTTACGCTTCGCCGTGCTTCAGATGCATTCAGAGCACACGCAAGCGGATGGGACGGAACAAATCGTCCATTCTTGATCGTTCCCATAAACCAGCCTGGACGAATGACTTTCAGTCCCTCCAATCGAGCTGCACCAACCGATGATTGATACACCCGATCTCCATAACATACCGTCTCTCCAGTTAACTCAATCTCCAATTGTTCTTTCATAAACTGACTGTAGATCGCAACCGGATCAATACTTGCCGAATCAGCTCCGCGTCCATGACCCCGTTCCGATTTACGACCACCGTGATCTTTACCTTTTTTGCCCTGTTTACCCGAATTCTTGCCGCCAGCCTGTTTGCCATGGGACTCTCGGGATTCGATTCGCAATAAACGTTCCTTTTTACGATCAGCCTTGGTCATAGCAATTGAAGAAGCAGCAATAGAGTGATCCTTGTTCCCCTCTGCTTCAATCCTGGACACATCCACGACCTGTCCATACTCCATTGCTCCTTCTTTAACTACTCCAGGTTGATCTGTTTCTAATTCTTGCCCTGCACAATGCTGCAACACAGCGACATAATGTCCCTCTCCTTCCAAAAGGTGAGGCCACAATCTTGCGGTGCCACGCGTTTGATCCAGTACAGCTTCCGTCTCTTCTGCCTTCTCCGGCATCATCTGACGTACCCATTCCGGACGTCCTGGAGCGAATCCTTTTTCTTCAGGAATGTCCCTGACAACGAAATCATGGTTTACATTCAGAAACTCCGCAATCATTGCTTCGTTTTCCTCCGGCGCAAAGGTACATGTCGAGTACACGATGGTTCCTCCCGGGGCCAGCAACCGTGCCGCAGTCTCCAAGATATCCCGCTGCATGAGCACACATTTTTCCACCGAATGATGTTCCCACGATTTCACCATGTCTTCATCCTTGCGGAACATGCCTTCACCTGAGCAAGGCGCATCAATTAATACTTTGTCAAAATAATGAGGAAATGCATTTGCGATCCGCTCTGGCGACTCATTCAAAACAACCGCGTTACGCACCCCGTACAATTCCACGTTCTTGGCCAGCGCTTTGGTGCGTTCAGCATGGATATCGTTCGTGACAAGTACACCCTTGCCTTGCAGCTTTGCAGCAATCTGTGTCGTTTTTCCTCCCGGAGCAGCACATAGATCTAGCACGCGATCTCCAGGCTCCACCTGCAATAATTCAACTGGAGCCATTGCACTTGGTTCCTGTATATAATACAAGCCTGCATGATAATAAGGGTGCAGCCCCGGTTTAACACCATGAGGTACATAGAATCCTGTCTCACACCACGGAATAGGTCTTAGATCAAACGGAGCAATCTCAACGAATTGTTCCATCGATATTTTTAGCGTATTCACTCTCAGTCCCGCATGAGGAGACTGTTCATAAGATTTCATAAATTGTTCAAACTCATCACCCAGCAAACTTTTCATTCGCTCAGCAAATATCAAAGGTAACTTTACACCCATATTCCCACTCATCCTGTCTTGGTAAGATTGCAATATCGTTTTATTTTATCATATCCAAGCTTTGCTTTCCTATCATATCGTATCTATTCCACTACAGCGTGTAATGTAGTATAATGGCAAGTAGATTGATTCCTGAGCAAAAATTCGGGTGTTTATGCATATTATCCCAACCTTTATTTTTGCCCAAACTATATTTCGATATGATCGATGGGGGATGTCCAATGAAATCCAAGAAGAAAAAGAAAAGTGCTGCGATCCTTATTTTCCTGGGTATTTTAATCATTATGATTGCAGCACTGGTTGTCGTAGACCAGCAATCCAAGAAACAGATGGATTCAGTGGAAAATGCTTATGGCATCGCTGCTTCCAAGCTTAATCCAGCTACACGGGAGCTACTTAGTGATCCCAACTATCAACAAATTATTGTACCCACTGATCTCAAAGCCAAAATCGATAACAAAGACAGCTTTTTTGTTTATTTCTTTGCTTCCGATTGCTCGCACTGCCGTGCCACAACACCTCAGTTGATGCCACTGGTTGACAGTGAAGGTATTGAGCTTCCACAGTTCAATCTGCGTGAATTCGAAGCAGGATGGACCGATTACAATATCGAGTTCACGCCTACACTCGTCTATTATGAGGCTGGTGTCGAGAAAGACCGTATGGTTGGCGGACTGCAAGAGAATGGTAGTGACCAGGGCTACACGCTGGATGATTACAAACAATTTTTCCAAAAATATAAAGGCAGTGCCGCTCCTTCGGCAAGCTAACTGCTAGATCCGTTCCCAAAAGTATCTACAATCAGGCACTTGTATCACCAGAAACTGTTCTGTTGAAGGACAGGCTATGCCACCTGCAATCATCTGAATATGACGCAACATTCAAAAACACCCCGATCTTTCCCTTTACAGGAATCGTCGGGGTGTTTCATATACATGGAACTTCATATCCATGGGATGCTCATTTGAATGTTAGCATGATTACGGTTCAACTTTTACTCTGATCCATCGCCTTCATCTTCTCTTCGTATATTCGCCCTCTGGTAGGACTCCGGCGTTGCGGAATATTTGGTTTTAGCTCAAGCGATCTTCTAGATATCTCTTGTTCTAAGACCTCATCAACAATTCGTATGGACAAATCCCTGTAAGTTACAGACTGAACATCTGATTGGGACAGTTGCTTCACGATTTCCTGTACATCCCGTACCAAAGCCCCTAGGTCAATGCCCAGAATCGTAGCAGGATAAGGTTCCAGAAGATCAAGTGAGCTCTGTAACATCATCGTTCCTCCGCGGAGATTGCCATTCCTGAAGTGGTATAAACCAACTGCAATTTGCAACAACCCTTTATAGAGAGAATCCCGGTTACGTTCCAGCCACAATTCTTCCAACACCTCATGACACTCGAAATAATCCTGATCCCGATTGAAGTAGATTAAGTAGTCAACGTACAGTGGCTCATAGATGCTCATCCGGGTTTTCGCCCTTTCTGGCGTTGTTCAGAAGTTTCTTCACGTCATCCAGCAAGTCTTTGAGCCCTTCCATATCATGCCGTTCCCAGTAATCGTTAAATCGCTTCTGTGCTTCAATTGCTTCACTGACAAGGTGGTAGAAGTATAATTGATGAATGATATTCAATGTTCTTGACACGATATTGGAATCATCCTCAAATGCCTTCTGCGCCTCCAAAATCTGTAGACGAATCGCAGACATCTCGTTGTCCAGTATAAACGCGGCCTCAGCCGTTTTTTTCAGCCTGGTTCTCATCTCATCAGGTAACCCTTCGCGAAACTTGTAACTCAGCGAATGTTCAATGGTAGCCCAGAAATTCATGGCAAGTGTCCGGATCTGTATCTCGGCCAAAACTTTCTTTTGTCCCAGAGCCGTCTGAACGGGATACTCAATAATCATATGGAAGCTTCGGTAGCCGCTCTCTTTGAAATTCGTAATGTAATCTTTCTCAATGAGTACCGTGAGATCCTTACGGCCTCGAATATACTCGGCAACCCGACGGATATCATCCACGAACTGGCACATAATGCGGATACCTGCAATATCCTCAATGCCTGTTTCCACGTCATCAAGCGACACATTCAGTCGTCTGGATTTCTCCAGAATACTGGATATTTTTTTGACACGACCGGTAACGAATTCAATCGGGGCATACTCTTCCCGTTTCTTCAGTTCCGCTCGCATTGTCTTAAACTTGACTTTCAATTCCTCTACCGCTTGTTCATAAGGAAGTAAAAATGTACCCCAGTCTCTACCGTCCATGCTTATGCCTCCTGTCTCTATAGCGTCCCCTGTTCTATTCCATTATACATGATGTTTGGTGGGGGGAAGAGTCCCGAACCATTTTACGCTCTTCCCATGCTTCTATATTTTCATTCCGGGGATTCACATTCCTTCTTAACGATGCTCCGCACCAACCGCTTCGGAGATATGACGATAACCGTCCTTGCGCAGTAACTCACGCAGTCCGGCATGAATACGCCGATTCACCTCAGGTCCTTCGTAGATCAATGCTGTATATATTTCGACCAGACTTGCTCCGGCTTTAATTTTCTCGTAAGCATCCTCACTTGTGAAAATGCCACCTGAACCGATAATCGGAAGTTTGCCTTCGGTCTGGCGATAGATCTGGCGAATAATCTCCGTCGAACGATCACGTAGAGGTTTACCGCTCAGACCGCCTGTTTCCTTCGCATGTTGGTGGGAAAGTCCTGTACGACTGATGGTTGTGTTCGTTGCAATAATACCAGCAACACCGCTGTCTGCAATTGTGCGAACCATATATTCAAGTTCCTGATCATTCACATCCGGTGCAATTTTCACCAGAACGGATTTGGTCGCTCCGCCCGCTCGTGCATGCTGCACGTTCATCTCGTTCATAACCGTAGCGAGCAGTTCCTTCAATTCATTCCCATGTTGCAGATTACGCAAATCCGGTGTATTTGGTGAACTGATATTAACCACGAATAGATCAGCATAATTGTATAGTGCCTGAATGCACTTCGAATAGTCCAGGTGAGCTTCCTCATTAGAAGTTGCCTTATTTTTGCCGATGTTAACAGCCACTGGAATACGCCGATCCTGTAGACGTGCCAATTCACCTGCCATGGCTTCCGCACCAAGATTGTTGAAGCCCATTCGGTTCACCAACGCCTCATCTGGAGGCAAACGGAACAGCCGTGGTTGATCGTTACCAGGTTGTGCAAGTGGTGTCACGGTTCCCACTTCCATGAATCCAAATCCGATGGAAGAAAAGCCCGTTACGGCCTGCCCGTTTTTGTCCAGACCCGCAGCCAGACCAACAGGTGTAGGGAAATGACACCCAAACATGTCAACAGCCAGATCAGACGTTTCACGAACGCCGTACATCACACGCAGTCCGGAAGGAACCGGACGGATGCTACCCACGCCACTAAGGCCGCCAATAATCAGATGATGGGCCTGTTCAGGGTCCATTTTGAACAACAAAGGTTTAGCAAGACTTCTGTATAACAAATCACTCACTCCGTTCTGGTCCGGTACGACAAAAAGCCGTTGTCCGTCTTTTCATATGTAAAAAAACACTCTACTCACAAGTTTATCTGTTTCTTATTAAAAAGGAAAGTAGTTTGCGCATAGACAGCACAAATCGAATAATACAAAATGCTCACAAGAAATCCACCCGCCCACTGGAAATGACGAGTTGAATTCTTTACAATGAGAGCATGGTTACTCTACACCAGTTCTATTCCAAATAAGGAGGAATAACTCATGGCTCCCAAACGTAAACCACCTGCATTACAGCAAAAGAAAGAAGAAGTGAATCGCAAAGCCATTGCATGGACAGCAGCCAGTGTAGGCGGCCTGATCATCATCATTGGTGCTCTTATCATTATTGCCAACATGTAGATGATTCAGGCTGAATCCATCTGATTCTACATATCAAGCAGATCAATTCAGCCAGTGATACGTTTTGTTCGGATTATTTTGCTTTGGAACAAGTGTATGCTGATAACGCTGCTTTGCTTCTGGAACAACCGTCAGATCTGGTAGTACATCTTCTCCAATGCGTACCGGAGTGCCTTGCGGAGCAAGAGCGAATAACTCTTCTACATCTCCTGTACGCATTCTCACACATCCAAGGGACTCATCCAGTCCGATACTGTTTGGCTCGTTGGTCCCATGGATGGCATAATTTGTATTCGAGAGTTGCATACCTCTGCTTCCGAACTCCCCGTTCGAGCGTCCATTCGGATTGACCACTTTATCTGTAATGACAAATGACCCCTCCGGTGTTCGATCACCGCCAAGTCCCACATCATACATACGAACAATGGTATCCCCACTGATTAATGCAAGTTTATGTTTATCCTTATCAATGACAATCTCCAGCGGTTCCTGCAAAAAAGGCTGACCTCCCAGCGTATCTGCAAAAGCGGCATTTTTGCCTTGAGACGAATTCGAAGTCGTTGAACCATTCTCTTTACCACTCGAATCGTTCTTTCCTTCCTGTGCCTTTCCTTGATGCAAAGCTAGCAGCTTCGGAAACATCTCGCTCATCCCTGACGCAGTCTCTCCCAGAATATTGTTCGGAAATGGCTGAGCCATTTGTGTTACACTCTTGGGCCAAGCATCATTTTTTTTGCGATAGGCAACGATTGCACTTGATAATGATGCAGCTGCTTCCTGCTTGGCGGTCCACGCCAAGGCCATCTTTTTGATTTTCGGTGTAATTTCAGGAGGTTCACAGTTACATTGCTTGGCATCATAACTCTGTGCAGTTAATTTCCCGCTTGTATTGGTTTGTACTATGTATTTCACAGGCATATTTCGTTTCCATAAAGACCAGTCATCCGAGGTTTGCATGCCCAGTACAGCAGAGGTCTCTACTTTTGGGCCAGACCCGGACCAGGCAGCTGCGAGCGCAGCCTCGCCATGATTACCTCCACCAAATGCCGCAGCAGTGAACACATTGCTTGGCGCAATGGATGCAGTTCCAACCTGTTTATCCGCTTCTACAGGCGCTTCGATGTCATCTGTGGATTCCAGTGCTGCTGACAGTGCGTCGGCCGCTTCCCGACTGAAACCCGGAGCGTCCGCAGGTGGCAGACCTGCCAGCACAAGCAGCATGAGCAACGTAAGCCACATTTTGCGTCTACGTTGTTTTTTCTCCTTTTGCTCAGACATCTCCACCAGTTTCTCCTGATAGTCTACCCAGATGTCAGCAGGAGCTTTACTGCGTTCAAATGCCTCATAAACCTCGCCCGCTTGCTGAAAGCAATAGTTGGCTTTAGCCTCCTGTCCTTCGCCCAAATACTCCTTTCCGAGCAAGTACCAAGCCATTTTATTGTCGGGATGTTTCTTGACATATGTTCTTAGATGAGTATTTTGCATCCGATCCTCCACTATTTCGCCTTTTTCCGTATATCATTATATATCGGCATAACCAGGCGTTGAATCCATAGGACTTGAGTACCCGGTGGAAAAAAGGGGGGGCGACAATGTTCGTCCTTGATCCATAGTCAGATATCACAGTTAAATGAATGCAAAAAAGCACCTTCCTTTGTCGTTAAGACAAAAGAAAGTGCTCTATGTTCATGTGAGAAATACTTAGCCTTCTTTATTGAAAGGCTCGTCCGCTACTTTGATTGAATCTGTAGGGCAGCCATCGCATGCATCCTGCATATCGTCAAACAAGTCGTCTGGAATAGCTTTGACACCATGGTTAGCATCGCCGTCAAAGATAACTTCAGCCAAACCTTCATCATCATAATCGTAGATGTCTGGAGCTGTTGCTCCACAAGCGCCACATGCGATACATGTGTCTTTTTCAACCCAAGTATATTTACTCATTTACATTCTCTCCTCCTAAAATTCAAAACGTACAGTGTTTTTATCTAGAAACATATTAATACAAAGTAAGGATAATTACAAACATTTTGCAACCACAAGTCTCTATTATCCCTTATTTAATCAAGACTTTGCAAGTTATCTTTTTGCAGGGAAGTACCGCGCACTTTATGATTACGAAGCAGCACGGAAGGATCGTCTCCAAGCATGCCTGCGGTCACAACAGCATTCTCACCAAATTTATCACGTAACTGATCCATAATCCGAATCAGATTGTCCTTCTTGGGCTTCTGCTCATATTCGAACAAGTCCATCTGTACAGCGGATTCTTCTCTTGGAATCAGGTTTTGAAGTGTCACACCCAGCATGCGTACAGGTTTGCCACTACCCCAATGCTTCTCAAATAGTTTACAGGCCTCACGGTAAATGACCGTTGCATCCTCCGTAGGAACTTCCATTAGACGTGATCGGGTGATTGTCTTCATATCCGGTGTCCGGATTGTTATCTGAATACCCTGGCTGAACATT
Source organism: Paenibacillus sp. FSL R5-0486 (assembly GCF_037975155.1). Taxonomy (NCBI): domain Bacteria; kingdom Bacillati; phylum Bacillota; class Bacilli; order Caryophanales; family Paenibacillaceae; genus Paenibacillus; species Paenibacillus sp. FSL R5-0486. The sequence continues at coordinate 2,331,407 of NZ_CP150237.1, read as the reverse complement.
TCGTGCTTGCGCAACCTTCTGGCTACCTGGTCACTTATATTGAGGAACACCCGATGAATCTCATTCATATCCGATACATCCGCCGGTAAAGTGGTTGTATGCCCAATGGATTTATTGGCCTCCCGTTCCGCGTGAACTGCGGAATGGTTAATGCCATTCGCGGAATTTTTGAGCCATGCTCCATTAACTCCAAATAGTTCGGTCAACATGTTCTCATCCGACTTGGCCAATTGACCAATCGTTTCAATGCCCAGTTTTTTTAACTTTTCAGCCGTTTTTTTGCCAATGCCAAACATCTCGTTGCATGGTCTGTGCCAAAGAATCCGGGGTACGTCTCTCATGCGTAAAATGGAGATACCGTTCGGTTTTTTCAGATCCGAAGCCATTTTCGCCAGTAATTTGTTGGGCGCAATGCCTATGGAACATGGCAGCCCCAATTCATCCTTGATTCTCCGCTGAATGCTCTCCGCAATCTCCATTGGATTCCCGAATTGCCTTGAACCTGTAATATCAAGATAACATTCATCAATGGATGTCGCCTCAAGTTGAGGCGTATAGCTATACGCAATCTGCATGAAGGCTCTTGAATATTGACGATATAAATGAAAATCAGGACGTATCACAATGAGATCAGGGCACTTTTTCATGGCTTGGTGCACAACCATACCTGTTGAGATGCCTCGATTACGAGCGGCATATGAGCAGGTTACAATTACACCCTTTCGCAGTTCACTGCTGCCCGCAACGGCCGTTGCTTTTCCTCTATATAAATCTGGTTCCTCGGCTTCATGTACAGAGCAGTAAAAAGCATTCATATCGACATGCAGAATTACCCGTCCGGCTGCAGGGTAATATTGATCCACATTTGCTGGAGGATTGCCGCCTGAAGACATCATGAACCCCCGCCCTTTCTTGCACACTAATTAATGAAACGAATTTCTTTCTTCTATAGTATATCAAACCCGTTATGTTAATTCAGTCATGAGCATTTATTTTCTGCGAGATCTGATCAGTGACCGAATAATTAACCAGCCTACACTCACAAAAAGTATCAATGTGATCAGAGCAATAATCGTATTTTCCCATACAAAAGTCAAAATTAACCCTCCTTTTCTTCCATATATTCCAATTAAAACTCAATAATAGATTATAACATACATCCGGATTATGATTAACATCCTTCTTTTTTCTCTAAAATCCGTTAATTGTTACATGAAACTGCGATTTCTATGTAGCATTTGGCTATAATGGTGCTATAATAATTAATTATACAAATTGACGACTTTAGGACAAATCAGCGCATTGAGTTTAACACAGTGTAGCGTTGCCGAATCGAAGGATTCGTCCACTAACGTACTTAACAGCTTTTCCTAACTTAAAATCCAAACTTTTAAAAGAGCGCTTTATCTCAAAGGAGGATCTTCATGTCAAAGGCCATTTCCATCTTCGATACGACTTTACGTGACGGCACACAAGGGGAGGGTGTCAGCTTATCGGCAGACGACAAACTCAAAATTGCCAAGAAGCTTGATGACCTGGGTGTCCATTATATTGAAGGCGGAATTCCCGGCAGCAATACCAAGGACATTGAGTTTTTCAAAAGAGTCAAGGAATTAAACCTGAACGCAAAGGTTGTTGCTTTTGGCAGTACCCGCCGAAAAGGCAGTGTTGCTAGTGAAGACGCCAACCTGAAGCGCATGATCGAATCTGGTGCTCAGGCTGCAACCTTGGTCGGTAAATCATGGGACTTCCATGTGCACACCGCTTTGCAGACTACATTGGAAGAAAACTTGTCCATGATCTATGATTCCATCGCCTATCTGAAACAGAATGGAATGGAAGTGATCTTTGATGCAGAACACTTCTTTGACGGATTCAAACATAACCCGGAGTATGCTCAAGCGGTCTTGACCAAGGCCCACGAAGCTGGAGCGGACTGGCTCGTTATGTGTGATACCAATGGCGGGACGATGCCAAACGAGGTGCACGAGATCGTATCCACACTGCATAGAATCCTGCCTCATGCACATCTCGGGATCCATACACATAATGATTGTGAATTGGCTGTGGCCAACACACTCAGCGCTGTACAAGCCGGAGCCCGTCAAGTGCAAGGAACGATGAACGGTTATGGAGAGCGTTGCGGTAACGCCAATCTCGCATCCATTATCCCGAACCTGCAACTGAAACTTGGTTATGAATGCGTTACTGAAGATTCCATGAGACAACTTACAAACGTGGCTCGTTATGTTAGCGAGATTGCCAATGTGAATATGCCGATTAATCAGCCTTATGTCGGCAATGCTGCTTTTGCTCATAAAGGTGGAATTCACGTCTCTGCCATCCTGCGGGATTCACGTACCTATGAACACATCGTGCCTGAACTGGTTGGTAACAAACAACGTGTGCTGGTCTCTGAACTTGCCGGACAAAGTAACATTGTATCCAAAGCCCAGGAACTGGGGCTTGAGTTCGATCCAAGCAGTGCCAATTCACGTCAGATTATTGAGAAGATCAAAGACCTGGAACATCAGGGTTACCAGTTCGAAGGTGCAGATGCTTCGCTTGAATTGTTAATTCGTGAAGCGAACGGTGATATGAAAGAATTGTTCACGTTTGAATCATTCAAAATGCTTGTGGAGAAAACGGCAGGCAAATCCGTTGTTTCTGAAGCTTTTGTCAAAGTGAATATCGCTGGAACAAGCGCTTATACCGCTGCTGAGGGCAATGGTCCGGTTAACGCACTCGATAACGCCCTTCGGAAAGCGCTGGTGCAATACTTCCCTTCACTTGCCAACATGCATCTGTCGGACTACAAAGTGCGTGTTCTGGATGAGAAGGATGCCACAGCTGCCAAAGTTCGTGTATTGATCGAATCCAAAAATACGGAGAACACATGGAACACTGTTGGTGTATCCGAGAACGTGATTGAAGCAAGTTGGGAAGCGCTTGTTCACAGTTTCCGCTATGCTTTGCTTCAAGAAAAATTGCAGGATGAGCCGGGTACACTCCCTATTCCTGCTCATGGGATAAGCAACCACTAATAACGCTTATTTCCCGGAAAATATAAAGAAGCCTCTGTACCCATGATTCATGGATGCAAAGGCTTCTTTGTTTACATGAAAATTAATTCGCAATTAACTTTTTAATCTTACGTTCCAACTCTTTCTCAGGCAATATGCCCAGAACAATCTCCTGTATAACTCCTCTGGAGTCAATCAGAACATTCGTTGGAAAAGCCACCCCATTGTATTGAGCATACACAGTCCCCTTCTCATCCAAGGGAATAGGGAATGTCAGTTGGTACTCATCTACAAAAGCTTTGGCATCTTTGAGTTTATCGTATGACGTTACATTAACCCCATACATGTCAAGCTTATCCTTGTATTTGGCAGCCATTCTGTTCAGCTCCGGAGCTTCCTGCTTACACGGCTCACACCAGGATGCCCAGAAACTGACGAACGTGGCCTTATCTTTGGCACCGCCCACACTGTACGTCTTTCCATCCATTGCTGTCAGAGAAAAAGCAGGTGCCAGAAGACCCGCACGTGGTCCCGTCTCTGTAGGCATCGGTTCTTCCTGCTTAAAGACGGCTGCAATGCCGTCACCCGCATTCTGGGCCAGTGCAATACCAACCAGCAAGACAACACCAAGGAGTATGTATATGTTTCGTTTCATAACCCGCCACCCTTTTATATAATTAGCACATTGAAACTGAAACCGTAATTTCTGCACATGCTAAGTGTTTATCACGCTCTATCATAGTTCACCAGAACATGATTCCCAAATGTTCTCTTTATTATTGTACCCTTTTCCTTTAAAATTTTACAATCCGCATCACAGAAAATAAAATGAAAAAGGACTCCTGCCGTAGCAGGAGCCAAAGAGAGAGGGGTGAATACAAATGGCAGCACTTCACGGGCAGCAAAACGCCTTCTACATCCCTTCTTCCGTAGAACAAGAGATGTCAAAGCACATGTTCCTTTCGCTGCCACAAGAAGCCTGCGGGGTTATGCTGGGTGAAACCGCAGCGGGCGGTATACGAATCAGTCGGTTTCAGCCCATTCGTAACGTAGCACCTGACCCGCTGCACCATTTTACTCTGGACGATGCCGAATGGATTCGGTGCGTATTCTCCGAGCCCAAGCTCATCGGTATCTTCCATTCTCATCCGCAGACAAGGCCTGTTCCTTCCTTAGAGGACATGCAAGCTCTTCCGGCCTTCGCCGGTTTACTTCAGATGTACCTCATCGGCTCACCTGACCTAACAAGCGGGTTGCGATCTCATATGCAGCTGAACGGTTATCTGATTGAATCCTCGAAGGAATCGCAGGATCCGGCACAACGCGTTGTACCTTCATACAATCTGCTTCCCGTTCCGTTATGCGTGACTTAGTTGGGTATACAGATCACCCAAGGTCTCCACATTTTTACGAGTCATGTCCTCCAAGTAGCAGGACCATAACTGCGCAGTCATTTTTGAATCTTCCAGTGCATGGTGACGTCCATAGATCGGAATCCCTCTGGATTCCAGCAATTCATCCAGACCATACCCCGGCCTGCTTGGTTCAAGCCAGCGGGCCAACATCATCGTATCGATTAAACGATGCGTCAGCCTTACCTTTGAAGTCCGCCACAGAGCTGCATTCAGAAAGGCTCGGTCATGCGCACTTGCGTGTGCAATCAGAACATTTCCACCTACAAAAGACATGAAATCATGCAGCCCTTCCAGCAAAGTCGGTGCGTCCAACGTCATCTCCTGTGTAATACCTGTAAGTTCAGTAATATGTTCCGGAACCGCAGTCTTGGACTGCACCACCGTGTAGAACTGCTCCCCTTCCAGTACCACACCACCATGTATACGGACCGCACCAAATGAGATAATCTCATCCCCATGCTGGGGCGAAAATCCCGTCGTTTCCAGATCAAATACAACTGCGTCCAACTCATTTAGAGGTGTATGCAGAACCTCAGGTCTGCGCTGTTCTCTCATCATAGAGCGGATAAACGCCATGTGTTGCGCCGTAGGGGCTCCCATAATGGAAGCGATGGCGGAAGGAACCCCTCCCTGACGCAGCGAATTCCAGAATCCTGTATTGCCCCTTGCCGGCTCTCTCATGGACGTCTCCTTTCTGCAAAACGCAACTGTCTTTGCAAAGCACGATGCACTCGTCGTACCAACCCGAGCGTATCCCTGAGCTCATAATGAATTTGCTTTTGTTTCATCTGTTTCTCATCCAGGAACCCACTGCTATGTTGCAAATCCCCTTGGATGACAACCGGTGTACTTCGGCGAAATTTCAAAGCGGCAAAGAAGGCCCGCTGGCATGCATCCAGTAATGTAAATGGAACAGCTTCAAGTGAAGTCAGTCTCTCCATTCTTTTTAACGTAGATGACTCCTTGATTCCATGTTGCAAAGCCAAATAACGAGCACTGTTCACCAGCGGAATGTACAAACCATACTTGACATCAAATCCGCCTGCATGTTCACCAAATCGTTCTGTGACCACACGTCCAAGTACATTTAATGTAGCTTTATGTTTAACCGTATTGCGAAGAACCGCATCCGAAAGTTCAGGAATCAGTCTGAACTGTTCATAAAAACTCGTGATCCATTCCTCCGCCAGACTTTGCTCACCTGCAACAAAACGCATGTCTGAAGCAATAATCAGATTACGAACGGGCTCCCAATTCAGATCCGAGCTCCAATCTGCTAATTGTTGCTTCCATGACGCCAGCGTTTTTCTCCAGAGCGGTTCAGAGCACATGACTTTGCCTTCGCATTTGGCGTAACCAAGCTCTTCCAACATATCCGTCATTCGCTGTCCGAGCTGAGCAAAATATTCCTCTTTACCTTCATGCGGAGTATCGCTAATTATCATGCCATTATCCTGATCACTCCATAACGTTGCTTCTTCCCTGCCGGAACTGCCAAATACGATAAAGGCATAGGGGACGGGAGGTTGGCCGAAGCCTTCCTCAACCATCCCCTGAATGCATAACTCTACTGCTTTCCGTGCAATCCGGTCATGCAGTTCATTTACCGTTTGGTACCACTCGATCGGCGACAAGGAAGCGGACAACAATTCCTGGAGCTCGTTCTGTAATATCACACGTGCCTGGCGCAGTTCTTGAGAAGACACCGCACCATCGATTCCCTGATAAGACCAGGAATAGTTTGTATACGAGATGGGTTCCATCATGTCCAGCCTCCTTGAAGCATGATTCAGCATCATTCACCTCAGGAGCTGAACGTACCACCATTGGATTTAGAATCTACATTTTTCATTTGTTCAGGGTATCCGTAAGTACCGTGCTCACTGATATCCAGACCCATTGTTTCTTCTTCTTCAGTAACACGGATGCCCATGATCGCTTTCATACCGCCCAGAATAATGAAGGACATTACCAGTACGAAGGCAAAAGCACCTACCAGACCGAGAAGCTGTACGCCCAATTGGTGGAATCCACCGCCATAGAACAGACCCGCTTGACCTACACCCGCATGCTCAGCAAGTTCTGGTGTAGCGAACAAACCTGTGGAGATTGCTCCCCACATACCAGCAACACCGTGTACGGAGAAAGCGTAGATTGGATCGTCAATTCCTTTACGATCGAAGTACTGTGCCGTGAAGAATGTGATAACACCAGCCAAAGCACCGATAACCAGAGCTGCCCAAGGTTCAACGAAGGCACAAGCACCTGTAATTGCAACGAGTGCCGCAAGCACACCGTTCAACATGCTAGGAATATCGGACTTGCCAAGAACTGCCCAAGAAATCAACAGTGCAGCAACACCACCAGCTGCAGCAGCTACGTTAGTAGTCAATGCAACATAACCAAAGAATCCATCGTCCAAGGCCGTTAACGTACTACCTGGGTTGAAACCGAACCAACCGATCCAGAGGATAATAACCCCGAGTACGGAATACACTTGGTTGTGACCTGGAATGATGTTAGGTTTGCCGTCTTTGTTGTATTTACCAATACGTGGTTTCAACAAGATGGTCGCTACCAATGCTGCAGTCGCACCAGTCAAGTGAACAACCGTCGATCCTGCAAAGTCTTGCATACCCAGCTCAGCCAACCAGCCGCCGCCCCATACCCAGTGAGCAACAACCGGATACATGATAATGGTATAAAGTGTACCGAATACAATATATACGCTCATTTTTGCACGTTCAGCCATACCACCGCAGGCAATGGCCAGAGATACCGCCGCAAAAGCGAGGTGGAAAACGAATTTAACAGTCAGTGGAACATCGGAGAAAGCCAGTGATTCGAAGGAAGCAGCCATCTTGTCACCGCTCAGGAAAAATCCAGTTGTTCCAAAGAAGCTGTTACCATTACCGAAACCAAGACCGAAACCCAAAGCCCAGAAGGCAATAACTGAAATTCCCAATGTCAGGATGGTCTTACCCGCAATGTGTCCTGCATTCTTCATTCGTGTTGAACCTGCTTCAAGTAAAGCAAATCCCCCTTGCATCAAGAACACGAGTACAACAGCCAGAAACGTAAAGGCTGAGTTCAAACCACTTTGAAGTTCAATGTTAGTCGGACCCTCCGCAGCCGCAAATGCGCTAACCGGAAAAGCGAACAAAGTAAGCATTACTAACATGGAAACCAACCATTTCTTTCTCATATACCCCACTCCCTCTTATGTTAAGTTTCTTCACATAACGTGAAACTCTTAATGTCATTATAAGCAGAAGAGAGGAAAGTTGACAAGAGTATTTTCATCAAAATTGAAAATTATTTCTGGGAATAAAGTCATACGTCTTTTTCTTGCACTTAAGTACATAATCACATTCTATGAGTACATAGATATAGAAATGCAGTATGCTGATTGCCAAAGCATAACGTTTGACTGTACGGTTAAAGATCATGTATCATACTTATTAGTAAGAAAAATTGGGCGTAGTCTAGAAATTCACAAGTGGAAACTACAATTCCCTACATTTGAACTTGCAAGCGAGGTGAATATCATTGGGGATATGAAACTTTTTCGGATTGGCGAACTCGCCAAGACCGCTGGTGTTAGTGAACGGACGATTGATTATTACACAAAGCTTGGACTAATCGCTCCCGAAGAACGTACACAAAAAAATTATCGTCTCTATAGTAATGAAACTTTAACGAGGCTTGAACGTATTGTACAGATGAAACAAGAGAAGTATAGTCTCGACGAGATTAAACAATCTCTTGAGAAGTGGCGTCTGGTTAGTACAGAAGAACAAGTTGCCAGCAAATTGACAACATTGGAACTTCACGTACAACAACTTGAGCGAGAGGTTAACGAACTCAAACCGCTACTTGGAGAGATGAAACCTGTACAAGCACGTAAAATGATGGCAGGACTCCTCACCAAAAGTGCCGGTACAATGGAGGCACTAAAAATCTTGCTTGAGAACACCATGATGTAGCTTATTCTTAGAAAGCGGAGGAATGAATATGAGTTTTAATAACGGTATGTTCGTATTGATCATTATCGCCTTTTTGCTCTCTTTATGGGCGCAATTTCGCGTTAAAGGTACGTTTAGACGTTGGTCGGAGGTTCCGAACCAGAACGGAATGACTGGTTACGATGCCGCTCGCCAGATGCTTGATGCTAACGGCCTGCATGATGTCCCAATTGAACCTGTACGTGGTACACTCTCTGATCACTATGATCCGATCAATCGGGTTGTACGTTTATCAGAACCAGTATATTACGAAAACTCAATCTCAGCTGTTTCGGTAGCGTGTCACGAAGTTGGCCACGCCATTCAGCATAAAGAAAGTTATCCGATGCTGGCACTGCGTCACCGAATCTTCCCAATTGTGAACTTTGCATCCGGATTAGCTCCATTCCTGTTAATTGCAGGATTCATCTTCAATGCCATGAATCTTGTAGGTATCGGTATCATCTTCTTCTCCGTAACTGTAGCATTCCAACTCATCACTTTACCGGTTGAGTTCAATGCAAGTAATCGCGCTAGAGAGATTATGGTATCCGAAGGGTACATCCGTAATGAAGAAGAAAAAGGTGTTGCAAAAGTTCTGAATGCCGCAGCCTTGACTTACGTTGCTGCAGCGTTGATTTCACTGCTTGAGTTGATTCGTTACATCGGAATCTTCAACAGCCGCGATTAATTGGATACTTAATACAACAAAAACAAAAAACAATACCCCACCGTTAATCGGATGGGGTATTGTTTTGTTGTAAACCGAAATAATCAAGCAAGAATGAACGAAAGGACTGAGCAACCAGCGGCAGTTTATCATGCGCACGATGAATTAACCCGATAGTTCGCGTTACTTTTGGATGGGAGATAGCCACATGTGCCGGTTGCAACGGATTCGTCTGGAATAACGCCATCTCAGGCAGCAGACTGACCCCCATGCCCGCAGCGACCAATCCGCGGATGGTGTCGGTCTCTTCCCCTTCAAAAGCGATCTTGGGTGTAAAACCAGCTTCCAGACAGGCATGCCACACAATAGGACGAAGAGAATAACCTTTGCTAAACAATACAAATTTATCATCCTTGAGCTGTTCAAGCGCAATTGTCTCTTCACCAGCTAACGGGTGATTAGGAGGAAGGATCGCATGTAATTCTTCCGTGAGTACAATATCGCCATCTACTTGATCATGCTTCTCTGGAAAAGGAGAAATGAATGCCAAGTCTACCTCTCCGGATAACACATCACGAATCAGCGTAGGGAACATCCCCTGCTTGAATCTGAATTTCACGTTGGGGTAGCGCTGACGGAAAGCAGCCACCACGGAAGGAATGAGATGAATTCCCAGGCTATGCGGAAACCCAATTCGAATCTCTCCATGCTCCGGGTCCAGAAACTCATGAACTTCCCCAACTGCCTTGTCCAAATCTTTTAATATACCTTCAATTCGTTTGCAAAAAAGCTGCCCCACTGCAGTCAACTGCAGGTTTCGTCCCTTTTGCATAAAAAGGTCCACGCCCAGTTCTTCTTCCAGCTGATGAATCTGACGACTCACCGCCGACTGTGCCACATGCAACTCTTCAGCAGCCTGTGTTACATGTTCCTTCTGTGCCACTTTCAAAAAGTAATGCAACTGTCTTAATTCCACTCGCCTGATCGCTCCAATCTGTTATACCCTACTTATCCTTGACTGTATTCCATCTTGAGAACGTTCTGACTACCGCTTTAAGCTGCGGGGTTTCCACAATCTGATCAACAGTCCGTAAATAAAGAATCCACCCAACAATCCGCCAAGGTGAGCCATCCAGTTGATGCCTGACATGGCGAAGGAGAATATGATCCCGAACAAAAGCAATGTGTACATCGTTTTGCGCGAAGCCTCGTCCATCATCGTCCGCTGGAACAGCGCTACATACAGGAATGCACCGTAGACGGCATAGATCGCTCCTGAAGCACCTACCGAGATGGTAATACTCCCGACCGAGTTGTACCACGCAACAGCAAGAATATTACCCAATACACCGCCACCCAGGTACAATACACCATACCTTACCGACCCGAGCAAACGCTCCATCGGTGGAGCAAATACAATTAACGCAAAGCTGTTAAACAATAAATGACTGAAGCCCGCATGCAGGAACATCGATGTAATGTAACGCCACCATTCATGTGCGAACAGTTCATGATTCGTAAGTGCCCCGAATTTCAACAGCACCATATTGTTCGTTGATCCACCGTTCACCGTTAACACAATAAACATGACTACATTGGCAATTAAAAAAAGCGACGTCAAAGGGAAATACTTCAAATAACCTTTCCAGTTCTCATAGCGAATAAATATCATAAATTTCTTCTTTCACTCCACCCTGTTCAGATCGGACTCACATCTCTGATCCATCGTAATGGTACATGCCCGAATTGGACAATGCCTTTCATAAAAGATTATAATGGATTTTGGCACGGATCACCAATTTATAAGGAGGAACATTATTATGACACAAGAACGTACAGGCGCAGCCACATTTAAAGGCAACCCTATTACATTGATCGGACCCGAACTGAAAGTCGGCGATCAAGCACCTGATTTTACACTGAGCAAGAACCTGGTTGAGGACGCTTCCCTGAAAGACTTCGCAGGCAAAATCAAATTAATCAGCGTTGTTCCTTCCCTGGATACTGGCGTATGCGATGCGCAAACTCGTCGTTTCAACGTGGAAGCTGGAGAACTCGGAGACAATGTTGTTGTCTTGACAGTAAGCGTTGACCTTCCGTTTGCTCAGGCTCGTTGGTGTGGAGCAGCTGGTGTTGACCGCGTAGTTACATTGTCAGACTACAAAACACGTTCTTTCGGTGAAGACTACGGCGTTCTGATCAAAGAATTCCAACTCGACATGCGCTCCATTTTTGTTTTGGATGCCGAAGACCGGATTACATATGTGGAGTATTTGCCTGAAATGACAGACTCCCCTAACTTCGAACAAGCGATTGCTGCTGTAAAAGCTTTGCTGTAGAAGTTATCATACGTTCAGAACAAAAGCGAGGAAGGTTAACCTTCACTCGCTTTTTGTTATTTATCATCTATTTCAATCATTTGCTTTATACTTGCTTAGCTTTTTATCCAGTACAGAGAATAAGTTCATAATCGTGCGATAATTGGAACCCAAGTCTCCAAGTGAACCACGTGAAGCTGAATACATATCCACCGCACTGCGAACAGGACTTACTGAGATAATGGAAACTGTAATATCCATCGTCCGTCCAAAGGTAGTCCGCTTCTCCAGAATAACTTCTCCAACAGAAGGCACTTCATGCAGCACTTTATAACCCGGAATCTTTTTGAGTGTCGAAGAGACCTCTTCCCAGGCTCTGTCTTTGGATAAGTTATAATACCGTGTTTTTAATTTGGGATCCTTGGCTCGATCGCTGGTCCCCTCCATGCTGCGGATGATACCGACGAGCGTTCTCTTTAAGGTCAAGACCCTTCCTCCTTTGATTGTAACCGTTCCATTTATGTATCTTAGTGTAACATTGTTCAAGTAGTAACAAAAGGGCAAGCATCATATTTATCATAAAACCAATCAAAAACATTCATCACAACTTAAAAACACCCTGAAATTCCTTTTGTAGAGGAAAAGTCAGGGTGCTGTACATGAAGATTTAGGAACCCGCCTATGCCGTCCGGCTACATTGTCTTATGAACCTGCTTGGCAGGTGGGTGACCGCAAAAATGCTTTTTGAAGTCCCCATGTCGTATAGACAGGGCTTTTCAGCAACATTCTGTGTTGATCTCCCGAAGACATCATCATTGGTTCAAAACAACGAATAACCGAAACGTACATCGCAGGATGTACAATTATTATATCCCTAACTGTGTAAAAAGTAAATGGCGATTCATCATGTTTTATTTTTGCAATGTAATGTTTTTGTCGTCTGATGGCTCAGGTGTTTCACCATTCTCTGCTGATTGTTCAGCCAGCGCAGCAGCTTCCTCTTCTTCCTTCTTGAGTTGCATCTTCTCCATCTGCTCCTGCATCTTGTTGAAGGTTGCGTAGAAGTTAAAGAAAGCAAACCAGGCAATGATGCTGATAATGAAGAAAACAAACAAGACCGGATAACGGAAACCGATGTAGAACAGCAATCCACTTCCCAGCAATGTGGAAAATACACGGAATGGTCTGATCAGCGTAAGCAATACCGCGTTTTTGATAATGAGTCCGATGGACATATGATAATGTACAACCATCGAGAAAAAGTTAAAGAGTGATACAAATAACAAGAGAAGCAGTACTAACATAATGATTCCCACGAGCTGCATATTGCGGAACTGCGTCATGTACACTGTATAATCCAGATACATAATCGCGAACAGCAGTGTGTAAAAAATGCCCCCAATTAAACTTTGCTTGTAGTTTTCCTTGTAACCTACAAAGAAAGTACGGAAGATCGGTACATCCGTATCACCCATATTCCATTTACGAACAACCGTAAACAGCGCCGAAGTCGCCGGGAACAGTGTAAGCGGTGCCACAATAGCTATAGCCCAGTTCATTTGCAATGATTCGTTTGCGAGGTTCTGCTGCATCACGAGCAGTTTCATAATCAAGAAAAACAAGAACGGAGACGAACAAATAGCCCACAACAGATTGGTTGCGGCCAGTCTCGTAATCCACTCTGTAAGCCGGTAGATCCCACCCATAGCTCCTTTAAATTCCAAACATTTCTCCTCCTCTGCAGCCTTGCGAATTACCTGAAGTCTAATATTAATATACCTTATTATAGATAGGAAAAGCCAGTACTTCCCGAAAAGAGATCGTCATTGTCCTTAGCTAGCGCTTCTGGCCGCTTCTGGCAGTGAAATAAAATGATGCAGTCACTTTGAAAATAAAAAAATGGAGCAGTTGCCCGCTCCATTTTTCAGATCATACGTTTAAATTACTCGAAAGAAGAATCTTTCGCTGGACGACGTCCTTCGTTACTGCTTGGACGCGGTTTGCGGTCACGGTTGTAACCACCTTCTCTGCTTCCACCGCCAGTGCTGCTGCCGCTGTTACGATCACGGTTGTAACCGCCACGTCCGCTACCACTGCTGTTGCGATCGCGGTTGTAACCACCACCACTGCCGCCGCTACCACTTGTGCGGTTACCGCTGTAACCCGATGGTTTACGTCCGCCAGAGCGAACATCCGGTTTACGACGTTTTGCACGGATTGGATCTTCAGGAGTCAGATCAACTTGAGCATCTTTCTTGTCACCTGTCAGGAGCTTCAGTGCAGCCGACAACAGTTGAACAGAATCATATTGCTCAAGCATTTGAATCGCAATACCTTTGTATTCGTTCAGTTCGCCTGATTGTACGATTTCCAGCAAGCGCTCTGCTGTCAAACGTTGTTTACCTTCAACCGCTTCTGCCATTGTTGGCAGTGGTTTACGTGGAATACGGTGACGTGTTACACGCTCGATGAAGTGCAAGTGATCAATCTCACGCGGTGTAACGAAGGACCAAGCAGCACCCTCTTTACCCGCACGACCTGTACGACCGATACGGTGAACATAGCTCTCCGGATCTTGCGGAAGGTCAAAGTTAACAACGTGAGTTACGCCAGATACGTCGAGACCACGTGCAGCCACGTCTGTTGCAACGAGTACGTCAATGCTGCCGTCACGGAACTTACGCATTACCGCATCACGTTGATTCTGGGACAAGTCACCATGAAGACCGTCTGCAGAATATCCACGTTTTTGCAAAGCTTCAGCCAATTCGTCAACACGACGTTTTGTACGTCCGAATACGATCGCCAGTTCAGGAGATTCCATATCCAACAAACGGCTCAATGCTTCGAATTTTTGACGCTCAGGTACTTCGATATAGGATTGGTCAATCAATGGTGCACTAACATGTTTCGGAATCACAGAAATGTGTTCAGGATTGTTCAAGAATTGTTGTGCCAATTTTTGAATGTTAGGAGGCATTGTTGCTGAGAACAGCATAGTTTGGCGCTCGTCTGGAACTTGTTTCAGGATGGATTGGATATCCTCCATGAAACCCATGTCGAGCATTTCATCTGCTTCATCCAGTACAACAGTTTGTACATCATCTAGTTTGATTGTTTTGCGGTTGATGTGGTCAAGGAGACGTCCAGGTGTACCAATGATGATCTGTGGTTTTCTTTTCAGTGCACGGATTTGACGCACGATATCTTGTCCGCCGTAGATTGGCAGGGAGCGAAGACCTTTGAAGCGAGTGAGTTTTTCGATCTCTTCAGCAACTTGAATTGCAAGTTCACGTGTAGGTGCCATAATAAGGGCGCGGATTTTCTCGTCACTTTTTGAGATTTTGCTGATCAACGGAATACCGAATGCAGCTGTTTTACCCGTACCTGTTTGAGCTTGACCAATCAAATCTCTGCCTTCGAGTGCCAAAGGAATCGCTTTGGATTGGATCGGTGTTGCTTCTTCAAACCCGAGCTCAGTGATGGCTTGCAGCACCAGTGGTTCAAGATTGAAATCTGTAAAGTTTAAATTTGTCAAAATTATTCATGCTCCTTTTATATGGTGGACATGGTGGACAATCCACTTTGTTGTCTGTATTCTTAAGTAGCGTTAATATTTATAGGGTATCCCAACGGGACGAATTATTTTCACTAACGAATATAATTCCATGAATGGGTCCCCAACATAAGACTAAAACTACATACATGTGTTTGAAACATTTCAAAATTTTATTGCTCCATTTAGGAAAAGTTTCCTACTCAAGAATATCCACAAATTATTATATCACAAAACAATTCAAGATTACCAGCAATCTGGTTTTAAATATAAATGAGGTGATTAAATTGCCCAAAATAATTTGGCACTCTTTAGTGATCATTTTGGGTGCTGCAGCTATTGCCTGCGGCTTCAACTGGTTTTTGGTCCCCCATCAGCTTTTAAGCGGCGGGGTGTCCGGTATTTCAATGCTTCTGGGTTATTTTACAACGTTGAATCTTAGTATAATGTATTTTGTTCTTAACATTCCCCTGCTCATTGCAGGTTGGTTTATTCTTGGACGACGCTTCATTACATTAAGTATTCTTTCGGTAGCAGCCACTTCCTGGTTCATTGCGCTTCTGCCTGTTTTTGCTGTGGCTACAGATCCTTTACTTAGTTCTGTATTTGGCGGTGTGCTTATTGGAATGGGTACTGGCGTTTCCTTCCGAGTCGGCGGCTCCACAGGAGGACTCGACATTGTTGGGTCCATTTTCACGCGTAAACGAGACTTTCCGATTGGTACAGTGATGGCCGGTATGAACGGTACGATCATTATGCTTGCAGGATACCTGAGTGACAATTGGAATACAGCCTTGGCCTCGATGGTATCCATCTACATTACAGGCAAAGTGCTTGATCTGATCCATATCAGTCACGTCAAAGTAACACTGTACATTATTACAAACGAAACCGAAGCCATGTTAAAAAAATTACTTGTTCGGCCTCGTGGAGTTACCAAAATTAAGACTCAGGGAGCATACACGGATATTGAGAAGGACATGCTCATGACCGTTACCACCCGCTACGAGTTAGTTGAAATTAAACGTATTATCAAGGATACAGATCCAAACGCTTTTGTTAACATTGTGGAAACGGTTGGTGTTATGGGTTCATTTCGCAGAAGTTGAGACACCTGTACGGTTAACAATTCACAACATTGTGGTATAATAACGGTGTACGGCTCCTAAATATGTTGTATAGCAGGTTCAACCCTTCAATTTCACAGGCCATATGCTTTCCCGAATCGCGCCGAATGACTTACCATTTTGGAATTCGAGTAGGAAAGGGTGATTATTGTGGATATGGAAACGGTAAAACTGTTTGAGATTGTCAACAGATGGTGCCCGGAAATGCTCCCTTTCTTGAAACCGAATGAACTCGACTCACTGATTGTCCTCCGGGATGGGCTGGGCATCCTGGAACAGGGAGACGCAATGGAAATCATTCAGTACAGTATTTGTGAGCATCAAAATGAGATTTACATTCAATAATTTTTTTCAGATTGATCACGCCGCTTCTTGCAGGGGATTTCCTCAGCAGGAAGCGGTTTTCATTTTTTCCATGTGTTTCATTACTTGATTAATATGGTTAAAAGCCCAGAGGCTTTAATGTATAATTCATACATGGAATGCACACATAAGGGAGTGGAAATGAATGAACATGTTTTGGGCTTTAATGGCTATGGCCTTTGGAAGCTTTGGTGGTGCCCCCGCAGTGGCGGACCAGGGAAATCCTCAATTCCAATCGTTAACCAACAGTTTTAACACCGCAATTATCCAATCTCAAAAAGATCAGGTTGTTATTGATGCCGATAACCCACCTGCCAAAATTGATCCTCAACCTGATGCACCTGTGGTCAAAGGTATCTATGTAACGGCCTACAGCGCAGGCGGCGCACGTATGAAAGAATTGCTGGAACTGACAGACAGTACAGAACTGAATGCCATGGTCATTGATATTAAAGACGATCTCGGATACATAACTTATCCCACAGAAAACAAAGCGCTTCAGAAAATGGGTAAATCGCAACCTTTTATCCGGGATATCGATGCCTTGATGAAACGATTGCAAAAACATGAGGTCTACCCGATTGCACGTGTCGTTGTATTCAAAGATACGATTCTTGCCAAGAAAAATCCGGAGCTCTCCTTCCGTAACAAGGATGGATCTGTATGGGCAAATGGCAAAGGCGACAGCTTTGTGAATCCGTACAGCAAGGAAGTATGGGACTATAACATTGAGATTGCCAAGGAAGCTGCCAAGCTTGGATTTAAAGAGATTCAATTTGACTACGTTCGTTTCCCGGAAGGTTTCGAAACTCGAGCCGATGTACTGAAATATACCAAATCTGACAAGTCACGCGTCGATGTTGTGGCTGAATTCGTGCAATATGCACGCAAGGAGTTAGCCCCGCTAGGGGTCCGTGTCTCAGTTGATATTTTTGGTTATGCCGCTTCTGTACCTGCGGCTGAGGGCATTGGACAGGATTTTGTTAAGATATCCGAAAACGTGGACGTCATCTCACCGATGGTATACCCTAGTCACTATTCTACTGGCTGGTATGGGGTCAAGGACCCTGACAAAGATCCTTACACAACCATCAAGGGTTCAATGGAAGATACACACAAGAAACTGGACCCTACCAAAGAACTCAAACCTGTCATTCGTCCGTGGATCCAGGACTTCACAGCAAGCTGGCTGGGCAGTGGACACTATGTCAAGTATGGCAAGAAACAAGTGGAAGACCAGATTAGAGCGATGAAAGACATGGATGTGCATGAATATCTGCTCTGGAATGCGTCCAACCGTTATACATCAGGTGTACAATATAAGTAATCCGCACTCTTTCATACTTCTCATTTCATCCAACCTCGTTCTGCTTGAAGCAGAGCGAGGTTTTTTGGTGTTCATTTTTCTCTGTACACCCCTACTCTGCTTCTGTCCCTATTCAAATTGAACAAAATCCACTACAATAAATAGCTGTCCAGATATGACACTTGGATGACATCTCTTTAGAATAGCGAGGCACTGCCAGTGAACATGAACACAACAAGTTTTTCCCAAAAAGTGAAGCAATTCCTGATTATATTTTTGCCCATATTCACCACTCAAATCGCCCTCTCTGCCATGTCGTTCTTCGACACCAATATGTCAGGCAAGTTTTCTCCGGCCGACCTTGCAGGCGTCGCGATTGGCACAAGTCTATGGATGCCAGTTCAAACTGGACTAAGCGGGATTCTGATCGGTATTACACCTGTCGTTTCCCATCTGTTAGGTTCCAAACGTAATGATCAGATCGGGTATAACGTCATCCAGGCGCTGTATCTCGGGATCGCAGTCAGTCTCGTCGTGATCGGAGCCGGGGCGTTGTTACTTGGCCCTATACTGAACGGAATGCCTCTGGAACCCCGAGTTGCCCAAGTTGCCTTCTATTTTTTGTGCGCACTTGCTTTTGGCATTATCCCACTCTTCGGATATACAGTGCTGCGCAGCTTCATGGATGCACTTGGCCAGACACGGACTACGATGTTTATTACGTTAGTTTCCCTGCCCGTTAACATCTTTCTAAATTATCTGCTAATATTCGGCCACTGGGGTTTTCCACAATTAGGCGGTGTTGGTGCTGGTGTTGCTACAGCATGTACATACTGGCTGATCTTTCTTATTAGTCTCTTTTTTGTCCATCGGGTCGAACCTTTCGCCCAGTATGGCATTTTCCGTCAATGGACCCGTGTCTCATTGTCCAAATGGAAAGAGTTACTCAAGATTGGAGTGCCCATCGGATTCGCGACTTTTTTCGAAACGTCCATCTTCGCTGCTGTGACTTTAATGATGAGCCGTTTCGATACCACAACAATTGCTGCCCACCAGGCGGCGCTGAATTTCGCTTCTACGCTCTACATGCTGCCTGTGAGCATATGTATGGCTCTTACGATCCTTGTGGGCTTTGAGGCAGGTGCGGGGCGTCTGAGAGATGCCAGACAATACAGTCTGCTTGGAATTGGTGGAGCCATCGGGCTCTCACTGCTGACAGCGATCGTGTTGATTGTGTTCGGCGAACAGATTGCAGGCGTGTATTCGAACGATCGAGAGGTCATTGCACTTACGCAGCATTTCCTCATCTACGCCATTTTCTTTCAGATCTCGGATGCGATTGCTACACCGACCCAAGGAGCATTGCGTGGCTACAAAGATGTTAATCCGGCACTTATCATTACGTTCATAGCGTATTGGATTATTGGGTTACCTGTAGGTTATCTAACTGCTACGTATACTTCACTCGGTGCCTTCGGATACTGGATCGGCCTCATTGCCGGCCTTGCTGTAGGAGCAACAGCGCTTCTCTGGAGACTCTTCCTGGTACAAAAACAAGCCGCACTCCGCAAGGCGTAACATTGATATACTCACTCCGTGAAACAACAAAAAGAGCACAACCCACGTTAAAGCGGGATTGTGCTCTTTGCGTATGAATCGAATTATTGGGACAAACGTTGTGCAAGCTCGTAAGTCACCATATCGAAATCTTTTTTTGTGTTAACCACTTTATCAATATCCGTCAAGGTAAGTTCACCCTTGATTATGCCACAACCTTTGTCTGTCTCGCCTGCGATCAGACTGCGAACAGCGAAGTCGCCAAGACGGCTTGCCAGGTTACGGTCGAAAGGTGTTGGCGTACCCCCACGCTGAATGTGACCTAGAACGGTTACACGTGGCTCATACGTTGGGCAACGTTCCATCAGTTCTTTTGCTACATCCTCACCCTTGCCTACGCCTTCTGCAACGATGATAATACTGTGACGTTTGCCATGTGCAAAGTTAGCTTTCATCCGATCTGCTACTTCGTCCATATCAAATGGAACTTCTGGGACAAGAATCGTTTCAGCACCCGAAGCAAGTCCGGCATGCAGAGCGATATCCCCACAGTGACGACCCATAACTTCAACGATGGAAGAACGTTCGTGTGAAGACATCGTATCACGTAATTTGTTTACTGCATCAACTACTATGCTTACAGCTGTATCAAATCCGATGGTATAGTCGGTGAATGAAACATCGTTATCAATCGTTCCTGGCAGACCCATGGTGTTAATGCCCAGCTTGCTCAGTTTGTTTGCTCCGTTGTAGGAACCATCCCCACCGATAACAACCAGACCGTCAATGCCACGCGCACGCAGAATGTCCGCACCTTTTTGCTGACCTTCAGCGGTATAGAACTCCTTGCAACGTGCCGATTGAAGAACCGTTCCCCCACGTTGGATGATATCCCCTACACTCCGCAAATCCATTGGGAAAATGTCATTATTCAAAAGACCCTGGTATCCACGTTGAACTCCAAATACTTCGAGACCGTGAAACAGTCCGCTGCGAACAACCGCACGAACAGCCGCGTTCATCCCCTGTGAATCACCACCGCTCGTTAATACTGCGATTTTCTTTACTGCTGTCATGATGTTTCTTCCTCCTCTAGTTTCACTTCAGGCTCCGCAATATCACACCTGACTTACATATTTTTCCGTATCCAGCGACTGAAAATGAAGAAAAATATTCTTGTGATCGGACTATTTTTCAGCAGACGTTTGGATACAACGCGAACTTCCTGTTGTTCGCTGACTTTGGGATCAGACAGGTAAATGGCTATCAGTCCTTCGATGATCATCCGGTGAAAGGAGCTTCCCGGAATCTTCTGTACATCACTGCGTGCCATCTCCACAATAAAAGCAATTCGGTCCAGCATAGTCTCCACATTCTCATAATAGTTGCAGAAGTTGAGATCTCCCCCGATGCGGTCCTCATCCTGATCAATTAAATAATCGAGCATAATGTGCAATGCGCATACATGTGGGAAATAGGCCGTGTGGATCGAGGCCGCTTGCTCTTCAGTCAACTGATCGTCACTCGCAGCCAGAAACAGCATGAAAACGCCCAGTGTAGAGCCAGTTGCAGCAGCAAATTCGTTCCAACGAAACTGAGGTGTGCGATGACGATGCTCCGACCACCATTCGAGCAGTGCCGTTTCTCTCAGTTCCGGCTTGATATGCTTATATACCTGCAGGTCCGTGTATAGGCCTGCCAGATCCTGAATTTGGGGCTTGGCGGACGTATAGCCTGGTAACTGACGGGTCAGTTCCTGACATGTGGTCACCAGATTCCGCAGATATCCGCCGTCATCCTGCTCCTCACGGAGGGCATAATAATTGACGGGAATTGCTTCGGGATCTACCGCATCAAGCATGGATTGATGGAGAAGACGAAAGTCATCCGGGTCCATCGACGTGCTGCGGTCGCACAGATTGTCCAAATAATCACTAATAGTTTGATATGAAACGATCA
This sequence comes from Paenibacillus sp. FSL R5-0486, assembly GCF_037975155.1. Classification (NCBI taxonomy): domain Bacteria; kingdom Bacillati; phylum Bacillota; class Bacilli; order Caryophanales; family Paenibacillaceae; genus Paenibacillus; species Paenibacillus sp. FSL R5-0486. The sequence goes on along the minus strand of NZ_CP150237.1, from coordinate 2,310,109 downwards.
GCGGAATCAGAATGTGTCTGTTTGGCAAATCAGCTAATGCGTAGACGGTTCCGCCTTCACAGTGAAACTGTTTATCCTTCAGACTGGCAAGTGCCTGTGTACGCAATTCCTCATTCGGAATCGCCTCAGCTTGAGCACGCCATCCATTCAGTGCCTTCCGTGTTTCCGGAATGGTGTATTTGTACACCCCTCTCATCAATGCCAGCGGTCCACGCGGATATTGATGACGTTTTCGATTTGATTGGCTCAAAATAAATGTGCCTCCACTTGGTTGAATACGTATTAGAGCGATTTTTAACCATTCCTATTATAATATGATCCCCTTAATTGTACAAATGATCTGCCGCATATTCCGCATAAAAAATCGCATCCGCGCCCAAAGCTTTGTGATATACTAGGCATATTTCATCCATCAAAGGAGTCGTTGACATGTCGTCAAGTGAATCACTTTCGTGGAGACGGTTATTTTCTTTTTTTGTGCCACTTGGCATTTCCGCCTCTCTCGTCACCATTTCTCACGTCATCATAAACAGCACATTAGCACGTTCCGCTCATCCCGAGACGGTTATTGCCAGCTATGCCATCGCCGGTAGCTTGTTAACCCTCACGGAACGCCCCTCCACCCTGCTGCGGCAAACCTGTTCCGCACTGGTCCGCGATCGCCTTTCCTTTCAGGCCCTCACGTTTGTGACCAAAATATTTCTTGCCTGTGTGCTTCTCATTGGGTTTCTTATCGTATACTCTCCCGTTGGTACCGGGGTGTTCAAATACTTGTTTGGTGTAAGTCCGGATCTGCTGAACAAAGTCATCGACGTATATGAAATTCTCATGTATGTAAGTATCTTTTCAGTGATCCGCAACATCTATCAGGGGATCATCATTACGAATAACCGCACCAAGTGGTTAACCATCGGGATGGTATTCCGTTTAGCCGGTATGTACGGCCTTTCCCTCTATTTCATATATACAGACAGCATTAACAGTGGACGTGTAGGCGCTATCATTTTTGCTACTGGCATGATGATTGAAGCGCTTGTCAGCTTTCTGGAGGGTAACAGCATCAAGCGCAAGATGCCAGCCAAGCTTGAGGATCATCCCGTCGAGAGCAAGGGAGACGTATTTCGCTTTTATAAGCCGCTTCTGTTATCCAGCTTTGTAGCGCTGTTCATAGGACCGGTTATTAACATCGTACTTGGCAAAACGACCGGGATCGCACTAGCCATTTCGTCCTTTGCCATAGCAAGCAGTCTGATGCAGTTGATGCTAAGCTTCTTTACATACATCCATCAGATCGTGCTGAATTTCTACCTTGTGGACGCCAAACTGGTACGAAAATTCGCACTTGTCACGGGATTTATTCCGTTTGCGATGATGGTGTCGATTGCCTATACCCCCTTGGGACCATGGGTACTCGAAAATGTCATGAGCGTTCAGGGCGAACTGTTGCAACAAAGTCTGTGGACACTGCGTGCGTTCGTCTTATTTCCGCTGATCTTCCCTTTTCTGGATTTCAGCAATGGCCTCATTCTGCTTCGCGGTCAGACGAAAACGATGTTTCGTTCGCAAACGGCGAATGCAATCTGCACGGTAATTGTGCTGCTTATACTGGTTAGTATTTTTCCTGCGTGGAACGGCATGATTGGCGCTGTTGCCCAATCCCTTGGCCTGCTCGCCGAACTCATCATTGTCTGGCTTGTCATCCGGCGCACGAAGCAAGAACCTACGATGTCCGTGCCGAAAGCCCGTAAATCAACATCCCTGAAAGGGTAATAAAATCATTGAATTGTTATCAGGATTGGAGTCTCTCATCATGAAATTAAGTCACAACGCCCGCCCGGATCAGAACTGGCTTCGGGCTCTCATGTTCACCATCTTTGGTTCCACCGTCCTGGTGGTATCCTACTTCCAGCTTTACTTCAGTCATCTGGGTTTCAGTCGGGCTGAGATTGGATATCTCTACGGAATTGGCCCCCTCATCTCTGTGTTCTCCAATATGTTCTGGAGCATGGCCAGCGACCGCTACCAAACGGTACGCAAAGTGATGATCATTCTGCTTGGTGGTCAATTGATCACAGGGATCATGCTCGCCAATGCAACAACTTTCGGTCAGGTATTTGTACTCGTGACCCTGTTTTACTTTTTCTATTATCCGGTCTATCCACTCTCCGATACGATGGCTATTACAACGGCCAGCAAGTACGGTCGAAATTTCACTTCCATTCGAGTCTTCGGATCGATCGGTTATGCCTTCTTTGCATTAAGTATCGGGTATTTCCTTGGATCTTTTGGTCCAGCATGGACGATTTGGGTCTGCGTTGGTCTTGCTGCAACTACACTATTGATCAGTTTTCAATTGAAGGATCAACCTTCGGGAAGCAGTAGCAAAATGGATCTATCGGGGTTATGGGCTATTTTGAAACGCAGAGATGTGCTCACCTTTTTTGGCTGTGTATTTTTGCTTGCCATGGGACATCGCATGAACGAAGCATTTCTTACCATCACGCTAAAAGATCTGGGTGCCAGCGAGGGGCTGATCGGCTGGTCTTTGCTGATCTCTTCCGTAAGTGAAATCCCCATATTTCTACTGCTCAGCAAGTATGGAAACCGTTATAAAGAACTGCCGCTAATTGCTTTTGCTGCACTGATGTATACGGTTCGTTTGCTTCTCATGTCCATATCCGATACACCTGCAGCCGTTGTTGCAATTCAGACGATGCACAGTGTTACCTTTGGTATTTTTTACGTTACGGCGGTCCGCTACATCATTCGCCTAGTTCCGGACGGCTACAGAGCTACAGGTATGGCTTTGTTCACCATTGTCTGGTCCAGTGCTTCGGGACTTCTTAGTGGAACGTTGGGCGGACTGCTGCTGGAACATGCAGGCAGACAAACCTTCTATCTCACCGCTATGGCTTTCTCCCTGGCTGCACTAATCGGTTTCGGATTGAAGTTATGGTCCAGCATGACCAATCGTGTCTCGTGAACACACAGGGAAACTTACATCGTATTCAACCGTTATATACACTGAAAATTTTAGAATCAAAAAAAGCACAGCCTCCCATGGGGGACTGTGCTTAGGTTCTTAATATTCAGCTATAAATTTATAATATATAAGAAGTCCGTTAGCCGGATAAATTCTTACAGTTTGTTTACGTTAGCTGCTTGAGGACCACGGTTTCCATCAGTGATTTCGAATTCTACCGCTTGACCTTCTTCCAATGTTTTGAAGCCATCTCCTTGGATTGCGGAGAAATGTACGAATACGTCCTCGCCGCCTTCAACTGAAATAAAGCCATAGCCTTTTTCTGCGTTAAACCATTTAACTGTACCTTTCAAATGAAAAACCTCCTAAAAATATCGCCATCTATGGCGAATACCCTTATTATACTGTATGGGCTTCCATTTTGCAATTTATCTTTCCATAAATGTCGAAAAAATTTGCTTTGAATCGTAGGGTACGGTATCATTTTACCAAAACCGTTAGTTTGGAGACTACCTATGATAAAAAAACATGAAATATACAAAACAGACAAGTGGAATATGATGACCGTAGAAGTTCAAGGCAAATATCTCGTACTGCGAGAAATTTCGGAAGAGTGGGGCGAAGAATGCCATACATTCCTTAGCCGTCCTGCATTAATGCACTGGGCTGAACGCCGTTTTCCAAAAGCAGATTTTGAGAACCGTGAGGATGAATGGCGTCAATTGATGGCTGCCTTCAAAGGGGTCTAACCCATGCAGCTTGACTCAAGCAATGTCGTCATCTTTATTATCCTTGCCTTCTCTCTTGGTATTGTGCTTATTCTGGGACGCAATTCCATCCCGGATCGATTAAGACGGGGAATGGCGCTTATTGCTACCCTGCTCATTTGTTTCGCCTTTTTCCTGATCGTTTATTTTCTGTATAACATGGGAGCCTAATCACGGGGACCCAGATGCTAAAATATTTCAACGTGCCTAAGGTCATACTATACGAGATTATTCGTATCGTAAGGAGGAAGGCCGTTGAAATACCAGAAATCGCTATCTGTTATCCTGGTACTTAGTCTGATTCCTTCGTCTCTCTCCGCACAGGCAAGCGAGACGAAGGCAGCTTCGTCCATACATTCATCAGATCATCAAAGGAGGATTTCCATGAGTCAATTATTGAAACGTTCCGAGGTGCCGGCTGAACATAGCTGGAAACTGGAAGATTTATTTGCCGATCAGAAAGCCTGGGATCAAGAATATGAAGAAGTATCGTCTTTGACCAAGAAGGCCTCCGAATTCCAAGGCAAACTGAATCAACCTGATGTACTCAAATCTTGCTTCGAATTCGAAGATGAGATCAGCCTCAAAATAGAACGCCTCTTTGTGTACGCACGTATGCATCAAGATGAAGACACAGCGAATCCTACATATCAAAACCTGTCCCAAAAAGCCCAGAAATTAGGCGTACGGGTTGGTGAAGCACTTTCTTTTGTCACACCGGAGATTCTTTCCCTGCCGGATGATCAGTTGGACGCATTTATTGCGAACGAAAAACTTTCTGCTTATACATTTACGCTGGAAGAGATGAAACGCGAAAAAGCCCACGTTCTTAGCCAAGCAGAAGAGGCTTTGCTTGCACAGGTAGGCAACCTTTCACAAGCACCACAGACAATCTTCAGCATGCTGAATAACGCCGATCTCAAGTTCCCAAGAATCAAGGATGAACATGGTAACGAAGTTGAGCTGACACACGGTAGCTACATTCAGTTCCTGGAGAACCCTAACCGTGAAGTTCGCGAACGTGCCTTCAAAGCGGTATACGAAACCTATGCCAAACAGAAGAACACAATTGCGGCTGCCTTGAATGCAAATGTAACCAAAAATATGTTTTATGCTAATGTTCGGAAGTACCCTTCCGTGATGGAAATGTCCCTATATGGAGATAACATCCCAACGGATGTGTATACCAATCTGGTAGACACCATTCACGAGAGCCTTCCGTTATTGCATCGTTATATGGACCTGCGCAAAAAGTTGCTGGGTGTGGATCAATTGCACATGTACGATCTGTTCGCTCCACTCGTAGACGAATACAAAATGGATATTACCTATGAGGAAGCGAAACAAACGGTTAAAGACGGTCTGAAACCACTCGGCAAGGACTATGCTGACGCATTGCAGAATGGATATGATAACCGCTGGATCGATATATATGAGAATGAAAATAAACGTTCAGGCGCATATGCCTGGGGCGCTTACGGCACTCACCCGTATGTCTTGTTGAATCACAAAGATAACCTAAACAGTATGTTCACACTCGCACATGAAATGGGTCACGCTCTGCATTCACATTACTCGGATACAACACTTCCGTATCGTGATGCACAGTACACCATCTTCTTGGCTGAGGTTGCATCCACAACCAACGAAGCGTTGCTGATGGATTATCTGCTTAACAAATCAACAGATCCAAAGGAAAAATTGTATCTGTTGACCTATTATGCCGACCAATTCCGTACAACGGTATTCCGTCAGACCATGTTTGCTGAATTCGAGAAAATCATTCATGAACGTGCGGAACAAGGTGACGCATTAACACCACAATTGTTATCCGAGATCTATTATGATCTGAACGTTAAATATCACGGAGAAGGCATGGCTGTTGACAAAGAAATTGAAATGGAATGGGCTCGTATTCCCCACTTCTATAACAGCTTCTACGTTTACAAATATGCTACAGGCTTCTCCGCAGCAACAAGCTTTTCCAAGCAAATCCTGGAAGAAGGCCAACCGGCTGTTGACCGATATCTTGGCTTCCTGAAGAGCGGTGGCAGTGATTACTCCATCAACATTCTGAAAAAAGCAGGTGTGGATATGTCTACACCACAGCCAATTCGTGAAGCTATGAGTGTGTTCAAGGAATTGATTGAACAGATGGAGCAACTAACCAAATAAGGTTGTCTTTCCATGTGACCTGCATCCCTTGCCCGTTCGGGCAGGGGATTTTATCATCATTGCAAGATGCAACATACCCGAATATGGGTAATGCATATCTAGTTCTCAATTGTTCAACAAGGAGGCAACACCATGAAAATGCAATGGGCACTCATAGCAGGTCTTGTTTTTGCACTGCTCACGGGAATCTTTGCGGTCATTAATGTGGATTCCGTACAAGTCAACCTGTTATTTAACACGGTACAAATCCCGCTGATCTTGCTCATTCTCGGCTGTACCCTGATCGGTGGAATTATTGTAGGGTCATATGGCATCTATCGCCAATACAGACTGCAACGTGAAAATAAACAACTGAAATTGCGTGTATCTGAATTGGAAAGTTCCACGACAAGCAAATCTACATTGGATTCTTTCAAATCGATGGATTCGCTTGACTCAAATAAATCCGATAGCCTATTGGAGAAGGATTCGATCCAGAGTCAGCGCAAAGGAAACCCTACGGGAACACTGTAACCAATCAGAGACAGCCTGCTGGCGAGTCAGGAATGGTAGTATCACATTCTCTCCCCCAGACAGGCTGTATTTTGTTTCACCATACCCACGATCCGAGGAGGAAATTACACAATGAGTTTTACAATTGATGAATCATACGTTCTGTCTTTCCTGAAAAAATTGCTGGACACACCAAGTCCAAGTGGTTACACACATCATATAATCGAGATGATCCGGAAGGAAGCAGCAGCACTGGGCATCGCCTGTGAGCTGAATAACAAGGGCGGTGCGGTGCTTACATTGCCCGGACAGGATTCGTCCAAGACAATCGCTTTAAGCGCTCACGTGGATACGCTAGGGGCCATGGTACGCTCGGTTACATCCTATGGCACATTGAAGCTTACCTCTGTCGGTGGCTTTTCGATGCAAAGTATTGAAAACGAATATTGCAGCATCCATACTCGGGATGGAAAGACATACACAGGCACCATTCTCTCCCTTCATCCATCTGTCCACGTTTATCCGGATGCACGCACATTTGAACGGTCCGAGAGCCATATGGAAGTTCGAATCGATGAGGTCATTTCCTCCAAGGAAGATGTGTTGAAACTCGGGATCTCTGTCGGCGACTTTATCTCCTTTGATGCTCGCGCAGTCATCACGCCGAGTGGTTATATCAAATCACGTCATCTGGACGACAAAGCCAGCGTGGCTGCCCTCTTTGGCATCCTTGAGTCTGCACATCGTGAAGGCTGGAAACCATTACATAACGTCTCTCTGCTTATCTCGAACTATGAAGAAGTTGGACATGGCGCATCGTATATCCCTGCGGAAATCAGTGAAATGATCGCTGTAGACATGGGAGCTATGGGTGATGACCTGAGCTGTAAAGAAACCGACGTTTCTATATGTGCCAAAGATTCTTCTGGCCCGTATGACTACGATATGACCAGTCGTCTCATTGAACTGGCCAAACAAGATGGGATGAATTACGTCGTCGACATTTATCCCCACTATGGCTCAGATGGCAGTGCAGCATTACGCGGAGGAAACAATATCCGTGCAGCACTGATCGGTCCTGGAGTTCATGCATCTCATTCCATGGAGCGTACACATAAGGATGCTGTCCTGAATACGGCACGATTGCTCGCAGCCTACATTACAACCAAGTAAAACAGAATCATTTTTCTACGAAATCATTATGGTGACATTCATATGTCTTGTCTAATCAAAAAGGCCCCTTCCAAGCACACTGAATTGTTGTGCTTGGAAGGGGCCTTTGTTGTCATATCTTTTAATCTGCCTGTTCGACATATGCATGATACTTACGATCCAATATCTCTAACTCTGCCTTATGGTCACGCATTTCATTTCTTAACACATGCATGGTTTTCCGAACTGCACTCAGTCCATCCTTCACCTGACGTTCGGCTTTGCGAATTTTGTCCTGAACCATCCAGTCCACGAAGAGGTTATCGAAGAAATAGTCTGCGAATGAAAGCAGACCTCCCAGATGCAGATCCGCGTGTACAGCCATCTCTACATCCTCCAACTCCTTCTGGAAACGTCGTAGACGCTTACCTGCATCCATGATGGCGACCTGAGCGTCATCCATTCTTCCTCGCTTGATATGCGTGGAGATGACTCCACCGCCCATCATGTCATATATCCCCCAATTACCTGCCGAAGACAAAGCCTTCTCGGCACGTTCAAGAGCATAGAGCAGATATTCTCCCTCCCGGAAAGCTTCATCCAGTTCTTGTAGCTCGCTCGCCAGATGTTCCCGATTCTCAGCCATCTGTTGCAATTCCGCATCCTGGTCCAGCAGACGACCTTCCTTCTTCCCCCACAGAGCGTTGTAGTCACTCTGCCAGTACTGATACTGCCGTTGGCCCTCCAACTCCTGCTCCACATGAATTCGTTGCTCCTGTACGTCTTGTAACATGCGACAAGCGGTGTCGTATGCAGCCTTGCTCTCCATGAGTTCCAGTTCTTCCTTCTCCAGCCGTTCTGTCTTTTTGCCAATCAATTGATAGAAAAATGCTGACAATGTCATACTGTTCAGTCGATCAACGTCCTTCTGCTCCTTCTGGAGATGCTCCAGACGACGTTTTACCTTTGCTTCCCATTCGCTTTCCTCCGTTTGAAGCTTCTCCAGACGTTTGGTCCATTTCTCGTAAATTCTCCCCTTTTCCTTGAGCACTGCCAATTGTTCATTAATTTCCTTATACATAAGTGTGGTGTTCTCTCCCTTCTATGGAATTCTTTACTTATAAAACGTTATGAACATACAGAACGTTTCACTTTAATGCGCAAATTTACAGACAAAAAACGCCCTCTCCTCCTATGCGACATAATGTCACGAAGGAAAAAGGGCGATGGTTAACCATAAATCAAGACTTGCTCTGTTCAATCTGCTCTGCAAGTTCATTCAGAACGGTCCAGCGTTCCATCAATTCATCCAGATGACGCTCAGCCTCAACCTGCTCCGCCATCAACTCCTGCAGACGGGCAGAATCACTAAATGACTCTTCCATCTCTTTGTTAATCCGGACAAGATTGGCTTCAGCCTTCTCAATATTTTCATCAATCTGGTCGTATTCACGTTGCTCCTTAAAGCTGAATTTCAACTTCGGTTTAGCCGCTGACACAGCAGGCGTCGTTTTCTCCGATGACTGCTTCACCTTCGCTACTCCTGTATCACTCTCTTGATTAGTTCCAGGCGCATTTTTCAGCATCCATTCCGCATATTCACTGTAGTCGCCGACGTGTACACGTACAGCACCGTTGCCCTCAAAAGACAAAACTTTATCCACAGTACGATCAAGGAAATAGCGATCATGGGATACCACAAAAACAACACCCGGAAAATCGTCCAGATAGTCTTCAAGTACAGCGAGTGTCTGGATGTCCAGATCATTCGTCGGCTCATCCAGCAGCAATACATTCGGAGCAGCCATCAGCACACGCAGCAGATACAGACGACGCTTCTCTCCACCAGAAAGACGGGAGATTGGCGTCCACTGGGATGCCGGAGTAAACAGGAACCGCTCCAGCATCTGGGATGCTGTAATCAAAGAGCCATCAGCTGTTTTCACATTCTCGGCCACTTCCTTGATGTACTCAATCACACGAAGAGATTCGTCCATCTCCTGATGTTCCTGTGTGAAATAACCCAGATTGACCGTAGGACCAACGTCAACCACACCTGCATCAGGTTCCAGCTTGCCAGATATCATCTGAAGCAACGTGGACTTACCACTACCGTTCGGTCCGACAATCCCTACCCGATCTCCAGGTACGGCAATATAACTCAGATCTTCGATCAGCGTGCGGCCACCCACGGATTTGGAAAGATGCTCGATCTCCAGAATCTTTTTACCCAAACGAGTGGAGCCAACGGATACTTCCAATGAACCCGAGCGCTGGACTCCTTGTTGGTCTTTGAGTTGTTCGAAGCGATCAATTCTCGCTTTTTGTTTCGTCGTCCGTGCCTTGGCACCACGACGAATCCATGCAAGCTCCGTCCGAAGCAAGTTCTTACGCTTCTGTTCCGAAGAAGCTTCACGTTCTTCGCGCTCCGCCTTCAGTTCCAGGAAACGTGTATAGTTCGCTTCATATCGGAACAAACGTCCATGATCCAATTCCAGCATGACATTCGCCACACGATCCAGGAAATACCGATCATGCGTAATCATAAGCAGTGCGCCGCGGCGCTTCTGCAAGTACTGCTCCAACCAAACGACCGAATCGTTATCAATATGGTTCGTCGGCTCATCCAGAATGAGCAGTTCACAAGGATGAATCAGTGCAGCAGCAAGTGCTACCCTTTTGCGTTGTCCACCAGACAATGTGCCCATCAGTGCATCGAATTGACGAATACCCAATTTGGACAAAATGCTCTTCGCTTCGCTCTCCATCTGCCAGAGCTGAAGCTGCTCCATTTGCTGATTCAAACGTAATAATCGCTCTTGCAACGCTGGATCGGACGAATTCAGTTCCAATAATTCCATCGTTTCCGTATATTCACGCACGGTTTTCATTTCCATGCTGTCACCTTCGAATACTTGTTGCAGTACCGTATTATCCGGATTGAAGTCCGGATTTTGCGCCAGGAACTGAATACGTACGTCATTACCGATCGAGATCTGTCCCGCGTCTGCAGGTTCCATACCCGATATCACACGCAAAAACGTGGATTTACCGGTTCCATTTACCCCAACGACACCAATCTTGTCCTGATCAGCCATACCAAATGAAGCATCCTTGAACAATATTTTTTCGCCATAACTTTTTGCAATTTGCTCTACCGTCATTATGTTCATTGCTCGTACCCACTTCTCTGTGAATTAAAATTCAATATTACGTACATCCGCGCACTTACTTTAAACTTGTAAAAAAGAACGGCATCCGTCCAGAAACAATGCTGCTGCAAAAGCAATTCGTTTGTTCAGATGTTCCTCATTAAACTCCGGATTCAACATGATATCCATCTTCAGCCGGTCCAGAATTCCGATATATGCTTCAGCGAGCAATACAGGCTCAGGTACACTTGCACTCTCCAGTACCTCACACACCATACTCATGTATTGATTCATGAATGCCTTCATGAATTTCATCAGATCCGGATCATTATTGGGTGCCATAAAAAAGAGCTTGGTATGATTGCGACGCTCATAATAATACGTAAGGTGCGTCTTGGCTATTGCTCCAAGTTTATCACCTGTGTTCTCATGCGAGTTCAAAGCATATTCAAGACGACTGATAAAACTGTTACAATCCCGCTTGGATACTGCGATAAATAATTGTTCCTTGCTTTTGAAATATAAATAAATGGTGCCTTTTGCGATGCCGGCTTCGTCTGCAATATCAGACATTTTGGTCTCATAAAAACCTTTCGAGCCAAAAATACCATAGGCCGCATCCAAAATAGCCTCCGATTTGTCTCCCTGTACAGTGCTCAAAATGTACTCCCCCCTACAACGCCAAAATGTTACCTAAACCAATCGCCACACATCCGCCGATCACCGAGCTAAGCACGTTCACCAGGTCGTTACTCATCCATGCCCAGCCACGAGCCCGAACCGTTGGATGCCCGCAATGTTCATGTACCTCAACTTCACGGCCACACACAGTACAACGATACATCATCTGCACCGTTGCGCCCAGATAGGAATCGGCAAAAGCACCTGCCAACCCGCCTGCAAGACCGACAAAAGTCCAACTAAACAGACTAAGCCCTTCTATCCCGGCGATCCAGGAAAACAAGAATGCTCCCGCACCAATCAGAGCCCCGCCTACGGCTGCAGCCACGGTGCCAAGAAGTGAAACACCTCCTGAAGCACCTGGCGTAAGTACCTTCCACGTGAGAACAGAGCGCGGCGGCTTTCGACTGAGACTCCCAATTTCGGTTGCCCATGTATCCGATGTAACGGTAGCCATTACACCAATGAAAGCATATACCCATGCCGGATGTGGAAATATCCAGTATCCCAGACATAGGAACATGCCCATTCCACCATTAGCCATCACTTGTCCGGCATCCCGATTTCCTGACTTGGCATAGGATTTCTCCAGCTCCTGCTTCCGATCTTTACGAAACCTGGAGAGCAACGTTGAAGTAATGAAAAACAACAATAACGTGCCAAACCAGAACAGGTTACCCGCTCCGTAATATATCGTTCCCATCATGATGGCTGCCAGGCAGCCAGACAAGGTTAGCGACTTTTTCGCATAGGCAGCACCTGCCACCATAGAAGCGCATACGGCGCCAATAATCCAATCCATAATGTCTCCTGCATGCAGCGTATGTACAGCCCGCATGACGTTTATTGTATTTTTGAAATTCAATTATACCACGGTTTGATCCCAATGCCGAAACTCCTTACGCCAGCACACAAAAAACCTGTTTCGGCCTCGTGTAGAAGTGCCAAAACAGGTTATTGATCAAACGTTAAAACAAGATACCTTCCCTCTTCAAGTAACGTCTGTAATTCAATGTTCCTATATCCTAATTTAGACCCGCTTCGCTCCGCCAATGACCCCATATCGGTAGAGTACTTTGCGACCAAACCAGTTGAACAAACGATCCGTCAGAAATCCCATAAAACCCAGGGAAATCAGTCCGACAAAGATCCAATCTGTTCGGAAAAAGAGTCTGGAATTCCAGATTAAGTAACCCACCCCCTCATTCGAGGCAATCATCTCAGCACCGATTATGGCCATATACGAGGTTCCCATCGCCAGTCGCACACCTGTAAAGATATACGGGGTTGTCGCCGGAACAATCACATGCAGCAGAATCTGCCGTTCATTGGCTCCCATACTGCGGGCCGACCGGATTTTATCTTCTTCAACGGAGAGCACACCTGTCAGTGTATTCAATACAACAATGAAGAAAGTTGCGTACATAATAAGCGCGATCTTGGATTGCTCACCAATTCCGAACCACACCAGAAATAAGGTAATAAAGGCGATCGGCGGGATAAAACGTATAAAGTTAAGGAACGGTTCCGCGAACAGCCGGATGAGATGAACTTTACCAATAATCAGCCCTACCGGAATAGCAATGATGCTTCCGAGTACCCAGCCTGCCAGTACACGAGTGAAGCTGATTCCGATATACTCCATTAGCGTACCGTCAGCAATCAGTTCGCGTGCTCCCAGGATCGTGTGCCACGGACCAGGGATTACGTCAGGCCCATAGATGAGGGCACCAAGCTGCCAGATTAAGATGACCGTTACCCATAGAAGCGGGATAGACACCCGTTTTTTCTCCAACCATTTCATCTTACATATCACCTCAGTTATTCTTCAAAGTGGCCTTGAATTCGGTCATACAAAGTGTTGAACTCAGACGAGGCGATGTTCCTCGGGTAAGGTAACGTGTTGTGGTAAATATCCGTTATATTCGAAGATGGACCTACAGACATAATGCCTATGCGCTCACCAAGCAATAACGCCTCCTGAATATCGTGTGTGACAAAGATAACGGTTTTATGTGTTTCTTTCCAAATATTCACCAGTTCTTTCTGCATGGTGCGTCTCGTCATTGCGTCCAGCGCACCGAATGGCTCATCCATCAGCAAGATCGCCGAGTCATTCGCAAGTACCCGGGCCAATTGGACCCGCTGCTTCATGCCACCCGAGAGTTCTTTCGGAAATTTCCCCTCATGAGCACTCAATCCAACAAGCTGAATGTATCGATCAGAGATCTCACGTCGTTTTGTCTTAGACACCTTGGACATTCGAAGTCCGAATTCAACATTTTCCCTCACAGTTAGCCATGGAAAGAGAGAAGAATCCGCCTGCTGGAATACCATTGCCCGATCCCTGCCCGGTCTGTCGATCTCCTTGTTATCCACCTTGAGCTGTCCGCCCGACTTGGAGATAAAACCCGCAATCATATTCAGCAGCGTTGACTTGCCACACCCACTGGGACCAAGCAGGACAAAGAACTCTCCTCCCTTGATAACCAGATCGACATCCTTAATGATATAATGCACATCCCCATTGGTCGGGGCATGATACGTTTTCCGCAGCTGTTCAATATGAATGGTGTGCTGAGTTGCAGGTAAGGACATAACGGACACCTCCCATTTCAATAAGAATTATTTACTAAATGTCACTTTTTCCGGCAGAGCCTGCTGGAGAGAAGTCAGATCGAGTTTGGTGTCGAGATCAAAATCCTGTTCGATGATTCCGGTATCCACCATATATTGCTTCTGACCTGCCAAACTATCATAAGCAGCCTGCGTAAATCCAACTTCCCATGGATTGATCGGAAGGTCTTTCAACGTGGCATCTTTAGGCTGTTTGGTCTCTTGATACATCAGATCCGCAACTTCTTCAGGATGCGCTTGAGCATACGTGGATGCTTCATCCAGCGCCGCAAGGAAGTCACTTATCTTTTCAGGGTTTGCCTGGATGAATTCATTACTCGATACCAGTCCCATACCAAGGCGTATAGGGGTCTGAGACATATCCGTCAGCTGATGCACTCCTTCGAGTGCATCGAATTTATCGGTTAACGCGGAACCTATAACCCAAGCGGCATCAAGATCTCCCTGTTTCAGTGCGATGTAGGCTTCATCAAAAGCCCCCTGACCAATTTGCGTCACATCACTCAGCGCCACCCCCTGATCTTTCAAATATTCATCCCATAGATACGGAATAAATGTGCCTCGAATGAAACTCACTTTCTTGCCCTTCAAATCCGCTCCACTCTGAATATCCTTCCTTGCATACAGCTTCCAGGCGGCTGCCGCTTCATCCGTAGTCTGGCCTGCAGAAGCGATAACTGAATATTCCCCTTTAGACAAAGCATTTAATACAGGGAAGTCTGCCCCGTACGCAATATCTACCTGTTTGATAAATAGTGCATTTACACCTTCAGCCGGTGAGCCAAACGTAATACTCTCTGCATCAATGCCCCGGTTTTCAAAAAAACCTTTGGCAATAGCTACCCTGAATGTTGGGTTCGTACTTGTATCTGCGATTCGAATTTTTACATTAACGGTATTCTTGCCGGTAGCGTCTTTTGCTCCAGATCCTGCTGCGTTTGAACTGCATCCGGATAATAGGAGTGCCGTAGCCAGAAATAATATCAATATGCCGGTTACTATGGATGGTTTTCTCACAATATACACCCCATTCGATCTAGTCATGATTCTTGACGCCTAGCCGCCTGACTTGCCTTCATCCGACGTTGCCACACAGGCTGCACCCTCCACAAATGGAAGAGTCGTCTCTACGCTCACGATGGATGCAGAACCTTTGGGTGCTGCTCCTGGGACCCTGTAGGTGGAGACATCAATGGCTTCGATGGCAACTTCCTGCGGCTTCTCTAACTGTGGAACCCACTGATAAGGAACTCGATATGAGCGATAGACCATATTGGTATTCCGCCCATCTGTGTACGGGGAGACATACTCCCAGACCAGCTCATGCTCCGCTGTGACTTCAAACAATCTGCCATTGGAACCCTCGGTTATTAGGGTGTTGCCGTTAGGTAAACGCTGGGCGGAACTGATGTATGGGCTATAAAATTTATAAGAATCCGTCGGAACCGAGAAACCTGCTTCTGCCGAGGTATACTGCCAGACAATCTCCAGAGTGACCGGGTTAATCTCCAGTACACGGGAGTGATCCCGAATCGCATGTTTCAATCCAAATGGAGAAGCCGGATTTGGAAGGCCGTAACCTGCCCAGCCGCCATTGTCGAATACGAGCAAGTTGCCTTCACCCGGTAGACCTTGGGGAATGATATGTGCATGATGCTGCCCGATAATTGTACCGATGTGTTTCACTTCAGGTGAAGTATAGTCTGGCCCTAATCTCCACACGATCTTTCCACTCTGTCTGTCTGTAATGGCAATAATGTTGGCCTCTCTGGCATCCCAGATAATATTGTCGGGGTGGAACCGTTCGTCTCCTTCTTCATAGAAACGGTTGGGTCCGACATAAGAAGCAGAATTAATATGTAACCAGTCACCAACGCCACCACCCAGATGACCGAAAGAACGTGTATTCGGATCACGGAACAGGACATTTCGAGCAGCTTCATCAAAACCTAATTCTTCAAAATGTTCGTTAGGCAACCACTCCCATAGTACCTTCCCCTCCCAATCGACTTCGATAATGGCATCATCAAGCAATGGCTTATCTGAAATTTGCGGGTTACTCACATTTTTGTGTGCCAGAATAAGGGTTTTGCCACTCTTCGTCTTTGGCGCAAGGCCAGGTGCATAATAACCTACCGGATTCCCCTCACGCTGATAATCATGATGCTGGCGGGCATACCATAGTGGCTCATACCCCGGATCTTCGATGTGTTCGTAGCTATTGTATTTCCATACAATGTTGCCATCCCAATCCACCTGAACCAGATCGACATTATCCTGAATACCGAACTTCGGATCTCTCCGACCCGTGCTGCCCAGCACGTAGCCGCCAGGTAATATTTTGGCCGGAAAACCTAATAATCCTTTCCACAGGTGAACCTCCTTGCCATTCATATCGATCAATACTATGCCTTCTTCACCTGCCTGATAAACGGTATAACCGCCCCAAGCCTTATCCGGATTGTATAACGTCGCTCCAGTTGGATATATTGTTGAGTGTCCCATTGATCATCTCTCCCCTAGAATGTTTGTGGATTGTCGAATATCGCTACTTGATTCAACTTCAATAACTGAGATAGTTACTCTTCCCGGTATTGTCCCGGTGCTTCTGCTCAAGGTCACTTGTGGAAGACTGCTCGTGTTCTTGTATCCCATTGTTCTCCGCCAATTCCAGCACCGTGTCCGAGAACCCCTCCAGATTCGCTACCACCCGCTCATAGAATTGACTCTGTTGCTCCAGCTCCTCCGTTGTAAACCCCTCAAACAGAAGCGTGATACATCGGGCACCGATGTTGCTGTTTCTCGCATACATCTCCTGCCCGCTGGATGTGATGTCCAGTAAAACCGTCCGGCGATCATCTTCCTTTCGTCTGCGGATGGTGAGTCCCTTTTTCTCCAACTTATCGGTTAGAGCAGTAATAGCACCGGATGTAAAGTCCAACTGTTCTGCCAAATCTCCAAGCCGTTGTTCTCCCTCTCGAATGATCTTGTGCAGGATAAGCATGCCCGGAAGGCTGATGCCCTCTACAGAGATGCGATCCCGCTCTTTGACAAATCGTCTGACCATTTTGCGGAATAACCAGTCCGTCCGCTCCAACGCTTCCCAATCTCTATCACTCATTTCATAACCTCCTTGATCGTTTGAAGCTTCAATAAAGATACGAAAAAAGGCCCCCGAGGACATTCCTTAGAGGAGTAGTCCCGGGAGCCTTTGGTGGTCCAATCAGCTCAATGCAGTTTTCAGTTCAAATTAGTTCACTGTTCATTTAATGAGTATTAAAATAATTGAGATTATCATATAACCAACTAACCCAACCTGTCAAGTGAGAATTAAAATATAGATCTACTTTTACAGTCATTACCCGCCGGTTTGAAATTACTTATCCTGTTTTAAGTTTCACTTCAGGTTTCCCGTTTACACTATTCTCAGATCGAAACATCTACAACTACATCAACGACAAGCTACGATTCAGTTCGTACTCAACTACAGAAATGAGGATTATCCATATGAATATGAAAAGAGTCATTATTATAGGCACAATGATTGTCACTATGTCCTTCGCTGGAACAGCCTGGGGCCAGTCTGCCATCTCTCCCATACCTACTGCTAAATGGTCCATCGTTGACTTGGACACTCGTGAGGGAAGCAGTGATGAGCTGCTCGACGCTCTGAATCAGGCTTCAGAAGTTGATCTGTATCAGGAACTGTACAACGGCAAGTCACTGAGGACGATTACGGAAGAAAACAACGGGAATTTGGATGAGGTCATTGCTATACAAGTAAGGCAGCTCAAGGAACAGTTGGATGAACGGCTCGCAAGTGGAAGTATCAGCTCGGAGCAACATGCTGCACAACAAGCTGAACTGGAAGAGTTGGTCACACAGAGCGCAAATACAGCATACAGCTTGGCGTAAATTAGTAGCGTATCCGTACGATGAAGGTATAAACATATATCCACGATAACACAGCAAAAAGGAGCGTATTCACGCCCCTTTCTTGTACCCTACTCACCTCAAGCAGGTATGATGTGTAATCCTTATTGTGCTACCCCAATCGTGCAGGCACCCAAGGATTCGCCGTCCCATGCCAGTTCGAGCACATCTCCTGCTTGTGTTGGTCCAACACCTTCAGGTGTTCCTGTAAAAATGACATCGCCCGGCCCCAGGCCGTAATGGTGACCTACATAATCCACAATATCTTGTAAACTGAAGATCATGTTACGAATGTTACCACGCTGGACTTCCTCACCATTTTTGGTCAATGTAAAGTCTTTCTCAAGTAAAGCTGCCGCACCCGGGAATGCCTGAAATGCAGTAACCGGAGCGGAATTTCTGAACCCTTTGGCCGCTGTCCATGGGTGGCCTTTTTTCTTAATCACGCTCTGTACGTCACGTAACGTAAAATCAATACCAAATGCATACGCCTCCACCAGCTCATCTACCGCCATACCTGGCTCATAACTCCGGCCGATTTGCACGACCAGTTCAGCTTCATAGTGAACTTCACCCTTGCTAGCAGGCAATTCAAGCGTTTCACCATTCAGGGGCACGACTGCATGAGAAGGTTTCATAAAGATCATTGGTTCATCCGGAACCGCGTTACCCAATTCTTCCGCATGAAGTTTATAATTGCGTCCTACACAGTATACATTGCGAATGTTAGTCAACATGGGTATATTACCACCTTTATCGGATTCATTAGTGCATATAGTAAAGTTAAGGTCTGAAAAATCGGCTACTTGTCTCCTGAAATGCCAGCTCCCACACGTCAGGACGGTTCGTACATAACATCAGTTCTGGATCAACTGCCGCCAGTTTCTTCATAATGGTCTTGTCATCCACTGTCCAAGCCATCACCCGAATGCCTGCACTCCGCATCTCGTTCATTAAGGATTTGTCTACATTGGTGTATCCAATCGAGAGGAATGTACAATTCATCTGCCGCAGCGCGGTTAACAGGTCACCTGGTCGTGCATCGATAATTAGCCCCGTCTGGATCTCCGGTGCAAGTTTCTTCACTTCGATCAGTGCGGCTGGTTCAAATGAGGTGATCACAACATCATTTTGCATATGTCTTTTTCTCACTTCATGTATAACAGCCGCAGGCAGACCCGGGTACATGTCTCCCTGCGTTTTCAGTTCAATGTTCAAACGCACTCTGCCGCACGAGCGATCTAACAATTCACTTAGCGCCGGAATCCGTTCTCCTTTGTAAGACCTGTTTTTCCATGCTCCGGCATCCAGACGTTGCAGATCAGCCCAATCAATTTCCCGAACCAGGCCCTTGCCATCCGTCGTGCGATCCACAGTAAAATCATGAATGACCACTGGTACACCATCACGCGACAACTGCACATCCAGCTCCATCCACTGAACTTCAGGCCGCTCCATGGCCATCAGGAATGCAGCCATCGTATTCTCTGGTGCAATAGAAGAAAATCCACGGTGTGCTACACAAAGGTTGTTCATTCGATTCCCTCCTCAAAAAGGTTTTTAATTAGGCGAAGCGACTCCATTCCCATCATATCGAATACCCGGGGAGAGCTTTGCCATCTGTTCCAACAGCAGTTTGTTCGCCTCATCAATCATTGGAATGGCCTGACCTAACCCGGCCTCATAAGGGATAACTTTCATGCTGCAAGCTGCATCTTGACTACAGCGAGCCTGAAATACCGCCGTTTTCCACGTCTCTTCGGTTGTTGATCTGGAGAAAATGAAATTTCCCGTACTGTATGCAATCCACTTCCCCTTATAGTATTCCAACCCTTGCAACACATGAGGATGACCACCTAT
Source organism: Paenibacillus sp. FSL R5-0486 (assembly GCF_037975155.1). Taxonomy (NCBI): domain Bacteria; kingdom Bacillati; phylum Bacillota; class Bacilli; order Caryophanales; family Paenibacillaceae; genus Paenibacillus; species Paenibacillus sp. FSL R5-0486. The sequence continues at coordinate 2,290,277 of NZ_CP150237.1, read as the reverse complement.
GACCAGATCAGCGCCAGCATCTACAAACTCATGAGCCAATCGGGTCTGGTCACTATTTGGAGTACTTACACGTTCTTCTCCCCAATGTGCAACCACGATCACCAGATCAGCCTTCTTACGTGCCTCCTGGATCGCTTTGACTGCTCCTGTGGAATCATAGGCTTCAGCCACGCCAGCCCGATTGCCTTCAGCCTTCCAACTCGTTTCCGGTACAACTCGGGAGAACCCAAGCAATGCAATTTTCATGCCTTTGCGTTCCAGATATGCTGGTGCATAGGCCTCATCCCTGTTCATACCTGCCCCGGTGTGAGCTATGCCATATTCCTTAAGATAAGTTAACGTATCCACCAAGCCCTCTACGCCCTGATCCAGAATATGATTGTTTGCCAAATTGACAGCATCAAAACCGGCTGAAGCCATTGCCGCCAATGCTCTGGGCGATGATTTGTAGACATAGGTTTTATCAGCTGCACTGTTACCACCATGAGTTATTGGTGTCTCCAGGTTACCGATGGTAAGATCATCATCCTTGAATAATCTGCCGAGTTTGGCAAAGGGATAATCATAACCGTTCTTATCCAGCAGTTCAGCAACTTTGCCCGAGAATTGAATATCACCAACAAAGTTAATCGTGACATCCTTCGCTGAATTGGAAGGTTTCGACGTCCCTGATTGCTGATCCACACCTGCATTTCCCTTTGTGCCGGACGGTGTCGAATCTGCCGTAGGGTTTTTCGTTCCGGATTCTGCTTTCTCACTATTGGTATTGCTTGAAGTGTCAGGTGTCGCTACTCCAGATGTCTTATCTGCATCCGCTGTTGTCTCTTCATCCGTAGCTTCGGGTTCTTCTTCCGAAGTCTCATCAGATTCCGAGTCTGGAGAAGTTAATTGATCGCCGCCTTTGGCATCGTCTCCAATGGAAGGCTGATCCTGATCGACGATTTCTTGTTTCACTGGCTGGTCTGCCTGTTGCTGACGTGTATTAATAACATAAAAAATGCCTATCAGACCAATTGCCATGATCAATACAAGATTAACTGTCCAGATGATTCTATCGCGGGTACGCTTTCTTTTTTTTCTCTCTACACTTCGATCTGATCTTGGGGGATACATAAGCAACTCCTCTTCTTCACAGCCATACATACCATTATATCAGGCATATTCTGGATTTCCATCATTCCTTGGAACTGTATCGATTGAAAGGGTATGAACTCAGTTAGCTTCCAGATCTTCATATAAAAAAAGCCATCTCTCCAGTAGATAATTCTACGTTTGAGACAGCTCTCTTGCTGTACTTAATCTGCTACAAGTTCTTGTGTAGCCTGAACAGACATTTCCTTCGCTTGTCTAATGCAATCAGGCAAGCCTACGCCCTCATAACCTGCACCTGCAATGTACACACCCGGTAATTTGCTACCAAGCTCCTCACGGAGGGCGGCAATATGTTGGAGGTGTCCCACCGGATACTGTGGCATGGATTTACGTAGCCTTGTAATCTCGGAGAAGATCGGCACCGCTTCGATACCCATGGTCTCTCTCAGATCCTTGAGAACGAGATTCGTCAGCGCTTCATCCGGAAGCTCTACGTTCTGTTCGTCACCGGAGCGACCAACATAACAGCGAAGCAGCACCTTATCATCCGGGCTCGTATGCAGCCATTTCGTCGATGTCCACGTGCAAGCCGTAATATTACGGCCCTCTTTCCGCGGAACGAGGAAACCCGATCCGTCGAATACATGCTCCACCTCTTTTTTCTCAAAAGCGAGCACTACATTGGCTACAGACACATAGTTAATCGCATCCAGTGCCGCTGTATCGACGTGAGGCTTCAGCAGCTCCGACGCAACATATGTTGGCACAGTAACCACTACATCATCCGCTTCTAGCTGTTCACCATTCTCCAGTTCAACACGGTATCTGGTCTCCGCTTCGTCAAGACGTTGCAACGACTTCACTGCGGTGTTCAGACGCTGATCCACATCCTGCAGTTCATGTACGAGGGCGTGAACAAGGCTCTGCAACCCCTGGCGAAAGTTCAGAAAGGCACTTCGTTTTGTTCCGGTATGCGTCTCAGCCGGTTTGCGACCCGTCATCATGCCCCGGATCAAGCTTCCGTAATCGCGCTCTACTTCTCCGAACTGCGGGAAAGTAGCCTGGAGGCTCAATCGCCGCATATCACCTGCATAGATTCCTGCGAGCAGTGGTTCCGTCAAGTTCTCCAGCACTTCTGCTCCAAGACGACGTTCAATCATATAACCGAGCGATTCATCCTCTGTTGTACGACGCGGCGGGATGACAAAATCCATCAACGCCCGCAGTTTGCCTGCCGGAGAGACCAGACCACTTCTCAAGAATGGTCTTAGTTCTGTCGGAATACCGAGAACAAGTCCTGCTGGCATAGGATGAAGCTTGCCACGCTGCATGATATACGTTTTCTTCGACTCCGGATTCTGACTGACCAATTCATGATCAATCTCCAATTCTTTGGCAAGATCAATCATTGCTGTTTTGCGAGCCAGGAAAGAATCGGGCCCTTTTTCAATCACAAATCCATCCCGGTGCAGTGTCTCAATCATGCCTCCCATGGACGAGCTTTTCTCGACCAAAGTAATCACAGGTTCAACTCCTGCTTCCCGGTAATGCTTGCGGATATAAAATGCCGCGCTGAGGCCGGTAAGGCCACCGCCGACAACAACAACACGGCGTTTCTTATCACCCATTACTCATCCGACCCTTGCTGCCATTGGCTTATAATAACGTCGCTTAACGTCTCCATGTATAGAGGATCGCTATTGAGAGAATCAATACGCATCAGGCGCATGTCGATCTCTTTGGCAATCGATTTGGCCTCAATATCAAGATCATAGAGCACTTCGAGATGATCCGAGACAAACCCGATTGGTGCCACAAGCACATCCTCTACCTGTTCACGAGAAAGCTCCTGTAACGTATCCAGAATATCCGGTCCAAGCCAAGGCTCAGCTGTTCGTCCGGCACTCTGCCACGTAAATTGCCAATTGGTTATGCCTACACGTGATGCAATCACTTCCGAAGTCTCCAGCAATTGTTGCGGGTATGGATCACCCATCTCCACAATACGCGCCGGCAGACTGTGCGCACTAAACAACACCTTCACATCTCCGCGTTTTGCTCCAGCTTCTTCGAACGCATCCAACTTGGCACTGACACGTGTGGACAACGCCTGAATTAACTTCGGATGCAGATGATAACTCTCAATAAAGGACATATGAACGCCCAGCTCTTCTGCTTTTTCACGCGCACGTTTGATATAACTGCCTACACTCATCGTGGAAAAATGAGGAGCCAGTACAATACCAATCGCTGTCTGAATTCCATCCTTCGCCATCTGCTCCACGCCATCCTCAATAAACGGATAGGCATGCTTCAGTCCTTGATAACAACGGAATTCCACATCAGTGCCACGCTCATCGCGGTTTAATGTCTCTTGAAGGGCCTTGACCTGATTGTCTGTGTTCTCCCGAAGTGGGAAAACACCGCCAACAATGGCTTCATAACGATCCGTCAGTTCTTTCAATTGCTCTGGTTCAGGCGGACGTCCTCTGCGGATATGTGTGTAATACGCTTCAACACTCTCCATATTTTCCGGTGTGCCATACGACATCACCAGTACACCTACAGTATTAGTCATTGGTTACCGTCACCCCACTCTTCATTGCTTCGGCAGAATATTCATGAATATACGCCGTTAGTTCTCTGAGCTTTTCTAGCGATGCTTCAGGAAATAATCCGTGTCCGAGGTTGAATATATAACCCGGCTCCTTGATTCCTTCGTCAATAATCACTTTGGCTTGCTCTTTAATCAGTTCCATCGGGGCAGTCAGCAAATATGGGTCCAGGTTACCCTGTACTGCAAATTTGCCGCCAAGACGTTGACGCCCTTCCGAAATGGATACTCTCCAGTCCAGTCCAATCACATCGGCTTGCAAATTATGCAGTGCTGGCAACAACTCACCGGATGCAACACCAGGGAAATAAATCTTCGGTACATTCAAATCCGATAATTCGGTAAAGATACGGGTAATCGTAGGCAACACATATGTTCTGAAGTCTTTGGGAGAAAGTGCTCCAACCCAGCTGTCAAACAACTGGAATGCCTTACCGCCATTCGCAATATGCGCACGGACATATGTAATAACCATATCACCAAGCTTCTGCATCAACTTGTGCCAAACCTCAGGCTCGCTGTACATCATCGTTTTGGTGCGGATATACCCTTTCGAAGGTCGTCCTTCAATCAGATAACTCGCAATCGTGAATGGTGCGCCCGCAAACGTAATAAGAGGCACATCAAGCTCCTTATCCAGAATTCGAATGGTTTCCAGAATATGTGACAGATCTCCTTCTACGTCGATGGGACGCAACCGATCAACATCTGCAGCGGACCGAATAGGATTATCGATAACTGGACCAATATTTTTTACAATGTCAAAATCAATGCCCAGAGAGGCAACCGGATTCATAATATCGGAATACAAAATAGCCGCATCTACACCAAGTTTGCGTACCGGCATGAGTGTAACTTCAGCCGCCAGCTCGGGTTGTTTGCAGATTTCTAGCAAGGAGTACTTTTCTTTAATTTTGCGATATTCAGGATCGTAACGTCCAGCTTGACGCATGTACCATACCGGGACACGGTCTACCTGTTGTTTAAAACTTGCCCGAATCAGTCGATCATTATAGCTCATGTAAGAAGCCTCCAATAGTTTTTGGACTCATAATTACCATTATGCCCTTTTTAAACAGCCGTAACAACCACATGCAGATGCGTTCTACGTGACAATACTATGACATTCCTTACACCCATCCCTCATATGCCAATTATGTTATAATGAAAGAATGGTGTTTTTTTGAGAATTACAGAAATATCTTTGAAAGGAAGTGAAAGCACTTTGAAAACGTGGAAAGTAAACCTCATTGTGCTTTGGTTCGGACAATTTTTGGTCAATTCGGGCATGACCATGATTACCCCATTTTTGTCTCTTTATCTCGCAAGAGATCTGGGCGTTGTTGGCGAACATGAAATTGGCATATGGGCGGGATTTATTTTTGCAGCCAATTTCCTCACCTCATTTTTGTTCCAACCGCTCTGGGGCAAGTTATCAGACAAGTACGGCCGAAAAGTAATGCTACTGCGTTCGGGATTCGGGATGGCCATCGTAATTGCCCTTATGGGTCTGGCACAGAATCCTTGGCAGCTTCTCTTATTGCGTTTGCTTAACGGTACCATCTCCGGTTTCAATCCTGCAGCTGTTGCGTTGATATCGGGTACCACACCGAAAGACCGCATGGGTTTTGCCATGGGAATCAGTCAGTCCGGGCAGGTTGCCGGCACCATCCTGGGTCCACTCATTGGTGGCTTGTTAGCGGATGCGGTAGGCTTCCGCCCCATTTTCTACATTACAGGTGGACTGATCTTTGTTGCTTCCATGCTCGCCATGTTCCTGGTGAGAGAGAAGTTTGACCGTCAAGAAGCAGCCAAACTACCGGCACAATCCGTATTATCCGGTCTGAAGGAATTGAACAAGTCACCTCAACTGCCCGCACTTTTTGCTGTGACGTTTCTGTTGCAGTTTGCGATGATTAGCCCCATGTCACTCTTGCCGCTGTATGTGCAAAAATTGCATGCTTCGGATGTAAATGTGGCCTTCTGGGCAGGACTTGTCGGTGCAGTTACGGGACTATCCAATATGGCCATGTCTCCGATTCTCGGGAAGCTGAGTGACCGGATTGGTCCTCACAAGGTGCTGACGTTCTCTCTCATAGGAACAGGACTCATGCTTATTCCGCAGGCATTTGTTCAGACCGTGTGGCAGCTCATTCTTGTTCGTTTCATGATGGGTGTGTTCATGGGTGGCTTGCTTCCGAGCGTTAATGCCCTGATCCGTTCCTATACATCCGATAGCATGATCAGCCGTGCATTCAGTTTTAATACGAGTACTCTGGCGCTGGGCAACATGCTTGGAGCGATCATTGGAGGATTTATGGCAGGATTCATCGGGATCGAAGGTCTGTTTATCGTCTCTGGCGGACTGCTGCTGCTTAATATGGTTTGGGTCCGATTCAAATTGTATAACAAACCTGCTTCTATTCAGGAATCCTGATTCCCTATCCATTTCTTAAATAGTCCATCTTAATTTTTCATTTGAAAAAGCCGCTTCCAGCGCCTAATTGGCCTGAGAGCGGCTTTTGTCATTCATGCGCCATTCATCATTTATTTATTAGATTGAACTCTATCGGATAATGTTTCACACCAAATACAAAAGCACTTTGTATCGGTTGCAGAGCCGTTCCAGACACAAGTTGAATGTTTCCCATGTGCTGAAGCAATGTATGAAGAACTACCCTTGCCTCCAATCGAGCGAGTGGTGCACCCAAACAAAAATGAATGCCAAAACCAAAGCCCATATGCCTGTTCGGCTTGCGATCAGAGATGAAATCTTCCGGGTTTTCAAATTGGGCACTGTCCCGATTGGCTGCTCCAACCCAGGAAATCACCTGCTCTCCAGCTTGAATCGTCTGACCATTCAACTCTACAGTTTCCTTGGCGACCCGCCCAATCGCGACAATTGGCGGATAATATCTCAGCGTCTCTTCAATCGCAGAAGTAATCCGTTCAGGCTGTTCGCGCAACTCCTGTTGTAGCTCGGGTTGTTCAGACAGAATACGAACCGCATTGGTAATCAGGTTGGTTGTTGTTTCATTACCGGCAGCAAGTAATAGAATACAGAAGCCTACCACTTCATCTGAAGTCAATTGCTGACCATCAATCTCCGCAGCAAGCAGTAATGAGATCAGATCATCCTTTGGCTGCAACCGACGTTCTTCCATAATGCCAGTGAAATAGATATGCAACTCCTGCATATTTCTTTTTTTCTCCTCCAATAACTCCTGGAAAGCCTGATCACTATCGTCACGCGCGCCTTTCACCAACACATCAGACCAGTCTTTGAACTTTTGACGATCCGCCGCAGGGACTCCGATCAATTCCGCAATGACAATGACGGGCAGTGGTGTTGCAAGGTCATCAATAAGTTCCATATGTCCTTCTGACAGGTGTGGAGCAATTAACTCATCTGTGATTTCCTGAATACGCGGAGCCAATGCTTCAATTGCCTTGGGTGTAAACGCCTGATTCACCAGATCACGCAGCTGTTTGTGTTTGGGAGGGTCTGTCGTCAACATGCTCGTATTGGCACGATCACGTGCAGAAGAGAATAGTTTCGGATTTTTCAGAACGTACTTCACATCTTCATAACCAAAAACATCCCAACATTCTCGATGCTCATCATAGCGGACTGGAGTGTTATCACGAAGTTCTGCATACACCTTGAAGGGAGATAACCTCTCTTCCAAAGTCTCCAGTTCCCGAATCGGAATGTAATTTGCATACTTTCTCGGTGCCTGTTTCATCGTTTCTCCTCCAATCAATATTATATATTTATTTACATATGTTGATCACCCCTATTATAAACATAACTCTATAACGAAACCACTCTTTAGACCGTAATTGAGCCCCATTACCTAATATGCGTTACTATCATCCTCTCATTCTGTTACCTACTTCTGATATGAGTCCCAATTCGACATTCTTTTATTAAATGCTTCATTTTATCAGGACAAAAGACTCATTATGTAATGTTAACTAACATTAAAAGAGCTTATTTTCCTTCAAAAATACTAAAACCGCTTCTTTTCTATCTCTAATCAAAATGAATAATCTTTCATAATTCCTTATAAACAATCATTTTACTCTCATTATCTATGAATGTAACCGATTACTCTATTGTTATCTATATTTGTCATATTACTTAACATAAAATACAATCAATTTGAAATGGTATACATATTCTTCTTAACAAACTTAACATCACACTTACTTGAAGGAGAGTGCTATTCATGAGTAAAACATCCAATCTTCGTCCCTGGGCCGTATGGAGTACCGTAGCTTTAACAGCATTGACCATCTCGTTGTCCCCCATTGGAACCTACGCCGCGCACGCAGCTACGGTAGAGGTGAAAGGCACAACAGGTGCTGTTCAGACAGCAACTACTACTCCAGCTCGTAACACTTCCATCCCTGCAATACCAGACTCTTCCAAGCAATCTGCACTTCCTAATGTATTGGTGATCGGAACTGGCGGAACGATTGCTGGTCAATCCGAGGATGCCACCAGCTTCCAGAATTACAAGGCAGGCACGCTTCCCATTGGAGAGATGGTAGACGCCTTACCGGATAAACAGAAGATTGCCGATGTTAGCACGCTCCAATTCGGAAACTCAGGTTCAGGTTCCTATAGCATGACCGACCTCTATGACTTGTCGCAGACGGTAGACAAAGCTCTGGCAACGTATGACAGTGTTGTCGTTACCACGGGTACAGATACAATGGAAGAAATCGCTTATTTCCTCGATATGACGGTTCAGAGTGACAAACCTGTCGTGATCACAGGCTCCATGCGTCCATGGACCGTCATCGGTTCTGACGCTCAAGCCAATCTGTACAACGCCATCAAACTTGCAGGCAGTGGTCGTACCACTTCATTTGGCACAGTACTCATGTTGAATGATACAATCCAGCTTGCTCGTGGTGTAACCAAGACAAATGATTATCGGACAGATACGTTTGAAACGCCGATGCTCGGCGCTGTAGGATATATTGATGAAGAAAATATCCGAATCTACCGTGCTCCTGCACGTGCCTTGAAACCTGAAGGCACAGCAAAGCCCGTATTTGATCTAAGTAAAATCACAAAGGCAGATCTGGCCAAAGTAGAAATTGCGATCTCGTATCAAGAAGCTGGCGGCGGAGCCATTGAAGGATTCGTGAGCAGCGGTGCCAAAGGAATTGTGACTTCCGGTACCGGAGCTGGCGGTATCTCCAGAGCTATGGGACAAGCTCGTACCAAAGCCATTGAAGAAGGTGTCATCTTTGTGACCACCACTCGGACGGGTTCAGGAAGTGTATATGGCGGTGGCAAAGGTATCATTGCAGGCGACAACCTGAGTCCACAACAAGCTCGTGTATTATTGATGCTGGGCCTGTCCTTCAGTGATGATTTTGACACCATCAAAAAATGGTTTGAAACGTACGGAACACCTGAAGTATAAATCGAACTACTACAACGATATCTGTAAATACAAAGAAAGAGACGATACTCCCTGTGATTCAAGGTGTGTCGTCTCTTCTTTGTGTATTTTTTAGAAAACTCCGTACAGAATCACGATCCCTCTCACAAACATAAAAGCGTGAGATCGTGTTCCATCGGAGTCTTATCTTTAGGAAATATCCACTTTTACTTCACCCAGGCAAGTACCAGCCCATCGTAATCCGGCAACATGGTCGTCACCAGACGCGGGTCACTTGCCATCTGTTCATTGAAACGACGAACAGCCAGCACGGCCGGGCCCTGCTTGTCCGGATTCAGTGTACGACCACGCAGGAAACAGTTATCACCAACAATAACAGCACCTGGCCGAGCCAGCTTGATGGCATAATCGAGATATACCGGATAATTCTCCTTATCTGCATCAATAAAGAAGAAATCAAATGTGCGACCTTCCTGCTCCAATTGCTCCAGGCTGTCTGCCGCCGGGCCAATGCGGTACTCCACCTTTTCGCCAAAACCACCTTCCTCCAGATGACCACGCGCCATTGCCGCATATTCCTCTTTCAGTTCCAGCGAAGTCAGGGTTCCATTCTCACGCAAACCACGCGCAATGCAGATCCCACTGTAACCGCCCAGCACGCCGATTTCGAGCGCAGCTTCTGCTTTGGATGTCTTCGCTAGAAACGTGAGCAATCGTCCATATGCCGCCGCAACCGAAACTTCCGGCATACCGTTCGAACGGATGGCCTCTTTCACTTTCAGCAAAAGCTCATCCTCTTGAAATAATTGATTTACATATTCATCAGGGGTCAGATTCACCACTAAAATCCTCCTTGGACACTTGGACTGCTTTCCATATGGATGCCAATGTTCTATAATAAATGTTTGTTATCAACACAGGCGGTTGACTGATGCATCACTTCGAAAGAGGCGTGCATACGTTCACCGCATTTCTCATTGTAAGTTTTTTCACGGAAAGCGGCAAGGCCGCACCGTTACTATACAGCAGAGAGAAGGATTTCCCTTCTCCAGCTTGAAATGGAGTTGAAATGAATCACATGGCTCAATTGCAATTGATTGCAACCTCGGCGATGGGACTCGAGGCTGTTGTTGCCCGGGAACTGAAACAACTGGGGTATGAAGATGTTACGATCGACAATGGCCGGGTTTTCTTCACAGGAGATTATATTGATATTTGCCGTTGTAACCTGTGGCTGAGAAGTTCGGATCGTGTATTGGTGAAAATGGGTGAATTCCCTGCCACGACTTTCGACGAATTGTTTGAAGGCACCAAAGCGTTGCCTTGGGAAGAGTGGATTCCTGCCGACGGCGAATTCCCTGTAGAGGGTCGTTCTCAAAAATCCCAGTTAAGCAGTGTGCCTGCATCACAAGGGATCGTGAAAAAAGCAATCGTAGAGAAACTGAAGCTGACTTATGACACAGAGTGGTTCCCAGAGGATGGATCTCGTTATGTGATTGAGGTCATTCTGCTGAACGATCGCGCCCTGCTTACTTTAGATACAACGGGACCAGGTCTGCATAAACGGGGTTATCGTAAACTCGTCACCGAAGCGCCACTCAAAGAAACACTTGCTGCCGCTCTTATTCAGCTCAGTCGCTGGAATGTATCTCGTCCATTCTATGACCCATGCTGTGGATCAGGCACAATGCTGATCGAAGCCGCTATGATCGGCTGGAACATTGCACCAGGACTTCGTCGGACCTTCAACTCAGAGGACTGGGCTGTCATTCCTGAAGAATTATGGGAACAGGCGCGCGAAGAAGCATTTGATGCTGTTCGTGACGATATCCCGTTACAAATTTCAGGTAGCGATATTGATCCGGAAGCGATTGAAGTTGCTATGGCAGCGATCAAAAGTGCTGGGTTCGCCAAAGATATTGAAGTCAGCGTCCTGCCCGCTCATCGCGCAAGACCACAGGGTGAATATGGTGTTATCATTACCAATCCCCCATATGGTGAACGTTTAAGTGAAGAAAAAGAAGTTCAGAAGTTGCTCCGCTCATTAGGGCGCAGTTACCTCGACATGCCAACATGGTCCTTTTTTGCAATCACGTCAACCAAAGCTTTCGAGGAGTATTTCGGTCATAAGGCAGACAAGCGTCGCAAGTTGTTCAACGGACGAATTGAAACCCAGTACTATCAGTATTTGGGCCCACTGCCCCCACGAAATAAAACACCACAATCTTCATAATTATTTCGAATCTAAAGTGCTCCTGCCATTCATGGCCGGGGCGCTTTTTTTGTGCGCTTTTCTGGTCATATGAATTCACCGACTTCGGTCTTCGGCTGGACAAGATTCAATTCTCCCTGAGGCATAGTTGAAAACACATGAGGCCACGCTATAATGGATGGAGCCCTATTTTACATTCCGATTACAAAACAACAAAAGCAAGGGGGACATACATATGGTTGTCACTCGGCCTACGCGCAGTGCCATGCCACGCGGGCTTCTAAATCATCCATTAACGTTATATCTTATTTTTCTTGTGCTCATGCTGCTCAAACTCATGTGGCTCCATCACAATCTTCACGCTTATAACATTACGATGGGACTGCTGGATAAAGTCATCGCTATAGGGTCTTTACTACTCTTGTCCTTCTGGACCTGGTTGCTGCCACGTAGAGGCATGATCTTGTCTCTCGCCGTACTTAACCTGCTGCTTACCGCACTAATCTACGCCGATATGGTGTATTATCGCTATTTCCAGGATTTCTTGACCATCCCGGTATTGTTGCAGGCGAGACAAGTTGACGCATTGGGTGACAGCATCGCTACACTGATCTACACAAGTGATCTCTGGTTCTTTGCCGACTGGCTTGTCGTCATTCCGTTCGCAGCTATCGTACTGTTCAGCAGACGTTACCGTTCGAAGCACTCCAGTACGTCTGTTACTGGTTACGGGAGTTATTCGTATAACGATGGCAAGGCACGGTTGCGCCGCCGTCTCACGGCTGGCAGCATCGCCCTTGTGCTGGGACTCGGCCTCGCGGTTGGCCCGATTTATTTCTACAGCAAAACATGGGCCAAAGGCCTGTTCGATAACAACTGGTGGAATGTATCCATGTACAATGTGACCGGACTGCTCGCTTTTCACGGTTATGATCTGTACAACTTTGCCAAAGACCATATCGGCTCCGGGCCGCAGGCTGAACCCGCTGATGTTGAACAAGCAAAGGCATTCTTCGCCGAAAGGCAGGGAGCTGAACCGCAGAACGATGCCTTGTTCGGTAAATATAAAGACAGCAATGTGATCATTGTCCAGGGTGAGGCTTTTATGAACTTCATGATTGGCCAGAGCATTGGCGGTCAGGAGATCACGCCCCATTTCAACGAACTGATGAAGGAAAGCCAGTATTATAGTCACTTTTATCACCAGACAGGTCAGGGCAGAACGTCTGATGCCGATTTTGGAGCAAATATTTCCCTACATCCACTTCCGGTTGGATCAGCCTTTGTACGATATGCAGACCATACGTATGATTCCCTTCCTTCCATTCTGAAGGATAACGGGTATAGCACCAATGTATTTCACGCTTATGAGAGTGGATTCTGGAATCGGTATACGATGTATCAGAACATGAAGTACGACAAGTTTTATAGTAAAAATGATTTTGCACAGGATGACCCGCTTGGCTGGTCCCTGTCTGACGAATCCTTTTTCCGCCAATCCGTTGAGAAAATGAGCAGTGAGGTGACCGAACCATTCTATTCCTTCCTCATTACACTCAGCAGCCACCATCCGTATGCTTTGCCAAAAGAGAAGCAGCAACTGGATGTAGGCGAGTTCCAGGGAACGATGTTCGGTGATTATCTGCAATCCGTTCATTACGTGGATTCGGCGCTCGGCAAGATGGTGGAGGATCTGAAAAATCGGGGATTATGGGAAAATACCATTTTTATGTTCTACGGAGACCACGACAACTCGATCAAGGAACAATCACAATACGAACAGTTCCTGGGACGTTCGCTGAACGAACTGGATATGGCACAGATCATGAACGAGGTTCCCCTGCTCGTGCATTTACCGGACGGAGCAGATGCCGGAACCATCGACGAACCTTCGGGACAACTGGACATCACGCCATCCGTATTGCATCTACTCGGCATGTCCGACCAGTCCTATTATCATATGGGTAACGACGTATATGACGGTTCTGCACGTACGGTTGTGCTGCGTAATGGTGCATTCTCGGATGGTTCTGTATTCTACATTCCATCGGATGACTATATCTATGAGAATGGCGCTTGTTATGACCTGTCCACACGTGACAAAACAGATATCAATGCTTGCCGCCCCGGTCATGATGAAGCAGCCAAGCGATTGCATGTCTCGGACACGGTCATTACCTATGATTTGATTCAGCGCTTTCGAGAGGAAGACAGTTCAACAGCAACATCGCAATGAGCAATATCGTAATGACAAGCTAAACAATTACACGAAATGAATTGAATTGGATTTAAAAAGGGGAACTCTCATTACATGACATCACACACTGAACCACTCAATATTGAACAGAAATTGTTCGATGCAGCCGCAAAATTTGTGCAGCAACGTTATCCTCAGGGATGGGGCGGTGCGGGTGCCGTCTATACCGAAGCTGGCTCCCTACTGATTAGTGTAGCTCCAGAGGTCATCAACGATGCCACGCATCTGTGTATGGAAACAGGAGCTTATCTGGAAGCCCACAAATTGAACGAACGCGTCACCCACTCCCTCTGTATCGCTCGTGATGATGAGCATTCAGAATTTAAGGTCCTTACACCTTGCGGTGTATGCCAGGAACGATTATTTTACTGGGGTGAAGAAGTTAAAGCTGCCGTTTACGATCCTTCTGGCAAACTGGTCTTCAAGAGACTGGATGAGATCCAACCGTACCATTGGTCCAAGGCATATCGGGATAAAAAGTAATCTCCTTGCGAATTATAGAAAGTGGCTTTATAATTGTAACCATATTAGTTTCAACTAAAAGGATGATGGAGGTTTTAATAAAATGAATATTGAGATATGGTCTGATTTCCTGTGCCCTTTCTGTTATATCGGTAAACGCCGCCTGGAGAATGTACTGGAACAGTTCCCACACCGTGATGAAGTGAAGCTGCAATTCAAAAGCTTCGAGCTTGATCCAAACGCTGCATTGAACCCAGGCAAAACCAATTCGGAATATCTGGCTGCCAAATATAATATGAGCGTGGAACAGGCCAAAGGTATGAATGCCCAGATGAATGCCAATGCTCGTACGGCAGGACTGGAATACAATATCGATGCCATGATCCCTACAAACTCCTTCTCAGCTCACCGCTTGACACACTGGGCAGATACACAAGGCAAAGCGCTTGAACTGAGTGAACGGATATTCCAAGCTGTGTTTATTGAAGGTAAACACTCCGGCGACCCTGAAGTGTTGGCTCAGTTAGCAGAAGAAGTCGGCTTGGATCGAGACGCAGCTACGGCAGTGCTGTCCAGTGATCAATTCACCGACAATGTCCGTGCTGACCAAGCAGAAGGAGAGCAACTTGGTATCCGCGGTGTACCGTTCTTTGTATTCGACCGTAAGTTCGCCGTGTCGGGCGCTCAGCCTGACGAGGTGTTCCTGGATGCCATTCAAAAAGCATGGGACGACCGTTCCCCTTTCACCATGGTTGAATCCAACACAACAGAAACAGACGGCAGTGGCATCTGCACAGATGACGGATGCGAAGTCCCGAAAAAAAATTAAGCCAATTCACACACAAAAAGCAGCCGGATCAGGGATATTTCCCGATCCGGCTGCTTTTTCTTATACTTCTTAATTACCCACCAAATCTAAAGATGGATTTGTAATTTTCACGATAACGGAGTGGGCAGAAAAAAGCTGGAGAAGCGGAGCGCTCGCATTTATCACCGGATTTCTCCCTTGATACAGGGAATTTCAAAAAAATCCGGGGATAACGGCGATCGAAAGATTGTTCTGCACAAGTAGTGTCTTAGCGTGACCGATTATGCTACATCTTAAACCCACGAAGAACGATTCCGTAACCGGAACAATCACAAGTAGTTCATCAAACACTTATATTCAATTAGCGCCACCCACTTAATCCCAGAACAGTTGATCCGGATGTGGACCCGTCCGCTTATCCGAATCCAGTGCATCAATCTGTCTCAACTCATCCGGTGTCAATTCAAAGTTAAAGATGTCCGCATTCTCACGAATACGCTCCGGGGTAACCGACTTCGGAATCGTCACAATCTGATTCTGAATGTCCCAGCGCAGAATGATCTGTGCTGGTGTTTTCCCATATTTCTGGGCCAGCGCTTTGAGGGTAGACTCTTGGCTCAGCTTGCCTTTCATGATCGGGCTCCAAGCCTCTAACTGAATTCCCTGCGCCCCGCAGAAATCCTGCAGTTCCTGCTGGATCAGACCCGGATGCAACTCTACCTGATTAACCGCAGGTACCGTTCCACCCTCATCTATGATATCTTGCAAATGATGTACTTGAAAATTACTCACACCAATCGCACGGATGCTTCCTTCGCTATATAGACGTTCGAATGCTCTCCACGTCTCCTTGTACTGATCTCTGCCAGGCCAGTGAATTAAATAAAGATCAATCACATTCAATCCAAGTGCCTTCTGACTGGCTTCAAATGCTCTCAACGTTGAATCAAATCCCTGATCCTCGTTCCAGAGCTTGGTTGTCACAAACAGTTCGTTACGGGCAACACCACTGCTTGCAATAGCTTGTCCCACTTCTTCCTCATTGCCATAGATGGACGCGGTATCAATACTACGATATCCAACCTCCAAAGCGGTCTCAACCGCCTGTTGTACTTCCTTACCTTTTGCTTTATATGTTCCAAATCCTAGCCATGGCATCGTTACTCCGTTGTTCAGAATCGTACAATCTGTAATATGTTTTGTCATTCTGTACCTCCCGTATGGAATTTTGCCTGCTCTTGTTCTATTAACCTTCTCACAGAATTTTAAGCGACCATTCGACATACTGTCGGAGTAACCCCATGGACCCAGAGTCTTTGCAAAAGATATGAAAAACCCGCAAAGCATTGCTGCCCTGCGGGTTCTGATGTGACAGGAACGTTATAAATTCCCTTGACCGTGCTGACTCTGGATTGAATTCAATCTTCTCTTCTCCTCGATGAACATTTCCTCTGCCAACTCAACACCTTGCCCTCCGAGTGAAAGCTCTGCTTGTCGCATCGCCTGCTCCGTGTGTGCCAGACGTCGTTCCGCCTGTACAATGGTCTGTGCCGTCGGATGAGACATGGCCTGAGATACAGCATAATGAAGCTTGTTCACCGCATTTTGCGCCTGAGATACGGTGGTATCGGCTTGCAAACTGGAATCATAACGCTTCGGCATGAGTATTCCTCCTTGGGATTATCATGTTCCTGTTACCCCTTTAGGATGGATAACACAAGCCTTCCTTATTCTTCTTTTGTGTTTTTATCGTAACTTTAGTTGATTACGCTACGTTTATTACATAATCATGCCGAATCAGGAGGAATTCATTTGAAGAAAATATTACTGACACTTTGCATGTTGCCCTTGCTCATTTGGGTACAGGGCTGCACTCCTGCTACATACGAGATAGAAGGATATACAGCGTCATCCATGAACCCAGACATCCCAGTCCCAAGCAATGCGAAGCTCATTAAAATCATAACTGATTCAGGCAATCGAAACATTAAAGAAGGCGTGATGTATGAATTGAAACATATTGGAGGGGAGCAAGGACTCTACCCGCCATTGGATTATTTTCAAAAGTTAGCGGATACAGGATGGGTTGAATTGGAAGAAGAACGGCTGGGACATGTACATTTTCTGAAAAAGGATACGACCGTCATTGCCATTGAAATTCGAGAAGATACCTTCCAAATTACTGAGTTGGTCAAAGGTGCTATGGAGTAACACACCCTTTCACCGCTACCCAAACGCAAAAAAGGAGAGGCACGTAGCCCCTCCTTTCTGATGTGTGGACAGTTTTCTCCACTCACCTTGTTATATCCTACTACTTCACAAACTTTGCGACTTTGGCGAGCACTTCTTCTTCTGTCGGCGCACTGATATACCGACCATTAATAAAGACAAATGCACGTTTCGCGCAAGGACCGCAATAGGATTTGCACCCAATCTTGATCTCCGTGTCTGGAGCCATTTTCTGCAACTTGGGCACAATCGATTTCAGTCGGACATGATTACACTTTTCGCATACGCGGATATCGTTAGCCATGAGTTCCCCTTCTTCGCGCCCTTAGTGGTCGCCGTGATTACCCTGGGACGGATTCGTAATAACAAATCCCTCTTCCGGGAAGTAGAGGTAGTCAATTTTAACACCGTTCAACAAAGGCTGATCATTCGCGAGAATGACATCAATCTCTTTATCGGTAGATACAACTGTATCATTTTCTTTTGGTGTGTCGATATCCAGGCCGTAGTGAGCATGGTCACCATGTGCATGGGTGATGACAACGCGCAGTTTTTTCCCTTCGTTCTCCGGCTTGTCCAATTCAAGCTTCAATACTTTAGCAGCATTACGCGTAATTTTGCAGTTCATTCTCTTCATCTCCTATATTGTAATTGCAGGTTTCAACAATTTCAGCATTCTTAAACTACAGCATCTATTGTAAAGAAAGTTACCGCTCTTCGCAATAACATTGATGCGAATTCAATGTTAAAATGATCCATCGGGCCGCAAATTAAGAAGGTGTCCCCTCCTGAAGCACAGGATATTTACGTTCTGCCCGGCTTACAAACCAGTTCATCAGAATCAAAGTGACCCCGATATCATCGATGGGCATAAACGGCATTACGTCAGGAAGTACCCAGTACAACAGCGCTGGAATAATAAACAACAGCTTTTCTCCCAAAGGAATCTGCGGAGCCCGGAGCAGCCGGGGGAGCCTTTTGAAAACTTGTGTCCATCGTTTGAACGACAGCAGTCTTCTCCACTTCATTTGAATCCCTCCGTATAATTATATATGTCGCCGAAAAGGCACATCCATCATTACCCGTTCGAAAACCATTCAGAACGAATGACGTAACATGCCATTATAAAAAATAATAAAAACGGAACGTCGCTCATAGCGTCCGTTCCTGTTATACGAATGATCTACTGTTAAGTTTCACACCATCATAATTCAGGGTCTTGCCTCATTGTCCATTGGATAACAGTTCAGCCAGCAACATTCCCACTTCTATACAAATATCATCAAACTGTTCTACGGGAAGCGGATTAACACCCAATCCAACTTCTACCGTGAAGCCCGGTCTACCGAAATCTTGAATAAACCAGTCCTTGTATCCGGCATCACTGCCACCGAGCTTCACCGCCTTGTAGCCGGAAGCTTTGGCGAGTCTACGCGACAGCGGTCCACTCTCCCTGGGTTCCAGGTCACGGTAGTTCCAATAGATCTCCTGTCCCTGACTATGCAGGGATACAACCGCATCAAATGTATGTTGCTGCGTCCACTGCGCAAGCGCCTGTGCCTCCGGTTCTGTCAATGGCGCTGTCCCCGCATAATCCCTGGGGCCCGGTGAGGTTATACCTCTTCTCGCTGCCTCTTCATCCCAATGGGCTGGAAATTGATCATTCAGATCCACCCCTCTGATGTTGGCCTTCCAATGGGTGAAATGTGATCTGTCGGCATTCCAGGCCAACAACTGCTGTGCATGTGGATGCTGATTGACCACACCTTCCTGAACCAGTTCGACCCCGTCCGGATTAACCATCGGCACGGCCCAGAGTGTCGTCTCTTGCATCCAGCGTTCTGTCTGGTATTGATGCCATGCCCTATGCGCACCATACGCCTCGGCATACTCTTCAATAAACTTCATCAGAACTGCTGTTGTCAACCACTCATTCGCATGAACGGAAGCGTTAACATGGATATGTCTCGCCCCTTGCCCAATACGCAAATAAGGCAGCGACTTGCCCATGACACTTGTTCCGATTGAACCCGTTTCAATAAACGGGTATTGATTCTCCAGCTTGTCTATATCCCTGATTAATTCTCGATAACCATACTCTCCCTGAATCTTTACAATAGTTTTTCCATTCGAAGCCGGAATATGAATACAGCGACCAACCCAGTCGGTTATATTGGTAATTTCAGGATTGGCCTGGCGCAACAACTCTTCGTCCAGACCAAATCTCCCTGCAATCTCCCCTACACTTTCTCCAGGCGGTACAGCGTATCTGCGATCTGTCCCGGGGACAATACGCAGCATCTGACCTGCCAGCAAGTATGGCTGGGAAGCCACTTCCGGGTTTAGTGCAGCAAGTAACTCTTTGGTCATATGGTGTGCTGACGCAATTCGCGGCAATGTATCTCCCCGCTGAACGATAATCCACTGCAGATCCATGTTGTTCTCCTTTCCACAGGAAAAGACAGGTCTCCTGTCCAGTTCTGACCAATTTCGTGTCTGTAACATATGTATGCAGGTCAGGTTGTCCGTCATGTGACAAGAATCATGTTTATCTCCTGTTAATGCATAATGACGACAAAAAATCCCGGAACTTCACAGTTCCGGGATAGTCCACAGCCAAAATACATTAATATAACTATGATAATTGCGTTACCTGCCAGACAACAGGGGTCTTGGAGATCTGCTCCCCCAACCATCGACGGGTGATATTCTGGAACATTCTCGGGTCACCCGTGCAGAAAAATTGATGCACCGGAGTCTCATCCCCACTGGCCAGCTTTCGTTTATCATATAAAATTGTACTGATTTCACGTGCCGTTTCATCTGCTGAACTGATTAACTTCACTTCCTGTCCCATAACTTCCTGAATCGTGTCCATGAGAAAGGGATAATGCGTACAACCCAGAATAAGACAATCGATTGGCTGTTGTTTAATCTCGCCCAATGATTGTTCCACCGTATGTGTCGTGTGCTCGGAACGAAATTCACCTTGTTCCACCAACGGCACCAGCGCCGGACAAGCCTGACTGACCACATCAATATAGGGGGACAACTGCTTGAGTGCCGATGTATAAGCCCCACTACCTATTGTACCCGTGGTACCAATCACACCAATACGTCCTGTACGTGTCGCTGTGATTGCGGCCCGCGCACCCGGATGTATAACACCAATGACAGGCATATTCACCTTGGCACGGATATACTCCAACGCGGCTGCTGTTGCTGTGTTACAGGCGATAACGATAACCTTCGGATCGAATTGGATCAAGAAATCAACGATTTGTTCCGTAAATTGTTTTACTTGTTCGGACGAACGGGGTCCGTACGGTGTCCGGGCAGTATCCCCAAAATAAATGATCTTTTCCCGCGGGAGCTGACGCATCACTTCCTTGGCGACGGTCAATCCCCCCACACCGGAGTCTAATATAGCGATTGCTTGCTGCACGAACACACCGCTTCCTTCTTCATTGAATTGGTTCTCAAAACGATTGTTTCTCAGAGCTTTCTTCCTACCGTATGAACATTCCGGCAAAAAGGTACCTACATCTTACCCGATTTCATCGCAGGGTTCAAATTAAATCCACGCGCTACGTCATCTATGTGTGGACACGCAACAAAGCAGGCTCTCCTCTAAATAGAGGAAAGCCTGCTTATCCCAAGCTTTGCTTAGTTGTCGTCCTTGGACTCATCCGCAGGAAGCTTCGCTACGATGTCAATTCCGGGTTCATCCACTGTTTTATCGATATCATTATCCACAATGGCTGCCGATATGCGAATTTCTTTCCCTTCAGCGCAATTGCGCCAGGATTGAATATCCTGAATTACAACATCTGCGGTCTCTTTAACTTTGGATACGATCTGCGAACTTTGTTCTCCCACGATACCAGCCAGTTCCTGACCTTTCTCCGATACCTGACGAGCACCTTCTGTAATATCCTGACGAAGTTCACGTCCCGATTTCGGCGCCAGCAATAATGCCGTTACTGAACCAACCACGGAGCCAATAAGAGCTCCCCACAACAAACTTTTGTTAGAATCCTTCACGTCACATCTCTCCCTTTACTATTGTTTAAGTACCGGATCAGAAGCAACGGTCTGTCGCTCAGCCATCCGGGCGAATGCCTACTCTGTTGATGCATTATAAGCAGCACAGGCTTGACTTGACACTCCAGATGTTAAAAATAATCTGAACGCCCTTTTTGAATGGATGCAAATGACTTGGCTTAAACTCAGTTCTGACGAGCCCGCTCGAGATCAGCCGCGGCATGCTCATCCCCCGGGTCCAAATCAATCACATATCGTCCAGGTGCAATCAATGCTGCCTGATGTTCACAACGCCAGCGACGTCCACCTGAAGAACCCAGCGTCTGTCCATCTTGCAGAACATCCCCCTGATCAAATATGTAATATGCTGCACCCAGTAAGGTCTGAGCCACCGTATCGGGATCAAGACCGACGAAGTGACACTGGACATCAGGTACACCCAGCGCAGATAATCCCACGGTATCCATGACCAACCCGCGCTGTTCCTCTGTACCTCCGGCTTGATACATTCGAACGTTCATGGCTGCATACAGATGTTCCTCACGTTCCTGAGCTTGCGTATATGCTTCCGGTTCAACCAGCTTATCACTGCCATACCAATACAGCGCATCACAGGTCACACTCTCCATGATTGCCAGTACAGTCTTCTGAAACAGCTCCAGGCGCTGTTTACGAGGCATGGCAGCCGTGAACATATCATGTATCCGAATGGAGTAACGCGCAGCTTCCACAGCTTGTCCCACTTCCGGCCAATGCCATGCTTGTTGCAGAGCACCGCCAAAGCGAGCACGATCTGCGATTTCATTCACAGGAAGCATGCAAGTCTGAGCAGGGATATCCCCTTCCTGGAAGGATACCTTGTGGTCCAGATGATAGAAGACAAGCATCTCATGCTTTTGCCCTCCGCTCTCTTGTTTCACATCCAGTCGGACTTGTCCTGTATGACGGATCATAGCTTCCTGCAAACGCAGGCGATCCACCTCTGGACGTTCCCGGAACAAAAGTTCAACCATATACACCGGATGGAATCCGGAAGGTGTTTCATTTGTTTCGTTACTTTCAGTATTTACTTCATTGAATTCTTTTGATTCATTTGTCATGCGATTTCCCTCATTCCTTACGCTGTCCCTCGGCTTGTGCCGTATTGAAAGGACCAAGTTCTTTTTCCACGTAGGCGCTAACCTGAGTAGTAAAATATTCAAGTATACTCGGCAACTCTACGCTAAGTGGATGGAGCTCAGACCGCTCCCAAGTGTAATAATCCTGCACCAGTGGCTTGCGTAACGTGACAAGCTGACGCAATATCTCATAGGTCGGATTATCAAAAACCTTTTCTTCATAATTAATCTGAATAATATCATCATAGCTGCTTGCATCTCTCATGATGAAGCCGTCGATCAGATAACTTCCCACATCGGTAACAATCTCGATCGCCAGGTGAAGACAACGTTCCTGTACCATACCCAGCATGAGACTGCCATCCCAAGCTTCTGCTACCCCGCGAAGCCCTTCAGCTACTTCCGGTACAGCAGCAAGCCGGCGGGCAATCTGTTCTCTGTTCACATAATACATTCGTTCACTTCCCGTTCAGTGAGTTATCGGTTCCGTTTCCCTCTTCGCTTAAGCCAGAATATCATCACAGGACAAGCGATTAGAAACACAACAAAAATATATAGAAATTCCATAACGTCTCTTAAATCGCTCATGCAGAGTCCCCTTTATCTCAACGTAGTTTGAATGATAGATCAGATTTCGTAGTCCACTGCAATTGACTGTTCTCTGACTTCGTTCATGTACTTGATAACTTCCTGATGAAGCGGGTGTACCTGATACGCCTGGAGATCCTCCAGTGACGCAAACTCCGCCGTGAGTGAAATGTCGAACGATCTCTCCGAGCGAAGCACATCAATCCCGATTTCAAGTGAAACCAGGACATCAATTTTACCTTCCAGATTGCGAAGCACCTGGGCTGCAGCTTCAATACTTTCTGCTGAGCGATCTTTCATCTTGAACAGGACAATATGTTTTATCATCTGGGCAAACACCTCGTTTAATATAATAGTAGAAATGAATGAATTTTCATGTATCCAAAATATATCATAACGTTCTCTATTACGAAAGGATACTTGGAAACGTTCTCTTGATTAAGAAAAACTAATCCGAACCGTTTCCTTTCGATTCGGATTTCTTTTGCGATCCATCCTCCGTCTGTTTCGCGGAGTCATCCTGCAAAGTTTGTCCTGTTTCAGCCTGCTGTTTGATGTTGTCCGGGGTTTGCTGCGGTTTGGACCATTCACGATTCGTCAGATACTCCTGATCCTCCTGTTTCTTCAACACTGCAATGGCCTGTCTGAGCTTTGCAGGCAATGGAAGACCGATTTTGGCATAATTCTCGGTAATCGAAATGAGTTCATTCACCAGATAGAAATAAATTGCTCCGCCTTTGATAAAATCGGTTCCCATGATCAGATCAATTCGATGAGCAAGCAAAACAACCGTCAGCATGAGCCCTTTGCGAGCAATCCCCCAGAATCCAATGTTGCTATTCAAGCCGGTACCTGTTCTTACCGCCGCTGCCAAACCTGTTATATAATCCACAGCCATCGCGACCGCGAGCAGGCTCAGCAATTGATCCCATCCGCCAAAAGCAAACGTAACAAATGCTCCCGAGATGACAGCAAAGGTATTCACAGATAGATGCACGTTCCTCACCTCTCCTTTACAATTGAGTATCATACAATATATGTAAAAGTAAGAGATTTGACAGGTCACATGTCATGCTGAACATGCGGATTTATCATTTCAGATTTGTGCACATCCTCTTCGCAACAGGGGAACGAAAATCACATGATTTTGGGGAATTCAGGGAAATAAACCGCATCATATCAACAAAAAACAGATAAAAGTTCTTTAGACCTAGTAATAAGCAATTAGAACTATATTATTTTTATTCCTGTCCAATTTCTCCCCACATTTTTAGTGAAACATTGTAATCTAGGAATATACTAGGATGTGAATTGCGCATGGTCTAGTTCGTAGTTCCCTCTTTATCGTGAATTGACGCATTGACGCATTTGTAACAGGTAATCCCGGCACTTGAAAGTACCCCGTTGTTTATTGTAGTATTTGGTTAAAAAAAATCGGAGGAAATATGCCTAATCAACCAGAACAACATTCCATCCAGGCGTGGTCTCTGATCAACCGTAAATACTTGGGAAAAGGCGTCCGTGTTAAACGATTCCGAAAACCGACACGCTGTCAAATCCGCAATCGTGTTCTTCTTGCCGTGCTGATGGCCAATGATATCAAGTTGTCCCAGCTTGCTGAAGACCTCTCCATCTCTTCACGTAGTGTCAGTGCGTGGGTATATGAAGGACGGATACCCGGCAGTACCAATTTGGACAAGACTTGCCAATTACTCGGCTACCCGCGTCATATTCTCTTCAATGAAGAAGTTGTGCGTAATAGCCCTGTCATATGTCAACCCGAGTCATCTCGCTTCATGAAGCGTACGGTGACCCGTTCTCCGGTTAGTAACCGTATTTTGACAGGCTTGTGTATGGTCCATGATCTGTCGGTGACAGATGTCAGCCACTGGATCGGGGTTCATCCCGGCACTTTCCGCAAATGGCTGCATCAGGGAACACTGCCTTCTGCTGCATTTCAGGAACAAGCGGAGCAATTTTTCCGTATCCCGAAAACTATTTTGTTCGCAGATGTCATCTTGAAAGATCGTCGCAACAACTAAATAAGCGAACAGCCAAAAGGCTCTGATCTCCCCATAGGGAGGCCAGAGCCTTTTTTAAAATAAAATGTATGCCTCGTCTCTCGGATTTGAAGCACTGTTCTGGCTACTCCATCAGAAATGTCAGATAACCTACCCTTTTTCACCTTTTGCTCCCAAGGAGAGCCATCACAGCCCGTTACAAGCGAAGTTAAAGCATTTCATCATGATCATTCTCTCTAAAAGGTCATCCTAAACTCGTGTTCAACACTTCATTGATATATCTCAATCCGGTATATCGAGGACGAAGCGTATGCGCTGTGTTGAATGCATGTTCCACCATCTCAGGGGTTACACCGAGTTGCTCAGTAGTCACAGGTCCACCTACTTGTTCCAACCATGCGATGAGCTGAGAAGCCTCCGGCAATTGATCATATATCCCAAACACCGGTTCGCCGGATGTCTGTGCAAGTTCTTTATATTTCACTGTAAGCAATGCACATGCTACACCAACTTTGGCACCATGCAGAACCGGTCTTTCTCCCGCTTGCATCAGATCCATCTCCAAAATATGGGACAGATGATGCTCACCTCCGGATGCCGGACGGGAATGGTCGATGATCAGCATGGAGATACCGGAAACAATTAATGCGTCCATTAATACAGCTACTCCCTCTGCTCGCCCCTCCGCAATCGCTTGTACATGATCTATGCAGGTATGCAGCGCTTCTTCTGTCATCCGATAAGCAACCGGACAGAACGGTTCCCCGCCCAGATCACGAGAAACAATCCAATCTGCAAGGGAAGTATATTTGCCAAGCATATCTCCGAATCCGGCAGCCGTCATCACTTGGGGAGCTTGCTCCAGGATATTCATATCGGCAAAAATGGCTTCAGGCGGAACAGCCTGAAATGTCTGTTTGATTCCGCTTACAATTAAGGGTGCACCAGCAGAGGTAAAGCCATCTACTGAAGCCGCTGTCGGTATCGACAGAAAGGGCTTATTCATTTTGGAACAAACAAATCTCACCAGATCATGAATGGTACCTGAACCCACCGCAATTACAGCCTGACTTTCGAGTCTCACACCCAACATAACCTGCACAATAGTTGCTTCATCCGCAATGATATCCCCCGTGCGATTCTCCGGTAGAGCGATCTCATCCACATGCATTCCCGCTTCGCGAATACTACTCAGCACATCAGATCCGGCGGCCCGAAACGTATGTCGATCATAAACAACCGTCACTTGACGATATCCTTGCTCAGACAAATAACCCGGTAACCTCTGAATGGCCCCAGCTTCCAGATGTATCAGCATATCCACCACTCGGTGTTGATGACCGCAAGCACACTGCTGTGCTTCCTCATTCCATGCTGCAATTCGTTCGTTCATATTCATTCGCTCTTACCCTCCCATATGAGATATCATGCATAATTAACGGGTTAAAACCACAAGATAAAAAAGGAAATAAAATGTGATGATTTTCCTGATCACACTTTACTGCCTGTACCCAATATTTGCAAATCCATATCTCACATTTCCAAGTAGGTGAAGCAATGAAATTAACGAAAGAATTAGGAATTTCGCTCGGATTTCTCGCTGGAACCACTTTTGGCAGCGGTATCGCTTTTTTGTTTCGTCTCCAGTCGGTTGAAGTGGTTGCCAGTGTAACGCTATTTGGTATTGCAGGAGCCATTGCCGGGATCATCACGGCAGTCATTCTGCGCCAGCGGCAACATTAGCATTAGCATGCTGGTAGCAAAATGTAGGCTTCACACGAATGATCCACAAAATAAAAAAAGGTTCGTGAATTGCCCTAGAGCAACTCACGAACCTTTTTTTGTTAGATGCGGTCGAGAGGACTCGAACCTCCACGGGGGTTAGCCCACACGGACCTGAACCGTGCGCGTCTGCCAATTCCGCCACGACCGCATAATATGTATCTCCTCATCCATCGATGAAAAGCGTTCCGGTGAAACAATTCCTTGTTTTACCGTAATTCAGAGTATACATGCTCCAAAATAAAAATGCAACTTCTTTTTTTCCTCATTCAAGAATAGGACATATGTCCTTTTTTCTCAACTTCAAACACCCTATCGTAGCATTAAACAACAAATATACCATCCATAAGAATGCAAAAATGAAGGAGAGATCCACCTTGAAAACAACCCATCTGTGCTTTATCGGTGCCGGGTTTCATGCATCCACGAATATTTACCCTTCTGTTGTTGAAGCCGGAGCGCAGATCCAGGCCATTGCCACACGCAGTATGGAACGCTCTGAAGCAGCTCTGCTGCGATTTGGCAGCAACGGACAAGCGTATGATAACGCTCAGCTTATGTTGCAGCAGGAAATCTGTGACGGAGTCGTTGTGGTCGCCCAGCCTGTAGATCAGACCGCTCTTGTTCTCGAATGCATTCGGGCTGGCAAGAATGTATACGTGGATAAGCCGCTCGGATGGAACGCAGCGGAAGCCGCCACTGTAGCAGAAGCTGCCGAGCAGGCTGGCGTCGTTGTCATGGTCGGTTTTATGAAACGTTATGCCCCCGTATACATGAAGCTGAGGGAGATCATTGATAGTGGTTCGCTAGGTAAGGTACGTTCATTCCAGATGAAATTCGCTGTAGACAGTACCCCATTTTGCAAGGATGAGGAACAGTTCATGAAGCTCGCTGCCATTCATATGGTCGATCTGATGCGTTACTTATTCGGAGAAGTAATACGAGTTACAGGCACAACCGTGAAGGACGGGGAACACATTAATCAAAGCATTTCCCTTGTATTTGAGAATAACGTAGTAGGCAGCGCTTATTTTACCGGCATGAGTGCTTGGTCACGGGAGAGTGAAAGTGTACTCGTCACCTTTGACAACGGATTTGCGTCAGCTGAAGAGATCAACACACTTACTGTTCATCAATCCCGAAGCTCGACCAGCCTTCCCTGGAAATCTCTCGAGGAGCAAGATACTGTATATACACCTTCCGGCTCTCCCATGTCAGGAGCTTATCGTGACCTTTATCTACGCGGGTTTGTTGGTGAAATGGCGCACTTCATCACGTGTTGCCAGAATCAGACTGTCCCACATTCCAGTGCCAAGGATAATATTGCAACGATGGCTCTATGTGACTCCATTCTATCGTCACTGAAGTAGCGTATATACGCTCATCATCATATTTTATACATCCAGCGAAGAGCCTGAAACCTGGTATTATCCCCTCAAGGTAGACAGTGAAAAAAAGAGATCATGTTAAAATGAACTCAACACTGAAAACCGGAGGGGATTTTTGCTATGCCAGCGAAAAAGGGCCAAACTTTTAATCAATATAGTGAAGAAACGAAGAAAGAGGCTGTTCGTCTGCGATTGGAAGAAGGTTGGACATACAGTCGGATCATGGAGAAGTTTGGTATTAAGAGTGAGAGCCAGATTATTACTTGGGTACGTAAAAGCCAAAATGGAGAGAGTTTTGAGGATTATCGAGGACGTTGGACGAAGAAGCATTTTAGCAGTGCAGAAGAAGAAAATGCTTATCTGAAAGCGCAGGTAGAATATCTAAAAAAGCTCAATCCGAATTTGCACGGAGAGGGAAGCTGGATTTCGAAGCCCGGTGCCAGTCCGTTCGAGAAATAAGTAAGTGGGCACCTGTGGTTTGGTTGTGTAAAATTGCTGAAATTTCTCGTGCAGGTTACTACAAATGGAAGAAGAATATCGTCCTCCGAGAGAAACGAGCAGATCGGGATACGGATCTAAAAGCACATATTTTAGGCATTCACCGGCTTCGTCCTTATTTCGGCTACAAACGTATGCGAACCGCGTTAGGAAAGGAAGGCCTCGTGGTGAATCACAAAAAGGTACGCCGCTTAATGAGAGAACTCCAGATTCGTTCCGTGATTCGCAAGAAACGTCCATTTGCTGGCCGGAAACCGTCAGTTCTATTCCGTAATGTCTTAAATCGGGAATTCTCGGCGGTAGCTCCTGTGCAGAAACTCGTGACGGATATTACATATGTCCGGATCGGGCATGATTTTGCTTATCTCTCGGTTGTGATGGATCTATACAACAACGAGATTGTAGCTTGGGAACTCTCCGAGCGAAATGACTTAAAACTTGTGATGGAAACGGTAAAGAAACTGAAATGTGGACCGGCCTTACTCCATTCCGACCAGGGATTCCAGTATACAACACAGAGCTATGCCAAATTGCTTGAAGAGAAGAAGCTAACAGGAAGCCATTCTCGGCGTGGGAACTGCTATGACAATGCATGTATTGAGTCGTTCTTCTCCCACTTAAAGACGGAGAAGTTATATTTGGAGAAGCCTCAGAATCTGGAACAAGCAAGGAACCAAATTACAGA
This sequence comes from Paenibacillus sp. FSL R5-0486, assembly GCF_037975155.1. Taxonomy (NCBI): domain Bacteria; kingdom Bacillati; phylum Bacillota; class Bacilli; order Caryophanales; family Paenibacillaceae; genus Paenibacillus; species Paenibacillus sp. FSL R5-0486. Next base: position 2,261,056 of record NZ_CP150237.1, on the reverse strand, counting down.
GTATATGTTGTTTTACAACAAGGACCGTTTCCAAAACAAACTCGGCGACCTCTCCCCAATTGAATTCCGGGAAAAAGTCGCCGCTTAATGGAGTTTCTCTTTTTTTATTGTCTACTTGACGGGGCTATGACCAACCCGGGCTCTTTTTTTATCTTATAGACATCAACACATCTGCCTTCGACTATAATTAGGGTTTATAATCCGCATCATAAGTGATATGCTCTTTCATGAACTATACGTACGTTATGTAATATAACCACCCAAATAGATACTATAGAAAATCACCGGAAAGTGGAGGTGTACTTATAATGAAAAAGGACGCGACCAAGCTATGTCCCGCGCCATACGGCTGTTCCGTGGAAGTTACCCTCAGTGTGATCGGAGGCAAATGGAAAGGTGCCATTTTGTATCATTTATTCTCCGGTCCTTTGAGATTTAACGAGATCCGAAAATTGTTTCCTGACATCACCCAGCGTATGCTCACCCTGCAACTTCGAGAGTTGGAAGGCAGCGGAATTGTTCATCGTGAAATATACCCCCAGATCCCACCTAAAGTGGAGTATTCCCTCACACCATTTGGTGAAACGTTACGGCCGATTATCTTCAGCATGCGAGATTGGGGAGAAACCTATACAAATGAGGTTCTGGCCAGATCCTCACAAGAGGTATAGTACACAAAAGAAGCTGTCCCTAGTTTTTAGGGAACAGCTTCTTTGCTTGCTTATTTACTTGCTTATTTAATAACCGATTGGATCGTAACCGTACGGTTACGTCCCTCTTCCTTCGCTTGATACAGTGCATTATCCGCCAAGTGAAACAGTTCTGTGGATGTTGTGGAGTGCTTGGGATATTCAGCAATTCCAGCCGAGATGGTGACGGAACGATCTATAGGCAATATGCTTTCTTCGACCGTTATTCGGATACGTTCAGCAATCTCAAAAGCGACGTTAGACTCGGAATTTCTTAACAAGACTACAAATTCCTCTCCACCAAACCGGGCGCAGACATCTTCTGGTCGAACAGACAATTGAATGATATTGGCAATGTGTTTTAATACTTCATCCCCAGCATGATGCCCGAATGTATCATTAATGGACTTGAAGCGGTCGATATCCAGAACAATAATGGAGAACGGCAACTCATCCTGAATCCATTCCTGAATGACTTCTTCGAAGATTCTCCGATTGTTCATGCCTGTTAAAACATCTGTTCTGGCATCATAGACAAGTTGGTTTGTCTGTTTCCTAAAGTTCGCCAATGCGCCAACAACTGCTCTTGTTAGAAGGTCTGCCTCTCTATTCCAGTGAGGTTTCATCACAGGCAGTTCTACTTGTCCCTTATCGACCTGATTCACCAAATCAGCCAGCATAGCAAAAGGACTGGCCAGCTTGCGTGCAACCCGAACCACAATAAGGGTCAGGATCAGGAAAGGCACTGAGGTGTACAGTAACAACATACGGATATGATGATTCAACTGATCGTACACCGTTTGGGTTGGAGACACGATTACGACGCCCCAATCTGTTGATGGAACTTTGTAATAACCTGCAAGCGAATCCACACCTGCCAGGTTTTTGTATTGTTCTTTACCGTGCTTGTTTACTAGCAGCTTTTGAACCACTTCATTTTTACTGACATTTTCACCAATTCGGTTGGTGTTTGGGTGAAATAACAATGTGCCCTTCTTATCCACAATAAAAAAGTAGGAACCATTACTTGTCTTGAGCTGACTGCCAAAAGACAGACTCAATATATTATTTTCCTGTAAAAAGATATTTCCACCGATTGTTCCTTGATACTCCCCTGCCGAATCAAAGATCGGTTCACTGACAAATACAATTCTGCGTTTGGTTCTGGGTGTCTGGTACGCTTCGGAGATATACGAAGTCCTCAAGCTAACCGCTTCTTTTGCTGCATTGGAACTAACATGGTGACCTACGCTAGCCTGTGAGTAAGGTGAGGTAGACCTAACTACTCCCGCTTTATCTACCAAAGAAACGGAATTGAAAAAATTACTGCTATTGCGAACCAAATCCAATGTGGAATTCAACTCTTTTGTATTGGAGTTATCCATATCCGTGAAATATGTGGCTGCATATTTCAAGCTCTCCTGCATGGAATAAAAAAGCGAATCCAGCGTTTGGCTCATTTGCACAGCGCTGGCATAGTTTAAGGACAGGGTGTTATCAATGAGTGACTGTTTCTGAGATGTATAAGATGAGATGACCATGAGGGTCAATGTCATTATAACTGAAATAGTGACCAACCCGCCGAGTAAAGCCGTGAGGCTGATCTTCTTGATGTTTTTTATTTTTCTTCGTAATCTTCTAGATCTCTTGATCTGTGCAATCATCGTTTACTTCCCCCGGATTTTCATGAAAAAGCATATTCCTTCTATCTTATACGAAAGTTGTTAAGATCAAATAAAGAGACTGAGAAATCTTAACAATTACATCGTAAGATTGACGATTTAATGACATTTTACTTTCCCTGGAAGAATCACTGTTCAGAATCGCCCTAATCGACAATGATATATCCTTCTTCTGGCTCTTGTTCAACAAACCCTGCCATCTGACGAACCTGAAATTCGATCGGGTGATGACTACCCATTAAAATGCGATTTTGAACTTCATCCGCTGTTTCTGTAGGTAATGCGAATGCACGTGTATAGGCAAACTGTGCCTGAAGTGTCGTATAGATCGCATTGACAAGCCGATCATTGCCCGCACGCCCGAACACATTAAGGATCACAGCTCCGTTCGAGTCCAGCTTGTCCTTGACCATGGCAAAAAAATCACTGGATATAAACTGCTCGGGTGTACCCGTTGCCGTAAAGGCATCAATAATAATATAATCATATGACGCAGCAGGTTCCTGGCCCAATAATTCACGACCATCCCCAATGAGCACAGGACTTCCCTCATATCCAAAAAAGGTCCGGCTCAACTCCACGACCTCTGCGTCAAGCTCAGCCACCTTTACCTGACGATGAGACAAGTAGGTTGGCAATGTGCCAATACCATGTCCCACCACAAATACGGTATCAAACTCAGGATCATTCCGTTCCATTAGATGCACTATCGCTCTCGGATACTCCAACACCATCCGGTTAGGCTCATCCAGATCCATGGCTCCCTGCACAGCTGCGTTGGAGAATTCTAATACACGAAACTGGCCCTTCTCTCCATAAAGCTTTTTGGTATCATATACCGTCAGCTCATGCTGTTCACTTTTATTCCGATACAGAACTCTCACTAACCGTTCTCCCTTCAATCTATTGCACACATTCGACATATACCTTCATTCTATTACACGGGATGACAACATACCACCCTATACTTTAAAGATCATAGTACAACAAAAAACCGTTCCGACTCATTCGGAAACGGCCTTTTGATGAACCATTTAACACTTCTAAGACCCTATGGCCTCATGCAGAGCCTGGACATATGCTACACCCAGATTAGAGAGAGAAGTGCTCTTGTGGCTTATCCATCCTACATTAATGGATTCCTCACATTCCAGCGGTACAGGAATGATCTCGTCTCCGTTCAGATCAGCGCTAAGTACACCGGTAGAGATCGTATAACCATTCAGACCAATCAACAGGTTAAACAATGTTGCGCGGTCATTGACCTGTATGCTTTTGGGGTGAGATAACGTACTTAGGATCTCTTCGGAAAAGTGAAAGGAATTGTACTCTCCCTGATCAAATGACAAGTACGGATAATCCTGCAGTTGCTCGATTGCAACCGACTCTTGCTTCGCCAGCGGGTTCTTCACACTGATAAAGATATGGGGCTTGGCTGTGAACAAACTCGTGAAAACCAATCCCGCATCTTTTAACAATTTGTTAATCACCTTGGCATTGAACTCATTCAAATACAGGATGCCAATTTCACTGCGCAGGCTTTTCACGTCCTGAATAATCTCGTAGGTCTTTGTCTCCCGGAGCGCCAACTCGTATTCATCCTGACCATACTGCTGTACCAGACGAACAAAGGCATTCACTGCAAACGCATAATGCTGCGTCGATACAGAGAAGTGCTGCGGGGATGGCTTGGCGTTCAGATAACGATTCTCCAGCAATTCAGCTTGTTCTACCACCTGACGTGCATAACTCAGAAACTCAACGCCTTCTTTAGACAGAGATATTCCCTTATTGGTACGTTCAAAAATAGTAATTCGCAACTCCTGCTCCAGATCCCGAATGGCATTCGAAAGGCTGGGTTGCGAGATAAACAACCTTTTGGCTGCTTCATTCATGGAACCGCGCGTGGCAACTTCGATCACATATTTTAGTTGTTGTAATGTCACTGCACTATTCCTCTTTTCGTATCAATTGAATCTATTATATACCAAAAGAGGATCCGAACTTAAGCCATGCTTGCTGTCGGTCTCACTACAATCTCATTTACGTCCACCTCTGCCGGCTGGCTAATGGCGAACAATATACTTTGCGCAATCGCCGAGGCGGGAATCGATATGCGCCGATACTCTTTCATGAGATCACGTGCTTCTTCATCAGAGATCGTATCCGCGAGTTCCGATTCCGTCACGCCCGGTGATACAAGGGTTACACGGATATCTCCGCCTACTTCCTGTCGCAACCCCTCCGAGATGGCGCGGACCGCGTATTTGGTTGCACAATACACCGCTGCCGTTGGTGACACGGCATAGGCTCCAATAGAGGCGATATTAATAAACTGGCCGAAACCCTGCTTTTTCATGACGGGTAGTCCAGCTGCAATGCCATGCAGAACCCCACGAATGTTAACATCTATCATGCGATTCCACTCATCTACTTTTAACGATTCAAGGGGAGATAGCGGCATAACTCCAGCGTTATTTAAAATAACATCGATACGTCCATAGCGAGTTTGAGCGAGGTCAACGATGGTTTGCATCTCTTCCAATCTGGTAACATCCAGCGAATGATACTCCACCGATCCGCCCTCCAAACGAATGGAGGAGGCCAATGCCTCCAAACGTTCCATACGTCTAGCTCCAATAACTACATGTGCTCCATGCTGTGCAAGCAATCGAGCTGTTGACTCGCCAATTCCACTACTCGCACCGGTAATGACAACCACTTTCCCTTTTACATTGGACATATTTTAATCGCTCCTTATTTAGTTGTTATTGTACATTTTCTCTATACAAAACCATGCCTGCATGGTACAAAACGCCGTCCCTGAAGTCTCCATCCGCTGTAAATCCCGTATCATCCACGTACTCTATATGTTTCCCATGAACAACATAGCGACCCTGATATGCACTTTGCCGATCTCCTCTCGCTTCATCATATCTACCGCAAGGAAGAAGTTCATGTCTGATATATCCATCCTTCGTGACCCACATCCCCACATACGGGTGTTTTGGTTCTTGTTGGTCGCCCATTGAATTGCGCTCCATTGTCTCTCACTCCTTTCTGCTTCAAAAGATTCCGTGGCTTCTCTCCATTATGTAAAGGATCAACCGTTGTACGATAGAAAAATCCCGCAGTATTCTTGCCTATTCCTCCAGAGCATTTTAAAATAATAGTAATCGTGGTTTACAAGGGGGCTGTAATTCATGCTTATCAAAACAAATGAAGCGGATACGAGCATCACGGAGCAGCAACAATTGGCTCAGCTTATTGAGCATTTCACCCCAAGTGACGGGATACATCCAACAGCAATTCCATCCCTTGCCTTAATCCGTGCCTCCGAGATCTCACAACCCATATATTCCGTTTATCAGCCTTCCCTCTGCATTGTCGCCCAAGGTTCCAAATTAGTTATACTCGGCCGAGAGAGCTACACCTACAACCTGTCACAATATTTGGTAGCTTCCGTAAACTTGCCTATTTCAGGGCAGGTTGTACAGGCTACAACCGAACATCCCTATCTATGTATTCGACTGGATTTTGATTCAGGGCAGATTTTCGATCTGATTCACGATACCCCTTCTGCTCAACCCAAACCTGACCATTCAACACAAAGAGGATTGTTTGTTAGCTCAACCAAACCTTCCCTTCTTGAAGCCGTGATCCGATTGGTTCGGCTGCTGGATACACCTGAAGACATTCCTGTCCTTGCCCCTCTGTTTATCCGCGAAATTCTATATCGTATTATTCAGGATGAACACGGACATTCCATCAAGCAGTTTGCTATTCAGGACAGTCATGCACAGCACATCGCCGAGGTGATCGAAGTCATCCAATCCGATTACGCTAAGCCACTTCGGATTGAGCAACTTGCTGCCATGATCAACATGAGTTCTTCCTCATTACATCATCATTTCAAAGCGATTACCGCCATGAGCCCTTTGCAATTCCAGAAACAAATTCGATTGCATGAAGCCCGGCGAATGCTGCTTGCAGGTTCAACCGATGCCGCCAATGCTGCGTTCCAGGTTGGCTATGAAAGTCCGTCTCAATTCAGCCGGGAGTATGCCCGCATGTATGGTCTCCCTCCCAAAAGCGATATCAAACGACTTCGTCATACACTCGATATTAAATACTAGAAACAGCAAAAAGACCCGCGTCATCATGACGTGGGTTTTCGGATTCAAATAGGTAGCAGTGCCATCAAGAGAATAGGCTCTGTTTTTCAAAAACAGACATCTGGTTCTCCCCGGTAATAGGACATTCATCAGGATACATACTTCGTTTCTCCAACTTCTCGTCGATAAAATCAACCACCTGCTGTAGCGAAGCAATCTGTGCTTCAACTTTCTTCCGGTGATTCACCAGCATCTCCCGTTCATCCGGGAAATCGGCGAGATCGGAATCCATGGACATTTGTAAATAAGGCTTCATTTCCTCCAGAGACATTCCTGTTTTTTTCAGGCAAGTGATCAACTTCATCGTATGGATATCCTCCGAGCGATATACCCGATGGCGATTGGCCTTGCGTTCCGCTCGGGGAAGCAGCCCAATCTTCTCATAATAACGAATTGTATCTTCTGATAATCCGGCCTGTTCTGACGTTTCTTTAATGGAGAACACTTCATTCTCACTCATCATATGGGCCTCCTCCACATTCATTTCTCTCCATATTACAACTTGGAGCTGACTCCAAGTCAAGCATGATCCATTCCATCCCAACACCCCTTGACTTGGAGTCGACTCCAAGTTATAGAATGAGCGCAGCATACAGATTCGTTCTGTAATCCCATTCTATCTGGAGGTATATATGAATATACAAAATCAGCTTCGCACAGCTCTCATCACAGGATCAACGTCAGGAATTGGTCTTGAACTGACACGCAAGTTACTGGCTGAAGGATGGCAGGTAATCGGTCTCAACCGTTCTGCTTTCCCATCCGAGGATACCGATATTCAGAACGCCTTACGTTCAGGCCAGCTCCGTTGGGTTCAGGCTAACCTGACCAACTATGACAGTCTGAGAACTGCACTAGATCAGATTAAATCCGATACCGATTCGATCGATGTTTTGTTTAACAATGCGGGGGGCAGCGCTGCCGAACTTCGTTTCTCTGATCAGGGGCATGAACTGCACTTTGAACTTCAGACGGTAGTCCCTTACATCATCTACATGGAATTAGTTGAGCTATTACTCAAAGGACAGATGAAAACAGTTATTAATACTTCCACCACCTCGTTCAATATGGTCAGACAATTTGATCTGAACATCCTGGAACGTCCAGCCGAATTCAAAAAGCTGTTTGGTCCTTATGCCACCTCGAAGCTCGGCTTATCCCTATGGACACGCGAGGCTGCCAAGTCTGCCAGTGCGTATGGCATACAATTACTAAGCGTAGATCCCGGTGGAAATAACACGCTAAGGGGCAACAAAACATCCGGCCTGCCCTTCTATATCAAACCTATCATGAAATGGTTCTTTCCTCATCCAAGCCATGGCGCTTCGTTGCTCTACAATGCGGCCTTATCCCCAACCGGACTCGAATCCGGTGCGTTCCTGGTTAAAAATAAAGCGACAGTGCTTCGTTTCACAGAGCAAGGCCCTGCTGTTTTGAACCGGGTAAACGAGATTTATGAACAGCGTTTTCGTACAACGCAGTCTGGAAAGACTACAATCACCCCATCTTAACCATGATGGCCCGTAAGCAGTAAACATAACAAAAAAACACGCCATAGCGGCGTGTTTTTTTGTTATAGGCTTTATGGTTTTTTTCCTTGTTAGATAAAGACACTCAACAATAACACCATGCCAAAGGCGGCAAATCCGAGAATGGTCTCCATGACCGTCCATGTCTTAAGTGTCTGCGGCACAGACAGATTCAAATACTCTTTGACAATCCAGAATCCCGAATCATTCACATGGGACAAAATAATTGAACCTGCTCCCGTTGCGAGCACCAGCAACTCCGGACTTACCCCCGGCATCGTCATAGCGATTGGAGCCACAATGCCCGCCGCTGTTGTCATAGCAACCGTAGCTGAACCTACCGCCGCACGAATCAATCCGGCAATAACAAAGGCCAGCACGAGTGGCGACAGATGCGCACTTTGGGCAAAACCCGCTATCGCGTCACCTACACCGCTGTCTGTCAGGATACGGTTGAATCCGCCTCCTGCACCGATCAGCAAGATAATGGAAGCAACTGGGCCCAAGCAATCATTTGTATATTTCAATATCTGCTGTTTGCTGAAACCACGTGCATATCCAAAAGAATAAAAGGAAAAGAGCAAAGCGAGCAGCAGTGCAATAATCGGACTACCGATGAAATCAACGACCTGACGGAATCCGTTTGTCTCTGGTAAAATCAGATCCACAATCGTAGCGAGCAACATCAGAATCACCGGAAGCAAGATCGTAAAGAGGGTGATGCCGAAACCAGGCAGTTCCCGATCTTTGGTCTCAGTGAACTGTTCCATTAGCTCACTTGAAGTCTCGACTTTGATCCGCTTGGAAATCCATGTTCCATAGAGCGGACCTGCAATTGCTGCGGCTGGAAGGGATACAATCAGAGCCAGGAATATTGTTTTACCAACATCGGCATTGAATATTCCTACCGCGAGCATCGCCGCCGGATGAGGCGGAATCAGACTGTGTACCACGGCAAGACCCGCGACAAGTGAAAGTCCGATTTTGATTAGCGACGTCCCTGTATGCTTCGCAATAACAAATACCAGCGGGAAGAGTAGCACGATTCCAACCTGGATAAATACCGGAATACCACAGATCAGCGCAACAACCATCATCGCCCAGTGTACGTTCTTCTCACCGAAGACACGAACGAGTGTCTGGGCTATTCGTTCGGCCCCACCAGACTCGGCCATGAGTTTCCCGAGCATCGTTCCAAGTCCCAGAACAATCGCGATGAATCCGAGAACGCTTGCAACACCTTCCTGATAGGATTTCACGATATCCGTGAACGGCATACCCGAGATCAATCCCATAAAGACAGCGCCCACGATTAGGGCAACAAATGGATTCATTTTAAATTTGGCAATTAACAGAATCAATCCAAGAATGGATATCAGTGCGTAGAGCAGCAGACTTGCATCATGACTAAGACCGAATACGGAATACATCCGAATAGCCTCCCCCAAGTTGTTATGTTGTGTCAGCACGCAGAATTACACTGGCCCAAACGACCTGAACACTGCGCACCTTCGTATTAAGCTTAAGCTTCGATCTTCTCTACCGTCTCCAGTAGCGCACGTTCCCCGCCAACATTCCCTGGAAACACGATATATGGGATACCACTGAATTTGGCTTCTTCCCCTGTCAACCATACCGGAATGCCCGCAGCCACTTGACCGAGCACCCTTGCTTTGCGTATGCCCAGACCTTTTGTTGCCACATCACTGGATGTAATGCCACCTTTGGCAATAATGAACTTCGGTACGACTTCAAGAGATTGCACAATCTCGACCAACGCGGATGATACCGTCTGACTGATCTTGAAATTGCCCTCATGTCCTTCTACGGTGATGAGCTTACGGCTGCTGTATACAACAACATTGTTGCCCTCCGCAAGCTGTCTGTTCGCTTCACCAATCACACGTCGAATTTCTTCCGTATATCCATCCGGCGTTAATACACGCTCCACATCGATCTCCAGACTGATGATGCCCGGAAACGTAAGCAGTTGTTCCAGTTGACGAGTCGTCTTCTGCACATAGGAACCAACAACAACGATTCCGCCATGTTGTTCCTGTCCGCTTGCGATCAGCTGCTCTTTCGGCAGAAATGCCTGATCCGAGATGCCTGCATACGATTTGACAAAGGAGGCCGCCGTCCGGAAAATATAAGCTTTCCCCTCATCCTCTGCTTGCAGCAAAGCCAGAGAAAGTACATCCATATCTGCATAAGAGAGCGCATTCACGATAATCGGTACATTGTCTTCGGCTTTCAGCAAAATCACTTTGACTACATCGACTCCTTGACGGATTTCCTCCAGTGAAATGGTAAGACAGCGACTAGCCTTAATACGGCCTGAAGTCTTCTCCTCTACCCACGATGGCAGATCTCCATGCTCATACCCAAATACTTTATCCTTGGCAAATTCCGTCTCATGAACTGGAATCAACTGTTCGCCCTCAACCATATAATGCGTGTTGCCTATCGTAACCCGTCCTGCCTCGAAAAAGGCCGGAATGATCAGTTGTCCGTCATATGCACGTCCGCTGACACGCGCCACTTCTTCGGCTAGCACATCCGTCTCCAGCGGATAATAACCACGTAGCATGGAGTCACTACGACTCACAAAGGTGAAACTCGTTCCTTCCTCTGCTGCAACCTCTTGCACATTGCGGGCAATCTCCCGATTAATACGTTCCGCTGTATCTGCATCCAGCCCTCGTGTATTGGTCAGAATATAGAATAACGATTCAGAGGATCGAAACGCCTCCTGCAACAGTGGCTTGTCCCACTGTGTCAACACATCAATATCATGAACCGTCTGTACACCGGTTGGGTCATCATCCAGCACGATAATTTTGCGAGCCCTCGCATCCTGCAATTGCCTAATCTGTCCTCGCACTCCTTCAGAAGAGTTGTCCGTCCGAAGAGCTGCGGGGATATCCGATAACGTCTGATAGGTCATGTCTCTCCACCTCATATCTATATCTATTAACATTCTTTTTTCTTTTTTTAATTTTTTATTAGACCCGATTCACTTCTACACCTGCGAGTTTCTCAAAATACTGAACGATTCCGCCATGGTCATCTGCGGCTTTACCATCAATCTTCAGTGCATGGAAAATCTCCAGCAACTGACTGCTGAGCGGTAAAGGAACACCGATATCATGCGCCGTTTCCATCACATTGGTCATGTCTTTGAGATTAATATCAATGCGTCCCCCAGCGACAAAGTTACGATCCAGAATGAGTGGAACTTTTGCATCCAGTACCGCACTTCCAGCAAGGCCACTACGGATTGCCTGATACATCTTCTCTACATCAATGCCAGCCTTGGCTGCAAATACAAGCGCTTCGGACATGGCGGCAATATTCAGGTTCACGATAATCTGATTCGCCAGCTTGGCTGTTGCACCTGAACCATTATCCCCCACTCGCGTTACATCCTGTCCGACCACTTGCAGAACCTCTTTCACAGATTCGAAAATCATTTCATTGCCACCCACCATGATGGCGAGTGTACCATCTATAGCTTTGGGTTCCCCACCACTTACAGGCGCATCCAACATATGCAAGCCTGATTTGGATACAAGCTGAGCCAGCTCTTTGGAAACGACCGGTGAGATCGAGCTCATGTCGATAATGATACTCCCCGTATTGGCTCCTGCCAGCACACCTTGTTCGCCCGTTATAACGGTGCGGACATGCTCTGAGTTGGGCAGCATCGTGAAGATGACATCACTATGCTCAGCCACCTCTTTCGGAGATGCTGCGCCTCGCGCTCCCGCATCAGCCAATGACATCACAGCTGTTTGATTAATATCGTATACGCTTACATCATATCCCGCCCGGATCAGGTTCAATGACATAGGACGTCCCATAATACCGAGTCCAATAAATCCAATTCGTTTCTTCATCTTGCAATCCCTCCAGCCTAAATTCTTCGATTTTCACTCTTGTAATCGCTATCATTCCTGTTCACATTCGTTATTGTACACAACATTTTAATTTTTGTATACAATTTTATTATTTATGTATCCGAAAATTAAAATTCGGTTTTTAATCTTGTTGTTTATTGCCTTCTTTTTCGCTAAAGTAAAGGGAGAGGTGAAATACAATGCAACCAAGTACGGACAAGTCCCGTCCAGCTTATCAGCAGGCCTATGAAGTTCTGCGGGACATGATTTTGCAAGGCACCCTTTCTCCGGGAACCAAACTTGTGGAAGAGAAGCTGGCGACCGATCTGAATGTCAGCCGGACTCCGATCCGAGAATCCATCCGCCGCCTGGAACAGGAAGGATTAGTCGTGAACAAACGGGTCGTCAAGCTAACCGAGACCGATCTAAGAAATACGTTTGAATTACGGAAGTTACTGGAGGGACATGCGGCTCAATCTGCAGCTGCCTTCTTATCCGCCCAGGAAGTGGCGGCTCTTGAGCATTGCGTTCAAGTGGGACATACCGGAAGCAAAGAAGAGATTATGGAAGCCAATAAAGAGTTTCACGAAATCATCATGCGCGCGAGTAATAACGCATTGATGATTGATCTCTTCGACAAAATGCAATCCGTCATTTATCTATTCCGTCAGACGGTTGTGTATTATCAGCGCCCCTTCCTCATTGAAGAGCATCATCAGATCTGTGAAGCGATCAAGGCACATGACGGGCAGACTGCCGAACGACTGATGAAAGAGCATCTGCAATCCGATCTGGAATTCTGCCTTCATTTGATTCGATAACCGGATTCATGGATTGTTCGACTTTCTCACATCCGTATAAAGACGTGACCGCATGCGGTCACGTCTTTTTTTGTCGTTTGTCCCTCATATTATCCAGGCCCTGATTCATAGGTGTAAACATAACGATACAATGTCGCGTGTGACATGTTATTGAATCTGGAGGGATCACTCAATGACTAAAGGACAGCAACCTAACGAAAAATCATTTATTATCCCGCAACCCATTCGCAGTGATGGCGCTGGTGGACCTGATCTGGGACCCAGAGACGTCATGAGAGATATACAAAACCCCGATATGCTGGTACCTCCGGCAACCGATAACGGGTTATTGCCCAATCTGAGAATGTCTTTTTCCGATACCCATATGCAATTGAACCATGGGGGTTGGTCACGTGAAATCACCGTACGGGATCTCCCTATTGCCACTACACTGGCAGGTGTGAACATGAGCCTGACACCGGGAGGTGTAAGGGAATTGCACTGGCATCAGCAATCCGAGTGGGCCTATATGATCTGGGGAACGGCAAGAATCACTTCGGTAGATCAGAACGGACGTAATTTTATTGCGGATGTCGGGCCTGGCGATCTCTGGTTTTTCCCCAAGGGTCTACCCCATTCCATTCAGGGACTGGAGGATGGTTGTGAATTTCTGCTTGTGTTTGATGACGGGTCCTTCTCCGATCTGAATACGTTATCCATATCCGATTGGTTTGCCCATACCCCACCAGAGGTATTGTCTGTCAATTTCGGCGTGCCCGAATCCGCTTTTCAGTCAATGCCGAAGGAACAGGTCTACATTTTCCAAGATACCGTCCCGGGTTCCATCGAGAGCCAAGAAGTTCAGTCGCCATATGGTACCGTTCCTCTCACATTCAAACACCGATTGCTGGCCCAGGAACCACTCATTACCCCCGGCGGAAGCGTCCGGATTGTCGACTCCACCAACTTCCCCATCTCAACTACCGTTGCAGCCGCACTCGTTGAGATCCGACCTGGCGCCATGCGTGAACTGCACTGGCATCCCAATGCAGATGAATGGCAATACTATCTGACAGGACAAGGGAGAATGACTGTCTTTGGAGGCAATGGCATTGCTCGCACATTTGACTATCGGGCTGGAGATGTCGGATATGTTCCTGTCGCAATGGGACACTATATACAAAATACCGGCACAGACACTTTATGGTTTTTGGAGATATTCCGAAGTGATCGATTCGAGGATGTATCGCTGAATCAGTGGATGGCGTTAACCCCGCAGGATCTGGTCCGTGACAATCTGAATGCGCCGCCTGAGTTGCTCAATGCCTTGCGTAAAGTAAAATGGCCTGTCGTTTAATTTAGTATGTATATCTATCATTTAAGCTGAAATGGGGTAATTGTCAGAGAATCCCACTATATAAGGAGGAATATGAAAGATGAGAGCCGTTACGTTTCAGGGAATCAAGGACATTCAAGTCAAAGAGGTTGAAGATCCCAAACTGCAACAGAAGGATGACATTATCGTTCGTATTACTTCCACAGCTATATGTGGATCGGATCTGCATATTTATCAGGGAGCCTTGCCTGCTGCCAAAGATTACGTTATCGGTCATGAACCGATGGGCATTGTAGAAGAAGTAGGTCCAGAAGTGACACGTGTGAAGAAGGGGGACCGTGTGGTCCTGCCTTTTAACATCGCTTGTGGTGAATGCTTCTATTGCAATCATGACATGGAGAGCCAGTGCGATAATTCCAATGGCAATCCGGATATTCATACAGGTGGATATTTTGGATTCACCGAACGTTACGGAAACCACCCCGGAGGTCAGGCAGAATTATTGCGTGTTCCCTACGGGAACTTCACTCCGTTTGTGATTCCTGAATCCTGTGAACTGGAAGATGAGGCTTTATTATTCCTGTCCGATGTTCTTCCAACCGCATATTGGAGCGTGGAGAATGCCGGAGTTAAACCGGGAGATACGGTTACTGTACTCGGTAGTGGACCCATTGGGCTGATGACGCAGAAGTTCGCCTGGATGAAAGGTGCCAAACGCGTTATTGCTGTGGATCGCCTGCCCTATCGACTGGAGAAAGCCAAACGTTTGAACGATGCAGAGATCTTTAATTTCGAAGATTACGATGATATGGGTGAGCACATTCGTGAGATTACACAAGGCGGAACCGACGTTGTTATCGACTGTGTAGGTATGGATGGTAAAAAAACCACGCTGGAGGAGATCGGACAGAAGCTGAAACTTCATGGCGGTTCACTGAGTGCGATCGAAATCGGCATGAAAGCAATCCGCAAATTCGGCACACTCCAACTTACGGGTGTATATGGCTCTTCCTACAACATGTTTCCGTTAGGTAATTTGTTTGAACGCAATATCAATCTTAAAATGGGACAAGCTCCTGTTATACATTACATGCCTGAATTGTTCCGCAAAATCACTGCTGGTGAATTTGATCCAACGGAGATCATCTCCCATCGGATTTCACTGGAGAATGCAAGCGATGCATACCGCATTTTCAACGATCATGAAGACGAATGTACCAAAGTTATACTAAAACCCTGAACCGTCGCTTTGATTATAAATATGCAAAATAAAACAAGCAGAACTACCTGTTCAAGGTACTCTGCTTGTTTTATTTTATCGACATTCATCCTGTTACCGTTGCATAAACTGCTCAGCCAGCTAAATGGTCTGTACCTAATCAGACATGAGTCGGTTTAGTCGCTTGGATATACACACTTTCTCCTTGGAAGCTGTCGAGCTTCCCGTTCGTTGTCACTTCAAAATTGAAAAATTTTCTGATGATGGACGGTGCACTCAACATACTTGCTTCAAGTTCCCTTCTCTCCCGTTCCGGCAGTGCCGCACGGTTACACCACTCTTCAAACTTAAAGCGCTTCTGGAAGGAAACCATCGTTTCCATTCGGAAGCCCGCATACTCCAGCATATGAATCCATTCCGTCTTGCTCCATGCTCGAACATGGCTTGCATCCCGGCACTTCTCCACTTCATTGTAAAACTGGTCATTCTCATCACGTTCAGGTGCCACGTTGTCAATGAATAACAACCTTCCACCGGGCTTCATAACTCGTAATGCCTCATGAACAAACGAAGAAACATCCGGAAAATGGTGAGCAGCGATTCGGCAGGTTACAAGGTCATAGATATCATCATCGAATGGAAGCTTCTCTGCATCCCCGGCTACAAAATCTACATTACGGTGTCCATTGCCATGGATAAATGCTTCAGCTACCTGAAGCATTTCTTCCGTTAGATCGAGGGCTGTCACCCGCTGAACAAGTGGAGCCAATGCATTAGCGACATGCCCTCCTCCAGTGGCGATATCCAGCACGTTCATATCCGGAGTGGCTTGAGATGAAGCCACGAGCAACGTGAGATCCTCACCTTTGGCATGCCCCGAACTCGTCACATATTTACCTGCATTTTTCGCAAACTGCTTCTGCACCTGACTTTTGATTACATCAGACATTCCAATTCCTCCTGCACAAGTTTCATTAGACGAAACATAGTTTCAAAATATAATTATATTTATTTTACCATAGATGAATGTAAAAGCTAAATAAGCATTTTACACAAATCCGGAGGCAACTTTCCACTACCTAACCAAAAAGCTGAAATAAAAAACATCCCCCAAGTGAATTTCACCCAGGAGATGTTTCTTATATTTATTACTTCACAAGCGTTGGTGACTTCTTCCACAGTCCCAGAATCAGACCGGAGATCACAGAACCAATCGCAACAGCGAGCAGGAACAATAATGCGTGGTTCGCCAGTGCTGCAACAAAGATCCCGCCGTGCGGAGCTGGTACATTAATGCTCCACAGTTGTGTCAATCCGCCAGCAACAGCGGAACCCAGAATACAAGAAGTCAATACACGTAATGGATCAGCCGCAGCAAATGGAATTGCACCTTCTGTAATGAAAGAGAATCCAAGTACATAGTTAGTCAGGCCTGATTTGCGTTCTTGCTCTGTAAATTTGGATTTGAAGAATGTTGTTGCAAGTGCAATCGCCAAAGGAGGCACCATACCGCCTGCCATAACCGCTGCCATCCATGCACCGTCTGTGTTACCACTGGATGTGAATACCCCAATAGCGAATGTGTAAGCCGCTTTATTGAACGGTCCGCCCATATCGATGGACATCATACCGCCAAGCAGCAAGCCCAACAATACCGCATTACCTGTACCCAGATTACCCAGTGCATCTACAAGCCATGTGTTCAGGGAACCAAAGATTGGATCAAAGACATAGAAACTGATGGCACCTACGATCAGCAAACCAAATACCGGATACAGCAAGATTGGTTTCAAGCCATCAATCGCTTTTGGCAATCCTTTGAACAACTTACGAAGACCAATAACTACATAACCAGCCAGGAAACCGGCAGCCAAACCACCAAGGAAACCGGCGTTTGAGTTAACCGCCATCAATCCACCGACCATACCAGGCATCAGGGCCGGGCGATCTCCAATACTCATCGCGATAAATCCGGCAAGTACCGGAATCAGGAAGTGGAACGCACCTGTTCCGCCACCGATCGTTTGAAGCAGTTGCACAATCGGATTCTCAGGGCTAGCAAGCTGTTCGAACAAGAAGGAGATTGCTAGCAGTATACCACCACCTACAACGAATGGCAGCATATGCGAGATACCATTCATCAGATCTTTATAGATTTTGCTACCTACACTAATCTTGCCAGTGCTTGCGCCCTCTTCCTTGGCATTTCCGCCTTGGCTGCGATAGATCGGTGCATCACCGTTAACGGCCTTGCGAATCAGCTCTTCGGATTTACGGATTCCATCACTCACCGGTCTTTGTAATACCGGTTTGCCATCGAAACGTGCCATCTCCACATTTTTGTCTGCGGCAACGATAACCCCTTTAGCACGAGCGATCTCATCAGCAGTGAGAACATTCTGCGCTCCTTCAGAGCCGTTTGTCTCTACGCGAATATTGATGCCCATTTCCTGAGCTTTCTTTTTAAGTGCATCTTCAGCCATAAACGTATGAGCTATACCGGTTGGACAGGCTGTAACCGCAACAACAAAATCTTCCGAATTGGCATTACCTACAATCACACCAGAAGTATTTTGTTGCTGACCAGTAGTAGAAGTGGATGCGGCATTTGCTGCTTTTTCAGCTTTTACTTTTTCTTTGGCTGCTTCCTTCTCAGCTGCTTCTGCCTGTTTGGCATCAAACAATGCACTAACTTCGGCAGGTGTATCTGTACTCATCAATTGTGAGATGAAATCGCTATCAATCAACAACCTGGAAAGAGCTGCAAGCGTACGCAGATGGGTATTACCTGCGCCTTCTGGAGCCGCAATCATGAAGAACACATGAGCTGGCTGATCATCCAACGCTTCAAAATCAAGCCCTTTTCTACTCTTGGCAAATACAACTGTTGGTTCGTTCACCGCTGTTGTTTTGGCATGTGGCATTGCAATTCCGCCACCGATACCCGTGCTCGATTCAGCCTCTCTTTTATAGATCATTTCCTTGAACAGGACCGGATCATTGATTCGTCCGCTTCGGTTCAGGCTTGCAATTAGTTCATCAATAGCCTCATCTTTGGTTGTGGCTTGCAGGTCCATGATCATCGTTTCTTGGATCATCAAGTCTGTTATTCTCATCTTGGTACACTCCCTTAAGTTCAGTCGGCCTGCATAGGCAGGCCTCACTACATTAAACAATTACAGTAAAAACCTTTTATATGGCCGTTAGACTAAATCGTCGTAATGGTTACTTGATTACGCAATTCATCAATCAATTCACGTGTTGCCAGATCATCTGAGAACGCAGTTGCGCTTCCAGATGCAACCCCTGTGCGGAAAGCTTCCAGCAAATCTCCGCTCTGTACATAGGTACCTACGAATCCGCCAATCATGGAGTCACCGGCACCAACCGAGTTTTTCACAGTGCCTTTTGGCACATTCGCATGATGAACTTCCGCTTTGGTAATGAATAGTGCACCCTCACCTGCCATGGAGATCAACACATGTTTGGCACCGGCTTCCAGCAACTTACGCCCGTATAACGCCAGTTCCTCGCGAGTATCAATCGTTACACCGAACAGTTCGGCCAGTTCATGATGATTTGGCTTCACCAGCAATGGTGCATGTTCAAGAGCTTCCATTAACGCAGGGCCAGTTGTATCAATCACAAATTCGGCACCCGTTTGCTTGCACACTTTAATGAGACGATCATAAAAATCCGTTCCAAGTGAAGGAGGTACACTGCCGGAGAGAATGACAATATCTCCTTTTTGCAATGAGGACAATTTGTGAAGCAACTGCTCCGCCTCTTCGGCACTTATTGCAGGTCCAAGACCATTAATCTCTGTCTCTTCTCCATGCTTCAGCTTGATGTTAATGCGAGTATCGTCTGCAATCGTAACAAAGTCTGTCCGAATGTTATCTTCTTGCAACTTGTCATTAATGAAACGTCCCGTGAATCCACCAAGGAAACCAATGGCCGTGTTATCTGCTCCAAGTTGATTCAGTATGCGAGAGACATTAATGCCTTTGCCGCCAGGGAGCTTCAAATCCCGATTCATTCGATTCAATCCGCCAAGCTTCAGCTCATCCACTTCCACGATGTAATCAATGGACGGGTTAAGTGTTATCGTATATATCATCGTTATCCCTCAATTATTTTAGTTTTCTGGGCGATTCCAGGCCGCCAATGTTCTGGCATCTGCTCGGTAATCAAATCGGCCTCCTCCAAATCAAACAATTTGGCAAAAGTAATTTCCCCTATTTTGCTGGAATCAGCCAGCACATAAGATTTTCCCGACAATTGATGTGCACGCCTTTTAATCAAGGCTTCCTCCGGATCCGGTGTTGTATACCCCATTTCGGGATCAACTCCGTTGCTTCCAAGAAAACATTTATCAAAACGGAAATTATCCATGTTCTGTAATGCGATACTGCCAATGACTGCTTTTGTATGAATTTTCATCATACCTCCGAGCAAATAACTGCGAATACGCTTGCTTACCAAAGCCTCAACATGTGAAAGTCCATTGGTAACAACCGTTACGTCTTTAGCTTCAATAAAAGGAATCATGGCTAACGTTGTCGTTCCTGCATCCAGATAAATGCATTCGCCATTTTCGATCTCCTGTGCAGCCAAACGGGCAATCGTCGTTTTTTGTTGGATGTTTTTGAACGTTTTTTCTTCCATGCCCGGTTCCAGCGTTTTTTCATTCACCAGTGCGGCACCGCCGTGGATGCGTTTGAGCATCTGACGACTCTCCAGATCGATCAAGTCACGCCTAATTGTTGATTCAGAAGCACCCAACACATCAACAAGCTCTTGCAATTTCACAATTCCCTGTAAATGTAAGCGCTCTATAATTGCAGCATATCGTTCTTCAGTCAGCATCTTCATTCCTCCAACTGCTTCTATAGTATCATAATTCACTCAAAAAACAACCACTTTCATTCAAAATAATTTAAAAACATTCAAAAACCCGCATCTTTCGACTTATTTTCTTGTCCAATTGTCCCTTTCTTACTTCATGTTCTTAAAGTTGGAATTCTGTGCCCTTCAAATCTTCATTAAAAATCCTGCAGCCTCCAGCGCTGGATGCGCGGCGTTGCAGGATTTTGATTTTCATGGGAACTGCATGACGTTTATGACTCTACAACCATAGCATCCGGTTTGGGTTTAAGCCATTTGCCATCTTCATTAATAAAAGCACCCTTGAAGCGGCCCATCTCCAATTGTTCAATTAACCTCTCCTCGTCCATGACCAGAATCTCAGCGAGCTGCCCCGAGGTGTAATAATGAGCGGGATTGTAATCGAGCAGAACAGGAACAGACGTATCATATAATTCTTTGATCAGATTCTCAAAGGAATGGCGACCCAGGTCCTCCATATCTCTATAAAACTGCAAATGTTGGGACACCATATTACGGAAAGATTTATTCTCCAGATGCATCCACAACGTATTGCAGGCCCGAACACTCATATGATTTTGTTCCACATCGTAAAATTGAACTTCTTCAATCTTCATGTATTTCTCTTGAAATGCTACGATCTTAATCAAAGGTACATTTCGTTTACGCGACGCTTTCTTCAAATGGGCTCTAAATTGTTCATAGTTCATTTCATTCATCTATTATCCCTGCCTTTAACATGTTCCAACCGACATTTTACAACAAATTAAAGGCAAGTGTAACCTTCATCATATGAAAAACGAAAAAACGTGCAGCATCAGATGCCACACGTTCACAATATTATAGAGTGCGATTACTCAGCGAGGGCACCACTTTTCACCCACGTAGCCGTAAATTCCTGTTCTTCATACGCATAGAATTGTTGCAAAATAATCTCCCGATCATCGAGGAACAATTGATCCGCTATGGCAGAGACCAGTTTCGGCACCGCGCTCTTGGTCCCCGATATTGCCGATGCCGACAGACCACAGCTGGCAAGTGCAGAGTAGTTGAATACAAACAGTCCGTGCAACGGTTTCTCACCCTGTTCACTCCTGCTTGTCATTGCAAACCCGGAACTCAGGTATGGATGTGCGTCCAGCAACGCATTGCGAAGCTCTGGCGGAGCCTGGTAACAATCCTCCCAACGTGCGATGTATGGCTCCACAAGCTTCAGTTCAGGACGGAGTGCCGGATCACTGAGAAGACCTGTGCTAATAATTAGAAAATCAAACTCATATGCACCCTGTGCGGTATGCACAATCGCGCCTTGGTCTGTTGCTTCTACACTCAGCCAAGGCGAATTCAAATGTAGTTCGAATCCTGGCCAGGCTGCCGCACGATTAAACGTATCATTGGTTGGGGGTTGATTGAATTTGAAGAAATGAGAGATCACTTCATATTTATCAGCAACCGGAAGAGCGTGGTACCGCTCAATCATACCAGATTGTTCCATCTGACGAATGGGATTAACACTAGGCAGCTGTTCCCGCCGGACAAATACATGAGCTTCTGCCACACCTGTGGCAAGTGCGTAGCTCGCATTATCAAAAGCAGACGCGCCGCCGCCAAGAACAGCAATTCTTTTACCTTTTAACCGATCAAAATCAATCCCTTCAGACGTGTGGGCATACAGCTCCCGAGGTAATCTATCGGCAATCATGGATGGCACATGCCACTGTCCACCACCTTGAATTCCCGTAGCAAACACTACTTTGCGAGCAAGTATAACATCCATCTGAGTTCCTGCCTTGTTCACATGAAGTCGATGTATTCCGTTCTCTATTGGCTCAACCAGCGTCATTTCTACCTCATTAAGCACAGGCAGATTCAGCACTTTCCGATACCAGCGCAAATAATTCATCCAGTCTCCACGCGGGATCTTGTCTACCTCTTCCCAACCTTCGGGCCCAACCTGTGCTTCCCACCATGAGCGAAAGGTTAACGAGGGGATCCCCAGATCGATGGAAGTCAGATGCTTGGGTGTGCGCAAAGTAACCATACGTGCATAAGTCTCCCAAGGTCCTTCAAGCCCCGATGCATTCTCGTCAATGACGACAATATTGGAGATCCGTTCCCGAAGAAGTCCAAATGCCGCCCCTAATCCACTCTGGCCTCCACCCACAATGACGACATCATAGACATGACCATCCGCATGTTCTCTTGGACGTACCCAGTTCGCGCCACCAAATGACAAATAAGCCAGATCATTCTTCACACGTTCATTTAAAGCTTCCAGGCTCATGATTCATCAACCCTTTCGAGATACATATATGAACTAGTCTTTCTTTGATTATTTGATGTAAGTTTGTTGTCAGTTATATTGAGAGTAATTGTGCTTTTTCTTTGTGTTTCTGAAATATATTAGCGTTATTATATGAGTTATCGGGGATTTTTTGAAGTTCGCGGTAGATTTATTGTCATCAATACTAAAAATATCTAACATGCTTGTTAATTCCTACGAAACTCTAACTGGATTATTAATGCAGTTCCTGCTGAACGGATGATTTGCAGAAAAAAAAAAAAAGACAGACCAAGATGTAACCTTGGTCTGTCTTATTAAAGGAATGCTATTGGCCGGCTTGTTCACGGCGTTGCAATTTTTCGTTGGTTAATTTCTCAGGGGTCACATCATGACCCAGTGGGTCCACAACGGATACTGCCAGCATGGTTGTCAGCACCTGACCTCGAATAGCCTGCAAATATTGTTTTCTAAGCTCCCGCTGCTCGCTTTGTTCTGCTTTTGTCAAACCGACGCTACTGCGTTGTTTTCGACTTAATTCGTTAATACGTCCCAAAATAGGAATCATGAAATCCACCTCACTTGTTAGTCCAAATTTCGAAAGATACTTCGAATATCTTCAAACTAACTTATTACAACTTTACGAATTTGTCCATAGGCGCAATCCGTTGAGAAGTTTTTAGGTAATCTCATGCACAGACCACACAATTCCATTTGTAGCACCACTGCCCAGGTTCAACGTAATCGTCAGCCCGTTTGCGGCATAGAACAGTCCAATCACATCTCCCGCATTCAATGCGACTTCTACTGCCAAAGTCACTGAACCACTTCCCAGCACTGCCCGCAGTGTGAGTAGCGTAATCGCGACATTTAGGACGGGCAACAAACCACTGACAAGTGTCGTTACCGTAGGGGATGTTCTCTGTACAAGAAAGGCTGGGTTAACGCCTGCACCCAGAGATAGAGCAATCGCTGCAGTCGTTGCATAATTGATCGTGGCCACAATGGAGTATCTTCCGGTTACCGGGACGGTATAGTTTCCTGTTGTTGCATTGAAGTTGGCATTACCGTAATAAGGAGCCGTGGTCGTCCAGTTGGTTAACTGAGTGCTGGTTGCTGTCGAAAGTGTAGCCAGGAATGCCGAGAACCCTTGTGTTGCAAAATTGGGGCCGGTTGGGCCCGTGGCTCCTGTCAGCCCCGTTGCCCCAGTCGCACCGGTAGTTCCTGTTATGCCTGTTGCTCCAGTGGCACCCGTAGCTCCGGTTGCACTCGTTACACCGGTTGCCCCCGTAATTCCATTAGCCCCAGTTGGTCCAGTCGGGCCGGTGGCTCCCGTAATGCCTGCTGTTCCGGTTATTCCTGTAACTCCTGTTGTGCCGGTACTTCCGGTGGTGCCCGTTGCACCTGTAGTTCCTGTTGTCCCAGTTACACCAGTTAGTCCTGTAGCTCCCGTTATTCCTGTTTCTCCAGTTGTTCCGGTCGCACCAGTTATACCTGTAACTCCTGTTGAACCAGTACTTCCGGTGGCACCTGTTACACCCGTTGTACCCGTAATTCCTGTTGTGCCTGTGGCTCCTGATACACCTGTGAGCCCTGTAGCCCCAGCTGCTCCGGTCGCGCCAGTAATACCCGTGGTTCCTGTTGTTCCTGTCGCGCCGGTCGTGCCTGTAACGCCTGTTAAACCCGTCTCTCCTGTAATACCCGTGGTTCCTATTGCTCCAGTCACACCTGTGATCCCAGTGGCTCCAGTCGTACCTGTTGTACCCGTAACACCAGTTACGCCAGTTGTGCCAGTGGCACCAGTCGCACCCGTAGTTCCTGTCGCTCCGGTTACGCCTGTAACTCCCGTAGTTCCCGTTGCTCCAGTAGCCCCGGTTGGTCCCGTCACACCAGTCGTACCTGTGCCCCCTGTTAGACCCGTCTCTCCAGTTTGACCAGTTGTGCCGGTGGCACCTGTAATTCCAGTAGCTCCAGTCACACCCGTAATGCCAGTTACGCCGGTCGTGCCGGTTGCTCCTGTTTCACCAGTAATACCCGTTGGACCGGTTGCCCCTGTAGCACCAGTCGTACCTGTAACTCCGGTTATGCCAGTCGCACCAGTGGCTCCGGTTGGTCCTGTTGTACCTGTCGTGCCGGTAACGCCTGTTGCACCCGTCTCTCCAGTCGAGCCGGTTACGCCAGTAACTCCCGTAGTTCCGGTTGCCCCAGTGGCTCCGGTCGCACCGGTTGGTCCCGTTACACCTGTTGTACCGGTGGCGCCTGTTACGCCCGTCTCTCCTGTAATGCCCGTGGTTCCTGTTGCTCCAGTAGCCCCGGTGGGCCCCGTCACACCAGTCGTACCTGTGACCCCTGTTGGACCTGTAGCACCAGTAATTCCTGTGGCTCCTGTGCTCCCAGTTAGACCCGTCTCTCCAGTGACGCCTGTTGCTCCGGTCGCACCAATTGTGCCCGTAACACCAGTTAAGCCAGTCGTGCCGGTTGCTCCTGTTTCACCAGTAATACCCGTTGGACCGGTTGCCCCTGTAGCACCAGTCGTACCTGTAACTCCGGTTATGCCAGTCGCACCTGTGATACCCGTAGTTCCCGTTGCTCCAGTCGTACCTGTTGTACCCGTAACACCAGTTACGCCAGTCGAGCCGGTTACGCCAGTAACTCCCGTAGTTCCGGTTGCCCCAGTCGTTCCTGCAACCCCTGTTATACCTGTTTCCCCAGTGGCTCCGGTCGTACCTGTTGGTCCTGCCGTGCCGGTTATGCCAGTGGCACCGGTTGGTCCCGTTACACCTGTCGTACCGGTAGCGCCTGTTACACCCGTCACTCCTGTAATGCCCGTGGTTCCTGTTGCTCCAGTAGTCCCGGTGGGCCCCGTCACACCAGTCGTACCTGTGACCCCAGTTAGACCCGTCTCTCCAGTTGCTCCAGTTGCTCCCGTCGTTCCAGAAATTCCAGTAGTACCTGTAACCCCAGTAAGTCCAGTTACTCCCGTCTCACCAGTTTGGCCAGTTGTGCCGGTGGCGCCGGTAATTCCAGTAGCTCCAGTCACACCCGTAATGCCAGTTACGCCGGTCGTGCCGGTTATTCCTGTTTCACCAGTAATACCCGTTGGACCGGTTGCCCCAGTAATTCCAGTCGCACCTGTAATCCCGGTTAGACCCGTCTCCCCAGTTAATCCAGTAAGTCCAGTTACTCCCGTAACTCCGGTTGATCCTGTCACACCAGTTTGGCCAGTAATTCCAGTAGCACCAGTCGGCCCGGATACGCCAGTTATTCCTGTGGAACCCGTACTCCCCGTTGCTCCTGTAACTCCAGTCGTACCTGTGACTCCGGTTATGCCAGTCACACCAGTGGCTCCGGTTGGTCCGGTTGGTCCTGTTGGTCCTGTCGTGCCCGTGGCTCCAGTTAATCCCGTAACACCAGTTGGACCAGTAATTCCTGTTAGACCTGTTTCCCCTGTGATACCAGTTGTGCCTGCTACACCAGTAGCTCCCGTAGTACCCGTACTTCCCGTTGCTCCAGTCGTACCCGTTTCACCGGTGACCCCAGTGGCTCCAGTCGCACCTGTTGTACCCGTAACTCCAGTTAAGCCAGTCGCACCGGTTGGTCCTGTGAACCCTGTTTCTCCAGTTGATCCCGTCACACCAGTCGTACCTGTCACCCCTGTTGGACCTGTAGCTCCAGTCGTACCTATTGGTCCTGTTTCACCAGTATTCCCTGTTAGTCCTGTAGTGCCTGTCGGACCAGTTATACCAGTAACTCCAGTCGTACCTGTGCTCCCAGTTAGACCCGTCTCTCCAGTGACGCCTGTTGCTCCTGTCACACCAATTGTACCCGTAACGCCAGTTAAGCCAGTCGTGCCAGTTGGCCCTGTTTCACCGGTGACCCCGGTTATGCCAGTAGCTCCGGTTGCACCTGTAACACCAGTTGTTCCCGTCGCACCCGTACTTCCAGTGACTCCAGTTATACCTGTTAGTCCTGTCTCTCCTGTTGGGCCAGTCGAACCGATAGGGCCCGTTACACCTGTGGTTCCTGTTAGACCGGTCTCCCCAGTAACACCAGTGGCCCCGGTCACTCCCGTCAGTCCTGTGAACCCTGTTTCTCCAGTAACACCTGTCGTTCCGGTTATGCCAGTCACTCCCGAGATACCTGTAATTCCGGTTGCTCCTGTCGCCCCAGTCGGTCCCGTCGCGCCTGTGAATCCTGTTAGACCCGTTTCCCCAGTGACACCAGTCAGTCCGGTAACTCCGGTCACGCCTGTGATACCCGTGGTTCCAGTAATGCCAGTTAGTCCAGTTGTACCTGTAATTCCAGTTTCTCCAGTTGCACCGTTCAGTCCCGTCACACCAGTCGGACCTGTGACCCCAGTCGGACCTGTGACCCCGGTTAACCCCGTCTCTCCTGTAGGGCCAGTCGATCCGGTAGGGCCCGTTACACCTGTGGCCCCAGTTATACCCGTTTCCCCGGTGACACCAGTGACTCCTGTTAGACCCGACTCTCCAGTTACACCAGTTGTTCCGGTTACTCCCGTGGCACCTATACTTCCTGTTGCTCCAGTGGCACCTGTTGGGCCCGTTACCCCAGCTGTACCCGTGGTTCCGGTAATACCAGTTATTCCAGTCGCACCCATAGCACCTGTAATACCAGTTGCACCTGTACCTCCTGTTAGACCCGTCTCTCCAGTGACACCTGTTGCTCCGGTTACTCCCGTAATACCAGTTGTTCCCGTTATGCCACTAGTGCCAGTAGTTCCGGTCACACCAGTAAGTCCCGTTACGCCAGTTAAACCAGTCGTGCCGGTTGGTCCCGTTACACCTGTGTTCCCTGTTAGACCAGTCTCCCCAGTAACGCCCGTGGTTCCGGTCGCTCCCGTAATTCCTGTAGCTCCGGTACCTCCTGTGACACCAGTGGTTCCGGTAATGCCAGTTAGTCCAGCCGCACCTGTAATTCCCGTTTCTCCAGTTGCACCGGTCGGTCCCGTCACACCAGTCACACCAGTCGTACCTGTGACCCCTGTTGAACCTGTATCTCCAGTAGTTCCGATTGAGCCAGTTGCTCCAGTAGGGCCTGTAACTCCAGTTATTCCTGTTTCACCTGTTGGACCCGTAAATCCGGTGTCACCCGTTGGTCCTGTATTTCCCGTCAGACCTGTAGCTCCGGTCTCTCCAGTGACGCCTGTTGCTCCAGTCACACCAATTGTACCCGTAACGCCAGTTAAGCCAGTTGTGCCGGTTGGCCCTGTTTCGCCGGTGACCCCGGTTATGCCAGTAGCTCCGGTATTACCAGTTGAACCAGTAACCCCGGTGAGTCCTGTCGCGCCAGTTACACCAGCAATTCCTGTTGTGCCACTAACTCCGGTTGCACCTGTAACACCAGTTGTTCCCGTCGCACCCGTACTTCCAGTTATACCTGTTAGTCCTGTCTCTCCTGTTGGGCCAGTCGAACCGGTTGAACCCGTTACACCTGTAGC
Source organism: Paenibacillus sp. FSL R5-0486 (assembly GCF_037975155.1). NCBI lineage: Bacteria > Bacillati > Bacillota > Bacilli > Caryophanales > Paenibacillaceae > Paenibacillus > Paenibacillus sp. FSL R5-0486. The sequence goes on along the minus strand of NZ_CP150237.1, from coordinate 2,233,098 downwards.
CCCAGTTAGACCCGTTTCCCCGGTGACACCTGTGACTCCTGTTAGACCCGTCTCTCCAGTTGCACCAGTTGTTCCGGTTGCGCCGGTTACTCCCATGGAACCTGTACTTCCTGTTTCTCCAGTCGCACCTGTTGGGCCAGTTACACCAGCTGTACCCGTGATTCCTGTGATCCCAGTCGCACCCGTAGGACCTGTAATACCAGTTGCACCTGTACCTCCTGTTAGACCCGTCTCTCCAATGACACCAGTGGGCCCGGTCGCTCCCGTAATTCCCGTCGTTCCGGTTACGCCAGTCACTCCCGAGATACCTGTAATTCCGGTCGCTCCAGTCGCCCCAGTCGGTCCCGTCGCTCCTGTCGTGCCTGTTGGACCGATAACTCCCGTTAGTCCTGTGAACCCTGTTTCTCCCGTCACACCTGTCGTTCCTGTAACCCCTGTTTGACCTGTATCTCCAGTAGTTCCAGTTGCTCCAGTAATTCCTGTGGCTCCTGTTACACCAGTATTGCCGGTTATGCCTGTAACTCCCGTAGTACCGGTCGTACCTGTTATGCCAGTAACGCCGGTTGTACCTGTACTTCCCGTTGCCCCTATCGCCCCAGTAGATCCTGTAGCACCTGTAACTCCGGTGGTACCCGTTTCTCCAGTAGCCCCGGTCGGTCCTGTCACACCTGTCGTGCCGGTGTTCCCAGTTAAACCCGTCTCTCCAGTGACACCAGTTGCTCCGGTAACGCCAGTTATTCCTGTGGTACCGGTAGTTCCCGTTACTCCTGTATCCCCGGTGGGTCCTGACACACCAGTCGTACCTGTGACTCCGGTTGTGCCAGTGGCACCAGTTGCTCCGATCGCACCTGTACTGCCTGTAAACCCAGTAATACCTGTTGCACCTGTTATTCCAGTCGTTCCTGTTGTGCCCGCAATTCCAGTAACGCCAGTTACTCCGGTTGTACCTGTTGGTCCTGTTTCACCAGTGACACCACTTATACCAGTGGCCCCAGTGAGTCCTGTCACACCAGTCGTACCTGTGACACCAGTAGTGCCAGTAGCACCAGTTGCTCCAGTAATCCCCGTGAGGCCTGTAATTCCAGTAGAACCGGTTACACCCGTGGTACCCGTAACGCCAGGTAATCCGGTCGTACCTGTTGATCCTGTTTCACCAGTATTACCTGTTATTCCAGTACTTCCTGTAGTTCCGGTTGTTCCTGTTTCGCCAGTGACCCCGGTGGGTCCCGTTAGACCAGTCGTACCTGTAACTCCTGTTAGCCCCGCCTCACCAGTACTTCCTGTCGCTCCGGTGAATCCTGTCAAACCAGTCGTGCCGGTCGCACCTGTACTGCCCGTAAATCCAGTAATCCCTGAAGCACCAGTATTTCCAGTAACGCCAGTGATGCCTGTCGTGCCTGTTTCGCCCGTTGCTCCCGTCACACCCGTTAATCCAGTTGCCCCCGTAGTGCCTGTTGTTCCAGAAGTACCAGTGCTTCCTGTAACTCCAGTCTCACCCGTAATACCTGTTAGACCCGTCTCTCCAGTGACGCCAGTCGCTCCGGTCGCACCAGTACTTCCTGTAGTTCCGGTTACACCTGTAACTCCCGTAGACCCGATCCCCCCAGTGGGTCCTGTCGTACCAGTAATTCCCGTTAGACCCGTTTCCCCAGTGGCACCAGTTGCGCCGGTTATGCCAGTATTTCCAGTTGGACCCGTACTTCCCGTTGCTCCTATTGCCCCAGTAAATCCTGTAGCACCTGTGACTCCTGTGATACCTGTGGTTCCAGTAATACCAGTTGCTCCGGTTGGGCCAGTTGAACCTGTAAAACCGGTGATTCCCGTAACGCCGGTTAAGCCTGTTGCTCCTGTTAGACCATTTGCTCCGGAAATACCCGTAGTACCTGTAAATCCGGTTATACCCGTTAAACCATTGGCACCCGTCGGACCTGTAATTCCTGGGGTTCCTGTCGCTCCAGTCACTCCCGTGAATCCTGTTTCACCAGTAGATCCTGTTAGTCCCATCACACCAATTCCAGTTGGACCAGTTGCTCCAGTGAACCCGGTAGCCCCAGCTAATCCTGCAACTCCAGTTGGACCTGTAAAGCCGGTTATACCGGTATTTCCTGTAGCACCGGTCACGCCTGTAACACCAATTCCGGTAATTCCAGTTGCGCCGGTTGTTCCTGTGACTCCAGTTGATCCAGTGCCACCTGTAGCTCCTGTAGTTCCATCCACACCTGTGGTGCCCATCAGTCCGGTAGCTCCTGTTGCACCTGTGACTCCAGTTATTCCGGTACTTCCCGTGGTTCCGGTTACTCCGGTCCGTCCTGTTAAAATGGTTGCTCCCCATATGCCGGGATACCCAGGGTCTCCAGTTAACCCAGTAGCACCTGTTGCTCCAGTGAATCCTCTCATTCCCTGATAACCCCGTGGGCCGCGAAGGAAAGGAATCCTGTGACTTTTCTTTTTTTTGCATTTACGTCTGCTTTTCTTACAAGACTTACTCTTCTTCTTTGGGATAGAGTGCTTTTTTGATTTTTTTGCTTTCCGTTTACCTGTACTGATTGAGGAAATTTTGCGTTTCCTTTTGGATATACCGCTCACAAGAGAATCCCCCCTCCTTGTACACCACGTCAAATCCCCGCATTTTACAATAGTACACTCTATGCCCTGGACTAGCTTTGTGCGCCCCCCTATTCAATATACCTATGAAACCTTCACAGTTAGTGATCAATCAATTACTTTTCTCCAAAAAATATATTCCCCTCTACTCCCCCTGCAACTCCAACTCCTTAATCGTAAACGCAATTCCTTCCTCAAAAGATGTTGCCACAACCGGGCCAATCCGTTCCTCATACTTCTGTCTACTCAGGATCAGGGGTTCCTCAGTCAGATATAACATTTCTACAATTTCTTTCATAACGGGTACACCTAGTCCAATCAAAGACAATCCCACTCTTCCTAACGCCATCACAGGTTTGCTTCTTCCCGCAGCCTTCTGTGCCAATCGCACGATGTCATGACCCGAGATGATCCCCGATCCAGGAATGTTCCAATTCTGTCCATACGTCATCTCTCTGCTTGCCAGCTCCACCACCATGACCGCTGCATCCGGTAAATAGATGTACTCTCTCGGCACCTTCATATTTCCGATAAAAAAAGCCATCTTACCTTTTGCTATCGCTTCAAGGGTTGAACCCAGATAGGAAGCTTGATTAGCCGATGGGCCATAATAATCTGGCAAACGAACGATCATCACCTGAGCTCTGCTCCAACTTGTGCTGAATAACATCTGTTCATAGGCAAGTCGTATCTTGCCTTTACGGGTATGTGGCTGTTTCGGATGTTCTTCGGTTACCTCGTTCATTTGTCTTCTGCCATACGGGTAAATTCCGTCTATTACCACCACTTTCAGAACCAAGTGTTCTGCCGCTACCATTACGGATTCGCCTAGCGGAATCAGCTTGCTCTCCATCTCGTTATACGGGACGTTCGCACAATGAAACAGGACATCCGCTTCCTGGGAAGCAACGATAATATCATCCGACCGAAATGCATCTCCCACTGCGATTTGCAGGTGATCTGGAGATCCCAACTTTACCGCAAGTTGCTCCAGTTTTTGACGTGAGCGCCCAAATGCGATCGTAGAAATCCCTCGTCTAATCAATTCCTCCGTAATCGTTGCACCTGTTCCACCTGTGGCTCCAATCACAAAAGCTTTTTTCATCATATATCATCCTCTTTCATCCATTTAGTGATTGATCAATAACTGAATTCAAAAAGGGAATTCCCCCTCCCTCTCTATCGTTCCTTCAACTCTGGCATATCCAGTGCATTAGATACATTACACAACATCCCGATTGCCAGAAAAATCATGGTTCTTTTTAGCGGTTCAGCAATTCCTGCAACGGTGAAAGCTTCCAGTACCATGGCTCTTACATCACTAATGCCTTTTTGCATAGCCTGACGAATGACTTCCTCCCGGATCGTTTGCGCCTGCATCTGAAGCAAGATCTCGCTCTTGTGCGATTCCAGAATCTTATCATAGGCTTCAATGAGATCATTCTCTAACTGATCTGGTGTCGCCATCTCCACCACAATTCGAAACGAATCAATCACCCGTGTCCATGAGACCTCAATTGCAGTTAATAATAAAGCTTCTTTTGTTTTGAAAAAACGAAATATATACGGCTGTGAGATCTGTGCCCGTTCAGCCACCTGGGCTGTGGTCGCACGATAATAGCCAATTTCCGCGAAGACGTCAATTGCTGCAGAGATAATATCATTTCGCCGGTTAACCGACGCTGCTTTATCCTTTGCCATGATAATCCGCCCTCCAATAGTTAGTGATTAATTGATCAATAGCTTGAAGTATAACGAATACTATCCCTCAATGCAAAGGTATCGTGACCTTGTACAAAGCCAACAAACCCGCAGACGCTGGCTCAAGCCGCTGCAGGTTGTGTAACTTGTCGATCATAGATTCTATCCACTGGAAACCGAAGAGAACATGGTTTGTCTGAAACAGATTCGTACCATGCGGTACAAGAGTGTCTGTTCACTGCTGAAGAAGTTTACGCAATCGGGATTCCGAATCCAGCTTCGGACAACTGTCACAATACCCATGTGTATGACTTCCGTTTCCAACCAGATAAGCCAAACAACAATATCGGCGTAGCAGGAACGGAGGTCCCTGCCACCCGGAATGTTTGAAGCGCTGCAGCTCATTGGCAAATGTACATGCATTATCGTTTTGCCGATCCAGCCAGAGGCTTTGATCTTCTTGAATCTTTGCAAGCCGTTCATCTGTCTTCCAAATGCTCTGATCATTGATCATACGTGCATACAATTGTTGCACATTATGGGCAACCAGAGACCACATGACCTTATCGCTCGCTCTTGTAGCGACGGCTACCGCTCGCAGGACAGGTTCCAGATGTAGCAGCACTCTTTTCTTGAGCAAGCCACTCTCTGACCTGCGCTGAACAGGATCTTCACCCTCCAGAGAGGTTCTCTCCAGCAGAGTCTCATATCGCATGCCACCTGCACCATTCAATTCAAACCGCACATCATCGTCTGCAACGCTAAGTATAGTATCGTATAGACTGAATGCTGAAATTACGGACATCACGAATACGGAGTAACGTTTGGCAAAAAGTGTACCGACGGCCGCACTTCCTCTTCCGCCCAATTGAAGCCCTTGCTGCATAGCCTGTTCACGCAATATCAAGTTTCGTTTCTCTTCATTCAGCAGATCCTTCACACGGAAAGGATACTTGGAATCATCGCAGTCCACTTGGATCGTCGTCACAAAAAATTGCTGTAACACTTCCGACATCTCTGAATAATCATGTCTTGGATAATGTCTCATCTATTGAATCATCTCTTCAACTTCGTTGATAATCTCGCTTCGCCCAATCGCTCCCCAGCCCTTAAACAACCAGAATGAGTCTGTCGTATAGACCTGATCTGCACCGACAGCCGGCACTGCCTTCCAGAGTGAGCTTGCGTTGATGTTGTTTACATACTCATCGGCATTCGGGTCAATCTCCAGAACTACGAAATCAGCATCCACATCTGCAATTTTCTCCATGGACAGGTCCTCACGTTGTTCGGCAGGTGTCACAGTCGTTGGCACAAATCCAAGATCATGATACAAAAGTGTGTTGGTTGGATGTCCTTTTGCCGCGTAAATTTGTAAGGTCTTCTCTCTTACACGCAGATAAGCCAACTTTTTTTGATCCAGTTGTTCGATCTTCGCTTTTAATTGCTTCGCCTGCTGCTCTACCTCTGCTATCTTTTCTTTTGCCAGATCCACTTTGTTGTACATCCCGGCAATGGTCAACAGATCCTGTGTCCAATATGTTGTATCATCAACAAAATCCAGCCATTCAGTACCAAGTACAATCGTCGGAGCGATTTTCTCCAACTGATCATACGTACTCTCCGCAGTTCGACTCTCAATAACGATGACATCCGGATCAATCTGAAGGATAGCCTCCAGGTTAGGACTGTCTGCAGACCCTACCGTTGGAATGCCGGCAAGCTGATCTGCAAAGTAAGGCAAATAATCTCCTCCGTAACGAACTTCTACATTAACGCCTGCTGGTTTCTCACCAATCGTTAACATGTGATCGATGTAAGCAGCAGATAATACCACCATACGCTCTATTTTTTGCGGTACAACCGTTGTTCCTTTAAGATGCTCAATCGTTTGCGTACCACTCTCTTCCACAGGTGTATCCTGTTGCGGAGGCGTTGCTTCTGTTACTTCTGATGCCTTGCTACATGCCGTCAGAACGAGCACAAGCAGGGCCAACAGTATCATCGTTGTTGCTCTCTGTCTTACCATTTGTAGTAAATCCCCTCTACTATTTAATAATAATAATCATTATCACTATAGTAGGGAAAAGCATACAGGCTTACCATGGATTATTCCACTCTCTTCTCTTGCACAATATCACCGTAAGGTAACCCCAAGTTGCTCTGCCACATATCGCATGGCCCACATGCGTCCGGTGGGACCCAGCGTTTTGAAAAAAATATCTCCTGCATTATATACATGGCCTTCTTGAACAGCCTTTAATGCCAACCATGCACCGGATTGCTGTAATTGCCTCAGTTGAGCACGTGCCTCTTCTGTGGGATCGACCATTACAAACACATGATCCGCGTCGTATAACTGCAAATCGCAAACTTTACTCTCTACAGCCCACTGTTGTTCCGGAAAATCACGAGGCAAATAAAATCCCAGATCATCATACAACAGGGCCCCTGTCTGGTTGTTCAATCCATACATTCGGTAGAAATGAGAAGTCACCCGGATGAACATGGCACTCTGTTTCCCCCACCTCGATTGAATGCGTCCTCGAAGAACCCGGCTCAGTTCAGCATGTTGTTCTATCCACTGTACAGCCTGTTCGGTGCGGCCCATAATGTCCGCCATATACAGAAGCCTCTCGCCAAAATGGTTGGTGTGCTCCAGCATGGTGGTAGGCGCGATACGATTCAGGGAGTCATTTGGCTCCAAACGATCACTTGTAATGATCAGGTCCGGTTGGACTCGCCTCAAATCATCAAAGTTCTGATTGAAGCTATCCAGAATAAGTCCCTGATGACTGTGTGCTTGAAGCGCAGGTATGGCAACATGTCGAGCCACCCTCTGACCATAGGATAAAGCCGATACTGGCCTCAAACCAAGCGTTATCACATAATCGTCCAACCCGTAATACAAGGTGGCAATGCGATTCACTTTATTTTTCATATACAACGTTGGGGCGATTCCTTCGTTTTTCTTGAAGACTCTGCTGAAATAGTGCTCGTCCTTATAACCCACTTGCTCTGCAATATCCTTGATTTTATCTGAAGAAAATAACAGTTGCTTGGCCTTTGCCATACGTAGTTTCAATATATATTCAATCGGAGTCATGTTTAATTGCCGTTTGAATGTTCTTATAAAATGATTCACACTAAGCCCTGCCACGCGGGCCATCTGATCAATTCGAATGTCTTCCATATACTGATGCGTCATATAATCAAGTACCAAATCCATCCCCGCTACAGGGGGTGTTGCTTCATTCACGTGCATCATTAACTGAATCAACAACTGATGCAAAAGATGTTTCCTGCGCGTCTTTTCCAGACTCGTAAACGAGTGTTTTCCACTCATCAGGGTATCCATCATCTCCTGAATATCACGTGTATTGGAAGGAACATTAAGCTTGCCCGTCACAGGGAGATCAAATGCCTCGGTATGCCAAGCATTCTTACGCCGGGTAAGTGTAACACAGGAAAATAAAATGATCTGATATCGGACAGGTGCTTCCATATCCGTCTGAAACTCCACATGCATTCCTGGCTTCAACAAAAACCACTCGTCTTGAGATACCGTATGTACAATGTTATCCATAGACAAAGATCCTTTGCCAGCGATGACCCTGCAAATGGCGAACCTTTTCCAGATCCGACGCTGAACAGCCCCCGGATTGCTAAAGTAATGGCAGACGTGGACAGCAGAGAAATGTAGTCGCTCCAGTTGTTTGATCCAATCATTTTCCTCCATGCTCACGTCCCCTCCCTGTTTGGATCCGATTCTATGTGAACTGATTACACTCTATTTTTCAGCTCCCAATAGTAAATTCTTTATACTATCCAACTGCAACTCCAGTGAATAGGGATCTTCCATGATGAACTCATCCTCTGTACCATCCAAGGAACCATAGGCGTAGACTTGTCCTTTCTGCACAGCAGGCAGACGTTTCCAAACCTCGCTGTTCAGGATCTCTTTGGCGTCCTCACTACCCGAACCATATAAGAAGATATGATCTCCCATATACTCAGGCAGTACTTCAAGGGAGATCGTCTCGAATCCATCCTTCATTTCGAGTGCTTGCTGAGTTGGAGGCAGTTTCAGCATCTCATAGATCGTGGAACTACCATAGTTCCCGCCTTCTGCACCAAGTACATACAACGCTTTGTACCCTATTTGTATGATGGATACAGTCTCCCCTTCTTTAATTACACCATCAATCTGCTTCTTAGTCTCTTCGATATTCTCTTCATATGTCGTGATCCATTGCTCTGCTTCCTTCTCTTTTCCAAAAACACCAGCAATCCGGCGCAGCTTTTCCAATGGGCCAGAAGTTTTATCACCTTCCCAATAAGGTAAAAAGACGGTCGTTGCAATTTTTTCGTAATCCTCAATATTTTTATCAATGGAACCGATGATGAGATCCGGCTCAAGTGACACTAACTTCTCCAGATTCATTGGGAACTCTCCTCCCAAATCCTCAATACCCGCTATAACATCAGTAGCAATGCCAGACTTTTCAATCCATCCTTCGTTCAGCATAAATGTTCTTACACCAACCGGTACTATGCCCAGTTTCAGCAGGTACCCCATATATTGATCTGAAGCAACACGCTGCGGATTGGCCGGGATTACCACATCTCCCCTCATTGTAGAGACGGTCCGCGTCTCCGGCTGTGCAGTCGATTTCCCTGCCTCCGTTGCCTGGTTACCCGATTGTGTAGTAGTCGCATTGGTCTCTGTTTGCGTACCACTTGCAGACGGCGCTGGACTGGAACAGGCCGTGAGCAATAGCGTGAGACACAACATCATGCTTAGTGCTGTCATTTTGAATTTTCCTTGCATTATTAATTCCCCTCCAACACTCTTTTGATATTGATAATCAATATCATTATATAGATGGGAATGTAACGAATGAAGGGCATTTTCTTGCATTACACTGGGCAAATCTTGCTTGTTGTTCAATACCAATGGGTGTTTCGACTTGTTTAACCGTTGGCTTACTCCTTTTTTGTAGCGAATTGGAGAAAGCCCTTTTATTTTTTTGAAGCTACGGCTCAGTGAATGTGCATCCGGATAGCCGATCTGTTCTGCAATCTGTTGCAGCGTTGCACTGGTATGCACCAGAAGATGTGCGGCCCTCTCCATTCGAATCTGTCCAAGATACTGGATGGGACTGATGTTTAACTTTTGTTTGAACAGCCTCGACAAGTGCCCCACACTGCATTCCATTGCTTCTGCCATTACGTCAAGAGCTATGGGCTCATGGAGATGAGCATTCATATATTCAATAGCCTGTGTGACCGTATCCGGTTTATGTGGCTGAATGGATTGTTCGTGTAAGTCTGTCAATAAAAGATATACCCATTGATGAAATAAGGTTTTGGCATGTAACTTTGCAAGCTTAGTAGACTGCTCCCACTCCTGTTTCAATTCCTCCATACACTGATACATGTGTAGCGGACGGGTTGGTACAAGTGCATATTGGTCCTGAAACGGACGTTCATGGTCCATCAGATACTGAATTTCCATCCCACAGGGCAAGGCTAGGATGGCTTTGTACAAAATCATATAATACGCCACGCCCGAATCCGTCTCCATATTTAAATACGCCTGCTTGCCTCCATGAATGATGTGGAATCCCTCCACGATGTATCTGTGTTGATCCATTCGTATCCGTGCACTTCCGTCGGTGATATATAGATAGGTACTTGCTGGTAGTTGATAATTCTTCAACTTCTCCCCAGGATGCAAAGCGTTTTGGCGTACATCCAGTATTTTGACAAAAACATGATTCCACAACCTGATGTGATCATTCAAATTCATATCCGCTGTACTTTCCCTCCCGCCATATTACATCGACATACCTTCTTGCTTTCTTTATGAAGAGCCTGTAATTTTCGCTCAGTATGTATATTTCATTTCATTATAAATCAATTGATAACAATTCTCAATAACATGCACAATCAATATTAACTTACCCATTTGGACAACATATATGGACTGCAATGTATACGTAGCGGGATAATAACGCTAGAATCAGCAACATTTTCTAACCTGTTGCAAAATCATAAAAGGCATGATATATTAATTGAGCCATCAATGATTGACGCATCAAATATTGATACATCAATGATTCGAGAGCATCCAAATAATCATTAGGCAATGGCATTGTATACTGCAACATTAATCATTGGTTAACATACGCCGTTGTTCATGATTCAGATTCACCCGGGAGGTCTAGTCATGACACGTATTGTTTCCAAAGAAGAACAAATCATCAATCTGTTGAACGTGTTGGGTAACAAACTCAGTCCCAAGTTCGAACGCTGTACAGGTATCAGTTCCTCTCGCTTTGAAATTCTGCATGAACTGGATCAGGTCGATGAGATTAACCAATCCATGCTGCAGAAAATCATTAACATTGATAGTGCTGCGATTACACGCCACTTGAAACAGCTTGAGGCGGACCTGATGGTTACAAGACGTAAGAATCCCGATGATAATCGGGTCACTTTTGTTCGTTTGACGGACCACGGTCGGAAGCAGATTGAAGGCTACAAAGCTGAGAAGACCAATTTTATCAACCAGATTTTACAGGATTTCAGTGAAGACGAAGTTCAATCACTCGCCGATTTCCTGGAACGTATGCAGAACAATTTCTAAACCCATATATAGAGGAGAGATCCATGCATGAGTACAATTCAAAGCAAATTCCAAAAAACCAATGATTTTAACGAAATCACCTACGGTCGTCGTTCTGTTAAACTTTACGATCCTGAAGTGAAAATTAGCCGTGAAGAAATGACTGAAATTCTGTCAGAAGCTTCCCGTGCACCATCTTCGATCAATTTGCAGCCTTGGCGTTTTCTGGTTGTAGATACAACTGAAGGTAAAGAAAAGCTTGCTCCACTTGCGAGATTTAATCAAAATCAAGTGTTGACTTCCTCCGCAGTCATTGGCGTATTCATTGACATGAAAAACGCGGAACATATGGAAGAAATTTTTGGCAAAGCCGTAGAACTCGGTTATATGCCACAAGAAGTTAAAGATATGCAACTATCAAAAGTATTACCTTATTATGAAAATATGCCTGCTTCCGCTATTCGCGAAGTTAATATGATCGACGCTGGACTTGCTTCCATGCAATTAATGCTTGTAGCACGTGCTCACGGTTATGATACTAACCCAATCGGTGGTTACGAAAAAGACCAAATCGCAGAAGCATTTGGCATGGACAAAGAGCGTTATCAAGCGGTTATGTTGATCTCGATCGGTAAATCGGCCAAAGAAGGTCACCCATCCTACCGCCTGCCTGTAGAAACCATCACAACTTGGGCATAATATCAGGGACGGTTTCCCCTTTCTTAACACATTCCAAACAAACACAATATGGAGGTTATACATTATGATTATCATTCACGCTCATCTGCAAGTTAAACCGGACCAAGAGCAAACATTCCTCGCAGCTGCGAAGGAACTGATGGCTGCTACACGTCAAGAAGAAGGTAACATCAGCTACGATTTGGCGAAAAGCACAGAACGCGAACAACAATACACGATGATCGAGCTGTGGAAAGATGAAGCTGCTACAGCTTCCCACAACACAAGCGCGCATTTCCAAGCTTTTGTTCAACAAGCAGCAGCATTCATGGCCGCTCCAATGAACGTTGAAGTATTTGCTGGAGAACAAGTTAAAGCTTAATAGCGCTTTAACTGCCATGCGTATCTAACATGTGAATAAGCTGCTCTTGGTCATATGACCGAGGGTAGCTTTTTAGTTTCCTTTTGAAAATAAGTTCACTTCAACAAAAAACACGCCAATTAAGGCGTGTTTTCTTCACTCATTGAAGAGGCATTGAACAATTGAACATGGACTACACTATCCGAGCAGGAGTAATGCTTTGCGGATTGTTAAACACATTTTTCGGGTCATACTTGGCTTTAACTCTCCGCAGTCTGGCATAGTTGGCTCCATAGTACACTGGACCGGAATTCTTGATCCCTTGGTCTGGAACGTTGATATAGGAACCCACAATGTATGGTTGCAATTTCTTGCGAGTATTACGAGCGAGTGCGATATTTTTGGCGGCATGGGATGGTTTGAGCCACGTACTGGTCCATTCCACATAGAACTTCTCTTTACGCCAGAAGAAGGCGGTTGATCTAGGTGATTTGCGACTTACTGCTCCGCCCCAGTTGAGGAAATAGAATCCGCCTGGCCCCTCTTCCAGGTTCTCCAAAAATGTTCGCATCGATTTAATGGCTTTGTCGGGGAATGGTTTTCGTCCAAAACCGGACGAGAACTGGTTGCTATACCGTTGAGTCTCGGTCGGATCAGGTTGTAATAAGAACTTCACAACTTCCGTGTAAGGTAACAAACGAACAATGGAACTTGTCGGTGTGCCAACACTCGTAATCGGCTGCAATAGACGGAGAGCCTCTGTTTTTGACCCTAGGAAAAGCCCCTCCATGACGACATTGCCACCCTTTTTCGGTCCGATGGACAACTCGCTGCCCAGTCTTGTATCCACAGAGGGAGCCCACCTCTGCCATACTTTGAGTACCTTTTCGAATTGAGCCCATGGCCAGGTGATTTTAAATACAGTTGCTTTCGCTGGAGCACGGCGCACTTTGAATTTGTAGCGGGTGTATACTCCGAAGTTACCACCGCCTCCTCCACGCGAGGCCCAAAAGAGATCCGAATTACGATTTTTATTGGCCCGAATCACTTTTCCTTTGGCGTCCACCATCTCCACCTCAAGCAGGTTATCACTGATAAGACCGATGGTACGCTGGAGAGGCCCAATTCCCCCACCTAATGTAATTCCACCGATCCCTACAGTAGGGCTGTCACCAAAAGGAGCTATGAAACCTTGCTTGGCAAGGGTATTTGCAATTCTTCCCACTCGGTTTCCTGTTCCAACAACAACCGTTCCATTTTTCTTATCAAGCTTGATGGAATTCAGATCACTCACATCAATCACGATACCGCCATTCACCTGTGAAAGATTCACTTCAAGCGCATGTCTGCCGCTCCGCGGCCTGATCGGTACATTGTTTTCACGAGCCCATCGGATAGCATTGGATACATCCTTCGTCCGTTGGGCAAATACAAACACTTTGGGAAATTTGTCCGTATGCGGGTCCCAGTTCTTGCGCGCCGCTTCATATCCCGGATCTCCTTTATAAATAACCCGTCCGGTAAGCTTTGTTGATGATTTCACACGTCCCACTCCCTGCTGAATAATTGTCCTACAGCCTCTGCTGCATCAAGCACTTTATACTGTATGACGGACATTCGCGGAGGGAATGGGCTGTTGCCCTTAATTTCAAGGTTCATGTTTCAGAGGAATCAATTCTGATTAACTTGCGCGCTTCCTGTTCTTTTTCACCATACCAGACGAGCACGTCGGCAAACAGATCCATGATGCGAACAAAGTTCTGCTTATCCGCTTCTGAAATCTGATCTGCATACTTGAAAATCTCATCAAAGCAAAGCTCCCTTACAAATTCGGTATACTTCGCATATACCTCGCGACCTTTCTCCGAAGGTTTGACGTAAATGTCTTTGCGGTTACCGCTTAAATGAAATTTTTCGAGCAGGCCTTTTTCCGTCAGATTCTTCACGTTCTTGGAAAATGTACTGCGGCTTACACCCAGACGTGCGGCCATCTCCGACATCTTCTCTTCCTTGTCCTCGGCTTCCAGAATGTATTCCAGCGTCTGAATCTGTGAAGCCGAGAACATCATGTCTGTACCATAACTTCGCTGCAGCTTATAGGTGTTCGAGTACGCATTACCGTATTTGATAATTTTCTCAATCAGTTCCCGATGGTCGCCCATCCAATCTAATTTCATGCGTAATTCCTTTCATATTCAGATTCTCTCTCTTACTCTATTGAAATCAGATCCGTTTTTCAATCCATGTAATCGCTTCTTCAATAACATCATCACGAGTCGGTTCATTAAATATCTCATGCATCAGATGAGCATAAATTTTAAGTGTTTTATCTGTTGAAGCGATATCGCCGTAAAAGTCACGGGAATCCTTTTCGCTGACCAGTCCATCATTGGCCCCATGCAGTACAAGCACGGGATCTGTAAACTGCTTGGCGTTCTCCTTGAGCCATGTTATGCCATTTCCCAGACTGTTAAATAAATCTACAGAGATCTGCTTTTCAACCAGTGGGTCATTCGCGTAAGCGGATACAACTGCGGGATCACTACATACGCCGCTGCCCAGCTCATTTGGGAAATACGTGCCTGTAGGAAGTTCCATCGGCAGTTCTCCGGCAACTTTTGTATTGTAACGAGTGAGCGCTCCGGATAGTACGATGCCCTTGACCTTGCCTGGATATTTCGTTCCAAAGGACGAGGTTGCAAAACCGCCCATACTATGTCCGATGACAAACAGCGGAAGATCACCGCTCTCTTGCAATGCCGCCTCGACAATGACATGGACATCTTCAATAAGATGATCAAACTTTTTATAGAACGTACGCTGTCCCTCGGATCTGGCATGACCCCGATGGTCGAAGCGATACACGCTAAACCCACGCTGATTCAGCTTCTCTGTCAAATAATCATAACGTCCTGCATGCTCAGCTAGTCCGTGTACAATAACGACAGCGGCTTTTGCATTTTCTACTGTATCCTTGCTGAAATAAAGCTGTGTACCGTCAAAGGATTGAATCATTGTCTCGATTTTAGTCATCGTTTCCCCGTCCTTTTTGTGGTGTCCAAACATAAGTTCCGAGAGATCGTTTCCTCCGCCCTACCATGGACACGTTTATTATTATTTCTCTTAAAAATAATATTGTTTCTTATAGAAACAATATATCATCCGACATAGCTGTTGTCTACAATAAATTTAAAGCGCTTTCAAATAAATAGTATCACTGCTATGCATCATAAAAAAACCACTAAACACTCGAGAATCCTTGTGTTTAGTGGGGGGCTTTTAGGTTACATTCTAATCATTCATCTCATCAACAGCAGTCTTACCAGCGATTCGTCCAAAAGTAAATATATCCGTCAAGGCATTACCACCTAAACGGTTGCCTGCATGTATACCTCCTGCAACTTCCCCAGCGGCATACAGATGTGCAATCGGCTGACCGTTTTCATCCAATACGCGAGTTTGGGTGTCGATCTTGATACCACCCATTGTATGGTGAACTGCCGGTTTTCTAGGTGTGGCATAGAATGGAGACTTCTCAACTTTTAAACTAAACGTATCCTTATGGAACTCCGGATCAAAGCCCGCATCCACATATGAGTTATACTTATCAATCGTATTTCTAAGAACTTCAGGTTCCATATTGATTTTCACTGCCAGTTCTTCTATGGTATCGGCTCTAAACAAGGTACCTTCTTCGACTTGACGGTCTATCTTTTCCTGGCTTGTGTTCGCTGCCGTTTTCTTGATCTCGTCATCCGCAATCAGGTAAAATAAACTTCCCTGCTCGATAGCAGCTTTGGTTAAGACATCTCGTCCAGAGAATTCATTAACAAATCGTTCTCCCTTTTTATTAACAATGACAAAGTTTTCAGGCGGTACTTGCAGTCCACTGAAGAGTTCGCCCGTATCCGGATCGGCTACAGGCATCATTTGAGTGAAGCCCATGCCTGTCAGCGCTGCTCCTGCACTTTTACCTAGCGATATTCCATCACCAGTCATCGCATAGGAATTTGTTGTTTTGATATCATCGTCAATATGGCTCCAGTATGTGTTGTATTCCTTGAGCATCTGTGTATTTGCACCAAAACCGCCGCTGGCAAGCACAACGGCTTTGGCATGAATGGTTATTTTCTGACCATTGACACCTGTTGCGATAACACCTGTTATTTTTCCATCTTCGATGATCAGTTGTTTGACCGGGCTATCTGTAATAATTTTTCCTGAATGCTCTTCTACATATTTGCTAAGCGCAATGATAAAGGCAGAGCCATAACTTTTGACAGGTTTATGGCCACGACGCCAAAGGGCACCCACTGGAGCAAATACGATACTCTTATCATACTCAACCCCGATATCCTCAAGCCACGTTACACTTTCCAAGGCACGGTCTGTAAGTACTTTGACCAAATCGTATTGTCCATAGATCATGCTCCCATTCAGGTCTGTACGTTTGCCCCCAAAATACGTTTGCATTCTGTGAAGAAGTGGGGAGTCGAATAAATAAGCCTTTTCTGTGCCGAACTTATCCTGATATGCAGTAAACTCTTCTTTGAGTGCATGGAAATCATCTACATATTCTGGATGGATCAAGCTCTCATCGGTACTTAATAAATTCTCAATCGTCTGTCTTTCCCCTGGATTCTCAGTGAACTGTTGTTGCCATACAGGATCTGCAGCATTGACAGGACCACCTGAGCGGATCGTATTCCCCCCAACAGCAGGATATTTCTCAAGTACAATCGCACTTGCTCCTTGTTGTAAAGCTGTAGCAGCAGCACTGAGTCCTGCGCCACCTCCACCTACAACGACCACATCGCAAGTGTATTCTTCGTCATCTTTCATCTGGCTGCTAGCAGGTTTTGGACGTCTTTTCAGGATGTCAGGATTCACTCCGGCAAGCTTAACCGCTTTGGCTACACCATTGATGACAGCATTACTGGTTTCAGAAGCACCTGAGAGAGCATCTACATTCAGCGTCTGTCCCTCAATGATTTTATTCGGAATTCTTACAAAAACAACATCGGCGATGCCTTCGGTTTCACCCTTCGAATCGATATCGATGCTTTCAATTCTATTTTCACTAAAGGATACCTTCATCGGCAGATTGCCACTGTGACCTATAGCATTGATCTCATACACACCGGGATTATAAGTGAATTCTTCTTCTTCGTTCAGCTGATTTGAAATTTTGGCAAACCGAAGGAACCGCAGGAAACATGTTTCCAGGAAATCGATCGTTCCTTCATTGTTCAGGTTGCCTGATTCGTCAAATGCTTTATGTGCGCTGCCAAGCAAAAATTCATACCCTGGCATCACGTTAGCTTCGACACCTGGTGCATCCAGGATTTGACGAAGATGCAGTTGTGCACGCGAGGAACCTTGTGTTCCCTGTGACGCACCTATGATCATCACGGGTTTGCCAGCCAGCGGATGGATTTCAAAGCTCAACCATTCCAACAGGCTTTTAAGGGATGAAGGGATGGAATGGTTATATTCTGGAGTCGCAATAATGACACCATCACTTGCGATAATTTTTTCATTAAACGATTGTATAATTACACTGTTTGTTTGGTTATCGGACTGATTAAACATCGGAACATCTGTAATATCGAGGATTTCAATGGCTGCTCTGGACTCAAAATGCTTTTGTATGAATTGAAGCAGCTTGCGATTATACGATTTCTTTGCATTTGTGCCAACGATCGCTATGATTTTCATTGTGATTAGCCCCCTACTCTTGCCAAGAAAATTTTTTCGTTTTTTTCTTCAACGTCCTTTTTGATAACAGTTCCGTAGTGATCTCCGTAAACAAAACAAACTCATTGAAGATTTCGGCAAGCTCCGCTACTTTGTCAGCGTCAATGAGATTACCACTGCTATCAAATGCACTCTGTGATTTTCCCAAAAGAAACTCGCTGCTAGGCATCATTCTCGCACCAAGCTCAGGTGAGTCCAGGATTTGTCTAAGATGCGCTTGTGCCCTGGAAGAACCGAGTGCACCATGTGAAGCACCTACAATCAGAACAGGCTTGTCTTTCAAGGTTTGAGTGGTATAACTGATCCATTCCAGCGCACTTTTCAGAACGGCAGGGATTGCATGGTCATACTCAGGAGTAGCGATAATGACACCTTTCGCTTTAGAAATTTGATCTAATAAGTCTTGTACCTTCACAGGAATATCAACTTCAGCATCCTCTAATTCATCTTTTTCAATAAAGGCAGGCAAATCCTTAATTTCAAACAAGTCAATCTTGGCTTCACTAGCAAAATGCTTTTGCATAAATTGAAGCAGCATGCGGTTAGTTGACACATCCGAATTTGTGCCCACGATAGCTAAATAGTTCATCGTAATCCCCTCTCTGTCATTCGAGATGATGTTCGTAACTGTCAGGCTCAATCTTTCGGCCTAACTCTAACATATCAAAGCTCAAATGATCTAATAGTTATTCATTGCAGTTTGATAACTAATTTGTTATAATCACCTCAAATTCAAAGTTTGTTACTTTTTTCACAAGGGGTGAGAAACATGTCTAAGTTAGAATCTCAAGATATCTTGTGTTACATTGACAGCCTATTAAAATACAGCAACTATAGCAGGGCCGCACAATCCCTTTACATATCTCAGCCCTACCTCACAAAGGTTATCAAAAAAATCGAAATTGAGTTGGGCTGTGAGCTAATCACTCGCAACAAACTTCCGTACCGATTAACCGAGCAGGGGAAAATATATTATCAATACTTAACTTCACTCGAAAACAGCTACGCCAAGCTTATTAGGGAAATCTCATATGTATCGGATATTGGCAATAAGGTGATACGGATCGGCATTCTTCCGAGCCTCGGTGTGTACTTAACGCCCCTTTTTTTACCAGATTTTCTCGAGCTTCATCCTGCTTATAAAATTAATCTTGTCGAGGACTTACCTGAAAAAAATGAGAAACGTCTCCAAAATAATGAGCTGGACTTCTGGATCGGGCAAAATTCAAGCAGTATCTCCCCTAACTTGAACTCGTTTAACTGGGGCAGGCACAGTTACCAGGCCATCATTCCGCGTTGCTGCGAATTATATCAAGAGAATGTTGCAGTCATCCCGGAGGGTACGATTGAGATCAGCACCATTTTGAATCAAAAGCTTATTCTAACGTCCAAAGGTTCGGCAATCCGAAAACAGATTGATCAATTGCTCAGTGTCTACAAGGTACAGCCTAATATCGTTATGGAAAGCAATGAAATCTACACTGTACTCAAGCTTGCAAAGCATAATCTAGGCCTGACTTTTGTGCCTGAAAGCATCCATATCAAGGAGTGCCCTTCGGAATACAACATCTATCCAATCCCTTTAGAGAAGATGAGTCTGGATTATTTTATAGCCCATCATGGAGCAAAAAAGCTGAATAGCGTGGATCATGACCTCATCCATACTTTTCTCAATCACGGACAACAATGTGCAATATAGGAGGCTATCATGAAACCTTTTACGAGAACGATACCGCTTATGGGAACTAACATATCCCTCTATATCAAGGGGACAGATGCTGAAGAGCTTGCCGAGGAAGCCGTGAATATGCTTGTCCATTATGAACAAGTGTTTAGTGCCAACAGTGAGCAATCGCAGCTTGCCATGCTAAAAAAAGAAGCCGCATCACATCCGCTTAGAGTAGACAAGGAACTGTATGATCTTATTAAGATAGGCAAAGAACACAGCCTGAATAAAGATTCATTTTTAAATATTGCAATAGGGCCTTTGATCAAATTGTGGAGAATTGGTTTTCGCGAGGCACATGTGCCGGAGGATACCGAGATTAAAGCAGTGCTGGAGCTCTTGAATCCGGAGCATATACAGCTTGACGATGAGCTGCAAACGGTTCATTTATTCAAAAAAGGCATGGAAATCGACCTTGGAGCGATCGCTAAAGGTTATTTTGCTGATCAAGTTATGTCATTTTTCAAGAAAAACGGAGCTACATCAGCTATGGTCGATATGGGCGGCAATGTTCTGGTTCATGGCGATTCTCCCACCGGGTCCAGTCACTGGAAAGTTGGAATTCAAAATCCCTTTTTACCTAGAGGAAATGCAGCAGCACTCGTTAGTATACGCGAGCAATCCGTTGTTACATCAGGAATATATGAGAGAGTTTTAGAGAAGGAAGGGAGTCAGTACCATCATATATTTAACAGCAGAACAGGCTATCCAATCGAAAGTAATATCGCTTCTTTAACGATTATTGCGGATCGATCGCTCGACTGCGATATATATACTACAGAATTATTTGGGTTAGATGCGGTCTCCATTATTCATAAAGTTAATAATATGAAGGATATCGAGGCTGCCGTAATCACGACGGATGGAAATCTGGCCTATACCGATAATCTTAGGGGCAGAATTGAGCCCGTATTAAGGTAAAGTTAACAGCTAATTCTTTAGGGCAGGATCTAACGGCTTTTCCTGCTCGCTGATTAAACAGACAATAAAGTGGACGGAACAAGTTCTTCCGCCCAACTTTATGATCTGAGTGAATCAATAGCAACTGCCTTATAATTAACGTGTCTACATCAAACCCAACACATTATAGATCATCACTGCTGCTTCTGCACGGCTAGCATTCTTCTTCGGTGCAAACTCATCGTTACCTACACCGTTTATTATGCCTGCTCCCTGTATTGCCTCTACCGCTTGCTTCGCATAACTTGCGATGTTTGCTTCATCCTTGAAGGCTGTAGCTTCACCACTTGCTAACGCCAGTTGCTTAATTTGGACAGCCTTGTATACCATAACCGCCATATCTTCTCGCGTAATGTTCTCATGAACTCCGAATCGTCCATTTGGCTTCCCGTTCACAATCCCTAGCTTCTGCGCGGTTGCGATATTTCCATGGTACCATTTTCCTTGCTTCACATCACTAAAACTTGTCGTTGCGCTCTCATCCGATAACTCAAACAACTTCATCAGCATGGTGATGAATTCTGCTCTTGTCACTTGACCATTCGGATTAAATTCGCCGTTGCCTACACCCTTCACAATGCCTCTTGCTCCCAATGCTGAGATCGCATCCTTCGCCCAATCTTGGGTCACATCCTTAAAGCTCGTTGCAACATACGCTACCGTATACTTGCTTAGATACGTTGGCTTGAACTCTACTTTTCCTGTCGCTGCATTGTATTTACCATTCGTCACCACTCTTAGCTCTCCGTTGTCCTTCACATCGTATACAACGACGTTGTTTGGATTTTCGTTAGCCTTTAGTGTGTATGGCAATTCAATCACGAGATCATCTCTGCCATCAAACTCTGTAAGTTTCTTACCATCAATCGTTAGCTCAATATCGTATACGACCTCACCGTTCAGCTGAGCTTGTGCGCCAGCTGGCAGTTGATTAGCTGCGATTTTCTTAATCGACAATCCTAACGTTTTCCCTGCACTTGTTCCTGTTCCAAGCAGTTCGGTTGCCACGGTTACGACTGCAGAGCCTGTGTTGATCTCGATGAGATCTACCATAGAAGCTCCACTTGTTAAGCGCGGATCTACTGCTAGCTCAATCGTTAGCTCGTTCAAGCTTGCATCAGCTTCAACTTGCATGTGTAACTTACCGCCTGTCGTTTGATCAAGCGCACGTTTCACCGTATCCGCACTTAACTTCACTTTAGAAGCACCGCTCTCATTTACAACCGGCTTAATGTGTATTTGCCCGTTGTCCATGACCACTGGCTCATTTCCACCTGGAGCTGTTGGTACTGTAGGTGCAGGAATGTTACCGTCACCGCCACCATTTCCATTACCACTGCTTGGTACTTGTGGTGTTCCATCAACCAATGGTGTTACCGTTACCGTAGCGCTTGATGATAAACCACCATCCACTGTAGTTACTGTAATCCTTGCTGTTCCTGGTGCCACCGCTGTTACTTGACCTGTCGCACTTACAGTGGCTACAGCTGTATTGCTTGAGCTCCATGTTACTGCTTTTTTCGTTGCATTAGCTGGTGTTACCGTAGCTGTCAATTGCCCTGATTGACCTTCTACGATGGACAACGTTGTTTTGTCCAAGCTAATTCCGCTAACGGGTACGTTCTTTCCATTGAGTGCATCATACTCACTTTGTGTAATTGGAATTACCGTTCCGTGACGCGGACTAGCTGGTAAGTTGTAGTTAGAAGATAATGTCCAGACACCTGATGCAAGATTTGTTGTCTCGAATGGAACATAACCTCTTCCACCAAACTCATCTACGAATAAATACCATTTTTCATCGGTATTTGATTTGAAGATCGTTGGACCCTCGACCCATTTGATGTTACCAACGCCTTGATTAATCATCTTGTAGGTTGGATCTAAGATCGAGTCACCCACCTCTTGGAAGATCATCTTGCCAAATGGAGCAGAAGCTCCGTTGTTTTGCTCATCTTTCGTAAAGCGATACACTTTTCCTTCATGCTCAATCATCGTTGTGTCAATGATTGAATATCCATAATCCAAATATACTTGCGGTTCAGTAAACGTATAGAAATCTCTTGTCTTGCTATACATCATTTTTTGATAAGCATCGCCTGTATGGGATGCGTCATCAAACATTCTTGATGCCCAAAATACGATATATTCACCTGTTGTGTTGTCGTACATAATTTCTGGTGCCCATGTATTACCCGCTTCTTCCGGTGCAACCTCTACCATGCGTTGATCTGTCCAATTGACTAGATCATTCGATTCCCAAACCATAATGGAACGACTACCCCATGTGTGTGCTCTGCCCCAGTTACCATTGCCGTTAATTTTCAGATCGGTAGCGATCATGTAGAACTTATCACCTTCAGGCGAACGAATAATGAACGGATCACGTACCCCCTTCTCCCCTAAGGTAGAGGTCAATACAGGTTTACCATTATTCAATTCTCGCCAGTTCAACGGATCATTACCGTTACTTAGTGCAAAGTAAACTTGCTCCCCTGTTGCGGTACCTTCTCCAGTGAAATATGTGAAAAAGTATCCCGCATATTTTTCATCAGCAGGCAATTCCTTCACCTTCGCAATGAATTCCTTCGTAGTGGATGCTGAATTTAATGTAATCGTAGCTGTAAGCTTGACGTCTACATTTCCACTACCGTGTGCCGGACGTTTTACTTCTCCAGTAACTGAAACGACGTTTGGTTGTACAGAAGCCCAAGTAATCGTTACTCCATATAGTCCAGATGTTGGTAATGATATATGACCTCTTACATCATTAATGTTATGAACGACTAGCGCTACTTTTGCTTCATCTACAGAAGTGACATCGTTTGGCAATGCCTTAACCGTCAACTGAAAAGTTTTGTTAACTGTCTCTGTACCATCTGTAAATACTGCTGTTAACGTTACAACTTGATCACCTGTTGCGTTAGCTGGTCTGGTTACGGCACCTGTAGTTGAGATGACATTCCCCTTATCTGAAGTCCAGCTTATTGTTGTGCCATAAACACCTGATGTTGGCAATGTTACATTGCTTATAATCGCATCTTTTGATGCATTAGAAGCAAGAAGATCATGAATCGTTAATTTCTCTGTCGCAGCCGATACAAGCATGCCCTCCATCAAAGCAATCTTCTGATCTGCATGAGCCTTAAGTGATGTAATATCTGCCGCAGTCATAGCACCATCATAGATTTGGAAGTCTGCAATCAACCCGCCGAAGTATGGATCAGCTGTATAGAATGACTTACCGATGGTTCCACTACTGCCTGAAGTATTTTTTATTTGTTCTAGTGTCATCCCATTCGTTGAGCCTGATGCAACAGCAACACCATCAATATAAAGCGTTAGTGTACCATCCGTGCCTGAAACAACAGTCGTAACGACTTTCCATTCATTATTCTTTAAGCCCGTGGTAGAAGTTGAAGACTCATTATTCCAAGCATTCGTCGCGATACCTAGGCGAGCTAGACCGTTAGCGTTATAACGTGGTGTGAAATACGTATAGTGTGTATTATCGTTTGGTCTTCCTAATGCATATAACCACTCGGCAGCGTTTTTACCGCTCCAGTTCACAATGGATGAAACAGTCATATCCGTTAATCCATCAAGCACTCCTTGTGGTAGCTCTACATAAGAGTTAGTTGTGCCACCAGTAAAGCTTAGTACACCAGCATCTTGAGTACGAATCCATTCTGCTTTAGACGGATTCATCCATTTTCCGTTGAATTTTCCTGTTTGGTCAATAACCGTCGCACCATCGATATCATTCATATCATAGTGAAGAATGAGCTCTGCCCCAGATGGCTGCTCTACTGGAGGAGTCACGTCTTCATCAGCTAATGTTGTAATCTCTTCAACGGATAATGCACGATTATAAATACGGAAATCATCCAATTTACCATCAAATAAACTATGAGAGCTGTTTCTCGATTTACCAATATAATTCATCGTTGTTTCCAGTAACATTCTCGGCTCAACGTTAAATGTCGAGTTACGTTTAACCTCTTGACCATTCACATACAATACGGCATCAAATTCATCCATTGTAATTGCAACATGCTGCCAAGTCTTCGTTGGTAATAACCCGGAATTTCTCACCGCATATTTATATTCTGATCCCAGTCGCGTGCTGTCATTGCTAAATTTCTCTGTAAAAGGTGTTACGACAGCAAACTCTAGACTACCTGTATCACCTTGTGTGCTCAAGTACATGGTGTTGCGGTTAACCTGTCTGCCTGTGTCGGAAGCAAAATCAAATATTCTTTGATTTGCTTGATTTCTGTCCATTTGAACCCATGTAGAGAACGTAGCCTTCTCAAGATTCAAGGATTGAATCAAGTTATCTGGCAGCTTCACATATCCTGTTGATCCATTAAGCTCTAGTGCACCACCCGTTTTACCAATACGATCCTCTTCATTAATCGTTGCTCCACCTACTAGTGTTGCGTGATGACCATTGCCAGAAATGTCATTCACCGTTGTACCATTCACTGTATTTGCATCAAATGAGTAATGTACAACCGGGTCTGTTGATGGTGCTGGACCTTTCCAGGCATACTTCTCTTGCAAAGCATCATACTCTGCATGTGAGATTGGAATTACGGTTCCGTGTCGTGGTCCTGGCGGAAGTGCATATTTATCACTACTTAATACATTGTTCATATATTGTGTGCTACTATCCAGATCTGTTGTATATCGAACATGATATGGCCATGAATCAAGGAACAGATACCATTTGTCTTTATTATTATCTTTAAAAATCGTTTGCCCTTCGTTGTTGCCATTATTTCCGATCAAGCCAAGTTTATTATCACGTGTACCCGGAACAGCGTCGTATTGAAGGCCGTTTGCTGCAATACCGTCCTTGTCATAGTAAAAAGTTGGTGCTTTCTCCACATACACTTTAGTATTCACTTCTGATTTGGTGAATCGGTACAACATATCATTATGCTCAATAAACGTTGTATCAATGGTCGGAAGTGACTCATCAATCATGACCTTTGGCTCCGAGAAGTTGTAGAAGTCTCTTGTTGTTGCGTAGTACATCACATTGTACTGACCTGCAGGTCTTCCGTTATAATCACCATATGTCTCTGTGTTTTTCATCGATGATGCCCAAAATACGATATACTCTCCAGTTACTGGATCATAGATGGCTTCTGGTGCCCACGTGTTTCCTCCAGTCTTAGGAGCAACCTCGATCATACGCTGCTCGCTCCAATGAACGAGATCCTCCGACTCCCAAATCATCATGTAATGACTACCCGTAATTTGAGCTTGGTCGAAATTTGTACTTTCGCCCATTTTCAAATCGGTTGCCAGCATATAGAATTTATCCCCTTCTGGAGACCGTATAACGAATGGATCCCGAAGTCCTTTTTCACCCATATCAGATTGAAGGATCGACTTACCATTATTCAACCCTTTCCAGAACAATGGATCTTCAGCTGTAGCGAAGGATATCTCTTCACCACCCTCATATTCACCTGTAAAGTACGCAAAGAAGTAAGCATCATGCTGCACTGGCGCAGTTGCTTGTTTAAGCGTAACGTTAAACGTAAGCTCTTTAGAAGCTGCACCATTCGTAATTGTAGCTATTAGCGTAACGGGCGTATCCGTAGCTTGACGGCTTACCCAGCCTAGCTGTGTAGCGTTACCAGCCGCTTCAGCCGTTCCTTTCACAACTGCCGGTCTGCTAGATACCCATGTAATTGTGGAGCCTTGTTCACCTGTAGCAACAAGACGTAAGTTACCTTTAATGTTGTCAGCATTGTAGATCTCTATTTGTTCAGCGTCCAGATCAACCTTCTGCTGATCATCGAATTGCTTCAAGATCGTAACAGGGAATACAGCTGTAGTTGATACGCCTTGATACGTTAAAGTGGCCGTAAGCTCTGCCTGAACATTACCTGCTTGAACAGCTGGACGCTGTACAGTGCCATGGTTAGAAATGACAGCAGGATGACTGGAACTCCAAGTAATGCTGACGCCGTTTTTACCGCTTGTTGGTAATGTAACGTTTCTCGTTATCTTATCGGTGCTCTTATCGCCTTCACCTAAGTAACGACTGATGTCAAGTTGATTCGCGGCATCATCAACAGTGAGCTGACGTATTTTGGAGATGTGAGTTGCTCCTTCTTGTTGATATAACTCGCCTACATCTTGCTCTGTCAACGCGCGATCATATACTCGAAAATCAGCTACGCTACCTTGAAAGTATGGATCGTTTGAGAAGATTGATTTACCGATAAAGCCAGAGAAAGTAGCATCCGGATTAATAATTTCTGACAGCTTTAGTCCCTTTGCATTACCCGAAGCAACCTTAACTCCATCCACGAATAACGTTATCCTATTGCTAGCTTCGGACAAGGACACCGTTACATGCTTCCACTGCCCACCGATAAGGTTTGAGTTTGCGCTACCTGTAACTAATGCTTCATTCGGCCAGCCATTTTTAGAGATACCTGTAGCAATCATATTACCTGATCCACTACCGTGACGTGGTGTTACGAAGAAATATTTGTTCGTTTCTGGTGTTAATACAGTACCCAAACCGAAGATCCAGCGATTCGTCCCATCATTTGTCCAGTTCACGATTGAAGATACTGTAATCTCATTTAGACCGTGTAGTAGATCTAGTCCATTTGAGCCCTTAGGAATCTCAATATGCTCACTATTAGATGTAGAGCTTCCACCATTGAAGGAAACAAAGCCAACCTCACTGTTTGAAATGAATTGTCCATTATTTGGATTTCTAAATATTCCGTCAAATGTAACTGCCTTATTAGCAACATCCTTCAGTACGAGTTGACCGTCTACTTCTTCAGTCGTTTTCATGTTGTAATGAAGAATAAGGTCATCTTTTAACGATTTTCCTTTAACCGTAACGGCTGATGTAGCTGTAAACTCTCCATCTTCAGTCTGTACCGTAATTGTGGCTGTACCTCCACTAACAGCTGTAACTTTACCCGTTGAATTGACAATCGCTACACTGGAGTCACTAGATGTCCAGATAACTTTTTTATTCGTTGCATTTGAAGGTGAAATCGTAGCCACTAATGTCTCGCTGTCCCCCACTGATAAAATAATTGTAGGTTCATTAAGCAAGACATTCTTAACGGCAATCTGCTCAACAGTGTCATCCTTAGGTAGTAAGGTAACCATGAACTCCTTCGTTGCCTGGCTTCCACCTAAAGAAATGGTTGCAGTTAACGTCACTTGTTGCTCCATTTCTCGTAAGAACACTTCCCCAGTTGGACTAATCGCACTCTCATCACTAAAAGTCCATGAGATCATTGTGCCATTCTTATCTTGAGTAGGCAGTTCAAGAGATTCTGTAACTGCCGATATGTCTCCTAACGTTAGCTCTATTTTGCCTTGTTGTACTTGCTTTTCATTAAACGATTGTTCATATACTACAGCGATATCTTCATTATTTAGTGCCTCTCCGTAAATTCTTAAATCTTGAAAGCTACCCGCAAAAGTAGCATCCCCTAAATAATTGGAGCGACCGATGTAAGCATGCAAATCAGTACCAAAGCTTGCTGTTGTTTTCTCTTTGGCGGTCGTGCCTATGCTTACACCGTTAATGTAACCTGTAATAGAGCGTTCTGTAATGACCGTCGTATAGTGCGTACTGTGACGTAGAAGTGCCTGATACCCCTACCTCAGTCGTCCAAGGCTGGTCAACATTATTGTTATTCGTAAATACTGACTTAAAATCACCACTTGGATTCGATGGATTAAACATCCAGTAATTCGTTGGCAAGTTATTGCCAGCTGCTGGAGTACCGTAGAATAATGCTGAGTAGTTCCCACTTCCAGTGTTGCTCTTGATCCATACAGATATCGTTGTATTTTCTTGATTATCAAACAAACCAGTAGGAAGCTGAACGTAGTTTGAATTACTATCTGTTCCCCCAGGTAAAGTGAGACCATCGGTGTAAGTAATGTCTCCTACGGCCGTTCCATGCTTTTCATTACCTGATATATCCTGTACATCCTCAAGCAATGGATAATACGCCAACATCGTTGGTGTTATTGTGTCCGCTGAAGCTTGATTGCTAAATGGCAGAACAAGATTAAACCAGCTACTGAAGGTCATAAGTAAAACTAACATTAGGATTGTAATTTGCTTCCGCATAGCATTCTTCCCTTCGATTAATTTTCAGAAGCATACAACCCATATCTCTCACCTATAAAACCAGACCACCTCGCTCAAGGAAATAGAGATACGTTTTAAAAAAAAGAATGCGCTTACATTTCTTCTCATATTACGTCTTCAACACTTCCAATTCAATGTAGTATCTTGTTAATAAGGTGGATTTTTTTATTGTAATTCCCGCAAACTTCAACACTATCCCTATGCTTCGAAGTAATCGTTTTCATTCTTAATATACTCTATAGGTAAATTAAAGGATTGAACGCCTGATAAACATAATATATATAGTTGGGCGCTTGTCATATGGACAACGTGTCCGAATACGATGCGGTAAGCCATGGGCACACCGAATCGAAAAATAAGGAGGATTTTCATTTATGCCAAAACGATTTAGCAGAATGCTCGCGTTCCTCTGTTGCTTGGTAATGGTGGTGTCATTAATGCCTACCAGCTATGCCGCCGCCACTGACAACATCGAGAACGCAGAAGCGAATGAAACACCCACCGCCATTTTTGGAACTCCCGAACTCGGGTCAAACGACCCACTCTGGGGCCAGACCATGGAGCATCACATCAACAAAAGCACTGTGCCCGCCGATCCCAGACCCCATGCCACGGGCACAGCCAAAATCCTTTGGGACCATGACTACCTGTATTCCCGAGTAGTTGTGAATGACAGTAATCTATATCAGGGAGCTGGCGGAGATCACCAGTACGACAGCCTGGAGTTTTATGTCGGCACCGGAACCGGAGGCTCAAACCAATGGCGCGTTAGCGCGACGGGTGTGTTTTCAGGGCAGGCCGCTCCGGGCAGAGCTGCATGGACCCAGATCACGGAAACAGGATATATCGTGGAGATGAGAATACCCAAAAGAACCTTGACCTTGGAGGAGGGCAAGCTTACCTTTGAGGTTTATATTAATAACTCAACAGAAAAGGGCGGTGATCGTTATGAAGTCGTTTCCAGTTTCGGAGATCCGGACGCGGCTTACACCAGCGCTGCTTCTTTTACAGACAGCCTGCAGCTCTCTTTAGCCAATGAAGTGGACACCAGATTCTCAATCACAGCCACTGCGGGACCGGGCGGCCGAATAACGCCGAACCCACCCGGCGATGTTCTGAGAGTAGATCGGGACTCTAACAAAGAATTTACGTTTACCCCCGATTCCGGCAAAATGGTGGATACCGTAACGGTAGACGGCGAGACCGCGACTCTATCTGCTGGCACTTATACCTTTTCGAATATTGAGGCTGACCATACAATTCACGTAACATTCAAAAACGATCCGGACGCGGGGCTGCTTCCCTTTGTTGTATGGAATGACAACTTCGCAAGTGGCGAGTACACAACGGCTGTCATCATCGACTTAGGCGAGGGGAAGGCAGCGTTAGGCTCCGCGCTTAATCCGGACTTGTTTGCCTTATCGGCTAGGAACACGACCCTGAACGGCGAAGCAGTGACCTTTGAAGGACCACGCAAAATCACAAGGGTATATGCTAATGACGAGCCGAAAGTACGCGGCTATCTGGGGCAGGTTAACAATTCACCAGATTATCAGGACGGACTGGCCAGCGGCCGTTACATCGTAGTTGAGTCTGAGTTTTATTCAGCGAGCGGCGGCAAAACAACGCTGGATGGCAGCAGTAACTCGACAAAGCAGGTTTACAACATCGTCCCAAACGGAGAGATCGTACTGACAGAGGGGAGTCCACTTCGCAACGTGGTTTTTGAACAGGACAAAGTTGTGAATCCGATCCTTGACAAGTTTACAACATTCACGGACAATTCGGTCAATCGCTCGCTCTACCTACACAAGGATGAAGACGGTAAAGTGATCAAAGGATTGCCGCTGTATGTTTATACTCACGGCATGTCACGCGGCGGTACAAACGCTGCGACAGACCAAAAAGCGGCCATGAAATCCGCCAACGGCTCGGTCGCTCTAATGAAAAAAATGGAAGAAAATCCTGACAAGTACGCCAGCCATGTACTGAATATTTCCTATAATGGCGTATCTGTTCCCTCAACAGAGAATGTTAAGAAGGTCATAGACGCCCTGATTGCCAGCGGCGAAGTAGACCCTAATCGTGTTTACGCGGCTGGCTTCTCATGGGGCGGCCAGTATACAAACAACTTAGTTAACAGCCATCCTGGCTTCTTCGCCGCCGCCGCACCTATGGCCCCGGTAAGCGGTTCACCGAACGCTAAGGACAATGACGCTCACAACAACCTGGCCTATTGGATGTTTTTAAATGCTCATAATGTTGGAGGCTACCAGACTAACCTCAATAACTTTATCAATAACAATATGCCGAAAATGATCAACGCGAGGGCTTCGCGCTTTGAGAGTAATGAGGTCCTTACGTGGCCCTACAATCAATTTGATCAGCCGAACCTGAGGCCGAATCCGGCCAACACACCTGTTCTGGCTGATTACATAGCGCACGAAGTTGAAGCGGCGGTTCTTTACAACCAGATAACTATGGGGAATTGGAGCATAGCTCCCACGGCGCAGTCCTCTAACTTGCCAGCTTGGAACAATGACTACACAGACGTCTTTGATTGGATGTTCGCGCAGAGAAAACCGGTCGTGCCAGGTGCTCCGAGCGGCTTCAAGGCGACAGCCGGTGACGGACAGGTCACATTGAACTGGACCGCCCCTGCTGACGACGGTGGCAGTGCGATCTTGGGCTACAAGGTATGGTATGGCAACGGGACGCCGATCACACTGGATGCGACGGAGACCAAATATACCTTCAAGAACCTGACAAACGGCCAAGGCTACAACTTCACCATCATCGCGGTGAATGCAAAGGGCGACGGCGCGGAGATCAGTGCTACGACGACGCCGATGAAGACGACGACTCCCACTGTGCCTGATTCTGGCGGCAATACGGGAAACACCGGAAATACCGGAAATACCGGCAACATCGGTAATACGGGCAACACCGACAATACGGGCACCGGGACAGACGCTGGAACGTTGAAGTCGACCTACACAGTGAATACACCGAAGGATAAACCCGCGATCACAGACAAAAACGGCAACACCACCCTTCCCGGTGGCGGCGAGATTGCGACCAAAGGCGGGACGAAGATTAAGGTACCCGAAGGCACATCGATAGACTCAAACGGTAAGTTAACCATTCCGGCAGACAAGAGCGCCGAAGTGATACTACCCGGCGACAACAGCACAGTGACCATTTCGGGAGGATCGACGATAGCGAGCGACGGTACGGTTACAGTAGGCGGCAAAGACGCGCATGTGACCCTGCCCAACGGCAACCGTGTGGATATTCACGGCGGATCGAAGATACGGAGCGGCGGAGCGGTTGTGGTAGGACCGAGCGGCGCAAAAGTTAGCTTAGATAACGGCATGTCGCTGAACATCCGTGAGGGTACGGAGCTGGCATTTGATGACGCCACCCCACTGGGCTTCCTCGTGATATCGGGCAATCCTTTCAGGGATGCCAACATGGACGACTGGTTCTACAGCTATATAAATTTCGCCTTCACATACGATCTTTTCAACGGCACGACGTCCACGACGTTCTCACCCGGCACCGCAATGACGCGTGCAATGTTCGTGCAGGTACTGGCCAATCTTGAGAACGTAAACCTCTCCAGCTACACGAGTTCCCGCTTTAGCGACGTGACGGACGGACAATGGTACACCGCGGCAGCCGAGTGGGCGGCCGAAAAAGGCATAGTCAACGGTACAAACGCAGACCTGTTTGACCCCAATTCACCGATGACGCGCGAGCAGATGCTGGTGATACTGTACAACTACATGAAGTACAAAGGCTATGAGCTACCTGAAAGCCACTCTAAGCCCTTCACGGACGAGAGTGAGATCAGCTCCTGGGCGTTGGAGGCCGTTCAGGCACTGCGGGACATCGGCATTGTAGTAGGCAAGCCGGACAACTTCTTTGCTCCCAAAGCCACCGCCACCCGCGCCGAAGTAGCCACGATCTTTGTAAGGTTCGTCGAATATCTGGCTAAGTGAAAGCGTATATAGATAAATGCAGACCCTTCCGGTTGGACAATATCCAGCCGGAAGGGTCTCCTTGTTTTCAAACTGTACTTTTTTTGACAACTCCACGGTCAGGAATTTGAACACCCTCGATTTTTGCATCTAGAATATTCGTCCCCAAGTCCAAAAAATTCTAATTAATTATGCATGTTCTGATTTATTTCACCACAAAAAAAACGCCATCGCAATAATGTGATGGCATTCTTGATTATGGAGCCTAGGGGGATCGAACCCCTGACCTCATCGCTGCCAGCGATGCGCTCTCCCAGCTGAGCTAAGGCCCCAGGATATGAAATAGATAACTTGTCCAACACTGCTACGTTCCACAGGCGACTCCTATATCATATAAAATCCAGCTTTCGCTGTCAATCACTTTCTCAAGATCCAAAGTGATTGGAGAAGAACAACCGATTTCTCTGGTACACACGGACTGGAACTCCAGACTGCTCTTCTCCCTTTACCCACTACACTAATCCTCCAGATCGTCTTTGGACAACAGGGATTTCAGTTCTTTCATGAACATATTGATATCTTTGAACTGGCGATATACCGACGCAAAACGGACATACGCCACTTCATCGACCGGAAACAACTGTTCCATCAATAACTCACCAATCTGGCGACTCTCGACCTCAGCATCGGCTGTATTACGCAGAGATTTCTCCACTTCAGATACCATCATCTCCAGGGTCTCTACGGAGACTGGACGTTTCTCACAGGCACGAATAAGCCCGCGGAGAATTTTGTCCCGGCTGAACTCTTCCCGGCTGCCATCTTTCTTAATGACAATCAGTGGAGTCTCCTCAATCATCTCAAACGTTGTAAATCTTCGGGCACATTGCTCACACTCACGGCGACGACGAATGGATTTTGCTTCGTTGGCCGGACGCGAATCAAGCACTTTGGTACCCATATAACCGCAATAAGGACACTTCAAAACAGATCACTTCCCACGTTTTACTTTTTACCACATATTCCCTGTACTGATTTTGTAATGAAAAACGCATTGCCGACACATAATACTTTTACCAACCCGCGAGGAGGTGAACAGCAATGGCACAAAGCAATGGTAACTCCAACAACTTGGTGGTAACTAAAGCTTCCGCAGCACTCGAGCAAATGAAATATGAAGTTGCTCAAGAACTCGGAATCAGCATCCCACAAGACGGATACCAAGGTAACATGACTTCTTACGAGAACGGTTCGATCGGTGGATACATCACGAAGCGTCTGGTAACAATTGCAGAACAGCAATTGGCAGGTCAATACCAATAATATCTGCATCGTAATACGCTACACAGAGGAGCATGGAGCGGCCGGTGAATAACCGGCCTGCTCTGTGCTTCTACTTATATACTTAGAACGTATTATAGATCTTTACATACTGATTATAATAGTAAATGACTCTTTGTACATAGTGACGCGTCTCACCAAACGGAATATCTTTCACTGTATCGAACGAGCCATCCCATACACCATCTCTAAGCCAACTGTTCACTTTGCCTGGACCCGCATTATAGGCAGCGATCATAACTGCTTCATTGCCATCGAATTGATCGGACAGATTCCGCAGATACCATGTGCCTAACTGAATATTTCGTTCTGGCTCGTGCTTCAATTCCTCCAGCGAAGTGTCGGGAATTTTGGCTTGTTCCAGTATCCAGTTCGCCGTGTCCGGCATCAGTTGCATGAGCCCAATGGCACCTCGTTTGGATTCCTTGCTTGTCTTAAAATTGGTCTCCACCTTGATAATGGAAGCAATTAGAAACGGATCAACCTCATAGCTCTGAGATTGGGCACGGATCTCTTCCTTATAATGTATGGGATAGAACCATGCCATCCAGTTTGTATTCAGAAATAACACCAGTACAAAGGAAACAAACATCAACAGCAATACACGTTTCTTACGCAATATTCTCATAACAAACCCTTACGCTGTAGATATGAGTCAATTTGCTGTTCCGTCGCAGGCCATAAGCCGCTGTTATCGATGACAATATCTGCCAGCTGTTTTTTGCGCTCAATATCCATCTGTACATCCATTCGAGCCTCAGCCTGTGCTGCAGTCATTCCATCCCGACTCATCAAGCGATCTCGTTGCACCGATCTCGGGACATATACAACCATGACTTCCTCGAAACCGTCCTCCAGACCTGATTCGTAGAGCAAAGGAATATCAGATACCACAAGTTTATCCGGATGTTGCAACGCGTATGCAGCAGCCCGTTCGCGCATCTCTCTTCGGATCGCCGGATGTGTGATAGCCTCCAATGCCTTTCGTTCCTCTGGTTGTTCGAAAACAATACTTCCGAGCTTTTTCCGATCCAGTGTTCCATCTTCGTTCAGTATGGCTTGTCCAAACCGCTTAACAGCGGCGGCCAACACGGGATGCCCGGGCATCATAACTTCCCGGGCAATAACGTCTGCATCGATGAGCAACGCTCCCTTACTGGCGAGATAGGCGGAAACACTGCTTTTGCCTGTCGCGATCCCGCCGGTTAAGCCTATATTCATCGTTTCACCTCATAACAACTTCATTATTCCCATAATCATTAACAATAGCGCTGGCAATACAGACAGTCTTCGCATCCAGCGCAGAGCTGAGAATCGTAGGCCAACCTTCATGCCGAGTGACAGAAAAGCCCCACTAAACAGTGCAATAATGAGTGCTGTCCATAGTGTAGGGAATCCCAGAAGTGCCGCTCCCAAACCTGCTCCAAACGCATCCAGAGACAGGGCAATACCCAGCCACATCGCTTCTTGAGCAGATATACTCCCCGAGTTATCCATATCCGCCTTGGAGGGACTGCGAAGGATCTGAATGACAACGCCCAACTTGCGCAACTCCAGTGTAAATACCATTCGTTCCAGTGATCCATTTGAAGCCGACTGCTCCAGATCCAGTGCGAGCACCTGATTCCTGCCATTTGAAGCCGACAGTCTCTCTTGTGCTTCTCCCACTCCAGTTACCTTTGCTTCTGTTCCCTCACCCATTCCAGTGTCTGTTTCCAGCTGTTCTTTGCCTTGCTTTCGAATTAGTTGCAACAGTGACCATGCACCAATACCTATCAATATAACGGCTCCCACGATCGAAGCGATATCCGGTGACACCACATGGGACAACAACACACCTACTTGCATCGACAAGGCAATAACCAATCCTGAACAGATCGAAATAACAGCGATAGATAACAGGGGAATCTTAGTCCTCCGTAACCCATATGTAATCCCGACTCCAAAACCATCTAAACTAAGCGCCAAAGCAAGCGCCAGCAATGAAATAAAATGATGCAGCACCCCGGACTCCTCCTCTGTGCGGTACTCGTGCCAACTGAAGATGCCAGTATGGGTATACGCCCGCTTATTTCTGCCATATCAGTATATGGAGGGAGGAATCCAAGGGTGCTATGATTTCATCATTTCGTTCATTCAGTTCATGTTACAGTAGCTGACAGTTCGGACAAAAATGCGTTCCACGGCCACCAACCACCGTTTTTTCAATTAACGTACCACAAGTTGTACAAGGTTCTGATTTGCGTCCATAGATTTTCAGTTGATGCTGGAACATCCCCATCTCACCCTGTCCATTCACATAGGACTTGATGGAAGATCCACCTGCATTCACTGCATCTTGCAACGTAGCCACAATCGCTTCATGAAGCACCGTTAACTGAGCTTCGGTCAGTGTCTTGGCGATGGTCTCGGGATGGATACCTGCGCGAAATAGAGCCTCGTCCACATAAATATTCCCGATACCGACCACATATGCCTGATTTAAAAGTACAGCCTTGATTTTGGTTGTACGCTTGCCAACCGCCTCGCGGAATGCAGTTACCGTAAAGGCTGGATCAAGTGGCTCCAGTCCCAGCTTCAGCAAAGGTTTGGACACCAGTTCCTCACCTGCATTAAACAGATGCATCGTACCAAATTGACGCACATCCTTATAACGCAATTCCGTACCATCATTAAAATGGAAGATCACATGTGTATGTTTCTCCACATCTTCATGCTGCTCGTACACACCGTATCTTCCTTCCATCCGCAGATGGGAGACAAGCACCAGCCCGTCCAGCAAAATACGCAAAAACTTGCCGCGGCGCTCCACCCCAATGACGGTATGTCCCGCGAGTTCCATTGCAAATGCATCTATGTCGTCCGGCCGCTGAATAATCCGCGGCAAGCTAACGGTAACATGATCAATCGTTTTGCCCACAATAAGTTGATTCAATGTTCTTCTGACTGTTTCGACTTCCGGTAATTCCGGCATGATGTTCTCACCTCCCCTATATTATAACGGAAGATGGCGCTCAGCGGGACCCTTTTCTTATATCTCAAACATGGAAAGGCCTATTGTAAAATACCGGAAAAACCGCGCAGCACTTGATTTATTTCGCTTCGTACCAGTTATCACCAAAGCTGACTTCGGCTTTCAGCGGAACCGACAGTTCCAATGCTTTTTCCATAACTGAAGGTACTAACTCTTTCATCAGTTCCAATTCATCCGCAGGCACTTCGAATACAAGTTCATCGTGCACCTGAAGCAACATACGGCTCTTCAACTTGCGTTCCCGCAGCGCTTCATCCATCTGTACCATGGCCAACTTGATGATATCTGCTGCTGTTCCCTGAATCGGTGTATTCATCGCCGTACGCTCTGCGAAGGAACGCAGATTGAAGTTACTGGCATTAATCTCTGGTAGGTAACGACGTCGTTCCAACAACGTTTTGACGTAACCATCCTGACGAGCTTCCTTCACAATGTCATCCATATATCGGCGGACACCCTGGAATACTTCAAAATACTGATCTATAAACTGCGCGGCCTCTTTACGTGTAATATGCAGGTTCTGCGATAAGCCATAATCACTTATGCCATACACGATACCAAAGTTAACTGCCTTGGCGGAACGACGCATATCCCCATCCACATCCTCAGGCTTCACGCCGAATACATCCGAAGCGGTCTTTGTATGAATATCCATATCGTTGACAAACGCTTCCTTCAAGCGCTCATCGTCCGAAATGTGGGCCAGTACTCGCAGTTCAATCTGGGAATAGTCTGCCGCCAAAATGGACCATCCTGGCTCGGAAGGAACAAATACCTTCCGGATTTTGCGACCTTCTTCCATCCGAATCGGAATGTTCTGCAAGTTCGGGAATTGACTGCTAAGTCGTCCCGTTGCAGCAATGGTCTGACGATAATACGTATGCACCTTGCCATCCCGATTGGATATCTCTTTGAGCAATCCTTCCACATAAGTGGATTGTAGCTTGGCAAGCTGACGATATTGCAGAATATGCTTGACCACATCATTATAAGGAGCCAATTTCTCCAATACTTCCGCATCTGTGGAATAACCCGTTTTTGTTTTCTTCACCACTGGCAAGCCCAGTCTATCAAATAAAATCTCACCCAGTTGCTTTGGTGAATTCAGATTAAATTCCGTTCCTGACAGCTTGTAAATCTCAGCCATCAACCTGCTGATCTGTTCTTCAAACTCACTGCCCAAAGCCTGTAGATCGGCTGTATTGGCCTTGATACCCTGTTTCTCCATGTCCGCCAATATGCGTGACAACGGCATCTCCAGTTCATGGAACAGTGAATTCATCACATCGGTTTCCAGCACCTGCTCCTGAAGTGGAATAATGGCTGCTACTGCAGCAGCTTTACGGCATAGGAAATCACCCAAGATCTCCACTTCCGGTACCTTGTACTTGGCACCTTTGCCCATAACCGTGTCATCCTCTACGAGTGACGGCAGACCATACTTGGTCGTGAGTCCACTAATTGTCTGGTTGGATTCCGTTGGATCAAGCAAATACGCTGCCAGTTGTACATCAAATGACGCACCAGCAAATTCAATACCATGCGCATGCAGGGCCAGGTCTACACGATGAAGATCATAACCGCGCTTGGGCTGCTCTGAATTACCAAGCCATGCCCGCACTGGAGCCGCAGCTTCGGAATGAAGCAATTCGGGAGATATGAACGTATATGTTCCAGCGGAACCTACAGCAAGTCCAATCAATTTCGCTTGGTGCGGGTTATCCCCATGTGTCTCCACGTGGAGGACATCAATGGAATCGAGGGAACTGAACAGCTCACCGATGTTGTCCTCTGTTGCTATGGAAGACTCCACCTCGGCAGCAGGGACCGCTTCCTGTTCAGAACCAATGCTGCCACTGAACGACAAGCGTTCGAGCAAGGATTTGAATTCCAGCTTCGCCAATGCAGGGCCAGCATTTTCTTCTTTTAATCCAGCGAATTGCATATCCTCCCACGTCTGCTCCAGCGGAACTTCCCGGTGAATCGTCGCGAGTTGTTTGCTCATCCGGGCATCTTCGGCATGGGCCTCGATCTTTTCTTTCATCTTGCCTTTCAGCTCACTAGTGCCGTTCAGCACATCTTCTACCGATCCGAACTGGTGCAGCAGCTTCAACGCTGTTTTCTCTCCAACCCCGGGAATCCCCGGAATGTTATCGGACGCATCGCCCATCAGACCCTTGAGATCAATGATTTGCAGCGGCGTCAGACCATAACGCTCCTTAATCTGAGCAGGATCATACAGCTCAATATCGGTTACCCCTTTACGCGTCAGCCCGATATGTACATGTTCGGAAGCAAGCTGCAGCATATCTTTGTCACCCGATACAACGAGCACCTGTCTACCCGCTTCATCTGCGCGTTTGGTTAACGTTCCGATGATGTCATCCGCTTCAAATCCAGCTAGCTCAAACTGAGCAATGCCAAGTCCTTTCAGCAGTTCTTTGAGCAAAGGGAATTGCTCTGACAACTCTGGTGGTGTTTTCTCCCGTCCACCCTTGTATTCCTGATACCCTTCGTGGCGGAACGTGATTTTGCCTGCATCAAATGCAACCATGACATGTGTAGGCTTATGCTCTTCAAGCAATCTCAGCAGCATCGTAGTGAAGCCATATACCGCATTGGTATGCAGACCTTTCGAGTTGGTCAGAGGCGGCATTGCAAAAAACGCCCTGTAAATAATGCTATTTCCATCTATGAGAATAAACTTGTCCATTCCAGCACCTCGCGTATTATATGGTCAACCTCTTCAAATTACATCTACTCTCATGATACCATACCCACCTGTCACATCAAAAAGAATAGCCTCTTTCACTTCACATTTAATCGCAAAAAAGAACCTTCTCCACAGACAGCTGTACACAGCCTACCTGAGAGAAAGTCCTTTTCCATTCATATGATTGCATCACTTAATCAGTACTGATTCCCCAATTCCAAAGCAATGCTCTTCTATTGATTCAGATCCGGACGTTTACCTGTCACCAGGTATACCGTGCTCTCACCAATGTTGGTTGCATGATCGCCAATTCGTTCAATGTAACGTCCAACCATCATCAGCAGCATAGCCTGAGAAGCCTGATTAGGATGCTCTGACATTAACGTGTAGAGATCACTGATCATGTGGCTGTACAGTTGATCGACCTGATCGTCTGTCTGAGCCATTTTATAGGCCAGGTCTGTGTTTTCTTTCAGGAAAGATTCGATGGATTCATCAATCATGGATTTCACGATTTCTGCCATTTGCGGGATATCCACCAGAGGTTTAATCAGCTTCTGTCCATCCATCCGGAGTGTCACCTTCGCCACGTCGAGCGCAAGATCTCCCATACGCTCCAGATCACTGGAGATTTTGAATGCCACGATGATACGTCTGAGATCCTTTGCCACCGGCTGTTGTGTGATGATCAGTTTGGAGCCAAGTTCCATAATTTTGTCTTCAAGGGCATTCAGATTCGCATCATTCTTGATGATGACCTGAGCTTTCTCCGCGTTCATCGTTTGTAAACTCTCAATAGCACCATCCAATGCTGCTCCTACATGTTCACCCATTTGTTTGAGCAAGGTACGCAGCTCTTCAAGCTCCTGATCAAATTCTTTTCTGCGAATCATAGATTTCATGTCCTCCTTATCCATCATCTCCGGGTATGCCGGGATCATTCCAATTCAGCTCGCTTAACCGAACCTTCCAGATATATAATCCTCGGTTCGGGAATCTTGCGGTGTGGAGAATAACGTCTCCGTATCAGCTGCCTCCACCACTTCACCATTCAGGAAAAATACCGTGCGTCCAGATACCCGTGCCGCTTGGTGCATATTGTGGGTAACCATAACGATCGTGTACTTGTGATGCAATTCCTTCACCAGTTCCTCAATCTTCAATGTGGAGATCGGGTCGAGTGCAGACGTTGCTTCATCCATCAGTAGAACGTCAGGCTGTACAGCCAGCGCC
Source organism: Paenibacillus sp. FSL R5-0486 (assembly GCF_037975155.1). NCBI lineage: Bacteria > Bacillati > Bacillota > Bacilli > Caryophanales > Paenibacillaceae > Paenibacillus > Paenibacillus sp. FSL R5-0486. The sequence goes on along the minus strand of NZ_CP150237.1, from coordinate 2,192,215 downwards.
CGTGCAATACAGAGACGCTGTTGTTGTCCACCAGACAAACTAAGTGCCGACTTTTTCAATACATCCTTCACTTCATCCCACAATGCAGCATGGACAAGACTTTGTTCCACCAACTGATCCAGTTCAGCCTTTTGGGTTACCCCGTGCAAGCGAGGTCCATAAGCCACGTTATCGTATATGGATTTTGGAAAAGGGTTCGGTTGTTGGAACACCATGCCAACTCGTTTGCGCAGTGTCTCCACTTCAATCTCATTACTGTAGATATCGGAGCCATTCAGCATAACCTGTCCTTCCACACGAACACCCGGAATCATGTCATTCATCCGGTTTAACGTGCGAAGCAATGTCGATTTACCACAACCTGACGGCCCGATGAACGCAGTAACGGTTTTTTCCGGCAGATCCATCGATATATTTTTAAGCGCGTGATGCGTATCATAATATAAATTAAGATTTTCAATGTGAATGAGGTCCTTCATGGATGTTCACTTCTCCTTCGCTGCAGGGACACGGAAACTCCCTTTACGTTGAGACCGATACTGATAATCTTTCATCGCTGCTCGGCCATCTTTAATATCCTACCCTTTCATTGTAAAAACAGTATCACTTTCATGTTAACGGAATGTAAAAAAGACATCCTTAACCTTCATGATCTGCTTGATGGATCAATCTGATTGCTGATGCCTGCTTTATTGACTACCTTATAGTTTACTCTCCATTCGAAACCATCTCATCCAGCTTCGTACGAATGTGCTCTGCAACTTCTCCAGCTTTCCCGCCTTCCATGGCGATCTCCTCTGCTATACGAGACAAATCTCTCACCGCACTGTTCAGTTGTCGGAACGTTGCTCCCCCTGCGGTGACATGCACCGAACTGTCGTCAATCTCCGCTCCGCTTGCCTTAACCAGTTCAACAGTCTGAAGGGTCAATCCACCAATATTCTCAAGCAATGAAGACATGTTCCCCGCAACCTCACGGGTCTGTTTTGCGAGCGCTCGAATCTCGCCTGCAACAATCTGAAAACCTCGTCCATATTCACCTGCATGAGCTGCTTCAATGGAAGCATTCAGGGCGAGGAGACCACTTTGATCTGCCAGGGAGCGAATGGATTGTGCCATGCCTGAGCCTGTTTTGATCGAATTCAGCATGTGATCCGCATGTTGTCCTTGACTCTCCATATGCTGATGTACCCGGTTATAGGAAGCATCAACGTGCTTCAAACTCTCTTCGCCCTGCTTGGACAATGCCATGATCTCACGGGCCTCATGAACGGTCTGATTCGCAGCATTCACCAGCTTGGTGACCGCATCGTTGATTCTGGATATCTCCTGTCTGCTCTCGGTTACTGTACGTATACGCTCTTCCGTAACAGCCTGTTGCAGTCTGCGAGAGAGGGACATTACGTCTCGCATCGTCAGCACACCAAGCAGTCTGCCTTGTTCCGTAACCAGCAGACAATCGTAGAAATGCTGTTCATTCCGTCCAAGTGCGATATCAATAATCGTTGCGGCTTCCATATGAATATCTGCAATAACGGGAGATGTATTCACTACTTGTATGACCGGCTTACGGTAGAATAGATCTGCGGCAAAACGGCCATTTAACATCCGATATAACGTCTCTCGCATTAACAATCCAGTAGGTTTCATCTGCTCATCACACAATACAATACATGGGTGCTCCTGATCCTGATTCATCATCGTGGCAGCTTCTCCACAGGTGGTATGGACTCCCGCGACAGGTACCTGACGATAATAGTCCTGCAAATGGATCACAGATTCTTCAGCAACTAGTGCTACTTCAGTTTGCTCCATTATGGGTGTCGTTAATTCTTCATTATGTAAAACAACATGAGGCTGGTCAGGTTTCACTTCGAGCAACATGGGCATAAATGCGCAATCTCCTTTACGTAATACCTCCGTCTTGAGGTGGGTTATGTAGGTACAAAGTATCACTCAGATAAGTCCATGCTACTCCCTCTACGTAAAGAAAAATCTTCCTTTATGTTAAATGAACGTAAAATAAAACTCCCCGATCATTGCTAACTTGAATGATGGGGAGTTTTTCTTTTGACAACCAATTTATAACCTACACCACGAATGGAATCAATGTGAACCGATTCCGGGTCCAGCTCCAGCTTTTTACGTAATGAACTGACGTGAACGTCCACGGTTCGTTGACCTCCGATATAATCGAAGCCCCACACAGCGTTCATCAGATCATCCCTTGTCAGTACCACACCCGGCTTTTTGGCCAAATATAGCAGTACTTCGAACTCTTTCGGACGCAGACTGATGGATTGTCCACCCAGTGTCACTTCATATTTCAGAGGATAAATCTCCAGCTCGCCCAGAATAATTCGTGAGCCATCTTTGTCCTCAAGCTGTGGTAAATCTTCACCATTGGAATAACGTCTTAATACCGCATCCACTCGGGCTAATAACTCAGATACACCAAACGGTTTGGTAATATAATCATCGGCACCTGATTTCAGTCCCTGTACAACCTCGGCTTCACCGTTCTTGGCCGTCAGAATGATAACCGGTGTACTAACACCTTGTATTCTTAACTTGCTCAGAATGTCCAGACCATTCATGCCCGGAAGCATCAAATCCAGCAAAATGAGATCAAATTCCTGGGACAAGGCCCGATCATATCCTGCAGATCCGTGATCCTCTGCCGTAACGTCGTAACCTTCCTGTGTCAGGTTATACGTGAGTAATCTTGATAATGTAGGTTCATCTTCAATAACTAATAAACGCTGTGCCATGATACCCCTTCTCTCTTCATAGGTTGTCTGTTGCCACAACACTTTTTCTATCATAGCATTAATTTGTTAACGCGGTGTAAAACAATACACACTTTTTACATTTTGATACTAGACGCCTACATCTCTTCGTCTTGAATGAATGGAAGGATCACACGGAACGTTGTCCCCATGCCCAGTTCACTCTCTACAGACAATTTGCCATGATGCAATTCCACCAGATGTTTAACGATGGAAAGTCCAAGGCCTGTGCCCCCTGAATTACGAGATCTGCCTTTATCAACACGATAGAACCGCTCGAAGATTCGCGGCAAATCTTTTTTCGGTATGCCAATTCCTGTATCTGACACCGCAAAGACAACTTCATCATCGTTATCCATCGTCACCTGTAACTTCACTCGTCCACCATCGGGGGTATAGTTGATGCCGTTGGATAACAGATTGATGAAAATCTGCTTCATCTTGTCCTCATCCGCTTCAATGTACAGTTCCTCCGGAACATGCATTTCCAGACGAATTTGCTTTTTCTCGGCCACCTTGGACAAGGTGCCCAGCACCATTTCGAAGAAAGAGTGTACATGCACAGGTGAGCATTGCAGCGGTGCGCGTTTCGATTCAATTTTGGATAACTCCAGAATATCCCCGATTAATCGGTTAAGTCGATCTCCTTCATCATAGATGATTTTCAGGAATGATCGCTCTGTCTCCTTATCCTGTACCCCGCCACTGAGCAACGTTTCGGCAAACCCTTTGACCGCAGCGACTGGTGTCTTGAGCTCATGAGAGACATTTGCAACAAACTCACTGCGCATGGACTCCAATCGGCGAATCGCCGTCACGTCCTGCAACAGGAATAACATGCCTCGATATCCACCATCATCTTCGGACATCGGTACTCCATCAATACGGATCAGTTTTTCCTCCGGGTTGAACACACTTACTTCTTCATGCATCCGTTCTTTCAGTGCAACACTCTCTTCAATGGTACGTGTTAATTCGTAGTGTCTTTTCAATTCAGTATAAGGCTTACCCGTAACCTTTCCTGCCTGAATACCAAGCATACGCTCCGCTTCCCGATTGACCAGTGCAATGGATTGCCCTGCGTCGATCATGACAATACCTCCGGTCATGTTCGCGAGGACACTCTGTAACAACGCTTCATTGTCACGAATCGTCTTCAGTTGGGACTGCAAGCTGTCTGCCATTCCGTTTATGGCAAGCCCCAGCTGTCCGATCTCATCTCTACGCGTTACATCAACTCTGGCATCGTATTCCAGCTTGGTGATCCGATGGGCCACTTTTGTAATATGCTCAATCGGAGAGGTTAATCCACGTGCAACCCGATAACTGACAAACGCGACAATTAAGAACAATAGTCCAAGTGCAGCAAACATGATCATCCAACCACGCTGAAGCCCTTGATCCACAGCCTGTAGACTCATGGATAGACGAATGTAGCCATCAAATTTGCCGCTAGGTATTTCAATCATATCACTTTGATCCGAATTCACAGGTAGCGCTACATACAGCATGTCTTGTCCCAATGTCTCACTGTAACGTATGGATTGCCCGTATCCATCTCCGACGGCACCCTTAATCTCCTCACGGTTCAAGTGATTATCCATGGAGGCCGGATCACTCTCGGAATCCCCAATGACCATGCCGTCTTTATTGATGAAGGTTACCCGGGAATCCGTCAGACGATCCAGTTCCAGCGCCCGATCTGAATAATACTTTCGTGTGGCTTCCGAGGTTGGATCACTTGCATCATGGAATGGAAAAGTTGCTTTGAGCAGATTAATTTCGCGCACCATGGTTTGCTCCAATGCGGCTATATGCGTAGTCTTAAACACTCTGCCCATCGTATATCCAGCCACAATGACGGATACGCCGATCAGCACCATCATAATGATGGCAAGGCGAATTCGGAACGGTCTCATCTATCTCTTCCTTTATGATCAGATTAATATCTAATGAATTGCTCTACATTGAATCCAGTTCAATTCGGTCCCCACGGGTACCTGGATTGGAAATTACAAGAAACTCCACTTCTTCGTCGCTCCGATTCATCATCTGATGCGGCATTCCGGGTGCAATCTCTATTCCTTCATGGGTTTCCAGCACAAACGTCTCTCCATTAAGTTCCATACATGCTTCACCGCTGAGGATGAAAAAAAACTGACGGCTTACCGAATGATAATGTCGTATTTCAGCCGTTCCTGCGGGCATTCGTTCATGAATAATGCTCAGTGTTTCATTTTGAACGAGATGCCAACCGTCGCACTGTGCACCCCATATATAATGTGCTGTATTCTGTTTACTCATTTTCATATGACTTGTCCCTCCGAGTATAATTGCTCGATCTATCATATCACAGATTAGGGGACTCCCAATCTTTTCAGTCAGTACTTTGCAATACGCTATCAACTGCAGTGAGACAAGGCTAATAATAAAATATCATAGTTGTATCAACAGAGATGCCGACTTTTGTAAACAGGTGCTATCCGCATCTTTGACATACATATTCACCTGATATAAAAAAGACGCACCGCTCAGCCATGCTGAAAGCGGTACGCCTCTCTATATAATCAATCCTATCCTGAATCTAAACGTTCTTAACGTATTATCCGTTCACCACTTCGCCACCATTCACATGCATCACCTGTCCGCTTACATACGAAGAGTCATCCGAAGCAAGGTATACGTAAGCGGGAGCCAGTTCATCCGGTTGCCCTGGCCGCTTCATTGGCTGCGTTGCGCCGAACTCACTTACTTTTTTCTCATCAAATGTGGATGGAATGAGTGGTGTCCAGATCGGCCCTGGTGCAACGGCATTGACACGAATTCCCTTCTCAATCACATTCATCGATAACGAACGAGTGAACGAAGTGATTGCTCCTTTGGTAGATGAATAGTCAAGCAGGGTTGGGCTTCCGCGATAAGCTGTGATAGAGGTTGTATTAATAATCGTACTGCCCTTCTTCAGATGTGGCAGGGCTGCTTGCGTCACATAGAACATGCCAAAAATATTGGTACGGAATGTACGCTCCAACTGTTCTGGCGTAATATCCTCCAGATTCTGCTGTGGATGCTGTTCTGCTGCGTTATTCACGACAATGTCCAGTTTGCCCAGTTCATTCACTGTCTGCTGAACCGATTTCTTCGCAAAGGCATCATCACCAATGTCCCCTGCAATCAAGATACACTTGCGTCCTTCTTGTTCGACCTGACGTTTCGTTTCCTTGGCATCTTCGTGCTCGCTCAGGTATACAATGGCTACATCCGCGCCTTCCTTGGCATACGTAACAGCAACAGCACGTCCAATTCCGCTGTCACCCCCTGTAATAAGGGCCACCTTACCCGTCAGTTTACCTGCTGCCTTGTATTCAGGCTTCTCAAATTCCGGTCTGGGATGCATCTCCGATTCAATACCGGGGCGTTGATCCTGATGCTGTGCTGGCATTGTTTTTTGATTTTGTTGTGTGTTGGTTGACATCTAACATTCTCCTCTCAAAATGTGAACATGTTTGGATTACAGAAGACATGGACCCTAACTGTATACTTCCTTGTCTTTCGTTCTCTGAAAAAGTCTCATTCTGTAGGATGGCATGAACAGTTCAGATTATTCTTCTGCGATGAACAGCAACTTAAGCCTCAGCGTGCTGTCTCTAATCGTTATTTACCACTCTCTTTAGATATCAAACAACCAATTTGCTTTAATGCCTGTTTGGCCAAAATTCGAAATTTATTCGAAATTAGACTGTTTCATGATACAAAGTGTATTCCTATGCTACTTGGGCTGATGTACAATGTACAGTATACTGATGTGCTTTAACTCTCATCTTTATTGGTTTAATTATTCTAACCTAACATGGAGACCTGACAATGGAATCGCATATTAATACATATATAACACTCGTAGCTACTTCAGCCGTGCTGAATGTCTTTTTGTGTTTATATACCTATTTCAGAAGATCCGAGATCCCCAGTTCCAAAATATTCATTCTCTACACAGCAGCACTGTCCATATATACTTTTGGTTATGCGATTGAGCTCGCCAGCAACACGCTGGAACAGATGAAGTTTTGGACCACCGTGGAGTATATAGGCATGCCCTTCTCCGCATCTCTTGGCCTCATGTTGATGATAAAGTACACTGGAAAAACGTTATCCAAAAAGGTAACTGCCGCTCTGTTTGTAATCCCTTCCATTACACTAGGTATGGTTGCAACCAATGACTTTCATCATCTATTTTATAAAAAAGTATGGCTAAGAGAAGATAGTCCCGTTCCTCTGATGGATATCGCAGTGGGTCAATGGTATGTTGTACATGGTGCATTCACCTTCTCCTGTCTGTTATGTGCCTGCCTCATTTTGATCGGACAATGGAGACACACCAAGAAGATGTATCGTCGTCAATTACTTACTCTCATTACTTCACAGATTATTCCTATGGTCGCAGCTTTTCTGTATTTGCTTGGTTTGACCCCCGGTGGGATGGACCCCGTCCCCGTGCTCATGTGTATCACATCTGCCATGTATATCTGGGCGATTCTATCCTCACGTCTACTGACCATCGTACCCATCGCCAAAGACAGTATTTTCGAGAGTATGCGTGAAGGTGTTATTGTACTGGATAGCTTCAATCGACTGGTCGATTACAACAGATCTCTGCGTGACATGTTGCCAGAGCTTAATACAACCATGATTGGCCAACCCTTGGATGATATCTGGCTTAATCTTGCTGGAAAGACGTTTCCCGTTGAATACGGAAGAGAAGGATTGCAAACCGATCTGTACTGGCAGTTAAACGGAGAGACCGTCTGTTATCAGGTCAGGACATCTTACGTGTATAACAAGGATGCACAGACTGTGGGCAGTCTAATTATGTTAATCGATATAACGGAACAACGCTTCTTGCAAGAACAGCTGAAACAACTGGCTTATTTCGATGGTTTGACCAAAATCTATAATCGCACTCAATTTTTGCATAGAGGTCGGGAGATTTTGAGTGAAGCTCAGCTTAACCCGCAACCTGTTTCATTCATTTTATTTGATATTGATTACTTTAAACGCATCAACGATACGTACGGGCATGATGTTGGCGATCAGGCCATCATTCATGTAGTCTCTGTTTGTAATCGATATTTAAGCCCTGAGATGTTGTTTGCCCGATATGGAGGCGAAGAGTTTGTCATCGCTCTTCCGAATACCTCGCTTCAAGAAGCCGAGAAACTTGCCGAACAACTGAGAGTTGCCTTATTGAATGACCCCCTGGATGTTAAGGGAGTGCCTATTACGCTGACCTCAAGCTTTGGTATTGCCCAGTACAATGGAGGGTCAGATTCGCTGGAGTCCTTGTTACGCGATGCTGATACTGCCTTGTACGAATCCAAGCGTAATGGTCGAAATGCAGTGCGGGCGTATACTGTGAGTACAACCTAATCAATGTAGATCGCGTCTGATGGAATATGCATGCTGTTATGTGTATGGTAGTGATTCCCTCTAGTTTCAGTTCAAATAAACCGAGGACTACTGATTTTATCTTGATAATAACAAAAAATAGACAGCCAATGAGGCTGTCTATTTTTTGTTTGTTCCAACGAAACACCATCTTACATCTCATCCCGCTTGTCCTAAGTACGTCTGCAAACGCTTAACCAACGACTAACAATACATCTTCGTAAGGTGGATTAACCGTCCGCAACGCATTTAGATCACCTGATTATTCACCATCAGGTACACCATGATTAGCAAGAATACAGCCAGAAGTGTACTGAACATACGGATCTTGCTTTGCTCAGGACCCACATCACGTTTGTTTTTCACACCTTCTGCAGCGAGTCGCAACGGTTTACCCATGATTCCTCCAATAGCCGCAATAGCCAAGAGCAGAACAACAACGACAGCCATCCAGACATGAGAATACTCACCTTTGGTCATCAGGTAACCACCAGTAAGAAGTTGGATTACAAGTCCATACTGCGCGACTTTGTTCAAAGAACGAAGTGATGCAAAGGCTCCCTCTTGTGCTGCGGCATTCAAAGTACGGATTTTACCGACCACAAATGGCAGAATCAAATAGAATCCCATCGCCAGTGCTCCAACAATATGGAGCAAATACATAATCATTGTCAAAATTTTCATCCTCCTCAACATTTTCGGTGTGCTATACATCACATCCCATTATACTGGGGAACTTATCCAAAGAAAAGAAAACCTCCGGGTTTACCGGAGGTTTTCTTTTAGCTTCTGTTCAAAAAGTTTTCAAACTTACAGGTTTACTACCGAAATGACGTTGCGAACCGAATCAGCCGATTTATCCAACCCTGCTTTTTCTTCCGCAGTCAGGTCAAGTTCGAATATTTTCTCAATGCCGTTCCCACCCAAAATGGTTGGTACACCGAGGAACAGATCATTATAGCCATATTCACCTTCAAGATAAGCGATCACTGGAATGATACGTTTCTTGTCCTTCAAAATCGCTTCGGTCATCTGAACAAGCGAAGCTGCTGGTGCATAATAGGCACTGCCGTTACCCAGCAAATTCACAATCTCGCCTCCGCCAACACGTGTGCGTTGAACAATGGACTCAATGCGGTCTGCCGGAATCAACGTATCGATCGGAATACCACCTACACTCGAATAACGAACGAGTGGCACCATGTCGTCTCCGTGGCCGCCAAGAACGAATCCACGAACATCTTCAACAGATACATTCAACTCTTGCGCAATGAAGGTACAATAACGTGCTGTATCCAGAACACCTGACTGACCGATAACACGGTTTTTAGGAAAACCAAGGGTCTGATAAGCTGCATAAGTCATCGCATCCACCGGGTTGCTTAGAATAATGACGATGGAATCAGGGCAATATTTTTTCACATTTTCACAAACGGACTTCACGATACCCGCATTCGTATTGACCAGATCGTCGCGGCTCATACCCGGTTTACGGGCGATACCAGCGGTGATGATTACAATCTCAGAACCTGCAGTATCTTCGTAGTTGGAAGTACCGACGATATGACTGTCAAATCCTTGAACAGGACTTGCTTCCATCATATCGAGTGCTTTCCCCTTCGTCGGGTTCTCCAGTTGAGGAATATCAACCAGTACAACATCCCCGAGTTCTTTTTGGGCAAGCATTAATGCGGTCGTAGCACCGGTAAAACCGGCGCCGACTACTGTGATTTTTTTGCGCTGAATAGTCAAGATTCACATCTCCCCTTACAGGTTTTTAATGATTTGATCCGCGAATTCAGAACATTTCACTTCAGTAGCGCCGTCCATCAGACGTGCAAAGTCATACGTTACTGTTTTATTGTTAATGGATGTTTCCATACCTTTGTAGATCAGGTTAGCTGCTTCTTGCCATCCCAAGTGCTCAAGCAACATTACTCCGGACAGAATAACGGAACCAGGGTTCACGACATCTTTGTCCGCGTATTTAGGTGCAGTACCGTGAGTTGCTTCGAAGATAGCATGTCCTGTTACGTAGTTGATGTTCGCTCCAGGAGCGATACCAATTCCGCCAACTTGCGCTGCAAGTGCATCGGACAGATAGTCACCGTTCAGGTTCAATGTTGCGATAACATCAAATTCGCCTGGACGAGTCAATACTTGTTGCAGAGCGATATCGGCAATCGCATCTTTTACGATGATTTTACCAGCATCTTCAGCAGCTTTTTGTGCTGCATTCGCTGCATCTGTACCTTCGTTTTCTTTGATGATGTCGTATTGTGCCCATGTGAATACTTTGTCAGCGAACTCTTCTTCAGCCACTTCATATCCCCAGTTTTTGAAGGCACCTTCTGTGAATTTCATGATATTACCTTTGTGTACCAGTGTAACCGTCTTACGGTTATGGTCAATTGCATACTGCACTGCTGCACGTACCAGACGTTTCGAACCTTCGGAGGAAACTGGTTTGATACCAATACCGGAAGTCTCAGGGAAACGGATTTTGTTAGCACCCATCTCCTGTTGAAGGAACTGGATCACTTTTTTCACTTCTTCAGAACCTTCAGCATACTCGATTCCTGCATAGATATCTTCCGTATTCTCACGGAAAATGACCATGTCTACCAACTCAGGACGTTTAACCGGAGAAGGTACACCGTCGAAATAACGAACAGGACGCAAGCATGTGTACAGGTCAAGCTCTTGACGCAGGGCTACGTTCAGGGAACGGATACCGCCACCGATTGGCGTAGTCAATGGTCCTTTGATCGCTACGATATACTCACGAATGGCTTCCAGTGTATCATTCGGCAACCACTCACCGTATGTATCGAATGCTTTTTGTCCAGCAAACACTTCATACCATGCGATTTTTTTGTTGCCATCATAAGCTTTTTCAACAGCTGCATCCAATACACGTTTGGAAGCTTTCCAGATATCACGGCCTGTACCGTCACCTTCGATAAATGGAATGATTGGATTACTAGGTACTTGAAGTGTACCGTTATCAATTTGGATTTTTTCGCCTTCAGTTGGGTGAGCAAATTTTTCTAATTTCATAGTTAAAATTCCTCCTAGGTTTCGTATATGCAGTATTCATCATACCACTAGTCTTGTTGAGAGAAGGGTCCTGAGAGCTTAAGCCAGTAAAGCCTCTGCTTTCCAACCCTTCACCTCGTCCATATTATTATACTGTTTTTGCGGCTATTAGCGAAGTTCAATAGAAACGTATTTCTGTTCTGTAGGACCAGTGTACTCCGCACGTGGACGAATGATGCGATTGTCCGCAAGCTGTTCCAAAATATGCGCAGTCCATCCAGACACCCGGCTGATGGCAAAGATCGGAGTGAACAATTCCTGTTCGATCTCCAGTTGGGTATATACAGAAGCAGAATAGAAGTCTACGTTAGGCTTCAGTCCTTTTTGTCCTGTTACCAGTTCCTCGATCTTCACAGACATATCATACAAACGCGTATCATTGTTCATCTCGCCAAGTTCCTTGGACATCTTCTGTAGATGTTTGGCGCGTGGATCACCGTTTTTGTACACCCGATGTCCAAAGCCCATGATCTTTTCACGATTATTCAGTTTTTCCTGAATTGCCGCTTCAAGACGATCAGGCGTACCGATCTCATTCAACATTTTCATAACGGCTTCATTAGCACCGCCATGCAGTGGTCCCTTCAGTGCGCCAATGGCGGAAGTTACACCGGAATAGATATCCGACAGCGTAGCAACCGTTACACGGGCTGCAAATGTCGAAGCGTTTAACTCGTGATCCGCATGCAGGACAAGGGCTTGATCCAATGCTTTCACTGCGGTCTCGGATGGTTCTTCACCAGTCATCATATATAAAAAGTTCTCTGCGATGGAAGCGCCTTCTTTTGGTGCCACAGGTTCTTTGCCCTGACGGATACGGGCGATGGCTGCCACAATCGTTGGCAACTGTGCTTGCAACTTAACCGCTTTGTTCTCATTCGCTTCCGTTGTCATCTCATCCGCTTGCTCGTCGTACAGTGCAAGTGCAGAGACAGCGGAACGAAGTGCTGCCATGGTACTGACGTTTTTCGGATACAATTGGATTTGTGCAATCAACTCGCTCGGAATCGGCGCGTAATCGCTCAGGCTTTTACGAAGGGATTTCAGTTCATCCGTTGTTGGCAATTTACCAAACCACAACAAATAGGCAACTTCTTCAAAGCTGGCATGTTCAGCCAAATCGTCGATATCGTAACCACGGTATGTGAGCACACCGTCTACAATAGAACTGATCGAAGAGGTTGTCGCAACGATGCCTTCCAGACCTTTGGTAGCTGTCATATTACATCTCTCCTTTAATAAGCGAAATCAGGAACCATTCCAGAGTGTCATATAAGTGCCAAAATGCACCTATTCTCTTTTTGTAAACATTTTCATTTTAAAATTAACAAATATTTCAAACTACGGTTTTCCTATCTGTCAATCGGTATTTACTTATAACATCATACTGGATTTTGTCGTTTATGTGAACATGATGAGAGTTCATTCGCACATCAAACTTCTTTATCGGTCTGATAAAGCATTTTTGAAAGCCTTTACAAAAACAAGGTTGACATTTAATGTTTTTTAACCAATCCTGTCGTATGAGAACTTTCTATTGCTATATTCTGTAATACTAAGGCATACTCTAGGCAAAAGAAAGAATCCCCGTAGATCTTGTTCAAAAATCCGCTTTTGAACAAGATCTGGTAACATCCCGGCGTTTCAAAACCTTGTAAATGCTCTATATTAATTAAGATAGCCATCTATTTCTAATACTGCTTCATGGATCATACATAGGTCGGCTTAATTGAAATAAGGAGAGTTGATGCTTGGATAGAATAATAATGAAACGCCTGCTCCGTGGCTTATGGGTTATCATTGCGGCCGTTCTGATCGCCGTTGCCATATACTTGCTGTTCCCGCTTTTGTACCCTTTTGCGATTGCTTGGATTATCGCCTATGCCATGAATCCTTTAGTGAAACTGCTTCAGCATCGAGCACGATTCCCGCGCTGGCTGGCTGTGACTCTTTCATTGATCCTTTATTTTGGAGCCATTGCGGTGGTGCTGTCTGCGGCGATTACCCGCATGGTAAAAGAAGTCATTTCACTTACGACAAGCTTTGATCTTCATGTTGATGAGATCAAGGACACGTTTGTGCGCTGGACCCAGAATGACACCATTCAAAGTTTGACTGCGCAGATCAATGAATTTTACAAGGAAAATCCCAACTACCAGGAAACCATCAACAGCAATATTAGTAAAACAACTGAAACGGTGGGTACAGCCGTCACAGATCTGGTCACCGGATTTTTCAACATGATTCTGAGTCTGCTGACTTCCCTGCCGAACATGGGCGCGGTATTAATCGTTGTTCTGTTGTCTACATTCTTCATTAGCAAAAGCTGGACCAGGCACAACATCACCGTATCGGGATGGGTACCCTCTTCCATTCGCAAGCCGATATCCGACATCTGGACCGACCTTAAGAAGGCACTGTTCGGATACGCAAGAGCACAATTGATCATGATCTCGATTACAGCACTATTCGTCATGATTGGACTGCTTATATTGCAAGTCAATTCAGCCTTCACCATCGCTCTGATGATTGGTTTGGTCGATCTGCTTCCTTATCTGGGTGTTGGCCTTATCATGGTGCCTTGGGCAGCGTACCTCTTTATGAATGGGGATCTGTATCTGGGCATTGGGATTAGTATTATCTATTTGATCTTATTGATCGCCCGTCAGATTATTGAACCGAAGGTACTTGCAAGCAGTGTAGGGCTCGACCCACTCGCCACGCTGGTTGGCATGTTTGTGGGTTTGAAGTTGTTCGGTGTTCTGGGCTTGATTATTGGCCCTGTCAGTCTCGTGATTCTCGATGCGTTCAATCGGGCTAACGTATTACGCGACCTCAGAACGTATATCATCAACGGACGTGTCCGATGAGGCATGACCTTATGAGCACCCAGGAAAATAGAAAAAGGCTTCGTTCAACAGAAATCATCTGTTGAGCGGAGCCTTTTCATTATGCAAAACAACTGGTGTTTCATTTCGGACGACGATAAAACGTAATTTTGCCACTTTTCATTTTTTTCTCCAGCCACCCCAGGAAGAACAGACGGTACACCGGACGTGTTAAAGGAAATACCAGTGTAAAGCCGATCAGATCCGTTACAAAACCTGGAATCAAAAGCAAGAAACCACCGACAAAAATAAAAAGACCATCGACCATTTTTCTTCCAGGTACCTTGCCACGCTCCATCTCGGATTTGGCGTCCACAAGTACTTTTCGCCCTTCAAACTGCAACATTGCTATACCAATCAAGGACGTGAGAATCATGAGAAGCAATGTCTTTCCGGCTCCGATCCAGTCACTCATCAGAACAAAACCAAATAATTCAATCACCGGAATGATTAAGAGTAAAGCCCACATCCATTTTCGCATTGACGTATTACCCCTTTCCCGAAAGCCACACCTTTTCAAGCGCGCTGTATAACTCAGAGGCTGCCTTATCCAGCCGAACTGGCTTCCAGTCCCCATTCACCCATACATGCTGGGTAGAACCTGTAACTAGCCGTTCACCGGGGAGTGATTCATCAGTTGACCATACCCGTTCTCCAATCGCCATATGCTCATCAGGTTCTTCAGACATGCGTCTTACGTCATACTCATAATTCAGTCGCAGACCACTAAATGCAGCAATACGGGTGAAAATGATAATCTCATCATCATATCGGGCAGGCTTGTGATACTTCACATCCAGTCCGGTTACGGGAAGCAGTAACCCCTGTTCCTCCATTTTACGATATGTATACCCCATTTGGCGAATCATCTCAGTTCGACCGATTTCAAACCAATTCAAATAGTTCGCGTGGTAGACCACGCCCATCTGGTCACTTTCTTGATAGCGTACACGAAGACGTGCCGCATACCAGTTACCATTGCTCTGTTCTCGCACGTTATCGGCCTCCTTCGTTCTATCATTCATACGTGTTACCTCGTTGTAAAGTGTCAATAAGATGGAAAAAAAGCAACGGGACAATAAAGCCCCATTGCTTCTTTCCTGTTGCTTCTCCATCCAAGACGCTATTAAGCGTTGTTTGGAATTTGGCTTACTTTAATCAGGTTGGTAGAACCGGAACGACCCAAAGGTACACCTGCTGTGATCACAACCAGGTCTCCTTCTTTAACAAGTCCGGATTTTACGCCGCCTTCAATTGCATTCTCGAACAAAGCATCCGTGGAATCAACCAGTCTTCCTTTGACAGGAGTTACACCCCAAGCCAGAGCCAAACGACGGGAAGTTCTGTCTTCCGTTGTCACAGCGATGATTGGAGATTCTGGACGATACTTGGAAATCATGCGTGCAGTATGTCCTGATTCAGTCGAAGTAATGATCGCTTTTGCGTTCAAATCTTGAGCTTGAAGAGCAACCGATTGGCTGATTGCTTCTGTAACTGTTGTTTGTTGAGCAACACGTTGTTTCAGGTACAACTCTTGGTATGGCAGAGCAGATTCTGCTTTTTCAGCAATACGGGACATGGTCAGAACAGATTCAACTGGGTATTTACCCGCAGCTGTCTCACCGGACAACATGATTGCGTCCGTACCGTCGAAGATCGCATTCGCCACGTCACTTGCTTCCGCACGTGTTGGACGCGGGTTACGCTGCATGGAATCCAGCATTTGTGTAGCTGTGATAACCGGTTTACCTGCAACGTTACATTTTTGGATCATGCGTTTTTGTACCAATGGTACTTCTTCCGCAGGAATCTCAACACCCAGGTCTCCACGAGCAACCATCAGGCCGTCAGACACTTCAAGGATTTCGTCGAGGTTATCGACACCTTGTTGGTTTTCGATTTTGGAGATGATTTGGATATGTCCAGCATTGTGTTTTTCAAGCAATTCACGAATCTCAAGTACGTCACTTGCTTTACGTACAAAAGAAGCCGCGATGAAATCGACACCTTGTTCGATACCAAATACGATATCGTTAGCGTCTTTTTCGGTGATACCCGGTAGAGAAATGGCAACGCCCGGAACGTTAACACCTTTTTTGCTTTTGATCGATCCGCCGTTAACGATACGGCATTTGATCTCGGTGCCTTGCACTTCCACCACAGTCAGTCCGATCAGACCGTCGTCGATCAGAATTGTAGATCCCGGTTCAACATCATTCGGAAGATCTGTATACGTAATGGAAAGACGTTCTTTGGTTCCCAGAATTTCTTCTGTTGTCAAAGTGATGTACTCGTCTTGAACCAATTCGATCGGTTCAACTTCGAGTTTACCTGTCCGAATTTCCGGTCCTTTGGTGTCCAGCAGGATCGCTACTGTTTTGTTCAATTCTTCGCATGCTTGGCGAATCGCAATGATCCGTCCGCCGTGCTCATCGAAATCACCGTGGGAGAAGTTCAGACGGGCCACATTCATACCGGCCATAATCAATTTTTTGGTGTTCTCCAGAGATTCACTGGATGGACCGATGGTACATACAATTTTCGTTTTACGCATTTTGGGTTTCCTCCGATTTTAAAGGTATTACTCTTTATCTATTTTTCTTTTTCCAACTATTAAATTTACTATACTTTTGCTCATTTGTATAGGAAATTCGTCACATTATTCAGCATTTCCCGACAAATTACTCGCAACATCGACTTTTACAAGCTCTTGAGGGGCTTCAATGGATGCTTGAGGTTCAAACGTGACCGATCCAATTTTACGGAATTTCTCATAACGATCCTGTTTCAGTTGATCCCCGCTCCAACCCTTCATATCGTCGAGATGACGGACCAACGCTTCACTGATGAAAGCAGCAGACGCTTCATAATCCCGATGAGCACCGCCGCGTGGCTCAGGGACAATCTCTTCAATGACTTCCATCTCCAGCAGGTCTTTGGCTGTTATTTTCATTGCTTCAGCCGCCTGATCTGCCTTGGATGCATCCTTCCAGAGAATCGAAGCAGCGCCGTTCGGAGAGATTGCAGAATAGATCGCATGTTCCAGCATCAACACACGATTACCCACAGCCATAGCGAGGGCACCGCCGCTTCCACCTTCGCCGATGACCACAACAATAACAGGAACCGATAGCTTCGCCATTTCCATCAGGTTGCGAGCAATCGCTTCCGATTGACCTCTCTCTTCTGCAGTATTACCCGGATACGCCCCTTTAGTATCAATAAACGTAATAATAGGACGGCCAAATTTGTTCGCTTGTTTCATCAGACGCAGTCCTTTTCGGAAACCTTCTGGATGAGCGCTACCGAAAAAGCGGGCGATATTATCCTTCGTGTCTTTCCCCCGCTGTTGTCCGATTACCGTTACTGTCTTTCCATTCAACTTGGCAAGTCCGCCAACAACCGCAAGATCGTCTCCGAACATGCGATCACCGTGCAACTCAATGAAGTCCGTAAATATCAGTTGGATCAGGTCCAGCGCCGTTGGGCGCTGCTGATGACGGGCCAGATGCATCTTCTGAGCTGCTGTTATGCCAGTGTAGATCTCTTCTTCAAGTCTATGGTAACGTTCTTCCAGGCGGGCAATCTCGTCCGTGAAGTCGATCCCTTTTTCCTGTCCAAACTGTACGAGTTCATCAATCTTTTTGCGCATCTCAACCAGAGGCGCTTCATATGGCAACTCACCCGCCATTTAGACCCCTCCTTTTTCACTATGCATATCCAGAAGCTTGCCAAGAGTGGCCCGAAGCTCTTTCCGGTGCACAACCATGTCCAACTGACCATGTTGCATATTAAATTCAGCCGTCTGGAAATCATCAGGTAACTTCTGACGGATCGTCTGTTCGATAACGATTCTGCCGGCAAAACCAAATACAGCGCCAGGTTCGGCAATGTTAATATCGCCCAAGCTCGCAAAACTTGCCGAGACTCCACCTGTCGTTGGGTCCGTAATGACCGAAATGTACAGCCCGCCCTGTTCATCCAAACGGGATAAAGCTGCGCTTGTTTTAGCCATTTGCATGAGGCTAAGAATACTCTCTTGCATCCGGGCACCACCTGATGTTGAGAAAATAATCAATGGTAACCGTTTCTCTGTGGCATGCTCAATGGCACGGGTAATTTTCTCCCCTACAACAGAACCCATGCTGCCTGTGAAGAAATCAAAGCTCATGACAGCAACAACTACAGGCAGGCCATCAATGGTTCCTTCCCCTGTAATTACCGCTTCCTTCAGGCCCGATTTCAGACGCTGTTGTTCCAATTTGTTGCTATATCCAGGAAAGCCAAGTGGATCAACCGATATCATATCAGCATCAAACTCAACAAATCCTTGATCATCAAGTACCATAGCAATGCGCTCCATAGCTTTAAGACGCATATGGTAACCGCAGGCAGGACATACTTTCAGATTTTTCTCCAATTCCTTGCTATATTGAATGGTGCCGCATTTGCTGCACTTGTTCATAAGCCCTTCAGGTATTTCACGTTTTGGGCGTTCTAGGACTTCCTGGCCTTCGCCGGGAAGTGCACGCTCGGAAGGTATGGTAGCGTACTTCCGTTTCTTCTGGAATATATCTTTGAACACAACTACACCTCTCCAGCCGTTGATTTGATGGCCGCAACCTGCAGAGCGCTACTTGTGGCAGCTTCATCCGCGTGTTACGGTAAACCGCTTACGACCCACACGCTGCCATGGGCCTTGTCCAGCATTCACAACAAAAAAATCCGCCGGTACAGGGCAAGGATCACCGGCTTCTGTCAGCACGATTGATGTTACCTGCAAAAACCGAAAGATTGTTGCGCCGATGTTTGAATCTATCTTGGTAGGGTCTCCGGGAGCAACCAGGTCGGTCCTTGTCCTAACAAAAAAAGAAGGAAGGACAGCAGCATACAATACATGCAAGTCGATTCCTCTCTCCGCTTACGCGATTAGTCCCTTATGTACCGATGGTACTTCTTCATCTGCCAAGGCACGTTGATGTCGAACAAATCAGGAATGCAGAATGGAATTCAACACTTCCTGGACCTCTTCCAATTCCCCAGAAGGGACGCGAATCTCAAATTGCTGCTTGGATAAACTGATGGGACGGGTCTGTACCAGAAAACCTTCTTCCGAAAGCTTGGTCTTGATCTTGTCCGCAACCTTTGCTGTCGGTGCAATGTAAATCACCGTCCACATGCCTTGTCCGCCCCCTAAGCTAATGTTCAGAGCCCGTATATTGGACTAATGATAACATACCTCACTTTTTTTCTGCAAGAAAGGGTTCGGGACCTTTGGGGAGAATTTGGGATCATGAGGGACATTAGTCCCCCACGAATAACTCATATGGTTGACGAAATCTTCTTGTTCATACCTCTTCCATAAGCAGCCGCAAGCTTATCAGGGCAGCGTCAGCCGCCCTTGAAGACCTTCATATGAGCCATTAGATTGACCATAACAGACAAGCATGGAAATACAGGGGGTTAAAGGTCTGAGGGGTATTTTTTGGCTTTAATATTTTTGTGTGCAATCCGGGCAGAAGCCGCAGCAGCCACCCCTGCGACCAGATCATCCAAAAAGACATGAATGGCTGTTGTGTGTTCGTTCAAATCATGAATTACACCTATTTTTTCTTTATCCAGGTAACCAAAGCTGGTTAAACCAATCATACCATACACATGAGTAATGCCGAGGGCCAGAGTCTCGTCCACTCCATACAGGGATTCATCCGCTTCCATAATAGCCTGTAACGGTTGGGGCAAGAGTTTTTTCTCCGCAAGTTCGTCGAGAGCAATACCCGTATAGAGCGTATATTGCACCTCTCGTTTCTGCAGAACGGATTTCACGCTGGTTACACAGTCGTCCAAGGTCAGTTCGGGGTGGTACCCTTTTTGCAGACGGTATACAATTGCTGCGATTGCATCAATCCGTACACCCCGCCGGGCCAGCATGGCTTCTACGATTTCATATGACATATCTCGACCTCCCGCATCAATCCCCCGAGGACCACGAGGTCCTTCGGTGTTCTCAAGTGTATGCAGCAACCTGTTAAAATGTTCATAAAATGTGCGGATGGTTAAGACCAGTCGCAGCCTAAACCTGTTTCAGGATTGTACATTCCGCTCTGGTCTGTAGCTGGCCTATAACAAGTCTGCAATTTGTTTGTTTAAACCCTGTCGTCAGGGAACCGAGCTCGCACCAAAATAATCAAAAAAAACCTGTTCAGCATTGAGCCAAACAGGTTTCATACTATGGATAAGTGCTATCACTTACGGGACAGCCTCTTATTTAATTTTGACCGTGCCTTCACCCAGCATTTTCTCCATCTCGGAGAACAAGGTTGGTGATGGCTTAATCCGGTAGGCATCACTCAGCGCAAGCAGCTTCTGCTGTTGCTCATAGAAGAGCACTGTCGCCACAGGTCCGGGATGCTCCTGAAGCAACTGCTTCAGACGTGCCAGAAGCTCAGGCTTCTCCGCATGCGGGGCAATCTTCACGAACACCCGCTGCTCCACAGCCCGCGGTTCACGGCTCTGCTCCGGGCTGCCTGCCGCCTCAGCGGCACCGCCAGGCCGGGAAGCCGCCGCCGTGGCTGCGCCCATACCCGCCGCATCGCTGCGCGTCGTTGCCGAGCCTTGGCTCCCGTTGCTACGCACAGCGGAAGCATCCCCGCCTGCGCTGCTGCGCTGCGCTTCGGCTCCTGCGCCCGCTGGTCGCCGCGGCGAAGCAGCCTGCGCCGGGCGCGAAGAGCTGCCGCTGCCGGGCTTGACGCGCCGGTCACGGCTGCGCAGCTGCTGCTCCAGTGCCGCCGGTGACAACGGCACCACTTCCTCAGCCAGCAGCTTAAACCCTTCGTCCTGCTGCTGCACTTTGGCACGCACGACGAGCAGTTCACCTTTCCCGACATGTTGCTGGCTACGCCGCCATACCTCGGGAAAGAGAACCACTTCACAGCGTTCAATCTGGTCTTCCAGCTCCATGAACGCCATAGCCTTGCCCTGTTTCGTCGTGATCGACTTCACAGACACAACCATACCCGCGGCGACGGTCATCGTGTCGTCTGCCGCCTCGGTCAGCTCCATGATCCGGTCAGCCCCACTCGATTCCAGCACATCTTCATAGTCATCCAGAGGATGCCCAGAGAGATACAAACCTAACAACTCTCGCTCTAGCTCCAGTTGCTGCCCTGAGGAATAAGGAGGAATTTCCGGATATTCAATCTCCCAGTTTGGCGTCTCAACAAAGTCGAACAATTGAATCTGCAGATCCTCACGTTCCTTGCGCCATTTCAACGCTGCTTCAACAGTCTCATCCAGCATCGCCAGCAATTGGGCACGGTGCCCAGGTAATGAGTCAAAAGCTCCGGCCTGGATCAGCGATTCAATCACACGTTTGTTGCATACACGCAAATCCACACGACGACAAAAATCGAGCAAACTGTCGAACGGTCTCTCCTGCCTTACGATCATAATGCTTTCCATTGCCTGGGTACCGACATTTTTCACAGCGGCCAGACCAAATCGTATTGCACCCGTTAATTTTTCCTCATCCGAATTATCATTAGACACTGCAACGTTCTTCTCCACAGAGGACAGCTCCTCTTGTTCCGCGCGCGAAGAAGACGCCTCTTGTCCTTCGTCATTACCATTATCCATTGAAGAAACCGTCACCAATCCCGGTTCCTTCCGGTTGTCGGATGCCTCAGGCATGGTTGTCGCTGCCTGCCACTCATATCCACCACCGTCCTCTTCCGGTCCAGGACCGGGATCATCCGGTAGAGGTGCTTCACCATATTCGGTTTGTCCCGAATGCCCATCATGCTCATGAACGCGATCTTCCCTGAAGGAACTCCCGTTACCATTCGTGGCATGTTCTTCGGCAGGGCTTCCGGGGTTACTCTCTGCATCTGCTCCCGCAGTCTGCTGTGATGCATTGCTCTGATCCCCGGCTCCTGCGCTGCCGGACGGCACAAATACAGGTGTAAACAGAATACCGCTCTCATTCACATCCGGCGGAAGCACCTCCATGTCCATACGCCGACATTCCACCACGTACTCTGCCACTTTCCGATGACTGCCCATTACGGCTGTTAACATGGATGCCATAAAATGAACCGGATAATGCGCCTTCAGATAAGCCGTCTGGAACGCAAGCACACCATATGCCGCGGCATGAGCACGCGGGAAGCCATAGTTTGCAAACTTGACGATCATATCATAGACCAGGTCTGCCTCTTCTTCGCTATACCCTTGTTTCAGGCTGCCTTGTACAAAGTGTCCACGCTCCAGATCCAGCACTTCCCGTTTCTTCTTGGAGACCGCTCTGCGGAGCAAATCTGCCTCACCCAGCGAGAAACCCGCCATCCGGGAGGCTATCTGCATGATCTGTTCCTGATACACGATGATCCCGTACGTATCTTTCAGGATAGGCTCCAGATCCACATGGGGGTAATCCACTTCAATCTGTCCATGCTTGCCCTGAATGTATTTGGATATGAACTCCATCGGACCCGGACGGTACAAGGCAAGTACAGAGATTACATCTTCAAAACTACTTGGCTTCATCTCTTTCAGCACACGGCGTACCCCGGCAGATTCCAGTTGGAATATGCCCATCGTGTCCCCTCGCCCAAGCATCTCGTACGTTAACGGATCATCATCGGGGATAAGGCGGAAATCCGGAATTTCTCCATGTTCCCCAATCCAGCGTACACACCGCTCAATGATTGAGAGGGTACGCAAACCAAGAAAGTCCATCTTAAGCAGCCCAATAGACTCCAGGTTTTCCATGGAATACTGGGTTAACGCTGTCCCTTCACTGCCCTCCTGAAGTGGCACCGCATCGGTCAGCGGGTCACGGGAGATAACCACTCCCGCAGCATGGGTCGAAGCATGACGTGGCATGCCCTCGACCTTCATCGCCATATCCAGCAGCTCACGTGTCTTAGGCTTGGTTTCATACAGCGCCTTCAGCTCAGGTGTAGCTTCCATAGCCCGCTCGATGTTAATACCAAGTTGCGCCGGAATCAGCTTTGCAGCCTTGTCCACTTCGCCATAAGGCACATTCAGGGCCCGCCCAACATCACGTACGGCTGCACGGGCAGCCATCGTTCCAAACGTAATAATCTGGGCGACATGGGCTTTGCCATATTTATGCGCGACATAATCAATGACCTCATCCCGCCGCTCATCGCTGAAGTCAATATCAATATCCGGCATGGAGATCCGCTCGGGATTCAGGAATCGTTCGAAGAGCAGATTGTATTTCATCGGGTCAACATCGGTAATATGCAAAGTGTATGCTACCAGACTACCTGCCGAGGAGCCCCGGCCTGGTCCAGTAACAATGCCTTGTTTATGCGCATAGGCGATAAAATCCCAAACAATCAGGAAATAATCCGAGAATCCCATGCTGTCGATTATACCCAGCTCATACGCCAATCGTTGTTCGAGTTCGGATCGAAGCTCTGCATCTGTCCAACGTGTGGACTGCGCATAACGCTCCTTCATTCCTTCTTCGCACAGCTGACGCAGATACACCGAAGGGCTGAGTCCATCAGGAAGCGGTCTGTATTCCGGCAAAATCGATTTGCCGAATTCCAGCTTCAACTCACAGGAATCCGCAATGCGGACGGTGTTTGCCAGAGCTTCCGGTACATGAGGAAACAAACGAGCCATCTCTTCTTCACTTTTCAGATAGAGCTGATTGGTTCCAATTCGGAGCCGATTCTCATCATCCACGGTCTTGCCTGTTCCGATACAGATCAGTACATCCTGAAGCTCCGCGTCCTCTTCGGACAGATAATGTGCATCATTGGTGGCTACAAGCGGAATCTCCAGCTCGGCAGCCAGTTTGATCAACTGCGGATTCACCCTTTTTTGCTCCGACAGCCCGTGATCCTGAAGTTCCAGATAGAAGTCGTCACCAAAGATATTTTTGTAGCGTAACGCCGCACGTCTCGCCTCTTCTTCTCGTCCATGCAGTAAATGTTGTGGTACTTCACCACCAAGACACGCACTTAGACAGATAATGCCCTCGTGATGGGCAGCCAGACTTTCCATATCTACACGGGGTTTGTAATGAAAACCTTCGAGATGTCCAATCGAGCACAATTTCATCAGATTTCGGTAACCCGTCATATTTTTGGCTAGCAAAATCAAATGATGAATCGGTTGATCCTTGCGGCTTCCCCGCTCTTTGCGGGACCCTGCTGTCATGTATGCCTCGCACCCTATAATCGGCTTGATACCTCGTTCAACGCAGGCTTTATAAAAAGGAATTGCACCATACATCACGCCATGGTCGGTCAGCGCAAGTGTCGTCATTCCGAGATCTGCAGCCTTATTCACGAGATCCGGAATACGCGCAGCGCCGTCCAGCAAACTGTATTCGCTGTGAACGTGCAAATGCACAAAAGAACTCATGTTTTTTTCTTCCTTTCGCCGCAGATAGTCGCAGCATCGATCTTCTGATCCGTCTGCTACCCTATCTATCTCATATATATGAATTAAATAAATAAAAAAATGGAATCACCTATTAAAATTCGTGACAACCTCTTAAAAGGAGACTTTATTATTCTATTTTATCATAACGTTCGGGGGCACGCCCATACAATAGAAGTACAAGCCGCTCCCCCTGTGACAGACCGAAGACAGGAGGTGTGCTGCTAGGTCTGAAAGGGGTGTTGCCAGTGAGCACATTTTTGTCCAAAGCCATTCTTGATTTCTTTATTGCGTTTGGAATCGTGCTGGGCGGCGCGATGATCGGAGGTATTGGAGCAGTGATCTCTCTTCAGCCTCCGACACAGACGATGCTCGATATTTCTGGAAAAATAAAGATATGGGCACTCGCAGCCGCTGTCGGCGGCACAATAGATCCCATGCGTGTCATCGAGAGCAATTTCCTGGATGGTAACCTGTCTCCGGCGGTCAAACAAATCCTGTATCTGATCTCTGCTTTTATGGGCGCGCATATGGGAACCGAATTAGTGAAATGGGTGTGCGGCGGAGGCCGTAGCTAATATGAGACAGGAACAGCGTTCATGAGAGTTCCGCCATTTTCTCGTTACCGCCCGCTGATGCGAATGACCGCTGTGTTTGTTCTAGGAATGATCGCTGGATGTGTCGTCTACAACGGTGTATTTCACCTGAGTTACAATGCGTTGTGGCTGAACAATCAGGAGCTGCAGCTTCAGCTGCATCAGAATGAGGAGGATATCAAAACGCTGAAAAAATACAGTAAACGCCAAACCGTTATCAAGGAAATCAAGGTCCGTGCAGAAGAATCGGATAAGGGCCCAGACGAGGCTTCTCTGAAAGTGATGTTACAGAAGCTCGGAGACGAACTTGAGGTACTTCGGGGCAGAGATGTATTCAACATCGATGAGTATAGCAAAATGACGCGAATCATGCTGAATCAGAAAGTGTACTCGGTCAGGGAAAAGGAGTACACCGTTCAGGTCAAAACGATGCTGGTTATGGAAGGCGTACTGCAAGTTTGGGTACAGATTCGCATGCACGTTCCTGCGTAACAGCAAAAAACTGCCCTTGTCTGCATCTCTCCATGGTACAATAAGGGCAGTAAATGCTTTCCAGAAAAGGAGCTGCGTCTTTGTGTTCATTGATGTACTCAAATATGCTCTAATCGCCATCTTTGCTGTTGCCATGGTTTTTGCAGCGTTGAACAGTATTCGTTCACACAGAAGTTCGGATGCTACCAGCGCCGGTCTGTACCGTTCGTGGACAAATATCTGGATGGGTGGCATGCTTGTTGTTCTTGCCCTGATCCTGATGTTTGTCTTCACGGGCTCCACTTTATCTGTGATTGTGGAAGCGCTATTTCTGATTATGGGTGCGTATAATGTATTTGCCGGAATACGTAACCGCAGTTATTATGCGCGGCTTCAACAAAGGTCCAGTAATGGATCAGGTAAAACCTCCGGACAATCTGCATGATTCGTTGAAGCTATATCATTGTGTCTGCAAAAAGAGAGTACTTCCCCTTCATTAAGCGAAGCCAGAACCGCGCGACAGCGCAACCCGGCAGAGCTTCTTGATCAGGGAGTACTCTCTTTGTTGTCTATGCCCGAGGCAACGTACCCTGCTAGGCATGGTCAATCGACTGCAATGTCATTACCGCTTTGCATACCACACTGCCTTCACGGGTAACCACAATGTCCATTTTGCACGTTCGACGACTGGTTTCCAGAATTAACGGTCGAACCAGGATCTGATCCTCAATCTGTACTGGTCGAACAAAATAAGTTGTTACATTATCGACCACATGGTCGTTCCCTGTAACATCCCACGCTGCCCGCCGGCCAGCCTGGGTCATCACATTCAACAGAACTCCTTCGGAGATCGTACCCAGATCCGTTGCCATCTGAGGAATGATGAATCCGTGAAATAACAATTCGTTCTGTTCACCGCGCTCCTCGGCAAACCCGTTCCAGATCAGATGATCAAACGTCTCTCCCAGTTGTGGCTGCTTCTGTGCATCCCGCATGGCCTGAAGCACTTCCTTGCGTGTGACGGACGCAATCAGTTTGCGATTCCGATCCACGATTGGCAGAAAATCGATGCCTTCCCAGGTCATAATCTGGGCAGCAGAAGCAAGAGATGTCTGCAATGAGGCCGTAATCGGGCGGCGTATCACACATTTCTCAATACTTTGATCTTCTTTCAGCTCACTGACATCCTTCAGACTCACAATCCCGATAACCCGGTTCCATTCATCCACGACTGGAAAGCGATGTTCACCCGTCTCTGAAACCAACATATGAAAATCTGCGGCTGAACTGGTCACCTTCAATACCTGCAAGCGAGGTTTCTGACCAATGATATCCTCAACAAGCATAATTTTTTTCTTAATCAGCCGGTCGAAGATCGCACGGTTAATCATTGAAGCTACCGTGAATGTATCATGTCTGGATGAAATAATCGGTAGCCCAAGCTCGTCAGCCATAATTCTTACTTCACGACTTGTCCCAAAACCACCCGTAATCAACACGCCCGCTCCCTGTTCGAGGGCAAGCGAGTGAGCATCTTCACGGTTACCCACAATCAGCAGACTCCCAGCGTCAATATAACGGGCCATTGCCTGTTCCTTCATCGCTCCAATCACATACTTGTGCAGCGGTTTGGCGAGACCTTCGTTCCCCCCCAGCACATGGCCTTCCACAATGGTCACGACATCAGCAAAGGTCAACTGTTCCGACATGCCCCGAGGTCTCTTCTCGATCCGCACCGTTCCAATTCGTTCCTTGGTCACGACCAGCCCGAAGTTCTCCGCCTCTTTCACCGCACGATACGCTGTCCCTTCACTTACACCCAGCTCCCGCGCAAGTCCACGTACTGATATTTTACTACCAACCTTCAGTTGTTCAATATGTTGAAGTAACTGTTCATGCTTCGTGACGTTCTCTTCCTGTCCGTCCAACTGTACCACCCCCGAAGATGCATCTGTACTATACTGTATCTATTATAACACGGCTTTAGGAAAATAACCCCACCCCTATCCATTCTCAGAGGCAAGTTCGCCATCTGAATTTAATCATCCCATTAACCTCTAATTCTGTATGTACCAAAAAAGACCGGGGCCCCTTTGTACCAAGGGATTCCGGTCTTCCATGTTGGATCTCATACTGTACCTTATACAGACTCGCTCCGCTCCTGCTTGTCCAGCAGTTTCATCTCCCACTGCCGCAGCTTCGCCCGGCGAACGGCTTCCAGTGCACGCTTCTTCTCTTCATCCACACCGAGAATAAAATGCAGATGTGCACCAACGATTAATAAGGAGAACAGCACCCATACGATGCCAAAAATATTAACCCAGTCCATTCCTCCAGCAAAGGAAATCCGCGGCAGTGCAATGACCAGCATCGACAACGCAATAAGCAGATAGATCACATGTTTTGCTTTTTTCAACCTCTTCACCATTCACAGCTCCTTCGTTCTTGATCGACTCTATATGTCTAGTCTATGAACGATAAGGAGCTAATATGAAAGGTTCAGGTAAAAAAACAAGACAACCTTTTAGTACGTGTTCAAAAAGATCAGTTTTCAGTACCGAGAAGATGGAATGAAGCTAGGCATCCTTCGTAATCAAAAGTGGACTTTTTGAACTACCTTTTTACGCTTCAGCGCCACCGTACAGATGACCCAGGCTGTCAGCAATAATTTTATTCACGTCTTCAATGATGACACTGAGGCGACGCTCCGCATCAAACAAACGACGGATGTTCAGATTCAAACTCAGTACTTCAAACAGCTTCTCCATTTTCTCCATCTCATCCGGAGCTGGCATATCCCCGCTCATCATACGTTGTTGCAATTCCATTTGTTGATCACGGAAGTTATCCAGCATTGCTTTTGCATCCGGATCAGCTTCAATCAGCTTCATCGCGGAAGTAATCTCTTCCACCTCGCTGCTTTCTCTCAGTGCTTTGGCCAAATCATTGGCTTTGTCATAAATGTTCACTATTATTCCTCCTCAGATTGGTTTGTTCATCCGTGTTAATACACGCTTTTCTCTCCTGTCAAACAAAGGCGCTCTGAAACAGGCCATCCATAACCTGCCTCGAAATCAAATGCATTTAATCCATATGGGTCAATCACCAAGGGTTATATGTCCTCATATGATGAAGCACATGCCATGTTCAGATGCCGTTCAACTTCGAGATCAGACATCAAGTTGCCGCCCGGAAGGAGATCCGTGATGTCCACTAAAAAAGTAACGATTCAGGTTACCGGCTCGGGCATCCTGCAGGACGACGTCATCATGCTGGGCGAAGGGGTGCTTAAGGCGCTTAAAATCCCTTCAGGAAGGCCGCTTCAGCTGCAATTTGGCTCTTTCCGCCGCGAAGTCACTGTTATTCCGGTACCAAGGTATGACGGGCTGCGCATCAATCAGACAGTTGCCAGCAAGACCGGTCTCGTTCCACGTTCGGTCCTGAGGGTATCCTATCGTTCAGCCAGCCGTACGCTTCGCCTTGGACCCTACATCAGTGTACTGGTTAGCCAGGATTATCCCGATCAGCCCGATCGGCCCTTTGGCTCCATCACGATGTTCTGTCAAGAACTGGTGAACGCCTGCCGTAAGCAAGGCGCCTATGTATCCTTTTTCACACCGGAGGATATTGGAGCGGTAACGGGTTATATGAAAGGCTGGGTGTATGATGACGGCTGGAAAAAGACTGTTCTGCCTGTAGCAGACGTCGTCAATAACCGGCTAACGTCCCGCAAGCTTGAGAACAAACCTAGCGTACAGCATTTTATGAAAGAAGTAAAATCGCTCTACGGCACGCAAACCTTCAATGAAAAGTTTCTGGACAAAAACGAAGTGTTTGACGCACTCAAGTCCATTTCAACGCTTAAACGAGTTCTTCCCGAGTCTCATTTGCTCAAGACGTCTGCCATGCTCAAGACGATGTGCAACCGACATCCGGTTGTATTTCTGAAGCCCGTCCGCGGTTCTTTGGGCAAAGGGATCATCCGAGTCTCACGTCAGATTGACGGAAGCTTCCTGACTCTGGCGACTGGCGTCGGGGGGACCCGGAAACAAACGTATACTTCTCTGGATAAACTGTATGCCAGTATGTCTGGGAAAATGAAAACAACGCGTTATCAGATCCAACAAGGGCTGACTCTCATTGACAACAGTGGCAGACCCGTGGATTTCCGTGCGCTCGTGCAAAAAAACCGTACAGGTAAATGGAGTGTAACCTCCATCGTCGCCCGGATTGCGGGCGGAAGTCACTACGTATCCAATCTGGCACGGGGTGGAAGTCTCAGCACCGTCAAGGATGCTGTTGCCAAAACACAGTTGTCTGGATCAGCCAAAGCTTCCGCATATGCAGGATTGCACACCGCAGCACTGGATATCGCTAAAGGAATCGAGAGTGCCATCCCTGCTCATTTTGGTGAACTCGGTATTGATCTGGCCTTGGACACCACTGGGCGCGTATGGCTGCTCGAAGTCAACTCCAAACCATCCAAGAATGATAATACACCACTGAGTGAGAGCAAGATCCGCCCTTCCGTCAAAGCCATGCTCGAATATTCTACGTACCTGGCGGGTTTTTGAAAAGTTATTCCCTAAGGGAAACAAATCTGATAGAGGAGAGGTGCAGCGTAATGTTTCCAACATCTCAGACCAAGACACTGGCCATTCTGGTACGTGCAACCGAAGGCTCACCTCCCTTTACGGATGAACTTTTCTGCCGTCGCCTCAGTTTGGGGAGCATGCGATACGCCCTTCAGATTATTGTGATCCCGATATCGAATGATACAGTCCATCTCCCTCTTCAATGGGGATATGTCTATCATCAAGGGAAGTGGAATTCCGTACCTGTTCCTGCAGTCGATCTCATTATGGATCGTTGTCTTCGCCCTATCTCCAGGTACGTCAGACAACAGCTTAAGGAATGGATACCAACCAACGGCACAGATCAACACCGTTATTGGTCTGCTTCCCTTCCAGGAAAATGGGAAGTACATCGTGTGTTGTCCCGAAATGCTGAATTGAGGTCACAACTTGCTCCCACAACCCGGATCGGATCGCATATTCCTTGGGAAACATGGCTGGACCGTTGGCCCAAAGGACTGTTTTTCAAACCGGTATCCGGGACTCATGGCAAAAATACCTTTCGCCTGTCTCGGGGAACGACTCCATCAACATGGATCGTGGAGGGGCGTAACGAGGAAAATGAACCCTTTTTTCTTACATTCAACCATACCCAGGCTGTATCTTCCTGGCTAG
Organism: Paenibacillus sp. FSL R5-0486; assembly: GCF_037975155.1. Lineage (NCBI taxonomy): Bacteria > Bacillati > Bacillota > Bacilli > Caryophanales > Paenibacillaceae > Paenibacillus > Paenibacillus sp. FSL R5-0486. Next base: position 2,161,259 of record NZ_CP150237.1, on the reverse strand, counting down.
CATTACATCAGGCTGAGCGCAAGATGATCGTGCAGCCATATCTGGAGCTTAGCCATCATGGAAGAGCATTCGACATACGGGCTCTAATGCAAAAGAATGGGCAAGGTCGCTGGACGCTTACCGGATGTATGGTACGGGAAGGACCCGAAGGTTCACTCACGTCCAATCTTCACGGTGGGGGTAAAGCATATCCTGCCCACGCATATCTGCTCCAGCGATATGGAACGATCCGCACGGAAACTCTGCTGAAGAGCATCCGGCAGACTGCTACTCTTATCCCCACCCTGCTGGAAAGCCGTTTCGGCAGGTTAGCCGAATTGGGCCTTGATTTCGGAGCAGATGCAGAGGGCCAACTCTGGCTAATTGAAGTCAACTCCAAACCAGGCCGCACCTCATTTGCAGAAGCGGGCGACCGACGCATGCATACCCTGACTTATACCCGGCCGCTTGCCTATGCCCGTTATCTGTTGCAACAACATGTTCTCACGGACGTCTTTCGTCCAATGAAATTGCCGAATACATCCAGCAAAGCTGGCCTGAAACCCATCCCGATTCACGGCGGCTGAGGCCCGCAGCGCCCGCTTGCCATGGAGCCCAAGGATCTTTTCAGGATAGGAGGATAAATCATGAGTTTGACCTTTTGCAATCTGCATTTCACCAAGCAACCGGATAAAGTGGTTTATGTATCCAACGCTTTAATGAAGAGCCTCAACCTGTCCGGCAAAAAAACGGTGCACCTTCGCTTCGGGCGTGACCGGGTACCTGCAACGATCAAACCAATCAAAAAAGCAGGTAAACATCTGTATCTCGCTTCAGGTATCCGTAATATGATGAACGTTCCCAAACGGGGCAGTATTTATCTCCGGAATTTGCAAAATGATGAGGTCCAGTTAGGTCCACTGATCGGCGTACTCTCTGATGGGCCTGCGACGAGCACGAATCCATTCGGTTCCCGTACTGGTTTCATCAAACAATTACTCCGTGAAGGCAGCCGTAAATCCTACATTTACGCATTTACTCCTCGGGATATCAATTGGCAGAACGAGACGGTATCGGGTTTTTTCCTGAATGATAACGGAAGCTTTACCCGCAGAACCGTACCTCTGCCCGATGTTGTCTACAACCGGTTACCAAGCCGTCGTTCAGACTTCTCACCAGCAATCAACCAGCTGCGGGAACGATTTGTTCGCCGAAAAATTCCGTTCTTCAACTGGAGCTTCTTCAACAAATCGGATATCTATACGTTGCTGGAGAACGAGCCGGCAGCAGGACGGTATATCCCTGAATCGATTACCAATCCTTCCGTTGAACAGATGAAGGAAATGTTGGAACGCCATCAGTTCGTCTACTATAAGCCTACTGCCGGAAGTCTGGGGAACGGGATCTACCGCCTGACTTATTCGCCCAAACGTGGATATTTCGCACGTTATCGCAAAAAAGGCGGTAATGCACTCCTGCGTTTTGGGTCCTTCAACAGTCTGATGCGCATGCTTCAGGGAAGACATGGCAAGCAGCTACGCGGATATGTAGTTCAGCAGGGAATACGTCTAATTGAGATTGATGAATGTCCAATTGATTTCCGTTTTCACATGCACAAAAATGGTAATAATCAATGGGTTGTTGTCGGAATTGGAGCCAAAAAGGCAGGACGTGGCAGCGTCACAACACACATCAAAAATGGCGGCTCCCTAATGACTCCTGAGCAGGCGCTCAGTCGCAACTTCGGCGATCGTGCGGGAGAAGTTCTTCAGCATGCCAAATCCGTCGCTATTACACTGGCCCAGGCGATTGAAACCCAGCACCAGCATCTGATTGGTGAGATTGGCTTTGATCTGGGCATTGATCAGGAGGAACATGTATGGATGTTCGAAGCGAACGCCAAACCCGGGCGCTCCATTTTCCGTCACCCTTCACTCCGGGTGGAGGGCAAATCGTCGGTGGAGCACATCTTGGAACACTGCCTGTATTTGAGCAAGTTCCGGAAGAAGGAAGAGATTTGATGACCCTTCATGATGATTTCAAACCTGTCATTGCTGTTTTGACCATGCATGATAAACAGCGTATGTTCAGGGGAAATCATCAAAATTTTCAAGATATCTTACAGACAGGCGAGAGCATGGGATACGTGGTGTACATTGTAACTGTACGGGATCTGAACGTGAGTGGCCCCACCGTGAAAGGATATACGTACAACAAGGGGAGTGGAAAGTGGGTTTCACAACCTTTCCCCCTTCCCCATGTTCTGTACAATCGTATTCCCAACCGGGAAGACGAAGGAAAACCTTCCGTGCAGCGTAAAATTGACGAATGCATGCAATCAGGAATCGAACTGTATAACCCATTCTTTTTCAACAAATGGGATCTGTTCGAATGGCTCAGGAAATCCAAATCGACTCAGCAACTGATCCCTTATACTCGGCGGATGCGAAGTGCTTCTTCTCTGGGTGTCGTTCTACGGACGTATCCCTATCTGTACCTTAAGCCCGAGAGCGGCAAAGCTGGTAAAGGAATCATGATGCTTAAATTTCAGGAAAAAGAACGGCTTCCCTATCGTCTCAAAATACAAACCACACGTAGAAGCACGACCTATAAAGCATCTACACTTGCCAAGTTATGGGCACGAATTCGCAAAGAAACCGGACATACGCCCTATATCATGCAACAAGGCATTGAACTGGCATCCTCTCGTAAACGCCCCTTCGATTTGCGTGTTCTTGTACAAAAGAACACCAAGGGCCAATGGAGCGTAACCGGTGTAGGAGCGAGACTTGCTGGCTCCCGCAGCATTACAACTCATGTGCCGCGCGGCGGGAGCGTAGAAGACCCTGAGAAGCTGCTGACCGAGCTTTTTGGCGAAGAAATGTCAACAACCCTGATGAAACGTGTGAAATCCACTTCATTAATGATCGCAAGACAGGTAGAACGGGGATCAGGTTACACGCTCGGAGAAATGTCCATGGATCTGGGCATTGATGACCTGGGGGAACTCTGGTTCTTCGAAGCCAATGCAAAGCCCATGAAGTTTGATGAACCACAGATCAGACGGCGGTCATTGGAACGTATATTTCACTACAGCGCTTATCTTGCCCGTCAGTCCAAACGATGATAGACAGGAATACTGCAAAAAGAAGGTGATTGTTTGTGTCCTCACCTGTTCTGGGCATTATGACGTTGTACTTAAATGAACATCGCGCTCTTGAAGAACGAAGCGTTTATCGCAGAATGATTCTTGAAGGGCGCAAGCGGGGACTCGATATCTATGTATTCACACCAGCCGACGTACACCCCGGCGGCAAACAAATTGAAGCCATGGTTTTTCATGAAGGAAAAGGCTGGTCCAGGGAGTGGCGATCATTCCCGGACCTGATCTTTGATCGTTGCCGGATTCAGCGTAACCGAAGGTTCCAGCAATTGCTTGCTTTTCGTGAGAAATATGGGCATCTGCTCTTTCTGAACAGGCCACTGCGCAATAAATGGACCATCCACCAGACCCTTTTGCAAAAAGCCAACTTTCGTGAACACCTGCCGGAAACCGCTCTATTTCAGGATATGTCCGATGTAAACCGGATGCTTAAAGTTTCTTCTCTGGTCTATCTCAAACCCATTAATGGAACAGGCGGACGTGGTATTCTGCGCATTGAACGCAGCAGTAGCGAGGCTAATACAGTGCTTGTTCAAGGGCGGGATCAGAAGCGTCGTATCATCACTCCACGTAAAGTTCATTTATCACGACTTGGCGCGTTGCTCCAGCACTGGAACATGAAAGACAAGTATCTTGTACAAAAGGGCATTCAACTTCAGCTTCCGAATGGACGTGTGCATGATTATCGCATGCTCGTTCAGAAGAACGGAGAAGGACAATGGGAGCTTACTGGATGTGCTGGACGCATGGGTGCAGAAAAAAGCGTAACCTCCAATCTGCATGGCGGCGGTCAGGCAATAGCGATGGACCGACTCATGAAGCAATGGATCGAAGATGACGACCTCCGGGCAGAAATTAACACAACTGCAGAGAAATTCGGCATTGATGTTGCTTCGTTTCTGGAAGATACGTATGGGGACCTATGTGAGTTGGCACTGGATTTGGCGATTGACAGAAGCGGGCGTATCTACCTGCTTGAAGTTAACCCCAAACCTGCACGTGAAGTATTCGCTCGCATCGGGGAGCGGGATATCTATTATAAAGCCATCACTCAGCCGCTGGAGTATGCCTTATGGGTATATCGCAACAGACCTCCCGGAACGGCCAGAAAGCCAGCCAGTCCCAAGCCCGTTTCGCAAAAATCACCCAGAGTAAAAAGAAAAAATAAAGCCAAGTGAGTGAAGAAAAAGCAGGAGTCTATGTTCGCCAAGTGCGAGCATCTGCTCCTGCTTCACTGTTTTTATTTCTGTTCTTTCGACCATTGCAACGTGTCGTTGTCAATCACAATATACCCTTTTTCCTCACCTTGCACATAAGATAATGCCAATCTCATCAGGTCAGGTTCCAGTTGGCATGTGGTTACACGTGTAACCTGGTCTGTATGATCCGCGGGGAGGCACAACGTCAGAATACCCACTTTACCCGAGAAATCAGTCTTGCCCTGGATGACCGATGTTTCCGACTTGGAACCATACACCTCAGATACCCAGCCGGGCTGCTCCGTCAACGCGAAGGCTCCCTTCCCGATGCCTGCCGTAACCCATTGCATCGTCAGCGTTATGGAAGATGCCTCATAGCTCATATCCGCCGTCATTTCTCCAGCTTCATTCATTCTCAACGCAATATCCGCTTGCGGATGCAGGTGAAAACGTTGCTCCAGAGTATGCTCTGCTTCTGCCTCCAGCCAATCCACAATTAATAGTATAGGGATCTCCACCCCTGCCAGCATCCACCGACGATGTGTAACTGGATCTGGCAAATGTGTATATCCATCCTGTGAAGCATCAATGAAGTGATAGCTGTCATTGCTCTCCCAACGTAGCGTTGTAGCCTGAGCCTCCGGTTCACCCCATTGCTGTGTGGAGAGATAAGGTGTCTGATCCAGACCATCCACCGTGACGGTATTGTGCGCCCGCGTACTTTTGAAATACCGACGCCATTTCCCTTCTTCATACGTATAACGTCCGGTGTCCGTGAAGAAAAGCTGGTTCTTCCACATCCACTCCACATTCAGCGCATCCGCATGTCCGTGTGCTCCGCCCATGGCAGCCGCATCAAAAAAAAGATATTGATACTTGTCCCTCATGACATAATATCCTGTCTGCGGAAAGGCTCGGCTCGACAACACCGGAGAAGAAGAAGCCTGTAGTCTGAGGCATCGCTCATATTTTTCTACACCCAGCAACCAGAGACACTCCGAGCTATCCGTTCCGCGAGCCATCAAATCATCATCGTCCAGGATCGCTCCAAGCAGGGTCAGTCGTTGTCGTCCATCGCCAACCCAATCCGAATCACCAATACCGGTAGACTGATGATCTGGTCGGATCAGCGCCTCAGTAAATGCGGCCATTTGGCGTAGACAGCGGGCATACCATGCCGAGAAAGGATGTCCTGAAATCTCACCCAATCGATAAGGGGTGCCAAACATTTCGATGCTGGCATTGTGGTAATGTGTTGTCAGTTCAACCTGTATCCCTTCTTCACCCAACTGATGCAACAAACACAGCTCAAGACGTTCCATCGCCACTTGACGCCAGTATGGACTTCGCGAGTGCTGGTGGTAGAACGTAGCGATCATGAACAACCCTTGCATATGCATAATGGCATGATTTATTTCCGTGCTGCCGAGGTAACGGGTCAAAAACTCGGCGTGCTCGTTCAGACCTTGTCGAAACTCCGCCTGAAAGCCTTCGTCTATCAGTGAACTCGCTTCCATATATTTATATGCCGATATCCAGGACTGCACACGTAGTCCCGTCTCCAGCAGGCGCCACGGTCCGGGTTTTTGAAAGAACACAGCCTCGTCGTAAAACAGATTTATAGGTACCGGGTTTTGCTGTCTCCAGCTACGGAAGTGGTCAATAAATGCTGTTACATATAGCGGATTGCCCTTCATCAGATACGCCTTGCCCAGATCGAGCATATGCCAGTGTCGATTGATGCCCCATGTGAACTCCAGATCATTGGTCGGGTTGTGAAGCCAGTCCACGGGTGTCCCCATCGGAATCCAGCGATTCAGATCGTTGGTATAAGGAACGATAAATTCATTCAGGATGGCACGATTGGCAATCGTGAGCGAATTTCGGGCTTCTTCCGGAAAATGTTTTTCATAATATTGGGCAGCCCGTTGCAGGTCTGTTGCCGAAAGGTAAAAATCGCTCATTGGGACGCCTCAAGAAAATCCTGACGGAACGGCGTAAACACATCCAGAATGACGGAGTCCTCCAGTGCCTTAACCCCATGCGGGACGTTAAAACCGGCATAAAAGCTGTCCCCTGCTTTTAAGATGCGAGTTTCTTCACCGACCTGAACCTCAAAGCTACCTTTGACGATATAACTGACCTGCTCGTGCGCATCATGGGAGTGAACTTCTCCAATACCACCTTTAGCAAAGGTAACCTCCACCATCATTAATGTACCGCCCATACCCAAGATCTTGCGGGAACTCGTTTCGTTCACGATATGTGCATCGATAGACGCATGATTAATAATCATTTTGCTTTTCCCCTTTCCTTGTGAATAAGCGACCGAAGTAGTTAAACCACGGCCGCTATGAACGTTTATTAGTCTTCTGTGGACAATTTACCCTGAAGTTTGGAAGAATCAAACGAAGGATCAGCAGTTATGTTGGTCAGCCCTGCCGCTTTGGTTTTCTCCAGAGCTGCATTATACCTTGTATCCAGATCCTTGATCACAGCATCGAGATCGCCACCCGTGAATACAAAGATTGAAAAAGCCTCACCCCATTTGGTGCCTTCCAGTGAACTCTCGGTCACCACACTTGGATTTGCCGGGAAAATGGCATCATATCGTTTGGGCAGGAAACCTTCAATGCCCGGAATGCTTGGTTTTTTGTCAGAGCTTAATACAGCAGGAATCAGCGAGATTCCGTATCCTTTTTCGTAATACTCACTCTGAAGATCTGTGCTGTACACATACGCCATAAACTTCCATGCCGCTTCCTTGTTGGCAGAATCTGCATTGATGCCGATGTAGGAGCCCCCGATGACTTGTGAAGCGCCCTTGATCGTTCCATCATTAGTTGGTACAGGAGCGGCTGCCCAATTTTCTTTTGTAGGAAACTGATCTTTATATACACCTGGTTCACCGGAGTGGTTAATGTACATTCCGATTTTGCCTTGAGCAAACTGGGCTCTGAGTGGATCGATGTCCAGACTTTCAACCCCTGGCAGCATGCTGCCATCCTGATTCATCTGACGAAGCGCCATTGCGATATCCTTGTACATCCCAAAATCAAATTGGCCTGTCTTGTAGTTGTAACCATCAATACCCACATTATTGCTTGCACCTGCAATCGTATTGGCTGCTCTCCAGAAGCCGCTGCTGCTCTTGAATGGGCTGGCAAAGCCATAGATGCCTTCACTTTTACCAACTTCGGTAATTTTTTTGGCATCCGCAACCATCTCAGCCAACGTTTTTGGCGGACTCTCGATCCCTGCCTTTTTGAAAATATCTTTGTTATACACAAGCCGCCAGACCTGCCCTGTATTGGGGAGGGAATATATTTTTCCATCAATCGTGTTTTTATTTTCAATCAAGCTGTCTTTAAATACGGCCTTCATCTCATCACTCATGTATCCATCGATCGGGGCGAGATACCCCTTCTGATAATACGTCTGAAAATCATTAACTTGCAGCACATCGGGTGCCTGCTTGCTGGCAAAAGCAATATCGACCGCCTGTGGATAGTTGTCCCCCATCACGGTCATCTCCACTTCAATGTTGTCCTTGTTCGTCCGGTTGAACTCATCGATCTTGGATTTCATAAAATCAGCATCATGGCGGTCCGGTGTCCAATATATGATTTTGGTTTTCCCTCCGGCATTCTCCCCGCTGGTCCCCGATTCGCTATTTGCCGAAGTACCACTGTCAGCAGAACAACCTGCCAAACTTAGCGCCAGCAATGCACTTAGCGTAGTCACCATCCACTTTTTAACCATTGATATGCCCCCTTATGCTTGTCTGGACAACCCGTTTGGTTATCCGTTAACGTAATGATAATCGCTACGCTTTCATGGAGGTGAGGGACATTCTGACTTTGCATGGTGGGAAAAATGACGATCCGTATCGGTTTCAATTCTCATACATTTGCCGGAAGCAGGTTGGCGTCATGCCGCAATATTTCTTGAACAAACCGCTGAAATACGGCCTGTCCTCATAACCCAGCCTCTGGCAGATCTCTTGCACCTGTACACCTGCAACCAGCAATTCTTTGGCCTTTTCCATCCTCATCTTAGTAATATATTGAATCGGCGTTATGCCCGTTTCCTTTTTGAAGGCATTGGCAAAGTAACTCGGACTTAAATGCACGGATTGGGCACAGGCATGCAGCGTCAGATTTTCTGCAAGATTCAGACTGATATATTCCTGCGCTTTGCTAATCGCCTGTTTGACATCAGTGAGTCGTTTTTTGTCCATAATCTCGCAACCCATACTGCTAAAATGTTTGATATATCCCCTCCAGCCCTCAAACGTCAAGGAACGCATCGCCTCAAGCACTGTCAGGTCGGCCTCCAGACGCAAGCGTTCCTCTGCTGTAATCTCATCACAAAAGGCACGGTAGATGGCAAAAGCAAGTCCAGACAGCAAACGAATCATCGTGAGTGGCTCGGGAAAACCTTCGGAAACCTGCCATTCTTCGAGAATTTCATCAATGATGCGGTGACAGGTGCTCTCATTACCACATTTCAGTGCATAAAAAAGCTCCTTCTCCTTCTCCAGAGGATATACCGGAGCCACACATGCCTGATTCTCCAGTTCAGCATACTGGAGGATGCAATTGCCTTCACTGTAAAAACGATAGGATATCGCCTGATCTGCATGTGCGTAGGACGTCCAGATCTCCTGTGGTCTGCGAGCAATCGTACCCACACCAATTGAGACTGTTTTTTTGCTGAATCGCTCCACATTTTGGCGGCATTGCTCCAGTAACTCGGAGACATCTATGTGGCTTGGTGTGTTAAATATGGCTGCAAGCCGGTATCGGTTTTCCCGTAAAACAACGCCTTTGGTATAACGATTTATGGTTTCTCCAACAATATTTTGAACCGCAAAAGGAACGATTTCGGCATCCAGATGCATCGTGTATCCATATCGCGTATAACCATCCACCTCGATAACTATGACGATAAGATTGGAGGAATCGAGATCAATATGCAGCTCGTTCCAGCGACTTTCATTCAGGAATCCCCCGACTTCATGACGCAACAAGCCCAGTAGATAGCTGTGACGCTCGTACTGGCTGCTGCTCTCCACCTTCTGCTCCAACTGTTCCAACTGTTTGCACTGTGCCTGTTCTTCCTTAATCACCTGTCTTACCTTCAACACCGCACCGAGTATTTCTTCAGGGGTAAACGGTTTGAGTAAATAATCGGATGCACCCAGCTTGATGGCCTCCTGTGCATATTGAAAATCCGAATAACCACTGATGAAAATAAATTTGGCTCGCAGTCCGGCATCCAATGCCCGCTTCATTAGCTCCAGCCCGCTCAACTTGGGCATCCTGATATCACTAATCACGATGTCGGGTTGCTGCTCCAGCAACAAGGACCAACCGCGCTCTCCATTTCCCGCCGTGCCTACAATCCGAACCTGATGATCTTCCCACGGAATAGTTGAAGATATGCCCTTTACAACTGCCTGGATATCATCCATAACACACATCGTCAATTGGCCCATACTGCCCCTCCTCAGGTGATCGGAATCGTGATAACAACCGTTGTTCCCACATCTGTACTGCTATGAAATACAATTGAGGCCACATCCCCATAGTGCAGGCTTAATCTGCCATGGAGATTGGATAGGGCATAACCTTTGCGTCCCCCGTCAGGAACATCCTCAGCATAGATGCTGGCTACATCCATACCACATCCATTGTCAGCCACCTCCAGCCGTAGTGTGTCACCCTGACGATCAATGCGGATCAGGATAACACCCAAATCTTCTTTATCATTGAATCCATGCAGGATGGAATTCTCGACCAAGGGCTGAAGTAATATTTTTAAAATATCAACAGCGTAACAAGAGGGGTCCCCCACCTCAATCCGATAAACGAACAGATCCTCGTAACATTTTTGCTGAAGCTGCATGTATTGTTCGACATGTTTGATCTCCTGCTCCACACTGGTGATGTCTTTCCCATCATTCAGTCCCAGACGGAATAATAAGGATAAGGAGACAATCATCTCACTTACATCCTTTTTCTCTCCGCTCTCACTTTTCCAGAACATCGTATTAAGCGTATTGTAGAGGAAATGAGGATCAACCTGCGCCTGGAGCGCCTTGACTTCAAACCGCCGTTTGTCTTGCTCCGTTGTCCGTACTTCTTCAAACAGAATCTGAATCTGGTCCAACATTCGATTGAAACGATGCCCTACAGCGCTAACTTCATCGTCATACTTGCTGCGAAACCGTACATCCAGGTCATTGGACTCCACCTCAACCATCAGGCGTCGCAGTTTGTTAAGTGGCTTCAGCAGAGCGGAGGCCACCAGGCTGGACAACCCGAGTGCAAGCAAAATGCAAAACAACATGATCAGGATAATCAGCCAGCGTATCTTTTGTAGGGGGGACAACAAGTCAGCCTTGGACTGTACACTTACGATGACCCAATCCTCGTTCATCGACAATCCCGAATAGTTAACAAGCATGTCCTCCCCCTGATCGTTCCTGTAGGTAAAATCCCCAGCATCGCCACGGCTAAACTGTTGGGTAAAGTCAGGCTCCATAATGAAATCGTAATTTTGGGACCTGGGCCGAATGACTTCATTTCCGTTTTTGTGCAGCAAAAACAGTTGAATCTGGTTATTCATGAGATCCTGCGTCAGAATGTCTCGCATCGCCTCTTCCTTCATATTGACGACCATATATACATTCGAATAGGTATGATTATCGATCACAATAGGTTTGAGCAACAGAGATAACACATTTCCTTGGGATTGGAACAATTGACTCTGATGTGAGCCAAACCACATCGTATTCCAGCCTTGCAGCTTCACGTAGCGTCCGTATTCCCTGTCGAATGAGTTATTGCGATTCGGAAAATCTTTGGTCGAGAAAAAATCACCGATGGGTGTTGTCAGATATGCGGTATCAATCAGTGGCTCTACGAGCTTCAATTGAGCAAACGATGTTTGCAGCAGCGAGAGATTCTGATAATAATGAGATGTGTTATTTTTTCCCACGTCCTTCATGACCTGGGTGAACGTTTCATTGAGCATAAAAGAAAAAGAGGATACAACAATGTGCCTTAGATGTTCATCCATAACCTGCACTGATTTGTTCAGAATGCTTTGTTTCAGTTCAAGTGCATTCTGCTCAATGCTTCGTGCAGCAAAGAGATAAGAGCATATCCCGGTCACACTGATGCATAAGACAACGAGAAAAATGTACAGCAGCTGTATTCTTTTTTTCAGGGACATTTTATAAAAGTCGAATATCATCGGCGCTCGCTCCTTGAACACGGCTTGGCCCGTCCGCTGTGAATTAAAATGAGTATAGCACAGTGGAATAACCCGTAAAACCGTTTCCATGATTGTGCTCACGCCTATCCTTTCACAGCTCCCAAGGTCACCTGCATGAATGATTTGTTGGCAAAAATATAAACGATGAGCAGCGGCAAAATGGACAGACAGGCTCCGGCCATCATCAGTTGGACCTCAGCTGCAGCTCCAATGCCATATCGCAGATTAGCCAGCCCAACCGGCAAAGTCTGCAAGTCCGGATTGCTCATAGTGAACACAAAAGGAAGAATATATTCATTCCATGAACTCTGAAATACACCCAGACCTGCAACGGCGAGTCCGGGGCGCAGGAGTGGAAGAATAATTCGCCAGTACGTGGTGAAGAAATTACAACCATCAATCATCGCCGCTTCATCCAGTTCCCGCGGGATGCTCTTGAAGAAACCAATCAGAATAAAGTATGTGGCAGCGTGTGCGCTGATCAGTATAATAATAACGCCCCACAACGTGGTGTTCAGCCCTAGCTTGACCATGAGGTCAAATTGCGGACGCAGCACAACCGCGCCTATGGAAATAAACAGAGTGGATGCCATGAGCAGGGTGTACCCCTTTTTCCCTTTGAAATTCACTCGATCCACAGCGTAGGCAGACATCGAAGCTACCAGCAGTGTGCCAACTGTTGTACTGATGCTAACAAACACGCTGTTCATCGTAAAACCCGAAAAATTGGCGGTTTTCCAAGCCTGAGCATAGTTGGAGAACTGCCAAATCTTCGGCCAGATGGTAGCTCCTCCGGTCAATTCCTGGTTTGTTTTGAAGGAACCGAGCAATACAAGTATGATGGGGAACAGCGACAGCAGAGCGATTGCGATCAAAAACAACCAAAGTACCGTTCGTTTGGTCCAGCGAATGAGTTGGGGAGACCCTGAGGGCGCAAGTACGTTTTGAGTCATCATCGTTTCCTCCTGATTAATTTTATACGTGTTCAAAAAGGGTGGTTTTCAGTACCGAGAAGATGGAATGAAGCTAGAAATGGAGTAGCGGAGCGTAGGGAAAACTACGTGAGCAACGGACATTTCGGCTGAATTTCATATTCGATGCTGATCATGCTGCTAAGCATGATTCGTAATCAAAAGCGGACTTTTTGAACAACCTTTTAATAGACATCATTGAGTTTTTTGGATATCCGGAAATAAATGAGCGTCACAGCCCCTACGATGAGAGCCGTTGTGAAACCAACTGCACTGCCATAACCGAGCTGCTGGAGTGATTGTGTGTCAGCCGACACGGGAAACAACAGTTTGAATAAATACAGATACATCACCTCTGTTTTGCCATACGGCCCCCCTTCGGTAAGCACCATAATACTCTCGTAACCTTTCAGCGCCGTGGTAATTGCCAGCATGATGATCATCTGCAAGACAGGACCCAGCAACGGAATCGTTACATTCCGCAGTTTCTGAAACTCACTTGCTCCATCCAGCGATGCCGCCTCATATAGCTCTTCAGGAATGCTCTGAAGACCCGCAATGAACAACAACATATAGTTGCCCACAGCCCCCCAGATGGCAATGATGATGGTTGTTAGCATGGCATGTTCAGCCCCCAGCCAGCTAATAGGTTCGGAGATCACATGATACTTAAGCAGCAATTGGTTCAATATTCCGTTATAGGAGTTGAAAATAATAAAGAATACAATCGCCATGACCGAAGCGCTAAAAATAGTGGGAAGATAATAGATCGCCCTAAAGAGGGATCGCCCTCTCCATTTGCGATTCAGAATAATCGCCAAAGTTAACGACAGTGGAATCGTAACGACGAGTTTGCCCAGGGCATACACACCCGTGTTGCCTACTGAATCCCAGAATTGCCCGTCACGCAAAATGCGTCCAAAATTATCAAGCCCGATGAAGACAGGCGTCCCGATGCCTTGATAATCATAGAACATGTAACGCAGCGCCCATAACAGCGGATAGATCCCGAATACAACAGTTAAAAAAAGACTTGGAAAGATGAACATATATGCATGTATTTTGGATGGTTTCACCAGAATCGGACCCCCTATAGCTTTTGAATGAAGTATAGAGGGAATATGGAGGAAAGCGGGATAGGGAAATCAACTTTCTACAGGGGAGAATGTGACTGCATGACCAAACAAAAAAACCTGTATTCAACGAATTTTCGTTGAGTCTACAGGTTCATATCAGTTGGTTCGTAATCTTAAATCTCAGTAAACGTATACAGCGTAGAGGCTACTCTGCTTCATCATACAGACGTAGCAGTTCTGTAAAATCAGAGATGAGCACATCTGAACCTGCAAGCTCCTCATCACGACCAAACCCGGCATAGGCACAGCCGATGACTGCCTGACCGTTCATTTTACCCGCTTCCACATCAGAAGAGCGATCCCCTACCATCCATGCGTCCTGAATACGATGTTTCTCAAGCAGGATCTGCACCAGATTAATCTTGGAAGGAGTCTTGTACTGGCCTGCACTGTATACCCCTTCAAAGAAAGGCATAATCTCGTGTGCAAACGCCACACCCTTCACATAGTCCTCCAGCCCGTTACTTGCGACAAAAAGACGCACTCCTTGTTGTTTTAATGCTTGCAGTGTTTCTTTCACCCCAGGATACAATTGAGAACTTCCTTGATCAAGCCCCTCAATCTCCAGTTGAAGCAACAGTTCGTCTGCACGGCGATGTGCCGCTTCCGACGCCTCAGGCATAACCACTTTCCATATATCTTCGAGCAACATGCCCAAACTTCCCAGCATCCGTTCCTCGGGTGGAGTTTCTCCTTCAAAGTGCCCTTCGGCACGCAATGTATCAAATAGTTGCTGGTAAGCTGGCAACAACAGGGTCTCTGTCTGGAACAGCGTACCATCCATGTCAAAAATCATCGCTTCCGGTTTGAGCAATACCTTCTCTTTATTCATGCCAATGTTCCTTTCGGATTGGGATATTGTATATGTAATTGGAATCGTTCCCTTCCCATGATAAACATAACGTTTGAACGTGTAAACCAACGATTGTAAAACATCATCAACCCCAACCTTATACAGCATTAACCAAACGTTATATTTTAGTTAAACAAACTATATACAAAAGAAGTTTCTTTACGTATAATACTAAAAAATAGTTCTTTAGACACCTAATCTAAAGACCTACAATTATCACATTTCCGGTTTTTTCGACAACTACATATACCCCATAGAGAGGAATAACAAACATGAAAAAGCGAAAGACCTTTAAGATTTTTTATAAGATCGGATTAGGATATTTACTCGTACTGGCTGTACTGGCTGGTTGCATCCTGCTGATTCAGAACAGCACAAGTCAGCTCCAACGGGAACTGGATTTTCTGGTCGATCACGATATGAGGGTACACGCCCTCACCTATGAACTCGAAAGAAACATGGTAGATATGGAAACAGGTCAACGCGGATACATCATCACGGGTCAGGACAACTATCTCGATCCCTACACCCAAGGAAAAGAGCAACTTATTACACTCAGAGATGAACTTGCTGCTTTAATTTCGGATAATCCGGCTCAACTTGCACTTTTGGAAGACATACATACTAATATGGAGAACTGGGTCCAGGTCGCTGGTGAACCTATGGTCGCCCTTCGCCAAGCCAATAATACACAGGCCATTCGAGATTTTTTCGCAGATGATCCAGGTAAAAGAGACATGGACCAGATTCGGACTGCTCTCGATACGTTTCGAACCAACGAGCATACGTTAACCGATAACCGTACAGAAGCACTGAAGCAAAAAAACACACTACTGAACTTGGAACTGTATGGGGCACTTATCGTTGTGGCCATTATCTCGTTCATCACTGCTTTGGTCCTGTCACGTGCCATTGTTAGAAACATTCGTACCGTAAAGCAGGCATTAAATGACATCGGTTCTTCCAATGGTGACCTGACACTGAGAATCGCTACGCCAATGAAAGACGAAACTCGTGAACTCGCGGAGGCGGCCAATACAATGCTCACTGGTTTGCAGCAAATGATGCTGGACGTTCAGAGCAATGCCATGATTCTGAGCACAGCTTCGGATCGATTGGATAAAGGAGTTGCCGATAGCCATCTTGCAGGAAAAGAAGTTGCCACTGCCATGGAACGTGTCGCTGAAGGCGCTGATGAACAGGTTGCTCTTACACAAACCATGGTAGCTGCGATGCAGCAATCCCTCAACGGGCTTAATCGTGTCGCCTCCTCGGCAAGTGACGTGGCAGGCCGTGCAGTTCGTACCGAATCCATTGCCGTGGATGGGCAACAGCGCATTGATAATGCTGTAGGTAAAATGAGTTCCATTGAGCAATCCTTCCTCTCTGTACAGGAAGCCATTAATGAAATTTCGAAGATGTCTGATCAAGTGATCAACATTGCAGATTCAATGTCGGGTATTGCGAGACAAACCAATCTGCTTGCACTTAACGCCGGAATCGAAGCTGCCCGCGCTGGGGAAAATGGACGTGGCTTCGCTGTCGTTGCCGCGGAAATCCGTAATCTTGCAGACCAAAGTGCAACATCAGCGAAAGAGATTACAAGTATATTGGAAACCGTGGTAGCAGGTGTTCAAAGTACGGTGCAGGTGGTTGATGAGAGTACTCTACATGTGAATGAAGGGTTGCGGACCATTGAGGATGCAGGTAATGCTTTTTCAACCATTACTCAGCATATTCATAACCTCAGTGGTGAAGTTCTGGAGGTATCTGCTGTTGTCGAGGAGTTAACTTCCGGTAGTGAGGCTGTGATGAAGTCCATCAATGAAGTATCGGCTGTTGTGGAAGATACTGCATCAGCCACGGAAGAAGTATCTGCGATGACGGAGGAACAACTTGCTTCTCTGCAGGAAATGTCTGACACGTCCAAGCAGTTGAATGAAATGTCCGATGCACTTGATCAGCTGGTTAAGCAATTCAAGCTGGCTTGAACTGAATCAACATACTGATCGAGTATCTAAATAGCTGTATCATGAGCATATATCAAAGGAAAAAAGCATCGCAGACAGACTCACCCGAGCCTCTGCGATGCTTCTTTGTGTTAAGGAGAGCTGAATCAGGAAAAGGTACACCGTGCACCTCATATGAAAAAACCTAAGCACTCCTTTTCTTATCTCGATTGTTCTGTGTTTCGCAACGCTTCCAGTACCAATTGTGCCTGATACCCATCGTTAAAATCATATATCTTAGCTGGTTTGCCCTGTATACGGGCAATGACATGTTTAAGAACCGGCAATTCACTGGCGGATTCAAGCACTTCCACTGGAGACAGTGGCTGCCCCACCAGACCCGTCTTCAATTCTTCCCAATTTTCCAGAGCAATCGTGCCTTCTGTGCCGTACACCACCATGGATACACGTTCTTCCCCCGCAAATTGAGAGATGCCATTTAGCTGAATTCGAGTCCCGTCTTCCAGTTCCATTGCAGCCTGTACTTCTAGTTCACAGTCTCCATTCTCAGGATATTGAACCTGAGTGCTAACAACCCGGATGGCACCAAACACTTTTTGAATCATATGAATCCAGTGAATCCCCACTTCAAGAATAAATCCACCCTGTTCCCGGCTCATAATCCATGCATTCTGTTGCCATGATCGTGGCCACTGCGGGAATTGCAAAATGAGATCTATTTTGCGAATAGTCCCCACTGTACCCTGCTCAATCATCTCTTGCAACTTCAGCACGGAAGGTTCATGCGGCATCGAGAAATGGATGGCATGAACAACGCCCGCCTGCTCTGCTGCATCCAGCATCTTTTTGGCTTCTTCTACACTATTGGCAAGTGGTTTCTCACAGAATACATGAATTTTGCGCTCCAGCGCTTCCATGACAACCGGATAATGAAATTTCGGCGGAACTGCAATATACAGCAGATCAATCTGATGTTCATTCATCAATTGCTTGTAATCCGTATATGTCCTAACTCCCCGATGAGAAGCTGCAAAAGACGCCAAACCTTCCTCATTCGCATCACACACCGCTACAATCTCAATCTCCGTGTCCATCTTGGTATTCTCGATTAGATGAACCATATGTAGTCCCATTTTACCCAGCCCAATCAAAGCCATCTTGATGACTGTCATTCCATCCCCTCCCAATTCCTTTCCAGTATAGCAGAAAGCAAAGAATTGCGAATGCGATGCATTGATACGAAAAAAAATAAACCTCTAGCTTTCAAGTCGCTATTAGAGGCTGAAATTCATCATTTACAGTCATTTTTTTACATTATTTGTAACTTCGTTGTGATTGGGTAATTCGTTGCAGGGATATATAACCAATTATTTTTACTTTATCCAGCAATACTTAAAGCGTTACCAACTTAAGAATCAGGAATTTAGACTCACAAAAACAGGTTGACAAAAAACCACAAAAAAAGATACTCTTCCTAATAACAATGAATATTTCCTCTTACAACCTTAGACTGTAACTTGCATTCAATAAATGGAATATGCGTATGGTTCTAATAACCTATTTCATGAAGCGAGGTGTCCCGCATGAGAACAGTTGCGGACTATTTGGCAGAAACTCTGCGTAATCTAGGCGTTACTCATGTCTTTGGTATTATTGGTAAATCCATCTGTCCTGCTGTACTGAAAATGGTGGATTACGGATTAGAGTTCATTCCAGGCCGTCATGAATCCAGCTCAGGTTTTGCCGCATCCGGTTATGCATTACAGACAGGTAAACTCGGCGTTGCCTTTGCCACATCCGGTCCAGGCGGAACCAATTTGCTTACTGCAGCAGCCCATGCAAAGGCCAACAATCTGCCTGTACTGTTTATTACGGGTCATCAATCCATTCAGGAACTGGGGCTACCCCAGTGTCAGGATTCCTCTTCCTATCTGGCTGATCTGGCTGAAATGTTCAGGCCTGCTACGCTATTCAGCAAACTGGTTGAGCGTGGAGATCACTTCGGAACACTGTTGAATCATGCCCTTTCCATTGCACTCGGCCCTAATAAAGGCCCTGTTCACCTCTGTATTCCTTTTGACGTACAGACCGAATTGTTATCCCAATGCCGGATTGTCATTCCCGAACCGGAACCTCTGCTTAGCGTATCTAATCTGAATCGCATTTTTCCTCTCATTCAACAATCCAATCGCCCTTTAATTATTGCTGGTAAAGGTGTAAGTCGCGCCAGAGCCCATGATGAATTGCTTCAATTGGCCGAATCGTTCAACATTCCCGTCATTACTACTCCTGGTGGAAAAGGAGCGATTGCGTGGGACCATCCCCTGTACCATGGACCTTGTGGTGTTGGAGGTTTCCCACATGCAGACGACATGTTGAACCAAAGTGACCTTTATATCGTACTCGGTTCACGTCTAAGTGACATGACCCTCTGCAATCTGAAGCCTGAACATCACCCGGCACACCTCATTCAATTTGACGCTGATCCTACATTTGTAGGCAAGATTCTGAGCGCTCAAACCTTACATATCACCGGTGATTTGAAGGACAACCTGCAATATTTGCTGGGCACATTAGAAGACCTCCCTACTCCTGTGAGAACCACGGCACCGATGGATTACACTGTCCCTTTACCAGATCTCCCCCAACTGTCTCTGGCTTCTGTGCTAGATGGAATGAGCGATCTGCTTCCGTACGATCATAAGCTGTTTGTTGATGATGGCAGCCATGGATTTCATGCAGTTCAGCGATATAAAGTCAAGAAACCAGGAAGCTTTGTGTTTGACGCTTACTTTGCCTGCATGGGGAACGCCATTGGTATGGCGATAGGTGCAAAGGCCGCTTCACCTGAAGAGACCGTTGTATGTATCACCGGGGATGGATGTTTCATGATGCTGGGGACGGAGATCCATACCGCGGTATGCAACAATCTGAACGTCATTTTCATTGTCGTTAACAACAAACAACTGGACATGGCACTCAAAGGAATGGAAAAAACAACCGGCAGAATTGATGGCACATTATATGAAGTTCCTATGGATGCTGCCAAATTTGCCGAATCTCTCGGTGCGGTTGCGTTTCGAGCAGAAACCCTTGCTGAATTCTCATCTGCGCTGAACACAGCCCAGACGTTGAATCAGGTAACTGTTATTGAGCTTCTGACCGATCGAGATGAAATTCCACCCACAGCTCACCGCACCGTAACTTTGAATTAGGAGGAGCATATCATGAGTGAACATGTAGCTCAGGGACTAGACCGTTTCGCCAAACTTTCTGGGGAGTACGGTGCAAGAGCGCTCGCCCCCATCAAAGAACATTTTCCCGAATTGTCGGAATTTATTATGGGGACGGCATACGGGGATATTTTTCAGCGCACCACGATTACGGATCAATGGAAGGAAGTTGCTATCATCTCTTCGTTGATCACCCAAGGACAGTATGAACAATTGGGCGTACATTACACGATGGCTCTAAGCGTGGGAGTGACGGTGGATCAGCTCAAGGGAATATTGCTACATCTGGCGCCATGTGTGGGTGCTCCACGCATTATAAGTGCATTTAATATTTTGCTTGCCACCTTGGATGAAATACAGTAATTCACTTTTCTACATTTTTATACACGATTCGACTTTTTTATTGATCTTTTTACATTCCTACCTTTATAATATGGTTAAATTATCCTTCGAACCAGCTCGCATCTTAGAAGCTTTCGGCAGAGGCCCAATGGGCTGTGTATCCACTAACAGGATAGCCTTAACTCATTTAAAGGAGAGAGATCAAACATGGGAAATTTCATTCTGAAGACTGACGTTCCAAACAAGGTGTTAAACATTGAACTGGAGGGTTCTTTCTCTCAAGAAGACGGTTTGCGTTCCATCTCGGCCTATCAGGATACGATCGCTTCTATTAACACCAAGGAGTATGACCTGAACATCGATTGCAAAAAGTTGAATGTTACTGCTCCGGAGATTGTTCCTCTTCTGGAAGGCTGCCTTCAATTGTTCAAAAAAGATGAATATAAAAAAGTCGTGTTGACCCTCGAGAACAACGCGATTCTAAAAATGCAATTGTCCCGGCTCGGCCGATCAGTCGGTCTGGACAATCTCGAAATCATATCTACCGTTACCACTTAATAAACCAGGCGGACAAGCTGTGAATTCACCCTTCCGCTCAAGAGGAGAATGAAGATGGCCGGAATTCGTATTGTAGATATCGATATCTATCATCCAGCAACCAAGGTGCACAATGATTTTTATATTGAACATTTTGATGCAAGAGGTGTAGATATTCGTGGATTGTTACAGGCACTTGGTCGTGATACACGTTATAAAATTGACAACGATGACGAAAATTCACTAAGCATGGCCTACGAGGCAACCAGTAATCTACTGGAAAAAACCGGACTCACCGGTGCAGATATTGATCTGATTGCTTATGCAAGCCAAACGCCAGAATACATCTTTCCTACGAATTCCCTGATGATTCATCGCCTGATTAACGGAGCTTCTCACACGATCTGTATTGACAGTAACGCCAACTGCGCAGGCATGACTGCTGCTTTTGAACAAGTTAGCCGACAGATGCTGGGCAATCCTCGAATTCGCCGCGCATTAATCATCGGCTCGGATTACGTGGCTCCTCACGCCAGTCCCGATGATCCCGTATACTTCGCCAATTTCGGTGATGCAGCAGCGGCGGTTATTGTAGAGCGGGATGAACATGCTGTCGGTTTCATTGATTCAATCTATCAGACGGATACCTGCGTGTATGGTAATTCACTCTTTCCTGCTGAAGGCCTGGCGAAACTGGGCAAAACGGGTGTGGATGCAGGTGCCTTTCATGTGAAATTCATTCCATTTGATGATTCCATCTGTGTGGATGCCGCTTCCGAGTCCATTCGTACGTTGTTGACACGTAACGAGATTGGACAAGACGAGATCAGAGCCGCCTGCTTCTCCCAACTATCCATTAGTAACATTCGGGCTGTATCCGAGAACGTCGGCATTGGTGATGATATTGCCGTCTATATCGGAGATGAGTTCGGGTATACCTCAACCAGCAGTCCGTTCATCGCATTACATCGAGCGGTTACAACCGGTCAGATTCAGCGTGGTGACAAAGTGTTGTTCTGGACCGTTGGAGCCGGATGGCAAAATGTTGCCATGGTGGTTGAATATTAGGTATACACTTCAAAATCCAATAAAACCATCTCTGGTACCACTACTGGAGATGGTTTTTTGTTTCTTCATTTTCCACCTATAACGTTCATTGAAAATTTATTACCTTTTATTGTGAAAATGGTCACTTACATATTATTACACAAAAACTATGATTTAGAAGTAATTAAAACCCATAAAAGGAGATGTTTATGTTCAAATGCTATCTATTATCATGAGTTGCTACTGCATTAAACGGAGTTAGAAATTGCATTGGTAATTATTCAACACACATTCCATTTAAGAGAGGGAGTTTTTAGATTGAAGATAAGAAAATCGCTAACTTCTTTATTATCCTTAGCTTTGTTATTAACTCCATTAAATCTTGTATTCGCAGATGGTAATATGGACACGATCACCATGAACAATGAACTAAAAAAAAGGATCGAAGTCAACATCGATTCATCAATCACGGGAAATGAGCGAGAAGTAATTGCTGACGTGATGGCCCGGCTTGACGAAGAAGATCGAGGAAATGTCATCTATGTCGCAGAAGACGGTGCCATTTACTCTAACAAGACGGAACTCAAAGAGACGACAGAAGTATATGATCTGGTTGAGAACAACATCTATCAAAGTGCATCCGGAAAAGAACTTATCGGTCCTGGAATATCCACGAATGATTTTTCAGCATCTGCCGTTAAAGATGATACACAAATTTCGCCCACTGCCGAAGTGCCTAATCCAAGCGGAGGTTCCGGTCCTTATCGAAGAGTTTTCTCAAATAATGGATATAACTGGTTAAGTACTTATGTAACCATTCCAGGTGCCCCATACGTAAAAGGTAATGTTTCGACGGATGTTCCTTATGTATACCTGGGAGGCTGGGGATCTAACGGAAATGGGATAGATGCAGGTTTGCAATACAGCACAGCGTTTGATAACTGGTCACCTACGACGTTGGCCAACGGAGCCATGGTACCTAGCAATACGCGCTATCGATCAGGTCAGGATATTTATATGAAATTTTATGTGACGAATCCCAATGAATGTACGTTGGCTGTATCAGGAATCACGACAACTGGCGAACAACTAACAACGACGATTGTAAGAAGCGGAGTAAGCGGCTGGGATAAAAGCGGTATAGGGATGAGAGTAAAACGAATGACCACCATTGGTCAAAAACCCGAGAACATGAACACAGGTTCAACCATTAAAAATGTTCGCTGGCATGATATCACTGTAGGCTATTATTCAGGAAGCAATCTTATATATAACAGTTGGGGCAGTGGACAAACCGGAGGATATCACTCTGTGCCTTCCAATAAAGTAAGTGTTAATTATATAAGCCCTGGTGAAGAAACCGTCAGCATTCAACTTTAGTATCCGTTAATCTGAAAGAGAAGCTCTAAAGTGAAAAGTAGCAGTTCCATCCACAGTATGATAACTAACCAACACCAGTTTACTTTAAAATTAATTATTTAATAATACTATCTTTTCAAAGCAAAAAGCAGCCCTATTGGACTGCTTTTTGCTTTATACCAAATGTTCAGAAAATCTTCTTTGTCTCCCGATCGTCTTTCAGGATCTCTACAGCCTCCCGAAAACGCAAGGAATGCACAATCTCGCGTTCCCTTAGAAACTTCAGACTATCCTGCAGATCCACGTCATCGGTCAGGTCGATCAACCATTGATATGTAGCCCGGGCTTTCTCTTCTGCTGCAATGTCCTCGTAAAGGTCCGCAATTGGATCACCCTTTGCAGCAATGTAGGCAGCTGTAAAGGGAACACCGGAGGAATTGGTATAAAACAAGGCAGAATCGCGTTGAGCATAGTTCGGCCCAAGTCCCGCTTCTTCCAGTTGATCCACCGACGCGTCCTTGGTCAACTTGTAGATCATGGTCGCAATCATCTCCAGATGAGAAAATTCCTCTGTAGCAATATCCGTCAGCAGACCGATAATCTTGTCTGGAATCGTATAACGCTGATTCAGATATCGAAGGGCAGCGGCCAACTCCCCATCGGCACCGCCATATTGTTCCATCAACAATTTCGCCATACGAGGATCACATTTACTAACCCTTACGGGATATTGCAGTTTTTTCTCATACACCCACATGTAAGACGCCTCCCTCTACGTTATTAAAATACAGCCCTTCTTCTAACCCTCGGGCTTCCTGTCCTTAAAGTTCTGCAAGGAAGCCTGAGGCTGATGTGTCACACTTGCCATGGCCAGGGCGTCTGAGACCATTCCCACGGATACTTGGAGAAGGCATGACCAAAGTTCATCAGTGGTCCATACAATTGTTGAAACTCCTGCGCCACCCGCGTACGTTCTTGCGTGAATTTGTTATATTGCTCTATGCTTTGATAATCCCCAGGATGGGTGTCCAGGTACAGATTCAGCTCCACTAATACAAAATCCAGAGCCTGAAGCTCCTCCAGCAGTTCATAGTATTGGGTATCGCACGCTTTTGCTCCTTCAGGTTCCATCCACATCCACCTTCCTTCCCTTCGATCTGGCTGGTGTATAAGGGCTGTATAATGCAGGCCATAACGTCCCCACTCTTAATGCTTCTGCCGGACTGTACTGTGGCCAGCCCATGGGCTGAAATGGAATAAATAACTGCGGAGGTACCAGATACGTCCGAATTGCTACTGGCGGACAAGGATCAAACGGCCCCACAAAAGGGGCGTAAGCACGAAGCTGCGGATCTTTCACAAAACAACGCCTCCTTATTACATCGTTGGTGCATATTGAATAACACTGAGTTCTTTCCCGCTTCCCGTCTCTATATCCATATGACGCTGTCCCCGAAGTTAATCCGAAATTCGTTTCAACTATGTGCAGAATCTCTCCAAATTCTTCTTTAAAATAAAAAAAGACCTTCGGTTCGTTCCCCTTTCAGGTAACTTCCAAAGGTCTTACATCCTGGCAGATCTTCGTAATCTGCATCATTTCATACTTTTGCTCGTCTTATCTTACTCCTGCAACGAGTTCTATTCTGCTGGTTTTTGTTCCGAATTCATGTCTTGAGGGACAGATTGCTTGTACACTCGAACACGGGTAATTCGCAAGCGAGTCGATTCTTCCACTTCAAAAACGTACCCATTCAGCTCCTGCGTTTTCCCCTTGGATGGATTGCCCCCGAGCTCTTTAAACAACCATCCGCCGATGGTATCCACTTCTTCATCCTCAATGATGGCTCCGGTCCACTTATGAACTTCTTCAATAAGCGAACGACCATCAATGGAAAATGAATCTCCACTCCGTTCCATATGCGGACGCTCATCCTCAAACTCGTCATACAAGTCTCCAACGATCTCTTCCAGAATTTCTTCCGCAGTCAGCAATCCAGCTGTGCCGCCATATTCATCCACAACCAGCGTCATCTGTGAATGTTTCTTCTGCATGAGACGCAGCACATGGCTGATTTCCATGGATTCAGGAACGTTTAAGATTGGACGGACGAGTGACGCCAGATCATGTTGTTGCTCCGGTTTAGCCAGCAACAGATCGGTGATGTGTATAAATCCAATGATCTCATCCTTGTCTTCTACTGCTACGGGATACCGGGAATGTTTGGTTGCGTTAATGATCTCCAAGTTCTCTTCCAAAGACATATGCGTGTACAAACAATCCATGTCTGTACGTGGCAGCATCACTTCACGTGCCAGCATATCGGAGAAATCAAAGATGTTGTCCATCAGTTTGATCTCATCTTTATCGATGACACCACTTTTGGCGCTCTGCTTCATCAGAATACGAAGTTCATCTTCCGAGTGGGCTTCGCCTTCACTGGCAGGTTCGATACCCGCTAGACGCAGCAATGCATTGGCCGATACATTCAGTACCCAGATGAACGGGAAGAAGATTTTGTAGAACAACAGCAAGGGCGCAGATAAAAACAATGCCACTCCGTCTGTTTTTTGAATTGCCAACGATTTAGGTGCAAGCTCACCCAGCACAATATGCAGAAACGTAATGATACAAAAACCGATAATGACCGACACGGTCGAAATAAGCCCTGTATCTCCTACACCAAGTTTAAACATGAGTGGCTCAACGAGCAATTCGGAGATGGCCGGTTCTCCCAGCCACCCGAGTCCAAGCGATGTCAGCGTAATCCCGAACTGAGTTGCCGATAGATAGGAATCCAGTTTACTATTCACCTTCAGTGCATAACCAGCCATACGATTTCCTTCACTCTGCAATTGAGTTAAGCGTGTCTGCCTTACTTTCACAAGGGAAAATTCCGCTGCGACAAATACGCCATTCAAAAATACGAGCAAAAAGACACAGACCAGATTAAATACCAGCTGCCCAAGATGAAATTCGGTATGAATATCCAAGTTGAAACTCCCCTTTTCTATCTATTTCAGGAATACACCTGGAATATCAACGTGTGATTGCCTTTCTCGATTTGAAATCCACACCCTTGTAATACATATCTGCCACCAGCAGGTTTGGTCCGCAACAGGATGCGATATCGCAATGGCAATTGACCGTTTGGTTCAACGGATGTTCAGCTGACCATTCATGGAACACATCATCCAGTTTACGATCACGAATGTTGCCAAACGCCGGGATGTCCGCAAAATCGGTCACATACACATTACCCGTGAACATGTTGACGTTAACGCGGTTGCGTCCGTCCGGATCATTACGTACCGTCACATTTGGTTCGCTGTATAAACGGTTGATCAGTTCCCGATCCTGCTCTGCTGCACTGCACGCGAAGAATGGCAGAGTACCGAAGAGCATCCACATATCTTTGTCACGTGCATCAAGCAAACGATGAATCGCTGCTCTCATATGGTCCAGTGATAACACGGGCAACGACGAAGCAAAGTTCGAATTATACATTGGATGCACTTCGTGACGAACACAGCCCATCTCACGAATCAATTGATGAATACCATCCAGCTTGTCGTGTGTACGGAAGTTAATCATGGACTCGGCAGAGATAAACATGCCTGCTTCACTTAATTTGCGGGAATTTTCAATCATTTTCTCATACATCTTCACCGCGACTTCACGTTTCACAGGTCTGCCACTATTCGCAAATCCGACTTGATGGAAATCGTCAGCATTCAGGTAGTTGAATGAGATATGCATAACGTCCAGATACGGCAAAAGTTGCTCATATCGGCTGATATCCAGCGTTAAATTCGAATTGATCTGGGAACGAATTCCACGTTCCTTGGCATATTTGAGCAGCGGGATGATCATCTCATCCACTGTTTTCTGGCTAAAGCTTGGCTCGCCACCCGTCAGACTAATCGTCTGCAGATGCTCCACTTCATCCAATCGTTTTAGCATCAGCGGTAATGGAAGAGCCGGCGCTTCACGCATCGTAAGCATATCTCCTACGGCACAGTGCTCACACCGCATGTTGCACAGATGTGTCACAGTCATTTCTACACTGGTCAACACATGGCGTCCATATGTACGCAGAGAGCCAATCGGATCCCACGGATCATTCGTTGGCGATAAAGGCATCGGTTGTACCGATCCTGAGTTTAGCATGGTCATTGTTCTTCACCTTATTCCTTTTATTAACCTAAAAAGTTTTATTTACATCATACCTTGTGTTTCTCTTTTTGGAGTTATCTTTTATCATAGCACAATTTTGAATGCTCCGGCATACGTAGACCCTGTCCATTACATGACAAAAAACACTCAGGTAACTCCGGGCCGAATCACGAAACGGCCCCGATATTACGACATGAGCGCTAATCATTTCTAAGCTTGTTCAGCTTTCCAACCGTTCACTTTGGTCAGATGAAGGTGTATCCTCCACACCCTCTACACCTGTGATCATCACAGACAGTGCTGTAGACAGGTTAATTTCGTAGGGCGAAGATAAGGCCTGGCCGTCGGCATCCTTGAGCACCCGGATAAGTGGACGTTGAGGAACACGTGGATGAATCGCTGCGACCACCCCAACCTCTCCCGTACTGAGCGTGACCGATAGACCCACGGGGTAGATCGCTACACAATCCCTGAATCTCTCCAGCATTCGTTGTTCATAAAGCGTTCCTGAGCCCGTATACAGCACCTCTACGGCCTGATGTGGCAGCAAGGCTTGCTTGTAGACTCGATTCGTTGTCATGGCATCATACGAATCAGCAAGAGCAATCCACTTGGCATACTCATGAATCTCTTTATCCTTCAGCCCAAAGGGATATCCGCTGCCATCAATTCGCTCATGGTGCTGCAATGCACAATGTGCAGATAGAAGCGGTATACCTGGTTCGTCTTTGAGAATACGATGTCCATATGTAGTGTGCTGCTGAATGATTTTAAATTCCTCGTCACTTAATCTGGAAGGCTTATGCAGAATTTCTGGTGCAATCTGTGTCTTGCCAATATCATGCAATAAGGCACCCAGACCAATCTCCATTAATTGCTGGCGTGTGTAACCCGAAGCGACACCAAGAACCAGTGTATACACACATACATTCAGCGAATGATTATACAGGTCAAAATCACTGGAGTTCATGTCCATCAGCATAATCATGGCTTCCTTTTGGCTGCCGATGTCCTCCAGAATGGTATTCATCACACCACTAAGCGCTTTACCGAAATGAGGAATCCGATTCTTCGTTTTCATTCCCGACATGCTCTGAAATTGCTGTTTGATCTCGACTAGTGCTTTCCTTCGGGTCTCTTCCTGCAACATTTCAGGAACGATGATGTCCTCTGTCGCAGCATCTTTAATATACACATAACCGACTCCGAGATCCTTAAGGCGTCCAATCAATCGACTGGTTAGCTCTACATCTTCACTAAGTAATACAAGGCCTTCTTCACTATAAATACGTTTCCCCAGCTTCATGCCAGGCTGCAATAAGTTTATATGTACTAAACGCACAGCCTATCCTCTCCCGCTCCGTAGATGTAATTACCACTAGCCGCCGCTTCAGCAGAAGGCAAGTACTTTAAATTTAGCTTTGATGCCAGCGGGCTCGCAGGCTGTCGTCCAGAGCCCCTGGTCGTTTTATTTCCGTTTCCAGCAAATCGCGTATGAATTCCGGAAGATGATAGAGCGTACGGGTTCCATGAGCAAGAGGAGGATACCCCACATTGAACGTAAACATGTCCAGTGTCCCAACGATATACTCACATTGTTCGTCCATAGGCTCCCCATTGATGGATATGGTCTGGATTTTCTCATAGGCTGGCGCATCTGGATTGTATTGAACTTCCATTCCGTCCATACATAACGTGCCTAGAATATGACCACGAAAACCAAATCCCACAATGGGCTTACCTGAAAACTCGTCCAACAAGGACTGCTCAAGTGCTTCACGAATATGACTTCCACTCAAGCATATTGTACAAGCATTTATAGGAGATGGACATAGGGAATGCAACATTCCTTTTGTAATATTACCTTGTGGAAGATCTCCGAGAAGCTGACCTGCATTCACCAGAGACAGCTGTGCCCCCGTGAAATGACGAACAGCTTGTGCAAGCAAGGTAGCAAACGGGGATTCCCGGTCGTACGTGATGGGCAGCACCCGATCCGTTATCACTGCCGTCTGATTGAGTGTCCTTTCAGCCTCCGTACGATTCGTAGCGATTGCCAGCGCGACCTGATCATCTAGTAATATACTCTTGGCAGCCATACAACCGCTACTTACCAGTTGGAGAGGCTCTCCCACACTTGTTCGTTCCAGAACCACTTTCCCAAGCCATTGGCCAAATTTTCCAGCTGCACCCAACACGGTCTGGCCAATGACTAAGGGTTCTTCGAGAACATGATGGGTATGTCCACCGAGAATAACATCAATTCCCATAATCTGCTCTGCCAGTCTCCGATCCGTCGAAAGCCCCAGATGTGAAAGAATAACCACCACATCCACTTCATCACGTAATGCTTCCACTTGAGCTCTTAATGACTCCACAGGGTCCAGAACATCCCACCCGAGCAATTCGTAAAACGTGGTAAAAGGGGCCGTTGCCCCCAGCAGACCAACGCGAAATGGACCTTTCTCCACAATCAGAGAAGGTTTCATCCACACTGGCGCAAGTCCAGTATCTTGCTCCACAACATTGCTGCATACCACAGGACACAGAAGTCCAGCGTAGGACTGTGAGAGCTGATCTGGCGTAAAGGTTAGTCCTTCGTTGTTGCCGATTGTAATGGCATCGTAGCCCGTCAGGTTAATAACATCAACATTAGCCGTCCCCAGCGTCCCTTCTGTCTCAACGGCCATACGGTCCATATGATCGCCGATATCCAATACAAGGAAGTTGCCACCTTGGTCACGTTCCTCATTGATCATAGCGGCGATGGTGCTCATGGAGCCGAAGTGGCTATGAATGTCGTTGGTGTGCAGAATCGTTAACGTTTGGTTCTCCCTGGTGCTCATCACACCGCCTCCCCTGCTCTTCAATAAACGTTCATTCTTCTAATGGATAAGCATAACATTTTCCGCGTCGTTATGATATATTTATAGGGTTTAGAGATCAAAAAGAGGTGAGTCATATCCATGAAATTGACAATTCAACTATTTGCAGGCATTGCAGAACGTTTAAATACATCCCTTCTGGAGTTTGAGTACATTGGAGACATTCCAACCGCTGCCGATTTAAAAGAAAAACTGAGTCTGGCCTACCCAGAGGCAGCTTCTCAGATAAGGACATCCTTTTTGGCAGTTAACCAGCAGTACGCTCCTGCCGATACTATACTTAGCTCAGAAGATGAACTTGCGTTGATCCCTCCCGTCTCTGGAGGCGATGGTACGGATATATCCGATGAACAACTTCGCTCTACCGTTCCAGAGCATCGGACTGCAGATGGCTTATTTCTGATTACAGAGTCCACCTTGTCCGTGGAAGCAACAACGGCGCTAGTGATTACCCCGAATCACGGGGCAGCTCTTACTTTTGTAGGTACAACTCGTGAAATGACCGGTGAACAGCGCACCGTTCATCTTGAATACGAGGCCTATGTGCCGATGGCTCTTTCTCAGATGGCAGCCATTGGTGTGGAAATCTCCGATCGCTGGCCTGGTGTGTTATGTGCAATCAGTCACCGAATCGGTAAAGTAGATGTGGCAGAGATTAGTGTAGTCATTGCCGTTTCCTCGCCTCATCGCAACGACTGTTATGATGCAAGCCGTTACGCCATAGAGAGACTGAAACAGACCGTTCCGATCTGGAAAAAGGAAATTTGGGAAGATGGATCTGAATGGAAGGGACATCAATTAGGACCATGGAACCCCATGGAGAACTAAATAATGAGCCTTTACACCTTTTAGATAGAGTGGGTTAATAGTAAATAAGTCGTTGTCAACCCATTTTTTTCTTGTTATTATAATTATATGTGTCGATATTAGTCGAGAAAAGGTGGTTTATACGTGAGAGTGCATGTTACTGATCTTAAACCGGGTGACCTGTTAAAAAATGATGTATACAACAGTTCGGGTCTCCACATGCTGATGAAAGGTTCCACCCTCAGTGAAGATGACCTATCCAAACTGTTGCAACATGGAATCGAGTACGCAGATGTAGAACACACAACATCCGACCTACACTCTGATGCACAAACCTTACCTTCCGATCAATCCCGTCTGTTAACTAACTTGTTTAACGATACGATCAAAGGTACTGAATCTCTATTTCAACAAGCGATGGAGAAGGGTTTTATTGATGAGACACAGGTCGATGAGATTTTGTTTACCCTAACAGAACAGTTGGAAAAACAAAAAGATGTTGTCTCCTTGTTGCTTATGCTGGACGGGGATAGCGATTATACGTACAACCATTCATTGCAAGTCGGAATGCTCGCTTTTTATATCGCCGGCTGGATGGGTTACAACCCCGAGGAATGTCTAACGGTAGCCAAAGCAGGATATCTTCATGATATCGGCAAGTC
The DNA here is from genome assembly GCF_037975155.1 of Paenibacillus sp. FSL R5-0486. Classification (NCBI taxonomy): domain Bacteria; kingdom Bacillati; phylum Bacillota; class Bacilli; order Caryophanales; family Paenibacillaceae; genus Paenibacillus; species Paenibacillus sp. FSL R5-0486. The sequence continues at coordinate 2,129,658 of NZ_CP150237.1, read as the reverse complement.
CAAGATTCCTTCTGAGATTTTACATAAACCTGGTAAATTGACTACGGAAGAATTTGACGAAATGAAGAAACACACATTCTATGGGTACGATATCATTAAAGAATCCACGCAGGATGAAATTCTGGCAACGGTTGCACTTCAACATCATGAGCGCGAGGATGGAAGTGGTTATCCTCATGGACTGCGAGGAGACGAGATCCACCCCTATTCCCGTATAACTGCTGTAGCAGACGTTTACAGCGCCATGACGACCAATCGGGTGTACCAGACCAAACAGGAACTGATCTCTGTTCTGTGTGAACTGTACAGCCTCAGCTTTGGTCAGTTAAATGCTGAAGCAACACAAGAACTGATCAAGCACATGCTGCCTAATTTTATCGGTAAAAGGGTTCTGCTCACCACGGGTCAGACGGGACTCATTGTCATGAATAATCCTGCGGATTATTTCCGACCACTCGTTCAGACCTCTACGGCCTTTATCGATTTAGCGAAAGAAAGAGATATTGCTATCGTTGAGATTTATGTACAATAACTGTTCATTGTACACAGCATGTATACGAAGAACCCCATAGTAACTGAAATAACCAACTTATAGGTTGGCATATGACAAAAGGGAAGCCATAATCGGCTTCCCTTTTGTCTATTCCGATTCAATCATGTTGGATTACACGCAGAATGCTTTTGTGATGATAACCAACAGAATGAACAGTACCAAGATTGCACCAGTGTTTGTGAACATATTGTATCCACCAACGCCGCCTACTCCGCCTACATTGCCACCACAGCCATATCCTACTTCGCTCATGTGATTGCCTCCTCTTCATCAGGTATACCCTAACATATGACGTTTCCGTTGGAATGAACCGGGCGAACAGGCAACATTCGATAAATGGTTGTCTGTCTGCATCTACCTGAGTGGATCAGCCTTTTGTTACTCCCTGTCCTATGCAGGGATCTATATGTCGGAATCCGAATGAACTTGGATGCCTTTTTCCTTGCGGTACATGATAACAAGTAATCTCCAAAATTCATAACTGCCTTTGTCGTTCATAATAAACGGTCGATAATAATCAAATGCTTGCTTTGCCCATGCGGGACAATCCATATTGGAAAGTTGCTCCTGTTGCTGAATCCATCCCCCTTGAATCTCCAGCGTTTTCTGCATGGCTTCAAACATTTTCTTCTGCTCAGTGGTCATCGGCGGAGCCTCCTGTTCCTGAGATGCAGTTCCGTATTCGGCCTGTAGATACGCACCCGGTTCTGTCACACCATCTTCGCTGGCAGTATATCCGTAAGATGGCGCGCTGGTTTTCCGGATCTCATAATGTACATGCGGGCCGGTACTCTGACCCGTGCTTCCCTGATTACCGATAAGCTGGCCTCTCTTCACCCGCTGCCCAACGTTTACGGCAATCCGCGAAAGGTGAGCATAACAATGCAAGTAACCGCGATGATCTTGAAGGGCAACTGTAAGCCCATAACCGCCGAATCCGGAGCCTGTAACTCCTTCGGAAGCAAAACGTACCCTACCTTCCATAAAGGCATAGACGGGGCCATTCCAAGGCTCTGTCACGAGATCAATTCCGCGGTGAAATGTCTGTCCACCATGAATAGGATGAATTCGATAGCCGAATGAACTTGTAATCCGATATCCCTCGAAAGGGTTCACGCTCATACACTCACATCCTTTTCTATCATTAAATGCTTAAATCTATGAAATGGCTTGTGCTATTGGTCTTATTTTATTCCACAAAAATACCGCTCAGAATATCATTAGGGAAACCTTATGGTCTCTCTCCAACGTATATTCCAAGCGGCGCTGTGCTAATATGAACACTCTATGAGATGTATATATTATTATTTCATTTTAACCACTGCTCACTTCTAATTCAGAGGTCTGTATATGACGCCTAGCTGATCCAATTCCTGTCCTGCTCTTCCATAAAATCCGGCAATGTACCACCCCGCTGGTGCCTCAAGTTTGATTTGATCCGAGGTCTTTTGTCCGCCTTCAACTTTATTTCCAAGATTGGTGGACAACTCCACGTAAAAGATCCGTTTATCTCCATTACGTGTCCCCTGACCAATTGTAGCCTGAGTTAAGTACTCTCCGTCTGCCAGGTTCAGTGTGACAATGTTGGATTGACCACCATGTGCTAGGTTCGTTCCATCCCTGTACAACGTTGAAATGCCGTCTACACGGTTGCCCGAGTTAAGTACCACTGAACTAGGTCTGGACTCCGGAATATGATTTAGATCATTAAACCCACTTCCTCCAGATCCTCCGATTGTTGAACTTAGTTGGTACTGAGAAGATGTGCTATACACAAATTCCGCTGTAATCGGATAATGATCGGAGAGTTGCTTCCCACTCGGATCAACAAATGTTTGATTTTCTAACCGATAGCTCTGTGCATTAAGGGACAATGCTTTACTTCCGCGATACAAAATTTTGTCCACGATCTCATAGTTGGGTCCATTTAAATTGCTTGCATCCATAAGGGCTTCTCCATCAGCGGGAATACTCCCACCTCGAATCAAATCGATCCACGGGTCTCTTAAACCATTCTCAGACATGAGTAGCTCTATATTGTCATCGGCACGGGTGTACCGTGTATTGGTATCCCCAAATACGATAACTGCGTTCCCGTCCGAGTGCTCCTTTATGTAATTGGAGAGTTGTCTGATATTATCTCGTCTGGCATCAAGCGATTTATCATCGCTACCCGCGTCCGCATGCAAGTTGTACACGTCCACTTTCACCTGAGGTGTGATCTCATATGTAGCTGCTGTAAATCCTTTTGGAGTCAATTCATCACTTCCATTGTCAAAAAGACCAGATCGCTTATCCCAGGTAATACGTTTCAAGTCACGGAATGGATATTTGGACAGACTGTTCAACCCACTTCCAAAACCCGCAATTCCGCTTGTTGTCGTCAGATACGGCAGAGTGACTTGGGATATCAACTCATTATGATAATTAAAATCCTCTTGCACATTAATGATGTCATAGTCATTTAATTTTGGGGAAATCTGAACGGTGTACTCCTTGGGGTTGGAACTGGATACCAGCTCCGGAAGGCCACCTACATTGTAACTAAGTACGTTGAATGAACCCGATACCGATCCACCTTCTGCAGCACTCGCCGTTGATAAAAATAACGGAGAGCTCGTAAAGGCAACAACAGCAGACAATACCAAGGCTGCTCCTTTTTTAACTATACTTCTTCGCATCATACCCCTCCTCATATTAGAATCTAATCAAATATATGTAATATTTGTTAATGGTAGAATAACGCTGGTCTATTCATTTGTAAATATACAAATTGAACTAAAGAATATTTCCGCTTGCCACTCCGATAACAGAATAACCTTCTGATCACTGTTATCCCCAGATTTTTTGAATAAAAATACCCCCTAGAGAGACTTTTTAGAAAGTCTGTTCTAGAGGGTATTCGATCACATAAAACGATATCTACCGCTTAACATCAGCAACTAGCTTCAGCTTTACGGCTTCGAAAGGCGCTACATTGGATTAACCAATGGAACCTTCCATTTCGAACTTGATCAATCTATTCATCTCAACGGCGTATTCCATTGGCAATTCCTTCGTGAATGGCTCAATGAAGCCCATGATAATCATCTGTGTTGCTTCTGCATCAGTCAGACCACGGCTCATCAGGTAGAAGAGTTGATCCTCAGACACTTTGGATACTGTAGCTTCATGCTCCAGCATGATGTTATCATTCATGATTTCATTGTAAGGAATTGTATCTGATGTGGACTCATTATCGAGAATGAGTGTATCACACTTGATGTTGGATTTCGCGCCCTCAGCTTGACGCCCAAAGGAAGCCAAACCACGGTAAGTTACTTTACCACCATGTTTACTGATGGATTTGGATACAATCGTAGATGTTGTATCTGGAGCCAAGTGGATCATTTTCGCACCTGCATCCTGATGCTGGTTTTTACCAGCTACAGCGATGGAGAGTACGGAACCTTTAGCTCCACGGCCTTTCAGTACAACCGCTGGATATTTCATCGTCAGTTTGGAACCGATGTTACCATCGACCCATTCCATCGTTGCATTTTCTTCAGCAACCGCACGTTTCGTAACGAGGTTGTAGATGTTTGGTGCCCAGTTTTGAATCGTTGTGTAACGAACACGAGCATTTTTCTTACAGATGATCTCAACAACCGCACTGTGCAGTGAGTTCGTGCTGTAGATTGGAGCTGTACATCCCTCTACATAGTGAACGAAGCTATCTTCGTCCGCAATGATGAGTGTACGCTCGAATTGTCCCATATTCTCGGAGTTAATCCGGAAGTAGGCTTGCAGAGGTACTTCACATTTAACGCCCTTAGGCACGTAGATGAAGCTTCCTCCGGACCATACCGCACTATTCAAAGCAGCAAATTTGTTATCTGCTGGTGGAATAACCGTTGCAAAATATTCACGCAGGATTTCGGGATGCTCTCTGAGAGCCGTGTCCGTATCCATGAAGATTACACCTTGGTCTTCCAATTCCTTTTGCATGTTGTGGTATACAACCTCGGACTCATACTGAGCCGATACACCTGCAAGGAACTTTTGCTCTGCTTCAGGGATACCCAATTTATCAAAGGTTTCCTTGATTTCGGAAGGAACTTCCTCCCATGTTTTACCTTGTTTCTCCGAAGCACGCACATAGTACTGAATTTCATTGAAATCCAATCCGTCTAGATCTCCGCCCCATTTTGGCATTGGCATCTTTTCGAATTGTTTCAAAGATTTCAAACGGAATTCCAACATCCATTCCGGTTCGTTCTTAATCTTGGAAATTTCGGTAACCACTTCTGCAGTCAGACCTTTACCGGTTTGAAAGATGGATTTGTGCTCGTCGCGAAAACCATATTTGTACTCTTCCATTTCTGGTGCTTTTTTAGCCATCTTGCTCTACCTCCCTATCGTTATTGTACTTTGTTCTCTTCGTCAATCCCTTTGCGTAATGCATTCCAGGCCAGAGTGGCACATTTGATGCGTGCAGGGAACTTGTTCACACCGGATAGGGCTTCGAGATCTTCATAATCGTCGAAATCGACTTCTTCACCTTTCATCAGTGAGGAAAAACGGTTAGCGATATCGAGTGCTTGTTCCATCGTTTTGCCTTTGACGGCCTCTGTCATCATCGATGCAGAGGACATGCTGATGGAGCAGCCTTCACCCGTATATTTGGCTTCCTGGACGATTCCGTCTTTCAGCAAAATTTGCAGTGAAATCCGGTCGCCGCACGTTGGATTGTTCAAATTCACCGTGACAGCGTCATTATCAAATGTTCCGCGGTTACGCGGGTTTTTGTAGTGGTCCATTATAACACGTCTGTACAGATCATCAAGTTGCATCGCCAAAATACTCCTTTGTCTGGATTAAGGCGCTGACAAGCCGATCTACATCTTGTTCGTTATTGTATAGATAGAAGCTGGCACGAGCTGTTGAGCTAACTTCAAGCCAGCGCATTAGCGGTTGACAGCAATGGTGTCCGGCACGAATGGCTACGCCACTCGCATCCAGCACAGTTGCCACATCATGCGGATGAACATCCCCCAGATTAAAGGTAACAACACCCACATGCCGCTTGGCTGGGCCATAGATGGTTAACCCATCGATCTCGGCCAGTCGTTCTGTTGCATAAGCTGCCAGCACACTCTCATGATGTGCGATCTCATCCATACCAATCTGCTCCAGAAAATCAATGGCAGCTCCCAACCCTACCGCACCTGCGATAATCGGGGTTCCACCTTCGAACTTCCAGGGAAGCTCTTTCCAGTTGGATTCGTACAGACCCACATCATCAATCATTTCACCACCGAACTCAATGGGTTCCATGGACTCCAGCAGCGCCTTTTTGCCGTAGAGTGCACCGATTCCGGTTGGTCCGCACATTTTATGACCGGATAATGCATAGAAATCACAGTCCAGATCCTGAACGTCCACCTTCATGTGAGGTGTGCTTTGTGCGCCATCAACAACGATGACAGCACCATTGCGGTGTGCAATTTCAGCAATTTGTTTCACAGGATGGATCAGACCCATAACATTGGATACATAAGCGATTGCTACAATTTTAGTATTGTTCGTAATCGTCTTCTCGACATCAGCCAATTCAATATGACCGTCAGGCTGAAGCGGAATGTATTTCAATGTTGCACCTGTCTCCTTGGCAACTTGCTGCCAAGGAATCAGGTTACTATGGTGCTCCATTTGCGTGATAACAATCTCATCGCCTTCTTTGCAATTGGCGCGGGCGTACGATGAAGCCACCAGGTTCAGGGCTGTCGTTGTCCCGCGGGTAAAGATAATCTCCTGTGTACGGCGGGCATTGATAAACTTGGCTACCTTCTCACGTGCGCCTTCGTAAGCGTCCGTTGCACGGCTTCCAAGGGTATGAACACCACGGTGTACGTTGGAGTTCTCATACTCATAATAATGTTTGACTGCTTCAATCACAGCATGAGGCTTCTGTGAAGTTGCAGCACTATCTAAATATACGAGCGGGTGTCCGTTAATTTCCTGGTGGAGGATCGGGAACTGCTCGCGAATGGACGGGTTCATTGTCCCAGCTTCTTCTCAATCAGGGACTGCAATTGGGTGCGCAGTGCTTCCAGAGGAATATCCGCCACCACCGGAGCCAGGAAGCCATAGATGATCAGGCGTTCGGCATCCGTACGGTTAATTCCGCGCGACATCAAGTAATGAATCTGCTCGGCATTGACTTGACCAACAGAAGCCGCGTGACCTGCTGTTACATCATCCTCGTCAATAAGAAGGATTGGGTTGGCGTCTCCACGTGCTTTAGGGCTCAGCATCAATACTTTCTCTGTCTGCTGTCCATCGGCTTTGGTAGCGCCTTTCTCAATCTTCGTGATTCCGTTAATGATTGCAGAAGCTTCTTCACGCATAACTGCACGTGTAATCATCTGGCTTGGTGTATTCTTGCCGAAGTGACGAGCTTCTGTGGTGTAGTTGATTTTCTGCGAACCGGAACCTACAGCGATGACTTTGGAATCAGAACTTGATCCATTGCCTTTCAGCACGGTCATCGTGTTGCTCGCTGTGTCGCCGTTGTTCATTTCGCCTACAATCCACTCGATGGAAGCATCATTCTCCAACACTGCACGACGGAATGAAACATCAGTTACATTTACACTCAGTTGATGAACCGATGCGAAACGTACTTTAGCACCGGACTTTGCGAATACTTCCACAACACCATTATGGAAAACAGGTGCGGACAATTCGCCAGATACATAGTTATCAACATAAGTTACTGAACTGTTTGCTTCTGCAACTACAAGCACGTGAGGTGCAAACGTTGCAGATGCGTCGTCCGTAAGCAACACTGCTTGCAGTGGTACTTCGATTTCGACATTTTTCGGAACATACAGGAAGACCCCGCCATTCCAAAGTGCCGCATGCAATGCAGCGAGGGAATGCTCATCCGCTTTCACTGCTGTGTTCAGATATTGTTTTACCAGATCGCCATGTTCGCGAACCGCTGTAGCCAGATCCGTGAAGATAACTCCTTTTGCTGCCAGATCAGCAGACACCTTGGAGTATACCGTACCGGAATTGCGCTGGATAACCAGACTGCCTTCAGCCTGATCCTGAACCAGATCTTTGATAGAAGCAGGTACTTCTGTCAAAGAAGAAATAGCTTCACTTGTTTTATATGTTCCGTACTCGCTGACATTCCAGCGTTCGATTTTTTGTTTTTCCAGTTTAGGAAGCGCAAGCCCGCTCGCAAGCTTTAAAGCTTCAAGCCGCTGTTCGGTCAACCAGCCGGGTTCATTGTTGCTTTCCGACAAGGCGCGAAGCGCTTCAGATTCAACCGGAAGAATTGTTTGTGTAGTCATTAATTAATCCTCCTCCGTTTTGTCTTTACGCTTCTTGGCCTACAGTTTCGTCTGTAATTCCCAGCTCTGCCTTTACCCAGTCATACCCTTCCGCTTCCAGACGGTGAGCCAATTCAGGTCCGCCGGATTTCACGATACGACCTTGCATCATTACGTGAACATAGTCAGGCGTAATGTAGTTCAACAGACGTTGGTAGTGAGTGATGATCAGGAAGCCACGGTCTTCGCTCTTCATAGCATTCACACCGTCAGCCACGATTTTCAAAGCATCGATGTCCAGACCGGAGTCAATTTCATCAAGTACTACGATTTTCGGATCAAGCAGCATCATTTGCAGAATCTCGTTACGTTTTTTCTCACCACCGGAGAAACCTTCATTCAGGTAACGGTGAGCAAACTCAGGGTTCATGTCGAGTTCTTTCATTTTACCTTCCATTTGACGAATGAACTTGATCAGGGAGATCTCGTTACCTTCGCCACGACGTGCGTTAATTGCACTACGCAAGAAGTCGGAGTTAGTAACACCTGCAATTTCACTTGGGTATTGCATAGCCAGGAAGAGACCTGCACGTGCGCGCTCATCTACAGCCATATCCAATACATCTTCACCATCAAGTGTAATTTTACCGTCTGTTACTTCATATTTAGGGTGACCCATCAATGCAGAAGCCAGAGTGGATTTACCTGTTCCGTTTGGTCCCATGATTGCGTGGATTTCTCCACCTTTCATTTCCAGGTTGATGCCTTTCAGGATTTCCTTACCTTCGATCGTCGCTTTCAGACCTTCAATGACGAAATTCGTAGCCATGTGTATTGTTTCCCTCCATTGATTAAATTGATGTTAGTTGTCGAAAACGAAAAAGCGCCTATTATATCTGAACAGGGCTTCCCCTGAATTTCTCCTGTACTCGATTCTTAAAGCAAGAACACTTTAGAATAATTCTAAACTGATTCTCAATGATAATCAAGTCATTTCCTAAGAACCTTTGTCCCTTGCATGAAACCTTATTCTTTCTGATTCTATAGTAAAAGACAAATTGAATCAAATCAGAAAACATCTTAAGCACAAATGCACAGTGAGAAAAATCACAGCAATTCAAGCTTTTATGGCATCTGCTGTACACTAATCTAAAAAAAGGACTCATCCATATTATGGACAAGTCCCTCCATTAAATAATGTTACCATTTACAATTTGAGCCTCTCGTTAATCTTCTGTACCTGTTCGTCAAAATCCGCAACGTCCACCACCGGCGTCATTTCGCGCGGCACCGGACCATTCGGAATAGAAATCCATGAACGGCAACCATTATATTCAGGCAGTACGGGGATTTCCATCGGTTCTTTCAAAAGGTACACACGTAAAATCAATACATGGAGCGGATCTTTCCGTTTCCATTTCAAACGGTCTTCGGCAAAATCCGCTGTCCACATATGAAAGTCAAGAAGTCGATCCAGCATCTCCTGATCTCGTATCTCCAGGTCCTGCGTTACTTCGGCATATGCAGTAATACGGATTGTCGAAGCTTCGGGCACCCATTCGGCCAGTGATTCTTCAACATAGGATTGATCCGAGGACTTAATCAGTTCTTTACGCTGATGTTCATAAGTCGGATACAGGTAAAACGCCGGACTTTTCAGCTCAAAATGTCGGGTTTCCTCTACAATCCCACCTTTGCGCATCACCATAATCTGGCGACCCGTTTCCAGTGCTTTGATTGCAGAAGCCCATTCTTTTAAAGCCGGTATCGTTGGTTCTAACATAAGCGGTCCCCTCCCCTATCGTTCTTGTCAGCAGTATAGACGCTCAGGGCGTTTCTGACAACATGATCGGGGATCAGAAAGCTTACGCAAGAGACCCACTTGTATTAGGCGAAATCTTGGCTATATTAACCCAGGAAAGAGCGAAGCATCCACATGTGTTTCTCCAGGTCAGCCTTAAAGCCTGTCAGCATATCGGATGTTGGTTGATCTTCAGCTGCATCTGCAACTTCGATACCTTCCTGATATTCATTCGAAAGTGTAGCGAAGTCCTCGATCAGGTTTTGCACCATTGTTTTTGCGTCTTCTCCGCCTGCTGCCTCCTGGATAGAGGAAAGCTCCAGATACTCTTTCATTGTAGCCGCAGGGCTACCTTTCAGCGTAAGGATACGCTCTGCGATTTCATCCATTTGTACTGTAACTTCGTTGTAGAACTCTTCGAATTTCACATGCAACGTGAAGAAGTTAGGTCCTTTAACGTACCAGTGATAGTTATGGATTTTAACATACAATACGTTCAGGTTAGCTACCTGACGATTAAGTACTTGTTCCACCGATTTTGCTTGATCTGTTTTGTTTTTTGTAGCCATATTAATCCCATCCTTTATTTAAAATTAGTCTGTCATGCCATGATAAGCAGGTTGTCCCGCAATGCATAACAGAGAGTTAATAATGTGTCACCACATGTAGTGGAGAGGCTTGTTAACGGCGTTTCTCTCAACCGTCCGGCCTATTTGTTTTTACCCTTGAACCGGAAGTTCGAATCAGGATCGACTTGACTTGTCTCAAAAAAAAGTTCAAAAACCGCGTTATTTCCGATATACTGACATATACCAAGCAAAGAAGTGGGTTTTCCTGTTTCTTCATATATATGGAGGTGGCACCTTTGTCCCAATATCGCCCGTTTACCCCCCAGGATGCAATTGAACTGGCCAAAACATTACCGGGTCCATTTGCGGCAGATGCGAATCTGGATTGTCACGAGATCGGCGATGGCAATCTGAATTTGGTATTCCACATCACGGATCAGAACTCCGATAAAAGTATCATTATCAAACAGGCGCTTCCTTATGCGAAAGTGGTTGGAGAATCATGGCCGCTCTCTCTGGTACGTGCCCGCATTGAACGTGAGATTCTGCAGGAAGAGTATCGTCTGTGTCCAGGGATGGTACCCGAAGTGTATCATTACGATGATGACCTCGCGTTAACGGTTATGGAAGATCTAAGTGATCATGTGATCATGCGTAAAGGCCTGATCGAAGGTGTTTCCTATCCTCTTTTTGCACAGCATATTGGGGAATTCATGGCAAGAACGTTGTTCTTCACATCAGACTTGGGCATGGATCAGCAATTGAAGAAGGAACAACAGGGCAGATTCATTAATCCGGACCAATGCAAAATAACGGAGGATCTGATCTTTGATGAACCCTATCGGATCGCTGAGAAAAATAATTATGATGTTTCCATTGAGGACGAGGCTGAAGCCCTCCGCACAGATGGAGAACTTCACCTTGAAGTGGCCTTACTGCGGGAAAAATTCCTAACACATGGGCAGGCATTGCTTCATGGAGATCTGCATACAGGCAGTATTTTTGTTACACCTGAATCAACCAAGGTCATCGATCCCGAATTTGCATATTACGGCCCCATGGGATTTGATGTCGGTGCAGTCCTCGCAAACCTGCTCTTGAATTACGCATCCCTGCCAGGATGGATTCAGGATGAGACTGCTTTGCGTGAGCGTGAAACGCTTTTGCTGAATATGGTTCGTGATGTATGGACTGAATTCGAATCTCGTTTCCGTGCCCTCTGGGTTAATAACCTCGTTGATCCGATGGCAAAAACGCCAGGGTATCAGGATCTATATGTGCAACAATTGTTCAGAGATTCCATTGGCTTCGCAGGTGCCAAAATGGTTCGTCGTATCGTGGGACTCGCTCACGTGGCGGATATAGATACCATTCCAAATGCAACTGAACGTGAACATGCTCAGCGTAAAGCATTGTCCATTGGTAAAGCGTTGATCAAGAACAATCGTTGCTTGAATACCATCGGCGAAGTACTGGATATTGTATCCACAGCTGTTACTACTACTAAGGTTTAACATAAGGAACGGAGGAACCACCCATGACAACCCCTGAATATCAGCCTCTGTCCTCTCTCATCTGGAAAAAGGACAAGCTTGAAATGCTTGACCAGCGTCTGCTGCCCGAAACGATCCTCATGTTGAAATTGTATACACCCGAGGAAGTATGGGAATCCATCCACTCCATGAAAGTGCGCGGTGCTCCGGCGATTGGTATTGCTGCTGCATTTGGTGTTGTATTGGGTGCCAAATCATATGACGGAACAACCGTTCAAGGTTGGTTGGATCACGTAAAATCCATATGTGCTCATCTGGCTACTTCCCGACCAACAGCGGTGAACCTTTTCTGGGCACTGGATCGCATGATGCAAAGAGCAAATGTGGTCGTTGAATCCGGGCTCAGCCTGGAAGAGGGCAATGATGCTCTTGAAGTAGAAGCTCTGTTGATTCAGAAAGAAGACGAAGAAGTATGCCGCATGATCGGTGAGAATGCACTGCCATTGTTCGAAGATGGTATGGGTGTACTCACTCACTGTAATGCAGGTGGACTGGCTACTGCGAAATATGGTACGGCAACTGCTCCAATGTATCTCGCACAGGAACGTGGCATTCACCTGAAGGTATTTGCAGACGAAACTCGTCCCGTACTTCAAGGTGCACGCCTGACTGCATTTGAGTTACAGCAAGCCGGCATTGACGTTACGCTGCTCTGTGATAACATGGCAGGCATGGTGATGTCCAAAGGCTGGATTCAAGCCGTTATCGTCGGAACTGATCGTGTTGCTGCGAATGGCGATGTAGCTAACAAAATCGGAACATACAGCGTGGCTGTGCTTGCCAAAGCTCACAATATTCCGTTCTATGTAGCCAGCCCATTGTCGACTATCGACTTGTCCACTCCATCCGGGGACCTCATTCCGATTGAAGAACGCGCTGCGGAAGAAGTCACTGAAGGATTTGGTAAACGTACAGCACCGCAAGGTGTTAAGGTATACAATCCAGCATTTGATGTAACGCCTAACGAATATGTAACAGCTATTATCACGGAAAAAGGCGTTGTTCGCGCACCTTTCCAAGAAAATCTGGCTGCCTTGTTCGCGAAGGAAGAAGCTTAATTTAATAGAAAGCGTTCGTGTGTATAGAGGTGGGAGCTACGATGTGCCAGGCTCTGTATTACGGCGTTAAATAAGGGCTTCCCATAGGGAGCCCTTTTGTTAGTGCTTAGATCATTTTCAACAAAGCCTCTACACCCGTCATGCCAACCGTAATGCCAATGGCCTCGGCTTCTGTTGTCACCGACTCCATAGGTGCATGCAACAATTGCTCCAGTGTACGCACACCAACCGCCCGAGCTGCAATAATTTTGCGATCCCCGAGCTTCTCATTAAGTAACCCCACGTCGAGTGCTCCGCACATGATATATCCTTTGGATGTGTTAATAGTCAGCAACGTTGTTTTGGGCAGCTTGACTTCTACCCCTACCAATACATGTTCTCCAACTACAATGGGCTCCATCGTCACCATAATTTCCCGATCCACCTCCTCTTCCACAGGTCACGATAATTGTATGCCTCATTCTGGATTGTCGTGTGGACACCTGCCGTGGTTGAGAAAATGTAGGTACTTACAGTTCAGACAGTGTTTGTCATGATACATTATAGAAGAATATGGAGGAATTGATATTTTGACTGCCAAGTATTACCTAAGAGTGGGAATGAGCATGATTATCGGACTATAAAATGGCTCCAAATGAATGGGGAAATTTCATAGGGAAATATCCAAACTTTAAAGAAACAGTGAACCGGCGAGATCTGTATCCTCCATTTGAGAGAGCGGTGCCTTTCGTGAAAAACTCCTGAAGCAAGCCATTCAGATTTTCATTGGAAGCCCGCGGCCAGAGGACTAGGAGGAAGCAAAATAAACCCTGAGGTTTAACTGTAACCTCTAAATAATAAGACTTGATATCGTACAGCATGATCAATCATTTTTTGATGATAGTATAAATTTAAATTATACAAGGGGAGCACTCCCCCCCTTGCGCATCACCACACCAAAAATTTCAACTATGATTAATACTTCACCCAACCATTGGTGGCATTCATATTTTTTTTAGTAGAAGTTGTATAGTAATACTTATTAGACGGTGTTGAAGCTTTAATGTTAATTCCTAATGTATCACTAACAAAACCTAAAGATGCGGTTGCTCGCATAGTCCAAGTCCCTGTGGCATTAAAGTATCCCTCTGAAATGTACCCCGGACTATTATTTGATGTCTCACTTAGAGTGAATCCTGGATTCCGATTTAGATGTCCTTGGATTACTTGAAGAGGCTTAACAGCTGCATTTCCATTGTGCTCCCAACTAACTGTCAAAGTTATTGTGGATGTATCTACACCAAATATGCTCAATTTCTCTGACCTGCTCACCGATGCCGCTTGATTAGCTCTAGCCGCAAAAGCGCCAGCTGATAATTGATTTGCTTGAACTTGATCAGTAGAACTGGACTCTATTTCAATTGGTATTTCTTGATTAGAGCTTTTATACGATGAAGTTTCGTTACCAGACAACATTTCGCTCATTGCATTTACATATTCTTCTGAAAAAATAAAACTTAAGAAAGCTTTTTGTTTAGTTGTTGGTAAACTATTAAACTGCTCTAATGTCTGAGTAGCTCCAGTATCCCCATCATTAATAAGTTGTATCAAATACTCTGTATATTGCTCAGGTGTATATACTTCAGGTTCAGGAGTATCTTTCGCAGATGCCATGGATGCAAATATCGTTGTTACTAGAATTAGTGCAAGAGCACTCTTTGAGAATTTCCTTAACATTGAATCATTTCCTCCCATTTGGTTAATATATTAGTATTGGCATGGTGATTTATATACGTTACCATTAATTAGGTGATTTGAAACAGTTATACTAAATTATCATCAAGAAGGTGGAGGATAATATGAAAAAATATACCCTACTATGGGCCGTTCTTGCTGTCATAGTAATACTAGCAATTATGTACATCTTTACTGATATAGCTTGAAAAAGAGATCATTGAATTTATTTCTCTCAAATGTCCTCCTCACGCTTTCAAGGACATTTATAAAAAGGATAATTGCAGTTGATTTATTTATTAAAAAAATGATTCCTGTGGTTATACCCATAGTAAGCTCAACTCGGATTTAAAAGTATACATTCGTTGTTACTTTTGAGTCCGATTACTTTCAGGTAGATTTCATAAAGTTAACAAAAGAATACCTGTTCTCAGATTAACACTAGAGTTTCAATATTTATATAAGACGAATCTCGTTGGTTAAGATTGTCGTGAGATAATTAAAGTTCTCCGTCACAATGACGGTGACTAGCACCTATATTAAAAATTGAAAGAGGTCGTTTTTAAGCAAAAACATAAACTTAATCTGCAATTATGCAGTAAACTTAGTAGTCCTATACTCGGTTTAATTTAACAGGTAGTATGTTGAACATACATGCTTTTTAGGTACACTAATCATATTTGAGCCGTGAAAACTGTATGTCATTGTGTCCAGCCTACCTTAAAACATTTGCTCATCATTCTTTAATCGTCTTATCTCCATTAACTCTCTTCTAATCCCCAGTACACGTCTATGAAGTACACTTCGATCTATTGATTCAGCTACCGACTTTTTGAACTGGACATCCATATCACTTAATTGCTCCTGAGCTAGTTTCTTTTTATGTATTGGTTTAACTAGAACTTTTGTAGTTTCAGGCTTGATAGGCTTCAATCTTTTCTGCTTCATAATCTGTTCAAATACACTGTCCCCTTGATGCATGGTCTTCATTCCTTAATGTGTGATGAACACATTGTATCATAATGAGAAGACGACTGTTACACAATAAAGTACAGATGCTTAGGGATGGACATGAGCCTAAACGTAAAAAAAAAGAGGGCCAACGCCCTCTTTGATGATGTACTCATTTTATAAAATGTAAAAATACGCTTGATTTCCTGGACTCTTCACAATTACTGTGGTCACTAAATCACCGGCATCCCGTTTACGGATACTTGTGATCGAATCTAACTCTACATTCGCAATAACTCTTGGTAAGACATACGCGGCCAGATCAGGCTTGGAAATTGTCACTTCAGTAGCCATATCGACAATCTGTCTCACATCTACTGTAGACTGCATATCCTTCCAATCTCGCACCTGAAGATAGCTATCCAAGTATTCTCTTTCCTTGATACTAATGTGTGCATCCAAAACATCCATATACTTGACCTCAATGCTGGAAAGCACATCAGGTCTTGAAATATATAATTGCCCAAGCTGTTCTTCCAAATAAGGAATCTCAAGACTGCCTGCCCTCTCATCATGATCTAATGCTCTGACTTGAAGAACACTATTCAGATCAGGGTTATTAACCCTAATCTCCGAAATCACAGTCGAATCACCGTCGTACATGACCGTAAGCAAAGACCCCAACGTTGAAGTTGCTTTTATATAATTGGAGACTTCCAATGAAGCATGAAGATCTGGTACGGATACAATTAAACTCGTATCCCGTCCATCATCGAGCAGCTGTGATATCGTTAACGTACTGACTAGAGACATTTGTCTATCTACCGTAATGACTGAAGGCAAGTCAGGATGAGACACTGCGATTTCTACAGTTTTTTCGTCGTCCAGACCTGTTCTAACGGCAAGATTACCGTCTGTATCCTTAGTTGTTCGTATAGCAGTAATGAACTGCGCATGAAGCTCGGGCTTAGAAATAGAAACCCATGTTTCCTTCTCTTCTGTCCTACTTTCAGCAATAGAAATGTTCGAACCTAGTTCTGCATCTATACGTTTAGCTATTGTCAGATCTACATCCAGGTACGGACGGCTGACCGCGATTACTTGAGGTATATCATGATGCATGTGATCCTCATAACGGTGGACGTACAACTGAGATTTGAGCCAGTCCAGCCCAATATCACTGTGTACAACTAACGTTGAAGCTATGTCCTTGTGACCTGCACCATAAATAAAAATTTCACTTTCGATTTCGGTTCGACCAATGGAATAGATTTGAGAAGTGATATATTTGATCTGCAAAACAGGTGGTTTGGAAGATTCACGAGTGTTGAAATATATCGGCGTGTTACCGCTAGACTGAATAATCATTCCAACATTCGAAAGAATACCTTCTCTCCACATTCGAAGCAATGCCATCATATCAAACTCAACATAACGTTCAGTCGTATCCAGGATATAACTGGACGATAAGAGCTGAATGGACTGAGGTCTGTTCGCATACGTAATCCCGTACTCACGCCACAGTGTATCCGGCTGATGTAGCTCAATGTGTGCTTCAGGTGCCAGGGTTCCTGTGTAATATAACCTCAATTTAGCTTCTTCCAGATATAACAGATCAGGTATTTTAGTATCCAGATCACCGAAATGTATAAATGATTCGAATTGCTCTATCTCGTCTCTGCCGATCATCATACGCTGTGTATCACCAAAGTTGATCGTTTGCAGGTGAGTTTGACTTCGCGTGGTTGCATCAGCAACAGGCTTCAGGTTAACAGTCATACGAGGTGCTTCAAATAATTCATATTTGCCGTGTGCACGGTTATGTGGTCGAACGTACAACATGCATTCAAGATCAACTTTGGATGCCGCTTGAATGGTTGCGCTCAGATCCCCTTGCGACCTGTACATCACCGATAGCGAATTGCTCAATTCCTGTGACCGTCTGACACGTACGGATACACTAGAGACGATCTCGGACACTTTTCTTGTAGCAGCTATTAGGGTTGAAGACAGTTCTTCATCCACCTGATTGTACAGAATATACTTTGCTGTAAAACGATTTTCCGGACTTTTAATATGTATATAACTATCTAATAGAGTCTCACCGTTATTAATTCCACTCACTTCCTGTCTCATTGTATTGAGAGCTACACCCGGTCTGCTGTGACCTTCATTTCAAAATTGCCATTAGGATTCGGCTTGGCATGAATATCCGTTGCGATACGAATATAAAAATCGATGCTATCCTCCGGTTGAATCAGACCATAGGTCAGATAATCGATCGGAAGAAACGGGTCGGCCTGTCTGGATAATTGGACTTCAACACCATCCGTTTCGAATTTCTTATCCATCTCCAGGTAAACATGATCCACAGCATAACCAAGCAAGTTTTTGATTCTGACTTTCTTTGTTAACGTCGTCTGTCCGGCAATGATCACCCCATAATCAAGTTGTTTCAAAATACCACCAAAGGTATCTGAAAGAAAATCTCCAGACTCGTCCATAAACATTAATCCTGAATACGATCCGATAAACTTGATTTCCCGTGAGTCTACGGCACCCCAATAATCCTGAAATTCAACCTTCAATGTATTCTCTTCGCCAAAATTAACATTTCTCTCGTCAATATTGAGTTCAATATTGAATGGAGATGCTGCTAGTCGTGTAAAATTGCCATCCGCCGGATAATACGTTTTACCGTTCAACAAGACGCGGTATTTAACCTTGCCCTGATCTGCATCATCCAGCACACCTGTAAGTTTGTTTCCAGAGAAGATCAGGTCGATTGTGGCTGTGGTGTTTAACAGTTGCAGTGACATATCTCTAAACTCCACTGCATGTCGCGGTGCATCAACGACCATCTTCACTTCGTCAAGCGAATAGCTGTTTTCATAGTGCTTACTGCTATCGAAGTAGTAGGCAATTCGAGTTAAAGCTATTAGATCCTTTTCAGGGATGGCGTTGAGTGTGTCCAGGTTCATTCCTTTTCTTTTGAATAACGTTGTATCCTGGATATCCAGATCAAGCCACTTGTTGAAACGGTATGTCTTCCATGTGAGCCCTGAGTCGAACGAAGCAGCCATTCTTAATATACCTTCCGGACTGTTCTCCGTTACTTTCGTAGCGACAACCTTTTTCACGTCTCCATATAACGCTATGTCTGTTGGTTGCACAATTAATTGTTCAAACGGTAGCGCGTCATACGTTAGCATCATGTCCCGATTTCCGGCAATTACCTCTTCATCATTCGTCCACGTAACCACGTCAAAATCTCCCTCAAGTTCATCCAATGGGGAGTAGTTAGCCGTGATATTTAGTTCCGCTGAAGTTTTGGATGGATCGTCTGTGTAGTATAGAACATCCACACTGTCACCCAACTCGTCGTATATTGTAAAAGGTTCGGTTTCGATTGTAATCTTTGATTCGGTTTGATTCGGGTCATCTGTGTATTCGATGATTTTGATCTCTTTGTCTTCCCATTCTTCGGCTAGGGTGAAGGGATCAGTTTCGATATTGAAAGATGCTTCTGTTTTGGTTGGGTCGTCCGTGTAGTAACATAGTTCTACTTCACCTTGAAGTTGTGACCATGCGGATTCAGGGATTATTGATAGATCATTCATCCCTACGTTTAGATAGGTCTGTTCATCAACATGAGCATCTATATCTATCCATCCCGAGCTGTAGTATTTGTATTTGGAATTATTAAATATCAACACTTTAGAAATTGATACAACCTCTTTAAACTCCAACTCAGCAACAATATATGTCTTTGCACCATTTATCTCTGAGTATCCATGATTTGAAGTGACTACAATCTTGTATCTCTTAAAATCTTTTGAATTGGTTGGTAAATTAAATACTCTTTTTTCGCCAGAAGCCCACACCGTCTCAGTACTTTTTTCCAACAATTTTACAAATCCCGAATTTGAATCGGTTTCTGTACCATGTACCTCAAATGATTTAATAGACAGCCTACTGTCAACTTCACCGAATGTAATTGCTAGTGAATGTATTTTAGTTGCTTTTTGAAAAGAGCAATGGATCTCTGAGTTTTGACCAGATGGGTTTCCTGTAACTAGTTTCACGGTTGTAGATATAAGATTATCATAAAAAAAATTAGCATTCGGTGTATCCCAAGTTGATACATTAAATATAGTTGAAGATGGCATAGTCCGTATGATAGCCATTGTCTCACTCCTTCCTAAATTCTAAATCAAACAATCATTTCACATACTTATGTGATCGATGCATTTTTAATTGGTATTTTTGATGTGTCTATTTTTTGTTTGAAAACTTTACCTGAACCTAGAGTTGTATTTTGATTAACAATAAACTTCTTGCCTACAATTTCATCATCTAAATTAATCTCTGTTCTGCTACTCATGCCGTGTTTCAAATAATTTTCTTCTGTACTGTTGTTTAGCGCCTTGAGAGCAATAAACATATCTTTTGTTATTTTTTTGCCCTTTGAATATACCTCAAATTCAATAAAAGAAATGTAATCTGGACTTCCAGCGTAGCTACTTAGTCTTTGAATTTTTACAAAAGAAGTTTTTCTGGATGGGAACTGAATAACAGACCAATTCGACTCTGTAGGCACTTGATTGTAATCAACTGAAGCATCATTTAGAGTGGTTTGAAAAGGGGCACCATTAGAAAAAGTTACCTCGCAATTTCTGATACGAGAATGTACGCTACCAGAGTTATTGTGTTTGTATTGCAAGAATCTAATTTGATCTATTTCAATAGAAAATGGGAACTCAATCATGAACGATGCTCCTGTATCATTTAAAGCAGAAGACCATCTACTACCATTCGCATTATTTGTTAATACAATTCCATCGATTGCGGCTTGAGCCGGGAAGTTATCATTTGCTGTGGTGCTTGCACTTGATTTCAAAGGTGGATTATCAACAGAATATAACCGATCTTCTGATGAAATCAAGAATTTATCAATAATCAAACTACTAATATCTAAACGGACAATCTTGCTAGAAGGACTATATACGCCAATAAACAACTGATTACCCTTTAACCCCAACCCTGTTATTTTTGAAGTGTTATTGTAAGTATAAATGTGAGAAAATGTTAGATTGTCAGTAGATTTACTTATATCACCTGAAACAAATATCATATTGTTGAAATATTGAGATACAACAATATACGCTTCCGAACCTCCTTTTTTTCTGTAAATAATTGCACCACTACCAGTAGAACTTGTGGGCATTTTATAAGTGTTTAATATTACACCTGTAGAATATCTAATGATACGTACTGAACCACCAGTATATTGTTGAAATACTATCAAATCTCTTTCTAAATCGACATCAAATGTTGCAGTTAGACTGAATCTGTAAACTATAGTTCCTGTTTTGATTGCAGTCCCATTTTGTTTATCTACGGTTACTATGCATTCGCTACTGTTGGAAACCATTAAGTTTGTGCCATCTGTACCAATTGATCCATACTGATTTGCCGTTACACCATTAATATTAAATTCTCTTTTAACACTATACGTGTCTGCATCAAACACTTTAATTTTGTAAGTAGTTACGTTGTATTGTGATACAAATATTTCTTTACCAATAACGGCAATACCCCAAGGTGTAAACCCAACAGAATTTATTGCATCAATAGCATCACCTAAAGCAATTACGTCTGTCATTTAAACATCTCCTTTCAAAAACAAATAGAACACACCATATATAGGTGTGTTCCTCGTAAATTTAGCCAAGTGTAATTTTATCTACTCGGCGTTTTGACATATCAACTGTGTGCTCAAAGGTTTTTCCTGAGCCGACTGTACTATTTGTGCTTTTTATAACTTTCGCCTTTGTAAATATCTCCGTTAAATTAATTGATGTATCCGACCCATAATTTAAAGCAGTATTCTCGTTTAAAGTATCTAATTCATATAATTCATTAGAACTCATTTCCATCATCTCAATCTCAGACAAGGAAGGAGCAGTACTAGAGCCATTATTTGAGAGAAAAATAAATACTCTATAAAACTTAAATTTAATCGTATTCGTTATTGCAAACGATCTTTTAACTCCCATAGTCCAGTTGTTGCTTGATTCATTTTGATAATCTAATTCTATCCATATAGTTCCGTCATTACTTCCCTCAAATTTCCATACTCTTGGTGCTCTATTTATCGAACTTGCGCCTGTTACTATTAAAGTATATTTTGTTATTGTTTTTGGAGATGGAAACTCATAACTTACCCAAACATTTGTCATCAAACTAAACGTTAGATTGTTAGATGAATTTCCATCAAATAGAGTATAAGCAGTAGATGGTACTGTGTTGTTTGTGTTTACAAGTCCACCATTTTGCGAAGTGTTGCTACTGTGTACCGGAATTACATTCGAATCAACCAACACACCTTTTTTCACGCTTCTATACTTATCACCTGATGAAAGTAAGATTTTATTTGAAGGTTCTTTATATGGTTTTAAAGTTGCATTAGAATCTATATCTAATGCATCAAGCCTAAATGTAAACGCTTGTTTACTAATGAGTTTTACAAAATGTTCACCTTCGCTTAGGTCTAACTTCTCGAAAACAAGCACACGATAACCATTTGTAGAATTGATAGCGAATGCGGTAGTAAAACTATCAATTAGTTTTCCATCGACCCAAACCTCAACATTATTCGAAAAATTAGTCCATGTCTGACAAATAATCCTCAGTTTATTTCCAGTTATATTAAATCTAACTTCTGCATTGACCGTTGAGGTTGTCGTTGTAGTAGTATTATAGTCTTGTGTACCGCCGCCTGCATTTGACCATGTACCATTCACATAGCTGATCCTCGAATCATTGTCATCATACCTATTCCACCCTGATTCGGGATTTGATAGTGGTTGCTTCAACACAGCCATCTTTCTTCATCTCCTTTTCTTCGAAATCATTATTTTACAAACAAAAAGAAGTAGAGCATTTAAGCCCTACTTCACACTTAAACTTTTTATTTCAAAATACTTTTTCAGATCGATACTTCCTTTGAACAACTTGCCTGATCCTAGCGATCCATTGGCAGTCATAGTCTGAACGAAACTTTCGTTTTTTCTATCTAATACAGAGAGATCATCCATTCCGTCATTAATAAAAGTGTCTTCTGATGGTAAAGTTGCTGAAATTGTATTCCATTCTAAAGTTACAGTATCAAGCCTTTTATAGGCTCCATCATGTTTGACGAAGGATTTAAACATTGGCAAAGTTTCTAGTTCCACTAATGGTCTATATCCATTAGCAGTTGAAGCAGGAATTGAACCAGATGTTGAAGCCGTAGCGTACCCTCTTCTAACTCTGTTCGCACTATTAGCATTTGTTGTGCTTGTTAAGGAATATCCTGCGCTCCAATTCCATACTCTATCGTCTCCAACAATAATATTACCATTTAACGTTGAGTTTACAATGTACTGATCCCACTCATTATGTTTGTCTGTCGCCGAATATCCACCAGATAGGAGTCTTGCAACAAACATATAATTCTTCACTCCTAAATCCTTTTGAACACCAAACACAAGACCATTGCTATTTAATGCATCCCAAGAGATAGCCGCTTGAATAGGTCTGTCTGCAATCAATATCTTCTTTTTATTATATTCGTCTACAACAATGAAATAGAAGTCGCCATTAGGCGCACTCGGAATAGATATTGTTGATATAAAGTCAGATGTTTCTTCTCCTATATTTTTAAACTCTCCTGCCACACCAGCGGTATTCACAACATAGTTACATCTGATACGCTTACCAATCTCAAGTTCAGTAATGCTTGCTACTTCGTCTGGATGAAATAATCGACCATCAAGGTCAATGTCAATTGCATCAAGAGCCATATAAGTTGTCGTTAATCCACTGGATTTATTCACCATTTCTACTCGATGTCTTGATTTCGGTAATCCCACAATTTCAACCTGAAGTACTTGTGCAAGTTCTGATCCTAGTTGTGAATGAGTCCCATGCAATTTTCCATCAACGTAAACTTCGATTAAATCACTTCGATTGGTATATCTTGCTCCAATTAATCTTAGTTTGCTTCCTTCAAAGTCAAAAACAATTTTGTCGCCTAGCGTTGAAGTGTAATTAGAGTACCCATTGTATGCACCTGTGCCTGCACCGTTAGTGAAACTTCCAACATATTTAATGGAGGATATATTGTCATCATATCTTTTCCATCCATTTTCTGGTGTAGTTAATTGAGATCCCACTACTGATCTTACTATTCTAAGATCCCTATCTTGATCTATATCGATAGAGTCAAACAAAAGTCTTGTCCTAGTTGCTCCTGAAACGGACGTATACGGTAATAGCTTTATCTCAACATTGTGTTCACGATCGTCTAAATCAACTTTCTCGTAAACTACTATAGTTGATATAACACTATAAGCAGTTTTAATGTTCCCCTGATTTACACCATCTATTGTTAATAGAAATCCACTTGTGTCATTATTCCCATATGCTTTTAGTAGAAGTTTTCTTCCCGTGAAATTAAATTTCATTGTATTATTTGGTGTGATAGAGAACATGCCAACATTATCAGTGAATTGATAGGAAGCTATGGTTGTTTCAAACTTCTCCCAAGCTCCTACATACGAAATTGCAGAGGAAGTTGCATTGAATCTTTTCCACCCTGCTTGGGGTGTAACTAATTGTTGTCCAATTACTGCCATACGTTACACCTCCTTATATTCGAACACTGGACGAAATCCCCAAGTCGCATAAGAGCCCGAACTCGCGGCGTAGTTTATGTCGCTCCACTGTGCTCTGGTATTGCTACCTCTACCAATGCGCTGAGAACTGGAAGCAGATGTTGTTGTATTACCAGCAGAATCTTTCCATGTTCCATAAATCGGTGTTTCTTTGCACCAAGTGTAGTTATTTAAATGATGAAAAACACCATCTAAATTTTCACCTGTTACAATCTTGTTGGTAGGAAATTTGATTATATACTTATCCCATTCATTAATAGGAGGGAAAGCCCCAAAACCCAAATCAGCATTTGACTTGTTCCCACTCGCATCGGCATATGCAACACCCCCGCTTGGACAACGAACAACACCTGATGTTTCACTTATAATGCGTGGCGAACCTTCGACGAACTTATTGGAATTTAACCAATCCCATGTTGTCGTGTTACTTACGACTCTATCTGCTATTAGTAATCCTTTGTCGACTTTGATCGCATACCAGAAGTATTTCAAAGACATACTGGCTAACGGATTTCCTGTTAGCGGAATTTCTGTATAACCGGTCGTACTACCTCCAAAAATATATCCACTTGTTGTATTGTCGTACTTCCAGACAATATAGTCTCCGATCTCCATCTCAAAAAGCTTTTCTCTTAACTGCCCTGTAGTCGCTGGAGCTGTCATAAAATCACCCCTTACTCACTCTAATCCTATCTAATTTCTTGAATTTCGTATTTTCAATCTTCTGCCTCAGCACCATCCCTGTTGGAGTGTCCGATGCTCTTTCCATATTCAATTGATATATCTTCTTTAAGCCTAGTGAACCCGAATCACTTTCGACAAAGGTATTATTGTATTTCCCCTTCTGATTAAAATTGTCTATGTAGAAATTCGAATATTCTTTCTCAGCAAAAATCTCAATTTTCACCTTCATATACTTTGCAGGAGACTTAGGAGCAGTCACATCTGCTAGAATTTCCTCATACGCCCCCCACTCAAAGCCATCCTCAGATGTACTCCAATAGATCTTGTATGATGCTCCCCCTACTACATCTACGCTTGCAGCCACACCTTTAAATGAAGCAATCTTATCCTGAATCCGAATGGGAGTGGACTCCCAAGACCCATTAGCTGGATAGATTGAATTCCCGTCCGCATCCTGGCTCAACTCTCTTAATTTCAACTTCTGAGCCTGATATATCGTATCTTTGAAAACACCTATAGATAGATCTATATCCAGTGCAATTTCTTGAATCTCCATACTTTCACCACCTATCTCATCTCAAAATCCAGCTTAACGAATGTCCCAGTTTATGATCCCTGCATAATTTGCCTTCAGAGGGGCTATGATTCGATCTACGACAAATCCATTTTTACGAATAACGAGTTGCCCAGGCAAGTCCAGGTTAGAAGAAATTTTTATTTGAAAGAATACGGATTCCTTTAGAGGCAGGGAACACACACATTGAAAGTTAATCTGCACATCGTTCAAATTCATCATTTTTTTGTAACCGAAGTTAAAACATTCAATCGTATTATGGAAAGCCCCCGAACTCCCAGGACCTGAATGTCCACTCATATTCACATCTGAAGAAACATTCTTGAATTGAATGATGTCACTGTATAGAAAGGTCCTACCCGTTAGCGGGTATTCTTGTTCTTCACATACGTATGATATAGAGTACCGATCCGCATTAATATGAAATACACCGTTGGCAACGTTGTGATACACGTGAGATCCTTGCCCGATCAATCCAAAAGAGACTAACTTTTCCTTGTTAATTTTATAAAAACTGTTTGATTGTTGTGTCTGCAAATCGAATTCGCTTAAATAAGTACCATCATAGTAATCAGCAATCCATATATAAGCTTGAGATACAGGTGAGCGCGTAAATTGTGTATTACCTAGAATCACAGAACTTCCCCCCTTTTAATAAAAAAGACAGGCTGCAATAGCCTGTCCCATAATTGTTTCTTTTTACACGTAACGATAGGAGATACGTTTCTTGAACTGTTGCTTGCCACTTTTCGCATTCAGCGGCACTACACATTGAATGGATAGCGTTACATAGTTACCAGCCGCATCTTGAGGATTTCCATTGTTACTAACGCCCAGGATTTCTTTCGGTCCCGGTGCAAATGGTGTTGCATAAGCAGTTCCTGTATGATCTTTGGTTGTCTTGCCTGTTGTTCCGATGGGTTTCGAGTAATCCTTACCAATACGTGAACTTTCTTCTTCCAGATCTGTCTCCCCCAAGGAATCAACCTGAACGTGGAACCAGTTATTCTTCACCACTTCTACATCATGAGCCTCCGTGTCTCCAGTACCACCAGTCATATCTCGCGTTGTAATCGTGCAATCTTCCATTTTAGATACGTCCGAAGCACCATTTTTATTGTTCCATACATTGAAAATAAAAATATCACTTTTGCTATCCGCATCAATAACCTTGTAGTCAAAAGGGGTAATAATCTCCTTACTATGTGTTGCGTCCATCCATGTAATAATTGGTTGTGTCATTATAATCCATCTCCTTTTTTATGTTCTGATCGTTAATTGAATCGTAAGATGTTGAGTGTTTGAACCGGCTTCGATGATGTTGATTCTGAAGATATCTCCAGCCTCCACTTTTCTCACCTCAAATGTAGCCTCACCATCATCTTGATGTTGAAATGCTTCAAATTTCAGTGAACTCCCCATCACATCCTGCCAGTGAATGAGATCCTTGGATCGTTCAATTCTTATTTCAGTCGCGGTATCTCCAGAAACTCCACAGTAGCCCTTTACATGTAAAATCTCGCCATCGAATGGAAAGGGGGCTAAAATCCCCAGTACTTCCGGGTACACCCGTGATTCTTTGCAAAAGACTATAACCCGATCCTGTACTTCCAACGGAATCTCATTTAATTTCAGGTGTTCAGCTGTACTCATGAGCCCATCCATATCGGAATTAACCACCTGAAGGTTTTGACCAAATACATCAATCTCTACCCATGTCTGTCCATCAAAACGATATCTTTTACCATCCTTATACGTCTGCACCGTCCAGCCTATTTCAGGAGAAGGGTATTGCATACTTAACTCCTCAAAATCAGCAACCGGACTCTGGTACACAAGTCGAGTCGTCTGATAAGCCTCTTTTGCTTTTCCGGCAGCCTGTAAGGCTTCGCCAGCAGCCTCCAGTGCCCGCTTGATAGCGAGTTCAGTTTCGCCAGGATCTCCTGGCTGCCCGGGACCGCTATGTTTCACCGCTTCTCTAATTAAAGACTCTACATGTGCTAAAGTTATCCCATTTGACATAATTCACCTACCTAAGCGTTATGTAGCATATTTTCTTTATAAGACTGTTTCCAAGTTGATACCTCCCCCATAACTAGGAAACCTGTCCCTGGCTTATCATTAAAGAAATTCTTGAACAACCATGCACAGCATTGCTGTGTCTGGCTTTAGAGAGGTTTTCTAATGAGACTAATGCCAGCTTTTTTGCACTCCTTGCAGTATTTCATTCGATTCGATTTTGCCAGCATTCGTTTTCCGCATACGGTACAATTTTTGATGTTTTCTCCTTTCCAGCGAGAATACTCCAACACAAAGTCATCGAAGCGAACTAACTGGAAGGCAACCTCACCATGCTCCGCAGCGAACAAAACCTGTACGTTAGTTGAATCGACACGTTGACTTTCTTTGAGATACCCTAACTGAATAAGTTTGTGCACCAATAACCCCTGATCTTTTTTGCTTACGGCCATTTGACTATCACCGTAGATTTCTTTCCATTCATGATTAATCCAGT
This sequence comes from Paenibacillus sp. FSL R5-0486, assembly GCF_037975155.1. Classification (NCBI taxonomy): domain Bacteria; kingdom Bacillati; phylum Bacillota; class Bacilli; order Caryophanales; family Paenibacillaceae; genus Paenibacillus; species Paenibacillus sp. FSL R5-0486. The sequence goes on along the minus strand of NZ_CP150237.1, from coordinate 2,101,645 downwards.
ACGTATCATTTTCATTGATTCGATTATTAATCTTGCTGTAGACCAGTAAAACAAAGGCCAATTTCTCGAGTCGTTTACTTTTAAGTTGTTTGATCTTTTGAAGTTCTTCGTGCGTTACAGGTACATGATCAATCTCGATTAGCGTGCTCTTGCTTGCCTCCTCCCTTATCTTGATATACTTCTGAGACTGCTTAATGATACGATTGAGAAATGTATCCCACTGGACAGCATTGTAGTCTGGATAATACTTGGTCATAAACTGATTTAACAACGCATATGCATCTTCGGCGTTCTTCCCTTGTTGAAGCCCGTATTTAGCTAAACACATCAACGTTTTGGTTGGCTTCTTATCCATTTTCCCATGTGCAATTGCTTGCTCGGCATGATGACGTTCATTCAGAATGATTTTCAAGGGCGCTGCTCCTTCACATGCATTTGGGTCATTTTAAAGGTTTTTCCCGCGTACTCAATATCGCCGTCCCGGTCTCTAACCGGATAATGAATGATGTGATCATTGCTAAGCAATAGATTGCGAATAATTTGATCCCCGGAGACATCCCATACAAATTGCTTTGATTTTTCCGCATTTCGATAACACATGTCCACAATCATATTGCACAAATCTTCTTCGTTATTGCAGATCTCCAGCGCCTGCTCCTTGAAACGTGAAACAAACAACTGCCATCGGGCAGATCTTTCTTCCTTTTTCACCTTACTCTTGCGCAAGTTAGTCATATAGCTACGTAGCTCTTCGTTATGCATCTGATATAATCGTTGGAGCTCTTTATAACGAGCCTGGGAATATTTCTTGGTACTCTTCAATATCGTATGATCAAACGGACTCTCGGTCTGTTTTAACTTTAACTTGTTGAACTCGTCTTCCACTTGATGGCATAACCGGTTCATCACAGATGGTGCCGTGGATACAGGCATTCTCTGCTCATACTGTGCCAGGAACTGTTCCTGATCCGGAGATAGCTCCTTCTTCGAATACAACTCATCCACAGTCATGCCAAATAACTGCAAGCACTTCTGACTCGTTTTTTCTACATAGGTGGTATATTCTTTTTTCTGTTCCGGGTCATTGTATATGAAAAAATAAGGTTTCTTGTGTGCTACCATTTTCAAGGCAGACTCGTCCGTTACCGCAGCGCGAATATCATACCAGTGCTTCGGCATTTTTTTACATTCAATACCTTTGGCCTGATCAATGGCATTTTGTTGATAATGCTGACCACATTGAATTCGGTACATCATTTCCTGATATTCTGCACTATGCTCCTCATAATTGGCTAATACATCAAACATCGACGTGATTTTGTTCGTTGTAAAACCGATCAGATCACCAAAGCTGTCTTTGTTAGCCTGAATCAGATCCTTTTCATCCGGAATTTTTGGGGCTGAGGTTTTCTGTACACATACAATCGCATCAAGCTCCTGAATTGCCCCAAGAATTGTGTGGTTGTCTGTAGTTAAGACCTGATCACTATCCATATCTGCACCATTTAAGGAATGTGTCGTCGTATCCCATGAATTTAAGATCGTGACCGTGTTCATATAGCGATACCAATGCTGCATCTCATCTGTATTTTGAAAACGAAGCACCTTAATATTGTTATGACAAGTCATCGGAGCTCTGAAGCAAGCTACGCGGTCCACATGGCGTTCATTCCAATAGCTGGAGTAGAACTCACCTGAACTCAGCAATCCTGTTAAAGGTAAGCCAAATATGCTCTGACACAATGTATAGGGATCGCCAGAAATAATGCTGAAATTGCCTTTCACTCTTAGAACTCCGATCTTGGCTTCATTCATTCGTTTACGTATTAAGGTATGAATTTTGTTGCGCACAAAAGGATCATCTATAAGTCGCGGGTCTACCATCAGCCCTTTGATATAATCATCTGGACTATTTCTATAATCATTCTCATGGATGTGAATTCCTTTGAGAAATAACAGTGCCTTGCGATAGTCTTCACCTAGCACATTTTTAATCGAGTCTACTGTGGGACGAATAAGTTCACCAATCTCGTTATCATCCAATTGGAGTGACTGAATAAACTGGTAATTTAAATGACGCTCATCCTCCAGTTGTTCGGGTGTAACCTTCGTTACGCTGAACGTGTAGCCATAATAACCGCAACATAACAGGTAATCGTCGATACTGTTGTATGAGCTCCATAGTTTGAGCATGGACGTTGTGATGATCAGGTCTACCTCTCGAATATCCACAGGATTACCCCAGGCATCGTCCACCATATCATTGCCTGCAACTCGATCTGCAAATTCGTGATAATCAAATGTAAAGACCATACCTTTACAGAAGCTATTACGGATACAGAAGCCACTCGGGATATATGCATGTCCCAGCTCGGTTGCCCATCGTTCACTAAGTGCAGGAGAGATAAGACCGAACCCATCACTCATATTCATCTGAATAGGCTCATTTTTCCTACTCTCTATGCGAGGGTATTCTGTCTCGGTATCATCAATCTGAATTATGTCTGCACCAAATTCAGTTATACAATCATGAACAACCAATACCCGCTCGGGATGTGACACAGGCGTGCTTGTACTGCAAGCCAAGGCCTTATACGCCTCCAGTTTGGCAGGAACCAGCTCTTTATTGGGATCTCTGCCGTTATTCAATCTTTTCTCTAACAGCGGATGAATATCCTCACTCACATAAATGACCGTCGAACTTTTGGCTCCACCTGTCGTAGCCAATAACCGCTTGTATTTCTTGCCGTTGATGGAGAAAGCTTTCGATGAATTCAGCCGATCATAGTCTTTATTATTTTCAATGACCACCAGCAAGTAATCATCGGCAAATTTCAGGTTTTTCAGTTCTTCATGCAATTTCTTCATTGTTCTTTTATGTTCAGCATTGGTTTTCAAGGCTTTTAATCGCTCTATTTCCAGCTTGATTCTAGCCAGATCTTGTTCCCTCTCTTTGTAGCCTCGAATACGATCGATAAAACGAAACACCTGATGGTTTCCAATAGATGCCACTTCTCCATTTACTGTCGCTTCTTGATAAGTAAGATGCAGATCATAATCCGCTTTTCTAATTCTGGAAGATGTAATTTTATAAACGTATCTCAATCGATCCTGATATGCATTGCCCATTCCCGATTCCCCCTGTTGCTTCCTGTCCTGATTAAATAAATTATAGAGTAGACCCGCACGACTGGCGCAGGCAAACAGGACGATCAGGGGATGAAAAAAGAAGAATATTTGTTCTATTCTGGGGAGAAATTAAGGGGCACTCCGGGACTAGATACATCTCGAATCGGCATATTTCTGCGTCTCTAGCACTATGATAATTTCCTTTTTAATGATATAGTGAATTGAAGCGTTTTTTTGAGCTGACATAATTTTTAACGGGGCTGGGATGAATGAAAGAAACCTTATCCAATCAAGAGGACATCGGCTTTTTATTTAATGTCGATATACTTATTAAGAGCCGCTCAAATGCATTGGCACTGCAGTCCCTGTTGGAGTTCATAAACAATGAAGAACAAATTGCGGACTTTCGGATTCAATCCGGCATAGAGCTAGGCAAAATTATTGAAGCGACACTCCAGTCCAAGAAGGACTCTTTCGTCACACTTCACAACGAACGCAAAAAAGCCAACGCAGCACAGAAGGCGTCCACTGCAGCTCAGACACCTGCCTCACCTGCTCCAGTCAAAACACAGAATCTACAAGAACAACCGGTTAGCGAGAAAAAGCCTGCCACCCAAACATCCAATGTATCCGATGGAAACTCTTTTGATGCGTGGATTGACACACTCATTAAAGAGAATAAACTCACCCGTATTGTTGTCAATAACAAGAACGGTAAACATCAGAGCATTCCTTGCCGTATTCTGAATTTTGATCGTGATACCAGTATTGTGAGCATCTACCATGTCGATGAAAAACAGGTGTATACGTTCCGAACCAATGAAATCGATGAGTTTCTGTAACTAACTTCATCGGATTAAAACAAAAAGCAACTTGCGTTAGAATGACGGGACATTCTAACGCAAGTTGCTTTTTTAGTTCAATGGTTCATACAGGATTGAACCCTCCGAGATTTGTTTGGACCGATCAGGAGCGATCCTTACCTCGCTGCCATACATCTAATGCCAATAACAACCATCCGGCAATGAAGGCTACCCCACCAATCGGTGTGATGGCACCCAGAATCTTGATGCCAGAAATACTAAGCACATACAAGCTGCCCGAGAACACAATAATTCCGATAAACAACAGACGCGCTGCCCACTTCAGTTTTGTCGATGCTCCAAGTTGACCAGCCGTCAAACCAATAATGAGCAAAGCCAATGCATGAATCATGTGATATTGCACACCTGTCTCATATGTAGCGATGGCCGCCGGCCCAATCGTATCCTTGAGCATGTGAGCACCAAACGCACCAATCGCCACCGATAGCATGGTCATTACAGCTCCAAGCATCATCCATCTTCGTTGCATATAAGTTCTCTCCCTTAATTCAACTACACTTCACTCCTATTATTGTAGCGAATCCACTCCTCCTTTACCAGTCGGGGTGGAGCTTCATAGATCATATGTCTGTTTATACTTACTAAACCTATCCCTACCCTAAATATCGTAGAAAACTGGCGTAAATCCTTGATTTTTATCGATAATTATGGAAAAGTAAACAGGTATGTAATCGTTGTATTTTAAAAGGAGAATCATTACTCATCGATTAGGTTAATAACATTCAGTACGATGATTAAGGGAGGCAAGTCAACATTATGGATAATCGCGATTCCTATAATTCAGGTTATAACAACACGGATCAGAATCCTGGCCGTGCAGATCCATACAATAACAATGGGTATGAAGCATACCCGCCAGATCATGAGAGGCAACCAATGGCACCACTGAAACATTCCGGACCTGGGATCGCCAGCTTTGTCATTGGGTTGGTTGCAATCTTGGGTTATATTCTGATATTCTTTATTGCCACCATGGCTGTAAACGAGTCCATCGGAGTTCTAACCCCGTTGCAGACAGAAGAGATCGCCTTGCATCCAGCAGTGGCTCTGGCTTCATTAGCCATCCTGGTCTGCCTGATTCTCAATCTGGCCGGAGGCATCGTCGGAATTATTGGTCTTGTCCTCAAGAATCGAAAGAAAGTTTTTGCCATTATCGGAACCCTATTAAATGGGATCATGATTCTGTTATTCGTTGGACTTATCTTGGTGGGCATGACGCTGATGTAACGCTTTGCATCAGCGTCATGTTTCCTTATAATTAAAATGAATGGGTTTACACATAAGTATAATCTATATTTTTTTGCCAAAATCATTGTTTTCAAAGGAGATTGACATGTCACGAATCAAAATTTTTGCGGACAGCACAAGTGATCTGGCTCCAGAATGGATCCAGCAGCACGATATCGGTATCATCCCCTTATATGTCGTGTTTGGTGAAGAATCACTGAAAGACGGTGCTGAGATTAAGCCTGAACAGCTATATGAACGTGTTAGCCAAGATGGGCGTCTTCCCAAAACAGCTGCACCTTCCCCCGCTGATTTCATAACGGCATTTCAACCTTACATAGATCAAGGGGATGAGATTTTATATATCAGCTTATCTTCTGAACTTTCCTCTACCTATCAAAATGCACGACTAGCGAGTTCCGAGTTCCCGGAAGGTCGAATATCGGTCATTGACTCACAGAATCTCTCATCAGGAATTGCACTGATGGTGATGAAAGCTGTTCATGCTGCTGATAAAGGACAAAACCTGACTCAGATTACACACCTGATTGAGGCGATGAAATCAAATGTACGCACGGAGTTTGTTATCGATACACTAGAGTATCTGCATAAAGGCGGACGCTGTTCGGGCATGCAGAACCTGATTGGAAGCCTGTTGAAGATTCGTCCTGTCATCCGGGTAACAGATGGCAAGATGGCACCTGCCTATAAAGTGCGCGGCAAACGGGAGAAAGCTCTGGAACAAATGTTGAATAATACGCTCAGCCAGAAGGATCAGATCGATCCAGACCTGCTGATTGTTGTGCACACCATGGCTGAAGAGGATGCGCTTGACTTGCAGAAGTCTCTGCAGGAACAAACGGGTGCCCGTGTGGAACTGACCACTGCTGGTTGTGTAGTATGCAGTCACTGCGGCCCGAAAACGATTGGAATCATCTATAATACTGTTTTATAGTATTACACTTTACATCGTATCGTATTACCCAATCCAATCCTTTCTTCTGGATCTGTATGTGGTACATCCAATACTTGGACTGGCATAACGTTATAACTAAAAAGGGCATTCCGAGCTTAATCGCTCAGGATGCCCTTTAATATTTTTGCTAAACTTTTGAATGACCTACATTTGGTCCATTGCTCATTATGATAATGGATCAATAACTTTTGGTCCGCAGATCATCCAGACTTTTGAATGCGTATCCTTGCTTGCGGGCCTCATCAATAATGGAACCAAGAGCCTCCGTGTTATCTTTGGATACCGAATGAAGCAAAATGACAGCGCCCGGATGGAGTTGTTTCAACACCTGTTGATGAGCATATTGTGCGCCACGCTGCACATTGGTATCCCAATCTTTATAAGCAACAGACCAGAACACATTCACATACCCTTGGGCATGACTCTCTGCAAGCGTACGATTGTTAAAAATTCCACGCGGTGGCCGTAAAAAGGTCGCTTGTTGACCGGTCAGCCGATTGACCTCCGTCTTGACCTTCTCAAGTTCCTCTCTAAGCTTTTCATTGGAGATGCGGGTCATATCCGGATGACTCCATGAATGATTACCGACAATATGACCTTCAGCCGCCATACGTTTGACCAACTCAGGCTGATCTTTCAGATAATGACCTGTCACAAAGAAAGCAGCTGGCACCTTCTTGGTACGCAAAACATCCAGAATGGCAGGTGTGAATCCATTCTCATACCCGTTATCAAACGTGAGATACAATTCCTTCTGTTTTGTATCCCCCAGGAAAATGGCATCGTTATGTTGTAAGATTGATTTAAAGCCTTCCTGATCAATGGAGGGCAGTTGACCGTTTTGACTTTTTTTGAAGCCAAAGTGATACGCTCCGGTAACCGGTGATGCTTCAGTCTGTGCCGGTACCATACTGATGGATAACAGTCCCAACAGTATATATAGAACCATTCGCTTCATTCTATCCGCTCCTGTTCCTGAAAAATTCGGTTAGTCGTTTGCACACACGAACACCTTCAGGTAATATGCCACAGGAACGGCTAATGTATGTAAATCATTAACGATCGAAACGTTTATTTTCAGGTTGTGGCGGAGATTGATGGAACAATTCAAGTAAGGTCTGAGGTTTGCCACTGGAAGCAAGCCATTCCCTCACGGTCTGTATGGCACGGGTCTGTCCATCTCCCCGATCACGCCATGTAAGCAACTCGATAACTTTGATAATCAAGGCCGACATATTGTGATTATCCAGTTCAGACCGCTCTGCCCTCAGCTTGTGATACAAAGCCTCCTGCTCCCAATCCAGTAGAATCTCATCACCGATGGTTGGCTTCAAAAGTGTATACGCTCTGTCACAACCTTTACAACGAACCGTGCTGACCTGTTCATCTATAAATTCAGCGCGGATATCCTGCTGGCAATCATGGCATTTGAACCCAACTTGTATGTTTTGTATGTTTTTGTTCATGACATTGTTCCTCCTGCTATGTGAGCATTTTGCATCATTCGATTCAAAATACTCCTTGGATATATGCATAATGCTTATGTATGTACTACATCTATACCCGATATTTTGTCGATTCACGCTTATTTTGAAGAAATCTGTAAGGTGCTATAATCTTGTAAATATGTTAAAATATTATACATATCATGGTAGGGAAAAGGCGGGATACTCATGTCGAAGGAAGAGCGCAACATAACCTGGCAATCATCCAGCATCAACAGGCAAGACCGGGAGAAGCATAATGGGCACCATAGTCGTGCCATATGGTTTACCGGGTTATCAGGTGCAGGAAAGTCATCCCTTGCATTTGCCCTGGAGCAGTATCTCTACGATCAAGGCGTACGCTGTTATGTTCTGGACGGGGATAATGTACGTCATGGACTGAACCGTGATCTCGGTTTTACAGCAGGGGATCGTCAAGAAAATCTGCGGCGAATTGGTGAAGTATCAAAGTTAATGGTAGATGCCGGGTTGTTTGTACTTTCGGCTTTTATCTCTCCTCATGAACAGGATCGGGAGATGGTTAGACAGTTATTTGAACCAGATGATTTCATTGAAATCTATGTGCGCTGTTCAATTCAAGAATGTGAGCGTCGTGATCCCAAGGGTCTATACAAAAAAGCACGCAATGGTGACATCCCGCATTTCACAGGCATTTCCGCCCCCTATGATGTACCCAAATCTCCTTCATTTATCATCGATACAGAGCAATGGTCCATTGAGGAAGCCGTGCAAGAGATCGTACAGCATTTGGAGCAGATCGGTGCTCTTCAACTGCCGCTTCCTACGAAAACAGCCCTCGTTCATTAATTCTTGCTCATCATACTAACTACTTACATGAAAGGCGCACCAATCGTGGCGCGCCTCTTTACGTGAACCCATTGCTGGTTATACCATAGATAAATGAATAAAGAGAAAAAGATACATACTCTATCATCACGTTTGAACGTCTTCTGATGTCCACTCACTTACTGCCCCACAACACCTGCTTGCATGTTCAAAAGTTTGCTGAACGTCCCTACCGGATCAGTAGATAACTGCTGGTACCCGCCCTCTTGAATCACCCGACCTTCATCAAGTACAATTACACGATCTGCCGTCCGAATCGTGGACAATCGGTGTGCAATCACGATAATGGTCACATGTCCTTTTAACCGTTCCAGCGCCTCATGAATGTACTGTTCATTCTCACTGTCCAACGCACTCGTTGCTTCATCCAGTACCAATACAGAAGGATTACGCAGCATAGCCCGGGCAAGCACCAATCGCTGACGTTCACCCCCGGATAGCCGAATACCCCGATCACCAATAATCGTATCCAGACCCTGAGGCAGCTTCCGTACAAATGCCGCAGAGGAGGAAAATTGCAAAGCCTGCCACATCTGTTCTTCACTTGCATTTGGATCAACCAGACGCAGATTCTCACGAATACTTGTGTGAAACAGGAATGGATCTTGGGAGACATATCCGATGGAACTTCGCCAGCTCAATAATCGTTCTTCTGACAGAGGCACACCGTCAATCAAAATACGACCAGTTTCAGGCCTTACGAGGCCCATAATCAGATCTATCAGCGTGCTTTTGCCTGCTCCGGATTTCCCCACAATCGCGGTCATACCCCTTGCTGGAATCGAAGCTTGCACATTTCGCAATGAGTACATATCACTTCCCTCATAGCGATAGCAGACATCCTCACAGGTAATAGATTCCTTCAGTTCCATAGGTTGAATCCCATCAGTTCCAACGTCTCCTGCCGAAGCAATCTCTTCACTAATCTCACGACTCTTCGCCGTCTGCGCTTGCAGTTCTCTGACTACCCGAAATGCAGGCAGCATGGAGCTGATGTACTCCAGATTGGACTGAATTGCCGTAAACCTTGGCCATAATCGGGAAAAGATTAGGATGATGAGCAGCAGACTTGCTGGAGGCACCGTCATTACACGGAGAGAAAGATAGATGAATGCCGCAATAATGATTGCCGCGGACATCCGGTGAATCAGCTGTGTTCCACTGTTCAATTGGCTAAACTGAATAACATTGCGTTCTATCTGTCTGCACATGCGCTCAAACCAGTTCATGTGTGAGCGCTCAAGCATGTTACTCTTAATATCCTTAATGCCGTTGAAATGCTCGGTAATGCCGTTATAATAACTTTGCGAGAATTCAGAGGTCTGATCCCCGATCTGCTTGGCGCGCTTGACGAATTTTCTCAAGACAAAAAATAATAACAATCCACAGACCAGCACAAGTGCCGTCAGCTTGGCGGATAACCAGAAAGCAAGACCGATCTGAATGCCCGTAAAGATCAGAGAGGCTGCCATTTGCAGCATAATGCTCGTTCCCTGGCTCACACGTGCAAGTTCAGTCGTTAATATATGGTTAAAATCGGATTTTCGTTTTTGGAGAAAAAATGACCATTGCGCCATAATAATAGCACCATAGGTTTCCATGCGCAGCGTTCGTACAAATTGCTGTTGGATTCGAGTATTACGGATCGTCTGGAGACGCTGCATCCAGGCCTGTCCGGAGACAATCAACACAAAGGTGAACAATACGAGTAACAATTGGCTATTTTCAGAAAAACGATTCAACACGTCGCCAAGCCAGGGAATGTTTAAGCCTGTGGAGCCCATCTCAAATATGCCAATCAGACTCAACATCGGAACAAGCATGTAGATGCCGATCCCTTCCATGAGACTGATACAGATCATCCCTAGCAGATTCCAATATAAAATGGGCCCCGTGACATGATGCAACTTTCGCATGAAATACCTTAATTCCGAGATCATACTTTACCCCTTTCCGTCACCGTATACCTTTTAATTCGCCGCCAGAACCAGAGAAACGGACGTAACGGAAAGTACAGAAAAAACAAAGAACGCGGAAGCGGCAGTTGATCCACATCCCATGTACTTGGATATAAACGTTCAATAAAGAAAAACCATTTCTGTTTTGTACTTCGAAGTTTAAACAAATACGATTGATAAGACTTCATATCAGCCGGACTTTCCAGCATGTCGTTCATGAACTTTGCGCCTTCGTTGGCTAATCGTTTACCTGTACGGTCACTCAAGGACATCAAGGACCTGTACTCTACATCCAGCGGCGTATTCAGCAGCTCCGAGGCCAGATAAAGAGCCTGTGAACCAATGGATAAACGTCCCTCCGCTTTCAGACGTCTCTCTAATTTCTTCACATCAAGTGGCATGCTGCGGATCATCTGGTCGATATCCAGTAACCAGCGCAGTCTGAACCAGCCGTGTCGTGCACCATGGGTTACGAGATAGGCCCATAGGTCTTCTTGTTCGAGCATACGGACAGGTGTCTGTGTGTATGAACTGAACCGACTGCGTTTCCACAGCAATTCAAAATCGGTTTCTTTACCCGAATCCGGGTTCAGACGCCAATGGATCTCCACTTGAGTCCTTTTGACCGGATGGGTGTAACAGATATGATGTTCCCGCCATTTCCAGCTGCGCACCGTAGGTGCCCGCTCCCCTTCCTTGGATACATATCCGAGGGTAGCCAGAATGCCTTCAGCCGCTTCCACATCATCAAACGGAATCAGGATATCCAGGTCTTTGGAGGTTCGCATCGATACATCGCCATAGAGATCATGGGCGAGCGCTGGCCCCTTTAGTGTAATATTGCGGATGCCGCGTTCACGAAAAGCCCCACACACCTGCTCCATTTCAGCTGTCAGATGTAACATGCGGAACGTATTGGCCGTATATTGTTGTCTCAAACTCTCCATAACATCTGCAGGAATGATTGCAGAGTTTAATTCTTTCATTTTCAAATAAAGGACAGAGTATAAGCGGTGATGATAGACAAGCCGCAGAAAGAGCTGCCAATCGGTTCCTTGCAAACCCGCCTTGAGTTCTTCAGGGGATAGAGCCGTCAGATCACCTCTAATCATGCTCAAAATCAGCTTAAGCTCCTTCGGAAACCCTGATGAATAGAGTTCACTTTCATGTATCATAGACAATCTCCCCAGATCCCTTCTCCGGACACCGTTTGCCAAACACACCGACAACCGTATATTGGTCCATAGTATCAGCTCCGGTCACGATCAATTTACCACTTCGCAGCCAGGCATGAGCCATCATATGTCCTTGCTTATTCCGTGCAGTCCCCATGTATAACGTACTCTCTATCTTGCGTCGCTCAAGCATCTTCATCCCGGCAATCGCCATTACAAGGCAGCGGCTTTCCCATAACGTATATTTGCTGGCGAGCGAAATTGCTTTGGAAATATTCCGTATAGTGATGACCTCGCTGCGTTCGAGTCCTGTCATCGGTGTTTCTACCATAGGCGTACCCAGCCCTGGCGCGATTTTAGCGAATGGCATAGCCTTCTGTATGCGTGCCCAGCCAAGGAGGATATAGGCCTCCCATACCAGTCGACGCATCGACCGCGGGAGCGAGAGATAAGCCTTTATTTTTCGCAACATCATTCTACACTCCGCGATTAACGTCGATTAAACCTTCACGGGACAGATGTTCCAGGAATTGTACTACCTGCTCACGACATACATCTGGCTCAATCTCATACTCCGTAGCAAGTACCTCAACAACTTCACCCAGCGTGCGTTCTTCTGCGATCAGATCCCAGATTCGTCCACCGGTACTCCCGAGATTATAGTATTTTCCAGAGCTAATGCTCATCATGACTTTCTCACTGCCCATATCACTGACCAGATTGCCTTCCTTCCGGGTTACCCGGTCTTCCACATTCATCGGCGTAGTCGCTGTCATTGTCCTGTATGCACTCCTTTGCGTATATGATCTGTGATCCGCTCCACCATCTCAAATGCTGTAAACTCAGCACCCGTTCTGACCAATCTGCCAATCTCCACACTTGCTGAAAGTCTTGAAGCCGTCTCGAACAGCCACTGTGCCAGCCCTTGTCTTGCAACGAGTCCACCACGGAACGTATGCGAGCATAACAGATGCAGTCGTTCCAGCCCCGTCACTTCAACCAGTTGAACAGATGTATGGTTTTCCTCCGGTTGTGGAGCAAGTTCAAATATTCCACCTAATGGTACGGCCATCTCATGAAAATAGTGCTGAACAGGTATCGCATACTTTGTAATCTCTGCGTGAACCGTTGCATAATCCTGTTCCTTCATGCCGAAGCCGTCCAGACTGGGTTGCCATAACTTCTGTTGCGGGTAACCAGGTGATACAATAGCTCTTCCTCCAGCATCCCAGGTCAGTGCAACAACATCATCGGTGAGAAGCGGATATCCGCGTGATGCCAGTGCGGCCGACAGTGTCGATTTGCCTGCCCCCGAATGTCCGACGAATGCGTAAGCCCAGCCATCAATAACCACTGCACTACCATGCAATGGAAGAATACCACGCTGCATCATAATGACCGCCATACAGGTGCCCAGGATGAATAATCTGACCTTTTTCTCATCCGCTCCTGGCTGAGGGGATACAACGATACGCTTTCCATGCTCCATTAGAAACAGACCTGTATCTTCGATTTTGAAAAAAAGACTGCCCTCTCGTGCCACAAAGTTGTCGTTGCCTACATCCCAATCCTCCCACAATGGGGTCAGATCTGAAGACTCGATGTGCACATCCACGACATCAAAATCAGTCTCCGCATCCTTGGGTGCGATCTGTAGTTCAGGCATTCGAATTTGGCTCGACCAGCGCAGACCATACGCCACATAATGCACAGGCAACAATGAACGACGCCTCCTTCGTAATAAAATGTAAAAAAAAAGCCCTTATATTCATGTTGCTCAATATAAGGGCGGAGGCGAAAAGCTGGATTTGTTGCATTTCCGCCCTTTAAGTATGATGACACTTCATAAAACTAAACAACTTAGGAAGTTGGATCGTACAGATCCGCATCGTGAACCGTGATCCAGTCAATTTGTCTGTAGCCAGTACCGGCCATTGTTTGATTGACTTCCAACACTTCAAGAGCTGGTGCTTGCCATTCCTTTTTTTCCATTTGCATCGTATTCACCTCCTTTTCGCACTTCTAAGTATGATGGCATATGGTAAAGCTTTCTAACTAGTTCCGTAGAGATCCGCATCGTGAACCGTAACCCAGTCGATATGTTTGTAACCTGTGCCCGCCATTGTTTGGTTGACTTCCAATATTTCCAGTGCTGGTTCTTGCCATTCCTTTTTTTCCCTTTGCATCGTATTCACCTCCTATCATGAGTCAAATGTAAGAAAAGTCCGGGCCCACAGTTTACCGGGCTATATCAGAATTTCCGAATGAACCGATAGACGATCAGACTATGCATCATCAATCGCAGATCTGGATGCGAAGCAAGTTCAGGTCTTGGACTCGGGAAATTGGCCAGGGCAGACTTGATACGCTCCGTGTTTAATATGCCAGCGACCTTGCTGTCAGAACACAAAGCACGTAACTCGGCGGTAAAGGCATCCCAATTCGGAATGATGCGATGTAACCAATCTGCAGGCTGCACACCCCGTACCCGCTGATTCAGTCTGACCTTGTCAGGCAACTCCGGTGAAGTAGCCCGGCGAATCAATGAACGATCCGTCCCTTGTTTCACATATTGTTCAATCGGAACGGACAGACAGAACCGGATGACTCTGGCATCACTTGTCGGATCACGTTCCCAAGCGCGGTAACGCAGAGAACATTTCGTAGCTACAGCACCGTTTTTGTTGGCGATGGCCAGGTTATTAAATTTCTCGGCACGTACTTTGAGTGCATCAGCCTGGGCACCGCCCTGCAGAACAATAATGGATTTGAGTCTTTCCAGTACACCCGTTCTCTGCGCAAAGTCAGGATGGATCAATTGTACGGATGCGGCCTGGCTGGCTCCTTTGGACTGAGCCTTGAACCAATCCGGATATGCCTTTTTCCCGGTGATCTTGGCTATACGTGAGAAAGGCATGCCCGTTCGTTCACTATACTGCTGCATCTCACGGAACCAGCGGTACCAGCGGCCACTTTTCAGTAGACTGGCGTAATAATCCAGAGCCGGTCCCCAGGAGATGGTGAAATTACCACGTGCCCCTGTGAGCAGGATGCCTGCATCTTGCTGGCTCGCTTTTTCATAGAATCCGCGAATCCAGAATGAATTTTCAAAGTATTTATAGGGCATTTCCATAATGTCGAGCCAGGTATCTACTTCACTGAGTGGACTTCTGCCTTCAAAATCGAGGTAGTTCTCTGTGATATTGCCGACATGATTAATCGTGGAACGTATGAAGGGCCGTTCGTCTGCGAGCAACGTTTTCGACGTATAATCTGTGAAATCCGGTACGGGAACATAACTATAGGCCTGCAGCCGTTTGCCCTGACTTCTCAGTGTTCCGGAAGCAAAACCAACCACGGCTCCCGAGTCCAGTCCGCCACTTAATGCAGCAGCCACCTGTCTGTGCGTTCGCAATCGTGATCCAACCGCCTGCCCAAAGACCTCCCTAAACGCTTCTACATACTCGCCATCGGATTTAAGCCTTAGAGGTTCCACTTCATTCCAGCGATGATATTGCTTCAGCTCCAGTCTCCCATCCCGGAAGACAAGTGTATGTGCAGAAGGCAGCTGGCTTATTCCCCGATATACAGTTGAATTGATATCTGCTGAATCATGCATGTCAGGAATGGCAAGGAATTCGGACAGCCAGGTCTCATCAAGTTCTTTATGTACCCCTTCAAGCCCGAGCAACGGATTCATCAGTGTGCAGAAAGCAAAACGTGAACCATCATGTCGGTAATAAAAAGCTCTCATGCCTGTAATGTCTCTCGCTGCATACAGTTTTCGATTCCGCTCATCCCATATCGCGAATACAAAATCCCCCAGCAATCGGACGGCTACATCGTCTCCCCAGCGCTGATAGGCACGCAAGATCAATTCACTATCCGCCAACATAGCCAGTTCAGCTCTAGATATTTGTAATTGATCTGCCAGTTGTTCCCGGTTATCCAGAATGGCATCTGCCGTGATGGTCAGACCACTTTCCTCATCATATAAAGGCAACTTCTCGCTAACCGATTCCGGTGTAATCCATTGGGCATGACAGCTGAGGAACGCCTCATTGCCTTTCCACACTCCTGTTGTATCCGCAGGGACATGCCCCAGGCTTGCGTACAGACGCCAGCTGTCTTCCCATAGCGCCTGCTGACCATCGTTGTGAACAATTCCTGCTATGGCGCTCATGACTTGCCTCCCCGTAGAATCTTGCGCTGTGAAGCCCATGCGCTGATCTGATGACCAAATGGTACCCATGATTTGATACGCTGTATTTTGCTTTGAGCAGAAGCCAGCTGGACTTTCAAGCGTTCTCGCTCACTGTAACCCCGTTCCAGACGATGATCTGCTGCACGTAATGCGGCTTGCAGCTGTCTGATCGTTACCAGTGCAGCTAGCGTCGGGTCTGTCTTTTCCGGTTCTTCGACAACTGGGTCATTAAGATTCCCAACCGGATCATGAACGACAGAATCTGCCGGTTGCATTCGGTATTGTGGTTGCCACTGGCAACCGGTCGCTGCTGTCAACTGATGCGTGATTCGGTCAATGACCTCCTGATCCGGACTTGCATCATAATGTACACCCGTCCATTGTTCGGCTTCTGCGAGCTGTTCACTGTATCCCATCTGGTGGAACAGATCTGCCCCCATCACACGGCAATACAGTTCAACTTCATGTGGTTCTAATATGTTTTTCCAGTTGTTAACAGAACCCTGATGTGCCTCTTGATGCGAAGAGAGGAAAGGATCACCCACGCCCATACTGTAGAACATGTCAGACTTGGCACTGTCCAGAAACTGTCCATACTGCTCCATTCCCTGTTCATATCGAATTCCCAGAAACGCGCATAGTTTCTCAAGTTCTTCCTGAGGATTGGAAACCAATCGTTCATATTGCAATTCATACGCATTGGAATGGGGTTTGGCAAAATAATCATTCAAGCGGAGCATCCCAAGTGTGAGATCTACGGATTTCATATTTAATTTGGGGCTCTGCAGACTATGAATCAGGTCGAATCCTTCTCCTGTGTGGCGGTTTACCTTTTTGAATGATGCAGCTACGGCCAGAGGATTACGCTGGAGATGAATACGCTTGGACTGAGGGAACAGACGATCCAGCCATTCCAGCATGTAATAGTACCGTGGAGATTTATCAACGATGAAGTCTGCTCCGCTCCCCTCCAGGAATCCATTGTAGATTTCAAGAGCAAAACTTCTGCACGCCTTCTCGAAGACATCCTCAGATACCATGGCATTGTAGAACTGGCGCATGATGGAGCTGCCACCGTAAGCACGTGAATCAGCCTTGGGTAAATCGACAAGATTCATCAGAAACCACATTTCCTGGGTGGCAAATATACGACTATGATTTTGCAGCATTACGGTGGATAAGGAACTACCACTGCGGGGAACACATAGTAAGAAAACAAGTCCGTTACCTTGAGCATCGATCAATGGCAGCCTCTCCTCTGTTCATTAGTATAAATGTGTAGCTGGGATAGACCAGACTCTACCTTTGTGTTTGGCAAAACGAGTAATATGCACGCTATAGGTCAGCATTTTGCAATATTCCGTCGGAAGTTCACCCGGGAATGAAGCAAAACACATGATTACATTCGACAACTCTCAGATACAATATGTATTTATAGTTTTACTCTATGATACAAAATGTATCATGTCAATCTTTTATTTTCACCTTTTCATAAATTGATACTCTTTCACTGTATTCTGCTGTCTGTCATTTAAGCACTTATTTATGGATCAATTATGTTCTGATTGCACAAACGCGAATAAGCTCCAGACATGTTCTGTGAGGAACAATGCCTGAAGCCATACGTAATCCGTTGAGAAACTTAATATGAAAACGGGTGAACAACCATCAGGTAAATCTTACATCTGAACTTTTCCCAGTAGCTCCAACGCTCCCATTTCGCTCTTCTTCCTGATCTGCCCGTGTAGCATCCTGCAACCCCTTCTGTACCTTCACGGTTAACAATACAGCAATGCCCGCGACGAAAAAGAAGATGAGCGACAGAATACCCCAACGTGTTGAACCCGTGATCTGCCCAACATAACCAAAAACAAATGGACCAAAGATCGAAGAGAATTTGCCTGCAATATTCACAAAACCAAAATACTCTCCTGTTCTGCCTGCTGGCATCAGATTGCTAAACAGGGAACGCGCTGTGGATTGACTCACACCCTGCACGACACCAACCAGCCCGGCGAGCACATAGAAGTGGATCGCTTGTGTCATGAAATAACCGAGAATCACAATACATATGTAGACCGATAAGCTAACGATTAATACCTGCTTTGCTCCCCAACGCTGTGCCCATGCTCCCAGTAACAATGTACACGGGAACCCGATGAACTGGGTTAACAGTAGCGCGAGCATCAGGTCAGCTGTGCCTATGCCTATACTTGTCCCATAGATCGTAGCCATTAGAATGATGGTATTAATGCCGTCATTAAAAAACCAGAAAGCCACCAACATGCGGATTAACTGGGGAAAACGCCGCATCTGACGAAAGGTTTGCCGCATTCTGCGCACGCCCACCGCAACGTACCCTGTCCACGTTCCGGGCAAATCCGGTGATGCAGGCCGTCTCGGAGCATGGCGGAAGATCGGTATCGAGAACAGTAACCACCACAACGAGACGGTGATGAAAGCAAGTCTTGTGCCTGCCAGTGTACTGCTCATCCCGAACCAGCCCGGTTGCTGAATCATCAGCAGGTTCACTGCAAGCAACAAGCCTCCTCCAATATAACCATAGGCATAACCTTTGGAGGATATCATGTCCCTTCGTTCCACGGGTACCAGATCCGGCAGCATTGCATCGTAAAAGGTGTTACCACCCGCAAAACCGATTGTAGATATGACCAGCAACGCGGAAGCAAGGAACCAGTCCCCTTCACCGATTGCGCTGAATCCCAATGTAGCAAGGACGCCTATAATTGCAAATACACGCAGGAAGTCGCCCTTCCGTCCTGACAAATCAGCTAGCGTGCCTAGTAACGGTGTTAGCAGAGCTACGCACAACATGCCAATGGAGTGTGTATAGGCCAGGTAGGAGGCGGCGGTATCCGTATCCAGCGTTGCTGCAGCCACCGATGCATAGAATACAGGCAGTACTGCGGCCAGCACAGTTGTTGCATAAGCCGAGTTGGCCCAATCATACATAATCCAAGCCTTGATCGCCTTTTTATTCACATAAATCCTTCCTTTACATGCATCTCTATATTAGTGCGAGTTCAACAAGTCTAAGTGGACTTTTTGAACAACCTCTATTAGATGCCAGATCGATGTCTTTCTCCTATTGTAAAGGAAGGATATCACACTTGTTCACTATTTCTGTAAAAAATGGTGCAGTTCTGTTCTTACGACTCACCTTACCTCTGAGGTGAACTTGCGTAATTGTATCATTTTATATCCACTCTCATCACATATCGTCCTCGCCCGTGAATATACTTAATTACCGACAGGCCAAACTGTGCCGCGTAATCAATGGGGGGTGCCTACATGTCAAATTCACACCAGCCTTACTCGTTCGTTGTGTCGAAGGAAGATTGGTCGCTTCACCGCAAAGGGTACCAGGACCAACAGCGCCATCAGCAAAAGGTGAAAGATGTCATCAAGCAGAATCTGCCTGATCTGATTACGGAAGAAAACATCATCATGTCTGATGGAAAACAAATCATCAAGGTACCAATCCGCAGTCTGGATGAGTACCGTTTTGTGTATAACTACCAGAAGCAAAAACATGTCGGTCAAGGAGACGGTGACAGTCAGGTCGGAGACGTCATCGGTCGTGATCCCTCTGCTTCGCAGAAACCCGGCAAAGGCGAAAAAGCTGGTGATCAGCCTGGTCATGATATTGTGGAAGCCGAAGTTAGTATTGAGGAATTGGAAGATATGCTCTTCGCTGAGCTGGCATTACCCGATCTGAAGCAGAAAGATAAAGACCTGATTGAGACACATACGGTAGTTTTCAACGATATTCGCAAAAAAGGCATGCAGTCCAATATTGACAAGAAACGTACCATTCTGGAGAATCTGCGTCGCAATGCAACGACTGGTACGCCAGGCATCCATCACATCAGTCCGGATGACCTGCGCTACAAGACATGGGAAGACAAAATCATTCCACAATCCAATGCCGTTATTATTGCCATGATGGATACATCTGGGTCCATGGGTTCGTTTGAGAAATACTGCGCGCGCAGCTTTTTCTTCTGGATGACCCGTTTTCTACGCCGTCAGTATGAGAAAGTTGAGATTGTTTTCCTCGCCCATCATACGGAAGCCAAGGAAGTAACCGAAGAAGAGTTCTTTACCCGCGGCGAGAGCGGAGGCACCATCTGCTCCTCTGTATATATGAAGGCGCTGGATATTATTGACAGTAGGTATCCACCTTCCAGCTACAACATCTACCCTTTCCACTTCTCTGACGGGGATAATCTGACCTCGGATAACGAACGGTGTGTGAAGCTGATCGGTGAGTTAATGAAGCGTAGCAATATGTTTGGATACGGCGAAGTGAATCAGTACAACCGCAGCAGCACACTGATGTCGGCTTATCGTCATATCAAGATGGATCAGTTCATGTATTATGTGATCAAAGAAAAAGGCGAAGTGTACAAAGCTTTGCGCAGCTTTTTCCAGAAAAGGGAAGGAGGCAGCGTTAGATGACAGATGAGATCCGCGACCTAGAATACGCTATTGCCGAGATTATGGAGATTGCCAATGGTTTTGGTCTGGACTATTACCCCATGCGGTACGAAATTTGCCCATCGGATATTATTTATACATTTGGAGCCTACGGCATGCCGACCAGATTCAGCCACTGGAGCTTTGGCAAAACATTTCATAAGATGAAAATGCAATACGATTTTGGACTCAGCAAAATTTATGAGCTTGTCATCAACTCCAACCCTTGTTATGCCTTCTTGCTGGATGGAAATTCCCTGATTCAGAACAAATTGATCGTAGCCCACGTATTGGCACACTGCGATTTTTTCAAAAACAATGCCCGCTTCTCTAAATCCAACCGTAATATGGTCGAAAGCATGGCCGCTACGGCGGATCGGATCAGCAATTATGAGATGGAATACGGAACGGAAGCGGTTGAAGCATTTATCGATGCCGTGATCGCAATTCAGGAACATGTGGACCCACAGCTGATTAAACCCCGCCATTTGGACAAACAACGCTACATGGAGATGAAAATGCGGGAGCAGCGCGGTGAGAAAAAAACACGGCCGGAAGGCCGCTATGATGATCTGTGGTCACTTGATGACGTGCAGACCGAAGAAGCACCCGCTGAAGGTATTCAGGTTCATCATTTTCCGCCTGAACCGGAGAAGGATGTCATGTGGTTTATTCAGGAATTCTCCGAAGTGTTGACCGACTGGCAACGGGATATCATGAGTATGATGCGTGAGGAGATGTTATATTTCTGGCCACAGATGGAAACCAAAATCATGAACGAAGGCTGGGCATCCTACTGGCATCAACGCATTATCCGTGAGCTCGATCTGAACAGTGAGGATACGATCGAATTTGCCAAACTCAACTCCTCCGTGGTGCAGCCATCCAAACAAAGTCTGAATCCGTATTATTTGGGACTGAAGATTTTCGAGGATATTGAACGGCGCTGGGATAACCCAACCTGTGAAGAACAGGAACGTTGGGGCCGCAAACCGGGCCAAGGTCGTGCCAAAATGTTCGAGGTGCGTGAATTCGATTCCGATACCTCCTTTATCCGCAATTACATGACCAAGCAATTAACCGAGGATCTGGACCTCTACGTATTTGAGAAAAAAGGACCGGACTGGAAAATCACCGACAAGTCCTGGGAGAACATACGGGATCAGCTCGTATTTTCACGTGTCAACGGGGGCTCCCCATACTTGGTCGTGCAAGATGCTGATTATCTGCGGACAGGGGAACTCGTGCTCAAGCATCAATATGAGGGCATTGAGCTGGATCTGAAATATATGGAACGCACTCTACCTTATCTGTATCGCCTCTGGGGACGTACCGTACATGTCGAGACACGTGTCGAGGATAAACCGATCTGGTTTACGTATGATGGCAAGAAACACCACCGCAAGTTTATGTAAGGTTTTCGATTATCATTATAGGAAACGAAAATATAAATGCTCTTATCATGGGTGAGTTTAATGATTAATAAAAGATAAGACATAAAAAAGCGGCAAGTTCCCGACATAAACGGGGACTTGCCGCTTGGCATACATAAAATTAGGATGGTGCCGGTGGTGTACCATTACCCTGTAATCGCAGCGGCACAAAAAAATCATGCTCCACTTCACTTGCCGGCAGTGGGCGACTGAAATAATATCCCTGAATTTCCCGGCAGTCATTCTGCATCAGAATATCCAGTTGGCCTTTCGTCTCAATGCCTTCCGCAATCACTTCCATCTTGAGATTCTGTGCCATCGATATAATGGTCGCCACAATGGCTTGATCGCTGTGACTCTCTGTAATGTCCGTCACAAACGAACGATCAATCTTGAGCTTGTGAATCGGGAAATGCTTCAGATAACTGAGTGAGCTGTATCCCGTACCGAAATCATCCAGGCTGATCTTGACACCCAGTGCTGTCAGTTCATTAAGAATCGCCGTGGATACGGCTGCATCCATCATCATGCTCTCTGTTATTTCCAACTCCAGATATCGAGCATCCAGCCCTGTCTCCAAGAGTGCATTCATGACCTGTTCTACCAAGTTGGATTGGTGGAACTGCTGGCTGGACAAGTTAACCGATACCGGAATGAGTGGCCCGCCACTGGCATGCCAGAGTTTCATCTGCCTGCATGCTTCCCGCAGCGTCCAATTGCCAATCTCATAGATCATGCCTGTCTCTTCTGCAAGCGGGATAAACACATTGGGTGCGAGCAGACCTTTGAGTGGATGGTTCCAACGTATAAGAGCCTCCACACCAATCATGCGGCTATCCTCGGTACGAATCTGTGGTTGATAGTACAGGACCATCTCATCACGTTCCAACGCTTTACGAAGATAACCCTCCAGCTCAATGCGTTCATATAGTTCCGAATCCAGTTGGGCAGTGTAGAATTGGAAACCATTTTTGCCGTTTTTCTTCACTTCATACATGGCGGAGTCCGCATGTTTCAGCAAAGCATCCACACCCACTCCATGATCTGGATACATCGCAATTCCAATGCTGGCGGTTACGTAAAAGTCATTCTCCTTCAGTCGATAAGGTAACTGAATGGCTTCAACAATCTGTTTTGCAAGTTCTGCCACTCTTACTTCTGTCGCTTGACCCTGGGTCACAACGAGTGTGAACTCGTCCCCGCCCATCCGGGCCAGCATGACATTCTCCATAGCCAAGGGATCAGAAGCTTCTATGGCTTTCATGATCCGGTTGCTCACTTCTCTTAGAAATACATCTCCAATGGAATGTCCCAGCGAGTCATTAATCATCTTGAAACGATCTATATCCATCACCATAACGGCAAAAGAGTTCCCTTTTTCTGCTGAATCGTTAATCGTACAAGCCAGCACATCATCCAACTTGCGCCGATTGGGCAGCCCCGTCAACGGATCATGCAAAGCTTGGTGACGAATCTTCTCCTGAGCCTGTTTCTCCTCCGTTACGTCTTTGATCAAAATGTGACTTCCCACATGTCTGCCATCAATGACAACAGGAACTACAACAATACTAAGGTCCAGAAGTTCACCCTGCACATCTCTCATTTTGGCCATGTAGTGCGCCTGCTCCAGCCCATGATCATCCCAATCGATGGAATCAAATTCACTTATCCACTCTATATCGATTTGCTGAGCGATCTCATCAATGGAACGATCCATGACCTCTTTTTCAGGATATCCAGTGATTGTTGTTACAGCAGCATTAATCCCTTTAACAATACCTTCCTTGTTCACTGAAATAATAGCATCCGAATGGTTATGATACAGGGCCTGATACCATTGCTCATTCTCATGAATCCGTCGATCTTTCTGTGACATTCGCTGATTGATAAATATGCCAAACAACGTCAAGCCCAAAGCAATAAATGTGCCCGATGCGATCAAGTAGGCGAGAATACCTGGCTCAATCTGCATACCTGAACTTACCATCGAGCCATGTGAATGATGGAAATGTGCCGCTGACATCCCGGTATAATGCATGCCAGAGATTCCAATACCCATAATGAGACCGCTGCCCATCTTGTAAACCCAAGTATGTCTTGATTGATGATAACGGAAGAAAAACATGAGCCACAATGCCGCAAATGAAGCAAGCGCTGCAATCAGAATAGATAACACCACTCTGCCTGGTTCATACGTAACCGGAATTGACATCGCTGCCATTCCCACATAATGCATCGAGCTGATCCCTGCCGTCATCAGTACTCCAGCAATCATGAGTTTACTTATCCTGCCCGATTGTCTACCCGCAATGTTCAAGGCCACCCCCGATGCGACAATAGCAAGTAGAACAGATAAAACAACCTTACCGGTGGAATAGGAGATTTGCGTAGGCAGAACAAAAGCTAGCATACCTACGAAATGCATGGACCAGATTCCCAGCCCCATCGATACTGCACCGCAGGTAAGCCATACATTCCGCGCCATCCCGTTAGCCTGACTTACACGGCCTGCAAGGTCAAGGGCAGCGTATGAAGCTAACGATGCAATAATATAGGATAAAATAACAAGTTCTAAGTTGTACGTGCCATGTAGGTGCTCCACTCACTCTGTCCTTTCAACCGGGAAATGCCTTGTATGTATGCAAAAATGTAAAAAAGAAGCGAGTGCGCTGTCTGGATGACAGGCACTCCCTCCGCATCATTTGACTCGTGACAACAGACTTAGTTGAAGCCGTTGTCATACATTGGAACCCGTTTATATGAATGTATATAGTCTAAACGTCCCAGCCTTTAAAATCAACACTTATTTCCAGATATACAATGTTGAATAGCTAACATTCTTATATTCTAATTCACAACTAAATATTCTATTTACGAGTCAGTAACAGACTGCCAAAGCCGGAAGTATCTTGATAAGAATTACCTGATGAATCACTCCAGATGGACACACTGCTTCGCTTGCCATCCCCAGCGCCATCATCATTAACTTGAAGGTCAAACCCAATCCATCTTTGCCCTTCAGCACGAACGCTGTCTAGTGGGATTGCCACTTCAACTGTATACCCTCCGCTTGTTAATCGAGTAGCTGATTTGAAACTTTCTTTCCGTGCATTTCCACCAAAAGAAGCCTCATTATCAAAATTGACCCGGTACTGGGCGTCATCCTCCTGATAGAATGTTGTCTGATCTTTGCTCGGGTCGATAAAAATCTCGATTGAATCCTGCTCATGTGCATTAGAACTTAATTTGCTTCGCAAAGGATCTTTCACATCTGCCAATACGTACAGGTATTTCTCATCCCATAACAGCTGTGCAGTCGCCGTTGCACCGGCGTTTCCGACTACCCAGACATCCGTTTTAACAGATGCAGCCTTTTTCCAGACGTTATCCTTTTTTGCATCAATGACAGGTTTGCCATAAGTGACCTTGGTTTGTTTCAAAACAGAACCGAGCTTCAGTTTGCCCCGGTTGGCTGGTTTGTCCGGCTGTTGATTGGAAATATCATTCCAAACAATGGTCGCTGTCTTTCCAGCAGCATATTCATCCGTAATCCGAAAATCCAGAGACAAGACCTGGCCTTCGGTAAGTAAAGCAGCTGACATAGGCAGTGATGCGTATACAACATACCCGGTTTTTGTCTCCTGTACGTTGTAAGTATTTTTATCTTTGCCTTTACCGCCATCCCGTTTAAATGTATATTGACCATTTGCAGACGGCGGATTTTTCTTCTTGGCAGACAGATCAGCTTCAGAAGTTGCAGCGCCTGTCCCCTTGACTTCTTCCGCGAGGAAAACCTGCACCTGATCCCCTTTGCGACGTGTGGTATCCTTCACTTCCACTCGTAAATTGACCTTTTTGGCATCCCACATCATACGAGCCTCACCCGTAACCGCAGATGTACCATCTGCCAGATGATTAATTTCGAGTCCTTTCACAGCACCCCAAAGAATATCTTCCTGTCCTTTGTGATTCGGGAAAGAAGGGCTGGCCTTCAATGCTGTCCATTCATTGCGATAGATCGGAAGAGTCGTAGGGTCCACCAGTGCCCAAAATGCCGGCTTTGCTTTTAATTTACGATCAAATAACAATGGTGCATCTTTGCGTCCTTTGACTGGATGATTGTCAAGCCATGTACCATCATCCGCAAGTCCCCATACTGTAACACTGTCCATTACGCCGCGTTTTCCCAATTCGTCGAACAGGTCGAATAGCTCACGATAACGATAGGCTTGTTGCAGCATTAATTCATCTGTTACAGGCATCTCCAACTCGGAATTACTTGAATAGATCGAAACGTCCAGCTCTGTAACCTGTACATTTACACCAAGAGCGATCACTTTCTCAAAAGCCTCACGAATGAGCTTTACATCCGGTCCGTACATGGATACATGCATCTGGAATCCAACCGCATCAATCGGTGTTCCTTTGGCAAGCAGCTTCTCTACAAGCTTCACCATATCATTCACCTTGTTTCCATTGCCCTCCATTCCATAGTCATTAATCACCAGTACAGCATCGGGGTCAGCCTCACGTGCATAACGGAAAGCCAGCTCAATGTAATCACTGTCATCTCCGTCGCCATCTACATCCCCAATAATATCTCTCCACTTGGAATTACTGGCCTCATTCCGCAAGCCGCCTCCGTCTGAGATGACTTCATTGACGACATCCCATGTATGAACCTTTCCTTTGTACCGGGTCACGATGGTTTGAATATGGGTTTTCATCCGTGCAAGCAACTGTTCCCGCGTGGCAGGTTTCGATGCATCATTCGGATCTGTAAAGAACCAATTCGGCACCTGACTATGCCATAACAGCGTATGACCTCTGATTTCCATGTCATTTGCTTCGGCAAACTTCACCAGGCGATCTGTCTCTGACCAGACAAACTCTCCTTCCTTGGGCTGCATCGCATCCATTTTCATAAAATTGTCCGCTGTAATACTATTAAAGTGTTTCGTCAACAACTGGGAATGCTGGTTTTCCGCGTCTAGTGCAGACTGGTTGATGGCAGCTCCCATTGCGTAATTTTGTCCCACGATATCGACCAGATTCGGAATATCCTTCTCAATTTCAATTTTCTGAGCAGCCGTAATCAGAACATCATCCACGTAAAATGAAATCGTATCTGCCGGCGTCACTTCCTCTGACGTCTTCCATGGTGTCTCCACATACATGCGGAATCCGGTGATGCCACTATTTTCTTCGGGAATCACCACATCGGCCTCGACTTTTTTCCACTGTCCTTTGTTCAAGGTAGCGGAGGCAAAGGTAGCATATTCAAGACTCGAAGCGTCCTTATTGTATTCTTTCTCGAGTGCACCGTTAAGGACCTGACTGTCCGGCCCTTCATCGTACATGGCCCAAAATGAAATATGAACTGTGCTACCCTTCTGTACATGATCCAGCACTTCAACTAAGGGTCCATGGAACGTTTCGGTACGTGAAGAGGTTCTCAGGCTGCGTGTACTGTCATGACCTACTTGCGTTACGATATCAAGCTTTTCACTTGCACGTGGACGCCATTGTCCCAACACACCATCTTCAAAATCAGCCTTGAACAGTACTTCATCATCGCCAGTCTTAACGTCCGCTGCCGAAGCACGTGCCCCTCCGGTTCCCACACTTGGGAACAAACTGAAGATCAATACAGCCGACAAGCACAAGCTCCACCATTTTCTCAAATGCATCCGATCTCCTCCTTGGTTCGTTGTTTGTGAAGAATAACCTTTGCTCTGCCATGTGCCAGCCCTTTACAAGATCGTTATACAGGATGGATAGATGCAAATGGACAGAAAATTGTAAGCACTTTCATTATACGATTGCCAGTAAACTTTGTTTACCCGTTAAACTATAGGACTTGTACCACTCCCTAATCCATATGTTTCCAAATGAGATAAAGGACGACAAAAAGCACAGCTTATTAGCTGTGCTTCGTGTAAACATCTTTACTATTTACGTTTTTAAGCTTTTAAAGGTGCTGTCGTCTGACGGATGACCAGATTGGAAGGTTCCGTCACCACAGGGGGAGAATAAGATGGATTCTCAATCATGGCAATCAGATATTCGATGGACTTAATGCCAATGGAATAGATATTCTGATTCACCGTGGTCAACCCCGGTTTGAATACCTCAGCATAATACGTGTTATCGAACCCGACAACCGAGATATCTTCTGGTACACTCAGTCCATGCTTTTCAATTTCATGAATCGCACCAAAGGCAGACATGTCTGATGCACAGACAATTCCCGTTGGTTGATCCTGAAGTGCCAGCAATCGTCGGGCAGCCTTGCTTCCCCCGTCGAAGGAATAATCGCAGATCTCCAGATATACCGTAGAATACGGGATGCCGCATTCTCGCAGCCCTTCCCGATATCCTTCCAATCGCAGATTGGCTACAGCAGGTCCAAGTGTCCCTGAGATATAGGCAATTTTGCGGTGCCCAAGCTCATGCAGATGTTTGACACCCATCGAGATCCCGTTCGCGTTATCCGTAGTAATGTAACCGGCACGTTTGCCCAACATGTCCGTATCAACAAACATCGTTGGAATCTCTGCATCCACCAGTTCCTGAATACTCGCGTTTTCTCTGCCTTCTCCGAATACCACTACGCCATCCACATTACGACTGCGGCAATGTTTGATGAACGAGTACGCCGGATCATCGAATCGAGTAGACAACCGGACCAGGTCATATCCACTGTTCTCCAGCGCTGTCTTGATCCCTTCCAGCAACTCCGACACAAAAGGGTTCGTAAACGGAACTGTTAACAGTACTCCCACCGTCCATGAACGGCGTTTGACAAGTCCACGTGCGACCACATTGGGTTGATATTTCAATAATTCGATGGCTATATTGACTTTTTTGCGTGTTTTTTCACTTACATCAGGATAATCGTTTATCACTTTGGAAACGGTTGCAACAGATACTCCCGCTTCCTTGGCTACATCATGGATAGAAGCCATCTGATCACCTCAACCTCTTTCGAATCCCCTGTCTCCGGCTGCATTTTCTATAACATCGGCAGGTTTGTCTACCCATTATAGCTTAAAACAGCCTGAAACGGTATGGAAGGTTCCTAATGCTTTTAAGCTCTATTCCTGCTGTTCCAGATTCTTCAAATCCAGAGACAGTTTCTCCATTGTTGTTGCAAATACAGCGAGTTCAGCCGAGCGTGAAGCTTGGCTACGTGCTCCGCGAGACGTATGATCCGACTCCTGCTGCACACTGCTCAGTTTCTTCATGATCTTCTCCAGATTAGACTGAATCTTACCCTGTGCATCCCGGGAACTGGCTGCAAGCTTGCGCACCTCACTGGCAACTACTTCGAAGCCACGTCCAAACTCTCCTGCATGAGCAGCTTCAATCGCTGCATTCAGGCCGACAAGATGACTCTGATCCGATATCTCGCGAATGAGTTCACCCATTTTTCCGATCTGCTGGATCTCTCCTGTTAATTCGGTAAGCATAACCTGAGCCTGATCCTGAGAAGCCGCTGTTTCTTTGGCAACATTCGATATAGCCATTGCACTTTCATTTAATTCACTAATCATGCCTGTAAGCTCTTGGGTAATCTGCGTAATTGCCTGTAATGTATGTTGTTGGTCATCGGCAAGCTGATGTAACTTTTCTTTTTCTTTCTTCTCATAGGCTTCCAGGACAAGCTGTGAATCCAGATTAAACATTTTGCTGAGCGCTTGAATGACAAGATGCCAGGAATCAGGGATAACCTGTTGGAATATGCTCGTTGCAATATCCAGGTAGACCATATAGGTACCCAGATAATAATCTTCAGACAGACCAATCCGTGAATGCACAAGTCCAATCGCAATCCGTTGCTCAATATATGCGTCGTCCACGATTCCATCCGTCATTGATAACCAGTACATCTTCTGTGTTTCTTTTAGACGATCAATGGTAGAGAATCGAGCGATCAGATCTACCAATTCAGGATAATTCCCCACATGATTGTAGAAATGATCCACCACTTCATTAACGACTTTTTTAAAAACAGGCCGATGATCGGCAAGCAGTTTTAGATCCCCTGCGGTTAATCCCATGTAATCAAGTTGCTTCTGTCTTGTTGCGGAAATACTGCTCATATCTGGTTCAGTCAGCTCCTTAATAAACACTAAATTACTTTAAATTGTAAATATATGTATTGATTATAGACTAAAATACCTAAATATACATATACCATTAGAACTAATTCTCTTTAAAATTAACCTTATTTGTCAGCTTTTTAGACTAATATGACCTTCATGTAATTAAAAAGGCCCTGACCCTGCTGTGAAGGAGCCTCACAACAGGCATCAGGAGCCTGATCCGGAATGGTTCGTTGCCGATTAGCGATTAAGCAGACTACCCACATAACGTAACAGTTCATTCGCGCTGGCTGCGGTGTATCCATGTTCCTCAATTAAACGTTTAATGACTTCATTCATACGTTTCAATTGTGTTGCATCCGGTGTTTTGGTTGAGGTTGTGATCTTGACAATATCTTTCAGATCGGTGAACAACTTTTTCTCAATCGCTTCACGCAAACGGTCATGGCTGCTGTATTCGAACTTGCGCTCCTTGCGGGAGTATGCCGAGATTCGGATCAGAATCTCTTCTCTGAACGCTTTCTTTGCATTCTCGGAAATCCCGATCTGTTCCTCAATAGAACGCATCAAACGCTCATCCGGGTCCATTTCTTCATCCGTGAGCGGGTCACGCATCTTGGACCAGTTGCAGAATGCTTCAATGTTATCGAGGTAATTCTCAAATAACGTTCTTGCGGATTCCTCGAATGAGTAAACAAATGCTTTCTGCACTTCCTTCTTGGCCAGTTCATCATACTCCTTGCGTGCAAGAGCAATGAAGTTCAGATAACGCTCCCGCTCTTCCTTCGTGATCGAGGCATGTTGGTCCAGACCATCCTTGATCGCCCGCAGAATATCCAGCGCGTTAATGCACTGAAGATTTTGCTTAATCAAAGCACTGGAGATCCGGTTAATGACATACCGTGGATCAATGCCGGACATCCCTTCATCCAGATACTCATTTTGCATCTCGCGCAGATCAGCTTCTTTGTATCCTTCCACTTCTTCACCATCATACATGCGCATTTTTTTAACGAGATCCATGCCTTGTTTCTTCGTTTCCTTCAAGCGGGTAAGTATGGAAAAAATGGCTGCAGTCCGCAGTGCATGCGGTGCAATATGAACATGCTTCATGTCACTTTGCTGAATGAGCTTGGCATAGATTTTCTCTTCCTCGGATACCTTCAAGTTGTACGGAATCGGCATGACAATCATCCGGGATTGCAGTGCCTCATTCTTCTTGTTGGAGATAAAAGACTTATACTCCGATTCATTCGTATGCGCCACAATCATTTCATCCGCACTGATTAAGGCAAAACGTCCCGCTTTGAAATTTCCTTCCTGCGTGAGCGACAGGAGATTCCATAGGAATTTCTCATCACATTTCAACATCTCCTGGAACTCCATTAACCCACGGTTCGCCTTGTTCAACTCCCCATCAAAACGATAGGCACGTGGATCGGATTCGGAACCAAACTCCGTAATGGTGGAGAAGTCGATACTCCCCGTCAGATCGGCAATATCCTGTGATTTCGGATCGGATGGACTGAACGTTCCTATTCCCACGCGATTATCTTCGGAAACAATGACCCGTTCCACCGGTACCTTGCTGATATCACCACCATATTCGGTACGGAGTCTCATCTGGCAGGATGGGCAAAGGTTACCCTCAATACGGACTCCAATTTCCTTTTCCACTTCAGGACGAAGCTCCAGCGGAATCAAATGCAGCGGTTCCTCATGCATCGGGCATCCATCAATGGCGTATATGGCACCTTTCTCTGTCCGCGAGAACTGTTCAAGCCCCCGCTTCAGCAGCGTCACCAGCGTCGATTTCCCTCCACTTACAGGACCCATCAGGAGCAAGATCCGCTTCCGTACATCCAGACGGCGTGCAGCCGAGTGAAAGTATTCTTCAACCAACTTTTCAATCGAACGGTCCAGCCCAAAGATCTCCTGTTCAAAAAACTTGTACCGCTTATGCCCACCTACTTCTTCCACCCCAAACGATTCAATCATCTCATACACTCTGGCGTGAGCCGTCATTGCCGGAGTCGGGTCCTCTCTCAGCAGTGCAATATAATCTTCAAATGTTCCGTTCCATGTCAAACGGTCACTCTCTGCCCGATGTTCCGCAACGCGTTCAAAAATATTCATGCTTGGTACCTCCCATGGCTCCTTTAGTGTGATTGTCAACCATTCCGAATGGTATGAAGAAATCAATAGAATTGCGGCTCCTGCTTGAATACCAATCTTGCGGTCCTGTGTAGTCCCGCCACCCTCTGTCCAAACGTCTTGTTTTGTTGTGAAAAGTGTATTACATACCTATGCGGCAATTCGGATAAGTTGACCTCTTTTTTTCAATCAACCGCTTCGAATTTTGGCTTTTCCCTGTTCTATCAGACATCTTGTGCCTTCAGAAAAAAAAGAACGAATATGATATAATGAGGGTTCTAAATTCAGGAAACCGGACAACACATGGTCAGAGACAGGCCACTTCTGGAAAGGAGCACGGACGATGGCAGTGAAATACGAAACCGAATTATATTCTCCTGTGAAGGCTTTTTTCGAGCAACGTGGCTTCGACGTCAAGGCGGAAGTCAGACATTGTGACCTCGTCGGAGTCAGATCGGACCAGGACGAACCACTCATTGTGGAGATGAAAAAAACATTTAACCTCTCCTTGTTGCTGCAGGGCATGCAGCGCTTGAAACTTAGCCCGTTCGTGTATCTGGCCGTCGAGCGCAATCGCAGTAAACGCGGAGCCGTGAACCAACGCTGGAGCGAACTGACCGCACTATGCAGACAGCTCGGTCTGGGGCTGCTGACTGTCACATTTTACAAAACCAAAGCTCCCCTGATTGATGTATTGTGCGAGCCCTCCGCCCTGATCCCCCTCACTGGCCCCAATCAGGTTGCCCGTAAAAGCGGTGTTCGGCGGAAACGATTGCTCAAGGAATTCGACGAACGCAGCGGAGACTACAATACGGGAGGCAGCACACGAAGACAGCTGGTCACAGCATATCGTGAGAAGGCTTTGCGTGTCGCATCCGCTCTACGGACGAACGGAGAAGCCTCTCCGGCCAACCTTGCCAGACAGACAGGCGTAGGTTCTGCCGCAGCAATTCTGCAAAAAAATTATTATGGCTGGTTTGAACGCCTCTCCCGTGGAAAGTATATTCTGACGATTAAGGGAGTACAGGCGTTAACCGAGCATGCACACATGCTTGAGGATAATGATATGATTGAACGAACCATTAATGAACTCGATGTAACGTATTCTGTATCTGGTGAAAATAAGGACGACCTTGCACACATTGCTGAAGCAGCAGAAGCTTACTTAAAAAATACAGGCCATGTCTGATATGGAATCACTCGAAGTAAGTGATATGAAAAATGAGAATGCAAAAAAAACACCTGTAATCTCCACTGGAGACTACAGGTGTTTTGATGTGTTCTATATAGAAGATTGTTATTAGAATTTTACTGCTACTTCGGAAGCCAATTTCAGACCTGCAGTAACGATTTCTTCAGCACGATCTGCAGAAGCGTTATGTCCTTCAACGATAACCACTTCAGGGTTTTGAATGCCCCACAAGCCAAGAACTGTTTTCAGGAAGTTCAGGGACATTTCAGCAGCTGCCATTGGGCCTTCGGAATAAACGCCACCACGTGCGTTAAGCAAAGCTACTTTTTTGTCGCCAGCAAGTCCTACAGGACCTTCAGCAGTGTATTTGAATGTTTTACCAGCTTGGCTCAGGTAAGCAATGTAGTTTACCAATGGAGCTGGAACAGTGAAGTTCCACAGTGGGAATGCAAATACAACTTTGTCAGCTGCCAGGAATTGATCTTGCAATTGTGCTGCAAGTGAAGCTGCTTTTTGCTCGTCAGCTGTCAGTTCAAAACCGTTAGCTGCTTTGTAAGTACCTGTGATAGCAGTGTTACCATAGAATGGGAATTCTGTATTGTAGAGATCCAACTCAGTAACTGTGTCACCTGGGTGGGACTCTTTGTATGCGCTCAAGAATGCATCGTACAATTTAACGCTGACTGCTTGATCTGCAGGACGGTCATTTGCTTTAACAAATAAAATATTAGACATGTTGAATTTTCCCCCGTTAAATAAAATATATGAGTGCTTTTCCTGAACTGGCCACCATTGTAGCTTATATAAAGAAACCAACAACTCATTAATTCATATTATATATAAAAATGTTAGTGGATGCAATAACGTAATCACTTTGGTCATGAACCAATTTTAATTTTTGCTACAAAATCTATTTTGATCTGACTTAACTACGAGCCGTAAATTCGGAAATGGCTTCACTGATCAGGTTCATGCCAAGTAGCAATTCATCCCGGCCCGGGTGGCTAAAGTTCAATCGGATGTAACGTTGATCCTGTACACCTGTGGAGCATAGTGATCCAGGAAGAAAGGATACACCTTTGGGCAAAGCCGCCTTAAGCAGAGCGCCACTATCCAATCCTTCCGGCAACTGTACCCACAGATACATTCCGCCCTCAGGGATGTTGTACTGACACCCTTTCCAGCCCGGCCTCTTCAACAGTTCAAGCATCAGTTTGAGTCTTGTCTTATACTCCCGATTCAACATCGATAGGTGATCACTCCAACGAAATGGGGAATGGGCAAGCAATTGATACAACAGCCGCTGATTCATCGGACTGGACTGACCATCTGCAATTCGTTTAACCGAGGCCATTGCCTGAATCAGCGCAGGATGTCCAGCGGCCCATCCGGTTCGAAGAGCGGGCGCTACCGTTTTGCTGAATGAACCAATGTAGAGAACATGTCCACCCTGATCGGCAGTATCCAGTGCAAAGAGTGAAGGATATTTACGATAGAATTCCGTTGGCTCAAGGCCATCAAAATGGAGCTCTCCGTAAGAATCATCTTCCACAAGCAGTACACCATAGCGCGAACACAGCTCAAGGACAGCCTCCCGCCGCTCCATACTCCACAAAGCACCGGTCGGATTCGAGAAACTGGGTGCAGCAAAAAGCAGCTTCGGTCTAACCTGCTGCATGTGATGCTCCAAAAGGTCTGGAAGTATGCCGTCCCGATCACCCATTACGGGCACAATCTTGGCTCCTTGCATCTCCAGAACCTCAAGACAGCCTGGAGATGTGGGATGTTCAACCAGTACAGAATCTCCTGGCTCAAGCAATAGACGCATCACCAGATCGATGGCCTGCTGGGTACCAGTGGTCAACAGAATCTGCTCGGGTACCGTTCGTATGCCTTTGCGTGCATTCCAGTCTTTGTTCAACCACTCTCTTAGGGGTGTGTAGCCTGCTGGCTCTCCATATTGCAATGCGGAAGGGCCTGAACTAAAGACAGACACCGCTGCTTCTTCCAACAATTTGAAAGGAAACAACTCCTCCGCAGGCAATTCTTCCGCCAGAGAAATGAAATAATCCCTGCCAGACATCTCACGTATATCCCTCAGTGGTGATGACAAAAGCCTGTTGGTACGGGAAGCAAAGAAATATTTCATCGATCCGTTCCCCTTTCGTCCCTATTCCGAAACTGTACTCGCAGTCCGCAGCCCTACAACCTATTCCTGCTCACCATCGAATATGACCGGATGCATACCGAACTGTTGTGATCATGGGAAGAACAGACCTGTTTCGTCAGGATCCCGTCTTCACTTGTCTTGCATGCAAGGCATAACGTTCAATGGCCTGTGCTCTACTGCTCACTTCCAGCTTCACGTATATTTTACGCAGGTAATTATCAATGGAACGTCTGCTAACGTTGATCTCATTCGCTATTTTATCATAGGTTACACCCTGAACAATTCTTTCCATGATAAAAGTTTCGGTTTCTGTTAATTCAATGACACGTGCTTCTGTCGGAGACTCCACAGGTTGCGCCCACTCCGCACTGTTTAACCACGACAATGGAATGGACACATGGCCCTCACGCAATCCAGAGATCAGATGAATCAGCTGGCTAGGGGAAGCCTGTTTGGATAACATGCCGCTTGCACCAAGGCTCATCAGATGACGAAACAGCTTCACATTGTCTTCATCCGTCAAAATAATGATGTGACTGTGAGCTGACAGATTCTTCATCTGTGCAATATATTGATCTGCCTGACCCTCCGGAAGACGATAATCCATCAGAATCAGATCAGGCTGGTGAATATTCACCAGATCGAGCCCTTCTGTTCCGGTCGAAGTCATACCACGTACCGTCAGATCTTGCTGCTCTTCCAAAATCAATTTTGTACCGAGCATGCTGGTGGGGTGGATATCTATGATGACCACCTGCCATACTTTTTTCATTGTTGTTCCCCCTGTTATGTATTGGACAAATAACTTTTAAATTCTGTCATGATGATTTCATCGTCTATGCGACAATCCGAGTATAGAAGAAGCATAGGTCGGATTATGTCGAAAAACAGAAAAATACAGGAGGAAGCCGATAAAAAAGCTCTATTTTCACTGTATTTTGTTATAAAAACACCATGACGTCCATCTTTCCATCCCCGGAAAGGTCAAAATATAGTATAAATTTCCTGCATTTCTATCTAAAAAAGTCGAAAAACCTGCCCAAAGTTCCTACTTATTGCATCTATAAGAAATTGTATCCTAGGACTTCCTTCCGATGCAATCTCTTTTTACTCTATTAAGTAAAGAATTTCATTTTTGCGTAATCAATAGGGGCATGATAGAATGAGGACTGGAAATTTTTTTGTACCTATAAATGACCAGGAGTGATGATATGAAACCATCTGCCCCGTCCTCTGACATCCATCACACCCGGAGCGCCAAAGGCAAGGCTGGATCTTCAATCAAACTGTTTCTGGTAATGTGGATTGTTCTCATTGCACTAGGAGTCGTTGGAACCTACTATTATAGTAACCATCTCCAGCAACAGATGATTAACCAGCTTCAAGCCCATAATCAGCAGCAGATTGCAGCGCTAAAAACCGACTATGAAAATCAGCTAACAACGATATCAAAGGAAGTAGAAGACCTGCAGGGACAGGTTCAATCCTTCAATGAATTGCTGACTTTCACCAAGGATAATGCAAGTGACAAAACGGATAACAGCAACAAACTGTATACCCAGCTGAGCGAAGTCAAAAAACAACTGGAGACACTCCAGAAAAAGATGGACCTGCTCAAATGATTACACCCGTCAAACAGGTTAATCGTTTTTTTATGCTTGCACTCGCTCCTTTTGTTGGATTGATATTATGCCTGCTGCTGCTTCGTCCTCCACTTGAACCCGGAGGTTTGATGCCTACCGAACTGTCAGAGGATACGATTACACCCCGGACCCAAGCAATTAGCCAAGAGCTTGCGGGGGCAAAAGA
This sequence comes from Paenibacillus sp. FSL R5-0486, assembly GCF_037975155.1. Taxonomy (NCBI): domain Bacteria; kingdom Bacillati; phylum Bacillota; class Bacilli; order Caryophanales; family Paenibacillaceae; genus Paenibacillus; species Paenibacillus sp. FSL R5-0486. The sequence continues at coordinate 2,064,375 of NZ_CP150237.1, read as the reverse complement.
TGCTGCTGTCCAGACTTCTTCTTCTATTAAAAGAACGACACAGCTCTATAATAAAACAACAAGTACGATGTCTACACTTGTGCAGAAGGCTTCCGCCCAGGCGGATCGTCCGGAAACGATCTACAACAAACGGATTTCATCCAAGCTTGGCGTACCATTTGAACGGGTAGACAGTGACCGGCTAACGATTGAAATGTACAGAGTGAATCCTGGCAGCTATAAGGGCTATGCCATGAAGATCAAGCTAAAAGACCCTACTGCCATGCAGATGGCTCTAGACAGTGAACCTGGGCGTTCTGAGACGACCATGCAGGCTGTGAAGCGTAACGGCGCAATTGCCGGGATTAACGCAGGTGGATTTGCTGACAGTGGGGGCAAACGTTATCCACTTAGCACAACCGTCATGGACGGGAAGTACGTGAACGGTTTTCAGGCCAGTTTCAAAGATCTGTTTTTTGTAGGACTTAACGATGCCGGTAAACTGGTCGGAGGCAAGTTCTTCGACAAAAACTCACTGGATCGCCTGCAACCACAATTCGGGGCTACGTTTGTTCCGGTGCTGCTACAGAATGGGCGGAAACCCCCAATTCCCGACAAGTGGAAAGTATCACCCAAACGAGCACCACGTACAGTCATTGGCAATTATAAAGATGATCAGTTATTGATTATTGTAGTTGACGGATATAATGAGGGCGGAAGTTCCGGTGCTACCCTTGAAGAGTTGCAAGGGCGATTGTACAAGCTTGGGGTGATTGACGCCTATAATCTGGATGGCGGTGGATCATCCTCGCTTATTCTGAATAATCGGGTTGTGAATAACCCTTCAGATGGCAGCCTCAGACCGGTTCCCACACACTTTTTATTTTACAAATAATAGGGTGAAGCATTTCTTTTCTACCTATAATGGTTATAATAGAAGAAAATGAGCTTGTGCAGGAGGTGCGAAGGGCATGTCATTTTCACTGACATTCTGGATTATTGCAATCGTATTGACTCTCTTCATTACAGGCATTCTCACTTCATCCTACAACAATGACAAAACAAAAGGCTTGTAAAGGCCAAGCCTCTCTCCGGAGAGGCTTTTTCTATTGCTTCATCCTCGAAATAACAAGAGACAAGGCTTAAAAGAATGATTCGATTCTTCTAAGCCTTGTCTCTTGCTGTATTCGGGATCAATAGCTAACCGCCCGGTCATTCCGCATGGATATAACAGAATCAGACGGAATAGGCCCACTCACCGACCCACCCTCAACTAATGTCACATAAATTCGTTCATGATCAACGGGTTCTCCAGCAATAATTTTGATCAATTGTTCAGCAGCGAGTGATCCCCACTTGCGCTTGGAATAATCAATGCTCGCCAATCTCGGCTGGACGTATTTGCTCAATTCAATATTGTCGAATCCGATGACATCAATCTCTTGACCAACGCCAAGTGCACTGTCTGCCAGACGATCACACAAGCCAATAGCCATCTCATCATTGAGGCAGAATACCGCTGCGGGTCCATCATACACCTGCACAATCTGATCTGCGGCTTGTTCTCCACTACTCTTCTCAAAATCTCCCGTGATCTCAATCCATTCCACACCGGCTTCACGTTCTGCAACCTGTCTCACAGCCTTTAACCGCTGCACAGAGTCAAACGAACCTTCCGGTCCTGTCACCACGTAGATTTTCTTATGTCCCTGTTCAATCAGATGTTCCATCGCAAGTGTCGCCCCGGCTTTATTATCCAGCAGAACCTGATTAATGTTGGGATGGTCCATCTCACGGTCCAATACAACGATTTTGTGCCCACGATCGGCATACTGCATTAGTTCCTCACTTGCAAACGTATGATCCAAAATGATTGCACCATCAATCATCCTCTCTGGAAGCATGCGATGGGATTGTTTACCACTGCACACGATCAGGTCATAGCCTTGAGCATTACATACGGCTTTCATGCCACTCAGCAAGTCTCCATACACATCTCCTCTAAAATCGGTCAAGAATACACCTAGAATTTTGGATTCCCTCTTCTTCAGTGTTCTTGCTGCGGCATTTGGAACATAGTTCAGTTCTTTGGCAATGGCCAAAATTTTGGAACTCGTCTCATCGGTCACTTTGTTGCTGCCATTCAGCGCATATGACACAGTAGAGATGGAAACTCCCGCCTGTTTGGCGATATCCTTGATACTGACCACATTCTTCGCTCCCCTGTTATGTTCATCAGGCCTTCCATAACAAAAGGCCTGACACATTACTCTTTCCATTCATCAGATTAAACAAGTCTGAATGATTTCTTCTGAGTATCCCGACTGTTTGCACCCACAAGAATATGGAACTCGCCTCGATCACTGCGGTAGCTTAAGTCAGAATGGTGATAACGAAGCTGTTCTTCATTTAACGTAAACGTGGCTGTACCACTCTCGCCTGGCGCCAGTGCAAGTTTCACATATCCTTTCAGCTCACGCATAGGACGAACGACTTCACCCGTTACATCACGAACGTACAACTGAACAGTCTCCACGCCTGCGCGCTCACCCGTGTTCGTTACACGTACTTGAATGCTCAGGGACTCTTCGGTAGTCATCTCATTACTTGACACTTCAAGATCACCATAAGAGAACGAAGTGTATGAGAGACCATAACCGAACGGAAGCAAAGGTTCATTCGGGCTATCAATGTATTTGGAGACATAACGTTCTTCCGTCTTCTCCGGGTTCAGTGGACGACCTGTATTGAAATGGTTGTAATAGACCGGAATCTGACCTACGGACTGCGGGAAGGACATCGTCAGACGTGCGGATGGATTCACTACACCTGTCAGAACATCTGCAATCGCGGCTCCGCCTTCACTACCCGGGAACCAGGCTTCAAGAACGGCATCCGATTCATCGATTACACCATGCAGATCCAATGGACGGCCGTTAAAAATAACGCTGGCAATCGGTTTTCCCGCTGCTTTGAGCTGTTTAACCAATTCCAATTGGGCTGCTGGCAGACGAATATCCGTGCGCGAGCCACCTTCTCCACTCATCTCGGAGTCTTCACCAAGAGCAAGGACAATCAGGTCTGCTTTGCTTGCCACTTCCAGGGCTTCGGCAATCTGCTCAGCTGTAATCGTATGAACATTACTGCCTTGAGCAAATTGAACTTTCCCACCCGTCAGGCGTTCTTGCAGAGCTGTTCCCAACTTAACTGCATCTTCCTTAACTCCTTCGCAGGACCACCAGCCCAAAATATCAGGACTCTGTGCAAAAGGACCAATAAGGGCAACATTAGCGTCAGGTTGAAGTGGAAGCACGCTCTCATCATTCTTCAACAGGACAGCTGATTTCGTTGCCAGTTCATACGATACCTGACGGTGCTCTTTGGAGAATACAATCTCACGTTCACGTTCAGGATCAGCTGCACGAAGTGGGTTATCGAACAATCCCAGCTTTTCTTTCAGCTGCAGAATTCGCAGAACGGCTTCATCAATGAGCTTCTCATCCACTTCACCACTCTCAATCAGTTCAGGCAAATGATGCACATAACAAGGTGTCATCATCTCCATATCTACTCCTGCGCGAATGGCACGATATGCCGCTTCACGATCATCTTCTGCAGCACCATGCGCAATCATCTCGCGAATGGAAGCCCAATCCGAGATTAATACACCATCAAAACCCCACTCGTCACGCAAAATACCGCGCATTAACTTCTCATTGCCACTTGCCGGAATACCGTCAACCGTATTGAACGAAGTCATGACCATTTCCACGCCCGCATCCAACGCTGCTTTGTACGCTGGCAAATAGTACTCACGCAGGTTACGCTCAGACATGTCCACCGTATTGTAATCCCGACCACCCTCAGCCGCTCCATAAGCCGCAAAGTGTTTAACACAGGCTGCAAGACGATCTGGCTCATCCTTCAAGCTGTCGCCCTGATATCCACGTACAAACGCAGCCGCGAACAAACTGTTCAGATAAGGATCTTCTCCTGTCGTTTCCATCACACGGCCCCAGCGCGGGTCACGAACCAGATCCACCATAGGTGCAAAGGTAACATGCAAACCGGATACAGCTGATTCACGTGCTGCAATTTCAGCACTTTTCTCAGCCAGTTCTGTGTCCCATGAACAACCGATCGCCAGTGGAATCGGGAAAATGGTTTTGAATCCATGAACTACGTCAGCCATGAACAAAAGCGGAATGCCCAAACGGCTTTTTTGCATATAAGCTTGCTGTACATCAATGATGGCCTGCGCACCGGACAACCCCAGAATGGACCCACTGGCATCTACGGACTGCTCCGTAATTCCCATCTCTTCCATCGGCCCTGTGATCTGACCTTCAACATTTGTTCCTTCATAGAAGTTGGCAGTCAACTGAAGAAGCTGAGCTGTTTTTTCCTCCAACGTCATCTGTCTTACCAGATCTAGCAACTGCTCGTTATTCATCTAATCGTATCCTCCACTATAAGTTGTTGAAATAAAGAACCCGGCTGCGTTCGGGGAGAGACCGCGCACCGGGTTCAAAATTAATTACTGAATGATTACTAGAATTTATCGTTTAGCTCATCCAGATAAGGTTGAACCAGGGACATTTTACTGTTTACCCATTCTTTCCAGTTTGCCTCTAGATCTCCGTTTTTGAGGATCAAGTTGGCATATTCATTCTGGTAGTCGAATGAAGCCTGACTCTTAGCTTTGGAATCGTACAGGTTGACATCCCAATCGTATGGTGCAAGCGATTTGCCTTCTGTACCAAGTTTTGCTTTTTCTTCGAACAATTTCACGGCTCTATCACGGTAATCTTTTTTGATTGCAGGGTTTACAACACTGAAGTCGTCACCAAGCAGATACAGACCTTCGAAACGAGCTGGATATTTATCTTCCAATACCGTTCCTTCTGGCAACAAGCTAACGAGTTCGTTGTTTTCATCATATTTCCAATCTTTTCCTTCAAAGCCCATGTTGATGAGCAACTGTCCTTCTTTTGTTGCGGAGTAATCGATCAGATCCATGATCCGTTCGAATTTCTCGTCACTAATGTCTGGATTGAAGATTAATGCAGACCAGAAGTTGGCTTGTTCCATGTTACGGTATTTACCGTCATCGCCTACTACGATTGCTGTGTGTACCAGTTCATCACTATCTACACCCAGATTTTTTTTCATATCGGAATCCAGACCTTGTCTGTAGGAAGCCAGTCCGCCCAGACTTGTTACAGCAGCTGTACCTGTTACTTTGAAGTTGTTTTGACCTTCATTGTTTTTCCATGTGTAGAACTCAGGATTGAGCAGTCCATCTTTATAGGCTTTTTGCATCAATTTAAGTCCTGTCAGCGTTTCAGGATCTGCTGGTCCCCAGTGGAATTGGCCATCTTCACCTTTGTAGAACGGAGAGTCAGTCATGGCATGCACACTGTTTGGCATAATCATGTTTGTCATAGCATCTGCCGCATTGTAGGACAGAGGTACAAGTTTGTTACCCACTTTGCCTGGATCTTTTTCTTTCACTAGCGCAGCATATTCATTCAATTCGGTTGTTGTATAAGCATCTTTCAGTTCAAAACCAACCGCTTCAGCCCAGTCTTTACGAAGCGCAATGACACCAATTTGGTTCGTGAGTGGGTCAGCTGGTTTGTTCTCGAAATAGATTGGTCTAGGCAGGACATATGTTCCACCTGTCAATTCTTCCAACTTGTCTCCAAGACCCGTCAAATTGTAAGCTGCTGCCACGTTAGGCCAGCGTTCTTTCCAGTCATCCGGGAATTTGTAGAACAAACCTTGTTCAATGCTGTTAATGGCATCGCCATGTACGTAGTTCCATACCGCTACATCCGGCAAGTCGCCAGAGTTGATCCACAGACGAAGCTTCTCGCCCCATGAATCCCAATCGATATAGTTGTAGTCCCATGTCAAATTAAATTTGTCTGTCCAGAACTTGTGGAAATCATTATCCAGGTTCCCGTTTTTGATTTCTGTCAGGTTAGCTACAGAGATGGTCAGGTTGTCTTTGTAATTTCCCTCTGCATCTTTTTCGTTACCACCTGAAGCTCCTTGACTGGAACAAGCGGTCACCATCAGCATAACTACACTAAGCGTGATGGCAAAGAGAGCTCTTACTGACAATTTTTTTTTCGTTTTCATGTTTTACCCCCATGTTTTTAGTAGAATTTTATTGCAAAATCCTATACGTATATCAGGTCTTGATTGCCCCTGTTAATACCCCTTTGGCAAAGTGTTTTTGCAGCATTGGGAAGAAACACATAATTGGTACCATGGTGACAAATACGGCCGCCATCTTCATACCCATTGAGAAGTTGCTTGCTTGAGCAGCATCCACACTGGATGCATTGGATGCATTCGTCGTAGATGTCACGATAATATTTCGGAGTACATTCTGGAGCGGTAACTGATCCGCTTTTCGAAGGAATATCATCGCATCATACCAACTGTTCCAGTAAGCTACACCGTAGAACAACGTGATTGTAGCCATAATTGGTGTAGCCAGCGGAAGAACAACGGAGAACAAAATTCTCCACTCTCCGGCTCCATCCAGTCTCGCCGATTCCATGAGTGATTCAGGCAAGGTGTAGAAGTAGTTCATCATCAGAATCATGTTAAACGCACTGAAGCTTCCCGCCAGGATAACGGACCACAGCGTACCTGTAAGATGAAGTGATTTCATGATCAGGTACAGCGGTACGATACCACCATTAAAGATCATGGTGAACAGTACCAGGAAAAAGAGAAATTTCTTAAACGGAAATTTGTTGCGACTAAGGCCATATGCCATGCTTGTTGTCAGGAACAAGCTGAGTGGCAAGCCGATGACTAGCAATATAATTGTATTTTTGTACCCCGTCAGAATCGTTCCGTCAGCGAACAATGCCTTGTAGGAATCCAATGTCCATTCTTTAGGGAACATCAAAAATGGATTGTCAGCATATTCTTTTTGTGTTGCAAACGAAATCATGATGACATTCCAGAACGGAATCAGGATCATCAGGGCAAGCACTAGTAATACGGCGAAAATAATGTAATCGAGAAGTGTCATTTTTTCTGTACCAATTCTCGGTTTTTTGTTAGCTTTCTTGCTCATCTCATTTTTCCTCCTCTCTTATCGGAACAAACCGTCTCCGCCAAGCCACTTGGCAAATCTGTCAGCAAGAAGCAGCAAGGCCATATTCACCAGGGAACGGAACAAGCTGACCGCTGTCGAGAATGAGAAATCGGTAGATGACTGGAACGTAATCCGATAGATATATACATCGAGTACTTCCGATACATTTTTGGTAGCGGCATTTGCCAAGTTGAAGATCTGGTCAAACCCGGAAGACATCAATCCACCAACCGAGAGAATAAACATGATTGTGATGGTTGGAAGGATGTTCGGTAAAGTAATTTTGAACATCTGTTGCATACGGGAAGCCCCGTCAATCTGTGCTGATTCATACTGATCCTGATCAATACCGGAAATGGCAGCCAGGAATATAATCGCGCCCCATCCACTTGATTTCCAAATATCAGTCAACAGCAACATGGGTACAAAGTTGGATTCGGACCCCAGGAAGTTAATCGTTGGCAATCCGAGTAATCCGAGCGCGCTATTTACCAGTCCGTCATATGCCAGCACATTGATGACTACCCCGGATACGATGATCCAGGACAGGAAGTGCGGGAACGTAAGAACGGTTTGGAATAATTTTTTCCCTCTGCGCATCCGCAATTCATTCAGCAACAGCGCCAGAATAATTGGGAACGGGAACTGAATAATCAGTTTCAGAATATTGATGTACAGCGTACGCCATACTGCGTCGATAAAGGTTGGATCACGGAAAACATATTTGAAGTTCTCGAATCCGCTCCATGGACTTCCCCAGATGCCCAGGTTGGCCTTGTAATCTTTGAATGCCAGAGACAGGCCACCCATCGGCATGTAGGCAAACAGAATTAGCCAGACAAGCCCCGGAATAAGCAGGGTGTATGTCATTCGGTGCTTCCAGATTTCAGTCCAGAGCGAATTGCCCTTCACGTTTCCCTTCAGCTTTTTGCTAGGTCCTTCGGCTGCAGGTTTCACATTGCATCTCCTCACTCTACTATGGTCTTGTCGTTGTACAGAAAATCAAACATCGTTCTCAGGTGGTGCTCCCAAAATCTCCATTCATGAGCCCCCGGCGTCTCCACATACCGAAAATCAAAGGCAGTCCCCTGCATGTATTTCGCATAGTCGCGATTCATCTCTACAAAGGGGTCACTATCGCCACAGCAACTGAGGATATCCGGTAAAGGAACACCCTGTTCCAGCAGCTTGGCCGACAGTGCGTAAATATCCTGATCGGCTTTTACCTGTAAACGTTCTCCAAAAACCGCTTTCATTTCCTTGATCATGGTCGCTGGCATATGGGGATCATGAAGCCGTGTCTGGATATCCGTTACGCCTGATAGAGACACTACTTTGCGATATCGCTCTGGATAAGTTAGTCCACATTTCAGTGCACCATATCCACCCATGGATAAACCGGCGACGTATGTTTTCTCCGGATCAGGATTCAGATTGAGCAGACGCTTGCATATTTCAGGTAACTCCTGAGTGATGTAGTGGAAGTAATTCAGGCCGTATTCCATATCGGTGTAATAGCTTCGATTCGCTTCCGGCATAATGATCGTACAGCCATATTGCGCTGCATACATCTCAATTGTGGTTAACCGCTGCCAGGTACTCGCATTATCGCCTGCCCCGTGCAACAGATATAGTGTACCGCCTGAAGTCTCTCCGGAGTCACTGGACACAACATGTATGCTGGTATTCATGCATAAGGTTGGCGATCCAGTTTCGATCGTTATATGTGCCATAAATGTAACCCCTCTCATCATCGCCTGCTGTCTTTACTCATTCGTTTCTCTGGCGTTGGATTGCAGGCTGTTGTAGATTCCCTTGTATTACGATGGGTTATCGAAACGATTTTCTCGAATCGTTTCAAAACATAGCCAACGTTGATTCACATGGAGTTCATTACAACACTTTTAATGTGGAAGCGATTTCTTCGAATCGTTTCGAATAAATCATAAGCCCGATGAGTAAATCCTGTCAATAACCTTTTTACAAATTTCGCGTTTTTTTCTCGAAAAAATGCTCTTTTAAGTCTAAATTTGCGTCCAAAGACACTATTATTACGAAAAAATGAAAATTTAGTAAGTACTATTACAACTTTAATTGACACCAAACCAGGTTTATACTAACATGGGTTCTGATTTTGCATTCGAATTACGGAAACGTTTCACCAACCGATTTTACTCAGGTTTCACCTGATATTAGGGAGGTTAATATGTCTGAGCAACTCAAAGGTTTCATTCATACGATTACGGAGCAACAATTGAACGTTTTTTCCATTCGCATATTACAAAAAGGGCATCTGCTTGCCCATTGGGACCGGGATAAGGATCAGCGCAGAGTACAACATTCCATCAGTAAATCCTTCACGTGTATGGCCGTTGGTCTTGCGCTTGAAGAAGGTCTGATACATCTGGATGCGACACTTGGTGATTATTTCTCTTATGATCATGTCCCGACTGCACAGCGCAATCTCCCATCGCCGCAGGAATTGAAACTAAGTGATCTTCTCCGAATGTCTTCGGGTCATGACTCTCCCCCTCTTTGGGCTGATGAGCGAGCTTCATTGACCGAAAAGGACTGGGCGAAATATTATATGTCTCTGCCTCTGGACCGGGTACCTGGAGAACAATTTACATATAGCAGCGGGGATACATTTATGATCTCAGCCATGCTACAGGCTGCTACCGGCCAAACCGTGAAAGATTACCTGACTCCACGGTTATTTGATCCGCTTGGCATCCATGATGTAGAGTGGGAAACCTCTCCACTCGGCGTAACGCTTGGCTGTGCAGGTCTTTGGATAAGCAATGAGGAACTGAGTCGATTTGGACAGTTACTGTTGCAGGAGGGCTTTTGGGAAGGCAGACAGCTTGTACCTGCGGATTGGATTCGACAGGCTACGTCCCAGCAGATCGAAACGACTGGAGACGGAGATTGGGGAAAAGGTTACGGGTATCAGTTCTGGATGTGTTCTCATGACGCTTACCGCGCCGATGGTGCCTATGGTCAGTTGTGTATCATAATTCCCTCAAAGGAAGCTGTCATATGTATTAATAGTGAGGAAGAAAATATGCAAGGCATCCTGAATGCCGTGTGGAATGAGGTTTTACCCCTTTACACCCAGCGTTAGTCTACGTATTTTATCTTTTTTTCAAATTGCAATTATGCCATTCAATTGAGAATAAAAAAAAAACGCCACGGGGTCAATGGACCCCATGACGTTATTTCTTATCCGTGTTGTGGAAGCTGAGTCATTTCATCTAAACATTGTGCGCATATGTAACGCTCTTTGAACTCGTTGACTTCCTCGATGGATCCGCAGAAAATACATTTTGGACGATATCTCTCCAAGATAATATGGTCCCCTTGTACTAAGATTTCTACAGGATCTCCCTCATTCATTTGATACCTTTTACGCAAAGATTTAGGCAATACGATCCTACCTAATTGGTCAACTTTGCGAACTACTCCAGCTGGCTTCATAGCTACGGCACACCTCTCCTATCTTACTCTAAATTTCTAGGTACATTTGTACTATGTTTATAGATTCGCCAAGATTTTGTCGAATCCTGCTGGAAATAAACATTTTTTGTCCTTTTTTTTGAAAAATGTTTTTTTTCCGAATTCTAGCCGTCATTTATAACCAAATTTTATCCTTCTAACCCCGGGAAATTGAGCTGGCGTAACGCTTCATATACAATAATTGCTGCCGAATTGGACAGATTTAATGATCTAACGTCACCAGTCATTGGCATTTTCATGCATGTATCGGGATTCGCGGCAATTAATTCAGGCGGCAGGCCTTTAGTCTCTTTACCAAAAACGAGGAAATCTCCATCCTGAAAATTAAAATCACTATATCGGTTCTTGGCCTTCGTAGTTGCATAGAAGAAACGACCTTCCGGATATTTTTCCTGAACCTCAGCAAATGAGTCGTGGTATTCAATATGGACAGCATGCCAGTAATCCAGCCCTGCACGTTTCAATGTAGCATCATCTGTTCGAAATCCAAGTGGACGTACGAGATGCAGATGGGTACCGGTTGCCGCACAAGTACGCGAAATATTGCCTGTGTTCGCCGGAATTTCTGGTTCAACCAGAACGATGTGTAAAGCCATATGTGTTCAATCTCCTTTTCATTTTCATGTTGACGACAACCCTCTAATCTTAAAGAAAAGCCCTCCACACGTCAATGTGGAAGGCTCTGGTAAGGCACAGGATTAGACACAAAGGTCCATTACACCGTACCTATACTTAATTATCCATTTGTCTTCTGGAAGTGGCTCATGAAGTCTGTCAGTGCCTTAACACTCTCATAAGGAGCAGCATTATAAATGGAGGCACGGAGACCCCCCACACTGCGATGTCCTTTCAGACCTACAAATCCTTCTTCCTCCGAAGCCTTGATGAACTTTTTCTCCAGTTCTTCAGAAGCAAGACGGAAGGTTACATTCATGAGGGAACGATCTTCTTGTTCCACACAACCACGGTAGAAATCACCGGAAGCATCAATTGTGTTATAGAGCAATTCCGCTTTTTTCGTATTTTTTTGCTCAATACCAGCCAGTCCGCCCTGTTCTTCAATCCATTTCAATACTTCATTCACCATATATACCGAGAAGGATGGCGGCGTATTGTACAGGGAGTTGTTATCTACATGTGTGCTGTAACGAAGCATGGTTGGAATCGTTTTAGGCGATTCGCTCACCAGTTCCTCACGAGCAATTACAACCGTAATTCCGGATGGACCCAGGTTCTTCTGTGCACCCGCGTAGATCATGCCGAACTGATTAAGATCAAATGGTTTACAGAAAATATCACTCGACATGTCCGCAATCAGAGGTACTGAACCGGTATCCGGGAACGACTTGAATTGCGTACCTTCGATCGTTTCGTTCGAAGTCAGATGCACATAAGCCGTACGTTCTGGCAAACTCAGATTCGAAACATCCGGCAATTTCATAAATTTCTCTGCTTCTGAAGATGCAGCAACATGTGTCTCGCCGATCAACTTCGCCTCAGACAGAGCCTTCTTCGCCCAGCTACCAGTCATCACGTAACTTGCAGTCTGCCCTGCACCGAGCAGGTTCATTGGCAACATCGCGAACTGAGTGCTTGCACCGCCCTGCAGAAAGAGAACCTTGTATCCTTTTGGACTGCCTAGAAGCGACAACAAGCGCTCCTGAGCTTCATTATGTACAGACTCATACACCGCTCCACGGTGAGACATCTCCATAATCGACATGCCTGTATTACGAAAATCTACAAATTCCGCCTGTGCACGCTCCAGTACCTCAAGTGGTAACGCCGCAGGTCCTGCATTAAAGTTATACGCTCTTTTTGTCACAAAATCCCCCGCCCTTTCCATCCGTAACTCTGACATACAAACAGCATTTTGCACAATTCGATTAGATTCGCTCACGGGTATAAGAGGTGGACAGGAAGAAGCATCCTGATCCAACCAACGTATAGACAAATTGAATCATTTTGATCTATATCTTACTTATTGAAAGTCGCTCTATGGATTTGTGCAAAATGCACTCAAAGTAAATATTATCGCTATGATATCAGTATTCTCTATCTGCTTCAAGGGTAATATGCACTGAAGTGTTGAATATAGGTCATCAAATTCCTTTATCACCCTGCAAAGTTAAAGCACTACATTGTTTAATTCAAGGAAAAGCCTCCGAGAGCGTGTCCCGGAGGCTTTAAGTTGGAAGAAGAACTGTTCCGACCCCGACCGATTAGCAGTCGAAGTAGAGGCTGTACTCGTGCGGATGAATGCGGATCGCTACTGCTTTCGCTTCATCACGTTTGAGGTTGATGTAGTTATCAAGGAAGTCTTTCGTGAATACGCCGCCTTCAGTCAAGAACTCGTTATCAGCTGCCAGAGCATCAAGTGCTTCTTCCAGGGAAGCTGGCACACTGCGGATGTTTTCTTTGTCTGCATCAGACAGGTCATAGATGTTTTTGTCGAGCGGACCATATCCAAGCTCAGTTGGATTGATCTTACGTTTGATTCCGTCCAGACCCGCCATCAGCATTGCGGAGAATGCCAGGTAAGGGTTAGCTGTGGAGTCTGGTGTACGGAACTCGATACGACAACCCTTCGGTGTCACAGCTGCAACCGGAATCCGAACTGCTGCGGAACGGTTACCTTTGGAGTAAACCAGGTTTACTGGTGCTTCGTAACCAGGTACGAGACGTTTGAACGAGTTCGTACTAGGGTTAGTCAAAGCGATCAGTGCCGGAGCATGGTACAGGATACCTCCGATGTAGTGCAGAGCCATTTCACTCAGGTTAGCATATCCCGCTTTGTCATAGAACAATGGGGAATCGCCATCAAAGATGGATTGGTGAACGTGCATTCCGCTACCATTATCACCGAACAATGGTTTTGGCATGAATGTTGCTACTTTGCCATATTGACGTGCAGTGTTGTGCACGATGTATTTGTATGCAAGCAGGTTATCTGCTGTTTTCTTCAGTGTATCAAAACGGAAGTTGATTTCGGCTTGACCCGCTGTCGCCACTTCATGGTGATGACGCTCGATTGACAGGCCAGCTTCTTCCAAAAGGCGACACATTTCGCTACGAATATCTTGTTGTGTATCCACTGGTGCTACTGGAACATATCCGCCTTTAGTACGAACTTTGAAGCCCAAGTTTCCGCCTTCTTCCTGACGGTTAGTGTTCCATGAAGCTTCTTCTGAATCTACGAAGTAGGAAGAGCTGTTCGTGCCGCTCTCATAACGAACATCGTCGAAGATGAAGAACTCGGATTCAGGTGCGAAGAATGCTGTTGTACCTACGCCGCTTTCTTGCAGGAAAGCTTCTGCTTTAACAGCGATGCTGCGTGGGTCACGCTCATAACGCTCGCCATCCGGAGTGAAGATATCACACATAACATTCAATGTAGGGTGTGCAGTGAACGGATCGACATAAGTCGCTTCAGGGTCTGGCATCATAACCATATCGGACTCTTCAATTCCGCGGAAACCTTGGATAGAAGAACCGTCAAAAGCTACTCCATTTACGAACGTGTCTGCATCAACAGCCGAAGCTGGCAACGAGATGTGATGTGCACGACCAGCTAAATCTACAAAACGAAAATCTACCCACTCGATGTTGTTCTCTTGAATTGATTTCAATACGTTTTCAACCGACATGTATTCGTCCTCCCAAATATTCCGAACATTAAACAACCCCACTAAGAAAATGTCTAAATTCGAATTTTTTTCTGTCGTCATTATAAATTTTAAAACATGACATCGTCAATACTTATGTAAGGTATTTTTTGAAGGGATGTTAGATATACTCACACTTTATAAATAACATAAATTCATATAACAACTAGATTTATATACATTTAACTGGTTTAATGCGGTAAAGCGCCCTCTATTTTAACCTAAATCATGGGAAAAACTTCACATCATAAATGTTTCTTATCACTATTGATTAATAAATACGTTCAAAACTGCAAAATATGCAAAAAACCGAGCATCTATCTGATTCCGTTGCAATGAACGAGATCAGAGGAGATGCCCGGATGATGATCCAGACCTTGACTATGAAATTCTTATTACACGCCTACACGTGCCGGGAAAAATTCTGCCGGTTGTTTGGCTGTGCTGAATGATTTACCCACGATTGGTGCCAGTTTCTCCAGATCCTGCAACAGGTTGGCGAATTGGTCAGGGAACAAGGATTGCACACCATCTCCTGTCATGGAGTTATCCGGATCGGTATGCATTTCAATGATCAGGCCATTGGCACCTGCAGCAACAGAAGCTTTTGTCATCGGTTCCACCAGTTCACGTCGTCCAGTACCATGGCTCGGATCGGAAATAACCGGCAAATGGCTCAGAGACTGCAGAACAGGGATCGCTGACAGATCCAACGTATTCCGTGTGTAGGATTCAAACGTACGAATACCACGTTCACACAGCATAACATTTGGGTTACCACCCGCAAGAATGTATTCAGCCGCATTCAACAATTCATCGTATGTCGCACTGAAACCACGTTTCAACAATACGGGTTTGCCACACTCGCCCAATTTGCGGAGCAGGTCAAAGTTCTGCATGTTACGTGTACCTACTTGCAGAATATCTGCGTACTCGGCGCAAATATCCACATACTCAGGTGTCATGACTTCTGTAATGGTCAGCAGATCATGTTTCTTGCCTGCTTCCGCCATCATGATCAATCCTTCTACACCCGTTCCCTGGAAGCTGTAAGGACCCGTACGAGGCTTAAATGCACCACCACGTAACACTTGCCCACCAGCAGCTTTCACAAGCCCTGCAATCTCATCAATCTGTGCAGCGGATTCAACCGCACATGGTCCGCCCATGACAACAAGTTCTTTTCCGCCGATATCTACACCTTTGATGGAGATCACCGTATCTTCCGGATGGAAGTCGCGACTTGCCAATTTGTAAGACTTCGAGATTTTAACGACATTCTCGACACCTTTCATTTGGCGAAGATGCTCTTGCATTTTAGGTTCAACTTTACCAATCAAACCAATGATAGTACGATCCTCTCCGCGAGAGATATGCACCTGAAGCCCTTCTTTTTCAATAACTGCAACGATATCCTGAATCTGTTCCTCCGGTGTAGCTTTGCCTGCAATAACGATCATATTAATTCCCATCCTTCCTTGTATGAGAGCACAATAATTTCCTTAACGTGCGTCTGATTAAATATAAAAACTCTGTCGCGCTTAAACGCTTGTTCGCTTTTAAGCTTTTATCCGTTAAAGTGAATATACCATAGTTATCTGATTGCGTCAAGGTACACATTCCTTATCCATATACAAAAAAAGAATCCTGCTCCACAGGCTCCGACATTCGGATCTGCATAACAGGATTCTTCTCATTCACATCTCGTTTTTAATTCACATACACTTAGACTTGCTTTTACATTTCCTAAGGTGTACGTGTTTTTTCTCTAACTGGAGGCAACAGTTTGCTCATGTTCACGGTACGTTTGATCTCCCACGTCTCCGGCTTGTCATGTTCATACTGTTCCAGGTAAAGGATGACTTCTTTCGTGATCGGTGTTGGTGTTGATGCACCCGAAGTAACCGCCACCTTATTTACACCTTTCAGCCATTCTTGCTGAATCTCGGAAACATCAGATACACGGTAGGCCGTAACACCCGCAATCTCCTCCGACACTTGTGCCAGACGGTTAGAGTTATTGCTACGAGGATCACCCACCACGATAACCAGGTCCGATTGACCTGCCTGTTCCGCAACAGCTTCCTGACGAACCTGAGTTGCAAGGCAAATCTCATTATGAATCTCTGCGCCCGGAAACTTCTCCAGCAGACGGCTCATAATGTGTTTGATATCCCACTGGCTCATCGTTGTCTGATTTGTAATAAGGATTTTGCCTGGAGATACGTTCAGCTCTTCGATCTCTTCTTCCTTCTCGATCAGATGAACGAGTTCTGGTGCAACACCAACGGCACCTTCTGGTTCAGGGTGATTCTTTTTGCCGATATAGATGATCTGATAACCCTCTGCCGTCTTCTCCCGAATGAGATCATGTGTCTTGGTGACATCAGGGCATGTTGCATCCACTGTTGTCAATCCTTTGTCCCGTGCCAACTTGCGCACTTCAGGAGATACACCATGAGCTGTGAAAATAATTGTGCCACTCTCCACTTGGCTCAAAATATCCATCCGGTTCGGACCATCCAATGTAATAATACCTTCATCTTCAAAGGAATCCGTCACATGTTGGTTATGCACAATCATACCCAATATATAAATAGGTCGTGGTAAATCCAGATTGCGTGCCGCTTGACGCGCGAGCACCATCGCATCCACAACGCCGTAACAATATCCCCGCGGCGAAATTCGTAGTACTTCCACTTGGTTGCCACCCGCTTTCTTTCTCGGCAACGTTGCCGATGTAATTGCAGTCCTGTCTATTATACCTTTATTCGATAGGCGGAGCAAAGACAACCGGCAACCAGATAATAAAGGTGGTTCCTTCTCCACGTCTGGTCACAACCTCAACCGATCCATGGTGTTCCTCAATAATCCACTTCGCAATCGAAAGTCCCAGACCTATGCCCGGTGTAGCCCCGCGGGATTCATCTGCCCGATAGAAACGATCAAAGATGAACGGCACTTCGTCCCGATCCATCCCAATACCGGTGTCGCTAATGCGTAGTCCCACCTGGCCCTTGTATAATACGGCATCCAGCGTCACAGAGCCTTCAGGTGTGTATTTAAACGCATTTTCGATGAAAATAAACAACATCTGTTGCAGATAGTCCTTGCTACCGTTCACATAAATGCCGTTCAGGGTGGAAAAATCTCCTGGAAGCCAGTCTGCCTGACGATCCAGAAATTGTGCTCTGCGTGCTACTTCCTGTACGAGTATCTGCAGCGGGATCGGATTCAGTTCAATTTTCTGACCCGTATCCGCTCTCGCCAGCGATAACATGTCGCTGATCAGCCTGCTCATACGTTTTCCCTCGTCCGCCATATCTTCAATGGCTTCCAGCGACATTTGTTTGACAGTCTCCTCATCCAGATTCGGTCGGTCGCTTCCTTCCTGATCCCACAGCTTCTTCAAGAAGTCCACGTTCCCGCGAATGGTGGTCAGCGGCGTACGCAGTTCATGTGATGCATCGGATACAAAGCGGCGCTGGGCAGCATTCGTCTCCTCCAAACCACGGAATGACAATTCTGTACGTTCAAGCATATTATTCACCGTTTCAATCAGACGTCCGATCTCATCCTTCGGCCCAGCATATTGAATACGTACACTTAAGTCATCTCCAGATTGAATCTGATTGGCGGCATCAATGACAGTCACGAGTGGACGCATCGACTTGCGAGCCAAGACGAGACCTGAGGTAATAGCCAATGCCATCGCTACCAGCCAGCCAAAAACCAAAATATTAAGCAACGCTTCCAGCAAGCGCTCCTGTGAACTTACATTCGCACCAACCTGAAGAATCCCACGTACTTCATTGGTTCCCTGAAGAGAAAGGGGAAGCTGATTCACCAGAAACGGTGTACCATCCACATATATCTTGGATATGCCTCGCTTTTCAAGAATTTCATTGGCTTTTAATACCGGAAACTGAATCTCCAGTTTTTTCATATTGCCGGAAATTATGCCTGAGCGACTCTGATAATCCCAGAGTTGAATGTAAATTTGTGCCTCCTGAAGCTGGCTCTCTGTAAATGGGTCCAGATCCAACGACTGCGAAAGAGGATTTACACCAATTTGATCCGTAATCCGGGCACTTTTCACCTTTAATTGCTGTTCGACTTCCTGATAGGAATTAAAATAAACAAAGGCATAGATGACAACGCCCCAAAAAATAAGCACGGCGGCCAGAATACCAGAATACCATGCGGTTAGTCTTAACCGAATGGACATGTCAGGAGTCACCTCTCAGAATATAACCGGCTCCCCGGATGGTCTGGATTAGACGTTTGCCACCGTATTCTTCAGTCTTCTGTCTGAGCATGGCAATGTATACTTCAAGCACGTTAGACTCACCGCTGTAATCATAACCCCAGATTTTATCCATAATCAGATCACGGGACAGTACCCGTCTTGGATTTTGCATGAACAGATTCAACAGTTCGAATTCTTTGGCAGTCAGCTCCAGACGCTGCCCATCTCGCAATACTTCACGTGAGTCATTGTCCAAAATGATATCTTCATACATTAAGCGGTTGTCCGGCGTACCCGCACTATCTGACTTGCGGCGTAGCAATGCACGGACACGTGCCAATAATTCTTCCAGCGCAAAAGGTTTTACAAGGTAGTCATCGGCTCCTGTGTCCAGTCCGGTCACCCGGCTCTGTACTTCATCCTTGGCCGTAAGCATCAGCACAGGCACTTTGCTGCCTGCTTCTCTCAATCTGCGACATACCTCAAATCCGTCAATCTGCGGCATCATCACATCCAGCACAACGATGTCCGGCTCCTTGTCCATCAGTTTGCTGAGGCCTTCGGCTCCATTGGAAGCCGTCTGTACCTCATATCCTTCAAAAGCCAGCCCCCGGCGGAGCATGGATACAATTTTTTCGTCATCATCCACAATCAAAATAGTTGAGCGCATGGTGGTCTTTCTCCTTTATCCTAACGTTTTATCCCATTGTAACAGGCAGAAGCACAATCTGCATCTTCAAGTAGGCGTCTCCAATCCGTCCTGGTCCATTGTAACCCTGCTTCATCAGGGCAAAAAAACGGAAGGGCCTTCAAACCCTTCCGTTGTGTTAATCCTTGCCCGATATTTATGGTTGCTGCTGTTGTGTATCTGTTGTTTGTGAAGTATCAAAATCATTTTTGTTGCCGATTTTGATTTTCAAATCCATCTTTTTACCATCACGCACCACGTTCAGTGTAACTTCACTACCGATTTCCTGTTTCTTGATAAAATCAATCAGATCTTGACTTGTCGCGTACGGCGTACCATTGGCACCTGTGATGATGTCATATGCACGAAGATCTGCTTGGTAAGCCGGTGATTGGAAGATCGTGCTGGCTACAACTGAACCTTCGGTAACGTCTGTTCCCATTTGTTTAGCAACTTCAGGCGTGAGAGCCATCAGAGACGCACCGATAAAGGGTACTGGCTCTTTGGGAACTTCTTTGTTCTCTTTAAGATATTTAACGGCTTCAGAGATGACGCTCGACGGGATTGCAAAACCAATTCCCTGTGCATCTGCGCTTACTGCAACGTTCATTCCGATAACTTCCCCATTCAGGTTAAGCAACGGACCACCGGAGTTACCCGGATTAATCGAAGCATCTGTTTGCAACAAATGGCTGTACTCACGTGTTTTTCCTGTTTCTTCATCTGGAATGCTGATCGTACGTTCTTTGGCACTCAGTACACCTGCTGTAACCGTGTGTTCGAATCCTTCAGGATTACCAATAGCTACAAGCCATTCACCGACTTGAGTACTGTTGGAATCACCCAGTGGAGCTACAGGGAACGCATCGTCACCACTGTTTTTCTCAATTTTCAATACAGCCAAATCCAGATCAAAGCTGCTTCCCAGCAATTTAGCCTCATAAGGCTTGCTGTTGTTCTCCAGGGTTACCTGGATTACATCTGCACCCTGAACAACGTGTTGGTTCGTCAGGATATATCCTTCTTTGTCAAAAATGAACCCGGAACCAATGCCCATAGGCACAAGCTGATTACCGCTTTGTGGTTGCTGGCTTTGGCCTTGATTGCCTTCCGTTCCGCCCCCATTACCAAAGAAGTATTGGTACAGCGGATCACTTGTATTTGATCCACCCTGACCCAATCCTGTACGTGAGGACTGCTTCGCGAGTGTTTCGATTTTGACGACAGCCGGACTTGTACTTGTTACTACGGAAGACACATCTTCTTTGCCTGTTGGCAGTAACGACGCTGTGACATTGTTGCCTCCGCCTGTGTTTGTAGACGCTTCCTGTCCTGAACTTTGATTGTCTGTGTTCGTAAGTGCCGTCTCCGGTGTGAACATGTTTGTTCTATCAGCTGTGTACATGAGAACGGTGATGACCAGCATCCCGGCAATAAAGGAAAATAGAAGTGATCTTACGGAAGAACGTGGCTTGCGGTTATTATAGTTCCAGTTGCCTTTGCCGCCATTCCCTTGATCTCCACCGTTACCTGAGCCGTTTCCGCCGCCTGCTGATGATCTTTTCGCTTGTTCGGATGGTTCACTATTATAGTAAGTAGGTACGGGTCTCACCGGATCAGGTTTTGTAATCTCTACATTTCCTTCTTCACGCTGATTAGTGCTTCCCATGTGATTTGCTGTATCTTCCTGATTCACGGACTGAAAAGGTCCATAAGAATAATAATAGGAGGATTCGTCCGTTCCGGAAGAATTGCGATTCTCCGTTTGTTTGGTTTCGTTTTCCTCGTCTTGACGGTTCGATCTATAGTTGCGTTCGTCCATGCCTCTCTACCTCCCAATCTCTTATTCCCAAGAGATATTCTTTAACTGTCCTTATTTTGTACTTTAAACCTTAACCGTACCTTAAAAACAATTAAAAAGGAGATAAAAGCACATAAGAATAGACTCTTTTCCCCGTCACGACAGCATTTTACCCTTTTGTTTTCACCCATCCCTGACGATGAGCATAGATGGCCAACTGTGTACGATCGTCCATCTCACATTTCATCAGCAGGTTACTTACATGTGTTTTGACGGTTTTGATACTGATATGTAATTCTTCTCCAATGTCTTTGTTGGTCTTTCCCTCTGCAATAAGCAGCAGCACTTCCTTCTCCCGTTCAGTCAGACCCGATTCACTCTCTCTCGCTGTACGTTGTCTGATTCCCCGGGTTAACGCCTGCGAAACATCACCTGTCATAACAGGCATGCCTCTATATGCCCCTTGCAGAGCATAGATCAGTTCTTCAGCAGAGACTGTCTTCAGTACATAACTTACCGCACCCGCTTCAATCGCTTGCACAACCAGATCATCCTCCAGGAAACTGGTGAGCATCACAATTTTCATCCCTGGAAATTCAGTCATGATGGCTTTTGTTGCTTCAGCGCCATTCATTACAGGCATCATCAGATCCATCAGGATCAGGTCCGGCATTTCACTATCATTTAACTTACGTAACTGATCAAGCGCATCCTGCCCATGGCCCGCTTCTCCCATCACATGAAAAGTAGGTTCCAGCATCAGATATGTTTTCAAGCCCATGCGCACCATATCATGGTCATCCACAATCATCACGTTTACTTTACCACTCATTGCGTCTCCCCCTCTGGTTCACTCAGGAACGTTCGGGAATTTCGGGATCAATACCCGTACCGTCGTTCCCGCTCCCGGTTTCGATATAATCTGAACTTGCCCCCCAAGCTTCTCCGCCCGTTCACGCATGGTAGATAACCCGTATGAACCCGGACGCTCCGCTTGCTGTAAAAATCCCTGACCATCATCGCTGATGCTCATGCTGATCTGATGTTCACTCTCCCGTATGGACAGACTAACCACTCCCGCTTCTGCATGCTTCACAACATTGGCAACCGCCTCCTGAATAACAAGAAACAGCTGGTGCTCAATGGCATCCGAGATTCCGCCATCCAGTTCCAGCTCTTTCACACCTTTAAGACCATTCTGCCTGCAATAATCAGGAAACCAGCTATCCAGTGCTGCGGTGAGGTCACGCCCTTCCAGCTCCACCGGTCGAAGTTGGGCAATCAATCCTCGCATCTGACGCTGTGCAATATGTGACATCTGGATCAACTGGTCCAGTACTTTACCGCCATGTTCCGGATTCATCTCCAGCAGTCGCGGTAAGGACGAAGCCGACATATGCATGGCAAACAGCTGCTGGCTAACCGTGTCATGGAGGTCCCTTGCCATTCGTTTGCGCTCTTCAAGCACAGCCCGCTCCGAGGCTTGCTCCTTCTCAATGACTTCCTGCTCACCGAGGCGCTGAAGCAGTCTCATCTTTTTCTCAATCGAATCCATCATGACATTGAACTCCTGATAGACACGACCAAACGAAGCGTCATCCGCTTCAGGCATGCGCACCGCCAGATTACCCTTGGATACTTTCAACATGTTGAGATCTAGCAGGTCGATCTTGCGTTGGAGTCGTAATGCAGCGATATATCCGGTGATAACGGTGGCCAGCACAACAACAGCAACATAGGTCCATGCCCGCTGACGACCAGCCCCCATCAACACCTCTCCATACAATAGATAGAATCCGCCCAGCGTAATCAGACCAGTTAGCGCAAAATACATCATCAGTTCCCATTTATTGGCCTTGAGAATTGTTCGAATCATGCATTAACCCACCTTATTCACTTTGACGTCTCCGATAAACACACTTACAATAATCCGTACTTTTTTGCTTGCTTCATGGTAATGGGCAGTTTCAGCCTGGGCACTACTCAGGAATCCGCCGCGTTTCTGGTTCAACAGTGACATATCTCCAATGAAGGAATTTGTCGTCACCGTCACACCCAGATCCATATCTTCCGGAACAAATACTTTCACATCCCCTATAAATGAAGAAATGACAATCTTCGTCTCCCCATAAGGAATCTGTGCCTTCGTCAAATCAATTACAGTATCTCCGATAAAAGCCGAGATGTTCATTGGTTTCAACGAGAACACTTCCTGCCCCATGTACAGATCACCGATGAACGCCGATTTATTAATGGTATTGCCACTGCCATAATCCCCATAACCATTTCCGTAGCCATCATCATAATGTTCTCCGTATCCGGTATCGTTAGAGTTATACGATTGATGTTTCTTCTTATATTGATGCCCTTGTGATGATGAATCCGTTGATCCTGTGAAATGAGGGCCATGTGCATCGTTCTTCTGTTCCTGTTTTGGTTTGCCAAATGTTTTCTCGAACTGTTCGTCAAACGATGACGGCATCTCCAGATCCTCCGGAGCCAACGGTTTATAAGGTTGCTCAGGTGCTGGAGGTGGCTGCATCTTGTCATGATGTTTCCGATCACGACGTCGTGGCCCGATCAGTACGAACAATCCTCCGCCAATCAGCATAACCGGGATCAGATAACGAATGAACTCCCCCATGGAGTAATCAATCCATCCCAGGTTACGGGCAAGAAAGTAACCACCAATTGCCAGTACAATTACCGGTCCTATAAAGGCGTAACCCCCGTTGCGACGAATCTCGGAGATTCCTTTGACCCCCCACCAGATTAGAAATAACGGCCAATATGTTCTGAAAATATATCCTACATCAATGTCATATCCCAATTGTCTGAACAAGATCATCGCACCAATAGCAATAAGAGGTATGCCAACCCACCAGCGGTCACGCGTCGATCGTTTCATCGCTCATGTCTCCTTTGTCTGTATTATGTAATCAGTGTAACTCAGACAAGACAATGAGAACAGCGGCGGCAGGTGGAATTCATCTCGGTCTCGAGACTGAGATGGGAGGAGATTAATGTAAAAAACTTCGCATATGTAAAACACCCCGGAGCTGCAGCTCCAGGGTGCTGAATCTTCATTTGATTAATGAATCTTCAATTATTTTTTGTATTTTGATGCTTTGCCTTGACCTTGGCCAGTTTGGCCTGTGTTTTCTACACCGAACTCGGCATTGTATTTTTCATCAGGTGTTTGGAAATTATCTTGTACTTTGTTTTGAGCGGATTGCTTCACTTTTGCTGCTGCATTCTCTTCTCCAAACTCTGCATTGTACTTCTCGTTTGGCGTTTGGTACCCTTGTGATTTTTTAGCCACAACGAATCACCTCTCTCTTCATATTTACGATGCATTGCTACACCGCGGGGTTCGTCCCCAGTCAGTATTATGTGAAGAGAGCACTTCAGTTATTCATGTTCAACATGTGAAATTAAATGGCCTTGTCCAACCACGAATCAGGTACAGATTTGTACACATCGATTGCATCGGCCAACTCGCTGAGCATCTTTTCTGTACACTTTCCAGCGCCTTGCCTGATCACCTGTACCTCCACATCCTTTTTGCCCCACTCTTTGTACACTTGCTTGGTTGTCGGGAAATACAGATCGATTTTATTACCTTTGATCGCTGAACCCGTATCTGCAACAATTCCGTAACCATAGCCTGGAATATACAGAATGGAACCCATTGGGAACAACTTCGGATCAGCTGCAATCGTGGAAACTGTTTCTTTATCACGACGTACTTTTACACCAGAATACGTAATTCCGTATTGAGGATGTTTGGGTCCTTTTCCTGTAGACTCCACACCTGCCGTATATCCCGTTGCTGTAACCTTTTGTGTACCCAGGATTTGTTCTGAACGCGGAGCAAGCACCGGCATAGACGGATCTGCCACTTGTTTCTCAGGAAGCTCAGGCCTTGGAATGACCATCGGTTGCGGTGACCACAATAAAGCCATATACACCATGGTCGTCAGCTGGGCCTCGTCGCTGTATTGATGGCTAACCTGTTCCGGAAATTCTTGATCAGACTTGCTCGATGTTTCAATTTTCGGACCTTCACTGCCGCTGCTCTGACTCTCGACATGCAGTACTGTACTTTCCTCTTCAAATGTATAGGCATCCGCCTGATTCAGGTTAATCATCATCCCGGCGAACATCACACAGCCAACCAATAAACCCTGTATATGTTTCTTTTGAATTGAGAATTGCTTTTTCATTGTATAACCTCCCCCTCACTGCAAAGGTTTTCCAAAAAGCAATTAATCTATACTTTTTACTGCAAACACTACGAAAAAACGCCTGAATAACATAGGTCAATCCCATGTCATTCAGGCGTTATGCAGAGTGATCAGCGCAACTTATGCACTGGTTATCTGATAGATCATTTGTTCATTTATACCAAACGTGTTGCAATTTCTTCTTTCAATTGAGCGATAATTTCATCGACCGGTTTCATGCCCAGATCGCCTTCTCCACGCTTACGCACGGATACGGCTTCTGCATTACGCTCATTCTCACCAACAACAAACATATAAGGCATTTTCTCAAGCTGTGCCTCACGGATTTTATATCCAAGCTTCTCGTTCCGCAGATCGGCTTCAGCAGAGATTCCCGCACGTTTCAGTTTCGCTTCCACTTCACGCGCATAATCGTCGAAGTTTCCGGATACCGGGATCACTTTTGCCTGTACCGGAGACAACCACAATGGGAAAGCTCCTGCAAAGTTCTCCAGCAAGAATGCTGTGAAACGTTCCATTGTACTAATTACACCGCGGTGAATAACGACTGGACGATGTTTCTGTCCGTCATCTCCCACATATTCAAGTTCAAAGCGCTCAGGCAACAGGAAGTCCAGTTGAACTGTAGACAATGTCTCTTCTTTGCCCAGAGCTGTTTTGATCTGCACATCCAGCTTCGGACCGTAGAACGCCGCTTCACCTTCAGCTTCATAGAATGGAAGGTCAAGTTCTTCCACAACTTCACGCAGCATGCGTTGGGACATCTCCCACATCTCGTCGTTCTGGAAGTATTTCTCGGTATCCTGCGGATCACGATAGGACAGACGGAAACGGTATTCGTTAATACCGAAATCCTTATAGACTGTTTGAATCAACTCGATAACACGAGCGAACTCTTCTTTGATCTGATCCGGCCGTGCAAAAATGTGTGAGTCGTTCAGTGTCATTGCACGTACACGATGCAGACCTGTTAATGCCCCCGACATTTCATAACGGTGCATCATACCAAGCTCTGCAATACGGATTGGCAGATCACGGTAGCTGTGCATGCTGGACTTGTACACCATCATATGGTGAGGACAGTTCATTGGACGGAGAACAAGTTCCTCGTTGTCCATTACCATTTTCGGGAACATATCTTCCTGGTAGTGCTCCCAGTGTCCAGATGTTTTGTACAATTCCACGTTACCCAGAACTGGTGTGTATACATGCTGGTATCCCAGGCTTTCTTCCAGATCCACAATATAACGCTCCAGAGTACGGCGCAGCTTCGCACCGTTAGGCAACCAGATTGGCAAGCCTTGACCGACCAGTTGGGAGAATGTGAACATTTCCAGCTCTTTACCCAACTTACGGTGATCCCGTTTTTTAGCTTCTTCGAGGAAGTGCAAATGCTCGTCCAGCTGTGCTTTTTTCACAAAAGCCGTACCATAGATACGTTGAAGCATTTTGTTTTTGCTATCTCCACGCCAGTAAGCACCCGCGACATTCATCAGTTTGAACACTTTGATTTTGCTAGTTGATGGTACGTGAGGGCCACGACACAAGTCGAAGAATTCACCTTGCTCATAAATCGTAATCACGCTGTCCGCTGGCAAATCACGAATCAACTCAAGTTTGTAAGGATCGCCCACTTCTTCGAACGTTTTGATCGCGTCCTCGCGGCTAACTTCCTTACGTACAATTGGCAAGTTCTCATTCACAATACGTTCCATTTCCTTCTCGATCTTTTGCAGATCTTCAGGATTGAGCGCATGTTCGAGGTCCATATCATAGTAGAAACCATCTTCAATGACAGGGCCGATACCGAGTCGTACCTCTTTGTTACCATATAAACGTTTCACTGCTTGAGCCATCAAGTGAGCTGTACTATGACGCATCACTTCAAGTCCTTCTGGTGAATCCAGAGTTACGATCTCCACCAATGCTCCCTCATGAAGTGTTGTGGACAAGTCCACCACGATACCATCCAGCTTGCCGGCTACGGCATTTTTGCGCAATCCGCTGCTAATTGAAGCGGCTACGTCCTCAATGCTGCTTCCATCCGCGTACTCACGTACCGAACCATCCGGTAATTTAATGTTCACTGCCATTTGTCTCATTCCTCCTGTTAATGTAACCTTTGTGTCCAGATATTTATGGACTGATTATCTATTGCTATTCCAGTCATTTTGCAAAGGAACGCAAAAAACACCCGTCCCGGCAAAGGGACGAGTGATATATACTCGTGGTTCCACCCTAATTCAGCTGATTCATCCATATTCGGAAATACAGCCCTCATTGGCATGACGATAACGGGCATGACCCGGCAGATCCTTACTCGCGGATAATCCCCAATAAAGGCGATATTCTAACTCCACTTTCAAAATTGCAGCTACAAAGGGGTAAACCATACGTGATATCCGGAGGAAATTTCAGCCTAGGTTCCTCTCTCTGCACCGATCTTGCGTGTGGTTGTTGTCTTTGTCAACGCTTTTGGTTCAATGGTTCACATGAAAAATTCATGGATCAACAGTTATTATAATTGCCGAGATCACTTGCGTCAAGACCTGTCAACAATCCTGAGCGCAGCACTTCGCATTCCGGGCAATGATGACATATTTGCACTTTGTCTTCAAAGATCTGGCATATGGTCGAGATGATTGGCAGATCCGGGGTGCGTGTATGGAGCATGACCTTCTCAGGAGAGATCGAGATGAGTGTACTTACAATCATATCTTCAATATCCATCTCCAGTTCCAGACCCGGCATTTCCACAACGACCTGTTCATCCTTTTGCACGGGTAACAGATTAAGCCCAGCATCCAGGACCTGAAATTCATGCATTCCCTTGTGTACAAGATGAACCAGAGGTACTTTGGCTTCTTGAAAAAACACAAAATATTTTAACAGCCCCATAAACTCTTCATACTGCCGATCCATCCAGAACTCATCCAGCGCATACTCCACTAATTCCTGAAGCTCCTGCTTATATGGCCGTATGCGGAAGTTGATAATGCCTTCAAGGTGAAAAAAGTGAACATCCTCCAGGTCCTGCCGTAGTCCACTGGCTAACGTAGTACGACGGCGCTCTCGAAGTCCGGGCTGATCCAGATCACCATTTAATAGAAGTGGCATGCAGATTCGATTGACCTTTTCCACCTCATGCTCATCCATGACAGAACACGCCTTGGCGATCATATCCTCCACCATGCTCCGTTCTTGTGTCTCCATAATGAAGTCGGCGAGTCCAAGGGAGAGCAGATCACTGATCCGGGGAAGCCATTGCTGGAAGTCTTCGTGATTCTCATTCCCTCTGCACACCCAGGTTGCTCTTCCATCATTATGTTTGAAGGTGAGCCGAAATCCTCTTTTACTTATATGTAAACCTTTGGTTTTTTCCTTGACACAACGATAAAATTGATCCGCTTCCTCTTGCCCCGATACATCGGTCCATACAGCAAACAGTTCCACAAGAATCACTCCTTTCCTTCCTGTTCAAAGTATATGGCAAGGCCGATGGGGATATACGAAGCGGATTGATGGAAAGCGTGTCATGATTTCTCAGTATATTATAAAGAGGTTTGGAGTTAAGACAAAAATGTGTTATTATTTTAATAACAGTATATTTCACGGGAAAGGAGGGAAGCCAAAATGAGACAACAACCTAGAATACTCCACTACACTATCATTATCATTTTGTGCGTTTTCCAAGCCTTGTGCTTCCCTATTCCGATGCAGTCCGAATCTGCCGTTGGGGTGTCTGTAGAAGCAACTTCCAACAAGGAAGTGCTGTTGCAAATACCCGAATCCCAGCAGAAACCTGTCATTCGCAAATATCCACAAGTTATGTCCAAGCTGATTGCGGTTACGCATAATAAGCCTGTCTTTCTTGTCCTCGCATTGTTATTGATGCTGCGAATCCCTACAACGGGTCTGTCCTTTAAACCGTGGTATTGTCTGTTTAAACGCAGATTATTTCTGCTACCTATTAAGTTTACCAGCATGTATGTATCCCTCACCCCTATAGCACCAAAATACGTGAACGCTCTTCACTAGCCGTTACGACGTATTTACAGGTTGCTTTTGCATGAAGACACCTCTGTAATGAAAGACGGTGCGCTTGTGCATAACTTATAACCCTTTTAGCACACGTTAGATAAACCCATGTTTATGACAGTACCTATTTTTGTTGTACCCACACCGACAAATTCAAATCATATGGCTGTGTCAGGAATTTCTGGCTCTGTTTACCCGCATCTTTTGATGTTCCCTTGAGCAGCAGATTAATCATTTTCGGGAAATAAGCCTGTCTTCTGTGGCCAGCCCCTAATTATAAGGAGGCAACAATCCATGGATGTACGCGAAACAGACTTGCCGGGAATCGGCAAAAAATTTCAGATTGAAACAAGCAGCGGTGATAAAATTGTCATTATTATTCACGATGACGGTCGCCGGGAAATGTACCACTTCGAGTATGATGATCCCGATCAAAGCATCTCGATGATCACACTTGACGATTACGAAGCACGTCAGATCGCTGCTATTGTTGGCGGATTAACTTACAAGCCAAAACAGCTTGAAAATATTGAAGTAACGTTTGACGACCTGATTATCGAGTGGTACAAAATCGAACCATCCTTCGGAAGTATCGGTAAATCCATCGGTGAATTGGACGTACGTCAAAACTCTGGGGCAACGGTTATCGCCGTTGTAGAGAAAAATCACAAAAAACATATCAGCCCAGGTCCGGAGGTAGTTATCAGTGCAGAATCCACGGTGGTAGCCGTTGGCGAACGCAATCAGCAGAAACTGTTTAAATCCCTCCTCCTGACTGGAAGGGGGTAAATAGATGGATCATTTGATATTCGAAGTAGGTCTGGCCCTTGTGCTCATTGCAGCAGCCGGCCTTTTATCGGCAAAACTAAGATTTTCGGTCGTTCCATTTTATATTCTGATCGGGATGGCCGTTGGGCCACATGCCATGAAAATCTGGCATCTGGACTTCCGTTTTATTGAGAGTCAGCCTTTTATTGAATTTATGGGTCGGATCGGTATCCTGTTCCTTCTCTTCTACCTTGGACTTGAATTCTCGGTAGGTCGTTTAATTAAATCGGGTCGCTCCATTGCAGTAGGCGGCTCGATCTACATCGGCATTAACTTTACGCTGGGATTAATATTCGGTTTTGTGTCCGGTTTCCCAGTTGCAGAAGCACTTATTATCGCAGGTATAACTACCATCTCTTCCAGTGCCATTGTGGCCAAGGTACTCGTCGATTTGAAACGAACGGCCAATCCGGAAACAGAGATGATATTGGGTATTATTATGTTCGAAGATGTATTCCTCGCTGTATATATCTCGATCTTGTCCGGACTTGTGCTTAGTGATTCATCCTCCATCGGAGGCGTCATCATGTCCGCACTTATTGCCCTCGGATTCATGCTTATCGTGATTATCCTTGGACGCAAAGCAACACCGCTACTAAACAAATTGCTTAAAATTCGATCGAATGAACTATTCTCTCTCGTTGTATTTGGAGCCTTGTTCCTGGTAGCTGGTTTCTCTGAAACCATTCATGTTGCCGAAGCGATTGGTGCATTACTGGTTGGTCTGGTGCTTGCTGAAACAGAACACGCAAAACGGATTGAGCACTTGATTCTACCGTTCCGTGACTTCTTCGGAGCCATCTTCTTCTTCAGCTTTGGATTGTCCATTGATCCGTTGTCCTTGGGTGGCGATGCCGTATGGTTAGCTCTGATTGCAGTTGTTATTACATTGTTCGGTAACTTCCTGGCGGGTATGCTGGCCGGGCGCAGTGCAGGACTTTCACCCAAAGCATCGGCGAATATTGGATTAACCATTGTGTCACGGGGTGAGTTTTCCATCATCTTGGCCAACATGGGTAAAGCCGGGGGACTGTTGCCAATGATTCAACCATTTGCCGCGCTGTACGTCCTAATTCTGGCCATTCTGGGTCCTTTATTAACCAAAGAGTCCAAACATGTATTCCGTTTATTGGATAAAATATTCAAGTTCAAAGATCCTCGGAAAAAGAAAGAAGAACCAAAGGTGCTGCAGAAAGAAGGATAACACCTATGTCTGTACAGAACAGACATACTAACGTACTTCGCGGCTCTTACGCCGATCTTTCTGTGACTAACCCAGGGAGAATGGCTCGAAAGCCGCACTAAGGAGGATGACCTATGAAAGCACCTCTGATATCGGCTAATCCGGTGCCAAACACCGCCAAGACCAGGATATCGTCTACCCGCCGCTGGTTAAACCTGTTTCTCGTTATTGCGGGCGGAATTCTGGCCTCCGTGGGACTTGAATTGTTCTTACACCCCAATAAAATTATTATTGGAGGCATTACAGGCATTTCCTCACTCTTCGCCCACTGGACCGAAATGAGGATTGGATTGTTCCTATTTTTATTCAATGTGCCGTTTATATTTCTGTCTTACAAGATTGTGCAGAAGAAATTTGTACTGGTTACTGTTCTAGGTCTGGTTGTCTTTTCGATCGGTGCCATTGTGCTTCATCCCATGCCGCCACTTGTAGAGCATCCGCTGGCTGCCGCCATGTTTGGCGGATTATGCCTCGGACTCGGAATTGGGCTCGTCGTACGGTATGGCGGGACACTGGATACGCTGGAAATCGGTGATCCGTCTTCCCGCCCACCTGAACGTGTATTTAGCGGAAAACGGATGCTTATCGAAAAAATAATCATGCTGCTTAACTTGTTGATACTGACAGCCGCTGGTGTTGTCTTTGGCTGGGACCAAGCGATGTATTCCGTAATCGCCTATCTTATTGCTTATGAAATGGTGTACATTGCGTTCAGGGGCTTCTCTTCCAAACGCAAAGTATGCATTTTGACTACACAAAGCTCTCAAGTTGAAAAAGCTGTACGCAAACGGCTACGCCGTGAACCTGGAATTCTGGAAGCCACTTCTGACTCAACACAACTCGCGATGGCGGAAGGATGGATCAGGCAAATCCCGGGTGCACTTTATTATGAGGTACATGTGCTGGAGA
This sequence comes from Paenibacillus sp. FSL R5-0486, assembly GCF_037975155.1. Classification (NCBI taxonomy): domain Bacteria; kingdom Bacillati; phylum Bacillota; class Bacilli; order Caryophanales; family Paenibacillaceae; genus Paenibacillus; species Paenibacillus sp. FSL R5-0486. The sequence goes on along the minus strand of NZ_CP150237.1, from coordinate 2,032,089 downwards.
TGATCTGGTTAAAGTCCATTGTGCGTCACATTGATCCACATGCGGGTATTGTAACGAATCCGGAAAAATAAAAAACGCTCTCTTACCCTATGGATGGACAGTATTGTCCACCAAGGTCAGAGAGCGTTTTTTTCTGTTATTATAATTAATTGTTATTATAGTTCAACGATGGCTTTGACTACATGTGAATCTGGCAAAAGCCATTGGTCTATTGCCGTAGGTAGCTCATTAAATTCCACTCGGTGTGTGATGTACCCATCCATACTTAGTTTCTTTTGACGCAAGGTCGACAGGACCTGTTCAAAATCTTCACGGGTTGCGTTTCGACTGCCCAGGATACTCATCTCCCGCTTGTGAAATTCGGGGTCATGAAAGGTAATATCCGCTTTCACCAGTCCAACAAAAATGAGTTGACCACTATGCGCCACATATTGAATGGCCTCATTCATGGAATTCACGTTACCTGTTGCATCGAAGACAGCTGTAGCATAGTCGCCTCCCGTAATTTCAGCCACTTGTTGTACAGTATGTTCATTGGCCTGTACTAGGTCATCCGCTCCAGCCCAAGTCCGGCTAAGCTCCAGCCTGTCCAGATTACGATCAACGGCAATAACACGCGCTCCAGCCTGTTTGGCGAATGCCATCACACCCAATCCAATGGGGCCAGCTCCAATCACAACCACATGCTCACCAGGTTTAATTCCTGCTCTTCTGACGGCATGGGCTCCAATGCTTAATGGTTCTACCATTGCCGTCTCATCCAGCGTCAAACCTTCTGCTGAGAGCAGATGTGAGACAGGCACGCTGATTTTTTCTCTCATGCCTCCGTCTACGTGCACACCCATGACTTGCATGGACGCACAACAATTGGTTTTTCCACTGCGACATGCAATACATTGACCGCAGTGCAGATACGGAATAATACTTACCTGATCCCCAGGCTGTAACCCAGCCTCGTTCGGACCGATTTCTTCAATAACAGCCGCCAGTTCATGGCCCAGAACACGAGGATAGGTAAAGAATGGCTGGTTGCCTTTGTACGCATGCAGATCCGTTCCACAGATCCCAATCCGCCGAATGGCAACCAACGCCTCTCCTTCTGCTCGTTCCGGTTGAGGCAGGTCCTGGAGCTTTAATTGATCTATTTCTTCACATACAATGGCTCTCATCGTAGTTCCCCCTTGGATGCTTCTGCTGTCGTGTTGCTTGGCTTCGTATTATATTCAGGTCTTCCGCTTGACCATGTCTCGTTATGCAATGGAGCCAGAATGCGCAGCACTTCATCCAGCAGGCTCTGATCCATCGGTTCCTCTATCCAGGCTGCATTATTGAGGATATTGCGCTGGCTGGCACTGCTCACCAGTGTTGTCGGAATTCGTTCATTCGACGTGGAGAATTGCACGGCCAACTTGGTAATGTCACTGCCTTGTTCTGCACAGAAGCGGGCAGCCTTTAGGCAGAGCTCTTTCACCCGATCATCTGCCGGATGCCAGGCAGGAGCCCCTCGGGTACTCAACAAGCCCATAGAAAGAGGCGAAGCATTGACGAGGCCAATTTCTTTTTTTTCCAACAGGGGCAATAACGATAATAATGAGGTATCATTCAATGAATAATGACAATACGAGATGATCGCATCCGCATCGATCTGTGGCAGAACCTTCTCAAACAATGGTAAGGGCAATCCACAAATGCCCGCATGTCGTATAACTCCCTGCTCTTTCAGACGCAGCAACGTTGGAAAGGCTTCTTCTACGATGATCTCTGCTGGCACAAATTCAATATCATGCAGGAACAGAATGTCGATATAGTCTGTATGCAGTCGATCCAGGCTCTCTTGCACGCTATCCAGAATCCGCTGACGTGAAAAATCAAACTCATTTTCCCCATACCTTCCGGCTTTGGTTGATAACATATATGAACTGCGCGGCAAGCTGCGGATGGCTTCACCCAACACTGTCTCCGCCTTTGTCAGCCCGTAATAAGGCGAAACGTCTATGTAATTCATCCCCGCATCTACAGCCGCATGTACAGTGCGAATCCCTTCGTCCCGGTCAATGTCACGAAATACAGAACCGAGTGAGGATGCTCCAAAACTCAATACAGGTACGTCCAGTTCCGTCTTGCCAAGTATTCTTCTCTTCATCGGTTTTACCCCTTCCAGCGTGTCTGTCTACACAAGTTCCCTTTCATTGTAACAGTTCAATTTCAATATAAAATATCGCCAATTGCGTAACATGTACTGTTTGATGACCTCGAACCACAGAAAGAAATCAAAAAGCCCGCCGTCTCTCCAAACGGAGTAGTCAGCGGGCTTGGCTTCATAAATACTTATCTAACGATCAAAGTTTATAAAGAGTAGTATTGAATTAATTAGAATTAGTTCTGCATTACGAAATCTTCATGTACGGCATTTTCTTCGTCGAACATGCGCACAATCTCGTATCGGGTGTTACGTTGTGCCGGGATATAACCGGACTCCCGAATCAAACGGAGAATGGATTCAATGTTAACTTTATATGTTGCACCAGCAGCAGATACAACGTTCTCTTCAATCATCGTGCTACCGAAGTCATTACAGCCAAATTCAAGCGACTTCTTACCGATCTCAGGACCCATCGTTACCCAAGAGGATTGAATGTTCTTGATATTATCAAGTACCAGGCGGCTGATGGCTACAGTCTTCAAGTACTCTTCCGGAGTCTGACGCTCCAGCTTGAGGTTTGTATTATCCGGCTGGAAAGTCCAAGGAATAAACGCCAGGAAACCTTCGGAGTCATACTTGTTCGCAATACATTCGTCCTGAGCTTCACGTACACGGAGCAAGTGTAATGCACGCTCTTCCATCGATTCACCAAGTCCGATAACCATCGTTGCCGTGGTGTTCATACCGATGCGGTGTGCAGTTTGCATAACGTCCATCCAATCGCGCCATGAACCTTTCAAGCGGCTAATTTTCCGACGTGTGCGGTCATCCAGAATTTCAGCGCCACCGCCAGGCAAGGAATCCAGTCCAGCTTCGTGAATGGCACGAACAACTTCTTCCAATGTAAGGCCATCGGATACTTCAACCATTTTCATAATCTCCGCTGGGGAGAAAGAGTGCATCGTGATGTTTGGGAAACGCTCTTTGATGGCTTTCAACAGGTCTGTATAATAGCTGAAAGGCAAGTTTGGATTCGTTCCACCTTGCATCAAAATCTCGGTACCATTCACATCTTCCGTTTCCTGAATCTTCTGGAAAATAACTTCGTCCGGAAGCACATAACCTTCATCCGAACCAGGTCTGCGGTAGAAAGCACAAAAACGGCAGTACACATCACACACGTTTGTGTAGTTGACGTTACGCCCAATTACAAATGTTCTGTATGGTTCAGGGTGCATGCGTTTCATAATGACATTAGCAGCTGCCCCGATTTTGTCCACTTCATTCGATTCAAATAGCTCAATCGTGTCTTCCAAGTCCAAACGTTCGCCCCGAAGGGCTTTATCTAAGATACGGTCTACCGTACTCATCGTAAAAAAGCCTCCCTCATGAAGAGAAATTATATAACGATCCGTCCCAACTTGTTCAAGAGAAGCAAGTTCTGGTGGCAACATCGTATTTCTGTACTCCACATATCGTAACACAGGTTACATGTGAAAAAAAGCACCTTATGTACAGGTGCTTTAAAAATAAGTAAAAATTTTTACATATGGAAAAGAATTAGTTCGAACTTAAGTGATACACATCGGCGTATTCGGGCATCCATTTTTGTTAGGATTCCTGAAGTGCTTGCTCCAAATCTACAATCAGATCTTCGATATCTTCCAGACCTACGGAGAAGCGCAGCAATCCATCTGTAATGCCACGGTCACGGCGAACCTCAGCCGGCATTGCCGCATGAGACATCATCGCTGGGTAGGACAGAATACTCTCCACAGCTCCCAAGCTTACAGCAACAATAGGTAGCTTCACCCGGTTAAGAACTGCTTTTGCACGATCACCTGAACCGACGTCAAAAGAAACGACAGCTCCATATCCTGTGGACTGGCGCTCATGTGCCTCACGGCCCGGATGATCCTCCAGTCCAGGATAAAAGACAGCGGTAATATCACTGCGCTCATTAAGCCATGCCGCCAGTTTGGCTGTGCTCCGTTCACTATGAGCCATGCGAGCCCCCAAGGTTTTCATCCCGCGCATCAAAAGCCAGGATTCTTGTGCCCCGAGTACAGTTCCAAGTCCATTTTGCAGCTGTTTCAGTTGTACGCCAAGTGATTCCGTGCGAGCAACAGCTAACCCTGCAAGTACATCACTGTGACCTCCGAGAAACTTCGTAGCACTATGTACGACGATGTCCACACCAAGCTCAATTGGACGCTGATAGTAAGGTGTCATAAAGGTGTTATCCAGAATCGTGATCAGGTCATGTTCCTTCGACCAGTCAGTTACGGCAGCGATATCCGTAATTCGCAGTGTAGGGTTGGACGGTGTTTCCATATAAACTGCCTTGGTGTTTGGCTTGAGTGCCGCTTTCACTTCATCTATATTGGTCATGTCTACAAAGGTTGTCTCGATCTGCATACGGCTTAATATGGAAGTAAGCAAACGATACGTACCTCCATATACGTCTTCCGTTACAATCATGTGGTCCCCTGCGGAGAACATCATGAACACGCTTGAGATCGCAGCCATCCCCGAAGAATAGGCAAAGCCTCGTGCGCCGCCCTCCAGCAATGTGATGTAATCTTCCAAAGCCTGACGTGTCGGATTACCCGAACGACTGTAATCATGTTGAGGCGGATTGAAGATATCAAAATGATGGAATGTTGATGCTTGGTAGATCGGTACACTGGAGGCTCCAGTCGTTTTGTCAATCTCATCACCAAAATGGAGCAATTTGGTATCAAATTTCAACTCGGAATTGGGCTTGTTGTTGGACTCACTCATGAGTGCACGCCTCCTTCCACTTCCTGTTGTGCAGCTGTCAGAGCATTGCCGAGATCTGCAATCAGATCATCCGCATGTTCAATGCCTACAGAGAACCGGAGCAGACGGTCATCCACACCTACGGCTTCACGAATTTCAAGCGGAATATCCGCATGCGTTTGTACTGCCGGATAAGTCATGAGTGATTCAACTCCGCCGAGACTTTCGGCAAAAGCAATGAGTTTGATATGACGAAGTAATGGTTCAACATAACGTGCATCCTTCACTTTGAAAGAGAAGATACCGGTGTTACCCGTGGATTGTTTATTCTGTATCTCATACCCTGGATGATCGGATAGTCCTGGATGATACACTTCAACCACCGCTGGGTGCTCAAGCAAGTATTTGGCAATAGTAAGTGCATTGTGCTCATGACGTTCCATGCGAAGAGCCAGCGTTTTCATACCTTTCATCAACTGGTAGGAGTCACTTGGAGATAATACTGCTCCAATGGAATTATGCAGGAACGCCATCTCTGCAGATAACACCTCACCTTTGGTAATAATTAGTCCGGCCAGCACATCATTGTGTCCGCCCAGATATTTGGTAGCGCTATGAATGATGATATCAGCACCCAGTTCAATCGGACGTTGGAAAAATGGAGTCAACAACGTGTTGTCAACAATGGTCAACAGGTTGTAACTTTTCGCCCAGGAAGCAACGGCTTCCACATCGGTGATCATCATCAGTGGGTTGGTTGGTGTCTCAATAAATACAGCTTTGGTATTCGGTTGACGAACCTTCTCCAGTGCTGCCAGGTCATTCGTGTCCACATAACTTGCAGTTACGCCGAAACGGGACAGAATACGTTCCAGCAGACGATAGGTTCCACCATACAGATCCAGCGATACAATCAAATGATCCCCTTGACCAAACATGGCGAAGATCGTTTGTAGCGCGGCCATTCCCGAGCTACAGGCAAACCCTGCATCACCGGACTCCAGCGCTGCGGCGGCTTCTTCCAATACTTTACGGGTTGGATTAGTCGTACGAATATAATCAAACCCCGTGCTTTGTCCAAGCTTCGGGTGGCGAAACGCAGTGGATTGATAGATCGGAAAGTTAATGGCGCCTGTTACCGGTTCATTGATGGACCCAATTTGTGCTAAGCGGCTTTCGATTTTCAACTTGTTGTCTTCCATTGCTGCATCCTCCTGTAATCTCGATTAGATTTGCGGGCCAATATCGTAAGGTGTTTCTTGATACACATAGTAATTGAGCCAGTTAGAGAATAATAAGTTGGCATGAGCGCGCCAAGTAGCTGGTGGCACACGGGAAGGGTCGTCATTCGGATAATAATGCCTAGGCAATGCGATATCCAACCCTTTGGCTGCATCCCGGTCATACTCCCACTTTAATGAGAACGGGTCATACTCGGCATGTCCTGTGGCAAAAATCTGTTTGCCGTCTTTGGTAGCAACCAGGAAGATCCCCGCTTCCTCGGATTCAGCCAAAATCTCTAAATTCTCATTCTTTTCAATATCTTCGCGTCTCACTTCCGTATGACGGGAATGTGGAACGTTGAATACTTCATCGAATCCACGCAACAACGGAACATGTGGTTTATTGATGGTATGTGGGAAAACGCCAAAACACTTTTCATCAAGTGCAACCTTGGGTACGTCAAAATGATGGTATAAACCTGCCTGAGAAGCCCAACATATGTGGAGGGTTGAAGTCACATTGGTTTTGGTCCATTCGAAGATCTCCTGGATTTCATTCCAATAGTTCACGTCTTCGAAATCCATCTGTTCCACCGGGGCACCCGTAATGATCATTCCATCGAAACGACGGTGCTCAATCTCATCAAAGGTTTTATAGAACAGATCCAAATACTCTTGAGACGTATTCTTCGACGTATGGGATTTGGGATGTACAAGAACGACATCCACCTGAATAGGCGTGTTTCCCACCAGACGAAGCAATTGTGTTTCGGTCGTTTCCTTTGTGGGCATCAGGTTTAATATAGCGATACGGAGTGGACGAATATCCTGCTGATATGCAGAAGTTTCATCCATGACGAAGATATTCTCTCCTTCAAGTACTTCTTTTGCTGGTAGAGTATCGGGTATTTTGATTGGCATAGTAAGTCTAACTCCTCCTTGTGCATAGATAGATGCAGCCACCCTTGGCTTGATGTCTTCACATCAATACAGTTATAGACTGCCTTGAGCTTGTAAAAACATTGAATTGCTCTTTCATCCAACGTTACAAACAACCTCAAGTTCCTTAGCGAAAATCACTGCTGAGAAGTCGGGGCATATAACAAAGACCTTCCTCGGATTTCGAGAAAGGTCATATGTAAAAAAGATATGCGCCTCTCTCATCTCTCAGTTACAACAGTGCCACCTGACACTTAGTCGCTGCAAGAATTAGCACCGTGCGGTATACCGCCGGTTGCCGGGTTTCATCGGGCCAGTCCCTCCACCTACTCTTGATAAGATTTCGCTGTATTAGATTGTAATTAAATATGGTTCACCGTCTACTTTATTACATTAATGCCCTCACGTCAAGTTGCAGTTCGATGTCTGCTTCCCAGATCGGAACCGTTCATCATCCGTTGTCATACACTGCCTCAGGGCGCGAAATAGACACATTTTTGCGCTTGAAAGCACCTTGTACCAGCGGTATACTAAACAAGGTGTTATAAACCCTTATGTGAGAGGTGACATATTAAATGGATGGCGACCCGAGGCCTGACTGGCAGCCGAATTCCGACAAACTGCATAAAGAATTAACATCAGCATGCCGGCAGCGGGACGTGACTTCCGTTTGATTATATAGTGAACGCAGCCCTGATCTCCAGGCTCCGCTGCCGACCGGCTGATTTGTTCTTTTTGCGCCCATAATGATAATATCCGCCAAGTTGGCGGGTGCAGAAGGAGTAGATTAACGATGAAAATCCGGTTGGTAAACAACGGTGTATTTATTCCGGTGGACGACATTCAGCAGGCGCTGACTCCACCAGCGGAAGGATTTTACTGGATTGATGCAGACATAGACGATTTGGCGGTACTTCAGCCGCTGTTCTTGATGCATGATCTGGCTGTGGAAGACTGTCTTAGTGACGAAGAACAACGTCCGAAGATTGAAATTTATGAGAACCATTATTTTATTGTGATTAATAGCATCCGTTTTGATGATGAAGAGATATTTCTACGTGCGGTCAACTTATTCCTCGGCAGACATTTCATTATTAGTGTTACCAAGCACAAGGTCAGCGAATTGCGCACACTGAAACCCATCCTGTGGGAACAGGAAATCAGTACACCGGATCGTCTGCTGTATTTGCTGGTTGACTTGATTGTTGATAATTATTTCACCGTAGGTGACCGAATTGAAGCACGGATCGAGAAGCTTGAGGAAGACATTCTGATGCACACCAAAAAGTCACATCTGAATGAAATCATCGGGCTACGCAGTGAGATTCTGTGGCTGAAAAAAGTCCTTGGACCTCAGAAAGAGGTTATTAACACCTTGAATAAAAAAGATCTGCGTCTCATCGATGATCAACTGCAAAAGTATTTCAGTGACATCTATGAGAATGCTGTAAAAATATCTGAAACCTTTGAGACTTATCGCGACCTGATGGGCAACTTGCGAGAAGCCTACCAATCCAGTATTGCGAACCGGGCGAATGAAATCATGCGTGTATTTACCGCCATTACCACGGTCTTCATGCCGCTGACGGTCATTACCGGTATATACGGTATGAACTTTACGAATATGCCCGAGCTTAACTGGAAATACAGCTATTTTGTTGTGATTGGCCTAATGGTTACCCTGGGCCTGAGCATGTTCTTCATTTTCCGCAAGAAAGACTGGGTATGAACTCGTATGAAATAACAAAGACGAAGCGTTCCTCCGGGAGAAACGCCTCGTCTTTTTTCATTTCTGATTATTAACCAACATTCTTCTCTGTCTCTGCGTGCCGACGGAAGCGGATTCGAATCATGCGCAGTCTTTCATAGACCTGCTCCAGACTTCCTCCATCGGGTTTCTCTCCTCCATACACCTTATGTAATACTGGCTTCAGGAACGTATCTCCCAGCTCCTCATACGCACTCCATACGGCCTCTTGTTCGTTCTCTGGCATCACTGCCAGCTCCACATCAAGAAGACAATCGGTGTCATAACCTTCGTGATCCAGTGCCTCTAACAGCTCAACCAACTCGCGTCGGGATAATCCGGATCGATTAACAATCTCCTCTAACGTATACCCTTCCTTCATGCCTTCAAGCACCTGCTTACGCGTGGTGAACTTATCAAGTTCCTGCTTGTACTTCTGCTCTCTCTGCTTGTATAACCAACTCTCATACTCTTCTTCCTTCAGCGCCGTGTATACCCAGTCCAGCGGGAATGTCGTTGAACGTTCCAACCCGTTTGTAATCTCCATCCATTCCGTACCATACTCAGTTGCTTTGCTCTCTCCTACGCCCGGCAGTTGCATCAGTTCATCCAGCGATTGCGGAACAAAGGCACTGATCAAACGCAGCAGACGATTTGTTGCAATAAAATACGGTGCCTTCCGGTCAGACACAGCTCTCTTCCTGCGCCATGTGCACAGATCCGTATATAATTGTTCATTGCCGTATAACTCACTGTAACAATGGAGCCGCTGTCCACCATAACTGCGTGACTTCAGATCATCATTCTCATGAAATAACCCCTGCAACTGCGGTCGGTATCCCTCACTCATCTGTATGGCAAGCTGATGACGGTAAATATGAAGCAGCTCCTCCCAAGAAGTCCCCTCATACCAGATGCTGTCCTCACGCTCTCCTTCCTCATAGCGACTCCATCCCAGCTGCCAACTATCTTCCTCTTCCCCAATCCATAACTGTGCATACTCTGCATTCTGATCTGACATTCTGGACAATCTGTTCATGAAAATGACTTCCATTTTCGTTCCCTCCCTTTGAATATTCAGCTTATACGAGTTAGAGATGCTACCTACAGGCAGCACAAAAAAACACCCCTCCTGCAAAATGCATGCAAGAGAGGTGCTTCCTCATTAACCGTACTATGCTGTTGCCCATATCATACCACAATGGTAAAATTCGTCAATCCCTTAATGACCTACTTATTCAATGCCAACTTGGCAAGCGCCAGTGAACCACACAGACCCGCATTGTCACCAAGTCCTGGTGAAACAACATACTGGTCAATGTCGGATTGAAGTGCCGGATGCTGAACGTATCCAGCCAGCAACTCCTGCAGTTTGCTACGAACCATCGAGAACAAGTGCTCCTGCTTCATTACTCCGCCACCCATGACAATTTTCTGCGGAGAGAGAATCAGAACATAGTTCATCAGGGCGTGTGCCAGGTAATGTGCTTCGATCTCCCAAGCTTTATGATCTGCAGGCAGTTCATAAGCCGGTTGCTCCCAACGTTTGTTAATGGCCGGTCCTGCTGCAAGGCCTTCGAGGCAGTCACCATGATACGGACAGAAACCCTCGTATGTATCCTCCGGATGTCTGCGTACAATGATATGTCCCATCTCTGGATGTGACAATCCATGGACCATTTTACCGCCAACCACAGCGCCTGCACCAATACCTGTACCCACAGTGATATACAGACAGCTCTCAAGACCTTGTGCAGCGCCCCAGGTTGCTTCTCCAAGTGCCGCACCATTCACATCCGTATCAAATGTCATCGGCACATCAAAATGCTCCTTGAGCTTGCCAATCACGTTATACTGTCCCCAATGTGGTTTAGGTGTTGTTGTGATATAGCCATATGTTGGGCTTCCTTCAATCGGATCAATCGGACCGAATGAACCTACACCCAGAGCTTCAATGCCTTTGCCTTCAAAAAATGAAATCACTTGAGCCATGGTCTCTTCCGGTGTTGTTGTTGGAAAACTTACGCGTTCCAGAACTTCTCCGTTTTCTGTGCCAATACCACATACAAATTTGGTTCCGCCTGCTTCAATTGCGCCTAAGATCGTCATGTTAGTCACACTCCCAAGTTAGTTTAAAAAGGATTTCGAATTGCTTTACTTGATGACACGATAATTACCCCGCTACTTGTTCTCCAGCTTGGACAATCGTTTCATTAACGTTTGCCTCCAGCTGTCTGACAGCGCAGGAATGGCCAGCAACGCCTGAATACCTTCGACATTTTCTTTCCCCTGATGCATGATTCGATTGGCTTCAAGAACCGTCATTGAGGCTGGATCGGTGCTGATCCGTCGAAATATCGATAAAGGCCTTACCTCACCTTCTTGCAGTACACGAAAGTAAAAGCCGGTATATCCAGTCTCCTGAAAATAAACAGGCAGCTCCTTATAGTCATACCTCGCACCCAGCTTGAAGCAAGGTTGTCTGGGCTGACTGACCTGCACTGTGGCTTCGCCCAACTCGTACACATCACCAATCCGTACGTCTTCTTCGGCACAGCCTTCAACCGTCAGATTTTCTCCACAAGCTCCCCAATCCAGCTTGCGATCCATCAGTTGTTCCAGCGCCGGATAACGACTGTAATCGTATACACAAACGGCTTTGTCAGGGCCGCCATGATGCACCAGATCCGCCTGCGCGTCCCCTGTCATTCCAGTGAATGACAGGAAAACCGCGTCGGATACAGGATGTTTCACAATGCCGCTCAGCACTTCACGCTTCTGCCCAGGGAGCGGTTGCGGCAGTCCTACATTAATGGCCAGAACAGCTGTATTGCCCTTCCCTGGCTTTCGATCAGATGTGAGTGTCATTTGCGTCATACCTCCCATAATCACTTTCTTTTAACGCACGGAGCCGCCAAATACGAGTGTATTACTCAAGAGCCGGCCTGGAGAAGTCAGCATTTTGCCACCGGCATACATACCCGAGGAAGCACCGCCATCCAGATTCATGGCCTGTTTGGCACCAAGCTTCTGCATCACCGCTGCCCACTCCTTGATTGTTGCTCCGGAAACGGTAGCCAGCATAACAGAACCGTCCGCCATGATCGCAATACCACTTCTGGCTCCGGAAGCATTAAGAATCTTGGCATCCTTGAAACCTTCGCTCGTCGGATTGACAGCTACCTTGCCGTCTTTTACCAGACGGGGTCCTGCCCCAACAGCAGTCACTACATCTTGCCAAGGGATCTCTTTGCCTGCTGCGTTCGTATACTTATAATTCATTTCTACGGTCGAACCAACGGTGAAACGGTCCGAAGAAGACTTCTGATTACCTGTGAAAACCAGTACCGAGCCATTCTTAGGAATCGCTACATTTGTATTGGGCACTTTTTTGGTCACGATACCTTTCTCCATGACAACCGCAGTGCCACCTTTGAATCCAACTGTGGCACCTCGTTCAGGCGTATACAGCATCGTAATGCTTGCGTTCGCTGAAGGTGTTCGATTAATAAAGGTTGCATACCAACTCCGTGATTTACCTTTTGTATCCGTTACTTTACCTGTCAAACTCACCTGAAGTGAATCCATGATCGCCGAGCCGTCTTCCTTAAATCCGATGGATGTTCCGTATCTTCCAATATGTATGACCTTACCATTTGCTATTAACATACCGTATGGATCTGGTGCTCCGTTATATGCTTCAAAAAATGCTCCGTTAATGGCTGCTTGCGCACCATAGGCTTTCACAATCGATGGCAATGTTGCCGTCTGGCCAACTTGCTTCTTCGCGAGTCCCACGGTAACCGGTGTTCCCTTTGGAATCGAAACGGTCTGTACGGTAAAATTACGTCCTGCTGCTTTTACTTTCTGTACTTTGGTGCTAATTGCTGCTTTGGCATCCACTGTCTGTGGTGCACTTACTGCTCCCGAAAGAATTACGGGCAAGGCCAGGACGAGGGCCATAGCCCCTGTCCACCACTTTTTGCCTGTTCGTACGTTCTTCATGTTGCTCACCCTATTGCCACTCCCATCCAAGAGCCAAGGCTCTTCATCTCAAGTTGTTCAAACTTGTCCATCACCATATCCGGATCAAGACGCAATTCACAGATATCCAGCGCACAGGCAACCGGAACAGCACAATGAATCTCTGCCAGTTTGCGGGACAGATGAAGCATGTCCAGATCATTCTCAATCTTGTTACGCACCGAAGGGGTCAGTTTATCCATGTTGCTCAGAATCCCTTCAATGGAGCCGTATTCCTGTACAAGCTTCAACGCTGTTTTCTCACCAATTCCCCGTACTCCGGGATAATTGTCGCTGGCATCTCCCATCAGACCCTTCATATCAATCACTTGACGAGGTGTCAGTTGTTTCTCTGCCATGAGCGTTTCAGGGTTGTACACCATGTAGTTGCCATGGCCTTTTTTCATAATAATGATACTTGTGCGGTCATTGATCAGTTGCAACATGTCGTGGTCACCCGTCAGTACCATAACATTCATATCTGTCTCTTCGGTATAATACTTCGCAAGCGTCCCGATACAATCGTCGGCTTCGAATCCTTGTGCACCTATATTCGGAATACCCAAGCTATCCATGACTTCACGAATCAGAGCAAATTGGGGAATCAGGTCATCCGGAGCTTCGGCCCGGTTGCCTTTGTAGGCTGCATATTCTTCACCGCGGAACGTCTTACCGCCCATATCCCAACAACATACGACATGACTTGGCCCAAAAGTCTGAACCGCATCCCAGAAATAACGGATAAATCCGTAGACTGCGTTGGTAGGCAATCCTGCCTTTGTACGTCTGATATATCCGCTTGCAGATGTCGCATAAAAAGCACGGAACAACACCGCCATACCGTCTACCAGCAACAAAGTAGGTTCATTACGTTGATTCACTTGAATTTGTTCTCTCCTATCTAAATCTAGCATATAAAATATCGAAACTAATTCTATCATTATAGCATAGTTCCGCCAACCATCGTTCAGCCAAAAAAGCCCTGAATTTTGAACAATTCAAGGCTGATATTCAGCGCGTTTATGCGTTATTCCATTCCTGCTCGTACGTTTCTTCCTTGAATCCAACCGTCACCTTTTCTCCATCCGTAACGATCGGACGTTTGATCAGACGACCATTGGAAGCCAATAAACGAATCTGTTCATCAGCTGACATTCCCGGAAGTTTGTCCTTCAGTTGTTGTTCTTTGTACACTTCCCCACTCGTATTAAAGAACTTTTTCACTTCCAGTCCACTCTTTTGGATGAGTTCTGTTAGTTCAGATTCGGATGGCGGTGAGTCAAAAATAGGGATTAACTCCAGCTCATGTCCTTGAGCTTCAAGCCATTTTACAGCTTTGCGGCATGTGCCGCATTTGGCATATTGATATACTTTTAAGTTACTCATGGTATGTGTTCCTCCAAATGCTCCGGTATCGACTTCTCGCTTCCCTTGGTTTGCTTCGCAAATCCAAAAGTCGCTCCAAATCGATACCATCGCCATGTAATTTTACTGACTTTTGCGAATGAGATCAAAAACTCACATTCGGCTATATTTTTTCGGATCAAAATCTTACAGCTTTTGTATCCTTAAAGCTTTTGAGATTTGAATTCTTGAAATATTTAACATGAAATGGGTAAGCATCAATACATTAAACCATAAAGATTAGCCTACGGCATGTTGTTCGGGTGCATAAAGCATCCCTCACACAAGTTAGCCAACTAGCGTTGACTGACAAGCAGGACGGGCTTTGCACAAAACTACGGCAAAGCCGTCATTTCTTAGGGAAGTGCTTTGGCGCTTTCTCCTAGAGCATCTCCCTGGGAGCTGCCTCATCATTCAAACGCTTCTCTAGCGCGGCCATATCTGCTGGAAAAGGAGCTTGGAACGTTATGCGTTCCTTTAGAATGGGATGTTCAAACGTCAATTCACAAGCGTGTAATGCTTGGCGTTCGATCCAGGTATCCCGTTCTTCTCGAACAGCCATGGTCTGCTCATCGATATCATGCACAGGTAGTGTCTTGTACATTCGATCACCTATCAACGGGCAGCCGATGGACGTCATATGTACCCTGATCTGATGGGTTCTGCCACTTTCCAGTTTGAGGCTTATCGCACTGGCGCTGCCCCCTGACCAACGTGTTAAGGTTGTGTACAACGTTCTTGCAGCGTAACCATCAGGTGTTACGATTCGGCGGTGTGGCTCTTCAGGATCGCGATCGATCGGGCCATCTACTGCCCCTTGTTCCGGGACAGGGCTGCCGTGCACAAGTGCAATATATTTCTTGTCTACTGTTCCAGCGATCATCTGTTCAGAAACATGCTGATGCACATAAGGGTTCTTGGCTATTGCGAGCACACCTGACGTTTCCTGATCAAGTCGATGAATCGGTCTGAACCGGAAACGCTCGCCCTTGGTTTTCCAGTAATGAACAACGCCATTTGCCAAAGTCCCCGTGTAATGTCCATGTGTTGGATGAACGATGATGCCCGCATCCTTGTTGACAATAAGCAAGTGCTCATCTTCATACAGAACGGTAAATGGAATAGGCTCGGGCAAAATATCATCCGATTCCTCTTGCTCCATCCGAACTTCAACGACATCACCCGCAGCTACCTTGACGCTAATGTACACGCGCTCTCCATTAAGCATGACACCTTGCTCCGTCAGCTTAATTTTGGACAAAAGCTTACGCGACACCAGCAGCCGCCGCTGAAGCACGGTCTTCAGCAGCCAGCCATCTTCTTGTTCGGTCACCGTGTAGACAATCGGCGAATAATACTGGCTCATTCTTTGCGGCGGAAGACTTTTTTGCTCCGCACATATTCAATATCGGCCACCTGTTGTCTCGCGTTGGCCGTCCGTGCAACCACGAAGAAGTAATCAGACAGTCGGTTTAGATACCGTCGTACAGACGGATTAATATCTGTATGTTGTCCAAGTGTTACCGTGCGACGCTCTGCGCGACGACATACAGTACGGCACACATGAAGAGCAGAGGACAGCTGACTGCCACCTGGAATAATGAATCGTTCCACTTTTGGATTCTCTGCATCATACTGGTCGATCCATTGTTCCAGACGTGTGACCATTTCATCTCTCACCTTATATTTCGTCTCACTAATCTTCACAAAGGCCAGATCCGACCCGCAATCAAACAGTTCCTGCTGAACTTCCAGCAGGTGTTCACGCAGATCTTCAAATTCCCCTTGAGCCGAGTCAATAAGGCTGATCGCCTGGCCTACAAAACAGTTCAACTCATCAATCGTACCATAAGCCTCAACTCGGTCATCATCCTTGATGACGCGTCCACCGATGACCGAAGTCTGTCCTTCGTCACCTGTTCGTGTATATATGCCCATCGTTATCCCTCCAATTGGTAATATAATAATGAATACGGGAATGCCATTTTTTCAGAAACCCGTCTATCGCTTTACACGTATATAAGAATTGGTGTGCTCTGCCGAGTATACGACAAATCAAAGGAAACCAAAAGTAAAGGAGACGATTATGCAAAACTGGATAACCGATTTCATGGAACAATACGGCTACATAGGCATTGCACTCATTATTGCTCTTGAGAACGTATTTCCCCCGATTCCATCCGAAATCATCTTGCCGTTTGGCGGATTTATGACCACCTATACCAGTCTCACTCTTCCAGGAGTTATTATCGCCGCAACTATTGGTTCTGTCTTTGGTGCTGTGATCCTGTATGGTATTGGTTTACTCATTGACGTCGAACGCCTTGAGAAAATTGTGGAACGCTGGGGACATGTTCTGCGCATCAAAAAAGAGGATATTCACCGTGTCGATGCATGGTTTGACAAATATGGCATGTGGACCGTATTATTCTGCCGAATGGTTCCCCTCGTTCGTAGTCTTATCTCCATTCCCGCAGGCATGTCCAATATGAAATTTGGTTTATTCCTTCTCTTCACAACCATTGGTACATTGATCTGGAATGTTATTCTAGTCTGCGTTGGTGCTGCGCTTGGCGCATCATGGGAGAGCATTTTGCACTTTATGGACGTCTATTCCATTGTAGTGTATGTCATTCTGGCCATCATTCTCATCGGATGTATCATCTGGTGGATCAGACGTAGCAAAAAGCGGAAATAAAAAGAATAGCTTAATAAATAAAGCCTCCTCGCCACCAATTCGTGGTTAAGGAGGCTTCTTTATATCACCCGTTTATGTCATCTCACTATCGTTCATCTTCATTTCGCATGCCCTGACTTTTAAGATCGATAGCCAGACCAGATACCAGCAAGTACATCTTTTCAGCATGTATCTGCAGCATCCGATTAACCGAAGCCATTCTCGCTGTAAATATTCGTTCTTCCTCGGTAGGATGCAATGTGCCATGCATTTCATTGGTAATCACAAGCAACTTCCCCTGATAAGACAATAATGCATCAAGCAAAAGCTGTGTCTCTGAACGCTGATGATCCAGATCCTTTGTTGCCCTGAAACCGGCAGCCATCCAGGAGGTCAGACTGTCTACAATTACAATTCGCTGATCCGCCAAAAACAGATTGGATTCCCGATTAATCTGGGTGATCACCTCTGTCAGATGCTGACCGTTCCCGGCATGAATGGCACGATAATGAGCGGATGGCAATTCGGGAATAACGGGATCATGATCACCGGTGGATAAATATACACCCTCCCGGCTAATCCCGGCTGCGTACTTGAGGGCAAACCGGGTTTTACCACTACCTATGCCGCCTGTGACCGTAATCAGCAATCCGCTTCCCTCCTTCCATAGCCATTCTGAATTTTCTTTACTCTGTCAGCGCCTTCAGCACTTTTTTGGATTCTTCGACATTAGAAGATGACACTGGAATGGTAGCGAACAAATTGCTCGCAGCATATTCTACATCTTTAAACATTTTCATATCTTCGAGTGGAATGCCGTAAAGATGTGATTCTTGCTTGAGATCTGAACCTCCATCTCCTTCACCCTTCTCTACCAATACTCCACCCTCAAATACACCCCGTTCAAACTTCTTGGGATCAAAAGTATCATCCAGCGGAACATTGGAGCCATTACTTCCGTATTGTTTCATGTCGGTTTCAGGCAATATGAAGATATCATGTCCTCCAGCCGCATATTCTACCATAATTTTCTGAACATCATACATCGCACTGGTGATCACTTCTACCTTGGGTTCCTCGCCCAGTTTCTGTTGCAGATTGGCCTGTAACTGCTCTGAGATTACAGATGGATTTCCTTGGTTATCAATGATGAATATGGAAAAACCATCTTTACCTCCACAACCAGCAAGCAGAAAAACGATAGAAATGATTGCAGTAAGCCCCCAAAATCTCTTCATTCCAGTTCCCCCTTTAGTCTCCTATGTCCAATATATCACAATTGTTCCACGCAAAAAAATAACCTGGCTTATCGGGGGATCACCCTGCCTTTTCACACAAAAAAAGAAGACCTTCTCAGGTCTCCCTTTCTTTACTTTCTAATTCGATTAATGAAACGTTTCAATCCAGCATAAACGTTATTTTGCTTTAATCGGGTTAGCCTTCATATATTCATTAATCTTTAAATCCAGCAAACTGCTGATTTCAATTACAATATCGGATGTGAATGATTTCTCTTCGAGGAAGATCTGTTCCATCTTGCGACGAAGCATATGAATTTCATCTTCCAAGGAAATGTCATGCAAAGATGCGTTATCGGGTTTCACCGACCATCGGTCGCCATGATCGCCTTCTGCCAGATAGTGCCCACGATTCGTCGGTAAATCATATTCAACACAAAACAAAGCTAACCCCTCCTTGGAAAAATGGTTTCCAAATTTATGAAAACTTATTTCAAATTGAAATTATATCACATTATTTTGTAAAAGAAAGTTATTTTTTTCCAATGATAAAAATGTCACATTTGTAAAAAGATTCTACTTTAGTATTAACCCTCTTTTTGCAGTTTGTAAACAAAGTTTCCGATTCGTTCCAAAGCTTCATTTAATTGGGTTACAGAAGTAGCATAAGAACAACGCAAGAAGCCTTCACCCTGAGGGCCAAAAACATTGCCCGGAACAGCAGCCACTTTATTCTCCGTTAACAATCGCTCAGCAAACAGGTCTGAACTCATACCCGTCTTTTGAATGCTCGGGAATGCATAGAATGCTCCCTGAGGTTCATGACAATCAAGTCCAATATCTCTGAAGCCCTGCACAATTAAACGTCTACGCTGATTATACGATTCTACCATCCGATCTTTCTCACCCAAACCATTCGTCAACGCCTCAAGTGCAGCAACCTGACCCATGGCCGGCGCACACATTACCGTATACTGATGGATTTTGAGCATGGCTGCAATAAGCTCAGGATGACCACACATGTAACCGATCCGCCAACCTGTCATTGCAAAAGCCTTCGAAAATCCGCTTACGAGAATAGTCCGCTCCTTCATGTCAGGGATAGCTGCAAAACTAACATGTTTTTGCGTATACGTCAATTCAGCGTAAATTTCATCCGCGATCACAATCAGATCATGCTTTTTAATCACTTCAGCAATAGGCAGCCACTCTTCATACGTCATGATGGCTCCAGTCGGATTACTCGGATAACACAGAATAACCACTTTCGACTTCGGTGTGATACCAGCTTCAAGTGCTTCGGCCGTTAACTTGAACTGATCTTTCGCATAGGTATCAACACCAACTGGTATACCGCCACCGATTGAAGCGATTGGTGAATACGCCACGTACGAAGGTTCAGGAATGAGAATCTCGTCACCAGGTACGATTAATGCGCGCAAAGCCAGGTCAATCGCTTCACTGCCACCCACCGTAACAATAATCTCATCCTTGGGATCGTATTTGGTATCAAACTGAGTATCCAGATATTCACTAATGGCTTCTCTCAACTTCGGCATACCTGCGTTGGATGTGTAACTGGTCATACCTCTTTCCAGCGAGTATACACAAGCTTCACGCATATGCCAAGGGGTAACAAAATCAGGTTCACCCACACCCAAAGTGATAATATCCTTGTTGTCTCCAACCAGATCAAAAAATTTACGAATTCCGGATGGAGGTATCTGCTGCACGAGGGGTGCCAGATAAGATGTCATTTTCTTGTTGTTCCCGGTTGTCTGTTCATTCACTATCATGACACATCTTCCTTTACGGCGAGATCATGAGACGGTTGTCTTCCTGATGGTCTTCAAAGATAATCCCGTCCTGCTTATATTTTTTAAGAATAAAATTCGTTTTGGTTGAAAGTACAGAGTCTATCGGAGACAGTTTCTCCGACACAAAATTAGCGACTTCACGCAGGTTGCCACCTTCCACTTCAACGAGCAGATCGTATGCACCGGACATGAGATATACGGACTTTACTTGCGGATAGAGATAAATACGTTCGGCAATCCCTTCAAAACCACGACCACGCTCCGGCGTGATCTGCACTTCAATCAGGGCCGTTACTTTTTCATCATCTATTTTGCTCCAGTTCACGACGGTTGCGTATTTCACGATGACGTGGTCTTGTTCTAGCTGTGCCACGGCGTTCTTGATCTTGTCTTCCGACTCCCCCAGCAGCGTCGACAGCAGTGCGGGAGTCCTTCTCGCGTCTTCCTTCAGCAGATCCAGAACTTTTAATTGCAGATCGTTCAAATCTTTCATGGTTTTCCCTCCAGCGTCATCCAGGTTCCTGAAAATGAATTAATACTTATATTACATGAATTTGACGTTGATGCATAGACAAAAGACCGCCTGCCCTGAATTCAGGCAAGCGGTGGTATGGTCCTGTAACATTAGGTGCTTCAAACCTCTTTTGCAAAGGTTACATGTAATAAGGGTTACCGTAATTCGGTTGATGCTGAGACACATTAGGAGCTTGGCTATATGAACTGTTCTGCGTATTCTTTTCCTGAATGAATTGCTGACACTTTTGTTGGGTCTGGTGGGCGGACTGAATTTGCTTGTCCACGTCCTGACGAAGTGCCTTGGACGAGACAGAATACATGTTGTTTTGCTGCATCAGATTGAACAGTTCCCCTTGTAATCTTAGGGTATCGTTTGTCAGGTCTGTGAACATTCGACGTGTCATGGGGCAGGAAGCTTCCGTTGTCGCAGTCGTATATTCGCGCGAGGTTCGTCTTAAATCTGCAAGAATCGACTTCAGCAGATCCTGCTCCTGCATAAAAGCGCCATTAGATGATAAAGATTGAGAATACATGCGTTTTCCTCCTATACAGTTAGAGTTGTCTTCAATTACTGACTTGCGCCGGTGCAAGAGACTGATGTTGCTGCAGTGCATTGACAAGCGTGTTCAGATGTTGTTCATGTGAGCGAACATAGTGATTCAGAGCTTGTTGAATTTGTGGATTATGTGTGATGGAAGCTGTGGCTGCACACTGCTTAATCAGCAGTTCTTCATTGGTGATAGAGTCCGCAATGTAGTTCAATTCCTTGGGACTCAGCGCTTGCATAGTATGATTCTGCATGTTTCGATGGCCTCCTCGGCATAAAGTTTATGCGCAATTATTGTTAACCCGGTCACACAAAAGTATACAAATTTAAATTATAAAGGAGATGTTTCTAATGGATCTGGTCTATGGCACACCTTTCTGGCCCTCCACTTTCAATTCAACATTTAATTATTCTGCTCTGCAAGAAGACATCTCTTGTGACTGCCTCATCATTGGTGGGGGCATGGGGGGCGCATTGACATCTAAACTACTCACGGAACAGGGTGTTAACACTGTTGTGATTGATAAGCGAGACATTGCCAACGGCAGCAGTTCTGCCAATACAGGTCTTTTACAATACACCAATGACAAGACACTAACCTCATGTATCCACACTTTTGGTGAAGCAAAAGGCGTACGTTTTTATGAGCTTTGTCGTGAAGCCATGAAACAACTTGCTCAAATTGCAGACAGCCTGGATACAGACCCTTGGTTTATCCCACGAACAAGTCTTTGTTTTGCGAGCAGTGAAGATGATGTGGCCCTATTGGAGGAAGAATATCAGACCTTGAAGCGTTATGGTTTTGAAGCTGAACTGTGGGATGCCGACAAAATAAGCCAGCATTTCCCCTTCAGCAAACCCGCTGCACTGTACACCATGGGAGATGCGGAAGTGAACCCCTATCGTTTTGTTCATGCCTTGTTTGAATCCGCCAATAAGCGTGGCGCTCGAATCTATGGTCAGACGGAGATGATACACTGTGAATACGATGAAGATGGTGTAGTCTGCCACACTGCCAACGGTAAAATCCGTGCCAAGAAAGTCATATTTGCTGCCGGTTACGAGACACAGGACATCAAAAAGGATCGCGGAGCCTATCTGAAAACGACCTACGCGATTGCTACCAAACCGTTGTCTGATCTTAGTGAATGGTTTGAACACAGCATGATTTGGGAGACAGCTCGCCCATATTTGTATATGCGAACAACACCGGACGGAAGAATCATCGCAGGCGGTTTGGATGAAGAAACACCTCGAGAGGATCAACGTGAAATACGTTCAAAACACCGGGGAGATACACTCCTGGAAGAGGTCCGTTCCTATTTCCCTTTAGATGATCTTGAAGTCGATTATGCCTGGGGCGCTGTGTTTGGTAATACGAATGATGGCCTCCCCCTGATCGGTACACATCCCGATTATCCGCATTCATATTTTGTAGAAGGATATGGAGGTAACGGGACCGTATACAGCATGATTGCTGCTTCCTTAATTGTGGATGCTATTACTGGCAAACAAAACCCTGATATGGATCTGTTCTCTCTCACACGTACAAATAAACCATCTCCTGTATAACCAACAACTGAATCAATACAACTACAAACAGGGTACAGCACACGGAAAGTTCTCTTTTCCCGCCGCTGTACCCTGTTTATATAAGCCTGCTAAGCCGAGGGCTCTTGTCCTTCCGTTCGGTTCAATAACTTGCGCATAAAGATCCATCCAATTAGCGGAGAAGCACCAAGGACAATAATAAGCCAGGTTAACATGCGTAGAGACGGAGCATTTAAGACCGTCACAATAAATATGGCCAACCCACATAGTCTGCCAAGCATCAGGCATAACTCTCTCAAAACGACAAGTTCAACCCTTTTCTCCACATTTTCGCCACTTGTGCCCATCATGTCGAATCCCGCTGATATCATCGGTAATACATATAACGGCATCGCAACAGCACTCCCAATCCCCATGATTAACAGCGTTCCATAGGTCACTTTCCAGAGAAGAGGAAGAAGCACAACAAGCAGAATGAGGGCTCCAATGAACATGCCTTTTGATCTATACTGTGGTTTGAACCATTTCCCGGCTGCCCAATAACTTACTAGTGCCACAGCTGAAGTGATGAGTGAGAACTGCCCCAATTTGTACTCCTGTGCGGTAGCCAAATATACAAGCAGTGCAATCAGGAAGGCAAAGACACCTTCACGTGCACCCTGAGCGAATAAACCCAGGCCTAAGGTCCTCCAGGGACTATCCCGCTTGGATAGCTGTATCCAAGGTTCCGACCAGCGGTATGTACCGCTCACCTTTCTTTTTTTCAGAAAAAAACTAAAAACTACTGCTATGACATAAATAACGAGTGATACCGTGAAGATGAGTCGATATCCTGTATTGTCTGTCATGCGAGTAATAATCAGACCGGAGAACCATGGACCTATAATTCCTGTCATCGAACCAAGTAACCCGACCCAGCCATTGAATAAATCCCTGTTTTCCCGATCCGTTATTTCAAAATACACAACATTAAATGCAATCCAGAATAACCCCAAGGAACAACCTAGTAGCATACCCAGAGGCCATATCCAGTCTACAGCTTTGGAACCAGCCCAGAGGACTATCATATAAAATATACCGGACAGCGCAGTACCTAGTCGTAGTGCACTCATTTTATTGTGTTCCTTGACCCATTTGCCAGCAAGCCAGAATGTCAGTCCAATGGCCAGTTGCTGGCTGAGAGTGAACCACCCCAACATGGCATAATCCGGACGGCTTTTCCACAGAAACACATTCAAAAAGGTTCCCGACAGCGCTCCGGCTAACGCAAACAATCCATTCACGCCCAAAAGCAGAATGGATTGTCGGCCTAAAGTAATCTTCATCTGCTCCTCCTTCATCCACCTGAAGTGAACTATGTACAGGTAGGTCTTAGGGTTAACGTGCCCCAAGCAAGAGGAAAACATGATGAATCTTCAGGATTGCTATGAAATTGGTTAGAATCGCCGAAATGTTTATTCCTGCGTACTCAGGTTCTTGATCAGACGCAGACGATCTTCCTCAGACAGACTGTATTGAACTTGGAAACATCCCGAGCATACATAGGTCAATACTTTAAACGGTGATGCCAATAGTGACCCTTCGCCTGAAGCTGCGTTAGCAACTGGTGTGAAGTTATCCTGCGTTGTAGCTTGTGTACCTGCGAGAATCATGAATTCCCGGCAATTCGGGCACTCTGGTACTTCTTCCTGATGATCAAGTTGCTTCTGTACACCTTGTTCATACTGAATGAGATCATTACCTTCATCCGCGTATTTGGTTAACGTTCGCAACTCCGGCAATTTGAGTTCGACTTCATCCCCCCACAGATCCGAAAGATCCGTAGTCTGTTTCTCGTTCGTTACATCGTCTACATCATAGATGTCGTCCTCAGCTTCATCGTTCTCTTCATCATCGATGTTAATGTTGAGCGTACGGTATCCTTTTAACTCATTGTGGCAATAAGGACACTCTTCTTCAGGACCGAGCTCCTCATCCCATACAATCTCCGTCTGACACCAAGGGCATACTGTTGTTTCCATATTGATCAACCTTTCTCTTTCATATAATCATGTATTCATTACATAGATGACACCGATGGCAAAAAACACGATCGATGCCGCAAACAAAATCCGTATCAAAATCTTCATGACCGGTCCCCCTAGATAATGCTCGCGCCAATAACAAACGACAGCGAGACTGAAATAATCATGGATATCAATCCGACAGCTCGGTTATCCGATTCGATCTCCTTATCAATGGAGAACACGGGTGTCAGGAATTCGAACAAAAAGTAGGCAATGAGCAGAAGGATAAACCCTACGAATGACCACGTCATGGCTTCATATACCGAAGATTTCGCTTGTATGCAGAACCGCAATACGTTGCAGATCCCGAAGATCTTGCCTCCTGTAGCCATCGCAACGGCCACATTGCCCTTCTTGATCTCCGTCCAGCATTTATACTTGGTCACCAGTTCGAAGCAAGCCAGAAATACGAGCAGCTCCATAATCGCTACCGAGAAAAAACCGAGTACCATCCCCAAGGGATGAGACAGCAATTGGTCAATGCTTTCTATCACGCACCGTTCCCCTCTCCCCATCTGCGACCTTCATGAATAAGGTCGCAGAATATCATTGATTCATGGACCGGCTATTCCAATTCTGCGACGGTCACACCGTTCCCGCCTTCTCCGTAATTGCCCAGCCGGTAGCTTTTTATATGTTTATGCTTACGCAGGTAATCCTGAATACCGGAACGTAAAATTCCTGTACCTTTACCGTGAATAATATAAACTTGGCCCAGGTTGGCAAGGAAAGCTTCATCAATGAACCGGTCTGTCTCCATCAGGGCTTCTTCCAGGTTGGTACCACGCAGATCCAATTCACTTTTCACATTGTCATCACGTGTACGTTTCATACCTGTTACCGGTTTTTGCTTTGGTTTGGCTGCGGGAGCCGATTGCTGCAGTTCCAAGTCATCCAAGGATACTTTCATTTTCATAATCCCCAGTTGTACCATAGCGTCTTTGCTACCCGCCATCTCTACAACATGGCCTTTTTGATTCAAACTGTAGACAAGCACTTCATCACCAGGACCGATAGCACGAGTCTTCGGCGCTGTTGCCGTCTTCTTGACCGTTTTTCTGCGTTTCTCCGGTTCAGCCTCGTCCAGCTGTTTGCGGGCAGCAATGAGTTTGTGCTCCTTCACGGAAGCACCTTCTTCCATAGCCAACAGGCGAAGATCTGCTATAATCTTCTCCGCTTCCGCGCGAGCCTTGTCCACAATGCTGCGTGCATCTTCTTCTGCTTTTTCAATCCGGCGATCACGCTGCTGTTCCAGCTTCTCCAGTTCGGTCTGATGACGACTGCGTAATTTCTCCATATCCTGGCGCAAGCTCTCTGCCTTCTCACGCTCTTGTTCGGCCGTAAGACGGTTCTCTTCAAGAGAAGCAATCATGTGCTCAATCCGTTGATCCTCTTCCTTCACTTCGCCACGGGCGTAGTCGAGAATGTAACCCGGCAGTCCCAGTCGCTCTGCAATGGCAAATGCATTACTTCGTCCAGGTACACCCACCAGAAGGCGATAGGTTGGACTCAGTGTGTTGATGTCAAATTCCATGCTGGCATTAATGACACCTTTACGCTCATATGCGTATGCTTTCAGTTCACTGTAGTGAGTGGTTGCAACCATGCGACATCCCGTCCGGTGCATATGCTCCAGCATGGAGATCGCCAGTGCGGAACCTTCAGCCGGATCTGTCCCTGCGCCAAGTTCATCGAGTAATACCAAACTTTTTGGTGTCATGTTTTTCAGAATGCGAATGATGTTGGTCATATGACTGGAGAAAGTACTCAGATTCTGCTCGATACTCTGCTCGTCCCCAATGTCTGCATAGATCGCATCAAATACACATAACTGACTGCCATCCTCAGCCGGAACAAATAAACCGGACATGGCCATCAGGCTCAGCAATCCAATTGTTTTGAGCGTTACCGTTTTACCACCCGTATTCGGACCTGTCACGATAATGGATGTGTAATCATTGCCCAACTCTATGTCAATTGGAACCACGTTTTCAATCGGAATCAGTGGATGACGGCCTTTCTTGAGCTTCAGGAACCCGCGGTCATTCATGCGAGGCAATGTTGCTTTCAGTTCACGAGCCAGACGTGCTTTGGCAAAGATAAAATCAAGTGATCCCAGCAAGTCGACATCATACAACAGCCACTCTCCCTGCTCACTGACAAGTGCCGTCAATTTCTGCAAAATAATTTCTATTTCGCGTTCTTCCCGAATCCGGGTTTCACGTAATTTGTTGTTCATTGCAACAATCGATTCCGGCTCAATGAACAATGTCGCACCCGAACCAGATTGATCGTGCACAATCCCGCCAAAGTATGAACGATATTCAGCTTTCACCGGGATAACAAAACGGTCTCCTCTGATGGTGATGAGCTGATCCTGAAGCATCTTGGATACGGTAGAGGATCGAATCATGGAATCCAGTTTTTCGCGAATTCGCGCTTCTCCGCCTCGCAGCTCACGACGAATCTGCGCCAACGTTACGCTTGCACTATCGGCAACCTCTGCATTATCGTCAATACAGATTTTGATGGCATCCTCAAGCGTTTTTTGCTCTGACAGTTGATCACTGATATAGAACAATGATTCGATGGGCTCATCTTCATGCAAAGTACCAATCTGACGTTTCAATCGCCGCGCCGCAAAGGTTGTATTGGATATTCCCAAAAGTTCGTGAGGGTTAAGTGTGCCTCCAATTTCAGCACGTTTGATGGAAGCCGTAATATCTACAATTCCTCCAAACGACGGTGAGCCTTTCAGGCGATCAAATGTGAAGGCTTCATCGGTTTGCTGCAGCAATCGCTTCACTTCTTCAAGTTCACTGCTTGGTTCAAGTTGCTCCGCTTTCTTTTTTCCCATGGTCGTCTGGGCAAAGCTGAGCAATGTATTTAAAATTTTGCGATATTCCAGTGTGTGTAAAATTTTCGTGTCCAAGTGTACAACTCCTTCCAAACTATATCTGTATTATAACGAAAGAAACTTTCTTACGCTATTTAACGAATCCTTCCACACATAACTTCAACCATAACACCACAAACTACAGGTGTCAGGATTGTGCAACCTCTCCATCCCCTTGGAGTTGCCCTGCTCAGTTCAATCCGAATAAAAGGAGGTAAACACCATGAATTTCCTGGGACATGTCGTGCGATTTGTCATCGCTGCAATTGTATTAATGGTGGTCAGCTGGATCGTTCCCGGATTCGCCGTTGGTGGCTTCTGGAGCGCTCTGTTGCTTGCTCTTGTCATTGCCCTGCTCGGCTGGATCGTTGAAGGTATCTTCGGCAAAAGAGTCAACCCGTTTGGTCGCGGTATTGTCGGATTTATCGTTAGCGCACTGGTGATTTGGCTTGGTCAATATGTTGTAGATCATGTTGAAGTCAGCCTGCTCGGTGCCATTCTCGCTGCGCTGGTTATCGGGATTATCGATCTCTTCATCCCGGTATCCACCCCTTTTGATGCCGGACGAAGCTCCAAAAGTTAATCTCCACTTCACCCTAACGTCCCCATGTATTCTCCTAAACCTCTGAAGGCCCTGTGCCGGAAGGGGTTTATTTCATTCGGGCAGTACACACGCTCTGCCGTACATGTACAATTTTCAAGAAAACGACATACGCAGCGTGTACAGGCATCCACATATTGCGGTATGATGACTGGAGCAATCATTCAAATTTTATCCATATCACGCTTTAAGGAGGCACATGATGAAGAAAGGCATAACATGGCTTGCTGCCTGTATGTTAATTCTGGTCCTCACTGCATGTGGAGGAGCAAAACAGTCCGCAGAATCTGGCAGCAATGGATCCGATGCTGCTGCTGGAGTTACAGCCAGTGAAGAATTGGTCATCAAGGCGAGTAACTATGAATTCGATCAACCTGAGTACCATCTTAAAAAAGGCGTTCCCGTTAACATTGTTTATAAAAATGAAAACGGAAATCACGGTATCCTTGTGCCTGAGCTGAATCTTCAACTGGATACCAGAAATAGCTCCAAAGTCATAACCCCGGACAAAGTTGGTGAGTTTGAAATGTCCTGTTCTGTCTTCTGTGGTTCAGGACACAGCAGCATGATCTCCAAAATTATCGTTGAAGAATAGTATTCAAGACAAGGAGCCCCCGCAGCGACGGGAGCTCCTTCTTTAGTATAACAAATTGTACCAGAGTACGTTGCCCACGAGCCAGTTCTGCTACATTCATTCCGCTAGGCCTGGTCCTGTTCAATCAATTCAATCCATTCGTTATATTCCGTCTGCAATTTCGTATATTCATCATGCAACTGACGATATTCCGTGTTCAGCTGCTCTGCCTTCTCCTGCTCCATTTCACGTTCAACCTGTAACAAACGTAATTGATTGGCCGCTAGTTCGTAACGCTCCCCCATCTCAAGCAGTTCAGTTTCCATGATCTCTTTCTCTTGGGTCGCTTCTGCACGTAACTTGTCCAGTTGCTGTCGTTCTTGCTCCAGTCCCTCCAGCAACTCACTACTTGCAGCACTTTCTCTCTTCCAAACCGTCAGTTCATTCTCAAGTGTAGCCCAGCGTTCCTGCCATGATTGTTCCTGAGCCGCCCATTCATCTGCACGGCGTTGCCACACCTGGTCGTTCTGCTCTGCTTGTTCAACACTTGAGCGAAGTTCTTCTTCACGTCTTGTCAACTGCTCCAGACGGGATGCCAACTCGGTCTGTTTGGCTGACAGTTCTTCGTATTTGATCTGCCATTCCAACGCTTCTTCCTCAGTCTGGGCTAGCCGGCTCTCTTGCTCAGAGTAACGCTCGGAAAGTTTAGCCGAAGACTGTCTCGCTTCTTCAAGTGAGCTCACAATCTCTTGTTTCTCCTTGCTCAATTCATCCAGCTTGGAACTGTAATTCTCTTCCCGTTGTAATGCATCACTGTAATCATTACGGATTTGTTTATAGTTATCCTGAAGTCGGTTCAGCTCTTCCCGAACAACATTTAGCTCAACTTCAAGCTGATTGCGTTTCTCTTCCAAAAGCTCTGCATCCTTCTGGTATTGCACAGCCTCTTCATGGTTGAAACGAGACTCTTCCTTCACCACGGACAATTCATCATGAAGGGATTGCACACCAGACTCCAACGTTTCATTTTGTTCAGCAACTTCAAGAATCTGATTCTCCAGGTCTCCGATCTCAGCCAATCGCTGCTCAGCAAGGTCCTTCCAGGACTGCTCACGTTCCGTAAGCGTGCCGATCTCATGCTGCAATGTACGCACCGCAGCATGAGCCTGTTCAAGCACCTTATGCAACCTGCGCTGTTCCTCTTCCGACTTCACTTCAGCCTCACGAAGCTTCTGAACTTCCTGTTCAAGCTGTGCATGTTGCTCCTGAAGTTTGCGTAGCTGTGCTGTGAGAGAGGTTTCTCTATCCACAGTTTCATTATACTTCTGCTTCCATTGTTCCTGTGAATCACGGGATTGCTGGGCAGCCTGTTCCGTTTCACGCAGTAGCTCCTGCAACTGGGAACGGTCCTCTTTCAACTGCTCCAGTTGTTGCTCCAGTTCCGTAATTCGGCGAGTCTGAACTTCCTGCTCCTGTTTACGGACCCCATGCTCATGACGTAACGATTCCAATTGACCACGCTCGTGCTGAAGCTGCTGTTCTTGCTCTGCAACCATGTCCTGTGCACTGATGAGCTGGGTCATCACTTCTTCTAATTGCTCTTCGACATCTAATAGTCGAGTCTCCGCCTGTTTACGTTGGTCCTCAAGTTGCTGCTTGAGCTTGCCCTGTTCTTCTTGCAACAAGGCCTCTGCCGCCGCTTCGGCTTCTTTTGCCTGGGACGTTGCTGCTTCCTTGGCTTGCTGCAATTGTTCCTCGAGGGTTGCTTCTTTCTCCATCCATTCGAGTTCCAACTGCTCGGATAACGCCTTGAACTCCGCATTCAACTGATTTATCTCAGTCAGGCGCTTCTGCTCCGCTTGTTCCTGCAAGTCAGCCCGTTCCTGATTCGCCTGATCCGTGAGCTCTTGTGTCTGTTGCAGCGCTTTTTCTTCAGCCTGTTGAAGACGAAGTTCCATCTGTTGCTGAAGTTCGTTATATTGCAGCGCTGCCTCTTCCTGAGCTTTCTTCAGATTGCTCTCTGCCTGCTCCAACTCGGACAAAATGGCCGACTCGGCTTCTTCCTTGGCTGTCTGGACCTGCTGCGCAGCCTTGGCTTCAATCTGTTGACGTTCTGCAACGGCACGGCTTTCGGCTTCTTTTAATTGAGCTGCAGTCTTGTCCTGCAACTCTTTATATTGCGCCGCAGCTTTGGCCTGCGCCTGCTGCAATTCGGCTACAGAACGGTTCTGAGCTTCTTTGAGCTGGGAAGCAGCCTGTGCCTGTGCATTTTTAAGCTGGTTAGCCGCTTTCTCTTCCATTTCCTTCAGCTGTTTCGTTCCCTTGGCTTCTGCTTCCTTCAGTTGTGCTGTCGCTTGGGCCTGCAATTTCTGCACTCGCTCCGTTGCTTGAGCGCGTTCTTGCTCCAGCAGCTTATTCAACTTGGCTATCTCTGAATTTTTGTCCGATTCGGACTTTTGCAACGCCTGCTCTGCTTCAATCTTCAGCTGTTGCAAATCAGCAAGAGCCTGGTCACGCCGTTCCAATTCTTGTTGATGTTCATTTTGTATGGCGTTCAACCGATTCAATTCGTTTCTCAGTTCTGTACGTTCTCCAGTGAGCATCTTCAGTTCATTACGGATTTCCTGAGTCTGAAGAGACTGTTCAGCCATATGTACAGCCGCCAGTACCGCAATACGCGGAGTATCCAGACGGGAATTTTGCTTGGAGATTGCGCCCATACGCTCATCCACCAGGTTAGCTACTTGTTTCATATAGTCGGCACTGCTGCCAACCAGTTTATAGGAAGTCCCGTAGATCTCTACGGTGACGCGTGTACGATCAGGTGTAGTCACAGTTGTGCCCTCCTTCAAGTCTGTATGTTGATTCTAAGCTGTAATCACAAAAAAGTCACATCGATCCTCTAATGCTAAGGATTCGATGTGACTTCAAACAATTCCTGCTAATCTTTGTTCAAAAAATCTTCTTTTGTCCTATTTACGCAATTCCGCTCCGAATTGCTCTTCCAGACGAGCCACTACACGGGCATGAACTTCAGTAACTTCCTCATCTGTCAGTGTACGTTCACGATTCCGGTATACCAGTGCCATCGCCACGCTTTTCTTGTTTTCACCCAGTTTACTACCAGTAAACACATCGAACACCTGTACAGTTTGTAACAATTCACCCGCCGATTCACGAATGGTGCGCAGCATATCTCCCGCTTCAATATCCTCATTCACAACAACCGCAATATCACGTTCCATGGCTGGGAAACGCGGAAGTTCACGATAACGAATGTCAGCGTCTGCTTCATTGTAGATCGATTCAAGTGCAATCTCTGCGATGTACACATCATTCAGATCATACTGCTGTTGCAGTTCCGGATGCAATTGACCCAATGTACCGATCAATGTGCCTTCCCCGCCATCCTTACCTTCCAGGTAAACCGATGCGGAACGTCCCGGATGGAATCCTTCAGGGCTGTTTGCTACCAAGCGAATGCGTTGTTCAAGCCCCACATAGGCGAACAGATGCTCAAGAGCACCTTTCAGATCGAAGAAGTCTACTTTCTCCGCTCCAACATTCCACTGCTGGCTTGCACGATTACCAGTGAGCAGCAAGCCCAGTACCGGAATCTCATGTGGTTGCTTGGTCAACTGATCTTCTTCAGTGAAGAACACATTGCCCACTTCAAATACAGCCAGTGAATCCTGTTTACGGTTCATGTTATACACCGCTGCATCCAGCATTTGCGGCAAAATGCTCGTACGAAGCACACTACGGTCCTCGCTCATAGGCATCGCGAGTTTCACGGCTTTACTGCCTTGTGTCAACGCCGGGAACAGAGTCGCTTTATCCGGGTGTACAAAGGAGTAACTGATCATTTCCTGCCAGCCACTGCCTGAGAGCAATCCACGAATCGTGCGGCGCATTGCTTGAGAGCGTGTATATGCCCCTGGAGTCGTCGGCCCTTCAATCCATGTGGTTGGAATGTTGTCGTATCCGTACAGGCGTGCAATCTCTTCAAACAAGTCTACATCAAGCGTAATATCCCCTCTGCGTGTTGGCACTTCCACATCCAGCAATCCTTGATCAGCATCACCACATGCAAAGTGCAAGCGAGCGAAGATCGTTTTTACCTCAAGCAAAGACAGATCAGTTCCCAGATAACGATTCAGTCGGTCCAGCGACAATTGAATTACACGTTTCTCCGCAGCCTCTGCTCCAGCTTCCACGATTCCCTGGTGCACTTCACCTTCAGCATAACGCTGAATCAGTTCAGCCGCACGATCCAAAGCCGTAATCACCGCACCCGGGTCTACTTCCTTCTCAAAACGCATGCTTGCTTCGGAACGTAGCCCCAGTTGGCGCGACGTTTTCCGAACGGTTCCGCCGTCGAACTTGGCGGACTCTAGCAACAGATTCACCGTGTCTTCCGATACCTCGGAATTCTCGCCACCCATAACCCCAGCGATGGCTACAGGTTTCACGCCGTCCGTGATGAGCAACATGTGCGGCTCCAGCTTGCGCTCTTGGCCATCCAACGTAACAATCGTTTCGCCTTCGTTGGCCATCCGCACTTCAATATGGCCCTTTTCCAGCTTATCCGCATCGAATGCATGTAGCGGTTGACCGTATTCCAGCATGACATAGTTCGTGATATCAACGATGTTATTGATTGGGCGAACACCTGCCGCCATGAGACGGTTTTGCATCCACAGCGGGGAAGCACCCAGCTTAATGCCAGTTACATAACGAGCTGCATAGTGAATGCATTGCTCCTGTGCCTTGATCTCTACAGAGATATGATTCGCGGCTACATCACCAATTTCAACCAGTTGGTCTTTGGGACTTGGCAGCTTCACTTCACGACCCAGAATGGCACCCACTTCATAAGCTGCCCCATGCATGCTGAGACAGTCGGAACGGTTCGGTGTCAGGTCCAGTTCAAGAACATGATCGTCGAGACCAAGAACCTGACTGATTGGCGTGCCAACCTCTGTTTGTTCCGGCAGAACGAGAATACCTTCCTGCTGATCTTTCGGCAACAATTTATCGTTCATGCCCAGCTCTTTGGCGGAACAGATCATGCCAAGGGATACAACACCGCGCAGTTTGGCTTTTTTGATATCCAATCCACCAGGGAGCTTTGCTCCAACCAGGGCTACGACTACTTTTTGGCCTGCATCCACATTTTTCGCACCACACACGATCTGCAGATCTTCTTCCTGACCAGCATCAATGACACATACATTCAGTTTGTCTGCATCGGGGTGTTTCTCCTTGCTCTTCACATAACCTACAACAACTTTATTGACGCCCTTGTTGCGGTTCTCCACTACATCAATTTCGACACCCGCACGGGTGATTTTCTCCGCCAATTCCTGTGGCGTCACACCTTCAAGGGAAATATAATCAGACAGCCAATCTGTCGATACTCTCATGGACGTTCACTTCCTTCATCTATAAATTGGTGTTCCCGGTTCATTCGCTTGCTCTATATGGTTAATCTTTCTTGTCTTAAAGTTACAGCCGTCCGAATTGCTTCAGGAAGGTCAGATCACTGTTGTAGAAGTGACGGATATCATCGACACCATACTTCAGCATCGCGATACGCTCTACGCCCATACCAAATGCAAAACCACTGTATTTCTCCGGATCATAACCACCCATTTCCAGTACTTTCGGGTGAACCATACCGCCGCCCAAAATTTCAAGCCAGCCTGTTTGCTTACATACGCGACAGCCGCTGCCGCCACATTGTACACAGGTTACATCCACTTCTGCACTTGGCTCTGTGAACGGGAAGAAGCTTGGACGCAGACGAATTTCTGTGTGGGAACCGAACATTTCGCGCACGAATTGCAACAGGGTTCCTTTCAGATCGCTCATACGAATGTTTTCGCTGATGACCAAACCTTCAACCTGATTGAATTGGAAAGAGTGCGTCGCATCGTCGTCATCACGGCGGTATACTTTACCTGGGCAGATGACTTTGACAGGCACTTCGCCCTTCATGCTCTGCATGGTACGTACTTGAACCGGAGATGTATGGGTACGCATCAACAAGTCTTCGGTAACATAGAAGGAATCCTGCATATCGCGCGCCGGGTGATTCTTCGGCAGATTCAATGCTTCAAAGTTGTAATAATCCATTTCGACTTCAGGACCTTCCGCAACGCGGTATCCCATACCGATGAAAATATCTTCGATCTCCTGTACCACTTTGGTCAGTGGATGCAGTCCGCCTTGACGTCCACGACGTCCTGGCAGAGTCACATCAATTTTCTCGGATTGCAGACGCTTCGCCGTCTCTTCCTTCTGGAACTGATCCTGCTTGCTGTCGATGACTTCCTCAATGGCAGCCCGAACATCATTGGCTACTTGACCAATAACTGGACGTTCCTCCGCACTAAGTGCACCCATACCACGCAAAATTTCAGTCAATGCACCCTTTTTCCCCAAATACTTTACACGCAGATCACTGAGCGTCTGCGGATCATTCACACCAGACAACTGCTCCAGCGCTTCGATCTTCAATGCCTCTAAACGTTCTTTCATGTGTAATTGCCCCCTTTTTGTGGTGTTTTTGCAACAAAAAAAGGCCTTCTCTCCCCTGAAGGGACGAAAAGACCGTGGTACCACCCTTGTTAGACATCCATTGCTGCGTGGCCCTTCTGGCCTGCAACTGGTTCTGTCTCACTTTGTACGGAATAACGACCGTTAACCGTTTGCCCCTACTGTTGCCTCTGTGTCTGCACACAAACAGGTTCAGGGAACCGCTTCGGAGTGAATTTCGGCAGCCTTGTTCTACAGAAACGCTCTCAATCTACGGCGCTTCCTCCCTGTCCAGAGGCACTGCTTACTTATCTCCATCATCACGTTTGCTTTTAAGTTAAACCTCTAGAGGTTGTCAAAAAGTCCGCTTTTGATTACGAATGATGCCTAACGGCATCATCAGCGTCGAATATGGCATTCAGCCGAATAAGCAGATGCTTACGAAGTATGTTTCCTTCGGAAACATTGTAGTTGCTCACGTAGTTTTCCTACGCTCCGCTACTCCATTTCTATCTTCATCCCATCTTTCTTGGTACTGAAAACCGATCTTTTTGAACACTTCCCCATATCGATGTAATCATCGATGATCGTTCATAATTATATGCAAAATAGATCGAAATAGCAAGCCGTCCATGTTCTAATTTATGCTTGCACCCTTATCTTTCAATTGTTTCAGGCGCTGCTGGATTTCGCGAATCTCAGCTGCCTCGACTGCTCGCTCATTCGAACGCTCGGGCTGTGTCAGACTGTCTTTTCCAACAGTGCTCACAGGAGACAGCAACTCCGATAGGCGCATCTCCAATCGTAACCGCTCGTCATCGGATTCCCGGGTCTCCAGCGCCACCTCCCGAAGTTTGGTGGACTGCTCCCAATCCGACACACCTCCTTCAAACAGAGTTGCTGTGCCACCAGCCTCCAGATCGCATAACCGATTCGCGAGCGACTTCGTCAGCATCCGGTCATGGGATACAAGCACCAAAGCACCTGAAGCCTGTTTTAATACATTTTCCATGACTTCCTGGGTATCGATGTCCAGATAGTTGGTCGGTTCGTCCAGCACCAGCAGATTCGCTCCGCCAAAATACAGTCTCAGAAATGCCACTCTGCACTTTTCCCCCATGCTCAAATCCCCAATGCGCTTGAATACATCATCTCTGGAAAATAGGAAACATCCCAGAATGGTACGTGCCGCACTTTGTGTCATGGATGGAAGGGTAAGCAAGCTGTCCAGCAGCGTCTGATTCTCGGGGAGCCCTTCCAGCTCCTGTGAAAAGTAACCGATTTTCAGCTGTGGATGCCGTGTGACCTTGCCTTGCGAAGGTTCCAGTTCACCAATCATCAACTTCAGCAGTGTTGTCTTGCCCGTTCCATTAGGACCTCGTACAGCAAGCCGATCTCCACGTTCCACAGCAATCCGAAGATCGCACAGCAATGGTTTGTCTCCCGTATATGAAAAACTCACCTCTTCCAGCGCAAGCAGCTGGCGTGCAGCCAGTGGATTCATCTGTAATTCCATGTTCAACTTTGCAGCTTCACGAGGTTTATCCACCCGTTCCCGCTCCAAACGTTCCAGCTGTTTTTGTTTCGCATGGTAACGTGAAATATTTTTGTTGGCTTTGGCTTTGTAGAAACTCTGGGTGATCTTCACCTCCACATCAGTCGCCGAATTATGCGCTTTATGGAACCATTCCTGATAATTTCGAATCGTTTCTTCCAACGCCTTACGTTCCAATTCCTGCCTGCGGTAGATCGTTTCCTGTTCGCGTAATTCACGCTCTTTGTGGATCTTGTAGTCGGAGTAACCTCCCTTGTATTTGGTCAGGGAATCTGGACTGAACTCAATGACTCCTGTTGCTACCTGATCAATAAACGTACGATCGTGTGATACAAATAACAGCGTACCTTCATATGAGGATAACCACTCTTCCAGCCAGCGCATGCTTCCCTCATCCAGATGATTTGTCGGTTCATCCAGGATCAGGAATTTGGGTTTGCTGACAAGTAGCCCTGCCAAACGAGCCTTTGTTTTTTGTCCACCACTCAAGGAATGATAGGGTCTATTCCAATGCTCTGCGGATAATCCAAGGCGAGTCAGTACTTTCTCTACCTCAGTCTCCCACATATAACCGTTCAACTGTTCATATTGCTCCATCACTTGTGTATAAGCTACAAGCAGCTCTTCATCCGCTTCAGTGCTCATGCTCAAACGTTGTTCCAGTTCTTCCAAGTTCCGTTTCACTTCATAGATCTGACCGCTCTCACGCCGGACCGCATCCAGTACATTCATCCCGGTCTCAATCTCCGAGCGCTGGCGCATGAACCCCCATTCCTGCTGAGGAATATGACGTTCAATCCGTCCACCACCATGCTCCTCACCCAAAATAATGCGTAACAACGTTGTCTTGCCGCATCCGTTGCGACCCAAAATGGCGAGTCGTTCGCCCTCATTAATCTCCAAATTCAATCCTGTAAACAATTCAATACCGTTCCACTCTTTTGATACTTCATGTAAGCGTACCAATGTCATCATGAGGCCTCATCCTTCCTGCATCCTTTTTGCCGAACAAAAAAAACCGCTGGCATCAGCCGGCGGTTTGGCAATTCAGTGTTGGATCAAGCATTCAAAGACAGATCTAAGGTAAGCCACGGCATGAACAAAGAAACCCAAAATACAGGGTACACGTAAACCTCAATGGCTTACTTGCTCCATACCTTTTCCCATAGCTGAATTTGGACACACGAATCCCCTCATTGCTCAGCCGCTCTGGCTGACTGCGTCATAAAACCGTCTGCAGTTAACTGGGGTTCAATTCATGTGTTTTACTTCATGGGACGTATGGTTACCTCTCATTCATGTGTAGTATCAATTTCTCCGTTATTGTACCAGATCATTGTAAAAAAGCAAAGGGTATATACATTAAACTAAAGAATACTTACTTACTCGCCACTCCGAAAACAGAACAATCTTCTGCTCACTGTTACCACCGAATTTCTTTTAGGGTAATAGAAAAAGCCCCTGCATCGCAAGGGCTCCGGTACTACTTCGTTAAGCGGGTGATGGGAATCGAACCCACGCTATTAGCTTGGAAGGCTAAAGTTCTACCATTGAACTACACCCGCATGATTGAAGATTTATTGTTAAGTTCCTTAGGAATTTAACAGTGATTTTACAAATAATAATATACCATGATCCTCTATAGCATGCAAGTCATATTTTCCATTTTTTTCATTACGAATCCATCAAAAAAAGCAGGAGCACCCTCGCGCCCCCGCTGTTCCCTATCCTGTAGGCTTATCCACATCTCTCAAAAACTGCTTTTCAAATTCAGCGGCTTTAATCGGTTTGCTGAAGAAATAACCCTGAGCCTCGTGACAGTGTTGATTGCGAAGAAAGACCATCTGATCTTCGTTCTCCACACCCTCAGCTGTGACTTTCAGTTGTAAATGATGCGCCATTGAAGTGATGGTAGATACAATCGCGGCGTTATTGCTGTCCTCCATGACTTCATTCACAAATGAACGGTCAATCTTGAGCCGATCAATCGGCAGATCCTTCAGATAGTGCAACGAGCTGTATCCCGTTCCAAAATCATCAATACTGATATGCACACCAATTTCTTTGATTTTGCGCAACTGTTCGAATGACCGGTCTTTATCAAATGTCATGCTCTCTGTAATCTCCAGTTCAAGCCATACAGGCTCTAGTCCCGTCTCTTTGAGAATGCCATTGATATTGTCCAACAAATGGGAGTGCCTGAATTGTCTCATCGACAGATTCACCGAAACACACAGTTTACGATAACCGGCTTCCTGCCACTGTTTGTTCTGTGCACACGCTTCACGAAGCACCCATTCGCCAAGTGGCACAATGAGCCCACTCTCTTCTGCCAGAGGAATAAAGTCCGCCGGAGATACCGAGCCTCGTTGCGGATGCTGCCAACGCACCAAAGCTTCCATGCCGACGATTAGCCCACTTTGCAGATTAACCTGCGGCTGGTAGACCAGGTAGAACTGACCTCGATCCAACGCCTTGCGCAGATCATTCTCAAGCTGCAAACGCTCCTGTGCCTTCATCTGCATCGCATGGGCAAAACGATTCAGTTCCATTCCTTGTTCCTTAGCACTGTGCAAAGCCGTATCGGCATTCTGAATAATCTCCAGTGGTGACTCCCCATCATGTGGGAAAATGGCCATCCCAATTCCAAGTGTCAGATGATACTCATTGCCATCAACCAAGACGGGCTTCTCAAAAAGTTGCAAAATGGATCTTGTCCGACGCAACGCTGTATCGGTTGAACTGAAATCTGTCATCGTTAATGCAAACTCATCTCTTCCCAATCCAAAGACTTCTTCTCCTGGAAGGGACAATTGTTTCAGTCGTTGACCTACCTGACGCAAAACACGGTTAGCTGCTTGCTGTCCAAGCGAATCATTAATGGTCTTGAACCGATTAATATTCAGGACCAATACACCAACAAGCTGTTCCTGCACCACGGCATCATCCATCATCTTTTTCAGCTGCTGTGAAAGGCGACGACGGTTTGGAAGTCCCGTCACGTCATCATGATGAGCAATATAGTTCATCTTGGCTTCCGCGACCTGCTGTTGCAGGAAAGGTGTGTCCACTACGGACGTATACAGCCCTTTTTGAATGAAAAAATATGCCATACAATTACTCAGCAATCCTAATAACAGATTGAGATCGTTCACCCCAGTTGCTGAAACAAAATAACATTCACCAAAAAAGAAACACAGAATGCCACATAGAATGGTTGGTAAATCACCGTCTTTGGTTTTTTTCCATTGTACAAACAAAAGAACTGCAATAATGCCATAGAGCAATCCAACCATAAGATGAACTCGAGTGAAGATACCACCAAGCACTTCCCCATCAAGCATGCTCGGCAACATGCTCCATTCCTGAATAGCCAATATGTACAAAATAACAAAGGTACCCAATGTCCC
The DNA here is from genome assembly GCF_037975155.1 of Paenibacillus sp. FSL R5-0486. NCBI lineage: Bacteria > Bacillati > Bacillota > Bacilli > Caryophanales > Paenibacillaceae > Paenibacillus > Paenibacillus sp. FSL R5-0486. The sequence continues at coordinate 1,991,859 of NZ_CP150237.1, read as the reverse complement.
ACTTAAAAGCAAGAATTTGCGTGGTAATGCAAATTCTTTCTCATTTAAGGTATACACGAGCAATAATCCTACGGAACATACCAAAGATCCCATGGTTGACATCATTAAGGAGAACTCCGATTCCATCATGGCTCCATTTGGAATCTCTTCTGCAAATGAAACGATATGAACCAGTTCAAATAGACCAATCAATAAAAAGAGTGTTGTCAATAATGTCCTCCGAAGCGTTAGCTTCTGTGTCCGAAACAACCAGCTTTGATTATAGATGCCGATACAAGCCGCTACCGCAGCAAATCCACCCAAGAGTGTCAAAACCGGGTAACCCGATATGATCAGATCAGAGCTTGAAGAAGAACGAAACCATTGACTTGCGAGGAAACATAATAAGCCGCCCACAGCGACCCAAATTATTTTTCTCTGATCTTGCAGATTAACCTTCATGCCGTGTTTTCCTTCCCGGGATCACCTATCCTGAATTACATTAACCAAACTTAACAACTTACTACACGATTCGACAAAAAAACATATTAACCAACGTTCAATTCACATGCATACACATGCTATCTGGTACATAATAACATTTAATTTTGTATACGTGAACTAAAAAATAGTTACTCCTAGGAATATTTATTCACAAATATATAGAAAAACAAGGCATTAAGAACTAAAAAAACATGGATCTCCAGTTAGAGTCCATGTTTTCCTATTTTGCAACTGTATTTCAGACTATATTACTTATCAAAATTCACTTCTGGTGTTGTTAATTTATCATAGAAATCAACAACCTTATCCTTGTCTTCCGATGAGCGAATCGCCATTGCTGAACGTGGATGCTCGTCCAACGCGCCTGTAATCATGTAAGGCAGAATGTAACCCCATTCTTCTTTTTCTCTGAGTGGAACCATCAACTGTTCCAATACACCAAGTACTGGACGCAGATTGTATTTTGTTCCTTTCAGATGAGCTACGAGCAATTCGGTTGGACAGTTTCCTGCCGCACGTCCCATACCATACACAGAAGCATCAAGCAGTTCAACGCCAAGTTCTGCCGCAACCAATGTGTTAGAAAACGCAAGTTGCATATTATTATGTGTGTGAACACCAAGACGTTTGTTAGGCAAGTGAGTCTTGAACTTCTCTACCAGATATTTCACATCATTATGGTCCAAGCTACCGTAGGAGTCTACAATGTAAACAACATCCACAGCGCTTTCTTTGATCAATTCAAATGCTTCCAGCAATTCATTCTCCATAACATTGGAGAGTGCCATAATATTAAGTGTAGTTTCATATCCACGATCATGGAATGTTTGAACCAGTGCAAGTGCCTTGTCTACATCTTTGCTGTAGCAGGCAACCCGGATCAGATCCAGCATGCTCTCACTGCGAGGCAAGATATCATTTTCGTCCACACGACCTACGTCAACCAGCGCAGACAGTTTGGTATTGCCTTTTTGAGGAATAACTTTACGCAGGAAATCATCGTTCAGGAAACGCCATGGTCCTGCTTCCTCGGCACCTTTAAGCAACTTCGGAGAGTTCTTATATCCAATTTCCATATAATCAACGCCAGCTTCATTCAATCCAGCATATAGCTGTTGAACAAAGTCCACGCTAAAGTCCCAATTATTCACCAATCCGCCATCACGGATCGTACAATCTACAATTTTGCAATGATTTGTCTTCATTAATGTCTGCTCCTTTTCTGACCAACTTGTGTATTCCTCTCATGATACTTGAACGTGACAAGAAAAGTAAAGGGATTCCGGACTTATTTACTTCGATAAGATCTCCAGATTCGGTCAATCTCAACCATATCGGAACGATCGGGAGCTTTCTCTCCATAACGAACGGCATTATACGTATCTGGCAGTCTCGCAGACAGCTCATCTTCTTCTACCTTCATACCATTCTGAATAATGGTCTGTGCAGCCTCCAGCGGAGTGTGTGTCCCCTGTATTTCCACGCCTCGATGAGCGGCTCTTTCAATCCAAGTCCGATAGTAATACCGAACACGTTCGGCATCCTGTGCAGGTGGCGCTTCTTTCTTCCGAAACCAATTCTTTCGGACTTTTGCTGGCGCATCAAGCGTCTCACTGACATCGATATACTCCGTCCGTGGTTCTGCCTTCTTTTCACCTGGTTGTAACATCCCCTTGAATCGGTCCATAAGTCTGTTTATCGTTTTTTGACCCAACCTCAGAAGCAGCCACAGGATTGCTCCTGCTACAGCACACATCACTACCCATCCGAGGATGTTCCAGAAGACTGAGGGCTCGGATGGCGGCTCTCTCCAGTCATTCGGTATATTTAACTGCTGATTGGGGTTGTCCATTGGTAATCGTGGCTCCTCGCCGGAAATCGGACCAAACCATCCCCTGATCCATGCGAGCAAGCGATCACGCAGCGGTCCCAGCCAGGCAGCCAGACTTGGGAAAGCACCAATCGCTACGATAACAATAAACATCCACATGAACCGCTGATGATTCGCACGTGCAAAATCTCTTAATACCAATCTTCTCTTGCCGTCATTGAGTATTGCCTGATCCAGTTGTAGCATATATCGTCCAACCAGCCAAAAGGCAAAGCTGATCACTCCCGCAATATAGATCCATAGGGTATAGGTTTGTATCGGCTGCATGAATTCCAACGAGTTCGAAGCAATCATAAGCACGATTGCACTAATTACACCCATAATCTGCAAGCGCCATAACAACACTGAATGAAAGACTGGCTGGAAGGTCAGACCTGTATAAGCCGATATGACTCCACACAGTACCAATGTGATGATATCCGGCAACGGGAGAATAAGGCTCATCCCAACAACGAGTGCGAAGAGAAATCCTATGACGAGTGCCGTTAATCCACGAATGAGTGTGCTTTTCTCGCTAAAACCTGGAATTTTATGCTGAATGAACTGTCCTAACCAACCTACAAGAACAACCAGGATGAATAGTGTGTATGGCAAATGTTCCATTGCGTAGAATGAAGCAAGCGTAAATATCGGAAAAAGGTATATGCCAGCCATCAAGACGGCAAGCATTGCTATGAGTCCTGTGGTCGTTGCTACCGGTCTGTTCCTCATGCACTCACCGCCTTCGTATTACCCTTCACGTCCTCTACCGGGAGAATCGTTACACGATGTCCTTGTTCGTGCAGACGTGCAATCTCGTGCTCCATAGCGGCAGATACATAGCATGTAATCAGCAGATAGCTGCGGATTTGCTGTGCTTCTTCATTCAGACGTACTTCATCATTCAGGAATTGCTCCATGGGCACCATACATTTCAATTCTGTCTCAGCCATAGCTTCCAGTAACCGTTCCAGATGGGGCGTGCCATAATCCGGTTCAATCCGAAGTGTATCGCGGCCTCCACCCACATGATAACCATTATGGGCGAAACCTGCTGGCAACCCTCTACCGATGGCATCCACTGCAACCGTGGCAGCGTAACGAAGTGCCCGCTCAATCTTTTCCGGTCGAGTAACAACACTCCACATATCTGCAGATTCCTGAATATTGACTACTATCCAGGATTGCGGATCAGCCGTCCATCCCTGCTTGTAGACCTGTAATTCACCTGTACGTGCACTCGCTTTCCAGTGAATACGATTCATGGGGTCGCCTGCACCATAAGGCCGAACACCCAGGATCAAGAAAGGATCTTCAACGATCCATCGTGATACTTCCACTTCTCCCTGCCATACCTGATAAATTGCAGGAAGATCCTCTGCATTCACTAATGAGGGATACACAATCATAGACATTTGCAAAGGAATCGGTTTGGTGGAACGCCACACGCCAAAGAGATCCCCCCCTGTCATCGTTGCTGTATTTAATGGATAAATTCCACGCTGAGTACATGTAAAAGGATGCTTGCGCGTAATACGAGTAAACGGTTTTAACGTAAAAATACTCTTATGGTTCTGATAGATTTCGCCTTGACTAATATCCATACCTGAGCCGGAACGAAATACAAACGACACTGGCATCATCGATTCAAGTCTGAGCCACGGTACGGAGACTCGTTTCTCATTCGATATCGTCTCCACCATCTCAAGTTCATCTCCAGCGTAACAACGCAGCTTGCTGAATTGTCTGCTGTACCTGAGCTTTCGCAGTGCAGGTCGTCCAAACCACACACCATGTATAACAACGACAATGCCTCCAACAAGGACAAGCCATAATAATGCCATAAGATTAACGCCCGCTTGTAGCGAGATTCTCCGTAGGCACTTCTGTCTGATTCAGAAGTTCCTGGATGATACGCTCCGCCAAGCCCTCTTGTTGTCTGATCCGGTTACGGAATACGAGTCGGTGGGCCAGCACAGGTTCCGCCAGTACTTTAATATCATCAGGCAAAACAAAGTCTCTGCCATGCAGTGCAGCCCATGCCTGACTTGCCTTGAGTAATGCCTGAGCCCCTCGTGGACTTACGCCAAGCGAGAGCTCTGGATGTTGCCTTGTCGCTTCGGTTAACTGAATGATATATCGTAGCAAATCTTCGTTGATTTGCACTGTTTTATACGTATCCTGCGCCTTCAAAAGTTCTTCACGACTGATCACTGCCGAGAGATCATCAACAGAACGACTGGCTACCGTACGTCTCAAAATTTCTACACTCTCTTCACTGCTTGGATAACCCATGCGAATTTTCATCATAAAACGATCCATCTGCGCTTCAGGTAGTGGAAAAGTTCCCTGGTTATCTACAGGATTCTGGGTGGCGATAACGATGAATGGCCGTTCCAGCTGTCTCGTTGAACCGTCGATACTGATCTGGCGCTCTTCCATACACTCCAGCAAGCTTGATTGTGTACGCGGTGTAGCCCGGTTAATCTCATCAGCTAGTACAAGATTGGCAAACAAGGGGCCGGGTCGGAATTCAAAATCCCCTTCTTTTTGATTAAAAAAATGAATCCCTGTTAAGTCCGAGGGCAGCAAGTCCGGTGTAAACTGTATCCGTTGGAATGTGCAGTCCAATGAAGAGGCTACCGATTTGGCAAGCATCGTTTTTCCGGTACCCGGTACATCCTCCAGCAGCACATGTCCTGACGCTATGATCGCTGTCATTACCAGCTCTATGGTATGCTCTTTTCCCACAATCACTTTTCCCACATGATCCATAAATTGTTGATTCATTCGTTCCATTCCTTGGATTTCCATCTGCATCTCATCCTTCCGTTATGGAGCTTATGTATTCGCATTCATTACTAACTATAACCGTTATTGGCAACATAAAACAAAGGAGTTGGCAAATGGCCAACTCCTTAACTCCCCGCTTTTCTCAATATACCAAGGGTAACATAATTATAAACCGCGTGCCTTCGCCCTTTTTGCTATCCACAGAGATAGTGCCTCCATGGTTCTTGATGATCCGGTAACTCACCGAAAGTCCAAGCCCCGTTCCGCTCTCCTTGGTCGTGAAGAATGGATCAAACAGACGTACAAGCGTGTTATGGTCCATCCCATGACCGTTATCCGCGATGGAGATCTGCACGAATTTGTTTTCCGTGGCGGTAGATATTCGAATTAGACCCGTATGTTCTTCGCCAACTTCCTCAATGGCATCCATTGCGTTTTTCACCATATTCAAAATAACCTGCTTAATCTGTTTGACATCAATGGACACATTCAGCGGGGCATCCCCTTCATCCAGTACGATCTCGCATCCCTTCATCAACCCTTCGCTTTCGGTCAGCAAGACCACCTCTTTGAGCAAAGAGTCGACGGATATCACGGTCTTCTGTGGAGCTGACGGTTTGGAAGAATTCAAAAATTCGTAGATGATGTCATTCGCCCGATCAATCTCCGTCAGTATGATTCGAGCGTACTCGTCTTTGCCGAGCTGCAGCAAATGGGGCCTGAGCAGTTGAATGAACCCACGGATTGCAGTCAACGGATTACGAATTTCATGAGCAATAGATGCTGAAATTCGCCCCAGCATCGCAAGTTTGTCATTTTGATAAGCGGTCTGTTCAATTTGTTTATAATCAGATACATCTTTGACGCTGAACAAGAAGTCGCCATCCATCTGATCACCGTACGTCACAGTAACCAGCCAATGCCTTCCGTATTCATCAATCAACTCATGATAGCGCTTACGATGAAAAATAGTTTCCCGATAGATACGTAAAATTTTCTTTTTCTTGAATCGGCTCATCTGCGGATGATGCAGCATTTGCATCAGGGTGCAGCCGCTCAACAGACTTCTTGGAAGTTCCAACAACTTTGCCATCTGAACGTTAATAAACGTCAATACACCGTGACTGTCAAACAACATAATACCGCTATCCAGATGTTCCAGTACATTCTCGTACTTGTTGTTATCCAGATGCACAGGCGGGAAACCATCCGTTGGTTGAGGCACTGTATCCTGAAATTCACTAATCATGTCAGGTTCCTCCTTTTCACGTAAATGATAAACTTGCCATTCGGACATCATATCATCACAGAAACAGGAAGGGCCGATTTTATTTTTCATTACCGGTGCCCTTTCGTTGGGGGGCTGAGCCGAAAATATGGATGGCATGGCCGGAACTCAAGCTGGTCTATTCCCGGTAACCAACAGTCGATCCGGAAAATCATATACGTTTGTCCCATTCTGACCTTCTCCTATTCCCAAACACGAACATTTTTTGCTCCGCCTCTTTTGCAAGTCTGTTTTTATCATAGACAAGTTTATAGAAGAGAGTCAATCGGAGAAAGTGTCGAATGGAAATTATTTTAAAAAAAACCTCGAATTAGTTCCAGAACACAGCACAAAAACGAAGCCGTTTCACCCAGTTAGGCAAATCAGCTTCGTTTTTAATATCTTTAATTGGTGATATATCCGAGATCATCTATAGTCCGGTCTTATTATGCTGAATTTTCAGTCTGCGCTGACTCATCACAGCTAATCGACGTTTAAGTTCGCTTTCCCACTTCTCGTCTTTGGTTTCCTTCGCGAGCCTGAGCAAATCCAGAGCCATATCAATCTGGCGTTGCACAATGACCATGGCATCCTCGCTCTCACGGTTTACACAGTTTTCAAAAATCGCATCCTCATCTTCTGTAACATAATCTTGAAAGTCGATCTCGGATGCACCGTCTCCATGCGCATATTCAGCCAGAATTTCGTATTCGTTTTCCACTTTATAATGCACCTCAACCCGGTGACACACCGGGCAAAACAGCAGGGGAACATTATGAACCTGGGTGCGGTAATGCTTCAGCGTGCCCTTTGTTCCAACCATACTTGCCCCACAACAGTAACTCATTTTTGTTCACCCTCCTTATTACGTGCCGGGACTTTTTTGTTAAAATGCCATCCCGTACACTTACAGCACTTCCAAAAAGGAATAGTTCCATCAGTGTATCACATTCATGTACAGATTATAAATGCAGAGCACCGGAATATTTACCGGGTTTCCATACCCTATTCGCCTTAAAGGCCATCAATTCCTCTTTCAACAGATAAAAAGAAGACTTTCTTCTAATATATTATTAACACGCTTAGCTGCTTGTTCAAACACTTTTGATTAACTTCGTGATAACTTCCGTCAAAAGGGTGCAAAAAGCCCTCAATCCCTAACGGGATGAGGGCTTGAACAAAAACCGTTCAAGTTAATCTGGCTTACAGGTTAGTGTCGCCTGGTTTCCAGTTCATTGCACACAATCCGCCGGATTGCAGTGCTTGCAGTACGCGAAGTGTTTCTTCAACACTACGGCCTACATCGTTGTGGTTAACTACTTGATATTTCAATTCGCCTTCTGGATCGATGATGAACAGACCGCGCAATGCTACGCCTTCTTCTTCGATCAGAACGCCGTAATCTTTAGCCACTTGCTTCGTGATATCGGAAGCCAGTGGGAAGTTCAATTGACCCAGACCATTGCTGTCTACAGGTGTATTGATCCATGCTTTGTGGCTGTGTACGGAGTCTACACTCACGCCAAGGATTTCTGTATCCAAAGCTTTGAATTGCTCGGAAGCAACGCTCAAAGCTGTAATTTCAGTTGGGCACACAAATGTGAAGTCCAAAGGATAAAAGAAGAATACAAGCCATTTGCCACGATAATCGGACAGTTTAACGGAACCAAAGTCTTGTCCGTCTCCCGATACTGTTTCCATTGCGAAATCCGGTGCTGGTCTACCTACCAAACGTTCTGCCATAACTAAAAATTCCTCCTTTGGGATTATGTAAGCATCCTTGCGGATTGCTCATCATCAAGAAAAACGCGTACGTTTTTCCTGTAATTAAAATGATTTGAACCTTGATAACAAGTACAAGTAAAATGTTATCATCCGGACTTCCCAAAGTCAAGATTATAAAGATTATTTTTTTATAATCATTATAAATAAGGATTTTTCGTGGCAAAAATGATAAAGGAACAGCCCTCTGTACATTCCATAACTGGAAACAAAGGGCTGCCTGTAGTTGGTAATATAATTACGCCTGTTTCTGAATAGCCGCCACGATCAAATCGCCCATTTCGGTCGTGCTGATCGCTGTGCTCTTGTCTACAGCAATATCACTCGTGCGGTGTCCTGCGTTCAATACATCTGATACAGCTGCTTCAATGGCATCCGCACCTTCTGTATAACCAAAGGTTGTACGGAACATCAATGCCAAAGAGAGAATGGTTGCAATCGGATTAGCGAGGCCTTGACCTGCGATATCCGGTGCAGAACCGTGTACCGGCTCATAGAGTCCGAAGCTGCCCTCTCCCAGTGATGCAGATGCGAGCATACCGATGGAACCTGTCAACATCGCTGCTTCATCACTCAAGATATCTCCAAACATGTTTTCCGTTACGATGACATCGAAGCTGGACGGACGACGCAGCAATTGCATCGCGCAGTTGTCTACCAGTACATGCTCCAGTTCAACATCCGGATAATCCGGTGCTACCCGGTTCACGACTTCACGCCAGAGACGGGAAGTTTCCAATACGTTGGCTTTGTCTACAGAAGCCAGCTTTTTGCGACGTCCTTGCGCAATTTCGAACGCCTGACGAACGATCCGTTCCACTTCTGTTACATTATATGCACATGTATCCACAGCCTCTTCGCCCTGTGCACTTTCACGTCTGAACTTCTCTCCGAAGTAGATCCCACCTGTCAACTCACGTACCACCATCAGATCTGTACCTTCCAGTACTTCAGGCTTCAGAGTTGAAGCATCCTTCAAGCAATCAAATACAACAGCCGGACGCAGGTTGGAGAACAATCCAAGTGCTTTGCGAATACCCAGCAGGCCTGTTTCCGGGCGAAGCTCCTTGCTGTTGTTATCCCATTTTGGGCCGCCAACTGCTCCAAGCAGGACCGCGTCTGCACTTTTACATACGCTCAGTGTTTCTTCAGGAAGAGGTGTACCCTTCTCATCAATCGCGATTCCGCCAAACAACGCATGCTCTGTCTCAAAACGATAACCGAATACTTCCTCCGTACGTTTAAGAACTTTCTCAGCCTCAGCTACGACTTCAGGGCCGATTCCGTCACCTGCAATAACTGCAATTTTTTTCACGTCTGCCATTGGGTTGTCCACTCCTTATATTTCATTCATTAATTATTCATAAAGTAACGTCTCATATTAACTCTCTCTTTTGTATCATATTCCAAGGTCATTTGACCAAGATATACAATCTATGACTTTAATAGATTTTACCTATAAGCCAATAGAGATTGGCCTTTCCAAGTTGTTCTGACCTCCCGGCTGGGTTAAAATATAGCTGAATTCAAATCAGGTACGCAGGAGGGATAAGCAATATGCAATATTCGTATTTGGGTAAATCAGGCCTCAAGGTCAGCCGAATCTGTCTCGGTACCATGAATTTCGGGCCTGCTACAGATGAAAAAGAAGCTTTCCGCATTATGGACGCAGCACTAGATGCCGGCGTGAACTTTTTTGATACCGCTAACATCTACGGTTGGGGTGAAAATTCCGGCCTTACCGAAGAAATTATCGGACGCTGGTTCAACCAGGGCGGGGGCAGACGTGAAAAAGTAGTTCTGGCCACCAAAGTCTATGGCTCCATGCATGATGATACAGATGGCCCCAACAACGAAGCTGGCCTCTCCGCCTACAAAATCAGACGGCATCTGGAGGGTTCCCTCCGCCGCTTACAGACCGATCATATCGAGCTATACCAGATGCATCATGTAGACCCTGCGATATCATGGGACGAGCTGTGGGGGGCGTTCGAGAATGCCGTTCATCAGGGTAAAATCGGTTATGTAGGATCGAGTAACTTTGCTGCATGGCAGATTGCAATCGCTCAAAGTGAAGCCAAGAATCGTCATTTCCTCGGCCTGGTTTCCGAACAACATAAATATAGTCTCAACTGTCGTTTGCCTGAGTTGGAAGTACTGCCCGCTGCCAAAGAGCTGGGCCTCGGCGTCATTCCATGGAGTCCACTGGATGGTGGATTACTGGGACGTAACGCTCTGCAGAAGCTGGAAGGAACACGCAGTGGAGGCATCGCTGGACGGATCGAGCAGCAGCAAACTCAGCTTGAAGACTTTGCCGCACTATGTCGTGATCTCGGTGAACCACAGGATACGGTAGCTTTGGCATGGGTTGCAGCCAATCCGGCAGTGACCGCCCCGATTATCGGACCGCGTACACTGGAGCAGTTTGAGACAGCACTCAAATGTCTGGATGTAACTTTGGATGAAGCCGTGCTCAAACGTCTGGATGAGATTTTCCCGGGTCCAGGTGGACATGCCCCTAATGCATACGCGTGGTAATAGCTTGATAGTGTAAGCCAATGCAATAGGTAATCGTAGAAAAGGTTCTGTGGTTTTACTGCCATAATTATATAAATCAGCATTTTGCATAATTCGAATTATACCGCTCACGGGTACAAGATATAGACGAACAGAATCATTTCGATCTATATCTTGCTGATTGGAAGACGCTTAGAGGTTATGCAAAATGCTCAAATACAAGCAAAAGAGTCTGGCCCTCCACAGGAGAGTCAGACTCTTTACGTACCTCACTAAACGTAACAAAGCAAGCCGAACGATCTTCTATATCCATTAAATTAAAGATAGATCATTCTAGCAGCATACATGTGTCTCAGCTTAAAGTTCAGTTCAATGAAGGCTGCGTGCTTCTTGCATTGGAGCCTACAGATTAACGTTTACACGGTTCGTATATGTCTTGCGCTTCTCAATCAATTGATTCAGGCCGTCTACATAGGCACGTGCACTTGCACCCAATATATCTGTGCTTACGCCACGTCCTTGTACCGAAACCTGATTCTGAGTCAGCACAACATGTACTTCACCCAATGCATCCTTACCGTGCGTTACCGATTTGATAGAGTAGTCAGACAACGTTACGTCTTCCCCACTCACTTGGTCAATCGCATTGTAGATCGCATCTACCGATCCGTTACCCTCTGCTTGCTTCTCAATCGTATCCCCATCAAGCGTTGCAATGCGGACTTTGGCCGTTGGTACCGATTCATCTCCGTAAGTTACGAAGATGGATTCCAGTTTATACACCTCAGGTGCATCCTGCAATTTCTCTTCAATTACAGCGAGCAGATCTTCGTCAGTAACTTCTTTTTTCTTATCAGCCAGATCTTTGAACTGGGCGAAAGCCCGATTCAATGCTTCTTCTTCCAGCTCATATCCCAGATCAATCAACCGTTCACGGAAGGCATGACGACCAGAATGTTTACCCAGTACAAGTTTACTTTCCTTCAGACCGATGGACTCTGGGGTCATGATCTCGTACGTGGTTTTTTCCTTCAGCATACCATCCTGGTGAATGCCAGATTCATGTGCGAAGGCATTTGCCCCAACAATGGCTTTGTTTCCAGGCACAACCATACCTGTCAAACGGCTAACCAAACGACTGGTCCGTGCAATCTCAGACAACTGCAGCGATGTTTTCGCCTGGAAAAATTCCTGACGTGTCTCCAGTGCCATAGCAATTTCCTCGATCGCCGTGTTTCCGGCACGTTCACCAATGCCATTGATCGTACCTTCGATCTGATCGGCTCCGTTGAGAATGGCTGCAAGTGTATTGGCCGTCGCCATACCCAAGTCATTATGACAGTGGGCACTCAGCTGTACCTTTTCAATACCGTGTACATTCTCCTTGAGGTGTTTGAAAATGTTTCCGTATTCATATGGGCTCAGGTAACCAACCGTATCCGGAATATTCACGACGGCTGCACCTTCTTCAACAGCCATATTCACCATTTCCACTAGGAAATCATACTCGGTACGACCTGCATCCTCAAGGGAGAATTCAATCTTCGAGAATGTTTTCTTTGCATAACGAATCGCGGAACGAGCTGTATCCAGTACCTGCGCTTTATCCATGCGTAATTTATGTTGGCGGTGAATAGGTGAAGTTGCCAGGAAAACGTGAATGCACGGGTCCTGTGCACCTTTAAGTGCTTCCTTAACCGCATCAATGTCTTGCTCTCTGGAACGGGACAAGCCAATTACAGTCACATTTTTGACCGCATTTGCTACTGCATTGACAGCTGCCAGATCACCTGGAGATGCCGCCGGGAAACCCGCTTCCATCCGGTCAATGCCAAGCCGCTCGAGCTGATGGGCAATTTCCACCTTTTCACGAGTGTTCAGATTGACTCCCGGGGATTGCTCTCCATCACGCAGCGTTGTGTCAAATACATAGATTTTACGCACGCTTCGCACCTCCTGTACTTGTTGTTATATGTTTCTCTGAACCAGCAATAGCGGCTCACGCATAAGCACGGCCGCTATTCCCAGTTAAAGCTCTAAGTTTACTTGAATACCTTTAAGTGCATGTTCTAGAAGTTAATTCTTATTTCTTGATCCAGTGCATCATCTCACGCAATTGTCCGCCAACCACTTCGATTGGGTGTTCAGCTTCGTTGCGACGAGTTGCTGTCAAGAATGCACGTCCGGATTGGTTTTCCAGAATGAAGTCACGTGCGAATTTACCTTGTTGGATATCCGTCAGCACTTCTTTCATTGCTTTCTTCGTATCTTCAGTTACAACGCGAGGTCCAGTTACATAGTCACCGTACTCAGCTGTGTTACTGATGGAATCACGCATGCTTGAAAGTCCGCCTTCATACATCATGTCAACGATCAGCTTCAGTTCGTGCAGACATTCGAAGTATGCCATTTCAGGAGCGTAACCCGCTTCTGTCAATGTTTCGAATCCAGCTTTTACCAATGCACTCACGCCACCACACAGAACAGCTTGCTCACCGAACAGATCTGTTTCTGTTTCTTCACGGAAGGAAGTTTCGATAACCCCTGCGCGTGTACAACCGATACCTTTAGCATAAGCCAAACCGATTTCTTTAGCTTTACCCGTTGCATCTTGCTCAATCGCGATCAGGCCTGGTACACCAAAACCTTCCACATAAGTACGACGTACCATGTGACCAGGGGACTTAGGAGCTACCAGCAATACATCGCTGTTTTTTGGAGCAACGATTTGACCGAAATGAACGTTGAAACCGTGTGAGAAGAGCAATGCAGCGCCTTCTTTCAGGTTTGGTTCGATTTCGTTTTTGTATACAGAAGCTTGAGTTTCGTCTGGCAGCAAGATTTGAACTACATCTGCGCGGCTTGTTGCTTCAGCCGGGGACAGAACTTCAAATCCGTCATTTTTTGCAGTGTCGAAGGATTTACCTTCACGAAGTCCGATTACTACGTTCAATCCACTATCACGAAGGTTTTGAGCTTGGGCGTGGCCCTGGCTACCATAACCGATTACCGCGATCGTTTTTCCTTTCAATACGTTAAGCTCTGCATCCTGTTCATAATAAGTAGTTACTGGCATGTTTATAAGTCCTCCTTTGTATTGTAAAGAACCCTTCATTAATGAGCGGGTGTCTCAAGGGACCGCCTCGCTTGGAGTGTCAAAAGCATCTCTGGTCTGATCCGATCCGTTCAGACACCCGCCCATTAATGCGGGAATGTAGCTATATTTTCAAGCGTTACATCACTAAAATGTTAAATTACAACTGTTAAGGGACTGACACTCACATAAGATCAACTGTATATGTTAGCTAACCGTCGTCCCTCTTCATTCATTATAACTTTATACGTTGCCGCGTACCAATGCAGTTATGCCTGTACGGGACAATTCGCGAATGCCATATGGCTTGAGCAATTCAATCATAGCATCAATTTTGTCCGTATCTCCAACTACCTGCACAATCAGGCTGCTCGGACCAACATCTACAACGGATGCGCGGAATGTTTCTACCACACCCAGAATTTCAGGACGCTCGGAAGGCTCTGCTTTCACTTTAATCAAAGCGAGTTCACGGGCTACCATCGGTTTCAGGCTGAAATCAACCACTTTAATAACATCGATGATTTTATACAATTGTTTCTCAATCTGCTCCAGCGTTTTATCGTCACCAATGGTGACAATAACCATCCGGGAGAGTCCAGGTTCTTCCGATTGACCTACGGTAATACTCTCAATGTTAAATCCGCGTCGACCGAACAACCCTGATACACGCTGAAGGACGCCTGGCTGATCGTTTACCAATATTGAAATCGTATGTCTAATCATTCGTCAGCATCCCCCATCAGCATTTGATCAATTGTTGCTCCCTGCGGAACCATTGGATACACATTTTCATCCTTGCGTACTACGAATTCTACAACGACTGGTCCTGGTGTATCCAAAGCTTCCTGCCAAGCACGCTCTGCTTCTTCTTTATTCGTTGCACGCAATCCTTTCACGCCATATGCTTCAGCCAGTTTTACAAAATCCGGGCTTCCTGCCAGATCAATGTGGCTGTAACGGTTCTCATAGATGAGTTCCTGCCATTGGCGAACCATTCCAAGTACCTGATTGTTAATGATCACAATTTTTACCGGTATATTGTTAATAGCACAGATTGCGAGTTCTTGGGAACACATCTGCATTCCGCCGTCACCGTTAATGGAGATAACGAGTCTGTCCGGATTGGCCATCTGAGCACCAATTGCAGAAGGGAATCCGAAGCCCATCGTTCCGAGACCACCCGAAGTTACCCATGAACGTGGTTGATTAAACTTGTAATATTGTGCCGCCCACATCTGATGTTGTCCCACATCCGTAGTCACAATCGCTTCACCTTTGGTTGTATCATTCAACATTTCAACAACCCACTGCGGTTTCAGCACTTCGTCTGAATCCGTATAGCTGTATGGCTTCTCTTGTTTCCACTGTTTGATCTGGTCTCTCCATGCATCTGCACGCTCTGCACGTCCAACTTCTTTGTTGGCTATTTCAAGTACGGTCTTCACATCACCAACGATTGGAATATCGGTTGCAATGTTTTTACCAATCTCAGCCGGATCAATATCGATATGAACGATTTTGGCATGTGGAGCGAATCCGTCCAGCTTACCTGTTACCCGATCATCGAATCGTGCGCCGATATTAATCAGCAGATCCGACTGTTGGATGGCCAGGTTGGATGTGTATGTTCCGTGCATTCCTGGCATCCCTGTCCATAGTTCATGCCCACTTGGGAATGCACCAAGCCCCAGAAGGGTTGTCGTAATCGGAATGCCTGTCTTCTCAACAAACTCGAACAGTTCTTCATGTCCTCCCGAGTATACCACACCGCCACCGGCCAGAATCATTGGACGTTCTGCTTCCTGAATGGCCTGAGCCAAACGGTCAACCTGCAGTTTGTTTGGTACTGTCCGTGGATTGTACCCTCTTAATGTAACAGGTTCAGTACTTGGTTCAAACAAGGTTTTGTTGGCTGAGACATCTTTCGGAATGTCGATCAGTACAGGACCTTTACGGCCGGTGTTGGCAATATGGAATGCCTCATGAATGATACTCGACAAATCCTTAACATCTTTTACCAGATAGCTGTGTTTGGTGATCGGCATTGTAATCCCGGTAATATCCGCTTCCTGGAAAGCATCGGAGCCGATCAGGCTGGAATTAACATTTCCCGTAATGACAACCAGCGGCACAGAATCCATATATGCCGTGGCTATTCCAGTAACCAGATTGGTTGCTCCCGGCCCGGAGGTAGCGATACAAACACCAACTTTGCCGCTTGCACGTGCATATCCGTCAGCTGCATGAATTGCACCTTGTTCGTGACGGGTTAAGACGTGTTTGAAATCCTCGAAACCATACATTGCATCGTAAATGTACAACACTGCGCCACCCGGGTAACCAAATACGCAATCCACACCTTCAAGCAACAAACTTCTCAGCAGAATCTCGGAACCGCTAATGACCTCCGGCTTCATCCATTTTTCACGTAATTCATCTGTCGATCGTACTTCTGGAATTTGAGCTCCCATTAGTCATCCTCCTCTCGGAATTTACACCATTCTGACATTTAAAGTTACAAAAAAAACCTTCCATCCCCTGCAAACAAGTTCATGCTTGCGAGGGACGAAAGGTTATCGCTTCCGTGGTACCACCCAACTTTGCCCGAAATTTCGCAATAACGGACCTTACCAGGTACAACAAAACGAATAGCTCAAACGAACATAGTCGTTTCCCATACCTGTTGTCTGTAACGCAGACATACGATTTTCCCTAATACGCGAAAGGAGTGACATCCAGTGCTTTTCAGGAAAACAGCTCCGAGGTGAGCTCGTATATAAGGGATAATGGTGGTGGTTTCAGCAATTCCAGCCACTCTCTGAGCAAAAGAGCCCTTAAAACTTCGTCCTCTTCATAGCCGATGAAATATTCTCGTTAAATGTTAGGAACATTATATGATTCCTCCAACCGATAAGTCAATACCTGTTTTGCATAAAAATTCAGAGAACCTTCCTTCCTCCCTCTTCAGCCTATAAGGTTGCCCTAATCCCAGCGCTTCATTCAGTCACCTTTTATCTTGCTTCGGGCATAGGATATACGAGCAGCACGACTGGTCCTGAAAGGAGGCTCCGCATGGTGATTCGGCAACGCACATCCAAGCTAGATGATGGCGCCATCATGAAGCTGATTGACACTCAACTTGTTCCTTTATCCCATATGAGCGAAAAGGAAATTAATAAAATCCGCAAAGAAATACCCCTGCGAATGAACAGGGGCATGACCTTTGTTGTCTCGCCGGAGCCAGACAAAGCTGCTGTGGCATTCATCCATTTTCTCATGCATGGGGAATTGCTCTATGTCGATATGATGGCCGTTAGTCCGAAAGAACAACGCAAACGTTACGGGCAAACTTTGTTGCTCAAAGCAGAGAGCTTTGCGGTATCTCGGGGTTGTCGAAGATCTAAAGTGATGGTGGATGAGGGCAATACCAAAGGGCTTCAGTTTTATCAAAAAAATGGATACAGTGCGATTCGATACATCATGATAAGCCGCTGCTACGAATTGGAAAAAACATTATAGAATGTCCTAGAAAAATCCTGGCGGGCGTGGACCTGGACCATAAGGGCCGAATCCAGGACCAGGTCCATATCCGCCACCAGGTCCTCCAGGTCCATATCCCGGTCCGTAGCCTGGACCATATCCAGGCCCTGGTTTTGGTCCAGGTCCATATCCGGGACCAAAGCCGGGACCACCTCCATAAGCATAAGGCAGTGTAGCAATAGCGAGCAGATCAAACAATACCAGTGGCAGAATCGCTTTTGTACTTACTTTTTTGCCATTCAAACGCTTGAGTACCAGTTTGTTGCCCGATACTTTCAACAGCTTTCCCGTAACCCGAGTGCCGTCTTTTTTGATTGCAACAATATTTTTGCCTATTAATTTCATCGCTTCATCACGCGTAACTTGTTGTTTCATACTTTCCCCTCCTCCTCGGATCGTTCAAAACAGTGTATTCGTCCATCACTGAATTCGCCTGTTTCTTTGTCCCTACCTGAAAATATGGGTATCTGCACGAGAACCAAGTTAAGCATGTAAAAGTCGATGGGCGTTCAAGAAAACAAAAAAAGGCCCGCACAAGGCGGACCCTTTATCAGAACTCTGAATAGCTAAGCTGATATGGAAAAGGTTGTTACCTTTTACCCGGATCATATGCTTCACCGAGTGCAGACGGAGCCGAAGAACGTCCAACCGCTGCAACGAGAACGATGATGGTAAGCAGGTAAGGCAACATAAAAATAATTTCCTGGGGAATATTTTGTGACCATTCAAACAACTGTACATAGTTTCGGATCGCTTGTGAGAATCCAAAGAAGACAGCCGCCCCAAAGGCACCAATCGGATTCCACTTACCAAAGATCATAGCTGCAATGGCAATATAACCTTGGCCGGAAACCGTATTGTGTGAGAATGTACCCGTAGTCGTCAACGTAATCGCAGCTCCACCAATAGCCGCAAGCGCACCACTGATCATAACGCCAATATAGCGATAACGAAGCACTTTAACACCAACCGTGTCAGCCGCACTTGGATGTTCACCTACAGAACGAAGGCGCAGACCAAATGGCGTTTTGAACATGATGTAATACGTCAGGAATACGAACAGAATGGCCAGATATGTCGTTGGATATACGTTCTTAAAGAAGGCTTCTCCAAGCAAAGGAATGTCTTTCAACAATGGCACATCAAACTTGCTGAAGCCTTGAACCAACGGTGAATCACCAGAACCTTCAAACAACAGTTTAACCAAGTACAACGTACTTCCTGCTGCCAAAAAGTTAATGACGATACCACTGATAATCTGGTCTGCCTTAAATGTGATAGACGCAACGGCATGAATCAGAGATACCAGTACGCCCAATACAATCGCGAGCAAAACCCCCATCCAGGCCGATGTCGTTCCACCCATGCCAGCTTCTTGAGCATAATGCGCCCCGATTCCAGCTGCAAAGGCACCAAATACCATAAAACCTTCAAGTCCCAGGTTGGTTACACCTGATTTTTCAGAAAAAATTCCGCCGAGTGATGCAAAAATCAATGCCGTAGCAAAGACAAGCGTCGTATTGATAATTTGCCCAATTGTCAACAAGTCCATCTACAACACCTTCTCTTTCTTACGCTTCGAATAGAACGGTTTAAGTATCCAGCGCACGATGCCTTGTGCCGCAATGAAGAAGATAATCGAACCGATCACAATCCGAATAATCTCAGGCGGAACATCCGCAGCAAAACTCATACCTGCAGATCCGTACGTGAGGGTACCAAACAACACTGCCCCCAATAACACCCCAAACGGATGATTCAAACCAATCAGGGCAACTGCAATTCCGTCAAAGCCTGTTCCCGGTGAACCCGACATTACGGTTTGGTATTGGAACACACCAAGAACCTGGAATGCACCGCCAAGACCGGCAAGCATACCACTGATAAACATCGCTTTTACGATATTCCGGTTAACATGCATACCTGCATATTCAGCCGCATTAGGGTTGTAACCTACCGCGCGGATTTCATAACCTTGTTTTGTTTTCCACATATAGATATAAAAGAGCACAGCCATCACAAGGGCAATCAACGTCCCCATGTGTACACGGGAGTTACCCATCAGTTCAGAGAGCCATGTCAAACTAATCGAAGCCGATTCGCTGATATCCACGGAACGATTCTCGCCCTTCAACAGCAAGAATTGGCGAACGATAAGGTTGGCCAGATACAGACCAATCCAGTTCAACATGATACTACTGATAACTTCATTGACCCCACGTGCCGCCTTTAGATAACCAGCAATAGCGGCCCACAGACCACCAAACAATGCACCGGCAATCAAAGCCAGTGGCGCATGGAGGTAGATCGGCAAACCTGCAAATTTAACACCAACAAATGTTGCAGCGGTCATACCAACGAGAAATTGACCTTCTCCACCGATATTAAACAACCCTGCACGTGATGCAAATGCAAATGCAAGTCCAGTCATAATTAGTGGTGTCATTTCCCGTACTGCTTCACCAAAGTTGTACATGTCGCCAAATACCTTGGTGAACAATGCACCATAGGCTTCAATTGGATTGTAACCACCAATCAGCATGACAACTCCACCGAGAATAAGACCCATAATAATAGCTACTACAGGCAAAATAAATGAATCTCGGGTAAACCATTTCAATACGTTATTCATGCGCAGTACCTCTCTTTTGGGTGCTGCCCGCCATCATCAAGCCGAGCTCCCTGTCATTGGTTTCTTCCGGCAGCACCTCACCAACGATCTGTCCTTCATAAATAACAGCAATTCGGTCAGATACATTGATAATCTCATCAAGCTCAAATGAAATCAGTAGAACAGCCTTCCCTTGATCGCGCTGTGCAATCAGTTGCTTTTGCACGAACTCAATAGCCCCTACATCCAAACCACGCGTTGGTTGCGCAGCGATAAGCAGTTCAGGGTTTTTATCTACCTCACGGGCGATAATGGCCTTTTGCTGGTTTCCTCCGGACAAGGACCGAGCTTTGGTCTCAATGCTTGGTGTACGCACGTCAAAAGCCTCAACAAGCCGCTTCGCCTGCTGTTTGATGGCATCGAAGTTAAGGAACCCTTTACGGGTGTATGGTGCTTTATAATACGATTCCAGAACGATATTTTCACTCACTGAAAAATCAAGTACAAGTCCGTGTTTATGTCGATCTTCCGGAATGTGGGCTACACCCGACTCCGAGATATGGCGCGGAGAATGATTGGACAGCTCCTTGCCCTCCAAAAGAATCGAACCGCTCTCTACTTTACGAAGTCCGGTAAGAGCTTCAATCAGTTCACTTTGCCCGTTACCATCCACGCCTGCGATTCCGACAATCTCTCCTGCACGTACGTTCAGGTTAAGTTGGTTCAGAACCGAAATACCTTCTTTATTCTTGGCCGTTAATTTACTGACTTCGAGCACATTGGCTCCAGGTGTAGCCGGTTTTTTGTCCACTTTGAATGTGACATTCCGCCCCACCATTTTCTCTGCCAGCTCATTCGGATTCGTTTCCGAAGTTTTGACCGAATCAATTACTTTACCCCGACGAATAATGGTTACTGTATCGGAAATTTCCATAATCTCTTTCAGTTTGTGTGTGATCAAAATAATGGACTTTCCTTCAGCAGCAAGCTTCTTCATGATGATTATCAATTCTTTAATCTCTTGAGGAGTCAATACGGCTGTAGGCTCGTCAAAAATCAAAATATCTGCACCACGATACAATGTTTTTACGATCTCAACTCGCTGCTGCATTCCGACAGAAATATCATGAATCTTGGCATGAGGATTCACTTTCAGTCCATACTGTTCAGACAGACGCTGAACTTCAGCGGCTGCTTTTTTATAATTAATATTGAGACCCTTCGTTGGTTCAGATCCCAAAATAATGTTCTCTGTTACCGTGAACGGCTGTACAAGCTTAAAGTGCTGATGCACCATGCCGATGCCAAGATCGATCGCTCGGTTAGGACTGTCGATGATGACAGGCTTGCCATTCACTTCAATGGAACCTTCATCTGGCTGATAGAGACCAAAAACAATATTCATCAACGTTGACTTACCAGCGCCGTTTTCGCCCAGTAGCGCATGGATCTCGCCTTTACGAAGCTGAAGGCTGATGGCGTCGTTGGCAACAATGCCTGGGAAACGCTTCGTAATTTGTTTTAACTCAACGACGGGGGTTGCTGCACCCATGTAATCACCCTTATAACTGATATAGTGTGGTTCCGCAAACGTAAAAAAAAACGTCTATCGACGTACTTTCAAAGAAGACAGACCACGCTTAGCTGAAGTTTTTCTTGCGATAATCGAATGGTTCAGCTCCGCTAAGAACGTATAAATTCCATTATCTTAAGAAAAGCTCCTACCGGAGCGTTGGTGCACAGTGACCTTGTACAATTGTTATGATGACTTGATCAAATGTTCCTGTTCTTGCAATCATAAGGCCGGTCAAGACCGGCCCCAATGATTATTCTTTTGCAACGAAGATCAAATTACTCTGTAGGAACTTTGATTTCGCCGCTGATGATTTTTTCTTTGTACTCGTCCACTTTTGCAAGTGTATCAGCAGAAACATTTTTCGTGGAAGTATCAGCGACACCTACACCGTTGTCTTTCAAAGTCAGATTCTCAGCTCCGCCTTTGAAGGTACCATCGATGATTTCTTGGTTTACCCGCTTAACAGCTTCGTCAACTTTTTTGATCATTGAAGTCAAAGTGATTTCATCACCAAACTCAAGAGATTGGTCTTTGTCAACACCGATAACCCATACATCTTGACCTTGTTTCTTGCGAGCACTTGCTTCGATAAACACACCGTTACCTGTTGCGCCAGAAGCGTGGAAGATAATATCTACGCCTTCATTGTAAAGTGTTGCTGCTGCTGCTTTACCCAAGTCAGGTTTATCAAATGCACCTGTGTAGTTAGAAATGAATTTAGCGTCAGGGTTAACTGCTTTAACACCTTCTCTGAATCCAACTTCAAACTTTTTGATCAGTGGGCTTTGCATACCGCCTACAAAACCAATTTTGTTGGATTTTGTTGTCAGACCAGCCACAACACCAACTAGGTAAGATCCTTCTTCTTCAGCAAATGTTACGGATTTAACGTTAGGAGCATCAACAACACTGTCGATGATCGCGAGTTTAGCATCAGGGTTTTGCTCAGCTACAGTTTTGATTGCATCAGCCAATTGGAAACCGATACCCCAAGTCAGATCATATCCACCTTTAACGAATTCGTTCAGGTTAGGAATGTACTCTTCATCGGATTTACTTTGCAGGTATTTAACAGCAGTACCTGTTTCTGTTTCAGTCGCTTGCAAAGCTTCCCAAGCGGATTGGTTAAAGGATTTGTCATTAACTCCACCTACGTCAGTAACCATACCGATATTGAGATCGGATTTCGTTTCAGTGGGTGTGCCACCTGTATCTCCTCCGGCATTTGTTTCTTCTTTCGGTTTGCTACCACAACCTGCGAGCATAACCGATACCGCCAGCAACATTACCAAAGACAAGCTGAGCATCTTTTTCATTTCTCTTTTTCCCCCTTAATGATATATCCCTCATTCCAATCCAGCCTACAATTGAACGGTTAACAGATAGCAGGAATGACTTTTATGCAGAATGTATGGTTTCTTCGACATTAAAAGCGCATTCTCACCCTTGAAGCATCCTATCATCTGTCGAAAAACCGAACATTATGACATGGAGAGAAAAATCTAGGACTAGCCTACTAGAGGTGATTATACAATCAACCAGTGTTAAAATCCAGATGTTTCATCACCAAATATCACATATTTTTGTTCTTTTTTTATTGAAAACGCTTAATAATTTATCGTTTTAACACACTAACGTTACAACGATGTGATGTTATATAACAAAAACATATCGCGAACTTTAGTGATGAGAGGGATTTACCTGTTTTTATTTGTATTATTTCACCGTTCGTATTTTATGTATTCCCATGGACCGTTATTCACCAGTTATCTGGTTTCATTGTTCCCTTCCAGACTACAACCTATTCGCTCTAACTCATTCAGAGATTCATCCTCGAATTTCTTCCAAGCCGTAAAAAAAGCCGCCATATAGGTACGGCGGCTTGTATCATACAATTTAAGCGTTGATTTTGCCTTTAGCTACAGTAGCCAAAGAGTTGAACGCATTGATGTCGTTAACGGCCAGATCAGCCAACATTTTGCGGTTCATGTCTACTCCAGCAAGTTTCAAACCATGAATCAGTTTGTTGTAAGACAAACCATTCATACGTGCTGCAGCATTGATACGAACGATCCACAGTCTGCGGAAGTTACGTTTCGTGTTGCGACGGTCACGGTATGCGTATACCAGGGATTTCATTACTTGCTCGTTAGCTGTTTTAAAAATACGGTGTTTGGAACCGAAATAACCTCTTGCCAGTTTCAAAACCTTTTTATGACGACGACGTACTACAAAACCGCCTTTTACTCTTGCCATATTAAAGAACCTCCCAAATAAATATAAATGTATCCGTGGTATGTGTACGGCCGTAGCCGATCCCCCATACGGAATCTACTAATTAGAATTAGCCTTTCAAGTTAGCCAAGCCTTGTTTCAAACGTCTAACATCCCCGGCAGCCATAACTGGGTTACCGTTCAGAACGCGCTTAGCACGTTTGGATTTGTGGGAAAGCAAGTGGTTTTTGTGAGCTTTGTAACGAAGGACCTTACCGGAACCGGTAATTTTGAAGCGTCCTTTCAAACTGCTGTGTGTTTTCATTTTAGGCATTTTGTGTTTCCTCCTCCAATGTTATCAGGCTTTAGGAGCCAAGATCATGATCATACTGCGGCCTTCCAATTTCGGTTGACGTTCAACAGTACAAAGTTCTGCAACTTCTACCTTAACGCGCTCCAAAATCCGTTGACCAATCGCGGCATGTGCAATTTCACGTCCGCGATAACGAACAGAACATTTCACTTTGTCGCCTTCGTTCAAAAACTTAACTACATTACGAAGCTTCGTTTGATAATCGTGCTCCTCGATATTGGAACGGAACCATACTTCTTTAATATCAACAATTTTCTGGTTCTTACGGGCTTCTTTATCTTTCTTTTGTTGCTCATAGCGGAATTTGCCATAGTCCATAATACGACACACCGGCGGTTTAGCCTGTGGTGCCACATTGACCAGATCCAAATTCAGGTCAATCGCCATTTGCAGTGCTTCGCGAATGGGCGTAATCCCAATTTGTTCTCCTTCAGCTCCGACAAGGCGTACTTCCTTCGCCCGAATCTCATCATTAATCATGTGATCTTTACTAATAATCGTCCACCTCCAGGTCATTTTGAATATCCAGTTACACAAAAATAAAAGGGATGCCGGTCAAGCTACCGACATCCCTGTAATCAACACAATTCTTCATGAGTATACACTTCATAAATTATTGGGATCGTTGACCAGCCAACATGTTTGTTGATCAGGTGAGAAGTCGGACTTCTGCTTGTGATTCCATTGCTATTCGCTTTAAGGCACTTGAATACCATATCACCCATGAAATACATTGTCAACATTTTTCACAACTTTTTTTTCGTGAATTACCCATTTGTGATATCAGATGTCAACAAAGTATCGCATGCATGTTCCTTACCCTTGTTTGCTTTGCACCTCATCCAACCGTACAACACGTGTATGTTGAGTGTGGCTCCACTGTTTGTTGTTCTGTGTAAAGAAAGCGTAGAACGTAATCGGGTACCAAGACAGCAGGTAGATCGGGAACAAAATCAGATATAGATAAACTTTGGCAAAGGTAACCTTCTCCAGCGCCATGGACAACAGGAACGTCAGAATGTTCAAACCAATAGCCACGAACCCAACCCATAACGGGAAGTATCCATAAATATTAGCAATGTGCGGACCACTGAATATAGCCATGTCTACCCACATCACAGCCGTCATCAGGAACGTAAGCAACACCACATAGACATTGGCTCCGTAGATAGCAAGGTCAAATTTCACCAGGCTTCTTTCCTTAATGGACTGCCATAGTAGCGGGAAGAAGTATCTACGCGCAACTGTAAAGTGACCTTGCATCCAGCGCAGACGTTGTCTCGCTGAAGCTTTGAATGTTAATGGCTTCTCATCAAATACTTTGGCGTCATAGTTGAAAACAGGATACACATTACGTTGCACACTGCGCATCGTAAACTCCAGATCCTCAACCAGACTTGTTGCACCCCAACCAATTTCCTTCAACAGGTTGGTCTCAAAGCACATTCCGGTTCCTCCGAGGAAATTCGCCATATTCAAGTTATGACGAGACAACTGCCACAGACGGTTGATGTACCAGTAAGAAACACCGTAAGCTGCAGTAATCCAGGAATCCTCCGGATTTTTCGTATCAATGTATCCTTGGATAACACGTGAACCATTGTTCAAGTCATCATTCATCTCAAGCAAGAAGTTACGGTCAACCAGGTTATCCGCGTCAAACATAACAACTGCGTCATACTGACGTGGCAATTTCCACAGGTACTTAAGCATCCATTCGATGGCGTACCCTTTACCTCTTAAATCGGCATTGGTACGTACACAGGCGTTTAATCCATGCTCTCTGACAATTTGAGCCGTTCCATCCGTACAGTTGTCACAGATGACAAACACATCGTACAGATCTTCCGGATAATCAAGTTGTTTCAAGTTCTCCATCAAGGCACCAATGACTTGTTCCTCATTGTGTGCTGCGACGAGTACAGCGAATGATTTTGTCGCCGGATAATGTTTCTTTTTCTTTTTCTTAATCAGACCGAACAGCGAAAACGTGAATTGGTACACGGCTAGCAGTGCCAGAATGACCTGCATCGTGACGAATATAGCGTCCAACATCGTTCTCTGTTACCCCCTTTTTTTCAAAACCCAGTTTACTCAAGCATTTCTCTTCCTGATTCTGCAATTTATTTTTTTTTGATCTGCAGAATATGACCCTGTTCTTTTGTGTACTACGTGAATATATCAGGCAATGTTTCAAAGCTTGGTTGCTATCAGTTGGCTGCTTTATCGATTCTGTATCCTTTTCAGTCATTTGTCAAAACCCCAATTTCACTTTTTGAAGCAGAAATGTGATCTTTAAACGCTGAATAGACACTTCGTGATACCACAACCTCGCATTCATGCCTGTTATATCTTATTTTCAGCCGTTTACTTGATTTTTATTTCTAAAGTCCCTGCTTTTTTCATCAGCATGTTATTCTTCGTCAGAGGCTCTATAACAAATAACGCAAACAGACCTCAAAAAGTTTGAAACAGAACTCACATTTTTTTACCTCATTTCAGCCATGTTGAATCATTGTATCTTTTTTGGCTGACCCAAGTCAAAAAGTTAAGATGGGTATATATCCACTCTTTAACATGAATTTCACGTTCTTTACATGGGTTCTCCTTGAAAAGGACAACATTTAAAAATATGATAAACATATACCTGAAATAACCTCAAGTTCATGAAAAACGGTTATATACTAATCAGGACGAAACCGGATGCAGAAAATCACCGGAAATAATGCCGCCATTACGGGCGGCCTGACTGGCAGGAGGCCAATATGAGCCGTTTATTCTTAAAGTTTCAAGATTATGATCGAAATGTTTTTATGTGGATCAACGGCCGACTTCATAATCGTTTTATGAATTTTTGGCTGTATTATTTCACCCATCTGGGTGGAGCAACTTCATCTATTGCAATATCGTTGTTAATCTGGCTACTTGCTCCAGCTCCATGGAGCACAACAGGACTCCAGGCATGTATCGCCCTTGCGGTCAGCCACATCCCTGTAGCTATCGCGAAAAAATTGTATCCCCGCATTCGACCTTATCTGGCCTTACCGGATACAATTACGTTCCGTAATCCCCTGACGGATCACTCGTTTCCTTCAGGGCACACAACTGCCATTTTTTCGGTCACAGTTCCCTTTATGACCACTGATCCAATCTTATTGCTAATATTGTTGCCTGTGGCCCTTATTGTCGGATTCTCTCGAATTTATCTGGGGTTACACTATCCTTCCGATGTTCTGGCGGGTGCCACAATAGGTACTTTAGTCGCACTTGCAACAGTTGCATTCTGGTCTTAAAGCCGATATGTTAGACTCAGAAAAACCTAGCAGGAACAGGTGAAGCAAGCGTGGAGAAAAAAAGAGTATTACTATTATCTGAAGGCTTTGGTACGGGTCATACTCAAGCCGCCTATGCACTGTCCAGCAATTTGCGAAAGCTCTCGCCAGACGTGCAGACAAAAGTGCTTGAACTGGGAAGTTTCTTAAATCCAAAGGTTGCACCTCTGATTATAACAGCATACAAAAAAACGGTTACCAACCAACCCAAACTTTTCGGATACGTATACAGACACCAATATAAAAAATCATTGAACAGGCTGACAACACTGGCGTTGCATAAACTGTTCTATACACACACACGTAGCGTTGTGCGCCAGTTACGTCCCGATGCGATCGTCTGTACACATCCGATTCCAAGTGCTGTCATATCCAGACTGAAGCGTCTGGGTGTACAGGTTCCCCTATGCACAGTCATCACCGACTATGATGCACATGGGACGTGGATTAACCGTGAAGTAGACCTTTATCTGGTTTCTTCAGATGAGGTTAAGTCCAAACTAATGCTACGAGGCGTACCTGCAGAAAACATTCGAGTCACGGGCATTCCGGTGCATCCAAATTTCTGGGAGCATCCCGGGCGAGAAGAGATCCGAAGCAGATTTAACCTCAAGAACATGCCTACTGTACTGGTGATGGGCGGCGGTTGGGGAATGCTCAGCGACAAGCTGGTCCATCCGCTGCTGACACGCTGGCATGAAGATATTCAAATCATTTTTTGTCTCGGTCGCAACGATAAAACACGGATCAGCATGGAACAGAACCCCATGTATCGCAAAGAAAACATTCACATTATGGGATACACCAACGAAGTGGACAAATTAATGGAAGTATCCGACCTTCTGATTACCAAACCTGGGGGAATGACATGCAGTGAAGGCTTGGCCAAAGGAATTCCCATGTTGTTCCACAATCCTATACCTGGTCAGGAAGAAGAAAACGTCCATTATTTTACGGCAAGAGGGTTGGGAGAACCCATAACTTCGCCCGACGTAGTGGTTAAATGGATGAACAAGCTGTTGCATCACTACCCGGATGTTGTACGTAAACGCAAACGTCATCTGGCGGAAATCGCCAAGGTTCATCCAATGCAGAGCGCTCAAAGTATTATTGATCTGCTGGAGGACGTTCGTCCTTCATCCGCAGAAGAGGCCCGTTTATGAATTTATCCCATTAGGATGTCGCTTCCCGCATTCTTCGTCCAATCATGCCTCTAACCAACGGCTTCAAACAAGCCTGCAACCACATTGAAAAGGTGCCTTCGAATCAGAAGGCACCTTTTCTTTATGAAGGAAAGTACAAACTATTGTATGCCTGTAGACTTCAAGTACTCCTGCCACTGCTTGGTGTATTCTGCCTGAATTTTTTCCAATCCTGCTTGTTTAGCCTTCTCCATAAATGTGTTCAATCCAGCCTCTACGTCTGCCACCAAACCTACATTAAGCGGATACAGATATTGTTTTTCCACTTGTTCCAATGCAGCCTTCTCGGCTTGGTACGGTGTCCAGTCTTCAGCAAATCCGGTATAAATATCCGGCTTCTTGATTTTGTCGAGATCTTCAAACATGGTCAGGACATCATCAAAGGTTTTATCATAGAGCATGAATTCCGGATTACGCCAAGCCCAGCCATTCATGCCTTCACGCGGGAAGCCGTTGGTTTGTGCATCTCCGACCATTTTGTAGTATCCATTATCTACCTCGAAGTTTTTGCCTTCAACGCCGTATTCAGTCAACCAATTATATCGTTTGTCTGTCACCAGTTTCTCATAAAATGCCAATGCTTTTTCCGGGTTTTTACTGCTACGCGGAATCGCAAAACCATTGTGGATCGGGTGAACCGGTTGTGCAAACCCTTTCGCATTCGGGTACGGGAAATAAGCCAGTTTCCAATCTGGATGAGTAGACTGCACCTTGATAACATCTGCATTAAATTTGTTCGGGTTCTCCCCGGACAGAACAACAGCCGCTTTTCCATTTTGCAGCAATGAGTTGGAAGTATCCTTTACATTCAGTACGTTTTTCGGGAAAAAGCCTTTATCCATCCAGCGTTTGTATGTTTTCAGGTCTTCCAGGTGTTGCGCGGATCCCCAGTAGGACGTCACGGTCGATGGTGAGTCATACATAATATCCAGTCCATATGGAAGTTGACCTGCTGTATTAACCAGCTTGGATGTCAATTGACGAATACCATGGGTATGGTTGGCATTGCTATCGGCAATCGGAATCATATTGGGTTCGTTGGCTTTGATGCCCTCCAGATATGCTTCGAGCGTCTCCAAGGATTCCGGTTTCGGAAGATTGTACTTCTCGCGCAAGTCCTCACGGTACGCAATCCCCTCGGTTACATACTCAATCCAAGTTGATGGAACAGTATAGATTTTGTCATTGATTTTGACAGCATTCCACATGTCATCAGGTACATGAGCTTTCAACGCCGGCGCTGCTGTAGGCAGCATTTCATCCAGTGGCAGGAACGCACCCTTCTTGGCATAGGACTGGTAGAATGTCCAATCCGCTGTGAAGATCAGATCGATCGGCTGCCCGGAAGACAGCAACAATTTATATTTTTGATCCCAGTCGGTCCATGAGGTGTAGTTGAATTTCACATTGACGTTCAGATCAGCCTCCGCCAGCTTATTGATTTCGGATTCAATAACAGGTAGATCTTTCGGAGCATCCCCAAGCATGTAAAATTGGAGCGTGACTTTCTCTCCTTTGTTCCCGGATGTTCCTCCCTGCTCGCTTCCTTGCGTCGATCCCCCCGAACCGTTATTACATGCGGCAAGTACCCCGGCGAACAACATCAGGGCAAGTACCAGAGACAGGTGCCGAATTGTTTTGTTACGCATACGCATCCTCCCTTTTTGTGGTGAACCTTTATATGTTAGCGCAGACTCGCCATGCTTCAGACCTGAAATGATGTCAATGGCCTGACGCCCACAGCGCGTTCACGTTCTAACCTTTCACTGCACCAATGGTGAGTCCTTTAACAAAATAACGTTGTACAAACGGATACAGGAACAAAATCGGTCCCGTTACAACGATGGCCATTGCCATCTTGGTTGATTCGGTAGGCACATCCTGACTGAGTGTGATCCCTGTGCCAATCGCCATCTGGTCAATGAATGTGATCGTGTTCATCGTGTTGTAGAGATAAAATTGCAGTTGGTACATATCCGGGTTGTTAATGAAGAGGGATGAGGTAAACCAGTCATTCCAGTAACCGAGTGCCAAGAACAGACCTACGGTGGCGATACCAGGCATCGCCAGTTTCAACACAATGCTGAAATAGATGCGGAAGTCATTCGCTCCATCAATTTTGGCGGACTCAATCAATTCATCCGGCACTGCCGAGCGAATGAAGTTCTTCATCAGGATAATGAGGAATGGCGTCATCAACCCCGGGAAAATCAGTACGGTGTACGTATCTGTGAGATTGAAGTAGTTCGCCAACATAATGTACCAAGGCACAAGTCCCCCACCAAACAGGGTTGTGAAGTAGATAAAAAACGAGAACGTGTTCCGATATTTAAAATCCTTACGCTGGAGCACAAATCCGGCCATCGTGATGAGGAACAGCCCAAGCGTAGTCCCCACCACCGTTGTAAAGACCGTTACCCCATAAGCCTTGAGTACCTTTGTAGGGAATGTAAAAACCATTTTGTAACCTTCCAGGGAAAAGTCCGTTGGAAAGAGGTGATAACCATCCCTCACAATGGACTCGTTGCTGCTGAATGAACCGGATAGAATCAGCAGAAACGGTAGCAGACACATGATCGATAAAATGATGATGAAGCTGTAGGAAATCAGTTGAAACATGAAAGTGAATTCCGAATCTCTGAGACGAGCATTCGTACGAGTGTGAGTATTCATTGGCGTGTTCATGATCGTTCTCCCTCCTGCCCTGCGGGCGTTCTAGAACAAGGCGTAGTCCTCATTTACTTTGCGGATAATATAGTTGACGGTCATGATCAAAATGAATCCAAACAAGGACTGATACAGACCAGCAGCCGTTGCCATCCCGATATCAAACGTTACTTTTAGTGAACGGTACACATACGTATCAATAATATCTGTAGCATTGTACAGCACCCCATTATTACCGATCAGTTGATAGAACAGGTCAAACTGCCCCTTCATAATGCTGCCGAGTGAGAACAACAACAGGATGACAAAGGTTGGCTTCAGCATGGGTACCGTAATGTACCAGATCCGCTGAAATATATTCGCCCCGTCGATTCGGGCAGCTTCATAATACTCGTCACTGATACCCGTTATAGCGGCCAGATAGATGACCATGCTGTATCCAAGATTTTTCCACAGATAAAAGATGATGATCAGGAACACCCAGATCCAGGGTGTGTTATAAATGTCGACCGGGCCGGCCTCAAAACGTTTGAGCACCGTGTTCACAAAACCCGACTCGTAGTTAAACATGTTGTAAGCGATTACACTTAATAGTACAAATGAGATGAAATACGGCAAGAACATGACGGATTGCGTGATTTTTTTGAATAACCTGCCCCGGATCTCGCTAAGCATGATCGCACAGAAGATCGCCAGACCGTTTCCTAATATAATGAAGGCGAGATTGTAACCCACGGTATTGGTTGTGAGCTTCAGCAACATTCCGGATTGCCATAGGAACTTAAAGTTCTCCAGACCGACAAATGGACTACCAAATAATCCGCCTTCAAAATCATACCGGGTGAACGCATAATAGATGCCGACCATCGGAAAATACGAGTTAATCAGAAAAAAGATCAGCGTGGGCAACAGCATCAGAAACATGATTTTGTTTTTGTTCAATTCTTTGAGCATGGCTCGATCCCTCCCGAATTTCTTGCGGTGCTGCGTGGTGGAGCTCTCTTTTTATTGTAGATGCTCTCTTCACTCACGGATACTGAAGCTTCCCTTCAGAAAATGAACGATTCTGCGAAATGAACTATGAACAAAATGAACGAACCATGAAATGAACAGACATCCACACACATCCGTTCACAAATGTTGATATCGTGCATAGGCTACACCTAGTGAACAATCCAGCGAAAGTTGAACTTTATGTAGAGAAAACAGGCAAAATGTCCTGTCCCGCATTGATGTAAACGCATACATAATATATAATTCAAGTTACTCTTGCTCTTCTGCTCATCTATATATGAAACCTCACTTATGTATATGAAATTCTATGTTGTTCACCCAAAACAGGAGGTTCGAGGGGGGAAGAAGAATGCGTAAACGTTCAGAGGACAGTCAGAAGGTCTTCACACGGATTCTGATCGGCATTATTATCAGTACCGTCGCTACCTTACTTGTGGCTTCTACTATTTTGTACGTCAACTATAATCGGATTGCTCTTCGCCAGGTGTATCGTACAGATATGAACAGTCTTACACAAACCAGCCGTGAAGTGGCGAAAATGACCGAGACTGCAAAATCATTGTCATATCAAATCTATCAGGACTACACCATCTCTTCATTACTGCTTTATTCCAAACCAAATATCTATGAAATCACATCGGCGATGGAGCAGCTCGACAACTACCGTATGTCCCTTCCCTTTATTGAATCCATCTATGTATATAATTCCAAAAGCAATGAATTCTTTATCAGTTCCAACGTGCGCAATGGGCAGCAGTCCATCTCGGAGATCGATGATCAGGGGATTACAAGCATCCTCCAACGCTTCCATGACTATAAACCTTTTGTGCCCATCCCGCGTACATATCAGGTCGGCTCTACCGAAGCAACAGAGGTTAACAGCTACACCTATCTCTGTTATGACACGATTAATGATAACGCGAAGCTAAACTATGCTGTCATCGTTAATAT
Source organism: Paenibacillus sp. FSL R5-0486 (assembly GCF_037975155.1). Classification (NCBI taxonomy): domain Bacteria; kingdom Bacillati; phylum Bacillota; class Bacilli; order Caryophanales; family Paenibacillaceae; genus Paenibacillus; species Paenibacillus sp. FSL R5-0486. The sequence continues at coordinate 1,958,570 of NZ_CP150237.1, read as the reverse complement.
CAAGGATGATTGGCTCAGTCCCAATATGAATGCTGTGGATCAACCCGGCAAAACCTTTATCGTGAATGAGAATGGAGACCTTTTATCTGACTTTGGCGACCGTGCATTGATGAAAAATCTCTCCAGCGAAGCTTTTATGAAGCCAATTATGCAGGATACGGGGCAATCAGCTTACTTTACCGAGAAGGTCGACGGAGAAAAATCGCTCATCACCTATACCGCTCCCGATGATCTGGGTTGGCGTTATGTGAGAATAACACCTTATGATCTGATTACCTCAGATATACGGAGTATGCGCACACATACCGTTCTGTTTTGTGTTGGACTTCTCTTCGCAGGCTTGCTACTCTCTTACCTTGTGTCCCGAAAACTATATCACCCTATTGATAAGGTGCTTGTTCGTTTACGTGTGATGGAAGCAGAGCGACGTGGCAGTCTTCATTTGTTACGGCAGGATTTTCTACGAGGGGCCCTACAGGGCCGCGAAACAGTAACTGGAGGTATGCTGGAAGAACGGATGAAGTTCTACGGCTCCTCCATTGATGTTCAGCGTGCATCCAGACTGGTATTACTGCGTATTGACCATTTTACCGAATTCAGCGAAACGTATCGTGATGAGACCCAACTTGTAAAATACGCCATGATGAACATCTGCACCGAGACAGCCGATCTCCACTACAATGCGGAAGCTGTGGACATGGGCGGTGATCTGATCACACTCATCTTCAATGAAAAAGCGGAAAGCCATGAACTTGAGCAACCTGCTCATAACCGGATCGAAGAGCTGCTACGTATGATGCAGGCAGCTGTAATGACCCATTTGAAATGCTCCATCTCCTGTACGATCGGCACGGAAGAAGATTCATTGGAAGACAGTATTGCATCCTACACCAGATCAGCCGAAGCCTCACTGCATCGTTTGTTCATGGGACCGGGCTGTCTGATCTATACCTCTGACATCATGGCTTATCACGCCAAGGAGTACGCATTCCCAGCAGGTAAGGAAAGACAGCTTGTTGATCATCTAATGACAGGTAAGACGCGAGAAGCAAAACAAGTCTATGCAGATATCGTCGGCGAGACAGCCGCATATCCATTTACCGTCTTCCAGCTAGCTTTATCCCATCTGACGATGACACTGAACCATGTACGAAATACCCTCAAGAAGAATAATCAACTCACGCTTGATTCAGTCTCGGATGGTCTAATGCTGCCTGTCAAAGACGCGGAAGACATCAGTGAAGTACATGAACACTTCTATCGGATGTTTGATGAGCTTGGTTCCAAAGTCGAGGAGAAACGTACACTGAAGCACGAAGAGTTAATTCGTAAAATCAATGGCATTATTGAGCGGGACTATGCGGACCCCAATCTATGTCTAACTTCTATCGCAGATGAGTTGGGCATGTCGCCCATCTATGTAAGCAGGCTCTACAAACAGCTCACCCTGAAAGGGCTCACGGACGTGATTAACGAGACCCGAATAGCCAAGGCCCAGCATCTGCTGGTGGAGACGGAGAACTCCGTTGCCGACATTGCCGAGAGAACCGGATTCACCAACAGTTCATACTTCTATCGCATGTTCAAAAAGTTCAATGGTGTTACACCAAACGATTATCGCCGCAAAGAATTTCATTCAGAAAACTTTTGAAATCATCCCAGACTTGAGTTATGGAGTAATGCATAGGGATTGTTAATGCAAAAAGAAGAGCGACCTATGAGAATGAATCATTCACCTCATGTGTCGCTCTTCTTTAATGAGTTTAAGTTAGATTTCGATTTATTCCTGTTCCTGATCTTCGCCAGACGCATCAGAAACTTCACGAACTTTATACTTGTCCAGACGTGTCTGCTGATACTCACGCAAGGCCTCTTCACCCACAATCACTTCAACCCGGTGAATGTTCATACCTTTACCCATGAATTTCTGCTCGTACTCCGTCATCACATGTTCTTCATTCAAACCATCACGATGCAGATTCAAAGAAATATTGGTCATTTGCAGGCCGAAGTCGGCAATGGCGTTGAGTGAGAAATCAAACAGCGTCTCCGAATCGGTTTTGAAATGAATCTGACCTTTGGGATTAAGCAATTCCGTGTATTTCTTCAGGAAGCGCGGGTGCGTCAACCGACGACGTGCATGCTTTGCTTTTGGCCAAGGATCACTGAAGTTCAAATAAATGCGCTCCAGTTCTTCCGGTTCAAAAACTTCTTCGATCTGTTCGATATTTGCCAGCGCAAGCTTCAGGTTCGGAGGTGTCTCCACATCAGCCTGACTCCACGCATTACGAGCTTTCTCACTGGCACGACGCACCAGTTCATCATACATATCAATACCGATGAAATTAAATTCCGGATATTTATAACTCATTTGGCTGATAAATTGACCTTTACCCATACCAAATTCCACGAAGATCGGATGGTCATTGCCAAACAGTTCAGACCATTTTCCTTTATGTTGCTTGGGGTCCAGTACAACAAGATCAACTTGTTGCTCCAGATTTTCTCTTATCCCTTTTCTGCCACGTAAACGCATTTTATTCCTCCGTTTGTCCCATACTTGTCTCAGACTTATTTTGCCGAAGAACTGGCAAATTGTAAAGAGCAATGAAAAGGGAATCTTCGGATCTGCCACTTTGGGCAAATCTCAAAGATTCCCTCTTCGATTTATTTGGAATTGGGGTCCAACTACTTTAGTAGTTCATAGTCTACCTTATCTTGGTGTGAAAAATCAAATGTCTTTTCGAAAGCATCGCGAACTTTTTGTCTTGCAGCCGCTTTCACTTTCGGATTTCCATTAAAACGAACACCTGTTAAAGCCAGTGCTTCTTCTGCCGTCAATTCAACAGACACATGATTCAACTCATTGTTTTTAACTTGGGAATTCATTCATATCACCTCACGGTATAGTATGGTCCATGACGTCAACGTTGATTCAAATGCTATGATGAATAATACCCATTAGATGGTGTCTGACGCTGATTTAAATATAACATAAGGTGTAAACTATAGCAAGGAGAAAACCTTGATTTTACGGCCTATTTTTGCGTTTCGATTCCCTTTTTTTTTAGTTTTTTGATACAATGATAAAAGTTCATGAAGACACCTATAATCGCTATCCATCGTCTATGACGGAAATCGCATAGCGCTTCTTCTTTTGTTCACGTATGATTACGGTAATTCGACAGCCAAAGGAGTACCCTGAAGATGAATGCACCTGCATTACAGTCCCCTCTCCTGTGGGGAGATAAACGATTCCATACCTGGAATTATGAGATGCGAGATCAATTTAACAATAAGGTTTTCAAAGTGATGCTGGATGCTGGATTCACCTGTCCCAACCGCGACGGTTCCATTGCCAAAGGTGGTTGCACATTCTGCAGTGCGCGTGGATCAGGCGATTTTGCTGGCAGCAGACGTGAAGATCTGGTCACCCAATTCAATACAATTCGAGATAAACAGCACCTCAAGTGGCCTAAAGCCCATTATATTGGCTACTTCCAAGCCTATACGAATACGTATGCTCCGGTTGAGGAGCTGCGTGAATATTTTGAAGAAATTCTTGAGCAACCCGGTGTTGTTGGTTTGTCCATCGCCACTCGCCCGGACTGTTTGCCAGATGACGTTGTTGATTATTTGGCTGAACTGAACGAGCGCACCTACCTGTGGGTTGAGATGGGGCTTCAAACCATCCATGATTCCACATCAACATTGATTAATCGCGCGCACGACACGAAGTGTTATGAAGAAGCGGTTGAGAAACTGCGCAAACGGAATATACGTGTGTGCACACATATCATATATGGTCTGCCTCAAGAGACACATGAGATGATGCTGGACACTGGACGGGCAGTTGCCAATATGGATGTACAGGGAATCAAGATTCACCTGCTGCATCTGATGCGCAAAACACCAATGGTGAAGCAATACGAAGCTGGTCTTTTACGTTTTCTGGATCAGGACGAGTATATCAAGCTGATCGTAGATACACTGGAGATGCTTCCACCGGAAATGATCGTACACCGTCTTACAGGCGACGCACCACGTGATCTGTTGATTGGACCGATGTGGTCCATGAACAAATGGGAAGTGTTGAACTCCATTGATCGTGAGCTGCGAGAGCGGGATTCATGGCAAGGTAAGTATTGGAGGCGAGCATAGATGGGCTTTCTTTCGGTTCTCAGCTGTGCGCATCAGTGGATTGCTTCCCGTCTGCAGCCAGGTGATCTGGCGATAGATGCAACGGTGGGTACAGGAGCAGACACACTATTTTTGGCACAACAAGTTGGCCGGCGTGGTCAAGTCATTGGATTCGATATTCAAAGTGAAGCCCTCACGCTGGCACAGGCCCGGATTCGAAAACAAAAAGATGAAGCCAAGCTTGGCTCCATCTCCATGCTTCAACTCAGCCATGATCGAATGGCAGAAGCGGTGCCTGAGTCATGGGTTGGTGCGGTTGGTGCAGTTATGTTCAACTTGGGGTACCTGCCTTCAGAAAGTGCAGATTTCTCCATCATCACCGAGACAGACAGCACAATCGCTGCACTCGAGGCCGCACTCGCTTTATTACGTCCTCGCGGCATCATTACGGTTGTCCTCTACCCTGGTCATGACGGAGGGGCACAGGAAGCAGAAGCTGTATTGGACTGGTCCTCTGCCCTGCCGGTGGAACAGGCACAGGTTGTGATGTATCGCCAATTGCAGCGAGAAACTTCTCCTTTTCTGATGGGAATCGAGAAAAAATAATTTCCTTTGTTCACCAAATACAATAAACTAGACACAGTCGCAAGGCGAGCTATTAACGGCTTTTTCTTACTGCGATCTGTGTTCTACATCTACATATGCAAACGTATTCACTTGTTTGCTCATGGCGACTACATGCCCATGACTGATTAAAGCGATCCACCATTTCATATACTAGAGGAGAGATTACTGATGTCTACGCCATACCCATTACAATTCCAACCTGAGTTCAAAGAACGTGTGTGGGGCGGTCGTGCGCTGGAGCAATTCGGCCTTACGCCCCCTGAAGGACATATCGGAGAAGGATGGATGATTGCGGATCATCCCAACGGTACAACCAAGGTATTAAATGGAGCACTGGCTGGCAAGGGTCTGGATGAAGTTCGTGAACAACTGGGCACCGAATGGCTTGGAACCAAAGGTGTCTCTGAAAAAGGCGGCCGTTTCCCCCTTCTGATTAAGCTGCTTGACTGCAACGATGACCTGTCCGTTCAGGTTCATCCAACAGACGATTATGAGGCACTCCCTCCAGGCGAGCTTGGCAAAACAGAAATGTGGTATGTACTCGACGCAAAACCGGGCGCACACATCATCTATGGCTTGAACGAAGGCGTTGATCGGGCAACATTAAAAGAAGCATTGGAAAACGGCACGGTGATGGATACCCTTCGTCAGGTACCTGTAGAAGCTGGTGATACGTTCTTTATCCCTGCTGGAACAGTGCATGCGCTCTGTGCAGGTGTGGTTGTCGCTGAGATTCAGCAAAACTCGGATACGACGTATCGGATCTACGATTACAATCGTCCAGGGCTGGATGGCAAACCACGTGAGTTGCATGTTGAAGACTCATTAAATGTCACCGCCTATGAGGGCGCAGGTGCCTCAACGATGAAAACAAATAACGCTACTCCTGGTGAATGGCTCAAGCTTGCGGAATGCCCTTATTTTGTAGTTGAAAAAGGTATTGTGAATAAACATTGGGAACTCTCCACCAATCCTGACAGCTTCACGATTCTCGTTGTCTGTGAAGGAGAAGGAACTTTGGAGTGGGCACATGCTGAATCAGACAGCATTGAATTGAAAGCTGGACAATGTTATCTCTTGCCAGCCAATCTGGGTTCTTATACATTGAACGGGAATACCACTGTTCTTCGCTCTTATCTGCCCTAAATCAAGCTTATATGTAACCTGTGAAGGAGGAATTACACGAGATGCAGGAATCTACCTTTGCCTTGGTCGCTAGTGAAGGTACCCGTATTCATGTGTACCGCTGGCTTCCCGATCCGGAATGCAACGTTAAAGGTGTAGTGCAAATTGCACACGGCATGGGCGAGACAGCAGCCCGATACGCCGAATTTGCCGACATCCTTACCCAAAATGGCTATGCGGTTTATGCCAATGACCATCGGGGTCATGGCAAAACTGTGGAGAATGCCAAGTTGCTTGGTAATGCTGGTATCGATGCCTTCCGCTGGATGGCGAGTGATATGATCAATCTGGGCGAAGTAGCCGCCAAAGAGAATCCTGGGGTGCCCCTGTTTCTAATGGGACATAGCATGGGCTCATTCTTGGTACAACATCTCATGTACGCTGGTCATGAGCAGTACCATGCCTTTATTTTATCCGGGACAAACGGCAGACGCGGTCTGCTCCGGTTTGGAGAGAAACTCGCCTTTTTACAATGCGGCATTCAGGGGGCTACCCACCCCAGCATGCTGCTCAACGCGATTGTATTTGGTGGATTTAATCGCTCTTTCCGCCCTGCAACGACACCGTTTGATTGGTTGTCCCGGGACTCACAAGAGGTTCAGCGATTCATTGATGACCCCCTGTGCGGAGCAGTCTGTACAGCAGGCTTTTTCCGCGACTTCTTCAAATTGCTGCTTGAAGTCCATCTTCCACACAATATGGAGCGCATACCCAAACACAAACCCGTATACCTGTTCTCAGGTGAGAAGGACCCTGTCGGACTTCATGGCAAAGGCGTTCTTAATCTGGTCTCGCAGTATAAGAAGCTTCGGCTGGAGAACATTGAGTATCGCCTTTATCCGGAGGGACGCCATGAAATGCTGCATGAGATTAACCGAACAGAAGTGGCCCAGCACGTTGTGAACTGGCTAAAGCGGAATACCCCTGACTCGAATACACCCCCTAGTCCGTTGAACCTGACTGAGACGGCTGACTCTATATAATAGAGTCGGAGACAACATACCAAGAGCCAAAAGAAACCCCTGAATTGGATGTACAGCTCACGCTGCGCTCCAGTTCAGGGGTTTTCTTGTTAAGCGATATGAATAATAGCTATAATCAAACGTTATGGATTAACCTTCAATTAACAGGGATTCCGGGTCTTCAAGCAGTTCTTTCACGGTTACGAGGAAGCGAACAGCTTCACTACCGTCGATAATCCGATGATCGTAGGACAACGCGATGTACATCATTGGACGGTTCTCCATCCGTTCTGCATCAATCGCCACTGGACGAAGCTGGATCTTATGCATCCCCAGAATACCCACTTGAGGTGTATTCAAAATTGGCGTAGACAACAAGGAACCAAATGTTCCACCATTGGTGATGGTGAACGTTCCACCTTGCAGATCAGATAACGCCAGCGTGTTGGAACGAGCTTTGGATGCCAGGTCCGCAATGCTCTTCTCGATCTCGGCAAAGCCCAGACGATCTGCATCACGCACAACCGGTACAACCAGTCCTTCCTTCGCAGATACGGCAATGCCGATATCATAATACTTTTTGAGTACAACATCTTCGCCATCAATCTCTGCGTTAATTGTAGGGAATTTTTTCAGAGCCCCCACAACCGCTTTGGTGAAGAAGGACATGAAGCCCAGGTTAATCTCATGTTTCTCTTTGAACTTGTCCTTACGGCGTTTACGTACATCCATGATCGCAGTCATATCAACTTCATTAAACGTAGTCAACATGGCTGCTGTCTGCTGAGCCTCTACCAGACGTTTCGCAATGGTTGCACGACGGCGAGACATCCGCTGACGCTCCACTGGTTTGGTATAGGTAGAACTTCCAGCTGCCGGAGCACTTGGTGTTGCTGGGGCTTTACTCGCAGGTGGAGCAGCAGGAGCCTGAGCCTGATTGTTATGACTCTTCACATCATCCTGGTATACCCGTCCAATCGGATCTTTGCTCTGAACCTGATCCAGTTCGATACCACGTTCACGTGCAAGCTTACGGGCAGACGGTGAAGCCGTCTTGGCACTATCGGATGACTCCGGTGCTGCCGCAACAGGTGCTGGTGGTGGTGTTGGAGCTTCAGGTGCAGGAGTAACGGCCTTTTTCTCTTCAGCTGCTGGTTCGGAAGCGGGTGCACCGCTTCCTCCTCCAGAACCAGCTGAGAGTGTACCGATCGTTTCACCGATCTCGACCGTCTCTCCTTCCTGACGAATGATCTTCTCCAGCACGCCACTTTCTTCTGCGCTGATCTCAATATTTACTTTATCCGTTTCCAGTTCAAGAAGTACATCACCCTGATTAACGGTATCCCCTTCTTTAACCATCCATCTGGATACAGTTCCCTCAGTTATTGACTCACCCATTGCAGGTACTTTAATTTCACTCACAGCTGTTACCTCCCCAGTGGAATATTATTCTTCGTCGTTTGTTTCAACGCAGATGTAATAATCTGTTGCTGTTCCATACTATGCACAAGCTGATAACCGCTGGAAGGACTTGCGTGTTCCGGGCGACCTTCGTATCTAACGGTTGTGCCTTCAGGGGCAACTTCACGAAGACGAGGCTCCATGTATGTCCAGGCACCCATGTTTTTGTTTTCTTCCTGTACCCATACCAGTTCTTTTACATTGCTGAAACGTGCGAGTATGCGTTTAATCTCTTCTGCCGGGAACGGATATAGCTGTTCCACTCGAATGATGTGAAGCCATGACCAATCAGCTTTATCTTTTTCAAAAGCATCTTCCAAGTCAATGGCAATCTTGCCACTGCACAAAATAATGCGCTCTACGCGATCCGGCTGTGTACCCAGTCCGGCTTGCTCCAGCACAAGCTCAAACTTGCCTTCACTGAATTCGACTGCCGGTGAAGCAACACGCGGATTCCGAATGAGACTTTTTGGTGACATCATCACAAGTGGACGAGCATCTTCCGTTTCAGTCAAGGAAGCTTGACGACGCAACAAGTGGAAGTACTGCGAAGCACTCGACAAGTTGGCAACCGTCATGTTGTCTTCTGCACAAAGCTGCAGGAAGCGTTCAAGACGAGCACTTGTATGCTCAGGTCCCTGACCCTCATTCGCATGTGGAAGCAACATGACCAGACTGGATTTCTGAGACCACTTGGCACGACCCGCTGATACAAACTGATCAAAGATAACCTGTGCACAGTTGGCAAAGTCACCGAATTGAGCTTCCCAGATGACCAGTGTATCGGGTGAATATACGTTATATCCGTATTCGAATCCAACAACGGATTCTTCAGACAACGGACTGTTATAGATTGCAAAGGATGCTCTTGCCTGTGGCAAGTGATGTAATGGGCAGAACTTTGCTCCATTCTCCGAATCATGCAACACCAGATTCCGATGAGCGAATGTAGCACGCTCGGCATCCTGTCCACTAATCCGAATTGGCTTGCCATCTGCCAGAATGGTTGCAAATGCGAGTGTCTCCGCAAGGCTCCAATCCACTTTTTCCCCTTCGTTCAGGGAAGTGCTCCGGCGTTGCAAAATTCGCTGTAACTTCGGATACACATTGAAGTTCTCAGGCCATTTCAGCAGATCGGCATTAATGCTGCGAAGATTCTCCAGCGGTACCGCAGTCGGAGTAATCGTAACAGCCTCCGGCTCACTGATTTTCCGCTGATAATATTCATGCACTTCATTTTTCTTCATCTGGTCATAAGCTTCTTTTAATTTGTTCGTTACTCCATCGCGAATGCTCGTAATGGATGCATCATCGATAATCGATTCCTCTTTCAACTGATCCTGATACAAGTGGCTTACCGTTGGATGGTTTTTCACCTTGTCATAAACGATAGGTTGAGTTGTTTCGGGATCATCGGTTTCGTTATGGCCGTAGCGACGATAACCGATCAAGTCGATCAGGAAATCCTTTTTGAAGCGATTGCGATACTCGGCTGCCATACGAATGGCTGCAATACAAGCATCCGGATTGTCCGCATTCACGTGTACAATCGGAATTTCGTACCCTTTAGCAAGGTCACTTGCGTAGTACGTTGAACGGGAATCACTGCTATCTGTAGTGAAACCCAGACGATTGTTGACGATAATATGGATGGTTCCGCCATTCTGATATCCTGGCAGAGCTTTGAAGTTAAGCGTCTCTGCAACGATCCCTTCTCCAGGGAATGCTGCATCACCGTGCATCAAAATGGTAGCTGCCTTCGTCACGTCTTGCTTCGGATATCCAGGGTCACGACGGTCATCCTGAGCCGCACGAGCAAACCCTTGTACAACCGGATTAACGTATTCCAGATGGCTCGGGTTATTCGCCAGAGTAAGGCGTGCCTGCACAGTTTCCCCGTCTTTCACAAAACGGTTGGCACCCATATGATATTTGACATCCCCCGTCCAACCGTAGTTGATCCCAGTCGAACCTTCCGATGGAACCAAATCTTTGTTCGGAGCATGATGAAATTCAGAGAAAATCTTGCTGTACGGTTTGCCCAAAACATGAGCCAGTACATTTAACCGTCCACGGTGGGCCATACCCATCAGAATGTGGCTTGATCCGGCTTCTGCCATGATGCGAACAGCTTCATCCAGCATCGGCACAAGCACATCGTTACCTTCGATGGAGAAACGTTTCTGCCCAACAAATGTTTTGTGAAGATAATCTTCAAATTGCTCGACTTCAACCAAACGTTCCAGCAAAGCCTTACGTTCTTTCGGCGTAAGTGGAGCCGGTGATGTCCGAGATTCCGCACGACGATTCAGCCACTCACGCTCTTGAACTTCGTGCACATGACTGAATTCGTATGCCATGGGTCCAGTGTATATCTGACGCAAACGTTGGATTGCATCCCATCCGGTTGCTGTCTGCCCATCTGCACCTTCCCAGATCAGGGAAGCAGGCAAAGCTTTCAGATCTTCTTCGTTTAATTCAAAATGCTGAGGTTCCAGCAAAGATGTGTCTGTATCTTCACTGATTCCAAGCGGATCTATATCTGCAGCAAGATGACCATAGGTGCGGATGTTCCATACCAGTTTACCCGCTGTAACCGCTTTCTGTAATAGTTGAATGTCTACGCTTCCGGAAGCCGATTGGGCGTTGCCGGAATTCAAGGTTGTGCGTGCATCTCTGCCAGACATCGGCGGTGCACCCCATTGTTCAAATAGTTCACGATAAGCCGGTGTAACCGAACCAGGGTCTTGAGTGAATAATTCATATTGTTCCTGTACGTATCCCATATTGGGGCCATAGTAACTTTCCCAGGGCTTCTTGTTGCCTTCCACGATCGTCATCGACGTTCCCTCCGTCTTGATTTAGTCATAAGTTTTTGACGGAAATCATTGACTAAGCCGTAATTTGCGTTCGTTCAACATTTTAAGCGAAATTTTTCATGAAGTCCAATAATCGTGCTGTTGGTGGTAGTAACGTTAGTCCGACGCTCCCGTCAAGGTTTGTCTGCGTTTTCAAAATCAAAGTAAAACAATGATTGTATATACCGTCGCACAGATGTCGAATACTGTCCTGATCCGTTCGAAGGTTACACTTTCTCCACTTCTTCAAGTGAAGTCCATGTTCTACTATCTATTCTATAAACTTTTACGCTCAGGAGCATTTCCTATTTTTAGTTCAATTGATGCATAAATTAGATGAATCGAATAAATCGATCAATTTGGGTAGAACAACGAACGCTTAATTACAACAAAATAGGCATACAATCTCCCATTTTACCTCCTTAATTGAATTGTGGTCCATTATGTGCAAAAACAAACCGTCAAGTTAAACATTAACCATTTGACGTCACATTCAACAAATAATTGGGGTTTTCTTCAGGAGACCCACAGCAAAAAGCTGGCCCAGACATAAATTATCCGAGCAGCTTCTTTGGATTCATCAAATTTAAGTTAACAATAAAGTTGAGGATGCACATCAAGATGTACTTTTGCTAATCATATACTCTGCAAACGGCGTTAGGGAAAGATCTCTAACTTGCTCCCGTGTAAACCAGTCCGCGCCCAACGAATCTTCACCATCGGGTTCTTTTTTGATATGATCCGGCTGACTGGCTGCGGTCAAAACAACATCATACAACATCCCAATATGGTGCAACTCTTCCGGCTTACCTTGATACACCCATTCCAGTACCGTAGACTCCGCAGAACGAATCATCACTTGTAGATGGGCCAGGCCCGTCTCCTCTTCAATCTCACGATGAAGAGCAGTCTCTGGCTGCTCGCCAAATTCCAGCCTTCCGCCTGGTAAATCCCATTGCCCCTGATATGCTCCGCGAGCCTTATGAATCAACAGGAATTGGCCCTCCCAAGCTACCAAGCCATATACCCCAATATGTGTATGCCGATTCACTTAAGGACTCTTCCTTTCGTTTTCATCCTCTGTAACAGCATCCAGATCTATGGCCATACGGATCATATCCACACAGCGGATACCATCCTCTATAATCTCTTCCTCATAATGCCTCACAAAGAAGTCACGATCAACCCCGATAATGCGGAAACCGCAACGTTGGTATAACTTCAATTGATGAAAGCTGGAGTTGCCCGTCCCAATCTCGAGAATTCGGCATCCCAATCTACGTGCAGCTTCCATCGCTTCCTTAATCATGTGTTTGCCTACACCTTGTCCCTGCAGTTCTTCCTGTACGGCAATATTAACAATCTCCGCAGTCTCTGGACGTGTCTTCAACAATACGAACTCCCCAACCATCTCTCCTTCGTACTCGGCAATAAAACAAACACCCCGACTCAGGTATTCATCCACAATTGCTTTTGAAGGATCAGCCATCAACAAAAGTTCGTAGGGTCTCTCTTCTTCCCAGTCCAAAATCCGGAACGACAATTTCATGCCAATCTCCACCTTTTCATCGTACAATATTCATTTACGTTCTGTTTGCAGAAGCCTATGTATGGCAAATCTACAAATATATCATTCTTCATTTCAACAAACTAGTTTACTCAATCTATTAATCACACACTATTACCCACAGACTAGTCATCTCCTATAAAAATAGTAAACTTCATTATATCATAATATTTGGATATAAATATATAGATATGGATGATACATTATGAGGCATTATTTTTTATCCTAACCCAAGCTTAAATGCTCATGGATTAATTTCCATTCCCCATCAAGCGTATAAACAAACACATTCGTTGCCCGACCCTTGCCATAAGCCAGCTCTCCCTGATAAATTCCCTTCCAGTGGTAGGTATAAATACAAACGGCCTGCTCTTTGCTAGTCGTAATCCACTTAACATCTTCAGCACGATACACTTCTTCCTTGACTTTCTCCCAAGCGTTCTCAAAATACGCCCGAATTTCGTTAGGGGTAGTACAAGACGTTCCCGTAAACCAATATACGGCTTGTGGCGATAACCATTTACTGACTTCATCAAACTGATGTGTATTTGTCGCCGCAATGTATCCTTGCAGGGCATGCTGGTATCCCATGATTTTTCCTCCTTCTGACGGTTTAACTTATCGGGTCCCACTCTGTTCAAGTACGGAATCGCTATACACCATAAATGTTTCTTGCAACGTACGTCCGGATGACTTCTCCCAGATCACACTCCGCTCAAAAGTGCCTTTTTGGAAAAAACGTGGGAAACGTTCAGCAAACCAATCCTGCATAGGCAACTCAAAAACCCGCTTCATCGGCACCCATAACAGCTCGCCTTCGGGCGGATCTTGCAATAACCGACCCTCGAATGAAGTCGCCAAATAGTTAAATACCATGTACCGCAATCCTTGTTCGGGATCACAGAACTCATCAAGCCCTTTATACGTAATCTCATTAACTATTAGCCCCGTCTCCTCCAGAACCTCCCGCACGGCACCATCCACGATACTCTCCGGAAAATCTACCTTCCCCCCAGGAGCGATGTATCCCGGAAATCCTTTGCGGTCCGGCCGATTCATTAACAACACCTGATCATTCATTTTGTCCCATACCATACACATCGTTAATATTTCTATCCTAGTATCCATATTCGTCCTCCTGCTAACATGCGCTTCTCTGCTGTACACTAACATTTCTGGGAATAACCTGTGTTTTCCTTCTTTATTCCCACTCTGATTCATTCGTATTTTCACCGGTCTCACAGTATAGTCTATGATGATATATCTGCATACGAAAGGCGGACGCCCTGTACACCTGTACATCAGAAGCCCGCCTGTTTTGTTATATTCTATGTTGCTATTTTCTCAAGCCTGGAGTTTCCAGTTCTCAGTTCAATTCCGTAATCAACACCCGGCGTTCCTTCCATTCAGCCCGGCGATAAGCCTGTTGCATACCAAATTTGCGGATACTTGCCTTTGGTACCGATTTATATGGTAAAACGATCGTAAAGTCCTCATCAAACGGGAAAAAAGACAGGCCTACTTTTTCATTGGATAACCACTCTGCCTGAATCGGTTGTCTGGAACAGGCATCAAATGTACAACTGAGTCCTTCTGCAAAAAAATCATAACGCGCAGCAGGTGTTCCAGGTTCCTCCATACAGAGAAACAGACTGAGCTGATCACAGAAAAGCATAATCTCCACATCACTTTGCAGCCTCTGTTTCAGTGCTTCAGCATCACCACCAAGCTGTTTCTCCCAATCCAGCTGACGTTCGTGTTCTTGTTGCAGATAATCTCGGATGTCATCATCATCCTGAGCATTGGCCCCCAGATTTTTCTGAAATAGCTCCGTGTACATCAAGCTACACAATAATCCGGCGTAGAGGTTTTTCTGACGAACTTCTTCAATCCCTTTATGGTAGAATACAAAACGCGGACGCAATGGAAAGTCACGAAACGAATACGGCGATTGACTGTAATCATTCCAGAACGGAGATGAATCCAGTTCAATCCAACCACGGTCATGTTCCTTGGCCGCTAGAATCAATTCATCCCGATGCGCAACATCGGCTAGTAATTCATTTTTCCAGTGGGAAGCCATCTCTCCGGCTACTAATCCATGCTCATGCTGTGCAGTCAAAACAAAATCATGCTCTCTCTCATATACGATCATTTGCTGTCACCCTTCCGCATGGTATACGTTGACTTTAACATAAATTGGGTTAAACTTTCCTAGTAAGTTGTTTTTCGCTCCATTTTGACGAGAGGCATTATGAAAGGCACAATGTAAAGGTGTTGTCAGTTTCCTGAAATTTGATACACTAAAGGTTGTGTCCACAATTATATTACATACAGAAAGCGGGATCTCATGAATTTATACTCTCCTTACATCGAGTTTAACCGCAAGGAATGGGCTGAACTTAAAGAACATCAGACCACTCTTCCACTGACGGAAGCCGAATTAGAACAGTTAAAGGGATTGAATGAAGAGGTATCGATTCAAGAAGTCGAAGATATATATTTGCCTCTTACCCACTTTATTGACCTATATGCAAGAGTTTCACGAGAGCTGAATCAACTGACGGCCTCCTTTATGAAAAAAGAAGCCCTCCCCACTCCCTACATCATTGGAATCGGGGGGAGTGTTGCCGTGGGCAAAAGTACAGCGGCCCGCTTACTACAGGCACTGCTCGCCAGAGGTAAGAATAGCCCGAAGGTTGACCTTGTTACAACCGATGGTTTCTTATATCCCAATGCGGTGCTGCAAGAGAAGGGCATCATGAACCGCAAGGGATTTCCGGAAAGTTATGATATCAAATCCCTGATTCAGTTCATGGGTGATGTGAAATCTGGCAAACCCGAAGTGAAAGCACCCGTCTACTCTCACCTCGCCTACGATGTCATTCAAGGAGAAGAGAAGCAGATCTGTCAACCGGATATTCTCATTATTGAAGGTATCAATGTACTTCAGATCAAAAAGGAAACGCCTTTGCTGGTTAGTGATTTCTTCGATTTTTCCATCTACATTGATGCGGAAGAAGAGCATATACGACACTGGTACGTTGAGCGTTTCAAGCTACTCCGCAATACAGCGTTCCAGAACACAGATTCCTTTTTCCATCAACGATTCGCCAATATCGATGAAGAAGAAACCGTACGTACGGCCAACCAGATCTGGCAAGATATCAATGCCAAAAACCTGCATGAAAACATTTTGCCAACCAAAGGACGTGCCAGACTGATTCTGAAAAAGGAAGCCGATCACTCCATTGGGCAGATTCAATTGCGCAAACTGTAGACAACACTCGTGCAGTACACTTTGATGTTATATCTAATTACCCTTAAAAGGAGAGAAAAACACATTGCAAACCCTGATTATACTCGGCAGTATTATGATGTTCCTGGCTGTTGCATTGGGTGCTTTTGGCGCACACGCGCTCAAGCGCAAACTATCCGCTGACATGATCAAAATCTATGAAACCGGTGTTCAATATCACCTCATCCACGGACTGGGCATCATCCTGATCGGACTGCTGGCAGACCGTCTTGAATCCTCTTCACTCGTCATGCTTGCCGGATGGCTGATGTTCGCCGGGATTATCCTGTTCTCTGGCAGCCTGTACGTTTTAAGTGTGACGGGTGTTCGCAAATTGGGAGCCGTTACCCCACTTGGCGGAGTCGCATTTTTGGCTGGATGGGTTATGATCATGATTGCTGCATTGTAGTATGCCCCGTGGATAAACGAAAAGAGTGTTCTGGCTGATATAATATCGCTGGAGCACTCTTTTGCTGTTTAATCTGTCCAGATTCTTCGAATGGTGGACAGCCCTGCATCCGGTCGTTGTCTCTCCAGCACATACACATCCGGGTTAGACAGTTTGGTCCACTCTTCATAACCAAAGGATGGTTCATACTCACGAATAAGCAGTGATAACAAGTTTCCATGTGTAACCACGGCCGCGTGCTGTTCCGGTCTGCTCCACAACTCTTCCAGTAGTGCCAGCCCCCTTGTAGCCGCGTTTCTCGAAGATTCCCCGCCTTCTTCCATCCAATCCACATCATCGTATGTACGTTTCAGTACATCCATCCAGTTAGGCAGATCAAGAGAGCTAAGTACCCTCTCCTGGAGACGTTCATCCGTATGTATATGTTGCAGCCTTGCTATGCCCAGTGGCATAGCCGTCTGAACGGCCCTTTTCCATGGACTGGAGACAATATACGTTATGGAATGATGAGCCAAGATATCTGCAAGTTTTTCAGCCTGCCTGATCCCTTCATCTGTAAGCTCTGCATGGGGTTCCTGCCCTGTGGCCTTGGCGTGACGGATAAGATAAATGGACTGCATAGCTATCACCTCCTATGGTGTAACTTACTTGGAGTTCATCTCAAGATATTGAAGTGCACTGTACATCTTCTCCTGCTCTTCCGGTCGGCCTGATGAACTGAGGAAAGTGACCTGTTCCCCTGTTCTGTCTCCATGTTGAGCCACCAGTCCAAGCCGCTGCTTCAGATGGTTCACTGTACCTGTACTGCCATCAATAATCTGTATATGATCGGGCAGAACCGTGCGCAGAATGGACGTATAGAATGGATAATGCGTGCAGCCAAGCACCACTGTGCCATACCCTTGAAGATCAAGATCTGCCAGTTTGAACCGGAAATAATCAGCGATTTTGCGCGGATCAAAATCCAGCTGTTCACACCATTCCACAAGTTCCGGCAACGCAATGGAATCCACACTGTGGTGATCATCAACACGTGATACCAGTTCGTTATACTTGGTTTGGCTCAAGGTGAGGGCCGTGGCAAATACAAGCACTCTCTTTCCACTATCACGATTCATCTCCACGGCTGGTTTCACCGCAGGCTCCATGCCAATGATCGGGATATCATACTTGGCGCGCAGATCCTTCACAGCCAGACTTGTTGCTGTATTACAAGCAATCACGATGGCTTGAACATCCTCCTGAACGATGGCTTCCACACAATCAAAAATATGTCCTCTAACCTCATCCGCAGACTTCGTTCCATAGGGGACATGCAAGGTATCCGCATAATACAGAAATTTTTCTTCTGGAAACTGTTGTAATGCCTTATGCAAAACGGTTAAACCACCGATGCCTGAATCAAAAAAAGCAATTTTCTTATTCAAGGATTTCACCTCTATAATGTATTCTTTCGGGTTCCAAGAACCTCTCAATGCTGCTCATGCTGACTGGAGGTGAGGTTTGTACTTCCGGCTCATCACACACTACAGTGCTTGACGGCTTGCGGGAACCATTCCGGTTACGGATCGTTCTTCTGATCGGAGACAAAGGCGAACGCTATCGCTTCTTCAGAATCGATTCCGCCCCCTCCATTACTTCCGCTAAGTCAGGTACTATAGAGAAGATGAGCCATTATTCTACGCTCATTTTATACTGTCTGAGCCAGTCCTTGCCACTATGCCACGCCTCTACAGGGTTAAGCTCTCCGAGCATTTCAGTACTTGCCTGAGCCATGATCCATTCCTTGAGACCATTATCCGGACTGGATTCGAGCTGCTGTAGCAGGAAAGGCAGTCCTGCCTCCCCCGTATTCAAGATGTCGTCGTAAGCCTCCCGGTTACCAGCAATATAATCATTCGGATTGCTGCTGGTCAGGAGGACAGGGTCGCTAACCATCTGCTGCAGGTTGCTTTCAATCGATGCTGTTAATGCTTGGTCTTCTGTCCGAATCGAACATGCTGCTACCGTCAATGCTGTGCATACGGATAACAAACCCAGAATCAGTCTTCTCTGATTCACTGTACCACTCCTTTCAACAACGAGTTAACGCAACAGACTCGGCTTTCATGCTCAAGCCCTCGGCCAACTACAGAACAAGTTCCCATTGTTCTTCGGTAAGCTCCTGACCTGACAACATCTGCTTGCGGACTTCCTTCACTTCAAAGCCCACAGATTGATATAATCTACGCGCGCCATGGGTGATAAATTCAGCAAAGCTATGATCATAATTATACTCGTTTCGATAAATTCGGATATGCGCTTCAATGACATACTTCAGATCCTTTTGTACGAAAGTGCGAATCATCAGACATCACAGTCCTTCCTCAAATCCACAGTTGTGATACTGAAATCCACACCGAACTGAATTAATCCGAGTTTACGGGCAACTTGCTGTGAAGCGAGATTATCCCAAGATGTACTGTAGATTGGCATGCGCCCACGCTCCTTGACATAATACTGCCAGCACTTTACTGTCTCCGCTGCATATCCATGTCCTCTATAACCGGGTGCCGTATACAAACTAGCTTCCGCCCCATGATTGGAGAGCCTCGCGGAGCAACACACTGCCACAGCAGAATCCCCAATAACATAAGCGGCAACAGGGCTTTTTTCATATAAGTGATCTGTTAATTCAGGAAAATGCTCTGCCAGCAAATAACGCTGCTCCTGACCAATCAACTGAACCTTCTGATTCCACTCGTAAGATATCTCAGGAAAAGCATAGGCGGGTCCCATCCACACACGGTTAACTAGCTCAAAGGTTTCCACCTTGCGAATTAGTTTCGGAATATCCAACGGAAGCTCGCAATCCTTCCCCAACTCATCCATTAGATCCGGCGGTAACTGCTCATGATAATAGATCAGTGAACTGGCAGAAGTCATACCGATAAAAATGGCTGGAGCCTGCCCACCACCCGGCTCGTTGATGCTTAAAAGACGCTGCTGCTCGTTGATCGTATATAAAGTACTCACCTGTATTTTCAACATTTCCATAGACGACAGGTTCGATTTTGGAACCATAACTAAGAAGTTAACCTTTGCAATAATCGTTTGCCTACACTGCCTTTACCAGCTTCCTGTTGCTCCAGAAATTCGGATAATTGACGTAATTCTGCAGGACGATATCCAGCCCCGCACCCGCAATTATGATAGGTATAACCATGACGGTACAGCATCATCACTTTGGTCCATTGTTTGGTATCATTTTGCTTGGGCGCCTGGAAATCGTGTCCCATGCTAACCATAGATGTGGCACATTGCGGGCATTTATATTCAAGTTGTGCCACCACCTCAGGGCTCAGGTCATGTCTGGAAACTTGTTTAAATGATTTGCGACAAATGAAACATGCATAGATGTCTTTATATGGTCCTGACAAGGCATATCTGCACATCATCTGCACCCCCTTAATAATTTCCATTATACGGGATTTCACACACGTATACGAATGGATTTTGCACATTTGCGAAAATTCCACCACTCACTCATTGACCTTAAATCGTAGCTTGTTTCCAGGCCTCACCAAGTTCCGCAATCGATGCGTACCGCTCGGACCGATCATCGCTCACTGCACGTATCACAACCTGATACAATGCTTCTCCGGCATCCCATCTGTCATAGGAACGATCTTTCTCCCCACCAAGCAACCCAAACGCCATTGCCCCCATGTTGAATACATTGGTAACCGCATCTATGGGTGCACCCAACTCAAATTCCTCAGGGGACATAAAGCGGGAAGATCCCCACATGCGCCCCATGGTATTGGTAAAAGAGCCCTTCCGATACAAGTCGATATCACAAATTTTCATAAAGTTTCTGTCAAAATCATAGATCAGACTGCCATCATACAAATCAACAGCCACATAACCTCTTCGTTCCACCTCGATATGAAAATTCAGAATCTGCTCCATTGCCCGAATGCGTGTCTCAACAGGAAGCTGTCTGAACCGATAGTAGGGCGAACGCGGATCTTCATATTTGGCCGGAGGCGGAAAATACCAGTGGGAATGCAAACACTCCCCATCCACCCAATCGAATACACAGGCATACCCCTCATCCGTTGCAAAATGATCCGTTAGTCGAATCAACGTGTCATGCGCCAAATCTTCGTAAACGGAAACAGATGATTTCAGATTAAGAATGGCTTCCGGGGGACTTCCCGTATGATTCGCATGAATTGTATGTGCTCCCGCATACTTTACGAACAATCTCTTTCCATCCTTTTGCACAATACCGAAGGAGATATTCCCCGAATCCTGCTGATCGAATACGCGAAAGACCGTACCCAATGGCTGTAACCAATCGAAAGAATGAGACTCTTTTAAAACAAAGGAAATACCATCGATCTCGAGTTCAACTTGATCTGTCATCGGACTCCTCCTGTGCTGGTATCTTCATTCAATGTTGAATGCTCCGTATAAAAGTAATTCATATGCGCCTCATCATATCCCTGACCGTTGACTTCCAATGCGTTACGCTCGATGCCGTAGACTTCAAATCCATATCGCTCGTATAAACGTCGGGCTGATTCATTCGTTGTCACTACACTCAGATTAATCTGCTTGATGCCCTCCAGATGTCTTCCCCGATCCAGCACCTCGCGGAGCAAACGCGAAGCCAGCCCACTCCCCCGATATGGCGGAGCTACATAGACGCCCCAGATCATGCCTTTGTGCCTGAGCTTTAGGCCGTGTTCCCTTTTGAAACCCATCATTCCCGCCAAAGTTCCTTCTTCTGTGTATGCTCCCAGAATATAATCATCGGGCTCATTATGTATGCGTTCCTGTACTTCATTCATGGGGATCTGAATGGACAACTCAAACGAAGCCCCGAAGGCTTCAGGATGTGTTTTCAGTGCTTCCAGTCGCAAAGGCCAGTAAATGCCTGCTTCATCCCGCTGAATATTGCGAAAGGTATAGGTCTCTTGCTTTCGGCCTTCATTCATTCTTCGACCACTCCCTGCATCTCATAAGGATAATCGATCTGAAGTTTTACATTCGCTGCCGCTTCCTGCCCTGCAAGCAACCCAACAACATAAATCCCCAGATCAATGGACGTGGCTACTCCACCGGCAGTAATTACATTTCCATCTTTTACAATCCGCCTCTGAATCACCTCGGTGACATACGGCTCAAGCAAATTATATGCACGGGGATGTGTTGTTGCTTTTTTGCCGGATAAAAAACCAGCTGCACCCAGCAGCAGAGAGCCTGTGCACACCGAAACCTTCAAAGGGACAGACTCAGCCTGTTTCAGCCAACCTACAAAGGCCTCGTCATATCGAAGCTTGCGCGTTCCCATGCCTCCGGGGATAAACACGAGATCATATTCCGACAGGTCAGGCTTCACTCGATCCACCTTCAACGTTAGACCAGACTCATCCGTGACCTGATCTGTCATGGCACAGGTTTCCCACTTCGTTCCTTTGGTAGGTTCAAAGAAATTCAACCGATTGATCACATCATAAAACCCTGCAAAATCAAGGAAAGTCAGTCCATCAAACAAAACGAATGCCATTTTCATTGGTAACCTCCGCGTTTTAATTTGGAGCATCCTGATTATGTTTCTGATTCCGATCCCGTTCCATTGCTTCCTTCACCCGGTCACGCGCTGGCAGCTTGCTATTGATATGAAAGAGCAGACCCACAATCGCAAGAAGTAAAATAATGACGATAAATTCAAATATGGCTAACCCCTCCCATTCGGAAATTACGCAATCGTGACTCGTACCTTATCTCTATTTTAATCCACGGGCGATGATCCACTCCAGCCACTTCCAGGGTAGCAGTACTTTACCTATGATGAGCACACGCGAACCTTTTCCCAAAGCATATCGAAGTCTTGGTGCACGCATCCGTGCAATTCGGCCAATCAGATCAGCTACCTCCTGTGGATCAGGTGCCGTCTCGCTCGCATGTTTGGAATAACGAAGAACCGCGTCCAGCTTATGCTTATACGGAGAGTCCTCGCTCTGGTGAATCTCACCCAAACCTTTATTCCAGATTGGCGTGCGATAAGAGCCTGGCTCAACCAATACCACCCGAACACCAAACGAAGACATCTCATGGCGCAGACTTTCCGTGAATCCTTCCACAGCGAATTTGGAGGCAGCATAAGGCGCATACCCTGGAAAACCGGACAAACCACTGACACTGGACAAGTTAACAATTAACCCCTGCTTCTGTTCACGCATCACAGGCAGGACCGCACGTGTCACGGCGATTAATCCAAATAGATTCGTTTCCATCTGGCGCCGCCAATCCTCCATCGATACTTCCTCAATGAACCCGCCCACCGCAAATCCTGCATTGTTCACCAGCATGTCGATTCGGCCATTATTATGAAGTACGGACCGCACAGCTTTCTGCACGGATTCAGCATCGGTCACGTCCAGTTGCACATATTGCAAACGTTCAGCTAACCCCGCCTGTTCAGCCAGTTTCACCAATTCTTCTCTTCGACTCAGATCACGCATTGTAGCAACAACAAGGTATCCCTGCTTGGCAAGGGTGATCGCGGTAAGCATACCGAAACCACTGGATGTACCCGTAATTAAGGCCACCGGAGCGTTAGTTCCTTCCTTCGTCTTTTTCACTACATCAGAACCTGCATTAATCCGTCCCTGTCCGGCTTCTGTTAAGTTTTCCTCTACTGTCACGGTGTGTCCTTCTTTCCTCGGTAAATTACTTACTTCCCGTTCCTACCTATACCGCACGGCCCCTGCTGCTTAATCCGCCACTCCATTATGCCGTCTCTCCACCCTGCGCAGCTTCGTAAGTCCCGGTTCAAACGTATACGGTACAAATCTGATCTCAGGTAAGGTGCATTCAAGCCGCTCTCCCAGCTTCATAAGTTCACCCCGTACATCCGTCTCGACCTGCTCCAGCACCGCGTTCCCGCCAAGCCGAAGGGATACTTCCATTGTTCCGTCCCCTTGCTGTACCACACGATAATGTTCAATATCCGGCGAAGCCGCAATGACCGAACGGGTAACGAAATCCGGAAAGACCGGTACCGCCTCACCCGTATGCATGTTTGAAAAATAAAGCGTGTCATCACAGCGGCCTTCAATCCGCTCAATGGCAGTAAACGGGGAACCACAGGCACATGGCAGCGCCGCCTCGGTCAGAATATCATTCAGCCGATACCGGATGATCGGCTGTGATGTTCTGGAGAAGTCCGTAATAATGGGCACAAACCGCCGGGTGGCCGGATCAATGAACTCTTTTTCAATATGCACGATATCTTCATTCAAATGCAGTGTGCCATAACGACAGGTCGCACCCAGGAACCCTTCTGTACACTGATAGACTTGATGAACGGTCTGTCCGAAGACCTGCTCCAACACCTTGCGATCTAGGGGGTCCAGCACCTCGGCAACAGAGATGATTTTATCCGGTACAGCAGTCAGATATCCTGCCACATACGCATCCGCCAACAGACGCAGCATGGATGGAGGAGCCACCCACACGGTAGGTTGGTAGGTTTCCAGCCGCTTAACCAAGGTCTCCACACGTTCCAGCAGATCAAAGTACTGAAACTGCAATTTGCCACGTTGCACCGATTCATACAGATTACTGTTGGCCCGCAGGAAAAACGCAATCTTCGCAGGTTTCCACAGTCCACCAGGCAGCAACTTGGCCAGCACCGTACCCGTCCACGCATCCTGCTCCCGATCACTCACCAGAAATATCCCCCGGTTCCCTGACGTGCCCGAAGACAGTCCAACCGTCACGCCTTGAATGGAAGGTTTGAAATCACGTGTTTCTTCACTTTCACCTGCAAGAGCCAGAGCTTTGTCCTTGGTAATACCCACCGTGTTCAGTGTATCAAAATGTTCCATCATGGTTGATTTGTCAATCAACGGAAAGCTTCTCCAGTCGGTTGCGCCCACGCCACCCCACCACTTCCGGTAAAACGGAGATCGGGCACGGATCTGATGAACATGCCGAATAATCCGGCGCTCTTGCCAGCGCTCAAGCTGTTCTCGTGTTTTCCATGTTCGCAGCCCACGTGCGAGTGCATAATGAACCACAATACGAAAGGTATTACTCATCGTTTCAGCCCTCCTGCACCCCAAGCGTCCAGTACATCTCGACAATGACTCGGCACAATCCGAATGTGGGGAAATTGCTGATGCAGCTGAACCAGCTTGTCAAAGTTACGATGGTATTCCTGTCGATTCGACATAATGATTCCAGCAAGAATATTCGGTCTGCGCTGTTCACGAAAAGCCCGACTCGACCATACCGCGTCCGCACAGAGAAAATAGTCATGTTCTTCTGTACGCAACAGGAGTCCCATCATGCCTTCCGCATGACCGGATACATCCACCCCAAGCAGACTGCCATCACCAAAGATGTCGTAGACCTCATCAAAAGGGAAAGCTTCCCCCGCTCTTATCCATCGCTCAGGCTCACACGTAACTGGCAATGATCTGACTATAAAATCCTCGGGCAACAGCCCCGCAAGAAAACCTGCTTTTACAGCCGCAATCGGACCAAGTGAGCGCACAGCATCATAGGCTCTTGGCAGATAGATGAATTGTGCCTCTGGGAAATCTCGTACACCCGCAATATGATCGCCGTGAAAATGAGAGAGGATGATATACCGAATATCCGAAGCTTTCAGTCCAATTCGAGCCAAAAAATGAACGGCACTATCCTCTTCACGATAGACCACTGGTGTAATATGACGATACATTGCATTAGGCAAATGAGCCGTTTCCTCAAAAAAGCGGGAACTATATCCCGTATCCAACAGGATCGGTCCATGTACGGGATGAATGATGCAGGCAAATCCTGCCGGGAAATGTACTGGACTCAATCGACCACCACGCAGCGTCAGAAACTCTGGATGTGTACAGTAACCCGCCGCACCCAAATATAGTTTCACCGGAGTTGTTGTCAGCATGATTCAGCCCTCCACCAGTCTGCAAATTGTTGCAATCCCTCTTCAATGGACACCCGAGGGATGTATCCCAATTGCTCCCGTGCATCCGTAATATCCAATGTCTGTGGAATAGATAAGGAGCCGACTGTATACCGTGTCAATGCAGGTTCACCCAACGCAGGAATATAGCCATGAACTCGCTCCAGCAACGCTGCCACACCATATGCCATCCGATAAGGAATGTTTCGACGACGCAAGGGCATATCCAGCATGCCAAACAGGCTGCTCACCAACTCACTGAACGCTCTCGGATCGCCATTGGAGATATTGTAAGCTCTGCCGAGTGCTGCGGCATCAACATCGCGGCACAACAACAAGGCATCTACCACATTATCCACACATGTCAGATCGATCAACGCCTGTCCACCACCGATCATGGGCACGCCTGATTTTGCGTTTGCTGCGACAATTCTGGGAAATAACGTCTGATCATACGGACCAAAAATGGCTCGCGGTCGAATCATGATCGATGGAAGTCCCTTCGCATGCCCCTCCATTACAACCTGCTCAGCGAGAAGCTTCGTGGCTGCATAATGATTGGCTGGTTTGGATGGCAACGGATCATTCTCATGTACGTTATACCGCGGGTTGTAGTTAAAATATATACTCGGAGTTGAGACATGTATGAATCGCTGCACCTCATTATGCAGGCAGCCATCAATGAGGTTTTGTGTGCCTTCTACATTACTGCTATAAAAGTCACGATATCGGCCCCATGGCGAGGATAGAGCTGCACAGTGAAACACCACATCCTGTCCCGTACACGCTTTGTTCACTGCAGCCTCATCCCGTATATCTCCATTCAGGAATCGGATTCCTGCCAACTCAAGTTCTGCACCAACCTTTGGCTGTCGGCCCATGCCAGTGACTTCCCATCCCTCTTTAGCAAGTCGTATCGCGAGATGCCTGCCCAGACATCCCGTAGCTCCTGTAACCAATGCTCTATTCATTGTTGTTCACCGTTCCATTCTATGTCATGAGTCAAAGCTTCAGTCAGCGAGCACTTCTGCGATCTTGCCAGACGCCATGCAGCTAGCACCACTCCGAATTGTTCAAATACAGGCTGGATATCCTGCCCTACATAGACCACATCCCTGGCTCCACGCCACGCAGCTATCCATGCACGGAGCTTCCTTTTGCCTAAGATCTGCTGCAACCCGCTTCCCAGCATGGGAAGCATGAGCATGGCTTTGGTGCCACGTGCGGGCGTGATCATTTTTCTTTCTTTTACCAACGTCTCCGGTTCAGTTAGTGCACGCACCAAGTCATCTCCGGGGTGAAACAGATGAATCCCGCTCGTTGCCCTCGGATTACACTCAATCGCGTACACTCGCCTATCCTGACCTTCTATAAAATCAAACCCAATCTGTCCGCTAAACCCCGTTGCCTCAACAAATTGTCTCACCCACGCAAGGGCACCTTCATGTTCCACCTGTTCAAAAAAAACACTGGCTCCCACGCTTCCTGTACGATAGCGACTGTCGTAAGTGGCATGTGCAACCAGTTGCCCTTCATGCGCTATGCTGTATGTACACAACATCTGACCAGGAATGTAGGCCTGTGCAACCCAAGGTGTAGCAACGGATAACTGCCCTTCTTCTGGAGGGTCGTTACGGAAATGTCGACGTTTCTTTTCGCTTACGTTTCCTTGCTTATCCCTCCCTGCCCCAGCGTCATCGGTCATGAGTGTTGGCATGCGAACTTTGGCTGCGAAGCGGGAATACACCGGTTTCCATACCCAACCCCCTATTTTTCCCAATAAAGACTGAGCTTCCATCCATTCCTGCCGACTGTGGATCAGGTGTGTATCTGGAACCGAAAGACCGAATGACCCTGCAAGCTGGATAAATTCATATTTATGGTGCAGCTCATGCAGCTGCTCCAGAGTTGTAACCAGAACACGGCAATATGCACGCAATCTGTCTGCCCCTTGGGCAACATAAAAGACTTCTTCACACATCGGAATCAACAGGTCGATCTGCCAATCCTGTGCCAACCGTTCCAGTTCTGCCAGATACGCACGTGTGTTATGACGCGGCGATGGGACCACAGCGCACTGTTCCACTGCACTGGATGATCTGGTCAGATGCCGTAAGGCACTCTCCGCAACATAGACCCGATGGCCTGCCCGACGAAGCATGCGTGCCAGATCGAGCGTTGCGGGAGCCCTTCCTCCTGTAAGCAGCACACGGAGAGAAGCAACTGTACGATGTCTGGTTTCCCCAGATCTAGTAGTCAAAAATGAGTCCTCCCAATGATAATCCGGCAGCCGTGCCAATCATCAACACCCGATCACCACGCTGAATACGCTGTTGTCTAATCGCTTCATGCAGACCCATCGGGATCGATGCCGCAATCGTATTACCGTGATTTCGTGTGATGTCCATAAACCGATCTTCAGCAATGCCAAGCTTCTTACGGATCAGTCTCATCGCCATGGCACTTCCCTGATGGGGAATGACCAATTGGAAATCCTCCATTCGATTCCCGGTCGCCTGCAACATATCACCAATGAATCCAGGCAAAAGTCTGGAAGCCATGCGGAAGATCGCCTGTCCATCCATATGAAAAAGGTAGGGTTCAGGCTGATCCGCCTTATAATTCGAAGCATGCAGCCGTGTACCTCCACCTGCAATCTCCGAGAAGCGAGCACCTCGGCTGTAGGTTTGAAGGGAAGCATGTACAATCTGAGAGGATGACCCTTCAGGCGAACGCTCAATAATAACAGCGGCCGCTCCATCTCCGAACAGGGCCGCACTTTCTTTATCCGACCAATTCAGTCCGGCTGAGGCAATCTCAGTGGCTACGAGCAGTACTCGCTGGTAACGTCCAGCATCTACCATATAGGAAATCACATCCAGTCCGTTCAGGAAACTTAGGCAGGTTGCATCCATATCAAAGGCAGGTACGCCCGAATCTTGCTGCCCCATGGCCTGCTGGATAAATACCGCCGTACTTGGCAACGGTTGTTCCTTCGTGCCACTGGTACACACCAGACAGTCGATATCACTAAATTGTAATCCTGCATCCGCCAGTGCAGCTTCCGCAGCCTGTGCGCCCATGAAAGAGGAGGTTTCTTCACCCGAAGCATAATGACGTACACCTACGCCTGTAGCTTTGCTAACCCAGCCCGCAGGCACGTCCAAGCGGCGATCCAGTTCCTCATCGGTGACTTCCTGTTCAGGCAGGTACTTCCCTGTCCCTGCGATCCTTACTCTTCTAAGTTGCATTTCCCCAACCTCTTTCTGTTCATCTGACTGATATATAAGTTCGTATTCAAAAAGACCGGTTTTCAGTACCGAGAAGATGGGATGAAGCTAGAAATGGAGTAGCGGAGCGTAGGAAAACTACGTGAGCAACGGACATTTCGGCTGAATTCCATATTCGATGCTGATGATGCCGATAGGCATCCTTCGTAATCAAAAGCGGACTTTTTGAAAAACCTCTATAAGTTCAGCTAATTAGTATTTACACAGACACTGCGATGACAGAACAACTTTCCAATCGCTGTTATCGTGTAAATGTTTAGTTGAACATATATAACAAAAGGGCAGATGCCTCTGCCCTTCCTGTTGTGTTTTCTTTTGTATGAAGTGTCATTTCTTCTTATTCAAAATCTCGGCAAGAGCGGCATCTAGTGTACCGTATGTGAACGTGAAGCCTTCCCTCTCCATTCGCTCGGGAATCACCCAACGGCTTTTGAGAACCAGTTCCGTCTCGGTCTGAATGAAGCGTGCGCCCAGTTCAAGCATCCAGCGAGGAGAAGGTAGTCCAATCCGCACCCCCATCTGTTCTCTCAGACGCGCCATTAGCTCCCGATTCGTCACCGGATGCGGGGAGGACGCATTGAACACACCATTCAAGTGTGGATGCTCTTGCAGATAAATTACCATGCGGAAGAGATCCTCGATATAAATCCAGCTGAACTGCTGTGTTCCTGCGCCTTGAGATCCTCCCAGTCCAAAACGGACGAGGTTCGTCATGGGCACCATAACGCCACCCTCGCCCAGCACAATCGCAATCCGCAGTGCAATCTGACGCGTAGACGGCAGACTGAATTCAAAGAAGGCCTGTTCCCATGCCTTTGCAACGTCGACCGAGAATCCGGAGCCAATCTCGCCCTCTTTTTCAGTCATGGGACGATCTTCAGCATGTCTGTATATGGTCGCTGTACTCGAATTAATCCATAGTTCGGGAGGATGATTACAAGCCAGGACGGCTTCGCCGAGAATGCGCGTTGTACGGGTTCTGGATTCCAGAATGACTTTGCGATTCTCCTCCGTATAACGGCAGTTCACCGATTTACCTGCCAGGTTAATCAATATTTCTGCTTCTTCCAGTGCCTCTATAATTCCTGCACGATCCTCCCAGGCAATATGACCGGGCTGACGCGAGATAATTAACACCTCATACCCCTGCTTTCTGAACCTTTGGGCAAAATCCTGTCCGACAAATCCCGTTCCACCAGCTAATACAACCTTCTTCACGGTATCCCCTCATTTCCCATACTGGGTAAAGAATTCGTAAGATATAGATTGGAATGTTTCTATGCATGCAAAATGCAGATATTAGATTAACACCGCCGGTGACCCGTTGGTTTGATTTATTTCGCACCCAGAGCTGCGTACAAGCGATCCCGCTCTTCGATAGCCCATGCGTTTGCAGGGTTTTGTTCCAGTTGATATCGGAGTTCATCATAAAAATCATGGATCATGAATCCGTCCGGCAAGTTCCCAAGCATCGCTGTGAAGTTGTACTCGGGCAGTGTTCTCTTTCCTTCACTGATCTGCTTCAGCCAGTCCATCCATTTTGCAAGAGTAAGCACTTCCTCCTGCCATAACTCAGCCTGTAACCCAAGTGCATCCTGAAGTTGCTCGTACGCCAATGGATCGGCGAAGACCCGGCAGGCCTGAACAGCTAGTTCGTACAACTCGGTCACTGCACGGCGTACCTCATGTTCAAGTTCGACCTCCAAGCCTCCCATGTAATCCTGAACCTGGATGCCCTGTCCATCATCATATAATAGTGGTGCCTGCGCCAACAGGCGTACAATCTCTTCCATCGCTTGCATTGAAACTCGCTTCTGCTCATAAAGAGCAGGTAATTGATATGCTGTAATAATCATTCACTCCTACATCGTTCTTCTATTAATGACCTATATTATAACATGGTTTGGCAATCATCTATCAGGATAACTTGACTATCCACTACGAGTTGTAGTAGTTTATACGTACTACGTAGTGTAGTAATACGATCGTTATGGACGCATAACGATGTTAAGGAGTGTTCACTGTGAACCAGATTCAAAAATTATCCGAAACAGAAATGGAGTTAATGGTTGTTATATGGTCATGCGCCCCACCGGTCACCTCGACAGAACTATTAGACATATTTGCTGAGAAAGGGAAAGCGTGGAAAGCGCAGACCATGTCTACCTTTCTGTCACGGTTGGTGGATAAAGGCGCACTTACCGTCACGAGACGTGGACGAACCAATGATTATGAACCTCTTCTAAAGCCCGAAGATTACAAACTACAGGAAACGCAGCATGTTCTTGATGGACTCTACCAAGGTTCAGTTAAAAATTTGGTTTCGGCCATGTATGACGGTGACAAGCTTTCAGACGATGACATTTCAGAATTGAAAAAATGGCTTTCGGAAAAGTAGGTGCAGATGATGAATATCTTTTTTGAGATTCTGTGCAGCCTGACCGTGGCGGGAAGTATCGTTTCTGTTTGTATTTTGGCACTACGACTTATACCCATATCTGTTTTTCCGACCAAGTGGCTCTACAGACTCGGTAAACTGGCTCTCTTGTTTTATCTGTTCCCGGTATCTCTTGGCCTTTCGCGGCTTTTGGATATTGCATTCCAAACGACATCAACTATACCGGGCACGGAGAATGCAGCAGCTTCGGGTGTAGTTGCAGGAACATTTATCCCCGAACAAACCATTTCTGTAACCACAGCCTGGTTCTTGTTATGCGTATGGGGCATTGGAGTCATTGGTTTTTCTGCATGGCAGGTGTACTGTTATCGAAGATTTTTGAATGAATTATCTCGTACACGTACCCCAGTCCTCTGTCATAGTGAAGCAGCTGTACAGCTACCATTAATCAAAGAAGCTTTGGGTCTCAAACGTAATATCACGCTTGCTCACAGCACGCTAGTACGAAGCCCTATACTGGTTGGCTTGTTTAAACCAACGATATATCTGCCACCCGAAAATACGGTGAAAATGGACATCAGCATGGTAATTCATCATGAGTTGGTACATCTAAAACATAAAGATCTGTGGGTCAAAGCTTTGACCTTGGGGGTTAGTGCCCTGCACTGGTTCAATCCTCTGATTCATATGATTCGCCGGGACATTCATACCTGGAGCGAGTTGGCCTGTGATGAAGATGTGGTGAAAGAGATGTCCCACGAAGAAAGAAGACGATATGGTGAGACAATTTTAAATGTGATGGCGGGAACCAAGAAAATGCCTGCTCAATTTTGTTCATCCCTATCGGGTGAAGGCAAACAATTAAAAAGGAGATTGATGATTATGTTTAATGTAAAGAAACTGAAAAAGAAACATTGGATAATAAGTATGGGATCCCTCCTGCTTATTACAGGAGTAAGTACGTCCACTGCAGTATGGGCATCAAACCATACGGTTAAAGTGGAGGCTGAAGCTTCTGAAACTGTGCCTGTTCCTTCTACTGATGGGTCTTCTGAAATCGTAACTTCTCCCAACAAGGTCGGAATTTCCGAAGCTGTAACTGCTCCTTCTACTTCCGAAACTCCTGAAATCGTGGCTCTACCTGAGGATGAAGTTTCCGAAGCTGTGCCAGTTCCGTCTGCTACTGTACCATCTACTACTGTTCCATCTACTACTGAACCTTCTGAGGCTAAAGTTGTAGAAACAGTCACTGTTCCTTCTACGGTTGGATCTCCTGAAATCGTAGCTCTCCCTGGGGATGAGGTTTCAGTAACTGTACCTGCTCCTTAAGAAAAATAACCTATCGTTAAGGAGCAATAGCCATCCTTATATGCAAACAGGACGAAGCATAGATCATAGATCTCCGCTTCGTCCTGTTTCCGTTTCTCTGTCATGTGCATTAGATAAATGTTTTGATCGTAGCAAAATATTCACGGATCATATTGACGGGTTTCAGATAACCCGGTGACGGAGCCGATATGCCGTATTCTGCTGCATAACCGTTCTTGGCAGCGATGTATTTGGAACGGAACATATGATAGTCACTGGTGACAATCATGATCTCAGGGTGCTCTAACCCGGATTCAAGAATGATTTTTTTGGAAAAGGCCAAATTCTCCTGTGTACTTGTGGAGCGATCTTCCATAATCACTTGGGCAGGGTTAATCCCCTGTTCAATCAGATAGTTTTTCATGGCGAGCGCTTCGGGAATCGATTCCCCAGGTCCCTGCCCACCCGATACAATGACGGGTGTCTGAGGGTGACTGCGAATGTAGTCCAGACTGGCATCTAACCTTTGTTTCAGGGTCAATGACAATTCCGTTCCACGGATGCCGGAACCCAGAATAATGACATAGTCCGCTTCTTCCGGATCATTCGCACCAAGCTGTGTGAATACAAGTGCTTCAATAATGACAAAAGATACGGCAGCAACGCCAAATCCGGTAAGAATAATCCGTTTCAGAATAACATGCTTCTGATAGTCAATCCGTCTTAGTACGATAAAAACAACCGTGATCATTCCGAAAAACATGACTGGGAATCTTTGGCCCCAAAAGGCCAGAAATGCCACAAAACATGCCAACAGGACAAGATCAATGATCAGTCCATTTTTTTGTAAGAACTTTTTTATCAAATCCCTAGACACTCCTTCTTGTACCCGCTATTCCGCAAATCACTTATTATTCAATAATTACGAATATATCCTGCACCTATGTAACTTTGAGGCAAATGGAGACTACGAACTCTCCGCAGGTCATGCATTAATTGCTCGTGTTGGATGATCGTCTGAATGAATGGGTCCTCATATAACATATCTGCCTCCTGCGGTTTACCTCATTGTCCTCTTATAGCTGTTAACCTTCGTTCCAATATATCATGTTTACCTGGCTGCAATAAAATGAACAACGCTTGAACATCCTCTGTACAACTTCGAACTCTGATTAACCACAACCAAATAACCCATAAACAGCTTCGGTTATCCGAATGTTTATGGGCGACAATGATCGAGTTTGAAACGGTTAAAATTTATTTAATCGGTATCCAGATTTGTGGCGGTTGATTGGGCCCCGGGTATACTTCCAGCTCCGGCATATATGCGTGCTCATAAGGGTTGGATGGAAACCATTCCGAAATAATCCGTTTCCACAGAAGCTGCATGCTCTCCGGCATCGGGCCTTCTACCTCAAATACACTCCATTTGGAAGCAGGCATGGTAAAGCTTGATAATCCTTCCGGTACTTTACCATCGTAAGTCGTAGCAATCCAGTATTGCATCTGTTTCTCCTGAATTTCGCTCTGATCCACAACGACACCGAGTAAACCTGGAATATCCCCGTTGTTCAGTTCAAACAAACGATCCTCTGTACCGCTTGTCCACGCTTCCTGCCACATCTTCCCGATGCCTTGCAGATGTTCTCCATCTGCATATGAGAAAGTTTGCTTTACTCCGACCAACGTAAATTCGGGATGTTCAACAATTTTATATTTCATCGGCTCTGCTCCTTTTAGACTCACTTGAATCACCAGACGATTATACGATTGGACAGCGTTACTATTCTTTCGAGCCTCACTGGGTGCGATCCCATGTTGTCTACGAAATGCTTTGGAGAAAGATTCCGGTGTGTCGTAACCGTATTTAAATGCCAGATCAATGATTTTGTGATCACTTTGAAGCAACTCATGTGCCGCCAGTGTCAATCGTCTTCGTCTTATGTATTCGCCTACAGTAACATCTGTTAATAAGGCAAAGGTACGCTGAAAATGAAAAGGAGAGATATGGGCCTGCGCTGCAATCTGCTCCATCGTCATATTTTCGAGCAAGTGGTCTTCCATATATTGAATAGCGACCTGTAATGCGTTGATCCAGTTCATGTAATAATCACTCCTTGATGTCTAATATAACGGATAAACCACCCAAAAACCTGTCATGTTGTGCTCTCATACGTCCGGTTAATGTGCAACGACGTTGTTCATATAACGCCCTGCCCAGGCTTTGAACTAACCAAAGACAAGAGGAGTCACAACATTTGACAATGTAAAAGATATATTATAGCCTACAAGTATAATGATCGTTCTATCTTATTTTGAAGGGAGAGTATCACTGATCATGAGCAGCAAAAAGGAAATGCTTTTGAACGTGGCTGAAGAATTGTTCTACCTTCATGGCTTCCATTCCATTGGCTTGAAGCGGATTATTACGGATGCCGGGATCGCGATTATGACGCTATACAATCACTTTGAGTCCAAGGATGATCTCATTGTCCAGGTACTCTTGCGACGCGAACAGCGTTATTTAGAACAGCTCAGGCAATATGCAGACAATAAAGCACAACCTATGTTCCTCAATCTGGCTGAAGGACATGCAACCTGGTTGAAGGAACACGAATCAAGAGGTTGCTTATTTTTACGCGCCAAAGAAGAATTCGGAGGTCATGCAGACCATATCATCGTGCAGACAGTAAATGCGCACAAAAGACATATGCGAACTTTAATCCAAACATTGGCGCCTGTTGCAAGTGATCGAGATCTATTACGATTCTCCCTGCTGCTGGAGGGTTCCACGGCACTTGCTGAGACAGAAAATGTAAATGACGTCTGCCTTGAACTGATCCATATGACGCAGACCAGTTTCAAATAAAGCTATTCCGGGTGAGTTAATATTTCAACTCACTTTATTATTTAATAAGAAATATAATGATCGTTCTATCTAAAAGGCGGTGGATTTAATGAAAAAAATTATCTTTCCAGGCATTGCACTTATCGCTGTATGTTATGCATTCGGGCGATTCAGTTATGGATTGTTTATGCCGGAAATTTCGGAAGCCTTACAATTAAATGATGTAGCCTCTGGCGCGATTAACTCAGGAACGTATATTGCCTACTGTCTGTCCCTTCTAACTGCACCACTGTTGATTAATCGCAAGGGACATCATTATGTCATTCAATTGGCAGGGATCAGCGCAGTGCTCGGATTAACCGGCATCGCCTTGGCTCAGAATGCATGGGTTCTTACATTTAGTATATTTCTAGCCGGTTTGAGTACAGGCTGGGCCTCTCCAGCCCTCGGTAACACGGTTAATGCGGAGCTTGCTCCCGAGCTACAAGCAAGAGGCAACAGCTGGATTAACACAGGGACGAGCTTCGGAATTGTAATATCAGGTCCACTCTACTGGCTGTTCACGGATTACTGGCGTCTAACCTACATCCTGTTTGCTGTAATCGGTGTTGTGGTTCTTTTGTGGAACAGACGTGTTATTCCGGCAACCAAGACACTGCCTTGTACCAAGTCTCTCTGGACATGTATGAAACCTACCAGACCAGGGTCTGCTCTGCTCATGGCTTGTCTGTTGACAGGTTTCAGTTCTGCAATCTACTGGACCTTTGCCCGGAACTTCCTCACAGACGAGAAAGGGGCCTCCGATTCGGAAGCCGTGTTGTTCTGGATTGTGATGGGGGTTATGGGGATACTCGGTGGATGCGCTGGTCGCATTATTGAACGGTTCGAGATTGGGTGGTCCTACCGAATAGGCATACTTTTATTGGCTATTTCGCTTGGGGTTATCCTTCTGCCTTCAATGACTGCCAGTCTCATCTCTGCGATCATATTTGGCAGCACGTATATTTTCCTGACCAGTGTATTTATCGTTTGGGCGACGAGACTATTCAGTCCAAATGTGTCCATCGGAATTAGCCTTGCCTTTCTCGCGCTGGGTGTTGGGCAATTCCTTGGATCATCTATGGCAGGTTATACGATCGAAGTGTTTTCCAATACAACGGCATTTCTGGCCTTTGCTATACTCGGTCTGTTCGGAATGTTAATTCGGGTGAAATAAATGACAGAACAACCTTCTGATCGCTGTCATTTTACCCGGCGAACACTTCCGGTCACTCCATGTTGAAGCTGTACGTCTGTAAAAGTAACCGTGGTCCCTTGCCCAATCGGGGATTGGGCCACAATGCCAACTTTGATCTCTTCCGGGCAGTCGAGTCCGAAATAACGAACGAGCTTCCACTTCTCTCCATCTTGAGAATAATGGAAAGCAAAGCTGTTGCCTGCCCGGGCTACACGTAAATAAGGCTTGTTGACGTCTACAGGTGCTGATACACAATCATCCGAGTTACCACGAGTAACAACACTAAGAATAGACGGCTGTTCCTCAAAATACTCAAAGCAGACTTTAGCCCAATTCGTATCGTCCACCCTCACCATCAGGCAGCCGGAGTCATACTGTTCTTTCATATCCACCTGTACTTGAGTCGTGATGCTGAAATCTCCCTTGACTATCGTATGTAAAAATGGAGCTGAAGCTTTCACCGGCTCACCTCCCGGATCAATGAAAAAGTCACTGATTGGTGAAACGGTTATCGTTACTTTGCCGTCTTCAATGGACCAATCTGTTGGCTCGTTCAGCCATCCCAGGTTGGCAGATAATGTTTGACCTGAACAATGTTCGAATAGATTCGTCATGTGGCACACCCTTTGTGTTGGAGTATAAGTTCTCTAATTTCTCTATTTGTATTCGATATATATCATGGTTAATCCTGTATGTTTTACTCAAATATCCCACCCTCGATATCGTACACTGATATCTCCGCATGATCACTTCTTGCGATCGATAATAAAATCAAAAATCTTCATAACGAGCTCAGTCACGTGTGGAAGGTTGGATAATACGTTCGTCCCAGACTTGTACCTCAATATATCGTTCCGGCCCCTTATCACCTTTACGGTTCCATTCCTGAGGCCAACCATAGAACTGAATAACTTCCATGATTTCATCCTTGGTATAGATCTGCTTACGATAAGGTTTAGCATCGTCAAACCTCATTGTTGGAAACAAGTCCCCGTAGGTAAAACTCACAACTTCAACTGGAAGGTCACCCCATGGAATGATTACATGATCGGGTTCTGAATACCAGGACAACAGCCACTCGCATGCACCGAGCGTCATATAATGGGGATATGATTGTACCGGCTTCCCACCTTTGGCAACAAACTGCTCATAAGCCCTTTGTTCAAGTGTTCTGCGAATTGTCATGTAATCTGCGGGTCGCCGACTTGCAAAGTTCCGTCCCTGAAGACGAATCTTCTGGGTAACTGTTTCTGCTTCATCCGCAGACAGGCTGGAGAGATTTCTGAAAGGACCAAGACTTTGTTCAAAATAATGATAGGCATTCCAGTCGTTCATACATTCTCCTCCTTTGCACAGGATAGAATTGGACTTTCGAAATCAGTTGATAGAAACCATCACTCTTTATTATTAATAAGGTAATTTTATCCAAAATATGATAAACTGGACATACGAGATTACTTCAATAATTTGAATCACAACAGGAGGTCATCCTATGTTTGGTGTTAACGTGAAAAAAGTAGAAGATCAACTGGTCATCCGGTGGCAGTTTTCCAAAATTGAAATTCCCATTGCACATATCACATCGGTCACCCTGGATGATACGTACGGTGGAAGTGAACCATCTGCCCTTCGGATCGGTCCAGTCAATGGCACAAGCGAGAGAATTCTGATCCGTACGGTTAATCAATCGTATATTTTATTCACTTCCAGCGTGACTTTACATACCAATATCCAAGCTATGTTACACCCGTCAAACTAAATGATTGTTCAACTTCTCATGTTTCAGGGATGTTGGGTTCCATTAACATATGTGCGCTACCAACAAATGAAGCGTTAATATTCGCATGAATTCTTACAGCGAATACTAACGCTTCATTGATTCCAATTCACGTTGGAAGTGGGGTTCTTATAGCCAACTCCACTTCGGTAACTGATCGAGCGTAATGACCTCTTTGCTATGGTACAATTCCTTCAAAAACGTTAGTTCATTATGCGTCCCGTCTCTCAGGAATCCACCTGTCCAGGTACAGAACCAACTCCAGTGCACATCCTGTTCCTTCATCTGCTTAGGGTCAGGGATGGAACCGTTCTCGGCCAGTGCGATGATTTTGCCGTTCTGTACAAGCTCTCGCAGGTTGGTGTAACGTGCAGCCAGCGGGCTGTGGTCTCCTGCTTCAGGGTACACATCCACACTGACAATATCCACGATATCATCACCCGGGTACCATTCCGGTTTTTCCGAGTTCCAGACCCAGATAAGGTTGTGCAGCTGATGTTCTTGAACCAATCGATCATACAACAAACGATATAACTGTTTGGCAGGTTCGGGGCCTTTCGCTCCCCACCAGAACCACCCACCTTCTGCTTCATGAAGTGGTCGGAATAATACAGGCACACCAGCATCCTTCAACTCTTGCAAGTGAAATGCAATCGCATCGATATCCCGGATCAATAACTGAAATGCTTCCGATTCAGTATCAGCTAGCGCAGAGGCAAGATTATAGGTTGTCGCATCCGTATAGAACCCCCGCCACCACTCTTTACCCGGTTCATCGATCAGATCCGTCGGTGCGTTCCAGTGCCAGCATAGCGTCACGATCCCGCCTTGTTTGTGCCAGTCTACCGCATCCCGAATCTCCTGGGAGACCGCACCGCGCTCTGTTCTTGATGGCGAATATTCCATGAGATCAAAGCCAATCACAGCTGGTTTCCGGCCTGTATTTTCATTAATCCAGTTTAGATTGCTATAATCCTGCTGGCCTGACAACATCCCTTTTTGATAACGCTCTACCAGGAACGCCATCAGTTCTTTTGCTTTGGGAGTCGCTGCTTTATTCACCGGAACTCTGCTGATCTCACGCACTGTCATCTCTACACCTCCAATTGGATTTAACATGTTAACCCACTACACCAGAACGTTCAATACTCTCCACGAAATAACGTTGCACAAACAGATACAAAATAATCAGGGGTGCAATAGCCAGCAAAATGCCTGTATCCACAATCATCGCCACATAGTTTGGATCGGCCTTGATGCCCGAGTTCGAGCCAAAGCCCATCAGCTGCGGAATCAACTGGTTCGCCTGAGCAGGTAAGGAAGCCACTTTCAGCGAGATCAGTGGACTTTCACTCATGAATAATGCCGAATAAAAGGTATCGTTATACTGCCATACAAACGAGAACAAAATGACCGTAATCAGCGGCGAGATTGCATTGGGCAGCATGATTCGAGCAAACGTTTTGAATCCACCTGCGCCGTCAATCAATGCAGCCTCCTCGATTTCCTTTGGCATGCCCTTGAAGAACTGACGGAAAATATAGATGAACAGCCCCGCCTTCAGCCCTCCCGCTGTAGCAGCCGTGATCATGGAAGGCCAATACGTATTCAGCAGATTGATGCCATTCGTTCCAGTGAACAACTGGATGATGCCCAGAAAGTCAAAGCTGCGGAAATGCAGATACATCGGCACCATAAGTGTGCTTGTCGGCACCAGAATCGTCAGAATCACAAGGATGAAGAGTACATTACTACCCGGAAACGAAAACCGGGCGAAGCCATATCCGGCAAGTGCACAGGATATCGCTGTCAGAAGCGTTGTGATGGTAACAAACAATAACGTGTTCGCCAGCAGAGGCAGGTAATCCATCACTTGCGCCGCTAGCCGGATATTATCCAATGTAAAGTGCTGGGGAATCATATAGATCGTTGGATTGTAGATATCCTGTTTATCCTTAAACGCAACTGACACTTTGAGAAATAACGGGTACAAAATAATAAATGAAATGCCGATGACCAGTGCATATCTGAATATGGAATAGAGAAGGTCCGATGTTTTGTTTCGCACCCGATGCATGTGATACTTCTGCTTCGGAACTACCACCATGCGATCTGTCCCTGATGCAGCCATAATCTGAAGCCTCCCTTAATGTTAACCGTCAGTTGTAGTGAACCCGCCGTGACAATACCCAGCCCACTACGATCAGTACAAGGCCAATCACCAGTGTGTACAGCCAGGACATCGCCGAGCTTAAGCCAAAGTTCTGCGTTTTGAATGCGGTTTGGTAGATGGCCTGTGTGACTGGACTCCCGGCAAATGAATCAATGATCGTATAGATGACATTTGTCAGAATCAACGGACTGACCATGGGAAATGTAATTTTCCAGAATGATTCATAAGCTGTCGCCCCTTCGATCTTCGCAACCTCATACATCGATCCCGGTACCGATTGCAGCGCGGCGAGGAAGATCAGAATCTGAACACCTGAGCTACTAATAATCTCATATATCCGCATGATGGCTTCTACAATGTAATCCACATAGGCCATCGGTAATCCCACATCCGCCAGCATCCGCACAATGGATACCACGTTGAACGAAGCACCGCCATCGGCTGATGCATCCACCGCACTCGCATCCCCCATCAGATTGATTAATCCCGCAGACTCAGCTGCTGCGACTGCACTCGAAGCCAGAATAACCGGCAGGAAAAAGATTGCACGTGCCATCGTTCTGCCTCTGAACTTCTGGTTAAGCAGTGTGGCCGTGAACAAACTGAAGAACAAAATCATCGGCACGTTCAGTACCATCGCTCCAACTGAATCCACCAGAATCCGGTTGAATGTAGCGTCAACCAGAAGCGCATCCTTGAAGTTTTTAAATCCAACGTATTCCAGAACGTACCCGCCCGGAGCAACGGACAGATTACTCAGACTGAATCGAATCGATTGCAGGAGCGGTGTGGCAAAGAGGAAGATGAAGCCGACCAGCCACGGAGAAATAAATGCAAGTCCAAGCAACGCTCTCCGTGACTTCAGCGATAATCGAATGGTTCTCATCGGCTCACTCCCTCCACCACATAGTCCGTCCCGCCAACCGTTGTTCCATCCACGTTTACTGCATCCGCATTGTAATTCACAAGGATGGATGTACCGCCAGTATAGGTGATCCGGACCACGCCATCCTGGATGCGTTCATGCTTGAGAATCTGCTCATTCGCCAGATTTCCCAGCACTTCATTGGCCTGCTTATACAAGGTAACGGCTTCTTCCACCCAATAGCTGTACTCCGTTGCGTATGCCGAATCATAATTCGTCAGCTTCAGCCTGGATGATGGTTCATAGGTCCATTGAAAATATGGAGCTGCCCCAAGCTCCAGGCTGCGCAGCAACTGTTTGCGGAGATCCTGATCCCCCGACGTGTTCATTGGAGATGCCGCATAGTTCATGTATCCATGAATGACCATCGCATAAAAAGGAACTTCTTCATCGGTAATATTGAACCGACTCGACCCTGCGGGTGCATTCACAACATGTTGTGCACTTCCCCAAGCGTAGCTATTTGCTGCGGATACCATCAGGTTCGGATAGGACTGTTCCAGCTTGCCCAGCTGCTCCTTCACAATGTTCTTCGCCGTCTCCCGATGAATCACCCGACTATCCCGATAATCTGAAGTCAGGACCTGCCCGAGATCACGAAGGGATAATCCACCAAGGCCCAGTTGATTGAATTTGTCAGCAAACTCACTCACCACATAAGGAAGCTTGGCCGCTGAGAGCAAATAATAGCTGTCCTTACTCTGATCCATGCGATTAAGGGCAGGATTGTATGGATACAGTTCCGCTGTCTCCTTCGTTACAAACCGAGCTGCATCCGAGGAAGGAGCAAAGCGCAAATCATCGTGATACATGTGCTGGAAAGCCACATCCGGGAATAGAGCTCCACCCGACTGCTCCAGCTTAGCTGACAATGCTTGTATCTCGGAACGACTACCTACTTCACTATCCAATTTCACCCGGGTTGGCGTATGATGGCTGAAGCCACCACCGAACCATCCCTGATACCGCATTTGTACGCGGTTCACACCTGCCTGCTGTAACTTCGCCGCCATTTCGGTGGCCTGTTCGTACGTCGTCATGGCTAAGGTGGTCCGATAGGGCACACTCAGGAACGAAGCCTTTTTGTCCACTGCACCAAGCACATCTACATAGAACGGCAACTCCGTCTGTTCTGCGAGCGGCTTCAGTACATCCTGCTCTATTAACTGCTGTTGATACAGGCTGGCCATACCTGAGTAACTGGCATCTTCTCCATGAAGAAAATGATAACGGACCTGAATATCCCCACGGTAAGGCTCTTCGCTAAGCAGCTGAATCTCCTGCATTTTCTGCG
This sequence comes from Paenibacillus sp. FSL R5-0486, assembly GCF_037975155.1. Lineage (NCBI taxonomy): Bacteria > Bacillati > Bacillota > Bacilli > Caryophanales > Paenibacillaceae > Paenibacillus > Paenibacillus sp. FSL R5-0486. Next base: position 1,915,842 of record NZ_CP150237.1, on the reverse strand, counting down.
AGGTGTACATCTCCAGTTCATCCTCACCCCGCAGGGAGAAGGTTGCATGCACGTGGTTGTAACTGTTCTGCCTGCCTCCAATATCTGCGGAGATACTGGCAATCCCGTCCCCTTTTTCAATCACCGCAAACCAGGCATTCTCCCCGTTCTTCAGACCAAACACAGGCATATACGCGGATTCACTAACCTGAGGACGACTGAGTGAATTATCATTTGGGTCTGTGCCGTATACGCGCTGTACATACTGCTCTTCCTGGGTTTTCCCGTTGTTCAGATGGATCAGGCTACCGGAACCATCAGGCACGAGCATATAACCCTCACCCTTTGTATCCGCAGCACCAAAATAAGCGAGCAAATCAATATTCCGAATGCGGTATTGCCCACTTTCCTCTATCTGGCTCAGAGGCACGGTCACAACAAGTGCTCCCTGCTCCAGTCGGTATTCCACTGAAATGACAAAGCTGGGCTTATCGGATACGCCCCCACCTTCAACCCCGTTCTCCTGATTGTCAAAAGCCAAATCGTCCGCGGTATAACCCGCCGTCTCAAAAGCACCCAGCATCTTGTTCAGTACTAGCTGCTTCGAAATCTGTCCATCCAGCCGTTCCAAAATATCCGGATTGCTCTTGGTTGGATAATATCGGGCAGACGTGTATCTAGCGACAGTAGCATCCAGCTTGGAAAGAACCTTCTCTTCCAGTCGCTGCTTGCTAATCAACTTCGGCAGTGCATCAATACCAAGTGATGTATCACCAAGTGTATAGTTAACCCGAATCCCTTGATCGATCTGACCCACTGTGAATTGTTTGTTGCTAATACTGGAACTGAAATTTGGAAAGTTCTCCAGTGTGCCCATCGAATCCCGGAAAGACACGTTCAACTGGGAGGACAGCACCTCTTTTTCATACGCGGAAGCAAGACCATCCTCAGCCCGTTCTTTCGGATTGCTGTACCAAACCTCTCCACTTTTCGCGTCACGTACTGCAATTTCCGTGGTCTCCTCGTTATAATACAGGGCGAGTCTCTGATCTTCAGCGACCAGTTGCATACCAGACACACCCTGCGAGGAGTCACTAAGGAACTGTAACGGTTCTTCCGTGACGGGCATGGCTTTGGTTGTCGTATCCAGATAAGCCGCGGCTTCTACGGCAGGAACTCCCCTGTTGTTTATATACAGCAGCCCGGCTGCAATCATGATTACAGCTGTACCACCAGCCAGCACCGTATATAATCGTTGCCTTTTGTTCACGGATGCCGCCTCCTTTAGGTCCGAAAAATCAACTCGCGGTAAATGTTATAACCGAATTCGTACAACTGTTGCAACATGCTGAAGACCAGCGCGCCAAGGAATACGATAATGCCCATCACAATGAGCGTCAGCACCATCGTAATGATTGTTCTAATCACCGTGTACTGGTGTACCGTCATCATGCCAATGAACAGAAGCAGTACAAACCAGAAAAACGCAATACTATTGAACAGATAATAAAAAGCAGTCTCCTCCTGCACCATAAAACGGCTGATCACGATCATTGGGGCATAGATCAGAATAACCGGAATGAGCGAGTAACCTGTCGCCAGAACGATTTCCTTGAACTTGCCTTCCCCTTCCATCAAAGTTGTTACCGCCCAGTTGGCCATGCACCATAGAAAGAAAGGTACTGCAACCGTGGCGATTTCGATGATGCTGTTAATCGTACGAGGATCGATGTAATTAACGAGAAATCCTGCGTACTGCTTTTGCAAAATCATCATAACAATGGTAAGCGCCAATGCTGCAAAAGCAACAAACAGCCGTCCCCGGTTATCTGACTTGAGGTCCCAGAATGCATCAATGGGGTGAAAAATGAGATGCAGCGGAAACTTAATGAAATCCTGCTTCACGATCAACCTGCCTCCTCCGTCTCCATTTAACCGTCACCCGGGTCAGAATCAGAATGACAATCAGCGCGATTGCAACGGTCAGGAATGTACCAAAATGTTCTTTCATCATCTCCCGCCGATGCCTCTTGAACGCGACAGAATAACTCTTGCGGTCCATTCCAAGTTCGAAGTAACCTAGCGCTTCCTCGTTTTTCTTCTCCATTAATAAGGACTTGCCGATACCGATATAAGCGATGTCATAGTTGGCATTCAGCTTCAGCACTTCTCTCCATATATTCACGGCCTCCGTGTCCTCGCCCCGATAGTGGAGTACCACCGCTTCATTCACACGGGCACCAAAACGGGTTGGCGCATAAACGACAAGGTTGTTCTTGCCCCGATCCAGAACCAAGTGATGCTCACCCGATTGTTCAATCGCGACAGGTGTTTTGAGCGTGCCCACCTGATTTCCTTTGCCACCGTATATGTAGAGCAGATGACCTTCATCGTCGTACGTGAACACCCGGTTCTGTGTCGCATCCAATACACTGTACATGCCGTCGCCCAGCACTTTCACATCGATCAGTTTGGATGGACCCGGATTGTTGCGGAACCGGATATCGCCTTTGACATCGTAATAACCAAACCGTTTCAGTACATCTTCACCAGACGGGTTAAGCCGCTTAATCGGTTCATTCGAGCCGGGATCAATATTCGTTGCATACACAAATCCTTTGTGGTCGATATCCGCATTGGAGAACTCCGTTGGGACAAACAGGACCATCTGTGCACGCTGGGCTTTGGTGGATAACATGCGCCAGATATATTCGCCGTAGTCCCGCTCCACTTTGTTCGTACCGACGTATCCGATAAATTTCCCACTCTCGTCAAACTGCATGATACCTTCGTAGACCCCTTGCGCCACAACGTACACTCGGCCTACATGGTCAACCGTCAGCTTCAAGGGCTGAAACTGGAATTGGGTCGATAGGATATCCGACTCGGGCTTCGTGATGGTTTGAATCAGCGTCCCCTCTCCATCCAGGACAACCACACGACCGTTGCCCGTATCGGCGACGTATATGCGTTCTTGCTCATCCACGAATAATCCGCCCGGAAGGTTAAAGGTCTCCTTGCTACCATCCATCATGAATCCATCAATGACGCGCAGCAGCTTAAAGTCTGGGTTTAATACAACAATTCGGCTGTTGCCACTATCCAAAATATAGATCAACCCGGAAGGTGAAACATTCACATCACCAGGGTCTTTAAACTCACTAATGCCGAGATCACGGCCTGATATGGTACGCTCGGGCAGATAGGCATCTGGTGAAGGTACAGCCTCTTTCCAGTAGTTGTAGTTATAACTCTCATACGGCGCCGGGGAGGCCGCCGCAGGCACGGCATTCACCAGCAGCAGAGATACTGCCGCCAGGAGAACAAGCCATCTTTTCACTGTGCGTGCCATATCGTTCCCCCTTAATCCTTCATGCCCGAGCTCGCCATCGTCTCAATGATTCGGCTCTGAGAGAAAATAAATAGCGTGATCGGCACACTCATCAAAATCAGTGCTACCGCAGCACCCGCTCCTGCCCGGGATATTCCGCCCTGAATAATCTGACCTGCTGCATAATGCAGGGTCTTGAGCTGCTCGCTGTAGATGTACCCATTGCCATCACTGCCCCATAACATCTGGAACAGCAGTATGATCAATGTAATCCAGGCTGGTTTCACATTGGGCATGACAATGGACCAGAAGATTCGGTATTCACTGGCACCGTCAATCTTGGCTGCTTCCAGCAGTGCATCCGGGATCTGCTCCATAAACTGTTTCATCAGATACAACCCGAGTGAATAGGCAAATGCCGGAATAATAACAGCCCAGTACGTGTCGATCCATCCGAGCCATGACATGATCATATAGTTTGGAATTGCCGTTACCGCAGGTGTGAACATCAGTGACAGTACGACCACTTGGAACATGAATACTTTGCCCGGAAACTTGTGTTTGGCAAGTGGGTACGCCGCTGCGGAAGCTAGCAGTACATGGCCTACGATACCGATGCCTGTAATAAATACCGTGTTGAATATATAACGTGAGAAAGGCACCCACGAGTCACTCAGCAGATTCAGCAGATCTGTAAAGTTGCTGAACGTCGGATTTTTGACAAACAGCGTTGGTGGAAAGGTAAAAATCTCATCCAATGGTTTAAATGCATTGTTGATCGCATAGATCAACGGCAGCACCATGAAGGCACCAAAAACGAGCAGAAGGGCAAACAGGGAGAGGCTTCCCGATAGCGAACGATTCACGCGTTTTTTGCCTGTCGCAATTGCAGCCATAGCTATTCTCCCACCCTTCGAAGCAGTTTCTGTACCAGCAAGTTGGTGCCCACCATAATCATGAACAGCACGGTGGCAATCGCCGATGCATATCCCATCTCAAACCGCGTAGTACCAAAGTCGATCAAATGGGTCACCACAGTCTCTGCCGCATAGTTCACACTTGGGAACCCGGCCAGCGCGATCGACACATCGGCCACGGCAAACGAGGTTGTCAGCTGAATGACTGCGCCGAACATCAACTGTGGACGCATCGAAGGCAGGGTAATGTACCATAGTTCCTGCCAGCGATTTTTGATCCCATCCACCGCTCCCGCTTCGTACAATGTCCGGTCCACCGTCTGCAAACCAGCGATAAACGCAAGAAATCCGGTTCCGAGACTCAGCCATAGCTGCACGAGAATGAGAATAGGCATAATGTAGGCTTCCGTCTTCAGCCATTGGATTGGCTCCAGCAGAAAACCCCATTTGATCAACAGCCCATTGGCAATACCATAACGATCTCCCGAGAAAATCATCAGCCAGATAAAATACACATTGCCCGAGATGGAGGGCGCGTAGAAGATCAGCGTCATGAACGCTCTCCATTTCGGTGTTAACTCATTAATGATCCACGCGAAGACAAAACAAGCAATATAACTGATCGGCCCGGTAATGATGGCAAACAGCAACGTATTCTTGATTGCAATCAGGAATACATCATCCTCCAGAAACAGGCGAGTATAGTTCTGCCAGCCAATAAAACGCGGGAATTCCAGCATGTTAAAGTAGGTGAAGCTGAGTATGATCGAGATGACAACCGGAATCACGGTAAACATGAGGAACAGGAGCATATAAGGTGCAAGCAGAACATAGGAATGTTTGCTGGCCTTCATTTCCTGGAGCTTCCAGCTCCACCACGATTTCATGCCCATCCTTGACGCTTTCTCAGGAGGACTGTTTTGTCCGTCTCGGAGTGATATTTGTGGCACGATTAACCCTCCCTCTGCTTACGGAAGACCAAATTCATTACGTTTGACTCGAATCTCGTCCTGAATATATTGGGTATAATCCATGATGGATTCCCTGGCTTCCACTTGGCCAACAACGGTTTTGTAAAATGCATTGAACAGATGGCGGCCTGTAAAATAACCACCGGGTACTTCAGGAATGCCCTTCACCGTTTCGAATTGTGCCTTGAGATTGGCGTAATCCTCCGCAGGCCACGGCAGGGAATCCAGCGCCTTGATGTTGGCCGTTGGATACCGGGCAGCGGCACCCATCAGCCCTTCCATCTCCCGCCCGAATTCAGCTTGAATCGGTGTACTGGTCCACCACTTCATGAACTCCCACGCCGCATCCTGGTCCTTGGCACCCTCCAGCATCATGACTGCGCTACCTCCACCCGGTACGTCCCGATTCAAGGTACCATCTGCTTGAACGGTTCCCGGGACAGGAACGAATCCCCATAGTCCGCGAATCTCCGGTGCAAATACGGACAATTGGTTGTACATGGTGTAATCCGTTAGTCCGATAGGCATCTGTCCTGTCCGGAAACGGTTGGCAAAATCATATTCCCGCTCTAACTTGTAATCGGTATAGAACTCCGTCCACTGCTTGAACGTCTCAATTCCGATCCTTGAATCCAGATCCGACTCCTTGTCATCGTTACGATAGAAGGCGCCGCCGTTCTGAAGCAGCATCGTAGCATACTGAGAGTTCGGCGGAATATTGACACCCTGCATATTCGCTTGGGTCACAATCGGCATACCAAATTCCATATGATTTTTGCTCAGAATCGCGAGCAGAGCTTCGACATCTTCCCAGTTCTGAGGCACTTCAAGTCCGAGTTCTTCGAGCACGTCTTTACGATAAAACAGCATGTTAAAAGTTTGCGTTTCCGGCAGGGCATATACGCCTGAATCATAGGCATACGGCACGATTGCACTTTCCCTGAACTCCTGTTCCACGGTGCTATAATCACTGAATTGCGTCAGATCTACAGCCGAGTTCCGCATCGCAAAGTTCACCGGCAGATCATTGCCGATCTGCATCGCTACATCTGGTCCTTCACCGGACAAAGTCGCTGGCAGCAAGGTTCCCATATTCACCAGCTTCAGATTGACATTGATACCACTGTCTGGTGTGAAGGTCTTGTCAATCATCGCTTTCATTGTATTCGCCTGATCACGTCCGCTACCAATCCAGACGGTTACCGTACGCTGATCTTCAGATGTAGCTACATTACCAATCTGGTTATAATCAATGAAGAACGAATGATAGAATATCTTCGCTTCATGACCAAGCTTGGCAAGTGGCCCCATACCTGTTCCAGGAATATCGCGGTCAATCGAAGTGACGTACAGTGCATCGATTTCAAGGGGCTGCTCTCGTGCCTGCTGCACCCATGTGCCGAGACCGCCTGTATTGGTTTTATAAGCCGCAAGCCGTCTTGGAATGGTATCTGGCTTGTCAATCATCTCGTCCAGTTGCAACGCCATCGTCTTAATCAGTGCTTCCTGATCGCTGGACTGTCCTGACAGAAGACGAAGCTGTGCGGCCACGTCCTTGAGACGTTTACTTTCTCCGCTGAATACTTCCAGCAGGTTCGGAATCTGTTTTTCCACCCGGTAATCACGGAATTCATCAGGCTTGGTGCCTGTAATCATCAGAATACGTCGGTACATGGAGTTCAAGTTGTACAGACTGTCCTCCACATTGCGGATAAGCGGTGCAAAATCCCCAAGGCTGTTCTCCAGCCGTAGCACATGTTTTCCTTTTTCCATGTGAAACTTGTATGCTTCCTTGCCGCCCATCACGTCAATACGATAGTCACTTTGATAACGGAAAGGTGCTTTCGCCATCTCTGCAAACGGAACTTCACCATCGATGGTCAGTTTGCGTGTAGAATAGATGCCTTTGACAAAATTCTGCTGAGCGGTAAAACCGATATGATACAGTCCACTCTCCGGCACATCCACTTCCCATTCAATCCATTGTCCTGGCAGACGCCAGTTAAAGCCGCCAATCGTATTGATGCGTACCTGGGAAGCGCTATAAGGAGATACAGCAGAACTTGACCTTTCGCTGGTCGGGTATAACGTAGGTGAAGATTTGGCAATCGCGGCTTCTCCTTCAATGCGAATCAGTACATCCTTCGGCTGCCCAGAGGAGTCCGATTGTTGTGCCCCTGCAGTCTCTGTGTAAGGAACAGCTGTCTTCTCATTGAAAAGACGAATGGACCGAATCACCATGGGTTCACGCGATGATTTTAGCGTTAGCGTGTGTTCCCCTTTTTCCAAATAAAACTTGAATGGAGTCTGTTCGTACCCGTCGGAGTCCTGAAACGTTTCTTCCAGCCAGCGTGGTTGCTCCACTTGTCTCGGGCGAAGGTCATTGCCTTGGTTATCCTGTTCAACGACATCTTTCTCATTCGCCCATACCCGGTCAAACTGCAAATAGGCGGCTTCCGCAAAAGGAAGTTCACCATCAATGTACAATGCACGCTCAATGGCCGAACTCTTGCCTTCTACGGGAAAATAGATTGCGGACAGGTTATACAGCCCGGTCTCCGGCACATTAATCGTCCAATCGACTTGTCCGGTCTCTCCGGTATGGAGAGATACACCATCCATTCCTTCATAATTAGTCAGTTTGCGGACGTCTTCACCTTCGGCTTTTATGTAATCTCCTGCTTCAATGGTGATGTCCACATTCGGCTGTGTAGCCTGATCCGTTCCGGATCGATACTGTTCGTATCCCTTTTTCTGCCGGGTCTGCTGCAAGACTGCATCCACTTCAATGGCAGGCAGACTGCCAGGTGGAATGTTTGCACTCTTTCCATCAGCGCCGGAAGTTACATATAGAATGATGCAGGCTGCCGCCACGATGAATACTGTGGACAATATCCATGTCTTACGTTGTAGAATTCCAGCCATCCTACGAGTCCTCCTCATCAAGGCTGATGCCAGCAATGCCGATTTGGTGGTTCAGGAAAAGGGGCTCCGTGCAACATTGCCGACACGAGCCCCCCTGCCTGAATCGTTTGCTGGTGATAAGTGTTGTTATTGTTTGCCGAGTTTATCAATTGCAGCTTGTGCCTGTGCCTTGTATTTCTCGGCTGTTGCTGTCACGGAAGCATTGTTTTTGATGATATCGTTCACATAATCCCCGAAAGGGTATCCTGTGTAGGCATCATCCAGCAAGATGCGGCCGGTTCCAGCGATGTGCTCGCGAATGATCGCAATATCCTTCTCGTCGGTATAACGACTCTCCAGATAATCTTGACCTGGATACTCTTCAATCTGCGGGATGTCGAAGGTCTCTTCATAGATTTGGTAGACGATCTTTGGATCTTCCACACCTTTTGGAATGAACTTCGCTGATGCTGCATTGTTTGCATACGTTACCTCTTTGCTACCCTGTGGCCCGTTCGGAATCGGCACAACACCAACAGCAAAGGTGAGATCGCCCAACTGCCATTCAGCAGCGGTGAACAGAGCTACATCTCCATCTTTGAACGTATTGCTTTCCTCCCAATTGGTTTTGTCGCCGGTTTTGACCTTCACGACATTTTCCACGTTATACAGGCGTTTGACGAATTCGGCAGCTTCAATCGTTTTCGGATCGGACAATCCTTCTTTGCTATTGGTATCATCCACGATCGTTCCACCATTGGCTGCGGTAAAATGACGAACGACATCAAGCGCCCAGCCAGAAAATCCGTATACGTCAGTTTTGCCGTCGTTATTGGTATCTTTGGTTGCCTGTTTGGCAAGTTCCATGAATTTGTCCCAATCCCATTTGCCTTGGTTATACAGTTCTTGAGGATCAGGCAAAGATAATTTTTTGAACAAGTCACGGTTATAGTGAAGTCCCAGACCAATGCTGGTTGGAGATTCGAAGGCATATTCGTTGCCTGCAATGGCAGGAAATTTTGCAATCAGGTTAGCCTCTTGGTTGATGTTATTCTCAGGTGTAGTGAATTCGGAGATGGGCAATAGTTGCCCTTTGAGGATGGCGGGTAGTGCGGATTTGTACTCCATCTGAACGATGTCGGCGAACGGTTCGCCAGCCAGTGCAGACGTTGTGAATTTGTTCATGTATTCTTCAAAAGGTACGTTAACAAACTCCAGTTTCACGTTGTATTTCTTCTCAACCTCTGCAATTTTATCAAGTCTGGCCTTATCGGAGGCCGTCTCTCCCGCCGGTTTCAAGTCCCACCAGGCCGCGACCTTGATGACACGTCCACCCAGATCAGGAACATTAACCACAGCTTCTTCCGCTCCGCCCTCTTTCTCTGTCTCAGCGACTTCGGTGCTGTTACCTGAGTTCGTTGTTCCTTCTGCTTCGGTCCCCGTCTGCGCTGTCCCCCCACCACTGCAAGCGGATACAAAAAGCATCACGGCCAATAACATCAGAGGTAGAACATTCCATCTTCTCATCATGATTTTAACAACCTCCCCGAATGTGTATACCAATCATGGTTCACCCTAAATCGTTAACCCCATTCATCAACCAATCGAAAATAAACAACCACCACCATTTGTTATTTCTTTGTTTGCTTTAGACAAACAAAATTTAACACAGCAAAATGTAAGCGTCAACATTTTTGTTGTTAACATTTTCTAATTACTCTGATAAAATGCTGATTAAGCTGTAACATGCCTGTATCACAGCTTATTCAATATCCTGGACTCTAAGTACAAACATATTAAACCATGATTCTAACTTTGTTTATTTTGTTATTTTTATAAAATAACAAAATAATAATTAAGCAGACAAATTTCGTCATACTATCTGAAAATATGCTTACCGTCACGTTGAACGTTCATCCTAAAATACTGTGCATCACTAACATTTTGAATTCTCTGTCCGTTATTAGATTAAGAGAAATACATCATGTTATACTAGGGCGTGTCTTAAATCTCACTTAAGGGCATCTTTCACCGCCTTTTCGCCCCCTGCTGCGTCACTTTCTCTTGACGTACCCCGGTACGCCTGCGAAAAAGTTCCTGGCCTGGAACGAAAATTCGGCAAAATCTGCTCCTTTCGGAGTTATAAGATACGCCCCGGGATCAGTTGGATATCGCTCCAAATAAGGAATACGGCAGAACTACGAGTGTAAGGATGGTATGATGAAGACAAAGGTAACAATTCAGGAGATTGCACATTTTACGGGTTTGTCGAAATTCGCGGTGTCACGAGCTTTGTCTGGAAAATCGGGAGTTAGCGATCAAACGAGGGATGTCATTCTCAAGGCCGCTGGCAAACTTGGATATTTCAAAGATAACAGCATGTTGTCTGGTGAACTGTATAACAGCCATGAACTTCAGGAACCAAAGAACACACGTTCAAGCGGAACGATCTTGATTTTGTTCCCCAATGTTCGGTACCAAAATCAAGACTCCGTATACTGGGGACCCGTCTTTAACGGGATCTCTTCCAAGCTGAACCAAAAAGGGATTAATATTCTGACCTTAACGGAACCCTCAGCAGATCAGCTATTTACCCTACTCAACCCGGATGCCATTCGAGGGATCATTACCGTTGGCTCTATCTCGACCCCGATTCTGCTTGAAATCAAGCGTCTTAGTATTCCGGTTGTAATGGTGGATCATCTGGACCCTGTTTTTCACAGTGACAGCATATTCACCGATAACTTCGCATCCATGCGGGAGATCATGCTCTATTTGCTCCGCAAGGGTTTCAAAACATTCCAGTTCGTTGGCAATATCGGGGATGCTCATAGCTTCTATGAACGCTGGATTGCATACACTTCTGTGCTTATGGGTCATGGGATGGAAATACATCAGATTCCCGAGCTGAGTAATCAGGCATTGGATGAGTTCCGCCAGACGTTCACTTCGGTGATCAGTGAGGATAACCTGCCTGAAGTGTTTGTATGTGCGAATGATTTCTATGGGCTATACACCATAGAAGCCCTTGAGAGTATGGGTATTCGTGTACCCGATCAGTGTGTTGTCACGGGATTTGATAATCTATACGACAATATCCCATTACTTGCCACAGTTAATGTGAACAAGGAGTTACTCGGTGCGCGTGCAGTGGATCAGATGTTATGGCGCATTGCGAATCCAGAGAGCAATGTCGAGAAAAAGTTGATTCTTGCTGATGTCATTATTCGTGAACAGTTTGGCAGACATAGTGGGTAATATGGCAGAATATCAAATACCCCTTTAACCGTATTTGTGCGGCTAAAGGGGTATTTGCATTGTTGTATGTTGTGTTATGTTTTGTTTATTTACAATAGGCCGTCACATCATCCCGTTCTACGTATCTGTACGCACATCATCCCACGCCAGATCCAGATAACAGATCAGCCAGTTCAATGCACGGTGACGTTCATAAGCCACTCCACCATTCAGGCCAGCGGGAGGTGTTTTGTCATTCACCCGACTATCCACGCACACCCAGTTATAACGGTAGATAAGATCTGCTTCATCCAGAATCTCTCTTTTGTTACGCAGAGATGCATCGGAGAGAAAGTCGGTAAAACTATCCTTCTGCTGCAAATAACCGACATCCTTCCCTACGTTACCTAACTCCGTTGGTGCACCTAGTTCCTTCACATAACCAAGCGCCCACAACATTACGTGGTACGCTTCATATCCCCAAGAGAAGGAGATGATCTCCTGCTGCTCTGCTCCCTGCTGGTCGATAAACCTCTTCTCTGCGGGTGAGAAAAAGGATTCAGCCTCATACTTGTCGATCACTTCCTGAACCAGTGCTGCGGTATCATCCGCACTTTCGCCGGCTCCCAGACACTCACCCTTAAGCGCGGCAAGACATAGGGCAACCGCACGACGCGCGACTTCCTCTTTACTCCGAATCGTGTTGTGCTCGTCTCCGGCCCTTACGGGCAAGTTCGCATTATACGGAATGCCTTGTTCAGTCAACAGTTGCTCTGACCGCGCTTTACGTTGAATGCCCGACTCCGACTGCGGTCTGTTACCGTCAAGGAAACTGGTGTGCGCTGTCACCGTGTAATCCTCCACCTCAGATTCTCCATTCACATCCAGCAATAGCTGACCTTGTGCATTCAGCAGAGATCCACCTCCCCAGAAGATAACAGCATCCAGCGCATCAGCCAACCGTAATAACTCGCCGAAGAATTCTTCCGAGATATCCTCTTCCGTCTCAATACCAACCACCATGTTCAATGTGGAACATTTGATCAATACCTTTTCCTGGAGCGAAGCATTGCGCCCTTCAATCTGACTCAAAAATCCAAGCATCCCCTGAATCATTGTCGTAAATTCCTCAGGATGTGTCTGGCTGGTCATGATATTAAAGCCTTTGGTTTTCTTACTGAGCCATTTTTTCTGAGTCACTTGAATATGGGTCTTGTCTTCCCGGCGTTCAATCGTACCCTCAGGATAAATGGATTGAATCAATTCAAACAGCTGATCCAGGTCAAACTGAGAGCTATATATCGCACAATTCCTCATGAAGTTCACCCTCTTTTCTAACTAATCCTTATACGGATCGAATTCATTACCTCCGGCCATGGCGACACCAACGGGACGCAACACATGGTTGATCTTCAACGTATTCGCATGTGCGTTCAGTACGTCTTGCAGTTTCTTGTACACAAACGGACTTTCGTCTGTGCCCGCTCCCCGCAGTTCGACACCATAGGCACGAATCGCCTCATGCATCTGTGCTTCGCTAATCTCACCGCCCATGCGTGTGCGCAACTTGTAATTCATTTTGCCAGCCGCCTGGGTTCGACTCATCGTGCGCCCTGCCCCATGTACGGTGCTGCGGAATGACTCGGTGTTCTCCTCGCTGTGGATCCCCTCCACAATTACCGAGATATCACCCATGCTGCCTCCAACAAAACCGAGTTGCCCGGGTGCCAGTGGCGTTGCACCTTTGCGGACCACAACTACCTCTTCACCCATGTGTTGTTCCTTCCAGGCAAAGTTGTGATGGTTATGAACGGCATATTCAGCACTTGCCCCCAGAATTCCGAGCACCTGTTCAATAACATAGTCACGTCCTGCATAGGCGTATCGGCCCGCCAGAATCATTCCATCCCAATACATATCACCCATTTCGCTGTTCAGGTCAAACAACGTAGGCGGTTGATCCATCGATTCGCCAGGAGCTTTGCCACTGAACTGACGTCCTGCCGCAAGGTTAAGGAATCCACTCGCCACTTTATGACCGAACCCGCGGCTGCCAAAATGATTCGCGATCCACACCTTTCCCGTTGCCTCTTCTACAAAAATATCCACGAAATGATTGCCACTACCTACGGTTCCGAGTTGGTTGCGTGCAAGTGTCTTCAGCTTATGTTGTAATCCCGGTTCAATGGTATCAAACAGCTTCCAGCTCGCGTCGTCGAACAGCTCATGATCCACGGGTGTTGGATTGTTACGACCCACGCCGAAAGAAATGGTCGAATTGATGTCATCCATGATCGTTACAATCTGATCCCGAATCTCATCCCACATCAGATTTGTGCGCACAGCCTTGTTGCCACAGGCAATATCATATCCGACACCTGACGGACTGATCATATTCCGATAAGCGACAACACCACCGATGGGTTGCGAGTAACCTTTGTGATGGTCGGCCATCAGAGCCACACCCAATACATCTCCATATTGCGAGCAAGTCACCGCCTGACTTACGGCGTTCTCCAGCGGCTCCCCCCAGACTTTAATGTTATCTACGATACGCATAATTGTGTTAACCTCCTATGTACTTTTTTTTGAAAATACATCTTTTATTTCTATACTGTTGTTCTCATTAGTTTAACAAAGATCAGCGTGGCTCGAAACGTCGTCTTCCTTTAGATCACCAATTATTTACGCATAAAAAAAGAGAGCTCAGCTCCCTTTTTTTCTCACGGTTGGTTCCTATTCACTTCTTGCTAATCTTAAACTTGAACGCCCAAGTCGCTGTGTTACCAGAATATCGGCCTCTGTTCTCGGTCACCACCACGGAAAGTGTCTTGTTGGTTGATTTGGAGAACGAAGATAGTTTGACGTTGGCGCCTTTATCCCCGTAATCGGGAATTTTGTCCTGTTCTTCGGCGATGGCCTCCAGTTTCAATGTACCCGTGGATTTCAGGTTTAAAGTGACTGACGAACCCTCTTCCAGATCTTTGCCGTTCACACTTGCTCCGATGGCCCACTCATTACCGACAGAGTTATTCTCGACAAGCTCTGCGCTCACCAGCGTAACGGTTACCTTAACCGTTTTGGCGGCAGCATAGGAGGTTGGGGAACATACGGCGAATACCAGGCTCAGAATCATGAAAACATTAGCCCATTTTTTGAACACGAGAGTGCCTCCCTCTTATTCGTTTCTTTTGTTAAGACTATGCCTTATTCGCCATGTTCCTTAAGTAATCCTTCCACTTGTGTAAGAAATTTTCACTTGAACTGTCTGTTAAAGATGCTTTCGGTAACCCTGAACCTTCTCATCCTTGAAACCTAACTTCTCATAAAATATATGTGCTTCCTTACGCTGATCGCCAGACACCAGAATCATGTAACCACAACCCATATCTTTTGCAATCCGCTCAATCTGGAGCATTAACCTCTGCCCAATGCCCTGCCTGCGTACCTGATCCGATACAATCACATTCTCCACAACCATGAACGGTTTGCATGGCCCTACCAGATCCATACACTCAACCCCCATAACGGACCCAACCAGTTTGCCATTGTAAAATGCCCCAAGCACATGATAATGGCCATTCTGCTGTATGTAATGAAACATCTTTTTCATCTGCTGTTCATTGGTAGGCATTCCCATCAACTCATGGTATAGCTGGCTTAGTGCCGGTAAATCTTCAAGTTCGATTCCTTTAATGGTAACCATCATAACCCTCCTGATTTTTCCTATTTCGCATGCTTTGTCTGTCTTAAGTGAGGTCCTTTTTAAAATAATAATGACTGTGTCCAGTCGGTGCATTCTCGATCGTTGTGATCAATTGGTAGCCATGTTTCTTGTAAAATTCCGGTGCTTGATAGGAGAAGGTGTTCAACATGACAAAATCACAAGATTTCTCTCGCGCAATTCGCTCAACTTCAAGCAACAACTGTGAACCATATCCTCGATGCCGTTGTTCAGAATCCACCCAAAGAATATCAACCTCCAGCCAGTTCCAGCAAAGTGTGCTAAGCACACCTGCAACAATCTCGCCAGTCTCATTTTTGATATTGAAATTCAGTTCTTCGTACCGATGCCTTAATTCCTCACTCACATGTGCAGCATTAAATGCGATAAGTTGCTCGCGAACATACTCTGAATCTTGCTCGGTACTTGGGATTATATTTCCTTTAGACATCTCCTAATTACTCCTTTTATCTCAACAGTTTATAATTTACGATAATGTAATTCATTCCGGATAAGAGAGTAACGCCTGTTGCAACCCATAGTAATGCCACATCCACTCTGATATCAGTCAACAAACTAAACGGAACATTATTCAACAAAATGGCAATGATCGCTGCCACCTGAAGCACCATTTTGATCTTACCATATCGATCCGCTGCAAGAGCAATACCCTGTTCTGTGGCTACCATTCGCAATGCAGTAATGACAATTTCACGTCCTATAATGATTACAGCAATCCATGAACTGATCATATTCTCCTGAACCATCATGACCAGCGCTACCGCAATCAACAGTTTATCCGCCAGTGGATCAAGCAACTTTCCCAGATTCGTGATTTGGTTATATTTCCTCGCCACATATCCATCCAATTTATCCGTACCTGCCGCTACTGCAAATATAATTAGTGCAATCATCACGCTTTGCTGATTGAGAAAACAGATCATAAACAATGGAATCAACGCGATTCTAGCCAACGTGATTTTATTTGCCAGATTCATTAGACATCTATTCTCCCCTCATCCATGTTGGCTAAGTGACCTTTTTTCCATTTACGTAATCGGGTCCGAAAGGATTTAAAAGGAGCTACCGAATTAATCTGGATCCACTTCACCATAGCCCATCCGGGCTTAGTCCCCGTCCACTGTCTTATCCCTTGTACAAATAATTCCTCTTCGCTCAGCGAGGCAATCCAGTTCTGCCATTGTTGTTCTGTCTCCCGAAACAATGAGCGTAACTCCTCCAGCGTATAGCCTGAATACTTTTCGTAAAATGATTCATTTAATTGCCCCAGTTGGTTCCATTTATACCCTGGTGCAGGCATATGACATTCATGTCCCAACTGTTCATTTCTCTCCCACTCCATCACCAGGTTCATCCATCCTAACTGGTAGGCGATCATCTGGGCAGGCGTCTTGTCCACACCTTCAACCCACTTATCTTTGTCGCTGTTATGGATGTCATTGAACTCACCCTCAAACAATTCATAGGTGCGTCGAATCGTCTCACTTAACTCTTTCTTCGAGGCATATAGAACTCCAGGCACGCTACTCCACTCCTCCTCGTTTCACCGTTATACATGAATCAGAAGCATGGACTCTATCATCATTTCGACTCAATTCCATAATCATCCTTTTTTTCATAAAGCTATATTTATTTCTGCAAGAAAAAGGGCAGTCTGTAAACAATACAGCTGCCCTTTACTCAACCTATTTTGCTATATCAGCATACTCGTGATCCCAATTCTACAAAGCTTCCTTAATCACCCGTTTATAGTACCACACAGACAACAGACCAAAGATCGAATATAACAATGTATAGACTATCATGACAATGACCGTAGGTGTCGCCAGCTCCGTACCAAAGAAAAACCAACCTGATTTCACGGCAAAGTAACTATGACTCAGCCCCACCATAAGCGGAATACCAAAGTTAAACAACTGCTTGATCTGAATTCCACGCAACAGATTGCCTTGTGTAAATCCGAGTTTTCGCAGAATGGTATAATTGTCCTTCTCCTCTTCACTCTCGTTCATTTGTTTAAAGTACAGGATACATCCCGATGTAATCAAGAACGTCAAACCAAGGAAACCAACAATGAACATAATTAAGCCCATATTATTACGTTGGTTATTTCTGAACTCAATCTGGGAGAAGCTCGGTGCTTCCAACTGTAGCTCCTTATATACGGCATATGCCTCTTCAGCCTGCCCCTCATTCAGAATACGTACACCATAGTAATCCGCCCACTCGGATTTTTGCAGCTCGGGATCGAGATCCTGCCGCAACTGCTGGTATACCGTTTCATCTACTACCGCTACAGGCGTGCCCCCAGAATAGTATCCAGGAAGAACCACCTTTTGGGTGGTTCCGATCAGTTGTTGGTCTAGCGTTCGCTTCAATCCATGCAAGACAATTGGACCTGTCTCCTGAATGGAAATCAACTGCTGAATGGCTTTTCCGTATCCCATGAAGACCGCTTCGCCTGGTTGCAGATCAATGTTATCTACCATCTTGTCACTCAACACACTACTGAACAGGTACTTTTCCGTCATGGACTCATCCATCACTTTATGAGCATCAATTTCAATATAAATGGGCTGTCTATGCTTCTCTTCATATGGAATCTGTTTGTGTTCCAAATCCGTTACAAAGCGATTTTTCACCTCAACCTGAGCAAAAGAGAAATCCTCCGGCAAGCTTTCTCTCGCCTGAGTTTCTGCGGAATAATACGAAATGTAACTGAGTGACAGCATGCCAATAGCAAGCGCTGACACGGTTGTAATAATTGTAAGCAGCAATGCATTAGATTTCATGCGGAACATGATTAAAGATAAAGACAACACCTCATGAATGGATAGGTATCCGTTTTTACTTTTGCGAATCAGATTAAAGATAAAACTTACCGAACCCTTATAGAACAGGTATGTCCCCAGTATGACCGAGAAGAGAATCAGGATCATCGTATACATCAACTGCTGCATATCCATTGCCTCACCGCTGAACAGCCGTGCAGACATGAAGTATCCATACACAATCAGAGCAATGCCCAAGACGCCAACAATCATCTGTCCGACAGACATCTTCTGCACCTGCTGCTCCGAAGTGGCAGACACCCGAAAGAGTGAGAGAATACTCTGCCCCTTGATAAAGATGTAGTTCATCAGCATGATGAGCAAATACATTATCGTAAAGACAATCACCGTTTGCATCAGTGCCATCGGAGAGAAATACAGTTTCGTAATCGCATCCACACCGAGAATTTTGAACAATATCATCAATACCAGCTTGGACGCAAGAAACCCAATTAACACACCAATAGCCATGGAGCCAAAATAAAGGATACTGTTCTCCGCACTCAAAATACCAAAAATTCTGCCTTTTGTCAGTCCGATCAATTGAAATAATCCAATTTCTTTGCTACGCCGCTTGATAAAGATCGTATTGGCATAGAGCAAAAAAATGCCGACAATAAAGATTAATAATACCGAAGATGCGCCTATAGCCGCCGCACCTTTTGTTGAAGCAGCCACCTCATCCATGGAAGGATCATACTGTAACGTCACAAAGGAAAAATACAAGGCCACACTGAACACAAGCGCAAATACATAGAGATAATAATTCTTCAGATTTTTCCTGAGATTGCGGAAGATAATATAATTCAAGCTCATTGCTGCACACCACCCAATACGCCCTGGGTTTTGATAATATCGTTGAAGAACGATTGCCGTGACTCGTCTCCTTTATTCAACTGGGTGTAGATCTGACCGTCTCGAATAAAGATCACTCTGCTGCAATAACTTGCGGCAACCGGATCATGGGTAACCATAATAATAGTCGCTTTTCGTGCGCTGTTCATATCACTTAACTTGCCGAGAAGATCCGAAGCGGACTTGGAATCCAGCGCTCCTGTCGGCTCATCCGCAAAAATGATACTCGGCTCGTGAACAAATGCTCGTGCTGCCGAAGTCCGCTGCTTCTGACCCCCTGAAATCTCAGATGGATACTTGTCTTTCAATTCGTAGATTCCCAGTTCACGTGCGATCTGTTCAAACTTCTGGTGTGCCTCCTGCTTTGGAATGCTCGTAATCGAGAGCGGTAATAATACATTTT
The DNA here is from genome assembly GCF_037975155.1 of Paenibacillus sp. FSL R5-0486. Taxonomy (NCBI): domain Bacteria; kingdom Bacillati; phylum Bacillota; class Bacilli; order Caryophanales; family Paenibacillaceae; genus Paenibacillus; species Paenibacillus sp. FSL R5-0486. Next base: position 1,896,669 of record NZ_CP150237.1, on the reverse strand, counting down.
CCTTCACCGTAAGGGTATCCAGCAGATTATATTCCTGAAAAATAAAGCCCAAATGATGTTTGCGGAACTCAGCCAGCTGTTTCTCCTTCATTCCGGTGAATTCCTTGCCCTCAATATCAATCGTGCCCTGGCTCACCCGATCAATGGAGGAAAGTACATTAAGCAGCGTTGTTTTACCCGAACCCGAAGGCCCCATAATACCAACAAACTCTCCCTTGCTTACCCCAAGATCAATTCCCTTCAGCACTTCCTGTTTATTTAATTTATTACCATAGACTTTATGAATTTTTTTGGCTTCCAGTATCCACATTTCCCGCTCACTCCTCTTAGATCTTCTGCAAAATGCTCGTGTCTATATCATAGGCGGAATGTGCAGTGTTATCGTGTGATTCACCGAACAAAACCAAAAAGCATGTGACATTGTTGTCACACGCCTGCAAGATGCACCATGTCGTTTTTTCGCGGAAAAGTAAGTGTGACGGTTGTGCCCTCGCCAAGAGAAGATTCTACATGAATGTTCACATGAAGCGTCTGGACCACCTGACGAACCAGATACAGCCCCATCCCGGTAGCCGCCCCATCCATTCTGCCTCGGGTGGACGTAAATCCTTTATCAAATATACGCGGCAGATCTTGAGTCTCAATCCCTCGCCCGTGATCCTGAATCATGAGTATGATGTGTCCATCCTGTTCCCAACTTTCAATGAGGATGTCCGATGAATCGCTATATTTCACCGCATTACTCAACAACTGCCGGAGGATGAAGCCTAACCATTTGCTGTCTGTGAGCACGCGCGATACCATTAAAGACACATCAAAGCCAATGCCTTTGGAAATGCACCACGATTTCAACGCTCGTATCTCGCTATTCAATACTGGTTCAAGTTCCGTCTCTTCGATGAACAGATCATTATGCATAAACGGAATACGCTTCTGATGAAGCTGCTGATCCAGCAACTGATGAATTCGTAACCATTCATATGTCATTTGGCTCTGTAACTTGTCATCTGGCAAGCGCTCGATCATCAGTTGCAACGCAGTCAGTGGGGTCTTCACCTCATGAATCCAGGACAACATCTCGTCCTTCTCCTGTTCCAGAGCGATAAAATGATGTGACGACTCCTTACGATACCGCTGTGTCTGGGAACTGACGGCCTCATGTACAAGCTGCTCATATGGACTTTCGGCGATATCAAGTTCTCCCAGATCATAGGTATGATCCCAGATGCTCAACTTTTTATAGAAACGGGTCTCTTTCAGGTATCTCGCCCAGATAAAAACAAGGCATACCACTACATTCAGTCCTACGATATACACCACAGATTGGAATGGAATGGACGAGTCCAGGTAGGCCACCAATAAAATAATAAGTTGCATGCTTACCAGTAGCCATAACCAACTAGCCCTTTCTCGTATGTACTTTCCGATCATGCTTCTGCCTCTTCCGTTGCCATGTACCCCTGACCTACTTTGGTTTCAATGTACCGCTCCAAGCCGATGGGTTCAAGTTTCTTCCGTAACCGATTAACGTTAACCGTCAGCGTATTGTCACTCACGAAATGCTCATGATCCCACAAGCTCCGGATGAGATCCTCACGGGTAACAATCTGATTTTTGTGCTCCACCAGCACTTTAAGAATGAACATCTCATTTTTGGTCAACAGGACAGATTCATCCCCGCAGGTCAGTGTATTTTTCACATACTCAATAGTGGCACCGCGCCAGGTTCGAAGTTCAATATGCTCTGTATTATAGTTATACACCCTCCGCAAAGTCGCTTGGATCTTGGCAATCAATACATCGAAATGAAAAGGCTTCTGGATAAAATCGTCTGCCCCCAAATGCATGGACATAACCATATCCGCAGGATGATCCCGTGAGGACAAAAAGATAATCGGCACATTGGAGTGCGAACGAATGATCCGGCACCAATGGAACCCGTCATATTGGGGTAACTGAATATCTATAATGACCAGTTGCGGCTGAATTACGCTGTACTCCTGCAATACCTTTCCAAAATCCTGCACACCATACACGTCATACGACCATTGGGACAATCGTTCCTTGATTTCACTGAATAACGACTCGTCGTCTTCAATGAGCATAATTTTAAACAAGAGACTTCACCACGTTTCTGATCTTCTAAGGTTGAATAAGGTAATTAGACTCCGTTGTTGCAGGATCACCTTTACCGTTACGAATCGTTCTTCCGATCGCTGATTCCAGTGTACAGGGAAGTTGGGCTTATATCAAAAGGTATCCATACTTCGTAAAGATAACAAGCCGAAATACGTATATCCTATTAGCTCTCAACAGTGTGTATACCATGGCTTGCATCACTGTTTTCGTCCATCCGCTCGATCAACTGCATCGCTACGTCTCGTGGCGATCTTAATTGTCCTGCTTCATATACTTGATTGAACATACCTGCAAGAGCGAACTCCTCTGCACTTTTGCCTCGTGCAACAGCCTGCAATTCCGTATCGACCATCCCCGGATCAAAAGCAATAATCTCAACAGGGTTCTGTTGACCCGTTTGTTCCAATGATACGCATTGGGTGAACATGTTCATCCCTGCCTTGGATGTACAGTACACTGCCATTGAAGGCGCGGGATAACTTCCCGAACCCGATGAGAGATTGACAATTTTACGTCTGGCGGACAGATGATTTGTTTGTTGAATAAAAGAGGAACTTAATATCATTGGTGCTGCGAGGCTGATGTTAAGACTCTGACTTATCTCTGCCGCACTGCATTGATCGATAAGTTTTAGAGGCTCCAGCATCGCTGCATTATTAATGAGTCCAATGAATTCAGCTTCCTGAGAAGGTATTTGGTCCAATATGCGTGTAATCAAATCATCGATCCCATTCAGGTCGGCAAGATCATACTGAACATGGTGGTAACGCCCGCTCCATTCCTCGCCTGATTCCAACAGATCCGAACCCCCGCGTGAAATACCATAAACGTAATCCCCCTTAGCCAATAATAACTCTGCAAGTTGTAAACCGATCCCTTTGGATGTGCCTGTAATGATAAAGTGTCTTTTTCCTGTTTCTGTTCCCATTTCGATACCACTCCTCCTCAATTTTAAAAGCATATCATTACCCTACTCTTACGAGTTTTTCTTTCTCCACAACGTGGCCCACAGAAAAGGTACACCAAAACATGGTTCATGCTGCTCCATCGCCTTCATCGCACGGAACTCGACACACTCAAAGCCATCTTCCAGCATGTAACGAAGCTTCTCCTCCGTGAATGCAAGACCACCTCGCATCGACTTCTCTTGATACACCTGCCAATCAGTCATAACGATCTCTGGCCCACCAATATCGCTATAACCAGGAGCAAAACAAGTCATTCCAAAGTATCCTCCAGGCCGGAGTGCATTATGGATCATTTCTATGTATGGAATGCGCTGATGTGGCAACAGATGGTGCAGACAACCCGAGTCGTAGACAAGATCATATTCTTGCTCTGGGGACAATTCGAACACAGATCGACATTCAAAATGCACGTCCAGTTGCTCTTCTGCCGCCCTCTCCTTAGCCCAGGCAATAGCTGTCTCCGAAAAATCATAAGCATCTACCTGATATCCTTGGCGGGTTAAATACAACGCATTTCTGCCCGGGCCACACCCCAGTTCCAGTGCCTTGCCGCCGCTCAGCAGACCTGCGTTCACATGTTCTACCAGATTCTCATCCGGTTTGTTTGGGAAAAAGGGGATTGGTCTGTTCCGATCCTCATAGAAAGGTTCCCAAAACTGCTTGGCAGATCTGAAATCCGCATCGAGCATATCATATAGATCCTGTACACTTTTAATCGTCTTTTCCACAACCACATTCCTCCTTAAATGCTCCATTCAAACCTTCATTTTCGACTATTCATTCCTCGGCATTTTCGTTAAATCAGCCACACTCTATTATAACATTTTTACCCAATAGTTCTCTATTTTTCTTGCGTTTTTCTACTCCAAAACATAAGCTTTTTCCCAACAAAAAAACGACCGACATGAATGTCGATCGTTTTTTTGTTGGGGTTTTGTGTTGTAACTTACTTCGCCCGTTCCAAAACTGCAAAGTAATTCCCTTCGTTATCAGCAAAGTTGAAGACACGCCCCGTTGGCATCTCGACAATCTCTCCGACCGTTACATGTTTACCAGCCAAGTCGGCATATAACTGATCCAGATTTTCGGTGAAGAACATTAACGAAGGTGTGCCCAGATTTACACCCGCCGACATCCGTTCAACGAACTCTTTGTCATGGAGTATAATGCTTGTCTGCGAGTCTGCGGTAGGCGCAATCTCAATCCATCTCATGCCCTCGTCAAGGTTTACTTCATCCACAATGTGGAATCCTGCAACTTCCGTCCAAAATGCCAGTGATTCATCCTGATTGTTGACATACAACATAATCTGGCCGACTTTGCTAAACATGCATCATTCACTCCTCTGATCATCTAATCTCTTAACATCCTGCTTATCATTCCTCAAATTCCAATAGAGTATAACATGCAGGACAGCTTTTTGATCATCTTTCTTTGCAAGTCCATGCAACTTAAACTGAAGTACACTTTTATGCTTCCACTTCAATTAGTTTTTTGAAGTTTCCTTATAATGTTTTAACAAGTGAAAGTCTATGAAACCCCGAGGTATAATAGTTCATATCAACACCTTCTTTTTGAAAATTCATTCGTTCATAAAATACGAGCGCTGCTTCATTTTCTTCATGATCAAGTGTGTAAAGCATGACATCACCACTGCCGAATTCAGCTATTTTTATACATATTTTTGTAATTAGTCCACGTGCTACTCCCTGTCGAAGGTGTGATTTGCATGTAACAACGCCAACGATTTCATATCGGTTAACAGTAGGATGAAAGATATAACCAGCATGACCTATGACAACATCTGCTTCGTCAACCATGACATAATAAGCACTGATACGTTCATCCGTCATTTTTAAAAATAAATCCCAGCGCGCAGGATACTGATCGCGTATAAACGAAGGGAATTGAAAATCATGATCCGTCATCATTTTCAGCACTGCTGGCTGATCAATCGCTTGAAAAAGGCGAATAGTCATCTTTTTATCCCCTACCCTTAGTGTGCATGTAGACATCTTTTAAGTTACCAGCTTCATAATATGGATACTCTAGTTTTTGTTGAACTTGAAGGACGATCTCCGTAGACGTTAACATTTCGACCAAGTATAGTCCCAGGTCAATGGAAGCCGTAACCCCCGCACCCGTTATCGTATTACCATCACGCACTACACGCGCTGAGATCACTTCTGCACAATAAGGATTCAATAAATCATAAGCAGATGAGTTGGTAGTAGCCCTTTTTCCATTCAGGAAACCTGCTGCCCCCAACAGTAAAGCCCCGGTACAAATAGATATTTTATATGTGACATTTTCTGCCGTTCGGACCCATCGCATAAAATCCTCATCAAATCGAAGCGTTCTAGTTGATAATCCACCAGGAAAAAATACTAGGTCAAAATCCCCTAGATGAGGTAATACTGCATCGGATTTCATTTTCAGCCCACGATCATCCGAAATTTCCTCCTTATCTGCGCAGAATGTCCATGATACGTTTTCCTTTGCTTTCAGAATCGCTAGCCAAGTCACAGCTTCATAAAATCCAGCTAAATCCATGCTTGTCATTCCATCAAATAAAACAAACGCCATTTTCATTGCCGCCACCAGTCCTTTCGTTCCCTGAATAATAAATAAAGTGTTTGATCAAAAGATCAAACACTTTGCCCAGGCGTACGGCATATAATATATGTGCTCCCTCGTGGTTCACTCCACGTTTACGCCAGTCACACATAACAGATATTTACAACTAATATACATGACATCTTTCATATTGTATATATTATGAAATTATTGCGTGGCTTTTAACTTCTTCGTAAGATAAAGTACAACATCGTCGTCCATAATCGTTTCTTCACCCGGCTGAATGTAATGATCATGTTTGTATACACCGTGACCGTCTGGTATGTACCCGCGATGGGCATATAGAACTTGCGCTTTGCCATAATCGGAAAACACACCTACACCAATGCCTGCTACATCCGTTCGTTCCAGAATAACTTCCTCTGCTCGGTCCATCAACCGTGAACCAATACCTTGGCGCTGGAACTTCATTAGTACATTAAAATCGTTAATTTCGGGAATGCCTTGTTCCCTGAAAGACGGGTAGCTGGAATTCCACAATACATTCACGTATCCGGCAAATTCTCCATTCAACTCGGCTACCAAGGTTACGCGTTCCCCATTCTGTTGTTCAGCCAAGTAATGAAGATACTGCTCAGGGGATCTCCCCCAACCCTGCTCCTGAAACGCCTTTGATATGATTACAGGATCGTTCTCATTTAATAGTCTGATATGTACACTCATTGATGAATCCTCCTTAAAAGATATTTCTAATAGCTATATTCCCAATCTATCCCGAAGCGATGTGATGTGAGCAACATGGTGTTTGCCATGCCAAGCATACATGCCCAGATTGTAATCCAGTCTTGTCGTTTCTTCCGATGAGGGATGATAAAACTGTTTGGCATAATCTGCATCTGTCAGCGCGTTTAACAGAAACACCCAACGACGATGGAGGGCATCCAGAATCTGAAGCGAGAATTCGACATCCAGGTCTCGTGAATCACTCAGTTCAGCCCAGCGCTCTTCATAATAAGGCCGAATCGTTGGTGTATCCTCTGTCAGTGCCAACTTGAAACGAATCATACTGTTCATATGGCTGTCTGCCATGTGGTGAATAACCTGTTTGAGCATCCATCCACCTTCTCGATACGGCAGACTTAATTGCTCTTCACTCAGTCCCTTTACCGCTTCTCGTGCGCGTTCAGGCAACTCAGCAATGTCCTGAATCCACTTCTCCCGTTGTGCCAAAGTAACTTCACCCGTGTGTACAAATGGTCCTATCGGAAATCTTTCATCCATCCATTATTCCTCCTTGTTTACATGATTTAAATAACTTTAAGCAGGATCTACAGGGCATATTCCATAAGCCAACAGTCTCGCATCTGTCCTTCGTGCTGCTCATGTTTCTCCAACAGCTTAATCTTTTGGAAACCACATTTCTCATAACAGGATATCGCTCGCAAGTTCCAGGATTGAGGGTCCATAACCACTTTACGGGCTTGTTTTTCATTAATCAGATAAGCCAGCATGGATTGCATCAACTGTGTACCAATGCCTTTATTCCAGTATTCTACCTCACCAATAAACTGATCCGTTCCATAGATGATCTCATCCGTGTCTCCATAACCATACTCCGTTCGTTCTTCTTCCTCAAGCTCATAGAACTGAATGTATCCAATCGGATGTCCTCCATACTCAACGATACAACGAGTAGCACCATCTTTCTGATTGTAAAAATGCTCTCTCACCTGTTCCAGATCATGCGGCCGATCACGCCCTTCATAGTATTGAAGAACTTCCGGGTCTGACAGCCACTTCACCAGATGTTGTTCATCTTCTGTGTCCAAGAAACGTACAGTGATTTCATTCGATTCATATACATTCATCATTCTGATTACTCCTTATTGATCTCCAGATTCTCACTCGTAACCCAACTCAGATCCTTCCCTAACAAATGCTCGTTGTGAACATAATACACCACGGGATTCTCAAGCGGCTGAGTCGTTCCATCCAAAGATCTGAGCGTTAACCGCAACTTGTAGCTCCCTATCTCATCAGGTATCGCAAATCCTATCAGATTATCAGCTGATTTCATGGTTTTCCCCTGCGCCTTCAGATACTTTTCCAGAATGACTTGATCAAGATAGGAGCTGCCAACAGACGAAGGCATGTACCACGCATCACCTTGTTCTTCAGTGAATGTGACCCCTTCCCATCCAGGGACAACGGGATACACCATATGTTGATCCTTGTCTTCTCTTTTTCGCGTTATCTCTAACTCTACCTCAACTACATCCGTATCAATCTGCCTGATTGTGCCTGCCATCACAACATCCTGGGCACTCACACTTGGAATAACATAGCTGTATATGAGCAGAGTCACCAAGAGAATTATCGTTACTCCCGTAATCCAAAATATTGTACTTTTACGCATCTGTCTGATCCTCCCGTCTAATTAATCATACTTCTGGAGTAGCTCCTTCTCTGTTAAAGATTGAGTTAACCTATCCAACTCAGGGGATGCCGTCCAATCACTGGAGGTGTTCAATCCATGCTTGATGGTATGTATCGCGCTATGTGCAGACATGTATATATTATGATGGATTCCAGGTTGGACAATGATGTGCTCTCCCGCACGTATCACTCGAATCGAAAACATCTGATCGTCTCCATAACTGGCATACGCAATCCATCCGGTTTGCACCACATAAAACTCCGTTAGATTGATATGTACATGACTGTTTTGCCATGCTCCGTGGGAAGATGCAACGGTTCTACAATAGTAACTGCCATCTTCTGTTATCATTTTATATTTCTGTTCCCCGTTCGCCATCTGCTCAAAGCTGGTTTTAACACCCGTTTCACCATATTTCTGTTCTGAAAATTCTGTGTTCAATCGACTTCACCTCCTGACAAAAATTCCCTTTATTTAAACATTCGACATGGGTACGTCGATTCTCCTGTTTGGATATACGATATATCTTTTCTAAAATATGAAACGCTTCTCTTCCAGCTTCCGTATTAAGGTCGAAGCCGTATGTATCCCATATAATAAACCATCTAATCTGGAGGTCGAGCGCATGTCATTTTTCAAGAAAATGTTAGCCAGTGTAGGTGTTGGAGCAGCCAAAGTAAATACGGAATTGCATACACCAGAGGTCACGCCTGGAGGAATCATCTCGGGGGTTGTGTACATTGAAGGTGGAGATGTGGAACAGAACGTAGATCGAATCTATCTTTCAATCAAAACCCATTACATACGGGAGCACGATGATCGTAAAGTAAAAGAAACAGCCGTTATAGCCAAATATCTACTCACCGAAGGTTTTACATTACAGCCTGGAGCCAAATTGGAGAAAGACTTTTCATTTGACCTGCCAGAAAATCTGCCAATTACACTACATCGTGCAGAGGTATGGGTAGAGACGGGCCTCGATATTCCAAGTGCCGTAGACCCTTCAGACCGGGACAGACTGCAGGTTGTTCCCAGCAAAGACATGAACACCGTGCTCGATGCAATTGATATCCTTGGTTTCAAACTGCGTGAAGTGACCAATGACTATGCACCAAAGCTGGGTGGCAATCTGCCATTTGTGCAGGAATTTGAATTTGTACCAACAAACAAATTCCGTGGGCATCTGGATGAGTTGGAAGTGCTGTTCTATCCGATGGGCGATTCGCTGGAGCTGCTATTACAGATCGACCGCCGCGCTCGTGGACTCAGTGGAATATTCTCCGAAGCGATGGGAACGGATGAGAGCTTCGTCCGCCTGCATCTGTATGAAAGACATCTGGAGCGGGGTGCGCATTCTGTCGCTCAAGGACTGGAAGAAATCATTTCCAAACATATTTAATCTATAGTTTGTGTAAACGAAATAAACCGTCCTTTATCAGACAAATCTGATGAAGGACGGTTTTTCCCTTTCGAAAAGGGGATCAGAAAAATCTGGGGTTAACAGCGATCGGAAGGTTATTCTGTCATCGGAGTGTCAGTCGAATTATCCTTAGTGAACTTATATATTAATACGCTTCGGTACTTTTTAGACTCAACGTTTCACATACAAGTTGGGCAAAGGCATCGAAGCTGCCACAGGAGCGCAGGCTTTCCAACTTCTCCTCCTGCCGGATCAATTCTACAAACAGATCATAGATCCCCATCGCCTGTTCGTAATCCTCTTTGCAGATAGATAACATAAATACAGCATGTACTTCATTCTCCTCATCCCACGGAATCGGCTTCTCGAGCAGACATACCGATACGGTCGTACGAGTTGAACTCAGCTCCATGGGATGCGGAATCGCCATGCCTCTTCCAAGCGCCGTTGAAGCCATCTTTTCCCGTTCCTGCACAGCGGGCCAGAACTGCTCCGTCACGATTCCCTTCTCTAACAGTGCTCCGCTCATCTCAGCCATAAGTGTCATTTTGTCAGGCTGATCGGACCGAAACATGAACAACGCTGGATCAAAGTAACGCAGTAGCGTCATTTCCTCCTGCTCATCACTGGTTCGCACCAGATGAGTGATCGTTGCCATGTCGCGTTCCGATGGAATCGCAGCAATGACAGCCGACGGTTTGCCTTTGGACTCACGTAACCGGATCGTGGAAATAACCAAATCTTCGGGTACACTCCCCATCTCCTCATACTCCCGTAGCGAAACCACACGAGAGACCTCCAGCTCGGCAAATAACGAACGCAATCTCGATTCAAGAATACGGGCTGTGCCGTATCCTGACCCACAGACGAGTAATACGGATTTCCGTTTGCGATGAGGAATCTGGTATTTACGTTCCAATGCTGCACCAATATGAAGAGCCAGGTAACCAATCTCACTGTCATTGATCTCATGAGGTACGTATGTCTGTAGCTGTTTCACTGCACTTATCGTAATCTCATAGGCGAGTGGATAATATTTACGTATATGTCCCAGCAGTGGATTCCGCATATTCATGCCATGTTCCAGGCGAGTAATCATGGGCTTCAGATGGGCATACAGATCATTTGGCAATCGTTCATCATCACGCAGATCATAGGTGTACCGATCATAGATATGACCCAGCATCTGCTGTACAGCAACATATAACGGGTCACTTCGAAGTCCATTCCAATCGGTAGTGGTCATTTTTTTGCTAACAATATGCAACAGCAGATAATCTCGCTCTCCAACTGGACAGTGAATGGAATATAACAACTCCAGATCCTGAATAATCTGCTGTGCAAGTTGCTGATCCTGAACATTCGCCTCCACTTTCTCGAATCGCTCCAGTTCATGCCCCTGCTTAATACGTAATACCATAACAGCCAGATGCGTAATCAGATCTTTCAGTGCCACATCTGCAATACGAACATCCTGTTGGCCTACATGGCGAATGACGATCTCGCGGATGTGCGCGGGTTCGATTGGATACAACAAACGTTCCTGTGCCACGGTCATTCCTTCGGGGCCCAGTTCTTCATCTCGCGAATCGGCGTACTCGGCAAGGCAATAGCGGAACCTGTGCTCGTCCCCGACAACTTTCACACCATGTCCTGGCTTGATCTGAAGCTGAAGCTGGTAGTTCTCCAGAATCTGACGAATGATTTTCAGATCATTGTTCATTGTTGCACGGCTTATAAACAGCTGATCAGCGAGGTCTTCCATCTTGATATGACCCGGTTCACCAAGCAGCTTGAACAATTCATACCGGATACGCTCATCAGGCGATCCAGGTACTGGCGCACCTTTTTCCCGATCATCCTTCTGTTCCTCCAACAGCTCAGTATACCGCTTCGCATCATGCACACGAATGGAATAACCCCGCCCACGCTTGGATTCCAGGCTCCCACCATGCCCAGCAAGGATATGATCCAACTTTTTCAGATCATCCCGAATGGTACGCACCGTAACCTCTAGTCTGTCTGCAAGTGCTTGGCTCGTCCAAGCCTGTTCCTGCCCTTCACCATGAATGAGGTGGAACAGCTTTTTCAACCGTTTAGTTGGAAAAATCATACCGATATCCGACCTCCCTTCTGATCAGGATTGTGTCAAACTAAAGTTCAGCTTATATGGATACAAGTACCGTCATTAATTTGCAATGTTCGAGTTCCGGCAAACGAACGACCTTTTCTCCATCGGTTAACCTCTGCTGAGGCTCCAGGGGTTGTTCACCAAGAGATACACGCTCTGCATGTACAGGTTGATTAAAGTGTATGTTCACGTTTGCAGACTGCGCCAAATATGGATTGAAGACACGTACAATGTAACCCTCACTCTGCTCTGCTTTCTTAAAACTGCTTAACACCACGTTGGAATCGTCGCTGAACGACATCAGGCTGTAGTCTGTATCAAGAACACGTTCCTCATCGCGGAAAGCAAAGATCAGACGTCCATTCAAAAAGTCGCATTGCTGATAACTGCTGATCGGTGTCAAATATTCACGTGCAGTCCGAGCTACATTCGCTTCGTCGAACCCGGAAACCTGGATATGCAGGCCAAAGGTAAAGGAGAGCTCGCCGAGCAATTGCGCGTCAGGTGTTGTCACAATTTTCTCACCGGAGGCCCGTCCGGGACGATACAAGAGATTTTCCTTACCCATGAAACCGAAAGTACGGAACAAGGTCAGGGCAATGGTATCCATTTGCTCGCCAATAATCTCGTATTCACGTACACCTTCCGTCAACACAGCCATACCATGGGAACCGTTGTTCAACCCAGCATAACTCTGCATCGCTTCAATAGTGAGCGGTTTCTCCTGCCATTGTTCGCGCTCCCATACTTCCACTTCTGGCAATGAGGTTGGACGAGCAATGACTCCAAACGGTTGATCTGCAATGGATAGGGATGAAGCAATTCCTGTATCAAAAAGGACACGCAGACGGTGGCTGAACACCTCATTTTGCACCTGAACGTGGAAGCGGATCAGCTTCTCTCCTTTGCGAAGAGATATCTGCACCTGCATTGGCAATGCTCCCGACGTGATGCCTGCGGCGCGTTCTTCCAGATCGTAGGGAACATCCAGCGTGAAACGCAGGGATAGTGTCTGGGAAACGGACGTTTGGGTAGTAGTCGCACTCATCTGGCTGGCTGCCGAAGAAACAATTAGATCCCGCTCGGGTGGAGAATAGTTGTAGGAATCTCCGTCATCCCCGTTATCTTCGAAGACCATTTGATCCGCATACACTTGACCAGATCGCTTATCTGTAATTTGCAAGGTGCCGTTTGCTTGTAGCGCAATGCTGAAATGTTCATTTTCAATTGTGTCTCCGTTACGCCGCTCAATAACAGGTGCAGCGCCCTGACTGAAATCAAAAACAATCTGGGTGTAGCCCATAGCCGGAACTTCTTGCAATTCCACCAGCAGCTTCGCGCGATATACGCGTTCTGGCAGATGCACTTTGCGACTTGGATTCAGGTCAATGTGTTGTCCAAGCACATAATCGGTCTGATCTGCTTTTTCTACAATGGTGTAATCCAGCTCGCGTCCCTTCGTATCCCGAATGACAAAGGATTCTTCCGGAATATAAGCTTCAATCTCAGTAACCCCGCCTCGCACATACGGTAGCGTGTTGAACAGGGTGAACGCAAATGTCTCCTCCTGCTGTATCGTTGAAGCAATCATCCGCATATGCAGGTCGAGCAGATTGAGTGCGATATCATAGGCCTGTTTGTAACGAAACGCAACGTCCTGATTGGTTGTATCACTGTTACAACCACCGATGCTGTCATGTGCCGCATTCTCAAACAACAGCTTCCAGATATCCTCCACAATACGATGCGGGTAATCATGCCCGAGAGAATGGCTAATGGCAAGTACAGGTTCGAGCGTGTTAGCAATCAGATTCTCAATTCGGTTATTCTGTTGCTTGAGATCTGCACGGGTGGAAAAAATGGACTTGTGAATCCGCATGTGCTTGGCTTCCATTAATTCACCCCGAAGTAGAGGCAGATCCTGACTATCCGCTTCGATCTCCGCCAGAAAACGTTCCGGTTCATTCATCACATATTCGCGTTCTGTATCCAGTGCATTGAAGCGTTCAATCAACTCCGGCAGATTCAATCGCACAGGCGCCTGATCAAACCCATTGGGGAAATAGATATGTTTGGTGGAGGCTTTGCGTTCCAGCGCACCAATCTGTTTCTCCAGATAAGGGATCAGATCTTCTTCATTTTCCGGAATGTTACCACCGTAGTAATACCCGAATGGCATCTGTACAGCAAATACACGACTGCCATCCGACCCTTCCCACGTAAACTCGGTATGTGGATTCGTATTATCCGAGACACCACGCCAGAACAGGAAACGTTCAATGCCAAACTCCCGATAGATCTGCGGCATCTGTGCCGATTGTCCAAATGCATCCGGAACATAACCAACCTTCATCGCATGTCCGTACTTTTGTGCTGTTTTCATACCATAATGCAGGTTTCGGACCATGGATTCACTGGAAATCACCAATTGATCCGTCTGTGTATACCAGGGTCCAGTCATCAGTCGTTTGGCTGTAACCAGTTGGCGGATCCGTTCCTCATCTTCGGGACACCAGCGGATGTAATCATCCAGCAGCGAGCCTTGTGCATCCAGCAGGTAATAATGGAATCCATCGATATTCTCTAGTGCACCCAATACTTCCTTGACGTGTTTGACAAGATACACTTTGGAACGGGAGGTCGTAAAATACCATTCCCGGTCCCAGTGCGTATGTGGAATCACATGTACTTTGGTACGATTTCTCTCACTCATATCTCTATATCCCTCCAGATGCTTTTTAAAGGTTGTTCAAGATACTGAAAACCGATCTTTTTGAACATGTACTTTTAGTCAAAAACGAGTTCGATTTCTTCCCCGTTTTTCTTCACTGAAGCTTCCTGAGTCTTGGCAGGCTGTTTCTCTTCTTCATCACGGAAGTTCACCAACATGGTGCCACCCGCCACGATCAGTGCGCCGACAATGCCTCCGGCAAGGTACGCGATTGGGGTACCTACTGACACAGCTCCATATAAGCCGCCAATTGGTGGCATGATGATATGTGCTCCCAGCAGTGCAGTCAAGGCAGCGCCCGTTGCACAGGCAAACATGTTGACCAGAATCATCTTGGCAGGGTTACGCAGTGTGAACGGAATTGCACCCTCCGTGATGCCGATCACGCCCATAATCACTGCACCTTTTCCCGCTTCCTGATAGGTTTTGGAAAAACGTTTCTTCATTAGCAATGTTGCCAAACCATAACCAAGCGGCGGAATGCAGATGGCAATATTAATGAAAATATTCGGCAGATAGACACCGGACAGGAACAGGGCATTGCCTGCCATCCATGCCGCTTTGTTGACGGGTCCGCCGAGATCGAATCCAATCATTGCCCCCAGAATAATGGCAAGCACAACGGTATTGGTTCCGCTCTGGCTCATGTTTTGAACCCAAGCAATGAGATACTCATTCAGCGCGCCCAGCGGGCCACCCAGAATGACTGCCATCAGAAATCCGGTTAAACCTACGGTAATCAGCGGTAAAATGATTAACGGTACCGAGCCAGCGGCCGGACCTGTAATCTTAACTTTGTTTTTGACCCACAAGGTGATGTATCCGGCAAAAAAACCGGAGATTAATGCGCCCAAGAAACCAGCGTTGGTCTGCTGTGCCAGCACCCCGCCGATCAGACCTGCGGCCAGCGCAGGTTTGTCAGCAATGGAGTAGGCAATGTAACCGGACAGGACAATCGTCAATAATCCGATGCCGCTCCATCCTACATTTTGCACGAGATATAAAATATGCAAGAATCCGCTTCCATCTTTGTACGGATCAAGATCAGTAATACCCATTGATAGTGCGATAATTTTGCAGATGGCAACGACCAGGGAACCCGCGATAATGACCGGCAGCAGATAGGAGATACCTGTCATTAGATGTGTTTTTGCTTCACCAAACCATTTTCTCATCGTACTCTCTCCTCATGTGGAAGGTGGGGTTAAGCTTGTGCGTTCACAGCCTCGACGGCTTTGGTTAGTACCGCTTCTGCCTGACTTACGGCATGACCGATTTTGACACGTACGATTTTTTTATCGCCAAACCGATCCATGTCCTTCACCGTTTGATCCGCTGCAATCAGTACAAAATTCGCTGCAGCAATATCTTCTTCCGTCAGCTTATTGACTTGTCCCATGGCTCCCTGCTGTTCCACTTTGATCTCATATCCCAGTTGCTGAGCTGCTTTCTCCAATGCTTTGGCGGCCATCGGGGTATGGGCGAGACCTGCGATACATGACGTTACACCTACGATTTTCATTATGACACCAGTCCTTCCGTATATTGATGAAGCAACGCATATACATCTTCCGGATGCACCGCTTCCGCGATGGCCTCTTTGAATGAATCTTCCAGCAATAAGGTGGCAAGTGAAGAGATAATTTGCAGATGGGATACGTCTACATGACCTTTAGGCACAAGGATGGCAAAAATATATTTTACCGGCTTGCCGTCATGAGATTCCCAATCAATGGGCTCCCGCAATCGAATGACCATCACTGCCGGACGTGTTACAACTTCACTCTGGGTATGGGGAATTGCAAAGTGATCCTGAAGTCCGGTGGAGTAGACACGTTCGCGTTCCCACAGATCAGCCGCAAGTTGTGCACGGTTTGTAGTGATGCTGTAACGCTCTGCCTCCGCAGATATAAAATCAAATACATCCTCTTTGCTATGCAATGTCTGATCGAGATAAATCTGATTGGTTGTAATCATGATCTCTGTCTCTCCTCCTCTCTCTATCCAAAACGATAAGCGCTTACAAGATCATTGTAACGGATTCTTCCTTGACCTTGGATCTAGAAAATTTCCCCTTCGAAGCGGAAAAACATTAGCCATAGTAAAAACCCTGAGTCTAATGGACTCAGGGCAGTTGTAAATGAATTTCAATTGATATGCTGCAAAGGCAGCGTAAGTAAGTACAGAACTTGGACTCTAAGCGGATAAAACATCAAGAACGCTGTGTCCAACGCTGCATTCCTGATCGAAGACCGTAATATGCGGCGGCTAGCAAAATAAATCCGACAACAGCCATAATCATGGATGTTGTATCCCATTGAACACGGCTTCCAAAAGCAATCTTGGATTGCAATGGGGTAACAGAAGAAGCGGTGTTTGTAAGATCAGGTACATAATTCATGGTCATGATCATGCCTTGAACGACATTCCAAGCTACAAAACCGATGATGAATAACAAGGTAACCAAAAAGGATTCCAGCGCTAATCGTTTGTTCATGATTGTCATTTTGCCTCCTCTTCCCACTCAATTAGACAAAACGTGTTGCATCTCCTGTTTCAAACGTTCTTTATTTTCGTCCACATATTGATACAGCAGGTCAAAGCTTTCTTCGTTATCCGATTGCATGCTCAAATTCGCGGCTTCCAGTTCAATCTGCTGTAATACCTCATGAATCTGTTCCCCGTGTGTTTGCAGGCTTGTCGTGATGTCATCTTCGGACAGGCCATTCACATTATCTCGTAATTGCCCGTGCGTTACACCGCTTTTGGACAACATCTGCTCTATCTTCTTCAGGATCACGGCATCTGCATCATTGCCAATCCGCTCCATAGCTGTTATCGTCTCACCCAGATACTGTCCGCTGGAATTCTCAAGGAAACCGGTCATCCCGTTCATGGACAGCTCGGTATCCAGATCAATGATTAGAATGATATCTCTCAATACTTGCGGAAGTTCCGGCCCACTTTCTCGAATCGTCGAAAATTCAGCCCGATAAAGGTCCATGGCAACACTCCCCACCACTTCTTCACCTGAGATCTCTTCAAGCTGATCAAGTGGTAACAACTCCTGCAATTCTTCTTGTAACTTGTTCATCTTTCTCTGCCTCCTGTATCTCTCTGTCTAAATAGTTTGAACGTGTTTTTTACACTGGACCACTACGCAGTCAGAATAAACTTCCGATCGCTGTTATCCCCAGATTTTTTCAATCCC
The DNA here is from genome assembly GCF_037975155.1 of Paenibacillus sp. FSL R5-0486. NCBI lineage: Bacteria > Bacillati > Bacillota > Bacilli > Caryophanales > Paenibacillaceae > Paenibacillus > Paenibacillus sp. FSL R5-0486. Next base: position 1,879,055 of record NZ_CP150237.1, on the reverse strand, counting down.
TTTATTAAAGGGTAAAATCCGGTGATAAAGGCGAACGCTCCGCTTCTTCAGTTTTTTTCTGCCCTCTCCGTTATCGTGTAAATTTCAAGTTCAACTACGCCGACACGTTATTACATCATATCAGAATACGCTATATAAGTTGAACTTATGGAAGTTGGTATAGTATATCCTTTAACAATTTACAGGGAATATCGTCAAGTTAACGTGCACTTGACCTCTGGAAAATGTTCCGCTGTTATGATCTTGACATCACGAGTCTTGGGAGGGGTAATGATGCGCCTGGCCTTGTTCACAGACACCTATCTTCCGGAAACCAATGGTGTTGCTGGCACGCTCCACCGCTTGAGTAACCATCTGAACCGCAGAAGAATTGAACATCTGCTGTTTACTCCGAACTCCGTCATTGAAGGAAGCCATGAGACTCAAGTCCGATCGGTTGCCAACATCCCTTTTTTTCTGTATCCCGAATGCCGCATTGCTCTACCCAACAGAGCAGACACGCACAAGCAGCTACAAACCTTTCAACCCGATCTGCTGCATATCGCCACACCTTTTAATATGGGGTTGCTTGGTCTGAGGTATGCCCTCAAACACCATCTTCCCCATGTTGTCTCCTACCATACCCACTTCGATCGTTATCTCGAATACTACCGGTTGAAAAGTATGATTCCTCTCTACTGGAAGTATATCCAGTGGTTCCACCGTGCCTGTGATGCAACCCTAACTCCATCGCAGGAAACGTTAAACACCCTGCAAACCCAAGGCATTCAGCGTCTGAAACTTTGGTCTCGCGGGATTGATTGCAACCTGTACTCCCCTGATAAACGCAGCTCGGATATCCGTGAACGATACCACATCACCGCTCCCCTTATTCTACTCTACGTTGGACGCATTGCCCCGGAAAAAGATATCGCTACACTCACGACTACCATGCAGCAGTTGCCCCAGGAAATGCAGTCCCGTGTACACTGGATCATCGTTGGCGACGGCCCATCTCTCCCGAAAATGCGTCTGCAATCCCCACCCAATGTCACCTTTACAGGTTATATGCATGGCGAAGAACTTGCTGTTATGTATGCTTCGGCAGATCTGTTTGTGTTTCCTTCCTCTACGGAGACATTTGGCAATGTGGTACTGGAAGCGATGGCTTCAGGACTCCCTGTAGTGGCGGCCAATGCCGGAGGTGTAAAGGATCTGATATCCCACCACCGCAATGGTGTATTATTCGAGCCAGGTCAGGCTGATGCACTGATTCGGGAGATATGTCTCTGGGGAAATCACGGGGACCAATTGCGGATGATGGGATTGGAAGGCAGAAAGCTGGCTGAGCAGCGGTCGTGGGAGCATATTTTTGATACACTAATCGGGGATTATGAGGAAGCTATAGAACATCGGAACAGAAAAACGAAAGATCGAATTATTACAGCGTAGTTTTATGAAATCAGTTTCTTCTACCAACCCATAACTACCGCCTCTGCCCTATGCTAAATTAAACCGGTTCGCTCGTTCAGGCTGCCATAGCATTTACACTCTGCTACGGTCAGCCTGAAACATGTTTCCATACGTTTCATAACAAAACCTCCTTCTTGGAATGGGTTAAGCTATTTACACGGTATGTAGAAACATAGAAGCCGAAGTTATTGAAATTATTTAGAGTATTTTGAATGATTGTATATATAGAAAAAGACATGACCTCATTGAACTGGATCATGCCTTTTATTACAAACAATCTATTGGTTGAATTTACTGAACGGGACTTTGATATCTACAAACCCTTTAGCGTAGGGTGCAACCTCATAAGGGTGGAATCGGATGACGATACCTTTGTCATATAAAAAGAATTCAGATGTTTGATCAAGCTGAAAATCATAAATATTTTCTTCAAAAATAGAAACTCCTGCATTATACATGGCTAATAGACTGTTGGAGATTGATTTCTCTACCTTCTCCATCTGAGTATCGTCTTTGACATACTCGCTTAGCTTCAGTTCTTTTCCCGTTCTTAAATCATAGTTATATGATTTTGTCGCATCCATTCCATGTGCTCCGCCAGTGTACACATGATCTTCATATACCACAGATAACTTTTCTTTTGCATTGTATTTTACACTGGCCATGGTGATGTAGAAATATTTTTTGTTTGATTTCTTTTCTTCTTTGTCCAGGCGAGCTGCTTTCACTGTGTGGAGTTTAAATGTCTTGTTCAGCTTATCCGTCACAGATTTATTTCCACCTGTTAGATGTATGTATGGCTGTCCTTTGTAATATTGGACCTTCGTTTTCACTGTAATCGTGCTGCCTGCCTCTACATGACTACTCGGAAGAATGATAGCAATCAGTACAGTGATCAACAGGTAATTTATCCATCTCAATTTTTTTCTTTCCATTCTATATTTCAACATTATCGATTTACCCCCTTTGGCTCAAACGATATCGTTTCCTGCATTCTGTTCCATATTACCTGTGGAGTGTTCTTTAGGTCTGTTCCGCTCTGAACGTTGCCAATCCAGATGTCTTCTGCTCCTGGGTGTTGTAAATAGTGCCTAAGCGTTGCTTTGATCAGAATAGACGAATGTAAGTCCAGCACCTCATCCAGCGGTATCCAGAATAACTCGCCTTCATCCGAGGGCACAAAATGTCGATGCCTAGTCTCTCCGAAATATACAAACTGCTGCCAAATCTCACCACCGTTAACTTCCAACAGAATATATCGAAGCCGAAAGTGTTCGACATCCTCTTGCGTGAACCCGGTCTCTTCTTCAATCTCCCGATAGCTGGCGCTCATGGGTACGTTCAGTTCCCCTTGTTCCAGATGTCCGCCAATGCCACCCCAGAATTCAAAATCAAACAATCTGCTACCCGCCTTCTTCATCATCAGCATCTCTGAGCCATTGCTCAAAAACGCTGTAGCCATCTGTCTAATTTCCATATGTTCCTCGCTTTCCAAACTGGGATTATAGGAATTCAATTTATATAACCGTCTTCTAAAGCAGTTTCTTCAGCTCACTTAGATGCTCAATCGTATGTAAAGGACTAGTCGTAATTCTGTCCTGCCACGGCTGGTTGACCTTCATCCAGATGGTGCTCATGCCTACGCTTGCTGCTCCTTCAATATCGTTCACGGGATGATCACCAATGTAAATGCATTGCTCTGGTTTTAGACCGAAATGATCGAGCGCAAGCTGAAATATGCGTGGATCGGGCTTTTTGACTCCAGCCTCTTCTGAAACAATAATATGGTCGTAATCATCCCGGATACCGAGTTGATCGATCTTCCCATACTGAATATCGGTCTGCCCATTGGTAATTAACCCGGTTTGATATTTCCCCCGAAGATGCTGAACGACTTCTCGCGCCTGTTCCATCAGAACTGAACTTCGCACATACTCTCTGCCATAGAACTCCATCAGTTCTGCATGTGGCGGATGCTCTGCCCAGGGCAGTTCATGCAACAACTCGTTGAACAGAAAGGGTTTGTCCTTATAACCATCCTGGTCGAGTTCAATAATTCGTTTGCTTATATCTTCGGTTGACTCAAGGTGACCAAAATAGGTTTTAATCAAACTCTGCGTGAAGCCGTCAAAGGTCATTGTTCTGTTCAGAATTGTATTGTCCAAATCAAAAATAACCGCTTTAATATGATCCATCTTCCTTCTCCCCCAATTCCAGTACATGCGTTATCTTCTCCATACTCGTCACTTCTCTAAATCCCAAGTCGCGATAAAAAGATCCAGCAACCGGTTGATCCGTGTACAGAACCAGTCGAGCGTAATGATTTTCCGCTTTTTGAATAACCGCATCCATCAGGCTGCGCCCAACCCCATGTCTTCGAAATTCTCTCATCACATAAAGCCTGCGAATTCTTCCTGTATCAGTCACTTCAGAATAAGGATCTCTGTTCAGACCGCAGATCCCAACCACCTTATCGTCCATTCTGCATTCAAAAAGCGCTTCATCTTCTTGCTCGAATGTATTGATTCCTGTCTCATATTCATGGATTAATCGCTCGATATGTCCGAACCCCTCACTGGAGCTTTCAACCAGCATCGCCACTAAATCGTCATGATTCCACACCGATATCTCCTGTATCTGCATGGTGTAACCGCCTCCATCATTTTAAATCAATGGTACACATGCAAACCCAACCATACATTGAACGATGGCCGGGTTTATCTTGTACAGCTCATTCTCATTTTTTCTTTTTGTGATAGTGATAACCTGTGCACAGACCCTTTTGTTTGGATTTGGCTGAACAGTTATGTCCACCGTTCTTGTCCAGTCTGCCTGGATGAGCATAAGCGGAAGAGGATACACCAACAAGTACGACAAGAGACAGGATTACGATAACAACCTTTTTCATAAGTCACCCTTCGATCAACACCCTATGCTTTAGGGCTTAATACGTGCTATATCATTCTACATGAAAATCCACAATTTGGATATCCTTCATCTTTTTAGCCGATCCATTCTCATAAAATCTTAAATTGCTTTAATGCATGGGTGACTCCATCTTCACTTGCCCGCAGGGTGACATAATCAGCGCTTTGTTTAATCCGTTCTCCGCCATTTCCCATCGCAATTCCGATTCCCGCATACACTAGCAGATCCACGTCATTCTCCCCATCGCCAAAGGCCATTGTATCCTCTCTGGATATCTTCAGGTAGTCGAGAACTTTCTCTGCGGCTATAGATTTGCTGACTTCGCTCGCTTCCAGCACATTCACTACATACGGATGAAATCTCACGAATCGTAAGGAAGGAAATCTGGACTGGAATTTCTCCGTCTCCGCTTCATCCGCATATAAGCAAATGCAATATACGTCCTGTTCCAACGTGCTGATTTTCTGTGGGGAATCCATAAGTCCAAGCGTATCTCTTAAAGCGTCAGTAACACGACCATCTGTTGTACACAACCCGTTCGTCTCAAATGACTCTGTAAAATATGAAATACTGTGCCCATGCAACTCGGCAAACTCACTGAATGCTCTAACCATCTGTGCTGAAAGTACAGACTTATGTATCACTTCATCACCTGCTTTGATCAATGCCCCATTAGCCGAAATGATCGTATCGATTCCGAGATTTCTGAATTCTTCGCATAAATTATAGGGCCTGCCTGTGACGAGTACAACTTGAACGCCTTTACGAATCAATTCCCGGATCGACTCAGCTGTACGCGGTGATAAACTCCGATCTATTTCGCTCAGCAACGTACCGTCCACATCAAAGAATACAGCTCTAATCAAAATGTACTTCCTCCTCTGTCTTCAATTAAAAAGAGCAAGCACAGAATAACCTTGTGTGGTCTTCCTGCACTTGCTCTTGCAATTAACGGGTCTGAACATCTTGGGTACGACCCATGTACCATGATTGAAATGATTTGGCCGTATCCAGGGAAATGTCATGTGCCCGATGATGCAGTACTGGCTTGGCGCGGTTTACCGTATGAATGGAAGCCACACCGAACCAACGCTGTAACACATTACGGGTGATCTGCACTTCGATGACTTTCTCACGTTTGGAGATGAAGAGGGTTGAAGTGAGCGCCCCGGTTCGAAGTTGAATGAAATTCTGATGCAGAATGTATCGGGTATGGAAAAAGTCCATCACTCTGCATGTTGCAATCCACACGAGCAGAATCGCGGAAATCATCCACCAGGCATGTTTCTGCCCAAACACCAATGGTTTGAAGTACCACAATAAACCCGTAATTATGATCCACCCCCAGCTTGGTTTGAGCAGGCGCAGCCATAGTGATATTCGTGGAAGTTTTTCCATCTCCTGCGTAACCCGATAGGATGGCAGGATCTCCTCAATCAGGGTATAGGCTTGCTTCACAGGCAAGAAAGGATAGAGCGAGTTCACCTCCTGCTCGGATTCCCCCAGACTACCTGCAGTGGTCAGTTCTACTTCCGCTAATCCAAGCAGCCTTTTCATCGGTGACTGTGTAATTTTCACGGCCTGGACTCGCTCTTTCAAGATTGAAAATGACGTTTGCTCCATCATGCCCTTCGAGATATAGATCCGTTTGGCATCCGAGGTGATCTGGAAATTACCATACTTTACAAAGGTTCTGACTATGCCCAGAGCAATAGATATAATCAATAAAACTAAAATCATCAAACCGGCAATCCACCAGGAATCAAGCCAGGTTAATAACAAACTTTCCGTTACTTCTTCATCAGGGAAGAAGTCCTTCACCCAGGAATAGAGCGTAGCCAGGACCGGAATCAGTACGAGAAAACTAAGCGAGGTAAAGGATGCTTTGAATATGTCCTTGCGGGTGGAATGATAATGAACAACCCGTTCCTGTTTTTCTTTTGCAGGTAGAGACATGACTTCATCCGTTATAACAGGTTCGGATTGCGCCTCTCCCTCTTCCATAACCTGAACTGCATCCAACGTATCATGTTCCTCTGTTGCTCCTGCTGTTTCTGCTTCTTCAGCCATATGACCTGCTACAATCTTCTCCAGCTGTTCCGCTTCGGAAAGTGAAACAACGTGTAACTGAAAGGTAGCATCTTCTCCCTTAATTCCGGTCTCGAATCGAATCGACGTCACCCTGAATAACCGATGAAACAACGTTGTATGACGATTCACATTCTGGACCTTCGTATAAGGTATCGTTCTTCGAGTACGGTTAAACACACCACTATAGATATGAAAGGCTGTATCGTCTGCTGCATAACGCGAGGTGAACCACTTCAGGATCATGGACAGGATGCTAAGGGAGACACCTACATAAAAAGCGATTCTTCCATAGAATATCCATTGGGACTCCGAGCCCTGACGGAAAACAAACAAAAAAAGGACGATGGCAAACCAATTCTTTACCCGTTTCCACAAGCTCCACAGCATGGTTAATGGATGATGTCGCTTCATATCGATCATTCATCCACCTCATTAATTCGCGCATAGGACGCAATCTGATGACGGAGTGCAAGTGCAACTTCCTCTGGCAATGCCGGGATTTCATGCGATGAACCCATCGTGCCAACCGATATGGAATAGAGTCCGTATTTTCGCATTAAAGGTCCCTGATTTGTTGTAACCGATTGCACTTTCGCCATGGGGATGATCTGATGTACCTTGGTTAGCGCCCCACGCTTCAGTTGCAGGAACTCCTCATTCACATCATAGTACCAATGCTTGTATAACCATGACGGCTGGATGAAAATATCCCACACCGCATAGAGCACCGATATGGCCGTAACGCCCCACAAAATCCAACCAATCCACGTCTTCCATCCATAGATGGAGTCCAGTATTAACAGTACGGCAAGGATCAGAAAGCCTATTACATTCCATATGATGGCGCTAATTCTCCACAAGTTTACCGCATGAGGGGACAGCCGTTGCTCGGGTGTATTCCACTGTATTGACATATGTTCACTCCTTTTTTCCTCGGGTACATAAAAACACACATGGTACACTGTACGAACAATCGTCCACGATCGATGCAAAAAGATAAAGAGATGACCCCTATACAATACAGGTCGTCATCTCTTTTGTTCATTTCATTTTACTATAAAATCCTGTACTTCACACAGCCAAACCATATGATCTGTTCCTTCTCCCCAATAGTTGTTCGCCACCACATAGGGTTCACCGAATTTGCGTTGCCACTTCTTCTGTGCGATCTGGTAACCGCTATCCAGGCAGAATTGCTGAATTCCCAGCCGTTGCAGTTCAGTAACCAGTGCAAGAATGAGCGCCGAACCAACCCCCTGTCCTTGAACCTCGGGCAACACATACAGGCTACCCAGTTCTCCGATACCGTTCAGCCGGCCCTCTGTACATTCTCGAATCTCCTTACCACACGGTCCATACGAGATTGTGCCTACAATAACATCCCCCATTTTGGCGACGAGGAAAAACACACTTGCTTTGATGTTGTCCTTTGCTTGCAATGCCTTGTGAATCATCGCTTTTTTCTTCGTTATTTCATCCTGAATATCATCCAGAAGCGAGCCTATTCCCTCCTGATCAAATGCTGCGGGAATGGTTGTCTCGAACACCTGATACACTCCATCTGCATCCGATCGCGTCAAAGGTTCAATGGTAATTTTGTCATCCACAGGTTCTTCTCCGTCCCATATACCTTCTTAATCTATACGTCGCTGAATCAGTCTTCTTAGTTGATTCGCATCCTCAAGAGGAATGCTATATCCAGTATGCGTGTCTTCCTCGTTTACTAACAAGCCTTGCATCTTGGGATCCATTCCTAGTGAAAAATCATACCGTGTTATCGAGCTGTCCGCATTTGTTATGCTCATCTTGTACTGCGTACCATAATCAATAATACCCGGCATACGCTCTGCCTTATGTATGGCCTCCATCATGATTCGAATCTCGTCAGATCGATCAAACACAACATCTTGGCATGGTTCCAAGGCAAGGTTGGGATTACACGTTAAAGTGATCAGTACAGGAAGCCCTTCTTCCGCGTTCGATTCATTCGGTTTGCTACACCCTGCAATGAACGTGGCAATGACGACTATGAGCAACACTCCTACATATCTCACCATACCTGCGTGCCTCCCTGACTTAGTATTAAATAAACTAGTAATGAGTAGAGAAGTAATAAATACAGTATATAATGAATAACTCAACTGCACTAACTATCTATATTCATATCAAGTTACGTAACTCCGGGTCCCATGAAGACAACATAGAGATCAGTCGCTCTACGGTCTCTTCCACGAATACCTGAACTCTCTCACCCGTGATGAACTCAGGAGTAATTCCCGGTTCTTCCCCATTAAGAAAAGAAAACGTGTGGTCCCGCCAGCGTACAATCTCATCAGCAGTTAAACGATCCGTCATGTCATAACCCGGTGAGCTGTTGAGCACCTGCCATACCTCTTCGCTCCACCTTGAACCTTGATAGAGATTGAAATCGATCTGGTCCGTCTCCTGATAATATAAACGCGCTAGTTCATCCTTCGATCTGCTACTGCCTGTATGTTGATCTACCTTGTTGACCCGTTCCACGAATTCGGGATGCACACTACGGAACCAGTAATAGTCTGTCAGCACATGCATAAAGTATCCTCGCACAAACCACTTCCATCCTTCATCGGTAAGTTGTTGCATATAGAATGAGTAAAGATCCTTCAGTTCACCAACGTGATCTCCATCATCTTTCGGGTTAAAATGGGTGTATTCCTTATCATCTCTAGTTGTACCTTCGCGCATATGTATGGAATCTGGGGCGATATTCCCCAGATAGAATGAACCTCGATCAGCCTGCATTTGCAGCGAGTCTGCAATTCGATTAGCAATATTGAGATGAACCATAGGTAAAGGCATAGAGTTAATCTCCTTTTATCGGGAAGTATTCTACTATACTTAGTAAAAAGAAACGATATAACCTACTGGTGCAACGCAGATCACTGGAATAGTGAGACTTCGATGTTCCACCTTTTTTCACCGTAGATGCGTGATTATCCCTGAATTCTCTCCACTTGCATGCGGTCAAACAGCTGCTCCAGATCCGTATGGTACTCCGGGTGCTCCTTCACAAGCAGAATAATGTATTCCGACCCACATTCATAGAATACTAGACGATTAAACGGAGCTGTATCTCCAAAATGATTGCTCTCCTGCCCGAATTTTGCCCGAATCAGATTCTCAATATAACGCGCGTAACCCTCGTTCCACTCTAACCAGCTCCAGTACTCGGCTTGTTCTTCATTTAATGAAGTGAACAACGCCTTTCTAGCTGTCTGTACTTGTGTCAGGTCTTTACTCTTCAAAGCAGACAACAATGAGTTAATCCGTTCCACAACGATTTCATCTTCATACGGAAATTCATAATCCAGTTCCCATGTCACACGCTTCAGTTGGTCCATTTTATGTTTAATCTGAAGACGGTTCACGATCCGTTCATCATATTTCTCATATACATAACAATGAACATATTCGTGGAACAGATAAACTTTCTGCTCCAGATCTTTGAACGCTGTATCCGTTACAATCGCACACATTCGTCCGTTCATATGATGCACCGGCATCGCAGCAAGGCATTCATCTGGAATATATAAATCGTCCGGTACCGTCTTCACCCACTCATATTGCTGCGTTTTGGACGAATAATCATAGATATATAATAAAGCTTCATAGGCTACAACCACTGGATAATGTTCTGCAAACAAAGGATGTAGGCTAACCAAGTCTTTCTGAAGCTCGTTTAACTCGTTAATTTGCTCTAAAAAAGCATCCATGTCATTAACCCTCTCTTTACTGGATTGATGCGTTAATCATACTAGATCAGGAAAGATAAAACACTGAGAGAAAAATGATAATTCTGTTCGAGTGTGAGATGGTGAACGTTAAAAACGCTCTCCCCGTTTCTCATACAGGTAGATATCCAGTGCCTGAATCCCACGTCGGGCTAGCTTAATAAACAGGATCAGCGCATACACGCCCAGTCCATATAACAACACATTAATCAACATTGCAAATATCGTAACTATAGAACCAACCATCATTATTATTCCTCCTAATTGACCCTTTTAAATGTTCACTCCCTATTCTAGCATATTTTTCCTTAGTTCATTTTTGGGTAGATGTAAGAGTTGTTTGGTATGTTTAGTGGTTCAAAACGAAAAAACTTCCACATCCGTATGTGAAAGGTGGAAGTTTTGTAATCCGGTATACAGTTTCCTAAGTTCGCTCACCACTGACTATATGCCAATGCTGATGCTTCGAGTCTTGATAACTGCCCAAGTTAGTTATAATCTTCGACGAGCCTGTCTGAGCTAACAAGTCAGCAGCAATCTTTTTAATGACACGCATCATTTCTAAGAGTAGTTCATCATTATTCTCTTCCTCTTCTGAAATGAAGGACTGAATATGAATCTTGGGAATCACCACGATATGGTGTTCGTAGTATGGTCGGGTATGGTGATAAGCCATAACGTTATTTGTTTCCATGACAACTTTGACTTGCGTTTTACCACTCAGCACCTCATCACAATAGAAGTCCTGCGTCATAACATACCCTCCTCTTACTAGTTAGTTCTAATATATCCTGCCTTCTTCAACACATATTCCGTAAACGGATTGATCTCAGGGATCGGCTGATTCAGATCAAAATATCGGAGTTCCAGCCCTTCATCATCCAAAATGGTTGGGCTGCCCTTGATACCTGAAGCTTCATAAACAGCCATGACGTTGTAAACTTCATCACCATGTGGGTACTGATAGTACATGTCCTCACCTGAAAAAATGCTAATGAGTTTGAATGATTCCGCTCTCAGTCCGGCCTCTTCATACAATTCCCGCGCAGCTGTTTCCTCCAAAGACTCCCCGGGTTCCATGGATCCCCCAAGTGTCCCCCAATCCAAGCTATCTGTACGTTTTTGTAGCAACAGGTGACCTTCCTCGTTGAACACGAGTACACATGAGCCCGCCATAATTAGAGGACGCGGGCCCACCAGTTTTCTTAGCTCCATGATATACCCCATTCATGCTTCTCCCCCATCTTCAAAGTGCATACGTGAAACCTACCCTTATGATTTGGTCAAGATTCCCTGATCTACGGATTTCTGAATAAGCTGCTGCGCATACTCCCACAATGTTTCGGAACCGTTCGCAATCTCACGGTTTCTGTTTAATACCTGATCACTTGTAATGTTATATTTCTGCCACGTATCTCCCTCATTCTGATGATTATGGATCAGAGGCTGCAACCGATCCAGAGATGAGGCAAATTGTGCTTCAGGCGTCTGCTTTGCTTCAAACTCTAACCATAAATAGAGTAGTTCTTCCGCCTGTTCCTTAGGCAATATACCAAACAGCCGATGAGCTGCTTTGAGTTCACGATCATATTTATCTGTGTGTCCCACCGTATCATAAGCGAACGTATCTCCGGCATCAATCTCGACCAGATCATGAACGAGAAGCATCTTAATGACTTTGAGGATATCCACATCCTTGTTGGCATGACTCTGCAAAACCAAGGCCATCATCGCCAGATGCCAGGAATGCTCCGCATCATTTTCAAGTCTCTCACCGTGCATAATTCTTGTCTTTCGTTCAATCGTTTTGAGTTTATCAATCTCAATGAGAAAGTGAATCTGATCCTGTAATGATTCGCTCACAGCACATCCTCCTTCATACCCATCTATGTGGATAGATCATACCAGTAAACTCTATAGTTAAAATCGAGTGACATCCCCACATCTTGTGCCAGACGAATTGAGCCTGCATTGTCCGGTGAACAATCCCAATACGGATGTATACCTACACGACTGCATTCTTCCACAAAAGCTTTTGCCACCATCGCACCATAATTCCTTCTTCTGTAGACTTCAAGCGTTTCAATATCAACCGCATGTGTCTGATCTGCGATAAATGCCGAAAAGCAAACACTCGCGATATCATCGTTATGCACTGCAATATAGCCAAAGCCATGTTGTAAAAAATCATCTATTGTCGTCCAGAAGTAAGAGATTTTATCCTTCAGGAATTGAGAATTGTTATATCTTCTCTCTCCTAATAGTACTTCATCTATCCTGAGAATTCTGACTTCCTCGTCCTGTGAAGCACATATGTCGAGAGGTACTTGATGACTTATCGAATCTGGATTCAATTTGAATACATGCTGAATATCACTGGAGATCTCTCTTTTCCCGGAGACATGCTGGAGAACATCTTCCCAGGACTCGTCCACCACACCAATTTCAACACCATGCATATGTAAGTTCGATAACTCAGGTTCAATCCTTTCTCGCATGTACTCTTTCAATTCATTCAGAAAGGGCGCACTTCGAGAGTCTCCAATCAACTGAAAACCAGATTGTCCATGTATCCAAATTAGTGCGGCAGTGATATTCTCTTCATCATCAACATAGATCCGTCCCGGATTCAAGCCAGACGCCACCGCCTTGACTTCAATATTCTGACACGAGTCCGTGAGATGTTTTACTTTGTGGAAATCATGTTTATTAATCTCGGTAATCATAGGTTCATTCCTCCTATAACGACAGCTCAGGAATTATTACATCAAGCGTGTAATCAAACCAAGTATCTATTAAGCAACTCTTGAATCTTAAGATTATGCTTTTCCAGCCAATTCATGTTTCTCTCAAACTGTTCAATCATAAACGTGAAGTTGTGCTCAATCGTTGCTCCGGCATAATGCTGACCAATATAAAAATGAAGTACTGCTATATAATAGATTTTTGTAAGTAAAGGGAGATAACCGAACTCAAGCACTGAATGCTTGCGTTCACGACCATACCCCTGAATAAAGGACTCAATCATTTCCATTGATCCTTGGGATTCCTGAACCACATGGTTAAAGCTAATTGTGAATTCCATAAACGCAGCATCCATACCAATAATATCAAAATCCAGTACACCAGTGATTTCTTCATTCTGAGCCAGCAAATTATAAATCAACAAATCATGATGAACCAACTGTTGTGGTAATATCTCTAACTGCAGATTAGAACTCTTAATTTCTTTGATCATTTTCTGATAAAAGATAACCTTTGAAACTGATAATTCAAAAGGTAGATTTTCATAAAAAACTTTAATCGATTGACGATTAGCTAACGGATGAATTTCGTACACTTTAGTAAATGAAATTCCCCTGTAAACTTGCTTGCCTATTGGGAACCCTTGCATTCGTGTCGAAAACTCACCCACCAGCTGCCCAAACTTCTTAGATTTGTCTACGCTAGACAATTGGGGTACAGTACCTTCTAGAAAGGTAGTAATAGCCGCAAGCGTCCCATTTTCTAATAATAAATAGTGTTGGCCATCTATAGCACTATGAAAGATTGGGATCTGAAACGAAGAATGAGTACTTTCAAGGAAAGCTGTCACTTTACATTCAAGTTCAATACCATCGATCGTTTTGAGATGTCTGTTATAGATACGAACGATAAACCTCTGTTCTTGTATTTCAAGGATTTTGGTCGTATTCGTCAAGCCAAATGGAACGGCTCTCAAGGTATACTCGATATTTTCGAAATAATGAGAAATGATTTCATTAAATCTTATATTCATAGATTCTTGTCTCTTCATCATCAAGCAAATATCCTTTACCGATATAGGCCCAGTTATTTTTTTCATAATAATCAGTCAGATCAGTACACAAATACAGCTTGTCATACCCTTTTGCTTTCACCTCATTCATCGCATGGGTCTGAAGTTGTCCACCCAGATTCTGGCCCCGATATTCTGGATCAACATGAAGACACGCAAACCAGGGAAAAAGATCCTGCCTGCTATTCAGATCACTTCGCAACAAAGCGCACCCACCGATAATTCGGTCTCCGTCCAACATCACATAAAATCTTGGTACATCACTCTCTGTATCCACAGAACGCTCTATACAATCCCGATAGAAATGGAAGCTTGATTCCGAGCCCCATTGTTTCCAGAAATACTGTACTGCTTCTTGCAGCACGTCCGGCTTCTGCCGAATATCAAAAATTTGCAAAATGTTAATCTCCCTTCACTTGGATCTGATTCAACATATATTCCGCATAATCCAGAAGTAAGGCTTCACTCAAATTCACATTCTCCAGTTCACCATTGTACTTTGCAAGACATTGTGAGATGACGTCCGTGTATTTAGCGGGAAGCTCTGTGAGAGCCCATTCTCCTGCTTCTCGCTTAGAGTGAATGACTGAATCTTCCACATACAAGAGAACCCGGGACAGATTCAATACATAGTAGACTGGGTTGTCCACAATTTCTTCCATAGCTGAACTCACGTCCGATGTGATTGAGGCAATCATATGTTCACGATTTTCCGGTTGGAACAGATCCTTAATGGGTTTACCATCCAGCACAATACCTCGATCATAGATGACCGCCATATGTGCTACCAGATCCGGATCTTCATATCCGCCACAGAGATATTGCTCATCCGTTCGATATTTCTCCCGGTGATAGGCAGAATAATGAAATTCGAAAGGAGTAGGGTATGCCATACTTACAATCGTAGATTCCAGTACAATACTGAGTTCAAAACCTTTCGTAATGTGCATCTCATCTTCAATATGCATTAGCTTTTTTGCTATCCTTCGATAGGTGTCAGCAGATCGCTTTTCCCGGCTAACGACCAATATATCGATATCACTCTGATTTGGATGAAAGCATCCCATGGCCATAGAACCGTGTAGATAGATCCCCACCGAGGCGTCCGTTAATTCTTCTTTCAAGACACAAGTAACGCTATCTAAAACAGTCTTTTCATTCAACAAGACTCTCTCCTTCATGTATATGATCAGGTGTCCAATTCAACGTTTAGTTCACGCACAAATACAGCTGTCCCCTTCATTCTGACATCCATATCCTCACCATCCCGAATCACACTCACTTGAACCTTTCCATCTCTTCCAATCTCATGCCCTTGCTCTACCACAAACTGTACCTCATCAATCTCTGGTTTCACATAGGTTAAATAATAAGCACCCATCACCCCGGAGGCTGTTCCAGTCACAGGATCTTCCGTCGTACCAGAGTATGGTGATGAAAAATGTCTGGCATGCATCATCGCATCCGAATCACGGGTTTCGAAACAAAAGGGATGCAGGGAAGCTTTGGGATTATCAATTAAAATTCCTGGGAACAGGGAAGAATCCGGTTTCATTTTCATAAAGGAGTTCAGTTCACGAATCGGGATTAATAACGTCCAGGCTCCTGTACTTCCATAAACGATTGGCGTAGAAAGGTCAACATCATCCAGAGTGAGATTGATGGCGCTTACCAGCTTCTCGATATCCCCCTGGAATGGTATAAACTGCGGCTGATCCTGTTTCATTTCCATGTAAATGGTGTCGGCATTGCGCTCAAATCGTATGGGTAATGTACCTACATTGGTTTCAATTGTGATCAACTCTTTGTCACTTAACATCCCACGCGTCTTCAAACCATACAGTGATGCCATTGTGGCATGACCACACAGATTAATCTCATGCCCCGGTGTAAAATAACGTAGTCTGACGTCAGCTACTTCAGAGTTCAACACAAATACCGTCTCATTAAAACCAACCTTATAAGCGATCTGCTGCATCTCCGTCTCACTGAAATGATCAGCATCAAAAACCACTCCTGCCGGGTTACCTTGACCGGGAACGGTAGAGAAAGCATCATAATGATAGACCGTAATATTACTCATCACCAGACCCACTCTCTCTGTAATCTACGAGACTCACATTTCCATATAACTCTACGCTTTCACCATCCATTACAAGCCCGCCACCATCTTGGCACACATAAACAGCCGTACGATTAACACGGCTATACTCTCTTAATGAATCCAGAGTCTCTTCCGAACCATCCCAGTGCGGTGCAAATTCAAAATCAACAAGCTCCAGTGCTTTCATATCATTCAAACCCACTTCGTTCTCATCTGCATCTTCCCCATACCCAGCTATCTTTATCGTAGGTGTAGTCAGAATACTTCCTGCGCTAACCCCAATCAGAATGCCGCCACTCTTCACATAGGAACGCAGCAAACCAAGCACATTTCTCTTCTGTAATAAACTTAGAAAATAAAACGTATTTCCGCCGGATAGATGAATCGCATCACATTCGAAAATAGAGCCAAATGTGCTCTCCTCATACTCCAGATCAAGATCGTAATATTGAATGTTATCTATTCCTATTTGATTATAATAACGTTTAGTATGTTCAAAATACTTCCGCTCCGGGTCGGAGCACGAAGGGATATATCCGATGGAAGGCTGTTCACTGTTAAATAAGCGTAGTATTCTCTGATCCAATTTATCGTTAGATTCGAAAACCAAACCACTTAGCAGAACCAACGTAGTCATCTTATTTCCTCCCGTACCTATTAGACTGGCTTAAACTCTCTATCCAAAATGGAGTAAAAATACTGGTCTGTCCACTGATTGTTCCACCATAGTTCTTCCTGGTAGACGGCCTCCCGTGTCATACCCACATGCTGCATCAATGCTGCTGAGCGAACGTTTTCTGAATTACACATGCCGACAACCTTATGAGCTTGTAACTCTTGAAACGCAAATTGTAACAAAAGACGTGTAGCCTCGCTCCCATATCCGTTGCCTGCGTATTCTGAAAGTACACCGTATCCAATCTCCCAGCTTTTTCGGTAATCCACATAACTCCACATCTGAACGATACCAATGGGGGTATCTTCTGGATCATTCAAGCGGCGTATAACGAAATCATAGGCATACGGTTTCTCATCTGCGACAGCAAAATGGCTGCGATATTTCTCACGGACCTTTTCCTCATCCGTTTCAACAGTTTCCTCAAAGCTCCATATATTTGTGTCACATTCAAGTTGACATATGAAGTTGAGGTCCTGTTCTGTGACTGTTGTTATTTTAATTTTCTGTCCCAAGAATTCCATGTGGATTCATCTCCTTTGGATTACGCAACGTCCCCATAGGACTACTGCATTTGCCCATTAATATATCTTCTGTGACTTGCAGATGCTTCCTGAACCCACAAATCCAACTCCACTCTACTAACAAAAAATTCATCCTGAACCTTAATGAACGGAAACATTCTCCCATCAAAGAAACCTGACACAGTAAAACTCCCTTGCTCAGCCTTAATAATACTCATCACCTGTTCTTCAGTCATACTCAGATACTCGGCAGTTTCTTGAATCGTCATTAATGCTTTATCAATAGGTACTTCTTGCTCTGCTACCTGAGTCAGTTCACTATTTCTCTCCTGAGTCGTTAGCAATATACAGCCAATAATAAACGAGATACCTAAAATGACACTGGCTATAAGTATAGAGAACGGGATAGATTTCATTGCTTAGGAATCTCCCATTCTGTATTAAGCAATCCTCTACCAATATTCCATTTGGCGAGCAATGCTCTCTGTTTATTTTCCAGATCAAGGTATGGTGCTGCAACGCAGGATAATGTGTCAAACATATGGATAAAATGAGGCCCTTCCTTGAAACGTCGAAGCCCGCCATATTCTTCATCATCTGCTGCCCATACAATCTTCTTAATCCCCGACATTAATATGGTGCACGAACACATGGGACAAGGTTCACAGGTAGTATAAAGCGTCAAGTCTTTCTTCTTCGAGAATTTCTTCTTCTCTACATCCAGCAAATGTTTTCCTGCCCGACGAATGGCATCCACCTCAGCATGTGCGGTGGGGTCGCAATCCGAGAAGACTCGGTTCCGGCCTTTACTCACGACAATCCCATCCACATCCACGATTATCGCACCAATCGGATACGTTCCTTCAGTAAATGATTGTTCTGCTTCTTCCAGAGCCAAAGTCAGATACTCATAATCCGATAACTTCATTGAAAATCCCCCTAAGTGCAGTTATAGTCGCTTATAAAGCAGATTCCTTGTCTAATGTGTAGTAAAAGAGATTGACGGAATCTCCTTAGATCGTTAAAAGTTCCTGATCGTGTACTGCTCTGCTTCACCAAGAAAATCACTTTTGGTTAACTCTTTTTCTCCGAGTAACATCCTGTAGTTCGATATCGTACCATCATGTGAAATGATAAACGTATTGCCGCTCTGTTGCCTGCACCACTCAAGAAGCTGTTCAGCTAATATCTGGAACCGATCTGCATCCATCTGATTAATACTTTCTTCCCAACAATCCAACCCCAAATTAAGCATTCTTATGTCAGTATACTGACGACTGAGCTCTTCCTTGGAATAGATCTGATCACAGATGAAAGGAACAAACTCTGGATTCTGAGGAAACATTCTTGGGCCAACCAGCGGGCTGAAGAATACAAGATTTTTGTTAGTGGTTAGGAGTTGTGCTGTTTCAATAGTACGTTTCGTTGGACTAACCAAAATGACGTCTTCAGGCGCAAAAACCACTTGTTTACGCAACGCTATGACTTGACTTTCTCCCAATTCAGTGAGGCCCGGATGCAGACAATTTAATTGGTTTGGATAATCCATCAAGTGTTCGCCATGACCATGACGAATAAATGTAATGTCCATAGGCACCTATTCCTCTATTTCTGAATGAAGTGTTTGATGCCTTTTGCATCAAGAAGGTTAGTCAGTTCCTCTTTCAAAAACACAGGATATACTTCCATCCGCTCCAGTTCGTCCAAGGAAAACCATTGGAAAGTTAACTTACCGTTATCTTCTAAACCTTTGAATTCAGTTTCACTATATAGCTTATGGGCTTCCGGCAATTTGATGAGATAATAAAAGCCAACTTCATGATACTTCAGGCCATCATATTCAAAGAAATCTTCACTAACATATGCGAGCCTTTGCGCTTCTACATGAACACCCAGTTCCTCCATCATCTCTCGCACAATAGCCGCTTCTGTTGTCTCGTTTAATTTCACCCGACCTCCGGGCAGATTCCAGAAATCATCCTGTTCAGTCGTATGCAAAAGAACTCTTCCCGCATCCATCACAATACCTGCCACACGAAAGTTGAATTTGTTGTTATTTTGTTCATACGATACATTATTGTTATCTGCAGTGGTCATCTCGCTGACCATCCATCAGCAAATCCGTCCATGAATCCCATGATGAATGAGGGAATGATGAGTACGAGCAATAAAATTAAACTGGCTATGCCCCATCTAAGAATTACTTTCCGTTTGCTTCGAACACCTATAATAATTAAGATTGCGGTTGTTGCAATTAAGGCTACTCCATAAAATGTCATAAAACTGACCTCCGGTATGTATTCGTATTTCATTAAGGTTACTGCAAAATCTTTTCTAGTTTGCGCCTACAAGCCTCGCGGTCATAATCCGAATTATCCAGCCAGACCTTATCCATCTGAAGTAACCCATAGATTTTGGACTCTAAATTCTTTCTTTCCTGCAAAACCTGTACCGTACCTTCAATACCCTTATAACCCTGTGCTTGCCCAAGACCCTGATTCGTATAGTAGTCAATAAAACCTTCTGACCATTCTTTTGGTCTTTCACTAACTGCCTTATCAAATGTATAGGATATATCTTTCTGGTCGATATAGATGAGAAGCGGATTCAGATCATGAATGATACGCCCCAGTTCCAATACATACTGCACGTTCTGCTCTTTGGATTGATTGCATTTTACAAGACCCATAGTTAGTGGATTCTGGATAAAACAACACTCAAATATCGTGATGCAGTCATCATTCGTGCTTAACACGTTTTGGGCGAAATCTTGCCACTTCTCGGTGATCAGCTTAACATTTTGCTCAAAAGGAATTTCGTAAATATCTCGGCTGAAAATATCCTGTACAATGTGATCGGGCAAATCTATTCCCCACTGTTCTTTCATCTTACGATAAGGAATCAGGAAACCTTGATCATGGACAATCGCATTGCTTTTCAAAATCTCTCTGTATTCTTCATGTGTTTTCAATAAAGCCTCGAAGTCTCCAGCATAATAAAAAGATACGCCTTCGTAATCAGCAGGGTGATCCAAGTCCCCTTCTTGAAATAGTTGTACCGTCTTGCCTTGTTCTATCAAAATTTCGGATACCATATTGGCAACCGTCGACTTGCCTGAACCCGGTAACCCTTCAATGAGTATTAATCGCCTATCCATCATTACATCACCCTTTATTTTGTGTGAAGATATGGATCTTCCATGTGTCAGACACTATGTTATTAATCAATATCTGCAATAACCCATTGCGCGTTATCGCCATCTTCTTTCTTTTTCCAAAACACCATCGTATTGTTAGACTCTTCATTGTTCTCTTTTAACTCGTTAACCGTCACCACTGCCTGGTAGAGCTTCCTTTGCTCCTGTATAGTTATGTCGCTCATGGGAGTAACCTTGAGAACTTTGTATCTTCCCATACCTGATATAGGAGATTTTGGATCAAAAAGATTCATATATCGCTTTTCATCCTCTTCGTATAAATAACGCATACGAGCATTCATAAGTTTGACGATTTCCAATTTGTCACCGGTATAGTTTGTTTCATCAAGATACTCTGGTGGGATGTCTTCATTCTCTTGGGATGTCGATTTTTCTTCATCCTGTTGTGCCTCTATTTCTGTGACACTTCGAGTCGAGGAATCTAATGATTGTTGTGCATCTTCAGTGTTTTCCTGGTTCTGACAGGCCACTAGAAGTAGAAATAATAATGAAACTACGGTTAACTTTTTCATAATCAGCCCTCCATTTAGTCATGGATAACACTCCCCTGGTAAAGACCTTAAATGACTTTTATTTAAAATAGAGACTTCCTATGTATGTAAAATTTTCTCTCAAGGTACATCATAACCCATAATGTGGAATTTGCGAATAAACGAAGTTAACCATCTCTGTTTCTATCGCTTTATACGCAAAAAAACACGCTTCTCTGCACGAGTTACATCATGCAAAGCGCGTGGTTATCAGCAGAACTTTCACTCAACTTTTGTAACTGTCCACAATCAATCTACCTATCTATCAAATAACATATTCATTATACCGACCGCTTCAATCTGGATCTCTTTTTCTTCATTATCCGCAAAACGGTAACTGTATGTTGAAAAAATCCCTATATGCCCTATATGTCCGCCTTTATAGTGAAGCTTCTTTTCCTCACCGTCGATCGTCTGCGTAAACGTCCTGCCATCATTCACATCATACGAAGCATGGATGTCATGTTCACTTGCGAGCCACGCAACAAAATCTTCTTCGTTTGGATTGGTCATTACTAGAATAACGAGCAGAACAACAAGAACAACAATGCCCGTTCTTAGTCCTGCGCCCTTCTTGCCACCATGCTGTGTGTATTCACGCTCCATCCCGTTCACCCCGTTTCTTGAATAGAAATCTCTACGTTCTTCGCCAAAACCCAACCACTCAATCCATACGAGGATGAGATCACCATGTACTTGTATTTCTCCTCGATCAGGTGGATTTGCAATTCATCATAGGAATCATAACTGACAGGCCACCCTTGACCCATCCCCGATTCTAACAACTCTCGATTATAATGGATAAAATGCTCTATATCCCACTCATCCAGATCCAAAATAATGCTGCCATGCAGCGGTGTATCAAACATATGAGCCATAACACCAGAGAATAAAACATCCATATTTTTCGGCACATCATGACTTGAACGAGTACGCATCCTGATCCTTTTGTTCTCTAAATCAACTTCGTAGCTTAATATGATGTTGTCATGCAAACTTGGCATAGCCCCCCTCCTTCCAGTATGTCTGTTTGCTCGTTTATTCCATGCCTAT
Source organism: Paenibacillus sp. FSL R5-0486 (assembly GCF_037975155.1). Taxonomy (NCBI): domain Bacteria; kingdom Bacillati; phylum Bacillota; class Bacilli; order Caryophanales; family Paenibacillaceae; genus Paenibacillus; species Paenibacillus sp. FSL R5-0486. Next base: position 1,856,890 of record NZ_CP150237.1, on the reverse strand, counting down.
GAATTACCTCATCCCGTATGTTCATATATTAAACACCATAATATTGTTTATAGTTTGAGACCCATTCCGCGTTGGAGAAATCAACAAAGTCATACGGCTCGCACTGTTTAAGGTAAAGTAACTCCTTGTGCGCCTGTTCCCCGTCCATATTATTTTCCAGGTAAAACAATGTCTCCTCATACCCTGCACCACATAATAATTGCACATCAATATAACTGCCCGTATCCTGATTCTTTCGTTTGGCTTGCCAGATCAGCCTGGTGTCCTCCACATTTCCAATACAGAATAACATGATGCACAACAGTCTCAGAACCTCGTTATCCTCTGACTTCCGGTTCTCAATCTCTTGCTGAAGCAGCTGTCGGATGGCCTCCCGGTTTACCTCATCAGGTTCCAATCCGTACAACTGCAACAGTTCTTCCTCGTTCATACGTGTACTCCCTACCTACTTGAGAATGTTATTTAACTCTTCCGCTTTTTTCCTGCTATCTATTCTAGCATAAAAATAAAAAGCGATGACGTGTAGCACGATAGATAATAACCACATGCCGGGGAACCAGGGAGCGATGAATTGGAACATGTCTACCGAGAATAACCATATCATCGCCATACCTCCTGCAATATTGAATGTGGAAGAAATGACGATATTCCATACCGGTTTTAACGTAAAATAGTTCCACAGTATGTTATACATCATTCCAAACAACAAAGCTGCAATAAAAGCAATACCCGCTATGTTCCTTAAATAGGACATCTGAATGGGCAGATCACCAAAGAATATTGTAGCCAAGAGTGTGATCCATAGCGTCATTATAGTGAATACTTGAAAAAAAGAATTTCTAAGTTGAGTAATCATGATAATTTCCCCCTAAAGTTTTTAATATAAAATCGGCTGACGAAGTAACTGGAGCTATCGCTCAGGTCTACCTTAATTCGAGCTTGGTCTGTTGCAGAGAATGCGGTGATGTACCGCGTATTGATGATCGTTTGATTATTTATTTTTACAAAATGAAGGTCATCCAGATCCTCTTCTACAAATTTCAGACGTTTATGAAGCAAGTACCTCTCACCTGAGATCACCCGGACACAGCACATCCGATCCTCTGATTCAAAGGCAACCACCGAGCTCAACTGGATCTGTATATTGCGATTATTCTTGGCATGGATGACCGTTAATTGAGTTTCCGATTCACAGATTGCCTTCTGAATACGGTCCCACTTCGACTTCTCCGCAGGATGGGTTATGACCTTGGCTAACCTTTTTTCAACTGTCGTGTCCTCTTCAAAAATGACTTTCATGTGTTTGCCCCTCCTCTCACAACTCATATTACAAGCATAGTTACGGCAATCCCACTGTATTGCGTTTTGTTGCATGATTTTGCAAGTTTGTTGCATCGGTACTGCATAAATACTAAAAAGAACCACTCCATGGGAGCAGTTCTTTTAATATAAGGAGGTGCTACGTTAACCTTACTCAATCTCCAGATACATATCCCGATTTTGCAGGATCATCTCATTCATATGTGTAATAGCTGCTTGCGCCACGGTCTGATAGGTGTCATATAACACCTCTGTTCTCTGAAGCAAGATTGGGTCCTTATCCAGATCTGTTGCCAGCACCTCAAGCCACTCTTCACCCACTTTATTTTTGTCCGTAATGAGACTTTCAATCTGTTCAAGTACATTAACCATCTCATCTAAATGAAAAAAGTGCATCCCATTTTTTATTCCATTCCAGCTTTTGATCTCAATGATGTTATATGCCGAAAACCAATAAAATTCTGCCAGACTTTTCGTGTGATTGTGATAGGAATAGAACAGAAATAAAGCTTGTTGCCCTTCGTGTAACATTCGGTATATCTCTGTTTTGGCTGCCATATCTCTGCCCCGTACCGAAACAAGCATTGGTTCAATACACAGCCAGCTAAGTTGCTTTGAATATATATCTTCTGGTCGAAGTTTAGCCTTCATAACATGCCCCTTTCTTTTTACCTATTTAAGGATTCTCTGGTACTTCCACGGCCGGGTCATTCTCTCCGCCCATTCTGCGTCTGGATGTCTCCATTTTCCCTGTCGAAGGCACATGGTCAGAAGCTTTAGCTAATCCGAATTTGGGCATGTTGGCGTATATGGTCTCGAAGGAACCCGACTGAGCCTTGTATGTTTCATGATATATCCCTACTGTTCCGTCAGTACCAATGGATCGGTTGAATTTTTTCCAAGCTTCCAAATGTAATCCGCCTCGTGCGTATTTCTCCAATTCATCGTAAGAGCGCCAGTATTGTAGTAGCGTCACCCCACGCCAACTTATAAAATACTCTGTACTCAGAAATCCAGTCTCCGGATTCATATACAGTTCTTTAATCATCGGTCCCATGGACTTAAAGACAGGCAACCATTTGTGTATAGCCCACAGACGATTGATCCTCATTCCGATAATAAAAACAACAAATTCTCCCTCAATCTGAGCGGAGTATCTTCCCTTATGTATGTTCACCATGTCACCCCTCCTTCTCGTCAAACACATTCGATTTCATCGGATCTGGACGACCCTGCCTATCCGCTCATAGGCATTCAGGGGAAATTCAAAACTCCACCGTTTGTGATATTCCTCCGGTCCCATTTCCTTCAATTTGCTTAATTCTCTGTAAAATAGCTTAGTCAACTTGACCAAGGATAACTCCTCAGACATAAGCAATCGCCCCTCTGTAACGGCTTCCGTGCTAAAGTTATCACTCATCTCATACACCATGAATTGAACGATTATCTGCGAACGTTTCTTGATCCAGAAGCGATATTCTCCAGGTTCGGTCTGCATGGTCATGGTTACCTCCGTCGCTCCTTTGTGCAATGCAACGAATTGACATGCTATCTCATCCACCGCATCCGACAAAAAAGAAACCGGAATCTCAATCTGTTCTCCATGATCGGGTTGAACAAGAATATCCAGCCATCCGTGCGGTTCAAGTGTCATAACGATGTCCATAGTCATCCTCCTTTATGCAATTCTGTGAAGCAGAATAACTGGAAACCCATTTTCAGATATAACCGCTGTGCCGCAATATTCCCTTCATTTACAGCTAAAATAATCTCATTAATCTTGGGATGCAACTCACAAACGCATTTGTGCAGTGCCTTCATTGCTGCGTAAATCTTCATACACATTCCAACTTGTATACAATTCTTTTAGCGCTAACGCCGTTTTATGTATGAACTCTTCCATAGCTTCCATGGATAACATATTTAAATCACCCAAAGGTTCGTTGTCAGGGTTAACTAAAAACTCAAGTTTCTCTTCTCTATACTGGTACACCTCAGATTCCAGCAATCCGCCTAAATCAAATGCTCTTCCCACATTCAGCTCATTTAACCAATCGTTGGCCCTGTTCCAATTCCGTAAAATCATAAACTCCAGCTTTGTGACATCCTGTGTATACACACTTCTTCCGTTGGGATGGACTTCATATGCAGGATAGATATCGAATGTCCACGCGCGATCCGTATAGATATGGGCGATGTAACCGCACAGATATTGCAGGAATTTGGGATCACTATAAGCTAATTTCTTGTTGGATTCAAAAAATCCTTTAAGTTCTTCGTCTGTTGCGAATCTTCCTGCCTCTGGCATGAGGTGGGTTTTCGCCTTTTCTGTACGAAGATTAGTTCTTACATGGATCGAATCAGGAGCAAGGCTCCCCAATAACAATTCAGGGAATGGTTCGGATATCAATTCGGATGCAATTGCAAAATGTACCATAGGCCAAGGCAATACAAAAACTCCCTTCTTTAGTCAATTGGTCTTAAAAGAGTTAAATTTCATATCCCGAAATGCACAATGCATTTCCCATTTATCTCAGCATACTTTGCCATGTTCGCAAGCTTATGTAATTCGTTGAATAATTCAACTTTGTTGTACACGAGTTTCTCGTAACTGCCCTTCTGTTCTTACCCATCAACACAGTAACTCCCTGTTAGAACAATCGGATCAGTCGCATGGCTGAATAGATCCATCCAGGCCCGAATTAGTTGATGAAACTTCAACAAAACATCCTGCTCTTTAATAACGGTTATTCCATAGTTGTTCAGTCCACTACATCTCATACAGGTAGATGGATTCCATGTATCCAACCAGCAAAGGGAATCATAGATGTACGCAATGAATTCGTCTTCCAAGGTCGCATGATTCTTTGTGGTTAATCCACTCCCATGTATCACGCCGTTAGAGTCCCAAGAGTAGGAAGTATAGATATATTCGTTTACTTGCGATTTGTTTTCAATAACAAAATGATGCTTCGACATACCCGCACCTCCGTTACACTTCCCCATGCTTCAATATCTGTTCAATCCTCTTAATTCATCATAACCCATGTATTGGTAAATGCGAAGTTGTTTTGAATCTAAAAATCAAAAAGCCTCCACAGTCTTATTCGACAGTGGAGACTCTATTTGCTTCTACACTTTCATCAGAAAAGTCACTAATGAAAATGGTCTTCAAACATAAACATCACGGTGTAGCAGTAATCTCCCCTGTACCAACTATCTGCATTGCTGGGGCAACATAATTTCCTGCATCATTTCCTGTAAGAGTGTAATTAATCGTTATTACTTTATTGGTTCCTACAGCTGCATTGTTGTAAGTGGCTACGGCGATTACCTGTACGTCATCCCCAGGGATAATGTTAGATAATGCACCTGGTGTTACATTTGCAATAAGAGTTCCGTCATACACTTTGGAGAGTATTAATGTCGGAGACGTGATCATCAATTGCTTTCTAGTTATTACACCTGTATTCACTTCGATACTGGTTGGCGGTAAATAATTTCCTGCACCACTACCCAATAGAGTATACGATATAGTTATCTTCTTATTTGTTCCTACATTTTCATTATCATAGACTCCTGAAGCACTTACCGTTACGTCATCCCCAGGACAAATACCTTGTTTACCTATTCCTGCACAAGATCCATTCCTAGAACCGGCTAATGCAGTTGTTGCAAAATTTCCATCATACACTTTGGAAGTTGTTATCAGATCTATGATAACACCTGTATCCTCACTGAATTGTACATAAACAGTGTAGTTCGTATTATTAGCTGGAGCAATATATTTGCCACTATCCGTACCAGCTATTGTGTAAGCCACAGTTACAAGCGCCGAATTAGGCCGGGAAGTTGTATCATATACCGCATCTGCACTCACGGTCACATCCTCACCTGGAACAACTCCAACTAAGGAACCTGCAGATACGACTACGGATGAATCTCCATTTATCTCATCAAGAGTCAACATCGGCTCCCCGATCGTCAACTGTGCGGCTGTAATGGCCCCTGTCTGGGTTGTATAGTTTGAAGGCGCAATATACTTGGCCGCATCTGCTCCGCCCAACGTATAAACTACAGTTATTGTTTTACCTGTGCCTATTATTGCATCATTGTAGGTGGCTGCTGCACTCACGGTTACATGATCTCCAGTAGCAACTCCGGTTAGTGAATCTGCTATTACTGTAGCCGAGGACGTTCCATCATACATTTTCTCGGTTGAGAGTACTGGAGTCGAAACGATTAACTGATTTGTACCAATAATGATCTCTGCCGAAGCCATCGATATATTATTCGCGAGATCAACGGCATATACGACATACGTACCTGACGCTAATCCCACTGTATTAATTGTGGCATCTACGTTTGCTGTCACCGACTGTTTCTTGCCAAACAACCCTGCAACAGATTGGTTTAGACTCGTGATTGTTTTTGGTGTTGCGGAAGGAACCAGATACACATATCCACTTTCATTGCTTCTACCTACCACAGGATCTCCACCTGCAATATGACCACTCGTTACATTGGACAGAGTAGGAGCGATTGTATCCGTTCCTCCAGTGGAAGGTGAAGTCACAGGAGCAGTTGGAGTAGCTGGAGTCACTGTATTTATGACTTTATCCAACAGTCGAATTGTAGTTTCAAAAGTCGTACCACCTTTAGCAACGGAACTCAGCGTCACCTTTTCAATAGTACCCGTGCCTAGAATTTTAGCGACTGCATCTAAGAAAAGGTTTACAATCGTTGCATCCGTGCCTAAGTTAAGAGTCGTCCCCGTTGCTGTAACTGCTACAATAACGTCCTTAATACGGCCTTCAGGAATATCCACCTGAACCCCACTGCCTTTAATGATTAAGGAATCAAATGTTCCTTTCAAACCTACTTTTGAACCCGCAGGTAACCGCTCGGATAATGTAATCTTGCCGAAGCCATTCCCCGTAGTATCCGATTCTTGTAGCGTAGCAGGGGAGTGAATGGTTACTTCTCCAACTGTCGTTGAACCTTCTACAATAATGAGAACGGGTCCTTTTTTCTTATCAACAATAAGGGTAGATGCTACGGTATTTTTTAAATAGATGGTACTAACGCCCCCACCTTCTACCCGTGTCACACCTTTAATCGTAACATTCGAAAGGTGCACATCTCCTTCTTGGATACCTTCACTAAATAATAGGTTTCCTTTGATGATCATATTCTTCAATGTAACCCCAGCCGTGCTAATGAGCACATCCCCATCAATGGTCTGAATCCCCGCCTCAGGGCCATATGTTCCAGCTAAGCTGTAATCCGTTGCTCTTGCATTCACTGAACGATCCAGCGCAACGACTGCTTCAGCACGAGTGATCGGTTTATTCGGATTGAAGTTATTATCGTAGCCCTGTAAAATCCCTTTAGCCACTATAGCATCTACCGAATTTTTAGCCCATGAGGCTATCGTATTCGAATCCGTAAAGTGATTTCCAGTACTAGCTTCATTCGATAGATCAAGAAGATCACTGATAATAACTGCAACTTCTTGTCTACTAATGGGTTTATTGGCACCGATAGTACCGTCCCTATAACCCTTTATGTATCCAGCTTTTACAGCTTTGGAAACCTCAGCATATGCCCAGTTAGATGAAGTAACATCCTTGAACGATACAGATGCTGTTTCAGTAAATCCATATGAACGATTAACCAATGAGAAAAATTCTGCTCTTGTTATAGTATTGTTCGGTTTAAAGCTGCCGTCTTCATAACCATGAATAAAACCTTTGTCGATCCATTTCGTAATTTGGCTTTCTGCCCAGTTTCCCTCAATGTCTGATGCGGAAGATTCGGCGGCACCCAATACTACATTAAACGATGAAAACAACATAACTGTAATCAATAGAGTGGTCACAAGCTTTTTAGCACAATTCATGATATTAGTCCTCTCACTCATAGTATGATTACTGGATCTTACTCGCTCAACTTATCACAAAGATCAGCAATAGTATACATAAAATACTGACCATGAAATATGGCTACAAAACCCAGTCTGTTAAAGAGTTTAGAGCCCAACTTTCGGTGCATACAGTATACATTTTTTCTACTCCTCCCTATCACATCAGAACTGAAATATAACAAAAAAAGGACACCTCGTTGTCGTATCCATAGGTATCCTCGTTTATTAAATTAGGTAATAAACTAAAATGCTGAATCACTAGTTTCCTCAATTCTCACATTCATAAAATCCTTCGTCTACTCAGAAACGCTGTTCCTTCTTCTCGGTACATCTCTATAGATTCATTGGTCACATGATCATGCCTCAGTGCTCCCATATAATCTGTTCCAGGTTTGTTCGATCTATAATCTGAATCAATCGTGTAGATATTGAAGTGCACCTCATCTTCATCCTCTGACACATCTGTTTTATCAAAAAGTGCAATCACTTCATCTTTACCGAGAAACCTAAATGGAGATTCCTGACGCTCTATAATATAAAATGGATATGTGATATTCTCTATTTGAATGAATTCCTGGTACGCCTTAAGCTCATCAGGTATGAGATCCATGTACTGTCTAGCTACATCTTCTGCCTGAAATACACCTGAGACCCACTTCAAACTCCCCTTGGTTGCTACGATAATGAACAAACTAATCACCTTCTAATTTAAATATTATTTCTCTCTTTCACGCACAAAAGTCTGGGACAAAATCCGGTGGCTACCAGCGATGTTGTCAATCTCAATGTTATATTCAGACTCAGTGTATTCAATCTGATGTTGCTCATAATATTTTTTCCAGAATGAAACTGCTGTCGCATTGTTAGCAAGCTGTTCCACTTTGAATGCACCCTCAAATTGAGCAAAAACCAAGTCAACCGCTTGGGCTGCCAGCCCCTGTCCGCGATATTTTTTGACCAAGAACAGCTCTTGCACGGTATAATCCACACCTTCCGGCACATATGGAGGTGAGCAGACCAGTACGAATCCAATAACCTTTCCTTCATACTGAATCAAAAACGGATGTAATTCATCGCGTTCCAGATATAGATAGGTGTTCGTTGGATCATATTTCCCCTCTTCAAGTAGATCCTCGCCAGAAAATTCGGACAGATCATATAAGTACAAGTTGTACAGGTTGAGGAACAATTCCTTTTGTTCTGCCAAAATACTCGTAATTTGTACATTCATTTTCATTGCACATCTCCCTTAGTTAATAAGTCGCTAGTGGTCCATACATGACATTACCGATGTCCACAACGAGTTTGCTGTGCCCTGTTCTCAATATATTCTTTCAACCACAGCAGATATAGGCAAAGTTTGGTTTAAACCATGGAGTAACCTTACTTTCACAGTGGACATGAACATTTGGACAAAAAAAGACTTCCTAAAGAGTCCGATTATTGGTCTTGTCTTTATTTTTCACCAAATATCCACTGGCAAGCGCTGCGGGAGCGATAAAAGGTAAGAACGTCAACCAATCCATGAAAAGAAGTATAGGAACGAAAATAAATATTACACTGATATACATCATGACTGGAGATTTTTTCTTCAACCCCTGAAAACCGAAAACAACTCCTGCCAATGAGATCAATAGGACAAAAGCAACGTTAAGCTCGTTCATAACCATCACCTCCACTGGCATGTAGCCAACACTTATTGAATCAGATAATCAACCACAGGATATGAGATCACATTGCGATCTCTGTACGTTGAAGTCACTGCTTCGGGATTTGTGCTAAGAATTCCATTTTGCAACATCACCGGCCGGAAACCTCGCTCCATCGCTCCGTTGTAGGTGAATAGAACACATTCCTCTGCGGCAAAACCGGCGATGATCACCAATTCAACTCCATGACTCTTCAACACCTGCTCCAAGTCAGTTTGCCAGAAGGCATTGGAGGCTTCCTTGGTAACGGTGAGATCCTTCTCATTCACATCCACCTCGGGAATGATGCGATACTCATCTGACGCTGCCCCCTCCATGCCCTCCACATCCTGCAAGTGAACGACCGTATGATCATTCGAGCGCAGCACATTAGCCACATGGTTAATGTACTCACAGGCATGGTCTATCGAAGTCTGGTCCATCTTTTTCCGCACAATACTCTCCTGCATATCAACAATAAGCAAACCTACTTTCATCCAATCTCTCCTCATAAATAAATTTCACGCCCATGGTTGAGTAACTTCCCTTGTTAAACTGAGAACTTAATCTTTAAATAATTCATTCAGCATCCGGTCGCGGTTCTCCAGAAAGCTGCGAGTAATCTGATAATGATCGGTCTCCTCATAGGCTACCTCTTGAATATGGCTATCGTCAAAACTTAAAATCTCTGCCCCCGGATACCCCAGTAAAATGGGTGAATGCGTCGCAATAATGAATTGTGAAGTGCCTGACAGATCATGAAGGATACGCAATAAGGAGAGCTGCCTAGCTGGAGACAAAGCGGCTTCGGGCTCGTCAAGCAGATAGATGCCTTTGGAACTGAAGCGATTGACGAACAGACTGAGAAAAGACTCCCCATGTGATTGTTCATGTAAAGAACGCCCGCCATAATATTGAAGCGACGCCGGCATCTCATCGACATGTGATGCGAATTGATAGAACGATTCAGAGCGCATGAAGAAGCCATTCGTTATTTTGGGTAACCATGCCAGCCTGAGATAATTCCCGAGCGAGGATTCTGAAGCATGTGTCTCATAGGTATTATTCCTGCCGCCCCCTGCGGTATTGAATCCACATTGATGAGCGATGCCTTCGAGCAGCGTAGATTTCCCTGAACCATTTTCACCTACAAAAAAAGTAACGTTATTCGTGAGCTCCAATCGTTCCAAGGACCGGATCGCGGGGATGTCAAAAGGATATTGGTTCCGATTCTCGATCTTGGCCGACAGGAGTTCCACACTTCGAAGATACATAATCATCCTCCCATATTTATTTTATATAAGTTCAACTAAAGAATATTTACAATTATGAGGATAACGAAAAGCTGCGGGTTTATTGCCTTCATAATAGAAGTGCCCCATCCAGGATAAAGCGTAATGGATGACAGCGAGTAGGAGCGTGACTTTGATATCAATAAACAAAAAAATCCATGCCACAAACGCCGACAAAAACGCGAAGTAATGCAAAATGCGGTTTTTCCGATCCTGATGCTCCTGAAGGTAATAACGCAAGTCCTTGCGCACACGATTCAACATCAGCCCACATCCATTTCACCTAAAATAAGGCTCCTTCTTTCCCACTCCATCGTAACCTATTTCGGGGTACTTTTGAAACCGTTTCAACCAAAAAAGAGCAAGCCATAGGCTTACTCTCTCTTCAGAGTTAATAGACAAATCTGCGCTGTGCCCAATAGCTGAACAGGAAGATGGATACCTCGGTCAGCAGCTTAGCTGTGAGCAGCGGGATAATTAATTTTTCATTATAAAAATACAATAAACCGTAGTTTAATAACAGCACTAGTAGGACAAGTGAGAAGTATCTGGGCAATGACTGCCGAACCTTAGAGGTTCGTCCAGCGGTAAATACGTACTTTCGATTAATCGTATAGTTGAATATTGAGCTGCATAGCCTTGCTGCGACAACCGACAGAAACAGATTATGCGTAAAATACTGGATGACGAACAGTAATCCAAAATCAATCAGAGCGGAGAGCACCGATGATGTGCTGAACATCAGGATTGGCATATAGATTCGGAATGAATCAACCAGCGGGCGGAAATGGGAGGACTCATTGTGATCCAGATACACCGTATCAATAAACTCCTCCGTAATCTCATACCCTTCCTTGTGTGCCGTTAAAAGCATGTTCATCTCGTATTCAAACCGATCCCCGGGAATCTGCTTCAGCCAGTCCAGCATGGAGTATGGAAAACCGCGTAGACCCGTCTGTGTATCATATACCTGGGTACCTGTTGTGAGGGAAAAGACCGCCCTTGTAACTGTATTGCCAAACCGGCTACGTGCTGGAATTTTACCACTGAAGCGACGGCTGCCGAGTACAATTCCTGGTGTCGTCTGTGCGAGTAGCGCTTCGAAGATACGCTTAATATCATGCGGTAGATGCTGTCCGTCACTATCTGCACTCACCACACCGCCCTGTGGTCCAAACTCCTTAATATACTGAAAGCCCGTCTTCAACGCCCTGCCCTTACCTAGATTGACGGGATGTGTCAGGACCGTACAGCCATAGGCTTCTGCCGTTTCAAAAATCCCACGGTAACCGGGGCCGCTGCCATCATCCACAATCACAATAGGGCCAAGTTTAAATGTTTGCAGTTGCAGAACGAGATTCAGTAAACGAACATCGGGTTCATATGATGGAATTAATATCGTCATGATCCTTGTCCCTCCGTCAGATAAAGAATGTCACTTACGCCACGTTCCTGGTTACGCCCCAGCGGGTTATTGACAACTCTGCCCATAAAATACATCGTGGATGAACCGCCGCCGTCTAGATTGTAAGCCCCGGTTACTCCGAGGCCTTTCATGACATCCGCCAGTTCTGCCAGAGTCATGCCGCGGCTGTTGTCCTGCCGTCCGTCCACCACCACAAAGACATAATGATTCGGAGCAATCATGCCGATCGCTGTTCTTGGATTTGCGTCTTGAATGGAACGATTACCGAAGTTATTATCGATTTTCACACTGCTAAAATCACTGACAATCTCGCCATCCTGAATCAGAATGGGCCCAAAGGATAGTGTATCGGTTGCACCTTCGGCCAGCAGTTCCGAGGAAGAAATCGCGTTCTCGTTATATGTTTTCATCGTACCGTCGTTGAACAGGGCAAGTGCATCCCGCGTGGGGCTGTCCCGATACAACGTTCCATTTCGGATAATGACACCATCATCACGGAATCCGTAGTAGTCACCATTAATGGCAAAGATCGCATTGTTGGCTGCGGCAATCTCTGACGTATTTTCGGTAATATTTGTTCCAAAGCTGTTGTCCGCCAGCGCGGTTCGCAGGCTGCTTGCATCCGTCAGCTGAACATCGGCGACATAATACGTAATCTGATCTGAGCCAGAACCGGTCTGTACCTTTTCAATACTGACCTTCATATCATCACTCGAGTAATTCCAATCATCTGACGTTGCATTCATCTCAGTCGCTGTGGTTGAAGTATTGGTGGAATCAATCGCGTTGTTCGTTGTTGCCGTTGCTGTGTTCTCATCTGCTACAACCACCTGCACATGCCGGATCAGGTAACGGTCAGCCAGGCTGTACAGGATACCACCTACCACAAGCACGATGACAAGTGTGATGATGAGCCATCTGCGCTTTCTTGGAGAGATGGGACTTTTATGTGGGTCTTTCCGGGTTGGTTTCTCATCAATCTTCATCATGTGAAGCTCACCTCTTCATCTAAGTTCTTAAGGCCATATTAGGCCGAGTAGCTTAAATGAATCTGAAACCATATCAAAAAAGGTGATCCATTTTCCCATTGAGGAAACCAGATCACCTTGATTTATAATCTATACAATCCTAAGGCCACTAATATCGTGTACATATTCGTTCAACATTCATATCACATATCTTCAACAGGTCTTCCTGTTATGCATCTGCAAAAAGAGCATCGTACGCGGGACAAGGCCGCTTCTCCAGGAATTCCGTTAACGCCGGGGGCTGCTGAGCGTATATATCCTTCAACGACGTTCCAGTATAGATGTTGCCAATCACCACAGGATGGCATAATTCACAGATGAGAATATCCCCGTTGCCGTGCAGATGCAGCTGTTTCGTGCCATCCACACAATTAGAGAAATACACACCAGGTTGTTCGCGCAAATTCAACTGTTCAGCGAACCGATCCATACAGGTGAAATAGAGCGTTGTATCTGGCTTTTTATGTTTAACTAATTCCGTAACAGATCGAACAAGGGACTCTTTGGATACAATCTGGGTCCAGTCGGTATGCGGCATCTTAATACTGTTCTGGATCTCATGGATGCGCACACCCAGATCATACACCTTATCGCTAATGGCCTGCATGTTCGCTTGATTACCTTCAAATAGTAACGTTTCCAGCACCGTCTCCAGACCGGCTTCCGTGCACAGACGGATATTCTGCTCCAACCTTTCATACATGCGAGGATGCATGCGGTAGTACGTAGCATACGACTCCGCATCCGTATAATTGAACGAGATATGAATGTTGGACAAGCCTGCATCACGCAACGCGATGATTCGTTCTTCAGTCAGCAGACTGGCATTACTGTTCAATTGTGTATCGATGCCATGTGCCGTACAGTACGTCACAATCTCCAGGCAATCCTGGTATTTCAGAGTAACTTCTCCCCCTGACAATCGCACTCTCTTGAGACGAGGAAGCTCACTAATAATACGGATGACTTCCTGACTATTGATACACGCTCCATCATCCCGATTGTAGGCGCAGCAATAGTCGCATTTATAATTGCAATTCGATGTCACTCCCACTTCAAGCCCTTCCAGCTCATATACGCCGGGTGTTTCCAGTTCGAGTGATTTATATCTGTTTTTGGTCGTCAATTCGTTGTACCTCCTGGTTCCTTCATTCAATCCATGTTTTAATAACTTGAAGATTATAGCGGAAAGCATCAGGTTCAAGATATGACATTATGTACGTTGCTTGCTGAAAACAAAAATAAAACCCATATCCTCAACGATCAGGAATGGGCCAAAGCTAGGCATATAATTATTGAATTAGACAATATAAAATATGATACCTTGACCTTTTGATGTAGCAATTCAAGCTATTTCTTACTTCTGCTTTTATTGTGTATCACTGATAAATTTAGGATTATAGGAAAATCTATGGCTCGCCAGCATGATAAATGACACACGACTTTTCAATAACACGTTCTTTATTTAACACGAGTAGAAGTCTTCTTTTACGATAGCATACATCTTCAGATCTTGAAGCTCATTTTTCACCTTCATGTATTTCCTCAGCACACCTTCGAATTGCATGCCTGCCTTCTCCATGACCTTGGCAGAACCTGTGTTTTCCACTAAACATCTGGCCTGGATTCGCTCGAGCCCCACTTCATCAAATCCAAATTGGATGATTCGTTTCACTACCTCGGTCATGTAGCCCTGATTCCAAAATTGATTAGATAACACATATCCCAGTTCAACTCTCCTGTTATCGCTGTCACACCCTAGATAGTTACAACTACCAATCAGCCTCTTAGTGTGTTTATCTTCAATCCCCCATGGGCCTATTAGATCCGTTTCATAGCGACTCATGACAAAATCTAAAAAAGCTTTAGTGTCTTCTTTGCTCTGATGCGCGTCCCAGGTCGTGAACTCCGATACAGCAGGTACAACGCAGTAACTGTACATATCCTCCAGATCATCATAGGTAAGAGGTCGGAGTAACGTCCGTTCGGTTTCCAACATGGGAAATGGTTCGAAGAAACTTTCAATCGTTTTCATAGATTTATCCTCCCTCAGATTGTTAGGAAAAAGAAACACACAGCAGCTCGCTTCATATTGCCTGACTCATCTGTTGTACAATCAAGGCCACAATCTGAGTGACTTCCACTGCCCATCTTGCATCACATATTGGACTCGTACATGCTTGCGCTCTGGATCTCCCTGCCAAAACTCCACCTCTTGTGCATTCACGGCATATAAACGCCAATTAGGTGTAACGACACCGGGGTCAAGTCTTATCTTTTCCTTCTGAGCTTCAATGGAACTATCCAACACTTCCTCGCTATCCAAAACCTCACTCTGATGTCCTGTCATAGCAACTGCTCTTGCTCCAGCTGAACGTTTGCGGAAATCATCAGCACCCGCTTCATCTCCCCGATCCTCGGCAATTCCCCTTATCCGAATCTGTCTTCCAAGTGAAGGCCAGTAGAATGTCAGAGCGACATGAGAATTTTCCTTCAACTGCTGCCCTTTTCGACTCTCCGAACTGGAAGCAAAATAGAACGTTTCGTCGATTACGTTCTTCAAAATCAACACCCGCGCATCAGGATAACCGTCTTGATCCACGGTGGATATTGTCATAGCATGAGGTTCTTTCACTTCGTTCTCAACCGCCAATCTCAACCACTCCAAAAATAACTTCCCCGGCCGATCCGGTAACTGCCCCATATCCCACGTTGGAAATGGGCCGGATAAAGATTTTAAACGTTGCAACAGTTCGATTGGTTTATCGCTCATGTCATCGCCTCCATCTTCTCTTTAGTATATTCGTTTATTTTTATCCTTCACTCTCCGCTTCCCATGTAAGCAGATCTTTGTCTTCTTCAAAATAAATACTCAAGAGCATCCGTGGTTCACCCATTCCATCTACATATAACTGCACCAGATCACTTTATCCTCATTTTTTCCAAGCTCAGTTACTTTCTTAAAATCCATAATAAGTTCTGCTTCCTTTATTCCAACGTACTCTCCAATATCTGGATTATAATACTGAATGATTTCTACCTGATACGTTCCGTTTTGTAACTCAATTCTATATCTGGCGCAATTATCGTCTGGTACGATACAATCTTCAAATTGAGCTGCCATGGTCAGACAGGTGTAGTCCACCAGATATAACTGATTATCAGTAACCTGGATGTATCCTTTAGCTCTTCTATAGCAGCTTTCAACGTCTATATTATTTTCAAAAGTAAACTCCGTTGTCCATGAATGCTCAACACCTTCATTAGTCATTTGGAGAACTAATATGTTTCCAATCTGCATCTCCTGAACAAAATGGTTTAACAGCATATCCAGCTCCCAGTCTTCACTTACGTACGTCTTGTATTGATCCGCGTTGACTAATGCAATAAAATTGGTGTCTCCGTATTCCATCCTAAACCCCATGTGTCATCTCCTTAATATGTATCAAATAAACCCGACCTCAGATAGCTTCTATCCAAGATCGGGCATTTCCTGCTTACCATTTATCTTACAAATGTGTTATGAACTCGCTCGGATTTGATAAAATAAGGAATCCAAATGGCACAAGTGATGACAGATTTAGCAATTTCTCTGATCGAGCTTCCATCTTCCAATTCTTTTGCTAACGGAATCTGGAGCAATAATAGGTAATCAATAATACCTACAATCAGACTGAGACCATAGAAGATGATCATCAGACGGGGTAATATTGCTTTCTTGCTATAAAACACAAAAATTGTATATACACTGAATAATAAAAACAGCGTATTGTACACCATCTCAAAAATAAGTACTGGACCCCATAATGGGTGATAATAGTCTGATTGTTTGGAAGTTAGCATTTCCCAAGTCTCAGTTGTGAATGTGGGTATTATCTGCTGAAATAATTGCACTGCAAGTAGAATTACCGTAACAAATAATCCAATCTGGATGAGAATCAGCCAACCACCCAATCCCGACACACCTAGTGGACGGTAGTCTGTTTTTTGCTCTTCAATATGTGGTTCCACCTCGTAACACTTCCTTATGCAGTTTTGTTTTTCTGAGATGAGTCTTCCTCGTAATAGTAATAATGCCAATCGAATCTACGGGTGCTTCTATCCCTTTACTTCACGTGCGTTGTATGTATTTTCACACTCTCCTTATAGCGATCTCTCCGTCCTCCTCTCATATAGAATTTTACACAACTTCCTTATTGTACTACGAGTGTCAAGGCACAGGTTACTTGTTTTATCAGGTAACGATGAAGGAGATTACTTCCGTTGTGGATTAAATGACAGGAGTGAAGAGGGTCATTTCTTAAATGACAATCCCTCTTCTTCCAATGCGTTTCGCAGTTTAGGCATGGCAGATGGCCCGATTCCGTGCAGCTTCAGGATCTCTTTCTCCTTGTACTCCGCAAGTTGCAGTAGTGTTGTGATGCCTTCATTCTCCAAGGCCCGTCTGGCGGGAGCTGACAATAAGGCTAGAAATCCCTCTGTCGGTTTACGTTCAGCTTCGCACGTCGGACAGGTTGGGCAATCACTTTTTTTATAATACAAATGTCCTTGTTCGCATGTTCTGAGTGCTCCTTTATCGTTTGCCATGTGGGCATCACTCCTTATAAATTGTATAATATAACCAAGGCAACCTGAATGATAGTTTACTCATAGGAGTGTGTAGAATGGAATTAAAAGACAAGTTGTTATTAATAAAAGAGAATGACTACCAAGCACCTTCAGATATATTTCCATTAGTACAAGAAATGATACATAACATCGGTTCTTTGGATGCCCAGCTACGTGATGAATTAATTTACACAACCTTATCGAATTGGATTCCTGGTCATGCTCTGACTGTGTACGAACTAGAGCAAATCTTACCCGTAGTCTTGGATGAAAACCATTTGCATTTTAGACTTGGAGAAACAAATTCAGACGCTGTATTCACTCGATCTTTCTCTATGTTGGTTATATCGCTCTTTTTATCCAGGTATAGAGAATCACCGTTTCTCTCAAAAGAACACATTCATCAGATCAAAGAGAACGTATTCTACAATGTACAAAAAGAGCGTGATTACCGTGGATATGACGAAGTAAAAGGCTGGGCTCATGCCATAGCACACGCAGCAGATGTTTTGGATGATTTAGCTCAATGTACCGAACTAGATGAGACGGATCTCTTAACTATCCTCGACCTAGTTTATCAAAAGATAACCGTTACAGACTGCGTATACTCCGATGGGGAAGATGAAAGAATGGTGAAATCCATCATTAGTGTCTTAAATAGAAAGATACTTAGTCAGACTTACATAAAGCAATAGATTGAACGTTTTGGTGATGTCGAGAAAGACCCAGAATTTCTTCCCTCGTTTAGGCAAAAAAATAATATAAAAAACTTTCTAAAAAGTCTATATTTCAGGATTAAATTTCACCAATTGGATGCTGATCTCGGTCCAACTATTGAGCACACATTATATAAAGTAGAACCCGTATATTATTCATGATTAATAGTCCTTCCAAATTAACACCCTTATCTCAGACATATTATTGGAAGGAATCGCAATTTTAATTATTGTTAAATTCAGCTCCAAACAAATTGAAATTAGGTTATGAATTCGGCTTGTTTTCTTACCATATAACTTACATTCCGTACTCGGCAAAAACGGCTGCATATTTCTTTTCTAATATCGTCCAGCGCTTTTCGGCTCCGTATTTGGCGTGCAGTTGCTGTAAATAATGCTTGGCTTCTTCCGTATCGCCGGCTTTTAGCAGGAAGCGGAAGGTTACTTCGCTTAAATGTAGCGCTGTCTTATCCATATAATAATGGACTATATCTCTGGCCCCTGTCAGCGAGTGTAGGAATGAAATGCCCTCTTCCATATGTGACACCAGTTCTTTCGATAAAGCGTCTGGATCGATATCAGGCGTTAAGGTATAGTGGGCCGGAGCGGCAGGGGCTATTTCTCTGATTCGGCAGGTAAAATGAGATGTGAACTCCAATATGTCTCCATTCAATCCAACGGAATGCAACTCCGCAAGTTCGGTGGAATGAACACCACAATTAACATAAAACTGGACTTGACGAATGGTGTTATACTTTGCTCTTTGAATGTTGAACTTGTATGCGAGATTTCCATCCGCTTTGTAGAAATTCAGATTTTTCTTGGAATAGCCGTGTTTGGCAAATACGGGTTTGACTTCTGTATTGATGATCTTCTTAAAAAGTTCCTGCATTAGATATCACTCCCAAGGCAAAGTTTATTTAATACGTTGTTACCTTTTTTTGTTCAAAATCATGCTTGTTCTAATTTATAAAAATACTATTTAGCTTCTTCTCGTAGCATATGAGCCAGTTTGTACATTTCTGCAATGTCATGCCTGTTCTGTTCCTGGAATCTTCGGATCGCCTCATCAATCTCTACTACTTCAACTGCAACCACCTGCTCGCCATCTTCCGGATTCAGCGGATCACCGACAAGTTCAACATCTCCATATCCAATGATTCGTACAAAATGGGGATGCGGGATATGCGGTCGATACGGTTCCAAAGCACTGGATGTGCAATAGAATTGACCAAAGATCTGATAGGACCGCATTTCTGCCCCAAGTTCCTCCATCAGTTCACGTTTTAACCCATCCATATAATGCTCACCTGCTTCAAGCGTCCCCCCAGGCAGCTCCCAGGCTCCATTATCCAGTTGGAAGACAACACATTGATCCCCGACAAACGGAATGATGCTAATATTACTCACCAGCTTTTCATCCACGATGTCGTTCAATCTGAACTCCGCCTCAATAATTCCCCAATGAATCGACGTACTCAGCGCCGGAAATAGTTCCGCACTCAAGCTACTCATCCGCACCCGATCCTCTCTATCTAATTCCACTATTCTTCCAATTATAGTCGAAAACACAGAAAGAAGGCCACCTTCCCACCGGGGAGTACGTGACCCTCTTCTTACGCTCTCTGCCCTTAAGCCTTGAATCAGTGTTCTCTCCAGACTCTCAGACCATTCTCCTTCTAATGCTGTACCAACTTTCCCTTTTCCAAAAAAAGAACCCGGCTACAGAGCGGCAAAATCCGCTCATCATGCGTAACCATCACTGCACTCTTGCCCTGCTCTTTCACGAGCCGTGCAATCATGCCTACAATATCCAGCCCACGTTCCGCATCCAGACTGGCTGTTGGTTCATCCGCGAGCAGAACAGCCGGATCGTTCATCAAGGCCCGTGCAATAGCGACCCGCTGACGTTCCCCGCCAGACAGCTTCTCCGCATACGCCTTCCGCCGATGGGTCAAGCCTACCGTGTCTAATAGCTCATGAACGCGCTTCTCCGCCTTGTTTTTTTCCGTTCCGGCGAGCTTTGCGACCACCATGAGTTGTTCTTCTACTTTCAGATACGGAATGAGGTTAGCACTTTGAAAAATAAAACCGAGCTGCTGAAGCCGCATATCGGATATCTCCTGTTTGCCTTTACCCATAATCGAGGCCCCATCCAGTAGAACCTGCCCCTCCGTAGGTTCAAGAAGTGCGCCAGCAATGGACAGGAATGTACTTTTACCCGAGCCGGAAGGCCCCATTACGGCCACAAGTTCCCCTTCGGCAACCTCAAGGTCCAGTTTGTCCAGAATCGTGCGTTTGCTGCCGCCATCTTCAAAGGTCTGTGTAATTCCCTGTAATACCAATCGGTTTCTCATGCTGCTGTCCTCCCAATCGCATCAAGTGCATCAATTTTGGTAACCTTCCACACCGAGAATAACGAACCCGCCACAGACATGAGTATGAATAACACACAGGTCAGTGCGAGGGTGGACAAGCCTAATTGAAACGGCATCGATGCAGGAAGAATGGACTCGAACAGTCGAACCAATAGTACGCTAATGACCAGACTGCCAACCGACAGAACCAAGACTTGTAACGAAACACTACCCGCCAGATAAGCATTCCGCGTTCCAATGGCTTTTAATATCCCGAACTGACTCGTTTTCTGAATCGTGATGACATAGAAGAATACCGCAAGCACAAACGCCGAGATGACATATAGAAAAGCGATCATCATGAGCAACGATCCCTGCTCTTCCTTATATCCAGGAATGGCCGATACAGCATCCGACTTTGTGATGACTTCCGTATTAGGCATTGCAACACTCAGGCGGTCTACCTGATCGCCCCCATCCTTAATCGCAATAGCATTGTATATCGGAGCATTGGCATTGGTGTCTGCTGAACCTTGCGAAGTTCGTGAACCTCCTTGAAGCGTAAGCCATTCCTGTTCATTCAGGAACACCACTGGGGAGTGACTGAAGGACTCATTTTGTACAAATCCACCAACGGTCCACTCCGTTCCCGAAGCTTGATCGACCAGAACGGTACCAATCGTGACACCAGATTCAGACAACTTTTGGTCCACCACAACCTGCCCTTTTGTCTGATCCGTAATCGGAGACCCTTCAGTCACCGTTGGAGCAAGCCAGCCCTCCGGATTAACCATGAACAGCGTGACATCGATCTTTTTTGTGTCGCCGGTTGGACTGACGGTTGTCATTTTCACACCGAGTGGCTCAGCGTTCTCTTGCCCCACCACGGAGCGAGCTTGATTAAGTTGATCCTGATCCACTTGTGACCGGGTGAACCGATGATTCGAATCCTGCTCCAGCACAAAGTGGGTTGCTGCCATATTTTTGACCGAAGCTGCGTTATCATACGCCAGCCCCTGTGCAAGACCTGTAACAAACAGTACCAGAAATGAAACCAGTACCATGATTGTAGCAATTAAGGCATAGCGCCCTTTGGCATACCTCATTTCCCGAATAGCCAAGTACATGTTCTGTGACCTCCCTCTTGATAATCCAAGTATAGGAGGCGAAAATGAACGGCAAATGAATAACAGATTACATCTGCGGAAGTGTCACGATAAAGACCGTACCCTCAGGCGAACTGGAAACCTCGATTGTACCGTCATGAATTCGGATAATTTTCTGCACAATGGCAAGTCCAAGCCCGGTTCGTCCAGAAGAACGTTCCCGCGCACGATCCACCCGATAGAATCGATCGAACAGGAAAGGCAGATGCTCCGCAGCAATTCCGTCTCCTGTATCCCGAATCTGAATCACACACTGGTTATCTGTCTGCTCGGCATGAATCTCAATGCTTCTTCCCTGTGGTAGATGGTTCACCGCATTGCCCAGTAGATTCATCCAAACTTGCATGAGCAACACTTCATTGCCAACCAGCTGGATGGATTCGGGTACCGAAATCCGAAGCAACAGTTCTTTTTCTTCTAATTGCCATTGCAGCACCTGAACGGCTTGCCGGAATTGATCTCGCAGAGAGAACTTTACTTTGGACAGATCTTCGTTGCCTTGTTCAAGGGAAGACAGGAGAAGCAGTTGTTTGCTGAGCAAAGAGAGATGACGACTCTCCTCCTCTATGATTGATGCATAGTGCTCCCGTTCCTGTTCAGGCAGATCCCGATCCGCCACCAATTGGGCAAAACCCTGAATCGAGGTCAGCGGTGATTGAATCTCATGCGATACATTCGATACAAACTGCTGTCGCGCCTGATCTACCCTTTCCAATTCACGACTCATGGTCATGAAATGCTGGGCCAGCTGTCCAATCTCATCCCGCCTTGCGGTAGGCAATTTCAGATTATATTTTCCTTGCGCAATCCGTTTGGTTGCCTCGGACAGACGTTCAATCGGATTGACCAGATAGCGGGTACTGATCAGAAAGATCAGGATACTAATACCTATCGTCAATGCTCCAATCAGCGCAAAAAAGATCCGCAGCTCACCGAATTGCAGAATTACATCCGGACGCATAAAGAGGGCGTAATTCGCATTGCCTAGCTGTAGATGAACACCCACGGTATTGCTTAATTGATTATCAAAGAAGCCGGTAATGAACGGTTTGCTTGGAAACTGGGCGACGCCATGGTATACCTCACCATTCAACACCAGTTCTACAACTTGCTTGTCCAGATCTTTCTCACGGAATTCGCGGCCGTAGAATTGGTCGTTGCCTTTTCCATCCGTCACATAGATTTCGTACCCGAGTGCGGCAGCATTGTTCAGATAATCCTCCATTGTACCGGGTTGCTGTTCCACAAATTGCTTCATTTGCATCGCGATGCCCACCAGCTTCTCATCATTGAAATCCTTGAGCTTTGTATGATAGTAGATGTTGGACAAAAGAAAACCAAGCATGCCGCTGACCATAATCACGGCAATTGTAATGAGGAATACCCGGACGTACAAGGTCCTCAAGGTGCTTTCACCTCCATCTTGTAACCAATACCCCGCACAGTCTGGATGATGAAATCGTCCGTATAATCGGCAAAACGATCACGCAATCGCTTGATATGTACATCAACGGTACGGTCATCTCCTTCGTAGTCTGCTCCCCAAACGAGCCGAATGAGCTCATCCCGCGAGAACAAACGGCCTGGAAACTGGGCAAGCTGTGAGAGTAATTCAAATTCTTTCATCGGTAAAAAGAGAATGGATTGCCCATCGGTAACCTCCACATTGTTACGGTCAATGACGATCCGGTTCATACGGATAATATCGCTGGATGTGCGATGGTACCGACGAAATAACGCCTTTACCCGGTAGACTAATTCTTCCGGTTCAAATGGCTTGGTCACATATTCATCTGTTCCTTTCAAATAACCATCTCTCTTGTCAGATAGCTGATCTCGTGCCGTCAGCAACATAATTGGAATATCGTAGTGCTGCCGAATGTAATCACATAACTCCAGTCCGTCCATGCCGGGCATCATCACATCGAGGATCGCCAGATCGATCGGCGTTTCTTGCATCAGTTTGACCGCTGCCAATCCATCCTGCGCTTCATGGACCCGATACCCTTCTTTAGTCATGACATGCCGCAGGAGTGCTCGAATATTGGCATCATCGTCTGCCAGCAGCAGATGTTTCATATCGTTGTCCGCCCTTCTATGTAGCGAGTATATCTCACTTTGATCCTGCACAGATGGTAGCATAAAAGCAATCTTATTCGCCAGCACATGCATGGAGACACCCTGGACATGTTTATATTTTCTTAAATCTGGTTGACACTACTAAGAGGCAGAACTATAATAAATCCATAACATATGAACGAACGCTCATATATTCATTTGTAGATGATCACACATTGCCAAAAATCATCTATATTCCACACTAGAAATCATATTACATAACGGAGCAAGGCTCCAAAGGAGAGGATTTATATGTCCGGACATCATCACAGTCATAACCATGGGCAAGATCATGGACACAACCACGCTCACACCACCAATAACAAGAAAGTCCTGTTGTTTTCCTTCATTATTATTACCATCTATATGATCGTTGAAGCCATTGGTGGATTCATCACCAACAGTCTCGCGCTTATCTCGGATGCAGGTCATATGTTGTCCGATTCCATTGCGCTCGGGATCGCTTTGCTGGCGTTCACCTTTGGTGAAAAAGCGGTGAATACTGGCAAAACGTACGGATACAGAAGATTTGAAATTTTGGCCGCTACGTTAAACGGAATTACGTTAATCGCCATTGCACTCTACATTTTCTACGAAGCGATTGGGCGTTTCATCAACCCGCCAGAAGTCGCAACCGTAGGCATGTTGATCATCAGCGTCATTGGGTTGCTCATCAATATTCTGGTGGCCTGGATCATGATGCGAGGTAGTGATACGGAAAATAATCTGAATATGCGCGGTGCTTATCTCCATGTCATTAGCGACATGCTGGGATCGGTTGGGGCCATTGCGGCAGCCCTGCTCATGATGTTCTTTGGCTGGGGTTGGGCCGATCCACTTGCAAGTGTAATTGTCGCGGCGTTGGTATTACGAAGTGGTTTCTATGTCACCAAATCATCCCTGCATATTTTGATGGAAGGCACTCCAGCCAATGTCGATGTGAATGAACTGGTGCAGACCATCAAACAAGTCGATGGCGTCAAAGGTGTTCATGATGTGCATGTCTGGTCCATCACCAGTAACTTGAACGCGCTGACCGCTCATATCGTGGTGGATGGAACGATGGATGTCTATGCATCCGAGATCCTGGTTCAGAAGATTGAACATATGCTGGAACATAAAGAAATCAAACATGTGACGCTCCAAGTAGAGTCCGAAAAACATCTGCATGACACCTCGGTATTATGTACCGTCAAAGGCGACGCACCAGATGCCCATGCGCATCATCACCATTAATTAATTCCACGTTACTGATAGTGCAAACGAAAACAGGGCAAAGCTCCGTAAGATGGAGCTCTGCCCTGTTATTTATTTAGTAAGTACTTCTCTGCAAACCGGCTGCCTGCCACCAAAATTATATTTTACATTCAATATAACTTGTGTAAATAACGTGCCAGCATTTGTTCCTCCACAGACAATCCAAGCGAAACAAATCGGTTGTGGATCGCTCGAAACACATCACTATTATCGAATCCTTGTGCCTGAACATCTCGTAATAAACTAAACAGTCCTACCTGCTCTGCACTGGAGATATAGGATATAAGCTGTTCATCTTGATCATACGAAATTTCCTTCTCATGCCACGGATGAGGAACTACTCTCTTGGAGTAATCCACCAATGCATCTCCCACTCCAACACCAAGACCATCTAAGGTATCTAAAATAACTTCATTTCGCCTTGTTTGCCGAACTTCCTTACTATAGGAGTATCCGTCATGGATAAGCTGAAATCCAAAACGTTGCACAGCCAAATCTCTCACCTTCTCTTGTTCTCGGTCCCACTTTTTCTTGTCAAAATACTCACTTTCGCTCGTGTTGTCCTCTTGCTCCTTAACGTAGTCCAAATATTGTTGTTTCGATTCAAATTCATTCAACAGAAGTCCCTCATGTCCCGAGAATCCAAAGGCAAAAAAATCTCTAATATTTCTAGCTACAATCCTCGCATAACTTCCAAAAGCCATGGGATCAACCCGAACAATAGGCACTACACTCAAATCAGTAACATTTCCAAAATCAGTCAAGAAGGAGAAATGAATACCACCCATTCCGGTACGTGCAAACATGATTGCGTCAACTGGAGAACTCATATACCCGCCATTATCATGTGGATCAAATTGTAGAAAATAACCTGTTGGTGTCTCCAAATAAGGAACTTCCTGTTTAATCTCTTCCTCCCATGTGATGATTTCTTTCAGCAAATGGGGTATCTCGTAGGAATTTGTCATTAAGCGATCTCTCCTCCCTATAAAAGCAATACATATTCACTATAGTTTACCTCATTAAGTCCGTTAGCTCTTCAAAGATGAGCCGCTATAAAAAAACAGCTGACTATATAGCCAGCTGCCTGCCTAAACCATTACTGTGATAACAATATAAGGACTATCTAATCTTTTTGGACCTGCAAGATTCGATCATTAACCATTGCTTTTAGAAAAAAGAGCTCATCCCCCACCGGAACACGCCGCTGTTCTCTTTCAAACAAACTTATGGCCTCCTCCAAGGATGCAGTTTTCACTGATTTACTGCAAGCGATTAGCTGTTCGAAGAATATTTTCATCTCTTCAGAATCACATATGGACTCGTGCCCTAACAAGAAGTGCTCCGCATCATATCGCTCGATATCCTGTATCATCGGTAATAACAAATCCTGCTTATAATGAAATAACGAACGAGTCGTTGTAGAATACGGACTGTCTCCAAGGAAAATTGTCTTTTCATCCGGAATATATACAATGGTTGAATCGTCCGTATGCGTACTTCGAATCTGATCCAGCATGCAGACCTTGTTTCCTAGATCGATCTGGAGGTATTGTTCAAAGACGATACCCGATCTACCCAACACAAAAGACTCCCTTTCAGGTATCTCATTCTGTATAACCGCCATACAGTGTGCACTAATCTTTTTGGCCTCTACATACTTACATAGTGTAGCATCATCAAATGAATAATCTCTCCATTCATTCAAGCGCTTATTAGTTAAACGATTAACGATGATCGTCGCACCGAATTCATTCATTCCCAAAAAATGATCCCAATGCGCATGAGTAATAACCACATACTGAATGGGCGGCACATCTAAGCATCGAATTTCCTCGATAAAATCTCTGGCATGTTGAACCGAATTTCCACCATCGATCACCAGACTATGTTTTTCCCCACACACCAAGCCTAGTACCGGTCTTTCTCTATCATTATCGTTGGACATATAATAAATGGAATCGCTTAATTGTTTTAACATGTCAATTCTTCTCCTCTATATGATTATTTTCATATCATAGGCAGAGAAAAACCGCATGCTTATTCAAGCTAATACATGGATTTTTCTCCGTTTATGGATTTACCAATGGAATCACCTCTTTCAATCTGTGTTCCCAAACACTTCTCGTAATCAGATTCAAAATCGTCCCAAGTACTAAATACGCGACGATAAACCAGATTGCTGTCTCTGCAAAAACAGACCACTGAGGCCAAAACAACCCTGCTTTACTCAGAACAATGATACCCATGAATGCCAAAATCGCAATCTGAACTATGCAGGCAAAACGCATGGAGATGGGGTATTTCCCGGGAAACTTCCCACCCATAGCATACTCGCCCCACGGCACACCTACCGCTAAAGCAACTTGAAAGAGAATCACGATTAGGATCAGGAAGGTAAATGCTATTGCTGACGTTAATACGATCATGACCACACTCCTAAATCATAGGTGATTATAATGGTTTATCATAAGTGCCTGGGCTTGATCACAGTTCAATGGTTCAGTAAAAGGTACTTCCAAAAAGTACTCCAGTTGCCATTGTTGCGTTTTTAGAGCCTGTTTACTTGTTGGCTTGTCCCAAGGCGGATATACACGTATGGCGCGCTTGCCACCTTTGCCTTGGTCCGATATGATATCTCGCTGTAACAATACATGCCTCGGAAATACAAATTGCCCAAAGTGGCTACCTGCGCGTGTACTAATGACATACACATCTGCTGGATCTGATCCATCATATGGCTGTGTCGTTCCATCCTCACTCCGCTGCCATAGGGTAACAAATTGTCCGATCTTGGTTGGCGTGGTTTTGGCGACGCGAAATCGAATGGAGAGAGCATTTATGGTGAACACATATGCACCATATTCAGCATTTTGTGCTTCTTCATGTGGTTGTGAGCATACAAAGCCACACTTGTCATAGATAAGTTCTTTACTGGCAAGTAAGTCACCATGGTGCTTGTCTGAGGTCATCCATGAATTATGGCTGTTCGAACTATTCTTCTCATCCAAATTATAAGGTCTTCTTAAACTCCCCATTTGATTATTCAACAAAATGCTCCCTCTCTTCCTGTTTGAAACTGAACACATAATCTGGATGCTTTTTGGCGTGAGGTGGAAGATGATGTACAGGGGAAAATTACAGATCCTGCATTCAAATACGAGCGCTACGTATTCAACTTGATGACTATTGAGAATTGAAAAGATTATATAATTTCCGTCTAGTGGCAGTGAATGATTGCTTGGTTTGATTTTGCTTAATCGTTCTATTAATTCTGCAACTTCAGATTTCCTAGTTACTGCCATCACTTGAACTTCATTCTTACGAATACCTTCACTATAAATCTCAGCGCTAACCCCCTCTATGTGAAAAAGAACATCATCATTAGCGAAGGTAAAGCCCAATACTTGAATATTAGTTACCGATGCTATGCCTTCTTGGATTCAACTATCGATTGCACGTTAGCAAAGCGGCTTATTCGCATTAACATCTAGCACATAGTCCATACCTATATTTAGTGAAATCCAACTTATGCTTTAACTTGGATTGAAAGAAATCTTGATGATCTTGCATTATTCTAAAATATCCAAAAACAGGATGCTCTTCTGATAAACCAAATACCTCGCGGTATTCCTCTAATGAAACATGTTGAACTTCCTCTTCACCAATAATGACTGGAACATCTGCGCCCACTTCACTCCATTCAACCGATCTTGTTACATCAGATTCCTCAAAATAATAGGGTGAAGTACATTCTTCAACGAATAAGTTTTTACTTTCAGCAAATTTAATGGCCTGATATGAATCATGACTACTACCGATGAACATATAATAGTCCCAACCAAAATGCACAAAAAAATGATCTTTGGCATACAATTGACAGTCAGCATAATTTCTTAATATCATCTTACATATCGTGCGAATTTCAATAATGCTATACGTCATATCTTCCTTAATACCGATGTCGCTAAATTCTTCTTCATATAACACAGATCGTTTATCTTCTTGTGAGATCGATCGATCCGATACTTGAATAGCCCGTAGAGTCTGCTGTCCTGCTTCCTTTAGAAACGCCATGATTGTATCTATGTACGCATTTTCAACGATAAGATATTGTTCAAAAGCGAATACATTCCCCTTAATTACCTTTCCAATTTCGGATGGGCATGTCCATTCATCTAGTACATTTTTGATTTGCCATTGATAATTAATTTTAATTCTCTCCTGTAGGCATAGTTTGTTCTACTGCTCTTAGCTCAATAGAGCAAAACTTTAATACAAGTCATTACATTTCTTCTTAAACATTAATCTCGTCCCAATGTATAATGACGTATCCAATTTGAATTAAAATCAAAACCAGATAACTTATACTTACAACGAAACTGAATGTAAAATTTCTCTGATTAATCATATACTCTTCTGTACTGATCTTACCATAATGTAATCGGGATTTAAGTCTAGTCTTTGTTTTCAATATTAAATATACCTCTATAATTCCGAATACTCCCCATCCCAAAGTAAACAGCAATAATCCAGCATTTGAAACAGACAATAAAAAGAGTACGCCCTCATCCGAAGACACTCTAAATCTAAAACTTAAATTTACTACTAGGGTTAGGATAAATAAAACAATGCCAATGTAACTATAATACGGTGTGTATTTTGAACTTCTCAAGACCACTCTTCCTTTAGGGTTATTCTCACTCATTTCTCAAAACCAAAAATCGTAAAATTCTTCCGAAAACCAAAACCATAAAATCCCCAACATCATCATAATACTTCCAATTACTTTTAATAGCACTTCTACCCATCTTGGAATCTCACTGCTCGGTGGATTGTCTTCAAATTCCCAATTGGGTTTAATACGTCTGTATCTCAAGAGGACGAAACACTTATATAGAATATCTGAAAAAAAATAAACGATTACACCCATGAGAAACACCGGGATTGATATATAACCAAATGTACTGCTGGTCCACTCCATATCGATCATTTCTATTTTATTTCGATACAGGTTCAATGGATTATCTTTCAAAATGCGCCCGTTCCTCTTGGTTGGAACTAAAAATATAATCTGGGTACTGGTTTGCCATGGGTGGAAGCTGATCCTCCGGGAAAAACTGCAAATCCTTCATCTCCTCATTATCGGGAGAAAGTTGTCCGGATCTGATCCCGCATTCAAATACGATAGTCAAATATTCAACCTGATGACCATTGCTGTATGTAAACCGTCTGGCTTCACCCCCGTATATTCCGATAATCTTCTCCGGTTCAACAACTAGACCTGTCTCTTCCAGTACCTCTCTTACTATCGCTTGCGCCGGTGTCTCACCAAGCTCGATTGCTCCAGCAATCAGCCCCCAGGTTGATTCGTTATGTTTACGACCGAACAGGATCTTCCCTTGTTCATTTCGGATAATCCCAGCTACACCCGGCATAAAAACAAGCTCGTTGCCGATCTTGTCCCTCAGGTTTTTGTAATAGTCTGACATGCCCATACACAGGTACCTCCTGTCTTTTATTCTCTGAATTCCCTTCCATGAATGATCCATTGTACGGCATCCCAAATATCTTCTGCGATATAATCAGGTTCGGTCTCCGTCCATTTGTCTCTGAATTTGGTTAATGAAGATTCCCCCCAGCCTGTTCTCACCATGATCTTGGTCGCTCCTACGGCATGGGCAGCAAGCATGTCTGTATCTCCTACATCTCCAATAACGATACATTTGGATAAATCCAGACCGAGTTCCTCTGATGCCTGTAATAACATTCCGATTTTAGGCTTTCTGCAACTGCATTCTTGCTCATGCGGACATATATAGGAGTGATCGAATCCGTACTCGCGAAATTGCTCTTCAAAATCCTCAACACTCGCTTCTCCACGTGAGATTCGATATTGATTCGTAAAAGCCAGTACCATAATTCCTTCTCGTTTTAAATGCATAATTGCTTCTTGAGCATTGGGGTATAACCTGAAATCTCTCGGATGAATAAAATGACCTGTACCACCAATTGTTCCATCTCTGTCTATAAAAACAGCTTGTACGTTTCCCTGTGGTTTCATCATGGTCTGTTCCCTTCTTAGAAAAATTTCAAGTCTTGTCGTTCATCTATACTTTCTCATCAATAATATGCTTACCACCATCTTGTTGCTTATGGTGTTGCAATTTTTTAATTTCAGTTTTCAGATAGTGTACTTCTTTGATTAATACATCCAGCTTTTTCGATGTTTTGGATGAATCTATCGCATAACGTACAATTGCTGCAAAGATAAGAACGACAATTAAACATATAAGTGATACTACTAAAGCTCCATAAAACTCCAAAATGGTGTTCAACTCCTTGCTGTCAAAATAATAAGTCATAAAACTCTTTCGAAAACCAAAACCATATGATCCCTAGTATAACCATTATGGTACCTAGTACTTTTAATATTATTTCGATATGTTTAGGGATATCACTATTAGGTGGGTTATCTTCAAACTCGTGATTAGGTTTTATTTCTTGATATCTTATCAGAACAAATATTTTGTATAGAAAATCAGGAAAGAAGTAACATGCAATACCCACGACAAATACAGGAGTAGATAAATAACCAAACGTACTGGTGGTCCATTCCATCTCTATTTTCTCCATCCCCCTTTTTTTCCTTACTGAATTCCTGCCGTACCAAAAGTATTTTCGATGGCCTGTTTATAATTTTCCCAACCAAAATAAAACGGGCCTACCTGTAAGTTCTTGTCGTTCAATATGAAATCTCTCCAGATCACAATATCCTCTTCCCTATCAATCTTTACAGAAATAAATCCACACTCTTCATCCCCACACCAAGGACACACTAAAATGGGATATCTATAATACATGGATTCATGTGGTTTCTTAAGTAAAAAATAATCAATAAGAAGCCTTTGATATTCATCGCTTCCCCATCCGAGACAAGGTACCAAATCATGTTTTTTCAGCCTTTGATAGAGCGATGTACCATCAATAATGATGTCAGCAAATCTCGTATTTTTATTCCCATCCTGTTCAGGATCAAACTCATCGTATCTTGAAGCTAACTTGGTTTCTATCGTGCTAATTTTCACTATATTTCCTCCATGTTCTTCCCCTTAGGCTCTCTCATTCTTCCTCTACGAGGATATCAGTACAGCGGACAATCAGCTCAGGCATATTCTCTCCATCAAATAGAACATGAAGCTCATATCCGTTATCGATTCGATACAGCTCTTGATACAGCCAGTAACTGCCTACAACCCCACCGTCTTGCTTGATGATTTCGGGTGCAACCAGCGTAAGTTTATTTATGTTGGTGAAGCCCCCACGAGTGTCAAAACGAATGACGACCTCATCACCCGTCAGTAATTCCGTTACCGTACAATCATGATATTGAACCCGATTATGTATTTCATCGGAAATATCCTGTGCCGTCATCACTTCTCTAAATTCTTTCGATATGCGTTCCATTTCTCTTCTATTCTCTGCACTCTGTTTATTCAGCTGGAGCATAACTTCTCTCGTGCAATAACCCAACGTAAAGACACGAATATCCGCAATTTGTTCAACGATTTCCTGTGGCAAATTCTCCGCCTTGTATTGAAAATTCCACTCTATCGATTCTTTGTACTCTTCCTTACATTTCTTCTCATCAAAAGGAGGGCGCACATCATATTCTGCAATGAGTTTCTCGATATGCGCTCGTTCTTCCGGAGGCATGTGATAAACGATCTGATCCTCTTCTGTCACTTCTTCCTCACCGAAAGCTTTGTCTACACGAGTAAGCACCTGTCCATCATGCTCCAGCATGAAACGTGGGTCCAAGTTATATAGCTCTCGCTCCTGCTTCACATGTGCTTTTTCCTTTCTTTTATACAGCCTTAAAAATAGATTCTCATCTGACTCGTTAGCTCCGTTATGTACTCTTAAACCAAAATGAAGATGTGTCTGTTGACACAGCTCATACCATTCTTTCGTTAGATATCTCATAAGCACCTCTCCTACTGGTTTTTAGAAATCTACGTCAATAATCGTGTTAGCGATAACAGATCTCGTAAAGCCTAACACCTCGACCACTTCAGATCGATCTCGTTAGAAATTGCTCTATTGTTTGCATCGCTACTCCTCCAAAATCTTCAGCCCCAACGATTCCTTATACTCAACAGACGTACTGGTCTACCCCACGGTTTGAAAAAATTTATGTTTGATCTCTTTGTCGTTTCGCGCCGCCCATTCATGCACAGCTTCTACGCCTGCGGACTCCTGACCTCGTTGAAAATAAAAACATAGATCCATCGGTACTAACCGTTTACCATAGAGTTTGATGCCAATCCGTCTGTAATTCATATAAATACACTCAATCTGAGATGCATCATATCTCTGATTTCTCATAGAAATCACATGATCGCTTTCCAGCGTAATACTGGGTTTAGTGAAAAACAAACGCCAGAGCAGAAAAACGATATAACCGAGAATAAAGGTCAATATAACGATCAGGAAGTACTTCATAATACCATTTTCATCATAAATAATATTTCTGAAAAACATAGCTTCAATGACCAACATACATAATAGGCTCAACCATGCTCTTGGATAAATCGTCTTGTATGTGATGAGTTCCACCTCCTAATTATTCTCTTCATTAATCCGAAGCCACTCGGAAGGGGCTTTTCTGGCAAAATGCTTTTCAACAAAATCCAAAATGTTATCTATCCCAGGCAATGCCGCATTTTCTTTGGCTTCGTCAAACGTCATCCATTGGTACTCGGTATGTTCATGATTTAACCGGACAACCTGGCTTTCATCCACATATCCTACGAATACGGGAGCGGTATAGATATACTCCCCCATGGGTGAATAATATTGTTCGAATTGATTGGCAGAATACAACCGGACTTCCGTAATACCTGTTTCCTCGTGAACTTCTCTAAGTGCAGCTTCCCATGCCTTCTCGCCCTTTTCTATCCCGCCGCCAACATAACACCACTCGTTATGCAACATACGACCAGCCCGCTTCAGCATCAGTACACGGTATTGATCGAGGCTTTTCTTCAACAGAACTACAGCCACGCCTTCACAACGAATGGGAACTGCCTGTTTCACGTGCTCTGCACCATCCACCTTCTCGTGCCCCTCTCTTCAACTTTCCTGAGAATCGAAATCCTCCAATACTTTAAATTTATCCCCGTGGATTTTGTCCAGATGCTCTTCTCCCCAATAACATAAATGATCCAGGGCGGGCTTGAGTCCCCAGCCGTAGTCCGTTAACTCATATTCCACTTTGGGAGGTACCTCTGAATATACCTTGCGCTGTATGATCTCATCCTTTTCAAGTCCTCTGAGCTGTGTTGTCAGCATCTTCTGTGTAATGTCCGGTATCAATCTTCGAAGCTCCGACGTGCGTTTACGTCCTGTCATCAAATGATAAATAATCAAAGGCTTCCACTTCCCACCCATTACTTCCAAGGCCGCTTCCACGCCTACTTTATATTTTTTTGGAGCACTCGTTTCTCCATGTTCTGTCATTCTGAACCCCTCCATAAATAGGCTGTATCCCAAGTGAAAATATAATCTTTTTACTGCTCTTTTTTCTATTATTTGAGCCTATTTCGAGGCATCCATTTAGGGTACTTTAATGTTCCTATAGCACTTCATTCTTCCTATAGAACATCAAAGTGCGTACTTCCAGATGTTTTCATACCTGTTTATAATAGCATCAGCCACTGATTTATGGCTACAAGACTGCAATCCAGAAAGGTAGTGAAAGATAAGATGAACGTACTCGTTGTAGTATCCCACCCAAGAAAAGACTCCTTGACCTTTCAGGTAGCTCAACGTTTTGCACAGGGTCTTACCGATGCCGGTCACGGTTATGAGATATTGGATTTGCATGGGATTGGATTCGACCCGATTCTTCGTGAGATAGACGAACCAGACTATACCCAAGAAAATCAGGTATTCTCGCCTGAGGTTGAAACGGAGATGGAGCGGTTGAAGAAACACGATGCTGTGGCTTTTGTGTTTCCTCTCTGGTGGTGGCATCTGCCAGCCATGTTGAAAGGTTATGTGGATCGTGTCATGAACAACGGATTTGCCTACGGCGCGAACAAGCTCTCTCATCAGCAGATATTGTGGATCTCTCTTTCGGGTGTGACGGAAGAACAGATGCATAAGCGCAACTATGGTCAATCGATCGCCAACCTGCTCAATGTGGGGATTGCCGATTACTGCGGCGTGTCCCAATCGAGGGTTGAGTTTTTATATGAAACGTTGGAATCCAAGCCTGAGCATTATGAGGCACTGCTGAACCATGCACATCACTTGGGACTGAACTATGCCAACGATATTTCGACTCCATGATCGTATGAGAAAAATGTATGACCCGAATATGAATTCTGAAGTTTAGTGGTACGTTCAATGGCGAATCACTACGCTTGAACACGGCAAAAAGGTCGCTCCGAAGAGCGACCCTGCCTGTGTGTCTTTCATTATTTTACTGTCGAGAGAAGAAACTTCTCCAACATAGTGATATCGGTAATGCTATGGTTGCAAGCTGTGTTATCCATGCATACGTACTGGGCAATGGAAGAAAAGTTATCCGGCGAATGAGCCTTGGTCTTCACGTTGAAGAATCCCAGCTCCTGATGACGATGACAGAACATGCAGTACCCTTTTTTGTTCGTGGGTGTAATCCGTCCCTCAATACCGAGGAATCTGCCTTCGTGCGGGTACACGATGAACAAACGGCTCGTCGCAATGTCAGTCCATCTCAGATAGGTTGTGTGTGCGTAATCGACTAACTCCAGATCCGGCACTTTGAGCTTTTTGGCCTTTGGAAACAGCTTTTGGATCTGCTTTGCCGATACTTGCGGATATGGAATCAGATATGATTCGAGCTGGTTTAGATGCGTCTGCAATTCATGTGTCGTCTCATACGTGGATAACTGCTCCAGCAGTTGCTTCTGCTCCAGAGTGAGTTCATCGAAGATGCTCACCGCATTTGTGCCAACCGTATAACGGACGGTTTCCAATACTTTTGGATCCGCAACCGAGCGTAGCGTTTTGAGCAGGAAATCAGCTTGTTTTTGAATATAATTAAATTGATGATTCTGAATAAATGGTGTTTGCATGGCGTTCAGCCCCTTATTTTTATTGGAAGAACAAATAAGGTGCAAAGCCTGCGGGATGTAACATTATGTTAATGTAGATTCCAGGGCAACAATCTCATTTTTGTCGCGCCCTACACAAAGTCCGCCCCTATTCAGGCTTTGCGTAAGGCTTTCTAGCGAACGAGCAATCCGGCATTATCCATATTGCCACGTCATAACCCCCAATACGATAGATATATCGAAATTATAACAGGGCATCATAGTGTAGGCAACGGGCTTCGTTCCAATTTCCTCTGTTCAAGAAATATGATTACATCTCAGGCTTTTTTCCCATTTTCCACGAAATGATCTACCGCTGACTGCTCAATGGCCAGTCCTTCTGTGTAACGCTCCATGAACAAGGCAAATCCATTCACATCCGCGCTATTTGGAGAAATCTCTTGTCCTTCTGCATCAATAAACACCTTAGTAGTAAGGTACTCCGCCAAACCCTCGTGTTGCTGCTTATTAACCATGTAGGAAGCCAAAATAGCCATTCCCCATGCGCCACCTTCACCAGCGGTAGACATGACCGACACGGGAATATTCAGTGCGGTTGCGCACATTTTTTGAGCGACTAGTGGGGTTTTGAACAATCCGCCATGCGCCCAAATGTGCTCAATCGTTACGTGCTCCTTCTGTGTGAGAATATCCAGCCCGAGCCTTAGTGCAGCAAACCCAGCAAACAGATGGACTCTCATAAAGTTTGCCAGATTGAAGCGGCTCTCTGGAGAACGTACGAACAATGGACGACCTTTTGCAATTCCTGTAATGTTCTCGCCTGAATAGTAGCCATAGCTCAGTAAGCCACCGCCATCAGCGTCAGCTTTCAGTGCTTCATTGAACAACACACTGAATAACTGGTTCATATCGGGCTTCTGTCCCATCGCCTCATAAAACTCACGGAACAAGTCGACCCAGGCATTAATATCGCTGGAGCAGTTATTCGCAAGAACCATAGCCACAGGATTGCCATCAGGTGTAGTCACGATGTCAATCTCAGGGTATACCCTAGATAGGTTTTTTTCTAATACAATCATGGCAAAAATCGATGTACCTACGGAAATGTTACCCGTACGTTTTTGGACACTATTCGTAGCAACCATGCCTGTTCCAGCATCGCCTTCCGGAGGGCAAAGTGGAATATTGGATTCCAAGTTACCTGATGGATCTAACAGTCGGGCACCAGCTTCACTAAGATATCCGGCATGTTCACCTGCAGTGTACACTTTAGGTAAAATATCTTTAAGATTCCACGTGTAGCCTTTGTCGGCAATTATATCGTCAAACTTCTTCAACATATCTTCATGGTATTCCAGTGTGGATTCATCAATTGGGAACATACCTGAGGCATCCCCTATACCAATAGCTTTACTGCCAGTTAACAGCCGATGTATGTAACCCGATAACGTCGTAATATAATTGATGTTCGTAACATGCTCTTCTCCGTTCAAAATCGCTTGATACAAATGTGCGATGCTCCAGCGCTCTGGAATTTTAAACTGGAATTTCTCGGTTAGCTCTGATGCAGCCTTCCCCGTTGTGGCATTACGCCATGTACGAAACGGAACCAATAACTCCCCATTTTGATCAAGTGCAATATAACCCTGCATCATAGCAGAACATCCGATTGAGCCAATTTTTTGTATCGTTACACCATAATTTTTTTCAATCTCTTGCTTTAATTGATGATAAGTTTGTTGCAACCCATGAATCATTTCATCGATATGGTAAGTCCAGTAACCGCCAATCAATTGATTTTCCCACTCATAACTGCTTGAACAGATGGTATTAAAATGGTGATCCATGAGTACAGCTTTGATTCGTGTGGATCCAAATTCAATGCCTAGCGAAGTTTCTCCCCTGACTATTGCTTGTTTCAAGTTTTGATCCATCATCGTATTCATCCTCTCTCAATTTGGAATTCGCCCGATTCGGAAATAGGTGATTTGAATAGCCCAAATCAAGGTGTAAATTTCATGAAGAAAGAGCAGAATTAGAGCTGTAACGGACAATTACAAAGTTAATACCGCCTGTACTTCGCCACATGCCAATATTTCACCAGTTTGAATAAAACCAAGAGAGTCATAAATTTTCTTCGCAGCTAGGTTTTCAGGTTTGTAGGTGAGTTCTACAACTTTGGCTTTTCCACGTGGGAAAGTTCTCGCATACTCGATTGCTTTTACTACCATTTCTTTACCATATCCCTTACCTTGGTATCGCTGGTCAATCATCATCTTGAAGATGCCATAACTGCTATATTCAAAATTGCCATCCCCGTCATCATAGTACATCGAAATAAAACCTACCATATTATCTTCCTTATAGACTGCAAAAGTAATAATAATCTGCCCCTCATCTGAGGCAACGTACGCTTCAGCAAGTGCATGTTGGTTCGAGGATATGAATCTTTGTTGGTCTGGAGTGACTTTAAGTTCAATACATTCGATAAAATTATCCCAAGTTATTCTTCTAAATTCCATTTGAATTCCCTCCTGCATTTATTATCATTACTATTTTCTTCTATCTAACTGCACTAGTAAAACTCGCTTTAAAAATAAGATCATATACATTGGTGTAAGAATCGTAATACTCAAGTGCCTGTTTTCTTTCTTCGTAAAACGACTTCAACCTCTCTTTGTCTCCAGTATCGACATAAGCGATTAACTCACGACTTGCTTTTTTGTATGCTTCTACACTTTGTCTCGCAGGTGCAAAATCAAACGAATTATGATCTAGCACGGGAGTAAAGTCCTCCGCTCGGATTCCCACATTTGATTCAGCTTCCGCTATGAACTCGTGTAATTTCGAGAAATCTACCGGCTCTTCCAGAAGTACATTGCCCAAAATGTGAACCACTTCCTGATCCATCTTGTTGAATCGAGTTGTAAAGACATGATTCAACACATGCATCTCCATCAAATTTCTGGTGTACAGAAAATAGCTATTAACCAAATGAAGCGTTGAGTTTTTATACTCTACCGAGAATCTCGCACCTCGAAGAATATTAGCCGGGATATATACTCGGCCGTCTATCATTTTTGCTTCGGCTCCTGCCTGTGTTTGGAGTTCCTTTTCATTAAAAATCACGCTGATTTTCTTAGGTGCACTTGAAACGGTATGAGCCATGGAGCAGCTTAATAACGTTATAGCAAGTGTAAACATCATCATCTTTTTCACTATATACAACTCCTCGATAGGAATAATCAGGATATACTTGCATTTCATATTTCTTATCGTACCATTTTATTCAAATAAAGGTAATACACTACATATATGCAACGTTCTTTATCCATACACAAAAAAGAAGCCACCTCCCTGGCCTTCCCCAGTTCAGTGACTCCATTTTACAATCCTATTCATTTCCTACATTCAACTACTCCTTCACAGCCCCAACCACGATTCCGGTCACAAAAAAACGTTGCAGGAACGGATACACGAGCAGGATTGGCAGTGCACTGATGAAAATCTGTGACGCACGAATCGTGCGCTGAGACAGATTGGCGACAATTTCCGGGTCAACTCTCGACATATCGGCCTGCACGATGATCGTCTGCATGAAGGTCGCGAGTGGCAGTTTTTCCGCATCACGGATGTAGATGATTCCGTCAAAGTATGCGTTCCAATGCCCAACCATCATGAACAGGGATACTGTAGCAATGACAGGCACGGACACGGGCAGATAAATTTTGATAAACGTCTGAAGGTGTCCTGCTCCATCGATAAATGCAGCTTCTTCAAGATCTTTGGGCACGGTACGGAAGAAATTGAGCAACAGAATGATATTAAACACTGCAACCAATCCTGGCAGGATCAGGGCCAACAATGAGTTCATCAGGCCAAGCTTCAAGATCAGGATATACCCCGGAATAAGGCCGCCGCTGAATAACATTGTAATGACAAAATACCATAGATAGATGTTACGTGCACGGAACACCCGTGTCTCCTTGGAGAGGGCGTATGCTGCAATTGTGTTCACAATTAGCGCTAGCCCTGTACCAAGCACCGTCCGCTCAACGGACACCCA
Source organism: Paenibacillus sp. FSL R5-0486 (assembly GCF_037975155.1). NCBI lineage: Bacteria > Bacillati > Bacillota > Bacilli > Caryophanales > Paenibacillaceae > Paenibacillus > Paenibacillus sp. FSL R5-0486. The sequence continues at coordinate 1,816,817 of NZ_CP150237.1, read as the reverse complement.
CAAGGAGGAGAGAAAATTGGCGTTAACAAACGTCTTCGCATAGGCCTCCAGTGTAAAACCAATCGGCCAGAGCGTAACTAACCCCGCATTGGCAGGTGCAGATGCGCTGAGCGATACCATAAGTAAGTGATACAAAGGCAGCAAACAGAGCAGGGAAATGATGGTTAAGAACACATTGTTGAATATGCTGAATATGCGGTAGGACATCGTTTTATGATACATCAGTTCGTCCTCCTTTCTAGAAAATTCGGTATCCGGCGAATCGGTAAGCCAGTCGGTAGGAGATCACAATCAGGATCAAACTGATGACGGATTTGAACAGGTTCACCGCGGTAGCGAAACTGAACTGCCCACTTAGCAGACCTTCTCTATACACAAACGTATCGATAATATCCCCCTGCTGATATATTAATGGACTATATAAGTTAAAGATCTGGTCAAAGTTGGCGTTGAGCACATTACCCAATGCCAGCGTTGCGATTACGATCCCAATCGGAATAAGAGCCGGGATGGTAATATAGACCGTTTGTTTCCAGCGTCCCGCCCCATCTACTTCAGCCGCTTCATAAAGTGATGGATTAATGCCGGATAATGCCGCGAGGAAGATAATCGTGTTGAATCCAAACTCTTTCCAGACATCACTTGCAATGACCGTAAATCGGAACCAACTGCCATCCCCGAGGAAGAAGATTGGTTTGATGCCAAAGATCGAGACTAGAAACTGATTTAGAATACCCGTCTGTGCCAGAATGTCGATCAGAATACCAGACAGGGTGACCCAGGACAGAAAGTGAGGAAGATACACAAGCGTTTGAATCGTTCTTTTCAGTGCCATCTTCCGTACCTCGTTGAGCAACAAGGCGAAGACAAACGGAATGATCAGGTTCATGATGATCTTCGTACAGGCAAAGAACAACGTGTTCCACGTAATCTGCAAGAAATAATCATTTTCCCACATGTACCTGAAGTGCTTCAGTCCTACCCATTCGGAATTGAAAAATCCCAGTGCAGGTTTATAATCTTGAAATGCCATCAAAATCCCGGACATCGGAATGTATGAAAATATAAAGACCATAATGGCCGCCGGCAACACCATAAAGTGCAGAATCCATGGCTGTTTGTAGCGTTTTTTTCTCTTTTTATCCAGCTTGTTCCCAACGTTTGCCTGCGGGATCCGCTTACCCTCCAATTTAGCCTCCATAGCGCTTCTCCTGTTCCCAAAAAAAGTTTTTGTGTGTGATCGGGTTCTCTGATATAAATAGTATCAAGCCATTCTGAGGTCTGCTATATAACATTGTTAGGCTTGATAGTGTTTTGTTAGGGTATCATCAGAAGAGGTTGTTTACACACGAATTAGAAGGAGACTTTTCATGTATATATGGAAGCGCTTAATGCCTTTTCAAGGTAAAATCAAATCCCCATTCAGTCTTTTTGCCAAAATAAACTTGTTAATTGTGGTCTTGTTCATCCCCATTCTAATCATGTACACCTACTCGAATAACGTCACCTATGATGTCGTCAGCAAAGAACTGCAGATCTCCAACACAAAACAACTTACGTTTCTGTCCAGTCAGATCGACTCCCGCATCAATCAGATGATGGATTTCAGCCTCATTCTCTCCCGTGATCCGAATGTCAGAGCATTCAACGGCCTCAATATGTGGGATGATCGGTATGACCGGATGCAGACCCGTTATGTGATACAAGAGAAGATGACGCTGCAAACCGGCGTTACGGATATATGGCCCACCCGATATGCGGTGCATTCACAGCAGAATGAGGATGTCATCGCCAACTACAATCGAACCACAGGATATGATGAGGAGTATCTGAAAAAAAATATGAGCGGACGATGGACCTATGGGGATCAAGGAGCCGTATCAGAGGATGAACTAAATTCCTTCTATTGGTTCTATACCGATTCCTTGGCACAGCCGGGGATGCTCACGGGAAGCAATCTGGTGATTGAAGCCAGCTTCAGCTACGAGAACATTCAAAATATGCTGGATACGTATAAAGCGGGCGGACAAGGCGATCCTTTCTTGTATCACAAAGGAAATTCACCCATTCTGAATCGCAGCGCGGACAAGCAGTTGTCCACAGAACTCATTCATTATCTGGACACGCATTCTCCGGAAGATACTACACAGGATGTCGTAGAGCTGAACGGTAAGAACTATCTGGTTAGCTCCGTGAAGTCCACTTATCTGGATTGGCATCTGGTTGACGTGATTCCACTGTATCAGATTTTGAAACCTATCTCGCTGAGTCAAAATCTGTTCTACACCTGTATGATTTTGCTGCTAGTAGTGGGTATCTCTGCGTCGATCCTGCTGTACCGGAATGTTCAATATCCGATCAAAAAGCTGATCAAAGGTTTACGCCGTGTAGAACAAGGGGACTATTCTGTCCGACTGTATAGCAAAAACCAGAATGAGTTCTCATTCCTGTTCCGCCGATTCAACGATATGTCCCATCAGATTCAGGATCTGATCGAGAATGTTTTCCATGAGAAAATTAGAGCCCGGGAAGCTACGCTGAAACAATTACAAGCGCAGATCAATCCGCATTTCCTATATAATTGTCTAGGTTATATCATCAACATGGCCCAGATGAAGGACGAGCAAGCCGTGGTCTCCATGGCGCATAACCTAAGTGCGTATTATCGCTACACCACCCGTATGGAACGGGAGACGTCGTCGCTACAAGAAGAGATCAAGCTGCTGATCAACTATCTGGATATCCAGAAACTGCGCAATGGTCGCATCGAGTATCACATCGATATCCCAGAGGATATGCTTGCCCAGTCTGTACCACGATTAATGCTTCAACCGATGGTCGAGAATTCCGTGATACACGGCGTGGCCAAGTCCTATTCATCCGGGGAAATCCGAATTACCGGGGAGCGCTTGAATGGTTTTGGCAGAATATACATCGACGACGACGGCCCAGGCTTAAGCCCGGAACAATACGAAGCGCTGAACTTGAAGATGCAGGAACCCTTACAAGAAGAAATGGGCTGCGGCCTTTGGAATACGTACCAACGAATCACGCACCTGTTCGGCAGTCATTCTTACCTCCTATTTGGCCCATCCCCACTTGGCGGATTCCGAACCGAGATTATCTGGGAGATACCAAAAGAGGGTACAGATTCCGATAAAGGTAATACCGATACGAATTTAAGTTAATACAAACAATAAATTGACGATTTAATTTTGAACAAGATCATGTACACGATAACGCAGAGGACAGAAAAAACCTGAAGAAGCAAAGCGTTCGCCTTTATCACCAGATTTTCACCTTATAAAATTGATTCAGAAAATCTGGGGGTAACAGCGATCGGAAGGTTGTTCTGTCATCGGAGTGGCAAGTGTACAGCTGTCTGGGTTCAACCACCAAGGGAGACAATACACCATGCAAATGATGATCGTAGACGATGAAGCTCACTGGGTCGATAACCTGTCCATGACCAAGCCCTGGCACACACTGGGGATCGAACATGTGCATAAAGCATACTCGGCACACGAAGCACTACAAATGATCGACACCCACCCCATCGATATCGTGATCTCGGACATCCAGATGCCTGAAATGACAGGTATTGAACTGATCGAACGCATCCGCATCCGGGACAAAAAAATAAAATGTATTCTGTTATCCGGGTATTCCGAATTTGATTACGCCAAAAAAGCTATCCAGTTCGAAGCTGTGGACTATCTGCTGAAGCCGCCCACAGACGATGAATTAATGGGTTCTGTCCAGAAGGCCATTGATCAATTGAACAATGAATGGGAAATGGTTAGTTCACTGACACGAACGCAGTTTACGTTGCGAGAGAATCTCCCCCATTTGCGGGGACGACTGCTCCTAGGGGCTTTGCAGGGACAACGAATCGCCGTTGCGGAATGGGATCGGAAGCTCGCCAATTACGCTCTGCCCTTTCACACCGGGGATGCCGCATTAATGCTGGTTCGTTTGGAAGAAGAATTCGGACACTATGACAGCAATGATCAGACCCTGATCGAATATGCGATCATCAATATGGCGGAAGAGATTATGGGTGAGTTTATGGAAGTGTGGGGCGTCAAGGAGGAGCACGGATATCTGGTGTTTTTGCTTCAGTTGAAAGATCGGAAAGGCGATATTGGGAAAGAAACCATTCTGGAGAAGCTATCGATTCAGCTCCAATCCAAAGTAAAACAGTTTCTAAAAGGCTCCCTCTCCATCGTTATCACCGAGTGGTTCACCTTTCCGGATCAACTTTACGATCGCTTCCGTCAGGCTTCAGCCTATTTCCGGCAGATCGTTGGCGATGAACGCGAATTTGTCATGCGTGTCAGCGATGTCGAGACACCTGCGGCGCAAGGTCCCTTGGACGTGCTGTACACCCCACCCACCTTTATTAGTTTGCTAGAGAGCGGACAATGGGATGCCGCCGAAGAGAAAATACGCGCGGTCTGCGCGGAACTGGATGAGAAATGGTCGGAATCCTGGGAACATTGCATGGAGGCTGGTTTTCTCATTACGGCCTCATTCACCAATATTGCCCATCGGAACAAGCTGACTCTGACCACTTTAATGGGCAATGATGTCGAGGATTTGCAAAGTGGGGAAGTTTTCGCTACCATCAGCAAACTTCGGAAATGGTCGCTCAGTGTGCTGGGCAAACTCAAGGAAGGCACGTCCAACGAGATCAAGGACATCCGTTCCGAGTATGTGAAGAAGATTCAGGATTTTACAGATAAGAACCTGCATCTGGATGTGTCTTTGCGTGTGCTCGCTGACCATGTTAATCTGCATCCGACCCATTTGTCCAAGATCTATAAGATCGAAACGGGCGAAGGCATCAGTGATTATATCTCGCGCCTGCGTATGGATCGGGCCTGCCACAAGCTGGTCACGACCACCAAAAAAGTGTACGAAATCAGCATGGAGATTGGCTATATGGACCCGGCTTATTTTATCAAAGTGTTCAAGCGTCAATTCGGCGTTACGCCACAGGAATACAGAGACCAGCATAAATAGCATCTTAGAGGTTGTTCAAAAAATCCGCTTTTGATTACGAAGGATGCCTCACGGCATCATCAGCATCGAATATGGAATTCAGCCGAAATGTCCGTTGCTCACGTAGTTTTCCTACGCTCCGCTACTCCATTTCTAGCTTTATCCCATCTTCTCGGTACTGAAAACCGAATTTTTTGAACTTCATTTGAACATTCACTAATAGAGTCCTATCGAAACTAAAAAACTCATATAGATGCACTCCCGCACAAATTGGTACAGTTACACTGTAAAGATCATACACCGTAGGGGGATTGAACAATGATCAAATTCAAAAAAACATGGTGGTCACTGCTCATGGTTATCGCGCTCATCACGATCACTGCGTGCGGCAGTGGCGAGACAGCCAGTGACAATGGTACCAATAATACACCGGGAACTGTCGGCTCAGCTGAAGCAGAAGTTGCTTTTGCTAAAGGAAAATACGACCCACCCATCGAGTTCAGCTCGGTATTAATGCCGAAGAAATACGTGCAAGGAGATACCAAAGAAAATAACGTACACGATCGCTGGATGCTCGAAACGCTGGGCATGAAGCATAAAGATACCTGGTATCCAGCCAGTGATGATCAGTACAGACAGAAACTTCAACTTGCTGTCGCCTCTGGTGAGAAACTGCCTGATTTCGTAACGGTACCCACCAATGCGGTATTGACGAATCAATTGATCGACTCTGGTCAATTCATCGCCATTGATGAGTTGTTCGACAAGTATGCGAATAAAACGCTCAAGGACCATGCGGCAGCGCATCCCGAGCTCTGGTATCCGTTCACCAAGGATGGAAAGAAATACAATATGCCCATCATGGAGTACACGGATAACGACGATACCCTGCTGTGGCTTAGAGAAGACTGGATGGAGAAGCTGAATCTGGAGGCTCCTAAGACTATCGCAGATCTAGAGAACATCATGGATAAATTCAAAAATGAGAATCCGGATGGCCTATCTCCAAATGAAGTTTTCCCACTCGCAATCTCGCTGAAAAGTAATACGAATACCTGGATGGGCTCGCTCGACTGGTTATTCGGCGCATACGGAACAGTCCAAGAGCAATGGAACAAGGACGCGAACGGTAATCTGGAATACGGCTCTGTTAATCCCGGAGCAAAACAAGCACTTGCCAAGCTCAGTGAATGGATGGAAAAAGGATATATTCATGCCGACTCCGCCCTGTGGGACGAACGTAAAGCAGCCGAAAGCTGGACCAAAGGTGCCGCAGGTATTCTGCCTGGTGCCAACTGGGTTCCAGACTGGCCTGCTCCCGACCTCATCAAGAACTTACCTGACGCCAATTATAAAGCCTATCCCATTCCAGAAGGTCCAGATGGCAAAATCGGAACGAAGTGGCAGAACTCTGGCGTCAACGCGAGCATCATGATCAACAAGGATGCGAAACATCCCGAAGCGATCTTCCTGTACTACAACTATCTGCTCGATAACCTGGCGAACCCCGCTACGGGCAGTGAATACGAACACGGCTTCGCCAAAGGCTACGATTGGGACATCGTAGATGGACAGCCGACCAGTAACAGAGAGAAGATCAAAGACTTCTCCAACGAATTTCCGTTCCTGACTGGTCCGGCCCGTATCCCGGATCTGTATATGAAAACACTCGTGAAACTGGCTAACGGCGAGAAGCCCGAAACACCTTACGAGAAACAAATGGCCGAGTTCCGTAAACCGGAAAACTGGGACGCTGCCAAAGTCGTCATGTCGCAAATCGACATTCGTAAACAAAACTACTTTACTGGCGCTGCAACACCAACCATGGTATCCAAATGGAACCTGCTCCGCCAATCCGAGATGGAAACCTTCAACAAAATCATCTACGGCAAACTGCCGGTTGATGCCTTTGACCAATTCGTCGCCAACTGGAAATCCAATGGCGGAGATCAGATCACGCAAGAAGTGAATGAATGGTTTAAATCGGTAAGTGCGAAGTAAGGATTGAAGAAGTAACAAGGGCCACAATAAAAGAATAAAAAAACAAGCCGAAGCGTGCATTGCCACCGCTTCGGCTTGTTTTCTATATCTAGTTAACCCGGCACTTTAAAATACATGAACTTCAACAGAATCTGTACCCATAACTCTTTTTCCAGCTTTATCTTCTGACCCGACCTCAATACCAATTTTTAATGAATTAGAGGGGGTCTCACCCTTTTTATCTGGACTTAATTCGATCACAATCGTTCCAGTACCTCCGCCATTTGCTATGTAATTTCGTTTTCTCCCAATTTCAATCATTGTGCGCCATGAAGAGTCATCAGAAGAATTCATCCAGGTGGATACAAACTCAGCAGGCTTCAACTTCGATTGATGTTCAGGATAACTGCTGGTGATGCTGGAGACACTCCATTGATCAGGGATATAAAATGCAACACCACCCCAGTCAGCGGGGTCAATCTCTATATGTGCTACTATTTTGATATGATCAATATGCTGCTTCTCACTCTCAACGAATATCGATCCTTGTGTCATTGTCTTTAAATTCGTTGATTTGGCATCCAGATCAAAGTTTTTGACGTGAATGATATTGCCATTAACCACTGGCTCATTGGCTTCATTTTCGTCCGTATTCAAAAAAAGCAGAATAAACACAATCAAAATAAACATAAAAAGCAGGATTAAGTATTTAGATTTTTTTTTCATATAACTATACCTCACTTCTGCCTTTGTTTGTTTAAGCTTAACACATACTCAAAGCCCTCCTTTCCTTAATTTAGAATTTGGAAAAGTAGAGCATTAGAAACGAAGCCGAAGCGATAGATTCACGCTTCGGCTCCGGTTTTTAAGTTAAGATCGAGGTAGCTTCCCCTGACTTATGGGTTCGTCTTAGTGGATCAAGCCTCTGTATTGTTCTCCTCTGGTGTCGACTGACCCAGCAAGGATACTGTGAGCTGAATGCCATCTCGTAGTCCCTGCATATACAACCTCTCATTTTCTATGCCTTTGCTGACAATATAACGATTCTCCCACTCGGCATATTCAGGTGTTTGTTCGATATCCTTGCCAGCAAACAAAACTTCGAACGCATCGTCGGTTTCCCCACGTACACGACTCATTTCAGGATCATGCTCGATCCGCGAAGACACCTCTTCCAGCCTTGCTTGAATCGCTCGTTGCATCCAGCGTGGAAAATCCATTGCTTCCCCTCCCCTACGCATTATGTACCTCACTCATCATCGTACAACTCGGTTATGTCTCGCCTTCATTTCACTCACTCGTGCCACAAGTTCGTCCACCCTTCGGCTCTGTTCCTGAACCTCCGGATTGTCCCACAACGGAATCGCTTGCTTCAAGGATGCCTCTCCAAGCTGATTAAGCTTGCGCCGTTCCTCTTCCAATAAGTCAAGCAACCGGCTCATACATCCACCTCTCTGATGGTTCTAACTGCACCATGTCTTGTTAAGACTAGACGTGAGCAGTCAATTTTAAAGCGATTATCTATACCCGATGTTGAATACTAATATTTTCATCTAAACCAAATTTTAAGATAAACTATGATTGCTTTAATGCGGCAATCGAATTAAAAATAAAAAAACACCGATATAAACTTTCGGTGTCAATAATAAGACCAACTCTCAGCTTCCTATCTAACCTCACAGTCACAGCAAATTCACTGGTCTGTTAAGAAATTTCTCCCCCCTCCACCCTAGGCTTTAAAAAGCTCCTACTCGATCCTCCATTAATCTCATCCTCAACTTTCAAATGTGTTGTATCTTTTTGTTTTGTTTGGTTTAGAGGTTTTGTATAACGTTCTTGTATTCACGAGTCCGAGAGGCTTAATGGAGCGTCAGCGACTGGGTCGAAGACTTAGCCTTACAGGATTGTCTGCTAATCCACTTCTTCGGATTGCCTCTTGCAGACCAAGGACCGAACGGTCCGCAACGTAAATACGTTGTTATGCGTCGTTATTGCTTCTTCGAAATACTCCCGAGTGCTCGATTCAGTTATCTAATCATGCGATACATCATGACTTTCAAGTTCACCGTTCTTATCAAAACTAAGTCGTAACAGACTATCATCTACCCCTACGCCTGCTCTTCCTAGATAATAATACTGACGAGAAGGCTCATCAAATTTTTGTTCTGGTTCACCAAATAAATCAATAATCTCGGTTTCCGTCATTCCTTTAAGCTCGTAACTATTTATCAAACTGTACACCATACTATTTCTTTTCTCTGCCTCTTTAAACCATGTTTCTTTTTAAACTGATTACTACATGAACAAAGAATTATTAGTAATAGTAAAGAGAGAACTATCTTCTTCATTAGACTATCCCTTCCTTTTTCATTACAGCTTACTATTTATGCAATAATTTTCATGCGGGTATGATGGGAGTTGCACATAAACCGCCGAAAGTAAATTGTATTCTTTAGTTCGAACTTTTTTTAATTTCTTTCAAGAATGTCGCATAACGTTCCTGTATTCATGAACCAGCCCATGCTGGGTGTCCGGCGAATGCCGGACCGAGGAGGAACGTCCAATGCGTGAATATTATGTTAGTCTCTTACAAACATCTCAATTATTTTTTCTGACTCTTTAACAGGAAGATTGTTAATTTTAAAATTTAGACTATTTGAGTTTAAATTTATCAGGTCATCCTTAATTGTTACCAATGCAATATTTCCAACTACATCTTTATAATCAACCCTAAACTTATAGATAATTAGAGCTGATTCGATCAATTTCTTTGTATCACATAAATTGATGGCGGTCTGATGTATTCGTAATAAACATTTAAAAGCTTCCTCAATATGGGGTAATAAATCAAACTCTAGTTCCATTTCATCAAGTTTTACTTTCTTAGGCCATTTATAATCTGATATTAGACGGTCTCTGTCTACAACTACACTAAGTAATTTATTTTCATTCTCATCTAACTTAGTCTGTACTTTAGAAATTGGAAACTTACAGTGTAAAGTAAAGTTTCTCAACTCATAGACGAACCTATAGGAGAAGTAACTGTCAAATTCCACTGCTGTTGATGCTTTAAATTCTTTGACTTGCTTTGAATCATTACCATATAATCTCTTTAAATGCGTTTCCCAATGATCTAGAAATGATTTAAAAGATGCTAGATATTTAAGCAACAACGACGGTAATTCACTCAGGAAAGAAGCTGTGCCTATATTAGTTGCGTCATCTAAATAATCAATTACAAATTTATCCATTGCCTCCTTATCTTTTTTCACTATTGAGATCCTTTTATAATCGTTCACAAATTTATTTATACGTTCCGAATGTTCTATAAAATACTCAAACTCTAATTCAGAAATATCCTTAAGATTTGTTAATGTCTCTCCATCAAAACTTGCTATACTTTTCATAAAATAATCCTTTCCTATTTGAATTTCAGCTAACGTTTCTGTATTCATGACGTCCGACTTAGTCGGATGTGTCTGCTGAACATCCTCCTCGAAATTCTTCCAGCAGACTTAGGTTCCAACGGAGCCGCTACTTGAATATTATGTTATCGGATGTTCTCATATTTCTTCTTCATTCAGTGTACGTAAGATAGGTATTTCAACTTCTTCCCCTTTAGCAAGTTCTTCAGCAATCAATTTATAAAAGTCATTTAATAAGGTCACAGTACCATGTATCTTTTCATAACGGGAAGTAAAGTCATCCACAATTCCCACTATGGGATAGTCTTTAATTACTCTATAAAACATTTCAACCTGTATAAGAACTAGGTTAACCAAACTTAGTAGTTGAAAATGAATGTCTCTATCTTCAGTTCTATCAAATATCCAAGAAACTCCTTGATAGTTTTCTTCACTCAATTCAAAATTTCCAAATGCACTTAAGATACTAGAATGCGCGAATTTACTATTAATCTGCTTTTTATACACATGAATTGTATCAGACATGTCTTTATAATTATTTTCAATCCATTTATTTGCTTTTGATTTCACTCCTGATTTCTCTACCATTGAACCTTGATCATTTTTGATAGCAAAACTATCGATTTTAGGATTATACAATGCATAACACGCCAATACTGCAGACTCAATTGATAAACGTAAATTAAAGCTTGTTTGAACAGTATGCCTTCTAATTAATGATAAAAACGCTAAATACAATGAATTATTGGTTTGAGATAAAAAACCAGCAAATATCCAGGCACTGATCTGATAATTTTTAGTAAATGTCCAAGATAGCTCTATTGCCTCTAAACATACTTCAAAGATTAATCCAAATTGATCGTTTGCTCTTACAATAATCTCATGTTCTTCCTGAGATATTTCATAAATGCTAAACATTCTTTAAACCTCCTGTACAGTTTTTTTATTCAGTATATTTTATGAGAATTCCCGATAACGTTCCTGTATTCACGACTCGATGCATGTCGAGTGTCCGGCGAATGCCGGACCCAGGACGAATGCCCGCAGCATGAATACTATGTTAGACGAAATTACTTAGCTTTGAAATTTCTCACTTTATTAGTTTTTATTTAAAGATTTCTAGTCTTCACCATTAATTAGTTTGTAACTTTCCTTTAAAATACTTTCAACTTCTAATTGAAAACCTTTTTTCATTTCTACTAGAGGGTATTTCTCTATAACTTCTCTGTACATTGATAATTGAATTAAAATTATTTGTATAAAAATCACAAGTCTATTTTTCATTTCTGAATCGTCGACAGAATCAAAAAGCATAGAATCAAAACGGCCATTTTCTATGTTCATTTTAGAATGTGCACTTGCAGAATTTATACTTGAGTGCATAAACTCTTTATTTATTTTATTTTTGAGACCTCCTAATGCGTCAGAATGATTTTTATAGTTACTTTCAATCCATTTATACGCCTTCTTCCTATCTGATTCACAATCTCCTAAAAGTTCTGATGCATTACGGTGTAATTCATAACATGCCATAATAGACGACTCTATGGACAATCTCATATTAGAGTAACTTTGATTAGTATGTTTCCTCAATAAAGACATTAATGATAAATACAGTGCTTTGTTAGATTGTGATAAATAGTATGAGAAATAAAGCGCGTTATGCTTAACAAATTCTGCAAATGTCCATGATACTTCTAAAGCTTCAACACAAGTATCTAAGTGTGTTCTGTACTTTTTTTCAGCTTCGAGTATTAACAAATATTCATACTCAGCAATTTCATTTATGTTAAACATGTAGTTCCCTCCAATATTGTTTATCTTACATGAATTAACTCTAAGGAATTTCGTCTAACGTTCTTGTATCTACGCACCCTCGCTGTCTTAAGGTAGCGATAGCGACCGGCCGCAACGCGGTTGTTAGGCAGTGCAGGGTTGTCTGCCTGGTCCACTTCTTACGAAATACCTTCAAAATCACTTAATTCTTTATATAAATTCTTTAGTTTAAACTCCTTGTTTATAATAAATTCTGAAAGCTTGTCAGACCTTACTACATGTATATGATAATTTTGTCTCTCGTAGTTTGGAGATAAATATTTAAATGCAATTTGAACATAATCGGTCTCATTTACCTCTATGCCTGTTTCTGAAAAACTGGCCGTGAATATAGAACCCTTCACGACTATTGTAGGTTCATAAATATTCGCTCAGTCGAGATGGTTAAAATGCTTGGATAGTTTTCAAAAGGTTAGGCTACTTCTTGTGAAAGTCAAAAATGCAAAGAAATAGTTTGTTTTGACTTGAACACTTCATTAAACAAGTAAACTTTTTAATTGAAGATAAGATATATATTTTTTATAGAAGTCTCTCCATATTAAATATTGTTCACTGTTTACTGAAAGAGTTTCATTAATATGCAGGTATGCTTCGACAGCATTATTAGTTCCCGGCATACTTACTAGTAGTTCTTTAAACTCCTCACTCATTAAGTGAATTGGATCAACCCCACCCCCAAAGTTTGTCCATCTCCAAAATTGATCGATAAAATAATAAATCTGATTCTCATTTGCATATTCTCTAAGGAAAGGAATCAATTTCTCGAAATTTAAAAACGGACTTTTTACCAAGAACAAACAAAGATCACTTAACAAAGTATCCAAGTCAGAAATTTTCCCCAAGTGTTCTAATTTTGCAGTAATAAATTCAATCAGCACCTCAAAGCAGGCCAGTACACTTTCAGGTGTTATGAAATTTTGGTTTTTATACTTGTTCCTGACTTTCATCCAATTTTCTTCATGAACAAATTCTAAAATTTGAGGATGAAGCAATTCCAGATATTCAGAATCAAAAAGTTTCGCCAAGGTTTGAGACATTAAATAAGATGCTCTTAATTTTGAGGATTCCGGACTAAAAATACTTGTACCGAAATCTAGAATTTTAACTGTACGTCCAGCACTCGCCCAATCACTTTTGACTATAATATTTTGCGCATGCAAATCACCGTGATAAACATTCTGATAATGAGAATAATCCATACCTCGTATAATTCTTTGAGCAACTTTCAACTTAGTTTTGGTATTATTTTCTTTGCTCAGCCAAGATGCAAGTACCTCTCCTTCCACATACTCCATGATGGCATAGAAAAATTTATTGTGTGAGTTTGCGTAGTGTATTTTTACAATTGATTCATGGTCTTGGATCGAAGCTAATTTCTGAATTTCCGCTTCGAATCGTTTAGCGTCAGGATAAGCTCTACCTTTTCTCGGTATCCATATTTTCAAAGCTACTGGACGTTTTAAGACAATGTCAAAACATTCAAATACAATTCCGTTAGCTCCCATTCCTTTCTCTTTAATGATTCTCAAATTATCAAATTTCAAATTTTCATCTTGTATAATGACTTCTTTTTCAGAAAAAGAGTAATTTATATTTTTCATAATGTTTACCTTCTCTCTATAAAATAACTTAAAGAATAGGACAAGACTTGCTGTCTCTATTCAAATTGATTAAATAACTCACAACTTAATAAAAAGGGATGTAAAAAAGAACACTCGATCCTCCAAAGATAAAAAGCTCATTATAAAAAAGATTATTTTTTGTCCCCTAATATTCACAATTAACATTGAGGGAAATAATATTGTTGTTTAGCTCTAGTCATCCTCTAGTCTCTTTGATTAATTTTATTTCGTATAACATTCCTGTATTCATGACCCATCTCGTGTCGGGTGTCCGGCGACTGCCGGCTCAAGGGTACATGCCCGCAGCGTGAATATTATATATTATGTTATGTGACGTACCATTCTTCTCGAATCAGTCTTATTTAATCCAGTTTCTCCATTCTCCTTCACTTATTTTTTGTTCTTTTATAAATGTCTTCAAAAGATTCTCTATTTCACAAATCAATTTTTCATATCCTATTGTATTTAATCGTTGAAACAAACTCAGTTCCATCATTCCTTGATTTGTGATATCTATGAGGGTTGAATGAAGATTTAGTTATTCTATTTTTGTTAACGTGTTCGGACTGAATAACCTCTCTTCCGCTTGATCCCAAGTTAGAAGATTTTCTCTTATAGCAGTTATACAACCCAAGATCAGTATGGAGTAAATGGTTTCAATCTCTTCTTTGTCAGTAATCTCTACACTGAAATTTAAAATGATTTCCCCTTTATGTTTCTAGTATGTTACATAACGTTCCTGTATTCACGACGTCCGACGAAATCGGATTTGTCCGGCTTCTGTCGGACCCAGGACGAATGTCCGCAGTGTGAATATTATGTTATCTGAAGTGAATATCTTCATCGAACTACCTTGTAAGTGGTTTACCTATAATACGATTTGGAAAATATTCGTCCTCAAATGGTTTACCAAAAATACTAATTGTCTCCTCATCAAGTTCTGTAAAAATGGTTTCTATATGATTTAAATAGTTTTCAAAAAAGCTCCATTTCATTATTTCAACTGTAAAATGTTTCGAGAAATTTCGTAATACTTCATGATATGGAACATACGTCCCGTCATATTTCAGTATTTCTTCAAAATGAGCGTTAGATTCATAATCTGTCTTCCACTGGGTATATTCAATATCCTGAACAATATTATTGTCACTTTCTGGCTCGTAATAAGATTCAAACATTAAACCATTGAACAAAGTAATGAAAAAATAAATGGTTCCTCTTTTATCGCATATTAATTGTGCTGGGAAGATTCGATGATGTACACTATTAATTGCTGACAATAATCCATCCTTGATAACCAGTCGTGCTTCATGCTGTTTCTTCTCTGAAAAAGCCGTGAAATTTGTGACGTGCCTATCATATTGATACAAAAGAAGATTATTCAGTTTTTCCGGCAAAGTACGATATATGTAGTTATCAATTTGAACTGGAGTAAATTTCAAATTTGATCCAAACTTCAAATACCTATTTTTTTCAGTAAAAAAGATCCAATGTTTGTCGCTTGATTGTTTACAAGATATTCTTAATTCTACTCTTCTACGATTGATAATTTTGTAACACAAAATATCTAATTCTCTTTGTTGATCAGGAGGAACGATGTACTCTACTGAACTGAAAACAACCCAATCATTTTCTCTTAATAAGTGCGCTACTCTTTGTTCAAAAGGGTAACCCGTAGATAAAATAAATTTTTCTATTTTTGTTGTCAAATCTTCTCTATCCATTTTTCAATTCTCCTTTTATATTAATTTCCGATAACGTTCCTGTATTCACGACGTCTCACCAACTTAAGACACCGTCAGGAGCCAATTGCGATGCGGTTAGTCGATGCAGATGTGTCCGCCTGATTCCACTTCCCTCCCAATCCCCTTAGGGCGGACAAAGGAGTCGTCAGGCTCCGATGCGTGGATATGATGTTAGATGATGCACCACGACTTCATAGAAATACTAAAAATCTATAAAACTATCATCAAAGAAATTAACACTGCCTCTTCCTTCATAAATAAATATATTTGGCTTACCTACTGGTTGTATATTGTCATTATTATTAAACAGTACCAAATTAAAACCACTATCTCTGCTTGAGGAATAAAGTATCCCACTGTAACCTGCTGATCTTGCACAATCAGCAATAAAACTAGTGATGAAGTATTGTGGTTTCCATTTATTATTTCTATCTTGAACACGTTCAAAAATACACCCTGAAGCAAGTAAGGCTGCCATTGTCAGATTAGATAATTGACCAAAATTATCCCAGTCATATCTTAAATCCAATACATTATCAATCGTTCCTATTAACTTGTATTCTTGTATCCAAATAATCGAAGGGACAGATGGATCCTCGAGTGCTTCCGTCATAGCTAAGTCCTTACTATCAGCAAGATATAATACACTTTGTCCTGAATGATGAAATCTTCCTCCAGAAGATTTCCCTACTGGGGGGGCATGCAAATCCTTACTATCAAACACTTTAGAGTGGTCTACACCACGTGCTCTATACCATGAAGTAACTCCAACATTTATCGAGTCTACTTTCTTTTCTCTTATTTCTTTAAAAATTTTTCTACCTAGAGGATGGGATCCTGCTAATGAGGGGAATTGTTCAAGATGTTCTCTGAAGCTTTGGATCTTATTATTATATTTACTGAGTGCCTTGTTGTAATGACTTTCAATCCGTATTCTATAGTTGTCCTCTGTACCAACAGTATCATAACGATCAAACGAACTATTTCCACAATTAGGGCATCCGAGATGTTCTGCAATATCATCTCTATATCTTTCTGGACAATCAATACTGTCAAAAATCTCTTCTACAGTTGTTTCTTCTCCCATTATCCAAACATAACTGCCACCATCATAAGGCTGACAAGTAACGCAGTATTTTAGTTCTCTTTGTGCTTTAGTACGATACTTTTCTGCTGTTTTATTTAAAGTTGGTAAATACTCATACATCTCTATCATTATCCTCTTTTCTTATAATCTACTCCGTAGTGTTTCATCTAACGTTTCTGTATTCATGAACCCACAGGGGTTGTCTGCTAAAATTGCTTCTCCGCATTCCTTCAAGCAGACCGAGACTCCATCGGAGCCGCAGCGTGAATATTATGTTTTATGTCAGCTTCTTCTTTGAATTACTTAGAAGGCTTTTTTGATCGCTTTGCCATGCTTTTGAACTCTTCGTACTTCTCTTCAACAGATTTGATTCTACTTTCTACTACATAGGGAGCATCATCTGAAAAATTGGGTAGTTTCTCATTTATGTAATCGTATAATAATCTTTTCTCCGCACTTGTTGGAATTATCGGAGCAACAGGTATAGGTAATGGCTTGTCTTCTACTTCTGCTCCTTCAAACAAATCAACCATCCCAAAAGAAAGGAAATTATGAATAGCTCTTTTTCTATCCTCTTCTGTCTGTTTATAATTCCCTTGAGAATCCAAATGGAATCTATCAAATTCCACCATAAGTAGTTTATGTGGCTTCCTATCTTTATTCCTGTAATATAAAATCACTTCAAGTACGTCCTCCCCTGCTAATCGAAGAACAGATTTATATTTATGATCTTTAGGCCGAGCAATCTTCACAACTTTGCCTTCACGCGATATAAATAAGTATCTACTTTGGATCATCTATCCCACTCTTTCTCTCTCTTATTTAAGCTGATTTCACATAACATTCCTGTATTCAAGACGTCCGACGAAGTCGGATGTGTCTGCTGAAACGCTTCCACAAAATTCATCCAGCAGACCAAGGCTCCAAAGGAGCCGCAGCGTGAATATTATGTTATAGGATGTATCCGACTTCTTCGATAAAGCTAATCTATTCAAATTGCAACTTCAATTAACTGACAACATAGAGTACTTACTTCTTAACAACTGAAAGTTTTAATATTTCCAGATCACTTCTTAATGCTCTTTCAACAAATTCAGGTCTCGTATCCCCATCAAATGTTGTAATCACACGTTTTACAAAATATTCTGCTAAATCATACTCTTTGTACTTTTCATCATGTAATATTTTATTTCCACTACATACACTTACAGTTCTCTTACTTCTATCATATTTATCAGGTGCTATTTTCATCACTTTAGGGTTCGGCGTTATTTTTTTCATTTTTTCAATTTGTTCTTTCAATCCTTTTGATTCTAATTTACTGTTCGATTCTTTCATCAATTTTGCTTGAATAAGAATTGCTTTCTTTATTCTCTTTGCTGGATTATCTTTATCCACTATTTCAGCTACGATAGATAAGTCGGCTCCATACTTAGACTCTGCAGAGTTCTTTCCCCTGTCATCTATATTGGCTCCAGAGAACTCTATTTTGTACTGATTATCATTTATCACAGTTCCCCGTAAATTACTTAGTAATGTCGTGGTGTAATGCGATTCTTGGTTATTTTGTTCAGGTACTGTCTTTAAAATTGCATTATTCACATAATTCTTAAGTCTTTCTCTTATGTATTCGGGGAAACTAAATGCATGTTTCATACGTTTTCCTCCATAAGCTTAGTTTGATTATAAATCAGAAATTTTCAGGTGCGGATATTTCCGATAACGTTCCTGTATTTACGACTCGACGCATGTCGAGTGTCCGGCGTATGCCGGACCCAGGGCGTATGCCCGCAGCGTGAATATTATGTTAGACGCTGGGCGTTTGATGGTTTGGATCATTCGATCTTTATTCTCATAAGGAAATTCTACTTAAAACTTCACGTCTCTGCTTTTATTTTATACCTTAATTTAAAATCCCTAATGCTCTTGTACCTTGATCAAATGTTCTTCTCTTTTGATGCTTTATCAGAAATAGTGCTGATGATAATAAACGTTAAACACGAGTGGTGTTAAAAAGTAGGCTCGTCACTTAAACTAGAATTTCTTACATCTAAACTGATTCCGTAACTATGAATTAATTTCTCAACCTTTTCTTTAAATATATGATCAGAATTTGGATACAAATATACACACTCTATTAGAGTTTCAACATCAGTACTGACAAAGCCACCTTTTGTTATAGATGCATCATTAATTTTATTCTGACTTAGTAAATACATTGCTCTAATTTCCTGTTCATATCTAAACTCTTTTCGTTTTCTTAAAAAATTCGCCCATAAACCTTCATTGTAAGGAACAATCTCTTTATTATAATCAATATACTGAACCTTTCCCATATAAACCATTCGATTAGGATCATCCATAACAGCTTCACCATATCTTTTATATGTTGATTGGATTGCAATTCCTTCATTTCCATTAATATAATTTTCCCACATAGCCATATTCTCATAATCGTTCATATGCCAGCAATTAATATGAACGTTTTCTCGATATATTTCATTTAGTTCTCTGTGCTTTCCGTGGAAATTTTCTAGAATACCCATGTCATCCATAACAACCACTACATCCTTATTGTTTTTCGAATACGAACCTTCATAATTATCTTTAAAACATTTCGAATTACAAAAGTATAATGCTCGTTGTTTTAGTAATGATTCAAATTTACCCAAGTCAATATATCTCCAAATTTTAATATCCTTATCATCTGGAACTACCATGTATTGATTTTCATCAAACATTTACAATACTTCCTTTCACTTTATATTCTCTAACATTTTTTGTTTACTAACTAACACGTTGTTATGCCTGATTATCAATGTATCGATTTTCATACAATTTTTATCCTTTAAGGCATTTGCCTTGCGTCTAACTACCTAATTTATGTACTTCGTAAATACCACACTTCCTGCCTGATATCTGAACTACGTATATGATAACCTATACGGTGATTTTTGCGAAGAAAAATTTGGTGAAAAAGGGAGAATTATTGGGATGCTTAATCCCCATATCCATATGATCCAATTGGCTTTGAATACGATGAATATTTTTCATACTAACATGCGTATATCGCTGAGTTGTTCGTGCACTCGTATGACCGAGTAGCTCCTTGATATACCATAGATCTTTCCCGTTTTCCAGCGAAGGAGTGGCGAAGCGCATGAATACTCACCTTTTTTTTGCAATCCCTGCACGTTGTCCAGCTTATTCGAAAACCTTCTACACCCTAATCGTTTTGCGAATTTATCCTCGTACCTTTAGCACCTGCTGCTACGATTCTTTGATCGATTTTTTTTACTTACTAGCATTTCATTGAAAAATCAACTTACAAATAACGGAAAATACTGTTAGAATAAAACGGGTAATGAAGTTGTTTTAATGCAACGGTACTGTTATTAGTACAAACATAAGGATGGGATTTATTTGAATAACAAGAAGTTAATATTTAGCGTCTTTACACTTTGTATTCTAATCATATTGGGTTTTCTCAGGTGGGATAATCTTGAATCCAGCGCAGACTTGCATTATAAGTATGATCGATGGGCAGGTCAGAAATGGGTAGAGTTCTATCCGCCGCTAGCTGCTTCTTCCAACAGCATGGAGTTTCCACTTATATATATAGATGAAATCCATCCGAATGATATAAATAAATATTTAGGAAAACAAGCTCTCTCTGGAGAGTTAGTGAACAAGTGGATTGAACGTACAAAGTTAACAGATGGATATGTAGGTCTATTATTATTGAATATTCTAATGGTCATTTACAGTTTCTTCAAAAGCCAAAGAACATATAACCACAAAGACAGCAATCCCAGATGAGGAACTGCTGTCTTTCACTCCAATACATCTCCATAAGTGCCCTTCTAAAAGTACAAATCCCATCCCACAATAAAAGTAGCAAATAGAAACGCCGACACTCCGGTCATGATATATACAACCTTTTGCTTTTTGCTGTAACTTATCTTCCACAGTTTGTAGATCAGCAAGACAAAATATGCTAAAGCTAGAATCACATAAATCAGGTTAAAGATGAGATGAATTCGTAATGAAGAATAGGAGGCGTTTAAACTCAATGCTCGCATGGCTAGTACTGTAGTATTCAGTAGGAATGCCAGACCTGCAATATTAATGGCAACATGATATTTATCAAACCCTCTCCCTGGTCTTTCCCATTTTTTCAATCTGTAAAAACATAATCGGATAAAATAGCCAATCACAGCTCTTAAATTGAATACGATGGCTATTGCAAGAGCTATTAAAGAGGCAATGATCCAGATCATCGTTGAGCTTGATACACGTACATAATCATTGTAAGTAAAGGAGACCTTCTCAACGACACCATCTTTCTCTACAACATTGGTGAAGTTACTAAGATCAAATGTGGAATACTTTTTCAGCAAGAGAATCGAATAGAGCTTCGTAAATCCAGAACCGGAACGTCGTGTAGTGAGATAATATCCATCATTTCCAGAGGTTACAGAGCTAGTGCTGTAATTATCCCCAAACAATTTCTGGACAAGACCGAAACAATATACCTCTTCTTCGAACTGGTTGGTCATCACCACTAACCCAAAATTAGATTTAGGATCAAAGATCAATTTATTCGAAAACCCCAATGTATTCCCACCGTGTTCCAGTGCAGGTGTCCAGTAATCTACCTCAATGAATCCATGTGCGATTCGAGGGATAGAAGTTCCATCATAATACAGACTGGTTGACAGCATTTCGTTTAAGGTTTCTTTGTTCTTGAATAATAAATTACCACGATTGATTGGCATTAGGGCTGCTAGGAATTTTGCTGCATCTTCTGCGGTGCCCATGGCACCTCCTGCAGGATATATGTTCATGTATACTTTGGTTTTGGGGATGAGTTCGGCATTAGCAGTATAGCCTTGAATCTGATCCCTTCTCAGCACGAGGTCTGGACGATCTTGATGTGACGGATGAATCGTAGTTTCTTTCATATCCAGTGGTTTAAATATATGTTCATTCACGTATTCGTAAAAAGGTTGTCCGCTCTGCACTTCTACGATGTAGGCAGCCATAGCAACACCATAGTTTGAATAAGCAAATACACTCCTCGGTTCATAGATCTGTCTTGGCTCAAATTTTTGCAATGTTTCTCCAAGATCCATAACTTGATTCTCGGATAGATACCATAACTCAAGCATCCTATCCTCCCAACCCGCTTGATGATTCATAAGATCTAATAGCGTAATGGGGGCATCATACTCCAGCTTCTTTAGAAACCCTTTCGGTAGATATTCCTGAATATTAGTATGTAGATCAAGCTTTCCCTGCTCGACAAGCTGCATTACACTCGTCCAGACCAACAGTTTAGTGACGGAACCCCATTCAAAAACAGTAGAGCTGTCCGCCTTTCTCTGTTGCTCAATATCTGCATAGCCATAGGCCTTACTATAAATCGTTTCCCCGTTCTTGATAGCCACAATTGAAACGGCAGCGGTGTTTTTCTCATGCGTAGCCACATAAGAATCGATCGTCTCCTCTAGCGAGGACAACGGGATTCTGGAAGGCGTAGTCTCCACATTCTCTATCTCCGCGTAGACAGGTACCCCGCATGCCATAATGAAAAACACGAATAACAGAACACAGGCGACCACTTGGTTAGCATAGCGATGCCTTCGATCTATTTGCATTAGCTAATCTCCTTTAACATTAAAATTAACTGTGATCTCATTACGTTATAAAGGTATCAGGGCAGCGCAACCTTATAGTCCTGCATTTGCTCCCACCTTTACGAATGCGTTTTCAAGAAAATCTAACCAAACCAGAAAATCATTCTTACATCTTCCGCACTCCCTAATTTCAATAACTTTGGAATGGTTACATTAATAAATTCAGAGCATGTATTTTTAATATTTCTGTACTCCATAAATTGATCACAAAAATAACTTTGATCCCAATTGAACTGAATGATCTCCTCCAGTAAAAGCCAACTGTGGTCATAAAAATCTTCTTTATCCTCAAGTACAATTTCCCTTAAGTCTGGCGAGGTATCTATCGGAATTCCTCGTGGCGAAGATATGAAAGGCAGATTTTGATCATTCCTGGTGTTTGATAAAACACTAAACAAATCATAATTACGCCCCCCACTATAAAATTCATGAGGATCACTTGGTTTCAATTTAGAGATCTTTTTTTCTGGAAACAAGTAATAATCAGGATTAATCATCCACTTATCCATACTGATCCAGCGAGCAGTACTATTCAATTCTTCCTCACTCTTTGTTATTTCTCTTACAGCACCATTAATCCATTCATATTCTCTCCTGTAATGCCTTACCTCTACAAAGAAACAAATGTCTGTACCCATGTAACCTCCTGATTTGTTTGTTGTGCAATCTATTCTACAATGTTCTCTTCAGGCCTTTGGGATATCTGAGAGCCTAGCTTCTTATGCAATGATTTTACCTATCCATTTTGGCGTGACCGCTGAATTACTTCTTAGAATAATCATACACGTTATATCCATCGTACTTCACATAGAATCCCTCACTTATTAATTTCTGTTCTTCCGTTTCAATTCCGAATGAGAACGATGCTTCTGGACCAATACCTGTCTGTCCTACGGAGAGCTGATTCATGTTTTTATCATATAACCGTACTTCCTCTGGTGAATAAGTAAACGTTCCACCCGCATTAAACAGACCATTATATATGAACTCCCCAGATGGATCATCCATATTAAACGTGGTCCTAAAACTAAAATAAATATCATCATCTCTGTTCTGCACATCTAATATCAAATTGCTGCTATGAGTCTCTAATACTTTGATATCTCTTTTAAGAGGTTCACCTGCACTGAATGGAATCCATTCAGATTTCACAAAAATTTGAATCGGCATTTCTGGAGTTCTCAGCGTCAGTGCATATCCATCTTGATTTAAAACCTTGTTTGTTATACCCTCATTCGTATAGTTTAACGTGTAGTATTTATAGATGAATAAGAAGATTAAGATAAAACTGACGGATAACAAGACCACTATATTTCTCTTCCTCATATTCACTCTCCCCCTCATTTTCCTAATACAAATCGATCTGTTCCTCCACAGAAAGCAACTGAATTCAAGAATCTTTGGACTATCCACACATCCTAGTCAGTATCTTAGTTACATCTATGATGACGATGTCACCTTCGAGGATCTTTCATTAGTATTCACCGTTATATTCAACGAAACTGGTTTGTTTAAACCGTGTAATATGATAAGGAGTATACATATTCTTAGTAGCTGGACTGATTTTTTCAATTAAACTAATTGCTGCATCTATATGCCCATCTGATGAAAAAACGTCCTCATCTAGGAATCCACTTAAGAGTGCTGCATCATCTTTATTTTTCAAGCAAAGATATCCATACCCAGGATCAACTATTACTAGATTTATTATGTCAGCTTCTGCTTGTTCTTTAGATCGATCAAAAAACCTGATTATAATGTCATTATCTTTGAGATAGATCTCAGTATCACAAGAAAAATTCTTATAATTAAACTTCATGCTGTTTGCTCTCCCACTTTTACACGTATGTTTTCATTCTAATTGTAACTCTTTCTTGTAACCTGTTATGTTCACGAGTCTGTAATCCTTAAGTGACCAACGAGGATGATTCGGCAGACTGAGATTTGCAGGGTTGTCCGTTAACCCCACTGATATAGATCTAAGATAAATACTTCATCACCTAGCGAAAAATAAATCTGTTCCCAATCAAACTCATCTTTCCATTCAATCTCTGTTACCAGTCTATAAGCTTTAACATTTGACCCTTCAAAGAATTCTTCCAACAGTTTAATCAGTTTATTACTCACGTTATTTGACTCTTTATCTAGTTCTGCAGGCGTTTCTCCATCAGTGTCCGGATATTCAACACTTAAGCCAAAATTCTGTAAGTGAAATAAAGAGAAAAACCATCTTGCGGTAATATTAAATATCTCATCCTTCCAATCATCTAATTCGCTTAGTCCTACATATTTAATATCTTTGTGATTTTTTAAATTACTATCAGTATTATGAAGTTCTATTGCTCGTTCTATTGGCGAATCAATTTTTATAAACTGATATTCGTGCCCATAACATCCTCCGAAGTGAGTAATTAAATTACTTACCCCTTCTAAATATCCATTAATTTTGTTGAATAGTTCATGATTCATACAGTCACATCCAATATCTTAGTAAATTGATTTTGTCTGTTCCACAATTAAATTCCTCATTTAATCCATAAATTCTTTATATCTTCTACTATAGCTTTTGAAATATGTTTGGATGAATCCTGAGGATACAACCATACTGTTACGATAAGAGTTAAACATATCGTTAATCCTAGAATAACTCGCCCAACAACTCTAAATCTGGTGTATCTAAGCAAATAATAAACTAAACTGGATAAGATCAGAATAATCATACCATTTACCAAAAAGGTCATGGGCAAGCTTATAATCTTGCCTAACCCCGTGTTAGGATATTTTAATAAAAGTAAAATCTCTAATACTACAAATGGAACTGACAGTAGAACAATATAAAAAAATGACTTTTAAATTTTCTCTCCACCACTGAACTCACCTACTCCAACTCTTTTAATACAATTGCACATAACCTTTGGTGTTTACGAGCCCGAGAACCCTAACTGGCCAGTAATTATTCTTTCTTCCATTGATGTGATTCGTGTAGTTTACCAGTTTCATAAAAATACTTTAGCACTTCAAGCATGGGTATTAATTCTATACAAATGTTATCGCAATAATTTCCTAACTGACCACCAATAACTAGAGAAATTTCACTATTTCCCTGCTTATCGTTCATAAGCGTATATATATGTTCATCCATTGTAATAGACACTACAAAATATTCCGGTCCGCCTCCAACTAATGCTGAACCTGTGTCAGATACCTCAAAAAAAACTAATGTAAATTTATCTCCATCGAGCTTTCTCAAAAAACGTAAACTGTCTGCCCATGTAGGGTTCATAACTATCTCTTCATTAAATGTGGTCCCATTCTGTTCATCAATGCTAATAGAGTTTATCATTATTTTCTTTTTATCCTTTTTAGATCATTTTATTTGTTTAGATCCTCCAACTTAAATGCTTCACTATAGATTTTACGCAGCTCAGTTGAGTTGTCATGCCACTGAATGAGCTTACCATTGATGATCTGCACCAACACATCCAGACACCTATGCTATCCTGCGGCGGTATTCACTGCCCATGAATCTCACACCCTCGTTCATTCATCACATATATCCATCTTCAGGTTCACCAACATCAAAACCCAACACTTTTGTCGCTTCCAACTTAAATGTTTCTATCCAAGACATCCACACATCGCTATTCATCTGTGCATAAAATGATAATCCACTAGCCTCAACGGATGCTTCAATGAAAACATCATCCTCTTCAGTTCCAAACCAATATGGAATTCCACTTTTATAACCAATCCACCCTGGCATCCGCTCATATACTTTAGAAACTTTAGCCCACACCTCATCAGACAGGTCATATCTTATATTTAGATTGCAATTATGAGAGTTTAAGTTGTTCATTTACATTCTCTCCTTCTACCTTAGACGTATATCAAAATTCATCCTCTATTTTTATGTAAAGTACTACAACTCTTCCACCACTTGCTCAAAGTTGTATCTCTTGGTCCTTATAGACTTTTTTCGTTATCATTTTTGTATATTTTAATCTCGTGATTTCAATCAGGTCATTTGGCTACATCATATTCAGAATAGGACTACATTTGATTAAAACTTTGCTATTACCTCGTCCCAATCCTTTGACTATAATGATATTTTTATTCTTCTTCACATCTACAATTTGTCCGATCGTTATGAATTGCTCTTGTTTCTTGAGATCAAGGTATGTTAAAAGGCCGAAAATACAAAGTATAATGCAGACAAACATATATCCTACAGTTGTCCATGCAGGAGGATGATATACTAAGTATCTGGTGGTTAGTTGAATCCCAATTATAAAAATAAAATAAATAAAAAGATGAGTAGTAATTGCTTTTTTAATTTCCCTATAACTTTTTCGTTCATAGTTTCTCCTTATTAGATTATGTGGTAGGTATTGATCAAACGTTCCTTGTATTCAAGATCCTAGCGACTGCTAGTATTCAGGACGAACGCACGGAACGTAATAATGCGATAGACTATGTTTAATCCGAGCGATCTTACCAAATATCTTCTCCCTTTAAGATTTCTTTCGTAGTCTGGTCTACAGCTAACCAAGTAGAAATATCCTCTTCTATTTTTCTCTTCCAAGCTATTAAAAAATGTACTTGGCATATCTGGTGGGAATTAATCTCTGTCATAGATACTTCAATGCCTTGATCAGAATGTAAGACAAAACTACACTTCTCAAAAGCAGAGTTCAAAGCAAGAGATTTAGGAGTCCTATCACCTTGTTTTCTTTTTCCCATTATCAGTGGTTCTTCTTGGGTTCCTATATGTAAACGGTACTGTTCATTCTCATATTCGACAGCTTCAAGATTTTCTCCCGTGTCAGATCCGTAATCTTCCCAGCTGTATCCCTCTTTCCACAAAGCAGAAAAGCTACAAGTGCTTATCTGATGATATGCATTGGGTTTGATTCTAAATACGGCTCCCCAGCATTCGTCTACTTCCTGAGGTGAAGAAAGATTGTGGTTCAGATTACAGAGCACTAACTCGCAATCAAACGAGTCGTAGTAATATTGGTAGAGCAATCCGCCATGTTTGAGCTGAGAACAGTGAGTAGGAAGATAACATTCGCTGGAGATAACAAGAGAGAGTTCAATTGTTCCAAGAGGCGTATATAATGAAGGTTTTACAAGATCAGTTCCTTGAATTAAGGCTTCTTTTCCACGAAAAAGCTTCATTATGTCCCTCCTTATAGTCTTTCACTTAACGGTTAGCATACTCCAAGTTTTTTAATACTTTTCATCAGTTCCCCAAAAGAGTTTTATAGAGAGTTTTTTAAAATGTTCGTGTCTCTACAAACCCTCACTACCTTAAAGCGTGCAGCGACTTGCCGCAATGCGGTCAGGTCGTGCAGGGTTACCTGTGACTGTTTCCTTCGAAGAGCCGTCCTCTAAGCTTTTTATCACATTATCTAATTAAAGATTGATTCTTTTATACCCATTTGAGTTCCATGATTTAGTTTAACCGTGTATTCAACTTCTTGATTATCTTTGTACGCTTTGAATTGATAGTTGAAGTACATGCTTATTACCAATCCAACCATTAGTATGATTATTGCTATATTTTTTTTCATTGAATCCCCTCCTACTAGTGCCTGAACTACGTATATGATAACCCATATTGTTACAATTGCGAAAGGTAATTGGCGAATAAGGGAGATTTATTAGTTTTCTCAAACCCTTATCCAATCGATCCAATGGGCTCTGAATACGCTGAATATATGCAGGGTTGTACAGGACGCGAGTATGCAGTCGAACCTTTCGTTATAGTAATAAAACAAAAAGGCCCTTCTTCATCCCATAGGGAATCCGACGACCTTCCGATGCTTTGGAACATTTATGATGTTGTAAAAGTAGCGATGAGCATAGCAAGTTCAATAGCAAACCTCTACTCCATGTAACTTCACCAAAGCATACACTACTGATCAATTTGTCCTGATGGATAACAGTAGACGATTGAACCAGCTGGTATTTTGTTTGGGGAGATCCCTTTTCCCAAACATAAACCGATATTCTTCTTGCCAGCAATAGAATGGTTAATTTGAGTAGAAACAACTTCAAATACTTGCTCTTTCCCATCCGTTTTTTTGATGATAATCTGGTCACCGATCATCTCTTGGATTGTTGAAGGAAGTAGTTCATCCAACTCTTCATTGGCCCCCATAACGATGGTTCCGAATTCCGGTGTATCGAAGACTAAGCCAACGCCAAACAGCATTTTAGCTTCCATTCTGTGACCACCTTATCTCTGATCTATGAATAGCTCGCCTTTGACATCTCTTACCCTGAGATTGGCATTACGAAGTCTAACCATGGCATCTATCAATAATGCTTAAGTTCCCCATTTAGCCTCTGCCCTTCTAAACATACAAATTCCATCCCACAATAAAAGCAACCAAGATGAACGCCGAGATGCCAGTCATGATGTACATCACCTTTTGCTTTTTGCTATAACTGTTCTTACGCAGTTTGTACATAAGCAAGCCAAGATACGCCACTGCTAGAACAACATATAGTAGGTTAAACATTATATTGATGCGCAACGAAGAATACTCAGGATAATTTGGAAACCTCAACTTCGTCTGTAGGATGAAAAGATTAAGAAGGAGTACCACACCAGCAAAGTTAATTGCAAGATGATATTTATTAAAATTGGTGGTAGGATTTCCTCGTTTATATAGCTTGTTAATAAGCATCCGGATTAAATAGCCGATCAAAGCAATTAAACTGAAAATGATGGCTAGCGCAACAGGAATAAGAGATATCTTAAGTAAGTTCACCTTTACATTCGATACAGGCAAATAATCAATGTAAGGAGTAAAGGAAATTTTCTCAACAACACCATTATGCTCGACAACGTTATAAGAACTACTTAATTCAGCTTTTGTGAATTTCTTTATATCAAGGGCAGTAAATAAATTAGTAAATTTAGAGGCTGCGCGTCGTGCGGATTGAAAATATCCTCCCCCATCGGAAGTAATAATATTAGAATTGACGTTATCGCCAAAAATTTCTTTGATAAGTCCATAATAATAAATTTCCTCAAAAGACTGGTTTGTCATGACGACCATCCCAAATTTAGATGCGGGATCAAAGACAAGTTTGCTGGAGAATCCTTTCAAATTCCCCTCGTGCATCAGTGTAGGCACCCAGTATTCCATCTCAACGAACCCATGCGCAAATCGCGGAGTAGAAGTACCTTCATAATATAGACTTGTTGACAACATTTCGTTTAACGTATCCCTGTTCTTAAATAATACATTGCTATCATCCACAGGCATCAACGCTGCAAGGAATTTTCCTAAATCTTCTGCTGGCCCAATCGCTGCCCCAGCAGGATAAAATGTTAAGTATACTCTGTTCTCAGGGATCAATTTCAAATTTTTTGTATACCCTTCAACCTCATTCCTTCTTTGTACTAGGTATGGATGATCTTGCCCCGTTGGATGAATTGAAGTGTCATTCATATGAAGCGGTTTAAATATATGTTGATCGACATATTCATAAAAAGGTTGGCCACTTATCTCTTCCACGATGTAACCGGCTAGACCAACGCCATAGTTTGAATAACCCACGATGCTATTCGGTTTATAGATCTGTTTCGGCTCATTTTTACGCAGCGTTTCTCCTAATTCTAACGTTTCATCCTCGGAGTAATAAAACACCTCGGCCGCTGTTTGATCTTCCCAACCCGCATTATGATGCATCAGGTTCATTAGGGTAATCGGATCATCGTACCTCAGCTTTTTGAAAAATCCCTCTGGCAGATATTCTCTGATATCCGTCTCCAAATCAAGCTTTCCTTGTTCGACAAGCTGCATCACACTCGTATAGACCAACAGTTTAGAGATCGAAGCCCATTCAAAAACAGTAGAGGTATCCGCCTTTCGCTGATTCTCAATATCTGCGTAACCATATGCCTTATTCACAATGGTTTCACCGTCTTTGATAGCCACAACCGAAACGGCAGCGGTATACTTCTCATAGGAGGCAACATAAGCATCAATCGTTTCCTCTAACTTGGATAACGGAATCCTGGATGGTGTAGTCTCAACCTGTTTCTCCTCAGCGTGGGCAGGTACTGCTATTGCCATAATGATAAATATGAATGACAGAACACAAGCGATTACTTTGTTAGCCGTGTGATGTCCACGATTCATCTGCATTAGCTTCTCTCCTTTTATATTAAATATTAATTGATTCTCTTGTTTTCACGTATGCGTTTTCAAAAGAGTCCATATGACTCCAAATTTTTTTCAAATGCAATTACAATCCATCTAGGAGAGAGGCCGAAGAATCTCACCTTTCCAATTAACAATGTTTATTTCTTTATCTTTCAAGAGACACCAATCAATGATTTCACCTATCCATTTTGGCGTGATGATCTCATCGCTCCATTGCGGTGTTAATACTCTTCTGTATCCTATATATTCTGTTGTCCAGCCTTCAAATTCTTCTCCGATGATGACTATAAATGGGGGCTTGTTCTTAATACTGTGTTGTCCCACTTCATAAGTGACGATTAACTTCTTATCCTCAGAAACGATATGTAACTTGATTATTCCTTCATCGTCAATATCCGGTTCAACATACCAATAAAATAATCGATTAGAGCGAATGATTTTACGTTTATATTTTTTTCTTACGCCCATAACCCACCTCATATATTTCTTTTTCTTTGATCGCAGTATTTGGTCAGTTATCCAAGACACAGCTAGAATAGCTTTGAGATCTGATATCAAAAGCCACACTAAGATTAAGGAGTAGTACTCTTTTAAAAATCAATTACTCTATCAAAGATTTCGATCTCTCGTTTTTTTATGTCCGGTAATGTCTCGCTATGCTTTACAATATGATGTATATTATCTGCTACAGTCTCTGCTTTATGAATCCCTACATATCCTGGTACCAGTTCATTAAGATAATGGAAGTATCTCATTTGAGGTTCAATCATGCGCAGATGTTTATCAAAATTTCTTCTGGATCTTGTCTGATCCATCTCCTTTCGCTTGCGCAGCTCATCTTCTTCAGCCCAGAACAGTACATAAGCATCCGGTAATGATATTTCATTCTTCAATAACTTCTCTCTAAAGAAGTTTGCTGTTTCATCTAAAGATAGGTGCTCATAACCATATATCCAGCTGTACCAAATCTTAAATACATCGCCATCCAAAATCACATACTCATGTTGTTGATTCTTCTCATATGCTATATGCCATCTATCGATTTGTCTCTCCAGCAACCACATCATAAGTTCCTTACCGTCAAGTTGAGGAGATTCAAAAAGAAGCCCTGTTTCTGGAACAATAAATGCATCATATTGTGTAGCGAACTGCTGACAAGTGGTACTTTTACCTACAGAACTGGCACCTTCGAGACAAATTATCGTCATTCAATTACCTCCAAATATTACTCACAAAATGATTAATCAACCTTCACTGGCTCTTAAGCGATCATGTTGAATTTCATTAGACTATGTACTGTAGATTTCTTTGATCTTCAGCCAAGTTTCATACCAGAATGTTTTTCTTTTAAGAGGTTTTATTACCTTAATCTCGACTTCTTTTCGTTTCAAATAAACCGTGCCACCCTCTTCAATGAGTCTATCGCCAAATGAAAATACAATATTCTTGCAGTCTTTGTGATACTGGTTCTCTCTTGTTTCTGACCACTCCGCTTTTTCAATAGAATGTCGTTTTCTCATTATTTAAGATCCTCCTTTAAGAAAAACACCACTATTTTCAGCAAAAAGGATACCTGTCACACATCATAAACACTTTGTTATCCGATATTGATGAGCCTTAAGGTTCGTTTATTCCTATGACTTGTTCAAATGCTATATTAAATTCTTTAACATTAATGTTTAACTTGATTATTCCTTCTTTATCAAGCCCTTTTGTATCTAATTTAAAAGTACCTGTCAGTGCTTCCGAAGTATTACCATCAACTTTCTTATTTATGTCCAATCTAATGTCTCTATCGATTAATCGCTCCTGAATCTCATTACTTATAATTGGTTCAACTGTTTTTAGCGTTATTGATTTATTGGTCCTATTCCATAGATTGAAATGATATGTTACAACTGTAATACCTTCATCTCCTTCGCTCCCTCCCAGTCCAATTGATATCGAGTTTATGTTCAACCCATTCTCAACAGTTTCATCCGTCTTTACACTGTTTGAACTACAACCAGTTAGGGCTAGTAATATTAAAAGAAATAACAAAATTATTGAACGCTTTTGATTCTTCAATTCGGAAACTCCTTTAATTTTTTCTCTTCATCTTGAAGATCCCTATTTGCAAGTTCAAGTGCAATCGCTAGTCTAATCTGTGAATATTCACTAAGTCCTTTTAAATAGACATTGTCTAGCTGTTTGCTTTCAAATATAGGTTCGTTTTGATTTATTAATTTCTGGAATGTACCAGCATCACGACGCCCCCCTTTAGATAGCCTTATCTTAGGGAATGGATGTAACTGCTTATCCATTTCACAGAAATATTACGGGCAGATCAAGGGGCACAAGCCCCTCCGCGGGAATATGATATTATACGAAACCAATTCTAATTTAATTTCAACTTGTATATTCTGAAATTTTGTCAAGTGGCCCTCTTGCTATCGCATAAGACTACAGAGGTCTCAATTTGTCTTTCTGGAACATTCCAATAGGTATTTAATAGCTTTTTCTTCTCATCAGGTGATACCATTTTAAAACCATTCTTTAAGTAAAATTTCTTAGCCCATTCAGCTGAGTCCCATGTCCCTATTAAGATCGGTTTATTTGTTAAAGCCACCATATGAGATAAAAGCTTCGTACCTATTCCGCTATTCCGTTGGTTTGTTCGTACATATGCGTGTCTAATTAAACATACATCACCCTTATCTTGAATTCCCATAACTCCTAATAATAGATTTTTTTCTTCAAACCCCCAAAATACTACACCATCGTTCATTTCGCACTTTAGCTCTTCCAATGTCATATAAGGTTCATGATACCTATCGTCAGGAATTACTCCTTTGTATGCCTTTGCTGCATCATTAATAATCTGATACATTACATCCATATCCATGCTTTTACACAATCTAATCACGAAATTGGCCTCCTTATGGTTTGATGTCGTTTTGTAGATGCTAACCCACCACCGGCTTAAAAGCACCCGAAAGGGTGCGGCTGCATGAGCACAGTTAGTTGGTGCGGGGTTACCCGCCTATATCCATAGTCTCTCACGAACTCATTATAGATTGTATTTCATTTTCATTCTTTCATATAACTTATAATCCGTATTTCGATTTACAATCTCTCCAATTAACTGTTTCCATTTGTTTTCAATCCACTTAGGACTTTGTTCTTTCAGAATATCCTCGTTAAATTGACTATCGATATACTCCAAATCTTGTTTAAGCACTCCAATATCCTTAATCAGTTGTTTTCTCGATTCTTTTTCTAGCGATATCTTATTCGATAAAATTTGGTCTATGATTTCTACTCTTATATACGTATACATATCTCTAAACACATTATAGATTAAATAAGTTGATGATAATTGATCTTCCCTGAAGTCGGATTTCAAGAACACGAATGATTCTTCGCCAACTTTCAAAGACACCGCCACATTTCCTAAGGCATGTATGACTGTTTCCTTGGAAGAGCCGTCCTCTAAGCTTTTTATCACATTATCTAAATTAAAGATTGATTCTTTTATACCCATTTGAGTTCCATGATTTAGTTTAACCGTGTATTCAACTTCTTGATTATCTTTGTACGCTTTGAATTGATAGTTGAAGTACATGCTTATTACCAATCCAACCATTAGTATGATTATTGCTATATTTTTTTTCATTGAATTACCTCCTCCTAGTGCCTGAACTACGTATATGATAACCCATATTGTTACAATTGCGAAGGTGAATTGGCTAATAAGGGAGATTTATTAGTTTTCTCAAATCCTTATCTATACGATCCAATGGGCTTTGAATACGCTGAATATATGCAGGGTTTTACAGGACGCGAGTATGCAGTCGAACCTTTCGTTATAGTAATAAAACAAAAAGGTCCTTCTTCATCCCATAGGGAATCCGACGACCTTCCGATACTTTGGAGCCTATCAACTTTAAAAAAGGTAGAGCGTATCGCTTCGACACATCATCTGAATGTCATAACTTCGTGGATTGATATTCAGGCTTTCTACATTACAACCCTGTGCCGATCTTTGTTGCTGCAGAATCTGCATACCACTGTTCGAATATCTCAGCTCAGCAAGCTGTGCTCCCTCCGGTCTCTGAAGTCCTCACGGTCAGCTTCCTCCATTCTGTGAATGTATCGTCGCATTGCTTCTTTATGCGCCTCCAATTCATCCATTCGGCTGGATGTCCCGTTCAGGAAAGATTGCATTTTGAATCCTAGCGTTGTGGCAGCATTTCCTGCCCAATCTTGCTCCAGTCTACTATGTATTGAACGCATCTTCTGCTCCTGCTGCACTAAGCGCTCCTGCAACTGCTCACATTGCTGAACGGCTCTTCTCAGATCGGATAAAGATACCGATATTCTTCCCATGTCAATTACCTCCCGTTAAGAACTGGTCTGCTTGAACGAAATCTTCGTGCTTGCGTTCAATGTACTCAGCAATCTCGCTGATGGATTCCTGATACCAACGGTTAATTCGTTCCAGTGTCGCCGTAGCTTCGTACGCGATTGACGTGAAGGAATGGCTTTCACTTGTGGAAGTATAAGCCTTGAACATTCGGATGGAAGCTTGTGCATCATTGGAAAACCCGCTCAGACTAAAGCGCATTTCCTTGGCTGCCTGTGCCAATTCCTCCGGCGTTAGTCGGATTGTCCCACCACCTTGACCTGACTTTCCATTGGATACAGCCGCAATCAAGGGAGCCACAAACCCGCCAACGAGTTTTGACAAAGCCATCCGTGATTCCTGATAAGCATTCCAGCGTGGTGAGATGTCAATTTGTTTCCCCGTGGCGCGATCGATAAGTGGACCAACCAAGTTTCCCTGTTCATCAAACTGATACTGGTTCATCGAGTGATATCCTTTGCCTTCTTTTTTGGAAAACGAGTCCATCAATCGAACAATATTACCGACCTGAAACTTGTCCAGATCGATATCAATTGGGAAATTGTATGTGACTAACGGGCCGCTGGGCCCCATCGGACGAATCGGTACCATGAGCTGGAATTGCAGCCTCCAGTTTTGGTACATCGCATTGGCCGAGTCAAAATCCTGGCCTTTGTAGTACGTGCTGCCAACATGTCTGTCATATTCAAAAAGTCCTCCTGCACCTACTGAATCGTTTGGCTGAACGATGTTTACCACTTTTTTATCATAATAACCTTCGTTCACTTTCGCCAAGCTTGCATCGTCCAGCAGATTGGTTACACTCGGAGCACTGTATGTCATGGCCGACAAATCCTGTCGTGCTGCCACATATTGTGCTAAACCACCTCCAAGCGAATGTCCCGTAAGAGAGATACTTGCGTCAGGATATTTTGCTTTGACTTGTTCATAAAGTACTTCCGCCTGATGAAATTGATTGTTCTCCCAATTGATATCGTCCTTAATGGATTGAATAAAACTTTTCTTGAAAATGTTATGATGATTAGGTCAGTTACGGCATCCTCCAGTTCTCTGGTGCGTCCACCTAAAACATCGAACACGTCTGTTTCGTAATCGGCTGCTCTCCCAAGCCAGCTCCCACCTGGCTCTGTTCCGCGGTAACCGATGACAATCTGATTCGTCTGATTGTTGTGGAGGATGACGGAATCGAAACCCGACACTTTATTGTGGAGCTCGGCACCTTCAGGTTCAATGACCTTCCATTGTGCATAATCTCCCTCTTCTGTAAGCGGTGCTCCGGCAGTCACGTTGTCCTGGTAGGCAAGATCAGATATTTCCTTATACAACTCATCGCTAATGTAATCGTTCCGCATAAATACCTCCTGAATTGAACATTTCGATATGATTATGTAAACTAGTGATATTTCAATCTTTATAGTATATTAATACCAGTCTATGAAAGTAGAGGTGTCCCTTTTGAGAAAACCTTTCTTCCTATTCGTACTCTTAATCATCTCATCTCTCTTACTCGGAGCATGTGCCTCCGAAGAGGAAAAGATGATTGTATCCTCCGCCGAGAAGTTCGCTGCAAATTATGTTCTTGAAAAATACGGTGTAGCCGTTCGTTTTACGGAGTATAAATTCTCTCCTCCCGATCTAGCCAAGTCGTTAGGCCTCCATGGCTACATTGAAGGCGATAAGAAAAAGAAGGTATTTGTTTTCGTGAACTACGATCCTTTAAGTATTAAGACACTATCGCTTCCTGAAGGTATATCCAAAAAATCAAATTCCAAATAGAGAGTTGAAGTTATTTTTAAAACGATCAATCTATATAAACAATTTGAAACTATAGGGAATATATGGATTGTATCTTTCGTCAATTACTTCTGTCAACGTTCTCCGTAACAATAAAATGAAGAAACAACTGCGACCTACATAATAGAATGATTGTGTTCTTAAGTTAAGATACACCTCTGTTTAAAGAAGTTATCCACTAATTCGATGAATTCTGAATATACAGAAATAGAGGGAGTCACATCAGAACTCCCTCTCATCCCAACAACGCCTGTTCAATCTGATCCACTATCCCATTAATACCTGTTGGCCCATAACAACCAATCCATGTTGCGGCATCGACCGAGTGTATGTGCTGGCGTTCATCCATATCGAGCATCCCCCAGACACGTTGCTCTGTCGCAGATATCCCATCCTGCATAAACTCATTACTCAGCAAAAAGTAGTGGCTAGCTTGTACTGCCGGTAATCTCTCAACCGAGATATGATAGGCCGTGTCGGTGGTATCTGCCACAAATAACGGAACGGGCAAACCCAGATCCCGGTACAACACAGCGCCTGTGCGATGAGCAGCAGAATGGACGCGCACGAGGGAATCCAGTGGACGAATCAATGCCACACTTTTTCCTGCCAGTACAGAGGACAATTCCTCGGATAGCAAAGCTGTTCGGCGATGATAATCCGCGATAATCTGCTTGGCCTCTGCTCGCTTGCCTGTCAGTTCACCGAATAGACTCAGGATGGTCTGCCAGTTTTCATTACGCTTGAACATGAGCACTGGAGCGTTCTGGCTTAACCATTCATGATGCTGATCATGCACCTCGGTGCAAATAATCAGATCCGGCGCAAGTCGCTCTACCGCCTGGAGATCGGGGTATTCATACGTACCAAGTAATGCTGTATGCTGGAGTCCTGACCGGAGTAATTGAGGGAACGTTAACACGGTACTTCCTAGTCCGACACTTCCTACCGGAGGCAAGCCCAGTGCAAGCAAATGATCAGCATATTGCACATCGAGGACAGCGATACGCTGTGGTATTTCGGTGACGGTGTACTCCCCGCGCATATGGCAGATGACCGGGCCTTCTGCTGATTCATAGGAAGAAGCTGTGCGATTTTGCAGCAAAGCATTTGCATAGTCTGCATCTCTTCTCGAAGCGGCGGCATGCCGGTAGTTTAGCGGTGGAACGCCATTATATTTTTTAAATGCTCTGCTGAAATAATACATATCGCGATAGCCCATTTTGTCCGCAATTTCACCGATGGACGCATCCGTATGACGCAGCATGCGTGAGGCACTTTCCATACGTAGCTGAATGACGTATTCCATCGGTCCAAGCTGCTTCTCTTGTTTGAATCGTCGCTGCAGCTGTCTTACACTACAGCCCGCCAGGGCTGCCAGCTCTTTTAGCTCCAAGTTTTGACGATAGTGCGATGTGATATAAGAAGCGACTACATCCACCATGTCGGACTCCGCTCCCCCTTGACCACGTTCATACTCCATGATCAGCTCGTAGATCATTCCTTGGAGCAAAGCGTTGGCATAAAAACGTTCCAGTCCTTCACCGCGGCGCCATTTAGCAACGATTTTTTCGGCGTTTTCGATCCATTCCGCGTGGGTTGCCGAGTTTTGAACAAATGACCTGCGCAACGGATGCTTGCGATATGAAGGTACAACAAGAGAGGCACCCTCTATGGAAGAAGCCTTGTACATAATGACAATATAATGAATGTCCTCTGATCTGGCCGTCAGCGTAAAGGATGATCCCTTCACCACATGACAGGCAAAAGAAGCTCCAATGTGGCAACCCTCGCCATCCATTGCAAGCTCCCCTTCCCCTCCATATGCCAGCAGCAGCACATTTGAAGTTAAATCCGTTTCGTGTAAAACGCTGCCTGTCTGCAAAGTACCGCTATACCCGTCAAGCATCTTGA
The DNA here is from genome assembly GCF_037975155.1 of Paenibacillus sp. FSL R5-0486. Classification (NCBI taxonomy): domain Bacteria; kingdom Bacillati; phylum Bacillota; class Bacilli; order Caryophanales; family Paenibacillaceae; genus Paenibacillus; species Paenibacillus sp. FSL R5-0486. Next base: position 1,778,123 of record NZ_CP150237.1, on the reverse strand, counting down.
TCGCCGTATCACTCCATAGACTTGTCTGTTCTTGCAACGGCATTTTTCTCATCTCCTGACAATAGCAAAGGTAAATTTGTTGCTGTTGTCATTTTAGTTGAGATTCTTTCTCATTGTCAATTTTCGGACATTTGAGACAATATTCGCCTGACATCTGGTAATAGAAACAACAGGTAATTCGCTCGCTTTTGGCAACATGCACATTGTCCTTACAATCGGTGAAGCGGGTTAACGGATTCTTCCTCTCACCAAACACTTCCCCGGATGCCACCTGCGTCAGATATGAAAAGTCCTCACGAATGATCTTACTTTCCTGCTCAGTCTCGGCTTCATCAGGAGCGAATAGTCGGCCGATACGTACCATGATATTCTCCCAGAGAATACTCATCGAAAGTGGCGCAATCGCAGCAAGCGTCTTTAACAGCGGTGTAAGTTGTACTGCAAACATCTCCTCGACCACCTTTTCCCGCCACACTGCCCTGTCTCCCGTTAGTCCTTCAGCCTGAAGTCCATTCACCGCTAGAAAAGGAAATCGTGTGCCGCCCTCATGATCTGAGAGCGCCGGATGATAGAGAAAGCTGTTCTCCAGCTGAAACGAAACATGCTGATGATGAAAAGTCATCGCGGTCACCAGCGGAGCCGTCCACAGATAACCGATCCGTTTAGCTAACATCGAAGCGGCAACCTTCATGTCAGGCGCATCGATGTACTCCTGAAACCAACTGATGTACTCTCGGCATGCCGCTTCGTCATGCAACTCACTTAGAGCAATGGTACGGACACTATGTTCAGGTGGCTCACCAAGCAAGATCGAATAATCCTCCACTGTCTCTTTCCATAAGTCTGTCGAGAGATATGGGTTCATATTAATTCGATCCGAGCAGGGCTTCCGATGCCTGATCTACAATAAGATTAATCGCAAGAGGTCCGTAATATGCAATCCACAATGTTGAGTTAACGTCATACGTGCGGTTATTTTTCACAGCATCAAGGGACTTCCACACGGGATTACTCACCATCGCCTCTGCCTCTGCCGCAAACAGCTCATCCGACAGCACAAAATAACGATCTGCCCCAATGTCAGGAACCTTCTCCATCGAGATTTCAACAGAGGTATCATCCTTGATTTCCTTAACGAGTTCAGGCATATTTAAGCCCAAATCCTGATACAGAATGCCGCCTGTGCGGTGCTCGATGCCATGGACACGGATACCTTCTTTACGCGGACGAATAAGAGCTACCGTTTCATCTCCCATTTTCTCTGAAAGCTTCGCCTTCAGTCCAGCAACTTTCTCTTCAAATGCTGTGCGCACTTTCTCCGCCTCGTCCTGCTTGTCTGTAATCTTAGCAACTGTGGCTAACGTATCACGCCAGTCTTCGTAAAAATCAAGTACCAGGGTAGGTGCAATTTTGCTTACACTCTCATACTGTTTCTCCTGGAAATCCGTCATAATAATCAGATCCGGGTCCAAGGCTACAATCGCTTCCAGATTAGGCTCGTCCCGTGTACCCAGAACCTGTACATCACTCGGCTGATCACCTAAGTACTCTGGAAAATCGGTGTTACCTCCAGCGATAACACTACCAGCTGGCTTCTCACCAACCGCTAACATTTGATCCAGAAATTTAACATCAAGGACTGCAATTCTCTGTGGTTTTTCGTTTAGCGTCAGCTCACCCTTCATGTGTGTGATCGTTACGGGAAAAGCTCCGTCCGTCTGCGTTTCCGCATTCGCAGCTGTCTCCGCTGGCGTTGCCCCAGATTGTTTACCGCTATCTGTACCTGTTGCGGCACCGCAAGCCGTCAGGACAAGAATAAGGGCCAACATCAAGCCCATGAATAATCGTGATTTGTGAGCAGCATATGCCTTGCTTCCGGCAGCCTGCCTCTTTGTTCCTTGATTCATGATGAATCCCCCTTATGTATAATACTGATAATGATTTTCATTATCGAAACATAAAGAGAGTATAAACGATCTCCGTATCGTGTTACCATGTACTTTTGCGACATTTGAGCCGGACTAATGCGACATCGTAAGCCGCTTATCCGCCCTTTAATGTTTCAGTGATATATGCTTGCAGTCGGTAAATGTCTGAAAGAAGCTCTTCTTCTTCCGGCGTATTTCCATACTCCCCTAGCCAGCGCGGTGTGCGGATATGCCACTCGTTAGACATGTATTGTTGTTCATCCCGATACGCTATAATGTGCTCCAAGAAATATTCCAAAGAGCCAAAGGATTGTTTATGACTATCTTTGATAATGGATTGTGTTTTTTCGATGATTACCTGTAACATTTGTTGGATATAATCTTCTGGATTCTTAGCGTTAATTTCCATCAATGAACTCCCCCTATCTCTACAAAAAAAATGAATTAGTATATTATTTAAATGAGCCAAATATTTCTAAACGTTGAATTCTGTTTTGATTAAATACAATAAATCGATGCCCAATGAGTATTGAGACATCGATTCATATCATCTAATTATGAGGTGAATCATGAATATGCGACCAAACATGAAGTTTAGCATTATTGTTAGCGCAGTTATTATTGTCGTTGTTCCTATTATCATTGGATTTTATATGTTGAACAAGGTTGTCGATCCTGACGAGACAATGGTTACGAGAACTGAAGTTTCTCCTGAGCTTATTACTATAAAAGGTGGATTTGCAGACAGTATTAGCAGATATCACGGCTACTACCTCTCACTTGATAACAATTCACTTTTCATTCAGATTAAAGGCAGTAAACTTCCTATCGGTGGTAGTAAAGACTTTACAATTTCATTCTCTAATACTTATGGGAGTGTTGATGAAATCTACTTATTAGGTCCTGGCAACTCTAAGAAAAAGATTTGGCCGAATCCCTAACTTTCATTGGAATGGATAACATATTATCTGACGCAATCAACTTCGGTCTCTTCTGCTTAATTTCTTAAATGCCAAGTATTCCTGATCAGACTTCATATAACTTAATATTTTTTCCGCACATGCAGCTGAGCTAAGCTCTTCCGTATTCACTTCCAGATCATATTCATCATAGGAGTAGATGTAATCAAACTGGGAATGGGCAAGTCCAATCTCGCGGTCTCCCCTGCTCTGCTCTCTTCTGGTGAGTTCTTCTTTTGAGCACTGCACGCCTACAAACAATATCGGATAATCCGATAGTAAATCATAAAAATCGTTAAACCACTTGTCATTACTGATGACCGTATCCACGATGACATTCAAACCCATTTCCGAAAACAGTTTAATGGTTGCACAGTACATCGAATTGATCGGGTCGAACAGGATATCCGCCATCACATGGTGCTCCACTTCTCTTGTTGGTTTCATATCTGGGTATGTATTGTCGATAAATTGATCATAATTTTGCAGAAATTGATCTACAGATAGATGATGAAACGGAATGTCTCCCTGATTTTTCATTTCCATCGCAATGCTTGTCTTCCCCGAACTTGACGTTCCGTTCAAAAATATAATGAGTCCTCGTTCCACATTGATCACCCTTATCATTAAAATTGGAAAACGCTGTTCTGCCGAGTCACCACTCTCTCCATTCTTCCGTAATATCTTCATCCTCCTGAATGTCTAACCCAGCCAACTTAGCCGCCTTGTCTATAAAATCAGCCAATTCTTCACGTTCCATCGTCTCAATAAAATAACCATTGGCCTCATTCATTTCATTAAACCTAAGCACAACTTCTTCTACAGCCTTCATCATGCGCTCAGAATCTTGCGTTTCTTGTAATGCTATTAATTGGTGCAAATATGTATCCAGGGCTTGATCAGACTTGAGTAATCTCTCTTCTGTGAAGAGCTCATCTCCGCCTTCAATCATTCTCTCCTTCCATAGTTTGGTTGGTTTTTCATGAAATAAGTTTTGTAATGTCAATGGAGTCACCCCTCTAAAGTTCAATTATATCTATACTTTACCTGTAACCAAAATTATGAACAAGCGTTCTCGCTTATTCACTTTCACCCTATTCGCTCCATAGCCTTGTCACGTTCTCTAATTCCATCTCGTCATATTGTAATCGATAAATGTCCGGTTTCTTGGTTTGATTCATAAAATCCAATCCGTAACTCGAATCAAAGTAGTTCATCATCAACGTCATTACATGTCCGTGTGTGCCGATCGCCACTTTTTTACCCTTGTATTCTTCTAAAATCTGTTTCAACACGCCCACTGCTCTATCTTGGCAAACCGTGTTCGACTCGCCTCCTGGCAATGCATAATTGGGGTCATCAAACATCTTCTTCGAAGCAGGCTCGAACTCTTCATCCGCAATCATATCATCTGAAAAATGCCTTTCCCGCAGATCCTCCATGATCTGAATATCTAATTCTAACGCTGCTGCCACACCCTCTAAGGTTAGAATCGCCCTGGCATAAGGACTTGAGACAATGGAATGTATTCCTTCATTCGTTAATATTTCCGTTATTCGTTCTGCATTCATCTTGCCCTGTAGGGTAAGCCCCCTCGTTCTTTCCGTTCCTTCCGTATACGGTGACTCCGCATGTCTAACCATATAAACGATGGTCTTCATAGGACCCTCCTTGAGTTTCTTTTATCAAAATTTATGGTCACGTTTTAGGTCCTTCAACTTATTTTGTCTTTCCGTTCCAAAAATCAATTACAAGGTGCCATCATATTTTAGATACTGAATTAATTCAGGATTGATAATTTGCTAGACATTTTAATTTACAATAATTTTCAGATATGTGTATAGTAGAAATGAAGCAAGATGTTTTCAAAAGAAGTTAAATCTGACGGAGAGGATGAGATCATGTCTTTTTTCAAAAATAAGGTTGTACTAGTCTCTTTATTCGTATTGGCTATCTCTGCTGTTGCAATCGCTTACGTAAATGGTCAATCGAAACCGAACGTGCCTATTCATAAAGTCGTCAACCTTTCAGCCAACTCTTTAACATTTCATGAAATAGATAAGCTGGATGCGTTCGCTGAACTGATCGTTATTGGTTATGCAACAGAAGATTTCAGAGATCGAGAGCATGTTATTACTTCATTTGATGATGGAACCATGCAATCCTTTCACACCAATACAAACATCAAGATTGAACAGGTATTGAAGAAACCCGAAGATTTCCCTTCGGATCAGAACGAACTGACGATCATTGAACCCGTTAGTCTCGAAGGAGACGTCAAATATACAGTTGATGACTATGTAGAACTGCAGAAGGGTGATAAAAGTGTGCTTTTCTTGATGAAAAACTCCTTTGGTGATTATGGATTAATCAACTATAACCTAGGCAAATTCAGCCTTGAAGGGATAACTCAATATAGTTTACCTCAATCCTCCACTGCACAAGCGTTATCAGAATACGAAACTTTCCGTGACTCCGTTATGGTGAAGTACAATTTGAATTAAGTTTTTCATCAAACAACCGTGAACTTTACAGACATAACTGCCCCCTTCAATCTATTGCACTTCTTTATCAAGACTTACGTCAAATGATGCAGTTATCGATTTTTGTCTAAAATCATTAGGTATCACTTTAATCTCCACATTTAGATGTATAGATTCAGGCAAATTCATTTCAGTTATATTCTCATAACCAATGAAGTAATAATGCTTTTCGTCCAGTTCTATCAAACCTCCACCTGTTGAGCCAGAAGTTGAAATCAAATGTCCGTCACGATAAAGCTCACAAGCAATATTATACTCCTCCAAACTGAACCCTTTCACTTCATATCCAACCTTGATTTGATTTTCCGTGTAATCAGCATTTCGTAAACTGATCGCACCACCATCGACCATTTGGGTTTGAATTGCAATATTTGCCTCCGGCATCTCCGGTTTCTTTAATAGATAGCCTACTTTTAGGTACCATATAGCCCCCAGTACAACTACAGCAAGTACAATCATAGCAATAATAAACTTCTTTTCTTTTTTATCCATAATCCATACTCCTTACATCGGAACACTCTTAAAGTTTTTTCCAAACCTTTATTTCAAATAATACATTATCCCTGCGCGATCAACATCAGAAAATTGTATTGGATCATCCAACCCACTATCCTAAAAATACCTTGTTAATTCTGTCTCTATCATAATCTAAAATCCAATCGTTATATTCTCTATAGGTATCCACTAGCTCTTCCCTTGATGCTGAAATAACATCGCAACCTCTATCATCATAGATATGAAATATCGTTTTCTTACTTATATTAATGAAATACACCCTATGATATATCTTTGGCTTAATTCCAACATCATGATTACATATAGCTTTGATTAACTGATTATATCTCAAGTCCTCAACTCTACATTTAGTCCAGTACCTATACATGTTGTTCCTTGGGTCTGAGATGTCATCCGTTTCACAATCCAAACCTGGAAATATCTCAAGGCTCAAGGCTCTAATCGGCCCTTTCTTCTTGATATATTTTCTGTACAGGTTCAATTTCTTCGCTTTGTGTTTGGGCTTATCTGCAAAATAAGCTTGAGTTATTAATAGGATTTCATCTTCTTGATCATGAAGAGCCTTAAATAATTCAATTGATCGCTGATAAACTTGTTCCATGTAATGCTCCGTATTCGTTCCAAACATCAGCGGATTGCCAAGTTCGAATCGTATTGCAGCATCCCAATTATAAAAAAGAGGCGGCTCTAAGATCAGGTTTGGAAAATGCTCTGCCAGGTACGTCTTCAGATCCATTCTGTGACCTCCGTGTCTTCTATGGTTACTGGTTTGACATTTAAATCTTTTAATGTCGTTTTTGTTGCTTTGAAAATAATCACGCACCATTCCCGTTCGTATATACACTACCTTAATATGAGAGCTTTGCTGTTGTAAAAAAAGCGCCCCGACCTCATAGTCGTGGCGCTTCCTCTTGCTACATGGCACCAATTAGCCCATGTAGCTTAATCTCAGGCTGCTGCACCTACATGGCAGCGGCTTCTTCTCCCAGCGGCAGCGTGTAATACTGCGCCTGCTGCCCTTCATGCTGCTGGTACACAACGACCAGCAGCGTCCGGCCTTTCGCGGCAAGCGGGCTGGCGCCAGCTAGCACACGCTCAAGCCGGAACGGAAGCACATCCAATACGGTGTGCTTCTGCAGTTCCTTTTCGCCGAGACCAAGGTCGGCGAAAGCACGGGCACCCATGACCGTCTGTGCGGTCATGGCCGAGGTCATCGGCAACGCACGCGAAGCGTTGCCGTCCACCATGTCCGCCGCTCCATCCGCGGCGGACCCTGTTGCGTCGCCCAAAGCAAGCGACGCTGCATCCCCGGCTTCGTTGCCGATCACACCCGCCGCATCTGCGGCAGAGTCTTCTCCGGCAACTGCCGGACTTGCCCCAGCGACACTCGGACCCGTGCCGCTGCTTTCCAGCCATGCCGTGCCTGCGGCGCCGGCAACACGTGGCAGTCGAACGTCTTCCGGACGTTCAGCCAACGTTTTCATATAACCCGCCCACTGGTCTTTCTGAAGCGGATCTTCCCACCAGATTTTGCGTGGTTTGTATTTGTGGCCGAGGAAATAATCCAGCTTCATCAGGCCGAGCACGATATCCATATGCGGCGTGTTCCGCGACTCCAGGAAGCTGTGCAGACGAGTGAACAGATCTTCCAATTGGTGACCGATCTTCTGCCACCCCTGACCCTCCCAGTAATCCCCGAATGCTTGGAAGAAATCAAACGGCGAGTTGAACTCCTGCTCCATCAGGTACTTCAGCGTATGGTCCATCCGGTGTGCGTTCCAGTATTTCTCCAACACATCCTCTAGCCGCTTCAGGCGCACGATGTCGCTGAACGGCAGGACATCACTGCCCAGAATCTCATACGGCGCGTGATCCATATAAGTATAGTTGTACTTCTCCGCATCCAGACGCAGACCTGTACCACGCAACATTTTGAGGAATCCCAGCTGAAGCTCTTCCGGCCCCAGTGCAAACACATCGTTAAACGTTTTGCGGAACGTATTGTAATCTTCCTCAGGCAATCCGGCGATGAGATCCAAATGCTGGTCGATTTTGCCACTGGCTTTTACCTTGTTCACAGTCCGGCTCAGCTTGGTAAAGTTCTGACGACGTTTCACCAGTTCATTCGTTGGATCATTCGTGGACTGAACCCCGATCTCGAACCGGAATGTGCCCGGCGGCGCATTCTCTGCCAGATAGTCCAGTACTTCGGGACGCATGATATCCGCCGTAATTTCAAACTGAAACACCGTCCCCTGATGATTCTCGATCAGGAATTTGAACATTTCGAGTGCATAATCCCGCTTGATGTTGAACGTCCGGTCTACAAACTTGATCAGCTTTGCGCCCTTCTCGATCAGGTACAGAATGTCCGACTTCGTCCGCTCAATATCGTAATACCGCACGCCGACCTCAATACTGGACAGACAGAACTGACAACTGAATGGGCAGCCCCGACTGGTCTCAAAATAAACAACCCGTTTCCCAAGCTCCGGGATATCCTCATCAAATCGATGCGGTGACGGCAGATCGTTCAGATCTGCTTTTGGCCGTCCTGGCATGAGAATGACCTCTTCCCCTTTGCGATACGCCAGTCCATAGACAAAGTGGAACTTCTTGCTTCCTTCCAGCTCCATCAAAAGTTGATGCAGCGTCTCTTCCCCTTCACCCATCACGATGAAATCCACATTTGGAATCCGGTTCATCCAATATTCCGTGTCGTAGGATACTTCCGGCCCGCCCAGCAGAATTTTCACGTTCGGCATAACCTTTTTCAGATTATCAATGACCTTGATTGTCTCTTCAATGTTCCAGATGTAACACGAGAAACCAATCACGTCCGCGCCGCGCTGGTACAGATCAGACACAATATTCATCACCGGGTCCTTGATCGTATACTCCGCCAGGTCAATATCAAAATCCTTCTCACTGTACGCCTTCAGACATCGCAAGGCCAAGGAGGTATGGATGTACTTTGCATTTAATGTAGAAAGAATAACCTTCATGGTTCACAACCTTTGCCTGGACACCCAGACCATATTTTTTTGGTAAAAAGTAAGCTGCACAGCCATCCTGCCCCGGATGCTGTTCATCTAAACCTCTTTTGAACTAGCCATTCCATCTCTCATGGACATATCTAACTTTTGTCTTTCAAAGAGTGGACACTCTTTTCAAAAAGACATATACACCCCGTCAAACCCGAACCACAACATACAGTATGAAACACACATAATAAAACTACATGCTGTATGCTATAAGGTCAGCCATTTCTAACGCCAATGTCCACCCTTTGAAAGACAATTCGCCACCATTTGTCCACTCTACAGAGACGCAACAACCAACTTTAAAGATTGGAAAGTGAAAATTAACAATTCATACTCAATTCACTCTTACTCTTACTCTTACTCATTTCATACTCACTCATACTCGTAAAACGCATCATCATCCGTATCCACTTCTTCACCCGATTGCTTCTGGAAAAACTCCAGGAACGGCAGTCCGTACTTGCGGTACTTGACCTCACCGACCCCTTTGATATCCAGCATGTCACGTTCTGTCTGTGGACATACCACACTCATCTCACGCAGGGTCGCGTCATTGAAGATAATGTACGATGGTACATGCTCTTTCGCCGCCAAGTCGCGCCGGATCAGACGAAGCTGTTCAAATACCGTCTCATTAACCGCAGATGGCATTGCATCGCGTCCGCGGCGTCCGCCATAGTTCGTCCCCGAAGCCGTTGCCGCTGTTTTGCGGACAACACGTTGCATCACTTCTCGTTGACCTTTCAGCACTTCCACCGCCAGTGGCTGCAAACGCACAACCGGATACTGTCCCTCAGACAGCATCAGATATCCTTCCGATACCATCACATTGATGATCTCCGATATCTCGCGCTCTGTCCGATTACCCATCACGCCGTAAGTTGGCAGAGAGTTGAAGCCATAATCAAGCACTTTTTTGGCACGGGAGCCTTTGAGCACCGAAGCGACCAGCGATACACCATACCGTTCACGCATGCGGTGAATGCAACTGAATATTTTCTGGGCATCAATCGTCATGTCTACCAACTCGCGGTCGTCCGTACAGGAACTGCAAGTACCGCAAGGTGTATCGTCATGCACCTCACCAAAATAATCGAGTTGCGCACTGCGCAGACAACGCGTTGTGTAACAGTAATCCACCATCTGTTGCAGCTTCCGGTAATCATTTTGTTTGCGGTCGCCGTCCATCGGATTCTGCTCAATCAGGAACTTCTGGGTAATAATGTCCTGTGCCCCGAATAACAGAATACACTGGCTTGGCTCTCCATCCCGGCCTGCACGTCCGGCTTCCTGCACGTATGCCTCCATGTTCTTCGGCATGCTGTTATGAATAACGTAACGCACGTTCGATTTATCAATCCCCATCCCGAACGCATTGGTCGCCACCATCACTCGGATATCATCGTACAAAAAAGCTTCCTGGCTCTGGGACCGTTCATCGTCCGTCATCCCGGCATGGTAGCGTCCTGCGGGCAATCCCGCCTGCAACAAACGCTGATGCAGATCGTCCACGTCCTTACGAGTCGCGGCGTATATAATACCTGGCTCGCTGGCATGCTCGCGCGCGTAATTCAGGACAAAATCCTTCTTGCTCTCGCCACGCAACACGCTAAACGCCAGATTATCCCGCCCAAGTCCGGTCACATACGTCTGCGGGTCCTGCAAACGCAGCAGCCGCAGAATATCCCCCATGACCTCGGGCGTCGCTGTAGCCGTAAAGGCCGCAACCACCGGCCGCTCCGGCAAACTGTCCACAAACGGCGCTACCGCCAGGTAGCTTGTCCGAAAATCATGCCCCCACTGCGATACACAGTGGGCCTCATCCACGGCAACGCAAGAGATCGGCAAATAGCCCATCTCCTCGCGGAACCAATCCAGCTCCAGTCGCTCAGGCGCGACATAGAGCAACTTCAGCTCACCGCGCTGCGCCGCGCGGATGCGATCATTCACTTCTTTGCCGCTAAGTGTACTATTAATATACGCGGCAGCAATTCCGGCGGTCGTCAACGCATCGACCTGGTCCTTCATCAATGAGATCAACGGGGAGACAACAAGCGTCAGACCCGAATATAACAGAGCGGGGATCTGATAACAGATCGACTTACCGCCCCCAGTTGGCATAATACCCAACGTATCTTCACGTTCCAGCAGGCTGGCTACGATCTTTTTCTGTCCCTCACGGAAATCAGGGTAGCCATAATATTTTTGCAGGAGACCCTGCGCTTCTTCTAATGTTGGTGTTTGCACACTCATGTAAAGACTCCTTACTTATCACCGGTGTTTTTCCACCAGCTTGGTCCGATCCGATTCTGACATCCGAAAGCGGCTCATATGCCGCATCCTTGACAACAAAATGGCGTTCTCATGACTTGTCCGTCAAGCAAACGCCGCTCCCTTTAGTTTAACGGCCCAGCCCCGAATGAGCAACCGCGTTTTACTGTAAAACGTTTGAAGCTTCTTCATTAAAATAAAAACAACCGTCCTGCCCTAGTTGGACAAAACGATTGCATTTAATTTTGACAATCTACTACACCCTCCAGAGACTGTTTCGTACTGGTTGTACTTCTCATCTTTCTGTGACTAAATTTCATACTCAGATAAGCCGTTTGTTTTGGCAATCTTCTACTTCAATCTATTTCCCCTATCTTCTACTCCCGCTTCCAACCCTTCTGTCCTCATCTGTCCCAGTTCGTCTCCCTACTTACGCGGTGACACTTCACCACGTTCTTCCCGCTCCTTCATCTCTTTGCGTACCACAACTTCGAGCTTCTGGCGATTGGCAAGCAACCCAGGATCGTTGGGCAAGTACTCACGGGCTTTGGTGTTATGCATCAATGCCTGCTCCCAGTTGCCCAGATGAGCATAACAAAGGGATAAACGGGCATGTGGCAACCAGGTACGGCAAGCCATAGGCACCGGGCGCAGACCCGGATCGCGGCTACTCACGTCCACCGCCTGCATATACCAGTAGATCGCCGAGACGGGTTCCTGCCGTTCATGAAAACAGGCCGCAATGGCGCAGCAGAAGTCGGCATGTGGCAGATCATACTGGAACGACTGCAGCAATGCTCCGAGCTTACGGCCCGGCTCACCCAGTCGTTCATAACATTCCGCCAGCCGCGCGCAGGCAATCAGGCGATCCTCGCGGTATCCGCTTGGCTGCTCCAGCAGCTTCGTGTACCCGCGTGCCGCCGCCGCATAACGCTGGCGGTCATAACATTCGCCTGCATAATAAAATTGCAGGCGACCTTGGGCTACGCCCTCTTCGGCGATCCATTTGCGCAGAATGCGCACGTTTCGCGCCGAATGATGTCCCGCTTCGCGGCGATGCGTGACGGCAATATCTGCCGTAATGACCTCGCCTCGCGGGAAGTTAAGCTGCTCGTGCAGCCGGCCATGCCAGCGGCACCCGGCATCCCGCTTGACCAGGCGAAGGCGTCGGTCCGTCACAAGTGGACTCCCCTCCGCTCCCTCGGCCAGCGTGTAGTTCAAGATCACAGCTTCCGTCTTCCCCCCGGACGGAAGCTGCTGCTTCAACACCTCCAGCTTCGCCCGTTCCGCGGGCAGCAACACATCATCCGCATCCAGCCATAGGATATACTCCTGCGTGGCCTTGGCGAATGACTCATTCCGCGCTGCGGCAAAGTCTTCCTTCCATTCATACGTGTAGACATGGTCGGTATACTGCGCAGCGATGTCCATCGTGCGATCCGATGAACCGGTATCCACAATGACGATCTCGTCCGCGATGCCCGCAACCGAGTCCAGACAGCGCGCCAGCGTGCGTTCCTCGTTCTTCACAATCATGCACAGACTGATGGTGATCACGTTTTGAGCCCCTTCCTGTCGTACGCGTATTGCGAAATGTCATAACGATTTGCTTTTGTTGGTTAAATACTTCGAACAGCGTACTATCGTAAGTTGACTAAAAGAGATTTACACTGGACACTCCGATGACAGAAACTTTCTGATCGTTGTTATCCCCAACTTTTTTAATTCCTTTTATAAAGGATAAATCCGGGGATAAAGACGAAACATATGCTTCCGATGCAGCTTTCATTCAGAACGCTTTTAGCTCCACTTCTTGATATTCTTTTTGTCTTCTCCGTTTCGTGTAAATGTTTAATCCAATTTATTTGGTATTTGGTATTGGTCACGGAATTCATTTCATTTTCACTGTGCTAACGAACTGAGGTGACGCTATTTGGTGTATTTCAGCCACCTGGTAAATGTAACGAATCTGAGACCCGATATTCTCGCATTATAGGCATCCATTCGTCGTTTATCGCAGCTTCCAGATGAAATAGCGCCGCTGAGATTCGTTACATTTCTCATCTCGTCTAATTCATCAAAATAAGACGTGTGAGATTCGTTAGAACATAGAATAGCTCTGTCGTCATACTAAACAGCAGTGTGGAATAGAGATGATCCAGCTAGGTGATCTGACAAGTGCCCTGACAAATGCTCTGGGAAGCTTGCAGAAGCTACTTTCGAAACCATCCCTTTAATCTAAGCGGGAGCGCCCTAGTCTCCTTCAAAACAAGAACCGCAATGATGCTCCCGAGCACTCTCCTATTCACATTTACGCAGGCAGGAGTTTTCCCCTAGTCTTAAAATTAAAGTTTAGATTTACGTTTGCGTTTGCCTCTGCTTCTACAGTTACTCGCAACACAGTTGCAGTATCCTTACCTTTACCTTACAGTTACTTGCAGCACAGTTTCAGCGTCAGCGTCCTTATCCTTGGGTTTGGGTTTGGGTTTGGGTTTGGGTTTGGGTTTGGGTTTGGGTTTGGGTTTGGGTTTGGGTTTGGGTTTGGGTTTGGGTTTGGGTTTGGGTTTGGCTCCGCCCCTCTCTTACCCTTGCCGCAGTCTCTGCCTCTGTATCTGTCCCTGTCCCTCCCTTCACAGCTACCCTTCCCCACTCTCCTGACGACGAAGTCGTTTCACCTGCTCCACCGCACTGTCCAGTGCCTTCTTGCGCTGTTTCATTACGCGAAGATGCTGATGTTCCACCTCGGCAAAATGGACATGATCCAGTTCCATCCACTCCATCAGTTGATCCAAAGTTGGCGACATATGCAGTTGTGTACTCGGCCGTTTGCGGGCCACGCAACATAGATATTTATGATGAACTTCCAGTTTCAAGACTTCGAAATACGGTATTAGGCACATCGCCAGGCTTCCCGCATAGAAGGTCTGCTTGTGGTCATAGAACGGGTGATACCCATACGGCACGGTTACCACCAGCGTCCCATCTTCTTGTAACAGCCGATAAATCTGGATCAACAACGTCTCCGGATGAGCAAAATGTTCCAGCACTTCTCCAAGCAGCACAGTATCAAAGGTAGACCTTACTTTCCATTGCGTAATATCCAGCATTCGAAAATCCACATTGTTCCTAACTGGCCTAGACTCTTTGGCAAGCTCAGCTTGCGCATATCGAACACTTTCTTCTTCCAGATCAATCCCTGTTACACGAAATCCTTCACGCGCCAGCAGAATGGATGTAATGCCCTGACTGCAACCGATATCCAGGATGCGTTTGCCTGTCGCCTCACGGCACATCCAGTGGATACGCGTTCTCGTCGCTTCATGAGAATCCTCCGAATTAATCTCGCCGTAATAGCGTTCACTCACTCGATCATGATTCGCCATAGATTTCTCCCGTTTTCACTCGGTGAACCGGCTGACCCAGCACCACAATATTCCCCCCGTGGCATCCGGCCGTTGCATTGCGTGTATCAAAAATCAGCTTTGCATGATCTGCCATCTCCTGATAATCGAATGCCGAATGATCCGTGGTAATGATCACCAGATCAGCTCCTGTCCACAATTCCGGCGTAGCCGGCCGGGATTGAAGCACTGTACCGTCATCCTTGCGGAAGACAGGCACCATTGGATCGGTGAAAACCACATCTGCGCCGGCTGCACTCAGCAGCCGAAAAACGTCCAATGCTGGCGATTCGCGCAAGTCGTCAATGTCTTTTTTATAAGCCATACCCGCCAGTACAACACGTGCTCCTCGCACAGTTACACCATTCTGCTCCAGCAGCTCCGCGGCACGTTTCACCACTCTCTCTGGCATTTGCCGATTGGTTGCATCCGCCAGCTGAATGAATTGCAGCTCCGATCCCTGACGGTTTGCAGCCCAGGACAGATAGATCGGATCGATTGGAATACAATGCCCGCCGATGCCGGGACCGGGATAGAATGGCATATAACCAAACGGCTTGGTTGCCGCCGCATTCAGTACTTCCCAGATGTTTACCCCCATCTGTTCACAGGCCGGGGTCAGCTCATTCACGAGTGCAATATTGACACTGCGAAATGTATTTTCGAACAGCTTTGCTGTCTCCGCTACCGTTGTTGAACTTACCGGAACAACTTCGTTGAGGAACGAGCCGTAGAACTGTTTACCATAATTCAGACAAGCGGGTGTCGAACCGCCAATAATCTTCGGGGTATTTTTCACACCATAATGCACACTGCCCGGATCTACCCGCTCTGGAGAATAACAGACGTAGAACTGTTCTCCAGCTCGCCAGCCGTTTGCCGCTTCAATCGGTTGTTTGACGCGTTCCTCCGTTGTGCCCGGATAGGTCGTGCTTTCCAATATAACCAGGCTGCCTTCCTGCAAATACGGAGTCATGCCATCCACCGCCGCCGAGATATACGAGATATCCGGTTGATGCTCGGCGGTCAGTGGGGTGGGCACACAGATCACAATGACATTGGCCTGTGCCACCGCTGCATAATCGGTGCTTGCCGTGAATAATCCAGCCTGCATAAGCGACTGCACAACATCATCTTCTATACCTATGACATACGAATGCCCGGCGTTCAGCTTGGCTACCTTGGAAGTATCGATGTCAATCCCGTGGACTTGATAACCTGCCTGTGCCATCTCTACAGCCATGGGTAAACCAACATAACCGAGACCAATGACAACAGCTTTTAGGGAGCGGTCATTAATATGTTGTATTAGGGCACGTTGCTGTAACTCTTCATTACCTTCGTGCTGGTTGTGTTGATGATTTTCTTCCATTCCTTCCACCTCCAAACGCTCCGCCTCCCCTCGGTGGGTGTGTCTGAAAACTCCGAACGAGTTTTGAGACACACCCTAATCGATATAGCCACCTGCACGCAAAAACCGGGCAATCGCTGGTTTGTTCATCATGGCACTGTCCGAGCGATACTCGGAGAAGTTCACACGTGGCAGACTGCTGTACTGATCCGTCAGGCTCTTGTCCTTGTGCTCCGGCAGGATGACATAATACTGCGCATCGTATTGGTACGTACGCGGCGCTTCAAAGGGCGAGATCAACACTTCATGCAATTTCTCGCCTGGACGTATTCCCGTCACCTTATAATCGAAGGATGGACGACCTGCCTGTTCCAACATGACGGATGCAAGTTCCGTCATCTTGCAAGCTTTCATTTTCATCACAAAAGTCTCTCCGCCCACGGCCGCCTCAGCCGCCTTAAGCAGTAAATGTATAGCTTCGGTACGCGTCAGGAAAAAACGGGTCATGCCTTTGTCTGTAATGGTCGGGCTTTTGCCTTCATCGATCTGACGCCGGAACAAAGGCACAACACTGCCGCTGGTTCCAAGCACATTGCCCCCGCGGATGCAGACAAACCGGGTACCTTCACTTAGCCAGTTGGCACGGATCATCATTTTTTCACCCAAAGCCTTTGTCATGCCATATACGTTAATCGGATCTACTGCCTTATCGGTGGACACATCGATGACTTTGGCAACCTGCATACGTATCGCAGCCCGAATAATATTCTGCGTCCCGATTACATTGGTCTTGAACGCTTCATCTGGCTGGTCTTCGCAGACCGGAACATGCTTCAGTGCAGCCAGATGGAAGAGCACATCCACACCTCTGCATGCATCTTCCACTGCCCGATAATCGCGGATATCCCCAATGATGAATCGCAGACGCGGATCATGGTTGAACTCTCGCTGCATCGCAATCTGGGCGTATTCATTACGTGACAGAAGGCGAATCTCAGCCGGGTCCTGCTCCAGCAGTACCTCAGTCAGCTTTTGACCCCAGGAGCCCGTGCCTCCAGTGATCAGAATCGTTTGTCCTTGAATCATGGATGAATCCCTCCCTGATCAGATCATGAATTCGCGTAGTACCTGTGCCATCTCATCCCGGCTTAACCGGTCTTTGGGCGGTACCTTTTTGGTTGAAGTATTGCTCGAATGCACGATGTTGACATAATTGCGCGGAGCAAGCAGCTCGTGCGGCAGTTCAATGACATTGCCATGTGTACCTCTGCCCGGAAGCTTGACCCGGTATCCTGCTGCGTATTCGGCTGTCTTATATAAGTAGACATAGAACTGTGGAGAACGGTGAAACGCTGGGGCCATCTCGTTATTCACACTGTCCCACAGATATCCGTTCTGGTTAATCAATGCCATCGTCTGCTGCTGTGGTTGAATATCGTAGAGCTGTTGAACAAAGGTTTTATGGTATAAATCATCCGAATCCAGACGGGCAATATAGAGTTGCTCCGAACCATTGGCAAACGCCAAAATGGCACGCACACTCTCCATATTGGTTCCAAAACGAATATTGGAGGGAAGCGGCTCCTGACCCGCCAGAATCTCCTGCATTAATTCCCCGGATTCCTTGGACAACTTCACCACTGTGAGGAAATCCTGATTCGTCTGTGCCTTCAGGCAATGCAATGTGAACGTACGGAAGATGCTCATCCGACGCTCCAGCCATTCCCGCGTTAATCGCTGCGGGTCCATCCCATAATTGTTGAAGTTAATCTCAATCACAACTTTCCTGGACATAACATTCCTCCTCATGAACGCTGCAAGTTCCGTTTGTCGGATACAGACTGTTTTCATAGTTTTGATGCCGT
The DNA here is from genome assembly GCF_037975155.1 of Paenibacillus sp. FSL R5-0486. NCBI lineage: Bacteria > Bacillati > Bacillota > Bacilli > Caryophanales > Paenibacillaceae > Paenibacillus > Paenibacillus sp. FSL R5-0486. The sequence goes on along the minus strand of NZ_CP150237.1, from coordinate 1,760,245 downwards.
CTTCCTACGAAAACCATCTTCTATCTATCTGATCGCTTACAAGCGACATCTCGCTTGTGAATCCAGCACTCTATATCGTATGAAACGTTGATAGAAGCGGTACCGACAGATGTACTAACTTTCATATAAATAGATTGATATTCAACTAAGGATGGCGCCCTTTGGGTCGAACGTACATATCGTTACGGTAGTCGCAACATAGAATAGAACAGTTCAATTTTCAAAGGAGGCAACCCATCAAATGAATTCGATCTATCTTGAAATGGAAGGTGTGCTTGATCAGCTCGAAGCGGCACTTCTGGAACACCGACCGCTGTCTCTTGTAAGAGTCGGTGATGGCGAGAATATCGTCATGTCTCAAGAAACCGTATGGCCCACGGAACAGGTCCTTCAGGAGCGTTGGGCCAAGAAAGCCAACCTAGGGCAAAAGGGACTTCGTCTTCCCAACCCGAAACTACGGGATGAAGTCGCCGCTTCCTTGCAACGTGCCGATATCGTGGGCATTCTTCCTCGTGGTGACAGCACCATTAATGCTCCCGATTATCTCAAAAGACCCCTGACCGATATGGTATTTGCACACTTTGGCATCTCTCCTCCGATGACTTGTCACGCCTGTGTTAATCGGGAACTGGCGCAGAACCCGCGTTTCTGGCAGATGCTTGCATGTAAGCGTGTGTTACTCGTTACTCGTGAGATTGAGGCACTGCGTGTCATGCTCGAACGTGATCCGTATAATCTGAACATTGTGACTGCCCTGCCCTTCGACAGCTATGATCAAATGGATGAAACGCTGCACTGGATTCAGAATAATCAACATACCTTCGATGTCGCTCTCTTCTCCTGTGGCGTCAATGCGGTTATCCTTGCGGAGCGAACAGCTGCACTTGCAGGCAAAGTGGCCATTGACTTTGGCAAAGCCAACAACATCATTCTGAAAGGCCGTGCCAACTGATCCTGGACAGTTTCAAACTTTAGTTTCGTGATTTGTATTGAAACGTGCAGATGCTTGTACGGCAAAAACCCCCGACTTCTTGAGCCGGGGGTTTCTTGCTGAGAGCTAGTCGAAACCTATCGTTGCATTGTCTTGCGTATCTGGGGTATGAAGCGAACTCTGCCGTCAACAGAAGTGATGACGAAGCACTCTGCCTGTTATATTTCGCCTTTCACTACTAACCGGTGGCTGCAATACCGTATAACATCTCCGGCCCGGTTCTTACTGCTGTGGACACCCCCGAGATGAACGAAGTATACACACTTTCCAATGCTGGTGGTGCAGACAGATCCTGAGCTGTGAACGAATGGAATTCGGCACCTCCGTTCTGTCCAATCGTACCTTCAGCACGGTAGATGATATAGAAAGGATCATATAAAAAACCTCGCACAAGCTCCACAACAAAGGTATCTCCCAGTTCCCCCGTAACACCTACTGTCCCGTTCAACGTAATAATGGGATTCACCACACCCTGCGTCTGTAGACCAATGGTGCCAAAAGCTGTCGGGGAATCTGACAGTGACAAACCGGGCTGTCCTACGGTTGCCGAGTTCATCGAAGTTCTCATATCGAGAAACACGCCCATGATAACACCTCCAATGCTATGGGATACCCTATCCTATGAATCTCACTACTCTTATGATTGGATGTATAGCAGATTGCATGAACCTATTTTTATTTGTCGACTGTTAATGGTATATTGAACTGCATAACGAAAATGAACGGATCGTATGCACACAAGCGGTACAGGCTGTTCAGAAGGAGATTACTATTCATGAATAAACGCAAACGTCCAACCAGCAAGACATCGGCCTCGGCCAAGGGGAAATCTTATACAGGTTCATCTTCAGCACGTTCCGGCAAGTCCAACTTCTCATCTGCCAAAACATCAGGTGCTTCCGCATCACGCAATACGGAGGAGAATAAGAAGCCAATAACCGCGAAATCATCGGGTGCACCCAAGAAAGCTGGAGGCAACAAACCCAAAAATGCCAGCGCATCCAAACGACCAGGCAATTCCTACTATCGCAAGCAGGAACCACCACGCCAGTACAAAGTGACCGAACCGGATGAACTGTTGAATTTCTTGTTGCAGCATTTGAAATCAGGACGGAACGCAGTGAAGTCCATTCTGGGTCGTGGACAGGTATCCGTGGATCAGAAGGTTGTAACCAAGTTTAATGAAGCGCTGACGCCAGGTCAGATTGTCTACATCCGAAAAGAAGGTGCAGTCGCTGCTCCATCCTTGACGGGAATTAACATTTTGCATGAAGACGATGATATCATTGTGATCCGCAAGGAAGCTGGACTATTGTCCATTGCCGCTGACAAGACAGATGACCTGACGGCTTATCGCCAACTGACAGAGCATGTGCGCCGCACCAATCCGCTCAACCGGATCTTTGTTGTCCATCGTCTGGATCGGGATACATCGGGTGTGATGATGTTTGCCAAAAGTGAAGAGGTGCAGCAGAAGCTGCAAAACAACTGGAAAGAAAATGTGCAGGACCGCGTCTACGTTGCCCTTGTTGAAGGTTCAGTAGCCAAAGAAGAAGGCACCATCTCTTCCTGGTTGAAGGAAACCAAAACGCTGAAAATGTATTCCAGCTCTCGTCCGAATGATGGACAACATGCCATCACACATTACAAACGTCTGAAATCGAACCGTGAGTTCTCCTTGCTGGAAGTGCGTCTGGAGACAGGGCGTAAAAATCAGATTCGTGTGCATATGGAAGATCTCGGACATCCGATCGCCGGTGACAGAAAATACGGCGCACGCACAAGAGACCTTGGCCGTCTCGGACTTCATGCACGTATACTCTCGTTTATCCATCCCACAACGGATGAGTTAATGTCATTCGAAACGGATATTCCGAAGCCATTCCTGTATCCGTTCCGTGCAGAAACTCCACCCGCGAAATAACTGCACCTCTAATGTGTGCATATATAGAAAATTCACTGATCGATTGATCATGCCTGAAAGGAGGAACGGACACTGAAAAACCTGTTAATCACCGGTTACCGGGCACATGAATTGCAGATTTTTGGACAGAAACATGAAGGTATTCCTTTTATCAAAAAAGCCATCTCCTCTCGTCTCACACCTCTTGTCGAGGATGGTCTGGAATGGGTGCTGACGCCGGGACAATACGGTGTGGACCTGTGGGCCTGCGAAGTGGTCATTGATCTGAAGAAGACGTATCCACATCTGAAACTGTCGATTATCACTGCCTTTCAGAACCCGGAGGAGCAATGGAAAGAAGACAAGCAGGAGTATTACCGTTCCATCCTCTCGGGTGTGGACTATTACGGTGCGATTAGCAATCAACCTTATATCGGGCCGTGGCAGTTCACTGCACGGGATGACCTGTTGCTGCGTAAAAGTGACGGTCTTCTGCTCGTCTATGACGAAGATGCCGGAGAAGGCAGCCCCCGTTTTGTGAAGGAAAAAGCCGTGAAGAAACAGCAGAACGAGGACTATACAATCATCAGTGTCACTTCAGAGGATATTCAATCTGTAGCTGAGGATGAGCGCATGAACGATGTTATAGACTTTGACGATTCTTCATTCTGAAAAAATGTAGATCATCTGAAGTCCATTTATGCATAGTTTTCATCAGAGGGGAATCGTATTTTGAATGACGTACATATGTTTTTTTTCGAGGCAGGTTGGGTATAAGTAGTATTATAACTGCGATGATATGTCGTATGGGATAAGGGGAACTGCAACCATGACAATTACGCCAGAGCAGCGCATTCAACTGCATGGATTTAACAACCTGACCAAGTCGCTCAGCTTTAATATGTACGATATTTGTTATACCAAAACCAAAGACGAACGCGAAGCTTACATTGAATATATTGATGAACAGTATAACGCTGCCCGGCTGAGTAAAATTCTGAACAACGTCTCCGACATCATCGGAGCCCACGTGCTGAATGTCGCTCAGCAGGATTACGTGCCTCAAGGTGCGAGTGTTACGATGCTTGTCTCGGAAGGTCCGATTGTGGAGATCCCCGAAGAATCACTCGATGAATCTCCCGGCCCTCTGCCCGATAACGTTGTCATGCAGCTGGATAAAAGCCATATCACTGTGCACACCTACCCTGAGTTTCATCCTAGTGAAGGTATCAGTACCTTCCGTGCGGACATCGATGTCTCCACCTGCGGTGAGATCTCACCGCTTAAGGCGCTGAATTATCTGATCCACTCCTTTGATACGGACATTATGACGATGGATTACAGGGTGCGTGGTTTTACGCGGGATACGAGCGGACGCAAGCTGTTCATTGACCATGAGATCGGCTCGATTCAGAATTATATTCCGGATGAGATCAAGAGCAGCTTTGACATGATTGACGTGAACGTCTATCAGGAGAATATTTTTCACACCAAATGTAAACTGAGGGAATTTGATCTCGATAATTATCTGTTTGGGTACACCAAGGATAAGCTCAGCAAAAAGGAACAACAGGAGATCACGGAGTGGCTTAAGCTGGAGATGGACGAGATCTATTACGGCAAAAATATTAATCGTCCCTCTTAAAGAGGTTGTTCAACGCTGATCCATAAGGGCAAGTTCTAAGATAAGATTTCATGCAGGCAGGGTTCTTCTTTTCGGGGGACCTCCGGCATGTGCTTGTCTTTTTCTTTGTTATGTTGACAGTGTGCAACTTTATTTCTTATTATAGAAGTAACTGTACAATCTACAGTGAAGGAGACTGAGCCCGTGATCGAAACGAATACGACAAGACGTAACGAATCACTGTTACAAGCGCTTACTGCACAGCACAATGCCATTACCAACAACATAGCCAATGCAGACACGCCCAACTACAAAAAGAAAACGGTAGAGTTTCAGGAAGAGCTGAGACGTATCGTTGAAAATGGCAAAACAGATCAGCTCGCCATGAAGCGGACTCATGACAAACACTTTCCTATCAGTGATCCCAATTCTTCGATCGTACAGTACCGAATTGTCGAGAACAACGAAACAGCCATGAACAATAACAACAATAACGTTGACATTGACAAGGAAATGGCGAATCTTTCGGAGAATCAGCTCATGTATAACTACATGGTTGATCGGGTCAGTGGACATTACAAAAAAATGAAGAATTTATTGAATGATCTGAAATAATGAATGTACAAGCAGCCCGAAACGGCTGCTTTTTTTTGTTGTTTTTCCCTGAGTGTAGCTCGTTTGGTGCCATTTTTCAGTATCCTCTCCTGTTCGTAGTATAATGGGGAGAAACGATTGATTTCATATCGAATAAAAGAGGTGCAACATGTCTCCACGTCATTTAAATGGTTTTCTAGGTTCCAAAGTCAGATTAGCGGCCCCATGCCCGGAAGATTGCATGCGTCTCTCCCGCTTCACAGATGATTATGAATATTTGCGCAACATGGATACCGATATCGCTATTCCGTTAACGCCGGATGAGACAGGGTCCTCCTCTGTCCGCCGAGACAACGGATTTGAATTTGCATTACGTACACTGGAGGGTAACCGATTCATTGGATTCACAGCCCTCTACCGAATTGAATGGAACAATCGGTCGGCTCGTCTGGCCATTGGTATCGGCGAAGAAAATGATCGAGGTAAAGGTTACGGAAGCGACGCTCTGGCTCTGATTCTTCGATATGGCTTCCACGAATTGAACCTGAACCGGATTGCGCTGGAAGTCATTGAATACAATGAAGCCGCTAGACGTGCGTACCTAAAAGCCGGATTCCGGGAAGAGGGTCGCCAGCGTTCAGCAGTTTTGCGGGATGGCATGCATTACGACCTGATCTCGATGAGTATCCTTGCCGAAGAATGGTCCGCACAGGCTGGGCTTCCCTTGTCATTCCAGTCTACTCGTACTCCTGAATCTGGGGATATGGTAGCGGGTGGTTTTTCACAACCTAATGGGAACGAACAAGCTGCGCTGTCAATGTCGGAATTAAGTTCTGTTCCAAAAGGTGAATCTGAAATTTCACCTCGCATCGGCGTAGGTGCGGTCATCCTCAATGAACGGGGCGAAGTGCTTCTCGCCTGGCGGAATCGCCAGCCTGAGCAGCACACCTGGAGTATTCCTGGCGGGAAAGTCGATCCCTACGAATCACTGGAGACTGCCGTCATCCGTGAAATCAAGGAGGAAGTGAATCTGGATATCGCCATCGACAGTCTGCTCTGCACGGCGGAGACGATCCAGCCACAACAGAATGAACATTGGATATCCGTGCTCTATTCCACCAAGGTGATTGGCGGTCATGCTCGTAATCTGGAAGAAGGCGGAGCCATCGGTGAGATCGGCTGGTTCCCATTGAATGATTTGCCCTCTCCACTCGCCTGCTTTGCGGTACCGGGGCTGGAAGCTGTGAAGAAGTTGTATAACCAGAATTAAGCTTGGAGGTGCTTGCAAGTGTTGGAGATTCCTCTTGCTCGACCTGTACCCTTCATTCTGCATGAATCGAGTTCCCAATTCGATTGGAAAGGCAGCGGCTCGCTATCACTGAAAACATTCCGTAACGGAAAAACGCTCTATGAAGCGGGACGCGGTCACTTCGCAGTCAATAATGAGAACTATCTGCTTCTGAATGAGGGCCAGGAATATAGTCTTCACATTGATTCATCTACTCCAGTTGAATCCTTCTGTATCTTCTTCCCTCCCGGTTATGTGGAAGAGATCGGTCGGAATCTAATGACCAGTGATCTTCGGCTACTTCATGAGCCGTATAGTTATTCTTCCTCAAGCAAGATGGAGTGGGTAGAACGTACATACGCGATGGATAATCGGCTTGGTGCAGCCCTGAATCATTTGCGGAATTTGTACAGTCAATACAAGCTAGATTCCTGGGCAATAGCGGAACAGCTTCATCAGCTTGCTGTTCACATGCTGGATCTACACCGTAACGTTCAGCAAGAGATCAACGAACTGGATATGATCAGACGTTCAACCAGAGAAGAGTTGTACCGAAGAGTGTATATCGGGCATGAGTATATCTCCGCCTACTATGATCAGCCGTTAACGCTAGAACAGACTGCAACGGTTGCACAACTATCCGTGAATCATTTTCTACGCAGTTATAAAAAGTTGTTTGGTACTTCACCCCATCGTTATCTGACTGAATGTAGACTATTGGCTGCGAAGCGGCTTTTGCTAGATTCGGACAGGTCTGTCACCACTATCTGTTATGATGTGGGCTTCGAAAGCCTCGGTTCGTTCAGTTCATTATTCACTAGACGCTTCCATAGCTCTCCTTCCCAGCTGCGGGCAAAAAGGTGATTATGAAGAAGAACCTCTGAAGAGGAACATCTATAATTAAATTATCTCATCAGATGGAGGTATTCCTTATGAATCATGCAGAACAGATTAATCAACTATTTCAGGCTGCACAGTCTGGAGATGTGGCCAACCTGCAATTATTGCTCGCTTCTCACCCGGAACTCACCAATACTGAAAATCAGGATGGGTTAACTCCGCTGGGATATGCCTCTCATTATGGACAAGCAGGAGTAGTTCGTCTTCTTCTGGAGCATGGAGCGGATGTTAACGCCCTTTCTCATTCCAAGATTTCCTATATCCCATCCAATACTGCACTGCATGCCGCACTTGCCGGAGAACGTTCACCAGAAGTTATCCAACTTTTACTCGAACATGGGGCATCCACGAATATTCTGGACAGCGATGGACAATATGCGTTGCACTCGGCAGCATTTCATACGGATCAGATCGAACTTATCGAGATGTTACTTCAGCATGGAGCTGATCCAAACGCGCTAAACTCAGCAGGCCAGACCGCACTAGAGATTTCACTTGAACGTGGTAACACGTCTACAGCTTCATGTCTGCGAGCAGCCGTTACAGCGCATCAGCAATAATGATTAGATAACGTGAGTAATACGCGAATAACCGTCAGGACTCTTTTTGGAGTACAAAGAGAAAGGTCTGACGGTTATTTGTTGTCCGATTACATACCTCTATCGGTGAGAGGCTATATAAGTTGAGCTAAGAATATTTACACTTGCCACTCCGATGACAGAACAACCTTCCGATCGCTGTTATCCCCAGATTTTTTTAATTCACTTTTACAAAGGTGAAAATCTGGCGATAAAGGCGAAGTGTATGCTTCCGAAGGAGCTTTCTTTCAGAAAGCTTTTAGCTCCGCTTCTTCACGTTATTTCTGTCCTCTACGTTCTCATGTAAATACTTCGTTCAACCTCTATAGAAATCCCGATACATTATATTTTTTCCAGGGAGTAAGAACCGTTTGGAGCCTTACGCGGTCTAATACTCAACATATCCATGAAAGGAGGAGCCATGTGACCCCTACTCAGCTCACCATAGCCGCACAAAAAGGGGATGCCGAGGCTTTTGCAGCCTTAATGGAATTACATCAGAGCCAACTGTACCGTATCGCCTATGCCTATCTGCATAACGAAGGTGATGCGCTCGAAGCGATTCAGGAATCAACGTTCAGGGCCTTCCATAAACTCAAAAAATTAAAAGAGCCCTCCTACTTTGGCACTTGGCTGATCCGCATTCTGCTCAACTACTGTGCGGACGAACGCAAACGCAAAAGTCGGTTCAGTCCCGTCACCGAGATTCATGAATCCAGCAGCTGGGATCGTCCTGCGGACCCCGATCTTGCTGCGGCCGTATCCACCCTTGACCGGGATTGCAAACAGATTATTATCCTGAGTTATTTCGAAGGTTTCTCCTTAACTGAAGTTGCCGATATTCTCGAAATCCCGACCGGAACCGTAAAATCCCGATTACATCGGGCACTCGGACAGCTCCGTGATCAACTTGAAATGAAGGGAGATGTATCCTCATGACGGATGAACAAAACTCATTCGACACATTGGAAGAACGTCTGAATGCTCGAAAGACGGAGTACGAAACCATGCCTGTGCCCGATTCCGCCGCCTATCAGGCTGTGCAGTCCGGAATCCGCCAGGCTGCCCGTAAGCGAAAGTCCCGGCTGCGCTGGTACATGAGTTCCATCTCGGCAGCGGCCTTCATCCTGCTGTTTACCGGATGTATCCGTGTCTCTCCCGCTTTTGCATCCTTCGTGGAGCAATTGCCCGGAATGGAGGGCATTGTGAGTATGATTCGCCAGGACAAAGGATTAATGATGGCCATCGATAAGTCCCTCTTACAGCAGGTCGGTGTCACCGACGAGCATGATGGTACTTCCTTGACCGTTGAAGGCATTATCACAGACGAGTCACGTATGGTTATTTTTTACACGATGAAAGGTATGAAAGATCCCAAGAAATTCAACTATGACATTGATTTGCTGGATGAGAACGGTAAAAAGTTACCTGTTGCGTTTAGCTATTCCTCTCTAAATCCAGCTTCAGAAAGTGGAATTTATGAGGATAAAATCGATATCTCATTCATAGAATCTTTACCTCCACAAGAGCTGACCGTTGTATTTAAGGAACGAGGTAAGGAACCGAATAATAAGTGGAAGGTCACCTTTCCCGTGGATCACAGCTTAACAAAAGGCATGAAAAAAATCATTCCCGTAAACCAAACAATGACCGTGGACGGGCAGCGTATCCATGTGAAACAGGCCATTCTGTATCCCACTCGTCTTGTACTTGATATCGAATATGATCGGAACAATACCAAAACAATCTTTAACATTCGTGATCTGCACTTGGTAGATGAACAAGGCCGAGCATGGCGAACAGATTCATCTTCTATCTCAGGCTCTGGAAGTTCCGTCTTTTTCGAAAGCATGTACTTCTCCACTCCGAAAAAACTGACTCTGCAAGGGTCTGGCCTTTCAGCAGTGGATAAGGAAGAACTGGTTATCAGCATCGATCCCTCTTCAGGTGAAATACAAGGTGGCCCATCCAGTTTAAAATTGCTGAAAAGCACGGTCCAGGGCAAAAATCTGATCCTCGAGTTTTCAATTGCAGATGCTCAAAATGCTACTTCGGGGCTATCATTTACCAATATTGAGGACAGTAAAGGGAACCCTTTCGACATTAATGAAGTAGGCTGGAGCCCTTCCGTCTTTGAAGCAAGAGTTGTCATTAAAAATGGAGCCGCAGCCAAAGGAAATCTGACAATGGAAATATTCTCTTACCCTGATCAAATTCGTGCACCGTTCTCTATTAAAATTCCTGTGACTCCCTAAAGAAAATGTAACCGCCATAATTGCAAGCCACACGACGTATTCATGCACTATAATGAAAATATTAAACAACTACATTAAATCGATATGTTTACAGGAAAGGGTGTTTCCACAATGAATAATCGTTCTATCCGTTATCCGCAACCACTCGCGCAAGGGGACATGATCGGTGTGGCAGCCCCCTCCAGCGGTGTTGGCGAATCCCTGCACCATTATCTTGAGGAGAGCAAACGCAATATGGAGCGCCTTGGTTTTGGCGTGCTGGAAAGCCCATCGCTCCGTCACAACACCAAATGTGTGAGTGCCTCCAAAGAGGAACGCGCCGAAGAGATGAATGAATTTTTCCGCAATCCAAATATTCAAGCCATTATCCCTCCATGGGGCGGGGAATTTCTGATGGATATCCTCCCCCTGCTGGATTGGGAAGCTTTCAAATCGTTACCACCCAAATGGGTCATGGGATATTCGGATATAAGTACGTTCCTGTTCGCCTATACCCTGATCACCGGAACAGCATCAGCACATGGCACCAACTATGTTGATCTAAGATCAAACGCCCTCGATCCCGTGACTGCGCGCTGGATTGATGTGTTACAGACCAAATACGGCGGACAGATCACACAATCGTCTTCCACACATTATCAATCGGCATGGAAACCGGAATCTCCTGGTTTTAACCTGGATACACCTTCGCGCTGGAAACAGCTCGGCCACTCGGAAGATGCAGATACCGCTGTGTCGTTCTCCGGTCGGCTGATCGGTGGCTGTATGGATACGATCTCCAGTCTGATTGGCACGCCATATGCACCTGTTGCATCCTATCTGGAGCAATACTGTGCAGTCGATGGTACCATCTGGTATCTGGAGAGCTGTGAGATGAATGCGGGGGATATCTACCGTCATCTGTGGCAGATGAAACAGGCTGGCTGGTTTGCAGGTGTAAAAGGTTTCATGTTTGGCCGACCTGCGGGTTATTCCGATACAGCGGATTTTAATTTCACCGATGCCCTATCCTCTGCACTTGGGGATCTGGATGTCCCTGTACTGTACGATGTGGATCTCGGCCATGTTCCACCCCAGCTCACCTTTGTGAATGGAGCATTAGGCAAAGTCGCTTATGAAAATGGACGCGGGAGCCTTGAGATGGCGTTTGTGTAATCACCTTTTATAGGCAGATGCATACCTTGAAGTAAGAACTTATTTTGAGGAAGGGTTGTGCATCATGTCTGAATCTACATCCACGCCATCCACGCGTGTCGTGTATCAAGCCAATCAACCGATGCTTCAATCCGTGCAAAATGTGCGGAATATGCTTCATCATACAGCTCGGCAGCATATAGGCAAGAAGGTACAAGTCCAGAATATCGATGGGCAAGTGTGGGAAGGTGTCGTCATCAGTGCAGACCGGGGTATTTTGTATCTCCAGGTTACCCCGATGCATGGATATCCTGAACCGCGCGCTTTGTTTGGACCAACCATTTTGCCGCTTGTGCTGTATGAATTGTTGGTTATCACACTGTTGATGTAGTGGTATTATACTTCTATATCCGAACCTGTTCCAAGAAGCTTCGCTCCTGAGATCTTCAAGTCTTGGGAACGAGGCTTTTTTATCGTCTTGGCGATGGTGCCGTACGATTCCTTGCGAGCGTGTGAAATATGATACAATGGTGTCGCACCACCCCATATCTCATATGAAACGGAGCTTGATCCGGTTGGAATACATACGTCATGATTCATCACCCGTATCACAAGCCGAGACGGGTATGATTGGCAGCAATCCTACTGAACAATCACGCGTGATTGCAATCTGTCTGCTCGCAGGCAAAATCATGCTACAAAGCGGTGGTGAAACCTACCGTGTGGAAGATACGATGAAACGTATGGCAGCTGCGCTGGGCTTACCCCATTCGCACAGTTACGTTGTTCCGACAGGCATCTTCTTCTCTGTTGATGCAACCGAACCTGCCAAGCTCATTCGTATCTCCGAGCGTACGACGGATCTGGACAAGGTGTCCGAGGTGAATGCGGTCTCCCGTCGCATCGGACAAGGTGAGCTATCCGCTCAGGAAGCCCATGATCTGTTGATACAGATCGAAGGAAAGCCCTCCTCCTATTCAACGGCTGTGCAGCTTACGGCCGCAGCGTTATCCAGTGGTTGTTTTACCATTATGTTTGGCGGGGGCTGGAGGGACTTTCTTCCGGCGTTAATCTGCGGGGGCATAGGTTATGCAGCCGTTATTGCCTTTCACAGGTTGGTGCGGGTCAAATTCTTTGCCGAGCTTACGGCATCCTTTGTCATTGGCTTACTCGCTTTTCTCCTGATCTATATGGGAGTAGGTCATGAACGGGACAAAATCATCATTGGTTCGGTTATGCCGCTGGTTCCGGGGCTGCTGATTACCAATGCTGTACGCGACCTGATGGCCGGACATCTCGTCTCCGGATTATCCAAGGGAGCCGAGGCATTTCTGACTGCTTTTGCCATAGGTACCGGCATTGCAGTTGTATTTTCACTTTTTATGTAAGACGGAGGAATGCAGGATATGCTCCATTTTATTGAACAAGCCTTGACCAGTTTTGTCGCTTCAGCCGCGTTTGGGATCATCTTCAACGCACCACGGCGCATGCTGCTCCACGGTGGATTTGTCGGCATGATCGGCTGGATTATCTATATCGTGCTTGAATATGCAGCGGATGCGGTTCCTGCTACACTTGCAGCAACCATAGCCGTAGGTGTCATCAGCCAGGTATTCTCTCGCATGTTTCGCGCACCCGTTATCATCTTTAGCGTCGCAGGCATCATCCCTCTGGTTCCTGGTGGACTGGCGTATAATGCGATGCGAAGTTTTGTGCAAAATGACTACAGTGCCGCTATGGAGATGGCCGCCAAGGCACTCATGTTATCCGGCGCTATTGCCGTAGGCCTTGTGTTATCCGAGGTATTAAATCAGATGATACGCCGAATTCCCGCCTCACTTCGGGCAAAATCATCATCGAAATAATCGTTCTTTTCACATATTCAGCACACGTAAGGCCCGTTAGCATACAGGATAAAATCTTGTATACCTACGGGCCTTACGTATCACTTTTCCAATCCATCCTTTTTACTTCACAAACGTATTTTTCACACGTACCGACTTTAGAAAATACGGGATAAAGATACAACATGTCAGAATGGATCGTATCGTCAAATTAAATGCTGATGTTGGATCGAGCACATGTTGCTCTCTCGGAATCTCAATTCGTGCGATCATGATCCATGTCACGACTCCAATGAATACATTTGCAATGTACAGAATAATCATCATGCGCGGAAATTGCCTTTTTTTCTTATGCAGCAGTACGAGATTCACGATAACGAGCAATAGTAACATGACGCTGCTTATGACTCCGAACCAAAGGAGCGGGCGTATCCCTTCAGTATAAAGTTCCGGATCAACACCACGGACACCTTCCCATCTCACCGGATCCATAATGACATTTACCTGCGACATATCCGCAATAAGAAGCACCAGTGTGACCCACAGGCCAATCTGAATTAATATAAGCCATCCGCCTAATCCGGAGATGCCAGGCCGTTCCGGTCTGATACCACTTTTAGGATGCAGCGAACTTGTATCCAGTTCCGAGTCCCTATATTTATAGTTCATTTCAGCCTCCGTTTACGATAGATAAGACACATATTATACACTAGAAGCTATATTCTGTGTTATCCAAGAGAAGGAAAGAACCATCTGGACTAAGGTCTCTCTCTTGCATTCTATTGGGTAGCACGTCTCATCACTGTTGCGAACAACTCCGCTGCAACACCACTTCCTGACCTCATATAATGTTCTTCATCCGTATGATCAAATCCCATCCAGACCGCCGCAGTCCAGCTGCTCGTATAGCCCACAAACCACAAATCCCGATTGGCCTCTCTTCCCACACCAGGTAATGCAGCCTGTGTTGTTCCCGTTTTCCCTGCTACCTTGTGCTGACCGAGTTGTGCCCGGCTTCCTGTTCCCTGACTGACTACATTTTGCAGCATTCTGGTCATGGCATTCGCCGTACTGGAGGACATTACCTGCTTATTTTCCGACTTATGAGCAAATATTGTCCGTCCTTGTGAATCTGTAATCTCGCGTATCAGATGGGCTGTATTCAATTTGCCATGATTCGCAAACACCGTATAGGCCTGCGCCATCTTCATTGGCGACACTCCCTGATGCACACCTCCCAAGGCAATTGAGAGGTTTAGATCTTCTTTCCCCAGTTCAATACCGAGTCGTGCCGCAAATTGATGTGCATCGTTCAGTCCTGTCTCATGAAGCAGCCATACGGCTGGGGCATTGATAGACTTTTGCAAGGCTTGGGACATGGCTATTGAACCACTGTAACGCCCACTGAGATTGGAAGGTTGATAGTTGCCATATTGCATGCGTTTATCCGGTAGTATGCTCTCTGGCTTGAACTTCCCCGACTCCAACGCAGGGCCATATGCAATAATCGGTTTAAAAGATGAACCTGGCTGCCTTGCATGCATAATCGCCCGGTTGATGCCCCCTTTTAAAGGATTACGTCCACCCATCATCGCTTTCACTTCACCGTTGTGCTGGTCGATAATAACCATACTTGCCTGGACCTGCTCGTCTTGGCGATCATCGGGGAATCGGGTAGCGTCTGCAAATGTTTCTTCCATCGCCAGTTGTGCCTGTTCGTCTAGCCCAGTTTGAATAACCCAACCTGCCGATTGAATCTCTGCTTCACTTTTACCTGTGAGCCGAGAAGCCTCCTGAATCACAGCATCCACGGCAGACACATATGCGGGCTCGCTCAAGCCCGGTGAAGTTGTTGCATTCAATACGGTTTCAGGCGGCGTGAAATCGACGTCACGGGCTTGGAGCATCTGCTTTCGTGTAATGAGTCCCTGTTCATGCATTAGTCCAAGGATAACGGCGCGTCTTTGTTTGGAAAGTTCAGGATGATCTACTGGATTGTATATGGATGGACCTTTGGGCATTCCAGCTAATGTAGCAATCTGCCATAGTTTCAATTGGTGCATATCCTTAATTCCGAAGTACCGCCAGGCTGCCGCTTTTACACCATACTGCTGGCGTCCCATGTAGATCTGATTCAGATACATTTCCAGAATTTCATCCTTGCTATACTTCTTCTCCAGGGCCATCGCAATCGATATCTCGTTCACCTTTCGACTCAACGTTTTATCCCCATTCAAATACAGATTTCTTGCCAGTTGCTGCGTAATGGAGCTTCCTCCCTGACTCAGATTCATATGTAAGATGTCTTGCATAATGGCTCTGCCAAGTCCGATGAAATCCAGTCCATCATGGTTGTAGAAACGTCGATCTTCTGTAGCCAAAAAAGCCATCTTTAATAAATCTGGCATAGCGTTCAGTTCAGCATATTCGGAATACCCTTTGGTCTGCGTATGCAACCTCGAAATTTCGGTCCCCTCTGCATTCATAATAATGGTTGAAGAGGCCACCTGCATGGCCTCTGGACGATTGCGAAGCATTCCTTCGCCATAAGTAATTAGATAGAGATAGAAAAGTGTCAATATCAAAACTACAACCACTGCGGCATCAAAAACGTAATACATCCATCGCTTGCTCACGTGTTTCAACATTCAGGCTCCTTGTGTACCCGTTCAATTGAAACTTCGTGTTCCTGTCTATCTCGTTGTGTAATCTCCAGAGCATGATGAAGCAGCAATGTCTGTTCATACGCCAACTTGACCCAATGCTGAACTTCCATCTCGTCCTGACACCGCCCTTGGATAATCTCATCCAGAGAAGATTGAATACCGTAGAGAGTAAGTTTTATCGGTAGGTCAACCTGTGTAGAAATAGTTTGAGTGTTCTCCTTGTCTTCTTCATTATGTTGCTGAAGGCCGGGTTGCTCATGCTGAATAAACGCTCCCTCTACCTCTCTTCTCTCATGTTTCGGTTCTGATCTGCTCAGCCCTTCCTCATGCAGGAGAAACGTAATTACATTCAGATTGGCAGCAATTTGTCGTAGTTCACCACCACTTAGAACATCAATTCTTCCAGGGTTGTGGCCCAATGCAAGTTCGGCTGTTCCGCGTGCAAGTTGACTGAGATCTTCCGCAATCTTCTGGGATCGAATCCAGAAAAAGATCGCAAACATGGCTCCTCCAATGAAGATAAAGAGCGGCTTTGTTCCGATATGATTGATTCCCCAGTTCATCATACGCGTTATCCATGCTGCATCTGGAAGGATGTGATTGTGGGCAAACCGTAGCATGTGATAAACGACAAAAAGGAGCGCTGCGCTCAGTAACGCGCTTGCTCCTCCAATGTATATGTATCTTAGTCTTACTGTACTAAATTGAGACTTCATATTCGGTATCCTCCTCTATACAATAATATGGTAATAGAGGTAGAATACCGAATATTTCTTAATGAGATAGTGGCTAACTTCTTACCAAATTCTTAATTTTTATTCCTCTGAGTAATTACTTGGCGAAGCAGCGGTTACAGGGAAACGGGTAACAAAATCCGTTCTGCCATTTTCACTGTAAGCAACGATACTTCCTCGATGTAATTCAATCATCGATTTGGCAATCGCCAGGCCGAGACCGGTACCTCCCGTATCGCGGGAACGGGATTTATCTACCCGATAGAATCGATCAAATAGATGTGGCAGATCTTGTGCCGGAATCGGATCACCATAATTACTGATGCGGACTACAGCCTCTTTACCTTCAATGGCCAGCCCAATCTCCATTAGTTTACCTTGCGAACCATACCGAATGGCATTGCTGAACAAATTCTCATATGCTCTTACAAGCTCCCCCGGAGCAGCCTGTATCCATAGTGGGTCTTGCCCGCCGATGATCTTGTAGGTCATGCCAGCATCCTCCAGCATGGGAGCAAACTCTTCAGCCAGCTGCATCAGAAACGAATTCAGGTTCAACGCTTGCAGAGATAACGGAAGGCTCCCGCCACTCACACGCGTATATTCGAACAAGTCATCAATTAACTTGCGAAGGGTCAAGGATTTCTCATAGGCAATGCTAACGTAATAGCGCATCTCAATCTCATCTTGGTAGCGATCCTTCTCGATGTACTCCAGAAATCCCAGAATAGAAGTGAGTGGTGTCCTCAGATCATGTGATATCCCCGTAATCAGATCGTTTTTGGCAGCAACTGCATTACGCTCTTCCTGAAGCGATAACTGCAATTGTTCAGCCATCTGATTAATGCTTGCAGCAACCACTCCGAATTCATCCGAGGTTTTCACTTCGATGCGATGGGATAACTCTCCTTTGGCAACCTCCTGAATCCCCGCCGTAATTTCATCCAGGACCCGCATCACCTTGCGTGAGAACAGGAAAAAAAACAGCACAAAACCAAGCACGCCTACCACAATCATCAAAGGCACCGAACCGATATTATTCACCAACCACACGATCCCTTGGGCTGGAATGGAATAATCCGGATACGTCTGAGCTTCCAGGATGGTCTGCCCCACCTTACTACCCCCGTACAAAATAACTGCAGTTAATATACCGCTCAGCAGAAATGCATAGATAAATTTCCATCGGACTGTATTAATCAACTTTGAATTCATAGTAGGAACTCCCTGAATGTGTTCATGTTACACGACATCCTGTGAATGTACATGTTTATTGCGGTTTGATCATCTTATAACCAACACCCCATACGGTCTGAATAAACTTGGGGTGTTTGCTGTCGAGTTCAATCTTCTCACGAATCTTGCGAATATGTACCATGACTGTATTATTCGACTCCATGAATTCTTCTTTCCAGACTTGACGATAGATCTGTTCCATACTAAGTACTGAACCTTGGTGACGAGCCAGTAATTCAAGAACAGCAAATTCACGCGGAGTCAGACGAACCGGCTGCTCATCCACCCAAACTTCATGTGTATCGGTATTTATGACCAGATCATCAATAACCCACTCGTGCTCTTTGTTCTCCCGACCTTCATTGAAGGTATGATACCTGCGCAGCTGGGATTTCGCCCGTGCGACAAGTTCAAGCGGGTTAAACGGCTTGGTCACATAATCATCGGCACCGATGCTTAGCCCTGTGATTTTATCCATATCCATACTTTTGGCGGACAGCATAATAATCGGCATTTTCTGCTCTTCCCGAATTTTCATACAAGCTTCGATTCCGTCCATATTTGGCATCATGACATCCAGAATAATGAGATCGATCGACTCTTTTTTCAATTGTTCCAGTGCTTCAAGCCCATCATTCGCGGTGAGAATCCGATAACCCTCGTTGCCAAAATAAATTTCCATCAGTTTAATAATCTCCTGCTCATCATCCACAAGCAGAATGGTTGCTGGCTGTGCCACGGCATTATTCCTTTCCCTTCCATAATTCCTTACCTGTTCAAAGTATACCACCGAGGGATGAAACTGCGAAAATCATCGTGATCTTCACGGACACGCTCGATCTTGGCCATCATCTCAAGCGTCTCTTCAGGCTTCACCTGCTGAATCCACACTACAGAAGACACCAGCGCCATAGCCGTATACAGTGAATACAATCTCCAGAATAACTCATCCGGTTCATTGCCATCGAAATAGCCCTGAATTTGACCTATGGAATATGGAATACTGATCTCCGAAGCAAACAAACCCAGCTTCAAAAATTCATGAATGGGATCACCTTGATCATAACGATTAAAATCAATCACTCCTGCGAGTTTATCCTGCTTAACGACAAGATTGCTCGGGTGAAAGTCATCATGCTGAAATCCATCTGGACGATTTTTCATCCAACCGAGATGGTCTGCAATAAACGTTAGAATAACATGATCCTCTTTCATCACAATAGGGCACTGTCTATAGCGCCCCACGTAACGTTGATGCTTGGTGCTCTTGCGTATGTACCATGATTCGGTCTGTTCCTCCATCGGCAACTGGTGAATCAGCTGTAGCTGCGCTCCTGCTTCGAAGCCAACCGCCCACTGCTGCTGTTCATTCAGCTGAGGCAATCTCTCAGAAGCATCTTCTCCTTCAATGTAGCTAAAAATCATATAACCATGCTTCTCATCCAATCTACCTGTGCCCAACGTTGCTGGACACAGTACGCCTAATTGTTGCATGCTTTGCAAATATTGATATTCCCTTTGCTTCATCCATTCCTCAGCAATATCATACACTCTCACCAGCACATGGCCTTGACCAGGGATAAACATTTTGAATTTAGTATCTGCTGAATAACCCTTCATAACAGGTTCAATCCGCGTGGCCTGACCAAGTTCAGGAATCTGTTTTAACCTGTCAATCAACGTATTGTCCATCGATGCATTCCATGTATCGTGTTGTTCCACGTCCCGAATCCTCCGTTATTTCACGTATGGCGTGTAGTATCGTCGGTCTATTCCCACTTTAACCCATGATATTTCCTATAACATGCTTATATGTATTCTATCCGTTTCTATTTAAAAAGTACTGATTCGGGTTCTTTGCCCGTCAGGGTCAGCATCGTATACAATTGTCCCCTGTGATGATACACATGTCCCATAATCTCAAGCAGCCACTCCAGCCGACTATAGGAAGCTCCCCAGTACGAATCCGTCACATGTAATAACTCTTCCGTGTTAAACTGCCTGTACCGTTGGTATAGATACATCTGGTTATCAATCAGAGCCTGCTTGATCTCACGGAGCGAATGCACCTGATTCTCTGCATAGAATTGAGCCATCTCTTCCTCCGATGCACCTTCGGAAATATAAACATCCGCTCGGCAGATCACAGACAGATGGGCTAGTAGTTCTCCAACAGGCCTTTTACCTTCAATTGGAGTCAAAGCCAAATCTTCTTCCGACAGCTGATCACATATATCGATTAAAGATGTTACAGCCACGTCAATATGTTTAAACGCAGATTGAATCAACAGTTACACTTCCTTTTTATCCCATTATACAGAACATATGATCGGTTATCAACCAAGATATCCCTCCTTAATATATACCCCAAATCTATATAAATTGAACAAAACATTTACACAAAACGGAGAAGACAGAAAGGACCTGAAGAAGCGGAGCTACAAGCTTTCTGCAAGAAAGCTACATCGGAAGCATACGCTATCCCCGGATTTCCCCTTTATAAGAGGAATCAAAAAATCTGGGGATAACAGCGATCGGAAGGTTGTTCTGTCATCGGAGTGTGCAGTGTAAATATTCTTTAGTTCAATTTATATAACAATCTACGAACAAAAAAAGTCCTTCCTCCTTCATATAGACGGGATTCAGGACATTTTGTTGCCTATTTGTTTTCAAATCTTTGCTCAACTTGAGTATAACGAACAATACGTTTGCTCGAATCGTCCAGCCTCCAAGTCAGACTTGCGAATGAAAAATTGCAGTTCCCCGCAATCCCACCATTGGAAACCAATAGCATCATGTGTATCTATCTTCAACAGCAGTAGCGTATCGGATAGTTCCTGCCATGTCCGATCCTCATCACCGCCGTAATGTTTGGTCAGCTTCTTCTCACACTCCTGCTCATTATAATCGTACTCTTCTCCCAGTGCGATCTGTAACAAGGCACGATGCTCGGCATCCGGATGCTGCCCGTCAGGATATCCAAACATACCACCCCAATTCAGCGTACTTGGATGATTCCAACTCGACTCGAATTCAAGGTAACGGTCATACAGACTCACTTCCGCTTCGGCCTCATCGGTCTCAAGCAGAGAAGGCGAGAGCTCATTCAGCGCGTTGGCGTCAATATATGCATATGTAGGAAACTCAAGATTAGGCAGCACAGTCACCGAATGTGCAACAAACGGTGCTCCATCCAGCGCGGTATCACCTTCAGGCTCTCGCCTTATGAGGTTATGAGAACTTGGCTCAAAAATCACACGATGTTCAATGGGACAAGCAGATTCATCCTTGCCAACGAAAAAGTATAACATTCCACGTTCAGGCAAAGTCCCGCGCCCATCATTCGGCGTATACGGCGACAAATCCACCAGGTTCAGTTGGGCCAGGAAAGTCATTGGAACTCCTTCTTGTGTTACGGGCCATTCCATGCGACTTGGCAAATCCGGATGTCCACCCACACGTGAGTTTCCTGTTCTGCGATATTCGTCCAGTGTGGATACATCGAGGCGAATTCCCCAGCGGCTTGAGGACAACAGCAGATCGGCAGCAACTCCCAAACCATATTCCTCAAGTGTTTTACGGGCTTTTCTGGTCAGACGTTCACATTGTTCTGGCTTAATCATATAGATCCTCCCCTTTTGACAATACACCTATGCTGAGACATATTCAGGTTCACACCTGTATATTCTTCCGCCCGGACGTCTTTCCCTGCTTCTAGCAAAAAAAGAGACTGACATCCCCTGTCAGTCTACTTCTTTATCCTATATTCCATTTAACCATTTGGATCAGAAGACTTTTCCTGGTAAGCACGCATATGCTCCTCACCATCCAGGAATTCATGTGCCTGATGGGCTGCCATCACACCATGATAGCTGATATCCAGACCTAGATCTTCCTCTTCTTCTGTCGAACGTACAGGCACAATTTTGCCAATCAACTTCAGCCCAATCCAGGTCATGGCGAATCCCCAGATGACCAAGGCTGTAAGGCCAAGTGCCTGAACACCCAGCAACCTCCAGCCGCCGCCCATAAATAATCCACCATCCGTGGCAAACAGACCTACAGCAATCGTGCCCCACATTCCTGATGCGGCATGCACCGGGAAAGCACCAACCGGATCATCAATCTGTCGACGGTCCAGCCAGTTAGTGGCAGCCATCATCAACAAGCCGGACACTGCCCCAATAAATATCGCTGCTACATCACCAACAAAAGCACAGCCTGCCGTAATACCGACCAGTCCAGCAAGCGAACCGTTAATGACCGAGGGTGCATCTGAACGATTGAAGCGGAATAACGTATACAGTAGCGTAACTGCACCACCCGAAGCCGCAGATAACATCGTGACAATCGCAATGTGACCAATTCTTACATCCGTCGCGCTGAGTGTACTACCAGCATTAAAGCCAAACCAACCGAACCATAACAGAAATGCACCTACAGATGCCAGTGGCAGATTGCTTGGGAGTGCAATGGCACTTACGCCAAGTGGCGTGTACTTCCCTTTACGCGGGCCAATGATAATCGCAGCAGCCAGTGCTGAGAATCCGCCGAGCGCATGGATGACAGCCGAACCGGCAAAGTCCTGCATCCCCAGCTGACTAAGCCAGCCGCCGCCCCATGCCCAGTGTCCACCAATCGGATAAATGATCGCCGTCATCAATATGATATACAAAAGATAAGCACGGAAGTTGATCCGCTCGGCCACCGCTCCCGAAACGATGGAAATAACGGCAATGGTAAAGGCCGCCTGGAACAACCAGAATGTCTCCAGAGATACCGGCACGTCCAGGTGAGACAAATCCCCATTCAGGAAAAATCCCGTTACTCCCGCAAAACCGCCTACGTCCGAACCATACATCAGTCCAAAACCGATGGCATAGAACAGCAACGTTCCAATCGTAATGTCAGCAAATACCTTCATAATAATGTTCACACTATTTTTATAACGCACAAAGCCAGCCTCGAGCAGGGCGAATCCACCCTCCATCAATAAAATCATCGCTGCACTCAATACGACCCAGACCGTATCAATCCCGGTGCTTAACGTCTCCAAAGTCATGCTTGTACATCCTCCGTTTCACTAAGCTGTCTGAGCTCACGGATTGTATCGGGCGCAAGCTCAATCTCGTCCCGCTCAATGCTGTCCGGATGCTTAATTCGTTCTGCAATCTGGTCCAGATCACGTATGCGTCTGCGAATCTGTTCCATCTTGCGAAAACGTTCCTTCACCTGAACCATATATTCCACCGCCTGATGATGGGATGCGGGGCGTCCCGCAAACCATTTGCGTACAGGCGACAACGATTGATAAGCAACCTCTTCCGCTCGACGCTTTTGTTCGAACTGTTCGATCTTTTTCTTGAGCGTTTCGATCTCATTTTCTTTTTTGACCTTCAGCCGTTCGATAAGGTACAATAAATCGGACGATGATATTTGCAATGCTGTATGATGATACACCTCGTCGATTACTAACATATCATGTCAGGACTCCTTACATATCAAGTTACTTGTACCGATTATAGTTTGCCGGGGTCTGCCCGTCAATCTTTTTTTGGACTTGGGATGGATTTAAATGAACCGTTCATGGAGAACGGCTTTTTTTTATTTGCCACGAATTACATCTAACAAAGGATAATGTTGCCTAGATTCGCATTCACTCTTTCCATTCTCAATGCTTATAGAATAAGCATCCACATTTGGGGTAATGAACATACACAGACTACCCGCATCATAGAACCTGTATATAAGGAGAGGATTCCACAATGTTTACTCGTAATGACAATATACGCAACCAAATCTGGGAAGCAGTCTCGGGACTCGAAGAAGAACAATTGAACCGAAAACCTTCACCCCAACAATGGAGTATTATGCAAGTACTACGACATCTGAATCTGATGGAAAATGTAATTGGAAAACAAGCCCGCCTGGCCCTCGAAAAGGAACAGACGGTGTCTGTGGACAAAAAACCATATGAACTATCGTTGGACCGCAGCCGCTCCGTCGAGGCACCACCCCATCTTCAGCCTCCAGCAGCACCTGAAGCACTTGCAGACGTACGCAGTGATCTGGACGAATCTCACCAAGCTTTAAACAACTTTGCATTGGATCATGATCCTGACCTGCTGCGTAGCAAGTCCTTTCCTCATCCCGTATTTGGTGAGATGGATCTAACCCAATGGATTGACTTTACAAGTTATCATGAGGAACGTCATCTGGGACAGATCCAAGAGATTAAACAGCAGCTTGGCGTATAAACACAACCTCCTTTTTCACATAGCGAAAAATATAGTCGAACGACAAAAAAACCTCCAATCCTATTAATTTAGGTTGGAGGTTTTCAGTGTTCTTATGTTACGAATAAGAACGACACTTATATTTTTTTGCCCAAAATCGCCAGATCTCTATTCACACCATCCAACACGGCCACTTCGGGATAATATCCCCACTGTTCAAAACCATGTTTGCGCAATAACCCCAGACTCGGTTCGTTATGCCCGAAGACAAATCCAAGAATGGTCTTAATTCCAAGTGCAGGACATGCTGCAAATACCGTTTCGAGCAAACGTCCACCAGCCCCAATTCCGCGGCATTGCTGATCCACGTATACACTGACTTCCACCGTTCCATTATACGCAGGACGTCCATAGAACGAGCTGAGACTCGCCCAAGCTACCACCTGTCCTGCCTGCTTCATCACCCAAAGCGGACGATGTTCCGGTGTATGTTCCTCGAACCAAGGCAAACGTTGCTCCACCGTCACTGGCTCCAAATCCGCTGTTGCCATACGGCCCTCAATAGTAGAATTATAAATCTCCACAATCCTCGGCAAGTCCTCCAGGCGCGCATATTCAATCTGCACATCTTCCAGTTTCATCGCTATTCCTCCATCATTCCAGATCGATCTATTCTCATAGAGGATATTATAATGGAAAATAGAAGCCTTCGTCATCCCTAACATTGTGACAGAGAATTACTCATCAATACCGCGGGCGATACGCCACCATCATTACTCTGGCAGTCCCTGTATTGTGTTACCACGAGTGAACTGCTGACTCTGGTCTGCCCAACGAATGTTAATTGAGCGAGATGTGAACAGATCCGGGCCATCCGATACCTGGAAATGCAGATGAGCTTCACTGGAATTTCCCGAATTACCAAGCTCACCGATAGGGTCTCCCTGCTTGAGCTTATCTCCTTTTTTGACCGAAACACTGCCTTCCTTGATGTGTCCTGTGATGCTGTATTCACTGTTGCCATGGTCGATCACCACATAGTTACCGGCCGGTTCTTCCGGATTCATGACACCCGGTACATTGTCCGGTATATCATTTTTGATATCGACGACAGTACCATCGGCAGCTGCATAGAGCGGTTCACCAAAAGCATAGTAGTTTTGATTTTCCTTTGCATCACCTTGATAACTGGATTGCTCTTTGGTCCGTACGATATCCAGCGCATACCGCTGGGTTTCATGCTCATAATGATAGTTCGACAACACATCATTACCTCCCCAGAATACATACCATTCTCCCTTCATCGGCAATTTAAATTCGGTTTTGGTGAATTTAGCATCCGTGTCCTCATGAGCTTGCAGCGGTTGGATCGAGAGACCTTCAATTTGATTTTCTTCGGAAAAATAGGCTCGAATTCCTTTCGTCCCAGTCTGATCCTTCCAGGCCACCTCAGATATTTGATTCATTTTGGCGTCTACCACTTGCTCCCATGATTCAACACCCTCCAAAAAAGGATCGGCCGTCGTTTTGAACTGTTCAAGTGTTAACGTCCCCTTCAATTCGGGAGAGAATTGATTATAGATTGCATCCTTTGAACCGTTCATCAGCGTATCTATGAAATTGTCCGGTGTAACCACTGCGCTCACCTCTGAACTTGAGTTCTGCTCCTGATTGGAGTTCTCGCTCGCTTCATTATTGGACGCCTGTTCTGCTGACTGCTGCTCTGCCTGGTCGGAAGTAATGGAGTTACTGTTGCCGCAAGCAGACAGTATTACGCAAGCTCCAAGGGTAATCGCAAGCACCTTCCAGCCCTTTCTATTCTGTAATTTTGAATGTGTTTGTTGTTCTGATTTCAGATGACCTTCTCTGTTCATTCTCAACATCCCTTCTGCTAATATTATACTTTCCAGTTAAGTGTACAGAATGAGTCTTATCCTTCGTCTAACCCCATCTTACATGTAGTTAAACTTGCAACGCCTTTTGAGGTTGTATAATTAAGATTCCGTTAAGATAGCTCGTACGTTATACAGCCTTCTTGGATGGTATGATTAGCAATACACACAACGGAAGGATCAGGAGGTCATTTTTAAACTATGGATAACGTCTCATTACTGCTTGTGGATGATGAACAGGCTATTCTGCATATGCTCAAAACCGTTCTGCTCAAAGAGCAGTTTCTCGATATTGATACCGTTACAACAGGCGAAGCTGCCATCGAGGCATGTAACAACAAGACGTATCATTGCATCGTGCTCGACATCATGCTTCCTGGCAAAAGTGGACTGGAAATCTGTCCTTTTCTACGGCAGGTCACCGATGCGCCCATCCTGTTTCTAACGGCCAAAACAACCGATTATGACAAATTAACCGGATTCGCCGTTGGTGGTGACGATTATGTCGCCAAACCCTTTAATCCGCTGGAAGTCGTTGCTCGAATTAAATCATTACTGAAGCGTTATTTACCATCTAAAAGCGCAGCGATCTCGGATCATGTCCCATCTAACGTAAATACGTCATCTCCCAGCACATCGGAAGGCGTGTACGACTTTGGACGGTTTCAAGTGCTGGAGTGGGCTGGTGAACTTCGTGTTGAAAGTGAGTCCGTATCTTGTCCGGCACTTGTGTTCCAACTGTTACTCTTTTTCTGCAAACATCCCAATCGAATTTTCACCAAATCAGATCTATATGAGCGGGTCTGGGGCTCGGAAGCCATTAGTGATGACAATACCGTGATGGTTCATATTCACCGCATTCGGGAGCGCATTGAAGCCGATCCTTCCAATCCGGTG
The DNA here is from genome assembly GCF_037975155.1 of Paenibacillus sp. FSL R5-0486. Classification (NCBI taxonomy): domain Bacteria; kingdom Bacillati; phylum Bacillota; class Bacilli; order Caryophanales; family Paenibacillaceae; genus Paenibacillus; species Paenibacillus sp. FSL R5-0486. The sequence continues at coordinate 1,733,473 of NZ_CP150237.1, read as the reverse complement.
TTTCTTGTTAACGTCCGGGGTCTGGGGTACAAACTGATTCAGCCGGAACATGTGTCACGCCCATGAGTATTCGTCGCAGGTTAATGACCCGGTTTATCGGGATGCTTGCCGGTGCAGTCGTTCTTATCATCCTGCTTGGTTCTGTAGCCACTTACTGGGTCGTGCAAAAGGTAAATGAAGTGAATCTGATCGATGATTTTGCTCTTAACGGTCTGGACCAATTGATTAGTACAGCAGAGATCATGCCGGATGACACCATCCGATATGACCCCGAATTGCTGAAGCAAGTGGACAAAAATCAAGGCTGGCTCCAGGTTCTGGATGAACAAGGTTACGCCATTGATGAATATCACACACCTGCCGATGTTCCTACTCACTATAAACCGGGGGAATTGATTGCATACTGGGAAAGCCAGAAGCCGTTCCCTTATCAGATCGCCATGCTGATCCGGGAGAAGAACGGAAAGGATTTTACCTTGTTATATGGTGAGCGTAACCCGGCCAAGTCCTTAATGAATAACATTCGTTCAAATCTTGCTTTTACCAACGGGAAGCTTAATCTTCAGCCCAACCAACAGGAAGCCCTTCGTACTGCCAATGCTTATCTTCAAATATTGGACCCGTCAGGACGTGAAATTTCTTCCTTCAACAAACCAGCCATGGGCGTACCGACCGAATACACCATTCAGGAACTCGTTCTGCAAGTTCGCTATCCGAGTCGATCCGGCCTGTCTGTTGCAACGTGGTACGACGAACAGAGTGAAACCACTTGGCTGATTAGCATCCCTGTTGATCCGGCGGTGAACAGTGATCAGAACCCCTACAATTTTATTCTGGAACCGGCATTGGTCGTATTGATTGTATCCATCATCATGCTGCTCATTTTGCTTGCCTTCTGGTATGCCAACCGATTCGGTTCACCCATGCTGCATATGCTCCAATGGTTACAGCGTCTGGAACGAGGACATTACGAGGAACCTACCGGAGCCTTTGGAGTGCCTCGCAGTCAGCGTCGTAACGGAAAGTGGAAGCGAAAATACAACGTGTATGCTGAAGTGCTTCGCTCCATGCAGGCCCTGTCTCACACTTTGAAGCAAGATGAAGAACTTCGGAAACAGACCGATTCTCTGCGGGAGGAGTGGATTGCTGGCATAACACATGACCTGAAGACACCCCTCTCCTCCATTCAGGGATATGCTCATATGCTTGAGGCGGATAAGTATAGTTGGACCGCGGAGGAAGTCAGGGAATTCGCAGGCATAATGCTCGATAAGTCCATGTATATGGACAGGCTTGTCAACGACCTTGCCATGACCTATCGATTACGCAGTGGTGGATATCAACCTGTAGTGGAAGAGACTGACGTAAATACGTTACTCCGTGATCTGATCCAGCGCGCAGAACGGAATCCGGCATATGGGGAAGGTCGCATCCAATTTCAACCTTCCGAAGTGCCTGTGTATGGACTTGTCCATATTCCGTCGTTTGAACGAATTGTGGATAATCTGACCGCCAATGCCCTTCTTCATAATCCGCCCGAGTCCATCCTGGTTGTCAGTGTGCATTCTGGTAAGCAATCAGATGAATTCAGCATTCAGTTTGCCGATAATGGAAGAGGCATGGACTCCGAGATGGTATGGAAGTTATTTGAACGATACTATCGCGGTACAGATACAGGTACATCTGACGTTGGTTCAGGGCTGGGCATGGCGGTAACCAAAGGTTTGATCGAAGCCATGAATGGTCGTATTGAGGTACAGTCCACCCCTGGTGAAGGAACGATCATTCGCTTAATATGGGATGGGCCGTCCGGAACCAATTAAAATGTTCCGCTTGACCTTTCCATTTTCAGTCTATATAATCGACACTCAATAACACCTGTTCCAATATATTAATATTGAATGCAACACATTTCAGAATAATTTGAATGAGTTGATCTAACATATTTGGCGATGACCAGAGACATGATTTCGTTTGCGTGCTGCCCAGAGAGAGAGGGGATTGGTGAAACCTTCTTCAGCGAACGGACCGGAATTACCCCTCTGCAGCCGTGACCTCGAACCTCAGCATTTCGAACTTCCCTCGGATGTTTGGCTTGTTGCCAGTAGAGTTCACCGCCTGATCCCCGATAACGGATTCCAATGAGGGTTATGATGTTTTCTGTTCCGGCGGCTGGCCGAGAGCAGGGTGCACCATAACCAAAATTAGGGTGGAACCACGAGCCAAGCGCACTCGTCCCTTTTCCGGGACGGGTGTTTTTTGCGCTTTCATTTTAAGAAATGGAGAGTGGTTCACATGAGCAAACAAGAAAACAGTAACTCAGTAAGCAACAAATCAGGTAACGAAATAAACAACCAAGCAAATGATCTTCAACCATCCAGTCATTGCATTGAGGTCCGTCTGCAAGGTGGCGCGATACGTTCTTACGAAGCAGGCATCACTGTAGGTGCGGTTGCCTCATCTATCAGCACAAGTCTTGGGAAACAGGCTATCGGCGGTATTGTAGATGGTCAAAATGTCGATCTCGATTGGGTGCTCCAGCAAGATTGCGAACTTGTTATCGTTACTTTAGAAAGTGCGGAAGGTCTGTATCGTTATCGTCACAGCGCAGCACATGTGCTCGCACAGGCACTCAAACGCATCTACGGTGCAGAACAAGTGAAACTGGGTATCGGCCCAGTCATTGAAGATGGATTCTATTACGATGTTGATCTGGAGCATGCCTTGTCCATCAGTGATCTGGCTGCCATCGAGCGGGAAATGAACAAAATCATTCAGGAAAATCATAAGATCAGTCGCCGGGTCGTTAACCGGGAGGAAGCCCTCCGTATCTTCGGAGAAATCCAGGACCCTTACAAGCTTGAACTCATTCGGGATTTGCCAGAGGACGCCGAGCTTTCGATCTATGATCAAGGAGAGTTCTTCGATCTGTGTCGCGGTCCCCATCTTCCATCCACTGGTCGGATCAAAGCGTTCAAGCTGTTGAATGTAGCTGGTGCGTACTGGCGGGGTAACTCGGATAATAAGATGCTGCAACGTATCTACGGCACTGCTTTCCCGAACAAAGCCCAACTGGATGAACATCTGCACATGCTCGAAGAAGCAAAGAAACGGGATCATCGTAAACTTGGCAAAGAGCTTGAACTGTTCATGTTCTCCGAAGAAGCGCCCGGCATGCCCTTCTATCTGCCCAAAGGTATGACAGTTCGCACTGAACTGGAGCAGTTCTCCCGTGAGTTGCAATTGCAGGAAGGGTATCAGGAAGTTCGGACTCCTCTCATGATGAACAATCGTCTGTGGGAGCAATCGGGCCATTGGGAGCATTACAAGGACAACATGTATTTCTCGGAAGTGGACGATGCCACTTTTGCACTGAAACCGATGAACTGTCCTGGGCATATGCTGATCTTCAAAAATACACTTCATTCCTATCGCGAATTACCAATTCGCATGATGGAATTTGGTCAGGTTCACCGTCATGAATTCTCAGGTGCCCTGAACGGCATGATGCGTGTGCGGACATTCTGCCAGGATGATGCCCATCTCTACGTAATGCCAGAGCAGATCGAGGACGAGATCAATCAGGCGATCTCACTGATCGGACGTATGTACGATATCTTTGGATTCGAATATAAGATTGAATTGTCCACTCGTCCGAAAGATTCCATGGGATCGGAAGAGCTGTGGGATCAAGCGGAACGCGCATTGCAAAATGTACTAGATCGTCGGGGCGTGGAGTATCGCATTAACGAAGGGGACGGTGCTTTTTATGGACCGAAAATTGACTTTCATATCCTCGATGCGCTGAAGCGTAGCTGGCAGTGCGGAACAATCCAGCTTGATTTTCAAATGCCGGAGAAGTTCGACCTCACTTACATTGGCGAAGATAGTCTGAAACACCGTCCTGTCGTGATCCATCGTGCCATCTACGGTTCCATCGATCGTTTCATCGGCATCCTGACTGAACACTATGCAGGAGCATTTCCACTCTGGCTCGCACCTGTGCAAGTGAAGCTGTTGCCTGTATCAGATCATTACGAAGACTATGCACTCCAAGTACAGAGCCAACTCCGTGCTGCGGGCATTCGGGTAGAAACAGATCTTCGTAGCGAGAAGCTCGGGTACAAAATCCGTGAATCCCAGATGGAAAAAGTGCCTTATTCGCTCGTGCTTGGTGAGAATGAGAAAAATGCCTCATCCGCCTCTGTCCGTGCATACGGTCAGGGAGATCAAGGCATCCAACGTATTGAAGCTGTTATCGAAATGATTCAACAAGCTGTGAAGGCAAAAGTATAAAATATGTAACGACTCTATTCATGAGTCACTCATCAGCTTGTGCTGAATTACAACTTCTCGTCATCTCTTAGCCCCACCTGTTCTTCGCTCCACGTCCAGAAACGCTCAGCTGAAGCATCGGCAACGGCATGTGCCTTCAGCTGCTGCTCTTTCTGTTGATAGAAGTAACGACCGGTGATGCCGACGACTTCAGGGCTTGTGGCCAGATAAACAGCCGTTCGCGCCCCTTCTTCAGGGGACAGAAAGAATGGAAGTTTACCTGCAAACGCCATAATGCGTGTGCCAAATCCGGTATTGCGATCTACGCCAATACTCGTTCCCACCGCACCAGGGTGTAGACAGTTCACTGTGACAGACGTACCTGACAGTTTGCTAGCCAGTGCACGAGTGAACAGCACGTTCGCCAGTTTGGATTGAGCATAACTTTTGATCGGATTATAACCTTTGTGCAGATGTGGATCTTCGAAGTGGATTTTGCCGGCCTTGTAGGCACCTGACGAAACGTTCACAACCCGTCCCTGCTTCGCAGCTTTCAGAGGTTCTATCAAAAGTAAGGTCAGCAGGAAATGTCCCAGATGGTTAATACCGATACTTTGTTCGAACCCGTCTGAGGTTTCCTTCCGCTTAACCATCACTACCCCCGCATTATTAACCAGAACGTCAAGGTGATCATGACGCTCGCGGAATGTGCCGGCAAACTGGCGTATACTTTCGAGTGAACCCAGGTCACACAGCATCAATTCAATCGCAGAAGAACCGGACTGACGCACAGCTTCCTGAAGAGCCTCCTGTCCGCGCTTCTCACTGCGGCATGCCATAATTACGCGATATCCTTGCCTTGCAAGTTCAATGGTGGTTGCCAACCCCATACCTGAGTTAGCTCCTGTTACAATTGCTGTCTGATTGGACATGAGGTACTTCCCTTCTGAACCTGAGGTTCCGAAATTAGAGGCGCGACGACGGACAATATGAGATAATGATAGGATCACATCTCGGTTTCCATGGGAGGACAAGTATGCTGACCAAAGAGGATTTTAAAAAAGTTAAAAAACAAGCCAAACTTGAAATCGCACTACTCGAACAGGAATATCAGGAAATCTTGCAGAACGTTGATTCTACGCTGTATGAAAAATACGGTATTTTGGACAAAGAAGAAACACGTGAGCTCACCCGAAAACGTAAAAACCGAAGATATGCTTCACTGGTCATCGAACTATGCGCCATTATTGAACAAATGTTACATCAACTGTACAGAGACGTATATCAGAAAAAGTTTAATTCGACTCAGCTGATGAAAACTCCTGCCTACCGTGCACGCTCCAACATGGAGATTATTCAGGCCGAACTGAGTAAAGAGTTCATTGCTCTGGAACCCGAAAAAGAAAACTTCGCTGAAGCCCTTAGTCTGGTGTTTCAGACGAGGAACAAACTTGTTCATGATAATTTCTCATTTGTCACCATCGTTAAGGACGGCAGTAATGAAGAAGAAACGTTCGAAGCACTGCTCCATACGGTAAAAAAATATAGAAAACACTTGAAATATAATCGCCCTGAATAACAACAATCATCGCTAAAAAATATAAGGAGGTGTACCGGACTACGGTCCGAATAACCATGAGCCATCCAACAACTTCGATTACTGTGCTAAATCTTCAGATTCCCACACCTTCCGGGAACAGCCCCATATTCCCCGTCATGCTTCGTGATGTAGATGGCGTTACCTTGGTGGATACAGGCATGATCGGACAATTTGCAGAACTTCAATCCGCATTGGAACAAGAGGGCGTACAGCTCTCGGACGTCAAACGTGTGATTATTACTCATCAGGACATCGATCATATCGGTAACTTGGGTGCTCTGCTGGATGCCATCCCTGATCTGGAAATCTGGGCACATGCCGATGAGATTCCATATCTAACCGGCGAGAAGCCTTTGATCAAATTCACACCTGAACGTCGTGCTCTGCTGCCCGCGCCCGTTTTGGCACTGGCAGATCAACTGCTCTTGCAGTTGCCTGAAGTGAACATTAGCAGAACGCTGGCAGACGGGGACATATTACCCCTTCAAGGTGGTACACAGGTCATTCATACACCGGGACATACACCAGGTCATATCTGCCTGTATTTCGGGGAGCAACAGTTCCTGCTCGCTGCCGATGAACTTCGTGTGGTCGATGATGAACTGGTTGGCCCTGCACCACAGGCGACACCGGACATGCCTGAAGCGCTGCGAAGCCTGAAGAAACTGACCGACCTTAAGCTCAATAAGGTTCTCTGTTATCACGGTGGAGAGTACATGAATGATCCGGCTCAGCGTATTGCCACACTTGCGGAGAGCGCAGAATAGTAAAGAACGCGGACTTGTGAGTATTTTTGGAATGACACAAGCATCCTGTTAACGTTGTTTCTCTTCGTGCGGCATTGTGCGTTGTAGCTCATTCAAGATTAGGATGAAACATACATTACAATCAAGGAGCTGTCCCATAAGTCATGAATTTGACGGGGACAGCTCCTTTAATTAATTAACCACGCACTTCTACTCTACTGCACTGGTGTTGACCGTATAGTAGCACCTATTGCGCACGCTATTCATACAGTATGCACGCAGTATCTTATATTGAACTACGACATGTGCACAGTTTCTTTCCCCTGCCCGTTTGGCAAATCAATTCACCGGAAAATCCGTAACGTAAGTGTCTACTTATTGACTGAGGTCCGCCTCTAATGAATTGGGCACACTCTAAACGTTATACTTGTTTTGTAACGAATCTCAGACACCCTATACGCAGTATTTTGAGTATCAAGATTTTCTAACGAACTCCAGACACCTTAGTTACTCATTTCATTGGTTTTTCCGCAGGTTTCGAGTGAATTTTGGCTATATAACGTGGCTGAGGTTCGTTAAATTCTACTAACGCCACCAAACCTCTATTTAAGGTGCGTCAGGTTCTTTAGAAAAATTTCATTTAGAGCGATTCAGATTCAGGGCACTTCAGGGCTTTAGCTCAAGATAAGCGGCAACCGTTCATTTTAAACTCACTCCATCCACTACCCGGGGAGACGAGTTCAGTTCGACGCTGTCCTACAACACTGATTTTCTCTCCCCTGACCCCGACTCAACTCTCCGGAGTAAGTACAATCAGCTTGTCATCCCCATCTCGTGGTGATCCCCGTCCATCCCGATTGTTCGTAAGCACATATAACTTCCCGTCCTCACCAGCACTCACATTGCGAATTCGGCCCCACTCATCTTCGAAGATGGGTTCCACCTGCTCCACCTGTGTGCCATCTTCCGAAAGAGTGACCTTCAGCAACTGCTCTCCACGCAGATTTGCAGCAATCAGTGATCCAGCCCAAGGTCCTTCTTCTACAAAAGCTACACCAGACGGCGCCCATGTATCGTTCCCACTATGTGCAAGCGGAGCCTGATATGTGCCATTGTCATCATCGTCTCCCTCCACCTCGGGCCAGCCATAATTCTCACCAGCTACAATCCGGTTAATCTCATCATGATTACGCTGACCATGTTCGGTAGAATAGAGATAACCGTTGTCCGGATTCCATGCCAGTCCCTGTGCGTTGCGGTGTCCCATACTGTATACAGGTGAATTCGGCCATGGGTTGTCTGCCGGGATCGATCCGTCGAGACCTATCCGCAATATTTTACCTCCAAGGCTATCTTCGTTCTGTGACAGTTCCGGTTCATAACGCTCACCTGTCGTGATATAGAGCAACTTGTCCGGGCCAATTTTGATCCGCCCACCATTATGATTGGTTCCGCCTGGAATGTTACCAAGCAACTCTTGATCTATGACCGCTTTGCCATCATTCACCTTGAGACGTAACACTCGATTGGCAATGTCATCGCCTTCCAGATAGGAGTGGTATGCATACAGATAACCGTTATCCTCAAAGTCCGGATCAGCCTCAAGGCCCAACAGGCCTCCTTCGCCTTCTTCATTAAACGGGGCTGAGAATTCAATCAGTGGTTCGGGGGCTAGTTTTCCATCCTCAATGACCCGAATCGCACCAGGGCGTTCCGTTACAAACATCCGACCATCAGGCACACTCACAATCTCCCATGGTGCATTCAGTCCTTCAACCAGTACGGAAGCCTCATACGGAATAACCGTCTCTCCCTGCGCTCCACTCTCATTTCCACTCGCACCGGTATTGCCTCCGTTGGCCGTCTGTCCCTGACCTGTTCCCTGTCCCTGAGACGTCTGCTCTGTTCCTCCCGTAGAAGGTTCGCCTGAAGAACATGACGCGGTTAACAGTGCCACACTTAATAATGAAGCATACAGCGGAACGGTTACTCGATTATTCATGATTACATCTCCCTTCGTATTTCGTTCTTCTGTATAAAATAAATAAGTCAAGCTTCAACGTATTATTAATGGATTGCTCTCTATTGTTGTGGTGTTATTATTCATCTGTTAAGCGGTTTCGCCCTGTATTACCCTTCATACCAGCCGCTTAAACCGAGAATTCAAGGTATTCCGAGGATGTGAAATCACCGCAGTTTGGAATTCCATCATAATCTTTTATAATAGAAGGATAGTATGAATGGAAAGGTGGACAACTACACTTATGAATCAAAACCCTTTATCTCGTCTTGAAGCCGATCTGTCCGGGCAAGGATTGGACGCCATGCTGATCACAGATCCAAAACATATCTACTATTTAACTGGATTTGCGAGCAATCCGCATGAACGCTTCCTCGGTCTGGTTCTCGCACGTGGCGAAGAGCCCCTGTTGATTGTACCTGCGCTTGATGCTGAAGCTGCCGCAGCCGCTTCCTCGGTATCCAATATTGCTACTCACACGGATACGGATAATCCATATGCTTTGTTTGATCGTTATCAGGGGCGCTTGGGCCGGGTTGGTCTCGAGAAAGAATACGTGACGGTCGCACGTTATGAACAACTGACCGCCGCTCTAGGTGCTGCCAGCTTTGAAGATGTTGGCCCCCTGCTTCGCACATTACGTGTGAAAAAAACACCGGATGAGGTAGCCCGCATTCGCCACGCCATATATCTGATTGAAGAAACATTGCGTCAAGGACTCTCTCATGTTCGCACAGGCGTAACCGAGATCGAACTTGTCGCCGAGATGGAGTATCAGATGAAAAAGCTGGGTGCCGACGGTCCTTCCTTTGATACCATGGTGCTCACGGGACCCAAAACAGGTCTGCCACACGGTACACCGGGTGAACGGAAACTGCAACATGGTGACCTGTTGATGTTTGACATGGGTGTGTATGCTGGAGGGTATGCCTCGGATATCACGCGTACATTCGCTTTTGGTGATATCTCCCCTGAACTCAAAACCATCTATAACACTGTGCTCGCAGCGAACGAAGCTGCTATCCAAATCGTGAAACCAGGCATTACCTGCGCCGAAGTCGATCGTGCAGCACGCCAGGTCACGGAAGAAGCGGGATACGGCGAGCGTTTTATGCATAGAGTAGGCCATGGATTGGGTATCGACGTACATGAGTATCCTTCTCTCCATGGAGAGAATATGGACATCCTGAATGAAGGTACCGTATTCACGATTGAACCGGGCATCTATACCGCAGCAGGCGGCGTCCGTATCGAGGATGATGTAATTGTAACCGAGACGGGTGTGGAAGTTCTGACAACATATCCAAAAGAACTGCAAATCCTTACCGACTAATCCAATTGGATCTATGTCAAAAACAGCCCATATACATCAATGCTCAGCCGATATTGTGCATCATGAACTAAACTGCACGAAACTGTGCTGAACTGTATCTTCAAAATAATATACTCTTTTCGCGTACGCCTCAGGCCTGTATACAGAAAAAGTAGCACGTACACACGCGAACGAAAAAATCCCGCAAATCCATGAATATCATGGGTTGCGGGATTTTAATTAATACAAAGCATATCCTAAATTACTCCGTCTGCATTCTACGTAATTTTATTCCTGCTCACTCATTTACCATTAGTCAAACTCATGCGTGATATCCTGCCAAGACTCCAGCTGTGGCAGCTGTTGCTTCCCCCAGTAATCCACAAACCATTGAATAATCCCAGTCGTATCTGTTGTTCTGCAGCTGTAATGTCGGAAACTGTCCTCGCCTTCCTGCAAACGAATCTCCGCCACCATCTGCCCTGGTTCCTCAAGCGCAGCAGCCTGCATATACATACTTCCCTCCACCAGCTCGGAAGGTACAAGTACTACGAATTCCTGCAATTCCAGATTGGAGATCAACTCCACCAATAACGAGGCATTAATGCTATCATTCTCGTAGGTTGTGCCATTGCTTTCCAGTGTATAACGCAGTGTAGAGTACATGTGCGATTCCCCTTTGTATGAAATGATCGTTCCTATTGATACACGCTCATAACGACAGGTCGTTTATATTATAACTTTTTCATAAAAATGTAAAAAGGATTTTTCTTGTTTCGGGTCTTTTCTATGAAAAAAAACCCTTGCAGAGTCCGAATTACAATTGACTACGCAGAGGGTTTTTTTATGTGATACTCTTTGAATATTGTCTAAGCCTCATCCTTAAACTTAAAGCTACGTGCAGCATACAGAAACGGCGTTCCAACCGCAGTTAATACAAATTTGATAATATACGTCGTCAGGAAGATTTCCAGCCAAACATCCCAAGGGTAGATAAACGCAAACGCGATCGTGCAGAACACCAGTGTATCCACAAATGAACTGATGATCGAACTACCGTTGGTGCGTATCCACAACTGATTGCGCCCTGGAGCCACCTTGCGCAGCCAGGAGTACAATCGAACATCCAGGAACTGACTTATGAAGTATGCCGTCAGACTTCCGAGTGCCAAACGTGGCAGCAGACCAAACAGCTTCGCCATAGATTCCTGTGCAAAGTCTGTTGGTGCCGGTTCAAAGAACAACACCATCTGCATCAGAACCGTTGTCATGATGAGCGTGAAAAAACCAAACCATACGGCCTTGCGTGCCTCACCTGGTCCATATTTTTCATTAAGTAGGTCACTGGTCAGGTACATACTGACATACATCGTGTTGCCTAACGTCAGCACGATTCCCATGATATCTATCGTTTTGGTCACCTGAATGTTGGCTATAACCGTAGCCACACCAATCCAGGCATAGAGACCTTTTTTACCGAACAAGCGGTAACACAACAGGAAAAATCCATAAGTTACGAGAACAAAAACTGCTCCCCACCCTAAGTTAAACATAAATACATACACTGCCTTCCTAGTTTTGATTACGCGGGATGGTTACGAACCGCGGTTTGGCTCAGGGCCAAAACATGAATACTCTATCACATTTCTCGTCCCATGAACAGAACTAAATAACTCCAAGTCTGCCTGAGTGACTACGACCCTACTATACTCCTCCCGTGTCCCTCTCTACCATACTAGTTTTTCCTACCTCTATTCCCCTTGCACCGTGTATCGAAAAAGAAGACGGCTTCACACACCGTGCACAGTATAATTTGATTGCCACACAAAAAAAAAACCGCCCTCCGGATTCCTCCGAAGGACGGCTATTCTCACTTGGCTAATAGACGGCTCTAGCTATCTTAATGTGAGCTTCTATCTAATCCATTCTGTATTAAGCCTGAGCCGCAGAATCCAGCTCACGACTCTGATCGTTAAACGTGTCCCGATCGTTTTCCTTCAAAATTCTGCTCGTTACGAGTCCTGATGTCATCGACCCGTTCACGTTAAGCGCTGTACGACCCATGTCGATCAGCGGCTCCACGGAAATGAGTAGTCCAACCAGAGCCACAGGCAGATTCATGGTGGACAATACGATCAGGGAAGCGAAGGTTGCCCCGCCGCCAACGCCAGCCACACCAAACGAACTGATCATGACTACGAGGATCAAAGTCACAATGAAGTCCCAGCTCAGCGGGTCGATGCCGACCGTCGGAGCAATCATCACCGCCAGCATGGCCGGATAGATCCCGGCGCAGCCGTTTTGCCCAATCGTAGCCCCAAAGCTTGCAGACAGGTTCGCAATGCCGTCCGATACGCCGAGTTTCTTCGTCTGTGTCTCCACATTCAGCGGGATTGCCGCTGCACTTGAACGGGACGTAAAGGCAAATACCAGTGTTGGCAGCACCTTCTTCAAATACGTAATCGGGTTGAACCCGGACAGCGAGATAATGATCAGGTGAATAATAAACATCACGATGAGGGCCACGTAGGACGCAATGACGAATTTGATGAGCTTTAATATCTCTTCCGCATTGGTTGTCGCCGTTACCTTTGTAATCAGTGCTAGAATCCCGTAAGGCGTAAGCCTCAGCACCAGCGTAACAATTCGCATAACCACCGCATATACCGCATTAACCATACCGCGGAACGTCTCCGCCTGCTGAGGTTTTTTACGATCCAGTCCAAGTACGGCTACACCGATAAACGCGGAGAAGATAACCACCGCCAGTGTGGATGTACGACGTTCTCCTGTCATATCTGCAAATGGATTCGAAGGAATGAATTCCAGCACTTGCTGCGGGATGGTCTGATCCTTCACATCAACAAGCCGTTCCTCCACCTTCTGAATCTGCGCATTCTCCCGGTCTCCTCCTTGAATCTCAATGGAAGTCAGGTTGAAGCCCAGACTGGTCACAATGCTGACCCCTGCGGCAATCGCTGTGGTGATCAACAGAATGGCAATAATGGAAACACTCATCTTGCCGAGATTTTGCTTGCCCTTCAGATTCATAATGGCTGAGATGATCGACACCATGATCAATGGGATCACGACCATTTGCAACAAACGAACATATCCTGAACCGACCAGATTGAACCAATCGACTGATTTCGTAACTACATCAGAACCTGATGTGTACACCAATTGAAGAATAACCCCGTAAACAACCCCCAGTCCCAGACCCGCAAATACGCGTTTCGTAAAGGAGATATGCTTTTTCTGCATCCAGTAGAGGATACCAAGTAAGGCAAGTATAACCACTACATTCAATATGACTAGAAAAGTATCCATTTCTTTAAATCCTCCTCAGGCATGTGTGTAACCGGAGAATATCCGGTTTTCTCTTCTATCTTTTGTACTTCCGACAAAGACATTTTACAATATAACATATAACAAACTATTCTGGTAGGTATTAATTGATATTATGTAATATGCATGTAACAGATTCATCTATTTCTGAAAAAAATACACCAAATCGTGAAAATTGTTCTATTCAACCTCCGGTTAATTTTGTAATATAGGTATATCCGCTTATTCCCACGTTTTCTCAATGTTCAATTTAGGTCTTTCTTCATTGGTAGATAGGTCTTAGGATTACGGAAAAGCGACAATGTTAATGAACTTGACGTGAAAGGATGATCATATGTTTCGTAATCGCACCGTTGCCGGTAAAATCAGAGGCACCTTGTTCCTCGTTCTGCTGGTTGCTTCCCTGTTGTTCAGTATTAGTTTTTATGCCGTATCGATGAATATTATTCAAAGCTACGTGCTACCGCAGTTTGACAAAGTCCTAAACACGTCCATTCAGGATATATACAAGAATACTTCAGCATCCAAAATCCTACAGGTACAGAGTGGCGGAGCCGGTTCTGAAGGTGCTGCCATGACCGTGGAATCGTACCTGGCAGATAAAGCAAAAGAACATAATTTGGATGCGGCTTACGTTGTTGCTATTCAAGATGGCTCAGCCAAAGTCGTTGTGGCCAACCCTTCTTCAAACATGAAAGCCCAGGATGAGATTAGTGTAGAACCCGCAATGAATGCAGCTATTGAGAACAAAGAAATGGTAATCAGTGAGGTCTACTCCGATTCCTTTGGTGTACATAAAGCAGCCTTTATCCCCATTGCAGGAAGTAACATGATTATGGCTGTGAGCATGGATGCCCAGTTCATTCAAGACAAGATTACCCAGATTTTCTGGTTGTGCCTTGGGATTACAGCATTAGTGTTTGTGCTCGGCTGGCTTATCTCCACTAGTATGATCAAAAGAGTTACCAAACCAATCATCAAGCTCGTCCAACATAGCAAACAAATATCCCAGGGTGATCTAACCGCTGAACTAGAGATCAAAGGTAAAGATGAAATTGCCCAGCTTGCCGCAAGCTTCCAGACGATGACGCATAACCTGAAAGAAATGATTAGCCGTGCCTTGTCCACGTCCAATGAAGTTGTATCAGGCTCCAATGACCTGCTTCAGCGGGTTGAATCGATGTCCGGTATGGTTCGAAACTCCAGCCGCTCTGCAGAAGATGCAGAAAAAGGCAGCATCAGCATTGCGTCAAGCGCATCCGAGAACGCCAGAGCTATGGAAGAAATTACGCAAGGTATCATGCATATTGCTTCTTCTTCTGCTGAAGTGTCTGACCAGATTGGTGAAGCAGCCAACGAGGCAGTTAACGGTAACCGACTGGCTCAGAATGCCATTGAGCAGATGGAGCGTGTAGGCCAGACAGCAAGCGAATCGTTGCGATATGTTGAAACTATGAATGAACGTTCGGTAGCCATCGGCGCCATTGTAGCTTCCATTTTTGAAATCACCAAACAGATTAACATGCTGTCACTCAACGCCTCCATCGAGGCAGCACGTGCCGGAGAGCATGGTCGCGGATTCGCTGTTGTTGCTGGAGAAGTTCGCAAACTTGCCGAGCAATCCAAGACAGCCACCGAAGAAATTTCGGATTATCTGGGTACCATTCGTGAAGACGCTGAACGCTCCGTTGACGCCATGAACCGTGTAACCCAAGAGATTGGTTCAGGCACAACGGTCGTTCAACAAGCAGGATCAGCCTTCCAGCAGCTGAATGAATTGATTCAGAACGTGAATCTGACCATCCAGACCGTCTCGGCTTCTACACAACAAGTATCTGCTGGTGCTGAAGAAGTGAGTGCATCCGTTGAAGAAACGGCACAGATTACGACCAAATCTCGTGAGAGCATGTTACAGATTGCTTCAACAGCAGACCTTCAGCTCAGCGAGATGGATTCCCATTCGAATACAGTTCGTCATCTGCATGAACAAGCTGTAGAGCTTCAATCCGCCATGAAAAATTTCAAAATAAACTAACAGGTTAACCATTAACCTATCATCACCTGTTTTAAACCTCATTTAATCATAGGATATACAATACCCCCATGTCGCTAACATTCCGTTTCTAGAGAACGGTTTGCCGGACATGGGGGTATTGTTGTTTCACTCAGGTGCCTGAACACCCATAATCTCGTACACACGCTTCATATCCAATGCCAAACGCAACGATTCGGCTACCCGATCAAACTCCATCTCCTTACGTTCATGCGCACTATACGTCTCCTGAAGTGGAGCCAGTCCCTTTCCTGCACGCAAGGCATTCAGCCACGAACGTCGGAATTGATCACTTTCAAACAAACCATGCAGGTAGGTTCCCCACACCCTGCCATCTACTGAGCCCCAGCCTTCTTGGAAAGGTTGACCACCTGGATGCGAGATTTCAAACAACGCCGTTACACGTTCAGGCTCGTGACACTCCGTAACGCCCATATGAATCTCATATCCGTTAATGGGTAATGAAGCATCTGCTACATCTTGCTCACCATACAGACGAATCGGGTGATCAGGCTGCACCCGTCCGGAAGCTCTGACGGTCTGCTTTTCCTGAAGAAATGTTGTCGATAGCGGGAGCCAGCCAAGTCCTTTAGCTTCCTGGATCTGATTCGCCTCCACAGCAAACGGGTCCTTCAGATGACGTCCCAGCATCTGGTATCCGCCACATATTCCTACGAGCTGAACATGCTCACGCTCGGTCTGGCTCGCAATCGCCTGTTCCAGTCCAGACTCACGCAGAAATGCCAGGTCACCTATGGTATCCTTCGTACCCGGTAGAAGAATGGCATCCGGACTGCCCAATTCCTCTGGCGAGGTCACGTAACGCACATTCACATCCGGTTCACGGGAAAGTGCGTCAAAGTCTGTAAAGTTGGAAATTCGCGGATATCGGATCACCGCCAGATCCAGCTCGGTTTTGCCGGATTTACCATGACGCATGGAGTCCAGCACCACCGAATCCTCTGCTTCAATCTGAATATCTCTTATGTAAGGCAAAACACCTAATACTGGAATGCCTGTCCGTTCTTCGAGCCAGTCGAGTCCTGGTTGCAACAGGGACAGATCACCGCGGAACTTGTTGATAATGAACCCTTTGACTCGCACCACCTCATGGGGTTCCAGCAGCTCCAGCGTACCTACAATGGAAGCAAACACTCCGCCCCGATCAATATCGGAGATCAGAATCACCGGCGCATCGGCCCAGCCTGCCAGATTCATGTTGACGATATCCCGGTCCTTCAGATTGATCTCGGCCGGACTGCCCGCTCCTTCCATCAGCACAATATCATAGGTATCCCGTAGCCGGTTCAACGCATCCATAACCGTCTGCTTTGCTTCAGGCAGGAAATGCTGACGGTAGTCCGATGCACTCATCTGGGCAAAAGGTACACCATGTACCACGATCTGCGAATGCATGTCCCTCACCGGCTTGATCAGGATTGGATTCATATCGGTTGTCGCCTCAATACCACAGGCTTCGGCCTGTGCCCCCTGGGCCCGACCAATCTCCTTGCCATCTTCCGTCACATAGGAATTCAGTGCCATATTCTGTGACTTGAACGGAGCAGGCTTGAAGCCATCCTGCTTAAAAATCCGGCACAATGCCGTTGTGATGACACTTTTGCCTACATCGGAAGCCGTTCCTTGCAGCATCAGTACCGCCGCTGGTTGTGATGGCCTATCTTCCACACTCTCTCCCCCTGTCTCCGTGTTATATCCAGATCACCTTGCTCCCAACCTCATGCGTAACACTTTCCATACTGCTTCTTACTCAAAAGTTACAGCCAGAACAGTCCTTGAAGCACGCTCAGCACGGTCAACAAAGCCGCCTCCAGCAGCTCATTCATGGCACCATACGTATCCCCGGTTAAACCGCCGAGCCGTTCACTGATCCGGGCAGCCACGAATCGGCCGATATAATAACACGCCACAGGCAGTATAATAACTGCCGTCACCGGGTATAGCCACCATGGCAGTGTTCCCAGCCCACTCACCATCGCATCCGCAATCCCCATATCCGGCTTGAAAAGCCACACCGAGGCAAACGTAAGTGCCCCTGCGACCAAGGTCAGGCCCACAGCTGAACTTCGTGCACGCTGGACCTCCTTCCGCTCCCCGAGACCTTTAAACAATACAGCAAGTCCATCATCTTCGCGCGCATTCGGCCAGGCCGACATCGCATACACCATGAACCAGCGGCTCCAGATCATGGGCAGGATCAGCAACGCACCGTACACCCAGTGGCCCCGGGCAATAAAATCAGCGATCAGCGCAGCCTTCATCATCAGAAGCAACACGCAGGCGATCACGCCCATTGCCCCGACACGGCTGTCCTTCATAATCTCCAGCATCCGTTCACGGGTACGATAACTGAGCAAGCCATCCGCCGTATCCATCCATCCGTCAAGATGGAGCCCTCCGGTAAGCCATACCCATAACGTCAAGGTCAGGACGGCAGCCGGAAAGGCCGGAAGCACTGCACCGCTTAAGGCTCCCGCGAGCCAGACACACAGACCGATTGCAGCACCGACCAGCGGATAAAAGACAACACTTTCCCGCAGCAACGGCGGGACAAAATCGATTTGCATTTTGACAGGGAAACGGGACAAAAATTGAAAAGCGGCTGCCGCCGCATGTTTACGCTGAGGAGCAGGCGTGCCATCCTTCATAAGCGGTACTCCTTGCTTTTTAGTTCAATCGCAATGCCTACGGTCACCAGAAACACTTCACCGCATATCGCCGCAATACGCTGATTCAGTACACCGGCCAAATCCCGATATTTCCTGCCAAGGGCATATTCCGGTACGATCCCATCTCCCACTTCATTTGTAACCAAAACAAGCAAACCGGGATAGGTTCGAATCGCTTCAACCAACGCGTCTAAATGTGCCTGTAACACCTGCTTCTCGTCATGCTCATGCGCTAACAAAACATTTGTCAGCCACAGCGTCAGGCAATCCACCAGAATGGTGGGTGCAGAAGTCCCTGTATGCCCTTCACCCATGCGGCTTATCAAAGCAGGTAGATGTATCGGCTCTTCTGTTGTATGCCACAGATACCCTGATGCCTCGCGCTGATGCTGATGCATGGCGATACGCTCACGCATTTCATCATCGTACGCCTGAGCTGTCGCCACATACCAGGCCTCCGAGGAACGTTGCATGCAGAGACGCTCGGCAAAGGAACTTTTGCCACTGCGTGCGCCGCCTGTCACCAGTACACTCATCGTGAACTCTCTCCTTGCAGGGATGAATCAACCGACGTAGCAGAATCTGGAGCAGGGCTTGTTCCATCCGAGACACCCGCGCTTGCAAAGGTTGCCATCTCATTCAGAATGAGACAGGCTGCGTCAATCAGATGAAGACTAAGCACGCCGCCCGTGCCTTCACCCAGACGCATGTCCAGATCCAGCATCGCTTTCAGGTCCAGTTCACGCAGCAGCGCTTCATGTCCATTTTCGTGTGAGGTATGAGAAGCGATCATATAAGCTGTACTCAGAGGTGCAAGTTGTCTCGCCACCAGCGCTGCGGCGGTAGAGATGAACCCGTCTACAACGACCGGACAATGATGAGCTGCTGCTGCGAGGATAACCCCTGTGAGTCCGGCAATCTCCAGTCCACCCACCTTGCACAGAACATCCAGTGCATCTTCCGGGTTTGGTGCGTTTACGCTAAGCGCCCGGCTGACTACAGCAGCCTTGCGCTGCAAGCCTGCATCATCAATGCCGGTTCCTCGCCCCACGGCGGCAGCTGGTGCAACTCCGGTTAACGCGCTCATTACCGCAGCACTTGCAGTAGTGTTGCCAATTCCCATCTCCCCGGTGACAAACAGCTGTGTTCCCTTCGCCACCTCTGCCGATACAACTTCGGCTCCTGCAAGGATAGCGCTGACTGCCTCATCCCGGGTCATCGCTGCACCCCGGGCCATGTTGGCCGTGCCTTTGCGAATTTTGCGGGAAAGCAGGTCCGGATGTTCAAGATCGGCATTCACACCAATATCCACACAGATCACATCTGCTCCGGCGTGACGGGCAAGCACATTCACTGCCGCACCTCCAGCGAGGAAATTCAGGACCATCTGCGGGGTCACTTCGGCAGGAAAAGCACTGATGCCCTCTTCCACTACACCGTGATCCGCGGCCATGACAATGACCGCCCTGTGATCAAAACGCGGACGTGCATTGCCCGTCATGCCTGCCAGGCGGATCACCAGCTTTTCCAATTTGCCCAGACTCCCCGGCGGCTTCGTCAACGAATCCACGTGCGCAGAGGTTTCTGCCGCCACTTCCTGGTCAGGAGCAGTAATCTTTTTCGTTAATTGCTCCAACACCTGTTCATTATTCATACAACCAGCACTTCCTTCATCAAAATATGGGTTGCCCCGCTTCATTTAATCGATGTCCCGCCGCAGCAGCAGTTGAGGTATGGCATGGTCGGGATGAGAGACAATCGCGGGTTTGACGCGAAATATATCCTGGATATTCTCATCGTTGATCAACGTATGAGGTGTACCCTTTCCAACCGCCATGCCCTCACGCAGCGCCAGAATGTGATCGCAAAATAACGCGGCCAGATTCAGATCATGTAGCACAGCCACAATCGTAATGTTATTTCTCTGTCGCCATGCCGATAACAATTCCATGAATTGCAATTGATATTTAATATCCAGAAACGTGGTCGGCTCGTCCAGAAGCAGTAACCTCGGCTCCTGAGCCATAACTTTGGCTAGTGCGACCCGCTGCCGTTGCCCGCCGCTGAGTGCATCCAGCGGTCTGTCCGCCAGCTCTGTCAATCCAAGGTCTTCAAGCACCCTGTCCACTACAAGTGCCCCATCGCCCACTTCCCGCCCCAGCCAGTTCTGGTATGGATATCGCCCCATCTCCACCACGTCTCGCACGGGATAGGAGATGGCTGGTAAGCCATCCTGCTGCAATACAGCGATCATGCGCGACAGGTCCTTACGGCTGTAAGAGCCGATGTCTCGACCATCGATACGAATCTGACCTTCGTTTAACTGTTCCGTTCCGGCAATAAGCTGGATCAGGGTGGACTTGCCACTGCCGTTTGGTCCGACAACTCCCCACCAGTCACCTTCGCCAACATGCCAGTCTACATTGTGCAGCGCCTGATGATTGCCATATGACTTCCCTGCTCCCTTAATGGAGATAAGTGAAGTCGAGTTGGAACTGGTACTGGAATTCATGGCATCATCCCCTTCTGCAACTTTTTGTTCCGGTTCAGCAGGTAAGCAAAGAACGGCGCACCAACAAAGGCGGTGACAACACCGAGCGGAATTTCAGTTGGCGCCAGCAACGACCTTGCGATGGTATCTGCCCACACCATGAAGATCGCTCCACCAATGGCAGACAAAGGTACCAGCAGTCGGTAATCCGGTCCCACCAGCAGTCTTAACATATGCGGGATCACCAATCCAACGAATCCGATGACACCCGATACCGAGACAGCACCTGCGGTCAGCAGTGTGCCAACTGCCAGCACGGACAGCTTGAGTCTGTCCACTCCGATCCCGATATGTGCGGCTTGACGTTCTCCCAGTGCAAGCACATTCAACGAGCGTGCGCGGCTCCAGAGAAAGACCAGCCCTAACAGAAAATACGGGAAAAGGATGGCCGTATACGACCACCCACGCAGAGCCAGACTTCCCATCGTCCAGTATATAATTTCATTAATCGTCTGTTTCGACATGGTCGACAGGAAGGAAACAACTGCGCCCAGGAAACTTTGCATGACCACACCAGCCAGAATGAGGCTATGTGTAGGTATTTTACGCCCTTCACGAGCCAGTGCCATAACAAACCATAACGTGATTACACCCGTCAAAAACGCCACCAGTGGCAACGTCCAGATTCCGATCAGTGCATACTGCAATCCGAAGAAAATCAGAAAGGCTGCACCCACCGAAGCACCGGATGATACGCCCAGGGTGAACGGGTCTGCCAGCGGGTTCCGAAGAACCCCCTGGAATCCCGTACCGGCAATCGCCAACGATGCGCCCACGAGCACGGCAAGCAGTACACGTGGGAATCTGACTTTCCAGATAATCTGTTCGGCTGCCTTATTCCAATCCGGTGTAATCCAATCGCCCACCCAGGGAATTTTGTGAATCAGGATGCCTGCAATATCCCGGATCGGCAACGCTACTGAACCAATGCCCGTGCAGATGAGCACGGTGAGCACCAGCAGCACCATGCCCGTCGTTCCGAACAGGATCAGCTTTTTACTCATTGGAACAAGTCAGGGTAGATCGCTTTGGCTACTTCTTTCAACCCTTGAGTTACACGTGGACCCGGACGGCTCAGCAGGTTGGCATCCAGGCCAATAACCGCGTCATTTTTCACAGCCGTAATTTCATCCCAGCCGCTGCGCGCCTTGATGATCTGATCCAGTGTTTTAGAGTTTTCGTCAATTACATCGTTGGCATACAGGATCACATCCGGGTTGGAGGCAATCACGTTTTCTTCATTAATTTCATACCAGCCCTCTTTGTCCGAAGCAATATTGGTACCGCCGGCTACGGTGATCAACTCATCCATGAACTCACCCTTACCTACGGTCCAACCTGGGGAGAACTCAATATATACTTTTTTCTTTTCCTCCGGTTTAACGGCTTTCACCGCTTCCGTCACATCCGCTACATCCTGCTTCATCTGTGTGATTAACTTCTGTGCCTGCTCCTGATGATCGGTAATTTTACCGAACGTTTCGATATTACTCATGACATCGTCGATGGATTTGGGATCCGTTTTGAATATGGTAATACCCAAATCACGCAGCTTTTTCACCGCATCCTCGCTCATTGAAATACCTGTGAACACGATGTCCGCATCTGCTGCAATAACCGTTTCTTCATTTGGCTTGGAAATACCGCCCATTTTAGCTTTGGTTGTTGCCGCTTCCGGATAATCGTCATAGTCGGATACACCAACGATCTGATCGTCCAATCCAAGGGCAAACAGGGATTCCGTCTCAGCTGGAGACACGGATACGATTTTGGCCGGTGCCTTTTCAAAGGTGAATGATTCACCCGTTGCATCCGTAACTGTCAGTGGATATTGTGTTTTGAGGTCCGTCTGCGCCTGGCCTTGGGACTGCTCCTGTGCCGGTTGCTGTGAAGTACCTGTGCCCTCGTTTGTTGTTGCATTGCCACATCCGGCCAAAGCCAGTGCGAGTGCCGCTGCACTTAGCAGGGACGCTACGTTTTTCCAATTTTTGAAATTCATTCTGTTATTCTCCCCTTCTCTATTTGTACTATTTTCTTGCATCGTGCTCGAACTCTTATTCCCCATGTCTTGGTGTTCCTGTGTAAGGTTTGAACTGCAACATTTACACGCTAACGGAGAGTGCAGAACCAATCTGAAGAAACGAAGTGTTCGCCTTTATCACCGGATTTTCCATTTCAAAAAGGGAATCAAAAAATCTGGGGATAACAGCGATCGGAAGATGGTACTGCAATCGGAGTGACCTCGTGTAAAATTGGTCTCGGTTCATCTTACATGAACAATAAAAAAAATCCCCAATCCTTGGACAAGGATCAGGGATGACGTCTCGCATATGGCGATCTGTACATGTTCAACCAAGGGTTGTCCAAGCGCATAGAATAGCCCGAAACGCTGTCCTTTCCTCGAAGGAACACCGGTTTGTACGTCCAGGGCAGGTAACCTGACTTACAGGAATCATCCTGTTTTACAGTGGCGGGACCGTGCCGGATTTGCACCGGCTTCCCCATTTCACCCTTGTGTGTTTCATGACTCGTACTAAATTTGCCATGAAAACAGCCTTCACACGCGGGACCCTTGGTCGCTGATATGGTAAACCATTGTCGTGTAATTTCTGCATGCTACATACTCGTTCAGGCTTCACAGCCTGCAGCGAATCTGCATCCATGCTGAAGTCACACTTCTGTTGTGATTATAGGGTATATTGTACATCCTTACAACCCGATTGGCGGAAAAGTCACTATGCTGCCAAACCAATGATTCCCCTGTTGTTCAAGCTGAACCTGAATCACCTGTCCCGGTACGACATGTGTATCCCAGAACCCAAGCCCGGCAATCAGACGGGACAAGGCATACCGGATGACACCACCATGCGTAACCACAACTATGGTTGACTCGCGCCCCTCATCAACGTGCATTGAAGGACGACCCTCCAACAACATCACTTGGAGAAAGGAATCCAACCGTCCGGTAAACTCCTGCCACGATTCCCCGCCGGGCGGAGTGACTTCCTGCGGCGTATCAATCCAGTTTCGGTACACAGGGTTATCCTTAAGCTGATCATACGTCAGCCCTTCCCACTGTCCAAAATCATTCTCGCGCAGGCGCGAGTCGAACTTCACCTGTCCGATGGCATCAGGAAGAATCTGTTCCAGCGTCTGTCGGCAGCGAAGTAGATCACTGCAATATACCTCATTCCACGAAACACCGCTCAATTGTTCATGAAGCGGAGCCAGCTCTTCTTTGGCATTTGGCAGCAGACCGATGTCGGTATGCCCCAGGTATCTTTTTTCCACATTCCACAACGTTGTCCCATGACGGACCCACAGAATGTTTCGTTTCAGCGGCCCGGGTTGATCCCTATGTACTTCATTGCCTGCATTCTCTTCATTTACGGCCATAACAACGTCCCTCCTGCCAGCCACACACCCAGCGTTATGAACACGCATAGTACCACAAAAGCCCCTGCCGACCAGAACATCAGACGTGACGTTTGCACAATATCCTCGGCTTCCATCGGCCGTGTGGCTTCACCCATGTAGGCACGAAATGAAGCAACGCCGTGATACACGTTATGTCCGCCAAGCCGGATGCCCAGTGCTCCAGCCACCGCTGATTCGGGAAAACCGCTATTCGGACTTGGATGTAGTCTTGCATCCCGTGCAACCATGCGTGCTGCTCCTTTGGCGTCCAGCTTCATGACCCAGGCACCCACGATTAACAGAATCGCGGTCAGCCGGGCAGGTATCCAGTTCGCCACATCATCCAGACGGGCCGAGGCCCAGCCAAGATGCAGATACTTGTCATTTTTATATCCAACCATGGAATCCAGCGTGTTGACGGCGCGATAAGCCATAGCAAGCGGAGCGCCTCCAATGAGCGCATAGAATAACGGCGATACAATGGCATCCACGATATTTTCGGCAACCGTCTCTACCGTTCCCCGCACAACCTCGGGTTCATCCAGATGCGCCGTATCACGTCCAACAATCATGCCCAGTGAACGTCTGGCCGCCGGCCAATCCTGCTGCTTCAGATGACGATATACTTCCATGCCTGCATCCTTCAGCCCTTTTGAAGCAATGGTCGTTGCAATGAGCACCACTTCAGCTACCGCTGCAATGACAGGATGAATCAGCCTAAGAACATATACGAGTCCCCAAGTGATGGCAAAAGAACCCCCCGCAATCACAATCGGGAACAACAGCCCGGCTCTCTTCAGCCCCGAATCTGTGTTCACACGCGAGCGAATGACACGCTCCAACGCCGAGATGCCTTTTCCCATGCCAATCACCGGATGGGGAATCCAGCGCGGATCTCCAATACATCGGTCCAACAGGTACGCCAGTATAATAATCCAGGCTCCCGCCATGCCTGTCCAGAACGGCCAGGTCCATAGATGCTCCACCTCAAAAGTCATTTGTTCCTGACCCTCTCTTTCCATAACAGTCCGGCCCGAAGGCTTTCCGTTACCGTGTCGTATACCAATCTGCCAATCGCCGCCCCTGCCGTAGTTGCTGTCCCGGCATAAGTGATCATCGGATGAGGTTCCTCCACTGCCTGACGTACCGCCAACACAATGGCATCGGTTGTAGTACCGGTGGCGGGCAACCCGTTCTCCGAATCCAGAACACCCGCATCCGCCAGCGCGGCCGCTTTGGCTTCCACCGCCGTCTGTACTGCATTCACCATCGCCCCGCTGGTCATGCGTCCATTCAACCAGAGCATGATGTTAATTGTACCCGGGACATAGGATGGCATCGTCAGATTCCGTGCTGAAGGAGCAGATCGCTCCCTGCCGGAAGACATCGTCTTATTTCCCGCCGCATCAAATACCGTTCTCTCCGACCCCGCTCGTGCGGCATTTGATACACCCGCAGTGGTGCAGCACAGAAGGCCAAATTCATCACTTGTATATTCCCGAATGGAGGTATGCTCCAGCCTTACGGCCGTCAATAATCCGGCACATTGATCGCGTGGCTCATGCCATTCATTCAGCGCTTGTTCGATATCACGCGGCGGATCATCACAGCGGTAATGCCTGTCCACATAGAGGTTAAATATGCGATCCAGTTCAAGCATCCCGCCGCCATATACCGCACTCGACAGCGCTTGGGCAGACCTTGGGCTCTGAGCTTTGATATGTCGTTCATGTGCGGATATGTTCAGTCCCGGCCAGGAAGAGGAAGCATATTCATTCTCTTCTGTTTCTCCATTCGTAAAGTAGTTATAAAACGGGAGTGTCATTGCCGCTTCCCTCCCTGTTCCTCATCTTTCGTCTGATCGACATTCGGATATCCCTTGGTTTCCAGCACGCTGCCCAGCCCTTCCAGTAATGTAGCATTGGCATCTGCATCCTTGACCGCGAAACGTACATGCCCTTTGTCAAGCCCCGGATACATGGCACAGCTGCGAATCAGAATGCCTCTTCGGCCCAGCGCCTCCTGCATTGATGCCGCTGTCCAAGGGGCCGGCACACGTGCCAAAATAAAGTTCGCCTCTCCCGGTGTCACCGCACATCCGTACGCCTTCAGCCCTTCGATGAGATGCCCCCGTTCCCGCGTGATCTGTGACATGGTCTCCTGTTCGTACCGTTCTCCACTGCGCAGACAGGCTTCCCCTGCCATGAGCGCCAGACCGTTGACACTCCAGGTCACCTGTTTCTTTGTCATCGCCTGAATGTATTCGGCACGGCCCAGAGCATATCCGAGACGCAAGCCCGGTATGGCATAAAACTTTGTCATCGAGCGAATGATGATCACATTCGGATAGTCATTCAGATGTGTTGCCAGGGACTGACGCCGGTCTAACGGAATAAAATCCATAAAGGCCTCGTCAATGACAAGTACGGTTCCCGTTTCTTCCGCTTTGCGGGCAAGCCTTTGTAATACCTCAAGTGGATATTGTACACCGTTTGGATTGTTGGGCTGGCCGAGGAAGAGCAGGTCTACCTTTTCCATGAGCTCCTCGATTTCCTCGGGTTCCGCTCGCCACGCCAGTTCTTCTCTTCCCTCCGTATGCACAACCTCGGCACCGAATTGTCGTGCCAACGACCGGTACTCCGAAAATCCCGGTTCCACCGTACCCACCTTGCGCGGGGCAAGCCCCAGCAGAATGAGCGCCATGCTTTCGGCTGCGCCGTTGCCCACGGAAATCAGCTCCTGCATCACACCAAGACGCTCGCTCAGCAGTGCTTTGAATCCGCGATGCGCCGGATCGGGATACCGAATCACCGACTGCAATCCTTGCTGTATAGCCTCCAGCACCCCTCTGGGTGGACCGAGTGGATTAATGTTGGCACTGAAATCCAGAAAATCAGCGGCTTCCCTCCCAAATCGTGACGCAGCCGTCTCCACGTCCCCGCCATGTCCGAACACTTCGATATAACCGGTCATTCTTCCGTCATCCTTTCTGTATGTCCTTTTTATTATGGATGGCACGGGAGGTGTGGGTCAATCCTGTTTTCTTTGTGTCCCAACCATAATTCGTTTACAATAGAAGAGGAATTTCGGTTCCTTTTGATATACAAGGTTCACTACATAAGGGACTAGCAATCCCTCACATACATTAATGGAGGAATGACCATGCTGTTTGTAGACAACCAGGGCATTACAGATCCTTCTGTAAACCTTGCGATTGAGGAGTACATTCTGAAACATCTGCCGATGGAGGATGACAGCTATCTGCTGTTCTACATCAACCGTCCGTCGATCATCATCGGAAAACATCAAAATACGATTGAAGAAATTAATATCGAGTACGTTCAGGATAACGGTGTGCAGGTGGTTCGTCGTCTTTCGGGAGGCGGAGCGGTATATCATGATCTGGGCAACCTGAATTTCAGTTTTATTACAGCGGATGACGGTCAATCCTTCCATAACTTCCGCAAGTTTACCCAGCCAGTGGTTGAAGCTTTGCACGAGCTTGGTGTAAATGCCGAGTTGACCGGGCGTAATGATCTGCAAGTCGGCGAAAAGAAAATTTCGGGCAATGCCCAGTTCTCCACACGTGGGCGTATGTTCAGTCATGGCACATTGATGTTTGATCTGAACCTGGAGCATGTTCAGGCTTCCCTGAACGTCAATCCCGAAAAATTCAAATCTAAGAGCACCAAATCCGTGCGCAGCCGGGTCGCCAACATACGGGATCTGATTGACACCAACCTGACGATTGAGCAGTTCCGCGATGAGCTGTTACGTCACATTTTCAGAATGGAGCCACAAGACGTCCCGCAATACAAGCTGACTGACAAGGACTGGGACAAAATCAAGGAAATTTCCGCTGAGCGTTATAACAACTGGGACTGGAACTATGGCTTGTCTCCGGAAAGCAATGTGAAGCACACTCGCAAATTCCCTGTCGGTATCATCGATCTGCGCATGAACATCAAGGATGGACGCATCGAAGATATCAAAATCTTTGGTGACTTCTTCGGTGTAGGCGATGTAGCTGATATCGAAAATATGCTGCGCGGCAAGCGGTATGAGGAAACCGAGGTGCGTACTGCACTTGAGGGCCTGGATGTAAAACATTACTTCGGCAACCTTGAGCTGGAAGACTTTATCGGCCTTGTTTTCCTGGAAGAGTAGGTATATAAGTTCAACCCAAGATTGTTTACACCTGCCACTCCGATGACAGAATAACCTTCCGATCGCTGTTATCCCCAGATTTTTTTGATTCCCTTCTTCAAAGGGAAAATCCGGGGATAGCTTATGCTTCCGATGTAGCTTTCTTTCAGAAAGCTTTCAGGCGAACGCTCCGCTTCTTCAGGTTTTTTCTGTCCTCTCCGTTATCGTGTAAAACGTTTAGTTGAACTGATATAGATTAAGTCGGGTATAGATACAAATAGATACAGATAAAAAAGGAGAGAAACACAGATGAGCTACAAATTGATTGCAATCGATATTGATGACACACTGATTAACGACAACAAAGAAGTAACCCCTGCTACACAGACAGCACTGGAACAAGCAGTTGCCCATGGTGTAACTGTAACGCTGGCGACTGGACGTGCTTATGCTTCCGCACAAGCGCTGGCTCGTCAAACCGGACTTAACGTTCCGATCATCACGTATCAAGGCGCATTGGTGAAAAACCTGCTGGACGAAAAAGTACTTTATGAGCGTTACGTTCCACAGGAAGCTTCCCGCAAATTGTATGATTACTGCCTGGAGAACAATCTCCACCTTCAAACATACATTGACGATAAGTTATATGCCCGTGAGGAAAACGACAAGCTGCGTGATTATGCCAAATTAAACGGCACCCAATATTATATCGAATCTGATTTCATCAAAGTCATCGAACAAAAAACACCAAAGTTGCTTATTATCGATGAGCCAGACTACTTGGATAAGGTTGCCGTTGACTTGCGTGAATTGCTCGGACCTCAAGTCCATATCACAAAGTCCAAACCTTACTTCCTGGAGATCATGCACAACGAAGGAACTAAAGGCCACGCCCTGACCTTCCTGGCTGACCATTTCGGTCACCAGCTCAGCGAGTGTATTGCCATCGGCGACTCCTGGAATGACCATGAGATGCTCGAAGTTGCTGGTCTTGGTGTAGCGATGGGAAATGCCATCCCTGCCCTGAAAGAGCTGGCGGATTACATTACGGCAAGTAATAACGAAGACGGCGTGAAAGAAGTTATCGAGAAGTTTGTGCTGAACGCAGAGTAAATAAGATCAACGAACAGCCCAGTCCGGCGAATTTCGCCGTGCAGGGCTGTTTTTTTGATTTTAAAAATATGTTCATTATCCTATTTAAACGATTATATTAGGTATATTTCTCTGTTATTTTTTATGTTTTGAGAGCAACAATGCGGTAACTTTCACGCACCACGATTTATTGTTTTACTTGCTCATGGCATGCTGGAAAGACTCAAGCAGTTTTTTTATTTGCCCATCAAATTCCAGTTGAAATGACGGAATGATCTCATCTATTCTTTGCTGGAATAACTCCGGATCTTGGACACCAAGCTCTGCTCTTAACTCCATTTCTTCTTCGGAACCGTTGTCGTTCAGGATCATGTTCAGGATTTCACCTTTAAAGTATTCACTTGGAGGAAGGATTAGAGCATTCATCAGGAACTGGGTAAAAAAGAGATGTTTATTATTTTCCTGACTCGCCTTTTTCATCGCCTGCTTAGTAAACAAGTTTATATACTTCTGAGCAAAAGTAACTCCTTTCATTCGGGAAGGCCCAACATGTTCGACCCCTTTCCAACGCAGATCGGCCACAGAACTAAGCCACCAGGCCGGTTCAATGGCCTGCTGCATACGGAGCAACACTTGGCGCTCAAACTGCGGCTCAGGATGCATTCGCTGCTCATCCAAGCATTTCCCTATGGTCTCGGCTTCAATTGCAGCAACCGTCATGCCTTGGCCATGGATCGGATCGAAGCTGCAAAATGCATCGCCAAGGACGAGTAATCCGGAGGGCCAATTCTCCATCAGTTCAAAATGTTGACGGACAGACTCGGAAATACGGTATCCCCGAGGCCCTTGAAAAGGCTCCAGCTGGTCTGCCAATGCTACGATTTCATCCGAAGCAAACAGATGTTTGATTTGCTCTTGGAACTCATCCGGATGAGTTGAAGGATATTCGTCTCCCCCTGCGTTGAACAGTAACAGTCCGGCGATATCATTTTCAATGCGCCACAACATGCCTGCACGAATTCCTTGCACAGGATCGGACTCTGTTATCACCGTTCCCCAGTCATTTTGAATAGAGGATGGTATCTTATAATAGCGGGTGCTGTAACCAAGAGACACCTTCAGCACTTCCGGCTCAGGCACGGACAACCCTATCTGTTCAAGCCATCTGATCAATTTGGAAGAACGTCCCGCGGCATCAATAACCATATCTGCTGCAAGCATTGCTTCCCGGTTATCCCGACCTCTTTCTTTGGTATACACGCCTGTAATCGAACGCTGATCTTCTGATGCCATTAACCCGGTAACCTCCGTACTCGTTAAGAAACTTATATGATCTATGTTCTGGACTCGCTGACGCAGTACCCATTCCAGCAGGGCTCTGCTGCTCGATGCAATTTTGAATGAGGAAGCAGCATTCGCCATATTAACTAATGTACCGTAGCGATTGGCAATCATAAACTTCTCTTCATGTGAAGGAATGGCACCAAGCGCGACCAATTCGTCATTGTATCCGGGAAAGTAATGTTCCAGAATGAGTCCGCCGCGCGGTAATACACGATGTGGATGAAAGGATTGAGGCACACCCTGCCGATTTGCCGGCTCAGAAGGCAATTCATCTCGCTCAATGATACATACCTCATCATAATAATCAGATAACATCCTTGCAGTGATTAACCCTGCAATACCTGCCCCGATCACCACAGCTTTTTTCATGTCGGACATCGCCACTTCATCCTCTCTAATCCATCATATTTCATCTACACTTGTAGCCCTATCAAAAAATTACTTATAATACCAATATACACTTGAAATCTCGTTCCATGTAAGAATCAATGTGTTGATACTATATAGCTAAACTACAATAAGGAACTGATGTAGATGAAAATGATTGATAAAAAGGTGGATTTGAGAGTTACCCGAACTCATAAATTGTTAACGATGGCGCTACTCGATCTGTTATGTGAGAAAGGCCAGCTATTCAGCAACCTCACAATTAATGAATTATGTGACAAAGCTATGGTTCACCGAACAACGTTTTACAAACATTTCAAGGATAAATTTGCTCTACTGTCCTCCACCCTAACTTGGGTCCTTCGGGATTATTTACACATGAATGTAGAAAATCGATTACAGCAGCCTTTGCAAAGCGTATCTAAAATTCTGTTCGGAAATGTACTGGAGACCATCGTGCAGAACCAACAGAAGGATGAGGGGTTTAACAACTTTTTCATACATTATATCGGAGAGATATTCAGACGGGATTTTCTGGAATTGAAGAGAAGAGGTAAACAATTTTCACCTCCCATAGAACTTGTAGCGGAGTTTCACTCGGGGGTGATTCGTTTACTTGTGACGTGGTGGATACAACATTTCGAAGAAAATGTTACGGCAGAACAGATGGATGAATATTACTACCTACTGGTGAATGAGAACATCATGTTGGAATAACAAACAGCTCAACCTAAAATCAATGGCTGATTTTGAGATTGAGCTGCATACTTTCAAACTTTACCTATTTTAGAACAGATTCGGAAGCCTGCACTGTCATCCTCGCACGACTTCTTTTCTTCAACCAGCCACTCACCTTCTCATTCATCGCCAGCAGACCTGAAACGACCAGCACTACACCGATCCATGTAACCCAGCTGACATGCTCACCGTAGACAACAGCACCAAGCCCTACGGCAATGGGTGGTGAAATGTATAACCATGTTGCTGGAAACAATGGGTTGGTGCGCGACATAATCCAATAGAACAGACTATGCCCCACCATGGAGCCGATGACAGTCAGATAGATCACCGACGACACAGCAGGCACCCAGTCGAGAGCAGACATATTCCACGATTCCGTTCCGACCGAGAGCAGGGATAACAGCAGTCCCCCATACATCATCTGCACCGCATTGATCGCTACAGGACTAGCCTCCTTGAACTGATGAATGACCTTTTTGGAGTACAATGCACCTGCTGAATAACAGACCTCCCCCACTAGTACCGCGATACAACCCCACATGAACAGGGAACCTGCACCAAGCGATACACCTGGCAACACAACCAGTACCACACCGGTGAACCCGATCAGGCAGCCCACAATCATACGGGCAGATGTTTTTTGTCGTAACAGCGCCGTCTGCATCAACATAATCATCAGCGGCCCTGTCGCCGACAGAATGGCACCCACACCCGAGCTCACATGCTGTTCGGCCCAATATAATGTGGCAAAGGTGCCGAAGGTCAGCCCCGCTCCCGTCAACAGCATCTCCTTGCGGAACAGGAGCGACCAGCTCACTTTGCC
Organism: Paenibacillus sp. FSL R5-0486; assembly: GCF_037975155.1. Classification (NCBI taxonomy): domain Bacteria; kingdom Bacillati; phylum Bacillota; class Bacilli; order Caryophanales; family Paenibacillaceae; genus Paenibacillus; species Paenibacillus sp. FSL R5-0486. The sequence goes on along the minus strand of NZ_CP150237.1, from coordinate 1,700,928 downwards.
CTTCATCCTCATCCATGCAAACATCAGCGCTCCCGCGATTAAAAATCGCAATCCGGCTGACAGAAAAGGAGGCATGCCTGCCTCTACTCCAATTTTAATAGCCAGAAATGTTGTACCGAAAATAAGACACATAACCGTAAATGCAATCCCCACCATGATAACCACTCCTTTATCTGTTCTCCATCATATCTCATGGTCTACAGAACAGAATGAACAAAACAGAACAGTTTTCTCCCATTAGCTGTTACAATAGAGTTCAAAAGGAGTGTGAGCCGGGTGGGCAGAACCATGATGATGACAGATAACAGCCTGAAATTATATGAGCAAGTCATCCATTATCTCGTTGTACGTATAGAAGCGGGAGAGTGGGCCGAACATGAAAAACTGCCATCTGTACGAAGCCTGTCCGAGCTACTCGGCGTACATCGTCTGACCGTATTCAAAGCCTATCAGGAGTTAAAGGAACGTGGGAGTGTTTATGTGAAGGACAAATCTGGCTATTATGTCAGCCCAGCGACTCCATTCTCAGTAACGGATCAGGCGGATGATCCCGCCGTGTCTGCCTGGCTGCATTGGGATTCACTAGCACGGGTACAGTCCCTTGAAGCAGAATACCAGTTTTCCAAATCGTTAATCGATCCCTCTCTGTTGCCCAACCGTTATTGGGGAGAACTAATGCGTGATCTGCTAGATCAATATCCCCGTTTGCTCGGAACGTATTCCACGATTCAGGGAGATCTGGAATTGCGAAGTGCGCTGGCAAGCCATCTAACGAAAAAAGAACGCTTCTATCTCTCCGCAGACGAAGTGCTCATTACTTCGGGGGCGCAGCAAGCGATTGATGTCATCTCGCGGACGCTGGTCAAACCCGGAGATCGGGTGTTGATGGAACGGCCTACGTACGGACCGGCAATGGAGATTTTCCGCAAACAAGGTGCTCGTCTGATCTTTACGGATATTCACTCGGATGGTTATGATCTGGAGCAGATCGAACATCTGATGAAATCGGAGAAACCACGCTTATTCTACACGACGCCAACTTTTCATAATCCAACTGGCGTTAACGTTCCAGTAGAACAGCGCAAGCAGTTACCCGAACTTGCAGAACAGTATGGATGTTTTTTGCTCGAAGACGATAGCACCTATGATATCTATTTTAAGGAGAAACCTCCTGCACCCATTTTCACCTACGACACTACTGGACACACCCTGTACATCCGCAGTTACAGCAAGTATGTTGCACCCGGGCTACGGATTGCAGCCATCATATGCCGCCAGCGATTCATGCCAGGACTACAGGCTGTAAAATCACTGACAGATAACGGATCGCCCCTTCTGAACCAGAAGCTTTTTCTCCGTTATTTTCAGTCAGAACGCATGCATCAACATCTGTCCAAGCTGCGGACCGCCATCCAGCTACGGATGGAAGTGATGGAACAATCTCTGCTGGAAACGGACTGGACGTGGACCCGGCCGGAGGGCGGACTCAACTTTTGGGTAGAGCTTCCTGAGGGTGTGGATACAGGGAGACTGCTTCACCGATGCATGGAACAATCCGTTGCCTTTGTACCCGGAACCGTATTTGATTCTTCGGATCATTCAGCCAGTCGCAAGCTGCGCCTGTCCTTCTCTTATGCACATGAGCAGCAGATTCGGGAAGGCATGAACAGGCTCATTACGCTTGCGAAAGAAATGTAACATTTTGATACTCTTGGATTGAAGCCAATCCGAAGAATATCAAGTGCAATTTGTCACTCGTATCGCTGCATCAAAAAAAGTCGCCTTATGGCGACTTTACTTTTGGTGTTCTATAGTATTTACCTTATTTACCTGCACCCGCTCTGTGCTTAGAGGTCTTTTCTTGCAAACAAGCGAATGGTAATGAGATAGGACAGCAAAAACAAACCTATAATGCCTACAGAAACCAATGCCATTGTCGTTGTGGTAATTATACCGTTCTCGTTGGCCATATTCATCAGGTACGCAACGGGTTGCGCCAGTATAATCATGCAGACCATGAATATCGCATTGATGATACCAGCACCTTTTTTGCTAAGTCCGTAGAAAAGAGGCATGTATATGGAAACTAATACAAGCACCATGCCTACGGCAATGACAATATCCCTAAGTGAATAATTCGGCTTGTTCAGTTCAGGATAATTCAGGTTCACAAGCTGGTGAATCCCAAACGACGCGAGTACCCCGAATAACGTATAGATTATAGCAGAAAGGTACTTGGCTTTTACAATCTGTTTGCGGCTAACGGGGAGTGTGACCAGGAAATTGTGATTATGGTTCTTGATATCAATCATGGTTGCCAGCATGACCGAACCAAAGGCTGTGTAGATGCCTACAAAATACATTGACATTTCACTCTTAGGTATAAAGGCGAGACTAAATACCACCAGGTATAACCCAATCGTCCACAGTGAACTTTTTAGTACAATGAAATCTTTACGAAGCAAGTTAAGCATATTTGCGTCCTCCCTTCGCAGTAAAATAAATGAGGTCTTCTAACGTAGGTCTTTGTAAAAGAGCTAACCTGCCAAATAACTGTTCGGCCTCTGCCTTATGATCCGACAATGCTTCAAAACCAACGGCTGTCTCGCGTATTCCGATGAAATGTTTCCGAATGTCGGAATCAAGCAGACCCATATCCCCTTTTACAATCGTATACCTTTCCAGCACATCATCTTTTGCCTCGTTAAACACCAGTTTCCCTTGATGAATAAACGTAATGTAGTCTGCAATACGTTCCAGATCCGTCGTAATATGCGTTGAGAAAATAATAGACCTTGTTTCGTCCTGTATCATATCTGCAAGCAGATCAAGCAGTTCCCGCCTAAACACAGGATCAAGCCCGGATGTCGGTTCATCCATAATCAGCAGATCCGCTTCATGCGACAAAGCTACGGCGAGAGAATACTTAATCTTCATGCCTTTGGACAGATCCTGGATTTTCTTTTTGGGAGACAGTTCGAACTGATCTAAGTAGTCATTGAACGCTTTATTATCCCATTTGGTGTAAAAAGGAGCGATCATTTGTGTCATCTCCCGGATCGTTAGATGCTCATAATAAAAGCATTCATCTGACACAATGCCAAGGCGTTGCTTGATATCAACTTCCTGATTTGGCATCTCACTGCCCAATGTCTTGAGGCTCCCCTTATCGGGTTGGATCAGACCCGTGATCATTTTGATCAAAGTACTCTTTCCCGCCCCATTCGGACCAATAAGTCCCGTGATATACCCTTTTTTCACATCCAGAGATACATTATCTACTTTAAATAAGGGATACGTTTTGGTTACATTACGTAATTCGATAGCGTTCATTATGCTTATTCCTCCTCAACCAACAATGTAAGATGATGGATTACATCCTGTGAACTCATGCCCAGTTCTCTGCTCTCACGAATCACTTCGAGCATCTTCTCTTCCAATTGTTTCATCCGCCGCTCTCGAATAAAGTCCTGATTGGCTCCGGATACAAAGCTCCCTTTGCCTACAACTGAATCGATCAGTTTCTCCTTCTCCAGCTCTTCATAGACACGTTTAGTTGTAATAACACTGACTTGCAGATCCTTGGCGAGCTGCCGAATGGAGGGAAGACTATCTCCAGCAACGAATTCTCCGCTCAAGATGCTCTGTCTGATCTGAGTTAGAATCTGCATGTAGATCGGATCGCTCGAAGCATTCGATATTAAAATGTTAATCTTTCCTCACCTCATTGATGTTACGTAGTTTCCAGTAGGTATAGTGTGTATATATAATATATACACTATACCTACCGATGGTCAATCTTTATTTCACATTATTCTCATTCTGATTCGATCCATAGACACGGGCTAGCTAATCTGGACGACAAAAAGAGGACGTCAGTTTCCTGTTCGTCCTCTTGATTAATCAAGCCCGAAAGGTCATATGACCTCCCAGGCTAATGTTATGTGCTGGATATGACCTTATCCACCAATCCATATTCGACTGCTTCCGCAGCCGTCAGGAAATAGTCTCGATCCGAGTCCTTCTCAATCCGCTCAATTGACTGTCCTGTATGGTCGGCTAACAGCTTGTTAAGACGTTGACGATGCTGAATGATGCGGTTAGCATGAATCAGCATATCCGACGCCTGCCCTCGCGTACCGCCATGTGGCTGATGGATCATGATCTCACTGTTGGGCAGCGCCATACGTTTACCTTTTGTTCCACCTACCAGCAATATCGTGCCAAAGCTTGCCGCCATCCCTGTACAGATTGTGGAGATATCCGGCTTCACAAATTGCATCGTGTCATAGATCGAAAATCCCGCAGTCACCGACCCACCAGGGCTGTTGATGTACATCTGGATGTCCTTTTCCGGGTCCTCTGCAGTCAAAAACAATAACTGGGCCACGATGGCATTTGCCATCTGATCCTCAATTTCTCCAGACACCATAATGATCCGATCTTTGAGCAAACGTGAATAAATATCATAACTCCGCTCTCCGCGAGCTGTCTGTTCCACTACATAGGGCACTACATTCATGTGTGTCGCCTCCTCGGTTTAGGCAACCATGTTGACCGTGTATCCGCCTCCATACGACATCGAGTTCATGCCAGAAGTGGAGTACCCGTACATCATTGGCTGCGTGGATGGAGACGGCAAAGTCTGCTGCAAAATCGTCCCCGCCACAGCCATCGGATCATCAGTCCGATTCAGGCACAGATCAATGATTCGGGCTGTATCTCCATTACGAAATGCCAGCAGATAGCTGCGCAGTTCCTCCCGATTGTCCTCGACTGCGCCTTCCTCATACTGAAATTCTGTGTCCGATTGTTCCAACCTGTGCCTCACTTCAGCTATGGCAGAGCGTGCACGACTTAACGCTGCTTTCACAGCACCTTCTGTCGTATCCAGCATTTCCGCAGTCTCTGCCGCCCTATAACCCATTAATTCACTTAATACATATATCACTCGCTGCCACGGTGGTAGCGTATTTACAAGAAGTTGTACGGCAGACTCCAATTCCTCGAATCGCCTTTCCTCCTCCATTTCGTGTAGGAGCGGCTTCAAGCTATCCAGTTTATAAGCCAATCTCTCTCGCTGACGTAAGATATCAATCCAGCTGTTGCGTGCAATACGAATCAGATAAGCTTCCCAGTTTATATCTTTATTCATCCCGGAAGTTCCAACCACTCTCGACGACAACACTTTGAGACAGGTCTCTTGAACCAGATCCTCCGTGTCTGGAACTGATTTCGTCAGAGATAGACAATACGCATACAACGAACCCATCAGATCGGGTAGTACGGTATGGATGCTTGGGTTCAATTGATTTTTTCTGTCGTTTCCATTTAATTCAATATCGAATTTATCTTGTTTACCATCATCATGTGGTCTGTTGATTCTGCAATCCACGGACTTCACAAAGGCCATCTTGGGGGCCCCCCTTTGCTGGTTCCTGATTGATTTTGACTTACACTATGTAAACGAAGAACCCCTTGTAAAGGATACGCTCTTCTGAATTTATTTTTGTTACGCTAGTTAAGTTGAGTTACGCATTCGTTTCCAGCTTTAATGTTCCAAGCGGCACCTTCATCCCGGTAAGGGCAATCGTAATACCTTGATCCAGATTATAATTCTGCCGTACATCGACGTCATGAGACATATGTGTAAAATATGTATGAACTGGATTCAGTTCCCACAGCAGCTCCTGCGCCTCACGCATATCGTACACGGAACGTGTTGAGAATTCCGCAAGTTCATGCACAAAGCTTGTTCCAAGCACCAGCAGATCCAGTCCGTGCAACGGCTCTTTCTCGGCATCCTTCAGGTCAATAGCGTCTGAACAATACGCCCAGCTATACCCACCCTGATCCAATCGATAGGCGTACGAATACCCGTTATGTCCATGGCATACTTTCCAGGAATGTACCTTCCAGTCGCCTAGTTCAATATCATCATCCGTTTCCAGAAAGTCCATATGACGACCCAACCAAGGAAACTGTCCCTGAATGGTGGCAATCACTTCGCGTGGTGCATACAAACGCCCCTTCACACCCAACCACCGGCATGCATCCGCCCATTCCGGCAATCCTCCAATATGGTCAAAATGGGCATGAGTGATGAGCAGCGTATGCACCATGCGCAATCCCTGATCCTCCATCTGTGATCTCCAGTCTGGTCCGCAGTCAATCATGAACTGTTCACCCGCACCATCCCCACCACCGTCAATCAGAACAGAAGAGCGTTTCCGTTTATTCTCCCCCGTAAGCCTTGCCTCTGTACATACTTCGCAATCACAATACACACGTGGAACGCCCATCGCATCGCCAGTGCCCAGAAATGTTAGCTGATTCAATCCGCATTCCCCCTGAATTAATGATATGTAGATTGTAATCGTCCACCTCCGTTTTTGCAAAAAAAAGACCATCCCGCTGCAGTTCTCCACTGCAATTCGGGACAGTCTGTGGTCTGACCGTTCACCGTCTGACCGTTCACCGTCAGACCTTCATCTCCATGCTCCATGCTTCGCTCCATTCGGGAGCGTACGCTTCGTCAGCATGTGATGCAACCTTATAAGCGGGTCATCCGCATGAAGATCAGGCCTTACCTTTTAAACAGGCCACGACCGATTAATTCGAGTCACATCCACTCCGCGCTGGAACTATACCAGTGCCCGCAGCTTCAACGTCAGTTCCTGACCCGCAGGTACATCCTTCGAATCCGTAATGACCCAGTTCGATGCAAGCCGCTTCGCCAGTACCTCTGCCTGCTCCGGTTTCAACTGTAATCCGGTGATGATTCCTTCACCCACTGTGAAGTCTTTCTCGGGCTGTACCTTGAAGGCTTTCTCCAACCAGATTCCGAGTCCACCACGCGTGTTAAAGGTAATCCGGTAGCCATCTTTTACTGCTGCCTCCAGATTTTCACCATGTTCATCCGCATACGAGAAAAATTCGGTATATCGGTATTCCTCTTCAGACACGGCGTCAAAAGCGGAAACGTCTTTCGCTTGAATAGCTTTTAAAATTTCTTCCTCAGGCATCCCCTTACCGCGGGCCTGCTCCAGTCGAATTGCTGTACTTTGGGATAATTTGATCTCTGCACTCATCCAACTCACACCTTCCTGCTAGTACTATGTAACAATCATGATTCAGTATACCTCTATTATAACCTTTTGGCAGTAAAAAACCTCCATCTCTACTTCCATTGAAATGAAGGTTTAGTATCTACATGCTCGATTACCTATTCGATTACATCAGCAATACTCATAATCCAGCGAGCACCTGATACCACACGCCGCGTTTGGAGTACAACGTACTGCGTACCTCGTCCCATCCACCCAGATAGTTGATATCAAATAATCCTTCTGGCGTTGGAAATGTCGACTCCGTCTGTGCAAATACATCCGGATCTACTGAACGAAAACCATGCTTGGCAAAAATACGCTGCGCTTCTGGTGTACGCAGATATGCGACAAAGGCTTCTGCCAGTTCGCGATTTCCATGTTTATCGGCATATTTATTCACCACAACTGCCGGGTTCTCAATCAGGATCGTATTTTTTGGAATGACGATGTCATAATCTACACCTTTGGCGATCCGGGCAAGCAATTCATTTTCATACGTGACGATGACATCACCCACACCATATTCGAATGCCGCCATCGAAGAACGCCCACTCTTGTCCAATGATTCAACGTTACGATGTACCTGTTCGAGAAAAGCCTTGGCTGCGGCAGGATCTTTCTTCCCCTCTTGCTCCTCCGACAGTTTCAATCCGGCACCATAAATGGCATTAATGTCCCATTGTGCGCCTCCGGATGTCTTTGGATTGGGGTACAGTACCTTCACTCCCGGCTTCGTTAAATCCTGAAAATCACGAATCCCCAGCGGGTTGCCTGCTCTTGTTCCCAAAACAACAATCGAACGGGTGATCATGCCCTCATTAGGGGTCTGTTTCCAATCAGAACTAACCAGATCGGCTTTGACCAGCTTCTCGATATCACTCTCCATCGCGAGCAGGGCTACATCAGCCTCGAATCCACCAACGATGGCTCTTGCCTGTGTACCCGAAGCTTCGTAGGACTCCTGGAAGTTAATCGTCTGTCCGGTCTTTGCCTTCCACTCCTCCTGGAACTTGGGCAGCAATTCGCCTACAGCATCTTTGGCTACACTATAAGCACCAATCACCAGCGTATTGGATGAATCGTTACCAGCAGGCTCGTTCTGTTCGCTTGCCCCCTCCTGCTTGCTGCACCCAGCGGTCATGCAGACGAGCAGAAGCATGAGGGCAACATATAAGAGTATGGCTTTCTTCTTCCTCGTCTGCATGGGCAGCCCCTTTCTTCCACTTGATCTAAATCATCACCGGCATCGGATCTTCCTTCAGTCGGTTCTCAACCACCCAACTGTTGGAGTCATTGAACAGGTATGCACGGTGTACAAGGACTCGAATTTGTTGACCGATCTCCAATGTCGTTTTCTCCAGGGAACGATAGGTGATTAACTTATGACCCTGTACGTCCACCTCTACCATCCATTCACTACCGCGGAAATGAAGATGTTTGACTGTACCTTTTTCCGTTGCAGACAACATGGTGAACTCGTTCTTCAAGCCGATCTCAATATACTCCGGTCGAATCAACGCTTTGGTATGTTCACCCTCAACCGCATGTTCGAATCCTTTCAGCTGTGAAGCATCCTCAACAACCGTAGACTCCCCGATAAATGTAGCCACAAACGGTGTCTGAGGGTTTTTGTAGATATCCCAAGGTGTGCCCTTCTGTTCCAGACGACCCTGACTGATAATCATAATCTCGTCCGCCACTTCAATCGCTTCATCCTGATCATGCGTTACAAAAATCGAAGTGATTCCCACTCGCTCAATCAACTCACGCAACCATGAACGCAGTTCCTGACGGATCTTGGCATCAATGGCCGCGAACGGTTCGTCCAGCAATAACAGCTGTGGCTCCGGGGCGAGTGCTCTGGCAAAAGCAACACGTTGACGCTGCCCACCAGATAACTGATGTGGATAGCGCTGCTCGAAACCTTTTAACCCGGTCAATTCAACGAGTTCCATAACCCGATCACGGATCTGGGCTTTTGGCGTCTTCTTAACCTTGAGTCCAAAGGCGATATTCTCAAATACCGTCATATGTTTGAACAAGGCATAGTTCTGGAATACAAATCCGATCCCACGCTCCTGTGGAGGCAGATGGTTCACGACTTTTCCGTGAAAGCGAATCTCTCCGGAACCCGGATTCTCCAGACCCGCCAGCATCCGCAGAATGGATGTTTTCCCACCTCCGCTGGGTCCAAGCAGACCGATCAGATGGCCTTTGGCAATATCGAATGAGACATCTTTTACCGCATGAAAATCACCGAAATGTTTGTTCAAATCACGGACTTCTACATGCATATCAATGCACTTCCTTTCGCTTCTTGGCCCATTCCATCATGAGCAGCAGCCCGACGGAGAAGGTAACCAGCACCAATGCCACACCATTTGCGGCAGCCACATTAAAATTCTCAACATCCTGATACACCAAGGTTGTTGCGGTCTGCGTTTTGTTCATAATATTCCCGGATACAACCAGCACTGCACCGAACTCCCCAAGCGAGCGCGCAACCGTCAAGACTAGACCATACACTACCGCCCAGCGGATCGAAGGCCAGGTCACACTCCAGAACGTCCTCCAGCCGTAGGCGCCAAGTGTGGATGCGGCCTCCTCTTGCTGTGAACCGAGTTCCTGCAGTACAGGCATAACCTCTCTGACCATCAGTGGAAAGGTAACAAATAACGTTGCGATCACCATACCCGGGAAGGCATAGACCACATTGAATCCAATCCCTTCAAAAAAAGCACCCATAATGCTGTTAGGTCCCAACATCAACACAATCATCAAACCGCCAATGACAGGAGATACGGCATAAGGCAGGTCTACAATGCTGTTTAGCAGCCCTTTTATCCGTTCACTCAGCCATCCGGCACGAACCAGATAAAGAGCCATCATGATGCCAAACAATGTATTTAACAGGGTGACCACCAGAACCACCAGTCCGGTCATCATCAAGGCATGTAACGCCTCAGGACGCATTAACCCTTTCAGGAATCCACCTGCCCCGTCTTCAAATGCGCCAATAAAAATGCGTCCAAGCGGGATGATCAGCAGTACAATAAATACCACAAACGTCAGTCCGATTAGCAGTCGTCTCATCGTCTTCTCCCCCGCATCTGCACCAGATTGATCAGCCAGAGGATCAGGAAGGAGAGCGTCAGGAGCAACACGGATACCGCAGCGGCTCCCGTTGGATTATCACTTTCAATCTCCCCGTAGATAAATACGGAAGCAGTCAGTGTTCTGCCCGGAATGTTACCAGCCACCAGCACAACAGCCCCGAATTCAGCCAGTCCTCTAGAGAAAGCCAACATCCCCCCACTGATCATGCCAGGTGCCATGGAAGGCAAAATAACCTGCATGAACGTGCGAGCCTTGGATGCCCCCATCGTGTACGAGGCCTCTTCCTCGGAAGGATCGATTTCTTCCAGCAAAGGCTGCACTGCACGGATAACAAACGGAAACGTGACAAAGGTCATCGCGATAACAATGGCGGGCTGGTGAAATACAATCTCAAATCCCATGGATTCTGCCAGTTTCCCGATGGCACTGACCGGACCCAAAAGCAGCATAATCATCAAGCCGCCCACCGCTGTTGGCAGTGCAAACGGGAGATCAACCAGACTGTTGAGAAACGATCGGCCCACAAAGCGATATCTTGTCAGCACCCAGGCGATCATCGTGCCCAAAACCACATTAATCAGCGTGGCAATGACGGCCAGCCGAATGGTCAGCAGTACGGCTTTCCACGCGATGGGGTCCATAATGCTCTGAACAAAGTTGCTCCATCCTTCAGAGAAGGAATTGACGTACACACCGATGATTGGAAGTACAATAAGTACGATAAAATATAACAATACGGTACTGCGGAATCCCCAAGTCCATCCCTTATGACGAAGAACGGTATTCATTGCTGCGTTCCCTCCCAGCCTCCGGCTTTAGCTCCGGTCGGCAGTCTTCCTGGATTTAATACGACATTTTTCCTAAGTTGGATGATATTACTTTAATATTATTCCCATTAGTCTACTTGGTTTTGCTTTTCTGATACTTTACCAGTTTGCAGTGCTAATCGTCAATGCTTTTATTGAATATAATTGGGTCACATATGAGATCAATTAATAAAAATCGCACTGTACACTGCGCGGCCAGAACAACCTTCCGATCACTGTTATCCCCAGATTTCTTTGATCCCCTTTTTTAAGGGGAAATCCGGTGATAAAGGCGAAGCTTATGCTTCCGAAGCAGCTATCCTACAGAAAGCTTTTAGCTTCCGCTTCTTCAGGTTATTTCTGACCTCTCCGTTATTGTGCGATTCACATATCCGTCTTCATATGTGGTTTGTTTGGTATGTAGTGGTTAAGGTACAATCGAGGGTAAGAACAGAGATGATAAGGAGTGATCTAACATGTTACACAAGAAGAATATATCCACTTCGACACGAGATGAAATGAAGGATATCACATGGGACGTAAAGCAGGTTGTCCAGAGTAGCGGGGTGCAGAATGGGACGGTCCTCATCTACTGTCCACATACGACGGCGGGGATAGCCATCAACGAAAATGCAGACCCGGATGTGAAACACGATATCTTGTTGCGCCTGGACGAAGTGTACCCTTGGGAGCACCCCGAGTATCGACACGCCGAAGGCAATACAGCCTCTCACCTCAAATCGATCACAACAGGACCATCACAGACGGTGATTATTCACGAAGGCAGGCTGCTGCTCGGCCGCTGGCAAGGCATTTACTTTTGCGAATTCGATGGACCACGTGAGCGGGAGTACTTTCTCAAAATCATGGAAGGTTAGTTGGGTCCAATAGACCTGCCACCAACTCGTTCATTTTTTGCAAACACAAACAGGCGGTCCACCCTCATTCCGGGTCGGAGCCGCCTGACTTGGTCTACTGCGCATATTAACTTTCGCGAGACAACGTTATAAAGAATTAAAGTTATGACAAATCACCGCCCTGAAGTGTAGGGGTGCAACAACAGCGCCATTATTGGTCGCCAGACTGCTGACCCAGATTGCGGCACAGCACTTTGACATGAGACAGCGCAGACGATTCAATCTCCACAAACGTTAAACGGTCCTGAATGTAATAAGAAATGAATCCGTGCATAGCCAAAAATAGCGTACGCGGTACCCTTTGAATATCCTCTTCCGTACAGTTCGCTTCATTCATATACTGCCTTATAATCGATGCAAACAATTCGAAGCAACGCCCCTGTTCGGTACGACAATAAGACAACAGTTCTTCGTCCCTGATCATAAACATAATTTCGTATTGGTATGGATTCTCCAGACCAAAGCGAATAAACTCCATCATAATGTGCTCTACCTTGCTCACATCATCACGAACCGGCCTGACCATGGCTTGCAGCAGCAAATGCCCCAGATGATTAAAATCTTCAACCACGATGGCATAGAACAGCTCTGCCTTTTCCTTAAAGTGATAATACAGCGACCCATGACTATAGCCCAGATGCTGGCCGATGCTTCGCATCGAAATGGCGCGGTATCCTTTGGTAATAAAAAGGTGCCTCGCCGCCTCCAGTATCCGCTCCCTCGACAACTCCTGTTCGACTGCTCTTCTAGCCATATATTTTATTCCCCTTCAATAAAATAAAGCCGCTGTCCCTCCGTGATCCGGGATTGCCCTTGCGTCAAATCCGTGATCCAGGCTACAAAAGCCTCGGTTTCACTATCCGGCGGAAGACAAGTCAACGTAACCTTATCGGTGAATCCAGTTTCACCTGTACGGACTTCCCGGCTTCTTAACTCATTTTCCACTTTACCCAGCCACGTATAATCCAGTTCAACAAACACTTCACGATGCAGCACGTTGGTAATGGCTTCTCCGGCTTCAATGGCTGCTACAGCTCCATCCGTATAAGCACGAATTAACCCGCCAGCTCCAAGCATAATTCCCCCGAAGTATCGCGTGACCACAATTGCCACATTTTTTAATTTCTGATTTTTGATCACTTCAAGAATGGGTTTCCCTGCTGTTCCGCTGGGTTCACCATCATCGGATTGCTTCTGGATCTCGTCCCGCTCCCCAATCATGTATGCAGAGCAGTTATGAGTTGCATTCCAATGTTTTTTCTTGATCTCATCGATGAAGGCAACAGCCTCTTCCTCTGTCGTGACCGGCATAATATGACCGATAAATCGCGACTTCTTGATTACAATTTCCAGATTGCCCGGTCCTCGAACCGTGCGATAACGTTCAATCATCCTAAATCCAACTTTCTGATCTTTTCCTGAGTCCATTTTACAAGAAAGCAGTTCACCGCGCGAACGCGGACGAACTGCCCTGGTTATCTACATCCGGGAACCCTGCCTCTTACACGAACAGTGATTCCCGGTTAGATTTACATTACCTTATTCAACTATATGAGCAGACCGATGAATTATTCGGAAAGTCTCGCTTCGAGCGCTGCTTTCTCTTCTTCAAAGCCTGGTTTGCCCAGCAATGCGAACATATTTTTCTTGTAAGCTTCCACGCCTGGTTGGTCAAATGGATTGACGCCCAGCAAGTAGCCACTGATACCGCATGCTTTTTCAAAGAAGTATACCAGATATCCGAAAGAATATGGAGTCATATCTGGAATGTTCACAATCAGGTTTGGTACTTGACCATCTGTATGTGCAAGCAGTGTTCCTTGGAACGCTTTTTTGTTAACAAAGTCCATAGTTTTTCCTTCAAGGAAGTTCAAACCATCCAGATCGTCCGGATCGGATTTGATTGAGATATGCTCAGCAACTTCAGTAACCTGGATAACAGTTTCGAAGATATTCCGGCTACCTTCCTGGATGAATTGACCCATGGAGTGCAAGTCTGTAGAGAAATCAACGGATGCAGGATAGATCCCTTTGTAATCTTTACCTTCACTCTCTCCAAACAGTTGTTTCCACCACTCGGATACGAAGTGCAGGGATGGCTCATAGTTTACAAGGATCTCAGTGCCCTTGCCTTTGCGATACAATGCGTTACGAACAGCAGCATATTGATATGCTTCATTCTCAGCTACGTTCGGGTTGCTGTATTCTTTGGATGCGTCAGCCGCACCTTGCATCATTTCTTCGATGCTGATACCCGCTGCTGCGATTGGCAGCAAACCTACAGCTGTCAGAACGGAGTAACGTCCACCTACATCATCCGGGATAATGAAAGATTCGTATCCTTCTGCATTTGCCAGTTCTTTCAATGCACCACGTGCTTTGTCTGTTGTAGCATAGATGCGTTTCCGAGCTTCTTCTTTACCATATTTCTCTTCCAGTGCTGCACGGAAGATACGGAAAGCAATTGCCGGCTCTGTTGTTGTACCGGATTTGGAGATAACGTTGACGGAGAAATCTTTGCCTTCAACCAGATCCAGCAAATGAGTTACATATGTGGAACTGATATTGTTTCCTGCAAAGTAGATTTCAGGCGTTTTGCGTTTGTCTTTTGGCAGATTGTTATAGAAAGAGTGAGTCAGCATTTCAATCGCTGCACGTGCACCCAGGTATGATCCACCGATACCGATAACAATCAGTACTTCGGAGTCGCTTTGGATTTTGGCAGCCGCTTTTTGAATGCGAGCGAACTCTTCTTTGTCATAAGACGTTGGCAGGTCAATCCAGCCCAGATAATCGGAGCCTGTTCCTGTTCCGTTGTGAAGCTGCTCATGAGCCAGACGAATCGGTTCTGCGAAATAATCCACTTCGTGCTGATTTACAAATTGCAATGCCGTGCTATAGTCAAATGTCACTTTTTTTGCCATGATCTCAAAAACCTCCTGATTTCGATTATAGTGCGTGTTCAAACTTTGTAATCAAAAGCGGACTTTTTGAACAACCTCTTATATTATGTCCGTATTCCATTCTAAACAACTTGCCTTAAGGATACTTCAAATCCACGGGGCTGACAAGCTTGCAGCTCGAACTTTGTCGTTAGAATTCAAGAAGCAAAAAGGGTAAACCGAATCCGCGGGTTGCGGTTCTGCTTACCCTTCTTATGTTATTCCGCCGGGTACGAGCAGACGTAGTCAGTAACGCTGCGTATCTCCAGTTTGAATTTGGATTCGGCAGGCACGTGGAACGTAGCTTGACCTTGAATCTCTTGCCACTCTTCTTCTCCGGGAAGCAATACTTTCAGATCTCCGGACAGAATCTCCATAATTTCACGGGAATCCGTACCGAACTCATAACTGCCTGGAAGCATGATGCCCAGAGTCACTTTGCTGCCATCCCCCAAAATAACCGTTCTGCTGGTTACCTGACCATCATAATAAATGTTGGCCTCTTTCACTACACTGACTTGATCGAATTGTGACATGCGTACCCGCTCCCCTGAAGTTAATGAAAACAAAAGGCAAAACAGATCAGGGCGATCATGAGTCACCGCCCATCTCTGCGGAAATAACTTACTGCCATGGATCAGGACAGCATGATGCTCTCCCAACCATAACAGCGCTTATGAAGCTATAAATGCGTGTTCAAAAAGTCAGGTTTTCAGTACCGAGAAGATGGGATGAAGCTAGAAATGGAGTAGCGGAGCGTAGGAGAAAACTACGTGAGCAACTACAATGTTTCCGAAGGAAACATACTCCGTAAGCATATTCTTATTCGGCTGAATCCCATCTTCGACGCTGATGATGCCGTGAGGCATCCTTCGTAATCAAAAGCAGACTTTTTGAACAACCTCTATTACAGCAATGCTTTTACGCGGCTAACCACGTTTTCCACTGTAAAGCCATATTCTTGGATAACACGGTCGCCAGGCGCGGAAGCACCAAATGTGCTGATTCCGAGAATGTCACCTTGATCGCCAACATATTTCTCCCAGCCCATTGGATAAGCCATTTCAATCGCAAGACGAGCTTTAACATCCGGAAGAAGAACGGACTCTTTGTAAGCTTTGTCTTGTTTCTCGAACAGATCCCAGCTTGGCATGCTGATTACGCGAACTTGGATGCCTTGTTCTGCAAGTGCTGCTTGAGCTTTAACAGCCAATTGCACTTCAGAACCTGTAGCGATAATTTGTGCTACCGCTTTGCCATCTTTTGCATCAGAGACAACATAAGCACCACGTTTCACGTTCTCACGTGAACCTTCAACCGTACCTTCCAGGATCGGCAGGTTTTGACGAGTGAGTACGAGTGCAACCGGGTTGCTCTTGTTCTCAAGCGCGTAAGCCCAAGCAGCCGAAGTTTCATTACCATCAGCAGGACGAATAACCGTCAGGTTAGGAATGATACGCAGGGATGCCAATTGCTCGATCGGTTCGTGCGTAGGACCGTCTTCACCAACAGCGATACTGTCGTGAGTCAGAACATACGTTACAGGCAATCCCATCAGGGCAGCCAGACGAACAGCTGGACGCAGGTAATCGGTAAATACGAAGAACGTACCTCCGAATACTTTCACACCGCTGTGCAGTGCCATACCGTTCATTGCTCCAGCCATACCGAATTCACGGATACCGAAGTAGATGTTACGGCCGGAGTAATCTTCAGGTGTGAAGTTCTCCAGGTTGTTCAAGTGAGTCATTGTGGAGCTTTCCAAGTCAGCAGATCCACCTGTCAGTTGTGGCACGTTGTGCGCCAGACCGTTCAGAGCGTTACCGGATGCTACACGAGTGGAAAGAGCTTTGTCTGTTGCTGCATATTTAGGAAGATCACGGTCCCAACCTTCTGGAAGGTCGCCGTTAATCGCTGTTTCGAATTGAGCTGCCAGCTCAGGGAATGCTTTTTTATACTCGGCAAATTTCTCATCCCAAGCTTTGTTAGCAGAGATACCACGATCTTTCACTTGTGCAAAGTGATCGCGAACTTCAGCTGGTACGTGGAAGTTTTCTTCGTAAACCCATTTGTAATACTCTTTAGTCAATTTGGCTTCGTCTGCACCCAGTGGAGATCCGTGAGTACCGCCGTGGCCGCCTTTACCTTGTTTATTCGGGCTACCATAACCGATAACCGTTTTAACTTCGATCAGTGTAGGACGCAGTGTATCTGCTTGACCTTCCTGAATTGCTTTTTCGATTGCAGGCAGATCGTTACCATCTTCAACGCGCAGCACTTGCCAGCCATAAGCTTCAAAACGCTTCGCGATGCTTTCAGAAGAAGACAGATCCAGTTTACCATCCAACGTGATGTCATTGGAGTCGAACAACATGATCAATTTGCCCAGGTGTAAACGTCCAGCCAGGGAAGCTGATTCATGAGATACGCCTTCCATCAAGTCGCCATCACCACAGATTGCGTAAGTGTAGTGGTCAACTACGTTGAATTTGTCTTTATTGTATGTTGCGCCCAGTTGAGCTTCAGCCATCGCCATACCTACAGCCATTGCAATACCTTGACCCAGTGGGCCGGTTGTTGCATCAACACCTGCAGTATGTCCGAATTCCGGGTGACCCGGAGTTTTGCTTCCCCATTGACGGAACTGTTTCAGTTCTTCCATTGGAAGATCATATCCGCTCAGGTGCAGCAAGCTGTACAGCAACATGGAGCCATGTCCTGCAGACAGGACAAAACGGTCCCGGTTAACCCAAGTTGGGTGGTCCGGGTTATGAGTCATCGTTTTTGCAAAAAGTTGGTACCCCATTGGAGCGGAGCCCATAGGCATACCCGGGTGTCCGGAATTTGCCTTCTCAATTGCATCAATCGCCAAAGTACGTACGGTAGTAATCGACAGGTTGTCGATTGTAGTGTTCTCGTCCTTTTGAATCGCTTCGTTCTTGTCAGTCATGGTTTGTCCTCCTCATGTCTTTAGATAAGTCGGGTGCGCAAGCGAATCCCTCTCATCATACAAGCAAACCGAATTTCACAATAAGTGAATCCGCTTGAGTGTTTCATTTTGACTTATTCACTTTTGTATTGTATCACTTGGCGTGAAGCTTTTCCATAACCTTCTTTTAGAAGTTCGTGAAAAATTGGTGGTTTGTGATGAATAATCCTTGTCCTATCAAGCAAAAATCGTACTGTACAAGGTACTAAATTCCAAAAACAGACTTAAGGAGCCTCGCAAATCCATCGCATGAAGTATAACCTTTAACCTGAAAACCATGCATTTTTTAGATATTCATCCTCAATTCACATATAATGTTCCTTAATATGGATTACAAAATTTCGGGCTGTGGTTTACTTTTTTCAGATGTACACGCGTCAATCATAGGAGGTCTCGATCATGCCAGATCCTGCTGCTCACCCATCAACATCGGCAAAACACTCATTACCCTGGATATCCGGTATTTTAACGGGAATTCTCTCGGGAGTTGTCCTGGGATTTTTCCTCAAAATGATTCAGGCCATCACAGGTGAACAAGTATATACTCTGCTGCTGAATATTGATTTTGTGCCTGGTCTTCCGCCAACCTTACCCGAATTCATTGAATTTGCTTTGCATCTCATCGTGTCCGTTGTCATCGGTATCTTCTATCTGTGGTGGGTAAGGCATTCAGGCCGCCCTATGATCAAAGGAATTTTACTTGGTGCAGTCTCGTCCTTGCTCTATATCCCACTCTCTCAATTGTCATCACGTGTGCCAGACCTGTACGATGTGTCCGCCATCCTCTACTGGATTGTAGGACATCTGCTGTTTGGTATTATGCTTGGCTTGTGCGGAAAGTATATCAACACAACAAAAAAAGCGACTCCCATTTCGTAAACGAATTGGGGTCGCTTTATTGTTAGTCTATTACGTGGTTCCGAATCAACCTTGCACAGTATTAAAGCGTGAGCTTAAAATACAACGGTTTTATTTTCGTGAACAAGAACACGGTCTTCGACATGCCATTTCACGGCACGTGCGAGCACAACACGCTCAATGGTACGTCCAATACGCTTCAGCTCGGTTACATCGTCCCCGTGGCTTACACGCTGCACATCCTGTTCAATAATCGGGCCGCCATCCAGTTCTTCCGTAACATAGTGCGCTGTCGCACCGATAATTTTGACACCGCGGTTGTACGCCTGCGCATACGGTTTACCACCCACGAAGGCTGGCAGGAACGAATGGTGAATATTAATGATTCGATTGCGGTAATGCTCAATGAACATCGGAGAGATAATCTGCATGTAACGAGCCAGAATGATCACATCCACATCGTTGCCGATGACGTCCAGTTGGCGCTGTTCCGCTTCTTTTTTCGTATCTGCTGTAACTGGGATATGATGATATGGAATGCCAAATGATTCTACATAGTCCTTCATGTCCAGATGGTTGCTGACCACAAGCGCAATATCTGCATCCAGGTCGCCTGCCTGCCATTGCCACAACAATTCAACCAGACAGTGATCTTCTTTGGACACAAAGATAGCCAGTTTCTTCTTGCGGCTGACCGCAGATAACGTCCATTCCATCTGGAAACGGCTTGCTACTTCTGCAAAATCAGCTTCCAGTTTCGGCAAATTGACCAACAATTGCGGAAGATCAAACTCAATCCGCATAAAGAACATGCCGCCAGCAGGGTCCATTGTATACTGGTCCGACTGAACAATGTTTGCACCATGCTGGTGCAGGAAATGAGATACGGCAGCTACAATTCCTGGACCATCCGGACAGGAAATAAGCATGCGCGCACGATCGGCGCGGTTTTTAGAATCAGGGCGTACTTGTTTAGCGTGGATCTCCATCGGGTTATTCTTCCTCCTTCAATTAAGCCATGACCTGCGGGATTAACCCGCAAGCCATGCAATCAAGCGATGATTCAGTTGTTCTTCATTCAAATGCGGGAATAGTGCAGCTTCAGTCACCATGTCATAGAGGCGTTCCAGCGGTTCGCGCGGATCTGCCTTTTTGGCTTTGGCATCATTTTTGAGCAACGTCCACACATCCAGAATATACGAACGAGACTCAATCTCTTTACCTTTGAAAAAGTGTTGCAACTGTTCTACTTCTGTCAGGAAATCCTGGCCGAATCGACCGGCAACATCCCCACGAAGCAGCGCAATCTCCACCTCATACATTGGACGCTGTGTCTTGGCCTCTTTACCAATCCAAGGTGTCTCTAGAATAAATGGACGTCCTTGAAGCTTCTCATGGTTGACGATGCGGTTAATCGCTTCAAACCCGATCCAGCCAGAGCCAATTGGTGTATGACGGTCCTTATGCGCACCCACAGCATTCTTACTATCATTAATATGCATTACGGCAATGCGGTCAAGTCCTACCGTACGATCGAATTGTTCCAGTACACCGTCAAAATCATTAACGATATCATATCCGGCATCATGAATGTGACATGTATCCATACACACAGTCAGGCGCTCGTTATATGTTACTTTCTCGATAATCTGAGCGATCTCTTCGAAACTGCGACCCATCTCCGTACCTTTGCCAGCCATGGTCTCCAGAGCGATGTTCACATCCGTGTCTTTCACACCCTCCAGCACTTCATTCAATCCTTCTGCGATCCGTCCGATCCCATAGTGGGCATCTTTGTCTGTAAATGCGCCGGGGTGTAATACGATGTTCTTCACACCAATAGCATGTGTCCGACGAATCTCTTCCTGAAGGAAATCTACAGCCAGTCTAAACGTATTATCTTTGTATGAGCCAAGATTAACAATGTACGGTGCATGGACAACGATATCTTCCATTCCACCCTCTTGCATGGCAACCTTGCCTTCTTCAATATACATGGACTCAATTGGCTTGCGACGTGTATTCTGTGGTGCACCCGTATATATCATAAACGAACTGGAACCGTACGAGGACGCTTCCTTCGTTGCACTCAATAATCCCTTGTCCGAAAAGGACACGTGGGAGCCGATTTTCAGCATTATTGATCCCCCTTATTCTGAATTATCCCTTATTCTAACGCGATTATCGAAATAAATCTAGAAATGCGCTATAATTCGGGATAGAGGCTATTTTTTACAGCTAATATGTGGAACATGGGTAGGCGGAATCCGTCTTTCCGTGAAAATCAATGAACCGAGGTGACTCCGCAATGATTTTCGACTCCTACGCGATAATACTGAACAGCTATTCCCCCAGCAATTGGTTTATGAATACGATCGCATTCTGGACTTTTTTATTGCTAGGCAGCATGTGTATCGGTGGATTTTTCATGATGCGCAAGTTTTTGAAAGTGCTACCAAAAGCAGACGGAAAGTCCAAACTGGATTGGCAGAATTATTGGGTTGAAGCCAGCCGTCACTTATGGACAGATGAAGCCAAAGCTTTTTTGGATCAACTAGTGGAGCCTGTGCCCGGGCCATTTCGTGACATCGCCAAACATTCCATTGCTGCAGAGATCGGTAAGATTGCAGTCGAAGACAATGCCACGGAAGTATCGAGAGATCATTGCATCAAAGGATACATTATTGCCACACCGAAGCGGGATAATAAGTTTTTGGTGAAATTTCTGGAGAAAAACAAAATCGATTATTCCCCTTATCAACATTTGATTAAATAAAATAAAAGATGAGTTAAGTCGCATATAGATTTGGTTAATTAGATACAGATATGCTCCGTCAGGTAAGTTGTTCCCAACAGGCATTGCTTACCGTACGGGGCTGTTTGTCGATCCAACGGTATGTATCAGCGCAGTGAAATTACAGAGAGGATGTTTGATATGAAAATTGCCATTTGTGGAGGTACCGGATTTGTAGGAGGAGCACTTGTAGATTACTGGTTGCAAGCCGGGCACCATGTGAAAGTTATTACACGAAAACTGCCTGACTTGCATAATCCAAGTAAAAATCTTACATATATATCGTGGGAACAAGTCGAAGAACAACCTTACTTGTTGGAAGGTACGGACGCTCTCGTTAACCTTGCCGGAGAAACGCTGAATCAACGATGGACAACCAAGGCGAAGCTGGAAATTGTTGAATCCAGAGTCACGACCGTAGCGCGGGTAGCCCGATTGGTGGAATCCCTGGAACAAAAGCCGGAAGTCGTCGTTCAGGCTTCTGCCATGGCCATCTACGGAACCTCTCCTAACGAAACCTTTGACGAGAGCAGTCCGCAAAAATCAATGAATTTCCCGTCCCGGGTCTCGGAACAATGGGAAGTTGCTGCAGATGCAATCAAAAATGTAAGACTCGTTAAAATCCGGGTGAGTCTGGTGCTTGGACATAAAAGAGGTGCTTTTCCATTGATGAAACTTCCTTATATGCTAGGTGTTGGTGGCAAGATCGGCAGTGGCAAGCAATGGACTAGCTGGATTCACATTATGGATATCGTAAGACTCATTGATTTTAGCATTCAAAATAAACAAGTGTCAGGTCCGGTCAATGCTTCCTCACCGAACCCTGTTACCAATGATGAATTCGGTCGTACGGTCGGTAAAGTGTATCATCGCCCTCACTGGTTCCCCGTACCCAGCTTCCTGATTAAAACTTTGGTCGGAGAACTATCCGTTGTCGTGCTTCAGGGGCAGAGAGTCATTCCGCAAAAAGCTCTCGACCACGGATTCCAGTTCACCTTCCCAACCTTAACCCAGGCACTGGAAGATCTGAAACACCGCGGCTTATCTGACTGATTGAACTATGCCTTATCCAACCGACCGATAAGTGTAAACAGATTCCGCAAGTGTAAATGTGTCTCCATCCGCCAATGGATACTCCTTATACGGAGCAAGAATATTGCCCTGAAGAATGGTTCCATTGACGGAACCCAGATCCTTAATCACATAGCCCGATTTGTTCCGGCTCAATTCCACATGAGCACGGGACACCCCGGTCGCTGTGTCCACCCACTGAACCATGTCTGCTGATCTTCCGATGACAAAAGATGCTCCTTGCACATCCATCCGTTCATGTTGGTCACTGCTTCCCGATCTTCGTTCAAGATAATAAGACGCCATCACCGGGCCTGCCCCTGTAACATTACTTCCACTCAGATTCTGCAAATTCACGGTTGCCTCTGCAACTGCATCCTGTCGAATTAGCTCTGAAGTTGAAGCTACCGTTTCCACATGGCGTTGAACGAACGGTGGTTCGGAGTGTTCAGATGCCATATGCAAATTTTGAAAACGGGAATGCTCGCTACCACCTTCTGAGGCGGATGCAACCGTTTGGTTTATGCGTTCCTCTTTCCTATCAGCTGTATTCCAGCGCCAACTTTCCTGAAATTGTTCCTCTTCATCTTCCATTTGCTTACCTTTGTTCTTACCTAAATTGAATTGAAAAGACCGCTTATTCTCTGCGTCATTATGAGGGCTTCCCTTGCGCTTGCGCTTCCACGTCCATCCTGCTACACCAAGCAAGCCAAGGCTGAGTACCATACACAGGATCATCTGCGTCTGTCCCGGTTGCTCCATGTAAATAAATCTCCATACCAATGCCATGGCAACCATACAGCCCAATATGATATAAGTTACTTTGGAAGATCCGGGCTTCTCCTCCACTTCCATATCAACACGCTCTAGCGAATCATACGAGTTACTTCCTTTCTTATCCATACCGTTTGAACTCTCTAATGGAACTTGCTCAGGTGAGCGCCTGCCTGGAAAGGTTCGAGATCTCACCGGAATGTCTTCAACCTCGAATTCACTTGTTTTCTGCGGCTGACGGAAATTTAGTTGCGGCCCCACAGGAGCATTTTGAACGGGAGCACCAAGTTGATATGGCCGAGAAGTACCAGTGGCTAGCCTGCTATCTCGCTCAGAAATCGACGAATGAAGATCACCTCTTGAATCATTGGGTGTGTCCAAAGTTCTGGACGAGAGAAATGCTACGCCTCCTCCATTCTCTTGCTCGTCAGCGTATAACTCCAGCAGAAGCTCGCGCAACTGTCTGATATCCCAGCGTTCGTTGTCACATAACTGCAGAACACGCTGAATGCCTTCTCCCTGCAGTTCCTGTACATGTGCCATCAGCCTGATCACTAGCTCACGGAATTGCTGAGGCGTTGGATCAACTTCAACTGTATCCATGATTGGAACATATACTATCCCAAGCTCACCCTGTTCGAATGAACCGTTAATGAACAAAGACTCTTCCTGGATCAATAATTTACGAGGCTCCAACATATACTGTCGGCATTCCGTGAAGGCATCGGCTAGTTGGAACAACAAGCCATATAGAACACGCAATTTGATTTTGCTTGACTTTAACAGCTGAGATAACATCTTGTACCCTGATATGTCGTACTGCAAAGTTACATTTCGATCGACTTCCCGAATATGAACAGGAAGAAGTCGCGGAATCTGATTGGAGGACAACATCCCCATCTGTACACGGCTCAATTCCTCCATCCGTAACCCGTCTGCTTTCTCCAAAACCATGAAAGCCCCACCATTACGAATAAAATCTCTCGTTAGTCCATACATGCCAATCCTCTCTTTCCATTGTTATTCTCAAATTTCTCGATTCCTTTTTTTAAGGGAAAAGTCCTGAGACAAGGACCGTGATAAACCCGGGCAATACGGCCAGCATAAACGGAAACTTCAATGTCTTCTCTTTGTTTACCAGCTTGAGCGAACCGAGCATAAAAAAACCTGCAAGACTACCTGCCATGCCTCGAATTCTCTTCGCTGAATCTTTACGGAATAGAAGTATCACTAGACCAATTGCGCCCGCGTACAAAACGGAGTAAATAATGACATGCATGCCAAAAGCAAGTCCCGTCCATGCGCCAATCCCACCAAACAATTTCACATCTCCTGCCCCTACGGCTCCAATCGCATACATCAGAAACAAAATGCCAAAACCTGCTGCAAATCCAGCGGCTGAAAACAAGAAACCATCCCAACCTCCCCATATGATATGGGCCAATACGCCAGCAACAGTCACGGGTAAAGTCAATCGATTTGGAATTTTCATTGAACGAATATCTGTAATAAAAGCTGCAATGACGTATATGCCACAGGCAATATAAAACCACTCCACCTCCATCATTCCCTTCCTTATTTTCTGGAGGCCACGGTAAACGTAGTCTCCGTCTTGGCACCGTCCCCTGTCTCGACAACAAAACTCCATGTTCCTTCTGTTGTCCGAGTACCAACAAACCAGTTCCATTCAATAATTCCATTCTCATCTGCAGTGGCCCAGCCGATGTGCTTCGCAGAACTTTCACCTGACTTGTAAAATATCGTTAAGTTGGCTGTCGCTCCTGGTTCTACCTTCACCTTGATCATTGCATTGTTGCCTATGTATGCCGGGTCAGGCTTCGACAGTACCGTTGCTGAACCCGCAGTATCCCCGTCTCCTGCGCTGCCATCTGATCCTTCTCCGGTATCTCCAATCCATACCCGTTCTGCCGCAGCAGCCTGAATCCGAAGTGGTTTACTGAGAAAGGGGACTTTTATAGGCAATTCATAACTCAGTTCAAGTCGGAAATATGGATTTGTTTTGTTTTTGAGATCTGGTATCGAAATACCATTCACATGAACACGTTCCATATTAAGCAGCGTTGGCTCGATAAAAGGTTGAAGCAGCGGTTTTACCGTGGGATCAAGTACGTTTTCCAAGACGGATGTTTTGATCTCCTGTAGTGGCTGTTCACCACTGGCGGCCGCTGAACGTACCCAATCACTTAAAGGCTCGGGTAGAGAAGAAGCATAACCTTCTGCCCATTCCGTCAGTGATAACTCTGGTATCTTCCAGCCCCCTCCTGAACCTTCTCCGCCGGCAGAATCAGAAGGTGTGAATGCAAGGGATACGGGATATATTTTCGTTGACAATTGCTTCACCGCTTCACCCGCCGTGCTCTGTAACGCTGTGGAGATTAGAGTCATTTGCACTATGAAGATGAGAAACATGATAAAGAATAGAAAGACAGGTAACACCAGTGAAGCTTCCAGAACCATGCTACCCTGTTCCTTTTTTGGAGAACATATCTGCTTTTTGAGAGACTTCAAACGCTGCAATCTGATTATTCGTGTTAAACGAATCTGCTTTTGTGCGCTTTCTTTTTCATAATGTTGCTGCTTATCCATAATCCCTCCACCGAAACGATCCTAATTATTCAATAGGAATAATCCGCCTTCCGCTCAATGAAAAATCGCCCATCTTCAACCTGATCCTCACTACCCATAACTGCACCTATGCTTCTAACCACCCCTGGTAAAAACCACAGTTTGATGCTACTACGCATGTTACCCGAAGCATACGTCTGTTTCTCATCTGGATTCACACCAGTATTCAATCGAATTAGCGCCAGCATTCTGGACATTTTGCGTTCATTGTTACTATGCATCAATAGGAACAATCGGAGATGGTCCCTGTACGTCAGTTTGACTTTGATATACTTGGACAATTCCACACTGCCCTCTTTTGCTAGTTTCATCATATCCGCGATGGCGTTTGTAATCCCGTATAAGATTGCCGCCGATAATACCAGAAGTGGGTTCCCAAGCTTGCTGTGCTCAATTAACCCTTCTGCCGTCCGAATAGCCAGCCGCATCCCAAATATCTCCGCATATGCCGCAGCGATATTACCCGAAGGATTATGAAACCCGTAGACGATATACTCCAGTTCCTGATTCTCCAGTTTGAAAACATCACCAGCATCTCCATCACCTTCAGTCCAGGTAAATAACTGACCAAAATCCATGGAATTGAAATAGGCTAAAGCATATTCATTCTGAAATAATTCGTCGCCAAGACTGTCCAGCAGACCGGACATCCCGCCAAACAAACTGTCCATCCCCTTCATGGCATCGCCACCAGAGTCATAGGGGTCACCCGCAATCTCTGTCTTTTGGGCTTCCTCACGACTAGCCTCATTAAAAGAAATATTAGCGTTGTAATATTCCTCCAACTGTTTGAAAGCGTCCATGGAACCCGAACTTCCATTCTTAATCTGCGACAAGATTCGTTTGACTTCCTTCAATTTCCCTTTGGATTCTTTGTCATTCGCTTTGCGCTGGGCATCCGACCCACGACCACTCTCCAGCTGCTGTTTACTCTGTTGGATGAGATTGGCAGGACCACTACGTACATAGGTGTCCATATATCGTTCCGTAACCTGACTTGCCTGTCTGACCGCCGGTTTAATCGGAACACCGCCCATGGCCGTGACACTGCGAAGCTGTGTATTCAATTCCATGTTGTCTCTTCTGACGTTAGAGAAGTCCGAATTCTGGGAAACAACCCGTGCCTTCAACTGATCAAATAGGCTATCTGCCCTCACAAGCTCCGAAGCAAGAGAACGTGTGCTTTTAGCTTCACTGCCTGATCCAGTAGATGCAGGACTCGTCCCAGGCAAATTCGAGTTGCCGACGTTGTCATAGCTCGCATTCTGCGAACGGTTCTCCCCCTCCGCGATCACACGTTTCATTTCCTCATTAATCTTGCGTGCTTCTTCGATTTTGGACTGTGCTTCCTCCATCTTCGTTTGATGGGCCTGTAACGCGGGCTGTATGATCATGCTGATGCCTGTCACCACATTACCAACACCAGTCCGATAACGAGCCAGTTCCAATATGTATTGTTGCTCTCTGAACGGCAGTCCCTCATCCGCCTGTTTCTTGTTCAGATAATCTGCATAACGTGCAGCTGCCTCGGCAGCTGTCTCTGGTGTATCTTCCAGCATCTCTTCATAGATGGCCGGTGAAGGCGGGTCCATGATCAACTTCGGAAGATTCTTCAGTTTCTCCGCGGATTCCGTCTGATTAGCAATGGCTTCATCCAGTAATTCTTCACGTTTGTCATATAACTTCTGTAATTTTTTCAGCAAGTCTACCGTGTGCGCGGCTTCCTTCATCTCGTCTGATATCGGTTTGAACCGATTGATCACTTCAAGGCTAAAATCAACCGGAGCCCGATACTTCATATCCTCCTGAATCTGGCGATTAAATATATCGTATCTGCCCAGTTCACGCTCCATGCTCAGCGAAGTTGTATCCCACTGGATATCCAGAATGGGAAATCCATCTTTTACAGCTGAAGGCTTCACGCTATCATTCAACACTTTAGCCATAATTGCATCCCCACTGCTGTCCCCATACCCGAATAAACCATACTCCCGGAGTGATGTGTCATAGGCTGACATGACGGATCTCATTGCAGCATGTGTCATTCGTTCGGTCTGCACTTTGAATGCCGCTATACGAGCGTAATCAATAAATATAGCTACAAACATATAGACTCCAGCCAATATTAATATCAAAAAAAGGGTTACTGCCCCCGACTCACCGTCTTTTTTTCTAAACAGCTCCGCCCTCCTCCTTTTCTCACTTTTTGCTTTTGCCAAAATGCTGTACAACCTGCCCTGCTTCCGCAGCAGTACTCGCGGCTTCTCCGCCTTTTCCTTTAAACTTGGCTGCGTAATAACGGACCAGATCGACCGTTCGAATGAATTCAACCGGTTCAACAACTGCGGACGATCCTTGAGTGAGAACACGGTTACCTGAATCGAACAAAAAAGAAGGAAGAGGCAGAGAGATTACCTGGTCCAGCTTGGTCGTTATCTTCCGCTGAATTAGAGAATTCTGATACTCAATCGTTCCTTTCATGGGTGAGGGCATATGTTGCACCGCTTGTGCTAATTTCTGTTCCGAGAGACTTCCGCCTTCACCAGCTGGTACAGAAACGCTAACCTGATTGTCCGCTCCCGCCCAGCCAAACAGTGCGCCAAGCATACGATCGTCCGTCAGTCTCCAGTACAGATTGTCATGCTCTCCAGCGACAAATTCACCCGTCATCGCCTGCTTGTGGCTGTTGTCCCAGCTATAGGCTGCACGTTCGGAAGCTGCATAGGCGTGTTGATTCAAAAATGTCTTTTGATACATGTACATGGTGAAAAAGAGCAACAACACAAGAATAAACAGCACGACAGGGAAGATCAGGGAGGCTTCAACGGTGAAGCTCCCTTCTTCCTTTTTCAGCCTGTTAACCCGGGAAAAAATCATTACTTTTTGTGTCCACCTTGTTAAGAAGACCCGTTACTATGCGTTCAATTTCCTTCCTGAATAACAGCGCAATAATGATAATAACCCCGATAATCAGAATCAGCTCCAACGTGCCGAGTCCGTCCTCTTCTTTCCAAAATGCGCTTACCTTGTTTTTTAACACTTCCATCATCCCAATTCCTCCTACATATTCATCATCATAAAAGCAGGTGCCCCGATCATGACCACAATCGTAAAAAAGATTAGTACCATCGGAAACACCAGTTTGGAAGAAGCCTGTTCTCCCTTCGACCGACTAACAGCCTTGCGTTTCTCCCACAACACATGTGACAGATCCCGCAGCGCCAATACAAAGTCACCTCCCCCACGCCGGAAATTCAGCAGTACCGTCGTCGTGAAAATCGTCACTTCCTGCACGCCACAGCGGCGGCTGAACTGTTCAAATGATTGTTGAAATGAGTAACCATTATTCCAATCTCCCACGGTCTTTCTGAGTTCGTTGTACAGCGGATGATCCCGTTCTCCCTGGCTTGTCACACAGTGAACGATGGCACGCTGAACGGTCTCCCCAGCGCCTACCAGCAGAACAATTCGATTCAATAGCTCGGGCAGCTCCATGAGGATGTCCTGATCTCTTCGTTGGACCTTGGTATTGAGGTCTTTATAGAGTGCAAAAGGTAACGAGATACCCAACGCAAGTCCACCTACCATGCCTCCAATGCCCATATCTCCAACGAGTGTTAACAGACAACCTATCAGCAACATGAGCCACGTATAGGTCAGCATTTCAGCACAATAGAGCATCGTTTTCTCCCCACTGTGCTGTATGCCATACATTTTCTGAATGGCATGTTGCATTCGAAACATGAGCACAGGCAATCTGCGTCCAATCTCGAACTTGTCCAATAGAAACAGGAAAGGTCCATGCAATTTCTTCAGTCGTAATCCTTCCATATCCAGCTTGCGCAGATGCCGGTAGGTCTGTCCCCGGGTTCGATCCAGCACCAGCCATCCCGCTCCGAGCATCCCTGCGACTATAACGGGAAGCAGCATCGTTTCAGCTCCTTATACTTTGATATCCATAATTCGAGTAACCCACAGATAACAGCAGGCCAGTACTGCCAATGCACCACTAGAGATGAGGTACCCCATCCCGCTATATAACGGCTCCATAAAGTCCTTGGCGGTCAGATTGAGGAATATCAGAAAAATAAATGGAGCGGCAAACATCACCTTTGATTCGAACTTTTTCTGCGATACCGCGACCATAATATCCTGCTGAATGTCCAGCTTCTCACCAATCACCGCAGAGGTACGACGCACAACCTCAACCAGATCCCCGCCAGTTCGTTTGCACGTAATGAACACATCTGCAAAGTTCGTAATATCTTCAATCTGCGCCCGATCCGAAAAATCCTGTAGTGCCTCTTCAATTGGTTGTCCATACTCCATCCGTGTCCGCAATATCGTGAACTCACGAATCAGATCGGTATCCGCTTCCGGGTTCAACATCCGCAGATCCTCTACGGATTCCTTGAATCCATTTTCCACCGATTTTCCTGCGGCAAGTGCCGAAGATAATGCATATAATGCTTGCTTAAAATGTAAACTGAGTGTCATTCTTTTTCGTTCCAACAGCACTTTAGTCCAATGTTTTGGTACCCATATGCAACCCGCAGCCAGGATCGCTCCAGCCAACCAGTGATGGTAAAACAGAATTCCGATGCCAAAAAACAGCAGACCACTAATCAGCATACAGACCATTCGTTGTCTCCGGGAAAGCGTATATACGGTGTAATCCGTCAACATCTGTCTGGCTTCACCCAACAGTAATCACCTTCCAATAACTTCAATTCAGGTTGTTATCTGATGAATCTATTCCAACACTATATTGTTCTATGTATTCATCCAGCCATTCCCCGAGCCCAGCCATCTGAATTTTATCCACCTGATTCAACTTTCCAACCTGTACTAACCCGCCAATAATTTTGCCTTCACGCTCTTCTTGTTCCTGGAAACGAAACAGTGGATTCAGCATAACCTCACCGTCCTGCATGCCAATCACTTCACTGATCTCTGTCACCCGCCGTGAGCGGTCTCGTAGCCGGGACAGATGTACAAAAATATCGATTGCTGAACTAATCTGCTGCCTTACAACCGCAATAGGAAGATCCGCACCGCTAAGCACCATCGTTTCGAGTCTACTGATCATGTCCGAGATGGTATTCGCGTGCCCTGTAGACAAAGATCCATCATGGCCAGTGTTCATGGCCTGTAACATATCCAGCGCTTCTGCGCCCCTGACTTCCCCAATCACAATCCGGTTCGGACGCATCCGTAAGGAAGATTTGATCAGATCCCGAATAGATATCTGTCCCTTGCCTTCGGTGTTTGCATTCCGCGTTTCCAGCGATACCAGATTGGGTACCGTAACAATCTGTAACTCAGCCGAATCCTCAATGGTAATAATCCGCTCATCGGCAGGGATGAACTGTGATAATGCGTTCAGAAAGGTCGTTTTTCCCGATCCGGTCCCGCCTCCAATGAAGATGTTGTATTTGCTCCTTACCAACTGCTGCAATAATTCTGCCGCTTCTTCATGCAGGGCTCCCTTTTCAATCAGATCGGACATCTTCATCGGTTCACTGGGAAATTTACGAATCGTCATCGTGGGGCCTTTCAAGGCAATAGGCGGCAACACGATATTGACCCGCGAACCATCCTTTAAACGAGCATCTACGATTGGAGAAGACTCATTCACAATCCGGTTTACCCCAGACACAATCATCTGGATAATATCCTCGAGCCGTTCCCTGGACTCAAATTCAAGGGTGATCTGGCTGACTTCACCTTCCTGCTCCACAAAAATCTCCTTGTGACTATTGATCATAATCTCCGTAATATCGGGATGATCCACAAGTGGCTGCAAAATATCCAATCCACGAAAGGAGTCAAATAATCGCTGTACCAGCGTATGACGCTCTCCTGAGGTCAGATCATCCAGCTTCGGGTCAGTAAGAACTTTGCGTTCTATCCCCTGCCACAGTTCATCATCTCCTGCGGAAGAGGTTAAATCGAGGCCAGCCCTGACTTCCCTGCGCATCATCTGAAACTGTTCTTCACGCTCCAGTATTCTATTGGATGAATCCGTCATAGTGCCCACCGATCCTGCTTCTGAATTCGTCCCGTCTGCTTCAATTCTTCTTCGCCATCTTGTACCAGCATGGCACATAATCTCTTCACTTCACGTTGGAAGATCGGAGAACTAAGCATGACTTCCTCCTGACTGAGTTGCTTCCAAGAAGGAATATAGGGCAACACTGCATCCAGATGCAGATCAGGGCGTGGAAGTACATTGACGACATTGTCCCGATATTTGTTAACCACAAAGCGTGAACGCTCGAGCATACTTTCATACAAATCTGGCTTCGTACGCTCAGCATGCTGTAACCATTGTCCCCAACGATACATGGCAGATATATCATCCTCAACCAGCCAGACAAATGCATCTGCAGTATCCAACACCCCTTCACTGCGCCCATCCCAACCGGAATCCCCATCCAGAATCAACACGTCATACTGTCCACAATCCGTTAAATAACGAAGCAGATTCGACGTATCCTCACGAGTCATTTGCAACAGTTCTTTCCGATTCGATAATGGCCAGAACACATCGGATTTCAACGCTTCATGCCGGACCACATATCCATCTACGCCCTTCGATTGTACCTGTAACTGCTTACCGTTTTCCTTCCTGCCCACCTTCAGATCGTATAACAGGCGGGACAATCCCGTCTCCGCATCCGGGTGACGCTGCCCACTTCTAGTTAGTCCCTTTTCCAGAAACGGGAGCGTACTGTCCAGCGTCTCCAGATTCAGATAGAGAACAGCATAACCTGCAAGTCCCAATTGCTTCGCCATATGCAGGGCCACTGCCGTTTTGCCACTTCCACCCGAAGCGGATACTACACCGATGGAGAGAGTCTCTTGCCCTGGATGGTGAACCTTCTTACGGCGCGGCTGCCGGCAAGCATGCATCACAGCATCCAGCAAAGCAGGCAAGGGTTGATATTTCATCAGCCGCTTGGCCTCATCCACCTCTTCCATCCCTTCACTAAGCATTAGCCAAGGTACACCTGATACTTCTCCCCCGTTATTCAGCCAGTCATTCAGAAACTCCGGTTCCGCAATAACCAGATCCGGTAATTCTCGACCTTCTTGCTCTTTCATGTGATCCCTGAACGAATCCTCTTGGGAGAATGCCGTGAAACGCACATGAAGACCAGATGAATTTCCCTGTACATAATCAAGCCAGGCGCTAATGTAATCTCTATCCTTTGAAACCAGAACAACCTTCAGTACAATCAATTTTTCCTTCCCTCCCTGTCAAAAAGCACAAAAAAGCACCGTCCAATAACCGCATAAGTATGCAGTATATGGACGGTGCTTCCGTCACGTGCTATGAATGTATGGATAATATAGCATACAATTTCTGGGGGAGCAAGGGATTTATTCTAACCCTTTTTCCCTTAAGAGTTATACGGTGAATCGAACTCAATAATGTTACGGTCCGGATCAAGCACAAAAATCTGCGCGAATCCAGCCACACTGTCAGGTCTCGCTTCATACTCAATTCCCTGCTGCTCCAGCCAGGCTATAGTCCCTGAATAACTGGTGACCCAGATCGCAAAGTGGCCGTCTGTAGTATCAATCCCAGCCTCACGTAACGTGTGACCCTCCGGGTGCTGAAGCAGATGAAGCTGCTGGCTGCCGATAGCGTACCATGTACCCGTGGAGCGGAAGGCTGGACGTTCAATCTCCTGCATGCCTAGTAACCCCGAGTAGAACTTCTTCGCGATTTCCAGATCACGTACAGCCAGACTAACATGGTGGATGTGTGCATATTCAATCATCTTTTATATCCCCCTCTCTACTTCAATATGACTATACTATAACACCTTGAACCCTGACCATAATCTCCGCTAAACAGAAAAACACCCCTGATTCTAATCCGGTAAACCTCTCGGCTCACACAGATCTAGTTCAGAGGTGCTCTGCAAACGGCATACATTGATGCTTGCTTACCGCATTAAATCATCTTCAGCACATTTGGCATAACCAAATTATTTAGCGCTATCCAATGCTTCTTGTGGAATCTTGATCTCTTCCACTTGATCGTGGTTAGAAAATGTACTGTTCATCTTCATGTCCATCGTCATTTTCTGTCCATTCTGTTCCATCTCCATGACCATGTTTACATCCGTACCTGCAGGCAGATAGGTTTCCTTGTTAATCATATATTTCATCTTCATGCTTGTAATATTCATTTGTTCAAGCATCGCTTGGGTCTGGGCATTCGATCCGTTTTGCTCCATCACGGCTTTGGCCAGTTCCTTTACGTTATCACCGGATACGTCAGCGTTAATCACATAATTGTCGCCTTCTTCGGTCACTTCAGTATCTTCTTCAATCTTTTTGAATTGCTCCAATTCACCTTCGGGATTCATGCTTGCTTTCATCTGCTCCACCAATTCTTTGGTTTGAGCTTCAGGAATTTTAACCCATTGTTCTCCCACTTGTGAATAGATCATATCTGAAGTGATGTATTGCTTTACATTCTGCGCTTCCTGCCCAGACATTTCCAATTTCATCTCTTGGTAGATCATCATTGGATCTTTGATGATATCCATTTTGAGCGATGTTTTAACCTGTTGATCCTGTGACTGTTCACCAGCATCCAGTTTCAGATTCTGATCAATGTTTGCTTCAGTTGTGAAGCTTTTCATTTCTTTGGTTGCTGCATTCGTTTTGGTAATCAACTCATCCAGGGTAGGGATCTTTGTTTCCTGCTCCGCAGGTGTATTACCCTCATTAGATGTTTCATTGTTGGTCGCTGGCGGCGTTGCCGTGTTGTCTGTGTCGTTTCCGCATGCTGCCAAGCTTACTGCTAATAATGCCCCGATAATTAATGTAGTCCACTTCTTCAAGTTGTTTTCCTCCCAAAATAGATATGATCTGTAGTCATTACCCAATTATTTCCGCTATTAATCATCAAATTTGGATACAATGTGTCGCACGAGACTTTTTCACAGAAATCGATCTTTGATCTCCGGTGTAGGCAACATACACGCTTCATCCTTACCAAACCAGCGATAACGGTTGCGAGCAACCCAGTTATAGACTGCATTACGAATAAATTTCGGTATGATGATGAACACATATAACAACGGATAAGGAAACTTTAGACCCTTAGCCAATCGCAGTGCGGCGGTTGAACGTGTATAGTATTTTCCATTTTCAATCAGAACAAAGGTGTCCATACTGTCTGTCGACAAATTTCCCTTCGCCAGCAGTTCCTTGGCTACATCCGATTGAAGCGATGCAAAATGATATTTTCCTTCCGGGTCACGCTTGATAATCCATTTGGTTAAGCCCTGGCAGAAGTGACAGACACCATCCACCAGTACGATCGGATGTCCCTGATGCACATCTGTTTGATTTGCTGTCATATTGGCTGCCTCCTATTGTTGCGGTTAGAGTAACTTACCCAATCTGGGCCATCTTGTTCACTAATTCTAAATTTATTTCTAGAGGTAGTTCAAAAAGAATGAACACCGCTCTTTTTGAACACGCATTAATGGGAAATAAAAGAAAAAGAGCGCAGGCATTGTGCCCACGCTCGTATCTGTCCGACAATTACTCCGTAACTGCCTTTTCCATCCATTGGTCATCGATCATCTGTTGATGCAGGTCACTTGCCCACTGGTCCATACATTTGCAAATGAAATCTTTGCGACATACTGGACAAGGGGTTTTCTGCAGACGGCTGATATTGGTCATCTTCCATTCCGGGGAACGGGTGTAGAATACACGGCATTTTGTACCGTCTACCAAATTCATTTTGAATTCATACAATCCGTCTTCCTTGTTACCATAAGCTAATTCTAAATCTGCAATACGCGGTCTATAAGACATGGATATCACCTGTTTAATTCAAATTTGGTTCATGCAATGACACTACTCAGTACTAAGTTATATTAAAGAAAATTCAGATCAATGTCAACTCGCGCATGTCTACCCGCCAAACAGAATATCCAGAATCGTCCCTACCTGTCCCTGTTTTTTCCCTTTCAAGACATCCGGATCAAATACTTCAACATACCCGCAGGAAGCACAAGCCACGAACAAGTAGTGATTATGCTGTATATCAAACATCTTACTCAGGCCTGCTCCTGACATGGAAACTTCCTTAATGTTACAATCCGTACCCCTGCATTTTGTGCACACAAATCGCCGCTCGATCATCTCTTCAATACTCATCTTCGTTCCCCCTTTATGGAATGTGTAGCATGAAGTGAGAGTGCAATTATGTAAAATAGTACGCGATCTGGCATCTAATCTCCTGCATCATGTCCTTATATGATAATCAACACAAAACCCTGCCGATTGCCAGCAGGGCTTTGTAGTCGAACATCAGGTATCTGGGATACCCTGCTCTATATGTTCCCTTTACTTACCAGGAGTCAAATCTTAAACTACGTTTAATACAACATCAATGTTGCCGCGTGTTGCTTTGGAATATGGACAGAAATCATGCGCCTTGCGGGCCAGTTCCTCTGCTTGACTGTGATCTACACCAGGCATGCTAACGTCCAGACGAACAGACAGCTGGAAACCGTCATCCGCAGGGTCTTTACCAATGGATACGTTACTTGTAACGACCACATCCTCCAATTTCACACCTGCTTTGCGTGCTACATTGGCAAGGGCACTTTCATAACATGCTCCATATCCAGCGGCAAAAAGTTGCTCAGGGTTAGTACCTTCACCACCGGAGCCACCAAGCTCTTTTGGCATTTTCAGATCATGCTTAAGCACGCCATCCGAAGAAGTCACCGAACCTGTACGTCCACCTTTAACTGTCGCTACTGCTGTATATAAAGCTTCCATTCAGAATCTCTCCCTTATCCATATAGTTTTTTACTGCCTTCCTTTCAATTTAAACTTCCGGCTCATTTTGAAACGCAATTTTGTATCTTTATCAGCTTTTACAACTTTATTATTTTCATGCATTTCAATGCCATGGCTGTATTTTCCCTAAGGTTGGGTAATATACGAAGGGGCATATTCAAGCTACAACCGAAATTTTGTGCTGATACATAAAAGTTGCACTAGACAAAAATAATTGAAGGAGTACAATGTAACAATAAACATAAAAATTTAGATATATCATGAGCGGTTTGTACCGCATCAATATCTCCAAATCAATAATTCAAAGTCAGGTGATTATCGTATGAGTAAAAAAAATCCGTTCAACGCTCCTTCAAGAGAATCATTGTCTACTGCGGGCATGACCCCTTCCCTTGGAGAAGCACATAGTTCCATGAAAGTTCCGCAGAATGCTGCATGGTGGAAGAAATTCCTCGCCTTTGTAGGCCCAGGATACCTTGTTGCCGTAGGTTACATGGATCCGGGGAACTGGGCAACAGATATCGCAGGCGGCTCGCAGTTCGGGTATACCTTGTTATCCGTTATCCTGTTATCGAACCTGATGGCCGTTGTCCTTCAGTCGCTGGCTGGCAAGCTCGGTATCGTCACTGGACGGGATCTGGCTCAAGCCTGTCGTGAACGATTCAGCATGCCTGTTGTTATGATGTTATGGATTCTGTGTGAGCTTGCCATTGCAGCTACCGATCTGGCTGAAGTCATTGGTTCTGCCATCGCATTAAAACTGTTATTTAACATCCCCATGTTATACGGCGTTATCATCACCGCAGTTGATGTACTCCTGATTCTTGTTCTGCAAAACAAAGGCTTCCGCGCTTTGGAAACTCTCGTCATTGTGCTGATGGCAACCATCGCCCTCTGCTTCGGTATTGACCTGTTTCTGGCGAAACCGGATATGGGCGGTGTGCTCCATGGTTTTGTACCAAATGTTGAGATTCTGCAAAACCCGGCCATGCTCTATATTGCCATTGGTATTATCGGAGCAACCGTGATGCCGCATAATCTGTACCTGCATTCTTCCATTGTGCAGACCCGTCAGATCGAACAGACACCACAGGGCAAAAAAGAAGCCATTCGGTACTCGACCATGGATTCTACGATTGCGCTGACACTGGCCCTGTTCATCAATGCAGCCATCCTGATTGTATCTGCCGCTGTATTTCACAGTGCTGGTATGACGCAGGTTGCCGAGATCGCAGATGCCTATCATCTGCTGACACCTCTATTGGGTACTACGGTTGCAAGTATCTTGTTCGGTGTGGCGCTGTTAGCATCAGGTCAGAACTCTACCCTTACAGGTACACTCGCTGGACAGATCGTTATGGAAGGTTTCCTGAACATTCGAATTCCGGCTTGGCTGCGCAGACTGGTCACACGTCTGATCGCCATCATCCCGGCGGTAATTGTGACAGCCATTGCAGGAGAACATGGCACAGAAGAACTGCTCATTTTGAGTCAGGTCGTGCTGTCGCTTCAATTGCCCTTTGCTGTAATTCCCCTGGTGATGTTCACAAGTGATAAAAAAAGCATGGGTGCATTCGCCAACAAATTGTGGCTCAAAATCATCTCATGGGTCATTGCCGCGATTATCGTTGTGCTGAATGTATATCTGATCATTCAGACGATCCGGTTGTTCTAATCTCATTTTAATTGGCTAAATACTAAAAAGGCTGATCAACTCCGGTATTTTATACCCAGTTGATCAGCCTTTATTGTTGCAATCCAATAAACAACCATCTGAATCTAATCCTGATTTGGCATCAGTAACGGCAGGAGTTGATCCAATGAATCAACAGTCCAATCCGCACGGTTGTCATCCGATAGTTCTGGCTGTAATCTTCCGTAACCCTGCATAATTCGAATCGTACGCATGCCCAGATTCCGAGCAGGTATAATGTCGTTATCGATCCGATCTCCGATCATGACGGCTTCCTCCGGTTCACAACCGGCCTGCTTCAAGGCCACAGCGTATAACTCAGGGTCTGGCTTGGACACTCCTTCTTCAGCTGAACATGCCAGAACATCAACATACTTCCGCAAGCCGTAACTCTCCAGTCTCTCTTCCGTTCCAGGACTCTGATTGGCAATAATGCCAATGCGATAATGCCGTGACAACTGCTGAAGAACAAAATCTGCTGAAGGAAAAGGACGTTCAAGATCTTTTTGAAACTTCAGCTTGTCCTGAATCTGTTTTTGATGCCCCTCGTCTTCAACAAATGTGCGAATTGCCACTCTCATAGGCCATTGCTCATATTTTCGGTAACAGTTCGCGAACAGTTCGCGTACCGCCTCAATTGTCACCGGATACCCCAAAGCACAAGCTTCACGGACAAACTGTCCGATAATATCATCAACCGGCTCCCATTCATCCACCAGCGTATCTCCAACATCAAAAAACAACCATTTCAATCCACCTACATCCGGCACGCCAATTCCTCCTTGTAAGCATAAAAAAGAAGACTCACCATCCTGCATGAGTCTCCTCAAACTTCCGTTTATCGATACATTCAATTATAACAGGCACCTTACACCTGAGCAATCACAAGCTATGGCATTAACCATTGAGGAGAAAGCCAACTTCCCCATTGAGCGAATATACAATCCGGTCTGCGCCCATGCCCCGATAGATGCCCTTAGGATGACTCTGCTCCGTAATGACGCACAGGGATTTCGATGTCCATGAACGGCAGATCTGTAAATAACGACAGGTCAGATTCAGGCTGTTCTCGAAAATAAACACGTTGCCTACGCTGCCCTGCGGCAAAAACCATTTTTGAGCTGCAGCCGTATTCATGCGAATGACATGTTCTACTCCGATTCTACGGAGTCTGCGCTCTTCCCCTGCACTGTTGGTTAGAACGGCAAACGGCATTTTTTTGTACATCAGCAATTTGATAAATTTGCGTCCTGCTTCATTTGGAGCAGTCACTAAGATCATCTCAGTATCCATCATTCGTTCCTCCCTTGGCGTGAAAAGACAACAAAAAAGAAGCGTGGGGGACCAAGGCCTCCCGAACGCTTCTTAAATAACCCATGGCGAAAACACCATGAACCAGCGTACGGCTTGTTGCCTCTCCCTTTAACGCTTACGAGGTTAGCTGACGGATTCGGGCGCGAGAGTCGCCCTATTTCCGGCTGTCACCGGAAAATTCACCCCATGAATGCCCACTGTCCTGGACAGCGCATTCCGTTGGTTCCCCCGTTTCCCATTCATTAATGAATGGAAACTCAGCGATTAAAACATCGTTCGTATATCTTAAGGTAAGATCGAGCGATATTATCGTTTGTTTCGTTTTTCAAGTACAATTTAGTTTAAATTGAAATTACGTTATGAATCATACACCCCCGCCATGACGGTGTAAAGTCCTTACAGATCACCGAATCGGCAGATTTTTGCCAATACTCGTTCATAATAACGCTTACAATAAGGTTATACTCTATCCATCTCTTCAAGGCTATCTAATTCTCACTCTGGCGTAAATCACTTCGCAATTCATTCACGTATTCTGCACAACTTGCCTGTTTTGATGCTTTTAACACCATATTAGTTTTGCAATATTTAATTGCAACCAATATAATAGAAGATATAAGAGTAAATAAATGGAGGCGATTTAGATGACAGTCTACGATTACAAAGTGAATACCCTTCGCGGTCAAGAAGTTGAAATGTCCGACTACCGTGACAAAGTGCTCCTGATTGTGAATACGGCAAGCTCATGCGGCCTTACCCCTCAATTCAAAGGTCTGCAAGAATTGCAAGACAAGTTTCAAGATGCTCCATTTGAAGTTCTTGGTTTCCCAAGCAACCAGTTTGCACAGGAAAAAGGATCTTCCGACGATATTGCCGAGTTCTGTCAGATGAATTATGGCGTGAGTTTCCCCATGTTTGAGAAAATTGATGTGAACGGCTCAAGCGCTCACCCTCTTTTCCAACACCTTAGCACAGAGGCTCCTGGCCTGCTCGGCTCCAAAGCAATCAAATGGAATTTTACCAAATTCCTCGTGGATCAGAACGGACAGGTCATTAAACGTTATGCTCCCAAAACAACACCGGACAAGATTGAAGAAGATATCAAGAACTTACTTCAAAAATAATACACAGGCCACCCGTAGCCGGAAGGTAGAGCAGCATTGCCCCGGTAATGGGTGGCCTTTTTTTCTCAACTTTGATGTCATACTGTTCGAAAAAGACAAAAAAAGAAGCTTCCCATTAATGGAAAGCTTCTTTTTAATCGTTCATATGATGCGGTCGAGAGGACTCGAACCTCCACGGGCATACGCCCACTACCCCCTCAAGATAGCGTGTCTGCCATTCCACCACGACCGCATGTCGTAAATAATCGGCAACAGAATTGATTATACCGGGTTCAGAACTAAAAGTAAAGTATTTTTTAATACTTCTTTTTCAGCTAGGCATTTTCATCAAAAATCGCATAATCTCGTCATCTTTACCCATGAACTGCATATGATTAGATTTGATCCCCTCTTTTTCGGTAAGAGCCGATCTTTTTGATTCATTTATATATAGTCCTTCCTTATATATAGTCCTCCATGAACTTCACCACATAAATAACACAATAAGTTATATAAAATAACACAAATATTAAATTCCAGATTTAATCCATTAATTTTCACGGATACTATTGACAAAAAGCGGACATTTATGGGATGATAACTATCATATAATTCGGAT
Organism: Paenibacillus sp. FSL R5-0486; assembly: GCF_037975155.1. Classification (NCBI taxonomy): domain Bacteria; kingdom Bacillati; phylum Bacillota; class Bacilli; order Caryophanales; family Paenibacillaceae; genus Paenibacillus; species Paenibacillus sp. FSL R5-0486. The sequence continues at coordinate 1,659,328 of NZ_CP150237.1, read as the reverse complement.
TTTTAAACATAAAGCAAACAAAAAGGAATATAAATGTCACTTTAAGTGACATTTAACGAACACAGGAGGCGAATGATTGTGAACCGTGGGAATAAGCTGCTCGATTATGTCAAACTGCTTGATTCCTCTATTCAGGTTGGAGGGTTCACCCATTCCTTCGGCATGGATATCCATATCAGGGAGGGTACCATTCGTAATGCTGAAGATCTCGAATCATTCATGCGTTGTCAGTTGCATCCGAGCATCGTTCGTCTTGAAGGTATGGCCATCAAAGGTATCTATACTGCAGCAGATCACAAGGATACATGGCGGATAGCTCTTATCGACAAGCTTGTCCATGTTCAGCGAACCCCTGGAGATCTCAGAGAACAAGCTGCCGCCATGGGTAAACGATTGATCAGACTTGCACGAGCTCTGCACCCCTGGATTGAATTCAGCCAGCTCGAACAGATCTTTGCCAAATACGATTCGGTTGGCTGCCTCTCTACTGTTCATGCCTGGATTAACCACCACCTCGACATCCCGGTCGAAGAGGCGGTCCTTGGTTACCTGCATTCAGCCATGAATGCCTGCATAACCGAAGCCTCCAAAGTCATTCCCCTGAACAACGATACAACCAAGGATCTGATGGTCCGCCTGGCCACAGATCTGGAGAATGAATGGAAGACCGTCAGCGCCTCGGCTGCGGATGGACTGGCACAGCCAACCTCAATGTCCATGAAATCGTTTTTCCCCAGTTTCCATATGCTCGGAGCTGGACTTCATGCCTACAGGGCCTAATCCTCTTCCTCCTCATGCCTGCTCCCCTTCATTCAAAAAAACTAAAAAACACGCGGCAACCTCCTTGCCGACGTGTTTTTTGTCATTTTATTTGTTTTATTTACGTATTTACGCCATTTATAATCACAAAATACACTTTTTTCCGTCTTTTTTAATTGTTAGATGACGAATTTACGTATATAATAAAACATACAGCTCGCATTTCTATATATTCTACATGAAGAAAGGGCGGCTGAATACTACATTCTAACCAGGGGTGAACCCTTTTGAACAAGAAAAAACCAGTTACTCCGTTCGGATGGGCCATCAAACGACGGCTAACCGAACTTCAAGTGGACCAGAAGACCTTTTGTGAACAGCATGGCATCCCACCCTATCGTTTATCCAATCTTATTCATGGCACACGCAAAGCAACCCGATTCAGGCACCTGGTCGCTGATATTTTGGATATTCCAGATGAACTGAGATAAGATTTCTGCCAAAGGAGGGTCTCATCCATGAGACATGTTACATCCGATCTGGAGAGGCTGTCGTTCCAGTCCATACGTCACCAGCTCATCATCGTTGATGACAATTGGATTATCCAAAGTTGTAACCGTGCCTGGCAACAGGGACTTGGTCAATGCTCACCAAACCCGGATATACACAGTAGTCATAGACATTACCTGCATCTGACGGAAGCCTGGGCAAAACGAGGCAAGAACGCTAACATGGCACTTGTCGCACAGAATTTGAAAGAACGCGGAATACCCTTTAATCGAAATCATACATATGACATCTGCGTGTATACTGTATACAACGAAAAGAGGTGGTTTCGTGTAGAACTCACCCCTCTATCTTATGCAAATTCAATTCTGGATACCGATCTCGCTTTAATTGCACACATGGATATTACCGAACAAAGAAAGACAGAACACCAATTGAAGAAGGCATTGTCTGAAGTGCGCACATTGCGCGGACTGCTGCCTATTTGCGCCGTCTGCAAACAAATCAAGGACGAAGAGGAACACTGGAACTCCGTTGAGAGTTATCTGGAGAAGCATACCCACGCCGAATTCACCCATGACATCTGTCCGGAATGCATCCGGCGGTTATATCCGAAATACTCGAATATCCTGGACAAGCGTTCCTGAAACCTTTCTCCACTCGCCGACTAACTACAACTATACGGAGAGATGATGTTCAAACTGCGACATATCCAACTCTTGCGGTGTCCCATGCAGGGTTATGATTCCTTTGTCCATGATATAAATGTAATCTGCGGCACTTCGCACAAAATCAATACTCTGCTCTACCAGCAAAACCGAGAGGTTCCCCTTTGCCTTGAGCTGCAAAATTACCTGCCGAATGTCCTCCACGATAGAAGGCTGGATGCCTTCTGTCGGCTCATCCAGTAGCAACAACCCTGGACGCGAAGCCAATGCCCGGGCGAATGCCAACTGCTGCTGCTGTCCACCACTCAGATCCCCGCCCTGCCGTCCATACATCGTAGCAAGCACTGGGAACATCGCCAGTACATCCTCCGGGAACGTTTTTACTCCCGGTGCACTTGTCTCCAGACCGAGCAATAAGTTTTCTTTCACCGTAAGTTGCGGGAAAATCTCCCGCCCCTGCGGTACATAACCAATCCCTGCCCTTGCCCGCTTGGCTGTGTCCAAGGTGGATAACTCCTGATTTTGCCACTGAATACTACCCTTACGTGATTTGAGCAGCCCCATTAATGTTTTCATCAACGTTGTTTTCCCCACACCGTTACGGCCCATCAGACACACCACCTGTCCGGGCTGTACATCCAGGTTCACACCACGAAGCACATTGCTTTCCCCGTAGCCGGATTCAATTCGTTGCAACGACAGCATGGTCATCCCTCCTTTTGCCCAGATACACTTCTGCCACTTTCGGGTCTGCCTGTACCTCCGCCATCGTACCTTCCTTCAGCAGTTTCCCTTCATGCATCACCGTTACCTTGGCTGCGAACTCTCGCACAAACTCCATATCATGCTCCACCACCACAACCGAGCGCTCACGCGCAATCTCTTGCAGAAGTCGCCCGGTCTTGTGTGTTTCTTCATCCGTCATGCCTGCGGCTGGTTCGTCCAGCAACAACACCCGTGGCTCCTGCAGAAGCAACATGCCAATCTCCAGCCACTGCTTCTCCCCATGTGATAACGCTCCTGCACGAGCATCAACGCGGTCTTGCAGACCAATCTGGAGGGTAACATGCTCCATGGCAGCACTCATTTTCCCATATCGACGAATACCGATGGCTTGCAAAGGGGAACGGCGAGTCTCCGCCGCCAGCGTCAGATTCTCCTGCACCGTCAGACCTGCAAAGATCGATGGCGCCTGGAATTTTCGTCCCACACCTTTGCGAACAATCTGGTGCTCCTTCAGTCGTGTTAATTCTGTGCCATCCGCCATCTTCACCGAGCCGGACACGGGTTTTGTTTTGCCACATATCACATCCAGCATCGTTGTTTTCCCTGCACCATTGGGTCCGATCAGAAAATGCAGGTCATGTTCATGCAGCTTCAGATTCATGCCTTTGACAGCAACGAACCCACCAAAAGCCACCGTAATATCCTCGGCTAACAACACCGCTGATTCCTCAGTAGACTTTAGGTTTTTCCCGAGTGACTTGGACATGCGCACTCTCTCCTCTCCGCTTCAGCAAGCGAACGACATGACGATATACACCTACAATACCGTTTGGCATGAACAAAACTACCGTTACAAAAAGCCCACCAATGACAAACAGCCACCCTTCAGGGTAAGCCTCACTTATGCCTGTTTTGGCTGCATTCAGCACCACCGCTCCGATGACCGCTCCAATAAGCGTACCGCGACCACCCAATGCAACCCACAGGACCATCTCAATGGAGGGTACAATCCCCATCATCGATGGCGAGATAATACCCACCTGAAGAACAAACAACATGCCCGCGATGCCTGCAAGCGCACCGGAAAAAGCAAAAGCCAGCGTTTTATAGCCTGCCGGATCATATCCGAGGAATCGCACCCGATTCTCTCCATCACGCGCAGCTTCGAGCACTTGGCCGAACCGACTGTTCACCATTCGACGACAGAGCACATACGCAATCACCAGAACAGCAAGCGTTATATAGTAGAGAGCAATCGTCGTTCCAGCGGAATGAAGTGTAAAACCAAAGATCGAATTATATCCGGTGATGCCATTTGTCCCACCCGTCCATTCCTGTTTACCAACAAAGAGTGTTACCATAATAAGAACCAAAGCTTGAGTCAGGATGGTAAAATAAACACCGGTGATCCGGTTGCGGAACGTAAACCACCCCAGAGCAAAGGCAAGCAATGCCGGAAGGGCTATCCCCAATAACAGCGCCACCGGGAAAGAGCGAAATGGTTCCCAGAACCACGGCAGACCACTGAGACCACTCCATCCCATGAAGTCAGGAAGCGTTGCTCCACTAGCCTGAAGCTTCAGATACATCGCCATCGCGTACCCACCCAGACCAAAGAACACCCCATGCCCAAGACTTAGCACACCCCCATATCCCCAGATCAGATCGAGACCGATGGCCAGGATTGCCAGCGCCAAAAACTTGGCTAACAGACTCAGACGAAACTCCGTGGAGATTAGTGGAGCAAGACACATCATGATCAGTACAACCGCCCAGATGATTCTCATTTTCAGACTGCCAGTCTTGAGTAATGCCGACATGAACTAACCCCCTTTTTCACGTTAATCGAGACTCCGTGTGCGCATCGCGACCAATCCGCGTGGTTTCCATTGCAGGAAAGCAACGATACATACAAACACAAGCACCTTGCCAATGGAGGCCGAGGTATAGGTTTCGAACAGCGTGTTGAACATACCAATCCCCAATGCACCACACACGGTTCCAACCAATTTCCCAACGCCACCCAGAACAACGACCATGAACGCATCCACAATATAATACGTACCAAGCGAAGGACCAATCGGACCAATGAGCGTTAATGCACAGCCAGCAATTCCGGCAATGCCCGAACCAATCGCAAAGGTCATGCCATCCACCCGCCGGGTCGAAATCCCAAGACACCCCGCCATACTCCGATTCTGCATCACAGCCCTCATTCGTCTTCCGGAAGATGTTCGATAGATATAGAGATACATACACAGCAGCACAACCGCAACCAGTGCGATAATGAAAATTCGTTTATACGGAAATACAATACCATCCGAGATCGCCAATCCCCCATTGAGCCAAGCCGGACTGGATACTCCCACGTTTGGCGCTCCGAATATCGTACGGGCCAGTTGTTGCAGCATCATGCCTACACCCCATGTCGCAAGCAGACTATCAAGCGGCCTGCCATACAGATGCCTGATCAGAACCACTTCAAGCAACCAGCCAATTAGAGCCGCTACAATGAACGCAATCGGCAGAGCCACAACAAAATAGGCACCAAACCACGTTGCTGGAGCATAGGACATGAACAGATTTTGTGTTACATACGTCGCATATGCACCGATCATGATCAGTTCACCGTGAGCCATATTGATGACATTCATCAGCCCAAACGTTACTGCAAGCCCCAATGCAATCAACAACAGAATTGAACTGATACTCAGGCCATTGAACATCTGCAGGATAAACATATCCATCGCTATCCCCTCCTCCATACCGTGACTCTCGATATTTCACATGAATTCAATTAGCGGCAGTAACATTTTTCACATCACAGTAACGCTTTACCGCGATACGGTAAGAGGATGTGTTGTCACACCCTCGTTTATGTTTCAGCTGCTTTGAAGCGAGTTGCCTGTTTTATTGCGAGGTTTCTATGTTATTTAGCGCTGAGGGTTGCTCCCCATTCATACGTTTTCAGATAAGGGTCCGGCTTGACAGGCTCACCAGAATTCCACAATTCCTTGAACTGCCCATCCTCCTGCACCTCACCGATCCGTACGGTTTTGTAGATATGCTGATTCTCTCCATCCACGGTTACCTTACCTTCCGGAGCATCAAACTCCAGACCCTTGGCAGCTGCCTTCACCTTCTCCACGTCGGTTGATCCTGCTTTTTCCACCGCCGCCTTCCAGAGATAAACCGCCACATATCCCGCTTCAATCGGATCAGCTGTCACTCGATCAGCACCGTATTTTTCTTTATACTTGGCAACAAATGTAGCATTTTCAGGTGTATCCGTTGTCTGATAATAATTCCACGAAGCCAGGTGCCCCTTCAATACGTCTGCGCCAATACCACGGATTTCTTCCTCCGCCACACTTACCGAGAGGGTCGTCATCTGATCCGAGGAGATTCCGGCATCCTTCAATTGTTTGAAGAAGGCCACATTGCTATCTCCGTTCAGCGTATTGTATACAATATCCGGCTTCGCAGCTTTGATTTTGCTAATGATCGTACTGTAATCGGTATGGCCCAGCGGTGTGTATTCTTCACCCACTACTTGGCCGCCTTCTGCTGCGAGTTGTGCCTTAATGACCTGATTGGCCGTTTTTGGGAATACATAATCTGAACCGAGCAGATAAAACGTCTTGCCCCTGTTCTCCAGTAACCAGGTTACGGATGGAACGATCTGTTGATTGGTTGTTGCTCCTGTATAAAAAATATTTGGCGACGATTCCAATCCCTCATATTGCACCGGGTAAAACAATAAACCTTTATTCTGTTCAAACACCGGGAGCATAGCCTTCCGACTTGCAGAGGTCCATCCACCAAATACAGCAGCGACCTTATCCTGTTGCAGTAACTTTCCAGCCTTCTCCGCAAAAGTAGGCCAATCCGAAGCGCCATCCTCAATTACAGGTTCAATCTGTTTACCCAAAACTCCGCCCGCGGCGTTGATCTCTTCAATGGCAAGCATCTCCGCATCTTTAACAGATACTTCACTGATCGCCATCGTTCCGCTGAGAGAGTGAAGAATGCCAACTTTAATCGGTTCACCGGATGCAGCCGGCTCTCCTGTACCACCTGAACCCGAAGCTTCAGGAGGCGCAGTGCCCTCCACACATCCTGTCATCACAATGACCGCACCCAGCAAAATACTCCATAACTTGACCGACCTCTTCTTCAATAGCCTACACTCCCTTTTTTTAGTCTATTGACGAACATTAAGGTCATTTGCGTCCGAAATGTTCGTTGATCCAAATTATGGAGGGTTCCTCTCTTCATGTCAATATAGCTTACATAATTTTATTTCATGCCTACTCGTTTCATGCATACTGCTAATATGCCTTGAAGCTTATTGACAAAGGATTCACCCTGTGTGAGTATATTTAACATACAATATGATCCATGAACATATCAGACATTATAAGCGAAAGGTCGGATTGCCTTGCACTGGACTGAGCAGGAAAAGGAAAAACTCCTGATTACCGTGGCCGCTAACCTCGCCCGTGAACGAAGAGCACGCGGACTCAAGTTGAATGTTCCCGAAGCCATCGCCTTGTTGACCTCCGAACTGATGGAACGAGCACGGGATGGAATGAGTGTTGCCGAATTAATGAGATACGGAGGCACCATCCTGACACGTGAAGACTGTATGGATGGTGTTCCCGATATGATTCCTGAAGTACAGGTAGAAGCCACATTTCCTGACGGCACAAAACTGGTTACTGTACATGAACCTATACGCTGAGAAAGGCAGGAGAAACCATGATTCCTGGTGAATACCGTTTGAAGCCAGATGACGACATCATCTGTCATCCGGATCGTTTAACCCTACGACTCCTTGTCCTTAACCGCGGCGACCGCCCCGTCCAAGTTGGCTCTCACGTTCACTTCTATGAAGTTAATGCAGCACTGGACTTTGATCGCACGTCAGCTTTTGGACATCGCCTGCACATTCCGGCAGGCACCGCAGTTCGCTTCGAACCCGGTGAAGAGAAACCGGTTGAACTCACAACCTTTGGCGGCAAACGCCAGATTCACGGGTTCAACGGATTAACCGAAGGCTCTGCGGATCAAGCCCCCGATCCAGTGAAACTGGAGGCATTCCTGAAGACGTTCTCCCCTCCCATACAAGATGGAGGTGAACCTTCATGAAACGAATGAGCCGTGAACAATACGCGTCCATGTTTGGACCAACAACCGGCGATGCCGTAAGACTTGCGGATACCGAACTATGGGCAGAGATTGAACATGATTATGCCGTATATGGAGATGAGAGCAAGTTTGGGGGCGGCAAGGTTATCCGCGACGGGATGGGCCAGTCTACCACTGCTCTGCGAAGCGACGGCACCCCTGATACTGTCATCACTAACGCTATCATTATCGATCATTGGGGCATTGTAAAAGCGGATATCGGCATTCGAGATGGTCACATCTGCGCCATTGGCAAATCCGGTAACCCGGATACAATGGATGGTGTTCATCCCGCACTGGTCATCGGTGCTTCCACCGAAATCATCGCCGGTGAAGGCATGATTGTAACCGCTGGCGGCATTGATACCCATATTCATTTCATCTGCCCACAGCAGATTCAGACTGCGTTATCCTCCGGGGTCACGACCATGATCGGCGGGGGAACAGGACCAGCAACAGGAACCAAAGCCACCACCTGCACACCAGGAGCCTGGCACATCCACCGGATGCTGGAGTCCGCAGAAGCTTTTCCCATGAACATCGGTTACCTTGGCAAAGGCAACAGTTCCAGTACCGCACCTTTAATTGAACAGATTGAAGCTGGGGTAATCGGCCTGAAGCTACATGAAGATTGGGGCACTACCCCGAGCGCTATCGACGCTTGTCTGACTGCCGCCGGGGAACATGATGTTCAAGTGGCTATCCATACCGATACATTGAACGAAACCGGATTTCTCGAAAACACCCTGGCTGCAATCAACGGCCGGACGATCCACACGTACCATACGGAAGGCGCTGGTGGCGGACACGCACCGGATATTATCCGGGCCGCTGGGGAGTCCTACGTTATCCCCTCATCAACCAACCCAACACGACCATACACACGCAACACCGTAGAAGAGCACCTTGATATGTTGATGGTGTGTCACCATCTGGACCCTTCCATCCCGGAAGATGTAGCTTTTGCCGATTCACGGATTCGTCCAGAGACAATCGCAGCCGAAGACATTTTACATGATCTTGGCGTGTTCAGCATCATCAGTTCCGATTCTCAAGCCATGGGCCGAGTGGGCGAAGTCATTATCCGCACCTGGCAGACAGCCGACAAAATGAAAAAACAGCGCGGCAAACTTGAGCTCAACCCGAATTCTCCCTCCGATAACGATCGGATCAAGCGATATGTCGCCAAGTACACTATCAATCCAGCTATCGCTCACGGAATCGGTCATCTCGTCGGTTCGGTGGAAGTTGGCAAGCTGGCAGATCTAATCATATGGAAACCGGCTTACTTCGGTGTTAAACCCGAGATTGTCATTAAGGGTGGCATGATCACATTTGCCCAGATGGGTGATCCCAATGCGTCCATCCCGACACCTCAGCCGGTATTTGGCAGACCGATGTTCGGAGCCTATGGTAGCGCCATTGCCAGCGGATCGATCACATTTGTCTCCCAAGCCGCAGCAGAAGCAGGGATCAAAGAGTCATTGGGCCTGAAAAAGCGGGTTGAACCCGTTAAAGGCTGTCGCTCAGTAAGCAAAAAAGACATGATTCATAACGACGTCACCCCTGTCATTGAAGTCGATCCCGAAACCTACGAGGTACGCGCCGACGGCGAGCTTCTCACCTGCGAACCCGCAGACGAGTTGCCTATGGCACAGCGGTACTTTATGTTCTGATAGGAATACGGATTAGCTGATAAGGGGGCACTCATGATGAACAGTGGCACGAAGCTACTCCGTTATGTTCAGCTGCTGGATTCGGCCCTGCCCATCGGTGGTTTCTCCCATTCCTTCGGTTTGGAAGCTTACACGCATGATGGCACCGTGCAAAATACCGCGCAGCTTGAACAGTTTATTCGCAGCCAGCTTCACTCCAGTCTTGTACGACTAGATGGTCTTGCCATCAAAGGCGTCTATCAGGCGATAAAACAGCAAGATGCCGCTCTTCTTGCCCTGTATGACAAACGTGTCCACGCCCAGCGCTCCCCTCGGGAACTCAGGGAAAGCGGCCACAAGATGGGAAAGAGACTGCTCAAGCTGGCCCGTTCACTCTATCCATGGATGGACTTTTCCCTGATTGATGAGGCCATACGGGAATACGGTGCGTATTGTGGCATCACGACCATTCACGGTTATATCAACTATCAATTGGAGATTAAATTGGATGAAGCCGTTACCGGGCATCTGTATACCTCGGTGAACGCTTATGTGAACAGCGCACTTCGCCTGTTGCCCATCGGACAAACCGAAGCGCAGATGTTGATTCAGAAACTGCTTGATAATATCGAAGCGGAATGGGCTCTCATTCGAGACAATGACCCCGAAGATATGCACAGCTTCGGAATCGCCCAGGAAATCTACGCCATGCGGCATGAGACCTTACCCGCGCGGCTGTTTATGTCTTAACTACAACTTTTATCTAACTTAGGAGGAATTGTTATGTGTGGAGGAGCTAATCATACGCATCATCCGGAGTGGGAACGTAAGGCATTTGATCGGAGTCGTCCGATGCGAATTGGAATTGGTGGACCGGTAGGTTCAGGTAAAACAGCCCTTGTGGAGAAGCTATCCAAGGCACTGCGTACACGTTATAGTCTTGCTGTCATCACCAATGACATTTATACCAAGGAAGATGCCGAGATTTTGCTGCGTCAGAACGCACTGGCACCAGAGCGTATTATTGGCGTCGAGACAGGCGGATGCCCGCACACGGCTATTCGTGAGGATGCCTCCATGAATTTCGAAGCGGTTGACGAGTTGATCGAACGCTTCCCGGATCTGCAACTGATCTTCATCGAGAGCGGCGGCGACAATCTCTCCGCTGCATTCAGTCCGGAACTCGCTGATGTGTTCATATACATTATCGACGTTGCCCAAGGAGAGAAACTCCCTCGCAAAGGCGGTCCCGGTATCACGCGTTCAGATCTGTTGTTAATCAACAAAACCGACCTCGCCCCTTACGTTGGCGCAAGTCTGGAAGTTATGAAAAATGATACCGAACGGGTACGCGAAGGCCGACCTTATGTCATGTCTAATCTAATGAGCGGTGAAGGTGTATCCGAGATTGTCCACTGGCTTGAACATCAATACATGGATGACGATGCTTCCGCTGCACATCTGCATTCACACAGCCATGAACATGGCACTCACTCGCATTAATTCATCTTCTGTCCCCACGGGAACAGAGATAACTAGGAATGAAAGTGCAGGTGCACCCGTCACACGCCGCAGCGAGCTTCGGGCCACCTTTGCCTTTCAAGGCGACCGGACTGTCATGACTGATCGTTATTACAGCGCACCACTCCGGTTTAGCCGATCCTTTCGACCTCCCGGAGGCGGAACCGAATTATGTATGTACACGTCAGACGTCTCGCCCGGAGTCCTTAACGGGGATCATTATTATTCCGAGTGGGAATTAGGTGAAGGCACCCATGTCATGCTGAGTAGCACATCTGCTACCAGACTCCATCCTACACCTTCCATTCCCTCATCCGTTAATCATCACTTTCGGTTGGGAAAAGGGGCCACGCTGGAATACTTCCCTGAATGCGTCATCCCTTTCAAGGGAAGTTCTTCTTCGCTCACTGTAACCTTTGAGCTGGAAGAACAGGCAATCCTGGCCTATGCAGATATCTGGTCTGCCGGACGGATTCATCGGGGAGAAGCGTTCCAATTCGAGCGTTACCGCAGCTTGACGGAGATATGGCAAGGTGAACAACTGGCTGTCTGGGATCGATTCGGACTCGAACCGGATACCGATGATCCCAAACACTCAGCGTCTCTCCTTCACTACACACATACCGCTGCGTTATGGATGATTGCCCCAGGGCTTGGTACTGCGGAGTTGGAGCAAGTCAGATCTGTGCTGCCACCAGATGGACGAATGCTCGCAGGCGCAAGTTTGCTGGCATCAGGTGGAATCGGTGTTCGACTCCTCGGCATGGCAGCCTGGGAACTTCAGGAGCAATGTCTTCAGATCTGGAACACACTCCGCCCACATCTGCTGGGCAAAGAAACTCTTGTCTTTCGTAAATAAGGACATCAAGCGTAGTTAACACCAAAAAACCTCTGAACTGTCTCCGAGTGTGTTCGGATTAGTCCAGAGGTTTTTGTACATTCAGTCTATGGATGCTGCTCATATCACTTACGCTTCGTTTTCCTCAGAATCGTTCTCTGATTTGTTCTCAGGTTTATAGCGATAATCGCCAGCATCCTTACTTTCCTTGGATTTACGGTAACGGGTGAACTCAATATATTCGCTGATAAAAGACTGTTCCACAGTCGATAATTCACTTTCTTGGCAATTCAATTGCCGCAAAACGTCAAAAAAATAATCCTCCCGTTTTTCCCGAACCATCGCTTCCTTCGATGGACGTCCAATCATGAGCCAGTCAAGGCTCACATCAAAAAACGAAGCAATCTCAATTAATTTATTCGTACTCGGAATAGACTTGCCACGTTTCCAATCACCCAGATTGCCTGTGCTAATCTTCAGCTGTTGGCAGAAAGCCTTCTTGGTCATTCCTCGTTCGGCAATCAGGTGTTCAATTCGCTCATAGATCGACTGCATACAAGAACCGCCTTCCAACCGTAATAATCAACTCATCTGCTTGAATTATACCACATTATTCCTGAATGCTCAGCCTTTATATGCCTGGAATAGGATGAGATATATCGTATAACACAAAGATAGACTCCCATGAATGATCATAGAAGTCTATCTTATGTTGTTGCTGTGATGCGGTCGAGAGGACTCGAACCTCCACGGGTATACACCCACTACCCCCTCAAGATAGCGTGTCTGCCATTCCACCACGACCGCATATTCAATTGTAAAAATGGTGAGCCATGAAGGGCTCGAACCTTCGACACCCTGATTAAAAGTCAGGTGCTCTACCAACTGAGCTAATGGCTCTTGCTGTAAACTTCACCGGATGTGCCATGCTTCATTTTTGTCTATAAGAGCAATGACTTTGAGGATTACTCATCGAAAATGTAGATCTCATGAGGTGGTGAAGATATGACCCGTAGGGGATTCGAACCCCTGTTACCTCCGTGAAAGGGAGGTGTCTTAACCCCTTGACCAACGGGCCTTAATAACAAGTTGTCTTTCTTGGCGACAAGAATGAGTATACCACAGGACAATTTGAACTTGCAATACTTTTTTTAAAATTTATTTTTCAAGCCTTTTTGCCCATTGCATACTCTTCTTCAGAGCCCCGTTATTAGCCACCTCCCGTTCATGCCAATGTCATCCCCGTGCAGGAACAATGTAAACCATCTATCAAAACACTTATAAAAACTTACGTTCACTTATAATATTGCAAATCATATTAAGAATACTTATAATTAAAGTATCAGTATAAGTACGGTCATCCATACACTCGGAGGTGACATGTTTGTTTCAAGAAGAACGAATGCAGCTCATTGTTGAACATCTACGCAAACACAATCGCATCTCAGCCGATGATATTGTCGCCTTGTTTGATGTATCACGGGATACTGCACGCAGGGATCTGATTAAGCTTGAGGAACAGGATGCCATTATCCGAACACGTGGCGGCGCGATTCTCCCCCCTCCTCCGCAAGAATTCAGATCCTACAAAGACCGTTTACTCGATGTATCTGAGGAAAAGAGGGCCATCGGCAAACTCGCTGCGGCCATTGTAAGGCAAGGCGAGATCATTATTCTGGACTCTTCCACGACTGTGCAGGCCTGTGCCGAGAACTTAAACGGCAAATCCTGTACCGTCATTACCAATTCGATTCATTCCGCTGATCTTCTCTCCAATCACACTGCTGTCCAGATTCGTTTGCTCGGAGGCAAAGTAGATAAGGAACAACGTTATGTCTACGGTACCTCTGTTATCGAGACCCTCTCCCACTATTATGTAGATAAAGCCTTTATCGGAATTGGCGGTATCACCATGGATGGCTTCAGTGCTTCCGAAGAGGAAGGGAAAATTAAACACCAAATGATGAAAGCTGCCAAGAAAGTTGTTGTTCTTGCAGATCAATCCAAGTTTGATAGACGTTATGGTTATCGTTTTGCCGACTGGTCGTTGGTGGATGTATTGATTACGGATCAATGGCCAACCAAAGAATGGCTTGTTTTTCTAGCCGAACAACAGGTTGAGATTCTCATTCCTGAACCTACAGATGATAAGGAGTTGTAAATATATGAAATTATTTGCCACAGATTTAGATGGAACTTTGTTGAACATAGATAGCCAGATTAGCCCGGAGAATGCCGCAGCCATCCAAAAGGCCCAGCAATCCGGTATGAAAGTTACCATTGCAACAGGACGTGTCTATTCCGATGTTGTGACCATCAGCCGCGAAGGTGGAATCAAAACCCCGATTATCGGCTCCAACGGAGCGACAATTCATGATGCAGACGGTGAACGTTTATTCCATCTTCCGCTCGAGCGTGACACAGCAGCTTCCGTCATGCAGTGGCTGGAAGATCATGATGTCTATTATGAGGCTTCAACGCAACAAGGCATCTATGCCCCGCGTAGCAGTCATGAGACCTTGCTCGCCGAGATGGAACGTGTTCTTGGTTCGAACCCTGGTGAGGACATCGCACGCATGATTCGCTCCATCAAGAAACACTATGACAAAAAAGACTACCACCGCGTAAACAGCCATCTGGAAATTCCGGCAGAAGCCTACATCTATAATATTATGGCCTTCTCCATGAATCCGGACAAAGTAAAGACAGGACGAGAATACTTTGCTTCCCGATCCGATGTCGCCATGGTTGTATCCTTTGAGCATAACTTCGAAATGCAGCACCCGGACGTATCCAAAGGTAATGCCCTAACCAAACTGGCGGCTCACCTGAACATATCCATGGAGGATACCGTAGCTATTGGCGATAACTTCAACGATGTCTCCATGTTAAAAATGGCAGGACTCGGCATCGCCATGGGTAATGGCGAACCCGAAATCCAGGCATTAGCCAAAGCCATAACGCTGACCAATGTGGAGCATGGTGTTGCCCATGCCATCGAGTGCCTGCTTGAAGGTAAACCGGTATCCCGCCCAGAAACGATTGTCGGGGAAGGTCAGTAATTGGACCCATACTGAATTAAGTACTGAACCTGCATGATCACCTGTTGATCCATGCAGGTTCTCTTCATTTTAACTCCGCAGATCGAACGTGAGGCACGTCCTGTAACAAAATAATCAGTTGCTCGCCCCGGTATGAACCCGGTAGTTGCAACGTGAACTCAAGCACAGTCTCTTCCACGGAGTCTGTGCTTGTTTGCTGTTCAGTCTTAAATCCGATGACCGGGATCTTCTCCTGTCCCAGCAGTGCCAAAACAGTCTTCAGGGCCTCTCCCTCATTTTGCAGATGGATGGTTAACGTCTCTGTTCGAGCGGATACCAGCCAGCGTGTAGGTCTATGCAGTAACATCTGTGCCACGACAATAAGCAGTGTCACGCCCGCACCCGTCCAATACAGACCTGAACCCACAGCAAGTCCCATGCCTGCCGTAGCCCATATGCCAGCCGCTGTGGTCAATCCCCTGACCGTGTGACGCTGTGTGAAGATCATGCCCGCTCCAATGAACCCCACACCACTAACAACTTGTGCAGCGATCCTTGAAGGGTCAAGGGACAGATTGTCCCAGCCAGCCTGATCCTGGAATCCGTATTTCGATACAATCATCATCAGGGCAGCACCAACGGCGACCACAAAATGAGTACGGATTCCCGCTTCTTTCATTCGATTCTTGCGCTCATATCCGATTAGCACACCACATATTCCAGCTATGAGTACACGCATCAAATATTCCACTTCCATGCACATCACCTCTTTCATTATGTATATGCTTACATGAGTCTATCTTTACTATTACCCAATCTTTACATGACTATATAAGTTGAACTAAAGATTATTTACACTGGCACTACGATGACAGAACAACCTTCCAATCGCTGTTATCCCCAGATTTTTTCGATTCCCTTTTCTCAAGGGAAAATCCGGTGATAAAGGCGAGCGCTTCGCTTTTTCAGGTTTTTTCTGTCCTCTCCGTTATCGTGTAAATGATTAATTCATCTTATATAATAAAAAGCCTCCACTCAGGTCAATTCTCTGCCCGGAAATTTTCCCCTTGTCTCTTGCCCAATCCGAAATAATGTCTGAAATTATATATCAGCGGATGCCATTCCTCCGGATTAATTTTGTTCGGTCCAGATATTAGTCTTGTGTGCGCGTGCACCTTCAACGCTTTCACTTCCACAATCGCCATGAACGGTGTATGTTCGGGAATACGTATGTGTTGTACAGCCGCTTCAATCTGGAGCGGACATTCAACTATTTTATCTGGAGCCACCTGAACCGAGCATTCGGATGTCAGTCCAGCTACAGTGAATTTATCATGACAATATTCATAGCCCATCTGCCTTTTCTCCTCAGGAACCGGGTTAACTCCCGTATAACGACCCAATGCCTCAACCTGTCTCCACATGGTCGCATCTGGTAAATTAATCACACACTCCGGGTGTCGACTCAGATTTTCATAGGCTTTGCCCTGTGTCCCTAGACCGAGAACCAGACAATCCCCCAGTGCCCAAGACGAGGATAATGGTGACAGGTTGGTTGATCCATCCTCATTTAATGTGCTTAGCAGCACTACAGGCGTACCATAATATAAAATACTGGGATTCATCGTCTCATGTTGAATCACTTCTGGACTCGCGGACAACTGCTCTGTAGCAAAGTCCTGTTTCGTTATCTTTTTCATCCTGTACCTCTCCTGTTCCCATTCCAATAATTTATAAGCTCAATCTGACCCATATGGGACGATACAACTCGATTGTAATACAGTAATAGTTCAGGTATGATCGAAGTATGAATGTATATCCGAATATTACTGTTATTGCGTCGTTAATCGCTGATCCAAGCCGCGCTATTTTTCTGTCATCCTTACTTGATGGCCGTGCGTTGCCTGCAGGAGAGCTTGCTCATATGGCAAGTGTCACTCCCCAGACGGCAAGCAGCCATCTAGCTAAACTCGTAGAGGGAGGATTACTCGAAGTTGAACAACAAGGACGCCACCGATACTACCGTCTTGCAAACAAAGAAATTGCTAATCTGATTGAAAGCATGGCCAGTATTGCTCCGCCTGTACAGATCCGCTCTCTCAAACAATCCGATCAGCTTCAACAACTGAGTCATGCACGGACCTGTTATGGTCATCTGGCCGGGAAATTGGGAATCTCGCTTTGTGAAGCCTTAGTACAAAAGGGGTATCTTTCAGACCCCGAAGAGGCACACAGCAAGGATTATCAAGTTACAGAGAAAGGAATACAGTGGTTCACTACGTTTGGAATTGAACTTCAGATGAAGCCGGGATCACGCCGTGCCATCGCTCGCAAATGTCTGGATTGGAGCGAACGCCGTCATCATCTCTCAGGTATGCTTGGGGAACAACTCAGACATCGATTAGCGGAACTGGACTGGATTCGTCAAAAAACAGGAAGTCGCTCTGTCGAAGTAACGGAAGCAGGCAAGAAAGGTTTATACGAGGTGTTGAGCATCACACTTTAAGCAGAAGCATATACAAGGGATAACCAAAGATCAGTAAACGCAAAAAATCCCCTTCACACTGACCGTTAACCGGTCTAATGTGAAGAGGATTTTTTGTGCAATCAGAACGGAGAAAGAGGAGTACTCTCACTTCGTTCGAGACTGCGAAGTATTGCTAACGAAGCTTATGCTCCGACGAACCTTTAGGGTTCTCATCCCTTTGCAGAGAAGTTTAATTCAGAACGGAGAGAGAGGGATTCGAACCCTCGCACCGCTTACGCAGTCTAACCCCTTAGCAGAGGGTCCCCTTATAGCCACTTGGGTATCTCTCCAAGAAATGGCTCCCCGAACAGGGCTCGAACCTGTGACAACTCGATTAACAGTCGAGTGCTCTACCAACTGAGCTATCAGGGAAAATTAACTTGAATAAGATTAATCTATCATGATTAATAATCCAAGTCAACAGACCTGTCAAGATTTCCTAATTGTATTGCTTTCTTCCTCTCAGAAGGAAGAGATCATCGCCAGTTGGGTAGTATTTTGGATCATGTCCCTGTCTACTCGTGGAAGGCAAACACTTACTTTGAATACGTCTCCATCCACTTGTATTCCCATAGAACCTTCATGCAATTCAACAATGCTTCTGGCGATGGACAAGCCTAGACCTGAACCCTCCGTTGAACGGGAACGGTCCCCACGCTTAAAACGTTCAAAAATCTCATCCGATGAGAATTCCATCTCGTATGCGGATACATTTTTGATCGTAAACTCCAATTGATTTCCTTGTTCGATCAGTTCAATATAGACTCTGGATTGGGGCAGACCATATTTCAAAACGTTTCCCAACATATTCTCCATAACACGCCACATCCGGCTGCCGTCCACCATTGCGTATACAGGCTCAGTCTCCTCTCGAATCCTTATCTGTAACTCTGCCTGCTCGAACGAATCACTATATTCTGCTACAGCCTGTCGAATTAACTCCCCCATGTCTATCTGTTTTAAATGAAGTTCCACATCTCCGCTCGCCATTTCCGCTGCTTCAAATAAGTCCTCCACCAACAAACACAGACGCTGCGTTTTCCGCTCCAGAACTTGAATGTATCCAGCCTTCTCCTCCTCTGTGCCCTCATCGCGCTTAAGCAGATCGATATAACTAACCAAAGAGGTTACAGGTGTTTTCAGATCATGAGAAACGTTAGCGATCAACTCGGATTTCATACGCTGGCTCGTAACCTGTTCTTTCATTGCATTCTGGAGCCCTTGTCTCATTCCGCTCATCTGTGTCACCAATGGTTGCATTATGCCTGTTACATGCTCTGGGAACTGCACATTGAACCGGCCTTCTCCCATTTCCTTAGCCGCTTGCGTAAGTTGCTGCGCCACATGAATCAGTTGAAACATACTATATACCAAGAAAACACTAATCAGAACTGTCAAAAACACAAATGGAATGACCATTGAAGACTTAATGGACGCGAGAGAAATAACCGCTAATTGCATAAGACATTGCACCATACATAATAAGATTAAACGCTGAATTCTTTTTTTGTCAGTCGGCTCGCCTTGCTCCAAAATCTTTTTCACCAAACTGTACCATTTCCATACCCATATCTCGTTTCGTATTGGCCTATGGCTGGACATATTCCCGATATACCGGACAGCCCCCCTTACATGCACACCAACAAACCACACTCCGAGACCAGCGATGAACATGCCTATAAAATAAACAAAAATATCATTTATCCATCGACGAGTGAAAAAGTAAGGAGTTATCCCATAATCTGAAGTCACCCCGTTTAGTACTTTTAACAGTAGAAAGGACCCTATACATAAGGTAATAAAATGTGCATCCAAGGAAAGTTTTTCACTCCACCAGATTGTCACCTTCCGATATTTGCTATTCTCAGGCAAAGGTATACGATTTGCAGTCACAAGTAACGCCGTACCAATGACTAAGAGCAGGATCAAAGGTATAACACCAGATACATTCCAATCTTTATAAATGAATCGAATCTCATACCTCAATGAAGCAAGCTTCATAAACACCAGTGTAAAACAAATCATCGCTGCTATCCGAACTCCGTAAGCCAGCATATTATTCTTCCAGTTTGTAACCAATACCCCACACCACCTTTATATATTTGGGCTCTCTGGGATTAAATTCAATCTTCTCACGGATTCTGCGGATGTGAACAGCGACTGTATTTTCCGGTTGAAAGGCAGGCTCTTTCCATACACGTTCATAGATTTCATCAATAGCAAAGATCCGGCCCTTATTCTCCATAAAAAGCCTAAGTATGTGAAATTCGGTTGGCGTCAGCCTAACATCTTCTCCTTCCAAGGTCATTGTTTTCTTCTGTTTGTTATATACCAGGCCACGAACCTGAATCTCCTGTTCTGCATCTTCGGAACTTTGATGTATCTGCGCACCCAGGCCGGTGAAGCGTCGTAACTGGGACTTTACCCTTGCCATAAGTTCCAATGGATTAAATGGCTTGGCTATGTAATCATCCGCACCGATGTTCAAACCTACGATTTTATCATAATCCTCTGTTCTGGCAGACAACATTATAATTGGCACATTAGAGGTTTCACGAATTTCCAGTGTCGTCTGCAGTCCATCCAATCCAGGCATCATAATATCCATAATAATGAGCTGAACAGAATGAGCCTGGAGCTTTTGCAATGCCTCTTCCCCATTCGACGCCTTGTAGACCCCGATTCCTTCACTACGCAAAAAAATTTCGATCGCATTGCTGATATCGGGATCATCATCAACAACCAATACACTGTGGGCCTTCAAAGGGTCACTCCTCCTTTTCATTTAAACTGAATTATGTGGACTGATGAACAGTTTACATCAGATAAATGACAGGAAATCCAACAAAAGATTTACAAATTTCTTAAGATCCATCCGCTCTATACTCCAAAACAAAATTACTATATGTCGTGAAGCCCCAGTTTTCCCGCGCAACGACCACAACGATAACGCTTAGGATCTATTTTCCGCTTGCGCAAATATTCCGTACCACAGCTCTTGCACACCAGCTTATAACGATATGGCAGCGGCTTTCTGCCTTTACCGTCAGGAAGTGATTGGCAGTAACGCGAGCCGCCAACCTTCTGCAATAAAGCCTTGAATTCCGGATCACGATGCTGATAGCCGCGCCCACGAATATGCAGATGATAGTGACACAGCTCATGCTTGATGATTTTCTCAACCTCATCTCTCCCATAGGCTTCGAGTTGATGCGGATTGATCTCAATCCGGTGACTTTTCAGCATATAACGCCCCCCCGTTGTGGTCAGGCGACTGTTAAACAACGCTTCATGGGTGAACGGCACTCCGAAATGATCCAGTGATACCTGTTCAATCCATTGTTGCAATTCCTCATTTTCCATCGATATCCTCTCCTTGCACCCCCTCGGAGCATTTGTTTTTCCGGTATAATACTTGAATTTTAACCGTTTCGTAGGCTACACTGTCAAGTAGAATGTATGAGGGGAGATTATTACTCGTTATGCCTACAATGCGCTATGTCATCCTGCAGCAGGAACAACACTTGCAGTTCGTGGAAATGCCCGCAGATTACGCCTATCAACTCAGTGCGCTCAACCTGCGCCTGCACAAGGAAATTGATAAACTCACTGCAACAGATGTCCCTGTCCTGCCTTGGGCGATCGCCGAATGTGACAGCCTCGATCTCCTAAACGAAAATCTTACTATCATCGGCGGCCTTGATTATATCAATGCGCTTGAAGAATCTTTTGCAGCACTACGTGAAAGCCATTATCCTTTGATTTCTCTGCTTACCGAAATCCGGGCTCTTCAGGCCCAATTGGAACAATGGTATGAAGAAGAGATGGAAGCTCTCTAATTCACCGCTGGTATCATTTTATAATGATGAGAACGAAAAGCACATTTCCCTGAATTGGGATTTGTGCTTTTTTTTGAGTGAACAAGATTGATTTGCCGGAGGCCTCCACTTATCCCGCACAGTCCAGGCTATTGCCACATATGCTAACGTACAGATGAATTATGCAAGAGGAGGAGATACCCTTGCCTCAATGGCTTTGCAATCAACTAATGCGTGCATTTCACAAAAAGGACAGCCGGCAGATCAAGTTGCTGAACGAATGCTGGTTCTTTTATCGTAACAAACCAGCAAATGGCACACCACGTAGCGCGGAGAACGAACTTTAAGAGGTACTTCATAAAAGTCTGCAACGGATTACGAAGGATGGCCTTTTGAACACGCACTTTAAGAAAATGCACATATTGCCCACCGTACTTACTAGAGGAATTAGAACGGACAACGGGACTATTACTGTCGACAACAAACAGCCTTCCTGGTTAGGGAAGGCTGTTCTCCAATCCTACTATTAAGAAGACTGTTGCGCAGAAGCAGGCTTCTTCATCGTCAGGCCGACACGGCCTTTTTTGGTATCCACACTCATAACCCAGACCGTTACATTATCCCCGACAGACACAACGTCCATCGGATGTTTAACATACCCGTTGCTGAGCTGTGAAATATGGACAAGCCCATCACTCTTGATCCCGATATCAACAAAGGCACCAAAATCAATAACGTTCCGAACCGTACCTTGCAGCTCCATGCCTTCCACCAGATCCTCAATTTTCAATACATCTGTACGGAAGATTGGCAACGGCATTTCTTCACGCGGGTCACGCCCCGGACGCTGCAAGCTGTCCAGAATGTCACGCAATGTAGGCACACCTACGTCCAGTTTCACAGCCAATTGTTCTGGCTGTTGCTCTGACAGTAATACCGACAGTTCCTTGCTGCCCAGCTTGTCCAGTGCAACCTGAAGCTCCTTGAACAGCTGATCCACTACCTTGTAAGACTCAGGGTGAATAGGTGTACGGTCCAGCGGGTTCTCTCCCTCACCAATACGCATAAATCCTACGCACTGCTCATAGGTTTTGGCACCCAGACGTGGCACCTTCTGAAGCTGACGGCGGTTCGTAAACCGGCCATTTTCTTCACGGTACTTCACAATGTTTTTGGCAATCGTAGCGTTAACTCCGGCAACATATGACAGCAACGAAGGTGATGCTGTATTCACATCCACACCCACATGGTTAACTGCGGATTCCACGACAGCCTTCAGGCTTTCTTCGAGAATCTTCTGGGATACGTCATGCTGATATTGACCCACGCCAATGGCTTTTGGATCAATCTTAACCAACTCCGCCAGCGGGTCTTGTACCCGGCGAGCAATGGAAGCTGCACTGCGCTCCGCAACATCCAGATCAGGGAATTCTTCCTGGGCCAGCTTGGATGCAGAATATACACTCGCGCCTGCTTCGTTAACAATCAGATACACAAGACTTTCATCACCGTTCTCCTGAATGATCTCGGCAACAAACTGCTCCGTCTCACGTGATCCGGTACCATTACCAATGACGATCAGTCCGATATCATATTGCTTGATCATCCGATGGAATACTTCCGCAGCCTCACGTTTCTTGTTGTGTGGTGGCGTTGGGTAGGTCACAGCCACTTCCAGCAGTTTGCCCGTATCATCTACTACAGCCAGTTTACAACCGGTACGATAGGCAGGATCGACACCAAGCACACGTTTGCCGTGAATCGGCGGTTGAAGCAACAGGTTACGCAGATTGGCCGAGAATACCGATATGGCCTGATTCTCACCTTTTTCCGTAAGTTCTCCACGAACTTCACGCTCGATGGAAGGCGCAATCAGCCGCTTGTATGCATCTTCAATCACATCACGCAGGATATCCTGCACGGCAGAAGCACCACGAATGATCTGTCCTTCCATATGGCGATGGGCCGGTTCTGCCTGTACGTCCAGGCCGACTTTCAGAATACTCTCACGTTCACCGCGATTAATTGCGAGAATACGGTGTGGAGGCATTTTTTTGGCTAATTCGCGGTAATCATAATAATTCTCGTACACGGACTCCTCTTGAGCATCCTTCGCTTCAGAAGTCAGCATCCCGTGATCCAAGGTGTACCGACGAATCCAGGCACGAATGGCAGCATCGTCTGCGATGTTCTCCGCGAGAATGTCTTTGGCTCCCTGAAGCGCCGACTCCGCATCTTCTACACCCAGTTCAGCATTGATATATTTCGCAGCTTCCTGAAGTGCATCTCCTTGTTTCGGTTGACCCCAGATCCATACAGCAAGGGGTTCAAGACCTTTTTCCTTGGCCACACTGGCACGCGTTTTCCGCTTCTGACGGTAAGGTCGATACAAGTCTTCCACTTCCTGCAGCTTCACAGCTTGCGTAATGGATTGCTTCAGTTCTCCGGTCAGTTTGCCCTGTTCCTCTATAATACGGATGACTTCCAATTTGCGATCCTCAAGATTGCGCAGATAAACAATGCGTTCTTCAATCGATCGCAGCTGGTTCTCATCCAGCTCTCCAGTCATTTCTTTACGGTAGCGGGCGATAAATGGAATCGTATTGCCTTCGTCCAGAAGCTCCGACGTTGTGCGGACCTGTTTCAAGGACAGTGACAGTTCCTTGGCTACCTGTTTGATGATTCGTTCATGGCGTTCTGCCTTTATTGTTTCTTCATTGGGTTCCAGAACCGTTTCCTGTTCAGACAAAATAAATCCCTCTTTCCTTCCTGAATCGTTCGTTACAATCATTTCAGGGCAGCTTTGCTGCTGTAATTACAGTATAGTTGAACCATTTGTTTCTTCCACTCTACCCTATATTATCACAGAATCACGTCCAGATTTCCATCAATCCGCAAGCATACAAGTTCTGACAGAATGATGTCATCCTCCAGCCTTCCCCATTACGTCAAAAAAAGACCGAAAATCGTCATCACGACGCTCCTCGGTCCTTCCTTTTTTTAAAACTCTAAATAAAATAGCAATCTAATAAGTGAAACTGCTCATTTACACGATAACGGAGAGGACAGAAAAAACCTGAAAAAGCAAAGCGTTCGCCTTTATCCCCGGATTTTCCCTTTGAGAAAAGGGAATCAAAAAATCTGGGGATAACAGCGATTGGAAGGTTGTTCTGTCATCGTAGTATCCGTGTAAATAAAATGCAGTTCACTTATCTAGACGCGCTCGAACCGGAACATTTCGCTCAGATAGTCTCCGGATGTGCTGCCTACCGAAATACCGCCATACATGAGGGCATCGCCGGTAAAGGTCTCTGATCCGCCTTTCAGACGGTAATCCGCATTAGGGTCCAATCCTTTCAGCTTCAGGCGCTGAAGTGGCGCATTGGGCTCAGAGAGCACACGGAAGTAGAATACAACAGCTTCGCTTCCGTCCGGTGCAATAAACATCCACGCCGTCTCATTGCCTTCAAACGGACTGAGCAAACGGCGGAATGTTCCATATTGAACCGTTCCACGAATCTCCTTGTACAGCTCAACCTGGGCTTTCACGATGTCGTTCTCTTCCTCCGTGAATTTTGTCAGGTCCAGCTCGTACCCAAAGTTGCCCGACATCGCAACATGTCCCCGAATCTCAAGCGAAGTGATCCGGTTGACCTGATGATTCGGTACCGCTGAGATATGCGATCCCATCGAACTTACCGGGTATACAAGACTCGTACCGTATTGAATCCGCAGGCGGGATATAGCATCCGTGTTATCACTTGTCCACGTCTGTGGCATGTAATACAGCATACCTGGATCGAAGCGGCCACCACCACCTGAACAGCTTTCGAAGAGAATGTTCGGGAACGCCGAAGTGATTCGTTCCATAACGTCAT
The DNA here is from genome assembly GCF_037975155.1 of Paenibacillus sp. FSL R5-0486. Classification (NCBI taxonomy): domain Bacteria; kingdom Bacillati; phylum Bacillota; class Bacilli; order Caryophanales; family Paenibacillaceae; genus Paenibacillus; species Paenibacillus sp. FSL R5-0486. The sequence continues at coordinate 1,634,200 of NZ_CP150237.1, read as the reverse complement.
ACAGTCCGAGCATGTAACGATGTGCGGTCTCACGCTGTCTATCTGCCGGAAGCAACGCAGAACCCACTTCCGTCATATTGCGGTTCATGTCCCATTTCACATAAGTGATTGGTGCAGAACCAAGTACGTCTGTTAACATCCGCACAATCTCATCACGTACATCCTGACGAGAGAAGTCGAGTACCAGTTGTTGACGTCCTTCTGTCCGGCGACGATCTGGCACATGCAGACACCAGTCCGGGTGCGCTCGGTACAGCTCACTGTCTGGTGAGATCATCTCAGGCTCAAACCATAATCCGAACTGCATATCCAGACCTGTTACGCGGTTAGCCAGATCATCCAGTCCCTGTGGCAATTTGTTCTTATCTACAATCCAGTCGCCCAGCGAGGAGTTGTCACTGTCCCGATGTCCAAACCAGCCATCATCCAAGACAAACAGCTCAATACCCAGCTTCTGTCCAGCACGAGCGATCTGTTCAATCTTGTCTGTATTGAATCCAAAGTAGGTTGCTTCCCAGTTATTGACCAGAACCGGACGTTCCGCATTACGGAACTTACCACGCGCAAGACGCTCCCGATACAATTCGTGGTAGGACTGTGACATGCCGTCCAAACCTGCAGCCGAGTACACCATAACCGTCTCAGGTGTCTGGAACGCTTCTTGCGGCTCCAGCTTCCAGCTGAACTCGAACGGATTGATTCCGAGTGACACACGGGTCGTGTGGAACTGATCCACTTCAGCCTGTGCAGTGAAACTGCCACTATAGACGAGACTGAATCCGTAAACTTCACCTTGGTCTTCATCCGTGCCTGGTGTCATCAGCGCAATAAATGGATTCTGCTGGTGACTGCTTGAACCGCGACGGCTCTCAATCCCTTGCAGGCCTGACGCAAGCGGTCTGCGAACGATATCACGTTCCCTTGTCCATGCACCTGACAACTGCAACAATTCATAATCTGCATGCGGAAAATCAACAGATGAACTGAGCGCACGCACCACATTCACTGAGGTAGCGCTCTCATTAACGATACGCATGGAGCGTGTAATTGCATTAAATGCCATAAAGGCTGTATAGGAAAGCTCGATTTTGATGCCTGCAACGCGGTCTTCCAACTCAATAACCAGCGTCTCTGCTTCTTCATCGGATTCAACATACGTTGCTGGCAAACCAGTAAGCGCTGTCTTTCCTTTGACCAATCGATGGCCTGTATACGTAAACTCCGAAACCGTCGAGCCATTCTCAAGTTCCAGTTGGATAGCCGGATTACGGAAATCACTTGTGCCATACACGGGTAGTTCCACTGCCAATGTATCAAATGAAATCGTACGGTCCTCTGGTACCGGGTTCGGACTGAAAGATGCTCGTTCTGTACGAACATGCAACCAGCTCAGATCGGTGTCGCGTAATTTTTTGCCATAATACAAATGCACCAAATATCCTGAAGGCAGTACCTGAAATACGTAACTGGCCTCGCGGGTCTGTAAATGAAATTGAAGTTTCTCTTGATTGATGTAAATGCTCATATGTCTCCTCCACCTCTATATATAGGTCTTTCGGTAAACGGTTTCTCAGGTTTCATTATAGCGAAAAGATTGCCAATGTTCTACGCTTTCATCAAGCTTTAATCAAAAGAGCGCATAACAGCCCGAAGGATGTCATACGCTCTTTTGGTTACAGTCTGAATTCAGTGTGTTCCCTTACGGGAACATCCATTGCCAACGGACGGCAGTGCAACGTACAAGACGCTGGTTGCTACCTTAAAAATCGATTAAACCAAGGCTGATCTGTAAGGCTTCGTTGACCAATTTCATGGTCTCCTCGTCCAGATGGGTAATCTTGTCAGTCAGCCTCTGTTTATCAATCGTCCGTATTTGTTCGAGCAAAATAACCGAGTCCCGGTCAAAGCCGTGTGCCGCCGCATCAATTTCAACATGCGTTGGCAGCTTTGCCTTCTGGATTTGGGCGGTGATAGCCGCCACAATACAAGTTGGACTGAACCGGTTGCCGATATCATTCTGGATCACCAGAACCGGCCTGACTCCACCTTGCTCGGAACCGACAACGGGAGAAAGATCCGCAAAAAAAACGTCACCACGTTTTACGATCAATGTCTACACCCCGCTAACTAAGCGGTCCAGAGTGCTGTCCGCATCTTCCTCCGCATGAAAGGCTTCGGATGCCATGGTCAGATTAATTTTTGCCATCTCCATGTACCCTCGCTGCATCGTTTCACGGATGTAACGTTTCTTACGCTCCGTTAAATACAGCTTCATAGCCTGCCTAATCAATTCGCTGCGGTTGGAATTCTCCAGCGCTACGATGCCATCCACTTCCTGCAAAAGATAATCAGGTAAACTGATCATGATCCGCTTGGTGTTCTGCAAGTTGGCCACCTTTCTTCCACCCCCACAAACCTTTCGCCATTGTGAACCAGTATTACGTTTTTCCAGAACTTTTATACAAAGGAATATATATGCCCCGAGTATATCAAGTATGCTGTACTCCATTATAAACACGGGGAACAATATTCGTACAGACCAAACATCTCAATTCAGGAATTAAATCCTTACCGTCATACATAATTCGAGATGCTCCGACAGTTTTCCTTCTGTTCTGAAAAAAAGTTTATTGGGAATGACGTCCAGTTTACCTGTCAGGATGTCAAAAGTGGATTGATTCTGGCGACTACTGCTCCCCCGCGGGTATATACCCGTGGAATGCGGTGCGCCATCATGCAGATCACTTCATAAGCAATCGTACCGAGCTGGGATGCCACCTCGTCTGCGGTTATTACGCCACCAGACTGATGACCGATGAGGACAACCTCTTCGCCGACTTGAATTTCTTCCGCCTCTTCCGCGAAAGGTTGTAACGACACCATACACTGATCCATGCAGATTGTACCGACGACAGGGACGCGGCGGCCGCGTACAAGCACTTGTGCTTTACCTGTCAGCATTCTGGAGAATCCGTCTGCATATCCGATCGGCAGGGTCGCTATTCGTTCGTAACCTTGCGTAAAATAACGGGTTCCGTAACTGATCCCCCAATGGGGTGGCAGTGTTTTGATCAGAACCGCTTTTGTCTTCAGCGTCAATACCGGGGACAGCTTCACCACCTGATGATTCACCTCAGCCGAAGGATACAGTCCGTACAGGCTTATTCCCACACGTACCATGTCATAGGACAATTCCGGTGTATCAATGGCAGCGGCGCTGTTCGCCGTATGTATAATCGGGATGGAACATCCCTGATCCCTGAGCGCATGAACTACGCTTTGGAACCGTCTATACTGCTCCAGTGTATAGGTTTTGTCTTCTTCATCTGCTCTGGCAAAATGGGTAAACATACCTTCCAGCATCACTTGATTGAGCGAAGCAACTTCCTGAATGAAAGCCAATGCCTCATCGCCAGGCAACAGACCTAATCGGCCCATGCCGCTGTCGATTTTAATATGAACCTTCAGTTGGTTAGCGAATGTGCTCGCATCCAGATGTCGAATGGCGTCAAGCACTTCCCTGCTGAACAGTGTGACGGTCACATCATGTTGCCATGCAACAGCGATCCCTTCAGGCGGCGTATATCCCAGTACCAGGATTGGAATCGTAATCCCATGTTGTCGCAGTTCCAGAGCTTCGTCAAGAAAAGCCACACTTAAGTAATCCACACCCACTCGTTCCAGTTCCCTAGCCGTCTCCACCGCTCCATGTCCATAGGCATTGGCCTTCACACAGGCGAGGAATTTCATGCCCTGAGGCAATGCCTCGCGGAAAGCTTCTACGTTAGTACACAAATGATCCAAATTGATCTCCGCTTGGGTCGGCCGATATTGTCCTTGCACGTTAAGTCACCTTCTCTAATCATCTTAATCCGGCTCACGTCAGACTCCATCGTAATGCTCCAGCATGTGACTGTCAAATGAACCGAAGTTTCGCATCCAAAAACAGATGTAAGGTGCGCCTTTTGAAGAACAAATGCGAACACAGAAGAAGACCGATAAGCGAGATTAGCAGGGCAAAATTCCACTTTTCACCCAAGCAAAATCTGCTTATATCGATTATTTACCCGGTTCCCTCTGCGTAGAAGCGCATTTTGCTTTATTGAGTGTATCGGGTAAAAAAAACAGCGCTAAATGAATACCTTTCTTACATCAAAGCAAAGCACCGGAGAACAGGTCTCCGATGCTTCTTAGCATTCCTTATGTTTATGCTACTATTCGTTCATTTGTTCAAAAATCATTTGCCTGACTCTTCCTGCATCGATGTTGCAATGCGTACCATTTCGTTCTGAGGCAGGTCGGCACTGGTGATCCGATATTCTATGCCATCTGTCATCCATGTCAGAGTCTTCAATGCATCTCCGCTGATCATCCCCAGTGTGAATCCAAGATCTACTACACTGGATGGAGCAAGTGATACAGCTCGATCCTGTGGTCTGGCTTCGAATATCGTGTAATTATACGTTCCTTCATAACGAAGCATAACCGAATAGTCTCCCGCTTCTTCCAGAATCTGATCGTCCTTGAGCTGCACGCCTTCCGGCGCATAGGTCGGCTGAATCACGCCGAAGCTGTCTGCCCCTTCCGGTTCTGCAAGTGTCGGCTCTTCGCCTTCCTGACCTGTTGTAGCACCTTCTGTACCTTGCTGCTCTGTGTCACCACCTACACCCGACTGTCCATCAGTAACGGCTCCATCAGGTTCAGGCGCAGTCTGAGGATTGGCAGGTTCTTTACCGCCCTCACCTGTTTGCTCCGCAGGAGTTACACCAGAATCCGTTCCTGTTTGGCCGCCCTCTTTTGTAGCTGCTGTCATGTTACGTTGCATGTCAAAGGCGTCTTTCTCAAATGCAGCACCAAATTTGAAGGAATCAAACTTCACATCCACGACCACATTGGCATTGGAGTCGGATACCTCAACCTGTTTCGGTGCGTAATCACTTTTGTTCAGCCAGATCTTCTGTCTGACGAGTGCATGTGTATTATAATTGGCAGCTACATCAAAAACATAGCTCTCTTTCTCATCCGCAAACTGACGGGTTGTATCCCCCGTAATGCTCCGAATCAATGTTTCATAGAGATATACCTGTCCTTGGTTATCTGGCCAGTTGCTCTGAAAACGGAAGCTCTTGTTCTGGCTCGGCGTCAAAACAAACACACCCTCATCGTTACGCAGTACAATCTGCGTTACATCCTTTTTGGCATTGGTTAACGCAATACGATAATAGGAAGGCTTCTGATGCCATACCTCGACCTTGTACTGCTGCGGCGTATCTCCGGTATGCAGCGTCATCACGCCTGCCCCCTGATAACTTTCCATCTCTCCTACGACTTCGTTCAGATCTTTGACCACAGCTGCCGCATCCTTCTTCCCGCAGGCGGCAAGTAAGGCCGATAAGACCAATACCATGGCAAGCATCCATGATATTCGGCGCATGACATCATCCCCTTTAGCACATGTTTTCACTTCAGGATTGTGCTTGCAGCAGAATCCCTACTTGATTAGTACATGTTATGAGGGACTTGTTCGATATATGCGGACTAGTTTGACAAGCAATCGGTGAAGTCCGTTAATACGGCATTGCTACGCAAAATCAGTCTCAGGGAGGATGTTAACTTTATCCAGAAAAGGCATAGTGAATTGTAGGAGATTATTCTTTTTATTGGATATTAGGAGGAAAAGGTATGACGACAACAAAGCTTAGCACATCACTGGAAGGAATGGATGAATTCATCGACGAGCAGCTTCAATTATGGAATGGTGTCGGCACAGCGGTGGCTGTGATCCATAAGGATGAAGTCATCTGGCAAAAGGGCTACGGTTATCGTGACATGGAATCCAAACTTAAAGTTACCCCTAATACGTTGTTTGCCATCGGTTCAAGTACCAAAGCCTTTACCGCAGCAACCGCTGCTCTGCTTGTGGATCAGGGGATACTCGACTGGGATACCCCTGTGAAGTCGTATATGAAAGACTTCAAGATGTTTGATCCGATCGCAACAGAACGTATAACTATTCGCGACATGCTGTGTCATCGTTCCGGTCTTCCAAGGCATGAGTTGGTATGGTACAACTCCCCGCGTACAAGAGAAGAACTTGTTCGAACATTACAGTATCTGGAGCCAAATCAGGATTTCCGAAACAAATGGCAGTATCAGAACCTGATGTACATGACGGCAGGTTATCTGGTTGGACAGCTCAATGAAACTTCGTGGGAGCAGATGGTTCAGAAGACTCTATTTAATCCGCTGGGTATGAACTCAAGTCTGTTCTCTGTTGAAAAAATGCAACTTCAGCCTGACTATGCTTACCCTTATATGGAGAAGGATGGTCAGAATACGAGAATACCTTTTCGAGCCATTGATGCCATAGGACCTGCTGGTTCCATTAACAGCAATCTAATCGATATGATTGCATGGCTTCAATTCCAGTTGCATCAAGGTCAATGGGAAGGAACGTCATTGATATCTAAGGAACAGATGAAGATTATGCATAGTCCTCAGATGCCCAGTGATTCGCCGTTTATAAGCCAAGAACTGCCTATGAGTACATATGGTCTGGGTTGGATGATTGAGCCTTATCGTGGACATGCCATGATTCATCATGGTGGGGCTATTGATGGCTTTGCATCACAAGTTGCCTTTTTGCCAGAGGAGCAGATTGGAATCGTGGTTCTGAGTAATACCAACGGAAGTATAATTCCCTATACGGTTGCTTTTCATATCATGGACCGACTGCTTGGATTAGAGCCCGTCAATTGGAGTTTCAAATTGAGAAAATTAATGGGGAAAGAATCAACAGAAACGGAGGCTGATCCGGAGAATCCTCTGGAAGTGCCTATTCAAGCAGACACTGCCGTTGAGGAAAATATTGAAGAACCTCACATCATACCTTGTGATCGCCCTTACACCGCTTATGCGGGTATTTACACGCATCCTGGTTATGGCGAGATGTCGATTCAAGAGACAACGGACGGGTTGCAAGCAACCTTTAACGCCATTGAAATGCCCATGGAATACACCGGGAAAGATACGTTTTCCGTCGAATTTGTGTTATTCGGTCTGAAGATCACGTATACATTTACCCTCAATGAATCTTCAGAAGTTGCTCAATCCATCTCCATTCCTTTGTTGCTTGAACCGGGTACAAAGCCTATTGAATTCATCAGGGTTTCGTAAATGATCTGAACCTATATAAATTGAACTAATGAATATATTTACACTGGTCACTCCGATGACAGAACAACCTTCTGATCGCTGTTATCCCCAGATTTTTTTGATTTCTTTTCATAAAGTGAAAATCCGGGGATAAAGGCGAACGCTCTGCTTCCTCAGGTTATTTCTGTCCTCTCCGTTTTGTATAAATGTTTAGTTCAATTTATATAGAAAACGCCTGATTCATTTCCGTTGTGGCAGCTAATCCTACCACAACGGAATATACACCGGATAACTCGTATCCTCTTCAGCGGCCCCAGGGCTTCTCTTCACCCACAATCTGCGCAGATCAGGCAGACCATACCCCGCAAGACGATAATCTCTCAGCGAATCATGATGGGCGTGTTCTTCCTTGAAGCTGTATGTGGGCAGAAGCAATGCCTCCTGAATCAGTCGATCTTCTAGCCGAATCAATCTATTCAACCGCTCCGCGGGTTCCTGGATCATGACCACTCGTCCACATTCCTGTTCCAGTTCATGTCTCCAGTAATCATTCATCGCAATCAGGAATAACGTATTCTGGAAGGTGTACATCGTCACGAGACTCAGCACGACATTATCATTGAAGATTTCTCCTGTATAGATCAGATCACAATCCCCAAACCCATCTTGATAGACTGCGTGGACCGGATCTCCCGGCATAATGTTGATATGTAGGCCAATCTGTTTACATCTCTCTGCAAACCAGACCATATCCGTCTCCATCTTCTCTCCTTCTTCCACCCACAGACTTAAACTCTGCCCTTGATAAGAGCTATGACGCAATAATGCTGAGGCCCGCACCATTGAGGTCTCCACGGAAAGGTCAGGTACAGGTGTGACCGAACCATCCGGTTGTTCCGATTGCTGTTTCCCTGGCTCCCCTTGATCTGAACCCACCTTTAAAGGTTGCTGTACTCGTCCTCGAATCAGACTATAAGCAGCCTGCGTGTTCGTGCTTCCGAGCGCTTGCGACAACTCCTGCGCATTCAATAGCTGTTGAACAGCCCGGCGAAAATTCACCTCATGCTGCGGCCCTTCCTTCTGCATATTAAACGTCATATACATGCCACCCTGCATCTCATGCTGCACGGCACGAGGCTCCGCATCCGGAAATATATTATGCTTGATGACGGACTCCACCCTCCCAGAATGGGGAAGTTGCCATATTTCAACGCGGTCAATATAGGCTCGGCCTCGGAAGTAGGAAGGGAATACTTCCAACACAAGCAGCTTGGAATCATGACGCGTCAACCGATAAGGTCCTGTTCCAATCGGATGGAGCGGATTCATCTCCACATCTCTCGGCAAGATCGATGCAGACATACTACTCATCAGATCCGGGAACATGAAGTTAGGCTTGTTTAACACAAAACGTACAGTCAATTCGTCCAACGTCTCTATGCGCTCAATAGATCCAAACAGAGGCCTGCACGGGTTACTCTTGTCAGAGATAATGCGATCAAAGGTAAACTTCACGTCCTCTGAATCCATTATTCTGCCATGATGAAAGGGTATACCTTTGTGCAGATAAAAAGTCCATTCGCTCCCCTCTGAATGACTCTCCCATGCCACAGCCAGACTCGGTTCACAGACCTGGTGTTCAGCATTATAACGAACCAAACGATCAAAAACCTCCGCAACAATAAAAACTTCTCCCCACATGGCCGTCTGCGTGGGATCCAATGTCTTAAAAGGGATATTCCGTGGAATCCGCAATGTATCCACTCGTCCTCTGTCCCCTCCATTCGAACGCAGACCGAATTGATGTTGCATTTGTTGCATCAGATGTTCTCTCATCGTAATTGGCAAGGTGGTGGCCAGTTCATAGGCATCCTCCATCCTGTTCCCATCCAGGAGATGGTCAAACCGTTCACGCGCCACTTCAAGCAACGGGACACAAAATACCAGCATCGATTTTTTGCCTCTTCCGCGTTGCGGGTTCCACCTGACCCATCCGTTCTCCTTGAATTTGTTCATAATGAGGTTCATATTGCGCATGGTACAACATAAAAGATCGGCAAGTTCACCTACCGTTGTAAGTACTTCTTGTTCATCATGTACATGTGGAAAGTTTAATCGCAGTTGAATGTAATGTTCTGATACGTCCATATATACCCTACCTTCTGCTAAAATACGAAATCCATCCGGATGCTTCTACAGTTTTTCTTCAGGTTTTCCTCCATTATACTCAGTAACATCAACATGACCAGTGGGAAGGAAGAACAACGATTTATGAAATACGCCGATCTGCACCCGAACATCAGGATACGTATCATTACTGATTTTTTCACCGATCTGACCCAAAAGTCCATCATTCCATTCATGGCGATCTATCTGAGTATTCAGATTGGCGCAGGTTTGGCGGGGTTATTGCTGACGGTCAATATTGTGGCTTCCATGATTGTGGGATTGTGGGCAGGATCTTGGTCTGACCGAATTGGACGAAAAAAATTAATGGTGATCGCACAAAGTCTCCAAGTCATGGCTCTACTCGGCTTGGCCATCGCCAATTCGCCGTGGATGGATTCGATCATCGTCACTTGCCTCATGTTTCTGCTCAGCAGTCTCAGTTCAGGGATCACCGTGCCGATTGCTAATGCCATGATTGTCGACGTGAGCAGTGAACATGAACGTCATTATGTATATGGGTTGCAATATTGGACAACAAATGTTGCTGTAACTTTTGGTGCACTGATGGGCGGGCTGTTTTTCGAATCATTTCGTTTCCTATTGTTCAGTCTGGTATGCCTTGAAAGCCTAGCTACCCTGTTTATTTTGATCTTTATGATTCGTGAAACAATGGATAAACGTGAATCAGGTTATGGCGATGCTCCCATCCAGAGGAACATATTGAAAACCTACTGGGCGGTCTTTCAGGACAAACGTTTCATGATATTTTTCACGGCTACTGTACTTGCAGTCTCCCTGGAATTTCAATTGGATAAATACATCGCTGTTCGTCTAAAAAATGAATTCACCGCCCAACTGCTCGGCTCAGATATCTCAGGTCTGCATATGTTCAGCCTGATCATGGTCATCAACACCGTAATGGTTGCCTTGGTTGCCATTCCATTCACCAGATGGATAGGTCGCTTCCAGTCCCGATCTATTATGACTGTTGGTATGCTCCTCTACACCGCAGGTTTCACCGTACTTGCTTTCAGCAACTGGGCCTGGTTACTCATCTCATCCGCTATATTGCTAACCATTGGAGAGTTGATGTATGCCCCTGTTCGTCAGGTCATGCTCGCGGGTATGATTCCAGATTCGGACCGTGCTGCCTATATGGCTGCTGACGGGTTGAGTTACAACGTTGCTGCCCTTCTCGGCAGTCTCGGGTTAACCATTGGAGCCTTTCTGCCCTCCTATGCGATGGCTGGTCTGTATATCCTGATGGGGCTTGGAGCGCTCATCTTTTTCCGAATGTTACTTCGGAAGGCAGAGGAACAGAATCAACATCTGCCGTGTGCAGATGCATCTTGATTTCACTTTTCTGGCAACTTTTCGGACAACAAAATAATCATCCTAGGGAGCCCAACTGGCTCTCTTTTTCATGTCCATGATCAACGTTCAGAAGTAAATTATCTTTAACATTTTGTATATTATAGTTTACATTTAGTCAAATATCATGTACATTAGGTTCATGGAGGTGAGCAAGTGGAAGAATTACACAATCACGTTCGGGAGTTACGAGCCAGAGACCGGCTATCCCAAGCAGAACTGGCCAAACTCATTGGTGCATCCCGTCAAACCATTGCCCTGATTGAGCGTGGAGATTACTCTCCGTCGGTCGTTCTGGCACTAAAAATAGCACATGTATTTCGTGAACCTGTCGAAAAAATCTTTGAACTGAAAGGTGGAGATTAAAATGAAAAATTCATCATCCTCGTCCATTAAAAAGCGGTTGCGTCTTCCCTTGTATGCAGCCGGTGGCGCTGTAGTTGGTTTTCTCGGCGCTAGCGGAGTGAGTAAACTCCCTTCTGACTTGAACTGGACGCTGTCCGTGTATTATGACTATGATCTTTTATTCGCAATCCTGGCGGCTCTTGTGGTAGTTATGACGGTGTTGAACATCTTCAGTCTCTCCCGCACGCCATCTGTCCCTCCCATGGAAGATGATGCTTATGGAGATTCCGATTCACTCATCTCACCCGCAGAGCGCTCCCTCGGAAAAGCGATGATCCTCAGCGGATTCAGCGTTATTCTTACGTTTACCTGGGCAGCACTTGCCTTGTCCTTGTATGCATCCAACCGAACCATGCCGAATTCTCCAGAACTGTTCAACCTCTTGAATTTTGTTGCTTCGTGTATCTCTATTATCATCGTTGTGGTCGTGCAAACTCTGACTGTGAAGCGATACAACCGTTATTATCCTGAGCGCACTCTGGATCTGAACTCGCGCAATATGAAGAAGGATCATTTTGAGAAGCTGGATGAAGGCGAGAAATGGATTGTCTATCGCGCAGCCTATCGTTCTTTTCAGATGATGAATGTACTTCTTGGTGTTGGAATGGTCTCTATGGTTCTATATTCGATGCTCTTTACCTTTGCTCCATTCCCAATTGTGATGCTCTCTGTGATCTGGATTGCCAACATCGGAATCTATTATCGTGAAACCTATCGTGCGAGTAATCAGTAATACATGAGTAGGTAACTATTTTGTAAATATTTTCATAAAGGAGTGTTTGCATGCATTTATCCAAACGAAAGACCCGTTTCAGGTTCACCTCCCTAACAGGAGCTTTTATGGCTGCGGTTCTGTCTCTCAGTCTGTGGGTACCCGCAGTTCAGGCGGAGACCGCGACTCCAGTAGCTGCTGAACAAGGAAAGACGAAAGCGCTGACAACCGAATCAGCTACAGCATTTCTGGATTCATTCTTCGATTCACCTGAGGCAAAAGCCCATTATGTGGGAGCCTCCGTTGTTGTTGTGAAGGATGGCAAAGTTCTGGCGGAAAAAGGATATGGCTTCTCCGATGTGGAGAGTAAAACAGCGATCGATCCCAAAAATACCGCTTTCCGTGTAGCCTCTGTCTCCAAAACGTTCACGTCAGCAGCTGTAATGCAGCTGGTAGAGCAAGGCAAGGTTGATCTGCAAGCTGACTTTCAGACCTATGTGAAAGGGCTCGAATTTGATAATCCTTTTGACAAACCTGTAACTGTGGAGAACCTGCTCACACACACGACCGGATTCGAGATCCGTGATCCGCAACAGGAAGACATCCATACTGATTTTGATAAGTACATAGCGATGGAGGATTACGCACAGCAACACATGCCTCCTGTCGTTCGCGAGCCTGGTAGCGCCTATATGTACGATAATTTCTCGTTTTTGCTGCTTGGTATGATTGTTGAAAATGTAAGCGGCGAACCCTTTGAATCCTACATGCAACAACATATCTTCAAACCGCTAGGAATGGATAACAGCAGTTTCATGCTGGACAAAAAGTTCCAAAAGCAGCTGGCCACAGGCTATGATGCGGCACACAATCCGCTTGATCTGTACACCATCTCTCCAACACCAATGCCTCAAGGTGGCATGTTGTCTACCGCTGAGGACATCGGGAAGTTCATGATTGCGTTCCTGAATGATGGCGTGAAGGACAACAAACGAATTTTCAAGGAATCCACAGTGAAAAGCATGGAACAGTACCGTTCTTCCATTCATCCACTGTTACCAAACACCACGTATGGATTCGAAGCTGCATTCCAGCTTCCCGGAGCAGGAAGTAGTCCAAGTATCATTACCAAAGGAGGCGACCTGACCGGATTCAGCTCTTATCTCTTCCTTATTCCCGAGCAAAATACAGGCGTTTTCCTGACGTATAATCAAAATGGAGCACTTCGTAATCTGTTCTACCCTGCATTCATTCAGAGCTTCTTCCCACAATATGCAGAGCCTGTACAGTTCAAGGATTACACGCCGCAATCCGCAGCTGAGCTGCAACGCTTCACCGGATTGTACGCCGATCTTCGACTTAGCACGATTGTAAGTTCCCTGAAAGGTGGCGGGGATAAGCCAGGACAACTGAGCATTAACGATGTATTCCTAGGTCAACGCAACCTGATTCAGGTGGAAGATAATCTCTTCAAAGATGAATTGACTGGTCAATTCACAGCATTCAAAGAATATGCAGATGGCACCACATACATGAAAGAACCTTACCTCAACCCTATGGGTTATGAGAAAAAAGGTCAAAAGCCTATGGGCTTCCGGGATGTTCGTGAGAACAGTCCTTATGCTGAAGCCATCTACGCCATACAATCTCTTGGATATTATGAGAATGATGGCAACAAGTCTTTCCAACCAAAAACAGGTGTAACACGAGCTGAATTTATTGAGAACACCCTTAAACTGAGTGGATTGAAGCCCAGCAAAACTACGCCTCCTGCTGACACCGACTGGGCAGACCATACAGCGGCCGGATATATTCAACTCGGATATGAGTTGGGTATGATTACTGGCACGGACGAACAGCAGTTTAAGCCGGATCAAGTGATTATCCGACAGGAAGCAATGGTCATGATGTGGAGAATTATGCAACTGCAATATCCTAGCGAACTGTTCAATGATGTGAAACTTGCGGGGCACACAGATGCATGGGCTGTACCAGCCATTCAGATGATGGCGAAGCTTGGTATCCATGGACCCGAGGTGAAGGTAATGGAGGATGGTTCTGTTGATTTCCTTTCCCGCAAACCTCTGATTCGTCAGGAAGAGGCTGCGATCATGTATGCGCTGCTTACCCAACCAACAGATCAAATCGTCGCTGAACTGATGGCAGCTCAACAACCACAAGCAGAACCTGCCGAAGGAGCTGAGCCTGCAGATGAGACATCTGAAACTGCGCCGGTTCCTGTACCAGCGCCGGTCCCTTCTGTGACTTCAGCACAATAAAAATAAAACATCTTCATACCGATTAGATTGATCATGCTTATGATGCAAGAAAAAACAGGCTTGTTCAGAAGGATACGATCCTTCTTGAACAAGCCTGTTTCGTTACTTTTCATAACTCATTATAGCGATCGGTTACTAAGTTATATCCGTCTCTATTCGATCAACGAAGATACATGGAGGTTCCCGTTGCGCTGATCAAACTTGGTTGCAGCGGTCTGAGCATGCTCCGCAAAGTAATCGGCCAGCTTGAGCAGGTCGCCCGGATCGCCTTCATACGGGAAGGATGCTGGCAGACGCAATCGGTATTGTGGAGATTCTTCCACCCAGCGGCGAAGCAACGATGCCGTTCTGGCATAAAACAACATTTTGGCGTAAGGATCTTCATGATCAGCAGCGAACACCAGTGTTTCCTCCAGCACATCAATGCCTTTTGCCGGATTTGTACGTGTGAGATAATCCATCTGCTCCGCAAAACTCTGCACAAAATCGTTCTGGCCTTTAATCAGCCGATATCCCTTGGTCTGATGTTTATCTGCTTCCGCAGTCCGTCCCAACCGATATAGCGGCATCAAAATTTCAGACAAAGTCAGATGCGGAATCTCTGCACAGCTCATACGCCCTTTCAGGATAGGCTGTGCCGCCTCCAACACCTTCTCATCGTCTCCTTTTAACAAGAAATATCGCATAATCTCATCCTGCTCACAGGCTTCGCAGTCACTCATAAAGTCACGATCCATCGTTCTGAATCGATCATAACTACGTCCCGCTTCCTCCAGCTCCCCAAAATCCATAAAGATCCGGAACCGATAATACCAGTAGGAGCGTTCGCTGTAACCGTAGGACTTGAAGCGCCGTCCGAAATCCTCCAACAGCTCTAGGATCTTCTCGCGTGATATTTCCGGGAAGTCGGGCATCTTGCCCAATATCCATTTGTACGACCACATTAACGTTTCTTCATCATATTCTTCGGGTTGTTGGTCGAACTTGCCCAGTTGCCAGGAAAAAGCAATCAGTGCTTTCATCGGATAACCACAGAATGTTGCTGTCTCCACAATCTCCGATCTTGCTTCATATGCCTCTTCCTCCATGCCGTTCACATCGGCAACTCTTGCCGCTTCCTCCAGCATACCAAGCTTCGCCGGACCATTGGGCAAACCATAGGCCTCGTCCATCAGTTCTTCAAAATCCATCTCTGTCTTCATCAGGCATCTCCCTTACGATCTGTATTGGCACGCAAACCCCAATCAATAAAACGAACAATGCCCTGATTTAACACTTCAAGCTCCTGCTTGCTCATGGCATAATGCCCCATCATCAGTGCATTGACGTATAACATTTCGATGGCAATCGGTGTCATCTGGTCATCCGGTGATGTCAGTACCCGCTGAATGATCGGATTACTCACGTTCAAATACAAAGTTGAGTACCCTGCTGAACTCATGCCAGAAGACAATGAACCCAGAACAGACGAGAACAATTCCGTGCTCTCCTCGCTTGCTTTTTCAAGCGCACGAAGTGTTGAGGATTCCTGAGACAGCGTGAACAACACCGGCAGATCCGAAGGTTTAAACCCTTTCACCTCAGCCCGACAACGGAAGCGCTGTAAGGCAGAATCGGCCAGTCGCAACGCATCATAATACTGATTACGCTCAGCGGGTGGCACAGCGGTGAAACTCATCGAGACCTGATCCGGCTGTAGCCGCTCCGTGTGTACGTTGTGCACGGTCATCGGCAGTGTCGCCATCAAATCGCTGTCATAAATATAACCACCGTTAATTACCAGCATCGATTGTGCGGAAGCTACATGATGAATCTGACGGTACTCATCAACAGAGGACGTGAAATACAATGTCTCTCCTTCATCAATTAACTCACCCAATTCACGGTGACCCCTCGTACTCTCAAATGGCAACCAGCGATGAATCATCGCGTAGAATGCTTGATCCTGCACAGCCAATGCCTTCATGGACAGAGCATGCAGACGAATCAGCTTCTGAAGCCGTTCCGTCTGGCTCTCAGCCATGTCGGCCAGTCCCTTGCGAAGTGCGTCTCCGAGTTCGGAGCGAACTTCCTCCAGCTTTTCATTTTCATAAAAATGTTCCCGTGATGCCGTCGGTTGAAGCTCATCTGTCCAAATCAGACATTTCACGAAGAAAGCCCACTCTGGCAAAATGTTCTCAGCCTTCTCCGAAATCAGCATTCGCTTCAGGTAAACCCGGTGAGAACGCTTGGCATTCAGATTAACCGCGTGTGGCAGTACAAAAGCAATACCTCCGGTACGGCCTGAAGCTGTCGTCAACGGAATGAAGTCTTGGAACTGCTCACCAAGCAGACGTTCACCAAAAGCCAATACCTCCGCTCTGCGTGAACGTGCGAGTGCAGGGTCCATCAGCCAGATCGGGGTCTCGCTATTCACCACATGTTGCACGCCGTCATGATAAAGCGTGACCGGATACGGCAATAATGCTCCGTAATAGAACAGAGCTTCTTTCACATAATCCGGTTCAAAGTAGTGCGCCGCGTCCGGTGTGCAACGCAGATATACTTTGGTCCCCGGGGACAGCTGTGTATCCAACTGTCGAATCGTATAGGTGCCATCCGGCTTGCCCCGCCACTCCATCGAAGGTCCGCCCTTGGCGGATTGCGTCAGCATGACAATTTCGTGACTCACCATGAAACAGGATAACAACCCAATCCCGAAACGCCCGATAAACGAAGTCTCTCCATCCAGCAGCGCTTGCTGCCCCCTCTTCGAGGATTGTCCAATCATTGCCAGAAATTCATGGATGTCAGCTTCAGTCAAGCCGATGCCGTTGTCCTCCACCATCATGGTCAATTGCTCACCTGTTCCCGTCAGTTCAACACGAACTTCACCCTGATACCCTGGCTCCGCCTCCGTTCGTGCGGTAATCGCATCCGTCGCATTCTGCATCAGTTCGCGCAAGAACACTTTAGGACTGCTATATAGATGGTTGGATAAAATCTGGATCATCCCGCTCAGGTTCACTTGAAAACGATATTCATTGGATGCTGTCATGACTCACTCACCTTCCTCTACGTCCAAACACAATATGTACCCATACGATGTATTCATATGGATGTGTTAGACGAATTCATTATGTAATCGTTAGAAACAGACGTTCCCCGTGACAGGCACGCCAAAACATCACGTCAAGCCGGCCCTGGATAACCAAGACCGGCGTTATATGCATATTTCAGGCATTCATGAGACGTAAGGCCTTATCTTCCATTACCACGTTATGAATAGCAATGAAACGGATGTTCTACCCTAAAATAAGGATACATGTTACAAGGCAGAGTGAAAACAAACCTGAGACCCGATTTCAGACAGACTTCAGGGTAAATGTGCATCTTACATTCGGGACTATTGAAGGAGGAATAGATCTTTTTTGTCGTCCATTTGAACGATATCAGCCTACCACACGTATAATCTCCAAACTCAGATCGGACGGTGAATATACATGATCGAAGTACGCAACATATCCAAGCAATTCAAAGTGCATCAAGCACTGCATGATGTCAGTTTTACAGTTAAACAAGGCAGTGTCACCGGGTTGATTGGACCCAACGGTTCGGGCAAAACCACACTGATCCGTATCATGAATGGGGTTTTGGGCGCTTCCAGTGGACAGGTAACCATTAACGGATTGGACACCGCTTGTGAGGCAGAGAAAGTACTGGCCATGTGTGGCACTCTTACCGAGCAAAGTGGATTATATGAAAATATGAGCGGGCGTGACAATCTGACTTTCTTCGCAGATGTTTTTGGCCTGAAGCATGCCAAGAAACGAATCGACGAGCTTGTAAATCTGTTCGAGTTGCAGGATTATCAGCATCGAAAAGTCGGCACCTATAGCACAGGCATGAAGAAACGCTTGGGCCTTGCACGAGTACTCTTGCACCGTCCTTCCATCCTGTTTCTGGATGAGCCCACCAATGGCCTGGATCCGGATGGAATTCAGATGGTGCTACGCATTATCCGTCAGTTAAATAAGGAAGAAAAGATGACAATCCTGGTCTCATCCCATGTGCTGTCCCAACTGTCAGCCGTCTGTGATCATTATATTTTCATGGAAAAGGGGCGCATCGTGGAGGAAGGCACGGAACAGGAGATTGTTAGCCGGTACCTGTCCACTCCGAAGCTCGAAGTAGAAGCCGACATGCCGGATGGATGGCACACAGCAACCAACTACACACCTGAAATCATCTCCGCACATAAAGCGACGTTTCAGCTTACATCACGTGAAGACATTCCATTACTGCTAAGGCAATTAACGGAGCATGGTCAAGTCTATCAGGCCCGCATCACGGGCAGTGATCTGGAAAGTATCTATTTTGCCATAAGGGAGGCACACCACCATGAATAACCGCCAAGCCATACGTGCACTGGTACGTAAAGATATTCGGTCCGTCACAGCCAGCGTTCAGCTCTGGCTGCCCATGTTGATCGTTCCACTGATTATCGGAATCATTATGCCCTCTGCTCTCCTGTGGGCGGCCTCCAGAATGGAACTTCGTTCTCTGGGCAACATCAGCTTTCTGCTCGAATCATTGGATGCGTTAACCCATGGTGGACAGATTCCTCAGCTTGCTTCCATGCCTACAGATAATCATCGTATTGTCTATTACTTGGCCATGTATATGTTCGCTCCCTTGTTTCTCATCATTCCGGTGATGGCCTCCAGTATTCTGACGGCCAATAGTTTCGCTGGTGAGAAGGAACGCAAGACGCTGGAAGGGTTGTTGTTCACACCGATCAGCATGGACACTCTTTTTAAAGGTAAAGTGCTAGCTGCCCTGATCCCTTCCATTCTATTATCCTGGGTTACTTTCCTGATCTACGGAATCATTGCCAATATTCTGATGTATCCCATGTTTGGAACGTTGATGTTTCCCAATCTGAACTGGATAATACTTGTCGTGTGGGTTGTTCCCGCTTGCAGTCTTATGGTCATTTTATTAAACGTCCTGATCTCGGCCAAGGTCCGTGGGTTCCAGGAAGCCTATCAGCTCGGCGGATTAATTGTCCTCCCCCTCATCGCCTTAGTCGCTGGTCAAGCCAGTGGCATGCTGCTGATTGGTCCTTGGATGTTAGTCATGATTGGAGCAGTGCTCCTGCTCATAAGTGTGGTTCTTCTTCGTCTGGTCACGTCGTGGAATAGTCGTCAGCAACTGGCGGAAAGTCAGATCTGAATGATGTGGAGTGTAGCGACGAAATTCAACAAACTACACTGTCGCTCCGCTATACAGATTGAGAAATAAATAAGTGCAGGTTATGATGTGGAGATATATGCTATGGGATGATTTATAGAGAGGAATGGAACAACTGTATGGAATCCAAACTACTTCAAAAATTAAAATATGCTTCACAATTAACGGCACAGGAGAAGCATATTGTGGACTATATCCTAAGCAATCCCGAAGTTGTATTTGATTCTACAGCCCATGAACTGGCTCAGCAGACCTATACAAGCTCATCCACCATTGTTCGCTTATGCAAAAAGCTGGGTACCAAGGGGTACCCAGACTTTCAGTTAAAACTTGCTCTTGAATATCAACAGATACCTTCCGCGTTGCAGACGCAGGATCATGCAATTGCAGAACAAGGCAACGTGCTGGCTGCCATCGATTCCGTTCCTTACCTGTACCAGCAGGCGCTAGATGATACGCGCCGGATGTTAAATGCTCCTGTTTTGCTACGAATCGCGAACTGGGTCAAAGAATCCGGACGTATCGATATCTATGGCAGTGATATGAATTATTATCTGGCTCAGCAGGCTTGTGCCAAGTGGAATGAACTCGGCATATCTGCGATTGCTCATAATAGTCCCAACATGCATTACTTGAACACGATGAATCCCAACAGCCTGACGTTGTCTTTTGTTATCTCGCACACAGGTGAGAATCAATCCATGATTGAAGCTGCCAAAGTGCTGAGCAACAAACAGATGAAAGTCATCGCGGTCACGGGCAACAACCATTCAACCCTGTCCAGACACTGTGATGAAACGCTGCTGGCTTACGGATACAATGAACAGTTAAGACTGTCCAAAATGTCTTCGATGGTCTCGGTACTCTACATTTTCGACATGTTGTACATGGGGAGCATTAGCGATACGTATTAACGATTAACGCTGGTCTGCTGTAAATACAATCCCGGCATCCTTACGTGCACTCATAAGTACACTCATTACAGACTGGCTGTGTTCGAGCAGTTCGTAACACCGTTTGTGATCACCACTTGCATGGATGTCCCTGAACGCTTCCCACTCATAGTACAGCCAATTCAATTTGGTCTGCGCATTATACGCCACAGCAGGCTCATTCCCGATCTGAAGCTTGATCTCCCGGCAACCGTTAGCTCCTCCTACAACCTGAAGATAACCTTTCTCGCCCTGAATAAGCACAAAGTTCATGCTGTTTGTGTCTTTGGCACCTACACATTCCGCAATAAACTCCGGATAGTGGAGAACCACTACACCTGACGTATCAATGCCGTTTGCATGCTTGTTCGCGGTATACGATACGGTATTCGGACTGCCAAACAGATTCATGACCAGATGCAGATTATAAATATTGATATCCATCAGCGCGCCACCAGAGAAATGTGGATTGAATACGTTCGGCGTTTCCCCTGCAAGCAGATCATTGTATTTGCGCGAGTATTGACTGTAGTTACACTGGATGAGTTTGATCGGACCAAGCTTTGGTAGTTGCTCCTGTATGACTTTAATATTGGGCAGATGAATGTTGGAGATGGCTTCAAACAGCAACAGATTCTTTTCTTTTGCAAGTGCAATCAGCGTTTCTGCTTCCTGAAGCATGGACGTGAACGGTTTTTCGCAGACGACATGTTTGCCATGTTGAAGTGCCTGATAGGCCTGTTCGTAATGCATGCTGTTTGGTGAAGCAATATATACGAGATCTACATTTGTATCTGAAAATAGGGATTCCAGGTCCGTATAGATGGTATCGACCCCATACTTACCCGCAAGCTCCTGTGCTGTCTCTCTCTTCCGGGAGTACATCGCTGTACACGTAACATCTTCCAGCTCATTGATCGCAGATAAAATGGCATCTACAATGGACCCTGTACCAATCGTTGCTATATTCATCATATCGTTTCGCTCCTGTCGTTGGTTGTTTGTCAGTTGGCTCTCTTCGCTGCTCTGGTTGAGTGTAATGTTATCACGATCAAGTCAGGCGGAGAATGCTTTGGGACGGGATTGGCAGCATCATGCGCAATTCGATTTCAGGTTTGAATGACTATGAAATTCAATTTCATTCTCTTCTTTTTTTCATGTTTGAGATCTAACATATATTCCATAGTTTACCGATATAACATAAGGAATTAACGACATACATATAGAAGAATGAAGGGGACGATGAACGAATGAAAACAGGGTATACATACGTACAACGCACCATCTGTACATTGCTGTTATTTACACTCATTGCAGCAGTGACATTGGGAGGTGGAACCGTAGCCGAGGCAGCTTCACTTAGCCAATCCACAGTGTATTATGAGTCCGACGGAGTTTTGTACAAAGTATCCGCGGATGGCAGCAATACAACAGAAGTATTAATTGATTTCCAAGGTGTGGACTTGCTCGCGGCAGGCTCTTATCTCTACTACACGCAGACTGCTTCTTCCACAACCTTGCTTCGGGTTCCGAATGACGGGTCCAGCGATGCGGCAGAGACATTTGCTACAGATGTACTCAGCTATTACACGGATAACGGATTCATCTATTATCTGGATGCTACAGGTACCATTTATCGTGCGAATGGCAATAGTGACGCTTCATCTGTCACCAAGATTGCTGACAAGGCTGATACCGACTTCCCATTCCTCCTGGTAACCAAAGGGCGTGCCTACTATAATGCGTTGGTTAATGGAAACACGTGGATCGTGTCCAAAACGTCCAACGGTGCTGGAGCTGTGCAACGGATTGCCGCAGGCGCAGTGGAAGGACGTTATTTTACGAATCAAGCCAAAAACGAACTGCAACTGATGGTAAATACAGACCCCTACGAGGAGTTTTATTCCACCAATGCTGTTGTCATGTATAAGGTGAACTACAACACTGGCAAAGCAACTGCGGTTAATCCCAAAGCCAAACTGGATGTGAATGCTGTATATTCCGGTGGTTGGGGAAACAATCTTTACGTGTATAACAAAGGAATCGTTCTCGACAGCAATAAGGATTACAATTATGCCAAAGGCAAAGCGTTTGCGTTAACAACTTCAGCCAAAACACTTCAGCTTCATAACAAAAGCGTTCGTGAAGTAAGTGCCTTAGGTACAGACAAGGTTGTCCTTATTGATGCAGACAAAAAGGCTTATGCCAAAACGGTCTCGGGCAACAAAGTGACCAAGTCTGCCAACCTGAACCTGAACAATGTAACGTATGTTGCGAATCAATTGACCAATGGTACATCTACGGCTGCATACATCTCGGGCAACAATGGACTCTATTCGGTTAATACAGCTCTCAAGGTAACGAAACTTACCGGGGACGAATGGGATGCATTCCATATCAGAGATGATGTTGCGGGCCTCTTCTACATCAATGCCAAAGATCAATATCGCTTGTATCACGTGCAAACGGTTGGAACAGGGAAAAAAGTTATGAGTGACGTTTTCCTCGACAATATTCTATTGGTGACACCGTACTAACATATCATGTTGATTCAGGCGTATAGCCCATTCAACGGACATGTCCATAACAAAAAGGATTACCATGCAGCCATAACGGCTCTTGGTAGTCCTTTTTTGGTTGTCGAAAACTATTTTTCAAAAACATCTTCCATATGAGAATGATAATTGTTATCATTAATAAAAATAAGACAAAAGGATGGTCCGTATGACTGAACAGTTTCCCTTCATTGCTGAAACCTCATCTCTACCGCTCCTCTCCTCCATGTGCCGTGTGCGTCGTGGGGAGAATTTCCGTGTGCAAGGCAAGACGGTGTCACGGCCCATGCTCTGTCTTATTTTGCAAGGAGACGGTGTTCTGGTCCTGAATGATACAGTCTATACGGCGCAAGCGGGCAGCTTGTTTGTACTGAAGCCAGGAACAACCATCGAGGCCGCTGCACGCTCGAACGTTACCGAATGTATATTGCTAAGCATGGATACGGTTTGTTTGCAGCAAGTGCGCGGTGAATGGAAAATGACCTCATCACCCGCCTTCCCGCTGGATTGGGAGACAGGCAGGTTGCTGGTTCGTCATGAGCAGCAGGCTGTATTACGTTTGGAACAACTGTATGAAACCTATCGCGGTCTTCAACCGGATCACTTTATCAGCATACATAGCCAACTGCATGAGCTGTTGCAATTTCTCTCAGAGAACAGGCTAGAAGCCAATCATGAGAAAGTGGACCCTGCCTTGGAACGCAGCATTATGTATATGCGACGTTACATGAGTGAAGGAATCAGCATGGATCAGCTTGCCAAGATTGCTGGACTCACCCCCAGCTCTTATTCACGCAGTTTCAAGAAGGCCAAAGGCATGTCACCGACCGATTACCTGAATCGTTTACGTATAAAAGAAGCCAAAAAACAGCTGACAGAGGAATCCTGTGTCCTCAAAGACGTCGCGGTATCTGTCGGGTATGGCAATGAATATTATTTTAGCCGAAAATTCAAACAAACCTTGGGGATTGCTCCCAGCGTATATATGAAAAGAGATCAACTTCGCGTAGCTACGGCATCCATTATGGGATTCCATGAGAACTTGGCCTCGCTTGGACTGCGCCCGGTAGCTGTGCTGGAAGGTGAAGGAGTGTTTGACCGAGAATCGGATGAATATGAACAAGAACGCCGATTAACCAGACAATTCGATCAACTTCGGCAGGCGAAGCCAGACTTGATCATCGGTGACTTTTACCACAAGCCCTATTACGATCGCCTGAAAAGTATTGCACCCACCATCATCTTGGAGTCTACTGAGGACTGGAAAGAGAACCATATTCGCATAGCCGAACTGGTCGGACGTGAGAAACAAGCGTTGCTGAATTTCAAAGAACTTGAGTTTCGCAAGCTTGAAGCAAGCCTGAACCTGCAACCCTATTTCGGACAAAAACGGTTGGCTCTGATGGAGGTTACGAATCAGTCCATTCGCTTAAAAGGGACTGGCGAGCATCCATTAAATCACTTGTTGTATGCTGAATTGGGACTTCAGCCTGCTCAGCTTGTATCTCCCCAAAGTTCCAGAAATGAGTATGTAGCGGATAGTATTCCCGTGCTGGACACGGATTACCTGTTAATTCATCGTGCTTCGCTTCAACCTGCCAGTGAAAAGGTGTTCCGACGCATGAAACAAACGGCATCATGGAATCGATCTCCTGCTGTATTGTATGGTAACGTTCACGATATTTCGAACTGGCAACGGTTATGCTGGACCCCGGGTGGCCGGTTGCAGATTCTGAACGAACTGGAACAGATTACTCAGCAGTCTGTAGTCTTTCCTCAGGCAGGTCTGATCGGACATTAGATGTGAACATAGGTCGATACGATGGGCAAGATTATCTTTTTCATCGTGTTCCTTCATTAATAATTCAGTAAGATATTGCACAGGCCAAAGGGCCCTCTCCTATAACGGAAAGGGCCCTTTGCATGTAATTATGAATGTTCCTTAATCTCTTCCTTCGGAACAAGCTTGTATATCTCTTCATTTTCCATGGTATCAATCAACCGATCCAACCATTTGTAATATGCTTCCGCTTGCAAAACTTTGTGTTTGTCTTCCATCAGAATGTGGATAAGTTCAGCGTCTGCCTGCTCATCCAGACCTTCGACTAGTCGATTCAGTTCTTCAATTGATTTGCGTAGAATCTGAAGGTTACTCTCCACGGCTTTTCTCCATTTAATCGCAAAATAATCCGTAAACGTCTGATGCCAGTCGTATTCCACTTCATATAGGTCTTTTCTGGAGCCCTTGCTCCACACTTTATTTACCATTTTCAAATCCAGCAGTGTTCGTACACCTGTACTCATACTCGTTTTGCTCATTTCCATTTCCCGTCCCATATCGTCAAGGGTCATTGGTTTGTCTGCAAAAAATAGCAATCCATATAAGTGTCCCGTCGACAGCGTAACGCCGTAAAGATCCATATTACGTCCAATGGCTTCAATGACGCGCTTACGAATCTTCAGCACGGTTGCCTGCTGTTCCTCTTGTAAATGGTCCAAGCCCATGCTTGCAACCTCCATTCTGAACATTCCACAGTCTTTGGCGAAATAATTGCAACACTTTAAAAGTCCTGCTTACATGGGAAAGCACTCGGCCGGACATCATATATGCCAGAGGGCTTTCATTCACCCAATGTATGAAAATGGGAACTTTACCAGGCTACAATTGCCTATGACTATCTTTTAACCAAAAAATTCAGCTTCAATTCAGCTCATTTTCTATTGTAGGAAAAGCAATGTCAAATGTAAAGCTGCCTTATTAGCCAGAATAAGGAGAATGACGGAGTATTTGGACGAAAAACTTTGTACAGTTTTTACTGTACAAACATTATGTACTGTTTATTCGGTTGATATACTGGTTAAGTATTGTTAGACTTAAAAACGTTACCCAGAAAGACGGGAAGCGAAGCAACAATTACCGGATTTCGTGGCTGGGCGCATAAGTGTATGGGCTTATGGATGCTGAAAGCCGTTCGAAGTGCACAACACATCAGAAGGGGTGAAAACATGACCATACTTGAAGTGAAAAACGTAAGTAAATTGTTTGGACCCCAAACCGAGCAAGGTCTGCAATTACTGGAGCAAGGTTGGGGTAAAGAAAAGTTGGCCAAAGAAAAACAGATAACGGTTGGTGTCAACCGGGTCAACATGGACATTAAGGAAGGCGAGATTTTCGTTATTATGGGACTGTCCGGGAGTGGTAAATCCACACTGGTTCGGATGTTCAATCGTCTGATTGAACCAACATCCGGAGAAATTCTGGTCCATGGTAAGGATCTACGCAAGATGAACAAAGAACAATTGCGCGAAGTGCGCCGGAAAACGATTAGCATGGTCTTCCAGAAGTTTGCGTTGTTCCCGCACCGTACCGTTCTTGATAATGTGGAGTATGGATTGGAAATACAAAAAGTAGATAAGGAAGTACGCCGGGAGAAGGCAAAAACCTCACTTGAGCTGGTTGGCCTTAAGGGCTGGGAAGACAAAATGCCAGATGAACTCAGTGGCGGGATGCAGCAACGTGTCGGCTTGGCGCGTGCACTTGCCAATGACCCGGAAGTACTACTGATGGATGAAGCCTTCAGTGCACTTGATCCATTGATTCGCCGTGATATGCAAGACGAGTTGATCGAGCTTCAGGATAAAATGAAAAAGACCATCATTTTCATTACCCATGACTTGGACGAAGCGCTGCGCATCGGCGATCGTATTGCCCTCATGAAAGACGGCGCAGTTGTGCAGATCGGTACACCGGAAGAAATCATGATTCAACCGGCCAACTCATATGTGGCCCGCTTCGTCGAAGACGTGGATCTGTCCAAGGTCCTCACTGCCGCTCACGTCATGCGTCGCCCTGAGACAATCACACTTGACCGCGGTCCTCGGGTAGCCCTCGAACTCATGCGCGAAAATGGTGTCTCTAATCTGTTTGTCATTGACCGTTCGAAGAAGCTACTTGGTGTCATTACTGCAGAAGATGCAACCCGTGCAATGCGCGAAAATAAAGTATTAAATGACATTCTGATCACGGACGGGCCGACAGTGTCGCCTGAGACCCTGATTCATGAATTGTTTGAGATTGTAAGTTCTGCCCATGTGCCGCTCGCTGTTGTTGGTGAGAATGGCCGTCTGCAAGGTGTTATCGTCCGCGGTGCCCTGCTGGGTGCACTTAGCGGTGAAGTTGCAGTAAAGGAGGAACTTGAGAATGATTCCCAAAATACCACTAGCATCGTGGATTGAATCCATCGTTGACTGGATGAGCTCCTCGCTCTCCGGATTGTTTAATGTAATCTCTATTGTTATTCAGGCAGTAGT
Organism: Paenibacillus sp. FSL R5-0486; assembly: GCF_037975155.1. Lineage (NCBI taxonomy): Bacteria > Bacillati > Bacillota > Bacilli > Caryophanales > Paenibacillaceae > Paenibacillus > Paenibacillus sp. FSL R5-0486. Next base: position 1,607,079 of record NZ_CP150237.1, on the reverse strand, counting down.
TGGATTCTTCTCCGGGCTGTTCATGCTGCCCCATCCACTCCTGTTCATTGCCATATTGGGTGTTCTTGCGTTCCTCGTAGGACGACTCCCACTGACACTATTTACGGTTATCGGGTTCTTGCTCGTAGATAACTTGGGATACTGGTCCCAATCGATGGACACACTCGGCCTGGTTATCACTTCAGGATTGGTTTCGATCCTGCTTGGTGTACCTGTCGGAATCTGGCTCGCATACAGTAAAACTGCGGCGCGTATCATTACACCGCTGCTTGACTTCATGCAGACGATGCCTGCATTTGTCTACTTGCTGCCTGCGGTCACATTCTTTAGTCTAGGTGTCGTTCCAGGTGTTATCGCTTCTGTTATATTTGCGATTCCGCCAACGATTCGTCTGACTCACCTGGGTATCAGACAGGTATCTGGCGAATTGGTTGAAGCAGCTGATGCATTCGGCTCAACTTCCATGCAAAAGTTGTTCAAAGTACAGCTTCCACTCGCTTTGCCTACCGTGATGTCCGGTATTAACCAGACCATCATGCTATCACTGTCCATGGTTGTTATTGCATCCATGATTGGTGCACAAGGTATTGGTGCGGAAGTCTATCGTGCTGTAACACAGCTTCAAATCGGTAAAGGTTTCGAAGCCGGTCTGGCCGTTGTTGTACTCGCGATTGTTCTGGACCGTTTTACACAAAATGTATTTATGCCAGGTCGCAAAAAAACCTCACGCATTACAGCCAAGCAAAAAGCATGGATCACTGCTGCAGCAACATTCCTTGTGCTTGTAGCTGGTTTCTCACAATACTTCGTTGGTGGCACAACTTCGGCTGGTGGCAACAATTCAGCAGCCAATGCTGTAGGTCAAGAAGTAAACTATCAGATTATCGGTATCGATCCAGGGGCTGGTATCATGAAGTCTGCTGCAAAAGCGATCGAAGACTATAAATTAACTGACTGGACTCTGATTGAAGGCTCTGGTGCAGCCATGACAGCCACGCTGGACAAAGCGATCAAAAATGAAGATCCAATCATTATTACAGGTTGGACTCCGCACTGGATGTTCAACAAATATGATCTGAAATATCTGGAAGATCCAGAAAAATCTTTCGGTGATGCTGAAGAAATTCACACCATCGCCCGTAAAGGTCTGAAAGAAGATCACCCTGTTGCGTTTGAATTCCTGTCCCGTTTCCAATGGACATCGGATGAAATGGGTGAAATGATGACTGCTATCCAAGATGGCACATCTGCAGAAGAAGCAGCTAAAGCTTATGCTGAGAAACATGCCGATCAGATTGCTGAGTGGACCAAAGGTCTGACTCCAGTGAACGGTGATGCATTCAAACTCAGCTATGTGGCTTGGGATTCCGAAATCGCAAGTACGAACTTGCTAAAATATGTGATGGAAAACAAATTGGGTTATAAAGTTAACGCTCTGCAAGTCGAAGCCGGACCAATGTGGACGGGTGTTGCCTCAGGCGACGTAGATGCCTCTCCAGCAGCTTGGCTGCCATTGACACACGCAGACTACTGGGAACGTTACAAAGACCAGGTGGACGATCTGGGGGCTAATATGACAGGTGTACGTACAGGCCTCGTGGTTCCTAAGTACATGACTGAAGTAAACTCGATTGCAGATCTGGAGACAGGTGCCGCTTCTTCCACTCCATCGGCAAGTGCTAATGTGGGCGAAGAGGTTAATCACCAAATCGTTGGTATTGACCCGGGTGCAGGTCTGATGAAGGCCACAGCAAACGCCATTAAACATTATGAATTGTCTAACTGGAATCTGATTGAAGGCTCCGGAGCAGCAATGACTGCATCGTTGGACAAAGCTTATAAAAATGAAGAACCCATTATCGTTACGGGTTGGACTCCACACTGGATGTTCAATCAGTATGATCTGAAGTATTTGGATGATCCCGACTTAATTTTCGGCGATGCAGAGGAAGTTCACACGGTTGGACGTAAGGGAATCAAGGAAGATCATCCCGTTGCCTATGAGTTCTTCTCTCGTTTTAATTGGACTGCAGATCAAATGAGTGAAATCATGGTAGACATTCAAAAGGGCGTTTCGCCTGAAGAAGCTGCCAAGACTTATGCGGAAAAACATCCGGACCAAATTGAAGAATGGACCACGGGGTTAACCCCGGTTAAAGGTGACAATTTACGTCTCGGTTATGTTGCATGGGACTCTGAAATTGCGAGTACCAACCTGATGAAGTATGTGCTTGAGACGGATCTGGGTTACACAGTCAAAGCACTGCAAGTCGAAGCTGGCCCCATGTGGGCAGGCTTGGCAGCAGGTGATATCGATGCTTCTCCAGCCGTATGGCTCCCGCTCACACATGGGGACTACTGGAAGACATATGGAGACAAGATTGAAGATATCGCTGTCAGCATGACAGGAGTTAAACAAGGTCTGGTTGTTCCAACGTACATGGAGATCAACTCTGTTGAAGACTTAAAAGATAATTAAACCAGATTGAGATGGATAAACCTGAATTTGGTAAAAGACCACCGAAATTTTTCGGTGGTCTTTTTGTTATGGCTATGTTTTTTTCAGGCATGCTATTTGATTTGATATTCTATCCTGGTCTTACTGCATACTGCTGTTTTAAGCATTCAAACGCTTTTTCCATTTGACTCTTCTCACATATCCTCTTACTTTGCCTTAAATCATAAACATCGTATGTAGATGATACTTAGTGAGTTCGTTAATTTCCCAATAACTATCCGATCAGTAACAGTAATACACCAATGACAATCATGACGACACCTAGAATACCATATACCACCCTTGCGCCCTGCCGTCCAATAGTCTTTACAAAAATTCCTGCTCTAAAGCTCTTCATAAACCAATCCCAATTGTTGATACCACCGAGCAAACTAAAAATTCCTGCCGCTATGGCAAATAGTGCGATTAAAACGGGTTGATCTTGCATTTCGTCAACACTCCTTCAGTATAATCCTGTCTACTATACCTTCACTTGGTGAAAATTAACAGGCATTAATTAGAAAAAAAAATCAGCTTGCAGATGGGAGTCTGCAAGCTCTTTTAGGGAGTTAAACATATTATATTCATTTGCCCATAGAGAACTAATTTCTACAATACCTGCTGATTTTCGCGAAATCTTTCTAAGCTATATCTTGTCTGGAGAATGAGTACATTCTGCAATTATTCGTAGGTTTTGCCGATTGTTAGCACGTAGGAGGTTTTTTTACATAAATCGTCATCTCGACTTTAGGCCTATCCGTGGTATATAAAATCGAACTACTGACACATGTTAATTAAATATCTTTTATTTTGACATACAATCCCTCACTCTTTTAAGCCATACTTTTGTTACTTGGCCTATGATCAGACATAACCTGTTAATGTTCATCATGTTATCAATGTTGCAATCATTTGTTCAATCAGGTTGTACATTATGAAAAATCCGTCTTAGGTCTCAGAGGATATCATAAAATTACAACAATGCGACGATCATTGATGAACGCCGCATCTGGTTGTAATGTGAAATTAGCCTACAGTTATTTCTTCACCGTACTGTTATATTGCGCAATCTTGTCTGTAATTTGTTTAGCTGCTGCATCCAATGCTTCCTGTGGTGTACCTTGTCCATTCAAGACCGTTTCAATCGCTCCTTCGACAAGTTGTCTGGCTTCCGGGAATACACCCATTAATGCCCCTGATGTTGCTGTCGAATCGGCGGAAGCGTGCAATTGATCGACTGCTGTCTGGAATTGCGGGTACTTCGCCATATTATCCTTTAATACTTGCTCATTGTAGGCTGCTGTCGTAATAGGGAAGTATCCTGTCGCAACACTCCAGTTCGCTTGTACCTCTGGTGTAGCCAAGTACTTGATGAATTCCCACGCCGCTTGCTGTTGCGCTTCCGATTTGTTATTCATGATGTACAAGCTCGCTCCACCCACTACAACGCCGCCTTCTTTGGCATCCGCTGGACGAGGCAGGAAGCCTGTTCCCAGTTCAAACTTGCCACCTGAACCTTCTACGATTTTACGCAGGCCAGCTGTGGAATCAAGAGTCATACCGATTTGCTGAGCGGTAAATGCTGCTGTTGTATCGTCTGTGCTACGTCCCAGATTGGAGAGGGTCTTCTCATCAATCATCTTTTTCCACCACGTTAAAGTCTTCACTCCAGCTTCGGAGTTCAGCAGAGACTCTGTAGCTGCTTCATTTCTTCCGTTTCCATTGTTTACATAATCTGCATTCTGGTTTGCAAAGAACTGTTCCATAAACCAGCCGTAGATCGCCATGGATGCACCTGGCTTACCGTCTTTCGCCAGTGCTTTTGCTGCTTGCTCAAACTCTTCATACGTCTTCGGCGGGTTCTCCGGGTCCAGACCTGCTGCTTTGAACATATCCTTGTTGTAATACAGGATCGGGTTGGATGTGTTAAACGGCATGGCGTTCAATTTGCCATCGATGGTGTAGTATCGGATGATGTTTGGCTCCAGTTGGGACAGGTCGAACTGATCCTTGTCGATAAACTGTTGTACTGGCGTAATCATGCCCGAATCGATCATGAACTTGCTACCAATCTCATAGACTTGGATAATGTCTGGACCGCTGTCTGAGCCCATGGATGCTTTGAGTTTGTTCAGACTTTCATCGTACTTCCCTTGATAGATGGGTTTCACCTGAATGTCGGGATGGCTAGCGTTAAAATCGGAAGCGAGTTGGTTAATGGCTTTCTCCCCAGCGCCAGACATGGAATGCCACCACGTCAATTGTGTTGTTTCAGCTACGGCCGCTTCTGCTTGTGCTCCACTTGCCGGGCTGCTTGTTTCAGCTTTTGTTCCGCAAGCGGAAATGACCAACATGAGTGCAGCCAGCATTAATGCGAATGTTCCTCTTTTTTTCAAACGAAATCGCTCTCCTTTTATATGACTCGCGTACAATAAAATCTTGAGGATAACGCGTTGTGGCCGTTACGGTTACGAATCGTTCTTTTGATCGCTGTTATCCCCGGATTTCTTTCATTCCCTTTCAAAGGGGGAAATCCGGGGATAAAGGCGAACGCTTTGCTTCTTCAGAATCGATTTCGTCCCCTCCACTACTACCGTCGTTCATTTCAACATTTTATTTGAAGCACAAGCCTCATTTTATTCGCTCCTGGTATCCAAACCTTGGACCTTGTACGAAGATACAAGGTTTAATTCAAAACCTCAAAATCAAAATCTTTAGATCAAAACCTTCAGAGCTTCCACTTCAATTAAATACTTGTAAAACCTTCTCTACTTACCCCTTCAGTGCGCCTGCGGCCATTCCGCGGACAAGCTGTTTCAACCCGAAAATCAATAGCAGTAAGGATGGTAGAATGACCATTGCTGTTCCGGCAAATACCAGATTCCACGCTGTGGATTCCTGGAACTCCAGCATCGAGATCCCGATCTGTGCGGTTCTCATTTCCGGTGTGTTTGTCACCAGCAGCGGCCAGAGATACGAATTGTACATGCTAAGGAATGAATAGATTGCCAGTGTTCCAAGTGCCGGACGGGACAAAGGCAAGACATGCGATATGAAATAGCGAATATGACCACAACCGTCAATCCTCGCCGCCTCGAACAATTCCTTGGGTAGCTGCATGAAGAACTGTCTTAGCAGGAATGTACCAAACGCCGTTGCCAGAAACGGCACGGTAAGCCCCTGGTAACTATCTAGCCAGCCCCAACTGCGAACCGTCAGGTAGTTGGGGATCATCGTCACTTCCCATGGAATCATCATCGTTGCGACAAACATGCTGAAGATGACGTTTTTGCCTTTGAACTGCATTTTCGCAAAAGCATAGGCTGCCATACTCGCTGTAATCAATTGACCAAGCGTTGTCAGTCCTGCGACAAGAAAGGTATTGCCGATAAATCGACCGATCGGAACAATATCAAATACTTCGCTAAAGTTGGACAGATCGATGGAATTTGGAATGATATGCGGCGGATAAGCACTCGCATCTTCCGGCGTCATCACGGCCATGAAAAAGGTGTACATCACCGGATACAGCACAAGCGCTGCACAGATCGTCAGTAATACATACAACAGCGTTTTGGTCCATGTCGCACTCATTGGTAATGCACTTTCCTTTCTACCCATTTGAACTGGATCAGGGTCAGCAACATAATCACCACGAACAGGATCAGTGCCTGTGCACTACCTGTACCAAAGCGGAAATTAACGAAGGCTTCCTGATAGATGGAATATACAAAAACATTTGTACTGTCCATCGGACCACCCCGGGTTAGAATGTTGATCTGACCGAACGATTGAAAAGCACCAATGATTGATACAACCGTGACAAAGAACAACGTTGGTGACAGTAGCGGCATCGAAATTTTGCGAAACGTCAGCAATGGTCCTGCACCGTCAATCTTGGCGCTCTCGTAGATCTCATCCGGGATGCCCGCCAAACCACTGGATAGAATAATGTAGTTGAATCCAAGGTTCATCCAAATTGTCATGATGGAAATTGAGATCAATGCCCAATCCGGGCTGGTGAGCCAGGGAATTGGATCCATACCTACTTTGCCAAGCAGATAATTCAGCATGCCCAGGGTCGGGTGGAATAGAAACTTCCAGATCACCGCTGACGAACCGACGGATAACACCACGGGCAGAGAGAATACAAATTGGAACACACGCATTCCCTTGAACCGGTTGTGGGTCAGTGCAGCCAGAATCAGAGCAGCCAGCATGCCCGTAGGCACTGTAAACAGTACAAATAGTAATGTCACTTTCATCCCTTGCATAAACAGTCCTGATTGGAACACGGCCTTGAAGTTATCCAGTCCTACATAAGCCGCAATCTGCCCCGTCGGATCTGTGGAATGCAGACTCAGGTACACGGACTTAAACATCGGGTAAAACAGAAACACTGCAAACAAAAGCAGCGATGGTGCCAGGAAACCATAGGCCAGCAGATTCTCCCGCATTCGCTGCACACGCAGCGAGGCTGTCCGGCGCTCACTCGTACCGGATACGCGCCGTTTGGCGGCGGGCAAGCTGATCCGGTTATCAAGCTCACTCATCGGATTTTCTTCCCCCTTGTTTCACGCATTCAGTGTGTGTGAAATGTTAGATCCACTTCAGCACCACGTTATCTAGTGTAAGAGTCGAATGTCACAGCAAAATTCATTCTGAATCAACGTAACGTTAATCATGGACAAGGGACTTTACGGAAATGTGCATCCATTCGAAAGCGGTATCCAAACCGGATTTCATGACAAAAAACCGCAAGAACTCCACTGTTTGGAGATATCCCTGCGGTTTGATGTGTAAATGGAATATAAACGTTTGCTTATTAATAAAAGCGACTCATTTTACAATAATCTGTAAATCTTCCAAACGAGGTAAAGCGATTAACCGTTCGAGTTAACGATTAAGATGATATGGCACCGTGGTGACAATCACGTCTTTGTAATTGATCAGATAGGCTCGGATCATGAAGCTGGTCTGGTTGTGCAGTACATTTTGCCACCAGTGCTTGGTGATGAATTGCGGGATTAATATAGTGATGTGATCGGTCTCGGCCGTTTTCCACTCTACAGTATCAATGAATTTCTTCAGCGGCCCCATAATGCTACGGTATCTCGATTTGATCACGACCAGACGAACGCCTGGATTCCACTCTTCCCACTTCTGCTCCATCTTGCGTATGGCCTCATCATCGAATCCAATGTACAGCGCGACCACGTGATCCGACATCGTCTGGGCGTAACTGATCGTATTCATAACGACCCGGGTAATGCCCGCAACAGGAATGACTATCGTATTGCCTTTTTTGGCTGGCTTATCAACCTGAATATCAATCCGTAGCTCATCTGCAATGTTGCAATAGTGACGGTGAATACGCATGAACACATACACAACGAGCGGCAAAAAGATAAAGATGACCCATGTCTGTGTGAACTTGGTGAAAATAAAGATCAGGGTAATCGATAATGTGGTCAGCATACCGACGGTATTGACCAGCAACTTCATCTGCCAGCCAGACGGCTTGACTTTGATCCAGCGAATCATCATACCGAGCTGTGACAGGGTAAATGGAATGAACACCCCTACCGCATAGAGCGGAATCAGGCTTTCCGTATTCCCTTTGAACCCGACCACCAGCAGCGCAGACATCACACTGAGGAAAATGATCCCGTTTGAGAAACCAAGGCGGTCTCCTCTGACCATAAATGCATGCGGCATGTATTTATCCTTTGCCATCATGAAGGATAACAGCGGAAAAGCCGAATAAGCTGTGTTGGCTGCGAGGAACAGGATCAGTGCCGTTACACCTTGGATGATAAAATACATCGTGCCCCTGCCAAACGTCGCTTCAGCAATCTGGGAAATGACCGTTGCTTTGGGATCAGGCTTCACTCCGTACCCATAAGCCAGTAAGGTGATACCGATGAACATGGCTCCCAATATACAACCCATGAGCAGTAATGTACCCGCGGCATTTTTCTCAGCAGGTTGCTTGAAGTTCGGGATTGCGTTACTTACCGCTTCCACGCCAGTCAAAGCCGAACAACCGGAGCTAAATGCTTTTAATAACAGAAACACACTCACATGGGATAGACTAGTTCCGAATTCTGGTGCAGCTGCTTCCATCCCCCCGGCAAGAAATTTGATTCCGCCCGAGATAATCAGAACCGCAATCGAAAAGATAAACAGATAAATGGGGATCGCCAGCACAGACGCTGACTCCGTCACTCCCCGCAAATTCATAATGGTTAGAAAAACAATCATAATCAGAGCAATCACAACACTGTAGTCATGCAGCATAGGAAAAGCCGATGTAATCGCATCCGTCCCTGCGGACGAACTTACCGCAACGGTCAAAATATAATCGACCAGCAGAGATCCTCCGGCAATCAGACTGGATGTTGTACCCAGGTTATCCTTGGCTACGATATAAGCGCCGCCCCCTGTTGGATAAGCAAATATCGTCTGGCGATAAGAAAAAATTAAAATGACGAGTAATCCCAGCACGGCGATGGAAATCGGAACGGAGTACCACAGGGCGGCGAATCCGGCCGCAACGAGCACCAGCAAAATCTGTTCCGTACCGTAGGCAACGGACGATAGGGCATCCGAGGACAGGATGGCGAGTGCCTTCCATTTCCCCAATTTTTCTCCATCCAGTTCAGCCGATTTCATGGGCTTGCCTATTAAGATTCTCTTCATTTTGCCAAGCATGATCATAACTTCCTTCCGTCTCTCATCTGTGAAGCATTGTTATTATGCAAAATCGCAGAGCCGTTGACAATACGTCATTTCACCCGAATTTCGCCAGCGCGTGATAATGCATTCTACGATTCAATAATCGATAACAAAGCCATTCTTGTTCAGCAATTTGAACTTTTTTGAACCAAAATGACGATTGTTCGTCAAAAAAAAGGAAATGGCCTTTGGTTCAATGAACCAAAGACCACTTCCTTGATCTATGCGTTGACTATTTTATCTGCCCAGAATTCCGGGACGAGGGGTAACACCAAACGCTTGTGCCAGTGTGGTCAGCTGCTCATCTGTAATTCTCTGCCGGATCTCGTGACCAGCGACCAGCATATACACTTGGGCTGCCTTCTCGATCGTCTCAATCAGACCAAAAGCCTCGTCAATCGTTGCGCCTGTTCCGAATATGCCATGTTGCGGCCAGATGACCGCGTGATATTCTTTCATTTTCTCAGCCGTTTCGCGGCCAATCTCGTTTGATCCAGGAATCATCCATGGAATAATGCCGATCCCATCCGGAAATACAACCACACACTCCGTGCACATCTGCCAGAGGGTCTTCGTGAATTTAGCTTCATCCAATTCGTGGATAAACGTCATAGCCAATACATGAGTGGCATGGTTGTGCATGACAACCCGGTGGTTCGGGTCCAATTTCAAACGTTCGATATGGCTCATGAAATGTGTAGGCAACTCACTTGTTGGATTCGCCCCCGACTTCAATCCCCAGAGTACTTCCAGCTCCTGTCCATCCTGCGATACACGCAGCAACCCTAGATTACTCTCCGGATCAGCGAGTACATTTTTGAAATATTTGCCCGATGCGGTCACGATAAAATACTTGCCTGCCAGCTCATGCACCGAAAATGCCGGTTTGATCTTGCGAATCACATGATGGATATCGATATATTGGGCAACTTCCTCTACCTCCAGCAGATAGCTGACATTACCGCCATTGCGCTCATCCCAGCCATTTTTCCACATATGTTGTGTAATCTCAGCCATCTCACGAACAAATGGGATATGGAAACCTGCAGCCTGCGTTGTTTCATTGCTAAGGGTCACGTTCATGATCAATCTCTCCTTATATTGAAAATCAAATGGCTTGCCACGTACATAGTAAGTTCCTTATTTCACATTCATTATACCTTTGTTTATATTTGATAGTCAATAACAAACACAGAATTAACCTTTTATTTTTCTTTGTTTAGTTTTGTTTATTTGAAAATAAAACAAAAAAAATACCCCACCGGCGCCCGGCGGGGTCAGTCACACATCTATTTAACACGAGAAGGGGTTTACAAGACTTATCTTACCTCTGCTACCTTAATAGAAGCTGAAAGCGAAATAAAAAAAGCATGAAAACATATATCTCCTTGGGACAGAAGATTCAGTTCCTCCTTTTCATTCAGTACATATCTCTCTCTGTCCAAACGCTTTTGTCGATTCTAACATATGCTATTCTAGCTTTTCTCAGAAAAAGTCATTCATAAAAAAGGAGTTGGACCTATGGCAGTCCTTTCTACAGGCCCGATCGAGAACAACCTCTCCGGTGGCAGCAGGCCTACACAACAGGTCACCATCAAAATGGTCAACACCGATTCCATCAATACGTCCAATGTACTCATTGAAGGTTATTTCCTGAATGGAACGAGGACCTTATATGTGCTGCAATCCGTTAATCTGACCCCCGGGCAAGTCTTCTCTCAAACCTACTATGCCAACCTGGATGGATACGAATATGTATTCACAACGGGTGGAGGCGCAGCTGCATTAACTGAAATTTCAGTGTGGGAAAAGACAGCAACGGGCAAATCGTCACTGCACATCGTATTGTTTCGAATGAACTTGTTCTATAAAAAAGAGGAAACCAGATGCCCTCAATCCCTGTCCTTCATTGGTCGGGGGTTTCTTATTTTCGCAGCACATACGATGGATGCTTCTTTCCTGTCGGTTCATAACGTTCATCACCTGTATACTCAAATCCCAGCTTGATCAAGATGTGACGTGACACTTCATTATCCGGATGATGCCCGGCAAACAGTGCCTTCGCCTTCATTTCGTCAAAGGCATACGTAATCACCGCACGCGCTGCTTCCTGGGCATACCCTTTGCCCCAGTGATCCCGGGTTAGATGGAATCCCAGTTCATACATATCCTCTTCTGGAGAATACGGACGCAGGCCACAACAACCGACAAACACCTCCGACTCTTTCTCAAAAAGGGGCCAATATTGTACACCCGCTTCCTTCTGCCTTTGAATCTCCTGTGTCAATCGTGCCTCTACCTCATCCTCGCTCAGAAATCCCTTGCTGCTAATCCACTTGGCAACCTCATGATCGCCCCACAATGCAAACGCCAGCGCACGATCTCCTTCGTTCCAAGTCGCACATTCCAACCGTTCCGTTTCAAATAAGATTGTTCTATTCATCATCCACTAACCTCCTGTATGCCAACACCAATCTGCGTGCCGCCTATACCTTAAATTAATCGAATGAATGCCAAAGTAAACAAGCCTGTATAAAGGCGCTGTTAACGTTTAAAGCATCGAATACAGATGTAATCGTAAACAAGCCACTTAATTAATTTAAATCTATGTATATCCATAAAAAAAGAAAACCCCTGCCGACAAGATGTCCGACAGAGGCCATTCCAATCCAGTTCACACCAATTACAAATCACCTACGGCAAATTGAATTGTTCCGGAAGCTGCGCCCCCAAGGTTAGCTAACAAAGCAAACACCAGAACTCCACCTGCAGAAATGGTAAGGCTGCTGTTTACAGGAACAACGTAAGTGACTACTGGTGCATTAACACGTGTGATCACGAGAGATACAGGAAAGGGTCCAAAGTTGTTCACTGTAGCGCTGGCATTGGTGCCTCCAGCCAAGTTTTCGTAGTAAGACTTGCCTACACCGGCTGGAAGATTGTAAAACTGTTGCGGTAAAAGGATGGCCATTGAAATCACCTCCTTTTGCTTTGATACGGTATTCTATGCTTGAAATCTATTAAAGCAACGGTGAATTACCAGCGTCATAATGTCCAATTTTAATAGACTTCATAGATTGATAGACGAATGTACGCAAAAAAAGCCCCACCGGACCATCCGGTGGAGCCAACTAAGCTTACTTTAATATTACAGGTTTAATTACGCATACAGCATGAAAAAGTTCAGTTCATGGCCCTGCTGCTTGAGATAGTTATACAGCTGCGAACGGTGATGGAATACATGCGTTACCGTTTCAATCTGCCATTGAACCTGCAAGTGACCATGTTCCATATAAAAAGCTTTTGTTGAACGATTCAAAAAGTCATCTTCGCTCAATCCCGTGATATACGCTTTGTAGGATTCGAAATTACTCCATAACGTTGCTTCAAGCTTCTCGATATCCTGAATCCCCGACAGACTATTCTCCACCAGCCCAACCTCAGCTTCACCTTTTTCCTGCATAATGGCAAGATCCGATGCCGTGATTTGGATAAAGTGATGCACTAGCTCCACCAATGAACGCATATTCTCCTGTGGACGATACGACCAATCCTCCGAACGGATCAAGCGAATTAACGAAGCCCCCGTCCGTACGCCTGTTTCCAATTCATTTAACAAGTGATCCCGAATCTGCAATGTTCCATTCATATATGATGTCTCCCTTATCTTTTATTCTCACGACTTCAGTATAACCGAAGGTGCTGCAGATCTATTGTACAAATCGGACAACAATTTGCCGTGCTCCCTGGCTGCCGTCAACGGAGTCTCTCCATAAAACTTGCGAAATTGCCGAATTAGATGGGCTTGGTCAAAAAATCCATGATTCTGGGCAAGCATTGCCCAGTCTGCCGTGTTCCCTTGATGAATATCACTCAACACACGATGAAAACGAACCACCTCACTGAATCGTTTGGGACTGATTCCAACCCACTCCGAGAACTTGCGATGCAGCTGCCGCTCACTGATCACTTCACGCATCGCCAGCTCTTGGACACTCATACGTCCCCCATCCATAAAGATACGGTGAAGCACGTTTTTCATCAGATCGTTCTCCGATGTGCTTCCCTGCACGGGCAACGGACTCAAGTACGCATTCATAACCTCTACTCGCTCTGCAAAATGATTCGTTTCGGCCATCCGTTCCTGAAGCTCGTTCAGCTTCTCCGGCCAACATTCCTGAAGTGTAATTCGCTTATCCGTAAACCACTCCAGAGGCATGCCATGGAAGACATGCGCTCCACCCGGGAAGAACCGGACACCAAAGGTGTAGTCTCCAGCAGGGGAGCCATCATCGGATGGCTCAGGTACAGCGAACGGATGTGTATAATTGCCACAGTAAGCATAGGAGTGCTTTGAACAGACCGGGTCGTATGTAATCAGCATGTCCGTGCAACCATCCGGTAATACCCGGGCAGGTACCGTCATCATCGATCGCTCTGGACCTTCTCTCTTAGCAACATCCGCATGTGTGTTCGGAAGAGATCCTGATTCCCAATAACAGGCCACATAAGCCATCAGACCAGCAGCAGGTACTTTCTCAACATAATAACTGTTAGGGTACGTTCCATTCATCTGAATAGGCTTAAACAACGGGTGCAAACTGTGATCCACAATTCCATCCTCCGGTCACTAGAGTTGGTTACACATTATGTATTCATCTATCATACCATCAACCGCAGAAATGAAGAAAAAAAAGTGCCCTACCGGAGGACAATCCGATAGGGCCAGTCACACATCTATTTAACACGAGAAGGGGTTTACAAGACTTATCTTACCTTCCCAACCTTAATGGAAACTGAAATTGGGATGAAAAGAACATCAATTTTTCTTATAGTGCGTGTTCAAAAAGACCATTTTTGACAACCTCTTAAAGTGTCTTGATCAGTATGGACGCAATTAACACGGATGCTGTTGTGACCGTTGTGAATCCACCTACCAGCATCGGCGTTAAAATCTCATCGAGGATGGCTTTGCGTTCATTTTCATCACGTCCAACTGAACGGCTTACTTCCTCACAGATGATGTAGTCCCCCGGAAAACCGAATAGTGCAGTCAGTGCCACAGGCAGACCTTTGAGCGGGTCCCATTTGAACAGCTTGGAGCCAACAAATCCACCGATCAGCACCCCAATCACACCGATTGCGATAATGAACAACACTGGAATAATGGAACTAACCACCGCATCGAAAGTGATCGACTCCATACTTGTCATAACGACTACGATCAGACCTATCATGGCAATTCCCGATGTACTTGCTTTATCCAGAATACGAGATGGGAACAGTCCGATCAGATGTCCGAGAACCCCCAGCAACAGAGCCCAGATACTGTAGCTAAGTCCGGTTACATTACCTAGATAAATGGAGAGACTACCCATAATGAACAAGAGCAACAGCAGAATAGGTGCGGTCTGGAATCGCTGCGGAAGGAATGTTTTGGCATTCGCTTCTTTAATGTTCACATGGCCTTCCCCTGCAACCTTGTTCTCAAAAGCGCCCTGCTTCTGCAGTTTTAACGCATATCTGCGCAACATATTGGTTGCAATCGGCATCCCCACGAGGGAATGAATACCCAGAATAACAGCCGGAATTGTAATCAGATGACCCAGATTCATCTCTTGCAGCTTCGTGGTTGTGATCAGATAAGAGATAATGCCACCAACAACCGGACTTGATCCGGCAACAGCCGTAGGATAACCATAGAACGGTGATACGATTAACAGGATAAGACCTGTCGCCGTGAGTGATGCGAACAATGAGATCAGTATTGCTTTATATTGGGAACGTATTAATTTCAGCGGTATTAATGTTCCCATGTGTACAATCAGCGGAGCCACCATGAGAGCCCCGAACGCCGTCAGAGCAGAGCTGGATACCACTCCTTTAGGAAATAACCCCGCCCAGTTCAGCAGCAAATATCCGATCAGAATAACAAGCAAGGAAGGAATTCGCGCTTTGGACCAGATCGAAACCAGTTCCCCTATAGCTAAAATAACAAGCAATACTGTGGCGATATATATCGGTTGACTAAACATGGTGACTTCTCCCCATTCTCTATGTTGTCAGTGCAGTTCAGTACACGTAGAACCATCGTTCTTATTTCAAGCGTTCACCTGATAAATAGACCTGTTCGATATTCTCTGTGTTTTCGAGCAGTCCAATATCCGTCAACGGATTCACATTCAGTACCAGCAGATCAGCAGCTTTGCCAGGTTCAATCGTACCGATCTCCGCTTCCATCTGCATCGCTCTCGCCGCATCTCTTGTTGCGGCTACAATCGCTTCCATCGGCGTAAATCCAACATCTTCAACAAGCAATCGAAGTTCGAGTGCATTCCCGCCATGCTCAACAGGTGCACATGTGCAGAAGTCTGTCCCTACTGCAATGGTTACGCCTGCCTTACGCGCGATAATCATGTTCTCAATATGCTCCTGATATACACTTTTGGCTTTGCGGATGCCAAATTCGGGAACACCGTATTTATGCCCTTCTTTGATGATCCGATGTACAATCGCCAGCGTTGGCACCAGAACCGCCTTTTGATCCAGCATCATGCCAATGCCTTCTTCATCAATATAGATCCCGTGTTCAATGGTGCGTACGCCCGCTTCCAACGCATTTTTGATCCCCTGTGCACCTTGCGCATGTGCAGCCACATAAGACTGTACCGCTTCCGCTTCATACACGATCGCCTTCAGCTCATCCATGCGGAATTGCGACCAGCGAGGGTCATCTTTCTCCGAAAGTACCCCGCCTGTGGAACACACTTTAATGAAATCCGCCCCTTCACGGAACTGCGTGCGTGTTGCCTTAATGACTTCGGGAACGCCGTCACACACGGTGAAGATATTCAGTTCCGTTGGAATCATATGGATATCTGCATGTCCACCCGTCTGAGAGAGCATATGACGGGAAGTTTTAATCCGCGGCCCCTTCACCACACCTTCCTTGATCAGATCGCGAATGTATACAGCAACATGGCTACCGACATCCCTGACGGTTGTGAATCCTGCGTTGATCAGCTTCGGCAGATCCTGAAGTGCTCTCCCCATCTGGAGTTCATTGGCTTCCAGCGCCACCGCAGCCATATTCAGATTTTTGGCCCCGTGTACATGGACATGGGCATCGATTAGTCCCGGCATCACCGTTTTGCCTGTTACATCAACAAGCTCGGCATTTTCCGGAATTGGAACGGTTGCTTTTGCACCCGCTGCTATGAATTTCCCGTTCTCAACCAGGACCACACTATCAGAAACAGGTTCTCCACCTTGTCCATCAATCAACAATGCACCTACAAAAGCAGTAATTTGACTCATCTGTACTCCACCTCATTTTCAGACTTGATTGTAAGTTCAACTAAAGAATATTTACACTGACCACTCCGATGACAGAATAACCTTCCGATCGCTGTTATCCCCAGATTTTTTTTGATTCCCTTCTCCAAAGGGAAAATCCGGGGATAGCGTATGCTTCCGAAGTAGCTTTCTTGCGAAAGCTTTTAGGCGAACGCTTTGCTTCTTCACGTTATTTCTGTCCTCTCCGTTCTCGTGTAAAAAGTTAAGTTGAACTTAAATATTACGTATATCTGTTCGATTTACAGCTCTACTGTTTTACTACGATGAAATTGTATTGTGTTAAAGTTAATGACATTATATAAGTTGCATATGTATAATGTCATTGTTGACAGCAACAGCATTCTAATATTAATTATGGTGATATACACAATACAAAATATAAATCACACAGCATAGTGAAGATCATGTTATATATGTAAGCATTTTGCCATGTGAACACAAAAGGAGTACGTTTGCTATGATTCATGAAGCGGTTCGCTCATTTATGGCTCAAGTCTTTGGGTCTGTTCCGTACGGAATCTGGATCAAGGATGAATATGATTTCCAGTGGAATAACTGGCTACGTGAAGGAGAGTTACCTGAATATACAGATCAAGAACAGATTGAATCATCCTGGAAAATTCTCAGGTATACGTTTGTTTTTTTGTCTAATATCAACATTCGTGTGGTTATCGATACCCAGAAGCAACTTACCCTGTTACAGAGTGAACGTCTGGAGTCTTTGATTCGGGAAGGACTGCTGAAACAACAGATTGAGATGGAACGTGCACACAATGATCGATGGTTGACCGGACTGCGGGAGCTGACCTGTTCCCTGGAGCTGAACGATTTGTTACTCAAAATCATGGAGAGTGCGCTCCATGTCATCCCCTCCCTTTCCTGCGGGCTGTTCATGATGGTTGATCCGAACTCTGGCAAGATGATTCCTAGAGCCAAGGTCGGTTTTCAGGATAGCGTGTATCAATATCAGGGCGAGCTGGATGAGGGCATTACGGGAAAAGTATACGAGGAAGGCATTGGCCGAATGTATAGCACACCGGATGATGCCTTTAAAGATATGGGCAATGTTAGTCAGGAGAATGCGGATATCATTGTAAGTTCACTGCCTGACGGTAATATGGCAAAAGGACTTATCGCCGTTCCCGTGACAATGAATACTCACAAAATCGGTGTAATGCTGGTATACCAATTTGAACAAAACAGACGATTTGCCCCACATGATCTGAATGTGATGCAGGGATTTGCGGATCAGGCAGCCATTGCCATCTCCAACGCCACCATGTATTCAGAACTGCTGGAGACGAACCGATATCTCGTTAGCCGCAATGAAATTCATAATCAATTCACGGCACTTTCCATTGAACATGTGAGCCTCGGACATATCATTGAGACGGTTGGGTCGATGCTGAAACTTCCCACCTATTATGTGGACATGGCGAGAAATGACTGGTACCCGCTCATCCCGGAAAGTGTCTTGCTAAGTGAGCTCGATATCTATACTGCTCTGGACAGTCAGTTTAACCCCATCACCTTATCCGGTGGAACGGATCATAGCGATCATTACCTCTATCCCATTGTGAACGGATCTCTGGTGCTTGGCTGTTTTGCCATCCAATTAGATCATCCGTTAGGTCAGTTGGATCATGTGATTTTGGAACAAGGCGGAGCTATTGTGATGCTGGAGATGGTGAATACCTACTCACTCACCGAGATGTCCTATCGGAAAAACCATGATTTCTTCAGCGATCTCGTGCAATATAGAGAACCACAGCAGTTGGAGGCACGACTTTCCAGCTTTCGGTTGCCAGCCCATCAGTCCTTGTTCGTCGCTCAATTGCAGCTCTATGGGGAACATCCCGATATGAAAACAACTGAAAATTGGGTGCGCAAGTTGATTGGATTTATCGAAAAGGAGCTGGGCACCCGCGAACATCTATTGTTCAGCGCACATCACAAAATTACGATTCTGGCTGCGGCATCCGAGCCCAAGGTCAGACACTGGATCATCAGCAGGCTGGAAACGGCTGTGGAGAAATGGACCACCCCTAAGACTCCTGCCCTATCCATTGGTATCGGTGGACTTTATCAAGGGCTTGAGTATGTGTGCAAAAGCAATGACGAGGCTACACGCTCGTTGTCCTTTTTGCTTAAACAAAACAAAGCGGGCCTGATGCTCTACGAAGAAATCGGGATCAATCGGCTGTTTCTGAATCAGGAACCTTCCGATATCGAGAACTACATTCACGAAATTCTGTCCCCTCTTCAACAGCAAAAATCAGGAGAGCTTGAACTCACACTCAAAACCTACATTGCCGCGAATCGATCTGTGCAAGTCACAGCCGAACGTCTGCACATTCATACCAATACGTTGTATCTGCGCCTGCGCAAAATAGAGGAGATTCTAGGTGTTGATCTGAACGATTCCGAGGGTTGGATGAAGGTGTATCTGGCATGTCATTTAAGCGAAGTATACTCTGTTGCTCCTACCGCGAGTGGAGCACTAAAATTGTAACTCCATCAATTCAGTCCATGCAGTTTGCGAAAACGCTCTGGACTCATGCCTGTATGCCTTTTGAACATCGCACAGAAATAACTGGCATTCTCGTAACCCACCCGATCAGCAACTTCATATATTCGAAGCTCTCTCTCACTGAACATGAGTTGTTTGCTTCGATTGATCCGTTCCTGGTTCACGTAAAATACAGGTCTGGTATGGAGTGCCCTCTGAAATAGCCTGCACAAATATTGGGGAGATACCACAGCCACATCGGCCAGTTCCTTCAGGGAAAGTGAACGATCCAGATGCTCTGCGATATAACGCAGCACAGGCTTCAAGCGCTCCAGTTCATCATTATAATTGGCGGATGCGATGAGTAGTGGCTTCAGATCCAGCAGCAGGGCATATAATTGTTTGGAGCATTCAACATCGTAGTCTGCGTAATCCGTATCACCGCCATTCTCTCCTCTAACCAGAAGTTGCTCCAGGCCACGCAGCAGCGTTGCTGTCCTGAGTCTGTATACGCGTGAGCCGGTTATCCCCGCATAAGATAATAACTGGCTAGCCTCTCTCCCTTGAAACGAGACCCAAGCCAGTTCCCAACGGTCACTAATGGGCAAATATCGATGCGGTACATCAGGGTACAGAAAGAAAACGTCACCCGGTCCGACGATATACTCGTCTTCTTGTATAATCAGTCTCCCCTGACCATGAATAATCTGGTGGATCTGATAATCCGGGAATCCCTCTGGACGCTCGGTTTCATATTGGTGTTCCCAGTAACCAACCGTGGTCATATAGATCGGCAGACGAGCAGCTTCTTCTGTTTTACCAAAAAAAATCCGGGTATCCATCCAGTACACCACTTTCTTCATCGTTAGTTTCATATTGTGATATATATGGGCAATATTCTTTATTCTCTAAGTATCAATTCAATTCTATAATGACAATATTATAACATTTCAGAAGGAGTTGCTGTTATGCGAAAGAAACTGGTACACACCCCTCCGGCAAATGGATACCCGGAATGGAACAATAATCCCGAGACTTTTCAAGTAAACCGTCTACCCGCACATGCTTCTATGGTAGCGTTTCCATCTATAACAGAAGCATTGTCCAATGATTCCAGCGCATCGCCATGGTACGAATCACTGAATGGTCCGTGGAAGTTTGCCTTTGCGGAGACACCGGAGCAACGGATTACATCCTTTTATGAGAACAACTATGATGCCAGTGACTGGGACGAGATCGCCGTTCCTTCTAACTGGCAGCTACAAGGGTACGATTATCCCCACTATACAAATATGACGTATCCGTGGGTGGAGCGTGAGCCTGAATTGAAGCCACCATTTGCACCAACAACTTATAATCCGGTGGGTTCGTACATCCGCTCGTTTACTGTTCCTGCTGACTGGAAAGACCGTCCTGTCCTGCTGCACTTCGAGGGTGTTGAATCCGCCTTTTATGTATGGGTCAACGGGGAACTCGTCGGTTATAGTGAAGACACGTTCACACCCGCAGAATTTGATATCACTTCGTATCTAACGGAAGGTGAGAACAAGCTCGCTGTGGAGGTATATCGCTGGTGTGATGCGAGCTGGCTGGAGAATCAGGACTTCTGGCGGTTAAGCGGAATCTTCCGTAGTGTATACCTGCATTCACCTTCACCAGTTCAGATCGCCGATTTCTTTGTTCGTACTGAACTGGATGACGCGTATCAGGATGCGGAGCTACTGCTGGATTTGAAATTATTTAATCATAATGCCGCGCAGACCCCTGCCGGATTGTCCGTTCAGGCGCAGCTCTATGATGCACAACAGCAGACAGTGCTGAAGCAACCACTTACTGCGGCCGTTACTTTCCAGGGCGAGGATGAACTTTCATTCCAGTTGTCAGCAGAGGTTATGAAGCCGCTACTATGGAGCGCTGAGTCCCCTAACCTGTATACACTTGTGCTGTCCATTCAGGACGAATCAGGCGAAACACTGGAAGCAGTCCGTAGCCGAATCGGATTCCGTAAGTTTGAACTGAAGGACGGCCTGATGCAAATCAATGGCAAACGCATTGTATTTAAAGGCGTCAATCGTCATGAATTTTCCCCCGATAAGGGTCGAGCCATTGGGCGGGAAGACATGATCCGTGACATCGAGTTGATGAAATCCTATAACGTTAACGCCGTGCGCACATCCCATTATCCAAATCAGTCTCTCTGGTACGAACTGTGTGATGAATATGGCCTTTATGTCATTGACGAAACGAATCTGGAAACTCACGGCACCTGGGAATATGGGCAAAAGGAAATGAACGAGAACAATATTCCCGCGAGCAAGCCGGAATGGCGTAATAACGTAATAGATCGCTGTAACTCCATGTTCCAGCGGGATAAAAACCATCCGTCCGTCATCATCTGGTCCCTTGGCAATGAATCCTTCGGCGGCGATAACTTCATTGCCATGTACGATTATCTGAAGCAGGTCGATCCAACACGACTCGTTCATTATGAAGGTACCTACCATTATCGCCCTTCCGATTCGGCAAGCGATATTGAATCAACGATGTATATCAGCCCACAAGATGTGGAGCAATACGCGCGCATGAAGGGACCGAAGAAACCTTATATTATCTGCGAATACAGCCATGCCATGGGTAATTCTTGTGGAGGTCTGCATCTGTATTGGGATTTGTTCGATAAATATGATGTGTTGCAGGGTGCATTCATCTGGGACTGGGTTGATCAGTCCATTCGTACCACTACGGCAGACGGTGTAGAATATTTTGCTTATGGTGGCGATTTCGGTGAATCTCCTCATGATGGCAATTTCTGCGGGAACGGATTGATTCTGGCGGATAAGACGGTTACACCGAAGCTGGAAGAAGTGAAGAAATGTTATCAGAACGTTCGTATGGAAACCGTTGATGTCAAAGACGGCCTGCTGCGCATCAAAAACCAGTTCCTGTTCACGGATCTGAGCGAATATTCGCTCGTATGGACAGTAACTCACGATGGCAAATCTGTAGAGAACGGTACGTTGGATATCGCGGTACCTCCTGGCGAATCGGTTGAAGTCCGAATCCCTTATACGCCATCTTCCGATCTGTTCCAGGAAGCGGTGCTGACTGTATCTCTGGTTACCAAAGTGGCAACCAAATGGGCAGGAGTAGGTCATGAGATTGCCTGGGATCAGTTCGTGGTATCTCCGAGATTGCGTCCAATCCAACCGATACGTCAAGGACAAGACAATGCGCCGCAGGTGCAGGATCTGCAAGATGAATTGAAAGTGACTACAGGCCAAGTCAGGTTGAGCTTCAATCCAGCCACTGGCGCGTTAACATCCTATCAGATTAACAATCAGGAGCAATTGCTCGCACCTGTCCGGCCGAATTTTTGGAGAGCCATGACAGACAATGATATGGGGAACCGCCTGAATGAGCGTTCTGCCTTCTGGAGAGATGCTCACGCTACCAGCAGATTAATTCGCTTTGAGCACCATGCAGACGAACAAGGTATTCTTGTAACGACCGATTATACGTGGGATCAACATCCGGGATGTACGCTGTCCATCACATACCGAATTGATGCGGATGGTGTATTGGAAATCAGTCAAACCCTTATTCCAGGCGTAGGCTTACCTGATCTACCGGAATTTGGTATGCTGCTACAACTGAATAACCGCTTGGATACAATCTCTTGGTACGGCAGAGGCCCGCATGACAATTATGCAGACCGTCTAACCAGTGCACGTCTCGGTTATTACACAGGTGCGGTTCGAGATCAATTCGTCCCTTATCTGAAACCACAAGAGTGTGGTAACAAAACGGATGTACGCTTCGCTGAAATTACGTCAGCGGATGGTCAGCTTGGCCTTCATGTTGAAGCCACCATACCATTTGAAATTAATGCGTTGCCGTGGACACCGGAAGAACTGGAAGCAAACGACCATGTGTACAAATTACCTCAGAGCACACAGACTGTCGCCCGCATCAATTACAAACAAATGGGTGTTGGCGGAGATGACAGCTGGAGCGCACGTACCCATGTCGAATACACCTTGCCAGCCAACCGCGCGTATCACTTCACCTTTACGGTAAGACCTGTATAACATCAAGCAAGTACTGCTGGCAGCATGCCGGCAGTGCTTTTTTTGTTGGGGCAGTGAATAGTGGGAGTTTGAACTTTGTCATGGGAACATTATAATGAATGAGGTGCAAGAAAGATTTGTACCAGCTATTACTCTATTACGAGGTGAGAATTTGCAATATCTGTTTACCACTCTCTTCATTCTTGGATTTATCGCTTTTTTGGGATTTGTTGTTGGGATGATCTTGTCTATTCGCAAAGGTAATAGGTTGCCAATCAGATTTATTTTTCTAACAACGGCCTGTTTTGCGATTGCTTCAATAGGTTTGTATGGGATGCTGAATTTATCTTCGAACTCTACTCAGTCTGAAATAGATCAGACCCCTTCATCCCAGATTAAACTTTCTGGCCTCCACATGACTACCGAAGAATTTAAAAACAAGTTTAATGGCGCCGTAGGCAAATACCGACTGAATGGGTTGAGTATTACCCGCTTGAATATACAAGACTCTTCCGAGCAGGGCACTGACACTTTCGAGTATGTATTCAATGACGAATTACGCTTGGTTGGTGCAGTGAATGCAGATGAGAGCATACAGGAAGTCAGGTTGTACGGAACTGGTGATACGCGTAAACCAACAGGTGGAATTTTTTTGACTGCTATCGCCACACTCATTCTCACAACCAATAGTGAGTACACGTATAACGATGCACAAGATGTCATCCAGGATATCAGTCTATTGGATCGTGATGTGAATCAGTCTGATTTTGATGGAGCGACTATTCGCAACGGATTAGAATATCGCTTCAGCGTTCAGGATTCTGAGCACTCTACTTTTGAAATAACTGTTGCGAGATAAGATGCGATTGTGCAAAAAGGCCGCTCCATGAAGGAACGGCCTATCGTGTGATATGTACTTTTTTTGGATAATTCAGTAGTCACAGTCTCTGATCTAACATTTTCCTATTTTAGGGATTAGTAAGCCAAAAAATTAAAGTAATCACTATACAAAAAAGCGATACAGGGTACAGTATCCATTTACTGATCTTATCTTTGTAAGTGACAATCCAACAAACAATGCATACCCAGGCGATTAATAGTTGCCATAAGTCCAATGATGAACACCTCCCGCATGCAAGAGTTACTCAAAAGTTACAATCTCGCTTTGATTGTTCCAACTCATTTTAAAGGTAATCGGGTCTTTCGTTTTCTCCGCCTCAGTAACCGTTCCCGACATACTGAATGGTACCCCTTGTTCTTCAAGCGCTTTCCCCTGTTGTTCTATATTATTGCCGGTAAGGTCAAACACAAAATCCTTTATACGCTTTTCATCACCTATATAAGTAATACTATAGTTCCCTGTTGATCTCTGTAGAGAAACATCCCAGTTATCGCTCTTTCCGTGTATTATATCATCCGCACCACAAGCTGAGACAATAGATAAAAGTACTATAACACAAAGAATCAATGGCAGTCTAAATAATTTCATAATATCCCTCCTTTTAGTAATATACCCAAAAATGTGAGTTATGATATTTTCTACTCATCCCGAGCATCTGCCTAATATAATGCGTCTTACCTTTGTATCACATGATTAACGATTTTCTGAGCATCGTATTTAACCCATCCCAACAGTGCTGAACCCCGTGATGTTTGCCAAGGTAGCCCTACAAAGTACAGTCCAGCAACCGGTGATACGCCTCTCTCGTGTATAATTACACCTTGGGCATCAAAAGCAGTATTAATATCGATCCAACTATCATTTCGCTTAAACCCAGTCGCCCAGATAATATTGTCTATGCGTGTCTCACTACCATCCTCATATAGGATGCGGTCATCTATTGCATTAATGGCACGTGGGCGCAGGTTAACTTTTCCCTGGGTCATCAATTCTTTTAACTTATAGCCATATACGTACTCAGGCTGATTTCTCAACCATTTTCCAACCATACGATCTGCACTTGCACGTAATATTCCAAGCTTTTCAAAATACCAGAATATACTTCGTCTCATAATATGCAAAGGCCTAAAGGTAATATTTCGAGCTATGGATATGTATACGGTTTGTTGTTCATCTGATGTCAACTCTACGGCGATTTGGGCACCTGAATTCCCTCCGCCTACAACTACTGTTGTTCCAGGAAGCAATTGAGAGATATTTTTATATTCTGATGAGTGAAGCTGAATCACATTCTCGGATAATGCTTTCGCAAAATGAGGAACATTTTTGGTCTGGAAAGGCCCCGTGGCAACGATAATATTGCGCGCTTCAATCGTTCCATCATTGGTTTCAGCATAGTACACCTCATCTTGCTTCGAGAGACGGGAGATTTTACAGTTTAACTTTATTGGAAGCTCCATTTGTTTAGCATAGTTTTCAAAACAATCTGCAATTTCATCTTTGCTTGGCAGGCTATTTTCATTTCCACTAAGAGGCATTCCCGGTAACCCATCATACATTCGTGGGGTAAAAAGATGTAAGGAATCGTACCGTTTACGCCAAGATTCCCCGACAGACGAGGCAGCATCAACGATTAAAAAGGTTAACCCCGACTGTTGAAGATAGTAACCTGCTGCCAAGCCTGCTTGCCCAGCTCCTATAACCAATACATCGTACATATGTATCATCTCCAGTATCGTCTATATATTAATACATGAGTACTTATTCATATGTTTATTTTACTTAACAACTATCTGTTTAGCAATAGAAGAAAACATCACTACTTCCTTTTACAAGATCAGCCATTAAAAAGACTCCCTCACGGGAGCCTTTTAATCATTTCAGTGCAAGTTTCTTATAACTTCTCATGTATGCTACGTGCAAAGTATGATAGGTTGGTTGAATTCTACCTGGTGTATCTATCGATGTCATCGTTCGCAGACTGATGCTCTCTTCTATGGTAATCTTCATGCTGACGAACGTCGTTCTTTAATTTCACTAAGAAACCCCACCCCATAAAGGCAAGTATAAGCACAGTAATCAGTGCATAAGCAAAGCTATATAGATTCATAAAAAAGTTGATAAATATTGCAGCGAGCATCAAGCACAGAATCCATAATGTCCACTTTGTACCCTTTCTCAAATCATTTCCTCCTCAAGTCGTTACTGATAAGCTCTCTATGTATCACAGTACATACGAAACCATAGGAACGAGGTTTCAATCACAGGGCTTCAAATCTACATTTAGAGCGAATTACCGAATCTTTAATTAACATCAGTTCCAAGAGAAACATCCAATATGCCCGACATCCCTTGCGCAGAAGAGGTACTTACATAATACGAACCCGTCGACAATGCTTTGTCACTATAATATGTATGCTCTTTTCCGTCTGCCGGGACCCTGCCATACAATATTTCAGTTCCACTAGGTGATCCTTCATTGATCGTGAACGTGAAGTGTTTCGAACCCGTGTTTTTAAAACTCACTTTAACATAACTAAATCCTGCCCGAATATCAAACCGATGCGTATTTGTAGTACCTGCGAAATTCTCATTATTAATTACTGTGAATGTAGTTAATATAGTATCACTAGCTTCATTTACTTTTACAAATTTACGTTCGGAATCAGAAGTGAAATTATAGATTAAGATGATAACAGCAGCAGACACTAAACCTGCCACTATCATTTTTCTAATATGTTTCATGATATATGCCCTCCATATCTCTTGATACTAACTTTGATTATACAAATACTCAACAACACAAAAACCACTCCTTAATTAAGAAGTGGTTTTTGTATTATTTATAATTTCTAGCAGTGGCCGCCTCACAAATTCTTGTCACATCGTAACGAGAATTCACTCTGCCAGGCACATGATGCTTTAAAGGTTTTTACACCTTTATTACATCATGCCGCCCATTCCACCCATACCGCCCATGTCAGGCATTCCGCCACCAGCACCTGCTGGTTCTGGTTTGTCAGCGATAACTGCTTCAGTAGTCAAGAACATTGCTGCTACGGAAGCCGCGTTTTGCAATGCATAACGAGTTACTTTCGCAGGGTCAACGATACCAGCTTCGATCATGTTAACCCACTCGCCAGTTGCAGCGTTGAAGCCGATGCCTGTTTGTTCTTTTTTCAGACGTTCCACGATTACGGAACCTTCTTCCCCAGCGTTAGCTGCGATTGTGCGGATTGGTGCTTCCAGAGCACGCAGGACGATGTTTACGCCTGTTTGCTCGTCACCGGACAGAGCTACAGCCGCAACCGCGCTATATACGTTCATGAGCGCTGTACCACCACCGGATACGATACCTTCTTCAACCGCAGCGCGAGTTGCGTTCAGGGCATCTTCGATGCGAAGTTTGCGTTCTTTCAATTCTGTTTCAGTAGCCGCACCAACTTTGATTACTGCTACACCGCCGGACAATTTAGCCAGACGCTCTTGCAGTTTCTCTTTGTCGAACTCGGAAGTTGTTTCTTCCAGTTGTGTACGGATTTGGCTAACACGTGCATCGATATCGGATTTGTTACCAGCACCGTCAACGATGATTGTGTTTTCTTTTGTTACACGGATTTGGCGAGCTGTACCCAGTTGTTCCACCACAGCGGATTTCAGGTCCAGACCCAATTCTTCCGTGATCAATTGGCCACCAGTGAGGGCAGCGATGTCTTGCAACATTGCTTTACGGCGGTCACCGAATCCTGGAGCTTTAACAGCTACAGCATTGAATGTACCACGCAATTTGTTCACAACCAGCATAGCCAGTGCTTCGCCTTCGATATCTTCAGCGATCAATACCAGCGGTTTGCCTTGTTGAACGATTTTCTCAAGCAATGGCAAGATATCTTGCGTGCTGGAGATTTTTTTGTCTGTGATCAAGATGTACGGATTGTCCAAAACAGCTTCCATTTTGTCCGTATCAGTGATCATGTAAGGAGAGATGTATCCACGGTCGAATTGCATACCTTCAACCACTTCAAGCTCTGTAGCGAATCCTTTGGATTCTTCTACAGTGATTACGCCATCCTTACCTACTTTTTCCATAGCTTCAGCGATCAGTTCGCCTACTTCTTCGTCAGCTGCAGAGATTGCTGCAACTTGTGCGATGGATTGTTTGGAATCGATTGGTTTGGAGATGGATTGCAATTCAGCAACCGCAGCTTTAACCGCTTTGTCGATCCCTTTACGGATACCGATTGGGCTAGCGCCTGCAGTTACATTTTTCAGACCTTCTGTGATCAGCGCTTGCGCCAATACAGTTGCTGTTGTAGTACCGTCACCGGCAACATCGTTGGTTTTTGTTGCTACTTCTTTAACCAGTTGTGCACCCATGTTCTCGAATGCATCTTCCAGTTCGATTTCTTTAGCAATGGTTACACCATCGTTAGTGATGAGCGGGCTTCCGAATTTTTTCTCCAGAACCACGTTGCGGCCTTTAGGACCGAGTGTTACTTTTACTGCATTAGCCAATGCGTCCACACCACGAAGCATGGAGCGACGAGCGTCTTCACTGAATTTAATGTCTTTAGCCATGTTAAGAAAACCTCCCTAGTTTTGTTGGAAAATGGTAGTGCTATATGGTTCGGTTATCCGATTAAATTTGAATTAGTCGAGAATCGCGTGAATATCGCTTTCTTTCATAATCAAATATTCTTTACCTTCGAATTTGATTTCTGTACCGGCATATTTGGAGAAAATAACGCGATCTCCTTCTTTCACTTCCAGAGCTACACGTACGCCGTCTTTCAATACTCCAGCACCAACTGCAATGATTCTACCCTCTTGCGGTTTTTCTTTGGCGGAGTCCGGGAGTACGATCCCGAAAGAAGTTGTTTGTTCTTGCTCCAGTGGTTCTACCAATACGCGTTCACCTAAAGGTCTGATCATGAAAAATAGCCTCCTTTTGAAATTATATAACGTTACATTGTAGGTTGTAGCCATATGTATTAGCACTCGACAGTGTTCAGTGCTAACAACCAACTTTATGATACTCAACTTGAAGCATGATTTCAAGTCCTTTTGACGAATTCCTGCGAGAATTTACGTTGAATTTACACAAACATAGCCAAATTACACCCGCTGTGCCTGGTTCTATGTTGCAATTCACTAATCTTATTCTACGAAATTGTTTAACCCTTCTGCAACGTTAACAGACAGTCCCTTCCCCATTGTATCCATTGTTGAACATAATATGCCTGCTTGTCCTGTCGTGTTGGTCGGCAGTCTACAGAAATAACCCGGATAAGAACATACCGTCTTTTCCGGGCACATTACAGCTTATCCTCATTCAGCCCGCATGTTTCTTATCCTCGGCACGAACGTAGCGGGATTCGATCTCTTCATCGGCTGCAAGCTGCTTGCGATATACGATTGCGGATAATAACACACTGATCTCATATAACAAGAGCAAGGGAATCATCACCAGAAGGTCGGAAATAAAGTCTGGAGGTGTAATGACCACTGCAATGAAGATCAGAACAAAGTAAGAGACTCTGCGCATCTTGCGAAGACGAATTGGATTCAGAATCCGCAGTCCTGTCAGAAACATAATAAGTAAAGGAAGTTCAAATAACAGGGACACAGGCAGCACAATGCCAAACAGGAAGCTGAAATACTGTTTCATCCCATAGGTCTCCACAAGCCCCATCTTCTCCGTTATCGCTGTTGTGAAGGCAAGTGCCATCGGAAAAATAACATAATACGAGAAAGCCATACCTGTCAGAAATAAAAGAAACACATAGGGCACATACTTCAGCGTCGCTTTTCGTTCGCGCGGCTTTAGCCCTGGACTAACAAACTTCCAGATCTGATACACCGTAAACGGCAGTGTAATAATAAGTGAGAACAACCCTGCAATCTTCATATAGATGCCAATCCCGTCCCAGAACGAGAAGGCATGTAATACAAAACCTTTTGCCGACTCTGCCTTGGTCAGATATTGGTATACCGGGTCCGCCACAAAAAATCCTGCAATCAGTCCCAGCACAAAAATACTTAATACGTAGATCAGCCGCTTCCGCAGCTCGCTCAGATGTTCCGTAATCGACATTTCTTCCATTTGCTGCGTCATGCCTGCCCCCCATTATTGCCAGCTTAAAATACAAAACCCTTCCGGCAGGAAGGGATTTCTCTTTCATTGCCGTCAAGATTATTCCGGCAGGCGTTTATCAGCAGGCTTGTCTGCAGGTGTGCTCTCAGCCGCCAGCGGTTTCGCCTTCTCCTGCTCTTTGCGATTGGACGAGTCATCCTCAGAGATAATCTCGCGAGCGCCCTCTTTGAATTCACGGAAGGTACGCCCAACTGCACGTCCCAGTTCCGGAAGTTTGTTGGGTCCAAACAACAACAATGCAATCACGGCCAGCAAAATAAAGCCCGTTGGTCCAATGGAACTAAACATTGATATTCCTCCTCGTCTCAAGCTTCGAAGATGCGCATACTCGGCCAGATGTTCATAGATGTCTCTGCTGCGTTCTTAATTTAAGCCCATCATACCATAGATGTAACCACTTACATAACCCGCAAAATTCACAAATAAGATAAGAGATGTCACTAGAACAATCTAACACCGGTTCATGGCTAATCGGATATCTTGCCCCAGAGTCCGTGCTCGATTATTGCTTGAACTGACCCGTAACCATCAGCAGCGCTTCCGGAAGCTGATCCATAATGGCCGCCAGATGTTCATGCACACCCTTTGGTGTACCTGGCAGATTAACAATCAGCGTGCGTCCACGAATGCCACATACCCCGCGGAACAGCATTGCAGAACGGTTTTTGCTCATTACACTGTACCGCATGGCCTCCGCCATCCCGGGAACTTCCCGCTCAATTACGCGCCGGGTCGCTTCCGGAGTAATATCACGAATGGCCAGCTCCGTGCCACCGGTAGTCAGCACCAGATCGGCGTGAAAATAATCCGTCATCTCAATCAAAGCCGCAATAATCTCATCGGGTTCATCCGGAACGATACGGTACTCCACGATTTGACCACCCAGCTCTTCTTCCACCAGCTCCCGAATGACTTGTGCACTCGTATCCTCACGTTCCCCGCGGGCTCCTTTGTCACTGGCTGTCAGGATTGCTGTTCTCCACACCATAAAGATCACCCTTCTCCTCTATGAAAATAAATATTACCTATCGGCTGTAATCACCGTTTTTGCCACCACTCTTGGAATTCAACATGGTTGGACCGATAATCATATCTTTTTGCATGGCCTTGCACATGTCATAGACCGTCAGTGCTGCAGCTGAGGCAGCCGTGAGCGCCTCCATCTCAACACCCGTTTTGCCTTCGGTTTTGACAGTAACTTCAATGTGTAATTCATCCACTCCGTTATCATGAAAACGAATATCCACACCCGTCAGTGCCAGCGGATGGCACATCGGAATCCAGTCCGACGTTTTCTTCGCGCCTTGAATCCCGGCAATCTGAGCCACAGCCAGAACATCACCTTTGCCAATTCGGCCCTCCCGAATCGCTTCCAGTGTATCTGGATTCATCGTCACTTTGGTTACAGCCACAGCCGTACGTACGGTAATTTCCTTACCTGAGATATCAACCATCCGGGCCCGCCCCTGTTCATTAAAATGGGTCAGTTTACCACCGGAAGCCTGGCCGTTGTTCACTTCTGAACTCAATCACATCACAACCCTTTATTCGATATGTAATATACCTTCGGTTGTTATCAACAGATCAATCCGCAGATCGAGCAGGTCCATCGGGATCTCCTCCTGTAGCTGACCCGGCAATACCATCGCAGCCATCAACGGATTCTTGCCCGTCATCACACAGGTTGCTGCAAGCGTCTCGGCAAAACGATCATAATAACCGCCACCATAACCAATACGCCCGCCATGGAGATCATAACCAAGCCCCGGTACCAATATGAGATCGATATCCGGCCAATCATCAGGCGTCAGGACTTCACAGGAATCCTTGGGTTCCGGTATCCCCCATATGCCTGGCTCCAGATCTTGTTCTCCAGTCACTCGCCGTAGCTCCATTCGAGGTGGATTCGCCAACACTTTTGGTGCAAACATCACATCTCCATGATTCCAGCCCTCTTGAAACAGAAAAGCTGTGGACGCTTCGCTTCCATAGGACAAATAACTGAATATAACGAGTGGTTTGTTCACAACCTTGCTCTTGGCCTGTCTAAGGCGCTCCAGCTCCCGCTTCACTCCAGCGTTAATCTTAGTCATTGCCTGCTGACGCATGTTTGCATCCATCAGATCACGGCTCTGTCTCAGTCTGGATCGAAGCTGACTTTTCAGTTCCGCATGATCCTGCATATCCTTGAATAACCTCCTGTTGATAGGGAAGGTAGAAAAAAGCTCTCATTAAAAACAATTTATATGTTATGACCAGTTGTCATCTTGTTGAAATGGTTAAAATGATTCATTTTCTGCAAAATCCTCATGTAATAACATGCCTTCTTTCAGTTTATCATTGATTGATCAAAAAGACTACATACCCCATGCGTTCCCAATCGGTGCAATTGCTCTGTATTTCATGTAAACTGGGATATAGTTGTCATATCAAGAACTGGACCTATGGAGGAACTTAATTTTATGCTGCTGCAAGTATCCGGAATTATCAAACGTTTTGGTGTCGATCCAATCCTGGACGGCGTGAACTTACAAATATTAGAACGCGAGCGCATCGGCCTCGTTGGTGTAAACGGTGCAGGGAAATCCACTTTGCTCAAAATTGTAGCCGGTGAAATGTCCTATGACGGAGGACAGATTTTCAAGTCCAAAGAAACGACGCTCGGTTACCTCGCTCAGAACAGCGGGCTGCAATCCGACCGTAACATCTGGGAAGAAATGATGAACGTCTTCGCTCACCTGACACAGGCTGAAGCCGATTTGCGTCAGATGGAACGCGATATTGCCGACCCTGCCCAGATGGAAGATGAGAAAAAGTATGCTGACCTGCTGGAACGTTATGCGAAACGCTCCGACTGGTTCAAGGACCATGGCGGTTATGAAATGGAAACCCGCATTCGCAGCGTACTGCACGGAATGGGATTCGGCGAATTTTCGCCAGACACCCCCATTGCTACTCTGAGCGGCGGGCAGAAGACACGCCTTGCCCTTGCTCGTATTTTGCTTCAGGCACCCGATCTGCTCATGCTGGACGAACCTACCAACTATCTCGATATCGCCACCCTTACTTGGTTGGAAGATTATCTGAGAGGTTATTCAGGCGCACTGCTCGTGGTATCCCATGACCGGTACTTCCTTGATCGACTCGTAACGACCATCGTTGAGATCGAACGTCACCGCTCCAAAAAATATACGGGAAATTACAGCCGTTATATGGAGCTCAAAGCTGCCGAATATGAAACTCAGATGAAGCAATATGAGAAACAACAGGGTGAAATCTCCAAGATGGAGGATTTTGTCCAGAAAAACATTGTACGTGCTTCGACGACCAAACGGGCGCAAAGCCGGCGCAAAGCCCTCGACAAAATGGAGCGTCTTGATAAACCAATGGGAGATTTGAAAAAAGCCCATTTTTCCTTCGAAACCGCCGTTATGTCCGGCAAGGAAGTGCTTCGAGTGGATCAGCTGTCTGTCGCTTATGACGAGGCTTCTCCATTATTCCGCAATGTATCCTTCGATCTGCGGCGTGGGGAAACGGTTGCTTTGATTGGACCGAACGGTATTGGTAAATCCACCATGCTGAAGTGTCTTACAGGAAGTTTACGTCCGGTAACCGGAGAGATCCAATGGGGAACAAAAGTGCAGATCGGCTATTACGATCAGGAACAGACTGGGCTCAATCCATCCAACACGGTTCTGGAAGAACTGTGGAGTGCCTATCCCGGGATGGAAGAAGCACGCATTCGGACCGTACTGGGGAACTTTTTGTTCAGCGGTGACGATGTGCTCAAGAAAATCTCCTCCCTCAGCGGCGGTGAGAAGGCACGTGTGTCTCTCTCCAAGCTGATGCTGAAGGAAGCCAACATGCTCATTCTGGATGAGCCTACGAACCATCTCGACCTGTTTGCCAAAGAAGTGCTGGAAGCGGCATTAATGGATTATGAAGGCACCCTGCTGTTCATCTCCCATGACCGGTACTTCCTCAACAAAATGGCTGAACGCATTGTTGAACTTCATCCAGGCGGCACAGAGCAATATCTCGGTAATTACGATGATTATGTGGAGAAAAAACAGGAGCTTGAGGACATCGCACGTGAAGCTGCTGAGGCACGTCAGGCTTCGTCCAAGAACTCGTCCAAATCCGATCTGAACACAGCCACAACCGAAAAATCCGGAGCGGCTTCATTCGAAGCGGAAAAACAGGCGAAGCGTGAAGAGCGCAACCGACAACGCAAGCAGGAAGCTCTGGAACAACAGATTGCGGAGTTGGAAACAAAGATTACCGAACTTGAGGCACAGATGGCTCTGCCTGAAATCTATCAGGATTATATGAAGCTGCAAGAACTCCAGCAACAATCGGAGGAACACAAAGCAGAACTCACCAAAGCATACGAGGACTGGGAAGAACTAGCTATGGAATAGTACGAATAGTACAGACTCAGCCCATGGCTTAATCGCGTCATACAATTATAGTAGTACCACCGGCTGATTCCTTATTGGGATCAGCTTTTTGTTTGTTGAGGATGCGTATTGAAGCTAAGCACCCTATCTTCTTTATGTTCCTTGAGATTGAACTCTAACATACGGAGGTTAGGGGAGCTGTTTTGACTTTTGTCAAATTTACTCGAATGAAGAGAAATATTTTTATCCCCCTGTCCCTTACACTTATCCACAAGAAAGCAAGATAGCAAGCACATTAATAAGCTTAATTATACAGCGGTAGAATAGCCTTTTGCACACAAAAACCATATTTATCCACCAAGTTATCCACTTTATCCACAACTTTGTGGATAGTAAGGAGTCATTCTATCCCCTAAACCCTTTTCGTTTCGAAAACTATGCTGGTTTGGCTTTGGGATAGTTACCCACAAATTACACTGGATATGTGGATAACTATAATAACACCTTGACAAATGCATCATTCTACTCCTCAATGTACCTCCATAATAAGACAAAAGCAGACCTTTGTCGTTCAAGGCCTGCCCGTCATTTATTTACTATATGCCATGCATATTTACAACGAATTGCAATTGCTACTATTGCCGCTGTAGATGCGATCTGGCAAAAGATGTTTTACGCATGTGCTTCTTGTTCATGATGTTCGGAAGACTCGGCCTTCAGCCCAGCAGCATTACAAGCCGCTACATAAGCCAAACCGGCAGCCATGACGATATCATTATGTGTTGCTGTTCCCCGGAACTCACGTCCTGCACGCTCCACGGTAACTACAGCTTCTGCACTTGCACCCTCTCCACCACTCAAGGCATGCATCTCCATATCTACAAATGCAATATCATCGGAAATGCTCTGACCAATCGCACGGATGGTTGCATCCACGGGTCCACCGCCAACAGCGGAGTAAGATTGTTCTCCAGCGCTTGTGCGAATGCGAACGGCGGCCATTCGATCCGTCATGCTGCCCGCCGTCACCTGCAATTCAACCAGTTCATAGTCCTGTGCAGGAATATTCATGGTCTGGCTAACCATCTGTAATAACTGATCGTCACTGACCACTTTTTGCTGGTCTGCGGTTTCTTTGAACACCTCATACAATTGCTCCATCTGTTGCTCATCCGGCTCAAAACCGTATTTGCGAACCCGATCCTTCAGGGCGTGACGACCGGAGTGTTTGCCCAAAATAATCATGCTGCGCGGAATACCCAGCGCTTCCGGGTCCATAATTTCATAGGTGCTCCGATTCTTCAGCAGACCATCCTGATGGATGCCAGATTCATGCTGGAATGCATTACGTCCCACCACTGGTTTGTTGTACGCAATCGGGAAGTGCATCGCACGGCTAATCTGACGTGAAGTCTCATACAGCTGATTCAGCTTAATGTTCGTCGTTGCACCAATTGCGTCTCCCCGAGTCTCCAGCGCCATAATCAGCTCTTCCAGTGCACAGTTCCCTGTCCGTTCTCCGATACCATTAATGGTCACTTCAATCTGAGAAGCACCATTGGCAATCGCAGCCAAGCTATTGGCTACGGCCAGGCCCAGATCATTGTGACAGTGAGCACTATAACGAACCTGATCGCCACCTCTTGCACCCTCACGCACCCGTCGGAACATCTCGCCATACTCATGTGGCAGGGCATATCCGACCGTATCCGGCAGATTAATAATAGTCGCTCCAGCTTCAATGGCGACTTCAACCATTTCAATCAGATCGTCCATCTTGGTACGGGCAGCGTCCATCGCTGTGAACTCTACGATGTCCGTGAACTGGCGTGCATAAGATACCATCTCACGAGCGGTAGCCACCACTTCACTGCGCGGACGGCGTAGTTGATGCTCAATATGAATATCCGAAGAAGAGATAAACAGGTGAATTCGGCGACGTGCTGCATCCGCTGTTGCTTGAACAGCTGCATCGATATCACCTTTGACCGCACGCGCGAATCCACAGATCTCCACGTTCTGCAACTGTCTCGAAATCGCCTGAACCGCCGCGAACTCACCTGGACTGGAGATCGGGAATCCAGGCTCAATGACGTCGATACCCAGAGAAGCCAGTTGGTGTGCCAGTTCAATCTTTTGCTCGGGCTGCAGACTTGCTCCCGGTGCCTGTTCTCCATCACGCAGCGTTGTATCAAAAATTTCAATCATGCGTTTGTTATTAGTTGTTGTCATATCCATCAACCTCCATCAAATTTTTATAAATATTTTCGTTACGATCCACGTGCCACAGAACACCCGCGGATTGCCGTCCCTGTTGTTATATGTTTTGTTTGTAAACGCGTATGTTGTTTGTAGCCTAGTCCTTGGTGATCAGTAATACCTGTTGAATGTTTCGTGCCTATACTTGTTGTTCAATGTTCGTTACTCGTTCGTTGTATATCCTGCTTACCTTCATGACAGAGTGTACGTCGACTTACACCCTGATCCTCTGACTTTTCAATCCCCATATGGTTCTTCCCATGCCCACCCTGCTGCCGGCAGCAAACACAAATAACCCGCCATCTCATATAAGAGACGGCGGGTTATTATCCCCTCCGCGGTACCACTCTCGCTTGATGGGCCAGGCTTGCGCCGGGCTCCATCCACCTCGTCGTCTCCGATCCGCTGGATGTACGTACACGCACGACACCACTGGAATTCGGAGAAACACCCTATAACGGGGGTTAACCGTTGCTGTGTAACACATGTTGTTGTCCATCAGGACAACTGGGCGATGGATATCGTCCCCACGCTTCCACAACTCCGTTCCCGGGCGAGATTCGAAGGATTCCAGCCACTGCGTCGCACCACCCCGCAGCTCTCTGAGCGCTTTATCGTTCTACTGCTCCCGTTCATCACATTTATAATATGACCTAACTTCATTCATCCTTATTTTGAAAATCAAAAAAACCTGCCACCTCATGCAATAATGCAAGAGACGACAGGCTGTTCACCTTCGCGGTACCACTCTTGTTGACTTCCTTCCTGTTCATTCAAGACAACCCCTGAATGCTTTCGCATATCCGGATCACTTGAAGCAGCCTGAAAGCCCCCTCAGTTATCGTCAGTCGATCCTTGTAATAACGGTCCTACCGACAACGGCCCATTCACGGAGGCAACCCGTAACCATG
Organism: Paenibacillus sp. FSL R5-0486; assembly: GCF_037975155.1. Classification (NCBI taxonomy): domain Bacteria; kingdom Bacillati; phylum Bacillota; class Bacilli; order Caryophanales; family Paenibacillaceae; genus Paenibacillus; species Paenibacillus sp. FSL R5-0486. The sequence continues at coordinate 1,569,287 of NZ_CP150237.1, read as the reverse complement.
TACTTTGGGCCATGATCGGCCTTCGGATTCTCCCAGGGAGTCACCGTGTTCCATCGTTCCGCTTCCAGGTGAGTTTCAGGTTTCCTTCGACTGCGTTGCACCATACCGCAGCTCTCTAAGACCGGGAATAACCTTACTATTCCTGTTCATCGCGTTTATCAGTTCAGGAATCTGAATTCCTGTTTAAATTTGTAACTAAATATACATTCTTTACATCCCTGCTGTCAACTCTTAATCTCAAACTGTTTGCTATACGGACTGAACAGACCATTCCTCCAGGGAAAGTCCTGGATCTGCCTTCGCATCAAATTCAGCAATTTCTCCCCGCTGCCATTTCAGATACGCAGCCGCTCCAATCATGGCCGCATTATCTGTACAATACTCCATTGGCGGGATCAACAGTTCAAGCCCTTCCTTCGTGCATCGCTCCTGTAATGCCGAGCGTAACCCCCGGTTAGCTGCAACACCACCGCATAATAACAGTTGACGTGAACCATATTCACGAACTGCTCTAACGGCTTTCTCCACCAACACTTCAACAACAGCTTCCTGGAAACCACGTGCAACCGCAGACGGCTCCAAGGTTTCTCCGCGCATTTTGGCCTGGTTGAGCACATTCAGTACAGCAGACTTCAGACCACTGAGACTGAAATCGTACGAACCTGCTTCCAGCCATACCCGTGGTAATGGCACTACATCCTCCGCTTCAGACGCCATCCGGTCCACATGCGGGCCTCCCGGATAAGGACAACCCAGTGCACGTGCTACTTTGTCATACGCTTCGCCTACGGCATCATCACGTGTACGACCAATCAGTTTGAACTTACCCTCGGATTCCATATGCACGAGTTCTGTATGTCCACCAGATACGACCAGTGCCATCGCTGGATATTGCAGTTCATGAGTAAGTCGGTTGGCATAGATATGCCCGGCAATATGATGTGTGCCAATGAGCGGTTTGCCCAGTGCCATCGCCATCGTTTTGGCCGCAACGATACCCACCAGCAGTGCTCCGACCAGCCCCGGACCTTGCGTCACGGCGATTGCACTTAGATCACGTGGACGAATGCCGGACTGTTCGATCGCCTGTTCCAGCATCAACGTAATAACTTCAACGTGTTTGCGTGAAGCCACTTCAGGTACAACGCCGCCAAATGCCTTATGTGTCTCGATCTGACTTGAGATCAGATTGGACAGCACTTCCCGTCCATCTTTGACTACTGCTACCGATGTTTCATCACAGCTTGTCTCCACCGCCAAAATGTAGGATGGTGCAGAATTTATTTTTTCATTAATTTCGTTCATGAATCCAGTACGCTTCCTTCCTCTTCGCCGCTCCGGCCTGCAGACGGCAAGTTCGCCCACATAATCATCGCATCTTCCCCATTATCGGAGTAATATCCTTTACGAAGACCCGCCGATTCAAACCCTTTTTTCTGATATAAACGCTGAGCAATGCTGTTCGAGACTCTGACCTCCAGCGTCATTCGTTCCATCCCGAGATAAGCCGCTGTGCTCATTAATTCATCCAGTAACTTTTCACCAAGCTTGCGTCCACGATACGCGCCTCTGACTGCAATATTGGTAATATGGGCTTCATCCATGATTGTCCACATACCTGCATAGCCAATGGCCTTTCCATCTAATTCCATCACCATATATTTAGCAAAATGATTGTGTGTCAATTCATTTTGAAATGCTTCTTCCGTCCAGGGCAGGGTAAAGGCCTCATGTTCAATCTCCATCACATCGGGAATATCCGCGAGTGTCATGAACCTGAACTGAAGCGTTGTTTCCTGCTTATTATTCGCCACATTGTCCATCTGCTTCCCCTCCCCCTTTAGCCTTTGCGCAGCAGATTGGCTTCCGCTTCAGACAGCTGGGTGTAGTTCGGCACCAGCGCATGCACGTCATCACGCTGACCTGCAAGCAACGCGGCGGCGCCAAGGCGCCCAACCCAGCGGCCTTCCAGTTCATAAGGTACGAGCTGGAGCGCCGTTCCTGCGGGGCAGCGAAGCTCCGCCGCTGCCGCAGCATGAGGGCCCGTCTCGCCGACGATCCAGACGGCTACGGGCCGCTCTTCCGGCGCCGCCTCCGCCATGCGGGCGGCGAGGGCTTCCAGCCATCCGTCCATCTTGCGGATGGCATCAGGCGCCAGACGCCGGGGCGCATCGCTCCCGGCGGAGGCAAACAGCGCGGTGCACGCTTGACCGCGCCGTGCATCCACAAGCGGAACGATCCAGTGGACAGGGGCAGCACCTGTGCTGCCCTGGTCCGCGGATGGCGTTCCGCCAGCCCCTGCTGCGGCATCTTCTGCCGCAGCTTCCGCCTTGGCGGCAAGGCCGCTGTGCCAGCCGCCCCAGGCGATGGCCTGAAGGCTGGACACCCCGGCTACGGGGATGTCCCACGCCCAGGCCAGTGTCTTCGCCGCGGTCACCGCAATGCGGATGCCCGTGTACGAGCCTGGGCCAACGCCAACGGCAATGCCGTCAAGTTGCCCAGGCTGTGTGTTGCTGGCGGCCAGCAGCTGCTCCATCACCGGTACGACGTGTACCGAATGGTTACGCTCAGCCCGTTCATTGCGTTCTTCCAGAAGCGCATGATCTTCCATCATCGCAGCTGCCATCACTGCGGTGGATGTATCCAACGCCAAAAACCGCTGACGCGGCTCTTTTTGTAAATCTTCCATCATCATTTGACTCCATTCTGTCTGAACTGTCGGCACATGGCTGCATAAGTCTCGCCGTACCCATCCAGCGTAATCGTTCGATCTTCCAGGCCCGTTGTGTCAATCTGCACATGCAAATGCTCTTGCGGCAGCAATTCGGGAATGATACTCGACCACTCCACCAGACTGACTCCGGCTCCATAGAAATATTCATCAAGTCCAAGCTCATCCGCTTCTTCCAGCGATATGCGATATACATCCATGTGATATAAAGGCAGACGCCCTTCGTACTCCTTAATTAGTGTGAATGTGGGACTGCTTACCACATCACGTACACCCAAATGCCAGGCAAATTTCTGTGAAAATGCCGTTTTTCCCGCGCCCAGATCACCATCCAAAGCAATCACCATGCCGGCGTTTGCCTGTCTGGCGAGTGCGGAAGCGAGTGCTTCTGTATCTGCAATGCCATGGGATTGATACACCCACTGCTCGTGCGTCTGATTCAATATTCGCCCCACCTTTGGCGGTCCAGCCGCCTGAGTTCACTTTGAACCTTATTATATCGGTCCCTTTCTTCCCCCGCAACATCCAAGGAGGCAAGCGGAAATTATAACATGCATTATTAGACGTGTCTCAAAACTCGCTTCCTTCGAAGTTTCAGACACCTACTGGGAAAAACCAAAAACCGGCACCTCTCGGTACCGGCCGTGTTATGCATATATTTCAGCATTCTCGAATGCCTCAATAACTATATGCTACTTGTATCTACTCCTCCAAGCGATCCACACGAACCGTCTGGGTATTTCCCGGCCTGCTGCCAACCTGAACGGTTGCCATACCATTGGCTTCATCCACATTCTCGATCCAGACTGGATCTCCCTCCAGCGTAACGGCAATGGTATCCTTCGAATCATAGATCGCTTTGGCGCGCTTTGCATCCATCATCTTATTCATACTCCCCTTCCGGATCATCATGTGACTCTCGAACCATGCTATCTGTTGTACTTTCACCAATATAACCGTTATCTTCCGTAACCTGTCCCCCGCCTAACCCTTCATTCACCATCCGGTCAATGTCAAGCATGAACGACTCCCGATCAAGGGGCAATTCTTCCGAAGTGACCGCTTCCCAGTTTACAGCTGTAGCAGGTGTATAGAATTCTTCAGCACTTTCGGCTTTGGCAAGAGGATACGGAGAAAATGCATGCTTGTGAGCTTCTTCCTCATCACGTCTGTTCTTCAATATTGCACCTCCCGGCATATGTGCTGCGAGAATAACTACTTTACTTATCCCATGCTCATCTTCCTGTTGGAATCCGAAGCATGTTTCTGTTATCATCCCCGAGTCTCGCCGAACCATACGAATTCGTTCGTCTACAAGACGATTATCCCTCGCGCCAGATGCCCATACTATTAAATATAAATCCGTGTTCAAAAAGTCCGTTTTTCAGTACCGAGAAGATGGAATTTTTGAACAACCTTTTGAAAGGAGCCGATCTATGCATACCGTCTGGAAAGGTGCAATCAGTTTTGGCCTTGTGCATGTCCCTGTCAAAATGTTCTCGGCTACCGAAGACAAAGACATCTCCATGCGCTATATCCATAAAGTCTGCGGCAGCCCGCTCGCTTATGTTCGTCAATGTCCCTCCTGTGAAGTGGACGTGAAGTGGGAAGAGATCACCAAAGGCTATGAATATGAAAAAGGAAAGTTTGTACTCTTCGAGAAAGATGAATTGGAAGCGTTAAATGATTCCACCAGCAAAACCATTACCATACTGGATTTTGTCGACTTGACCGAGATTGACCCGATATATTTCCAGAAAACATATTACCTATCGCCCGATCAGGCTGGGGGAAATGCCTACCAGCTCTTGATGAACGCGATGCGGGATACCGGCAAAATTGGCATCGCCAAAATCTCCATTCGCTCGAAAAGCAGTCTGGCTGCCATACGTGTGCTGGAAGATTGCCTCTCCATGGAGACGATTTTCTATCCGGACGAGATTCGTCCTGTCTCCCAGGTGCCCAACTTGCCGGAAGTGCAGAACGTGAATGAAAAGGAACTCACGATGGCAAAGTTGCTGATTGATCAATTGTCCACGCCTTTTGAACCCGGTAAATACACCGATGACTATCGCAGCAAACTGCTGGATCTTATCCAGCACAAAGTGGCGGGCGAAGAAATCAAGATTGCTCCAGCCAAACCTGAAGCCAATGTGATGGATCTGATGGCTGCCTTGCAGGCAAGTATCGAGGCCGTGAAGCCTATTCCGGCTGACCCTGGGACAACAACGGCCAAGCCTAAGAAACGTGCACCGCGCAAAACGCCTGCGCAAGCGGTTGCCGGAGGAGAATCGGATACACCTTCTGCACCAGCCAAAAGAAAAAAGGCCACACCCAAACCAAAAGTTTGAATGTCGCTCAGGCAAGAACGATTCCGTTTTATAACTCATGTAATGAGGTTTACTCCGATCCGGCTTCACAGTCGGATTTTTTTGTTTTACAGAACTATTGAAACAGTTCTTGTGAATAAAACTCCAGCTATAATTGCAAAATGCGATTGACGAAAGCTGATTTATATTTTATATTAACTTATGAAAAGTAACTTATTTATGAATATACAGTCACGCTGTAATTCTGCTTCTACAATATGCAATTAAATAATCCGTTTTCAACGCATATACACAATTAAACGAGCAACCATATTATCTATTATCAGGAGGATATAATCATGAATACAACATATCAAATCCCTGCCACAACCCATCTGGGTGAAGTGAGTCTGCGAATTATGAACCTAGACCGTTCAATTAAGTTCTATACCGAAGTGGTTGGATTAAAATTACTGGAGCGTAGTGGCAAAGTGGCCACGTTGACAGCCGACGGAAAACAGTCCCTGCTGCGATTGGAAGAGCTCACGGATGGAATCACCCTGCCGGAACGCTCACACGCTGGCTTGTATCATTTCGCCATCCTGCTGCCTGACCGCAAGTCCCTGGGTCTTGCTCTTCGTAATCTGGCTGCATCCGGTATCGATATCGGCCAAGGCGATCACTTGGTCAGCGAAGCCTTCTATATCTCCGATCCCGATCAGAACGGGATTGAGATCTATGCGGACCGTGCACGTGATACCTGGAAACGGGATAGCGACAATAACTACGTGATGGCAAGTGATCCTGTTGATGTGGAAAGCCTGTTTGCCATCTCGGAGAATGAACTTTGGCAGGGTCTGCCTACTGGCACCGTTATTGGTCATGTACATTTCCACGTCCGCAGCCTGGAAGAAGCTCGCAACTATTACACTGGCATACTCGGTTTTGATATCGTGGGTAACTTCGCCAACATGTCAGCACTATTTGTATCCGCAGGTGGCTATCATCATCATCTGGGACTTAATATCTGGGCGGGAGTGAACGCACCTGTTAATCCAGATAACGCTACAGGAATTGACTACTTCACCATTGTGTACGCCACACAGGAACAATTGGATCAGGCACTTGAGCAATTGCGTCAATCCGGTGCAGTCGTTACCCAAGTGGAGGATACCTGGTTTACGGTAGACCCACAAAATATTCGTATACGTCTGACAACTGCGAACTGATTTTGTTTAGGCGTTACAATATGTTTGCTTAATCTCATTTTAATAAGCCCGGGTAACTGATTTCTCTACATCACAGAGAGATCAGTTACCCGGGCTTTTTGAGTTGGCTTTTATAAAACTGGCACAATTGGTGCATTCTAACCAATACATAGACAAGATATGTTAAGGAGATACCTCATGATCGAAAAGGGACGTTTGACTGTTAGACAGCTCGCTTCACTCATGTTCCTGTGCACAATTGGGGAGCAGATTCTGGTCTTCCCTTCCATGATCACATCCTACGCTCATCAGGATGCCTGGTTATCAGCCTTATTGGGAGTCGTAGGGGGCTTGGGAATACTCTTCATTATGCTAGTTGCCTACAAACTGCATCCCCGGTTAAATCTGATTCAGAATGCTCTTCGAACACTGGGACCCTGGATCGGAACCTTGTTTGGCTCTTTTTATCTCTTTTATTTCCTGATCAGTACCTCAACGTTCATTAGGGAGATTGGCGATTTTATGTCTACTCAGATCTTGCCGGAATCTCCATTACTGATTCTGCATTTGGTTTTTATGTGTGCGCTTGTCTGGGGGCTTCTGTCGGGTCTGGAGAGCATTGGTAAAACTGCTGAGGTCTTTCTTCCTCTGATCGTGTTGTTTCTGCTTATTCTGACGGTGTGTCTAATCCCCCATGTACGTTTGGCCAACATCCAACCTGTGCTGGCACAAGGGTTTCTTGATCCATTCAAAGGTTTTGTTGCTGTACTCACCTATCCCTACTGTGAGCTATGCATCTTCATGATGTTTTTTCCCTACACTAAAAATGAGCCCCATCTGGAGAAGGACATCCTGTTAGCAGGGATGATTGGCGGATTGTTACTCACACTGACGCTAAGTATGTGTCTGCTCGTTATGGGACCATGGATGACCCAGCATCACTGGTTCGCTTCATTCAACCTTTCACAGAAGATCAATATCGGAAACTTTATGCAACGCATCGAAGCTTTCATAGCGTCGGTCTGGATTATTGCAGTTTTCTTCAAAGCCGCTCTGTTCTTCTACGGTTTTGTCCTGGGCATCGCTCATCTGTTTCGCTTGTCCAGTCACCGTTCTCTGATCCTGCCGGGTGCCATGCTTATTCTCGCCATGTCAATTCTAATCTCTCCAAACGAGAACTTTTATCTCAAGGTCGTTATTCCCTATTGGATTGATTGGGATCTGACCTGTGGTATAGCACTTCCATTACTGCTCATTCTGGTGCATCATATGAAGTCCCGCTTCAAAAAATATAGTAAAATTCCCAATTAACCTGAGCTAATTGGTGTACGAGAGAGGAGTTCCCCATGTTCAAACCGCTGATTCCGTTCGAACCCATATCCAGAGATACTTTGCCCACAGGGCCGCAATGGATTGCCCAGGTCAAGTGGGATGGAGTCCGCATGCTTGCCTATGAGGACGGGCATGAGCTGCGTCTGGTGAATCGCAGATTACATGATCGAACCGCACAGTATCCCGAACTGGTAACACCACGCAATCTGTGTTCAGGCTCCTCCTATATCTTGGATGGAGAAGTTATTGCGCTGGACCCGGATACCGGAAAACCTTCGTTTTATCACGTTCTGCGGCGGGATCGGATGAGCAGACCCGAAGGTATCGCCCAAGCCATACATCAGATTCCGGTCACATATATGGTATTTGATATCCTGTTCTATGAGGGGAAATGGGTGACGGATCAGCCTTTGGCAGATCGACAGCGCCTGTTGCACGAGGTGCTTAACACCGCTCCCCATGTTCAGGAGGTCACCAATACACTTGATGCCGCTTCCCTGCTTACGGTCATGAGACAACATCAGATGGAAGGCATTGTCTGCAAAGATCTCACCAGCAGTTATGGCATACAGGGCAAGGACCAGCGCTGGCAGAAGGTCAAAATCATGCATGACGTATATGCCATGATCGGGGGAGTCACGTACCGGAGCGGTATTGTGAATGCCGTCGCGGTCGGTGTATATGATGGGCCTGATTTTGTCTATATTGGTCATGTCGGGACTGGCAAATTGAACTCCAATACGTGGCGGGAACTCACACATCAAGTCGAGCCTCTGATCAGGCAGGACAGACCGTTCCATAATGTACCCGAGCGCAGTGCAGAGACCACCTGGGTGGAACCGCGAATAGGAGTCAAAGTGCAATATATGGAGCTGACTCATCATAACACTCTACGCCATCCCAGTATTCAGACCTTCGCGGATGTAACCCGTGAGGATTGTCTGGCGAACCAGCTTCTTCAATGAATCAGTCCAAGATTGATTACACGTATAGGAGGTGTTCCATATGGCCCCCAAGATCCAGGGAACCATCATAATACAAGGCACAGAGCTGACGGTCACCAACCCGGACAAGCTCTTATGGCCGGAAGCGGGTGTTACCAAAGCCATCTATTTGCAAAAGCTGGCCGCTCTGGCTCCTTATCTGCTCACGTATACGAGCAATCGACTTCTCACCACGATAAGGTATCCCCACGGCGCTGGAGGAACATTTTTCTATCAAAAGAATGCCCCTGAGCCCGTACCAGATTATGTGCGCACTGAAGTTCACGACGGCATCCGCTATGTGGTCATGAATGGACTTCCCGAATTGTTATGGCTTGGTAATCTGGCTGCACTTGAATTTCATCCTTCTCTGCATACTGTGGGAAGCCATCTGCCCAGTGAATGGATGATTGATCTGGACCCCTCTCAGGAACATGAACCCCGGATCATGCAAGCTGCACTCATCGTTGGCGAAACCCTGACTTCCCTTGGTCTGAGGTCCATTCCCAAAACTTCGGGCGCAACAGGAGTTCAAATCATCGTTCCCATTGTGCAGGGAGTAACCTTTGATGAATTGAGAGAGGTTGGTTATTTTGTAGGCAAATATGTCACTCAGAAGCACCCGGATCTGTTCACACTGGAACGACTCAAAAAGGACCGTGGAGACCGCATTTATTTTGACTATCTCCAGCATTATGGAGGCAAAACCCTTGCCGCTCCCTATACACCACGTGCCAAATCCGGCGCCACTGTCTCTACACCCCTTACCTGGGATGAGGTTCGAAGCAACGTCTCCATCCAGGATTATCATCTGATGAACATTATTGAACGCTTGAACCAAACCGGTGATTTAATCGCAGCTGTTGAACCCCAACCGGTAGAGCTCATTCTCAAACATTTGAAGAAAAAATAGCCGACTCCCTCATCACAAGGGTGTCGGCTATTATCATTCATGTATATATCAATCGCTAATGGATACCTTTTTTCTTGAAACGTCCGCCCTTCACGTCATGAATGTTACCGATAGCCACAAAGGCTTGCGGGTCCCAATCTTCAACGATGGTCTTCAGCTTCGCTTCTTCCAAACGGGTAATCACGACAAAAATGATCTTTTTCTCGTCCCCGCTGAATCCACCCTCTCCATCCAGGAAAGTTACACCACGACCAAGACGGTCTGTCAGGGCTGAACCGATATCACGATATTTCTCACTAATGATCCATACCGATTTGGACTGGTCGAGTCCTTCATTCACAATATCAATCATCTTCATCGCAATATAATATGCAATCATGGAATACAGGGCATTCGGCCAGCCGAATACAAATCCTGCACCTGCAAAAATAAATACGTTAATGAACAATACGATCTGTCCTACAGACAAAGGTGACTTCTCACTAAGCAAGATCGCCACAATCTCCGTACCATCCAGTGAACCGCCAGACCGAATGACAAGTCCAACACCCACACCCAGGATCAATCCGCCAAATACAGCTCCGAGCAAAGGCTCCCCTGGTGTTAATGCAGGCACACGGTGCAATAATGATGTCCCGATGGACATGACCACGATCCCCAGCAGTGTGGATAACGCAAATGTTTTACCAATCTGCTTGTAACCCAGAATCAGGAAAGGCAAGTTGAGCAAGGTCAGGAACACTCCGAGTGGCAGATGTGTAAGTTCTGACACCATAATTGAAATCCCCGTAATCCCACCATCAATAACACCATTCGGTACGAGAAACACTTCAAGCGATACAGCCATTAGTGCAGCACCGATCAGAATCATCACAATACGTTGCAGCAGCTTTAATGTAAACACCGAGCTTTTGACCCCGCGGTCAGCTTGCTTGGCTGTTAGTTCTTTCACCGTTACATTGGACATGGTATCCCCCCCGTTAAATCAGTGTGTGAATCCATTTTATAAATCATTTAAATACTCAGGGTGAATCTACATATGGAGAACAGCAAACTGCGTTCTATATGTGCCCTGGCTATACAGCGCAAGCATCTAAAGGCGATATAAAATGGATTCAAAATGTTATTCATCCCGGTTTGCACTTTCAAAAGAGAGCAAAAGGGAGCCTGTTTTCCCGCAGACTCCCCTCCTTCGCCAAGACATGATTTATATATCTATTATATCATAAAAGATCAAATTTGCGCAAAATACTTAGCAAAAAGAAGATAAATTCACAAAAAGTGAACTTATCTTCAGAAATCTGCCCTAAATCGGCTAAAGAAGCGGTGAAAGCATCCGAGAAAGCATTTCTGCGGCTTTTTGCCGTCGTGAACGCTTCTGAAATACCTCCCCATCGATCTGACTGCATTCCCCGAGATCACGTTCAAAGTCAGTGATCAAACGACGAATCGGAGAGGACTCGAACAGGACAGCCGTTAACTCAAAATTGCAAAAAAAACTGCGCATATCCATATTGGCCGTGCCTACCGTTGCAAGCAACTCATCCACAATCATCACTTTGGCATGTACAAAACCTTTGCGATATTGGAAAAACTCAACACCTGCTCGCAGAAGTTCCTCTACATATGAAAGGGATGCCAAATGAACAAGCTTTGAATCGGATTGATATGGAATGATAATTTTCACATCAACGCCACTGACAGCAGCTGTTTTGAGTGCCTCATACAGGGCAGGATCAGGGATAAAATAAGGTGTGGTAATGTATATCCGTTCACAAGCTACCGAAATGGCCCCAAAACACATTTCCTGAATGGCATCCCAGTCCTGATCCGGCCCACTGGCCAGAATCTGAATTCGTTCTTCCCCGCTACAGATATGTGGTGGAAATAATTCCGCAAGTTGGGGTTCGGTAATTCGCTCACCGGAAGCCAATTTCCAGTCGTTCAGGAATGTACTTTGCAGGAAATATACGGCATCTCCCTCAATCTGCACATGTGTATCCCGCCAGAAACCGATCTCCGGATATTGTCCAAGATAATCATCGCCTACATTAATGCCACCCACGAAGCCAACCTGTCCATCCACAACAACAATTTTACGGTGATTCCGGTAGTTGACTCTTCGGTCAATCGTTGCAATCAGTGGCGGTAGAAAATAATGAAACTCCACACCTGCATCTTGCAGTTTGCGGATAAAACTCCAGCTCATCTTGTGACTGCCGAGACCGTCACAAATAAACCGAACCTTCACGCCCTCCTGTGCCTTGCGAATCATGACATCCTGAAACTTGGTGCTGATGACATCATCACGGAAAATGTAAAATTCCACATGCAGATGGTGCTTTGCTTTTTCCATTTCCCTCAGCATTGCCGCAAATGCCTCTTCACCATTTGTGAGCACCGTACTGTGGTTACAACCTGTAATCGGGCTCTCCGACAGATGGGATAACAGGTTAAACAATCGATGCTGGTGGCTGAAACGATCGCCAGGCATCTGTTCGACATCTCCAATGATGTGGGCTTGTTCCCAGATCGTTTCCTTCATTTCACGGAAGATGCGCGATCCACCCTTACGGAGTTTTTTTCGTTTGTTATAATCCTGCGCCACGAAATAGTACACTACAAAACCGATCAAAGGCACGCAGAACAAAATAAACAGCCAAGCCACAGCTTTAGCCGGATTACGAAATTCCAGCAAAAGAATTGTGGCTGCCTGGAAAATAAATACGAGTAATATAATGACCAGCCAGAACATTCGGCTTCCTCCTCAAGTGGCAAGCTTCATGGCCTTGCCTTTCTCTCACCTACACATCTTTGACGATTATGTATACAGCTAATCATAGATACCCAATGTACCCCCTATTCGTAACGTTTGCTTAGATAAAACTTTACATAAGCAGACGGATTACTTGATTCTGGAAATTCAAATTTGTACTTCGTTCATTGTATATTCTGACTGTGTTACCTTCTACATATCAGTTTAATGATGGAACAGATTCGCATTGTGACGCCAATCTGCTCATTCCACCTTCCAGACTCTTCCTCATTTCTTTGTCTGGAGGTGGTCTTCTTACGTAAAATTAGATATAATAATCGTTAAAAACTTATTACCTAAAGGAGAAGAGCAGTGAATGGAAAGTGAGAGGTATGCGTTAAATTTAGTATTGGTTGCTTTTTTGATAGGACTTTCGGCGTTTTTTGTTGCAGTGGAATTCGCTCTGGTACGGGTTCGTCCGAGCCGGATCGATCAAATGATTGCAGAAGGAAATAAGCGTGCGCTGGCTGTTAAACAAGCCGTTGCCAATCTGGACGGATATTTGTCTGCCTGCCAGCTTGGAATCACGATCACTTCTCTGGGACTGGGCTGGCTGGGTGAACCAACGGTAGAGAAGATTCTCCACCCTGTGTTCGAAAGCTTGCAAATTCCTGAGGCGGTTTCTTCATTCTTATCGTTTGTTATCGCGTTTGCTTCCATCACGTATCTGCATGTTGTGGTTGGTGAACTCGCTCCAAAAACGATTGCAATCCGGAAAGCCGAGACTGTTGCACTGCTGACGTCTACACCTATCATCTGGTTTAACCGAATTATGTATCCTTTTATCTGGCTGTTAAACGGCTCAGCGAACCAACTGGTGAAACTGTTCGGAATCAAACCTGCTTCTGAACATGAAGATGCACACTCCGAAGAAGAGTTGCAGATCATCATTAATGAAAGCTTTGAAAGTGGTAAAATCAACCAAGCCGAATTCGGTTATGTAAGCCGGATCTTTGCTTTTGATGAGATGTTAGCCAAAGAAATCATGGTACCCCGGACCGATATGGTCTGCCTTTATGTGAATAGAACAAACGAGGAAAACCTGGAGATCATTCGTGAAGAACAATATACACGTTTTCCAGTAGTGAATGAGAGTAAAGACGATATCATCGGTATCATTAATACGAAACAATTCTTCCTGGAACTTTACGGAAACGATGAACCTGTTGATCTATCCTCCCTGATTCAGCCTGTATCGGCTGTTCACGAAACAACTCCTGTGAAGGACTTGCTCAAGAAAATGCAGAAGGATGGCGTACATATCGCCGTACTTGTCGACGAATATGGAGGAACTTCCGGAATTGTAACCATCGAGGATGTGCTTGAGCAGATTGTTGGTGAGATTCGCGACGAGTTCGACGCAGACGAAGTGGAAGATATTCAAGTCATCAATGAGAACTATGTCATTATGGATGGCAAGGTTTCCTTATCAAAGGTGAACGACATGTTTATGTCCAGCCTGGATGCAGATGAGTGGGACACCATTGGTGGATGGCTCTACAGCCATCGTCCCGAGATGAACGAACAGGAAGAATATGAGTTCGAGAATCTAATCTTTGTTTTGCTGGAAAAAGACAAGAATCGGTTCTACAAAGTGGCCGTTGTTCCCAAGGAACCACTGACCATGTCTGATTATACAGATGAAGACGAGAAAGAGTCCAATTGGTCTAAATAAAGCAAATTTATAAATAAGAAGAGGAGCACTTGCCTATTTTGGTAAGTGCTCCTCTTCTTATTATATCTCGCCCTATCCGTCACTTCTCCATGTTATCATTCAACCCAAGAATGGAACTCCCATTTTTAGTTTGATTTTAATACCCACTTCGCAATATCATCGATAATGGCTTTGGAGACATTAGATGGCTCAGCGTACTCTTGACCGATTGAAAGTCCATCATAGCTGGATAAAAGATGATTTACCTTTGGATAGCTATTGTACGTTACATTGGAATGACCTTGAAGAGACGATTTCCAGGTTTGGAATTGATTCATAGACACTTGCACATCGTTTTCGCCTTGTATAACAAGCATAGGTGTATTTTGTGTTTTAGCCAGTTCCGCAGGCACATAATCTCTCTGCTCAAACCACCAATACGCAGGTTGAAGTGGAAACGCCTCAGGAAGATGATCTACAGAATATTTTGGATCTTTAACCATCGCAGCCACATTTTTATAAAAATCAGCTTGCCCTTGAATGACATCCGTGTCTAAACCAAGCTGCTTCATCCGCTCTACCAATTCGTCCTGCTGCTCGGTAAGCACATCCGCAAAGCTACTACTTGGTGCAGCAAGTAGAATACTTCCTGCAATATCATGTTGTTTATCCTCAGCAATGATTAATGGCATTGCAAACCCGCCTTGACTATGTCCAGCTACAAAAATCGCTGTAGAATCAATATGTGCATTCTTTTTAAGCAATTCCACTGCATCGTTTACCTGATCTACGCTCTCTTGTTTTAATGTGAATTTAGGCTGTGAAGCCACCTTATAGGTATGCTCATACGTGACCTTATCGTATCTTAATACAGCAACTCCTTGTGAAGCTAAACCTACCGCAAGATCGCGAAACGGCTTTGCACCACCAATGGCAGCATCTTGATTGCTAGGCCCAGATCCGTGTACCAGAATGACAACCGGGAAAGGCCCCTCTCCCTTGGGCAAAGTTAATGTCCCTGGCAAAGCTAAATCACCCTGACCAACCGTAATGTCTTGTTCTGTATAGGTAGATGGGTCGTCGTAGCTTGGTTTTTGATACACATCTGGCGTAGCGGCGGCAATATGCAAATCATCCACAAGTCCGTTATGATTCATCCTGACCGTAATATTTAAACGAGTTAGCTCTGTTTTGAACGTATAGGTAACATTGCGATGCACTGTATTATTTTCTACATGCTTAGCTATGGCTTCACTTGTAATTTTGCCATTTTGTCCTTCTAAAGCTCCCCACAGCTGACTCAACAACGTGGGTGATAACACTCCACTCACAGAGGTATGAACATACTTGGCAGCCTCCTTGCCATCGCCCTCACTAATAAGGGAAATGAATATATCCTCAGGTGCTGCCTTCAGCGTCTCGGAAAGAAATGCCCCATCCATATAGGTAGTTCCTTTCGTTAACTGAACAGGATTGTCTAAGGATATGGCTTGCCCATTCACCATCGCCTGTTTCTCTCCTACCTTAACTACAATCGTAAGCTCACTTTTTCGTATTGTGATTTCTCCTGTCTTTTGTTGCCAAGATACCTCTGCCCCATTCTTTTCTGCAATCTCACGAATAGGAACAAGATTTTCACTACCAGCGGATTTTTCAGCAGCTTCTGAGATGGATGTTACCGGAAGGATGAGACCTACGAAAGTAAGAGAAAGTAATAGCTTTTTCCAATTGTTCATTGTAATAACTCCTCCTAATAATTAATTTCATCTAGTATATGCATAGCATTATGAGCATTTATTTGCTCAGGACTATGCTTATAACAACAATAGCAATGATGAATAACAACAGGACCCAAGATAGTGGACGAGCGAAGTTAATTGTCCAGCCTATTCCATAACGCTTTTCTATGGTTAAAGAAGGATCATTGGCATTGAAGTAAATAAACCCAAGCTTCCAATAATCATCGTCATTCACAGGCTGCTCCTTAGATCGTTCATGATCCTCTTGTTGATTACGAATTTTCCCACCGCCTTGTCTGCCTGTGAGAGACAGCCATACAACACCTAACACGATCACCACAGGAGTGATGAAGCTAATAGCTGTTAACAAGACCAGATTAGGGACGAACATATTGATCTGAATAAAGGCAAATAAGATGGTAAGAAGTAAGCCTGTTACAAGCGTAAATAGGGACCATTTACGGCGGAATTGAATATTTTTAGCAGCAAATTGGCCCGGATTAGACGTAGTAAGCTGTTGTTTGCTTGATTTAATACTCCAGTTAACCAACATCATAAGTGCAATGATTCCTAGCTGTACAAGATTAATAGCCAGTACCGAGAGGTAAGTTTTAGGCACACTGGAAGTGACATGGCCCTGAAGATCATATTTTATTGGAATGACGTTAGGTAGTGCCTTATAATTCAGGATCGAAATGATCGCAATGGCAACAATAATAGCCATGTGAATGAGAAACCAATAGTTGGAATAGGTGAGTTTATTTTGGCGGAAGGTGGTATCGATTTTAACTCTTTGAGGTGCTTCTACAGTTGTAAGTGTTCCTTTTATCTTTTTCATCTTGAAATGAAATAAGATGTGTAGCGCTGTCCAGTACACAATAAATATCATTGTGCTAACACCGGTAATCATTGCGGTAGCATCTTCATTAGCAGATCGGAGAAAATACAGACAGACAAGTATAATCATCCCGTTTCCGATCAGACTTACTGTAGCAAACGTACTTCTTAGCTTACGTAAGATGGGTGTGTAGTAATTATATTGACTTACCGTAACCCCAAAGCTAATGGTTTCCCTTGTCAGATATGGTGTAAAGGATAGAAGTAAGGCTAATGGAGCAAAGATTAAAATGATAGGTAATATACTAAATAGCTGCATACATAACACACTCCCTTGATTCCATTATTCTTTGTTGTGACCCATCTTCACATCATCATACATTTGGTCTAACACTGCAGATAATTCTTCTTTGGTCATTCCACGACAGATCGCTTCCGCAATAATCGGTCTTAATTCTCTTTGTTGCTTTTTCAAAAAATCATCCGTTAAACCAGGCATTCCATCAGGGTTCACTACAACTCCCTTTTGTCTATGAACCAGAATGTATCCATCTTGCTTGAGTAATGTATAAGCCTTATTGACGGTGTGAAGGTTAACACCGATATCTGCGGCCAAATTCCGAACCGAAGGTAACGCCTCACCTAGCTGTAACTCACCACCAGCAATGCCTTCAATAATTTGATAAACAAGTTGCGAATAGATGGGAAGTTCGGATTGCATATCCAGTTGAATAATCAAGGGTTCACCTTCTTTTGTTATCTGTTATATATCAAGTATAACAGATATAACATGAGTGAACAATATGTATGAAAAAAAGCCGCATACCAATGGCGAGGGCAAACTTACCTGCCCCTTCACCATTGATATGCGGCTTATCCTGTTGAGCTTATCGATGTGATTCAACAAAAAACATCAGTAGTGGCACATGACAGCGTTGTATTTCAAATTCCATTTAAGTTTCAGTCTTATCTTCGACAATCCGATAATGGATTTTGCGAACTATAATTTTCAGAATCATATATAGGGGAATCACGATGATCATACCCAAGATATTTCCCAGGTCAGCACCCACGAGCAAAAGGATAACGGTAGTCAGTGGATGAATATCGAGCTGTTTGCCATAGACATACGGTGAGATCAGGTTATCCTGAATTTGCTGTGCGATTACAATGATGACCAGTGACCAGATCGCCATCGAAGGTGATTCGATAAACGCAACAATGACAACCGGAATAGCTGCCAGCAAAGCACCCACATAAGGGATGAAGTTCAGAATAATGGATACAACAGTCAGCAGCAATGCGTAAGGCAAACCTAAAATGAGAAAACCGATGTACATCAGAATCCCCAAGGCTACATTAACAATAACCCGGCCAACAATATAGTTACTTAGTGCTTCATCGATCTCATGGACGGTTTCTTCCCCATCCTTCCGATAATGTCTTGGCAACAATAAGGTCAGATTCGTTCCAAACTTGCTACCTTCCTTGAGCATGTAGTACAACATAATCGGGAACGTTGCCAGAATAATAACCAGATTGGATACCACGGAGAATAACCCCGAGACATAATTGGTTACCTGAGTGATCCCTTGGCTCAGAACATCGGATAATCGTGAGAATAGATTGGAATCATCAGGCAGGTATCTGGATACAACATTGCTCTTTTCAAGTGCATTCAACTGATCGCTGAGTGAAGTAACCAACGCTGGAGCATTCTCTACGAAATTCATCAATTGTTCACGCAGGGAAGGCCATACAAGCACACTAAAACCTGCAAGTATTAGTGCAATTACGACATAAATAATCAGAACTGATAATGCACGTTTGATCTTATGCCTTTCCATATAATCGACGAGCGGGCGTAGCAGGTAATAGAAGAAACCAGCAATCAGCAGCGGAATGATGATGATGTGAATCAGTGAGGTCAGGGGGCTGAAAATAAAGTTCACTTTTTCCCCCAGATACACGATGAGCAGCAGCAGAATAATCGCTGTACATATGCGGTAGAACTTGTTATTTATCAAGAAACGTGATCCCTCCATGCGCTGCTCTGCCAAAGTGACTGCGGCGTTCATATGTATATCTAGTCATTTACTTATGATACTAAGTACCCTTAAATGACAGTCATGCCACAGGCGATGCTGAATATACACTTATTTTCTTTCCAAAACAAACATTGGAGCAAAAAAAAGAAGCAGGCGTTAGCCTGCCACATCTCTTTTGCTGAATACAACCCAGGAAATCACCATGAAAATAACGTAATACACCGCCAGAACTGCAATGGAGAAACCCAGTGTCATTCCTGCACTCGGACCACCCATTAGTGCAAAATCCGCCCCGGAGGTCATGTATTTGCTAAGATCCATGTTGTTGAATAGAACATACTTGGCCCACTCATAACGGACCGGATTGAATATCAGTGAGAAGATACTCTGTGAGAACATAATGAACAGGGATAATCCAATCGCAAGTGCACCTGAACGAAATACAGAGGACACCATAAAGGCAATCGCAAGCGTAATGAACAGATCAACGTACAAATATCCCCATAACGTCAGAGCATTCGTAGCCGGACTACTGCTTCCTCCCGGAGCATCATGCGAGAAAAGGATATAAGACGTTAGCATGGCCATCGCGATGATCAGCAGTGTACTGACAATACTGAAGCCAACGACGGTCAGATATTTGGAAGCAAGAACTTTGCTTCGTGACCATGGACGGATCAGCAATAACTTAATGGTTCCCCAGGTAAATTCGCCCGCAACCGATTCCGCTGCAATCACGACACAGAAGATCGTGTTCAGGAAAAACGTAATCTGTATGGTCGTTACAGCCGCTTCCCAGTACAAAACTTCATTGGACCCCATTCCTTCTCGCAGTAACACTGGCATTAATAGCGAGATCAGCGCCAGAATCGATAACATGATCCAGGTACGGGGACGACGAAAAATTTTCATATTCTCATTTAATATCAGATTACCAAAACTACCCAATGCCTCCACCCCCAGTGACTTGCAAAAATTGTTCTTCCAGGGTGTGAGTCACGTTACGAATACCGTATACCTGAAACCCTTCGCTAACCAGCTTGGCATTGATATCCGGAATCTGCTCACGAGACACCCGCATCACCAGGACATTGCCCTGTACGACAGCACCCTGAATCAGATCCGCAGCGCGGTCAGCATCATTCAGCTCAAAAGCAACTTCGATTAAAGCATCCGAACCGGCTTCAGCCCGAAGGTTTCTTACATCAATCAACTTGCCATTCTGGATGATGGCCACCGTATCACACATCAGCTCCATCTCCGACAATAAATGACTGGATACAAAGACCGTAATGCCTTCCTCTTGGGTGAGCTGACGCAAATAATCTCTCAGTTCCCGTATACCCTGTGGGTCCAAACCATTGGTCGGCTCATCCAGTACAAGCAGCTTCGGTTTATGTAATATCGCTTGCGCGACCCCCAGACGCTGGCGCATGCCAAGTGAATAGGTTTTGACCTTATCGTGAATACGGGCTGTGAGCCCCACACGCTCAATTGTTTCCGCAATACGTTCCTTCGTAACTCCCGGCGACATGCGGGCAAAGTGAACGAGATTTTGGTACCCGGTCAGAAACTTGTACATTTCCGGATTTTCCACAATAGCTCCTACCTGGGCTACCGCCTGCTCAAATTCATTTTTCACACTGTGTCCCGAGATGAAAATATCACCTTTACTGATGGACATCAGTCCAACCATCATTCGAATCGTCGTTGTTTTTCCCGCGCCATTAGGTCCTAAAAAACCAAAAACCTGCCCCGGAGAAATATCCAGAGTCAGGTCGCTGACCAATGATCGGGAGGATATGATCTTGCTGACGCCCTGAATCCGGACGACCGGCTCCTGCTGCATTCAATCCCCTCCTTCATGGACGAGCACATCATTCATGCCCGTTTCTCATATGCACATAGTGTATCATAATCTTTAGTATATTGTCCCGCAAACTGGGATTTCCCCTGACGTTTCGCTTCAACTACACACGCTTCACAGCATCCAAGCGGCATTTCACTCCGGTAGAATCCGGTGCGAAATACGTGATTGCCTCCATTGCCCTCTTCCTTCATTTCGACAGAGCTTCTAGTGACCGACACAATCATCCCACAACTGACACAGTAAAAGCGGCCCGTTTCGATCAATGATATTCCTTCCCCTCACAAGGAGCTTAGAAGTCCTTGTTATTTGTCGTTAGACGCTGAAAATTGATACATTTTGTATCTATCTCGTAATTTACTTGACACCGGGACTAATGTCAAGGCTTTAAAGCTATAAAAACAAGCAAAACACAAAAAAAGCTCCAAAAATGCGACAAAAGTCTCGCATTTATGGAGCCTCATGTTAGGTAAATGATACAATTCGGTTCAATGTATGGGTTAATACTATTTCCTGATCAGTCACTATTGTCGACCTGCGAGGTATCCTCGTTTTTCTGATTTGGATAATACCAAAGTAAGGTCCACTCATCGCCATCCTCTACCAGATAACAGGTCTGCACAATATCGAATTGGCCAAAGGTACCTGAGTACTTCTGGGTGACCCGGATTCTGTAGGCTTCAGAAAATGGCTTAACGCCATCGATCACGGTTACATCGAACTCGCGCTCCGGCTTTTCCATCTCCAGCTCAAACGTTTCCACGCCAAAGTGCTGCATAAATATATGTGCTCTGTTCTGTACGTAAGCACTCTTGGGAAACCGCTCTTTCATCAGGGGATGAAAGAGTTCCCATGAACTGCCGAAGTCACCCGTCTGCTCATATTTGTAAAACTCTTCGGCAACAGCAGCAGCTTCATCCGATGTATCTGCCTGAAACAAATACGGAATGGTTCTGGCAATCAACCACAGCAATAATACAATGATCGCGATGAACCCGATCTTTTTGAGCAAAGCATTCCGGTTCCTTCTTCGCAGCATGTCCAGTCCTCCTTGTCCTACTCCATACTTATGATGGATGGCAGACAAGTAGAAGTTGAACGATACATCTAATTTCCTGGGAAATCACTCGCTGTGAATAGAAGTACGCTTTCCTTTTCTGATCCTTCGGATAATGGACTGAAGTCCTGCATATATGGCAATCCCACAGCAGCCGCCGAGCAAGTCTACTCCAACATCACGTATCGAGCTTGTCCGGTCCGGGCTGAACTGCTGAATATACTCATCAATGGAGGCTATAACAAACACTACAGCCAGAGCAGAAACGATACTGGTCACAAGGGATGTTCTTCTGTACCGCATCCCGCCGTACACAAGCACGGCGAGCACAGCGTATACAAATAAGTGCGCACTCTTGCGAAAGATGAACTCTGCAAAATCATACGGCCGCTGCTTCAGCGAATACTCATACTCCCCGTAAGTGAATTGCACATCAGGAAGTGTAAAACCGATGTGCAATTTTTGAGACCATTTATGAAGCCAAGGCTGAATGTCTTGCTGTTGAGAGGATTGCGTGGACATGGACCAGATAACCAGAATCCAGATCACAATCAACAGCAGAGCAATGAGAAATCCGTACGTTCTTCGTACATGCTTTTGTCTCGTGCGCCCGGAGCCCTCCTCCATCATTTTGATCTTCACCACTTTCATATCTCTCTCGTTATTCTATTGATCCAACATACATGCCTCTGCCATTTGTACCTACATATACCTGACCATAGATTTGACGGTCTGCCGCCATAATTTGCGGTTCATTGCCCAGCCCGATTCCATTACCTAAAGGACCTATATTGTTCCAGGTTATCCCCATATCATCGGAACGGAAGAATCCATTCACGTTATTTACGGTGCCATATACATAGACAGCTGGAACCAATCTGCCGGGCTGAGCTTTACCAAAGGCAAATAATTTGGAATTCTGCACACCCTGGATCTTGGAAAATGTATTTCCCGAATTCGTTGATGCATATAATCCATCGGTTCCCAGACTCACCCATACATTATTCGCCACGCCAGGTGCAGCCTCGACTTTAATGAAGCTTGTATTGATATCCGTATTAATCGGAAGGCGAACCGTATTCGCTTTGGACCAGTTGGCACCTGCATCCGTAGACCGATACAGATAACCCGCAGCATACATATAAAATTTATATCCATTGATGCGATCCGCAGCCAGTGGATGATTATAGGCAAAGACCATATTCCCCCCGATGGCCTGAAAAGGGGCACCATTCATATTTTGCCATGTTGCACCACGATTCGTGCTTCTGACCGGATTACCGGTCTGGGGGTAATAAACAATTACATTTGGATTAATAGCTGAATAGGCGACCCTCCCCAGTTTGGAGCCAGCCGGAACATTCATTGGAGTTACTGTAACTCCGTTATTGGAAGAGACAAATAAACGTGTGGTGGTACCATACCAGTCACTGCTTCCCAGAAATATCATGTAATTCGGATTTGCCTCGTGATAGTCAATACTCACAATTTCTCGCATACCTGCGAGCGGGATTTTATTAAGAGGAACATCGGTTACATTTTCATGTCTAAATCCGACTTGATCCGTTAAACCACTAAAAAATGAAACACCCTGAGGTGGTGTGGATGCCGTGAGTGCGACGACTTCTTCATGACCATCGGTAATGGCTTCCCAAGTACTCGCTGTATTGCCAGTCAATCCAGTGGTACCATTGATATTTTCCGTCTTGTACACGCCAAACCAGTCTGTAGCGTATACAGTGCCCGGATTATGCGGATCAAACTTGATACTGGATGTCGCTGAGAAAAACATGTTGGGTGTCCACCAGGACGGTTTGGATACCAGCGTTTTGCTCACTGTTGTCCAACTCTGTCCGCCATTAACGGAACGATACAGTGGCAGATTATCTCCGCCTGTTCGAACGGCTGCCAGGATGTGATTATCATTATTGGGATCAATCGTGATTCCATAATAAGATGAGTAACTGGAGCTGGGTGTTATATTTGTCCACTGCACACCATTGAACTTGTAGACGCCCTGATTATCCGTGGTCACATACAACGTCCCGTTCTTCGCCACAGTCATACGTGCAGGATATTCGGGACTTCTCCCGGTAAGTTGCCAAGTGGTCTGCCCATTGCTTCTTGGTGCTTTGCTATACACACCAATGCCGCGAACCCCCGCATACACAACTTGACCTTGCTTCGTCACGGGATTCAATCCATAAGCTACACTCCGAATTCCCTCACCGGGCAGCCCGCTAGGTACATCCCATACTTTGCTCCACGTGGCTGCACCATCACTGGAAGTGTACAATCCATCATATCGTGTACCCACATGCAGGTAATTGGAGTTCGTGGGATTAACCGCGATGCTCTCTCCCATGGCTCGATGGATATTTCCATTTGATTCATTCCGAAGATTAAGTCCGGTTCGAATCCAGGTCTCTCCCCGATCTGTAGATTTCAGAATATCACTCGGCCCCACGTTCCCGTACTTCCCAGCAGCGATATACACGACATTGGGGTTTTGCTGATCCAGCGCAATTCCATCCACGCCGTACAGATTGCTGTCTTCATCTCCGAAATGATCCAGTAGTGGGACCCAATCTCCTGAAGCTGTATCCAACCGATATACTCCTCCAACGTCAGTTCGAGCGTAAACCAGATCAGGCTCAGTCGGATGAATAACCACGCCTGTAACGTACCCCCCACCACCAATAGGTATATTCTTCCATTGATAGTTTTGAGCTGATTGAACATAATTTGTACTTGCCGGTATCATGAGCATATACATTAGTAGCACAATCAGGGACAATTTCATTAGCCTGGAGATACGCATCTGGTTCACCGCCCTATCCAATCATTTTGAATGTTCTTCAATCATCTGATGTATCCTGTCTCGTTCCGATTGTTCCACGATATAGTAATACACTCCGTCTATTTTCTTGCCCGTGCCTTTAATCTCAACGGATTCAATATGATCCAGTACCGAACGATAATTGGAGAACATCTGCTTCATCTCATCAAAGGTAACGTCGGTTCTGACGTGAGCACTGACTTCGTCCAGCAACGTCTCCAGTTGCAACACGTTGGATACCTGGACCGTATTCTTCAGCACTTGTTTGATGATCTCCCGCTGACGGTCATTCCGCCCGAGATCTCCCTTCGGATCATCATAACGCATCCGCGAAAATCCCAAAGCAGCTTCACCATCCAGATGAATATTCCCTTGCTCGAACCGGTAACCCTCATAGTCAAATGCAAACGGGTTATTCACATTCACTCCACCCACCATGTCGATGACTTGTGCAAAGCCCTCCATATTCACTTTCATGTAGTAATGTATGGGAACGTTGAGCAATTGTTCCACGGTCTGCACAGACATGTTAACGCCCCCAAAAGCATAGGCATGGTTGATCTTATCCTCCGTGCCGTGACCAACAATATTCGTTCTGGTATCTCGGGGAATGTTAAACATAAGTGCGGATTTTTTCGCAGGATTAACACTTAATACTATCATGGTGTCGGAGCGCCCCCGATCATTGGAACGTTCATCCACACCCAGAATCAAAGCATTAAAAGGTTCTTCATTCTCCATGTCCACAGGGAAATCTCCCCCACCCCGCTGGTCTACAATAGATACCTGCTTGATGGGTTCCCGTGGTTCATACATTTGATCCGCCGCTGATTTAACATGCGAATACAGATACACAGAATATCCAATCATGACAACTGCAACAAGGGAAATGGCACCTAATGTTATTTTGATCCCGCGTCTCATGTTATGGCCTCCGTCAGATGACTGCCGTTTTTCTTCCATCGATATTGGTTAGACCTGGACGACCAACGGAGTAGTATTGAAAGGACGTATCTTTAATCTGATCTTCTCCGTAGATGTTTCTTCCATCAATCAGGATGGGTTGATTCATATGCGCTGCCAAATCAGTCAGATTAACCTCCATGAACTCTTTCCATTCCGTCAGAACACAGAGTGCATCAGCACCTTCCGCCGCTTTCATGGCACGCTCTTCCCACGTAATGGATGGGGAATCCACCTCTTTGCGGAAGTTCTCGGTAGCGATGGGGTCATATGCCCGAATCACTGCTCCCTGCTCAAGCAAACGTTGAATGATCTCAATCGCCGGAGCATCACGAACGTCATCGGTATCCGGTTTGAAAGCGAGCCCCCAGATGGCAATCTCCTTCCCTTCGAGTGAGCCTAGTGCGTCTTCCAGTTTACGAATGACGTTGAAGCGTTGATCTTTGTTCACTTCCACCACGGACTTCAGCAATTTGAAGTCATAATCCACATTACCTGCAATTTGAATCAGAGCTTGTGTATCCTTAGGGAAACAGGAACCTCCGTAACCAATGCCTGCCTTGAGAAAGGAAGCACCGATTCGTCTGTCATAGCCCATGCCTTCGGCAACGCGGCTGACATCTGCTCCTACTTTTTCACAGATGTTAGAGATTTCGTTGATAAATGAGATCTTGGTTGCGAGGAAAGCGTTGGATGCATATTTAATCATTTCGGCCGAGCGAATATCCGTAACAATAATCTGATCGGTTAATGGCTGATGCAGCTCTTTCAACGTGGCGACTGCCCGCTCACTATGTGTCCCAATGACTATCCGGTCAGGATAGAGCGTATCCTGGACAGCGGTACCTTCTCGCAGGAACTCCGGTACCGATGCCATATCGAATGGATGATTCGTCAAACTGCTGATCCATTCCTGAATACGATCGTTAGTTCCGACAGGAACAGTGCTTTTAGTCATTATTATTTTATAATTATCCATATAAGAACCTATTTCTCGCGCGACAAGCTCAATAAAGCTCAGATTTGCTTCGCCATTAGGCAGGGATGGCGTACCCACCGCGATAATGATGATATCCGAACGACTGATAGCATCCTGAATGTTGGTGGTGAAGGACAGCCTTCCTGCTTTCATATTGGCATTCATGGTATCCTTCAGACCCGGTTCATAGATCGGAACATGACCGTCCATTAACATATTCACTTTTTCCACATTGTTGTCGACACAGATCACGTTATTTCCCAGTTCCGAAAAACATACGCCTGATACCAAACCCACATACCCTGTGCCAATCACCGTAATATTCATTCCATAATCTCCCCCATGTTCTAATGTGTTGGTTACGCGTGCTTCACATATGTCTGAACAATGTCCTGCCATTCGGTAGACACTCTAACGATATCTTCCTCAATCAGCTGACTGCCGATCTGTACCTCAATGATCTCCAGTTCCGTAACGGCTCTGACGGAATGAAGCATACTCCGGTCAATGATCACCGTATCTCCTTGCCCGATCATTCGGCTCTGCCCATCCAGAATCAATTCCCCTGTTCCCGATACAACCGTCCATACCTCGTTGCGAAGCAAATGGTATTGATAACTCAGGTTTTTCCCGGCACTGATGCAGATTCGTTTGGTGAGAACCTCGCCGCCAGCTTCGTTTCTTGTGTAATCCAGAACCCGGTAGCAACCCCACCTGCGCTCCTCATACATGGGGCGTTGATCCTCATTCTTCAAGATTTCCTTGATCCGTGGGCTGGCCTCTTTGTCACTGACGAGAATGCCATCCGGACTCACGGCGACCACCACATCCGACAATCCCAATATAGCAACCGGAATGTTCAATTCATTGACCAAGTGCGTATTCAGGGAATCTCCCGTAATCCACCCTTTTCCTACAACCGAGCTTCCCATCTCTTCCGTGAGTGTGTTCCACGTGCCTAGATCTTTCCAGAAGCCGTTATACGGAATAGCGATAATCTGATTTGCCTTCTCGACAACCTGGTAATCAAAACTGATCTTGTTCAATCTTCCGTATTGCTTCAGCATTTCGTCATACTGGATCGGCAGTTCCATCTCAATGAGCAGATTAATCAAATAACCAAGCTTAAAAGCAAAAACCCCGCAATTCCATAATGCGGCCTGCTCAATCATGAGGACCGCATCGGATTCGCAGGGTTTCTCCTGGAACTTCGCTACATTCACGTATTCATTGTTATTATCACTGGAAGATTGGGATTGCGGAATGATGTATCCGTACTTCTCTGACGGGTACGTCGGCACCACTCCCATCAAGGCCAGATCAGCACCAGACTTATCAAGCATCTCCGGTAAGGTTGCCAGCACTTCGAAGAATTCTTTCTCAACAAAGGGATCTACAGGCAACACTGCAATCGTCTCATTCAGACTCACACTCTCTACGGAATACAGATAGGAGGCTGCCAGCGCAATCGCAGGAAACGTATCTCTGCGCTCAGGCTCCACAACCAGTCTCACATCGTCTCCCAGCTGAGAAGTCAGAATCTCCACCTGTGGCAAACTGGTCGCAATAAGTGCCTCTGATGCAAGTCCGGCATGATTCAGCTGTCGCCATACCCGCTGTACCATGGATTCCGGATTTCCCTCTGGCCCATGAAGAACTTTAAGAAATTGCTTGGATCTGGAATCGTTGGATAACGGCCAGAGACGCTTGCCAGAACCACCGGATAACAGAATACTTCTCATAGGGCCGCACCATCCGACAGCACAACCGTACTTGCTCCCTTGCCGGTCTCGGTTGGCTTGTTATATGTGCTGGTCTGATTGGACTCCAGTCTGCCTGCCGGATTGCTCTTGGTCCAAGCTACATAATAATTCGAGTTCTTGCCGTATGAATTATCCAGCAGGATGTTCGGTTGATCCAGGAGACAGGCCAGAATATGTCCATGCAGACGGGATGTCGTGATGGTTCGGTATTGATTGAATTCCTTAATGGCCGTATGTACCATCCGATCAGAGTATTTGTACCACAACCAGCGGGCGAAAGAGCTACCTTTCCCTGACTTTAACCGGGAAGTAATCATGCGAATGATCTTCCGGTCTACCCGGTTGTACAATGTCTCCCAGTCTTTAAACGTGGCCTTAGGTCCACTGACGGATTCGTAATGCACCTGATTCTGAGTTTTCTCAATGTCTTTACGAAAGAAATACAACATCTCTGCGGTAGGCTTGCTCTTGGACTTAAGAGGCCACAACTGATGCGCCATATCCGGAGATAGATACACATTGGTTTGTTGAAATTCTTTACTGGCTATCTCATAAGATAAGGTATCCCGGACAAAAAAGTGTACATCCTTATGACGATTGAATACTTGGGCTGTCTTTTTCAATTCAATATCACTCTTATAAAACATCGTCTGTGGCAGAATGACAATCCGGTGATTCGGATGCTGGGCAATCATGCGCTCTCTCAATTTCTGATGGGCAGGGTACAGATCACCAAAGTTACCTCCTCCGTGCAACACAATCGTGATACCTTCCGGAACCTTGAGGGATAAAGGGCAATCCAGAATGCTGTATCTGGCACGTACATGAATATCATTGTCCCGGAAGAAAGCCTCAGTACCTTTCATAATCAACAAGTCGCCACCATTGCTATGCACCGGGTAATCCAAATAATAGATTTCGGTACGCGGTGGAATGACCTTCAAAATCTGACGTAAATGTCCCTTCAACTCTTCCATTGGATGAATATTGTTAGTGCCCAGCATCTCCATCTCCTCCTTGGGTGACTCTTCTTCTTTTTTTATTTAACCGTTCATAGAGAAACGTTAGATCTTCCTTGTCATAGAACATGGCGGCAAACTTCACCTTAAATACAATCTTCATCGCAGCCACAGTAACCACCATTCGTACAATGGACCCGATCAATAAGGCAATCGCAATTCCGTTGAGCCCCCACAGCGGGGTGAATACAAAGAACAAAGCCACCGTTACCGAGAGTGCAATGAGCTGTCTGATCATCACAAGCCCTGGCCGACCCAGTGCATTAAATGCGGATGCCAGAATCCAGGAGCCACCACCAATGATGCATTCCACAGCCAAAATATAAAATGCTACGCTCGCTTCCAAAAATTCGGAGCCAAACAGAAGACCCATCAGGTAGTTCCCCACAAACATAGTGGGTATTACAATGATCATCATGACCATGAGCGAGATGCGGAAAGCTCTGCCGACCGTTCGAATAATCTGCTCTTGGGGCAATCCGGTCACTTTTGGAAAAACAACATTACTAATCGCCGTCTGAACCGCATTGTAGATTCGGGATAACGCAAATACGACGGAATACAGTCCAAAATCACGCGGGGTGAGCAAAGCCAAAATAATGATTTTATCAAACTGGGTATACAGCGTTCCTAACAATTCAACGCCATACACCTTGCTGCCATAACCAAAAAGTTTCTTGGCCGAACTCTGGTCCACCCGATCCTTGAACCATCTCAGTCTCAATTCATCACGGTTGGCATAGATAGCCCACGCCACCACTGAGAAGCTGGTTACAAAATAGATCGCAGCCGCGAGCTGAATGCTCAGCATGCCCAGGCCCCATAACACAAAAAGCCCGCCTACATTAAACAGGGGGATCATTAACCGGATACCATTATATACAGCGAATTTCTCCCGACTCTGCGAGAGGGCTGATATGAGATTGATGACAATAAGTACAGGAACGGTAGCAATCGTATACCATCTGGATATCTGCACGACCTCCGGCGGAAAGCTGGAGAGCCAGAAAGGCAATCCAAACCAGGCCACAATGCCAATGATGATGCACACCGGAACTTGAAAAAGAAAACTTAACCGAACATACTGTGCACTCTTCTCGGTTGCGCTCTGTTTGATGTTATAAATGATAGAAGTTGGTAGTCCAAATCCGACCAATCCGGTTAAGAGCGCTGGCCAGAACAGGATGGCCGAGAATGCGCCCTTTCCCTCTACGCCGAACATACGTGACGTCAAAATGGAAGACAACATCGTCAGTGTCATGACCAGCAGATTGGTTCCACTTGTCTGAAATATGGCACTCATTAAGCCGTTTCCTCTGAATACTTTGCGAAGTGCAAATTGCGCCATAGCGATCCTCATCCCTTACTGTTTTGACGAAGCGACCCAACAATCATGCCGTTTCGGTAACATACTTTGGCAAGCTGACGTGTGAACCGATCTGCATTATAAATGTAGATCAGTGAGGTTGTGATCCCCTGTGCAAGCTTGATGCCATGTTTGGCCGTACGCACAACACCACGATCCTGATCACGAATGGCATCACTCACACCCTGCCAATAGATTCGGCGTAGAAACCAGTTCTTTGTCGTTCGCTCTTTGGCTACTTTATGTTGTACCGCGCCATACGGCGTGTAATATACCTTGAACTTTGTCCGTATTCTTGCAATTAACTCACTCTCTTCACTGGAGAGGAGGTTGTTCCCCACTCTTCCAAGATCTTCACGGAAGGGAGCCAGTTGATCAAAGACAGATAAACGAAAAGCCACATTTGCACCAAATGGAATATAAGGACTTTTCATTTCAGTGACTTCATCTGCAAAATCCAGAATGGTGAATAGCGACTTGTTCTCCGGTGGAATCCACATTGGCTCAGGTACTTCCCAGATCGGATCAATCTTGCCACCGACACAACCGATATTTTCATTCATCTCAAACACACTAACGATCTGGTGAATCCAGTCCCTGCAAGCAAAGGCATCATCGTCAAGGAAAAGGATATACTCGCCACGTGCCTCGTGAATGGCCCGGTTACGGGCTACAGACAAGCCTTGCTTTTCTTCCAACACATACCGGATCGAATGGTTCTCATGCTGCAAGATGGTTTGAAGCACGACTTCCCGTGTGTTGTCTTTTGAATTGTTATCAATGAGTATGATCTCATAGTCGCTGCTTGCGTAATTCTGTTGTATTGCACTTCTTATGGCCTCTACCGCATCCTGTGCACGGTTATACGTACAGATCGCGACGGTTACCTTCATCATTTCATCCCCATATTTTTCAATTAGGTCCACCCGTTCATCTGCACTAACTGGAGTACAGGGTAAGTGTCCTTTGGGCAATCACTGGCCAATCCAGCCGCTCCAACGCTTTGACAAAACCACTGCCTTCCTGAAACTCCGATTGTTTTAACCGGATCATATTCATCGCTTTAAGCAATCCATCCGGATCGGAAGGTTCGTAGAGGACCGCACAATCTTCGGGCAGGTATTCCTCCAACAAGCCAATCCGTGGTGCCACCACCGGTTTACAGAAGGTCAATGCCAGAATCGCACTGCCTGAAGTTGCAATTTGCTTGTATGGAAGAATGATCGAATCAACTGCATCAAAATAATCCGAATATTCATCATCTTCGATGAAATGAAAATGAGTATGAATATGTCCACTCTTGAGAAATTCATCTCCAAGGTCATAATCCTTTACCTTTTTACCGGCAATCAACAGATGGGCTTGTTCGGAATCCAGATCCTTGAATGCCTCCAGCAAATCATCCACGCCCTTGTAAGGCGACACCTGACCGAAGAACGCATACACATAACTATCCTCCGGGATGCCAAACCGGGAGCGGATATTCACGCCTTTACCCTGATACACTCCCTTGTAATGTCCATGCGGAATAACCTCGATCCGGCTGGAATCAATCCCAAACGTCGAACAGATCTCAGAGATCAAGGGTTTGCCCATGACAATCAGCTTGGAGCAATTTTGGACCAGTATTTTTCTCATCCAATAATCAAACCGCGTCTTGCCGCTGTTGTGTGGCCAGATGTTGTGCACCGTCCAGAACAATTTGGCCCCGCGCAAACGTGCAAAACAGATCATCAATACATATAGAATCGATTTGATCACTGTTGTCAGCACGGATGAACCTCTGTAATAGAAGCTGGGCCAATGAAAATGCAGCACATCATTTTTTTTCAGTTTGATTAGATCTCTTTTGGTAAACTGTTTCACTTCCCATCCCTTGTTCTCAATGGAATCGGATAACAGCTCATTGAATTTATTGTTCTCAATCATCTTGGGCAGCATATACACCGTCGGATTTTCCATCCAGGCACCTCTTACTTTAGTTTCATTCGCACAGGTTCCTCTGTATACGTTCCAACTGCGCGCCTTGCATGAAATCTCATTAAAAATCCTTGCATCATAATTTTGGTATTACGCTTGAGCAGCACCCAATCTTTCCACCAAGGGTACAACGACAGTGCTTTTTTCAAATAAACGTTATTGCGAAGTGTATTTCTCGACCATTCGAGCATTCGATAATGGTGTAACTGACGGCGCTTCTGTTCCTTGGACATGTCATTGTAGTATTTCAAAATAATCTTGCGTTGGCCCTTGTACTTGGCCGTTGTAGAGGTTGAAATTCGTGGACCACTATGGATGTTGATATCCACCAGCGGTTCTTTCACATTCACGGCGATGTAGCCTCGTTTCAATATACGCAGATAAAAGTCATAATCCTGAGCGGATGTCAGATTTTCATCGAATCGAACTTCACGGGCCAGTGAGGTAAGTACCATGATTTTGGACGTTTCCCCGATCCAGTTGAATGTAAGCAGATCCTCATACCGAATAACATCGCGAGGTTCCACCGACAATTTCCGTTTGACCACCTGATGCTGCTCATTCGTGTATGCGAGATACTTGCTGCAGAAGGTGAATGATTCCTGTTTTCGTTCCAGCACTTCCGCCTGGGTTTTTATTTTGTCAGGCATCCATTCATCATCATCATCCAGGAAGGCAATGTACTTGCCATTGGCTTGGGATATCCCTACATTCCGTGCATGGTTGGCTCCCTTGGGATATGGAACTCGGATGTACCGAATCCGTGAATCTTCCCGGGTCCAAGCCTGACAGATCTCTGGCGTCTGATCTTCTGAGCCATCATCCACAATGAAAATCTCCAGATACGGATGTGTTTGCTCCCGTACACTTCTCAACGCATTTTTCAATAACTCGGCCCGGTTATGGGTCGTAATGATGCAAGATACCAAGGGGTTCATTTCATCACCTTTTCCTGTTCACTAGGATACCTTCACTTGAAGTGCATCATATATTCCTGATAATCTGCCCACGAGAAGATTCATATCGAACTTATCCGATATAATCTCTCTGTTATGTGAACCCATTCTTGCTCTAACCTCTTCATCCGTGATGAGATATTCCAGCGCTGATGTCAGCCCGTGCACATCTCCCGGCTCGATTAACAGCCCATTATGACCGGATGTAATCACTTCGGGGATGCCTCCGACGGTGGTCGATATAATGGGCAAGCCACAATTCATTGCTTCAAGTATGGCCATAGGTAATCCCTCATGATAAGAAGGCAGGACCAGTAGATCCGCTTCCCGCATCAGTTTTTCCTTTTGCTCTCCGTTAATCCAGCCGAGTACATTGACACGATCCTCTATTCCATACTGCTGCACGATTGCTTTGACTTCTTCGACTTCACCATCCCCTGCCAGATTAAAGGTAGCTGTAACGCCTAGCGCCTTCAATTGCTGAATGGACTGAAGCAGATCGTAGACTCCTTTACGCTCACCGAGTCTGCCCATGAAGAGAGCATTAACGGCTGTTTGTTGTTCTCTTACAAACGGTTCTTTGACAAAGACCCCGTTATAAAGAACCTCAATCGCTGTCTCCGGCACAATCGTAGCAAAGTATTCTTTCCACGTCTGGGACAAGACAATCAACTTGTCTGCCTGATTCAGAATGTAGTGACAATACTTGCGCTGCAGAGCAAAATGATTGTAGAAATCATCAAAGCTGGCCGCATGAATATGCAGAATAACTGACTTTCGAAACAACTTTCGTGCGGTTAGCAGAAATATAGACTTCCGATAAAAGCTCCCGTTGTTTGCCATATGAATATGAAGGATATCCGGCTTGAACGTGTACAGTTTCATCCAGAATTGCATGAATCCCCGTATAAAAATAAGCAGCCGTGAGAACACGCTGCCCGTGATATACGTTTCGACCCGCTGCATGGCATACATTTCCGAGATGGAGGAATCCTCAATGTTTTTGATGACACTCACAATTCCGCCCATATCCTTCAAGGATGATCCAACAACCAATACTTTTGGTTTCATGATAGACTCCTTTTTTTCATGGTTAATCTTCAGACCACTTACAGACTGTTCACGTAATTTTTAATGGATGAGATCAGATCAGACTGTTTTCTCACATAAGGCTGGAACGTCAGCTCCTCTATGCAAGGAACCAGTTTTTGTAATTCAGCCTGACTCTCCGCGACGGCCACATAGCCGTTATCCTGAAAAACCTTGGAAATCTCAAGCTGATGGTCATCCACATGTTCGCCCCATTCTTTCCGGCGTGGAATGACAATAACGGGCTTGCCGCGTTCAAGACAATTTGTAATGGAGCCAACACCCGCATGAGAAATAATGCATCTGCTGCGCTCCACATATTCATTCATCTCTTCCTGGGTAAGGAAGGGAATCACAGTGAAATTCCGCGGCTGATACTCGGTATATCCGGATTGGGCAACAACCTCTTCTTCAATAATACCTGCCTCAATCGCCTCATCAATAAGCTCAAACATCCGATTGAAGGGAAAACGCTGGGTTCCAACGATAGCAAATATCAAAATAAAGCCCCCCTGTACTTCGCATTGGGATAGCTATCCTGCAACGTTTCCCATTGGATGAAGAACTCATCCGAGATTTTGTACATCAATCTCCCGGTTGCGCTGGAGGAATAGATTTTGGCATAACTTTCGATATAAATCAGCTTGGCACCGAAGATTTTACCGATGAGGCAAAAAGGGTAGGTAGCTCCCGCCCCTGTTGTAATGATCACCTTTGGACGCTCACGCAGATATAAAAAGAACGATTTGATAATATTAGCCACAAAGATTAGCAAGAACATCGCATTTTTACGCTCTTGCTGCATTAAGAAGTATACTTTGCCCTGTGCCGATTCTACTTTTCTGCTTTTATTCTTCTCGGTAATCAGGAAATAATCATGTTCTTCAACCGCAGGAATAATTTTGGTTAATTCATCAAAATGACCGCCTGTAGAACTAATCAAACAGACCTTCATGTTCTAATCTCCTTTGAAAAGGATACGTCCTTGGCTCGCTGTATCTGTATATCCACTTCTGCTTCGGCCCCTGACTTGGAATGGACTCCATTTCCCGTAGCATATAACGCGTTCAGGAAGATACAGAATGGAGCAATCAGATGAACCGTGGACAGGGTATTGTCAAAAAAGGAATAGGTCAGGAAACCGATAATCATTCCGGCAAAATACAACCGGATCATGCCGCCCAATCGGAAGTAAACAGCCCGAAACACCAGCAGCAGCGATAGAAACAACAGAATGGCTCCAACTAACCCGCCATCGTAATAAAAACGAATGTATTCATTATGCGGAACAACGAATCCAGAAAAAATACTTCCATCGTTCGCTACGAGAGTTGAGCCGAGTCCACGTCCAAATATCGGATACTCATTTGCTTTGCCAATAAAATAATTCCAAGCTACATCCCTTCCCGACAGGCCTTTGCTCTCTGACCTCATCTCATAATTGTCCCACTGTGCAATCACCATATAGGCCACAGCGACAACAAACATAATGAGAGGAATAATGGCACTAACTCTGCCTTTGATGAAGGCTTTCAGTTGATCAAAAAGATAGACCAGAATAATCGGAATAAGCGCAATAAGTGGCCCCCTTGTTCCCGTCTGGACCAGAATGACCAGATGTGTCAAGGTAAGCATGTAATACAGAACAACCTGATGGCCTTGCTTGATCTGAATCAGACAGACGCAGATCGAGATAAAACACAACATAGCCAGATGCGCAGCGATGTTAGCTCCCTGTAACCGGGTTACACCCGACATCTCCAGGTTAGTAATGGACAATATGCCGGCGAGTTGCAGAATATAACCACCAGCAAGACTGAACAGCGGCAACCATGCAAGTACACGTATAATTCGTTGACTGATCTCTCTTGAAAAATGGGGCATCAGCAACAAAAAAGGAACAATGACCCCCAGAAAGGCCTTGAATGGATCGAGCGGACTAACCTTACTAGGCAGATCAGATAGAAAATAACTCTCCACAAATAAAAAACCAATCGCCAGTGCAGGATATATCAACTCTTTGCGAATACCAAAGCGTAAAAAAAGAGAGACGACAAAACCCAGAATCGCCAGCTTGTAGAAGGACAGCGAATCCAGTCCTGCCAGATGAATGCTAAATATTTTATCAATGGATAATGAAAAACTTACGATGAGAATCATAAAAATCCAGCTGGGCTGTTTAATATAAACGCCCAGCAGAATCACAGCTATGAGTGCAACAACCGAGACTAGCGGAAGATAGATTGCTGCGAAGACAATTACCAGCGAAAAAAGAATGATATTAAACGACTTCATATTTAATGCAGCAAGTATACCGGTCTTTTGCATATCTGCTATGCCACCTCAAAGCCAGAATCGTGTTTCAAAACGCATCCTTCGAACCTACCAGCACCTTGAACGTTCTGAAGATAATTTTGATATCCACCATCATGCTGCGCTCACGGGCATACGTCAGATCCAGCTCCACCATTTCCTCAAAACCAACACTATTTCGACCGCTGACTTGCCATAATCCCGTACATCCCGGGATCATCTGAAGACGTTGTCTGTCATAGGAAGTGTAGTTCTTCACTTCCCTGGGCAGAGCCGGTCTGGGTCCAACGAGACTCATCTCTCCTCTGAACACGTTCCACAACTGTGGCAGCTCATCCAGACTGGTTTTCCGAATGAACTTGCCAATCCGGGTAATCCGGGGATCATTCTTCATTTTGAACATATTCCCGTTCACTTCATTCTGATCAATCAGTTGTTCCAGCAGATCTTCTGCATTCGCAACCATGGACCTGAATTTGTACATATGAAACTCTTTTCCATTCTGTCCTACTCGTACCTGACGAAAAAAAACAGACCCCTGCGGGGCCTCGATTTTGATCAGTAATCCGATGACCGCAAACAAGGGGCACAAAATGATCAAACCTATGAAAGAACCCAGCAAATCGAGCATTCTTTTCATAAATAGATACACTTTATCCGCATTTTGTCCTGACATCGTTGATGCATTGTACCCCAGACTTGGGTCCATAACAATCTCCGCTTCCTTCGATTGGGGAGATGGACTCATTCAAACTCCCCCCCGGCTACATGTTCTACCGACTCTTTTTCCAGAATCTGTTGCAGAGCTTGCAGCATTGGAATTCTAAGTTCCTGTTTTTGCAGAGCGAAGTCGATGGTTGTCAAAATGAATCCCAGTTTCTCGCCAACGTCATAACGTACTCCCTCGAAATCGTAAGCATACACTCCTTGTGTCTCATTTAAGCGCTGAATCGCATCTGTTAATTGAATTTCTCCCCCTTGACCAATCTCTTGTTGCTCCAAATGTTCGAAAATCTCTGGACTCAGTACGTATCTCCCCATAATCGCCAGGTTGGAAGGCGCTGTGCCTTGGGCAGGTTTCTCTACGAACCTGAGAACCTCTGTCAAACGGCCATCCGATTGAAGCGGGTCTACAATGCCGTATCTGTCTGTTTGTTCAGCAAGTACGGTTTGTACGCCAACAATGGAATGTTGAACCTGATCATATTGATCGATCAATTGTTTGGTGCATGGAACTTCCGATACGACGATGTCATCTCCGAGCAACACGGCAAAAGGTTCGTCACCGATAAAGTTACGTGCACACCAGACAGCATGACCAAGTCCTTTGGCCTCTTTTTGTCTTATGTAGTGGATATCCACGTTAGAGGATTTGCGAACCTCTTCAAGCAGGCCCAGCTTCCCTTTTTCCAGCAAGTTATGTTCCAATTCAAAAGCGTTGTCGAAATGATCTTCAATTGCCCGCTTCCCTTTACCCGTTACGATGATGATGTCTTCAATTCCAGAGGCAATGGCTTCCTCAACGATATACTGTATGGTTGGTTTGTCCACAATAGGGAGCATTTCTTTGGGCATCGCTTTTGTGGCTGGCAAAAATCGTGTACCTAGTCCAGCTGCAGGAATGATTGCTTTTCTCACTTTTTTCATAAATACCACCCTATCCTCTTTTTTTTTTAGTTTGATAAAGTTGAACCAGGGCATCTAACCCGTCCTCACGTCATACCTTCGACGATTAACGTCTAAGGTTCATTGAACCCACAGCATGACCGAGTGCCTACAGTGATAAAGGTGCAGTAGACATTACCTGTTTACTTGGGAGCATTGGATGGAAGGTTTACTTCTCTCCGTAGCCCACCGGAACTGCAGCGTTTTTGATATTGTTCAGGATTGCGCCCAGAATTCGTGCATTCACATGCTCCAGAGCAGCCTTGGTCTTCTTCACCAGTTCCTTCTTGACCTTGCCCGAGTTCACGACCAGTAACACACCATCACACAGCGAACTCACAATGAGTGCATCCGTTACCGCAAGCACCGGTGGTGTATCAAACATGATGACATCATATTGATCCTCTAACTTCTCAATCAGCCTTTTCATCCGGTTGGAACCGATCATCTCGGAAGGGTTCGGCGGAATTGGGCCAGAAGTGAACAATTGGAGATTGTCGATATAACTCTCTCTAAGCACGTCTTCCACACTGTACTGATTAGACAGCACACTACTAAGACCGATATGATTGGGTACGGAAAACACCTGGTGCAAGGAAGGATTACGCAGATCCGCATCGATCAGCAGAACTTTTTTGCCTTCCTGGGCATAGGTTACCGCCAGATTGCTAATGGTTGTGGTCTTTCCTTCGCCGGATTCAGCGGAAGCCACCATGATTTTTTTGATATGACTGTCGATTGAGGAGAACTGGATGTTCGTCCGTAATTTACGGTATCCCTCCGAGATCTGAGATTTGGAGTTAAAATAGGTCACCAGACTGTTATTTTCATTGGTTAGCCGCGACATATTTGCCATCCCCCACTTTCTGTTGAGATACGTAATTTTTCGTATTTTTCAGATCGTCTTTTTTCATTTTGGATATCACGGTAAGCACAGGCAGACCCAGCTCTTTTTCAAGTTCGGCTTCGGATTTGAATGTGTCATCCAGATAATCCATCAGGAATACAAGTGCAATGGCGAGCACAAGACCTGCGAACAGACTGACAATGATGCTTAATGTGGTTTTCATATTGATTGGAGATGCGTTACTATCCACTTTTGCTTCACTGAGGATAGCCACATTATCGATTTTCATGATTAGGGGGATTTGAGATTGGAACACGTTGGAGATGGCATTGACCGTTTTTGCGGCTTTTTCGTAGGTAGTCCCTTGTACAGTTATGCTCATCACTTGGGATTCGCTGGCTGTAGAGACGGAAGTGCTATTCATGAGCTGAGCAGAGGTTAAGCCTAGGTCCGGATACGTGGTAGCGACTTTATCCATAATGGCGGAAGATTTAATAATTTCTCTGTATGAGTTAATGAGTTTGATATTGGTTTGAATCATGCTGAAGTCCATCATCGCCTGGCCTTGAACGTTAGAGGTCTGGTTCACGATCAGTTTGGAACTTGCCTCATAGATGGGCTGGGTGAAGAAAATGCTTTTAACCCCTGCACCCACACCGGCTATCAAAGCAATTGCAACAATCAACCACAGTTTCTTTTGTAAGAGTCGAAAATATCCTTTCAGTTCCACTTTCATTCCTCCTATACGTTGTGATCTATCCTATGTAACTACCAGATGGACAGTAGCCATTTGCGAGGTTTCCAGCGTTCTGTGACCAGACACGAATTTGATAGAATGTGCGACGCATTCTCTGCCAGCCGCTTAACGGCTTCAGCTCCAAATCGACGCTCGATGGCCCGCTCTCCTTCACTTATGGCAAATGTCCTTTTGCACGTATCATGTGCATCTGATGAAATGAAATGAAACCCGTTTTCTTTGCAAAAATGAAAACACCACTGCCGAACTTTCCGTCCGAAAAGCCCAGTGAAAGATTGAGCTGTGAGCTGACATAGTCCGCCTTGACTCAAGTAATCAGCCAACAACTTTGGCTTCTTCAAAATGACACGATTACGTTCCGGATGAGCAATAATAGGGGTAATTCCCGCTATTCGTAATTCATGCAGTATCCTGGGGAACTGTGAGGGAATATGACCAAAGGGCAGTTCCAGCAACATGTAACGACTTCCGGCGAGTGTGCAGCACTTTCCTGCATATAAGTCTCCAATCAGGTTGTCATGCACCCTGATCTCCTGTCCGGGACGGATCTCCAGGCGAATGTTACGTTTGCGAAGTTCTGCATGGAGCAGGTTCACGGCCTGATTGACCACCATCGGTTCATTGTTGTATTGCCCGTTCAGGTGATGCGGAGTAGCAATAATGGAGGTAATTCCTGAGGCTGCCGCCTTCTCAGCCATCGCAACGGACTGCTCCATTCGAACAGGACCATCATCTAGGCCGGATAATATGTGGCAGTGCATTTCAACCATATCCAAACTTCCTGAAATAGTATGAGCCCCCTCGCCCCTTTATTCATTGCGCAAATGCTTTTGGTGTTAAAGAACTAATGCATAACGCTATGAAATATAGTAAAATGGCGTTAAGTACATGTTTTGTTCAGAAATTGTTAAGAATCGACTTGGAATTATATGGTGAAATCAATGTAATGATAGGGTTCCTGCAGAGCCTTTTGTTCTGTTGCCTTTTCATACTGAAAACGGGAAACCGCGGGAAACTGAACTTCAGTAAGCATTGTGTTTAACTGTCCAGTTATATATAGTTTCTGTTCGTGCTGAATATGCAAGTTTGAATGATACATTGTGAGCTCTCCGAAGGGCTGTTTCCATTGCAACCTTGCGTGAAGTCGTACACATACATGTTGATCTTCAACATCCAAACCAATGAGCATTTCTGATGATACCGGCAAGTTCAGGTCGCTCAGGAAGGTGATTGCTTGAGTGTCCATTCCAAGTAACAGAACAGGGCGTCTTTTGCGGTCTACCATTTTCCCATGAAACTCCTGAATGTACATATGGACATTTAATTTCATATCAGCCCATTCCTGAATTATTGAATACATGGTTTCATTCCTTTAGAATGGATTAGCCTACATGGACTGCCTCCACTTCCTTCTCACAGGTATATGGTCCAGGCAACAAGGAGATACTTAAAATATTCCAAATGATACATTTTGTAACTCCATACGTCCAATTTACGATACAATACGTATCATGTCAAGCGGTATTTGGACATGGTTCTTTTGATTTACGACAATTTGAGATGTCCTTAGACAGACCTATTTACAAATGGAAATGGGTTAAAGGAAACACATGAGGAGTTACTCTTTTGCAGGAAAGCTGCCCTGATCAAACACTTGGCTCAGGATTGTTTCAATATATATTTGATGTCGTTCAGGGGGAAATAGCTTATGAGCTACGGAAATCGCATTGCAGAATTACGGGAACAGCGGGGACTTACTCAAGAAGAACTTGCGAGCTCCATTCATATTACAAGAGCTGCTCTCTCCCACTACGAGAAGAATCGACGTAAACCGGATTTCGAAGTGTTAACGAGACTTGCTGACATCTTTGAGGTGTCTATCGATTATCTTATAGGACGTACAAAGCAAAGTGATGTCGTGATGGATGAAGACGTACGTGATTTCGTGGATACCTTGGAGTTATCGGACAAAGAAGTGTTAGAACGCTTCGATCTGATGATTGATGGGAAGTCTTTAACAGAAGAAGAGGCACGTCGTTTTATTGCATTTGTCCGAATGGAACGCAGCATGGACTAAACCCGAAAAGAGGACCCAGTTCCCGAGAGATAACCTCTCTGGCTTCTGGGCTTTTTTTGTGTCTTAATTCCCTTTCATTCCATGCTTGTCTATTGTGTCAAGGACGCTTGTTGTTGACGGAGGATACGAAATGGTTCCAACGCTCCGGGTCGATTCCGCATTGCAGTAACACCTTCATGATGTCCATCTGGGTTGCTTCGACTTGTTTACCTGTCGGCCTACGATCGTCCCTGTTTGGATGCTTCATATTCATTCCGCTAACCTCTCTTATCTTTATACTTTCCCTGCCCTCCAAAACTAGCCTTATTATACTTGAGAAAGTTCCTCGATGTTGTCGTCTCATGGCGATAACGTTTTTTGATGGGGTTCTAATTTTGTCGAAAGCAAAATAGGAGCAATATGGTGCCGGAATGGCAACCATATTGCTCCTATTATTCTTAATACAACCTGTTCATGCACTTATAACTTTGAACAAGGAAGTTATTAACCTCCAGCACGTGCAAGTTCACGCATATTCGCTTCAAACGCTGCAAGCAGCGCTGCTTCTCCAGTCAAACCTGTTGCCTGAATCCGTTCGATCTGTTCTGTCATACGTTTGAAGTCCTTCGGAATAACCCGAACGAACTGATTCAGCGCATCTTGCCAGTTATCCAGAACGCGCTGACCGACAGCACTTCCTGTGTTGGCAACATGACGTTGAATCATGCCTCGCAGATCTGCACTTTCTGCCACATCTTCGATACGCTCCAAAAGAACCATTTCCAGATTACAACGTTTCAGGAATGTGCCTTCCGGATCATACACATAGGCAATACCTCCGGACATCCCTGCTGCAAAGTTACGACCTGTATCGCCCAGTACAACGACACGTCCACCTGTCATATACTCACAACCATGGTCGCCTACACCTTCAACAACTACTTTGGCGCCCGAGTTACGTACAGCAAATCGCTCACCCGCAATACCACGGATATACGCTTCACCGCTTGTTGCTCCGTAGAGAGCCGTATTACCAATAATGATGTTATCTTCCGCCTCAAACGTTGCTTTCGGAGAAGGCATCACGATCAGTTTACCTCCGGACAGTCCTTTACCTACGTAGTCATTGGAATCCCCTTCAACGGTCAAGGTCATACCTTTAGGTACAAAGGCCCCAAAGCTTTGTCCGGCAGAGCCGACAAACTTAAATTTAACCGTATCTTCAGGCAATCCTGCGAGTCCATATTTGCGTGTGATCTCACTACCCAAAATGGTACCTACTGCACGGTTAACGTTTGTAATTGGAAGCACCGCTTCAACCGGTTGACTGGATTCAATAGCAGCCTGTGCCAGTGGCAACAATTGTTGCATATCCAGCGTTTCTTCCAATTGGTGATTCTGATGCTGTGTACGGTAACGTGCAGAACCTTCCGGCATTTCAGGCACGTGCAGCAATACAGACAGATCCACACCTTTTTTCTTCCAGTGATCTACGGCTTCTACCGTTTCGAGGCAATCTGTACGTCCGACCATCTCCTGAATAGTACGGAAACCAAGATCAGCCATGATCTCACGCACATCTTCAGCAACAAATCGCATGAAGTTAACCACATGAGCTGGATCACCCATATAATTTTTACGCAATTCCGGATTCTGTGTCGCTACACCAACCGGACAGGTATCCATCTGACAGACACGCATCATGATACAGCCAAGTGCAACGAGCGGTGCCGTAGAGAATCCATACTCTTCTGCTCCTAGCAAGGCAGCAATCGCCAGGTCACGGCCGTTAAGCATTTTGCCATCTGTTTCGAGGACAACACGGTCACGCAGATTGTTCAACATCAACGTTTGATGTGTCTCTGCAAGACCTAGTTCCCAAGGCATACCTGCGTGGCGAATCGAACCTTGCGGCGATGCACCTGTACCACCGTCATAACCGCTGACAAGGATAATATCGGCACGGCCTTTGGCTACACCAGCTGCGATGGTACCCACACCCACTTCCGATACCAGCTTCACGTTAATCTCAGCACGCGGATTGGCATTTTTCAAGTCATAGATCAACTCTGCCAGATCTTCGATTGAGTAGATATCGTGATGCGGTGGTGGCGAGATCAGACCTACACCCGGTGTAGATCCACGAACTTCAGCAACCCAAGGATACACTTTACGTCCTGGCAGCTGTCCGCCTTCACCTGGTTTAGCTCCCTGAGCCATTTTAATCTGAATCTCATCGGCATTAACCAAATAGTTGGATGTAACACCAAAACGTCCGGATGCTACCTGTTTAATCGCACTGCGACGGGAATCCCCGTTGCTATCTTTAATGAAGCGAGCCGGATCTTCTCCACCTTCACCGGTATTGGATTTACCTCCAACACGGTTCATAGCGATGGCAAGATCTTCATGCGCCTCTTTACTGATCGAACCGAAGGACATTGCACCTGTTTTGAATCGACGCATGATATCTTCTACGGATTCAACTTCTTCGAGTGGAATGGAAGCTCCTACCGGTTTCAGCTTCAGCATGGAGCGAATGGTCAACAATTGATCATTCTCACCTTGCACAAGTTTGGAATATTTTTTATACAGCTTGTAATCCCCAGTGCGTACCGCATGTTGCAGGGTATGAATGGTTTGCGGATTGAACAGATGCTCTTCTCCGTCGTTACGCCATTGATAATCCCCACCGGAATCCAATACTTTATCGTTACCGTCTTTTTCCGTAAAGGCACGGTTATGA
This sequence comes from Paenibacillus sp. FSL R5-0486, assembly GCF_037975155.1. Lineage (NCBI taxonomy): Bacteria > Bacillati > Bacillota > Bacilli > Caryophanales > Paenibacillaceae > Paenibacillus > Paenibacillus sp. FSL R5-0486. Next base: position 1,524,456 of record NZ_CP150237.1, on the reverse strand, counting down.
TGTGTCAACGCTTCGGCTGCCACTTCTTCCAACCCAATTCCACCGATACGGGAAGGTGTCCAGGTAAAGTAACGGTCAACGAAGTCTGATTTCAGACCCACCGCTTCGAAGATTTGAGCTCCACGATACGATTGAATCGTAGAAATCCCCATTTTGGACAACACTTTAGTAACGCCTTTGGTAGCTGCTTTAATGTAGTTTTTCACTGCTTTCTCATGCGAGATACCACGCAGCAATCCTTGCTGAATCATGTCATCCAGCGTTTCAAAGGCCAGATAAGGGTTCACCGCACTTACACCATAACCCAGCAGCAACGCGTAGTGGTGAATATCACGCGGTTCTGCCGATTCAAGCATAATGCTGACTTTGGTTCTGGTTCCCTGGCGAATCAGATGGTGATGCAGACCTGCTACAGCAAGCAATGCAGGAATGGCAGCATTCTCTGCGTCCACACCGCGGTCAGACAGGATCAGAATGTTATGACCTTTGTCGATGACACGATCTGCAGCTTCGAAGAGCAAATCCATCGCTTTGCGAAGTCCTTCTGCCCCTTCCGCAGCGGTGAAGAAGATTGGAATCGTCATGGAGCGGAAGCCTGGGCGACGCACATGGCGAATCTTCGCAAAGTCTTCATTAGACAATACCGGTGTATCCAGACGGATCTGGCGACAACTCTCCGGTTCAGGGTTCAGCAAGTTGCGCTCAGGACCAATGGTTGTTGCCGTAGACGTTACAATCTCTTCACGGATTGCATCGATTGGCGGGTTGGTTACCTGGGCGAACATCTGTTTAAAGTAGTTGTACAGACGCTGTGGACGATCGGACAGCACAGCCAGCGGTGCATCATAACCCATCGAGCCCGTAGCTTCCATACCGGTTGTTGCCATCGGCTCCAGGATTTTACGTAGTTCTTCAAATGTATAACCATAAGCGAGCTGAAGCTGGGTCACGTTATCATGTTTTGGATCAGGAAGTTCCGGTGCGTCCGGCAACTCGCTCAGATCCATCAAATGCTCATCAAGCCAATCCTGATACGGATTCTCGGCTGCAATGATTGCTTTTACTTCCTCATCCGCGATGATGCGGCCTTCTTGTGTATCCACAAGCAACATCCGACCTGGACGCAGACGATCTTTGTACAGGATCTCTTCCGGCGCAATATCAAGTACCCCAACTTCGGAGGACAGGATAATACGGTCATCCTTGGTTACATAATAACGAGCTGGACGCAATCCATTACGGTCAAGTGTTGCACCAATTTGCAAACCATCTGTAAAGGCCATTGCTGCTGGTCCATCCCAAGGCTCCATCATCGTGCTGTGATATTCATAAAATGCTTTTTTGGCAGGGTCCATGCCCTCATCTGTGCTCCAAGGTTCAGGAACCATCATCATCGCCACGTGTGGCAGGGAACGACCACTCAGATACAGGAACTCCAGCGTGTTATCAAACATGGCTGTATCCGAACCGTCCGGATTGATAACCGGTTTTACTTTCGCGATGTCGTTACCAAACAACTCGCTCTCGAACAAGGATTGCCGTGCATGCATCCAGTTCACGTTACCACGCATCGTATTGATCTCACCGTTGTGGATCATGAAGCGATACGGGTGGGCACGTTCCCAGCTGGGGAAGGTGTTGGTACTGAAACGGGAATGCACAAGTCCAATGGCCGATTCCACGAGTTCTTCCTGCAGATCCAGATAGAACCCGCCAACTTGTTCAGTTGTCAGCATGCCTTTATATACAATTTTGCGACAAGACATGCTCGGAAGGTAGAACGAACCACCTTCTGCTTCATCTGCGGAATAACGAATAGCCAGCTCAGCGCGTCTGCGAATAACATACAGCTTACGCTCGAATCCAAGCTCATCCTTCACATCTGCGGATCTTCCAATAAACACCTGACGTACATAAGGTTTTGCTGCAAGCGCAGAACGGCCAAGCATTTCATCAAAAGTAGGAACATCCCGGAAACCCAGGAACGTCTGACCTTCTTCTTCAATAATCTTCTTAAGGCTCTCTTCATGCGCACTGCGAATGGCAGGGTCCTGGGAAAGGAACAACATCCCTACGCCATAGAATCCCTGTTCAGGCAATGCAAAACCAAGGCGTTTCGCTTCCTGTGCAAAGAAGCGATGTGGAATCTGAATCAGGATACCTGCTCCGTCACCGGAATTCGGCTCACTTCCCTGTCCTCCACGGTGTTCCATGTTACTAAGCATGGTCAGTGCCTGACTAACGATATCGTGTGAAGGTACTCCTTTGATGTTGGCAACAAAACCCATTCCGCATGCGTCTTTTTCGAACTGCGGGTCATACAGACCCTGTTTTGGAGGTAATCCGATGTGTCTCATGGAACGCAACCTTTCTATAATGAAGTATTTCGGAAAGATCAAGAACATAGGCAACAGGCAACAATGAAACGGGAGGAGCTGGCCTTTCGCTTGCGATAGAGCCTGCTAGATAGAAGAGGTGACAGCATGAGACTGTCAAAAATAATGCCTGCTATTGGGCAGAAGCCATTAAATGAGATGAGCTGATCCGGACGATCCGGCAAACAGCCTGTATAAATCAACACGCAGCCGCTGGCACGGCTACTGAAATGGAGCGACGTTTTTTTGATATAGTTCTATTATTTTAACACCGACCTAACATCAGCGCAATTTAAACTTTTTAATACCTCTGATAAGAAATGTTTTGCAGTACAGCTTTACAGTAGTGACGTTTAAATTCATCTCTTTTTCGAATAATTATACACTTTTTAAGCCAGAGTACAACTGAATTAAATTGCTGACAGAAGAAAATCGTTCCATGTGCCGCCTACGTTTATCCATAATTCCACCAAATTTTCACTGCTTAAGCCAGCGAAACTTTACTTCTCTATGCATTTGTATACAAAATAGCCTGCAACCCCTTTTTAGGGTCACAGGCTATTTGCACTATTTGACTACTATATTGCATAATTTCACTACAAGAAAATAAAGTTTTTTTTCAAAAATATGACCCTGCTGAAGATCAGGTTCGACTTATGCCGTCACAACTTGACCAGAATCAGCCTGTTCGACTTCTTTTTTCGGACGTCTGCCATTCCAGAGGAAGTAAGCAAGCGTCAGCAGAATGGATACACCTGCATAGATGCTAAGAATACCTGCCTGATGCCACATCACATCCAGATTACCACTCGATACTACGGCTTTGAAGCCCATAATGCTGTGTGTCATTGGCAACCAAGGGCTAAATGCCTGAAGCCATGATGGAATCAGTTCTACCGGGAAGGTTCCTGCACTAGCCGCAAGCTGGAAGACCAGAAGCAGAATGACAACATAACGTCCAGGCAGATCCAGCCAGGTTACAAGTGCCTGAACGATCAACATGAAGGTCAGCCCCGTAATAATGGTAAACAGATAGAACAGCCCTACGCTGTGCGTCTCCAGTCCAAGACCATATAACATGAAACTTGCCACGATAACTGATTGGAAAATACTTACGGACCCAAATACCAGTGTCCGGCTGACAAAACGATTCCAGCCTGTTGCACCAGGTACGGACGTTTCCCGCATTTTCAATACAATCGTGGAAATCAACGATCCCACAAACAGACCGATTGACAGGAAGAACGGTGTCAATCCTGTACCATAATTGCTCACGTTCTCTGCTGTATTCTCCGAGGAGTTTACCGGTTCAGCGAACATGTTCACTACATCATCCGTTTTCTTAACTTCGGATGTTTTCTGTGCGGCATCATTCAGCTTGGTTTCCAATTCACTCGAGCCATCTTTTAGCTCAGTAAGGCCGTCAGCCAGTTTGCCCGCGCCATCACCCAATTGCTTGGAACCATCGGTTAGTGAACTAACGCCACCACTGAGTTTACCTACACCCGTTTGCAAAGCTGTTGTTCCTGAGCCCAGTTGCTTGGCACCATCTGCAAGCAATGTACCGCCACTTGCAGCATCACCCAATTTGCCGCTGAACTGCTTCAGACCATCGGAGAGTTTCGCTCCTCCTTGACTAAGCTGCCCTGCACCAGCCAGCAATTGTTTCTGACCATCCACCAGCTGGTTCGCACCAGCAAGAAGTTGCTCCTGACCTCCATGAAGCTCAGTTGCACCCGCAGCCAGTTGCTGGTTGCCCTGATGTAGCTGATCTGCACCTTGTGCCAGCTTCTGCTCACTCTCATGCAGTTGTGCACTGCCGTCAGCAACAGCCTCACTTGCCGCAAGCAGTTTCTGTACATCCGCATTTTCGGCCAGTTCGGGGTTCGATGCAGCAAGCTGTTTCAATCCGGCGGCTACGCCCTGTGCACCATCAGCAACCTTGGAACTGCCATCTACAGCCGATTGCAGGCCTGTTGCCAGTGTACCACTGCCCTGAACAGCACTTTGCAGACCATCCGACAGCTTCGCACTGCCCTGTTCTGATGATTTCAGACCAGCCTGCAACTTACTTGTGCCATCCAGTGAAGACTGGAGTCCAGTTTCCAACTTGGCGCTGCCATCCTTCAACTGATCTGCTCCGCTCTGAAGCTGGCTCGAAGCAGCTGCCTGAAGCTGTTGCAGACCGGATACAAGATTTGATGTTCCACTTTCAAGCTTGGTTGCCCCTGTGTGCAACGCGTTAACACCATCACTTAATGGAGAAAGTCCTTCCTGAAGTTCAAGCGTTCCGGATGCAAGCTTCGCCAGGTTATCCTTGAGCTTAACAGCACCATCATCCAGTTTGCCTGCACCGGTATTCAGTTCACCCGCCCCATCGCCTGCCTCAGCCAAGCCATCCGATACTTCGGAGAACTTGTCGAGCAATGTCTCTGCATAGGATTCCGTTACTTTGGCTGAGACTTTTGCTTTCAGGTCCTTAATAGCGGTCTTACCGATCTGTGCACCAACAAAACTGTAATTGCCATTCGGTTCATAGATCAGATCAGCCGGCTCCGGCTTGTCATCCAGCAATGTTGTTGCCTGAGATGAGAAGTTCTCCGGAATCGTAATTTGCATATAATATTTGTCATTACTCATGCCTTCTTTGGCTTGACTGGCACTGACAAAGTCCCATTTAAAATCGCCATTTTTCTTCAGCTCATCCACCAGATCACTACCTACATGGAGGGATTTGCCCTCCAGCTCAGCACCTTTATCCAGATTGACAACGGCAACCGGCATCTCATCCACATGACCATACGGGTCCCAATAGGCTGCCAGATAGATGCCACTATACAGGATCGGTATAAACATAATTGCAATAACAGGGATCAACACCTTCGGGTTTCTCACGGCCGATCCCACATCCTTGAAAAACACGGATAAAGATTTCATGTCATTTTCTCCCCTTAATCTCTCTGCTCAATGAGCAGGAATAACCATAATGAAATACAATGTCGCATTCCAGAAAACATACTGAAACACGAAGTGACCACTTTCCTCAAACGGTCACTTTAGGACAAAAAAACAACCTGTCTTCCGACAAGCCTCCCTGCTTGATACGCGTGAAAATCCTTATATTATAGTAGATTAAATTTGGATTACGTTACAGCAGCAATTCCTTCCATTAAGAAAAGGCGAAAGTAAGTCTTAATTTCCTCTTTGCTCAGCGGTTGATGTTGTTTGCTCCAGTCTGAGGTGAGTGCAATATACAGGCGAATCATCATAAATGCGACGACTTGCGGATCACAATCTCGAATCTCTCCATTGTCTTTCGCTTTCTCAAGCTCCTTAGCCAGAAAGTCGGAGATTACTTTCTCCACCTTGTCCAAGCCTTCCTTGGCCTGCAGTGTTCCAAAGTCCTTCAGCTCCTGAGATAACTTAACGAGCAGATCGTGATCACGACGAAACTCTAACAAGGCATCCAGTACCCGAAACAGATTATCGAAAAATGCACTTTCCTGATGTACTTCACGATGCGCGATGTTCTTCATTTCCTGAATCACTTCTACCAGGATCTGATCAAACAATTGTTCCTTATTGGTGAAAAACGTATAGATCGTTCCTTTGCCAACGTTCGCAATCTTGGCGACCTGATCCATCGTCGTTGCTTTGTATCCAAACATGGCAAACGACTGGGCTGCTGCATGAATAACCTGCTGTCTCCTGTCAATCGGAGCCATCTAATCCCTCCTTTAATCACATTCATTGTTCAATCGCTCTACATAAATGACCAGAAATACAATTCAGTCATTCGGTCAAAAACTACAATACCACCTTCTAAAACAGATTGCAACCCTAACATTTTAAAAATTGTGTTAATATTTTTTAACCTAAATGCAGTGGAAACTCCTTCTGTCGTCGTCTATAGTGTAAGATGACTCAGATAATACGTGTATATAATGAAGTTTAAGTTGTCTCATTGTAAGATATATGGTGTAAATATTTATAGAAGAAACATGATTTTGTGCTTCAATGTATATTCATGTAGTAACGCATTCCATAGCTAGAATAAACAATGAATATCTTCTTTTTGAATTAAAACTTATGAATAAAGGTGAACTCATGCGAAAACCAAGAGTGCTCTTATTATCGGAAGGTTTCGGTACCGGTCACACTCAGGCCGCTCATGCGCTGGCACATGGCATCAAAAAAGTCAGTCCACATGTTCACAGTCGTGTCATTGAACTAGGCAAATTTTTGAACCCAACGGTAGCTCCACTAATTTTCTCTGCATATCGAAAGACACTATCGGTTCAACCCAAACTGGTCAGCCTGTTGTACCGCACACAGTACAATAAATCATTAAATGGTTTTACCAAGCTGGCGTTGCACCGAATTTTCTATACACAGACGGCACAGGTCGTATCCCAACTGAAACCCGATGCGGTGATCTGTACCCATCCTTTTCCGAATGCTGTCATCTCCCGGCTCAAACGCCAGGGTCTGAATATCCCGCTCTATACGGTCGTGACGGATTATGACGTGCACGGAACATGGATTAATCCGGAAGTGAACAAATATCTGGTCTCTACCCCTCAGGTCAAAGCATTGCTTGAAATCCGGGGTGTAGATCCCTCCCATATTCAGATCACGGGAATCCCTGTGCATCCAGACTTCTGGGAAGCTGGAGATAAAGTGAAGCTACGGGAAGAGATGGGGCTTCAGAACATGCCTACAGCGCTACTTATGGGTGGTGGATGGGGACTTTCGTTTGATGAGGATCATATGAAAGCTCTCACGTCTTGGGCAGATCGTGTTCAATTGGTCTTCTGTCTAGGAAGCAATGAAAAAATGATCGCAAAAATGAAGGAAATGCCTTGCTTCCAGCACCCGAATATTCGTATTCTGGGATATACACGGGAAGTAAGCAAACTGATGGATGTATCCGATGTGCTGATTACGAAGCCAGGTGGCATGACATGCACTGAAGCGTTGGCCAAGGGTCTACCGATGTTGTTCATTCCTCCGATTGCAGGTCAAGAGGAAGAGAACTGTGAATACTTTGTACAAGCCGGATACGGCCACGTCATTCACTCTGCCGACGTGATCACCAATCGTTTCAGACAACTAGTGGAGCAGGCATCTACTCAAACTGAAAGCCCGCTGAACGTAGCGCATCATTCAGGTAACCATTCGGTCTATGATCCGAAGTGCTGTGCTCAAGCTGTTCATGACTTATTGTTTCCGACGACAGCCGAAGTCACAACAACCTCCGTGGAGCGCTTCACAGCCGGAATTACTGCCACGTCCTTGTCAGGTACCAGAATACCATTCTGACGCCTCTACGGACCTATAGAACAGCTCTCACGAGGTGTTATAGGGGACAAGACAATTGCTCACGATATACAAAGAAGGTTCCCTTCCGAATTTTTGGAAGGGAACCTTCTTTTATTTTCACTAATTCCACCGTATGATTTGGCAGAAAAAAGGGTAATTTAGAGTATAACGATATTTTTTAATAACGAAATAAAACTACGATTCAGGCTTTTTCAAGGGCCGTGTGAAGCACACACAGTTAACTACCCTGCCTGTTTGCAGAATTTACGGGTCGATTACTTGTAAAAAGTATGATGACCGATCGTTTTTACTTTTTTCTGCGAGCGAGCAACTGTCAGATCGTCGGCAAGCGTCAATGATAAAAAATAATACGTATCATCGGCAACTTCCTTCTTCCCATTCAACGCAGCATTCACTGCTTTGATGCTGTCCTCGTTGGGAACCACACGTTTCATACGTCCGTTCGCTACAGGACTAAACTGGGATTTCTGATAGATGACCTTGTAAATGGTATCGGGAAAATTGGCTGACCGTAGCCGGTTTAAGACAACATTGGCAACTGCCACTTTGCCTTCGTACGGTTCACCTTCCGCTTCTGCCATGACAATTTTTTGCAGCAGATGCAGTTCTTTATCGGACACACTGTATGACCAGGTTGCAAGTTTCGAGTCTTCCTGGTTCAGAAGTTTGGTCCGTGTAAAGTATAGTTTTTGGGGGGGAGTTGTTACAGCAGCGACTTCTTTGGCACGTTTCACTTTGGCCAATTTCAGTGCAGCTTCTTTTTTTGCTTTGGCCGCAGCTACCGCTCTAGCTTTGTTCTTGGCCTTGGCTTCTTGCAGTTCCTGCTCTTCTTGAGCAGTCGTAAGCCAGTTCTTCGCTGGCAGAGATTCAGTCCACGCTACGGTTTGGGCAGACAGATTAGAGGACAGACTTGTCCCATCTTCCATCATGCGCCTCTCTTCTTGCGTAGATGTTTGGTTATTTTGCACAGAAGCCGTAAGTTCGGTCATCTGTTTACTATCACTAGCTTCATTCCACTTCCCCGTCGCCTGAACGACATTTACCCCCACTATACATACAAGCAGCACTGATAACATCGGTGCTACCCAACGATTTTTGCTTATAATGTTCATTCGAAGATTCCTCCTGTCGAAACAATTCCCTTAACTAAGTAACCCAAAAAAAAGAATTTGAATAACGATGGCTAATATTACATAGGGATAAACGTTATGTCAATGTGATTTTATGGCATAAAAATGATTATCAGGAAAAAGTGAACGTATCCACGACCTCATACATTGGCAATTGTCCCAGCCTTGTCACATAAAGTACAATGTCCTCCACCATCCATGAATTAACACCTGTGGAATGTTCCGGAAGCACTCCAGATACCCCTTTATTTTCATTACCTGGAAGCTGTCCCAGATATTTTCTGGCGATGGTAATGTGGGGAGCATAAGGTCTTAATTCAGCTTCATACCCCAGGGGCGAAGTCGCCTGCACGATTTGTTTTTGCAATGAAAACAAGCGCTCTATCTCTCCGCTAACACCCTTCCAAAGCACCTTAGGTGCTTCTTCAAGTCCAAATGTGCCCCAGTCGGAAAGCTGAAGTTCAAACGGCTGAAATCCGCTTGCTGCTGAGCGCAATGCTTTTCGCAGGTGCCCAATGTCACTAACTAACGTATCCCCCAGAAATTGCAAGGTTATATGATAATCTCTATGATCTGTCCATTTACGAAAATCTAGCTTGTTCTGTACAAGCCTCGCATCCATCTGAAGAGACTGCTGAACAGCAACAGGAAGACGAATTGCTACAAACAATCTTTCCCGTCGGGATGAATGATCCTGATGTGATTGGTTATTCATTGCATACACCTCTCTAAAGTTCGCTCTATTATTTCATAACTATACATATCGTTTCAAGTTGGGTAAGTATAGAGTGACACAAATATAACCATTTGCAAATAAGGCTAGATTCCTGCATTTCCCACCTTAATGCACATCCAACACCAAATCTGATACACTTTAATCATCAAACTCATCAAACTATTTATCTCAGGAGGACCACACATTATGGGTAAAATTGTATGTTTTCCATCTCTATCCGAAGAACAGCAACAACGAATTCAGAATACTGCACCAGGATACACCCTGAAATTCGGAAAAGCCAAGGAATTGGACCCCGCTGAGTTGAAAGAAGCTGAGATTATTCTCGGCTGGTCCCCACTCGTCACAGAACATGCATTGAAACAGGATAGCCTGTTGAAGTGGGTTCAGGTCTGGTCTGCTGGTGTGGACAATCTCCCCTTCGCAGATTTGCAACAAAAGAACGTTCAGGTCACCAGTGCAAATGGAGTTCACGCGATTCCAATCACCGAAATTATTCTGGGCATGATGTTATCCCACAGTCGCTGGCTGAGAAAAGCTATGCTGCATCAACAGCAGGTCGAATGGAAAGCTCCTGCCAAACCACTGCCGGAACTGCATGGCAAAACAGCGGTCATCGTTGGTGTAGGTGAGATCGGTACGGAAACAGCCCGTATTCTCAAAGCACTCGGCATGCGCACAATCGGAGTTCGCCGCTCAGGTAAGGATGTCCCCAATGTGGACCAAATGTACGACATGACCGGTTTACATGAAGCCTTGAGCCAGGGCGATTATGTAATTAACATTTTACCGCTAACTGATGAAACCAAACATATATATGATCAAACTGCATTTGAGCAGTTCCGATCCGGTGCCTGCTTTGTCAATGTAGGCCGTGGCCCCAGTGTGAAAACGGAAGCCTTGCTGAATGCACTCCAAAACGGCCAAGTTGCCTTCGCCGCACTGGACGTGTTCGAAGAAGAACCTCTTCCTGCAGACCACCCGCTATGGGGCATGGATAACGTGTTAATTACGCCTCACATCGCAGGAAGTACAGAGCAATACGCGGATCGAGCAGTCGATATTTTCATCAAAAATCTGGAAGCTTACGTCGCTGGCGATACACTGCCGTTGAACCTTGTGGATTATAGTCATAAATATTAACACAAACACCCGTTCCCATGCAATATTGTGCAAATCAGATCAACGATATCAATGGATATGTACGCAATAAAAAACGCTACCTCTGGGAAATCTAAATTCCCTTAGAGGTAGCGTTTTTGTTTTTTTACGCTTACATACACAGCCAAATATGACGTATAAACGTGCCTTTGTGTACTTTTCGGTACTCTTTTACAGTCCATCCCGCTTCCAACAAGTGCTCTTCTACCCACTCTGTGGAAACAATCACCGCCCGTTTTGCCAATCTGCGCAAACTCTCCAGCATGGCTCGTTGCTCAGCATCGGGAAGTACAGAGCAGAGATTATAGGGCATGTCCAGAATTGCCGCATCATACAAATCTTGCAGTTCATTCATATCCCCCAGTGTGATTCGATCTGAATCATATCCATAATGCGGCAGATTGATTCGCGCACCTCGGACAGCCAGCGGATTGAGATCGTTACCTTTTGCATCAATTCCCATGGATAAAGCCTCAATCACAACCGTTCCCATACCACAGCATGGATCAAGCAACCGATGGTTTTCTACTCTCGGAACAGCAATGTTAACCAGCGCTCTCGCAAGCGTGATGCCAAATCCAGTTGAGTAATTTTGCGGCTTCTGCCGATGAATCTGCCATGATCGATCCGCTTCTGTCCACTGGCCCAAGATCCATTTTTCTCCTGTTCGGATTAGGCCGAAAGTCACCTTAGGTTGTTTCATCTGTGCCTTGCCTTTAATGCACATGCCAACTTCTTTTTCCAGTTGACGAGACTGTGCATAATCAGGGGCTTGATCCCCTTCTTTTAGACAAACTACCTTGAATGTCTCATCTGGCAACAGGTGAATATTTTTGGCAAGAGGAAGCAGATCCATCACAGTCTCCCCTTCGCCGATCACGTCTAGTCTGCCGTGGATAAAAGGACTGCGTCCAGGTGGAATACATCGTTCAGACCACACATACGACCCCATATCCATACGGATCTCCGAACTCGGTTCAAGCAGCGTAGTCAACTCCAGCATGCATAATTCTTGCTCGTTCTCGTGGCAAGCAAAGGTGTAGAGGTGTTTCCCAGAAGTAGCGTACATACCAAGTGTCTCATCAGGCAAAATTCCCCTCTCCTTCCTTCATTAATCATGTTTCTTCTATATAAATAGTAAGCTCATTGAAGACATATCAAATACGACTCATACGTTTGCTTTCAGGTAGTCATTGTATACAATGTTAGGCTCCTAGACAACTATCCATTTCCTTGCACGTATCTATTTGGAAGAAAAAAAATAAGGTGTTCCCATGTTGAGGAACGCCTTACTTTATTTTGAGATTATAACACTGGAAATCTAATCGTTCTTGCCAGTAAACGTTATAGGCCAACAGCTCATATATCATACTGCTTTCTCACCATTAGCCGCCTGCGTGATTCCAGCTTCTTCTATATAAAAGAAGAAGCTTATATTTTTAATTTTTCAATGGATGTAAGCAAATCTTCCGATAATTCTTTCAGACTTTGAATGTTGCCGCTAATCGTTTCCATAGAACTTACTTGCTCTTCCGCCGATGCAGAAACTTCTTCCACACTCGCTGCCGATTGTTCCGAAACAGCGGAAATCTGCTGACTGAAATCATTCATTCGTCCGCTTGCTTCCTGCATGCCTGCGAGACCATCTGTCATAGTGCCGATGACACCAACCATGCCTTCCACCGATTCGTTAATTGTACGGAAGAGTTGACCTGAAGTAAGCACATGTTGCTGACCCAGTTCGGTCTCCTGAACGTTCGTACGTAATTCCGCAACCACCCCTTGTGACTCCTGCTGAATATCCTCGGTAATCGCCGTGATCTCTTCAACCGAAGTCTGCACAGCCTCAGATAACTTCCTCACTTCTGATGCCACTACGGCGAATCCGCGTCCACTCTCTCCCGCACGCGCTGCCTCAATGGAGGCATTTAATGCCAGCAGATTGGTTTGGCGTGCAATGTCATGAATGACTTGAACCAGCTTGGAAATATCTTCATTTTTACGATTCAACCGTTCCATTTTGTCCATGGAAGCCGAGACCGAGCCGGAAATCTGTTGCATCTGCTGCACCGACTGTTCCATCACCTTGCGACCATTCAGCCCTTGTTCCAGTACACGATCCGACATGACGCGCAACTGGCTGCCTTGTTCCGTATGACTCTGAATGTGATCATTCAACACTTCAACCGTACGAGCTGATTCCACGGCTGTCTCTGCCTGGCTCTCTGCGGCCTTGGCTGACTCTTCCATTGTCACAGCAATCTGGCGACTACCAATCTTAACCTCTTCTGAGGATATTGCCAGTTCCCCACTTTGTAGATTAACAGCTTCCGCAATTCGTCTGACGCTCAGAACCATGGAAGTCAGGTTACCTTTCATGTCATTCACCGCTTTGGCCAGAACACCAACTTCATCCTCATGTTTGGTATGTATGTCCTGAACATTCAATTGTCCTTCTGCAATCAGTTTCACCGCACTAATGACACGTAGCAGTGGTTTCACGACCTGTGAACGAATAATCGGAATGCTGATCGCTGTAATGGCAATCATGACAAGAACACCGATAATGATGATTAATCTACCATCCTGTACCGATCTGATCGTTTGGGCCGCCGCAAGATTGGACTGTTCCTGATTGTATTCCACAAGATAATCAAGATCGACTTGCATGGTGTCAAAGGAATCAGCACCTTTATCAGCTACTTCCTTCGCCAGCTGTGTCTGACCCTCATCACTCAGCTTGATCGATTGCGTATTAATCTTGAGATACGCTTCCCATTTGTTCTTGAACGCATTCCAGTGTTCGAACTCTTCCGCAGACTTCTCCTGCTGATCATAGATTTTAATCGCCTGCGTCGTTTCACGAATATACTTGGTACGCTCTTCTGACAAAAATGCCTTGTCTGTTTCTTCCGCGTCAAAGTGACGATAACTTAGTGACAGGACATGTTCTGTGGTATAATTTAACCGGTTAATTTGCTGGATTGATGGCATCCAATTGTTCGTAATTTCGTTAGTGTTGGTTTCAATTGAATTCATCCGGGTGACAATCGTGACACTCAAAATAATTAAACAGAGGATTAACAAGTAGAACGCGATGCTGATACGCAGACCGATACTCTTGATCTTAAATCTGCTGAACATATGATTTCCCCCTTGACCTCTTCGGTCATCCCGAATTCAGGTGCTTATGTCATTGTTTTCCCTTCTTTTGACCTCTTGTCAAAAGAACTTCTCTATATTATATCGATAGGAAAATAGACGTAAAGTATTATAACATTATTTTGTCATTAAGATGCTTGGTTTTGTAAAAGATTGTTGAATCTTGACAAAGTCCAAACCGAAGAGCTGCAGCATACGGTAAAGTCCCGATCTGCAGCTCTTCGGTTTGTTCGGATTTCAACGGCTAACATCATAAAGTGATCAGCCTAGTTCAGTATTGCTGTCTTATGCTCAGCCAGCAATCGATATGAATCCAACCTGCGCTCATAATCTGGTCCTGCCGTAACCAGAAGCAACCTCTCCGTATCCAGCCTGCGACTCACCTGTTGCAATCGAGCCCATACCTGCTCAGGTGTACCTGCATAGTGTCGTACCGATTCATTTTGATCACTAACGGCTTCATCATTCGTATTAGAGACCGCGGTACCACTTGAATTCGGCTCAGTTGAATTTTCTTTCCCATTCAGCTTGCGCCTCTCCGCCATGTCACGACTCCAGTCCAAAGCATCCGTCTCTGACTCGGCACACAATACGCTCACTGCCACCATAACCTCAGGCTCCTTCATCGTTGCACTAGGCATAAATCCTTCTCGGTATCGCCTTACAGCCTCTTTACCATCGGCATCACTCATGAATTGACCAAAGACATATCCCATGCCAAACCGTGCCGCAAATTCTGCACTCTTCACGTTAGTTCCCAACATCCAGAGTGATAACGGGAGCTCGGGAATCGGACGAGCTGTCACGGAATGATCCTCGTACATGTAACGGTCTTCGAGCAGTTCTGTGAGTGCTGCGAGTGATTCAGGCAGCTTGGACACATGCTGCAAGTAATTGCCACTGAGTGCCATCGTGGCATGAGGTCCACCGCCAGGAGCACGTCCGAGCCCAAGCTCAATGCGCCCCGGATAAAGCACAGCCAGCAGGCGGAACGACTCCGCAACCTTGAGCGGGCTATAATGCGGCAACAAGACCGCACCAGAGCCAAGTTGGATCGTTGTTGTCCTTGCTCCGATGTGCGATAACAGTACTTCAGGAGAGGCCGATGCCAGTTCAGCCATATCATGATGCTCTGACGTCCAGTATCGGGCGTATCCCCAAGCCTCGGCATGTTGCGCAAGTGTCACCGATTGTTGAAGCGCCCGTTCCGCTGTGGCATCGTTCAACCTTGGAACAAGGTCAAGTACGCCCAGACTGAACATCTCACTCATTCGCTTAGCCACGCGTCTCATCTCCCTTTATATCGGTTAATTTTAATCCAGATCGTAGATCGAACCCACCTTCAGACCGTAGAGTTCATTATATATTTTCTCGGCAAATGCATCCGTCATTCCTGCGATATAATCGATCACCATGTGTTCCCAAGTCCAGATCGGCTGGGCTTTGGCTTGATCCTTCTCATACCGCTGCAGCCAGTCGGATGGAATAATGGATTTGGACGTTTCCGGATCGAGGAATGCATCCCATAATCGCTTAATCATCCACTCACTGCGCTTCTGTAGCCGCTGCACACGCAGGTCACGAATCATGGTTACCCAGGCAAAACTTTTGAGCACACTCACCGTACGCAGCATATCGAGGTCTTCAGCCCCTTCACGGACAAAGGTTACCTTCTTCCAGTCGCCGTCGTCAATAACGCCAAGACTGCCTACAAAAAAGCTCACCCAGTAGGCTTTCACCTCACGGCGGGTACGCGAGTAATCGTGCTCGCAGAACGGCATCTTTTCATTCCAGATGCGCAGGAACGAAGCGAGGACCTCTTCTACCTTTTGCCCAATCGCTTCTCGGGTCCATCCGTTCCAGAACAGATCCTCCAGCGTTGTAATTTTATCCACAATCAGTCGATTCACATGCGGATCTTGCAGGAAATGCTCATGTACTTCAATTTTGCCTGCTTTGATGCCATCCTCCAGGTCATGTGAGGAGTACGCAATATCGTCGCAGAGGTCCATTAACTGTGCTTCCAGCGTCTTCTTGCCTGCCGGCACGTTCCAGCGATCACGGATCTCCCGAATATATTGCCACTCATGATGATACATGCCTTTTTTGCTCTCTGTCCCAGGGTACGGATATTTGTTGATTCCTAGTAACACCGCATCAGACAGATTCAGTCCGTCGATATCTTCACGTTTCTCCAAGTGCATAATGAGACGGAAGTTGTGCGCATTGCCTTCAAAATGCTCGTATTTCCGTTTTAACTCGGCACGGACTTCAGACTCGACCTTGGGAACTTTGGCGCTGCGGCTTTTTTTCATGATTTTCTTAGCCTCGGTGTTAATGAGGTCATCCAGAATACCATCTAATACCTCTTCACCTTTATGTCCAAACGGCGGGTGGCCAAAATCATGTGCGATTGCAGCGCACTCCACCACTTCTGAATCAATAATAAGGCCGGGGTTATCCGCACGGTCCCAGTCTACCTCGGGAAAACGGCGAATCAAACTTCGGGCAGCCTCTCGTGCAATCTGTGCCACCTCCAGTGAATGGGTCAAGCGAGTACGATAATAATCACCCGTTCCTGCGCCAAACACCTGCGATTTGCCCTGTAACCGACGGAAGGTCGGTGAATGAATGAGTCTCGAATAGTCTCGTTCATACGCTGCACGAGATCCATCCAATTTGGTTAATTCAGGATATTGTCTATGTTCTCTCAGATCGTTCCATTGCATGGGGATCACTCCTAGCCGACTGTCTCTATTTTGAGTGATTATACACAACATCTGTGGTTTCGAAAAGTAAAACCTGTCTCCGATTGTCATCTCTTCTTACATCAACTTGTAATGAACAGTCATCTTCTCTTATTATACCCTGCCAGACTATCATCCGTGCATCTAAATGACAATGATTAAAATTGAACTCACACTATCGTGACTTATGACAAAAAAAAGTGACTTATACAGTTTGCGTGGCCGTTCCGGTGACGGATCGTTCTTATGATCGCTGTTGTCTCCAGGTTTTCTGAATTCCCTTTACTAGGAAAAAACCCGGAGACAAAGGCGAACGCTTCGCTTCTTCAGAATCGATTCCGTCCCCTTCACTACTTTTGCTGTTTGATTCACTCCCAAAGTCATTACATTCCCTATTCTCTATAAAGGGAGAATTCTTCAAAACTTTGAAAGGCTAAAGAATTTCATTACGATGTTCATCGATCGCTACAATGATGGTCTGCCTCCCCCGCTCCTACCCGTTGTGGGTAAAAAACAAAAAAACCGACAGGACTGAAACGCCCTGTCGGGGTGGAGATGGTGGGTGTAACGGTATTACACCATAACCTTACAGATATCGTTGGTAAACTCTACTGGATCTTGAATTGGCAATCCTTCGATTAACAATGCCTGATGGTACAATAGGCTTGTGTAAAGGTTTAGTTTTTCCTGATCCTGCGCGAAAGCGTCTTTCAACGATTTGAAGACATCGTGATTTACGTTGATTTCGAGCACTTTGTCTGCTTGTACGTTTTCGCTGTTCGGCATAGCTTTCAGGATTTTCTCCATTTCAATCGTCAATTCACCTTCGGTGGACAAACATACCGGGTGACTTCTGAGACGTTTGGAAGCTTTAACGGCTTTGACTTTACCCGCTAATTGAGCTTGCATCGCTTCAAACAACTCTTTGTTGTCGTTGTCTTGAGCGTCCGTTTCTTCTTTGTCTGCGCTATCTTCGATACCCAGGTCACCACTGGAGATGGATTTGAATTCTTTCTCCTTGTAGTTCGTGATCATCTTGATTGCGAACTCGTCGATGTCATCAGTAAAGTACAATACTTCGTACCCTTTCTCAAGAACACCCTCGATCTGTGGCAGCTTCTCAATACGGCTAATGGACTCACCAGATGCATAGTAGATGTACTTCTGATCTTCCGGCATTCTGGAGACGTATTCGTCCAGGCTCACGAGTTTGCTCTCTTTGGAAGACGTGAACAACAGCAGATCCTGCAAAGTATCCTTGTTCACACCATAGTCGCTGTATACACCATATTTCAATTGACGACCAAACGCTTGGTAGAACTTCTCGTAGTTCTCTCGCTCGTCCTTCAATAGGCTTTGCAGTTGGCTCTTGATTTTGTTCTTAATGTTCTTCGCGATCAGGCTAAGCTGACGGTCATGTTGCAACATCTCACGGGAAATGTTCAGAGACAGGTCTTCCGAATCCACCATACCTTTGACAAATCCAAAGTAATCCGGCAACAGATCCCCGCATTTATCCATGATCAATACACCGTTGGAGTATAACTCAAGGCCTTTTTCATACTCTTTCGTATAATAATCAAACGGCGTATTTTCCGGAATGAACAGGATTGCATTGTATACCACAGCGCCATCTGCGCTAATATGCAAGTGTTTAAGCGGTTTGTCAAAACCGTAGCGTTTTTCCATATAGAAGTTATTGTAGTCTTCTTCGGTCAGTTCGCTTTTATTTTTACGCCAGATCGGCACCATGCTGTTCACGGTTTGTTCTTCTTGGTATTCCTCGAACTCGTTCTCCGTGCCCTCTTTTGGACGTTGACCCGTTACATCCATCTTGATCGGGTAGCGAATGAAGTCGGAGTATTTCTTGATGATGGATCTCAGGCGGTACTCTTCCAAAAATTCGTCATACGAATCTTCTTCGGTATTTTCTTTAATCGTCAGGACGATCTCTGTACCTACGGATTCTTTCTCAGCTGGTGTGATCGTGTAACCATCTGCGCCTTCGGACTCCCATTTCCAAGCCTCGTCGCTGCCCAGCGTTTTACTTGTTACGGTCAGCTTGTCCGCCACCATGAATGCCGAGTAGAAACCAACCCCGAATTGTCCGATGATGTTGTGGCCGTCTTTTGCTTCATTTTCTTTCTTGAACGCCAGGGAACCACTCTTCGCGATAACCCCCAGGTTGTTCTCCAGCTCTTCCTGCGTCATCCCAATTCCGGTATCCGTCAGTGTGAGCGTGCGGTTTTCTTTGTCAATCGTGAGCTTGATGAAGTAGTCCTCTTTGTTGAAAACGAGCGCATCGTCCGTAAGTGCTCTGTAATAAATTTTATCAATGGCGTCACTGGAGTTGGAGATCAATTCTCTCAAAAAGATTTCTCTTTGGGTGTAAATGGAGTTGATCATCATATCCAGCAAACGTTTGGATTCTGCCTGAAATTCTTTTTTAGCCATGAATGGTTGGACTCCTTTCAAATTGGGATATCGAATGATTTGATTGAAAATAGAAAGTAACTGAGATAATCCTGCGGCCATTAGTAGACTCAAAAACCTTTGATCGCTCTAGTCCACAGATATTGTGCTTCACTTCTAACTGGCTCACTGTAAAAATAAGTGCACGACGTTCTGCAATGTAGCCGTTCCGGTTACGAATCGTTTTTCGGATCGTTGTTATCCCCGTATTTCTTTGATTCCCTTTTTAAAAGGGAGAAATCCGGTGATAAAGGCGAACACTCTGCTTCCTCCAAATCGATTTCGTCCCCTGAACTACTTTTGCATTTGATCAGCGACTGATTTTTTAGGATAGAGAATATCAATGAAGTGATATTTCTTAGACGTGGAATGCAGCTTCAAGTCTGTTGCATACCTTGGCTTCGCATGTTCTACTCAGGTTCAATATCTATTTTCAAAAACAGAATCATTCCATATGTAAGCTTATAGTAAAAACATCATCTGTTAGCACTCTGATGATCGGAGTGCTAAACCCTTCCTTTTATATAACATATGGGAAAATTGGGTGTCAATACGTAGGCGGTTATTTTAACTAAAAGATCGAATAACTCTTTAACTTTTGCACATCACCAATCATTTTACCGTAATCCCGCAGGTAAAACAAAAGCCGACCCGAACCAGAGTTCGAACCGGCATAGTGAAAGATTGTAATGTGTCTTGTGATATAGTAGATAGCGTTAAAACATATTTCATCTAATGTACCTTGGAGTATCCTCGGCCTTACTGTATTGAGACTGATGTATGTTGTATGGGTACTTTGGTAGGCATGTTGGTACTTTGATATGTTGGTATCTTGGTTGCTTGAATGTCTTGAGCAGCATGACAGCACGCGCTAACGAATCTCAGAGGCGTTAATTGGCCTTTTTGGGATGACTTCATAATCTAACGAATTGTATGGAGCTAGAATAAAAAGTGGACACCCGTTAACGGACGGAAGGATAATAAGACTAACGGAGGTGTCCACATGGGAGAACAGCGGCAACGATATAACGAAGAATTCAAGAAACAAACGGTCAAATTTATTCAAGAGCAGACGAAGACACTTGGAGATTTGGCAGAAGAACTCAACATTCCAAAAAGTACGTTGCACCAATGGATGAGTAAGTACCGCGAACTAAAACATGAGCCTGTTGCAAGCGTAGATCGAGTGAAGGAACTGGAAGCAGAGCTCCAAGAGATGCGCCGGTTGCTTCAAGAGAAAGAGCACACGCTTGCGGATACACAAGAAGAACTGGCGATTGTAAAAAAAGCAGTGCACATCTTCAGCAAACCAAAGAGCTAAGATTTCAGTTTGTGGAAGACCATCGCTCCGAGTTTTCTTTGGAGAAGATGTGCAGAACCTTTCAAGTATCACGGAGCGGATATTACAAATGGCGAATGGACCGAACCAGCAAGCGGCAGGACCGCAAAGGCGAGGTCATGAAGCGTATTCGGTATCATTTTTACGACCACCAGATGCGGTGTGGAAGTCCTAAAATTACGTATCTGCTCCATTTAGAAGGGTTGCGAGTCTCTTCACGTACCGTCAGTATATACATGCGTCAAATGAATCTACGTTCTGTGGTCATGCCCAAATATCGCGTTCAGACGACGGATTCCAAACACAACCATCCCCTTGCACCAAATACGCTGAATCAGCAATTTAAAACGTCCAAACCGAATACGGTATGGGTTACCGACATCACCTACATTCCTTGCCGAGGAGGTCGTCTACCTCGCCAGCGTTCTGGATTTGTGCACACGTGAAATTGTAGGCTGGCGTCTATATAACCATATGGAAACCAGTTTGGTGATGGGGGCACTGGAGGAAGCTTACAAGGCCAAACGCCCCGCTCCGGGATTACTCCATCACTCGGATCGCGGCTCTCAATACACGTCAAAAGAATACGTGGAGCAACTAAAATCATACGGAATGGAATCAAGCATGAGCCGCCGAGGAAACTGTTATGATAACGCCTGTATTGAGTCATGGCACAGTATTTTAAAGAAGGAACTCATTTACTGCAACCCTCGTTTTAAGACACCGGAAGAGGCTTATACTGCCATCTACCAGTACATTGAGTTCTATTACAACCGCAAGCGAATGCATGGCGCGCTAGGGTATCTTTCCCCTGCTCGTTTTGCAATGAAATTTACGGACAAATCCGCAGCGTAGTGTCTACTTTTTTGACATAGGTCCAGTAGACACGCTATTTCTCGACTTTAGCCAACCTTTTGAGACTTTTGGCAGGTTTTTCACAAAATAGAGTGTGTGAGGTTCGTTAGACTGGGAAATTGGCTGAAAATCGTAAAATAAGGTCTCCCGAGTTCGTTAGAGTCGAAGCAAATGTTGGCGTTACAGCTTCAGATAGGATTGTGATAAAAATTAGTGCTTACGGTTAGTGTTAACGTTGCCTTTGGCACGCATGCTGCGTTACAGAAAAAGTTAGGCTTGCAGAGTTAGGGTTTCAATCAAAATTGCAGTTTGAGTTCGAGCTTGGGTTACAAGTTACAAGTTACGGTTACGGTTACGGTTACGGTTACGGTTACGGTTACGGTTACGGTTACGGTTACGGTTACGGTTACGGTTTGAGTTTGAGTTTGAGTTTGAGTTTGATAATTCTATTTTTTAGCCATTTTCGGATCAAGGGTGTCGCGCAGGCCGTCGCCCATTAGGTTGAAGCCGAGAACGGTCAACATAATGGAAACGCCGGGGAAGATCAGTGTCCACGGTGCTTTTTGTATAAACTGACGGGAGTCTGACAGCATTTTACCCCATTCCGGGTCGGGTGGTTGTGCACCCATGCCTAGAAATCCGAGTGCAGCAGCTTCGATAATCGCAGTCCCAATTCCGAGTGTACCTTGCACGATCAGAGGAGTAAGGCTGTTGGGCAAGATGTGGCGAAACAAGATTCGACCGTTGCCCGCTCCAAGTGTCCGTGCCGACGTAATGAATTCCTCCTGTCTCAAGCTGAGTACCCGTGAACGCACCAATCTTCCGTAGGTCGGGATGTTCACGATGGCAATGGCGAGCAGTGCATTTTGCAAAGACGGGCCCAATATCGCCACAATGGCGATGGCCAGCAAAATCCCCGGAAAGGCGAGCAAGATATCAAATAGACGCGAGATAAGCATGTCCGCCCATCTTCCATAAAATCCGGCAATGAGACCAAGCAGCGTACCCGCGATAATGGAACCAATGACGGAGAAAAAGCCCACCCACAAGGAAATACGCGCCCCATGCAGCACTCTGGAAAACACGTCACGCCCCAGATCATCGGTACCAAACCAATGCTCTGCCGAAGGGGACTGAAGCCGATCCACCAGCACCTGTTCCTTGTAATCGTAAGGTGCGATGTATGGCGCGAGGAAGGCCAACAGGATAAAAAATACGATAATGATCAAACCCGCAAGCGCAAGCCGATTTCTCCGAAACGTTCTCCACGCTTCCCGCCATGGACCGGATGTGCTCGCCGACGCAGCGTCAATGGATGGTCCGGTATTGGTCGATAATTTGGCCATGCGGTGTCTCCTTTCTTGAACATGAATATAACAAAAGATCAACGCGTTCTATTACACTCAAGCCCTACGATTGCAGTATCATCTTCTGATCGCTGTTATCCCCAGATTATATTGATCCACCTATTTAAAGGTGAAAATATGGTGATTCATGCGTAGCCTATGCTTCCGATGCAGCTTTCTTTTAGAAAGCTTTTAGCTTCGATTCTGCAGATTGGTTCTTGATGAATTCCCTATTTATAACTAATACGAGGATCAAACACGGCGTAGAGCAAGTCCACAATCAGGTTGATTACCACGAAAAAGAACGCCACGATCAGAATGCCACTCTGGATCACCGGATAGTCCCGCGAACTAATCGCTTCATATATATAACGTCCCACGCCCGGCCAGGCAAAGATCGTTTCGGTCAACACCGCACCCCCGAGCAACGATCCGGTCTGGATGCCGATAACCGTAAGCACGGGTATAAACGCATTTTTGAGCGCATGTCCATATACGACAAAAAACGGACCCAGTCCCTTCGCCTTTGCTGTACGAATGTAATCGGAACTCATCACTTCCAGCATGCTGGAACGGGTCATCCGGGCAATAACAGCCATTGGAATCGTTCCCAGTGCAACACTTGGCAGAATCAAATGTTTCGTTACGGTCCACAACTGATTCCATTGTCCAGCAATCATCGTATCCAGCACATACAAGCCCGTAATGGCTTCCACCGGATCACGCGCATTCATGCGTCCAATGGATGGCAGCCACTGCAACTTGTTCGCGAACAACCATTGTTCCATCAGACCTAACCAGAAGATAGGCATCGATACACCCACCAAAGCAATGACCATACAGCAATAATCAAACCAGGAGTTGTGCTTCCATGCACTGACAATCCCGGCATTCACCCCAATAATGACAGCAAACAACATACTGGCCATCGTTAATTCAAGGGTTGCTGTCAGATAAGGCACAATTTCCTGGGCAATAGGCACCTTGGTGCGGATGGATGTTCCCAGATCACCTTTGAGCAAATCGCCCAAGTAGGCGAAATACTGCTGGAACCAGGGTTTATCCAGACCCAGTTGGTCACGAAGGGCCTGCTTGGATTGTTCGGTTGCCTTTTGCCCAAGTATGGTCTCGGCCGGGTCACCCGGAATCGCGTGGATAATGGAAAAGACGATCAGGGTCATGCCCAGCAGTACGGGCAGCAACACAAGCACACGTTTGACAATATAGCTGTTCAATCCTGTTCACCTGCCTTCGACATATCGTGCAAAATAAAAAGCGCCGGCAGAAACGCATGCTTTGGATAGTTACGTCCGGATGTGGGTTCTGCCAAGCTTTGCGTCTCACCAGCGCTTTGATAGAAAGAATTAAAACGTAATCACTCCGAACTGTAGTGCCATCTTCAGATCACAGTTATCCTGAAATGGATAAGTTCAACTTACAGCTTACTCAAAATAAGCACCGGCATAGGATTCTGTGCCCAGTGGAGAAGGAACGAAACCTTTCAGGTTCGATTTACCCGCCAGAATTGGCGTGGTGTGCACGAGTGGAATCCACGGTGCGTCTTCCTTGATAATTGCCTGCGCTTGTTTGTAAAGCTCCGCACGTTTGTCTTGATCGGTTTCTGTCTGTGCCCTCGTCAGCAATGTGTGCAACTCTTCGTTGACATAGAAGCTGCGGTTGTTGCCCGGAATGGCGTCTTTGTCCAGCAACGTGTACAGGAAGTTATCCGGGTCCCCGTTGTCCCCTGTCCAGCCGAGCATGTAGATATCATCTTTCTCCCCGGCCTTGGCATCATCCAGATACGTCGCCCACTCTGGGGATTCAATGTTCGTGGTCACTCCGATTTTCTCAAAATCGGCCTGGATTGCTTCCGCTACCTTCTTGCCATCTGGCATATACGGACGGGATACCGGCATTGCATAGAAGGTTACCGGATCAGGCAATCCGTCAGGGAATCCAGCTTCGGCCAGTAGAGCTTTTGCTTTTTCCAGATCATATGGGTAATCCTCAATGGTATCGTTGTATCCCCACAGCGTTGGCGGCATCGGGTTGACAGCAGGCTCAGCTTGTCCAGCAAAAAATGCATCAATAAGGGCCTGCTTGTTCACCGCATGGTTGAGGGCTTGTCTGACTTTGACATTATCAAATGGTTTCTTCTTAAAGTTAAAGCCGATATACGCCACGTTGAACGGTGGACGCTCGATCTTCTGTAACTCGCTGTTGCCTTCAAGAATGGACAGATCGTCCGGGTTCAGGTCTTCCATGACATCAATCTCGCCGTTTTGCAGGGCATTGAAGCGAGCGGTATTATCCGGAATGGAACGCACGATTACTTTGTTCAGCTTCGGTAGTCCTTCTTTCCAGTAATTGGCGTTTTTCTCCAGGGTAATGGAGTCGTTACGCTTCCACTCTTTGAATACAAATGGGCCGGTGCCCACAGGCTCGCTCTTAAAGTTCTCTTTTTTCTCCTGAATCGCGGTTGGGCTGGCAATGCCAAATGGCGTCATCGCAATATTTTGCAGGAAAGGCGCTTGTGGCTGGTTCAATGTGAACTCCACCGTAGTTTCGTCCGTCGCCTTCACTTCCTTAATCACACGACCGTCCTCTGGACCAAACATGGAATCGTAATAATCGAAGGAATCTCCCTCGAATTTATATTCACTCGCCGGATCACCCCAGCGGTTGAAGTTGAACACAACAGCCTCTGCGTTGAAGTCAGTTCCATCATGGAATTTCACACCGGACTTCAGCTTAAACACATACTTGAGCCCATCCGCCGAAATCTCCCAGCTCTCCGCTAGTCCAGGAATGACTTCTGTTCCGCCTTCCTTGTAGTCCAGCAATGAATCAAACACCTGATGCCCAATCTTCAGTGACTCCCCATCGGTTACAATCGCCGGATCGAGTGCCACGGAATCCCCACCACGCCCCATAATCATCGTATCCTGCGCTACCGTTTCGGTTGGAGGGTCGGTTCCTTCTGCCGGAGCAGGCGTAGTCTCTCCACTCTCGTTACTGGAGCAACCGGACAACACCAATACGGTACTTAAGGCCATCGTTAGAACACCGGACATCCATTTTTTTCTCATTCGCATACGTACAACACCCTTCCCTGTCTCATAATGTGTGTGATGCTGGCATGAAAGATCTCCAATGTTGGCAATCGGTTTGGTGCTATGTATCATATAAAAGGCTTTAGATGCCTGCGATACCTGAATTAATGTTCTGGGAAAAGTAAGGCATGTGTATAAAATGAAAAACAGCATGGGACACGTATGGAATACAGGTAAATTTCAGATCGTGCACATGGATTGAGGACGTCGTTTGATTACTTTTATAGAAAATGAAAAAGGTTCAACAACGGATCTTGTGAGATGAATCTATGAAATTGAATGAAATTGTTGCGTTTTATTTGAACTAAGGTCAATAAGCAACAGCGAGTGGGTATGGACTGGTAAGAGCAAGTTTACGTTGGTAGATTAAAAATACTGATGGGCATATGGATACTACGCTGCTGGCTACGCAATAAAGTCTGTTCCTTGAGCGTGTCGTGTTGAGCATGGAGTGTGGAGACCGGATTAGGTATCGTTATCGTTCGTTAGCAATACGGATGAAAGAAACTCAACATAGGCTAGGTTGTTTGATGAATCGTGTAAGTTGTTAAATCGGTGGCTTTCTCTTGCAGATTGGATGTGTAAAATGTAAGAACGAGTCATCTTGAGATGTTGGATTGTACAACAGGGAGACATTACAATAACTTCATATGTTATGGTTTTGTCATGATGAGGAGGATTGTGTAAATAAACTGTGGTGAAAAACAATTTCGTGTAACTTACTTTACATTACATTAATCAATTAGACAAGAGATTTACAGACATAAGTCTTCAACTTTATTATATGCGTTAATATTACTTACACAAAGCACAAAAAAGGAACACAGTTCGACAAAAAGCGTCTTGTGTCCCTTCTCCATTCAATCCATATTCAGATAAAATCAACATTTTAATTTGCTAAGAATCAGCTCACTTTTTAAACAAACCTCTGCGATGCATCACGGTAATAAAACGGTAAAAATCATAACTCGCCCCATTATCGATGCTGAACAATGGATTTTTGGTGTCATATGCTAGTGCTGCATCCACAGCTGCCTTCGCCCATACTGGAACTTCCATTTGCTGACGCGCCTGCAGTTTATCGACCTGGGATTTGAGCGCATCAAACGCTGCTTTCTCTTCGGCTGTCATCGGTTCGCCCCCTTTCGGTGGTTCGGTTGGTGGATTCGGATGACTTGGATTCGTCGGATTGGATGGCTCCGGTGGTTTTGGAGTTACTGCTGCGTATCTTGCTCTGAGCTGTGCCGCTGTTCCCTCGAATTCATTCATATCCACGTTGCCACTAATACCATTCACCTTGCCTGAATCCGTATACTGCCAGAACGTCCAACGCTTCCATGCCGGCTGGTCTTCCGGTACACGGGTGTTGCTGTAACGTGCGATCCACAGATCGTATGAGCTGAGTGATGTGTCAAAATTACCGGCAAATGAATTGCCCGTGTATATGATCGGTTTCACACCTGTCAGACGTTGTAATTCGGTTAAAAAAGCTTTGGCAACTGTATTCATCTGCACTTTGCTCAGGTTGCCAGGGTTGTTCTCGTAGTCCATGACGGGTGGAAGTTGTAAAGCTTTGGCCCCTCCAACTTTGTTAAGTGTATTGGCGTAATGTGCCGCTTCTGCCTTGGCACCATCGGTAGATGTCGCACGGAAGAAATGGTACGTTCCCACCATCAAGCCCGCCGCCAGTGCTCCTGTTACATTTTTCTGATAATTCGGATCGGTATATGTCTGTCCCTCAGTTGCCTTGATGAATACAAATGTCATGCCACTTGCCTTCACTTTCGCCCAGTCAATATTGCCCTGGTATCGGGAGACGTCAATGCCCTGTGTGTTGCCCGAACTTCTCGTTTGCATGTTTCTCACACCCTTTATGCGGCAAATTGCCGTTTGTATCAGCATTTTACATCATTCGATTCAAGCGTTCCCGGGTACAAGTATAGACAGATTACAGCATTCTGATCTATACATTGCTGACTGGATGTCACTCTCTGGATTGATGCAAAATGCTCCTATAGTTAATGCGGTTGGATCAGGGCTTGCTTGTGTGCGTGTCCCTGATGTGTTGGAAAATGAACTGAGCCTTGTTCACACGGACACTCCGATGACAGAATAACCTTCCAATCGCTGTTATCCCCGGATTTTTTTGATTCTCTTTATAAAGGGGAAAATCCGGAGGATAAAGGCGACCGCTTCGCTTTTTCAGGTTTTTTCTGTCCTCTCCGTTATTGTGTGAAAATGTTAAGTTCAATCTGTATAGATGTATATAGTTCAAAAAAACTACACTTGCGATGTTCAGCAACGGTATAGTAAAGAAGACACTAAAAATATTTCAAACTATTTAACGTTATCTTGAGTTTCAGAAGGTTCAACATCCTCTGTTTCTAGATTGGAAAAAGAATCTTTGCCCTTCGGGGAGAAGTTACCGGGAAGTTCCCCGGTTCCCCCTTTGCCCTTGAGCACTTCAATAGCTTGCCGAATCACTGGCGGAATTGGAGCGCCCAACTTACCCCCGTTTTCGATGATGGACAACAACTCATTTGCGATATAAAAAAAGGCGACCGCATCCCTGAACAAATGTCCGTCTCCCAGAACACCGTCCACCAGATGAGCCACCGATACCATTGCAAATATAAATACCTTTCTTGCGATGCCGAACATCCCAACGTTACTTTCTAGCTTGCCTGTCATCCCCGCCGCCGCGATACCGGTTAGATAATCGAGAATCACGAAGACTAGCAAAACGCCGAGCACTCCTGACCAATCACCAAAAAAGTAATTTGTCGAGCTGCTCATTAGCGCAATTCCCCATTTCCATAGGGTGTCCCATCGTTCCATGGTTTCACCTCCTTTGGTTTTTAAATACCAGCTGCTCCAGAGGGCATAATAAAAGCGCACCACTTGGATACGCTCATTAAATTCCTTCAGTTTTTTCTAAAATGTAATCCTCAATAGCCTGGCGATAATCAGTATTGGTAATGTCATCAAGCAAGTACACTTGACTTGTCTTTGGGTTGAGTCCTTTATTTAAGATTCTTTCTGCTGCAATACGTACCACAACTTCATTTACCATCACAAAATCCCTCCTGTATTTTCATTGGCTAACAACAAAATCTGTTCTTCCAATTCTTTTATTTTCTGCTGTTCTGGTGTTTCGACAATGGGAAGCTCCTCTAAAACTGGTTGTTTCGTAGCAGGATCGATACTGACAATTCGATGAGTGTGATAATCGATTGCCCCATACTCCAAATCGATGTAATGTAGTTCAGTGATTTCCTTCCTCGGAAGTACATCACCTTGTATTTCACCAGCTCGATAGATGATCTCACCGTCTTGATCGTATATAATTCTAATCCCAATATTCATTATTCGTATGCCCTCCAATAAAATGGACTTGATGTCAATTCAAAATATGGCAACGGTACCTGAAATCCACCGTTTGTGATATAAGTTCTGCCAGCGCTTTTGTCCTCTACTCGGAAATCAACCCACATTGTTCCTGTGCTTGTCCATCTATACCCGTTGTACACAGGATAACCGTTATCTATTCTTTTGGAGTTATAACCCAATATAAAATCCTCATCATCATGAAAAGTGATAATGATTTGCGATGGTAAAAAATTCAGATTGGTAACACTTATATATCCGCAGGTAAATGCAGTTCCATCTGAATAAAGAAATCTTTTATCACCTAAGTTATATCCAAACCCTGAAGCAAACTTCCTCCCCTCATCAGGTCCATCCAGCGCGTAATTATCCAACGTATAATATTCAAGTCTCGGCATTAGTTCACCACCAAAGCATTGACATGAACAGTAACAGAGGTTGACATGTTAGACACTCGGCAAACGACTGATTCGTTGTCCAATACCTGATCTAAAAATGGAATAAACAAGGTATCCAACGGTTTTAATGCTTTTCCGTAAATGACATAATCGCTCCCCAGTTTCATGTAAAAATCTATCGGACTCGTTGAAAGTGTGCATATGACTATTGATTTAACAATCATTTTTCCTGCTGGAATAACTGTGTTATTTGTTGTGTTAACCTTCATTCTGGCGGTTAGCATGTCTGTCCTGTCAGTTACCTTGCCACTTAACCTAACTGATAAGGCATTTGCAGTCGGGCAAAAAACAAGCACAGATTCGCTTGCTTTCATAACTTGATCTAATACAGGTATAACCAAAGTTTGACCCGGTTCGATGTCGTGTAATCGAGCGAAATCGATGCCTTCTAATTCCACACTAAACATTTGTTTAGTCGCACTTGTATTGCATATGGTTAGTGATTTAAGGATAACTGTTTTACCCCATGGGACCCTATAAATACTACCAACCGAATTGGTGGATGCGTAACCTCCGTATAACTTTTGTGTTATTACAGCCATCTATAACGCCCCCCATAGATTTTCTTCTGGTGTTTGCAATACCCAAGGATGCCAAGAGTTATTATTTCTAATCCGCGTATAAGTGATTGACGGACTAATAAAAGTCGTAACCCTTTGTAATAAAAACGAAGAAGAATAAATAATAACCTCAATATAAAAAGAACCTTGAATTGGGCCGTTTGCAGTCACACTACTGAAATAAAATCCAGGGGTCAAATAGTCATTTAAATCCGAACTCCCCACCACCTTGACAATTCCATCATCCTGTGTGAGCTTGTACTTTTGCCATGGCTTATCGTCTACATATTTTTGAGCAGCTAATCTAGCATCATTGAGCGCCTTTTCAGTAGGTACAAGTTCTTCAGAGTCACCGTCAATCTTATTTGACAGTTGCACTTTACCTTTTACCGTAAGGGATGCATCCGGGGTGTCCATCTCGCCCATCATTTGGCGTAATGTTTCCAGATCCTCCCGTGTCGCCACACCAGCATCAATCTTTTCAAAAATCCCGTTAATACTCTCCCGAGTCACATTCTCATTCCCCAAGGGAAGAGGTAATTTTAGTCGATCTGTTTCTTTTGGCATTACGCCCACACCTCCAGTTCATTCCACGTCAGGGACGCGGCATCGAGTTCATCCCATGTCATATGTTTGTTGTCCAAGTCGTCCCAGACCAGATAACGGTATTTATATTCCACGGCCATGTGGGCCGGTTTCAGTTCATCAATGGCTCGTTTCAGATCATCGATATTGGGCGGGATGCCCATCGTATCCACAAAGCTCACCGTAAAACTCCACGATTCGGACTGAAAAGTTACATCCACCTTGCCCCCAGCATATGCCTCAGCCACATTCACAACTTGTCTCCCCGAAAACTTTCCGGCACCACGCAGCTTCGACTCTACTACGGCACGCCTCTGTTCCACAGGTTTGAGACGATCCGTCTCAATGCCAAGCTCTTCTTCCCAGAAGTCCAGCCCCCACGTCGCCGTGCGGACAAAAAACTGCTCCAACGTCTCATCCAACGCCTGATACAGCAGATCCATTTCTGTGCCTTTGGCCTGCATATCGGCTTGCATTACACGAGAAGTCTCATAATACCTGGGCAAATACGAGAACAGCTCCCGCCCTTTCTCACTCGTCAGTCCAACATCTACAATAGAAGGAGCACTCATGCCCTGTCCCCTCCCTTCCTTGCACATCAACATGGAGCGTCTCGCTTACCAGATCCAATCCGGATCGGCGTACTTCTCCCAATCTTCCTTGGTCTCCGCACTCCAAAACTACTTCCTCGTCCACCATCTGCCCAACACTACTCATGCACATCCACCATCCCCAGAACCGCCACCTGACTCGCGGTTATCTCAATATTCTGGTCGCTCACACCGTTCACGGTAAGCTCCGAATAGTCGATAATGGGCGGAATGTCCAGCAGAATCGCAGCAATGCGAGTGTAACGAACGAGTGGATCGGCAAAAGCCAACTGCTTCAGATACGCGGTCACCCCGCGTTCGATCAATGCCCGTACATCGGCCAGTGTCGCATCACTTGCCAGCGTCAGCTTCACCTGAATGTTCATCGGCACTTCCTCTGCTGGCATGACAGTCACCACTGGCCCCGCCGGTGCAACGCCTTCACCCTGTCCATCCTGCGTCGGGTCCACGTACTTCTGCACAGCCGCTACCAAATCGGTACCCGCAGCGCGCTTTTCCGTGTCCAGCAAATACAATCCCACCGTGCCCGGCCCTTGCCATAAAGAAATAACACGCGTTGCACCAACACCTGGCACTTCACTGGCCCATTGCACATATTGTGCTTTGTTGCCGCTTGTCCCTTGGTTGCGGACTTTGGCATAAAAGCGTTCCAATAGCGCCGTATCGGCCTCAATATCTGCACCGCCTTTTATCACCTCAACGTTCGTGACAGAAGTCACGCCACTTACAGGTGTAGACAGCGCAGTTACCGTGCCCCCAGGCACATTGCTTTCTTTTCCGGCAACAAGCGCTCGCACGCCTACCACCCCGGATCCCTCTGCATCCAGTTCCACACGCCCCACCGTCTCATATTCGAGCGAAGCTTCAGCAGATACTTCATCCGCGAGTGTAGCCACGACCGTTCCCGCAGGCACCACTTTCCCCGGCGTACCCGTAAACCTCACCGCACCTTGTGCCGCCACCGCAGCCCGCCGCGTAATGCCGTGCTCTCCTGCCCGCAGATCAAGCTCTTCCGAACGAAAATTCGGATCACTACTCGCAGCCGTACTCGCAAACCCGCGCCGCAGTAATTCCTGCGCCCACAATGCCGCTTCAGACAGCATAAATGCTACCGGAGCTTCCGCATCCCACAGGAACGAACCCTCCGACTTATCCAGATCCGCGGGCAGACGATCCAGCATACGCTGCATAATCTGTTCCTCCGTCTGGTCCTCCAAATAACGCGGAATCTCAGCCATCCCGTCAGATCACCTCACTTTCCAGAATAAACATCTCTTCCTGCACACTCGCCACCCGGCACGAGAACATGCACTGTTCCCGATTCCAATCGAACGTGAACTGGTCTACCGATTCAGTGCGTGGATCAGCCAGCAACGTTTCCGTCACCATCCGGGTAATCTCACTTTCCATCACACCTCGGCTATCACCCTGACCCACCAGATCCTCCAGCTCCGAACCATAGCTTCGAGAATAGATCACATGTCTGTAACGTGGCGTTTTCACTGCCTTAATGCACCATTGCACCCAGGCTTCATGTGCATCCGCTGCGGCTACTTTACCACTTGGGGTCAATACAAAATCCCCTACATCGTAATCGAATCGCCAGCTCCGCCCAAAGCGTACCTCTTCCGAATCCGCCCCCGACAGATCCTCCTCATCTCCCCATACCACACCCGTTTCCGGGAACAAACTAGGCATGCGCACTCACCACCTTACACAGCACCACAATATCGTTACCGCCATTGACCCGCATCGCCAGCACGCGATCTCCGGCTTTCAATCCCTTACCAAGAGACAACACCGTTTCTTCCACTTCCTCTTCTTGCAAAAGAAACCGTCCCGTGCCCGTCGTTCCGCCGTTTGCCACGTCAGGTATACCGGAAATCGCGCCAGCAGCCTCGCGCTCCGGTAGTCCAAGCGTGCCCGGCAACTCGGCCACGAGATAATCCTGCACTTCGTGCTTGAAATCATCCAGCTTCACGCCGGATGAGGTCATCGTACCCAGTACCGCGCCCAGCCCGCTCACGGCCTGACGGGAATGTGTACTCATCGCACCCCGCATGACGTCGGCAAAATGCCCATACGGATCATCTTTATTCAAGGTAATACCTCCTTTTCACCAGCTCGGCTGTCCCCAGTTCCAACGTCATCGTTCCAGGTCCAGCAGACAGATCACGGCTGACCGACATGACGATTAGCTTCAGTCCTTTCAACAACACTGCGTCCCCGGCGCGAATCGTATTGATATCCGGTGCCGATATCGTAAATGTCTCCTGAATACCCGTCAGATGACTTTTCGCCAGTTTTTTGGCGGCGGTTGTCGATTTCACCTGATCGTCCTCTACCAGCTTTTGCAATGTGCCCAGTTCTTCCACACGATCTTGCTCAATCGCAAGCACTTTGGAAGGAACTTCTTTGCCACTCGGTGACTCCGACGCCGCCATGACTTTAACTTTGGTAACCGCCCCTTCGAGCGTACGCATCTGGGTCAGATCAATCAGTCGATCAAGTTCATACACCTTTGCATTACTTCCAACCTGGAAGAGCTGCAACCCACCGGGCGTCATCCGTGGATGGTACATTTCCCCGCCGGACTTCGCCGTTTCTTTCAGATCGGCAAACATCATCGAGAAGATCGTCTGTGACCGATACACGGCTTTTCCCAGCTTTGTCTTGGTTTCTGGCAATGTAGCGTATGGAATCTTCCACTCTTTGGCGTAGGTTTTGAGTCGTTGCGTAGCGGTCTGATCCTTCGGCAACAGGAACTCGTCCTCTGATTTTTCCAGATAAATCATCCGGTCGTACACCGTGAGAGACAGCCGCTTGGTGCCGCTGTTCGAGCTTTCCACCTCCCAGATGACCGCAGGATGCAACAGATGAACCATGGATTTTTCGCCAAAAGGAATCCCGCTAATCCGCACCGCCATGCCCGGTGAGATCGAAGGCAGACCAGAAGACGCTGACACCGCCAGTCGGATGTTGGCCTGATACGCAATCTGGTCCAGCGAGTCCTTCAGCGTAATCGTCTCCACCAACTTGGTGATGTCGTATTTGTCGTCGACAATGACCTTGTAGGTCATGGCATCACCAGCTTTTGTCCGGGCTTGATCCGGTTCGGATCACTCCCGATGATCTTTGCGTTGAGCTTGTAGATCTCGTTCCATTTGGAACTGCTACCCAGCTCAAGCTTTGCTATTTTGGACAGGGAGTCGCCAGATTTGACGGTGTAGGTCTTGCTACTCTTTTTCAAATCGGTACGAGAACCTGACTTGCCCCCGGATGCCGCAGAACCGACCTTCTCCACCTTGGAATCACGCCATGTGCGCAGGGTCAGGTCGAAGTAAATATCTCCTGTCTCCCCCCCACGAAAGCTCGCATTAAGCGAAACAATAAAAACAGGCACGTTCACGCCCGTCTCTGAAATGATGAGGCGCAGCGGCTTTTTGGAGATCAGAAATGTGTTCAGGACATTCATCGCTACACGCGGATCAGGCAAATCTTCGTACATGCAATAGAAGGCATCATACTCTTTGGGAAAAAAAGAAGAGAAGGTGATCTCCTTCACCTTCTCCCCCTGCGCAAAATCAAACTCGCCATGCTCCAGCATATTAATCGTTTCATACCCTTTGGACCTGGAAATACTCACCTCTTCCGGGTTCACCGGGAATTGAAATGATGTGCCGCCATCCTTCAGAGTAAATGCCATTTTGTTAGGACCTACTTCATCTTTAAGTACAGACATACACGGCCTCCTTTCTGCTTAGGCCATAATCGTTTTTCGGTTTTCCATCGCGCGGCGGAACTCGCCCGTAATCCGTTGTCCGACCTGCTTGGTGACAGCATCGTAATCAATCGCATTTTCGCGCACAGTCACCTGCACCGCACCTGGTGGAATATTTATCGCAATCTGATTGGTAGTTTCGGTTTTGAAATCCTTCAAGTATCCGGACAGACTGCTCATCTGGTCTTCGGATATTTGTACCGTCATTGTGGACGATTTCCCATTCGTCTGCGCACCGTTACCAAGCGCCATCGCTTGGTTCTGCATCATGCTTGTTCCCATGAATCCAGCAGAGGTAGGTTGACCGACCTTGCTGTTCATATACGCCGTTGGGCCTGTCATGGTCAGTGCAGGTGGCATATAGGCAGGTGGCATCTGAGGACCTGTAGTAGCTGGAGATGGTAGAGCCACCGTTGCTACCGAGACTGTCTTCTCTTCTTTTTTGGAACCAAATCCAAAGAAGTTGGATATACCATCGGTGATATTTTTTGTTTTCTCAGAGACGTAATCCGCTGCACCCGACAATGCATCACCTACACCTTCGGTAGCACTAGACATAAAGTTTCCAATATCCTTCGCTTTGTCTCCAATCCAACCGCCTGCTGTACTTCCGGCCCAACCACCTACTGCACCACCAACCCATGTCCCGATGCCAGGCAAAAGAACGCTACCGATGGCGCTACCAATCGCAGTACCTGCTGTGCCGCCAATCATCGAACCCACCGCTCGGCCACGCTCTTCCGGGGGTGCTGTCGCTACATTTGCCACATCAGCAAGCATGCTGATGGGCCCAAGCAACCTTTTAGCTCCTTTGGCAAAACCACTACTTAAATTATCCATCAATCCGTTACCAGCCAACATGTCGGTTAAAGATCCCAATCCACCATCCGCAAATCCTAAACGACCGCTTCCTCGTATTCTTCTTCCTCCTCCCCTATTACGGTTGCGATCGGGCGGAGGAGTTGGAGTATCAGGTACAGGATTGGGTACTGGAGATGGGCCTCGATTCGAACGGTTACTTGACCTTCTACCACTTCGATAATTTCGTCTGCCACGATCTGAGCCACCGCCATCTGCATTCGGTGAACGCACTCTGCGGTTTTTGCCCATCTTTCCACCTGTGCAACAGCAGCATTTGGATGCTGGACTTCTGGTTGGATCAGATGCAGGACTTTCTTCTTTTTTCTTTTTGAACAAATTGATAAATTTACCAACTTTATCAATGATGTTATCAAAAATATCATTGAGGTTATTAAAAAATTCCATCCAAGTGTTAGCCTTATCAATCCAGCTATCTTCTTCTTTCGCATTGTTAGTGATATTTTTATTATTTTGAATCACTACAGCCATAGTAGGACCCGAAGCCCCTCCTTTACCCATCGCCACTTCGATCTTCTGCCGAACCTCAAGCGATACTGTTCCCGAAGCCGTCACCATCTGGTCCCTGAAACTGTTCAGTTTCGCCCATGCGCGATCCAACGCTGGACTGAGCTTATCAATCAACCCAATCGTCGGTGTGATTCGCAGCCTGCTGATTCGCACAGCCATACTATATATACTTTCCAACCTGCGGCCTGTCGTTCTCAGTTCATTGTTCACCTTAATCAGACTCTGATAACGAACTCTGCCCAGACGTTCGGTTGAGCGTTGGATCTGATCTAGGTATCGAAGGGTTGTCCGCATTTCCGCATTAGATTTGGATAAACCTACAATCATTTCTGCCATTTTTTCACCTCCTAGCCTATTTCGTTATCGATTCATTTGCGAAGTTATCGCTGACATTTCCTCTTCCGAGAACGCAATTAACAGCGAGCGCTCCCCACGTGGCAAAGACCAGAACTCTCCGGGCCGGAGATGATGACGCACCCACATGTGATACAGGAACGTGGTCATCCCGCCGGAGTGAATCAGTTTTTTAGGTCTTCAATCTCCACACCGAAGCCGGACAGCTCCAGCACTTTATCGCCTACGGCATCCAATTCACCAGCGAGCAACATACGACGTACTGCCTGTTCGCCACCGGACAACTTCATGCGGCCGGTAATACGGGTGTCTCCCCAGCCGGACAACTCCAGGCTGCGGACTTTCAATTTCACCGTTGCTTCAGAAATGAGCAGCGCGTTAAACGTTTCGGTGTCCACCTTTTCCTCGGTGCGGCCTTTGGTCGTTTTTCGAATGGTACAGCGTTCGCGAATGTGATCCACTTTGGAGGAAGTCAGCCCACGCAAGGTCAACAGCAGATCCAGACGCTGAATGCGCACATTCTCCTCTGGCAAACGTTCTGCTGCTTCAAACAACTGATCCAAAATCTGTTCTTCGGACATATTTTCATTCATACTCATCGGGCGTTATCTCCTTCTTATTTCAAAAATGGATTTATCTATGCCAGCTTCCAAGCCTGTAGAGACAACAAAGAGACCGAGATCATCTCGGCCTGCATTGGTGTCCATATTAATATGAAGTAACTATGCAACCACGCTGGAGCAAACTAGCCCAATCACACGTGCCTATTCCAATCTTTAGTTCGCCACAATCGGATTCAGCAATTCAAATCCTTCAAACGTAAAGCCTGTTTCTTCCGGTACTTCTTCGCCAGCTGTCCAGTTGGCAAGCTGAATTTTATCCACCATACAACCTTTAAGCAAAACGCTCTCATGTCCATACGATTCAGGGTCGTTCAGCTTGGAAATAATCTCGAATTTGGTGAAGCCGCGCTGGATCATATCCGAAGTGACTTTGTAGCCCGTCATCGTGCCTGTTCCTTTTTTCGCGCCGTTTTTGTGCACCTTCCAGTCGTTACCGACCAGATTCAGCTCACGCTTTTCAATCTCCACACTCGCTTCCAACTTGTTAATGTTTGTCTGCCACACACCATCGATATGCAACTGACCATGGGTACCGAGAATTACTCTTGACGCATCCAACATATATTTTCCTCCTTGGGTTCGTTGAACTAATAAATATTACACGGTATAACTCCGCAGTCAGAACAATCTTCCGATCTCCGTTATCGTGTAAACCATCAGTTCAACGTATAGTAATTATTCTAGAAAACGGTTCTTTCCTTTCACACAACCTTATTGCACGTAAAATGTACCAAACAACTGCTCCATTACATCCGTCAGCTTCACATTCCATTGCAGGAATACCTGATCTGCTTCCGGTTTGAGAACTGGTGCCGTACCATAATATGCCGGGTCAAGAATGACATCATAACTGTCAGCTTCAATAACATTACTCTGTGCGAGTAGCGCCAAATAGGCCTTCATGGCACTAATCAGTGCCTGACGACCCTCTTCGGTATTGTTCACTTTACCGATATACGTATCTTCCGCGGAGCGCTGCAAATCCGTGTTGATCGCATCCAAAACACGAATGGAACGGATTTTTTTCCACGCATTATTCTGTCCAGCGGCCGGAGTTACCAGGGTGTTTACACCGCGAAGTGCTTTCACCTGACGTCCATCATGGAAGAAAATAAATACGCCATTCTGTACCGCCTGCTCCTGTTCTGCACGCGTCCACCGACGTGTCACATCATCGAACGGAGTAGCTGCATAGGTTGTGGATTGGTTCAGACGTTGTCCGGCGATCAGACCTGCAACATAGGCGGATGTTTCCGCCGAGCTGTAGAATGCATCCCCAAGGCGCACGCCTGTACCGACATTAATCACACCTTCATGGTTCAGCGCAAGCGAACGTGCTGCTGCTTTTTGTGCTGCTGTAGCAGAGGTATCGTCCGCTGCGGAACCGCCAAATACGGCCACCACCGGTTTACCTTCACTACGTACACGTTTCACCCATGCCGCAAAACTCGCAAGCAGAGGTGCATCAGCCGCCTGATCCAAAGCCAAGACGTCGAATTGCTCCCCTTCCAGCGCACCCTGTACAGCAATGTATTCTGCATTGGTCAGGTCATCGTTGCCACTTACGCCACCTTTGAATGCCGCACCCGCAATTGTTGCAACTACACCTGCACCATCGCCAATCGCCTGAGCCGTTACCCAGACATTTTGTTCATCCGCGTTAATTTCTTTTGCCAGAGAAGCTGATGTAATATCCGCTGTCAAGAGCGCATACAACATCCGGTTACCTTCGAAGAGACGCACTTCATGTTTCGTATTATCAATCACACCGGGCTGGATGGTGACGTAGAATCCATTTGCACGATCCCCCGGATACTTCGCGTCCAGTTGCAGCACATTGGCATCACTGCTATCCTTCAAGGTAAGCGTAGCTACTTTGGCCGCAGCACTTGCTACCCGATAAGCGAGCAACTTCTTCGGCCCACCCAACAGGGCGAGCTTCAAGGAAGTATAAGCCGTACCGTTATCCAGCACATTCGCCGCATAAATACGTTCAATCGCCGCTTCGCTCCCTACTTCAACAAAAGTCCCTACCGGACCCCAGTTGGCCTTGATCGGCACAACGACGGTTCCCCGCGTACCCGCTTGAATGGCCGAAGATGCTGCCGCCTGAAAATTCATATATAAGCCCGGAAGGACCGGACGATTTGTTTGCTCCCAATTTCCACCTGCCATTATCCCTTCACCTTCGCTTTCATAAATTGGTTAATTCGTTCCTGCGTTTCTTCAATGGAAAACGTCTCTTGCGCCGCTTCGTACAGCGCACCGTACAGCACCTCTGCCTTAACGGCAAAGAGGGCTTCTGCATGATTCATCAGTTCTGCCCGTGTATACCGCGGGGCTGTCTGTTTGCTTTTTTTCACTGAGCTTGCCATCGCCATCTCACCTCATTTGTTGGACTACTGATTTCGTGAATCGTTGATCTTTAAGCTTGATCTATGAATTTTCGATCCTATGAACCATGAATTTGAAGCTATAATGTTGAAGCTACATCTATCATCTCAAAGCTATAATCTGGAACCACTCTTAAAAGTGCATGTTCAAAAAGATCGGTTTTCAGTACCGAGAAGATGGGATGAAGTTAGAAATGGAGTAGCAGAGCGTAGGGAAAACTACAATGTTTCCGAAGGAAACATACTTCGTAAGCTTATGCTTATTAGGCTGAATTCCATATTCGATGCTGATGATGCCGTTAGGCATCCTTTGTAATCAAAAGCGGGCTTTTTGAACAACCTCTAATAGAAGGTTCCTCTCGACTAACGTTTACTCCATACCTTTGCTATGGTGAATTTCACGAATGAAAGGTACATTCGTACCCGGACGACGAATCCGCTGTTGCAACGTCAGGCGAATCTGACCATTCAAATACGCATCCGTCTGTAAATCTGCCGTGACTTCATCCACTGTGATATATCGCGTGTTACCTTCGTGCTCTTCGCCATCCGTTTCAGTGACGGCAAGACGAGATTGCACTGCAAGTTGCCGGGCCAACCGAGTAACGGTCTGACGTGTTAGTACTGGATGATCGGTTAGCACATGCCCAATCCACTGTTGTCGAACCTCCAATGCCGAAGTGCCCGCCACAGAAGTGCTGCATCCAGCCAATCGCCATAACACAGACGGCATATCGTATCCACCGGGCCAGACATCCCCATATACCGACCAGTTCGAGCCAAGCTCTTGCTGTGTCCAGTCTTGAAGCGCAGCTAGCCACACGTCTCCTGTTACAGCGAGAGCAGCTCCCGAGCCTTCGGGAACATACACTCCGAACCGCAGACTGCGCGTAAGCATGCCAGACCCTGCATCCACCCGATCACTATCTGAAGAACCCAAATAGATGCAAGTGAATGCTCCACCTGCTTCATCCACCAGCCTTACCTGGTGCAACCCTTCGATTAGATCAGCTGACCAAGCTTCCACCTGTTCAGCGCCACCATCTTCTGGACGAGCGTATGGGGAGATTTTGATGATCCGTCGGTATCCCGCCCAGGCAGACTTCGGCACCTCTTCGGCAAACGCAACCACGGCACAAGGCCAAACCAATACTTCTCCTGACGCAGGTACATCTAGCACACGACCGTCCCAATCTGGAACAAGTACTGCGAGCTTCTGTTTCAGCGTTTTTTTAATGAACTTACTCATTTTACCGGTGCTCATTACAGTGCTAATTTCATTTCTCATAGACACATTCATTTCGCCCCCTTTGGCTACAAGTTTGAGACCTGCCCACACCGTGCAGCGACAATGCAGCAGCAGTAGACTCCCCCTTTTAACTCAGAGTCGTATTCCGACCGAACCAGTAACGGGACTACATTCACCGCATCAAAAAGACCGGCCACCTGGCCGGTCTGTACATTAGCGTATGTGCTTTCGTGCGTCCCTTGTTATTGATCCGATAATACAATCTTACACCCTTTCATCCCTAGCGCGGATGGTGTTCCGTACGACTTCGGTGCGATTAAGGGAGTCGTTCGGGTGGAAAAAAGACGACTGTAGATTGTGATTTTTTTCTCATTTATCTAGACAAATAAACTGTAAAAATATACTATTGAATAAAGTGATAGCGTTATATCATGATTGGAGGCGAAGTAATGAAAAAATCGGATTTAATTTATATATGGGTGTTGATCTCTAGCTACTGTGCAGGAATAGTTGCCTACACTTTAAGCATGTTTCTTCTGTATAATGAAGAAGTTAGTGATTGGGGACAACTAATTAATTGGACTGCACCGACTTTTTTCACAGTAAACTTGTTATTATTTATTTTGTCCGTTTTCTTTTTGAAATTGATTAATAAATACTTTTTTTGGACACAAACCATTTTATTTGCAATTGTAGCAATTATTCCGGTTTATATTATTCCATTCCTTTCTGGTTTTTTTAATTTCGCTAGTATTAGTTTCCCTTTTACTCAAGAAGGATTTTTATTTTATACATTCTTTTTAATTGCAGCTCTTGTTTCATCATATGGAATATGGGTGGCGCAAAAGCGCTTAAATCCTAAATCATTTCTATTAGTATCTTTTGTTATATTTATTTTATTAATAATTACCATCTTTTTAAATTAAACGATAGAAAGCGAGCTACCATTGACCTGGCAGCTCGCTTTCTTTTATTTATACTGTTTTGTTAACCTCTCTTTCCATTGAACCAAATAAGGATAGCGGTGTATCTCCTGTTACACGAGGATCATGCGTATAAATTCTGATAGGAGTTCCCTTGTCAACTCGTTTATAAATTTCATGAGCCGGGTACCCATCATGTCTTCCTTTCACTGTAACCTTACCCTGATTAGTAACGGTTACCGAGTATTCCCAATCAATTGGAGGAGCATCACCATTTAATGGGTTAGCCGCACTAGCTCGGAGTGAGAACGAAGCAGATGAGCTTGTAATCACTTTGTTAGAAATGGTTAAACCAGTATCGGGAGCATGGCCGTGTGCCTGACGCAATACTTTCCCACTGGAGATCTCGACCGTTCTTTCTGTTGTTGAGCCCGTAGATTTAAAATATTTAATTTCCTTAGAGCTGAAATCGACTACCATATGCTGTACCATCTTCGAAAGCTCAGGTTGATTCTCTGTATTATACGTAAAATCTCTATTATTACCATTATATTGAATTATCACTTGAGATGTACGCATATATTCAATCCAAGCCTGAGGAATAAATGCTGCGAAACGGACTTCAATGATATTTGCCATTATAAAAAACCTCCATTTTTCGTTTTTTTAAAGTCTGAAATATTAGTACCTTTATTTTCTACCCTCCTCTATTTGAAATCGTAAGCAAATGCTATCGAACCAGTAACTGGACTACTTCACCGCATCAAAAAGACCGGCCACCTGGCCGGTCTTTACATTAGCGTATGTGCTTTCGGTGCGTCCCTTGTTATTGATCCGATAATATAATCTTACACCCTTTCATCCCTAGCGCGGATGGTGTTCCGTACGACTTCGGTGCGATTAAGGGAGACGTTCGGGTGGAAAAAAGACGATTCTGGAATCATCATTTTAACGAATATCTAAGTAAGCTTTAAGTTTAATAAATTGATAAATTTATCCAAATATATTAAAATTTCATTATCAAATTCATTGTCTCTTACTAAAAAGAAGGAGAAATACCTATGAGTAAAACATTCAAGATCACTTCACTTGTCATCTTAGCATTTATACTCGGGATATCCTGCTGGGCTTACTTCGGACTGCTTGGTAATCCGCTCAAGAAAAATGATGCTGAACAACAGGTAACCACTTACCTGATTGAACAGAAAGGTTACTCACCCGAACAGCTTATCGAAGTACAAGGTACTTACTCCTCAAAAAGTTCTGAAGCACCTTACGGTGCCTCAGTAATATTCGCGGATGAACTCGAAGCGAAGTATCAATATATCATTTTTAACAACGGCGAGATTAAGCAGTACAGTCATACCAGTGATTATCCCAAACATGAGGAACCCATGGTGAGATAACAGTTTAGTTCAGCGTAACCTGCGGGTTCAACGTAATCTCAAATGCACGCCCCCAAATGAAATCAGGATTCCCATATTCCAGCAGCGCACTACCATACGTCGCATAGGACAATTCGTCATTACAAATCTGCTTAATCGCCACATTGCCTGTCTGGAAGGCTGTTTTATTCGCAAGTGCCGTGGTATAAGTCAGCATCAAATCACGGAGCAATGTTTGCAAATGGGCATAGTCTTCCTCTGAGTTGAACAGCAACATATTTTGATCCGAAAGGGTAGCCACGTTGGTATACAGTGCATGTGCTCGGGAATATGTGCGGATGTCCGCAATCGCTACCGCTTTGTAGTAATAATCCTTCAGAAAACGCTTAAACAACAGCGAGCCATGCGCATTCATAGCATCTCGCAACTTATGCTCATGCTTCTCTGTTGTAATCAACGCGTACCTCGACTGCCCCATACCTACAGCAATACCGATCTTGTTACCTGGTGTATTCCATGCACTATAACCCAGAACCCGTCCGGTATATGGACTGTTGAGCAATGCTTCGGCAACATCAACATTGGCTGGTCCTTTACCCACAAAATCAATCAACACCGAAGGCAGACCTTGCTCACTATTCAGCGTCAATTGCTCCAACGCAGCCTGCACCTGATCCAGAGCCGTAATGGCGATAATCTCAATGTCGATGCCCGTGTTCTCCCCGGAATTACCTGGGTGACCCTTCGTCATACGATCCAGTTCGGAGGTCATGTCAAACGGGACAACTTGATCGGCTGCTACAGCCACTAGCTGTTCATTTTCCAAGCCAGCACCCACATCCGTCACCACCTCCGGTTCAGGATATGCCGAATCCGCTACAAGCACACCACCTACAATATCCACATGACGAACCACATTCTCGTGTACATCCATGTATTCATACGTGTTAATGATGGTATTGCCGTGAGGACCAAAATATTTCACTGCGTAACGTGTCTTCGCCCCGCCTCGGAACAACTGGTTAGCCATGCGAGCAACCAAAGCGTGCCCCAGACCATCCGCATCCGGCAAGACGATAGCTCGATCCGGATTTTGCCCATTGGTTCCACCCAGCCATTCATTGATCCGCGCTTCTACATATTTGATTTCATTGATCTGAACACCCTGCGTGTTAGCATCGTCGACTCCAACTGCAAGGAAATCGATATAACCTGTGCGAGCCAGTTGAT
The DNA here is from genome assembly GCF_037975155.1 of Paenibacillus sp. FSL R5-0486. NCBI lineage: Bacteria > Bacillati > Bacillota > Bacilli > Caryophanales > Paenibacillaceae > Paenibacillus > Paenibacillus sp. FSL R5-0486. The sequence goes on along the minus strand of NZ_CP150237.1, from coordinate 1,479,749 downwards.
CCAAAATGTACAGATTTGTTTTGAATTTATGCTGTCTTGTATTGTAATACTGTTCTTTATCAAAATAGGTTGTTGTCCCATATTCCACTCCATCCGGGGACAGGTTATAACCTTCGATAATATCCTCAAACTCAGTGGATGTCTGACGTGGTTGCTGCATCAATGCCCGGGACTCATTATATGCATCAAGCGCCAAGCCATCTGCAAACGAGGTTGTAGCCAAACGCATGATGGTGTCCATTACAAATACGGGTTTGCGTGGGTATTTCTGCTTGATCACACGAATCACATCCAGCAAATGCGTCGTTTCATCATCGTATTCTGGATATGCGCCTCCTCCATCTTCACGGAGCTGACGACCGCCAATCAGACCGCCATAAGCGAGCATATCGGATGAAATAATGAATCCGTCGACCTTGGCAGCATGTTTCAGAATAAAGTCGTGAATCTTGGACGGTTTGCCATAAACCGGCGTGGAGGTGCCGAGCAGCGTTGTGCCATCTACGGTTTTCTCCGAGTCCAGACGATTCTTAATATCACTCAGGTTCGGTGTAACGATATGGATACCGGCTGCTTTCCCTTGCACAATCACATCATCCAGATTCGCTGGACGATCATCGAGTGGAACATACAATACTGTTTTCATATCACGTAGCCTCCTGTTATCTGTTTAGTCTTTAATACCCGATCAGGGCAAGGATGCAATCACCGAATTAAAAAACCGGCCCCCTGGCCGGCTGTACGTTAGCGTATGAGCTGTCGGTGTGTCTTCCTTGCTGCTGATCCGATAATACCATTTTACCGCCTTTCCCCACTCGCGCTGATGGTAAACGGGATGAATTACGCCTGAATGTAGTCGTGTCCGGGGCGGACAATTGTCGGTTTTAATCTGGATAAAACTAATGTGTGCATTTCAATTCAAACAAGCTATACGATGATGGATTTTAGAATGATGGGTGCCCGTGTCCAAAAAGCTTGAAGTTCCAGCACGCTAATTCCGGCGAATGGATAGATGATTTTCTAAAGAACACAGGACGTCTTATTTGGCATTCAGGTCCTCTTTTTAAATGATAAGGAACATCAGACACGTTATTTCCTAAATGCCCTGACAAAACCGCCGAAAACAGCTGTTTATTCTAATATAGCGTGTCTCAGGTTCCTCAGATTTCTGTAGACGCTTCAAATCCTTGAATAAGACGCCTCCGATTCGTTAGCTCTCACTCCTCTAGGCTTTGCTCCAACCGCAAACCGGAGGGAAGACCTCGAATCCGTCTGGAGCAGAGCTCTGCATGAGAAGGGAGACAATCCGCCTTTTACGATATTACGAGCGTTTATCGCACATAAAGGACATGGGCTCGTAAATGAAGGGTGCATTCTCGGACATGAAAAGCTTAGTCTCGCAGATTCAGAATACAGTGAGCTTGCCAACTCCGGACACATTCGGATCCGCTTCGGCTTTCAGTAGCTTGGAATATTAACGCTAGAACACCAAAAAGCACCTGCCAGCTTTGGCAAGTGCTCTTCATTTTGATTCTATATCGTTGGTTCCATATCCTTCGTTTTATATCGTTTGTTCCATATTGTTGGCTTTATCTCACGCGATGATATAACGAAAATTCTCCCATGTTTCCGGTATAGGTTCCCCGTTCTTGGCATGATGATAGAAACTGAACGGGAATTTGAATACATGACCTCCGTTCCAGTCACGGGAACGTCTGTCGGTGAGCCAATATTCCAGTTCATGAGGGAGCGCCACTGATCGTTCCGCCCGTTCTAGTGGCAGCAGGTCTACGGGTGATTGCAATGTCGGCATCTCCTGTTCAATATCCACATCTCGGCTTAAGCGTAGTGCCTTCACCATGGTAAGGAAAGGCGGAATGCCTTTGTGGAATAATGCCGGATAACCCAATTCATATAATATGTTAAGCGCATGTCCATAGGTCAGCATATGACCGATCAGATCATGATGCGCTTCCGCGTGATAGATAGTCTGGAACGCACCAAGCTCATCCAGAATCAGGCGTGACAACTGCGTTGGATCTTCGATCTCGGGGAAACCATCGCTGTTTTCCGGCTTCAGACTGCGAATTTCTTTCATCGTTGTGTTCATCCAGGATCTTCCCGGGATTGTTCGATCGAATGAATCGATCAGTTCAACCAGCCGACCAATATCCTCCGCAGTACCCCATCCATCCAGTTCGCGAATAGCTTTCAGACTGATTGCCCCGTAGATGGCCTGGTGTCCAACCCAGTGCAGTTCTCCAATCGTTCGATCCAATGCGTCCGTAATACACGCCTCGGCATCTTCCCTGGGCATCATCTCACCAATCGGAGAGGTCTGACCAGGGCTGATTCCATGCTGGCGAAGCATGGCTTTTGCTTCGGCGGTAACACTGCCGGCGGCAAGGGCAGTGAGACGATTTTCCCGCAACCAAAAATATGCCGCAATCGCACCCGCCCCATAATGGGCGTGCCACAGATCTCCTGTACGTTCCCGACTGGAAACGATAATCGCTAGTCCATCTTCCAACAAACGTCGATCCAAGCTTGCCACCACCCTTCATCATCTGTAAGCCTGACAGAACAACCTTCCAATCACTGTTATCCCCAGATTTTTTTTCGATCCCCTTTCCTAAGGGAAAATCCGGTGATAAATGTGAGATTATGCTTACGAAGTAGCTTTCTTTCAGAAAGCTTTCAGCTTCGCTTTTTCAGGTTTTTTCTGTCCTCTCCGTTATCGTGTAAATTTAGTTCAACTTATATATCCTAATTAATAAATAAAGCGTTTACTTCTATAACATGATGGAAATGCTCCACATATGCCTGTTTTGCCCCGGAATACAATCTTTAGCCAATTCGAAGCTTGCCCACGCCACGGATGGATACTTCCAGCGGATAGATCTGTGCTTTTTGCTTGGAGAAAAACCACGTCCGATCCTTCCTCACCACAATAAACAGACCGTGCACATCTCCTACAGGAGCAAAGGTATCACTAACCTCACCCCAGCGCGTGAGTCCAATCTGCTGAAGCCCATTCACCGTAGACAGAACATCCTCCGTCACCAGTCCAACTTCACACACCTGTAATATATCTTGAGTCGAGAAGTCATGGTCACTCTCGTTCTGAATACGATGATGAGCAATCAGCTCAATAATATTGCCTGCTGGATCTTCGAAATAGAGAGAATGAGAGTTCCAATTAGTAGAGTACGTCTCATCCCGATCTCCTTCTCTGCTTAAAACAACACGTGATGCAGCCCACTGCTTCGCTTCCTTGAACCGATTCGTCGGAATCGACCAGGCCACATGATAAAAGGGCTCACGATCTGTTTCACACGTTTTGAAAATCATCTTTGTCCTTCCAACCTGCAGGTTGAAGGCCTGATCCGTCGCATTGGACACCTCCATTCCCAACGTATCACGATAAAAATGCTTGAGGTCCTCCATCCGTGTTGTATATAACTGTAATTCTTCAATCATCATACGGTTTTCTCCTGCATCTCCTCCCACTGACTCCACGGCACCATGCCGAGTTCAGGCTTCGCTTCATCCGGGAGCATGGCGATGAATTCAAGCAAATGACCATCTGGATCCTTAAAATATACAGATACCGCAGGCATCCAGCCGAAGACGTACAGTTCACCGATATCATCATTCAGGAAGTTCTGTGTCTTGATCCCTTTGTTCTCCAAGTGAGCCACCGCGTGTTTCATATCCTCCAGAGATACATGAAAAGCAAAGTGCTGACGTTTCACCTCGGAAGATTCCTTTTGCCACAATCCCAGCATGGCTTTGCCTTTTCCACCAATCCAGTAGAAGGAGTTCCCACGTTCTTTCTGCCCGTAGGCATGAGGTAAACCAAGGACCGTTTCATAGAAATGATGGGATCTCTCCAGATCCGTCACGTTTAGATGTGTTTCAAATATGCCAGTAATCATAATGCTCAACCTCTTTTCCTTTTCCGATTTTTCATCTTCCTTGGTTCTCAACTCATGGTTGAATTCCGCGCATTTGTTAACGTCTGTGCCAGATTTAAAAACGATCCAATAACCCGCTGCACCCGGTCCTCTATATCCTGACTGCCTTCGTACTCTTCATATCCGTCAAATGTCGCTTCGAATCGTCTGCGCTGCGCACCACCAATGGATATCCACTCCTGGGCATTGATGCCATGCAGATTGCGAACAATCGCTTGCAGTTGTAAAAGCGAACTTACCCCCACCGCTCCGCCAGAGGAGCTGATGGACAGGACGGTCTTGCCACTGAAATGAGCCTGACTCAGGTGATCCAGTGCATTTTTGAGCACACCGCTAATACTGCCGTGATACTCTGGTGTAGACAGGATGATCGCATCAGCCGCGAGCATACGTGTATTCAGGTCTGCCAGATGTTCATGATCCGCTTGTTTTTCATCTGGTGCGTAGAATGGGAGTGGTGTCTGATACAGATCAAACAGGCTGGCCTGATGTCCCTGACCGCGAATAATCTCCACAGCATACTCTCCCAGACGTGTACTGGTTGCATTGTTCCGATTGCTTCCTGCCAAAATAACAATATTCATTCATGTCACTCTCCTTGGTTTTTTAATAATTCAAACTCTCATGTTTCAACCGATCTGTTATTTCTACTCTTATCTTACCTTTCTTTTGCATCCAAATCGTCAGCAGATAGACTTAACTTGAAATACCAAAAAACTCAACCTTTAGGTTGAGTTTATACGACTTAAGTATGAACATATGTCGGAATTGGTCACACGACCCAGCCATTTCTTACGGCATGAAGAGCCGCTTGCGTCCGATCTGCCAGTCCCAGTTTGTCGAGCAGATGACTGACATGGGTTTTGACCGTTTTTTCGGTGATGACCAATTGAACTGCAATTTCCTTGTTGCTCAATCCTTGAGCAATCAGCCCCAAGACTTCTTGTTCACGGCGAGTGAGCATATCCAGTCCGCCAAGAGACGCTTCAGTTGATTTCCCCTTCTGCTTTGGCTCCTGATGTTGATTGTCTGCTGACCGATCTGTCAGTATATGCTGTGGTTGCTGTTCATTTATGGACCAATCGGATGAAGCCATCACATGCATCAATTGACCTGCTGCGTCAGGATGCAATTCCACCTGACCTGCATGCACATTGCGAATGGCTACAGCCAGATCCTCCGGTTCAATATCCTTGAGTAGATATCCTTTAACTCCTGCGCGAACAGCAGGAACGACATGATCCTGATCCGAAAACGAGGTGAGCACAATGATTCGCGTTGCTGGCAATAACGTGCGCAGCCTTCTGGCTGTTTCGATTCCGTCCATGACCGGCATATGCAGATCCATTAATACCACGTCAGGTTTTAACGCTTCCGCCTGAGCCAGTGCTTCCTGTCCGTTCGATGCTTCGCCCACAACCTTCATGTCTTGCTGTGTCGTCAAAAAAACGTGCAGCCCCCGTCTCACCATCGCATGATCATCTGCGAGCAAAATCGTAATCGGCATCTCTTCTTCCCCCTGACTTTATACAGATTCGAACGGAAGTGGAATGACTGCCGTTACTGTCGTTCCCTTACGGGAAGAACTCACTATTTCTAAGTTGCCTCCGAGCGATTGAGCCCGTTCCTTCATAATGGACAGGCCAAGGGAGCTTCCAGACGACGCTTTTGGCCTGTTCGCACCACCTTTTCCCTGATCTGTGACAGTGAGCACCACTTCATGATTACTTAACTTGAGGGTGACCTCAGCAGAAGGAACATCCGCGTGTTTCCGTACATTATTCAGCGCTTCCTGTCCGATTCGCCACAATGCTTCTTCTATATTACGTGGTAAAGACCGCATTCCCGTCCGATTCGTCACCACTTGAAGACCCTGGCTGGTGCCGTATTCCTGTAGTGCATGGAGCAGCCCTGCTTCCAGTCCCGCGGGACGGAGCTGCATAATCAATGCGCGCATTTCCTTGAGAGCCTCCTGAGACAAAGCCCGAATATCCTTCAACGCTTCCGTTGCCGGGAGCAACTGCTCGGAGCCGGATAACATACTTTCCGCACCTTTAGCCGTTAACGATAGTGAAAATAAAATCTGATTAACCGAATCATGCAGATCGCGAGCCAACCGGTTTCTCTCTTCCATTCGTGCAAGTTCGCGGCGATTCTCCGCCAGCTTCAGACTCTCCCATGAGGCCGCAATATGTTCGGCCAATGCCTCCAGCACTTCACGGTCCGCCTGTGCAGGACCTGATGTTCCTATTCCGATCACCAGAATTCCCGTTTCTCCCGGCGTATGGTACGGAAGTGGAGCAGCAATTCCCGAGGCAATGGAATTCGTAGTCTGGTCAGGCTTGCACAGGGTAAATATTTCAGCGATCTCTGTCCCAGACAGAGATGTTACACGATGACTATTGATTACATGGTTAATGTGGCTCGTCACTTCGGAAGATAACGGAGTACCTGATAACGTTCGAACCGTATCATTTGCATAGGCTGCCTGCAAAACGAACATTCCGTTTTTCTGCTGAATGATTGTAGCAAAAGGCCAATCATAATGCTGCCCAAGCAGCTGTACAACTTTTAAACAAAAAGCCTCAGAATTGGTGCATTCGTTCACTGCAAGACCCAAGGCCGTGCTGAACTCCCCCAGCTTGGCATACAGATCAGCTCGTCGCTGCTCCGTGCGATACAATCTCATCCGCTCTACCGCACTACCAATCTGGTACGCCACGCCCTGTAACAGCGCCAGTTCACTGTCGCTGAAATGTTTCTTGGCTGGTGCAGCCACGTTGAGCAGGCCGAGCATCTTCTCACCTGACCTTAACGGGACGGTTGCATGGTGGGTAATATCATGGGTATCTCCCCATTGGAATTCCACCGCATCCTCCAGCCGTTTACAGTTAATGATGTTGACCGCATGATTGAGTTGACCGTCCTTAAAGCGGTTCACACACCAGCAGGTACCCGTTCGCATGGGCTCTTTATCTTCACGCAGTAATGCCGGGGGCAGATTGTAATCCGAAACACAGGTATAGTCTCCACGTTCATTAATCAGAAACATCCAGCCTGCCGTTAATCCGGTCAACTCCAGTAATTTGCCGACCACGGTATCCAGCATTAAGTTCAGATTATTGGACGTATTGAGCGTTTCCGCGATTGTCTTCAACGTGATCATTTCCTGCATTCCGACTTCTTCCGACATCGCAGACTTCTCTCCTTTGGCTGTACCAACTGTGGTTTGTTCAACTATTGTAACCAATCCACCTTGGATATTAAAGGATCAACTTCTTCAATCGCTCACTCAGCCCAGCTTCTGTCGCTCTTTGCGGGACACAGACAAAGGCTCCATATTAATCAGACCTCGATCTGACAGAGCCAGCGCCATTTTGTAGAAAGCACGTGTACGAATCTTCGTATACGTATCCTTGCTGACAGGCGGGTCAAACACATGGTTATACACTTTATAGTCAAACACATCATCGTCTTTCAGATATCGTTCACAGACGAGTACACGTTCCTTTTCACTCAGCCGGGATACAACAAAATCAATCGTATCGCAATATGCCTGACGCGCGCGCTGCAAGTCCACATTGTAGATTGCCGTTCTCGCCGTGGAATCCCCCGTCACATTGGTTGCACCGTGGAAACGCTCGGCGTAACTTGCCGTCACCATAACCTCTCGTTCTTCAAATGCAATGGTTTTATAGATTCGGTATTTTTCCAGCGCAGCTTCAACAGCTGTTTGCGTTTTGCGTCGGTCCAATTCGGGCAGCATCAATTCCATATTTATCTTCCTCCTTTAGTATTCTTTATAAAATAAATTTCTAATAGTTTCGCATGATCACTCCGATGACAGACAACCTAGTTAAACATGCAACCACTTCATCTTTAGCAATTTCATTTCTCAACTCATATCACTCATTCAATTTTTCACATGAAATTGTTTTGCAATCGTGAACGATGGCAAAACGCTCTTATCCATAGAGTTGTCCAGTTCCCTAAAAAAGTAACGACATTTTTTCAATTTTCCCCTGTTGCCTTTTGGAATCACTCCAAACCGCTATAATCCGGGGGAATTCCACTTTCAAGAAGGTGATTACAAAACACACGCTCTGCCTCAACTTTACATTTTGTTCGTATAGTGTTCGTATTTCTATTTGAGGATACCACTTTCTGGAGATCGGAGTAAACCTCCATTTTGGTTCGTTTTAACGATAAAATAAAACCTTCGCTCTCATTTCCTATGCCTTTTGGCATAATTGTTTCATATCTCTTTACCTAATGGTATATATACGTTATAGTACTGTTTAATTAATGAACTTCCGTACAAGTCATTTGATTTTTATAAAGAAGCCACTGAGATTTTTAGGGAAGGGACTTAGGTGTGTATCACGCGCATACGCAGTGAAGGAGACGGAATCGATTCTGAAGAAGCGAAGCGTTCGCCTTTATCCCCGGATTTCTCCCTTTAGAGAGGGAAATAGGAAATCTGGGGATAACAGCGATCAAAAGAACGATCCGAATCCGAAACGGGCATTGAACGCACACCTACCTCCCCCATCCAACTGCCTTCTTTATAACTCAAGCACTTGTACGAATCGAAGGAGTTGGCATAATTGTGGAGCACGCTTTTGGTCCTTATATGAAACAACTGCGCGAGCAACAGGGATACAGCATCAATCAGCTCGCCGAAGCAGCTGGAATAAGCAACTCACAAATTTCACGTATTGAGAATGGGGTCCGGGGTGTGCCAAAACCAGCGACCATCCGCAAGATTTCAGATGCACTCTCGGTGCCCTATACAGAGATGATGAAGCAGGCTGGTTATATTGAACCAGGGAGTGCCGCTGAACTTCAGGACGTACCGGAATGGGCTACATACAAAGACCGTCGTGATTTCAAAAAGATGCTGGAGGACGATGATGATCTGATGTTTGATGGTATTCCACTCGATGAAGAGGACAAGAAACGAATCAAGGATGTGCTGACAGGTCTGTTCTGGGAAGCCAAACAGATGAACAAACGCAAAAAGACAGACGAATCGGACAATCGCCCATGAGGCATGACCCACTGAATTTAATAAGGCAGCAGGTGAGATCATATGGATGACATCGTAACAAAGCTGATTCGAAAACACCGGACCAACTGCCCGTTCAGCATTGCCCGCGCGGTTGGAATACAGATTCGTTTCACCAATTTGGGGAAGTCCACCAAGGGACTGTACTTTCGCAAGCTCCGGCGCAGGTTTATCGTCATACACAATGATTTGCCGCCGGAGTGGCAACGGTTCGTGTGCGCCCATGAGCTTGGACACGACCGACTTCATAAAGGGATTAATCGATTCTTTCTGGAGGAACATTCCTATTTTGCTCCAGGCAAGCTGGAAAGACAGGCTAACCGTTTTGCCATTCAATTGCTGACCTCCGGAGTGATGCCTGAACCGGATGAATCTTTGGAGAAATTTTGTTTGCGTACCGGACTGCCGCGTGAAGCGCAGCATTTTTTTTACACACTTTAAGAACATACGTTCTTTCCAAAGATTATATTTTCCAACAGCAGATTTACATGTCACTTTCAGGTTACTTATTTTTACGTAATTCGCGAGATTTCCTAATAATAGTCTGTTAAAATACTATTTGAGCTGTGTAAATGCTCAAGTAGATTATTATTTTGGGAGGTTTCGGAATCATATGAAAATCTGGAAGAATTACGTTTCACTTCTGCTAACGGTCTGTTTGCTGTTTGGCAGTGTAGGTATTGCCGCAGCTGCAACGGATACCACTCCGGGCACAGGTAAACACATTACCATTCTACATACGAATGATGCGCATGCCCGTGCAGTTGAATCTTCACCTGCTATGGGTTTTGCCAAAGTAGCTGGAATCGCTGACAAATATCGTAGCGAAAACCCGAACACACTCTTGCTCGATGCTGGAGATGCTGTGCATGGTACAACATTTGCCACTCTTGTGAATGGTGAGAGCATCGTGAAAGTCATGAATGAAATGGGATACCAAGCCATCGTACCGGGTAACCACGAATTCAACTATGGTTCAGATCGTCTGATCGAACTGGCAGACATGATGAACTTCCCCATGCTGAGTGCCAATGTGAAGAAAAAAGACGGAACACGTCTCTTCGATCCTTATCTCATTAAAGAAGTAGATGGCGTGAAGATTGGTATCATCGCTTTGACTACACCGGAAACGTTGTACAAAACGAATCCAAAAAACGTAGAAGGTCTTGATATTACAGATCCATCTGCGGAAGCTAAAGTTCTGGTAAACGAAATCCGCAGCAAAGTAGATGTTGTTGTTGTACTGGGACACCTTGGACAAGACGCGTCCAGCACCGATACTAGCTTTAAAGTTGTTAAAGAAGTCCCTGGCATCGACGTATTCATCGATGGTCACAGTCACACTGTACTGCAAGATGGCCTTGTATCCGATAACGGAACATTGATAGCAAGTGCAGGAGAATACACCAACTATGTAGGTGTCATCGATCTATGGGTAGACGGTGGTAAAGTAACAAAGAAACAAGCAACATTAATTGATGAAACGGAAGCAAAAGACATCAAACCAAATGAGAAAGTCGCGACTCTCGTGAACTCCATTCAAAAAGAACAAGAACCTATTTTGAAAGAAGAAGTAGCCAATACAGCTATTCTGCTGGATGGTAAACGTGAACAGGTACGTGCAGGTGAAACTAACCTGGGTGACCTGCTTGCAGATGCCATTCGTGATGTCAGCAAAGCCGATATTGCACTGACTAACGGTGGTGGTATCCGTGCTTCCATCGAAAAAGGGATCGTAACCAAAGGTGATATCATCACAGTGCTTCCTTTTGGTAATCAAGTAGTAACCCTTGAAGTGAAAGGGTCCGATATTCTGGCAGCCCTTGAAGTCGGTGTAGCTTCCTACCCTGAACCAAGCGGTGGATTCCCGCAAGTATCTGGTATCAAGTTCAAAATCGATACTTCCGCTGCAGAAGGTAGCCGTGTACATTCCGTAACCGTGGGCGATAAAGCCCTTGATCCGGAAGCAACGTATACACTGGCAACGAATGATTTCACAGCTGTTGGTGGTGACGAATATACCATGTTTGCCAAATATCCAACTACGGGTATGTATGGCGCGCTGGACGAGGCATTGATCAATTACATGCAGAAGCTTGGCGCTGTAGACATCAAAACAGATGGTCGGATCAGTGAAGCGGTAAAACCTGCAGTAGAGCCGGAAACTCCGGCAACAGAAACACCAGTTCCAACCAAGCCAAAACCAGAAACACCAAAACCGGAAAAACCATCTAAACCAACACCAAGTAAACCTGCTCCAGCCAAACTGCATGTTGTGAAATCCGGAGATTCCCTGTACTCTATCTCCAAACAATACGGCACAACTTGGCAGGCATTGCAAAAGCTGAACAATATCAAAAATCCACACTGGATTTATCCAGGTCAACAATTGAAATTGCCTGCAGCTTCTTAAGCTCAGCAAAGCAAAGTGCATATAGGCATGACCGCTTATAGTGCATCAACATACCGATCTATCTTGTCATAACTAAAAGGGTGTCCCCAAAGCCAGATTACTGGTTAAGGGGACACCCTTTTGTATCTCCGTTCTTAAACATCAATCCATATCAGATACTTGAACATTTCCTGTGGACATATCCTGCTGATCCTGACAATCATCTGAGGCAAAAATAAATCCCAGCCTGGCCTTTACGGACCAACTTCATCATGTGCCTTCCACACCGAACTATATAAAAACTCTCCGGAATGACCGTGTTCATGCGGTTATTGTACTTTTATTTCGACATCTCTATCTTCTCAACATTGCATACTTGCACATAAATCCGCCTGGGTATGATCATCTTCAAATCCTTAATCATAAAATCATTTGTATACTAAATACAACTATCCAAATATAGTTATTTCGTATGATATCACTCATAAAATCCTACCAAATTGTATGCCTATAGCCCTCTTTTTCATGCTCTCATTGGAATTTCAGCAATCAAAATCAGCTACCGCATCATATTCGGTACTATTATATGAACTCATATAATTAACGAATCCACTGAGTTTAGGAAGTGAGCTGTTCCTTCACATAAAGCACAGCTTTCTGTGCAGTCAACCCGATTCGTTTCGATTCACCTGATGCTACTAGTGCGTGTGATCCCAGTTCGACCTGTCCTTCGGCTGCTCCTCGGCCAATAACGATCTGCACAGGCAATCCGATCAGCTCCGCATCCTTGAATTTCACACCTGGACGTTCATCCCGGTCATCAACCAATACCGTGTAACCGCCATCGATCAATTGTTGCTCCAGTTCAAGGGTAAGCTGACGCTGCTGCTCATCCTTCCAACTTACTGTAATCAGATGCACATCATATGGCGCCACAGCAGCCGGCCAACTAATGCCGTCATCTCCTGCATATTGTTCAGCTATAGCGGCCATCAGGCGGGATACGCCAATGCCGTAACACCCCATGACTGGCGCACACTGGCGACCATTACGATCCAGGAATGAAGCACCCATGGCATCACTATATTTTGTCCCCAATTTGAAAATATGGCCAACCTCGATGCCTTTGGTAAACACAAGTGGCGATCCACATGTTGGACAAGCATCCCCTTCCGCAGCAAAGCGGATTCGTTCTACTCGCTCCAATGCAAAATCAACCCCTGGGCGTACACCGGAAAGATGCACATCCACTTCATTGGCTCCTGTAATTGCACTCTTCATCACTGCCACGTCAGCGTCCACCACCATCGGCAGATTTAGTCCAATCGGACCCAGGAATCCTACCTTCAGATTTGGATGTGCCGCAATGGCTGCATCGTCTGCAAGGATCAGTTCCTCTACCCCCAACACCTGCTTCAATGCGATGTCATTCAGTTCATGATCTCCACGCACAAGCGCAGCGACGAGCTGACCATCCGCCACATAAAGCAGCGTTTTGATCATATGTTCAGCACCTTTGCCCACAAAAGTGGTTAACTCTGCGATCGTACGAACGCCAGGTGTCGAGATACGTACTACGTTTTCCACTCCTGAATGTTGATCCGTTTGAAGCGCGGAGTCTGCACTCGCAGAATCAGCTGGAACTTCCAAGCTTCCTTCTTTTTTCTCCATATCTCCAGAAGTCTGATAGCCCGCTTTCTCCAGATTTGCAGCATATCCACAATGTTTGCAGGTTACAATTGTGTCCTCACCCACATCAGCAAGAGCCATGAACTCATGTGTTTCCCCTTGACCGCCAATCGTTCCCGCGTCCGCCTCAACACGGATATAGTCCAGACCACAACGCTCCAGAATGCGACTATACGCCGTGTTCATCGCCTGATAAGTCCGATCAAGCTCTTCCCAGTCCGAAGCAAAAGAGTACGCATCCTTCATGATGAACTCACGTCCACGCAACAATCCAAATCGAGGACGGCGCTCATCCCGGAACTTGGTTCCGATCTGGTACAGGGTGAATGGCAGCTTACGATACGAGCTCACCTCGTCCCGCGCTAAAGCGGTTACGACTTCCTCATGTGTTGGTCCAAGAGCAAATTCCCGTGCATGACGATCCTTCAGACGCATCAATTCGGGACCATACTGTGTGTATCTTCCGGATTCTTCCCACAACTCCGCAGGCTGCATAATCGGCAGTAACACTTCCTGACATCCCGCACGATCCATCTCTTCACGAACGATCCGTTCAACATTTAACAATATACGCCGTCCAAGGGGCAGGTAACTGTATATCCCTGCTGCCAGTTGGCGAATCATGCCGGAACGCAGTAACCAGCGATGTCCCGCTGCATCTGCCTCCGCTGGCGCTTCACGTAATGTTGGGACAAGCATTTCACTTTGACGCATCATAACACACTCCTAATCTTCCTTTTTTGTTATCAAATACGGCGCATAAACAGCAAAAAGACACATCCGTCAAGGGACGAATGTGTCGTGGTACCACCCTTATTTAACTGCAAATTAATCCGTTCGCAACCTATGCGATCTGGAACATGCAGTCCTACGGGGCATAACGGGCCCTGCCGGCGGAGGTTGCAACCCTGTATGGGCATTCTCTTCCGCAGCTCGCGAGGTAGGAATTTATGAAGCAGCTACAGGAACCTTGCACCACACTGTTCCCTCTCTGTTGAAGCTGGCTTGCACAATCATGTCCTCGTTATAACGCTGTTATCATTTTTGACCACATTAGTTCATTTACAAGTAATTGTCAACCAATTAGTCGAATACAACTCCAGAATAATACTCCACTACATCACGAATGAGCATAAACGCATCCCCATTGGTAAGATTGTTCTTGTCAGCAATGCCAGCAAGCGTGTCGGCACTTATAAAGTTTTGTGTTTGCAAATGAGCAAGTGCCTGTTCAAGTGAAGTTTCCGTTTCTGAAGATCCCATTGCCAGACATAACATATACGTAGCCTGATCCAACGTTAAAGGTAGGGTTACGGCATTCTCCATATTTGCTAGAGCTTGGTCAGCACTACCTGTGTAGGCTTCTGGAAACATCGCTTGCATTCTTTTCAATTTACTTAAAAATCGTTCTGGATTCATTCCTTTATCCAGTTCCCAACCATCGTTATTATAATTGCCTGAAGTCATATACATACTCGCTGCAGCCAGCAATCCCTTGTAATCCTTATGCTCCATATAATCAGGCTGTTCGAAACGATGTACTTTCAGATCCATCCCCTGATTCTCCAGCATCTTACGTAGTTCAGATGCTCGCTCTTCGGAAGTTGAGAGTTCGCGGAAGGACTCCTTATGGATATATGCCAGCTTGACCGCCGCTCCTGCTGCTTCTCCCTCTGCCATTCCCAGTGGGACAACTCTTGCACTACCGTGTGGGATTGTATCAAAACTTGCTGCACGTCCAACGACGAGCAAACCATCAACCTTTAGCGGTACAAGCGAGCGAAAAGGTACACCATATTGAATCGGACTCAACATAATCGTGCCGGGATTTCCAACACTCGTGCTCTGAATATCAATATCGTATGAGCCGTATCCAATAGCATCCCAATGATCACGATTTTCCATGACATCAGCTAATGTTAATCGGTACTCGCCATAGATATGACGTGATTCTCTCACGTAAAGCTCGTCTGCTGTTCCAGCATATTTTAGCCCTGCAAATTCATCATAATTTTTCTTCAGAAAATCAACAATTAGTGGGGCTTCTTTACGCCCGATTTCCAGACCTTTTTTCACAGATATCGGATCTAACGGATCTACCCCAAAGATTTGCATCGTATTAATCAAGATTGTATCATCATTTTGTCTTCCGATATTCAGACTTCGAATCTTAATATGTTGTGGATTGGAGGATTCATATTTTCTAGCATCACCGTACCCCCAAGCACTCATCTTATCAACCCCGGTTCCCTCTCTTTCCCTAAACTTTTGCCATACCTCATCAGTAACACCGCTTAACTTGAATACAAGCGTAGAGACCATTTTGGATTTACCATCTCCAATATCTTGTCTACCTATGGAGTATGGAACTCCTGCAGCGGCTGCAATATCCGCATCTTGCGTTGCATCAATGATGGAGCGGGTTGCAATCTGAACAGTTGTTCCATCTTCTTTAGTTATGCTCATACCCGTTATTGTCGTGTGATCTCCCGTAGATTGTTCAGTAAGGGGGACTAATTCCTTAACATTCATCAACAGGTCAATATTAGGTTCAGAACGAACCATCCGATAGAAAATGTTAGCCGCTGTGTTGGTATCAAATGAACTACCCTCGATCTGGTCAAACCATTCCTGGAAGATACCTTTGTTCAAAAAGTCAGGCTGCCGCAAACTACTCAATAACTGCGGTTGTTCAGGGGAATAATTTAGATCCAGTGTATTAAGGCCTCCCTCGGTCAACAATCCTCCCAACATGTTGCGATCTCTTGCTTCTACCAGCAATACACGCATCCCATTACGGGCAGCTGATAAGGCAGCAGTAATACCTTCCGGATCCGTTCCGGCTACAATAACGTTATAGGAATCTTTCAGGTTTAGTGTAGATTGCACGTCCTCCAAAGGCTGCCATACATAATTATTATTAAATTTATAATTCTTGTTCCAAATATAGAATGCACCATATGCAGCGCTCATTAAAACAATAAACACACTGGCTATAATTGCTGTTATTTTCAATTTTCTACTAATCAAAGAAACAAACCTCCATATGTACTTTAAATTCAATAATACTAACTCGTGAAGTAGTTTTATTACTGTTATACCAACAACCGACTAACTTTTCCTCCTTTCCTACATGAGTATGCTATAAATAATAAAAAACTCCCCAACACTTCAAACCGTGTTAGGAAGTTTTGATAATAAGACGGAAAATTCTATTTTTAAGTTGCCATAAATACAAACAAAACACAGGAAAGTCCCTAACTTTCCTCATTATAACGACCACTTTTGGCGAAGTAAAGACTTACCAAAACCGGAAATGCATTAGAAAGATCATTAAACACTCAGACTGTTCGTTCATCCTGACTACAATGAATTCTCTGGCGATGGCTGACATGGCAGCACGTTCCCTGTAATATAGAGAAATAGAAATCTATCACAGGTATTAATCGATAAAGGAGCTTGTCCTATGCCATATATCATATATGATCTTGAATTCACAGTAAGCCGCAATACTCGCTATTCTTCTGAAATTATTGATATCGGTGCCGTCAAAGTTACGGAAAGTGCGGATGGATTGGTCGTAACGGATACGTTCCATACGTATGTTCGTCCTTCCAATAAGTCTGTTCTTTCCACTGACACGATTCAGTTTACAGGTATCACGCAGAAAGATATTGATGCAGCCCCACTTTTTCCGGCAGCACTGAATCAATTCATCGCCTGGATGGGAAGTGACCCCTATTACATGTGTTCCTGGGGACCCGATGACCGTAGCAAACTGATCTCTCATTGTCGCACCCATCAACTTGATGTGGCCTGGATCACCAATCATAACGATCTCCAGCAACAATGGTCTCGCACCGTTCGTAAAGAAGGCAAGTTCCGTCAACTCGGACTCGCTCAGGCTCTTGAAATCTGCGGAATTGAATTTGATGGTACCCAGCACCGTGCCTTGGATGATGCCATCAATACAGCCAAGGTGTTTATGCATCAATTTGACCGATTCACTCTGGAAAACAACTGTGCAGCCGATGATGAGGGCATTACATCCAAGGTGGTTTATTCCAGCTCCACAGAAGATGAAGAAAAAGAATCTCCATTTGGCAATCTGGCAAGCCTTTTCAAAACCAAAGAGTAACCGTCCACAGCACAGTACTTAATCGTGTTTTGGCTTAGGATAGGTGGCATTCTAATCTCAACTTTTATTGTACATTTGTTGCCAATAGTTTAGACGTTCTTTCATCTTGATGCGGCAGATCTCCGGTTCGAGAATTTCCGCATCAGGTCCATATTTAGATATCCATACAAGAAATTCGTCAACATCACTTAATATGGCTTCAAATAACAGGCTACCTTCCGGTTCAATGGTTAGGATGGGTCGTAAAAAAAATTGCTCCTGCATCACACGCTCCACAGCATGGGGTGCAAATCGAATTTTGAACGCAGTCCACTCCGTACTTCCCTCGTATGCCCAAGGAATGCGGAAGTGCGATTGCATCAGATAATCCTCTTTGCGAAACGTGCGTGGCAATATTCGTATCTTTTGCAGCCGGCTCACCTGAAATATTCGAAGTTTCTCCGACAGGTGACAATACCCTAACAGCTCAAATCTGTATTCACGAGGGATAAGACAGTAAGGATCTATACGTACGATCCCTTTTTTACCTTGAGACAGATACTCCCCTTCAATGGTGTTCTGTGAAATGCCAGCCTGAAGCAGGGTAATCATGGATTGATTCTGCGAATCGTTGTTTTCATTTTGCCATGCGGGCAATCCCGCTTTGAACAATCCACTAATTTGCTCCGACCATTCCACTCGTTCTGTTTTGTTTTTCTGACTCGCAGCAACCACTTTCTCATAAGCGCTCTCAAAAGCAGGTTTCAGCAAAGGACGAATATTCTCCATAACTTCAGCAAGATGCATGAAGGCTTGGGCTTCTTCATCAGACCAATTTAGCGGATACATGGCAAATTGGCTGATAAACATGTACCCTTGCCCGTGTCCCATATTGGCGATCGGGATATGCATTGCACTGAGGGCCTCCATGTCGCGGTATATCGTCCTTTCCGTCGTCTCGCATCGCTGGGCGAGCTCACGTGCCAGTATGCCTGGCTTCGCCTGCACCAGCGTTATAATGCGCATTAATCGGATTAGTCGGTCTGTCATTTTGCCGGACCCTCCACGATGTTGTTTCAATAAATTTGATACAACTCCATCCATTGTTTAATATGATATTGATACATACATTCGACCTTCTCCTAAACTTCACCTTCAAATATGTAGACTCTCTCTATACCGTTACCACCTGAAATCAACCCTATTCCCCTAATATCTTTTTTTCACGATCATGATATCCTGTTGTAAACGTGATCTCATAGTGATAACGCAACTTTTCAACGATCTCGGCTTCCGCGTAATAGTCCAGATCTTGCTTCCGCGCAGCTTCAATTAACAAGGCATCAGCATGACGACGTAACATATTACTTCCCTCTTGAACCCGGCCTCTTTCGTAGGCGCGCAGGGCTTGTTTGATCAGGGGCACGGTTTCACTTAATTTGATCGTCTTCTCCACCTTGGGATCTTCCGGCTGTCGTAGCATGCCCAGATGACTGGTGTACTGAATATACAACTGTTCTCTTCGTAACAATACACGTTGACTTTGCTTCAACTTCCTTGTGCTCCAGTAGGCTGAACATACGGCAGCTTTTCCTGATACACGGGGTCCCATGACGAATTCAAGCAAAATTTGTTTACTTTCTCCCTTGTACATATCCCCAAGCCTCAATAACCAGCCAATATCCGTTTCTTTGGAACGACATCCATAAATGCCTTTTAGCTGTACTCCATATTCCGGTTTGAGCAAAAGTTCCAAATCTCTTGATACAATTTTGGGTGCTATTTTCCTAAGTCTTTTGGCAGGGGCACCGTTACGCCACTCTACCATCATATATACGGGGTCGGCTCCCCCTGTCGGTATGGCCTCTTTATTCCACGAATAAGATACTTCAAAGACTGAGTTCACTGGTAGTCTCTCCCCCGATTTATGTGTATTATCTTCTAAGTTATCAGGGTGAATGGACACTATATTGTCACGGAACACATGTTCTCATTAAATTTTTCCAATATATTAGTTTTATATCCCTAAATCCGTCTCAATACGACAATATACGACGAAAAAGCCTGGCATTATGCCAAGCTTATCAATCACTTATCTATGACAAGTCCCAAATTAAACAGTAGGATGATCGATTACCATTTTGTGTAAATATTGTACACCATCTACTTCGTTTACCGGTGCATAGGTGACACTGTCAATGACCAGCTTACGCCCTACTGGCTCTCCATTAACAGTGATCATAATCGTTTTGGTTGATGTGTTCTGATCTGCTGTATACATAATGTTTCTACTCCTTCATGTTCACGATCTTATATTCAATCGGATATATTGGTATCGTTCATTAAATTGCGCATTTGTGAATAGCATGCACCCGGAACTGAAGTAAAAGATCTGTAAAACGGTCCGGTATGCTTGCCTATCGTTCTATTACCCCGCAGATTTGTAAGCTAAACAGCCCTGTTCCTAAATAATTTTATATATTTCGGGTAATAAAACGATATCATCTTGAACCCATCGTCCCGGTTTTGACGTATAATGTAAGAGCCGTATTTCAACAATATACGACGAACTCGGCGATTGATCTATCTAACCGAAGAAAGAGGTGTTAACGATGCCAAAATCCATGCAGGGTTATTTCATTCGGGTGTTATTCACCACATGCATTCTATTTACCGTTTCGATCGCTTCGACAGTAAGTGCAGCCAGTGCCAATATTTTTACGGATATATACAGCGGATGGGAGCGAGTCTCCGAATTGCCCGGAGAAGTGAACGCTCTGCAGGAAAGTTATAAGCAAACGATGGAGCAATTAAATCAAACGTCTGCTCAGTTGGGACAAGCCCAGGCCAATGTCGAAGCATTTAAGACCCAGAACGAACAACTGCTCGCTCAGAACCAAAAACTCACTGAAATGGTAAGTGAATTACAGGATGACCAGAATGCCAAAGCAGCTACCACCAAACGAATTCAGACGACGATCATCACTGTCGTTTCTCTCATATTGGGTTACTTTGTTCTGATTCGTGTGATGCGCTGGGGAATGCGTCGCCGTTCCGGCCGAGTATAAAAGAACAGGAGCAACTGCATGAACATACACCTGAACAATGCTGAAGCAGGCGGAGCAGGACAAGTCGTCACATTTTCACTGATTAAAGATGACCGACTTCATATTTTGCATCCGCAGCAAATTGTGGCCTTCCGCGGTCCGAGTGGGAGTCGCAATGATAAATTCATGAATATCACGGGCATATATCGCAAAAAAAAGCTGATTAAATCCGAAATCACCGGACCTTGCCAATTTGTGGCTGCCCTGCCTCCCGGATTCACGATGAAGGAAGTGGAGCTCACGGAGGACAGTGATCTGCTCTATGACTTCCGCCACCTGTTCTTCTACTCTGATGGTGTAACCATGCATACCAAAATTCAGAAAATCAAAAACATGCTAATCACCCGTGATGCAGTGAAAATGAAATTTTCCGGCAAAGGCAAAATCGGATTGCTCACTCAAGGTCAGGTCTGCCAACAGGAACTTCACCCAACAGCGCCGCTCTATGTGGATGCTGGTAGCATTATTGCCTATCCCGAAAATGCACATCTGGAACTCACCGTATATGGTAACAACCTTGCCAGTCAGCATATGAATTATCATTGGAAGATGACAGGACATGGATCTGTACTCTTTCAGGCGGGACGTGAGAATCACCGCTTGGAACAGGATCTTAACGATGAGGGACTGTTCAAACGAATTCTGAAAGAAGTGATCCCTTTCGGCAATGTATTGATCAAATAAACTGATCAAATAAGCTGTTAGTTGATGGAGCCGACCAATTAGCTGCCACTATGCTCCAGTGGGGTGGTCACCACACCGTTTCATGTTATAATGGTTCAGACAATTGAAGAAGAAAATCCATGCCTGTGGCATGGGAGAGGTTCGCGAACTCCCTCTATAAGACTTGACCATGTGATGGTCAGTATAAGTCTTGCGTACACGTTGCGGTCACCATGCAATCATGTACGTAAAAAACTAAGGACACTTACTCTTGCCTGCTTTTTTGAAGCGGTTATCGAGAAGGTGTGTTTTTTGATGGATGCCAGTTCATGAACTTCTCTGTTCTTCCGACACTCTATGCCTATGTGCATGGTTTGATCTCAAGAAGATAGAGAGGTTTTTTTATGTTGAACGAAGAAAAAGCAGTCGTTGTATTCAGCGGCGGTCAGGATAGTACCACGTGTCTGTTCTGGGCCAAACAACAGTTTGCCGAAGTAGAGGTCGTTACGTTTGATTATGGTCAGCGCCACAAGCTGGAGATTGAATGTGCAGCCGAGATCGCTCGTGATCTGGGCGTACAGCAAATGGTACTCGATATGAGCCTGTTAAATCAGCTTGCCCCCAATGCGCTCACTCGCACGGATGTGGAGATTACACATGAAGAAGGCGAACTGCCGAGTACATTTGTAGATGGACGGAATCTACTGTTCCTCAGTTTTGCGGCCATTATGGCCAAGCAAAAAGGAGCACGTCACCTGGTTACAGGTGTATGTGAGACGGATTTCAGCGGATACCCGGATTGCCGGGATTCATTTGTAAAATCGATGAATGTGACGCTTAACCTGTCAATGGACTATCCATTTGTCATTCATACCCCGCTCATGTGGCTGGACAAAGCCCAAACGTGGAAGATGGCCGATGATCTCGGTGCTTTTGATTATGTCCGCGAGCGTACCTTGACCTGTTATAACGGCGTGATCGGCGATGGATGCGGAGAGTGCCCTGCTTGCAAACTGCGCAAAGCCGGACTGGATCGTTATGTACAACAACGTGCTGCCGGATCTACGGGAGTGGATGTACGATGAGAGAGCCCGGAACATTCCGTATTGTAGAGCATCTGCAACGCATCGGAGAAGATATTCTACCCACCCAGCTGCGCTATCACCGCAAGCGTGTGCTTGTAAGCAAAGAATTCACCTTTGACGCAGCACATCATCTGCATTGTTATGAAGGCAAGTGCAAGAACCTGCACGGTCATACGTATAAAGTTATTTTTGGGATCAGCGGTTATCCGGGTGAAACCGGGCTGACGGTTGATTTTGGACATATCAAAAATATATGGAAAACTCAGATTGAGGGATATCTGGATCATCAATACCTCAACGAGACACTTCCTTTAATGAATACAACGGCTGAAAATATGGTCGTTTGGCTATTCGAACAGATGGAACATGCGCTCCAGACGGAACCCTATGCCGGGCTGACCGATGGTGGACGGACGGAGTTTGTCCGACTCTTCGAGACACCCACCAGTTACGCGGAAGTGAGACGGGAGTGGATGATCGATGAGTAGTGTGACACAGCAGGTGAATGAGACGGGATCTCGCAAAGAGGCTCGTATTCCCGTGATGGAGATTTTTGGTCCGACGGTTCAAGGCGAAGGCATGGTCATCGGACAAAAAACGATGTTTGTTCGTACCGCCGGCTGCGATTATCGCTGCTCCTGGTGCGACTCGGCCTTTACCTGGGACGGCAGTGGCAAGGACCTGATTCGAATGATTACGCCAGAGGATGTATGGGAAGAATTGCACCGCGTTGGCGGCACCCGTTTCTCCCATGTTACTATCTCTGGCGGTAATCCCGCCCTGCTCGCTTCGCTGGGCGGATTGGTTGCCCTGCTGCGGGAGAACGGCATCCGCACTGCGGTGGAGACACAGGGCTCCCGCTGGCAGCCTTGGCTGGCGAACATTGACGAAGTCACCGTCTCGCCCAAGCCACCGAGCTCCGGCATGGACACCGATTGGGCCGTGCTGGATGATCTGATCGAACGGCTGGCCGCTGGCCCGGTAGAACGAAGTCACAGTCTGAAGATCGTGATCTTCGATGAGACAGACCTGGACTATGCCCGCCGTGTGCATGCACGGTATCCGGGCACGGATTTATTTTTACAAACCGGGAACCCGGATGTGACTTCCGCTGAAACGCCAGATCTGGTGTCCTCACTGCTTGCTCGTTATGAGTGGCTGATTGACCAAGTCAGTGCCTCCGATGACCTGAACAACGTTCGTGTGCTTCCACAGCTTCATACATTGGTATGGGGCAACAAACGCGGCGTGTGATGGGCAGGATAGGTGGAATGGGCGGCTAATGTAGGATGAGGACGAAATGTCCTCAGACAATGAAGAGAATTATACAGGCAAAATTGCCTATTTATATATACCGCGAGGCTTCGGGCTTTGACGGAAACAAGGAGCGTTTAATAACCGATGAGACAACCTGATGAGATGCAAGATGTGACGTTGCTGGGCAACCAGAACGTAAAATATACGTTTGAATATGATCCGGGAATCTTGGAGAACTTTGATAACAAACATCCGTACCGCGATTATTTTGTGAAATTCAACTGCCCGGAGTTCACCAGTCTGTGCCCGATTACGGGTCAGCCGGACTTTGCAACGATCTATATCAGCTACATTCCCGATGTGAAAATGGTCGAGAGTAAATCACTCAAGCTGTACCTGTTCAGCTTCCGTAACCATGGTGATTTCCACGAGGACTGCGTGAACATCATCATGAACGACCTGATCAAGCTGATGGACCCCCGCTACATCGAAGTATGGGGCAAATTCACACCGCGCGGCGGCATCTCCATTGACCCGTATACGAACTATGGTAAGCCTGGAACGAAATACGAGCAGATGGCCGACCACCGCATGATGAACCATGATATGTACCCGGAGACGATTGATAATCGTTAAACTGCTGGATAATCAACTCTGCTATAAATAAAATCAAATTATAGGACACAAAAAAGCCGAACTCTTCAAAACCTGAAGAGATCCGGCTTTTTCTTTGGTTAGTATACACCTGTATGAGACTAAGTGTCTCAACGCAATTGGATCGCAGCGCATTCAAGTAGACTGATCTTTTAGTTCTCTGACTTTTTTGACGTAATGTCTCAACATCAGCACACCAATCGATTGAAAAATGATAAATATGACGATGGCAGCAGATAGAGATTTTGGTGCAACATAGACAGCCTGAAACGTTATTACAACCATATACAAAATAGTCATCACCAACTCACGTTTGGCGGACTCATAAGGTGATAAGGATTTCATATCCATCCCTCCTCTATCCTTCTTACACATAAATATGGGTCTTCTTACAGTAGATGCTAAAGTAATACGTTTATTTTGTAAATGTAATGCTATTAATAAACACCTCGGAAATAGAGTTCAATTCATCAACGTTTTCCCTTGTTCCCCTTGTCGGTCCAATCAATCTATCCTATTATGTAACAATATGCTTACACGCATATATTACAACATCAGGCGCTGATCCCTCGTGACCGCGACCAAAGGAGAATTGTACATGTCTACTCAATCCACTTTAACCAAGGACGCCACAGCGCGTTCGAAAGCCCCACCCGGATCGGATGCCCAAAGCACCGTTTACCGGATACTCATTGCGATCAGTTTGGTTCATCTCTTCAATGATTCGATCCAGTCGGTTATTCCAGCCATTTTTCCGATTCTGAAAGACTCTATGCATCTCACGTATACTCAGATCGGATGGATCTCATTTGCTATTAACTTTACCGCATCCATTATGCAGCCTGTCGTAGGCTGGTTTGCTGATAAAAAACCGACACCATCTATCCTACCCATTGGCATGGGTTTTACATTTACCGGCATGTTGCTGTTGGCTTTCGCTGACAGTTATATGGCTGTCCTGATCTCCGTTATCTTTGTCGGTCTAGGTTCCGCCGCTTTCCATCCGGAAGGTTCACGGGTATCCCATATGGCTGCTGGTCAACGCCGTGGACTGGCACAGTCCATCTTCCAAGTTGGTGGTAACGCCGGACAGTCCCTTGCCCCATTGCTTACACGCTGGATCTTTATCCCGTTTGGACTGTTCGGTGCCATTGGATTTACAGGCATTGCTGCCATGGGGATTGCAGTTCAGATCTACATCGCCCGTTGGTATGGACGTATGCTGCAATCGGGAGGATATCTGCGTAGACAGGCTGCTGCCCGTCGTGCACCCAATCCTGCTTTGCGCAAAAAGATTACTGCCGCCATTACGCTATTGATCTTGCTCGTCTTTGTTCGTTCCTGGTATATCGCTTCCATTGGCAGCTTCTATGCGTTTAATCTGAAAGATACTTTTGGATTGTCCACAGAGGACGCGCAGATCTATATCTTCTTGTTCCTGGCTGCTGGAGCACTTGGCACGTTCTTCGGAGGCCCCTTGGCGGACCGATTCGGCAAACGTAACCTGATCTTCCTGTCCATGGCCGGAGCTGCTCCTCTGGCTCTGTTGTTGCCCTATGCGAATCTGTTCTGGACAGGCGTGCTGCTAACCATTATTGGTTTTATCATGTTATCCAGCTTCTCGGTTACGGTTGTATACGCGCAAATGCTGATTCCAGGCAAAATCGGAACGGTTTCTGGTCTAATTACTGGTCTGGCATTTGGTATGGGAGGCCTGGGCGCACTCGTGCTGGGGAACTGGATTGACGTCTTCGGCGTATCACCCGTAATGCAGATGTGCAGCTTCCTGCCCCTGCTCGGGATTTTCACATTCCTGCTTCCATCCGATAAATTACTCAATATCTGGGCGAAAGAAAATGGTAGTGAGGAATAAAGAATACATCAACAGGTGTCCACTTTTTATTCTATATTAGATCCAATCCTTACGTGGCAGCATCGCCTTATAAGACGTTATCTTGCGCTAACGAACCTGACAGCACTTATTTGAACGAATACTGCCGGTTTCGCAATCTAAAGAATCTGAGCAACGCTATTCCTGAGAAAAAGGCCGAAAACCTTGGGATGTGCGTGTGAGATGCAGAAATAACGTGTCTGAGATTCTTTAGAAATCGAGATTAGTGAAATATCGCCGAATAACGTCTGCTGAGTTCGTTAGATTTCACTTTAGTCACCAACATTTGTATTCTAAATAAAATGTCTGAACCATAACAAAAGGGTTCTTGCCAACTCTGTATTCACAGACTGGCAGGAACCCTTTTGTTATATATGTTTTTCTCGTATTTAGCTTCAACCGTTTATTCCACGTCACACATGACAACGCTGCTACCTTGAGCTGTAATCAGTTCCTTCACATCTTCAAATTCAAGAAATACCGTTGCCGTATTTTCCATGGGATGAATTCCAATTTTCTGACCAACTAAATCCTTGTCAAAAACTACGGTCACGTTTTTCTGAATATTATTGAGAACCCCCATAGGGTTGACGTGCCCTTTTTCCAATCCGAGGAATTCCAACAAATCCTTTTCACTGGCAAAACTTAATTTGCGGCTAGGTATCTTTTCGCTTAAACTTCTCAAATCAACTGACTTCGTTCCAGCAATCGTCACCAGATAATAGTTGCGCTTCTTGTCATCACGCAGAAACAGATTTTTAACGATACGTTCTGTATGTGGAATCTGATAAGAGAATATTTCCTCCATCGTGTATACTGCGGGATGTTCAATACTCTCATAAACGATATTATTGCGATCTAAAAGATCATAGAAACCCTGTTTGTTTAACATATCCAATTCATCTCTTTCAATATAAATATTCTTCTATAATATAACTTCTTCTGTAATATTACTTCAAACGCTGAAGGATCAGCCGTTTTTTGTACAACATTTTGCCTGCTTCGGCTACATCCCGAATTGTATTTTTGTTGCTCACCGAACCAAAAACCATGCCTGCAATCGGCACAAGTTGGAACAGCTTCTTCCAGCCAAAAGATTCACTGTAGGAGTTAAACACTTCCCGCCACCCCTGCATCTGCGATACCACTTCAATGGGTTTGTCGGGATCATCATAAGCGGCCAGTTCTTCAATGATCGCTTTCTTACCTACAATATCAGCGGAAGAGAATTGCAGACATTTGACAATGAAGATGCGCTCCAGCGGTTCATCCGGATCATAACCATAACATAGAGCCATCTCTTGCAGTACCTTCAGAGAAAGCCCCATCACCATCGGAATATCTGCTGCTATGGTTACAATGCCACCAAACCCTGTAGCTGCTCCCTGAGCCGCGGCAAACTTGGTTCGACTCTCTGTGATGTTATCGGCCACCCGGTCCAGCACCTGAAGTGGCAGATTCTCTACACTATGAATCTTTGCTGTCCCCTCCGCTTCAGATTCCTGCTCCAGACGATAGGTCGTGTCCATCATGGAATAACCGGACCTCTCAGCTTCCTCTTGCAGCAGCTTGGCTACTTTTTTCTTCTGTACGAGGAACTTGCCCCCATTCTGCACATACTGACCCACGTCGTTCAGGGAATCTCCGATCTTCTGTTTCAGCGCTTTAGGCATCACTTTATCCAACATCGCAAAGGGCAAACGCCCGATTTTATCCCAAATAAACAAGTCTTTCTGTTGTTTCTCCCATTTCAAAATCTGTTCAAGTTCCTTGTCCAACGTCTCGCGTGAATCCATATGTGATCCTCCTAATAGGTTCTGCATCGTAATCTGTATCTCTCTCATACGCAGAAATCATCGTTGTGGTTGCTTTGTTTTGTGTCCAGGACACATATGTTCAGGCCACTCTATCTTATCGTTCACACCCAGAAGAGCCCTTAATCAGCATCACTCGCTAACTAAGGGCTCTCATATTAAGGTTTCATTACCTCTTATTTTGCTTCTGCTACTGCGCTGCCATCTGGGACCGGAACACCGAAATCAGGTGTGCCATCTTCACGCCAATGAATCACTTGAGCACGGGCATGGCGGTTCGGATCATACAAGGGATCACCCTCGATGTCTTTGTAATTACGCGCATGATAAATCAGAATATCGGTCTTGCCATCCGGTGACACCGTAAAGCTATTATGACCCGGGCCGTATTGGCCGTTCGCTTCACAAGTCTGGAATACCGGCTTGGGTGATTTCACCCAGCTGGCCGGATCAAGCAAGTCGGCATTTTCATCTGCAGTGAGCAGACCCATACAATAATTGTAATCAGTCGCGCTGGCCGAGTAGCCGATGAACAAACGCCCATTCCGATGCATCACGGCTGCTCCTTCATTGACCTTAAAGCCGATGATCTCCCAATCATACTCTGGCGTAGAGATCATAACCTGTTCGCCGCGTAGCGTCCATGGGTTCTCCATTTCGGCAATGTACAGGTTGGAGTTGCCCACAATATCGGGATCTTTCTGTGCCCAGACCAGATAGCGGATTCCCTTATGTTCAAAGGTCGTTGCATCCAGCGCGAATGATTCCCACCGGGTGTGAATCTGCCCTTTCTCTACCCACTCTCCTTCGAGTGGATTCGCGGAATCGTTCTCCAGGACATACATCCGATGATCGAACAGACCTTCGTTGGTCTCACTGGTGTGAGCGGCAGCGTAGTGTATGTACCATTTGCCATCGATAAAATGAATCTCCGGTGCCCAAATGTTGGCACTCATTGGCCCTGTGTCACGCTTCGTCCAAGCCGTTACCGGCTCAGCATCTCTTAACTCTTCCAACGTCTCTGCTCTTCGGATTTCAATCCGGTCAAAGGCTGGCACGGAAGCGGAGAAATAATAGTAACCGTCTGTATGACGGTACACCCACGGATCAGCACGTTGCTCCAGGATAGGATTAGTAAATGTAATGGAATCAGTCATGGGAATGCTCCCCTTTCAAATGTTGTTTGGCTCGTAGTTGGGGATGTAACCCAATTGCGAAAAAGCGAACACCCTTTTGGGGTGGTGCACAGCGGACGTTCGGGGGTGGCAGGGCCTTGGTGCTCTCTTGTCCTCCGATTTCTTTTACTACCGCTCTCTGCGGTTGAAATCGGATGCCAAACTCGCTCCTGCGGCTCCTTCCTCCCCCTCACTGCTTGTGCACCCTCGGAGCGGTAGCTCGCTCTTACCGCGCTCGCCGGGTTACAACCTCACTTCGAGCCTTTTTTGTTGGCTCGATCTTATGGGGTCGACCGCTTCGCAGGGTCAACTCTCCCCATATTTAGTGCATGATTGGCCTCAGACATAGGCCAGCACAGATGAATCTTAAGTGTCTAAAAGCTGCAACACCTTGGCGTTAGCGCACCTTAACATGCCAACTTTGTCATGTACAGCGGACGCTCGGGGGTGGTAGGGCCTTGGTGCTCTCTTGTCCTCCGATTTCTTTTACTACCGCTCTCTGCGGTTGAAATCGTATGCCAAACTCGCTCCTGCGGCTCCTTCCTCCCCCTCACTGCTTGTGCACCTTGGCGCAGCAGCTCGCTCTTACCGCGCTCGCTGCTCGCCCCCTTACTCCTCCGCTGCGCTGATCTGCTTGCCCCAGACCGCCACACCGCGGTCATTAAGACCTGTTACCACCAACGCGGGCTGGCTTCGCTCCCAGTCCCAAGACGGGAGCAGCTTCAGCTCTTCCGTGGAGGCTCCGCCCCATGGGCTTTCTTTCCACTTCAGTGTCAGCGTTTGTTTGTCATCAAATGTCCAGGTTCCTGAACCTTTTTCACTTTTAATTTTACCGTTGCTTGTTAGGGTATAAGGCACGGCTTGAATCTGCCCGTCTACGGACGGATCAAGCACCATGCCTTCCCACTCCCCGGCAATCATGGATTTCGGAATGTCCTGCGCTGTCTCACCTGCGTAACGTTCAGGTGTGACCACAGGCCAGCCATCCTTCGTCCATAACATTTTGCGTACATGCAGATATGGCCAGTTTTTATCCGTCTCGCCCCGTGCATGATGCACGATGTAATAATCGTCTCCGTCCTTCAGAACAGAGTTATGTCCGGGCGCAACCCAGCCCTCGCCTTCTGTGAAGCGATAACCGCCAAGAATTTTGGTGCCGATCTCATATTGCGGCAGATGCTCCGTATCCAGCATGTTATTGCCGTTTATGTCCGTGTACGGTCCTGTGATTGAATCAGCACGCGCAACCCGCACGTTATAATCTTCGAACAAGGAATCATAGGAGACGAATAGATAATACTTTTTGAACTCCGGGTGATACACGATGTATGGACCTTCCACTGCGCCCTCTTCAGTTGCACGATCCCGAGCAGCAATGCGAGTACCGTAACCCTCGTCCTTGAATTTCCCGGTGTCGGGATCAAGTGGCGCAATGTAGATTCCGTCAAAGAATGAACCGTATACCATCCACGAATTACCCTCGGCATCCACAATGGGATTGGCATCAATGGCATTTAATTTGTCTTGTTCATTCGCAGAGGTTTTCACAACGAGTCCTTCATCTGTCCATGGACCTTCGGGAGATGAGGATGTCTGAAGACCAATAGCCGACTGTGTACTGCCAAAAGAAGAAGCCGAATAATACATCCGATAGGTATCACCAGCCTGAATCACATCCGGTGCCCACAGATTGACTGCACCTGTCCAATCCAGCGCTTCTTGCGGAATCCCGGGCAGAGCCTGACCTACCCATGTCCAGTGGATCAGATCATCTGATTTGCGTACCATGACGCCGGGTTTCGCTTCTCCTGCTACACGAACGTCTGTGGAATAGACGTAGTATCCCTGGTCTGTTTTGATAATGGCCGGATCATGCGCATTGTTAACCGTCCAGCGTGATTCATCGTCCAAAATGGAAGTGTCGTACAACTGAGTATCTTGAGGAGCTTCAGGAAAGACGGGACGGGACACCGTTTCTCCTGCTCCAGAACAACCAGTAGCTCCAACAACCAACAATAACAACATGGAAGCAACCACTCCTTTTCCTGAATTCGACCACCGTCGGAATTTCTTCCGCTGGTTCATCCCTTCACTCCCGAAATGGCAACCGATTCAATAATCTGTTTCTGGAAGATCAGGAAGATGATTAATACAGGTAACAGAGCCACAATCGACGCCGCCATAATAAGCGGGTAATCGGTTTGAATCGCATACGTGGCATTAAAGTTTGCTATAACGAGCTGTAACGTCTGCTTCTCTGGTGAATTCAGATAAATAATCGGTGCCAGATAATCGTTCCAGATGCCCATGAACCAGAGAATCAGCTGTGCAGCAATCGCCGGTTTGATAAGCGGAAACGTAATACTGGAGTACAGCCGGAAGTAGGAACTTCCATCGATTTTGGCCGCCTCAATAATTGCATCAGGTACACTAAGCAGGTACTGGCGCAGGAAAAAGATCATGATTACGTTACCGAACAGGCCAGGAACAATCAGTGGTAACAGCGTATCCACCCAGCCCAGCTTTGCAAACATGATGAATTGCGGGATCATGACTGTTGGATAAGGAATCATCATGGATGCCAGCAACGCGAGAAACAGTTTGTTTTTGTGCGGGAATCTTAACTTGGCAAAAGCAAAGGCTGCGATACTGGACGTAAACGTGCCCACCACCGTTACACTCACCGCAACAATGAGACTGTTTTTGATCCCGCTGAGCAGCGGGCCTGCTTCCCAGATTTCTTTATACTTTCCAAATTGGAATACTTCAGGTATCCATACAGGCGGAAGCGCGAATACATCCTGCTTCTCCTTCAATGACGTGGACAACATCCAGATCAGTGGTGCAATCATCGCAATCGCCCCAATCGCGAGTACGATAAAGATGATCGAGTTTGTTAATTTCCTCTTTTGACTGTAAGACATCTCCGGTTCACTCCTTTCCTTGACAATCAATCCCCATCATAGGCTGATTTTTCGTTCATTTTGAATTGCACCAGGGTAATGACAAAAATGAAAATACCAAGAATCATGGCCATCGCTGAGGCATAACCCATCTGCAAGTTACTGAATGCTTTCTGCCAGATGTAGAAAACGATCGATGCCGAAGAATATTCAGGACCACCCGTAGGTGTCATAATGTTCATCTCGGTGAAGATTTGGGAACCGCCAATGATATTTGTAACAATGAGGAAAAAGGTAACTGGCTTCACCATAGGCCAGGTGATATTGCGGAAGATCTGGAACCCATTGGCTCCATCCAGCTCAGCCGCCTCGTAGTATGTACGTGATACACTTTGCAGTGCTGCCAGGTACAACAACATCGTGTATCCCAAGCCTTTCCACACCGTCATAATAATCAGAGCCGGTTTGACCGTGTCTTTGTTCGCGAGCCAGTTAGGCCCTTTAATCCCAAACAGATCAAGGAACTGGTTCACCAGACCGTAATCCCCGTTGTACGCCCAGTTCCACATGATGGACACCGCAGCGAGGGAAGAAATGACCGGGATGTAATAGATTACTCGGAATGTCGTGGTGCCTGGAATTTTACGATTCAGACCCATCGCCAGCAATAATGCGAGCAACAATCCAATTGGAATACCAAGCATCAGGAAGAATGTATTAAACATCGCTTTGTAAAAGAGGTCATCCGTGAGCAAATCCTTGAAGTTGGCCAAACCGATAAAATTCATCTGTCCCAATCCGTCCCAATCCGTAAAGGAACCATAAAGGGAGTAGAGGAACGGGAACATGACAAAGATCAGCAATCCAAGAATCGGAGGTAAAATAAACAGATATCCGTACAGCATCTCTTTGCGATACAAACTCGATTTCGTAATCACGGCGTTCACCCCTGTTTCTAGTATCAGCATGTGGCATTCTTCGATTGAACCTTGTCGATCAACGAATGCCACATGCCCGTATGGAATCCAATAAGTTCCAATACGAATGATGCCAGCAACATGATTGCAGGCTGCCGGCATCACCCTTTCCTATCTACTATTTCTGAGATTTCTTTTCTTGTTCAACCGCTTTGTCGAGCAGTTTTTGCATTTTCGGTTGTTGCTGCTTCACATAGTCTGCGGCTGTAATCTTGCCATCCAATACCGGCTGGATGTCCGTGAAGAACAGGTCATACCATTCCGCATTGTACGTGTAGTTACCTGGCAGAGCCCGGCCGTAATCTTCAACAATATCAATGAATTCCTGTTTGTTGGCTGGTTTCGTGGATGTATCTTTGGCCCACTCGTCTGCCATATCAAGCAAGTTCGGAATTTGTACCTTGGCATCTACCAGTTGCTGCATGCCTTCCTTCGAAGCCGTAAGGTAGTTCACCAATGCTGCTGCTTCTTCTGGATGTTTCGTTTTGGCAGATACTCCGATTCCCAGAGATCCGATCCACGTTGCCGATTTGCCAGTTGATCCCGCAGGGAATGGCAGCAAATCATAATCGAAAGGCAATTTCTCAAATGTACTCATATCCCATGGGCCTACAGGGAAGAAAGCCATTTCACCTTTCATCCAGCGTTGATACGTATCCAATGTTTGCGCTTCCTCAATGGAAGGTGTAATTTTGTATACGTTCTGCATATCCGCGAAGAATTGCAGTGCTTCAGCGAATTTTGGATCATCAATCGTTACTTTTGTTTTGGTCTCATCCAACCAATCCCCACCGTTGCTCCATACAAAGGATTGCAGTGCCCACTGTACGTTGAATCCAGTACCGTATACATCCGGTTTACCATCTCCATTGGTATCCTTGGTCGCTTGCTGATTCACCTTGATGAACTCTTCCCATGTGTATGGTTTATCCTTGTCAGGGAGTGGGATGCCCTCTTTTTCAAACAACGTTTTGTTGTAGCCCAGTGCAAATGGCCCCAGATCCTTCGGCATACCGTAGATATCACCTTGACCTGCCATTTGGCCGTCATAACGATACAGGTCCACGCCGTATTTCCAGATATTATCGAGATCAACATCCGGATTGTTTTCAATATACGAAGTGAGGTTCATCAGCACATTGCTGTTCACATACGCTTTCACGTCACCCGGATTGATATAAAATACGTCAGGCAAGCTGTTGCCTGTAATTGCCGCTCTTAGCTTGGTTGCATATTGATCCGCAGCCGTTACGATAATTTTGACTTTCACACCCGGATGATCTTCTTCGAATTTCTTGACCACCGCTTGGTATGCTTTCTGCTCATCAGTACCGCCGCGGAACATAAACGTTAACTCCTTGTCCCCACTTGCACCGCTGCTTCCTCCGCAACCTGCGAGTACCAGCGCACTTACCAGCATAAGAAGCATAAATGTGACCCAATTCTTTTTCTTTACCATCTGAACCCCTCCTGATCTGGACTTGTAACCGTATTCAATTGGATGAAATAAGATTTCTGTTGTTAAATTTATCAAATCCAGATCACTTTAGTCAACACTTTTATAAAACATTTTATATTTATATAAAATAAATCAGTATTTTGGCCAGCCACTCGAGTCCCAAAGCAAGTCATTAATCAGCAATTTCGGATTGCCATTATCCTCTGCATCATAGGCATGTCTTGCGATGACATTGCCGTTGTACACGTCCTGACCACCTGGAC
The DNA here is from genome assembly GCF_037975155.1 of Paenibacillus sp. FSL R5-0486. NCBI lineage: Bacteria > Bacillati > Bacillota > Bacilli > Caryophanales > Paenibacillaceae > Paenibacillus > Paenibacillus sp. FSL R5-0486. The sequence goes on along the minus strand of NZ_CP150237.1, from coordinate 1,445,258 downwards.
CTTTCCATTTTACATTGCCTGTATCCAATATCGTTCCGCCACCATTCAGCATATTAACTCCGTTTTTGTCCACATAAGGGCCTGTTATACCGGTCGAACGTCCATAGACCATTTTGTAGGTACTGTTCACACCTTGGCAGCAAGAATCAATGGAAGCAAACAGGTAATAATAACCGCCACGATATACAATACTTGGTCCTTCAATAGCACCTCCGTTATTCGGACGCGCAGCAATGGAAGTTATACTTCCCGTCGGTTTCATCGTGTTTTTGTCCAGCTTAACAATCTTCAGGCCACTCCAGAAAGAACCAAAGGCCAGCCATGGATTGCCTGAAGCATCAATGACCAGATTTGGATCAATGGCATTATAATTATTGGCGGTCGTGGTTTGAAGCACCAATCCTTCATCCTTCCATTGCCCTGCCCCAATGCTGTTCGCAGAAGCAAGACCAATCGCAGACCGATTGGAGCCAAAGGTGGAGATTGAATAATAGAGCCATACTTTTCCGTTATACTGCTCTACATCCGGTGCCCATACATCCAATCCGCTTTGTCCCGGAACGGCAGAAGCCCACCAGGATGGCTTACTTAAGAAGATTTGTGGAACACGATACCAGGACGAACCATTATCGGATTTCAATACTTGAATGCCCGGGCCGGTTGAAAAGGTGTACCAGGAACTGCCCTCTTTGATAATCGACGGATCATGAACAGCGGTATCTCCGGTCAGATTCCAGAATGCCGCCAAAGCTTTTGACTGACCTGCCAGCAGTAATACCATCACAAGTAATGCCGGTAACGCCAACCGTTTCCACTTAAACCTCTTCACATTGCTTAACTTTTCCAAACCAAACTCCACCTTTCCTGTTCAAATGGTTAATTAGGTTCATGAAGTATTGAATCAATTTAGGTATAATAGGATTATAAAAGCGGTTACATGACATTTCAATGGTATATTTCAAATATATGTGAACTGATTAACACTTATTTTAACCGGAATAGTGGACAAAATATAGATTATATTTTCGTATTTGCGCTATATACAAGGGTTTTGGCTTCTATTTCTCCACCCTTCCCTTCCATGAGGGAATGATTTATAATTATCTGAAATAAAACATATAAATGTGCAAATGTCTGTGTCGAAGACTTTGTTCAGAACGGGGAAAGGAAATCCACCTATGATTTATATTAAAGATCTGATGTCGGGTGTGAATATCTTCAAAGCGCTCAGTTCGGAAATCCGGATTCAGATCATCGAGCTGCTGGCCAAGAACCAAAGTCTTAATCTCAATGATCTTGCAACCAAGCTGGGACTGAGCAATGGCGCCATCACGATGCATATCAAGAAGCTTGAAGAGAGCGGATTGATCGAGATCAACACCGCCGTTGGCAAACATGGAATTCAGAAGATATGTTATCTCAATGAGGAAAAATTGATGGTTGATCTGCGTTCACAAGAGATTAACAATCGTTATGAGGTGGAAATTCAGGTCGGTCATTACAGCGATTATCAGGCCGCACCTACATGTGGTCTCGCTACCCGGGACAGCATTGTTGGAGAGTTCGATGATCCGCGTTACTTTGCTGATCCACTGCGAATTGATGCGGAGATGATCTGGTTGGCTGAAGGTTATCTCGAGTATCGGATTCCCAACTATCTCAAACCTAATCAGTCCTTTAGCGAAATTCAGTTGTCGATGGAACTGGGATCGGAGGCCCCTGGCTTTTGTGACAATTACCCTTCGGATATTTACTTCTATGTCAATGGGATTGAGATTGGCTGCTGGACAAGTCCGGGGGATTTTGGCAATACACGCGGTACCTTTAATCCGGAATGGTGGCCTCCGCACTTGAATCAGTACGGCATGCTGAAGCTGATCCGGATTACACAGGAAGGCAGCTATATCGACGGATGCCGCATTTCGGACGTAACGCTGGACCAGATTGGGCTGGATTACAAAAGCGATATTCACTTCCGCATTGCGGTTACGGACGAACCTTTGAACAAACGGGGCTTAACGATCTTTGGTAAAAACTTCGGAAACTATGGACAGAATCTGCTCGCTCGGGTTCTCTATAACGTGCAAGAAGAGTAGAGCCGGCTCTGACTATTCACTCGATATTAATTAAGTTCGACCGATCTGCTAACATAACTGTTCAACGCAACAACAATCATGTGTCTTCGAAAGGGTGCTATCCAGCACTCTTTTTTTGTTTCATCACACCGAAGAACTTGTCCAATCATGTTGGAACAAAACTTACTGCATGATATGACCTCCTATAGACCCTATGTAATCCTCCATGTTGTTTACCCTGGCGTGATATAATAATGGCCTGTAATGACAAAATGGAATAACGGGCGGGGATACCTTTTGAAATTGGAGCGATTAATCTCAATTATATACAAACTGCTGAACCACGAAGTATTGTCTGCTTCCACCTTGGCGGAAGAGTTTCAGGTGTCCCCAAGAACGATCTATCGGGATATTGATGTAATCTGTGCCGCCGGCTTCCCGGTCGTCTCCCATCAGGGACTCAAAGGCGGCTACGGCATGATGGACGGATACAAGATGGATAAAAGCTTGCTCGGTTCTTATGATGTGGATTCCCTGATCACGGTTCTGAGCAGTCTATCCACAGTATTCGAAGATGCACGTGCACAAGGCACGATTGAACGTCTGCAAACGATTGGACCGGAGCATCAAACCTCAAGTCTGTCGGTGGATTTGGAGACTCGCCGAACAGAACCGGATGCCCTTCCTCATCTGCGTAAAGGTATTACGGATCATCAGGTTGTCCGTTTTGACTACATCAATACAAAAAATGAACATACACCCCGCCATCTGGAACCGGTAAGACTTCATTTTAAATATCGTAATTGGTATGTATACGGATTTTGCCAGACACGGCAGGATTATCGCGAGTTCCGACTGTCCCGGATGATGAACGTGCAACTGACATCGGAACACTTCCAACCCCACCTTGAGCTTCCCCAAGAGACGGTTGTCTCAGATCCGTCATGGCAAGATCAGGTAAGTGATGTGGTATTTCGGGTGAACCCGGAAGCGCTCGCGGAAGCCATGGATCATTTTCAACAGGCAGATAAGCAATTTCACGAGGATGGAAGTATGACGATGCGTATCCCGGTTCATCAACCGTTACAAGCCAAGTGGTTATGGTCGTTTCTACTTAGTTTGGGAAGTGGCGCCGAGGTACTTGAACCGATTGAATTACGAGGCATCCTGAAAGAACAACTTCGAAACGCACTTAAGCTCTATGAAGAAGTATGACACGCTGTTGTCATACTTCTTTTTTTATAATCATCTCAGTAAGTTCATCTAATCCATCGCCAAATTAAAGGAGACGATCATCAATGAATCATCCGGAACAAATGTATAACTACCACACATGGGCCAACCAAACCATCCTGGGCAGAATCAAGGAACTGCCCTCCTCTGTACTGAGTCAGGAAGTGAACAGTTCATATCCAACCATTGCTCATGCACTCAGCCATATCTATACAGTGGATAAGATGTGGTACCTGGTGTTAACTGGCACCGGTATGCCCGAGGCACTGCAAACATGCATACCACTCAATAGTGAAATTCACGGTTCTGTGGATGAGTACATCCAATGTTTTACGGACCTGTCGGCACAATACAGTGATTGGTTACGAGGCCAAGCTGATCTGGAGCAAACCACTCTACTCGATAATCCATTTGCAGGAGTTCGCGAAACCAGCTTATCCAATATAGTAATCCATGTGGTTAACCACGGAACCTATCATCGAGGCAATGTTTCTACCATGCTACGTCAATTGGGGCATGCCTCCATCATGAATGACTATTCACTCTTTTGGTATCAGGAACCGGCTCAGGTATAGTTGACAATCGGATGGAAAATGTACATTGTATCCCCGTGACGTCGAGGGATGAATTGAGAAATTGGTTGCAGACACATGGAAAAGTCGAGAAATCTTGCTGGGTAATGATAAGCATAAAACCCGTGCCAAATACCCTGCTGTATTTGGACGTGGTTGAGGAGTCGCTGTGCTTTGGCTGGATCGATGGAGTTAAAAAGAAAATATCCGAGACTCAATTAGCACAGCGATTATCTCCTAGGAGTAAACGTAGCTCATGGACTGAATTGAACAAGGAACGTGTCCGTCGTCTTGAAAAGTTGGGCTTCATGCATGACGAGGGTAGACAGGTTCTTCCTGTTATGGAGCCGACTGCTTTCATAATTGATGGTGTGATCGAACAAAGGCTGAAAGAAGACCATCAGGTTTATGCAAATTTCATGGCCTTCCCTACCCTGTATCAAAACGTTCGGATCGATACGATCCAAAGTGTTAAGAATCAGCCAGCATTATTCCAGAGCAGATTGGATAAGTTCATAACCCACACAAAGGAAAATAAAATGTACGGTCAGTGGCATGACAACGGACGGCTCTTGAACTATCGAATTCCCCCTTTTCCCTGAGACAGCAGACAGGACCTCCCTATGAGGAGGCCCTGTTTTGGTGTTTTATACTCGATCAGGTATTAATGAGTCTGCCTATATGTTTTGGGAGACTTGCCAAAGGCTTTCTTAAACTGACGGGTGAAATAATTACTGTCGTTAAATCCACATTCATACGAAATTTCCGTGATGGACAGATTCCCGTTTTTCAACAAATGACATGCCTTCTCCAGACGCAACTTTTGCAGATAAGAGATCGGGGTCATCTGATAATAGGATCGAAAAATCCGATTCAGATGCCTTATGGAGATATTCGACTTCCCCGCAATATCCTCTAGCGACAGTGGCTCCAGATAATGATCTTCAATAAATGAAATGGCATTTGCCAGATGCATCAGATTATTACCTTCGATCCCTTTCTCCTGCGTATCATATTGCCTCGACAAATAAACAACCATCTCCGTAAGACGTGAGATCAACATCGTCTGATACCCTTGCTGTTTACTCTGATACTCCTCAATCATGAACGATATCAGTGATTCTACATACTCCAGACTGGAAATGGATAACGCCAATTTACTCGGAAAGGAGTGAATATTACGATAAAACGGTTCCAAAACAAACAGCGCCTGGAAGCCGTTAGATTTTCTCAGATCGGGCCCAGCCGAAGCAAGCATCTCGGGACTGAACATAATGTTACAGATCCTAAAATCATGAGGGTCTTTATACGCATGATGGGTGTCGCCATTAATCACAAATGCGTTCCCTTTTTTAATAAAAAATTCCTCGGTGTTCACCACATGGGTTGCATGACCATTCAGAACAATCACAAGTTCCGTAAAATCCATATGATTATGAAGCTCCATGTCCTCAACATGTCCACCGTACTGGATAAAAAACGGAAATTGTTGATGGTCCGAGGTAAACCATCTCAAATATGCATTACTCAAAAGCATTCCCCTCCGCGAACATAGTTGGGTTGAATGTCTATATCATGCTATTCCAAGACCGAAAAATCAAGGTTCCATATACTTATAAGCGTTATAATTCGCCTTGTAGCAGGGATTTTCAATGTGTCCAGATTCATACTAAACTCTCGAAATGAATAGGAGCATAAATGATGAAATATACCAATCCGGTCATTCCGGGGTTTTATCCAGATCCAAGTATCTGCCGTGTAGATGAAGACTATTATCTGGTAACCAGTACCTTTGAATATTTCCCTGGTGTGCCCATCTTCCACAGCAAAGACCTTGTGAACTGGCGACAGATCGGCCATGTCCTCACAACAACTGAGCAACTCCCTTTAGCGAACGCGGGCAGTTCTGGCGGCATTTTCGCCCCAACACTTCGGCACCATGATGGCTGGTTCTACATGACAACAAGCAATGTCAGCGGCGGCGGAAATTTTTATGTGCGTAGTGCCCTGCCCGAGGGACCATGGTCTGCTCCGATTTTTATTGATCAGGGCGGCATTGATCCCTCTTTTTTCTTTGATGAAGATGGACGTGTGTATTTTCAAACGGCCTGTAACGGCGATGAAGGCGAAGGCATCTATCAGTGCGAGATAGACATCACGACCGGAGCCAGACTAACCGATAGTCGATTGATCTGGACTGGAACCGGAGGAGTAGCCCCCGAAGCTCCCCACATGTATAAAATAAACGGCCTCTATTATCTGATGATCGCCGAAGGTGGAACCGAGTATGGCCATATGGAGACCATCGCTCGGAGCACAGAGCCATACGGACCATTTGATCCGTGTCCTCATAATCCGATTCTGTCCAATCGGAGCATGAAATCCAGCATTCACGCAACCGGTCATGCAGACCTTGTCCAGATCCAGGATGGAAGCTGGTGGGCCGTATGTCTGGGCCTTCGTCCAGCAGGTTACCCCATGCGACACCATCTCGGACGCGAGACCTTCCTGGCACCTGTCACTTGGACGGATGACGGTTGGCCGATAATCGGTGTGGACGGACATATTGAACCAGAGATGACCGGACCTTCATTGCCTGAGCATCCTTGGTCACCTCGGGCTATACGGGATCATTTTGACGAACCAACTTTGGACATGAACTGGATCTTCTTACGTAACCCGGCTCCGGGTAGTTGGACGCTCACTGAAAATCCCGGGCAGCTCATCCTCCGTGGTCATTCGGTTTCACTCGATGACGGACAAAATCCAGCCTTTGTCGGGCGTCGATTGAGCCATTTCTTATGCAATATGGCAACCGAGCTACGTTATGAGCCAAATGCGAGCGGTGAGGAAGCCGGATTAACCTTATTTATGAATGATAAATATCATTACGATTTGGCTGTAACACAGATCGACGGTCAGAAGAAAATCGTATTGCGGCGAACCGTCGGCTCTCTGCGAACCGAACAGGTGCTTGACTGTGACACGGGGCCGGTTGTATTACAAATCAAAGCTGACCGTAATCACTTTACGTTCCTCTATCAGCAAGGTTCATCCGATGCCATCGAAGTGGGTTCAGGAGAAACACATCTGTTATCTACCGAAGTGGCAAGTGGTTTCACAGGTGTGATGATCGCCATGTACGCTTATGCTCCATCGGGGGAGTGTACGCCTGCAAGTTTCGATTGGTTTGACTATGAACCTCTGGACGAATAATCGTTGTAACTCCTATATTCAGTAATAGAAAATATAATATATGATCAGCTAGAATTATCCCCTTAAAGTAGTTACTCTTTGAAAAGCCTTGTGTGGTAGCATAAGGAAATGAGTGAACTTTGAGGGGATTTTGCTATAGCTATATCTTTCTTACGGATTGCACTGGAATTTATAAAAGAACCATTGCTTTATTAGAGAAGTTCTCCTAGTATTTTTAGAAGGAACACCTCAGCAACTCCCATCTTGGCAATAGCTTCACTGCCCATATGAGAGCGCTATCGCTGCAGCACTAAGATAAACGGGAGGTTGCAGATATGAAATGGAATCACTTCAAGTCCAAGCTTCTGTTTAAGTACACCCTATCCTATATCTCCATTTTCCTTATCCCTCTTGTTATTTTAACCATCATTATTTATCACAACGCTGTGGACACGCTCCGTTCAGAGATTGAACAGACCAATGTCAATCAGCTCACTCAAGCCAAAACTGTCATTGATGATCGCATGAAGGAACTCCAAGACATCGCTTTTCGCATCGCCTACGATGAGCAGTTAACGCGGTATTGGACCCACCATCCGTACTATAGCCGGGAGTCAATCGGCGCATTGGTCAAATACAAAGCCACCAGTTCCATTATCGATGAGTTATTCCTGTTCTTCCGTGAAGATGATAACATCTATTCTTCTCAAGGTTCTGAGAACCTGGATGTATTCACTGGCCGCTACAAATTTACTACGTGGAACAAAACAGACATGATCCGGGATTTGAATAACGTACAGTCCCCCACAATACGTCCAGCGGAGCAGGTCGTCCAAGGAACCAGAATACCCAATTCCATGCTGGCATACCTTGTACCGATTGCACCTAACAATACTCCTGCCCATGGAACCGTCATGTACTTGATTCACGAGTCCAATCTGACGGGCTTAATTGATTCCATCCTTAGCGACTATCACGGGATGACTTATATTTTCGATAATTTCGGGCAAGTCCTGGCAGCCAATTACAAGGGAGAAATCATATCCGAACAGGAAGTTAACGCTCTGTTTGCTCTTGAACCCGGAACGCACAGCATCTCCTTAAATCAAGAACCACATTCGGTTGTATCCGTTAAATCGGATGCGGGTTGGACTTATGTGACCGCTATGCCCAGCAACCAATTTTTTAGCCGAATCGTTCATATTCGCACCTTTGTTGTTCTCGTTTTCTCCTTCATGGTGGTGATGGGCACGTTCCTCGCCATTATGTTGGCCCGAAGACAGTACCATCCGATTTCAGACTTAATGGAGTTCATTCGGTTGAAAAATGATCCTGATCCATCCTCCTCCACCAACGAGCTGGAATGGATTAAGAAAACACTGCATGATTATAGTCAGCGCGTAGATCTTCAGGAGCCCTATGCTCGCAATCATATTTTGCTCATGTTACTGAAGCACGGTCACACCGGAGATTTCCCCTCTGAGTTTACGGATAAGCTTGGTATACGCTTTAACCGATCCCATTATTTTGTCATGATCATGGGCTGGGAAATGCGTGCTTTTCCTATCGGTGATAACCCCGAGCAACCTACTGTCATGCAGCTGATGAACGATGTGGAGCTACCGGAGTTCTCTGCTTATGCTTACGGCGTGGAGCTGCCACAGGCAGACCAATTGTCCCTTATCGTGGGATTCGATGCCGAAATTGGGCATGAAGATAGCCTGAATACCCGTATGGAGCCTATTGTTGAGAAACTGCAATGGATGGTGACAGAACACACCGGGGTCGCGCCCGCAATCGGGATAGGCAATCGGTACACTTATCCGAAACAGTTGAATCAGTCCTACATCGAGGCCTCGACCGCTCTGGAAGCATCGATGCTGCATGGACAGGGCAGCAGTACATACTTTAACAACCTTTCCGGTTCAGATGTACAGGATTCTTCCTTCTGGGTCCCTAAGGATGTGTTATTAAAGCTGGTTCAGAGCTTAAAACAAGGCAGCTATGATGTGGCGGTTCAGATGGTGACAACTGCGTTGAATACGCTGAAATCCGAAATGCCGTCTGTACCGCTGCTGCGTTGCATCTGCTTTGATATTCTGAATACAATGCTCAAAACCGCTTCGGAGCTTGGAATCCACCATGTGGTTGATCAACTTCCAAGGATCACTTCCTACGACTCGTTAGAGGATTTGGAGAAAAAACTGACAGGCCTTGCCGCCGAAATCTGCGCCCATGTCGAAGCGAAGAGTGAGACGGAAGAAAGCTCTCTTATGGATGAAATTGTTGCTTATATCGATGCCAATTTCTCTGATTATGATCTCAGTTTAGGTACGATTTCATCGAAATTCACGATCTCTTCATCCTATTTCAGTCGTTCTTTTAAAGAAAAGATCGGCATGAACTTTACCCAATATATCTGGCAGAAACGGATGGATGAGGTCATTCGACTACTGCTGCATACTACCGATCCGTTAAAAGATATCATCACGCGTGTCGGTTACCTGGATACACCAAACTTCATCCGCAAATTCAAAAAAGAGACGGGTTATACCCCAGGGCAATACCGTAAAATGCACCGTCCCAATGGCTCCGCCGATTCTCCTGATGATGATGACGAGGAATGTATTGGATAAAGGGAGACATCGTCTAACATGTGCCTGATTCATTAGACCAAAATAACGCAAACAAGGGGCCGTCCTATACGTCATGAGCATGACGTATAGGACGGACCCTTCGTATGTTTTTATTCCGTAGACATAATCTGATTCGTCGCGGCCAGCGACCTTATCCGATTTTCCCAGCCGAAATTTCCTTCAGCCCTTGATGCACTACACTCAGCAAACGGTGAGTTGGATCACAGCCGTACTCCCAGAACATGATTCCGGCCAGACCTTGATCCTTTACGTAATCACATTTGCATTGGATCGATTCTTCATCGTCATACGATATGAAGCTGGACCCATTAAACAGAAACGGTGCACAGGCTTCTTCATCCCAATAACGAGTGTAACCATTCTTGTTAATGTACTTCGCTTCCAGCTCGGCAAATGATGGTCCATATCCGCCTGTACTCCCGGCCATTTGATGGAGTCCGCGGTTTCGGTCAGGAACCTCATTCCAGATCCGGGAATAGAACGCAACTCCGATCACAATTTTCTCCTTCGGAACGCCTGCGCGAACAAACAGGTTCACGGAAGCATCCGTACTAATTCGAAACAGATCTCCTGTTGGCGTGTACAGATTCGTATGATGTCCGGTCAGAACCTGAAAACCGCCGCGCATATCATAGGTCATCAACTGCACGTAGTCCAGGTACTGCTGCACCTCAGCCATCTCTGTACCATCAACGTAGTATTGATCAGCCCCTGCCGCAATGGTGAGCAGATAATGACGGCCATCCGCTTCTCCCTTGGTACTCAGTGCCTCCCGCATCGTCTTGAGAAGTAAGGTGAAATTCCGTTTATCATCTGGGCTGGATGCGATACCAGCTTCACCGTAACAAGGATATTCCCAGTCCAGATCGATCCCGTCAAAAGGATATTCCTCCAATACTTGAATTGCCGATGCGGCCATGCTGTCCCTCCCCGCCTGGGTTGAGGCTGCTTCGGAAAAACCGCCTGCGCTCCATCCGCCTACAGACAGCAGCACTGTAAGATTTGGATGCTCCCGCTTGATGTTCTGGATAACATGACCGTTTTTTAGATGCTCGGTTGTTATTGCATCATTCTTGACATGTCCAAAGGCTACGTTCAGATGTGTTAACTTCAAGAGATCCTCGTGTGTCATGTCGGGAAGAACTGAATCAACAGCATAACCCGCAGCGATATATTTCGTCACTCTCTTCACTCCGATCTGTTCAATGATTGAGATATCGCAGCAGCAATCTGCAAGGCTTCCTTCCCGGTACCAATCTTGTACCCGGAAGCCGAATAACGAACTTGATGCTGAGTATCCATCACGAACAGATGTGGATAACCCGCTTCATGAGCCGCAGGCTTCGAATTGAAGCCAGACAAGGAAGCATAACTGGAATCCCGTACAAAAACCGTGCGTATAGGCAGTTTTGGATAACCAGCAGGGTCAAAGGCATCGTTCCATTCCATATCTCCGATCATGAGTACGATTGGTATACCCAGCTTATCCAGCGGCTCTGCCAGCGCGCACAGTTCACGAATCAGATGTTTGGTCGGTTCCCGCTCCGGTTCAATCCAGGCAGCAATGGCACCCTCCGATCCCAGAAGTTCCTCCAGTTCTACCTCTGAACCATCCAGACGGGTCAGTATACTTCCTGGTGCCAGTTTACCCAGTACAGGAATCTCAACCTCAGTCTCGCGATAAGACAAGACAACCTCAGTGGTATCTCCAGCGTTCACGGTAAAGTAAACGAATCGTACTTTTGCCGTTCCATCGTTCAGCCTAACGCCTGTCGTTAAGCGATAAGCTCCTGCCTCAACCTCATATGGCTCACTATAGACATCCGTACTGCCATAAGGATAAATCAACGTCTTATAGACGCCATCTTCCAGACGGGCAAACGAGAAATTTTCGAAATAAGATGCTTCAGGTGTATCCTGCGGAACTTTTATATCCCTATGAAGTTGGAGCATCCCCCAGCTTGTGCTCTCCTGAGTTAGAGGTGAGGTGAGACTAAACACTGCATCCTCCCAGCCTCTATCACTTAGATACTGTGGTTTCTGTGCGCTGGGATGTAATCGGGCCGGAATACCCAAACTGCGACATACAGCCACAAACAAAATATCCAGCGACTGAGAGTCTCCCTTCATTAGACTAAACGTCCCTATTGGATTCCCTTTGCCTTTTAGATTAGGAAGATCTTCATAGTATTCGTATTGCTGTTCCAGCATTTGGGCAATTGTCGAGGGGTTCTCCCTGAAAGTTGCCGCTTCATCTGCCGAAAAGGCATTCTGGAATACACCCCGATAAGGGACCAGCATCTCATAGGAGATCCGCGGACACAGGATGTATCTCACGAACGTATATTCCGCCCATGATCCTTGTTGCGAGAGTGAACCAATCAGATGATCATCCAGCGTCTGACGAAAGGTATCAATTAAATCTTTTTCATTCATCGACTCCAGCAACCGGAGCGGCCACTCACCGTATGGATTGGAACGTTCCTCTAGGAAAGCTGCAATTCCCCGGCTGTTCCCCCGTGCCTTGCGGAGAACATCCCATACACGTACCGAGGGCAGTCCAACCTTTTTAGCCAGCGAGACAGCTTCCTCCTCACTCAGGAACGTGTCCTCATACTCGCTCCGGGTCTGCGCTCCTTCCTCCAGACGACGATTATGAATCTCAATCTTCTCTTCCGGTAATGCAACCACGACCTCTCCCTCCCTTTCCGGAGGAGGAACCATATCGAAATCTACAATCCCTGTAGGCTGCTCTGATGAGTTCAGCACAAGCTCTACATCCTTATTTTCCTGAGCCTTGAATAGGATCTCACTCCACTTGCCTCCGCTGACCGCACGAATCAAAAGGTCACCACAGCCAGTCTTAAAGGTCGCTTCCCCTTGTGCATCCGTCCTAATCTCGGCAATCGGATAGAATTCAGCCGTATTGTACAGCTCAAAACGGACACTCGCTCCGGGTACGGGCTCTCCCTGTTCATTTTTCACCTTCACATAGATGTTGCGTGTGGGCGCATAGTTCTCAAGTAAATTAATTTCCGTATATCCCTTCTCGGAGAGCGTAATATCCTCTGGTCCGGGATAGTCGGCATAGATCCTCGTATTAATCAGCATGGCCCTGCGGGCTGGCGGGCTGAACCACCCTTGATTCAGACGGGCTTCCGGCTCGCATGCACCGATGTAATACCATTGACCATCTGCCCAAGCTTCTACCCAAGCATGGTTACTGTCACAGTGAGCCCAGCGCGGTGTGTAGACCTGACGGGCAGGTATACCGATGCTGCGAAGAGCGGCCACCGCCAGCGTGGATTCTTCGCCGCATCTACCACGAGCATTCCGGATCATCGTCAGCGGTGATATCGTGCGCAGATCGCTGCCAATATAGGTCGCTTTCTCATGACACCAGTAATTGGTCTCCAAAATGGCATCCGCCATAGATAACTTTGCTGTCCGCTCGGCTAATTCGTCATACATCAACCCGCGGTAATCTTCAATATTTTCTGTATTTATCCGATAAGGTAGCACAAAATGAAGGAACAGATGATCCGGAACGCGATCTCCCCAAGGCACACGTTTACGGGTGTCCAAAGCCCGGCGTACATGGCTCAAGAACAGGTCCCCGTTATAATCAGCCAGGTCGTTTACCGGCATATAGGCATATATATACTTCAATGCCCATGTCTCTTCTTGCGTTAGCTCCTGCTGAAAAATATGAAACAACTCCGATTTGCGGGCCTCTGCAAAACGTACCTTCTCCTGGAACTTCTGCTCGATCCTCTCCAATAACTGTGCATCAAGGGAAAACACCAAAGTTTGGCTGGTCATTGCGTTATCACTCCTTCCACAGCTTTCCGTCTTCCCGAATACAGATCAAGGCCGTTCCGTCCGAAGACGACGCAGTAATCTGGAACAGGCTGCGAGTCGTTTCAATAACAGGCTCACAGCTCAACGATTCCTCACCCAAAAGCAGCTTCACATCCTGTGTAAATTCACCATGGGTTTCATAATAATTACGTTCACGGTAGTAGAGCTTGCGAAGCTCCCATTTGATTCGTTCGTCTTCAGGCAACTCAAACGACTGATCCGTTCCGTCATCCGAGAATACAACATAACCCCATAACTCCGGGTAATGCATGTTGATAATACCCATAGGTGACCACACCCAGTTGTCCTCCGGATAAGGTTTACCCGTATCTGGATTCAGCACCTTGCGGTACTCACCGTCCTGTACCTCGGTTTGCCACTCCACACGCGAGAAGTTGACACGCCAGAACTCACCCGGCGCAGGTGGACGGCTTCCTTCGGCACATTCCTTCAGACTGGCCCAGGGAATCGCGACTTCCACGCTCCATTTCCGATTCTCTGCACCAGGTCTGTTCAGTTCCCCATCGATATATACGGCCGTCTTGAGACCGCTGATATCCCAACCGTTAACCGGAGGCCCACCATCCCGATAAGGCTTCACTAATAACAGGTCCCATACCGTATTGAGCGCATTGATCTCGAACTCATAATATTGATGGGAATCCCCGTCGGGATCGATAAAAATCTCGAAGTCATTGTCATAAAAAATAACGGAATCACGTTCAGTCAGGGTAGCCCAGATCTGATCTTCAATCAGCTCGGCAGCAAAATAGAAATAGTCGTCATCCCACAGCATTTTTACCCGTGTCTGTTTCTCTGGCTTCGGACGAAGATCCCCTTCGATATCAACGAAATCCTCCGTCCAATGAGCCGCATTCCAAAATGCCTTATCCACACGACCGTCTAACACCAATGCTTCCTGCGCACGCTTGCATATATAATGTTTGGGAGCATACTCAATCCTGGGTTCTGGCACTCCACTTCTGTTCATGTCACTCTCTCCAATTCGTAAGGGAGGGCATGCATCTACCAGCACACGCCCTCCCCGTAATGGTTAGTTATGGGTGACAACGGCTCCAGAGCGGCCGTACATTTCCAGCTCCTCATCGAATTCGAGCTTAAGAACGGTCACCTGTTCATGCGTGTCCTCCGGGGTCATCTTGATCCACGTTGTCCCCGGGATATTGAACCAAGGCACGCCCCCATGAATCTCATGATTCAGCTCTTTGCCCGAATGCAGCACGGTAATTTTCTTGATCGGATTGCAGAGACCCTTGATGCACACATTCTCTTTTGGATCGTCATACACAAACAGGTACAGCGTCTTTCGATCCTCGGATACGGTGCTTCCCCCCAGATAATAGCGAGGCATAATGCCTTCACCCGTGCCAAAGACGGCCTCTTCATGGGTTCGGATCCAAGCTCCCAGTCCAAGCAGAATATCCTCCTGCCTCTGATCGATGGTGCCATCTTCACGCGGACCGATATCCAGCAACATATTACCGCCCATCGAAATGCAGTCGCAGAACATTCGAATGATCTGATTTAACGATTTGTATTTATGATCTGTTGGCACATAACCCCAAGATCTATTGATCGTGGTGCAGAATTCCCAGGGTCCCTCCGGTCTTGTGATCGGAATGCCTTGCTCAGGCGTTTTGTAATCCCCATAACCTTGAAGGCGGGAGTTGATGATGATATCCGGGTTAAAAGATTGCAGATAATGCTTGAACTCCGGCAGATTCCACTGCTCGGCACTCCGTTCCCAGTCTCCATCGAACCACAGCAGATCCACCTTTCCGTAATTTGTTAAAATCTCTTCCAGTTGATGGTTATTAAATCGCAGGAACTTCTGCCACTTTTCCTGAACTTGAACGCCGTCCACAGGACTTGAGTGCCGGTTGACACTGCTGAGATCCTCAGGCACTTCTCCACCTTCATACACGCTAGGATAATCCGGGTGTGACCAATCAATGAGTGAGTAATACATCCCTAGATGAATGCCCTTTTCCCGAATCGCTTCCGCATATTCCTTCACAATGTCCCGATTCGCTGGTGTCTGTTTAACAACATTGAGATCACTATATTGCGTATCCCATAGAGCAACGCCGTCATGATGCTTCGTTGTTAATACGGCATACCGGGCACCAGACTTCTCAATCAATTCCGCCCACTTCTCCGCATTGAATTCCGATGCCGTAAAACCATCCAACTGTTTCATATATTCTTCATAGGATATCCTGCCATTATAGAAGGACCAGGATTCCGCAACCCCGTCCACCGCATAGATGCCATAGTGAATGAATATCCCCAGTTTGGCTTCTTCAAACCATTTCAGCATAACGGTTCACACCTCCCGCAAGAATTCTTATATGCGAAAAATTTAATGCAGCTAACAATATTGAAGCTAACTGCTCTCTTTCTGCATGGGATGTACCTCGATAGGCTTTATTGCCCCGAATTCCAGCGGTCATATGCCCCCTGATACAGTTCGATGATACGGTCACTGCCCATTTTTTCCATCTGTGCAATGTACTTATCCCAGTTCTCAAGTGGTTCCTGGCCGGTCACAAACTTCGCTTCCATCTGTTTAACGTACGTATCCAGGTCAGACAATAGAGCGGTTGCTTCGCTTTGCTCTTCATTCGTCAAATAAACGTTAGGAAATGGTGCTTTTCCGATAGGTACCAACTTCTCTTGATTTTGCGTGTCAATCCACTCATCAAATTCGGTGCGAAGACCCTTCGCTACATCCGGATCATTAATACCCGGTGTCAAGATACCAAAGTTCGGCGTGATTTTACCCCGGTATTCCTCACGATCACCGCCGCCAGGAACGGGGAGCCACTCTTTCACGTGATTTTCCTTGTCTTTGAATTTCCACAACACACCTTCCGGACCTTGATTGAACAGTGTCGCACCGTCATAGCTGTATAGGTAATCGATCCATCGCATCGTCGCCTCGGGTGACGGGTTGCTGCTTGTAATAGCAAAGGTACCGCGAGCCGACATGCCCGGATGCTTGCCGTATACCGGAGAGTCTGCCACCTCGCTCTTCACGGGTGTCATCAGCGGATGATCCGTGCTAGGTTCACCACCGAGTGTGAAGTATGGATGGTAATCGTTGAACAGTGCAAGTTTGTTGCTTTCACCTTTAGCTTTTTTCTGATCACCTGTTTGAGAGAAGGTCTCATGATCCAGCAAGTCTTCCTTCCACAAGCGGTTCATGAATGTAAGATAACCTTTGTAACCTTCTTCTTGATAAGGATAGTGAACTTTACCGTCCTTATCGGAATAGATGCCTTCGTTGTACATTCCCCAGAAGCCGAAGAAAAACATGCGAAGATCATCAAGTTTTACAGAAGTAAGCGGAATTTCATCTTGCTGGCCATTGCCATTGGGATCTTCTTCTTTTACACGCTTGAGATACGTATACAATTCTTCCGTAGTCTTGGGCTCTTCTACGTTAAGTGCCTTCAAGAATTCCCCGTTGTACCACATTGGGCCTCTATACCACACGGCGGCTTTATCAATGAATGGGAGTGCATACATATGCCCATCAGGTGTTGTAAATGATTTACGGACATCCGGGTTCTCATCGAGAATCTTTTTGATATTTGGGGCGTAACCTTCGTCAATGTATTTTTCCAACGGGATCAGGATACCCTGGCTGCCATAAGTCACCTGCTCGGCTGGCTTGAGGTCCGCAGCATAGAACATATCCGGCAAGTCTCCGCTCGCGAAAACCAGATTTTTCTTCGTTTCAAAGCTGTCGATTGGTGAGAGCTGGTACTCCAGCTTGATGCCCGACAGTTTCTCCATTTCTTGCAGCACAGGCATGGTGCTCCAATCGGCTACGCCCGCATCCTGGGACATGACCTTCAACGTTAGCGTTTTGTCTACAATGGGGAAACCTTCCTTTTTGACCCCCTCTACTTTGGAGGTCGTGCCTCCATCTTCATTGGTTGAACCACAAGCTGCAAGCAATGTTGCGAATAAGGTGAGACAGAGTGTAATGGATGAAGCCTTGCGAAGCTTTTTCATAACAACAACTCCCCTTGTTTAATGTGGTATATGGATTAAGATCATCCCTTAACGGAACCGATCATAACACCCTGTACAAAGTAACGCTGGAGGAATGGATACACCGCAATGACCGGTAGGGTGGCAACAATAATGACAGCATATTTGACCAGTGCAGCGATCTCCGCTTTGGTATTCATCGCCGTTGCTGAAGACGTATCGATAGCGCCTCCCCCTTGAGCCGCCATTTCTTGAAGCACCAGAATCTGGCGCAGAAAGAGCTGCAGCGGGTACTTGGAAGAATCATTCAGATAGATCATGGCACTAAAATAGCTGTTCCAGTGTCCGACTCCATAGAAGAGCGCCATCACTGCAATGATTGGCATCGAAAGCGGGAGCACAATCTTGATGAACAACCGGGTGTTGGTACACCCATCAATATGCGCCGCTTCCTGTAACTCCTTGGGAATGGTCGATTGGAAGAACGTCCGGCATACGATAATATTCCAGATGGATGCAGCCCCGGGCAGAATAAGTGCCCACATGCTGTTCACCATACCAAGATCCTTGACCAGCAGGTAACTTGGGACAAGCCCTCCGCCGAAGAACATCGTTACCATAAACATCGCCATGAAGAATCCACGTCCCACAAAGTCCGAGCGGCTGAGCGCATAGGCTGCCGGTAGTGTAACAATCAGGTTAACGATGGTGCCTACAACGGTATAGATAATCGTATTTTTGTACCCAATCCAGATGTTGGTGTTCTCAAACACCCGGGCGTAACCTTCAAACGTAATCCCTTTTGGCAGTAGCCACATCTCACCAGAGGCTACATATTTGGGATCACTGATTGAAGCACTGATGATGTATAACAGCGGATACAGCACAATGACGAGCGCTACCGTCAGATAGATGTAATTGCACAATAAGAACAATTTATCACTTCTGCTTTCTTTCACAGCGGATGACATGTGTATTCCCTCCTTTTACCACAGGCTGTTTTCACTGGTGCGGCGTGCAATCTGATTCACGGTAATAAGCAGAATCGCATTCACTACGGAGTTGAACAATCCCACCGCCGTAGAGAAACTGTACTGCGCATCAACCAGACCGGACCGATAGACAAATGTTGAGATGACATCGGACGAGCCCATGTTCAGCGGATTTTGCAGCAGCAGGATTTTCTCGAATCCGACGCCCAGAATACTGCCCATATTCAGAATTAACAAGATGGTGATCGTAGGGATGATCGCTGGAATGTTAATATGCAAAATCCGTTTGAAACGGCTCGCACCATCCACCACAGCCGCTTCATGCAGTTGCGGGTCCACACCCGATAGAGCGGCAAGGTATATAATGGTGCCCCAGCCTGCACTTTGCCAGACTCCTGATAGTACATACACTGTCTTGAACCACGCAGGGTCCGTCAGGAATTGAGGTGCCTGGAATCCAAGAGCCTGTACCAAATTGACAATCATGCCTGACGAGGGTGATAAAAAGGTAATGATCATCCCCGACATCACCACGACCGAAATGAAATGCGGTGCATACGTGACGGTCTGCACAGTACGCTTGAAGAAGGAATCCTTCACTTCATTGAACGCTAACGCCAGAATAATCGGCAGTGGAAAACCTATAGCCAGCTCATACAAGCTGATGCTAAGGGTATTCCATAATAAATCCCAGAAATAATACGAATTGAAGAAACGGATGAAATGATCGAATCCGACCCATGGGCTTCCTGTGACACCAAGCGTTGGGATAAAGTTTTTAAATGCAATTTGTATGCCGTACATCGGACCATAATGGAATATCAGAAAGTATAAAAAGGCTGGCGCAATAAACAGATACAACTCCCAGTTCCGAATCGTCCTTCTCCATAATTTATTTTTCTTGCTATTCGGAATCGTGTTTACCGTTAAGTTTTGCGTCGAGGGAGACTCCCCATTTAGCTGCATCAGTTGTTTCCTCCTTTTCTAATGAAAATCCGGCCGTTTGTGAGGAAGAGCGAAGCACTCCTGTTTTAATATAAGAAGGAGTTCCGAACCGCGTCTCCATAACGAGCGGCTCTGTTCCCCCTCTTAATTGGTAACGCTTACATACTGAGTTTATGGATCATTTTCGAATCCGTAAATATGCCATTTCAATCTTCACTTCTAAAATCACGGAATATACTGTTACAACAGGGGTTTACACTTTTGTTGCCAGCTTGTCATTGTCATTTCGCGGGTATAAAACATGTAGAATTTGACCTATTTCCCTCCTGTAGTTGTCATTGAGAGTTTCATCACATGAACTTGAAAGATGTCAGATCCGAACCTAGGTTAGAAAACAGACCTTAAAGTCAAAACCCACATATACGCATGGGACATGGTATTGATGTCTACAGCCATCATACTGAATTCTAAGGTTTGCAGGTTTCAAGGTTTTACCGACGTGATGCAATGTAATATTATCTATCATACATCTCTCGCAAACTACAAGCCTGTAATGGCTTGCCTTTATTCTATATTTCTCCTCCCTCTTTCGTATATATGTTGTTTTTATCTTTGCCTTCAGGATACATAAACGCTTATAAACACTAGTAATTTGGAGTCATATATGTAGATTTTGCACAAGGTGTGGAATCTGAAAACAGTAGATATTTCGGAAAAGACCATTAAAAAAAGCCATTCCGCTAACACGAACTGGCTTTACATCCTAAGTAGATATCCATTTCTTTATAAAAAAGCGACAGGATTAATTACACTAAATGTAATATAAATAATCATATGAAAACCTGTGTACAGTTTCAACTCAAATAAAAAACCACTCTCCATACATGTATGGAGAGTGGTTTTGAAGATACACATCCGTTTTAACCATGTTCAGTTTGTAGGGTTTGCAGTGAATTTACTTACCAGAAGGTTGAGCTTCTGCTGTATACCCTGTTGGGATATCCGTTTCTGCAGTCACATTGGTGATAACCATCGGATACATCATGTCTGGATCAGGTTGAATAATGGAATAGAGCACGATAGCGCGTCCATCCTTCTCCAATTTCACATCATCAATCTTCAATCCATAACCAGGATGCGGCATTTCAGCACTGAGTTTAACTTTGGTTGTTTTGTCATCAACCTTTGTCGTTGTTACTTCAGGTACAATTGCTTGTTGGCCTTCACCTGGATTGGTTGGAGTTGGCTCTGCTGAGCCGCCATTGCCGTGTTTATCCACAAATTCAAGTGCATTAAAGATCATGCTTGCAGCCTCCATACGGGTAAGCGACTGATCTGGACGGAAGTTACCGTCCTTATCCAGTTCAATGATGTTCATGTTCAGCAGGTTCTGGACTGCAGATATGGCGTCCTTACCGATTTTATTTTCGTCCTTAACAAGATTATACTTCATGATGACCGGATAATTCCCGGTTGTGTTAATCCCTTCATTCAGCAAAATGACAAACAGTTCACGTGTCATCTTGCCCTGCGGGTTCACTTCAACCGGAATGGACAGTCCATTCTGAGTAGCGGCCTGCACCGCATCGGCATACCACGTATCCGGACTGATTTTATTCTGAGCGGATGCTTCCGCAAATTCATTTTTCAGACCAAATGCGTTCACAATCAGTTGAACACCCTGTGGCTCGGACAATGCGAGATCTGGACGGAACAGATCCGCTGTTACTCCGCTAACAATGCCTTTTGATTTCAATGAATCCACAATCGACTTCTGACCTTCATCCTTCACATCTGTGAAAGCAAATACCGATGCACCTCCTGCTGTCAAAGAAACGCAGAGCGCAAGTGTTGCAGCCAAACCTTTTTTATGTTTCATTTCCTGGCACCTCCATATGATTAGTAAAGCCTATTTTTTACCTCTTCATTCCTACAGACGGGGCATCCTTAGAAAATGTTTCAGTAATTTCGACATCTGGTGAATACAACACGAGAACACGGCATAGAACCCTTCTCCAACGCCGATAATCTAAATCACCTGCTTTTTGCTAAGTGGCTTCGTTGACATCCCATCGGATTAGCGCAAAAATAAGAATAGAGAAATCTATCGGATGACGGATAAACAACGAACTGGATCGCATACAGTAAGAGGGCACGACGCGCTAATAACAGGTGTCGGCCCTTTTCTTGACTCCACCTGCTGAACTGACTTCACCTATAACAAAAGGAGAACAACGCTTATGTCCAAGAAAGGATTACTTCGCGGTTATGTTGTGTCGAACTGGCTTGTTTATCTGGTTGCTGTTCTTCTGATTATTGCCTCCAATGTCGGGCAAGCATCCTTGCCCCGCATACTCGGCAGCTTCACGGATCAGTTGATGCAGAACACGCTTCAGATGCAGACGGTCGTAAGGTACAGCCTGTCCCTTCTAGCTATTGCCATCGGGTATAATCTGCTGTTCGGTACCGGGCAATTCATGATTATGAAGCTCGGTCGACGCTTCGAATTCATGACGCGTGAGCGTATATTCAGTAAGTTTTCCGAACTTAGCGAACATTATTTCTCCAAACAGGGGAACGGAAAACTCCTCAGTTATGTCATGAATGACGTTACTTCCGTACGTGAAGCGATATCCAATGGTGTGACACTCATGACCAATGCCACCTTCCTGCTGTTGTCCTGCATTGTCATGATGTTGCTTAGCGGGATTCCGTTGACGCTCATTTTAATCAGTGTTGTCCCTTTGCTGGCGATCCCATTTCTGGTGGTGTTTTTTGGTCCGCGGATTCGCAAGCGCTCTCGCGACGTGCAGGAAGCTCTTGCAACCATGACGGAATCGGCGGAAGAGCAGCTGGGTGGCATTCGCGTAACCAAGACGTTTGCCATCGAAGACAGTGCTCGTGCACGCTTTGGAACCACCGTCGATGAGATCAAGAGCAAACAGCTTCGACTCGTTCGTCTGTCTTCGTTGTTTCAAGCATTGCTCCCGCTGCTGGGAGCCATCTCATTGGTCGTTTCTCTGCTTGTCGGAGGTATTATGACCATGCAGAATTCTATTACACTCGGGAGTTTTGTCGCCTTAACCTTATATCTGCGCATTATTATGGGACCGCTTCAACAGATCGGCAATGTTATTAATACCGTTCAGCGCTCAGGCGCATCACTGGAGCGGGTGAATGACCTGCTCAGCGAAGTAGCAGATGTACGTGAACTTCCTGAAGCCACAGCGCTCCAAACCGTACAAGATATCACCATGGAGAATCTAACCTTCTCCTATCCTGGCAGTTCATCTCCTGCTCTCCAAAACATTCAACTCAATATCCGTGCCGGGCGAACGGTCGGTATTGTAGGCAAGACCGGCTCAGGTAAAAGTACCCTCGTTAAGCTATTGCTGCGTACATATGAACCACCTGAAGGAACGATTCGCATCAATGGTACCGATATTCGGCAGTTGTCGCTGGAAAGTCTAAGATCGCGCATCGCCTATGTCCCTCAGGATGGATTCCTGTTTAGTACCACCATCCGAGATAACATCGCATTTAGCGACCGAGAAGTATCGCTGGATACAGTGGAACATAGTGCACGGCAAGCCATGATCTATGATAATATTGTCCGTTTTCCTGATCGCTTTGATACACTGCTTGGCGAACGTGGACTCACCTTGTCTGGTGGACAGCGTCAGCGAACCAGTCTTGCAAGAGGACTGATCAAACAAGCACAGTTACTTATTCTGGATGACAGCATGAGCGCGGTTGATGCTGTCACCGAGAGTGGTATTCTGCGTAGCCTGCGTGAGATCGGCAAGGGCAAGACTACATTAATCATCTCTCATCGCATCAGCGCGGTCCGTCATGCGGACGATATTATCGTTCTGGATGAAGGGCGAGTCGCTGAACAGGGAACACATGCGCAGTTGATGGCTGCCAAGGGGTTATATGCGGCCACCTACCGTTTGCAGGAGGAGGGATTACATCATGTCTAACACTAACGCTGAACTTCACCCAGATGCAGAGGCCGATCAGAGTAAACGAACTTCGTTTAAGGCGATGATGGCATACGCCAAACCGCATAAATGGGCTTTTGCCGGTATCTTCTTCTGCTCACTGCTTGGCATATCGGCAGATCTGCTGCAACCCTATCTGGTGAAGATCGCCATCGATGATCATCTGGCCGTGGGCCAGACCAGTGTGGGCTTTCTCGTTCAGCTCGCAGCCATCTTTCTTGGGCTGGCTGTCATCAGTTTTATTTTTACCTATATCCAGAATAATCTGTTGCAGCATGTGGGTCAGAACATTGTATCCCGGATCAGAAAGGACCTGTTCAAGCATATCTCCAAGATGTCCATGTCCTTCTTTGACCGTTTTCATATCGGCAGTCTGGTCACGAACGTATCCAGTGATACGGAGACCATCAGCAGCTTTTTCACTCAAGTACTGCTCAGTCTGATTCGGGATGGTATGATGCTGGTGCTCATTATCGTCTTTATGTTCCAACTTGATCCTGTGCTGGCGACATACTCCCTGATCGTTCTGCCTGTCATTGCGGTGGTTGCGGTATTATTCCGTAGTCGACTGCGAAAAGCTTATCAAAATGCCCGTACGCGTCTTTCCCGTCTGATCGCATTTACGGCGGAGAACCTGTCCGGTATGTTTCTGATTCAGGCTTTTCACCAAGAGGAAGAACAGAAGAAACGTTTCTCGGAACAGAACGCACTTCACCTGAAAGCCAACATTGCTCAAGCCCGCTCCAATGTTATCTTCAACCGGACGTTTGATATCCTTGGCAATGCGGCACTGGTTATGATGGTCTGGCTTGGAGGTCGCGCTGTACTGGGTGAGTCCCTGCAAGTCGGGGTATTGTATGCGTTTATCAGCTATATTCGTCAGTTCTTTCAACCGATTAACCAGATTACGATGCAATGGAATACATTCCAGTCCACGACCGTATCAATGGATCGCATCTGGAACATTCTGAATACACAGCCTGAAGTTGCCGATCCCAAACCCGGTATGGCTTCCTTGCTGGAACCAAAAAATGTGATGGGTCAGATTGATTTTAATGATGTGTCGTTTGGTTATCGGGCAGACCGGCCTTTGATCCAACAGATGAACCTGCACCTCTATCCGGGTGAAATGGTAGGTATCGTGGGCACAACAGGCGCTGGCAAAAGCACCCTAATCTCCCTGCTCAATCGCTTCTATGATGTAGACAAGGGCAGTATCGAGATTGATGGTACTGATATCCGGCATCTGCCGCAGGCTAAGCTTCATCGTATCGTGGGTCTGATTCAACAGGAACCCTTCCTGTTCTCCGGTTCCATTATTGATAATGTGAGAATGTTTCGTGAGGATATTACGCGAGAGCAGGCAATTGAGGCCTGCCGGTTTGTCGGGGCACATGCGATGATTTCACGTTTGCCTCACGGATATGATACACATCTATCCGAACGCGGAAGCGGACTATCCGCTGGGGAGCGGCAGTTGATTTCATTTGCCCGGATCGTGGTGTTCCAACCCCGAGTGCTCATCCTGGATGAGGCAACCGCCAATCTGGACTCACACACGGAACAGCTTGTGCAGCAGGCGCTGGAATCGGTATCCCAGGGACGCACCACCATTGTCATTGCTCATCGCCTGTCTACGGTGATGCATGCCGATCGAATTCTGGTGATGGAAAATGGTGAGATTGTGGAGGAAGGACCGCACCAGGAACTAATCACAGCCAAAGGTGTATATGCAGACTTGTACACCCATGCGCGTGATGCAGGTAAAAATTCAGCTATATCAGGGTAATGAACCTGAGTTATAGTAAATACAGAACGTTGAACATGCCGCTCTGCTTATGCAGGCGGCACGTTTGGCATATCGATCAGCATTGTTAATCAGGAGGAACATCCATGCAACAACCCGAAACACCCAAGCGTGACCATCAGCAGATTCGTTACCAACGCAGCACAGCTCTATGGAAGGGAAGTCTATGCTTCCTTTTCCTTCTCTTGTGCGTGAGCTTATTATGGATCATCGTGGACGGACAAGCCGAAAGACTGGAGACCATATACTATTCCATTGCAGCCGTGCTGGGTATGTGGTTGATCGGACCGCTGTTCTTCATGTTTGTGTCACGACTAACCAAAACCCCTGCCGTGTTGTTATCCTGGGATGATGATGCGTTAAGCACGGGCAAACGTAAGATTGCTTGGAGCCAGATTCGCAAAGTCGAACTCACCTCACCTGCCCGCAGCAAGTGGCTCCTGTCCGCTTCTCCCATGTTTGTCCTGTACTTAAAGGACGGCACACGGTCTCATATTCAGACAGATCATCTGCTGAGCAAAAAAGAGCTGAACCAGGCTGTGTCCTTACTTCAGGAGACTTTGCTGGAACAGAAACAGGATCGTTGAGTACCGGGATGGATGAGGACAAGCTCCCCACACATCACTGTGATTTCTCTACACCTATGGACAGGCTGACTTTGTAATTTCCGTAAGGCAACAACGCTTCAAGCAGTTGGCCAAGCTGCTCTGTGGTGCCAGTCTGCACTCTCATCAGATAACAGCCTTCTCCACTGACGCGATGGACTTCAACGATGTCCTCACGTTCAGCAATGAATGTACGAAAGGCGGCATGTCTGTCGCCGGAGTTCAAGAAAACTGTGACAAAGGCCTGTAGACCAAGGCCAAGGCGTTCCGGGTTCCATTTTACCGTATACCCTTCAATCACACCCAGATCTTGCAACTTGCGCACTCTTGCACCAACGGCCTGTCCCGTGAGATGAACCTCTTCACCGATCTCTTTGTGAGAACGTTTGGCATCCTGAATCAGAATCTGCAAAATACGTATATCCGTGTCATCTATCATTTCATTCATCTTGCTTCAGCAATCCTTTCACGGTGAAATTAGCGTGGCCTAATTCCATTCATCATGTTATGTACGCCGTTAAACGGGTTGTATACCATATAGGGTAATACTATTAAACAACTCGAAGGAGTGCAAATATAATGAAAATTCAATTGATTCGCAATGCTACACTGTGGCTGGAATACGGAGGGCTGAACATTCTCGTTGATCCGATGCTGATGGACGCCGAAGTCATGCCCGCTTTTCCAAACACACCGAATGAGCTACGTAATCCAAGAGTGAGTTTGCCCGAAACCGAAACGGATTATCTGAATCCGGATCTGTTGATTGTGACACACACCCATGTGGACCACTGGGATGAAGCCGCGGCAAAACAACTTGGCAAAGACATTCCCCTGATCTGCCAGCCTGGGGACGAGAATGTATTTCTGGGTGCCGGATTCACGAATGTAACAGCTGTAGATAAAAAACATGAGCATCACTCTGTCCGATTCGCCCGCACATCCGGGCATCATGGCACAGGTGAAATCGGCGAACGTATGGGCAACGTGTCCGGTTTCGTACTTGAAGCAGATGGAGAACCTGTCACCTATATTGCGGGGGATACAATCTGGTGTGAAGAACCTGCTGAGGCCATCCGCCAATATACGCCTGAAGTCATTGTCGTGAATGCCGGAGGTGCACGCTTCGTGGAGGGTGATCCCATTACGATGGACGGGCCTGACGTTATCGCCGTGAAGCGCCATGCGCCATCTGCTCATGTCATCGCTGTGCACATGGATGCGATTAACCATTGTGTGATGTCTCGTACGGATCTTGCGACTTATCTGGCATCCGAGCAGTTGGATGGTCAGGTGCTCATCCCACGTGACGGTGAAAGTTTTGAGTTTTAAATTGGAGAGGAAGCTACGCTGAATTAAAGCGGAAGAGAATTAACCTTTTCACACAGGTGGGTGGATTGTAACGAACTCAGCACACGTCATTAGTCTGTTTTTGGATACTCTAATATTCTAACGAATCCTAGACACCTTATTTCCGATCTGGGCATGCTTTTCCCGAGATTCATCCATCATTTTGCCAGGATACCGTGTCTCAGATTCGTTAAATATCTACTATAGCAATAATCGGCACAATAAGGTGTCCTAGGTTCGTTAGCGCGTATGCGTATGACAGGACCATGTACTTCATTTTCAACACACGCCATTACCTAATTTATATGCTTCCTTGTCTGCCACATCATCACTCATGTCCCCCATGCCTTCCCTTTCCCTATAATTTATAACGGAAAAAGCTGGATGCGATGAACTCGCACCCAGCTTTTTTGATTGAAGGAACACGCTAATCCGCTGTTCGCTGGCTTCCTTCTCAGGCATCAAGCCTGCCTTTGCGCTCCAACGTGTCCCATCCCTTTATGCTAATCCATTACTGCACTTTCAAACGAATCACGTTCCATGATGCTTTTGCCAAGCTCGCCGTAATCAGAGTATCAGATACAACTGCACCCCCGCGATTATGAGGAGCAACGCGGTTTGGTTGTGCTGCCGTATTAGATGCTTTGAGATCATCACTTTCCAGCACGATATGCTCGATCACGGTACACTTCCCGAAGCTGCGCAGGTCCACTTCGAGCGGAAGGGATTCTTCCAGATGACGGTTGACTGCGAATACAGTCACTTCACCCTGCTCTTCGTTATGAACCGCAATAGCTTCCAGATAAGGTACATCTGTGATTTGTTTTGTATCGTATTTTGGAGACTGGATCAATGGCACCAATGCTGTTCCACGCCCGAAGAGGGACGTATGCATGAATGGATAGAAGATTGTCTGTCTCCATGAACCACCGCCCGTATCTGTCATGATCGGTGCAATAACGTTAACGAGTTGTGCTAGACAGGCCATTTTAACCCGATCCGCATGTTTGAGCATACTGATCAACATACAACCAACAAGCAGTGCATCCTCGTGGTTATAGATATCCTCCAGCTGTGGCGGAGCAATCTGCCAAGGGTCCATCTTCGAATCATTTTCATTGGAGTGATACCATACATTCCACTCATCAAAGGACAGATACATCGTCTTTTTGCTACGTTTCTTCGCTTTGATATAATCACAAGTCGCCTTCACGGTATCGATAAAACGATCCATTTCAAGCGAGCGTGCCAGGAACGTTGGCGTATCTTGCTCTTGATTGCCGTAGTATTGATGCAAGGACAGATACTCCACGTGATCATACGTATGATCCAGCACCGTTGCTTCCCATTCCGGGAACGATGGCATATTCAGATTCGAACTTCCGCAGGCTACCAGCTCAATCGTCGGGTCCGTCCACTTCATGACTTTTGCCGCTTCAACTGCTAATCGTCCATACTCTTCTGCCGTTTTGTGACCAATCTGCCAAGGACCATCCATCTCGTTGCCCAGACACCATGTTTTGATCGCATGTGGCTGCTTGTATCCATGCTTGATGCGAAGATCACTATAGTACGAACCTTCCGGATGGTTGCTGTACTCCACAATGTTGCGAGCTGCATCCGTACCCCGTGTTCCCAGATTGACCGCCATCATCACTTCAGAATTAGCCTGTTTTGCCCAGTCCACGAATTCGTTGAAGCCAAATTCATTCGTCTCAATCGTTCTCCAGGCCAGTTCCAGTCTGCGTTTGCGTTCTGACACAGGTCCAACCGAATCTTCCCAATTGTAACCGGATACAAAATTACCTCCAGGATAACGTACAATCGGTACATTCAACTCCTTGACCATCTCCAGCACATCCGTGCGGAAACCCTGTTCGTTCGCTGATGGATGCCCTGGCTCATAAATCCCTCCATAGACGGCACGTCCCAGATGCTCAATAAATGATCCGTACAAGCGCTTGTCCACTACACCAATAGTAAAATCTTTATCAACCGTCATTTTTGCTTTTTCCATAATGAATTTCAACTCCCTAAGATTAATATAAAAATTAATTGATATTCTATGGATCAACGTTCATATTTATATTAAAATCGATTATAGCCTTAATTTCAACCTGAATTTTGCAAAATGTTATTCTTTTTACTGAATTTATGTTTAACTTAATTCTATACAGATAAAATGGAGGAACAACTGTGATCAGAGCAAATACCGATGCCGAATGGCTACCCCTATATGAAGCACTTGCCAGTGAAGTCCGTCTACAGATCATCCGCCTTGTTGCAGAGACTCCGATGAATGTGAAAGACCTTGCTGCTTCACTGGGTCTGAGTAGTGCCATCGTGACCATGCATGTCCGCAAACTTCAGGATGTGGGCATTATTCAGTCCAAAATGATACGCAAAGACGGCGGCACACATAAAATGAACAGCCTTGCTGTAGACTGGATTGGCATCTCCATGCCGCAGGAAAGCGGGACAGCCCGCAAGCTTCACGAGGTTTCCGTCCCTGTGGGACACTATACTCACTTTGACGTCTATCCGACATGTGGTCTGGCTACATCCAATCATGTTATCGGACAGTATGATGACCCTCGTTATTTTCTCGACCCCGAGCGGATGCATGCGCATATTCTGTGGTTTGGCCGTGGATTTGTGGAGTACAAAATTCCAAACTATATTTTATCCGGACAGCAGATCAATGCCATTGAACTGGCCCTCGAGATCGGATCAGAAGCCCCTTCGGTGAATCCAAATTGGCCCTCAGATATTACATTCATGCTGAATGGCATCCGATTAGGGGAATGGACAAGCCCTGGAGATTCAGGCAACGGACGTGGCATGTTCACCCCGGAATGGTGGAGTGACAGTGTCAATCAGTACGGCATGCTCAAGGTACTGCGAATTACCAATGAGGGTACGTTTATTGATGGACAACATCTATCCGACATTACACTCGCAGATATCCCGGTCGAACGCAACCAATGGACTCTTCGTCTTTCGGTGGAGGAAGATGCTCAGCATGTGGGCGGGCTTACCTTATATGGCGAGGGATTCGGCAACTACAATCAGGATATCCTGTTCCGGCTGTACTATCACGATTGAGTTCTTCAAAATAATAAATAACACCAAAACACCTCCCAGTCGCCTGTCAAAGGCAGAATGGGAGGTGTTTTGTATGCATATGAACATGCGTAGGTTATTTAAGAAAGTTCTTGTTCTAACTTACAGCGCACTGCCACCAAACAGGAAGCGATACTCCCAGTGTTTGCCGGAGATATCACTAGTTGTTACACCACCGCCAGCGTTGGAATACGTATGTAATACCTTGCCGTTGCCCAGGTAAATCCCTGTGTGCGTAATGGTTGCGCTAGATTTATTCACGCCCGAATACGATGATGCAGAGCTGCCTTTATACGACATGAAATACATCAGATCGCCGCGTTTCAGGTTTTTCCAGTTCGTCTGAACTGTACCCTTGGCTTTTACATAGTCTCCCTGTTTGCGGGAATCCGCTGGAAGCTTGATGCCCAGTGCATCAATGAAGGCCTGGCGTACAAAGCTGGAACAGTCAAAAGTAGCTGTGCTGTTACGACTGGCTCCGAACTCATAAGGTGTTCCCAAATATTTCATTCCCGCTGCAATCACTTTTTCTACAGATGCATTGCCGGTCACCGATGTACCACTATTCGAACCCGATCCGCTTGTGCCGCCACTAATCGCTTGTGTGTATTTGGATGAAGAAGATATGTAGCCTGTCCGGTTAGCAGAATCCTTAATCTTATACCAATCCGAACCGGATTGCTGAAGCACCGTTACCGTTTCCCCTTTAGCGACCAAGCGAACAATCTTCGCAGAAGAAGAAGGTGTTGTGCGTAAGTTTACGCCCCAAATTACTTTTACTTGTGAATTGTTAACAGCAGCTGCCGATACCTGTGCCGTTAGTGCTCCTGTCGTCAGACTTCCCATCAGCATCGTTGCTGTGACACTTGCCGTAATAATCGTTTTTTTCCAGTTCATGATGTCGAGTTCCCCCTGATGTTACAGAATTTTAACCTGGCTTGGTTCTCCCGGGCTTGCCCCATTGTAAACGGGCTATCCATAACGTTCATCAGTCGAAAGTCCTGTATTGATATAGGCGAACTTGAGCACTAAGTATCAGGGTGTGTCCATAATCTGCTGGAAAAATTCACTGGTGATCCCTTCTTTTTGAAAGGTTAAATCATTGTAACTATTTGATATACTTCATTTTACCGCGATAAAAGAGTTAGGTCGTTTCTCATTCAGGGCATATGCCATATGACCTATATTTTAATATTTAAAATATCAAATATGGTAAACATTACTATGATTCATTTGCCGATTACCGTTCCCCGAATTCACAATTTTACCTCCAGACTCAATACGGATCGATTTATCAGCAGTGTCCGTTTGATTATTTTGTATTTCATTTTTGCTTTTCCATAAACAAAGAAAAGCCAGGGATTTCTCCCCGGCTTAACCTGTATGATTGGTAACATCACTCTACAGCTGGTCGATCAACTCATTTAAGGTTCAATTCCCCATACCTTGGCGCCATCCTGATAAGCTGTCACTTTTGTCCAGGCACTGAAGGCCGATTGGGTGGAATCAAAGGAATAATCATTCGTTTGATCAAAATTCGTCCAGTTGTTTTTCGAGAAACGTCCCTGGATGATTCCTGTTTCGGCACCCGCGGCCAAACTGCCCGCACCCGATTTGAATTCAATCTCCAGATACGTATCTGCTGTGCCCTTGGCCGGATCTATCGAAACAAAATGCCCTTCCACGTTACCGCTGCCAATCTGTGCATAATCACACCAGAAAGTCAGATCAGCGGCACTATCCTTGGTGAAATAATACCGGATCTTCACTTTGCTCAAGTCCACAGCAGTTGTACCAGTATTCTTCACATTAAATTGTGGAGTAATCGCATTGACCGAAGTTCCTGAACTACCATTACGGTATTGTACTTCAAGCGTTCCCGTTGTAACTGGAGGTGCCAATGGGGTCAACACCAATACATTTGAATTCGTCTGACCACTCGTATTAATGGCTACGACTCTATAATTATAAGCCGTACCATTCACCGCTGTAGCGTCGGTATACGTCAGTGCGGTCAAACCTGTTGCCAGATCAGCATATGCTCCGGTGCCAACCGAACGTTGTACCTTATAACTCGATGCTCCAGTTGATGCGGTCCATGTCAGTACCGCCTGGGCATTGCCAGCCGTTCCAGTAAGGTTGAATACGCCTGGCACAACGGTACCTGCGAGTGGTGTTGCAGATGCCTGTGTCGACGGTGCAGACTCACCTACGGCATTCACCGCAGTGATGACATAATAATACGTTGTGCCGTTGGTCAAGCCTGTATCCGTGAATGTTGATCCTGTGACCCCTGTCGTTACAGACGTATAAGGACCACCATTCACTTCTGCACGTTTCACGGTATACGAGGCTGCACCAGCGGCTGCGTTCCAATTCAGAACCACTTGCTCACTTCCTCCAGTTGCTGTTACGCCAGCAGGAGCAGCGGGTACTTCCACTTCCGGACTATCCGAATCTCCGAGGAGACGATCATACTCGCCATACGCTGTAGCCATATCCACCTGTGACCAGAACCGGTGATACGTAAAGGTAGGTGCACCGTTTTCCCACTGCTTCGTGGTTGTGTTATATGACGTTTTGTACAGATTATCCAGGTAAGCCCATGCCGGATCTTGCTTGATAGCCGGACGCAGATCGGAGTATCCAATGTATACGCCATTGCCACCTTTCGCCGGATCGGAAGGTACACCTGCTGTACCTGGAATCGTATTGCCTTGACCAAAGGTTCCAGACCAGTTCGCTGGGATATAGATCTCTTTGGCAAAGAAGCGGAAGTAGTCTTTACGTTCTTCTTCCGTAACAATCCCCACACCATCATTGTAATCCCAAGCTGTATCCAGCAAAGCCTCAGCCAAATCCTTGGCTTCTTGGCCTTCCGCGCTAAGTGTACCGTTCTCTGCCTGTGTTCCGGCTGCGAAGAAGGTCAGAGCTTTAACGTAACTTCCCAGAACTCCTGTGTCCTGCACTGGATCTTTGGTCGTTACACGGAAGTTCGGATTTTCCGTAAACGAACTGAATCCATTCCACTTGTCCGGTTGACCCTGCCATTCCTGACCACCCGGAATCCAGAACTCTCCCGGCGCCGGCGTTGTTGCTACCTGAACATTAGTTCCTCCCAAAATGCGCTGTCCAGCCGCATTCAGATAATACCCTTGCGCATCCGTCACCGGACGCTCACCTACAAATACATAATCCTTACTCCAGTCGATCCACTTCGTGATTACCTTCTTGGCCATCTGGAAGTTCTCAGAGGTCAAATCCCCGCTCTCCGCAAGAATATAGTACATCTCGGCTACACGCTCCAGCGGCCATGCCTGGAATCCAAACCAGGTGTTGGAATCCGGATCACGATATACAGGCGCCTCCTGATATGCCATGTCATAGAATGTACTTACCCCTGCTGGATAAGCTTTGTATGAACCATCCAGACTGTTCGTTGCTCCCCCGCCGATGGCTCCTTCATGGGATTGTAGCCAAGTGTAGAATTCCAACTGACGTTTCAACGTCGCATTCCAATCTGCCTTCGCTGTAGCTGATTCCGGAATCAAGCCGCCAGCCGGGTCAGACAAGGCATACGCTGCAACCGGGTTTTGATAAGCCTGATGGGTATGGCTCGCTCCAATGCGCCAAGCCCAATCCCCACCTTGACCCAAGCCACCTCCCCAAGACGTATACCAAGCCATGAGATACATGTTGGAATCCTTGCCTGTACCCGGAGTTGGTGTACCGCTCTTTGCACTCCCAATTTTCTGGAAGTATTTATCATACATGCCGTAGCGCAGATAGTCCCCCATCTTCTTCGCTTTATCCAGATATTCCGGATTGTTGTATCCCATCTCCTTCGCCCAATACAGCACCTGTACTGCACGTGCATCCGCATCCGTTGCGTTTGTATAACGCCATTGCGCTGACGGTACCTGAGTTTCCTTTGTGAACAAGCTCATGAAGCCTTCGTTTGCCTTACCAAAAGATTTATCATCCTGAGATGGATGCGGAATGGCTTCCCACACAGACTCCTGCTCCCCACGCTGGAACGTGTTCACATAGGTAGCCGTATGTGATGGATTCAACAGGTTTCCATATCCATACCAGTCATCCACATCGACCAGCCAGTGCATGAGATAAGTCTGATTGTCACCATAGGTCGCCTTAAGTTCGGCATCAATCGGGTCTTTACCCGCTGCATATTGACCATTAAGTGGCGATGGATATTGATCAGGAAAAGGTTTTTCCGCTGCATACGTAGCAGGGCTGTTCGGATTGTACGAGCTCATCGTAGGCTGTTCTTCCTTGCCGTCACCTTCGTTGACCGGGATAATGTATTTCTCCATACTGTCCCAAGCTGCTTCCAGTTGGGACCAGTCTCCAGTGTAGTGACCATACATGGTTTCCAACCACAGCCAGTAACTGTATGCCTCTGACGTCGTCATATGACCATAATCCGGGGCCTCACTCAACAGGGTCTCAATGGAATGATACGGTAGACCCTCTGGCGAAAAATATCCGTTCGCCGGATCTTTCAACTGATCATATAATTGCAAAAACCGGGCTTCATTAATGCCGTCTGCCTGAATCTCGATGGCCTGATCTGCGGCATGTGCTGTTTGCGGCCCTGCCCAGAGTCCGGTGTATCCGGTCAACATGACGGTTCCCGCCAGCATGGCTGTTAAACTTTTTTTCGCAGCTGATTTCAACATTAATATATACCTCCCTGGAATAGTGGAAATTGAATATAAGTGCTGTTGGTCTGCCCATGCTACTATTCGGCCAATGATCTTGAACTAGTTACGGCTCCAAGCCCCATACTTTGGTGTTTCCCTGATACCCTGTTACCTTGTTCCATACGGCAAAAGCCGTCTTGGAAGCATCATAGGAATAATCATTACTTTGATCGAAATTACTCCAGTTATTTTTGGAAAAGCGTGCTTGAATCACGCCGGTCTCTGCTCCAGCGGCCAAACTGCCTGCTCCAGGCTTAAAGCTAATCTCCAGATACGTATCTGCGGTACCCTTCGCCGGATTCACTGCGACAAATGTACCTTCAACATTGGCCGTGCCCATCTCGGCATAATCACACCAGAAGGTCATTTGATCCGCACCATCCTTGGTGAAATAATATCGGATCTTCACGGTACTGAGATCAATCGCCTGTGTTCCGGTATTCTTCACGTTGAACTGCGGAGTCGCCGCATTACTTGAATTCCCAGACCCTCCGCTGCGGTACTGCACTTCGAGTGTACCCGTCGTCACCGGAGGTGCAGAAGGCGTCAGTGCCAGGACATTGGACAGTGTCTGTCCGTTCGCATTCACAGCTGCAATCCGGTAATTGTACGTGGTGCCATTCAGCGCTGTTGTGTCGGTGTAAGTCAACACGGACAATCCGGTTGCCACATCTGCATATGTCCCGCCTGCCACCGAACGTTGTACCTTATAGCTAGTAGCGCCCGAGGCTGCTGTCCAGGTCAGGACCGACTGCGCATCACCAGCTGTCCCACTTAAAGTCAGCGCTCCTGGCACCGTCGAAGCTACTTGCGGGGTAGCCGACACCTGCACAGAACCCGATGATTCCCCTGCTGAATTCACAGCAGTCACTACATAATAATAAGCCGTCCCGTTGGTCAGTCCCGTGTTTGTGTAGGTCAATCCATTAACCCCTGTCGCAACAGTTGTATATGGTCCTCCACTCACCTCGGAACGCTTCACCGTATACGATTCGGCCCCGGATACAGCAGCCCAGGTCAGGTTAACCTGACTGCTTCCTGCTACAGCCTGCACGCCAGCGGGTGCGGCTGGGACCGTGACTGGTGTAACACCAGGCTCCTGTCCATACACCTTCACCCCTGCATCATAGACTGGAAGGTATATGCTCTTCACAGGAGTGCCTGTGGTCAGCGTCTGGAACGAATGATCATTGCTGGCATTCCATGCATCCTGTGGGCCTGTAATGCGGAACTGTACTTCTTTACGATAATTTCCTTCCCCACCTGGATAGATCTTGGTATTACCGAAGTTCGCCGTAATGGCATAGATATGCTGAGCTGCATTCACCACAACTGGTTGGGATACCGTCGCCCCCTCCGTATAGGAGGTTGTCACTTGCACGTCCGATACCGTACGTCCGGCAGCATACACTTCACTCAAATCCAGGAAATACCTAAAAGAAAGTTGATCTCCCATTCGGGCAGGCCAAGCGGAACGATTATTAAGCTGTGCCCTGATTTCCGTATAATTGGCACCTGATGATTTGATCGC
Source organism: Paenibacillus sp. FSL R5-0486 (assembly GCF_037975155.1). Classification (NCBI taxonomy): domain Bacteria; kingdom Bacillati; phylum Bacillota; class Bacilli; order Caryophanales; family Paenibacillaceae; genus Paenibacillus; species Paenibacillus sp. FSL R5-0486. Next base: position 1,408,561 of record NZ_CP150237.1, on the reverse strand, counting down.
AGCCTCCACAAAGAACTCATCTCCCTTCACCTCAGGTGCAGGGAAGTTCGCCAGGGGCTGATGATTCTGACCAAATAGCAAATTCATCTTTGCCAGTGCGCCGGTAAAACCAGCATTGTAATCGGTTGCGACCTCATTACTCACGTAATCCCCGATATCATCGGTATATCCATCCGATGCATCCGGCCCACCGACCATGGCACCATACAGAATGTGGCGATGGTTAGCCGGGATATCTTCGTTATTCAGCCATGAACTGTGAGCGGTCCGATGATGCGGATGTTGAGGTGCATTTTGCCCATATCCGACCACATAACTGCTCTGACGCGGATTATCGCCCAGAATATAATTCATCTGTGAGACAGCAAAATCCTGATATCTTGACTTTTTCACAGGATCACTGACCCAGTCGGAGTATACAAAAGAAATAAAGGATGCATTCGCTGCATATCGGAGCGATCCCCACTGATCCAGCCACGCCAGACCTCCTGGCGTATACTTGACTCGTGTCCCATTGACTCCAACCGTCCAATAATCCAGATTGCGCTCAGTCGACTGAATAAATCTTGTCGCCTCCGGCATGTTCAAACTGGACGTAATACGGGCAAGCAGAATCTGGGCACCATAATGTTTACTGTCCCAACCTTGTGTCCAGGTATAGGGCCAATTGGCTGAGCCTCCGCTAGAAGACCACCGGTCCGTAGCTGCAATGGCTTTGGACAAGTAAGCGCTATCATTAGTAGCTAAATAAAGCCATGCGCCACCCCATGCCAACTCGTCTTCGTATCCTGTCCACGAATTATAAAACGCTGCAGCATCAGTGATACAATCGGTGTATTCCCCCCGATATGTATCTGCGAAGTTGTACAGCTCTTTCGCATGTTGAAGCAGTCTGGCCGAATATGCCGGATCATCATCTGCAAATACAATCGATGACGCTGCCAGCGCTGCAGCCGTTTCTGCCGCCAGATCACTGCCCGGGCATGAAGCATCAATCTTGAACGAAGGACGGTTCATCTGCATGACTTCTGCGGGTCCCCACCAGGCATGGTCGGTATTACCTGCCCCCACTTGTCCCCATAATTCATTTGGTTTCGTATGCGCTTTCATAAAATAGTCGGTCGCCCATCGGATATTATCCTTGATCTCCTCCAGTTGTCCGGCCTGTTCATATCCGTCACTGTATTCCACGACAGACCAGGCGAGCATCGTTGCGGAAGCAGCCATCGGAAAACCAAACTTCACGTGATCTCCGGCATCATACCATCCTCCGGTCAGATCAACACCTACATCAGCTCCATCCTGCATGCCCGAATTACCACGCCATTCGACCCGATTACTCGCTGGCAACGGACCCGAGCGCTGTGCCTCATAGAAGTAAATGGCCTTTTGTAGTGCTTCAGCATAGTTCTGATTTCCGGCGGCCGCATCCGCCTTACGAATTCCTGTGCCCATCGATAAACTCCCTGCCAGTAATCCTGCCGATAACGCGATCATAGCGACTCGTCTCCACCAGCTCCCCTTCATGTTCAACTATTCATCTCCTCTTCATCAATATTCCGTATGCATTACTCTGGACTGCAAGTTTATATCGCTCCTTCCCATGGTGTATTTCAGTGTAAGTTCCACCATTAATTACCATTATAGCCGTTTGTTTCACCAGCTATATAAGCGTTGGTGACTTCTGAAATAACATTGTTGTGACCTGCTCTGCGTCATGCGACAAAAAAAGCTGTTTCTCTAACGCATATGCGCGTTAGAGAAACAGCTTCTCGCCCTTGTTATCATCAACAGTACAAATCGAATGGCATTCTGACCATCCTGTCAGTATGTTTCTGTACACCTTAGATATCACAGAACATCTCTTAGTTACACTTTGAACTTGTTAATCTGCTCCTGCAGTTCTTCGGCCATTTTGGATAATGAACCTGCGGATGATGCAATATCTTCCATCGAAGCCAACTGCTGCTGAGTTGCGGCAGATACATTATGAACCCCGCCCGCTGCCTCTCCAGCAATGTTGGAGATTTGACTTACATATCCTACAACCTCAGTTGTACTCGCCGACATTTCCTCTGAACCTGCAGATACTTCCTGGATTTCCCCCGCTACTTTGTTGACCGCATCCGAGATCTGCTCGAAGGCTTGTCCTGCCGCAGTAACCATCTCGATTCCGGCTTCTGTCTCACTGCTGTTCACTTTCACTGCCTGAACAGCATGATCCGTATCTTTCTGAATCAATTGAACGAGATCCGTAATTCTTTGCGCAGATGTAGAAGATTCCTCAGCCAACTTACGCACTTCTCCCGCAACTACGGCGAAACCACGTCCGTGCTCTCCTGCTCGTGCGGCTTCAATGGCTGCATTCAGTGCAAGCAGATTGGTCTGCCGGGCAATGTTGTTGATTACCTCGGTAATGGTTCCAATCTCTGCTGAACGTTCCCCCAGCCCTGTAACCAATTCAGTAAGCGAAGCAATAGAATTTCGAACAGAACCCATCTGTTCAACCGCTTGCTGAATAATCATATTTCCTTCGGAAGATTGATTCGCCGCATCTACAGCAGATACGGATACACTCTGAGCAAGCTCGGCAATCTGCTCTGATCCCAGAGCCATCTCATTCATCGCCTGTGAAGAGCGCTTCACAATATCAACTTGATCTGACGTGCCCACGGCCAGTTCCTCAACCGTTTCGGAAATCTGTTCCGAGGCTTGAGTATTTTGCTCTGCACTTGCAAGAAGCTCTTCCGATGAAGCCGCTACCTGTTCAGAAGTCATCGATACCGATTCAATCATGGAGCGCAAATTACCACTCATGGTATTGAAGGAAGCCGCCAGCGTTCCCAATTCGTCTTTGTTCTTAAGTACAATCGTCTCACCCGTCAGATCACCATTGGCAATAGCCATGGCCGCTTCATTCATCTTTTTGATTGGACGTGAAATGATGCTTGCAATGAAGAATGCAATGAACACGGCGATCAGGAATGCAAAAATCGTCACTGCCAAAATTACATTAAATGTATTCTCAGCCAACTCGACAGAATCATTCGTTGCTGCATCTGATCCTTCATTGCCCAAGGTAATTAACTTGGCAAGGGTGTCGTTTGCTGTATACCACATTGGGTAGGCCTCAGTATGAAGTCTGCTTGCTCCTGCATAATCGTTTTTCAGACCCATTTCGATGAATGCAGGCATTTTAGCCAGATAGGCATCATAGTTTGTACTGAAATCTTCATTATACAGCTTAAGCGCTGCTTCGTTGCCTACAAAGTACGTTTGCAACTGTTTGCGCTCATCTTCAATCTTGGTAAGAAGCAGCTGTAACGCTTCATTCAACTTGACGTTCTCGTCTTCGTCCTGTTCAACGATAATGGCCAGCGCTAACCGCTCTACATCCGAAACATCACCATTCATCATACCAAGCAGGCTTACACTCGGCATCCAGGTCTGGTCCACATCATTGGCTTTACCAGACATATTATGGATCTGTATTAACGCATAAACGCTTACAACAATCAACAGAGCCACGACTATGAGAAAACCAGTCAGTAACTTGCCTCGAATCGTTAACTTCAATATCCCCAACTTATTCCCCCGCGTGTCTTCCATGTGTCCCACTCCTCAAAATAATACATATTTATAATATATCGTCACCTATCGTCGTGAATTGTAGATGTTAGAATTCAATTTCTATAAATTTCATGTAACTTCGAACATAACACAAAAAAAGTCTCCCATCTTTGGCAGAACCAGAGATAAGAGACTTCTTTCAATAAACTAAACTACCAAAACTTCACTAGACATTGCTTTCAAAAGCTAACGAAAAACACGTCGGTGTATGTTAATGAAGAAGTCGGGAATCGACTTGGTATAATTGCGGGTTGTAATCAGAACCACACTAAGCAGACTTCCGAGAATGAATCCTCCCAGAATATCTCCTGGATAATGCACACCAACATATACACGCGACACCCCTGTCAACACAGCGAGTAACAACATCCATGACCCGAAGCGACGTCCAATAAAGAATGAAGCAGCCGCTAGAGCAAATACAAAGGAAGCATGTTTACTTGGAAAAGAAGGATCAGGTACATGGGCAACCAGCTGATGCACAGTCCCTTCTACAAAAGGTCTTGGATGACCGACCGCTGGTGAAATCCCCCATTTGGCCAGAACTAGCGCTACAATGGAAGCCGCACAGGCATAAAAAACAATTCGTTGTTTCGATGGATCGCCGAGAAACCATACGATAACGAGCAGTGCAATCATGACCCAAACCGCATACTCGGATGATGTGATCATAAACCAGTCCAGAAACGGTATTTGGTCTGCAAACTGATTAATCCAATTAAATAGTGATTGATTCATAACTGGCTTTTAATACCCCCATTACACAAAACAAGATTATTTTTTACATATTAAATATACACTAACTATTTGTCAAACAATCCTCACATTGACCGAAGTTACGAAATCAAAGAGGACTTTTTGCTTTCTTTTTGTTAAACTAGTTTGGGTTACATATCAGTTCAATCATAGAAAGGTGAAGATTATGCTTAAAAAATGGTTATGGGGTACAGCCCTGACCCTGGCACTTGCGATTACAGGTGTCGTTGTATATTACGGATATTCGATTGTTCATTTTGCCAATAGCATCTCCACGGCTTCCGGGACTTCATCCAACTCGTCCTCTTCCGGCACAGACAACGATTCAGACACACCAACAACAACGATTCCCAGATGGGAGGGCCAGGAACGGGTGAACATTCTGCTCCTTGGTGGAGACTCAAGAGGCGACGATGCAGGACGCTCGGACTCGGTCATGGTCGCTTCCATTGATCCGGTCACCAAGAAAGCCCATCTATTCTCCGTACTGCGTGATACCTATGTCGCCATTCCCGGGCATGGCAAAAGCAGACTTAATGCAGCCTTTTCCTACGGGGGTGCGGAGCTGACCAAACAAACCGTCAGTGATCTGCTCGGTATTCCCATTCAGCATTATGTCTACACAGACTTTACAGGTTTCATGGCACTTGTTGATGCGGTAGGCGGCATTGAGATCGATGTGGAGAAAGACATGTATTACACCAGTAAAGCAGATAAACATATGTACGACATTGACTTGAAAAAAGGATTGCAGCATATGGACGGCAAAACCGCCCTGCAATATGTTCGGTTCCGGCATGATGCCACATCGGATTTTACCCGTACCGAACGGCAGCGGATCTTCATGACCGAGCTGGCCAAGAAAATGCAGAGTACCATGTCGCTTTTCAAAATCCCGGATATCCTGGAAGCCATCGCTCCTTATATTGAGACAGACCTCAGTCCAACCCAGATGTTAAAACTCGCATCACTTGGCTTCGATATCCATGTGAACGATATCGATCAGCAGCAGATTCCACCGAACAAACTACTCACCAATGAACTGGTCGGCTCAGCTCAGGTGCTGGGTGTTGATGTGGCCAAACTCCAGTCCTACATTCAGAAAATGTTTGAAGAAGATGCCGAGTCCTCAGAGACTCCATCATCAGAGGAACAGAACTAAACAAGCATGATATATATCAATAGAAAAGACGGCCAAAGCCGTCTTTTTTTGTATCTATTTTCTCCATTTAATGCAGTCTTAATGTTTAACGGGTACCCTTATATGATGAACTCCGGTTCCTGGAGGGAGGATTACAATGTGAAAAAACCGCGAATAACGGAATGGACCGAACTGCGGGGCATTGCCTTTCTGGCAATCGTCATGCAGCATAGTATCGCTGAGTATATCTATCGCGCTGATATTGAACAACCGGATTCCATTATGCTGACCATGATTTATCATCTGACCCGATTTGGTACGCCAACGTTTGTATTTCTATCGGGTGTAATGTTGTTTTACCATCATCGTAACACCAAACCGGAATATCCTCGCTTCATTCGAAAGCGATTTGGCGATATCTATATGCCGTTTGTCGTATGGACACTGATCTACTGGCTTTCTGTCCGTATCTTCACCCCCGCGTTCTGGCTTGCAGGCATACCGGATTTTCGCAGTCTGATTCGTGAACTGTTTATACCACAGACGGGATATCATCTCTGGTTTGTTATTATGGTGTTTCAATTCTATATTCTGTTCCCCCTGTTCTGGACAGGAGCAAAAGCCATTCAGAGACGTATCCAGAACACCTCACGTTTCACTCCCATGCAAGTCATTATCGGACTAATTCTCTTTGCAGCAGTACTATATGCCCTGCTTATGCAATGGTCCTACTATAATATGGAGGGCTGGACAGAATCCATGTCTGAGCCTTGGTCAACGTTGCTGCAATATCGCTCCTATTCATGGGTGATGTACTGGTTTTACTTTTTACTGGGTGCCGTATGTGCCTGGTCAGTGGATAGCTGGAGGAGCTGGACCACAAAGATCCTGCCATGGACGATCTGTCTGTTTATAGGGATGTATATATGGCTTGGTTACGATGTGCTGCGTGGGTCCGGGGATGTTGTTAATCTGAATATCTCCACCTATCTGAAACCAACCACATTCCTGATCATTATGGCTCAGATGTTTATGATGTATGGTTTCCTTGTACTGATGCGGGGCAAAGATACATGGTTTCAGCGCCTCTTAGCCTGGATTGGCCGCTATTCATTTGGTGGATATCTGGTTCATGCACTGGTGATCTACGCGATCGCTTACGTCACCAGACCGCTTCAACTCAGTGGATGGCATCTGCCTGTAACGTTGCTATCGTTCCTTGTAACAGTTGGCATTGCTCTTGCAATCAGTTGGGCGCTGTCCAAGCTTCCTGGCTCACGTTTCACCGTAGGGTTAATGCGCAAACCACGTTCGATACCTAATTCATCAGCTGCTGTGGACAAAAGAAATTCATCTGAGCGAACTCCGTCACCCGGCCCAACTCGCAGTCCGGGAACGAGTGAGCCGTTTTAGAATAAAGAAGAGCGTCCCCTCACGGAGACGCTCTTCTTTAATTTACTTCGCTCGAAGTTGATCGTCCAGGAACAGGTTCCTGGGGACCCGGGGCTGGATGCACGTTGCCCTTCTGATTCACAAATATCTTCAAATCACCCGTTAATTGTTCCTTCAGCTTGTCCACCAGCTGCGTTTCGCTAATGCCTTTTGCCTGAGCAATCTCAGCCAGGGATTTCCCTCCCTGAAGCTGCTCGTGCAGTTGAGCAGGGGTCACTCCAATAAACCGGGCAATTTCGCCCTTATCTACCATGGAACGTTTGCCATGGTGGGCAAATTCACGCCGCAAATCACGCAGCGGTGTATTAATGACCTTTTTCAACTTGGTATCCATGTCTGCCTTCGTGGCTGCAGCTTGTTCCTTGGTGAGACAACCTTCTTCCACAGCTTGATCCAAACGCTGTGCCAGTGTAGGCTTCAACTTCTGCAATAACTGCTCCTCACTAAGTCCCTTACGCTCTTTCGCAATCTGGGACAACGTCTTGCCAAGTTCCATCTGTTCTTTCAGATCCCGAAGTCCAATCCCAAGCAAGTCTGCCGTCTCACCAATCATGAACAGACCGTGTCCTGCCTGCATGCATGGCTTCGCTGGTTTGCCGGAGGAAGAAGGTTTTGACGCATCGTCATGTTGCTCAGCACGAACGGCTGGATCAGCAAATGCCACATGTCCTGTTGCTGCTGTTATAACTACGGCTGCCAATCCGGCTGCCATCCATGTTTTCCATTTCAAATTCATTTTTCTGCCGCCTTTCCGATGTCGAAATCCTGTGCCTTCCTAGTTTGAGCCTAAAATCCACTTTTTTATGCCATAAAATACAAAAAGTCATCATTTTTCTCACAATTGATCACAAAAAATCCTATTTTTTTCAGTTTATTTCCGCTATACTAAGTGTAACTTCATGATCTAGTCGAACAGTCCTTAGTCACCTTATCGCAGGAAGGACGATATGTAATAATGCGGAAAGATTGGTTAGATCCGTTTAGATCCGATCTGGAGGTCGTGTTTGCTTCAGCGGAACAACTCGTACGGGAATATCCCGAACCCTTGTCAGGACATGCATTAGAGCAGCTTCGTTCGGTTAATCCGCTGTTACGAGATTCGGGACACAGCTACATCGGGTACATCACTCCACTTTGGATGCAACACTCAGATAAACTACCCCCAGAGAAAGCACACCAATTAAGTACAGCCTGTCTCATCCATATGTTATATTTTCTGAATCAGGACGACGTGATGGATGAACAACCGGAGAATGCCACATTGAAGTTATCCCTGGGTAATCTATATTACATGGATGCACTTCAATCTTACTCGGTATTATTCAATCCTTCCTCCACGTTCTGGGTCTATTTCAGACAATATGTAGTGGATTGGGCCGTGAGTGTTACGGGTGAGCATTCCATTGATTATTTCCAACAGAATCCCTTGTTGATTGCGCAAAAGGCTGCCCCTCTCCTCATTGGAGCTACTGGTGCACTGCTTCTGCTGAATCAGTCCGACCGGATTATCCCGGTGTGTTCTGCCATCAACATCACACTCATGACACTCCAGATGACCGATGACTTCACAGACACGCAACAAGATGCTGTGCATGGAAACTACAACAGCTACCTCTCCCACATATCCGCAGCACTGAATCATAACTATCCAGTTCATCCTCTAAGCGACCGTATACATGACAATGTATACAATACACAACTCATGAACTCTTACGTAGACATTGCTTATCACTATAATCGTACACTAACATCGTCTAACTTAGTAATATCGCATCTTGAGGCGTTTAATTCTTATTTATGCAGCACTTTAGTACAAGCTGTTCAGGACATTACACAACGGAAGAAACAGCTCCTCCAAGGCGGGTTTCATCACTGGATTAGCGAGCACAATTGGGATTCTGAGCATAAGGACTAAGCTGATTCAGTTTAATTTTAAATATGAAGGGAATGTTGACGATGATGGTATCAGAGAAAACGTTGCATGAGGATATTATTGAAAAGGCTTGGACTGACGAGCACTTCAGACAACAATTGCACTCCAATCCGAAGCAGGCGCTTCGTGAAGCGTTTGGCATCGTAATTCCGGAGCACATTCAGGTACGTACTGTTGAGGAGCAGCAGAATGACTATGTACTTGTCATACCTCCCAATCCTTCCAAAGTAAATTATGATGTGAATTGCGGACCTTGGAGAAGTTAATTCGGGTGAGCTAATCTTGTAGTGTAAGAAATTAGGGGTAGGAACAAAAAAGCCGCTGTATCCTTCTGTGAGTTCGTCAATCGACGAACTCGACAAAAGTTACAACCGCTTCTGTTCCTACCCCTTTGGTGCTTGTAAAGCTGATCTGTCCTTGCATCGCTTCAACAATACGGAATGTCACCATCATGCCGAGGCCTGTGCCTTTGATTTTATTGGAGAAATAAGGCTCGCCCAACCGGGAGAGTGCTTCCTCGTCCATTCCTTCTCCGTTATCCCTGACATGCACCTTAATCATTCCATCCTGCTTGTACGCCCAGATATCAATCTGGCCTTGTCCCTGCAGAGCTTCAATACTGTTCTTAATAATATTGATAAAAGCCTGCTTAAACTTCGAGGAATTGCCTCGAATATATAGATCTGGCGGAATGTCAGTGGTGATTTTACCACCTTCCAGATTAGCCATCGGTACAAGAATGCCTTCAATATGATTGAACTCATCCGAGATATTGAGCGAGATAATATGATCAAACTCAGGTTTGGCAAAGGTAAGAAAATCCGTTATGATGCCCGAAGCCCGATCAAGTTCTTCCAGTGCAATTCGCACATACCCCTTATTTTTGTTGTCTTCCTGTTCCGTCATAAGTTGCAAGAACCCTCTTGTCACCTGAAGTGGATTACGTACTTCATGGGCAACGGAAGCGGCCAATTCACTAATAATCTCCATCTTTTCGGATCGCTGCAACTCATTGTTGAACAGCTCCAGTTCCTTGGAATACTCTAGAACTTTAGTATGTTTTTCGGCAAAACGACTTCCGAGAATGGCAATCAACGAGATCACAAATGCAACCATGGACCATTTCCACCATAACAGATGATACGTCCCACTCCGCTGATAATACCATAACAGTTCAGCCACACTGATCAAGGCAAATGTACCAAATCCCGTTGCAAGCAGCATAGCTTCCCGATTTCGTTGCAGCGCTTTGGCGATGGTACCAACCAACAGGATTGTCAGCAGAATGACCAGCACAATGCCAACCACACGCTGTACGAGCAGATTGTAGAGGATCTCCCATTGCCCACCTGAAGTAACATAGATAAATAGAGAGAACACCGCGATAACTGAATATATGAATAGTATTTTTCGCAGTTTGGTGAAGATTCCATGCAGTCCTGGCCCGATAATCTGTTCAAAAAAATAACATAGCGCTGGCATACCCAGCAGCATCGCCAGATCAAAGACTACGGAATACAGGTCACCATATACCTGATAGAACGTATACAAAAATTGCGAGTACGTGATGATCATCGTGCCGATGGAACCCATCACGATGCATAGCGAGATCCATAATCCCTTATGGAATTTGCCAAGGAAGAATGTACAACTCAGCATCGTAATCGCTGTGAACACAAAGGTCGCGCCCAAAATTACATCAATAAGTCCGTTATGAATATATTTCTCCTGTAACGCGGCATAAGGTCCAACCTGAACAATACCTTGTATCCCCAGACGGCCTTTTTCATTTTGCGACCATACATAGAGCGTGTCACCTGAATTTTCGCTGGATAAGGGCAGCAACACAGCATTATTATCATAATTGTAATGATAGTTCTCGTAGACCTTGCGGTCTTCCAGATAAACAACAATATGATTGCCTTTAATGTTCTCAAATCGAATGGCTGAACTTTCCTCACTCAACTCAGGAATGGTCAGGCGAGTCCACAAAGAATTCGATCGATCCGTATTGCTATACTCTAACTTATCACTGCCCTGCTTTTCCCATATTTCGTCTGCTCCCTTAACCTCACTGATGAATCCTTGATCGTCAACGTTCCCCCATTTTACTTCCCATCCTGTAATGGATACAGGTTGCTGAACCACTCCTGTAGTTGCAAAGACTATCCCATGTGGCATGCCTAGAATAATCAATACACTCATCCATAAGATGACGATAGCTTTGGGCACATTTTTCATTCACAGCACCTCAAAGTTCTAATTTTCCCTATCTTAGATTCTCTCATTTATCATTCGCCACCGTTTGTCACGTCACCTTCTTGAGATAAAATGAAATTTCACATTTAAGTCGATTTATAGTCTTATTTCCATTTTATTGTTAAAGTTATCCGATTAATCATGCAAGTCTTCGAACTGGTTCACTATCATTTCCCGTTCTTTCTGTTCAACTTGACTGCGAAATTCAAGCCACTGCTCTGTCTCCTCATCATCATAGATGGTCCATATGTCGGAAAAAAGGAAATCCCGTAACTGGACAACTTGCCCGGACCATATACCGCCTACCCAAAACAAACCATCCGGACGACGGATGACGGTACGGGAGAACCCGGGTGTGGACGCCTTTTGCCCGATACGGATGCGTGTGATCATATTACCCAGTGTATACCAGTCCACATGAATCCCTCCCTTACATATTCAAGCTTCATCATAACATAGGCAAAACAGGAAAAGCTGTAAAAACGGTGGTTGCGATTCAATCCTTTGCTCCGGGTGTAATGGTTTCTCAAAGCAAACAAACACGCTAAGGAGATGATTACAATGAATGAGCCCCATCGTACGGTTGAGGTAGAACATAAGGATGTTCAGCATAAATCGGATTCAAGTATGGTCGCTTCCACATTTATTAAATATGCCGCATATATCATTATCTTTTTCGGATTCTTATACTTCTTGGTTAAATATGTATTCCCCAAATTCTAAGGCATTCATATCGTAGTGAACACCCGGAGATAATAACCTGTGCAAGATTACAACACTAGCGCTTTGGGTAACTACGGAGTAAGAAGCTTTGGACAACCGACAATGAAAGGAAGTGTTACTCATGTCTGACAAACCAATTAGTAACGAAGAGAGCGACCGCTATTATGACCGTTATCAGAGGTCCCGCGATATTCCACCAGAGACGGAAGTCCCGGAAGGCGATATGGACACCTTTGATGAAGTTTCCGGCAGACGGATTGTTACGGAAGATTCGGATCTGGCACCCGTAGCCGCAACCGCTGTGGATGAGCCGGAATTGGATTCACGTTTGGCTGAGACACCGCTGGAATCTGTACCGGATGCAGATCTTCTGCAACCGAACAGTCCGGTTGATCCTGCTGCACCCGATCCGGATGCTTTGCATGGTACCGACTTGCTTAATGGTGCTGGTGCGGATGCTAAACCAGAGAACGACATTCCACCGCGACATTAACAGCTGTTATGACATCCTGAATGAGGAGGTGCATACACGATGAAGGAAGATCGCCAAAAGCATGTGCATGAACCGGATAATCTCGTGACCGAACGGGATATTGACCCGGACTTCGGACTGTTCACTGAGGACTCCTTCCCCGAAGCACTTGAGGATGAGGATCAACGTGATGCGGTCGAACATGCCATTCCCAAAGAGAAGGCTTCTCGTAAGCCCTCTTCGGATGACTAACTTATATAGATCCGTAGTAGACTTAAAAAAGATGACGTCTGTAATTTCACAGCGTCATCTTTTTTGTTACCTGTAAGTTCACTTTCTCTTAGTGATTTAGCATCATCGCTTAGCGGAAACCTTACTTGCCACGGGCAGTTTGTGATCCAATCCTGACCACTTCGCTACCATCGCAGTGATGATCAATGCCACTCCATTAATAATAAATATCCAGCGTATCGGTAGCCAGCCCCCAAGTACACCACCAATAATCGGTCCCGCCATCGTCCCGATCTGGGCAGCGGATTGATTCAGACTAAAAGCCCTGCCCCGGAAACTCGATGCGGTAGCCTGCACAATCATGGCGTTAATTGCCGGAAATACAGCGGCAAAGAATAAACCATACACAAATCGTAAAATGCCGAATGCGATATATCCTGTTGTAAAGAACTGCAGAAGATTCCCTACAGCCCCACCAACAAGTCCAATGATCAACACTTTACCGTATCCAATCCTTGAACCAATCTTGCCCCAACGCGGTGCCATAATAACTGTTGCTACCCCCACCGCTGAGAAAATAATACCCGAGCTGAGTGAGGCACGATCCGGCTGAACGCCCATCTCCATCACATAGACCGTCAATAATGGCTCCAGAATCATGACGGAGAACGTACATATGCCCATCATGCCAAGCACCGTCATAAACAAACGATTCGCTCTTGCTTCACGAATGTCATCCATGACGTGGGAACGCGCTTTGTTCCGGTTGAAGTTCTCTTCTTTTACCCAGAAGGTTGCGATGATCGCGGAGACTAACACAACAATAGCCGAAAACAAAAATGCATTCCGGTTCCCATAATAATGACTCACCACGCCACCAATTAACGGTCCGATAATACCACCCGTGGCTCCTGCAGTGGACATAATACCAAGTGCATAACCAGTCTTCTCTTCAGGTGTATTTGTACCTACCAGAGCAATCGCTGCTGGAACAAACCCTGCAAGCAGACCCTGAAACAATCGAACAACAATCAGTGAATACGGGTCCTGCACGAAATAATTGATTAAATACAAGACGGCAAGGCTGTATCCCGACCGGATCAGCATAGGCTTGCGTCCGTATTTGTCAGCCAGTGATCCCCAGAACGGAGACACGAGTGCACTCGCAAGAAATGTAATGCCAAATGCCAGTCCTGACCATAACTCCAAGTGATCACGAACCCCCAAGTCAGCACTTAGAAACAGGGGCAGAAATGGAATCGAGATCGAATAGGCGGTGCTGCAAAAAAATACACCAATCCACAATATGACCAGATTGCGCTTCCACGAGAAGTTCATATACCCGCACGCCCTTTCCGTTACTGACGCCGGGACTGCCGTGTATTGGAGCGGACGGAACAGACCCGTACGTCCCCGATGCGGAAGCATTTTCCTTATTTTACACCCATCATTCCTTGAAGGCCATCCCTTGTTCACCACAAACACATGTATTACATTGCCATCCTGTCCACAAAAACGGTATGATAGTTGGGTAAATATCCAAATATGATTTGGAGAAAATATATAATGCAGAGATGCAAGGAGGAACGTTTTCATGTCTTTACGGTGGAAAAAAACAACCGCAGTATCGCTCGTTCTTGCGATGTTGCTTATCGTCATTAGTGGTTGCGGACGCCCTGCAACCAGTGCCGAGCAAGCGCCGGTCCCGGCCGCACCTGAAGGTCCAAACCCGGTGGCTACCATTGAGATGCAGGATGGTCAAAAGATCGTTATTGAGCTCTATCCCGAGATTGCGCCAAACACGGTGTATAATTTCATCTCCCTTGCGAATAAAGGGTTCTATGACGGCCTGATCTTTCATCGGGTCATTCCGGGCTTTATGGTTCAAAGTGGTGACCCAAATGGTAACGGTTCGGGCGGCCCGGGATACACGATTAAGGGCGAATTTACATCCAACGGTCACAAAAACCACCTGAATCATACTCGCGGAGTTATTTCCATGGCACGAAAAGATGGAGATCTGGATTCCGCAGGCTCCCAATTCTTCATCATGTTAGCTGACGCGGATCATTTGGATAATGCCTATGCTACTTTTGGAAAAGTGACCGAAGGTATGGAAGTTGTGGATAACATTGCAGCTCAGGAAATAGGTGAAGGTGACAAACCCGTTACGGATCAAGTTATGAAAAAAGTTACGGTAGATACCCACGGTCTGGAGTATCCAGAACCGATAAAAATGCCTTAATTAACTTCCTTTCCAAACGGATAATAATCCATGGTTATGACTTGAAAGGAACTCTAAACAAACAAAAGCTCTGTCCTGTGCGTATCTCGCAAGGCAGAGCTTTATTTATTGATTTTAATGATAGCGGTTACATATATGACTTTATAAAAAATGACCTCTTCCGGCATCATCCTCAATACATCCATCCCATCAAACGTAACCAGCCGATAATCGCAATCCATAACGGGCAGCTAAAGGCAACGCCCCATGCAAGCCCTTTCAGTAAACCACGGTTTACTTCCACGAACAACGACTCCTTTCTCCAGGGAATAGTCGCAGTATCGGTAATAGTATATGATTTTATACCCGTTTTCATTCGTCACGCAACCCTCGTTTTCCTGCTTTTGTTCCGGAGATTCATGGAATGCTTTACGGGAACCTGATATACTATGACTACTGTACGATAAATGGAACCTGATTCATGTTTGGAAAGGAGATTTTCCTATGGCAAAATCCAAAAAACGCACTCCTGCTCCCAAAGCAGCAGTAGCACAGGATAAACCCACAACACTGAAGGATCTGCTTAGCAGTGATGTGCTGGAGAAGCTGAAAGCTCAGGCGGATGAGGCAAAGGCTGCTGAGGTGGCACTTAAAGAGCAGGAACGTCAGCAAGCAGAAGAAGCTCGCCAAGCGGAGCAGAAGCGCCGGGATAACGATTTCGAATATTTGCTCAATAACAGTGCAATGGACTGGAAGAAACATAAGTAAGCCAGGGCATGACCTAAGGATGTCTTCTATCACACATGCCAAAATAATATTACAGCAGATCATGAAGATGATCTGTTCAAAGAACAGGGCCGCGTTGCGGTCCTGTTCTTTTTGATATATACACATATGATTCACGCGTCTTGAGCCGGGTATGTTAGAAATAGAGCGTACAACGATAATCTAACTCTTGGAGGGATCAGAGATGACAGAACAACGTTTGGAAGGCAAAGTGGCGATTGTAACCGGAGGTGGATCGGGTATTGGTCAGGCTACTGCTATTCGATTCGCCGAGCATGGAGCCAAAGTGTACATGCTGGATCGCACACCCGAAAATGCGGAGGAAACAAAACAGACGATTGAAAAGGCTGGCGGAGAAGCGTATGTGATCGAATGTGATATCTCCAAACCGGACAATGTGCAGAAGGCGATCAATCAGGCTGCGGCTGAAGCGGGTAAACTGGATATCATATTTGCAAATGCAGGCATTAACGGAACGATGGCCCCGATTGAAACGATGGAAATCGAGGACTGGGACCAGACGATGGAGATCAATATGCGAGGAACCTTCGCAACCGTAAAATATGCTATTCCCCATCTGAAAGAACATGGCGGCAGCATCATTATCACCAGTTCCATCAACGGTAACCGGGTCTTCTCAGGGATCGGTTTCTCTGCATACGCTTCCAGCAAAGCGGGACAAACTGCGTTTACCAAGATGGCTGCACTGGAGCTGGCTCGTTATAAGATCCGTGTAAACGCCGTCTGCCCAGGTGCCATCGATACCAATATTGATGATAATACCTATCCGTCGGATGATCTGAAAGAAGTACAGATTCCCGTTGAATTCCCTGAGGGTCATGAACATCCGCTTAAGGGCGAACCCGGAACGTCGAAGCAAGTCGCAAACCTCGTCCTGTTCCTCGCTTCCGATGAAGCCTCTCATGTTACAGGTACACGAATCTATGTGGATGGTGCGGAATCTCTGCTCCGTGGATAAAAATATAAAGATAAGTTGGTCCCTTTCAGGGACAACGCCAAAACATCCCGTAAGCAATCTGATCCGTTCAGATTACTGCGGGATGTTTTATATAAAGAGTTTATAATGCGGCGCAGGCGCAACTACTAGGATTATCCCTATACCGCGGAGCTTTTACCTTTTTTCACACGATGCTTCAACCGATCTGGAATGGCAAAGAGCAAAATGTACATCAGCGAGAACAAGACTAATGCAAGGATCTCTTCCCCAAGGATGTACATGGGATACGGACCTAGCACATCCAGCACCGAGGGTGTACTCGGTTTGTGTCTCAAAAACATGTAATTCGCGTCAAGCATGACATCTACAATGTATACGATTAGTGCTGCCACATTCACAAATATCATCGAACCTGCTACAGATCTCCAGCTAGGTCGCAGCTGTTCTACCCAGGTCATGTAGAGTAAAGCCAGAATGATACAGGCATGAGCAACGAAAAATTGAATGAATCGAAAATGTGCATAACCATAACCCAGATTAGGAGTCAGGATCGCCATAAGGGCTCCAGCAATACCTGCAAACAGCAGTGCAGAATGTAACAGTCGACTGCGTGTTAACAGTAACAACGCCGATAATAGCAGAGACAGACTGCATAGTTCGAGTGGCAGTGAAGTCTGCAGGCTCCATATCCCTCCATACACATACCAGAGTTGCAGCACGATTTCGCAGGCAAACATGATGCAGGCCAGAACAATCCGCAGTATGCGGCGTGCCCTCTCTGACCATGATCGAAGATGGTGTCGAAGCAAAAACATCAGTACAATCAATACTGTAATTACGCTAATTGAAACGATATGTGAAGTGGAGAACAGGATAAACGGCTCTGCATCATAAGGGTCCAGCCATGTTGGATACGCCATGCATCTCTTCTCTCCTTTACAAGGATCTCACCAACAGTATCTCTCTTTAATGTTAACTTTTTCATTTTGCCATTGAATGAAAGAGCTGTCCAGTTGGAATTCTAAATAAGCATTGTAATTTAAATATCTTTATGTTAAGATAAATTCAGAAACAAAACAAACGAAAAGTTAGTAACTTTCTTAATCGAAATGAAATATACCGTACTTAACAAACGTTCAACTGAACATTTACACTATCCCATTTCATCTAGGAGGAAATATTATGCAAATCAAAGGACTTCACCACGTATCCGCTCTAACAGCACATGCCGATCAGAACTATCGTTTCTACACCAACATCATGGGTTTGCGCCTCATCAAAAAAACGGTCAACCAAGACGACGTGTCCGTCTACCATCTCTTCTATGGCGATGAAAAAGGCAATCCGGGTACCGAACTTACCTTCTTCGAGATTCCGATGGCCGGACAGACTCGTGAAGGCGTGAACAGCATATCCGGAACGTCACTGCGCGTTCCAAATGATGCGGCACTTACTTACTGGCAGCAGCGTTTTGACGAATTCGAAGTCCCACATGGAGAGATTGTTGAACGGGGTGGTCGTGCCACGCTTTCGTTCACAGACTTTGAAGGACAACGTCTGATTCTGGTCTCGGATGAAAACAATACAGGTGTCGCTGGTGGTAAACCATGGGATCAGAGCCCTGTGCCTGCCGAGTATGGCATTGTAGGTCTTGGCCCTATCCATCTTACGGTAAAAGATGCTTCCCTTACCGCTCCGGTTCTTACCGAACTGCTCGGTTTCAGAGCTAAAGGAAGTTATCCTGCCTTTACTCCAGGTCAACCTGATGTACTCGTTTTTGAATCCGGTGAAGGTGGCAGCGGCTCCGAGGTGCATGTTGAGGAACGGAATGACCTTGCCCAAGAGCGTCCTGGACGTGGTAGCGTACACCACGTTGCGTTCCGTGTGGATAACGAAGAAGAACTGAAACAGTGGGTGGAACGGGTTCGTAACTTCCAATTCCCTAACTCCGGTTTTGTAGATCGCTTCTACTTCCGCTCCCTATATTTCCGTGAAGCAAACGGTATTCTGTTCGAACTTGCAACCGATGGTCCGGGATTTGATACAGACGAAGAATTGGAGCATCTGGGTGAATCCCTTGCTTTGCCTCCATTCCTTGAAGGTCGCCGCGCCGAGATTGAAGCTAATCTCAAACCGCTGGATACCGTCATTCGTTAATATTCGTAACAAAAAGAAAATAAAAACGATGTTCACCAGGCAACTCTGAATACCGGATACGGTTCAGGAATCGCCTAGTGAATCATCGTTTTTTTATGTTTATGCTTGTCTTGCCCCTTCTGTAAGGTCGCAAACTTGCAGATTGTGTTTTACTTCGTCAGATACGATGTTGTGAGCGGTACAAACAGAGCCGAACCCGGATCTTCAGATACAATCTCTACATAGACAGCGTCTGTACCTTTAACATCCACATCTAGACTCATCATACCGCTTTCTGGAGTGATATTGAACTTTTTGAGTGTCGCGAGATCCTGATCATAGATATGAATCTCCTGATTTCCTTTCAGCGCGGCAAGTTCCAAGTGCAGAGAAGAATACTTTTTACCCGTATTAATCTGGATATCATCCCCCTGTTTCGTAGGATCATTATGCAGATAAACATCCTTGTAATCCTTGCCTTTATATGTGGTATCCTTAGGATCTTTGGTGTGCCAAGCGGTAGATCCCAGTACGGATGTTCCAAGTGCACTCAGCGTTACTTTTCCGTTGGTTACGGGCGCAGATCCATTCTTTCCGCCAATCAGGACGGATGAAGTTGCACTGTCATAAGTGATCTCTGTCCCAAGCAAAGATCCCACAGCACGCACAGGCAAATAAGTCGTTCCGTTGTAAGTGATAGGCAACACTGTTTTACCATTGGCATCTTTGGCTGTCACCGTGGCACCATCCATTTTTAGCGTAATCTTGCTGTTTAGATAGGCTTTAATCTGCTCCAACCCTGTTGCTGCGAGTGCACCTGTTCCGATCCCAAGCGTTAGTGTACCTACCATCAAACCCAGTACAACTTTTTTCTTCATCAAAATCCCTCCTGAATGTTAAAATGATTTGTCCTTTATACATTTAAACGACTAAAGTGATAATGTCAATTGTTTACTGCATTTTTAGTACACATTGCCTATTTCCGGGTAGCACAAAACGAGGCTGTATGTCCCCATTTTTTTCAGCCTCGCCCTGTTTCCCATTGTCCGTATACGGAGAAAGGAAGATATTCTTGTCAGTTGTTCACTTAACTCCACAATCGAGAACTTTTAATTCCCACTGCACTATGATATCAACAGGATGATATCAACAGGATGATATCAATCAAAAGATTCATAAATATTCTTCTTCATACACTTCCATGCTGTACTTCAAATCTACGGCCTTCCACTCGCCATCTTGATACTCATAAGCAAATGTCAGATCACCCGCATACAAAGCCGCACCGTAAGATCCTGCTGCTGATACGACAAGCTGGCCATCCTCTACACTGTAATAGGTAACTCCACCGAACCCCAACTCTTCGTTATATACGCCGCCACTCGTATCTTCCTCGATCCGTAAAGGTTCTGCTTGAACGCCATCAACGGCGACATCAACATCCACACGGTCTGATCTAACCGTAACTTTTGACTTCACATGTTGTTTCGCAATCTCATCCAGAGATTGCATCTTCATCTCTTCCAGCGTTACCGGATTAATGATACGTGCTTGTCCCAAATAAATACCTGTTCCATGACCTTCCGTGTACAAAACGATAATTTCTTTCTGGCCGTCTCCATTCAGATCCAACTCGTGCACTTCGGGTTTGTAAGACCCGCCTTCTCCCTGCCAATCACTAAATTCTCGCGTTTTGCCGTCCACTTCCAAAATCATTCCGTTATATATATATCCTGAACCCTCAACTTTCATGGGGTATAATCTGACGTTCTCATTCTCTGGAGCTACCGAAACGTATTCCTCTTTCACAGGAATGGATTCCTGTGTTGTCTTCGTTGTGTCATGCAGTTTATCTATATTGGAAGCCTCGACCACTTCGGTCTGGCTGGATTGATCATCTATGTTAAGCTGTTTTTGCGATTCATTCATGGTTCTGGCAGCCGAAGTTGTACTAATCGTAGCTACCGCCAAAATAATCATCAGCAGGATACCTGTCCAAGTTTTCAATATACTGGGCTCCTTTATCTGTTGTGATAATCCTATTATATCTTCATTTATCGCCTGCAAGTTGCGAATTTGTTAATCTTTCATAAAATAATCTTTACAAATTTTCGTTTTCACGAAAGAACGTTCGGCTTTAACCAGAATAAGCAAATTATCATGCCAAAACTGTGCTCCAAAAACAAAAAAAATCCCGAACACAGCTTAAGGCTGCATCCGGAATGCTTTGGTTTTGTCCAATAACCGATCGGTTAATTGTCTCAGTTCTTCAGCCGAGGATGAAATCTCCTCCATGATGGCTGTCTCTTCGTGTGCGGCATCCATAATTCGTCTCGCCTCATCCGAGAACGATCCAGCTTTCCCTTGGATCTTCTTCACATGACCGTGCGTTTGCTCCACGCGACCGGTCTGTTCTGCAATCTTGGAGCCGATATCATGTGCACCCTTCATAAATACTTCCACTGTACCTGTCAGTTCATGCAACGTCTGATCCACAGAGACGGTCCGCTCCGATTCATTAACCACGAGACCATGCTGCTCATGAGACAGTTGGGCTGTCTCCCTGATCCGCTCTTGCACACGACTAATCAGCTCATTAATACGGTGTACCGATTCCTTACTTTCGTCTGCCAGCTTGCGGATCTGCTGCGCCACGACTGCAAAACCAGAACCCTCTTCGCCAGCTCGTGCAGCCTCAATGGAAGCATTCAAGGCAAGTAACCCAGTTTCCTCTGCGATGTTTTTGACAGACTGGGTAATTACCTCGATATCGGAGGCTTCCTTCTCCAGCAACAGCATAATATCGCGGGAACGATTGTGCGACTCGGCCAGCTCGTCCATCCCTTTCATCAACGATGAGAAAGTCTGTTTGGTATGATCCACCGATCGTTCCATCTGACCGGACATCTCTGTCATGTCCATTGACTGGCTATGCATACGTTGGAAATCGTTCAGCATCTCATCCGCAGTGATCAAAGATTGATGGGAAGTGACCTTCTGCTCTTCTACGCCTACTGCAATATGATCTACCGCATCCGACATCATCTCGATCTGTTCAGCGGCCTGGGTAATCGCTTCACTCAGAGACTGTGCGTTCTGTGAAGTCGTTCTTGTACTGTCTGCAATATCATTTACAATGCTTCGAAGGTTAGAAACCATTGCGCGAAAAGCATCATATAATACAGTAAGTTCATCCTGCGTGCGTCGCTGCGGAATCTCGGTTGTCAGATCTCCCGCTGAAACCTGCTGTGCAGCCCGGGACAGGTGAACGATTGGACGAGTCAGCCAGCGTGAGGCAAACCATCCCAGAATCCCGTTCCAGCATACTCCCATGATCAGGATAATCGATATGTATACCCAATTCGGAATATCTAACGTAACCCAGTCTTTGACAAAAAATATAAAAAAGCCGCTAGTTCCGTAGGTAATAATCGAAATCAGTACCAGACCTGCGACAGTCTTTGCTCCTAAAGTCCATTTCATGTGCACACCCCGTAGTCCTTTTTTCCTATTTTACCAATCAAGTACCAAATTTCATGTGATATACATCACTGAAAACGTTCTATTCCCCCTCATACTTGCCGTTCATGCATGACTTCTCTACCATATAGCGCATAATGTATAAGACAAGCTTAGCCACCCCTCCCTTTCTTAAAAATTGAATAATATCCCATTTAATATCCCTAATTTTATTTATTATCGGCACAAGAGGCCAAATGATTTAGATTGGCATCCATTTTGCTTAAATGATATACTGAGTGCGCTTCAGCAACGCTGGAGCCGAACTATTTTTATTGATGCCACTGGAGGCGAACGAGATGTCTACTATGTCCACACGGACGGAGAAAGATTTTATCGGTGAAAAAGAAATCCCGGCTTATGCTTATTACGGAATTCAGACGGTACGGGCCGTGGAAAACTTCCCGATTACCGGCGTTCCGGTACACCGGGAGCTGATCACGGCTCTGGCTGCGGTGAAGAAGGCAGCAGCGATTACCAACATGGAGTTGAAGATGCTGCCGAGCAAGATTGGCGATGTGATTGTCATGGCAGCTGAAGAAATGATGAAAGGCCATCATCTGGATCATTTTATTGTAGACTCCATTCAGGGCGGTGCAGGCACCTCCATGAATATGAATATGAACGAAATTCTGGCCAACCGCGGGCTGGAACTGTTAACCAAAAGCAAGGGAGACTACTTCCATTGCAATCCCAATAATCATGTGAACATGTCCCAGTCCACCAATGACGTGGTACCTACAGCACTGCGCATTGCGGCGTACCGACTGTCGGAGACGTTACTCGCTACCATGAAGAGACTACAGGATGCGTTCCGTAAAAAAGAAGTGGAATTTAACGATGTGGTCAAGGTTGGCCGTACCCATCTTCAGGATGCCGTACCTATTCGCCTTGGACAAGAATTCGGAGCTTATGCCCGTGTAATCGGACGGGATATTGAGCGTCTTGAATTCGCCAATCGCCGCTTGCTTACCATTAACATGGGTGCAACTGCGGTAGGTACAGGTCTCAATGCCAAACCCGAATATATCGTCAAGGTTACAGAGCACCTGTCTGATGTTACCGGACTTCCACTACAAACAGCTGAGGATCTCGTGGATGCAACGCAGAACACAGATGCCTATCTTGAACTTTCAGCGGCGCTGAAAGTATGTGCGGTTAGCCTTTCCAAAATCTGTAATGATATTCGCATGATGGCTTCAGGTCCGCGTGCAGGATTCAATGAATTGCGCCTGCCACCGCGTCAGCCAGGTTCGTCCATTATGCCGGGCAAAGTCAACCCCGTTATGGCAGAAGTCATTAACCAGGTATCCTTCCAGGTGATGGGGAACGACCATACGATCTGTATGGCGTGTGAAGCCGGTCAATTCGAGCTGAATGTCATGGGCCCAGTTATTGCGTTCAACTTGCTGCAATCGCTGAAAATTATGAATAACGGCATCGATGTTTTCACGCGTTATGCAGTTGAAGAGATGGAAGCTAACCGTGAGCGCTGCGAATTAATCATGAAGCAAAGTTTCAGTGTGGTTACGGCGTTGAACCCGCACTTAGGTTATAATGTGGCAGCTTCCATCGTGAAGGAAGCGCTCAAGACTGGACTTTCCTTGCAAGAGATTATTCTCGAACGCGGATTGCTGACACCGGAAGAACTGGAAGAGATTCTTCATCCGGAACAGATGACTACACCAGGGATTGCCGGAGAACACTTCCTGCGTAATATGGAACGTTTGTAGGTAATCAGGAAAACTAATGCAGCAACCCAAACACAAATAATTAACAAGAACCCCCGCAGACCGTTTATCCGGTTTGCGGGGGTTCTTGTATTCAGAGATGATAAGACGCCAGCTATTCGATTAAGCCCAACGTTTACGCTCAAGGGAAGGCAGAATCTGAAGTTCCTCCCTGTACTTGGCAACCGTTCTGCGGGAGATGACAATCCCCTCCTCGGCGAGCAATGTGGCCAAATGACTATCCGAGTATGGACGCTGAGCCTGTTCCATGCGAATGATTTCTTTTAATCTACGTTTCACCGCTGATGCTGATGTTTTATCCCCTGACGTTGTACTGATTCCCGAGGCAAAAAAAGCCCTGAGTTCATATACACCATGTGAGGTCTCAATGTATTTACCGTTCACCGCACGACTTACCGTTGATTCATGTATGCCAATCTTCTCTGCAATAACAGCCAGATTAAGTGGTTTTAGCGCGGATGGGCCTTTGACCAAAAAGTGCTTCTGTTCTTCCATCACTGCCGCCAGCACACGCACTAAAGTTCTGCGCCGCAAGTGTACACTCCGAATGATAGCCCTCGCCTCTGCCACGCGGGTAGACCAGGTTGCGTCGGGAGCCTCTTCCCTGATCCAGCGGAAGCACGCTTCATTCATCGATACCCGAGGGTTACCTGTTGCATGCAGACTATAATGGACCTCACCGTTACGCAACCCAACAATAGCATCCGGAATAATGTAATGTGGCCGTTCTGTACATCCGATGGATCGACAGGGCTTGGGGTCCAGACGTGTAATATAGTCATAGGCAGTCTGAGCTTCCCGTGAAGTCATACCTAATCGACTCCCTGTTCTACCTGGGTGAAAAGGAACCAGTGCTTCCAATCCCGCTTCCACCATCCACTCCGCATTCAGCACTGCTGATGGATCACGTCTAATCTGGAGCAACAGACATTCTTGCAGATTCCGCGCCCCTACACCAGCAGGGTCCAGCGATTGGAGAAGCTCCAGTCCCGCTGCAATCTTGCTCATCGAAAGCTCAAGTGTTGCTTGCACCTCTGCCAGTTCAACCGTCAGATAACCATCATCATTAACGCACCCTGCCAAATATATGGCCATATTTTCCAATTCGTCTGGAATTGTCATTACTCGAATTTGCGCAATCAGCAATTGTTCCAGAGTAGGTTCGGCACCTTTGGCCTGAAGCAACGGGTCATAGGAATCATACCTGCGCTGATCCATTCGCCGCGGAATCCGGGCAAGGGGCGTAGCTTGTTCTTCCAGTTCAAGCACCGGATTTTCCTCCGCCGCATCCTGCAAATAACGGGTCAGATCCTGACCAGACATGGTTAGCAATTGAAAGGATTGTTTCATCTCCGGCGTGATGGACAGCCGAATACGTTGTTCCTGTACCAACTGAACACCTAACATCCGTTACCCTCCTTATGCCTTCGGTAATAAGCATCTGTGTTTCTTATACGAACAAAAGGATTTGCAGGGATAATAGCATACTATTCAAGTGAATGTAAGAAGTTTTTAGTTGGATCATGGGTTTCTGTCTAGTATTTCTCGGATACCAGCTTCGCCTGGGTAAACAACAGCAGATAGTCTCTTCCACCTGCCTTGGAATCCGTGCCTGACATGTTAAATCCGCCAAATGGATGTGTGCCTACCAGTGCTCCGGTACATTTCCGGTTGAAATACAGATTACCCGCAAAGTACTCACGTCTTGCCTGCTCCAGATGTTCACGATTACGTGAGATCACCGCGCCGGTCAGACCATAGTCTGTATTATTGGCGATATCCAATGCATCCTGGAATGATTCTGCTTTGATGAACGCAAGCACAGGACCAAAAATCTCATCCTGAGCAATCCGGGCTTTGGGATCCACATCGGCAATTATGGTTGGTTCAATGAAATAACCTTCAACGTTCCCGGTACCGCCACCGTGCACAAGACGTCCCTCGCCCTTGCCAATTTCAATATATTCCGTGATCTTTGCATATGCCTTGTCATCGATAACTGGTCCAACCTGACTGCCAACTTCAAGTGGACTGCCCATCGTCAGTTTCTGTGTCCGTTCAATCACTTTTTGCAACACTTCATCATATACATCCTTATGAATAATGGCACGGGAACACGCCGAACATTTCTGTCCTGAGAAACCAAATGCCGAAGCGGTAATGGACTCTGCCGCGAGTTCCAGATCACTGTCACTGTCTACAACGATAGAATCCTTGCCGCCCATTTCTGCAATAACCCGTTTAATCCACTTCTGACCTGGAGCAGTACGTGCTGCACGTTCATTAATTCGCAGTCCTACATCTCGGGAACCGGTGAAACTGATAAACCGGGTGAGCGCATGATCCACAAGATAATCACCCACTTCACTGCCTGGTCCAGGTAAAAAGTTCACGACGCCATCCGGCAGACCAACTTCTGCGAGCAGCTCCATAAACTTCGCGGCAATCACCGGAGTTGTGCTGGCGGGCTTTAATACTACCGTGTTGCCGGATACCAGTGCAGCAGAGGTCATACCTGCCATAATCGCCAGTGGGAAGTTCCAAGGTGGAATAACAACACCAACGCCCAGCGGTATATAACTCAGTTCATTATCTTCCCCTGCAATCCGCACGAGGGGCTGCGGTTCACTCAGTCGCTGCATATCCCGTGCATAGAATTCCATAAAATCAATGGCTTCCGCTGTGTCCGCATCCGCTTCAGGCCAAGTCTTGCCGGCTTCATAGACCATCCATGCGGAGAATTCATGCTTGCGACGGCGCATAATGGCAGCTGCTTTGTATAGATAACGGGCCCGTTCATTCGGGTCAGTATGTTTCCATGTGTGGAATGTCTCCGCCGCTGTCTGAATGGCCTTTTCGGCCAATTCTCGATCTGCCTGATGGATCGTTCCGACAACTTGATTCTTGGCTGCGGGGTTCACGGAAGTTAACGTGCGGCTGCTTGTTATTTTTTTCCCACCAATAATAATCGGGTATTCCTGCCCAAGTTCAGCTTCTACCTGACGAAGTGCGTCTTCAAATGCTTCCTGGTTCGCCTGGACTGCAAAGGGTGTGAATGGTTCGTTAACAAAAGGGATATTCATCAATGATTCCTCCTTCAGGATGTAAGATTCGCTGGCTGCTCGCCTGAATTATTTTGCATGTTACTCATCACCAAATATATGTAGCAAAATCCGTGCCAACTCCGGTTGAGATTGAAATATTTTTCTCGTTAAATTTAACTAAAGAAAATTCACACGGGCCACTCCGATGACAGAATAACCTTCCGATCGCTGTTATCCCCAGATTTTTTTGATTCCTTTTTATAAAGTTAAAATTTCCATGAAAAATAGTAGACCATCGCCAAATCTGGCACGTTTCTTGCTTGAATTAAGGATGCACAATGCTGAAGGAGGAAACGAAAATGAGTGTGGGAACGGAAATATATCGCAAAACCTTATTAACCGTGGCAGGCAACAAAGCTGTAGAGAACCTGTCTATTAGATATGGTAAGAAGCTGGCAGGCAAGTTTATTGCAGGAAACACCTTGGAAGAAGCTCTCGAAGAGATCCACATACTCAATAATAAAGGCATTATGGCTACACTCGATCATCTGGGCGAAGGCATCACCCGCCTGAGCGAAGCGGCATTGTACAGGGATGAGTATGTACGCCTGGTAGAAGGCATTGCACGTGAAGGCGTAGACTCCAACGTCTCGCTAAAACCAACCCAGATGGGCCTCGCACTTGACCCGGAAGAGGGTTATCGAAATATTCGTACCGTTGCCGCACAAGCCAAATTACATGATCTATTTGTTCGAATTGATATGGAGGATAGTCCATTTACTCAAGCAACGCTGGATATTGTGCGAAGACTGCACTCGGAAGGACTGCATAATACAGGCACAGTATTGCAAGCCTACCTGCATCGTACCGAAGAAGATACACGTGATATGATTCGGGAAGGCATCCGGCTTCGACTGGTTAAAGGTGCTTACAAAGAACCCGGATCAGTCGCCTATCAGAATACTTCTGAAGTCATTCATCAATTCAAAACGATGATTCGTAATCACCTCGATCAGGGTGTGTACACTGCGGTTGCCTCGCATGATGATCACATCATTAACTGGACAAAACAATACGTCAAGGATCGGGGAATCTCGCCGGATGCCTTTGAATTCCAGATGTTATATGGTCTGCGCATGAGCGAACAGGAACGTCTCGCCAAAGAAGGTTATCGCATTCGCTGTTACGTACCTTATGGCACCATGTGGTATCCGTACTATACTCGCCGTTTGGCCGAAAAACCGGCTAATCTCTGGATGGTCGTTAAGAATATGTTCCGATAGTTATTTTCCAGCTGGATCAATATTTATGAAAAAAGACAAAAGAAAACCATGTCGCCTCTTTTTTTCTGGGCACATGGTTTTTTGTGTACGAACACTTTACGAGAGCATCCAACTTGACGAATGGTCTAAACAAAAGTTGACAACTATATAGTTAGGCACCATACTATATGTATGGACAATCAAAACAAATCAACAACTGATATGTACCTCATCCCTTCGTTAGTACAAACGAAGCGTCAGGTTGATCGCTATCAATTAGACGTGGATGCACAAGCCGTGCTTGTCGCATCCAGACTGATGGTAGCAGGAGCCAAACTTGGGCATGCTGCAGAAATCCATTTCTCCAGATTTGGTTTATCGACAGGACGATATCGTCTGTTGGCAGATCTTGAAGATCACGAAGGAGAAGAACTGCCCTCCCAACTGGCGGAAAATCTGGGTGTAACCCGTGCTACCGTAACTGGTCTAATCGAGATTTTAGAACGCGACGGACTGGTTGCTCGTCGGACGAGTTCCGTTGATGGTCGTCAGAAGTCAGTCATTTTGACCGCCAAAGGTGCGAAGAAACTAACGGATATGGCTGCGGAACATTTTGCCAGACTGGAAGCGATGGTTGGATTACTTACGATCGAGGAAAGGAGTGTGTTTCTCAACCTGCTGGGGCGTGTAACACAAGGTATTGCTGCACTTACAGATGAGTCACACGACTTCTCCGAACCAAAATCCTAGGAGCATAACGAAGAAAGGTGAACCGGGCTAGTTCAACTAGCCCATTTTCATCACCATATAGTTAGGCTCCTAATTACTTATAGATGAAAGCAAATCAGTGATTTCTAAACAAAAAAGGAGTAGTGATATGGTTAACCTTAATGACCCCATTCATTCCGAGGAAGCTTATCCAAACCGAGCTGCTAATCCTCCCCCAAAACCTTTTGTGCTGTGGCGTGAATTAATCCCGGCCTACTTGTCTCCTGCCATCATGGCAAGCATCGGGGGAATCGTTACCGCTGATGAAGTCCTTCAGTTACGAGCTTTAACAACGATTGGAGGGGCGTCTCTGCTTATGGCTCTATGGGCCGGACTCTGGCTTCGTAACCGTAAGAACCGCACACGGTGGGTGGCAAAAGCCCCCCGAATCATTGTCGTGGGCTGCTTGGCACTTGCAGGCGCAGGGTTTGGCTTGGTGGCGGCGTGGGGGATTTCTAATGTATTGCAGATCGTAAACCCGAGTTCTTCATGGGCTTGGTTGGATCATATTGGGTTCGATTTTCCATTGTCCGGTGCAATAGCTTGTACGATCATGACATGGCGCTGGCGAGCTTACATTATCAAATAAACAAGTTCATTATAAGGAGAGATTGAAACATGATTACTATTATTGGAGCAACAGGCATGATTGGAAATGTACTTTTGAGACGTTTGATGGAAAGAGGTATTCCCGTTCGGGCAGTAAGTAGAAAGCCGGATAAGCTTCGTCAACAAATGGCGGACTTGGCGTTGTCCGGGATTGAAATCTGTGCTGCCGATGCAAATGATTCCGAATCCATGCGCAGAGCTTTGGCGGGTACCAGTCAACTATTTCTAGCGTTATCCAACAACCCTAAACAAGTGGAACTAGAGACATCCATTATTCAGATGGCTGCGCAAGAGGGAGTCAAGCATGTCGTCAAAATATCCAGCCCAGCATATGACGAACGTTCACCAGTAACTGTAGCAGGCTGGCATGAACAAATCGAGCAAGCTCTAGTGAAATCCGGGATGACATATACAATGCTGCGGCCCTATGCTTTTATGCAAAATCTGCTCCGACTCGCACCAACCATTACAACTCAAGATGTATTCTTCGGCTGCATTGGAGATTCCCCGTGCAACTTCATCGATTGCCGAGACATCGCAGATATTGCCACAGAAGTGCTGACTAGAGACAAACCAGTGAACCGCATCTATACGCTTACCGGTTCCGAAGCATTCACTTATGCACAGATTGCAGATAAAATGTCCACCCTGTTCAATCGTCCGATCGGATTCTTCAACCTCAAACCCGAGGAGCTTCGAACGGATCTGATCGAACATGGACAGATGCCTCCTTGGCTTGCAGACCACGTTGTGGAAATTCAGACGATGTCTTCCGTTGTGCCAGAGAAGCCGACAGATACGGTCCAACGCTTGCTTGGCAGAGCGCCGCGTTCACTTGATGCATTCCTGAGAGAACATCGAGATGCATTTAAACCAAGGCTGTAAACCAAGTTATACAATAACGAAAAGGGGCTCTCTCGCTCCAAGCGCTAACGACCCCACCGCATATTAAAGCGATAAACAAAAATGCTAAGTTTAACGAACTTCAGCGTTCTAGAGGATGGTTATGAGCTCTACAGGAATCCTAGCCGGTAATAATGTTTTTAATGAGAGAACTTAACTATTAATTAAGCTAAAGTCTAGCCACTCAAAAAGAGCGGCTAGACTTTATATTATGACTCTTTTAATGCGAAAATTATTAAAGTGAGAACTTCCCATGATTTGCGACCGAACACTGTCAACCACTAATTATGAGATAGGACCACAATTTTAAATGTCTATTTTTCTGGACACACCCATTTATTATTTAAAAGTTAACCACTTAACTGTTGAATAAGAATAGAAGCATTAGCATTGGTCTGTGTTCCACCTGCTAGTGTTTGCAGACCAACAGCTGATGCGCTGGAATGATTCCGTAATGTCAGCACATCACCGGGAGCAGCCGTAATAATGACCATGCCTGGATTCGGTTGAGTCCCAGCTCCTGAACCATAGACACTGCCACCTACAGGGGCTCCGTTTTGATAAAGGGTGAATTGGTTTGCCTGCACACCTGCAACGTTGAAAAACACCGCATAGTCCCCGGCATTACCAATAATAATCGCAGCGGTATTGGGCGCATGAGTAATATTAGTAAGATTTTGGTTGCTGTCGAAGATTACATCCGCTTCAATAGCTACAGTTTGAGCTGAAGTATTAAAAACATAGGCATAAGAGGACAACCCTTGCCCTGCTGTACCGGTTGCTCCAGTGACACCTGTTGTTCCGGTAACCCCAGTGCTTCCTGTTACTCCCGTAATACCCGTGGCTCCTGTTACTCCGGTAGCCCCGGTACTTCCCGTTGCTCCTGTAACACCAGTCGCTCCTGTCACTCCAGTAGCTCCTGTCACTCCAGTAGCTCCAGTGCTTCCCGTTACTCCAGAAATGCCCGTGGCTCCTGTCACTCCGGTAGCCCCGATACTTCCCGTTGCTCCCGTAACACCCGTGGCTCCTGTCACTCCAGTAGCCCCGGTGCTTCCCGTTGCTCCCGTAACACCCGTGGCTCCTGTCACTCCGGTAGCCCCGGTACTTCCCGTTGCTCCTGTAACACCAGTCGCTCCTGTCACTCCAGTAGCTCCTGTCACTCCAGTAGCTCCAGTGCTTCCCGTTACTCCCGTAACACCCGTGGCTCCTGTCACTCCGGTGGCCCCGGTGCTTCCCGTTACTCCCGTAACGCCAGTGGCTCCTGTTATTCCGGTGGCCCCTGTGCCTCCTGTTACTCCCGTAACGCCCGTGGTTCCTGTCACTCCGGTGGCCCCGGTGCTTCCCGTTGCTCCCGTAACGCCCGTCGCTCCTGTTACTCCGGTGACCCCGGTGCTTCCCGTTACTCCCGTAACGCCCGTGGCTCCTGTTACTCCGGTGACCCCGGTGCTTCCCGTTACTCCCGTAACGCCCGTGGCTCCTGTTACTCCGGTGACCCCGGTGCTTCCCGTTACTCCCGTAACGCCCGTGGCTCCTGTTACTCCGGTGGTCCCAGTGCCTCCCGTTACTCCCGTAGCTCCTGTCACTCCAGTAGCTCCGGTGCCTCCTGTTACTCCCGTAATACCCGTGGCTCCAGTGGCTCCAGTTACACCCGTTGTGCTCAGCGTTTCTCCCAATAACTCCTGGGATACCAATCGGTGAGCCGCGACTAATTCGCCTGCGGCATTTTTACCCCATACGGATATTTGTGCTTCTGGAGCAGCCGTGTCTGAGGTTGAAAATACAAACTCAAAAGCATCAAAATTCCCATTATAAACTTTGGTTATGACCTGATTAGGTGATACATTGAGCAGTTCTTCTACATATAATGTTCTGACTCCATTAAGGTAATAGCCCCGAAGAAGCACTGTGAACACATCTGTCGCATTCCGGTTATCGATTTTGACCGTAACGGATTGAGTTGGTCGGATCCCCGTTATTCCTGAAATATTATTCTCAATGGGCCCAGTTGATAGAATCGCCATTTCATCACCCTCCTTCGATTGAATTCATTCATTTCAGTCCTTGGTATAGTATTATTCAGACGATACTTAATGGTGTGGACAAATTGAGAGTCAACATATAGAATCACTTAACCTGCCCAGTGAATGTGTTGAGATTAACGAACTGATACTGTCATGTTCATGAATGCTTCACTTTCGCTTCAGATTGAGAACGTATTCTAGTTGTACAAAACAAAATTAACCACTATTTCCGATTGTCTTATGTATGATTCATGTCAAAAAATCTATACACACTTCACTTTGAAAGCTATAATATGGATAACTATCTCACTCAAATATTTCCATTTACTCCGATCATAAAAGTTCCTTGTAACAGGTACAGTTCTGAAAGTTATGCCCTAACTGAGGTGATATCGATGAAACATTTACTTCCAGAATTAATGTCTTTATTGCGTACGGATATGGATGTTCTGGATACAGACCTCCCCACACTTACCATTCCGTCATCAACATCGTTGGTAGATGCCTTCTGCTTATTCGACACATCTTCTTATTTATTCCTTCAGGATGATGGCCCTCTATTGGGATATATCGCCGTATCCGATGTTTTGCATGCCATGATGCATGCGCATCGCCTAATAGAAGCTTATTTTGAGACCACACTGGAGACAGCGGGTTCAGCTCTGACATTAATTAATGAAGATGCCAAAGTGGCCTACTGGACAACTGGCGCGGAGCATGTTTTTTCGATCAGCAAAAATGATATTATCGGACAACCCGCGGCGGACTTTTTTCCTCCAGATCGGCTACAGTCTCTCAAGACGTTGTATACCGGCGAAACGGTCTATCGCAA
Organism: Paenibacillus sp. FSL R5-0486; assembly: GCF_037975155.1. Lineage (NCBI taxonomy): Bacteria > Bacillati > Bacillota > Bacilli > Caryophanales > Paenibacillaceae > Paenibacillus > Paenibacillus sp. FSL R5-0486. The sequence continues at coordinate 1,375,151 of NZ_CP150237.1, read as the reverse complement.
ACAGCATCAGCCACGGCCCGACCTGTTCGCCCTGATTAATGCTCGTCCTGTCCAACTGGATGGACATATTGTGGGTGCAGTTGCTGCCGAAGTGGATATAACAACCGAAATCCGATTACATCAGGAACTATTACATATGACCTCCAAAGTCCAGCACCTGGAGAAAGCCGTTGCTCGGCTACGTCCCGAATTAGATCCATTTGCCAGAATCAAGGGCAGCAGCCCGGTCATCAAGCAGTGCATGGATACCATTCGCAAGATCAGCACCACCTCAGCAACCGTACTTATCCTCGGAGAGAGTGGCACAGGCAAGGAGTTATTCGCCAAAGCCATTCATGATCTTCGTGAATTGCAGACGGCACCGTTCATCGCTATTAACTGTGGGGCAATTCCCGCTTCCTTGTTCGAAAGTGAATTATTCGGCTACGAAAAAGGCGCCTTCTCCGGAGCGGATCCCAAAGGCAAAAAGGGCAAGATTGAACTTGCCGAAGGGGGTACTCTTTTTCTGGATGAGATCGGTGAGATGCCATTGGAATTGCAAGTGAAACTGCTTCGGGTGTTGCAGGAGAAGAGTTACTTTCCTGTGGGGGGAACGCGAATGAAACAGGCCGACTGCCGGATTATCGCTGCGACCAATCAGAATCTACGGAGTATGATTGCACGCAATCAATTCCGAGAAGATCTCTACTATCGGCTGAATGTCATTAACCTTGTCATCCCTCCTCTGCGTGTGCGCAAGGAAGATCTCTATGAGTTAACCCAAACGTTCCTTCAAGAATTCTCATTGCTCTATAACCGTCATATAGAGTTGGTTCCACCTGAAGTATTCAAATTGCTGTTCCAATATGATTGGCCAGGCAATGTACGTGAATTACGAAATGTGATCGAACGCCTGACCATTCTGACGACAGATGGTGAGGTGAAGCAGGAATATCTGCCCGACACCCTCACTTCCCTCACCATACAAGAACAGTCCGAAATTCAACTGACATCCGGAATTCATTCACATGCCAACAACGAATATCAGCAACGTCAGGATTCAGCAGGAGCAGAACAAGAACCTCAAACAGTTGCAAATGTGGACGAATCAGATCCCTCGGATGATTCCGAACTTGTCTCCGGTGTTACCTACCAGCAAAAATTGGACACCTATGAGGCGCAACTTCTAATTCAATATCTGAAAGCAGCAGGTGGCAACAAACGAACCCTCGCCAAGCAACTTGGCATCTCCAGGGCAACGCTCTATAATCGCATGAAGAGGCTTGGTCTATGACCAGCCTCTTCTTGTCGTTATTATTGGTATATGAATGAATAGAACCCTACAAAATCCGCGCCAAGCGAGTCAGCGCTGTTCTGAGATGGCGATAAAATGTCGCCCGACTCATGGAACACGTCTGGGCTGCGGCAGTTGGATTGCCAGCATGCGTCCAGTAGGCCGCATATAACAGCATCTGATCCTGTGGAGATAGGCCATGTAATCTGTCTTCTAACAGATCCATGACATACAGCTGTAACTGGATTCCATCCTTTACTCCTCTAACCCTGCCAGCATATTCATGTAATTCTCCCGGGGAACGAAGATCCCCCAACATCTTGCGAACATCCTGTTCAGTCCAGATTAAACCATCCACTTCCGTTGTTTCCGGCTGTATACGATCCTCTGTTGACTCCGGATCAAGCAGAGACATGACCCACTCTCCGAATTGCCCGCTACGCAAATCCAAATCAAGTATGTCCGCCTGGTCCTCGAATCTGTCACAGACACGGGTGCGGGTTCTTCGCATCTGGAATCCAATGCTCTGCAAAAATAGTTTCAGGTGAGGATTCGTTGCAACGAGTATCGCTCGTGCACCATCACCCAGTAGAGATAGTCGATCCAGTGCCATGTATCCCACCAGTTCTTCTCGTGTATAACCAGGCACATCATCTCTTGCCGCAGCCAGCAAGGCAAAGTGCGTATCACTCTGATCCGGGTCGTTTTCAAGTTCCAGTGGTGTGAAACATTCATACATCTCATTTGGAAAATATTTTAGTAACAACTCACTACTCTCCCTATGTACAAGAATCGTAATGAACATGGCGATTGTCTCCCCAAGTTTGTCACGCATTAATACGATTCCTTCGGGATAACGGTGCGCCAGTTCATCCAGGAAGGGACCATAGGATACCGCCTGCCATGGTTCCACGCTGTACTCGCACCATTGCTGTAACAAGCTGTGCAGAGCGGGCAGATCCTCTTTTCTCATCGTCTCAAGAGGGGAGAACAGGGAATCACGAGACACGTCTGCGTACTTGCGGTATTGAAGCATCGATTCCTGACAGAGCAGCAGCATCTTTCGGGCGATTTGACGACGCTCATGAGCCCCTGCGTATTCATGTAGCGGTTTCAACAGCTTCGCAATCTTGATACGCAATGTCTGCAACCGATGTGGCTCACGCTGTCGAAAATCCCGTAGCAGATGTACCCTGGCCATGTCATGCAGTCCAAGACCATCCGGACCGGAACGAATAAACGACATCTGTCTCAGCATGTGGTAGTCTTCTTGCGTCACAGTCATGTCCAGGACAGATGATAACAATTCCTGATTGGCTGTCTCAATCAGTGTCAGTACCTCCACCATGGGATGTAGACGGGAATTCGTCAGTTCCAATAACAATCGTGCACTGATCATATGTGACAGTTCAGCCCATTCGGACTGTGGAAGATTCCTCCTCTGATCCGCAGCTTCTACAGCAAGGGCCAGCCCCAGCGGATGTCCATCGGTCATTCGCGTAATGGTACCCGCCATCCCCTGATTCAGAAAGCCTGCCACCGTGATGTATTCCATAATCTCATCAACTGTAAAATGTTGAAGCCGCATCTGTATAAATCTCTGATGTAATCGGGGATGTGTCCGCCAGGTGGACGCCAGTTCCGGGCGTGATGCAAGAATGACAAGTATCCCTCTTAACGGAAGTTTGGATACAAAGACTTCCATGAACCAGCTTTCTAACAGAGCAAGCTCTTCATAATTATCCACGGCCAGAACCAATCTCTTCTCGATCGATGTGTCTCTCAGCAGACTCAATGGTCGCGGGTATCCTTCACTATCCATTGTTTCCAAGCCTAATGTAGAGGACAAATAATCCATAAAAACGGAAGGAGTTGCCCCACATGATCGACCATCCATCCATATTGCCGTCGCACCTCGATCCCGAGAGACAGATAACATCTCTGAAAGCAAGGAAGATTTACCAATGCCTCCCATACCCGTAATTGAAAATATGGTTAATGGGGCTTCCGGATGATTGAACCACCGCTCCAGTGTCGTCAGTTCCTTGGTTCGACCAATGAAACGTTTGCCATCCTCAACATATTTGTCGTATTGAGCCTCACTACTGTTTCCCATATATGTCCTCCGTACTAGATACTGGTACTTTTAATATACTTTATTGAATCCATTTCATAACTCAGTAAACTATCAATTTTGTAACTAGATATAGACAAATTGAATCGTTTTGATCTATATCTACCTTTGATTGAAGCAGCTGAAGGTATTATGAAATTGATTCTATTCTCTCACAAAATTGAGACTATATTGAGACGCGCAATTGCATGTGAAGTGATAGAATCTTGTTAAAAGCCAATTTATAGTAAATATTCAAAACAGCGGACATGGAAACGTTTTTACAAGGTATACATAGACACCTCCGCGCTACTTCTTAACATAATGGATCATTCCGCCAATCAAGCACAGCCAACATGTACATGAGCATTTACCGATCTCGAATTCATGCTTCCCTTTCATACCCTACTACCAGCCCGATATTCCAGGAAAGGCGGATTTGTGTGAGAATAAACCTCGATATCTGTAATCTGAGCGGACAACTTGGAATCAATCCTAAACGACTTAATGAATGGCTGCACCAAAGTGGCATTTCAATGGAGGACAATGAAGCAGAACAGGAAGGACGTCCCGACCGGTCGTCACCCCCGTATCGGCTGGCTGCTCCTTCTTCATTATCACTGGCACCTTCCTCCGGTCAAACGAAGCTTTATCGGGGCCGACGCTCCACTTCCACTCTGCAACGCCTGCCTGCTTCATTACGACACACCCGGCGGATTAGTAAAAACTGCTAGACTGTGCTCAAGGTAGTGTAAGATCGATGCACAGTCTGTGTTGCATCCCTTTCACCTCATCAAGAGGATTGCCACTGTCCATTCTCAATCATCACGTGCGCGAGCAACGCCATCTCCAGACAGATTCTTCTCCCTTGATCCATGTAACCTGGACCCATCAGTTCTTCCAGCTTCTCCAGTCTGTTGTACAACGTTTGCCGATGAATAAATAACTGGGCGGCCGCATCCCGTTTGGAACCAAAGTTCTGCAAGTAGGCATCCAACGTCTCTACCAATCGCAGGTGATGCGTTTGGTCATGTTCAATCAACATACCCAGGTGATCCTGGACAAAGGGTTGCAGGAAGGATTGGGGTAATGCCTTTAACATTTGATATATACCCATACGTTCGTAAAAGTGAACATGTTCCATCGAATCTACCGATCTCGAAACTTCGATCACCTGATAGGCCTCCTGAAGGCTCTCCGGCAGACTGGTCAAACGGCTGCGAAACTTGCCAAATCCGGTATGAATCATGACCTGGTTCAAGTTGCGGCTGGCAAACCGCTTCACATCCAGGGCGATTCCTTCCAGCAATCGCAGCAGTTGATGACGTGCAGCGGCCGTTACCGCTTCCTTCGCACAGCACAGATATACCTGGTTGTTCTTCAGCATAATCAGGCTAGGCAGATTGTTCTTCTTGAGCAGGGAACGAAGCAGGACAAGAACATCCTGATGATTCGCTTCCATCCTCTCCCGGCCCGTACCCTTCAATCGATGCTCAATCTCGATGACCCCTCCCGCAAACCAGTACTGTCCCTTCACCAGCAAACGAAGTCCCATTCGGGTCTGGGCCTGCTCCTCCTGATGGATGTTGCCATTCATCAGATCCTGGATCAGCTCGTTCTGATTGCGGACCATCTTCTCTTCAAGAAACTGGGAGCGAAGCGTGAGCGCTGCCGCTGCCTTCGCTGAATAGTCGAGCAACAGCTTGAGATATTCGACTGGAGCTGCGGGTTGCACAATCATGCCTACAGCCGAAAATACCTGGCCAAAACAGACGACCGGATGACACAGCAGAGCCTTCTCTTCGTCTATGTGGAACCATAATTCAGTATCCGAATCATTCAGATCCAGATGTTCTACCTCCTGTTCATACCAGGTATAGATTGCTTGCTCCATCTCCGGAGCAAGTTCGGGCACAAAGCTACCCGGCTCCATAGACGAGATGTACACCACCGGTTTTGCAGCGTATTCATGCAACAGGTTCAGCACAGCAGACATGTCCGTACTCTGTAATGTACGCTGCTGAAGCTGGCGGGAGTAGGCTTCCAGACTTTTCAACAGTTGGTGCTGATGATTAATGAGCAGAGAGTGAATATCCTGTGTAATCTCGACAAAACGGACCGGTTGCTCAAATACGATCAGCGGAAACTGGTGTCTGTCCGCTAGTTCAATCAGTTCTTCCGGGATTCCGTATATGCTGGTACCAAACTCCACACACAGCCCGGCTGCCTCACTGCCAATGAGCTGAAGCAGATACTCTTCGCGCCCTTCTTCCGATTGAAGCCACAGTCCAGTGGATAAAATAAGATCATGGGGGCTTACGAATGGAGATACATTGGTAATCTCCAATACATGAACCCAGCCAACCTGACGGTTCACTCCATCCTTCCCTGCCGCTAGTCGTGCTCGGCCAAATACCGGACGTGCAAGGATATCTTTGATCGTAAACACACGGTCATTTCGCAATGGCGATCCCTCTTCGTGTTATTTTTTCTTACATTATAATCCATGGACAAATGTCCTGAACAGTCTTTTTCGACAATATGTTGAGTTCAATTTCTAAAGATTAGACATCAAGTAAGGTGCAAAACGATTATCCAAGTCATAAACTTGTAGTATAAGCTAACAACCAATAAATGGACGAGGTGCATGGTGATGAGAATCGGAATTCCCAAAGAAATCAAGAACAATGAGAATCGTGTAGCAATGACTCCGGCCGGGGCTGCTGATTTCATCAGAGCCGGTCACCAGGTACTGATCGAACAAGGCGCGGGGATCGGCAGTGGATTCACGGATCATGAATATCAAACTGCGGGCGCCGAGATTCGGACTGATGCCAAGTCCGTGTGGACCGAAGCCGATATGATCATCAAGGTGAAAGAACCGCTTGCCAGTGAATATGGATATTTTCGTCCGGGACTGATTCTGTTCACATACCTGCACCTCGCAGCGGAACCGGAGCTTGCCAAAGCCCTTATTAAAAGTCGGGTAACTGCTATTGCGTATGAGACGTTGGAGGTCAACAGTGCCCTACCCCTGCTCACCCCTATGAGTGAAGTTGCAGGCCGTATGGCCTCCCAGATCGGAGCACAGTTACTGGAGAAAACGGAAGGTGGCAAGGGCATTCTGTTGTCCGGTGTACCAGGCGTCAGTCGGGGGAAAGTAGTCATTATTGGTGGCGGAACGGTGGGAACAAATGCAGCCAAAATTGCTATTGGTCTTGGCGCCGATGTGACCATCCTTGACCTGAATCTGAATCGTCTGCGGCAGTTGGATGATATCTTTGGCAATCAGATCCACACGCTAGTATCTAGCCCGTCCAACATTGCAACAGCTGTTGCGGCGGCAGATCTGTTGATCTGTGCGGTGCTGATTCCGGGCGCCAAGGCGCCAACACTTGTCAGCGAGCAAGTGGTTAAGACGATGGCACCGGGCTCGGTCATTGTGGATGTGGCGATTGATCAGGGCGGGATCGTTGAGACCATTGATCATATCACAACCCACGATGAACCGACCTATGTGAAACATGGCGTCGTGCACTACGCGGTGGCGAACATGCCGGGCGCCGTGCCGCGTACGTCCACGGTGGCGCTGACCAACGCCACCATGCCTTATGCGCTGCAGCTGGCCAACCACGGTGCAGCCGCCGCGATTCGCGGCAGTTCGTCCATTCGCAGCGCGGTTAACGTGCTGAATGGACACATCACGTATGAGGCGGTTGCCCGGGATCTCGGGCATGCCTATGTTCCTGCGGGTCAGGCGCTGGAGAATACCGCCGCTGTCCATTAATCTTGATATGATCGTTCCACCCGGCGCCTTGTCGCCAGGCCTGTGGAACGTAATAGAAGCGCAAGTCGGGCAGATGATGTTCCCGGCTTGCGCTTCTTGTTTTTTTTCACATATGAAATAGCTCGTTGTTTGGTATAAGGCCTTTAGGTTGCTCCGGTTTTGGCGCTTCAGACTGCTCGCTCACTGCACACTTCGCGGAAGTTGCAATCCCGGCAGGACCGATGCGATGGCATCGCTGTGAAGTAGGTGACGTCCTTGGGACGGTTGTAATACTCATCCTCCACGCAGGACCGCATCTCCTCAATGTAACGACCCACGTTCTCCTCCACCTTCCGGATATCCTCTTCTGTCGCTGTAAACTCCCGGTGTTTTCCGGTTAACAAGTACTCCACACGAAGCTCAATCTGCTCCAAAGGAATTCGGTAGTGCTCCCTTACATAGGACGCGTACAGCATTAGCTGATCTGAGAAGTCATCTTCTTTGCCCGTCTTCCAGTCCACAATAACAATATTGCCGTTACTGCGTCGATACAATAAATCCATCTTCACATACACACGCGTATCGTGCAGCATCATGGTATCCCATTTCTCAATCTCCAGAATGTCCGTACTTGCTCGGGACAAGTCCTCCCACGTAAGCGTCTGGTACAGGTTACCGACACAGGCCGAAGCCCGTTCCTTAATCGTGGCGATCCGGTCATTTAACGTATCATCCCCGTAATAGATCTCGGACAACATCGTGCGATTCTTGGGGTTCAGTCGCCACTGATCCGCGTCCATGGATTCCACATACGCCTGATTCAGCAGCTTGCGTATCGTCTGTTCCAGGAAGTGTTCACGCGGTTTATCTTTGCCCTCTTCCCTGCTGCGTACCGCCGACTCACACATCCGATGCGCGAGATCCCCGAAGACAAGATACAGATTGCTGAGCTGCTTCAGACGATACAGACGAACCTGCATCTCATCAGCAGAGTCTGTCTTCCAGCCGTTATGGGCACCGTAATAATGATAATAATATTTGCGCAGGCACTCATCGAACATACTCGCCCGCGACTGCGAATAAGACCACTGCGGGTATTGTGCCATAAGTAATCTGCCTTTCTGTATGCCGGATCTGCATGAGATCCCTTAATGCTCACAGTATAAAGCCCGGGCAACCTTGTCGCAAGCGCGCTTCCGTTATTTTCTTCTGACGCAACCGTTTCCGATTCGATCCGTATCGTTTATATAGTAACATCACCAAAAGATGAAATTGCGGAGCAGAACGCATAATATACTCTATAGAGGGCAGCGAATTCGGGACCGGGAGGCTAGTTCGGATCTAGCCCGGGGCCAGTGCGGGGCCAGTGCGGGGCCAGTGCAGGCCCGGCGCTAACGAATCTCACACACCTTATCACGTGGATCACGAGGTTTTACGGAATCTAACGAACCCCAGACAAGCTAATTAGTCTTATTTCGGTTGGAGAACGTGTTTACTGCGAGCAAATGAGCCAATAGCTTGTCTCTGATTCGTTACATTTTCAGATCTGGCGATTTACGTGAAATAAGACTTACTCGGTTCGTTAGAAAATGATTATATGAAAAAAAATTGTACAGGCATATCCTAAAAGGAGGCACCACCCATGAATCGACCGGATTGGTTCCAGGCGGAAGAAGCATTACAACAGATCCAAGTCATCGGAAGCGACCGGAATGAGCTCGTGAACATCATCGGCGATGTAGAAGGATTGAATTGCATTGGCACAGGTACGGATGCGGCTGTATTTACGTATGACGGCTTGCCGCAGTATGCCTTCAAAATGTACTCGGATCATGCCTTGGACAAACTCGAAAATGAAAAACAGGTATACGAGCAGCTCAAAGGCCTGCCATACTTCCCTACCTATTACGGCAGTGGCCGGAATGTACTCGTGATCAGTTTTGAACCCGGGGATACCTTGCTGGAATGTTTGGAAAAAGGAATCCCTGTCCCCGAGCAGGTGATGCTCGATGTGGACGCAGCGCGAGAAGCTGTTCGCAGCCGCGGGTTGAACCCTCGCGACATTCATCTGAAAAATGTAATACTTCAGGATGGACGCGGGAAAGTGATTGACGTATCCGAGTATATCCAGGACGGCAATGACAATCGCTGGGAGCATCTCGTCTGGGCTTATCACAACATCTATCCGCGGATCAAAGGAACGCCCATATCTCCACGCATGCTGCAAACGATCAAATGGGGATACAATCAGTTCGATCATGCCAACGTCAAAATGGACGACCTCGCCAAGAAAGCCAATCGTCTGTTCTCCAGATTTATGAAATGAGTATCCAAATTCACTTCACTTTAACCTAAATTCAGATGTTGCAGCTTATCCGGATTACGCAAGATATAGATCCGCTCAACACAATCGTTTCTAAAAGCTAGGCTGACCACAGTCGGGAATGCCTCAGAGGGGCTACTTAATACAAATCCTAGTTGTCCATTGACCTTGACCAGACGTACAATACCAGCGCTGTCCCCTTTGGATAAGAGCCCTTGAATGAACGCTAGCACCCGCTGGCATGATGTAACGGGTTTAATTGCTGCCACAACTTTACCACCACCATCACTGTACAAGGCGACATCGTGGGAAAGCATTTTTAATAGTCCTCCCATGTCTCCACTCGACGTGGCTTGGAGGAAACGAAGCGCAAGCTGCTCGGACTGAACGCTGGGAGTCAACTCGACTTCCGGCTCGTCCTGGATTTTACGTTTAAGACGACTGTATATTTTCCGGCAGCCGACCTCCGTCTTATTCAAGAAGTCTGCTATATCGCCATAATCAAATTCAAAAGCTTCTCGCAGAATAAATACCGCGCGCTCAATTGGGGTTAGCCGATCAAGCATGACCAGGAAGGCGTACGAAATCGTATCTTCCAGTTCAATCGTTTGAAGTGGATCATGTTCCACGGCTGATACTGATTCTCGAGCAGCCTTATAATTTTGCACCAGAGGTTCCGGTAGCCATGTTCCGACGTATAGTTCCCTTTTTTTACGTGTTGATTTCAAGTAATCGAGACAACGGTTAGTTACCATTTTGCATAAGTATGCTTTCAGGTTCCGAACAGAGCTACTCTCTTTATGAATACCCTGCTGCTGTACTGTTACAAATGCGTCCTGAACCACATCCTCAGCATGAATGACAGATCCCAGCATACGATATGCGACAGAAAGAAGAAGGGGTCTATATGTCCTGTATACCAATTCAATCTCCATAATGTATTCCTTCCTTATCTTTTCCTCTACCTTCTATTATCATTTGAGCAGCCCGTTTTGCGCTCGCCAGAGAGGCATTAATCAGCATCCCTTCATCCCCTACCCAATCGCCAGCAACATAGAGCCCCGGTCTTCCTGTGATCTCAGATCCAGGTCTACCCGAGAGACCTCCGTTCTCAGCTGTGACACTGCCATGTGAGACAAGCATTCGTGGAAGAAACCGCTGCTTAATGATATGCTGGCGCCACCCCGGCTGAATCAAATCGAGAAAGCCCTTTAGTTCGTCTTCATCCTGCCTTGGATCCGATTTTGATGATTCCGACAAATACTTCATCACATGCACAACTTCATGTACAGGGTTCTCTGATAAGGAGGCCGCGGCGGAATGGTTGGAGTAGTACCAAGGATGATTTACGCCTAAAACAAATTTTGTTTTCGGTTGAGGCATCCCGGACACGACGAGATCCAGACATGCGGCTCGAACAGGAGTTAACTTGTGATACAGTTTGGCTTCAATGGGTGAAAGAGCAGGATTAAGCAGAGCTAAAGTATCCAATGGGCCAGCCGTTGATAAGACATGGCGAGTCGTCAACTGTGAACCATCTTTTAAGGAAACCATCATCTGAGGATAACTTCCGGCAATTTCTCGTACGACCGAGCTTGTGCGGATGGATACACCCGCCTGCTGAGCTTGTTCTGTGAGCCGACTAACGAGGAATTGCCAACCTCCATCTATATACAATACTTGGTCCTGTTTGAGTTGTTCAATGACGGCGCAAGCACTTACCTGATCAGGAGCATCGCAATAGGTGCTCAAACGAACGAGCGCAAATACGACACTACGTACACGTAGACTGGATACCAGGGTTTCCAGGTAATCACGCAAACTAACGTTATGCAAAACGGATGTATCTACCTTTCGGAGAGAACTGTAGAACCGAAGAAGCTGGCACTTCTCTCTCCATTTCAAATACGATCCGAGCAAGAGCTGTGCTAGGGAAATTGTCTTATTCCCGCCGTTTGTTCCTTCAAACACCAATGTATCTGGCGGTTTCGGTACTGATCCGATAGGTGTGACGCCTACCTCATGGAGAATGGGCAACGCTGCTTTACTGAGAGCATGAGCCCCCAAGTTCACGCGTGCTCCCGCAATCTCATTTGAGATAGCGCGTCCTCCGAGCTTTACCCCTTTGTCGAGCAACAGTACAGTCTTTCCTGCACGGGCCAGATAAATCGAGGCGGTTAAACCGGCAATGCCTGCTCCAATGATGATAACATCCCATACTGGCTCATTATGATGCTCTGTCATGTACATCAATCCCCTCCGCTTAATGCATACATGACGATGAGCAGCGGACTTTTGTGACTCAGACTTGCTTCTTCATTCGCCCCCCAGAAGGAGTTACTCCCTTGTACTGTTTGTATAACTTTGTAAAATAGTTGGCGTTGTCGCAGCCGACTCTGGCGGCGATCTCCGTAATGGTCAGACTGCTGCCTTGCAGCAGCTGCTCTGCCTCACTCATCCTGCACCCGTTCACGTATTCCACAAAGGTACGTCCGGTCAGCTTTTTAAACATTTTGCAGAAGTGATACGCATTTAATCCCACATGACTCGCCGCTTCCGTAACAGACATCTTACCTGTGGGGTCCGCTTCAATCTGTGCGATCAACTGTTTGAAACGTTCGCGGTTTGGAAAATACGATCCGACCGTTTTATCCGGTAGCTGCTGCGGCATAAAGGTTCGTGCAAGCAGGGTGAACAAGGCGTGCAACTTGGATTTCACCACGAGCTGATAAGCCGGGGGCTGTAACGCCATTTCCTCCACAGCTTCATTCAATAAAGAATAATAGCCTGTGCAGGCTGTGTTTTCCTCTGCCGGTTTGACCGGAAATCTCACTCTTCCTTCCAAATACGGCGCGACATATTGCTCGTGCACAGGATCATGAGTGAAATCATGGAACAGTGCACGGTTGACCACAACGGAATCATAATGCACGTCCCCGTCATCCAGAGCATATCCAACATGCAATGTACCTCCAGGAATGATGATGACCTCACCTGCTCGAACCATATAAGGTTTGCTATCAATATGAAACAGCGCACTGCCCTTGCGCATAATAATCAGCTCAAAATGTTCATGCCAATGCAAATACAAAATGCATTCTTCCGCTTTCATATCTGAACACCGATTTTGGAACAGCTGAAATGGATGTGATTTATGGTCAATTCGGGTATTTTCGTGAAGCGCTTTCAGATCCAGCACGACTTCTTCCCCCTCTTCACAAGATCCGACTATTATTACACAAGATTGTTTAGAGCCATCCCGTTAATCCACGGCTATAATGAGTGTGTCACGAAGTACTATAAGCCAATATTGGAGTGAAATACAACCATGAATAAATCATTACGCATCGGTACCCTTGTAGGCGGGCAGGACGCCGTCCGCGTTATCCCGCAGATCATGCAACATGGCTTCGAATCATTTAACCTGACCTTCTGGCAAACAACTGGTGACCTGGACCTGGCTGAGACAGCCAAACGTGTCCGTGAAATCGTGGACGAACAAGGCATTGTCATCTCCGCGGTGAGTGTATTTGGTAATCCGCTCACCGGAGCCGGAGACAACGCCGATACATTGGCAAGTTGGGAGCGAGTTATCGATCATGCACAGCTCTTTGGTGCAGATATCGTCTCCGGGTTCACCGGACGTCTGACCGATCAACCCATTAACGAGTCTATCCCCCGGTTCAAGGAAGTATTTGGTGAATTGGCACGCCGGGCAGCAGACCAGGGTGTACGCATTGCTTTTGAAAACTGTGATATGGGTGGAACCTGGCAGACGGGCGACTGGAACATTGCCCATAACCCGACGGCCTGGGAGATGATGTTTGATGCTGTTCCGGATGAAAATGTAGGCTTGGAGTGGGAGCCTTGCCATCAAATGTCCAGCCTGATTGATCCTATTCCACAGCTACGCAAATGGGCACATAAAGTCTTCCACGTACATGGCAAAGATGCCACGATTGCCTGGGATATTGTCAAGGAATACGGCGTGCATGGACCACGTGAATTTGTCTGGCACCGCACACCCGGCTTCGGGGATAACAACTGGGCAGACATTATCACCATTCTGCGCCAGAACGGTTATCAGGGTACGATTGACATTGAAGGCTGGCATGATCCTGTCTACAAAGACGAACTCGAAATGACCGGACAGGTGCATGCATTGCGATATTTGAAACAATGCCGCGGCGGCGATTTTGTGCCCAATCCGGTATAGGAAACCATGCGAGCTGTATAACACAATTCCATGCAAAGGAGATGAGAACATGACTCATCCTTATCGGGTAATTATTGCTGGCTGCGGTGCCATGGCAAACACATGGGCGGATTATGCCTTGCAAAGGCCGGATACAGAAATCGTCGGACTGGTCGATCTATATGAACAGACAGCCCTTGCTTTTGCTACAAGACATGGCCTCACCTGCCCTACGTTCACCGATATCCGTGAAGCCATTCAAACGACTGGTGCAAATATCGTATTTGATGTCACGATTCCGGCGAGTCATTACGGCATTGCCATGACAGCCTTGAAGGAAGGATGTCACGTGTTTGGCGAGAAACCACTGGCAGAGTCCTTCTCCGACTGCACAGATATTGTGCAAACCGCTCGCAGCACAGGACACATTCAAGCCGTCATGCAGAATCGCCGTTTTGATCCGCGTATCCGCGCCTACCAGCACCTCATTTCCGGCGGAGCTATAGGGCAGGTAGGTTACGCAGGGGCTGACTTTTTCCTCGGGCCACACTTCGGCGGATTCCGGGACCTGATGGATAGCCCGCTACTGCTCGATATGGCAATACATACATTTGATCAGGCACGGTATATTCTCGGAGCCAACCCGGTATCTGTGTACTGCCATGAGTTCAATCCTCCAGGTTCCTGGTATCAGGGCAATGCGATGGCGTTATGTATATTTGAGATGTCTGACGGGTCCGTATTCAACTATCGCGGATCTTGGTGCGCAGAAGGTGTACCCACATCATGGGAAGCAAGCTGGCGCGTAATCGGTGAAAAAGGTACCGCCATCTGGGATGGTCATGATGACATCTATGCTGAAGTAGTTACTGCGCAAAGCCTGGATGCTGACGGCAAACCATCCTTTTTCCAGCCAAGCGAGCGGATTGAAGCGGAACTGCCTGTCATGGACAAAACAGGACATCACGGTTGTCTCGAAGACATGTTCGTAGCACTGGAATCCGGCCGACTGCCTGAGACCGATTGCAGTGATAACCAGTTCAGCATGGCCATGGTCCTCGCTTCCCTGGAAAGCGCCCGCACAGGCCAGAAAGTGTTCATCGCCGATCTACTGAAAAACACATAGCGAAGCGCCTGTGTTTTTCATATTAAACAAAGCCCAACTGCAAAGTTCAGCAGTTTGGGCTTTCTTGTTTTTACCTACTCTCCTATTCTAAAAATGATATCGTTCAAAAACAGTCGCGCTCGATAGTGAAAGTAGTGTAGGGGACGAAATCGATTCTGAAGAAGCAAAGCGTTCGCCTTTATCACCGGATTTCGACTTTACAAAAGTCGATCAGGAAATCCGGGGATAACAGCGATCAAAAGAACGATTCGTAACCGGAACGGCTGCTTCACGAGCAGTGAGCAATTTTTTTGGAACTTTCATCATTTTAAAGAATTCCTTTTTTCATTGCCTTATACACCAACTGCGAGAACAGGCTGTTGGACCAGGCAAACCATGGTCTGGTGAACGTGCTGGAATCATCGGCGTGGAAACCCTCATGCATATATCCAGTACCCGCATCCGTGTTCTCCAGCAATTCAATCATCGCCAGTATTTCCTCATCATTGTCTGCAGTCAGACCCTGCATGGATAGCGCCATGTGCCAGATATATCCCGGAGGGGTATGAGGGCTACCAATACCTTTGGCTACCCGCCCTTCATAATAAAACGGATTTTCCTTACTTAAAATGAATCGCCGTGTGTTCTGATACACCCTGTCTACAATCGAAGCATACTCCATATACGGTATAGACATCAGTCCAGGTGTGCCCGCATCATCCATCAGACAAAAGTTGCCGTAACCGTCCGTCTCATAGGCATAAATCTGCCCATACTCTGGATGACGGTAAGTACCGTACAGGGCAATACCATGTCGTATTTCTTCTTCCAAACGAGCCATCCGGCTTACCAGTTGTTCATCTCGGAACACCCACTTCGCGATCTCCCCCATCTGGCGCAAGGTTACCGCAGCGAACATGTTCGCCGGAATATTATAATGAAAATCACAGGCATCATCACTCGGACGAAATCCGGACCAGATCATCCCCGTATAATTCACCGGCATACCCAATCCTTCATTACGTAGCGTATCATGGGCAGGACAATTGCGCCGCATGAACCGGTAAGGTGATTGCTCTTCGTGATGCTGCTCCGTCTCCCATAGTTGTACGATATTCTCCATCACTTTCTTGAAGCGCTCATCGAATATATCCGTAAGTTCCGTCTCCCGCCAATATGTATAAGCCAGCTTCATGGAGAAACAAAGAGAATCCAATTCAAACTTCCGTTCCCACACCCAAGGTGACATCTCCGTCTCATCATTGGCATCCCAATGCCATCCATTCGCTGTTTCATTGAACGCATTGGCATAGATATCCTGATCAGCGTAGAACGTATGCCGTTTGATCAGGCCTCCGATAATACGCTGCAACTTCTCATCATCCTTCGCAAGTGGAACATAATGCATGACCTGCTCTACGGAATCCCGTAACCACATAGCGGGAATATCCCCTGTAATCACAAAGGTTGTCCCATCCTCCAGTAGCTTCGTGGTCGTTTCCAGTGTATTCGGAAAACAATTGCGAAACTGAGTCAGCAATCTCGGTCGATGTTGCAAACGCTCGTCCGCCTCAGTCAGAATATCCTGCACAGCTTGCGGCAATTCCAGATGCGGCATAGGGATTTTCGGTAATCTGAACTGTTCCATGGATGTCGTCTCCTTATAACTATATTGTTATTTTTGTTATGATAATTTATAATAACATTATTATTTGTAAGTGTACTGTGTCAGAAGATGATCGTCAAATGAAGGAGTAATGATATGTCACGCAAAGTATCCATTCAGACGCTGGCTGACCAGCTCGGATTATCCAAATATGCCGTCTCCCGCGCACTCAGTGGCAAGACGGGTGTCAGTGAAGGAACACGCGCACGGGTTCTGGAACTCGCTCGGGCACTGGGGTATCGCCAAAGTACTCCAGGTACTAGCAATAGTTCTGCTACTGCAAACCATGCAGATCCGTCCGATCCACCGTTTGTTCTCATTTGCATGAATCAGCTCAACCGCGGTGAACCCCACTACTGGCAACGTGTTCTGTCAGGCATGATCTCCGCCTGTAATGAGCGTGGTTGGCATCATGCCATTGTATCTCCCTCACTCGGAGTGACGGACGAGAACACCTCTCCCGAAAAAGCCATTGCTCCTCATTTGGACTGGGAACGTTGTGCCGGGATTATTGTCATGGGGGCTTTCCCTCATACGGTTCTGCAAAGACTCTCTCAGACAGGCCGTCCTATTATTCTGGTAGATCATCAGGAGCCCCTGCTGAATTGTGATACGATCAGCCATGATAATCTGGAAGCTGGCATCACCGTGGCTAGATATCTAATGTCTATGAATTGCCGAAGGATCGGCCTCATCACAGATGATGGTCGTGCTGCGAGCTTCGCCCAGCGGAAAATCGGGATTGAGTTGGCTTTGAATCATTTCCATGTGGACACCAGTCATACGACCAGCTTCAGAGAATGGAACATTCCGTATGAGAACGGGGAATGGGTTAACCAATTGGCCACCAAAATTCAAAACATGCCAGATGACGAACGTCCTGACGCCTGGATCGGTGTTAATGATGATATTGCTTTGCAATGGATGCACAAACTACAGGAGATAAGCATCTCCACACCTAAAGATTGCCTTGTCATCGGTATCGACAATGTACACTCTGCGGTTACGTCCTCCCCGCCCCTGACCACAGTTAATCTGTGTAAAGAGGAACTTGGACAGCGCGCGGTCGAGGCTTTGCAACGCCGAATCGAACGCCCGGGGACACCAAAAGAAACGGTTATGTTATCCACTACGTTGATTCCAAGGGAATCGGCATAATTCGGAAAGGGTACTGCTCTTTTCTGAAGATGAATTCTTTAGGTACTTGCTGTCCCCGTAAGTCTGGTGCAAACGAAAGAGGCCCCGCATATTATGCAGGGCCTTTTTCGTATATTAGGCTTATATCCTTATATTCCTGTACATTCACACTTAAATCTGATGATCCATCTACCCATCCTTATATCATCCATTCGAAGCTTCATTTACTTCATGTCTGGGAATTGTACTACTGGTTATTTCACCCAAGGCAGGTTATCGTACGACGGAAGATCCACTTCCCAATTCACATCACGATACTCTCGGTTAACTGCGGTTCGCTTCAAAGTGAATTTCGTTCCATTTTCTTCGTTAAACCCCCGAATTTTTAATTGCAGATCATCTTCAACGTATTCACCGTTATTATTAGGTTGATCCGGATAACCGTTCACTTCAACAGGATACTCTTTTCCATCCGAATCTACTGCAACCCAGCGATCACCCATGAAAGCATTTCGGAACGTCCCACTCCCCTTCAGAACTAGTGAATACCCTTCCTTTACATCAATCTTCGGAGGATCATACGATTCCATCAGTGGCTCGTACTCAAAATCATAAAACAATATTTCATCTCCAAGCTGTTCAAAATGTACAAAAGTATAAAAATTAACGTCCTTACGCATCCTCTTCAGATCAACTTCCACTGATTTCTCTTCCTTCACCGGGAGGGTGTAACCATCCAGAACAAAGCGAATGTTCTTCGCATCTACCGTTACCAACGCAGGGTCCCATGTCTCTGACAACTTCAACGGCCCACCGTTCCTTAAGTCACTCTGATCTTGGAGCTGGAACTTGGCTTGACGGGCATCTGGTCTTATTCCATTGAAAATTCGATATTCATTTGTTTCAGGAATCTCAAGATGGTAGATGATACTCATATAGCTCGCCCAATTCTCATCAACTTTGGCACGAAGTTCATCATCCAGACTCACATTCAGGTCAAGCCGGGTTCCGTTTGGCGTGCGTACAAGCTGTGTCATATCAAGCTTTAGTCCTTCTGGCGACGTATATGTGTTATCCATAGAATTTTCAACAGCCAATGATTTGGCTTTGGTCATATCGATATTGAATTGGAAGCTCCAATCCACCGTAACATCTCTATCTTCGTAGGATTTCTTCTCGTAATCATAATATCCGCCCACATTTAGATTACGCAGTTCACCCCGCACGACCACCTGATCCGGAATTTCATCATCAAACTGGAATAACAATCGTTCAGTTACAGAACCCTTAGTTCTGGTATCTCTTGCAAGAGTAGCAACCTGTCGTCCCTCTTCATCCGTAACATGAATTCTCCCCATCGCAGACAGTGACCGTGATAACCCTAATCCATCAGGTGTTGTTTGTTGCATGGTCATTACCATATGTGATCGGTCTACAAGCACGTCTTCAATTTTAAGCGTGTAGCCCTGGTCATTGATATTGATATCCGGATTAACTACAAGTCCGAGAGGTTTAAGACGTTTGTAATCATCTGCAAAATAGGAATATTTCAACTCTTCCGGCACAGCCATGTTCGGTAGTGGCGGGTGATCCACAGCACTCACTGAGGGGTAGGGCGGCTCTGTTGTTCGTTCAAAAGCAAACCAGGCCCCTCCCGCAAGAATCGCAACTGCCGCTGCAGCGATTCCAGTCCGACGCATCCAATGCGCTCTCATGGATTTTTTCACGAATGGATACTGATCTTCTCCACTTTCCATAGACACGCCATCCAGCTTCTGCATGACCTTAAGCGTAAAATCCGCATCCGGCTCCTCACGGTACAGGTGCTCCTCCCATAACCGATCTTCATCCTTTGAAATAGGCTTCATACGTAGCTAAACCTCCTTTGCGTTCCATTTGCTTCCTCAGCGTTTTTTTCCCGCGATAAAGGGCGTTGCGCACTTTGGTTGAACTCATGCCTGTAATGTCTGCAATCTCTTCATAGCTCAACTCGTTTGTGTACTTCAGTAATAACACCAGGCGATACGATTCAGGTAACTGTTCGAGCTGTCGGTATATTTCACGCTGCATCTCTTTATGCAGCACACGCTTTTCAGGTGTTTCATTACTGACAGGTTCGATCCCCTGATCGACCGAAGACATGACGGGTTTCTTTTCCCGTATAAAATCCCGCATCCGATTCACCGCAATGGTGTACACCCACGACGAGAAACTTCTTCCCTCCCGCCGCGACGGGAGATGACGATAGATACGAATGAACGTATCCTGAGCGAGATCCTCTGCATCCGGATGACTCGCGCCCATTCCGCGCATGATGCCGTAGACTTTATTTTTATATCGATCCACTAGCACGGAGAACAACTGCTTATCCCCTGCAACAATACGCTGAATAAGCTCCTCCTCCGGTATCTGTTGATTCATGTAATCCCCCTTCTCTACAGCTTCCATGCATGGTTCTGTACTATATAGACGGAAGCCGTTCCCGAAACCTCTCACTTTATCCAAAAAAAAGAATTCGCCCTACCGGCAAAACCGACTGGGTGAACTCTGCTTACTTGCCTCCTAATCTTCCCTGTTCTTCTCCGCAACAAAATCAGCAAGCTGGGAATAGATCGCCACAATCTCATCCATCGACATGCGCACGAGTCCACTGGACGATGGGGCGACGAATTCCTGAATTTCCTTGACGACCGGGTCGTCCTGAAATCCCCATTGCACTTTGGTACGCTTGCTGTACTGGGTGTACACTCCTTTTCCGACAAAACAAGCGATGTCCGGTCGGTATTTCTCCAACTTTTGCCGTAAAATCTGTCGTCCTTCTGCGTACTCTTCCTTCGTAATATCCTCCATACCTCTGGTGGGACGGGCCACAATATTCGTGAATCCATATCCCAGCTTCAGCAACTCTCCATCCTCCTGTGCATCATATAAACGCGGGGTTAATCCCGAACGTTCAAGAATGCGCCAGAACCGGTTTCCTTTGTAAGCATAATGATGACCCGTCTCTCCAGACGTAATGCTCGGATTGAAGCCTATAAACAATATCGATAAACCAACATCCAGATGATCTGGAATCATGATGGGAAGCCCCCTTATCTTTTTTAGCTAATTAAATCTTTCGTGTGTGTATAAAATGATATAATAAGCAAAGTATTTTCGAAATCGGATTGAAATTTTCATGAAAAAGGAAGCTGAACTAATGATTGCAGACATCATGCTTGAAGTCGTCCTGCCCGTCTTTCTCCTGATCGCCGTCGGGTCCTGGATGCAAAAGGTGTTCAAGCTGGACTTGTACACCCTCGCCAAAATCAATTTCTATTGTATTACCCCCGCAGCCGTCTTTATGAGCATGTACCACTCGGATATGTCAGGCGAACTGCTTGGGACCGTGACACTCTTTTACGCGATATATGTATTGATTCTCTATATTGTAGGTTCTGTATTTGCGCGCTCACTTCGGATGAATAAAGGCATGAAGGCTGCTTTCAACAACAGTATTATGCTGGATAACGCAGGCAACTACGGACTGCCCATCAATGCACTGGTATTCCGCGGGGATCCACTCGCCTCTTCCATTCAGGCACTGGTCATGTCTTTGCAGGCATTACTGACATTTACCTATGGCGTGTTGTCCATTCAGGGCGCGAAGCTCAAAGGTAATTACCGTGCCGTGATTATTGGATTTCTTAAAATGCCTGTTCCATATGCGCTCTTGCTAGGGATTCTGTTACACATGTGGAAGGTTCCCTTGCCTACGTTCCTGTCCATGCCACTGACCTATGCGCAGCAAAGTATGGTTGCCGTGGCGCTTCTGACACTCGGGGCACAGATTGTAAAATATCCAATTCAACTGTACCGTCTTGATGTGTATATTAGCACATTTTTGCGTCTTCTGATTGGCCCGGCTATCGGGATTTCAATTGTGCTACTGCTTGGGTTGGAAGGTATCGCTGCACAGGCACTTATTATCGCTTCCGGTATGCCGACGGGTGTCAATGCATCCATTCTCGCAGAAGAATACGATAACGAACCAGATTTTGCAGCCCAGACGGTGCTAATCTCAACGTTGCTTAACATCATCACGATAACAGCACTGATTTCTTATGCCAAAACGTTCTGAAACGAAAAATAAGTCCATGACCCATGAGCAAGGTTGTGGACTTATTTTTGCGGTGCTAAAACTATGATTCAAACGTCGTTCGTTCCGGGAACTTGCCGCCTTCCCTGAATAAACATCGTACCAGTCGCTGCGCGGCTCGGTTAAAGAAAAAACTCGGGCTTACCCCATCCACCTGGACAGGTTCCAGTTCCTTCACACTTTCCTTAATCTTATTCATCTCAATGAGCCCCATCTTTCGCTCATTCGGTCCGAAGCGATAAATAACCTTCTCATCGTCCTCCGTCTGTTTCACCAGCAGAATCACAGATGCCATACAGGTTACCCCCTATCGTTACGTTATGAGATTCCATTAATCACTTGCCTACTATAATTATTACCCAGATTCTAGTGGAAGGATATAGGACTTAAGTTAGTTATACCTAAATTAAATATCCTGATATAAAGATTCTCTGAAATGAGTCGTTAGGCTCACAAACACCGTGTTTACACTATCCCAATGGATAGTCACTGTCATGAAAGTGCGTACTGCCCAAGTCGTTTTTCTCCGTTTATACTAACCATATCTTGAATTTCCAAAGGAGAGAAACTTATGACTACAGCTCAAATATATAGCCACGGGGTCCCGTGGGAAGAGGCATTCAGCGTTGCTCAGGGATACAGCATTAACGGTACGATCTACATTGCAGGTCAATTTTCGCATGATATGCAGGGAACGTTTATTGGTGTCAATGATATTGAAGCACAGGTCCGCCAGACATTGGATAACTTGGATCGCGTGCTCGCAGGATTTAACGTGACCAAGTCGAACATTGCTGAACTGGAGATTTTTTTGGTTCACCCGCAGGAGCATCTTGAGCCATGTGTTGCTGTGTATAAAGAGTATATTGGTACTCATCGTCCGGCTGTTACAATGGTTGGGACATCGGGTCTGGCCTTCCCTCATCAACTGATTGAGATTCGCGCCGTTGCTCATACCAACTGATCCAGGTCATGTCAAAAGTTGCAGCGCCAAGTAAAATGGCCTGATGAGGTTTCGCTTTAACGAAGTTCATATACAAAAAAGAAGCAGGGCCGGATAAACTCCGAACCTGCTTCTTTATGAATTCTTATTCTTATTCTTATTATTTGACTTTCACCGTCAGCGTATTACCAGATGAAGTGAGGGATGCCCCAAGCCCTTCTACCAAAACTCTGAGGGGAATATACGTCGTTCCCTTAATTTCTTTGGGTGCTGCCTGTAGGGTGACTTCTTTCCCGTTAACCTTCACCTTTTTACTGCCCAAGGTAAAGATTAGCTTGTACTTGTCTTTGGTAACGGTAATGGTCTGAGTCTTACTGTCCCAAGACGTTTTGGCTTTCATTGCTTTGGCCATCTCACGCAGAGGTACGAGATTTGTGTTATTCATTATAATTGGAGATTCGGTGAAAATAACCTTGGAACCATTCACCTTCACCTGAACAGCAGACTTGATATATTCTGGTTTAGGAGTGGCTTTCTTTTGGGTTGCCGTTGAAGACTTATTACTTTTCTTGGTACTTCCTGAACTGGATGAACTTGTAGAGGAAGATTTGGAACTCGAAGAAGAACCTCCGTTGTGATAATGATATTCCCCTTGTTTCAGCCCCCATTTTGCACAGTTGGTTCGACAGGTATGTCCCCCATTTGCATCTGTTCTTCCCGGGTGAGCAGACGCAACGGTAGCAAAAATCATGAAAATGGCAAGCAAACTGCTTATTACTTTGATACGCATACGGATAACCTCCAGCAATTAGTTTGGCCAGAGTATCATACCATAATTACCCATACAATATAGGTGAATAACAAAAATTATTTTCATATAACAGTTTACAAACGCGGGTCTACTCGCTCCGACTCCAGCGATAGCGTTGCCAGCACGCATTCATGAATTCGTTCCACTGGCTCTCTGCGTATAAAGCGCTCAATCCCCTCCATGCCCAAAGCACTCTCCATTAAGGCGTGACGTTCTTTTTTGGACGTTTTGCGTTTACGAAGTCGGGACAGATTCTCGGGTGCCAGGTAGTCCATCCCATAGATGATGTGCAAATATGCACGTCCTCGTACTTTAATCGCAGGCTGAATCATTTTGTTATTATTCCAGGCGCGGAATGTTTCGGGTTTGATCACAATCCCCTCATGTCCTTCCGCCGTAATCTCATTCCACCAAAGAATGACATCCGCTTCATCTGCCTCACTTGCGATCACGCGATATTCCGTCTCCATCATCATGGTCGATATCCGGGCGAACTCACGGTTCTGCTCCATATGCCATTCATGCGTTTGCTCCCAAAATGCTCCCGTGCTATGTGCCAGTGTGTGGAACGGTGCAATCCGTATGTCCCCGATATCCTCCACATCCCAGCAGTATTTCTGGAATACATCGCGGAACGTCTCGGCATTAGCGAGTTTACCTACTGTTTCCTGCAACCACTCCTCTACGTTACGACCTGCTGCTTGAGCTTCGCGCAGTTTGTCCAGCACCGTAGAGCGATCCATCATGGAGGCTTCAGCCACATGTGCATATTGTGAAGCAATCAGCTCACGCGCCTTTAGATTCCAAGGTACAATCTCCGCATCGAGCAATACAAACTCTGTCTGGTGACGATCAAAATAACCGTCTACGGTCAAGTCCGCATGTAATCTGGAAAGCACATCTTGCTCTGTCGAAGGGTCAAAAAAGGATCGGCCCGTCCGGGTCACAATGTTCCCCAACATCGGCCTACCCACTCGCTGCACCGCAGCTTGCTCATCCCGGAAAAGAAGCAAAATGGCCCGACTGCCCATGTGTTTCTTCTCGGCAACCATACGGGTAACGCCCTGTGAGCGATAATAATGGAACGCATCCTGTGGATGCTCCAGATATCCCTCTACAGAACAGACACTCGGCGGCGGACTCATCGTGGGCGGGATGTAAATCAGTTCTTCCAGCGGTACAGTATAATGGGAAAACGTATCAATTGCCGTCTTCGCCACCTCACCGTGCACAAACACATCAAGTTTGGATGCTGTCTGAACCGTGAAACCCTCCTTGAACTTACGTATGTTGGGCGGAGCAAAACGCCGCTGTTCCCAGCGCTTTAATGGACTATCCGGATCCCTCGCATAATCCTGCTTCGCCGGAACACTGACTGCCTCACGTTCTGGCATTCGCCAAGCAGTGAGCATGCCACCAAAAACGACACCGTGATCAATGTTGACCGTATCATTCACAATCGTAGGATATGGACGGGGATCATGTCCCCAGACGATGCATTCACCCGAATTGTGATCCACGTACCAATCCTTGCGCACAGGCCGACCCCGCTCATCCGTACCCTCCACATCGCCATATCGGCAGTAATCCTGAATGCGTTTGGACTGTTTTCCGATAAAATGATCTCGAATTCCCGCGTGTGCTACAACCACCTGTCTTACCCCGTTCCGGGAAAAGACCAGATGAGATGGTGCGTCAAGCAGAAATGCCCTAAGCTCTGCACGTACTTGCTTTGCTGTCTCTTGGCCTTGCTCCCGCTCAAACTGTAGCAGTTCCATCTCCACCCGTTCGTCACCATGACTCAACGTAACGTCACGACCATCCAGATAACGCGCGATCTTCCAGCCGTGATTACTGTCAATCATGTAGGCGAGCTCGGCGGCACAATGCCGTTGCCAGAACAACAGACATTTTAAAGATTCTGGCCCACGGCTCGTTACGTCACCAACGGAGACCAATTTGCGTCCTTCAGGGTGACGGTACAGACCACTTCCATCCTCGTCCACATACCCGAGACGCACGATTATTTCCATCATTTCATCGTAACAGCCATGAATATCTCCGATGATATCAATACCTGTACCCATGTCGGTCACCAGCGGATTGGATGTGCGGACAAACGTAATCTCATCCGGCTGCTTCAGCACATAACTGGCATCGAAGCCATCCTCACGGATCGAGCGTAATGTGCGCTTGAACTGCTGCACCTGTTGTTTCACCCGTTGACGTCCACGCGGATACTCCCGCTGGGCATCACGTTCCAGCAGCTCTTTTTCAGGAATATCCAGCACCACAGCAATCACAGGCACATGAGCCTTTCTTGCCACCTGAATCAGGCGCTCGCGATCCTCGGGATACAGATGTGTCGCATCCACCCAGGTCAGCTTGTTCAGACGGCAGCGGGTTGCCAGCATCGCCTCCATCGCCTCAAATGCTTTGGCCGATACTTGCTGATACTCCGCATAGATCACATCCGCTTCACTGCGGGGACGGTGTTTCCAATCCACATACTCATCATCTCCAACCAGCATGCGGAATTGATCTGACGAGACGGCTTCTGTGCGGCGAATGACACTTTCTGCAACGAGACGATCCAACATCGTACTTTTGCCACTGTTGGACGGGCCAACAAGAACGACGATACCTGCATAGGGCAGACGGATCTCCCGCTGTCTTTCCTTCATCTCATTTTTCCGATCCTGCTGTCCTCTGCCCACACTAGCTGTTTCGCTAGAACCCGTTTTTCCACTCATGATAGACTCTCCTTTCTCCGTTCAAAAATGACCAGTTGGGTAGGTTGTCCATAGCCCTCTACATGCTCACCGATACCCTTAATTTCATAGCCATAGTTCCCGTGCTGCGTCCATTCCTCACACCGGGAAGCCAGCTCCGCACGAGTCCATTCAAAGCGATGATCATGGTGACGGAAACTTTCCTGCTCCATTGCATACACTTCGTTATATTCTTTGTTTGGTGTAGTGACCAGCAGCACTTCTGGCTGATAATCGTTCATGATTGTATCCATAATTCCGTTCAGACGATATTCCTCGATATGCTCAACCACTTCGCACAGAATCATAACGTCCTGGTTTTGCATCTGCTCGTCAAAATAAAACAGTGAACCAATGATTGGCTCCGGCATAGCCACCACTCCAGAACGACCCTCCAGCTTCGCGAAGCGCTCCATAGCCCGGAGCCGCGACTGCCCTGAAGGTTCAACGGCCAGAATGGCCTCCACACCGGGAATGTACGCCAAACGGGCAGACAGCTTGCCTTCACCCGCTCCCATATCAACAATAAGCCGTTTGACTGGCAACGTTGCAACCACATCTGTAATCGCACGATAACGCAACTCGTTTAGCCGCACAGGAGGTTCAGATTGTTCAGATTGCCCGCCATCTCCTCCAGCTGTACCTGTATCTACATCAGCAATCTTTGCATCACCATCTTCTATCTCTGTATCTACATCTGCATCCGTACATTCACCTGGACCTCTAGAATCTGCATTCAGTTGCATCTCATCGCTATCGGACTCGGACCCCAGGTACTCTTTTTCTCCTTCTTCCTGATGCCCTGCTTTATTCTCCTGAATAATCGCTTCCGAGGTGTGGCCTATTTCTCTCTCCTGTCCAAAGGACACAGTCAAAGCACCCTCTTGACGCTCATACTGCCGAATCAGTTCGGTAAAACGCAACGTACGCTTCACAATGAGTTCTTTCAGTGGGTGAGCATCCAGCCACCCTTCACCATACCGTTTGATTTTATCGATCTCATCTTCACTGATGAAATAATGTTTGTAATTATCCAGCACTGGAATCAGTAGAAAAAGCTGACGCAGTGCATGTTGTACCGTGTTACGTCCACGCAGGATGATATGGCGAACCGTGCTTTTATTTTTCAGATCAAATGAATACGATAGTTCTCCACGCTCCACCGAAACGGCGTATCCTAATGGCGAGAACAATTCTTCCACAACTCGATCCGGCAGATCGGAAGCCACTGGGCCAAAGGTCAGTTCCAACTCGAAAGCATGCCCTACCCATTGCACATAGTCTTCCTTGGGCTTACCATTCAAGGCCGTCCCTAGCGCCCCACGTATGTAGGAGCAGAACAAGCTGCTGGTCACGAACTCACGATCATTGATATATTGCGTTATGTCATATCCATCAGGTGTACCTCTGACCAGATCCACAGGATCAGGCTCGGCATGAATTAGTAATTCTGTTTCGTTCTCTGTAGCCGCAGTGTACACCATTCTTACACGCACACCTTTGTCTACGCGGTCATATATATTCAGCGGATTCTTCGCTAACAAATGGGATACAATTCCCGCGTCAGCGCCGCTTGCTTTCAAGATCAGATGCATCAGTTCTCCTCCTTATATATGAAAAATGTCGTCACGCACTAGTGCGTTTCTTGCAAACCTGCTGAAAGCCCAAGCGTACTTAAACGTCCCGGAGCCAAAGCAGCACAAGTGCATGATGGAGCGCTAACGAATGCTGGCGTCTTATTTCATGATGAGAAGCCCCCTTGAAACCTAACGAACCCAAGTCACGCTATATGGGGCTAAACCGCCATTTTCCAGCCTTTTATCCGACTTTTTCGGACAATAACGTGTCCCATGTTCCTTACATTTTAAAAAGGCACCCTGGAGGCCGCATAAGACGTCCTGTGTTTCTTAGAACATACTCTCCCTAGCAATTCGTCACAATCAGCTAGCCGACCTGAACTTTAAAACGTTCGGGACGCGGACATCCATCATCGAATCGCTCGCCTGGGTGAGAAGAAACGTCCTAATTGTTCCCCCATACTTCTTGCAGTGCCAAACGGAAAATCAGGTCCAATTCTTCAAATTGAATAATCTGCTCATTCTCCATCTGGCCAGCCAGTTTTTCAAAATGCTCGATCTTCTCCGCCAAAAAAGCTTGTATTGCTGGCAGCTGCGGCTCCAGATCCAGTTCCTCGCCCGCCTTTTTCCGGCGTAGTAACTCATGAATCTCCGTATATAGCGGTGTAGTCGCAGGTACAAGTTCTTGAATCAGCTCTTCAAATGCCATCGGTGGCATCGCAGCATGACGTTCGATCCAGCCACAAGCTAGTAATGGTCGAAGAACATAGAAGTACTTTTTAATCCTCACTTGCTCACCTTGTAAATAATCTCGAAAATTACCCTTTGCCATATTGAGATAATGATACATACAGGACTTGGGCGAGAAGGTCAAAGGCGACAGTGCACGGATATGCTGTGCCACGTTATACTGTTCATCATACTGAATCGGGGATTGCAACCATTCCAGCAGTGGTGGATTTGATTTGCGAAACAGCTTCAACGCCTTGCGCAGATCCCACCCATTGATATCGAGCTGGTCACTAATTGGGCGTTCGATCACATCCCTTTTATCCTCAATCGACAAGTACCACTCCAGCGGTCTCACATACAGGAAACGCACATCATAATCACTGTCCTGTGAAGGAAACCCCCACGCCCGACTGCCAGATTCACAGGCATAGATGATCCGTACCTGCTCCTCCTGTTCAATCTGCTTCAGCTGTTGTCTAATCGTATCTTTCATTTCTTCATGAACGTAGCTCATGGTCAGCCGCCTCCAAATTCCCCAATTTAAATCTCTATCTCTCTCACCCGGTTCGCGAGTGTATCATATCCTGCCACAGTCTCGGCAATATACGTCAATACCGTTTCACTCCAACCGTAGATGTAAAAGGTTTTGCCATCCCGTGGCGGTACCATTGCCTGCTGATAAGGTGCTATATCCACAATAAATGCCTTCAACTCCGGATTCATCATCCGGCGATATCGCTCAAGCTCAGCATATAACGGGCTGCCTTCATTCTGTTGTTCATCGGTGATCATAATGATCTGATCCACTTTTTCTCCGATATCCCGAAGTTCCCGCACCGGTCGACCGGTGTCTGTTCCACCTTGTGCGCGAATACGGTGAGCTTGGGAAAGGATGCTCTCATCCATCTTGGGACGAGCGTCCTCAACCATATGGTCGAATAACCAGAACAGTGCGTTACCTCTTGTTTGCTTATAAAGCGCCAGTGCCAGCACCGAACCAATCCGCAAATAATCCCCTTGCATGGAACCGGAGCGATCCAGGAAAATAGCCGTTCTTCCCGGCAGTGTTGGCAGGTTGCCAATGGATAGTTCCACCGCTTGCCGCAAAGCATCCCGCAGCTCTTCCCTCGCAATCATTTCATACGCACTGGCGAATCGGAAAGGCAATATGCGCGACTTACGCAGGGCTTCTGCATCCGTTAGACGACGTGTAACATAATCGATATTTTTCGATTTATCAAAAACACCTGCCCGATCCATTGCATTCAGATGGCGCAGCAACGCAAAAGTCGGCATTTGTGACATTAACGCCTCCCACACCGTACGTGTCGGTTGCATGATCGAGGTGACCACCGAATACGGGAGTTTACCTTTCTCGATCAGATGCATCCGACTTGCCGGGTTTGGGGTAGCTTTCAGCTTTTCCAGCGCCTGCAACTGCGGAAGTTCCGTAAGATCCACCTCATGCCCGCGCAAATAACGGAATAAGGCTTTTTGCTTCAGATCTATCGGCTTGGGATGTGCTGTAGCGATCATATCGCCCAGACTGTATCCACGCCCACGCCCGTTGTATTTGATGGCCCAATATTCAGTAATGCCGTTCAAAAATTGACTCACCTGACGCTTAACCGCTCGCCCGCCCTGTCCCCGACCAGTTCCTCTTAGAATCGTCAGAAAATCGGCCAAGTCAGCCGGTGTCTGTACGACCTTGGAGAACACCTTTGCAAACTGATCTGGGTCCACTTTGGACAGCAGTGCCAGCCCGTATAGAGGCTGTAACCGCATCAAACCTTCATTACGAGCATAGACCAGCGCCCGCGCCATAAACCCTGCATCGACCTCAGCCATCTCCTGATGACTGACCATCGCATCGTCCATCAGTTGCTGGGTATCTGCATAAAAAGTATTGTTCAATGTATTGGTCATCAACATCTGTATATATTGTTCCTCCACCAATCGCTCATAGGCTCCGTAGCCCCCATGATTACGTGTCGTTGGTTGAGGTTGATTAAATAATTGTTTCGCTCTGCTCATCACTCATGACCTCCCGGTGTGAGTCTATTTGCTGTTCTTTCATAATAAAATGTTCCGAGGAAAAAGGTGGGAAGGTATAATACCCGCTCTACCGCTGAGCTACACCGCCATGTACGGCGGCGATTGGATTCGAACCAACGACCTGGTCGATTAACAGTCGAAGTAACCCTCCCTGGCGCCTCGGAACCTTGATCCGCAGAGTTTGTTGCTGCCCCGCTTCACAACCTTATTATGCCTCACACATCTGCACGCGAACATGGCGAAAGTATGGCGACGAATCATTTTCTGAAATGAGTCAATCTTCATAAGTTTAAAATGAAAGCTTCCGCTCATCCTGCTACAATGAAGGGATAACAAGGAGTGAATGTTCATGGCAAGAGAGAGTTTTGACAAAGAAATTCAGTTCTTACGCATGTTATCCCTAACAAGCGGTGCATATAACCGCAAACAATATGCCGAGCGGCTTGGCATATCCGTACATACCTTTGATAAAACCAATCGCAGATTAAAAGAAATCATGCAGACCGTCGCCGACCAACGCTCAAGTGCCGAAGCAGGCCGGGAAATGGCAGATCTCGTCCGCTTCCAATACGGGGAGTCGGCAGAGCCTATGTTGCTCTTCCTCTTCCGCGCCAAGTCGATGAAAGAGACTGAAGTTCAGCGGCTTTCTGTCCTTTTGCATACCTTACAACATAAAACCCTGACCGCGATGGAACTGCTGGACGCCTGCTGTGCTGATCTGCCGGAGGATCTGGCGTTACCTGACGAGAAAACCATTCGTTCCGATCTGAAGTATCTGGAAGAGGTTGGGGTTATCCGAAAAGAGCCGGGTGGCAGACCGTATCGATATGCTTTACAACAGGACGTCCTTACCGAATTGACAGCGGAGGAACAGCTGGAGTTGTATGATTTTGTGGATATGATGGCGAACACCCAGGTTCCTTCCGTACAGGGGTACTTATTGCGCGACAGTTTAAAAAAAGCAATTACGGCAAGTTTCCCGCAAGAAGAAGCTACCGAGCCCTATATCTATAAGTATCACTATTATTCTCGTATCCTGGACGAAGCTCATCTCTACACGCTACTTAGTGCGATTCGTCAGCGTAAACGTGTGCAGTTCCTATACTATTCACCGAAAAAACCATCCAGCTACAGTTCACAGAATACGAATCCACGCTTTGAACGGGAAGCAGGTGGTCGATCCAACCGGATCGTGCCCCTTGAAGTGATCTATGACCATCAGTATGGTCGTTGGTATGTAATTGGATATCAGGGCCGGCGCGGCTTTGTGAAATTCCGCATGGAAGGCATAACCCAACTGGAGGAACAGGATTCAGTAGAAGAGCAATACATGCTCAAACTGAAGCAGCAGTGGACCGACATTAGTCGCTACAGTTGGCTCGTGGATACGGGAAATACCGTGACGGTTCAAGCTCGCTTTTTCCACCCGGAGCGTGGTCAGCGCAACTTTATTCTGGATCGGGTTCGTCTGCAAGGTCAATGGGGCAAAATTATACCCGAAACGGATCATACCTTTCTCTACGAAATCCAGGTCAACGGTACCACCGAGATCAAACCGTGGTTGCGGAGTTTTGGCTCAAGCTGTGAAGTAATCGCGCCTCAGAGACTACGCCAAGAGATGATCAAGGAATGGAAGGAGATTGCGGAGTATTATGAACCTGTTCGAGAAGATGTTCAATTACCAGATGATGACACGACTGAATGAAACCGGACTGTTCACCTGGACCTCACAGGAACGGGCCTGGCTTCGCATGATGCTGAATCACCCTGCTGCGAGAGAAGCGCTGAGCCCTGTAACATTGGATAAAATGTACAACATGCTTAATGGTGAGCAGGACCTGAACCTTCAGGATTACCTGACCGAAAAAGCCAAAAGCGAAGAAAACAGTGTCTCTCACCCACTACTTCGACAGTTACGGCTAATCATTCTGCATCATCAGGGATTTCGCATGACGGGTCGCGTCCGCAATGGACGCACGAGCCATGATGAATTCGGCTTCCCGTACAAACTGGAGTATTCCATGGTCAAAAAAGAATGGTACGTGCTCTGGTATGCTCCTCGCTTCGACAAACTCATGTCGACCAAGCTGCACAGCATCGTTACCGTGGAAGCCCAACCGGTTGAACCGGATACCGCCTCGGGTTACACTGCCCGAATTGCTGCGATAACAGAGAAGCGTAAAACGACCATCACCATCGAGGTACTGCCCGAGTTCAATCAGGAGCTGTCCCGAATCCTCTATGCCTTCTCCTGCTTTGAAAAACAGGTCGAGTACCTGGAAGCCAAGCAGACATATCGGATCGAGCTGACCGTTCCGCGCAATGAGATGGATTACGTCTTATCCAAAATGCGTTTTCTCGGCAAACGGGTTCGAATTGCTGACCACACAGTGCTGCGGGAGCGAATGTCCGAAACAGCTGCGAAGGCATTAGCCCGTTATGCGGAAAAAGATCCTGATATGCATTCCGAATGCTCCAATGAAGTTCAGCACCGCCAACGTGAGGAAGGCTCCCTTGCGAAAGCCGATGGTCAATGATTTTGTAAGATTGGGTTAACCATAACTATTGCTCAAAAGACAAATCCATATCTATATCCATATACGAAAAAAAGGTCTGGAGAATCTCATCCAAACCTTTTTTTGCGATACTTGCTTGCTCATAAAAATGTCATAAACTTATCAGCGGAAGTAACTCTATTCGTTCCACTTACGTCGCTCCACTTACGTCGCTCCACCACTGCTAGCTGCCGAGTTCCTTCTTTTGTTAATCGCGTGCACGCCCATGACCACTGCAATTAATTCATACGTGTCCAGTTGTTCCGACTGGTTATCTAATACAAATGCCCCTGAACTAAACCAGCCGCTGGTGCGACGGAAACTGGCCACGATGCGGCCACCACTGCCACTTATATCATATTCCTGCGAAAATGCTGGGGCAGACACATCATATGTACCTCGTGATCCTGCGTCATATTCATACTTTTTACTAAAAAAACTAAATCTGGGCCGAAGCACACCCAGATGTCTCCCATCTGCTGCAGTGATATCCCAACGATTCGTTAACATGCGAAATTTACCGCTGCAGACCAATCCACTGTTATCCGATACATCGAGCGAAGAACCAAAGACACTTTTCAAATCCAGATGCCCTGCCTGTTCCTGATTTGGATTCATAATCTCGGTGTAACCTGCGTTAAAAAAGTTATCCCTGAAGTATAGTTCCATAACGCTTTCTCCTTTCCCTTACATATCCTTTTGTTCTCTTTAACCTAATCTCGCATCGAGCACACAATATATCTATATATACGTATAATTAATGGTAATGGATTCAAAAAGTGGATTATTACTGGATGTAAAAAAACGAGCAACCCTGGTTGCTCGCATCACGTTCAAATTATCCTGTTATCAAACTTCGACTTTTTTGTTGTTCAGGTAAATGGTAGCCCACACCAAGATGACCGCCACAATAACTTCAAATACAATGCTTCCCCACATGCCGTCCGACCATAATACGCCATTGGCTGTGATCGAGATCCCTGTACTTTCTTCCGTGTACCGGAACATTTCATTTGGACTAAAACGTCCTGTCGTAATGATATTTTCCAACCAGCCAAGCAGATTAACGAGGACAAAGAATGCAACGATTCCAATCCATGGCCCCGTTCTCCAACGGAAGCTGCCTGCAATCGAGATCGAAAGGAAGATAATGACGGTCATGAATACCATAACCCATGCGCTAAACAGCAACAAACTAATATAATCCGAGACATGCAGACCCGAAAGATCAATATTGGTAGCCATGTTCATTCGTAGCTTCATTGAGATATAGATGTAGGCATGAGTCGCGAATATAATGACTAACCCCAACCCGCAAAGGGCTCCAAAGATCAAGGGAGACAACACATGTGACAGGCCCGTTACGGGTAAAAGGCGGCGATTATATGATCGGATATTGGACGTGTATGTTTTGATCATTTTCACATAAATAGCCACACCTACTCCAACATATCCCATAATACCAAGCACAATCCCTGTGACCTCAGACACGAAAAGGGAAAGTCCCACTTGCGCGATAATCAAAATAACTAGCCCCGCCAACAGTGTATTCCAGTTCCTTCTAAAGTCATATTTCAATAATGTCATCATTCCGCATAGACCTCCTTGAACATCTCATCCACACTTTTCCCATATTTCAGACGGAGCGTTTCCACTTCTTCCCGCATCACCAGCTCGCCCTCGCGAATAAAGACAACTTCATCAAAAATCCGTTCGATATCATTCACAAGATGCGTGGAGATGATCAGACTGCTGTCTTCATCATAGAATTTGACGATCGCATCCAGAATCTTGCCACGCGCAACCGGATCTACTCCGCCAATCGGTTCATCCAGCAAATACAGACGAGCCTTACGAGAAAGTGCCAGTGTTAATTGTAGTCGTTCATTCATACCTTTCGACAGATGCCGTACCCGGTCACTCTCGACAAGGTTCATGAAGTCCAGCATCTCCCGCGCCTTCTCCTCATCAAAATCAGCATAGAAATCGCGATAGTACGCAATCGCATCCCGCACTCTCATCCACTTCTCGGTTAATGGACGATCCGGCATGAACGAAACCAGTGCCTTCGTCTCCAGCCCAACAGGCTTACCTGTGACTTGAATCGTTCCGCTGCTCGGATGCAACAAACCTGCAACCAGCTTCATGAGCGTACTTTTTCCACTACCGTTGCTCCCCAGTAGACCTACGATTCGTCCCGGTGCAATATCCAATGTAATATTACTTAGCGCTTTCTTATTGCCATATGTTTTATTGATCTGGTTCAGTTCAAGGATGTTACTCATGCGTTGTTCCTCCCTTTCCTTCCGCAACGGCATCGGCTACGATGGATAAGATATCCTGCTCTTCGATCCCCAGTTCCTGCATTCCGGTCAGAAAGCGTTCCAGCAATTCACCGGCCATCTCTTTTTTGATCGTCATAATCTTCCGCTCCTCACTGGTCACATATCTGCCCAAGCCCCGTTTGGTTTCGACCACTTCTTCCCGCTCAAGCTCCTGAAATGTCCGTTGTACTGTATTTGGATTGATCTGTAGTTCAGCTGCCAGTTCACGAACCGAAGGAATTTTGTCACCTGCCTGAAGTGTCCCGGTTACAATCTGTCTCTTGATGTACTGCATGATCTGCAGATAGATTGGTAAATTGTTATCAAATTCTATAGTCACAAAGCTCTCGCTCCCCTCTGTACTGGTGTATTAGTTACATAGTACACTAGTGAAATAGTGTTGTAAAGCCCATTTGTTAAAATATATATTCGCTCAATTGATGGGCCAGCTTCGACTATTGATATCCATACAAAAAAAAGAGCAGATCGTGAAGATCTGCTCTGCATAACATTATTAATCGTATTGTTATCTTTTTCATATGCTTATCCAATAAAAAAGAGCCAGCTACACGATATCTAGAGGTACACTGCCTTTAGGTGCAGGGAATGCCTCATCCAAACGGGCGAGTTCCTCTTGTGTCAAAACGATTTTCACTGCTGTTGCATTGTCTGCCACATGATTCAGCTGTACCGCCTTCGGAATCGCCAGTACATCTCCATCCCTGATCACCCAGGCTAAAGCGATCTGCGAAGTCGTAACTCCTCGATCCTGCGCAATCTTCTGAATGACTGGATGCTCCAACAATTCACTTCGAAGTCTGCCACCCTGTGCCAGTGGACAATACGCCATTACAGGAACGCTCCGTTCCCGCATCCAGGAAAGCAGATCATGTTCAATACCACGCGAAGCTGCATGGTAGAGCACCTGATTCACCATGCACTGAGACCCCTCCGGCAGACTCCATAACTCCTGCATATCCCTTGTATCCAGGTTTGATACACCCCAGCGAATGATTTTACCGGATTTCTTCAATTGTTCCAAAGCTTCAACCGTCTCTTCGAGTGGTACTCCCCCTCGCCAGTGGAGCAGATACAGATCCAGGCGATCTGTTCCTAAGCGCTTAAGACTACGTTCACAGGCCGTAATCATCTGCTTACGATCCGCATGATGGGGATACACTTTGGATACGAGAAAAACTTCATCACGATGGCCCGAGATGGCCTTTCCCGTAACAACCTCTGCCCCACCTTCTGCATACATCTCCGCTGTATCAATCACGGTCATTCCCTGTTCAATACCGGAACGCAGTGCACGTACTTCTTCTTGCTGACTGGATTGCTTCTCTCCCATGTTCCATGTGCCTTGTCCTATCGCAGGCAGGGCAGTTCCATCCGGAAGTAGAATCGTGCGTGTTGCATCACCATGCATCATCTATATTCCTCCATTCTGAAGACTCTATGGACATTGTGACCTCTCTAACGACGACTATACGAATCATACATCATGTTATCACTCACATGTCTCCAGTGGCTCATCATCATGATATACAATTGATCCAGCGAAACTGTGAGGCTACTTTGGGCAACGCTGATGGTTGCATCGACCATATTGCTGTTGACCGTCATCAATTTGCGTTTCATCCCGTTCTGGCGATCCAGAAAGGCTTTCTCGTCCCGCAACTTGACCCCGATCATTTTCTGTCCCATCAATTCATACATAAAAATATTCTCAACGTCTTTCCAGGCCACTGCTCCTCCTGCGGTATAAGAAGATGCATCCACAAACCCATCCTCATCGATTACAAAAGAAGGTTCCTTCTTGATCATCTTTACCAGACTGTAACAGAAACATAGCCCAAAAAACAAAATGGATAGAAGTCCAATCACATCCGAAAGGATGGAATCATTCGTAACTGAAGAACGATCAAAAATCAAAAAAAATCCGGCTGCCACAAAAAGTGCTGCCCCTGCCGTGAGCCACGCCATTCGTTTCCGGTTTGGATATTCCACATGTTGCTCATAGGATGTGCTCAACGTGACGTTCCTCCTCCATTGCGACTGAATCATACGAGTTCTATATAAACGAATGGCTATGAACCAAATAGCTGAATGTAGAACAGGAATTGCATTGTACATTAAACCAAATTAACCAGTGTTAAACATTAAATTAAGACCATTTTTCGTCATTTCTGCGCTTATTCAACATTAGGATTCGTCATCCTTCGAATAAATCCTTTAACACCCCTATATGAATTGAACAAAGAATATTTACATGGGTCACTCCGATGACAGAACAACCTTCCGATCGCTGTTATAAAAGTCTCCCCTCCTATCCTTAGTCATATTGTCCTGTCCCTAGCTTTCCGTTAATATAAATGGAAAGGTTAGGAAATTAACCAATTTTAATTCATGGTGGGAGGACAAACAATGATGAGTCAGCGCGGCATAACATCGGAAGATCTTTATCAGATTACATGGGTTAATGATCCAACTCCGTCCCCTCAAGGCGGACAACTGGTATATGTAAGCCGGAAAACGAATGAAGCACGTGACGGTTATTGTTCTCACCTGAGACTGCTGCATCTGGGGAGTCAGAAGGACAGGCCCTTTACCTCTGGTGAGAAGGATCATTCCCCTGCCTGGTCGCCCGATGGGTCTCAGCTTGCCTTTCTAAGAGAGGTTGATGGGAAATCCCAAGTGTGGATTATCGCATCAGATGGCGGAGAAGCACAGCAAATCAGTCACCTGAAACATGGCGTCAGTTCTCTGCTCTGGTCACCGGATGGCCATACCATACTTGCGAAATCATCCGTGGATATGAGCGGAAATGAAGAATCAGAACATACAGATCCTATAAACGATAAACCCAAACTGCTGCAAGAACATGTCGTAGACCGGATTCGCATGAAGTCAGATGCCAGTGGATTGTGGAACGGTCGACGTTCCCACCTTTTCGCTCTCGCACCGATCGATGCGGAAGCAATTCCTGTAACTACAGGTCATTATGACGTCGGAGACTACGCCTGGTCCCCGG
The DNA here is from genome assembly GCF_037975155.1 of Paenibacillus sp. FSL R5-0486. NCBI lineage: Bacteria > Bacillati > Bacillota > Bacilli > Caryophanales > Paenibacillaceae > Paenibacillus > Paenibacillus sp. FSL R5-0486. Next base: position 1,336,633 of record NZ_CP150237.1, on the reverse strand, counting down.
ACGGAACATCCATCGCTTGGATTGCGCAGATGCCTGAAGAAGACGAGGAGCATAATGATTACACCCTGACTAATCATGTGTACCTTGCCAAGGCAGACGGATCGGATGTGCAACAGTTGACCCCGGAAGGGTATACGTTCAGCCGACTGGCCTTTGCGCCGGATGGACAATCTCTTGCACTGCTCGCCAGTGACCGTTCCTATGGAAATGCCACGCTTGTGAAGTTGTACACCCTTCAGATATCAGGTGGTGAACTCGTATGTCTGAGCACGGATTGGGACGTACAGTTGAATCACAGCATTGTTGGCGACATGCGTTCACATCTGACAACCACGGGGCCAGTATTCAGCAGGGATGGTTCTTCAATCTTCTGTCTGGCGACCATCCATGGTAGTGTACGCATCGCCAAATTCGCTCGAGACGGCAGCAGTGCTGACTATATATGGCCTAACGAACGGGAGATTTATCAATTTGCCGAGTTGGAAAACGGGCAGATCGTTGCCGCTGTAGCCGATACACTAAATCCTGGTGATATATATATATATGAACAACCGGAAGATCCTGAGGTAGAACCGATTCAGCTCACCCGTAGCAATCCACAGCTTGAGGATGAGATCCACCTTAGTACACCTGAGACCTTCTGGTTTAATTCCTCAGATGGCCTGCGACTGCAAGGATGGATCATGAAACCTCATGGCATGGTCGACGGGGTCAAAATCCCGACCATTCTGGAGATTCATGGCGGCCCGCACATGATGTATGGTTTTACGTTTATGCACGAGTTCCAAATTCTCGCCGCACAAGGCTACGCTGTTGTGTATATCAATCCACGCGGTGGCCTCGGATACGGGCAGCAGTTTGTAGACGCCTGTCGCGGAGATTATGGCGGTGGCGATTATCGCGATCTCATGGAGAGTGTGGATTATGCCCTGTCCCAGTATGAGTTTATCGATGAATCACGATTGGGCGTAACCGGGGGCAGTTATGGTGGCTTCATGACCAACTGGATTGTTGGACACACGGACCGCTTTAAGGCGGCTGTTACCCAGCGTTCCATCTCCAATTGGCTATCCTTCTACGGTGTAAGTGACATTGGATATTTCTTCACGGAAGACCAGATTGGCGGTAACGCGTGGGATGACACGGAAAAACTATGGAAACATTCCCCGCTCGCTTATGTCGGAAACGTCAGTACTCCGCTGCTCATTTTGCATGGCGAACAGGATCTGCGGTGTCCAATTGAACAAGCCGAGCAGTTGTTCATTGCATTAAAACGGCGCAAGCAGACCACAAGACTTGTTCGTTTCCCAGGGGCAAACCACGAGTTGTCCCGTGGAGGTCACCCTCACTTGAGGGTACGCCGTTTGGAGCATATTGCCGGATGGTTCAACGAGTACCTGTAACGGACTAATATTTAGACTATTAATTCAGAGTATAGAACCAGATATGGATTCAACCCTAAAAGCCGTCCAATGAAATCTGTTATGATTTCAACGGGCGGCTTTTGCTGTTCACCTTTTATGGAAGGAAGGATTACTCTTCGCCCCACACTACGGTGATTTCATTCAGATCCTTGTTGGTTGCAGACACCGAACCTGTGATGGTCACGGCATATTTGCCATCTTCACGACCCACGATGCTGAAGCCGTCTGCCTGGATATCCTGAGTGTTCTGACTCAAATTTTTGGTCTGGTAGTAGTCTTTGTAGGATGTTCCAACGGTTAGCAACGTTTCTTTGGTTGTGTACGTGAGCACTACTTTTTTGTCACCATCCATTATGTTCTCAATGAGACTTGTTGCCTTCGCATCCTTCGGTAATGGGAAATCAGCCGGAAGATACTTGGACTTCACTCCTGCCGCCTGTGTGTTTGTACCTGTTGAGGGCGATGTAGATCCGCTGTTGCCTGTGGATGTTGACCCACCAGAAGAGCTTGAAGAGCCGATGCTTACTTTATTGTTTTGGGAATCATACTTCACTTCGGTCTTTAACGCATCAGCAATCGAACGAACGGGGAGATATGTACTGCCTTGATATGTAATTGGCGCAAGCTTTTTGCCCTGGTCACCTGTCGGTGTAAATTTCTGTCCGTTCACTTCGATGGCGAGCCCATGGTTCAGATAAGCTTTGATTGTCTCCAGTTGTGTACCTGCATATACACCTGCCGATCCGGTTAACACCATGCCAAACACACCCGCAGCAATCAACCACTTTTTGCTTTTCATCCCTAAACGCCTCCTGAGTTCAAATGTCAGCCTTATGCATAATACGATTCAAGCGATCGCTCGATGTACGCGAAAGACTCATGTAGTTATGCTCATCATGTATGGGTACGAGCTTATTCGGATAACAGCCCGTTGTTCCACCAAATGTTAGCAATATAATAGCATCTGACAAGAGGTTGTAAATAATATATGAACAAAACAGGACCAAGGGCGTACAAAAATAGTCTTTGTCGTATTCCCGCTGTACTCTCGCTCGTTAAGTTGTTCTTATATGAATAAAGTCCTGAATTCCGGACCATACATATGAAGCTAATCATACATGCACAACAGTTGCGAAATTAACCAATGTATTAGATAATTATTTGTCGATTTGTGGTCGAAGGAACGGAACTCAAGGGGGATTAAATACGATGAATAACAATAACAGTACATTTGACCAGTCTATTAACCGGATCTCTACCGGATCAGAAAAATGGGATGCGCTTGAGGATATCTTCGGCGCTGCTGATGCGCTTCCGATGTGGGTGGCCGATATGGATTTCGCTGCTCCACCATCCGTCATTCAGGCCCTGCAAACACGGATGGAGCACGGGATTTTTGGTTATACAGTGCGGACTGAGGCGTATCATGCAGCTGTTGCAGGGTGGATGGAACGGCGTCACAACTGGAAAATTAACGATGACTGGATCGTATTCACTCCAGGTATTGTGCCCGCACTCAGCATTGCTGTACAACGATTCACCGATCCTGGAGATGCTGTAGTCATCCAAACCCCGGTGTATGCTCCCTTCTATGAAGTAGTACGTGGTCAGGGCCGTGAACTGATCACCAATCCTTTGGTAGAGAATAACGGTCATTATACGATGGATCTGGAACAACTGGAATCCAGCTTACAGACCGGTCGGGTCAAAATGCTGATTCTGTGCAGTCCTCATAACCCGGTTGGACGGGTATGGACTCGTGAAGAGCTTGAAGGGCTTACGTCATTGTGTCTGCAATACAACGTACTGATGGTTTCAGATGAAATCCATGCCGATCTTGTTCATCAGCGCGGAACTCATACACCACTGACCCTGATCTCGGACGCCGTCTCTGATCTAAGTATCATCTGTACGGCTCCAAGCAAAACGTTCAACATTCCTGGCCTCTGTACATCCAATATCGTCATCCCCAATGCCAAGTTGCGGGAATCGTTCGCGCAGGGTGTAAAAACGATGGGACTTTCCAATATCAGCACACTGGGGGCTGTCGCAACCGAAGCTGCTTACAATGATGCCGAGGAATGGCTGGATGAGTGCCTTGCCTATATCCGTGGAAATATGGCGTATGTACAGCAATATGTTGCGGAACATATGCCTCAGATTAAAATGCATCTGCCCGAAGCGACCTATCTGTTATGGATGGATTTCCGGGAGCTGAATATCCCACATGCACAACTATGCAATATGCTTCTTCATGAAGCAGGGCTTGCTTTCAATGACGGGAGCTTCTTTGGAACAGAGGGCACAGGGTTCATGCGCATTAATGTAGCCTGTCCACGTTCCACGGTTGAAGAGGCGATGCGCAGGTTATCTGTGTTGTTAAGCAATGTGTCGGGCAAATAAGCTGTCAGTTACATCTATGTACGTTGCGAACAAAACGTGTACTGTTTGTTAAATGGTGAATATTTGTCAAGATAGAAAAAGGGGTGCCCCGTAGTCAAGTCCATGACTCATATTCATGGTCAATGACTTCACAAAGGGCACCCCATTTGTATTCGATCATTTTATTTATTCAAAACATAATTAAAATTACAGTCACATCGATATCGGCATCGGTGTAATTCTGTCGCACAACCTGTTCAACAAATCCCGATCATGGCTTATGATCAATAGCCCCAGATCACGCTGGCGAGCCACTTCCATCACGGTATGCCATATCTGTGCCTGAGTGATTGCATCCAGCATCGTTGTCATCTCATCTGCGATCACATAACGTGTCGCTGTGCCAAGCGCCCGCGCCACACAGAAACGTTGCAGTTCTCCACCGGATAATTCAGTCGGCCTACGGTCCAACCAGGTCTGCTGAATACCCAAAGCTTCGAGCAACTGTTTATCCTGCACAGACGCCTCCTGCAATACGCGGCGCATTCGCCAGCGTGGATTCACAGCTTTCTCCGGATGCTGGAATACCAGCTGAACCGGACATACTCCTGTACGTGGGAGTGGTTTCCCATCCAGAAGTACTTGTCCTGCCACAGGTTCGGCATATCCTGTAAGGATGCGTCCAAGACTTGTTTTCCCACAGCCACTTGGTCCCCACAAGCCAACGACTTCGCCTTGTTTCACCTGCATATTCATCTGCTGGAACACCCACGATTTCGGATCGTAACGGTAACTCACGTCCCGTGCTTCAAGTGACATGGAAACACCTCACTTCTCCGCCCCGTACCTTACGAAGCTCTGGACGTTCGCGGGTACATACAGCGGTTGCTGCATTACATCGAGGAGCAAATGAACAGCCTGTGGCGATCTCTTGACCTGCCAACGGCTGGGAGCCTGGGAGTGGCTGAAATCCGTTCTGCGGCAACGCATTCCAGAGCGCTTTTGTATATGGATGACGCAGACGTTCTCCATTCCCTTTAAAATCATCCACCTGCGCCGTCTCTACATTGGTACCCGCATAAAATACAGCGATGCGATCCGCTGCCGTCAGGGCTGTCGTGACATCATGGGTGATCCACAGGATACCTACGCCTTGATTTGCAAGCTCGCGAAATTGCTTCATCGTCTCGGCCAGCACTTCGGGATGAATGCCTGGTGTCGGCTCATCTGCAATGATCAGCTTGGGCTGACCTGAGGTCGCTGTCGCCATCAACACCCGCCTTGCCATACCTCCAGACAACTCAAACGGGTATTTCCCGGCTGTTCCTTGAGGAAGATGATATCGCTCCGTCAGCTCCTGCTCCGTCTTTTTCATATGGGATCGAGTTATGAAGCCGCGCTTCCTTCCCAAATCTCGGGTTACCTGCTGAACTTGCCTCCCCACCTTCATCAGCGGGTCCAAATAACTGACGGATTGCGGGATTAACATCAGCTCCTCACCACGCAGATGAAGTTGTCGGTCTGGGGTCAAAGGCTCGCCACTATAGCTAATACGTCCCTCTAACCTGGCATTGGCAGGCAGAATGCCCATGATGGCCTGCGCCAGCACACTTTTACCCGATCCACTTGCGCCTACAACAGCCACGATCTCGCCCTCGTTTATGGAAAGATTCAGATTCTGAATGACATAAGTCTGTTCGCGTCCAAACCAACCACGAGCGCGCCGAAATGACACCGACACTCCCTCAATATCAAGCAGAGCCATATTTACCTCACCTCCCTTGAACTACCTGTACCCGTCAATGTCTTCAGACTGTTGCCCAATACATCAAAAGCACGAACAACCAGCAACAATGCCAGTCCCGGGAAAAAGGCGAGCCACCACATGCCAGCAGATAAATATCTCATCGACTCTGACAAAATAATTCCGATTGCCGGTTGTTGTGGGGACAACCCCAGCCCCAGAAACGTAATGGCTGCCTCATGCAGAATCGCATGGGGAAAGATTAGCAATATGCCCACGAACAGCTGCGGGACCAGATGTGGCAGCATATGTTGCATCGCAACCTGTAACCTCGATTGGCCCAACTTGTGTGAAATCTGAATATATTCTGCGGATTTCAGTTGAATCATCTCCGCTCTTACAATCCGGGCCAGATTCGGCCAGTGCGTCAGCGCAATCGCTGCCGCCACTCCTGCCAGACCTCCACCGAATACAAAGGCCAGCATAACTAGCGATACCAGATGAGGTACACTCAGGAACAGGTCGATAATCCATGAGATTACCCGGTCAGCAGCCTTGCTTGAAGCGGCAGCCAAACCCAATAGCAGTGCGATCAATCCGCCACCACATGCAGCAAGCAATCCCACTTGAATGCTGGTTGCCAATCCTTTTAACGTACGCATGAACATATCTCTTCCGAGCCAATCTGTGCCAAATGGATGCGCCCAGGTTGGAGCCAAATTCCGATCCATTAGTGAAGTCAGCGTAGAACCAGCCGGAAGCAGCCTGCCCGTCAACCACACAACGGCAATCCAGATCACCGCGAGGCTTCCCCAGATCACCGCTCTTTGGCGAGGGTTGCGGAAATTTTGGTCTCTGGCAGCCGTATAATCTTTTCTCGATGGGCGTGAGGTTCCTGTTCCATTCCCAGCTTGTAGAGACCCGGTATTAATGTTATACCGTACCTCTTGATTCGCAGTTTTCACTTTCTGTATTTTGGCTGTTTCTGTCGTCTGCTCGGAGGAGCGTTCTACCGTCTGCTTCATGACATCAGCTCCTCCTTCATCCGTGGATCAATCAAGCGATACAGAATGTCGGCAACCATATTACCTGTGAAAACAAAAATCGCACTGCACATCACAAGTCCAAGCAGCAGTGGAACATCTCCACGCAACCCCGCCTGAACCGTCGCCTGACCAAGGCCGGGGTATGAAAAAACCTGTTCTGCAAGCACAGCCCCGCCAAACAGTTCACTGAACGAAGCAAACTGCAGCGTGATGGCTGGCAAAACAACATGTCTGAACCCATGTCGACGGAACAGCTGAAATCCACGCTCACCTCGCGCTCTCGCAAACAGAATATAATCTGACTCGAGCACATCTGTGAGCTTCTGCCGGGTATGCAAAGCAATAGAGGCTACCCCGGTCAAACTGAGGGTCAACGCTGGTAGAATCATATGAATAGCCCGATCTCCCCATGTAACCTGATCAGCTGACATCCCGGCGGGTACTCCAAGCCCAACCGGAAGCCATCCAAGCCACACACCAAATACCATCAGCAACAACAGCGCAATCCAGAATACTGGCGTGGAAGCCAGCGTATAACAATACCAACAGATCAGGCGATCCAGCTTCGAATCCCGTCTCATGGCGGCAACTACACCAAGAGTGAAACCAATGATGCCAGATAATATCCAAGCTACAGCCATAAGTGCGACAGAATTCATGAATCGTTCCTGGATAATATCCGCTACAGGTTGTCTGTAGATCATTGATGTCCCCAGATCTCCCTGAATCAGCGTTTGTCCCCAGGTTAGTAATCGTTCCACGGGAGATTCATTCAATCCCCAACGTTCTTCGATTAAACTGCGCTGTTCGGCGCTTACCCTGATCATGTCTCCACCAATGTAGGCTTCGATCGGATCAACAGGAGAGAATTGCATTAATATAAAAGACAACACACTGACTCCAACCAATAGAGATACAAGTCGCAACATTTTAAAACCAACAAATCTGGCCCATCCATTCCTGCCTGTCATCCAATCTCTCCCCAATTCAGGCTAAAGCTACCGGTACGTTTCCTACTTTGTACTGTTATCCCAGGACCATTCCTCCAGATTGGTTGTCACCGGCCAGCCGTGACCATGGGGGTGGATCTGCTGCTCACCAATGTTCAGGCCATTCGTAACCAGATACAGATGATCTATGTTCACAAGCCACGCCCATGGCGCATCACCCTGATAACTGAAACCTGTTGTTCCATCCCATTCCGCTTTCTGCCAGAACGGCAATGCCTCTTCTTCACTTGTTGCCTGAAGGGCTTTGTCCATCCAAGAATCCACGACAGGATTACTGTACAGCCCCACATTGTAATACCCTTCTCCTTTATGAGTACTGCTATAGAGGTTATAGGTTTCCAAAGGATCATGACTGCCCCACCCAAACATTACAGCGTTGGAGTAAGCCATCTTTTTTGTCTCTTCACGGCTTTTGCCTTCAACATTGATTTTGATTCCCGCCTGAGCTACCATATCCGCAGCAGCCAGTGCCAGAGATTGTCTTGTTAAATCACCTGCAAAATAAAGCAGATTGAATTCGGCCTTAACGCCGTTTTTCTCGACGATACCATCACCATCCGCATCCACCCAGCCACCAGACGCTAGAATGCGCTTCGCTTCTTCTAGATTGGCATCTGTAAATACAGCTTCTGCATTGCTCCAAGGCAGATCATCACTGACGGAATACGCTGGACGACCGTACCCTTCCAGTACACCCTCAACCAAAGCCTCACGATCAATCACAACGTTCACCGCTTGGCGAATCGCCAGATCAGATGTCACATCATTCCCTGCGGGAAGACCATCGCCCGACTTGGTACCAGCAGGTTGCATGGGGAACATGATGCCACGGTTATCTACGGTTTTCACGGCCTCCAATGTCATACCATTCACCTGTTGTTTGCTAAACGCTGCCGGGATAGCAGCGATATCCACCGTACCTGCCTGCGCAGCGGCGTAGGCTGCATCTTCATCCAGATAGAGGAAGGTGAGTTTGTGGAATGCAGACTTGTTACCGTAATATTCTTCATTGGCCTCAACGATGGCCTGTTGTCCTTTGTCCCACTGAACCAGCTTGTACGGTCCTGATCCGACCGGATGTTCTGCATAATCAGCCCCATAGGCGTGTTCAGGCACAATGCCAAGTGTCGTCAGCAGACTGATGAATGTAGACTGCGGCGACTTCAATGTGAATACAACCGTGCTATCATCAGGTGCCTTCACATCAGCCATATTCGTCAAATCAATGACAGACCCACTCTGAGCAGCCGTATCAAACGTAAATTTCACATCTTCAGCCGTAAGTGGCTCCCCATCAGAGAATTTTACATCGTTCCGAAGTGTAACCGTCCAGGTCAGCCCATCTTCACTAACTGAGTATGCCGTTGCCAGATCGTTAACCAGTTGTAACTTGGCATCCCTCTTCAGCAAGGTACTCTGGAAAAGTGGTGACCCATATTGCCCCCATCCGGTTGTTGGATCAAACCCACCTTCCGGCTCGGTGCCAACCGCCAGCACCAATTCGTCTTTGGTTGAGGTTGTTCCTGATTCTCCATTCTCTGCTGATGAAGCTGTTGGCGCTGTGCTCTGTGCACAACCAGATAAACCAATGGAACATACAAGCAAAATGCCTAATCCTGTTCTACCTTTTCGTTTTCCCCATCTCCATGAAAATCTGCCCATTCTGGTCGTTCCCCCTCTAAATATGTGCTTCACTCACTTTTTCGTGTTACTTTTTAGAGAAATTGTAGCACAAAATATAAATCATATGTCAACAAAGTTAACTTCACAATCCATATTTTTTCATATTTCAGAATTAATAAATAAAAAATTGTATAACCGAGCATTTGTAGCGCTCTATAAAGTCAGGTATTATAACAAACAAACAAAAAAACAGACGGTTGGCATCTAACCAATAGTCTGTTTTTTTTAGATTTGCTATATTTTCATAGAAATTACACCCGTATTTGTCTTACTCCGCAGAGCGATGATGATGACTGTGACCATGCTGACCCGCACCTTGATTGTGATGATCCAGACTTTGATCCGGATTGCCATCCTGACGACTCTGAGCATGAGCCAGTTTGTTGAGTTCATCTACATAAGTCACAGACAGCTCCGCATACAAAACACCTTTTTGCACCTGGATCTGTTGATGCAAATGACGCAATCGTCCCAGATTCCCTCGTACGGCAATTACCTCCAGGCATTGGTCATGGTTCAAGTGCACGTGCATATTGGAAATGATGTCATGATGCGCCTCGTGCTGGAGCTCCATCAAACGAATGGGAAGATCACTGATATGGTGATCGTAGACCATCACAATGGTGCCTGCCACATCCTGATCGGATTGCAGTGCAGAAGGTTGCAGTAATGTTTTGCGAACAAGATCACGGAAAGCCTCAGATCGGTTTTTGTATCCCTGTTCCTCAATATACTGGTCAAACTGCTCAATTAGAGGTGTAGGAAACGCCACCCCGAACCGGGTCAAATCTTCTTTATCTGCCATACTTCTCCTCCTGCGCCCTCATTTGCTTCGAGTGTACCACAGACTTGTCTGCTCATCGACTATACTGTTGCATGAATCGTACTGCCGAATGTATCGCCTGTTGTCCAGCGTCACTCTCCAGATCAAATTGATAATCATGTCCTAGCTTCTCTGATGAGTTTGAGAAAAACAAGGTTTCCACCTCAACATCAAGGCGCTTCAATACTTGTGCCAGCTCAATCGATTGACTGGTCAACGGGTCATCATTGCCTGAGGTAATAAATGCAGGCGGGTACTCTGCTGTGGCCTGAAGCACGGTCGACATTTCATGCAGACGTGGATAGTCTTCAAATGTTTTGACTCCCGTATATGACCAGAGAAATGTCCGTATGAGTGGAAAGCCTGTATTGGCTACCGTGCTTAGATTGTATGGACCACAGAATAGCAGAACCCCACGCAACTCTTCCGGCTGGGCGGCTGGTGTTATGTTCATCAGCTTGGCGAGAGATGGATTGGACACCACTGCCGCAGTCTGACTTGCAATCTGGGCACCTGCCGAATTGCCTGCGAGAAATATGTTTTCCGGGTCACCCTTATACTCACTGACATGGTTCTTCACGTAAGTCAAAGCCTGATTCGTCTGGATCACGGGAATGGGATATTTCGTATCCGGTGCGAGCGCATAATTCATACTGACCACAACGTAACCCTGTTTGGCTAATTGTACGGCATAATCTGCGCTATCCTTTTTGTCACCCAAGACCCATCCACCACCATGAACCCACAACACAACAGGCAAAGGTTCCGATGTTACGGAAGGATAATAGATATCCAGCGTACTGTCATTACGCCCTTCGTCTGCATAGGGTACATCCGCAACACGAGTTATCCCATCCGAGAGCATAGTGTCCTTGCTATTTGTGTCTGTATTAGTAGTTTCAATTAATGATTTTAATAAAAACACCGTTATTTTGGGTGTCCATTGTGTACCAATCCCAATAAAAGCTATGATCAAAATTAGTACAACGCTGGGAATCCAGTAACGTTTACGTTTAAAACCTTTTGCCCTCGTACGTTTCGTTTCCAACTTGGACTGCAATAGTTTCACCTCGTTCCATCATCATCGAAGCGTCTTTACATCTAAAGTTGTGTACGTTGCGGAGAGGACCGGGTTTCCTCTTATTTGGGTCTCTTGGCGATTTCCTGTCTGACTTTCACATACGTAGTGGATACTTTTTGCTCCAGTGTGTGGATATGTTGTTTTGTGCCTGCCCACTTCTCTGCTGCAGACGCCAAGGTGTTCAATGAGCTGAGTACACGTGACGTTTGGCTTTGTTTTGTACTCTGTTTGAACTGTTGTAGAGCTTTGGAATATCGTTCTTTTGCCAGACTCGCCTGTTTTTTAGCCGTTTGAATCTGTTTCTTCGCGGAGTCGGCCCCTGCTAGCATAGCTCGTAAACGTTTTATTTCAGCGCTCTTCCGTTTACGTGCTTCAGCAAGTTCCTTTTTCTTGATCCGGATGTCTTCTCTGGCAAGCTTCACAACGGGTCTCAACGTCTCTGCCTGTGTGCGGATCGTTGCACTCCATTCCTTATTTTTGATGGCTTTGGCTGCATCCAACTGTCGATTGACTGAACTATAGAGGGCGAATAGCGGTTCATATCGGGCCTGTGTTTGCTTTACCTTTTCAGCTAGAGCTGCGACCTTCGCATCATCGATTTGTCTTATTTCTACACGTAATCGCTCCAATTCCGCGGTATTGGCGGCATGAAGTGTCTTTATCTTTTGTTCCCAAACCTGCTCTTGAGCCTTCCAGTTCCCCACTTTCTCGTATGCTTGCTTCAACGTTAACTTGGTTTGTGCATCAGCTTTGTTCAAAACAGAATCCCATGCTTTTTGCGCGGTTACGCCAAGATCTATATCCGCTGCCTCGACTGAAGAAGAAAAATAGATCGTGCCTGCACTGAACAGAATCACAAGTCCTATAAGCAGGCGTGATCCGAAAATAAGATGAGTCATCGATGGCAATTGACGATGCCGTACGTTACTTTTTTCCATCATGTGACTATGGCTACCTGCTATTGGAGAAGGGAATAGAATGTCACTCGTCTCCATTAAAGCTATTTCTTCTGTAGATATATCTTCGATATGCTGTCGCCCCTTCTTCTCTTCTACTAAACCGTGATGTTCTATGAAGTTATGAGAGCTTGATCGTTCCAATAGGGAACAACATACCATGGCCTCCTGTTCATTTATCGTTTCCTTCCATGCTTCTGTTTGCATGCGTCTCTACACCCTTTCTTCTAAAATATTTAGCAGAATAGCCAACGAAATCAGCGAACGACAAAAAAGCACCCGCAAGTCAGGCATTTGCCTGCTCTTACGGGTGCTTCCCTCATAAGCCGTTCCATATGAGATTCGATTGAACGAGTCGCTCGAACCTTTCCTTTTTCTAATATATTCCATTCACTGTGTCTGGTCAAGTAAATCTGGTTTCACTGGTTGAATAGAACTTTCAATCAACGGGAGAACCCTTCCCGCATATAGTTAACAACTGATACAACTCAGCTTATTGATTGACCAAAATAGCTTTCATTTCCTCGGTCAGATCCTCTTCTTTCAACATCATATAGATGTTCGGTCCCCTTACCGAGTTGAGCTTAATTTGGTAGACCGTATCCTGATCGGTGTAAAAACCGGTTCTTTGTCGCAGTAGCAGATCGCTGATTATTTTTTTATTTTTGGTAGCGACCTGTCTGTTACCATCGATATTTACATCCACAAAATTAGGCTCAGGATACACCATTCTGTATTTACCTGGATTATCAATCTCCTGTTTAACAAATTGGGCAGAAGCCATATCCTCAGCCGATACCGTAAGTTGATCATAGAGATTGTTCTGTTTGAGCCATTCCATCAAGCGGCCATAGCTTACCTTGAACTGATAACTCACACTGTGGTTCGGTCGATCCAGCTTTTCTTTGGGAGATGCTTTATCAAGATAATCCTGGTTGACTTCTATCGAAGCGAACGACTCCCAAGAGGATAGCTGGTCCTCATATGTCTGATTGAGTATTTCAGACTTTAACAGTTCCTTGAATTCGCGAATCAGCTTCGGATCGCTAATGAAGACTTTATGCTCCGAGTTGAGACTGGATCGAATACCAATACTGCGAACATCTCCATCCAATGCATAGGTGTCATAAGTCGTTGATTTATAATCTTCCCACTGTTTCACCTCTGCTAATTCCTGCCTGAATTCTTCTTCGGGAATCTGATACCTACGTGTGATCGTTTTCCCATTATTGAGTTGGTAGTCGATCAATACATATTCATCGTTACTTCTGTTCTGACCGCTGTTCTGATTACGTACTCTTTCGAGCAAAGGCAGATCAGAGTGCACAATTTTCTGATGAAGTGCAAGGACAGCATCCACATAACCCGGAGTATCTGAATAAAACGGGTCATCATCCAGTTTTACACTTGTTCCATTCACATAGATGTAATGGTCTCCTCCAAGTCGTACCGTTTGTACATTTTCCTTTGAGGGCACATTATTAGCGTAACCGTTCCAATCGGCCACAGGGATATACAGAATTAATCCTGCCACGATGCCATATACTGCAAACCGGGGGAGTAACCTGTTGCTCCAGATGAGCCATGTTTTACGTATAATCATCTCAGCACCAATATAACCAACCACGCCACCGAGCAGATAACCAAAGATACCCCATACACCTGATCCTTCAGGAGCAATTCTGGTAAAGTAGGCACCTCCTAACAATACCAATGTGAACATGAATCCAAAACGGAAGATGGGTTTGACGATCCTGAACGTAATTGCTTGTGTCGCCGACTCTACATGTCTTCTCGCATACAGCACATAACACATCACGAAGAGTATACAAGTTATAGCTGCATAAATTCCCAATTCCCCCCATTCTGGAGGATAATAACCCATAGATCTCATTCGGAAGAGCAGGGATGTTTTTTCCATGTTAAAGTTACTCGAATTATTGTACGTAAAGCCAAGCAAATAACGTTGTAAATGAAGCTCATAAACTCCCCAAAAGATCACCGGAATTAATATTAGACCAAAAACTGTAAGTCCTTGCAGAATAGATTGGCCTATACACATTCCCACGGCAACCGTCAGGGTAAACATAAACAATGAGAAGATGCTCATCGTCACGCCCCACATCCAGATATCATGACCACTGAAAATATAGGATGGTTGATCGAGCACCGCCCATACCCACCCGGTAATCCCGGTGGTTATCCAGATTGGAAGCAGAATCATGACATATCCGGTCAACAGATTCATCGTTAACAGATGTTTACGCTGTAAGGGCAGACTGTGGTATAAGTCCGCAGGCGCACCAGTTTGAATATAGCGGAAGAGAAGCAGCGCTATGGCGACAGGAAAGGTCAGCGCAAATACCAGATGAATTTCATTAGCCTGAAACAGACTGGTGATTTCCAAAGGTACTTCTATATATTGTGTTCCAATATATAGCGGAAGTGAGAACAACAATGTGATGAGATATAAAATGCCTATCCATCCATGCTGTCTGAAATTTTGGATCAGGATGCCCCGGTTACAGAACAATCGGTTGAATATCATACCCTGCGTCCTCCATTTCATATATAAAGATTTCTTCGAGCGTCAAAGGCAGTACATCCAGCAAATACGGATCATGTACACGGAATTGATCGGTTACCTGTTGTCGGTTGCCTTTGACAATATACAGGGATACACTTCCCCGTTTCTCTTCATGCAAAATATCAATCTGCTCATCCATGGCTTTCGCATGGTCCGGGTGGCGGAAAGCGACCTGGATTTTATGCGTATCGGCCTTCAGATCATCGAGATCCTTCTCTACAATAATTCGGCCTTTGTGCATAATTGCCACATGGTCACACAGATCTTCGATCTCACGTAAATTGTGAGACGAGATAACAATAGTTACTTGACGCTCAGCTGCTTCCTGGAACAGCAAGTTTTTGATCTGCTGGCGCATGACCGGGTCGAGGCCGTCAATCGGCTCATCCATCAGCAGCACTTCAGGCATACAGCTAAGTCCCAACCATACGGCTGCCTGACGGCGCATGCCTTTGGACATGCGATGTAACTTGCGTTTTACATCCAGTTTGAACACGGTAGCCAGTTGCTTGAACCGTTCCTCATTCCAGCGCGGATATACCGAACGATAAAATGCAGCCATCTGAGTTATTGAAGATTGCGGGAAAAAGTAGGGTGAATCTGCCATAAAAATTGTGCGGCCTTTGAGATCCATATTTTCATAAATCTCATTATCTTCGATACGAACAGTCCCGCTGTCCTGACGGTAAATACCAGCCATCATTTTGAGCAGCGATGTCTTGCCTGCCCCGTTGGAACCGAGCAAACCATAGATCGACCCCTTATGTATGTGCATCGTTACGCCATCCACTGCCTTTTCCTGTTCAAATGCTTTGACGACTTGATTCAGCTCAATCATGAGGCTCCTCCTTCTCTATACGGGCCATCGCTTCCTCAAACAAAAGCGTCATATCCGCTTTGGTCAAACCGGAATACGAAGCTTCTGCAATCAACTTCACCAGAGACTCTCTGATCTCATCTCTCATGGCTTCATTCGGATGTTCCACTGACGATGATACGAAGCTCCCTTTTCCCTGCAAAGAATAAATGTAACCTTCACGTTCAAGCTCACGATACGCTTTCTGAATCGTATTTGGATTCACGGTCAGCTGCGTGGATAATGCACGAACGGAAGGAAGCTGCTCGTCGGGCTTTAGAATACCGTATACGATCATTTCTTTGACTTTGTCCACTAGTTGCTCGTAGATCGCCTTACGGCTGCGTACATCTAATTCGAACATCCCGCACCTCCTTTCTGTAAATGTGTGAATAACCTATGGGTTTAAATGACTGTATCTGAGGTGTATGTGTAGTTATCTGGCTGTAAAAAGGCATTACCTAAGCTGTACAGCTGTACGTATTCAACTCTTAGGTGTATTAACTGTACTACTATTATTAATACAGTTAAATCAGATTGTCAACTGTTGACTTTGACTTCTTGTTTTATTGAGAGTACGT
The DNA here is from genome assembly GCF_037975155.1 of Paenibacillus sp. FSL R5-0486. NCBI lineage: Bacteria > Bacillati > Bacillota > Bacilli > Caryophanales > Paenibacillaceae > Paenibacillus > Paenibacillus sp. FSL R5-0486. The sequence goes on along the minus strand of NZ_CP150237.1, from coordinate 1,320,460 downwards.
TAATAAAGATAGGTTATATGGTTTAAATGACATATATAATTTGGGGAAGCAGGTTCATTCTGGCTTACGACGGGGCTCGATCAGGCTGGCGTTCACATGAAGTGAAGCAAAACCACTATCTGAAGCGATGTGGCTAGATGTGGCTACTCGAAGTGATACGGCTACCCAAAATCTTTGCTTGACCGCTTTTGACAGAATTACATGCAAATGTTGTTCAGGTCTTTCCCCTTCCGTTATGATGGAGATGAAGTGTTCGACAATCACTCCATATTGATTATTTTTTTTGCATGTTTAACCTGTTAGGTTGGTTGGTTGGTTGGTTGGTTGGTTGGTTGGTTGGTTGGTTGGTTGGTTGTTCTGTTATGCGTTAGATTTGTTGTGTTGTGTTGTGTTGTGTTGTGTTGTGTTGTGTTGTGTTGTGTTGTGTTGTGTTGTGTTGTGTTGTGTTATAGACCTATTGTCTGCACAAACGGTAGGCCGTACAGTAGGCAGCTAAATCAGAGTTAGCGAGACTATCTTCTTACTTTAAATTCGGTTTTGCACAAATTGAGCTACTATTCAGTGATCGTGTGTAGACTGGGACCGTTATTCATTTGGCTTGTTGGTCTAAAAATCCGAAGGTCTATATATCATTCGCGTTGAATGGGTCGGGCAGACTCCAGCCTTTTCAATCGTTTATCTGTTCGTTTGGAGGGCCAACTCGTGCTGTCCGCACTGAGCATACATATTGTAGATATGTCTTTCAAAGGGTGGACACGGAGATGAGAAAGCACTTCGGAATTGATATTCTACATATAGATCATTTTTAATTTTATATCTGAAAACATCTATATGTAGTGTTTCATATTCCTGGATGGATATAGTATCTTTTTAGAAAAAGTGTCCACTCTTTGAAAGACAAAATTAAGATAAATGTCCTTTTGTAGTGGACAAATACATGCCCGAATTCCATTTATATAAGCTGAACTATACATTTACACGAAAATATAGAAGTAAGTAGTAACCCTAAGAAGTGTAACTAGAAGCTTGCTGTAAGAAAGATACTATGGAGGCATATGTTACACTTCTAATACCTCATAAGGAGAATCCGAGATGAATGAACATAGACAGGATAAAGATCAGAATAATAAAGCGAACGCCTCATTCGAGACTAGTGACGAACAGGGAGAATTAAGCGGGGCAACAACGACTTCAGACACTAGTCCGGTACAAGCAAATTCATCACAACGTGTGTTAATTGTAACCGCGGTCGATGCGGAAAAAGATGCGGTCCTCCGTGGTTTGGGAGATACGGCCGCGGAACGATTTGACGTCATCGCTGCGGGCGTTGGCCCAGCCTCGGCCGCAGCAGGAACAGCCGCTACATTGGCATATGCCGTAGCGGCTGCAAGCACAAGGGCGTTGGCGCAGGGTTCCACTGCGCCAAGCCCATCCGATGTGGCACAGGCATCTGCCACATCGGATGGGCCGGGGCCCCTTGCCGGAGCCGGATCACCAGCCTACATGCTGGTGATCAGTGCCGGCATCGGCGGCGGGTTCCCCGGCCGGGCAGGCGTCGGCTCCCTCGTGGTAGCCGACGCCATGGTTGCTGCCGATCTGGGCTCGCAGACGCCAGACGGCTTCCTTAGTGTGGACGAGCTCGGATTCGGCTCGTCCATTGTGGCGGCGGACGCAGAGCTTGCCACTCGCCTGCGCCATGAGCTGAAGCGGGCTGGGCTCGCTGTCAGCGGAGGCACTGCGGTCACCGTGTCTACGGCGACCGGAACAGCGGAGACGGCCGCGGAGCTATTGCGCCGCGTGCCCGATGCCGCCGCCGAAGGCATGGAAGGCTTCGGCGTGGCAACAGCTGCCCAGCAGTTCGGCGTGCCAGCACTCGAACTGCGGGCCATATCCAACGCGGTCGGTCCACGCGACCGCGACGCTTGGCGCATCAAGGACGCCCTCGATGCGCTCCAGGCCGCAAGTTCCATTTTACGGGAGGTTATTACATCATGAAAATTGCATTTTCCCCTTGTCCAAACGATACATTTATCTTTCACGCGTGGGTGCACGGGTTAATCCCGGGCGCACCTAAGCTGGATGTCCGTTATGCTGATATTGATATTACCAATGGTCTGGCAGCAAATCCGGATGGACCCGACACACCTGAAGTGATGAAAATATCTTATGCAGCACTGCCATACGTGTTATCTGACTATGCTCTGCTTCCTGCTGGAGGCGCACTTGGCAGAGGCTGTGGTCCTTTGGTTCTGACCGCAAATGGCACGACCGATCCAGCATATCTGTCTGGACGACGGGTTGCTGTGCCAAGTGAACGCTCGACAGCATATCTATTATTCCGTCTGTGGGCAGCGCAAAATGTTCCTGGCGGTGTAGGCGAGATTGTTGTCATGCCATTTGACCAAATCATGCCTGCTGTGCGGGACGGCAAGATCGATGCCGGACTTGTCATCCATGAAGCACGCTTCACGTACCAGAATTATGATCTCAAACTAATGACAGATCTCGGGAACTGGTGGGAAAGCGACACAGGCCTTCCGATCCCGCTTGGAGCGATCATCGCACGTCGCAACATGGATGCTCATGCCCTCGCCGGATGGGCACGCGCCTCCGTTGAATATGCATGGGCGCACCCGGATGAGTCGAGAGCATACGTTATGGAACATGCCCAAGAAATGGACCCTGACGTAGCTGCACAACATATCGGCCTGTACGTTAACGAGTTCAGCGCCAACCTGGGTGATGATGGTTACGGTGCAATCACTGCACTGCTTGGCCGCGCCATGAAAGAAGGACTCGTTCCCGAGTTCGACCTTGATCTGTTGCGAATCTAACTTTGATTTAATTTGAGTTAGTTTCACTTCGCTCTATATCTAAAGAACACAGCACATCTTATTTAGCCGAGTAACGTGGTATGAGAATTCTAAAGAATCTCAGACACCGTATTCGGCTAAATCTCGTTCATATCACCGACAAACTCGCATAATTTCGCACAACAACGATCCTACGATTCGTTAGAAATTGGTATGTGCGGATTTTCGGCGAATAGCGTGTGCTCGGTTCGTTAGAGGCCGTTCCAAGACGCTCTGAGGAGTAAGCTTCGTAGAAGTCTATCCGGGGATTCGAAATTTAAGTGGTCTGTAAAAGTAGACTTAGGGTGCTACAAATTCGCAGTTTTTTTCTCTTACGAACCCAGTGCACCTTATTTAGCCAAATATCATGCTACGAAAATTCTAAAGAATCTCAGACACCGTATTCGGCTAAATCTCGTTCATATCACCAACAAATTCGCTTCATTCCACCCAATAACGATCCTACGATTCGTTAGAAATTGGTATGTGCAGATTTTCCTAGAATAGCGTGTGCTCGGTTCGTTTGAGTCCGTTTCAAGGTGTTCTGAGGAGTAAGCTTCGTAGAAGTCTATTCGGGGTTTTCGTGGATACAAACCACTTAGCTAGCCAGGGTGATGGTGGTGTCCTTGCGTCTTGTTTCTTAAGAGCTTAGTTACTTAGGGGTAGTAAAGGTCGCATCCAGGAGGGCAACGAATCGGAGTCTGTCCTTTAACTGCCCCGTACCTGTTTTGCTGAATTCCTACCTTCCAGCAACAGTTATATAAGCCTTACCGGGTTTCGGGTTTCGGGTTTGCGGTTTGCGGTTTGCGGTGTTGCTGCAAACTAGTGACCTCACTAACCATGTTGGACTACACTACACATGACACATGACACACGAAATAGAAAGAGCTGTCCCCTAACGTCAGACTTATGACGATGGGACAGCTCTTTTTTTCACTTTATATTCAACTTCATATTTATACTCATATCTAACACTCTGCTCAACCCAAGATCGAAGCAGACAAAAACCATGCAACTACACGCTCTCCACGTCATCTTGAACCCTACTGTACTCCATCATCCACCCCACTGCTCTCCCTCTCACAACTGCGGTCTACGAATCTAACCCTCGCCTACGTTCTCCTGCAACCGCAGCCGAACGATCGCAACCATCCCCTACGAATCAGCCACAACCGTGCGGATCATGATCCGCAGCGCATCCAGCATCATTGGAATAGGAAGCGACGGAACGGAAGGCTGCAACACAGCCATCTCTGTGGAGGCAGGAAAGTGTACAAATCCTGCACGGATCGGAAGATGCCCTATACGAATGTGATCCAGTACCCGATACATCGTGTTGTTGCAGATATATGTACCTGCTGTATTGGACACGGTAGCTGGAATACCCGCTGCGGACATGTCATTCACCATGGCACGTATGGGCAACGTGGAGAACAAACCGTCCGGGCTGCCATCTACAATTGGCTCGTCCACAGGACGCTGTCCTTGGTTATCCGCGTAGGAGCCTGGCGGAATATCTTTGACATTCACGGCGATCCGCTCCGGTGTGATGGATGTTCTGCCCTTGGCCAGCCCACAGGCGATAACGACATCTGGCCGATAGGCTTCCATCTCTGCGATCAGCAGGTCTGCACATTCATCGAAGTGCACGGGCAACAGTACTGTTTTTAGCTCAGCACCCTCGATCACTTCGTTTGCAAGAGCATCCATTAATGCCCCCGTCGGATTCACTGCATCCCCGCCAAAAGGTTCAAACCCGGATATCAGAATCTTCACCATCACACGTCAGCTCCTGTCTGTTTACTCCGATTTGTAACGTAATCCCCACTGGCCCCGAATCGTGTCCATCAGCTTCATGATTTCCAAGGATTCGTCCAGCTTAATGGAGTTGCTCTCCGTCCGACCTTCGAGGATACAACGTCCCGCTTCTTCTGCCTCAAAAGCATAACCAATACATGTTCGATCATCCGTGAACTTCTCCGGCTCGTCCTGACCATTCACATGCAGATAGGCTTCTTTACCCGCCAAGAATAAAGGAAGACGAATCTTGCCTTCCGTACCGTATATGACCGCTTCATTGCTAAGGTTCAGACGAATGGCAGCACTCAGTGATGCAGAACGTCCCTCGGAATAGGACAACAACACGGAAAATTGCTCGTCCACACCCGTCTCACCGATATTGGCTGTACTCCATACATGCTGGGGCTGTTCGCCAAAGATCATCGATGCAAAGGAGATCGGGTACACCCCTGCATCCAACAATGCGCCTCCACCCAGATCCGGATTAAGCAACCTTCCTTCCGGCTCCCAGCCGACACGGAATCCAAAGTCTGCCTGAAGCAAACGTACTTCACCGATTCGTCCTTCTGCAATCCAGGCTCTGGCTTGAGCGATCGGCGGCAAAAATCGTGTCCACATCCCTTCCATCAGGAAAAGGTTACGCTCCCGTGCCGTCTCCACCAGTTGCTCCAACTGACGCGCGTTCATCGTAAACGGCTTTTCACATAGCACCGCCTTGCCTGCCTCCAGACAAGCCATTACATTCTCCTTATGCACAGGGTGAGGTGTTGCCACATAGATAATATCTACCTCAGGATCTTGCAGCATTTCATCATAAGAACCGTAAGCGCGTGCAAAACCATATTCAGTTGCAAACTTCTCCGCACTTCCCGCTGTCCGTGAACCTACCGCTGCTTTCACAGCGTTTCCCGCATGCTCCAGATCCCTTGCAAACTGGGATGCAATCCATCCCGTGCCCATAATGCCCCAGCGTACTTTGTCCCGTCCCACTACTTCTGTCATATTAAAGCCTCCCTACTGCAATTTGAGTTGAAAAGGTTCATGATTCAGATCAGGCCAACATGTTATCCCCTTTATTTTACCAAAAAGAAACGCTTACGTCAGAAAACGATTTCGATTATGTGCTTTCAATAGACTTCAAGCTCATCAGGGCCTCGAACATATCTGTGTACATTTCAATTCTCCAGTAGATTTGCTAAGATTATCAGCAGACTAGGGCCAAGAAGTCTTGTCCGTAAACATACTTGTAACTAGCGACAATCTGGTTAAACTATCGATCACATCTGATAACGGGATCATATACCCTGTGCTATTCATAAAACATCTGGCTATACTGCAAACGTGCTTTTGACAAGGCAGCCAGTATTCACTACATCATGCCAAACGTATCAATAGACGTTCAATAAAGACGTTCAGGTCCGAGAAAATATGGTACGTTCCAGATTCAATTATTACCTAAACTGTTCCAAAGAGAGGAGGTCGCATAGCAACATGACTACCATCCCCGGTACCGCCCACAGCGGCATGAATCCACACACGTTACATCAGCAGACGAGTCCCAATTCAGAAAAGGAATCCTCAATCCGAGCAGACCTGGATATATTCTTGAATGATACCCTGATCGAACTTCGTCAGGCAGAACATATTATAACCCGTGAGAAATGGCGCTGGTCCACAACTGAGTTAGCTCATCATACCTTCATATACATGCACAAATTCACAGGCCAACTGATCATGAATGGGATCCAATCTCACGTGGTTCGCAAATCAGCTTGTCTGTCCCTACCAGGAACTGCAATTGAACTGTTTAGTGATGAAGAACATGATATTGAACTGTATATCATTCACTTTGATATGTATCGGGCTACGGAGAAAACAAAAGCCAGACGAATCTACGAACGTGAGCTCAGTTCACCTGTTACAGGCTGGATTCAGGGCCCATTTTACGGTATACAGCGCATTGCCGCACAGCTTACACAATTAAGCAATGAAGGTTTGGAAAGGGGCTTGAAAGCACAGCTCTTCCTGACGGAACTGTTACATATGCTCTGGCCTCAAGAAGACCAGACTGACGTGGGGGGTGGGCAGGATGAACCCGAACAGTGGCTCAGGTCCACCCTGCAATACATGCGAGAAAACTATATGCACGAGATCAAGCTGGAGAAGCTGGCTGAACTGGCTGACATGCACCCGTCCTATTACTCACAGCTATTCAAGAGCCGCATGCAGAAGAATCCAATTGAATACATTACTCATCTGCGTATGAACCGGGCCAAGGAATTGTTGCTCACTTCCGATCTGCGTATCCGTGATGTGGCTCGTGAAGTGGGTTACCGGGACGAATTTTATTTCAGCCGACGTTTCCGAAACCATGCCGGTTATGCGCCAACTTCCTATTCGAAGCAGGTCCACCGAAATATCGTGTCGCTCTCCTATCCATACACGGACCACCTGATGACACTTGGCATCACGCCATGCGCAGCTCAGATCCAAGGCCATCTTCCTCATATGCCCAAATCGCTGACGCTGCCCTTCCACGCCTATGAACCTTGGGAACAGGGACGTCAGGCTTTTCTTGATGTGAATCCTGAATTGATTCTGACCAAGGACAATGCAGTTGCCAAAGCGATGGAGCATATTGGCGATGTCGCGCCCATCATCACGATTCCCTGGAACCAGACAGACGTCTTCGGTCATCTGCATCAGATTGCATCCATTGTGGATCGTACCCAAGCAGCCACAGATTGGCTGGATCGACATGAACGCAAGGCAGAGCGTGCACGCAAAAAAATCAAGGAACTCGTCGGGAACATCACCGTTGCCGTGGCCACGTTGACCCCTAAAGGTCCACGGATGTACAGTCATCGGAACTTTGGACATGTCTTTTATCGAACCTTGCAATTGGCCGCTCCTCAGCGCATTCAGACCGAACTGGTTGGCAAATCTCCCGGCGTTGGATTCAATTGGCTGCCCTTTACACCAGGAGAATGGGACGGACTTGAGGCAGATGTGCTGGTACTGGCGATTAATTCTATGCATGAAAAGGCAACACTGTTGAAAGAGATGGCTTCGAATCCACTGTGGAACAGCCATCCTGCGGTAAAAAACGGACGTGTACATCTCATCGACTGGAACTCGTGGGTCGTATATGCTCCATATTCCATCAACATCCAGCTCGATGAAGCGCTCTCTATGTTGACGAACAAACCTTCACTTTTGTAATCTAAAAAATGTCCATCTCCAGAATCTTAATTTATGCCATGTACGGGCCTGAATTAAGATTCTATAATGATCACTAATTGATAATGATAATCAATAACAATGAAATACGTTGTTGGTACCAAAGGAGTGACCCGTATTCAACATCCGGGACTGCCACATCGTCCGTCTAATTCAAGAAAATCTGCAGTGACCGTTGGTCTGACGTTTTTGTCTGCCATAGCCATACTGCTGCTAAGTATGTTTGTCGCAATCTCTTTAGGTGCCAAAGGGTTAACGCTGGAAACCGTATGGGCTGCCATATTTCAGTACAACGCAGCTTTGACACCACATCAGATTATTCATGAGCTGCGGCTGCCTCGTGTCCTTGCCGCAGTTATTATCGGCGCTGCCTTTGCCGTTGCAGGAGCTTTAATGCAAGGCATTACGCGTAATCCGCTGGCAGACACGGGCATTCTGGGCATTAATGCTGGAGCCACTTTTGTCGTAGCACTGAGCTTTGCCTTTTGGCCCGGACTGCCATACGGCTGGATTATGTTTTTATCCTTCCTCGGGGCTGTTCTGGGCACACTGCTTATCTTCCTGCTTGGAATGGCAGCACCTGGTGGTCTGAATTCCATCAGACTGACCGTTGCCGGAGCGGTTATTGCAGCCATGTTAACCTCGCTCAGCACAGGCGTTGCCATTTATTTTGACCTGAGTCAGGATCTGGCCTTCTGGTATGCGGGAGGTTTTGGCGGAATTGAATGGCGGCATCTGAAGTTAATTCTTCCCGTACTGCTCGTGACACTAGTACTGATTATGCCACTCGCCCGGCGTGTATCGCTTATGTCACTCGGTGAAGAAGTAGCGATTAATCTCGGAATCAACTTGCGCTGGACGAAATTTCTCGCCCTCGCAGCGGTTGTTGTGCTGGCTGGTGTGTCCGTGTCGGCAGTAGGCTCGATTGGATTTGTCGGACTTGTCATCCCTCATATCTCCCGCAAACTGGTGGGTGTGGATTATCGACTCATCATTCCGATGTCTTCTCTGCTTGGAGCGATATTACTGGTGCTCGCCGATCTGGGCTCACGCATCGTGAACCCACCCGAGGAGCTCGCGGTAGGCATTATGGTCGCTTTTGTCGGTGTACCGTTCTTCCTCTATCTGGCCCGTAAAGAAAGGAGGGCCTTGTAGCGATGAATTTTAATACACCTTCACGAGGTAAACGTTCGATCATCGTCAGTATCACGCTGCTCTGCATCGCCATTGCCGTTATTGTGATCAGCCTGAATACGGGAACCATTCGTCTCTCCCCAATGGCTGTGTTACAGACTTTGCTGGGTAATGGCAGTTCGGATGATCAGATTGTACTGTTTGATTACCGACTGCCTCGCATCCTGGTAACAGTACTGGCCGGAGCGGGACTTGGTATTGCCGGAGCAACCTTGCAAGGGATCACCCGCAATCCATTGGCGGACCCAGGCATATTGGGATTGCATGCAGGGGCAGCATTTGGACTAATGGTGTTTGTTAGTCTCTCCTTTACGATGGATGGCTCTGTGGCCTTGCTGATCCCGTTGTTTGCTTTTGCAGGCAGTGTGGCCGCTGCCCTGATCATCATGCTGTTATCTTATGATCGCCATAACGGCGTATCACCCATTAAGCTGATTCTGGTGGGAATCGCGGTAGCGGCCGGGTTCCATGCCTTGACACTCTACCTATCCCTGCGTCTGGATGAAGACACCTATTCCTTTGCCGCTCGCTGGTTGGCAGGAAGCGTCTGGGGCCGGGATTGGATTCATGTGCAAGCGTTGCTTCCTTGGGTGGTGTTATGTATCTCGTACATCTGGAGTCGATCCAAAACGCTCGATGCCTTCAATCTTGGAGATGCTGCCGCAACCAGTATCGGGACGCCTGTCCGATCCCAGCGTATTATTTTACTGCTCTGTGCCGTGGCTTTGTCTGCCGTTAGTGTATCCATGGCTGGTGGAATCGGCTTTATCGGTCTGGCGGCACCACATCTGGCGCGTAGGCTTGTCGGTCCGATGCATCGGCATCTGATTCCAGCCGCCGGGCTTATCGGTATGGTTATTCTGGTGACCGCTGATACGATCGGGCGAACGATCTTTCAGCCTAATGCCATTCCGGCAGGCGTGGTGGTTGCCGCGATTGGTGCACCTTACTTTTTGTACCTGTTAGTACGAAGCAAGTGATCTTTTTTCCAAAAAACAATAAAGACATCCAAGAGATGTTCAAGGAGAATGTGACTACCCATGTTAAAGAAAAATCTTATGCTTGTCATGAGTATCTGTCTGGTGCTTGTGCTTGCAGCCTGTGGAACGACCAATAATTCATCATCTGCTTCTGGTGGTTCGTCCACGGATACTTCAAGCAACAATCAAGACAACAGTGCAAATTCGGGAGAGCAACGCATTGCCTCCATGTCGATTCACTTGACCAATGATCTGCTGTCTCTTGGCATTACTCCGGTTGGTTCCGTTATCGGTGGCGAAGCCAAAGGTTTCCTGTCCCATGTTGCTGATCAACTTCAAAATACAACGCCACTTGGTCCGGTTAAAGACCCGGATATGGAAGCTTTGCTTGCCCTGAAACCCGATGTGATCTATCTGGACGAAGAATTCTCCGGTGGTGATATTGCCAAATTCGAAAAAATTGCTCCGGTGCATGTCTTCAATCTGGATGACGGTACATGGCGCGACCATCTGAAAGACATTGGCAAACTCGTAAATCGCGAGAAGGAAGCCGAGCAATACATTCAGGACTACGCAACCGAAACGGAAGAAGTGAAATCTCTGATTCATGACACGATTGGTGATGGTACTGTGATGGCGATCCGTGTTACTGCCAAAGAATTACGTGTATTCAGTACACGCCGTCCCATGGGTCCCATTTTGTATGAGGATCTCGGTCTGACTCCTGCCAAAGGGATCACAGATATCGATTCGACTAAACCGTATCAAGTCGTCTCCCGTGAAATATTGCCGGACTATGATGCAGATGCGATCTTTGTAGTTGTGAATTCGGATGATGAAGCCCAGACCATGTTCAAGGAGCTACAAAACAATCCGATCTGGCAAGGCCTGAAAGCAGTCAAAGCCGGCCATGTCTACCCGATTGGTGCACAGCCTTGGCTGGATTACTCATCTATCGGTAATAAAATGGCCATGGATGAAGCCAAAGAAATGTTCTCCAAAAAATAATTTTCTTACACTCCACACTTAACGTGTGACAATACCAAAAAACCTCTCTTAGAGACCGGAACAGAGTTAGTTATCATGCTCTCTTTCGCTCAAAGTAGAGGTTTTTGTTTTTTTCTTATCTATTTTACTTGTTTACTTTCCAGCCAATCGACCTGGAAATACCTTAAATCCAAAATTAACGACTTGCATTCACTTGACGATATATCAAATCAAACTTAAGATTTATTTAGTCGACTAACTAAATGTGCATGTTCAAAAAGTCTGGTTTTCAGTACCGAGAAGATGGAACGAAGGTAGAAATGGAGTAGATGATATGAACCCAGTCCAAAATGATCGGTTAATGGGACAGCTATCCGAACTCGTGAAACTGAAACGCTACAAGGTTCATGAGAAACTTGTGAACCACCCCGAGTTATACCCGGGGCAGCCCCCTTTGTTGTTCCAGCTTGAACGGGAAGATGGCCAATCCCAGAAAAACCTGGCCGAACAACTTCAGCGCAGTCCCGCAACGGTAACCGTGATGCTCAAGCGCATGGAATCATCCGGTTATGTGAGACGTGAAGCAGACCCGAAAGATATGCGCAGTTTGCGGGTATACCTGACGGATCAAGGGCGCTCTGCGCTACAAGAATTGAGAGAAGTGATTCAGGAGTTGGAACAGCAAGCCCAGAAAGATTTTACACCGGAAGAATCCGAGATCATGTCTGAACTTGCACAGCGTATGCTTCAAAACCTGCGTGAAGCTTGAGGTAATACAGACTTGCGACATCGTTTAAAAGAAAATACTTGAATCAATTGCATAACTCACTAAAACGGATTTTTGTAACTATACCTAGCCTTGATTGAAGCAGCTAAAGGTATTATGAAATTGTTTCACTTATGCTATGAACATTGAGGTGATTCCCTATTGTGGACGTTAAAACGATTCTTGACCCCGTATAAGTCGGCGGCAATCGTCGCCCCGCTGCTCATGGTACTTGAAGTTACCATGGACCTGCTCCAGCCCAAGCTGATGTCCAGCATCGTGGATGATGGTGTACTTGCAGGGAATCTGCCCCATATCATAACTACAGGTCTGATCATGCTACTTGTTGCGTTAATCGGCTGGGTTGGCGGCGCAGGCTGTACACTCTATTCAAGTAAAGCTGCCGTTGGATACGGCACAGATCTGCGCCAAGAACTGTTTGACCATATTCAAACCTTCTCCTTCCGCAATCTGGATACGTTTCAGGAAGGATCTCTGATCACTCGTCTGACCAGTGACATTACCCAGATGCAGACCTTTGTACAGATGCTGCTACGGATGTTTATCCGTTCACCAATGCTAATCATCGGTAGTATCATCATGGCGTTTACGATCAGTGTAAAGCTGGCTTTAATTCTTATTGCGACTGTACCGGTGCTGTTTATTATTTTATTTATTCTGATAAAAGCTTCCTATCCGCTGTTCGCCAGTGTGCAGAGCAAGCTTGATCAGGTCAACGCTGTGCTTCAGGAGAATCTTGCCGGCATTCGTGTCGTCAAGGCGTTTGCACGTGCGCGTCTGGAGAAAAAGCGGTTCAAACAATCCAATGAAGATTACACCTCAACTGCCGTCAAAGCCTGGCGTATTGTCACACTGAATGCACCCGTACTCAGCCTGATGCTGAACGCTACCATTGTAGCGGTGCTATGGTTTGGAGGTTTCCAGGTAGTGGGAGGCGATATTGCTGCCGGGGATCTGATTGCTTTTATCAACTATGTCACGGTTGTACTCTCGTCCCTCACGTCGATCGGCATGATGATGATGAGTTTCTCCCGCGCCAAGGTATCAGCTGCACGGATCAACGAGGTGTTACATACACAGCCGGATATTCAATCCGGAACCGATAACTCCGGGAATGTACAGTCATCCCCGTCTACTCGTGATCAGTCCCGAAACCAAACGTCTTCTCTTCCCTCCCACACAGGCGGTCAAGTGGAGTTCAGAGACGTATCTTTCCGTTATGACGGAGACCATGCACTCACTGACATTAACCTGAAGGCTCGCCCGGGTGAGAAAGTGGCCCTGATCGGTTCAACAGGTTCAGGCAAAACCTCGCTGGTGCAGCTGATTCCCCGTCTATACGATGCTTCGCAGGGTGAAGTGCTCGTGAATGGAGTGAACGTTCGCCACTGGGATCTTCAGGATCTTCGCAGCCGTGTGTCCATTGTGCTACAGGAATCCATCCTGTTCAGCGGCAGCATCCGGGATAACATTTGTTTCGGCCGGCCCGGTGCAACGGATGCTGAATTGCGTGCTGCGGCACAAGCTGCGGCAGCGGATGATTTTATTATGAAACTGAAAGATGGGTATGACACGGAGCTGGGTCAACGCGGGGTCAATCTGTCCGGTGGACAAAAACAGCGGATATCCATTGCACGCGCCCTGCTCATGCGACCGGAAGTACTGATTCTGGATGATAGCACCAGTGCTGTTGATCTGCGTACGGAAGCGAGCATTCAGAAGGCTTTGCAGTCCTTGATGAAAGACAGCACGACCTTTTTGATTGCACAGCGGATCTCCTCCGTGAAGGATGCAGACTGTATATATGTCATTGATGAAGGACAGATCGTTGCCAGAGGCACACATGATGACCTTATGGCTCATTCATCACACTATCAAGCCATCTATTATTCGCAGCAACGGAAGGAGGATGTTCAATTTGGCTAAACCTGCATCTTCCTCCATACAACAAACGGTCGTGCCTCCCATCGGAAGACCCGGACCAGCGGGCAGAGGACCTGTTCCCAAAGTCAGAGCCAAAAATGCTCGCCACGCCCTGATTCGGGTATGGTCGTACATGGGACGTCATCGCAAAGGAGTTATCGCTGCATTAGTGCTGACGGCTCTTGGAACACTGCTCAATCTGGCAGGACCCTATCTTCTCGGCCGCGCCGTTAACGAACATATCGTGCCCAAGGTAACCGCGGGTTTACTGAAGGAATGTCTCCTCTTGCTGAGTGTTTATGTCCTTGGCTCACTCCTGATGTGGGCTCAATCCTATGTCATGATTGGTGTGTCCCAACTGACCGTTAAGGATCTGCGACATGCATTGTTCTCCCGACTACAAGAGCTGCCTGTCCATTTTTTTGATAAAAATCAAAGCGGGGATCTCATGAGCCGGGCGACCAATGATATCGATAACGTATCTACAACGCTGAATCAAAGCGTAACTCAATTGATGTCCAGTGCCATCCTGCTCGTTGGCTCCTTGTCAATCATGTTTGCACTTGATGTACGGCTTACCCTGCTCAGTCTGGTGACTGTACCCTTGATTACCATCGCCACTCGCCTGATCGCGTCAAGAACACGCAAACACTTCACCGCCCAGCAGAAATTACTTGGTGAGCTTAATGGGTATGCTCAGGAAACCATTGCTGGACAAAAAGTCGTAGCGGCTTATAACCGTCAGGATCAGGCACATCAACATTTTGAGAATTTGAACGAGAAACTGCGTACATCCAGCACACAGGCCCAGACCGTTTCGGGTTTGGTTGGACCTACGATGAACGTGATGAATAATATCGGGTTTGCCATACTCGCTTCTGTAGGTGGATGGATGGCTTATCATGAAATGACGTCCATCGGACTGATCGTCAGCTTTCTCGCTTACTCCCGCCAGATTGAGCGGCCGCTCAACGATCTTGCCAATCAGTACAATCTGATTCAGGCTGCAATTGCAGGTGCTGAACGTGTGTTTCACATTATGGATACGCCTAGCGAATACGTAGAGGAACAGAAGAAACAACTGGACCAGATTCAAGGTAAAGTGGTATTTGAAGACGTCTCTTTCGGATACAGTGCGGAGCGAGAGATTTTGAAGAAGGTCAGTTTTACTGCAAAACCTGGTGAGATGATTGCACTTGTTGGACCCACCGGCGCAGGCAAAACGACCATTATCAACCTGTTACCCCGTTTCTACGAGATTACAGGCGGACGGATTACCATCGATGGATGTAACATCTCGGAACTGGAGAAGGATCAACTCCGTCGGCAACTCGGCATTGTACTTCAGGATGCCTACCTGTTCTCGGGTACCATTCGCGACAATCTCGCCTACGGCAAGCCCGACGCAACCGATGAACAGATCAGGCAAGCGGCTGAGCTGGCGAATGCACATTCGTTCATCCGAAAACTGTCACAAGGTTACGACACCCCCATCATTTCCGGGGGAAGCAACCTGAGTCAGGGACAACGACAACTGCTGACCATTGCCCGGGCAATTCTGGCTGATCCGGCCATTCTTATTCTGGATGAAGCAACGAGTAGCATTGATACGCGCACGGAGATGCACATTCAGGAAGCGATGCGCACTTTAATGAAAGACCGTACCAGCTTTGTCATCGCCCACAGACTGAGCACGATTCGTGAAGCCGATCAGATTCTCTTCATTGATGATGGACAGATCGCTGAACGGGGCAACCATGATGAGTTGATGAAGCAACAAGGATTCTACTATCAGTTACATCAGGGACAGCTCAATAAGTCGAACTAAAGCGACTCTGCAAAGTTACTCCATGCCGAAGCGGACCTTAGCGCGTATGGAGCAAGTAATTGCGCTGTATCCTGAATGTGGGAGAACATGTCCTTCGCGTGCGAACAAGCGATCAATATGCCACAAAAGTGGATTTTCTCTATTCCAAATGAAAAGCTCCACTCCGTGCCGGGCGGGCTTGAGGACATCGTCCAGCTCACGGTTGGAACAGAGCAAGAGCGTAAACTAACGAATCTGAGGCGCCTTATTCAAGCTTTTGAAGCTCCCTCAGAAATCTAAAGAACCTGAGACACGTTATATCCAAATAAACAGCCATTTTCAGCGTTTTTTCATGGGATGTTGGGAAATAACGTGTCTGAAGTTTCTTACAAATTAAAGTAAGGACTTGAAGGCCAAATAAGACGTCCTATGTTCCTTAGAAAATCGACTACCCATTCGCCAGGATCAACCGGCTTGAACTTCAGACTTTTATACGCTGACCTCCATCATCATATCGTTTACTTGAATTTGCAGACACACTCTTATATAGCTAAAATGATCTGAACCAATGTAGTCTCCACACATCAACTTATTAATCGAAATATTAAACGCCGCACGGGGTTCTTCTGGACCCATGCGGCGTTTTTATGTTTTTGTCTAATGACTATTTAATTGCTATCTCTGGGTCAGTTATACGCTTTATGTCTCCATTGGCAGATGAAGCGTGAAGGTGGAACCAACCCCCATTTCACTATGGACGGTAATTTTACCATTGTGATCCTGAACAATTTTCTGGCAGAGTGCAAGTCCCAGTCCCGTACCTTCTTCTTTGGTTGTATAAAATGGATTAAAGATGGTGGATAGCGAATTTTCCGGAATGCCGCTTCCTGTATCTGTAATTGAAATGAGCACTGCGTCTCCGTCCTGCAACAAATCCATATGGACCTCACCAGGGTCTGTCATTGCTTCAAAAGCGTTACGAATCAGATTGATCAATACCTGCACAATTTTATCTCGATCCATGATGATTACAACTGGCTCATTAGTCATTTCAAGCGTAATTTGATGCCCTCGGGATGCCGCATCTGACTCGGTCAAAGACATCACTCGTTCAAGGCAGTGACCCAAATGTTCAGGCTTCATGTGATTCGCATGTGGTTTGGAAAACTGCAAAAATTCAGCCGTCAGATCGGTTACTCTTGTCACCTCACCCATAATCACTTCATACCATGGCGCGATATTAAAGGCTTGTCCACGGGAAAGCTGCAGGAATCCCCGAATTGCGGTAAGCGGGTTCCGAATTTCGTGAGCCATACCCGCGGCCAGTTCACCTACAGCCCTTAGTCTCTCGGAACGAAATACTTCTTCTTCATTTTTCAGCCATTTGCTGCGCTGTTGTTGAAGTAGCCTATCCTCGGCTACCGTCATAAAGTGCTGCAACGAATCCGACATTTCCGGGTACAGGGAGATGCTGTAGCTTACCTGGAGTCCTTGAAGCTGCACGGATAGTAGTGACGACATGCGTTCTTCCACATCCTGTATCTCTGGCAAAACGACTGCAAATCGGTCTCCTGCATACCGGGATATGCCATAGGCCTCGGTGAAATGATTGCTGATCATCTGACCTGTACCTGTGATTACCGTACACCAAGGATCTTCTGACTCTTTTTTAAAGCCGCTAAAGTTATTGACGTTCAAAAGGACAAGCAAAAAAGACCGTTGCTCTTCTACTGTCTTATGTAACACCTCCATGTAACCTTCGTAATTCAACAGTCCGGTAAGCGGATCATGCAGGGTCAGGAACCGATTTTTTTCCCGAAGCCTGCGCTTCTCGACCTCACTGTTGATTAAGGTATGATACAAAAAAATGATAACAACCGAGGTTAACAGGTCAAATAACGAAACCAGCAAAGCATATGTATCTACAGGCACATACGAAAGCCGAATCAACGTATATTGCAACATAAGCAGCAACGAAATCGGCAAGGTCTGCGCCAACCTTGGTTTGTCCTGGATCATTGAAATAATGAGCATATAATACAGCATGTTGCACCAGTTCAGTTCACTGAAATAGTGGAATATCCCTAGAAAAATCCACTGAAATTTTCGCAGCACAGGATATCGTCTCTCCCCATAAATACTTGCTACCAATAATGTCGCCGAAAGTGACATTATTGCCATATTAGGGGTAAGCCTGAGAACATAAGAGGACAGAATGACAAGCAGACAACCTAGCGGGAATATCACCATTTTCATCGTGTAACTAAGCAAACAGCCTCGCCCCCTTTGACATAAAACTCACATCAAACAACTTATGTACATGTATTATATCGATTATGATTAGCTGATGTTGTCGATTAGTGGAGGCTCGCCAAATTCGCACGAATGTATAAATTATGAAGGCAATAGGACATATGATGTAATTGTAATCAACAAAAGTGAAACAATTCCTCTTCGCATAGATCAATATTGTGGTACAATACATTAATGGATTAATTTAGGATAAATACTTGGTAATGGAGGATATCACATGACAACACAACGAAAACCACTGGGCCTCGGAACGCTCTCTCTACTCGTACTATTGATGGGTCTCGCCTTTAATTTCCAATGGGGCACAACAAATTTTATGATCAGTCATTATCTTTTTAACTTAATAAACATACCTATTTATAGCAACGGAACTCAAGGACTTCACATTCCTTTTGTAGTAGCAGCCCTCTTCTGGATTCCAGCCTTCTTGATCGCCAAAAAAAATCGTTCACATTATGGCACAAGTGTATCTTATAACGTCGCCGGATTTATGTTGCTCTTATGCATCATTGGACCAGTTATCCCCGTTATCGATTGGATGGTCAATGGTTAAACAATTAAAGCCAGCTCTCTATATCCCGAGGGCTGGCTTCTTTGCTGCTTTTCCATATAAGATGAACAAATTATTTACACGATAACGTAGAGTGCAGAACCAATCTGAAGAAGCGGAGCGTTCGCCTAAAAGCTTTCTGAAAGAAAGCTGCATCGGAAGCATATGCTATCCCCAGATTTTCACTTCTTTAGAAGGGAATCAAAAAATCTGGGGATAACAGCGATCAGAAGGTTGTTCTGTCATCGGAGTGACTGGTGTAACCTCTTGAGGCTCATCTTATTTCTTCGCCATATACTTACGGATATCAAAAGCCACCGCAGCAACAATGATCAATCCTTTGATAATCAACTGCCAGTATGGACTTACACCGATAAACGTTAGACCATAGTTGATGACCCCGAAGATCAGCACACCCGCCATAACCCCGGGTACCGTTCCAATACCTCCTGCCGTTGATACGCCGCCTACCACACATGCGGCAATTGCATCCAGTTCATACATGTTACCGTAATTGTTTGTTGCTCCACCTGTGCGTGCTGCCTCAAGCACACCACCCAGGCCATACAACGCACCGGCAATGGCATACAGGGCAACCAGGTTGCGTGCCACATGAATCCCGGATACATGCGCTGCCTGAATGTTGCCACCGATCGCGTACATGTTTTTGCCTAGACGTGTTTTGTTAAAGATCACCCAGCAGATTAATGCCACCGCAATAGCAATGAGGACAATATACGGGATGGAATAACCCCCGCCCAGATCAATGTATCCAGAGCCAATGACAGTGAAGTCCGGTCGCAATCCTCCGATCGGCTGTGACTGGTTGGGTTCCGTATCAAAATAAATGGAGTTCAGTCCATACACGGCAACCATCGTACCCAACGTTGCGATAAAAGGAGGCACATGTAATTTGGCGACAATAAGTCCATTGACCAATCCCACAAACAGACCTGCGGTAATCCCGACAAGGATCGGCAGACCCACCCATAAGTGGGGCAGATCGGGGAAGAAGCGATTGGCATACTCGTCAATTTGTAGCATCGATGCCGATACAACCGCTGTCAGACCAACCACCCGTCCAGCGGACAGATCGACCCCGCCCGTGACAAGGATAAAGGCGGCGCCGAGCGCAATAATGGCCCGTGTAGAGGATTGCTGCAAGATGTCCCGCAGTGTGGAGAAGGCCAGAAAATTCGGATCGGCAATCGCAATACCAATAATGAGCAGGATCAGTACAATAAAGATGGCGCGTTGTGTTACATATTGTTTCACTTGATTGATCATCTGTGTGTTCATCTGTTTCCCTCCTGACTAAGCCATCCGCTGCTGCGCGGCCAGCCTCATAATATCCTGCTCTGTTGCCTCGGCTCCATCCACGATTCCGGTGAGACGCCCTTCGCTCATCACCATAATGCGATCCGACATACCCAGCAGTTCGGGCATCTCTGAGCTAATCATGATAATGCTTTTGCCCTGACGAGCCAGTTCCGTAATAATGGTGTAAATCTCAAACTTGGCTCCTACATCGATTCCACGTGTCGGTTCATCCAGCAGCAGAATCTCTGGGTCGGTCAATAACCAACGGGCCAGCAGAACTTTCTGCTGATTACCGCCAGACAGGTTTCGAATCAGCGTGTTAACTGAAGGCGTTTTGGTTCTGAACTTCTGCGTCTGCTCACGTGCCTCTTCGCGGCCCTTTTTCTCGTCCAGCAAGCCCACACGATTTCGGTAGCGCCCCAGACTGGCAATGATCGTGTTCTCATACACCGACAACACCGGGAAGATTCCTGTGACCCTTCTTTCTTCCGTGAGCAACGCGATGTTATGACGCTTCGCTGCTGCGGGGGAGTTAATCTTCACCTTGCGCCCATGAATCGAAATTGTACCTGAAACGAGTCCACGCAGTCCAAACAAGGACTCAATCAGTTCTGTCCGCTGTGCTCCAACCAGGCCGCCAATGCCAAGCACTTCCCCTTTTCGTAGCTCAAAGGATACATCACAAAACGATTTGGACTGGCTTGATGTCAGACCCTCGGCTTTTAATATCACTTCACCGGGTACGTTCGTCCGTTCCGGGAAACGTTCGTCCAGATCACGGCCAACCATACGCGTAATGATCAGATCTGTCGTTAGATCCGCAGCATCCCATGTCCCGACAACGAAACCATCACGCATGATTGTCACTTCATCCGAGATCGTCAGGATCTCCTCCATCTTGTGTGAAATATAGATAATGGATACGCCGCGACTGCGCAGTTCATTAATAATGGTAAAGAGCTGATCCACTTCCTTGCCTGTCAGGGACGAAGTTGGCTCATCCATGACGATGACTTTGGATTGAAAAGAGACGGCCTTGGCGATTTCCATGGATTGAATCTTGGAGACAGACAGTGTTCCCGCCTGAGCCTTCGGATCAATATCCAGGTTCAAGTCCTTGAACAGGGCCAGCGTATCGGTATACATCCGTTTCTCGTCCACCAGTATTCCCCTCATCGGAAAACGACCCAGCCATATATTCTCCATCACCGGACGATGCGGGACCGGATTCAGCTCCTGATGAATCATGGATATGCCTTGCTGAAGTGCAGCTTTGGAATTTGGAATATCCACATCCTTTCCTTCGATACGTATCGTTCCTTCATCCGGGTGATACATGCCGAACAGACATTTCATAAGTGTGGATTTCCCCGCTCCATTCTCTCCCATCAAGGCGTGAACCGTCCCCGGCTTTACTTTCAATGTGACCTGACTTAGTGCTTGCACACCCGGAAATGCTTTGGAAACTCCATTCATCTCCAGCAGGTAAGGTGACTCCATCTTGGTTCCTCCCTTCCATATGACCGTCAAAAAAGGGACGCTACCCGAATGTCGGACGTCCCTGTCTCGTGCTGTTATTGGGCGTCGGCGATGTTGTCTTTTGTAATCTTCTTGTATGCAATCCAGACGTATTTACCATCTGTAATGTCGTATTTGGTATTTTCCTTTGTTGGTGTCTCACCTTTGGCAAGTACGGAAGCCAGTGCCACCGTGGCCGCACCCTGATTCTTGGCATCATTAAGCACCGTGCCCAGCATTGTGCCATCCTGGAGAGCCTGAATGGCTGGAGCTGTTGCATCCACACCTACCACCGGCATGGATTTGCCATCTTTGAAGTATCCGGCTGCTTTCAATGCCTCGATGGCTCCCAAGGCCATGTCATCATTGTTTGCGAGAACGGCTTCAATCTTGTCACCATGGGAAGCCAGGAACGCCTGCATTTTCTCCTGACCTTTCACCCGGTCCCACATCGCCGTGTCTTCCGCCAGTGCTTCCACTTCGATTCCGGCATCCTGGATCGCCTGAACCGAATATTTGGTCCGAAGCTCTGCATCCTGGTGACCCGGTTCCCCTTTCAGCATGACGTATTGCAGTTTGCCATCGCCGTTTTTGTCCGCTTCCGGATGTGCTTTCCAGTAATCTACAATCAGCTGACCGGAGATCGTACCGGACTCCTCCGCTTTTGCTCCTACGTAGTACACTTTATCCCATTTGTTCATATCTTCAGCTACTGGCTCACGGTTGAGGAATACCACTGGAATGTTCGCTGCCTTAGCCTTGTCAATGATGACACCTGCCGCCGTCCGGTCCACCGGGTTCACGGCCATTGCATTGTATTTCTTGGACACAAACAGATCCACTTTCTCATTCTGGGTCGGCTGTGCATTCTGGCTATCCACGATATCCAAAGTCGCAACGCCTTCCGCTGCTGCGGTCATCGCATTACGTACACCCGTCATGAATGTATCGTCAAATTTGTAGATGGCGACACCAATCTTTGGCGTTTCCGTACCGGCTGCTGTCTGGCCTCCTGTATCTGTTCCCGTACTTCCACCTGCACTGTCTCCGCCGCTGCTACACCCCGCCGCCACAACCATACATGCCGTAATCAACAGTGTCATCCATGTTTTCTTCATATCCTAATGACCTCCCCCAAGTTCATTCGGCTTCACCGATGTCTTTATTATGAAAGGGTTTACATTAAATTCGAATACAATATCTTCACCTGTTCTATCGAAATCTTCCTCAAGTTAAACAAACACCTTAATTTCTTCATTCAGTATTCGTTCCGGCACTCGTTCCAGCATTGGTTCATTGTACAAAAGGAAACAACAGCTTCTGGTTATCCATCCAGAACATATTGTCTGTACTAACCAGCTTGGTCTCAAGTAACACTCTCGCTTGCACCTGTTGATTGTTCAGCCGCGCAACGGCTTGATTCAATCCCAGATAACCTGCACTGTATCCATTCTGGACGATGAGATGATCAAAGACCCCTTCTTGCAATTGCTCCAGTTGCTGTTGTTCACTGCCAAACCCAACAATCCTTACCTTTTCCGCAGATTTGCGTCGATTCAGTTCATCGGCTGCTCCCAGAGAAGCAGGTTCCTGAAGAGTAATGAAGCCATCCACCTCCTGCTGGTCCAGCAATTGCTTCGCAGTCTGCCAACATCCATCCCGTGTATTACATATCGATTTGGGTTCCGCTTGAATATTAGGATACTGTACCAAGGCTTCCATAACTCCCTGCTCTCTCTGAATAAGACCAGAATTAAGAGGATCGGGGCCTAATAAAGCTACATGTCCTTTCCCTTCCAAAAGCTCCGCCATAGCCTGCCCGGCCTGTCTTCCCGCCTCAACATTATCCATTGAGATGAAACTGGTGATGCCTTTCACGGGAAATTCATCGTTAAGCACAATGACAGGAACAATGGTTCCATCGGAATTTGTTGTCTGTGCCTCCTGAATGATGTCACTAAGTGCCTTTTCACTTAGGGGATCAACCAATAGAGCTGATGCCCCCTGCTTCAGAGCCGATGCGGCGGCCTTCACTTGAGCCTGCTCTCGCCCACTGCGAGACAACGTATGGCTGTTGATATTTGCCTGTTTGATCTGCATCTGACTTCCAGCAGAGTCCAGAATGGCAGGCGTGTACACATCACCATCGGAAGGGTATGCTTCCACGGTAATCAGTTCGGCCCCGTTCTCTTTGGCAGCCGCTTCGGCACCAAGCCGGATAGCTTCCGCAAGTTCCCCTGTCCCAGCTGGCGTAATCAGCGCGATACGTGGCGGTGATGCCGTAGTATCGGGACTCGATAAGACACAGGCGCTGCATATGAGCAGACAGCAGCTTGCAGCTGTCTGGGTTACTAACCGACATTTCCGGATTCCAGGGAAGCTCGCAGCAACCTTTTTCCAAAACGTACGAATGTATGACCCTACAACTCTGTGGCTGTGGATATCGCCCCTATTCTCCTTATTGTCTGTCATTAGGCTCGCCCTCCTTCTGCTGCGATTGAATGGGAATCCGAACCCAGACCGTGGTGCCTTCTTCCAACTCACTTGCAAATTCAAGGCCATATGCCTCCCCATAATAGAGCCGGATTCGGTCATGTACGTTGCGTACCGCTACGCCGGAGCCTGCACCGCTTTTGACCACAGGACGACCACTTAATAATCCCGACATCTGTTCTTCCGTCATGCCGACCCCATTATCTGTAATGCGAAACACCAGCTTGTTGTCCTCACGATAAACATCAACCTCAATACTTCCTTCGTCCATGTGGTACTCGATGCCATGAACAATGGCGTTCTCAATCAAGGGCTGGAGCACCAGCTTCAATGTCAGGCAATCCAGAAGCGTATCATCTGCCTTAATCGTAAAGTTGAATTTGCGCTTGAACCTCATCTGTTGAATCGTCAAATAATGCTGCGCATGTTCCAGCTCTTCCCTGATCGTAATGATCGTCTTACCTTGACTAAGGCTGATACGGAACAGGCGCGAGAGAGACGTGATCATCGTAATCACTTCTTCATTGCGACTCATGCCTACCATTCGCACTACTGAATTCAGCGTATTATATAGAAAATGTGGATTAATCTGAGCCTGCAAGGCTTCCAGCTCCAGACGCCGCTTCTGTTCCTGCTCATGGATGATCTCATCCATCAGGGTGCGAATTTTATTGACCATCAGATTAAAGCGACGAGATAGACGTTCCACCTCCAGCGGCCCTTCAATAGGCAACTCCACGTTGAAATCCCCGCGCTCTACGGCCTTCATTTTACGTTCCATTCGCCGAATCGGACGAGTCAGACTGGAGGATAAGAACAGCGAGACAAGAATGACCAGTACCAGTACAACGACCAATACACGAATGAGATATCCGTTCACTTCCTGACGCGTTGTCATAATCTCATCCAAATAAGCAACACCGACGATTTTCCACCCGATATTGGCAACGGACTTTACGGTATTCAGCCTTTTCTGCCCATCTGCTTCATCTTCGTAACTGCCGGAAGCCACCAAAGCCTGTTCGATATTCTCGCTTTTGAGTCCCATATACATCAATTGTTGCTGCGGATGGTACACGATATTGCCCGCACTCTCATCGATGATATACACGTATCCTCGTTGCCCCAGACTGACCCGACGGCTCAGTTCATCCATCTGTTTGAAATTGATATCGACCAGCAGGATAACCTGCCGATCCTGACCATTTTGCCGTATCGTTATGCCTTTGCTCATGGAAACGACCCATTTATATGGGCCTGTGTACATGTTCTGAATATGAGGTAACGAGAAACTCAGGTGATCCGGCACACGAAGCGCAGACTGAAACCACCCTTGCTGTGTCACATGGGCGCTGGTTTTTAATTCGGCTGTAGGTCGGTTCTTGAGCAATTTCCCCGTGGAATCAAGCAGAGTAATCGAGATGATATCTTCACGACTGCTGAGCAGTGTGTCAAGCTGTTTGTCCACCAGTTCCCCTTCCCATGTCCCGTCACGCAGCATGTGTTCCTCAATGGCACGGTACAGATGCGACATACTGCGGACGTAATCCTCCAGGTTATAACTGACCTGATCCACAATTTGTCTCGTCGTGAGTTCCGCACTTCGCTCGGCAGCCTGCGTGAACTTGTCATGCAGAAGCATCGCCATGATGGTTAGCACCAAGACGATGAAGACGGAAAAGGACCATGTAATAATAAACCGGATACTGCTGACTCTGGACGAACGCAGACGAGAGCGTAATTGAACTCCCATGGATTTCACCCATCTGGACAAGAACTTCATCGGATTGAACCTTCACTTGCCGCCTGGGAAGCCTGTTTACGATATTCTTTGGGCGAGACGCCAATATGTTTTTTGAAACAAAAACTGAAGTAATTGGGTTCGGCAAAGCCAACCTGCTCCGCAATCTCAAACGACTTCAGCTCGGTCGAGCGAAGCAGCTCACGCGCTGCCTCCATTCGGATCTGCATCAGGTACTGCAGGAAGGTAAGTTGTACTTCTTTTTTGAAAATGCCACAAAAATAACCGGAGCTGATATGCAAATGCCCGCACACCTTCTGAATGGACAGGTCCGGGTCGGCATAATGCTCTTTCGTGAAGACTAACGCCTGCTCGACAATATCTTTGTATACATGCTGGCGTCCGCTCGCAATGCGATGTTGCACGAGTAGACAGACCTCCTGTACCTTCTTCTGTGCCTCAGTAAGTCCCGGCAGTCGGAACAAATCCGCATACAACTGGAACCCTGCACCAAAGATGTCTTCCATCGCTTCTCCTGATGCCTGTGCTGCCTTCCATACTGTTGTTAATACTTCAATTAAATAGAGCTGAATATCACTTCGCCCGTGTTCCACTGTAATTTCCCGGAAAATGATCGCCAGTGCTTCCTCCAGCTCTGCTTGTGTACCTGCCTTCAGGCATCGTGTCAGCGTCTGCTGTTTCAACTCATCAAAACGCAACTTGCCCGCCGTCTGTCGCTCGACGTCCGCAATGTATATGATTGAATCTGTCCCGGGCACAAGCCGATAATCCAATGCCAGCAGGGCATCTTCATAGGCATGATTCACATCCGCGAGTGTATCCACAATCTGACCAGAGCCCACCGTAGCCGGGATACGTAAATAGTGGTTGATGCTGCGCATCACATTTTCCAATGCCTTCTGTTGTCGCTTCGCTCCATCTGTACCGCCCGTACGATCCACATAGAGCAGAACAATCGTCTCCTGATGCATAAAGGCATGACCAGCCCCATGCTCCGCCCAAACTTCTGCCGCAATGTTAAGTGCAACAAAGCGTTTCAGCTCAGCATCCTCAGATTGACGCAAGGAACCTCCGGGAACAAATATCTCAGACTGGTCCGCTACCTCGGATGTTGTTGGGTTATGTCGCTGTGAAGGCTCGCTGAATACTCCCTCAGACTTCTCCTTCTGCACATCTCCATCCATATGCAGTGTCAATACGGACACCCCATAACGTTCTCCTGTCAGATCCAATCCGCATTGTTTGGCTTTACTATGAATATATGTTGAGGATTTCTGTCGATGGAGCAAGGTCGCCATCAGATCTGCCTGTAATAAAGGCAAACTGGTATGATAGTGCTCACGCAGCTGCTGTACATCTTCACGCTCAGCCACTTCAGCCGCCATCTGGGCGCGCAGTCTTGTGAGCAGTTCGGTGAGATGCCCTGCCGAGAACGGCTTCAGCAGATATTCATCCACACTTAACGAGATGGCTTGCCTCGCATAATCAAATTCATCATATCCAGTCAAAATGACCACCTTCACGAGTGGATTACGTTTCCTCAATCTTTGTGCGAGTTCCAGACCATTCATGAATGGCATGCTGATATCCGTCACCACAATGTCCGGCTCCACCCGCTCCGCCATCTCCAATGCTTCCCGCCCATTCTCAGCCAAACCGACAATCCGCAGATCGAGCGCTTCCCAATCGACCTCTACAACAAGTCCTTCACGCACATCTTCTTCATCATCCACCAGCAGTACCCGGTACACGTTTGGATTCCTCCCTTTTGATGACGGCCTTATGCCCTATCAACGAATATATATGTAGCATTGTGAATCATTTGATTTCTTTCTGTCACCGAATTGAAGCAAAATGCACAGGATCATGTTGATCTGTTCCAAGGTTGCCATCATAATATACAATATTATCAGGGATATGTAATCGCTTTCTTTGTTAGAGGTAAGGCAACCCTGTCGGGCAGTGCCTAAGTGAAATGTGAAGGATCGTATATGAATGCTAAAGGTAGGTTAAAGTAATACAAACACGGAAAATTTCGAAGTACTTCTAATTAAGAGGTGTTTTGATTCTGACTATAATTCAGAATTCATTCTTGTTCTTTACGATGATTCGTACTTAATGCTTTAAAATAAATCATTGTTGTATCTGGGTTGGTGTGTCCCATTATCTCGGCCAAACGGTGCAGTGGCGTATGCTCAGCCATGGCGTAGCCAAAACGATGACGCAGGTCGTGTGAACTCAGTCCTTCCAGCCCTGCTGTTATCATTACTTTTTTAATCAGGTGACGCAATGCTCTCTCCGTTAAACGATCATTTGTCTTCTCTGAAGGAAAAAGATACGCACGATCGGTAGCAAGATCAGATAAGTACTGATTCAACATGACAACACACTGCATATTCATAGGGATCTTACGTTGCACGTTGCGTTTATCGGCGCTCACTGTCAGGTGACCGCTTCGTCTACCAAGTTCGATATCATGAGGCTTGAGGTTGCATACTTCCATCGTTCGCAAGCCCGTGTGAAACATAAGGGTCAGGATGGTCTGATCACGAAGGGAATTACCGTACTCCACTGCTGCGAGGAATGCCTGCTCTTCTTCCAATGTCATTCGGCGTGGACTTACTTTGTCTTCCGGAATGAATTTTAATGGTTTGGAAGGGTCATGACTGAGCCTGGATTCCAAGACAGCCCATTTGAAAAAACGCTTCAGCGTAATCAATCTCCGGTTAATGGTGGCTGGTTTCAATAACATAACTTGGTGAGCATCTTCACGATAACTGACTAAAGTGGATGTATCCACATCTTCAATTCGCAGTGAAAACTCTGCGCT
Organism: Paenibacillus sp. FSL R5-0486; assembly: GCF_037975155.1. Classification (NCBI taxonomy): domain Bacteria; kingdom Bacillati; phylum Bacillota; class Bacilli; order Caryophanales; family Paenibacillaceae; genus Paenibacillus; species Paenibacillus sp. FSL R5-0486. The sequence continues at coordinate 1,292,104 of NZ_CP150237.1, read as the reverse complement.
GAGCATGGTGCTTTCCTTGTACCATTCGATAAAGTGCTTCAGATCACTTGCATATTCCTTCACGGTTTTGGGATGCAATTCCCCCTCTTTAGCAAGCATATGTATGAATTCCTCTACTGTCGGTTCCCGCTGCACCGAAACCCCTGATGACTGATTCATTAGAAAATACCTCCAAATCTTGACTTATATTAGCGGACATGGTATTATCATATTAATCGATACATTAGCGGACATCAAGTTCGTGGTTTAAATGCACCAGGTGAGTGTCAATTTTAAATTATACTCGTCATAATGATCGGCTAAAAACTTATTTTTTGGAGGAATCACATGCAAACAGGTACAGTGAAATGGTTCAACGCGGATAAAGGATTCGGCTTTATCGAAACTGAAGAAGGAACAGATGTATTCGTTCATTTCAGTGCAATTCAAGGTGAAGGTTACAAATCTTTGGACGAAGGTCAACGCGTTCAATTTGAAGTAACTCAAGGTAACCGTGGACCACAAGCTGAGAACGTTACTAAACTTTAATTATATGAAAGCTGCCTTATTAATAAGGCAGCTTTTTATTTACACATATGTGTCACAGCAAAGTTTCCACATCCCAAGAATGAAAGCGAGGTATTCCCCATGGATAAAGAACAATTGATCACAGAAGTAGCTAAGGCTGGCGGTTTCTCCAAGAAGAATGCTGAAAAAGCTGTAACCGTTGTACTGGACTCGATTCTCGAAGCTCTCAAAGAAGGCAAAGAAGTTCAACTGGTCGGATTCGGGAAATTTGAAGTGCAGAAGCGTGAGGCAAGAACGGGAAGAAGCCGGAAAACAGGCAAAGAAATTCAACTACCTGCAGGTAAAGTTCCTGTATTCACAGCAGGCTTAAGCATGAAAGAAGCTTTAAATTAAACAACGCAACAACTTATTGAAAAGAGGTTTTTATTCAAACACACAATGATAATATGGATTTAAATGTCGTGTTTACTACCGTTGATGATATCATTAACTTTTATTCAGGCAAACAGACAAACTCGGATCATACAGAAAATCACACTCATTTGAAGCCCCCATCAACAAAGTCTGATTGTACCCTACGACCACCCACCCGTTAAATTAACATTTCATCTTGGACAACAAGAGGCCCTGATCCGCTCAAAACGGTCCAGGGCCTGATTTGCTTGGAAGCCGGCTCCGTCAGGAACCAGCTTATTTGTCTTTTAAGCACAATGCACATCCAGCCTATTTGCTGTTCAGAAGCTCGCGCAAGATCTGTAGATCATATGTAGAGACAAGACGTTCCAAATGCGTATCCAGCCATTCCTCATCCTGATCCCACCACTTCAATTCCAGCAGCAGTGCAATCGTCTCTTCGTCAAAACGCTTTTTAACAGTCTTGGCTGGATTACCACCAACAATCGTATAGGGTTCAATGTCCTTAACAACGGTTGAATTGGAGGCAACGATTGCCCCGTCTCCAATCGTGATACCAGGCATGATCGTTACATTTTGTCCAAGCCATACATCGTTCCCCAGTACCGTGTCACCCTTATATGGAAGTTGTTCCAGTGTAGGTGTCACACGCTCCCATCCTCCACCAAAAATGTTGAACGGATACGTGGTCATACCCTCCATCCGATGATTCGCGCCATTCATAATGAATGTCACACCTTCCGCAATTGCACAGAAATTGCCAATGACCAGGCGATCACCAATAAAGTCATAATGATGCTGTATCCGGTCATAGAATTGCTCTGGCGGATTTGTGTTGTCACTATAATACGTATAATCACCGATGTCCACGTTGGAACGCGGCGGCAGGTTTTGAATGTAACATACCGTACGAATATTCTCATTCGGGAAAAGTTTTGTTTTATCAGGGGCCATATGAAGTCCCTCCTTTTCCCTATTGTAACAGATATTAAATCTTAAACGGACTAAGTGAGGCCTGCAGCTCTGTCGACACATCAGACAAAATAGCCGCAGATGCCTTGATCTGCTCTACCGACTTGAGCTGTTCATGGACAGAATCGGCAGCCTGTTGTGAATAGGACGAACCTTTAGTGAATCTTAAATTAAGGATTCATAACAAAAAGTAGCCCATCAGGCTACATAAGTTGAACTATAAATGTTACACCTTATCACTCCGATTGCAGTATGGTGTAATATTGAGCTTCAACTTATATAGACGCCTGCCAGGCCACTTGTTCTGATTCTTTATAACTCGGTAACTGTAACACCTGCTGCTTTGTAGTAGTCCTCATTCATGTTGTTTAAAATGTTGGCCTTCATTAGAATGTTTACTCCGGCAAAGAGGCCGATTCCGTTTGCATTCCCTTCAATAAGGTTATTTTCAATCCACACATTCTCAGGGTCCCCTTCGCCGATATTGCCTGCTCCGGCATCACCTTTGTCGCGCTCAAGCCTCACACCCCAGTAACCGCTCGCCGTATTGTTACGAATTATATTGCCGCGAATCACCGTGCCCGGTCCGTTCAACACTTTGATCCCCGCTGCCTCTGCAATCACTTTAGTATTCTCGATGAGATTATCCTCAATTAGGGTATCGGGGGTACCCATGGTTACCGAAATACCAATTCGACTGTTCGTAATTGTGTTGTCATGAATGTAGTTCCCTTTGCCAGACTTGCTGTGGTTGCTGGGAGCCGAACCCCCGGTATTGCCGAGCCCAATCCCTGCGCCTGTCAATACGTCCGTAATGACATTGCCGGAGATTTCATTCAAATACTCCAGTTCACCATGAAGGTCGATGGCGTCCAACTTTGTTCCGTTAAACGTATTGCCACGTAACACGTTATTATGAGCCACAAACTGAATCAGTGCTCCATGTCTGAGATAGGGACCTTCAAATGTACTGTCCTCCACCACGTTCCATAATGTATCATTGTCAAATCCGAGCCGATCGGTCTTGGCCGTTCCCTGAATCGAAATGCCATAACCTGAACCTCCAGGGCCCAGATCTGTTGCATTGCGGAAGGTTGCATGCTTCACAACAACATCGCGGCTGTGCTCAATGCGGATCGCCATTCGTTTGAACTTCTCCACAATTACGCCGTCAATCGTAATGTCATACGATGGTGCCTCGCCATAATTGGCGATATGGATCATGCTATCCGGCCCTCCTGCGGAGGGGTTATTGGATTGATGATCGGTCGTGTAGCTGCCGGACCAGACTGAAGTTATGGTCATGTTGGATACGAGAATGCTATGCTGAGCCGATGCTTTCAGAACGGCACTTCCCGTCACCTGATTCAGCGATGTCTTGAGCACAGTTCCTTCACGGCTCTCACCTCTCAGATTCACTCCGGATTTGAGCATCAGATTGGTGCTCAAATCCGGCCCGGATAACAAATTGTACACTCCATCAGGTAAAAACACTTCATCCCCAACGTTGGCTTCGTCCATCGCAGCCTGTATAGCAGGGCGGTCATCACTCGTGTTGTCAGCAGGATCTGCTCCATAATCCCGTACATCAATTGTACGTCCGGTCACGGCATGTGGAGCATGGACAGCATGTGGTGTGCCATCTGTTTCCGTCAGACCTGGTGCGATAAAGGGCATCGTCCCTTCAGGTGGTTGGGGCACGATGTATGGAATCAGAGCCACAGGTGTCCCTCCCCCTGCAAAAGGGGCATACAGATGCACATCGCTCAGACTTGTGTAAATACTTCCATCGGAATTGCCACGTCCGGTGATTCGCACATAACGTGCAGAAGTGTCCGGGATATCAAACGCCTGCATTTCGGTTGTATCTCCACTGCTTTCGCCATTAAATATCTGGGTCCACTGCTCACCGTCAACAGACGATTCCATCTCAAAAGATGTCTTTCGGATATCCCCTTTGTAAAAACCAATCCCAACATAACCCACTGGCTGTACCTGCCCCAGATCAAATGTGATCCATTGCCCCTCTCCTGCAACAGACCAGCGTGTATAGCTGTTATTGTCGAGGGTATTGGTCGCCAGGTTGCCGTCGCTGCCACTTGCCGTGACGGAAGCCACAGGCAGGGATGATACCGGGCCGTCAAGGGTTTTCATTTCGGTTGATAAAGCACTGCTGACGTTGCCCGCTTCGTCAATCGCCCTCACTTGAAATGTATATGGTGTTTCCGCTTCAAGTCCGCTGTCCCGGAATGACTGCTTACCTTGTTCGCTCAGCAGAACTCCATCACGATAAATTCGGTAGGCAGATACAGCCGTATCGTCACTGGCAGCAGGCCATCTCAGTTCCGCAAAATCCGTTCCCCAGTTGCGAATCTCCAGTTCAGCTCCCTGCTCCCATTCTGGTGACTGCGCGTCACTGCCTTCTTCGATTAAAGCAATGACAGATAACTGCGGACGCGGATTGCTCGTTCCGTTGGCTTCCTTGGTATAGACGTTAACGGAAACACCTGTTGATCCCGCATCCGCGAGCAAAAATGCCACTTGCCCAACATCTGCACGTTCCTTCACATAATCGGTTACATCCACTTCATAAACTGCCGGACTTCCATTCCGATCTGCCGTGACCTGGAATGTGCCCAGCAGCGAAGCTTCGCTCAGACTTTGGACGGGAGCATTCGACCAGGTTAGTGATGATTCACTCCAGTCTGTGGCATCCAAACCGTAAAGGGACAACTCCGTATCGGTATTCGAAGTGCCTTTCTTCGCTGCAATCCGCAGTTGATAACGATCTCCTTCCGGCTCATTTCCGGTCATATCAAATTTGAGATATACATATTTCTTGGTGGAAGTAGTCGAAGAAATACTTAGTAATCCGGTGCTGGAACCTGTAGCCTGATTGAAATTCAGATCAGGCTTGCTGCTATCAATCGCCGCATCGTCGCTTGGCAGCTTGCTGGCGATGACCTTCTCCATCAACGGTCGTTCTTCTTCATCTACATAAGAAGTGTCTGCGGGATTTCTTTTGAAAATAATTGGCTCCGTAACGATCCGGTTCTTCACATGTTCATCCAAGAAGGCCCATGCCTCCGCATTGGCATTCTCGGAAGCTGTACCTGTAAATCCATGGCCCTGACCGGGTACAATCTTCACATCCACAATCGGCACACCCGCAGATTGAAGCTGCTCTGCAAAAGTAACACTGTCCGTGTATGGAATGGTGGCGTCAGCATCCCCGTGGCGAATCCAGAACGGTGGATCATCCGGTGAGGCATACGTGCCCGGCATCGCAAGTCTGGCCTGTTCCGGTACATCCAATGCGCGATGACCGCCAAGCAGAGCCGTGACCGAGCTATAGTTATTGGCAAATGTCGTCGTAAAATCAGCGGGTCCGTACCAGTCGGCAACCGCCTGCACTTTGTCCGAATACTCAGGCCAGCCGCCAGAACCTTCGAGATCCGGTACCTCTACCGTGACTCCTGTATCAAGCACGACGGGATCACCAGCGACCAGGTCCCCCGTGGTCCCAAGTAATGCGGCCAGGTGACCGCCCGCAGATGATCCCCAGACTCCGATACGACTTGGGTCCAGATTGTACTGGGCGGCATGGGCCCGCAAATATCGGATAGCAAGTTTGACATCCTGAATCTGGGCAGGGAAAGGCGCCTCAGGCGTGAGCCGGTAGTCCAGAGATACACCGATGTAACCACGTTTGAGTACATAATTGCATATGGAGTTCAATGCCTGCTTCCGATCCCCGTGATTCCACCCACCTCCGTGAATATAGATCATAACTGGCATCGGTTCAGTTGCCGCTGTCTCGGGAACGGCAATGGATGAATACATCGCCCGCCCACCAGCCATGCCAATCTCCACATCCTCGTATAAAGTCACTCCTAGCGGTGGCGTAAACTCAGTATTCTCTTCTCCAGGCGGCACTGGGAAAGGGGCAGGCGTTATTCCCGGAATGACCTGACCGTAAATGGCAACATTGTCGATATACATGTTGGCCTGCATGGTATCTCCTGTCCGAAATCGAATATTCACTGTACTGTTATTGTTCGCTTCGGAACCCAGCGTCCAGCTTTTTAAGGTATTGCCTTCCTTATTCTTCATGTCTGGAGTTCCTGGGGGAAGTTGAAACGTCTCCAACGTCGTCCAGGAAATTCCTCCATCCTTCGACCATTCAATAATCACGTTTCCGCTTATATAGGAGGAAGCTCTTGTGTAGTAGCTTAGCCGGATGTTTCCGTATCCGGTCAGATCAAGTGGCAGCGCGAGTGCATCGGTTCCATCTATCTTGACCATGTTGGGTTGGGATGGTGCGGTTGTTGAAGAAGACGTTTTGGCCTTGCTCCCGCCCGCACCGTCCTGACGCCATGGTGCCTTCAATGCAATTCCGCCCGTAGAGCCAAAATTGTCGGGATCATCAAAGTTTTCCGCGTAAATCTCCAGTTCGGGCCCCTCGGGTTCCGGGATATTTTCTTCCTGTGCAGCATGGATAACAGAATGAGGAATATCGTCTTCCATCGCCCGGACTTCATGCACAGGAATGGCGATACCGGTAATGAGTATGAAAGATATGGCAACAAGTACAGCCCGCTTCGTCCACGTTTTGAACAAGTCTTTCATTTGTATCCCTCCGTATTCAGCTGACTTGCCATTCCAATGACAGAACAACCTTCCGATCGCTGTGATCGTGTAAATGTATTGTTCAACTTATATAGTTAGCGACGCGGGGCTGACACTCCCTCACCCTTCTTAAATTTCTCCGTAGCTTCCTCGATGGCCTGATCGCCACCTTTGGATTTCCATTCCTCAACCACTTTCGGCCAATCGGAGATGGGCTCCTTACCGTAAACCATCTTGATCATGTGTGTGAGCAATACTTGAGGAGGTGTATCCGAATTGGGAGCAATCTCGGGATTCTGCACAAAGGCCTCCAACCGTGGATCAAAGTTGATGCCATCCCGGCCTTCTTTGGCTAAAATCGTATCGTAAATATTCATCAGTTTCCTGCCTTCTTCTGTCAGCGATAACGAGCCTTTATTGTACGTTGTGTCCTGAACAAACCATAAGAAAGACTGACGGTAACGCTCTTCATCCACGCCAGCGGAATCCGTTGGAGCGGTGTAAGAAATGACGCCATTATCCTCTGTGTAGGTTTCTCCTTCCGTGCCGTACGTGAAAAACTTCTCTGCTTCATCGGAAACCATCCAGTTAAAAAAACGGATAATGGAAGCCGGATCAGCCGCATCCTTATTGATAAAGTAGGCACGTGTCACCGGACCGTACAGATAATAACCACCTTTACCGTCCGGACCAACAGGGGAAGGGATAATTTCGATTTTGGCATCGGGAACCGACGCTTTAATCTGCTTCTCCCATTGAATCAGTTCGTTGGCGTTCATGGACCACATGCCCGCCTTACCGGAGAGAATTGTATTTTTGAATACCGTCGAATTGATGGTCGCAAACTCTTTGTTAATCAGCCCTTCTTCGTACATCGTCTTATAAACCGTCAGGGCTTGCTGCATATTTTCGTTATCCATGAACTTGGGTACAATCTGGTCGCCCTGCTGCTCCATCATGGACAGGAACTGCTGCACATCATAGGCACCAAAGAAGGTATCCGCATATTTGAAATCTTCACGCCCCATATATGGATTCTCCACGCCAAGCTTTTTAAAGGCACGTAGCACTTCCAATGTTTCCTCCACCGTGGTGGGCACAGGCAATCCCGTTTGATCCAGCAGATCCTTACGAATCCAGGTTGCCCGGCGGGATGGATTGGATAAATATTCGGGGATGGCATAGATCTGGCCGTCATGGGTGACCTGGTCCCAGGCTTCCTTCGGCACGGCTTTCAGCAAATCTTGCCCATACTGCTGCAACAGCTCATCCAGCGGCTGGAATACTCCGGCTTCGACCGAACCGGCCATCTCCTTGCCGTTGACGCCGCCATCACCCTGCACCACATCAGGAATATCATTGGTGGCAAACATTTGGACCATTTTCTGCTCATATTCCTTATGAGGCACGAGCACGATTTTCAGATCGCTATTGGTCAGTTCCTCCAGCTTTTTCACCCATTTATCCTGGTTGATGTCCGGTGACTTCTCCACATACGTATACGCCAGCGTTCGCAGTGACATGGAGAACCTTGTCTTGCCGTCTCCCCCATTCTCACCGGATTCCGCCCCGCTTCCCTTGCTGCATCCCGCCATGAAGGTTGCCGCCAGCAATAGCGCCATGCCTGTGACCATCCACTTTTTCATGCTACCCCTCTTTTCATCCTGATTTAGGTTTAGGTATCGCCTGTCGGTGAAGCGCTTTCATATAGATAGTAAAACATCCCCACCGCCTGCAACAATGGGGATGTTTTAGATGAGATTGCGTTTTCTTTAGGTCAGCATTTACTAGTACGTCTTGGATACCTCGATCTTCTTTGTTACACCGTTGTCGGTAAAATAGAGATGGATACCGTGATCCTGGTCATCGATGAAATAAGGGACATACTTCGGCTCCTCGATCTTATAGGGTACAAGCAGCGTTACAATTGTATGACTTGTGGCAGGCCGCGTTTCCGCACTCAGATGATAATGTCTGTCCAACCCTTCGTACTCTGCCGGGTCCACCTCTGCGAATTGATCCGTCTGGCTGAGCGTCAGCTCACCGGAGGAAGCATATACAAATGTCCCCTCAAGCCCCGCCTTAGTACCGTTCAGACGGAAGCTCTGCCCTTTCAGCTCTAGCGGGTGCAGTGCATGGAACAGCCATTGAACGCTGTCTGGTTTCTCCAAGTCAATATGGTCCACAATGACGAAATAGGATGATTGCAGAAAATGAATCTCTCGTACAACACGTTTCACATGGGGTACGCTGCTGGCATAGGCATCGGTCGCCAATGCGCGAACATAACCATCGCCATCCCGCCAATAGGCCTCTTCGATTTGTCCGGTTGCAGCCATATTCAGCACTTTATTGTTCTCGGCATACTGCCCTTCTCCGCCAATCAGCAAATTGTTTTTGGAGCGTGTCTGCCTGCGCCATTCCCGGTGGAAGGAGCTGCCGTGCGCGATATAATAGCCGGTATCCGCGGCGAGCGGCTCACCAAACGCATGCAAAGTGAAGCTGTTCTGATCCGCATGACTGTGGCTGATCGAGCCATAACGGCTTGACTTGAGAAGCAGCATGATATGCTCATCCGGATCATCCATCCGGTGATGCATGGCTACCCACCCTACATCACGGAACCACTTCAGCGGCTCGATGTCCACAGGCGACTCTTCCTCCACCTGCGGATAATCGTGGCGGTATACTAATTCGTCAAAGTTAAAGTCCCACCAACCGTAGTTATAAAAAGCTCCCTCGGTCCCCGGGTCTGATTGACGTACACGCTCAAAATACCACTGGTACCAGCGATTGCCTGTAACCCCAGCCAGTTGGCGCACAAGATAACCTGTTTTCAAGTTTACCGGATCACCCAGCGTAGACTGGTCCCCAAAGCTGGCGCGCCGTGCATCAGGCGGATAGACGTAGAACGGAAAATCCCCGGTACGCTGGAAGAATGGTCGACGGAAAAAGTCGATACCCGCATAGTTCCGTAGCAAATTCATCGCTTCGGTCACATAGGCCATGCCTGTTGTCCAATACATCGGGCCTTCGGCCCATCCCCCATCACTGCCTCCCCAAGGAGAGTACAGACAGGCATAATAATCGATTGCATAATCCAGCCACTCTACTGCCTGCTGCTCCTCATGCAACAAGGCCATACAGCAGGGCACAAGCACGGAAGACAATGAACGCACCGCATGGCTGTCATAGGGTACATGATGAATCTTCGAGCGGACCATCACATGCTGGGCTACCTGTTCTGTCCGCCGTAGCAAACTGCACCTTACCACTTCCTGCTCTTCACTGTTCAACTCATCATGCAACCAGTCATAACCCCAAGCGAGCGCAGCGGCAACCCGAAAGGCCGCCTCGTCATTATAATCGCGGGAGGTCGTTCCCTCCGTATCCCAAGCTGCCACATGCAAAAGCCAGGTTTTCGCCGCTTCAAGCAGCCGTTCGTCTCGAAGTACCCGTCCAGCGATACTCAGATGACGAATCGCATATAACACTTCCTGACAGTCAATGTACATTTGTCTCCAGAGTGCTGCGACACGTTTGTTCTCCGGGTACGGCTGCGGTTCGCGAATGGGCTCACGGTTGGCCCACGGCTCCACGGAATTTGCCATAAATGCATCCCAGCCGCAATACGCGGAATCGGACGCAACACCATCGGCAAGTGCATTCAGCCCACGCTCACCAAGCCACAGCCGTGGGTGAGACGTGTCTGTGGAAACGTACCGCTGCGCCCGGGAAGGTAGCGGTGTCTCGGGTAATCCCACTGGTACAGTGAACCGCCGCACCTCACTCCATGTCGACACTTCTCCTTGCTTCCCTTGCGAAGCATGCCCTTCGGCTTCACTCCCTTGCTTCGCCTGTGAGACGCCGTCCGCTTCGGATTCGCTCCCTTGCTGCACTGGATGATCTACAAGTAGCGCATATCGCCAATAATAATCCCCAGGTTCAAACACCCGGTCAGGCGTGAAAAAGTTATACGGGAGCGGCGCAAAGGTCATCGTCTCTTCTTCCTGAAAAGAAGGGCTCGCCGACACTTGCAGCAGATAGGCATTCTCATCCTCCTGTTGTGCCGCCATCCAGGTAAACCTTGGCGGATTCTCTGCCAGAACGGTATGCTCGTCAGGGGCATAGTCCACATGGAACGGCCCGCTGATGGGTTGGTACAACGATCTTTCTGCAAGCTTTCGCTTCACTTCCATCGTTTTGTCCCCTCCTTATCACAATGTTGTATCATCAACGCATATACATGCCGCCATTGATTTCAAGCGTCTCTCCAGTAATAAAAGAACCCAGGTCGGAACACAAGTACAACGCCGCTCCTGCGACATCATCGGGAGTCCCTTCCCGTCCAAGCGGGATGCTGCTTACCGCAGAAGATCGACCTTCTGCCGAGGTGAACGTAGCATGGAATGCCGTCTGTCCGATGAAGCCTGGGGAGAGCGCATTCACCGTAATCCCGCCAGGGGCAAGCTCTTTGGCGAGCCCTTTGGTTAACGCCATGACAGCCGCCTTGGATGCTGCGTAAATCGCTGCACCCGGCCCGCCTCCATTATGAGCCGCTACGGAGGTCAGATTGATAATTCGTCCGCCACCAGCCGCCTTCATGCCAGGAATGACTGCTTTGGAGACAAAGACGGCGCTCTTCAGATTGACATCCATAATCCGGCTGTACAGCTCCTCACTCATCGTTTCAATGGGGCTTCGCTCCACCAGATGTCCTGCGTTGTTAACCAACAGGTCAATTGGACCGCCGAAACGGAGTGTAATATCTTCAATCATCGCTCTGATGGCATCCGTATCCGTCACATCTGCCTGAAATGCCGCCGCTTCACCACCAGCATCCCGGATGGCAGTCACGACTTCCTCCGCCCGCTCCATATTATGCAGACCATTCACAGCAACCTTCGCCCCGCACCGAGCCAACGCTCCGGCAATAGCAGCGCCAATTCCTCCACTGGAACCTGTTACCAATGCAATTTTGTTCTGTAAATTGATATTCATGTTCTATCTTCCTCCTTGTTATTGGTTTCAATTAAATTCGCTTGCTGTGCTGGTCCGCCGGAAGGGCCATCGTAATGGTCGTTCCCATACCTTCCTCACTCTCCATCATCAAGCCGTATGTTTCTCCAAATACGAGCTGAATCCTGCGATGCACATTCATAAGTCCGATCCCGCCGCGATGATAAACATCATCGGTGTCTTCACCTGCCAGACGGTTCAGTTCCAGACGGCGACGCAGCTTCTCCAGACGTGCATTGCTCATGCCCATACCATTATCCTGAACGATGACAAGAAATCGATCATCCAGACGCCGAGCATCGATGCGGATAAAATGACCCGGTTCCATGCCCCGTGGAAACGCATGTTGCAGCACATTTTCCACCAGTGGCTGCAGGGTGAGACGAACCATTTTCTCCAACAACAGATCCGGTGCAATGATGACCTCAACTTCAAGCTCCCGATCCATGCGATGTTTCATGATGGAAAGGTAGGCCAGCACATGCTTCAGCTCATTGGCAACCGTAATTTCCTCCAGATTGGTCAGAATGGAATAACGGAGCATATGAGCCATCGATTCCACCATCTGCGTAATTTCTTCGGAATCCTGTACGACGGCATAACATTTGATCGTCTCCAGCGTGTTGTAGAGAAAATGCGGATTGATCTGCAACTGGAGCGCCTGAAATTCCGCACGGTGTCGTTCCAACGCTTCCTGCTGTAGCTCAATTTCCGACTTCTGGCGGCGCAGCTCCGACTCATATACACTCTCAATCATGTCCGACAAACGGCTGACCATCAGATTATAGCTGCGAATCAACACTCCGATCTCATCGCGCCTTTCCTTCATCTCCACCTTGTTCCAGATTCCCTTCTCCGTCTGTCTCATTCCGTTCATCAGCACACGAATGGGTTCTACTTGAGATGCTCCGATCCGGTAGGCCACCACAAGCGCAGCGAGCAAGGTCCCTGCACCAACCCATAATGTAGCTGAGCGGATCGTTGCAATCGGCCTTTGAAGCTCCGAGAGCGGCACGGAAGCAACAAAGCGCCAGCCCGAATAGGCAGATAGCTCCGATATAAACAGCCGTTTGGTGCCATCCGTGTTCTGTTCCAGTGACCCTGCCTCCATGTGCATAAGTCTGTCCACGGTGCTGGACGACATCACGGTCTGCGCCTCCTCGTCCCCAGGAGTGTAGATGACATTTCCGTTCTGATCCATCACATACTGATAGCCCCCTTGACCGAGATCGAGTTCTCCCCAGATGTTGTCAAGTTCCAGCACATTCACTTCCATCGCCAGCACTCCGTTTGGTGTATAGGAGGACACCCCCCTGATCCGGCGCGCAATCGTAATGACATTTGCATTCTGTCCACTGCGAATACTGCGGGTGAGCAAAGTCGATTCGCCATTCGCAGGTGTTGCAGCGAGCAACTCCTTATACTGCTGTGCAGCATCGATATCGGGTATGCCCGCTGAATTCTGGTTGTCATCGATGACAACCCGCCCGTTCTCCCCGATAACATACAGGAACTTGATCTGTGGATATAACATAAAAACAGGCGGGAACACGTTCCTTTTAATCTGACGGCTATACTCGTAATAGGCATAACTATCCTCCGAATTCATATCGAGAAAGTGCTTCACACTTCCATTTGAGAGGATGGAGTAGGTCGCGCGATCATAATTCTGCAAATACAGATCGGTCTGGTACGCCGTATTACGCATCGTTTGGGCGATGTTGTCCGCCAGCTGATCGTTCATCTCAGTTGAGGCATAGGTATAGGTAAACAAGCCAATAGCAGACAGGGACAACGTAATTACGATGGCAAAATGAAAGAACAGGCGGATCGACAGGCTACGCTTCATCATTCAATGCCCAACTTACTGCGATATTCGGACGGGGTCAGTCCGGTAATTTTCTTGAATGTCTTGGTAAAATGGGGATGATCCGCATACCCCACTTCGTAGGATATATCCGTAATCCGGTTGCCCGGCTGTTCCAGCATGCGTTTGGCCAGTTCCATTTTGCTGCGTATCCGGTATTGGATAAAGGTCTGACCTGTCGTCTGTTTAAACAGTTGGCTGAAGTAGGAAGAGTTCAGTCCAAGCTTGGAAGCAATCTCGTCCAGTGACACTTCCCGGCGCAAATGCTGCTCCAGATAAGCCTTTGCTTCTTCCACTGGATGCTTGCGCTTGCCACTACGCTTTTCCTTGATCGTCTTCATTAACGTGTGGATCTCGTTGCCCAGAGCCTCGAAGCACTCTCTTGAGGAAACGCTTACAATCATCTTACTGGACGTACTCATCGTTCCGTTGCCACGGGCGTTCATGCGGGCCACAATCAATTCCAGCAATTCCTGAAAAAGCTCCGCAGTCTGCTCAGGCATCAGGGCATATGCCGGATAACGATTCGACCATGCTGCGAGTAGCTCGGTCACATCGGATTGCCTTAACTCCCATATAGCCTCTTCCAGACGCATGGCCCAATCATTCAGCTCCCTCACGGGTACAAGGGATACCGTAGGTTTATCCTCTTCGGATGCCAGCAATTTGAGCAGAAGTTCATGAAGCTCCTGTCGTCCCACTGGCTTGAGCAGATATCGTTTTACCCCATAATCCATACAGGCTCTTGCATATTCAAAGTCTGAATAACCGGAGACAACAATAATGCGCATCGTACTGCCTTGCTTGGATAAACGTCGGCACAACTCAATGCCATCCATCGTTGGCATGCGAATATCCGTGAACAGGATGTGTGGTTGAAAGTCCTTCACCACCTGAAGGGCCTCTTCCCCATGCGCCGCCTGCCGGATCTCACAATCAAACAGTCCTGCTTGCTCAATCATCTTCGCCAGACCCATCCGAATCATCGGTTCATCGTCCGTAATCAAGATTCTGAACATCGCCATTCCCCCGTTTCCGTCAGATCTGTATGCTGCTTGTAGTTAAGATTTGACGGAGCCGACCATGATTCCTTTTACAAAATGCTTTTGCAGGAAAGGGTATATGATAATGATTGGCAAGGTGGCGATGATGATGGTTGCCATTTTGATGCCTTCCGGCGATGTATGTGCAAGGGTGCTATAGACGGCAGAACCCGGATCGACGGAAATATCGTCACTCTCAAACAACTTCTTGAGTGTGACCTGGATCGGCCACCAGGCGGGATCATTCAGATAATAAAGCGCGGTGGAATACGCATTCCAGTGGCCCACCGCATAGAAAATGCCGAGTGATGCCATGGCTGGTTTAGACAATGGAATAACGATACGCCAGATGATGCCAAACTCTCCACAGCCATCGATGCGGGCGGCATCGATCAGTTCACCCGGCAGCTGTGAGAAGAACGAACGCATGACGAAAAAGTTAAAGGCGTTAATCGCTCCTGGCACAATCAGCACCAGTGGATTGTTGACCAGATGCAGCTCCTTCATCAGGATAAAATTCGGAATGAGCGGCGCCGAGAATACGACGGTCACCAGGACAAACATGACAACAAGAGATCGCCCCTTGTACTCTGGACGGGACACGGGATACGCGAGTGATGCCGTTGCGGCGAGATTGACCAGCGTACCCACTAACGTTACCCCAACCGATACCGCAAAAGCCCGCCAGAAGGCAGCATCGCCGAATACATATTCGTAATTGATCCAGGTAAAAGCTACAGGCCAGAAGCTGACCTTTCCGCCCATGATCGCTTCCGAGCTGCTAAGTGATTGGGCCAGTACATTAATGAAAGGCAGAATCATCGTTAACGAGAGCAGCGTAAGAAAAACGAGATTTCCAATGCGAAATATACGGTAACGGACACTGGGGGTACGCATCCATCTCGCCTCCTAATACAGGCTTTCGCCGGTTGTTTTTTTGCTAAAGAAGTTACCGAGTAGAATAAGCATCAAGCCCACGACCGACTTGAACAACCCGATGGCTGTTGTATAGCTGTATTGCTGTGAGAGAAGCCCGGCTTTGTAGATGTACGTATCGAGAATCTCGCCAGATTCCAGATTGAGCGGATTCAGGAATACAAACACACGCTCAAAGCCCAGATCAAGGAACTTCCCGATGTGCAGCAGCAACAAAATCATAATCGTTGGCAGCAAGGATGGCAGGGTAATCGACCATATTTGCTTCAAACGTCCAGCTCCGTCCACCTCTGCCGCCTCATACAGATCGGGATTGATGCCCGCAATGGCAGCCAGGAAAATAATCGTGCCGTACCCGGAGTCGCGCCAGATCCCGGAACCGATCAGAATGGAACGAATGTACGAGTCTTCTCCAAGGAAGTAGATCGGTTGCATGCCCAGAAATCCAAGTGCCTTGTTGACCACCCCGGCATCCATCGAGAAAATACCCATGAAGATACCGCTAATGACGACCCAGGACAGAAAGTGAGGCATGTATACAATCGTTTGCAGCAAACGCTTAAACACAATCATCCGCACTTCATTCAGCAGAATCGCCAGTAAGATCGGTACCGGGAATGCAATCACGAGATCATATAGTCCAAGCAGAAGTGTGTTATTAAGGATTCTTAAAAAATCATAATGGCTGAACATCTTCTGGAAATGCTCCAGACCTACCCAATCACTTCCGGTGATGCCTTTGAAAATGTTGTAGTTCTGAAAGGCAATCACTGAACCGAATAAAGGTACATATTTGAAGAGGAAAAAATACAGGATACCCGGTAAGGAGAGCAGATATAGTATCCGGTATCGCCACAGATAACGTCCCGCATCTCCGAGCCGAACGCCCAGACTAGACGAGTGAAGTCCGGTTGCACCCCGGCTTGGTGGCACGACATCTGCCGGCTTCACGTCTTCTCCCCTCCCTGCTTGTGTGATTGCGTGCTTCTCAAGTTATCAGGAACGTTCTCGTCCCATGGGATCTCATTAAATTCGATGGAAATGTAATCCGGCTCACGGTCGATAATACGCGAGAGCTCGCGTGTGAACACCTCCACTATCTCCTGCTTTTGCTCATCCGTCCTGCCTTCATACAGCCTGATCGTAATTTCTGGCATCCGATTTAAGCTCCCTTCATTACGTGATGTAAACGCTTTAACAACTTCATCTTAGCGTTCCTGCGAAAGGGTAACAATGGACTGTCTTTTCGTTCACTTGTGTTTTCTTTAGGTCATGACAAGTAAGCCCAAAAAGCCCCCTTACGAATGGGGGCCTCTTGGAACATAATATTTTTGGGATATATAGTAATTAATTTCATCTATCTCACTAGAACCTTGCATTAACAAACGTAATAATAAAGATCGAAAATGAAAACACGCCCACAGAACCAGTACCTTAGAACCATTTTTACTCTAAAAGCTAATATTAATATGACTTTATAACGATATAATCTACGAGTAACTTACCTGGGGGTCCTATAAGTGAAGTAGAACTTGAAACAATGCAAAAAGCACACTGAAGCATGAGAAAATGTCACGTAACCACAGCAAAAATCAGAATTATAGAAGTTGCACGATAACAATTTTCCACTAAATATTCATTAGATTACATAGCGTATAGCATCCCATCCAGGTATAGTGCATTTTCACAATCGTAGAAGGAGTGAACCATCTTGTTTAATAAGCTTCGCTGGAGTACCATGCCTTTCTTCATCAAAAATTTGGTGATTTCATTCGGCAGCATCATGTTGATCGGTGTAATCCTGATTACTGCCGCGTATCAATTGCAAAAAAATATCTTGGTTGAACAGTTGCACGACCAAGCTACCGTCATCACCCAGAAATGGTATGATGATCTCGACACTGCCAAAGTGGCAGAAGCGGCTAAGGAAAAAAGCTACTCCGGTCCTGTACAGCTGGAAATGAAAACTTATCTCGATTCCATCCATGAATTCTATCCAAACATCGCGCAAGCGTACATTTTTGGTTCAGAACTTGAGCAAGGAAACGGAACGTCCATCATCGCGATTCCAACGAACCTGTTGGAACCATTCGAGGAAGGTAATCTGCCCGCAGGTGCCATGTACCCGCTGCCTCAGAATAACGTCGTAGTGCTGGAACAGATGAAAAAGGACGGAAAACCTGCCTTCAGTGATTTCTACACGGATGAGTACGGGACTTGGACCACTCTGATCTATCCGATTAATAACGCAGATGGCTCCATGTATGCTGCTCTTTACTTCGATGTAGATGCAAGTGCCGTTCCAAAAGGCCTGAACAAACTGCTTACGTACGGTTTGATGTTCCTGATCGGTTTCCTGATCCTGTTCATGGTGTTGCAATTCATTTTGCTGAAAAGAACGTTGCTTCCGATCCGCAATCTGATGAAAGGTATCGAAGAAGTCAGCACGGGTAATCTGGACGTAACCATCGATACCGGACGAGATGATCTGGGTATCATCAACGAGAAGTTTAATGCGATGATCCATCGCTTCAATACAACCATCTATAAAGTACAGAATGCTTCACATCACCTCTCGGAATCTTCCAAACAACTACTGGGCATTTCCGAGAAAAATAATGTTAACATTCAATCCATCAGCACCAATATTCGAGAAATATCTACTGGACTGGTGTCACAAGACAAAGCCACTGTGGAGAACGCACGTGCCATGACAGAGATGTCAACGGTAGTGCAGACGATCGCCAGTAGCTCAGCCGATGTGGCAGATGAAGCACTCAGCATGGAGCAGCGCTCCAGCACAGGTAATGTGGTGATGCAACAAGTCATTGAGCAGATGCGCCTGATCTCCGGTGCGGTGCAAAATACGTCAAATTCGATTCAGTCTTTGGAAAACAACTCGAACCAGATTAGCAACATTGTTAACGTGATTACGGAGATTGCTGGACAAACCAACTTGCTTGCACTTAACGCTTCAATCGAGGCAGCCCGCGCAGGTGAAGAAGGAAGAGGTTTTGCGGTGGTTGCAGGTGAGGTACGTAATCTGGCAGAGCAATCGCAGGAATCAGCTAAGCAAATTCGACAGTTGATTGAAGAAATTCAACGGGATATCATGCAGTCTTCCGAGGCGATGCAGTTGGGTTCCAAGGAAGTCACCAAAGGCTTGGAAGTTACCCAAGAGACTGGTGTATTCTTCGAGAATATTCTGACTGCTACGAATAAAGTTGCAAACCAGATTCAGGATATCTCCAGTTCTACTGAAGAAATCTCGGCAAGCACACAGGAAATGTCTGCCACGGCCGATGAACTGTCTGCCAATGTGAGCAAGGCAGCAAGCAGCAGTAAACAAATTGAGCAGTCAATTGATGAGCAGGAAGCCTCCATGGCAGCCATTGTGAGTGCCTCCGATGAGCTCTCGGTTGTATCCGAGCAACTGCAAGAACTGATCTCATTCTTTAAAGTACGTGCAGAATAGATTTAATAGGATATAGATAACAAAAATACGACACAGTAAAAAAACCAAGGCTCATGAGTGACTACACTCAAAGCCTTGGTTTTTTTGTTGTTACCAGGGTAGGCTCTATACCTTCCCGGTATCATTTAACAGACAGTATTTCTTCTGCATTTATAATTGTTGGAATCTGGCTCTTAGAGTTTGGACGCAGGGCAAGAGTTGAAATTTTCATTTTCTATAAATTCAATTTATTTTTATTTATGGAAATAATAATATATTTTAAAACTTTACTATGATATAGTTACTCTACATTTAGCAAATAAAACCAGAAAAGAGGATATCATGAAAAAGACATTTTTGCTCAGTTTAGCTATGTTCCTACTACTTCTCCCTTTTTCCTCAACAACATTTGCGTTCCAAGAAAGACTTACGGTTTCTGAGAACATGACCTTTACAACAAGGTTATTATCAGACAATTCTAGATATTTATTCAATTTCAATGTGCAAGGTGACGTTGAGTTGAGAAATGTTAAGAAAAAAACTTTGATTTGGAGCACCAATC
Source organism: Paenibacillus sp. FSL R5-0486 (assembly GCF_037975155.1). Classification (NCBI taxonomy): domain Bacteria; kingdom Bacillati; phylum Bacillota; class Bacilli; order Caryophanales; family Paenibacillaceae; genus Paenibacillus; species Paenibacillus sp. FSL R5-0486. Next base: position 1,272,701 of record NZ_CP150237.1, on the reverse strand, counting down.
TCAAGGAACGCAGAGTTGTTATGCTTGTTATAGATCAATATAACGGAAGACTGAAATTGACGGACTATAGCAATACTCCCTACTGGACATCCGACAATCAGGCATGGGCCAATGCGTGGTATGGCCCGGGAAATGTACCTGAAAATCTTGTGGGCGACTTGCTAATCATGCAAAATGATGGAAATCTAGTTCTCTATAATACAAAGAATATAGCTAAAGGATGGTATCCTGTCTGGGCTACTAACACAGGTGGAGGAATACACGATTAATCCATCCTATTTGACCCGTGAACATTAAAGATAACAAGACATCTAACATATCTGTATGTCCACCAAGGCATGTGTGATGACCAATAATATGGTTATCACACATGCCTTTTATTTTTAACAATTTATTTTGAGAAATAATCCCCTACCCTCTTAATTCGCCTACCATCCCCATCCATACCATGACTAAGATCACATCCACCTTCCCTGTTCAAATGCTACAGTTGTTAACGACCAACTGACCATAATAGTTTAACGGTCATTAAAGGATTTACCTTACCATTAGCCTTTCAACCTACAAGGAGGTGTATATGTGATGAAAACGATAGATCGAAGGCAACAGGTGATGGATTCTGCCGAGAAATCCTTTGCCCTGTTTGGCTACAAGGCCACAACGATGGAGCAGGTTGCGAGACTTGCCAATGTGGGCAAGGGAACGATCTATACTTTTTTCGAAAATAAAGAAGAACTGTTCAGCGAGATTCTGCGCTCGATCATTGCGGATATGAGACAGATTACAGAGCAGACGGTGAAGGAAGAGAACTCCTTTCTGGATAACGTGCATATGAGTATGGATTCTTTGCTGGAGTACCGGGAGGAACATGAGCTGTTAATCAAGCTTTTTCAGGAGGTCAACGAGTTCGGCACGCCGCAGGCCAAGGAAGGTTTGCAGAAAGTGGAGACAGCCATTCTCGAATATGTGGAGCGTCAAGTGAGCCGTGCCATGGAATTAGAGCAGATTCGCAGAGATGATCCCAAGCTGGTTTCTTTTGTCCTGCTGAAGCTGTATGTCACCTTAACCTCGGATTGGAACAAAGCGCATCCTACGTTGCACAAGGATCAGATCAAGGATTTTGTGGGCCATTTTCTCCAGAATGGCTTATCCCCCATCTAGAGAAAGGTATGCCACTAGATTCAACACATAATTAGAGATAGAACACACGGATTAGCGTAAGGATAGGGAGAGAACATGATGAAATCATTCCACGTATTTGGGCAGGATCTGAAGTCCGCCTTCAAAAAACCAAAAGTATTTATTCCGATTCTCGTTGTACTGTTCATTCCTGTATTGTATAGCGGTCTGTTCCTGAACGCATTTTGGGACCCCTATGGCAAAATGAATGAGTTACCTGTAGCCGTGGTCAACACGGATCAGGGTGCAGTCTACAATGACAAATCACTTGAGGTCGGTCAGAATCTGGTCGCTGAATTGAAAAAAAGTGATGATTTCAATTGGCAATTCGTGACTCGTGAACAAGCAGAACAAGGTATGCAAGACAACACGTATTATATGACGATTGTGATTCCGGAGGACTTTTCCACCAAAGCAACAACCCTGATGGATGAGCACCCCGAGCCGGCAGATCTGATCTACGAACCCAATGAAGGATACAACTTTCTCGCGGGTCAGATTGGCGGCACGGCGGTCAAACAAATTCGCTCCAAAGTCGCTACCAAAGTCACAGAATCGTATACCGAAACGCTATTGGATCAGGTCGAAAAAATCTCTGGCGGTTTGGCGGATGCCGGGGATGGAGCAGGTCAGATCCGTGATGGCGCGATCAAGCTGGATGAGGGTGCTGCTACATTAAAAGAGAACCTGTCCAAACTGGCCGCAGGAACCGATAAGCTCGAAACGGGCGTAGTTACATTAAAAGAAGGTACGTCCACTCTCGCCCAAGGCACAGGTGATCTTCATACTGGCGCAAGCGCCCTGTCCAGTGGGCTGTCCCAATTGGCGGCGGCAGGCACGAAGCTTGGTAACGGTGCATTGCAGGCTGCAGTGGGTGGCAAACAGTTACAGGCAGGGATTCAATCCGCTCAAGAAGGTGCAGCTAAGCTGGATGCAGGACTGGCAGCTTCTGAGGAAGGAAGTGCAAAGCTGACTGCTGGGCTACAAAGTTCTGTTGAGGGCAGTGGCAAAGTAAGCGAAGGTGCTAAGGCCGTTGCGCAAGGTCTTGCTCAATTGGCCGAAGCGAGTCCCGAGCTTACCGCAAGTCCAGCTGTGCAGCAACTCCTGGCAGCAAGTCAGGCAGTTGCCGCTGGCAGCGAACAAGTGTATCAGGGCGGGCAGCAATTGGTCGCTGGCAGTCAAAACCTGCATGCTGCACAGCAACAACTGCATCAAGGCAGCAGCCAGTTGGTACAGGGTGAACAACAACTGGTACAAGGAGCCACGCAATTATCTGCCGGACAAGAAAAGCTTGCGACTGGTCTACAACAGTTCAATTCCAAATTATCCGAAGCAACCGCTGGAGGAGCCAAACTTGCGGATGGTTCAGGTCAATTGAATGCTGGTGCAGGCAAGTTGGTTGCGGGTGTAAGCCAGCTTACAGACGGAATCTCAACCCTTGCAGATGGCTCACATGAGCTGGATGAAGGTGCTGGTCAGTTAAAAGAAGGTACCCTTAAGCTAACAGACGGCTCTGGCGAACTTGCCACCAAGTTGAATGAAGCGGCTGAGCAGACGGGTAGTGTAAAAAAGACCGATGAACTGGTAACCATGTATGCAGAGCCTGTTCAGGTCGATGAGCATAAATATAATGAGGTACCCAACTATGGTACAGGATTCTCGCCATACTTCCTGTCACTTGGGCTCTTTGTCGGCGCATTGATTGCCACATTGGTAGTGCCAACACGCGGCAGCACGGTTAGTGAGGCAAGTGGCTGGAATCGTTTTGTGAGTAAAACGCTGGCTTTCACACTCATGAGTGCAGTGCAGTCCCTGCTTGCTTCATGGCTGGTCTTGTACGGCTTGGGTCTGGATGTTCAGAGCGTTCCATTATTCCTCTTGTTCAGCTTTGTTACCAGTCTAAGCTTCATGTACATCATTCAGGCACTGGTGACTTGGCTGGAGAATCCGGGACGATTCCTCGCGATTCTGATGCTGATCTTCCAGCTCACCACCAGCGCAGGTACCTTCCCGCTCGAACTGATTCCAAATTGGCTGAAAGTGTTTAATCCATGGCTGCCTATGACCTATTCGGTAACAGGTTATAAAGCAGTTATCTCAAGTGGACAGTTCGGTGTAACCTGGGATCAGATTGGTATTCTGTGCATCTTCGCCGTGATTGGTCTTGGAGGAACCTTAACGTATTTCCTGATGCATCACACCACGGAGAACGAAAACGTCAGCAGTGAAGTCGCACTTCACCTGTAAATTCGTAAATTAAAAAGCAAAGGCATGTACCTAAGGCCCACCCTCTTCTAGATAACAAGAGGTGTGAGCTAAGGTACGCCTTCGCTTTTTTTAGTTTTAGCTACAATCTAAGTTTGCTAACTTCATATTTCTAGTATGTAGAGTAAATTTCAGAACTTGAGATAGCGAAACTAAACAATAGCACGAGCAAAATAAGTAATACATACATCGCTGTACCGATGATTCCACAAACAAGTCCAGCAATGGCTAATCCTCTGCCTTGCTCCATGCGAACTCTGATCTCTTTGAAGGCTAAAGATGCAAATATAATCGCGACGATTCCCATTAAAATTCCCACGTAAGGAATCGTGACGGACAGAATCCCCAAAACTAGTGATACAATCGACTTACTATTGGTCTTTGGTACTACATAAGGCGGTGGTGACAATGTGTCGTTATAATAACGATCTACATCATTTTCGTGATGTTCCAAGGTAAATCCTCCCTGTTCTTTAAGTATGTTCATTATAATCGATTATTAGGAAAAACAATATCCATATTGTGTTAATTATAAATTACCATATAAATCCATAATCTTATAAATTGTACTTCAAGGATATGAATTTAAGAACCGTTTATCCTTGTGATGATATAAATCAAGAATACTTCTAACATATAGATATTATTATAGTCGTAATACTTTTCTGAATATCTTTGGGGGATCACTACGATGAGAATCGATAAAGTCATGAATATACTTATGATTTTGATGCTTGTGATCATCGCTGTTTATCGAAATAATGTAGCTGTACTATGTTTTAGTATTATTTTGTTTGGAATCATGAGTTATACGACATTTAGAATTCGAACCCATTGGAATGTAGCAACTTATATCTTGTTGACCCTTGTACTGATTATCTGGAACATATACCTGTGGACATAAGCTATTAGTTTCAAAAAAAAGAACGCACTCCCTTATTACTCATAGGATTGCGTTCTTTTGATATTTCTTAGACTTGGAATGTCTTCTATCCTTCCACTTTCACCCGCTGCAAAAACGTCCGGGTACGTGCGAGCTTCGGATTGCCGAAGATCTGTTCTGGTGGACCTGCCTCTGCAATCTCCCCGTTATCCATGAAAAATACACGATCCGCAACGTCACGGGCGAAGCCCATCTCATGCGTGACAATCATCATGGTCATATTTTCCTGTGCAAGTTGTTTGATGACACGCAGCACTTCCCCGGTCAGCTCCGGATCAAGTGCCGACGTCGGCTCATCGAACAGGAGGATATCCGGTTGCATCATCAGTGCGCGGGCAATAGCTACACGCTGTTTCTGTCCACCGGACAGATTACCAGGGTAAACATCGGCCTTGTCCGAAAGCCCTACTTTGCCGAGTAATTCCAGACTGCGGTACCGAATGACACTTGAACTTTCTTTTTTCAAAGTTTTCGGTGCAAGTTCCAAATTATCTTGTACAGTCAGGTGCGGGAACAAGTTGAAATGCTGGAATACCATACCCATGCGATCCGTCATCTTGCGAATATCTGCGGCACCCGCGTAACGGCCATTATCAACCAACGTCTGATCCTGAATGCGAATCGTTCCGCCCGAAATATCCTCCAGATGAATCAGGCTGCGCAGCATCGTACTTTTTCCCGAACCCGAAGGCCCGATCACGGCAATCACTTCGCCTGGTTCCACTTTGAAAGATACCTGCTTCAGCACATCAAGTGTACCGAATGATTTTCTCAACTGATTTACTTCTAATATATGTGTCATATGCAGACAGTCCTTTGATTGATCAGATTTAATTTATTCAAATGAAAACCGCTTCTCAAGTGCCTTGAACAGCACCGTGAGTACGAGTGTCATGAGCAGATACATAACCGCCGCCACGAAGAAAGGGATCAGCTGTAAGTCGCGATTTACCGCCGCTTGGGCGTAATACAACAGCTCAGGCACAGCCACGGCATAGAGCAGTGCCGTATCCTTGATGAGCGTAATGGACTCATTGGCCGTTGCGGGCAATACTACACGAATCATCTGAGGAATAATGACTTTGGTCATCGTCTGCCACTTTGTTAACCCCAGTACCTTCGCTGCCTCATGTTGACCTTTATCAATGGAAAGCAGTCCGCCCCTGAAGATTTCAGCGAAGTACGCCGCATAGTTCAAGATGAACGCAATCCCCGCTGCAACAAAACGATCAAACACCAGATACTCTCCAATCACCGGAAGCAACGGTAAACCGAAGCAGAAGAATAGAATTTGGAGCAGTAGCGGTGTTCCTCGCATCACGTATACATACGTATGGGCAATCCACGCCAGCAGTTTGATCTGGCTTCTCATCGCAAGCGTGACCGCAAATCCAAGCGGTACAGATAACACGATCGCTAGCAAGAACATGAAAATGGTGGTCTGCGCACCCTCTAGCATAGGTTTTAAAATGGTCGATAAATAATCCCAACTCATTGTTTTGTCTCCTCTAATCTGTTAACCCCGCATTCCTCTGGGGCATAAATCGCTCCAGCATGGAATACGGGGTCCGTTTTGTTTCTAACTATATATCAGGTGTATAACCTGCCTATTTCATAACCTTATCTTCACCCAACCATTGGGTGGAGATTTTAGCAGCTGTTCCGTCTGCATTCAGCTCATCCAACGCTTTTTGCAGCTGATTCAGAAGCTCTTCATTGCCTTTTTTAATACCAATGCCATATTGTTCCGGTGCAAGAGATTCATCCATCAGTTTGAATGTTCCCTCTTCTTTGGACATGTAGTATCTCGCTACCACTTCATCAATGATGACCGCATCCAGACGTTTTGTCTTCAGATCCGTCAGTGCAAGCACGTTATCCTTAAATTCGGAAGCTTTCACTTTATCCTTCAGTGGACTTGCTGCTAGTGCATCTGCCGCGGAGGATAGTGCCTGCAATCCCACATTTTTACCATCGAGTTCATCCAGCTTTGTGATTGGCGAGTCTGCCAAGGTAATAGCTACCTGACTGTTTTCCAGATACGGCTTCGTAAAGAGCACTTTCTCTTTACGCTCATCCGTAATGGTGTACCCGTTCCAGATCATATCGATCCGGCCACTGTTCAGCTCTGATTCTTTGGAAGACCAGTCGATTGGCTGGAATGTGATTTCTTTACCCATTTTCTCCGCTGCAGCTCTTGCGTAATCAATATCAAAACCAACAATTTCATTTTGCTCGTCTCGGAAGCCCATTGGAGCAAACTTGTCATCAATTCCTACAACAATCGTGTTATCGTCTTTGCTTGCGGAACTGGAACAACCAGCCACAATCAATACACATATACTAATGAATAATAGTAGAATCGCTTTTTTTCTCATCTCTCGAACCCCTCCATGTCTATAACCAAAACCAAAACGCTTTAGTTCGTTACCACGTTATCAGAGATTTATAATAACATAGCATGGGAGAAGAGTCGAGTCTCTTGCTTATTTCCTTCTATTTCATGTAGCTTAATTGTCAACAATCTGTGAAAAAACCTCTTACCTCGTTTGATTCAGTGTCCAAATTAAGGAAAGGAATCGATACGGTCTATGTAAAAAAGACCAACTCTCCGTCTGGAGAATCTGGCCTTTCTTAAAAACTATTGCTGCACTTTCTCGCGATCTTTTCCTTTATCGGATTCGCCCGCATTTTTGTTCGCAGCATCGCGATCCTGTTTCATTTCTTCCACCGTTTTCACCTTGAGTCTTGCCGCTCCTTCATATTCCATTGTTGGAATAAGGTCACCTGCAGCAAGTCTTGTTTCTGCAGCTGCAATCGCATCTCCGTACTGCGGCAACCACTCGGCCTGTGCAACGAGCATCTCGTCGACCATCTGCCAGATTTCTTTTGGATTACATACGGCACCCACGAGCGGGTCCATCATGAACGCCTGACGAAGTAATTTGTCATCTCCGTTCACCGCGGCTTCAACCGCGAGCCGTTGCACGGAAATACTCACATTACATACCGCCGCCGGGCCAAGGGGCAGATCCCCTACATGCGGCATAGAGATCCCGTTGCGATCCACATATCCCGGTGCCTCAATAATCGCATCATCCGGCAGGTTGGAGATGACTCCATTATTAACGGTATTGAAATGTCCACGATAGACACGTCCCGTCTCCAGCCCTTCAATAATGTATGAACCGTGCTCCTCGCCCCGTTTTTCCGGAATGAATTGCATCGGTTCATCCTTCATCCAGTTAGGAAAATCAGTCTCAAACCAGTTGCGCCCCTCGGTACATACGCGCAGATACCCACCTGTCTCTCCATTGATCCAGTTGCCCAGGTCGATCCATTCGTTGATCTCTTCCGGATGTTTGCGGTACCACGGCACATATTCACTCAGATGACCATTTGATTCCGTACTGTAGTACCCGAAGCGCCGCAGCATATCAATCCGTACTTTCTCGGTGCGGCTGTACTCCGGATGTTTCTCGAAAGCTTCGAGCAGATCTCCTGTAAGGTCCTTACCTTCATGTGATGCCTGGATATACCAGGTCTGATGGTTGATGCCGGCACAGACAATATCCACTTCACTCTTTTTCAATCCAAAAGCTTCCGCAATCTGATGATGGCCATGCTGTACGCCATGACACAGTCCGATCGTCCGTACACCACCGTACTTGTTGCATGCCCATGTGAGCATCGCCATCGGATTGGAATAGTTCAAGAGCAGCACGTCCGGTGCGCTCTGTTCACGAATATCTTTACAGATGTCCAGCATCTCAGCAATTCCGCGTTGTCCATACATAATCCCGCCTGCACACAGCGTATCGCCGACACATTGGTCTACCCCATATTTCAGTGGAATGTCCACATCGGTTGCAAATGCTTCCAGTCCCCCAACACGAATCGTACACAGTACATACTTTGCATCTTTCAACGCTTCTTTACGATCTGTTGTTGGCTGAATCTGAATATTCAATCCATTCTCACGGATATCCCGCTGACACAGCTCAGTCACCATGTCCAGATTGTGCTGGCTAATATCGCAGAACGCAATCTCGATGTTGTTAAACTCGGGTACCGTGAGCAAATCCCTTAACAATCCCCGTGTAAATCCGATACTTCCTGCCCCGATAAACGCCACTTTAAAAGACATCCCTATGTCCTCCCTTAATCCGAATCTTTCGCTTCGGTTAATGACTCTCTTCATGAAATCATTGTACCAACCGCATATAGGGAAGCGTTATCAAAATCATGACCTGTTCAAGATCTTGTTGTCAAAAATCCTAACTTTTACGCGCTAGCTCCAATAATCCAGTTGTATTCGAAATAACTGCAATCGGCTCATTCATCGGACGGGTACTGACTGACATGTCGTTCCATAGAGGAGCGAAATTCAACCGGCGTACGACCTGTATATTTTTTGAACAACATATGAAAATACTGACGACTGCCTACTCCAACATAGTCAGAGATTTCCGAAATCGGGATATTCGTCTGCTGAAGCAGCATCTTGGCCTTTTCCATGCGAAGCATCGTCAGGTAGTCGGTAGGTGTGCGCTGCGTGTGCTGACGAAAAATACGATGTAAATAGCTAGGATGCAGATTGACTGCTGCCGCGATATCCTTCATCTGAATGTTGCGATCCATATTGTGATGCATGAATTCAATGGTTCGTTTGACATACAGCTCCGCCTGATCTGGCGCACTCCGGCTCATTTCTCCGCGCAGACGTGCAACACGGACCAGCAACTGAATAAACAGTGTACGCACCAGCATACCCTGTTCCGGGGACGAGAGATTCCGGGCTTCGCGGTGATGCAACCTTTCCTCAGGTGGAATAATCCTCATTGACGTGGGCGCTCTTCCTTGCTCCAGTAGACCACGCTGATCGAGTTCCAGCACCAGACTTTTCATAATATGATACACTTCTTCCGGGTCAGGCAGTACCAGATATGGAGAAGCATTAGTGAGTAGAGTGTGGACTTCTTCCTCTTCCAGCGCAAGCTGGCGGATGGATAGCTGTCCGGGAGACGAGGTGGAGAAACCAAACTCCACATTGAGCATCCGGCAAGGGACACCATCTTCCACCAGCAAACGGTGCGGGACACCTGCGTCGAGCATAATGAACTGCCCTTTTTTCAAAACGGCCTGCTCTGAACTCCCATCCGGCATCTGCACATCCACCCGGCACATTCCCGAAATAATATACATGATCTCTGTGGAATCATGATGGTGATAGGACATACGATAGTTGTACCACTGCTTGTAATAGTACGCGTAGAAACGCGGCCCGCAATCCTCTGTTCGCAATGCCTCCTGATACAGGCTTCCTGTCCAGCGCTTTGTGATGCTCATGTCCATACCCCCATTTCTACACGATCAATCCTCACTTTTCTCCATTGTAGCAATTCTGTAGGTTGAATATAAACTGTCTTCGTTAAAACCATCATTGCATTACTTAATTAGATAAATATATAATTAGTATACTATCTAATCCTTTGTGTAAACTGTCTATACTTAAGGAGGTTTCCACTCATGAGTACCACCTTTCATCTAGTGAGACATGGTTTCAAAGAACGACGAATCGGGGATGTCTCCCTCACTGCCGAAGGGGCTTTACAAGCCGAAGCCACAGCACTTCATTTTGCCAGAGCTATCTTTCCCGTTACTAAAATCCTTACCAGCCCACTTCAACGGGCCCGAGAAACTGCAAGTATGATTGCCCGCCACACCCGTTTTCATATAACCGAAGATCCTCGCCTGCGCGAACGTGCCAATTGGGGCGATTACCCGGATCAGACATTCGAAGAATTCATTGCGATGTGGGATCGATGTACGTCTGAGCCAGATTACATTCCACCCGTGGGAGACTCGGCCAAACAGGCTGGTGAACGTCTGGCCTCCCTCCTAACCGAATTAGCTAATGAAGAGCCAGAGAACAGTAACATTATTGTGGTTACACATGGTGGACTTATTACTGATTTTCTGGTGCAAACCTTTACCGAGCGTGAGCTTAACGTCTGGCATTCCGATTTTATAGCTATGCAGAACCAATTGATCCCCGAGTGCTCCATCACCACATTGATCCATGATCAAGGAAACTGCACAATTAAAGCGTTCGCTTCTACCGAGCATCTAGACTCCAACGATGTAAAAAAATGACGTAACATGGATGGCTGAGCAAACGCCAAGCTTTATCCGCAGATCCTTATGTGAAAAAAGCTCTGAAACCCCATGTGCGAGACACATGGGAATTCCAGAGCTTCCAAGCTTCGATGCCAACGCTTAAAACTAACGACGCTGCGTTACGTTATATCCTGATCATGAACACATGTTATGTTGCTATTGTTAGCTATTATTACTCCGGCCTGCTTACTTTCCGCCCTTACCTGGTGTGTAGAACTTAGGTAGCGTTACTTTCGACCAGTCCATATCCGATGCCATGTAGAAGGACGGATAGGACGGCTGATTGTATCCACTGTTCTGTCCGGCAATGCCCACACGATACATCGCATCATGCATCAGCGTGTACAGCTTGCGGTCTGTCTTCTCGGTACTCAGATAGATACGAATCGCTGAACTGTCGGTGGTTCTCACCAGCATCTCTTCCCGCCAATCCCCGAAGATATCAGCTACAAGAGAAGGTGTACCTTTGGTGTGATTGTTGGTCAATGTGCCTGTTGCCGTCAGCAACGTGCCACGATTCCAGTCTTTGATGGTTGGTGTAACATCAATCGCACCATCAACGATCTGTGTCGTCATATCACCAGCCCAGCGGATATTCATATTTGTGCCCGGCGCCTGATCACTGATTTTCTCACCCTTAGCTGTCCACAAACCTACAGCCCATGTCTCCAGCCCACGGCGAGTCGGATCAACATCACCCACCATGCCGCGACCGGTATCTTTCCCCGTGTACCCACCATAGATTACTTCTCCGGTCTTCGCATCACGCAGGGAGTAGCCGTATGGCGCCCAAGGGCCACCCTCGTGAACCATGAAAATCTCAAGTCCCGGACGATCCGGGTCAATATCTGCTACATGAAGTGCGTCCCCATGACCCAGACGGGCAATCGTTCCCGGTGCAGCACTCTCGGCTGGCATCAGGTCTGTGGAGCTGTACAGCACGCTGCCGTCATGATCAATTGTAGCGGAGCCATAGATAATCTCCTGTTTGCCGTCGCCATCCACATCCGCCACACTGAAATAGTGCGCTCCCTGAGTTGTAATGGAGCCGTACTGCGGATCTGTACCATCTACGCCGTGCGGTCCGTCATTGAATGGGTTCTTCATCGGCGTCCAACCGCTGTCCACTTTCCATTCCTTTTTCAGTTTCTTGCCGTCCCAATTGTAGGCAACCATCGTCGAACGTGTGTAGTATCCGCGTGCAAAGATTGCAGACGGCTTCTTGCCGTCCAGATAAGCCACTCCGGCTAGGAAACGGTCCACTCGATTGCCCGGTTCGATCCGTGCCATGGCATAATCGCCCCACATCAGGCCATCATCATGACGCTCGGGTTCATATGGGATGGTCTCCAGCTCTTTGCCCGATTTACCTTCAAATACCGTAACGTACTCGGGTCCATCCACGATAAAACCTTCAAACTTGCGCAGCTCATTGCGGTTACTGCGTTCTACCGCGTACACATCAATGAAGTAGTCGGCCAGACTTTCGGCATCCTGCTGAGATAATGGGTAATTATATTTTTTCTCGATTCCAAAAGCTTCTTCTAATGTCGCAGGCCAGTTCCCCTTCACAACCTCGTCGTGCTTATGCCAGTTTCTGAACATATCCACCATATGATCGTAGTACCCATCAGCACTCAAGCGATAATCATCTTCGTTTGAGTACCCTGCCTTGCGATCCTGCTTCGGAAGTGTGATGTACTTCTCGGATGTCACTTTTCCTTTTTTGTTATATTTGATAATCTTCGTGCCCGGAGCGGTCTTGAACATCATCTCGGCCTTGCCATCTCCGTCAAAATCGTAAACTAGCATCTGTGTATAATGAGCACCTGCACGGATATTGACCCCAAGATCGATCCGGTACAACAACTGACCGTCCAAGGTGTAAGCATCAATGTAGGTTTTACCTGTGTATCCTTTTTGCGATACGTCCTTGGCGTTGGAAGGGTCCCATTTGACGAAAAACTCATATTGACCATCCCCATCCACATCACCCACACTCATGTCATTGGCGGAATACGTATAAGCTTCTCCCGCAGGCGTCACACCATCGGCGGGTTTTTGCAGTGGAATGTCCACATACCCGTTCGCCCAAGGTTTGACGGATGCACTGCGTTTGCTCTCCTTCCCCTTCTTGTTCACCGCTGCCACTTCATAACGGGAAGAAGATTTGCCCGCGGCATCTACATAGTTGGTGCTGTCGGTGACGGTAGCGATCTTTTTGCCATCACGATAGACGTTAAAGTCCGTACCTGTCAGCCCTTTGTCGCTATACCCTGTGGCCTCGTCACCAAGCAATCTCCAACTGAGAAAAACACCTTCAGATGTCGATGCAGCCACCAAACCCCGATCCAGATATTCCAGTTGAATCTCTTTCACGTGACTGTCCCCCTTATGTGATTGCAGGCCAGCCTCCGTCGCCCCATTACCGTTCGAAGCTTCTGCTCCGGTAATCCCAGCGGTTCCTCCAATGAGCAAAGCTACGCTGAGTGCCGAAGAGAGCACCTTGGCTGCAAGTGGCATACGAGCCTTCCTGCGACCGGATTGCCGACCTGACACCGATCCCTTATGTACCGGCGCTGTTGTTTCTGAGTTCATCCACCTTCACGCTCCTTGAGACAGAATGGGTAACGCTTGTACACATCGATGATGATTAGACGTTCGATAATCCACACAGACCTTCTTCGAAAGAAGGTTTCAACCCGAAATGATTACGCTTACAAAATTAAAAAAGAGAAATCAGCTTGCCCGACTACCAGAGTGCGGTCCCCCTTCCATTCTCTTTCCAATCCGAGCGAGGTGATCCCGCCCATCGGGTTCTATTATAGACATCCTGTCTGCCAGACCCTAGGCAAATATCCGTCCAAAACGATTAATAATCAGTGTTTTTAGGAGTCATTTGGAATATCAACCCGATGACGCTTCAGTCGTAAGGATGATTTAAGCTCACCGCCAAGTTTTTCTAACGAATCTCAAACACCCTATTGGGGCGTTAAACTCCAACAACGAATCCTAACGAATCTCAGCAACCTTATTTGGACCAAATCGGGTCTAAACGGGGCAAAACCCACCCAAATTACTGAATAGCGTGTCTACAATTCGTTAGAATTTTCAACTGCATCAATTCAACTAAATAGCGTGCCCTCTGTTCGTTAGAACAGAAATAGGGCTTCCTCTTGATCATTTTCATGACCTGAGGACAGCCCTGCTTAATATATCCGCTCTCACATCCTAATTACGGATCTTCAAGCGATTCTAAATACATTTTCATGTGAGAACTTCAATCTAGAATGACAATTGTAATGCATAACAAAAAACCGCAATCCTCTAACACACAGAGGATCGCGGTTAAGACAGTTACAAATAAAGTTTAAGGCTCCATACCCCATACCAGGTTTCCACCTTGGTGGAGTGTTACCTTGTTCCAATCCTGGTAGGATGTTTTCGTTGGATCGAAAGAGTAGTCATTAGTCTCGTCAAAGTTAGACCAGTCTGTTTTGTACATGCGAAGCTGGATGTCTCCAGTCTGTCCACCAGCCTGAATGCTGCCAGCGCCAGATGTGAAGCTCAGCTCAACGTACGAGTCTGTGAAGGTCCGCTGGATATTGGCTCCGCCAACTTGAGCGTAATCGATGGCAGAATCCATCGCAGCCGAGCCTTCTTTGGAGAAGTAATACCGGATCTTCAGATCACTCAGATTCACAGCAGTACTACCCAGATTTTTGATGTTGAAATACGGTTTGATCTGGCTATCTTGAGCATTGGTATCTCCAGCACGATATTGCACGACAAGATCACTCGTTGGTACAACGACACTTTGAGGTGTCGCGGAAGCTACAGCGGAATTGGCACTTTGCCCTGCTGCATTCACTGCACTTACCACATAATGATACGTTGTGCCGTTCGTCAGGGCAGTGTTGGTGTAGGACGTACCACTCACATTCGCCGCGATCGTTGTGAACGGACCTGTTGCACTCAGTGCGCGTTTCACATCATAACTTGTTGCAGCTGTAGAAGCTGTCCACGTCAGGCTCACCTGCGCATTGCCTGCAGTTGCTGTGAGAGCAGTCGGTGCAGCTGGCGCCGTTACACCTGCAACAGGTGTAGCTGTTGCTGTTGCAGAGTTAACACTTTCACCTACTGCATTTGTTGCCGTTACCACATAATAATAGGTTGTACCATTGATCAGACCGGTGTTGCTGTAAGATGTTCCACTTACATTAGCTGCAACTGTTGTGAATGGACCTGATGCACTCAGTGCCCGCTTCACACTATAACTTGTAGCCCCTGTAGAAGCTGTCCACGTCAAGGAGACCTGAGCGTTACCGGCAGAAGCTGTCAATGCTGCTGGTGCTGCCGGAGCTGTTGTTCCGCCCGGAGGATTACCTCCACCGTTACTTGCAGGAAGTACAGGGAATGCGTTTTTCACCAGTGCCACGAATTGATCATGGAACCAGTGACCCGATACCGGAGCATTAGGCAATGCACCTGTTAATACACCATCCCGAGTTGTGAAGGTTGGATCACACATCCGGTCAAAACCTTTGCCTTCGTTATTCGGAATTTCGGAGCTGGAGCCATCGGATTCACCCGGAGGTTTCACCCATACATAAGCATCCAGATGCGCTGGTCCTGGTGCAGCCTTAGGTGCTTCACCAATACCTGCACCACTGGCATTACACCAGTTCCCCCGATGCTCCCGGCGATCTACACGTCCAGAATTCACATAATCGTTGATGTTGCTGCCCGTAGCAGATGCTGGACGGTCTACCCCGCCCCACCCATTCCGGCTAGTATCAATCAGGAAACCTGTGCTGCTTGGCCAGCCAGCTTGTACGAAATCGGCATACAGCGCAGCAGTGAAATCGGTTTCGTCAAAATAAGGATTCCACTCATAAAACTTGGCAGATTTAATCGGTTGTCCACCGATATTGAGATCAGGGTTAGACAGGTTTGGCTCCCCCAGCGGTGTGGTGTTCGCTGTGTTTGTAATGAAGCCATCTGCACTGCTCAGACCTGCGGCTGTTCCTTGCACAACACTTGTATACAGCGCGACTGCTGCAGAACGGTTGTTATCCCATCCAAGCCAGCCGGAGTGGCCGATATCCAGATAGTTGTACACATTTGGAATGGCGTGCAGCTTGTCCAATGCATACTTCACACCCGCCTCATAGATACCTGTTGAGCTGGCTTGACCACAAGCTGGTGTACTCAGGTTGGTCACAAGGTTAGGCAGACTGTCCGGTTCAATGACAGCAATAATACGAATATCCTGATACTTCGGATCTGCGAAGATATCTGCGAGCACATCAATATAATCCGTTTTATAGATCTGCAGTGCCGCCTGTGTTAGTGGAAGCTCACCATTCGATGCAAGTGCATGACAATCCCGTCCGGGCAGATTGTAAATAACAAATGAAGCCGTTATTGGTGTACCCGGTTTCTTTTGAGCGAGAACGGCATCAAGATGTTGCTCTACACTTTTGCGACCAGCGTTGTCCGTACCGCCATAGATTGCAGCAATCCGGTCAACCCATACTGCGGTTGGATACGATTTGATGGTCTCCATCTTGGCCTTCAACGACGCATCGTTGGTCAGTGCAATGGATGTATCCACGAGAGCTGAATAGTCCTGATTCAGATAGGCCGTTGCCCCTACAAATGGATTATCCACATGTGCTTCAGCCGCCTGAGCCAAGCCGGGAGACAGTCCAGGGAAAATCCCCGCCGCGAGCAGCGTTGCTGCCAACATTTGCTTTACACCTTTGCGCAGGATCTTCTTACCTCTTGATTTGGTTTTCAATTTAGTCTTCATAGTTCCACCTTTCCTTTAGTTAGATTGGGTTGTACTCATGTCTGATCCTCTGTGTCATTATGATGCTTAGCACGAAGAGAACGTTCGGATGAGTTGGTTGTATCACCTCCAAAAGAAATGGTTGTATAACTGGAATCTTGAGCAAACAAATGGTGTGTGAGGGCGAATCATGTGAATGAGTATAATATGGTGGGTGTGGTTGAAAGTGTGTTAGACATGAAGAAGTGTGAACAATGACTTATGGGATGTCTGAATCCTAAATTGGGTAAGCGCTTTCTTCAAACGGTTAAAAAAAGGTCTTCGCCTATCCATCTACAAACATGATGTTCGGTGTCACCTCCTTATGTTCTGATTATACGACATGTAAATTTTACTGTAAATTGAATTATATAAATTTAATTATATTTTTTTCCATAATTCAGGCAGGAATCTGGACATCCCTTGCTCCAAAAGACACACGAGGTCCATCGTGGCAATCTGCCACAATGAACCTCGTGTTTTTCAATGCCGAATTAACCCGCTCGTCTAGCTAGTCACTACATATAATGTCTTGTTCTTATATTCCTACATCTAAGGCAAAACGACAATGTCTCCCGGTTTCAAGCCACTAACCACTTCCGTCTTGTCCCCCGATTCCATTCCAGCCTGGATCGTCAGCGGCTCGGTCTGTCCATTGCCTTTGTCTAACAGTACGTAAGGCTCGGTCTGATCCCGCATGATCGCGAGGCTTGACACTACCGTCACTTTATCCTTCCGCATTGTCTCGATATCGCCTTCCAGACTCACGCCTCCATACATCCTGGCGTCCGGCTTCAGATCAATGACCACGTCAAACTGTGAAGCTTGCTTGAGGTCCGTATCGGTACTCTTGCGGGCGAATTTGGACACCTTACTCACCTTCCCGGTGAATTGCAGGTCTTTCTGCGCTGTCATTCGCACCTTAACTGGCATGCCCACCTTGAGCCTGAACATTTCTTCCTCACCAACAATCGTCATAAATTTCAGTTTGCTGATGTTTGTAATCGACCCGATCAGCTGTCCTTCCGTCACCGCACGTGTCTTGCTATCCTCTTCATTCATCTGAAATATACCGGATGCGGAAGCATACACAACAGACTTACTTATTACTGCCTGCTTTTTCTGTATCTCCTTCTCCTTGAGGGCCAACGCTTTTTGATTCAATTCATTCGTCAGGCGTTTACCTTCCCGATCTGCAAATGCCTTCTTGCGCTCCTCTTCCGTCACGCCAAGGGTCTCACTCATATTCGCCTGATCCAGGGTAACCTGATTCATCTTGTTTTCCAGCTGAGCTTTCTCCAGATCACTCTGCAACTGTTCTACTTCCGTTTGTAACGTGGAAGTATCGAGGGTAAACAGGATATCGCCTTTGCTCACCTGCTCACCACTTTTCACGTGCCACTGCTTGATGTTGGAAGCATACGGAGCGAAGATATCCGTCTGATCGGTGTATACGGATTTCCCTTTCACCTGTATCGTTTGCGTCATCGTTTCCTGTGTCACATCAAAGGTAATCGGGGGTGGAATCTCTATAGGCGCCTCCGGTTTTGGCTTGTACTTTTCATACAGCCAGTACCCTGCACCTGCCAAAAGTACAACGGTGATGATAATTTTAATCCATTTCTTCATGTGCCCAATTTCCCTTTCGCTGATAAAATTACATTGATTTGATCACAGTTAATGCATTGGTCCGAGATGCGCTGATTGCCGGATATATACCTGATACAATGCCAACCAGAATAGCAAAAACGATGCCAAGTGGCAGAGCCGACTGCTGAATAACGACGGTCATCGGACCATTCATCTGATCTGCCATCTGACTCGCCAGCAGACTGTTCACCCCGCCGAGGGCAGCAAAGGCGATCCCCACACCAGCCACGCCGCCCATTAATCCAAGCATCGCTGCTTCCGTAATAAACATCTGACGGATCTGCCACAGATTTGCGCCCAGCACCTTCATCACACCAATCTGTTTACGACGCTGATGCGTAGACATAATCATCGCTACAATAATGGATAATGAGGCCAGCAGCATGATAAAACCACCGATCCCCAATGCCGCTTTTTGGTACATCGCCAATTGACCTGCCATCGCTTCCTCTTGGAACAGATTACTCTGTGTGTTTAACGTCAGCTTTTTAATCTGTTCTTCCACCTGGGATACATAACGTTTGTCCTCAACCTTGACCAGAGCTGAGTTAAGATGCTTGGCCGCACTGCTGTCGGCCTGCTGTAATCCAAGCTCATCCTGCAATGCACGAGCTGTATCGAGCGGCAGATATACTTTTTTATCGTTTTGAGCGCTCATCTCATCCATGTTGGAAGGCTTCATCAGTTCTCCAGACACGCGTATAGAACCACTCATTTTGGTTTTGCTCGCATTCGCATAATCTTCATATCGAAACTGAATACGCTGCTGAACCAGCTGATCCTGCTTGGCGGACATTTCCGTAAACTGTTCCAAAAGCTCGTTGTTATATGGATCAGCATTCAACTGCTCAAATAACTTCTGAGTTACTTTGGGGTCCACGAGTCCAAATGCAGCCCCATAACTGGTTACCGCCATACGACCATCCTCTGCCCCACGTCCCTCAGCATAGTTGTATCCAAACCCGCCCAGGGTCTCCAGCTGGGTACCAATGACCTCAACATACGTGCTGCGACCATCCGGAAGCACCATTTCCAGCGAATCCAGCTTTAACATGGGAGCCACGGCAACAACATGAGGAAGTCTTTGGATAATCTGAATCTTTTCCAACGTCAATGCTCCCCGTTCAAACTTCGATGTCTGACCATTCCCCTTGCCGTTCCCAGTACGTATGCCTTCATTGGGCGTAATCGTAATTTCATCCATCTTGTAATTGTCGTTCAATGTTTTCTCGCTATAGGTCTGTACGGACTGCCCCACGCTAAGTGCAATGATCATGGCGGCAGAGCCGATGGACAACCCCATCATGCACAGCAGTGTGACCATTTTTCTGCGAATGATCTGTCCCCAGGCCATACGTGCTACATCCCGTATTCTCACATTTCCTCTCCTTTTGCCTCAAACTTCCCTTACAGCCTCTTCAACCAATATTCCATGTTGCAGTGTAAGCACAACTTGCATCTGCTCCGCGACCTCTGCTTCATGTGTCACAATGACAAAGGTTGTATTCATATCCCGGTTAAGCTGCTGCAAAATCGCAATAATCTCTTCCTCCGTCTCGGTATCCAAATTTCCCGTTGGCTCATCTGCAAAGATCACCGAGGGTTCGGTAATGAGCGAACGTGCAATACTGACACGTTGTTGTTGACCGCCTGACAACTGGGACGGGAACAATTTTGCTTTTTCACCCAGTCCAACCTGTTCCAGCAGCTTCAATGCTTTTGCTTTGCGTTTCGAAGGGCTTATCCCCATAAATACCAAGGGTAACTCTACATTTTCCCGGATCGTAAGATTGGACAGCAGTTCATAGGATTGAAAAATAAACCCGATATGACTGCGCCTGAACTCAGCCAGGCGATTTTCACTGAAACGTACAATATCTTGTCCCGCAATTAGAATCTTGCCCTGATCCGGTTTCATCAGCCCCGCCATCAGATTCAGCAGTGTGGATTTACCCGAACCAGAACTGCCCAGCAGGGCTACCATCTTGCCTTCTCCAATCGTCAGGTTGATATCCTGAAGCACCGGCACGGTTCCCTGGCCATTGCGGAACGAGTGAGATAATTGTTCAACTTGAAGCATTACTACATGTCTTCCTTTCTACTTGCTAAATATGTACAGAGGTTGTTCAAAAAAGCCCGCTTTTGATTACGAAGGATGTCTAATGACATCATCAACATCGAATATAGAATTCAGCCGAAATGTCCGTTGCTCACGTAGTTTTCCCTACGCTCTGCTACTCCATTTCTAGCTTCATCCCATCTTCTCGGTACTGAAAACCAGTTTTTTTGAACTTGTATGTATAGATTCGTGTAGCACATTCCCTTATCATTATAGGGTGGAGATGTATCCGGGCTGGCCCGAGTTGTATCCAACTTGTAACATGTCATAACAAAAAAAGACCTTGTCCACAGAGCAGCTATCGCTCCATCAGACCAAGGTCTTATATTCGTATACCTTCCGCAGCTTACCAGGCTCTGAAACTAAAGCGGTACATTTCACTTTTATCCACTGAGCTGCTTACAGCAAATAATTCATCGTCATTCCATTTCAGACTGATGAAGTTATCAATATTGCGATAGATCACCGTATCCGACGAAATTTTGCTGTCATTCAGGTAGGCAACATGCAACTCATTCTTCTGATTCTGACTGTCCATCGGGAAAAAGTAAGCTATTCGGGATTCATCTGCATCCAGATCGAAGCTCCAGATCGAACCTTGTAATAACAGATCATACTGCTCCTCTGCTGCGTGATACCGATACAGCCCCTGTACCTTATTCATCGTTCCCTGGATGAGCATGTCACCATTTTTCAGCAACTTGTACTGTTGGATGTCTTCCATTGCAGCATACGCCTTCACTTCATGCTCATCCTCAAGCGATACACGATAGATAGCATACTTGTCTTTCAGCATCACCAGTATATAAAACTGTTGGTGATCCTCACTGACCTGCAACACATCCATAACGATAAACGTATCACTCGAACCTTTCCCTTGTTTTGGTCCTGTGAACATGCTCATCAGCTCTTCATACGTGTAGATGACATGACTCGTCCCCTGGCTCAGATCAACTTGTTTGAATAACAGATCATCCTGACCGATGTAGGATTCGTTCCCTACAAACACTCGATAATACGAGTTGTCGTACGGAAGCTTGCGACGTTCCCCGCTCTGTATTATATACTCATACGTTGTCTTCTGCGTCTGACCTGCCCGATACTGGGAGTAAATGATTTTCTTGTGATCCGGGCTGATCGTTACACCGTAATCCGTATTAGCCGCAATGTTCTTCACTTCCTTATCATCCAGATGCAGGAGAGACAACTTGAGCCCTGAATAGGAAAATTCCGGCTGATTAAATATAATCGTATTCCGGTCTAACACTTCAAAATCAAAGATCGCAAAGTCATTTGGAATCTTGGTAGCCGACTCGATCTGAATCGTACTGCTCGGTGGTGGTGCCAGACGGCTGTTGAACTGCTCACTTGGCAAAATCACCGTTCTTGGTTTGAGATTTCCGAGACTGAACAGGCTCCCAATCCCAAAAATCCCGCTGACAAATGCGATCAACAACCCTGACAGCATCAATCTGTCACGGTTTTTACGCCAAAATCCAGGATGTCTCATGCGTTCATTTCCCCCGGAAGACTGATATTCACTTGTGTCCCTTCCCGCATGATGCTCTTCATCTCCACTGTTCCTCCATGACGCTCAACGATGTTCTTCACAATAGATAAACCCAGCCCGGCACTGCCTTTCTCGGCCCTGTTGATTCCTTTATCCTGGTAAAAGGGTTCAAATACATGTTGGAGCGCTTCAGCACCGATTCCTTCCCCCTGATCACGGATCACAATAGCGATAGAATCACCTAACCGGAAGGATTGTACTTCGATAATGGAGTTCACATCACTGTACTTGACCGAATTATCCAGGATGTTGAGGAAGACCTCTTTCAACTTATCCCGATCTCCCTGTAAATACTGATGTTCCTCTAGCTCATAGTGAATGCCTATATTGTACTTGCTCGCCTTAATCGACATGTCCTCACAAGCTTCACGAATAATATCTGATATATCGATACGTTCGAACCGGTATGCCTGAATGACCGCAGAGGAGACCGAGACCTCCAGAATATCCGCAACCATCGTGTTGAGACGCTGGCTTTCCTTGATGATATAATTCATGCCCTTGTCAAAAAAGTCCTGGTCGGTAAATCCGTTATCCCGTAAAATCTGGGCGTATCCCAGAATCGTCGTTAAGGGTGTCTTCAATTCATGTGTCACATTGTCAAAAAAGACTTTGCTTCTCGCCTGTACTTGCTTCACTTCGTCCCGCTCTCGCTCAATCACATCAATCTGCTCCCGAACCCGATCAATCATGACGGTGAAGCTTGAAGCCAATTCACCGATCTCATCCTTGGTTGTAATCTGAATGTCCGCATTCAGACTTCCCTGGGCCACTTCCGCAGAACGTTTCGTGAGTACACGGATGGGTTGTGTAATTTTCCGGGAAATAAAGATGGATGCGATAAATACAAATACGAAAATAACTGCTGCAAAAAACTTGATTGTATTTTGAAAACGAAGGTTGCGTTTGAACAATTCCGTGTAATCCTTCTTCATCTGTACGATTCCAATCAATTGTTGATCCATCTGGAGAGGGAAGGACAGACTGGCTGTGACCCGACCCTTATCCACAACTGTGGTGTAAGCAATCCGGGAATGTACGGCTTCCTCCACATCAGGATGGTCAGACCGCTTAGCAACGTTAACCTCGCTGCCAACAGATTCGTATGGCGAAGCATCGGGGCGATATACTATAATCTCCCCACCAACGGCTGATCCAATCTGCTCCGCGAGCTCGCGACTCCCTGCTTCGAGCGAGTCTCTGCTCATGCGTTTGTTATGTATCAGAAAGTACTGATTCAGCGCGATGTCCAGATTTCTTTTGGATTGCACCATATCCTCATGCACTTCCCGATACATATTCTCCTGGGCTACCTTATTGAACAGAATCAACAGGACGGAGAATCCGATAAATACAATGACCGAGAATAGCACCACCATTTTGAACTGGATCGTCCACTTCATGTCTGTACCTGAATATTCAGCTTGTACCCCACACCGAATACCGTTTCAATCATCGAAATGCCTTGCACACCACTATCCAGTTTCTTGCGAATCCGTTGTACATGAATGTCCACCGTTCGGGTATCCCCTGCAAAATCAAATCCCCATACCTTGTCCAGTAGTTCAGAACGTGTATGCACCTTACGATGATGGGTCACGAGAAATAACAACAGATCATATTCTTTATTCGTGAGTCCTGCCCGTTCCCCGTCTTTCCACACTTCCCGTTCATCCTTGCGGATCTCAATATGCTTGCCTAGCCTTACCACCTCATAGGACTGATTCTCCAGTGTCTCGCTGATCAGATCAATCCGGCGAAAAATCGCCCGAATGCGCGCAACCACCTCACGGATATCAAAAGGCTTCGTGATATAGTCATCCGCCCCAAGCTCCATGCCAAGTACCTTGTCCAGCATGTCCGACTTCGCAGTGATCATGATGACAGGTATCTTGGAGTTCACAGATAGTTGCCTGCACACATCAAAACCGCTCATATCTGGCAGCATCAGATCCAGCAGGATCAGATCCGGCTTCGAATCCCGAAGCAGATCCAGACCCTCTTTTCCCGTAGCTGCTTCCTTGATCTCAAATCCTTCCTTACGTAACGAATAGGACAAAATATCGCGAATGGACTCCTCGTCCTCAATAATTAAAATCTCTTTTTGTCTCATGATACTTTCGTAATCTCCCTGCTCTATGAATTTCCTTCATCTGCCTTTATTTTGTATCCCAAGCCGTATGCTTGAATAGAGGGAAGCACGAAATGTTACAACTCCGATACAACTCTGAACCTTTTGGAAACAACATCCCGATATACTTGGATCATAAAGAGACTCATACCAGACCGGACCCAAGCCTGATCTGTATCCAAGGGGGATTCACATCATATGAACAGCACACAAATTAATGATGCTTATATCAACTATAAATCAGAAATCACAAGGTATCTATCCCATATCGTCAAACAACCGCAAGATGCAGAAGATTTGGCACAGGATTGTTTCATTCGACTAATGAACGTTACCGTGGATATCCCTGAAGATCGCATTCTCTATTATCTCAAACGCATTGCCCGTAACCTGGCGATGGACAGCTTCCGCAGGCGAACCCGTACACTCAGACGAGACAGTCGTCTGGAGATACCTACCCATCACGTCGATACATCCCACCTTGAAATTAGCGAAGGTGTTCATGATCTTGTTTCCCATATTAACAACACCGAACATCGTAAAATATTAGAACTTCGCCTCATCCATGGATACTCCATTAAGGAAACGGCAGAGCTGGTGAATCGCAGTGAAGGCATGATTAAATCCTCTGTCTTCCATGCCGTCAATCGAATTCGGGCCAAAGTCATCTCATAAGAGATGGCTTTTTATTTGCGTAAAATCAATATGCACGCAGAATTGGATGGATTATGACGGGACCGAAATACCTATGGATATGTCAAAAGACCCAATTTTACAAATATCGAGTTAATTTTTACAAATTGTTATGACTATGTGAGATTTTCATGTGGTAGAATATGGACGAACTCATGAATCAACTAATATTTGGGAGGGATTTGGTTGGGTAAATTAACAGGTATGCGAGGAGTATTTTTAAAATCACTCCTGGCATTGTCCATGGCTTTGCCGCTTCAGGTCGGATTATGGAACGGAGATGCATCGGTTCATGCGGAAGGACCGACAGACCCGGCACCGTTCATCCAGGCAAAGGTTGTGAACCAAAATGCAGGTAAAAAAGTATTGTTCGACAACTCTCACGGCCAAACGGCTGGAGCTGCAGACTGGGTCATTGATGGAGGTTTCTCCGACTTCGGGAATGCACTCGCGAATGATGGTTACTATGTCAAAGAACTTCGCAAGACAACTCCATTTACCTATGATGATCTGAAAGAGTATAACGTATTCGTTATTGCAGAGCCTCAAATTCCTTTCAAAACATCCGAACAAGCAGCACTGAAACAATATGTTGAAACGGGCGGCAGCATCTTCTTTGTTGGAGATCACTATAATGCAGACCGTAATAAAAACCGCTGGGATGGCTCTGAAGTCATCAACGGCTATCGTCGGGGAGCATTCGAAGATCCGGCCAAAGGTATGAGCACCGATGAGCGTAATTCTGAAGCGATGCAAAATGTAACCGGCTCGGACTGGTTGTCCGATAACTTTGGCGTACGATTCCGCTATAACGCACTTGGCGATATCAACGCCAATATCGTTGTACCGGCAGATCAAGCCTTCGGCATCACAGAAGGCGTATCGGCTGTAGCCATGCACGCCGGTTCAACACTTGCAATCACCGATCCGGAAAAGGCAAAAGGTATTGTGTACCTGCCAAAAACCAACGCAAAATGGAATAACGCGGTAGACCAAGGTGTTTACAACGGCGGCGGGATTGAAGAAGGTCCTTACGTGGCTGTATCCAAGCTGGGCGCAGGTAAAGCTGCCTTCATCGGTGACTCCTCTCCAGTAGAAGATGCATCACCAAAATACTTGCGTGAAGAGACAGGCACACGCAAAACAACTTATGACGGTTTTAAAGAAGCCGATGATGCCGTGTTGCTCGTGAACACCGTAAACTGGCTCGCTACACAAGAGAACTACACAAGCTTAACTGAAGTGAACGGACTTGAACTGGACACAGCTACAGCGCTGTTGCCATTCGAAGAGCCGGCTGCTTCCACAGAACCACAGGCTGAACCTTGGTCCGCACCTGCTGCCGGATATAAGTGGTACGATCGTTCCACGTTCAAGGCTGGTTCTTACGGTGGACCTGCATCCAGCGCGAACGCTGCATACAGCTTCGTTAAACAGGATACCCTTCCGAATGCAGAAGACTTCCAGATTCGTGTAGTTGTGGAGAATATGGCTCCAAACACAACCGTATCCGGTTATAGTGCCGGTATCTATCTGACTGGCGGAACACAGGTCGCCATGATCCAGAATGAAAGTGGTACTTGGCCAACTTCGTACGGCTATAGTTCCACATTCAGTGTAACCTCGGACAGCCAAGGTCGCGGGATCAAAGATCTGAACGTCCGGATCAAACCAGGTACAACTGGCGCTGCCAGCTTGCGTCTGCGTCTGAATGGCAGCAACCTGATCACCAATGCCGTGACTGTTGGCAATGTGCCAGCAGAACAGCTTCCGGAAGAAGAAGGACCGATTCCAGCAGCTATCACAGTTGCTGAAGCACGCACCAAAGCTGCTGGCACTACCGTAACCATCGAAGGTGTTGTGACGACAGAGCCGGGTGCATTTGGTGGACAAGCCTTCTATCTTCAAGATGAAACTGCTGGAATCTACGTATTCCAGCACACTAGCGGCTTCCATGCTGGTGACAAGGTGAAAGTAACAGCAGCAACAACCATCTATAACAGCGAGTTCGAGCTTACCGATATCGTTGCGATTGAGAAAACAGGTACGGCTTCTGTACCTGCTCCAATCGAGGTTACTGCAATTACAGATGCGAACCAGGGTCAACTGGTTCAATTGAAAAATGTAACGATTGAGAATATCATCAGTGCTACACCAGTTGGATCTTTTGAATTCGACGCGGTAGCAGCAGATGGAACGAGCACACACATCCGTGTAGACACCCGTACAGGTGTGACGGAGACTTCCTTCCCTTATGCTGCTGGTGACAAAATCGATATCACAGGCGTTTCCGCTATTTTCAAAGATGTATATCAATTGAAACCTAGAAGTTTGAATGATTTTGTACCTGCTGAAGAGCAAGGTGGCGGCGAAGTGCCTTCCACTCCAGCTGCAGGAGCACCGGGTAAACCGGTGCTTTCTTCTGATAATGGATATACTACTGGCCTGTTCGAAGGTACGTATAACGTAAGCATGAACCTCTGGTGGGGCGAAAATGGTTCTGAGTACAAACTGTATGAGAACGGCGTTCTGATTGATACACAGAAGTTGACTGCAGCTTCACCATCGGCTCAGTCCTCCAAAACAGCTATTACAGGTAAAGCCAACGGTACGTATACCTATGTAGCTGAGCTGACCAATGACAAAGGCACAACACGCAGTGACGTGCTGACGGTACAAGTAACCAATGCTGCTCCAGGCAAAGCTACGTTGTCCCAAAACAACTGGGATGGTGACGGCAACTACAACGTATCCATGAACCTCTGGTGGGGTAAAAATGCAACCGAATACCGTCTCTATGAGAATGATGTATTGATTGATACACAAGCGTTGAACGCGGCAACACCAGCTTCCCAAAGTGCTACAACTGAATTGTCGGGTCGCGCTAACGGAACGTATACGTACCGTGCTGAGCTGATCAACGCTGCAGGCGTAACCAGCACCGAGACAATTACGGTTCAAGTTACCAATGCATTGCCTTTGGCTAGTTAAGAGTTTCGATTATTTAAACTTGTATAATCCGCAAAGAGGGCCTTTCTCCGTTTAACGGAGAAAGGCCCTCTTTCTATTTATTCTATGTTGTTTCGAGGAGCAAATCCGTCTCCAAATTGCTCACTCATACGCGCTTGAACTTTGTAAGCTTCTTGCTGATTACGAGCTGTAGCGACCACATAAAAATTCTGGTCTGACGTCTGTCCTGCTCCGCCAAGATTCAGATTAATATTCTCCCATGCTGAATCAAACCAAATTAGTCCATGCCATAACGTTTCCAAGGGTTCACCTGATTTTAGATAATGAAGGTTTCCCATATGAATGCCTCCTTGGCTTTCCGCTACGTAGATAGTCATCATATCTCCAGTTGTTGTAAAATCTTTACCTTCGATTGTAATTCTGCCTTCGAACGTAGACTGACGAAATAGTGGACGGTACATCGTTCCTTCTACCTTAATTGCAGTCGATTCGGTAGTTTCCGGATCAACCTGTGCATAGGTTACAGCTTCATGTGTAACATTGACTTCTTTAGGAAACTTGTAAAAATAAGCGAATAGACCACCGCCAACCAGCAGTACGATCAACATAACCAGAATAGATGATTTATATGTCATTAGAACCTCCAGTTCACACCAATGGTCAATAAGTTAATCAGCACATCACTTATCTTACTTGAGAAGGAAACATTGGAGCTAGAGGAGAAATCATTTTAACCGTTTTATTCTCCACTCCCGTCAGATCAATTCTAGTTACATAGGAATTCCTTGGCTGGAAAGTATCTAAAAAAGCTGCCACTGCTAAAGAACCCGACAGATCTTATTCGGCCATTTGGGCCGAATTTTAAAATCTAACGAACCTCAGCATCGCTATTTAACTACATTTCAGTTGCCAAAGGGTTAAAACGGGCAAAACGCAACAAATAGCGCCACTACGATTCGTTATAATTCCAGTGATGCCTTATAAGGCTAAATAGGGACTCTCAGGTTCCTTAGCCCAGTTCCCGCAAGGCTATGCTACATTGTTTAAATTCTTTATCGCCGATACAGAACCCTGGTTCATTTCAAACGTTCCGGCTCATATCCATTTCTAACAAATAGAATGCTGTTCCATACAGCACAATAAGCGGCCACGGCGATGACACTAATGACAAAAATCAAGTTCATCTGTGTAAACGTATAACTGCTTCCCGTGAAAATGATCAGGATTGCACTGAGTCCAATATTTTCTCTGTTATGTTTTTTAAACTTCTGAAAGATCATTCTGTACAGCAATATCAATACCATAAATACAATCCATATAAAATAAAATATTTCCATAGGTCACCTTCCTTTCGAAAAACTCATTTCTTGTATGGGTATTTAAGAGGAGTATTGATTAATATCCTTAATTCCCTTTATATAGAAACCTATTAATATTACATGGATTTGGAAAATAACTCAATCATTGTGATGCATATTCTTGGAATCCTCTTATTCCTCGACGGTTAGCTGAGCAACAAGAACGCACCGATGTTTATTTACAGACACAAAAAAAGACTACCCCTGCCAATATTCCGGCACCGAATAGCCCTCTCTTCTTCCTCTATCAACTTATCTTAATTTATCATCTAGTATATTCGTAGCGCCACATTAACCCTTACACCAGCTTCTTACGAATATACCCCGAGATCAAGTCAATAATCGTGATCATCACGATAATACCCAGCAGGATTATACCTACTCGCGGCCAGTTCCGAGTACTTAACGCAAAGATCAGCGGTGTACCAATCCCCCCTGCTCCAATTACACCCAGTATAGTCGCGGAACGTACATTGATCTCAAAACGATACAATGTATAGTTCAGGAAGCCAGGCATAACCTGTGGCAGGATGGCAAACCACAACTGCTGCATACGATTGGCTCCGGAGGCAAGCAGCGCCTCGGATGGGCCGTAGTCGATATTTTCAACTTCATCTGCGTACAACTTGCCTAACATGCCGATGGAGTGCAACCCAAGGGCGAGTACCCCTGCGAACGATCCGGGGCCTACTGCCTTGATGAACAACAAGGCCATGATAATCTCAGGGAATGTGCGGATAAAGCTGAGTACCATTTTACCTGCACCCGAGATGGAACGATGCCCACTCATATTACGGGCAGACCAGAAGGCAAACGGAATACAGAGCACGGCCGAGATTACAGTACCCAGCACGGAAATCGCCAGCGTATCCAACAATCCCCGCAGCAGGTCTTCCCCCTCAGGCAAATATACAAAATCCCAGTCCGGTGAGAAAATCCCGGCTACAATAGCCTTCATAATCTGAGCGGCGGTTTCCTTGAAACCAGTAAACGGTACACCGGCAAGCGCCCAGACATACACAAGGATTAACAGTAACACAATGACCCAGCGTAGCGGGTTCTTCCGTGGTTTAGGCCGGATGCGGCTTATTTCATTTTTCATCATAGCAATTTCTCCCGCAGCTTAGTACTTACATAATCAATGACCAGAACGATGACGAGGGTAAACAGAATGATTACGCTGGTCTTGTCATACTCCAGGAACCCAAGTGTGGCCTCATAGTAGAGTCCAATCCCTCCGGCTCCCACCAGTCCCAGAATGGCAGCAGCACGTATATTAATTTCGAAGGCATACAGCACATAGGATGTGAACTGGGCAGCCAGTTGCGGCACCACGCCATATACAATGAGCTGAATCCGGTTCATACCAACAGCCGTCATCGCTTCCAGTGGCCCCTGATCAATGGTTTCCAGCGTCTCATACGTCAGCTTCGCGATCAGACCTATCGAGAACACAGCCAGTGCCAAGATTCCGGGGATTGGCCCCAAACCAAACACAGCAACGAACAAAGCAGCAAGCAACAGATCCGGCACGGTCCGAATCAGGTTCAACAGAAAGCGCGCCGGATAGTAGATCCAGCGACTTGGCATCAGGTTACCGGCACAGATAATCGAGACTGGAATCGCAATAATCGCACCAATGGTTGTCCCAATCAGGGCCATTCGAATCGTTTCAAGCATGCCTTGCACGATATTATCAAAGTAACTCCACCGGGGCGGGAACATCTCCTTCAGCAGATCCAGCATGTTGGGAAAACCTTCAAACAACTCCGTGAAGCTGGCATCCGTCTGCTTGGCACTGGCCCACAGAAGGAGCAGAATGATCACTAAGGTGAGCAAATGTTTCGTACGCCCAGGCGGTTTTGGGCGATTCACAACCTGAGCCGGGCTGGAACCAAGTTCCTTCCCCACTCCGCCTGAATTCTGAAGTGGAACGTTGGACTGCCCCTTCATACCACAACTTCTCCCTGCTCATGCACAGCCTGCTTGTCCAACAATTCGTCAGCCAGAATTGGTCTGCCGTAAATTTCTGCAAAGCGCTCATCCGTTGCCTCTTCTACCGGGCCGTCGAAGACCACCTCACCTGCTCGCAATCCGACAATACGGGTCGCATACTCTCTCGCCAGATCAATAAAGTGAAGATTGACGATCGTCGTAATCCCAAGGTCTTGATTGATGCGTTTCAGGTCATCCATGACCTGTTTTGTTGTAAGCGGGTCAAGTGAAGCAACCGGTTCGTCGGCCAGAATGATTTTTGCTTCCTGTGCCAGTACACGAGCAATAGCGACACGCTGTTGCTGTCCACCAGACAACTGATCTGCACGGGAATAAGCTTTCTCCGAAATATTCACACGATCCAGCGCAGTGAATGCCAGTTCAATATCCTCTTTTGGAAAACGACCCATAATGGTACGCATAGTGGAATGATATCCAACCCGTCCAGCGAGTACGTTACGTAGTACACTAGAGCGTTTCACCAGATTGAAGCTCTGAAAAATCATGCCGATGTCACGTCTGATCATGCGCAGCCGTTTGCCTTGTGCCTTCGTGATGGAACTTCCGTTAATCAGAATCTCGCCCTCACTAATGTCGTGCAGTCGGTTAATGGAGCGTAAGAGCGTTGATTTACCCGCACCGGACAGACCCACAACAGCAATGAATTCACCCTGCTTAAATTTCAGATTAATATTATCCAGGCCCTTGGTACCGTTAGCGTAAGTTTTGGTAACGTTATGAAGCTCAATCATGACAATATCCTTCTTTCATTCATAATGATCAACCATACATGAGTCCTTGCTGTAATGGCACAAGCCAGCGCAGCGTAGATCACGCTGAACTGGCCTGTCCATTGCTACGATTAAGCTGTTCCCATCCAAGAAAGCTACTACAAAGTGAACAGATCCCGAACTACTTTTAGATCAGAATTATTCACCTTTCACTTTTTCGCCATACTGACGAACGATCTCAAACTTGCTATCATCGGACTCTACATAACCTTCATGCGTATAGATTTCTTTGATGATCTGGTGACCTTCAGTATCTTTACCGATATCGATGAAGGCTTGTTTGATCTTCGCAGTCCAATCTGCATTCATGTCTGTACGAACGGCAATGGTATCGTTAGGAATAGGCTCAGTGAACGCCAGTACACGTGTATCTTCAAATACAGTCGGATAGTCTTTAGCTACCGTGTTGCGGGCATCTTGGAAAATAGCTGCTGCATCAACGTCACCGTTCAATACAGCGATAACACCTTGGTCATGACCTTTCAACGTTACAGGTGTTACATCTTTTAATGGATCAATGCCCCTGTCCAGCAACAGACCTGCTGGCCATACATAACCTGCGGAAGACGTTACGTTTTGGTAAGCGACTTTTTTACCTTTAAGGTCCTCGATGGATTGAATCGGAGAGTCTTTTTTTACAATGAACATGGATTTATAGGAATCCGCCAACTCTTCGGTTGGAGCACCTGTCTCATCATTTACACCGAAACGTTGTGCTTGCAAGATAACCTGCGCAGCGCCTTTTTCTTTAGCCAGTACATAAGCTGTCGGAGGCAAGAAACCTACGTCTACTTTGTTGGAAGCCATTGCTTCAATAATTGTGTTGTAGTCGGTGGATACGCTGACTTTTACCGGAATGCCCAGTTTGTCACCAAGCAACTTCTCCAGCGGTTTCGCTTTGGCTTCAAGCGTATCTGCGTTCTGGGAAGGAACAAATTGAACCGTCAGTTCAGTTGGCACATAACCTTCGACAGCTTTCTCTGTCTCTGCCGTAGACGTACCGGATGCATTCGAACTCGAATTATCCCCGTTAGCCGAACCTGTTGTACTACTGCTAGACCCACAAGCACTCAGAAACAGAACCAAAATCAACAATGGTAAAAATAAAGCAGACTTCTTCAAACGAACACCCTCCAAAGAGTTTCTATTTTTCAGTACTTATCTACTATAGTTGCCAAATATTAGCGCGATGTGAAACGAAATTTGGAGTTTTGTAAAGTTTCCTGTCAGGCTGTCAGCGCGACTTGTATCTGTTAGAATAGGCTCATTATGGTTGAAGATATAGGAAGAACATCGGAGATAACGGCGCATACTTCGGTTCTTCAAGCTATTCATTCTTCTCCGTTTTATAGTAATTCCATATATCTGAACTTATATATTAGAGGAGATTGTAAAATGACATCCACAAACCATACGGCAAGCTTCGATATTCTGTATACCAGTGATCTGCACGGGGCGATCCGTCCCATTCATTACAATACCAATGCCTACCGCCCGGCTGGGCTTGCCCTGCTGGCTTCCCTGATTCGGAAGGAACGTGAACGTTCACCTGAATTGATGCTGGTGGATAACGGGGATCTGCTGCAAGGATCACCCTTGGCCTCCTATGCAGCTTCACAGGTTTCCAAAAACGAGGTGCATCCATTCATAACGGTACTGAATGAACTCGGTTATGATGCTGCGGTGATGGGCAATCACGAGTTTAACTATGGTCAGAATCTGTTGCGCGGAGCAGTTGAAGCTTCCAATTTCCCTTGGCTGTCTGCCAATATTGTAAAAGGTGAGCAGCCAGACGTACCTGCCTTCGGTCCTCCGTATCTAATCAAAACATTGTCTACGGGTGTCAAAATTGCCCTCTTGGGCGCAACTACGCACTACATACCGAACTGGGAGCATCCAAAAAATATTGAGGGGTTACAGTTCCTTGATGCCTTGGAGACCATTCGTACATGGGTTAGCTATATACGCGATCATGAACAACCAGATGTAATGGTTGTGAGTTATCACGGTGGATTTGAGAGTGATCTGGAGACAGGCGAGCCCACCGAACGGTTAACTGGAGAAAATCAAGGCTATGCCATCTGCCGGGACATCGAAGGCATTGATGTGTTGCTTACCGGACATCAGCATCGTCAGCTTACCGCTAATATTCATGGTGTAACCGTCATTCAACCGGGATTCAGTGGAAATGGTGCGGGGCATGTATCCGTTCAGTTGGAACAATCATCGGGCGGCAAGTGGCAAATTACAGATAAGCAGGCTCGGTTGTTACTTCTGGATGAACATCATGAGGTTGAACCTGATGCAAGCGTCATGAAACTGACGGAAGAGCTGGAAACTGAGGCACAAGCATGGCTTGATCAACCCATTGGCGAGGTGGCTGGGGATTTATCCATCACCAATGCTACGGCTCTGCGACTCAAGGCACATCCATTCATTGCTTTTGTACATCAAGTGCAGATGGAAGCGACTGGAGCGCAGCTCTCCAATACCGCCATGCTGAGTGAAGAAGCTCGCGGTTTCGGGAGTCACATCACCGTTCGGGACGTGTTATCCAACTTCATCTATCCTAATACTCTGACGGTGCTGGAGTTGAGTGGTCAGGATATCCGGGAGGCACTGGAACAAACGGCACGTTACTTTGAAGTGAATGCTTCTGGTGAGGTGGCAGTTAATCCGGCTTATATGGAACCCAAACCTCAACATTATAATTACGATATGTGGGCTGGCATGGAATACGAGCTAGATATCTCCCAACCTGTTGGCAGTCGAGTTGTGAAGTTGGAACATGAAGGCCAGCCAATGGACATGAATGGCATGTACTCTGTGGTGATGAACAGCTACCGCGCTGCTGGCGGCGGGGATTATGCAATGTATCCGGGCAAAAAGGTACTGCACGAAGGTGCCACGGACATGGCCGCACTGGTGGAAGATTACATCCGCAGACACCAGCCGTTAACGGTGGAGCAGGCTAATAACTGGAAAGTTATCGGAAGTTAAATGAGAAAGAGCAGGTCCTGTGATCAGGATCTGCTCTTTTGTTTTCAACCTATTGCTTACTTGTTCTTGTTGAATTATCCTATCCTGTCCTGTCCCTTCATCCGACATATTGAAGGATTAACTGATATAATGCTATTGAAAATCCTAAGATACTCGCTTTCATTTTAGATGGATGATATCTTTCGCTACGAATCAAATAAAAGAAAACCAAAATAAACCCTGCGGGGATCCATAGCTCAAAGACACCATTTGTTGTACTTTGAGAATAAATTGGCGTAATGAACGTACTAATTAAAAAGTAAAAGAAAACCGTAAAACGTCTTGTTTCTAACTGCTTGCTCCACCTTACTAGAATGAAAATAATAATGATTGCGATAATAATAATGTGAACAGGGGGTAGAAGAATAGCAACATTCCCAAATTTGAATTCCATTCCGCATTGCCCTCCTCTCTTTTAATGCATCACATGACTGACTACAGGCATACGTGTAAAAATTCATTCTCATGCTTCAAAACCGCTGGCAACCGTCCAAAAACGGACCTATTCCAATATATCCTTATTTTAACATACAATCACAGTTCCGTTTTCCATTTTCCTTCAATTGAATATGCAAAAAGAGCAGAATTGAGGAGCATCGTGCCCTCATCCCTGCTCTTTTTACATACCTACAAGTTCTCTAATACATGTCCCATATTTTCCAAAATGACTATTGCGCCTTTTTACGCAGCTGACTGTAATACAGCTCTCTGTAGAAACCGCCTTGTTCCAGCAATGCATCATGCGAGCCTTGCTCCAGTAGTTGCCCATCCTTCAGCACCAGAATCCGGTCGGCCTGACGGATCGTGTTCAGCCTGTGGGCAATGACAAAGCTGGTACGACCTTGCATCAGGCGTTGCAACCCTTCCTGGATTTTAATCTCCGTAACAGTATCAATACTGCTCGTCGCTTCGTCCAGTACAAGTATGGATGGATCTGCCAAGATTGCCCGGGCAATGGCGAGTAGTTGCTTCTGCCCCTGACTAATGCCGCTCCCGTCGGCCTGGAGCACTTTGTCGTATCCATCCTTCATTCGCACAATGAAGGAATGGGCATTCGCCAGCCGGGAGGCTGCTTCCACCTCTTCATCCGTTGCGTCCAGACGCCCAAATCGAATATTTTCTCGAATCGTGCCCTGAAACAGAAATGAATCCTGAAGCACAAATGCCATATGTGACCGCAGATTCTCACGCCGAATGGTGGTCATATCGCGACCATCTACCGTTAATGTGCCACCTGTTGGATCATAGAAACGGGATAACAGCTGAATTAATGTTGTTTTCCCCGCTCCGGTCGGACCCACAAGGGCAATCATCTCCCCCGGTTTAGCTTCAAAGCTGATCTCATGCAAAATGTTACGTCCTTCATCGTATCCAAAGGATACTTTGTCGAAACGAACGGCTCCCTCTACCTTGTCCAGAGATATCGCTGCCCCTTCATCCTTCGCTTCCTCATCTTCGTCCAGCACCTCGAATACGCGCTCAGCCCCCGCAATCGCGGACAATAACGTATTCCACTGGTTCGCCAGATCATTCAGCGGACGGGTGAATTGAC
Source organism: Paenibacillus sp. FSL R5-0486 (assembly GCF_037975155.1). Taxonomy (NCBI): domain Bacteria; kingdom Bacillati; phylum Bacillota; class Bacilli; order Caryophanales; family Paenibacillaceae; genus Paenibacillus; species Paenibacillus sp. FSL R5-0486. Next base: position 1,236,433 of record NZ_CP150237.1, on the reverse strand, counting down.
GGGCATATTCCACAAAGATAATAATCACCCCGACTGTAACCGAACCCTGAATCGCCAGAATACCACCGATGCCCGCCACAATCGCAAAGCTCAGGTTATTTAATCCATTCATCAGTTTCGGGATAAAGCCAGAGATCGTCTGTGCCCAGAAACCGGAAATCCGGATGCGGGTATTCCGTTCCTCAAAACCGCGAATCACTCGCTCCTCTTGGGAGAATGCCTTAATGATCCGCTGCCCGGATAAAGTCTCTTCGATGTAACCGTTAAGTTCACCGAGATTGCGCTGCCGCTCTTTGAAGAGCGGTCCCGTTCTGCGCGTAATCCAACGCATGCCGATGGCCATCAGAGGCACAACGATAAAGGTAAGCAGGGTCAGTAGCGGACTGAGCCAGAGCATAACCCCAAACGTTCCGAGCAGTGTTAATACACTCGAAAAAATCTGGATCGCCGAGCTGTTCAACGTACCGCTGACATTCTCGATATCATTGGTCACCCGGCTCATAATCTCCCCCTGCTGGCGTTTACCGAAGAATGGAATCGGTAATTTGTGCAGATGGGAGAACAGATCATACCGCATGCGGAACACGGTTTCCTGTGCAATTTCGATCATCCATATATTTTGTAACCAGGATGTAAGAGAGAACAAGACATACACTGCGGTTAATCCAATCAGAAACCGAGTCCAGCTTGCCCCGGCTTCGCCCGCGATGAAATCATCCACGGCCACCCCTACCATGTAAGGGCCAAGCAAAGCGAGTGCGGAACTGGCAAACACCATCAACAGTACCATGGACAGCTTAACCTTGCGCCGTGCCAGATAGGTCCAGATACGACCTAGCGTACCTGACCAGTTCTTCGCCCGTGCCTTGGGTTTACGACCACCACCTGATCGTAACGTCTCCGGATCAATCGGCGGTGGCGGCTGACGGAAAGGCTCAATGAATGCTTTGAACATGCTGTGCACCCTCCCCGTATTGTGATTCATGGATTCGACGATACAGCTCTGACGATTCCATCAGGTCTTCATGTTTTCCCTGTCCAATGAGTTGTCCATCATCAAGCAGCAGAATCAGGTCCGCCGAAGTGGTTGAACTGATCTTCTGGGTGATGATAAACGTGGTACACGACAATTCCTCCAGCGCATCGAGCAGTCTGCCTTCTGTAGCCACATCCAGCGCACTCGTGCTATCGTCCAGAATCAGAATTCTTGGTCTACGTACCAGTGCTCGTGCAATGGAAAGTCGCTGCTTCTGTCCACCGGAGAGATTCACTCCCCGTTGACCCAGCAATGTATCATAACCGTTTGGTAAATTCTCAATTGTTTCATGGATCTGCGCGCGCTTTGCGGCTTCCACGATCTCATCCAAGGTAGCATCTTCCTGACCCCAGGCAATATTCTCCCGGATGGAACCGGTAAACAGGACAACCTCCTGCGGTACATAACCAATCGCACCACGCAGCATGGACAGATCCAGCTCTGATGCATCGGCACCATCAATCCGTAACTTTCCTTGATCTTCTGTGTATAACCGCGGAATGAGCTGTACCAGCGAGGATTTGCCTGAGCCAGTTGCTCCCATAATGGCAATACGCTCCCCCGCTTTTGCCGTGAATGTGATGTTATCCAGTACTGTAATTTCACTATTCGGATAACTGAAGCCTACACTGCGGAATTCAACCGCTCCCTGCACAGCGCGCTGTTTCTTCGCCGGGTATACAGATTGCGGAAAATGCGAAGATTTCATAGATCCAGCAGATGGTGCAGACGTTGATATCGTCTGTTCAGTCTCCGACGTGTCCTCCGTATTAAACACTTCATTCAGCCGTTGCGCCGAAGCGCTTGCTCTGGAGAACGTCACCAGAATCCATGACAACGCAGACATGGCACCAATTGTGCGAAGCAGGTAGTTAATGACGGCGACCACTTCACCCACGGTTGCATTACCGGAGGCAATGTCGACTCGTCCAAACCATAACACGGCGATGATACAAACGTTCATCATAAGCAGCATGAACGGCATCGTGGTCTCCGTCAGGCGCAGCGCGGAAATGGTGCCTTTCATCAGCTTGCCGCTGAATCCGGCAAAGCGTTCAATCTCATGGCCCATCCGTACGAAAACACGGATCAGCCGAATGCCTGTCAGATTCTCCTGGATGACTCCATTGACGGCATCCAGTCTGCGCTGCACATTGCGGAACAGCAGCGCTGCCTTTTTGATCATCCACACTACAACAATGAGCAGTACAGGCACCATGACAACCAGCAGCAGACCCAACCTCGGGTTCACGATCACTGCCATAATCATGCTACCAATCACCACCAGGGGCACACGCGTCATGAAGCGCAGACTCATGAAGACGGTGTCCTGAACCTGGGTCACATCCCCCGTTAATCTGGTAATCAGGGACGACGTTGCGAACCGGTTAAAGACGGCATAAGAGAACGTTTGCACTTTCTCATACAACTTCTCCCGCAGATCGTATCCGAACCCCAGACTTGCATGGGATGCAAAGAACGAACTGGCAATTCCAGCAGCAAAAGCCACAACAGCACTGCCAACCAGCACACCGCCCCACAACCAGACGACAGAAAGGTCTCCCTGCTGAATCCCGTTATCAATGATCTTGGAGATCAGATAAGGCTGAGCCAGCTCCACCGCAAGCTCAATTAACATCATGACCAGGGCTGCAATCGCGGCAACTCGGTACTTCTTCAAGTAGTACAACAGCTTGATCATAAGCATTCCTCCGGCTCGGAGCACCCTAAACCGATAACACGTTCCAGCTCAGAGCCTCCATTAGACATGTTGTTTTCTCCACAGCGTCCAATATGTAATCATTTCTATGTACACATATGGTTATTATAGCGTATTTTACAATGCCGCTTCTATTCTTATTACCCTACTTTTCCCAATACAATAAACTTCTCTTCATTTTGGCAGTAAAAAAAGGAAGGTCTCCCTTCCCCGCGCTAGTTATGTGCTTACAGCTGACGTAGTTTTTCACTTAGATACTCCCGACGTTTCACCACATATTCGCGAATTCTTTCCGGTTCACCTGCAAATACGTCCATAGGCCATTTCATGTAAGGATCTTTGTAGATATCTTCACGAATCTCATTGTGCAATCGATGGACTAAAGGCATAATTCGCTTCTCTGTAAAAGCATTCATCAGATGCTGACGCATCAACTTCTTATATTGCTCACGGAAACTGCGGAATGCCAGCAATCGTCCGGTAAGTCTGTTATACCCCTGAATACGAACAAGATTGGGGTCAACTCGTGTTCCATAACAGTTCCTCCCCCAAGTACCCTCATAATCCCAAGGCAGGATGCCATATTTACCGCTTTTGATTTTCTCATACCATGTGTAATTCTGATGAAATCCATCGAAGTTCCCTGTAAGCACAGCTCCACTTAACCAGCGTAAATAATTGTCTGTATCCACCCTCGACTGTAAAAAACGTAACAATTCCAACCTGGACTTTGTGTTCAACTGCTGAATAAAATTACGTAGCCTTGTGCGATCCACATCTTTGCCACGAATTAAGCTGTATCCGGACAATAAATCGGTACTTGTTGAAGAGGATTCCGAATTCATCGTAAAACCAGCATGATCATTCACCGCATAGAAGATACTGCGCACAGGGATTTTCCTTTGGCGAAAAAAGAAGGATTTCACCCCTTCGATCCGCAGGTATACACCCAAAAGTTGCCCGTTCAGATAGAGTACGCAGTGTTGTGTAGACGGTGCGGGTACACGAATCGACTCAAAAAAACGAAAAGAAAGTGCATTGCGCAACAACGAAGGATCATCATACTCCGCATTAAAATGATACGTCCGGCTGGATGTACGAACCTCAAATGATTTTTTGGGATAACCGCGCGTATGTCCTCCACGGTATCGAAGCCGGATCGGAAACGGCTTGCCGTCCATCTGCATCGTGCTGTTCACAAACGTCTCTGACCATATATTGGACGTTAACTGTTGATATTCGGTTGGAGACAAGCTGATATGGTAGACAGGTAGAGCCATTTCCATCCGCCTTTCGAATACCTGTAAGATTCGCCCGTAGGCTCTTACACCATCCTATGCAGATGCACAGAAAGTCGTACGGGCGAATGCACAGTCCTGATACTTATCACATCCCAATTCACTTGTCATAATGCGGAATAACCGGGTTATTAATCTATAAATTTACATCATTTTCATAGATTATAGCTGAAATGGTATAAATATAGTTAACTGGCTAGTCCCTCCAAGAGGCATGTCACATATGCTTAAACTACAGACAGACACGAATGACGAATGGAAGGGATCATAATTACATCCACCATTTTTGTCCATCTGAACTTATATCATGGAAGGGGTCAAACACAATGTCTATGAATGGTCAAGGAATGAGAGGTTTGTTGGGAAGAGAGATTAAGATTAACCGGGGAGGACCTGATTCAGTACAAGGTACACTCACGGACGTACGCTGGGACTATATGGCGATGAACTGCAAAGAAGGGATTGTCTACGTTAATGAATCACATGTCAAAAGCATAACAGATACAGGCCGTTCCGGTGGTAACCGAAATGCAGCCATGGGGAATCCTATTCCTTCCAACACGTTTTTGGGCGTTATGCAAGCACTCCGCTTCCGCCGTGTTCAGATTAACCGGGGAGGACCTGAAAAAGTGGAAGGCATCCTGGCCGATGCCAACCAGAACCAATTGATCATGACTTTGAAAAATCAGGAGATTGTTCGTATTCCGATGCAACATGTGAAATCTGTATCCCTCGTACGTGGTGGTGGGAACAACAACAACAGTAGTAATACAAGTCAAGGGAACCAAGCAGCCCAAGGTAATCAGGCGGCTCAAGGCAACCAGTCTCGTGGCAACCGTTCTCAAGGGAACCAAGCAGCTCAAGGGAACCAATCCCAGGGTAATAAGTCCGGCGGCAACAAGTCACGGAACAACCAAGGCAATCGTTCTCAGGGGCAACGAGTTCAAGGCAACCAATCCCAAGGAAATAAATCTGGTGGTAACAAGTCGCGAGGCAATCAAGGCAACCAGTCCCGTGGCAACAAATCCGGCGGTAAAAAGAAGTAACTGAAATAAACTGACAACTTAAGTTATCTACCAGCTTAAAGGGGGGAATTATCATGTTGATCTTCGTCGCATTAGTCTTGATTGGTGTGCCTTTTTACTGGATCGTTGCACCCGGAAGGCCCACTCCATCCCATGAACATCTGCTTCAGGCTTCGTCAGGACTTCTCCCCCTGGGAGGTGAATCACAGTAAATGCCTGACTACCAGTTGTGGTTAACCTTCGGGGTCTTTATCATCACTGTCATTTTCCTGATGTGGCGTCCTGGCGGATTGAATGAATCTATACCCACCTCGCTTGGCGCCCTTCTTCTTATTTTAACTGGAGTGAGCAGCTATGCTCACATTGTTGGAATCTTCGGGATCGTATCTGGTGCAGCCGTAACAATCCTCTCTACCATTGTCATGTCGATTATTTTAGATAGCATCGGTTTTTTTCGCTGGATCGCTTTGAATATGATTGAGAAAGCAAGAGGTTCCGGCTTTCGATTGTTCTGGCTAATTCTATTACTTTGTTTTCTCATGACCATCTTCTTCAACAATGATGGCAGTATTCTGATCACAACTCCGATTATTATTCGAATCTGTTCTATACTTCGTCTGAAAATGCATCAACAGTTACCCTACCTGATCTCAGGTGCGCTCATCGCCACGGCTTCCAGTGCGCCAATTGGACTTAGTAATCTGGCAAATCTGATTGCTTTGCAAATGGTTGGCTTAAATCTGAATACTTATACTCAGATGATGTTTGTGCCATCCATGCTTGCGATCATGGTGATGACCGTACTGCTGTTCTATTATTTTCGTAGAAGTATTCCCAAAGTTATTCATCATTTCCCTGTATCCCTGCAGTCTTCATCCGGTTCAGGATATCATCCGCTACAGACGGCTGAATCCGAGAATAAAGTAGACTGGTGGCTGTTCCGTGTCTGTATAGGCATCGTTGTATTTATCCGTGCAGGATATTTTCTAGCTGAGCAAGTTGGTATACCCATGGAGGTAGTTGCAATCACTGGTGTTATTCTCATGCTCGCTGTGCGTTGGTATCGCACCCGGACTGGACTCAAAGATGTGATAACACAAACGCCCTGGCACATTCTACTCTTTGCCTTCAGCATTTATGTTATTGTGGATAGTCTTCACCGCGCAGGCATGACCGCTTGGATCATTCAGTGGATGAAACCTATAATAGAAGGAGGAAATGCCAGCATCATTGCTGTATCGGGGTTAATGCTCACTCTGCTTTCCAATCTATTCAACAATTTGCCCTCCGTCATGATTGGGACCTTTGCTGTTACAGATCTTCCACTAAGTGAATCTCAACTGCATCTTGCATATCTTGCTAACATTCTGGGAAGTGATATCGGAGCCTTGCTGACGCCTATTGGCACCTTGGCAACGTTAATTTGGATGTATATATTAAAGACCCATCATATTCGAATCTCCTGGAAACAGTATATGAAAGTTACCTTTATTGTGATACCAATCAGTCTAATTGTTAGCCTAATTTCACTATATATTTGGACATCTATTCTCTATTGAGAGGAGGAATACTGTGGAACTTCTTACGCATTGGCTGGGTAAATCCGTCGAATTGGAGCTGTCTGGCTGTAAACTACCGATCCAGGGTGAGATCATTGATGTAGGCCAGGATCTGATTGTAGTCTACGGAAACCAGCGATTTGTTTATATTCCACTTCATCATGTTCAATCCATGCATGTCGGCACAGCAGATGATTCAAGTATGATTGTGCCAACACCTGACCCCGAGATGGATCACACCAACATCTCTTACCGCAAAATGCTGATGAACGCCCGTGGACGTTTCAGTGAAATATCCATCGGAGGGAAAACATTGCATGGGTATATTACAAATATTATGAATGACTACTTTATGTTCTACTCTCCGTTATATCATTCTATCTATGTCTCCATTAATCATCTGAAGTATATCATTCCTTCACCTGTTAACAGCACACCCTACTCCCTTAGTAAACAACATTTCCCTATGCAACCTTCGTCCATGTCACTCTCCCGTACACTTGATCAGCAACTTCATAAAATGATAGGTGAACTTGTTGTACTCAACCTCGGTTGCAAGCCCTACAGAGCAGGGTTATTGAAGAGTGCAGACAGCCACTTGCTTGCGTTGGTAGAAGCGGATGGGACTTCTTTAATTATGCATACCGATCATATCCAAACCATTCATCTCCCTTGAATATCAGAAGAACAAAAAGGTTCATCTGCCTATGGCTGATGAACCTTTTTTTCACCTTTACATCCTACCATCTTCTGCGTCCACGATCACCCCTATTATGATCATTCAACTCACCAAGACGATCGTATGTCTCTTTATATATCCGAATCACGGCCTGAACTTTGATGAAATCAGCATCTTCCGGTCCAAGCCCCTCCATAAACATTCTCTGAATGATCTGTTGGAAGAATTGCACTCTGGCCTCAATCTGTTCTTGCTCAAGCTGTAATATGTCTTCGAAACTGTGGTTCCCTATGTAATCCATCAACTCATCATCAGGACTGGAATAATCTGCGTTTCTCCGATCTGCTACCCATTCATCCGGCTCATTGGACTGGAGGTTAACACTGGTGCGTAATTGGGATAAGATGATTTTCTCTTTAGCCAACATGACATGAAAATCTTTGTTACGGAGTAGCTCCGATACAATCAGACTGCACATTTCACGGTTTTGGATCAGTATGCCGTCAAAAGGATGTAGCGTCCACTCCCCGTTTGCATAATACAGGTTAAAGTTAAAGAACTCACTGCCATATTTGTATTGAATATTAATCTTGGTCTCATCAATAATCTCGAATGAAAAGTCCAGCATGTTCAGCAAGCTCCTTCGCACAACCCCAGATTTTACCTTCATTCTATCAAATAAATGAAACAAAGAGACGCACTCGGCGTCCCTCGTAGAAAATAAAACCATGTAGCAATCTCGATACGATATGCAGCGAGTCCTACCCTAATCCAGGAAAGATCCTAATGCACTGGAATCCGGTTTGTTTTTCTCCGGAATGGCAGCAGCCTTCGGCCCTTCCAGACCCAGTCGATCGCTCATTTTAGCGTTAAGGGTTGTCATTTTGTTGGTATAGTCATTACAGCTCTCGATGATCCGGCGATTAGACTGCTCGGACAGATCCAGCGCAGACATCAGATCACCCATCGCCTGATTGACCGCTTCAAGGGACATCGCCGGTTTGGACAACAGTTCATTTGTTTTCTCTGTTGTTGTCTTCAACAATCTGGCGTTCTCCTTGAATTGATCTTCAATCGTCTTATTCGTAGCTTCCACAGCAGAAATGACCTTCTCCTGATCATTAAGAGCCATCGCAATCATGGCCGAAACGGTGATCAGATTCGCTGTTTTATCAATGGCATTATTAACGGAATCAATCAGCTTGTCATTGTTATCATTAATGATGTCGGTAGCTGCGATTGCCTGATTGTACAGCATGATCATCTCTGTCATGGATTGGGTACGTGTAACCACTTTGCGCAACCCACGCTCCAGATGTGCTTTACGATTCTCGTTCTCAGGCTTGGCAATCTCGGTTTCGAACAATGCTTTCAATTGATTACCAAAAGAGATTTTGGTCTGCAGATTGTAGATCTCCTGAATGGAGGAACGTTTCAATTGGCGCATATTTACGATGCTTTCTTCCAGGTTGTCCTTGCCGTCCCGCAACCCGTTAATGATGGCATCAATGTTCGTGCGAACGGATTGATAACGGTATACATAGTTTTTCAGCGGGCTTTTACGTAACAACTTCCCGACAAAACTCACATTTTTACTCTGCTGCAAACTCTCACATTCATCACGGAGCTTCAGGATCATGTTTGATACCTCTGCCCGATTCCCGGACATCAGTTCATTGACTGGACGATCAAGCAACTTGAGAGTCTGCCCTGCTCTCTCTTGTGTTTTCACGCCCAACTTGCCGATATCATCCATTAAGGTATCCAGATGAGCCGGATCACTTTGGGACACTTTCTGAATAAGCTGTGTTGCTTCCTGGTTAATCCGTTGCTCATCTTCCTGCTTCAACTGAGCCCATTCCGTTGCCATGCCAATCCCTCCTATAATTCAGAGCTGTTATACCGTTGATGTATTAGTTCCGCTTTGTTCTGGAGCTCCATTAAGTCTTTATGTTCAATCGTTGATACAATATCCGATATCTTGGAATCCACGTCTCGAAGACCATTCAGCAGCATACGCCGATTGTTGCGTTTGGCTTCTCCACTTAAACGTAAAAATGGATTAATAAAACCGTTCAGGTCTTTTAAAATCAGTCTGCGCACCGTATGGTTGATATCTCCGTTATTTAGTTCCTGAAGGGAAGGAATCACACGCTGCAAACGGGCAAACAACGCCAATGATTTCTCCACGATCTCATTATCCAGCTCGTTCTTCTGACCTTCGGAGATGATCATATCCTCCAGAACTTCCAGGTATTCAATCACCGGATCAAATACAGGATCTGGTTCAGTCCGGGAAGGCTTCGCTTGTTCTGTGCTTGCATGCTGTGCGGGAGTGGAACTCGGTTGGGGCTCTGCCAGAGAAGCTTCTCGCGCCCCTGTTGGCACTGTGCTCGGTGCTTGTCCACCATTCAAGCGGGATGGTTCATTTCCGATATCTGTAATGGGTACAGGGGCTGATGACGAACCCTGGACCTGTGTACGTGGCGTGGAACGTGAAGGAATCAATCCTCCGACCACAGTTGCCAGTGCCGGAATTGCCCACGTGATGACATCCGGTAGAAAGGGACTCGTGATCGCCGCGAGACCATAACCGACCAATGCGCCTATACCTATCTTCGTTTTCCGTAACATTACTTGTCCTCCTGCCTTAACAACACATATCCGTATTGTAAAAAAACCATCCAGAAGGTGTCAATGTTGAGGGAAATTCTCAGCTAGACGTGGTGTACTCCGCTTACCTTCTGAACGTCGATTATAAATGGTTGTTCGATATGACTTCCCAGTATGCCAAACTTCGGATGAAGTGGTCCAATATCATGGCCAAGTGCAGACTTGACCGCCAGATACGGGAAGTTCACGCCCGACAGACAAGACATGTGCAACCCACCCGACATACGCGGATTGATCTCCAGCAACTTCGGTGTATCCTTGCGATATTTCATCTGTATATTAAAATTATAAGGAATCCGATATACTTCTGCCACATTGCGGGCAATCGCCAGCAATTCCTCGTTTTCTTCAAGCAAGCGCAAACGTCCTCTTTCTTTTCTACGCGGGATAGCCGTTAATAGTTTCCCATTGCGATTCGAAAGACAATCAATGCTGTATTCATATCCTTCCAGTACCTCCATCACCATGACATTTTGAAAGGACGGAGCAGAAGAGAACGCACGCAGGGCATCTTCATACGAAATGGAGTTAAGCGCGTATCCGAACAACTCCTGCAACGGATCACGTTCATTATTAATCACTCGGAATCCCATACCACCCTCACCATTACATGGTTTGAAGCATACATCGTGTCCACGTGCACGTAGCGCCTCATAGGCTTGCTGGAATTGTGCAGCATTACTGACCGTGAAATAATCCGGAATCTCCATAATGCCCTTCTCACGCACCGATTCATAGAACCGGTCTTTCTCCATCAATTGTTCCAGCAATTCCGTGTCCGAGCATACGATAACCCGTGTACCGATCTCTTCGAACAGGGAGATATGTCTGCTGATGTCCAGCATGTTCCAGCGTGGAATAAACACATCAATCTGATGACGACGGCAAAAGTCGAGGCAAAAATCAACATACTCCCGGCCCGTTAGACGCGGTTCAACTTCTGCAACATCACAGCCCTGTAATGCCATATGTCCAGGATCAGGATGAGTACCGTAGATCTCAAATTCCATACCGTCCTCATTGTCCCGAATCGCATTCATATAATGATACGTTACAGAGAACCAACGGTTGAAGTAAATCTTCATTTTTTTCATTTATACGGTCTCCCTTATCTCGGCATGGTCTATCTGGGTCTGTTGATCGTTATGAATACGGTGAACGTAATCGAGAATCTCATCTGCTGCAAAAGCACCGAATTGTTCCGTAAATTGATACGGTACCTGCTCAGGTACACGCTGTCTCTCCACATGTAACTCTCCGTGAGACGGAGCAATGGCGTAGTGCGCAAAGTCCAGCAAACAACGATCCAGCAAGGAATCACCCGAAGCAATCACAGGCATATCGCCAATACGTTGCCTAATATGCTCCACTGCAGCTCGTTTGTTCACGGCCGAAGGCACCAGATAGAGCTTCCGCCCCTGAATCGAACTCTCCCATCCCAGCGTCTCTAACACCCGAATCTTTTCCGCAATATGCTCCATTGGAAGCTTGTCACGTTCGATCAGCAATGCAAAGAACAGCTCATCACACAATCGCTGATTAATTACCCACTCCGGGCTCAGCACATCGTCAAATAAATTCAGGATCTCTTCGGGAGTAGCTGCCTGCTGACGAAGCAAAGAACGAATATGCAGATTCCATTCATCGTCTACCTGACCGTCAACAATGATGTTGCCACCATTACTCGTCACCGCATATTTCGGAATACATTCGCTCTGAAAAATATGAATGCGCCGGTACTGCTCCACGGTACGTGTCGTCACAGGCATGAATACAATGTCTTGTGGCAAAGACTGCAACCGCTCCAGTGCATATGCTGACATAAAAGCGGACAACTTGCCGTTAATCCACTCTGCGGGAACAAGTCCCGGTGTATCTTCGGGAATACGGAGCGCACGACGGGAGTACACCAGCGTCTGGTCCAGATCACTTGCGTAGATCATCATTCTCCTCCACCTCCCAGGGATTGAATAATGCCGCAACAGGAATAGGTTAATCCCGGATATACCTCAACCGGCACATTTCTGTCTCTGGCGAGCATTATGATATGTTGCAAATCCGGATTATCCAGACGGTCCACAAGAATCTTCCAAGGGACACGGCGCAGTAACACCCGGGTTGTTTCTCCGATTCCAGGTTTGATCAGATTGATGTTCGCAATGCCAAAGGATTGCTGGATGGACTCGATATCCTGCCAGCCTTTCCAGGTGATTTCCGAAGTACCAGTAGCATTGTCCTCCGTTTGAATCTCCGTCAGGTCCATCATCTGCGGAAAATGCTGAGCAATAGTATCCACGTATTCGGTCGACACATCCGCAGAGGACCATTCACGATACCATTTGGCCCCGTGAAAATCTGACGGTCCAATCAGATCATCGCGAAGTACTGTACGGCTCACCAGTCCCGATACCGTGGAATTCAGACAAGCACTAGGAATAAGATAATCTTCCCTTGTCCCAAAGGTGCCTGAGCATTGCCCCGGATCGGCCAACACGGCAAGATCATCATCGAGACTTATGCCATAAGTCCGTTCCATTTGGTCACAGGACTCTTTCAGCACTTTGCGAATAGCCCCTTTGCCTGTCCAACCGTCTACAAACTGAATAGCTGTTTCCAGACCATGCTGCTGTAAAATATATAAAATTGCGTTCTCGTCCATACCCTTGCCACGAATAATTGAAATGCTATAATGCGGAATCGTCACTTTGTATTTCAATTCAATATAACGTTTGATCAGGATGCCCACAGGTGTTCCGGCTCGAGCCAGAGATACTAGCACAAGATTCAGTCCCCTGCGCTCTACAATCTTCTCAGCCACAATGGCGGTATGACGCGCGATTCTTGCAGCGGATTGTTCCAGCGTCTGATGGAACAGCTCAATGTATTCTGCTGTGGGCTGGTATTCCACGGGCAGCATCTCCGAATAATGAACCCCGGATTGGATCGCCTGCTCCCGTTCACCCGTTCCCTTTTCCAGATCCACATGGCTGATATCCTTCAGTAGGAAAACAACGTCTGATGCAGCATAACTGCCCATTGGCTCAGGAGACGGAATCTCACGTTGTCTGATTAGCTCCAGTGTAGTTAAGTTCATTGCTCGTTGTCCCCTGTCTTCTCTGGCAAGCCGCAATATACGATATGAATGTGTCCACACCCCAACTGCCCCAGTACCTTCAACATCGGTTCCATTCTTTCTTCGGACATCTGTCTCTCCAGCAGAACAAAAATCTCATCATATTGTCCCGGAGCGATGTTATAGATAAAGTTACGAACAGATGCGTCTTCCGGTGAGGCATATCCGGCACCACTACGAACAGCATATCCTGGAGCCGGATGTGTATGGATTGGACTGCGGGTAGTGGATTGATACAACACGCCTTCTCCCATCTCGGCAGCAATACGCATCGGAATGTACATGAACTCCCCTGTTCCCATCACCAAAGTCCGTTCTCCCGTACGCTGCGTCCGAAGCCGTTCTGCAATCCGGCTAATCTCCTGGCGCAATTCGCCATTATGACGGGATTGCATACCAAACCTGCCCGTATGCTGGACGTAGCTCGCTGTGCTACGTTTACCTTCACCATCCTCCGAAGTAGCGTGCAGCTGATCGAAGGCATCGGCAACGGTAGAGGTTTGAAGCGTTACGGCAGGATGGGATAGCTGCTCATCTTGCTGTGTTGCTTCCAACTGTGGAGTACCCACTACTTCAATACGGCCCTTCAACAGGCTTAACGGTGTAATGGTAATCCCCAATTCAGCTTCCAGTTCGGCAAACCGAAGTTCGTCCGCTTCCGTACGCCAGTCCAACAGCGAAGCAATCACATATTGCTTCCGAGGATATCTGGCCTGAATATCCCTAATGATATTCAACGTCGTTTTGCCCGTCGTAATCTCGTCGTCCACCAGAACAATCGGGCCCTCTCCTGCAAAAGCTTCATGATCCAACGCATAACAACGATGAGCCATCGCATGGGAATGTTCTTCTTCAAATTGAATATCTGGATGCATCGCTGGAACATACTCGCGAGTGGTGTGAATATAAGAAGCTTGATCAGCAAACATCTCGTACATGCTGTGACCCAACGCTGTAGCGGTCTCGGCAAAACCAACAAAACGAATCGTTTCCGGCAAACTCAAGCTTTCTTGCAACAGCATGTTGTACACTTGCCGGGCTTGCTTGGGATCAATCAGCCCCTCGACCATTTCCCGTTTCCACTCGGTGATCTGAACTTTCGTCTCTTCCGTCTTTTCAGTCAGGTGCTCATATAACAGAACAGCCAATGCCGCGCCACTCAGAAGCGAGGTATACGGGTTAACCGGGATGTGCTTGCCCAGCAGTCTGCTTACAAACAGAAATGAACGTTTCTTATTGATGCGTGCAGCCATGGAAAATAGAGATTCTAGTGGAAGTTGTAACGGGTTATGTGTAACCTGAACGTTCAGACTGAATTGATCAAGAATTGGGAACGTAGTTATGTTGTTGTTCGTGCTTGGGCAAGAGCCCGACAAAATGCTGCTGTTCATGTAACACCCCATATATTTGTGATCGGATTAGAATTCGATTCGCCCAGCTCAAGTGTGGTTTAATCTCATTCATTTTGTTATAGTAATTACTTTTGAACACACCCAGGCTACCGTCATTACGGGCGATGATGTCTTGTGCATCGGAATATTCCTCATGTGTAACAACGTACATCGCTTGTACGGGTTTAATATGAGAAGGATGAATGATCGTTTTGCCTACAATTCCATTTTCCTTATCCATCATGACTTCACGCATCAATCCATCCATTGTGTTCGTAATATATTTCATCCTCAGATGCAGCCCTGATTTGCCAAGGGTTTCTTCGAATGGAGTCTGTCGTAATTGAGGTTTGAACACGCGCTCCCGCTGACTGAAATATTCCCAGACAGGACCCGAGATCACATACGGCTTGTCCATCCGTCCAAACAGATTGATAATATCCGAGATGCAGTCACGGATCGTGGCGATATCGTATATAGTCAATTCCGGGCTTCGGCGTAATCCAAACAGGCTGGAGAAATCGGTCGCACCTATGCGTACATTGAGCACATATTCAACATTTTCATCTAGGATGTTCCGAAGGCCCAGTAAGGTCTCCCAACGTGTCTCCCGATATATTATTGAAGCCGTTTCCAATATAGGCATTCCATAGAGAACGGGATAATGATCCGGTTTCCGTTGATTATAACTGCGGATCTGGTCGAAATAGGCTCTTCCATTGCCCACACAAAACTTGGGCAAAGCCACGCCTGTCAGCATGGACACCAATGCTCCCAACGTATCAATGAGACGTTCCAACTGTTCTGGTGAACGTACACGAGCAAACAGAAGAGGCATTTGATCCTGACTCAGCATGCCTGTCTCCATATAAGTCATCAGTTGAGTTAGATGCTGTACCAGACACTGCTCGGCAAACTCTACTTGATCGTCACCCACAGCGTCCTCCAGATCAATAATAATGGTCGTCAGACCTTCATGTTTACCATTCATAATGTCGTCCGCGATATGTGTGCGCGTCGCGGGCATATATAGAGCAGCCCCAACAGCATATGCCAGTAGATCTTTGGAAGTCCGGTGATTGAACGAGACGGGTGAAGAGAAAAATAAAGTATCTTCTTCTTCCAGACTCAAAAAGTTAAAATATTTCAGGGTTGTCTCCTCCTCGCACCTTTGGCAATAGCCAATCTGCAATAGTTGATTCCAGCTGTCGGGGCATAAAAACCAATCCCTCCTTAGTCTGGAGGGATTGATGGTCTATTATCGAGGATAACGTTGGTCAACAGTATCCTTGCAATGGCGCTGACCGATACAGCGTTTATATATTGATTAAATTCAAATGATTACTTTCTTCCCGCAACCCACTGCATTCCCCAATCATGAGCCTCGTCCAACGCCTGATGGCCATTATAGAACTGCACGATTCGTTCAATACTGAATGTCTCATTGTTCACATTGCGTAACATCGCGATGCCACACATGCCAAGCGGGCTCCCGTATTCATTCATTCGGACAATGATATCCGGGCCATCCTTCTGCTGGATAGTTACCACACCATCTACTTGAGACCAGTTGGCCACACCACCATAAATATAGGTAAATACCAAGATGCGCTCAATTTCCGAGATACGGGCACCATTAATCCGCAGATTCTCTCCCGTCTTAACAGATCCCGTCCGGTCATCCCCATCTAGTGCAATATAAGGGAAACGATTCAGTGAACCAAACGTTTGTCCCAATGCCTGAATCACATCTCGTGTACCATCCTTCATCTCGAACAGACAGCCCAAGTCCAGATCCACACTCTTGCTACGACCAAACAACCCTTTGCTACCCTGTTGATTCCAGTTCAGGTTAATCAGGATTTCACCAAGTCCCCCCGCATTTTTCTTGAGGTTAATGGTGTCGCCCTTCTTCTTCAATTCAATTTTGCTGAAATTGATCGAATTCACAGGAGCAGGCGTCGGTTCTGGTGCGGGCGCCGGGGGTGGTGGAGTCGGTACAGCTGTCGGAGGAACGGTTGAAGTCGTTGGTACAGGGTCCGATCCACCATCCACATCCACACCAAAGTTAGCGCAGAGTGCATTCAATCCGCCTGCAAAACCCGATCCTATCGCATTGAACTTCCATTCTCCGTTATGACGATACAATTCACCGATGACAATCGCGGTCTCCACTGTAAAACCGCTTCCCAGATCATATCTCATTACTTCCTGACCTGTAGCTGCATTGGCAAACCGTAGAAAACCATGCTGAACCTGTCCAAAATGATGGCGTCGTGCTTCACCGTCATGAATCGTCAGGCTGAAGGCGATTTTCTCAATTCGGGCAGGGATTTTGCCAAGATCAATGGCGAATTGTTTCTTCTCGCCACCAACCTGTCCACCATCCATGTACGTGATGAACGAGGTAGAGGGCTGATTATAAAAGATAAAATCCTCATCTCCAGCCACTTTATTGTCTGAACCCAGAAGGAATGCTGATGTGTCCAGCTCTACACCCGAGGCTGCCTCCCAACCAATGCCTACCGTTAGACGGGACAAGCCCGGATTGGTTTTGGTCAGATCACTCTTCTGGCCTTTCACGACAGAAATCGCCATAGCAGATTCACCTTTCTATGCCAAGTTATGTTATTGTGCATCCAGCCCGTAATTTTTGCATAAAGCAGATAGTCCACCTGTGAAGCCACTGCCTACCGCCTGGAATTTCCAGTCCGCACCTGCACGGTAAAACTCACAGAACACTACAGCTGTTTCGGTAGAGTAGTCTTCTCCGAGGTCGAAACGAAGCACTTCCCGATCACTTGCAGCATCTACAACACGAACAAAAGCATTGGAGACTTGTCCAAAATTCTGCCCTCGTCCATCTCCATCATAGATGGTTACGGTAATACCAATCCGGTGAATGTGCGCAGGGATTTTACTGAAATCAACAACAACTTGCTCATCATCGCCATCACCTTCACCTGTACGGTTATCACCAGTATGTGTTACTGAACCCGCACCGCCGCTTGGATTGTTGTAAAAAACAAAGTCATCCGTACCTTTGGCTTTTCCATCTTCGTACAACAAAAAAGCCGAAGCGTCCAGGTCAAAGTCGACTCCACCACTATATTTGTTTGTATCCCAACCCAAACCAACCACCACACGGGTAAGGCCCGGATTCGTCTTAGTCAGGTCAATACGTTGTCCTTTGGCAAGACTGATCGTCATTTGTTTTTCCACCTTTCCAAAATATGTGATTAAATGAAAAGGAGAACCGTCCAGGAGACGGTTCTTCCCATCCTGTAAGTCGTACTGTACGTCCTATTGCAAACCGTAGTCGCGTGTCAATCCAACCAATCCATCCTGGTAACCACTACCAATGGCACTGAACTTCCACTCGCCGTTATGACGATACAATTCACCAACAACTACACCTGTTTCGATGGAAAAGTCTTCTCCCAGGTCGAAACGAATCAGTTCTTCGCTGTTTGCTTCGTTAACGATTCGCACATAAGCACGGGAGACTTGTCCGAAGTTCTGGCTACGTTCTGTAGCTTCGTAGATCGTAATGGAGAATGCAATTTTCTCTACATTTGCGGGTACGTTAGGCAGGTCGATATTGATCTGCTCGTCATCACCATCGCCATCTCCTGTACGGTTGTCACCGGTGTGAACAACAGAACCATTTTCATTTTGTGGATTGTTGAAGAAGATGAAGTTTTTCTCGCCTTCTACTTTACCGTTTGCATTGGCACAGAATACCGATACATCCAGGTCAAAGTCTTTTCCGCCATCATACTTATTGGTATCCCAGCCCAAGCCTACTGTGATTTTTGTCAAACCTGGGTTCGTTTTAGTCAGATCGATTTTTTGACCTTTAGAGAGATTAATTGCCATCGTATGATCATCCTCGCTTATTTAAGTGTATTGTAGTTATCGTGACATATGAATATCAGGATTATTGTCGATTTAGGTTAAATCTTGTACTTAGGAGTACCTGCGAGCGAGTTCGTTGATATGTACCGCATGGGAACCCTCTCCAATTGCCGAGAATTTCCATTCGCCTCCATGACGATACAATTCACCACAGATCAACGCTGTTGAACCTGTGTAGTTTTCGGATAGATTGAACTTCACGAGCTCACTGGAATTTTTACCATCCAGAATACGAATATAAGCCTTCTCAATCATGCCAAAATCTTGCTTGCGATTGACACAATCGTAGATATTAACAACGATTAATACTTTATGAACATCAGCAGGAATACGGGACAGATCCATTTTGATCTGTTCGTCGTCGCCGTCTCCCTGTCCTGTTAAATTGTCACCTGAATGGATAACCGAACGACATGCACTTTGCTTGTTGTGGAAGCAAACCAGGTTGGAGTCCTTGACCAACTTGCCTTCCTCATTCAACATGATCGCCGATGCATCACAATCGATATCCGCTTGTTTTTTTCTTCCAAAGAAACCTTTGGCAGTTACCGGGTCCCAACCGAGACCAGCAATCACCTCAGTAAGTCCTGCATTGCCTTTGGTTAAATCAATCTTCTGTCCTTTGACCAAATTAATGCTTGCCACTGATTTTCACCTCCCTTCATATGCAAAATAGCTACTTAGAGATTGAATTCACTCGGGTTCAGTCCAAGTACAATGCATATCTCGGCAACGACTCTTTTCTCCTGATCATCAAAGTTGCCATCAGCTGAACCAATCGCACTGCATACACCCACAATAACGCGTCCTACATCTGGCTTGGCTTTGAATTTCCCAATAGCTTTCAGCGCTTCCTGCTTCCCGATCTCTGGAGAGAACTCAAAGTTCGCAACATAATGATTAAAGCGTGTAATCACTTCAGCCATATCAAATACTTTCAATTCCTGACTCAGGTTGATATAACCGGCCATCTTGTTCTTTTCCGCTTCGTCAATGGAACCATCTGCAAAAGCAACCAGTGCACAACCTGCAACCACGGCATCCATAAAATCTTTATTTTTAAACTTTTTGACTTGCTCTTCAAGTCCTTGTTTTGTTGAATTTAACCAGCTTTTAAATGAACTCATACTCAACCTCCAATAGTTTCAACCTGGTGTTCCGTACATTCTTTTCAAGATTTTTCAGTAACTTTCATATCTACATCATGTTGAATATAAGTTAAATTATTCCTTAACTATACTCTGAAATACGGCAATTTTCTACATTAAAAAACAATTAATACCTTATGATACGCATTGTTCTGGATATAGTTTCAAGCGAGATGCGAGAACTTTCTATTCACTTCATTTTTCAGTCAAATATTCCCCTATTTGAAGCCCAAACATAAAAAGGCTCTGATCAGGGGATCAGAGCGCTTATTTCTACCAACACCAAAATTATAAATTTCATGAATGATTTGAATCCGTGAATTTATTCCGATTTTTCAAAATCAGCCTGTTGTTGTTCATAGATTTCATAGAAGTCGTCCCAGACTAGTACATTATCCTTTTCCTTGCTCCACCAGTCTTTGTACCATGCTTCAATCTCCGGGCCCCCGCCTTGCTCCCACTTCTGCTGTGCTTCCGTTGCAGCCTGTTCGACTGTATATTTGCTTCCGCCAATGATGGAACGGGTAAAGATATCATTGATCGCTGTTGTCACATTGGTCAACTTCACCTGAAGATCCTTGGGTAGCTGCGGCATATGTTCCGAATGGGTAACACCCTCTCCTACCGGAAGATCCGTCATGTATACCTCACGCGCTTCCTTGAATAGTCGAAGTCCTTCCTTCTGGGATGGGATCTCTTCGCTGAACAGCATTTCTGTGTACCCGCATTTGCCTTCCTCCAGACGGCTGTACAACATGGCGTAATCGCCTGCCCAGCTGATCTCCTGCTTGTATTTCTCCTGCTCCGAGATCCGCGGACAGCCTTGATCGTTCAGCGTATAATGCGTGTTTTCAAATCCATTTTTGAAGGTTCGGCCTGACTCTATTTTGGTCAGAAAATCGATATATTGCATAACTGCTTCCGGATTTTTGGCTCGTGCATTCACAGCTGCAGTCATCTGAACCGGGTTATTCCACACCATCGTGTGCTGTCCTACGGACGTGGTTGGCAGAGCGATGACCTTTAATTTGGCTTCGGGAACATTCTGCATCAGTGTATCCAGTTCCTTCGCTGCAAACCCGGTATAATCCGAAGTCATGGCTGCGTACATACCGATTTTGCCATTCAGGAAATCCTGCTTTGCCTTGGCCCCATCCTTGTCGGTCAATAAGTCCTTATCCACCACTCCTGCTTCATATAATGCACGTTTGAATGCCGTGGCTTCTTTCATGTTGTTGGGACCAACCACCATCTCCCCGTCCTCCACATTCACCCAGTTGGCGTTGTACATATAGCGGAACAGACCCGCTGTATCGCCGAACTGAAATCCACCGATGCCATATGTATCCTTAGCTCCGTTTCCATCGGGATCATTCTCCGTGAATGCCTTGGCTACCGCCAGCATCTCTTCCTCATTGGTCGGTACCTCCAGATTCAACTTTTCCAGCCAGTCTTCCCGAATGAAAAAGCTCGTTAGTGGAAACACCTCGTTCATACGTCCCACTTCATAGAGCTTACCATCGCTTTTGATGCCGGCCTTCTTGAGCTGGGGATATTTCTCCATCAAGGCTTTGTATTCCACACTCGAGTTCTCGATCAACTCATCCAGTGGCATCAGCTGTTTTTGATTAAACAGTGTGTTACGGATGGGCGTACCGAATTCAAAAATGATATCCGGTGCACTGCCAGAAGCGAATAATACGTTAAGTTTCGACTGAGATTCCCAGCGGGGAACTGCTGTATATTTTACATTTGCCGGGCCATTCTCGTTAATCCACTTGGACCACATATTATCTTCGATCGTACCCATGCCGCTTGGGACCGCGCCCCGATCATAGATCGTTGACGTAATGTTCCCCCTGTTGCCTTCGCCTTCCGCCTGTTCGCTACCATTACCTCCTGTACATCCCGCCAGCAAACCACCGATCAAGCCCAGAACGAGACCCGACTTCATCCATGCCTTCATCGTTAACGCCATAGATAAGACCCTCTTTCTCTCCTGTATTATGAACCCATGCGGGTTAACCCACAGCCTGCTTTAACCTTTAATTGATCCAAGCATGACCCCTTTAACGAAGTACTTCTGCAAGAACGGATACACTGCCAAAATGGGTATGACCATCACAATGACAGCTGCTGCCCGGATGCCTTCCGGGGTCAGATTCGATATCATCGTTGGATCAGTAAAATCCTGTACATTCAGATTGGACATAATCATATTTTGGACGAGCACGGTCATGTTGTATTTGGACGTATCATTGATATAAATCATCACACTCATGAACGAATTCCAGTAACCCACGCCGTAAAAGAGAGCAATAGTCGCCAGCAAAGGTTTGGATAATGGCAACACGATTCGGAACAAAAGCCCCAGTTCACCACAACCATCGATGCGCGCAGCCTCGTCCACTTCCCCCGGCAGATTTTCAAAATAAGATCGCATAATCAGCATGTTGTAAGTGCTCACCAGGCCCGGTAGCCAGAGCGCGCCGTAACTGTTCACAAGACCGAGATTTTGCACGACCAAATAAGTCGGGATGAGTCCACCGTTAAAAATCATCGTGAACACCATCGCCATCGTAAAGAAGCGCCGGTGATAAAAATGTCTACGTGACAGCGGATATGCCGCCATAATCGTCACCGCCATGCTGAGCCCTGTACCGATCAATGTGATCTCCACACTGTTCCAGAATGCATTCAGAATCGGCGTTCCCGTAATTAGGCTGTGATAGGAGAACCAGGTGAAATCGACGGGCCATAACCCCACTTGACCTGAAACAACCGCTCTCGCATCACTAAATGACAAGGCAACAATGTTCAGTAAGGGCAGGATACAGCTGACGGCAACCAATGACAACAATACATAATTGATTAGATAAAAGACTTTTTCTCCTTTGGTTTTTCTCATGCTGTTCTCCCTCCCTACCACAAACCTTCGTTAAATCGACGCGCGATATAATTTGCACTGAAAATAAGGATAAATGCAACCAGTGATTCGAACAATCCCATCGCCGTTGTCAGGCTGAACTGTGCTCCCTGAAGACCGGTGCGGTAGATATACGTACTGATTACATCTGCTATCTCATTGACATTGGAATTCTGAAGCATATATACCTGGTCGAATCCGACCTCCATCACCCGCCCCATCGACAGAATAAGCAGGAGAATAATGGTGGAGCGTATACCCGGAAGGGTGACATGCCAGATCTGGCGCATTTTGCTGGCCCCATCCATCTGTGCAGCCTCGTATTGACTCGGATCAATGGTCGTTAGTGCCGCGAGAAAAATGATGGCATTAAAGCCCATGTCCTTCCAGATCCCTGAGCCAACAAACACCGCTACCCACGAACCCTTGTTGTACATGAACGGATAAGGCGCTCCCGTCCAGGCCTCGACCCAGCGGTTGACGATCCCATTTTCCAAAGAGAAAACCGTCATGATCATCATCGCAATGATGACCCAGGAAAAGAAGTGTGGCATATAGACCACCGTCTGCACCGTTCGCTTAAAGGCCATGTTTCGCACTTCATTTAGCATAATGGCCAGAATGATCGGAATGGGAAACCCGATAATGATGCTTAACAGACTGAGGAACAAGGTGTTGCGAATAATCTCCACCGTGCGCGGATCACTGAACAGCGTCTGAAAATGCTGAAAGCCCACCCATGGACTGTTCCACAGCCCATCATAGAAGTTGTAATCCTTAAAGGCCATGACCAGCCCTCCGATGGGTGCATAACGAAAGGTAAGGTAGAACATAATCACCGGAACAAACATCAAGATTAACGGTATATTCATCTTGAATTGTCGAAGCCGCTGCTGCCGAATCCGATGCTTCATTTCACTGTCCGGCGGTTGTAATCCAGACGGCGGACCTGCGGTCAGTTCCCCCTTCACATCCATCACTCCTCTCTGCTGTTGATGTACTATAGTTGTATTTTAGATAAAAATGTAAGCGTAAACATTTGTTATTTAACGATCCTTTTATAATTTTCTACGCAAAAATAACCCCACATGGTGGGGTTGCCCTTGGAAACAAACAGATATTAAGAGGAGGCTTCTCTTTAATTGTGACCCTGCAGCAGTTCAAGGGGGATTGCTACCGGGCACTTCACTTGGCTACTTGCTTGCGATATTCGCGGGGCGATACCCCCGTCATCTGTTTGAATACAGTTGTAAAATAACTGGAGTTATCGAACCCGGTCAGTTCCGCGATATCTGCCATGCTCTGCCGAGTGCTGTGCAGCAGTAGCTTCGCCTTATCAATTCGGCGCTTGCTGACATATTGGCTGAAGCCTTGTCCTGTTTCTTTTTTGAACAAATGGCTCAAGTAGTTGGGTGTCACATGAACATGGGCAGCCACGGCCTGCAACGTGCATGTGCTGGAATAGTTCATTTCAATATACTGTATAACACGTGTAACAACATGATCCTGCTGTTCCTGAGTTAGCCGCATCAGCATATCCACCCACTCTTCGCTCTTGCATCTGGCCCAAGCGATGACTTCAGGTATGGTATGAATCCAGAGCAGTGGATCTGGGGCAGTTGAGTCCATACCACTGGATTCCTGAGGCTGAAGCTGTTGTACCAGTAAGTCCGTCATGACCTTCATAAGCATATGAATCTCCGCTTTGCCTTGTGACAAGCTCATCACGGACGCTTCTTCCAGCAACATCTCGATCCGATTCATTATCGATCCGAATTGATGGTGGAGCAGCAACAAAGTCAGTTCCTCTCGCAGTCTCTCGGTACGGTCCACCTGGCTGTATTGTTCCCTGATCCGAATGTCGGACTGTTTTCGGCGATATCGTTCATGTGCCTTTTGTAACACCTGGCATGCTTCATCGAGCGAGAACGGCTTTAACAAAAATTCAATTGCTCCATATCGGATGGCACGCTGTGCATATTCGAACTCTCGATAACCTGTCAAAATGATAATCATAATGTCCAGTCCACTCTCGTGTATGCGTTCAGCCAAATCTAGACCATCCATCACAGGCATGTTGATGTCCGTAATGATTAGATCAGGTGTGCAGCTGTGTACAGCCTGTATCGCTTCTTCTCCATCGGCCGCTTCCCCAACAACCTCCCAACCGAGGGGGTTATTGCGAACCAGATGAATCAGACCCTGACGAAATAATGCTTCATCATCCACTACAAGCATACGTCCATTCAACAGAACCTACTCCTCTCAGTCACCTGAATTTCCCGGCATAAGTCCTCACCGATCTGATAAGGCAAACAAAGACGTACTAGCGTACCCTCTCCCACAGTCGACTCGATCTGTACACCGTAGGGTTCACCGTGAATCAACTCAATTCTTCGAAGTACACTCCGCATGCCAATGTGCTGACGTTCCTCATCGGCATGTGCCACTGGCTTCATAATGCGTTCAATGACCGATGCGTGCATGCCGCAGCCGTTATCTGAAATTTCGATGATGAGCAGATCCGGCTCTCCTTCATGCCCGTTTTGCCGCGAGCCACGAATCTCCAGATGGCGGTTGTTCCTTTTGTCCGAGAAGGCATGAACAAAAACATTCTCCACGATGGGCTGAAGCAACAGCCGGATCACCTGACAGCGAAGCAATTCAGCAGGAACGGCAATTTCAATCGACAAGGCTTCCTGATACCGGGCCTGCTGAATCTGCAGGTAGTGATCTATTTGCTTCATCTCATCCTGAACGGTCGTCAGTTGCTGCACGGGTTCCAGCGTATACTGCAGCATCTCGGACAAGGCAGTGACCAGGCGAGCCGATTTCTCATCACCAAGCATATAGAACTTCCAGAAAAACATGCTCAGCGTGTTATACAGAAAATGGGGATTCAGCTGGGCCTGAATAGCTTTGAGTTCAGCCTCTTTTTCACTGAGTTCGCGCTCGTACACTTCATGTATAAGCGTATCAATCCGGGAAGCCATTGCATTGAATCGTTCACCGATGAAACCGAGCTCATCCCGTGTCTCGATCCGTACCCGTGTATCGAACTGTCCATCACGCACTCTTTTCATCGCGTTGACTAGACTCGCAAGTGGACGCAACAGTCTGCCGCTAATTACGGTAATGATGAACCAGGAGCATAATATGCTGGCTACCGCAGAGAACACAGCAACTTTTACAATAATCTTTCCCTTGTTCTGAATCTGAGCCAGTGAGACCTTGCTGACCAGGGTGAAGCCCGCTTTGTCTGACGTTTGCTTCGTATACAATTGGGTTGTTCCCTGCTCGTCCCTGATCTCCGTCGCCCCTAGGCTTAGCTCGGTAAGTGGTGGTGGATCCGCATCCTGATTATGAAAGGCATAAAGAAGCCCACCATCTGCGTCAAACAAGTAGACAGCAACTTCCTCATTCAGTCGCAGATCTTTGAGATACGATTCGAACAACGAGGTGTTAAACAGAATTAGCATGACGCCATAGGTCTCCAGATCAACAGACCGCATTAATCGTCCCGCCAGAATCCAATTGGATTGTTCCTCCTGCAAGAAGGCATCCGGCCCCAATCGATTCCAACCATATTCGCCGCCCGTTCCTTCCAGTCTATGAACCATCTCTGCCAGATAGGAAGGATCCATCTGTTGAAATGAGCCAGCAAAGGCGCCGAGATTAAATATGTTTTCCTTCAGGTCATATATGCGGAGCCCCATGATCTCCGGTGCATCCAGCCTTACCTGATACAACTGATCATCCAGTTCATCTTCTAGCTTCATCTGATCGTAGGACGAGATGCCAGAGGTCTGTGCTTTGATGGCATTTTTTACGGAGGGATTCAGTGTGATATAATCGGTGACTTTATACATGTCGTGTACCCTCGAATCCAGACGTGCAAGAATCTGCTCTGCGGTAAGACTATACTGGCGACTGACCTCTTCATTGAACAGGTCGATATGGATACGATAGGTGATCAACCCTGTGATTCCGGAGATTAAGACCGTTGCGGTAGATAAAAACAAGATTAGCTTCGTTTTAAATTTAAAGCGTTTACAAAAGTTCATCCACCACATCTTTCACACACCTCACCTATATTCCGTACATGTCTTACTCCTAAAAACATATCATACACCTATTGGAAAAAACCAGAAAAACCCTGACCCCGCTTCAAGCGGTAGTCAGAGTTTGAAGGCATGTGATCCAGACATGTTACCGGGATGTTCCATATTAACTCTGGATCACGGCATTTTTATTCCCCGTAAATCTCTTTGACCCGTTCTTCTTCATTGGTAGACAAGAGAACATTAAGCAACCCCATGGCATTATTGGCATCGGTTCTCGTCGTCTTGTACATCTCGGCAAACGCCGCTTCATCCTGCTCCGGGTCCATCGCAGCAAGCTTGCCCCATGACGTGCGTGCTTTGTCGTATAGCGTACTCAACGTAATGTCACGCGGATGCTGTGCAACAGGTGCCATGGATTCAAATTTCGCTGTAACTCTGAAGAAATCCATCGAATCCTGGAACGATGTGCTGCTATAATCCTTATTTTTCATCGCATCCTCAGTAATTAGCAGACCTTCACGGGCGATAAACAGTGTTTTCACCAAGGCACGCTCCAGATTGGTTGCTTCTTCCCAAGTTATATAAGATTCATCAGGTGCTTGTACGGTTGTGAAAAATGGAAAGGCATCATCAATTAACCGCTGCGAATCGGAATGAATTGGAACCTCTGCATTCATGTCCACAACGGCATCACTATAGTTGGCCACATTAATATTTTTGGAACCCTCCTCACTGACTCGACGCACCGGATGATCTGTAAGCGGGATACGGATATAACCAAGTTTATCGGCATACTGCTGCTTCAACTCTTCCAGTGTGGAGTCCTTTCCAATCTTGCCGTCGTCAGTTGAAGAAGATTCTTCTGTAGTTGAACCTGTCTCCTCACTCCCCTTCGAACCGGTTGCTGCGGTTTCTGTTACAGCAGCATTCGAGCTGCTTGTTTCTGATGAAGCAACTTCTGTACCGGAAGCAGACTCCGGCAATGACGTCTCTTTAGCTCCGCCACCACAAGCTGTCAGAATCGCTGCCAAACCAAGCATAACTGTGAACGTCTTTATCGTATAATTCCATTTCATCGTATAATCTTCCCCTATCGTATGTATATTCCTGAGAACCATTAACCTCTGGCTCCAAGACTTGAACACCTACTTACAAAAATATCCTTTCATATAACATGCTTGATTCACACAATTGGACATGGTCTACATTCTATCATAAGTTAAAAACCGGTTGTATACGACGATATACCTGTGTCTAAAGCCTTTTACTAGGCGCGCATTAACTACCACCGCAACGCAAAAACACTGCCGCCCGTATGGACAACAGTGTTTGTGAAGCGTAATTATTTGATCCCTTTAGCCTTCTCCATATGCTCTGACCGAATCTGAGGATCCGTGGAATTAACCGATGATAACAGAGCGTAGATCGCCTGAATATCTTTCTCTTGAAATACGGTTTCGGGAACCTCACTCTCAAGTCGTTCCGTCTTCCGCTGAATCGTTTCCACCAACTCATGATCGTAGATGATCAGTTCATCCGAATTCACATACCTCACAGCAGGATCAACACTGATGCGGCAACGGTTGGTGAAGGTCACCATGGAGACAAGACGTACTCTTTTGTAGTCTCCGAGGTGTGCATGAATGGCTTCCACATGTGCACGATGCTGCATAAGTGGATTGTACATTTTGACCCGGCTGCTGCTGACCGACCAATTGGCCTCTCTTCTTCCGCCGCGAATCTCACCTGTCGTCAGATTTCGAGTTTCGATTACAAAGATTGCCCGAGGGCCGATCACGACATGATCAATCTGCGAATAACCGGAGCGTGACTTCGGATTGGTAACGAGCAGGTCGTTCAGCACTTTATATTGACTTGGAAGACCTATCAGCTGATCTGCTGTACTAGGCTCCTCCGGCTGGCGTATCCAATCCCCTTCCGCCTTTTTCTTGCGCTTACTACGGACCATACGCGGGGGAATGGTTGTCGTTGATGGTAACGCTGAAGCGGAGGCTGTAATCTGGTTCGCAAGCTCTGGTTGTGTCTTGAACAGAGACAGGATTTTCTTGAACATGGGCAAGCTCCGTTCTATTATAGTGTGGGTTACGGGTGACCATTACAGGAGGAATAACATCCTTTGACACATTCATTATGTAAACTTCTATTACTTATGTCGGATAAAGCGGGGTAAAAATAAAGGGAAAACGATCAAAATCTCTCCAATACGCAAAGCACATATGAATATTTAACCAATTTCGTGACTTTAGACGCATAAACAAGCCGCAAAATTAAAAAAAACAGCGCAACCCTTTCCTGAATAGAAAAAGAATACGCTGCTGTTCTCTTGGTTGTTAAGCCTGAAGATAATAGGTGTAGAGCACCTGAGTACCCTTCTCTTCCAGACCATTATTCGCTATTTCCTGATACAAGGATTCGGCCAAAGCCAGCCCAGGTGTTTTCATGCCCATCGCTTTTGCAGACTCCAGTGCAATTCCCATGTCTTTGATAAAATGTTTCACATAGAATCCAGGCTCATAATCGCCTGCGATCATGCGCGGACCGAGATTGCTGAGTGACCAGCTTCCGGCTGCACCGGTAGCAATACTCTTCAGCACGGTCTCCGCGTCCAGACCAGACGTCTTGGCATAGGCAAGTGCTTCGCATACACCCATCATGCCAGAGGCAATGGCAATCTGGTTGCACATTTTGGTATGCTGCCCGGCTCCCGCCTTGCCTTGCAACACAATGTTGGTGCCCATCTGCTCAAACAGCGGACGCACAGCTTCAAAGGCCTCCGAACTACCACCAACCATAATGGAAAGCTTGGCGTTCTGCGCTCCGATATCACCGCCCGATACAGGCGCGTCCAGTGCATGCAGTCCTTTGGCTTCCGCAGCTTCAAAGATTCGTGCAGCCAGTAACGGACTGGATGTTGTCATATCAATCAGATATGAACCCGGTTTGGCATTGGCTACGAGACCATCCTCACCGAGATAAATCTCCTCTACATCTTTCGGATACCCCACCATCGTTATGATGACATCACACGCAGCAGCCAGTTTGCCTGGTGTGTCATGCCATACGGCACCTTCTTTCACCAACGCTTCCGCTTTGGCAGCAGTTCGCGTGTACACATGCAGCGGATATCCCGCTTGCTGGATATGCCCAGCCATGCTTTTACCCATCACGCCTGTACCAATAAAGCCAACTTTTGTCTCTCCAGGTGCCTTCGTTGTATTTGTCATCGCAGGTTTCCTCCCTATTTTTCTATGCTTCGCTCAGTGCTTGTCTTCGACATTGCTATATCTGTATGTTAAAGCTTTCTGCGTAGTCCGTCCATATCGCTTGCAGCTTTCTGTGAAAAAATCTGAAAAAGGAATCAACTTCCTGTATGCTGTACAACCTAACGGAAACTTCCTTCATTGGAAAGGAGGATTCGCATGAGTCGTGAAAAAGGTCAAATTACCATCTGGTTATCCTTTTCCATCATTTTATTAAGTGCCGGACTGGTCTGCCATGTCTTGTCCATTCCAGGAATTCTCGAAGCAGCAGGCAGGGATGGATGGTTGTCTGTCGTGGCGGCTGGCCCTTTTTTCATGTTGTTTCTATGTATGATGTACATCATTATTCGCCGTGTACGTGGACAGCGATTAACAGATTGGATTACGCGAGAATTCGGTGCGGTCCCTTCCTGGATCTTCCGAATCTCCGCTTCCATTCTGCTGTTCACGCTTGGCACACATACGTTGTATGAGACAACCAACTGGACCGTATCCACGTATCTTCAATTCACACCTCCCTATGTTCTGGCAGGTGGCGGAGCACTGGTTGCTGCGTGGGCAGCGGCTAAAGGCATACGCTCCATCGCGATGACTTCCAGTCTGCTGTTGCCCTTTGTCATTTTGCTAGGTTATTTTGTAATGTCCGCCAATATGAAATACAAAGACTACAGTCTATTGTTCCCGATTATGGAGAACGGCATGGGTCCCGTGTGGCGGGGCATGATCTACTCTCTTGCCGGGCTTATGGAAATCTGGATTCTTATGTTATTCCAACATGAAGTCAAAGGCAAAATTCGTTGGTGGCACGTTCTGATCCTTGGCGTGTTTATGCTCAGTATGGCGATCGGACCAACCATCGGAGCCATCGTGGAATTTGGTCCCGAAGAAGCAGCCAAACAACGAAACAGTCCCTATGAGCAATGGAAACTTGTGAATATCGGCAAACTTTTGCAACACGTTGATTTTCTGTCCATCTATCAGTGGCTCAGTGGTTCCTTCGCAAGGGTCGCCATATCCATGTATCTCATCGTGGATCTGCTGAATTTCCGCAGACCGAAGAAACGATATATCGCGATTCTCACCATTACCGTCATCATGAGCTTCATGGCGATGCAATGGTGGCGCATTGATTACGTGGATTATTATGTGGACCATATTCAGTTCCCGGTCATGCTCGCTTATGTATCCATCGTTACCGTAATATTGACCATTGCCGCATTAATCCACAAAAAGGACAAGGAGGCTCCCAAACGTGCCGATCTCAACCCAACCCAAGAATAATCCTGACGTTGAACCGTTCCGAATGAACGAGCATAACCTGAATACCTTTTTTGCCGGATCTGATGATGTCATCATCAATAGTCATATGATCGGAGAACCTCCGATGCAACTCCTTATGACCTATTGCAGCGGTATGGTAGATAGTGAAGCGATCTACGATATTATTCTCCCGGAACTCAAACGAACATATGAAAATACACACTTTATCCGTACATCCGACATTGAAAAGTGCATCAGCCTAGATTGGACCCGAATGGATCTGCAAGATCCGGCATTTGGAACTGAACTGATGTCTCTCCGTGTTTTTGAAGGCCATATGTTGATCTGTATTCCTTCCCTGCAAGCCATGTGGAGTATTGATATATCTAACATCCCTACTCGGACACCGGAGGAATCGACCACCGAAGTTTCGATCCGCGGGGCAAGAGATGGGTTCATTGAACCACTTGCCGTTAATGTTGCCTTGATACGCACCCGTCTGCGTACGAACCAACTGGCCTGTAATATCGAACTGATCGGTTCACGTTCTGCAACCAAGGTGGCATTAATGTATATCAAGAATATCGCCAATCCGGAGCTAATCGAAGACGTCCAGGATCGGTTGCGTAAGATTGAGACCGAACGCATCTTGACCGCCAATGAACTGGAAGAATTGCTGTCGCCTTCGAAGATTACTTTGTTTCCCGTCACCCATTATACGGGCAGGCCTGACTTTGCTGCAGAATGTCTCCTGAATGGACGTTTTATCCTCATTGTCGACGGCAATCCCAGCGCCATCATTGGGCCAGTCAATCTGTTTCTTTTGCTCAAATCCCCGGAGGATGCCAGCTTTCCCTTCTTGCCTGTGAACGTAGGACGGATGCTGCGCTTTCTTGGCCTGATGATCACCGTGTTCCTGCCTGGCTTTTATATTGCGCTGACATCCTTTCATATGGATCAGATCCCCTTTCCTCTAGTCGCGACGATCTCGGTTGGACGCATGGGACTTCCGATGGAATCGGGAATGGAGATGTTTCTCATTATGCTGCTGATGGAGCTGTTCCGTGAGGCAGGGGTGCGTTTGCCAAGTGCCATCGGCCAGACACTAACTGTCGTTGGAGGTCTGATTATCGGAGATTCCGCCATTCGAGCCGGCATGGTCTCTCCCCTCATGATTGTCATCATCGCAGTTACCGTCGTAGCTGGAGCAACCATTGTGAATCAGGTCATGACCAGTTCTGTGCTGATCCTGCGGTTCCTTTGTTTTGTCCTGGGGGCATCCCTCGGCATCTATGGGTTCATCCTGTCGTTGATTATGTTCCTCATCTACCTGACCGATCTCAAATCATTTGGCATTCCATATCTGACTCCGTTAACACCCCTTCATTTCAAACAAGCAATAGCTTCATTATTCAAGCTGCCAAAGGGGTTAGGTAAACGAAGACCCGTCTATCTCGAGACCCAGGAGCCCCGCAAGAAAGGGAATGAACGATGAAACGTTTGTTACGGCGATATATGCTAGGTCTGTTAAGCCTATCGATGTGCGTGATGACGAGTGGATGCTGGAGTGCCTTTGAGATTCAACAGGTAGACTACGCCAAAGCATTTGGGATTGATTATAAGGACGGCATGTATCACCTGTATGTACAAACGCTGGATTTTGCCAGTGTCGCCAAAAGTGAAAGTTCAACCAAAAGTGCAGATACACCACCTGTATGGGTCGGACATGCCGAAGGGAAAACCATGAGTCTGGCGCTGAACGAGCTGTTCCGCACGGCTCAATTACATATGGCTTGGGGGCATGTGACAGCCATCGTCATGGCCGAAGGTGTGCTGACCAGCAAACACATCAAAGAAGTGTTCGATATGCTAGGACGTTTCCCAGAATCCCGTTATACAACCTGGGTGTATGGAACACGAGAGCCTCTGGAGAAAATCCTAAGTGCAACGTCCATCTATAATATGTCGCCACTGGACAGCATTCTTCACAATCCACTCCCCACATACATGGAAGAATCGTTGTACCCGCCTGTGCTTAGCTTTAAGCTCATTGCAACACATAATGATCCCGCTACCACGACGTATCTGCCGAGTCTTGCATTGAACGATACCCAGTGGGCTGAGAATGAGAAGAAACATGATTTGTTTCTGGTGGAAGGGGCCTTTTTCGAAAAGACTGGCTATGACTTTGAATATTTCCCACGCAGTCAGCTTCCCGGTTATCACTGGCTAATCAAAGACATGCGGCGGGCCCCTCTACTTGTCCAGAAGGATGGAACGATCTACGGGGCGCTCAGTGTAGGATTACCAAAGATCAAAATTAAACCTGTCGTTCAGGGTGAGCACGTTACGTTTAACATTGACGCCCACTACCTCACTGCCCTGTACGAATACCTGGTGCCCACCTCTTATGAGGAGATGATCCAGATTAGTGAAGTGAAGTTACGGGAGCAGATCATGCAGACCTATCGTCACGGCCTTGAGCGTGGTGTGGATATTTACGGTCTTCAGGAGAAACTGTATCGTAAAAATCCAAAGCTCTGGCGTAAGTTATCAAACAATGGCAGCAAGATGATGCTTACCGAAGACTCGATTAAAGATCTGAAAATCCATCTCACCATCCCATATACAGGGAAATATAAAAGGAAAGTGTAGCCAGAACGCGAAACACCCCTTGTCCGGTATGCAGCCGGATAAGGGGTGTTTGTGTAGATGGAGGTAGTTCGTTTGTAGTTCGGGTCATGCGGATTTGTAACTGCGAAGTTTCCATTCCATCAGCCATCCTATAAATATGGAGAAAGACAGGCCGAACAGCAGGATCGGCACGTTGTAAAATAGTGTGTTTGTGTATTGGTTCAGCCAACCAAAACGGTATACTGCCGAATTCGGATCATTCGTAAATCCATTGAGTTGCATGCGTAAGTCATCGATGATACGTAACTCCAGAAAGACTGACAACACACACAGTAGGAGAGCAACCAGGGGTACACAGACATGTACCTTTCCTCCCCAGCGCTGACGCTGATCATATAACCACCATTTGGACAAAGTTGTCGTCCAGATACATAGAATCAGGAAGGTCAGAAGAGATGGAGCTAACACAAGAAGTCCTAGGTTACCGTTACCAGACACGCCTCTACCAGGCTCATGCTGGAAGGTTAATCCACGAACAGCACCAATCATGAGTACGTTCCATATGAGGAAGATGAAGTATGGCTTGTTGATTCTTTTTAAACGACTCATATGTTACCTCCTAACCTCACTATCGAGAGATGAGTAGATGACGTGACCTTCGTCGTTCAACCCTTTTATGTCCCATATCATCTCGTAATCGGCTGCTGGATTACCGCATACCACAACCTTCGGCTGGATTGATCGGAAGATGATTCCACGATTTCCGCTTCCAACCGTGAAGATGCCAGATTTGGTTCGTAGCGAATATGCACCTGGGTAATGTCAGCATCGTGGAGATACCCGTATATAATATAGATCATTTTGCCTTTAGACTCCTCGTATCCTGATATATGAGAAGAAAGCGGCTCGACCGGATTATCCTGCAGACCACCGCCTATTCTGGCCAGTTCGGAGAACCACATCTTTTGCTGGATCAAAGCAGGAGTCAGGTTATTCGTAGTTAGATCTTGATATAAAACCAATTGTGTTCGCGGTTCAAAAGTTGTAACTAGCTTTACCAGTTCGGCATTAATACCATTCTTGCTGAGCACTGAATCGAGGTCCTGCGGACCACAAGAGCGTATCAAAAACAGAGCGACCAATACAAAGAACAACACGTACGCTACCCGTCGACGGTTGCTTGTCTTGGGCATAGATTAACCTCTCCTTAAAATTGAATTTCTATAAACAATTAATTATCGTAGAAATGGTATGTCAGATAGTGCTGCCCCGAAGTAATCTACCAGCATCCATGCAGCAATCCATAACAATGGCAACTGCATGATCCAGTAAGGAAAGAGGTATCTTTTCGTTCTCCTTTACTTCTTGTTATATCTTTGCTTAACAATCGAACTCTCTCCCATGCGTTCATTTCATTTAAAAAGACGACCAACGGCCGCCTACTCTCATCTAACTTTCACTTCTTATAATAATGCATTACCCGCAACCGAGTAGTCAGGATTAAGGTCTGAGGAATGAGCACAAAGACAATATACATAAGTACAATTAACCATAGATGTGCGGCAAAATGTTCTGCACCGAATGATGGTTTAGGACGCGCAATCCAATACCACCAACACGGGATGGCAATAAACCATGTCAATCCCGTCGAGACGAACAAGTCTTTCACATCGCTCCATAGAAAGCAGAACACCGCGACGAACAAGATGGGCATAATCCATGAATCCAATATTGGCCCCCAGCTCTGGAAGACAAATATAATGGCCGGATACAGAAGATTGATGGTCCAGCGCCAGATGTTATTAGTATAAAGATTCATAAAACTTCTCACCTCGTTACATTCCGTTGCAATTGTACTAGCAGAAAAATTAGAATAAAAGTGTCGTTAGATTTTATCACCAAATAGGAGAATGAAAGCTTGATGAAAACAAAACTTTTGGCTATATTCTTACTTGTTTTTACACTTGCAATAGGAGGATGTTCTAGCCTGTCCACATCAGATAAGCAAAACATTCTTGAAAAAGCTACACCCGTCAGCATCCAATACATTAAGGAGTATTTCGACGCAGACTTTGTCATCACGAGTCATGATATTGACGACCCTTCGGTCCACTCCCGCTTGTACCTGTATGGTCATGTAACGGGTCATGAAGATGAGCACATTACCGTTTCATATAACTATGACACACGGGAAGTCATCAGTGTTACAGGACCGGGGTGGTTCATCGATAGACGCAATCCAAAAAAGTAAGGTCCGGCTAAACTGCAATGATACATACAGTTAGCTCGTTCTTTGCCTTTGTTAATTATGGGAAAGAAATGAACAGATCAAGCATGATTTTGGATATTATTGCTCATACTACCTTCAGGAAATTATCGAAGGAGTGACAGCATGAGGTTAAAAAGTATCATCGCCGTTGGAGCCGTGTTAACCTGCTCAACTCTGTTATGGGGCTGTGGCAATGGCACTGCGAATAATACATCCCAGCAACAGAATGACACCGTTCGATCGGAGAGCTGGAGCGATCCCAAACGACTGGAAGCTTCCCATCTTGAGGCGCTTGAACGTATGGAGAAAGACCATATTCACCGAATGGTCTCGCTTAGCGCAAGTACAGATGGAGACAAAGTGATGACCACACTTGAACGGTCGAGCCAAAAGCTGGAGGAAATGAGACCGCTCGCCGAAATGCTCCAGCATGAAGGACATCCAGCATTATTACAACGAATCCAGGACATGTCCGGTGATATCCAAGGTTCCAAATCCGTCATTGCTGAGATGAAAAATCTGCCTCAGGACGGTAAAATTAAGATTCAGTCCGAGAATTCCGATTCCTTGCATCACATCAGCAGCTTCCGCGATTACCACCAGTATATCCAAGAGAAAATTCAACCTTTGAACAAGAATACTACTGATATACACTAATCAGTTATAGCACTGCTTACCCAAGGAAAGTAAATAGTTAGGTAGGAGGATTACTTCCTATCTGACTATTTACTTATGAGCAGATTTAGACAATTACTGTATCCTGCTACAACCTTCCATGAATCGTACGTATCTTCCGTTCCTGTTGTATCAGTCGTTGCTGATCAGCGATTACGAAATCTTCTCTCCTTCATACAAATTAAGATAGGGCAGTTCCGAAATTTCCTTATATGTTTTATCAGTTATATAGGTATCCATAAAAACTCTTCTCTGTTTACTGATCTAAAAAGTTAAAGTATATTATAATGTGCTAAGTTAACATATATAGGAGGTTGAAGAATATTTTAAAAAATATTCAATTTGTATCTATTCCACTTATAACCTTAGCCCTTATATTGGGAGGATGTAATTCTATGCCGAATCAAGACAAAATTATTGAAGAAGCAACTCAAGTGGGTCATCAATACTTTATTGATCACTATAATACTGAAGTGGAATTCACTGATCATACATTTATGCCAAAAGATCTTAGTCACAATATCAGTTTGAGTGGTCATGTTAAAAATAATAAAGAAACCGAAATCACCATCCTCATTGATTATGACACGTTTGAAGTTCAAACAGCCGTTGTACCGAAAGAGTTACTTGACCAAAAAATCAAGTAAGTTCCAAAAAGGAGTAGTAGATATGCTTATTATTAAATATCGTACACCTCTAACCCTATTAATATTGATTGGTTTAAGTATCACTGTATTTTGCGGTTGCATGTCCAACGAGCAAAAAGAAATTGTACAAAAAGCCGAAATCGCAAGCCTAGCTTATTTTAAAGAAACCTATGGAATTGATGTTGAGTTTACAGGCCACAAGTTCATTCCGTCTGACTTGTCTCATACGGTGTCACTGACAGGGTACGTAAAAGGAAATAAGACCCAAGAAATATTCTCAATGGTGGATTATGATACTTATGAAGTCAAAACAGGCTCAGTGCCCGAAGACATCAAACCTCTTAAGTAGTTTATAAGAAATTTTAACTTTTATAACTTTAGGGCCTTGTACAGATACATGGCTCTTTCATATGTAATAACAGGGTTTTCATATCCTAATCTTATCCTCTGTTTTCCAAAGAAGTAGAATCATTATAGTCCATCTTCTCTGAATCGTGTATACGACATATAAGAAATGAGCACAAAGTCTTTATAAATTTCAGGCATTAAATATTACACATTATAAGTTATAGGACGTTGTTACCAGAATAATTTCAGTAATTTGCATAAATATGTGAAAGTAACGGTTTATAACTTTGTCAGGCAGCGACGCTCTATATACATCTTTACACTCGTCACTGTCTATACACTCATAATGCTAGCTCCTCACTCGAATCAGATACGTGAAATATGAAGCCCTCCTGATTCATCAATTGGATTACGAGCAGCAGACACAGTAATTCACTTTACACCACCACAGTCAGCGCCTGGCTTTCACACTTTTTCCTCTTCTCTACAGCTTCATTCCACCCACAACGAAACCCAGATGAACATGCTAAATAACAAGACTGGTGCAAGTGCGCCTGTGGCTAATATGATCCAAAGTGTCGCGGGTTTGATCCTTTGACAGTATGCATCGACCTTGCGCATCCGATCTTTGCGCCACTTGGCGAACCTGAGCCGTTTGATCATCCGATTGAGAACTATTTGCCGCTGCTCGCCCTCTTCGAATTCATCGATCGTACGCCGCAACTCCTCGTATAATTGAGCCTCTTCCTGCCCAGCTGCTGTAGGTGTAATCATCTGATCCTTCCTCCCATGAGAACATTATTGAGATATAGCCACTACTTAAATAACACATTACAGACCTTCAAGGTTTGAAGTTTTTAAAAAAAATGGACAATCTAAAAAGCCCGGGCATAGCCCGGACTTCGTTGAATCATGCTAGAACTATTTATTTAAGTGATTTTTAGCTCGCGTTAGCAATCAATGTATTCAGGCATACTGCACCCTGTGCGCGCACATTAACGACAATAATCGGCGTTTCCAGCATGTCGTGCATCCAGGACATATACTCTTCTACTTTTTCGTTCGGAAGGATCGTCAGAATAACCCCTGCGAATCCACCACCATGAATACGACAAGCGCCATCACCCAGGTTTTGCAGATAATTCTCGGTCAGTGCCAGCGCGATGCCAATCTCCTGTTCCTTCACAGCACCACTCTGATATACATTCTGCAGCCACTTCCATGATGAGTTACCGGACGCCGTAATCAGTTTCAAGAAATCAGCAAAACGTCCATCACGCAACGCCTGAACCTGACCATCGACACGATTGTTTTCCTCCAGGAAATGAAGCGCACGCAGCACGGCACGATCCCCAGCAGCTAAACGAACCTTCTTGAGGTTGGCGTAGATTGCGTCAGCTGTAATTTCCCGAACATACTCACTACCCAGCGCCTGAGCAACCGCTCTCATCTCATATGGCACAGCAGCGTAATCTTCCGTCAGATCGGCGTGGTTACCACCTGTATTCACAATGACCAATGAGTAACCGTTCTGTTGGAAATCCCATTGAACAGGCTCGATAACCGGCTGTGCAGGATTCTCAAAATCAATGGCAATCAGTCCGCCGTACGCACAAGCCATCTGATCCAGCAGACCTGAAGGTTTGTTCCAATAGTGATTCTCCGCATACTGACCTATTTTGGCCAAGGTCACAACATCCAGTGCTCCATCATTATAGAAATGATTCAAAATCGTACAGATCAGCATCTCAAATGACGCCGAGGAACTCACCCCAGATGCCGAAAACACGTTACTCGAGAGATACGCTTGGAAGCCGCCTACCTTATATCCGAATTCTCCAAATCCCGCAGCCATACCGCGAATCAATGCTGTTGTGCCATCGTCTTCCGTATTTGGCTTAAGATTCGTGAGATCGATTACATATTTCTTGTCATAACCTTCTGAGTAAAACGTAATAACGGAATCCGCAGTTGGTGTTGCCACTGCAATCGTATCCAGCGTGATGCTGCCCGCCAGCACTTTACCATGGTTATGATCCGTATGGTTTCCGCCAATCTCGCTGCGTCCTGCTGCACTGAACAACTTGCTTCCCTCTTGCGGGCCGAAGTACTCTTCGAACGTTGCGTTCAGCTTTGTGTAACGTGCAGTCTGTTCTTCTACTTGTGATTGTCCATACATTTGGGCAAGCAACGCTTGGCCCTCCGTGGATTGGATCAGATTCAATGGTTGTGTCGTCATTAATAATCCTCCTATGGATATGCAGCTTTTATTTTTTTGGCGTTGGTGAACATGGTTGTTGCATCTGTTTCATGCCTTATTCCTCTCCCATTATCTCAGCTTCGTAGCGGAAAAGGTAGGGTAGAATTGAAAGTTTGTAAGCGTTTTGTGAAGTTATTTGTTGTAAAAATAGGATTGAAAACCATTTTAGAATAACTTAAATTTGGTTTAAGTGAAAACACATTATTTTCCAACCTCAAAGTTGCTATGCTTAACATCTTATTGATGGAGGGAACGATGAAAATCAAGTCGAACTATACCAAGTTATTTGGTGCATTTTCGCTTACATTTTTGGGTGATGGACTTACACTCGCTGCGGTTCCGTGGCTCATATCAACCCTTACAAGCGATACGCTGTATGCTTCTGTCACCATGACGGCACTTCGTTTACCCTGGCTACTATTCAGTCTTCCTGTAGGTGTCCTCATCGACCGTTACTCACGCAAACATATGCTGATTGGGGCAGGCTTTACTCGAATGATCCTTCTGCTTGGACTGACGTTATGCATCTGGGGAGGATGGGTGAGCATTCCGATTCTAGCTCTGTTCATGTTTGGGATTGGCCTGAGCCGAGTTGTATTCGACAGTACGGTGCAGACGGTAATCCCACAACTTGTAGATCAAAGTAAATTGGAGAAAGCGAATGGGCAGTTCACCGCCGGACAGTTAATCACAAGTGATATTCTGGGCGTTGCTCTGGGAGGGTTTATCATAACCCTGCATATTGTATTTCCTTTTGCCATAGACGCCGTAACGGCTGTAGTTGCTCTGCTTTTTTTAATCAGTTTGAAGGGAAACTTCTACCCAGGGGATACGGAAACAACCAAGAAGGAAGTTCGCCCGATGAAGAATTGGAAACGTGAGATGTGGACCGGTATTCAATATGTCTATCATGATCGTTTTCTCCGCGGATTAGCCATTCTGTCTGTCACCGTTACGCTGATGTATTCGATCATTCTGGCTACTCAGATTTTCTTTGTACGAGATGTGCTTCAGTTGGATGCTTTTGCATTTGGTATCCTCATCTCCATTGCAACAATCGGCAGCATTGTAGGGAGCCAGGCTGTTGCTTATATGCGTAAGAGATGGAGTACAAAACAATTGATTATTTCCTCCATTTTGTGCATGGGAATGATCTACGGTGTGGTGGGTCTTTCTACAAATGCGTATATGGTAGGCGGCCTGTACTTCTGTGCTGCATTTTTCATTATTGTCTACAATGTTACCCGTTCCTCCATCCTGCAACGTTCCGTTCCTAATGAGATGCTTGGCCGGGTCGGAAGTGTGTTTCGCTTTTTGTCCTTTGGGATCAGTGCCATTGGTACGCTTCTTGGCGGATTATTGGTGAGGGTTAGTGAAACGACTTTCGATCGCGTATTCTCGCTGCAACTCCCTTATCTCTTGTTAAGCCTGATCTATATCCTGTCTGCTCTGATATTCGCAATGAAGATGCAGAATCATTCTGAGAGCCAGCAGCGTAACATCAACGCTTGACTGTTACGTTAGGTCATACTTGATAATGATCTCAAGCTTACATGAAGGAGAGATTAAGGATGAAGATTACCGCGTTACGTTCAGATCAAATCTATGAGGAAATCATTCAGGCTGCACCCGATGAGAAATTGGAGTTATACCGTGAACGAATGATGAGTCCATTCATGAACAAATGGAACATTCAACAGATCCCGTTTCGCTCTCAAGAGCCTCACGGCTTCGACGTGATCATGATGAATAACTTTATGAATATCGCTCCCGCAGATATCACACCTGAGATTAACCAATCGTTAGCATCGATTTCGTCCGAAGCATTTTGGCAACAGTGTCATGAAGCTGTTTGTACGAGTCTATCTACCTTTACAGATTATGGGATTAAGCTATCGGTCTCCGAATATCTATACACGATTTTATTAGGCGATAGGAACAGTCCTTCACTCACCATGAACGAAGGCATCAGCGGAGATGGTGGAATCCCGGGTTATATTATTGCGAACCTGATCCCCAATAGGTATACTCTACCTCGTATGCAATCCGTGTTAGCCCATGAATGCAATCATAACGTAAGGTATCAATATATCCAGTGGAATCCTCAGATTACGCTTGGCGAGATGGTTGTTAGTGAGGGGCTGGCTGAGAGCTTTGCGACATCCCTGTATGGAGAAGAGTTGCTCGGGCCCTGGGTAGCCAAAACAGATATGGAGACATTGAATACCGTAATCAAACCAAAAATGAAAGACCAGTTGCATGTCACCGGTTTTGACCAAATTAATCCGTATCTATACGGCGACGATCTTGCCATCATGCAAAACTTCACGCCCGTAGGTATGCCCTATGCGGCTGGCTATGCTTGCGGTTATCACTTAATTAAATATTATCTGAACAAAACAGGTACACCGATTACCGAAGCAACCATCACTCCGGCAAGTGTCATTCTTGCTGAAACAAAGGACTTTTGGAATGAAGACACCCTATTTCACCGTTAAAGATATCATTCAGATCACTGGCATCACCAAACGTGCATTACATTATTATGATAAAACAGATCTATTAAAACCGAGCAAAGTCGAAGACAATGGCTATCGGTATTACGATCAAGAGGCACTCGGGAATCTGCAGATGATTCTGTTGTTCAAAGAAATGAATTTCTCATTGAAAGACATTGCGGCCATGATGCAACTTTCCAAAGAAGAACAAAAAGATATCCTAAGAGAGCACCGCAACACACTCGTTCAACGCAAACAAAAGCTCGAAACCATCATCCATCAATTGGACGAGTATGTGGATGGGACAGATATCTCTCATCTTAATCTGTTTGACGACTCTTCCATCCTGTCTATTGAAGAACAATATGAATCCGAGGCGAAGTTTGTATATGGAGATACCAAGAAATATCAGGAATTCGAAGCTAATGTGAGC
Source organism: Paenibacillus sp. FSL R5-0486 (assembly GCF_037975155.1). Lineage (NCBI taxonomy): Bacteria > Bacillati > Bacillota > Bacilli > Caryophanales > Paenibacillaceae > Paenibacillus > Paenibacillus sp. FSL R5-0486. The sequence goes on along the minus strand of NZ_CP150237.1, from coordinate 1,193,558 downwards.
GAGCTGTCTGTGGAAGAGCAAGAACAAGCCTATCAGCAGTTCTCGGTCAACATGGAGCAGGTATTTCGGGAATTGGCGAAACATCAGGATCGGTCCCCTGCTTCTCGTGAGGTACAAGCGTTAGTGCGTAAATGGAAGAGTTGTCTGGAGCAGTTTATGGTCTGTGATATTGAGATTCTGAGGTGTATTGCGGAGACCTATACGACGGATCGTCGCTATGCGGGTTATTTTGGTCAGTTTGGCGATGGGGATTTTGTGAGGTTTTTGTATGAAGCGATTATGGTTTCTATACAATCGGCATCGAACAGATAAGCTTTCGGGTGAAAAGAAGTACCCATACTTTGCCACAAACGTGTCTCAATTCGTGGATTAACCTCACAGAGCGCCCGCAAGCCTTCCGGCTGTGTGATATACAGATAGTCTCCCGCGAGCATCCGCACCTCGGCCCCACGCTCCGCCGCCCGCTTTAAGTGCGGGGCCAGTAGTTTCACCCCGGACTGCATGATAAAGGACGTCATAATATAAATCCCGGACGCATGGTGCATCCGGGTAATCAGTTCATCGACCAGGTTATCTGTAATGAGTTTAACGTTAAGCTTCGTCGACATCAATCAGGTACACCCGTTCCTGGAATGCACCGCGCGCTTCCGCTTTGTCTGCCCGAAGCTTATCCAGCTGCGCCGCATTCGCCCCGTGTACCTCCGCCAGCGCTCGGATCACCTCCAGCATGTCTGCCAACTCTTCCAACGCTTCCTGATCGCTTGATGCATTTAAGTACTCATCCGATTCTTCTTGTAGCTTCGTTCTTAATTCTTGCTTATACTCCTCCGAGTCTAGAATGCGGGTCCGGCATTCCTTACCGCTGGATGTGATAATATGCGGAATCTTGTCCCGCACCAATTTGTTATATGTAGGCATGTGGTATAACATCCTTTCTACTTTGGAGGTTTTCCAGCTTTGCGCCAGAATCTCCCTTTTTGCCATTATACCATTTGCCATGGAGAGCGATGGGTTGATTTTGTAAAGTAGTTGGATTGGAATGAGGAGATAAAAATAACCCATGACTACTCGTATTCGAGTTGAAATGGGCGTTCGGTAATTCGTAATGTCTAATTTTTCTGCATCAAACTCTGGTTCAGAAGGATTCTAAGCCAACAGTTTTGAGACAATCACATTCGTATCCATCATTTCTATATCAATCTCGACCAAGCAAGTGTCATCATCCATAGCTGGTTCATGACCGATTCTAACCTTCTCAATTGCATACTTGTTCTTAATATCAAGAATATACTCTATTAACTTCTGAGCTTTTAACGTTGTCTCTGGATTTTCTCCGCTGAACAACTCCTCTTCAGGAAAATTCATAACGATATCTCCAGATTCCTCATCGAATGAAAATACAATCATCACGTCATTAAAGGCATGACCTAGGTTAAGCTGAGACAATAATATATTCCCCGTTCCCTTAGGAGAAAGAATCTCTTCAAGGCTCTCTATTTGCTGAAATTCATTATCCTTTTCACTACGGTTATCATAAAAGTGAGAACTTTTGACCTGATCCACCTGAATGTTCAAATCATTCTTAATGAATCGATCCAGATTATTTTTGTTAAAATCAATTAAAATGATTTCTAAACTTTGCACAATACAGACCCTCTTACATCAGGTAATTCTTCATATCACATTAATTCGGTATTGTAGGCGGATGTAGTTGCTTATGTTCCAAACCAAACCATTGCTCAATATGATTACATAACAATGGAATGTCTTGAATGGCTTGCTCACAGATTTCTTTATATGAATCTTGAAGCACTTCTTCAAGTTCCAAATTCACCTGATATGCCTCAGTTTGTTTAGCATAGTGTACATCCGCCGGCTCAATAACGTAATTTTGGTTATTGGTTAACGGACTAACATGGATCATCCACTCAAGGTTGCCCTTAAAGTGCTGAATACAAGGCTTTAATTGCTCGTAAAGCTGATCAGAGTTGTGGAATCTAAAATAAAAACCTGCAGGATTCTCATAGATCCTATTCGGATTATACATCTCTGTTCTATTCCATTCATACGAACCTAATTTGGCCAAGGTATAAGCCATAAGTTCCGGTGCAAGCACCTCTTCTTTGTTCTTCATATAAATACTTTTTGACATCATGCCACCCACTTGAGAGTCCATTTATTCATTTGTTGAAAACTATGTTTTCCTGATTACTTTCAATGATCTTATTCTTGCTTACCTGCCAGCACATTTTTATTCTCCATCATGATTAACAATAAAAAAAATTCCTGTTACATCTGAAAAAGTAACCATCTCAAAAAGTTTCTTCTTAAAAACAAAGATGATATTCTTTAAGGTCTGCCCCATATCCACTCACCATATCTGTTATGAGGCAAAGTAATTACTCACGATCTCTGTTAATTCATCATTTCCAAGCTCGATGTTGGTCAAGTAGTATATAAAGAATTCATTGATATGTTCTTCTTGAAACAAACTCAAATATTGAAATGTAGCCAATAACATGTCGTCCTGTGAGTAACGATTTTCTTCCAGCCTCTTTTTGGCAACCTGGATCATGTCGTTCGTAAACGTGTCACACTTCGTCCTGATTAACGTATTTAAGACAAAGTAAATCTCTTCCTCTTTGTTACTCTCCAGAATATCTTTGATTTCGGTATCATCTAACTCTTCAAGATATAATCTAGCCTTAGATTGATTAAACGCCCGTAGAGCCTTGGGTTCATCATTGTAAAACTCTTCCCAAAATGTCATGTATGCAATCTCTCTTGGCAATCTGGCTGATGATTGATTAGGCTTATCTAAGATAGTCCAGTCACCATTTAACTTATCTGAAACTACATTAAATAGTGACGAATCATAAGGAACAACCCGCATAGCATCATTTTCAATCCTGTAATACGTATCTCCTGAAGGAGCAGACTCTATTTCAAATACGATATATTTTTGATCAAATGATAAATTGGTTTGTAATGCTAATGTATCTTTAAGCTGAACTCTCATCATCTCACTCCAATTATGTTAAAGTCACCATCTATATCTATGATCCAATACAAATCATCTTCGTCTGCCCTAAGCTTCTTGGGCTTGGATACTTTCAACTGAAGGGATGGGGTGATTTTGTAAAGTAGTCGATTGGATTGAGGAGATAAAAATAGCCCATGACTACTCCGTATAGGAGTTGAAATAGGCTTATGTTTTTAACATTATTCTTCAATGGATTGAATCGCATATTCTATATCCTGCTCCATATCCAGATCAGGATACTTCTTTTGCAGTTGAATGAGACAATCTATAAATGCTGGACTTTGGAATTCAGAAGATAGATCTTCAAATATCTCACTCAGCCAATATAAATTTTCTTCTCCGCATTGATTTAGAAATGATATGGCGCTCTGCTCATTCTCTTTTAGAATGTCTACCATCTCATTCCATATCGTTTGAATAGCTGGATCGTCGGGGTGTAAATCTTTTCTCTTCTTTACTAATGAGATAACTTTTTCACTGTAGTCTACCAAGTTTTACTCTCCTCACGGTTGTCTTGAGTTATCTGGAGTAATCGTTCCGATCTGTCCATCGTTCTTGATCACTCCTACTCTAACGTTATTATAGTTTCCAAACATCCATTCACCGTCACCCTTAACTCTATTCTCAGGCAGATTTGCTACATGCTCACCTGACTTTTTGATATCTTCCGATGTCCATTCCTTAGGGAACCATGCTTGGCCCTCTCCACTTCGCTTTGCTTTATTTTTGTGATTAGGTATATTACCAACTCGTACACCGTTTTCATATTCTTTAGTAATGTTAAATGCGATCTTATTTTTAAGTAAGTAATTAATATTATCTTGACCGTGACCACCATTGATCAATCTATTTTTAGAATTAAAATCTCCAAGTGAAGCATGGTGAATTCTCTCATTACTTACTGTAATTCTTCCACCGATCATACCTTTTGGGAATCCTAATCCTTCTTTCGGAACCTTATAACCCCTATTATACATTCCAGTAAAAGCCAATACGAGCTTAGCAGTCTGTAGACCTCCTATAGAAACTGCTGCTTGCCATGCTGGTATGGATTCTCCAGTTACGGGATGATGACCTTCCTTAAATGCGCTGATCTGTTCATCATATATATCCCCACCACTTGACACAGGTTGCTTCGGTCCAGCTCTCATTTCTTCATAACTGCCACCATTTTCCCAATACTTAACAAACTCTTTTTGCCCTGGCATCCCATCCTCCGCTTCACTGGCAGGCATGTTAACTCTAAACAAAGGATTGTATACCATTCGTATTTCGTTCTCTATGTTACCTGTATTGTGGTTCATCATTTTATGGGCAGCAACCTGCCCGGCAATGGCCCCCAAGCTCACCTGTTCCTGATCCGCTTGTTCGAATCTCTCGGCAATCGACATTAGATCCTGAGAGGACTTCACCATACTTTCCAGTGCTCGATCCAGTATAAAACGTGACTGCTGAAAATCATAAAAAAATCGTTCTTGCGTTGCTCCCGCCCACTGAGACTGGATGAATCCGATCCTTGCAGTCAGGTCATTACGTATACCTTCCAACTGCTGCCTGCCCTGCTCGATCTGTTTAGATACATGCAGCAGCTCCTCCGGTGTTACTTTAATTGTACTCATATCATTCTCCGCGTTTGAAATAGGATTTTACCATGTTAGCAGAAGCTTGATGTATATACATCCTTCTAACATCCTGATTTTTCCTTTCTCACCATAACAATATTTCCAACAACGTACTTCATAGGTCCTAATTCAAAGGAAATCTTCTTAATCTCTTTATTTAATAGAAAACAATCCATAAACACACCAATGGGCACAAAGTCAACAATGCCGCTGTCAAACTGATCTGTCCCGCGACTCGTCCTCCGGTAAACTCTTGCCGTGAAAAGAACATCCAGATCGAGAGGTACGCAGCGAATAGCGGGAATGTAATCATCTCTCTAAACGTACTCGGTTCCATATACCCATTCATCATACTTTTACCAATTAGGATTAAAGTGACCAATTCCAATATAGATAATATAAAAAACGCGATAGCAATCACTCTTTTCAAAATGTACACCTACTTTCCAGATGCAAAGCAAAGAGCTTCCTTTGTTTTCTCTGCATCATATATCCTTTATTTGGATGATGTCATCTTGTAAGCGTAACATAGATTAATCAAGCATTTAACCCTGAGAAGCCACTTAAAAAAATAAATCTTACTCTGTTGAATCATCCTCCAATCGAGTGGCTAACTCGTCCAATATCTCTTCTGTTCGTTGAAGAAGCTTTTCAATGTTGTCCAGTTCTATTGGCTGGTCATGTGGGTAATCCGCTAGGGATGACATATGTTGCATCGTACCGATGAACAAAGCGATATCCAATCCGGGTTCAGTGTCCCTATGCACTAGAGGCAAAATTTCGTTCATCGTGAGTTCCTTGGGTGCATGTGTTGAATGATACTTATGGATATAAAGCGCCTTAATCATGGAGGCTAGAGCCCAATCACATAGAATTAGGCAGGCTTTAAACTGATTGTGATTACACATGATGACGGCAAGTTTCAAATGATACTTAGCATGTTGGTGATAGGCCATTATTGTGGTACGTAGCATATGGTAAGCAGGAATATGTTTGGATCTAGGTTGTGTGGAGATATCATGGTCTTGCAAACGTGGGGTAAAATCTACTTGGTGAACAGAGTACGCTTCGGTAATTGACCATTTTTTTGCCATTGTCATCCCTCCAAAGAGTTAATACCATTATTATACAGCATAATAAATACTCAAAGATATAATTTATATAAAATTATACGATCTAAATAGTCATGTTTAGCCTCCGAAATCTTGTCTACACTTTTAAATAGAGGGGGTGCATATAATGGAAGACAGAGAAATTTTAAATTTGGTCGGTGCTCGAATCAAGGTTTTAAGAAAAGAGAAGGGACTTTCCCAAGAGGCGCTCGGAGAAAAAGGTGGATTTCATTTTACATACATTGGACAGGTTGAACGTGGAGAAAAGAATATATCTTTAGTGAATCTCGGTAAAATTGCAGAGGCGTTGGAGGTTAATGTTTCTCAACTTTTCGCTTATGTGAATGGTGAGATTGAGAATACCGAGACAGATATCATGATCCAAGAAATAGTTGATATGCTAAGAGGGGCTTCTTCAGATAATATCTATTTATCTAGGAATATTTTAAAAGAAATATTGCAGGGTTCTAAGGGAAGAAGAAATAAAGTGAAATAAATTAAGGCTTGTCTTCAAACTTTATCAAGTCACATGATGATAAACAATTATCCTTAACTTTATTGATTTGGATTCAAACCACTATTGTTATCTGATTTTTTTTTCTACATACTGAACCATCTATCATATCCATTATAAATTCCCCCTAGTTTTCTCTCTCATTCTGAGGTTTATCCGTGCAAAAATTCTAATATGATTACATTATATTTTTTAGACGAGAACAAGAATAGATATTGTGGGGAAACCACCCTAAATATCTATTCTTGTTCTGATGATTGCCCTTAACATATCCTCACATGTTAATTAGGCAAAAACTCCACCGTCTAATGACGGTGGAGTTAGAAAATTATAGTAATAATGGGAGCTTACTTAAGTCAATAAAAGGAACTTGTCCAAATATAAGTCCACTTTCCCCCTGAAGCCTTGCCGCCAAATGTCCTTTTCCAAGTAGTTTCTCCGCGCCCTTTTCACCTAATGAAATCTCGGAGGTCCCCACACTTTCAACTCTCAATATTAACCGATTTCCTAGATTATCTCTTAACTGAACTGGCAGCACGTTTGCGTCTGGCCGCTGAGCCGCGAAAATCAAATGTATTCCTGCAGCACGAGCCTTTACTCCTAAACGTTGAACAATAGAAGACACTGCGCTCTTATATTCATCAACAAGCATCCATTCTGCGAACTCATCGTGAATTAAGAAGATAAGAGGAAGCTTTTCTCCGTCCAATACTTTGGCATTATAGTCTATTAAATTGCTCACTTTACTTTCTTTAAACTTCTGATATCTATCATTCATCTCTACGACAAGGTCTTCAAGTACCTGCGTAGCTTTACCCTGATCATCAATAATACCCTCAACAAGATGAGGCAGATCAGCAAGATGCATATAATCAACACCGTACTTAGGGTCAATTAAATAAATTTGCGCCATGGCCTTGCTATTAGTCATACAGATGTCTAGTATAAGGTTTTGGAGCAAAACTGACTTACCACTGCCCGTTGCACCAGCAATAAGGGTATGTGGTGCATGTTGGGCTCCACCTTCAAACTCTCCACCTAGATTCAAATAAAGAAGCTCACCATCAATTTCTTTAACACCAATGACATAACTCATGTTTAGACCGGATGCATTATTCTGTACCTTTCTTATCTTCCATACATCAGCCAACGAAATACTTTGCCTATTTGGTCGGGCCAAAGAAACAACAATTTCTCCTGGTTGAGCCATGATATTAATTACGTCAATTGCATGCGTAGTAAGAAGTATAGATCTTCTTTTCTCGATATCATCAACCTTTAATTGATCCGAGCCTTTTAATCTTATTACTATAGCGTTTGGCGTTAACCGACTGCCAGTAACCTTCGCTTGCAAATTATAACTTATTAGTGCCAGCCTTAGTTTATTTACCATTTCATTAATCCACGCTTGATCTTCACTATTTTCTTCAGTATTTTGGGAATTTTGCTGAATCCAATTAGCTAATTGAGGACTTGCCCATGATATATCAGCTTTACTTCCAACAACTGATTTTTTTTCATCTGGTAAATTATCTAGATTATTCATTTCTACTTGGTTAGCATCTTTATTACCCTCATCAGTATTCGCCGAGGATTCCTCAGAACTTCTTTCCATTTTCTCAACTTCTGAGTTATCACGGACAACACCTTGATTCGAAATGTTATCATTATTACTAGCAGCAACATAATTGATTCTCGGAGCGGGTAGCTTGGCTTCGGTTAGTTCCCAAGGCTTACTATCATCCAATTTCTCACGAATTGAGATAAAAGACTCTCCTTTGTGATATGCCAATACTAATTCTCTTACTAAATCCCTAGTAAACACTTCCTGGTAGCTTTTTTTAGAATTAGTAATAGGAACTCTTTCGCTGTCCAGTGCAATATTAGGCAAAGTGGATAAGAATACATGCGAATATCCCTTAATCTCAATAGGAACCTCTCCATTACGAATACCCTCTCTTAACTCTTCAACATTAAATGGGGACCCAGGAGGTAGTTCAATACCATCATTCAACATATCGCTTAATCTTGATAACCATAAATCGCGGTCAAGCCTTCCTGGATCACCAAAAAGTGCATTTTCCATTCTAGATACAGTATCACGTAACTGCTTTGAAGAATTCTTTTTCGCTTCAGATACACCCTTTGCATCGACATACTTCGCCTCAGATATAAATACCTGTAGTTGCTTCCTATTATCAATCAATTTAGGTGCCAGAGCTAATATATCTGCAATCTGTTCCTCTTTTTGTCCAAGCCAAGTTGCGTAATCATCTAAGAAAAACCAACCTGCCGTTTGTTCTTTCTCCATCTCAGACTGGAGGATCGCTTTACTTAACACCACTCCAATTAACTCACCTGCAAATACGCCACGCTTTGCAGCACGAAGTACGATATCACCTGAGATTGAATTGGCATCCTCGATGAAGCGATCAGTAAGCTCAACTAGCTCAATATCTGCTAAACCAAGATTTAAAGCGGACAGTCTTCTTTTCACTAGTACATTAAGCAAGTTTAGTTGCGATTTTGATGAGACAACTATGTTAGAACCGTGAGATTTGTTGTGTTGGTATTTTATCACTTTAACTCCTAGATTCTTTAGTTGTCTGCGTTCTAGTAGTTCGTCATAGTTTACGACCCATTCACCTAACTTATGTGCCTCATCGAAAATAGCTTTAACTTTTTCATTTTGAAAGGATATCTGTCTCGCAGGTAAGAAGTATCTTCCTGGAGCAACATCCTTACCTCTTACTACAGAATAAACTGCCGAAAGATACGACCATCCTACAGAAGGTTGACTCGGACACGTTAGGTATACGGTAGATTTCAGCTCATCCTTGCCCGTGGATCTTCTTCTCGCCCATCGAGGAGGGTAATGATTGAGAAGCTCTGGAATCTGCCTAATCTCTACTTCATCCCATTCAAGACTAGCTTGTCTTGAAATCACGTCTTGAAGAAAAACGATATCGGCTGGTTTTCCTTCTTTTGTATCTAATGAGGTAGCTTCATGTGCCATTACACCCACACGCAAACGGGCCATAAAGTCACGAGTCACTTCACTTGCCACAAAAGAATCCGCATCACTATCCGTATTCTCAATCATTTTCATGTACAATTCATTTAATTTATTCGTGTCACGATGTCTTAATATAACTTGACAACGAACTTCATCCTCTGCCTCATGCATCGTAGCAATTGAATTCACAATAGTTTCAGGTAGTCTCGTAGAGTCACAATTGTACAATACTATACTTAAATTGGTTTTTTCATGAGGTTGTAAATCTAAATAACGTTCAACAAGATTCAGCAGCTTATTACTTGCTTCTTTAGGGTCTTCATTAGTCTGTGTATCATCTTCTTCACGTACTGGGTATTCCATTAAGGTATAATCATTTTTAGAATCCGTAATTGCAAGAAGCACCGGTTCCTGTCCCTTATAACCGACCGCTACCTCCGGATAGTAAGGACTTAAAATTTCTTCTTTAAGGTCTGTAAAGAATAATCGTTGATCTCCAAAGTCTACTTGATCTGTAGTTAATACATAATTAATTAGTCCAATAACTTGTCGAGCTTTCACAGATTTTTCCGCCATACGCATCGGGTGCCATGGAGCTACTATAGTCATTGGTTTGTTCTTATCCCCGTCGACCCTAACATTCCCAATACTCATAATAGGTTGCATTATATTAATCCGATTCAAATCTCCCAACGCGTGTTCTTGAAGAGTATGTAAGAATTTATCATACAACACACTTTGTTTAATCATCGAATCAGAGCTGATACCATCCTTCAGCCAATTACTGATAGATTGTCTATATATCTTCGAGAATTCTGTCCATACTTCTATAAGCACAGCGTAGTCCTTTTGCGAGATCCTCTCTTCTTCAAGTGAACTTTTCAAATTTTTTAAGAGTAACTTTTCTAAGTCCGTCGTTTTATTGTATACCCCAACTAACGATCCCCTATTCTGACCAAACACCGCTTGTATTGTACCTACATCACTCAAAGATAGTCCTTGAAGTTTCCCCTTTTTACTTACAGGATTTTGTGAAACGGTTGAATAGGAAAACGGATTCTCGGCTAATCTTCTCAGATCATCATACAATTCAAGACCAATCTCTAATGGATTACCTTGCCAAATAAGCTTAATTTCATTTTTTTGCTTAGCCCCTTGCAAGTCTTGATAAGTTAACTCGAGATAAAATCCAATTTGAATAGCAGATTTAGCAGTTGATATGTTTTTTTTGTAATTTTTTCTCTGTTTTGACTCTGAAACTAAGTGATCGTACTCAAATAAATTATACGTATCCCAAGTCACTTGCCAATCATTTGTTAGCTTTTCTAAGCCTCTATATGCATTGCAAAAAAACAAACCAACATCTTCATTTATTTCCAACCAAGACTTTCTACTAGTTGTCTTCTGGGTTCGAATTCTCAGTTTCTTTTCCCCGGTAGAACTATCACACTGTGCAAAAAGCCTCTCAGTTGCCTCTAATAGTCCAACTAAGAAGTCAGTGCATTCAATCGCTTTACCATAAACAAACCGATCCCACTCAGCTTTTAAAGCCTTATCTGTTTCTAAATTTTGTCGATGCTTATCGTAAAAATCCTTATCTTCCTCTGTGGCTTCCTTTACTTGCCGTTTTTTAAACCGTTCTTTGAAATCATTCAAATAGGTAAATTCATCTTCCGTAAGAGTTTCGGGAAACTCATCTTCATAAAGTTGGCAAGTTTTTTCAGCCAAATCTATTTTCATTGGCTTTAACTCAAAAAATAACAAATTTACTTTATCAGACTCCCATTCTAACTCTGCAAGATTTTCTGCAGCAGTAGACCAATTGATAGCAGACTCAATGAACAACTCCATAATGGGTTGAACGGATGGATCAATTTGGCTTTTCACCTTATCGTAAGATGTCCGAATATCACTATTTTCAATAATTTGTCGATTCGGATGTTGCTTATATAAATAACAGGATCTTTTGGTATATGCATCTACAAACATTTTCTTCCATCGATTAGCGTGACCTAATGCTTTTTCAGGAATAGCATCGAAATAAAATGAGTCACGAGGAATACGAAGAGCTGGCAAAGCCCAACCAAGTGCTCGTACTACAGGGACACTGTCTTCGTAAATTGTTTCACGAACCTTTACTATAAATTCACTAAATTCCTCTAGGCTACACTCATTCGCTTGCTGTAGCCCTTTTAAGGCTTGTTCCCAATACCATTTTTGATCATCACTTAAAGGTAGATTTTTGCTTGCTACCTGAACCCAAATTTCATGTTGACTCTTTAAATCACCCGCCCCAACTCTTGCAATATCTCTTAGAGATTGCCCTTGATCATCATTTGTATTAGCTAGCAAAATAGCAGGTTTATTACATGAAGCATTTCTCCAAAATGTGGTCTTCTCATCCGTAACCATTTCAGTAGGTAAACCACTGTCTTCAACTAGTTTCCTAGGAACTTTAATGGCCAATGTTGATGAAAGTGACACATCCTGATTAATTGTTTTACAGATATACGACACCTGATCGCCTGTAAGTCTATCCAATAAGAAACGTGCTATACCTTCTTCAGATTGGCTATTGTGTAACTGACGACGTAGATACTCTGTTGCTACTTGACCAATTAATTCTAGTTGATTCATTTATTTATTTCCTCCTGAATGCCGAAGGGATTTTCAACATATGCACAAGCATCAGACAATCTCCGTAATAATCCCATACTAGCAAGTCGTTGTTCGAGCCGTCTTGCATTGTCAGAAAAAGCTTCTAAATCTGCTCTACCAGCTTCCGTAAGGGCGAGTGCTTGCTTATCACCAATAATGAATCCGTATTTCTCATACAACTTTTCTAAGAAGTCTTGAAATTCCATTCTTTTCGGAACAACACATAATACTAAAGATTTTAATAGTGTATCTTGAGGAGCGTATCTAAGCCTCCTTGAGCCTCTTCTGGAAGAAAGTCCAATCTCCTTACCCCAAATACTATGAAACTTATCGACGTGCTGTTTATGTCTGTTTATAGCAGCAGATACAAATTTATTTATCACGTCTTCAGGCGAATTTGCAGACTCTATTTCACTTTCTTTATTGTCTTTAGGCCATGAATATACATTTTTCAACAAAGAAATTGCTTCACTAATATCTGTTATTTGTCTCCACTCTTCTGTATGAACAATCTGTCTAATATAAACTTCTATTGTCTTCCGCGAGAAATTATTGTGCTCTGTAAATGAATCAGATGATAGCTCCCGGACAATTGTTTTCTTAGGTGATACGATCTCTAATATAAATGTTAACTTTTGGTCATCCTCTAATACAGTCTTTGCCCGGTTTAAACTATATATAATCATGTGCAACCCTGTTATATTAACAAGGTGAGGTATTGCATCATAGTTCGGAATGTCACTCTCTAATAAACTCAACCAATCATCTGCAAGCGCTTGATATTCTGGTAGAGATAAATAAGGTAAATAGCCCCCTGGCTTCACAGTAGATGAGTTTACTGTTTCAGTAGGTTCTAATGCAGCTACGAGACGATTAAATTTATTAGCTGGGTTTAAAACACTTTTTTGTAAGTTTTCAAGTAATCTAGGGCCTTTTCCGCTTCTCGTCAACATCAAGTATAAAAGTTCGCCCGTTCTACCGAAAAATCTTCTGTCATTTGTGGGAGTCTTATTTTCTTTAACCTTTAGATCTTCGTACAGGCATTTGGGTCCATATGGAAAAATAAATTGAGAACTCCATCGTTTATTGTTATCTCCTTCTATAGTTGTCTCTCTTAGAAATTGAACCACTAAAGAAAAATCTTCAAATTTAGGAAAACTCCTCTCTAAATACGAAAAATCTGCATTTACAATTCCAGCCTGCCCCTTTCCCATCACTTCGTACCATTGTGACCATGCTTCTTTATTATCATATTTATATCTGCTAGCTATTAATGTTAATTGAGGGTTATTAAACAAAATGTTTCGCAAATATAGTCTTGATTGGGGCAAATAAGCCAACTTATTAGGCTCAACTTCAACAAATGCTCTTCCTTTATCTAGTTCAGCTTGAAGAACATTTAAAAATTCCAAAAAACATAGCCATGGAGTTTGCTCATCGTATAAGCGATGTCCCCAAATAGCTTCATCGACCCACATATCTGAATCAATTTGAGTTGGACGGGGGAGTCTATTCTTCATTGTAGTTTACCTCTACGATTTTATCGTCTATCAATCCATCCTGATTAAGCCAGATAACCCTAAATGAAAGATCACTTTCATCAACGATATCTTCTTCATCCAATTTACGACGGAGTTCCAATTTTTTCAGGAGTTTACTCTTAAAACCAAGGATATCCTCATAACATTCTCGTGAAAAGCTGCCGGGCAAAGCTCCTTCTGCAACCCTTGACAAAAACTCATATCGAACTAATGTTAACGGCAATTCTACAGGAGCAATTGAAGGTGATAATTTCACTTCAACTACAAGCTTTCCAATATCGTTCATTCTAATTTGCACATTTTCACCGCGCTTTTTAGGAACAGAAATTCTTTCTTCAAAAATTCTACTAACTTTAGCCTGTGAGTGGCTACCGGATGTCGCTAATATCAGTTCGTCATTGTTCTTTGCTAATAACCCAGTAAAAATCCGATTTAACCCTTGAGAAATTCTCGAAGTTATCTTTGACATAACTTTTCCATTTTTAGCTGCCACTCTGTACACGTCAGATAAAAATTCACCGGCATATTGAAAGGTTGTGAGATGCCAAAGTTTGAGTTCTTCCTCTTTTTCTCTTGGAATTACAAAGAACAATCTTTGTCTCTGAGATTGAAGCGAGTTTAAAAAACTCTCACCACTATCTATAACACCTTCTAAATAATCCTTCTGATTCGCGCGAAATCTTTGGTCAGCACCATAGTATAAATCATTAAGTACGAGTTCCTCATAGTACATATTGAGATCAGGATCATCTTCTCCAAAAATTAAAATATTATCAATGGTATTGCTTGTTTCATAACCTATTCCAAATCTACTTAATGTAGCAAATACATCTGTTGACTCACGACGTCTTTCTGTGAGGTTCTCACCTAGAACATTGCGATAAATACTTGCAAGCGATGTTTTATTATCATCCACTATTTTTACCGCATCAAAGCATGACATCAGTCGATCTTTAGCCTCTGGGTGACCCAACAGCAGATTTGATACTAGAAGAAGCAATTGTCTAATTGGAAGGTGTACACCATTTAGTTCACATAACTCTAACAGATCAGTAACTCTTGAACGGATTAGTTTGTCCCCCTTGAAACCTTTAAGTCTTTTACGATTTTCCCAAATGGGACACTTTTTATCCGTTTCATCTGTTTCTTTTAAAGAACAGTTATTACAATCGTTCCATCCTGGATGTTCTAGTACCACATCTACGATTTGTGGAAAAAGAGTCGCCGCGCTTATTTGACTAAGATTGTATAACTTTAAATGATAACCAACCATTTCTTTCAGCTCAGAAACAAGCAAATCCTCTACGCATTGTTTTACACGCTCTGTCTCATGGTCAGAATTAATATGTTTCCACGCTTCAATCAATTGCCCGTCATTCGCAGCAATTAAAAAAACGTTGCTATCATTAGAATTAAGAACAGAATTAACAAATAACTTTAAGATTTCTCTTTCCTCATCTCTCAGTTCGCTTAGATCTTTTACAATATATAATTTCTTGGAGCTTGGAAGTAATACTTCTTTTATTTTATCGTCATTTTGCCAAGTTTGTAGCGAACCGTTTAACGACAACCAAACTTCCCTACAGTTATATGTTTTACCGTCCCCGGCCGTACCCGTTAGAATTACAGACTTTGGATTAGAAGATTTAAAATTTTCAACAAGTTCACTTAGATAAACAGATTCAACAATTATTGGATCTATTTTTTTCCGCCTAATTATCCTATGAATTGCCTCATCATACATATTATCATTACGTGGTATTGGACCATACTGCCGCAAAAAACTGATCCATTCAGATCGTATAATAGTCATTATGTACTACTCCTTCCTAAAAATCACTACTTTTGCTCTACATTTATTATAAATGAATTCCCTTTTTATACAAGAATCTAACATTATAAGAAAACAAAAAAGTCTGGTAGTATAATAACCAGACTTAGGTGCTATTATGAAAATGAACAAACACAAGGAATATCAGCATCCTCTTGAAATAGATACTTTTCAAATCCCTCTGATTCTAACTTTTCCCTAAACTCTTTTAATGTGTAGGGGCCAGCATTCTTCTTGAGGATCGAGACATTTTTCTTAAAAGAATCTCTAAAACGTTCTTCCATCTCTTCCTGTTCTTTATAACGTTCCGGCCAGATAGCATAAAGTATAGCATAGTGTTGGAAGCCACCCCTAACGCATTTTCCCGCACAATTCGCATGAGAAAAACCTTTTATATTGTGTTTAAGCAATATCTTAGCATTCTCATTATCTTCTTCTGCTAACTGTTCAGCAATAGTATACATTCTTGGGAGTTTAATTCCCCACTCTTCTTGAATAATACCTTTTGCGTCTAAGTCTTCTCTGAAAAGTTCAATTAAGGGAAATCTAGTTTCTATAGGCTCCAAGGGGAAATGACTATAAAAATCCTTTAAATTGTCTGCTCGATGACTCTCGTGAGGACCTATGCCAAAATAAAGAACAGGCTCTACATCTTGTTCATTTCTAAGTTCATCTTCCAAAAATATAATTGTTTGTCTTACTTTTAGTTCTTCAGAACATTTCGCTAGTCTCGCATTTCCTAGAAAGCGTGTCTCATGAAATACCTCTTCTGGTGTTCTTCCATCAATCCTCTGGGTTATTTCTATCCCTATATAGTCAGCTACCTCTTGCATAAATCGATAGTTATCTTCATCTTCCCACAAAGTGTTTGTAAAAAACAAAACACAATTTTCTTTGCCATAAGTTTGAACCATATGATGTGCTACGTACGCACTTCCTGCTCCACCACTGAACATAGCCACATGGACTTTTCTTTTTTTATTTTCGTCCATTTCCTCACTCCATGTCACTTACATATTTTTCAAATATTTTATATACTACGAATTCTAATTCTTGCCGAGAAACACTCTTTTTTGTAACACTAATTAGCCTATCTAAATTATCATACATTACTTTAGATTTAACAGATAAGTCTACTTCATTTATTATTTTTTTACTATGACCAATCTGTACTGGAATTCCTTCATTCGTTTTTATTATATCTTCGTTGGAATCATGCGCTAAAATATCTTGGTTCAATTGATTGATAAGAATATCATATGTGGCATCAGACCAATCTTCAAGCCGTACACCTACATACATTTCTACGAAACGTATGAACCATCCAGATTCGAGTTCGCTTTCGTTGTGTAGGGCTCTCTTCAAAGAATTTAATAGTTTGTTTCTTGGAATTTCATTCAAATCTTGTTTACCAAGCCACTCAGAGAGCTCATCGATATTGTTTACTCCTATAATAGAAATAATATCATCTTCGATTTGTTTCCCTATTACATTAATGTGACTCTCTCCATAAGCTTTTAAAGCAACCATATTATCGAAGTCATCGTAAAATTTTTCAAACAGCATTTTCATACTTTCTTGTGGACTAATTTCAGAGCGACGGATACACTCTCTAAACCAACTAAATTGATCGTCCACACTGTTTGATAGCTGCGTATACCTCGGTAAAGTCCTATACCACTTTAGTAATGTACCAGCGATAAAAATAGTCCGAGATTTATTAACAAGTCTTCCTTCTATAGAATT
Organism: Paenibacillus sp. FSL R5-0486; assembly: GCF_037975155.1. NCBI lineage: Bacteria > Bacillati > Bacillota > Bacilli > Caryophanales > Paenibacillaceae > Paenibacillus > Paenibacillus sp. FSL R5-0486. Next base: position 1,176,475 of record NZ_CP150237.1, on the reverse strand, counting down.
GAAAAACTCCACTTCGATTTTCCTGTAGAAATCAATATGCTTTTCATCAATTCTTTCATACTTATACTGATATTGACCTGCTCCTATTTCTACGATGATTTCAAAAAGTTTATTTCCATTAAGCCCTGGTACAAACATTTCATTGCTATACAACATAAATTCACTTAGCCTATCACTTAACATCGCCACTAACAAAACTGGTACAACTGGTTTTCTGATCCCAAAAGGCGAGTCTGTAAACAAATTAATAATATCTTTAAAATCACCATACGGCTTACGATCCAATAATTCTATTAATCGCTGTCTTAGAACAGCATAGGGCTCGTATTTAATATTTTGAAACTCGGCATTGTTTATATTCAAGTCAAAGCGCCCATTATTTTTAAACACTGACGCGTATATACTATACTCAGGGCCATTACCCTCAATGCCAAATCTTTCAACACGGGGTTTCTCTATCATTAAATCAATTAATTTAATAGCACCATTTTTCTGGGGGGATGATATTACAGTTCTGTTAAACGAATCATTTAGAATGACAGGTGTATATCTAAATAATTCATGGCATTTTTGTGACAGGAAATCACCCAACGCCACATCGTTTATAAAGCTCAACTTTTCACCGTTGTAGTACCATGAATCTTTTGAAAAGGTATCTATTTCATCCAAGTAATTAGAAACCATAAATTTTGATTCATTAAGCAGAATACTTATCTCTTCTTTAATACCTTTGTCTTCTTCAATAAATGTTTTATTTTTTAAAAGTTGCTCTAATACAAAAATGTTCTTTAGTTCCTCTTGAATAACGACTACGGGCTTAGAATGTAAGTATAAGAGGGTACCATTCTCTTTACTTATCTCCAAAATCTCATCAAATTTTTCATTGTTATGATATTCAGACCCCAGCAATAGATATTGAATATTAAGGTCAGCGGCTTGTTGTCCAACTATATTCCTGTAATCTGGAATATCTAAGTCACATACGAACTGTACTAAAGCAAACCGTGTCATACCTTTAGTATCATTATATTGTTGAGGAAAGTAATATTTTTTACTTAAATTTCTGAACAATATTTCTTTTTGTATTTTTCCATTAATTTGAAAAGTAGATTTGTCTGACTCTATTCTTTCCTGGAGATTAACAGAATTACCTGCAAACAACTCCCAGTAATTACTCACTCTATTGTATCTGAGTATTTTATTATCACTTAATATTTGAATAACTGATTCTAAGTCTGCATGATTTCCAGTAAATACAAATGACATCAAATCATCTGTTAATCTTACTTCAGACTGTAGTCCACAGATATTCCAAAGTGATACGAACTTTATTAAATTTATAGCTAACTCTTGTTGTAAAAGATCACTTGGGATTCTCGCGATAGCCTTTTTCAACAGTAAAAAGTGTCCAGATAATTCCTCGGAAGTTATATCTCTCGAATCAGGGAAAAAGTAATCAAATAATTGATGCGGCAAATAATAGTTATCCGTTTTATTTATGTGATTTTGGAACCCACCACTATCTTGACTTTCCAAGAAAGTAAATAATGTTCTTTCGTTTTGTCCAAATATACTCGTCAACTGTGGCAACATAAATAGAGAGACTGGGTGTAAGGGAAACATTCCCTTCAAGATCAATTTTTCCTTTTCTGTCTGGTTTAAGCTTGGGTATAAAGGATATTCTCTTAATTTGTCGCGGCTATATTTAAACAACTCTTCACTAATTTTAGGCTTATGTTCTAAATTTTCAGATATAACAATTTCAGCCAAACGAAGAAACGTAGCTTGATCGTTCTTAATGAAATATTGTCTAAACCTCTTCTCAATACGTTGAAATTCACTGATTGCTTCTTCGCCTAAACCACTAAAATACTGACGAAGACCTTTATGTGTAACAAGCAATAGATGTATTAACTCATTGCGGTTGGCTATCTCAGCGAGATCTTGTATATCTTGCATAGCCTCATTAAATTTTGAATCATTTAGTCCCTGTAAGAATCGCGCGAACTCATCATATACAATGAAAACACCAATATTATTCTCGTGTAGTATTCTTAAAACATATTCTATTTGAGTTATAAAACTTTGATTGTAATCAATGTCAAAAGAAGCACCAGAAGTCAATTGAGAGTATAATTCAGAAAAGTAGGAGATCTCTTCCTCATTTTGTTTATTTATTTCTGTAATCCAAGGTTCAATTTCTTTACCTTCCGAAAGTAATCTGGTATGGAACAAATTATATGTCTCAGGAAAACTTTGCTTCCAACTAGTAATCGTTTCAATTACCTTTGTACTTACTCCAGGTAAGGTTACATGTATGTTTTCTTCATGTAGCTTTTTTAGTAAATTTGAAAGTATGGATTGTCTAAACCGTCCTTCGTTCCCACTTAGTATAATAGGAAGATAGCGACGCTCTAATTGAGATGCCTCACTTATATAATGAGCGGTACTATCATCTACTTGTATGAATTTATTAACAAGTGAATTGACATCCTCTGAAGATACTGATTTAGAAACCATACCTGCAATTATATTTGCTAATAATGATTTCCCTGTTCCATACGGGCCAACCAAAATATGCGCTCGATTTGCATCTTCTTTAGTAAAACCTTCAATAATCCCATTAATAGCCTCTGCATGAGATGGGGTGGATATATACCTCTTAATGAATTCAGTATTGCCTATATCAAACTTAATGTTAACACTAGTTTTAAAAGTCATATTTACAACACCACTCTCTTGCCAAGTTCATCATTCAGAAAATCCATTGGCTCTATCTTAGCAACTTTTATATAATCTAAATTGTTAGTTCGAACGTATTGTACGGGATACTTGTCATGATTAGTTAGCACATTTAAAGCCTCTATAATCTTGTTCCGAGACAAATTATATGTAGTACCCCACAAATACTTTTCGTTAACAATCTCATTTATACTCACTAATTCGATCTTGTTTTTATGACAGTAATCAAGAAGTACAAAATACAGAGCATTAACGCCTATAGTTTCAAGATCAGGAGAAACTTTTTTTATGGTTTCTCTTTCACTAACTGAAGATTCAATTTTTAACAGTTGTAATTTCGAAAACGGGCTGAACGTTACATCTTCAGGATCAAGTTCGTTCGGCTGCTTTGTATAAAATTGAATCAAACAATCAATATCTCTTTTTAATGATTTATCAGAGATTTCTTTAGTCTCATTCAAAGAAACCCAAGTTTCAAATGAAGAATTTAAGTCTACTTTTTTAAAAGCTGTTTCCTTATAGGTATTAAAAAACCAATCAAATACTGTAGATTGATCATTATCATTACAAATTAATTTATAATGTAAGATTGATAAAGTAACGTTATGTTGCAAAACTCTATCGAACTGATAGATCAAATGTCCTAAACTTGTAAGAGAATGTACTTTCAAACCTTCTTCAATATTCTCTTCTATAACTCCAAAAGCAAAAAGCCAATATTTTAAGGCTTCAACCATATTTTTACCAAGGCCAATTTTTTCAAAAGAATCATCATTGTAAAAGAAACGACTATTATCTTCTACTGATTTCAAACCCTTACTAAGCCATTTATCTCTCATGTAGAAACTTTGATGTCTTGCGTATGCCATGAATGATACTTCCTTTCAAGTGGGATTCATCCCTGGTTAATACCTTCCAGGGATGATTATACACTAGTTCAGCCAACATAGACAACATCTAATAGGAACATACATTCTTGAACCGACCAATTTTGATTACGTTTCTTTTGGAAAGCATCTTTCACACCTTTCTATTATTGTGGGTTATAGACATCAAAATTATATCACTCTCTATCTTTGTAGGCTATAACCTGTTGACATAATTTCCGTAAGATTTTTATGATAGGTTGAATATTAGTCAAATTAAAGGAGCTGTGCTCTTGGAAATCGAACTAGTCATCTTTGGGGAAATAATCAGAAATAGACGGTTGGAACTTAATATCAGCCAAGAAAGCTTGGCTTTGAAGGCTGATATGGACAGATCGTATGTAAGCGAAATAGAACGAGGTCACAAAAACCCTTCTTTATCTAAAATTCTGGCTTTAACAACAGCTCTTAAACTTAATCCCCATGAATTATTCTACTTATTCGATGAATCATTATACAAAAAAAAACAAGAAAACAACCATCAATCTATGTGATGGTTGTTTTCCATTCGCTCGTAAAAAATTGAGCTTTGATCGTTAAATTTGATAGGATTTTTCTTTCAATTCTGAAAGAATTCCATCCGCCTCTTTAATATCACCTAATTTCCCTTTATATTTTGTGTCCAATTTTTTAAATTCATTTTCTTTTAAGATATCAGGCTTATACATAAACATTAATAATAATTTAACCAATTGATTGTCACCAGCAATAACTTTCTTTTCATGGTCATTCCACAAAAATTTTATCCATGGCTGTTCATTGAGGAATAGATCAATTTTATCAAATTCTTGAAAAATTGTCTCAATAGTGATTTCTGTATTTCTTCTCTTTAATTCTATACTAGCTGTTACAAAAGGAAGTAAACCTATCGGACGAAACAAAAGATGACCGCCATTATTTCTATTTCTAAATTTTTCTGCTGGTGAATCTTCATTAGTATTTAAAAATTGTTGTATTACATCAATCTTCATAAATGAATCCCAATAATTGAATACAAATACCTTAAAATCTTCAATGTCCGTGTCTGAAGGTCGGAGTCTTAAATAATCATTAATGCGAGTCTTATTATTTCGAATAACTTTAAAGTACTTGAGTAACTCCTTATTACAATCATACAACGTAATAACTGAAGTTATTGCTCTTTTGTTAGCTTCCGGAATCGGTTTGCCTTTAGAATCATATACTCGATCATTCTTAAATAGTTGATGATCAACTAAAAGTTCTCTTGTTATTACAGCTACAATATCATCTTCATCTAATGCAATTATATCTCTCATACTTACTGGCTTAGCATATCGATTTAAAGTACTAAACAATCTACGGGTTCTTTCCATCCCCCTATCATCTGTACTATGTCCAATAAATATTACTGGCACAGATTGAGTTGCTAAACTTGAATCTTCGTCCAAAGCCTTCTTTATACCTTCTGCACGATGTTGACCATCAACTGGAAATATTTTCTCTCTCCCAGTTAACTGCAAAAAACCCATATTAAAAAATTCTTCACCATCTTCATAATCTATTTCAACTTCCACCCACTGAGGGTTGCCGTCATATACAGCAAGTACAAGTGAATTAAAAAAGCGTTCATCCTGATTCAATATATATTTCTTAATATTTTTGTAATTATCTGTAATACTCCTCTGAATCATTTCGCTAAGAGTAGTCGATTTATGTAACTCATCATTTATCTCTTTTACATACTTAGAAATATCACTGAAACTCATAGTTGAAACGTAATAAGTCCATACTCCTATATTTCCTCGAATAGCAGGCAATTTCAATTTATACACATCCTTATCAAAAAGCATTAACAGCTCTTTTTATAATTTTATTTGGAATTTCATCATTAAAAGGTGGAAGAAATGAATTAATCAATTTTTTTTCAAGATCATTTATAGTGTTATTGTCCTTTAGCTCAATATATTTTATGTATAAATATGGTCCCCATTCCCTGATCATTGAATTTATTTTAGGGCGCTCTTGAGGATATTTTTGAAAATAACTTCGACAACGTTTTTTTAAGTTTTGAGCCGTAGTCGATTGAGCACGTCCAATATAAACAAGATATTCTGTATTAGGAAGTATACCCGGTCTTATATAAAAAAAGTATATCCCGCCTGTATTATTAGGCAAATCATCCATCTCTGCATGCATTTCTTTACCATTAGAGTCTAGGAATTTTGTTTCATTAAATGTCACATTAGCCCAATCAAAATCCTGCAGGTTCCACAGATCTGGACATAATTTAAACCTCACTTCTGTATTACGTATTTTTTGTATAAGGTCTACTTCTTCCATATTAAGATCACCTGGCCAATTAATTTATTTAACAGTTAATTGCTTACTATATTCTCCCTTCTCTATTAATTAAAGCAAATTAAATTGAATTCCAACCCAAGAATACATTATAACTGTTTGAATATCCAGACTTACTTCTTATGATGAGCTTGGTTTGTTTCTCAAACAATACACTTATTCGCCACCGCCACCATCTTCGCAGGCATTTCTTCCCGCAGTCGCCATACAAAGCTCATCGGTTTGTTCCCCTCGTGACTCACATAACCCACTTCACCCAAGAAAACAAATGGAGACGTATAGCCATGCTCTTCCTTATACTCCCGCACGAATAGCGCGATCCGATTGCCTGTCTCGCGATGATGAATATAGCGCTGCGCGGTAGTCGTATGCTCTGATCCCCAGCTCTGAGTCTGCCAGTGGAACAAACGCTCGTTAATCGCATAGTCCTCGTACAGCGTAGAGGGTGAAAAGTCTTTGTCCGATTTGTTCAGTGTAATGAAGAAGATGTCCGTCTGTTCATCGGCAAAATACTTCACGCCTTCACGGAAGGCGGGTGATTTCTGGGCATTCCAGTAACCGAAGGCGGCGAGCACTTGGTCGATGGAGTACATACAGTGGATATCCAGTGGACAAGTGTACGGGAACGAATTACTTTTATCCACAAATCGCAGATGAGCCAGATTATATTTAAAAATATCCACAAGTTCTACTCGGAATGCTTCACAAGACAGCACACGCTGCACACCCTCTTCGATGCTACTCAGTCCTAGCTTCTCGGGCGCAGCTCGATGGAAGGTGTAATAGAACATAATCAACATGCGCCGTTCATCGGCGGTCGCGGTTTCTTTACCTTTTTCAATATAGTCAATCAGGAACGTCAGCCAGCTTCGGGAGTTGATCGTCAACACAGATGGCAATCTGCGAATATACTCCTCGTGTTCATCTTCAATAGGTGCTGTTAATCCGGCTTCGGCCAACATGCCACGGAAATACCTTTTGCCCGTACGTCCACCATACAATTCAACCAGTGTCATCCCGTAATGCTCTACAAAATGAGCCAAGGTCAGCGGCAGTCCGGTGTCTTGCTGAAACGTTTGCAGCTTCTGGATCAGCGCTCTGCGATTGCGACTCATTTGCTTGAGATTGCGCATAATGTATTCTTTCGCTTGCTTTTCCAATTGAATGAACGTGCCGCGAGGCAGGTTCGAGAAGCCGTTCTCGACGTAGTACGAGATGGAATGTTTGGTGGCGCCGATCAGAGCACGGAATTTATCCTGGAACCTGTACTCCTGATGTGCTTGTCCGATGAAGTCGAGCACGGTCAGGCACTCTTTGCCATCTGCCATCCGTAGTCCACGTCCCAACTGTTGCAGGAATACGGTCAGACTCTCGGTAGGACGCAGGAACAGGATGGTGTTCACCTCAGGGATATCCACGCCCTCATTATACAGATCCATGACAAAGATCATGCGCAGTTCCCCGTTCACCAGTTGTCCCTTCGCAGAATGACGCTCCTGTTCGTTCGACCCGCCATGAAGGGCCATGGATAGAATGCCGGCTTCGTTAAATATTTGGCCATATACAGCGCATGATCCACCCCTACGCAGAAACCAAGCCCCTTCACATCATCCAGATCGGTTACGTATTTGTTCAGACTTTGGATGATCTGGTTGGCACGGATTTTGTTATGAGTGTAGAGCTTCTCCAGTTCGTTCAGATCGTAGCCTTTACGCGACCACTTCACCTGAGATAGATCGACAGTATCGGTGACGCCAAAATATTGAAAAGGGCTCAGGAGCTTGCGGTCAATTGCATCGGTTAGACGGATCTCGGCGGCAATCGTATGATCGAAGTAGGCGGTAATGTCTTTGCCATCCATCCGTTCAGGCGTCGCGGTGAGTCCCAGCAAAATCTTCGGTTCGTAATGGGACAACAGCTTCTGGTATGAAGGTGCAGCCGCATGATGGAATTCATCCACAATGATGTAATCGTAATAGTCTGGGCTAGTGATCTCCGTCAGCTTCATGGAGTTAAGACTCTGAATACTAACAAACAAGTGATCCAGCGCCTCTGCTCGGTAATTCCCGACATGCAGCTCACCAAAGTTCATATCCTTCAGGATATACCGGAACGTGTCCCGACTTTGCTTCAAGATTTCTTCCCGATGGGCAACAAAAAGCAGCTTTGCTCCCGTATGGCTTGCCCGGAATCGCTTGTAGTCGAAGGCAGAGATGACCGTTTTGCCAACGCCTGTGGCGGCGACGATCAGGTTGCGGGTTCGTCCATACAACGTACGCTCGGCGTTCAGCTGTTCCAGCACTTCTTTTTGGTAATCGTAAGGCTGGATGTCGAGGTGAAAGTGGTTGGACTGATCTTTTTTACGATTCAGAGCCGCCTTCAACTGTGCCTCATGCCCTTCATCCTCAGCTACATATCGCGTGAATTCACGGTCATTCCAGTAACTCTCGAAGGTCGCTTCAATCTTGCGCAGCACATCGAGTGAATCTTTCTCCGTCACCTTGAGGTTCCACTCCATACCACTGGTCAGCGCTGGGTTGGATAGGTTAGAGGAGCCGACATAGGCTGTTGTGAACCCGGTATCGCGGTGGAAAATATACGTTTTGGCGTGCAGCCGAGTCACTTTGGTATCATAGGAAATCTGGATTTCCGTGTTAGGCAATTTGCTAAGTTCAGTAATGGCCTTGAGGTCGGTTGCTTCCATATAAGTCGTCGTGATGATCCGCATCTTGCCTCCGCCAGTCGTGAACTGTTGAAGCTGTTCCAGAAGCAGGCGAAGCCCGCTGAATTTGATAAATGACACCAGCCAATCGATCCGATCGGCGGTCACGATCTCCTTTTGCAACTCTAATAACATACTCGGCTCGGACTTGGCACCTGTGAACAAAGAGCTTTGGGAGATCGGCGTATCTGGACGAACGATTTTGGTATCCCGGACCGCACGAATGCTGTTCAGCTTGGAATACACAAGGGTCAACACTTCCCCCTGCTCATCCAGTTGCAATTCGTTGTACTCTTCTTCCCCCAGTGTGCCTTTCAGGGTAGCAATAATCTCATTACACGTTCGGATCTGTGCCAACACTGCTGTCTTATCTTCTGTCTGTTCCCGTACAATCTTGAGCGCTCGCCGGGTCACCGCCGCCAAAAGTGGACAGTAGCTTGCGAGCTTCCTCTGCATCTAGCTTCTCGGTCCCGATGTTGTACACATCCGGGTCCAGCGCCGAAATCTCATGCTTGGTGATTGTGTTGATAAGCTGTTCATATATGCCTTGTTTCATGAATGTACCTCGCGAGAGTTAGGAAGGTTGTGGATAGTTCTCTATGTATATGTAGCTGAAAGTTGCTTCTTCTATATTATCGACCAATCTGTGGAAGATTTCATTAATTGTTTGATTTCATAGAAAAAGCACCTCTACTTGTGGTCTGGTAGAAGTGCTTAATGATGTGACTTTAAATCGTGTATAGATGTGCGCAACTCATATCATCTTTTCACTGTATCACTTAGAATTATAAGTTAGTATGACAGTCTTCTCTCTTAGTTTGAAAATACGGTTACCATCTTATCTTTAATAAAGATTGATAAATAATCGCTTGTTTTTTGAGTTTGAATATCAGCACAAAGGCTAGTTATCTCCTTTTGAAGTACCAAAAGCGCGGCTGGAATAACAAAAATGTTCATTTTCTTTATATTCAGACCCTTATCATCAATTTCAATCTCGATTCTCTTTATATCGTCGTCAGCACGCAAAATATCACCTAGACAATAAACAATCTTGTCTTCTCTATCCTCCTTAACCACTTTTTCTCCTAATAACCCTAAGAGAACTTGATAATTCGGATCTCCGTCTTTAAATATATTAATTAACTCAATGATTAGGTCATTCAGAGAAATATTTCTTAATTTCTCTTCCATCCTCTCTCTTGAATCATCTAGAAACCACGATTCGAGATCCACTGGTGTATCGTCTATTATCCCGGGAACATAGGGCTTAGTGTAAAGAAATTCTTTATTCATTGTTTAACCTACCTTTTAATGTTTTGTATATTCCCCACCTATTTTTTTGGCAACTCTGTCAAATAGCATATCCCACACTGCATCTTTATTACCAGTTTTGAAATATTCTTGTGCTTTTAGATCACTTCTTAGCTCTTTTTGAATATTAGCGAATATAATTCCTATGTCTTCTGCATTTTCTTTCCAACCTTCTGCCCCTCGTTTCATACTCAAATTAGTACCATTTGGAGAAACAGCTCTTATCTCAGCCATATTAAAATCTATTGCAGTGGCTATATCCTCAAGACTGAAAGGCCCGTTAGTTGGATGGTTATGAGTAAATACCGTATCTTTAGCTACATCTTTATGGTTACTTATATTTATAGACTTTTCAGTACCAACAACCGTTTCTCCTATTAAATTACCATTCTTATCAAAAAATTGCCCGTGTTCCAAGGGTTTATTTCGAATTTGATCCTCAAACTTATTAACAGATTCTAAATAATGAGTTCTACCCGTCCTTTTATTTCCTTCCCCATGCCCCGGCTTTCCTCCACCCGACCCACCCAGATCGGTATGCTTATCATCCATCGAACGAAATGCTTTGCCAAACAATACATATGCTAGAGCCTGACCTGTCATCGCTCCACCGTAATATCCTGCTCCACTCTCATCAATCTGTTTCTTCTGCTCATCCACAAATTGCTCTATATCAGACCTCGCCGTTCCCGTACCCCAAGCGGTATCCCATGCAAACTGAATACCTCGCCCAACGTCTACAACTTTGCCCACTGTCATGGCATATGCCACACTGCTTAATGTACTGAACGGCTTATCGAAGAAAGCTTCTGCCGTCTGGCCCATTCCCGTTATTGTTTCTCCTACTGATTTATCAAGCAGCCCTACAGCGAAATTTCGCTTTAGTTCCTCTGGAATGTACAGCGCAACCTCGCCTGAGCCGTCCGTTGTTTTGAAGTTCCTCGCGATAAACGTAAACTCTTTCTGGATTTCGTCCAACAGCCCGAGTGTAGTCGGGAACACTTCTTTCACCTGCATAAAATCCCAGAAGAAACGCTCTCCTGTCACACCCGACCAATCGGATTGCAACATATAGATCGATTTCTCCAGTTCCCAGACCATTCGCTCCAGTTCCTGTTTCTTCTGCTGGACCAACCGGGCTTTCTCGTCCAACACATCGGGATGTACCTGAATACGCTGCATTAAATCTTCACCGCCAACTTGACTGTAGTCGTTATACCTAAATTTTAACAAGTGAAGAGTTTGATTGGAATCAAACGTAGGATTCATTTTCTCGTTAAAGAAGCAGTAGGCGGGAAACATTCATTAGCCAGATATTTTGCGTGTTAGTGCACTTTGTATTTAGGCAAAATGACTGTTTTGCCGGCGTATAAAGCTGATGAAACGATTAACTGACTTCCACCCGTTCGATCCGGTCAGCTCTGCAGATATTTCTTCATTCGTACCTTGGATTTAATGCGTCTCTCCAAACGTCATCACCAACAAAATCCACATTAATCTCTTGAAAATAATTTCGGGTCTCTAGCTCCAAATCATTCAAGATTTGGGGCCAATCCTTCTCGTTAGTTTCCTTGGATTCAAAATCCCCAACAATGTTGAGCCATCGCTGATTTAACTGCTGATATTCCTCGATCCTGGTTTTAAGTTGGGGTTTTACAGGATAACTGATTGAATCCAGCCTTACGAATGTCATTCCCATACGGTGAAGGGTAAGTGGCATTATGTCATCTTGACCTAAGACGTTTGTGAGTAATGCTGTAGGTTTGACCAACCAATTGACTTCTTGACTGAAACTTAAATTCATCAAGTTATACTTATCTATAATCTGCGTCATATTTGTAAAGTTGTAATAGAGCTGGCTGGCTTGTTCTCCATCCTCCACCATCTCGTTTGTTATTTTCTCATTCTTAAGTATTTGGTCGAATAAAATATCATTATCTATAATCGCACTTTTCGTATCAACCATATCTTGTCGTACATTCATCGTTAGATACTGTTCATACATTCTTTTTTCTTTATAAAAGCTATAGGTTAGAACAAGCAATAATGCTAGGCCAATGCAGCATCCAATCATTACAAATCGTTTCATTGATATCATAGCAATTTGTTCTCCTAAGTTTTTAATAGTAAGAAGCACCTCTACGTTTGCCTGGTAGAAGTGCCTTTGAGTAGTATCATTATTTCATTACCTGCTGCTTTTTTTAACTTGATAATTCCTTTTCAATATAAGGACGGTCAAGTAAAAGAAGAAGGCTTGGAGTTAGGTATTTAGTTTGATATTCATCCAACCGATTATTAACCGCCAACAGACCATTCTCCATTCTAAGTAGTTGAGTAGAACCATCTTCTAGAAATAAAAGATTACCACTAGTATTTCCTATAAGGTTTCCTATGATTTTAAATAAATGCTCAAGTCCTTCATAAAATGTATTATCAAATAACTGAACCCTAATGCACACATTAACATCTAAGTTGTAATGATTTCTAACAAAAGCTATGTCAGAAATATCTTCAATTTCAAGAGTCAAAGAGAAAAAATTAGATCCAATTACTATTTCTTCATCGTTACTATTAAATGAAACTGATCCGTTAACAAATTCAATGGTATATCTTTCTAACAGCTTCCCTAAAGAATTAAGATCTAAATTAGATCGTAGAAATAATTCGTAATCCATGTACTGATCCTCCTCTATTCGATGAGTAGAATCCTGTTGAATTGATCTCACTAAAAATCTTCTACATATCTTTATATTCTCTGGTTTCAATAAACCTTCTGTACTCTACTCGATCCCAAAAACCGTCTTCGTTATTAATTCTTAGAATCCCATCAATTCTATAAACACATTCATTATCATTAAGAAGAAACAAAAGGTTACTTTCCGTCGAATCGATTATTTCAAAGACAAGTACAAGAATGCGGATAATTGCCTCTATACTATCCCAGTCATTATCTATTCGGAAATTTAAACTCTGATTATATTTAAAATCATTGGCAAGAAACTCTGAATCGTAACCAAATGGACTAGCTGAAGTATCAATTAAAGCAATTGAAAATCCAACTTTATTTACTGTTTCCTCAATTTTTAATCCTTTGTCTAATTGTATTACTTCATCACAAATAATATTGATCTTAGTTAATTTCTCAATCAGAGTTTCTTTTGTCAACACAACTTCTTCACATTTCAAGGAGCAGTCAGTTGCCATTTAATCTCCTCCTACTATTACATACAAACCTCTACTATAATTTGGTAGGAGTGCTGTTTGTATGAATACAATTAATTATTAATATCAATCGGATCTTTCTCCACAAATTTTTCATACCAATTGTTTAGTGGGAAATGTGAGACTTGTATAATTTCTAGAGAGAGTGGTTTGATGGTAAAAGAGCCACCCCTTTCAAAAAGTTTAATTAACGGTTCATAAATGTCTAGATATTGACTAATGCCCGTGTTATTCTCTGCGTACTTCGCCAACTGTAAATAGTATTCAAATATTCTTTTCACATATGAGTTTTGATTCAAATAAGCAACAGCCTCTGAACTACAATATGGTCATAGCCCCGTCAAGTAGACAATAAAAAAAGAGAAACTCCATTAAGCGGCGACTTTTTCCCGGAATTCAATTGGGGAGAGGTCGCCGAGTTTGTTTTGGAAACGGTCCTTGTTGTAAAACAACATATACTCTGTAATTTGGTTCCTTGCTTGTTCCAGATTCTGAGGCTTCTCCAAATATAACTTCTCCGTCTTTAAGTGGGAGAAGAACGACTCAATACATGCATTGTCATAGCAGTTCCCACGCCGAGAATGGCTTCCTGTTAGCTTCTTCTCTTCAAGCAATTTGGCATAGCTCTGTGTTGTATACTGGAATCCCTGGTCGGAATGGAGTAAGGCCGGTCCACATTTCAGTTTCTTTACCGTTTCCATCACAAGTTTTAAGTCATTTCGCTCGGAGAGTTCCCAAGCTACAATCTCGTTGTTGTATAGATCCATCACAACCGAGAGATAAGCAAAATCATGCCCGATCCGGACATATGTAATATCCGTCACGAGTTTCTGCACAGGAGCTACCGCCGAGAATTCCCGATTTAAGACATTACGGAATAGAACTGACGGTTTCCGGCCAGCAAATGGACGTTTCTTGCGAATCACGGAACGAATCTGGAGTTCTCTCATTAAGCGGCGTACCTTTTTGTGATTCACCACGAGGCCTTCCTTTCCTAACGCGGTTCGCATACGTTTGTAGCCGAAATAAGGACGAAGCCGGTGAATGCCTAAAATATGTGCTTTTAGATCCGTATCCCGATCTGCTCGTTTCTCTCGGAGGACGATATTCTTCTTCCATTTGTAGTAACCTGCACGAGAAATTTCAGCAATTTTACACAACCAAACCACAGGTGCCCACTTACTTATTTCTCGAACGGACTGGCACCGGGCTTCGAAATCCAGCTTCCCTCTCCGTGCAAATTCGGATTGAGCTTTTTTAGATATTCTACCTGCGCTTTCAGATAAGCATTTTCTTCTTCTGCACTGCTAAAATGCTTCTTCGTCCAACGTCCTCGATAATCCTCAAAACTCTCTCCATTTTGGCTTTTACGTACCCAAGTAATAATCTGGCTCTCACTCTTAATACCAAACTTCTCCATGATCCGACTGTATGTCCAACCTTCTTCCAATCGCAGACGAACAGCCTCTTTCTTCGTTTCTTCACTATATTGATTAAAAGTTTGGCCCTTTTTCGCTGGCATAGCAAAAATCCCCTCCGGTTTTCAGTGTTGAGTTCATTTTAACATGATCTCTTTTTTTCACTGTCTACCTTGAGGGGATAATACCAATAAGCTGAAATATCTAATTCCTCTTCTTGATCTCCTAGCAGTTTCGCCACATTTGTAAATGCAGGTGGCATAGGCTTCAGCTGCTCCGCTTTATAAAACTGAGCCATTCTTCTGAGAAATTCATAGCCGAGGTTAGTATCCTTCTCAGAGACACCAGTACCTACTGAACCCCAATTTATACTATTTAATTTGGATACTGCATTTTCCAATAACATTCTGTTTCACCCCAACATTCAGCAATTAATCTCATATTCGTAGTACTTGCTAGTATCCTCATTCCATAAAAATGAACCTCTACGTTTGTCTGGTAGAATTGCTTTTATGCATTATTTATCTGTAATTCAGTTGAGAGATTTCATAAAAACTGAATACTCAATATTTTCGAGAAGTTCTCCGTAATGCGTTTGGAGTAATTCAAGATATGTTCCGTTGAACGTATACTTTCCGTTTTTAAAGAAAAATATCTCTTCTCCAGATGTGTGATAGAATACCCCATCTACTTTGAGTGATCCGATAACAGAAAAAGAAATCTCGTACATTGTTTTATACCATAATTCATATTGTTGATTATTCTCCAATTCAAAAGATATTGTTTGTTGATAAATAAAATCCTCTTCTTGAAACATAGTTTCATAAGAAGCTGCTGGATGATCAGCTGGAAAATTATTATCATAAACAGTAATTTTTAAACCACCGCTTAGATCAAACTCATGAATGAACAATGCATTGTGTTGTCGGTTCATATAATTCACTTCAAAATTCTTACTTTCAATTAATCTTTTCAACCATAAAGGATCTTGTTTTCCATTCAACTTCAGTGAATATTCCATAAACTTGTCTCCTCTACTTTAAGGGAATACCGATATGATCTTACCATCCTTTTTGATTGCGATAACTTCTTCTAAACCTTGGATTTCCCATTCTTTAAATTGCTTAAGCAACGCAGAATCATCTCCAGACCACTTTGTTAAATTAATCACCACATTCTTGGTTTGTTGTTTAATAACAACCTTTTCTTGAACCTCACTCCAAATACCTCTAATACCTTTATTCTCAGTTGGTGCATAACAGTCAAATATACGCCCTTCAATTCTAAAATCGGGATCTCTTTTGGAATCAATTCCATCACTATCTAAAACTTTAGGGTTCTGTTCAATCCGATATCCACTTCTCGCCAATTGATCAGCAGCATCATTTTCTAGTTCTAAAGACTGTTTAGTCGCCTTATCCGCATTATTCGGAATTTTTGTTCTCGCTCCACTTGGTAAGGCTTCTGGATTAGGTGATCCACTTGGCTTTATTAGATCTCTGGGACTGTCAATTCCCTTTTGAGGCTCCTTCTTATTTCCACCCGAACCAATGTCGTCCTTCGAACGAAAAGCTTTGCCAAACAAAACATACGCCAAAGCCTGTCCCGTCATCGCTCCACCGTAATACCCTGCTCCACTCTCATCAATCTGCTTCTTCTGCTCTTCCACAAATTGCTCTATGTCAGACCGCGCCGTTCCCGTGCCCCAAGCGGTATCCCATGCAAACTGAATACCACGCCCAACGTCTACAACTTTGCCCACTGTCATGGCATATGCCACACTGCTTAATGTACTGAATGGGTTCTCGAAGAAAGCTTCTGCCGTCTGACCCATTCCCGTTATTGTTTCTCCTACTGATTTATCAAGTAGCCCTACAGCGAAATTTCGCTTTAGTTCCTCTGGAATGTACAGCGCAACCTCGCCTGAGCCGTCCGTTGTTTTGAAGTTCTTCGCGATAAACGTAAACTCTTTCTGGATTTCGTCCAACAGCCCGATTGTAGTCGGGAATACTTCTTTCACCTGCATAAAATCCCAGAAGAAACGCTCTCCTGTCACACCCGACCACTCGGATTGCAACATATAAATTGATTTCTCCAGTTCCTGTTTCTTCTGCTGGACCAACCGGGCCTTTTCCTCCAATAGATCGGGATGTACCTCAATTCGCTGCATTTCCTTATCACCCGCCAACCTGACCGTAGTTTATGTACCTAAATTTTAACAAGTGAGAAGGAGGTTTGGAATCAAACGGAAGGATCATTTCCTCAGAGGTTATCCGGTAGTTCGGCAACATCCTTGGGTAACTATTTTTGCACATTAATGCATGGATGAATGCCTTTGAGCCGACTGGGTATCTTGTACAAAAAGAACGACTTCTATCACAGATAGAAGTCGCACAAGATAACAATACAGCATGATTAGATCTTCTTTAAGACACTACAAATTGAACAACAATTGGAGTTCCATCATTTAATGCATCTCCACCGGGAATTGTAATTGTAGTCGTCGTAGCCGAGGATGTATCTGCTGTTTGCATAAGGCCGTTAATATAAAGATTGTAGTAGTTGTAAGTGCCTGGAAATGCGGTTGCAGCTACACCAGCGTCGTTTGTAAAGGCAGTCGCAGCAATGGCAAACGTTGCCCCAGTGCCGGTCCCATCACCAATGGTTGCAACAAATCTTAAACTGTTCTGAAATGGTGTCACAAGTGGCATGTTTCTCACCTCCTACCTAACATAGTATATGTGGTAGGTTTGGGAGTAGTGAAGGCAAAGGAACCAGCAACTACAACCAATTTTAACCATTTATGATATTGGCTGTTATTATAATTATCTCGATAGTGATAGGTGTCCCTGCAAAGATCTCACCGTTTTGTGACGAAAAAAACAACCTCTCCGCACTTACACTGTATGAGTTTCCTGGTTGGACAATCCCGTTTATATAAAGATTGTTGAAACTAGTAAGTCCAACCCCGGCAAATTCGGTTATGCTGTCGCCATCGTCATTTGTGAATTCCGTGGCAGGAATTACAACCGATGCCGACAAATCCAGATCGGTATCCGGAAAATAGAAGTAACGGTTTGCCGTAGGAATGATTTCAATTCCGGGTACGGTGCCCGGCGGACCTTGCTCACCTGGGGGACCCGTTGGTCCTTGGACTCCGGGAGTTCCCGGTTGACCTGGCTCACCCTGAGGACCTGCGGGACCCTGCGCTCCGGGAACTCCGGGTTGACCCGGCTCACCCTGAGGGCCAGCGGGACCTTGCGCCCCGGGAACTCCAGGTTGACCCGGCTCACCTTGAGGACCTGCGGGACCTTGCGCCCCGGGAACTCCGGGTTGACCCGATTCACCTTGAGGCCCTGCCGGGCCTTGCGCTCCGGGAACTCCCGGTTGACCCGGCACACCCTGAGGGCCAGCGGGACCCTGCGCTCCGGGAACTCCCGGTTGACCCGGTTCACCCTGAGGACCTGCCGGGCCTTGCGCTCCGGGAACCCCTTGTTGACCCGGCGCGCCGTGAGGGCCTGCGGGGCCTTGGGCACCTGCCACACCTTGCGTTCCAGGGGGATTCACAGTCTCAAATTCATGTTGTCTCAACGGAGCAAGCAGGGGGCCGGGCTCACAACATACCGGGTTGCTGCCTCCCCCTCTCGGTAATGCAATGACTTTTTTGCCACAGGCCAACTTCTGTGATCTTAATGGACGCTTCAGTGAGCAGCGTTTTCTCCGATAAGACCTACGGATAATATGGCATTTCTTTCGCTTTCCCAAGTGTTTGTTTCTGCATTTCGACGTAGAACGACTGGGCCTTAATTTGTTGAGGGTGGCTGTCCTCTTGTTCAGATACTTCAAAATGGTCATCTCCTTAGGCCAAGGCACACAGTATATATGCCCTATACTATGTCCTTAGCACATTCGGAGAGTGTGCGAATAACTATGGAGGGAGCCCAATAAAAAAGACATGAGTCTTGCTATAGTTGTCCTTTGTCTTGCCAGCATGGCTTCATTGTCTCCCCCAGTAGGACCTCACAGATCATATTTTATGTTTAACTCAGACGATCATGGGAGCAAACTTCATCTATAGAGTTCAGCGGGTTTCGATAGAGTTCCAATTTCTTTTGCTGGACCAATCGAGCTTTCTCGATCCAGGCAACATTCATTAGCCAGATATTTTACGTGTTCGTGCACGTTTTTCAGTAGACTCTTACCTCTTCTTAAAATGCTGAACGATCTCTTCCGGTTCCTGCGTCTCCAATGTAATCTGGCCTTTCTCGAATAGGATCATGTACGGATATGATTTCAGACCAAAAATCTTCTCATAATTAAACTTATTCTCATCACGGACATTATAAAAGGTTACGTTAGTTATTGGGCCTTCTGCCCTCAAATTCTCGTTATTCACTTCATTTAATTGCGTCTGTAACTCAACAATAAATGGTCGCTCCGAAGGTCGGTCGGTAAATACAATGAGTGATGCATCATTTCTTTGATTTTGCGTTAGATAATCAATGGCTTTCTCTCTATTGTTCTGACCACACCCTGTCACTAAAAGTATCAAAATACATAACACCCAAAGCCTCTTCATTTAAATCACCACCCAAAATATGATATAATTGGTTATTAACCACTAAATTCACTTCATTAAAAATCTATTCGCTGAAAGGAAGATGCACATTGAACAAAAGGAATATCATCATCTTTATCATTATTGCTCTTATCATATTGATACTTCAACTTGTGCTTTATTTTTCTGTAACTAATAAAGAAGGATCCGCACTTCCCGATTCAAACATCCCACTTCAAACCAAAACCGTAGATGAGCTTACCATCACACTGCGTAATGCAACCTATACAGATCATGAAGTGCAGTTGGGTTATGAAATTCAGGGCGGTGGACAGTCTGAGAATGATTTGACATATGGGTTTTATAATAAAGAGTCCAATGCTTTGTACAGATAAAATCTCGATTTTTCACCTTTCAAATAGCAACAAAAACCTGCATAGCCAGTCTCGGCTTCACAGTTTTTATTAAGAATTTGCATGTGGATACATCTCATTTACAACTTAGGCATCCAAAAGGGGTTCTCTTCCTTCTCGCACCCGGTTAACACGTAAAAAATATGTCCCTGCTCACTCTTCATTGTCCCGATCCCTTTGCAGGTGTCAGTCTTCATTCCCTGTTTGGAGCCGTAGGCATCCCTTGAGTTATCGTAAGTCGATTGAATAGCTGTACCATCATAGATCAATTCCTGGATAATGGGCCCACCTTCAATGGTATACATCGTTACACGAACCTGATCCTGTTGTTTTTTCTCCACATTCTTCATAAATGTGTTCCACTTATCTTCGTTCCGTATGCCTCCATGAAGCACAACCACATCCCCGCCTTGCTCCGCTTGCTCTGGGTTATGCGGCTCAATTATTTCTGGAAAAGCCTGCGTATTTCCGGAAGCAATCGTTGTTGGTTCATTTGCCTGACAGGCAGTTAACAGCATTAAAGCCAACGATAGGATAAGCATACTTTTTCTCATTCCATCACCTCATCTATGAAACGGTTCAATACTATCCTTTGTTGCATGATTATGCTTAATTTGTCATTCATCTGTAACTCCCTCGTTGTCCCGAACGTTTAGAATCATAGAAATGTATAAACAGGAACGAAAATTTTAATGATTTATCATTCAGTAGGGGGTTAGTTTAATGACATTAAAAACAATGCTCGGTGTAGCACTGGCTCTATCTGTACTCATATCCACCCATTCGGCCAATACAGCGACTCTAGCTTCAACGAACGAACGGCAGTCAACCGCTTTTGCCCATGAAATGGAGCGCTCCTTCCCAACATCTACATCTGTTCTGCTTATTGCCCCAACTCAACATGAAGGTCGTTCCGCATACAACGGCAGCTTTACAATGGTTGCTTCGAATGGGACACATGCCAACATATCAGTTGGAAACAACAGCAACCAAACGGTATATGTGAAGATGTATGTAGATGAAGGAAGTGAACCTATGGAAACATCTATCAGCAGAAATAGTGTTAAAACGATCAACCTGCTTGCATTACAAGACACGGATATTAAGTTGTACATTTATAGCAGAATAGGTCATCACTTAGATCTCTCAGTTGAAGCAGAGCAGTTTCATTGATGTTTTCTCTCACACCTACATACAAGAAAAACCCTTCACGCAAGCGATTCAGATCCACGTTTCCATGAACCGCTGCCTGCTTGAAGGGGTTTTATATTTCGATCACATTTATTTCTCGAATCTGAACCAGCCGAAGTCAAACTGACTGCCGGGCAGGAAGATAAAGCTTACTTTCTGCACACCTGTCACTTGCTCAAGCTCAAACACCCGCTCCTCATATCTACCTGACTGCGTGAACTCAACCAACTGGTTGCTCTGTCCGTCCGCACCTGCAAAGCGAATATGAATCGTATTTTTATCAATCGGTGAATGACCATAGATCACGAGCTTCGAAGTGCCTTCTGCCGTAAAGTCCATATTTTCAAACTCCAGTGACACATTGTTTCCGATACCTTCAACACGGTCAGCTTCGATTTTGAACGTATCTCCGTAGAGATGATCACAGGATGCAGCCGCATTCTGTTCAAAGGCCCGACTCTGACGTTCGAAAGAGAAACCTTTAATATGAATCTTCTGCTTCAGCACAAAACAGATCGACGTGATCCCGCTAAGGCGCTTGGACAATTGGTAGGTCTCTTCCTGGTACACATTCCAAATGGACTCTTTGTCATACACCACATCTGCGATCATCGTGCTTCCCTCTTCATCCGGCATACCTTCCCAGATCTGAATGAAGTAATCCTCAGTGGATAGCGTAAAGATAGGAATCGTTATGGTATCGGAGCCGTACGGTCCAAAGTCAATATTACGGAAGCCTACATGCGTCTCTCCATCCCGACTTGTCGCTACCCCGCGCTCATTGCCGTTACCAACCTCACCTTTGGTGTAATCGTACAGTCCACCCGTGATGAAGCCGTATGGATCTTTGTAGGCTGTACCGAGACCGTCCGCCTTGAACTCCAGCTGGGAGATGAGTTTCGTTTTATCCGTACCGTTGGTACTGGTTGCGCGAAGCCGGAACTCCCCGTCACCTATAGCCGATACCTTCACCGCATGTTGATGCCCACCGTTATCGCCGGTTTCTGCTTGAACAGCTTCCACTTTGGCAATGTTGGATTCAATTCCTGCATCGTTCACAACAGCCCACTCTATGTCGCGGTAGGAGGTGTTCTCTGGATACAGCTTGGCGGTTACAGTAAGCTCTGGGTTGGACGGATCGAGCAACTGTCCTGCAGTACTGATGATCTCGATTTTCCGCAAAGGAATTTCCTGAGCATTCCCCGTAAGCACTGGACGTTCTTCATTGTTCATGAAGACAGATTGTACTTGTTTCTCATCATTAAGTTCAGCCGCCACAAGTAGAGATTCAAATTCAGCCGTAGCTCCTTCCAACCCTTCGGAAGAAACTTCAATCCGTACCGTTCCAGCTTCATTTGTCGCTCCGATGATCGCCATCAGCTTGCCGCTGAATAGTCTTCTGCTCAACCCTTTGTAGGGATCATAGTCGGTGCTGTCCCCATTATCCAGACCCAGCAGTCGTCCTGCACCAGTCACCTGAACTTGCACGCGGTTGTTCGCATTGTGAACCGGATTACCCGCTTCATCTTCCACATCAATTTCTACAAAAATAAGGTCTGTGCCATTCGCTTGTAGCTGCTCCCGATCCGCTTGCAGACGAATCTTCTTCGCATCCGTATAGGATCTTTGCACATCGGTTGCAATGATCTGGCCGTTCTCATCGTAAGCGATCGCTTTCAGCTCGCCCTCTTCGTACGGCACTTTCCACCAGCCAGACAGCTGTGTTCCGTTGGCATGATCGATATCGTACGTACCAATGGTTTTACCGTTGAGTTGCAGCTCAATCTTCGGCGCGTTGCTGCACACGCGTACATCAATAATCTGACCCGGGCTGAAATCCCAATAAGGGAACAGGTGAACCATCGGACTTTTCTTATAATCCGTCCAAGCCGCTTGGTAGATATAATAAGAGTCTTTCGGGAACGTTGCCGTATCCAACTGTCCAAAATACGAATTCTTCGTATGATACGGTGTCGGTTCTCCGATATAATCGAATCCGGTCCACAGGAACTGACCCAGCGAATATGGTGTATCCCGTTCTGCCAAGATGCAGTATTCTGCCGACTTCGCGCCCCAGCTGGTCGTACTGTTACCCAAAGCCGAGCACTGCTCGTCATCATCTGCCAGAATCGGCTGTTCGAACGGGAAGTGATAGATGCCACGACTCTGCACCACCGAAGACGTCTCACTACCATAGATGATCCAGTCCGGATGCTCTTCATGATGTTTGTCGTAATATTTTTCCGCGTAGTTGTAACCTGCCAGCTTCACGATGTCCGCACATTTTTGTGCATTTTCCCAAGGCATGTAGTTCGAACCAATCGTCACGCCAGCATTACCTTTCGGATCAAATTCCAGCACATAATCCATCAGCATGCGAGTGACTTCCTGTCCACGCTCATCCGCATGGGTATCGTAAATTTCGTTCCCGATACTCCACATGATCAGACTGGCATGGTTACGGTCACGCTTCACCCAACTCTTCACATCCGTATGAACCCATTCCGGGAAAAACCTCGCATAATCGTATGGCGTTTTGGCACGTTCCCACATATCAAAGGCTTCAGACACAACCAGCATACCCATCTCATCTGCAAGTTCCATGAACTCTTTGGCAGGCATATTATGCGCGGTACGGATGGCGTTAACGCCCATTTCTTTGAGCAAAACAAATCTTCTACGCAATGCCGTCAGGTTAAACGCAGCTCCCAGCGCCCCAAGATCGTGATGTTCACACACGCCGTTCAGCTTCATCTTGACCCCGTTCAGGTGGAACCCTTCATTGGCATCAAGTTTGATATCCCGGAATCCAATGCGCTGTGATACCGATTCAATTGTCCGATCTTCCGAGATCAATCGCAACTCAGTCACCAGTTCATACAGATGCGGTGCATCCGGGCTCCACAGGTTTGGACTCTCCACAATGATCTGTTGGCTATCTGCCAATGCGACCGCATTCTCACCCAGCGAAGCCGTAACATTCGTCTTCGTCGATGCCACCACCTGACCTTCATTCCGGATCGTATGCACCAACTCTGCGTTCTGATTCTGTTCCAGGTTCAGTTCCGTATCTACTTCCACCTGCCAGCCATTCGGATGCTGATTAATAGATACATAGATCCCATCCGTAACAATATGGTTGCGGTCTCTCGTCTTCAGCCACACATGGCGATAGATTCCGGCCCCGGAATACCATCTGCTGTTCGGGCTCTGATGTACTACTTTGACCACAATCTCATTGTCGCCTTCCACCAGTGCATTCGTGATCTCATGTTCAAAAGCAGAATAGCCATACTTCCACTCCCCAACCAGCTGCCCGTTCACATACACCGAAGAATCCATGTATACGCCATCAAAACAAAGCAGAAGTTGCTGCTCATCCTTCGTGTAATGGAACGTCTTGCGGTACCATCCAATGCTGTCCTCATACAGTTCAAGCGTATTATATATCAGCCAATCATGGGGAAGCTCCACAGGTTCATACACCAGACCCGCAGGTTCCGTAACATCCAGCTTACTTTTCGCAAATTGCCATCCATCATTAAAAAGCCTCTTCTGATTCATGGTAGATTCTCACTTTCTTGAAGTAAATTATGATTGCGGTTACAACAGTAGATGTCTCTTTTTCCGAAAACCTTTTCGGTAATACACAAGTATGACTATAACACATAACCCGATTATACCATCAGTCTCTTTCCTGTAACTCCTTTTCATAAGATTTTTAGCCATAATGATGAACGTTTTATTCCCTCCAAGCATTGTAACTTTCGATGACAACAAGCCAAAAAGGCAACCCGTCAAGTTGACAATATAAGCCCAGAATGGTGAACCGCGAAGATACTTATAAGGTATCTCAGGGAATGACGATATCAAATTCATTAAAATCGTTAAAGGAAAAGCTGCGAGCGTCCCTTTTTTTGTCCAAATCGCAATTTGTATTCATTTCTAAACAAAAGATGCCGATATAAAATGACACGTTTCAATTTTTTCAAAAAAATTCCATTCGAAGAGGATGTGAAGTCATGCGTATTAACAATTCTAGTCCTAGCATTTATCACATTAACCAACGCAACAATCTAACAAACAACAAAGAGTTGTTTAAATCAACGCTTCTCGTACAAACAGTCGAAAAGAAAGAAGACGAAGAAAAGAAGGACAAATCAGTAGAAAAAAAAGGTCAGCTGGTTACAGCAAGGGAAGGTGCTTATACTAGACAGTATCTTGTTAATTCAGACGGCTCAAAGGTTCTATTGAGTGAAACAAAACATGCTGAAGGAGAAGCAACAAGTACAGAAAACTATTCGCGGTTCCTCTCCAACTCCAATAAGAATCAGAATGACGACGGAATGAGTAATAATTCAAAGGAAATAGTAAGTCTGTTAAATCAACAAATAGGTAATTTTAATCAACCGAAAACAACTAATTAGTAAATATAAGTAAAAAACACATTGCCATCATAAGAAGGTGAGCCAGTAACACTTGTTCACTTATTCATTTATAACATCAGTCCGATTTCTGTACTTGGATTTCATCAGATTCACCTTCAATAATTATGAACATTTATTTACCCCCGCGATTCGAACCTTCATTACCATAAAATCCAAAAAGGCAACCCATCAAGCGGGCCACCTTCTGCATTCTATCCCTTGTAAAAAGGGTTCCACCCTATGCCTTTGCCCGATGGCATCGCGCCAGGCACTCCGTCTGCTTCAAGCAGCGGACGGACAACTAACTTCACGGGCCACTCCTTGCTCTCGAATATCGCATGAGCGAGCGCGGCCCGGTCGGATTCGGGAAGCTGCACTTGTTGCAGCGCTTCCTTCCAAGCCTGCTCCGTGATCTCCCATAACTTCGTTTGCGGGATGTGATACACCTCGCTAAGTGCCTCCATGATCGCAGCCAGATTCACCTGCGTCCCCAAAGACTGCACATAGAAGATCAGCTTCTGGATCGTCTCGTTATACAGGCTGTTCGAGTAGCCTGGACGAATATGATAGGCAGGGTCTTCAATGCCATGTTTGTCCAGATAAGGCTGATGCAAACGCACGGAATCATGATCGCGGAACAAGAGACCTTTTACCTCGTTATCCTTCAACACCAGACAGCAGTTCTGACCATGGATCTCAGGTACAACGCCCACCTTGAACAGACGCATCACGACGTCATAAAACGTTGTAGCTATGCTGGTATAAAAGTCGAGGACATCCGCGCCGTTCAAGTTATCACACAGGATCTCCGTCAACAGATGATGCCCTTCCAGATTCACACCCAGTGCGGCCATTGGAATGACTTTGTAGGCTTCACCCAGCAACTCAGCGGGATACACACGAATCTGTGCAGCCAGATGGCGTGGATGATCATCGAACAGTCCCATGGATTCTGGCATAAAGCCCCACCAGTTTTGCTCTTCGCACATATACACCTTGTTCTTCAACGTCTCGTCACAAGCAACGGCCTGCCTTAACATCCGTTCTCCAGCAAGACCATTCAGAAGTTTGACTACCGGAAGATAGCGAGCTGCCCCCAGCGACAGCACACTAACCGGAAGCTTGAGCATCCGAGTGGACTCGGTTGACGGAGCCATCGAGCGCAGAGAGGATGTGGCCTGTACATCGCCCACTTCTACATCCAATACGATAATGCTGCCCTCTTCAATCTCTCCAGTGAAGCGAGGCAGAATCACATGTTCCAATTGCCACGGGTGAACAGGCATCGGCAGATATTCGTCCAACGTGATCCCTTTTTTGGCAAACTCGGCTTCCACCACTCCGCGCTGAACATCGTCTAACACATCCAAAATGGACAATCCATCTTCACACCCTTGCTGCACGGCATCCAGCCGTATAGCCACCCAGCGCAGCGAAATCGCCTTCCCGAATTCTGCTGCATACCGTGTTACATCTTCTGCATTGAATCCCACCTTGGCTTTGGACGATGGGTGAAATGGACGATCCCGCAATGCCGCAACGCGCTCCCCCTTGATAAACCATTCATAAGCAGAAGCCGGGACGTTAGCGGACAGATACTGGACTTGTTCCCAGCCCAAAGCATACTGCTCCACAGCAATGTCCAGACTAACCAGGAATTCCGCCACCCCAGGTTGCGCATAGGCCTTATCCGACAAAGCCCTCTGTAACACCGCACGTCCAACTTCTGTCGGAGTATCAAGGAGAACCCAGCTTCCATCAGTTTTCTCCTCGTAGATCGGTGAACCCTGAATCCACTGAGTCCCCTGTCTTACTCCTGCTTCAACCAGACACAGTACACCTTGCGTATGCAATCTGACATGAGAAGCCCCATTCTGATTATGCTCTTCGCTGTCATATCCCTTGTACAATCGACGGAACGGTGCAGGTGCTTCGGCAAAATCAATGAATGGGTGATCCTCCAGTGGGATTAATTGCTCCCACAAAAATGAATTCATCAGATCCGCCATAATCCGGCGTTCAGCGGATTGCAGACTGGAACGTTTCATCAGTGTTGACATGATTATTGTCCTCCGTTAGATAATGGAATGCCGGGTGCGGATGCCCCAGAAAATCATGATGCGAGATGGTCCAGCAATAAGCCCCAGACTTTTCAAACAAAACAATATCTCCCACGCGCAGCAGTGCTACCTCCGCATCAGAATGCATGCGATCCTTGGGTGTGCATAGCTCACCTACGATATGGACTCGACGATCTCTTACCTGTGGACGGGCAAACGAGTGTTTCCAGCGATCCGTCGCCATAATCTGAAACGGATGGTTATGTCCCCATGAAGCAGGCAGACGATTGTGGTGCGTACCTCCTCTTAACACGGCAAAATACTGATCATGAGAGGTTTTGATATCCGTAACTTCTGCTGCGTAGTACCCATGGTCTGCCACCAGTAGTCGACCCGATTCAAAATACAGCTGACCTCCGCTTGAAGCAAGGCGCTCTCTGGCTTCACTTTGCTCCAGCAGGGAAGTGAACAAGGGCCAGTCGAATCCGGGACTGCCATCATACGTGACACCGAATCCACCTCCTGCATTCACTACTTCCACAGGAAGATCATACTGCTGCTGCCACTGTTCCACCTTTTGCAAATACAACTCGATCATCTCGGCGTGTAGCCTTGCATCCATATTGTTGGACAAGGAGTGAAAATGGAACCCGCTTAACCGAACCACACCCGCGCCTTCCACACGAATGAGTTCAATGGCTTCTTCCACCGCCTCTTCATCGATTCCAAAAGGACTCGGCCCACCGCCCATGACAATCTTCGTCCGAGGTAACGTACTGCTCCGCAGGTTGATTCGGAGCAGTATTCGCACTTCCTGCGCTTGCTTCTGTTGTTGCTTGTGTTTCGGCTCGTGTTCTTGATCCTGTTTTTGCTTTTGCTCTTGCATCAGTTCCTCGCCGTATGCTTGCGTATATCTCTGCTCCGGTTTCTGCTCCCATTCTTGCTTCTGCCTGCTCCCCTGCACGTGCTCTTGCTCATGTTCTTGATCCTTCGCTCGCTCTTTCGCAATCGCAATGATGCGCCGAAGTTCCAACAGACTCTCCACATGGATGTAGCTCACGCCCTGCTCGATCGCCAGACGTAGTTCGCTCTCCTTTTTCCCCGGACCTCCAAACAGAATTGGAACCTCGCGACTTACCGCTCTAACCTTGAGTAGCTCTCCAATCGAAGCCACTTCAAAGCCCTTCACCAATGGAAGCAGCGCCTCAATGATCCGCGGATCAGGATTCGCCTTAATGGCGTAGAACAACTGTGTGTTCCCAGGCATGCTGTCCAACATCTGATGTACCTGTTCCTGAATGCCAGCCAGATCGTATACATACGCACATACCGGATCTTCCATTCCGCGTTGCAGTTCATCTATCGCATGCCATACACCAGGTTTCATATCTGCCCACCCGCATTCCTGTAGTCATTCCGTTTTTGGGCATACGCCCGAAACGCCGTATTCCGATCATCACCAAGCACGTATATATGTACTCCCCGCTCAGCCCAGAGCGACATATCATCCACACCTCTAGTGACCGTTGCATAAGGTACTTCGCACTGCCGAGCGGTAGCATGCAATTCATCCAGCGCACGTCTCACATCTGGGTGCTCGGTCTGCCATGGCACACCGAGGGATTGCGACAGATCCGCTGCCCCTTCCAATACAAAGCTCACCTGAGGGTGAGACAGAATCTGTGCACTTTGCCGCACGCCCTCTGCACTTTCAATCATGGGGACAACCATCACCTGTTCGTTCGCTTCTTCAATGTATCCTGTGAGCGGATATTTCCCAAATACACCGGGACGACCACTATTCAAGCTCCGCATGCCAACCGGATGATAGTAGGCGTGACGAACCGCTTCCTCCACCTGCTCCAGTTGCTCGACATGTGGAATGACGATACCTTGTGCGCCACAGTCCAGCACTTTCAGAATCTCCACTCGCTCCACCTTCGAAATTCGAACCAACGGGGTTAGGCCCACCAGTTCCGCCGCACGAACCAAATCTTCTACCGATTCCATCGATGTTGCGGCATGTTCCAGATCAATAATGACAAAATCATATTCCGCATGTCCGATCATCTCAATGATGACCGGATGTGGTATGGATACAAAAAGGCCATATACTGGCTGTTTGCGTGCAATTTTTTCCTTCAGCGTGTTAATCCTCATTCGACGATTCCCTTTAATTCGGGTGTCCTCTTTGATTCAAGTGCATCCTTTGATATCTTGAGCGGATTACTCGCCTTGCGGAAATATAACTCTGCATCCCCATACAGACGGCGCTTGGTCATCTCTTCGATCAGTGCATCTTCGGCAAAAAGGTCAAATGCAACGAACCGTTCTGCGTATTCCGGGTGCTGCTTCTGATAATCCACAATTACACCTGCGCACAGCTGCCAGAACGCTTCCTCCGACAACCCAAACTTCTCCAAAGCCAGCGCAATATCTGTCATGCAGATAAAAAAGAATGCATCATACGTATAGTCACGGACTTCCGACACATCTCCGGCATAGATGAAGGAATACCGATTGAACTTGCGGTGGGTCTCTGGTTCTGGGTTCAGCTTCGGTGCCCGTTCCGGGTGCAACAGTTGATCCGGTACATAACGAACACCATCATGCAGATCCTTGATAATGATTCGTTTCGGCAGATCGTCTTCCAGGACCAAAATGATATTCTGGGCATGAGATTCCAGCGCAATCCCGTGTGCATAGAGCAGATGTATAATTGGCAGTGTAACTGTGCGAACAAGGGCCTCGCTCCACTTTTCCACCCCATGTCGTTCTACAGCATCCTGGATAAATGGAACACCCTCCGGCTGCACCAACATCAATGCATTCAGCGGCCACGCCGTCTCACCTTGCTTCAGGTGAACCGATACATTCTCCCGCCAGATGGCACCGAGTGTACCGTAGGCCCGTCCATACTGGGTTGCAGGCAACTGCTCATAACGGAACGACAATCCCATGATTTCTTTTAAAATGCCAAACTGCGCCTGTTGCAACAGCTCATCTTCACGAACAAGTTCATCCAGCCAATCGCTGATCAGCGGTGCGTTCTGGGTCGTATGCTGTGCCAGAATACGTGTGCTCGACGTGTTGGTGATGCTAAGGGCCAGCTTGATGTAAGGGGCTTCCGGATTCACCCGATTCGACAGCGAACGGATCGACTGCTGCGCACGATATGGCGAAGACGATGGACCAAGATACACGATGTCTCCATCCATCAACTGACGGGCATATACCGATTCCAACTGGTGCTCCCACTGCCATGGATGAACCGGAATGAATACATATCGATCACCCGCCTTAGAACCTATTTCCCCATCTACCTTGCTGTCTTTGCTGCCAACGCTAGAGCCTATTAAGCTATCTTGAACAGCTGTTATTTCACCAACCTCGGCACTGCTCTCAAGCTGATCTGCACTCGCCGCATATGCGTTGACGTTCTCACCCGTGTCCGTAAAACCTTGTTGTTGCAGGATCTGTTGAAATCGCTGTACGTCCACTGCAGTCAGATGTTGTCCCACCAGTTCTTCCGAGCTATAACCCGCGGATACAGCGGTCTGAGCAAATTCTTTTTTCACAGCAACCCAGACTAATGCAACCTCCGTGTTAAATTCAGGGCCATAAGCCAGATTGTCTTTCAAAGAAAATCCCAGCCTCGACTTATAACTCGGGTGGTACAGATGACCGTCGGTCATGTGACTTTCGAGCGCATCATAATGCCGATCTTCATTCGGAATGTTCAAGGGCAATATAGCTTGGCACTGACTGTCCTTTGCCATCGTTTCGAGTAGTTCCTGGATAAAAGCCGTGACATTTGCACCCTTCAAAGCGTTCAGCACAATTTCCTCCAAAAACAGATCCAGATCGGTGCAGAGTACGCCTTCTCTTTGAATCGAACCCTTCTTCACCTTCACCCGACCGAACGAAAACTTCCGCTCCGCTTCACACGTGTACGCTACAGAATCGCCGGAAGATGTAAGCCCGCTGGTTCTCCATTCGCTCCCAATTACATGACTGTCTAGAATGCCTTCGAACCACATCGCCTCCAACGTCTGCCGCATGATCCGTTCCTGTACACCCACGTATACTGCTTCTGTCCTGCCGCCTGCTTCAGCCCTGTATCCCACGACTCCCACGCACTTCACTCCCCATTCGTTTCATTACATTGCTCACCGGCACGTAGGCCGGGGTCTGGCTGATCCCCCTTAGACAACTCACCAAATTTTGTTTGGCCAGAAATGCATCCGTTGTCAGCAGATATTGCACATATGCATTGCCCGTTCGTTCCAGTTCCTCCACAAGGACCTCACGTACCTGTTTCCAGAAATGCTCCTCCGGGACGTTCACATCTCGCGCCATCGCATGAATCAAAGACCCCAGATGATTGACGATAAAATAGTACGATGTCCGCGCCCAGGCTTTCTCTCGCGAATAAAATAATAAATCGGACGCAGCACGATCCTGCTCACGGATAAGTTCCTCATCCACACTGACCCCTTCCAGGTCGCGGACGATAAAAGCCACAGGCAACCCATCCTCCAATGTGACAAGTGTATTCTGCAAATGGGCTTCAAAATG
The DNA here is from genome assembly GCF_037975155.1 of Paenibacillus sp. FSL R5-0486. NCBI lineage: Bacteria > Bacillati > Bacillota > Bacilli > Caryophanales > Paenibacillaceae > Paenibacillus > Paenibacillus sp. FSL R5-0486. The sequence continues at coordinate 1,144,588 of NZ_CP150237.1, read as the reverse complement.
AATACCTTTCTCTCCCGCCGCCCGTACAATCGGCAGCAGCGAACATGCCAGATATCGTTCCAGCCAACGCTCGGCAATGTCACGTCCACCACCCAGCATCGTCATCAACCTAGAACGCATCCCGGGAAGTGGTGCTTCAACCAGACTGGATAAGACATACGTATTCTCAACATCAAACTCAATGGGCCGATAAGCTATCGTAAACAGACTGGTTAACTCTTCATCTTCAAAAGCACAAGTCGCTACACCCGTCTCATACGCAATATGTGTGTTCGGTTCAGCACCGAAGCAGTCATGCTGCCTGACGTACTTGGAGGCATCCAGTGTTCTGTGCATCTGCTCAGCACTGTTGGTGCGAATCATGTTCGTGATCTGCATATTCAGTGACAGCTTGATATTGCAGTTCCATTCGGGAACATAAACCGTACGGACTGAAGAAGTTGGGTAGACGGTTGGCCCCGCACTACCGAGTAGGATTAATTTTTCATCTCGAATGTAGTGCTGCACCTCGGACAATCGTGATATGTATGCATATTGCCATGGATGGACAGGCAGCAGCCCATACATTTCACTCTTTTCTTTTAAAATAGGCTCCACATGGCTCCACAGGAGGTCTTGCAAATCCATTGCCGCCTCGTCATCGACCCATTCCTGCACGTAGACATCCTGCCTCACGGCGATATAACAGAGTTGAAATGATGTCCGTAACTCCGGACTGTACTTCTGCACATCATCCTCGCTGAAGCCTTTGGAGTTCTTCGGAAACGGATGGAACGGATGACCATACAACAGTGACTGTTCAGATGTGCGATAGTCATGGATGTCGAGACCGGCTGCTTGTTCGATATACAACGTAAGGTTACCGACACTGTTATCTACCTTTTGTGCAAAATCTTTGGCATACGTCGCATCTACACGATTCGTATTCTCGCCCTTTGGATGTGCAATATCCACCTCAAGTGAACGCTTCATTTCCATCACACTTTTCTTCATTCCATGTTGATCCGAACTCGCTCCCTGTTCCCCATTTCCGCTTAGCTCAGATGTGATCCAACGAACCAGGTCGCCATAATGCACCGCTTCCCCGCCAGATTCCATGCTGAGGTATTCATGCTCCCCTATGACAGAGTAATAAGACAAGCGTCCTGTCACCTTCACCCTACTGGCTTGAAAAGCAACAGTGTACGACAGCGTATTTGGATTGATCCGAATATCGCTTTCCTTCTCTAGCGCAAGCTCACGGATGTAACAGTTCAACAGCAGCTTGCACGAATGTTCGTGGGCCTGCTGCTCAGCCTCAGACCGGAGCTTGTTTTCCATCTCGAACAATGATGCCAACCTTCTTTCGGGTTATAAGTAAGACCAAGGGAAGTGTAAGCAGTATGGCGCAGCCAAGTCCGATACAGATCTCTTTGAGCGCTCCCCATTTTGCCATCTCCATGGACGTTCCTGCCCCGGCAAGCCATTGCCAACGCATATCGTAATACAAGGTCAAGCCCATCACCGCAAACGAAGAAGCAAGACGCTCAATCGTGGTTGATAACACCGACCCTTCGTGCATATCTTCGTCCGGTAATGCTTGCAGACCAATTGCAGAGATACTCATGCCTGACAAACCAACGCCAATTCCCCGACACGCCATGAGCATCCCGATGATCCATATTGACGCTCCCATGGGCAGAACCGCAAACGATAAGATCGATATCGAAACCAGCAACGTCCCCCATGCGATAAAATGCATGGACCGACCGCGATCCAGCAAGCTACCGCCAATCCACATGAACAGACTTGTACAGATCGACAAGGGAATGAATAACGCACCAGATAAGGCAGGCGACAGGTGGAAGACATCCTGGAACAATAGTGGCAATGCAAAGATTACGCCAAACATGACACAATCTTGAATCGTCGAGATCAATACGGTCAGCGGAAAGACGGCATTACGTCGCAGTAACTGGTACCGGATAAGTGGTTCCTTCCGACCGTTCTCGGTCTGGACAAAACGAATGAGCAACACCACACCGAGCGCAATCAGTAGCCAAGGTACCCATACTGCCACGACAGGACTTGCGTACAACTGTACTCCCAGACTAAGAGCACCTACCGCACAGATCAGCAGCATGACACTGGATGGATGCCATTTTTTCCTACGGGCAGGGATATAGGTCTGAATGACTCGACCGCACCCGATCAACGAGAATATAGCCAGTGGCACATTGAGCCAGAACAACATTTCAAGCCGTCCATACTGAATGATGAAGCCCCCCAATGTTGGACCGGCAGCCGGAGCGAGCATAAGAAGCAAGCCCCACGCTCCTGTAATTCGTCCCCTTACCTCCGGTCCGTAGACATCAAAAAGCAGCACAAGTGATAACGGAATCATCAGCCCCGCGGCAACGCCATGCATGAAACGAACCAGCAACAGTACCTCAATAGAGTGATAAAACAACGCACCTGCCACCGAGAACAGTCCATAGATGCTGATGCCCAACATATACGTCTGCTTACGCCCCAGTCGGTCCACAATCAGGGAAGCCAGCGGCATTGTTAACGTCATAGCCAGCATGTACAAGGCAATGATCCATCCGCCTGCTGTCGTAGAGATCTGATAATATTGCACAAAATAAGGCAGCAGCAGGTTAAATGCACTGTTGGTCAGTACCAGCGAAAAAGCACCGATCAGAATCGCGAGTAATACTGCATGCCTCTTCATCAGGGAAAGCTTCAGCATGCGGCTGTTGCTAAGGCTATCGCTTCAGCTACCGATTTCTCAAAGATCGCAAGGATTGCACCCGATTCTTGCTCCGTAATATTCAGCGGCGGCAGAAAACGAACAACAGCTGAATGACGCCCGCCCAGTTCTACAATTAATCCATTCTTGAAACATTCGCGCTGAATAGACTCAGCCAGCGCACCATTAGGCAGATAATGTCCCAGACGATCCTTCCGTCCTGTTGGATCCACCACTTCAACGCCGATCATCAGTCCTCTGCCTCGCACGTCACCAATCTCTGCATACCGCTCTTTCATTGCATTCAGTTGATTCATGAACTGCTCACTGCGCAGATGTACGTTGTGTAAAACATCCTGTTCCCGAATATAACGAAGTGTCGCAAGTCCCGCTGCCATGGCGAGCTGATTGCCACGGAACGTGCCTGTATGTGCACCAGGTTGCCATTTGTCCAGCTCTTCTTTGTAGATGACAACAGACATCGGCAAACTTCCGCCAACTGCTTTGGAGCAGACAATTGCATCGGGTATGATTCCGGCATGTTCAAATGAAAACATCCGGCCTGTCCGTCCAATGCCTGTCTGCACTTCGTCGATGATGAGCGGAATATTTCGCTCTGCTGTGATTCGCCGCAGCTCCCTCAGCCATTCGATATCTGCCGGAATGGCTCCACCTTCACCCTGCACCGTCTCCACAATGACCCCACACGGTGCCGCAATACCGCTCTCGCAATCATCGAGCAAGTTCTCGATATACTGTGCACTTAACCGGGCCGTCATGCCTTCACCAACACCAAATGGGCAGCGGTATTCATAAGGAAACGGCAGGAAATGTACATCGGGCAACAGGCTTTGCAGATGTTGTTTCTTGCTCAGGTTGCCACTCATCGACATCGTCGCTTGGGTCGAACCGTGATAACCTCCCTGAAAGGCAAGAATAGACTTGCCGCCTGTAGCATGTTTGACCAGCTTAATGGCTGCTTCTACGGCATCCGCTCCGGTTGGACCACAGAACTGGATTTTGGCTTTGTCTCGCATCTCTGCCGGAAGAATGGAGAATAGTTCTTGCATATATGAAAGCTTCAGCGGTGTTGCCAGATCCAGTGTATGAAGAGGAATCTGCTGATCCAGAACATCGCGAATGGCGTTGACCACCGTGTCATGGTTATGCCCCAGCGCCAATGTTCCTGCCCCAGCCAGGCAGTCGTAGAATACGCGGCCTTCCGTATCGGTAATCTTCACCCCATGGGCCTTGTTAATGACAAGCGGGAAATGTCTCGGGTACGATCTTGCATTGGATTCCTTCTCATTTTGCATCTTCAGATATTCCGTCTGCACCTCTACTGACATAGCCCTCTAACGCTCCTTATAATCGATTCAGGCTGAACCTGCTGCCTGTGATTCTTGTTCTACATTTTGCATATGACATGGTATTGGTTCAAAATCATGGTGAGGTCCGAATTAAATGATGGTATCCGTTATCTGTTATCCGTTATCCGTCATATATTGTCATCTATACGTTGTTATAAGCTATATTTATTTATATTCAAGTTGCTCCTGACACAGGTATTCCAGGTATAACCGAACCACATCACGAGTTGTTCCACCATGGGGAAAGACGTGGTGTGTCAGATCTGGCAAGGCGTTCACTTCCAGGATGCCTCCCAGATCTCTGGAGATCGGGGTGCGGATATCATGACAACGAACATCGACTCCTGCTACATCGATCTGAAGAGTCTTTGCCGCCTGAATAATCATCCGGGCATTTTCGGGATGAATGATTTCGGTACAATCCTTGTAGAATTCACTGATTTTTCCGGCGGCAGAATTGCGGAGATTGTATAACTCGATTTCTTTTCCCGCGGCAGGAACTTCATCCAGTGTTGTCCCTTGTGCATGTAATACCTCCAGCAGTCGTTCCGTTTCTGCATTAACCTCGGGAAATGCTTCATACTCCCCAATGTGCGTCATCTCGATTCGTTCCTGATTCAACTGCTCGATCAATGCCCCAACAGTTGAAGTTCCGTCTCCCTCGACATAGACAGGTCGATACTGGTTCACAGCCGCCACTTCACCGTTAATGATCAGCACTCTGTAATCAATCCCGGTCACATATTGCTGTAACATAATGCTGCTGCCGTGGACACTCGCAAGCTGAATGGCTGTCTCCAGTTCTTCTTCAGTACGCACATCCAGCGTCACGCCCATGCTACTGCTCGCATCCAGTGGTTTCACTACAATAGAGCCGTATCTATTCAGAAAAGCTACTGCTTCGCTTCCCATCTCCGGGATCACGATAAATGACGGTACAGGCATTCCCTGTTCATGCAATAACATATTACATGCCTGCTTGTTCTTGGCGAGCAGTCCAGCGATTAACGGCAGACGATGAGATCTGGTTTTGTTAATGATGATCTCTTGGTCCCCTACAGACAGCTTCAGGAAATCTTCGCATCCCTCAAGAAGTGGCTCACAGGTGATGCCCATTTCTCTCGCTTTGCTTATAATGAGTCGGTTTTGCAGATTATGAATCCCTTTCGGAAACACTGAAAATCCTCCTCGATCGAATGAAGGTACTCGCTCCTATATAAGTTGAATAGAGTTTTCACACGAAATCACTGCGCGGTCAGAACCATCTTCCGATCGCTGTTATCCCCAGATTTTTTTGAACCCCTTTACAAAGGGGAAATCCGGTGATAAAGGCGCACGCTACGCTTCTTCAGATCTGTTCTGCCCCCTCCGTTAACGTGTGAAATTTGAATTAAACTTATATAGCTCATACTTCATCAATTTTTTTGTAATCACATATTGATAATGATTATCAATATCATATAAAATCTATTTTATGGCAATTCGAGTTATATTGTCAATAATAAACTTTTAAGGGAAAACAAGATTGAATTCAGTGTAGGTTTAAGTCGATGCAGGTATGCTTTTATCGAATAATAGGCACAACAAACCGGGCAAGCCTGGGACATGGTTTTACCAATGGCTTGCCTAATTTGTCATCTGATTGATCATACAATGGAGTTGATGTGGAGTTTTGAATAACTATTAATCGAATCAAAACGGACTTTTTGATCCTCAAGCCAGTTGTGTATAACGCTGTTCTCCATTCAGCTTCCTTCCTCTTCCATGTGGGATGCAGGTTGGTGTGCCAAACAGTGGATCAACCGCAATCTCACACTCCATCTGGAAAACCTTACGGACCATGTCCTGTGTAACAATATCTTCCGGTTTGCCTTCTGCGTAAATGGACTTATTGTGAACAGCCACAATGTGATGCGCATAACGACATGCCAGATTCAGATCATGAAGTACCATAACAATCGTGCGTCCTTCCCGTTCGTTCAACTCAAACAACAGATCGAGGATATCAATCTGATGTGTCATATCCAGATAGGTTGTAGGTTCATCCAATAGCAGCGTTTCGGTACCCTGCGCAAGTGTCATCGCAATCCAGGCACGCTGACGCTGTCCACCGGACAATGCATCCACAGGTCGATCCGCGAGTTCTGTCAGATGTGTGGATTCCAGTGCCAGCTTAACCATACGCTCATCCTCACGAGACCATTGCTTCAGCCATGTTTGATGTGGATAACGTCCTTGCTTAACCAGTTGGTTCACCGTCAATCCTTCTGGAGCGGTCGGACCCTGCGGCAAGATGGACATGCGCCTTGAAATCTCCTTGGTCGGCAGCTTTGCAATCTCTTCGCCATCCAGCAACACCGAACCGGAGCTGGATTTCAGCAACCGGGCCATCGTACGCAGCAGCGTAGATTTGCCACAGCCGTTGCTGCCAATGAGGACGGTAATCTGTCCCTTGGGAATGGTCAGGTTCAAATTTTCAATAATGGGATCTGCTCCATAGGAGATCGTAAGCTCCTTGGCTTCCAGAATACTCACAGCTCTCTCCTCCTCAAAACTGATTTCGATTCTTGAACAACAAATACAGGAAAAATGGTGCGCCTACGCCTGCGGTGAATACCCCTGCGGGAACATCCAGCGGTAGAAAGGCAGTGCGGGCAATCAGATCTGCCGCAAATACAAGCAGAGCACCAACCAGTCCAGACACAATCAGCATACTGCCAAACATCCGTCCAACCAGCTTTCGGGCAATATGTGGAGCGATCAGGCCTACAAAACCAATGGTTCCGGCAACCGCAACGGCGATTCCCGCCAGCAGTACACTGCATAACAACAACGCTGAACGATGCCGCTGTACAGTTACACCCAGCCCTGTGGCCAGATCATCCCCGAACTCCTGTGCATTCAGGCTGCGAGCGAACCAAATCGCCAGCGGTATAACAATTACGATAACCGGTAAAATCGTTCGGACATCGGTCCACGATGCTCCGTATACACTTCCTGTCAGCCAGATATAGGCTTGACCTGCCGTGTAGAATGGACTCAGAATCAGCATAAAGGTCGTTCCAGCTCCGGTAATGGCTGACACTCCAATCCCGATCAGCACCAGACGGATCGGACTGACTCCCTTTTTCCAGGCAAGCACGTAGATGATCAAAGCCGTCACAACTGCGCCAGCGATGGCGAACAATGGCAACAACTTGATACTTACCGCTCCACCTAACAGCGTAACAAAACCTACAGCTGCAACGGCCGCGCCGCCGGTGATGCCGATGACATCCGGTGAGGCCAGCGGATTACGGATAATGCCTTGCAGAAGTGCGCCTGACATACCGAGGGCTGCTCCTACGAGCAGAGATAATAACACCCGTGGCAGTCTTAAGGTCAGCACGACGAAGTCATGCTCTCCTGCATTCAGACAAAATATCGTTCTGAGCACATCCAGCGGAGAAATAAAGTCACTGCCTACACTGGTACCGACCACTCCTGCCATCAGGAACAAGAGGATACATACACCGATGACAACCAGTGATTTTCGTTCCATTTGCACTGAGACAGTGTCTTTTTTGTTGCGAAAAGTCAACACCTTCCTCATATCTTCGTCACCCCCTTGCGGGCAATATACACGAAGAAGGGTCCGCCAATCAGTGCAGTCATGACACCGAGTGGAACTTCCTGCGGCATGATCACCAACCTTGCCACCACATCCGCGGACAGCAGCAGAATCGCTCCCCCTACAATAGAGTAAGGAACGAGCCAGCGGTAATCATTTCCCACCAGTGCGCGCATGATATGCGGGACAACCAGTCCGACAAGACCGATCGAACCGGCTACGGCAACCGAACCACCCGCCAGCAATACCGTAACAATTCCCATGAGCACCTTGACTAGAAGTACATTCTGTCCCATGCCTTTGGCGATATCGTCACCCGTCAACAGCAGATTGATGGCTCTGCCCATGAACAAAGAGACAATAGCTGCGGCTGTCATGTACGGCAGAACAGGATATAACATATCCAATGTCCGACCACTTACTGAACCGGCAAGCCAGAACAGTACATCCTGCAATCCGGTTCCATCCAGCACCAGAATGGCCTGTGTGAACGAGGCAAATAACGCGGAGATTGCCGTCCCCGCCAGTACAATCTTGATCGGTGTCAGGCCATCACGACCCATGGAACCTAGCCCATATACAATTGCCGCGGCTACAGCAGCCCCTGCAAAACCAAACCACATCATGGTGGTGAGCGAAGATACGGACAATACAACAATGGCAATAACAATAAAAAAGATCGCACCAGAATTAATTCCGAACACACTCGGTGATGCCAGTGGGTTACGTGTCAATGCCTGCATCAGCCCACCCGCCACGGCCAAACTTCCTCCTACAACAGCAGCAATAACTGTACGTGGCAACCGTTCCGTCAGCAGAACCACATGTTCCACAGAACTCTCGTCATAGAATTGCAGTGCTTCCCATGCCATCTGAAACGTGATATGCGTACGTCCCAGAATCATACTGGCTAGGCAAGCAAGTAGAAGTAATATGAATAAACCAACCAGTCCATAGATCTTGGCGCTTACCTTTGTAAAAAGGGGAAACATACTCTCACTCTTTCATCTGTAAAATGATAAAAGACCTGCCAGCCCATACACTTCGTTAACGAATGTTCTGGTGCATGGCAGGTCCTGCTCCTGTTAGTTAGTTCAGGTTGAACTGCTTATATAGATCGTCCAGCATCATGTTGGCCGATGTGTATCCACCTGCCATGTTCCAGGCCACTTCATCGACCTGAACCAGTTGGTTGTTCTTGACTGCATCAAGGTTTTTCCACAGTGGACTGCTGGTCCAATCATCATAATTTTTCTGAATGGCATCTGTTTCTGTGCCTGAATTGAAGTTGAAGATCATGTCTGCATTCATATCTGGAATGTTTTCTTTGGAAGTCAATTCAACTCCCCATGTGTCTGCGTCATGTCCGGCAGGTCTGGTGAACCCAAGTTCATTCAGAATCTTACCTGCATATCCCATGTAGAAAATACGAACTTGATCGGCTCTAAAGTTCGTGATGGTTGCTTCAATTGGCAGACGATCCCCCATTTTCTCTTTGAAATCAGCTACACGGCCATCCCAATCAGACAACAATTTATCCGATTGCTCAACCCTATTCATCGCTTCCCCAACAGTTTTCACCGTTTCTTTCCAGTCAAAAAGCGTCTCCGTCACTACCGTTGGTGCGATCTGCGACAGTTGCTCATAGATCTCTTCATGTCTGATCTTCGTAGCAATAATCAAGTCGGGTTTCAACTTGTTGATCTCTTCCAGATTGGGTTGCGATTCCTGTCCTACTTGTGGAACTCCGTCCAGATCTGCTCTCAGATATTCATAGACTGGCTGCTGAACCCAGGATTCCACCACGCCTGTCGGTTTCACGCCAAGTGCAACAACGACATCATTCGCACCCTGGAACAGTGTCACGATCTTTTGCGGGGTTCCCTTGATTGTGGTTTCGCCCATGGCATGTTTGATCACTCGGGTCTGATCTTCAGTCGTACTGACAGTTGTATCACTTTCATTATTGCTCTCATTGCTGCTTGCAGCTTGGCTGGACGTATTCGTTGTCTCGGCACTTCCACCCGAAGCACAACCAGCAAGTAATGAAATCATCAGAATAAGTGCTGCATAAATGTATAGCTTTTTCTTTACTTTATACATGAAATCCGTCTCCCCTTTTTTATCTAAATGATATTGAATCTCATTATCAATTGTATTGTAATGGAGATGAAATCATTATACAAGCATTTTATTTGGAAAAACTTCTCACTCCCTGTCGAACTCTGCAACTTCATAAAACAACATTAAATAAAGATAAATTAACTAAACCAATACAATATATATCGATACAATACGCCTCCACACAAACCATATATGTAATTTTTTTCTTACCTACGAAATATACAAATCTCTCTTTTTACTTTTAATTTCATCTAATACATGTCCTTTTTGCTAGTGACTCATTATTCATTCATATGCGTTTGACTGATGAATTTACTGTAAAACAATTCCTGTAATTTCTTGTTGTACTATGTTAGATTATCCATTGGAATAAAATCACATCTATAGATAGGGGATATTAACACGTGAAGAAATCATGGGTACTATCAATCATTATGAGTTTTGTCTTGCTCGGCGGGGTGTTCGCACCTGTAGGGTCCTATGCCGCTGCTGCGGATGACTCAACCACTACATATTCGGAAGACGAATACTATGAAGAAATTGACACGTCAGAACAAGAACCGATCCCTACAGTCGAAGAAGAAGATTTCCTGGGCTACCTTGATCAGTTGGATATGGCATCGGTATATGAGGAGAGAGCCTTCAATGCTTTGGGAGGTGGATTTTACATCACATCATCCAATCGCAAGTCCGTTTTCCTGAAACTGACCAATACAGCGATTCCTAACTACACCAAATATGTATCCAAGCTGAAGATGATCAAACCGCAAAATGCGGAATTGCAAAAAATCCATGCCAACTTGATCAAAGGTAGCTATACACAGCTGGAAGGATTCCAACTCGCTAAAAAATCTGTCTCCAAAACAACGGTAAACAGCGCTGTCCTGAAACAAGCCAATGCCAAAATTGCTACCGGCAAGAAAAATATCGAGAAATTTCACAAAGAATTCTCTGCATACGCCAATAAACTTGGATTTGATTTATAAAAAACAGTAATTGCAGATATGCGTCCTACATTTCGAATAAAACAATTTGAAATTTAAGGAAAAAAAGTGTTTTCTTTTGCTGCGTTAGTTCGTATAATAGCACTATAATCAAAAGGCTATGCTGCCGAAAGGTACAACCTCGTGAACAATAGAGGTTGTGCCTTTTTTGCGTTTAATGGCCACTTTTATCTGAATTTCATCATCTGACGAGGAGTGATTTACATGATTCTTGAAGCCGTTTACCATCGCCCCAAACTCAATTGGTCCTATGCTTATGACCGCTCGACCATGCACCTCCGACTTCGGTCCAAACGTGGGGACCTGGATGCGGTGATTGCGATTACCGGAGACAAATATGCTTGGGATCGGACGATCACACACACCCCTATGCATATCTTTGCCCGGGATGAAATGTTCGATTATTGGGAAGCTGAGACTTCACCTCCCTATCGCCGATTACGGTATGGTTTCCAACTGATTCAAGGAGAGGAATCGGTCTGGATGACGGAGCGCGGATTCGAGCAGGCGCTGCCTGATCATCCGCTCGAATTCTTTGATTTTCCATTTATGAATCCAGTCGACATTTTTGAACCGCCTGCCTGGGTTAAGGACGCTGTGTTTTATCAGATTTTCCCTGAACGTTATGCCAATGGTGATCCATCCCTCAGTCCCAAAAATGCTGAACCCTGGGGAGGAGAACCTACACCGGTGAACTTCTTCGGCGGCGATCTCCAAGGTGTGCTGGATCATCTAGATCATATAAGTCAGCTCGGCATCAATGCCATTTATTTCTGTCCGTTGTTTGAGGCCACTACGAATCACAAATACAATACAGGCGATTACATGAAGGTTGATCCTCACTTTGGTACCAATGAACAGTTCAAAGCGTTCGTGGACGCCTGTCATCAGCGCGGCATACGCGTTGTTCTGGATGCGGTATTCAATCATTCCGGCAGAGAGTTCCCTCCTTTTGTAGATGTCATGAAGAACGGTCCCTCTTCCCCCTACGCAGATTGGTTCTATATCAAGGACTGGCCGCCGCGTGTGGAGGATGGCATACCGACTTATGACACCTTTGCCTTTGAACCGCTCATGCCGAAACTGAACACGGAACACCCTGAAGTGAAGGCATACCTATTAGAGGTAGGACGTTTCTGGATTGAGGAGATGGACATTGACGGATGGCGGCTCGATGTGGCGAATGAGGTGGATCATCAGTTCTGGCGCGAATTCCGTCAGACGGTAAAAGCCATTAAACCTGACGCCTATCTGCTCGGTGAGATCTGGCATGATTCGCTCATGTGGCTTCAGGGAGACCAGTTCGATGCCGTGATGAATTATCCGTTTACCAATTCGGTATTGGACTATACGGTGCATGGCAAGCTCGATGGACTTGGATTCGCAAATGAGATCGGTAAACTGCTTGCAGCCTATTCACAGCCTGTAACGGAAGCCGCCTTCAATCTGCTCGGAAGTCATGATACCCCCAGACTGCTGACCTTATGTGATGGAGACGAGCGCAAGATGAAACTTGCCGTTACGTTACTGCTTACGTATCCAGGTGTGCCATGTATCTATTATGGAGACGAAGTGGGACTTGATGGAGGATATGATCCGGGTTGCCGCAAGTGTATGGAGTGGGATGAGACCAAGCAGAATCGCGAGCTTCTGGAATTCTTCACCCGTACGATTTCCCTTCGCAAACAGCACCCTGCCCTGCGCAGCACGGAACTGAAGATTGTATATGCAAAAGCCGGAGACCCTTGTCTTGCCATCGAACGATTGGATTCGCATACGGGAGAGCGTATGCTTCTTGTTCTTAATGCGGGTGATGAACCATGCACCCTTGAACTCCCCTTGGGAGATCGTAACATCTGGCGAAATCTGTTCACATCAAACACCGTGGAAGCTCGGCAAAATAAACTGACCCTCGATCTGGAAGCATACGGATTCTCCCTGATGCAACTTGAGGTTAAACAACCAGCTGAGGCCTGAGATAAATACAGCTAACAAGGGAAAATAACTTCAAAGGGCTGTCCTCCAGGTGATATGCTCCCCATAAAGTAGACAGGTAAAATAATAAAATCCTGTTACTGTATGGGTAGCATATCAGACCAAGGACAGCCTCTTCTGTATCTTATACGTCATATCCTAACGAACCCAGCACACCTTATTCGCTTCATTATACGCGGGTTAAATGCCTAACGAATCAGAGAGACCTTATTTCGTCCAATACGTCGATTTTCGAGACCAGAGTCCGTATTTTTGAAGCAATAACGTTACTGAGATTCGTTAGGTTTTACTTTTCTTGTTTATCCCCTCAATACGATGTTTGAGGTTCGTTAGCGATACCGATTCAAGCAAGGTGAAACTCTTCGAGGCAGCGACCTATTTCCCAGCCGAGGCGAAGGGTGTCGAAGTCATTGGTTTTCGTATTTTCTTCATTCTTGAACTTACGAGCGCTCCCTGTGTAATTACGATTTTCTGCGGAATCTTGTATGAAGGCAGCTTGTCCTGACAATATTCCCAGATGGATCGCCGCAGATCGGTGAGAGTACATTCTGTAGCCAGCCGGATAGTCACCTTCACCCTCTGACCCGTGATACCACTCTGTTCTCCCGAAACTACGGCCGCTTCAATACATTCCATCTCTTCCAGAACACCCTCGACCTCGGCAGGATACACTTTCCGTCCCCCTACGTTAATGATCTCGGAACGACGTCCCAGAATACGAATGTAACCCTGCTCCAGCACAACTTCATCCCCAGTACGTAGCCACCCGTCCTCTGTAAAAGGTGAAGGTGCATTCAAATATCCGATCATCGCAGTTTCGGTATGGATCTGTAATTCTCCTTCCACCACCCGGTACTTGACCCCTTCATCTTGAATGGAAAACAGCAGCGAGCCTGGCTCTTTGGAGCGGGTTGGCAGAATGCCAAGTTCAGACATGCCATAGGCTTGTATCGTCCTTAGTTGTGGAAATCTCCGGTTCCAGGCTGCCAGTACGGATTCAGGCATCACTTCCGATCCGTATGACACAATTTCGAGACTCGACAGATCATACCCCTCATCATTTCTACCCAGCAGCAACAGATTCATAAATGTTGGAGAGACCGGAAGAGCCTGCACACGAAACTTCTCAATCGTTCGGCACACTTCTTCGGGAGATCGATCTGCAATGATACAGAGACAGCCCCCACTGGACAGGGATTGCAGCATTGTATTCACACCGCCGATATGATCAAACATCATAAAAGGAATCGTTCGCAAAGGCCGAACCTGCCGCCGAAAACCATGTAACAGCCGATCTGCACGATGCACAGTCGCTTTACTCACTCCGGTTGATCCGGATGAAAAGAGTACAAGTCCGCCTACGCCTTCTTGTGCCAGCGAGGATAACAACACAGGAACCTCTCCAGATAATTCACACGTTTGCCGAATGCACAACTTGCCTTCTTCAACGCCCAAACGCCACTTCACCTGTGCCAGCTGGATATATTCCTCTCGTTTGGCTTCAACCAGGTTCCGATCCATGGGGAGCACGATACACCCTTGTCCGAGCAAAGCAACCAATGCTGCCGCTGCATAGGGAGAATAATCTTCCTCCAGCGTTACAAGTTGCCCAGTCAGCTTTTCTGCTGTAATCCACTTACTCATGATGCCAACCTGTTCCAGCAGCCACCGATAGCTGTACTCCTGATCTTTCCAGATCAGCGCAGGTTGCTGTCCCTGTTCCGCGAATCGTTCAAGCAAGAATTGGTTCAACATCTTGCATCCTCCTTACCGTCAGGCGCCCATTGCTGTGCGAGATAATCAACAAGTGAATCCACGGTCTGATATGGGCTTTCAGGCATGGAAGCAGCAGCCATCTCCGCCAGTGCGGCTCCCATCCCCGTTCCCCATCGATCTTCGATTCCCTGCTCTACCACTGCAAGCAATGACACGAGTTCCAGCGAATCCAGTTGCCCACTTCGTCCGTACAGTGGAGCGTTACCACCCTCACCAAGTGGAATCGTTGTATTATGGTACGCGTTTAACTCCCGGCAACTATCCAATACGATACGGAGCAAATCCTCCCTGTGTTCTTGTCCAATCATTAACACGGCCTGACGTGGGAAGCAATCTGCCTGAGGTATGGACTGTCGAAGTGACTCATACCATTGCCATTCATCGGTGACCAACATTTTAATTACACTTGTTAGCTGTACTTTCCACTGCTCACGCTGCTTTATCCGACTGACCTGAAGCATATTATAGGCCTTCTCCCAACGTACAATGATCTCGCTGAATTCTCTCGCATATTGATCAAATGGAGAACCGAGCCATAAGACAGACTCCTGAAGAAGATCTCGAAGAAAATATCGACTCCATCGCATATCAAACAGCAGACCCGATATTAACATTTCATTGGCCTGATCCCCTTCATTCGCCCCACGCAGTGCATCTAAGAGTCGCAGAGACACCACATGTCCAAAATGAAAATTCCGCTCTCCTTGCGTAATCGTCCGGCCTGTCAGAAATTCTTCAATCTGCGTTGTTAACGCCTGGATCAACATGTCTCGGTAACCGTCAGAGTCCAGCTTCACAGTCGCCCGAATGTCCATGGTTCCATACGTTCGGAGTTCTTCTTTGCGTTTGGCCTGCGCAAGCTCAGGTATGCTTTGGTTACCTTTCCAGAAGTCATGAAAGGCCCTTTGAGTAACCTTTCCCTTATACTTGGAGGGCACGGGATCGTAGACGTGAACATGCTCATCTTCCAAACCATATACAGCAATCCAATGGTCTACCAGATGTAGTCGGGAGCCCTGCTTCACATGTTTGCGAATGTACTCGGGATTCTGATAATCCTCACAGTAAGGCAGGTGATAACTGGTTCCTGTAGCCAAAAAAAGCCCACCTTCGCCAATATACTGCCGGATCTGCGTCTTGCCTTCCTCGAAGCTTTCCAGCTGTCGCTGACCATACATCTCCCAGATTGGCTCTACATAATCCAGTTTGTGAAAATAAGGCTTCACCAGTCCGTTATCCCCGCACGAAGGAAGGCTGTACAACCGACTTGCCGCCAGCAGTGCAAGACTTGTGATGGATCCTTGTCGATGGAGCACTTCATGAATCAGAGGAAAATTGCAGGGATAATAATAAGGAATGTCCAGCACTGGAGCGAATGAAGGAATGATCATTTTGGGCCTCCTGTTCCCGTTTTGGCTGACGTACTGCCCCAGGATTGGATTAGGTAATGCACAGACATATCATCTGTCGCTCGAAATACCCGATTGGCAATAGGTTTGCCATCCACATCGGTCTCGAAACGGCGGAAACCACGTGTAAACCGGAAGGAGAACCCACTATCACGCGGGACTCGGTAACTACCTTCATATCGACCTTTACCAGAACGGACAAACTTCATACCCATCCCACCATATATCGTTTCCTCCGAGTCTTCGTCGGGAGCTACCTCTGCACGAATGCAGACCTCTACGTGAGTTGACAATTCAGGAACGACGGTATAGATGCGTGTAGCAGACAGTTCCCCCACAGTCAGCGTGATGGATGCACTTCCAATACCGACAGGAACCAACTCTCCACTCGCATGAACCTGAAGCACATTCGGGTCACTCGAAGTATAATTCCCATGCAGCAGACTCTGAACCAACCCACTCTCGTAGTGCATTTGTGCATTGATACACACGGTCATTCCACCCTGTAGTCCGATGACATCCCTTCCAAGCAGTTCGAGCGAGGAGGGCTTACCCACGTGGCCGAACATGTACAGTAACGGGAGGTGAACGCGTGCTCCCCAGTCACCTTCCTGATGGCAGGCACCCTGCTGTTCCAGAAATGCCAATTCCTCACACGATCCTACTCCGCGTTCAAGTAATTGATGAGCTACCCTTCTGACCTGAGAAGGCAGAAACAATCCTTCCATATCTCCAATATCCATCCACATTCGAACGTCGGGTACCTCTTCTGGCAAGCGATACATGTTTTCTTCCAACAGTCCGCTCTCCGATGTTTCGTCCAGCTGCACATCTACATAGAATGGCGACATCATGATCAGTTTTCCAAAAACCTCCGGATTTCGCATCCCCATGTGCAATGTACAAAGCGCCGCGGCAGATGAACCCAACAGCCCGGTATTCTGCTTGTCCGGCAGCGTCCGATAACGATGATCAATGATTGGCTTGAGCTCATGAATGATGAAATGCTCATAGGCGATGCCTGAACACCCCACACTCACGGCCTCTCTCTCCGGAGCGACGAAGTGATAGAATTCGTTGTGCGTGACTGGACGGACATGCGTAATGCCCACAATAATCAGTGATTCAATCTGCCCGGAGGAAATAAGACCGTCTGCTGTCTGGTCCATATTCCATGTTTCATTGCCTGGCCCGGATGGACCAAAAGCCCGCTGCCCCGCATGAACGTACAGAACCGGATAATGCCGAGCTGCCTGCTCATGGTAACCGGGCGGGAGGTACACATAAATGTTGCGGATATTGCCCAGCCGCGATGCCTGAATGCCTTCCAAACATTCGATGACAGAATGGGTACTCAACGATCATCAACCGCCTCTCTTCTCCCAATTCGACTGCATAATACAAATAACCCCGCCTCAGAAGAGACGGGGTTGTCCTAGAAAACACGTAAGTGTCCCGGGATACATAGCCCTTATATTGTGAATCTGCGAATAGTTTAAATCCCCGGACGTGCTTTTGTAAACATAAAAATAGAAAATAAATGCTCCCAAAAAAGTTATTGACATAAGATCCAATATTTCTTACGATAACGTTGTGATCATAACTCGAGGGCCATGCTTTTAAACCTGAGCGGTTTAGGACAACCCCGGTAACTCCCGAAGGAGATGCCGGGGTTGTTGGCGTGTCAAAAGGAGGGAAGTCTTCAATCCACTGCGTAACACTTCGCTGTATTGAAAGCGCTATTATTCAAGAGCCAGGTTGATTGTTTATCTAAACTACTACATTCACGAGAAGGGTGGATTACTATGTTTCAAATGGCCAAACGTGTACTCCTCAGCACAACACTGACACTCAGTTTACTTGCAGGGGGCGCACTTCCCTATCTGCCTGCTTCAGCGATCTATGCCGATGCGGATACCGCGGTTACCAACAAGCAGAACTTTAGTACAGACGTCATCTATCAGATCTTTACGGACCGCTTCCTGGACGGAAATCCTTCCAACAATCCTATCGGAGCTGCCTACGATGCCACTTGTAGTAACCTGAAGTTGTATTGCGGAGGCGACTGGCAGGGTTTGATCAACAAAATCAACGATAACTATTTTAGCGATCTGGGCGTTACGGCATTGTGGATCTCCCAACCGGTCGAAAATATCTTCGCCACGATCAACTACGGCGGCGTGATCAACACGGCGTATCATGGTTACTGGGCACGTGATTTCAAGAAGACCAATCCTTATTTCGGAACGATGGCTGACTTTCAAAATCTGATTACAACCGCTCATGCCAAAGGTATCAAGATCGTCATTGACTTTGCACCGAACCATACGTCTCCTGCCATGGAAACCGATACATCCTTTGCTGAGAATGGCAAGTTGTACGATAACGGTAATCTTGTTGGCGGATACACAAATGATACAAATGGATATTTCCATCACAACGGCGGCTCCGATTTTTCCTCCCTGGAGAATGGTATCTACAAAAACCTCTATGACCTCGCTGACCTGAATCACAATAACAGTACCATTGATCAATATTTCAAAGATGCAATCAAGCTATGGCTCGATATGGGCGTGGATGGCATTCGTGTTGATGCGGTGAAACATATGCCTCTCGGCTGGCAAAAGAGCTGGATGTCTTCCATCTATGCACATAAACCTGTATTCACCTTTGGTGAATGGTTCCTGGGATCCGCTACATCGGATGCGGATAACACGGAATTTGCCAATGAATCCGGGATGAGCCTGCTCGATTTTCGCTTTAATTCTGCCGTGCGTGACGCCTTCCGGGATAACACATCCAACATGTATGCTCTGGATTCGATGATTACAGGCACAGCGGCAGATTACAATCAGGTGAATGACCAGGTCACGTTCATCGACAACCATGATATGGATCGGTTCAAAACAAGTGCCGTGAACAACCGTCGTCTGGAACAGGCGTTGGCCTTTACGCTGACTTCACGCGGCGTACCTGCCATCTATTATGGTACCGAGCAGTATCTGACTGGAAACGGAGACCCTGATAATCGAGCCAAAATGCCTTCCTTCTCCAAAACAACCACTGCTTTCAACGTGATCAGCAAACTGGCCCCTCTGCGCAAATCCAATCCAGCAATCGCCTATGGCTCCACTCAGCAACGCTGGATCAATAATGATGTGTACGTTTATGAACGCAAATTTGGCAAAAGTGTAGCTGTTGTTGCGGTGAACCGTAATCTCTCCACACCAGCAAGCATTGCGAATCTAAGCACTTCACTGCCAACAGGCAACTACACCGATGTACTGGGCGGTGCACTGAACGGTAATAACATCACTTCCACCAATGGCAACGTCTCTTCCTTCACATTGGCAGCCGGAGCAACCGCGGTCTGGCAGTATACAACGAGCGAAACAACACCAACCATCGGGCATGTGGGTCCGGTGATGGGCAAACCGGGTAATGTCGTTACCATTAGCGGACGTGGATTCGGCTCCACCAAAGGTACCGTATACTTCGGTACAACATCTGTTACCGGTGCAACAATCACATCGTGGGAAGATACACAGATCAAAGTGACAATCCCAGCTGTTGCCGCAGGCAATTATGCTGTGAAAGTAGCTGCGAACGGCGTTAACAGCAATGCGTATAACAACTTTACCATCCTTACGGGTGATCAGGTCACTGTACGATTTGTCATTAACAATGCGTCCACCACACTGGGTCAGAACATCTATCTGACAGGTAACGTGGCAGAACTGGGCAACTGGAGTACGGGCACAACAGCTATTGGCCCTGCTTTCAATCAAGTTATCCATGCCTACCCAACTTGGTACTATG
The DNA here is from genome assembly GCF_037975155.1 of Paenibacillus sp. FSL R5-0486. Classification (NCBI taxonomy): domain Bacteria; kingdom Bacillati; phylum Bacillota; class Bacilli; order Caryophanales; family Paenibacillaceae; genus Paenibacillus; species Paenibacillus sp. FSL R5-0486. The sequence continues at coordinate 1,124,750 of NZ_CP150237.1, read as the reverse complement.
ATGTGAGCGTGCCAGCCGGGAAACAACTGGAGTTCAAATTCTTCAAGAAAAATGGAGCGACCATCACGTGGGAAGGTGGTTCCAACCACACGTTCACCACACCAACCAGCGGTACAGCCACAGTCAATGTAAACTGGCAATAAGATAATCCGTCTATAAGCTAACCCGGAGTTACGCTAACGAGCGTATGCTCCGGGTTTTGCTGTACCTAGCGAGGTTGCTTAGATTGCTTCTATCCTCTCTCTGTTGAATGTGTACATGTGGGTTCAATTCATATCAATTTGATGTATCATACATGTCATTGATAGGTTCGGATCGATTTCAATGTTGTAGCGGCCAGAATACCTGTCGCCAGCAGTAATATGCCCACGCCTTGCAGCACAGAAGCTGCCCCCCATTGATCTGCCAATACGGAGACAATCGTCAATCCCAGAATAGGCGCTGTACTGGTGATTGTTCCAACTACGCCATAGACTCTTCCTTGCAGCTCGTCTGGAACGTCTGTCCTCAGCATAATCTGGGTGAGCATCGTACAGCACGCGAACATCGCACCTCCGCCCACGATTAACGGCAACGCCATGATTGGCGAGGATACATTCGCCAAAAAAATATAAATCGGCCCCAACACAATCAGACCGATAAACACCCATCTCCCTCTTCGCTTCAATCGTTTCCCCGAAGCAATCAGCAGCGCAGAGCCAATCATGTATCCCAGCGGAATACAGGTCTCAATTAATCCAAACTGCACCGGATTTGCCTCCCATACCTTGACCCCCATCACTTGAACCAGCATCATAGCTGACATGAAAAATAAGATCAGCACCGGATTGAGCAATACGATGGATCGGATCAAAGGATTCCGATAGATGTAGGCAAACGAACTACGCCATTCCTGAGCAAACGTGGTCTGCTGACTAACGGATCGCTGTACCTCTGGAAAGCGACCTGCCATCAGCACACAGACTGCGGACAACAGAAAGGTTGCCCCTGTAATTAATATGGCAACGAATCCGCCAAATGCAGCAACAGCAACTCCCGCCGCCGCTAGTCCGCTGATTCGGGCAAGATTATCCACCATATGAATGGTTCCCGTCGCTTGTTGAATATGCTCCCTGCCCACCATACTTGCTACAGAGGCGTGGAATGCAGGGGCCTGAAACAGGCTTGAAAACATGGAGAGTGAGAGCAACAGAAGCACCACCGGAAACGGAGCATGCCAACCGAACAGGCTAATCGCAATTAGCACAGCCATCACACCGCGGAATACATCCGAGGCCAGCATCAGCTTCCTGCGATCCAATCGGTCTGCAACCGTACCCGCCACCGATCCAAACAGAAAACTGACAGCCATATTGCAGATCTGTACAGCTGCCATGCTCTTTGCACTGCCTGTGGTCTGTAACACCCACAGACTGATCGCAATCCCATTGAAGCAATCCCCAAAAACCGAGATGCCATAGCCGTACAATATCCTGCGAAAGGTAACATTACGCCATAGTGTTCGCGGAGCTTTGGTATTATGCAATGCAGCTTGTCCATCTCGGTATCCGATAATCTCGGGCTCACTGGACGGGTTCATGCCCATACATCACGTTCCTCCCTAATCATGATTCGAGCCCATGCAGAACCAGGCACTTCCGCAGCATTGCCAGTCGATAAAGACATGACATCACGGAAGTGCCTGGTTGGCGTGCCGCAGGGATCGCGGCTGACTATGCTGTTATGGCACAGGATTACCCTTTCGAAGCTCCTGCCGTCAGACCCTGAACCAGGAATCGTTGCAGGAAAACAAACAGCAGGGTAATTGGAATAGCGATCAGTACCGCCCCCGCAGCAAACATCGTAAAGTTACTGTCCTGATAACGGTTGACCAGATCCCACATACCCACCGCAAGCGTCCAGTTCTCTTTCGTCCGCAGCACCAGCCGGGCGAAGATAAAGTCCATCCACGCACCGGTGAAACTGGTTAGTGCCACATAAGTCAGCATTGGTTTGGATAAGGGCAGAATGATGCTGGTGAATACTCGCAGGTGACTCGCACCATCCATGCGCGCCGCTTCGTCTAGGCTGCGCGGGATGGTGTCAAAGAAACCTTTGACGATAAATCCGCCCAGTACCGCTCCTGATGAATAGACCAGGATGAGCGCAGCATGGGTGTCGAGCAATTTAATTTGCAGCAAAATGATATAGATTGCAATCATGCTCATGAAACTCGGGAACATCCCGAGGATCAGCATGGTGGAGAGAATCGTTTTACGTCCACGGAAGCGGAAGCGGGACAGGGCATACATCCCAAGTGTCACCATCAACGTGGAAAAGATCATCGTGAAAAAGGCAATTTTCAGCGTATTCATATACCATCTGCCGTACATAAAGGACGGGTTATTGAACAGCTCACCGTAATGAGTAAGCGTGAATGCTTCCGGCCACAACCGTTCACTGAACAATGCCGCACCAGGTCTCAGAGAAGAGAGAAAGATCCAGAGCACCGGGTAGATGGAGACAACGGCGATGATCAGCAACAGCACATAACTCAGGGCCAAACGCAGCGGATTATTACGTGTCTTCATTGAATCATGTCCTCCTCCTTGAATGATTTGGAGCGGCGGAAGTTCCAGATAGAGAATGAAGCGATAATGAGGAAGATGATGATACCTACCGCTGAAGCCATGTTGAATTTGTTATTGTCGAGTGTGAGCTTGTAGAGCCAGGTTACCAGCAGGTCCGTTGCCCCTGCGTACTGGTAGTCTCCCCGTAATGGATTCCCGTTGGTCAGTAGGAAGATGACATTGAAGTTGTTGAAGTTTCCGGCGAACTGCATGATAAGTACCGGAGTTGTGGCAAAAAGAATGAACGGCATCGTAATGATCCGAAACTTCTGAAACGCGGATGCTCCGTCCACTTCGGCAGCCTCGTAGAGATCACGAGGGATGGCCGTCAATACACCCAGAATCAACACCATACTGACCGGAATACCGATCCACATGTTGACGACAATAACGGTGACCTTAGCCCAGAACGGATCTGTCAGCCAGGGTAATCCCTCCAGCCCAAATGCTCTCATGTACGTATTGATCGGACCAAACTGACCATTGAACAAATTACGCATAAGCAGCAAGGAGATGATCTGTGGGATCGCATAAGGCAAAATAAAGATCGTCCGCCACAGCTTTTTGAAGCGTATGCCCCGCTGTTCAATCAACAGTGCTACAAGTACGCCACCAAAATAGGTGGTGACTGTAGCCAGGATGGCCCAGATGACCGTCCAGGTCAGCACACCGTAGAATGTCTGGCTCCAGGATTTCAGCTGGATCAAATCACTGAACGTCTTGAAGCCTACCCAGTCCACGAGTTTGGCTGGCGGAATATGATCCGGGGCCGAATAGTTGGTAAAAGCAATCGTGATCGTAAACAGGATGGGCATAACGGTGAAGAAAAGAATACCTAGTGCCGGGATGGACAGGAACAGATACGGAAAGTTTTTGTCCATCATGTTCCGAAGCGATGCCGCTGCACCCAAGGTCTGCTTGCCTTCCTCCCTCCCGAGTCCCGTGACGTACGCATCCCGGATATTCAGGATGTAGATCAGAATAAACACAAAAAACACCAGCAGTACGATAATGCCATCAAGCAGCAAAAAGATGGAATGGTCTCCCCTTTGAAGTACGGTGGACCCATTCACTTTGACAAAACGCTGTGTATTTTCCCCCAGTGTCCATATGCCCCATACAGCCTGTGACAGGCGAGGAAGCAGGTACGCAAGCCCTGCTCCCTCCAGTAACAGTAGACAAATTCCCTTAATCCATTGTCGATTGTACAGCTGTCCAAGACCTTGCAGTATGATGGAACATATGGCCGCTGTCATCCGGTTCTGTCTTTCCCTGTTCGGTCCAACAGGCACCGGGACATGCTGCTGTTGCATTCGCTCTCTCCTCCCCGCCTATTGCTAACCTGTATACATTGAACAAAAGTGTACTTACACTGACCACTCCGATGACAGAACAAGCTTCCGATGGGTGATAAAGGCGAGCCTATGCTTCCGAAGTAGCTTTCTTTCAGAAAGCTTTTAGTTTCACTTCTTCAGCTTTCTTCTGTCCTCTACGTTTTGGTGTAAATATGAAGTTCAATTATGCAGCTCTTATGCATATCTTCGCACTCGTCGTTCGTCCTTATTGGACGGTGGCAAGGCTTTCCTGGATCTGTTTCACGGCATTGTCCAGCGATGCCTTCACGTCCTTATCGGTATCCCAGATATCCGTAATGGCCGACGTGATCGGTCCCCATACGCTGTCCATGGCAGGAAGCGAAGGCATTGGGGTCGAGTTGTTGAACTGTTCCAGGAACGCCTTATTGATCGGGTCCTCCTGCAACTTCGGATCAGCAGCCACGTTTTTGTTCGCAGGAAGTGTACCGTTCAGGTCAAAGTTCTCCATCTGAGCTTCTTCATTGGAAAGGAACGCTGCCAAGAGCTTCGACGCATTCGGGTATTGTGTAAATGCATTCACATAATAGGCTTTAACACCTGAGAAGGAGGTCATCGGTTTACCATCGATTGCCGGAAGCGGAGCAACGCCAAAATCAATACCTGCATTGCGATAATCGGCAATGGTCCACGGACCGTTAATGTCCATAGCCAGCTTGCCGCTGGAGAATAATCCTTTTTTGATATCATAGTTCACGTCACCCATCTTAAGCGGCAGCACTTCCGACTTCAGCGTCTGCAAAAACTGTCCACCCTTCTGGGCTCCTTCGTTATTCAGACCGAGATCTGCGCTATCCATCCCGTTATCCCCAAAAATATAGCCGCCCTGTGACGCCAAGAAAGCATAGTTATAGTAGAATTGCTGCAATTCCCACATCAGCGCATACTGATTGGACTTCACATTATTGAACGTCTTGGCGAAACTGATAATCTCATCAAAGTTTTTCGGAGCTTCTGGATAGAGTGCCTTGTTATAGAAAAGGGCGTAGGTCTCCACGCTGTACGGATAGCCGTACAGGATATCCTTGAACGTCACTGCCTTCAGCGCGTTGTCGCTGGTGTTCTCTGCGGTCTCTGCTTCGAATATGTCATTAGGCAGAATAAGTCCCGCCTCTGAAGCGCTACCAATCTTATCATGCGGGAAAACAACCACATCTGCCGCCAGACCCGCTGGGCCATCCGTCGTCAGCTTGGTTACCTGATCGGTTGGAGGTAATTCCTCCATTTTGACCGTTACCCCATATTTTTCTTCGAATTTTTTGGCTCTTTGTTCAATAAAGCTGCTTTGATTTTTATCCTCCCAGATCACCAGTGTTGCCCCTTCTTCAGGCTGAAGGTTCTCGGCTGTCAGTTGAACAACTTCCTCCGGATTCTCACCTGCCGTAGTTGGAGATGTGCTTCCGCCTCCCGTAGAGCACGCAGCCAGTGTAAAAGCCATCATGACGGACAATGTTGCCCCTTGCCATTTTCTCATGTAAAATGTCCCCTTCCCTCTGCTTGGTCCAACAAAGTTCGCGCTTTTCACCCTTTTGTCTGCGTATGTTGTCAGGTTTTGCATCCCATATTCCATTTTGCACAAACGTTTGCTCAAATGGGAGACAAGATGACCTATCCGTTCAATATGTAGGGGTAAACAAGTCAAGAAGTATGTAAATCCAACGATGTAAGCGCTACAATAACAATCACATCATACAATAACGATCTTTATTTGCACAAACGTTTGCACAAGCCATATTTGCTCAATTTTAACCAATTTCCTTCTTCTACCTACAGTAATTTCCTGTTTCCTTGTTCTGACTCTTTCTTCCTTAATTTCACTTCGCGTGCATCCCTTACTCGGCAGTTAGCAATTGATTTCTCGTATCCTTTGGATTACCATAGGAGAATATTTATACGATTGTTCAGAAGGGATTTTTTTACATGATTACGATCAAGGATATTGCCAAATTGGCGGGTGTTTCCCCTTCTACAGTGTCACGGGTGATTTCCAACCATCCTAGAATCAGCACCAAAACGTCTCTCAAAGTGAAGCAAATTATGAAAGAATTGAACTACCATCCCAACATCATCGCGAAAAGCCTGGTTTCCAAAACAACACATACCCTTGGGATTATGCTTCCGCGTCCTGCAGAAGAGTTGTTTCAAAATTACTTTTTCGGGGAACTGCTCCGAGGTATTATTACACATGCCACCCGTATGAATTATGAATTGCTGCTAACAACCGAAACATCATCAGACAATGAATTGCATGCGATATCCCGCCTTGTGCATGGCCGTAGAGTTGATGGTATTTTGTTGCTTGGGTCCAAGCGAGACGATCCCATCATTTCATTTTTGGAGGCGGAAAAGTTTCCTTTTGTGTTAATCGGTCGCAGTGAAGCTCATCCAAATGCCCCCATGGTGGATAACGATAATGTGCAGACTGCTTATGATGCGACGCATCATCTAATCGCTCAGGGACATACTCGAATCGGATTTGTCAGCGGTCCTCCGGACATTACGTTATCGCATGATCGTATGTTAGGATACCAAAAAGCGCTTGCCCAAGCCGGGCTGGATGCGGATAGTGATTGGATTGTGGAAGGTGAATTTCTGCAGGAAAGTGGATTCAGAGCGATGTCGCTGTTCATGTCCTTGCCGGACAGACCCACAGCAATTGTTGTCATAGATGACAACGTGGCCTTTGGGGTATTGAGAGCTCTTGCCGAGCTTCATTATCTGGTGCCTGAAGATATCAGTGTGGTCAGTTTTAACAATATTGCATTATCGGAACTGGCTTCTCCACCCTTAAGCTCTATCGACATCGGGACTTATCAGCTTGGTTATACAGCCGTTCAGGTATTGTTAAAAATTCTTAGTGGGGAACCACAGCTTCATAATCCGGTCATTATCCCCCATCGTCTGATCGTGCGTGAATCCTCACTCTTTTCCAAACCAAGGCCACCCTCAGATTGATTCATTTCGGGTTTCCGTGTAGTAATGCAAACGTTTGTCCTACACGGAATATGATGCTGTTATCCACCGTACGTAGGTGCATAGGTGCAAAAAAAGAAGCCGCATATACTCATGCGGCTTCCTTAATTCACACACTATTTCCGTACTCCATGCTTGGCTGCACTTCAATGGATTAATAAGAGCTCCAGCCTGCATCAGCTGTAACGACAGTTCCGTTCACGAAGCTGGACTCGTCAGATCCGAGGAACAGAGCCACTTTGGCAATCTCTTCACTCGTTCCAATGCGTGGGTTGATTGCCATCCCAAGCTGTTGCCGCCCTGCACCGAAATGGCTAATACCTGCCATGGAGGAGCTGATATTGGTTGCCACAGCGCCTGGAGCGATCGCGTTACAGCGAATGCCTTGCTCAGCATACATATACCCTGTATTTTTGGTGAAGCCCACGACCGCATGTTTGGAAGCTGTATAGGCTGCTCCTGCACGTCCGCCGTGTAGGCCCCCTGCTGAAGCAATGTTCACGATAACACCTTTTTGTTTTTCCAGGAAGATCGGCAATACTTTACGTGTTGTCCGCATCACACTGGTTGTGTTCACAGCGAACAATCTCTCCCACTTTTCATCCGTTACATCTGCTGCCGGCTCCATGCCATCCATAATTCCCGCATTGTTAACCAGAATATCTACTGTACCGTATGTGCTAACTGTCGTATCGATCAGATTTTGCACATCTTCTTCTTTGGCTACATTGGCCAGAACGACAATCGCTTCTCCGCCCTGTGCCTTAATATCATTCACTACCGCTTGTGCCGATTCTTCGTTAATATCCGATACAACGACTTTCGCGCCTTCTTGAGCATACAACGTGGCAATTGCTTTCCCCATACCTGAACCAGCACCTGTAACAACTGCAACTTTATCTTGAAGTTTCATTCCATGTATCCTCCTTTGTGTATTCGTTTACAATAAGTTAACAAACAAATGTTCATTAACTCTTATCCTTAGTATAATAAGTCATAGCGTTTCACTTCAATCAGTAAAAGCTTGTCCAGTTGTACGTTAAACAACACTTATAAGCCCGAATGTACTTTAAAGTGAACGATATAAATTGAACTAAACATTTACACGAAACGGAGAGGACAGAAATAACCTGAAGAAGCGTAAGCGTTCGCCTAAAAGCTTTCTGGAAGAAAGCTGCATCGGAAGCATATGCTATCCCCGGATTTACCCCTTTATAAAAAAGGAATCAAAAAAATCAGGGGATAACAGCGATCGGAAGGTTGTTCTGTCATCGGAGTGGCCAGTGTAAATATTCTTTAGTTCAACTTATATAGCGAGGAGGAAAATAGATGTCTGAAACTCTGAATTCGATGGACCGAAGAATCAAGAAATCAAAGGTTGCACTGAAGGATGCACTCGTCCATTTGATGCAAAAACATCCCTTTAAAGAAATATCGATTACGGATATTGTGCAGCGAGCCGACCTGAATCGGGGAACTTTCTACAGGCATTATCAGTACAAAGAAGACCTGTTCAACGAAATTATCGATGATGTGATTCAGGATCTGGTAACTTCTTTCCGCAAACCTTATCAGGATGAGGAAGAGTTCGAAGTCAATCTGATGCCCTCTTCGGCGATCACTATATTTGAGCATGTACACCAACACGCACAATTCTACACACTGGTTGTGAAATCTGAGGCCTCCTCCAACTTCCAGCGCATGATCTGTGATGTTCTTCGGGATCTCGCTTTACAGGATCTGAATCATATCTTCCCTCCGCACATCAACCATGAAATATTGGCAAGCTACCAATCTCATGCGATATTTGGCATGATCATGGAGTGGATCAGACAGGATTTCAAGCATAGCCCCGCCTACATGGCCGAGGAGTTGTTCAAGATCATCCATTACAAGCCGGATAACACTTTAAGGCGTCCCCCTGTATAGAAGTCTCCTTCTTAGCCGTTGATCCATATTGCCAAAATAAAAAGAACGGTTGAATCGGCAGGTTACCCTGCGTTCAACCGTAATTTGCGGATGTATCTTCCATATATGTATTTCTCATATCCTAGTGAGTAAATTCAGCAAAGAAGCTGGTGCTCCTCAGGCTCTGGTCCGTCTAGACTGTGTGAATGTAGCAAAATGCTAATATGAATCTCTTGTAAAGTTGGTATATAAAGATTCTAGTCGCCCGTCTACCAAGTGATTACTTTGCCGCTAATCCATCCGTACTTCCCACTACTTGTCCATACTTCGTACCACGTACGACCATCCGATGGATCATAAACGGAACCGCCCCAGTGTTCCAATTGATCTCCTTTGTCCACAACGGCAACAGCAGATCCGTTGATCGAAGGTATATCTCGCATATTTGCATGGGCCACCGATACGGTCACGAACTGCACTTTAGATGTGGAATACGCATTTCCTTCGTAATAACGACCATCCGATTGCTTCACCACTTTACTGCTCACCCATCCGATGCTCCCATCCGAAATACTTACCTGATACCAGGTACGACCGTCCGAGGGGTCAAAATTTTTGCGGTGCAAATATACAGCTTCATCGTCTTGGTATAGGATACCTACTGATCTTGCATTGATACTAGGTGCAACGCGCAGATTTATTTCTGAAGACGTTGGCTTCAGATAATCAATACTTTGTTCTGCTGACGTCTCAGACACAGCGTAGCTTGCTTCTTCCTTAAGCTTCTCTACTGCTATTTCCTGAGCCGTATCTTCTTGAACCTTGTTAACTTCCGTTTGAGCTTCACTCTTCGAGTCAACCGCTAGCTCTACCTGCTCTCCGCCTTGAACTACATCTGACTGTATAACTGGTTTGGTTGTCTCCTGTAATTCTTGGCTCTTCCCTTCTTCCTTAATGGTAATCTCAATCCCGCCACAACCGCTCAATACAATAGACGCTCCCAGCAGTATGGCAAACACCTTCTGACCCTTCATCGTATCCCTCTATTTCTGTATATATTTAGTCCAACTCCCCGACTACAAGCCTACTTAATTTTAATTCAATTGGCTATAATTGTATATGGAGATTCCATCAATTGTTGGATTAAAAGACTAAGCAACTCCCCATCAGCAATAAGTAGATCAGAATGATTCTTTTCGTCGAAATTCGGTACCCGCGAGCAATGCCATGAATTATACAAAGCTGACATCAAAAAAAGACTCCCGAGGGAGTCTTTTCCGGCAGATTATGTCCTTGGCCTTAATCTGCTCACTACAGCCCCAGCTTTTGCCCTTTCTCCAACCGCTGAATCTGTTGCTCGCCGGTATCCGCAAGTTCACGGAACTGGTTAATCGTCTCACGCATTCTTGGCAGAGCTTCCTGCTTATAAAGACTAATCGAATCGAGCGCCGACAGCACATCGGTAAACGCCTGTTTCATCGTATCCACGGAGATGCTGGCTTCATACGCCTGCTTTTGGATGGCAATTCCCTGATCCTTGAGCATCTTGGATGTTCCGGCGATCAGATCATTGGTTGTCTGGTTCAGCAACTCAATTTTCTGCAATACAATCTTCTGATTATATAAAGCACTCGCTACAGTAACGGCAATTTTCAATGCAGAGATGGTTACATTCTTCGCACGGTCTACGCCTCGGATCAGTTCCTTATTATTGCGGATGACCACTTCAATCGCCATGATGCCCTGCTGATTCACGACCAGCATTTGTTGAAGATCCATGACCCGCTGACGGAGCGGAAACAGCACTTCTTCCGTAATAAATCGGACTTTCTCAGGGTCTTCATTGCGGACCTTGGCCGCTTCGATCTGGCCATCGATGGACTCATCCATAAGCACGCCAAGCTGAATCTCCTTTTGCAGTCGTTTGGTGAGTTCCCGCAGGTTCTGCTGTTCAATCTCCAGCGTTGTATTATCGTTACGCAGGGTAGATCTGCCTTTATCCAAAGAGGTTACGATGTCAGCGATGACTGCGTCAGCCTTCTGGTATTTCAGGAAATAGGCGCGAAGCGGATTGAACAATTTCCCAAGGAAACCGTTCTTGGCAAAGTCGACCACGCTTGGGTCGAGATCCTTCAGTTGCATATGCAGCTCGGTCAAACCTTTGGCGACCTGACCGCCCTCGTCTCCCGTCTTGGACAGATGTCCAACGGAGACTTGAAGCAAGGCGTTTTTCTCAGAAGAGGATCTCATCGTATTCATGCCAAAGCCGTCAATGGATTGCAGAATTTCTTTGCGCTTCTCCAGGGATTCGAGATCCAGTGTCATGATCATCTCTACGTTGGCATTTGCCACTTGTTGAAGCTCCGCGACCTCGGCGGGCACGGGCTTCACTTCTTCTTCGATCACCTTCTGAATTTCCTTCTGGCTCGGTATTTCCATTGAAAATGACATCTACAGTTCCCCCTTTAAATACGTGCTGTAAAATGATTGATATTCCACGCGAGTGACTCCGATTGCAGTACCCTCCTCCGATCGCTGTTATCCCCAGATTTCTTCATTTTCCTCATTAATCGGTTGAAATCTGGTGATAGCGTATGCTTCCGAAGCAGCTTTCTTTCAGAAAGCTTTTAGGCGACCGCTACGCTTCTTCAGATCGGTTCTGCACTCTACGTCTTCGTGTTATAAATTTACATCTGTACGTTAAACAGGTTTCCGATCTTGTACACAACATCGTCGGTATCGGCATTGATGCTTGCGGCTTCGTTAATGCTGGAGATGCTCTCCAAAGCCTTGATGTCCGCGTTGTATCCAATCGTATAGATTGGCACTTTGTACGTCTCGACCAGTTCACGAATATCCTTCAGGGTATGACCTTCGTTGGTCTCGCCATCACTCAGGACAAAGATCAACGGCTTCACGTTTGGATTAGCGGCCATATAATCTTCCAGCATCTTCATCGCCACCACGATCCCGTCAAAGGTTGCTGTACCGCCGCCAGCTTGCAGACTATCAACTGTTCCGACAAACATGGACTGCTGGTTCGTATCATACTTGGCAATCGGCAGATTCACGGTTACCCCGCTAGAATAAGAAACCAGGCCAATACTATTCTCAGTGCCCAGGTACTTCTGACCTTTGCGTAGGGACTCCTTCAGTCGATTAAGCGGTTCGCCGTCCATGCTTCCGGACACGTCTGTCACGAACACGGCGGCAATTGGTTTACTACCGTTTTTCTTCTCTTTCCATACTTTCTGTGCAGACAACAACGTGCCGCCATCCACGGTAGCCAGCTCGGATTTGTAATCCTGCAAACCGTTGAAGCCAAACTCTTCTGCCGATTGTTGGTACTTCGCTTGAGTTACGAATTCTGCAAACTTTTGGATGATTTCCTGTTTGTTCTGTGGCAATTGTCCCAATGCATACAGCGGGCTATCATGTCTCACACCAAATGGTGTAAAGACGTATCCACTCTTCAGATCAGCGGTATTCACATACGTCTGATATTCGAGTACAAAGGCATCCAGTCTGCCTGACTTGGCAGCTTCCCGCATCTGAATCGTTGTCGATGCTGTAAACGGTACATTCGTCTGGAATTTTTCGAACCCTTCAATGGCCTTCTCGCCAAGCGGGTTGGCGCTGTCATACGTATTCAGTGCAGTCACCAGGAAATTAAGTCCTGTGGAGCTGGCAAATGGATCGGTATATCCCATCGCGAGTTCATTGTTGGCAATGGCTTCGGTTACGGTTTTTACATTAACGGAGCCGTACGTATCAACTAGTGCATCATATTTCGCTTTGGAAATAACAATACCCGGAACGTTCCCGACCAATCGCTCGGATACCATCTCTGTCTTCACCCCACTAGCCTCAACCATCTCGCCCCATAGTTCATTGGAAGGTGTGAATGCATCCGGCATATACTTACCAGACTTGATATAATCGGTGGCCGTACCGGAGGCAATGTTGCGGATTTTGACTGATACCTGTTTCCCACCAACGGTAATATTAGCTTTGTTGAACTCCTCGCCCACTTCGGTTAACCAGCCGTCTACCCCGCTACCCGACTTCTCTGGGGAAGAGAAGATTTCGACGTAATCATTTGTTGTATTCTCTACGGCAATTGCAAATTTGGAGATATCCGGCAGTGATTCTGCCACATCGACCGGGTCGAGATCAATCTGTCCTTTGACCGGTTCCGCCGTCGCTGGCGCAATGTCCGCATACAGTTTCCCCAGTTCCTTACCTGCATTCTCTGTGCTCACCTGTGTGGTCGACTTGCCAAAGTTCGACGTCAGTGTAATCCCTGCATAGACCAGACCAAATACAAGTACCAGCATTACAATCGATATGAAAAAAAACTTTCCCTTCTTGGCCATACGAGCAACCCCTCACTGTCTGTATAATTTGGTGTGCTTGATTAACTGATCAATCTCCTGCATACAAGGCATCTGTTCAATATCTCCGGCTTCAAAGCTGTCGAGGCGTGAAATCTCGAGTAACAACTGATCGAGCTTGAGCAAAATTTCCTCATTGGTGTGTAATGCATTTTTTACATAAGACAGATAATCGTTGTATACCTTGGTTTTTTCTTGAAAAAGTTTCTGGGGAAGTGTGGAGGATTTGGACTTCATCATGTTGGCATAGTCAGCTTCATCAAATACATTCAACCGGTTCAGCACACTGCGGATGTTCAGATACAACAGCTTCTCCACTTCCAGTGTGACCGAAGCAAATTTCTTGTAGCTCAGTTCTCCGGGATCAAACCGTTGATGAAGCACGTTCAGGAGTGTTTCTTTTTTCTTTTTCATTCGACTAAGTTGGGACAGCCCCAGCGTAATATCTTCTTCGAGGACTTTGATGCGTCTATAAAAAGATAGTGCCTCCACATAATCTTCATGCGTTTCGATATGCTTCACGGGCAGGACTACCGGTTGTCTGAACAGCAAGGTGTAACTTCCATATAAGAGTGCCATTGCACTGCCGAACAGAAGGGTAACGGATAGCGCAGTTGTGAATGCGCCCTCCCCGAAATTTAGCCCGATAAAGCCGGGTGAGAATGCGAGAACATTCACAGCCACAATACCGAGGACCAACCCCAACAATTTTATGTACTTAATCATGTTCAATCATCCGACCTCCTTTCATGTTATATATTGGTGCTTCATGTCGTAATTTTCCTATTCAGCTTATTCTTATTGTACATGATGTTAACGCTCTCAGGTGGATATGATTGGATATTTGGATACTCATAATATACGTGGTTTGGGCTTATCCCATTTCATATTTTCAGGGACAACATGGAACTTGGCAGGAAATTTTGTGGTCAATCCATAAAAAGTGAGCTTTACGAGACAGCAGATTGTGGAGAAGAAATGTTATCAGGTAATACGTGGAAAATAGCTATGCGTGTCATTTTTTATATAAGACTTGTCTGAAAAAAAGAGCAATGCAAAAAGGACGAATCGGAGATCATCCGATTTCGCCCCTTATGCGTTGGTTCATTATTTTTCGTGTTCTTATTAAAATTTTGATGCCGTGTTCTACATCTAACGAACTGAGGTGACGTTATTAGGTACATTCCAACTCTTCTGAAAATGTAACGAACCTGAGACACGTTATGTTCCCGTTTTAGGCGAAAAGACGTTGTTTATCGCCTATTTCGAATGAAATAGCATCGCTGAGATTCGTTACATTTCCCACCACATCAATATTGCCCATATAAGACGTGTACGGTTCGTTAGAATAAAAAAATGGCCGCCTTATTGCTTCGTCTGTAGCAGACAGATTGACGCTTCGCACTACCTGAACTTGAACAGCGAATCCAACGGAATTACCAATTCAGGATATATAACCGATTGAATCGTTTCCTGCTCTGTATACAGATGACGGGTCTGGTAACTGCCATCCTCCAGCGTGTACACATGGACGGTTTGATTGCCGGGGTCAACAATCCAGTATTCGTTCACACCATATTTCTGATACAAGTTAAATTTTTCGTTAAAATCCTTTAACGCAGTCGAAGGCGATAACACCTCGATAATTAAAGAAGGCGCACCGTGACAGCCACTTTTGGATATCTGGTCTTTGGAGCACACTACCGATAAATCAGGCTGTACAACTTGATCTGGTAGGTCATATTGTTCATTTTCGCTAAAATACACATCAAAAGGGGCAACAAACACGAAACATTTCCGATTCTGAAAAAAAGTCCGCAAAGAGAAGTGCAGCTCACCCACAATAAACTGGTGCGATGAAGTAGGTACTGGCGAGATATTAAAAGCTCTGCCGTTAATTAATTCCCATGATCCTTCCCATGTTAACCAATCCTGAAAGCTATAAGTACCTTTATTGTCGGGTTTTGCCACACTTCGATCCTCCTCTTCCAACTAACCGTATTTTTGTTTTCATTATAACATTGTGTTTGCGCCTTTTCACACCATGCCTCTTATCACGAAAAGATGGATTCCGGTTTGCTTCGCGTGGTGCGCACCTCTACAACTTTCCCGGCACATCCATTGTCGCCCTTCGCCTGGAACATTACCTTAACGCTGTCTTTACCTGATGTTACGGCCTCAGGAATATCGTAGGTCACATAGAACACTTCGCCAATCTTGTTCATATGAATTCGCTGCTCACCGATGAGTGTTCCATCCACGGTAATGGCGAATTGTCTGTCATATAACTTACCTTCCCGTTTAAACGCGGAATGATCTCCGCCCCAATAGGCCACACATAGATAATTGGTTGCCTCACGATCCACTGCCAGTTGGTAACTGAAGTAAGCCCCACTGACGCCAAAAGCTTCTCGCCACATATGCAACTTCTTACGGCCATCTGTGGTTGAACCGTTGTGGTGCTCCCCACGGCAGTTGCTATCCAGTTGATGTCCAATCTCATCCTGCTGACCGTCAGCCTGAACCCTGTCGATCGTGATATCGTTCAACTCTTTCTCCAGCGCATCTCCTTCATCGTTAAACGGCCAGTACACGGTATAAAATTCGTGATGCACATCATAGAACGGAATGAGCTTCACGGCTTCGCCTGTGGAAGTAACATCTTTGCTAAGTTCAAATGTTAACGTGTCTGCATCCACAACCTTGATCCACTCTCGTACATCATCCTGCTCCGTCCAGATCACAGGTACAGGTGCAGTCTTGGGATTTAGAGCTGTTTCGTCCACAATCGTATCCTCCGGAAGACCCTCATTTCCTAGTGCACCAGCGAGTACTATCGGGCCGTACAGGAATGCCACTTTGTGGGAATCATCCCGGGCAGTGTACTGGCGGAGTGACATCGGCAGTGTGATGGTGATGACATCGCCCGTTGTCCATGTGCGCTCGATGGAAAGATAGCCGGGTTCCATCCGTGTATACGGATGTTCCGTATCCCCGTTAACTGTTGCCGTCATTGGCTCTTGCAGCCATGAGGGCACACGTAATCTTAGATGAGCCGAGGCGTTGCCTCCGGTGATCGTCAGGGTTACCTTTTCCGAATAAGGAAAGTCGGTTTCAAGCTTCAAGGATAATCCCTGTGACGCCCAATCCAGTTGGGAAGCGATATACAGGTTGACGTACAGGTCCTGTTCATCCTCAAAATAGATGGCCTCGGCATATTTGCCCGGATTCTCCATGCCTGATCCTGTGCAGCACCACCAAGCGGTATCGTGAGTACCATAGATTTTGTAGTGGCCTTGTAGCGTTGATGCAAAATACGTTTTGTTCCCCGTATCGGGGTCCTGCGTGCCGAGGATGTGATTGTAGATGGCGTTTTCATAATAGTCCATGTAGGCGCTATCGTGATTCCAGGCAAAGAGTTGCTTCGTTAGATGTAACATGTTGTGAGTACAACAGCTCTCTCCTGTTTTGATGCCCAGACTCTCCATACCCTTTGCTTCGTAATGCTCCGAAATGCTCGTCGCACCAAATACATAAGAACGATGATGCACCGTGGTGTTCCAGAAAAACTCTGCCGCTGTCCGATAACTCTCATGGGTGTGGTCCTGGTTGTAGATTTCGGCTGCACCGATCACTTTAGGAATCTGCGTATTGGCGTGTTTGCCTTGAAGATCGTCTTGCTTGTGCTCCAAGGGTCTCAGGATCAATTGATGGGTGAACTTGTTAGCGATCTCAAGATATAAGGCTTTGCCTGTGATTCCATACAAGTGTGCAAATACTTCATTCATGCCCCCGTGTTCACTTTGAAGCATCGTCTGCATCTGTTCTTCTGTCATCGGAAGCAAACCTTCGACCGCCCAGTCTGCAAATCGAGTAACCACCTCAAGTGCCTGTCCGTTGCCAGTGAGTTTATGGGCATCAATCAGGCCGCGATAGATTTTGTGCACACTGTACCAGGGAACCCAGTATTCACCGATATTGAATCCACCAATATTCTCTGCTCGAAAAGCCATGTGGAAAGGTTCTTCGGACAAACCACCGATATATCCGCTCCCCGTGGTCTGTTGGATTCTCGCCAGTTCGGTAACCGCATAATCCAGTCTTTCTTTTAACGTGATATTCCCGGTTGCCTGATACGTCACAGCCAGGGCAGACAGATAATGTCCGAGGGAATGTCCGCTGATGGTACGTGCCTCCCAACCCGCGTAGCGCTCTTTTCGGGCAGGTAAACCATGCGCTTCGAAGCATGGAGCCAGGAATCGATCAATATCCAGCGATAACAGGTAACGCTCCCCCACCTCTTGTGATGTTTGAAACACACCATTTAACAGATCTACATGTTCCGGTCCCAGAAATCCTTTTTTCGTATCAATCATTACACTCACTCCTTCTCGGGATGTAATAGATATCCATTCATTCTTAAGGGGTAAAATCCGTGTTCTGTTCCATATGACTAATACTCATCAATCTCCTGTAGAGCTTGAATATCCCCATACTATCAAATAAAATACAATTACATCAGACTCATAATCCAAGAAAAGGTGGATAAATCCGTCCTATGCAAAAGCCACTGGAACATTACCTGTGCGGCAAGTTCATATCCGAAGGCAACTGGAGCCACATGAGACGAAGCATGCCTGTGCATGAGATCATTTTGATGCTGGAAGGTGAGATGTACATCGCGGAGGAAGAGGAACAATATGTAGTTCGTGCCAACGATCTGTTGTTTCTGCGCGCCGGTCGCACCCATTACGGCTACCAGATTAGCGACACACCCGTCAGCTTTTACTGGGTTCACTATGATGCCATTTCTGCAGAATTCAACCAGTTTAGGACACATGCCACCATTCAGGTGCCTTCCATGGCCAATCAGTTATTCAAGCAATTGTTGCATGTGTCATCCTTCTCACCAGAAGAAGCCGACGCTGCTTTGTTACTGTTGTTCAAGGAGCTGGAGCGCAATATAGAGGCGGATTATCGCCCGCACAATGCGATTGTGGACCATATCTGCAAGTGGGTCGATATTCATCTGCATACAAACATCACGGTGAGTCAGATTGCAGAAAATTTTAATTTTAATAAAGACTATATCTCCAAAATGGTGAAACGCGAGAAAGGTACCGGGCTCAAAACCTATATCCTCACAGAACGTATTCGCCGGGCAAAACAATTGCTGCTCAACACCAATGCCAGTGTAAAAGAAATTGCCGGACAGTGCGGCTTTTCCGACTACAAGCTGTTCCTGCGCATGTTCAAGCAATACGAAGGCAATACGCCAACCGAATATCGCAATCATCTGTATTCCACACAGCTCAATCGCTGATATGCTTTGATCTATAGAAATGACTGAGTTACCTATAGAAAATTTGAATGAATCGGATTGAATCCGTTATGGTAAAATGCAAGAAAACTATATTCCATACTTAACCCATAAGAGAAGAGGAATTATAAGATGACAACGGCTGCCGTTACGATTCATCCTGCCACAGAAGCAGACCATCCAGAGATTGTAGATATCCTTGTTGCAAGTTATGCCGAGTATCGGGAGACTTTTGAGCAAAATGAACGCTGGGAGGCCTACCTAAAAGATATTCGAGAGTCTGTGGTTAATCCGTACCTGACACAATTATGGATCGCAAAGATTGATGATCAGATTGTCGGTACAGTCCAATTATTCGAAACAGCACACAAGGCTTATCCAAACTTTGAATTGCCGATCGATTATCCGTTTATTCGGCTGTTGGGTGTTGATCCAAAATGGAGAGGTCACGGGATTGCCAGAGTATTGCTCCAGCAATGCGTAGATTCTGCCAAGGAGATGGGCAAAAATACGGTGTATTTATATACGGGCGGTCAGATGGTCAATGCCATCCGTTTATATGAGCGTTTTGGATTTACAGAGGATGAGGAATTCAGCTCCGAGAGTAGCGGGGGTAAGGCAATATGTTACCGTTATGATTCCTAGTGTTGGGTAACAGCAACACGGGATCAGCGAACAGAGAATGAAATGTAGAAAAGACCGATCATCTTCATGACGGTCTGTTTTACATTTATAAATGATCAATCAACATTTGAAATGACACTTCGCTATTGATTTTTTAACCGCCAATCTCCACCAAAATCTTCGCATGGCTCTTGTCGCTCATTAACAGCTCAAGCCCTTCCTGAACGATGTCGTCCAGTTTGATTTTCTTGGTGATGACCTGTTTCACATCGAGCGACCCTTCAGCAATCAGTGAAATCACTTCAGGGAAAATGTGGCGATATGCCAGCGTTGCCGTTAGATTCGCTTCTTTGACCAGAAGATCGAAGAAGTTCACTTGAAGCGGATTTGGAATCGCTGCGATGACAACAACTTCTCCGCCTTTTTTGACAACCGCAATGGCGCTATCCATCGTTGGTTGTACACCTGCTGCTTCATAAGCCACATCAATACCGCCCGATTGTTGCAAGATCACCTCTGTTGCATTGACTTTGGCACTGTTCACCGGAATGGCTCCCAGTTTGGCTGCCAGGTCCAGACGTTCCTCAAATACATCGACTGCATAGATTTCAGAGGCTCCTGCTGCTTTGGCAGACAGAATGGTCAATAATCCAATTGGACCTGCCCCATATACGGCTACTTTGTTCCCCACTTTCAGCTTGCTGTGACGAACCGCGTGAAAGGCTACGGCTGTAGGCTCTACAAGCGCACCTTCTTCGAAAGTTACGTTATCCGGGATGGGATGAACCATGTATGCTTCAACAACAACATGCTCTGCAAAACCACCATCACCATTCAGTCCAACGAAGCCAAATTGAGTACATTGGTTATAGCGACCCTGGATACAGTACTCACATTTTCCACAATGGTACAACGGCTCTACCACAACTCGACCCCCTACACTGATACCGCTTACATTACTCCCCAATTCACTTACAGTTCCTGCAAATTCATGTCCCAATGTCAACGGTGCTTTCTGTCCTGAGAGCGGATGATTCTCGCCTTCTTGAATTCCTACACCATGATGATAGGCATGCAAGTCACTGCCGCAGATCCCTGCATATTCCACTTTGATTTTGACTTGACCCGCTTGAGCAACCGGAACCTCCCGCTCTTCCACACGCACGTCTTTATGGGCATACCATACTGCTGCTTTCATGAAGTTCATCCCCTTTGTATGATTGTCTATATATTATATCGCTGTTCATGTATTATTCATATTTATAGATACTAATGTTAACATTAGTTGTATTAATGCTAAACGGAGATGAAATCATGAATCTGGAACAGCTCGAATATGTCGTTGAAATTGCGAAAACGAAATCATTCTCTGCCGCCTCGGAACATCTACATGTCACTCAATCGGCGATCAGCCAATCGGTGCATCGTCTGGAGGAAGAATTGGGTATCATCCTGTTCGAACGCTCGCGGCAGGGTACTCACCCCACTCCCGAAGGCAAACAATTCATTGCCAAGGCACTGGACATTTTGCAGCGGATTGATGAATTGAAATCCCTGAACGCCGAAGCCTCCTCTCTTAGCGGAGAGCTTCATGTAGCTACTTTTCCAAGTGTCATGCCCTATCTTGTCCAGTCTGCTGCAGATATGAAGCGTGAGCACCCGCAACTTAACATCTCCATTGAAGAGAAAGGGTCCATGGAAATTATCGAAGATATTCGCAATAACAAAACCCATCTGGGCTTTATCGCGATCTATGCGAAACAATTGCGGGAATTCGATGGACTTCACTTCAGTCCCATGTACTCGGGTAAGCTGGTCGTCGGTACTCATCACCTGTCTGAACTTGCCAAGCACAGCCGTGTTTCACCTGATCAATTAAAAGAACACAAGCTGGCACTGTATCGAGATGGTTTCATCGAAGACTTCATCAAGGAATTCACCTATGATCATGGACCTCTGTCCATTCTGTTTAAAACAAATAATTCAGAAGCCATCAACATGGTGTTAAGAAACGATATTGCCGCCACGATTGGTCACGACTTTTCCTTTCACCAAAATCCCTTATGGAAAGAAGGTCTGGTGAAGATGGTAGAGATCGCTGGAATCGATCAACCGAAAATGCAAATTGGCTTCGTGCAGACGGAGTCCAAGGAGTCCGCCGTAGCCGCAGAACGATTCGCCCAACGCTTCAGACAGGCGATAGAGCTGGATCATTTAAAAGTTTAAATCTAAAAAAGTGCTCCACCCTTTGAAGGAAGTTTGGGATGAACACCAACTTCTCCAAGAGTGGAACACTTTTCTGACTATCTCTTGCGTTACTATTACTACACCTTACTCAAACTATACTTTAACTTTTCGTACGGCTTCACTCATCTCGTTCGTCTGCCGCTCCAGCATGGTGGAGGTTTGCGCCACCCTGTTGAACATGGCCGACTGTTCACGCATCAAGCGATAGATATCATCCGAATGATCCGACACCCCGGCTGATATCTGAGAGATCGTATTGACGGAGGCTGCAGCCTCTTCCGATCCTGCCGAGATTTCTTCTGCCGCAGCGGAGACTTCCTGAATACGATTGGTCACCAGTTGGAACGCATCAACCACATGGGCGAAAGCTTGCTCCGCTTCTGCGGTAATTGTAACCCCTTGTCCAATCTCGGTTGCAGTAACCCCCATCTGTGAGCCAATCTGCTGTGATTCTTGTTGAATACGAAGCAACAAGTCGGAGATCCGTTCCATGGATGTGCTTGAGGCCTCAGCAAGCTTCCGAACTTCATCCGCCACAACCGCAAAACCTTTGCCGTGTTCTCCTGCATGTGCTGCCTCTATGGATGCATTAAGCGCAAGTAGCTTCGTCTGACTCGCAAAGTCACGAACCGTGTGCAGGGCACCACCAATTTCCTGGGAGTAGTTGTTCAGCACCTGAACCATCGCTACAACTTCACTTGAGACATTTGAGATACTCTCCATCTGTGTTTTCATCAGTGTCATGCTCTGTTTACCGGACTCCGCCGTAGAAAGCGCACTTGATGCCGCATCCGACACAACCATCGAGGATTCGGATATATCCGTTATGCCTTTTGCGATCTCTTCCATCGCATGCGCGCTATCGCTTGCACCCTGCTTCTGCGTATGTGCACCCTGCCTAATCTGTTCGACAGATTGATCAACCGTCTTGCCCATCTCAAGCATCTCTTCGGTACTGCGATTAAATTCCTTCGTTGATTCCGATAAAATATCTGTGGTTACTGCTACGCCTTCAACCATGTTACTCACAATCTTATTCAAGTTCCCGGACATATGTATCATCGCTTGATATGTTGTTCCAATCTCATCTTGGCTGCGCAAACGATACGACGTCAAAATTTGGTTCGCTTCTGCAAGCTCACCCTGTGCCATTTTTTCCACACTCGCCTTCAGCGGTTGAAGTGGCCGCAGTCCTCTTACGATAAACCACGTGACAACAGCAATGCCTATAAGTGTAATTAGTAGCAACAAAGCATAGAAGGGAATACTCGATTTCATTATATCTGACTCAATGCTTCCGATGACCGATACCGCCGTATCGATCCCAATTACACCTGTTACAGCACCGTTACTATCCAGCATGGGAGCGTAAGAGGAAATATAGTCGCCGTACTCCTCATTGTTAATAATCGAAGAACTGGCTGTTTGCCCCTGTAACAGCTTCTGCACAGCCTCCTGAGGGACATCCGTAACTTCATTAATCGGTGAGGCTTTATCTGCATCCTTCATACCATCCACCATAATAAGTGGCGTACCTTTGTCATCTATTTTGACGAAATACACATACATTGCACCAATGCTTACGCGAAAGTCATCCAGTTCATCACGAATCTTCAAGAATTCGTCATTCTCCTTGGGGTCCTTGGCAAACTCGGCATAAGATGCTGTATCCAGCTGATTCACATAACTCTGAGCAATCTGGATGTTGTAACTCGAAATGGCCTCCTGCGCAGCTAGTTTCATATTGGCCACCTGTAACAGCATGCTTCCAACGGCTATAATCGTAATGACCAGTGTGACTACTGCAACAATGCGCACAACCAAACGTTTTCTAAAAAAACCAATCATCCGCTCCTCTTCCTCTCCCGTGAACCCAAGCCTTTTTGACTAGGCGCTACCCAAAAAACACATGCTTGAAGCACTATGTATGGGAAAATAGTAAACGAATATGTCGAATTAGGCAAGAAAATATTGGGTTTACATAAAAACGCTATCATGGCCGTGGGAGCTTTGTTCATTGGATCAGTATTAGGAGTTTTGTGTATACACTACTGAGTTAATAGGGATCTCGGATTGGCTTATTGATTTACCAACACATATACCAATACTTTTTTTATTCATTAACGAACTTGAGATTTGTATTGAAACCACTTCTATTGAAAATTCTTTATTGTCAGGTGTTCGTACAAAAATATAATTATTGATTCGCTTTTTAATTTGATCATGGCTCAGATTATCAAGATCAGGATTGATTCCCACTAAAATAGTGCCATGTTCTGACGATTCAAAAATATCTCCAACATTCATTAATTTATACATAATTACAATCCCTTCTCCTTCTATCTATGTTGAATATAAAGTTCGTTTTTTACATCCTTTACACGGAGATCTGCATTTTTCAATCTCGTAATCGCATCTCTGAGTAGTGTCATTCTCTCTACAGAAGTTAACTCTGGGGCAAATCTCGCCGCTCTTATACTGGCTTGTGCTTCGTCCAACGCAAAATTTCGCGCATAGGTTGCATCATCAAGATTATATAATTCGAAAGCTTTTCCGCTTTTAAACGCTTCATAATGTCCAATAATCTCATGGGCTATAGTAGCTCTACCCGAAACACGTGTATTCGCACTTAATGTGCCTATTCCAAGAGACTCTGCTGGTAAAACATCTGTATTGATATACAGTCTGTCATACATCATACCGGTATTCCAATGTTCTCGAAATACTATATTCTCTTCCGGAAAACCTAATCTTACAGAGTAACTAACCAATTCAGTTTTCTGAGCATCTGTTAGTTCTATTTCATTTCTTAAACCATCTGATGAAATTTGTCGATAATCCCCTGTCCCCGCCTCTTTTTCCTTCTCCAGATACTCGGAAAACTTAGAGGATTCTCTCGCCTTTTTACTCTCAGCAATGTTATCCAGAACTCGAAGGCGTTGATCTTTATGTCCATTAAAACTACCTGTTAACTGCCCTGTACCAGGCGGACGATTGAATGAATTAATCTTCGCGCCGCCTCCCGACGAAGTCAGAAGATTATGCGGCTTGATCATCGTGGAGGCATAACCCCCACCAACCATTAGACCTCCCAACCCAATCATATTCGCCCAGTGTTCACTGGACCAGGCATTGGTCGGAAAGGTGGCTTCCCGTATCGTCCCATGGATACCAAATGTGAGCCAGTTGGCAGCATCATTCGGGGAGTTGAATGCTTTATCCGCCCTGTCTACATACCCCTGAACAAGACCACTTGGAATACCAAATGTCCAATAATCCAGAAAACCACCTACACTATCATAACGCTTTTGATATCGATCATCCGCAGATTGCATAAAGGCTTGTCCCAATTCGACTAAACTATCAGCAGACTTCTGAAAAGCATGACGGGTGTCGGTTGCTGGTGCCCTGCATTCATCTGGCGGTGGTGGTGCGCAACTCGCATCATAGGATTGTACAGCTTGCTGATCAGCAAGTCTGAATTTCTCCGCATGCCCTTCAAGCTCCTTCGCAATGGATAAGGATAGTGAGACAAAGTCATCCATCACCCGCTGCGCAACTATAAAATCAACATAAAACCTTTCCTTCGTACTACCATCCCACTGTCTTTCGATTTCGAATAAATGTTGTTTCAAGATGTTATTCATCTGAAAAACCTGATTCTGAGCTGTTGTAAATTGTTTCGAGACAGATATCAACTGTTCAGGAGTTACTTTTATCGTTGTCATGTGAGACCTCGTTCTAAATATATTTCGTTGTTATACGAACATTTGTTGTTTAGAATGCTATAAGATTCATATGTACAGATGGGCTTTTATTATAAAGTGAACACAGATCATTTCGTAGAGACTGCCGGTTTATTTATCTAGTTCGTATTACCCCTAATTTGTCCCAGTTATAACAAAAACAGAGGTTCTAGTTCCAAAATAAAATCGTTTCCTTAGTGCCTACAAAAAAACACCCCGGCACAAGCGCCGAGATGTCGTGTTGTTCTACATTTGTATACTACCCATTCATACTAAACTGTTTGTTTATTCGTCCTTCTGAATCGAATCAGGGACCAGATAATCAGCAACGCGAGCACGGCAAGACAGATGCTAATGCTGAACCGATTACCTTCATCAAACACAAACATCACTGCAATTACACTAAGACATAGTACAACAACTCCGGTTATATAAGGGAATCCCCAAACTTTGAAGGTCGGTTGAACCGGATATCTCTTCCGCAGTTTCAACTGTGATGAGGCAATACAGATCCACACAAGGATTACGACAAACCCCGGAACTGCGAGCAATACGCGGAACAGTTGATCCTGCGCGAACAGGCCAAGCAAGGAACCTCCGAGCAAAACCACTGAGCACACCAGAAGTGTGTTAACAGGGCTACCATTGCGATTCGTCTTTGACAATGCCTTAGGAGCTTCCCCGCCCACTGCCATGGAGTGCATCATCCGGGATGCACCATAGATCCCTGAATTCGCAGCAGACAGAACGGCAGTCACCAAAATAAAGTTCATTATGTGTGCTGCTCCCGGCAGTCCCGTGGATGCAAGCACCTGAACAAATGGACTGCTCTCCGGCCCGATCTCATTCCATGGGATAAGACCACAGATGATGAGAATCGGCAAGGTGAAGAACAGAATAATTCTGAGCATGAAATTGCCCACGATTTTGGGCATAACCTTTTCTGCATTTTCCGTCTCCGTCAGGGTCAGACCAATCAGCTCCGATCCCCCATAGGAGAACATGACCACAAGCAGTGCCGAGAAGATCGATGACCATCCGTTCGGGAAGAATCCGCCTGCTTGCGTATAATTTTGCAGATATGGCGTGTTATCACTTGGGATAATGCCAAAGATCAATCCTGCACCCAGGAAGATAAAAATAATGATCATGGCAATTTTGATCCCGGCCAGCCAAAACTCAAATTCCCCGAACACACCTACACTTAACAGATTAACCAGTATAATGAACGCCGCACATGCCAGACTCAGCATCCACAGCGGTACTTCACTGAACCAATACTGCAAAAAGCTCCCGGCGGCAATTACCTCAATGACACACACCGATAACCATAAAAAGCAGTACATCCATCCCATAACAAAGGATACTCTGCTACCAAATGCCTCCTGCACGAAGTCTTTCATATTTTTGTTCTTGTACACCGTAGCCATCTCCGCCATCGCGGCCATAACAACCAGCAGCAATAATCCGGCAAAAATGTATGTGACAATAACGCCCGGACCCGCGAGTCCAATCGTCTCTGCACTGCCTTTGAAAATTCCCGTTCCAATGACACCACCCATTGCCATAAAACTGATGTGTCTTGGTTTAAGCTTCTTTTGTAGTGTTCCTTCTGTCTGAGCCAATTCAAGTCCTCCTGATGTAAAAAACGTCTGTAATGCTGTCTTGTTTCATAGACATAATGTCCAGTATACCCTATTGTCCATCAATCAGCCCAGAAGTTCCTTATGGCCAATTCATCCCAAACATATATGGACATAACCTATGTTTTATACCCCACAATCGCATGAAGCAATCTATGTACAATCCAGCTGATCAAACTGTACACTGCCCCATAGATGAACCAAGCGCCTATGTTACTACCCATTGTTGAAAGATTACTCGCGATATACAACAAAGGCAGCATAAAAGATATAATCAGCGCTCCCCAAAGTCTAAACCCTTTGGCAAAATAACTGCATATTCCAAGCACCGCTGCAATGATGGGACATAACACCAAGACAGCAAACAGCGGATTCATATCATCGAACCACCAATATATCATGCACGACTCCCTCCACATTCTTCGTCACAAGGCCACTTTGCTTTAATGCTGTATTATTTAGTTTATTCTACTCTTTTTCCATCTCTTAAAATGTACGATATGTTGCAAAATAAAAAAACCAGCGTCCTGTAAAAAAACAGAATACTGGTTTCTCATGTAAATCCATTTAAATTGTTCTCGTCATAAACGTGCTGTTCGGGTCCAATACATAATCCGCGAATGGTTCGCAATATTCAAATCCGAAGTCTTCGTACATCTTCCTTGCCGGGATAAATGAATCCATTGAACCCGTCTCCAGACTGATTCGCTTATAACCACGGTCTGTGGCAACCTCCATAATATGCGCCAAAATTTTTCTCGCTACGCCTTTTCTCAGATGAGCCGAAGCGGTACGCATCGACTTCAACTCTGCATGCTCTGGATCAAGTTCTTTGATAGCCCCGCAGCCGAGCAAGTCGTCCCCTTCCCAAGCACACCAGAAAGTAATTTCGGGCTCCTTGAGTCCGTCCAGATTCAACGCATGAATACTTTCTGGAGGCGAATCTGCTGCCATCCCTTGCAAGTGCTCCGCAATTAAAGCCTTAACTTGGACTCCACTCAAATCATCCACTTTGATCTCCATAACGTACCACTCCCGCCGACATTTTTATTGGTTTTATCACTGAATGTATATCAATCATTTTATCTTACTACCGTGTTAGGTTTTATGACAAGAGGTTACTTATATCCACTGAAATACGCTATTGTGATTCACCTATAATTTCCAGTATGATGAGGCTATCATATGCCAAAGGGGCGAGGTCTATTGCGAAATATACATAGAGTTAAACGTGGAACTAAGGTGAAGCAAGCTTAACTTAACTTAATTTAAAGGAGAACCCTATGACACTCACTACGGATAACCTGTTTTATAGCAAACGATTAAAGATGACGCCACCACGCTCTGAAGACGTGCAGACCATGCTGCAATGGAACGAAGACCCGGAGTACCTTCGGAATGTGGATACTGACCTGGCCATTCCCTATTCAGAGAAACAGTTGGAAGATGAGGGCGAAACGAAAAACAAGGAAGTGTACTTCAGACTGCGCACGCATGAAGAGGATATGCTGATTGGTTTTGTCGTCATTCACAGCATTGAATGGAACAACCGATGTGGACAGCTTGCCATTGGCATCGGACTTGCCAAACATCGTAACAAGGGATATGGCACGGAAGCGTTGAATCTTATTTTACGATATGCGTTCCATGAGATGAACCTGGACCGGGTTGGCCTTGATGTCATCGCCTACAATGCCAAAGCAATCCGTTCCTATGAAAAGGTTGGTTTTCAGTTGGAAGGTCGTGCACGCTCAGCTGTATATCGTGATGGTAAGCGTTATGACCGCTTGATGATGGGAATCCTAAGACCAGAATGGGAAACACACAATCAGATCCATACGGAGGGTGAACAAGTATGACCAAGAATGCAGAAGTTACTGCGTTTATTGAACAGATTCAGATCCCCTGGCAAGTAGAAATCGCTGAACAATTGCGCCAGTTAGTGCATGATACCATCCCTGACGTACAAGAACGCGTACAATACAAGAAACCTCATTTTTTGAAAAACGGAAAGTACGCTGCGGTCATCTCGCCTTCCAAACAAGCCATGTCTTTCACCATCTTCAATGCAACCGGACTCGATCTACCCGATGGGATATTTGAAGGCCCAGAAGAGCGCAAAACGATCAAACTCAAGGAAAAAGATACGCCGGACTATGAATGGTTGGCTGATTTGTTAAAGCAGGCATCTGCGGAATTGTAGACGGGTGTAGTGAAGAGGCACATACGCCGAAGTAGTAACTTAGGTAGTAATGTGCGAAACGTATGGTGTGGGCCGTAATGTGCGGGTGGTATGTATGGGGTGAGTTTAGGGTTAGGTTTAGGTTTGTGGCAAGCGCTAACGAATCGGACATACCTTATATCGCAGTTTTAAAAACATATGAAATTCTAACGAATCTCAGCATTCTTATTACAGAAACCCCTTCGATTTTCTTCGAAAAACCATGACAATTGGAGAAATAGAGTGGCTATGATTCGTTAGAATTCTATACTGCTGCAAATTCACCCAATAAGACGTGCTAGGTTCGTTAGACTGTGTGAGTACGACAAGCGGCCTCTGCACGTAGAAAAAACAACCCATTCTCACTCTGGCGGCTAAATAAATAGCATAAACGACTGGCTGTAGCAAAAATATCTCACATCCATCCTGCGCAGGGCAAAGGGGCATCCCATGAAGTTCCAAGAACTTCGGGATGCCCCTTGGTTATAGTCTGTCTACTACTGTCATTCCAACCTTAAAAGCGGTGTAATATCATAATAAGATGACTGCTTATAATTGCTTATAATGTTATATACTAGCTTCCACCATCAAGATTGCTGGTACGATACGGCGGTCATCTGACATGGCTCACATATGAACATGTAATACATACCCTCACCATATTTCTCAACCTCGCCCCAGTCCAGTTGTGCGACAGCCTTCATTCTCGTGGAACAGCGTGGACATGTTGGGTACTCCGCATCTTGAACCCATCCCGGATGGCCGCCGACCTGAGATAACGATGGCTCCATCGCCCACTCACTGGCATGGAATGCATGACGCGATGCATTCGCAATCCGAAACTGCTGGCCAACATCCGGTGCAAGTTTACCATAGTCGTCCAGGTCAATCTCGTCCATTCCCATAGGCATGACATTATGTGAACTCCATAACGGTTCCCCTGCCGCGTCCATCTCCATGTAAACCACACCGTAACTGCTGCATATCACGCAAGTCCGTATCTGAAGTTGCTGAGCATGCCAAGAAACGTCATTCAATGCTGGATGCTTAACATCCAGACTAATTAAGGTGGTTAACGCATTGCCACACCATGGACAGCAATTGGTGCTAGGGTTCAGCATCGATAGTGAACTTCCGGTTAACTCCACGTTAGGTCCTTCATTCTCTTTTACTTTATAGAGTGAATAACTTGGGGTGATGAATAATTCCCTGCGCTGCCCGTCTTTTGTAAGCTCCCAACCAGCTTCAGTGGTGTAATGCTCAGGTGCCACGTATAATTCGTTCGCCCAAGATGGAGGAGATTGTCTCCACTGCCGGAACTGCCGCACGACAACATCATCTCCGATATGGGCCAGCATGAGCAATATGTGGTTCCGATTCTCATCATCGGTATTCACCTGCTGTAAGAGATGATCACGAACCTCACCCGAGGCACTTTTATACAAAATGGCAGGATAATAGATCTCTTGTTCCAGCACCTCAGGAATTTCGGCAGTCAACGATATATCATGGTAGCAGAACAGATATACCAGAATGTCTTTGCCCGTATCTTCATCACCTGTACAAATCCGTTGCATCGCGTAATCCTTCATCTGATCTTGTTGCTCTACAGACAAAGATAGATATACCTGTTCCTCGGATTGTTCATAGGGCGTATAACGAATTAGTGGATCGCGAACCTGAGGTTTGTGCATGATTTTCAAAATTTCGACTGGGTCTGTAATACCTGCATACAAGTTCACGTCACGTCGATTCGCTTCAATGTATCTCTGACGCTCCTCGCGTTCCATCTCCTGCTTGCAAGGCATACAATAACCACCCGTTTTCAACGCTGTTGCTGGTAAAATGGTATTTGCACACCCTTCCCGTATACACGGAATTCGTTCTGTCATCCCTCCACCCCCTCTACTATCTGCTCGCTTCATCATGCCATGACAAACACGCCACAACGTGACGTGCTTGTCCCTTACTCCATATTTAAATACCTGCGTGTACCATAAAGGAAAATACGAATCAGTGATGTCCCAACTGGTCCTTGGTAAATTCGTAAAAGGCAAGCGCATCTTCACTGCTGGCAAAGCCTGCCTGAGCCATCTTTTCACTACCTCCACCTTTGCCTTGATAGGCTCCAAGATTACCTTTGAAGAAAGGTCCACAAGCCCATTCAGGCGGCTGTCCGTTCTGTGCAAGAACCACTTTGGCCTCTGAGATGCTGGCGAACAGAACAAGGCCTTCATGGTCTGCCGTCAGCTTGGTAGCAAGACTCTGCATATCCTTGAGCGATTTGTCTTCAAAGACCTGAGCAATTACCAGCCCTTGCCGAGCGGCCAGAAGTTCCTCCGCATAATAGGCATCATTGGTTGTTTTCACTGCATTCAGCTCAGTTTGCAACTGCTTTTGCTCCAGTTCCATTTTCTCAATACGCTCCAACAATTCGTCCTTGCTGGTCTTTAATTTAACCATGATGCTATTGAGCACGTTTTGTGTGGATGTGAATTCATTCAGGGCCCTTGTTCCACATTTGAAATAAATGCGGGTACCGCCCTTCACTTTTTCAGTTTTCAACAGTTTGATGATCCCAATCTCACCTGTCGCCGACACATGCGTTCCACCGCAGGCGTTATACTCCACACCCTCGATCTCGACGATGCGAATGTCTTCCGTTACCGTAGGTTGCTTCACCAATGGTAACTGTGCAGCCTCTTCTGCTGTAACCCAAGACGTGTTGATGCGAGCGTTACGATAGATCTGACGATTCACTTCTTGTTCAATGGCGGTTAATTGATTCGCTCCCAGTTCAGCCGTAGCCACATCAATCGTGTCATACTCCGTACCGAGATGGAAACTGAGGGTCATCGCTTCAGTCAGCTTTAGAGTGATTGCCGATAACAAATGCTGACCCGTATGCTGCTGCATATGATCGAATCTGCGCTCCCAGTCAATCTCACAATGTACCTCAGTCTCTTCAGGGGTGCGTTCCAGCTTATGCCATACTTCGCCATCTTCAATGTTCACATCCAGAACAGCGATGCCACCAATTTGTCCCAGATCACAAGGTTGTCCGCCCCCATGCGGGTAAAAAGCAGTCTCCGCCAGCGTGACATATACGCCGTCTTCCTTGTCTACTCTGCCTGTAATCGTTGTATGCCACTCTCTTGTATAAGCAGAGTCATAATAGATTTTTTGCGTCATTGAATCATCCCGATCCCTTCTCGTTCAAATGGGTTTTCATAATCTCCAGATTACACTATCTGGAACCCTCAAGCCAATTTATGGCATAGAGTATCCCCTTTCTCTATCCAAAAGATTACTCTGTGAGCGAAAATAGCTATTAATCGAGAAAGGAACGTTTGCAGGAAGATGCTTCTGGTAAAGGCTTATCATTCTATGATGTTTTTAAGATAAACTTTCAAACTGTCTTGTTCGACTTTAATAAAAAAAAGAAGAGTGAATAATCACTCTACTTTTTGAAAACCATTTTAACAAACAACTTTTCATTAAATCTTGTAGCTAATAGATCGCTATCGGCCCGTAAGGACCATCAATAATTTCAATTTTCGTTTCAAAAATATCTGTTAAAATTTCGGGGTCCATCACTTCATCTACGGTTCCAAAAGCGGCGATTTGACCATCTTTCATGGCACATATTCGATCCGAATATTTGGCGGCAAAATTGATATCATGCATAACCGTCAGAATGGTTCTTCCAAATTCATTAGCGGCATATCTCAAATGCTCCATCATCCGAACAGAACGCGCAACATCCAGATTGTTCAAAGGCTCGTCCAAAAGTACATATTCCGTCTCCTGACACAACACCATAGCTACATAGGCTCTTTGCCTTTGGCCACCAGAAAGCTCATCTAGATATCTATTTTCCAGAGCAGTTAAGTCTAGAAAATCAATATATTTAGAAATAATAGCTTCATCCTCATCCGTTAATCTTCCCTTAGAATAAGGAAAACGTCCGAATCCGGCAAGTTGTCTAACGGTAAGCCTTGTGACAAAATGATTTTCTTGTCGTAAAACCGTTATAATCTTGGCCAGATCCCTTGATTTGGATGTGGAAACATCCATATTGGCAACCTTGATCTGACCTTCGTCCAAATCCAAAAGTCTTCCGATCATCAGAAGTGTCGTCGATTTCCCCGCACCGTTGGGTCCAATTAAAGAAGTAAGACCGGCTTTGGGTATATGAATATTCAAAGGGCCTATCTCTACCTCGGCTGCATAGGTTTTTTTGACATTATTGATCTGTATCATAAAGAACCCTTCCTTAAAATCACAATTAAAAATGTTAGTCCGCCAACCAATTCTATAATAATGGAAACAACACCTTGGGCATTGAAAACATGATTCATAACAAAGTATGCACCGGTTAAGATCACAAACCCTATCGCCAGTGCCATTGGGAAAACATATCTGTGATCATAGGTTTGCGCGGCCTGATAACTCAAAATCGCAACTAAAAATCCATAGAATGTAAGTGGTCCAACCAAAGCCGTCGAAATGGCCATCAATATGGAAACCAGGACCAGCGTATAAATCACACTACTTTGATGTTTAGTTCCCAAGGAAGTCGAGACATCCTTACCCAGCGATAACACATTTAACCTCTTTGCATTAGCAAGTAGCAGGATCGCTGCAATGATGACGATAGGAATCGCAATCGGGAAATAGGCAGAATCCGCATTATTCACGGAAGCAAACATTCTTGCCTGCAAAATATCAAACTCGGACGGTGCAAGAAGTCTTCTCATAAATGAAGATACGGATCTCAGCCCGGTCCCAATGATAATACCGACTAGAAGCAGAAGTTGTAAATTTCCGTATTTTCCGGAAAGCAGCCATCCATAAAGGATTAAACACATGATGACCATTGCAGCAACTTGATATAAAAAGGAATCAACACCGCTAAAATTCACAAATACCGTAGCACCAAGGAAAAATATAGTACTCGTATGAATGGTTGAATAAATAGCATCAAAACCTAAAAGGGACGGAGTTATAATTCTGTTATTCGTAATCGATTGAAAAGCAACCGTAGATAAACTTTGGCAAATTGCAGCGATCAGCATTGAAATCAGAGCAACTACTCTTCTTGTAACAACGGGTATAAAAGAAGGAGAAGACACCGGGACTGGATTGTTATAAATCAGTAGCCCAACTGATGCAAAAACGCCCAGAATAATTAATGTTATCAGCAGAATCCAATAACGCTTTTCTTCTTTCTTGGTACGGAAGGCTCTAGCTGATCTTTTTTTAGGACGACGGCTAGAATCGATTTCGATATTTAGTGGATTTCTACTTGCTAAGTCGCTCATCTTACCCTCCTTGTTGACCGCCTTTGTCTTAACAAAATGACAATGAATACGACGGCTCCCACTGTTCCAAGGATCATCGAGACAGGTATTTCAAAAGGCATAATAATGACACGAGACAGGATATCACACACAATGATGCTGCCCATCCCTAATAAGCACACCCATGGCAAATTGCTCCTGAGATCGTCACCCCTAAACATGGAGACAATATTGGGGACAATTAACCCTAGAAAAGGCAAGTTCCCAATGACCGCTGCAACGATTCCAACGGCTAGTGAAATAAGCGCAGTACCCAAAAGAATGATCCTGTCATAATTTACGCCAAGACTGGTAGCGACATCTTCCCCTAGTCCGGCTAGTGTCAGCCGATCAGCAAAAACAAATATAAGAATAGTCACCAATACAATAAGCCATAAATATTCATACCTGCCAATTTGCACAGATGAGAAGGAGCCTGCAAACCAGCTTTCGATATTTTGAGTCATTTGGAACACAAGCCCAACGAAAGTTGAAAATGCAGAAATGACAGCTCCAAGCATCATCCCAATAATCGGGACAACTAAAGACGAACGGAGTTTAACTTTCTTCAGAAACATAAAAAAAATCATCGTTCCTATAAAAGAAAAAATGATTGCACCAGTCATTCTTAGCGTTAAGCTCGGAGCAGGAAAGACCAGATAAATAAACATGATCCCCAGTCCTGACCATTCCATTGTTCCTGTTGTCGTAGGTTCCACCAAGCGATTCTGTGTAATAAGCTGCATGACCAGTCCTGCCATTGCCATGGCGGCACCGGTAAGCATTAATGCAACAGTTCTTGGGACACGAGTAATGAAGAACATCTCCATTCCATCCGCTTGTCCTCGTATGTCATAGACTCCAATAAGCAGTGATGTAATGCCTAAAATAATAGTGGCTATAATCGCAATGATAAAAGGTATGGTCCATAGCTTTTTGGGATTATGACGCTGGGGTTGAGAATTCTCAACCCCAGCTAATTTTGGTATTAAATTTTTCTGCACTGCAGCATACTCCTTTTTACTGTTTAGCTAAAGCTTTCGTAAGGTTGTTAATCAACTCCAAGAAAGTTTGGATGGATTCATTGGTGTACGTATCGTTTGGAGCATAAACGATTTGTTTTTGAGTAATAGCAGTGGTGTTTTTCAGAGCAGGTGAGTTATCAATAACGTCTTGAGCCGGAACGGCACCTTCTTCAGCAGATACAGCTGCATCCCGATCCAGTACGAAAATCCAATCCGGATTACTTTGAGCAATCGCTTCAACAGAAATATCATCACCTTGATGATCAGAAGAAGATTTGTCCACTTCTAGTGCCGGAACCCAGCCGAAAATATCATACAATGGTCCCCACACACGTCCAGTAAGAGGAGCCGAGAAACCGATGTTTCCACCAGAAACGACAACACTCATAATTTTACCTTCACCGTTATAAGCGGCCTTAGCTTCTTCAATAGCTTTATCAAAATCAGCAATCAGTTGGGCAGCTTCTTCTTGCTTCTCAAAAACTTTTCCCAAATTGGTTGTTGCATCTTTAAGTCCATTAACAAAGTTTTCTCCAGGTGATGCTGTTTCTTCAAGCTCAATATTAAGGTCGATCACTGCTGCATTAGGTACTAATTTTTTGATGTCTTCATAGTAGCTAGCAAACCGTTGACCAACAATGACAAGGTCAGGCTGTATTGATGCCAATAGTTCAAGGTTTGGTTCGCGGTGATTCCCAATATTTTGTACCGATTCATCCGCCACATATGGTGAATCCGCAGGCATTACATCCTTCGGCGCTGCTGCCAATTTGACGCCCCAAGTGGACAGAGTCTCAAATGTTCTGTTATCCAGAGCAACGACCTTCGTTGGATTTACAGGCACAGTTACCGTTCCATGAGCATCCGTAATTTCAACTGTTGTGGCTGTAGCTGTAGTAACAGCATCGGAAGTTGCAGCCTCTGTATTAGCAGTATCCGTCGAAGCAGGTTCATTACTTGAACAAGCTGCCAACACCAAAGTTAAAGCTGCAACCATGATAAACATTAATTTTGAATAAATAGACTTTCTCATTTAATTTATATCCCCCTAGATTTAGAAAATTTGGATTCCAACGCAGCGTACTGTGTTGGATAAACTCAGTATCATATACCTCCTCAGACGTAAATTTTAGAGAAAAACTTAACCCCTTTTCACTGTAGTGCTGAGCAACAAAACAACAAATGATAGTGATTATCAATATCAATAGGTTATATTATAACAAGTTAGAAGGCATTTTCAACAACCTAATTGTTTTAATTCATGGCGAAATTATGAACCAAATATTCCATTGTATGTATTTATATGCATAAAAATCGACATTTCAATACAAAAAAAGAAGCATCACTGTGTGATACTTCTTTTGCGGTAAGAACACTTTATATTTTTATATTTCTCATCGAAATGATCTGATTTTTCACCAACATTCTTATTTCATCGACTCAGATAATTCTGTGAAAATAACACCCAGCGCATACGCACCA
Organism: Paenibacillus sp. FSL R5-0486; assembly: GCF_037975155.1. Classification (NCBI taxonomy): domain Bacteria; kingdom Bacillati; phylum Bacillota; class Bacilli; order Caryophanales; family Paenibacillaceae; genus Paenibacillus; species Paenibacillus sp. FSL R5-0486. The sequence continues at coordinate 1,087,843 of NZ_CP150237.1, read as the reverse complement.
GCATCCGGGTAGCCCAGACTACGATCACCGACGGCACCTGCACGTCCCATACGTGCCACGATGTCTTCGGTTTTCTTCGCACCTTCAACGGCTGCTGCTGCACCTTTGGCAAATGTTGTTTTGAAGTCATCGCCAGACTCCGCACTTTGAGTCCAGGAATCGGCACACGGAACGAGTGCATCGATCAAGGTTTTATCACCTACAACGGCGCCACGTCCGAAGGAACGTTCTCCTGTAGACTGAATCCCTTGTACGGCTGCATGGATCATCTCAGCAAATTCAGCAACGTTTAATTGCTGTTTATCCCCTACAGCTTTGCCAGCTGCACGGAATGCTGAACCCCAGATCGGGCCAGATGCGCCACCACAATATTCCATGATGACCAAGGAACATGCATCGAGGAATGATCCAATGTCTTTTTTATCTTCGTTAATGATGTGATTCCATTCGCGTTTCAACTGGCGGAAGCCTTTTGCCACACTCATACCGAAATCGCCATCACCGGCATGGGAATCCAATTCACAGAATGGTACTTCATTCTTGATGATGATCTCACCCATTTTATCGATCAGATAGACGACATTGTCCAGTGAAAATTGATTGCCTTTGATGACCGCAGCTGATGCATCCGTCTCCACTTCGTAAGATACAGGAGCGTCTTCACCCACAACAGCTTCCAGCGCTTCGGAATACGCCACTTGTGCTGCTGGAGGGCCGGATACTTTAAATGCAGGTGTATCACTTTCCTTGAACAACAGCGTTTTTAGTTCATCATCCAGTTTCAGGATCGTAACCGACGCACCCGCCATATCGATACTTGTCATGTAGTTGCCTACAAACGTAGTAGCGACCTTCAGACCTGCATGTCCAGCAAGCTCACGCTGAACGGAATTGTTGAGCAGGTATAGTTCTTGCAGTGGCGTTGCACCAAAACCATTCACCAGCACCGCAATCTCAGCGGATGCATCCTTATCCAGCTTCATATCTGCGAGCAATGCTTCGACCATACGTCCTGCCAACTCATCCGCTGATACCAATTTCTCACGGCGAATCCCTGGCTCACCATGTATCCCTACGCCGAATTCCATCTCATCTTCAGCAATTTCGAATGTAGGCGTGCCTTTGGCTGGCACGGTACAGGATGTGAATCCAAAACCAATACTGCGCACGCTCTGAGCTGCTTTCTCAGCAACGGATTTCACATCTGCCAGACTGCGGCCTTCTTCGGCTGCTGCTCCGGCGATCTTGTGAACCAGTACAGTTCCGGCAACGCCGCGACGCCCAACGGTATACAAACTGTCTTGTACAGCGATGTCATCCTCAACACGTACATACTGTACGTTGATGCCATCTTCTTCAGCCAGATGTGCTGCATTCTTGAAATTCATCATGTCGCCGCTGTAGTTCTTGATGATCAGGAGTGTCCCCTTGTTGCTGGCTGTTGCCTTGATCGCTTGATACACCTGGATTTGGGAAGGAGATGCGAATACATCTCCACACACCGCTGCATCCAGCATGCCTTTACCGACATAACCAGCGTGAGCCGGTTCATGTCCGCTGCCTCCGCCACTGATCAGGCTGACTTTATCGGCCTGAATCTCTCTGCGCTTGATGACTTTATATTTTTTCAGAAATTCAAGCTCCGGGTGTGCAAGCGCAATCCCGTTGCACATTTCCATAACAACATGTTCGGCCTGGTTAATAATTTTCTTCATTATTTTACCTCCCGGCGAGCTGATTTGTACTCACGGCCCATGCGGTCAGCCGCTGCAATGGCAGCAGCTACTTCAGGAACGGTGATTGGGAACGGCATGGCGTGAATGGATTCTTCCGGAATACAAGCGATCTCTGCCACTTTCAACAGTTCTTCCTGACTAATCGTATCTACACCGATATCCGCCAAGCTGATCGGCAGTCCCACTTCGAGACAGAAGTCCATGACTTCATGCAGCTCTTCAGTTGGTGCATTTTCAAGGACGAGCTGTGCGATTGTACCGAAGGATACTTTTTCACCATGGAAGAAATGATGTGTGCCTTCCAGAACAGTCAAACCGTTGTGAATTGCATGTGCTGCGGCCAGTCCGCCACTTTCGAATCCAAGACCAGATAACAGAATGTTGGTCTCAACGATATTTTCCAGCGCTTGTGTCACAACGTTGCTGTCACTCGCTACTTTTGCTTTTGCACCATCAGTCAGCAGCATTTCATAACACAATTTTGCCAGTGCAAGCGCCGCATTGGTACCCACAGCAGAAGGTGTATATCCTTCGCGGGAACCCATTGGCAGACTTGCGTTTACACGGGAATAAGATTTCGCTGTTGCTCTTGCTTCGAAGTATGTAGAGAGCGCATCTCCCATACCGGATACGAGGAAACGGGTTGGTGCATTAGCAATTACCGTTGTATCAACGAGTACCACACTTGGGCTTTGTTTGAAGTAAGCATAGTCATCAAAAGAACCATCCGGTGTGTACAATACAGCGGAGTGACTTGTCGGTGCGTCTGTTGCCGCAATCGTTGGGCAGATGATCAGTGCTTCGCCTTCAGCTACACATTTAGCCGCATCAATGGCTTTACCACCACCAAGACCGATGGTAGAGTCACATCCTTTTTCCTTCGCGATCGCTTGCAGACGAGCAACTTCCTCACGGGAACATTCCCCTTTAAAACCGCTTTCAACAAACGTAATATTAAATTTCTCGGCTGTTGCATCCAGCTTAGCTTTGACACGCTGTACATCATCGGGATGTGCAATCAGCAAAGCAGATTCTCCGAAGGATTTAACAAAGTACCCCAGGTTCAACAACTCGTCTTCGCCTTGTACATATTTAGTTGGGCTGATAAATGCTTTTCTCATAATATTATATGCCTCCTAAGGATATGAAATAGTGTAGTGATTACATCAAATTTTAATTTCTTACAATTGACCTTAATATAACGCATGAGCAACAGGTTTGCAGTGGACTTTGATAACAAATTATTATAATTTACAATCGTATTTTTTTGCTTTTTGGCACAATCATGGTATCTTATTGTCATGAGATGGTTGAATTTTGACCTCCCATTATACATTACCCGTCATCATTACATCTTAATATGTACAACTTGCTAACTTTTAACGGCCTAAATTATGAATCTGGTTAGCCTATGGAGGTTGCACCAATGATCAAAGAATATCTGCATATCAATAAAATTCTGGACCTTAATAAATGGAAGCGTCTACAAGATTCTCTCGCAACAGTAACCAAACTGGCGATCCTCACCGTTGATTATAAAGGCATTCCCGTAACCAGTCACAGTAGCTGTCAGGCTTTCTGCCAGAATGTCCGTAAAGACCCGGAGCTTCTCCCCTACTGTCAAAAATGTGATTCACGCGGTGGTCTGGAAGCGGTCCGATTGAATGAACCTTATGTGTATTTATGCCATTTCAATATTATAGATATCGCGATTCCGATCACGATTGATGGCAAATATATCGGCGCCGTCATGGCAGGACAAGTAAAACTCGCCGATCCTGAAAAGGGTAGCGACTTGGAGCAAATTGTCACGTCCAAAAACGTACCCATGCATGCAGCCAAGCTGGAGGAATTAAAGGATGATTACGCCCAGCTACCTGTGATGACCTATGAAGAGATTGTGAAAATCTCTAACATGTTATCCCTGCTCTGCAACTACATTGTGGAAGAAGCGCTAAGCAAAAATCTGTTAGTTGAAATGTTCGAAAAAGCTTCAGGCAGTCAGGAGACTCTAAACCTCTCCACCATTCTGCCGGGTTACTCCATTCGTAATATCGAGTCGATCAAAAAAGAGATGACCAATGCGATAGCGGATGCTTATCTGAAGAACAGCCCAAGTGACACGGAAAGCTCCAGCCCGGTGCTTCAGCCTGCTTTTGAATACATTCACAGTCACAAGAGTGAACAAGTTTCACTCAAACAAATGGCCGATCTATGCCACCTGAGTCCGAGTTATTTCAGCAGACTATTTGCCAAGGAAACGGGTGAGAACTTTACTACCTACCTGGCTAAACTCAAAATTAAGTGGGCCAAACAATTGCTGGAGGTCACCGACATGCCTGTCTCACAGATCAGTGATGAGCTGGGATTTAATGAATCGGGATATTTTATCAAAATATTCAAAAAGTTCGAGGAAATTACGCCTGCTCTCTATCGCAAATACCTCCAGGAGAAAATATAGATTCACTGATACTTTTTTCGTATCAAAGATGAGGTTAAAAGATATTTCACCTATTAATCTGCCATTGTTACAATGGAGTCCAGATGACTTAGGGAGGCGACATGAATGGAATATCGCAAATTAGGAAACAGTGGATTAACCGTCAGTGAGATTTCACTCGGCAACTGGATTACGCATGGAGCTCAAGTCGAGGATGGAATAGCAGAAGCTTGTGTGCGAACCGCATTGGATGCAGGTATTACCACATTTGATACCGCAGATGTGTACTCCAATACCAAGGCAGAATCTGTGTTAGGACAGGCTCTTAAGGATGTACGAAGAGAAAGTATTGAACTATGCACCAAAGTCTGTCACCCAACCGGCACAGGTCATAATGACCGCGGACTTTCACGTAAACACATCATGGAAGCCTGCAATGGTTCATTACGGCGGTTACAGACGGATTATATCGATGTCTATTACGCTCACCGTTATGATTACAACACTCCGCTGGAAGAGACGTTTCTGGCATTCTCCGATTTGGTGCGTCAGGGCAAAGTCCATTACATTGGCGTAAGTGAATGGAACGCGGATCAGATTGCACGAGGAGCCGCTTTGGCGAAGGAACTTCATATACCCTTCATTGCAAGTCAGCCCCAATATTCGATGTTGTGGCGTGTGATTGAGCAAGAAGTGGTACCTGCAAGCGACCAAGCAGGACTTGGACAGATTACATGGTCTCCTCTGGCTCAGGGTATACTATCAGGCAAATATGCGCCTAACGAAGCATTGCCCACCGGATCACGTGCAACTGCTGAGGCAGGAGCACCCTTTTTCAATAAACTGGCTGGTCAGTGGCTACGTGAAGATGTTCTTACCGCTGTGCAACAGCTTGTTCCACTCGCTAAAGAGATTGGTCTAACTCTCCCCCAACTCGCTGTGGCGTGGGTTCTACAACATTCGTATGTCAGTTCCGTTATTATCGGTGCATCCCGGCCGGAGCAGGTACTTGAAAATGTAAAAGCTTCTGGTGTGAAACTGGACTCTGCGATCATGTCTCGTATTGATGAAATACTGAATCCGTGGATTGAGCGTGATCCAGCCAAGACGGGTTAAACACATTCATCAACAATGCCCATAAAGCGGGACACTACTTCCTGATTCATATCCGTCCGCCATGCCGTATACAACGGTACGGAGGGCGGATTTTCTTGTAATGGGAGAAAGACTACACCCTTACGCTGGAACACATCCACCGAGGACGGAACAATGGAAATGCCCATGCCAGCCGCAACGAGATTCACAATCGTATACATTTGGATCGCTTCCTGCGTAATTCGAGGATCTACGCCATGCTCCCTGCAATAATCCAGAACGAGACGATGGAACGGAGAACCCAGATGCCGTGGGAATAAAATAAAATCTTCGTCCGCCAGTTCTCGAATTGAAACTTGAGTCTGAGAAGCCATCGGGTGATGATCTGGCAATACGGCAATCAACGTTTCCATCTGGCAGGGGCGGAACGAAACATGACGAGTATCTTCCTCATATCGCAAAAATCCAATATGGATCTGTCCGTCTTCCAGTGCCTGCAATTGTTGGGATGAAGTCATCTCACGCAGCGTCAATTCAATCTGAGGATACGCAGCGCGAAATTTCCTAAGAACATCCACCATAATGCTCCCCGAAGCCGAATCCACAAAGGCTATGGTTATATGCCCGATGATGCCCTGATCTGCTTTTTGCGTAAGCTGAATGGATCGTTCGAGCTGGGCCATAATTAGCCTGGCCTGTTCCAGAAATACCGCACCTGCCGGGGTGAGACGAACCATTTTTCTGGTGCGCTCCAACAACTTCACGCCAAGCTCATCCTCTAAATTCTGAATCTGCTGGCTCAGCGGTGGTTGCGTCATATTTAATTTTTCCGCTGCACGGTGAAAATGAAGTTCTTCTGCCACCGTGATAAAGTATCTTAACTTCCGAATATCCATAAGCCGATTGCGCATCCTTCCGTCTACCTTGTTAATTCATCTGTTCCTGAACCCAGATTGCCGACTCAGCCAGCATCGTCATCAATTCATTAAAGTCCACAGCAATCTCCCGCAGAGGAGTTTCCCCTGCATCGTGGATCAACATCAGCACCTTGCCTGAATTTTGATCCAGTATAGCCATACTTCCTTCACCAAATCCACCAATCGGGAAAGGCTGGAGGTCAGCTGGCAGCTCGTATTCTTTCTCATATTCACGGTATACTTCCAAAAAATCCGGATAAGCCCAGCTCAGTTCTTTCACCGAATACAAGGCAGGGTCGCCGAAGTTACATGCACCGAACTCAAGTAAAAGTGCGCGATACGCTGCGGGCAGTTTTACATTATGCTTTTGCTCAAAATCCTCAATGCTCTGTTGTTTCTCAGGAGTACACCCATCTCCCATTGTTGTATCGTAGGCCTTCACCAAAAGATCACGAATCGGTTCCAATTCTATCGACGTCACTTGAACTCCCCCTTAAGGTACTTTTCTCCACTGATCAGCCGTTGTGAATTCAATAGTTCTCCTTGAAGCGCAACACCTTACCCAAAAAAGAGTCGAACATTAAAATTAACTTTTTATCTCACCTGTTTACGCAACTCTTCATCCAGCCATTCCAGTGCTGCACGCAGCTTGTCCTGAGGAACTTTCTCATAACGATCACCCGTAGACAATTCAAAGGCACAGCTGTTCCCACTTGTTTTGTTCAGATATGAAGTCAATCCTATGCCATACTGTTGAGCCATTTGCACAAGAATTGGTTCAACTTCGGCAGCAGCGAGCGCAAAGTGCACATGAAACATATTGGATACCGGTACCTCGGGTAAGGTATGTATCCCGTGACACGCATTCAGTAGGGAGGCGAGTTCTTGAGCCTGCTCGTAATACAACTCCATTTTGCCAATCCGTTCATTGTAATAATACTGAGAACTCAGAATATACGGATACAGGCCGATCAGATCTCCACCGTGCCGACGTTTCCATACTTTCGATTCTTGCATCACATCCGGATCACCCGCCAATATAGCCCCCGCAATACCTCCAATGCCTTTATAAAAGGATACATACACCGTATCAAACAAACTGCAAATCTCCGCAGGTGTTTTCTGATAATAGGGAGTAATCTCAAACAGGCGTGCCCCGTCCAGATGCAGCTTAATCCCGCGTTCACGGCAATAGGCCGAGATCGCTTCCAGTTCTTCATACGCCGGTAATTGCCCACCAATCTCGCGTTGCGGAAGTTCCAACAGCAGACAGGCAATGTCCTGATCAAGCGCTTGTACATCTTCCAAACGAATCAAACGATCCTTGTCCGCAAGTAAAATTGATTCAATCTGATGCAACTCTTTCAGTCCGTCTTCCTCATGGATTTCAAGATGACACAGAGGGTGGTAAGCTACTCGTTTTACATCTTTGCGGTCACACCAGATCCGTAATGCAATCTGCTGCGCCATCGTTCCACTTGGAAAAAATACCGCCGATTCCTTGCCAAGAACGTCAGCCATCTGTTGCTGAAATTCTTCAATGAGTGGGCCGTTCCCGTAGTGGTCACTGAACAACTCCCCATCGATCTGGTCCAGTACGTTCTGAAGTACCTTCACTTGGCGACTGCCATGACCACCTACAATAAAGTCTGCCTGATTAAATGCATCACCCAACGTTAACGCAGTTTCTTTCAAGATCACTCACTCCTTTATAGTGCATGTTCATAAACGGACTTTTGAACAACCTCTTATAGGTCTGGTTCTGTAATAATCTCAACCAAAGCGCTGAGTGCACTAGATATATGTTCACCACGGGAATACACAAATCCTACTTCCAACCGACAATAGGGATCAGGCAAAGACATCACCGCGATCTCACCTCTTAATTCTGCTTTGGTAACCGAAGAACGTGGCAGCAATGATACGCCGAGCCCGGCAGATACACCATTCAGAATCGTGTCCAGTGTTCCATATTCCATGATGTTAAGCGTGTGGATACCCTGATCGTTCAAAAAGGATTCCGCCTGAGTGCGATGAGTGCATCCGATCTCAAAAAACAACATCGGCCTGGACAATAACGTGTACATCTCATGTACTCCAGGTTCAGCGATCAACACCAATTCCTCGTCATACATCTTCATATAATTCAGCTCAGGATGATCAATCGGCCCATATATTAAGGCTCCATGCAATTCATGTTGGATAACCTTCTGGTTCAGTTCATGGGTCCCACCCGTGACAAGCGAATGCTGTACTTCCGGGTAGCATGAAGTATATTCAGCCAAGAGCGGCGTCAGAAAAGTAGAAGTTGCTGTCTCTATGGCACCCAGACGAAGCATGCCAGCTGGTGGGTTACCCACTTGCGTGGCATGCTCTGCTTCATATAATAATTCTAATATTCTATCCGCATACCCAAGCAGATTCTCGCCTGCTGGTGTAAGCGACATCCCCCGATTGGAACGATGAAATAGCGGTACTTGCAGTTGGTTCTCCAACTGTTTAATCCGTGCTGTTACATTGGACTGCACATAATTAAGTGAGAGCGCAGCTTTACTGATACTACCTTCGCGGGCAACCGCCTGAAATATTTTCAAATCACCTGCATCCATACCCTGATCACCTGCTCGTCGTTATATCGGCATTCTGCATCATCCGATTCATGCAAAGTGCTTATCTATTATTTTTAATGATACTGACAATCATTTTTGTTCATTTTACGTGAATCTGCTCCGTCTGTACAATGAGGCTCAGTAGTGAAGTCTGGCTACATAGACAGGAGGAATATTGAACATGAAAGCTATTGTCCATTCGGCCCAGAGCGGCCTTGCAGGTCTTCAATATACAGAGTCAATCTCTCGGGCACCAGAAGCCGGGGAAGTGCAGATTCAATTAAAATCCGCTGGTATCAATCATCGGGATCTATTCATCATGGCAGGACGCGGCCCTCAGGACATCCCACTCGTTCCCGGTTCCGATGGAGCAGGTATTGTCGTAGCGATTGGCGAAAGCGTAAGAGGGTTCGCGATAGGAGATGAAGTCATTATCCATCCTACACTCGGTTGGGAACATGCATCTGAAGTGCCGACCGTACCCGATATTGTTGGTGGCCCTACGGATGGAACACTCGCGCAATATATAACGTTGCCTGCTGAAAATGCCCTGCCTAAGCCAGCCCACCTATCCTGGGAGGAAGCAGGTGTGCTGTCCCTTTCAGCGCTGACGGCCTATCGCGCCTTATTTACTCGCGGTGTATTGAAGAAAGGTGAACATGTGCTCATTCCCGGTATTGGCGGTGGTGTTGCAACCTATGCCCTGCTCATGGCGGTTGCGGCTGGTGCCAAGGTGACCGTCACATCCAGAAGTGAAGCCAAAAGAAATGAGGCACTGCGCTTGGGTGCTACCCATGCATTGGATAGTCATGCCGATTGGAGTACGCAGAACGATCTGGAACCTGTGGACATCATCTTGGATAGCATCGGACAAGCCATGTTCCCCAAATATTTTGATATAATCAGACCAGGTGGAAGTATCGTGATGTATGGTGCAAGCTCGGGGGATGATCTGACCCTACCGATTCGCTCTATCTTCTTCCCGCAGATCAGTCTGATCGGCACCTCTATGGGCAGCCGTGAGGAGTTTATCCAGATGCTGCAATTCGTGGAGCAACATGACATACATCCTGTAATTGATGGCGTATATCCGTTACAGGACGCAGCGAAAGCGTTCGAACGTATGGAAAAAGGCGAGCAATTTGGTAATCTGGCTATCCTTATGGAGTGATATCTATTTTGAGATGGGCCTTCATGAATTGTTGAAAATTGATTTAGATAATGGGGTGAATCCATCTGACCCGTCTCGCTAAACGTATACTAATTGTCCTTATTGCTATTATCATTGTGGCCCAAATTCCTATGTTAAAAGAAACCTTAGCCCGAGGAGTTACTACGTTATATGTGAAGATAAAGTATCCCGAACATTCCTTTCAATTCCAAGACTTCATCTACGAGTCTCATTTCGGAAACTATATCATTTCTTATACTGATCAAGACGAACAACGCATTAGTCTGATGCTTGAGCCCAATTTTTTTCCGGCGCTCATTACGTATGATCCATTGAATCAACCCATGAAATGACTAATTTGTTCACACTATGAATCATTCAGGAGGTATCGATATGGACAATAGATTACATTGGGTAGAATTGGTTCGCAAACTGATGGACTCTGAAGGAACGGAAGCCGAGTTGGATGACATGTTGACGGAGCTACAGCAGCAGGTACCACATGCGGAGATCAGTAATCTGATTTTCTGGGATGATCGAGACCTGACGCCTGAACAGATTGTGGAAGAAGCCTTGGCTTCCCGTCCAATCATTCTTCCACCCCAATCTTAATATTCTTCAGGAGATGAACGATAGGATATGTCTGACATGTCTGATATGAATCATAATAACAACAATGAACACCCTGATTTTAACGAAATCAGTGGTGAAGAAAACATATTGGTCAGAGGAGCGGCCTTTGCTATTCTTGTTGCACATCAACAAGTTAATGGTGCAGCATCCGCGTTAGAATCGCTTCAATCCGATCCTGATTTTGGCTCTTCTGCAATACGGGTACTGCATTCGAAACAACGAAGTAATAATCAATAAACCAAGTTTACCCTCCCCAATTTCCATAATTTCGTTATAATGGTAAGCAAGACACCATGCTATTGGAGGAGAATTATGGAAACGGAAGCTTTACGCAACGTGGAACAACTAGCTCTGAAGAAACACAAGATTTACAAACAAAGTTTAATCAGGTACCTCGCACGCTCCATGCTGGCCAGTATGTTTATCGGATTCGGCGTCATCGTGGCGTTTAAGACAGGTAACTTCTTTTATATGGAGCAGTCCCCGTTTACCTATCCGATGGCGGCAATTACGTTTGGCGCGGCCATCATTCTGATCGCCTATGGCGGGGGTGACCTGTTCACGGGCAATACGTTTTATTACACGTATGCGGCGTTGCGCAAGAAACTGCGCTGGTTCGAAGTGATCAAGCTGTGGATTGCGAGTTATAGCGGTAACCTGATGGGCGCAGCTGTGTTTGCCCTGTTAATCTACCTGACCGGATTGTTCGACTCGTCTCAGGTGAATGGTTTTCTGTTAAGCGTGGTAGAACACAAAATGGAAGTTCCAACCATGCAACTCTTTTTCCGCGGAATTCTGTGTAACTGGCTTGTATGTATGGCGTTCTTTGTCCCGATGTTCATGAAGGAGAATGGAGCCAAAATGTTTGCCATGATGCTCTTTGTGTTCTGCTTCTTCATCTCGGGATACGAGCACAGCATCGCCAATATGTGTACGTTCGCGATTGCACTCGTGCTGAACCATCCGGGGACGATCTCAATTGAAGGTGTGATTCACAACCTGGTTCCCGTGACATTGGGTAATCTGGTGGGTGGTGTGCTGCTGATGGGCTTTATGTATTATGCGGTGAACAAACCGTTTCTGGATGAAGAGACACATTAATCTCTGGCAAAAAAATCCATCCTTCCGGCCCGGTCCTTCGACCGTGGCGAATCGGTAAGAAGAATCCAAAACACCCCGGCATCCTTTCCATCTCAGGGAAAAGGTTGCCGGGGTGTTTCTCTATAGGCAGGCTCACGGATAAGCCGCCTGCCCTCCACACGCATAGCCATGTGATACACAATCACATGGCTCCATGCAGTGGGTTAGAAGTACTCCCGCCACGGAGTATATTCAATATCGTTGTCGCCGCGCGTGACCACGATCATATTCTCAATTTTGCCCGTCTCCTTATTGGTACGGTAAATCATCGTACGTGTCTCGCCTTCTTCCGGCACAGAGAACAGGAACTTGTCCGCAACGAAGGAAGAACCAAGTCCAGTGGCATGTTCTGTAAAGGCAGAGCCCGTCTTGCTTGTGAGCAGCAGACCAATCCCGTAGGCTGTAGCGGTTTGTGCTGCTTTGCCAAAGAGATGCTCGCCTTGACTGGTCGTGTGCGTTTGCTCCGAATACCTATACTTTTCCGTATCCTTGCTATAGTCCACCACATTGCCCTGTTTATCCAGACTGATGGTGGTTGTTTCGCCCTTGTCGCTTTTCACCTGATACGTACCTACGATGGAATCCTCGGTAATTTTCACCGTCTTGCCCGTATTGGGGTCAGTCTGATAGATTACATCTTCATACTGAAGCCGAATGATGTTCATGCTGGCCTGAATCTGTTGCGCCAGTTCTTCGTCACCCATCTCTTTGGCTTTCTTCAGCATTTCCTCATAGTTCTGGTATTTCTCGGCATCCTTCTCATCCCATTCATCCATGTTCTTTGGTGGACCTGGCGTTTTGTCCAGATCATCGCCTTTATTTTTGCCCATGGTTGATAGCGCCCGCGCTGCGGTCAGCGCCGTCAAGATTGCCTGGCTCACCGCCTCTTCATCTGTCGTGCGGAAACGCTCGGCAATCTTCTTAAGCTCCGACTGAATGGACAGAACCAGTTCCAGAACAGATTTCATCGTGCCTTGAGCCGTTGAATAATCGTTATAAAAACGCTCACGCTCCATGCCATCCCAGTTGCTCCGCATGACACTCATCTTGCCGTCCAATGTGGACATGAAGCCCGATAATTGCTGATGTGCCTGAGCGAACTGCCCACTGACCGTCTCCAGTTGTTCCGGTGTCACCTTGATCTGTGTCATCCTGCACACTCCTCATCCTGGTCATTTATAACTCATGGTCTATCCATTACGACAATCTCTCGGCCTCTTCCTGTCTGATCTCCAGATGCAACAGCGGAAACGGATTACCGGAACTATCCAATTCGGAACGACCTGTCTGTACAAATCCCATCTTTTCATAGAATCGGGCTGCCCCAGTATTCTGCTCATTAACATCCACCTTGAGGTGACGACCTTTTATTTTGAAGGTATGGTTTATTAGCAGACGTCCCAGACCCTGTCCGTGTTGGCTCGGATCTACAAACAACATCTCGATAAAGTTATCATCCACACCAATAAAACCCACGGGTTGTTGCTCCGTATTCAGCGCTTCCCAAACCTCGACTTGTCTTTGTTGCAACACATCACTCACCACTTTTTTGTAGAACTGAATGTGATGCTCTTCCAAAAACGTATGGGTTGCCCGAACAGAACTCTCCCAAATCTCGACCAACTTGTCATGATCCTGTTCCCGATATGCAGCGACTAACATGTCCAACGTATGCTCCTTTTCTATTAAAAGTAAAGGTTATGTAAAAGCCCGATCCTGGGATCGGACTTGTTTAATACATCAAATTTGAAATAACTCTACGTTTATTTTACCATGTCCATCATTCAATCTGTACCCATAATTTCCAATCTTGAGTCAACGTTCTACCCCCGTTTTTGGCTTCCAACGGAAGGTTGCTGCCGATTGGGAAGGCAGTATATATCGAAATGAATCTCCATCTATGACTACATCAAAGGAAACTTCTGCCTCACCCGTGTTAGCTGCAACCAGCACCATCGTTCCATCCGGATTGCGGAAGGTTACGTTCTCGATCTTGCCCTGTTCTTGCGTGGAAGCAACTCTCAAAGCTCCCGGACGTACATAACGGCTGATGTGGCCTAACGCATAATACTCGACATTTCTAATGATTTCATTATTCTCCGAGTCAATCGTCACAACCCCACGACAGTTCTCACAGCCACCATTCGTAGGTCCACCTTGCGGATCGAGTGCGATGTTCCAGAGCAGCACATTTTTTGCCCAGTTGCGAGGTGCACCAATGATGAGATTGGACATCTGCCAGCTCAGATTCTCGCCAAAATCAGGACTCCACTCCCCACCACTACATTCGGTAAAATAAATATTTTTGTCCGGGAAGCGCTCATGCACTTCCGACATGGCAGATGGATCACCTGCATAACAGTGGAAAGCAGATCCATCGATATAAGCAGCAGCCTGCTCATCACCAAGCACCTTGTCGGTATATTCAACCGCCTGATCCCAGTTATGATCATACGCGATGATTCGCGTGTCCAGTCCCGCATCCTGTAGAGCCGGGCCGAGATAATCCTGAATGAACATCGCTTGTTCTTCAGCTCCCATACTCATACTCGGATATTTGTCCGAGGTGAACTCCGGTTCATTTTGCAACGTGATCCCGTAGATGGGAATGTCCTTTGTCTGATAAGCTTTGATATATTTCACAAAATATCTTGCGTACGCTTCGTACACCTGAGGATCATTGTAATCCAGATACCAACCGTTAGTGGTCTTCTCCCCATACTTCATCCAGGCCGGGGCCGTCCACGGTGTGCCCAGTACGTTAAGATCCGGTTTCAAATCAGCTACACGCTCCAGCATGTTCACAACTTCCTGATCCTTTTCGATCGAAAAGGATTCCATGTCATAGTCCTTGCCAGACTCGATATCATCATAGGTATAACTCGAAGCTACACCTGATTCATCTACCGAATAATCGGAGGCACCAATCGTATGACGCACCATATCCATGTTCAGCCCTTCTGTTGTAAACAGTTCTTTCAGCAGTCGCTCTTGTTGTTCCTCTGGGAGCTCGTTGATCAGATGTGCCGATGAACCCGTCATCGCTGCGCCAAAACCATCCATGGTCTGATACGTCTTGTCCGGGTCAATCTGTATGGTGAACGCCGACGAAGAAATGTCTGGCTCCTGCGTTGAAGAAACTGAAGAAATTGTGTCTGCATCATGGTGATCGGTAATTGGAATGGGCTTCTGTCGTGCAAGCAGATTTTGCTGATCTCCCGTGGTTAACCAAACTTCGGCCGTTCTCTGTTTGTCCACAACCGGTGGCGGAGCGGGTTGTTCACTTCGGTTGAAGATAAGCCAGATTCCTATACCGACAAAACAAACAGCAGCGATCAACAGGATCATCCATCGTTTGAGATATTCTCGCCAACCTATGTTTATCATGCTTCACTCTCCTTCCATTGTGGAAAAAGCCGCGGCCACTAGGCCACGACTCATTTTCCTAATCTATATGAAGTAGAACAAACTGCATTTAACGAAATAACTTCACTGGGAGAACAACCTTCCAATCTCCCTGATTGAACTTTTATTTACCGGACTTGCTTCCGATATTCACACTGCCTGTCAGACGGATATCATCAGATGCACTGCCAACATACACTTGGACTTTACCCTTAGGCATTACCCATTCATGGGATGTTTCATCCCAGTAGGACAATGCGCTGCGATCCAGTTGAATGTTGACCCGTTGTTGCTTGCCTGCTTTCAGATCTACCTTCGCCCAGCCAGCAAGTTGTTTCTCCGGGGTCTCGACTTTGGTTGGCAGATTGCCAACATAGACCTGTACAACTTCTGCACCGTCAACTTTACCGGTATTACGCAGGTTGAGGGATACTTCTACGGTTTCCTTATCGCCTTTACTAGTGTTCTTCACATGTAGATTACGATAATTAAAATCGGTATACGACAGTCCGTGTCCAAAAGCAAACGCCGGTGTCATGCCTTCTTTGTCATATCCTTTGTACCCTACAAAAATACCCTCGGAATAGTTGCCCACCCCGTTCACACCCGGGAATTGTTCCGCAGTGGATACCGGGGTCTGGGAATCATCTGATGGGAACGTCACCGGCAACTTACCGGATGGATTCACATCACCAAACAGCACACGTGCCACTGCATTACCTTGTTCCTGACCTGCATACCAAGCCTGAACGATGGATGGCACTTCTTTTTGCCAGGAATCCATTTCAACAGCGCGACCACTCATTTGCACCACGATCGTTTTGGGATTGGCTGCTGCTACCTTGCGGATCAGCTGCTCCTGGTTATTCGGCAGCTCCAGGTCGGAACGGTCGACGTAACCTTCACTGTCATACGTACGAGTTACCACGACGGCAACATCGGATTTTTTCGCCACCTCAACTGCTTTTTGCATTTTAATATCCACAGCGTCGTCTGGAGCTTCCCAGCCAAAACGAACCTGTGCACCCATATCATGATTAGTCTGTACCGGGAAATCCGTACGATACTCAATTCGAATATTGTGGGACTCACCTTCTTTGAATGTGATTTCTTTCTTCGTTGTACTCAATGTTTCACCTTGATTGTCTACGAGTAACTTATCATCCACATATAGTTTCGCAGAACCTAGACTGGTCAGGGACAGTTTATATTCACCCGTTTGAGGTGCTGTGATCGCCCCTGTCCAACGAGCAGACATTTTGGCATTGAATTTCGTAGGTGTCACTGGAAGCTTGGAAGACTGTGCGTTAAAACCTTCATAGTTGTAGAATCCAAGATTCATGTTGACCTGATGATCTGTACGGACCAAAGAAGGATTACCCTCCATATCTTTATTCGTCCAGTATTCAGCACGCAGACCGTATTCCGCACGATCTGTACCATAGTCTCTTTCACTTTCCTGAGCATCCGCTGGTGATAAAAGAGTAGAAGGTACGGCGGATGGTCCATTAAATGCATCTCCTGCGGAGATAGGATCGGTTCCGGTAGCATATTTTACATCCACACCGTTACCGGCACGGTTACGAATGCCTTGAAGTGGACTTACGGTATACGTCGGATTAACCAGACTGCTACCTCCACCAGCAGCAGATGCGTTATCTGCATCCGGACCGATGACAGCGATGGATTTCACGTTTTTCTTGGACAGCGGCAGCACATTATCGTTGTTTTGCAAAAGAACCATGCTCTCTTCTGCAATTTCACGTGCCTGTTTGCCGTCTTTCTTGGCATTGATTTGTGTATTCGTTACAGGGTTATCGAACAGCCCTTTATCGAACATTTGAAGCAAAATGCGTCTAACCTTCTCATCAATGGTTTGCTCGCTGACTTCGCCATTGTTCACGGCTTCCAGCAATTTGTCTCCCCATTTGCCGTAAGGCTCTCCCGGTGTCTCCAGATCAAGACCCGCATTGGCGGATTTGGCTGTGCTGAAGTTTGCACCGTAGTCACTCATGACAAACCCTTCGAAGCCAAACTGATCCCGAAGGACATTGGTCAGCATCTCCTTGTTCTCACAAGCATATGTACCGTTCACCTGGTTAAATGAACACATTGCTGAACCAAGCTCCGCTTTTTCGACCATCGCCTGAAACGGACGTGCATAGACTTCCTGAATGGCACGTTCGCTGGCTGTTGCATTGGTCGTGAAACGTTCCGTCTCCTGGTTGTTCAGGATATAGTGTTTCGCTGTAGCGATAACTGGATTACTTTGAATCCCGTTCACATACGCTGCACCCATGCCGGAAGCCAGTAGCGGATCTTCCCCGAGAGATTCGAAGTTCCGGGAACCCCATGGTGTACGTGCAATATCCAGCCCAGGGCCGAGCACTACATTATGTGTTGTATCATGTGCTTCCTGACCGATCAGATCGCCATATTTCTTGGCAAGATTGGTATCCCAGGAAGCGGCAAGCGCGATGGGTGCAGGCAATGCCGTGGACTTTTTGTCCTGCACATCCGGGTTAGCCACACGTACTCCTGCGGGTCCATCTGCCATCTGTAATGCCGGAATGCCGAGGCGCTCCAATCCATCATTATAGAAACCATAATAGTTATTTACTTTACCGGTTACGAATCCAACTTTCTCCTCCAGCGTCATCTCCTTGAGTAGCAGCTCGGTACGTTCCTCCGCTGATAGAGATTTGTTCATCCAAGGCCGATTGGCCCCAGATTCCGCCTCCGCGGCGAAGGCGTGCAGCGGCATAGCCGCAACCGCCACGATGATTAATAACATAAACCATCGTTTGAGGAAAATCAGATTGAGTCTTCTGTTCATGTTGTAAGTTCTCCTTCTCTCTTGATCATTTTTCTTGTGCACATATTGAATACATGTATACAAGGGAATGCGAACTGGCTTGATCCCAGTCTTTCAAGCATTCAGGTCGTCCTGCACATGGCTTCTGAAACTGCAGCCTGCAAGCAAGTCAGCAGATTTCGCTTCCTAACGATAGCCGACATGATCATGAATTACATCCCCTTAAATTTGGTAAATGACCGATTAAAACAAGCCTAGTTCTTTGGAATCACCATGTTAACAATTCAGATAACATAACAAGAAAACGAATTATTTACATTTCCGTAACTACTTTCGAACAAATTCTTTACTTTTAAAAACAGTCGGTTCGACCCACTCCCGATCAACCAATTAATGCAATTAATTATCAGATTAAGGAATATATCGACACACTCTGGGTCCTAAGTCTAT
Source organism: Paenibacillus sp. FSL R5-0486 (assembly GCF_037975155.1). Taxonomy (NCBI): domain Bacteria; kingdom Bacillati; phylum Bacillota; class Bacilli; order Caryophanales; family Paenibacillaceae; genus Paenibacillus; species Paenibacillus sp. FSL R5-0486. The sequence continues at coordinate 1,069,432 of NZ_CP150237.1, read as the reverse complement.
TTGTAAACGGAACCAATCCGGTCCATTGAAATATCCAAAAATATAAAAGCAGCTGAGGTCCCTTTTAACAGGTTCTTCAGCTGCCTTTATGTTGGAATTGCTCCATATTGTTCACTTTCCATCCATGATTCTTGTTCTACACTCGTTATATTGAGATTCGAAGTTACATTGAAATCGGAGTAGCAAATAAAAAACCGCCCCAAGAGGGGCGGCTCACTTCTGTTCAATCACTTCTAGTTCTGTAACTGTGCAAGAATCTGCGGGTCCTTGATCTTTTTATCTTCGGCGAGCAACATCACCTTGGACAGAATCTCAGCTGTTCTCGGATCTTCATCGAGGAATGGCAGGAAGATTCGACCCCGATGCTGACTGTGCACCGGTACGATATGAAGTGCACCTGTGGCTTGTTTGAACACATTACCACTCCCCAGATGAACAGCATACTCACCTAATTCACCATCAATTCGTGCGTAATTCCCGTCCAAACGTACATTGTCGATCTTCAGCAGACGCAACGATTCGTTCACAATGACGTGGCGCATCTCGATTGTTGTCAGGCTAGCTTCCGGATCTACGCCCCCCACATGTGCAACGCTGACCACCAGATCGATATCACGCATAACTTCGGAGAAGAACGTCAGCGGCACATCTTGCAGCGCTACAGGTTTGTAGCTCTTGCGATCGTAGAACTGCACCGTCTCCAAGGTAGGTGCCTCGGTATCTGCTGGTGAGAACCAATCTGCCATAGCATAGAGATTCGCAATCAGATTATGCTCATAACTTACCTTCTGCAGACCTTCTTCATAACTGACAGTCCATTGGCGTCCTTTCAGCAGAGCTACTGCTTTTTTCGGTTGAATCTGATACCCGGCATATCGGCGAGACACCGTACCATTAGCCAATTCGTCCTCGTTAGGAAGATACAGCTCACGGAATACCTGCTTGAACGGCTGACGCTCCTGACGGGTGAACAGATCCCGCTGGAATTCACTCCAGCTTCCTCTCTGATACAGATGAAGCGGATGAGCAATCAACAGTTGATCCTGTTCCGATAGTGCCTGGATCGTACCCTCCGGCCCTGGAGCAACCAAACCACTGGACGATACATCGAATCTTCCAGTCTTGTCACCTGACTGGAAGACAAGTGTTCTTACCAGCGGTTGTATAACCGGATTTTGCATCAGACTGGCAATTTCCTCACGTGTAAATGACGTTCCAGCAGTCATCGAACGTTCCAGCTCCTGCCGTGCCCGGCGATACTGATCCACCAGATCCGATTTCAGCTCTTTCAGTTCAGCGATATATCCATCTTTTTTGAACCGGGCAGGTACAGATTTGAGTGTCTTACCTTTGCTAACGATAACCATCTCGGGTTGGCCTTCCTCATCAATGACCAATTGTGCCGTCGTGTCAGCATCCAATGCATGAGGTTCAAAGAAGGATTTCATCTCATCCAACTTACGTGCTTCCATGTCCCACATCAGCCGCGTAACATCGGCATAACCTGCATTACGAGCAAGATTGCCCAGTGCAATCTGCGATGCCACACCTTCACTGGCACGGCGTTGCGCACCGAATTGTTTGCTCTGCATCAGGAACTTCTGAATGAAGTCGTATCGCTCACGCAGATCCTGTTCGCGATTTACAGCGAATGGAATCAAACTGTAGGTTAACAAATGATCCTTGTTTCGCTTGTCTGACACGGACTCACGCATATCGTCCAATCGAAGCTTGCCCAGTGCAGCATCTGCGAACAATTGGGATCTGCGGTGATTAGATCCCCCGGAAATGTACTTGGCACAATCGTATAACAGATTGAACCGTTCCTCCCCGACAGCAGCATAGGCTTCTTCAAACCAAGCGATATCAAACGCACCTTCATTAAAGTCCTGTGGTGAGATTGGAGAATAGTGGGCCACGATGGTTTCTTTCTCGGCAGTAAAGCGTTCATTAATATGGGCATGGAAGTACCAGGCTGCACTGCGAAGACCTTCCCATCCCAGATGTTTCGCTACAATCTCCATCCACTGCGGGGCGTACATGGCTGCTTCCAGCAATTTTTTCTCATTCACCGGATACTTATGGAGCAACTCCCCAAGACGCTTATCATCTTCTCCATTCCGTGGATGACAATTCTGAATTAAATAGCTAAACGTCTCTTTACGTGTTGTGTTGTCTCCATAGCTATAGATATATCCACGGACAAATGTATCCTGATCCATCGCCGAGACTAGATGTACCCAGTGTTCCATGCCTTCAATTCGATCCAGTTTCATGGCAAGTGTGCTTACTTCTGTAGAGAGTTCTCCCCGGGTCAGCTCAATCTCCAGAATGCGATCGACCACCGCATCTCGCAATTGAACAAGCTTCGGATCACTCGCGATCATTTCTGTACGAGTGGATGTTAAGTCCCGAATAAACAACAGACGATTCCCACCAACCAGCACCTGTCGATATATCTCTTGATCATCAATCAGGTTCAACTGGTACGCACGCAGGAAATCTTCAAGTGACAGTAAAGACAGCGGTTGACTACTCTCTACAAGACTGGTGAACTGGTAAGCTGTCTGGAAGAAACGTTTGAAGCTGTTATCATCATGGATTTTGCCACGAACTACATAATTCCAAGGTCCAGTCAGAATATGAAGCATGCCTGACTCTTTTTCGAGTCGATCAGCAGGCATACTTGCGATGATGGAGGCCCAGGTTTTCTCAGCTATTTCAAACGTGTCGATCGGATCGCTATCCTGAAATGCCGCCGATATCAGTGCCACTACCTGATCCTTATACGTTAACAAATCCAGCATCTGCTGCAGCTTTTCGATGTCATCCAGAGGATAGATCCGTTCGGCAAACGACTTGCGCCAGCCTTCCAATAACGGAATCTTCTGCAATTCGTCATAGTCATACTGCTCACGGAAATAACTGTAATGGTCGCTCAAATTGCCATTGAACTCCCCGAGCTGTATAGCCATGTATAGCTGCATCAGTTCCACACTGTTGAACTCGGCATGTTGAATATAGTTCTCCCATACGTCATGAAGCGGGAACTGTTCCATCTGCTTCATTTCATTCCGCTCTCCATACGGAACCTTGGAGCGAAGACTCGCTCCGACTAACAATGTGTCTTTATAGCCAGCGTAGTATTCCACTTGATACTCATAATCCCTGTGTTCATGCACCAATTCACTAAGTCCCTCCAGAAATGGTCTGGTCTTATCCAGAGAGAGTGTAAAGATATCCTTCGGATTATGGCCCTTGAGATCACGCTTCTCATCCAGCAATGGCTCACGTCGCTTCGGATCAAATAGACCAAATCCATTAGAAACTGTGTAACGTCTCCCCTGATCAGTCAGCTTATCCAGTAGTTTCTGTTCCTTGGCAGTGGGTGTCTCAATCAGCTGCGCCAATGGCTGCAATTGCTCCTGCTGATCTATCCGCTCTGGATCTGCCGCAATCTCGGTCAATAATTCTAGCGCACCCAAGCGCTGCAGTTCACTCTTGGCCTGCAAAAGTCGCTTCAGCGAGACCTCCAATTGGTCCACGGGTTGCAGTAACAATACATGGATGACCTTCTGACGAAGTGAGCCTGTTTTGAGCTTTATCAACGCCTCCATCTGTTTCATCTCATCAACCGTCAATGTGAGCAGCTTCGCTTTGGCGAGTGCACTCTCCCGATTACTGATGCTTTTATCAGACAAACTCTCAAACACAAACTGTCTTTGCACCTCATTATCGGGATGCTGAACAAACTGGGACAACAGTTCTCCGCGCAGTTCCGGGCTTAAACGGTCCTTGATTGCGATGACCTCCCCGATCCATTCCGGGTCCATATCATAAGCGGCCAAATATAACATTTTCTTGACTACATCATCCGTATCAATCCGGTAGTGAACATACTCAAGTACACCCGATGGTCCACCTGACCCGCCTTTTGGAATGGCAGCCAGCATCTGTTTGAACCGATCAAAATCCTGACGCCGCAAGCCCTTATCTCCAAGAGCAGGCAATGGCCACACGTAGACGCTACGCTGATTCTCTCCATTCTCGAAACTCCAGTTGTACATATACATCGCATCATAGTTGGTCACAATCCAGTGCATCAACTCGGTATCCTGCGCCTCCAGATAACGACGTGCAATGTCCAAACGAAGCTCCCTGTTCTGGCTGTTAGCCAGTACATATTGAGCAACAATCTTCTGATATAACTGACCTTGATCCATAATCTCGATTATCTTGCTCTTCAATTCATTCTCTTCAATGACCGCTGTCGCCCAAAGACTGATAAAGAGTTTGTTGGCGTTAGCTTCCTGTTGCCAGGCCTCGCGTACTTCTGGTTGCACAAGCGCCTGATAGGCCTGTTCAATCAACTGTGCCGCAACACGTTGGTTGGCTGCTTCTATACCGATCCCCGTCCATACGGCAAGCGCTCTTACCACGGAACTGAAACGAATCAGGTTGTTGTCGATAATGATTTTTAATATGTAAATATAGGCTTCCAGTGTCCCTTCATCCATCCGCTCCACAATGCTTTGGCGAAGCCCTTCCTGCAACCTTGCTGCAACGAGTAGCTCACCCACCATCTGATAGGCATCCGCCTGATCGCTCATGAATATACCTTTGATCATTTCATGGGTTAACAGCGCCGTCTGATTGTCACCATAGATAATATCATGTAGCGCCTGCTTCATATCTCCGCCCTGATGATCCAGTTCATAAGCGATACAATCCGCCAGGACCCAACGGATCTCATGCAAATAATCCAGCTTGTACTCACGAAGTGACACATATTCTTCCAGCGAGAAATTTTTCATTTCCATACGGAACAATCCCATCAGTTTACGGATGACTTGTTCTACATGCTGCTCCGGATCGGATGTGCGGAAAGGGCGGCGTTCATAGTTGTTACTGTATGGGAAACGAGTCGCACGCTGTGCGATATAACGGAATCGTGCAACCAATGACTCGCTCGCCAGATGCTGGAGCACATCCAGTAGTGGCTCGAATAATGGTTTCTGCGTTTCTGCAGCCAACCTTCCAAGCAACTTATCAGTATTCAAAAACATCTTTTCGTCTCCACGTAAATACGTAGACCCGGCGATCTCCACAACATAGCCTGCCAGCTCAAGCTGTACCCCTGTTAACGACTTGGCTCTTTCCTGCAATCCATCCATATACACCTGTACTTGCTCTTCCTGATTCATCCTGTTCTCCTCCTTCATCGTTCTCTACCACAGACGTCCGGCTAGCATTGTAAAACGAATAAACACCACGTTATCTCCGTCTACTACAACAAGTGACTCATCCAGCTCCTGCAATTCTTCATCGTTGAGAAATACTTTATATAACCCATCCTCATATGCGGTTATAGCTGTCTCCATCGCAACTTCCAGATCAGGAACACCCTCATTGTATACTGCGCCAAACCCGACTTTCCCCACCGCTCCTTGCGCCTCAATATCATTCGGCATCAGGTAGGCGAACAATTCTGCCTGTTGTTTCTTGTCCTGAAGAGCTTTTACTTGTAGAGCCACAATGTTCTCAATGAGCTGCCTTAACGTATGAGTTGTTTCCGGAAGTTCGGCAGCTTGCTTGGCAAGTACCGGCTTGCGCTTGCCCAGACTTTTTACCGTTATCCATACGTTCACCGCATTCCCTCCCTTGTCCTACTCTATTTGAAGAAGCTTCCATAAGCCCCGATATCTATACCACGATGCGGAATAACCTAAACTCGAAATGACTATCTGTCTCTAAATAAAATATAAAATACGTACATATGTACCCCTAATGAACATCATAACTAAAATTCAATCCATATTCATGAGCCAATCCTCATGTTTACGTGGAACCACGGAACTAGGGCCTACTTGCGTACATATACGCAAAAAAAGCCGCACAGTCTCATATAAATATGGACTGCGCAGCCGCTAAGCTAACATCAGAACAGTTTATGTCGCCGGTAACCTGTAATTTTATGAGTCATCTCGCCAGACGCAACGGTCGAATGGTTACAGCTGCTGTCTTGAACCCAGGCATCCGACAGAACGGATCTAGCTCTGGTCTGGTGGCCCGATTCACATTCTGAATGCCGCCCCAATGCATCGGCACGAACAAGGTATCCTCCCGAATGGAATCCTTGATGCGCGAACGAACCGTGAAGCTTCCGTACGTCGATTGAATCTCTACCCACTCTCCATCGTGAATACGATAACGGGCAGCGGTAGCCGGGTGAAGTTCAACAAAGTTCTCCAATTCACGAGCTGTCAGTGCCGGACTTCGATGTGTCTGCACCCCTGTAAGATAATGAGGCAGCACACGCCCATTGGTGAGAATTAAGGGGAACTCCGAAGATATATCATTCCAGCCCGGGCTGGATTCAAATGTGAATGCCGCTTTGCCGTCCGGGTGAGCGAATCGTTCACCGAACAGCAGTCCTTCTCCCTGATCCTCCAGGGCAGAACACGGCCAGTATACGCCTTTCTCGTTACGCAAACGCTCATAGGTAATGCCATAGTAATCAGCGACTCCGCCACGACTCGCCACCCGAAGCTCATTAAAGATTTCCTCAGCAGTGTCATACTTAAAATAAGAAGCTTTACCCAATTTTGCGGCAATCCGGCATAATATATCCCAATCATCGAGCGTTTCTCCCGGCGCAGGCCGCCCCTGTTCACGGAGCAGAACACGCCCCTCCAGATTGGTCAATGTACCTTCATTCTCCATATAAGATGTAACCGGCAGAACCAGATCAGCCATTCGCGCTGTCTCGGACAGAAACATGTCTGCCACGATCAGAAAGTCCAGCTTGCGCAGACCTTCTTCCACCAAACGCACATTGGGGTTGGATACGACCGGGTTGGAGCCCATTACAAGCAACGCCCGAATCTCCTGATCATGGGCCTTCTCCATCATCTCGTAGGCGGATACCCCTTTGCCTGGCAAACTTGCAGGGTCCACACCCCAGACGGATGCCACATAGGCACGATCGGCTTCATTTTCAATGGATCGATAACCCGGTAACTGGTCAGCCTTCTGACCATGCTCCCGTCCGCCCTGCCCATTGCCTTGACCTGTGATGGCACCATATCCGCAGCCTTCTCTACCAATTTTGCCAGTTGCCAGCACCAGGTTCAAAAAGTGTCTCACTGCCATATGTCCATCCGTCTGCTGCTCCACACCACGTGCTGTCATGATCATGCCTGTCTCTGCCTCACCGTATGCCATCGCCGCCTGACGAATCAGCGCCAGATCAACCCCGCACGCTTGTGCCGCCTGTTCGAGTTGCAGATCAGCCAACCCTTGTATCAATTGATCGTAACCATGCGTTCGTTTGTCTATAAAATGAGGCTTCACCAATCCGGCATCCATAATCACCTTCAACATGCTGTCCGCCAGCAGAGCATCCATGCCAGGCTTCACCTGTAAATGAAGGTCGGCAATGGCAGCGGTTGCCGTCTTGCGTGGATCAATAACGATAATGAACGCCCCGTTCTCCTTGGCCTGATTGAAGTAGGGCAACAGGGTAGGTTGGCATTCTGCAATATTGGTGCCTGCGAGTACAATACAGCCCGCCTTGGGAATATCAGACAGTCGGAACGTCAACCCACGATCCATCCCGAACACTTTACTTCCAGCTGAAGCCGCAGCTGACATACAGAACCGTCCATTATAGTCGATATATTTTGTCCCCAATGCAACTCTGGCGAACTTACCGAGCAGATAGGCTGTTTCATTGGTCAGAGATCCGCCTCCGTATACTCCGACCGTATCTGCTCCGTATAAATCCCTCAAGTCCTGAAACCGCTCTGCGATGGTCTGAATGGCCTCCTTCCAGGAACAGGGTTCAAGCTCGCCATTACGACGAATGAGCGGATGCATTAATCGTTGACCACTGAGCGCATGTTGATGAGCATTCATGCCCTTCACACACAACCTGCCCTGAGAGGCTTCATTCGGAACACCTTGAACCGTATACTCACCACGACGCTGGCCTGCAACAGGTGCAGCCAGTTCTTCAACAGTCATCTTGCACTGCACACTGCAATACGGACACTGGGTTTCCTTTACATACAGCTTGGAGGCTGTTGGTTCTGAACTCACGGATAATCCCATCTTTCCATCCCCGCCTTTCATCTATATATCAGCTTGAAGTGTAGCTGCAAGTTCCTTCTGTAACTGGTCATCCAGCAGCGTTTCCCGAATCGACATGAATCCCAATCGTTCCGTCCATGCCCATAACGGCTCATCATACCAAGCGGTTTGGCGATACCATTGAAGACAGGCTGATGCGAGTATGGCCGCTTGCACCTCTGTTTCAGCCACCCCAATCAAGCCACCTTGTTTGACCGGATGCTCTGCATGACCGCCTGCGTAGATCTCCCATCCAGCTGGTGAAGCCAGCAAGCCAATATCCTGCACCAGTGCGCTCACCAACGAACCGGGCCCTGGTGCAACTCCCATATTCACCGGCGACGGCATCGCAGCGCCGATCCAACTCTCACGAAGTTGTGCAGCCAACCCCTTGGCATCTCTTGCATAGGATGAAAGCGGGATCTGATCATCCCAGCGCACCTGAACCTCTGAGTGAGCTTCGATCTCTCGAACAACCATCGTTCCACCGGATACCTGTAAGTAATAATGAATTACGGGACGACATACCGTGCAACCAAGCTCCGAACCCCAACCCAGCTTCTGAAAGATCAAAGATATGTCTGGTAGCTCTGTCTCCAGAACATCAATGTTAGCCAGTATTTCCTTCAGTTCTGCATGCCCAAGCGCCGTACAACTGCACACAGGCATTGGAGCAGGTTTATCTGGTGTGGCTACCACGCCAGTACCCCCGTTATTTTTCAGGTTATGCGTATGTTTCAACAGAGCAGCCACCATCGGGCGACAGCCACCGCATGAACCTGACGCCTTGGTCTGCTCCTTCACCTGATCTACCGTCTCGAGACCCTGTTCCTGAATAGCTTTCATAATGGTAGCCTTGGTCACATTGTTGCAGGCACATACGGTTTCCTGAGCGGGTAATGCCGCAGCAGCCATCTCAGCCGGGTCCGGAGCCCCTTCACGCGGAGCCAATTCCGCCACATCTGCGTCCCGTTGCACAAGTCCAAGCAATGCCGTTCCTTCGGTTGTATCTCCAAATAAAATGGCTCCACGCACTTTTCCAGCCTGCATCAGCACTTTTTTATATGTGCCTTGAATGCCATCCAGATGTTGAATTGCGGTCTGCATGCCTTCCCCACTGATCTCACCCGCTGAGAAAACATCAACCCCCGATACCTTCAACTGTGAGTAGGGAATAGATCCTTTGTATTCAGGTGTTTCCTGTCCACAGAGCGTACGTGCGAGCACCTTCCCCTGTTCGTATAAGGGGGCCACCAGACCATAACTGATTCCCCGATGTTCAGCACATTCCCCAACTGCGTAGATATCCGGTACACTGGTGCGCATATAGTCATCTACCATAATTGCCCGATTGGTTGCGATTCCACTTCGTCTGGCCAGATCCACATTTGGCCGAATCCCTACAGCGACAATGACAACCTGAGCTTCAAGCTTGGAACCATCTGTGAAGAGCAGCCCCTGCGCCTGCGATCGTCCGGTGATTTTTTGCGTATTTCTGGCCAAAAGAAAGGACATACCTTGCCCTTCAAGTTCCTCCTGAAGCATCACGGCAGCCTTCTGATCCAACTGCCGGTTCATAATGTAAGGTGCGTTATGGACCACCACAGCTTCCATGCCCAGATGCAGTAACCCGCGCGCAGCCTCCAGCCCAAGCAATCCACCACCAATGACGGCGGCCTTGCGATAGGTTTTAGAATAATCAGACATGCGCGTACAATCGTCAATCGTTCGGAAGGACATGACCCGCTCTTTATCAATTCCCGGAATCGGTGGGATAAAAGGTGAAGACCCTGTCGCCAGAATCAGGACATCATAGGTTTCTTTTAGTCCGGATTCCGTCTCTATATATTTTCCACGGGTATCAATGCGGTGTACCGTTTCACCTGTACATAGCCGTATATGATGCTCGGCATACCAAGTCCAATCATTGATAATGATATCCTGTAACGAATGCTCACCCTGCAATACTTTTGATAACATGATCCGATTGTAGTTGGGACGGGGTTCATTGCCGTAGATTACAATCTCATACGTATCAGGCTCCAGTGCTATAATCTCTTCGACACACTTCACTCCAGCCATGCCATTCCCGATAATCACCAGTTTGCTTCTACTCATGGGCTGCCCCCCTATCTCTCTCTCACCTGAAAATAAACAGAAAAATCCCTTCTCCATGATTCGGAAAAGGGCACCGTTGCCTCCGGAATCCACACGCCTTTGTGTGGATTCATATTAGATTCAGATTAAGGGAATCTCAATCTAATGTCAACTAAATTAACATTAAAAGTGCGAATAACGATTAAAAAATGAATTATTAAAAATATCATGTAATTTTTATTGACATACACATTTTCTCTTGATTATAATTTGAATCAAAATCACAGTGCTGTGATCAACTCAGATGCGGGAACACAATGACGTGTACCGCCTGTCGGCAACGGGGCCGCAAATCGTTCAGATCTGGACGAATTGCGGCCTTTTTCTGCCTTAACAAGCACATAGACAAATCACGAAGATCTCAATTGGATGAGGAGCGATGATGGATGATGGAGAGCAAAAGTTTTTGGAAAAGCGGGCATAAGCCCACCCTCTTCGGGGCGTTTATGTATTTTGACATCAGTTTTATGATATGGGGGATGCTTGGTCCACTCGCAGTTGTCATAGCGTTGGATTATCCGATGACTCCGCTGGAAAAGGCCAATCTGGTCGCATTGCCTATTCTCGGCGGCTCCATCCTGCGCCTTGTGCTTGGCTTCATGTCTGATTATATTGGTCCGAAACTGACCGCACAGATCGGGATGCTCGTCACCTTAGTTCCTTTATTACTCGGCTGGTTATGGGTTGACTCCTTAAGCCAACTGTACGTGGTGGCACTCTTGCTTGGTGTCGCAGGCGCCTCCTTTGCTGCTGCGCTACCTCTGGCAGGCCAATGGTATGGCAAGGAGCATCAGGGTCTGGCCATGGGTATTGCCGGGGCGGGTAACAGCGGAACCGTACTCGCGACGTTGTTTGCTAATCGCTTGGCTACGCATTTTGGCAGCTGGGAAGTTGTGTTCGGACTTGCTATTATACCGATCGTTATTGTATTCATCCTCTTTTCAATCTTTGCCAAGAATAGCCCTAACCGGCCTGAACCCAAGAAATTGTCCCAATATGGAAGTCTGCTTAAACAAAAAGATGCTTGGGTATTCTGTGCCTTCTATTGTGTGACCTTTGGTGGCTTCGTTGGATTATGTAACTATCTCACCATCTTCTTCAACACCCAGTATGGGCTCTCTCCAGTTCGTGCCGCTGACATTACCACCTTCTGTGTAATCGCAGGCAGTTTCTTCCGGCCTGTAGGGGGTTATCTGGCGGACAAAATTGGTGGAACCCGCATGCTAACATTCCTGTACACAGGGGCTTGTGTCATGTTAATCGGAGTATCCTTCATGCCACCGCTTCCTGTTGTAGTAGTCATGTTGTTCCTCGGTATGATGTGTCTGGGAGCCGGAAATGGCTCCGTGTTCCAACTGGTTCCCCAACGTTTCGGCAATGAGATTGGCCTGATGACAGGTATTGTGGGTGCCGCTGGCGGATTGGGGGGGTATGCACTGCCGCTGATTCTCGGTCAACTGTATAGCAGCTATCAATCCTATACACCAGGTTTTGTCATTCTTAGCCTGATTGCAGCAGCTTCCCTGTTCCTGGTTCTCTTCATGCAATCCCGCTGGCGTGTGAGCTGGTTGAGCCGAGGTAACAAAGGCATGGCGGAATCGACATCCCTTTCTTCCTGAGCAACCACTCGGCCGTTAACCAATGGTACGGTGTATGTGGATGATCCCGAAGTCGAAGTAAGCAAAGAACAGCGCAGCCCGATGGGGCTACGCTGTTTTTTCTGCTTAAAGCTGCTTTTTTGCTTAAGATGAATACTTTTGAAGAACAATAACCGCATTATGACCGCCAAAACCAAAGGAATTAGACATCCCAATCCGCAACTCTGCTTTTCTTGCCTCGTTTGGCACATAATCCAGATCACATTCGGGGTCCCTCTGCTCCTGATTGATGGTTGGAGGAATGATGCCATGCCGCAGACTTTGAATAAGTGAGATCGCCTCCGCACCGCCTGCTGCACCAAGCATATGTCCCGTCATGGACTTATTCGCTGTGACCGGAATATCATAGGCACCTGTCCCGAAAAGTTGTTTAATGGCTCTCGTCTCAGACAGATCACCTGCCTCCGTACTGGTGGCATGGGCGTTAATTACATCAATGTCCTCAGGTCCAATCTGAGCTTCTTTCAGTGATGCTTTCATCGCCAGATATGCACCCCGTCCTTCCGGGTGGGTAGCTACCATATGATACGCATCTGAACTGGCACCATATCCAATCACTTCGGCAAGAATATTCGCCCCTCTTGCTAGAGCATGAGACAGTGATTCCACAACCAGAATTCCAGCACCCTCCGCCATGACAAAACCGTCTCTCCCTGCATCAAATGGACGGCTGGCTGCTTGGAACGCTTCATTTCGTGTAGACAACGCTGTCGCATTACCGAAGCTTGCCAGTGACACTTCCGTTACAGCCGCTTCTGTTCCTCCAGCAATAATGACATCGGCTCCGCCATGACGAATTAACCGGAAAGCCTCTCCAATGGCTGTATTGCCAATGGAACAAGCTGTTACTGGCGACAATGTCGGTCCCCAGCAACCAAACCTCATACTGACCATAGCTGCCGCCATATTGGAGATCATCATAGGTACCAGTGTTGGGCTGACTCTCGCAGGTCCCCGTTCTGACAGGATCTTGCCTTGTTCCATCAATGTCTGGATGCCACCTATGCCTGAACCAATATATACACCTACCCGTTCACGGTCCAGTTCATCCATCACAAGACCCGATTGTGATACAGCCTGATCCGTAGCAGCAACAGCAAATTGAACGAATCGATCCATACGCCTTGCTTCCTTGCGTCCAAAACGCTCTTCACCATCAAAATCACGGACCACTCCTGCGATTCTGGTTTTGTACGAAGCTGTATCAAAATGTACTATAGGTGATACACCTGATCTACCCTCAATCAATCCGTTCCAGAATGTATCTACATCATTTCCCAGAGGAGAGATAACTCCCATACCTGTAATCACGACTCGTTCCATGTCCATCCTCCTTCAGCGCTGTTGTCTACCTTACTCTTACGCTCTGCCACTAATAGTGCACTTTTGAATATCCTATTACAAGTTGTCAATTATAATAGTATAATGACTACCATGATAACGAGGATTGAAGGTGATGGATTGAACTACGATGTCAGGTTACAGGCATTGTCCACTTTTCTGAAAACACAGCGTTCCAAAATTTCCCCCGAATCGGTCGGTTTACCCACTGGAAGTCGGAGAAGAACGCCTGGGCTGAGGAGAGAAGAGGTTTCCCAACTGGCAGGAGTGAGTACAACATGGTATACCTGGCTTGAACAAGGTCGGGATATTCAGGTATCCCATTCCGTGTTGGATAACATTGCTTCGGCACTGAGGCTTACTACAGATGAACGAAAATATCTGTTTTCGCTCGCCATGGAGCATCATACGGAGCTACCCACACTGGAAGAAGAACCGGTTCAACTTCACCCTTCCTTGCAGAAAATTTTGCAAGAACTTCACCACTGTCCTACCGTGATCTCGGATCGGCGTTGTTACATTGTCGGCTGGAATGATGCAGCCCGGCATGTTTTTATTGATTTTGAACAGATTGCCCCCGAACAGCGGAATATGATCAGTCTGTTATTTGATCGAAAGGAGTTTCGCAGGCTCGCGGTGAACTGGGAGGATTTTGTTAGCGGATTTCTGGCAATTTTTCGTGCTTACTATGGCCAGTATGTTGATGATGAATGGTATAATTTATTTTTGGATGACATGATGAACAGACATCCCGATTTTCATACCCTTTGGAAACAAAGCAGCGTCAGTAGTGCCCCGGACGTATTAATCGAGTTCAGGCATTCCAAAGCAGGCAAAATGTTGTTTGATCTGACTTCGTTGCAGGTTCAGGGTAGTTCCGATCTGCGTTGCAGTGTCTACACCCCTGCGCCAGAGAGCGCTACCGAGCGCAAATTGATGCGCCTGATCGAGCGTGAAGCTGATCCACATCTTGGCAAGCATTAAATCGGAGTCTCTCACCTTCTCGGAGTCATGTTAGAGCCTTGACATCCTCATGTTGCATGTTTTAAATATCAGGTATATTAAGTAATCCATGGATCTTAGTCCTTCTACAAGAAGGGGGTTCAGAAAGGAATATCATGACGAAAGTGCTTATCATAGAGGACGACAACATGTTAGGCGATACATTATCCTTGTATTTGCAAGGTGAAGGGTATGATGTTATCCGTGTCGATAACGCAAGAGATGGTCTTCTACAGCTTCAAGCGCGGCCTGATATCCTGCTTCTTGACTTGATGCTCCCTGATTCAGGTAATAAGAATCCTAGTTCTCTCATGCGCCAACATACGGCAATCCCCATCATTGTCATCTCTTCCTTAACCGAGGTTTCTGAGCGTATTCGATCATTAACAGACGGGGCTGATGACTATGTATGTAAGCCTTTCAGCATGCAGGAGCTGAAGGCACGTATTGAGGCCGTATTGCGTCGTTACTCTATATTGAACAGCTCTGTTGTCACTGAACAGGAATCCGGAATATCTCTCGATCTGGCCCGAAGAACTGTTTTGTTGAATAACCAGCGCGTGGAGATGACGTTTTCCGAATTTGAGATCATGAAGCTGTTTATCCTCAATCCTGGCAAAGTCTACAGTCGGTATGCCCTGATCGAAGCCATTCGTGGTATTGATGCGTACATTAATGATCGCACCATCGATGTGCACATTACCAAGCTTCGCAAAAAAATTGAGGACAATCCAAAAAACCCCCAATACATTCAAACCATCTGGGGGGTCGGATATAAGTTCACACCTTAAAACAACACAGCTTCATTCCGATCACCATGGCAGGGACTTGGTAATTTTATCAATTTCCTGTTGTACCTTCTCCAATACCAAACGCAGTTCCTCTTCTTTGAACACCGGACGGAACAAGAGCGATTCCAATTGGAGAACTGCACACATCAGGTCCACTGCATGCAGATTCGCAGCTACGCCTCGAAGAGAATGAACACTACGAATGACATCAGCAATCTGTTGTTGCTGATGTTGAATCGCCAGTTTTTTCTGAAACGAGCCATACTCCATTCTGAATTTCGTGAGCGCATATTGCAGAATATGCGGCTTGCCGTCCATCTGTCTGATCGCCTTATCTGCATCAATTCCATTGATCTCCCTTATGCCTTTTAGATCAATCCATATTTCCAAAATGTCTGCGAGCTGTTGTTCATGTATGGGCTTAGTCAGGATGGCATTCATACCTGCTTCAAGATATAATTCATGGTCCCTTTTTAAACCATTCGCTGTAATCGCAATAATAGGTGTACGATCATATTTCCTCATCTTGCGAATGTGCCTTGCTGCATCAATTCCGTTCATAGCTGGCATATAGAGATCCATCAGAATCAGTTCCCATGTTTGTTCGTCCAATTTCTTCAAAACCTCTGTGCCACTGTCTGCCAGCGTCACCTTGAATCCGTTATGTTCCAGCATGGCCCTAATGGCCAGTTGATTGATTTCATGATCTTCAGCGATCAGAATGTGCCCTTTGGATTTAAGCAAGTAGGATTCATCACCTTCTATCATCCGGTTTTTCTCCAATGGCCCTTCACCCTGAAGTGCAAGTAATACTTCGAACAATCCCAGACGTGTAATCGGTTTGATCATCAAGAGATCGGGGCGAAAGGATCTCTCCTCACTCCACAGGGCATTTTCACTAAAAGCATGGGTATAACCCACCATTTGAAATTTGGTTTGATTCATTCGCTTCATGAAACTATCCCATGACGATCCGTTGACGGTCTCCTCTGCATCCATATCCAACATGATCAACATCGAACTTGTCCCATCTACATGATGGACATACCAATCACTTTCCATCATATGGTTCAAGGAAGTATACAGCGTCGAATTCATCCCGAATGAATAGAGCAGTTGCTTCAGATTTGCGCCCATCCGTTCATCATCTTCAATGATAACCACATCATTCGCACCATATAGGAGAGGGTGTGTCTGCAGGGAGAAACTCTCTTCTTCTTCCGAATCTGCAAGTTCAAATATCAAGTCGAATGAAAACAGACTGTACTCTCCCAAAACACTATCCACCCGCAAGCTTCCTCCCAAAGCGGTGACCAGAAGGTAACAGATGACCAGCCCAAGACCAGAGCCACCATATGTTCGATACGTCGAGGGTTCCGCTTGAGTAAACGGGACAAAGAGCCGTTCCAATTGTTCGGGTGACATTCCGATTCCCGTGTCCTGTACCTCAAAACGGACATGAACTCGCTCCGCCTCCAATGAAAGAACCTCTGCCTGCAACGTTACATATCCATGCTCCGTAAATTTAATCGCATTACTGAGCAGATTCAATAACACCTGTTCAAGTCGGAACGGATCACCAATCACCGTTAATGGCAGATCGGGATCGGTTGTAAAAATCACTTCGATATCTTTGTGCCCGATGGCCACACCGATCTGATCTGCCACACGTTTGATCACATCCTCTGGTGAAAAAGAGACCTTCTCCAACATCAGCTTGCCTGCCTCAATTTTCGAAAAATCAAGAATATCATTTACGAGGGAAAGCAAGGTTTGGGAGGACGCATTGATTTTACTCAAATAATCCTTTTGTTGTGGAGATAGATCTGTCCGTTGAAGCAACAACGAAAAGTTGATAATACCGCTCAGTGGGGTACGAATCTCGTGGCTCATGAATGCGAGAAACTCACTCTTTGCCTGGCTTGCTTTGTCAGCCTTAACACGTCTATAGTGATCCGAAATGTCATGAATAACTGCCTTAATTTTCTCACTCGAGTTTAATACTTTAACAGGGGATAGGTGAACCCGAACATGCTGCTCATGACCTTCTCCAACAATAAAACTCAGTTCCGTATCCTGTGCTATTTTGTGATGTAAGGCTTTTTGGAAAACGAACAACCAGGTCTCCAGCTGCTCAATGAACAACAATTCTTCAAGCTGACGCCCAATCACTTCCTGCCTGCCGAGACCGAGAACATCCAGAAATTTCTGATTCACTGACACAATACATCTGTTGTTATCCAAACCGACAAACCAGTCTGCCGACACTCGCTCAAGTGTTCGATATCGCTCTTCACTTTCTTGAATCCTTCGTTTAACCGCTCTGTGCTCCGTAATATCAAGTCCATATCCCACGACATATTTCACCACACCCTCTTCTCGCAGAGGGCGAACGTTCACCAGCGAATAGTAACCTCCATGCTCAATCTCGTAAAAAAAAGATTCCCCTTCCCATGCCCGGTTAAACTGCTTTCGCAGAAATTCTACCTTTTCCTGAGGTAAAATATCCAATGTGCCCAGTTTGTAATCTTGCTTCAGACTACTCATATCCAAGCCCAGTCGGGAGAGCATCTCTCCCTCAAGCACAAGATACTCGAATTTTCCGTTGTGTTTTCGGATTTTAAAAGTAAAACCCGGCTGCATACGAAGCATCTCTAGCATTTCCTGATCCCTCTGAATGACCAATCTCCTATATCGATGATTTTGGTTCAGATAATACAGGAATAATATAACGGAGAGCAGGCAGATACATTGAAAAAAGAGAATCTGCCCCATCATTAGCAGAGAAGGGGAATTGGTCTTTAGTGCAGAAAACTCATACACAGTAATCAACAGCAACGCTCCGGACAACCACTTCTGTATAAATCCCCTGATATACTTAAAGATCAGACATATGGCTACAACAAATAATAACTCTGTCAACGCATACTGCCAGTTCTCCAACAAGGGATTACGCCCCATATTAATCCGAAACATCCACATGAATGCAAAAGTAACGAAAGCAGAGCCACTCCCACCAAAATAAGCAGCAAGCAGATACACAATGGCCCGGAAATTCAACAATGTACCATCCTCAAGCACAATAGAGAAATAATAGAGCGCCGTGCCCAACATGCTCAGCGTAATACCAATAATGATCCGAGTCGTGATGGATGTTGAACGGGTAGCATTTGTATGGTTCAGATAGTGATGAATTAGGAAAACAAAGATCAAAATTAGCGTGAAATTTAATACAAGATCGCGTAGCAAATGGTCACCGTCCACATTACGACTTCAGGATTTCATGCATTCAATGAATGTTGTCAGATTCATGGTCGCAGTTCCTCAGTACACAAATCATAGTATGCCGTGCTCCCTTATTCAATTGACGATATTGACCATTTTTTTGAAAATAATTACTACTTTCAGCTAACATCCCCTTATCACCAAACAACGTTTTTTTTCATGAAAATTCATCATTAAATATGCTGATATAAAAAAGAGAATCATCCAAATGAACCGATGTAATCGTAACTTGGGCTTCCCACACTTCCTGATCAGCCTTCATCAGTTTGGCTACGCCGGACCAGGTCTGATTTCCTCTCCAGTGGGTATCCATTAACAATCGGGCAGGCTGACCTATGGTGCTCTCCCGTGAGAATCCTGTTTTGGTTACATAAACGGAATTCACATCCAGAATCACACCCTCCTCATCTGTAATCATGACCGCATCCGTTAGCAGTAAGAAGGCTTTGAGTTCCAGTTGCATGGTTGTCCACTCCCTCTAATGAAACATGATGTGATGCTGTCCCTGTATGATACTCTCTTCTACGATCCCGTTTAATACTTAAACTGTCTAATCAGACGCTGCAGCTCTTCAGCCAGGGTAGACAAGCCACGAGCCGAGGAAGAAATCTGCTCCATCGCTGCCAGTTGCTCCTCTGAGGAAGCGGCCACTTCTTCGGAAGTTGCGGCGTTGCCTGACGCAATGCCTGCCAACTCATTGGATACAGCAGATACTTCCTGCACACCTGCTGTGATCTCTTGCGATGTGGCAGCAATCTCTTCAATCTGAGGTGTCGTTTCCCGCATGCTATCCAGAATACGTTCAAACTTCCGAATCGCTTCTGTAGAGATGTCCATGCCCTCTCCAACCTCTGAAGTCACCTTCTCCATCATGCGAACGGAAGCAGCCATATCTTCCTGTACCGCCGTAGTCAGCACGGTGATTTCATTGACGGACTGCCCGGATTGCTCTGCCAACTTGCGAACCTCTGCTGCTACAACGGCGAATCCATTGCCATGTGTACCTGCACGAGCAGCTTCAATGGATGCGTTCAGCGCGAGCAGGTTTGTCTGTTTGGCTATATTTCCGATTAACTCCGTGATCGCTGAAATTTGGTGTGATCGTTCATATAACGCCTGAATCAATTGGTTTGTCTGTTCTACTGTCTCTTGAATCGATTGCATCTGACTCACCGTCTGCTTGACGGTGTTGCCGCCTTCTTCTGCTTGTACGGTTGTATGTTTCGCCAAATCAGCGACATGTATGGAACGTTCGGCGATTCTTGTAATACCAATCGTAATTTCATTCATGGCCTGATGGTTATGTTCAATACCTTCGGTCTGTTTCTCCGCACCACTCGCAATTTCTTGAATGGCTCGCGCTACCTGCTCACTGGCTGCACTGGTTGATTCCGCACTCTGAGTCATTTCATCCGATGAGATGACTACCTGACTGGCGCTGTTCTCCACATTTTGAATCAACACACGCAGATTGTGCTGCATTTTGCCAAAAGCCTCACTCAGTTCACCTATTTCATCATGGCTTGTACTTATTATGGTCTGGGTTAGATCCCCTTCGCTCACCTGAATCGCCTGATCCTTCAACTGACGGATCGGTTTAACAATCGATCGCATCACCAGCCAGATGATCAAAATTCCGATGACAAGACAAGAAACGATGACCATAATCGTTCGATTCAGAATAGGTGCAGCGGCATCCTCAACTTCAGAGGAGAACATGGTGCCAGCGACCTTCCATCCCGTGGATGCATTCGTGGCGTAATACATGACCTTATCAACCTGATCAAAGGTATAGTTGAAATTACCGGATTCATTCGTATACACTTGTGTCCAAAAATCTTCTGTTGCATCTGTTCCAGGTTGCATCGTCGGATGATAGATATACTTTTCGCTGGCATCCAGCAGAATCAGATGTCCCTTTTCTCCAACTTTAATTCCGCTAACTAATTGACTAATGTCCGCCAGATTGAGATCCAGTTGGACCACACCAGATTGGTCTTCCAGTGCCTTCGCAATCGTAATGGTAATCTCTTTTGTCTCGGCAGAAATATAAGGGTCTGTAACAATGACCTGCTGTGGAGTACCCATCGCTTCTGTGTACCATGGTCTTGTTCGCGGATCGTAATCTTCAGGCATCTCCGCATCAGAGGACATCAGATACACACCTGCCTCTGTGCCTACACCTATGGTGATGATATCTTTGTTCTGTGCGGCATACCCCTTCAATTCGTTCACAACCCGAACCTCGGCATCTTCTTGACGCAATTGCTCCGCGAGTGTACTCGCATAATATTCAATGTGGTTCCGCTTGGCATTGACTGAAAGATCTATCGTTGCACTGGCAAGGTTCACATTTTCCATCGCACTATGTAAAATTTGCTTCTCCACTTCATCTTTTGCACTGTTATACGATAAAACTCCAATACTTAACGAAGGTATGGCCAGGAAAGCAATAAAGGACACCACCAGCTTGGTCTTAAAGTTCTTATGCATCTTGTTGAACCAGGTCGATTTGCTATTTTTTCGGGACAAATTTCTCTACCTCTTCCAGATAAATTTTAGTTTTACTTGATCTACTTATAAGTTGAACTAGTGATTATTTACACTTGCCACTCCGATGACAGAACAACCGCCAATTGCTGAATGATTCATACAACTTATATAGCTCTTGTATAGCTCTCATAGATTGTAAACCATCTTTTCAAAAAACTAGGTCTCACTTCTTGTGAAAAACACTCTTTACACTACAAAACTCGAACAAATCTCTTAATTTATAATCCAAAAGAACTATTTTCAAACAAATTATACGAAAAAACTATTAAATAAAGTGTTCCGGGGATATGACCAAATTGTTAACTTTCTAAATACTTGTTAATAAGCGAGCGGACGACAAAAAAAAAGATCCAAGCGTTATCGCTCAGATCTAAAGGTTATTTACATTGGACCAACGTATTCTCTATTTAAATGCCGGGATCGCGATATCTGCATATTTCTCTTCGAAGAAGGCTTTGACCTCTGGACCCGCCATGCGTTTAGCCAGCTTCTGGATCGCTTCGGAGTCCTTATTATCCTCACGGGCAACCATGGTGATTGCAAAATGGGAATCATCCTTCTCGGTTAACAATGCATCCTTCTTCGGTGTAAGACCGAGCGGACTGGCATATGCCGGTGTCATGGCTACCAGATCAGCATCATCCACCATGCGAGCCAGCATCAACAAGTCCACTTCCTCAAACTTGAAGTTCTTTGTATTCTCGGTGATGTCTGCCTGGGTGGCGTTAAAACCTGCGCCCTCTTTCAGCTTAATCAACCCGTTCTGCTCCAGCATTACAAGAGAGCGACCAATGTTGGAAGGATCGTTTGCAATTGCAATCGTTGCACCTTCTGGCAATTCCTCAATCGTTTTGTATTTTTTGGAGTAGCCGCCATAGATGGCATTATAGATAGGCTGTACAGCCACCAGATTGGCATTGTTCGCCTCATTATACTGGGTCATGTAAGGCACGTGTTGGAAGAAGTTTGCATCCACTTCCTTGTTCGCGAGTGCCGTATTTGGTTGAACGTTATCTGACAGCACAACAACTTCCAGGTTGACGCCATCTTCCTTCAAAAGCGGTTTAACAATATCCAGTACGTCTGTCATCGGTGGAATCAACGTGGCTACTTTCAGCGTAACTTCTTGTGCAGCTTGTGTATCTTCTTTTGTTCCTTCAGCCGCAGGTGTTTCTTCTTTTTTGCCACAAGCAGCTACAACCAGCATTACTGCAAGCAACATAAGCATCATTTTCACTTTCATTTCATGTCTACCCCTCATCGTATAATCTGTATTGGTTATTCTTAATAATGCAATGCACGGTCCAACCGTTCAGGATCTGCGATCCAGCCAGTGGGACAGTCTGCTACCTGTGAATTGGATCATCTGTACCAGGATAATCATAATGATGATCGTAAATACCATAATCTCCGTTTCGAAGCGCTGATAACCGTAGCGAATGGCAAAATCACCAACACCGCCGCCACCTACAATACCCATCACCGTCGAGTAGGAGATGAAGCTAATCGTAGCTGTTGTGAGTCCCAGTACAAGACCAGATCGTGCCTCCACGTACAAAAACTTCACCACAAGTTGCATCGTCGATGCCCCCATGGAAGAAGCAGCTTCAACCACTCCCCTCGGTACATCCAGCAACGCTTGTTCCACCAGTCTGGCGTAGTAGGCAATGGCAATAACTGAGAGTGGCACGGTTGCCGCCAGCGTACCTATGGACGTTCCCACAACAATCCGTGTGAATGGAATCATGAATACAACCAGCAGTAAGAACGGAAACGAACGAACGATGTTAACGACACTGCCGAGTACAAAGGACAGCGTTTGATTCTGATACCGTTGTCCTCTCCGGAATAAGTACAGCAGTGTACCCAGAGGTAACCCAATCAGAACAGCTGCCGCAATGGAGATACCCACCATAACAAAAGTCTCTCCGATCGCCTGCCATATCTCATGCTGATATTTCAGCACAGACTCAGGTAACCTCATGACTTGTCCTCCTTTTCTGCCTGACGGAACAGAGACGAACCTGTCATCCCGTATTCGTCACCCGCAAGCAAGGAGGTCAACAGATCAGGCTGCGGAGCAGGGATACTGCTCACTTCCGCTTTAGACAACGTACGAACGAGTCGCCCATCCTTCATGACGGATATCCTGTGACATAGTCTGCGAGCCACTTCCATCTCATGCGTTACTACAACAATGGTCACGCCCAGCGTTTCATTGATATGTCGCAGCACATCCAGAATACCGTTCGTGGTCTGTGGATCAAGCGAAGAGGTCGGTTCATCACAGAGCAGCACATCCGGACGACTGGCCAGCGCTCGTGCAATCGCCACACGCTGCTTCTGTCCTCCGCTAAGCTGAGCAGGATATTGCCCCGTCTTGTCTTCCAGTCCAACAAACCGCAGCACCTCAAGTCCACGTTCAACTCGCTGCGCACGGGGCATACCCGCAAGCTCCAATGGCATGCAGACATTGCCACTCACCGTTCGGTTACTGACAAGATTGAAGTGTTGAAAGATCATGCCAATGGATCTTCGTGCCTGACGCAGACTCTGTTCATTCATCTGGGTCAGGTGCTGCCCATTCACAACAACCTCACCATCATCCGGCTTTTCCAACCCGTTGAGCATCCGCAGAAGTGTGGATTTGCCTGCACCACTCGATCCAATGATGCCATGTATTTCTCCTTGTCCCACTTCGAGGGACACCGAGCTTAATGCTTCGAATCCCTGATCTGCACGGGAACCGCGCTCGTTATAACGTTTGCTTACACCATATAATGAGATCATGGAGAGTCCTCCCGTGAATGATCATGCATGGTTCTTCAAGAACACATGAAGAAAGCCCGCACAGCCGATAACCGGAGCGCGAGCAAGCCTGTTCATTTATAATAAATCAACATCCCTTACGAGACAAGCTTTTAAGGTGAGATTGCCTCCTGCAGGCGGCTGGCTTCATATACACGAAAACGTCCGTTGGACGAACCCACATACACTTCATTACCGATCCGGTTAATCATTCCATTCTTCGCATCCCGGTCCCGGTGCTCCGGGTTTCCCATCACAACGTCATGTACACGACCTAACAGTGCTCCATTCTTTTTGTTCATTACGAGCAAATTCTCGTCCATGGGCAACAGCAACTGATCATCAATGACCAGATAACTTCCCTGATTCGTCGGATGCCTTAGTGTTGCAATCGTATCTTTGGTATCCCAGCGCGTCTCCCCCGTTTTATAATCCACAGCCGCCGGGTAGCCATTCTTAATCACATACAACTGATCCTCTTCCACCAGTCCTCGTTCAATCTTGCCCTTGTGCGTCCAGCGTGTTATGCCTGTCTTGGCATCATACAGGGTGGTTGTAAAATCTTCATATTCTCCGTAATGATTGCCATTCTTGTTCTCACGGATCAACAACATGCCATCATTCAGCTCCTCAAATCTCTGTCCTACCCGAGCAGGGAATTGGGCAAGCTTTTTCCCCGTGTTCAGATCAAGCAGAAGCCACTGATTATCTAGTGATAGCCATCTTTCAGCATTCGTGGTTGCAAAGGGATCAAGACGTTCAATTCCACCAGTATATGGATCATTCCAAAATTGTTCTATGGTGGATCGTTTGCCCTTTAAGCTCCATACGGTTCGCCCTGATTGCGGATCGGCTGCAACCAGCTTATTCTTTTCCCAATACAACACATAGGGGTCATCTGCACTCTTGTTCAATAATTCATAACCTGTAGCCAGTTTTCGCGTCCACAATGTTTTTCCGTTTGCACTGTCCAGAACCGTTAACCAACTGTTGCTTGAGCTCTCAACAACCGGGTTATCCACAACCACAACGTTCTTAGCAGCGGTGATGCCATTTAGTCTAAAATTTTGCTTAGGAGTGTACGTCCACATGACCTTTCCGTTCTTCAAGTTCAGATGACGAATACGATCCACGTATTTTTTCTTATCAGGGTCATAATCGGTGTAGATTGTAACGTATTTGCGCTCTGCATCCACCTCTGCCTGCTGTCTTCCAAAACCCCCGTTAATCCCCCATAATTGCTGGCCGGAATGTCGGTCAAGGGCATATATGGAACCTTCGTAGTAACCTCCGCTAAATCCACCGTCATCGCCTTTCATCAGGAGCACGTCATCCGTGGCTGCTTGTAAAAAAGTGTAGTTAATATCCCCCTGGTTGGTCCATACCGGTTTCCAAGGGATTGTCGTTGGCAGTGTTGTGCCATAGATTTTTGTTGTGAACCCATATTCATCCGCCCGACTGATGTTCCAATCGGAAACGACAGCATTTCGATTATCCTGTGGTAGATTCCAGCGTGTCCTGACCACCTTGCCATTCTTGTTGAATGTGACCAGAAATTGTGCATCTTCCCGCTCATATCTCCAGGTCTGCCCAATACTCATTGCATAACCAGTATCATTCAAATTGCTTGAACTCTCTTTCCAATCCGGTTCGCCTAACCACCCAGCCACTTGTTTGGAGGTGATTGCATTGTTCAGCTTCATATCTGTCAGATGGCGTATAACCGAAGTTGGCAGCGATGCCTCCTGAATGAACCAGCCATCAGCCACATTCATCCGCTGTTCTATAGCCTGTGCCTTGATCCAGAAGAGTCCTGGCCGATACGTGAAAGATTCTTTATTCCAGACTCGTGGGGCAATGGAGACCCCATACCAGCCTTTCCACTTTGCAACAATAACAGCCTTATCTGTTAGCGCTTTCTCACTAGACCAAGTTGTAGAACTATCTGGAACCAGATACAACTTGCTGCCTGATTGGAGTGTGAAGCTTTGGGGAGCTGTTTCCGTCATACTTCTGCTCTCCTTCAGTGCATACCAACTTGGCAGCCAAAAGTTTCCATAATCGGTTGACTTAAGCTGCACCCACTCACCTCGAACCGAGGCCAACGTATACTTTTCGTTTTTTGTTGTATAGTATTCAATCCCCAGCTTGTCAGCAGCCACACTGCCGTCCCTTCTGTTTTTGAACAGAGGGATGTCATTAATAAGCGTAACGGTGTCTCCTTGTTTGTAAGCTAACTTTGCAGTTAAGACTTGGGAACTTGCCCCCAATGCTTGTGGCGTTGTAGCCAAAGCTTGTCCTTCAAGGGCGACCATTTTGGAATCCAGCAGCATCCAGCCCGTCAACAGCACAGCTGATAATCCAGTCATGGTAATCCATTTGTACCCCGTTCTCTGCCAGTCAGGACCCGTCTTCACTCTCGTTCATCCCCATTCATTAGAAGTTATTTCCAATAGAGACGCAGTAAAAAGGAAAAAGTTACCGTTTACCTCAATATATTTCTATCTATCTGCCCGTATTACCTTACATCCACCATCGTAGCATGATAAGGAAAGGTAATCCCGATGTAATAAGCCGCTGTTAAGGTGAGCATATAATAAAATACAAACCACAGATCAGCTCGCGAATAGCCAATCTGAATGTAATACGTGCGGCTCGCGCCATCTGTGAACCCTTTCGCTTCCATCGCTACCGCCATTCGCTGTGCACGGCGAATACTCTGTGCCAGCAGCGGAATAGCGTAACGCTTGAGTGTACGATACACATTCCAGCGAGAGCCACGTTGCTGTGTTCCACGAATACGAATCGCGTAACGGAGCGTCTGGAATTCATCCAGCAAAATGGGGATCATGCGCATCGCGGCCAGAAAGCTATAGGCGTATTTCGCCGGAAGCTTCCACTGCTGCATCAGAGAATAAAACAGTCTGACAGGCTTGGTCGTAAGACCAAAGAGTAACCCAGCCGCGGCCATAGTCAACGAGCGAAAACCCAAGTGTAGACCGCGATAGAAACTCTCTTCGGTTATGTGGATCAGTCCCCACTTATACCATGTGGTCTCGCCCTTACCAAACATCATCATACCTGTAGACGTCGAGATAAACACCAGAATGAATGGTGATGCGTACAGTATCAATCTGTACCACGGATGACCTGTCCAGCACAGTAATAACATCATCGCCATCGCAACGTTGGTCATTACATTCAGATTGTGAATGAGGATAACGATGACAAACATCATCGTCAGAATGATCATCTTTAATCCCGGATTGACGTTATGAAGCCAGGTTTCACGGTGAGGAAACGACAGTTGCATCAGATAACCTCCCCTCATCTACCATCCAGATTCGGGTGCAATATCTTTTTACGATTTCACGATCATGGGTAACCATAACAATGGCTGTTCCCTCTCTCCGCAATTGCTCCAGCTGTGCTAACATGGCAAACGTATTGCGGGCATCCTGTCCAAAAGTAGGTTCATCCAACAGCAGTATTCGCTGCTCTCTCACCAGTGCAGAGGCAACGCTCAAGCGTCGTTTCTGCCCCATCGATAATTGGTAGGGATGGCGCTCGGAGAGGGCTATTAGCCCAAATTGATTCAACATATGATCAGTCCTGACAAGTCTTTCTTCCGTTGTCAGCCTGCCCCCCAGCAATGAGAATTCCACTTCTTCCGCGACCGTGTTGGTCACAAATTGAAACTCCGGGTTCTGAAATACAAACGCAATTCGATCTGCAAGCTGCTCCGTTTTGCCAGAAGGCTGACCGTCCACCTCATAATGACCTGTTGTTTTCAGGATACTCATCAGAGATAACAACAATGAACTCTTGCCAGCTCCATTAGCTCCGACAATACCAATCCAATCCCCATGCCATACTTTGGCCTGTTCTACCTGAATGAAGGGTGTTTTCCCACGCCATCCGGTGAACTGTTGCAAGTCCAGTGCAGGCAGATAGCCGGGTGATACAGGTGATAAGGATGAGACGTGAGAGATGAGGGATATACCCGGTGTATCGGATAAGCCAGACGATTGCTGTGCTTCCAAACTTGAGATGCCGTGGTCCACACACACTTGAAGCTCTCCAGAAGTACTTCCCTCTTCTTCCTTAGTTGCCTGCTCGTGCTCATCCCACACACCCGGATACCAGATTCCATAAGCCTTCAGCTTGCCCCGTTCATCTGTAAATACCTGCTGTGCTGGCCCATCCGCCACAATCTTTCCTTCAGGTGATAATACAATGATGCGGTCGACCATATCCACAATCTTGTTTATTTTGTGTTCAACGATGATGATCGTTTTGTCACTGGCGATCCGTTTGACGGTATCCCATACCTGGGAAGTCCCCTCATCATCCAGAAGTGCAGTGGGTTCATCCAAAAACAATACCTCCGGGTCCATGGCAAGCATCGAAGCAATCGCAAGACGCTGCTTCATCCCCTGAGACATGGACTGGATCAATACACGATTCTGTTCAAAGGATAACCCCACTTGTTTCAGATAATATTCAATCAGAGCAGGCATCTCTTCACGCGGAATATTTCGGTTTTCCAGAACAAATGCGATCTCTTCATCCGTAAAGGACATACAGAACTGGGTATCCGGATCTTGAAAGACCACTCCTGCTTGGGCGGGAACCTGAATATCATCACATTTCATCGGAATCTCAACCGAACGGGGTATCAGACCGCTCAGAATTTGCAATAACGTCGATTTACCGGAGCCACTTGGGCCAAGCAACAGCACTTTCTCCCCTTGACGCACAGAAAGAGACAAGCCTTGAAATATCAAGGCTTCCTCTCCCGGGAACTTGCATCTTAGATTTGTCACACTTACCGCTTGCGAATTTTCCTCTCCGCTCATCTAATCCAGCGCCTCATAATCTTGTTTGGATACCGGTCTAAGTGAGCGCGTTACACCAGTCAGTTCCAATGCTTTGGCGAGATAATAAGCGAACACTCCAGCAATCAAGATGCTTCCAATGAAGCGGAATCCGATAAATAACGTGTAGTTCCAGGCCGAGAGTGAATCAATATACCCGTACTGGTAATCCAGCAAAAGCGAAGCCGCTGCGGCTCCTATGGCTGCAAGACAGGTGACAAACAGATTGGTTTTGCGATACAAAAATGCGGCGAAGAATATCTCGGCTCCCAATCCTTGCAACAGACCGTATACAAGTGTGGACATGCCCCATTCACTACCCAGAAAAGCACTTACCGTTGATGCCGCAACTTCGGCAAGAATAGCCACGCCTGGTTTACGAATGATAACAAAAGCAAACGTGCCCGCCATAAACCACATGCCGTAGATCATCTGCTCCGCATGAACGCCAAATGGTTTCATCAAGTCATATGTAGGTCCCCATATCTTGTAAATCACCCCAAACACTACTGCGATCACGATGGTTACCAGAATATCCGTTAGTTTCAATCGCTTGTTGCCTGCTTTTGTTGCCATTTTCTCTACGTCCTTCCTTTGTTCCCTGTGGGGGTTATCAAAATAAACGAAAAAGCCTCCCCGGTTCCGGGCAGGCCTTACGTACAGTGTACAATCCTCACAATGATGTATTGGATGGATGTCGAAAATACGGAATATCAACCAGCCCCCCTCCGTCATGGCAGATACACCACCACAGTTCAAAGAGGTCTGTTGTTCATCCACGTTCATTCCCACAATTCACCCTTACATATCGCAAATCCATGTTCTCTACGCTGGCATTACCCAGATCAGATGTACGGTCAGCGGCACAAGGCCGCTCTCTCAGCCCAACTTCATTGAGCTCCCGGTTCACTTATTTCATTGCTTCTAATGTACATCAGATGGGTATTTGTGGCAATCCCTAGAAAAATCATCATGCTTCATTTGGGGTAACAGGGGAAAGAATCTGATGGTTCACTTTCCATAATATGAAACATTTAGGTTATGTAGTCCGTCTTAAACATTAGAAGGGAGATTGATAGTGATGAAAGATTACAATTCTGTTTGGCAGCTTAAAACATGGAAAATGGTCCTTGCCGCTTCGATACTCACCGCAGGCACGGCACCTGCCTTACTCTCATCCACTGTGGCGGAAGCCGCAACAACTAAACCTAAACCGACAGCTTATATTAACAATGTTCAAGCTCAATATGATGTTGTCATACGGCAGGGTATTACGTACGTGGCATTGACGGAGCTTCAATTCCTCGGCAACTATACGTTTGGTTACAATAACAAAACAAAAGAGATCAGCATTAGCACAGGCAGCGATAAGTATGTCCTTACACCTAACAGCAAAACAATGAAGAAAAACGGTCAGAATGCGACATTATCCTCAGCGCCGATTCTGGTGAATGGTAAAGCGATGCTTCCGCTCCGTGCCATCGGTGAAGCTTTTGGTGCCAAGGTGCAGTGGAACCAGAAGGCCAAGGAAGCCTACATTTACACTACCGATGCTACGATTGTAAAAGAATATAACAGTTCCGATCTGACTGTGGCGCGTGAAGCCGCACTGCATCTGCCACGCTTCTCTGAACTGGGACAAGCACGTCTGGACATTCGCAACCCTTTGGGTCCAGTGGATTCATCCATTGAATACATTTTTGAACAAGACAAAAAAGATCGTTTCTTCGTTGTTGAGGATAACGATCTGATCAGTTATTATATCCTTAAAAATGGAAGTGCACTGCTACAATGGCAGGCTAACATCAGCAAAAATGCCGGAACCATCGGTGACCTGTTCTTTATTAAAAACAAAGCCGTTGCTGAAGCAGGGACTCGTCCTTCCGTAACAGGTCAAACACTCGTATCATTTAAGTACTCTCGCATGCTTGAAGAAACCTCTTACGAAATCATGAACAAATTGGACTCTATTGATACCGGTTCTGTTGTCCCCGAGAAAGGCAAAGTCATCGTTGAAGTTCCGGGAGAGCAATAATTTGAGCATCCTCTATAAAACATTGCTCAGCAGAACTATACTATGACATCTGCATTACAAAGAGCGTCCCACAAAGTCATTGTAACAATGACCTTGGAACGCTCTTTTTGGCGTTATATTTTAACTTCAAATTACAAGCAGAGCTTAAACTTTTACCAACTCCAGCGATTCAATCTTCTGTCTAATATTGCGTGTTCCCAGACTGGCTCGTTTTCCCTGAAGCAAACCCCTTGAACAACGTTGGTACTTTGGAATAACGGGTATTCGTAATTTTCCCTTGTGATGTGCTGCTGTCTGTACGCATAATCGAATCTTTTACATTGGAAATGTTGGAGTTATCCAGCGTCATGTTAACTGCAAAGGAAGTTCCACCATTTTGGCGAACCAGTTTGCCAATATCATCTGCACGGAAATTTTTGATGTTAATTGTTCCAGCTGCATTCATCTGGAACACTTTATCATAAGCCTTATACGCTGCCCCACCGGTAATGTTAACCGTTCCGGCAGACTTCAATGTCAGTGCATCCTCGCCCACGTCCTGCCAGACCACATTCGATATATTACAGTTGCCATAACAGTGAACACCATCAGCAGCTGGTGATCCAATGTTTACGTTTTTGAGCGTGGCCCCTGCCTCCAGACGGAAGACTGGCTTCTGATTTTCTGCTTGAGATCCGTCGCCCAGTGTGGAAGGATTGGCTACAAATGTTTTACCTTGGCCGTCATAGGTCGTGCCCTTTGGAACCACAATGGTTGAATTTACAACCGTAGGCGCAGCCGCAGCCGGAACTGCACCAAATATAGAAGCAACCAAACCAGCGGACAGTAACAACGTCAACATTTTTTTCATAACTTTATTCCTCCCTTATTCTCTCGTTTTTTGGTAGTGTACAGCCTGGGCTTGTACTGGAAGATCTTCAGAGGTGCACCTCTGTCCGATCTACAACCTAATCTTACCAAATAAGGGAGGTAACTAGAATAATCATTAGATCAGATATATCATGACATCGTACAATCCCTGTCATATCGGCATTTTTTGCATGCTAGGTCTCTCAAGCAATATGCTCATATCAACCTCTGGTATGCTCATTTGTAACGTATATACCCCTCACTTAATCCCCGATAACAAAGAAAGACCACTGCATTTGTCTCCAAATGTGTGATCTTGAATGGCTTCTGGCTTGCTGATATAAGATATCAGGCTCCAAATCTCTGACGATAACCGCACTTTCTACACAACTCTTCTACAGCTTCGCGTTTGGAGAAGCCATATACCAGATTGTTCGCTCGCTCACCCTCAATAATCTCCGAGAATGACTTCTCGTGCACATTACCAAGGTTAATCACACCCTCGCCATCGAGACAGCATGGAACCACCGTTCCATCTACAAGCACAGCTGCCTGACCGCGAAGTGCATGGCAAAAGCCTTTACCGTCATCTTCAGGTGCATCCAGACTTGGCCACTGGAACTCATGGTCCTGATTCAGGTATACATTCGGGGCAATTTTGACCCCGCTGCCTGGAACTACTTTTTCCTCAATGCGGAAGTCCAGATTAAACTCACGTTCCAATACTTCAAGGGTCTCCCGATTTCGATTCATCTGAGCATTTGTGAAGTTATCCTGTGTCAGATTCCACAACCGGAATGAAATGATGACATTGTGCTTAACGGCCTCGTGTACAAAGGACAAAATATGACGCAGATACCCGTCACGATCTGTTGAACCTTCATGCCCATCGAAGCTGTGCAGGGAGAAATTCATCTGCCGCAGCGCCGGTTTGCCAAGCAATTTATGCTGAGTCTTGGGCAGCAGTGTACCATTCGTTGTAATGTTCACCTTGAGTCCCTTCTCATGTGCGGAATCGAGCAACAGATCTATTTTGGGATGCAACAAGGGTTCACCTTTGACATGTAAGTAAATATGATTGGTGTGTGGTTTAACTTGATCCAGTATATTGTTGAAGACTTCAGGGTCAATGAATCCTTTGGCACGCTGTGTCTGCGGACAGAAGCTGCATGCCAGATTGCAGATACTCGTGATCTCAATATATACTTTTTTGAACGTTTTCAACTCGGGTCCCCATTCTGCCTAGGAGGGAGAACAATCCCACCTGCATTTGTGATCCGGCCAATATGCGCCACCACTATTATATCGGGTTAGGGAGCCCAGGTAAATTGTTCAGTTGTTCGGGTATGACTCCAAGTTCATCTCAAGAATTCTATCATGCTGCCTCTTTACAGTTCATGTTCGATTGATATATGCTGAACACACAACTGCATATCTTGAACTTTTGCACTAGGGGAGCCTTGCGGCTGAGACGAATATGACTATTCGGACCCTTTGAACCTGATCTGGATCATACCAGCGGAGGGAAGTGGAGCGGCCTTTTAGTAAGCGGAATTTTTTCATGTATGTGAAGATAAATTGCGGATTTAACTTACAGACCCACTCATTTCTCCGGAAATGGGTGGGTCTTTTTTGTTCCTTTTGCAGAGTATAGGATGCCGTTGTTATTGCAGTAGTCTGACATCAAGGGGGTGAGGATCAGATGGATAACCATGTAACCATTCACAACGTAAGCTTTGCTTTTCCCGAAAAAAAGGGTTCCCCTGTGCTCTCCAATGTGTCGCTTCAGGTTCAACAAGGAGAATTTGTCTCGCTCATCGGCTCCAGCGGATCAGGTAAAAGCACGCTCTTCAAGCTGCTCGCAGGCTTGCATGAACCAACCGTTGGCACCATCGATATAGCTGATGTCCCGCAAGGACAACGGCTCGGACGAGTCGCCTATATGCCGCAGAAAGATCTGCTGTTATCCTGGCGTACCGTCATGGAGAACTGCATGCTACCTGCCGAGCTTGCACCAGGCCGACAGGATAAGGACAAACTACGAGCCGATATCATCGCAGGATTGGCAAGGTTCGGCTTGTCCGGTTATGAACATTCCTATCCGGATGAGTTATCCGGCGGCATGCGGCAGCGGGTGGCATTGCTTCGTACCTTGCTTACAGGCGGGCAGCTCATGTTGCTGGATGAACCCTTCGGTGCACTCGACGCATTAACCAAACGAGAAATGCATCGCTGGTTGCTGGAGCTGTGGGAGAGCTTTGGCCAAACCGTGATGTTCATTACACATGACATCGAAGAAGCCCTGCTGTTAAGTGACCGTATCATTCTGTTAACTCCAGGAGGGCAAGGTCAGCAGTTGCAGGAGATGACGGTTCCTTTACCACGCCCAAGGCATTCGGACATGATCTACGAACCGGCTCTCGTGCAGATGAGGCAACAACTGGAGGAACAATTGCATGCACGATAGAGCTGAGGTTAGCGTCTGGACGTGGTGTTTAAAGTGGCTCTCGAGGTCGTTTTCCCAATATGGTCTGTTCATTATGCTCATGTTCTTATTACTGGCGATCTGGGAAGTGATTGTGCGTATGGGATGGGTGCCCTCCTTCATCATTCCTGCACCCACGGCCATCGTAAGCTCACTGGTTGAGCATCGCCGTCTGCTGTTGACCATCCATCTGCCTGCTACCTTTATGGAGGTTGTTGTTGGTTTTGTCTTGTCCATAGTGACTGGAATTACGCTGGCAACAGGCATGCATATGAACCGATCGATTGAAAGGGCATTGTATCCCTTCATCGTGATCAGTCAGACCATACCGTTGATTGCCTTGTCCCCCGTATTTATCCTGTGGTTTGGTTACACGTTGTGGAGCAAAGTCGCCGTGGTATTTTTAATCGCATTCTTCCCCATTGTGGTCAGTACCTACGATGGACTCCGCCAAGGCGATCCAGAGCAGCGTGAACTGTTGCTCACCATGGGCGCCAGCAAGTGGGATATTTTTTGCAAACTCCAGGTTCCGCTGGCACTTCCCTCTTTTTTCTCGGGGCTAAAGATGTCTGTGGTGTACTGCGTGGTTGGGGCAACGATTGGCGAATGGCTCGGTGGTAGCAAAGGTCTAGGGTACTTCAGCCGTCGTATGTCCAGCAACATGAACACGGATGCGATGTTTGCCGCCATTTTGCTGTTATCCCTGCTTGGGATCGTTTTGTTTGTACTGATTACCTGGCTGGAGAAACGGTTTAGCATACGGCGTCATCGTCATGGAGGCAAAAGAAAGGTTGGATAATACTTAGACAGAAATTAGATGTAAATACAGTAGTTACAATCTTCAAAACAAAACATATCTTATGCACAATTTCAGCAACATCTTCAATCAGTTCATTGTCACATTATCGTTAACATGCTGTTGCCCATTTTCTACAAATCAAAACGATGAAATGAGGAACTTCATTTATGAATAACAAAGGTATATACTCCCTGCTTCCCATCATACTCATTAGCCTTTTGCTGATCGTTAGCGGATGCAGCACCACAGACAATAGCCAAAATACGCCAACAACAGATTCGGCAACCAATACACAGCAAACAGATCCGTCTGCAACCGAACCTGCATCAGACGCCAAAGATAAACTGTCTATCATGCTCGACTGGTACCCGAATGCAGTACACTCCTTCATCTATGTGGCTCAGGAAAAAGGATACTTTGCAGACCAAGGTCTGGATCTCGATATTCAGATGCCTGCGGATACCAATGATTCGCTCAAACTTGTTGCTGCCGGAAAAATTGATCTGGCCCTAAGTTACCAGCCCCAAATCTTGCTCGCGCGTGGCGAGAACATTCCTGTACGTTCCATTGCTGCTGTTGTTCGGCACCCGCTTGTGCATCTGTTGACCGAAGCGAATGGCAACGTAAGTTCACCCAAAGATCTTGAAGAAAAGACTGTTGGTTATTCCTCCATTCCTCTGTACGAAGCGATGGTACGCACGATGATCAGTAAGGATGGCGGCAATCCCGACAACATAAATCTGGTCGACGTTGGGTTCGATCTGATTCCTTCGCTGGCTTCCGGACAAGCGGATGCGATTATGGGTGGTTTTATTAACCATGAACAATTGATTTTGGAGAAAGAAGGACATGCCATGAAATCGATTAACCCCGTCGATTATGGTGTGCCTGATTATTATGAATTGGTCCTGACTGCAAGTGAAGCTGGCATTGAAGCAAAAAAAGACCAACTTACCCGGTTCGTCAAAGCGGTCCAGGAAGGACAGAAATATGTGACTGAGCATCCAGAAGAAGCCTTGAGTATTCTGCTCGCTCATGAGAATGAAACATCACCGCTTGACCCGGAGATCGAAACCAAAAGCCTGGCAATTCTGCTACCACTCATGAATGAAGAAGGCCAACCATTTGGTCGGCAGGAAATGGAATCGTGGGAAAATGTACGTACATGGCTCGTTGAACAGGATTTGATTCCTGAATCGGTGAAAGCCGAGGATACTTTTATTACTCTGCAAGGAGAGTAAATAAAGGAGAGCAACGCGAATAAAGGAAAAGTGATTGAACATAAAGGGAATGAAAGCAATGTGATTAAAAGCAAAGTTAGCAAAACGTAGGATCGAATGCATGAAGTTTTGCGAAATGGAATTGGCCTGAAGCAAGCATCGGAGGATCAGAATTTATAACAATCCTAAGTGGCTTGATGTGCATCTGGGCAGATTGATATGCGTTTGGGTGGCTTGTTGATATGTATTTGGTAATGTAATTAGCGCTTATCTTCAAGCCTACTGGGAGCTGAAACGCTCCTTAACTTGATCGAAACAGAGCATGCTACGACCGCTAACGAATCTGAGGCGTCCTATTCAGGGATTTGGAGCGGTTGCAGAAATCTAAAGAACCTGAAACATGTTATATCAGAATAAATAGCTGTTTGCAGCGTTTTGGTCAGGAGATTCTGGGAATAACGTGTCTGATGTTCCTTACATTTCAAAAGGAGGACCTGACAGCCAAATAAGACGTCCTGTGTTCTTTAGAAACATCGTCTGACCAGTCGTGCCCCGATCGATCGTGCCCCAATCAGTTGGGTATCGACCAGCCTGGACTTCAAGACACTGGTTGGATGCTAACATCCATCACAGTATTGCTTGCCTGAGTTTGGAGAAATACCCTGGGTTCACTTTCTGTATTTTGTATCGTTTCGTTTTTTACTGTTTCGCTAGATATCGATCAGAATGATTCAATTTGTCTATATCCAGTTCCAAAAATCCATTTTAGTGAGTTATGAAATTGATTTAGATTTTACGTTTCTGCTTTTCCCGCATTAATGCATCTGGCTGTTGTTAGACTCTGCGCCCCAACTCAACAAGGGAACTCATATCCAATTATTCTGTTGAGTGACTCCAGATATCGGACTTCCGCCGATCGGGTTACTTCAAAACAAGGAGGAAATTATATGTCTTATCTGGAACGTGTTCGTACGCAAAATCCGCTGGTACACAATATCACTAACCTTGTCGTGGCTCCCTTCACAGCCAATGGTCTGCTTGCACTCGGTGCGTCCCCTTTTATGGCCTATGCTCATGAAGAGGTCGCTGATGTCGCCAAGATGTCAGGAGCCGTGGTACTCAACATCGGTACACTCGATGACAAAGTCGTTCAGGCAATCCGTCTGGCAGGCCAATCGGCTAATGCGCATCACGTGCCTGTGGTGCTTGATCCGGTTGGAGCTGGCGCAACCACCTATCGCACGGAAACCGTGCAGATGCTCATTCGTGAACTTCGTCTCACGGTACTGCGCGGCAATGTGGCAGAGGTCGCTAATGTCATCGGTGAGAGTTGGAGTATTAAAGGTGTGGACGCAGGATCAGGTGAGGGCGACCGAATCGGCATTGCGGAGCGGGCAGCGCATAAACTTGGCTGTGTCGTGGTCATTACCGGAAAAGAAGATATTATTACTGATGGACAATCCACATTCCTCACGAGTAATGGTCATGCCCTGCTCACTCAGGTCACAGGTGCTGGCTGTCTGCTCAGTTCAGTGATTGGCGCTTTTACAGCCATAGCGGAATCAGGAGCCGATCTTCTAGGCAGTGTTGTTGAAGCGCTAGCGTTTTATGGTGTAGCAGCTGAACTGGCGGCAGAGCGGACAGCTCATCAGGGGCCGGGTAGCTTCCAGATTGAATTGTTGAATCAACTGGCACAAGTAACACCAGACCTCTTGGCAGAACGCGCACAGATCCGTCAGATCCGTGGAGGTGCAGTATGAGTATTGCTCAAGCGCTAACCATTGCAGGCTCCGATAACGGGGGCGGCGCAGGCATTCAGGCCGATCTGAAAACATTCCAAGAACTTGGTGTATACGGCATGACCGTTATCACCGCTATTGCTGCCCAAAATACAACTGGTGTGCAGGGCGTTTTTCCCATCCCTTACGATGGCATTGCCCAGCAATTGGACTCGACCGGCGAAGACTTTCAACCAACCGCAACGAAGACCGGCATGTTATATAGTGCCGAGATTATTCGTCTAGTCGCTGAGAAATGGCAGCAATACCGTTGGGCTAATCTGGTCATCGACCCTGTGATGGTAGCCAAAGGTGGCGCCCCCCTTCTCCAGCAGGAAGCTGTAAAGGCGTTGGTTACGGATCTGTTGCCCCATGCCCTGATCACAACACCCAATATCCCGGAAGTGGAACTGCTTACCGGGATGTCTATCACCAATCTGAGCCAGCGGGAAGAAGCCGCAAGACGGATTGTACAGATGGGCTCAACGTATGCTTTGGTCAAAGGTGGTCATGATGAAGGAAGTGGCATGATCGTGGATGTGCTCTACGATGGGCAGTCTTTTCATTATCTGGAGAATGTTCGTGTGGTAACCCGTCATACACACGGAACGGGGTGCACATACTCTGCTGCCATCACCGCAGAGTTAGCCAAGGGTTCACCTGTTCTGGCTGCCGTTACGACCGCGCGAGCATTCATTCAGGCAGCCATCGAAGATGAGCTGGGGATTGGGGCCGGACATGGGCCGACAAATCATTTTGCGTATCAGCGCAGACAGCGGGGTGAGCAGTGATGCGCCCTTGGGATGCAGAAGCGGTACGACGCGCGATGCAGGTATATTTAGTGATGGGCAGCGTCAATACAAAGCAAGACCCTGTGGAAGTGCTGCGCCAGGCCATTGCTGGCGGCATTACGCTGTTCCAGTTCCGTGAAAAGGGAACTGGCGCCCTGGTCGGCGAAGCTTGCATCACGCTTGCAATGCGGCTTCGCGAGGTGTGCAGCCAGCACGGGGTCCCGTTCATCGTGAACGATGATGTGGAGCTGGCTGTAGCGGTGGAGGCCGACGGCATGCATGTCGGCCAGGATGATGCGGACGCGGCGCTAGTACGCGCCCGCATTGGAGATGGGCGGATGCTTGGCGTATCCGCCCACTCTGTGGATGAGGCGCGCCGTGCGTTGCAGGCGGGCGCCGACTACCTTGGCGTCGGGCCCATGTACCCGACGCGCTCCAAAGCGGATGCCCATGCTGTGCTGGGCCCCGCAGGGGTGGCGGAACTGCGCGCCGCAGGCATCGCAGTTCCGATTGTGGGTATCGGCGGCATTACGCCCGATACCACGGCCGCCGTGATGGCGGCTGGAGCCGACGGCGTAGCCGTCATCTCCGCCATCGCGGGCGCGGCCGACGTGCGCGCAGCGGCTGCGCAGTTCGCTGCGGCAGTTCGCGGGATGCAGGCGTAGCCCTGCTCTCCCTGCACTGCCAGCCCCGTGGGCTGCACCGCATACATGGTGCAACCCACAACTGCTCACGCTCCTCTCCATAACAGAGGAGCCTCAAAACACCCCCGCGGCGCGGCAGCAACCCATGTCTTCGACATAGAAGCACAGCCGCTCCCCTACAGTGACTGAATGTTATAATAATTCAGTCATATCCAGTCACATCCTGTCATCAATCCATGATCAAGATGCAGCTTCCATGCTCGCATCTTGTTTTTTCATTTTCAACGGTTGACTCTCACGTAACGTGACACTGTACAATCGGTGTTGTAAGGAGGTTTCACACATGGCCATGAAGGTAAAAGAAGTTGCCGAACTTGCCTCGATCAGTGTGCGCACACTGCATCACTATGATGAGATCGGATTGTTAACACCGGACGAAGTAACTTCTGCCGGATATCGATTATATTCAGATGCCAACCTGGAACGGTTGCAGCAAATATTGTTTTTCAAGGAACTCGACTTCTCTCTGAAGGAGATCAAAAACATTATAACCAACCCCTCCTTCAATCCGGAAGAAGCACTTAAAATGCATCGACTTATACTGCTGGAGAAGCGCCAACGCTTGGACCAGATGATTGCTACCATTGATAGAACGGTTTTACACGTGAGAGGAGAAATTAAAATGACAGCCAAAGAACAATTCGAAGGATTTGATTTTAGCCAGAATCCGTATGAACAAGAAGCGCGGGAACGTTGGGGAGACCATGCCGTCGATCACGCAAATCAGAAGCTGCACAGTAAATCAACCACAGATCAGAAGGCTCTATCCAATCAAATGAACGAAATCTACAAGCGTCTAGCCGCACTTCGTCACACAGAACCAGCATCTGCCGAGGCACAGGCCGGTATTCAAGAATGGTACACCTGGCTGAATCAGATGGGAAGCTACTCGCCTGAAGCCTTCAGAGGACTTGGTCAGATGTACGTGGACGATGATCGCTTCACGCGTAATATTGATCAGTTTGGCGATGGTTTGGCAGTATTTATGAGAGATGCTATGGCTGTATTTGCTGACCAAAACAAATAATATAACCCTGTATTCAACCACATACAGTTTTATTTAATTCTCATTGTCGTCAGATGTGTACTGTAAACGATAGTCTTGAACTTAGAGCTCTGTCCTCTAGTGATAAAAGTAATCCCTCGTCATCAGCTTTATTCACAGTAAATGACCCTTCGGATAACTGAACCTACCTTTTGGGGTGAACATATCTTTCTTGTAATTAACCTTATGAACATGCTGGATATTTACTAGGGTTATGTGGTAAGTAATTTAAATCGATCCGAATTGTTGCAAAAGTTATGAGCAATATCCCCCTACCTGGTGTATACACAAAAGGGACGTACACCCTCAGGCGTATCGTCCCTATGTATGTAAGTATCTCAGCCGCAATGTGAACAAGCCTAACTGCTGCTCACTCTGAGTACTTTATAAATATCTTTTAAAGTAGATGCTCTTTACTACGTTTTTCTTCTGCTCCCAGTCCTTCGATATAACCTTTTCACAAGTGCTTAGGATGATGAGCATTAAGTTTCTTCTGTCAAACGTTCTTCATTTTACTGCCAAGCGTCCACCGTCTATCCGATTAAGCTCTTGGTGCGTGATCCGATGAAGATGCATCCGTAGCTAGACTGGTTCTCGCCATCCGGCCAGGAATCTGCCATGCAGACACAATCGCAAGCACGATGAATAACAAATCAATCGGTTGACTGAAGTACTCCTGGAAGGTTTCCACAAACGCACTGATCATCTCGCTATCAAACACAAGTTCCATCACGCCGACATCACCAAACAGTTCAGAAGTAAAATAAACCACCGTCAGATATTTCCCCAACAAAAT
Organism: Paenibacillus sp. FSL R5-0486; assembly: GCF_037975155.1. Lineage (NCBI taxonomy): Bacteria > Bacillati > Bacillota > Bacilli > Caryophanales > Paenibacillaceae > Paenibacillus > Paenibacillus sp. FSL R5-0486. The sequence goes on along the minus strand of NZ_CP150237.1, from coordinate 1,028,328 downwards.
GCCGACAAGTGCAAACAGTACGGCAATAATCTTATGTACCGTCGCAATTTGTTTATTGGAGAACAACACAACTGCGTAACCTGTGAGCGCTCCAATCAGAATCGCAATTAATCCCACCTCATAATCGGTCATTGCAGCAATAGCTGCCCATACGATGCCTCCCAGAATGGCTGCAATTAAGCCACCAATGATCGGCATACCGATTTTAACTCCTTGTTTCTCTTCCACGTTGTCTTTCCCTCCTGAGTCATGCATATGCTTCTTTTCCAGAATTCACCTTTCCTATGAAACCACAAAAAGACTTATTATTCAACATTTTTCTACTTTTGGTGCCATGTATTTACATAATAGAAAAGATATATTAAGCATCCATTTCCTTATTCGCTCGAATATCATTTTAGTTTTGTCCACAAACCTCTCATAATCATTCCCTTGGTACATAAAAAAACACCCCTCCAACAGCATAATAGCCGTAGAAGGGATGTTGTCCATATCTGTATCATAGATATAACCAATGTAACCGAGAAAACTACATTGAAAAGCTCTCTCTATCTTACCTTTGCACTTCCTTGGAAGGCTGAATGACAGCTGCAATCTGTGCCAAAATGGCATCCACCGATGCCGGATCATGCACATCATACTCATCAATGTTCAGACGCAGCACAGGGCAAGCTGTAAACTGATCAATCCACACGGAATAGCGCTCGTGCATGTGTTCCCAGTACGAACGGTCCGTCTGAATCTCCATCTCGCGTCCGCGTTCCGTAATACGGTTTAAAATCGAAGGCAGACTGCCTTCCAGATAGATCAGCACGTCTGGATGTGGGAAATACGGTGTCATTACCATCGCTTCAAATAAACTGCTGTATGTCTCGAAATCTGTAGCAGACATGGTTCCTTGATCTGCATGCATTTGTGCAAAAATGCCCGTATCTTCATAGATAGAACGATCCTGTACGAATCCGCCACCCAGTTCAAAAATCTTTTTCTGTTCCTTGAATCGCTCTGCCAGGAAATAAATCTGCAGATGGAAGCTCCAACGCTCAAAGTCATGATAGAACTTCTCCAAATATGGATTATGATCAACTTGCTCTAGAGAGGTCTTGAAGTTCAAACGCTGCGCAAGTGCAGCCGTTAACGTGGATTTGCCCACCCCAACCGTACCTGCTACCGTAATTAATGCATTCGTTGGAATGCCATAGTTATTCATATGATATACTCCTTTACCTGATTAACAATTTGCCTGAAGTGTTCAGGATGTTCCACAAAGTCGAGTTGCTCTGCATTGACCTTAATGATTACTGGCGGATTTGAGCTATTTGCCAGATAGTCCATGCCTGTTTTGTAATCGGCGATCAGTTGTTCCATATATGCCGGGTCCATATCCTGCTCAAATGAGCGTCCACGCTTGTTAATGCGGTACATCAACGTATCGAGTTCAGCTTCAATATAGAGCACCAGGTTGGGCTTTGGCAGATCATCTGTTAACAGATGATAGATTTGACGATATTTATCCCGTTTCGTTCCCTTTAAGGTACGATCGGCAAAAATCATGTTTTTATAGATATGATAGTCTGAAATGACTGGGGTATTCTGCTCTACATAATGAGCGCCCGTGTCTTCCAGCTGTTTAAACCGATTACACAGAAAAAACATTTCCAATTGGAAACTCCACTCGTCGATATCCTGATAAAAGGAAGCCAGAAATGGATTCTCTTCTACGATTTCTTTAACTAACGGAAGATTCAATTCATGGGAAAGCATCGTTGCCAGCGTTGTTTTCCCCGCTCCGATCGGACCTTCCACGGCAATAAACGGGGCTGATTTCATCGTGTTCACTGTTCCTCCTCGTACTTATGCGTGTTTCCGTTTTCTATATAGACCTCACCTATTGTATCACAGCTTTAAGGATTGGAACGCCAGTATTTTATGTATATAACAAGTCAAATCAGAACTAATGAATTACATAAAATGATTTACATTAAAATAAAAAAGACACACTCGATATCATCAAGTGTGTCTTCCTGTTGCTTGGCGGCGTCCTACTCTCCCAGGACCCTGCGGTCCAAGTACCATCGGCGCTAGAGGGCTTAACGGTCGTGTTCGGGATGGGTACGTGTGGAACCCCTCCGCCATCGCCACCAAACGCATAGCTTAGCTTACATTTCAGAGTTGTTGTTCTCTGAAAACTAGATTCGAAACGAGACATGCGAATTACAACTTGCTATTGGATAAGCCCTCGACCGATTAGTACTGGTCAGCTCCATGCATTGCTGCACTTCCACCCCCAGCCTATCTACCTCGTCGTCTTCAAGGGGTCTTACATACTGGGAAATCTCATCTTGAGGGGGGCTTCACGCTTAGATGCTTTCAGCGTTTATCCCGTCCGTACATAGCTACCCAGCGGTGCTCCTGGCGGAACAACTGGTACACCAGCGGTACGTCCATCCCGGTCCTCTCGTACTAAGGACAGCTCCTCTCAAATTTCCTACGCCCACGACAGATAGGGACCGAACTGTCTCACGACGTTCTGAACCCAGCTCGCGTACCGCTTTAATGGGCGAACAGCCCAACCCTTGGGACCTACTTCAGCCCCAGGATGCGATGAGCCGACATCGAGGTGCCAAACCTCCCCGTCGATGTGGACTCTTGGGGGAGATAAGCCTGTTATCCCCAGGGTAGCTTTTATCCGTTGAGCGATGGCCCTTCCATGCGGTACCACCGGATCACTAAGCCCGACTTTCGTCCCTGCTCGACTTGTAGGTCTCGCAGTCAAGCTCCCTTATGCCTTTGCACTCTTCGAATGATTTCCAACCATTCTGAGGGAACCTTTGGGCGCCTCCGTTACTCTTTAGGAGGCGACCGCCCCAGTCAAACTGCCCACCTGACACTGTCCCCGCACCGGATTACGGTACCAGGTTAGAACCTAGATACGATCAGGGTGGTATCCCAACGTTGCCTCCACACAAGCTGGCGCTCATGCTTCAAAGGCTCCCACCTATCCTGTACAGATCGTACCCAAATTCAATATCAAGCTGCAGTAAAGCTCCATGGGGTCTTTCCGTCTTGTCGCGGGTAACCTGCATCTTCACAGGTATTAAAATTTCACCGGATCTCTCGTTGAGACAGCGCCCAAGTCGTTACGCCATTCGTGCGGGTCAGAATTTACCTGACAAGGAATTTCGCTACCTTAGGACCGTTATAGTTACGGCCGCCGTTTACTGGGGCTTCGGTTCACAGCTTCGGATTGCTCCTAACCACTCCCCTTAACCTTCCAGCACCGGGCAGGCGTCAGCCCGTATACTTCGCCTTACGGCTTCGCACAGACCTGTGTTTTTGCTAAACAGTCGCTTGGGCCTTTTCACTGCGGCCCCCTCGTGCTATTCACACTACCGGGGCACCCCTTCTCCCGAAGTTACGGGGTCATTTTGCCGAGTTCCTTAACGAGAGTTCTTCCGCGCGCCTTAGAATACTCTTCTCGCCTACCTGTGTCGGTTTGCGGTACGGGCACCATCACCTGGCTAGAGGCTTTTCTTGGCAGTGTGAGATCATGACCTTCGCTACTATAATTTTCGCTCCCCATCACAGCTCAGCCTTACAATGTGCGGATTTGCCTACACATCAGCCTTACTGCTTAGACGGACATCCATCAGTCCGCGTCACTACCCTACTGCGTCCCCCCATTGCTCATAACGGCTTACGGTGGTACAGGAATTTCGACCTGTTGTCCTTCGACTACGCCTTTCGGCCTCGCCTTAGGTCCCGACTTACCCTGAGCGGACGAGCCTTCCTCAGGAACCCTTAGGCTTTCGGCGGATCAGATTCTCACTGATCTTTTCGTTACTCATACCGGCATTCTCACTTGTATAATGTCCAGCGCTCCTTACGGTACACCTTCAACCCTTATACAACGCTCCCCTACCCCTGATGCAAAGCATCAAGCCATAGCTTCGGTGGTGTGTTTAGCCCCGTTACATTTTCGGCGCAGAGTCACTCGACCAGTGAGCTATTACGCACTCTTTCAATGATGGCTGCTTCTAAGCCAACATCCTGGTTGTCTGTGCAACTCCACATCCTTTCCCACTTAACACACACTTGGGGACCTTAGCTGATGGTCTGGGCTGTTTCCCTTTTGACAATGGATCTTAGCACTCACTGTCTGACTCCCGGAAGTAAGTCTATGGCATTCGGAGTTTGACTGAGCTTGGTAACCCTTGCGGGCCCCGCACCCAATCAGTGCTCTACCTCCACGACTCTGTTTTCCGAGGCTAGCCCTAAAGCTATTTCGGGGAGAACCAGCTATCTCCGAGTTCGATTGGAATTTCTCCGCTACCCCCACCTCATCCCCGCATTTTTCAACATGCGTGGGTTCGGGCCTCCAGTGCGTGTTACCGCACCTTCACCCTGGACAGGGGTAGATCACCCGGTTTCGGGTCTACGTCCACGTACTAAGTCGCCCTATTCAGACTCGCTTTCGCTGCGGCTCCGGCTCTTCACCTTAACCTTGCACGGGAACGTAACTCGCCGGTTCATTCTACAAAAGGCACGCCATCACCCCTAAAACGGGCTCTGACTTTTTGTAAGCACACGGTTTCAGGTTCTATTTCACTCCCCTTCCGGGGTGCTTTTCACCTTTCCCTCACGGTACTGCTTCACTATCGGTCGCTAGGAAGTATTTAGCCTTGGCAGATGGTCCTGCCGGATTCATACGGGGTTTCACGTGCCCCGCACTACTCGGGATCCGTCTCGGAGGGAACAGACTTTCAACTACAGGGCTTTTACCTTCTTTGGCGGGCCTTTCCAGACCTCTTCGCTTAACCGGTTCCTTTGTAACTCCATGTGAGACGTCCCACAACCCCAAAGAGCAAGCTCTCTGGTTTGGGCTTCTCCGCGTTCGCTCGCCGCTACTGACGGAATCACTATTGTTTTCTCTTCCTCAGGGTACTTAGATGTTTCAGTTCCCCTGGTATGCCTCTGCATAACCTATGTATTCAGTTATGAGTAACTGGAAATTACCCCAGCTGGGTTTCCCCATTCGGACACCCCCGGATCAAAGCTTGCTTACAGCTCCCCGAGGCAGTTTCGTTGTTCGCCACGTCCTTCATCGGCTCCTAGCGCCTAGGCATCCTCCGTGTGCTCTTAGTAGCTTAACCATTTTGTTCCGGTTTCGGTCGCTCGCTTCCCTTGTTTTGCTTGCGCAAAGCCAAAAGTCGCTCTCACCCGATACCCTCACAAAAGCAATTTAACTACCTTTATACACTTGACTTGTTTGCACAAGTTCAGCTTAAAGGAATGTTCTAATTCGCGTTTGTTTCGTTTCGATATCTAGTTTTCAAAGAACAAGCTCCATGCAAAAGCAAGCTGTTTTGAGAGTTTGAGCTCTCAAAACCGAACAACGAGTGAGTGTTTTGCAGCTAAGCTGCATATTTGAATGTTTCCGTTGCAGGAAACGATTCTCCATAGAAAGGAGGTGATCCAGCCGCACCTTCCGATACGGCTACCTTGTTACGACTTCACCCCAATCATCTATCCCACCTTCGGCGGCTGGCTCCTTGCGGTTACCCCACCGACTTCGGGTGTTATAAACTCTCGTGGTGTGACGGGCGGTGTGTACAAGACCCGGGAACGTATTCACCGCGGCATGCTGATCCGCGATTACTAGCAATTCCGACTTCATGCAGGCGAGTTGCAGCCTGCAATCCGAACTGAGACCGGCTTTGTTGGGATTGGCTCCATCTCGCGATTTCGCAGCCCGTTGTACCGGCCATTGTAGTACGTGTGTAGCCCAGGTCATAAGGGGCATGATGATTTGACGTCATCCCCACCTTCCTCCGGTTTGTCACCGGCAGTCTATCTAGAGTGCCCATCCGAAATGCTGGCAACTAAATATAAGGGTTGCGCTCGTTGCGGGACTTAACCCAACATCTCACGACACGAGCTGACGACAACCATGCACCACCTGTCTCCTCTGTCCCGAAGGAAAGATACATCTCTGCATCGATCAGAGGGATGTCAAGACCTGGTAAGGTTCTTCGCGTTGCTTCGAATTAAACCACATACTCCACTGCTTGTGCGGGTCCCCGTCAATTCCTTTGAGTTTCAGTCTTGCGACCGTACTCCCCAGGCGGAGTGCTTAATGTGTTAACTTCGGCACCAAGGGTATCGAAACCCCTAACACCTAGCACTCATCGTTTACGGCGTGGACTACCAGGGTATCTAATCCTGTTTGCTCCCCACGCTTTCGCGCCTCAGCGTCAGTTACAGCCCAGAGAGTCGCCTTCGCCACTGGTGTTCCTCCACATATCTACGCATTTCACCGCTACACGTGGAATTCCACTCTCCTCTTCTGCACTCAAGTCACCCAGTTTCCAGTGCGATCCGGGGTTGAGCCCCGGGATTAAACACCAGACTTAAATGACCGCCTGCGCGCGCTTTACGCCCAATAATTCCGGACAACGCTTGCCCCCTACGTATTACCGCGGCTGCTGGCACGTAGTTAGCCGGGGCTTTCTTCTCAGGTACCGTCACCTTGAGAGCAGTTACTCTCCCAAGCGTTCTTCCCTGGCAACAGAGCTTTACGATCCGAAAACCTTCATCACTCACGCGGCATTGCTCCGTCAGGCTTTCGCCCATTGCGGAAGATTCCCTACTGCTGCCTCCCGTAGGAGTCTGGGCCGTGTCTCAGTCCCAGTGTGGCCGATCACCCTCTCAGGTCGGCTACGCATCGTCGCCTTGGTGAGCCGTTACCTCACCAACTAGCTAATGCGCCGCAGGCCCATCCCCAAGTGACAGATTGCTCCGTCTTTCCAGTTTCCTTCAGGCGAAGAAAACAACTATTCGGTATTAGCTACCGTTTCCGGTAGTTGTCCCAAACTTGAGGGCAGGTTGCCTACGTGTTACTCACCCGTCCGCCGCTAAGTATCAAGAAAGCAAGCTTCCTATCAACTCCGCTCGACTTGCATGTATTAGGCATGCCGCCAGCGTTCGTCCTGAGCCAGGATCAAACTCTCCAATAAAGTATTGAAAAGAGCGATAAGCTCATTTTGAATCTGACGAGATTAAAAATCTCATTTGTGCTCCAGTCGATCCAAGCCAAGGCTTGTCTCAAACTTTTGCGTTCATTCTGCAAGCAGAATGTTTACTCACTCGTTGTTCAGTTTTCAAAGATCAAACTCGTTTCGTTACCGAATGTTGTTCTCTTCAGCAACTCTTATATAATATCATGTCCGAACCAACTTTGCAAGCTCTTTTTTTTAAGTTTCTTTCGAAGCTTATTTCAATCGCTTGCCGCACCGTGTAAACCGTGTTTTCTTGGCCGGATTAATAATATATCACGTATAGATATTAATTACAATACTTAATTTAATAAAATTCATTTACTACAAATAAACTACTCTTACTGTGTTGCTCTCCTCTATCCCAGTGTAAAGTTTATTATAGCTTAAATGACATTTTTTCCATTCATACATCGCAATACATGTCTAATTGATTTTAAACTTATTAGCCTACATCTCCTCTCTTATATTTTAGCTTCATTAATATGCTCAATTTAGGTTGTCCTTTTATCAAGGTCATGCAAGATTACTGAGGGCACTTTAAGTTACCACGAGTATAAGTAGAGGTATTATTGAAGAAAACAAAAAAAGTGATGCACGCATATAACTATACGTGAACCACTTCCTTGTGTGTTATTACATTATATATAGAAGGAAACTCTTAATGTTGTGCCTGTGCTGATGCTGGAGGCGTCATCGTCATTTGTCCATTACCTGCTTTTTGCATGCCAACTCGCAGCAACGTAATTCCCCACGTAATAATCGAGATCAACAGAAGATGAACCATGAATCCACCCACAGCTTCTCCACTATAGATCAAACGCATAAATCCCTGTACCCCATTGGAAGCGGGTAGAAAGTTTCCGATGTAACGGTAGAATGGCGCCAGCATCTCGGCTGGAATGATATTTCCTGCTGTCATCAACTGGAGCGGAACCATCGCTACATTAAATAGAGGACCTGCATTGCCAAACAGGGCAAAACTCATTTGTGTAAAACAGATACAAGCCAGACTCACCAGCACATGATACAGATACAAAGCGCCGAAGGAGCTCGCAACATCTGTGAACTGAAGAGCTACTGTATCCACAATTAGGGGAACAATCAAAGCTATACACAATAACAGCAATTGCCGTCCCCAGAAGATTTCCCATTTGGAATGGGTACGCTTCATGATATTCGACGTAATATTAAACTGAATATTCATAGTCATCGAAGCAATATAGGTGATAAAACCCAGAATCATGGGCAGCATCGATGTTGCAAAATCACTCACGCTGTTCGTTTTATTAATTTCAGCCTTCACAGGCCCTTCATTCATCTTCGCCATCGCTTGTCCAATAGCTGCACTCAGTTCATCGCTATTTATACTATCGTTATTGAGTGTCACTTGAACCTTGGATTCCAGAATCCCTTGACCCATTTGTGCAGTCATTCCGGTCGCAGCATGTTCCACAATGGATTTGGCTACATCGGCATTTCCCTGATTGATATAAAAGGGTAAGCTCGCCTCTGTGCCTCCTGCAATCTGGTCAGTGAATCCTTCCGGAATAACAATAACCATCGCATAGTTACCTGCATTCATCTGTTGCTCAGCTTCCTCGGCAGAACCCAGTACATTGACATGGAAAGGCGCGAGCGTTTCAATCTGCTTCTGCACCTCTTTTCCCTGTGTCCCGTCTTCGTTCACCAGAGCAACTTGAAGTTGATCCACTCTCTCCGTGGCTTGATGATAACCCGTCATCCAGATCACAACAAATAACAGCGGAACAATCAATGCAAAAACCAACCCTATTTTTGTCTGTGGCACTTTAAGAAAATCTTTGAAGCTTCTCATTCGTTCACGACTCCCATTAGTTAAAATTAAAATAATTGCACTACATATATATGCACATGCACATAATTGCTCAAAAAAATTTATTTCATCTTTTCATAGATACGATTCATCACATTCATGAATGCTTCAAGCTCTTCAGGAGAACATTCGGCGAGTGCCTCTTGCTCTTGCTGTTTTGCCTTTGGTGTCAGAACGTTATTCATTTCCAGTCCTTCCGCCGTCAAACAAAGCAAAACCGCTCTGCGATCCTGTGGATCTTCTTCTCTTGTCACCAGACCTTTGCGAATCAACTTGTCTATAATTTTGCCTACCGTTGTCTGGTCCCGCACTGTTAATTCAGCCAGTTTTTTCTGTGATATATGACTTCCAGCCTTGCTCAATTCATTCAAGACTGCAAATTGTTCCGGAGTAATATCCTGTTCACTCAGATTTCTGGTTGTTGTTTTTTTGTATGCCAGATACGTCCGTGACAGAATCAGTCCAAGTGGATTTTCATCCATATTAACAGGCATGCTGTTGCTCCTTTCTCTATATAGTAGCACTACCATCTAATTTGCGTAAGCTCTATATTATTACCATATTTACATTACTGTCAATTTAATTTTTTATCTTTTCAAGCAAAAAGAGACCCACCCGTTAGTCAGGCAGCTCTCTCCTCTGGCATCGTCAAGCCATACTTACTCGGGCTTGCCACTTGAAGTTTCGGTATCGTCCTTCTTCTTTGTGCCTTTACTTTTATAAGGCTTCGGTGCACTTTTCGCCCGGTTAGCAGCGGCTTGCCAACGGTTCCAGCCTTTTTTACCTGTACCACGGCCGGTGCCGCCTTTTCCTTTTGCATTGCTCATGTTATCACTCCAATAATCCTGTATATGCTTAAAAATGACCGTCCTCGGTAACTTATTATGCAACCCAGCCCATCTAATTCACTTCCAGCATTTCTTATTATACCAAAAATCCACGTCTTTACGTCCATTTCCATAAATCATTGTATTGTTATTCTGTTATGAAAGCGGTATAGTGGACATAATTGAAAGAGGAAGCTACGTCTTCTTCGGGATTGTTACTGGTAAGCAGGCGATACCCAAACCAAGGCTGTCTATTAAGCCTTAGTTTGGGTTTTTTGTTTTTATTACGACCAATTGAGGTGAAACACATATATGATCATCCGTCAGATTTTTAACAACAATGTCATCCGGGCTGAGAACCAGGTTGGTCACGAATTTGTTGTCATTGGCAACGGTCTTGGCTTCAAAAAGAAAAACGGACAGCCCGTGGATGAGGATAAAATCGAAAAAACCTTTGTGCTGAAATCGGATAAAATACCACAAAAATTAATCGATCTGATTGGGGAAACATCGGTCGAATATTTGAAGTTAGCGGACGAAATTGTGGGCCATGCCAAAAAGGAAATGGGCGATATTTTTAGTGATAATATCTATATATCATTGATCGATCATATTCAGTTTGCCATTACCCGGTACCGTAAATCCGTCGGGCTGAAGAATTCCCTTTTGTGGCAGATCAAGAAGTTTTACAAGAAGGAGTTTGGGATTGGCATGAACGCTGTGGAGCTGATCCAGGAACAATTCGGCATCCAAATGGATGAACATGAAGCCAGCTTTATTGCGATGCATTTTGTAAACGCTCGTCAAGATGCTCAAGGCATGAAACAAACCGTTGAAATTACAGAAGTTATTGATGATATCTTCAACATTGTGACCAACCATTACCACATCGCCCTGGATGAGAATTCATTTAATTATTCCCGGTTTATTACCCACCTGCAATACTTTGTGCAGCGAATGTTGAGTAATGAACAGGAGCAATTTGCTTCTGGAGATAACTTTCTGTATGAACAGGTGAAGGACAAATATAGCAAGGCATTTGAATGCACACAACGGATCAATCAGTACCTTGAAGACAAGTTTGAAAGTGCCATGTCCATTGATGAAAAGGTGTATTTGACGATCCATATTCAACGTGTCACTTCCCGTAACGAGTTGCTGGACACGGAATAAAAAAAGCTTGCAAACGATTTCGGCGTCATATATAGTAGGTCTCACAACTTAACGACAAGGATTGTTACTGCTCAAGCAGGCGATACCTAAATGATTGGCAACAGGTCATCTTTCCGATGATCATAGCCATTCGTTTAGGTATTTTTTTGTTTTCAGGCAATCTTAACAACAAAGGAGAATGAACATGGATCATAAAAAAATGGGGGATGACATCGTTCGTCTCGTCGGCGGAGAAGCCAATATCAACGGTCTTGTCCACTGTGCGACCCGGCTGAGATTCGACCTGAAAGATTCGAAAAAGGCCGAACGCGAAACGCTGGAAAAACACGATGGTATTATTACCGTTGTCGAAAGCGGCGGCCAGTTCCAGGTTGTCATCGGTAGTAACGTGGCTCATGTATATGCGGAGATCATGAAAAACCGAGATTTCGGAGGAGATTCCTCCTCATCGGCTGAGTCCACAGGGGAAAAAACCTCGCTATTATCCAAAGTTTTTGAAATTATATCCGGAAGTTTCTCACCGTTAATCCCGGCTATGGCAGGATCAGGTATGTTAAAAGCTTTGCTGACTGTCCTGACCATGCTCGGATGGATGTCGGATACAAGTGACACATACCTGATTTTATCCGCTGCCGGCAACGCTGTATTTTATTTCTTGCCTATCTTCCTTGGCATCACACTGGGTATGAAGCTGAAAGCCAATCCTTATGTAGCTGGCGTAATTGGTGCCGCTCTGATGGAACCGAGCTTCACCGGGCTGATGGATAAGGGCTCAGATGTATCGTTCCTGGGTATACCGGTTGTCATGATGAATTATTCAGCCAGCGTATTCCCAATCTTCATATCCATTAGTATCTACGCTGTTCTCGATAAGTTACTCAAAAAAATCATTTTGAAAGACCTGCAATTGTTCCTTGTACCAATGATTGCTTTGATGATTATGGTTCCGCTGTCCGCAATGGCCTTTGGACCATTCGGTACCACGGTAGGTGACTGGATCTCCTCCGGCGTAACTTGGCTCATTGGGGTCAGCGGTATATTATCAGGGGTTGTACTCGGTGGATTCATGACCTTCATGGTTGTGTTCGGACTCCACTGGGGCTTCACTCCAATCACGATACAGAATATCGGGGTTGGCGGCGATCCGATTGAAGCCATGGCTGCTGCAGCTGTATTTGCACAAATCGGTGTAGCCTTCGGTATTTTCCTGAAAGCCAAAAAGAACAAAACCCTGCGCACTCTTGCTGGCTCAACCAGCCTTACAGGTTTACTTGCAGGAGTCACTGAACCAATTGTATACGGTTTGATCCTGCGTTATAAACGTGTGATTCCTATCGTGGTTATCGCAGGTGCGATCGGCGGTGCCATCAATGGTCACTTTGGTGTTAAAATGACTGCTTATGTGTTCCACAATATATTTGCCATTCCTGTCTATACACCAACGGTTGTCTACGTGATTGCGATTGCCTGCTCCTTTGCGGTAGCAGCAGTATTAACGGTGATGTTTGGTTATGAAAGCAAAACCAAAGATACAGTTACCGAGACAAACGAATCTGTCTCCACATCGGCTGAAAGTACACCAGCAGAACTTCCTGTCGTACCTGAGACCAAAACAACGGAGATCAAGAAAGAACAAATTTATAGCCCGCTCACAGGTAAAGCCGTAGCACTGAGTACCATTAACGACCCAGCCTTTTCAACTGGTGCTATGGGCAAAGGTTTGGCGATTGTCCCTGAGATTGGTGAAGTTGTCGCTCCGGTAGACGGTGTTGTCACTTCCCTCTTCCCGACTGGACATGCCATTGGACTAACCACCAACGCAGGAACGGAAATCCTGATTCATGTTGGCATCAACACAGTAGCGCTGAAGGGAAAACACTTCTCTCCTGTCGTTCAAGAAGGTGATATCGTAAGACAGGGCGATCTGTTGATCCAGTTTGACATCGATAAGATCAAGGAAGCCGGATACGAAACCGTAACACCTGTCATTGTCACTCTAACGCAACAAGAAGTGGATGTGTTCGAAACAACTCAGGAACAGGTACAGAAAAATGATGTCCTGCTGACTCTCGTAGTCTGACCCAACTTATATTATACGAATTTAATTTAGGAGGAACTAACTATGAAACATACTCAACTGAAACCATTTCCTAAAGATTTTTTCTGGGGAGGTTCAACCTCTGCCTATCAGATTGAGGGAGCCTGGAATGAAGATGGTAAAGGCCCTTCTGTCATCGACATGGGGAATCATGTGGAAGGCGTAACCGACTTCAAGGTAACCAGTGATCACTATCATATGTACAAAGAAGATGTGGCGTTGCTCGCCGAAATGGGCTTCAAAGCCTACCGTTTCTCCATCGCATGGACACGCATCTATCCGCAAGGAGCGGGTGAGGTGAATCCGAAGGGACTCGCCTTTTACGATTCTCTCATTAATGAGTTAATTAAATACGGTATTGAACCCATTGTGACGATGTATCACTTCGATCTTCCTTATGTGCTTGAAGAAAAAGGCGGCTGGTCCAACCGAGCAACGATTGATGCTTTTGAACAATATGCCAAGACCCTATATGAGAACTACGGAGATCGGGTTAAATATTGGCTGACCATCAACGAACAAAATATGCTAATCCTGCATCCTGGCTCTCTGGGTACACTGGATACAACACTTGTTGATCCGCAAAAAACACTGTATCAGCAAAATCACCACATGCTGGTTGCTCAAGCTAAAGCTATGGTACTGTGTCATGAAATGCTGCCTGAAGCCAAGATTGGCCCAGCTCCCAATATCGGTGTAATTTACCCGGCGAGTTCCAAACCAGAAGACACACTCGCGGCTGATAACTATGCTGCCATTCGTAACTGGCTCTATCTCGATATGGCGGTATATGGACGTTATAACCATATTGCCTGGAGTTATCTCGAAGAGAAAGGATATACGCCTGTCATTGAAGACGGAGATATGGACATCCTGGCTCAAGGAAACCCTGACTTTATTGCGTTTAACTATTATACTTCCCAAACGGTTGGTGAAAGTCTGAACGATGGTAATGACTTCTCCCATACAGGAGACCAGCATGAAATCGTAGGTGAACCGGGCGCATATAGAGGATCTGTGAATCCCAATTTGCAAAAAACGGAGTTTGGTTGGGAAATTGATCCCGTGGGCTTCCGCTCTACCCTGCGCCAGATCTACTCCCGTTATCACCTGCCATTGATTGTTACGGAAAATGGTCTGGGTGCCTTTGATAAACTGGAGGAAGGCGACGTGGTTAACGATCCATATCGTATTGAATTCTTCAATAAACATATCGAACAGATTCAACTGGCGATTACGGACGGCGTGGATGTATTTGGCTTCTGCCCTTGGTCTGCGATCGATCTGGTCAGCACACATCAAGGGTCGAGCAAACGTTATGGATTCATCTATGTGGATCGTGAGGAATTCGATATCAAGGAATTGAGACGTATCCGCAAACAGAGTTTCCACTGGTATCAAAAACTGATTGAAACGAATGGAGAAATTCGTTAATACACGCACTAATAAAAAAGTCGACTGCACATGAAACATGTGTACTCGACTTTTTTGGTGTTGATGCATTGATATGGAAGCTTTCTTTTCCAATTATAAAATTACATTTCAGCCTTCGGTTGTTTTACCGCTTTGGCCCCTCTGAGTACTCGTAGGGATAACAGGAAACAGATCGCCAGAACGGCAGCTGCCGAAACATAAGGATAGTTAATATTCACATCGAACAGCGCTCCAGCTACGATTGGACCTGCGATATTCCCCAAACTGGTATACGCCGAGTTCAGTCCGGCCACAAAGCCCTGTTGTTCTTGTGCCAGTTTGGACATCTGTGTACTGATCGCCGGACGTAAAATATCCATACCCAGAAAGACGATAAACGTTACGACAAGAATCATCCAGTACGTACTTACAAACAAGGTCAACAGTACAAATACGGCTACAAATAACAGACAGACTGAAATGACCATCTTTTCACCAAATCGATTGAGCAACCAACCGATCAGGGATACTTGCACAACCGCACCTGCGATGGAACCAAATGTAATAATAAATGCAATGTCTTTGGTCGTGAAGCCAAACTTGTGATCCACATATAGTGAAAATACCGTCTCATAGTTCGCTAGACCAAATGCCATAACAAATACAATAATCAAACTGAAAAAGTACGGTTCACGGTATGAATTCAGCAATTGGGATACCATACCCGGAGCTTTGGCCTTCGTTAAACCAGGGATAGGTTTACTTTGTTCTCCTGTACTTCGTGCAGATTCCGGCAAAATAATCAATGTAATGATGGATGCCAGCAAACCGGCAACCCCAGCGGCGTAGAATGGAATTCGAATGCCAAAGTCCGCAATGTATCCACCAATTCCCGGACCGATGATAAATCCGGTTGTAATCGCTGCATTAATCAAGCCCATACCTTTGCCGCGTTCTTCCTCTGTTGTAATATCTGCGGTGTAAGCCATAACCGCCGGGAAGATCATCGCCGCACCAATACCGCCTAACATCCGGGCTGCGAAGAGCAAGACTGGTGCATTGACCGCACCAAACATAAACTCGGATACGGCAAAGATCAGCATGCCGCCAACGATAATTTTTTTACGTCCCCATGTATCCGACCAACGACCCGCAAGCGGGGAGAACAGAAACTGGGTGAAGGAAAATGCCGCTACCAGCAATCCAACCGTGAATCCGGTGATATGCAGTAGATCCATATACGCAGGCATGATCGGTACAACCAGACCAATACCCGTAAAAACGAGAAAAATATTAAACATTAACAGCAGCAGTGCGCCCCTGTTCCGTGTTAGTAATGCCATGATTCCATCCTCCGTAGTTGTCAAAATGTTGCTTAAGCTTTATCTTTTGCAATCCCGTGCAAGAATACACTAGCGGCCTGGCGGTATAACGCAAGAGCCTGATCAGGCTCCATCCCCCGTGACATCTGACTAAGGCCAATAATGGTACTTTCCAATATGAGCGCGAGATTATCTACATTGTCTGCTTTGAACTCACCGCTCTCAATGCCTTGCTCTATCATTTGTTTATTAAATTGAATATGCCGCTCAAACATTAAGGAGATCCGCTCCTCAATATCATTTTCTTTCTTTTCCCCTGTGAAGAACTCATCAGCTGCCTTCGTCAGCGGGTGATTCATATCATCCATGACGAGTTGTTCCGCCAAACCATAAATTTTCTCCGTGGAGGTGCGATAGAGATGTTCTTTGGCCGCCCAACTCTCTTCCCACTCCCGGTCCCACTCATCGATTAGATAGAGGAACAGACCTTCCTTACTTTTAAAATGGTAATATATATTGCCTTTGCTGCTGCCCGTCGCAGCTACAATATCCTCAATGGACGTTGCTTTATAACCTTTTTGTACAAAAAGGGCTTTGGAAGCATCCGCAAGTTTTTTCTTGGTCTGCTCGGTTTGAAGTTGCTTTTTATTCATATTCATTCCATTTCACTCCGTCCCATACATACTGAACATTCGTTCTGTATTTTAACAGATGCACCCAATATAAGCAATGAAAAAGGAGAATTGGCACGCATGCCTACTCTCCCTCAACAATCATTTCACTTTTTTACCTTTACCATGCAATATTTTCAGTTGACCATTCTCATAACCCAACTGATACTCGACCCGATATTGCGATAGTATATATTCCCCATCTTTGCGTTCATTTGCTGTAATCATTGCCTTCACTTCCATCTCGTCATCGCCTTTATTGACTGAGGATACCTCACTGATGGTCACCTCACTTGTATTCAGATATCCTTCTCTGAACTTGGCATATGTTGTAGCACTCTGCCACTCGCTTCCGAGCAGTGCATAAGCGGTGACATAATCACTCAGATTAAGACTTGTATAAAAGTCCGTTACAATTCCTTCTGCTTGCAATGTCTTAGTGGCTGAACCCAAGTGAGTATCTCCAGCCGTCCGCACCGACGTTGTGCCAGAAGGATTTTTGGACCATGCCTGAACCTGCTTGAGCACACTAGTCATCGGAATACTGAATCCTATTCCCCCCTCCTGTTCCACGACCGCCGAATTAATGCCGATCACTTCACCAGTCTCCGCACTAATGAGTGGTCCACCACTGTTGCCATGGGTTATTGGTGCCGAGATCTGATAGAGGTTACTATAGATGTAAGGCGCTATTTCAAAGCTACGCCCCAACCCACTGATGATTCCGGTTGTTACGGTGTTCTCTAGCCCAAGTGGACTACCCAATGCCAGAATCTCGTCTCCGGTCTCAGCTTTGGATTTGGCGATGATTAACGGCTTAACTTTTTTCAAATCAGGAACTCTGACTACAGCTACGTCTGTTTCATCACCAATACCAATAACCGTCCCCTTATATTCCTCATGGTTCAAGGTCCGAATAGTTACTTCATTCGCCCCCTCCACTACATGGGCATTGGTCACGACATCTCCCTGATCATTGTAGAGAAAACCGGAGCCCAATCCGCTGCTACTCTCGATCGTTACAACTTTCTTCTGGCTTTCTTCTATAATCTGTTTGCGTGTCTTCTTCACAGGTTGCTTGGAGGCAGTCGTGGCTGCCGCATTTTCCGTTTCCTTCGCGGCAACAACTGCCAGTCTGGGCCCATCCTGCAACTGATCTGCTGAATGCTGGTGTATCCAGAACACGCCCCCTGCTCCAGCACCAATGATAATAGCACTGGATATGATCATACTCCATGTTCGTTTGGTCATTCCAACCTGTCCTCCTATTCGAGATACCACGTTGCATTCACAACAGAGATTTCCGCTTCCTCGTACACACCATAATAATAGGTTTCAAAAAAACCTTCTTCCCCCACATCCAGCCAGCTTGGATACACATCTGCATAAGTTTGGCCCAGATATATACCGTCTATATTATAAATATCAATCAACACTGTAATGGAAGAGATCGGACGAGTTGCATTATTGATCAATGAACCGCTAATATAAAGATCCCCGTACATATCAAGCGTCGCATCAACGTTCACGACACTTACTGCCGCCGTTCGATTCATCAGATCTTCTTCTGCAGCCTGTTGCTCCGCCAGTTGAATCCGATCCGCTTCCGCTTTTTCAAATGCCTTTTTTTCACTGAGAACCCGTTCACGATACGAAGTCAGTTTTTCATTTTCCGGCGCATAGGACAATCCCTGGTCGACCGTTTGTAACGCAATTGTGAAATTCTTTTGCTTTACTTGCTGTTCCGCCTCTTTATAACTTATGCTTGCGAGCTTGTCGACAATTTGCTTCTCTACTGTCTCAGCTTCCTTGCCTTTCAAGTCTGATATGGTGTCCAACTTCTCGGCTAGTGCCTCAATTGTTGTCAAACTGTCGATTTCCTTTTTCACCTTCAATACGGCCAGTGTTACCTTTCTGTTGTTGAATGCGGCACGCACTTTGGCAAAAACAGGTTCTTCCCGCTCCATCAACGCTTTGGCTACAGCCTGAATGGTCTTGTCTCCTGCGGACAGCTTTCCTGTCTTCAGACTTGTGGACGCCTCATCCAACTGATTCATCAAGTTGAACGCCTTCGCCGTAATTTGCCGATCCTGTATAAGTGCATCATAGTTCGGTCGTTTCGTTAGAGCGCTGTCCAGCAGTTGGAGAGCCTCTTTATATTTTCCCTCTAGTGCAGCCTGTTCCGCCTGTTGGTGCAGTGATTTAACCTCTGCATTTATACCTGTTTCCTGCTTGTAATAATACGTTAGCAAAGCTCCTACAACTACTGCCAGAAGTATGGGAATAATCCAGCTAAATGCAAGGCCTTGACCCGTATTTCCCTGTTTGGAAGCTGGTTGCTGCTGACGGGACAACGAATCAATTGCTTTTTGCGTTCCTTTATCCAAGTCAATGGCTGTTTCTGCCCAGATCTGTTCCTCTGTAGAGCTTGTTTCTTTCAATTTGGTTCTACACTTTCTGCACGTGTTATCCGCCGGACTGTTTTTGGTCCCACATACATGACAATACACCCTGATCCCTCCACTTAAGAACATATGTATACTTCGCTTTCCCGGGGTTCGCCTATCGCATCAATTGCTAAAAAACACCAACATGAATCGATAATTATCATATAGCAAAAAGGAATATTACACCATATGTTCTGTAGATATCATGTTTAAACGAGTCATACTGGATGCAAAAAAGCCTTCCTATTAATCTAGGAAGGCTCTAGTTATTTTCATTTTATTACTCCGAAGGAAAAGCGCTGAGATCCATATAGGAAACTTCCCACAGGTGATCATCCAGATCCTGAAAACTCCATCCGTACATAAATCCGTGATCCTGTGGTTCGTTGGATGGCTTCCCTCCTGCATCGAGGGCAGCTTGTACAATCACATCTACCTGCTCACGGCTATCTACAGACAGGGCAACGATGACTTCGGTTGTATCGGCGGCATTGGAGATTTTTTTTGAAATGAAGGATTGGAAACGTTCCTCCACCAGAAGCATGGCGTAAATATTTTCCCCGATGATCATACAAGTAGCAGACTCGTCCGTAAAATTGGCATTAAACTCAAATCCCACCTTGGTAAAAAACTCAACAGATTTCTTCAAATCTTGGACAGGTAAATTAACAAAAATCTGCTTAGCACGAATAGCCACCATCGATCACCTCGAACTCATAGAATACATTCCACCTCAAAATAACACCTCGCGAATACGCTGTCAATTGAATATAATCTTAACATGAACTTCTACTATTCAATAAAACAACAGATCCTAAAATTTATAATATCTTATGATATTAAGATAATTTAATCGATTTATAAATTCGGTTATATTGTTACATAGGTTCTTGTAAACTTTAAATGGTATAATTTCTATAATTACTTGGTGGAGGCATGAATATGGAAACTTTGGTTGTCAAAAAGAAAATTAAACATCTGAACCAATCAATGAAGGTTGATTTAAAAAAATTCTTCCAGTCTTTAGGGAGAGCAGCAATTGGAGGGGTATTCTTAGATTCTAAAGAGGTTATAGGCAACAGTTACGAGGCTTTACTTTCACTTGGGTTTGAGAAGGAAGTAACACATGTCACGTGGCTTCTAATATATAGATCTCTCACAGAAGCAATCAAAAATATAGTTGAAGAAAGTATTGAATTACTTGATGTCACAGAAATAGATATAGAAAGTCTGAGTATGAGAATTGATCTTTCTTTAGAGGATGAGATATTTGAGCTTGATAAAAACTTTTTTCATAATCCTAAGTCCTTGAAAATATTAACTGCTGTGAAAATACCTTTTGCACAATGGTTAGATGGATTTGGACTGTCAGAAAGTCAAATTAGGTCAATAATTGATCGATTACCTGTGTTTTTCGTCTTTGCTCTCCATGAAGAGTGGAAAAGAAGGCCCGAAGAGTATAAGTGCATCTCAGAATATTTTGATTCTCCTTTTATGAGGGCTAATGAAAGACAACTCTCTTGGTTACGTTACGCTACATATTTACGAAAAGAAACTGAAAAAAGAATGTTTGATGAAGCCTTCAGTTTAAGGAAAATATACGTACCTTTACGGGCTTACTATAATAAAAAAAATCAAGAAAATTCAAAGCTAGGCGATGTTGATTTTTCACCTTTACACAATCAGAAAGTTGTTATTAATTTAGAGGAAGAATTAGACAAATGGTTACATACTGCTGATAAGAATGATGCTATTCGAGTTATAAGTGGAGGTCCTGGATCGGGAAAATCGTCTTTCGCAAAAATTTACTCAGCAAAATTAGCAGAAAATCAAAGTATACCTGTTTTGTTTATTCCATTGCATCATTTTGAGTTGACTGATGACTTAGTTGAAGCAGTCGGAAGATTTGTGAAATTTGATAAATACCTTAGTCATAACCCCCTTGATCCACAAAATGGAGAGGACAGAATAATTGTTTTTTTTGATGGTTTAGACGAATTATCAAGACAAGGGAAGTTAGCAAATGAGATAGCTAGACAATTTGTTGAGGAAGTACAGCGTAAAGTAGATCGCTTTAACATGCACGATATAAGAATTCAGGTAATAATGACAGGTAGAGAACTCAGCATTCAGCAAAGTAAAGATCAGTTTAGAAGACCTAATCAAATATTTGAAATACTTCCATACTATGTTAGCCGCACAGATAAGAATGATTACTATGATCCTAAGGGTTTACTAGAAATAGATCAGAGGGAGACTTGGTGGGAACTTTACGGATTAGCGAGTGGACAGAACTATACCTCTATACCTGAAACCTTAAAGGGAGAAAATCTCGAAGAAATAACTTCCCAACCCTTACTAAATTATTTAGTGGCGTTAAGTTTTATGAGAGACAAGATCGACTTCAATAACAACAATAATTTAAACGCAATATACAATGATTTATTGCAAGCAGTGTACGATCGAGGTTGGGCCAATAATAAGCACCCCTCAATAAAAGATACTAGCCTAGAACAATTCATTCGTATCTTAGAGGTTATAGCCGTCTCTGTTTGGCACGGTTCAGGTCGGACTACTACTATAAGAGATATAGAAAACTACTCACAAAATAATGGATTAAAAGATTTACTAAATAGATTTCAAGAGGGTGCCTCAAATGGAGTCACAAGGCTCCTAACTGCATTCTATTTCAGAGAATCAGGCGCAAATAATATGGGCGATAACACTTTTGAATTCACTCATAAGAGTTTCGGAGAGTATTTAGCTTCTCGTAGAATTATCTTATCATTGAAACATATAAATAAAATGCTTTCTAGAAGAGCAGACGATCCTGATGATGGATGGGATGCTAAATCAGCAGCTGTTTACTTTATTAATTTATGTGGGTCAGCTAAGATTGACACTTATTTAATCAATTTTATAAAAGGAGAGCTTGATTTTTTAAGTGTGGAGGAAATACAAAAACTCCAAGTGACATTAGGAGAGTTGTTAAATTACTGTATTAAGTTTGACGTACCTGTCGATAGACTTGATCCAAGACCAGCCTTCTCCTTAGAAAGGATATACTCTAACAATACTTTTGAATCTTTAATTATTTTACTTAGTTTAACTTCTAGTCATATAGGCCAATTACTGAAAATTAATTGGGATTTAGAGACTAGTTTTGGAACTGTATTAAAAATGATTACTGGGCAGCGTGCAGGTGCAGCAAACGCAATTGTTATGTCAAATTTAAGACATTTAGACATATCTTATCAATGTCTTGACATGGCAGATTTATATAGAGCTGACTTATCCTCAATAAACTTTGAGTCTGGAGCAATGCACTACTCTAATTTAGTTCGGTCTATCTGTGATGGGGCAAACTTCAAAGAAGCCAAATTAAGTTATTCTCAATTAGAAAGAACTCATTTTAATAATTGTAATATGAAGGGAGTTCAATTATATCAAGCTTACGCTCAACATGCCTATTTTAGTTGGGCACAATTGGAGCATGCAACTATTTACAAAACTGATTTATCCAATTCTAACTTCTATCAGGCGAATTTGAAAAATCTCAATTCTAAAAGTCATCTGAAATTTGATAGAATAATATTTTCAAGCACAGAATTAGAATATACAGATTTTTCAAATTCTTTACTTCGTGGTTGTAATTTTACAAATGCAGTATTGAAAAACACAAAATTTCACAAAGCTAATTTATCACATTCTTGTTTTGATAATGCAGTATTAAATAATGTGATTTTTGAAGGAGCAGACTTGACAAAGGTTGACTTTGAGAAGGTTAAGTTTATGGAAGGTTGTAGTTTCGAGGGTTCATACTGCATAATCAGGCATGAAGAATTTTTTGAAGATTAAAATTTAAATAAACTGTAGACATCGCACTTTCTTTATATAGATTAAATTCCCCAAAGTAATTTGATAAGAGTGACTAGTTGTCAACTTCTAATGATAACTAGTCACTCTTACTAGCTTTTATAAACTGTAAAAAACTACTCTTCTTCTAATTCAGAATTATTACTAATCTCCAACTTCTCCAAGAAAGGCTTCAATTTATCCACGACATAGTGGCTTCCACCTCGGCCGTTCACCTCTTCAATTACAGCGGATAACAGGAAGGTCGGAGAATCAGTATCAAATACTACGAAAAATCCGTTTTCCTGCCCCTTCTCTCCCTTTTTTGCTTTCAGCTCCGCTGTTCCCGTCTTGCCCGCGAGTCCTCCAGGAATTGAATTCAAGGTGTGGGCGGTGCCTCCCTGCCGGGAAACAACTTCTCCCAAAGCATCCTTAACCGTATTTGCGGCTTCCGGAGTAATAATTACCTCAGGCTCAGTGCTTTCTTTTCCCTCAATCAGAACAGGTTTCACCAGCTTCCCTTCATTAATAAAAGGTGTAAATGACGATGCCAGATGAATCGGGGACATCAACATCTCCCCTTGCCCGTAGGACGTATCAGCGAGCAACACCTCAGAAGACAGATCCAGATGTGCTTCGTTGGCATATTGGCTTGGCTTCAGATACAGTTCATCCAGTCCAAAGTTATCGCCAAAACCAAACTTCTGGATCCCATCAATAAACTTGGTGCTGCCCATCTCAATCGCTTCCATGGCAAAGTAAATATTGTCCGAGTACACCAGAGCATCGACCATATTAACCGGGGATAAACTCTTCACACGCTTAACATAATAACCGCCCCAGCTATCGTCTTTGCGCCATTGCAAGCCAGAGATATCATGGGTTTTGTCCGCTGTGGTTACCTTCTCCATCAGTCCCGCTGCGGCTGTAATCGCTTTGAAAGTTGATCCTGGTGCATACCGGGTAGTGACTCTGTTGATAAAAGGAAGCTTCTCATTCGCCGAATAAGCATCCCACTCTACCTGAGTAAGTCCTGTAACCATCTTGTTCGGGTTATAGGAAGGCGCACTGACCAACGCTAACAGGTTGCCGTCCGTCGGATCCATCAGAACCATTGCACCGGCATCTCCACCACTGGATAATGTCTGATACAATTTCTTTTGTTGTTTGGAGCTAATCGTCAGTTGAACATTCTGTCCATCTACAGCATCCTTACGAATAAGCTCAGAACGGGAGTTACCGGATTCATCGGTGATTTCAATCAGACCACCACGTTCACCACGCAGCTGCTTCTCCATGGACTGCTCCAAACCCGCTTTGCCAATCCAATCTTCTGCGCGATAATATCCTTCCGTATCCTTATCCAGATCTTCCTTGGTGGCTTTGCGCACGTATCCAATCAGGTGTGCAGCCGCATTGCCGAGTGGATAATAGCGGATTTCCTTGCTTTGCATCGTAACCCCGCTTAAAGATTCTGCCACGTCAAACTCCTCCGTTGAACCAATCGGGACAAAATACTCTGGCTTCACCCATGTCTGCGCAAGCGCCTTGTGAATGGCATCTTCCGAAACCTGATAATGGCTCGCGATTCGGGCAATCATCTGGTCCGGGTTATCCCCAAGTTTCTCAGGTACAATGCCCCATTCATTCATCGTGCCCTTGGTAGCGAGCGGCAAACCATCACGATCCACAATGTCTCCACGATCCGGGAACAGTGTCCTCACTCGTACCTTACTGCCCTTAACCATGTCATTCAGGATCAGTGAAGGCTGCCAGTTAATTTTCCAGTTTTTGCCCCCGTCCTCAAGCTCCTGCCGGACCAGTTTTAATGTATGCGTCTCACTGACTTCACCCAAAAAAGTTGTCAGTTGCAGGTTGTAATCCACCTCATAGGTATCCGGGTTTTGTTTCTCTGCATCGGTCTTACTGCCATCGGAAGCCGTTTCGGCAACATCCACAGGTTTAACCGCCGCCTTGACGGTGGATACTTCCATACCCGAATAGATCGCATTGTATTTCTCAACAAATTGTTCCTTGTTCATGCCCGACTCTTGCAGCGAAGCAGGTGTCATCAAGGTGTACAACTGGTCAAATTCTTTTTTTTGCAGATGCTCTATGTATTGATTCACGGTAGTCTGGGGCTTAGCCTCTGCTTCTTTGTTATTCTGCATGTATAGATACATTCCGATTCCACCTGCAAACAAGATGGGTAGCAGTCCGTACATTAATTTACGTTTTGATTTCATGGTTACATCACCTCTAATATACACTATAGATTTCCAGAGCCATTTAAACAATGAAACAAATCTGACGAATTTATCATTAAAAATAGCCGAAAGCTCACATAATATGTTTAAATAAGGAGAGTGAGATTACATACTAAAGCTTTTTTGCTATGCAAAAGGCTGAAAAGGAGCCCGATGATGGAAATCAGCTATTTTTTACTCCCCAAAGCCGAAGTGGCCTATATCAAGTCTACCGCTTCCATGAAAGATGCTATTGAGCAATTGGAATCGCAACACTACACCGCCGTTCCCGTGATTGACCAGGATGGAAAATATGTTGCTACCCTGTCCGAAGGCGATTTGTTATGGAAAATGCGAAATACACCCGGATTGACTTTTGATACGATGGATCAGGTTCAGGTCCATGAGATTAACAATCGGGTATATAATGAATGTGTATTCATTGAGGCTGAAATGGAGGATATGCTGACACTTGCAGCAGACCAAAATTTTGTGCCCGTGGTGGATGTCGATCGTGTCTTCCTCGGTATTATCCGTCGTAAGGATATTATTGAATACTATACGCGTAACATTTCGGATTAAATGAAGTCAAACATCCTGTAATAAACGAATATTCAACTCGAAAGGGTACTCCTGTGGTCATGTTTTGGCCAAACCGGGGTACCCTTTTTGTTTCATGGTCTGGTCGGAATCATTCTATTTGCGCTTAGCCCGCTCATCAATGTAATAACTCAACACGTCCCTCGGACTTCCCTGAAATGCACGCTCTCTGCCGAACTCATACGCCTGATGCAAATACGAATACGCCTCGTCATGCTGTTCAAGTCTCATGCAGATCATGCCGAGATCGATCAACGGACTTGTACTTCTATCCGAACTCCGCGTACTTAACGATATCTCAGCCCACGGCTTGGCCAGTCCATACTGCTTCAGATCGATATGTGCATTCGCATGACAGGATGCGATCCAGCTTGCAATCTCCCATTCCATCTTCGGCTCGGGCAACATGCCCCATGCCTGATCATAATAGATAAGTGCTTGTTCATGTTGTTGCGTCTCATCCAGCACATTACCGGCTTCTACCGTTTCTACAATTTGTCGCTCCAGTTCGGCATGTTCCGGTGTTAGATCTTTCATTGCACCGTATCCTCCTCCAGAACGAAATACCACTCCAGAAAAGCATTGAAATCAGCCCACTGCGGCTCACTCTCGCCATTAAGAAACCGTTCAATCGATTCGCCCAGTTCCACCAGTACCACTTCTCCCGTCTGACGGTTGTAGAAAAATCCACCTTCACCTTCAAAACTGTCCAGTGGAATATACGCCTCGGGAAGTCCCAGTGTAAGCTGTGCTACATCCATGTCTTCCATATATACGGTGTTCTCCATAAACCAGCAGATCTGATACAACTCCTGATGCCTGCTGTAGAAAGTTGGTCCATCCTCTGCATGTAAATAAAATTGTGCAAAATCCGATTGAAGATCGATCTCCAGCTTTTGCAATGCTACTTCGTAGGCTGCTGGAACATCTTCATGCCACCAGCCTTGCTCCTGGCAATGATCAATCACTTTATGGGATAACATCGCAGACCTCCTAATTCAATTTTGCTCATAATACCTGTTCAAAAAGATTGGTTTTCAGTACCGAGAAGATGGGATGAAGCTAGAAATGGAGTAGCGGAGCGTAGGGAAACTACGTGAGCAACGGACATTTCGGCTGAATTCCATATTCAATGCTGATGATGCCTCTAGGCATCCTTCGTAATCAAAAGCGGACTTTTTGAACAACCTCTTATAGTGATTTTACAGGTATCCAGACTTGGGGAGGTGTGCCATCACCTTTGTACACTTCAAGTTCTGGAATCCCTGCATGCTGATATGAAGTGGAAGGAAACCACTCTGTCATAATATAGTGCCACAACCGTTGTATCGCTTCCGGCTCTAGTTCATCAGCTTCAAATACGACCCAATGGGACGCAGGAAGTTCGATGGACACCAAACCTTCAGGCACTTCACCTGAGTAAGAGGTAGCAATCCAATACTCCATTTGATTATCCTTCAGCTCTCTCTGATCTACACAGATGCCCACCAGACCGGGAATAGCTCCGTTATTGAACCCGTTTAAACGTTCCTCAATGCCGTCTGCCAAAGCATCCTGCCACATCTTAGGAATTTCTATTAAATTCTCACCATCCACACAAGAGAACGTTCGTTTGATACCCACAAAGGTAAGAGACTGTTGTTCGATCACATGTTCATTCACATTCATTAGATGGACTCCTCTCCGAGAGCGATATGGGGCACGGTTCTCCATGACCCATTCATGAAAACATTGTCCCATACATGATATATACCTCCGATATGTCCTACAGTTACTGTATCAAAAGAGTAAGTAGATTGGAAATAGTGCCAGTACTCCTGCAAATAAAAAAAGTCCGCAGTGACTGCGAACCATATCTCTAAAAGGAATCACTCATAGCTTCACTCAAGAAAACACTTCCCGGCTATGGAATATACGATATGTGGCAAGTATAGTCGTAACAGTAATGAAAGCCATCACAACTATATATAAGGTTAAATAAGACATATTCAGTCCGAATAAGGAATAGTTTATTGGTGTTTGATAAAGCCCTGTTACCCGTATCATGGTACTTATCGAAAATTTTTCGACCCAATTTAATGACCCGGAATTCAAATTTAATACGTCAAAGGCCAAGTATGGCAGACCTACTATCACAGTATTCGTAATTATAGCTATAAAGGATGTAGAACTGAGGACCGATACCAGTAAAACAATAGATGCAAAGACCAAGCTACCTGCTATATGAGTAAACAATTGAACTAAATAATATTGAAAAGCAGTAAACGTATATGGTGAGAACTCATAATCAAAGCTGTAAACATACATGCCCACGCTCTGTATGGAAGTATCCGCCCCAGCCAGATTACCAAACCTTAACCAATATAAAACCAAGTTTACCCCAGTAAATAAAACGGCACACATCACAACGTACAATATGGAAGCAATGCATTTTGCTGATACAAGCTTGCTTTTGCCTCTTTTGCTGCTACGCAGTAATGATGCTGTACCTAGTACATATTCTTCGGTAAATACTGGAGCCAACCCTAGCAGAATCATAATCATCATAAAAACTACACCGAATTGATCAATGTATTCCAGTAGGTAACCCCAAGGTTTATTATAATAAATTTCGGATACATTCACTGTTCGCTCCATGATGTTGCCATGATCATCATATCGTGTACTGTTCTTAATCGCCTCTGGAGAAAAAAACACAATATCGTACAATGCACCATATTGGTATCTACCTTTGGTACTATCCCAAATGGAATCATATTGATTATGTGCGACTTTTACCTTCTCTGTTGTAATAGGACCTTCATAAGGTTTGTAAAAGGCGGAACCATCCATTATCCCAGGATGCCTCCAAAATGAGTATACGACTAGAAAAACAATTAAAATAGACAATGCTATGCCAATACTTTTACGCGTTATAATTTTATAAAACTCGAATTGAGTTAAACGAATCAAGACTTCGTCTCCTCTCCAAAATAGTGCATATATACATCTTCAAGCCGAGGTGATTCTCGTACGGCTTGCGGGACAGGCTGTTCTTTGGCCAGTATTCTGGCTACGATTCCATCAGACTCATAAGACAAACCACTTACTTTGAAATGAGAGGTAAGATCAGCAAGTTGCTGCGGATTTAATTTCGCTTTCCATACGTTATTTTTCATCCGGTTCATAATCTCTTCCGGAGTATTATGGGCGATGAGTTGCCCTTCATTCAACAAAATCATCTCCTTACATGAAAACTCCAAATCAGAAATGATATGCGTAGATAACATTACAATACGATCTCTTCCCAGCTCGCCGATAATGTTACGAAATCGAATGCGCTCTTTGGGGTCCAATCCAGCTGTAGGTTCGTCAAGAATCAAAATTTGTGGATCATTCAACAAAGCTTGGGCAATTCCCAATCGCTGCTTCATTCCTTCGGAGAATGTGCGGATTTTATGTTGTGCTTGATTTTCAAGGCCCACCGTCACTAGCGTTTCCTGCACACGTGCTGAAGCTTGACTAATACCGATCCCTTTCAAAGAGCACATATACATGAGAAATTTATAAGCACTGAATCGGTTATAAAATCCAAATCGCTGGGGCATGTAGCCCAACAAACTTCGATAACGGTCTCCCATGTTTTGGATAGACTGCCCGTTCAACAAAATTTGTCCAGACGTGGGCTTGGAAATGTCTACAATCATGCGAAGCAATGTTGTCTTCCCTGCTCCATTCGGCCCAAGAAGACCGTAAACACCACCACTGGATAGTTCTAGTGAGACTTCTTTTACAGCCAACTTGTTCCTGTATTTCTTGGATACGTTATCCATGGTCAGTATCAAAGGAGTAACCTCTTTCTGTCTGTGATGTATATTTCCTTGCCATCTCATAGATCTGACTGATTAATAGTAAAACTCCGCATAGAGCCATCGCTATAAGTACTGTGGGCTGGATCGATTGAAGTAGAGTCTTCAATTCGGGATTACTTAGTACAAGCCAAACCAGCGCGAACCATACAATTAAAAAGATACTGACGGCTGTCCCACCTCTGACACGCATCGCAAGCCATAGACTTGTACCTGCTGCTATCATAAGCTGTGTATACGAGAGGCCGATAGCACTCCATGATATGGAAACATCTTTTTCGCTTGATATAAGTAAATTAAGTAAAACAACAAACGCCATATTCCCAATAAGTACTACGATTAGACGGGTAAGCATCAGTTGCTGTGCCGTGATTTTGCAGGTCAGTTCGATTTCCATTAATCCTTGATCTCGACCTTTAAAAACTTCTAGCAAACCAAGTACAAATGGAACAGGAACTATAAAGAGCACACTCATGTACGGGTCTGTCGTACTGTGAGTACCTAGCCAATAGCCGAACAACAAGAGCATTGAACAAACTAACCAGTAAGATTTGTGGAAGACAGCAACCTCACCATAAACTAACTGGAACAATTCCTTGACTGAATTCCCAGATGATTTTTGTTTCAGGTGAGCATTCATGTGATCTGGCATATATGTATCCAGTATTCTAATTGTCTTGTCAATCTCCATCTCGGATGGAAATTCGACCGGATACTCATCCAGATATGAAGCAATTTCGTTGTACTCTTCTATTTCCAACTCTGTTACAGGATTCAGTTCATCTCCGTTTCCTCTGCTTTTCATCCCGTTCACCTCCCACAATAATCTCCTTTAATTTCGTTATCCCCAATCGAATGCGCGACTTCACGGTCGATTCGTTGGTTCCCGTAAGTTCAGCAACTTCCCTGATCTTCAATCCATTGTAATAGTTTAGAATGACTGCATCTCGCTGGTGATCAGGCAAACTTAATACTGCGCGCCTGACTTGCTCATTCTGAAATCGCTTATGAAAAATATTCCAAACATTCTGTTGTTCACTGGCAGGGAACGCATCCTCAGTTAATTCACTCTCTCTTTGTTGCTGCTTGAACTCCCGCCCACGATAATAATCTCTACAATGGTTCACTGCAATCTTCAGTAGCCAGTGACTGAATTTACCTGTGTTCTGATACTTGTCCAAGGAATTCATCATTTTTACAAATACCTCTTGTGTTAGATCATAAGCAGTATGGTACTCTCCGGTTTTCCGGTAAACATAAGCAAATATCGACTGATAGTGCCGCTTCACCAGTACTTCCATGGCAGCACGGCTACCTTCGCGAATCTCTTGAATAAGCTCTTCATCATTCAACGCTCCCTCACCCCCTCTATAAACAATTAACGAAATTTGGATAGTAAAAGATCAAAAGCATAGAAGTATATTTTTCTGAATATAACAAAATTCCAAAAAAGAAGTATTGATACATTGACTCAGTTTTAAATTTTCTCAGGCGTGCGAACTACTGGCTTCATCCTTCATTTCCTTATTCTGGTGCAACTTTCTCCCTACTCGTTCGTCTAACTACTGACCAACAACTAAGGAGATGACTATGCGAATAACTTGTAGCCCCGGTTTTCCTGGAAGCATGATTGGATCGATTGATCTTCAGCCATCGAAGTATTACACCCCACCTTCCATGAACAGTAAGATCACAGAATATGTTGATCCCGAACTCGTTACCATTCCCTATGTAGAAGATCCGGAATTCGGATTACACTTTGAGACCATGAAGGTTATGAATGGAACTTATAAAGATGAAATGCATGTGAGCTATGATGTCGAATTTACGATTGATGTAGATAAAAAAGGTTATATTACGCAATTCGAGCATACGTTCCAGCTGGAACGTTATTTGGATCTGGTGCGAACGCAATCCTATAAAGTGATCAAGACAAACTGGCGCGGACAAACATTTCACGTGATGACGTATAGTTACCTGGAGGAAGTCATTCATCCGAAAAATGTTCTTTTTAAATGTAACAATGCCGAGGATGTCTTCGTCGTGGCTGAACTTATGCCCCATCGTGTTGGTGGCATTGTGGTACAACCCAATAATCTTTATCTTCATTTCCGTGCATTAATCTCGGCACGAGATGATCTGTACCCATTAGATTATATGTGTGAGCCTGATTTCGACCTGAGTCTCGACTAAAAAGTAGATACATATGTAGAAAGAGCATAAGCTGTCCCGAATCAGCGGGGTAGCCTGTGCTCTTTTTTTCACAAATGAATCACCAACTGCCTAATTTCCCCCTCCTTCATACGCTCGGCCTTATGCTCCCATGCCTGGCTCTAAGCAAAACAAGCTGTAATGTCGATGAATATACCATAATGCTGAACATGCATATGTTCTTCGTACGTTCAGATATGAGAGGGGTTGGAAACATGGTTTACCGGAAAAATAAAATACATTCACTGTTCACTCTGCCCTTGGCAGGTTTGCTGTTTCTGTTATGGGGTGCTCAAGCGGCACATGCGGAACAGGTCGACAGTTTGTTACCTGAGCGAAGTCAGCAGGAGATTGTCCAAAAGTGGAATCAGTGGATGAATGGCAATGATACATCTCCCCTGTATACAAAGACACCTTCGACAAGTGCTCCCTACTCTGCTGGTGTGGTAAGTGACGCCTATCTGGAACAAGGGCTGAATGCAGCCAACTTTTATCGTTTTATCACGGGGCTACAGGGCGATCTTGTCCTTGATCCGGCATTGAATCGTCAAGCCCAGCATGGGGCTGTTGTGGTCTCCACGGGTGGATACCTGTCCCATTCTCCAAAACAGCCAGGAGATATGCCAAAGGATTTCTTTGACACCGGTTCAAAGTCTGCCAGCAGCTCCAATCTGTACGTTACCAGCAGTGCAAAGAATAACGTCCTGACAAAAAGCATACAGGCCTACATGAATGATTCAGACGCCTCCAATATTGATCGACTCGGTCATCGGCGCTGGATTTTGAGTCCACAACTGCAACGAATCGGATTTGGACTCGCCACTCGTAGTGAAGCAGGCAAGACATATGATCAGTACTATAGTGCCATGCAGGTATTTGATAAAAGCAGAACGGGGGGAACTTCGTTCAACTACAGCCTGTTCCCGAATCAGGGAGCTTTTCCAATCGAAGCTTTTGGCAGTACACAGGCCTGGTCTGTTCAACTGAATACAGATGTATTCGCGAAGCCATCACTGTCTGAGGTACAGGTCGAGATGACTCGGACTTCCGATCAACGTACATGGACCTTTAATGCCAAGAATCAGAACAGTGGCTTTCCAACCGGTTATTACAACGTGGACCCTGCGGATAAACAATGGTTTAATCAAGCCTATTTCAATGTAGAGACAGGTGGATATGGATATGGCTACGCCATTATCTTCCGTCCCGACGATGTGCAATTGTTAAAGAACGGCGATACGTTCAACATTCGAATTACAGGTCTGCAAAAGAAAAACGGTACAGCAGCGGAAATCTCATACTCCACACGTTTCTTCCATGTGGACGGTGTACAAGATGCAACGCTTACCCGTATAACGCCAGGACAACCAAACCTGAAAGTCCGAGCAGGAGAACAGATTGATCTACCTTCAATCACTGCCGTGAATGATAACGGAACATCCTATGTTCCACAGTCTAACGTTTCCTTCACCACGACGTCAGATCGCATTGCCATCAAGGATGGAAAAATAGTCGGACTTCAGGCCGGTAAAGCCGAAATTCGGATTCGTTTTGAAGGGAAAGAAGCGGTTGTCTCTGTTACGGTAACGGGAATTCCCCAATTAACTGATGTCCGTACACATTGGGCGAAAGATGCCATTCAATGGGCCGTTCAACAGGAGATGGTCAGTGGATACGAGGATGGAACGTTCAAACCCAACAATCAGGTGAGTGAAGCCGAATTCCTCTCCATGGTGTTTAAGCTGTATGCGAATTCCCATGTCATTCAGAGCATCGATGCTGCACAGGGACAAGCTATCAAAGGAAACATCTGGAGTGATCGTTATTATACCTATGCTTCCGCGTTGAATCTAAATCTGGATGCCAGCAAACAGAATCCGAAGATGCGCAATCATGCCTTGAACCGAACAGAAGTAGCCGTAATCGTGGCGGGGCTTGGCGGTAAAAATTATACCCATGATGACGATGCCATCCGGTATCTGCTGAACATGGGATACTCTTCAGGCAAAACAGCAGCTACGGTGCAAGGTTATGCGGGACAAGAATCCTTGACCCGGGCAGAGGCCGTTGTTTTTCTCCAGAACCTGAAAGAAAAAGGCTTCGAACTATGGAGCAGACCGAAAAATGCCACTGAAGCTACCGAGAATGAAAAGAACGGCGGACTACCGGATCAGACCATGAAAGCTGTATATTCTGCCGATCACACGCTGGTCCTTCAAGGTACGTTCCCGGCGTATGCCAACCAGACGATGCCGATCAAAATCCATGGTCCTTCGCCTGCTGTAGAGCATATCCAAACGCAGCAGGTTACAACAGATGCTTATGGCAATTTTAAACTCACGGTAAGTAACCTTGATGCAAAGGAACTTAACCTCTATGTGGACGTGCGCGAAGATTATGCCTACTGGATCAGTGTAGAGGCGGGGCGAACTGCGATAAGTGATTATACCGAGTAACATGTAAAAACCAGCTTAGGAATTCTACATTGAATTCCCAGCTGGTTTGTTTTTTCTCGAAACATATTATTCTGGTGTGAACATGACATGTTTTTATTGAATTGGAGGAGCGTCGGTCTGCACTAGAAATTAAATCGGATGACCGAATTGCTCTGCCTTTTCTGTCATTATCCTCGTTAACCTCGCTCTTAGTCCGCTCATCCACTCCGGCTCATGTGACCACTGCTCTGCAACAGATCGAAGCATACGCACATAACCGTACAAGTTGGCAAAACGGCGACAAGCGGGGAACATACTCTCCAGATCATAACGTTCTCCTGCCTTGGACCAGTACCCGTTCAGGAACAATTGTTTCTTCTGCTCCCATTGTTCAGGCTCGATCTCCTCACGTAAACTATCCAGACTCTGTTCCACGTCCATTGCGTACCAGTGATACATCGCGTCATCAAAATCAATGGCATAACAAGACTGGCTACCTTCGTCATAGAAAACATTGTCCAGTTCAAAATCGTAGTGGATGAGTCCGAAATTTTGCTGGGTCATCGGCCAAGTCGCAAAATACGTTCGAAGAAACTCCACCTCATTCAAAGCAACCGTTTCACCAGGAAAACCCTTCAGGATCTCCTGCATCCAATCCAAAACATCCGTATAGGTCCAGCGTTTCTCCTTTTGCTCAGGCATGAATGTACGTGATAAATGATGCAGCTCACCCAATGCCTGACCATAGCTGTACAGGATGGAGTCATTCAAATCAATGCTTCCTAACTGCGATCCAGGTACTCGCTTGAATACGGAAGCATAGTACACTCCCCATGGGGTGTGAGCCTCTATGAGTTCTGTCCCTGAATGAGAAGGTACAGCCTCCATGGCTCCATAATGATTCGTTTGAAGATAACGCAGGAACTCCAGTTCAGCGCCAAGATTGATTTGATTTTTCTCCTCTACCGGGGCAAAACGAAGCAATCTCACTTCCCCCTGATCTCTGAACGGATACACGGCATTGGAGGATATGCGATAATACTGAAACATATCCAGCGACTCAGGATCATAGTTCCAATTCTTTAAAATCATCTCGGCAAGATCATTATGTTGAAATAAATATTTTAATTTTAACATGGGCAGTTCTCCTTTTTTATCGTTTTATGTGCATTGCTTGTAGGCAACGAATGTCTATTTTTGCGCGCAAAAAGCCGCAGGCTATGCCTGCGGCTTTTAAAAATTCTGAGTGTATGAGAAATTTGCACAAGCAAATAAACCTCGCATACGCCAGAAAAAATGAGCAGTTACATCCCTATATATCGACAGATCTCAGACCGGACTGGGAAACTGGATGTTTCCACCCTGCATCTGAATGGTCTGCCGGAATTATTCAGTTTATGCTTACCTTCATTGTAGTAATGGAACATACCATCTTAGACCGTCGTTTCATGACGCTCACTCCCTTCAAAAAACCAGTTGTTACCATAATAGCCGATAAGCCAAATGTAAGCAATTACAAAATGACGATAATCCCATCATTTTTTACTGGACAACCATCACCCGTTCCACCGTCTTGGTGTTGTCCTTATACCACACCATCACGATGTTTTCTTTTTGAAGATCAGACACCTGAATGGACGAATTCGTACGTGGGCTGGGATTGCCCGAACCCGGCGTCCCCATGCCTTCAGTGATAGTAACATCATCACTTAAATTCAATCTCATCTCCATTCCGGTATCCTTCCATTCCATGCTTGGGGATGAGTTGTCCTGCACCTTAAGTAACGCCAGCGTAACTGTGTTTCCATTCACGGAGATGACTCTACCAGTAATGTCGGCATTCATCATCCCCTGCGTCATGCCAGGACTGCCTGTTCGATCATTCATGCCCGCGGTGCCTCTTCCACCTCTCGGTGTTCCTCCATTCATGCCCAGTCCGCCACCATTCGGCATACCGCCACCGTTCATGCCTTGTGCAGAACCGGTCTTGGTAATATTCTGAGCGGTTATCACATCGCAGGCCGTAAGCATAACCGAGCACCCTAGCAAAAGGAGTATTGTAACCGATGTGAAATATTTATTTTTTCGCATATGATCACCTTTTTCTCAGGGAATATTTCTCCAAGGTACCTTTACGATGCAATATGAAGTCATACGTATCTTTGAAACCCATATAGGACAGCACAACCAACAACGGATATACAGGGTAGATGTATCTGGACTTAATCTCCCACAGAATATAAAATCCGATGAATCCGAGAATGACCAGGATTAAGGAGACTTCATCATACCGTTTATGACGAATTCCACCGACCAACCGGATGAAAATAAAACAGTACATCAAGAAATTCATCACATATACAATCCAGAGCAAACCTGTCCGATAAGCCGAATCCCCTTGCAACAGTTCTGTTATCGCATTGGTGTAACTGTAGGAGCCTGCGATTCCACCTCCCCTTCCTCTTCCGGCACCCAAGGAACTTTCATTGCCGATTCCGTATCGGTCCATTTGGTACGTTCCTTCGGTCCAGGTCCATATAATCTTTTTGTAATACATCTGCACCAAGTCACTTGCACTTGCTTCAGACAGCTTGTTGCTGATCTCTTGTTTGAACAATGTTGCGCTCTCAGCCTTATTGTAGTTGGCCTGCCTCTGATAGATCTGATAACTCTCCATATTGTCCCAGAAGCCAAAACGCTCCAGATTAATGCCCATATTCAGCCACATATAGACCGGTGCAGCATTCTCTCCGACAGATTCGCTCACAACACCGGAGGATTGAAGAACCGCATTCTGAGTCCAGGTTGGTACATTAAACAACATACCCAGCACACCGATGGAAATGATGACTTTCTTCATTCCAATGCTCCGTAAATTTAGCAGGATATATATGATGGCAGCGATCAGCACGATCACGCCAATGCTTCGGAAGTAATTGCCCATCGCGAGAAAAACGGCGGCAATGACGATGGTTTTCCAAGACTTTTCACGTACAAAACGAAGAACAAAGTATAGGCACGATGTCAGAAATGCAGTAGCAATCACATCGTTATAGATCAGGTTGTTCAGGAATAAGGAAGGCAGGTACGTGGCTGCAAAGATCAACACACCGTAATCACGTTCCGTGGATCTGTCGTTCACTTGTTTGTAGATAAGATAAATCATGAACGTTGTTAACGTTGAAAACAAAATATTAAATAGTTTGATGACCAGATAGTTGTCCGGGAACAGGTACAGCAATGTCTTCAGATACAACACGATCGAATAGTTAAACGGGAACATGTGCAGATAACCACCCGTTTCAAACGAAGAGTAGTCTTGGTCATACAGCATGTTCATAGCAAGTGAAAGAACGGTCTGTGAATCATCGGTGGGCACTCTCGGAAATACAAAAATGATGATGATCTGAATGACGAGAGAACATAACAGCACAATCGGAATGACAACCTTCGGGCTGTATTTGTCCAGCTTCAGACATAGAGCATATAACCCGACACCTGAACCAAGAAGCAAAAGAATGACCGGGAGAAAAATACTCCACTGCTGCATGCCCAAAATGGGATTGTCCCCATACAAGGCATAGTTGTACTGTGCCCGTACCAACAAGGACGAAGCAATAAACACCGCAACAAACACGAGCAAAATGAGATAAAACGACTTATGCAGCACCTTAGACATGCAAAAACTCCTTTTCGATTACAGGATTCCGTGAGTATTATAATGGCTCTGGCTGAAAAATCGCTGAAAAGGAGTAACGCTTGCGATCGGTGCGGATCAGTATGTGTATACAAACAGAAAAAAAACCGTCCCTTCGATAAGGTAACGGTCTATATGTCCAATTTTTTAAAAGTATAGGGCCTTAGCTAAATGTTGAAGATCACTTCTCGTCCTTAATAAACTCAATGATATCCTGGATGTCACAATCCAAAGCCTCACATATTCGATTCAGCGTATCGAACTTCACACCATCGGTTTCTTCATTATATAACTTGGCAATCCCATTTCTATGTAATCCGGTTAGTCGGGATAAATCAGCAATATTAATTCTTTTCTCACCCATAATACGAGATAAATGAACCTTGATCATACGAATTCCCCTCCAAACTAAAATGCACACTGTGATGTTGACAAAGGATGCCTTATTCTGTCCAATACACACAAATAGACCGCCCCCCTCGCAAAAGGATGCGGTCTATTGTTGATCATCTTTCTAAGCGAAGCCCACCGCCCTTAAAAGCGGCTATTGCTCGGAGGAGTCGTGTTACCAGCGCGGCTCTCTTTGCATTTTACGTCTCATCTGCTCTTATTATACCCTACTCAAATCTCCGGCGTCACTTGTAAACCACGCTAGATACGATACATTTCTTTATACTCATCCACATATAAAACTTCAATACAATTCGACCAATTCAGAATCGAACCGACAAAATCCTGAATGTCCAGACCCGGCATCTCATACGTCTCCGCTGTGTTCACTGAACCTGTTGCGTCCTCAATCAAGGTTACCTTAAACCCTTCGTATTCTGCAGTAATTGCCGTAAACAGACAACAATATTCCATGTTGAATCCAACAATAAATACATGTTCTACCTGATGCTCATGTAGCCAAGTTCTTAGCTCCGGATTGCTGAAGGCACTTGGTTTGCTTTTCTCCATAACAGGATACTGACCCGTACCCATTATAATTTCCAGGTTCTCAACATTTTTATAGAACAGTGAAGAACCCTCCTGATCGTAATCTACATGTTTCATGTATATGATTGGCTCATGTTGCTGTTCAAAATCAGCGATAACCGCTTCAATCTTGCCCAACTGAACTGTGAAATCCTTCAATGACGTGATCCCATACTGCACATCCAACACGATTAGTGCTTTGTTCATCTGTACTTCCCCTTCAGTAGACTAACAGGTTTTTACCATTTACTACTTCTTCTGCTTCTTCTCCCGAGCTTTTTCCACATTTTCTTTCACCCGAAACTCCACAATCCGGCGGATCAGATCCTCCGGCAATGGCTGGTCCAGCGGAAACTGGACAGATCCCTTAGCCCCTTTGTACTTGGAGAGTTCCTCTTTGAAAGCTTGAATTCCCCTAGGAGCAGGGTAAAATCCAATATGATGCTGGTATGCGGCAAAATGAACCAGATTCCCATGCTGTGCATACGTAGGCATCTTGTAACTGATCTTCTCTTCGGCGTTCGGAGCCGCTTCACGAATAATCTGTCTTATTGCCTGTAATCTCACCTGTACATCAGGTGCAAACTCCGAGATATATTCATCTACCAGCACCGAATAATGGTTACTCTCAGCCATCTTGGACTCCTTCCACCACGGATACATCAATGGATTCGTGGTACGGGCATATTTGCTTATATTGTACTTCAAATGGACAAGCGGAACAGCTATTTCCTGCAACTTGGAATGTTAAATTTGATTTTTAAGTGAACTAAGCCTTATAATACGTTTAAACAATTAAACATTATAACGGAGTGAGCCATGAACGAGTCGATAGGTAACCAAAAAGTTATTGATATTTTCGAGAATCTAAGTCCTTATCTTCAAGGTTTGGGAGATCCCGTTCGCCAGCGAATCATATCGCTGCTCATTGATCAAGAGAGCATGAACGTATCGCAGATTGCAGAGCATGTCCCCATGTCACGCCCTACGGTCTCTCATCACTTGAAAATATTGCGTCAATCCGGGCTGTTATCGGTTCAGAAAAAAGGTACGGAGATGTATTACAAGCTGGAGTTCAACGATGCGATCGAATTACTCAAACAGCTCGTTCATCTCGTAGAAGTGGAATGTCAGAGCTAGCGCATATCGCGCTGGTGAACTGCATTCCTTTTCTTCACCCTTATCGGTTTAATGGTTTAAACATATAAGTACATAAACATATCAACGGAGGTATATCGAATGAATAGAAAAAGAGTTCTTATCGCTGGAGGTTATGGTGCTGTAGGTGCACAGCTTGCCCGCATTTTGCATGACAGGCATCCTGATCTGGAATTGGTACTGGGAGGCCGTTCTGCGGGTAAAGCAGCACCTTTTCCATCCAATCGTGTCCAAACGGTTGTTGTTGATACCCATGCAGACGATCCACTGATTCACGCAGGAGAGAATATATCGCTAATCATTAATGCAGTGAACGATCTGGATGATCGGTTACTGGTATCGGCGGTGCGGAGAAAAATACCACTTATCGATGTAACACGCTGGACTGAGGTGTTCAATCAAGCGATCCGTACAATAGAGCAGGAAGAGCTTCATGCTCCGGTAGTGCTGTCCTCTGGATGGATGGCAGGAACGGCGTCACTCTTTGCCATGATACTTTCTAACTCTCTGCAACATGTCGAAGTAAACATTCATGCCCTATGGTCGTTGCGGGATAAGGCCGGCCCTGATTCGGCAGCCTTCATGGACCGGATGAGTATTCCTTTTCAGATAACCGAAGCCAATACACATCGACTCGTCTATCCCATGACAGATCCGATTAAAGTTCATTTCCCGAACGGGTATACGACCCCATGTTACAGACTGGACACCCCCGATCACGTCACTTTGCCTAATACCAGCCATATTGATTCCGCCAGTTTCCGTATCTCATTCGATAGTAAAGTATCTACATATGCTCTCGCCGGATTGGTCAAAACCGGAGTATGGAAGATGATCAGTGGTGAACGTTTCCAGCCATTCCGGCGGAAATTGCTCTATAATCCGGGAACCGGGAGTGCACATCATCTGGTCATTCAATTGAAAGGGCTGGATGCGAAAGGTAATCAGGTTGAACGAACGATGACGGTCTCTGACCCACTCGGTCAGACCCACATGACTGCACTCGGCGCTGCGGTGCAAGCCGAGAAAATACTGATGATGCCTACGGATGAGCCTCTGGCTCCAGGCATCTATTATCCTGAGCATCTGTTTGATGATCGAATGGACATGGATGCGGTTACTCATTTTTTCACACAATACGGCGTTCAAGTAACCCACTCCTGATCCAGACATAACAAAAAATCCGCGAAGCCGCTCACTGCAAACAGTGGGACCATCGCGGATTTTACGAATTATAATGGAGGGATCTATCGTATCAAGTACAAACTTGGGTCTGGAATTATAGTGTCATAGCCCGACCATTGCGCATCAGGTAATCTTCTTTTGTTTTGTAATCCGGCATGATGCTACCGATCCGCCGCCAGAAGGAGCGATCATGATTCATGTGGTGAATATGGCACAGTTCATGAATGATGACATAATCCATCACTTCCAGTGGCGCCATCGCCAGACGATAATTGAACGTAAGTTTTTTGTCCCAGCTGCAACTGCCCCACTTGGTGGGAGAATCTACGATCTCTACTGACTTCGGCTTCACCTTCAACTCCTGCTGATAGCGACCGATGCGCTCCCCAATCATACGTTTACACTCGGCAAAATAAAACTTCTTCAGATTCGCTCGCAGCTCTTCTTCTGTCAGACCCTCTACAGGGATTAAGTCATGCAATGCATGCTCCTTGCCAAAAAGCAGAAACTTCCCCTTGCCCTCATCTTCGTATTCCTTGGCTTGAGGACCTTCGAGCACCCGCTGCATCAGTGCAGATTTCTTCAAAATTACATCCCCGTGCTGCTCTACAAGTTGCCGGATCATGTCTTCACTGGTACCATTGGGTGCTTTGATTGTTACCATATAAGGCAAGTCCATCGTGATGGAAACTTTCTTGCGTTTGCCGTATTGGATATGACAGTTAATGCTGTGATTATTTAATTCTATAGTTAACATAATGCGCTCCGCTCCTGAAGTTAATCATTCAATCAAATCAAATTGTATACCATCTCCGACCATAATGCATACTGTTCGACGATATATATGTTTATATTGTATTTTTATACAGAATTATGTATTATTATTTAATCATAAAATCGGAGGTTGGATATGACGCATACCATAGATTCAGAACACAAAACCATTGAAGAACTATCGCTTAACCACTGGCAACCCTTGTCCACCTTACTGTATGACGGCTGGGTACTGCGTTTTGCCAAAGGATATACCAAACGTGCCAACTCCGTTCAACCGATCCACTACTCCACTCTGGATGTGTATGAAAAGATTGAGGAATGTGAGCGCATCTATGCTTCCAATCAGTTAAATACCATATTCAAAATCACACCGTTTATTCAGCCGGATCATCTCGACCAACTTTTGCAAGAGAAAGGGTATGGCTTTGTCGATCTGACCCGCATCCAGACTCGGAGTCTGGAAGAGATCAAAGAGCCTGTGCACCAATCTGTACAGATCGACGAACAGTTGACCACAACATGGCTGGATCACTTTTGCCGGTTGAATCAGGTGAATGATCTGCAACGGGAAACGACCGAATTAATGTTGGACAACATCCGGACAAAGGTAGGTTTCATTTCGCTGTTGATTGACGGGCAAGTCGTCGCTTGTGGGTTCGGTGTCATCGAACGTGGCTACATTGGATTGTATGACATCATAACAGACGCTAACTTCCGGAATCGGGGACTTGCTGAACAGATGATCTTGCATCTCCTGCATTGGGCAAAAAGGAATGGCGCTACGTCTAGTTATCTGCAAGTCGTTGCGAATAATGCACCTGCCTTGAAGCTTTACGCCAAGCTGGGTTATTCAGAGATTTATAGCTATTGGTACAGAGTCAAAGAATAGAGTGTTTGCTAATCAAGCTTAGCTTGTGGATTTTATCATATTCAGTCTGACAAACAGATTAATTCAAAACAACATCTTGAAAGCAAAACTGCCCTCCTCCTATGAAGGAAAGGCAGTTTTTAATTTTTCTTAGTGATTGTCCAAAACTCTTCACATCGTTCAGCAGTACCCCCTGCGCTTTTCTACAGAGGCAGCTTCACCAGCACCTCATATTTCATACCGGCTTGTATGTTCTTGATGATGTCGCCTTCAATCCCTTGGCCGTCAACATGCACTTCAATCGTCTGGACAGTTGCATCCTTCTTCATGTTTACATTCAGCTCAGCCCCGCGGAACAACCGCGTAACTGATGCCTTGTTCCAATCTTCTGGTAACTGCGGCCGCACTTGAAGTCCTTGTGCATGACCTTGCAGTCCAAACAATCCGTCGATCAGGCAACGATACACCCACGGCACCGTGCCGGTGTTGAACAGATGACTGGAGCGCCCAGCTGTACGTGGGAATTGACGATAGGCTCCGCGATAATAATTCGGGATAAATACGGGTAGCTGACCCCGCTGGAGAATATCCTCGCCATCGGGGCCAGGAATCATTTTACGTAGCAAACGATACGCCTTCTCCTTCTCGCCCACCAGGTACAACGCGTAAATATAGAACGCCGCCGCGTGATTGTACACGGCACCATTCTCTGCACTTCCCGGATGTTTCTGCGTGACACGACCTACATCCTCCCGCATGGCGGTGAAAGACGGCGCGAGCTTCTCGACACCATATGGCGTCTCCAATTGCTCCTCTACCGCACGAATTAACTTCTCCTGTTTATCTTGATCCGCAGCACCGCTCATAAGTGCCCAGCTCTGAGGATTGATATAGATGCGCCCTTCCACGTCTTTGCTTACACCAAACACTACGTTATCATCCGTAATTCCGCGGGCATACCAGTCCCCATCCCACAGATACTCATTGGCTACCGCATTGGTCTGAGTGGCTTCCTGACGGAATTCCGCTGTAACCTCGCCATGCCCTGCCTGTTCACCAAGTTCTGCCCACACATTGAACGCATATGCCGACGCAATGGTTAACCAGCCGGATACCCCTTTGCCTTTGTACCCCACCATGTTCATCGGATCACACCAGTCACCCTGATTGATATAGTTCAACCCACGCGCATCACGCTCATGGATCAACCAGCGCATCGCAAGATTCATATGCTCCAGTACGGAAACCTTTTGTTCACTGTCTGTAAAAGCAACCTGTTCCTCCAAAATGCTATAGTCATTCGTTTCATCCAAATAGGTCTTCATACAGACCGGAAGCCAGATGCAGTGATCGGTATGAGGAACCTGGTTAATATATTTCAGTTCTGCGTCCGGGTGCAAAATAATGCCGTCTGGCATCGCGCCGCTTATATGCTGCTGAGAGAGAGCGGTCAAGAACGCAGCTCGTGCAATCTGCGGCTGAATGTAGCTCATACCCATGTTATCCTGCAAATAATTCCGCGTCTGCGGATCGGTTGTCAGACGATTGGTTTTGCCATGATAGTACATCTGACGAGGTAGCCAGTGATTCACGACATTATCTAACCAGCTGTCCGGTGTCTGAATCTGGATGTTCCCTTGCCCTTCCGCAATATACTCAGCATACTCCTGTTCGGCTGCGACGAAACCATCCTGTCCATCCTTATTCTGCTTCACAAAATAATGCTGACGAATGCCCTCAATCTCTGTCTCATCATGAGCCGGACCAAAGATGAATCGATACGCCTGCTCCGCTCCTGCTTCCAGTTCGACTCTATATTGCAATACAGCTACAGGTGTCTCGTACCGTGCATCTCCACCAGCCAGTGTCTCCGACTGCAGGGCCGAAGGATTA
The DNA here is from genome assembly GCF_037975155.1 of Paenibacillus sp. FSL R5-0486. NCBI lineage: Bacteria > Bacillati > Bacillota > Bacilli > Caryophanales > Paenibacillaceae > Paenibacillus > Paenibacillus sp. FSL R5-0486. The sequence goes on along the minus strand of NZ_CP150237.1, from coordinate 983,716 downwards.
TGTAGCCCACCTTCGCCTTCAAAAGTCTCATGATTTACTTCCCAGCCAGTCGGTTGGTGATCTGCAAGCAGATAGGTTTTGTCGCTGTAATTTTTGATTTTGCTATAATCCTGATATTTCTGATACGGCGTAATCGCCGAGCAGACAATGCCCTGCAAATCTTCCACATATGAACCGGATTGGTTCATCCAGGACATATAACCGACCGTATAATACGGGTAGATACTCAGCTTGCGTTTTCTCGAAGACAGATTGGTTACCTTCACACGCCATAGCTCCATGACATCTTCCTTCGGCAGACGCAGGGACATCTCGATGCAAATGTCGTCCTGAATCACTTTCCAATGAATATCGTGTTTACCGACAGCGAACGTATAGCTATCCGCCTGCTTGCGAACCGGTTCATACGGGGCTGAGAAAATTTCGCCACTTATTTCATCTTTAATGTAGACAAACCGTCCCGGATGGTGGGCATAGTATGGCTGCTCCGGTTGCATAAACGTCTTGGCTTCCAGGTTGGGCGCATACGAGTATTTAGCAGGTTCGGGCTGCATGAATTGGGCCACCGCGTACCCCCGGCAATTCACATGAATCATCATCTTTTCATTCCAAAGGAATCCGGATGCCTTCGGTAAACTTGTCGGGCTTGTTAGTTCAACATATTGATTATCTTCCGTTGCTTTAATCATCACTGAACCTCACTTTCAGATTATGGAGTTAAAAGACAGAAAACGTTTTAGGTAACTTGTATACAACTTTGTCCATTATAACACGGGAACGCTTACAAAGAACTGAAAACTAAAAAAGAGCTGAGAAACTCAGCTCCGATTACGTTCCAATTGTTTCTCGATGCCCAACCTGTCGATCTGTATCCAATACTCTGCAATTCGTTCGTTTTCCACTCGGTATACCGCACTGGCAATTTCAATAACCGGGAGTTTGGTTGGGCTGTATCCGTCCACTTCGCCAACATGGGTACCGGTTTGTCTCCAGCGCACATAGACTTTATCGCCTTGCGTCAGCAACTCCAGAATTTCGAGTGAAAACTCCCCGTATGCTTCAATCATCTCTCGCACATGATCCGTATAATCGGAAGGTGTTCGGGTGACCGTGACCTCAGCTTCGGATATTACTTGATGAGCCAGTACTTGTTCCGCCATCACGCTGCTTGCATAATCAGGATTCCGGCCTGATCGGACTTCTTCAAAAAAGGTTCTGACAATCTGTTCTGCTGTCATACGCCAATCCAGCCTCCTCAATTATTCTTCTGTTATATATATAAATATGTAGTAACTCTTGTATTTTAACATGGTCCCCCCGCTATGGAATTACAACTGTTCTATTGTTCTACAGGACTTAAAACCTACCCTCTCACCTTGACAATGCGTCAATATGACCATAAACTAGCAAAGGATATTAGGAAATTAATAGGAGGTTTGGCTGTTAAGAGGTTCGTGTATGGGTTTTAACCAATTTTGATAGTCTTTCGGTGTGTAGAAACGTAGCATTAGAGCAACTCAGAAAAACAAGAAAGCGGTGTATCATGAAACGTCTATTTTTCATTATGTTTGCACTCACCCTGTTACTGGCTGGATGCCAGAGTACTGAACAGGAGAGTAGTCCGTCCGAAAATAACCCTACAGAAGTAGTAGAAGGTTCTACCATTTTAAGTTTGAAGCAGAAATACGGCTCTGAATCGGAACAAGCGATCATGCCGATGTACAACGTAGCTCAGGATGAAGAATTTACGTTCAAGTTTAAAGCAGATTTAGGAAAATCTAATTGGTCCCTGAGAGATACCATATCCGTACATACCGATATTAAAGCACTCAAAGCAAGTGAAGTACCTTTATTATCAGATATTCATGACAATAGTATTTCTATTAGACCTCTTGGATGGGGCGTTTTAAGTTCAGATTCCATGATGAACAAGGATCAAAGTTCTTGGGGCGGTGCCCCCATTTATTACATTCGTCTGAATTATGATCCAGATGCTGAGAAGCTAACACTACTCGATCAGCCCATCATTATTCCGTTTACAGTAAAATCGGAGTTACCCGTACCTAACCTAAGATACGAAATTGACAAAGATAGACGGTTCAAGTTGGTCTGGGACAAGGTTGAAGGTGCCACAGAATATAAAATTTATAAACGTTCTGACCTAACCAACTTCGATACAAATGTACCTCTAACTGGCGCAGAGGACGCGTTCAGTAATAGTCTGCCTTTAGATATTGCGGTAACGACAGAGACGTCTTTCAATGATTTTTTGAGAGACGGAAAAGGCGGGCTAGGCACTTATAATGAAATGATAACTACCACTCAGAACCATGGTATACGAGGAGAATATTACGTCACTGCAATCGGCGGAGGCAAAGAATCCAATTTTAGCAGAGGTGTCCCTACAGCTCCGCTTGCTTCCCAGTTGCCAACATCTCTGAAAGAACAATTGTATAGGGAGAAATTAAAGAATATAGATGTACTTCCTCAGAAAGCAACAGTTGAGTACAATGACGGCTCTCTAGCTCGTGAAACCATTGTCTATGATACCAAAAGCGTAGAAATTTCAGAGTTCAATGAAACGAATATTCCTTTTCACGTTAAAGGAACAGCTTTGAAAAGTTACGTGCGCGTAGAAAATGTGACCCAAGCAGACCTGGACAGACTTGCTCAGCAAACCGTAGCCGATTCCAGCAACGGACTGGTGGAACCAAAGAATGACACACCTTACGTTCCTGCACCTGATGTGCCAACGATCATTAACAATCATGATGCACCTGAGTCTGCAACGGAAACAGAGGAAGCACCGGCTTCGGAAACTTCAACTACAGAGTCTACAACCGATACTGGAACGTCAGAAGATGCAACTGATCCTCTATCTACTGAGGCTTCCGATGATACTTCTGATAATTCTTCAGATATGGCTTCTGAAGAAACTTCCAATGAAACACCTGCTCCAGCTCCCGAAGCTGAAGAAGACAACCTGGTAGATGAACAGAAATCGAATACACAGCAAAATGTAGAACAAGGTAATGAGGAAACCGTGCCTCAGCCTGCTACAGGCGATGCAATGATCAATGCAGATTCCGCATTGGAAGAAGTTTTAGCCAAGAACATGATTGCGGCACAAGATAAAATTTCGTTAAAAGCTTTCCCCGAAGCTCAAAATTTCACGACACTCTCAGATGTTGTTTTGAAAGTGATGTACCAGAATCCATTGATTCTTGGTGTGGAAGGTTTCGAATACAACTATGGTACACTTACCCTTTCCATTTATTACAATGAATCGGCTAGTGGTATCCAGAAGAAGCAAGATGAGATTATTGCCAAAGCAAACGAAGTGGTGGCTTCCATTATCAAGAATGGTATGAACGAAGACGAGAAACGGAAAGCCATCTACGATTATCTGAACGATAACGCAAAGTATGATGATGCAGCGCTGGAAAATGCGGAGCAAAACAACTTCAAAAATGTCGATCCACAGTTTAATGACTCGTTTACCACATACGGTATTCTGGTCAAAGGAGTTGGGGTATGTGCCAGCTATGCTTCCGTTTACAAATTGCTCTCCGATCTCTCGGGATTGGAAAGCATCGTTGTAACGGGCGCTTCCAGCGGCGTTCCACATGCATGGAACAAGGTCAAAATCGGGAACGAATGGTTCCATGTCGATGCCACCAACAACCTGACGAACTCCGGCATCCCGTATTTCCTGTACAATGCCAATGATGAGACTGCTGCAAGTCAGAAAACGATAGCGGATCAAGATTATTGGCTTGATTCCGAGCTCACGATGTTTAATGGCGAGAGCGATGCCAATGATTATTATGTGCAGAATGATCTCGAAGTCGCGTCCATTAATGAGTACAAAACCAAGGCTGAGAGTGAACTCAAAAAAGGAGAGAACCGGGTCATTCTCCGTTTCGCCTCACCTGTTGACTCTGATGAGCTGATGACAGCTGCCGGCGAAGCCCTCGCTGCAGTGGATGAAGCCCTTCTGAATACAGCACAATTAGCCACGCTAGGCAGTTATGCCATTCTGGACCCGAAACCAGAGCAGAAGTAATTTTATTTTCATAAAAAATAACATAACAATAAAACACTCCATTCACCTTCATCGGGAATGGAGTGTTTTGCTTAAATTTCCTATGAGTACTGACCTAGGATTTATAGGCCTTTTATATCCAACGTTTACGGACTAACCGTACCGCCATTTGCATTCAGTGTCTCTCCGCTCACATAGCTGGATTCCTGGCTTGCCAGGAACACAAATGCCGGAGCCATCTCGGCAGGTTGTCCTGCTCTACCAAGCGGTGTATTGGAGCCAAAATCGGCCAGCTTCTCGACTGGTTGTCCACCCACGACCTGAAGTGGTGTCCATACCGGGCCTGGTGCAACAACGTTGACACGAATTCCTTTGCTACCCACCTGTTGCGCCAGCGCTTTGCTGAACGTGTTAATGGATGCCTTCGTTGTCGCATAATCCAGCAGGATTGGCGAAGGTTTGTATGCCTGAATCGATGATGTGTTGATAATGGAGCTGCCCGGCTTCATGTGTTTCACAGCTGCTTTGCAGAGCCAGAACATGGAATAGACATTTGTTTTGAACGTTGCATCGAACTGCTCGGTGGTCAGATCCGCAATCTGCTCCACAAACTGCTGTTTACCTGCCACGTTAGCAAGGATATCAATCCCGCCAAGCTCTTTTACCGCAGATTCAATGAGTTCTTCACAGTATTTCTCATCCTTCAGGTCACCTGGCATCGTAATTGCTTTGCGACCGGCTTCCTCAATCAGCTTCACAACTTCCTGCGCATCTGCTTCCTCTTCCGGCAGATAGGCAAGAACGACATCCGCGCCTTCACGAGCAAACGCAATCGCTGCCGCCCGGCCTATTCCGCTGTCGGCTCCGGTCACAACCGCTTTACGTCCTGTTAAACGTCCGCTGCCTTTATAACTTTTCTCACCCGCATCGGGAACAGGGGTCATCTCACGCTGGAGCCCCGGCTCATCCTGTTGCTGTTTCCACTCCGGTGTCGCCTTTGGATATTGGGTCGTTGGATCTTGCATGGTGTGCTGATCTTGATTAGCCATGTTCAATTTCCTCCTTGGTTATTTACACGATACCCATCGTATAAACGTATTTTTTATTTGTTGTGAATTTAATTTGCGTAAAAGTTGCACTCTTTCCTTTGTAACCGAGATGGGTGGAATTTAAACTAAGCCCGCCAGAATTCCATGACAGTCGTCTAACATTGAATCTCCAGTGACAGGAGGTTGTATAATGAATCATGAGGTGATCTCGTTGAATGCAAACAAAGAACCCTATTCCATCGGTGAAGCAGCCAAACTGATCGGCTCCACGGTGAAAACGATCCGTTATTACGATGAGATTGAACTGTTACAACCCTCCAGTCATACGGAAGGTGGGCATCGACTCTATACAACGCAAGACCTGTGGCAACTCGAACTCATTACAACACTTCGTTATCTGAATTTCAGCATACCGGATATTCGAAAGCTCATGTCCGGTGAACTGGCGGTAGCACAGGCACTGGATCTGCAGATTGAAGCGTTGGAAACCCAGATCGGCACGATGAATTCCATGCTCTCCGTTTTGCAGCAAGCGAGGCAGCATGAAGAAGAAACTTCACTGCGCTCGGAGCAGTCTCTTACCTACATCTCCAGTCTGGTAGAATCGCTAACGGCCAATGCGAGCAGGCGAAAACAATCTGTTGCTGCCAAGGTGGATGAATCCCATCTGCTGGACAGCATTCCGCAGGAGTGGAGAGTGTCGTTTCTGCACTTTTTTGATAAATACATGATGAAAGATACCAAACTGACGGCTCAGCAAACACTGGCCTGGAAGGAAATTCAGGAACTGATCAATGATCCGGCCTATTGGGCTGATCTAGCTCGGCTGGAGGTTCCATTCTTCATTATGGTGAATCAACCACAAGTCGAAGCGGACGTCTGGGTGAAAAAAATGGAGGCTATTCGCATTCGCACTACCGAAGCGCTGGACAAGCGTTGGGCAATCGATAGCCCTGCTGTGCAAAGCATGGTGTGGGACTTTGTGTTGATGTATGCAAGTGTCGAGCATGCCGAAACACCTGAAGTATTTTTTAGTAAACAGGCCCGATATATGCTGGACTCTGTGACCGATCGCATTCTGCGTTTTAACAAGCTGTGCAAGGTGATGAATCCCGAATGGAGCCAGATTGTAGATGGCATTAACCTGTTGCAGGAGGGCATGCGGTTACGATTAAAACAAATGGAAGAAGACTGAACTCCAGTCTCCTTCCATTTATACGTTTAGCCTTTTTTCAACGAATAGGATTCATGTTCTCCCACTTCCGTGTCCAAATGAAGCGATTGCCCTTTCAAGTAGTGGTTGAAAAAATCAATCGTTGTATCGTTAACCAACTGTTGTGTCCCCCTCGCATCTACACCCTGCGTCCATTCGAGCAGTGGAGAGATCAGGTAGAGGTCGGAGAAACTCAGATGTTTGGTGTTGGTCAGCTCCATCCAGAAGTTCCCTCCTGCGGTTACCGGCTCATAGCGCTCGTACACTTCCTCGTAATATTTCTCGGCTTCCGGACGGGTCGTGCCCATCGCAGCAATTTCCTCGTCACTCATCACACTTGTACCTGCAACGGTTGAGTCTGCACTCATCATCAGGAACGGCTTGCCCACGCCTTCCGCAGGGATACGTTTCTCGCCAAACAATACACCGTCCATATTCATGCCTGCTTTCACACGTGGATCATCCATTAACATCTGTACTGTCGTTGCTCCGCCAAATGAATGCCCAAACATGCCGATATTGTCCAGATCCATACGTCCGGTAAAGCGTCCGCTCGGATCTTCCGCACCCAACTTCTCTACCTCATCCAGCACAAACTGTGCATCCTTCACCCATGTCTCATTTAACTTGTCCATGTAACTGAATTGTAGCTGCTCAAAACCTTCTTTCCCTTCCGATTCAAACTGCGCCACACGTCCATCCGGGAATACGGACACCAGACTGCTATACGTGTGATTAATGCCCACAACGATGTATCCTTGACTCACTAGCTGCTCGACCTGGAACGTATTCTGATTTTCATACCCATGCAGACCATGAGAGAAGAGAACAACCGGATACTTGGCTTCGGCCTCAGACAACTGAGCTTCCTGTATCGCATGTGTTTTGACCTGACTCAGACTGGAAAATAAAAGCTTTGGCAGTTTCAGCACTTCATTGAAGGCTGTCGCATAGATATCCGGCTTATTAACATAAGGAGCTGTTGCGCCCTCTGCGTCTGAATTCGTTGGGTACCAGATCTGTACCATCAGCTCCCGTTGATCACCGGCAGAACTCGTCAGCAACTCCTCACGGCTGTTATCTGTCCAATCGTAGGATACCGTTCCGATTCCATAGGGACCTGCTGGCTTGGCAAACGAAAACACCGGGAACAGCAGTGGCAAGCCAATGCTCACAATAGCGTATACCACCACCAAGAGAGACGTTGCGATGATTCGAACACGTCCGAATTTCCCCGCTACAGGTGATGTCGAAGATGGCGCCTCGGAACATTTACTATTCAGCGAAGTTGCACCTGACTTTTGCTGGCGTCTTGCCTGTGTAACTAACACAACCAGTGGAACCAACGTGAGCAGATACGCCGGAATCATCGGCCAACGAAGTCCTTCGACCACACTATGGACGATCAACAGCACACCCGATATGACGAATCCACCCCATACCATTTTCCGAAAATGTTGACTCTGTCTCCCGATCCCGATTACCCCCACGAACATAAGCAAGTTAAAAATAAGATAAATCCATTCTACTGTCCTCATATGCTTAAAGCCTCCCTTTCTACCTCCAATCTTAAAACCTCCAGTTACAGGAGATTCAAGCATGAATTTTGCGGATAAAAAAATGCACTCCCTGAATGACGCTGAATCACCCGCAGGTTCTCCATTGTATTCAAGGAATGCACGTATGAAATTACGATATAAGTTGATTTTTGAATATTAGACTAGCGATCTTCGCCGCCATCTATCTGTTGTCTTTTGCCAATGCCAAATGCGAAATATCCTGCCACCACGATTGCCATAAACGTAGCTCCAACAACCAGAGGCAAGCGCGTATCCGGGTTAAACGCCATACCGATAATGACGAGGATCAGATACACAATAATAATGTAATTGCTGATCGGGAACCATTTGGACTTGAAGTTATGATCCGCCATCTCGTTGCCCCAACGCCTTCTGAATCGGAACTGGCTGAACGCCAGCGCGAACCATGGAACCATGCCCGGAAGAACACTTGCACTGTAGATGTACAGGAACAGCTTGGAGTCCGGCATCAGGTAGTTCAGCACAACCCCAATCAGCAGCAAGGAGATTGTAATGACGATACTGTTGCGGGGAACCCCACCTTTGGACAGCTTTTTGAAAAAGGCAGGTGCCTGCCCATTCTCAGCCAGCGTGTATAACATCCGTCCCGCACTGTAGATCCCGCTGTTACATCCCGACATGGCCGCCGTGAGCACCACAAAGTTAATGATCCCCGCTGCAGCAACAATACCAACTTTGGCAAAGGTGAGCACAAACGGGCTGCCCGTCTCGCCTACTTCGTTCCAAGGGTACAAGGTTACGATAACAAATATGGCACCAACGTAGAAAATAAGAATACGCCACACGATATTTTTGATCGCTTTACGCAAAGTGTGTTTCGGATTCTCCGCTTCGCCTGCTGTAATACCGACCATCTCCACCCCTTGATACGCAGCCGTTACGATACACAATGCGAAGAGGAAACCTTTGATGCCTCCAGGGAAGAAGCCACCATGACTGAACAGATTCGACAGTCCGATTGGCTCTCCCCCGTTCCCCAAGCCGAAGAAGATGAGCCCGGTTCCGATCACGATCATCGCCACAATAGCCGTCACCTTGATCATCGCAAACCAGAATTCAAATTCCCCATAGAACTTCACCGCCGCCAGATTTGCCGCCGCAATGATGAGCACCCCAGCAAGTGCAGGCAGCCACTGTGGAATATCCGGGAACCAATACCCGACATAGATACCAATCGCCGTAACTTCCGCCATACCAACCGTAACCCATAGGAACCAGTAGCTCCAGGCGGTCAGAAATCCGGCAAGCGGACTAATATATTTGTGAGCAAATGTTGCAAACGAACCCGTGACCGGCTCCTGAATCAACATTTCCCCCATAATGCGCATGACAAAAAAGATAACGATACCAGCCAATAAATAAGCCAGCAGCACGGATGGACCTGCCCATTTGATCGTACTTGCCGATCCCATGAACAAACCAACGCCGATTGTACCTCCGAGTGCAATCAGCTCTACATGGCGGGGCTTTAGCCCTCTAGATAGTTGCTTTGATTCCAAACGATTCTCCCCTTTTCTTGTGTACAGCTTCCTGATGTAATCTTTAATTTTCACATTCACATTAACGCAATGCAGAATTACTCCACCAAATTGTACGAGATGTGCCGCAGAAATACAACAAGGAATGTGAGGAAGTTTAGCTAAACAGGGCTTTTACATGAAAAAGGTGCCTCTTCCTCATGCCCTCACCTGACATGATTAGGATAACCCTTGATGATTTATTGCAATCAGATTAATCCTGATTTTTATCCCTACTGGAATAGGGATCTGAAAACTCATAAAAAAAGAGCTACCAGAAAAATATCTTTGGCAGCTCTACATCCATTTTTGTAATCATCCGGAAGGCAAATGAACCATCACCGTTGTCCCCACGCCCACCTGGCTTCTCATTTCAACAGTTCCGTGATGGAGCATCACGATTTTTTTGACGATGGCGAGGCCCAGACCGTTACCACTAATGCTACGATCGCGTGACAGGTCTGTTTTATAAAACCGTTCGAAAACATAATCCAGTTGCTCCGGCGCTATTCCAATGCCCGAATCGGTTATCGTGAAAAAGATTCCATCCACAGACTGGTTCGTGCGTATTTCGATACGTCCGCCCACGGGAGTAAACTTAATGCTGTTGCCTAGTAAATTCATCCACACTTGGTTAAGCTGATCCTGATCTGCCCTGATTTTGATACCGTCCGCCAATTCTAAGTGAATTCGAATGCCTTTGGCTGACCATTGAGGCTCGCAAGTCACCACCACTTGCCTGATTTGCTCATCAAGATTATAGGTGGTTGTCTCGAACGGATGATGATCGGAATCCAGAGACGCAAGCTCCAGCAGATTATCACTTAGTCTGGATAGTCGTCCACTCTCTGTAATAATGATATCGAGGTAATAGTTACGATCGGCCTCAGCGACCAGGCTGCTGTTTTTCAAAGCCATGGCAAAACCGGAAATAGAGGTCAGCGGCGTTTGAATCTCGTGAGATACATTGGAAACAAAATCCTGTCTCATCTGTTCCAGCTGTTTAAGCTCACTCGCCATTTCATTAAAACTCTGCGTCAATGCTCCCATTTCGTCCACGCGCTTTGTTTGGATTTCCACATTAAAATCACCCTTCGCCAGTCGTTTGGTTGCCCGCGTCAACACCTGAATCGGCTTCACCAAATACCTTGCAGCAATAAGGATACAAAAACTTCCGATCAACAGTGCAAGCAATAACACCAGTAAAATCATCCGATTAATGATATTTTCGTTCTGCGGAGAATACTGCATAAACATGGCTTGTGGTTCCCCTTTGTATGGAAAAGGAAGACCTATGAACGTCTGCTCCACTTCTCCGGGAGAACGATAGACCTGACCCTGCAACACCTTTTGAACCACTTCTGGTGCAATTTCAACGGTCTCTGTATGGTCTAAGTCATAAAAGGTTACGTTACCCGAAACGTCATATAGATGAATGGGATAGGTGGACACCTTCACCATACTTTTGATGAAAGCATCCCTGTCCTCAGGTTGCGTTTGCTCATATAGACGGATCAGTTCCTCCCCTACAGAAATCATGTCATTCTGACCGATATGATTTACTTCTTTTTTGAAGAGGAAGACCCCCATGAAAAAAGAGGTCAGCAAGCTGAAAACAATGACGACCAGAAACGTGCAAATAATACGAACATATAAGGTTTTGATCATGTGATGACTAACCGGTAGCCCAAACTGCGAGCCGTTTCAATCTGAAAATGGTGTGCATCACCAGCGAATTTTTCCCTTAGTCGCTTGATATGAACATCAACTGTCCGGTCATCCCCTTCATAATCACTCCCCCAGATCTTGATGATTAACTGTTCCCGGGTAAAAATCTGCCCAGGCTGGTTTGCCAGCATGAACAGCAACTCGAACTCTTTTAGAGGCAAATTGATTGTTTCCTCTCCACGAATCACTTGAAAGCTACGTCGATTCAGCATAATGCCCCCTAGTTGAATGGTCTGGGAGGAGGCAATCAGGTAACGTTTCAGCAATGCTTTTACTCTCATCACAAGTTCCAGCGGATCAAAGGGCTTCGTTAAATAATCATCTGTTCCCAACTGAAATCCCTTTACTTTCTGGGCCGATTCCCCTTTTACCGTGACCATTAGCAATGGCATATTCAGATCCATACGCCGGATCTCCTTGCATAATTCCCAACCATCCAATCGCGGCATCATAATATCAAGGATTACCAGATCGATTTGGGATTTCCCCACAATCTCCAGTGCTTCCGCTCCGTCCTTAGCTACCACAATCTCGAATCCTTCATTACGTAAAAACAAGGTGATCAGCTCACGAATATGCACATCGTCATCCACAACTAGGATTTTGGTCATATCAAATGTATGCCTCCGATATCTATCTTTTTTCTTCCACTTAAGAGGAGGCCTTCAACCAAAATGCCAGCCCAGCAGGTTCCAATGATAGAAAAATAAACTCAAGATCACTGCTGCTACCGTTACAAATGTATAGCGCACACGCTTCAGTAACGTCCAATATTGGTTTTTCCATACCAGAACGCCCATGATGAATATTGCCGCAGTCAACCCTACAAGGATAACCGGCATCAACAGATAGAGACGTAAAGATAGTGGAATATGGCTAAGCCGATCAATCAGATTCATGTTCAACACCAGAAGTGTTGCGCCCAAGGTTAATAATCCCCATATAGACGTAATAGCTGACAGTCGAACTGCCCATTTCTGTGCTTTTGGCATCACTCTGATTTCGCGTCTGCGATAAACAAATCCATGCAATACAGTGATGAACAGAACAACCGAAATGCCGAGCAAGAGGAGCCAGAACTTCGATTGGTTCATTAACGGTGCAGGTTCCAGCGGCATTGGGTTTAATATATCCAGAAACAGATACGTGACCTTGCCCTCTGCATCGGTGCGGAACCCCATCTGATGTGTCCCTCCGACCTCCTGGAATAAATTCACGCCAATCGGAGTATACACTTGCTGATCTGCACCACTTCCAATAAACAGTCGGTTATCCGAAAACTCAACATTGATTTGAGTCAGAAAACTGAAAAACTTATCGATCTTCGTGTGATTGCGACGGGTAAATTGATAAGAGCCTGCATATTTTTCCAGAGACTCCCCTAATTCGATAGAAGTTTCATTAGGCTGCTTAGTTGCATGTACAGGATAGTATCGGTCAAAAAAGGCTTGCGCCAACCCTTCTGCTGCCGTTCCGCCTTCCCCTCCACTATAGGAAACAAAGATGCCCACTTTTTTGTCCGGTACAAGATAAAGCGCTGTATTAAACAGCTCATCGGCCCCTCCATGAGAGATCACACGCAGTCCATTCATATTCAACTCGTAAAAGCCCAGATCCATGGCGGGTAAACGTTCATCAAACTGGAATGCCGGAGAATGCATGAGCTTGGCTGTTTCCGGCTTGAGTATTTGTTTATCTTCATATCGCCCGTCTTGAAGATGGGCGATCATGAAATGAGCCATATCGTTTGCCGACACGCTCCCTGATCCCGCAGGACGGAATCCGCCCTCATACGTTGGCCGTTTGGTTACAAACTCGCCGTTAGCTCGGGCGTATCCAAGGGCGGCATAAGGTTCCAGAGACGCTGGAACAGGCTCCTCTACCGTAGCATAATTCATGCCCAGCGGATCAAATATATTTTTCTGTATATAGTCATTATAGGCAACACCACTGACCTCTTCGACGATAAGTCCCGCGAGTGAGGCGCCATAATTGGAATACGACAGCATCTCGCCTGGTGGCTTAACCCTTGCAGGCATATGTTTTGCCATCGTTTCAGCAATAGAGACGGGAAGTTTCCCCGGATCGGTAGTGATCTGGTAACCTACACCGCCCTCCTCGAATCCTGCGGTATGGGTCATGAGATGGCGCAACGTAATCGGTTCCTCATAGGTTTTCGGTATTTTCACCGTTTTCAGATAAGTGTTGACGTCTGTATCAAGATCAAGCTTGCCCGCCTCAACCAATTGCATCACGGCGGTCCATGTGAACAGCTTTGTTGTTGAAGCAATTCGAAATAAGCTGGTTTGGGGATCCACGGGTTTATTTTCTTCGATGTTCGAATGTCCGTACCCTTTGGAGAGCAGGATCTTCCCATCCTTCACAATCGAAATGACTGCGCCTGGAATCTGTAAAGATCGCATTTGCACATCCATCATCCCATCCATGAATGCCGTTAACTGATCTGAATCATCCAGATTCGCTACGACTCCTTGCTCCAATTTGCCCGAATTTAATCCCGGATTGGATACTGCTGCCGATAGTGGCATGGTCCCTAATCCAGTTGCCCCTAATATCATGCCTAACAATAACACCAGTAAAATCATTTTCCCAAAAATCTTTCTTATCAACGATGACATGACTTGCCCCCACCACTCCGCATATTTTTTAATACCTGTTCCTTACGCTTTCTTTCGAGAGCATATCAAGCACGTATGAACGGAGCGTGAACCTTTTTTTCATATTTTGCCAAATCAAATGACCTTTAGTAAGATAGGAACAGATTGAATAGGAAAAGGAGACTTTGCATGCCTGACTTTTTACTGGTTTTATTTTTGTTTAACCTGTCTCTCTTTCTGCTTCACGAAATGGATGCCATCAGGCGGTCCGAGTGGAAATTGTTTATGGTGTTAAAAGATATGGAAGATGATAAAGCCTATAGGTATTTCACTTGGATTCACCTGCCAATGTATACCATCATCCTCTCTCTTCTTTTTAGCTCATATCAGACCATTACATTTTGGGTGCTGGATATCTTTTTCATCATACATACCGTATTACACTTCTTTTTCGAAAAACATCCTCGAAATGAATTTAAAAACGGGTTCTCCAGATCATTGATCTACCCTATGGGAATAATCGCTTTAATTCATTTGATATTCCTAATCATCTAATCTGATCCACTATTTACATCTGTAATTTATTGGTATATAGTATAGTCGTTAGGAATGTCAGCGCTAACATAAACTGAATAAGGAGGGGCTCCAATCCGTTTCGAAAAGGTTTTTGGTTTACATTGAGTTAAACTATAAAAACACTTTATTTTGAGAGGATGGGCATTCTATGAAAAGACGCATTAGCACATTTTTTGCACTTATTCTAGGTATCTCCCTTCTGTTTAGCCTGACCGCTTCCGCTAATCCCGCCATCGTAAGTTATGGAAGTACCTATTCCCATGCGCTCTCGGCCGGGCAAGGATACGCCTATATTCTTCCTAACGCTAAAACGACTGGTACCAGCGTGAAAATTACGACAAATGCAGCCAATACCCTTCAACTGCGCTACTACTGGAACTACAATAATACGACACTCGACCTCGGTACAGTTATCGTAAGCAACAATACTTACAATGGCGGGTCAGCCTACTACAATCCGGGTACGCTGATCACTGTCGTAGAACGTGTTCCAGGATCGACGACGGCATACCCTAACGTAGCCTACACAATTTCTTTCAATTAGATTAGTCCTATATCACCGATCAATCTAACCTACGACCGCTGATTGCGGTCTTTTTTATATTCAACAACTAGACTCTCTTATTTATGGAAGTGGCACCCCTTAAATAAAAGGGTAATAATAGATTGATAGTCTATTCTATATTTTCTTAAATGGAGATAATAAAGTGGATTACGCCAAATCAAAATATGCCATCGTAGACGAGACCCCGAATCCAGCAGCTTCAAGGCATTGGAAGAGGTCATGTTACAGCGTGAAGGTAATCTAATCATGAAATAGAGTACTGTAGAATAACAGTGAATATGGAGGTGTACCCATGCAGCAGCATCATGCAGAACGAGTTGAATTATTTGTTTCCAATACCCAGATCATCAAGAAGTCGTTCAAATGGCAACACGCGATGATGCAACGTCTGGTTGCCCTGCTCTATGCAACGGAGAATAAAACAGCGGATGGGGAAGCTATTGGTCAAAGCCATGAGTTGATTAAGCAAAACACAAAACTTTTCTCTGCATTCAGAGGTAATTCGGCCATTAGCATTGCTGCCATGCTCTCCCTTACAACGGATGCAGAGACAAGACTGGCAGACACCTTGCATGTCTATGACTTGATGAAAGAGATTAAATTTCGCAACTCCGATTATCTGGTTATTGCCGCCTATCAGATCGCTAATCAGACATCACCTGACCAGTTTCAACCTACGGTGGAGCGGGCTAAATTATTTTATGACGGCATGAAATCAGAGCATCGTTTCCTCACTGGACAGGATGACTACATTTTCGCTGCCATGTTAGCCCTTTCCGATCTCGAGGTGGTTACTGGTGTGGCACGTATGGAACAACTCTACGGGGAATTAAAACCAGAGTTCTCTTCCAGAAACAGTGTGCAGGCGTTAACACAGGTCCTGGTTCTTGGAGATGATCCCCCGGATGCAGGTGCTCGTGTGATTGCTTTAAATGAAGCTTTTCGCAAAAGGAATCTCCGAATGGATAAAACGTATACGTTACCCTCTCTCGGAATACTTTCTCTACTGCCTTCGGACAGAGAGTCATTAGTGGATGAAGTCGCGGAAACAAATGACTGGTTACGGACTCAAAAAGGCTTCGGTGCCTGGTCAATCGACAAACAGGAGTTGCTCCTGTTCTCGTCTGCTCTGGTAGCCATTCAACATGTGGAGAATCTGCGGAACGGTGTGCTTACGACAGCAATCTCAACCAGTATCACAAATATTATCATCGCTCAACAAGCGGCCATGGCCGCAACTGCCGCAGCATCGGCTGCTGCCGCTTCATCATCATCGAATTAATGAGTGACCCTGTTACCTTCAATATAAGATGAAAAAGACCCTCCCGAGTTCAAGTTTACTCGGAAGGGTCTTAAAGCATTCAAACCTACACCTAATAATGTTCATCATTCGCTAGGATATAATCCCCGTATCCCGGAATTCTTCCACGAAACTATCCAGCCAATCCGAACCATAGTCCAGCGCACCCATATCACTCTCAATAAAAGCAACATCTAGTCCCATCACCCAGAATCGGCGAGCAACAATAAAGAGATCAACCGCCTGCTCATCTTCGGCAGAGAAACTTCTGACTGAACGATATCCTGCCATGAGCGCATCCCATAATGCTGCTTTTCGCTCATCAGACTGCCTTTTTCGAAATTTCACTTGAGCTAAATCATAGGCACGCCAGCCTTTGGCTGCCCACTCGAAGTCATAATGGATGAACTGATGTTCCTGTTGAAACACATTGTTATTTCCATGCATATCGCCATGGCACAGACCAAAGTCCAGCTCTTGTCTGGAAGTGGCAACGATGCGTTCTTTTAACGTTGTGGCAAACGTATGGAGAAATGCTGCTGCTTCATTGTTCTCACCGATATAGTGGATAATTCGCTCAAGGGGTTCGTCAATAAGTAACTTCAGATCCAGCTCATATCGTGGCAGCTCCATGTTCACCTGATCCATAGCCTCATGCAATTCAGCGGCAGATTGACCAAAAACGTAACAAGACTCCTCATCCTCCAGGTTGTTCTCCGTACCCTCAATATACCGAAACATTACAGCAACCCGCTTGCCTTCCGCAGCCTCCAACACCGTATATCCCGTATGATCTTTCTTCTCGATGTATTCTCCAATGTCGGTATGTTCCGCAGAACCTAGAACGTTCTTCAGTTGAGACAATAATGAAAGCTCATACTGAACATCTGCCTCCGTGATTTCAGTGCGGTAGATACGGAGAATGTACATGCCACTGGACGTGCGAACCCGGTAAGTATCATTCAATCCTCTAAGCCAAAACAAACATTCTTCCCATGTTCCAATGTCATAGTGATTCCTCAATGCAGACTCCAGGTACCTGGGGTTAAGCACTGAACGTAAAGCAGTCGGTTGAATGGACATATGGTTGCTCCTTCGGTTTAATATGATTATTTCTAATCTAATAGACGATGTAATCCTTTCACCTATCAACCTATAACATAGTATATTTTTCGTTTATTTTCCAGAATATATATTTTGATAAACAAATACTCTTTAGACTCCTATAGCTCCATCTCTCTCATCAGCAGGTTAGATAGGGCTATTTACATTGACTCGCTTTCCAGGTTTCAGCAGGTTATTACACTCTGGGTCGGTGCCAGCACTCGACAATGCAGCACATTCACGAAAGGCAAAATGTTTGCACCCCCTGCATTTCTGAACATCCAGATGCACTAATGCATAATTGATGGCTTCACCCGTGTGCTCAAACATATGATCCGGACCAATCCGTTCAATCAAACCTGTTCTCTTCAACATTTCCAACGGTTGCGCCTGAATGCCTGAAAGTAAAATCCTGCCCCCGGATCTCTCCATATGTTTGACAACACGGGCCAGATTGGATTCACCTGTTGTATCCATAAAAGGCACCTTGCCCATGCGCAACAGCAGAGTGCCTGGTCGACGATGAATCGAATCCATGACCGACTTCTCGAACATATCCGCTGCGCCGAAAAACAGTGGCCCTTCAATTGTGTATAGGCTTATTTGCGGACAGTCATGTCCTTCTCGAACCATGTGGGCCATGACTTTCTCATGTTTATGATCAGGATCGGGCAGTACTTTGGCAACCTTCAACATCTCACTCATCCGTTTAACAAATAAAAGGACAGCCAGAATCAACCCAACCTCTACAGCCGTTGTTAAACTTGTAAATACGGTCAGCAAAAAGGTAATCAGCAGAACGAGTGAATCACTCGTTTTGGTTTTCATGACATGTATGAAGGATCTCCGTTCACTCATATTCCAGGCAACCAGCATGAGAACGGGAGCCATACTGGCAAGAGGAATGTGCGATGCATATGGCGCAAAGAGAACAAGTACCAGCAAAACCACCACACCGTGAATCACGCCAGACCATGGCGATACTGCGCCGGATTTGATATTTGTTGCTGTACGTGCAATCGCTCCTGTTGCCGGAATACCACCAAATAACGGCGTCACCATATTAGCAATCCCCTGCCCAATCAACTCTCGATTGCTGTTATGCCGACTTCCGGTCATGCCATCGGCAACAACTGCGGATAGCAGCGATTCAATTCCACCCAGCATGGCGATGACAAAAGCGGGTTGCAGCAAGTTCACGATACGTCCCCAAGTGATCTCAGGCACATGAAACTGAGGCAATGAGTTAGGTATCGCGCCAAAGGACGAACCAATTGTAGCCACCTGCCCTTCAAAAAAGAACGCCGCGACTACCGTCGAAAGAACTAGCCCCACCAGTGATGCAGGCACCTTTGGTGCAAACTTGGGCACAAGCAGAAGAACAGCCAGACAGATTCCAGCTGTAAGCACACTGTATATATTAATCGTCGAGATATGCATCCCGATTTCTTTCATATTGGACCAGAAATCCTCGTGTTTCTCGATGCCTCGAAGTCCCAGAAAGTTCGTTATTTGTCCGCTAAAAATAATGACGGCGATCCCTGCCGTAAAACCGATAGTCACCGGCTTTGGAATAAACTTAATTAATGCCCCAAGCTTGAATACGCCCATAAGTACAAGCATCAAACCGGCCATCATTCCGGCGATCAGCAGATTCTCATATCCATACTGCATCACAATGGCAAATAGGATCGGAATGAATGCCCCCGTTGGCCCGCCAATCTGGAACTTGGACCCACCCAGCAAGGAAATGAGAATCCCTGCGATGACTGTGGTATACAATCCATACTCCGGTTTGACCCCGGAAGCGATGGCAAAGGCCATACCGAGTGGAATCGCAATGATACCTACAATCAGTCCTGATAACAGATCCTTGCGAAAAGCGGCAGCATTGTACCCTGCATATCTCCCCATCCATTTCATGTACCAAAACCTTCTTTTCTTCATATATTTGAATATTTGAATATATTTAAAAGACTACTCCCCTGCATACGTCCTGTCAATCGGATTACGCACAATCCCAGCAGGAACCTAACACAAAAAAACAAGAACCTCCGGAGCTTACACCCAGTTGCTCTTGTTTATTGTGTCAGGACTCTTTACGAATATCTTCCAGCATGGAAATGGCATCAACCAGATGATTGTCAAAAATCTGTTTGGTGACTGCCAGCAGGTCCTTAATCAGCGGATCACGCAGCGAATAGGTAACGGTTGTCCCTTCTTTGATTCCGTGGACAACATTTTTGCTGCGCAATACAGCCAGTTGCTGTGAAACGGCAGAGCCTTCCGATCCCAGAATGCTTTGCAGTTCATTCACGTTCTTGGCTCCTTCACTCAGCAGCTCCAGAATCTGAATCCGCATCGGGTGTGCCAACGCTTTGAAAAAATCCGCTTTAAACTGTTGTATGCTCTGATTCATAGGCTATGCCCCTTCAATCGAACTTTTGAAGATGCAAATATCATAACATAGATGTTATCCTAAGCCATTATAAGAACAGACGGTTGTTATCTATTAATAGGTTTGTTAAACGAACAACACACTACAATTTAACCCCAAATCCCAACTGTCCATATTCATTCCGATAACCCGCGACCCATAACTTCCCATTGGATACCCAATACATATTTTTATAACTTGTTTCGATTAGTGATACGTTTTTATAGGAATTTCTCGCTTCCTCAGTACTTGCAAAATTAACTGTACCTGCACCATATCCCATAAATAACATTTCATTTTGAACAGTGACTACCAATGCTCCCTCATCCCCAGCGGAAATAGCCTTGTATGCAAGATCGACTCGAGGATACGTCATCTCTACACCATTCAATCGAATTGGTCCTCTGTTAATCATCAGAGGCTTGTACAACTTCTGGGTAACATTGAAACCCAACCGACGTGAAGTGTTATCACCCCAAGCCCATAGATTCCCCTTTTTATCCAGTGCTATCAAATAGGGCCCGTTATCTCCAGCCGATGAGATTTTTTTGATATTTTTGAATCCTTGCATTGGTGTAGCTGTAGTTTCTTTGTCCTTCATATTGGTGTTCCAATACCACACTGTACCATCCTTCTTAACGGCGTAAGCACGATCAAGATCGCCAATGGTTACGTCCACAACATCTCGAATATTGATTTTTCGATGATGATTCTTCAAGAGTTTCATACCTGTGCCACCGGCTCCTCCAAGCTGATAGACATTCCCCGAATTCGTTAACAATACGACACCCTTCCCGTAAACACTTAAATCCTTTATCGTCTCAGGGATCAGCGTGATTTTTTGGGGTGTTCCCGTCATTGTTTTGATTCCTAAATAGTTCAAGTCTCCCCAGCCATAAAGTTCGCCTTGCTTGGTTAGATACAGTGAAAAACGTTCTCCTGCCCCTACTTTCACTACATTAGAGAGCTTATTAATTTTTGTTACAGGCAGTACTGGATGAACACTATCCTTAATTTCGTTATGTAAATTATCTCCCCAACCATATATCGTTCCATCTGCAGTCAAGACAATGACATGTGTGTTGCTTGCTGCTACGGATACAGGTTTAACGATTTGTTTAATCTGTTTTGCTGTAGTTACTGTCGGTGCTGCTGCACCTACACCATATTGTGTATAATCTATTTCATTCTTAACCGGTGGAGTGTACCCGTCTTTAAACTTGTCAAATGGACCAACTTTAATGTAATCCGGATCTTCATATAAGTGACTCGTGTCAAGATTAGGCATAGCTAGAGGATATCCCGGTGATACAGTTGACTCTTTCCCTCTCTCATTATAAAAAGAGATTGAAATATAATCATTCTTTACTTTAGAGGGGTCAATGCTCAAAGTGGTTACACTAAAATAACCATTTTTATTCGTCATTACTTGTGCCTCATACAAGCTAACATGTTCACTTTTACCACTTGTATTAACGTCAAGTGTACTAATCTGCAATCTCACGTTCTCATATGCTGAGTCTGTTGCCACTCCTTCAATGAAAATAGTGCCGTCCTCGTTAGGTTCATACCTCAAATCCACAATAGGCCCCTCATCCGCATACACGGTTTGATGCTGGCTATTGACGATGGAAGGTAGTAGAAACATTAGAACTAAAGTCCACCTCACAAGTTTTCTGAAAATCAAAACATCTCCTTCTTTCTATAAGAATATCATTCTTAATATATAGCAGAAAGGGAGTTATTGGAATCGGAAAATATATATCCATCATAGAAAAAGCTCAACCATCCGCTTGTAACTGCATGGTTGAGCTTTCTCTATATGATCTGTAGCATAGTCACCACAACTGCCGAATCGTCAATTCACTCTATTCAGCCTTTAGTCATTTCAGATGTGGATGAATCTACTAGATGGAGCCGTATTCAAACCAGTCAAAGTCCGCTACCTGATCGGAAGAAGTACCGTTGCTGCTGCTAAACATTCCGATACAACAGCCAACAAAGCCGCCGGCTACTTCGGTGCTCAAGCTACTTGTATCAACCTGTTCCGCGACCAGATGATACTGACTTCCATCTGTGCTGTAATAGAAGTTTAGTTGCTGACCTGTTGCGGCCAGTTTGATATACACCCGCGATACATCACCCTCCAGCGCGATTTGCGCAATGTGGCTATCCTGACCATCTATAACGGTCACCACACGTAGCACCTGCTGTTTATCCGCCAGAGCACGCTCAATCCGTACGTGATACAGATCGTTCTGAATGACGACAAGACCAGCCGTTTCGTTGGCATTCCCGGGCACAAATTCCATCGCTGTAGCTGCGACATAATCCATATGCCTTTGACGCAGACATACAAAGCTGGAATTTTCTTTTTCCTTCAATGTTTGCGGTTTCAGCTTCAGTCGCAAGTATCCTTTTCGTTCGGTTAATGAATAGAGATCCTCCTGAGGATTGCGCAGGAACATCCATTGCAAGCCCAGTTTATCACTGTCAAAATGGTCAAAACGCAGTTGCGGCTCTACCGGAACAGGCTTCAAATCCAACGTGCCCTGCTCCTCCAGGATTCCGCGGCCCTCATTGACAACAGGCCATCCGTCCTCCCAAACAACAGAAGCAAGGAACGTCTCCCGCCCCAGGTTGCTATAGCTCCCTCCATATGGACGCGAAGCAAGCATGACCATGAACCATTGACCGTTCGCAGCCTGCACCAAGTCGGCATGTCCTACATTAACAACAGGGTAACGTTTACCCAAATGGCGATGTGTAATGATTGGATTATTCGGATTCCCGACGTATCCTTCGGTCAAACTTTTACTACGAGCAATGGTCACGGCGTGGTTTGGCCCTGTGCCTCCCTCTGCAATCAATAAATAGTAATATTCATCGATCTTATACAGATGCGGGCCTTCCGGCCAGATGACATCCACCATCGCCCCGCGCCACAGAACGTAACTGTCTCCCACCAGCTTCATACTGCCCAGATCAAGCTCTCTCAGCCAAACTTCCCAGTTCCCATTGTAACGAACTCCCTCAGAGCAAGGACGTGTACCAAGGTAATACGCTTTGCCGTCATCGAAGAAAATTGTAGGGTCTATGCCTTCTGCGCCTTCAATAAAATAAGGATCAGACCATGGCCCAGCCGGGTCGGTAGCGGTTACAACAAAATTGCCGCCATGTGATACATTAGTTGTAATCATATAGAAGGTGCCTTCATGATACCGAAGCGTTGGAGCGAATATCCCCTGTGAATGGCCTGCTCCCTGAAGATTTAATTGCGAAGGGCGGTCCAGCACATTTCCAATCTGTTTCCAATTCACTAGATCACGGCTCTGAAAGATCGGAACGCCAGGAAAATAGGCAAATGTTGATGTCACCAGATAAAAATCTTCACCCACCCGGCAGACGGATGGATCTGGATAAAACCCGGGCATAATCGGATTATTAAACGTGCATTGTTCGACTTGATTTGAATTTTTCATTCTTTTACCCCTCCAATGGTTAGTCCAGTCACAAAGTATTTTTGCAAGAACGGATACAGTAAAACGATCGGCATTGCCGTCACAACCGTGATTGCTGCCCGAATAGACACAGGCGTCACCATGTTGGTTACATTTTTGAATGAATCCACGTTGACGGTTCCCCCCTGTGAGGTTGCAGAGGATAACAATTTCATCAGTTCATACTGCAAGGTGGTCAAATTCCGATTTCCTGCCGTGTACAACATGGAGTCAAACCAGGAGTTCCACTGACCTACAGCAATAAACAGTGCAACCGTAGCCAGAACCGGCTTGGATAGGGGAAGCACGATACGCATGAAAATCCGAAAATCTCCGGCTCCATCCATCTTCGCGGATTCAATCAATCCCTCAGACAGTCCCTGAATGTAGGTACGAATGACGATCATGTTGAACACCCCGATCAACCCGGGAATAATGTATACCCAGAAGCTGTTCAGCAGCCCCACTTGTTTGATCAGCATGTATCCCGGAATTAAGCCGCCGCTGAAATACATCGTCATGACAAACAGCGTTGTGACCAATTTGTTGAACATATACTCCTTGCGGCTCAGCACATAGGCCAGCATGGCTGTACAGAACAGCTGTACAACCGTTCCCACCACGGTTCTGGCGACCGAAACAAATGCGGCTTGTGTCAGATTCGGGTTTTGGAATACGGAGACGTAATTTTGCAGCGTCCATTCCCTCGGCCAGAGATAGATGCCCCCACGGATCGTATCCAGCCCGTTATTGAAAGATACGGCAATGGTGTTTAAAAAAGGATATAACGTAACAACCATGACAAGCAACATAAATATGCCATTGGTGATAGAAAAAATAGAGTCTCCCAAGCTTCGGTTTCTACTAAATCGTTTCACAGCTCTGCCCCCTTATCATATCAATCGCTCTTCACCAAGAGACTTGGCAATCCCGTTGGCGATAAATATGAGCACCAGACTGACCACACTTTTGAAAATGCCTGCTGCGGTGGCAAGTGAGTAGTTGCCGAGATTAATCCCGTATTTCAAAACAAAAATGTCGATCGTCTCGGATACATCCTGCACAAGTCCGTTCCCCAGCAAGTATTGAATCTCAAAACCCGCGTTCAGTACGTTACCAACGTTGATGATAAGCAGGATAATAATCGTTGGTTTGATGCTTGGAAGCGTGACATTGAACATTTTACGAAACCGTCCGGCTCCGTCGATGGAAGCTGCCTCGTACAAGCTCGGATTAATCGACGCCATGGCCGCCAGATAAATAATCGTGCCCCAGCCAATTTCCTTCCACATGCTGGACAGACCTACAATCCCCCAGAAGTACTTTGGTTCGGCAAAAAAATTGATCGGTGCATCAATCAGGCCCAATTTCGTCAACAGCACATTCACTATTCCTGTTTCCGTTGATAATACATTCGCAACAATACCTGTTACGATGATCCACGACAGGAAATGCGGAAGGTAGGAAACCGTCTGTACCACGCGTTTGAACAATACCATTCGCAGTTCATTCAATAAGAGCGCCAGACCAATTGAGCCGACAAATCCCAGAAACAGACTGATCAGGCTCATCGCCAGCGTATTGCGAATGACACGTAAAAATGTAGGGTCCGTGAATAACGTTCGAAAATGATCCACCCCCACCCAATCCTGCTCCATAAAACCAATGCCCGGTCTATAATTCTGAAACGCCATCAACCAGCCCCATAATGGTCCATACGCAAAAATAGCGATAAACGCAATAAACGGAAATGACATCCACATTAATTGTCGCTGACTTTTCATTCTGGACAGGTTGTACCCGATCCAGCTTGTTCCCGCCGGGATATGGCTGGTTTTTAACGAAGGCTGCAACTCCTTTTTGGCCATGTTTTTTCTCTCCTTGCTTACGAGTTTATCTATATCACCCAGTCTGGGTGAATCGATTCCATTCCTATTCAATCTCCCAATCTAGCGTGTAAGAAAGGCTACGGGGTTCCCCATAGCCTTTCTGTGTGACAGGCCTTTATCCCCACAGTTCCATACGTCTACGGACTTCTTCCGTCAGCGCATCTTCATACGCTTTAATATCTGCACTTTCCTTGAGCGTGGCTTGATATTCTTCCCAAGCCTTATCAAATTCGGCTGGTGAGGTCATAATCACTTTGGGTAGCCATTTGCGTTTTACATCGTCCATTTTCTGTCTGGCGATGGTCTCCGGTTTATTCGGTTCAAAATTATAGGTATAGATTGGGAACCACGGTTCATTTTCCTCCGCAGGCTCAAGGAAGTCAGTAAACTTCGTATATCCATAAGCCTTCAGCACTTTTTTGTCGATGTCATTCAATGTGGCAAGGTACTCCTCCGGCTGCTCCTTAGGGTCAAGGGCATTCTTCCCGTCAGCGGTCATGCCTTCATGATGCGGGAAATAGACCAACGGGCTTCCCGTGTTTGCCAGCACCCAGTCCGGATCTTTGGAATTCGCACGTTGTTCTTCATTCCTGAAGAACACACCTTTGTCATCGACTTGGTAATCCACGCCTTCCTGTCCCCAGGTTCTCAATACCTCCATCTCAGGGTCCAACAAATCATTAATATATTGAAGTGCTCCCTCGATATCCTCGCAGCTCTTTGTAATGGCCAAACCACCATTCACGTTAAGGATTGGATTGTTCTGATAGCGCCCTTTAACATCCTCGGAGAGTGTAATGGACAACGGTACATAGGTTTTGTCATACAATTTTTGCTTCACGAGTGATGCCTCGGCGTCAAGGAATTGCCATCCTTGATCCACCATGCCCAGCACACGTCCGGTTGAAATTTTGGAGATATACTGATCATAGTTTGCTGTAAAGGTTTCGTTATCGACCAAACCTTGATGATATACCTCATTGATCTTCTTGAAATATGCCTTCGCTTCCGGAATGGTATTATAGTTTTTGGCCGTCAGCGTTTCTTTATCAACGATGGCTGCGCCTTCGTTAGGATAACCAGCCATGAAGAGCGGAGGGTTCTCCAGTGCGAAATAACGCCAGTCATAGGAGATAATTTCAAATCCAATTGTTGGCTGACCATCAATGGTCGGGTGAGCTGCTTTATACCGTTCAATCAAGTCGAAGTATTGGTCAAGCGTTTTGATTGTCGGATAATTATCCCACTCCAGTACGGCCTTCTGAATCCAGAATGCTTCTCCGTCATGGGATACTTTCATCGACTTTTCTTGTATATTGCCGAATTGAGGAATGAAGTAGATATGTCCATCCGTCGTATTTTTCATCTTCTTCCAGTCTTCGCCCAGGTAATTTTTGATGTTTGGATATTTATCGATGTAATCCTCAAGAGGTACTAACGCTCCTGCTGCTACCAGTTGCTG
The DNA here is from genome assembly GCF_037975155.1 of Paenibacillus sp. FSL R5-0486. Classification (NCBI taxonomy): domain Bacteria; kingdom Bacillati; phylum Bacillota; class Bacilli; order Caryophanales; family Paenibacillaceae; genus Paenibacillus; species Paenibacillus sp. FSL R5-0486. The sequence continues at coordinate 957,112 of NZ_CP150237.1, read as the reverse complement.
AGTACCATCACTCCCATCGATAAAATCGGGATATTCGCCGCCTGCAATGAGTACACCAATCCGCTCTTTGGCTGTTTGGCCCGTAAGCCAGTCCATCGTGACTCTGGCGCCTGTTTTCTCCTCAATAGCCTTTAACACCCGATTATCGTCAGGCGCAATTTTTCCCGGTACGGCAAAAAATGCGGAAAATTGTTTCAATTCCCTTCCATCTGCTGTCTTTTCCCCTTTCGAGGACGATCCCGGTGTACATCCAGTGAGTGCGATGACCAGTATTAAAGCGAGCAGAGCACTATACTTGATTCTTTTTCTAACATCCTTTTTCATCATGACCCCTCCATCGATTATATTGACAGAAGCTTTTTGGAAAGCGCTTTCCAAAGGCTGACTTAAAATTATCATGCTTCCATGCCCCTCTCAACGGGATAAACTATAGATGGAATCCCACTAATTCCAGCATCTGCGAAAAAAAATATCCCGCCGCTCCGTCAAGGAGTGCAGGATGTTAATCAAGAGAGTACGCAGCATGGGCACTTTTACGATATTGTGCAGGAGTCTCCCCCATGAGTTTCTCGAACCGGCTAATAAAGTAATCGGAATCCCGATATCCCACCATTGTTGCGATTTCGTATACTCTTTGATCTGTTCTGCGCAACAGCCGGGCGGCTTCCTCAATACGCAATTGATTCAAATAATCACTGAAGCTGATCGAGAAATGCTTTTTGAAAATCTGACCCAGATATGCACTATTCATGTAAAACTGCTCCCCGAGCAATTTCAGGCTGATATTTTCTCTGTAATGCTCGTGAATGAAGGCCTCAATTTTGGCTAATACGCCCATCGCATTTGACTTTTGCTGCTCCTTCAGTTTCTCTGCGCATATGAGCGAGAATTCGCATAAATGTTCAATGTTTTCCTCCATGGATAACATCGCGTAGTTCACCTTCAGAAAAGTCGATCCCATCAACCCCGAATCTGGAGTAACCGTATCGTTATTCACGAGATCCAGCAATGTGTATGCCAAATAATGCAAGTGGATGCGGACAATACCAGGCTCGATTCGCTCATCCAGAAAAAATTGAAAAATGGCCTTTGCATGACTGTATAACTCATCCGTCTGCTGTTCCTCAATAGACTTGACTAGCCCATCAAATAATTGTTTTTCGAACTGTCCCGGCCGATTAACAAATAAGGTCGTATCCATAAGTTCGAAATAATAAATGGGCCTGCAAGTGGTGAAGAAACGTAAGCTTTTCATTATGCCGCAGGATTGATAAGACTCGTGCAGCGCCTCCAACTCATGTACTTCCTTCCCGACATAACAAGCAATAGCCGCCTCTTGACCATGGCTCAGATCGGTATGTAATCGGGTCAAATATTGCTCCAAGGTCACTGCCTCACGGTTCACCATCAGGTCCGTAACCATAAGCAGAACCGCATTTTTATCACCTGTGAAGGGCTTCAAAATTTGTCCCGGCAAGGGCTTGCCCACCCATGCCTCAACCCGAGCGCACCAATCCGTTCCCTGTTCTGGACCGGCTTCCGCCTCAATCAGGACGCAACGCAGTATGCCGACATCTTGATAGTGGGACTGCAGACTCGTAACAGCATCCTCCTCAGCCACCCCAAGCAAGATTGACTGCATATGCTGAGCCATAATAATTCGATCTTTTTTTTGCTGATATCGCTTCTCTTCCGTCCGCGCATTAAATGCGACCCTGAACTCCTCAAGCACCTGAACCAGTTCGGTCTTCACAATAGGCTTGAGAATGTAGTCATCCACCTGGTATTTAATCGCCTGCTTGGCATATCCGAACTCATAGAATCCACTTAGAAGAATCAGCTTGATGTCACCGTTATATTGCTCGTACAAGGTTTTGGCAAGCTGCATTCCGTCCATTTCCGGCATCTTAATGTCGGAAATCACCAGATCGGGCTGCATAGCGCGTATGCACTCCAATGCCTGCATACCATTGGAGGCCTGACCGCAAATCTGAAATCCGTATGACTCCCAATCAATTAACAATAGAAGTCCTTGGCGAATAAATGGCTCATCGTCCACAATCAGCACGTTGATCATATCCTCGCTCCTTATTCTTGAGATGCCTGCATAAGAGGAATTTGAATGTCAATCGTTGTTCCCTTCCCCTTTTCACTGAATATGTGCACCTGAACGAAATCATCAAAATACATCCGCAACCGAATATATGCATTCATCATACCAATGCTGCTAAGCTCGCTCATCCGATCCATACTCGGGTCTTGCATCATTTTGTGGAGCGAGGCCAGCTTGTCCTGATCCATACCGACTCCGGTATCTCGAATGGAAATGTACAGCTCATTACTTCGAATTTCGAATAATACCTCCACGACCCCATCATTCGACGTCCCCTCAATACCATGGATACAAGCATTCTCCACAAAGGTGAGAACGGTTAGCTTGGGTATCATCATGGCAGCAATGGATTCGTCTGTGATCCGGATTGCAAATTGCAACTTTTCACCAAAGCGATACTGCTGGATACTCAGATAACTCTCCACAAAATTGATTTCCTCTGCAATTGTAATCAGATCATCGCCCCAATTGATCGTCTGACGTAACAGCAGTGCCAGTTTATGAATGACATCGGAGGTTTCAAGCTCGTCCTTGATCAAACTCCGCATACGGATCGTTTCAAGCGTGTTGAACATGAAATGGGGATTCACCTGACTCTGAAGGGCTTTCAGCTCCGCCTGCTTTTTGGAGAGCTCAAGGGCGTGCCGCTCCACCTGGCCCTTAAACACAATCTCAATCAGGTTCTTGATCTTGATGACCATCATGTTATAACTATGGGTCAGGCTGCCGATCTCGTCTTTGCCCACAGGTCCCGATATCACCTCAAATTTCTCATGCTTCACTTGATCCAGGTGCTTCGCTATCCGATCAACTCTGATGACCAGTGATCTGGATATCAACCAGATTAGCAGTGTCGGCACCAACAGATTAAGAATGATTAGTAAAGTCAAATTAAGCTTGGAATTAACAATCTCCGACAGAACGTCCAATTTCTCCGTGCTGACGACAATCTGCCAATCCTCGGATACGACGGGAATCGATTGCATGGATTGAACAGGATCAATTGAACTGTTTGCAATCAGATTAAATGGCTTGCGCATCTGATTCATTTTTGAATCGTTCGAGAAAATGACCCTGCCATCCGAAACGACATACACCTTCCCATTTGCTCCCTCATTTTTAAGCGATTTGTTGATGAAAGCGTAGTCCAGATCAACTTTTAACACCTTTTCAACCTGTTGCTCCCCAAAGTAATCCAGCTTACGAATAATGCTTACTTTGCGTCCTCCCTGACTTTGCGACATCTCCGCCTGCTGTTTGTCAAAATACGAATAGATCATGATATGGTCGCTCGTTTTCATCAGCGCTTGATACCAATCACTTTTCTTCACCTCTTCATCCAGCTTAATAAAGTTTCCTCCATTGACGAAGGTATCATTGCCAACATAAAACGTAATTTGATTCACCTGCTGGTAGCTGTAATAGTACCTGACCAGATTGTTGTTGCTAAGCATATCATAGTAGGCAGAGTAATAGTCTTCCTGATCGCGATACTTGAACTCCATGAACCGGTTCAGCGTTCCATCGGTATAGAGAAAATTGGACACATACAAGCTATTGTCTATACTGTTCCGCAGGTTAAACTTGATCCTTTGCTGCATTTCATTGAATCGGCTATGCTCCTTCTCTTCAATGTTACCTTTGATGCTTTGGTAAAACACGGTATTTGTGACCAGGACCGGGACCAGCACACAAAAAATGAACAATATGTACAACTTGGTTTTGAGACTCCAATCATCCAGAAACTGAATACGCTTACAGTATTTCTTGCGGCTCATGTTATGTCTTTGTCTCCTCTAACCATGTCATATATCAACATTATTATAACGAGTACAGGATGGGTTGGATACTGCAATCCAGGATTTCCGGGAAGCCTTTAATCAACCTCCCGTTCAACTGGCCCAACAAGACAGACACTAACACCCCACATATTTTCGTATGAACCCGATCTGATCTTAAGTCGAAACGGGTATCTCGTTATAATTTCAAGAGCATTTCGTACTGGCCCACATGATATGCAAAACCTGATTTGACCAGGAGGAAATCTTGCATCGGTTTCAGATGAGACTCCACATTGAGGACACTGATTCTAGGCGATTCTGTGCGTTGGACCATCTCTGTCAGGATGCTGCTTGCAATACCTTTGCCCCGGTAATTTTGGTTCACTGCAAGCTGTGGAACATCACCTGTTTTTTGATCTATAATGCCATAACCAACAATGCTGTGATCCTGACGTGCTACCACATAGATAAAAGCCTCCGGTACAGCGTAGATGGAATCAATTGAATTTTGCCAGGAGGGCTCCACATCCCAAAATTCCTTAAACTGCTCTACATCGATTCTCTCCACACATTCCACCGTGCAGGTTGATTGCGGTATGAATTGATCTTTTTGCAACTGGAAACATGAAAATTCCCTTTGAATTTTAAAGTTTTGTTTACTGTACAGCTGAACTGCAGATTCGTTGGATTGGATGACTTCCAGCAAATATTGCTCTACATTTTTTTCTTTTAACAGCTTTTGAATATTCAAGAGCAGATCGCTTGTAATGCCTTGCCGCCTGCAATCTTTTACAACGCCTGTACCAAGGTCATATGCAGTTTTCTTTCCATTCCAGCTTCGAAGTCCATTGATAACAAATCCGACCATTCTCTCATCTTTAAAGGCTCCCATAGATATTTCGGGGTGATAGCCCCTTCGTTGGAGCATTTGTTGAAACTTCCAAAAAGGCAAATCCATTTTAACCTGGTAGTCGGAGAACGCATCCACAAACGCCTCGTGAAGTGTCTCCATGCTTATTGTGTCCAACAATTTATAACTGTACATTAGGGCACTCTCTCCTTTAAAAAGATGAAAACAATAATATATTAGGGCTCATGATCCCTATCCTTATTTAAATATTCTACTAAATAGTGTTAACACTATAAAGTAATATCCGTACGATAAAATCTGCTTTCTTCAGAGTTTTCAGACACGTCCTAATAACTAAAATAGACCGCTCCCTGGTTAAGGAATACGGTCTATCGAGTCATTATTCTATGGGGATACCGATTTTGTTAAACCAATTTTGGTGATCACCGTATCGTACGGGTCCAATTCCACGGTCTGTTTTCCATGCTCTGTATTGATCGTCGTGGACTGAACCTGATCGCTATTATTGATCACAACCAATATGTTGCTTTCAGGATAGTAAGCGCACTCGGTATACAAGTTATCCGTGATGTACTTTGTTTCATGGAATTCATTGCCCGCAAATCGAATCAAATTCAGAAGTAGTCTTGTATTTTCCCAGCTGAATTCGAAGGAAGGCAGGTAGATCCCTTTTCCTTTTCCAAAAGCATGTGTGGACAGTGTGATCTGACCATCCGTTTCATTCACTACAGCTGCTGATCCATCAGTAAGATAAATGTTATCTTTCGGAAGTATGCTGGCCCCCTCAGGCACCAAACCATACTCATCATTAACTTCATACGACCATTTTCCATGAACAACCCTTGCACCTGTATCCTCATCTACCCCAAGCACATGAGCCATTCTAAAATAGCTGTCGTACCCGTCCATTGCCGAAGGCTGGTTAATGCCAATAAAGGTACCACCCTCATACACCCATTGTGTCAATAAGTCCACAGACTTGTGGTCACTCCATTGCGCTCCACCGCTCCATGCTGAACCTGCAGAGCCGGCATTGATGACGACATCTATATCCTTCAATGCGCCCTGACGAATATCATCAAAATCAATAAACTGCACGTCAACAGGCAACCCGGCTAATGCCTCATTCACATGAATCAGATCATGCATATGCGTTTCATGAAAATGACCAGACAAGGTCCACGATCTTAACTTGCCCCAGCTATGCAGCACGGCTACCTTTGTCTTGATCTGATAAGGCTTTCCAGCCTGATGTAGCTCTTTCATTTCTCTGAATTCATGGGCAATTTTCTCGATATAATCCACAAAGTCCGGGTAAGGCTCAACCAGATGCAAATATCCACCCAGTCCAATCCGGTCAATCGACTCACGCAGCAGCGCACGCCGGATATTAATCCAGTATTTCTTCGCATCCAGGGTAGGATCTCCTCCCTCTTTGAAGGTAGGAAGCCCGCCTAAGCCAACTGGGAACAAGTAGGGATGCAAGCGAATCTCATGGGTATCAGCCTTAACGCCGGAGCACATTCTTGCCTCGTAACCGGAGAACACACATTTGATCATGCCGTCGAATCCAAATTCCTCAAAGCGATCATTATACGGCTCCATGCCCACCCAGCTGTCATCATAAAAGACATACGCCAGCTTGTCATGTTTGTGTACAATATCAATTAACTTTTTACCGAATTCAATGACAAAATCATTGATAAATGCCATCCAGTCCAGTTTGCGCTGATCCGCAGGCATATGAGTGACCTGATATTTACCGCCATTTACAAAGTCCTCGGCGGAGAGTGAATACCCATATTTTTGAGCAAACAGATCCAGCGCTCTCGAACTTACCGTGAAATCGTATGAACCCCAATCCGAGAACAGATGGCGATTCCGCTCATCACTGCCCCAGATCCAGGCGAAGTTATAAAATAGGGACGTAAAACGTACAACGGTTGTTTCCGGGTGGCCTTGGCACCACTTTTCCATCCAATCCAGCAAATAGGTTTGGGTGTCTGTATAGATCGGGTCAATCTGCATCAGATGCTCTTTGTCCCAATTATTCGTCGTGTGATTGTACATGGAAATCTCTTCCCATATCCGATAAACCATGAAACTCACCGTGTATTTATGCCAAGGAGCAACGCCGGTAATGACAACATTGCCAGATTCCCTTTCATAATTCCACTGTCCTCTAGGAACTTCTTCCCCAGTCGTTCGGTCGTACACCTGCCAATACTTAAACGCTTCTTTCGAATCATTCACCCTGAATTGTTCAGCGAAGAAGTCCTCCATCAGATAGATGGATACATAATCTTGCACAGCAACCTTCGGATTCGTAATGAGAAAACATTGCTGCAACTTATCCAGATTACGGGATGCCCACTCATTATGATCCCGAATAATGCAAATGGTTGAATAGATGCCGTATCCGGCATTGATAATCTCATCGGACAACTTTGTACCGTCACTGTCACGGATCACATCGGCACCCCAGCGGTTGGCAAGTTCAAGCGTCAGTGCTTCATAACCGGATTCTCCCGGTAGTGTAAAGGAGCCTTTGGTTAATTTGGACATTTGGGTTCCCTCCCTATCTCAACATATCGGACAGAAAAGCGAGTGCCAGGCCCTGACCCCAGCCCTGAATCCAGTCTTTTGGAATATTGCGATAGCCATCCCGATCCTTCATTACCGCCGTACCGCCAGATACACCAAGCACGCGCCCATCTTCGCTAATGTTGTTCAGGATGCCTTCCAATGCCTTTTGCACGTATTTGGTATGCAGTGGATTGCCGTTGTTGATCATCGCTGCTGCAATACCCGCGGAAGCTGACACCTCTTCATACGATTCTTCGTCATCCAGAACCGTACGCCACAAGCCATTCTCGGTCTGTACCAGCTTGAGAGCCGCCAATTGATCACGAAGGGCACACTCTACATCCATACATTGCGGATACAAGTACCAGTCGTTCAATTGCGGTTTCACTTGAGACATCGTATAGGCTCCCCAAGCGTTCGCTCTGCCCCAATAAAATCCGGACATGTGGTCCTTGTTGATATTGTTATAACCGTGATACCACAGACTGCTGCTCGGATCTTGCAGGTATTTGATATGCCAGTAATACTGATTCAGCGCATCCTGAATCATGGCTTCGTCTTTTAATTTGCTACCTACGCGAAGCAGGAAAAATGCCGCCATAAACAAGGTATCTGCCCAAGCCTGTTCCGGAAAATCATTGGAAACCGATACCGTATGCTGAAGCACATTGTCTCCAAAACGAAGCGCATGATTCTGGAGATAATCAACCTTGCTGAGGACAATGTCCCAATATTTCTGATCCCCGGTTTCTTCATATAAAGTGATGAGCACATGGCCCATGGCACATGTATTCACCGTCCAACTTGGCAGACCCAGCTCGATATATTCGTCTGCCCATTTCACCAGCCTGTCCAGAATCTCTTGGTTGCCTGTCGTTTGATAGGCTCTGGATACACCATAATAAGCCACTCCACCGGGCCAATCCCATGTCAGATCCATATCCAGTGTTTTCTTGGTAACGTTCTCGATTACGTGTAGAATCTGATCCCTGTCATATTTCACTTGAAGCATTGTTATTCCCCTCTCCCTGTGCACACGCCCCCAAGTGCGCCCTGAGAGGTGTCCGTCCATTTTTGTAAACGCTTTACTTATTCCATTGTACGCAGTAAAATAGTCTCAATCTAAGCATATTCATAACAAAACTGCGCAATTTCAATCATTTATACATAGGAGTCCTCGAAAATGCCCAAACCGAAGAAACCTGTCATTGAATATCGTCACTATAGCCTGCCCATTGATTTCCCTGTCCTGTTACTCAGTGGAGACCGCTGGAGAATATCCGATATCAAGAGTGAGCATCTTCATTTCCATAACCACATGGAGATTGGCATCTGTTATTCAGATGGAGGCATCATGGAGATTAAGGGAGAATCTGTGCCTTTTCGAGCAGGCGACATCTCGTTCATTCCCCGATATCTTCCGCATACCACATACAGTTCACCTAATAACGCCAGCCTGTGGGCTTATATCTTTTTTTCACCGGAAGAACTCTTCCGTCATTCGCTCAAAACAGCACAAACTCACATTGAACCGAATCTATGGGCGATTCAGGGAACCAATTGCATTCTGAATAAGGAACAGCATCCCAAAATTCATATGCTCGCAACTTCAATCGTTGAAGAAATGAAGCAGCAGTCCCCCTACTATCGGGAGAGCGCGTACGGCTTGTTGATGTCTCTATATATCGAACTGCTTCGAATTCATGCGAGCAGCGAACGCTTGTCATCTCAGGATCACGAACGGGAAAGAGACCTCCAAGGTGACTTGGTCATCTCACCCGTGCTGGAGTTTATCACCAAAAACTATATGATGCCTGTGACCATAGATTACCTCGCTGATCTGTGTCATCTGAGTACAACGCATTTTCGCCGCAAGTTCCATGAAATTATGGGAACCACGCCGCTTGATTTTCTGAACAGTACCCGGATTGAAGAGGCATGCAAACGATTAAAAAGCACCGAGGCCTCCATTCTGTCCATCTCTGAGCAGGTCGGCTTCCGATCCATCTCCAGCTTTAACCGCTGCTTCGCCAAACTGATGGGCGAATCGCCTAAAGCCTGGCGCAAAGGCGCTCATACAGAAGCACAGTCTGCAAAAGCCTCAATATTGGAATTCACGGGGTGGTTATGAATTCACGTTTGTATATTGAGATAACCCTGCTCATAAAAAAGATACAAAAAATCCCGAAAGTCATGATGACTCTCGGGATTTTCCAGTTCAAATCAACAACTTCATGTTTACAGCAAATCCAGTTCCACAAGTAATCTGCGGACAAGAGTTGCCATCTCGGCACGAGTTACCGGAGCTTTTGGCTCAAGTGTCGTTGCCGATTTACCTTGAATCAGACCCAGTTTCACCGCTTGTGCGGCACTGTCTTTGGCCCAATCAGACAACGTTGATGCATCAGTATAGCTGTCAAGACTACTAGCTGTACTACTCGCAGCTGGTGCAGTATGTCCTGCCATCTCGTATGCACGGATCAGCATGACCATCACTTGCTCACGTGTCATGGCATCCTGCGGACCGAAACGATTACCACTGTAGCCCGTCATGAGGCCATAGTCAGTTGCCGTTTGCACCACATCGTTGTACCAATCTGCTGCCTTAACGTCTGCGAATGGTGAACTTACGCCTGTGTCTGGTTTCAGGCCAAAGGACCTCACCATCAGTGCAGCAAGCTCTGCCCGAGTCATACTACGCGAAGGCTCATAACGAGCAGACGACACGCCATTCACAACCAGACGTGATGCCAGATCATGAACTGCTTCGCTTGCCCAGTGGCCCTTCATGTCGCTAAACGCAGTGTCATATCGAATCGGCAAGTATACGCTGTTGGTCAGACTGCTTGCGATGGCAACCATCCGGCCTTCCCGCACTTCGAAGCGAGTAGGCACATGCCGCAAGCTGCCGTCAGACTCAAGAACGACCACGGTCGATACGGAGCGCTCGTCCTCTCCGACCGGCAGGTACAGTTCTTTGGTTGTCATTTTCAAAAGTTTATCAATCTCGATTGACTTGGTACCGTCACTTGCCGTCATGTTGAAGGCAACCGGGGTTCCTCTTGGAATCGTACGTCCCTCACTGGCAAGCTTCGCAGCAAGCCGTTCGTATGCCTGATCCGGTTTACCTACATTTAAGCTTACTTTGATATCCTCGGCCTTTTGCGTCGGGAAAGCTGCTTCAAGTGCGTTCAGATCGATGGCATTCCAATCCAAACGGTAGCTGCCCCAATCGCTTTCCAGATCCATCGAAATGTCTTTGGCAGCGAGTTGTTTAATCAGATCCGCATCCAGTTCGAAGCGTAGTTGCTCCAGTTGGCCTGCAACGTGCAAACGAATTCGCTGACCTTGCTTGACTGCATCCAGCAGCGCTTCTCGCACAGGATGAGCAACCACGGTTGGGCCACTTACGCCTGGCGTAACATCGACCAGCAACAATCCATCCTTCTGCACTGCATCCAGTTCCAGAGGTACCTTCATGTCTTTACCTCCAACGGCACTATCCATGGCTACGCCACCCACCGTCAACGGACCAACAGGCACATTCGATGCCGGTGGTTTGCTGACGCCCGAGCTTGGCTCGCTTGGTTCCACGCTTGAAGAGATCCGCTCATTCACCTTCACCGCAGCAGAGGATGCTGTCGTGAGTTTTGGCTCACTCGTTGTTCGTTTGGCGATAACAACCCACTCGCCTGGTTTTGCTTTGATGACTTTATCGGAAGGCAGCGTGTTCCATCCACTGATATCCTGTTCAAATGTTGGCAGCATCACTTGCAATTGTTCCGTGAAAATCCGGTATGCCAGTTCACTGCCAACCATGTTGCCTTTGTGTCCGGCAGCACTGATCGAGACACGTGTCTCTCCCTTTTTGCCCGTCCCGATTGTGGATGCTTTAATCGTATCCATGTAATCCGGTGGTGCAGCTCCCGTCTTCGGTGCAACAACGGATACAATATCCGTTGTGCTGAGTTCCGTACCTTGCCATGTATAATCGGCCTGGATTAGAGCAACTCCAACACGTTTTCCGTCGAGAAGGCCATCATCTTGAACGGCTGCGTTCGCTTCACCCATAACCACACTGTAGGTGATGCTGTCGTTGTCTGCGAGTTCACGAGTTCCATCCGTATACTCCACATAAGTCTGAACCGCAGCTTGTTCTCCACCAGCAACAAGTTCTTCCGGCATAACCAGTTTCAGTCTGCGCGGCAGCTTGAAGTCGCCGTTCAGCACCTCAACAACGGCAGAGTTCACATTGCCTGCCGCGTCCTCGGTTTTAATTCGGAGACGGGTCTTCATGCGGTTTGCATCAATCGGCACCTCATGTTTAAAGACTCCGTTCTCGTCCGGTTTGAACTGTGCCAATTCTTGATCACTATCGGCATCCGTTACCGTCACTTGGGCGTCGGTCATCGTTGTACCCTGTACGAGCGCAACGCCTCCCTGTGCCCGTTCGCCTTGTGAAGGTGAATCCAGATAGATCATCGGAGCCGTCGTATCCATCGTCACGTACAGCATTGTGACTGACGTATCCCCTGTGCTGGTATTACGAGCTTTGAGCTGGACTGCGTATACACCATCTACCTCAAAGTTGAACTTCAGCTTGTCTGTTGTTGCAAGGTTAGTGGTGCCGAGCGAACCATCGTCCGTCGAAGCCTCTACAACCACGTTTGGCTGATTCGAAGCCACGTTCACGGTCACCTGATTCGAACTTGTAACAACCTCGTATTTGTTGTTGACCACTTGTTTGTTATCGAGTGAAAGCACTGGCCCTGTAGGGGCAGGAAGCAGCTTCGACCCGCTATACGTTGTTGTGGATAAACGAAGATTTGCTTGCTCATCGGAAGCCGGTTGACGTGCGACCGTAACGCCGATGCGATACGATTTGCCCGGCTCCAGTCCGGAATGGCGTACCTCTTTATCCTCCATGGCAATGGTGCCGTCTGCATTGCGCTGCACTTTGCCGTCAGCACCCAGCTTAGGTGTTCCTAGTGCATTCCATCCACCTACAGTCACATGATACTTGCCATCCTTGAGCGTAGCTTTCAAGTCGGATTCACTGTATCCTTCTTCGCCGAACGGATCATACAGATGTCCTTGCTCATCCGATGCGGTCAGGATATAAGTGAATTCTTCTGCTTCTTCTTCAGCTGTTTTGGTGATCGCCGGGAAGGCCACCTCGAACTGCCCGTTACCTATGCTTCTCGTTTCCACTTCTGGCACGGCGTTCGGAGCAAACGGATCTACGAGCGTATAACCTTCCTGTGAAGATAAGACAGAGAATGCCATATCCGTTTTCAGTTCCGTACGCAGATAATATGTGCCTTGTTGCAGCAAACCACGAAGATCTGCTCCGCCGAGGTACGCAATCTGTTTCACGTCAAAGGTCATCTCGCCGGATGCACGACCGTCCGCACCAATATCGGCACTTTCGATCTCAATGCCTTTGGCAATCATGATCCCTGGATCAATGGATTCGTCCGGTGTAGGTGTGGCCTGCAAACGGTCCGAAGACAGATACAGATCAACCGTATCTCCAGGCGAAGCGTTATCCACGGTCCAGGTTGCTGTGAATTGGTCCGCATCCTGTGTATCTATCGCAAGTTCCGTCGAAGACAGTTCCGGAAGTACCGGAATGTTCATCAGCTTGGACTTGACCGATTGACTGGACGTCAGCGTCCAACTTCCCGTTTTTGCGTCTTCCTGTGGAATCGCGACATAGATCCGACGAATATCGGTGCCCTGAAGCTCTTCTTTTTGGGTCACTGTTGTACCGTCGCTCTTCAGATCACCCTCTTTAGGTGCTTTGATAATCTGTTCAAACGCCGTTGCGTTACGATCCGTTGCTTCTCCGTACACGATATCATACGTGCTTCCGTCGTCACGTTTCAGCGTCAGAGTAGGTCTGGTTGTTGTGAAATACTCCAATTCAAGGAGCGCATCCCCTGTCACTCCACTCATCGGGATCACATGTGTTTTCCCTCCATTGGACGTGCGAATGCCGCCAATGCCGAGATTTTGCGAACTATCCTCGATCATATCGATACCGTCCCCAACGGCGGTATATCTAATCTCGTAACGCTCAGGCTCCTCATTTTCCCATGATGTCGCAAGCGTCTCTATACCTGTTCCGATCTGTAACAGGCGCGGTCCCTGCTCCGGATCATTAATTGCCAGATGTGCGAGCGCCTCATCGTCCAATGCCGATCCATCCGTCAAGAATGAGATGCCGCCGCCCCAGTAATATTTGATGCCCAGGGTGAGGAATAACAAGGAGATTCCTGCCCACAGTTCATCGTTATTAACGCCTGCACGGGTTCCAAATCCCAAACCACCGACAACCGGCACTGAACTTGGAATTTGTATTTTGGAGCTGACCATGCCTTCAAAATCGACTCGGCCCTTCTCCAGATTCTCGCCGATAAACAGGCTGGCACTGCCCACAATGATATCCCAACCACCAACATCAATCTGTGCCCGCGCACGGATAAACATTGGACTGGCCCATTGGGTTTGAACCAGTGCTTCGGTCAGCATCGGAATGACTTTGCTGCCTTCACCGAAGCCGAGTTTGCCCACCACTTTGAATCCGGTAGCTTTGAGTGTCAGGTCTACACTTCCTGAGAAAACAGCTGGCTTCTGTCCCAGCTCCATATCGATGCCTGCCTCCAGCGTCAGTGGCAAGCGCTCGGTACCACCCGCAATCGTCATCGCAAGTTCACGGATTGCGCCGCGAATACTTGAGATTTTGGTAGCTGGATTGATCATGATGCCCGGATCAGGAAGGTCCGATCCAAAAGCAATGACGTCTGGAATAATCCGTCCGTCGGGAACGCGTTTAAAGGCAAGTTCCGCACTAATGGAGAACAAGTTTTCCAGTTTTGCCTCAAAGTTAACGCCGTACGAATTCATGACGCCGTACTTGTTCGGGTCTTTATAGTGCGTAACATTGATACCACCTTTTACGCTATCCTCAGAGTCTGGTTTGAACAAACCAATTCTATTATCCAGTTCAAACGCCAGTGAGGAATCAATACCTACAAAGCCCGATTGGTTGAACATAACGTTGCTTACTTCCCCGTTTACAATAAACATCTTCATTGCACCACCGAAGGACACCCCATCCTGCCGCAGCACAAAGTCATTGAGTTTCAACCCAAAGCCATTCAGCGAGAAGGTAGGTGTTGAAAACAATGTGTGTTTATTAAAGTACACATAGGAGACAAGCAGATTGCGATATGGATTGAGCGCATCGCCCAGCATACCGTTAGCCCAAGTCAGGGTTCCGTTCAGGGTAGGGTCTTCCGGATTGCGTCCTTCCTCCCATGCCTGCTCTTCATCCGTCAGCTTTGATTCCGTTCCGAGTGACTTATCGAATCCGTTGTAGAAATCAACGGTCCATTCGCCGGAATGGAATACGAACCCGCTGTTCGCCACACTTAGGGTACCGTCGCCACCCACAAAGAGGGTTTGCAAGAACGGCGTGTCCGTATTGGCTCTCAAATCTTTGGCGAGCGGGAAGTTCCCTGTTGAAATGGTGAGGTCTTTCCCGCTGTAAGCTACACTCTTGTTGAGAATCGCAGGTTCTGTATCCGATTGAACCGTGTACTGGGCGTTTGCCCCCGTACCGGACTGCACGATCTTACCGCGCACTTCCAGAACAACCTCCTGCTCGGTATCATCATCAAGTCCTTTTTTGAACGTTTCGAATGCCGCTTCATTTTCGAACGTCTGGACCGCATATACCGGCGAAGCCGATGCATCGATGGCTCCAGCTACATCCAGAGCAGGGTCCAGTTTGCGTGATGCTGCTACCATTTCCTGCTTGGCAGCAGTTAGTCTCGCCCGATCCTGATCCAACTTCGTTTTAAACTGCGCGTCCGTCAGGTTACCGTACGTCCATGGCAGCACGCTGGCAAACGTCGCTTTCTCACTAGCACCTGCATTTAGGTCCAGTTTGGTTTTATATACAGCGAGAATGCCGGCTTTGCGAACCCGGTTCTCTTCGTTCTCAGTTATGGCAAAGGTCTGGTCTGTCTTGAAGCTCAGCGCTTCAGCCATCTCGGGAATTGACTTGTCCCGATAGTCCACTTGCACGGCATATTCACCAAGTGGCAAGATCGCGTCGTTCAGCACTTCGAGCGTTGTGCCATCCGCATTCACCTTTTCCCCGCCACGATATACCAGCTTCAAATCTCCCGCGAACCCGTTTCCAAGCGGCTGGGATGTTACAGATCGGGTCACCGGCACTTTGTAACGATCCCCGTTCTTCACGTTCACCAGATACATGTCAAAGTTGGCAGCGGTTGACGTTGCTTCATTGCCAACATTGTAGGCAGCGATATTGGACACGTTCAGCGTGATGTACTTCTCGTCCTTGCTGTACGCTTCCTCCGGTGACATGGCGTAGACCAACGTCTCTCTTAATTCACCGACTGGTGGCAGGAAAATAAAACCTGCTCTTGACGATTCATAGATTGCACGAATTTCCGATTCCGGAAGTCCCTCACTCTCTTGAGCAGCTGTCTCCAGCTTTTTCTCTGTCTCCGGGCTGCTCACCGTCACCATATACTGGCGCGTTGAAGGCCAGGCTTTGCCTGTACCCTTCACTCGCCATTTGGCTGCGACGACCTCGCCCGGTTTATACGGAATGAATTCAATGCCCTGTGCAGCTTGTTCCGGCGGAACATCCTTGCGGAAGGTAAGCTTCTGGCTTGTTGCATTGAGTTCCTTCCCATTCTCATCCACAAAGCTCAGACCTTTCTCCAGTGTCAGAGTCACATCAATCTGGCTATGGTTTGTGTTGAACATCTCCAGGTTCTCGATCTCCGTGTTCACTTCGAACACGCCGTCATTCACGTAACCCGTCTCTTCCTCATTGGTCTCCAGCTTCTGCGTTGGATCCAGGAAACGAACATCGAATACCTTCTCCGGGGATACAATCTCGCCCAAACCGTACACCAGTTCATACGAGTGTTGGGCGCCAGCCTGAACCGTATCAGGCTCCCAATAGAAAGCCACGGCCGTATCGGCTGTACCGTAATCATTTGTATCCTGCGTAAAATCAAGATTCTCGTCCGGTTCATATTCCCATTTCGTTCCGGCAAGATTGGCCCAATGGCCTACCACCATTTCATCAACGATGTTAATACCGCCCTCGAACAAGTTGTTAAATCCATAAGCAATGACATTTGTCGCCAGCGGATTGCTTAGATCAAGCTTGTCCCGCATCACCCAGTAAGGTGGCAGTTTATGCAGATTGTATGCCTGCTCGTCCACGTTTTTGTCGTAACCGAGTTTCTCTGGCTCGTGAACCAGTTTGCGCTCCACCGTAAGTGGAACGGAATAATTCTGCCCGATCTGGAAGGCCGGGCCGTCATTGCCACCGACCGACGTGTCCAGTAATACACGTGACCCGATCTCTACCTTGGCATTTGTCGTATTCTCCACCACATATTGAACACGGGCATTTCCGCCCTGATCCTTGTCTTCCTTCAACAGCAAAGTGATGACTTGGCTAATGCGAATACCTTGAACGGTCCATACGGTCAAGAGACTTTGAGTACCGTCATTACCCGTTACGACCTTCGGAGGTGTAACCTCCGAGGTCCAGTTCGGTGCCATTTTGTACGGATTACCAAAGATCAGATCCGTTCCGTTAATGCGGAACGTCGTGAACGACGTCTCCGGGTTATCTCCACCAAAGATCATATCCACACCGTTATCCTTTTTGCGGATTGGCTGGCCATCTTCTGTACGAATACTAAAGCGCCCACTTGCATTGTCCACTGTTACCTTGATAAACCCGTTCTTAATGGATGTCGTTCCCGCTGAGGAAACGGCCGCTACCGCGATGTGAAGCGGCAAGACGCTGATCAGCATGACCATGGCCATCAACGTTGCGATTATCCGAATGATTTTGTTCCGTCGCATGGGTGAACCCCTTCCGTTTCTCTAATTGGCCCGATTAACAAGCAGCGTGGAGTATACGCGTTCGCGCTCCTGATTTTGCACAATGATGGTGTACCATCCTGCTTTGGGCAGTGTAACCTTGAAGTCTTTGCTGATCAGTTCTTTATAGGTCACTCGGGTGGCGATGTATTTCATCTGTCCTTCGCGCACCAGACCCGGGAAATAATAAATGTCGTACGTGCCGAGTTCGTTCTCCAGCTTGGTTCCGCCAGCGGTCTCGATCGTACGGAAGTTGTTCACATTGAACGTGACTGTACCTGTATTCACGATTGCTGTTTCGGATTCGGTATCCGACAACGGAATGCCATTGGCCGTAACAAACATGCCATCTGTCGAACGAACAAACACCGTTTGGAGCGCGTAGCCTGCATTGCCGAGCTGGTCCTTCGCGGTGTAACGAATGGTGTGTTTACCCGTCACCGTCAGGTTCAGAGGTTTCTCCACGTATTGTCCGCCTTCCAGAACATATTCCGCAGCCGTCACCTGAATCTGCTCCGCAGATGTGAGATTGTCACTCACTGTGTATCCACCCAGATCGGTGACCAGATCGAAGCCTGATTTGTTTTGCAGAACCGTTGTGGAAGCTTTGTTCAGACGGATCGTTGGTGCCGTGTTATCCAGACCCGCAATCGTAAAGTTGACCTGTTTCTTGTTACCAAGTACGTCTGAAAGTAAAATCGAATGCTCGCCATTGCTGGCGTAGTCGGCGCTAAAGTTTGCTACCGGGGTTGCCCCCGCATAGATCGTATTGCCTTCCACTACAGATGATGGCATCACAAGACCTACACGCACTTTGCCTTTGGAGTAGGCTTGATCGCCGATCTGCACCAGCTTGCTGTCATCGATGGTCTGTCCGTCATTGTCTACTCGAACCATCGTAATCTCTTCTACAGCCGGGATCGATCCAACGAGTGTTGTAATCGCATCGGACTCCAGCTTTGCATTGTTCCCTGCGGCATCTGCCATTGAGAAGCGTGCTTTACTGCCCGAAGTCATGACCAATGAAGATTGGTTCGTCCCCGAGCTATTGGACACCACCTGGTAATCCTGAACTTGTCCCTGTTTCGGCAGCACTTGCGCCACAATCAGATTAGACACGATCACATTACTTGTTGTCGGTGCTGCGAAATGAGTAAATTCTCCGTTTGCGTTGTATCCATCACCCGCGCTATCCACGACAGCAGTACCACTACCGTAACGAATCAACGCTTTGAGATCGGGATGATTGTAGTGCATGACAATATCTGCTTCCGGCGGCGTGGTATCAATGTTGCTCACCGTTGCTGTCACACTGCCTGTAAAGCCAACCGCATCTTCGTACTCAAACGTGAATTCTCCGTTCTCGCGGAACGTTTTGGACGACGTTGGCAGATTCGTGATGCGGATCGGTTCACTCGATTGCAGACTTACTTTAACTGTGCTATTCGTTGCCGCAATCGTGGAATACTTCGCATTCACCATTGGCGGAGTATCATCGAAGTTGGAGACCACGATGAACACGGTTGCTGTATTGTTGCCATCCTTCACGGTGAAGGAGTAGCTTCCGTTGCGGTATATTTTGAACCGTTTATTCGCCTCCAGCGTTTCCGGCATTTCCGGGTTGCTGTTTGTTGGCTTCACGGTTTTGCCATCAACGAGGTCGAACAGGATCTCTTGTCCTTCGTTCTGCCCACCATCCTGCAACTTCTCGCCTCCGCGAACCGGCATGATCTGCTCCAATGAAGCAAGCCCATATGCAGGGGCATCCTGAAGCTCGATCTCAGGTGTTACGATATCGCTGATGTTGTCGTAGTAACCTTTGAATTTAACACGAACCTGTGACTTGAGTTGTCCCGAATCGTTCGTATCAACAGGAACGCCGACATAGTTCGTATACGGCAGCCAAGTGCTCCAATTGTCTCCGCCGTTGGTGGAAACGGAATAGAAGTACCCTTCCTGTGCTGGCACATCAACCGTCAGTTCCATAATGGCGGTGTACCCGTCATCTCCTGGACCTTCTGTCCGAATCAAACGCGCGCTACCAACAGGTGGTTCACTGCTCAGATAAAACACGGAGAACAGACCACTTGTGTGGTAAAGCTTACTGTTACCCAGGCTATCGCTGGCCTGGACGTACAGACGGTAATTACCGTTGTCCTTTTTGTTGTCTACCTGCAATGTGATCAAACGATCCGCAGGGGACACGCTCCAGCCCTTGCCTTCCGGATCTGGTTCCTTCTCGTCTTGCCCGTCAACCACTTTGATCCATTGGTAACGAATGTTCTTGGCTGCTACACCGTTAAAGTCCACCAACGTGTCAGACACATCAATCTGTACCGTCTGCTCTGGCATCGGATACAAGTATCCCTGCGAACCAAATTTCGTAACAGGTGGCAGATGGTCGAATTTGTACTCCTGATAATAGTAGTAAAAACGTCCGGTATCCTGCTGCTTGATGCGCACATGGGCGTACCAGGTCCCGTTCAACGTTTTGTCGGCAGGGAAGCTGTAGCGCTCGGCGGGTACTTCCCCAAGCTTTGTTTCCTTCGGTGCATTCTCAAAAGCAACCCATTTGCTGTTGCCCACAGGACGTTCAGAGCTTTCACTGTATTGATATTCAATCGTATCGACCGGAACACCGGCTACGGTGAAGTCGGGTCCGTCATTAATCGCATAGGTACCCGGATAGGCTTTGAACTTGGTTGAGATAACAAGCACATCGACCGCTTTGGGATCGGCGGTGGCTGAATGGCCCGCCACATCCTCGGCTTTGGCATGCAGCTCGTATTGTCCGCCTTTGGAGATCGCCGGATCATTCAATGTTGATATCTCAGCTTCACCTTGTGCGTTCAGCTCGGCATCCTGCCACCCGGAAGCGACAGGGCTCTTGCCCGTTGCCACGAACTGGTATTGCACCTTGTTATTTTTAATAGAAGAAGTCGGATCAGCGGCCTTAACCGTAATCTTCACATTGTCGGAGTTATTGTCCACGATGTTTGCAACTTCGACGGTTGGATCGTCATTATCAATTTTCAACAGGCCGACATGGTACGACCAATTGGAATCATCCTGTTCGAAATCGGCCAAAGGCCACTGCGTCGTATTGCCATAATCGGACAGATTCGGCAGAATGCTTGAGCGATAATAATCCTCCAGCTCAGCAGGTGTCGCATCCGGATGTTGGACAAGGTAAGCCGCACGTTCACTGCTACCTTTGTCGTATTGCATCCGCTGACGTGCCGAGTCCCAACTCATATCCGCAGTCCATGTATGCAAGTACCAGTTCCCGTTCAAATCTTTGCCGTCATCAGGTAGTTCTACTGTCACGCCATTCTGTCCGGTAGACAATACAACATCCTGGAAACCAGATGTATACAGTTCATCGGAAGGCTGCTTCTGTGTCAGGGAATACCGTTTCACAGCGGCAAAGTTGTCGTTTTGCCCAGCGAAGGGATCATTCGGACTCTGGTTCAGCACATAATACACGAGCCCTGAACCACTGCCTGGACGAAACAATCCTTTGCTCGTCTGGCCGTTTAAGTCGGGATCGAACGCATTAATCGTGAATGATCCATTTCCCACGTATTGCCCTTCGGGAATGACTTCTCCGTCCTGATTCTCATAAACAAAATTCACTTCAGGTGCCGTGTTGTCCACAGACAATCCAGCCCAATCAATCTTTTTGACTGGCTCAGTAAGCACGTTACCAGCGTAGTCCGTCAGAGCCTTCCCGTCGCCAGGATTACTGGCATGCTCCAAGGCTGCCGTCTCCAGCAATGACGTTTCGATGCTCTTGCCGTCTGGCACCATCATACGGAACGTCCATGTATTTGTGTTCTGCCCGCCAACATATGCGGCGGTCAAGCCGTTGGTAAACTTGAGTCGTGTATCCTCGGTCGGAGTAAACGCGCTGATCACCTGTTCGTTAAGGTACACGGTAAAATCAACAACGTCGCCCTTGTTCAGCACAAGTCCCGTAAGTACTTCAGGCTGTACGCCGTTGCGAGATGCTGAGTACTGCGGTACTCGCGCGTCGATTATGGTACGGAACGTACCACTCGGGTTCGCGTTATCGGCAAAAGGAACTGTTCCAATGCCGTTAAAAGCTGCAACGGGATTACCCGCGCCATCAATAAAGCCCGCTGCATTCATCCGTTCCAGCAATGTTGGACGGTCCTCCTCGGAGGGCGCGATCAGGCGCTTCGGATCAATAGGAATGTTGCCTGTGCTATCATTTAACGCAGCCTGATACCGGAGGTTAAAAGTGGAGCGTGCATGAATGTTCCGATCTAGTCCACCCTGCGAAAAGTCACTGTATCCGCTATCTGCGCTTGTTAGATAATAAACGGAAGGATCGAAGCCGTCTCCACCCGGATTACTGAACAGTTCGGTACGCATGAAGCTGAATTTGCTATCAATCCGGTCAGAGGCATTCTCTGCAGAATCTGGAAACACCGGTTCGCTGAAGTTCAGCGCCAGGTTGAGGTTACTTCCTTGCTTCAGGAATAATTCATTCTTTTGTACCGCAGGATCGGCATTGAATCGAACTGCCCCGGTATGGGTCAGTGTATTGCCGTTGTATGTAGGGGGTGTGATATCCGCGAAATAGAGTTCAATGTCGTCGATGTTCTCTATCGTAAACCCCGTAATCGAAATTTGAATGGTATCATTAGCGCCAAATGAAATCCATGACGAATTTGCGGAGGCCCCTGATTGCATTGCACCTTGCCTATATTTGGAACCTCCATTAACGGAAACATCCAAACTAGCTGCCATCGTCCAGGGTCCTGTAAGACGTTTGATTTTCAACAGCATTCTGGCCTGGCCGCTTTCAGCCAATCGCTTTAGAACAGGATTGGACTGAACGTTAATCGTTCCGACGAATTGGGTATCCATTGCAAAACCCTTTTCAAAAGTCATGTAACTCGGTCCCAATGATTTCACATTCTTCAAATCAGTGGATACGCCCTGTGCCTTGCCAGCAAATATTCCAAAGCTGTTCGCTTCGTCCTTCTTCACGTTGTTGTTCCAGGAAGACATGTCTTCCCGATTGATGATTTTGCCGCCGCCATTCGGAATAAGAATATCCGTGTACTCCGCAGCTGCGGAAACGGTCGGCAGGTGTGGCCAGCTCACAGACGTCAACGTCAGCAAGGCAGCAAGCAGGCAGATTGATAACTTTTTGAACATGCGAGATTCCCCTTTTTCCCCGTTATGTATTCGACTTCTTCATCAGCTTGCGAATATCTTCGATCGTTACACAGATATGAATGCCAGTCATTGTCCGAAACGAACCGGAGATTAATCCGATCACGCGACCCTCTTCATTTAACAAAGGACCACCCGACATGCCCGCAGACACCTGCGCGGAAGTCAGCAAGCGAATGACATCGTTCACCTCGGCGGTTGGTGCATTCACGATGCCCTCCGTAATGATCTTGCCATCCTTTAGCGGGTATCCGATTGCAAACGATCGTTGCCCATATCTTGCAGACTGCTTGTCCGCTGAGAGGGTAAGGACCGGACGTTTTTTACTATTCTGCACAGACAGCATAGCCACATCGGTATCCATGTCAGCGCTCAGAACCGTTATCTTTTCAATGGAACCATCTTCAAATACAGCTTCGAAAGAAACCCCGTCCTTCACAACATGGGCTGCTGTAAGTGCTCTACCATTACCGATGAGAAAACCGGTACCTACCGTTTTGAGCGTTCCGTCCTTGCGATACGCTTTCAAGTAAAAGACAGCTTGCGCCGCGGACTGATACACTTTTTCAGCTCCCGATACGGCCACTTGTCCGGTTCCAGCGGCTTTGGCAACGGATACACCTGTATATCCATTCAGACATGCCACAGCAATCAGTACAGCCAGCAAGCCAATCATCTGACGCCGCAAACCCCATGATGTGATGCTCCTCTTCATTTCTCTCAACTCCATCAGCCCATAGTCGTGCAAAGATAGGTCTTTCGATGCTTTTTCTGCGTCCGTTCGACATATCTTGCTTCCGCATTATAATGGATCACAATAAACAAGCAATAAACAGAAAAAAATTTGTCGAAATATGATTGCGCCCCCCAGAGATATTCGCTACAATGCCGATAGAATACAAGAGATTTTGTCCGAAGCTACCAAAGGATTGAACAATCTCTAAAGGAGCAGCATTTCGTGTTATTAAAAATTTCAGGCGTTGTCCTGACTGTTTTACTCGCTATTACAGTACTGCTGCTGTCAACGATCAGAGAACCACAATCTGCTGCGCTTCATGCCCGTCAAGGTGTTCTGGACCTCTCGGCCTGGGACCCTGAACAAGACGAGCGGATCAAGCTGGACGGGGAGTGGGAATTTTACTGGGAGCGATTGCTTCCTGACGAATCTGCAACATCGAATCAGGCTGGTCCAACGAAAGCACCCGACACCTATGCAACCGTTCCCGGCTCCTGGAATCGACTTAAAGTGGATGGTGAACGACTGCCAACCCACGGCTTCGCCACGTATCGACTGGTACTGCGTAATGCACCTGTTGAGGGAACACTGGCGATCAAAAAAATGAACATCCGTTTTGCCAGCGAGATCTACATTAATGGCAACAAGCTGCTGGAAGACGGGCATGCCGTGGCAAAATCCGCAGGTTACCGACCAGGCAACTCCCCCCAGATTGGCTTTTTCCCCTATCATGGCGGTGACATTGAGATTTTGATCCGGGTGGCTAATTACGATTACACGGACTCTGGCATTCCGGGTCCACTCTTTTTCGGCGAACAAGCAGCCATGCTGAAAAAACATCAACTCAACACAGCTATCGAATTTGGCACGCTTGCTGTACTGGGTACCATTTCGATCATATTCCTCATCAGTTACCTGGGGTCTGCACTCTACCGAAACAGAGACGACTCCCTGCTGCTGATTGGTCTAATCTGTCTGCTGTATGCACTCTATAACGGCATGATCAGCGAACGTGTGTTATCGATGGCGGGCACGGAAATCTCCTTTAGCACACTCTATAAATTAAAAGATTTCTGCTCTGTGGCATGTCTGGGTCTGTTAACCTTTTACTTCTACCGATTCAAAACAGGCATCCTGTCCGGTATGCTCACGGCGTTGATCCTGATCATCTTCGGAGCTTACTTATGTATGGTCACGCTCCTGCCTATTTCCATCTACGGGCTGGCTGCGCCTTACGTCGTCGTTATGTACACGTTGATGTTGCTCTGGTTGCTGTATCAATGTGCAAAACAGTTCCTAACCAGTGAGAAAGGCGAACGGCTGTCTACTTTTCTGTGGTACGCAGCTCTCTTAAGCATCATGTTGTACTGTCTGGACATTAATCTCTTCTCGATCTCGCTCAAGGAAAATATGAATATCGGGCAGGCTTCCATTGTCCTGTTCAGCATCCTGATGCTGTTTCTAGCGGTGCTTCGATTCTTCGAGGCCTATCGTACGGTCCGCACACTCAAAGATCAGTTGCTCTTGCTGGACAAGGTGAAGGACGACTTCCTGTCCAATACTTCGCATGAGCTCAAAACACCGCTGAACGCGATTGTTAACATCAGTGAAAGCCTGCTTAAAGGCGCAGAAGGTCCCCTTACCGATGAGCAAGCGCACAATCTGGCGATCGTGACGGGAAGTGGCAGACGATTAACCTATCTGGTCGATGAATTACTGGATTATTCGAAAATGAAACATGGCGACATCCCGCTCCACCGGTCTTCGACCGATCTGTACTCGTTTGTCGAATCGGTCATGCGTATGCACTCCTTCCTGCTTGGCGCGAAAAAGGTGGAGCTTATCAACCGCATCCCGGCGCATTTCCCGCCGATCTATGCAGACGGCAACCGACTGATTCAGATTTTGCATAATCTGATCGGCAATGCCGTTAAGTTCACGGAACGTGGCACGGTAAGCATCAAAGCTGCGGTTGTGCAAGGCAAAGCGGAAATACGCATTGTGGATACCGGTCGTGGTATCGGTACGGACAAACTGGAGCACATCTTCCTGCCGTTCGAGCAGGAAGCGGATACGGGACCAGTCGTTGCTGGAGGCACCGGTCTGGGACTAAGCATTACGCGCAAGCTGGTCGAGCTGCATGGGGGAACCATTCATGCGGAATCAGCACCCGGCATGGGTGCCACGTTCATCCTGACTTTTCCACTGGCAGATGGCAAAGGTGAGAAACGATCTAACGTCATGCCACTTACCATCGCTCCTACAGGTTCTGGTAATCGGCTACTCCGATTACCAGAACCAACGATTGTACAAGGGAATAAAGACGAATGGATCATCGTTGTGGATGACGACTCGGCTAATTTGCAGACAATAGTGAATCTCTTGAAGCTGGAAGGATACAGTTACGCGGTAACTGCACGTTCCCCTTCCGTACTGGAACTGCTCGACCAGCTTCCCGCCGTACATCTCGTCATTGCTGATATCATGATGCCCGACATGTCCGGTTACGAATTGCTGGAACGAATCAGGGAGCGCTTCTCTCCTTCCGAGTTGCCTGTACTCATGCTGACGGCGAGTAATAAAGCTAATCAATTGAAGCTGGCCTTGGAGAAAGGCGCCAATGATTTTGTATCCAAGCCGTTCGAATCGGAGGAACTGCTGGCACGGATCGGCGGTTTGACTCGGATGAAAACATCCGTGCAAGCTGCGCGAGATGCGGAAATATCTTTTTTGCGATCACAGATGAACCCACACTTTCTGTATAACGCCCTGAACGCCATTGCCGAATTGTGTGTGGATGCGCCGAATCGGGCAGAACAATTGATTTTGCAATTATCGAGTTACTTACGGCGGAGTGTGCACTTTAAACATCTCGACTCAAAAACTAGCCTGATGAACGAACTGGAGATGATCGAGGCATATGTAGCCATAGAGCAAGCCCGTTTTGGCTCAAGGTTGGAGGTCATTATCGATGTGGATGCGGACGTGAACCGGAATATGGACATTCCACCGCTCACGTTACAGCCCCTGATCGAAAACGCGATTCGGCATGGGCTGATGTCCAGCATTCGCGGTGGTCGGGTCATGTTGTCTATCCGCAATCTGAATGATACGGAAACACGGTTCACCATCGAGGACAACGGAATCGGCATAACCAAGCAACGGATGGACGAAATTCGGCAATCCACGGACGGCAGTAACGGCGTTGGACTATGGAATATTTCCAGCCGGTTGAACTTGCTGTATGGCAGACACCTTCAGATGGAAAGTCTGGACGGCGAGGGAACGCGGATTACATTTGATCTTCCAAATCAACGTCTAAGCACAGATGGGAACGGAGGTTATGAAACATGAAGATGAAAGTCATCATCGTGGACGATGAGGATTTGTCGCTGAAGCGACTGAATCGCATTTTGACAGAAAGCGGAGAAGTCAAGGTATCTCGTGCGTTTCATGACCCGGAGGAAGCCTGTGAATATGCGGCAGAGAATAGCTTCGATGCGGCATTTCTGGACATTACGATGCCTCGCATCTCGGGTATGCAACTCATTGGTGAACTGCGTAAACATCATCCTTCGCTTCCAATCGTGCTGGTGACCGGTTATGAGGAATATGCGGTGCAGGCCTTCGACAAAGAGGTCATCGATTACGTCATCAAGCCGGTCACGGCTGAGCGACTGAACCGCAGCATCAAACGGTTGCAGGAAAAGCTTCACAAGTCCGTGACAACACCTGAACCAGCGGTGCCTGGACCCAAACTGAACGTTCGTCTGTTCGGTGAATTCACCGTGTTTGGCGGTGCCGGAGCAGACAGTCCCATCAAGCTTAGAACGCCCAAAACCGAAGAGTTACTTGCATTCTTGCTGTATACCAAATCAACCACCCGCGATGCCTTGGCCGATACGTTGTGGAAGGACCTCAGTCCGCAGAAAGCCTGGACCAACATCAATTCCACACTGTACTACGTGCGACGTGCCATCGGTGATAACAGTGACGTGCCGATCATTCTCAAGGACAGAAACGGTATCCGTATCGACCGGGAAGCGATTAACTGTGATCTGTACGAGTTCGAGACTTTGTTCCGGCAGATGCGTCAGGCCTCGGCACATCGCCCCGAGCTCTTCGAGCGGATGGATACGTTGTATACGGGTGAACTTCTGAAAGGAAGGCATTATGAGTGGGCTTTTGCGTGGTCCAGACAGCTGGAACTGGATTTCATCATGACGATGGAAACTGCGGCCCACTATCACGCGAAGGCAGGCGAGCCGTTACGGGCGCTGTATTATTTTGAACGTATCCTCCAGATTGATTCGATTCGGGAAGATATTCATCGCGAGATCATCCTGTTGTATCTGTCGCTTGGACGAAGAACCGAAGCGCAGCGACAGTATCTGGTGCTGGAGGAATTGCTCAAAGAGGAGCTTGGCTCCAGTCCGGCAGCGGATATCAAACAACTGCTGCGACAGTCATGAAACAGCAAAAAAGCCCATGCCTTGGCGATAATGAACTGCTCCCATCGTAGTCTTCTACGGTCTACTATGACAGGAGCAGTTCAGTGTTGCTTTTGGCTTGGGCTTTTTGCAATATATGGACGTTCATTCGTCCTTGCAGGATTATTTTATATCACCATTGTCTAGAATCAATTACTCATTTATAAGTTTTTCTGTATTAAGGGTAAAGCCTTCAATCACAACATCTTCGTCCACTTCAATCATGATGCAACGTCTGCCTTGATAATTCACCTGCTTCACATATCTCAGGTCTTGCGGGCTAACCGAAATCGTAGCAACCTTGGTCTCAATCTTAATAGACTTGGATGTAAACTTCGGCATAACACTGGTCGCCTTCATCTCATAGTTCTTGTTATCAACGATGGTTTCGAAGGCACGTTCTACTTTCTCCGTTGTCAGATCCTCTATACCGCTTGCGGTCAGTACACGTTCCAGATCTTTATAATCCAGCTTTGGAGGTTCTTCCTCATGGGACTCTTCGTTAATTTCGATGACTCGGTTGATCTCCTCGTATACATGTGCAATGGTGGCTGAATCGAACTGTTCACCGGCCACTTCCTTGACGATATCTTCGAAGATCGCCCGTTCTTCCAGTGCGGTAACGGATCTTTCTCCATTCAATACATTTTCAACAAAATGCGGATCCGGGAAATTGGATTTCCCTGTACAATACAGTACACGATTCACATCGGAGTAGTTGTCCGTCACGCTAGGGTACAAGAATCCTTGCTCTGGCGTGCTTAATTTGATAATCGGATCTACAATAATGTTGTATTTAAATTCTCTCTCCACGTAATCAAACAAGAGTGTCTTCCGCTGTTTCTCCGTGGAATTTACGCTGCACAGAATGAACGGATGAGCGAACACCTCATTCTTCTCACTCTCTTCCGTAGCTTCGTTTCTAGCCTTGGTCGGCAGATAATACTGTCCACGCACGAACGTAGCTACCATATCCCGCTCAAACTTCGTATCCACCAACATTCGATCCACGAGCAGCAACATCAGATCCTGCCATTCATCCGGATCACCTGTTACCAGCGCCTGGTGAAGCAATACTTGTGCTGGATCCTCCGCCGCTTCCTGGAACTTCAACTCAAACAACTTCTGATCCAAATCACCTGTCAGCAATTTTTTGAAATTGCCCATGTACAGCTCCTGCTTCTCTCTGTCCACCAGTTCGAACGGGTGACGCTCCCAGTGATAGACCTCATTCGTTTCCTTCGTAATATACACGTTGAGAATATCGTAAATATTCAGTAGATCGTGATCGAGTTTAAACTGCTTGCGTATATGCGCGACTTCTTTTTTATTCATATTGTATTTGGCAACTCCTTAGATATGTTTCTGGCTTTATTAGTATAAAGGATCGACAGAAAATTTGTTGACTAAGTTGTAGCTTGACGGTTACTAGATTTCAGTTACCCAAGTACGTGTTATTCACAACAACACAAAAAGGGAGACACTCTCTACGTTCATACGAGCACCTCCTGCATGTGTTATATCTCCTGATGTTCTAGTCTATTACAGCGATTCCCATTAACATCTTACATATTTACGCTTGAAGCCCGTCCGCCCTTTTCCCACTGCCTTTTGGATATTCTCAGAGGCATTCAGCAGCTTACTCTTGGGCTTGTCCTTGTTCACTTCGACAGGTCCCACAGCCTTGGCTATCTCCACTGCCTGATCGTGCAACGGTTGATAGGATGTTGCAACGGTATACAGGAAGTTGTTCATCGAATATTTTGTTCGTTCCGGAGATTCGTGAATCGTCTTTTTCACCTGTTCCAGCATCTCCATTAGTTTATTCTCCGAAAATTCAGCATCCTTTCGACTGCCGAGTAACCAACAGTAACAGCTCCATCCTGCTGACATTTTCAGCTCATCTCCGCTGGCGATCCACTTATCCGAAACTTCTTGAGCAATATCCGTCTCGGCTAACGTCACAGCAACGATAAAGTCAGAGATCATGTAAAAATAAGCAGCGTCAATCCAACGATCAAAATCTGCTTCCGTCATCGCTTGAGGATCGGCAATCACGCCAGCAAAGTACATCGCATCATAATTCCCCGTTGCATATAGTTCCTCCGCCAAAGGCTGATCCTTTTTGATCCGCTTCGCCATTGGTTTCATCGCCCCGGTTGCCACGCCAAATAGCGGTTCATGCGCACCGTTGGAGATATAGATTTTTTTCGTTCGTTCTTTACCCAGCGCTTCTAGCTCTTGCATCACTTCATCTAGATTCATTTCGCGACACTCCCCATCCTATAAATTATATATCTGATCAAATGAAACGGACACTTATGTTTAACGAAAAACCGATGGAAAATCGCACATTATCCAATGCGAACCATTCTGCCATATGCATAATCATTCCGGCGAGATTACTACCTTACGTATGAGACATTTCCCACTGGGGTATTTTTCCTAAAAAAACTGAATACTATTCAAATTTCCCTATGGCTCTGACAACCTGTTCGAGCATTATCATCGATCATAACATCTATACCATTGTTTCGCACAGATCCCTGAAAAGATAGATATAACTTCTTCGCAGACAGACATTTTTCCTTTCTTATGTTTCTACCGGTAACTTCTGAATACCTGCCGAGAGCCGGATTGAAAGAGCTAATTCCACCAGCACAAGCGGAGCAACATATGTCCATGTCCAAGCAACGTTAAGCTATGGCGGGATACGTCGCTCATCGTTTATGTTCAGTTTAGTGTTGTTAACAAAACCGAGATGAGGAAGGATGCGAGAGCATGAGCAACAATCAAGTGTTAGGCTTTGCCCCTGCCCTGGGCTGGAATTCGTGGAATACCTTTACATGGGATATTAACGAACAATTAATTCGGGATGTCGCTGATGTGTTTGTATCGGAAGGTTATCTGGCTGCTGGTTACGAGTATATTGTCATTGATGATTGCTGGAGCCTGAAGGAAAGGGATGCGAGCGGTAATCTGGTGGCTGACCCGGATAAATTCCCGAGTGGAATGAGAGCGCTTTCTGATTATATCCATAGCAAAGGATTAAAGTTCGGCATGTATTCATGCGTAGGTACACATACATGTGCCGGGTATCCAGGCAGCTTCGAGCATGAATTCCAGGATGCTGCCCTTTTTGCCGAATGGGGCGTTGATTATTTGAAGTATGATTACTGCTTCAAACCGCGCCATATCTCAGGAGAGCTGCTGTACAAACGGATGAGCCTTGCGCTCAAAAACTGCGGACGCGATATCCTGTTCTCCGCCTGCAACTGGGGAGCCGACGACGTATACGATTGGATTAGGGAATCGGGCGCTCATATGTACCGCTCCACTGGCGATATCCGTGACAATTGGGATTCAGTGAAGGAACTTGCCCTGTCTCAATTGGGCAAACAAAGCTACACCGGCTCCTTCTGCCATAACGACATGGATATGCTGATTGTAGGTATGTACGGTGGAAGCAACAATGATTATATTGGCAGCATCGGCGGATGCAACGACATCGAATATAAAACCCACTTCTCTCTCTGGTCCATCATGGGTTCCCCATTAATGATCGGATGTGACGTGCGCAAGGCTAACCAGATCACAAAGGATATTCTCCTGAATCCTGACCTGATCGCTATCAATCAGGATGTAGAAGCGCGCGGAGCTTACCGCATCAAACCAGAACCACAATGGTTTCATACAGACGATGTATTTATGCTGGTGAAGGTACTCACAGATGGTGATCTAGCTATTGGTTTCTTCAACCTGAGCGACAGCCAGCGGGAATTGTCTTTGCAATTTTGGGATATGGGTCTGCCTTACGCTGCCGGTTATGCCCTGTCCCTGTATGACTGCTGGGAACATAAAGAGCTTGGCGTGTTCCGTGAACGCTTCGCTCCCGTTGTCGCAGCACATGATTGCCTCGTCGTCCGGGCCAAACTGGTGAAATAGATGGCTCAACATCGCCTGTGCACCTCCTGTCAGGTTCCGCTCTCTTCAGACGATGTGGGCATCTACCTCAAATTGATCTCGCGCTCTGCCCAGCAATTTCTGTGCATCGATTGTATAGGAGTGAAGCTGAACTGTGGACGCGACCCTATTGAGAAGCTGATCCGTTATTTCCGAGAGTCCGGGAACTGCGCCCTGTTCCGTTAACTTTATACCTTCGTCCGGTGGAGCGTCATGTACGCTGTTGGCGTGTGTGAAGTGGCTTTCTTGAATACTTTGGAAAAATATAACGGGTCATTATAGCCGACAGAATAGGCTACCGATTGAATCGGTAGACCCGACGTCTTCAGCAGTTCACAGGCGCGCCCGATACGGCAGGATGTAATGTACTCCAAAACAGACTTGCCGGTTGCTGCCTTAAACAGACGAAACAAATAACTGCGCTCCAGATTCACTGCCTTTACGATCTCTGTGACGGTCAATGTTGGCTTCCAGTAGTTCTGCTCGATGTACTTTCTCGCCAGCCAGACATAATCCTTGGCGTCCACCTGCGGCTCTTTCGGATAATGCTCCATATAGTAGGAGAGCAGCAGACGCAAACGGGCATCCGCCCGCATTAATTCATAGGATGATGCACCCGCGTTCCAGGCAAGGTGGAAAAAAGGCTGCAATGTCTCCGGCGAGACCGTCACCACGGGTTGTACCTCTGAGAGCTGTGTCAGCCCCAGCAACCGCCCGGCATCCTCACCACTAAACTCCACCCAGACGTACTCCCATGGATCTTGCGGGTCCGGATAATAGTAAATCTCCTTTTGCGGAAATATGATAAAGCTTTCCCCCGTAACGAGCCGAAAAACGCGGCCGCCCGTCTCCAGCGTCCCTTGGCCGCGGATAATATAGTGCAGCGCATAAACGTCACGTACACCTGGCCCCCATTGATGAGCGTTGGCCGGCTTGTGACCACCGCTGATAAAATACAAATTACTGGCTCTACTGCTCTCATGCCAAATCGGATTCAACCACGATTCCCCCTTTCTAAGACGCCCTGTTCTGGCGTTAGGTTTATCTTATATATCGTTGATCAGATGCTCGGTAACGCTTACATGCTAAATCCAGAGAGGAGAATGTTGTATGCTTAGAATGGTTACGGTAGAACATGGACAAGTGCAAGGACTGCCCGCGGCGGACCCGCGGATTACCAGCTTCAAGGGAATTCCTTTTGCCGCACCTCCTGTAGGTGAGAACCGCTGGCGCGCTCCGCAACCGCAGTCGAACTGGGAAGGTGTACTGCAAGCTTTTGATTTTGCCCCCATCTCCATGCAAGCCCCAACAGTCATCGATGATAACAATATCTATACCCGCGAATGGGCCGTTGATCCCGACCTGCCCATGGACGAGGATTGTCTGTATCTGAATGTCTGGACACCCGCCAAGCGTACGGACGAGAAGTTGCCTGTTTTTGTCTGGTATTTTGGCGGGGGCCTGCAAGTCGGCCATACGGCCGAAATGGAATTTGATGGCGAGCGAATCGCTCGTAGAGGTATTGTCGTTGTGACGATTAATTATCGACTGAATGCCTTTGGCTTCCTGTGCCATCCTGAGATTAGTGCCGAATCCCCACATGCACCCGCCAACTTTGGTCATCTTGATCAACAAGCAGGTACCCAGTGGGTCAAACGCAACATTGCCGCCTTTGGCGGTGATCCAGACCAGATCACCATCGGCGGACAGTCGGCAGGCGGAGGAAGTGTACTCAGCCAGATGACCTCTCCGCAAAATAAAGGCTTGTTCCAGCGAGCCGTCATCATGAGCGGTATAGCTACCGAGTTGTACCCGAAGGTCCGCGTGCCTTCTGTCCGCTCCACACTAAGGGATGCAGAGCAAGCAGGGGTTGAATTTTTCGGCTTCCTGGGCGTATCTTCCCTGGCTGAGGCGAGACAACTGGATGCTGAATATCTCCGTGACAAAGCACTCGAATACAAAAGCTTCTGGGGAACCGTCATCGACGAACAATTCTGCGCAGGCGATCCGTTTACTCGTTTTGTTCAGCAGGAGCGCGAGGCGATCCCCGTAATGCTGGGGCATACGTCTTCCGAATTTTGGACCCGTCCCGCCGCAGCCAATCTGGAAGAACTGAAGCAGATGGCTGTGGAGCTGTTTGGCGAGGATGCTCCTGCCTTTTTGCAGCTATGTGAGGCTGATTCCGGCCAAATCGAACATGCTCTGCAACAAGCATCGGTCCGCATGATCCAACATGCCATTCTGCTCGCCATCCGCGCGAACAGCGGTCATCCGTCTGAAACGCCTCTCTACTATTATAACTTCGACGCCGAGATTCCGGGCTGGGATCAGCCAGGTACTTTTCACTCCGTTGATCTGTGGTTATTCTTCGAAACACTTGCCAAATGCTGGCGGCCTTTCACAGGCAAGCATTATGATCTGGCTCGCCAGATGTGTAATTACTTATCCAACTTTATTGCTACAGGTGACCCAAACGGTTCGGACTCCACCGGAAAGCTGATGCCTCATTGGACTCCTTGTACTACAGAACAGCCGTATCTCATGGAATTTGGCGATCAAGCTCAATTACAGAAGGCCGAGTCCGGACCAATGCTCGCGTTTTTAATTGAACAATATTTCAAGAAACAGAATGCACCTGTTGTTTAAAACATAAGGCTTCCCCTCTCACGATATATGTAAGAGCCATGCTGTCGCATGGCTCTTTTTGTATAGTGTGAATGGTAGAGCGATGTTCATTCGCCCATGCCTATTTAGCAAGTTACCCCACTACAGAATAGGCAGCCAAAGGAATCCCACGAACACTCAGCATCATTTCAAGAGATCCGTTATATATGAGTCTGTGTTGGTTTGTTGATGATGACAGGTAGCATAATCTGTAGTGAAAAGATATCCTTTTCCTGCAACACCGTCAACGTCCCGTTGTGCTGCTGGATCATTTTCTGACAACTAACGAGTCCAATTTCGTTGCTATCTTTCTTTTTGCCAACACGTTTAATCTTATTCTCCACCTCAAGAATAACCCATTGTTGCCTCAAAGAAATCTGGATATGAACGGGATGCCCTGGATCGGCGTATTTTCGAATATTTGAAAATATATTATCCATTACGCGACGCATGGCGACCAGATTGATTTCCAGCAAAAACTCCTCATGATGTGCATCTGTCTGAACCTGCACGTCTATATCGTCCAAAACCACTAATTGCTCATCTATGAGTTGATCGATAAGCGCTCTGCCCTCATACATTTCAAATTCTACTTCCTCTTCTTCAGCGGCCGAGGATACCGTAAAATATTCAAATAGTTTGTCCGACAACACTTTGATCTGATAAGCCTTCTCCCGGCTATTATGAATATACTGCAATAGATCCTCATGTGTCTTATATTTGTTGAGCTCTATGATATCCATATATCCTAATAGAATCGTGAGTGGTGTTCGCAAATCATGAGAAATCGCCGTGATCAATTCACGGTTAGCCATCCTGACCCTCTCCTCGCTGTCCAGCCGCTCCACAAATGATTTCCTCATCTCATCAATACTCTGAGCCAGAGATGACAGTTCATCCTTTCCCGATATCGTAATCGAATAGTCCAAATTTCCACCTTCGAGTATTTTGATCTCTTGTTCAAGCACGCCAATATAAGATGTTTTCTTATTAATCATCAGTAGAAAGGAAACAATGAACACAATGGCTGCTATGAAAACACCAATAATCAGAATGAGGTTGTAGTATTGATACTCATAAAAGCTAACCAAGTATATCTGGGCATCCTGATCCGCAAAATGGATGGTGGTGATGGGTATTTTCGATGGCACGATTTGAGTTAACAGCTCTTCATTAATGGCAGGATCAATCTCCGTGTTGGAGGAAAATATCAATTTGTCTTTTGCAAAAATATACAGATTTAAGTAGCGCTCATGTCTTATCCAAGCAGACAATTGCTCATGATCACGGGTTGACACGTTCTGGCTATCCACAAATGCTTCGAATCGATCAAGCGCATCTTGCTGCCTGTTCTCTACAAAAGTGGATTTGCTTAAATAACTATCCAATACAGTCTCGCCAACAACTTGTAAAATAACGAGTGCACTTATGGAAATGACCAAAGAAATGACAACCGCCAGAACCAGTTTAATCTTCAGCTTTTTTCCGATTAATAATCTATTCAATTTTGTACCCCTTCCCCCAAACGGTCTTCACATATTTAGGGTTCTGCGGGTCATCCTCCAGTTTGCCTCTCAAGTTACGAATATGAACCATCACTGTGTTATTACACGTATAAAAGTAGGGTTGCCCCCAAACACTCTCATATATATTTTCTGCCGAGAACACCTTTCGTCGCTTCTTAGCCAACAGCAGCAAAATCTGGTATTCAATTTCAGTTAGAGCAATCTCCTTGTCTCCAACAAACACGGTTTTTGAATCCTGATGGACGGTAAGATCCTTAACGATAATTTGGTCCTGTTCTTCGGTCTTCTCCTTGCCCCGATAAACATAATACCTCCGCAGTAAGGCCTTCACCCGCGAAACAAGTTCTGTATAGGAAAAGGGTTTGGACAAAAAGTCATCACTGCCTGAGGAAAATGCCAATTGTTTGTCAGAATCCTGCGTTTTCGCTGTGAGAAACAGGATCGGTGCGCTTGTTTTTTCACGAATCTCCAGACACGCCTTCAGCCCCGATTTATTGGGCATCATCATATCCAAAATAATGAGATCCGTCTCTTCGTTCACTTTATCAATCGCATCTTGACCATCTATCGCTTCAATCACTTCATAATTCTCACTCTCTAACAAAATCCTTACAATTTCACGAATTTCACTGTTATCATCAGCAATTAGAATTTTCTTGCTCATCTGATCCCTCCGTCTAATTTCAGTATAATATGCGTTATTAGCGACTACCAGCAAATACAATCGACTTAAGAATTCTTCAGAAGTTATGTAGGTATCTCTTAATAATTTCGTCTTATACTGTAAATATGTAGAAGTTATTAGACAAAGGGGTCGTCAGGTATGCCACAAACTTCGAAAAAAGTAATGATTAACATCTTGTTGGGTCTGTTCATCATGTTGTCCATTGGTCTACTGGTGTATTATTCTCCTGCCCTTATTAAAATCATGTCTTCCATGGACAACTTCAGAGCGTATATTCATTCAACAGGCCATTGGGGTCCGGTCATGTTTATTTTATTCCAGATTCTTCAGATCGTGGTTGCACCCATTCCAGGAGAAGTGGTACAGATTGCAGGCGGTTATATCTATGGGGTTACACTTGGGTCCTTGTATACTACAATAGGTTTGATTATAGGCTCAGCGATTGCTTTTTATTTCACTCGTTTTATCGGTCGCGCTTATATTTCACGGCTAATGCAAAAGAAAAATAATAAGTGGATGTCGTTAATTCATGATGAGAAGAAGTTCTCCGCTTTTTTATTCATCTTTTTCGTGATTCCCGGCTTGCCCAAAGACATGCTTGTATTTGTCGCCGCACTTACATCGATTAGTTCGTTTAGATTCTTCACGATCCTTATCGTCGGTCGTCTGCCGTGGATTATTGCATCTGCTGCTGTGGGGTCCACAATTCATATGCAACAATACACGATCGCCATTATCATTTCTGTTATCGCTGTGATCGGATTCGTTCTTGGCTATATCTACAGAGAGAAATTGGTGGGATTGTTCTCCCGGTCAGACAGTACCAAAGCCAAACCCAAGGCTATACCAAGTT
This sequence comes from Paenibacillus sp. FSL R5-0486, assembly GCF_037975155.1. NCBI lineage: Bacteria > Bacillati > Bacillota > Bacilli > Caryophanales > Paenibacillaceae > Paenibacillus > Paenibacillus sp. FSL R5-0486. The sequence continues at coordinate 919,688 of NZ_CP150237.1, read as the reverse complement.
ATAGTAAGAATAGGGAGTCTCGTAAAATAAAAAGAGATACAACATGAACAAAGCCAATCTATTGATATGAAAACCGGAGGTATATCATCTTATGCAAATACTTAAAACCAATCGATTAATCCTGCGAAATTTCACCGTAACGGACGCAGCCGGACTGTTAGAATACACAGCAAATCCCAGAGTGAATTGTTTTATGGATCAACGAATTTCAACGTTGGAAGACGCGGCGGCAGAGGTCGCAAAAAGAAGCAGTGACGATTCCCACATCGCGGTCTGCCTGAAAGACAGTAACGAGTTGATCGGTGAGCTGTTTGGTATGAGGGAAGATCGGGATTCCGATACGGATAAAGATTCAAATTCAGATACCTATAGTATTGGTTGGAATTTTAATGGCAGATTTGAAGGGAAAGGGTACGCCAGTGAGAGCGCCAATGCTTTTATCGAAAATCTCTTTATGGAACAGGGAATAAGAAGACTGTACGCCTATGTCGAGGATGATAACTTCCGTTCTCAGAAACTGTGTGAGAAGCTGGGCATGCGCCGGGAAGGTCTTTTTTTGGAGTTCATTTCATTTGTCAAAAATGAGGACGGCACACCGAAATATGAGAATACGTATCAATATGCTTTGTTGAAAAAGGAATGGCTGGCACAGCGTGAATCGCAGAAATAAAGAAAGACATGCCTGCCTCATCATTAGTTAAAAAAAGTTATAGAAATGAGTACGTACCCATACGTTCGTTCCACAACAAATACGGCGGCTTCTCCCTGGATAGATTCCAGAGGAAAAGTCGCCGTTTCATTATCGTGCAGAACACTATTGATCGAGCAATGTGTTTATAAGGTCACAATACATTCAACTTGAATACTAGACGGTGCTGCCCCAATATTGCTTTGCAATTTTCTGCCCCTGATCAATCTTCGCCCATTGCTGAGCTTCGCTTAATTCGTTACCACCATCACAAGATGCAAAGCCGCATTGGTGAGACAACAACAGCCGATCCTTATCGATGATTTTGGAAGCTTCGTCCAGCAGACGGACAACACGTGCTTCATCATCAAGTGTACTCGTTTTGGATGACAACAGACCCAGTACAATTTCCGTTTCAGGTCTGTCCTTGAACACTTCCAGAGCTTCAATTGAACCCGCACGATCATCATCCCACTCCAGGAAGAAACGGTCATACTTCAATTGCTTCAGGAATAGATTCGCAATTTTGGCATACGATCCACCGCCCATGTTGCGGGAATCATAATTGCCGCGGCAGTTATGTGTCCACATTTTCAAGCCCAGGCTATGACCAAAGTCAATCACGGTATTATTAATATCAATGAATTCGGTAGCGAGACCCTTTACTTCATCTTGATTAATATTTTCCCCTGTAAACGGAGAGTTCGGGTTGTCGTCTGCAAACAGTTCCCACAAGCAATCATCGAATTGCAAAATTTTACCGCCCACTGCAGCGAATTCCTCCACGAATTCCTTATACGCGATCACAAGACCCTCTTTGAGCTCCTGTATGTTTTGATATACAGCATCCGTTCCACCAATGTTATCCGACCAGGAAAGCTCACCGAAAATATGGGAAGGAGACGGTACGCAAAGTTTCGTTTGTTGCTCGCCAGCCGTGTCTTGCAGTTGTTGGAACAGTTGAATGAAATGATGGTTCTTTCCACTCAATTTATCAGTGATGCGCAGTCCAATATCTTTGCGTGTTTCATACTTCGAAGTTCCGTCCACATCTCTGAAAAAATAGCCATGATCCGCGATGTAACGCTTCACGCCGCCAAATCCCCATACAAAGTCCAGATGCCACATCGATTTGGAGAATTCGCCATCGGTAACCACGGACAAGTTATGTTCGATTTCCTTTGCGACAACTTGTTTGATTGCCTCTGTCTCACACTTCTCATATCCTTCGTAGTTTTCATAGAACGGATATTGGATATCATCATTATGTTCAATTTGCGTTTTATATTTCAGCAGCTCATCCGGCCGCAATAAACTTCCTACGATCTGGAACTTATCAGTCATGTAAAAAACCCCCTCGTTGTATACAATGATCATATCACGCTGAGAGCAGTTAGAAGGGATACTAAAAAACCATAACTGGTTATAGTTAAAAGCTATATCAAAAGTTATTCAATTTCACACCGTACGACGACGCAGTTCATAAAAATACTGAACGGCTGGATGCTTTAATTTGACCTGCTCCGACATATTTAGAATTCTCTTTTTGCCAACTCGTCTGTCCATTAAAGCCAGAATATTAAACAAGATATCCTTGCTCTCCAGATTATCCTCTATAGAAGTGGATAAATACGTCGTAGCTGCAACGGTAAAATTCGATTTACTAAGTGCGGTCTGAGCCAACAAAAGCTCTTTGGCAAGTACGGAGATTTTTCTACTTCTTGCCATGACTTGAAGACGATCCTCGGGAATGGGTCCTTTGGAATCTTTTCTGATAGCTTCAATCTCTTCATCGCTCACAGGAATCATGATTTCCGGGTCGCTCTTGATCTCCTGCTCTGACTGATACCATCGAATTGGGGTTGTAGTATCACTCATGTTGAGTACATTCTTTTTATCTACAGTAATATAACAATTGCCTGATTTATCAGGTGAATAGCGATAGCTGGTGGCACGGTACTCCACCCTTCCAACTAACGCAGGACTAAGAAAACTCTCCAGTTGTTGCTTCAATTTACTCCAGGACATAGATCCTCCTATTATCAAAAGCCTACCGCATGAATTGCGGCGATCATTTCAAATATTTTTCAATCCGTCTCCAGTATCAACATTCATCTAAATTATAACATAGCAAACCAAATTGATGATGGAAGAAACCCAGTTATTGGTTTTAAAATCCCCTATGTGATAAAATTGCAGAAAATTATCTACTTACTATTAAATCGTCATAGCCTACCATTGGAACATACGTTGTTATTCACAAAGGAGAGGAAGAGTGTAATGGCTACGAAGGAAGCAACCTTACCTGCTCATATGGAAAAACTCGTTAAAGATAATGATATCGCTACTGTAAAAGAAATTTTCGAGCAATGCGAATGGGATGCACGTGGGGGTTATAGCAAAGGTACGGCCCTCAGCTTTCGGCATATTTCGGATGAATTGGTCCGCTGGCTGGTAGCGCAAGGAGCAGACATTAATGCACGCGACAAATATCAACGCACGCCTTTACATGCCCATGCCTCACACTGGTCAGGAAATGTACCCCTGTTCCTTGAATTAGGTGCGGATCTGGACGCTGTGGATTACCAAAATGAAACACCGTTACATGCAGCGGTCAATGGGTATCGAACCAAAGTGGTTCAAGAGTTGGTAACCCAGGGCGCTACGATTAACGTAGAAAATAAACAGGGAAATACGCCATTAGCTAAGGGGTTAGCCAATTGCAGGAATAGCGATATAGTCAGTCTGGCAGAGATTGCCGCAATTCTGCTGAATGCCGGAGCATCGGTCACCCCCGATATGAAAGAATCGGTGAAGCGGATCGGTAAGGATTTTGAATTCGTCCGTGAGAAGTTCAATAAGGACAAGGTCGATGAAGTTTCAGATGCGCTGATCAAACTGTACCAGTTATTTGATGTCGAGCCGGTAGCGAATCGGATCATGCACGATGGGACTACTCCCATTCAGGTAAAGGCAACCACCTGGACCAAACAGCACCAAGAGCTGTGGGAATATCTCATTCCAGCCAAAGGCCACGCTCAAACGGTGCAGGGAGAGGTCATCCGCATCACAGGACGTGTGTCCCATGAAGTATTGGATAATGGCGGTGGAAACTGGGATGCGGAGTATCGCAAGATGCTGGATGCACTGATTCGTCACCTGGGCTCTGGTACGCCACTCGCCCCCGCACTTCTCCAAGAGGCAGCAGACTTAGTCAGCAGGCTTCGCAATGGATACGATTTTGATGCGCCCGCCAGATTATCTGAGTTGGCTGTGTTATGGGTGCTTGCCAATCCTCAGCCGGTGGCTATGGAAAAGCCTGCGTATACGCGTTAAACAGCAAAGCAAAAAAAAGAAGCGGAAGAGTTACCGCTTCTTTTTTTGCTATTATTCTACCTGAATCATACTCCGTATCCATGATTACGTCTTACTCTACTCTACCTGTTCATTGCTTTCAAACTCATTGAGCAATTCGCGTACTTTAGAAGTGGTCTTGGCGTTCATCAAGCTGTTTCTCAGCTCACTAGCACCGCGGAAGCCACGAACATATATTTTGAAAAAACGGGCCAGCGGGCTGAACGAACGTGTTTCAAGCTCTGAATATTGATCATGGAGATCCAAATGCAGCCGTAGCAAATCAAGCAATTCCGTGCTGGTGTGTTCCCTCGGCTCCTTCTCAAAAGCAAACAGATTCTGGAAGATACCGCGTCCAATCATAATGCCATCTACACCATATTGCTCCACGAGTCTAAGGCCTGTCTCACGGTCAGGAATATCCCCGTTAATCGTCAGAAGAGTATTGGGCGCTATCTCGTCACGAAGTTTTTTAATCTCAGGAATCAGTTCCCAGTGAGCGTCTACTTTGCTCATTTCTTCTCTCGTCCGCAGATGAATGGACAGATTCACGATGTTTTGAAAGTAAAAAAACTGTTCCTGTCCTTGTTTCGTCTTCACCTATAGAGCATTTTAAAGTAACGGGGGGAGCTATCTTACACTTCGTATTACAATTCGCCAAATGAAAAGAAAGCGAAAAGTTCATTTTGAATATCACGCTTTGTAAATAATATCCTACTTCGTACACATAGAGAACTTAACTAATCTCGAATAAATTCATTTCTGCTATAAATTTTCTTAGCCAACTCAATTATTGCAACGGTTATACCCTCATAGGTAACTATAGATTCATCATTTAGTATTGGGTATTCATTGGAAAACACTCTCCCGATAGCGATTCCAGATTGAGTGAATGTAATTTCTCCGAACCTTTGAACCTCATCAGTAAATGATATGGAATAGACAAGAGCTGTTTTGCTTTCTTCTACCTTACGGGCATTAAGGAAATTCGTGACCACGATGCTCTCTTTAGCATACTCAAGCTTCTTTAAAGCTCCCATAACTACTCTAATCTCTAATTCAAATCTATTCTTAATTATTAATAAAGAGGATGCAAACTCATCACTATGTGAGAGGTGACCATATTCCTGCTCAGTGCTGTGATCCAACTCTTGAACACCAACGAAATTTAATTTTTCCTGATTTAATTGGGCATTAAGTTCATCATATGTTCGCTTATATTTTCTAGTCATTTTACTGAAAAAGGGATCTTCACTTTTTTTTGACATTATCACCAAATCTTCCAATACAGGCTTTGCCTTGTCAAGATCTAGAACCCATAACAACGAGTTAATTTCCTGCAATTTTATGAGCACCATCTTATTCATAGCATGTACCTGCCAATCCATTTGTCTTGAAGTAATTGGCGAGTGGCTTTATCCCTTTGCTTAAACTGTTTATTTTTCAGTATTTTCAAAACTCTTTCTAGTTTCCTCAACGTGAAGTTGGCTTTCTTAACAAACAAAAAATAGCGTATAAAATGTCGGTTGGAGCCCGGATTTCTTGCCACATCTAGATCAATTCTTGCAATTACGCCATAGCCAACTGCATTTAAAATGCCCTCGCGATCACATTCTGTCCAATACTTTAACAACTGTTCCAATGCATCCAGCAGATAACCACTATCTTTTTTTAAATGAGTCTTCACTTCAAGTGGTAAATTGTCTGGTAATGTGCTTAAAGAAGAGAGGCTTGTTCCCCATAAGGCATCTATGTTAGACCAATTACAGTAAAACCGGAAATCCGGACATTTAATCTGATGGGCTTTCATCCTATGGAATGGTAAATTTCGGACTCCCATTGAAGATTCCAGAGCTAGCATAACAACAGCTTCACCAATATTCCCTGTAACTGCTTGAGATTTGTGTTTCTCTGAGTGGAGTTTGATTCTGCCAATGGAATGTCCCTGATATCGATTATTAATCGTCCATATCGGAGCTCCACTTGCGTTTACGTAGTCATCATAATGAACACCAAGCGAACGAATCAAATTTCCTGTATAGAGATTACCGTAAATGCCTATTTCAGATTTAGTTACATTATAGATATGTGAACGATTTATTGCCAATTTAGGCTGCGATGCTAGAAAAAAGGAACACTCAATTTGTATCATTATCTTTCACCTCATTTTTATTATGAAATGCTTGCTTTAGATTAATGTATGTATATTAGGAAATATATGGTTTGAAACATTCTACATATGGTGATAGGTAAATGTCTTATTAAAAGACTTCTTGAACAGTTATCTAATGACTTTAGCACCCTTGCAAATGGATATATTGTATCGTGCTATTCCCCTATACAGTAATAGCCAAGCATAACAAAGATCCCCTCCGGTTTTCAGTGTTAGGTTCATTCAAACATGAACTTCTTTATCACTGTCCACCATGAGAGGATGCCCTCTTCTTCCACAACTACAATAGTTTTTTCAGTAGCTTTTTTATAAGGTTACTTTTAATCGTCACTATCATGTTCGTGGAATAAATTATAAACGTTAATTGTAGGAATGATAACGGGAGAAATACCCGCTTGAGCAGTAAAACTTGTAATAGTCGACCTCAAATAAGGAAGTAATATTGCCATTGAATTCAACTCAAAATTCTCAAAATCAACATTTTCACAATCAAAATACCCTCGCATAGTAAGTTCTAAAAAAAATGGAAAGTTATTCTCGTTAAAATCTTCATCAAATAATCTGCAAGTTAAAACAACAATTGCTTTGGATTTATCTGTAGAAACATGAACTTCAGACGAGAATTTAAATTCAATCTCTAATTCTTCATTCTCGATATCATTGAAATTATGATTGCGTGAAAATATCATTCTATCAATTTTATAATCATTAAATCGAAGTGTACTTATAATTTCATCTTCCATAATAACCCTCTATCAATTTTTTTGTAATTTTAGTAGATTAACTCGCGAGCGGAAAACTTCCCGCCACATGATTTGTCTTTGGACTATATTTTGATTTATATGTTCCACCAATTGTAAATGTTGTTTTATTCTCATAGGAGTAACTCTCGGCTTCACTAAAGATTACATGACCCTCACCGTTTTCAACTTCAAACCCAGCTTCTTTGAGCAAGTTTACAAATTCATCCCGATCCATCTCATCAAAGAAATTATCAATACTTTTTTGAATGTCTGACATTTCAAACACTCCCATCAAAACTTATTTTTTCTTTTAGTGTAATCAATTGTACATCTCTGAGACATAATTCTACTCCATTTGGAGTATGAGGTATTAACTTGTGTTCTCTATCATTATCATCAGGTGTAATTGTGCATCCTCTTACTAACTTATAACGATCTTTTATACAGATCATATTATAAACCTTACCATCTAAATCATCCTGATTTTTAGCCTTAACGTTAATCCCATGCTTTTTAATCTCATTTTCCACAAATCTCTTTCTTATACCTTGGTAATATTTATTGTGTTCACCAAGTGGATCTGTTACATCAAAAACCTGTCTTTTAAGCATAGCAAGTTCAACTCTAAAAAGACCTACGGAAATCCCTTTATTTTTAAACTTTCGAGTCGCCCAATAATTTGCCATTTCGATATCTTCTTGAAAAAAATATACTCCGTTACCCAACCATCCGATTCTGTTATAATCAATGTTGAAGTTACCCTTTTCAATTTTAACAGCTGCTGACTCACTTGTACCATGATAACCTTCAAACTCAAAATTTTCAGTCATTGAGAACTCCGTATCTTTATTATCATAATCTAAAACAAGGTAAAAAATACCTATCTCTTTACAATAATACCCTAACTGAAAGGCCCTCGCAAGCAAAACCAACCTGTTATAGAATATAGAATAGACTAAAATGTAATATATTCATCAAGCAACGTACGAACTTCACTTGTCGACTTGGCGTTCATCAAGCTGTTTCTCAGCTCACTAGCCCCGCGGAAGCCACGGACATAGACTTTAAAGAAACGGGCAAGCGCACTGAACGAACGTGGTTCAAGCTCGGAATATTGATCATGCAAATCCAGATGCAGACGCAGTAAATCAAGCAATTCCTCACTACTGTGTTCCCTCGGCTCCTTCTCAAAAGCAAACGGATTCTGGAAGATACCGCGTCCAATCATAATGCCATCTACACCATATTGCTCCACGAGTCTAAGGCCTGTCTCACGGTCAGGAATATCCCCGTTAATCGTCAGAAGAGTATTGGGCGCTATCTCATCACGAAGCTTCTTAATCTCCGGAATCAGTTCCCAGTGAGCGTCTACTTTGCTCATTTCTTCTCTCGTCCGCAGGTGAATGGACAGATTCACAATGTCCTGTTGCAAGATATGGGTTAACCAGTCACGCCATTCGTCTACCTCAGTAAATCCAAGACGCGTTTTTACACTGACCGGCAGCCCCCCGGCTTTCGCCGCCTGAATAATCTCCGCCGCAAGGCCTGGTCGGCAGATCAAGCCGCTTCCTTTTCCATTCTCGGCTACATTCGCTACCGGACAACCCATATTGATATCGATGCCTTTAAAGCCTTCTTTCGCCATACCGATACTCATCTCACGAAAGAATTCCGGTTTATCTCCCCAAATATGAGCCACAATCGGCTGTTCATCCGCTGTAAACGTCAAACGCCCGCGCACACTATGGTGCCCCTCAGGGTGACAATAACTCTCTGTGTTCGCAAATTCGGTAAAAAACACATCCGGTCTGCCTGCCTCACCTACGACATGCCGAAACACAACATCCGTCACATCTTCCATGGGTGCCAGTATAAAAAATGGTCGTGGCAATTCACGCCAAAAGTTTTCCTTTGTCATCTCAAAAGCTCCTCTATACATTCCAGGACAGTCTCCGTCCTCATTAATAATCATAAAACGTAACTCTTTGCATCTGCCTGCCTATCATCTACATTAGAATTAACATTAACAGTTTTCGTTGCAATTCACATTATGCTGTCCTTGCTTCTTCACTTATACCATGCAAATGTAACTTCGTTCAAACAGCAGTATCTGTTATTACTTCCATTAGATCTTCAGATTAACGGAAGTTCGATGATCTCAAAATTGCCCTTTCCCGATTTTATCACGTCTTTATTAGATTTTCAGCCCGATTGCTCTTGCCGAACTGGAAAAGCTCCTCTAAAATGAAGCTCGACAGGCTTTTAACCTGCAAATCAAGATTTTAAGGAGGCCTGAATGATATATGGAAATTTCACTGGATATGATCAAAGACAAAGTCGAATGCTTGCAGGCTTATGACTTCCGTGAACTGGAACGAGCGATCGAAGAACGAATCGGAATGAACAAAGCATTAATGCTACGCGTGAAGCAAGTTCAGCATCAAGTAACGTTTGACCCTTTTCGCAACAAGATGTTATATAGTGCAATCGTGCATTTTGCCGTAAATTAATGGACCAAGATTTTCAATAGTGAAAAACAGTTCACTGACGCAATTGCATTTAAGCATATCCTATAAAGCATGCAAAAAAGAAGACGCGAATTCGCTCGCGTCTCTTTCCATATCAAACTCCATTTTCTCTTATTAAAACTCCTGCTTAAATAACATCGCCAAGTTTGTTTAAAACGCGGTGTTAAAAGAGGATTTTTGTCACCTGTAATCATATTTTACATAGTTAAATACGGGATCGTACCACTTTACAAACAGTCACTTTTGAGGATTAAGGGGAGAATACCATGCAAGAATTAATATTTATGAAGAATTATAAAAACAATGAAGTACTGCGCAAGAGTTTTTTCGAGCTTGCTGTCAACACGTTTGAGATCAATTTTGAAGATTGGTATCAACAAGGATACTGGGGCGAGCGTTACATTCCTTATTCATATGTCGATGGAGACCAGGTTATTGCCAACGTTTCTGTTAACATCCTTGAGCTCATCATTCACGGTGAGAAGAAAAAAGCGATTCAAATCGGCACGGTGATGACACATCCTGATTATCGGGGGAAAGGACTCTCTACACGTTTAATGAACAAAGTTTTAGAGGAATACGAGAACAAGTACGATTATATGTACCTTTTTGCCAATGAATCTGTGCTCGATTTTTACCCCAAGTTTGGGTTTAAACCTGTGGAAGAACATCTTTTTTCAATAAATTATACGGCAAAAAAATCACCCGAGCCTGCGAACATCCGAAAACTAAATGTAACTAACGCGGAGGATTTACGTCTTATTCAAAAATTGGCATCGGAAAGATTGCCTGTTTCTCAGCATTTCGCAACCCATCATGCTCAAGGAATACTCATGTTTTATTGCCTGAATGTCTTTAGTGATGATATTTATTACTTGGAAAACGAAAACGTCATTGTTATTTATCAGAAAGAAGACAATCATATTGAGCTCTTCGACGTTGTTAGCTTAAACGAAATGAATATGAAAGATATCTTGGATAAGATTGCAGATGAAGATACAGAGAAAGTAACCTTTCATTTCACTCCAGATGCAACAGATGATATCGTTCTAAAAAGTTCGATCACCAATGAAGGTTTATTTGTAAGAACCCATGGTGAACATCTCTACCCTCTGCACGTTAAACACCCGATTACATCTATTGCTTGATGATTTATTTAATAAGACCTACCACCAGACCATACTTAAAAAAGATCAAAAAGGAGCAGGATTCCCTGCTCCTTCGTTATGTGAAACTTCTTTCTCTCATCAAACGTAAATTCAAAAGGTATAATGAAATCAGATGACCGTTCAGCATGATCTTATGACCATCATAATGAAGGAGGGGACATTCGTGGCGTTTATCCCGCTAAACTGCCCCAATTGCAACGGAAGAATTGAATACAAGAAGGATGAGGTTTTAAAGTGTCCCTATTGTGAAACAGAACTTTTATTGAAGCAAAATCATGTCTATTACGTAGACCAGACTATTAATCATTACCATGGAACGCCCCCTAAAGTACCACCGAAGCAGACTGCCTCCGTAAAGGTAATGCTGATACTGATGTTAGTCCTAACTGGCGCGATCGGTACATATTTTTATTATAGCAATAGCTCCACCTATCCAAAAACAGAAGCCAATCTGCCTGTACGAAAGATGCCTGAAAGCGAGGTTCTGCTCTCATTTTTGCGAGATATCTTTGATAAAGGGGCCGCCTTGCCAACAGAGGAGGAATTGGCTCGTATTCGCTATTTAACCGTAGAGCATTCGGAGAATGATCAGTGGAAGTTTACATATAGCCTCTCCGATCCCTTCAGCGACGAACAGGCCGAGAAGATCACTTATATTACTCAGGACAAGAAACTGAATAGCCAGCGGATTGATCAGCGAGATTTTGAAGCTTTTAAGGGACTGACGGCATTGGACCTGACGAATACCTATGAAATATCCCAGACGGACCAAACCACTTTGGCCCATATGCCCGGATTAAAAAGTTATGGTGGCGCTTTTAACGAATCCTTTAGTACATTTTCGGGCTACTTTGGCGACAAGTCTAAAATTACGGAGCTTACCACTCAGCTTCGTAGCAATCAGGAATTGGCTATGTTGCTGGAATTCCCCAATCTGAACTCTTTATCCATTACCTATGTGGATGAGTCCGTAACAAATTTTCACTTGTTAAACCAATTGCCAATCAAGTCCCTGTCGCTCACCTTTGTCGATGAACTCGGATGGTTGTCGTCCATGACCGGGTTATCATCCTTGTCTATACAGTACAGTGAAACCACAGACCTGCAGCCGCTATATGCCTTGACCCAGCTTCAGGAGCTTCAGTTGTCCTATTTAACGAATGTAAAGTCCATCGACTTTGTGCAAAATATGCCTGCTCTACAAAAGTTAGATATTGAAAATGTAAACTTCTCCAGTCTGGAGCGCTTGACCGGCAAAAACTCTATTACCACACTACGCCTGGCTTCTCTAAGTGAGCTTGGCTCCGTAAAGGCCATAAACAGTCTGCCCTCTTTGCGGGAATTAACGTTGTCCGGCTACTACGAGAATGCAGAAGCGCTGACACTGCCTAAAGTAGAGCGAGTGGAAATTCCAAGCTCCTTTCTCCCCGGGCTAAAGGCCCCGACTACAACCAGTCTGACGCTCCGTGGCGGAAGTGGGGAATTGAACTTGGCTGCGCTGGGGAAATTTCCGAAGCTGAAGCAGCTTTCCCTCTGGGAGATCAGTGAAATAACCCGTCTTGCCGCCCTGGACGGCTTGTCCCGCCTAGAGACTTTAAACATTTACGACTCGTCACTGTTCAAGGAAAGCGACGCCTTATTTCGTTTGAAGCAGGTGAAATCTTTGGTTTGCTCCGAGTGCAGGCTGAACTTTGAACAAAAGGCGGCCGCGGAGAACAGCGTACTTGAACATTTGACCTTAAACCAGTCATATTTTAGCATGAACAATACCTCTGTTACTGAAATTGATCAAATGATGCCTTACTTTGCCAACATGTCCGCTCTACGTTCCTTCACCATGCAGGATAGCAATTTGGATTCTTTAGAATTCATGAGTAACTGGCAGGCCATAGAAGAGCTTCATCTCGAGAACAATGCCATTTCCAATATCGAGACCCTAAGCCAGCTGCCTAATCTGCAAAAGGTATATCTATCCGGTAATTCCGTGCAAAACAAGTCCGTGCTTGGTGCGGGTGTGCACGTATATTAGCCAGTATACAGATCAATGGAGATTCTTAAACTCCTGTGATTAATGAACTTAAGAGAGGCGAAAGTCTCTCTTTTAGTTTTTCACCTAATGAATCTCAATGATTAGTCATTACATGATACGAAAAGCCGACTGCACTGATTTCAGGGCAATCGGCTTTTGATCTAACATCGACATAGCACGATAGCAGACCCAACAAAAAAATAGGGATTCGTCCCCCCTCTCTACTATTCAAGTTACTACCCACAAAACATATTTATATCATTCAATGCTGAATCAGCATGCCCTCTAACAAATGAACTTTCATCTTTTAATGCATCATGGATAAGTGGAAGAATCAACTGTTTATTCACTGCTCCATGTATTCTTGCGATATGGCCAAAACAAAGAACGGCTATTCCTCTTATATTTTCATTTTTATGCTGAGTGTATCGGACCATCAGTTCTTGTATAAACTCTCCATCATCCGCATTTAATGTTAGAGATAGCAAGCCATTTACGATTGTGTCAGGATTATCGGAATTGATCAGGTTTATAATCTCTTGATTCTTTTCTATGTTGTTGCTGTAACGTTCTACTCTTTCGTGAACTATATCATCTAGTTCCTTTTCGAAGGAGTTGATTTCTTGCCATATTTGTTGGTCAGATTCATTATTTGCGGCGGTTCTAAGCTTTTCAAATGCATGAATTAATCTTTTCTTTGTTTGTACTTCTTTATTCGTTTGTTTTAAGATTGTTCGTCTATCTCTATACATGATGTAGTGTTTTTTGAAGTTCTCACGAGCCTCAGTAAGTGAATAGTCTTGATTGGGTCCGTCCCAAACTTCATCTGCGTGCGGATCATCTTCCCAATTACATAAACAACAAATTTCCCAACCCTGTCTTTCCTCCAGTGTGGGATAGCCACAACAGGGACAATTAAATCTGTTCATATTAGCTACTCCTTTTCATCTCGCTTACCCAAACATGCCCAACCCTCACATTAAAAATTGTAATACATATACCACTCAAATTTATTGGATCATTCTTATATACCCTTTGCTTAATACATTCAATATTCTTTTTTGTGTTCTCTACACTAAAATCACATCTTCCTGAAGTTTGGAAAGTAAATACTGCTCAATTTTTAATATGAATCGCTATCACCGTAATTACCCATATAAAATAGAACCCTTCCGTCGTGTTGGAAGGGTTCTGAAACCGTAACATTTAGTTTAATCTTTTCTCACTAATATGGCTACACTCTCCACATGTGCGTGTGGACACTTAAAACAAGTTACAGGATTAGCATTTGCTCAATCAGGGGCAACTGACAGCAGCTGTCCTTATTTTCTCACCGGTAATATCAGTTCACTGCTGAACACTTTTGCTGATGTCTCGATATAACTAATGTGAGACATATCACCAATACCAGAAACTAGGGGTTCATAAACGCCTAAAAATTAACATATTATGTATAAAAATACGTACTGATACAGTGAGCCGGCCACTAACTAACATTTGAACACCTTTAGCCTTCTGAACCACTCAAAAATTCATTATACAGAATAGTCTGCATTTCCTAAGAGTATTGTAACTCCCTTATAGCTCAGGTAGATCTACACTTGCCCCATCAATTTCACTTCCTCTTAGCTGGTCTCCATTTGAAACCACAGTTCATACAGCCGTTAACAATTTCACTTCTCCCAACGAACCCGACTAATATACTTACTGGTAGCGCTAGAAACAAGGAGATTGCTCCTAATCCCATGAATAATATCATAAAGCTTTCTAAAGCATAGCTCACTCTATACAAATTGATAAGGTAGTTCGATACAATAGTCAGTATGCCAAAAAGAATCATAATACTAAGAGTTGTGAACAAGTTTGCGAAGCTGTAACCTCTTTTATTGGCTACCACTTGTTGTGACTTGCACTTACGACAAATAACTGCATTTACGCTCTTTGTACTGCTTGCTTGGGGACTAGTCGTCCTAGATTGACCGCTAACAGCCCTGTTAGTTTGTACGGATGATCTATTAGGCTGATTGTATGTAGTTCTATTATCACGTTGCACTTCGTTTGATTCCCTCCTCAATGAATGTTTGTAAGCATGTAGAACTATTCGACAAAACCTTCCAAAACCCTTTATCTTTCGAGCGTACCTTTATAAATCCATAGAACGGCCATAGATAGTAATGAGTTGGTGACGATGAACATTCAAAGAGAATTTATAATATATCCAAACTTGGGAACATTCTACGATCAGTGATAAGCATAGGCAACGATTGAAAGCCTACTTGAAACAAAAAAAGACACGGAAGAAAAACTCCGTGCCTTTAGAAAACAAATATCTTACTTTACCGAACTTGACGACATCCACGATGAACAAGTCTTGAAGCAGGTACTTCAAAGACTTATTCAAAAAATTGAAGGTAATAAATTTCAATTAAAGCCATGCATTACAACATTTCCCGTCCTCAGTGACTAGTGGTTTATACTATTCCAATAAAACTCTATTTAATATAATTCTCAAAAGAAATCTGATATTCAGAGTAATTTGAAGGATTGCTTTTTTCGAGTATTTTCAGAATAGCGGGTTCCCGGAAATCAATAGCATCTACGGAAAAATAGATAGTCTTCATATCTCCTTTCACATTATTATCAATCTTATATGATTCAATTACTTTTCCGTCCTGTATCAATTCGGTAGCTAGCATACTAGCCGTTCCTCTCAGCACATAAGCAGTAAATGAAATAGAATCATCGTTGATCAAGCTCATAACTTCATCAATAGATGCCGTCTTATCGTACTGTATATATTGATTATATGAATGTGCTGTCACCAATCTGTACGGTGTGTTGATAAAAACATCCATGTATTCAAACGTACTATCCTTGCTGGTCGAGGATAATAAGGGTAATTTAAAACTCTCATGAAACTCCTTATTATTTTTTCCGTAATCATGTAAAGGAAAAGGTGCGAGAGGGTTTTATTCTTTTACTACAATAATAAAAAAGAGGGGCTCTCGCTCCTCTTATTATTTCCGCCAATACATCTCAACTATTAGTCTTTCCTGACCAACAGTGAGTAACACTCCACATGACTAGTGTTGATGCAGACAGCGGCGATTTTCATACGATGAAAAGACACATGGCACAGTATGCCTGTTGATGCGGCTCATTTCTAGCAATATTAGATGTGATTTTACCTGAAAGCCTTTAACATTAAAAATAATTGATTATTAAAATGTACTTCATTCGTATATATTTTTGTAAATAGACCAATGCACTTGTCTATGATTTCCCCAGTGAACTTTTGGGACATGATGGCTTTATTCGAATAAATCCGTACTGTCTTCCAGTCATGAATAATTTGGTCCAATAACGGGTCAAGCGTATGTTTTGCATTGATATGATCAATGTTGTACTTATAGAGAGTATTTAACCTGTATTTCTCAGAACATTTTCTATAAATAGTACTGCTCAATGTTTCGATAATCGTTTCATTTTTTATAATGAGCTCGTAATTTTCTGCCAACAACAGTATATTATTCAAACTTTCCGTTATTTCATTTTGATACCTGCACATATTTTCTACGAATGTATTGATGGTTGTGTGCGCTAAATTCTTATTGTTCAAGTTCTCATGATTACCGGGGGGCACTAGCGCATATTCCCAAAAGTAGTCCGGCATCTTTACGTGTTCCGAAGTCATACATGACCATTTAAATTCTGAAAATGGCAGAGAATATTGTCTGTATTCTGTAATATCATCAACCGTATATATTTCCTCGTTCGTAAGATTGAAGCCATAGACAAAAACAGGGTGCAGTCCATGTTTTTTGTTATAGTAAAAGTCTCTCCCGCGTTGATAAAATAAATCAATAAATATGGAAATCGGATGACCACTTGAAATAGAGTTTATGATCTCATCTTGTAACGTATCTAGTTCAGGGGATTTTTTACGAATAGAGATCCCCATTTCCTCAAGGATCTGATCTCCCTCCTCAAGATCCAACACCTCTAACTTGAAATATCCTCTTGTTTGTATTTTTTGTTTATCAAATCTATAAATGCTAATAACATTATTCAAAATCGGCAACTCATCTTTTTTAAAATATCTGGCAAGCGTTAACAACAAATTGTAGCCGCAATTAAAATAAGGAAAATTATGATGAGGATACATTTTTGTCATGCCGTCGAAGGGCTGAAAGGTGTCCAGGGAAATAATTTCTTCCATAAAATATTTCTCCTATACTAAAATTATTGTTGATATTACGGCTATATTACCTCTTAACAAGGTTCATCATACGGTATTGCAGCGTTCCAGCCTTCATCTCTTCATATTTCTTCGAGCCGGGCAATGCGATGAATTCATTGATATCTCCAATATTCGTGCTCGCTTTGGCGTTGCTCGCAATCCCTTGTGTGCCAGTACGCTGCTTCGCACTCTCATCACATGACAGAAGAACATTCGAAGTCACATCCTGATTGCGGATTACAGACAGGCCTGCTTCCTCTAACAGCCTGATGTTATGCGCTACCTGATCTCCCAGCATCAGCTCCGTATACAGAAATACGCCGCCAACTCTCATTATCCGGTACACTTCTTCATAGAATCGTGATCGGTTCGGATAGGCATGTGCGGATTCTATATTTAACACCACATCGAAGCTCTCGTCTGCAAACGGTATATTCTCCGCATCGCCG
Source organism: Paenibacillus sp. FSL R5-0486 (assembly GCF_037975155.1). Taxonomy (NCBI): domain Bacteria; kingdom Bacillati; phylum Bacillota; class Bacilli; order Caryophanales; family Paenibacillaceae; genus Paenibacillus; species Paenibacillus sp. FSL R5-0486. The sequence goes on along the minus strand of NZ_CP150237.1, from coordinate 902,315 downwards.
ACGAGATACAAAGATTCACCCCCTCGGGATTTGGCATTGCAATAGGCAATATTCGCCGGGCAGATGTCGAGACCGACAATAGACAGCGGCTTGAAATATTTAGACAGAGCTGCTATGTTCCCTCCCCTGCCGCATCCGATGTCGATCACCTGTCGCTCCCGAATCACCGTCCTGCCCACTGTCTCAAGCAGCAGCTTGACCGAGTTTCTATTCCATGCATCGTCGGGCTCGATCACCGCATGTTGCTCATTCCCGTGCGGGACGTAACCATAATTTAAAAAGGTGGCGAATCGTCCTATACCGGACAGTGCAAGGGAGTGCGAAATCTCGCTATAATCTCGAATTTCAGCCTCTTTCCGGTTCCATTCGGAAGGGTGGACAAACTGCTCACGCCGGTCGAGCATCGATACATAACGGTCATCGTTCGTATATACCGCATCGCAGCTACAGCATTGTAGCAATGCCTCCGACTGGACCAGCACGCCCTTGCAGCTGGAGCATACCAACCTTGCAGGTAGATGTTGTAGCATGACTATCACCCAGCCGACGTATGCATTTGATTCAACGCGTACACATTATAGTAATTTGGGATATTCAAATCTTCGTAGTAATCGATCACGGCATAGAAACCGTTGGTTTGAAAGATGTTCTCGAGCCTGCTGATCTGCTCTCCGTCCAGTCCGTGTACCTCCATTACAATTTGCCTGATTTTGCCCCAATCTTCCGGTTCGATTCCTTCCAGCACCTCGAACTCACTTTTTTCCACGTCGATTTTGAGAAGATCAATTTGGTTCAGATCATAAAAACGGATCATTTCGGAGATCGTAGTTAGCTTGCAACGATAGATTTGTTCATTCAGAAGCTTCGGCGACATAAGATGATCGACAAAGCGGTTTAGCATTCGCCGGTCAGCGAAATTATCTTCGTAATGGTTGATTAACCCGTATCGGAGATCTTGATCGTGGTTCTCCCTGTATTTGATCTGGACAGAGTCCGTGGACATCGTAGGAAAATAGGCAAACTCCGCTTCCTTGATCTCATTGGAAAGCCCGACGTTAACCGTCGTTACGCGAGGCAGCGAGCTCGTATTCATCTTCAAGAGTTTAAACGTCGGAGGCAGTGGCTCAAAGGCATACACCCTGCAGTCGCTCTTGCTGCTGACATATAGGCTAAACATGCCGATATTAGCCCCGACGTCCAGGACCGTGCCATGATCCGGAAGCGTAATCCCGTGCTTGAAATACATCTCCTTGTGGAAAATCTCGTTGTAGAGAAACTCGGTCTCTCCTTCGTTGTTTTGATAGATTTCAATCCCGTTGTGCAGCCGTTTCTTTGTAATGGCGTCTGTCTGCAATGGATGACGCTCATGCTCCGTCTTGCTCATTCAATTCACCTTCTCAACAATTTGTTTGTAGGGCATTTCTCTAACTGCTGGCGCTTTCATAGCGTTTGACGGCCAGCTTCCAGAACAGCCTGACCACTAGAAGCGATATAACGGGAGCTACAAAAATCCATATCCCAAGGAACAAGTCCAATCGATCGATCAAATAAACCGACGGCATGTTGGTGATGAACAAGATCGGCACAACATACAGCCCAATTCTCCGCAGCCATTTGGGGTATATGTACATCGGCATATTGTTCAAATCCCAACATTTGTCGAGTATTTCGAAGATCGAACCGGATTTCACCGTCCAGAAGGCAAGGATTTGAGGAAGTAGAAGTACCGAATAGGTCACGATTGTGCTACTCAAGATCACGCCGATATATCCGGCCACGTGGATCAAGCTTGGCTCGATGTCAAGACGCCGCCAGGCCAGTACGATCATCGTGATCCCGGCGATCAGGTTCGGGATCGGAAACGCGAAGTTAACATGCCGGAATGAAATCATGAACTGCAGCGAAAGCGGCTTCGTCATATACAAGTCCAGCGTCCCGTTGCGGATATGGCCGGCGAATCTATAAAAGTTATCCATAAACAGTCCTGTATAGATTGCGATCATAATCGTATAGGTCCCCGTGAAGATCAACATCTGGTCAGGAGAAATGCCATTGATTTCGATCCCGAGCTGGAAAACGAACAAGATATAGATCAGCTTGGAAAACAGAAATACGGTCTCCATGATCAAACCGGAGTAGAAATTCGCTTTGTATTCCATGTAACCGACCAAGCTGTTCTTTGCGAAAATAAAGAACATACGTACATGCTTCCGAAACTCCGTCAAGCTGATACTCACAGATCTAACCTCCAACGGCTACATATTTCCTCATCCCGGAATCCCACGACAACTTCGAAATCATCATAAGCACAATTACCCAGACCGCTTGTAAGAGGAGTCCGCGTACGATTTCATGAATCGCCATGCTCCCATTGATGATGTTAACCGGGAAGAATACGACATATTGAAACGGTAAATAGCTGGAGATTCTGGCAAACGTATCTCCGAAAATATTAAGCGGAAAGATGGCACCACTTAGCAGATAGACGCCTTGGTTGAACGCGATATAAACGCCCCAAACCTCGGTAATGATGAACGCGAGAGCACTAATCGAATAAAAAAGCAGGAAGTTGATGAGCAGTCCGAACAGAATGCTGACCAGGAACATAACGATCTGCACCCCTCTAAGCTGAAACCCCCAAATCTGAGTAAAAACGATCATCAGTATGACGAATAAGACAAGGACGATCCCGATCTGAACCGTTTTCCCACCGAAAAAATTGCATATCCGATAGCTGAAATAATGAATGGGCTGAGCGATAAATTTGCTCAGTCCACCCGTCTTGATATCATTCGCGATTTCCCCTTCGAAGCCGGCAGAAACCAGCTTGGAGACGACGCCGGACAACACGGAATAAATGATGATCTGTGAATAAGTATAGCCATTAATAATCTCTTGCGGCGAACTGCGAAACACGGCCGTCCAGAGGAAGCATTGGACGAGAATGATGAAGCCGCCGCTGATGATACTCATAAAGAAATCGGTCCGATACTCCATCGCATTCTGAAGCGCAAGGATGTACGTCCTTTTATACTTCTGTAAGGCTTTCATGTCTGACCCCATCTTTCTGATACAAGCTTTCGATGCCTCGCTCGACAGGTATATCTTCAACTGTGAAATCAAGGATCGGGAACCGGTCCAGCATCATCTTGGAAAGCCGCTGAAGGTCATGCTTATCGATCTCCATGACGGCATTCATACCGTCATGTTGCATGATAGCGCCATAGTCGCTTAGCGCTTGCCTCGGCACTTCGTCCGTAAATTGCAGCTTGATGATCTTTTTTGCATGAAACAGCTCGTTCACACGCCGAAGATCGCCGTCGTATACGATCTTCCCTTGATTGATGATGATCGTTCGTTTGCATAAATCCTCAATATCTGCCATATAGTGGCTTGTCAGAATGACCGTTGCTTTCGTCTGCTGGTTATAATACTTCAGGAACTCCCGAATGCGCTTCTGCGAAATCAGATCGAGTCCGATTGTAGGCTCATCCAGAAAAATCACCTTAGGCCGGTGGATGAGCGACGCAATTAGCTCCATCTTCATCCGTTCCCCCAGTGAAAGCCTACGTACCTGAATATTGAGCAGATCTTTAACATCAAGCATCTCCGTAAGCTCATCCAGGACAAGGTTGTAGGGCTTATCCTCGACCTCATAAATGCATTTGTTCAGGTACAACGATTCGTTCGCCGGTAAATCCCACCACAACTGCGATTTCTGCCCCATCACGATCGAGAACTGCATCTTGAATTCTTTTTTTCGCTCCCAAGGGACATAGCCTAATACCGTCGCTTGCCCGCTTGTCGGATACAAGATGCCGGACAGCATCTTAAGCGTAGTTGTTTTGCCAGAACCGTTCGGGCCTAAGAACCCGACCATCTCGCCTTGCTCGATTACAAGTGATATCTCGCTAACCGCTTCTTTGATCAGTGATTTCCGCTTCACTAAATTTTTTAGCGATTTTTTGAACCCCAATTCTTTTTCGTAGTAATTGAAGCTTTTGGATAAGCGTTCCACTTGGATAATACTCACTGATTCACCTCATTTATGCTCATGTAGAATAGTTAAACACCGTGCAAATGCAAGACACTGCACTTGGAACATGCCGGTGTCAGTCGTTCATCCATCATTTCCCTTATCCTTCTGTAGGTCATGCCGTGCCATAATTCCTGTACGGACGCTTCATTTAATTTGCCGATCTCGAACTCTTTGAAAAATTTGCACGCAACAATCGTTCCATCGGGCGTAATATCCATCCGGTTCGAGAGAGCCAGGCACTTCTTGTTCATCGTGCCTTTACTCTTCACCTCTTTGCCGAGCACGAAATCTTCGATCTGGTCATAATCCAGATTCGGCTGGTAGCGTAAACGCATTTTCCAGACCCGATTATTCACCCGGTCCAACTCGCTCATCAAAGCAGGGATACGCTCCGGATCGAGCTTGTAGTTAAAGGCGTGCCAGCTTCGTTCGCCCTTGTGCTCGCTCGCCGCAAGGAAGTCGAACTTCTGGTCAAAGTAATCGTCCATTCCCTGCGTGCACTCGTCCGAGATGTACCACGGGAAACAGACCATGACCATATCTACACCGACGTCCTCCAGAAAGTCCAACAGATCGTACAGCTTGTCGGTCATAGCATCGTTAACGACGGTATGGATCGTAATTTTGCCCTTGAATCGGTTTTCCTTGCGCAGCTCGACTAGCATCCGAATAGCATCTATCGCCTTGTTGAATACCCCTTTGCCGCGAAGCGCATCATTCTCTTCTTCGAATCCATCAAGTGCAATGAGCAGCTCCAGGTTGTCGGAGATTCTCAGCAAGGCGTCCAGCTTTCGCTCGATCAGCATCGCGTTCGTGCAGATCGTCGTCTCGCGAGGATGGGCTTCAAGCAAATCGGCCAAACGGTCGAAATGGCTGTATACGAGCGGCTCGCCGCCCCAGATATAGAGTCTCGACTTGGCTGGTTCCGTCTCGAGGATCAGCTTCTCCAGCAGCCCGTAGTCGAGCTGTTCCCGCTGCTGCTCCGGTGTCATAAAGTGATGATAGCCGGTGTCGTTCCATTGATAGCAATGCTTGCAGCGCAAGTTGCATTGGTTCGTCAGTTTAATCCCGACCGACTCTGGCAACGGTGTCGCGTAACCCGCTATTTTCTCCATGTTCCGCTTGGTTTCCACCGTATTCTTGATAGTACGTTTCAATATTTGCAAATCCTTTGGGGAACGTTTAATCTCTGATTTCGGATTCATATCAACACCACCCTTCTTAAACCTATTAGGTCATTCACATGAATCAATAGATATAATACCTTGAACAAGCCGTACAAATCGGAAGCATATTTTTTTTCATATACGCGCGATAATCTTTGTACTTGTCACTACTCCAGATATCCAGCAAACTCTCTTCGTTCACGTTGCCAAAGGTCAGATCATAGAAGGCATGGCAGGGAGAAACGTCGCCCCTTGCCGTAATCTCCGCATAAACCCATGGAAGGGAGCACCGATTCCGTTTATCAGCCATCTGATGGAATTGCCCCGAGAAATAGTTGCTCAAATTTTGTTCATCTATCGTCTTCGGATAGGTGATCACATGGATGCTGTTTTTCAAGCAATACGCTTTAACATTATTGAGCTGTCTCGTCAATTCCGGAATATCGATCTGGCTGAACGAACTGGTGTCACGCCACACCATCCCCTTGGCATAAGGAGCTTCATGAACGTCGAATTTGTCACTAAGAACCTCCACATATTGGGCATACTGCTCTTCCGTTGCATAGAGTTGCACTTCCATGCTGATATGGTCCAACATTGACAAGTCGATATGCTTAAAGAAAAATTCCTCAACGTACATATAGTTCAAGGGCGTAATGATAAAGGATACACCCATTTTCGGAAATTGCTTGCCCTTGCTTTCCCGAAGCTCATAAAGCTTCTCGATCCCCTTGATTACTTTCTTGAATACGCCTTTGCCTCTCTGCTTATCGTTGATTTCCTCAGGGCCGTCGAGCGACATCCAGATCTTATTTGGAGCAGTCTCGACAAGCATCTCGGCATGCTGCTCAAGCAATGTGCCGTTCGTGGGGAAGTCCGCTTTACTTCCATAGTGATTGATCATGGCGAGAATGTCGCTCAGCCAAGGGTACATCAGCGGCTCGCCGCCGAAGAAATCGTAATACGGCTTGCCCGGGCTGCACTCGACGATGATCTTTTTAATGAGATCCGGATCCAGATGCGCTAACGTTTTTTTGCTTTTGTAGGGACCTTCGAGTCCCCACTCATAGCACATCTTGCATCGTAAATTACACTCCTCCAACAGCTGCATGACGATCCATCTCGGATAGCTTGTCTTTGTCTTATCTTGGGCGATACTCAATTTGTTTACGCTCATCGCATAACCCCTTCTGCCATTGAAATCTTACCCCTTCGTTAACGCGACTCTCGCACAATAATGATCCACATAATTCGTCCGTTCTCTGGGTCTGTTCATGATCGCTTGATGCATCTCCCTAAGGACCTCTACGGAAAAATCCATCTCCCGCCACTTCTCGTAGCGTATTCCGAACCCCAGTGATTCCCACAATTCCAAATTGCTAAGCTCGTGACTTCCGAACGGCTCCAGCAGAATAAGAGGGGTTTCGGATGCAAGCGAGTCGATTAATGTGCCCGCTCCCGGCTTGGCCACGATAGCCATCGCCTCCGAAGCGATATCGAATAACCAATGATGATCAACCTCAGCGGCGTATGACTTCGTGTCTTCTCCCGTTATTTCGATGTATGGCGGAAACTCGTGCAGGCCGTTCGCACTCTTCACCCATGCACACCATTCCGGATCATTCATCCAATATCGGTGATCGGGATCGGGCTTCGCTTCCTTCCAATCGTAAGCTACGATATCAAGCCCATAGTTATGGGAGGCAAGCTCTGGAATTGTACTTTGATAAGTGCCCATCCCCCAGCCGCCGCCATGAACAACAAGCCGCCGCTTCCTTGAGTCGAAGGGCAGTGCCGTACGATGAAGAACCGGGATTTCGCATCGAATCTCCATCTTGTCGGTGTCATAGAGACAAGCATTGTAATAATACTCGTCATAGCTAGGATGAAACTTCTTCAAGCTCTTCCAAGACGGGGCCAGATCTGAATCGACGTAGAGCAGGTCTACATGAATTTGATTCGGCAGCATCTTCTCCCTATACAAATCCAGAATATAGATCCAGTGTCCGGATAACGATATGAATTCGTACCGCTCTTCCGCTTTCCACGCCTCCAGCAATAGCTCGACCTGGGCATAATCAATGCTGCCCCGGATATCCATCGGCATTCGGGCCGATAAATTGGCAAGTGCGAAATTATTGTGGTAAGCCTTTCTGCTGTCTACAATATGATCCATCTTGTCTTGCTCCAAATAGCTTTCGAACACGAGCACTTCCGTCGCGATATCCCTTTTCTCGAAATCACTTGCAGCTAACAGGCCGGGAATATAGAAACCCAGACCGAAACCCGAGCATAGAATCGTCACTTTCCGCTCACCCATAAAATTTCTTCCTCCATTCATGGCTTCAAGCGCTTCGGACTGCATCAGCGGGCGATCTTGAAGGATAACGACGACAGCACCTCATTAACCTTAGTGGTCAATCGTTCGTTATCCCATTCCCCTTCGATCAACGAATAATATAATCTGCCTTTCACCTGCTTATTCCGGATCCCCTTGCACTCGCTGACGACTTTGTTAATAAAGAGCGTATTCGCGCTTAAAGGTAAAATACCGAATCCTCGATCAGGCTTATATAGAACACCCTCGCGGTCCAGCGATTCAAGCAATTGATCGAATGATACATCGCATGCAAACTGTAAAGTCGCATGTGTCATGCTCCCGGCCGTGTCGTGCTTCTTCAGGTAGCGGTCAACGTAATGCTTGATCAGACTCATCGATCTTCTTGCATTCACCTCAACAATCGGAACGATGCGGCCGTCTGTCAACAGCATAGAATCGACGCATACGTCGCCGTGATAACCCGACCGATAAAGCTCGCGAGCCGCCCGTTTCATTACATCAAAATACTTCGCTTCCTGCAGCATATGAAGCAACCTATCGTCTGCTGTATAGGAGCCTTGGTAAGCGAAATTGTGATTGACCAACTGCTGCACTGAGATATGTCGGTAAGTGCCGTCCGGATCGATGTGGAATTGGCAAGAAAAATCCAATTCCTTGCGGAGGAACGGCTCAATAATAAACCGAACCGTTTTTCCCTTGCTGCACTGATCGGCGACATAGGATGTGACTCGCCGCAAAATCGCTTCCGACTCGATCAGCAAATTGCCTTTCCCCGATACCCCAAACTCATCTTTGATCAGGAAGGGTCCTTGATTCAGCAAAGTCAAGCCGCTTGCCAGCAGCTCTTCGGGAGAATAGACCGTCTGGCTGTCACACCGAAGATCAAGGCGACGGTTCAATTCGGTTGAATACAGCTTCGAATTGACAGTCTGAACCGTTTCGATAGCTGGAAAATCCTGTTCCAGCCCGTAACGCGCTGCAGTACGATCCGCCCCCGGAATGACGGCAAAGGGCGACAACCGGGCGCCGTCCAGCAAGTAGAGATCCATGTCACCTATTCGATCGGCTGATGTGAGCAGGTCGAATATATTGGCGGTTCTGCCTACGCTTCCTACATCAGGACTCTCGAGATCGGTTGAATTGGAAAGAAATTTAAATCCGATCTCATGCAAATACTCTTTATGGCAAACGTTCATTCGATAGCGAGTAATGAGCTTATCCTGCGCCTCGCAAAATGGGAAGAGCAGCTCATCCATGGCCATCACGATATTCTCCATTTCAGGATCGTGAAACGACGGCAGTTTGGCTAGATTAGGGTCGCGCCAGAAGCGTTCCGCGTCAAATGTCCCGATAATGAGCTCGAACTTGCGTCTATCGTTCATACAGGCGCTGTTTTCTGCAGCTCCGAGATATAATTGCAGAAGGTCGTGACCGACTCCATAAGATTGAAGTCGAATTGTTCAAAATCGATTTCAATACCGAAACGCTCTTCCACCTGTAGTACAAAAGTAATTAGCTGTAAAGAGTCCAATCCCCCGTCTTCCATGATGTTCGAATGCTCGTTCAAACTGTTTGCCAGTTGGGCGTCTTCCTTGATTTCGCATATCAACGCTATGATCTGTTCTTGCATAGGTACCTCCCGTTTAATGGATATATTGACCCTGGTAATAATGGATCGTTCTAGCGAGTGCATCATGCAAACTGATCGCCGGTTCCCAGTCCATAATCGTCCTTGAAATGGTAATATCTGGCTTCCTTCTCCTTGGATCGTCTTCCGGCAGCGGGAGAAACTCTAACTGCGCGTTGGACTTCATTAGCTCCTTCAATATTTGGGCGACTTCAAGTATGGTGACTTCCTCCGGATTCCCCAAATTGACTGGCTGTTCATACGTGGTGCTCAGCAGTCTCACAATCCCTTCCAGCAAATCGTCGATATACTGAAAGCTTCTCGTCTGTCTGCCGTCGCCATAAATCGTAAGGTTTTGCTTGGACATGATTTCATTAATGAAATTGGTAATGACGCGTCCGTCATTTAAATCCATCTTCGGGCCGAATGTATTGAAGATCCGAATGACCCTTACCGGTATACCGTATTTCCTGTTCATCCAGTAGGTGATCGCCTCTGCATACCGCTTCGCTTCGTTGTAGCAGCTTCTTGCTCCAACCGAATTTACGTTGCCATAGTAGGTCTCCGGCTGAGGGTGAACAGTTGGGTTACCGTAGATCTCGCTTGTTGAAGCCAAGAAGAAAGCAGCCTGCTTTTCTTTGGCCAGATACAGCAGATGCATCGTCCCTTCGCTGTTGACCCTCATCGTTTCGATCGGATAGGACAAATATTTAGGCGGACTGGCAGGACTTGCAAAATGCATCACCCAATCGACAGGGCCTTCAATTGCGAGCGGATAAATGACGTCATGCTCGATAAACTTGAAATTGGGCGACCGCAAGAGATTGTCTATGTTGACAGTAGACCCGGTCAGAAAATTATCGACGCCGATAACGGTATGGCCTTCCCGCAGCAGCCTCTCGGCAAGGTTGGAACCGATGAAGCCTGCGACTCCTGTTAATACAATGAATATTATGATCCCCACCCTTACTTAAGGTTTGTGAAACCACTATTAATTCAATCGAACAGGTATGGTTCTATGCATGAATCACAAGATGTCGGGTCAAATAACAGGAGAGATTCTTGAGGTGAGTGGATTCGCTGTGGTTGTGCCGGAAAAAGCGCTTGAAGCAATGCGGATCGTTGAAAGACAAGAAGGCAATAGGATGTCAGCAAACGGATCTTTAAGACAAGAGCAACGGTTTGGCTTAATCAACACGCTGTATCGCAACGATTATAATCCCGGCATCACTCCCTCCATAAATATGCCCGGATCACCACCGGCTTCGGGCTAAGGCTTCTATTCAGGTACAAGAAGAGATATCCACAACTGACATCATCTGCTCCCTCAACATTACTGAATGCCTACCTTCTTCAGCCATCGTTCAAGGAATATGGATTCTTCATTTTCTATATTCGTAATCAGCGTTTGTAAGCTTTCGGAAATACTCGTATCCCTAGTCAAATTATATTTAATCGCTACATTCACAAGTATCCTTGCCTGAAGTTCTATGGCTGTGAATTCATCTATATGCTCTTGATTTAATTCAATTAAATGCCGATTATCGTACAAGTACTTGAGTCTTAGCGTCATCATCTTCTTATGATCATAAAGTAAATGAAAGGGTCTTATATCAAGCATAGCCTTATGTTCCGATGTCTCTTTCACATAATTATATAGAGTTGTGTATATTTGCATGCCGAAGTCAAGATTATGCCTGTCGCCCCCGTAGTTAAACATCTCCCAATACTCCGGCGTTTTGTTAGTGAAATAATTACTTATCGAATTCACTAGGGTATCTGCACTGAATTTATCCTGATTTTGATCATTGAATGTATACAGATAAACCATTTCTCTAAGGTAATCATGATTGGTTGTTAGATGATTTGTATCGAACGCAAGATTGAAATCATTAAAAGATATCTCAGCCTGACTATACACCCCGTTCTTAAAAAAATCGGAAACATACAACATCTCTCTATCCAAATCATAGCCGTAAACAAATATGTCATGATGCAATTGAAGTTTATTGTAGCGATCGCTTAGGGGCACGTAGAAATAATTGATCATGGTGTGGACATAGTTATTAGCATTAATATTTTCTACAATAAAATGAATAACAGAGTCCCATTTAGTTGTTACAGTATCTCTATGTATCTTTTGAGTAGTAATCCATTTGCACGCATCCGAAGGCCGTAGCTCATAAGTCACAGGAAAATAAAAATCTCCCCAATGATGTTTATAATCTTTGTTAATAAACAATTGGATATAATTGCTAAATATCCATGGGTGTGCGCACTCGTAATGGGTAAGTATGGACAAGAGATGAGCATGTTGCGTATAGGTTGTAATCATCGGATAACTGACCGGCAATATTTTTCTGCCTAACGTTTGAGTTGAATTCTTCAACCTTTCGTTCACCCCTGGTTATCTGGTTAATTGGCTTAAGGATTCCGAATCAGTATATCTCATTTAGCAATAAGCGCTTTGTACTTGCCCTGTCCAGTTTTCCTGTTTTTGTTTTTGGAATGTTATCGATAATCCTCCATTGTCTAGGCACTTTATACGATGACAAATGCAATTTGCAATGTCGTGTCAGCGCATCTATATCAACCAGGCAATCTTTAAAGACTTTCAGAAATGCGATGGGCACTTCGCCTAACAGATCATCGTGTACACCAATAACCATGACCTCCTCCACTTCTTTCAAGCCGTACAAAAATTCCTCGATTTCTTCCGGATAGATATTGATACCGCCGGATATAATGATATTCTTCTTTCGGCCTGTGAGTATAAGACACCCTGATTCATTCCAATATCCCAAATCTCCTGTCTTCAACCAGCCCTCAACAATGGTAGCGTTCGTTAACTCCGGGTTTTTGTAATAACCGAGCATTACATTCGGGCCCTTTACCCAAATTTCTCCAATAGCTACTCCTTCTACCTCATTCTCTTCTTCGTCAACAAGACGAATAGAAACGTCATTTATGGGTGATCCACAGGATAAGCAGCGATCTCCCCGTTCCATCATGCTCACCCGCGGAGAAGCCTCGGTCAATCCATAGGTTTGGATAATGTCCGCGTGAGGGAATACAGTCTGAAGATGGTCTATTAATCTCGCGGGAATCGCCGCACCGCTAATTACAATCAATTCAATTGAATCAAAGGCACTCCAGTTTTTTGTCTGATGGAAATCAGAAACAAATTGCATCAATTGCGTAGGCACCGCTGAGAATGCCGTGACCACCTTATTCTGAAACATTTTAAACGCTGTGCGCGGCAGCAAGGGCAAGCTGATAAGTTTAATTCGGGTTCCATATAACATACAAGAAATCAATTGCGTGACAATCGTAGAACTGAAATGAACGGGCATCGTTACAAGAAACGAATCTTGATCCGTATACCCCACCTTTCCGCCATGTGCCAAGGCATTCGTTAATACATTCCAATGGGATAACATAACGATTTTAGATTTTCCGGTTGTGCCCGATGTAGGAAGGAGAATCGCACATTGATTGGGATCGGACTGATTGGTTAACGAGATCGATTCGAACGAAGGCATTGGTTCTTGCGCTAAATCCTGAGCGGTAACCCAAGGAATGTCGCAATTGATATGCGCTGGCTGTGCAGATTTGCTGATAACCAATTTGGCGTCACTGGCATTTAAAATATTTTCAATTTCAGTATTAGATGCCGAATAAGGAACCGGTACTAACACATAACCGCAGAATTGAATGCCAAGCGCCGCAAAAATGAATAAGGGCTCATTATTTGTGTATAATGCAAGATGACTTCCGGACTCAAGCTCAAAATTCTTATGGATATATAAAGCAATTAAGTAAGCTTCCGTCATCACCTCTGCGTAACTCCATTGCTGCTGTAAATCTTCAAGGATAATATGATCTTGGCGATCAGAGGCCTCCAGAAATAGACGCTGAATGATAGTCATCATAGCGTTTTCTCAGTCAAATAATTAAGGATTAATCCAGCCGTGGAGAACTTCTCAAATAACAGATCTTCATCAGGGATCGAGATGTTAAACTTCGATTCCACTAAAACAATAAGCTTGACGAAGCCTACTGAATCGATCCCTTGGTCCAACAAACGGGTATCGTGATCTTCCGGATACTCGATGTCCAGCTCAGCAAAAATTTCGTTTCTCAAGATCAATTCTATTGAATTAGACATCATGTTTCCCCCGTTAGATAATCTTTATAAAAAGGCCGATTAAAGAGGATACTATATGTGATAAGCAAGTGAGAGTATTGTGAAGAAGAATAAGTTCATAACGATGTACAAGGTGAATTTGCACTGAAAGAGTTGTTTGCATAGTTGTATGCAGAGATTCTGCAATTCATGCTGGAGGCGGAGTATGACACGATGTAGGACATAAAAAGCTTGACGCGAAGAGTACAACGACGGAAATAATTGAGGGTTACCATCGTCAACATCTCAAATCCAAAGAAAAAAGCATTTTCCCAAGCAATGAAGCGTTGCTGAAAATGCTCTACAAAACTACGATGAATGTCACTCGTAAATGGACAGAGTGTATATAAAACTGGGAGTAAGTCCGCAATCAACTCTCCATTTTCTTCCTCGAGGGGATCGAATTATACTGCATAAAGTTTTGCTTGGTAACGTTTACACGTAGATTTACAGCACCAAGCGCCTGATATATTAAATATAATTACATATATTCCAATTGTCAACAGTTTTGAAAAAGCCCGTTGATGCCAAGGAGATATTTAACGCATGCTGTGGGGCTGTCAAGAACGAACGTCAATCATTTAAGGAGAGCGGCTCGACTTCAAACTGGAATCAGTCTGGCTGCTGGCCAGCGGCGAGCCACATGAAGATGATATTTTCACGAACCGCCCTACAAGGCTTCTCTACCCACATTTGGCTATAAGCGTGATGATAAGAAGCTTCTACTTGATGAGATCGATGCCCCTATAGTTCAAGAAATTTCACCTCTATCTGTATTAGGTTTAGGGTGTGTACAAAATCAGTAATTACTTCATTATTACAGGTACAAAAAAAGACACGGAAGAACAACTCCGTGCCTATATAAAGCAATTATCCCGCTTCACCGAACTTCAAATTGAAGGTCAACAAGTCTTTAAGCAGGCACTTCAAAGACTTATTCAAAAAATTGAAGTTATTAAAGACGGTTCAATCAAAGCCATACATTATATATTTTCCGTCATCAATCCATAAGGAAGTTGGAACAACGAGAGGCGTAGGAATTAATCCTGCCCCTTCCATTTTAACATCGCCACCGATTCCACGTGGGATGAGTGCTGACGGTAGAATAAACTAAGATGTGGCTGTATCCACCTTTTAAACAAGAACCAAACGGTTAAAAACCAATTTAATCAAACATTACATATTTTCAACATATAGGTGTGTTATTATAACTATATACAATTGTAAAAGGTGGGATTGGGGATTGAATAATAATTTGAGTATTGCTAAGGAAGCATTAAATAACTACTCAATAACATGTAAATCGATTGACTTTATTGGACAGAGTGCAAATACTATCTATAAAATAACTGACCTGGAAAACAACTGCTATAGTCTCCGCTTACATATATCAAAAAGCGAAGCCCTTGAAAGTATTTGGACTGAACAAGAAGTGATTCGTTCAGAAATGGTATGGCTTCACTCCTTAGCCTTAGATACAGATTTAACCCTACCTTCACCATTTAAGAATATCCACGGGGAATTCATTACAGACGTAAACAGCACAAAATGCACTTTAGTAAAATGGGTGGAAGGTGAGCAGAAGCCATTCATTACTACATTAGATGATGCTGGATACGTAGGCGAAATGATAGGTAAATTACATAGACAATCATCGGATTGGAAAACCCCAAGTTTATTTGAACGTCCTACATTTGATGGCTCTCGTATATTGCAATCACTCGAAAAGCTTAAAGAGCAATCTAACGCAGGATTGCTTAAAGCAGGTGATATAGAGATTCTTCAGAATGCAGGTCAACGTGTAATTAAAATGATGAACTCTATCGAGAGAACATCCAGCAATTGGGGGATGATTCATGCGGATTTGATTCCAAGTAATTTTGTGTTTCATGGCAAAGAAGCGAGACCTATCGATTTTGGTGCTTGTGGCTTTGGTTTTTATTTATTTGATCTTGGCTGGACTTTTTCATATATTCATCCTTCATTCAGAAACCAGTTACTTAAATCATACACAAAACAGTACACGTTACCAGAAAACCATATTGACTTATTAGAAGGTTTTTTTATTGCTGGACAACTTGAAACAATGAATTTTTGGTTGGGTCTACCAGACTCTAATGAATGGCTACCAGAGCATATTGGAAAATTAGCCAATAGAGAAATTAATTCCTATGTAAAGAATGAATCGTTTCTCTTCAATGGTATACCTTATTGGGAATAAAATTTCTTACACTGTAGAACGCTATTAATCTAAGATTAGTAAGTACACAATAAGAACCATGTAGAGAGGTCTACATGGTTCTTACGCCTTTATTTTCTCACCTGTTAAACTGTGCTGAAGAACACCCCTGATTTATTGATTTTATGTTATATGCAATTCATTCTGATATATTCATAATAAGTAATATTTTTTGACTCCCCGACCATCTCGCCCTCCGTATGTTTATGTATGCAACCGCTGAGGAGATGCATCAACATCGGTTTATTTTTAATATGGCGGTTTGAGTTAGGCAAACGGCTCGATGCCCCCCCTGCTACACCAAATAGTTATTTTTTGGCATAGCAAGGGTGAGCTGTGATAGAAATATGGCGTATAATCGCCGAGGTATCCGTATCATCAGCCTCGCAAATAGCGACAAACTCAGCGGAGCCAAGGTCTGGTATCAAACGCTCCGTAATCACCACGATTATTGTTTGCCCCCCAATCCCTTTCGGGAACCAGGACAGTCACATCCTTTATATAAGAAGGAAATCTTTATAAGTTCGGCTATGGCAGGCTATGCCTTACCGAACTTTCAAGGCAAAAACGCCCACCATCAACGGCACTGCCAGGAAGAGTTAGTTCCTCGGTTATATTTTTAGGCGATCATACCTTCAACGCCGATCTTTTTATTTTCACATCCGAAATCTCTTAAACGGACTATTCTATTAGCTGAATCTGTGCATCTGTAATACATTGTCTTTCACATCCTTTGAAAGATCTCATATCATACACAAGACAAGTCGAGTTGATAACTGTAACGAAATTATAAAAGGACAAATCCACCACAATTTGATGGATCTGCCCTTTCTATTTTCTCAATAAATTGGCATATTTAACGCCATCTAAATACTGATTTGTAATGTCATGATGCGTAAAGTGAAAATGGATTCGCTCCTGCCCCACATAATTAACCTGCCAGTCTGTTAATATTTGCGATAATTTTGATCCCTTTATTTCTTTCGTATAAAAATTTCTGACTATCGCTTTTGAATCTGATTCCAATACCCTGCAAGCTACTTCATCAACACCAACAATCCCTATTTTCAATGAAAAATCATTGAAATAACGGTCAAACATACGATAAGCACATGCAATTTTTGTAGCCATGCTGTAAACATTTTGTTTATTGTGAATATCGAACATTAACAGAGTAATTAGAGGTCTGCCCTGGATGATTTTCACTTGAGCAACATACATATGTGCATTTAACATGCTATCAATTGAGTAGCAATCCAATTTTCGAGACTTTAATGAAGCATACATTTGGCTATCCATCTCAATTTTTATTTCTTTACCACCTACAAACTCCGCTAAAGCCCTCTCAGGAGTTGAATATACTTTCCCAACACCTTTACCTTCCGATGCCATAGACCCCTTTCTTAACCCCATCGAACGCTTCTGCATAATCTCTTTCAATTTGTTAATTTCGTAATTGATCTCATTGATGTTAAAAAAAGGATGCAGTGCTGCTGAACTATCTTGGATTTTGTACAACAGTTCAATGCCTTGGTTTCTGGCATTCAATATGTTGCTATTGTATTGATTAACCAAGGCGATCATTTGCTCAAAAGTAACATTTCTGCCTCGTTTGCAAATTCGAGGAATAATCTTATTTAAAATATAACAATTCTTGAATATTGAAACGAGAATACGCTCATTTGAATTCGCCTTTGGAACAGCCGCAACGTATTGACTACTAACCTTCCCTTCAACAAACCGAATTCCGAATTTTTTTAAGGTTAGCATGTGAAGCTGTGTTTTCCTGCCATAAGCAAGAAACGCTTCTTTTCGTATGATTTCAGCATTAATCAGTTGCTTAATATGTCCGTAGAAAGCTGAATAACTATTTGCTAAGCCGAATTCTTGAGCATATCGATAGAGCTGTTTAATTAGGATGACCTTGTTACCGAAATGGTAGATGATATATAAATATTCACTATACCGTTCACAAACAAACTGCTTATTTGAATTGGAATTCCCCATTATTTCACCTCCTATACTCTGGTTGTTTCGTAACGATAATTCATAATTTCCACGAGTGCCTCTTTCGCCCTCATCTCATCCTGTCCGTAGGTATTTGTAACTACTTCAAATGCAATCTCCATACCGTTTATGTCGACATACAAGGCATCAGGCATCGATATTAAACCTCTGTTAAGCATATCCTCGTAAACCTTTGCAACTTCTTCTTTCCCCTGATTTCGCAGATCATTTAATTTCTCCTGAAACTTGTCACGAATCTGACTTTCCGTAGCCCACTGATCACGACATTCTACTGAAATACTAAAATATTTTTCTGCAATCGCTATATCATGAGTTGGATTCTGAGCATGATATGCTCTTTCTAACCCCCAGAGTCGACATCCCATTGCACGTCCTAATTTAGTGAGTTTGTAACATTCCTTGATCTTACCAGAATGCTTATAGACTACCTTTTCGTAATGACCATCCCGTATCAAATTCTTGATTCTTGAATCAGCCAATCCACATTGGCGTAGGTGCTCAAGACTAACATGCCCTGTACGGAATAGGGCGGTAAAAGCTAAACGATCACGCTCAAAAAATTGCGTAATACAAGGCTTGCTTTTTCTCGGCATAACAGTATCCCTCCTTTGAAGCTTCAAGCGGGATATAGGGTCACATGTGCGTCTCGTAAAGAGATGCTTGCCCAGAATGCGCAACTGGTTTTCCCAAGGGGCGAGCGAGTCGCACTTCGTTTCATAGTGAATCCCGAAGGGTGAACGGTCGCCACAGGCGAATGCAACGAAGTGATAGAGATTCCTACTGAACCGATACTCCCATAGGGAGAAGGTGAAGTTGGAAGTCTCTCGACGAGCGAAGCCCCTCTTCCCGTATTTTTGTATTATAGACTCCTCAGTTGGCGATATAACTCAATTGACGAAGGAAAACAAAAAAAGGCTCCATGCATTGGCAGGTAGCGATATTTCTATATAAGCATATCTCGCTTTAACGCTTTAAATCAAAAAACCTCGAACACATAAGCCGTAGACAAGATCATCAACGTATTATAATTTAGAACATAGGTTCTCAAAAAATACGAAACAATGGAGGAATGAGGAAAATGAATAAACATCAAAAAATTGCAATTTATGTCCGAACTGCAAGAGCCGCTCAAAATAAAGGTGAATATCAATCAGTAGAGCATCAACGAGCAATATGCTTAAACTTTGTAGAAGAACAATTTGGAAAAGATGCCGAAGTGGAGTTATTCATTGATAACGATGTAAGTGGAACGTCTTTAAATAGAAATAGATTGCAACAACTTTTATGCGAAATTAATAATGGAAATGTTCAAGCTGTTGTAGCCTATGACATTAAAACTATAAGCAGATCTGTTAGAGATCTATACAATCTAACCAATAAATTAAATGAAGCAAATGTCCCATTTGTAACAGTAACTCATGGGGAATATGATCAGATTCAACTCAGATTACTTGAATATATTACTCAAAAAATGCGTGAAGATATGTCAAAAAGGATTAAGAGTGCTCTAAAGCATAAAACAAAAAAAGCCCAATAATATAAGACTAAAACAGTAGGTTGCGTTAATGTTTATTACTTAAACGCTTTATATCACTAAAGCTAAGACATTAGTCGAACCGTTTTTCAAACTCAAAGGCTTGTTTTTTTCATATACTCAAATCACTGAAACGAAATACTGCAGATTTCATCGGTGAAGTGATAGAAATACGATTCATACTCGTTTGTGGAAGAAATGTGTATCGAATCCTTCCGACTATCCAGCATGCACTCAAACTAAATAATCGGAGGAGGAATTAATATGCAAGTTGAGCGAATTTTCAATATTGAACACAAAATGTCTTTCGAGGACATCATGCAAACCTTGATTGACGAGAAAGTTGACAGTTTAATCAGGTCCTATTACGATCATAATCAGGTGAATACGGTCACATCTCATGACGAAAGGAAGAATGCCGCATGAGATGTGCAATATATGTACGAGTTTCAACTGACAAAGAAGAACAGAAAACTTCGCTTGAAAATCAAAAGAATCTATTTCTCAAATACGTTTCGGAAAGAGGTTGGACTGTATTCGACTTTTATGTCGAAATTGAATCGGGAACAACTTCTAAACGCCCAGTTTTACAACGACTTATAACCGATGCAAAGGCGAAAAAGTTCGATATGATTTTGGCAAAAGAGCTTTCGAGGCTTGCAAGAAACGGAGGTTTATCTTACGAGATTCGAGATGTTATCCTAAATCATAACCTTGATATTATTACGTTAGACAATGCCATTAATACTCCCGAAGGTAATGTTCATATGTTCGGGCTTTATGCTTGGATGTATGAACAGGAGTCCCAACGAATTAGTGATCGTGTAAAAACGACTTTCAAACTTAAAGCCCAACGTGGTGAATTTAAAGGTTCAATTCCGCCGCTTGGTTATGGACTAAAAGACGGTCGATTATATGTTCGTAATGACCCAACTCCCGATATTGTTAGGCGGATATATAGAGGCTATTTGGCGGGAAAAGGACATGATTGTATCGCTCGTGAGTTGTACGAAGAAGGCATTCCTACACCGTCACAAATTGCTGGAAAGAAAAACGCTTCTGAAATGTGGGGAGGATCTACGGTTCGTGGAATTCTTACGAATCCCCATTATGTGGGCGATCTGGTACAATGCCGATCAACAACTAAAAGTGTAACAAACAAAAATAGGAACTATAAAGACCCGAAGGACTTCATCATCGTCCAAGATACCCACGAACCAATTGTTACAAGAAAAGACTTTGAAGTTGTTCAGCAATTACTTGAAAGTAGAAAACGGACGAGACCGCAATCAGAGGCACATCTATTTACAAATACCGCATATTGTGCCGATTGTGGACGTGGCATGCACTTTAAGAAGAATGTCAAAGGCTACTTGTGCGGTAGTTATAATAAATATGGAAGTAAAAAATGTACCGATCATCTCGTTCGTGAAACCGAATTGATCTCTGTTATTCTACATGATATTCAAATGCTTGTTTCCAATTTAAGTAATGATGCTGTGATTAAAAAGCTTGAGAACCAGTTAAGAAAGCAAAAGCAACAGAATGAAAAAGTGCTCAGAACATTAGATACTCAAATGGAAAAGTTGAGAAATCGGAAGAAACAAGCTCATGATAAGCATTTTGATGGAGATATGCCAAAAAGAGAATATGATGAATACGTTACTTCTATAAATCTGGAAATAGACGAACTGATGCAGAAAAAATGCCAATACGATGAATCGCTTCAAATTCAAGATGATACTTTAGCTTTTTCGGAATTGAAGAAAACCCTTGAGGAGTTCCTATCTTTCAAGGAGCTTACGCCAGAAATCCTTCATAGATTGATCGATCGTATCGAAATTAAAGCAGACGGGAGTCCGAGAATCTTTTACAGATTCTCGAACCCTTCTGCTTATTCTTTACTTCTAACTATCAACGCACAGCATTCAACGTGCACCGTATGCGGGAACATATCCACCGGCGTTACCTCCACGGTGCGATAGCCGCCATCTTCCAACACACGAAGATCACGTGCCAGCGTACTCGGATTACAACTCACGTAAACCACGCGTTCCGGCTTCATCTCCAGGATGGTATCGAGCAAACGCGGGTCGCAGCCTTTTCGTGGTGGGTCGACAACGATGACGTCAGCTTCGATGCCTTGTTCTTTCCAACGCGGGATGACGTCCTCAGAGGCACCAACTTCGAACTTGACGTTGCGCATCTCGTTCAATAGAGCATTGCTCCGCGCATCCTCGATCGCTTCAGGCACGATCTCTACCCCATACACCTGATCCGCATGTTGCGCGAGAAAAAGAGAAATCGTTCCGATGCCGCAATAGGCATCAATTACTGTCTCTTTGCCGCTCAGTCCAGCGTACTCTACCGTTTTGCCATACAGTACTTCCGTTTGCACCGGATTCACCTGATAGAACGAACGCGCAGAGATCGCAAACTGCACATCACCGATATAATCATAGATTACATCACGGCCCCACAGGACGCGGGTCTCATCGCCAAAGATGACGTTGGTCTGTTTCTTGTTCACGTTCTGGCAGATGCTTGCCACATGCGGAATCGCTTCACGGATACTGCCAATCCATTCGTCTTTGTACGGAATGTCTCGACCATTCGTGACCAGTACGAGCATCATCTCGCCAGTACGGAATGCCTTCTTCACAACCACATGGCGCAATAAGCCGCGACCTGTCTCTTCGTTGTAGGCGCTAATTCCAAAATGATTGCCGATCTCTTTAACCTTTGCGACCACTTCGTCATTGTGCTCATGCTGAATGAGGCAACTCTCCATATCGATGATGCGATGGCTTCCTTTGGCGTAAAAACCACCTACCAGACCACCCTCGGTCACACCAATGGGCACCTGTGCCTTGTTCCGATATCGCCACGGCTCGTCCATACCCATCGTAGGAAGGACGCGAATACCCTGTTCCGTATTTTTTGCATCCTCCACCATCACGTTCAATTTGCCAATCCGTTGCAAATTATCGATCACCAACTGGCGTTTCCACGCAAGCTGTCCGGCATAACTCATATGCTGGATCTGGCAGCCGCCGCACTGATCGTAGATTGGGCAAGGCGCTGACACTCGATCTGGGCTTGCTTTCACGATTTCCAGCAGTTTGGCGTAGCCGTACTGCTTCTTGGTTTTCATCACACGCACACGCACGGTTTCACCTGGAAGCGCACCCTGCACAAAGAGCGTGTATCCATTCGCACGACCTACACCCTCACCGTCATGGTTCATGCCAATGATGTCGATGACGGTCTCTTCATTTTTGCTAACGGGCAGTCCTTCGATTGGTGCAGATTCACGCGTTCTTCCCTTTGGACGAACGGCAGAAAGAGATGCGCCTTGTGGCCGCACCTCTTTTCCCTGCTGACGTGTAGATGGACGAGATGATTGACTTGGCTGACGGGACGCTGAAGCGTTCCCTTGCCCCTGAGAGGCAGCCGAATTCCGGCGGTTTTTTCCACGACCGCTGCGGTTCGTATTAGACAACGTACATTCACTTCTTTCTTCTTATATGGTATCACATCAAAAAATAACGTTCCGAATTTCTAATGAATTTCAGAAACGTTATATCATTTCGAATGGTGTTTTCCGACCTTTTTCGTTCATTTTCTCCAAAATAACAACGCTGAGATTCGTTAGATTCGCAACTTAAGCGATTTCGCCACATTAAGGCTTTCTGAGTTCGTTAAGCTCAACACACAGTGACCACATGAGATTATACGCGATCCCACCGTACACAGCAACTGGAAAATGCACTTCCATCACGCCTTACGGCAGAGCTGAATCCAACTCTCCTCACCACTTGTGCGATGCTATACAACAACCACTGCGGCATTAACGCTTTCCGCAAGCGACCACATTCTCCGCCAAGTGCCAAGTTTAACGATACAACATCAGATGATGACGCAAATTCGTAAACGTAGCAGGCAGCGTGCCGCCCAACTCTCCATCGAGGTTCAATTGTACATATCCCGGGGACGTAACTTCCATATGACTCGTCTGGAAATGAACCACTTTCTTGTCGTTCAGATGTTCCCCACGCAGCGCAAGCGTTACGAGGCGGATCATATCAGCCAAATTACATTTCCTCACGCAAATGACATCGAACAGACCATCATCAATGGTTGCACCTGGAGCCAACTTCTCAAATCCCCCGACCGAATTGGTATTGGCGATGAGGAATAACATGAATTCATCATGGATTTCTTCCTGACCGTCGGCGCGAATAATCAGCTCCTGGGGAGACAGGCTCGCCATTTTCTCAATACCCTTCATATAATAGGCCAGTTGCCCAATCATCGTTTTCAGACGACTCGGTACTTCATAGGTCAGTTCAGTCAGTGATCCACCGCCGGCGATGTTGATAAAATATTTATCATTTGCTTTGCCCAGATCGAGCGGACGAAGCTGCTGGTTAATGACCAGATCCACGTAATCTTCCCACTGTCTCGGAATGCCGAGTGCACGTGCAAAATCATTTGTCGTTCCCAAAGGAAACACACCCAGCGGAGGACGGTTCTCCCGCTCCGCCATACCATTAATCACTTCGTACAACGTGCCATCGCCACCAGCAGCAATAATCATGTCATATCCGCGCTCAATCGCGAGTTCGGCTTCCCGGGTTGCGTCACCTTCGCCCGTTGTTGCGTGACATGAAGCTTCAATACCACCTTGATCCAAACGCTGCAAAATGTCAGCCAGACGTTTCTTCATTTCTTCCCGGCCTGAGGTCGGATTATATATTAAGCGAGCTTTTTTCATCTCATACGCCACCTATTCCACATTATCCATGAGTCTAAACGACCTCATATTCTTACGTTGCATCAGTCCACAAAAGGGCATATTTTTTACACAATAATGAACTTCCGTTAATGTTGCTCTAATCTTTCGTCTTACCTATATCTATGCATCAGGAATTCCGTCTCATGCCAAAGCCTTTAACTCCTATCATATCATCAAATGTAAAGATGTCCTAGCCTTTGACACTCCCACCCCTAAAGGGGCAAGATCACTAAAGTGATTGGGATTCTTAGCTAAGCTTAACGTCCTCATTTCATTTCTGCTTTGGACAGATGCTAAGATTAGGGTATGCCATTACCCCTCCTAAGACAGTGCATATAGCATCTTAGGCTGATTGACTGTTACCGCCAATCACAGTTGCGTAGCGAATATTCATCGCCCCAACGATATCACGATGTCTCTTGAATCCACATGGGCACGTATATCTTCTATCTTGCGCCTTGTTCTTTTTTGAACACTCTGGACAGGTTTGACTTGAATATGCAGGGTTCACATATTCCACTTTGATCCCTGCCATGTTTGCTTTGTATTCAATGAATTGTGCCAAACGGTAGAATGACCATGTGTGTAGATTCTTTTCGTTTTTACGACTTGTTCTTGTCGTCTGCCTAATATTCGTTAGTTGCTCTAAGCGAATGACAGAAGTCTTATTTTCGACTGCGAAATTAACGATTTCACGACTGACTTTGTGGTCTTTGTCTTTCATCCATCGTTGTTCTTTATCATCTAACTTGCGAATAGCGTTCACTTTCTTTTGTTTTCCTAGTTTTTGACGAACACTACGAAACTTCCGTTTCTTGTATTTGTTTTCTCGCCCATTCCCAAAGAATCGAGCGTGATCATTATCTGTGATGGCTACGGCAGGGACTTTCAGCCCTAAATCAATGCCCAAAATCCGCATACCCGTTTTTTCAGTTATTGGCATGGTGACAGCAATTTGGGCTATCCACTTACCTGAGCTTTTCGTGACACGGAGCGTACCAAGTTTATGCTTCAAAAGGTCAACGTTTCGATGGTCCTTGTCGATGAACAATGCACGAATTTTTAAACGCTTAGATTTTCCTTCTACCATGAATGGAATGGAAATGTGCGTGAAGTCAAGAGAATAGTTTTGGTTATTCCATACGCAAATCGGTTTCTTTAGGATCGGTATGATTGCGTATTTACTTTTCTTAACTTTGTTAGAGAAGACACTATTCGCATCTTTAATCGCTTGATTTTTTACTGCACTTGGTAGATTAGCAGGAATGTCTTTTGTTGTCTTCTTCAACCTTTTCTTTTCTTCTACCATCTCGGCCACGAGTGTATTAACAACTCGGATATATTCATGACTACTTTGTTGCAATAGTTGGATCTGCTCTTTAGTCGGCAGCAGCTTTACCTTAACCGTTAGGGTCTGAGACAGTTACTTCACCCCCTTGTCTTTTGTTGTTCAACATAACGCTTGATGGTCTCACTTGATACATTTCCAGCGGTAGAAACAAAATAGGAACGTGTCCACAAACTGGGCAAATGCAGAAGGTGTGGAAACTCTTCTCGTAGTTTTTTTGATGTGACTCCTTTTATTTTTGCCATGATATCAGCAGGGCTTAATGTTGGAAGTGCATTGAGAAACATATGTGTATGGTCTTTGTCGCACTCCATGGCAACAATCACAATTTTAAGCTCTGCACATACCTCATGCACCAGTTCCTTGAAGCGCTGTTCTACCTCTAATTTGAGAAATATCTTTCTTCTGTATCGTGGGCAGAACACAAAATGATAGTTCAACAAAGATACGGTTGTGTTTGTTCTTCTATATTCATTCATATCTATATTGTATCAGTTTAATAGATGAATTGAAACAAACTAAAAAAATTAAGAAGGCAGACATTTCGGATACTTGAAGCATCACAATAGTGATACTCCGTATCCGACCTCACTTTCATCCCACATCTAAAGAATTGGGCTTTCTCGTTCGGGAATTCTGTAATCTATAAGTATATTTTTTCATATACGTACCTACTAAACCATCCATTACCCAATAAACCTCACGCACCGATCCTGAATCTTCCCCACTACCTTTTATGTAAAATAGTCTCATTAATCAACCATTCTGCCCGCTTGGACAGGAATTAGTCTTCGATTTCGATGATCTTCATATGATTATGACATAGATATGCTACAAATTTACAAATCTTAAGATGAAAAGATAAATAACATAAACCTTTTTCCAATATAGTTTTAGTGAACCCTCGACTTAGCACTACATCATACCCTTGAAGGAGATGTGTAAATGAAAAAAATCGTGTTAATGCTCCTGGTCTCACTTATGGCATGTATTCCTTGGGTCACCGTTGTTGAAGCAGCAGAAATCAATCATGATCAGGTTGTCGGATTCCAGGAAGTCTCACCAGTCACCGTGATGCAACAAGCAGCCAAGCGTTTTCAGCCGTTTTTGAAGGTCTATCATGGTTGTGTCCCTTTTCCCGCAGTGGATCAACAGGGCAATACCAGCGCTGGCTTGAATACGTCCGGGTCATCGAACGGGAACTGTAGCTCAAATACAGGGCAGATCTACTCCCGCTCCGCATGGCACAATGGGGTTTGGGCTATCATGTATTCGTGGTATTTCCCCAAAGACTCCCCTTCCTCTGGACTCGGCCATCGTCATGATTGGGAAGGAATCGTCGTGTGGGTCGATAATCCGGCAGCTGCCAATTCCAAAATCCTCTCTATCGCATATTCCGGTCACGGCCAGTTTACAAAAGTTACACCGAGCAATAACAATACACAAGGTAACCATCCGTTGATTTCCTATAATAGTACCTGGCCGCTGAACCATGAGCTCGGCGTCACCAACGCTGTTGGGGGAACACAACCATTAATCGGATGGGACGATCTGACTTCTGCGGCACGAAATGCACTCAACACAACAAACTTCGGTAGCGCCAACGTGCCTTTCAACGATAACAATTTTACCAACAATTTAAATAAGGCCTGGTTCAGAT
Organism: Paenibacillus sp. FSL R5-0486; assembly: GCF_037975155.1. NCBI lineage: Bacteria > Bacillati > Bacillota > Bacilli > Caryophanales > Paenibacillaceae > Paenibacillus > Paenibacillus sp. FSL R5-0486. The sequence continues at coordinate 875,349 of NZ_CP150237.1, read as the reverse complement.
AAAAAAAATCCCCTTCAAGTGGCAGCTCACTTGAGGGGGATTTCGTTATGAAGTTATCGTAGTATCCCGGATACCTGTATCACTTCTTCAGCCAACTTCAAAATCCAATTTTTCTACCTGCACGCAGCTGTTTATACCAGAAATAGACGGTGCAGCCTACACAATAACCCAGCAGCGCCGCGCTTGCAGCCGCGAGAAGCATGACGGAGAATACATAACCTGTGGCTACCCAGCCAAGCGAGAACGAGATGAGTGCCAGAGACAGGAAGAGCACGGCCAGAATATTGTTGAATCGCTGTAGCTCCACCGCCTGCGTCTCTGTACCTTTAGCAGTCAACACAGCTTTCCCAATCTGCACAAACAGATTAAGCTTGCCACTGGAAGCCAGACCAACCACCTGAATGACCCACAGCACGCCCAGAACTACCAGAGGATTGAACACAAACGAGAGCAAAACAAACAATACAATACCAACCTGATTTGCTTTCACATAGCGCATAGGTACTTCCCGCATCTGTATATCTCCTTATCCCCATTTTATTAGTTGGTTTTATTGTAGTCGGTATTGGGTTAATGAGCAACACTTCATTTAAGGGGAGTAAAATCTCTTTTCAGCACGTCCCAATGGGGAGTCGGGGTGCCTGTTGTCTTTTTCCAATCGTTAAATGCATTATTTAACGCCTCAATCTCTCCAAAAGAACCCGCGACCAGCTTATGAACCGGAAGCATGCTATAGATCTTCAACAGAAGGTACAACATCCGTTGATGCTTGCGGATCATTTTAGCCTGAATCTCCGGTATAATCGTTATGCCCATAGCCTCAAGTACGCTAAAGCCTTCATCCATCGCCCCAATCATATGTTGGATTTGCTTTCTATTCCCGTCCAACTTGATCAACTCACGCTCCTCATTAAAGCTCACCGCATTAAGCATCAGAATGGGGATGATATGGCTTTTCAGCCAGGCATCAATATCGCTCAGAACATTTAACTTGTATTTCACATGTTGGAAAGCTTGGTCCAGCAAAGGTTTAAAGCCTATCTCTCCGTCCAGACTACCGATTACCATTTGTCCGTTGCCTCCACCGACCGATAACATGCGGTCCTTTTCCCGCTTCCCTGCACTCACATGGAATCCAAACGCGACCTGTTTTGCTACCCTGCTGTTTTCCTCCAAAAAGTTTTGCATGCTTCTTGCATCTGCGTTGTTTCCCACAATCACAATATTGCTGCTCTGATTGTCTGCCAGGACAGGTAACACTGAAGGAAAATCGTTATATTTCATGACAACAAAAATCAGATCATATTGGTCATCCACTTCCAACGTTCTGGCTACCCGAACCTGATCAACTGTCGTTTTGAATTGAAAAATATGCCGGATGACGATTCCATCCTTCTCCAGCTCCTCTGCCCGCTTCCCTCTAGCCAGAATAGTAACATCATTGCCGCCGCGCACCAGAACCTGTGCCAGTTGACTGCCCAAAACACCTGCACCATACACTAATACTTTCATTGGTTATCCCTCAATTTCATAGTTTATAAATAATCGTTGTTTTATGAACATTTGTTGATAAAATAAGAGTAACAAAGCACCTACTGTGCTTCAATCGTTAAAATATCCGTTTTTGTTGAATAATCAACGAATGATTCCTTATTGTTGAAAACCATCATAGGAGGGGCCATGGACAGACGAGTACTTAAGACACGAAAGGCGATAATCGAAGCTTTTGTGGGGTTACTGGAGGAACAGGAATTCGAGCAAATTACGATAAACGATATTGCTGATCGGGCTAATGTAAACCGAGGAACCATCTATTTGCATTACGCTGACAAGTTCGACCTGTTGGATCAATGCATTGAGACCTATTTGCAGCGGTTGTTGGATGCCTGTATGATCGAAAGCCCTACTACAACACCCGTTACGGCCAAGGATGCGTTGCTCCGAACCTTCAGTTATCTGGAACAGCATGCCTCTACCTATACCACACTTCTAACTAAAAAAGGTATTCCAGCGTTCCGTAGTAAGTTGATGACATTGTTGGTCCAGGGAGTGGAGGAACAGATGGATGCCTGTGGCATCCAGGAAGGTATGAAAAAAGAGATCACCATACAGTTTCTTGCTTCCGCTGCTGTGGGCCTCCTGGAGTGGTGGATTATGAATTCCATGCCTTATCCGGCCGAGGAGATCGTTGACCAATTAATAAATTTACTGGAGCTACATCTGCAATTGCACGCACCCATTAATGGATAACCCAATCTCTTTCAAGTGATCTACAACAAACAAAAACCACGTCCTTCGACGTGGTTTGATTGTTTATGAAGCTATGGAGTTCAAATCAATTGATACTGCATTACTACGAGCGATGCGATCACACACCTATGCCAAAGCGATCACTTCAAGAAGAAGCTTTAACTTCATTACATCTCTCCAGCAAAATCTGGATCTGGCGCTCCAGCCACTGCCCAAGCAATGGATGTGGCAACAGTGTCTCACCGCTGTACACATAGTTCAGTTCTTGCAACCGACCCGGGATAACGTTCCTCGTGAAATAACCGGCACTCAAAAACAGCGGCGCCACAATGACTCGGTTCCCCCGCTCTTCGCTCCAATACTTCACTTTGTCGTACACACTCTCCGGATTCAGCAATGCATAATCCGTATGGGCTACATCACTAACTTCCTGCACACGCTCTGCAAGGGAAGAAATTCCGGCTTCCCAACGCTCGCGAAAACCATCATGAATACTCCCATGGCCAACCAGCAGAATCGTTTCTTCCTCCGGTTGCTGCGACAGTACTCGGACTTTGTCCCACACCATCACGGCAATATCCGGATCGTTATCCACCGGATAACCGAAGTGAACCCGAGCCTTCACATCGAACGGTTCCAGATCCGTTTCGCGATCAGGTGTTTCCTTTGCACCAATGGCATATTCAATTTCATCCACATGTGTACTGCCGGACGAAACAAATAGAGGTACGACCAGAATATCGGTTACGCCTTGTGCTTCCAGTCGGTCGATACCGTCCTGGATCAGGCGTCCTTCCACAAGTTCAAGAAAACCGGCTTCAACCGGTAATGGAACAGGCAGATTCAACCGGGAGATCGCGTCATCGACGGATTCCACCCAGGTCTGCTCCTGTGAACCGTGACTGATGATGAGTACACCCGGCTTCTTCATGTTAGCGTCCCAGGCGTTCCAGCGTCATTTTATAACCATCATTACCGTAATTCAGGCAGCGTTTCACACGTGAAATTGTAGCTGTACTCGCACCTGTCTCTGCTTCAATCTGGTTATACGTATTGCCTTTACCCAACATACGAGCCACTTCCAGCCGCTGGGACATGGATTGGATCTCGTTAACTGTGCAGAGGTCATCAAAGAAAACATAACACTCTTCAATATCTTTTAGCGTCAAAATAGCCTCGAATAGTTGTTCAATGCTTTTATCATTTAGCTTTTTCAGCTGCATTTCATCATCATCCCCTAGCGGTTACTGTGTACCTACATTGTACTCACCCTGAGTTGGTATTTCAAGCGTTACCGATTTCACGCACTACAGAATAAAAATACATGTTACCGCTTACAAAAGGTACTATTGTCCTCCCCTCGCGTACATCGGGCGAAATTTCCGCGCTTTTTCCCAGTTTTCACCTGTATATATCCGATTACTTATGTAGGATTTCAATCCTCCTAAATGTTACAATTTTGTGTCTAAACTGCATTTTACTCTTCGTGAACCTGCCATCTTACATGCGCCCAAATCCGCAAATATCCCGTTTTCCGGGATACCCGCCTACGCCGTCTCTCCGCGAATGACATACAGTATAACAAAAGGGAGTTCCACAAGGGTCTATGATGTACATCTGTCATGCAACTCATGGAACGCAATTCCGAAATCCAACATAGAAGGAACGTGATCGTTCATGCCACAGCATTATTATCACCGCCAGCCAGCACCAAGGCAGCGTCCGTCTTCTCATGCTCATCGGCAGGCGCATACTTCTGCCTATATGCCGCCCGGTGTGGTTCCACGGTCTTTAAATGAAACTCAGATTCAACCGATGTATCCTGGCGTAGAACCACACTACCCGGGCTTTGGTGAAGTCGAAGCTTCTGCAGTCGTACCCTATGGGCAGGGTGTGGCTGGCGGGAACTTTTATGGAGGTGCAGCTCAGGTTGTTCCCCCAGCCCCGGTAACGGCGCCTGCTACTGGCAGTTCCGGCTTTTCATTAGCCAACATCGGTGAGTTAAAAGGAATGATCGACCGCTTCGGCGGTATTGATGGAATCATGAGTGGAATAGGCAAAATGCAAAAGGTCGTCGGTGGGATCCAGCAGATGGCTCCGATGATGAAACTCGTTATGGGCATTCTGCCTTTTGGAAAAGGAAAAACGGATAGCAGCGCGGCCGATGCAGACTATGAAGAATATAAGCCGTCCCGCAAACGCAAAAACAAACGTCGGAACAAAACAACGAATGCTACACGTCGCCGCAATCCAACTCCAGTCCGTCGCAAATCCAATTCCACAAAGCGCCGTCCCAAAAGTCGCAAAGGTTAAAAAAAATTCAGGCACCCCCTTACAGAAGGCGGGTGCCTTAACACCGTTCATCCGTATACAAATAAATTTCAGGAACTTACGTTCTTATTTCTGTAATTTGAGGTATACTGGATAGTAACTAAAGGAGGCGGACCATGGAACTTATCAAAGACAAATACACTCCCGCATTAATCGATCGGACCGGCGAACAGATGCGTCAATTCTACCCTAAGCTGGATACACAGCAATTTCATGAATTGGTTTTCGCCGAAGGCTGGGAACAGTTGGAATTCAAAGCGCGCATTCGCAGAATCACACTGGCTTTGACCCAGGTACTGCCGGACAATTATGAGGAAGCATTACATATTATCGAACAAGCCGCCCCTACGATGAGAGGCGTTGAATATCTGTTTGTACCGGATTTTATCGAAGTGAACGGACTTGACCCAGAGGATTACGAGTTATCCATGAAGTATCTGACCCTCTTCACACCTTATTCCAGCTCGGAGTTCGCGGTACGCCCGTTTATTGAACTTTATCCAATCCAAACGATGAAACATATGATGGCGTGGGCAGAGAGCAACAACGAGCATATCCGCAGACTTGCCAGTGAGGGCAGCCGGCCACGTTTGCCATGGGGTGCGAAACTCCAGAACTTTATCACTGATCCAACACCTGTACTTCCGATTCTGCATGCATTGAAACAGGACGAGTCCCTCTATGTTCGCAAAAGTGTCGCCAATCATCTGAATGACATCTCCAAGGACCACCCTGAACTGGTTATGGATCTGGCCACGACCTGGTACGGACAACATGCACACACAGACTGGATTGTCCGGCATGCCAGCAGGTCATTACTGAAGAAAGGACATAACAAAGCACTGAGTCTTTTTGGTTATAACGAGCAGGATTCGATTCACATTGAGCAGCTTCAGCTTGTCCAGGATACGATTAGCATTGGCGAGGATCTCCATTTTTCGTTCGATGTCGTTAATGAGAGCGGCGAGTCCCAGATGCTGCGAATTGAATATGAGATGGGTTATATGAAGGCAAACGGCAAGCAGGCCCCCAAACGGTTCAAATGCTCCGATAAAATGTACCCGACAGGCAGAACCAAGGTAGCCACCAAACAATCCTTCAAAGTCATCACAACGAGAAAATATTATGCCGGTCTGCATACGCTTACCATTCTTGTGAATGGCAAAGAAGCAGCTACAACTTCTTTTGTTCTTGAAATGGAGTAAAAGGAAGTCATCATAAGTTATACACAGCTTGTTGAAGCGGAATAGTTATTCACATGTGGATACATTTTTTCAAAACTTCTAATAGAAGAATCAGAAAGGCCACCTGGCAAACATCATCTCCCGACATTTATTACTGCCCGAGATCATGGCCCAGTGGCCTTCTTCATATGTAGTTCAAACTGCAATTCCCCTTACCCACCCTCACCGCTATCCAAAGACCTGCATATGGTCGTAACAATTAGAAAGATACACGATACATCCATGCTGCGCATTCTTGTAACAATATTGGGCTAAATAATGATGTGGGTTAGACATGGCCCAGCGTCTACCAGGTTTCCAACTTCCCGTTGGTGGGTTATGCTCGCTTCATTTGGATAGGGTTACCGACGCAGTTTTATTCCTCGATTAAGTCTATGGTCCAGTTCTTCTCCTGAATTTTAAAATCCAGTTCCCGGTAGGATTTCGAAAGGCTATCCACTTTATGTTGAATATCTGCTATGTTCACGGTTCGCTCATACTTCACTTCAGAACGACTGTACCGATCCTGGCGAATGGACGCATTCTGCAAAACTTCGTTAAACGATGCTCTTTCTTGCATGATTCCATCCCGCTCTGCAAGGGCATCTGCAAGCGTAACTCCAGCTGTGAAGTCAGTCTGTGCATTGGTCTTATTAATTTTCTTAACCAATACCGTCAGGCTCCGGATCGTATTCTCCAGGTCAATCATAAGCAACTGTGGGTCCTCTGCTGGCTGTTCACCTTCCTGAACTTTAACTACGCGTTCCAGACGTTGCTTAAGCTGAGCTATCTTCTTCTGCTCATCTGCACGCAGTACAAGAGCCTCTGCCAATCTCATCGTATCCCATCCTTCCACAATGATATGTATGGATAATTCATCCAGAATCTATTCACATATCGTTATATTTTACCTGTGGATACACGTTATTACAAGTTTATGTTACTAACATCTGATTACACTGGTTCTCACTTAAACCAGCCCCGTTTTACAAACCAGGCCACCATGCTTCCGCCAAGCACAAACATCAACAGTAACACCGCACCATACCCAAACTTCCATTGAAGCTCAGGCATATAGGCAAAGTTCATGCCATAAATGCCCGCGATCAGTGTGAGCGGCATAAATACAGTCGTAATCACCGTGAGTGTCTTCATGATCTGATTCATCCGGTTGGAGTTCAGGGAAATATAACTATCGCGCAGGTCAGCGGTCATCTCCCGATCGGCTTCAATCATATCCGTCAGCTTCAATAAATGGTCATAGATATCGGTAAAATATGCCGTATGTTCGCCTGTTCGTTGTACATGCTGGGAATTGACCACCCGATAGAGCAGATCCCGCATCGGTACTACCGTTCGTCTGAGCTTCAGCAATCGAGTCCGCAGATCAAACACCTGGTTCATCAAGTCTTCAACTGACTCCTGTCCACCCCGGTTCTCCAGTTCGGCCAGTTCATCCTCAATCGCAAATAGAGACGGAAAATAATGATCGACCAGCTTGTCCATCACCGTATAGGCTGCTGCCACCGGACCTCGCGCCCAAATGGTTCGTTCATGAGCATGGTGCAACAAGCGTTCCCACGCTTCATCCACTTCCTCCAATACGCCATGATGAAAAGACACTAGGAAGTTTGATCCGAGAAACAAGTCAACCTCCTCGGCTTCCAGTGTGGACGGGTTCAGTGCATGCAGCACAAGAAACTGCAGATTATCATAATAATCGAGCTTGGGCCGCTGCAACACATGCAGACAGTCCTCAATAGCTAAAGGGTGAAAATGAAAATATGTATCCAGCCAACGGCTTTCCTCTTCCGTTGGCTGGTTAAAATCGGCCCATACCCAGGCGTAATCGTTCAGATCCAGCTGTGTAAGTGGTACGTTAACGGAGACTTGATGTTCTCGTGTAATGGCGAGTGTACGAATCATAAATTAGACCACGTCCTTGTCCTGTATCTTTACGTTATTGTACACAGGTATCTTCAAACTCGACAACAAAAAAAGCCAACCCTGTTGGCTTCTCTCATTTCCCTATCCACAGTTCCCTGTATCCACAGGAATATCTTCTTTTGGTTTATCATTCCACGGATGGCTATCCACATATCCAGCCTGTCCACACGTTCATGCACAGGCGTCTCTTGATTTTGGTTGTATATTTATCCACATATCCCGATATTCACACAGTTATGAACAGATTGTCTGGTAACTCCGAATTTGTTCGGGATAACTTCTCTTTTTAGAAAATAATCCAGTACAATAATCCTGCCAGTGCCCCAGTAATCGGAATCGTAATGAACCACGTAATAATGATACGTCCAGCAAGTCCCCATTTCACCGCAGAGAAACGTTTCGCGGAGCCCACACCCAGAATAGCTGATGTGATCGCATGCGTTGTACTCACTGGAAGGTGAAGCAACGTTGCTGTGAAAATAACGGATGCAGCTGACAGATCCGCGGCAAATCCGTTAATCGGTTCAATTTTAAAGATTTTGGTACCCATCGTTTTGATGATTTTCCAACCACCAATGGATGTACCCAGAGCCATCGCAGTTGCCGCTGAAATTTTAACCCACAGCGGAACATCCAGATTATCCTGCACACCTGCTGCAACCAAAGCAAACGTAATAATCCCCATCGCTTTCTGTGCATCATTCGTACCATGCGTGAATGCTTGCAGTGCTGCCGTGAAAATCTGTACCGTACGGAAACCTTTGTTCACGTTATGCGGACTGCGTTTGGCGAAAATATATTTGAGAATCGTCATGACCACATAACCGATGGCAAACGCGATCAGAGGTGATAATAACAAACCTCCGACGATATCAATGAATCCGCTCCACTTCACTTTATCAGAACCTGCGCCAACGAGCACGGCACCTGCAAGTGCTCCAATAAGTGCATGTGAGGAAGAAGACGGAATACCAAACCACCATGTAACCAGGTTCCAGATAATCGCTGATATCAAGGTGACTATGACGACCTCTATCCCGTTATCCAGCGTGGTGGGGTCGGTCACACTCCCCCCAATCGTCTTCGCAACACCTGTGAACATCATCGCACCGACAAAGTTCATCACCGCCGCCATAAGAATAGCTCGACGCGGCGTCAGTGCTCGGGTTGAGACCGAAGTCGCAATGGCATTGGCCGTGTCGTGAAAACCGTTGATGAAGTCAAACGCCAGTGCAAGGAAGACGACTATACCCAATACCCAAATCGTTGTTTCCATTATTCTCTGGCTCCTTAAGAATTACGCATAATGATGGATTCAAGCACGTTCGCCACGTCTTCACAAGCATCCGTTGTTGTCTCAAGACGTTCGTAAATTTCCTTACGCTTGATCAGTTCAATCGGATCAGACACGGTAGCGAAGAGATGTTTGATACACATGCGCAGCACTTCGTCGCCTTGGTTTTCCAGATCATTCAAACGAATGGTGTACTCACGGATCGCGAGCAATTTTTTCTGGGACAGTAAATGGATCGCCTTCTGAATTTCGTAAGCAGATTGGCGCAAAATTTCAGCAAACTGTATGACGAACTCATCATCTGGATCTGTCAGTTGGTACATATAGAAACGGGAAGCCGTTGCTTCGAGTCCGTCCAATACGTCATCAAGTGTTGTTGTCAGCTCCATAATATCATCGCGTTCGATCGGCGTGATAAATGTTTTGTTGAGTTCTGTAATGATCGTATGCACGTAATCATCACATTTCGACTCGTACTTCTTCATTTCATTAGCAAAAAGAGTCACATCCTGAAGGTTGGAAACATGCTGGGAGAAATAATCTGCCGCTTGAACAACCGTATCTGCCATATTCTCCAGTGTCTCAAAAAATATATCCTTCTTCTTCTTAAGCTTCATAGCTCTATCCCCTTTACGAGAAAAATTGCCGACAACCGATGAAACATGAAATGACAACCTTTGATATCTTATCATATTTGTTTCATGGTTTGTACAAAAGGTGTGATCCTTTTTTATATTCTTATCACATTAATCTGAAATGAATCTTAATTATTTGGAATAATGGTAAATTCAAGTCAAGATTTTACACTGCGTTTACAATTCGACATCAAAATTCAAAATCGACACGATTCTACTTTTCACGCTTAGGACAAATATAATGCCTTTTCGACGACAAAATGAATACAAGTTTCATTGTTTTCTTTCATTACATCCTTTTATTGCTGCGCAGCCAGCTTCACATGACTGGAAAATTCCGGTTGATTGGGAACAATGCTGATAAAGGTTTTACCTGGTACAAGAGCAACTTCACTGCCACCTTGAACAAACCGTATAATATCCCCCTGCTTCTTCACCCACTGCCCACGAATCATCTTGCCCTTCTGAAAAAGCATGGCTTCCCCGCCCTGTTCCAAATTAACGGACAACCGACCTACATTATCGAGCACCTTGTGATCTGCACCTGCCACAATGATGTTTGCTGCACCAAGTTGAGTCCCATTATCCAGATCCTGATCTGCCTTGCCATTCACCATTCTCATATATCGTCCGCTAACTTCATCATAATCATACGTCACCCGGTAACTATCCAATAAATAATGGATATTAAATTGCTTCACTGCCTCTCCTACGGATGTCGCGCCTTCTTCGTTGTAATTGTATACCGGCGACTTGAAATCATGGCTGTAACCCTTGATGTCTGACCCTTCTCTCAGCTTGTCCGCTGAAGTATACAGATTATGTGGGGCTTTACGATCTGAGGAACGCCAGAAGTAAGGTCCACCATTCGAGATTTCATCCATATGCTGTTTCTGCTGCCTTTGCAAAATGGAATACGCCTCCGGACTGCCTCCGGCGTGAACAAGTACCCCATCATAACTCTCGCCGAGCTCAATTAGATATGGACGTATACTGCGAACGGGTCCAACCGTCTCAGCACCGCCTCCACTCTGGAAGATGGCTATGAAACGGGTAATGCCTCCCTCAGCGAGAACTTCAAGAATGATATCGGCTGAACTTAGACCCGATTGGGGCCGAGCTGCGGGTGCATTATTAATCATTACGGCGAGTGGTCGACGCGTAATCGCTTCATCTACAGGCAGACCCGTCAGAGGTGCTGTATAGAGAGACGTGTTGGTTTCCTCCACGTGTTCTTCTTGTACAGGTGCAGGTGTCGGTTCTGGCTGAACTGGCATCTGCGCCACCTCCTGGTTTTGGCAGGCAACAAGACTTAATGAGAGAATAAACAGAGATGCAGTCGATGCTGCTTTGTTCCATTTAAAAAGCTTCAATAGAGGACCTCCTGAACGATATGGCCTGGTTCTAAGTTGTGATATATGTCTCATGTGGGCAACCATTTCACGTATTTCTTTCCATTTAATCACACCCCATCCGATTTGTCTGCGCCTAGAAGGCCTTGATACAGCTTGAAATTCACATTTGAAACAGCATATAGCCAGAAAAATATGTCCTAAATGTGAACTTCTCAAACCTTACTTAAAATTTGAACTAGATTGTGATTTTAATCACAAACAAAACAACTTTTGAACTATACAATAAAGACATCAAAGGTGATCACTTAGAAAAACAAAAACAACACACACTAGATTCCATGAAGGAGTGGTTCATATGTTCAGCACAAACCAATGGCTTAGAGAAAACAAAGTAGCAATGTGGATTTTGACAGTACTTCGGGTGTATATCGGTTATGATTGGATGACTCATGGATGGAGCAAATTGACTGGCGGATTCGAAGCTGGCGGGTTCCTTGCAGGGGCATTGGAAAAAACAACGGGTGATCATCCAGCAGTTCAAGCATGGTGGGGAACGTTCCTTGAGAAATTCGCAGTACCAAACGCAGGACTGTTCGACTTCGTTATCCCATTGGGTGAATTCCTTGTAGGTTTGGGTCTCATCCTCGGTTGCTTCACTACACTAGCAGCACTGATGGCTATGGTCATGAACTTCGCGTTCCTCTTCTCGGGAACAGTAAGCACGAATGCTCAACTGGTTGTAATGGAAATCTTCCTTGTCGTTGCTGGTGCAAATGCAGGTAAAATCGGTCTGGATCACTGGGTACTGCCTTACCTTCGCGGATTGTTCACTCGTAACAACAAAGGAAATCTTCCTAAAGACACACCAACGATTAGCCCTACTCAAAAAACAGCTTAAGCAATCATTCATAGAATTCTCGGTCCTGCTCCCAATCCCCCTGGAGAGCAGGGCTTTTTACTTTTCAAAATCAGCCTGAATGCCTGACTGACTTGCCCATCCACAGAAAATCGTATTATGATGAAATAAAGTTGAACTTCAAAGGAGTACACGATATGCCGACCCAGCGACGTCTCGAGACCGATGCGGACTTCCAGGAAGCCATGAATATGAAGTATAAGGTTCGAGTTTTCAAAGATAATCACCAGATTGACTCCGGTGGCATCATTATCCGTTTTGACAGCAACACCGTAGTAGTACAATCCAGTGTCAGTGAGCTCGCTTATCATTCGCGTACAGACTGTGAATTGTTCGAAATCCGCAAATAAAGATCTATTGCATGAATAAGTCCTCATATTGAAAAAAGGTTACTGTAGCCCTTCAAGGGTGTACAGTAACCTTTTTTTGTTTATATATTGTAATTATATGCATTAATACACGTTATGTTATCCGTACCAAACTGGCTTCAACCATAATCAGGCTGTTGTCTGTTCCAAGTTACACGCCGTCTCCAAACTGCCAGCAGTTCAAACTGAGCGTTCCGTAAGGGTAAGACTGGAATAGACGCTTCGCTGATCGGGACATATCCGCTGTACCCATGGCGTAGAACAAAGGTGCAATGTGTTCTGTACCATACGACGGAACCGCCGTACGTGCATGAGGGGCTTTTTTCTCATATTGAAACAGTTCTCTTGTGTTCCACTGCTGCAAGCGCTCCCCGATCCAGTTATCAAATTCCACCGCCCACTCTTGCGGTTCATCCGTATTGCCCAGCAATCGCAAATTGTGAACCGTTCCACCGCTGCCAATGATTAACACATCATCATGACGTAGCTGTTCCAGCATTCGGCCAATATCATACTGTTCCTGCGGCGTACGCAGCGAGTCTACAGATACAGCAATCACAGGAATGTTAGCCTCGGGATACATATGGAGCAACGGTACCCATACGCCATGATCCAGCCCTCGGCCTCGAATCGGCTGATGTGCCAGATTGCTACGGGTGAACAAAGCACATATCTCGTTCGCTAAATCCGGCTGCCCAGATGCAGGGTATTCCATCGTATACATCGTAGAAGGAAATCCGTAAAAATCATGCAAGGTCTGATGTGTATCATCCATCGTCACGGACGGTTCAGGACAATCCCAATGCGCCGTAAATACGACAATGGCTTTCGGAGCCGGCAGCCTGTCTCCAAGCTGGTTCAAGAAGTGAGTGTAGTCATTGCTCTCCACCGCCAGAGCGGGAGAACCATGCGCAATGAAAAGTGCGGGTAATGTCATTGCTGCCAACCTCCAGACACGGATAGAATGCTTACTCCTCTATTTTACCCTTAAGAAGGCGCTTTTCCAAGCTGACATCCCCAAACAGTTGTAATCCTGCCACTTATATCATCCAGTGTTGCCAATCCTGCTCGATCTTCTGACGTTCACCCAGCCACTCTCTGGTACGCGTAATCAGCTGTTCCCGCTCTTTACCTGAAGAGAAGGTGTGATCACCCTGGAAGATGATCTCCTTGTCGCAACGGCCTTCCTGGCGCATCCAGAATACCTTTTGATACAGGAATGCATAGTCTACAGGGATAATCTCATCTGACGTGCCGTGCACGACTAGAACATCGCCGCTAAACTTGACTGCTTCCTGGAATGGCTGTTGTTCAGCGAGAGATTCGAAAAAGGTCGGTGTGAATTTGTATCCCAGATAATCAGCCGCACCCAGTTTCACGCCTTCATCGTATACTTCCCGCCCCGTAATCTTCACGATATCATTGAATGGATAACCTACAGAGGACCACATAACCAGATTCTTGACACGTTTGTCGCGCACAGCAGTTAGTAATGCAACGGCACCACCCAGACTATGACCAATTAGTGTAACACGCGTAGGATCTACATCACTGCAATTCACCGCGTAATCCAGCACCGAACGGGTCTGCAGCACCATGGACTCCAGTCCCTCTGCTCCGTACTCCCCACTGCTCTCTCCGCAACCGATATAATCGAAACGCAAGACCAGATAACCGTCTTCAGCCAGCTCCCGTGCAGTCTTTACAAACAAACGATCCACGCCGATCCGGCTACCAACGAAGCCGTGGCAGATGACCGCCAGAGGGACCCGTTGCTGACTCTTCTCCTCCTTGATATCTTTCACGACCGGATAATGAATCGTGGCTGTTAATTCTTCCTGTCCATGACGGATACTGATCTGACGTTCCATACCGATTTCCCCTTTCCACCCTTAGCCTGTTAACTTCCATTTATTAAATATATATAATCCGATAAGTTTAGTGTGTATTAAGATGTTATTCATATATTATCATCCCGTACCCTGCAAGTCAACGTAAGTAAGAACCCTTTCTACGTCGACTACCAATCTACATTTTATCGGATAATAAGCACAAAAAAATGAGCCACGCTGATGACAGCTGGCCCGGATATCATTTAGAATTCAAATCAAGTGTTACAGGATCGTTATTCGTAGCTTCTACGGAACATCTCGTGGGTCTCCACCCGTCCATTCCACTCATGCTCATGACCCGAATCACTATTGTCCCAGAAACTTCTTCCCTTCAAATTGCCATCTGTCAGTTCTTCTGCATACTCCGTATCCTCCAGGTTCTCTTCAAAGGATACAACCTCGTCCACGACTCCACGGGAGTTGCTGTTCAGTAGCAGCTTCCGCGTCAATTCTGTTTGTTTATCCATAACAAGCACACTCCAATCTTGGATTTCTGTTGGAAATGCTACTATTGTGATGGAATTGGCTGCTCTTTATGCATACTTCACACAATCGTTAGATCTGTGAGGCGTGAGGGTATTTTTTCACATGAACAGGGGAAAATAAACGAACAAACATAGGCAGCATATGCCTCGGAATCCTTCGGCCGAAAGGAATGAATTCATGGAACATCTACTGGAATGGATTCAACATCACGGTAAACTGGTGCTGTTATGCACCTGTGTTATACTGGCCTGTGTATGGATATGGGTCCACCATGAGCAACTTTTTTATAAGGAATGACTTTGCGAAACGAGAGCCCTTCCCGTATACTAAAATACCGTCAGGGTCTTCAGTCCATTGGAAGATCAGAACGTGTGTAGACAGGGGGAGCAATCATTGGGGATTTCCTATAAGAAGCTTAAAGAAATACAGAATCGGCAAATAACTGAGATGAGTCGAATGACACCTGAACATGTGAAACTGTATGACGAGATCAGCACAATTGCGCGTCATGCGCCAGCGGACGAGAGAACACAGGAAGAGTGGATACTCTCCGCAGGAAAAGCAATCGTACAGGCTCAGCGGGATAACAAACCCGCTCGCGAGTTATACGGACCTGATCTGGAACAAGACATCCATGCACAGCTAGGGATTACAAATACAGCACCGGAGAAGACGACTGCCGTTGAGGTGGGTAAATCCAGCCCAACCCGTGATAATAGTTCAACAGCTTCATCGAAAAAGAATGCCAACGCTGTAGAACCACAGCCAACTGAGAATCCAGAACCTGTGAAACGGACACCAAAGTGGTATGCCATGATCGCTTGGGCGGCTTTGTCTTTTGTCATGTTGATTCAAGGATGTGTGGGATTGTTCGTGGGTTGGACTGGCGGAGATACGGAGCCGTTCCAACACATCAGTCTGTTCTCTCTGATCGTTGCGGCAGTTGGCGGTATTGCATTGGTGGAGATGCTTCGCCGCCTTGCTGAGCGACCGGACGATGAAGGAGCGGACAAGAACACCGTACCTAAGGTTAACCTTAAGGGAATCATCATTTACATCGTCATCGTGGTCCTTGTGCTGTTTGTAGGGTATCCACTACGTGATAAACTTCCGGTATTTGCACTGGCTCCGTGGGTGAGTGCCGTGATCGGAGTTGTGGGACTTGCAACGGTAAGACCTTTATTTGGACAAAAGAAAACAGTATAACACGTATATAAGCGATAAAGGGGCCTCACGAATTCGTGAGGTCTTTTTCCATTTGGAGCTGGTTCCGATGTTTGATTCCTTTGCCCGGTGTCTCTCCAAACTCCCGCTTGAACATCCGGATAAAATAGTTCACTTCCATCCCTATGGTCTCTGCCGCCTCTCGTACACTTGCTCCTGGATGCTTGTCCATCCAGTCCGAAGCCTTCTGCAAACGTAATCGTTGCATATATTGATGTCCTGTCACGCCATAATGATGATGAAATAATCGATTGAGATGCTGAACCGAATAGCCCACTGCGTCAGCGACATGCTTCAATAACAGATCGTCCTGATAGTGCGTATGCATCAATGCTACTGCTCGGATGAGTGCATCCTTGCTCGGATCGGGCTCCCGATTAGAGTGTTTTACAGTGCCATCCTGTGCCCTAGATGATCCAATACCTCCTATGCCGACATCAGATGGTATTTTCGATTGTGCTATATCCAAAATGAGCTGGTAAATCAGGGTTGATGTGTTCCACATCTCCGTTGCTCCTTGATCCAGCGCATGCCAGAGATTGGTCATCCGTGACCAGATGATTTCAAAACCAGAGATATGGCACGGTTCGTTCTGAAGCAAACCCGCGGATTGTAGTACCGATCCAGCCGATGCACCGCCAATACCGATATAACCCAGTTCCCCTTTGGATTTGGAATGAGGCACATACTCATGCGCAACCTCGGGTTCCACGATGAATAACTGCCCTGCGCCTATCGTCCATGTCCCTTTTCCCGTTATCTTGAACTGCCCTTCACCACCGCGTGACAAAAACAACTGATACACCGGAAATCCATCCGGTCTATGCAGAACTTTCTCTTCCTGCGTGCCCACACAATACAGGTACAGCGGCAACCGGGAATCCGGCAGGCCCGTCAAACGAAATGCAAGCATTCCATCATTCCTTTCGGCTCATAGGCTTCTAGCTTATTCCTTCTATTATCCATCCGTTTGTCCTGTTCCAGCAATGGTCTAAGGAACCTTTTTGGCGACAAGATTTTCAAAATGGAAGTTGCCGCGATAACGTTAAACGTTATCTACGAGGGAATGATAAAGACTCCCTTTCCGTATGGAAAGGGAGTTAATGGATTCGAATTCCTAAAATTCAATTACCCAGTATGCGTTTCAACCGCATTTGTCTATCTTAAAATCATGAACCCTGCGTAGTGGATAGCTCGTTTGTAGCAGATGCTTGAGTGCCATTACCACCTGAAGTTCCCGCGCCCTTATTGTCAGTTCCCTGACCATTGCCAGAAGAAGCTGGCGGAATATCAAATGTTCTTTCTGCACTGACAGATGTATATTTCGTCGATTCACTCACCACTGAGACTACCAAAACTTTGTATTTACCCGCTCCAAAAGCCATATTATTTGAATCATTGGCGGAATTTCCAATATCCACTATTGCTGTCCCTGAAGAAGTACCACCCGTATCAACAGTTTTTAAAGCTCTCCCAGCAGTTCCTGAACCGCTTCCTTCTTTAACAATGTACACATCGTAACGAGTAATCCCTAATTCATTTGGCTTATCGAAACTTACATTGATTAAATTATCAGTTACTTTTGCTTCTAAAGCAGTTACCGTTTGCACTGGTGTTACTGTCTGTTTCTTCGCATTAATAGTGAATGTAGATGAAGCCAAACTTGATTCACGATTATTGTCGTTTGATTCAGATAAAATATACACCGTGTATGATTTGCCTGCTTCAATTTTTTGACCATTGATATCAGACAGTACACCCGGAAGTATGGCATTTCCACCAGATGTTTCCACGTATTTTATTGTAGTGGAATTGTTTTCTTTCGCTATATTCTTCGCTACATTGAGCCCAAATGCGCTTCCTGTCGGAGCAACCATAACAACATAACGTCCAATGCCTGCTTTGGAAGCTGGTTCCGTATATCTCAAAGTCACATCCGTTACATCACCAGCTGCTTGCTCTTCTTTCTTAACTTCAACGTTAGTAATTGTAACTACTCCTACTGCAATAGTTACGGACAATTTAACATCTGCATAGGCCGTTGACAGCACATTGGATGAATTACCTGTATTACTTACCGCAAGTACAAATATGCGATAGTTCTCATCATTGCGAATAGTTGTACTATCTGTTGCCTTGGTATCGTCTAAAGTCACCGTGTAATCTCCGCTTCCTCCAGCTTTATTTACCACCTTAAAGTTGGAGTTCCGATTAGCTTCCGACAAATCAAATCCACTCAAGTTGGAAGTTTTGACTACAAATACACGGTAATGGTACACGTTCGTCTCATTCGACGATCGATTAAATGTCACACGCAAATCACGTCCATCTCCGTTATCCGCGATGTCCTTCGCAGTCACACTGGTGGGAGCGGTAACAGCCGTGTTCGCAGTCAGTGTGATCTGAGAAGAATATGAAGACAACGCATTTTGACTTGAGTTTCCGCTATTGCTTACTGACATAACGAATACACGATAGGAAACGTTATTGGAAATAAGGGAACCGCTTGTATCATTTGCATTAGGAAGCGTAACTGACAAGTTACCACCCGTTTTGTTCACCTGCGTATAGTAGTTCGACGCATTAGCTGCACTTAGTGTGAAGTTGCCCGCATTACCGGAGCGAACAACGTATACTCGATATCCAGAGATTCTGGATTCATCCGCGGCCTTGTTGAAAGACACCCGTAGATCACGCCCATCACCGTTGTCACCAATATCCGCAACAGCCAAGTTGCTAATGACTCCCGCGTTACCGGTCGTTGTCAGTCTCAGAGCTGTGGAGGAAGCTGACAGCGCATTCGTGTATCCATTTTGCTGATTGCCCACCGCCATCACAAAGATGCGATAATCTTGCAGATTCGTTACATTATAACCACTTGTGTCCTTCATGGATGAAGGCAAAGTCGTTGTAATGTTGTTACCTGTTTTGTTCACCGTATAGTACAGACTGGAGGACAGGTTACTCGCCGTTGTCAGATTAAAGCTGCTGGCAACCGAGTTACGCACCACAAAGACGCGATAATTCGCCACCTTGGACTCATCTGATGAACGGTTGAAACTCACCTGAATGTCACGACCATCTCCATAATCCGAGTTATCCTTCACCTGCGTAATTACTGGAGACGTTGCTGTGTTCACGGACAACGTAAGTGAAGATGATGCTGCGGACAGCTTGCTGTCTGTTGTTGTATTAGTGCTTACCGACAAGATGTAGACCACATACGCTGTGCCACTTTTAATCATTTCGCCAGACGTATCCCGTGTCGAAGAAGTCAGCTGGCTTTTCACTGCGGTACTGTTTCCTTTGTATATGATCGTGGAGTTTGCACTGGACACTTTATTCGCTGCAGCCAGATTGAACGCAGAAGAGTCCTTCGCTTTGACTACAAAAGCACGATAATACGTAATGTTCGATGTTGTGCTCGGCTGCGTGAAGTTAATCTCCAGATCGCGGCCATCGCCATAGTCACTAATATCTGCGGCACGCAGACTTGCAACCGCCTGTACTGTGGATTTCACATTATTGAGCTTCAATGCTTGGGAAGACCAGTTCAGTGCATTTTTATAATTATTGCTGCTGTTACCAACAGTCAGTACGTACAGACGATACGTTTCATTACTATTGAGCAAATCCCCGTTCACGTCACGTGTCTGCGCGTTAAGTGTCAGTTTCGGGTTGCTGCCATTTGGTGTAACAGATGTATAGTTCGCAGAAGGTACGGCAGTTGCTGAGGACTCCGTGAAGCTATTCACATCGCGAGTTTTTACCAGCATAATCCGGTAAGCAGATACCGCCTTCTCTGAAGTTGGACGTGTGAAGCTCACGGTCAAGTCACGACCATCTCCGTTACTTCCGGATACCGAACCATAGATGTTCCATGCAGCATATTGTGTCTCATCTACTGGAGGTGTTGCTGTTGTCTTGATATCTACACGCTGATTGCGTGAGTTCCAGAATACTTTTTCTCCAAAAGCTTCACTGACAAAACGAATTGGAACCATCGTGTTGCCCTTAATCGTGTTTGCAGGTACATCCAGCGATATCGCTTCCCCGTTGATGTATGCCGTTTTGGAACCAAGTTTCAAAGTAACTTCCTGATCATCGCGAGTTGCAACAATCGTTTTGGTTCTGTTCGTGTATTGTACCTTCGCATCCAATCCTTCAAAAATCGACCGAAGCGGAACGAGTACGCGTCCACCTTTCATGACAGGTGCCTGAGCAGATGATAACTCTGCATCATTGATGTATATGCTGATTCTCGCGGCTGCATCCATAACCGACGTTGGAAGTGCGGACATCAGCATGGCCGATACAGCCAGCGCTGACATTACCTTCTTCACTTGTTTTCCTCCCGCTTTCCTCATATCCCATATCCCCATTCTCACATTTAGTTAACATCGAAATAGATTCGCTGTTCTTTTCATTAATTCCTGTATTTACCTATGCACAACTAAGACGTTCCGATCGGCTCAAAAGTTTCCAGTTGTACAAAAAATATTTTCTCAGAAATCTTCCTCTATCTTCCACCCTCCAAAAGTTAAAAATAACAGAAGAATTTGTCACCATTCCGCAACCACATCCTGCACCAATTGGGTTAATGTATAGTGACTAGTGAACAACACCTATCATTTTCTCAACTACGGGAGGTTCATATCTATGACATCATCGTTCCAATCTGCCAAACGTAAAGGCATGCGCACCTTCATTACAGCCACCGCCATCCTCATGCTGCTCCAAACAGCTGTCGCTCCCTTATCCGGAGTCGCTGCTGCCGCTTCTTCCAGTACAGATACCAAAGTCACAACTGCCGGTTCAACAACGATATATAAAACATTTCAGTCTATGCTCTACAAAAAGAACGGCTTGCCTGCCGCGGATATTTATCTCGAATCTCATATCAAAAAAGTAACAAAGCATCACGCCACCCTGATGGTGCTTCAATTGGAGAATGCTCGCCTGAAGGCGCTAAGCGCCATGACAGACCGCCTGCTCGTTCCTAACGTTCAGGACAAGATGATCAAGGCTTACAAGTTGAATGATAGCTTCACCAAACTCATGGAGCGTACCCAGGACTCCGATCTGCGTGCACTGTTAAAAGAAGCCCGTGACAGCGGCTACCGCCTCGTCATGCTCGAAGGCTCCCTCTATCCCATAATGAATTATGCGGCATTCGTGAAATATACCTCTGTAATTAAAGAGGACATCTCTAGCTACATCAGTATCATGACAAAGGAAACAAAAAACTTGCCTGCGGATGACGGTGCTCTGGTCATTGGCTATCAGGAAATTCTCCTTCGAGCACTGAGCCAGGAAAGATTCCTGGAGCTGCATCCAAAATCAAATCGGGCCAAGCAGGTGCAGAATCTGTTAAACAGTTATACCCTGTATACCTTTTATGGACTGAACAATACACCGCTGTTTGATTATGACACGAACAAAATGGTTGCGAACGCCCAAAGAGGCTACAACGGCGTCTTGCAGCGTCTTGCATCCGTCGATAGTGAATTCCTCACCAAGCTGGATGCCTTTATGGACGTGGTTAAGGAATCTAAGTATGAAAAAACGACTGCTGTCGAGAAATGGTTGGAGCAGAATGTGCCGGTCAGCGACTACGCGAATTATTGAGTTAATCCGCTTCCATGGTTAATATCCTGTTCGAATTCAGGCTAAATCCCAACAGATAACCACAACAAAAACCGCCACAGGATTCGCTCCTGTGGCGGTTTTCTTCATGCTTTTATCATCAAAACTAACTCAACCGGTCAGCTCCCTGCACTATTGAATCGGTTTGACCATATGATTATACTCATGTCCTGCGATGACAATCACATCGTCTTTGACATATCCCTGCCGTTCGTACAGCATTAGCGCACGGCCGTTGTCCCGTTCTACAATCAAGGATACCTGCGAGTGACCCAGATCTCTGCCCTGCTGCTCAAAAGCAGCCATCAGTGCCCGGCCGATGCCCTGCCCCTGATAAGCTTCACTTACCGAGAGAGTATCCAGATAATACTCCCCCGGACGGGTCTCTTTGACCAATGCATACTTCTCATCCCGGCTTCGTCCAGGTCGATCCAGAATCGGCTGGTCCAGACGATCTGCTTCTCCGCCATCATAGGCTACCAGAATCCCCGCAATCAGCCCATCCCGCTCCATCACTGTCACATGACGATAGCTAATCCGGTTGTTTTCCTGTACATAGAACTCCTGCAAAATCTGCATCGCCTTCTCATGATCCGCCTCACCCGCAAGCGCGTATGCAATGTCTCCTATCGCCTGATACAGCAAAGGAATGACCTGATCAGCATCTTCTATGCGCGCAGGTCTGATCAGAGGAGATGTTTCTTGGTGATCTAATTGCATCTTGGAATCATTCATCAGATTAACATGTTGAACAGATTTAGATTTTTGTTCAGTTCGGTATAGGCGATACCTTTGCGGTTCATACGTTCAATGAGCGGGTGGTAATCTTCCTTGTACATCAGCTCGATGCCCACCAAGGCAGGGCCATTTTCCTTATCATGCTTTTTCGTATATTCAAACCGGGTGATATCATCATTCTTCCCTAGAACTTCCTCCAGGAATTCACGTAAAGCTCCTGCACGCTGCGGGAAATTAACCATGAAATAATACTTCAGACCTTCATAGATCAGGGAACGTTCCTTGATCTCCTGCATCCGGTCGATATCGTTGTTCCCGCCACTAATAACACAGACCACCGTCTTGCCCACGATTTGCTCACGATATTGCTCAAGCGCCGCAACAGCCAAGGAACCGGCAGGCTCGACAACGATCGCATTTTCATTATAGAGTTCCAGAATAGTTGTGCAGGCTTTGCCTTCTGGCACTTTCACAATGTCATCAAGTATACTGTTGCAGATATCAAAGGTGAGATCGCCAACCCGTTTCACCGCTGCACCATCCACGAATTTATCAATATCATCCAACGTCACAACCTGTTTGCGGAACATCGCCTCACTCATGGAAGCTGCCCCAAGTGGCTCAACTCCAATGATGCGTGTCTCTGGACTCACGGTCTTCATGTAGGTTCCCACGCCGGCTGCCAACCCTCCGCCACCAATTGTCACGAACACATAGTCGGCATTCTCATCGAGACTTTCCATGATTTCCATCGCTACCGTACCATTACCTGCAATTATCTTCGGTTGATCAAAAGGATGGATAAACGTCATGCCCTGTTCGTCACATGCACGCATCGCTTCAGCATAAGCGTCATCATACGTATCCCCGATCAGCACCACTTCAACGTTGTTTCCACCAAAGCGACGCACCTGCTTCACCTTCTGGTTCGGTGTTGTACTCGGCATGAAGATTTTGCCGTTAATTCCAAGGGCATTACAGCTAAAAGCAACACCCTGAGCATGGTTGCCCGCACTTGCACAGACAATACCCTTCTCCATCTCGGCTGGTGTCAGACTGCGAATCATATTATAGGCGCCCCGAATTTTGAACGAACGCACCACTTGAAGGTCTTCCCTTTTCAGATACACATTACAGTTATATTTGGCCGACAATACAGCATCCCGCTGTAACGGCGTTCTTACAATGACCTCACGCAGCACATGATGTGCGCGTACGATATCTTCCATGCCAACACTGGCACGACCGGGACTTGTGGTTCCCGTTGGTTCTTGTTCAAC
This sequence comes from Paenibacillus sp. FSL R5-0486, assembly GCF_037975155.1. Lineage (NCBI taxonomy): Bacteria > Bacillati > Bacillota > Bacilli > Caryophanales > Paenibacillaceae > Paenibacillus > Paenibacillus sp. FSL R5-0486. Next base: position 851,764 of record NZ_CP150237.1, on the reverse strand, counting down.
TGGTTTCATGTTGTCTCCACACTCCGCTTTTATTGTCTAGCAATGTCGCGCACTGCTTTTCTTTGTATTGTATCACTTTTGCTCTGTTCTTGCGCCTGAGCTCACGTCATTTATCATTCGTACAATTTCATCAATAATGACCTGAGGGTCTGTATACATAACCATATGTCCCGATTGATCGGCCCCAATCCATCTCGCATTGGACAGCTGGCTCACCGTCTGACGATGCGCCGTAATGAGGGCAGGTCTTATTTTCCCCTCTCCCTTGCCCGGTTTCGTACCCGAGATCACGCTAACTTCCAGATCACCCAGAGCCGGAGGATGTTCCAGCAGCGCTGCCATGTCATCCAGAAATGTTTTGCCTTCTGCAAGCATCGTGCTGGCTGCCCGTACAGTGAAATCCTCCTTGAGGTGATCCGCTGCCACATCGTCAGGCTGAACACTTCCAGCTTTGCTGCCAAACATCTTATATAAGCCAGTCCGCGCCATGATTGGAATAATGAAACCATTGATGGCAAAGCTCTTTTTAGTAAGCTTGGAAAAATACATTTCGCAATGCTCGTCTGATGGATCTACCAGAATAATGCCACGTAATCGAGATAGATGTGCAGCTGCCGCAGCCCGTACAATCGGACCACCCCAGCTATGTCCAACCAGAATGAATGGGCCTGGGCCCAGAGCTGTCAGCAGTTCTCCAAGATCCCCTGCAATGCGTTCAAGGCTGCGGGGAGCCGAGTCGACATCACTTCGTCCCGCCCCTGCCCTGTCATACACAACTGCACGTGCATGCTCAGCAATGGCTGGTGCAACCAGTCCCCAGTTTGATCTGGAGACGCCCATACCGGACTCAAATACAACCGTCAGCTCTCCTGTTCCCCTGGACATATAATGTAGTTTGCGACCATCACGGGTCCGAACAAACGCACTTGAACCAAACGTATGTGAGCTAGGGTTAGGATTCATATTCCCCTCCTGATTACGTGCATAATCATCTATCACCGAATCTAATTGAAAATGATTATCAATTACTTCATTATAGAATAATCCATGCTTTACGACAACCATGTTGCTTCAGCAAGTTACAGCATTCCTGTCACCTCTGTCACGTTGCAAGGATCATCCTCCATACACCGTTCCTTTCCCCCCTCCTTTTTCCTTATGCAAAAAGAAAACCCGATCCATGATCGGATCGGGTAACTGTCCCAGCCACTGTGTCGCTGGACCTCACATACACCTTCTTGTTGCTTCGTGCGCAGTTCCTGCACATATTGCATAATTACTTAATCCAAGGATGGACGAATACTCGGTTTAAGAGCACAGCCCCTTATCCCCGAATACCATGATTCTTGTTGTTCAGCTGCTCCAGAAGTTCATTCATCGCTTCTTCCGTCATGGCCCCACCGCTAAACGCAACCAGTGCTCGTAGCGGCATATATTTCATCATCGCATCCATCATATCTGCATGATCCCCGGCATCATCACCGCCGAACCCACTGGCTTCCTGGAATTGTTGCAAAGCCTGGTCCAGTAGCTGTTTATGGGCCGGATCACGCTGGATATCACCCAATGTACTATTACGCGTATAGGTTGGAAGGAATGTCGCTGTAGACTCTACATTCACACGTGTGTGCACATGAATGTCCCGTGAGGAACTGCCTACCTGAATCTCGAACTCTCCGGTCTCCACATGCCAGTCCTTCATATCTACGTTGTAATAGGCGAATGAACGTTTGTTTAGTGTGAAGCTCACCACTTTGGACTCTCCAGGTTCAAGGGCCACCTTCGCAAATCCTTTCAATTCTCTTACAGGACGAATAACTGTGCTCTCTACATCACTGACATACAACTGTACAATCTCCTTGCCCGCTCTGTCACCGGTATTGGTGACCCTTACTTGCACATTCACCTCATCCTGATCGGTCAATTCTGTGCGATCTACCTTCAGGTCAGCATATTCAAATGTCGTATAACTTAGTCCATAACCGAACGGAAACAGTGGCTCCAGCTCTTTTTTATCATAATAGCGGTAACCAACAAAGATGCCTTCCCGGTAATCAACTCGATCCCCTTCACCCGGGAAATTCAGATAAGATGGATTATGGCTGAGTTTGGCAGGGAATGTCTCTGCCAGTTTACCGGACGGATTCACCTCTCCATACAGCAGATCAGCTATCGCTCCACCAACGGCCTGTCCACCAAGATAAGCTTCAAGCACCGCTTGCACCTGCGGCAACCAAGGCATCTCCACTGGAGATCCGTTGCTCAGCACCACAACCACACGTGATTGTACTTTTGCAATCTCTTCAATCAGACGAATATGATTGTCAGGCAGACGCAAATGGGCACGATCATACCCTTCGGATTCATAACGATCCGGCAATCCAACAAACACAACAGCGGTATCCGCTGACTGTGCTGCCTGAACAGCCTCATGCATCAATGTCTCATCCACATCATCCGCTTCAATCCGATAACCTGGGGCATACGAGAAGGTTACACTTTCGCCAGCCACCTGTGTCATCTCTTCCACAATATCATCCACTTTGGTCGGATTAATATGGGAACTTCCCCCGCCCTGGAAGCGAGGTTTACGCGCAAATGCCCCGATTATCGCCACATCGCCTTCACGCCCAAGCGGCAGGATACCTTCTTCATTTTTCAGCAAAACCATACTCTCGGCTGCCACCTTACGCGCAAGTTGGTGATGCTCATCCTTGTTATATGTAGCCCCATCTTGCTTTTGATCAACAGCATTAAAGATCAGCGTAAGCAGACGCTCCACCGCCCGATCCAGCTTGTCCAGCGGCAGTTGTCCGCTCTCTACGGCATCAATCACTTTACGCTCACCGATTCCACCGCTTGTTGGCATCTCCAGTTCCAGTCCTGCTGCAAGAGCGTCTGCACGTTCATTGACCGCACCCCAGTCTGATACCACAAGACCTTCGTGACCCCATTCGTCTTTCAGAATATCCGTAAGCAACCATTCATTCTCACCTGCATACGTACCATTCACCTTATTGTAAGAACACATCACCGTCCACGGCTGTCCATCCTTCACCGCACCTTCGAAGCTTGCCAGATAGATCTCATGCAGTGTCCGTTCATCCACCACCGCATCAATCGACATACGCCGTTCTTCCTGATTATTAACTGCAAAGTGTTTGAGAGACGTACCCACACCCTGGCTCTGCACACCTTGAATATGACCGGTAGCCATCTGCGTAGATAACAACGGATCTTCGGAAAAGTATTCAAAATTACGTCCACCCAATGGGGAACGTTTAATATTTACACCCGGTCCAAGTAATACCGCTACATCCTCGGCCTGACATTCCTCTCCCAAAGCCACCCCGACCTGACGCGCCAGCTCCTTGTCCCATGAACTAGCCAATCCTGCCGCGGACGGGAAACAGGTTGCAGGCACACTCGACGTTAGTCCAAGATGATCCGCACTCCCATCCTGCTTGCGTAGTCCGTGAGGTCCGTCCGTCACCATGATGGATGGAATGCCAAGACGCTCCACCCCTTTCAGATGCCAAAAGTCCAGTCCCGAGCACATGCCCGCTTTTTCTTCCAGTGTCATCCGCTGTACCAGTTCCTTGATGTTACGTTCCACATTAACCCCTCCAGTTCATGATGTTGATACATAGCTATATCACTAAGCATACAAGGTTATCTACCACACATTCAAATGTTTACCCGGTTAGTAACGGTTACATAACACCAGTCAATCATTTCTTCTTCCTGAAGATGATCAAAATAAAAAGGAAAAACAGCCCGATCTTCACGATCAGGCTGTCTCTATACGTTTCATAACCGTCTATCCACCCAATTTACGCCTGAGTCTTAAACCAAGCTGCCGCAACTTCTGCCTCAGTACGAGTCAACTGATGACCCTGACGCTCCCAATGCGTGTTTACATCGGCACCTGCACCGCTGAGCAGCGAAGCAAGTTCCTCGGTTTCACGTCTTGGTACAATCGGATCGTTCTCGCCCGCACCAATGAACACAGGCAGACCTTTCAGATCCGGCAGTTCCAGTCCGCGCAACGGTACCATCGGGTGATGCAGAATTGCACCTTTGAATACATCTGCTTGATGGAAGATCAAGCTTGCCGCAATGTTGGCACCGTTAGAGTAACCCAGTGCATACACGTTGGACCGATCAAAACCATATTCCACCGCAGCTACATCGACAAAAGATCCCAGCTCTGCCGTACGAGCAATCAGATCTTCTTCATCAAAAATGCCTTCGGCCAGGCGGCGGAAGAAACGGGGCATCCCGTTCTCCGATATATTACCCCGCACCCCAAGTATGCCAGCTCCTGGTGCGATCATCTCCGCCAGACCGATCAGATCATTCTCGGTTCCGCCTGTGCCATGAAGCAACAGGATTGTTGGCGCATCCGGCTGAGCACCTGCTTTATAGATATGTTTCATTGTATTGGTTGTGGTCATGATTTGGACTCTCCTTTCCATTCACGTACTTCAATTCGTGGCAACAATTGTTCAATCTGCTCACGCTGTGGTTCATACCATTCAGGCAACATCAGTTTCTCACCCATGCTCTCTGCTGGTTCATCCCGTGCAAATCCCGGAGGATCCGTAGCCAGTTCGAACAGTATACCACCCGGCTCCCGGAAATACACAGCGTTGAAGTATTGACGGTCAATGACTGGCGTTGGATGATATCCGGATTGTTCAAGATCCTGCTGAATTTGTTCATGTTCCACGTAATCTTTGGCACGCCATGCAATATGGTGAACCGTTCCGGCTCCACCAATCCCGCGCTGGATACCTGTGGACTGAATATCGATGATCTGACCAATATCGCCGCTTGCCTGAAGACGAAGGAGTCCGTTCTCTTCACCGACTTGCTCCAGACCCAGTTTGCTCACCAAGACGTCCATGGTTTTCTCAGGAACGTGGCTGAACAATACGGCTCCGCCAAATCCTTTGATGGCATGCTCCGGTGTCACACCGTTGAAACTCCAGTTGCTTGGCTGACCGCCTTCACGCTCAACCAGTTCAAGCAACAGACCGCCTTTGTCGAAGAAACGAATGTACTGCTCACCAAATCTGGTTTTATTTTCATATGGAATATCGAAGGAAGTAAGACGTTCTTTCCAGAAAGGCAGGCTTCCTACAGGAACCGCATATACGGTAACTCCAGTCTGACCTGACCCAATGACACCTCTTCTTGAATTCTGCTGTGGGAAAAAGGTAATGATTGTGCCCGGTGCACCCTGCTCATTCCCGTAATACAAGTGATACACGTCCGGTGCATCAAAGTTTATTGTTTTTTTCACCAGTCTGAGCGCCAACACACCTGCATAAAAATCAACGTTTTTCTGCGCATCGTCAACAAAAGCTGTAATATGATGAATTCCTGAAGTTCTGAACATAATCTCCACTCCCTTGGTTTATTTACACAGACACTACGATGACAGAATAACCTTCCAATCGCTGTTATCCCCAGATTTTTTTGATTTCTTTTCCTAAGGGAAAATCCGGGGATAAAGGCGAACGCTTCGCTTTTTCAGGTTTTTTCTGTCCTCTTCGTTACGTGTAAGTTATTAGTTCGACTTATTTTGCTTCTTTTATTTATTGGTTTCTGTTATTTATCTTTAAGTTAAGATTCTTTAAATTTATATTAATCCATTGGACTACATTATGCAAGCTTTTATTTTAAAATTAAGATTTAATACAAAAAGCAGGCCCCCATACACTCCGGGAACCTGCTTAGCGTTATAACGATTGATTAGGTTGCTTCTTATTCCTGTATTACTTTTGTATTACTGCTTCTTAAACCAGTTTCATTCTTTTTGGTGGATTCACCAAATCTTTATGCTCGTATTCATCCTTGATATCTCCGACAATCTCTTCAAGGATATCCTCCATCGTAACCATACCTACCGTAGCACCTGCCTCGTTTTTCACGGTTGCAATGTGTACACGGCTTTGTTGCATCTGGATCAGTACATCCTTGATTGGAGAACGCTCGGAGAAACTCGGCGTATTGTGAACAAATGTCTCCATATTGAAATCTCTACCCGCAGCCACACTCGTCAGCATTTCTTTTGTATTAATAAAGCCAACAAAATGAGCCTGATCCCCATTTGCAATAACAGGGTATCGCGTGTATTCATGTCGATTTAGCGTCTCAATGATCTGATCAATCGGCATTTCCTTATTCAGAGTAACAATTTTATCTCGTGGAATCATAATCTCCTGAAGCAGACGCTCATCAAAAGCAAAAATGTTTTTGAGATAGTCCAGCTCCGTCTGGTTGATCTCGCCACTCTCGTAGCTCTGTGCCATAATCAGCTTCAGCTCTTCTTCGGAGTGAACGGTATCATGCCCGGCAGGTTTTACACCAAATATGCCAAGCAACAGACGAGCAGCTCCATTTAGCGCGTAGATGAATGGATTCATGATTTTACCGAACCAGTACAGTGGTGGTGCCAGCAACAGCGTCATTCTCTCTGCAAACTGAATCGCCAGGGTTTTCGGTGCCAATTCACCAATAACCACGTGCAGGAACGTAATGATCGCCAGAGCGATACCGTAGGAAAGTACGGTAGATAAAGCCGCCGGCACTTCCATTCGTTCAAAGAGCGGATGCAGCATTTTCTCAACAGTAGGTTCACCCAAGGCTCCCAATACCAGCGCCGTGATGGTAATCCCCAATTGACACGCCGACAGATAATAATCCAGGTTGTGAGCCACTTTTTTGGCCAGTACTGCCTTTTTGTTCCCTTCCGAGATCAATTGATCGATTCGGGACATCCGTACTTTAAGAATTGCAAATTCGGCTCCAACGAAAAAGGCTGTCAGACCTATAAATACGGCTACTAAAAATAAATTCAAGGCTATTATTTCGTCCAATGATTTCCCTCAGGTTTGAGGGATTCACCTCCATTAAATTTTGAAATAAGGTTTGCACGAGTGACGTTCCGGTGACGGCTCGTTCTTCCGATCGCCATTGCCTCCAAATTTTCCTGATTATTGTTTTCAAAGGTTTAAAATTGGTTTGCAAACGCGAACGCTACGCTTCTTCAGGATCGATTCCGTCCCCTACACTGCTACGTTGCCAAAACGTTTTAAATTCTGAGGGCAGTAGCCAAATAGGCAGTCAAACCCTAGATTACAGTCAGATCGAACCAAACAACATCACGCCAGGTCGCTAGTAGCTTCCTCAACCTGCGCGCCGCTCACTCGTTCCAGAAGAACTTGTTTGATGTGATAATTTTCGGTATCCACAACGGTCCAGACATAATCGCCGTGTTCTACCGTGTCTCCTTTTTCCACACCTACACCCTTCTGGTACTGAATCCATCCGGCAACGGTATCCATCTCTTCATTACCTTCAAAGCTAAGCCCGAACTGCCGCTCCACTTCATCCAAAAGTACCCGACCATTAATGAGATATTGATTCTCTCCGGTCTCCTGAATATCGGCCACCTCATCGGCATCGAATTCATCGCGAATCTCACCGACAAGTTCCTCCAGAATATCCTCCATCGTAATGATACCCGAGGTACCGCCGTATTCATCCACGACCACGGCCATGTGTACACGTTCCTGTTGCATTTTAATCATCGCATCCTGGATACTTGTAACTTCGGAAACAAATGGGATCTCACGAACGAACTCGCTTAGTTGATACGATCTTGCGGCTACCATGTCAGGCAAAATCTTTTTCACATTCACAACGCCGATAATGCGGTCCTTGTCCCCATCCTCGATGACAGGGTAACGTGAGTAGTTATGTTCATCCAATATAGGAATAATATCGTCATAGGTCATATCCTGATCTAATGTCACCAGTTCTGTACGAGGTACCATGATGTCTTTGGCATCACGTTCGTCGAACACAAATACATTTTCCAGATATGAAAGCTTGGTCCTGTTGTTCTCGTCACCTTCGTAACTCTGGTTCATGATGATTTTGATCTCATCCTCCGAGTAGGCTTGATCATGTTTGGCAGGCTTCACACCGAATCCGCGCAGAAGAACACGTGATGTTCCATTAAGCGCCCAGATGAACGGATACATGATTTTACCAAACCAGTATAGCGATGGGGCGAGCATTAATGTCAGTTTTTCTGAAAATTGAATCGCCAACGTTTTCGGTGCCATCTCACCAACTACCACGTGCAAGAACGTGACGAGGATAAAGGCGATCGCATAGGAAGCAATCGACGAGATTGAAGCAGGTACATCTAAATAATTGAATACCGGATATAACAATCTCTCAACCGTCGGTTTTCCGAGCGCTCCCAGTCCCAGTGCAGTGACCGTAATACCGAGCTGACAGGCTGACAGATAATAATCCAGGTCCGAGACAACTTTTTTGGCGAGTACAGCCTTTTTATTGCCCTCCGCGACCAGTTGATCCACTCTTGATGTACGAATTTTGACTACAGCAAATTCCGATGCTACGAAAAATGCAGTCAATGCAATCAAGATAATAAGTAAAACGATATTCAATATGGTAATTATGTCCAATGATTTCCCCGGTTCTCAGGGATTCACCTCCAGAGATAGTTACAGCGTGATCCGTTAACTGTGTTAACCATTCATCAACTGTTAGTCTTTCAACACGACGTCTGCCTTATATAAAATTGATTTCAATGATATCTTTTGTATAAGTCTTACGTTTGACCTTGTAAAATTACAAAACAGGAATTCAAGATGAAGTCAATGACTTGCAGAAACTTCTTCATTCAAATCGGGTTACCCCTCATGCTGTCAATTGTTCCTCGCTTAACTCCACCTAGATTCGCCATTTGGACAATTTACAATATCGCCTACCCAATAGATATCCACCTCCCCTCGTACTCATTCCTGTTTCCGAAAAGTATACCATGTTTCCCGCTCAACCATCCAGTTGCACGTTATGGTTTGCCACAAGCTTACAGTTTAATGTTCTCAAATTAGTCTCTATGTATGTTACGTACTTTATATAATATGATTGATATTACCTCATAATGTGATATTGTTCACATGTTTAGTATAGTTCAATTTATAAAAATACTACCCCTTACTTTAGGGCATTAAACATGCCGGATCTCCCTGATTTAATCCCGTTTTGAATCTTCCCCATATTCTTTCCCGTATAAAACAAGTCCGGCCGTATGCACAAGATACATCTATATACGTAGCAAAGAGCCCGCAAGATGCAAATACCTTTCCGGTATACATCTTTACGGGCTCTTATATTCATTCTATACGAGTGCTTTGGCAGCAATATCCGTTCGCTGATGTTTACCATCAAAATGGATACGCTCCACCTGTTCATAAGCTTTGTTTCTAGCTTCGGCAATATCCGCACCAAGGCCAACTACACCCAGGATCCGTCCACCATTCGTAACCCAGTCTCCTGCTTCACTACGTGCTGTACCTGCGTGGAATACCACGGCATCTTGCACTTGATCCAGTCCTTCTATGACTACACCTTTGGCATAAGGACCCGGATAACCTCCTGAAGCAAGCACCACACATACTGCGGCTTCATCACTCCATTCAATCTCAATATCAGCCAGCTTGCCATGAACGGTTGCCCAGAAGATATCAAACAAGTCGCTTTTCAGACGTGGCAATACAACCTGTGTTTCCGGATCACCAAAACGTGCGTTGAACTCAATCGTTTTGGGTTTGCCATCTGGTGAAATCATCAGCCCGGCAAACAATACACCCTGGAATGGGCGTCCCTCGGAAACCATCGCTTTGGCAGTTGGTTTGATGATCGTCTCCACGGCTTCCTCAATAATAGAAACAGGGATATGTGGCAAAGGTGAGTATGTACCCATACCGCCTGTGTTTGGCCCTTGGTCATTGTCGAATACAGGTTTGTGATCCTGTGCTGCGGCCATCGGACGAACCGTCTCTCCATCGACAAAGGCCAGAATGGACATTTCCTGCCCTGCGAGGAATTCCTCGATGATTACTTTGGCTCCCGCTTCACCAAATACCTTCTCCACCATGATGCTACGCAGAGCCTGATCAGCCTCATCACGAGAATAAGCTACCGTCACACCTTTGCCCGCAGCCAATCCATCTGCCTTGATGACAACCGGGATTGCTTGCTCATTCAGGTATGCTTGAGCTTGTTCGTAGTTGTCGAATTTTTCATAGGCTGCGGTTGGAATGTTATATTTGTGCAGCAGATCCTTCATGAACGTTTTACTTCCTTCGATCTCTGCTGCATTACGACGGGGTCCGAATACCGGAATACCTGTCGAATCAAATGCATCCACAATCCCATCCGCAAGCGGATCATCCGGACCAATAACCACCAGACCTACTTTAAGCTCTACAGCAAGAGCCGTTAGTTTATCGAATTCATTCACCGCAATGGCATGACACTCAGCCAGCTGAGCAATGCCTGCATTTCCCGGTGCACAGTGAATCTTGTCTACCTTTGGACTCTTCGCCAGTGCCCAGATGATTGCATGTTCCCGGCCACCGCCGCCTACTACCAGAATATCCATTCGCTCTGTTCCCCTCCGTGCATAACTGAATTTGTTACGCTATTGCGTGTTGAAAAAACTAAAAAATAGGGGGTGTACCATAAGTCATTAGCATGACAGGCGACACCCCTTATTAAACCTTTTTCGTTCTAGTGTTTGAAGTGACGAACGCCTGTGAAGACCATGGCAATTCCGTATTCATTCGCTACTTTGATGGATTCTTCATCTTTGATCGAACCACCCGGTTGAATTACCGCTGTAATTCCGGCTTTTGCTGCCAGTTCCAGCGTATCACCCATTGGGAAGAACGCATCAGATGCCAGAATAGCACCTTTTGCTTGCTCGCCCGCTTGTTCAATCGCAATTTTGGCTGCACCCACACGATTCATTTGTCCAGCGCCCACACCCACCGTCATGTCATTCGCAGCAAGTACAATCGCGTTGGATTTCACGTGTTTAACTACTTTCCAGCCAAACAACAGCTGTTTCAATTCTTCTTCCGATGGCGCCCGATCGGTTACCACGTTCAGCTCGCTCGCTTCGATGGAGTGTACATCGGACTGTTGCACGATCATACCACCGTCGATGGACGTTACCACGAATTGGCTCTCCCGTTTACGAGCAGCATTCAGTTCACCCGTTTTGAGCAAACGAATGTTTTTCTTCTTCGTCAGGATATCGAGAGCTTCTTGCGTAAAGTCAGGAGCAAGTACGATCTCCAGGAAAATCTCGCTTAATTTGCCTGCTGTATCGCTGTCGATAATGCGGTTCGCTGCCACAATGCCACCAAAGATAGACGTTGGATCTGCAGCATATGCTTTGCCGTAAGCTTCATAGATACTTGCGCCAATACCTACGCCACATGGGTTCATATGTTTAACCGCGACAACGGCTGGTTCTTCAAACTCTTTGACAATCTGCAATGCTGCGTTAGCATCGTTGATGTTATTATAAGACAACTCTTTGCCGTGCAATTGCTCGGCTGTTGTCAACGTATCTTGAGCAGCCAGCGGTTTGCGGTAGAATGCCGCCTGCTGGTGTGGATTTTCGCCGTAACGCAAATCTTGGAGTTTTTCGTAAGTAACCGTCAGACGCTCTGGCAGTGGATCGCCATTTACGTTGGACAGGTAGTCGGAGATGAGTGCATCGTAAGCCGCCGTATGACGGAACACTTTTGCCGCAAGCCGTTTGCGAGTTTCGAGAGTGGTATCTCCATCGTTGCGCACTTCCTCCAACACTTGGCTGTAATCAGATGCGTCTACAACGACACTGACAAAGGCATGGTTTTTGGCTGCCGAGCGAAGCATCGTTGGACCACCAATATCGATGTTCTCGATGGCATCTTCGTATGCTACGTCCGGTTTCGCAATAGTCTCTTGGAATGGATACAGGTTCACGACAACCAGATCGATATAGCCGAGACCGAGTTCTTCCATCTGGCGTGTGTGCTCTTCGTTATCACGCACAGCCAACAACCCACTATGAACTGCCGGATGCAATGTTTTGACACGTCCGTCCATGATTTCCGGAAATCCGGTCACATCCGAAATTCCGATGACAGGTACGCCTTCCTTCGACAACAGGCTGCTTGTACCTCCTGTCGAAATAATCTCCACACCCATTTGCGACAGCTCGCGGCAAAAGTCCACGATGCCCGTTTTATCCGATACGCTAACCAGCGCTCTTTTGATACTCACAATATGCTCCTCCTTTAATGTCCCATGGCTTCGCGTTTCCTGACGAAACACAGCCGATTTATTTCCCGAGAAATATCACAAAATGCGTACCAATATTCGACTTCTGTTATAGAAGTTGAACCAAGATGTTTACACGGGACACTCCGATGACAAAACAACCTTCCAATCGCTGTTATCCCCAGATTTTTTGATTCCCTTTTCTTAAAGGGAAAATCCGGTGATAAAGGCGAACGCTTCGCTTTTTCAGGTTTATTCTGTCCTCTCCGTTAATGTGTAAAAAAATTTCAACTTATATCAAACCGGTTTGTTAACAGTCACGTGACGTCCGTCTAATTGAACCAGACCTTGCGCGAACCAGGAAACCACTTCAGGGTATAACTGTTGTTCAGCCGCATGAATGGAACGGCTGATTGACTCAGGCGTATCCTCTGGCAAAATGGGAACGGGATGTTGGGCAATAATCGGTCCGGTATCCATGCCTCCGTCCACAAAATGCACGGTCACGCCCGTTACTTTCACGCCATATTCGAGAGCTTGTCCAATCGCATCCTTGCCTGCAAATGCCGGTAGCAAGGACGGATGAATGTTAATCAACCGCCCTGCGTAACGATCCACCACAACGGAAGTCAGCAATCTCATATATCCGGCAAGAACGACCAGGTCGATCTTTTTGGATTCGAGCACTTCCACGATCTCTGACTCATAGGCTTCACGGGAAGCATAATTTTTCGGAGTAAACAGATGACATTCCACGCCTGCGTCCTGTGCCCGCTGCACAACACGTGCAGATGGTTTATCACACACGAGCAGATCAACGGATGCATTCAGCCCACCATTCCGTACTGCATCGACCAATGACTGAAAGTTAGTCCCTTCACCCGAGGCAAATACAGCTATGCGGTAGTTCGCCATTAAACATCCGCTCCCGTGAAGGTTACTCGCGCATCTCCTTCAGTAACACGGCCAATGATGTACGCTTCTTCACCAGATGTTTTCAGTTGTTGCAGCGCTTCCGATGCATCTGCTTCATTAACGACCAGTACAAGCCCGACACCCATGTTAAATGTGGTGAACATGTCACGGTTCGAGACAGCACCCTTTTCCTGTAACAGGTTGAAGATCGGCAGGATCGGCCAAGAACCGTAGTCAATATCCACATTCACGTTGCTCGGCAACATACGTGGGATATTCTCGATGAAACCACCACCTGTAATGTGAGCCATACCTTTTACTTTTACCTTTTCCAGCAAGGACAACAGGGGTTTTACATAGATCTTTGTAGGTTCCAACAGTGAATCTCCCAGCTTACCACCCAGTTCCGCTACTTCATCATGCAGATCAAGTCCCGCATCTTCCAACAAAAGTCTGCGTACCAGCGAGAATCCGTTACTATGCACACCGCTGGAAGCAAGTCCAATCACTGTGTCGCCAGGGGCGATGGTTGTACCATTGATGATCTTCGCTTTGTCCACGATCCCCACCGTGAATCCGGCAATATCGTATTCGCCTTCACTGTACATGCCCGGCATCTCCGCCGTCTCGCCACCGATCAGCGCACAGCCTGACTGATGACACCCTTCAGCGATACCCGCAACAATAGCTTCAATTTTCTCAGGAATGACTTTGTCACATGCCAGATAGTCAAGGAAGAAGAGTGGTTCTGCACCCTGTACCACAATGTCGTTCACACACATCGCTACCGCGTCGATTCCGATGGTATCGTGACGGTCCATGGCAAATGCAATTTTCAGCTTGGTGCCTACGCCATCCGTACCAGATACAAGCACCGGCTCATCGTATTTATCTTTGTTCAAACCGAACAGGGCACCGAATCCACCCAGATCTGTCATCACTTCCGGACGGAAGGTACGCTTCACGTGTTTTTTCATCCGTTCAACCGCTTCATTACCTGCCGCGATATCAACGCCGGCCTTTTTATATGCTTCGGACAAGTGGAATCATCTCCTTTTTTTTCGCCCCACCTAAATCCTCCCGCCCGGGAGGACCCCATAGGACCTTGGCAGGCCCTCTGGACACCCGCCAAAAAAGCGGTGCAGAGGTGGCTGGTGTGATCTTGCTATGGTTGGTTCGTGCGTGATCTCGCGGGATTGTTCGCCGATTCCGTTGGCTGCAAGCCATCGGTCGGCGAGCCCCGCTCAGCTACGCTGCGGGCAAGCCCGCTGGGCAGCTGCTTCGCTCGGCTGCCTGGCCCCTGTTGCTCCGCAAAGCGGGGCTTAAGGGCGCGGGCTTGGCCCGGGGGCAGCTGCTTCGCCTGGCTGCCTAGCCCCTGTTGCTCCGCAAGGCGGGGCTTAAGGGCGCGGGCTTGGCCCGGGGCAGCTGCTTCGCTTGGCTACCCTAGCCCCTATTGCTCCGCAAGGCGGGGCTTAAGGGCTAACAGCTGCAGCCGAATTTTTCCTCGCCGCCAAAATCGAGGCGGGTTGGGTAATCATGATCAAAACATGCGAGACATAGTCCGCCTTTAGGATCATCCTGATTATCTCCCTGAATCGATGCAATCAGTCCATCGGGACTGAGGAACTCCAGGGAGTCCGCATTAATTTCACGGCAAATTTCTTCCACCGACAACTGTGAAGCAATTAATTCACGGCTGTCAGGCGTATCAATGCCATAGAAACACGGGTTTTTAAACGGCGGTGATGTAATCCGTACATGTACTTCCGTTGCTCCTGCATCACGCAGCATGTTCACGATCCGTCGGGAAGTTGTTCCCCGTACGATGGAGTCGTCAATCATGACCACACGTTTGCCTTCCACAACGCGACGCACAGCGCTCAGCTTCATCTTCACGCCCTGCTCCCGCAATTCCTGGCTTGGCTGGATAAACGTACGTCCGGTGTATTTGTTCTTGATCATACCCATCTCATACGGAATACCTGTCTGTTCAGCGTATCCAATTGCTGCCGAGATGCTGGAATCTGGTACCCCCGTAACCAAGTCCGCATCCACAAACGACTCAATCGCCATCCGGCTTCCCATCCGTTTACGGGCCGCATGCTGGTTCGTACCATTCATATCACTATCCGGACGAGCAAAATAAATATATTCCATCGCGCATAATGCCTTGCGGTGTTTGTGATGATCAAAGCGATCCTCGTGCAGACCATCTGCATCCAGCACAAGCAGTTCACCCGGTTCAATGTCACGGATTAGCTCTGCGCCGATTGTTTCCAGTGCACACGTCTCAGATGCAAACAAATACGCATCTCCCAGCTTACCCATCGTCAGCGGACGAAGTCCGTGCGGATCGGAAGCAACCAGCAACTTGTCGTTGGTCATGATCAGAAATGCATAACCACCCACAATGCGCTGGAACGCCTCTTTTGCCGCTTCCACAAGCCCTTTGGAGGATCGTGCAATTAGATGCGCAATGACCTCGGTATCACTTGTTGTTTGGAAAATGGACCCGCTCTGCTCCAGCTCGCGCCGGATCGTTGGTGCATTCACAATGTTCCCGTTGGTCGCTACCGCCAAATCGCCATCACGGTATTTAAATACCAATGGCTGTGCGTTTGTCAGTTTACTGTCACCACTCGTTGAATAACGGACATGTCCAATGGAAATATCCCCGGTCAGCGTCTGCATCAGGTCTTTGGTGAATACTTCCTTCACCAGACCCATGCCGCGATGATAGTTAAACTGGCTGCCATCACTCACACACATGCCTGCACTTTCTTCGCCCCGATGTTGCAGCGCATGCAGACCATAATAGGAGAGTGAAGCCGCGTCAGGGTGTCTGAACACCCCAAACACGCCGCATTCTTCCTTCAATTTGTCGAGTCCTTCCTTGCCGGACCCTTCATTATAATAATCGCCTGTCCACAACGGTCCTGTCGTCAGTTCATGAGACATGGAATCGCATCCTCCCAGACCTGAGCCAAACCTCCTACAGGTTCGCTCACGGCTGATGTTCCGTTCAATTCAATCGTCAGGTTACTTCCTTCTACACGTCCAATCACAGCTACGGGTACACCACGCTCACGTACAAATGCTTCAAGTTTACCCGCTTGCTCTGGCGTAGCCGACAACAAGATACGGGATTGGCTCTCACTGAACAGGGCGTGATCTGCACGAAGTGCAGTCTCCACATTCACCTGTGCTCCTACGTTACCACTGATACAAGACTCTGCGAGTGCTACAGCCAAGCCACCTTCAGACAAGTCATGTGCAGAGCGAACGAGTCCGGATTGGATCGCTTCCAGCACCGTGCTGAGCAGCGCTTTTTCTGTTTGCAAGTTCAGTTCTGGTGGACGACCTTCCGTCTGACCATGAACCGCGTATTGCAGCTCGCTGCCACCCAGTTCAGCTTTTGTTTCACCGAGGAGGATGATAACATCACCTTCGGATTTGAATGCTTGCGTCGTGATATGATCCGTGTCATGAACGAGACCTACCATACCGACAACTGGCGTTGGATAGATGGAGCCTTTGGCGTTTTCGTTATACAGACTTACGTTACCACCGATGACCGGTGTATCCAGCACACGACAAGCTTCCGCCATACCGTCTACCGCTTTTTCCATTTGCCAGAAAATATCCGGTTTCTCCGGATTACCGAAGTTCAGGTTGTCCGTAATCGCCAGCGGCTCAGCACCGGAACATACAATGTTACGCGCTGCTTCACTTACGGCAATCCGTCCGCCAACTTCAGGATCAAGGTACACATAACGTCCATTACAGTCCGTTGTCATTGCGAGACCTTTGCGTGTGCCACGAATCGTAACTACAGCCGCATCCGAACCCGGGCGAACGGCAGTGCTTGTACGCACCATGTAGTCATATTGATCATAAATCCATTTTTTACTTGCTACTGTTGGTGATGCCAGCACTTGTTTCAGTGCTCCGCCGAGATCCGACACTTCGTCATAACGAAGCGTGTCGATGGAAGCACTTTGCTCGTAGTAGGCAGGTACAGAAGAAGGTTTGTCATACACTGGACATTCGTCAACCAAAGCCGTTACCGGCATATCTCCGACCACTTCGCCGTGGTGGATCAATTTCAGACGACCATCATCCGTTACTTTACCAACTTTGGCACAGATTACGCCCCAACGTTCAAAGATTTCCATCGCCTGCGCCTCATCCTTCGGCTCAACAACGAACAACATCCGTTCCTGGGACTCTGACAACATCATCTCGTAAGGCGTCATGCCTTCTTCACGCTGTGGCACCTGATCCAGATACAGTTCCAGACCGTTACCCGCTTTACTTGCCATCTCTGCACTCGAACATGTCAGACCCGCAGCACCCATATCCTGAATTCCGAGCACGATGCCCGTGTCGATCAATTCCAGACAGGATTCCATCACCAGTTTCTCCATAAATGGATCACCAACCTGAACAGCTGTCCGTTGTGACTCGGATTCTTCCGTCAATTCAACCGATGCAAAGGTTGCTCCATGAATACCATCCCGCCCTGTTGGTGGCCCAACATAATACACGGGGTTTCCTACACCTTTAGCTACGCCGCGCTGAATCTTGTCATGATCAATCAGACCCACACACATCGCGTTAACCAGCGGATTGCCTTCATAGCTCTCATCAAACATCACTTCGCCACCAACGGTAGGAATACCGATACAGTTACCGTATCCAGCAATACCCGCTACCACATGTTCGAACAAATATTTAACGCGATCACTCTCCAGCTTACCGAAACGAAGGGAGTTCAGTATGGCTACCGGTCTTGCACCCATGGAGAAAATATCACGGATAATACCGCCCACACCTGTTGCCGCACCTTGATAAGGCTCAACTGCGGAAGGATGGTTATGGCTTTCAATTTTGAATACAACGGCCTGATTATCACCGATATCCACGATACCGGCACCTTCACCAGGTCCCATCAGGACACGTGGTCCAGTCGTTGGGAAACGGCGCAGCAATGGCTTGGAGTTTTTATAAGCACAGTGCTCGGACCACATTACACTGAACACACCAATTTCCGTGTAGTTTGGCTTGCGCCCCATGAACTCACAGATCAGCTTATACTCGCTGTCAGATACGCCCATTTGTGCGTAAAGTTTATGTTCTGCGACCTGTTCTGCTGTCGGTTCCTTAGCGGATAGCTGCTGCGTCATGCCGATCCCTCCATGCTTTCAAAATAGATGTAAACATACGTTTGCCGTCTTCCGAACCAAACAGTGAATCCACTGCACGCTCTGGATGCGGCATCATGCCGACCACGTTTCCAGCCTCGTTACAGACTCCTGCAATATCACCCAGGGAACCGTTCGGGTTGGTACCATACGTAAATACGATCTGGTTGTTCGCTTGCAGACTCGCCAGCGTCTCCTCATCGCAATAATAGTTGCCTTCACCGTGAGCAATCGGGATGATAATCTCTTCGCCGGGTGCATAGTCACGTGTAAATGGTGTATCTGCGTTTGCCACTTTCAATACCGTATCGTGACAACGGAATTTCAGGGAAGTGTTACGGATCAATGCACCTGGAAGCAATCCCGCTTCCGTCAGGATCTGGAATCCGTTGCAAATACCCAAAATATATTTACCTTGTTCAGCAGCTTTCGCTACCTCGTTCATTACCGGTGCAAAGCGGGAAATCGCTCCGCAACGCAAGTAGTCACCATAAGAGAAACCACCCGGAACTAAAATACAATCATAAGCCGAAAGATCTGTAGCCGTGTGCCATACATAATCAACCTCTTGTCCGATCGCATCTTCCACTGCCTTGTAACAGTCGATGTCGCAGTTGGAGCCAGGGAACACAAGAACTGCAAATTTCATGAGATTAACCCTCCAATTCGTAGCGGTAATCTTCAACAACGGTGTTGGCCAGCAACTTTTCACACATGACTTTCAATCGTTTCTCCGCTTCCGCACGATCTGTTGTATCCAGGTTCAATTCCATGACTTTACCGATCCGTACACTTTCCACTTCGTTGAATCCCATAGAATGCAGGGCTCCTTGAACAGCTACGCCTTGCGGGTCGAGTACGCTTTGCTTAATAGTGACATATACGGTTGCTTTGATCATGATCCTTATGTTCCTCCTCAGTAATGAACGGGATAAATGCTTTATGCTGTTAAAAATGGGGTGTGGAGCTTGCTCCGGGGCGGATTGTTCTTTCCGGTCGCTTGTTGTCCCCAGGTTTTTTGATTGTTTTGGCCCGCTGCGCGGTCAAAACCCGGGGACAAAGGCGAACGCTATCGCTCATTTAAGAACAATTCCGCCCCTCCGCTAGTCCATGCGACGTTTTTTAAAGGCCTAAACCTTTTACGTTGCACGGTGTGTAATGGTCTAGCCTGACCATTCCTTCAAAACAGTGAATGGCGAATGGTCTTTAAGTTACTTTAGTAATTAGTGAATTTAATTCTCTTAATTTTTCAGGCTTCCCCTACCTGTGGGAAGCCACCGCTCTTAATTGCCTCACCCACCAGTTTGAACACTGGCGGAGGGAAAGATTTGAGCTAGAGAAACGAAGTGCTCGCCTTTGCAACCGGAATGTTTCCTTTTGAAAAAAGGATTCCAATCAAAACATTCCGGGGGCAACAGCGATCGAAAGCCAAACTTTCCCATAGCCTCTCGCTCAAACGTTAAACTTTATTATTTCGTTAAACGGTTATAAATATCGACGTATCTTGCGGTTGTTGTCTTTACTACCTCTTGTGGAAGTGGATCAGGTTTGCTGTTCTTGTCCCAATCGGTTCCGGCGAGATAGGTGCGCACTGGCTCTTTATCCATGCTGTCGATCTCGATGTCGAGTTCATAATTCTCTTTGGCCCAGAAGCGTGAAGCATCTGGGGTGAAGATTTCGTCAATCAGGATGACCTTGCCATCCACGATGCCGAACTCGAATTTGCAATCTGCCAGAATGATGCCACGCTGATCACAGTAATCACGGGCGAATTCGTACAGGCGCAAGCTTTTTTCCTGAAGCTCAACTGCGAGTGCGTCTCCCACCAGTTCTTTCATGCGATCCATTGGGATGTCCTCATCGTGACCAACATCGTTTTTGGCTGCCGGTGTGAAAATAGGAACTTCGAGCTTGGCGTTTTTGCGAAGTCCATCAGGCAGTTTAATGCCATTCACTTCACCACTCGTCTCGTATTGTCTCCATCCCCCACCCGTGATGTATCCACGCACGACACATTCAATATCAATGCGTTCTGCTTTGCGGGTTACCATGATGCGGTCTTTGAGCAATTCAGGGTCTGTGATGAGATCACCCAGTTGATTCACATCGGTATGAACGACGTGATTCTCCATCATGTCACCCGTCAGTTCGAACCAAAAGCTGCTGAGTTTATTCAGTACGTTTCCTTTCTCGGGAACCGCCGGGTCCAGCACGTAATCAAATGCCGATATACGGTCCGTAACCACGATCAGAAAATGTTCACCCAGATCGTACAATTCACGTACTTTTCCTTTATATAACAGAGGTGCTTTAACGAGATCTGCCGCAGTGGACAGTGCCATGGGCTCACCTTCTTTCAGGAGATGTAAAGTATACGTCCAATTCCCCTCTTCACGCGGGGCCACTCCGAATGCAGAACAACCTTCCGATCGCTGTTATCCCCAGATTTTTTGATTCCACTTTTGCAAAGTGAAAATCCGGGGATAAAGGCGCAGCGTATGCTTCCGAAGTAGCTTTCTTTCATAATGTTTTTAGCTTTGCTTCTTCAGCTTATTTCTGTCCTCTGCGTTCCCTGCTGAACCATCATTCTGCGCTATAGCCTTATGGGACTTATATATTAATCGTTCAAACCGAGTTTTTTGAAGATGGTGTCTACGTGCTTCAGGTGCCATGATGGGTTGAAAGCATCTGCGATTTCTTCTTCGTTCAGCACTTCCGTGATTTCCGGTGTGGATTTCACGATATCCTGGAACTGGCGTTGTTCTTCCCATGCTTGCATCGCACGTGGTTGAACGGTATCGTATGCTTGCTCGCGGCTGAAACCTTTGTCGATCAGCTTTGTCATGATGCGACCGGAGAATGGTACCCCGTAGGTGCGCTCCATGTTGCGTTTCATGTTTTCAGGGAATACCGTCAGGTTCTTCACGATGTTACCAAAACGGTTCAGCATGTAGTTCAGCAGCATCGTTGCATCCGGTAGAATGATACGTTCTACAGAAGAATGTGAGATGTCGCGCTCATGCCAGAGCGTTACGTTCTCGTATGCGGATACCATATGTCCGCGAATGACGCGGGACAGACCGGAGATGTTTTCACTACCGATCGGGTTACGTTTGTGTGGCATCGCAGAAGATCCTTTTTGACCTTTAGCAAAAGCTTCTTCCACTTCACGGAACTCACTCTTCTGTAGCGCACGTACCTCTGTAGCAAACTTGTCCAGGGACGTTGCGATCAACGCCAGTGTAGCCATATATTCTGCGTGACGGTCACGTTGCAATGTTTGAGTCGAGATCGGCGCAGGTTTCGTGCCCAGCTTCTCGCAGACAAACTCTTCAACAAACGGATCGATGTTCGCGTATGTTCCAACTGCGCCTGAGATTTTGCCGTATTGTACATTGTCTGCTGCATGGCGGAAACGCTCCAGGTTCCGTTTCATCTCTTCATGCCACAATGCCATTTTCAGTCCAAATGTAGTTGGTTCCGCATGCACACCGTGCGTACGTCCCATCATTGGTGTGTGCTGATAAGCCAATGCTTTTTCACGAAGAATTTCAATGAAATTCACGATATCCTTTTCCAGAATCTCATTCGCTTGACGCAATACATAACCTAGAGCCGTATCTACGACATCCGTGGAAGTCAGTCCGTAGTGCACCCATTTCCGCTCCGCACCCAGACTTTCAGATACCGTACGTGTAAATGCGATAACGTCATGACG
Organism: Paenibacillus sp. FSL R5-0486; assembly: GCF_037975155.1. NCBI lineage: Bacteria > Bacillati > Bacillota > Bacilli > Caryophanales > Paenibacillaceae > Paenibacillus > Paenibacillus sp. FSL R5-0486. The sequence goes on along the minus strand of NZ_CP150237.1, from coordinate 829,759 downwards.
TGTTTCTTTTTCAATCTCATAGATGCGATCGATGTCAAAAGATGCGTTCTGACGAAGCAATGCTGCTTCTTCCTTAGGGATAACACCCAGTTCGGCCCACGCCTCACATGCACAAATTTCAACTTCCAGCCACGATTGGAATTTGTTCTCTTCGGTCCAGATGGCTCTCATTTCGGGTCTGCTATAACGTTCAATCATGAATTTGTATTCCTCCAGAGATTAGTTTGTTCAATCCATTGCAATCCTTCTTCAACATCCTGACAGAGCAGATTCACATGCCCCATCTTACGTCCTGTTTTTGCTTCGGTTTTACCATATATGTGAAGCTTGGGAATCACACCGAGCTCTATCGCTTCTACATCAGGTTGCCCTGTTCTGGCGATAATGCCTTCCAGATGTTCTCCAAGCACATTGACCATAACAACCGGACTCAATAACGAAGTGTCCCCAAGTGGTAACCCGCAGATGGCACGGATATGTTGTTCGAACTGAGAAGTCGCACAAGCTTCCATCGTATAGTGACCAGAATTATGCGGTCTTGGTGCCAGCTCATTGACGTACAGTCTTCCATCCGCCGCTACAAACAGTTCCACAGCCAGCAGTCCAACAGCCTTCATCGATTCTGCCACCGCTGCTGCCAGCTTTTGCGCTTCAATCTGGATATCTGCGGCAACTCTAGCCGGTACAATTGAAGCATGCAAAATGTTGTTCACATGAATGTTCTCCGCTGGCGGGAACGTTTTGATCTCCCCATTTGTACTACGCGCTACAACGACCGATATTTCGCATTCAAACTTGATGAATTGTTCCAACACCAGTTCCGCACCAGTAGCCGCAAGTTCTTCGTATGCCGCAACAGCCTGACTTGCTTCCCGGATGACCCGTTGACCTTTGCCATCGTAGCCTCCAGTCACCGTCTTCAGTACACAGGGCACTCCAAGTTCGCTAACAGCAGCAAGCATCGTATCCGCACTTATGATTTCCCGATAAGGCGCGACTCTCACTCCGGCGGCTTCGATCGCACGTTTTTCACGCAACCGATGTTGTGTGGTGTACAGTAACGCACTTCCTTGTGGAACGTAAGACTCACGCTCGAGCAGCCCAGCGACTTCTGCATCCACATTTTCGAATTCATACGTAATGACATCGCATTGCCGAGCCAGTTCAAGTGCAGCTTTGGCATCGTCATAACCAGCTTCAATCTGACGAGCAACTTGACCACAAGGCGCATCCGCAGCGGGATCAAGAGTAACGAATCGATACCCCATTGCCGTTCCTGCGAGCGTCATCATACGTCCGAGCTGTCCGCCTCCAAGAATGCCGATGGTTGTTTTCCCGGGCAACAGGACTTTTTTTAGCTCTCCTGTTATACCGGATTGGTCCCCGACTCTATTCATAGTTCTTCACTACTTTCGAGTACTTCTTGTTTGATGCGCTCTCGGCGAGCTTCAGAGCGACGTTGGACATCCGGGTCAAAAGCACCGATCATTTGAGCTGCCAGCAATCCTGCATTCGTTGCCCCTGCCTTGCCAATCGCCACAGTTGCGACGGGAATACCACCAGGCATCTGAACAATGGACAACAAGGAATCGAGACCGTTCAACGCTTTGGATTGAACCGGTACGCCAATGACTGGAAGCATCGTTTTGGCGGCAACCATACCGGGTAGATGTGCTGCCCCGCCCGCCCCTGCAATGATCACCTTGAATCCTCGATCAATTGCTTGCTCTGCGTATTCAAACATCAGATCCGGTGTACGATGGGCGGAGACCACCTTTTTCTCATACCCAATCTCCAGTTCGTCCAGCACCTCGCACGCATGTTTCATCGTTTCCCAATCCGACTTGCTGCCCATAATTACAGCGACTTGCAGTGACATGAATACATCCAACTCCCGTCTGAGCTTTTTTGATTACATCTGACTATTAAGGGACTCTTATTACGTGTGAAATGAAAAAATCCGCTACCCGCGAAAACATCACATTTTCTCCGGACACCGGACTCCAAGAAATACGTATCCCTCATTTGGGCATGCCAAAGGGGGCTTGCTGTCCGCATCTGGTTGCATGCGACTCTCAGCCGTATCTCCTCGTAGTCCGGAAATTTACGGTTCCCGGGTAGATACTTCCGGGCCCTATTCCCGGCGTTATACGAGCAAATATCTATCAAACTATCATCGTTCATTTTTGTAATCTCTTATTACACATTTCGTTCCTACTCGACCTTATTCTTACCTGATCGACACATCTAACATTCTAACAATCCCCTACAGCTAATGTCAACTTAAAGACGAACATTTAACATATTGACAAATATAATGTTCGGGAATTGCTTCTTTAAATTCGCTTAACCATCCATTTCATCCCATAAAAGAAAGCCGGCTCCTCTTCAATCTCTCGAAGACAACCGGCTTCCTGCTTTTCAGTGCGTACACACTTCATCCATTATTTTACGATCAGTACTGGAACCCGCGCATGCTGCACCACATTGTGACTGACACTACCCAGGACAAATTCCCGAATACCACCCAGTCCACGGCTACCAATAATAATGATATCAGAATCATTTTCTTTGGCAAAATCAAGCAATACTTCCGCAGCTGCTCCTTGAATCAGGTCCACATTGGCCGTTACACCCGCAGCCTGAATTCGTTCTTTCGCTTCATCTGTTGTCTGTACCGCCAGATTGTAATAGTCATTATTAAGTGAAGGTGGCAATGGAGCCAACCCCTCACCGATGAATACACGCGGGAAATCAAAAGCATGAATGACATCCAGTACTGCATTTGGGGACACTTTAGCTAGCTCAATCGCACGATCAAGTGCTTTATTTGAAGCTTTGGAACCATCATAAGCCACTAATATTTTGGAAAATAACATGTGAATCCCGTCCCTTCCTTTATATGTAGAGCACGCGAAGCAAGCTTCGGTCTGACATGTAATAAACTAACAGAACCATATAACTCCTTAAACGTTCCGGAACCACAATGAACCATTTATACGAATGAATTTACATATCAGACGAATGAATGATACACCTTTCACTTCAGCGTAAGTCTTGTTCGAATGGTTACGCATGTGTTCCATGTGTTCATTGAATAAAGTAACCATAGATTACCGCATTCAAGAATAACAACAATGGAATGCCAATGGTGAAGCTGGGATGTTTAGTCTTATGCCTTTTCCGATACATCGCGATCCAGACTCCCAAAGCACCGCCTATAAATGCTAATAAGAATAACGTCCGTTCGGGTGTACGGTCACGACGCTGTTGCGCACGCCTCTTATCATCCGACATCACCAGATAACCAACTACATTAATAAATAAAAACCACAATATAAGTCCGGTTTGCATATAATTCTAGCGATCCCCCTGTCCCGGGACATCTCCCTGTCTCCATTATAGTCCTCATCAGAGACATGTTCAACGCACCGGATAGGGAACCGCAATTTTGTGTAATAACGCTAACCTCGCTCTAACCTAGGACTCCTGCTTTGGAATACCGTTCAGGCTTGGTGCTCTTTTGGCTGCTTTGTCCGGGCGCACAGCGATACTCTCTTCCCGAATACTGTCTTTGTTTTGCTGGTTATGGATCTTCTCTGGTTTGTTATGCGGCATGTAGGTATCACCTCCTTGGCTTACGTTGCCTGAAAACGGAGGATCTTATACGACTTCAACTACCCTCAAGCGTGTTACTCTCCCTTTTTCTCCATAGCCGCCTTCAGCAGATCTCCAAGGTTAGACCCAATGGACTCCTGCTTAGCATATTGTTTCACCAGCTTTTGCTGATCGCGTTTGTTCACATGCTGTTTGTCCTTATCCAACGTTTCTGTAATACCACAAGGTAGACATTGTACGTATAACCCCGCCTTACCTTCTTTGATTTCCATCTTTTTGTGGCACTGCGCACAACGACGATTGGAGAGTCTCTTTTCTGCCGAACGACGATACCCGCAGTCCTCGGTAGGACATACAAGAAACTTGCCGCGCTTGCCTTTCTTCTCCAACAACCGTGCGTTACAGTCCGGGCAATGGCTATTGGACACATTATGCGGCTTGTACTCTGCTTTGCTGCCTTTTACCGTAGACACCAGCTCTTTCGCCATGGATCGGATACTATCCAGAAACGGCCCTGGTTTCCCTTGCCCACGAGCGATGCGTTCCAGTTCAGCTTCCCAGCGGGCAGTCAGATCCGGTGAACGAAGCTGCGGGGCAGCCAGTTCAATCAACTGTTTTCCTTTACCGGTTGGATGCATGCTGTTGCCTTGACGATCTATTGTATCGGAACTGACCAGCTTCTCGATAATATCCGCACGTGTAGCTGGAGTGCCGAGTCCATGCTTTTCCATCTGGGAAAGCAAAGCAGCTTCGGTATACCGTTTGGGCGGCATCGTCCGTCCACTTTTAATATGGCAACGCTGAACCGTCACGGACTGCCCTTGCTGCACATCTGGCAAAAGCGCACGCTCATGGTCTGCTGCATCATCAGTACGGTCATCGTCATCATCGCTGTAATCGCCGCCGTATACTTCACGCCATCCACTTTCTTTCACCGTTGTACCTTTAACATGGAAGGAGTCATTCCCCACCTGAACCGTGATCGCAACCGAATCGTACTTCGCTGCCGGATAGAATAGGCTGATAAAACGACGTACGATCAGATCGTACAGTTTGCGTTCCTCTGGATTCAATTGATTCAAAAGTACCGTCTGCTCCGTTGGGATAATCGCATGGTGATCCGTAACTTTGCTGTCATCCACAATACGTTTGGTGATATTCAGATTTTTGCGCAGCAAAGGACGTGCCAAAGACGCATAAGGTCCAATAGCTACACTATCCAGCCGTTCTTTCAACGTAGCTGTCATATCCGAAGTGAGGTATCGACTGTCCGTACGCGGATACGTCACAAGCTTGTGCTGTTCATACAGACGTTGCAGGACATTTGATGTTTGCTTTGCAGAGAAACCATACTTCCGGTTGGCATCCCGTTGTAGTTCCGTCAGATCATATGCCAGTGGATGCGGCTCAACCTTCTCGCTTTTCTTCACTTGGGCAATCGTGCCCTTGCGCCCATCCACCCGTTTCTTCAATTCTTGTGTTTCTTGAGGGTCGAAAATTCGTGAATCTCCTCCAGCTGCCCGCCACACAGCCTGAAAACCTCCCATGTCTGCCGTTAACGTCTCATACTCCTGCGAGCGGAAACCGTTAATTTCATTTTCCCTGTCCATAATCATGCCCAAGGTCGGAGTTTGTACACGTCCAGCAGACAACTGGGCATTGAAACGAACGGTTAATGCACGGGTCACGTTAAGTCCGATCATCCAGTCAGCCTCCGCCCGGCAACGTGCAGATTCATAGAGGCGGTCGAACTGACTGCCTGGCTTCAGCGAAGCAAATCCGTCTTTGATCGCCTTATCTGTCTGGGATGAAATCCACAGGCGTTTAAAAGTTTTTTTCCACCCCGCCATCTGCATGATCCAACGAGCCAGCAATTCTCCCTCACGTGCTGCATCGGTCGCAATGACCAGTTCGCCTACATCCTGACGTTTCATCAACTGCTGCACGGCTTTATATTGATGGTTGGTCTCTTTAAGTACTTTCAATTTCGTACGATCTGGCAGAATGGGTAGGTCCTCCAGATTCCATGTTGCATACTTTTTGTCGTAATCCTCGGGTTCAGCTAATCCAACCAAATGTCCAAGCGCCCAGGTAACGATATATTTCGGGCCTTCCATATAACTTTTATGTTTATCACGCGCACCCATGACTCTGGCTATTTCGCGTGCTACAGATGGTTTTTCTGCGAGTACCAATGTCTTCACTTCATATCTCTTCCTCTCTGGTAGAACGTTATGTCTCTTTTATCCCTATCTTTTCATTATATCATTTCACACTAAAGGTATGCTCTGTCATCTCTACTTCCTAACTACTCGCCTCCTGTAACCTCATGTTTAAACAATATGTCGTATTCATGTCACTTTTAATTACATTAATTCGTTTGATAGTTTTCCTGAGTACACGGAATCAGAAGCATCAGTAAGTATTAACACTGTAAAGTATTGATGTATACGTTTTTTTGGATAAATATAAACCTTGTAAGATTACCTGACATAACTATACAATGTGTCAAAAGCATAGAAACAGAATCGCTGCTACACACATCAATGAGACACAGGAAGGGAGCGTGGATGCATGACTTATCATGGATCTGTATTGAAAAAAAGTGGGGCTTTGTTACTGGCAGGTGCTGTTGTTGCCACAACATGGGGAGGAACGGTACCTTCGGCATCAGCCGCAACGGCAACGCCTACGAGTAAAACAACAGTAGCAGCTGTATCCAAAGGAAAAGCGCCAGCAACTCCGGTAGCATTTGTTCAGGCTATGGAAGAAGCGGCTACACTTGCAGGTGTTCCTTTTACCATGGACAAGCTCTCTGGCACAACCGTACAACGTAAAGATGCTGCGGTCGCCTTGCAACAATGGCTCAAGCTGGATTCGACTACCGTATCATTCAAAGATGTCCCGGATGAAGCCACTTTCGCAGGTGCTGTTGGTGCATTGAATACGGCAGGGCTAATGAAAGGTTATACCGATTCCCTCTTCCTTCCAAACGCTGTACTTACCGAGAATGACCTCTCCATACTGAAAGACCGCATTTATAACTACATAAAACCGTTTGTCCTGGAGGAAGCAACCATCATGGATCTCCAGACTGCAATGACGCAAGGAAAACTGACATCAAAAGAACTGGTTCAAAAATATCTGGACCGCATTGAAAAATACGATGATCAAGGTGTAAGCATCAACGCCGTATTAACGCTGAACCCGGATGCACTCCAAATTGCGGAGCAATTGGATGAAGAACGTGCAGCCCAAGGTGCCCGCGGGCCTCTGCATGGCGTTCCGGTTTTGGTAAAAGACAATTTCGATACCAATGACATGCCGACAACCGCAGGCTGTATCTGTCTGAAAGATTCCATTCCTGCTCACGATGCTGAACAAGTGAAGAAACTCAAAGCAGCTGGCGCCATTATTTTGGGCAAAACGAACCTGCATGAATTCGCATTTGGCATAACGACATCCAGCTCATTGGGTGGACAAACACTGAACCCTTACGCCCTGGATCACTATCCAGGTGGATCAAGCGGTGGAACAGGTGCAGCCATTGCATCAAACTTTGCTGCAGCCGGCATGGGTACAGACACTGGCGGTTCGATCCGAATCCCATCCAGCTTCAACAGCCTTGTGGGTATCCGCCCAACCATCGGACTGTCCAGCCGTGAAGGCATTATCCCATTGGCTTTGACACAGGATGTAGGTGGACCTATGACTCGTACGGTTAGTGACGCTGCAATCATGTTGGATGCTACAGCCGGCTATGATAAAAAGGATGTCGCTACAGCCTACGCGGTTGGCAAAATTCCATCCAGCTATACAGACTTCTTGGATGTAAACGGACTGAAAGGTGCACGCATCGGTGTGGCCACAGAACTCATCCCAAGTACCAAAGCTGAAGAAAAAGCCGTTGCTGACGTGATCAACACCGCTGTGGAAGAATTGAAGTCACTGGGCGCTACCGCAGTTCCCATTTCCATCCCGAACTTGACTGAGATCAACAAATACCCAAGTCTCAGCGGATATGAATTCAAGTTCCAACTGAATGACTATCTGGACTCATTGGGTGCAGACGCTCCATATCACAGTCTGTCCGAGATCATCGCTTCCGGAGAGTTTGATAAGTCACAAGAACAATCCATGAAGACTCGGGATGCACGCCAAACGTTGGAGACTACCGAATACAAGGACATCGTCCTGAAACGCACCCAAGTTACACGTGAGTCCCTGCTGAAAGTTATGGCAGACAACAACCTGGACGCCATCATCTATCCTACGTCCACACAAGCCGCTGGTGTTATTGGGGAAGGACAAAACTCCGGTGGTAACAACCGATTGAGTCCTTTCTCCGGCTTCCCGGCGATTACGGTCCCTGCTGGTTTCACAACTGATGGTTTGCCAGTAGGCATGGAATTCCTTGGTCGTGCCTTTGATGAAGGAACCTTGATCAAGCTGGCTTACAGCTACGAACAAGGTACACATCACCGCCAAGCACCTAAGCTTACGCCGTAAAATATTTATGGGATTAAGCAATTCCGGTTAACACAAAAAATAGATGCAATCATATCACTTTTTTGAAACGAGTTAACCCACTAAAGAGACCACCTTCTTCATGACAGCATGAAGTTTGGGTGGTCTCTTTTATGTTCTCTATTTATTTTTATGTTGCATACCGTCGGATGTTACTCATTCCTGAACCTTGTCTGGCACGCCCCATTTCAGCACCAGACCTGCGTACGTCAGACCACCGCCAAAGCCAAAGAGAGCTACGTTCTGTCCTTCTTTCAATTTCCCTTCATCCACTGCAAGCTGTAGCGCCAGCGGAATGGAAGCGGCAGATGTGTTCCCCCGATACTCGACACTGGTTAAAGTACGTTCCAAAGGAACCGGACCACGTTCGCAAACAGCTTCAATCATTCTCATGTTGGCACTATGCGGGACAAACCAGTCAATCTGGTCAGGGCTTAATTCAGCTTTCGTTATAAGTTTACCCAATTGCTCTGGAATCGTCCGTACAGCCCACTTATAAATCTCTCGCCCATTCTGAACTAAACAACCTTCGCCCTGTAAAGGCACACCATTCATCTCCGAAGACAGACCACTCTTATAGAGATGTACACCGCCTTCTCCATGTGTACCTGATATGGCTGCCATAAAGTCACCTTCAGCACCCGATGATCTCTCCACCAAGAAGGCCCCCGCTCCATCACCAAACAGTACACAAGTCGTGCGGTCTGTGTAATCCGTAATTTTGGATAATGTCTCTGCTCCAACTACCAGTACTTTGCGGTACATTCCACTGGTCACCAGACTGTCGGCTAGCTGTAATCCGTAGGTAAAACCTGCGCATGCAGCATTTAAATCCAGTACACCCGTGTGTGGGATCTTAAGATTAGCCTGTACTCTGGATGCCGTACTTGGGAAAGCATATTCAGGTGTACTTGTAGCCACAAGGATCATATCCACATCTTCTACACTTACATCATAACGATGTATCATATCTTCTACAGCCTTCGTAGCCAGGTCAGATACAAATTGATCTTCAGCTGCAATTCGCCGTTCTCTCATACCAGTACGCTGTACAATCCATTCGTCACTTGTCTCGACCAATTTCTCCAGATCAGCATTCGTTAATATTCGATCCGGTACATATGTCCCCATTGCCGTGATGGTTGCCTTTGATTGATGCTTCATACCGGTAGTCACCTCACTTGTTTTTTACCATTATAGCACTAAGTCTTAGTACTTGGTACTAATTTTATAAAATATTTATTATGATTCTTTCGTTAGTTGTTTATTTTAAAGTGATCTCTTCATTCTATTACCCAGAGTAATACAAACGATGGCATGCATTTTCGATGAAGAATTGTGGATATTCCCTGACTAACATGAAGAATGCCTTAATTATATGCGTTTTTTATAGACAGCTCATTCAAACAGGAGGAAAATAAACAAATTGCCCTACATTACTAAAGAATAGAGTTGATCTATATCCATGAAAAAAGAATTAAATATCCTTGCCATTTCCGGAAGTCTGCGCAATCAGTCCTCCAATACGTTACTAATGCACGCCATGATTAAACTGGCTCACACTAACCTTAAGTTTGAAGTATATGATGGATTAAATGATCTGCCACATTTTAACCCTGACCTCGATGTCGAGGAGGGTCCAGTGTCCGTACAGAACTTGAGAGCCCAACTTAAGCATTCGGACGGTGTCCTTATCTGCACGCCAGAGTATGGAAACGGCGTTCCTGGGGTCTTAAAAAACGCACTAGATTGGGTTGTATCTTCTGGAGAATGGCTCAATAAACCCACCATTGTCATTGCTGCTTCCCCAAGCCCCATGGGAGGTGACAAAGCCCATGCTTCCTTATTGCTCACACTAAACATGATTAATGCACAAGTTCTACAGGAGGGCTGTTTAACCATTCCTCATATTACATTGAAAATGAACAAACAAGGCGTCATCATTGATTCGGAAACCCAGCATGCATTGCAGAACTCCCTTACAATCCTTGGGGAGGCTTGCAACCAAATGAAAGTATAGACAGATGTTGTACTTAAATCGATGATAGAGAAGAAATGATCCTTTTAAAGTTATTTAACATTCTCATAAATATTGAAATAGTAAACAGCCTTGGTTATTTACCAGGGCTGTTAAGATTTATATAAGTATTTAGGATTAAAATAAAAAAGACACACTCGATATCATCAAGTGTGTCTTTAGATTGCTTGGCGGCGTCCTACTCTCCCAGGACCCTGCGGTCCAAGTACCATCGGCGCTAGAGGGCTTAACGGTCGTGTTCGGGATGGGTACGTGTGGAACCCCTCCGCCATCGCCACCAAACGCGTAGCTTACATTTCAGAGTTGTTGCTCTCTGAAAACTAGATTCGAAACGAAACATGCGAATTATCACTTGCTATTGGATAAGCCCTCGACCGATTAGTACTGGTCAGCTCCATGCATTGCTGCACTTCCACCCCCAGCCTATCTACCTCGTCGTCTTCAAGGGGTCTTACATACTGGGAAATCTCATCTTGAGGGGGGCTTCACGCTTAGATGCTTTCAGCGTTTATCCCGTCCGTACATAGCTACCCAGCGGTGCTCCTGGCGGAACAACTGGTACACCAGCGGTACGTCCATCCCGGTCCTCTCGTACTAAGGACAGCTCCTCTCAAATTTCCTACGCCCACGACAGATAGGGACCGAACTGTCTCACGACGTTCTGAACCCAGCTCGCGTACCGCTTTAATGGGCGAACAGCCCAACCCTTGGGACCTACTTCAGCCCCAGGATGCGATGAGCCGACATCGAGGTGCCAAACCTCCCCGTCGATGTGGACTCTTGGGGGAGATAAGCCTGTTATCCCCAGGGTAGCTTTTATCCGTTGAGCGATGGCCCTTCCATGCGGTACCACCGGATCACTAAGCCCGACTTTCGTCCCTGCTCGACTTGTAGGTCTCGCAGTCAAGCTCCCTTATGCCTTTGCACTCTTCGAATGATTTCCAACCATTCTGAGGGAACCTTTGGGCGCCTCCGTTACTCTTTAGGAGGCGACCGCCCCAGTCAAACTGCCCACCTGACACTGTCCCCGCACCGGATTACGGTACCAGGTTAGAACCTAGATACGATCAGGGTGGTATCCCAACGTTGCCTCCATGCAAGCTGGCGCTCACACTTCAAAGGCTCCCACCTATCCTGTACAGATCGTACCCAAATTCAATATCAAGCTGCAGTAAAGCTCCATGGGGTCTTTCCGTCTTGTCGCGGGTAACCTGCATCTTCACAGGTATTAAAATTTCACCGGATCTCTCGTTGAGACAGCGCCCAAGTCGTTACGCCATTCGTGCGGGTCAGAATTTACCTGACAAGGAATTTCGCTACCTTAGGACCGTTATAGTTACGGCCGCCGTTTACTGGGGCTTCGGTTCACAGCTTCGGGATTGCTCCCTAACCACTCCCCTTAACCTTCCAGCACCGGGCAGGCGTCAGCCCGTATACTTCGCCTTACGGCTTCGCACAGACCTGTGTTTTTGCTAAACAGTCGCTTGGGCCTTTTCACTGCGGCCCCCTCGTGCTATTCACACTACCGGGGCACCCCTTCTCCCGAAGTTACGGGGTCATTTTGCCGAGTTCCTTAACGAGAGTTCTTCCGCGCGCCTTAGAATACTCTTCTCGCCTACCTGTGTCGGTTTGCGGTACGGGCACCATCACCTGGCTAGAGGCTTTTCTTGGCAGTGTGAGATCATGACCTTCGCTACTATAATTTTCGCTCCCCATCACAGCTCAGCCTTACAATGTGCGGATTTGCCTACACATCAGCCTTACTGCTTAGACGGACATCCATCAGTCCGCGTCACTACCCTACTGCGTCCCCCCATTGCTCATAACGGCTTACGGTGGTACAGGAATTTCGACCTGTTGTCCTTCGACTACGCCTTTCGGCCTCGCCTTAGGTCCCGACTTACCCTGAGCGGACGAGCCTTCCTCAGGAACCCTTAGGCTTTCGGCGGATCAGATTCTCACTGATCTTTTCGTTACTCATACCGGCATTCTCACTTGTATAATGTCCAGCGCTCCTTACGGTACACCTTCAACCCTTATACAACGCTCCCCTACCCCTGATGCAAAGCATCAAGCCATAGCTTCGGTGGTGTGTTTAGCCCCGTTACATTTTCGGCGCAGAGTCACTCGACCAGTGAGCTATTACGCACTCTTTCAATGATGGCTGCTTCTAAGCCAACATCCTGGTTGTCTGTGCAACTCCACATCCTTTCCCACTTAACACACACTTGGGGACCTTAGCTGATGGTCTGGGCTGTTTCCCTTTTGACAATGGATCTTAGCACTCACTGTCTGACTCCCGGAAGTAAGTCTATGGCATTCGGAGTTTGACTGAGCTTGGTAACCCTTGCGGGCCCCGCACCCAATCAGTGCTCTACCTCCACGACTCTGTTTTCCGAGGCTAGCCCTAAAGCTATTTCGGGGAGAACCAGCTATCTCCGAGTTCGATTGGAATTTCTCCGCTACCCCCACCTCATCCCCGCATTTTTCAACATGCGTGGGTTCGGGCCTCCAGTGCGTGTTACCGCACCTTCACCCTGGACAGGGGTAGATCACCCGGTTTCGGGTCTACGTCCACGTACTAAGTCGCCCTATTCAGACTCGCTTTCGCTGCGGCTCCGGCTCTTCACCTTAACCTTGCACGGGAACGTAACTCGCCGGTTCATTCTACAAAAGGCACGCCATCACCCCTAAAACGGGCTCTGACTTTTTGTAAGCACACGGTTTCAGGTTCTATTTCACTCCCCTTCCGGGGTGCTTTTCACCTTTCCCTCACGGTACTGCTTCACTATCGGTCGCTAGGAAGTATTTAGCCTTGGCAGATGGTCCTGCCGGATTCATACGGGGTTTCACGTGCCCCGCACTACTCGGGATCCGTCTCGGAGGGAACAGACTTTCAACTACAGGGCTTTTACCTTCTTTGGCGGGCCTTTCCAGACCTCTTCGCTTAACCGGTTCCTTTGTAACTCCATGTGAGACGTCCCACAACCCCAAAGAGCAAGCTCTTTGGTTTGGGCTTCTCCGCGTTCGCTCGCCGCTACTGACGGAATCACTATTGTTTTCTCTTCCTCAGGGTACTTAGATGTTTCAGTTCCCCTGGTATGCCTCTGCATAACCTATGTATTCAGTTATGAGTAACTGGAAATTACCCCAGCTGGGTTTCCCCATTCGGACACCCCCGGATCAAAGCTTGCTTACAGCTCCCCGAGGCAGTTTCGTTGTTCGCCACGTCCTTCATCGGCTCCTAGCGCCTAGGCATCCTCCGTGTGCTCTTAGTAGCTTAACCTCGTGCTCCGGTTTCGACTGCTCGCTTCCCTTGTTTTGCTTACGCAAAGCCAAAAGTCGCTCCCATTCGATACCATCGTACGTGCAATCTACCGTTTTTATTGAAACTTGTTTAACACAAGTTCAGCTAAAAAGGAATGTTCTAATTCGCGTTTGTTTCGTTTCGATATCTAGTTTTCAAAGAACAAGCTCCATGCAAAAGCAAGCTGTTTTGAGAGTTTGAGCTCTCAAAACCGAACAACGAGTGAGTGTTTTGCAGCTAAGCTGCGTATTTGAATGTTTCCGTTGCAGGAAACGATTCTCCATAGAAAGGAGGTGATCCAGCCGCACCTTCCGATACGGCTACCTTGTTACGACTTCACCCCAATCATCTATCCCACCTTCGGCGGCTGGCTCCTTGCGGTTACCCCACCGACTTCGGGTGTTATAAACTCTCGTGGTGTGACGGGCGGTGTGTACAAGACCCGGGAACGTATTCACCGCGGCATGCTGATCCGCGATTACTAGCAATTCCGACTTCATGCAGGCGAGTTGCAGCCTGCAATCCGAACTGAGACCGGCTTTGTTGGGATTGGCTCCATCTCGCGATTTCGCAGCCCGTTGTACCGGCCATTGTAGTACGTGTGTAGCCCAGGTCATAAGGGGCATGATGATTTGACGTCATCCCCACCTTCCTCCGGTTTGTCACCGGCAGTCTATCTAGAGTGCCCATCCGAAATGCTGGCAACTAAATATAAGGGTTGCGCTCGTTGCGGGACTTAACCCAACATCTCACGACACGAGCTGACGACAACCATGCACCACCTGTCTTGAATGTTCCGAAGAAAAGGTACATCTCTGCACCGGTCATTCAGATGTCAAGACCTGGTAAGGTTCTTCGCGTTGCTTCGAATTAAACCACATACTCCACTGCTTGTGCGGGTCCCCGTCAATTCCTTTGAGTTTCAGTCTTGCGACCGTACTCCCCAGGCGGAGTGCTTAATGTGTTAACTTCGGCACCAAGGGTATCGAAACCCCTAACACCTAGCACTCATCGTTTACGGCGTGGACTACCAGGGTATCTAATCCTGTTTGCTCCCCACGCTTTCGCGCCTCAGCGTCAGTTACAGCCCAGAGAGTCGCCTTCGCCACTGGTGTTCCTCCACATATCTACGCATTTCACCGCTACACGTGGAATTCCACTCTCCTCTTCTGCACTCAAGTCACCCAGTTTCCAGTGCGATCCGGGGTTGAGCCCCGGGATTAAACACCAGACTTAAATGACCGCCTGCGCGCGCTTTACGCCCAATAATTCCGGACAACGCTTGCCCCCTACGTATTACCGCGGCTGCTGGCACGTAGTTAGCCGGGGCTTTCTTCTCAGGTACCGTCACCTTGAGAGCAGTTACTCTCCCAAGCGTTCTTCCCTGGCAACAGAGCTTTACGATCCGAAAACCTTCATCACTCACGCGGCATTGCTCCGTCAGGCTTTCGCCCATTGCGGAAGATTCCCTACTGCTGCCTCCCGTAGGAGTCTGGGCCGTGTCTCAGTCCCAGTGTGGCCGATCACCCTCTCAGGTCGGCTACGCATCGTCGCCTTGGTGAGCCGTTACCTCACCAACTAGCTAATGCGCCGCAGGCCCATCCCCAAGTGACAGATTGCTCCGTCTTTCCAGTTTCCTTCAGGCGAAGAAAACAATTATTCGGTATTAGCTACCGTTTCCGGTAGTTGTCCCAAACTTGAGGGCAGGTTGCCTACGTGTTACTCACCCGTCCGCCGCTAAGTATCAAGAAAGCAAGCTTCCTATCAACTCCGCTCGACTTGCATGTATTAGGCATGCCGCCAGCGTTCGTCCTGAGCCAGGATCAAACTCTCCAATAAAGTATTGAAAAGAGCGATAAGCTCATTTTGAATCTGACGAGATTAAAAATCTCATTTGTGCTCCAGTCGATTCAAGCCAAGGCTTGTCTCAAACTTTCGCGTTCATTCTGCAAGCAGAATGTTTACTCACTCGTTGTTCAGTTTTCAAAGATCAAACTCGTTTTGTTACCGAATGTTGTTCTCTTCAGCAACTCTTATATAATATCATGTCCGAACCAACTTTGCAAGCTCTTTTTTTAAGTTTCTTTCGAAGCTTATTTCAATCACTTGCCGCACCGTGTATCTCGTGTTTTTTTGGCCGGAAATAGAATATACCATGTACAGTTATGGAACGCAAGTCTTTTTTCGATAAACATTAAATTCTTATAAAATGAGCACCCTGTAGTCCTTTTAACAAGTATCTCCTTATAGCCGGCTAAATGATACATCTGCGCACTAACTTTAATGATCGGAGTAATTAAAAAAGGTTTTTCATATAATTCCTAATCCAATTATAGAGAAATCAAGTTGTATACAGTACAGACTCATCGCGTTATAGAATCTATTAACCGATGATTTCATCGGTTAAACAACCAACAGATCATAGAACATTATACTCATTCCTTCTATATAGAAGGAAAACATTTTTGAAATTCATTTTGCTCAAGAAAAGAATACAAAAAAAGCGAAAGCTCCGGGTCTAATCCCGTGGCTTCCGCTTCTTTCATATATAAGGTAACAAACTTATCTCCGTATTCTTCATTAAACCTAATGTACGCTTACTCCCCGCCAATAAATACGTATCTGCAAACTACAATGAGCGCCAAAATCCACATAAGCCAGTGAATTTTCACTTTACGCTCTGTAACCAAGTTACTGAACACCGCCAGAATCACATAAGATACGATACCTGCGGAGATCCCGTTTGCGATTCCACCTGTGAAAGGCATCAATACAATGGTAAGGAATGCAGGGAAAGCTTGCAGGAAATCATCCCACTCAATGCTGCGCACTTGACTCATCATAAGTACACCCACGATGATCAATGCCGGAGCCGTCGCAGCGGATGGAACAACCAGCGCAAGCGGTGCGATAAACAGGGCCAAAATGAACAACAAACCTGTTGTTACCGAAGTCAGTCCTGTACGTCCACCTGCCTCAACACCTGAAGCACTTTCAACGTATGCCGTAATGGTACTTGTACCTAGTGCAGCACCTGCGCTGACACCAACTGCATCGACGAGCATAGCTTTACCGATCGTTTTCTCGCCTTTTTTCTTATCCTTCATAATCCCCATACGTGTTGCAGTACCTACCATCGTACCAAACGTGTCGAACAATTCAACGAAGGTAAAGATGAAGATGATCTCGAACAATCCGAGACTGATGGCACCTTTCAAATCCAGCTGTCCAACCGCCAGATCACTGAAATTAGGCAACCAGCTTGCGCCTGAAAGACCACTCAGATTTGTAACGCCCATCGGAATACCAATCAGCGTTGTTGCTACGATCCCGATCAGCAGAGCGCCTTTGACGCGCATAACCATCAGAATAGCAATAAGGAGCAAACCAATCAGGGCCAGCAACGCATCGTGATGTGTTATAAAGTTACCCAATGACAGATTAAAACTACTACCTGGAATCGGCTGACTCAGATCTGCGTCTGGTGCAACATTGACTGTTACAGCAACGAGATTAGCAAGTTTGAAACCAATAATGGTAATAAAGAGACCGATACCCACCGTAATGGCCATTTTGATTGACTGCGGAACCGCAACCAGCAACATTTGACGAATCTTCGTCACGGTCAAAATAATGAACACGATACCGGAAAGGAATACCGCTCCGAGAGCTGCTTGCCAAGTAATCGCTCCATTCGAACTTAGAACGACAGTCATGAAGTACGCATTCAGCCCCATACCTGGTGCAAGTGCGATCGGAATATTCACGAACAATCCCATAATAATAGTCATTAATCCGGCGCCGACGGCTGTTGCAAAGAATACTGCATTATCTGACATCCCCGCACCGGCTTGACCCAAGAACAACGTATTTACAAAAAGAATGTAAGCCATTGTCATAAACGTAGTGAGACCTGCAACAATCTCCGTTCTAACGTTTGTTCCGTTTTCTTTTAATTTAAAGAAACGATCCATAATTACTAACTCCCCCTTAGAGATGTTGAAGCCATATTGAAAAACGACAAATGACCCTGATGAAGATTCTTCACCCAGGGTTCAGCTGACAAGGAGTGGCACGATGCCTTTACTAAGAACAAAAAAAATTCTAATGTGCGTGATGTCCCCGCAATCATGTAGAATTCATGTGCTTAGCCTTCTCCTCTTCGTAGCCAGATCATTAGGGTGATCTCGTAGAGACTCCCGGGCCAATCCCCAGGATTATACGAATAAGTATGCGCTATTTGTTTGTTTCCCATCACTATTTTAGGAGGGCAGTATGTTTTTGTCAATGAGAAAAACGAATATTAATATCCCCCTTTTATAATATCGTTCGTATTATTTAACAGATTGAACCAGTTCAGCGGTTTACAACCCAATTGAATACGCTTTTTTCGGTGTAATCTCAATGGGATATGTCCATTCTTTCAGACTGAAAGTTCCGCAGGATAACATAAAAAGCTAGCCTGATCAGTGGGCGAGAAGCGCTCTAATCAGGCTAGCTTATATTTCTGATGCGTTTTAGCAATCAGGTGAATGATGATCAAGGAATAACGATATCTCGTATTCCGAAGACTTATACTCATTAGGTATATGGAGCAACTTGCGACATACGCCGGAACTACTTTTTACCGGATCAGTCCTATGTTAATTAAATCTCTGTCTGCGGAGTATCCTGTATATCTTGTTGTTCCTGATTTGTGTTCGTTGTTGTGTCAGAGGATAACTCCTGGTTGCTGGTCTGATCGGAAGAAGCATCCGCTGCCTCTAAATTCACAAATGGAAAGTCCCCCGAACCGGAAGCCAGATCTTGCATACCTGAACCGCATCCTGCCAGCATCACCATCAGAAACGCACTTCCAATGCCCATCTTCCATTTGCTCATATAGTCGGTTTTACGCATACATTCAATTCTCCTTTCAGTAGCCATATAGCTCTTAGTATGTACTTATTGTACAGGCCCGACCTGAAAGGATCATGAAGTCAACTTTAAAATGGGATTAATTTTGAAAGTTTATTACTTGTAAAAAAAGTAGCCCTACAAAAATTTGATCACAATATTCTTTTTAATAAAAAAACGCCCTTTTATTTGCGAAATACCGCAGATAAAAGAGCATTTTTTATAATCTATCGTTAAGAGTCTATACCCTATTCCCACTCGATTGTTGCAGGTGGTTTGGAAGTTACGTCATAGACGATACGGTTTACGTTATCAACTTCGTTAACGATCCGTACGGAGATTTTCTCCAGCACATCCCAAGGAATACGTGCCCAGTCCGCAGTCATACCGTCGATGGATGTTACAGCACGGATACCTACTGTGTAGGAATACGTACGCGCATCACCCATAACGCCGACACTCTTCATGTTAGGCAGGGCTGTGAAGTACTGCCAGATTTCGCGGTCGAGACCGGCTTTGGCAATCTCTTCACGCAGGATGTAGTCTGAATCACGAACGATGGTAAGTTTCTCTTCAGTAACCTCACCAAGCACACGAATTGCAAGACCTGGACCAGGGAACGGCTGACGGTGTACAATTTCGTCCGGCAAGCCACACTCGGTACCGACTTTACGTACTTCATCCTTGAACAACGTGCTCAGTGGCTCGATCAGTTTGAAGTTCATGTCCTCAGGCAGACCGCCCACGTTGTGGTGGGATTTGATGGTCTGTGCAGTCGCTGTACCACTTTCTACGATGTCCGTATACAGTGTACCTTGCGCCAGGAATGCAAAATCATCGAACTGCTTGGACTCTTCATCAAATACGTAAATAAACTCGTTACCGATGATTTTACGTTTTTGTTCTGGATCATCCACGCCAGCCAGTTTGGACATGAAGCGCTCCTGAGCATCAATTTTGACAACTTTCATGTCGAATTTGCCGACAAACGTCTCCATTACACTTTCTGCTTCGCCTTTACGCAACAGACCATGGTCGATAAACATACATGTCAGTTGATCACCAATGGCTTTGTGAAGCAATGCAGCTACAACGGAAGAATCTACACCGCCGCTAAGCGCACACAGTACTTTACTGTCGCCAACTTTTTCACGAATGTCTTTGATCGTGTCATCGATGAATGTCTCCATCGTCCAGTTGCCTTCGCAACCACAAACTTCGAACAGGAAGTTACGAATCATGTCGTTACCGCGAACAGAGTGACGTACTTCCGGATGGAACTGAACAGCATACAATTTACGCTCATCGTCGCTCATGGCAGCGATTGGCGCACTTTCCGTGCCTGCATCCAGTTTGAAACCTGGAGGAAGTGTAACCACGTGGTCACCGTGACTCATCCATACCGTATGTTCGCCTTCAATGCCTTTTGCCAATGTAGATCCAGCGGCAAACTCAAGGTCTGCTTTACCGTACTCTCGCTTCTCGGAACGCTCTACTTTACCTTCGAGTTGCTGGGCCATAAGCTGCATTCCGTAGCAGATACCGAAGATTGGCAAGCCCAGGTCATAGACACCTGGGTCCACGTGTGGAGCATTCTCAGCGTATACGCTGGACGGACCACCTGAAAATACGATTCCTTTTGGTGCTATTTCTGCGATCTTTTCCGCCGGTGTGTTATACGGCAAAAGCTCGCTGTATACGCCAAGATCCCGGATTCTTCTGGCGATTAACTGATTGTATTGACCCCCGAAGTCAAGGACAACTACAATTTCATTCTGTTTATTCATAACCGTGCCTCCCTCAATTCAATGAAACTAATTATACGCAACGACAAAACATACCGTCAAGGAAAGGCGAAACTCCTTTTTTCGACATATCAAAACAGGATTACCAAATGCCTCTAAATATGAAATTTCGAATAGAAAAGCTTGGTAGCAAGATGCTGGTTCAAGTGTATGATCGTGGAAAGACGCCTCATTCGCAGCGCAGCGCGAAAGGCGTCTTATGTATGGCATTCAGCGATGAACCAAACGCTGCATTTAGATAACAGTGCGCCAGCAATGGCGATCTTCATCTGCCCACAAGTGGCCAAGCTCTATTGGAAAGCGATAGCGATTGTATGGCAGCTGCTTCGCATCTTTGGTGTAACGTTGTAACATCCTGGTGTTACAACGCCTGCAACCGCCGGGCCAAACGAAGTGCCCGGCGCAGGAAGTTCAGACTGTCCGCGCGCAGCGGACGGTCTGGCCCGTACAGCAGCCGTTCCCAGTCGGCTGCAAACCGCGCGATGTCCGCGCCGTCCGCGCCTGCGGCCAAAGCCGGTGACGCTGCATATTCACGCAGCGTCATACCCGGCGGCCGCGGGCCGTACCGGCGCGCGAGCGCGGCCCAGACCGGAGCGGCGGCGCGCAGCAACCGCTCGCGGTCTGGAAAGCTGCTGCGTGGCCACGCCAGCAGCAGCCCTAACCGCAGCGCGGGGCGTAGCCGCCGCATGCGGACCAGAGCAGCGGCGCCCAGCAGGGCCGCTGTCACAAGGGCTGCCGCGAGCCATGGCTCCGCGGCAATGGCCCGTGCGCGGGCGAGCAGCCATGCGCCCGCGTTAGCCAATCCGCCGCTCATATACGGCGGAGTCTCCGCAACAGACTGCGGCCCGGCGAGCGCTGCGACACTTTCGCCCGCGCCTTGCGCCATGGTGAAGCCTGGCGTGGCCTCAAACGGCATCCAGCCTGCACCTGGAAAATATACCTCTACCCAGGAATGTGCATCTCCCTGTGAAATCACATACTGACTGGGCACATTCGGGTCAGCAACTCCGGGGCCAAAACCTTTAACCCAGCGTGCGGGGATGCCCTCTGCACGCAGCAACACAATCATGGCTGTGGAGAAATGATTGCAATACCCCTGCCGGGTGACGAATAAAAAATCGTCCACAAAATCTGTTCCACGCGGTGGCATACGGGTATCCAACGTATACTCGGCATGAGCAGCCAGATAAGTCTTGACGGCCTGCACAGCGTCATACCGGGTCTCACTGCCTTGAATGATTTCCTTGGCAAGCGTCTGCACTCGACCAGGGAGTGATGCAGGCAATTGCAGATAGTCCCTCCGAATGGCTGCCGGATCTTTCCCTTTATTCGTTTCCTCAAGAAGACGTAACTGTTCAGGTGTTGCGACAGGAACCATGACGTCTGCCGAATAATGTTTAACCATCTTATCGTTCCCTGAGCTCGCGAGCCACAATGTTGCCGAATCGCGATTAGACAGCAAAGAAAACATGTTTTCCTGATTATCCTTGTTCTTATCCTGGAACGATACGTTAACCGGTATGCCCCCGGTAAAGAGAGGATTTGGTCCTTTCCACTCTCGCTGCATCATGACAGTTTGGCGAATACGACTCCAATAGGTTGGATTCTCCCAACCATCAGCACGCAGCATTCCGGATGGACTTGCCGTTTCGAAGCTTTGACCCGGATCACTCCAAGTACTACCGTTATAATATGAACGGGTCTCCCCTCGCCAATACGTCACTTTTGGACTCTTTGCTATAAAAAAGATGGAGTTGCCCTGCACCAACGGTGCTCCCATAGGCGCGTCCGCTGTGCTATATCCCGTGACTGCCGTTGCAGCAGGGATACTACTGTGCTGTGTATAACCTGCCCAGCGAGCTAGGCGTTCACCCATCTGCTCCAAAGATATGCGTTCCGGTTGAGGAATGGAAGCAAACTGGCCAGGTAACGCTGAGAGAAACACCATACCTGCGGAAGCAACGATAGTTACTGCACTCCAACGGCCATAGGGGCTGCCGCGATAACTCGGAGTCGTGACTCCTCCATTGAGACGTAGTAGCTGGAGCAGAGCCTGAATAAGAAAAGTCCATAGGACAGACCGTATTACAGAAGCATACACTTCCAGCCCCGCAAAGGATTCAAGCAAAAGCAAATAGAGCAGTGTTGCACTGCCAAACAGCATAACGCTTCGACGTAACAATACAAGGGATTGCACAGAAGCCATGAGCATGCTCCAGCCGCACATCATGAACAAACCTCTCGTTTCTGTACTAATCGAGTGGAATCGCCAGTTATTTATAAACGTGTCCATATCCGCTGAAAGTATTCCCGGGTATGCAACCGCCCAACGGACAGGATCACTTCCTCCGTACATCAGACATAAAGCAGCGAGTGCAATGAATAATCGGATCAGTACTCCGGTGATCCATCCTGTACGAATTAACCCCGCGAGCAACAATGCTCCCGTTAATCCCGCCATTACAGACAAGAACCGTTCACTGCCCTGCTGATCTGTTGATGTAACAGGATATATCCACTCCAGAGACAGTATAAGTAAAATGGCCGAAATAAAAATTTTGTACAGGACAGGTACGCTAACACATCCCTCATCCTTTATGTCCGTCACAGAATTCTGGTTCACAGTTTTATATACAGAATAGGCCGATTCTATTCTCGTACGGTCCGTTGACTCTAAGTCGGCCACAGTGGAATTGGGTTGCTGGTTACCATTACGCTCCCACATCCGTTACCTCCACCTTTCCCAATGAAGATAACGCAACGTCTGTAACCGCGTGGATCGGCACCCCGCTGTGACGAAGCCGCTCCAAACTTAAGCTGTCATATCCCAATCCATTCATCAATCTATCCGTTGATCCTAATTGGTCCTGGTTTGCTTCAGTCAATTGCACCTCTACACGATAACCCGACCCGATTGCAGTTATGATCCATTCGGCCAGAACCTGATCCATCTTACCTGTGAGAACCACAATTCGCGACCCGCTCGTTAGTCCATCCAGCATCTCCGTTCGAAGCGAAACAGAGCCTGATTGTGCTTTGGATATTCGTGCCCCCGCTAACTTGTCCAGTCCATGATTCTCATCATCTGCATGGAACGGCCCATGTTTCCATTGATCTTGTGCATCATAGTTCTTATCGCCGCCTTCCATCCACAGATGATAAGGAATGTCATCCCGTTCAGCGGTATGAATCCAGCGGGCAGCTGCACGAACCACTCGTTCAAAAGCAGGTGCATCCATGTTCTCCTGTTGTTTTACGTCATAACCTGACGCGCCTTCATACACAAGGATGCCGAGCGAAGCCAGATCCGTGGTATCAGGCAGAAAGGTCTGAAGTTTTCCCGTTTTGGCTGTACTTTTCCAATGAACTCGTCCCAGTGGGTCACCCTGCTGATATTCACGGAACTCAGGGCTACGGTTACCCTGGCTATTTCTTCGCTCTGACAGAGTCCCTTCGATCATCGCTGCGAATTCTACCGAATCACCCTTCCCCCAAGCTATTGCTTGAGGAACAACAATCAAGGGGGTACCTCCCGCGGTCTCTGCGGAGAGGGTATTCCAGCCAAACATATCACCCCAATACAATCTGCCCGTATCCCAACTGTAGACTCCTCTGCGTAACCCGGAACATTCATATTGATAGGAAAATTGTCGCCGTGTTCCCGGGAAAATCAATTTGCGATGAACACCTGCAGGTGTGTTCTCACACAGAACGATCCATAACAATGGAATACGGCAATTGAATTCCAGTTCGACCAGAACCCGTACCTGCTCGCCTGCCTCAATCCGGTTCGTGTGTATTTTCCGACGGATGTGAATACGCCGGGGTCCGAACCAATGGAGAAGCAGACCTCCTGTGAACATCAAGAAAGCTATGACAGATAGAAACAACGCCGCTTTGCCCCCATGCCACTGATACAAGGAAGCAAAACCCACCACCAAGACAGCACTCACAATCCGATGTCCCAGCGCAGTCATTGCCTCCGTCCCCTTCCCTGTGATGCCATCTGTACAGGTACCGGGACCGATGACAAAGCTTCTTCAATGACTTGTACTTGCCCCCAAACCTCCGCTCTGTTCTGGGCCTTCAATTGAATACGGTGGGAAAGGACAGGCACAGCTACCTCTTTCACATCATCCGGAATGACATAACTGCGCCCTTGAAGATAGGCAAATGACTGCGCCGCAGCCATCCAGGCCAGTGTTCCACGCGGACTGATGCCCAATCTGACCGCCGGAAGGCTACGAGAGGCTACAGCAACGGCCACCAGATACTGTTTGACGACCGGATCAACATGTACCTGTTTGACTTCACGCTGCATGGCTACGACCTCTTCAGCAAGCAGGACAGGGCGAAGTTCATCAATCGCTTCTCTACCTTGCATGCGGGTTAACAATTCCAATTCCTGTTCCGGATCGGGATACCCCAGTCCAATTCTCATGATAAATCGATCCAGCTGCGCTTCAGGCAGACGGTACGTACCTTCGAACTGTAACGGGTTCTGTGTCGCCAGCAGAAAGAACGGGCGTGGCAAGGCATAGGTTGTGCCATCAACCGTAATACGTCGTTCCTCCATTGCCTCCAGCAGGGCAGACTGAGTGCGTGGTGAAGCGCGATTTATTTCATCAGCCAGGACAACGTTGGACATGACGGGTCCGGGCCGAAACTTGAATTCAGCTGTATGTGGATGATAGATTGAAGTGCCCGTAACATCTGCCGGCATGACATCGGACGTGAATTGAATCCGGCCCATGGAGCAGTCCAGTGCAGAAGCAACGGCACGAACCAGCATCGTTTTCCCGGTACCCGGCACATCTTCCAGAAGTACATGACCTCCACTGAGCATTGCGGTAAGGACATAACGAATCTCTGTTTTTTTGCCAATAATCACACTCTCAACACGCTTCATGACCCTGTTTAACAATTCAACAGCATGTTCATGTTCCATTCGGATATAAGACATTTCTCTGATCTCCTTCCGTTCATCAGCATTCCTGAACCATAGTAATCTATGATTCAGTGTTGCCCGGAAGTAGAGAGAATAGTCCTGCAAGAATGACTTTCTTCAGATCATTTTATACATAAATATGTTGTTCATTGCCGAAATGGATCTGGAAGTGCCCGCCTTTACCGTCCACTCTGCTTCATTACTGGTTAAGGAATTCACCCTCAACCCCATCTGCTCCAGTAGCTCACGTAACGGAACCCAGATGGTTCCACCTTGACTCTGTACTGCTCCCGTTTCAATTGCCCCGGTTGTTGTCAGTGTTCCGCTCACACTGTCTGCATGAATCGTTCTTTCCTTCCATACTGCTATGGCCGTCCTTGTTTCAGAGTCCCAGCGAGTGCTGCCCCCGAATTTTTTCATGAAAGTACGCAATGGCACCATGATTCGCTGCCCCTCCATGCGGAACTCGCCCGGTTGCAAGGTAGCTGCAGCCAAGCCCACCTCTACCTTCAGCTTCTTGCTTGGAAGCCATAACGTCGCGTTCGCTTCTACATGCTCTGCGATCCAGGCCTTTCCTGGCGCCTTGCGGGCCTTATACTTACCATCTGGATGTACACGGAATTGAACTGGTTGATCCGTACTCTTTATGGTGTCAAAACGATATCCATGATCACGATAATATTTGATAATACCCGGAAGTGCTTTTACCGTTTCAGCATGTGCACCACCGTCATGCATCAGGACAATGACCGAACGTGCTCCCGCAGGTACTTTGGTCGAATTGCTGAGGATCTCTTTGGCCGGAACACCTCTACGCTTGGAATCCCCACTGTCGACGTTCCAGTCCATGACGGTGTATCCACCCAGTTGGAGCAAATCAAAATAACTCTGGTCAAAATGCCCGTAAGTACCGCCTGGTGCTCGCACCAGATTCGGACGGAACCCGGTAATACGCTCCAGCACTTCCTCTGTCTGCTTGATCTGTTTCCAGAACACTTTAAAATCACTGTACAGCTGTTCGTATTGATGATTAAACGTATGATTGCCCAAAGCATGTCCATCCTCCACAAGCCCCCGGATTAACTCGGGATAACGTTCTGCCTGCTCACCCAGTACAAAAAATGTAGCCAAAACCTTCTCCTTACGCAAAATATCCAATACTTCACGGGTATGGTTCCCCGGTCCATCGTCAAAACTCAGATAAACTACCTTGTCTTGAGTATTCTTATCTTCCGGGATTGGATCACCTGAGCCGGAAGCAGCAGATGCATAAGCCGTGCCTGCATATACAGCAAATGCACATAACAATATCGCAATCCGCATGAGAATGACATGCCATTGTCCAGATAAAAACATATGTATGGTTGTTGCAGAGTTTCCCCCATTTTCCTTGATTCTCAATTCCGGTCTCTGTACCATTTATGAATCGACCTCCACCGTCTCTAGTAATTTGCTGATAGACTTCAGCAGATTTGTTAGAATTATATGGAGGCTACATTGAAAAAAGACGTGATTTTGTTTAATATTTTTTCACAATTTGCTATGTAGCCTGATTGATTCTTCGCTTCAGATTAGGTAGCATAATGAACAGGCAGAACACATTAAAACACCTTGGAGAGTATTCATGCTCCCACCCGTATTCAGGAGAGTGAAATCTATTGGAATTGCTTGAGAAGATCCAACATCTGTTTGGGTCCTACGGATACAGCGTATTGTTTTTTGGCTTGTTGCTTGAATTCATCGCACTTCCCTTTCCTGGTGAAACAACGATGGCTTACGCAGGGTTTCTCTCCTACAAGGGGCATCTGGACTTCGGAATCCTCACCATACTGGCTTTTTTGGGAACAACGATTGGCATGACCATCACTTATTTTATTGGAGCCAAAGCAGGACTGCCCTTTATAACACGATACGGAAAATGGTTTCTGATGAAGCAGGACAAGCTCGATAAAACGCAAAAGTGGTTCGCCAAGTATGGTAATGCCTTAATCTTCATCGGTTATTTCATTCCGGGTGTAAGGCATTTCACCGGGTATTTCGCGGGCATAGCCGCTGTTCCCTTTCGCAAATTCGCTCTCTACGCCTATTCAGGCGCACTGTTCTGGGTTGTATTGTTTCTGGGCATTGGCAAAATATTTGGCCCTCAGTGGAACGCTGTATTCCATCTGGCTCATCAATATGCAGCATATATCGTGGGAGGAATCGGCCTATTGCTCATCGCAGCCGTGTTCTATCGTTACCGCAAAGCATGGGCAGCAAGATCCACCGTATCCAAGCCAGCCCCTGTTCGACAAAGACAAAAGTAAATTCGGACAAAAGTCCATCTATAATAAGCAGGCAAGGAGTTGCGAATAATCGCAGCTCCTTTTTTTTGTGATAATCCGAATTCATCCAGGTCATACTAACTTGAAAATATAGGGTGTATAGGGAGGTGAAGGCATGAGTGAATCGTCGCTGGAACGCCAAGATCAGAGGCAAATCTCTCCGGATCTAAGCGAAAATATGGAATACTGCAAGCAAGTGATGGGGAACAGCAACGACTTGATGATGCGCCCTCTCCAGTGTTTACATAAATGGCCTGCAGTCATGTTGTACATTGATGGATTAGTGGATGTGCAGATCCTGAATCACTCCATTATGGAATCATTATTGCAAAAGCGTGATCTCCCTGAATTCTCTGCAGACGATGAACATCTCAGCTACCTCCAGAATGATATCTTGATCGCCAGTGATGTATTGCTGGTTGATGATATGGATGAAGTAATGAATGCACTTCTTTCGGGATCAGCTATCTTACTGCTTGAAGGATCTGTACGAGGATTGAAGATTGGTGCAGCAGGCTGGGAAGATCGATCCGTTGGAGAACCTGTCTCCCAAACCGTCGTTAGGGGGCCTATGGAGGGCTTCAACGAAAACCTGCGTACCAACACATCATTGATCCGCAAACGAATCCGTAATCCTCATCTTTGGATCGAAGAAAGAGAAATAGGTCAGGTTACCAAAACCCGAGTGGCTGTGCTCTATCTGGAACATATCGTGGATCAGGAGATTGTAAAAGAACTGCGTCGAAGACTCGATGAGATCGATATCGACAGTATCCTTGAGAGTGGATATATCGAGGAACTTGTACAAGACGAAACCAGAACTTTATTCCCCACGGTTTACAATAGTGAACGTCCAGATACGGTTTGTGCTGCTTTGCTTGAGGGTAGAGTAGCCATCATCGTGGACGGTACGCCTTTTGTGTTGCTGGTTCCCGCCTTGTTCGTGCATTTCTTCCAATCGCCGGAGGATTACTATCAACGGGCCGATATCAGCACATTGATTCGCTTGATTCGTTATCTGTCCTTTTTTATCGCTTTACTAGCCCCATCCTTCTATATTGCCATTTCCACCTTTCACCAGGAAATGCTGCCGACCAACCTGCTCATCAGTCTGGCAGCCCAGCGTGAAGGCGTTCCTTTCCCCGCCTTCATTGAAGCCATACTGATGGAACTGACCTATGAAATTTTGCGAGAAGCAGGTATACGTATTCCAAAAACGGTCGGTCAGGCCGTTTCCATTGTCGGAACACTGGTCATTGGCCAAGCCGCCGTAGATGCAGGAGTTGTCTCCGCAGCAATGGTTATTATCGTTTCCATAACGGCCATATCCAGTTATGTCATTCCAGAGAATGGACTGTCTATCTCTGTCCGAATTTTGCGATTTGTATTGATGATACTCGCGGCAGCTTTTGGATTCTACGGTATTCTAATTGTTCTGCTCATTACGGTTACACACCTGTGCAGCTTGCGTTCTTTTGGCGTACCATATATGTCCCCCTTTGCACCTCTAATTCAGAAAGATCTGAAGGATACGCTGTTTCGTGTGCCCTGGTCCCGTATGAAAACACGGCCACTCTCTACGGGTACACCGAACAAAACCAGACAAACCACAAAAAAAACGAAGCGTTAATTCGGTAAGGAGAACAACGTATGAACAAGTGCTTCCGATTAATTGTATGCATTGCATTCCTACTCCCTCTCCTTACCGGATGCTGGGATCGCCAGGAGCTGAATGAACTTGGTATTATGCTGGGTCTTGGTGTAGACAAGGATGGCGATTTGATTAAAGTGAGCGCTCAGGTCGTTGTGCCAAATGAAGTTTCCTCCAAGTCAGGGGGAGGCAATGGCACTCCTGTCACGCTGTACGAAGCGTCCGCGCCCACGCTGTTTGAAGCAATTCAAAAGCTGACCGAGACAAGCCCACGCCGTATATTCATGGCACATATCCGTGTACTGGTGTTCAGTGAAGAATATGCCCGTAAAGAGGGCATCTACGATGTTATGGAAGCATTAATGCGAGAACCTACTGTCCGGCCCGATTATTACGTCATGGTTGCTCGAAATACTACAGCTTCCAAGGTATTGGACACACTTACTCCATTAGAGAATTTACCTGCAGAGAAGTTATTTAATTCTCTGGACGTGTCTGCCAAGACCTGGTCTCCTACAACGACTGTAACCGGTGATCAGTTGATGGAATATATGCTTACTTCCGGAATACAACCCGTAATCACTGGTGTAGAGGTTTTTGGCAATTCAGAGAGAAGCGGAAGCAAAGACAATATTGCGACGATTAAGTCCAAAGCTCGTCTAGTTTCAACAGGATTGAGTGTATTCAAAAAAGACAAACTGATTGGCTGGTTAACGGAAGATGAATCCAAAGGGTACAACTATATCCGCGACAATGTCGTATCTACCATAGGTCACCTGCCTTGCCGAAAAGGAGGAAATGTGACTTTTAAAACCCTTCGCACCAAGACTCAACGAAAAGCAAAGGTCATTGATGACCAACCTGTGATCCACATCAAAATTAAAAATGTATCTTCCATTGGTGCAGTAGAGTGTGGAATCAAAATTGGTTCGATGAAAACACTCAAAGAGTTGGAAAAGGACAGTGAGGAGCGATTGATAGAACTGATGGAAAAATCCGTGAATTCAGTGCGGCGAAAGTTCCATATTGACATTTTTGGATTCGGTCAGGAAGTTTATCATGCCGATCCTAAATTTTTCAAAAAAATTGAGAAGGATTGGGATCAATATTTTGAGAATCTGGATGTTAAATATGAAGCCAATGCACAGATCAAACGTGTAGGTACACTGGATGATTCATTCAAGGAGGATTTGAAGGAGTGAGACCGGATGTTAATTACAATTACTGTCATTGTCATAGGGGGCCTCGTAGGTATGGTTGATCTTCCAGGTCTCATCCGCCGTAAGGAATGGAGGGAAACAGTTGTGTACAGCGGAATGCTCGTCATAGCCACAGGGTTCAGTGTGATTGCAGCCAACCTGTGGGATTTCCCCAGTCCGCTCTATATCATCATGTGGATCTATGAACCTGTTAATCAATTCCTGGCACATCTGACGGGAACCTAGAAAAAGGAGAGGACCATTATGCTGGAACAGGGGCGCCTTGGAACAAGACAATTGACCACGCTCATCTTTATGATGGTGGTCGGGGATATGATGCTGATCTACCCCTCGGTCATCACGTCCTATGCCAAACAAGACTCCTGGATTTGCGCTTTTATAGGCGTTCCTCTGGGGATGGCACTGATGGCCATGTTCCTGAAGCTATGTAGCATGCACCCAGAAAAAAATCTGGTGCAGATGGCACGAAGCATTCTAGGGTTCTGGCCAGGTACTTTCTTTTCCTGCCTCTACCTGTTCTTTTTCATTATTGGCGCTTCCACACATACGAGAGAAGTCGGCGATTTCATGACCACTCAAATCTTCCCGTACACTCCCCTTCGCATCATCATTCTGATGTTCGTCATCGTGATTGCCTGGGGAGTGTCTCATGGATTAGAGGCGATGGGGCGAAGTAGTGAACTACTGATGCCCGTCGTTATTGTGTTTATTGTCGTTCTTGCAGTCTGCCTGCTTCCTCAGATTGATATCAGAAATTTGAAGCCAGTAAGTGATACGGGTGTTGTCTCTATCTCGCAAGGCATTCTGGTAAGCATTATATATCCAATCGGTGAAGTCGTTCCCATCATGATGATACTGCCCTATGTTGCCAAGCAGGCTCATCGAACACGGGACGTAATTATTGCAGCTGGCCTAGGTAGTTTGGTATTGGCAACACTCGTTACCATATCGTTGCTGGTCTTGGGTGCCTTTCTTACGCAACATAACATATATGCTTCGTTTATTTTGTCCCAGAAAATCAGTATTGGGAACTTTTTTGAACGTATTGAAGCCATTATGGCCTCTTCTTGGCTGATCTCTACGTACTTCAAAGCGATGATATACTTATACGCCTTTATTGTTGGTTGTGCGGAACTGTTCAAGCTTAAGCAGTATCAGATACTGGTACTCCCTGCGTCCATACTTGTGTTCGGATTAGCCAATCTGATCTCACCAAGCATTACTTTTATCGTGATCACCATTGTTCCATATTGGGTAGATTGGGATACCACACTGGGGATCATTCTGCCGGGTTGTCTCCTGCTGATACAATTGCTTAAGTCTTACAGAACATCATCGGTTACTCCAAACAATTCCTCACAGGAATGAGTGCTTTTTTTGAGGGAAGGAGCCTGGTATAGATGGAAAAATGGAGTTCCTCCATGAAAGTCATCCATGCTGAATATAGAGAAGGAGAACGGTGTCTATGTTAATTAAGGAGAAAATCACCATTAGGCAATTTGCAGTCCTTACCTTTCTCGTCATGATTGGGGACATGATTCTACTCTACCCCTCCGTGGTTACTGCTTCGGGTCAACAGGATGCGTGGATCTGTTCTCTTATCGGTCAACCGATCGGCATGCTCATCATGTGGGTGCTATACAAACTTCATCAGACGCATCCTGATCTTTCTCTTATTGAAATCTGCCAAAAAATACTTGGCCGGTGGGCAGGGTCTGTTTTGGCAGCTGCATATCTATTTTATTTCGCCATAGGCGCTGTCATATGTATCCGTGAAGTCGGTGACTTTATGACCACACAGATCTACCTTCAGACCCCCATCCGAGTCATTCTAATTATCCTTATGTGCGCTCTGGTCTGGGGGCTTATGCATGGTTTGCATACAATAGGAGGAAGCAGTGAAATGCTGACCCCAATCGTTGTTGCATTTATGATTCTATTATTTATGGGGCTGATGCCCAAAGTAGACAGTTCAAATCTACAGCCTTACTTGAACACCCCTTGGCTTCATCTGATGCAGTCTATCATTAGAGGAGCATTCACTTCCTTTGGTGAACTCATCGTGATCACCATGGTTCTTCCTTATGTGATGTCCGGGCCTCACATCAAACGGGACATGTTACTCGCTACTTTATGCGGAGGGCTGTTGCTAACCACACTGTTGGTCATTTCACTGATGATATTTGGCCCCTTTCTGACCCAACATGACATCTACATCTCCTATACCCTGTCCCAGAAAATTAATATCGGGAATTTTTTCGAGCGAATTGAGGCGTTCATGGCAACCGCTTGGTTAATTGCTACCTATTTCAAGAGTCTGCTGTATATGTTCTCCTTTGTCGTTGGAACAGCTCAGCTATTTCGGTTAAAGACATATAAACCTCTAATCCTGCCATCAGCCATGTTATTATTTGCGTTAGCTGTACTAATTTCTCCCAATGTCATTTTCTACACCAATACGATCATGCCCGCTTGGGTGGATTGGGATATCACGGTAAGCTTTATTATTCCGCTATTCCTACTGCTTGTGCATCGGCTTCGTTCGGGCAAGAGCAAGAACAATTCAACCAATCATAAACGATTGCCCACCTAAAAAGGCTGTGTTCACGGTAAATTCCGCGAAGCACAGCCTTTAATGATGAAACGGTTAAGATGTATTTATTCACACATGTCTAGTTCATTAATTACAATGTCTTCAAAGCCTCAAGCGCAGCCTCGATATGTCCTTTGACCCGAACTTTGGACCAGTCCTTGATCAATTTCCCCTCTTCATCAATCAGAAAAGTGGAGCGAACCATACCCATGTACTCCTTGCCATACATTTTCTTCAGCTGCCATACACCGTATTGCTCGGCTACAACGTGCTCTTCATCCGACAACAAGGTGAACGGCAGTCCATATTTGGCGATAAACTTGTCATGTTGTTTCATCGGATCGGTGCTGATTCCGAGAATGACCGTGTTCAGCCCTTCAAATTCAGCATGTCGATCCCGGAAATCACAAGCTTGTTGCGTACAGGACGAGGTCATATCCTTGGGGTAAAAATAAAGCAGTACCCGCTGTCCGCGGTAATCCGAAAGCTTTACTGATTCTCCCGTACTGGACGGAAGCTCAAAATCCGGTGCCAATTCGCCTACATTTAACGTCATGTCAGTTCCTCCCTAATCTCCCCCATGAAATGCTATAGGGCGTTATTATGAACCTGCTCCGCGATACCGCTTCACGCCAAAATTCCACAACAGCAAGCCCATCGAGCCAAACACCAATCCCATCACAGGTGTAAGCAGCGCCATGCGATGCATCTCGGACCTCTCCAGGAACAACGCTGCGGGATAGATCCCCACAAAGGCAAACGGAATGATCCAGGTTAACAGCACCTGAATAGCACGGTTATAGATCGTTACCGGGTAGCGTCCATATCCTTGAATGTTATACATCAACGGCAGGATACCTGTTGGCGCGTCCGAATAAAAGGACAACGAAGTCAGGGTGGTATAGATGCCGGCATAGATCATGACTGAGCTGAGTGCCAAAATAATTAAGGCAGGGATATGCCACCACTCCAGCATCAGACCCATCTCTGCTCCGCTGAAGATCATGATGATCAAGCCGATAAATGAGCCCACGAGTGCAGGCGGGTCCACATTTTCAAGCAATATCTGGAACAGGTTATGTGCTGGACGTGTCAGGATCCGATCCATCTCACCTTTGACGATGTACCGCTCACTGAATCCCCACAGGTTGATAAAACAACTGAAGATGCCATAGGGCACCATAAAATAGCCATAAACAAAGAGCACTTCACTCTCACTCCAGCCGCCAAGGTTATCCGTATGGCGAAAGACCACAAAGATAAAGATCAGGTTGGTTGCCTGGAACAGCAGATCCGACAAGATCTCCACCCAGAAATCAGCACGGTACGTGAGTCGTGTTTTCATGTAATTCTTCAAATATTCCCAGATCAGACCCATATAGTACATATCTGTTATCCCCCTTGCACGAACAGACGCTTGCGCGCCTTACGCCAGATCAATACCATCGGAAGCAGCAGTACGGCAAACCAGAACACCTGAATACCGAGTACACTCCAGATGGCGGTACCTTCCACTCTTCCAGTGAACACGGAACCGGGCAGATACGTAATGGCCTGAAAAGGCAATACTTTCATCACCGCAGACATCCAGCCTGGATACAGACTGATCGGGATGATTAGACCGGAGAACAAATCAACCACGACGCGTTTCATACGCATCATGCCTTCATTGTTTTCCACAAAGAATGCCGCCAGTCCCGTTATCACATTAATCTGGGAATTAATGAGGAAACTGAAGAACAGCATGACAAGAAAGCCAATCCACGCCGATGGCGCCGTAGGCAATTCAACCGGGAACAGCAGAATGGCAATGAGCATCCCCGGAATCATGAGCAGCAGGAAGCGGAAAATACCTTCCCCAAGACCCTGCATCATTTTGACCATAACGTAATTGATCGGCCTGATGAATTGAATCGCAATGGAGCCATCCCGTATATCTGCGGCAATCTCCCGGTCCAGGTTGTTAAAGTAAAAGGCACGTGCCATCCAGGATACAGCGATGTAAGTGGTCATCTGCGCTGCCGTGAAGCCGCCGAGTTCACCACTGCTACCGTAAATGGCTTGCCAGGTAAAGTAATACACGCCGATATTCAGCGTATATATCAAAATGCCGGAGTAATAATTCACCCGGTATGCCAGCATCGTTAGAAAACGGATGCGCATAAAATCAATAAATGCACTATTCATCTCAGGATACACCCACCGCTTCTTTCCCTGCTCCCACAATCTCGGGACGCTCGGCGGAACCGGATTGGTAAATACTGCGCACAATCTCATCCGTGTTAATCTCAATAATCTGAATATCGGTAATATCAGCTTGTCCAACGACACGTCCGAGTACATCCGAAACATTCAGTTCAAGCGGAATCCATACGGATGCGGACAATTCATTCTCAACCGTCCAACGTACAGGCAACGCAGCAGTCCATTCCTGCATCTGACTGATGTTGTGAGCTGAACCAAACTTGAAGCGGATCTCCCGCTCCTTACCCCACTGGGACTTGAGATGATCCAGACCTCCATCATAAATGATGTTGCCTGCATCAAGCATGATGACCCGGGAACACAGTGCCTCAATGTCCTGCAAATCGTGGGTTGTGAGCAGAATGGTCGTTCCATGCTCCTTGTTCATGTCTTTCAAGAAATCCCGAATTTCCGACTTCACCACAATATCCAAACCAATAGTTGGCTCGTCCAGAAAAACAATACTCGGGTTATGCAATAATGCTGCAACTAACTCACAGCGCATGCGCTGACCGAGACTGAGCTTCCGTACCGGACGGCTTAGCAGGTCCTGAAGCTGCAACCGCTCAACCAGTTCATCCAGCCGTTTGCGGAAATCGACCTCTCCGACACGATATACTTTGCGCAATAAATGGAAGGATTCGATAACGCCAATATCCCACCACAATTGACTGCGCTGACCAAAAACAACACCGATATTCTGTACAAACTTCTCCCGTTCCTGATACGGAACATATCCACCAACCGATATTTTCCCTGAAGTAGGCACCAAAATGCCGGTCAACATCTTGATCGTTGTTGATTTACCGGCACCGTTCTCCCCAATATATCCGCATATTTCACCCTGCGGAATCTGAAACGAAATATCATTTACAGCCAATACCTCTTGGTATTGACGTGCAAACAGGTCCTGGAACGCGCCCTTCAGCCCACCTCGGCTTTTCTGGACGCTAAACGACTTGCGCAAATCTTTGACATCAATCGCCAGCATGATTATACCTCACTTGGATTTTGTTGAAATTGCTTGTAGCCCAAAAAGAAATTATAATGGTATCAGTCAAAATTCAGCAAGCTTTAAAATAGTCTGGAGCCGCGTCCTGCCCTTATGTTGGGAAAAGACGTGTTCGGAAAGCTCCGACTAGTTCTTACTTGAATACTCGAACTCGTTTTTTTATTTCATCTCAAATACAAAGGAGAGCTAGCATGCCCAGAAAGACGAAGAGAACCATATGGATTTCTCTTGCCGCCTTCGTGTTAATTATTGGAGGAGCAGCGGCATATTATTTCGGTTCTATTCTCAATCAGTTGGACGGTTTGGCAAAGGACGGCGACGATTCACCATTCGCAGGCATCGAAAATGTGGAGAAAGTAAATACGCCTGACCCACCAAAATGGGAAGGCTCAGAAACGGTAAATATTCTCGTTATGGGTGTCGATGCACGTGGATTGAAAAAAGGTGAAGTTCCTCGCTCCGACAGCATGATGGTTGTATCGCTCGACCCACTGACCAAAAAAATCAATCTGTTCTCCATTCTGCGCGACACTTACGTCAATATTGACGGATATGGCAAGGAGCGGATCAACACCGCTATCACCCATGGCCCTAATGCAGCGATGCAAGCTGCCGGCGACCTGCTCGGCATTCCTGTACAGTATTATGTGTATACGGATTTCCAGGGATTCATCAAATTGGTGGATGCCGTTGGCGGTGTTGATTTTGATGTGGAGAAAGACATGCACTATACAAGTAAAGCAGACAATAACGAATACGATATTGATCTCAAAAAAGGATATCAGCACCTAGATGGCGAGACAGCGCTCATGTACGTTCGTTTCCGTCATGATGCCATGTCGGATTTCGCTCGGTCCGAACGTCAGCGTGAGTTGCTGAAAGCTGTAACAGCGAAAATGCAGTCAACAACTACCATTGCCAAACTGCCTGCCATTCTGGAACAGGTTAATCCTTACGTAGATACAAATCTCACGCTTTCCGATATGTGGAAGCTGGGTGGACTCGGATACCAGAGCAGCATGAACGGCAGTGAGCAGATTCCGCCAATGAACCTGCTGAAAGAAGAACGTACAGCAGGCGGTGCGCAAGTATTGACGGTTACCAATGAAGAGAAATTGAAGCAGCATATTCAGGATATTATTCACCCGCCTGCTACAACGGATGATAGTACAACCAGCACCGAAGATAAAACAGCCAGTGGTGACGATCAGAAGTCAGAGCAACCGGCTCAGTAATCTACACATGCAGAGGGCAGCCATTCGCTGCCCTCTCGTTGTGCCCGGCTATACTATTATGAGAAAATCATCATATCTTTCTGTGGTTTGTTTCTTTATCATATTTTGAATTACGAAAGGAAGTTATCTTATGAATACATCACGTTCCCGTTCCGAACTTCTATACGCAGAAGCACTTGAACATATTGTAGGAGGTGTTAACAGCCCTTCACGCTCGTTCAAAGCCGTTGGTGGCGGTGCACCTGTATTTATGAAAAAAGCCCAAGGGGCCCACTTCTGGGATGTCGATGACAACCGTTATATTGATTATCTGGCCGCTTACGGTCCAATTGTTACAGGACATGCCCACCCGCATATTACACAGGCCATTACGGAAGCAGCGGCAAATGGCGTGCTGTACGGTACCCCGACTGAACTTGAGATCAAGCTCGCCAAAATGTTGAAGGAAGCTATCCCTTCCATGGATAAAGTTCGTTTTGTAAACTCCGGTACGGAGGCGGTCATGACTACGATTCGGGTCGCTCGTGCCTACACCAAACGCAACAAGATCGTAAAATTCGCCGGATGTTACCATGGTCATTCCGATCTGGTGCTTGTAGCTGCCGGTTCAGGCCCGTCCACGCTCGGAATTCCTGACAGTGCGGGAGTTCCAGCCAGTATTGCACAAGAAGTCATTACTGTGCCCTACAATGATCTGGAAGCCCTGAAGGATGCTTTGGAGCGCTGGGGTGATGATGTTGCCGCGGTCATGGTTGAGCCGATCGTTGGGAACTTCGGTATGGTTATGCCGGAGCCTGGCTTCCTGGAAGGTCTCTGTGCCATGACACGGGCCAACGGCTCCCTGGTTATCTATGACGAAGTCATTACGGCTTTCCGTTTCCATTACGGTTCTACACAGACATATGCCGGACTCGATAACCATGCGGAGATTGAACCGGATCTGACGGCTCTTGGTAAAATTATTGGTGGCGGCCTGCCAATCGGTGCTTACGGCGGACGCAAACACGTTATGGAGCAGGTTGCTCCGCTTGGGCCGGCTTATCAGGCGGGAACGATGGCTGGTAACCCTGCATCCATCTCGGCTGGTATCGCATGTCTGGAGGTCCTGCAAGGCGCGGGTGTATACGAAGAGATGGAACGCCTTGCTATCGACCTGACGGCAGGTCTGCAAGCTTCTGCTGACCGTCATGGGATTGCTCTGACGATCAACAGGATTCGCGGTGCATTCTCCACCCATTTCTGTGACCATCCGGTTACGAATTATGATCATGCCCAAGACACGGATGGAGAGCTGTTTGCTTCCTTCTTCCGTCACATGTTGGACCGTGGCATTAACCTGGCTCCATCCAAATATGAGGCGTGGTTCCTGACCACGGCTCATACAGACGAGGATGTTCAGGCTACATTGGAAGCCGCAGAAGATTCCTTCAAAGCGATGGCTCAGGAATAAATTAAATTATTTCCATTCACAATGTAGCGTACAAGCTGCCTCGTTGATAGATAGCAACTCAAGGAAAAGGCGTCCAACAAGTGATCAACTTGTGTGGACGCCTTTTGTTATATACAGACCGTGGTGAGTGGCCAATACGACTAGATAGATGCTGAGTGTAACAACTATATGCGTTTTATTGTAATGGCCTTGCTGTTATAGCTTTGTCTTTATCTCTGCCTGATCTGCAGTTTCAAAATTTCCTCGCGGATCTTCTGTATCCCTTCCTCTATTCGCTGCTTCGGCACATTGGAGATGTTCAAGCGCAGCATCTGATCCTGATGCGCCTGATATGTTCCCTCCGGATAATACCGTTCAGTCGTATCAACGATGACTCCGCGCTTTTGAAGCCGGGATAGCAGAACACGAAGCGGCATATCACCCGCCAAAGGTAATACGGTATGCTCCCCTCCTGTTCGAGGAGCGTCCATAAATGGAGCAAAGTCTGGATACGTGTCCAATTGCTCATGCACCGTGTTCATCCGGGCAGCGTAGCGGTTACGAATCACTTTCCTGTGATGAGCAAACATTCCGCTGTGGACATAGATCTCCAGAGCAGCTTGAGACAGAACAGAAGTGTCGATATCGAGCATTTTTTTGTAAGCCCCAAAAGATTGAATTAGGGGTGAGGGCAGAACAGCTACACCAATGCGCAGACCTGGAAACAAAATTTTGGAGTAACTCTTCAGATAGATGACCCGGCCTTCGGTATCATAGGACCATAGCGGGTCCTGTTTCGTATTGTCCTCCAGATCGGCCAGATAATCGTCCTCCACCAGATAGACATCGTACCGCTGTGCAAGCCGGATCAGTCTCTTCTTGTCAGCAACAGTCAACGATGTGCCAATTGGATTGTGAAAGCGTGGCATGACATAGAAAAACTTGACATCTTCCTCAGCGAACTGACGTTCAAGCGATGCCCAGTCCAGCCCATCCAGGGCACGTCTCACACCGGCAATCGGCACATTTAATCCACTCAGTAGCGAGGGCATATTGTGATAGGTAGGTAGTTCAAGCAGTACTTTTCTCTTTCCATTGGGAAAAGGCATCAATGCAAGTACAGCCAGGGCCTGTTGCACACCTGACGTGATAAAGAACTGCTCTGTTCTCGCAAACACCTGATAATCCGCAAACTGCTTCTGCAACAGCAGAATAAGCGAAGGTAATCCCTGATCCGTGCCATACATAAATAACTCTGCTTGCTTCTTCTCCATCGCCTGATCCACACAATGACGAAAGTCTGCATAAGGGAAGACCCGTGGATCAGGAGCAGCCGAAGCGAAGTCCAACGCTCCCTGCCAGTCCATGTCCTGAGCACCTGTCCCGTTCTGTATGGCATAATAACCGGATTGAGGTATGGCATACACCAAATGCCGCTGTTCCAGCCACTCATATGCACGAATAGCCGTGCTTACACTGCATTGATATTGTTCTGCTACAACTCGAACGGCTGGCAGTCGAATGCCCTTATCTGCCCACTGGCGACGATCCTGCTTCTGCATCTGTTCCTGAATCCATTGCTTTAACGCTTCGGCAATCACTTCGTATTTTCTCAATGCACCCATCCCTCTCCAACAACTGTACCGATACAGTTTAACCTTTTATCTATTGTAGCACGATGCACCTGGCAGTATATTGAATAAGGCCAGCACATGCCTCGAACCTGACATAATTCAGGATAATGAAAGATAAAGCGCTATGACTACTGTATTGGAGGAGCATTCATGAACACAACACACACTCGGGGATACGCCTATATCGCAGCTGTATTGTACGCAGCTATTATCGGTCTATCTTTTTTATTTGTTAAAATGACCGTCACTGTTGCACATCCAATTGATGTGCTTGCCCACCGATTCGCGCTGTCGCTGATCGTTGTCAGCATTCCTGTCATTTTTGGCTGGATCAAAATCCGACTGAGCCTTCGTGATCTGTGGCGCATCATTCCACTGGGGCTTTTATCTCCCGTCTTATTTTTTGCCTTTCAAGCCTTTGGACTTGTCTCTTCCAACTCATCGGAAGCCGGAATTATTCAGGCCATGGCCCCTGTATTCACACTCGTTCTCGCTTCAGTTTTCCTGAAGGAACGTACATCCACGATGCAGAAGCTATTCCTGCTTCTATCTGTTGCTGGAGTGGTCTTTATTTTCATGATGCAAGGAAGCGGCGTATCTATGAGTAACCTGAAGGGTATTGCATTATTGCTACTCTCCACGGTCTGTTTTGCAGGGTAT
Source organism: Paenibacillus sp. FSL R5-0486 (assembly GCF_037975155.1). NCBI lineage: Bacteria > Bacillati > Bacillota > Bacilli > Caryophanales > Paenibacillaceae > Paenibacillus > Paenibacillus sp. FSL R5-0486. The sequence goes on along the minus strand of NZ_CP150237.1, from coordinate 788,618 downwards.
GGTGTGCTTGCAAGACCATTAACCCAGAAGTATAAACCGATGGAATTAACCTGGGTCACACTGATGGTTGGCTGTATTGTATTTAACGCCGCTTCCCTGATCCGACATGCGTCCAACGGCTCCATGATGGACTATATCAAACCACTTGGAGATACATCCTATCTGGGTGCACTCGCTTATCTGGCAATTCTCTCCACCATGATCTCTACCCTGCTTGCGAGCTATGCCCTTACTCATCTGGAGGCTTCGCAAATGAGTGTATTCAGCAATCTGTCCACGCTCATCTCCATCGTAGGAGGTGCATGGATATTGCATGAACCAGTGGGTAGCCATCACTATATTGGTGCATTGTTGATTATCGCCGGTGTGCTTGGCACCAATATGAGCGGTCGCAAACATAGGTTGATCAGTGGAATCAAGTCAGATTCCCCATATTGAGACAGCGCGGAAGTTGGTTCCCCGATTCAGCGAGTTATACGCTCCCATCCTCCCAAACCCTGCATTTTGACTGGAGAGCGGCCCGGGAAACGATGTTAGAGGTAAGAGAAGCCATGGATATTCGTTATTTCGACTGACGGTATGAAGCGCTCCAATCACGTTAACACTGCTGAGGACAGTCTATTGGGAAAAGGAGACCCCTCAGCATGAAACGAACACAGCCTTCTTTTTTACAAGCTATGATGTTGATCATGTTGTCCGTTGGCTTGATCAGCCATGTTCTGATTATTCCTGCCCTTTTGGCTGCGGCCAAAAGGGATTCTTGGATTTCCGTCCTGCTATCAGCCGGACCATTTTTGATATTTGCGCTAATGCTCGCTTATGTCTCTCGTTTCCTCAAGCATCAAACTCTGCATGAATGGTTAACATCCCGTCTCGGCAAGCCTATTGGCATGTTATTTCGAGTTGGTAACAGTCTCTTTTTTCTGAGCGCAATCTATTTCACCCTGCACGAAACCACGACTTGGGCCAAAACAAATTACCTGACAGAAACGCCAATTCTGGTAACCAGTATTGCCCTCATGTCTCTCTGTGCCTATGGGGCATATAAAGGTATCCGCTCACTGGCATTTACGGCAGGATTGATCCTTCCACTGGTGGTACTGCTGGGCTTCTATGTTGCAATTGTGAACACTCAATACAAGGATTACAGTCGTCTACTGCCTGTGTTAGAACATGGCTGGCATCCGGTGCTGAATGGCATGATTTACAGTCTTGCAGGCATGTTTGAACTGCTGTTCATCTGGTATATCCAGCCTCATCTCACCAAACGTATACGTGTATGGCAGTATCTGATGCTCGCACTCATTCTGGTGGGACTAACAGTCGGCCCGCTCATCGGGGCGATTGTGGAATTTGATCCTTTTGAGGCTGCCAAAATGCGATATCCCGCCTTTGAAGAATGGCGAATTGCCTCCTTGGGCAAATATATCGCCCAGACCGACTTCTTTTCCATTTACCAGTGGCTCGCAGGCTCGTTCACCCGGATTAGTCTCGCCATGTATATTGTAGTAGAAATATGGAATATTAAGAGCTCTACCAGAAGGCTTATCAGTTGTATCTCGTTAGGTGTCTTCTTTATTCTAACCATGTTGTATCCTCTGGATGATATGACCTTCGAAAAGCTTCTGGTCGAATACATATTTCCGTTCAATCTCGTATATCTGAGCGGACTTGCGATTATCGCGACGACGGTTGCCTTTATCCATTCACGCCATCAGAGGAGGAAACATCATGGAGCATCAAGCGATTGACACTACGTCCCATGAAACACTGCTTGCCTCTTTGAAAGAGCAGTTCAATCCATGTGCAGATGTCGTTATTCAGACCTTTCCTGTCAAAGATGAATCTGATCAACCCGTAATTCTGCTTTATTGCGACGGTCTCGTCGACGGTAAACAAATTAACCAATTTATTATTCCACGTCTGGAGCAGCACTCCCTGATCATTGAGGAATCACATCCTAAAGAACTGGGATTAACATTGAATCCGTTGGATGACCTCACCGATACTAACAAGCTTAATATGTTGATATTTAGTGGACAACTACTGATCATTTTTGGTAACGGTGTGCAGTCCTGCAGTGTGGATATTGCTGATATCCCTGGACGCAGTCCAGAAGAATCAGCCATTGAAACATCAGTTAAAGGCCCGCGCGACGGATTCACCGAAGAACTCACTACTAACGTAGCCCTTATACGCAAACGAATGAAAACATCTTCGATGTGTTATGAGAAATATGTCAAAGGCGGTCGTACCCAGACAGCCATTGGACTTCTATATGTAAAAGATATTATCAATCCAGACATTCTGAAAGAAGCTCGGCACAATCTGGATCAGATTGAGATTGACGGCATTCTGGGTACCTCAATCATGGAGCGAGCTGTCATGGGAGGGATTCGGAGTATCTTTCCACTCACAGATAATACCGAACGTCCTGATTTTGTCGTTGATTCCCTGTTAAACGGTCGTTTTGCCGTTTTGATCGAAGGTTCTCCTGTAGCGGTCATCGCACCAACTACACTTTTCAATCAATTGAAGTCTCCGGAGGACGAAAGTACACCCTTTTTTATCGTTACTTTTGAACGGATATTACGTATTTCAGGATTGCTGATCGCCTGTTTCTTCCCAGGCTTTTATATTGGCCTGACCAGCTTCAATGTGGAACAGATTCCCCTGCCTCTTCTGGCAACGATTGCTGGCACTCGAATGGGCCTGCCCATGCCGGTGACACTGGAAGCGTTCCTGATGATTTTTATGTTCGAGCTATTCAACGAAGCTGGGCGTAGGTTGCCACGTGCGTTGGGGCAAACGGTCAGCGTTGTTGGCGGGCTTATTATTGGGGATGCTGCCATTAGAGCCGGGATTACGTCCCCTACGATTATTGTCACGGTAGCGATCTCGGTCATCTCTAGCTATATTCTCGTGAACACTGTGCTAAGCGGGGCTACTGCCCATATCCGGATCGGGATGTTACTCATCTCTTCCATTCTTGGATTATTCGGTTTTATGATCGGACTATTGGCCCTGTTGGTGCATCTCGTATCCTTGGAATGTTATGGCGTATCCTATCTGTCACCTGTATCTCCCTACATTCCCGGAGACTTCACTCAGGCCGTATCCATGCCACCTTCCATGAAAAGAACCAAGCGCCCAGAAGCACTTCATACACAGGATTCTACCCGCCGGAGGAAACGTCCGTGAAACGATGGGTATCCATAAGTGGCCTTCTTATAAGCTGCTTGATCCTGCTAACGGGGTGCTGGGATTCCAAAGAGGTGCAAAGTATAAACTTCATTACGGCGATAGGAATTGACTATGTAGACAACCAGTATATTGCTTATGCCCAACTGATTGACTTCTCCAGTATTGCAAAACAGGAAACACCAACTTCCCGGGAGACAAGGGATATCTGGACTGGACGGGGCGAGGGTACAACACTGAACATGGCTATTAACGACTTGTATGAAACGTCACAGCAGCTAACGCTCTGGACTCATGTTAAAGCTATTGTTTTATCCAAAAGAGTCTTGGATGGTCGACTGGAGGATATCTTTAATACACTTCTTCATTCAGGCCAATTGAGATATACACCCTGGATCTACGCTACAGAGCATAACATTCCGGATGTACTCTCTCCCTCTGCATTGTTAAACCAATCTGCTCAAACAATCGAACTGTTTGAACCCATGAGGTTGTATAAACAGCATTCCGGTTACGAACCTATCCGGCTCCATCAGCTTCTCGATGGATTACGGGAACCCGCTTCTGTCGTTCTTTTACCCTCGGTGTCAACGAGGAACGAGACTTGGTTCAACGGCGATAAAACGCCCCCCCTTGTTAGAATGGATGGATTTTATGTGATATCCAAAGGCACAAGTCAGGGTAGAGTTGCAGGCGCAGACGCAGATGGTACACGATACGTAAATTATGAGCGGGTACATCAGTACCCACTATATGTATATGGGAATGGTGGAAAAACTCCTGATTTAACCTTGTTGCTTCATCATCCCAAGACAAAAATCAAGGCGAAGAAGCAAGGTGATGGCATCACCTTTGATCTGGTTACCACGGTCAAAAGCGCCATCACCGAAGATCATGGGGCTCCTCGGTCTCCAGATGCCATGGAACAAGAAGCCGAGAAACAGATCGAATCCCAAATCCGAGATACGTTCGAAAAAACCAAGGAACGCAAGATCGATTCATACGGTCTTGTGGAACACTTATATCGTCACAACCTTCCCTTATGGAAACAGGAAGTCTATAACCGGGCGGATCCACTCCAACGTTTTAAGCTTGGAAAAGTGGAGGTTCACGTGGATATCCTGAATGCGAGCACGTATAAATACAGCGAATAAATGAAGAAATAGAAGCCCCGTACCTGCATTGAATGCAAGGTTACGGGGCTTCTTACCATCTCCAGCCATGCTGTCGATTGGGAAAGTTATCCTAATGGATACGCCATGACACTCATCAAAGCCAATTCAGGCTGGGTCGTGTCCAAACGACTGTACTGGACGATAATGGGGATATTGCTCGAAACCGTAATCGCATAAGGCACGCCCGGCGGAATAGACAGCTCCCCGGTTCGTAGCGATGCAGTGCGAATATGCTTCGTTCTTCTTGCTGGCACTTCGGTGACAATTCCTTCGAGTGGTTCTCTGTCTTCAAAGTAAATCGTGATGTGCAGCTCCGCATCCGTGGCACTGGTGTTCAGTACACAGATGCTCTCATGACTCTCCAATGTGCCCCGGCTCTCCGGCGGAATGTAACCATCCGGAATAACCCAGTAGGTGTGACCTGTAGCTGCTGAAACATTCTTACGGGCAGATGTGCCTGATTCTGTCTGGTCAGGTGTCATTGAAATACCTCCTCCTTTTTTTTGCGAGTGCAATATTAAGTTAAAAATCTGCGGGCTCGCGGGGCAGTCGCTTCGAAGGGCGGATCGGGCTGTGGGCCGCTGTTGGCTCGGGATTTCTATTCAATTCCCCCTCAGCAGGGGAAATCCCGCTCCAAAGGCGGACGCTTCGCTCCCTCTACCTGATTCCGCCCTCCTCCGCTGCTACGCTCGCCTATTTTTAAAAAGTTTATTGCCTTCGCTATTCGCTGGGCAACTTTTGCTGGCTCGTTACTTCGTTTAACTCGCTACAGCTTTTAAACCCTGAATAGCTCGCAAGGCAGCCGCTTTGGCGGGCGGATCGGGCTGTGGGCCGCTGTTGGCTCGGGATTTCTATTCAATTCCCCCTCAGCAGGGGAAATCCCGCTCCAAAGGCGGACGCTTCGCTCCCTCTACCCGATTCCGCCCTTCTTCGCTGCTACGCTCGCTGTTTTTTAAAAGATTATTGCCTTCGCTATTCGCTGGGCAACTTTTGCTGGCTCGTTATTTAATTAACTCGCTTAATTATTAAGGGCATGAACCTACCGCAGATACATCTGCAACGGTTGCAATTGCAACTCGCGGATGGCTTCTGCTACCTGCTGGGCAAGGCGGCGGGCGCCTCGTTCCTGAAAATGCGTGTTATCCTCCACGCCTGATGGGAAGTTCACATACTCGCCTGGCAGTACCCACATAAAGTCGTCCTTAGTGCCTTCAACACCCGCTTGCTCGAACAGAAGACGGCTGCGCTCAGCCAGATCGATCAGCGGAACATCTTCCTCTTCCGCCAGCTCACGCACGGCGATGATATAATCGCCGTGCGTATCGGTCAATGTGCCATCATCCGCAAAATAGCGACGATGCACCGGGGTGATGAGCACCGGACGAGCCTTGGCTTCGCGTGCAGCATCGATATACTTTTTCAAATATTCCTTATATGTTGTGAATGGGTCCGTCCCACGTTCAGGGTCCGGCTTCTCATCGTTATGTCCAAATTGAATAAACAGAAAATCTTCAGGCTTGATTCGCTCCAGAATGGCGCTTAATCTGCCTTCATTAATAAAGCTGCGGGAACTGCGCCCTGACTGGGCGTGATTATCTACTGCCACATCATGTTTGAACTGTGCAGGCAGCAGCTGGCCCCAACCGCAATACGGATATCCACTTTCCGGCTGATCCGTTACGGTTGAATCCCCGGCAAGAAATACGGTCATGGTCTGATCCGCAAGAGTAATCTCCAAAGCATTAATTCTCGGTGCAGGACCGGAGAATGACAGACGAAGTCTGCCGCCGCGAACAACAACCGAGAATCTAACCTCTGCGTATTGTCCGGGAAGTGTGCGAATGGTTGGCAGTACAAGCCTGCCTTCACCAGCTTTCACGCGAGTCACTGTCTCAGCCAATTCATCCCCTGCAACAAGTAATACTTGGTAGGTTCCGTCGGGAACATCCATGATAAACGATGCTTTGAGCGGAATACAGAAGCCTGAATGCAATCGGGCAGACATGGTTGTCTGCCCCGGATTGTTATGATGTTGTTTCGTGGGATCCGACACATCGTCATCACGAATGCGTTGTTTCTCATACACCAGAGATCCTGCCTCGAATCCGTACCCTCCGCGTTCCTCATATGCGGTTGTTGCAGTTACTTTCAGATAATCCCCTGTCTCATCTGCTCTTCCCGAGTCCGGTCCAAAGTTAAACTTCCAGCTGGTCACGGACACTGCCTGGCCCTCTGCCGCTGCCTCCATGGCAACGGCCTGACTACCCTGAGCTTTATTCAAAAGCGATAACCTCCTTGGTTAACTTTCGTAAACGTTCATTCGGGCGAAGATACGAAGATACAGTAATCTGGCTTATCCTTTCAATCCGCTGGTGCTCATCCCTTGAACAATTTGTTTTTGGAAGATGAAGAACACAGCTACAACCGGAACCAGACTGACGATGGACATGGCGAACATTGCGCCCCAGTTGGAAGCAGATTCGCTATCGAGGAACATTTTCAGCGCCATCGACACGGTGTATTTATCAGGCGAGTTTAGGTACAATACCGGACCGAGCAGATCCTCCCATCTCCAGTAGAAGGAGAAGATGGCTGCAGTCGCCAGAGAAGACTTGATCAGCGGCATAATAATCTGGATATACAGTCTGAATTTGTTACATCCATCGATGGTTGCAGCCTCATCCAGCTCCTTCGGAATCGTTCGAATGAACTGTACCATCAGGAAGATGAAGAATGGCATTCCGAAGAATGTAGGTACAACGATTGGCAAGATAGTGTTCAACCAGCCGAGCTTCGTGAAAATGATGTACTGAGGAACCAATACCACGTCATGTGGCAGCATCAGCGTTAACATCATCAAGGAGAACCAGAATGTACGTCCCTTGAAATTCAGTCTGGCAAAACCAAAAGCGATCAGCGATGACGATATCACAGCACCGATGGTAGATATCACTACGATTACAAGTGAGTTCGTGATGTAATCCATGAACGGTCTTCCCGCTGTGCCTTTCCAGCCATCTACATAGTTGCTCCAGATCCACTCCGCAGGAAACAGGGTATCCGCTGTGACGAATATCGTACGGCTTTCCTTGAATGAACTGAAGAGCATCCATAGGACGGGATAGAGCATCAGGAGGGCAAGAGCTGCAACGAACAGGTGATAAATGGGCCATTTCACATTTCTCCAAACCATCGTTACTTCCCTCCTTCAGATTCGTAGAACACCCAGTACTTGGATGTCAGGAACACAGCTACCGTGAGTATACCGATCATGATCAGCATGATCCAAGCCATGGCCGAAGCATAACCCATGTTGTTAAACATAAATGCCTGACGGAACAGATATAGAGAGTACAGCATCGTACCGTCCATTGGACCACCTTCGCCTTTGGAGATTATATAGGCAGGTACAAACGTCATGAATGCTCCAATCGTCTGCATAATCATATTGAACAGGACGATCGGGCTAAGCAGTGGCAAGGTAATGCTGAAAAATTTCCGTATAGGATTCGCGCCATCCACACCTGCTGCCTCATACATCTCAGTAGGGATATTTTTGAGACCAGCCAGGAAGATCAGCATGGACGAACCAAACTGCCACACAGACAGTGAGATGAGCATAACGAGGGACGCATTCGGGTCACCAAACCAGCTTATAGGTCCGATCCCGATTGCCGTTAGAGCACTGTTGATAACACCCTCATTACTGAAGAGGTTACGCCACATAATGGATACGGCTACACTACCACCGATTATGGATGGCAGGTAATACAGCGTCCGGTACGTTCCAATCATACGAGAGCCAGTGTTTAGGACCATCGCTACGAAGAGGGCAAAGATCAACCTTAACGGTACCCCAATGAATACATACAGAAACGTCACTTTGACCGAGTTCCAATATTTCGGGTCATCAAAAAACATTTTGGTGTAGTTATCAAGCCCAATCCACCGCGGAGAAGTGAACAAGTTATAACTCGTGAACGACATATATAAGGACACAAACATGGGGATGAGTGTGAAGCCCAGGAAACCAATAATAAACGGGCTTATGAACGCATATCCAGTTAAGTTTCTACGTAACGACGAATACTGCCTCAATGGAACGAACCTCCTTCATGGATCAGCTTGCTCCCTCATCCTGGCTTCGGTCATCTGGACGGGGAAAGGCCCTCGCATTTGCGAGTAGCCCCATTCCCGACCATCCCTGAAGTGGGACGAGCAAGCCATCATTCAACTGTTATTTATTGTTCGCAAGTACAGATTCGGCGTTCTTGCGGAATGTCTCTGCTGCTTGTTCAGGTGTAATTTTGCCAAAGTTCAATTCTTCAACCACATCTGCTAGGGAAGAGATTACTTCAGGTGAACCAACCGGTGGCGGAGAACTCATTGGTGAAGCCTTAGGCTCCATGGCTGCTACGAATTCAAAGACTTGTTTCGTTGCGTCACTCAGCTCAGGTGCGATAGCTTCTTTGATTGCTCCTGAAATTGGCACACCGCGCTCACCTTTGATCAGTTTGTTGGCTTCCACGTCATTCACCCAGAAATCAATGAATTTAGCCGCTTCTTCCTTCACTTTGGAGTTGGACGTCACACCCCAGTACATACTTGGCTGCATATATAGTCCTTTTTCCATATCTGGTCCTGGCATTGGGGCGATTTCGAGTTGACGGTTCGCTACCTGTTGTAAGGCTACGAACTGGTTGGACCATTGCCACACGCCAATTCCTTTTTCCTTCACGAGATCTGATTCCTCAATAATGCCTTTGGTTTGGTTGGCTACATCCGGCGTAGGTGCTGCACCTTGCTCGATCATGCGGCGCATAAGTCCGAAGAACTCCACAAACAATTGATCATCATCATAACCAAGACCTGTTCCTTCCGCATTGTAAAGCGACAATCCTTTGGTACGCAGGAAGTAGTGGAAGAAAATATCCGGAGCTATCCCTCCATCCAAATACAGACCTTTATCTGCGGTTTGTTTACCCAGTGCTTCGTACGATTCCCAAGTCATATTGTCAGGGATTGCATCCACTCCTGCTTTTTTAAGCAATGCCGGATCATATTGGAAGCCCAGAACGTTAACACCGGCAGGTACACCGTATTGTTTACCGTTAATTACACCTGTGCTGATAACATTCTCGGACACATCGTCCACTTTGATCTGGTTGCCCAGATAAGGCGCTAGATCCTCAAGCTGACCATTCTGTGCATATTGGCTGATGTAGGAAATATCCATCTGAACGATGTCAGGCAACTGATTTGCCGCTGCTTGTGGTGCGAGCTTTTTCCAGTAGTCATCAAATGAAGCATATTCCACGTCGATTTTGACATTCGGGTTTTTCGATTTGTACAGGTCGATGACCTTCTGTGTATATTCATGCCTTGCATCCGAGCCCCACCAAGCGATCCGCAGGGTAACTGAGTCATCTCCAGATGCTCCTTCAGTTCCTCCACCTGAGCTACATGCCGCTGTAAACACGAGCAAAGCAGCCATCATCAGGAATATTGCCTTTTTCACCATGCCAATCTCCCCTTTTATGTTGATATGGTTGTATGAAAGAGTTATCTTCTCGTTTCTGATAACGCTTTCACAAACTTGTTAATGTCATTTTCGCAAATGTACGACCATAGTTGAATACACAAAACCGTCTTGTTGGTTCAAAAAACAGAGGAGGACAACAGTCCCCCTCTCGGCGCTGTTCGTCCTCCCCAGACATGAATCACATGATTGGTAGTCCATTGTTATATGCCGATCCTGCGGAATTCCGTAGGTGTCATCCCGGTCCACTTTTTGAACACCTGACTGAAATATTGTGAATTCCCGCCGAATCCGAACAATTCAGCAAGCTCAAATACTTTCACATCCCCGCCTCTGCGAATATGGTCACATGCGCGTTCAATGCGCAGGCGATTCACGTAGTTGGAGAAATTCTCACCTGTGACTTTTTTGAAAATCTTGCCCAGGTAATCGGGATTCATATACAGCATCTGATGGGCAACTCCATTGAGAGAGAGATCCGCCTCTCCATAATGACGATCCACGATATCCATCATCTTCTCCACGGCAGAAGACTGGCGACTGATATGGTTTTTGTAATAACCGGAAGTTAATCGGGCTGCACTGCTTGAAACAAAAGACTTCAAACCAGATAACGTATCGATATGCGGCAGTTCTGCCATACGCTGGGTGAATTCCGTTGCCTCCTCAGGCGGACAGACATGAACCATAGCTGAGTACAGCTGCACTACGTAAGAGCGGGTCACTTCAATTTCCAGTTGCTGACGCGATAATAGATCAAACAGACGATCCACCTCTACCGCTGTTTCCTCGGTATTGCCCGATTTGATCAACTGACACAGTTGCTCGGCATCCTGTTCTACATGCAATCCGTCGCATTCTCCGGCCAGTACCAGATCATTCTTCGTAATCAGCTTGCCTTCACCGATAAAAAAGCGATGGTTCAGATACTGCAACGCCTCACGAAACAACCGCCGGGACTGAATCATTCGATCTGCTTCACTCAGCGCAGCGGTCACTTCCAATTTATATAGTCTGGTGAATGCAGCCCTAACCTCTTCAATACTTTCTTTCAGTCCAGCCGGATCAGCTGAATCCGCGAGCAGAATGAGGAGTTTGCCTTCAATGGTTGTGCTTAACAGGACATGTGGGAGCAGGTCACTGGCAATGTTTTTGATCGCAAATAAGTGACTGTAATCATGTTCATCTACAATTCGGAACAACAGTAACCGAACTGCGTTCTCTTCAAGCTCCAGATCAAACAACTCCTGATAATACTCCAGATCAACCGGACCATAGGTGCGGTTGGTCATGAACTCCAGCAGAAATTGCTCCTTCACATGCGGAAGGACTCGCTGCAATCGCTGTTTCATCTCACCTGCAACATGCTCCTTCACCTGGGCATCCTGATGTTCCTGCAACAGTTCAGTTAACGCATCATGGATCTGATTCTCGTTGCAGGGCTTGAGCAAATAATGCTTCACACCATATTGCATCGCTCTGCGGGCATATTCGAACTCCTTGTAGCCGGATAACATAATAAAACGTACTCCCGGGTATGCTTCAGATGCCTTCTCTATGAGTCCGAGACCATCCAGACCCGGCATGGAAATATCCGTAATAATAATATCGGGTCGCGACTGCCCAATTTTGTCCAATGCTTCAATCCCGTTCCTCGCCGTATCCACCAATTCCGTTCCTGCCGCGGCCCAATCGACCACTTGGGAAATCCCCTCCAGAATGACACGTTCATCATCTACGAGCATCACTTTGTACATCGTCATCGTCCTCTCTGATCCAAGGTATGCTGATCGATACTACAGTTCCTGATCCGGGCTTGCTGCTCATCACCATTCCACCTTCATCACCGAAGGTCAGTCTGATTCGTTCCTGGATGTTAGATAACCCAATGCCCTGTCCTCTTGTCTGAATACGTCCTTCGTGTAGCTGTTCCAGGAATTCCGGTGTCATCCCCGGACCGTCGTCCTCAACTTCAATAATCACCTTATCTCCCTCTGCTCTCGCCCGGATACGAATCCGGCAAGGGTCAATGCTTGGTTCGAGTGCATAATGTATCGCGTTCTCCACCAACGGCTGTAATGTTAACTTCGGTATCCGTGCCGTTCCTACCTCCGGGGCAATTTCCATGTCGAAATCCAGTCTTTCCTCAAAACGCGTGCGCTGAATCGTCACGTAACTGCGGACAATGTCCAGCTCTCTTTCCAGCGTAATCCACTTCTCGGACATGTTCACAGAGCTACGCAACAGAAATCCGAGAGCCTCAACCATTTCCGAGATCTGTCGTTGCTTCTGTACTTTAGCCAGCCAGTTAATGGATTCAAGCGTGTTGTATAGAAAATGTGGATTAATCTGCGCCTGAAGCGCTTTCAACTCGGTCTCACGAATCACCAGTTGCTTGGCATAATTCTCATCAATCAATTCACGTATTCGTTGAAGCATCATCTTGAATGTGCGATGCAGCAGCCCAACCTCATTCTGTGGAGATATCGGAACATTGCCAAGGGCTGCCTCCTCCAGCTTATCCAGATCACCTTTTTCGATATTACGCATCTTTTTGATCAACTGCGCAATCGGATGGGTAATACTGCGAGAGAATCTCGCTCCAATGATAAGCGCCGCCAGAAAGATCATGATGAAGATCACCGTAACCAACTGTTTGACAAACTGGATCTTTTTAAACATCTGGTCAAACGGGGTTGTGTACAGATAGGTCCAATCCGTATAGGAAGAATGAGCACGAGCTACAAAGTGTCTCCCCTGTTCCAACATGGCAATTCCATAGGGCTGGGTACGCTTCAGTTCAGACTCAATCTCGGCTTCACTGACCGACGATTCTGTTGGATAGATCACTTCTTTTCCATCCGTAATGAGTAATTGGGAGTCCTCAGCCGGTTCTTGCATCTGGTCCTGTACAATTCGGTCCAGCCGGACACGGATGATCAGTGTGCCGAGGTCCTCCAATGTAAATGCTCCGCCAATAAAGGATTTCACCTGTCGAACCGACAAGAGTCGGGACTGTTTATCCCCACTGGTATGCCATGCATTGGAGCCCGAGTATTGCTGTCCCAGTGCAACCAGTTCCTTTTGCTTCGACTCCGAAATTCCCTCCCGATTGCCTGCGGCCATAACGTTATTATCATTATCGATAAATAGCATGGAATAGACGTATTTTTCGGAACCGGCATATGCGACTAACCTGTTGGTAATTTTTTTACGCAATCCATTTTTCTCGTAACCCGTTTCGGCCTTTTTCAGTTGGAGCAGATATTGCTGAAGCGGCTCGTCCGACATCACCTTGAAGGAGAGATTAGAAATTTCACGAAGTTGATTCTCAATACCTACCGAAGACATATTGAGGACCTGCGAGGATTTCTCATAGATCTGACGGTCATAGATGCTGAACACATATCGGAGTACGGACGCATAAAACGTAAAGCTGATCAACATCAAAAGTCCGATGAGAAGAATCGTTTTGTGATGAATCGGCAGTGTTGTGAAAGCGTTCTTAATTTTGTTCATCCTAAGCGCTCCTTTGGCTTGCGAGGGGTGCCTGTCATACTATGCATTAGTGGTTTTATTGTAAGTTATTTTCATATTTACACATCCATTGGTCATCTGACAAGATATATTTATGCAACATTTTAGGTCATTAGAGAAGGTATACATCTGTGTCAGCAACTCAAAAAGAACACAAAACAGCCAGAATACCTTGAACAGATCAAGGTATTCTGGCTGTTGAATAACATCATGTTAAAGTATGAAATACAATTTACGGATTCACAAAAACAGTTTTCAGCTTCGCTACATACTGCACATCAAAGCCAAGACCTTCAGCCACCATGGCAAGTGGTACATATGTTTTGGACTCTTTGCCTACCTTATTCAGGAATGCAGGTGTATCCACAGTAACCGATGCTCCATTTACCTTCACAGCATTGGCACCAATCTTCACCGCAACTTTCCGGTCTCCATATGTAATGGTTGCGGTTGAAGTTTTGTTATCCCACACCGTAGTAGCACCGACCGCATTCACGATGTCTTGAATCGCCACAAAGTTTTTGCCGTTACGGATAATCGGTTTGTACGGAGTATTTAATGTTTTGCCACTCACAATAATGTTCATCGGCTCACCTGTCGCAGGTGTAGTCAGCTTCGTGTAGTCGCCCCAGATCGTTTTGGCAAATACTTCGGCAATGGCCGCATATCCAAATTGGTTCGGGTGGAAATCACGATCTTTGATCATATGTGTCATCGTGCCTTCACCACCAACAAACTCCTTGGCCACGTGTGCGACTTTGACATCGGTACCCTGAGCAGTGAATTGTGCTGCAATGCCATCAATGGTCTGTGTGAAACCTTGGGATGCCTCCATCAGTTTAGCATAGAGTGCCTTGCCTGCTACTTCTGGCATCGGTTGATACTGATCGGCGATGACAATTGTAGCTGTCGGATTAATTTCATGGATATCATTAATCGTTGCACTTACATTGGCTGTATATGTTGCGAGTAATTCTTTTACCTTCGCTTGCAGATCCTGATCACTCAGTTTGTCTGCTGTACCGAGAAGCTCAGATACATCATTTCCCCCAATGGTAATTGCAACCAGATTGGCCTGTGCTACACTCTCACGGATTGCAGCAGTATTGGCTCCGATCTGTCCCGCTCTTGGATCAGGAAGACTTGGTTGAATGGCTTCAGAAGTCAGCGTTTTGCCATCCTTAATTGCAGTAGTAAAGTTTTTCAGACCACTGGTTTTCAATCCGGCAATCCCGTAGTTGTCCACCTGTGTACGTCCATGCAGCAAACCTTGCTCCTGGAGACGTTCTACATAACCATAAGGCAATTCTTTTGTGTTGGGCTCATAACCTACCGTTATGGAATCTCCCAATGTGACGATGCGGAACTCCTTAGTTACGGCTACTGCATCTTTCTTCGCTGTCAGCGAAGTCTCGTTTGTACCCGCTGGCAATACACCGGTTTTGGTGTCAGCCGCGTGTGCAGGCAATGCAGATGATGTAAAGAGCAGCATTCCTGCCAACATGCTTACCGTTAAACCGGCAGCTGTATTTTCCCATATACGTTTACGCTTCATTCAGGTAACACTCCTTCTCGCAAATCTATAATAATTTACACTAATATACGTGTTCAAAAAGGGCGGTTTTCAGTACCGAGAAGATGGGATGAAGCTAGAAATGGAGTAGCGGAGCGTAGGAAAACTACGTGAGCAACCAAAATGTTTCCTTCGGAAACATACTTCGTAAGCCTCCCACTTATTTCGGCTGAATTCCATATTCGATGCTGATGATGCCGTTAGGCATCCTTCGTAATCAAAAGCGGACTTTTTGAACAACCTCACTAATATATAGTACATTGGTCATTCCAATGACATAGGTTGGTGTTACTCTATTCTATCATTTTAAAGTAGGCGTTGTCCTCTCCACTGAGAGCACACATGAAATAACAGACTCCCTGAAGGGGAGTCTGTTACTGGTTAAGCTCAGCTATGACGTTCAGTGATTAGTTAAGATTGCGGCTTATTTGAGTCTTCAGCAATCAAATGACCCTTGTCGCTCTCCGGTTTGTTCCCGGTAGCTCGCTCCAGATATCGATCATAACGATCATCCACTTCACGTGCCATCTTCCGGTACTTTAACGTTTCCTCGACAATTGGATCACGTTCTGTCTGGATTCGCACTTCATATTTGGGAGGAATCAGCTGGCGTTCACGCTGATTGGTGTCGCCGGACTCTTCCATGTCCCCTTCCGTCAGCATATCACTGAGCCGTCGTTCCAGTTCTTTGGATTCATCCATTGTTTTCGCTCCTTATAATGAATTTCATTCCAAGCCGGTTGCTTTCGCTTCCTTCAGCACATCCGTCAGCGCATCATGGATTTTGCCATTGCTAGCAACAACATGGTTTACAGACAGTTGGTAAGGCGTTCCGATGGTATCGGTCACCTTGCCACCTGATTCTTCAACCAACAGTGCACCTGCGGCAATATCCCACGGTTTCAATCCAACTTCGGTGTAGGCGCTGAGGCGTCCTGCGGCAACATATGCCAGATGGAGGGCGGCAGATCCGCCTGCACGCAAGTTACGAACTTGCGGAGCAAGCGCCTGCACAGCCGCCATATTCAGTGGCAACGCAAAGGTTGTGTCTGCCGGGAATCCAACCGCAATCAGGCTCTGAGCCAGTTCTTGTTCACCAGATACAAGCATCCGGTTTCCGTGAACATATGCCCCTTTCCCTTTTTCCGCAACAAACATCTCATCACGGGAAGGGTCGTAGATCACGCCGACAATGACTTCACCATTGTGAGCCAATGCGATGGACACCGAATAAAACGGAAATCCGTGTACAAAGTTCGTCGTTCCATCCACAGGATCAACAATCCACAGGAACTCTTCTTCCTCAGCCTCTTTCAGTGCTTTTGCCGAAGCTTCCGGTCCCGGTTCAACGCCCTCTTCACCCAGAATGGCATGGTGGGGAAAATGCGTGAGAATCAGGCGGCGGATCATCTGCTCCGCTCCTTTATCCACTTCGGTCACCAGATCTTGGGGTGAATATTTGGTACCAAGTTCAGCTACCGTCCCAAGACGGCTTTTGATCCATTCGCCAGCTTTGGAAGCTGCATTAATGGCAACGGCAGTATAGCTTTTGCTTGTCACGACATAAGGTGTCTTTTCCTTCTCATTCAAAGCGTTCACTCTACTTTCTATATCAATCTACGAAAAGTTGAAATACTTGTTAAAAGTATACGCCCCACAGGTCATAAAGTTTCTCGTTGCCCAGGCCCCTTTTGGCACTACGGATGAATGATGACGGTAGACTCGTCCACCCACTCCACACCCTCTTCGTGATAGAATGCCAGCTTCTGCATCAGTTGCACAAGAGCCTCATCCTTCCGTTTGGCCTCAATCATCACGTCAAGTCTTGGGGTGTCTGCTGCGATATGACGCAAGAAATCGAGCATAGGCTCTACCTCCACACCATCGGCATGACCTCGCAGATCCTTCTCACTCTTTGGACTGGAGACATGGATTTTGGGTGGCAATGGCTGATCAGCCGGTGAATCTGCCTGGGCAAGCGGTGACTGCCAGGTCTTTAGAATATCAGGCCACAGATCCCATGCCTGTTCTCCTTCGTTGTTCACCCAATGGTGATGGATATCCAGTACCATGGGCAATCCCAAGCGCTGGCACACGGCAAGTGTCTCAGGCGCATTGAACGTTTTATCATCATTTTCGAGTGTGAGCCGCTCCTGAATGTCCCGATCCAGCTTCAAAAAGTTTTCTTCAAAACGAAGCGCCGCCGAAGGCTTGTCCCCGTATGCACCACCAATATGTATATTGTTCTTGGCAGTGGCATTCAGCCCCATGGCATCCAGCATCCGAACATGATGACGAAGGTCGCGAATCGAGTTGCGCAGAACTTGCTCGCGGGGGGTACTAAGTACGGTAAAATGATCCGGATGAAAGGACACACGCATAT
Organism: Paenibacillus sp. FSL R5-0486; assembly: GCF_037975155.1. Classification (NCBI taxonomy): domain Bacteria; kingdom Bacillati; phylum Bacillota; class Bacilli; order Caryophanales; family Paenibacillaceae; genus Paenibacillus; species Paenibacillus sp. FSL R5-0486. The sequence goes on along the minus strand of NZ_CP150237.1, from coordinate 771,210 downwards.
GATTTTCCTTCACAAAATCACCAATGGCCGCAAAGTCCTGCTTCAGCGCCGGGAACGGGTCCCAGTCATTCAGGTCCTCGTGTGTTGCCAGTGGAATCAATTTGGAAGAGAAGCGATATACATGAATATGGCTACCCTTGTTGTGCCTGAGCAAACGTAATGTATTGTGCAGGTTCTCGGCTGCAATCCGTTCGAGCTTGCGGATCGCCGCTTCCCTGTCATCGATTTTGTTAAAACTCGACATGGTCATGGTCCGGGAAGGCGAGGCGTTCTCTATAAGCACGGACATTGCCACGTAACCAAAGCGTACGAGCATGAATCTCTTCCTCTCTATTAGGGCGGAGAACCCACACGGCATATTCAGCCGTCAGGATGTACCGTCACTGTATATAACCAAGTTTTACCCTAAAAGAGTGACCATAATCGTATTCTGGCAAATCCGTCCTTCCGACCCGCACTTACAGTCAACAACTATTCCTGTGCTTGCTCTCCAAAGAACATCTCATCTGCAAGGGCAGTCTGAATGCGTGATTCTTCCTCAGTCAATTTGCGGATGAGTTGCATCTCCACCTCAGTTACCTCTTGCCCCTGGAAGTTGATCTCCGCAATGGAAACCACGATCTTGACGATGGCTACAGCCACGTTATCCGGTGTGTATGCAATCACTTTCTGGCCGGTAGGAAATACCCGGAAGCCCTGTTTGACCATTTTGCCGCGTCCGTATTCAAGCAGTTCGAACAGCTCCTGCTCATTCTTGAACTTGCATACGGAATTGAATTCAGTCTGAAATCCCATGCATATCCCTCCTGATCTTGTGGTCGCAGGCTACGCCTGTACGCCGTTCTCGTAATTCAGTGCCTGCTTGCGGTTGTAACGCTCCAGTGCCAGTTCAATCATGCGATCCAGCAGTTCGGCATACGATACACCTGTCTCACGCCAAAGAAGTGGATACATGCTGTATGGTGTGAAACCAGGCATGGTGTTGACTTCATTAATAAGCAAAGCGCCGTCATTTTTCCGAATGAAGAAGTCCGCACGTGAAATACCGTTACCTTCAATCGCACGGAACGCCTGCAATGCTGCCTCGCGAATGCGATCTGCGGCCTCTGGGTCCAGTGGAGCTGGAATCAGCATCTGTGATTGACCATCAATATACTTGGCTGCATAGTCATAATACTCACCGGAGGATACGATCTCACCTGGAACGGAAGCCATGGGCTCGTCATTGCCGAGGACGCTGACTTCAACCTCGCGTGCTTCAACGAACTCCTCAATGACAACCTTCGTGTCATACCGAAGTGCAAACTCGACAGCTGTCTTCAACTCATCGCGGTTACGTGCTTTGGAGATGCCTACACTGGAGCCCAGATTTGCCGGTTTGATAAAACAAGGATACCCCAGCTGATCTTCGACCTGTACGATCATTTCGTGCTCTGTCTGCTTCCATTGTGTCGCGTTAAAATACGTAAAGGCACATTGGTCAATGCCAGCCTGTGCAAACAGCTTTTTCATGACCACTTTGTCCATGCCGCCAGCCGAAGCGAGTACACCTGCACCTACATATGGCATATCCGCCATCTCAAACATGCCCTGAATGGTGCCATCCTCTCCAAACGTACCATGCAGCAGAGGGAACATCACGTCCAGCGCTTCTGCTCCGCCATACAAACGGCCAAACAGTGCGTTCAGCGCATCCTGCGTTCCGCCTGCCGATTGCTCCAGCTTCAAGTCTTCAATCTGCGCGAACGGCGCATGCATGACAGGTCCTTTTTTCCACGTACCCTGCTTGGAGATATAAAAAGGAACCAGTTCATACTTTTCATAATCAAATGCGTTTGTTACAGCAAACGCCGTTTGCAGCGACACCTCATGCTCGCCCGATTTTCCGCCGTACACGACGCCTACTTTTAATTTATCCATACTCATGTGTACCCTCCGATTATCTGTGCCTGATGCTGTCATGCTTGCATGCTCAGCACCCTTGTTATTCTGCTTGCATTATCTGGTCTTATTTTACACGGAACTGGATGTCTGCGTCACCGCATCCCGAAAATCTTTCGTCATCAAAACTCATCTGCAATATGAAAAAGCCGGTATACCGTCCGCTCCGTCCAAGCGTAAGAATCCCGGTAATCCCAAAAGCGGTGACGGCTGCTAACCGTATGTGCGTTAACAAGCGGCATACCGCCTGCATCAAACGCGGTCACAACGGTGCTGTGCTGAAATCGTCCATCTCCATCCCAATCGTAGAGAATAACATCGCCGAGCATCAGCTGCTCAGGACGCTCCACTTCTGTCGCGGTCAGACCCCAGCTGCTGCCTGACAAATAACGCTCCAGACTGTTGGAAACTGCCCAACTGTAACTCCACATTTCGGAGCCGTTCACATACCCTTTATACCACCAGCCGGCTTCTCTTCTACCAGTATAGTGGATGGGTGCGCCCCCTGCAAAGAGACATTGGGACACGTAATTGGTACAATCCACATCAAATTCCTCAAATGCCGGATTCCCCGCATTCCACCACCGATCTGCATAGGCAACCGCCAGATCTCTGCGATATGACTGTTGCCGTGAGCTTCTTCCTTGACCCAACACTTCCCGATTCAGCAACGGCCGATTCATCGCCTGTACAAAATCAGCTTGTTGAAACGGACGTCCTTCCCCAGCAGGGCGACGCTCCGGCACTTCTCGCTCGACCCGTCCAATGATCCATCCACCACTCTGCCGCAGAAAGGTTAACCGCTCCCGCTCAATCCGGTCCTCCCGGTGGGTGATCCCGCTCTTCTCGTAGAACAGTCTGCTATACAATTGTACATCCACCACCGCTTCTTCCTGGCCATCCATAAGCGTGCGCACAAGCTTGGCGCTGGTCTCGCTGCGAAGAGGCACGGCGCGCCGCTTACGATACCATTCGTCCAGCCTTGCCATACGCTCTCCCCGTTCCACCACGAAGTCAGGATCGGTAACGATCCGTTCGCTGGTCTGTGGACGGTAGTCGATCTCACAGCGATTGTACTGGTTCACGTAAGTATATAAGGCACTCTTCCATTCCCGTTCCAAGCCTATGTCCCCCTTTGGCATGAGTTCTGTCTGGAATATTTCATTGCGTATATAAACTCCTACTATTCATATGAAAGGGTCTTCGGTTGTATGTACACGGCTCAGGAGAGAGATCCGAAATTCGGCAAATACAGGTACACAAGATATCTTATTCCTGCTCGCTTCACGAAAACGCCTTCATCGGTCCAAAAGCTTGCTTGATCAGGCAAAAAGACCTTTACGTACGGAGGTGAAAACGGTATACTTAAAACTAAAGTTATGATTATGAAATTACGTTTCATCTGATGAAACTAACGAACAAGAACACGGAACGATGAAGGCCTGTTCTTCACCTAAATGAACGTTTTCTTCATCTCACCGACACATCCCAAGGAGGTACATGTATGTCAGCAAAGAATCATTTCTCCGCCGCTCGCAGTCTTGAGGTTGGAGGCAAGTCTTACCGCTACTACAGTCTCGATGCTCTTCAGGAAAACGGCCACGGCGATCTTTCCAGGCTTCCTTTCTCCATTAAAGTGTTGCTTGAAGCAGCAATTCGTCAATTCGACGGACGTGCTATCACCGAAGAACACGTAAAACAACTGACCGGCTGGGCAGATGGCCGTGACAATAACAAGGAAATTCCATTCATCCCTGCACGTATCGTTCTGCAGGATTTCACCGGTGTACCGGTTGTCGTTGACCTCGCTGCAATGCGTGATACTGTGAAAAAAGCAGGCGGCGATCCAAAACAGATCAACCCGCTCGTACCAGTCGATCTCGTTATCGACCACTCCGTTATGGTTGATGCTTTTGGTACCAACGATGCACTTGATTACAATATCAAAGTTGAGTTTGAGCGTAATGAAGAGCGTTACCGCTTCTTGCGTTGGGCGCAAACGGCATTCAACAATTTCCGTGCAGTTCCACCATCCACAGGGATCGTTCACCAGGTTAACCTGGAGTATCTGGCTTCCGTGGCAGCAACAAAAACCGTGGACGGCGAAACCGTTGTATTCCCGGACTCCCTCGTAGGTACAGACTCCCACACCACCATGATCAACGGACTTGGCGTTGTTGGTTGGGGTGTTGGTGGTATTGAGGCTGAAGCAGGTATGCTGGGCCAACCGCTTTATTTTGTAACACCGGACGTTATCGGTTTCAAACTGACAGGCAGCCTGAGCGAAGGCGCAACAGCAACGGATCTGGCACTGACTGTTACCCAATTGCTTCGTAAAAAAGGCGTTGTTGGTAAATTCGTAGAATTCTACGGACCAGGTCTTGCCAACATCGGTCTGGCTGACCGTGCAACAGTAGCCAACATGGCACCAGAATATGGCGCAACGATCGGTTTCTTCCCTGTTGATAGTGAGACGTTGAACTATTTGCGTAACACTGGCCGTCCTGACGAGCAGGTAGAATTGGTTGAAGCTTATTACAAAGCTCAAGGCATGTTCCGTACTTCAAGCACCGTTGATCCTGAATTCACAGATGTGATTGAACTGGATCTCGGCTCTGTTGTACCAAGTCTTGCAGGACCAAAACGTCCACAAGATCGCATCGAGCTGACACAAATGAAAGAAAGCTTCAACAGCATCATTCGCACACCTGTAGATAAAGGCGGCTACGGTCTGAGCGATGAGAAAATCGAACAATCCGTACCTGTGAAGCATCCGGACGGTTCCAACAGTGAACTGAAGGCAGGCGCTGTTGTGATCGCGGCGATCACAAGTTGTACGAACACTTCGAATCCAAGTGTTATGGTTGGAGCGGGACTACTGGCGAAAAAAGCAGTTGAACGAGGCCTGACCAAACCAGGATATGTGAAAAGCAGTCTGACACCAGGTTCCCTTGTGGTTACCGAGTACCTGGAAAAAGCAGGTCTGATCACGTATCTCGACAAACTGGGATTCAACGTTGCGGGCTACGGTTGTGCAACATGTATCGGTAACTCCGGCCCACTGCCGGACGAAGTGAGCGAAGCTATTGCTGAGAACGATATGACCGTAGCGGCTGTATTGTCCGGTAACCGTAACTTCGAAGGCCGTGTACACGCACAGGTTAAAGCCAACTACCTGGCATCACCACCACTCGTTGTGGCATATGCACTTGCGGGTACCGTAAATATTGACTTTGAAACCGATCCAATCGGTTATGATACGAACAATGAGCCTGTATTCCTGAAAGACCTCTGGCCTACCTCCGAGGAAATCAAGGATACCATCGCTAGTTCCCTGAACGCTCAGATGTTCCGCAACAAGTACGAGAATGTATTTACAGCCAATGAGCGTTGGAATTCAATTTCTGTACCGGAAGGTGAACTGTACGAGTGGGATCCGAACTCCACGTACATTCAGAATCCTCCGTTCTTCCAGGAGCTTGGCGACAAGTTGAACGATATCGCAGATATCCGTTCTGCACGCGTTATGGCATTGCTTGCGGATTCCGTAACAACGGATCACATCTCGCCAGCAGGTAATATTGCACCATCCAGCCCGGCTGGACTGTACCTGAAAGAACATGGCGTAGAGCGCAAAGACTTCAACTCCTACGGTTCACGCCGTGGTAACCATGAAGTCATGATGCGTGGTACGTTTGCCAACATTCGTATTCGTAACCAGGTGGCTCCTGGTACAGAAGGCGGTATCACGAAGTACCTGCCAACGGACGAGGAAATGTCCATCTACGATGCTTCCATGAAGTATCAGGATGAAGGACAGAACCTGATCGTTATCGCAGGTAAAGAGTATGGTACAGGAAGCTCCCGTGACTGGGCGGCAAAAGGAACATTCTTGCTCGGCGTCAAAGCCGTTATCGCAGAAAGCTTCGAGCGTATTCACCGTAGTAACCTGGTCGGCATGGGCGTAATGCCATTGCAATTCCAGGAAGGTCACGGCTGGTCCAGCCTTGGTCTGAACGGACGTGAAACGTATGACATTACTGGCCTCAGCAATGATGTGAAGCCAGGACAAGAGTTGAAAGTTACCGTAACTCGTGAAGACGGTACACAGTTCGAATTCCCTGTCATCGCTCGTCTGGACAGCATGGTTGACGTGGATTACTACCATAACGGCGGTATCCTGCAAACTGTATTGCGTCAAATGATGAAAAAAGCTTAATGATATAAATCATTAATGTGATGAAGTTATACAGAAAAGCTCCCTGCCACGTGCAATCAGCACGTGGCGGGGAGCTTTTTTTTGCTTTGCTTTTTATACTCGGGATATGTTTAAAAATCAATCTTCAAGCCAACTTCCGAATCATCAGGTGGCTCAGCTATACGATATATACCTCTGCATTTTAATTTCTCTACGTTAATCCAGTCTACAAACTCATCTCCTCCGTAGCATCTTACAAAAACGGCATATTCCAGCTCACCCTCATAATTAATGGACTCTATGTATTCTGTGAATGGATGTTTCCCCTCTATACTCTGCAAAAAATCTGAAAATTCAATTCTCCACTCTTCCATCTTCTCTGCATATTGATCGGGGACATAATAGTAGAATCCATCTGGCGTATAATACGAAATTTTCATTATCATCTTGCAGACCTCCTATTAGTATGTCGTGTAACGGTCTAGAGTTTTAAGATCTCTATACCTTCTTTTAGAAATGATGAGACAAGCGTATGATATTCAATTCCATATGCTAATTCCTCTTTGGTTTTATGTATAAGATAATAGGAATATTTCTGCATCAACTCATGCTCGTTTAACTCAATGGGAAGGTTAATAATCTCAACGTCTTCCGAATTAAAATGATAACGATACCCTCTTTCTGACCTTCCTACGTTTATCACTGTTTGGATGACCATTAATTCATCACGTGTGACATTATTTATTAAAGCCGATCTTCTCTGTTCCATACCAAGTATGATCTCTTCAGCCTGTTGATCAATCTTAGCTTCAGCAATTTCAGTTTCAATTTGCATAATGGCTTTCATTGTTCCTGCTAGTTGTATAGCTAATGAATACAATGTATGTCCTCCTTTTTTTGTAAGAAATAGGTACTAACGCATCATCTCTACTCTACCTCATTTACGATGTTACTCGCAAAGTTCACTGATCCTCTCCTGAATTTGAGACCTTATGAAACACTAAAAAACTCCTCGTAAAGTGCACTCTGCACGTTACGGGGAGCTGTGGTTTCAGTATGTGTGTGTCCTCCGTTGCTTCAAGGCCAACTGCCTTTTAATGCCCAATGTGATGTGTGGCTTGATCTAACAGTTGAATTGTGCCCATGATCAGAAACAAACACGACAGAGCAATTAACGAGCCTCCAACCCATCTAGACATGATTACTCGCTCCGTAATCTGTTTTTCCGAAGCATCCGTTACCTTGTGTGGATACACGAGAAATATTAGCCCTGCGCTAATGAACAGTACAGCCATTATAATCAAGTTCTTCCCCTCCTTACACGTGACTTTCCTTAGAATTCAACTTTTTCGTCGTCACGTGGGATTCTCCTCCCACCAACACCTTTTTCAGACCCATAGCCATAGTGAAAACAATATATCCAATCAAGCCGCCGAGTGTATTAAGCATCAGATCATCCACATCGAATATGCCCATGCCAGTCACTAACTGTGTCACTTCATAGCCCAGACTGAGCAGCAGGGACAGCAGGAGCACCTTTACTCCAGAGAATAACTTGTTGCCCGTCAACACAGGGATGAAGATGCCCAGTGGAATAAAGGCCAATATATTGCCTACTAGATGGATTGCGGTACCCGGACGATGCAATGACAGGCTGTTCCAGTCTCGTGAGATTTCCTGAAATGGTGTCAGGTTGACGGTTCGGTTATGGACCAGATCCGGTTGTTGCAAGAACGCCATCAGTCGATCCTTCACGATGCCAAAATCGACCGGGCTTCCTTTAAACAGGATCAGCTTCGTAAGTAGATATACATAGATAATGAAAACGGCAATCCAAAGGATGTAATGTTTGCTTTTCTTCTGGTTGTTGTGCTTCATGCTACTCCTCCTCCTTTGTGTTGCCCTGTTATTTCTTTACAGTGACGATGACGCCATCCATGTTATCACCCGATATTTCAGTTTGGCCTTGCTCAGGTATGTAAACAGTTGTATCTCGGGTGGCCCGATAATAGCGGATATGATACTGCTCTTCCTCTACTTCCACAGTAATGTTCTCTTTCTCTTTAAGCATATCGAGATACTCTTCCAGCACCAGATTATTCTTATACATGACAGCACTGTGCGGCAGCCCTACATATCGAAAGTGCCATGGTTCATACTGAATACCGGTGATGCGCACTTTATCCTTTGGGTAACGTAAAATAAATCCGTATTTCCATGCATTCTTCTCCAGCCAGGCACCCTCTGGTGCTTCATTCATCGCAGCCAAGCTCGAGCCGATATCCAGGGATAACCCAAGATTGTGCTCACTGTGTCCCGCAGGAAGCGCATAGTCTGAACCCTTTTCCCGATATAACTCGTCCTGCTTCGCAAAGTCCCTGTAACCGCTACTGACGAGAAAATATCTGACTCCCTCTTCGCCTGCTACTTCAACCATCCTCTGAAACTCCTGCGCCACCTGTCGTGATAACATGATTTTCTGATCCAGTATCCCATATCCACGAAGCAGATCATCCTCATGTGCCACATATACAATATCGGATTTAACTCCTTCCGGGTGTACGGGGTATTGCTTATCAACCAGTAACAAATTGCCCTTATGTATCTGATCCTGAATGTTTCCGGTGACGGATACGGTATAACCTGCGAGATTTTCACGCGTATTCTGAATCTCGATGGGCAACTCATCCTTCTGCTGAATCCATCCCGGTGATTGCGTAACAATATATCCGATCAAAATGATACATATCAAAAAGCCCCACTTTTTCATGCTTGTTCCTCCTTTTACCTCATACATCAAGGATAGACAACACAAGTTAAAGAAAAAGCAGGGCAATTTTAAAGTTTTTCTTAAATTTGACGTCAATCTTATTGGAAGACGGGTAAACGAACTTCGAATAACGTCCGTACCACGTCGCTCTGAGCCGAGATCGTACCGTCATGCTGCTCCACAATATTACGAGCGATAAACAGTCCAAGACCTGTCCCACCCTCCTGAGGGGTCCTGGCACGATCTCCGGTGTAATACATATCGAAGATATGTGGCAATTCCTCTGGACGAATATGTCCACCATAGTTAATTACCTGAATGATGACCTGTTCTGCATCCCGATATCCATTAATATCTACGTACATGCCATCCTTGCCATGCCGTGCAGCGTTAATTAGCAGATTCTCGAACACACGAGCCAGCAGCTCGCCATCACCGGAGACCGTAAGGTCAGTCTCTATTTTTAGTCGGGCGACTAGTTGGTTCTTTTCAAATACAGGATAGAGCTCTTCGTTCATCTGCTTCAGCAGTTCGCTAAGATCCAGCTGTGTCTTGTTTATAGGCAACATGCCATAATTCATACGGGTAATTTCGAACAAATCATCAATCAACTTCTCCAGGCGCTGTGATTTGGTGAATGCAATCGACGTAAAGTGCCGTACCTGCTCCTCCGTTAACTGATCATCCTTCATGAGCAGATCCAAATATCCAAGCACAGACGTCAGCGGTGTTCGCAGGTCATGCGCCAGATTGACAACAAGCTGGTCCTTACTATTTTCAGCAAAATCCCCTCGTTCTACTGCTTCCTTTAGCTTCTCACTTGCCAAATTCACATCCTCCGCAATCGTACCTAACTCGTCCTTCGAGGAGATCTGCACACGATGCTGAAAGTCACCGTTGGCCAAATGCCTGATCCCTGTAGAAATATCCTTGAAATACGTCGCGTAGGGCTTGGTAAACCAGAAGAAAAATAGAATGGCGAGTGGGATAAATAAAATCAGGAAGAAATAGATATCCCCGATACTTCTCATAAAATGACGATATTCAGCGAGCTGATCTTCTGCACGGACACCCGAATAATAGGCTTGCATAAGCTTATAAATCCCATAGGTAATTGCACCAGAGGCAAGCATGCTTAACCCTAGCAACATAATCATGGTTGTACGAAAACTTCTTCGTTTAGTCATTAAACGTGTACCCCACACCCCAGATGGTTTTGATAAACTTGTTCTTGTTCACATCTTCCCCCAGTTTTTTGCGCAGGGTCCGAATGTGGACCATCACGGTATTCCCACTCTCGTAATAGGCTTCTCCCCAGACCTGTTCAAAAATGTTTTCTGCACTGAACACCTGCTTGGGGTGGCTCGCGAGCAGATACAAAATGTCAAACTCCTTCGGTGTTAGTTCCACTGGTTTGCCGTAGAGTGTAACGCGATGTTGATCTGGCGTGATGATGAGCCCACCTTTCTCCAGAATGGACCTCTGCACAGGCGCAGACTGGCTGAATTGCAGAGAACGACGTAACTGGGAGTTAACCCGGGCAACAAGCTCCATCGGATTAAACGGTTTGGTCATATAATCGTCCGCACCCATTACGAGTCCCGTAATTTTATCCATATCTGACGTTTTGGCACTTAGGAAAATGATCGGTAAATGATGCTGCTCCCGAATTTTACGGGTCACCTCATACCCGTCCATACCAGGCATCATAATGTCCAGAATCGCCAAATCTATCGCTTGGGTCTGAACAGCTTGAACCGCCGCCTTCCCATCAAAGGCCTTGATGGTGTGATATCCTTCTTTTTGTAAATGTAAAGCAACCAGATCAGCGATCTCAACTTCATCGTCTGCGATCAGAATCGTAATTCGCTTCATTGCTTATTCCACTCCTATGTGTGATGCTCAACAATATAACATATTTGAATCCAACAGATAAACCAATGAAAGGAATCCATACATATGAAACTGGAGCGTTTATTAGCCATCGTGGTGTTGCTAATCAATCGTGGACGGGTACAAGCCAAAGACTTGGCAGATATGTTCGAAGTATCAATCCGCACCATCTATCGGGACATCGATACATTGGGTCAAGCAGGTATCCCTGTGGTGACGTATCAGGGGGCAAGCGGCGGGATTGGTCTGGCAGAAGGCTACCGTCTGGATCGAAACGTATTAACAGACAAGGACCTCGCCTCCATCGTCACTGCACTGCGTAGTGTATCCACTTCCCATGCTAATGCGGCGCGTGAGCTTCTGGTCGAAAAACTCAGCAGTATCGTACCTGAATCCAAAAATGACGATTTTCAGGCCAATACCAATCGATTCATCGTGGATTACTCAACCTGGACGCATCCCGAAGCGCTGAAAATCAAGCTTGAACTTATCGAACAGGGTATGGATCAATTACGCCCCGTAACCTTTACCTACTGCAGTGCGGAAGGTATTCATACTCACCGAACTGCCGACCCTCATACCATCGTACTCAAGAAACATTCCTGGTACCTGTATGCTTTTTGTCACGAGCGGAATCAATTTCGCATGTTCAAGCTTGTGCGCATGCAAGATGTTACACTTGCTAATGAGCACTTCGAGCGTAAAGTCATTAACCCACAGGACAGACCCTGGCAACAGGAATGGAGCCGTCCGGATAATCAAGCTAGGTTAACCTTGAAATTCCATGCTCGCGTCCGTCATATTGCGGAAGAATGGTTTGGGATCGAGAACGTCATGCCTGATGGGACTGGGTATTATATCAGCCAGGTTGCTTTTCCCGAGGATGGCTGGTTATATGGATTCATTCTAGGCTTCGGCGCGGACGTTGAAGTATTGGAACCTCAGCATATTCGGGATGAAATCTGCCGTATCGCGGAGCAAATTGTACAAAATTATATACCTCCGACTCAAACCTGACAGACAGCTGTCCAGTTCCTACCCGTATACTTCAGATATATTCAATCTGTACATATATGAGGAGGAATTAATCATGAACGTCACTGTATGTCAAAGCTGCGGCATGCCGCTCACAACCCCTGCCCAATTCGGAACGGAAGCAGATGGAAGCACAACCCGTGAGTACTGTATTTATTGTTACAAAGAGGGCAAGTTTGAGCAGCCCGGTATGTCACTAGAAGGCATGACGGAGATGTGCACTGCCATTCTGAAGGACGAAGGCATGGATGAGGAATCCGCTCGTTCGATGCTGCGCAACCAGCTTCCTTTTTTGAAGCGTTGGCGCACGAATACAACGGATCAACACACAGAATCTCTGGCTGAAAACTCTACTGCTTCCGCTAATCCTGGTCAGGTAACAACAGAGCATTCGTTCTCTGCCCAGCCCGTTCGTTATGTCACGCTCCCCGGCAAACGTCTTGCCGGCTTATCCGCCCGCACAACCAACGCCATTGAAATCAGTGGCAAAGGTTGTATTCAGGGACTCTGGAACAATTATTTTACCTCAGAGCACCTACCTGCACCTGAAGTTGTTCGCTATGGTTGTTACACGGATTACACCGATGGGATAACCGGAGAATACACCATACTGGTAGGGCATGAGGTCAGTCCGAACGAATCGTTGCCTGAGGGATTGGACGACATTTTACTCCCTCCTGCAACTTACGCCATATTCACTTCCAGAAAAGGACCGATGGCAGAGGTTGTTGGCGAAGCCTGGGGAGCCGTGTGGGCATGGGACAAACAAAGCGATCGTACGTTCACCGGGGATTTTGAATTATATGATGAACGCAGCCTGAATCCCGAAAGTGTACAAGTGGATATATACATCGCTGTTCGCCAAAGTAGATAAAGCCAACACGATACCACCTCAGACAGAATACAAGTTTCATCGCATCCTTCTTCATATCATGCAAGCTGCCGAGTACACTCGGCAGTTTTTTTGTTATATCCGGAACTACATTACTCCCTAAACAACCCGACCATGGTACCAAGTTAGTTAGCATGCTTTGCATCATTTAACCAGATAATATGCCTCATATGCGGGTACCATTGACTTCCTTAAAATTGGGACTATTCACATAACAACCGATTCGATCCTCCCATATCAAACCTTTCATATCAGGTCCTTTTCTCCTGAATTTCCCTAAAAACGTTTACATCTCCTTAAAACCGGGTAAAATCACTACAATCCAATTGGAATTACGCTTTAAACTCTTCTATTTCGTCTAACAAGTCACATGTACCTATATGCGCACCTGGCATGGTAACCAGTCGAAATACATAATTCAAAAAAACGCATCAAAGGAGGAACCAAGATGATCCGCATGCCTATTCAGCAAATGATCCCGTACCATCACCAATATCCGCGCAACACGGCGACCACTGCTCCTAAAAAGGAGAATGAGAACACTCAAGGTCTATCCTTTCATGAAATTCTGCAACAAAAAATGGCGAAGAAAAATGCTTCTCCTTCCCTTAGATAAAAATGGACACCGGACCGACCCTAGTCGAGTCAGGTTATCAACCGTCTTTCCGCAGCTTGGCGGAAGGGCGGTTATTGGCGTTGAGCAATAAACGACTGTACAGTTCTCAGGCATGTTTCTATAATGGTTTAAATATCTAAAAGATCCATGACATATACGAACTGTAAAAGGGGACTTAGCACATGATCACCATTGGTTGTTTTCACGCTCATTATTCCAACATCGCCTTAATTGAAGAGACGCTTGCTCCTTATGAAGTTGAATTGGTCCATTACGTCGATCCAGGTCTGGACCGTCTTAAACATGACGCTGACTTTTCCGAGGTTGTCATTCACGAGAAGGTAGCCCAGACGCTCCAATGGATCGCTGAGTGTCATGCCGATGCCATTCTGGTCACGTGTACCCTGTTTGCGACAGCATTGGAGCAGGAAGCCATACAGGTCCCTGTGCCTGTGATCGGCATAGATGATCCGTTATTGCAGGAGATGCGGCGAGTAGCAGGAGATTACATAATAACATTCACCAACCCGGCAACTATTGAAGGAACGATGGCACGGTTGAATCGGGTATTACAGCAAGAGGATGAGAATGGGCAACTACACGTTGCCAAGACATCTCAGACGGAAGCGGTGTGCATCCCTGGGACATTTGAGTTGATTATGCGTGGAGATCAGCAAGGGTATCTCGAAGCGGTACGAGAAGGCTTACAGCAGATTGCTGAGCAGTACCCGGGTAAAGCGGTAGTGGCGGCCCAACTGTCTATGGCTCCCGCTGCTGCACAGGTTACAATAGATCGCGGTATTCCAATCCATAGCCCGCTGGCATTGCTTGCGGCGTATTTGGAGAAGGATTTGGGCTTGGCTCGACAGTAGCTGCTGATTTGGAGTGAAGTAACAAGTTCTATCTGAAACTATGCAACTATGAACTCACTTACTTAGTAACACCACAAATTAACGAGGTGAACTAATATGCGATTCCTCTATATTGTTTTACTGTTTATAGTAGGTTTTTCCTGTTCCGCATTTCTATACGGAGGAGCACCAAAACTCAGTGATGCTCTTTTATTCGTTATCGCAGGAATTCTGTATAAGATATGGACCACACTTAATCACAAAGCTAATTCTGATAAAGGCTGAGTATGGTTAAGAATACATACATGACATAACACTAAAAAAAGCCGTTCTTCTCTGCAATGACAGAGAGAAACGGCTTTATCTCTATTTCAGACTGCCCAGCTTGCGCTGTACCGGCGCCTAGGAACGTGTCCGATATTCTTCGGCCTTTTCCTGCATCCCGGCAGCTACAGCCTCATTCTCGGACAATCCTTTATCTGCGGCAAAGGCACGAATGTCCTGCGTAATGCGCATGCTACAGAACTTTGGTCCGCACATGGAGCAGAAATGAGCTTCCTTGGCCCCTTCTGCTGGCAGCGTCTCGTCATGGTAGGATAATGCCCGTTCCGGGTCCAGTGACAGGTTGAACTGGTCCCTCCAGCGGAACTCGAACCGTGCTTTGGACAATGCGTCATCCCGGCGCTGAGCACGCGGATGTCCCTTCGCCAGATCGGCGGCGTGAGCTGCGATCTTGTAGGCGATGACCCCTTCCCGCACATCATCCTTGTTGGGCAGGCCCAGATGTTCTTTTGGCGTAACATAACAGAGCATGGACGTGCCGAACCAGCCAATCATGGCTGCCCCAATGGCGGACGTGATGTGATCATATCCTGGCGCAATGTCGGTCGTTAGCGGCCCAAGTGTGTAGAACGGTGCTTCTTTACAGATTTCCATCTGCAAGTCCACATTCTCCTTGATTTTATGCATCGGCACGTGACCCGGGCCTTCGATCATCACCTGCACATCATGCTTCCATGCGATCTGCGTCAGTTCCCCAAGCGTAGCCAGTTCCGCCATCTGAGCTTCGTCATTCGCATCGTAGATACTGCCTGGACGAAGTCCATCTCCCAGCGAAAACGCCACATCATACCTTTTCATAATCTCGCAGATTTCTTCAAAATGGGTGTACAAAAAATTCTCCTGATGATGCGCAAGGCACCATGCTGCCATAATGGACCCACCTCGAGACACAATGCCTGTCATCCGCTTGGCGGTCATGGGGATATAACGCAACAGTACACCTGCATGAATCGTAAAGTAGTCCACGCCCTGCTCTGCCTGCTCAATGAGTGTGTCACGGTACAACTCCCAGGTCAGCGCTTCCGCTTCGCCATTCACCTTCTCCAGCGCCTGATACAGCGGTACCGTACCAATCGGCACAGGTGAATTACGGATGATCCATTCCCGGGTGGTATGAATGTTTTTGCCTGTGGACAGATCCATCACCGTATCCGATCCCCATCGTACCGCCCAAGTCATCTTCTCGACCTCTTCCTCGATGGAGGAAGATACGGCAGAGTTACCTATGTTGGCATTGATCTTCACGTGAAAATGACGACCGATCAACATCGGCTCACTCTCCGGGTGATTGATGTTGGATGGCAGAATGGCCCGTCCACTCGCCAGCTCCTGCCGCACAAATTCCGGCTCCACGCCTTCACGAATGGCGGCGAATTCCATCTCAGCCGTAATGACTCCCTGCCTCGCATAATGCATCTGAGTCACGCAGCGTCCTGGCTGTGCTCGCAGCGGTTTGCCACGCAATCCGGGGTACTCTTCAGCGCCAGCTCTCTTCCCTCCGGGCTTCAGTCCGTTATCCTCCGGTTTAACTGTACGGCCTTGGTAAGCTTCGACATCGCCACGCTCTGTGATCCAACGTGTGCGCAGAGCTGGCAGACCTGCACGGATATCGGCGTGAAATGCGGGATCGGTCATCGGGCCGCTCGTATCGTAGACACGCAGCGGTTCGTTATGCTCCACCCCTTGGGGAGTATTCGTGTCATGAAGGGCTATCTCACGTTCCGGTACAGCAATGTCCGGCCGTGAGCCCTGAATGTAGACTTTGCGGCTGCCCGGAAAGGGCTGAACCCGTCCGGCCGCCCCTGTTTCCTTTTCCACCTGCTGACCGTTATGTTCCTGTTCCATCGCTTGTTGTCCCGTTTGATTTCCTGTACTCATGTTCGCTTGTCTCCTCCTCAGTGTTCGTCGCTTGTTTGGTTGGTTTCATCATTAGGTCGCTTACGTACCTGTCCAAATCATGCGCAATGCAGAGAAGAAAGAGCGATCCTACACCAGACCAGGGGAGACACTTTTCATGTACAGTTAACAACAGACGGAGGCTGCCACAAATCATGAATCTATGGTGACTCCTCTCCTTATCCAAGCCCACTTTCGCAGGTTATTGAAAAAGAAGCCCATAAAATCCGCGCTATATCGCCCGTTCCCTGTATATAAAAAAGCCGGTCCCCGAAGGAACCGACTTTTATGTCCATCACCAATAATGCACCTTTACGCAGCTCCTTAACGGAGCCCTACAAGGGTCACATCATGTGGTGGTTGTGGTCATATCGCCGATTACTTCCCTACGCTGGTATGATCCAGATCAGGTGCAAAGGGTCCGGAATCTCATGCGATTCCGTCTCAGTCCGGACAATTCGGACTCCCCCAGTAACGTTAATAAGTTGCGGCTTACATAAGCCGCCGTTCATATTCAATGAAGCTGGCCCCGCTGGGCCGTCCATTACAGAGTAGCGCAACCGGAACATAAAAACAACCTTTATATTCCAAATGATCAAACTCTATTGGAGAAAAAACTTACCTCAACATCAGGATAACATGAGCCCCATTTGCGTAGCAGCATCCTTCAACACAGGTGCGTATTCATGCAATGTCTCCTGCGAAAGTCGGCTGACAGGTCCTGAGACCGAGAGCGCAGCTGCAATATTGCCTCTGCGATCCATAATAGGTACAGATACCGCGGCAGCTCCCGGCTCACGTTCCTCGTAACTTGTGGCATATCCGTTATCCCGGATATCTCCCATCTGCGCTAAATACACCGCGGGATCAATAAACACCGGCCATTCCGGCCCGTTCATCAGTTCTTCACGATCCTCGTCCGTGGCAAACGCCATCAGGACTTTGCTGGAAGCCCCCACAGACAGCGGGAGTCTAACACCAACGGGAGCAACTCGGCGGATCGCCTGATCACTTTGCACCGCCTGAATCCGAATCCGTTCACTCCCATCACGCAGGTACAGACTCACGGTCTCACCCAATCGATCTCTCAGTCGCTCCATCGCAGGCAACAGCAGAATAGCGGGATCATCACTGCGGGACATATGAGCTGACAGCTCCCAGATTCGGATGCCAAGTCGGTACTTCTCTGTTGCTGCATCGCGGATCACGAACCCTCGATCCTCCAGCGTAGCCATCAAACGGTGCACTGTACTTTTGTGCAGGCCAATCTGGCTGGCAATTTCGGTGAGTCCCAGATCACTGCGTGTGGTAAAACATAATAATATATCCAGCGCCCGTTCCACAGCCCGGACGGTTAACTTGCGATCTTCCATGGCATAATGCCCTCCTCATGTTTCATCACATGAAACTTGGTTACATAAATTATATGAGAAACGGTCTCATCTGTAAACCAAAAAGAGCCAAAATCAAAATAGGCCAACGTGTAAATTTTTCCTTTTTATAAGACTTAATCCCCTGTAATTTACACACTAAGGTAATGTTACCCATATATCTTAAGAACTATATAACAATTGCGTAACAAATGCCCTCAATCAATTGACTTTGACTATATTGGAACATACGATAAAGATATATTACATTAAGATATCGCTCTGAAGCAGGCTCTGAAATCGACGCAATTCTCTTTTCATGTCGTTGTTATCTTCAACTGAACTTCAAAGGAGGGGCATTCATGTATCAATCATCCCAGAGCGAAGCCCCGCTGCAAACAAAAGTGTCCGATCTGCCCTCTTCCCTATCACCGAGGCTGATTCGGTTCAAACATATTATCGTAGCGTTGCTGCTCTCCGTTGTATTTTTTCTACTGTTTTGTTTTATTGCACTGCATGGTTATATCGCATGGGTATTATCCAATCCAACGGTAGCGCCTGTCTTCTCCAATCCGATGCAAGCCAAGAACATGAAGTATGAAGACATCACGTTCCCGGCAGCGGATGGCAGCCGCACGATGCAGGGATGGTATATACCTGCTGACAATGCTGCAAGCAAAACGATTATTTTCAGTCACGGCTATGGTGCCAATCGTGAAGAAACATGGGTACCCATGTATGACCTGGCACATTATGCCCATCAACTTGGGTTTAACGTGGTCATGTTCGATTATGGCTTCGCCTCACAGGTGAACAAAGCTGTAGCCACAGGTGGCAAAGCTGAGTCACAGCAACTGCTCGGTGCGATCCAGTTCGCCAAGCAACGTGGTGCGCAGGAACTGGTTGTCTGGGGCTTCTCGATGGGTGCCGGTACAGCGTTACAAACCGGACTGATTACGAAGGAAGTGGATGCAATGATTCTGGACAGTGCGTTCCTGCTGGAGCCAGATACGCTGTACCACAACATTCACAACCAGATCGATCTGCCACGTCAGCCTACACTGGAGATCATGAAACTGTTGTTCCCTGTTCTGAATGGTACCGGATTACAACAGATTCCATACCAGGAAGTGAAAAAGGAAGATTATCCGTTCCCGATTTTCTTCATCCATGGTACAGAGGACGAGAAGGCGCCTTATCCAATTGCGGAGCAACTCGCCGCCAACCAGACCAATCCGTACTCGGATGTATGGATTGTCCAGGATGCGCATCATGAGTTGATCTTCCGGGAGCATCCAAAGGAATATCTGCGCCGTGTCTCAACTTTCCTCAGTCATGTAACGAAAACAAGCAGTGACGATGTGCAAAACACGAATAATGGAGAATAACCAAATTTCAATCACCGAACTTTTCGTTGATTCCAGAGCCCTCAGGGGCTCTTTTTTTTTCACTCATAGGACAACAAGCTCGGAGAATATACTCTTGGGACGCATGAACAGAGGGTCTGCATGCAATGAATTTCATCTGAAGGAGGTTCAACATAGATGAACTGGTATGAATATGGTCACCTGCTGCCTCTGCGGACATTGGAGGAAATCCGTTTCTGGAAAGAGCAGGAGAAAGAACATACACTCGTCATTCGTGCCCTGGTTCCTGATCTGGAGCCCCCATACGTCAAGCTACTGGAGGAATGGGAGGTTACCTTTGCAAACAGTGAGCGAGTAGCCAATCAGCTTTTAAAACAGCTATTGCCCGCAACCCATCCACCAGCCCCCTACATCGTTCGTTGTATCGATCAACTTGTGGCGGCAGCTCGTAAGCAATCGAGGGAGTTCATCAAACAGCTGTATGTTCTTCTGGAGCAAAGTGCTGCTGTGCAAGCTGTACCGCTTGCCAAAGTACTCATTCTGCATTTTATCCGCGAATCGGAGTATTTTCTGGGCGTTTTGGATACGCTTGGCCAACCGGGCATCTTGCGTGAAACGGATTCGGAGCCATCACTTTTTCTGGAAAATGCGTTGCATACGTCAGAGTCAGGAAGCGTCCATCGCCAAGCTTCAGAAGCTCCAACTTCTCCAGAGGGAAATATAAATGCACCTGCGGCTTCAGCTCAGATCCAATCCGCAACCATTCAAACGCCTTCTACCGGAACAACACAAGCCACACCCAGCTCTACAGCACCTCCTGTAAAAGAAAAGCCGGTTCCCATTGGAGGACACACACTGCCGCCTCTCCCCTATGCGTACAATGCGCTGGAGCCACATATTGATGAGCTGACGATGCGTATCCATCATGATAAACACCATCAATCTTATGTGGACGGACTGAATGTAGCAGAGAAGAAGCTGGCGGAATCGAGAAAAAAGAATAACTTTGAACTCATCAAACATTGGGAACGTGAACTTGCCTTCAACGGGGCAGGCCACTACCTGCATACGATCTTCTGGACAATTATGAACCCTGCTGGCGGCGGCAAACCTTCCGGTATGCTCGCAGAGCAGATCAAGCGAGATTTCGGAAGTTATGAAGCGTTTAAGAATCAATTCACAGAAGCCGCGAACAAGGTGGAAGGCAGTGGCTGGGCGATGCTTGTCTGGAGCCCGAGAGCACATCGTTTGGAGATTTTGCAGGCGGAAAAACACCAGAACCTGTCCCAGTCCGATATCGTACCACTCCTGCCACTGGATGTGTGGGAACATGCCTACTATCTGAAACATCAGAATGAACGCAAAAAGTATATCGAGGATTGGTGGAACGTTGTCTACTGGCCCGCTGTTGCCGAGCGTTACGAAACAGCACGCAAGTTGTTGTGGCCGCCTTATTAAGCTTTGGGTTAGATGGATTAGAGAAAAAAGAGATATCTCCAGCCGAATGACTGAACGATATCTCTTTTGGTGTAGACAAAAAAGCAAGCCTCCTGTAAAAAGAGACTTGCTTGTATTTTGAGAGACTTCCTATTTCTAAATGTTCACTTAAGAAGCACAGCCCTCGCAAGCCACATAGTTGTCGCCAACCTGTTTGCTAATGGAGATCAGATCGCCCAGCTTGATATCAGACTCGTCTGTAAACTCCAGATCGGCTATACGTGCAACGATCAGTGCAGCAGCCTCTTCCTTGCTTGTTGCCATTTGGCTGAACTCGGATTTTTCGCCTGTTGATACAACCTCATATAAATACGTATATCTCAATGTGTCCATCCTAACACTCTCCTTCCGAAATCACATCATATCATCTCTATTAACCAATTCCAAGCCCTAGTAAAAAGTGTTAATCGTATCGCAGCTTCATCTGCTCAGCTGTCAGGCGTACTTCTTCAGAGCCAACGCTAAGCACCCTGCTGGTCTCCGCCTGTGGATAGCGATCCCGTAGTGTTCGAACCAAAGCCGCAGTATATGCCGCGGCTGAAGGTACACCTGCCAATTCTTTCAGACTTGCCATCGTGCCAGGCTGAACATCAGGATATCCTTCACTCGCCCCACCTGCTGCATGCTGATAGAATTGTCGCACGTCCGCTGCCAGTTGATCTCCCTGACCTTCCACGATGATAAAAGCCGTAATGATATACGCCTTTGCCTGCCTGCGCTGGGCAATACCACAGAATTTTAGGCCACCTACACTGACATCATAATCTCCCGGGCAAAAAGCACCCTGAACCTCACCAGTTTGCGCCTGATTCGACCACGGCGTTAGCGACTCGGCAATAATCGAAGCCATCTCACGGAAATCATCATGAATATTGATGGCATGTCCGGGATTAGGCAGAATCAGCGACACATTAACTACCCCTGGGGTTAAGGGTACTGCCGCTCCACCCGAAGGCCGAACACAGACCGCTGTCCCTTGGCTTCTAATCTGTTCCATCGCTTGTACAGCCTGTGGCAACCTGCGGTCACGCAGACCCGCTACAAAGGCATCTGGGTGTCTCCATATATGTGCAACAGGTAGATGCCCTGCCCCAACCCGCCTGCACATAACTTCTTCCCAAGCAAAAGCTTCGAGTACACTACTACCTTGTCGCATGAGTGGTGTCTCCCAGATTTGCAGGCGCAATGTAGCCTGTTGATCTGCCTGTAGTCCCTTTTCCGGCTGAACCGGATGATCTGAATGGGAAGATACACTCATCGTTCCATTACCTCCGGCTTAACAAATTCATATGTATCCAGTATATAGGAAGGACAACGCATATATAAATAAGCCGGTTCCCAGGGAACACGGCTTATTTATATCACATCCTATGGCTTAGAAACTGCTGCATCCAAAACCAAAGGAACTTACACATCCGGCTTGTCCAGCGAGTGGACATACCTGATCTTAATCTTTCACCAAAGACAAGAACTCCGCACGTTGTGCCGGATTCTCACGGAAAGAACCACGTACAGCAGACGTCACCGTCTTGCTTCCCGGTTTCTTCACGCCGCGGGAACACATGCACAAGTGCTCGCCTTCCACAACGACCATAACTCCATGAGGCTCAACGGCCTCTGTCAGAATGTCAGCGATCTGTGAAGTAATACGTTCCTGAACTTGAAGGCGACGTGTTACTGCTTCGACCAGACGAGCCATTTTGCTCAGACCAACGATCTTGCCGCTTGGTACATACCCAATGTGCACCTTGCCGAAGAACGGCGCCATGTGGTGCTCACACTGACTGTAGTAGACAATATCCTTGACGATAACCAGTTCTTCATGATTCTCGTCAAACGTGACACCGAGCACATCGCGCGGGTCTACTTCATATCCGCCAAAAATTTCTTCATACATTCGGGTCACACGTGCAGGCGTTTCAAGTAGCCCTTCACGTGTACTATCTTCTCCGATCAATTTCAGGATCTGCTCTACATGATACTCGATCTTCTCCCGATTGTCGGATACTTTTGAATTCAAATAATCTTTAACGCCAGCCACTGCCAAACGCCTCCTTTCGAACCACAATAAGGTAAGCAGTTATTCACTTCACTGCTATTATTTTCGGCGGCCCGAACTTTTACGCGCAGGATGCTGTTGCGGCTGAGGCATTTTCGCTCCTGGCTGCTGATTCTTCATCATCTGCTGGGCACGCTGCATTTGCTTGCCATTCAGGTTGTAGCCCATTTGCTTCGCCATTTTCTGAAGCATGTCCGGATTGCTTTGCATTTTCTCAAGTTGTTTACGCAAGTAGAACACCCCGATGAAAAATCCCCCGACCAGACCAACAATCAATGTAATAATCGGTATAACAATATCCATCTCTTAGACACCTCTGTATGCATTCTAAAAAGCCTGATAATCCGTGTCACTTCATGATGTTTGACACACATGTTGCAAACCTGACACAGAGCGGATTTCCTGAAAGTATCATAGCATTTCCGCACGCCTTGAGCAAACGGATTTTCCAGTTGAACCGCACACAAGCTACGTCATGACAGCTTCAATGAAAACGGTTGTATGCTGAGCCAGATCGATTTCAACCACATCCAGAGAATAACGCGTACTTCCGCGTGCCACCCTGATTACAGGTCTGCCGGGCAATCCCCGATGTTGACGCACAATGACTCCAGTCTCTTTGGTGGACAGTCGTACCGCTGTACCATTGGGATACACGGATACACTCTTGTTGAACTCAATCAGAATGTCCCGATCCAGCTTTGTACCAGACAACGCCATCATCTCTTCACAGGCCTCATGTGGCATCAAACTGTCCTTGGATAAACCATTAATGAGATTATCATAGATATTAGCCACACTAACGATTCTCGCAAACAGATGTATGTCACTTCCCTTGATCCCTCTCGGCATGCCTGTACCATCTACATGCTCATGATGTTGCAGGGCTGTATGGGCGACCAACAGACTGAACTCCCGTTTGTTCTTAATCACTTCGAATCCACGCCATGTATGATGCAGCGAAGAATTTGCAGCAGAGCCACTACCAGGAGGTTCCCCCACTTTGCCAATATCATGCAATAATGCCCCCACAGCAAGGTCCTTCAGTTGATTATAATTGAGTCCCATATTCAGTCCGATGACCGAAGACAACAAACATACATTCATCGCATGAACATACTGTGCATTGTCTTTGGTACGAATATCGGTGAGCTGCACAAGCATTTCACGTCCGTTCAGTACATCATTCAGCAACTTCTCTATACTGAGGGCAACTTTCCTCGGACTCCAGTCTTTCCCGGATCGAATGGATTCGAGTGTGACACTCATTTCATTAATTATTGCCCGTTTCGTGGTTTCATCCAGAATGTCTTCTGCATCCACATCTTTATACGCTTCATCCTGGATGTATAACATGGTCACGCCAATACGCTTCAGCGTATTGACCATGTATACGGTGAGCTGGACTCCGGCAGACAGCAGTACCGTGCCGTTACTGGAATATACCGTCTTGCCCAGAAGCTCTCCCGCTTCCACGCTCTCCACGTTTACATACTTCATGAACGTCCCCCGCTCTTACGATAGCTGCTCCAATGCGAGCAATTGCTCCTTGGTTTGCAGACCGCCTACATAACCCACCAGGGTACCGTCTTTACCACTGATACGGTGACAGGGAATAATAATCGGAATCGGATTCTTGCTAATGGCGTCCAGAACTGCACGAACAGCCTTGGGTCTGCCGATGATTTCCGCAACCTGTTGGTGTGATGAGGCCTCTCCATAAGATATATCGGACAGAACTTGCCATACTTGTAGCTGGAATGGTGTTCCAAGCCGATCAAGCTGCAAGTCGAACGTTTTTCTCTCCCCTGCAAAATACTCCTTTAACTGTTTTGCAGCTTCGCTGAGCTTCTCTTCATTCTTCTCATATCGATACTCGCCAATCCAGATGCGGGCCCATTGTTGCAGATGAGCTTCGCGTACGTGAAAGGCGCCAAAATCTATGTGACACAGCCCTTCATCCGTCGCGCATAACGTAAGAGTACCAATCGGTGTCAGTACCTCATCGTAGTATACGGGCTTGCCATGAAGACCCGTAACAGCTGAAGGTTTCCACGCTGCGGCTTCCGGTTTGGCAGGCTGTGCAGACTGCTCACTACCCGGTTCAATCCCGGCTTCCATTTTCAAATCCTGTTGTAACGCACGTAAGGAATTATTCTCGTTGTTCTGTTCCTCTGGCTGCTTCTCACTCACTTGTCCAGCCTGTGGCTGTTTGGGTAAGGTCTCGGACGAACTCAGTCGCTCCTCGGCCTTCTGCAGCATGCTTAGTACGTTCCCATCTTGTTCGTTAGCGGCAGCTTCCCCAATTGCTCTCATGGCGTCTTCTCCTCCAATTCTGCTTAACGCCCAGGCTGCGGTTCCCCGCAACTCGGGGCGCGGATCACGTTTTAATACTTCTGTAAGTTTGGGTACAGCACTTTTGTCTTTGAAATTGCCCAGGGCAATAACGGCGTTGCGTTGAATCGGCTTTTTGCCCCGCCAAGCGGCGGAACTCTGACCGAAACGTTCCTTGAATTCCCGGTTACCGATGTCCAGCAGCGGCAGTAGGAGTGGCTTCACAATCTCCGGATCGGGGTGAAACTCGGGATGGTGATCCCAGTTCTTGCCCCGGTTCTTCGGACAGACAATCTGACACGTGTCACAACCGTACAGACGGTTGCCTATTTTCAGCATAAATTCTTCATCCACGAACCCTTTCGTCTGGGTTACAAAAGAAATACAGCGCTGTGCATTCAACTGCCCCGGCCCCACTAATGCTCCTGTAGGACAGGCATCGATACATTTTGTACATTCACCGCAGTCTTCGGTCACAGGTGTGTCTGGTTGAAAAGGAATATTCGTTACCAGTTCTCCGAGAAAAATCCATGATCCGAATTTTGGTGAGATAATGGCACAGTTTTTGGCACTAAAACCAATCCCCGCACGCTGGGACACCGCACGATCCACCAATGCTCCGGTGTCTACCATGCTTTCGATCATGGCTTCAGGTACGCGTTCCTTTATAAAATTGACCAACTTGTCCATCGCTGCACGCAGGACCTGATGATAATCCTGACCCCAAGCCGAACGGGCAAAAATGCCTCGATACGCACCAGGCTCCGATTTCGGCGGATTCACCATTTTGGATGGGTATGCCACGGCTATTGCAATAAGTGAAGCGGGCTCGCCATCTTTTAAGGCGGGGTGCACCCTTTTTTCAATATCCGGCTCTTCAAAACCTGAAGCATACCCTTTATCCCGCGACTGCTCCAGCAGCGACTTCAGGGAAACAAAGGGATCAGCCGAAGCAAAACCGATATCATCAATGCCCAGTCCGGGGCCAGCTGCCTTGATCTCCTGTTTTAACTTTTCCCATACGGAGGCATCCTGTGCTGCCCCGGTCTGTACGCTCGTCATTTCTCTTCCCTCTCTTCTTCCAACACTTATTCCGTAAATAGTGAACGCCCGCCTCACGGTAAGAGGACAGGCGTTAATTTCTATATATGCCTTGCATACTTGAATTCAAACGGAACCAACTCTATATGGTTTAACGCAAAATGCAGTCTGAAGTTGTTGTCCTGTAAGCATTTTACAATTTCTTCAATTCAGAAAACGGCCAGAAAATAAATTCAGCCTTGCCTACAATCTGGTCGGATGTAATACTGCCAAACACTCGGCTATCCTTACTTTTGCCTTCATGACGATTATCCCCCATCACGAAGAAATGATCCGGCTCCAAGGTGATTGGGCCAAAATCTGGGTCCTGCACCTCAATGTCGGTGTACGTTTCCGCTTGTTGCTCGCCGTTCACATATAGATGGTGATCCCTAACTTCAATTGTATCTCCCGGAAGTCCAACGATCCGTTTCACCAGAAAATCCTTCTTCTCCACACCTTCGCTTGGATCACGAAGTACGATGACATCTGATCGGGAAGGATTACCCAGATGGTATACGATTTTGTTGACGAAAAGGCGATCTCGCTCAACCAGTGTCGGCTGCATGGACTGTCCCTTGACCATTGACAGATTAAACACAAACAGGTTCAGCAGCATCATGATTACAAAAGCAACAACAATCGTTTTGACCCAGTCCCACAGCTCGACAGCCCATGATTTCCCCGGTTGTTCAGGCTTTGACGGTTCATTTCGTTGCTCGGAAGTCACATGTTCCATTGAATGATTATTGGAATTCAAAGGGACACCTCATTTATTAAATAGTTGAATTAAACTTGTAACATGGTAACCATACTCCCTTTCAGTCTACTCCATTTGGGAGAGTGAAACAATTGGTTATGAGCACCAATACCTTGGTTATCGTGAATACAGCCGGGATAGTCAGGGTGATTTAAATAGAATTCAGGGACTCCGAAGCATGTTCAGAAAATGAGGAAACCAGAGGAATATGACGTGAAGAACACTCATATAAATAGAAAGGCACATCCCTCACGTTCTTACACGTTAAAGAGATATGCCTAATATGAAATGAAAATCTTTTTTTATTTCTTTTTAAACATGCAAACTAAGCTTTGGACAAAATACTAAGAGTCTGGAAAGCGCTCATAATCTGATTGGCACCGTAACCCATTGCTTCATATAGAGGCATGGCTACTTTGTTGTGCTCATCACCCGCCACCCATACTTGGCTGACTTTACGCTGCTGGAACCGCTGTTCCATAGCCTCGACAAGTGTTTTGCCGACTCCACGGCGACGATAGTCTGGATGTACCGCAATACGGTAGATACAACCCTGGTTGTGATCAATCGTACCGATCAAAGCGCCGACGAGGTCTCCCTCTTCTTCCGCAACCATGATCAGATCAGAATCCCATGACAATTGACGGGCAAACGGGCCCATCGTGTTCTCATAACACTCTTCCGATAGTGCAACCTGGAGAAGCTCCGTCATCTGGCTTGCATCACTCAACTGAAAGGAACGAACGTGCATGTCTTAAATCTCCCTTTTCGTTAGCTTAGATGAGGTTTTTTACAAAAAGGGAATCCCTTTTTACCAAAAACCCAATGTTCATATAATGACAAAAAACGAGAAAATACCGCTTCTTCGTCAATTAAACCATACTTTTCTCCATAAAACACGCATTTTCTTTTGAAAGCGCTTAATTGTAACCGTTTACATACGAATATTAAAATTTTCATCCATTTAAACGTCTGAAAACACATAAATAGTTGCATAAAGGGTAAAATATGTTTGTTATCTCTGGCCCATCATTAGATCAACGCCTCGGGGGACTTAATAAACAAAAATGTTGCTTAATTAGCTCGAATGCGGTTTAATATTAGTGGCAAGGGTATTATTACATATGTACCTGTTTTCAAAAAAAACTAAAATCTCAGGAGGTATTTCATTATGACTTTTCAATTACCAGCACTTCCTTACGCTAACGACGCACTGGAACCACATATCGATGCAAAAACGATGGAAATCCACCACGATCGCCATCACAATACTTATGTAACTAACTTGAACGCAGCTCTGGAAAGCGCTCCTGAACTGCAAGAAAAAAGCTTGGAAGATCTGATTGCTAACCTTGACAGC
Source organism: Paenibacillus sp. FSL R5-0486 (assembly GCF_037975155.1). Lineage (NCBI taxonomy): Bacteria > Bacillati > Bacillota > Bacilli > Caryophanales > Paenibacillaceae > Paenibacillus > Paenibacillus sp. FSL R5-0486. The sequence continues at coordinate 742,949 of NZ_CP150237.1, read as the reverse complement.
GTACCTGAAGGCATCCGCACAGCGGTTCGCAACAATGGTGGTGGACATGCTAACCACAGCCTGTTCTGGGAAATCATCGGACCTAACGGCGGCGGCGCTCCTACAGGCGATATCGCAGCAGCTATCGATAGCGAACTGGGTGGCTTTGATAAATTCAAAGAAGATTTCGCTAAAGCAGCTACAACTCGCTTCGGTTCCGGCTGGGCTTGGCTCGTAGTTGGTAAAGATGGCAAGTTGTCCATCACTAGCACACCTAACCAAGACAGCCCTCTCTTCGAAGGTCTGACTCCGGTTCTGGGTCTGGATGTATGGGAGCACGCTTACTACCTGAACTACCAAAACAAACGTCCTGACTACATCGCCGCTTTCTGGAATGTAATCAACTGGGATGAAGTGAACAAACGTTACGCTTCTGCAAAATAAGACTGTTAGCATGCAACAGTTAACATAAAAGAGAGCCTGATTCGGTCATCATGACCGTGATCAGGCTCTCTTTTTGCTATCACTATAGTTAATGGGTGTTTTGTTTCTAACGAACCCAGGACACGTTATTGCTCGATATTTCATCGTATCGCGAACCTAACGAATCTCAGAGTAGCTATTTCCCCAGATACGGGCTTTGATACGCACTTTTGGGTTGATTTGTCTATGATAACGTCACTCAGGTTCGTTAGAATCTATAATTGTGGTATATCCACATGATAAGACCTCTGGAGTTCGTTAGCTCCCCCATTTAATCATTCACTTGATCATACGCACCAGCAAAATAACTGCTGATCAGCTTCAGGAAGATATTCGGGAATGCCATCTTATCCATATCTTCCGGACCGATCCAGCGGTAGGTCAAGCCATCGCCTTTACCTGTCAGTGTCGGAGTGCTCAGCGCTAGGTCACTAACATCAGATGATGACATCAACATCTCTCCATCGTTAAGCGATGTTGAGATGTTCTGCGCATTAGGCGTGCCTGGCTCCGATGAATGCGTCGTGTCTGACTCAGGTGACACAGTTGACGATGAGGCTGTGCCCTCCCTTGTTGCCGCCTGTGCATCGTAGGCGGCTCTGGCTTCCGCTGCGATCAGCGGAAGCTCACTGCTCTGGTCCTGCTCGGTACACTTGTACACCTGTAGGCTCCAGACAATGTGGCTGAACACATGCTCCGCATGGGTAGCCAGCCCTTCCGGGCGGGCAGCGAAGCCTTCCGCCCACAGACTGCCGGCCAGCAATGCCATGGCCGGCTCATCCGCCAGCGGCGCCGCCTTCTTGCTTGCTGCGGCAGGCGCCGCGAGCACATGCGGCAGCTCCCACATGCGGGCCAATAGGCCCGTGTCTGGGCGCTGGCGCACAAGCACTTGGCCGCGATGAGCACCGCGGCCCTCCACAATCGCGACCAGCCGTTGCTCAGGGCGCGGCGGCTTCGCCTTGGTCTTGACCGGCAGTGTAAGCTCTCTTCCGGCGATGCGGCCGGAACATTGCTCCATGACCGGGCAAGTCAGGCAGTGCGGCGCTTTGGGTGTGCATACCAGCGCACCAAGCTCCATCAGCGCCTGATTGAAATCACGCGCCCGCCCTTCCGGAATGAGCTCTCCTGCGAGCTCTTCCATCAACACCCGGGTGCTGCCCTTCATAATGTCCTCATCGATGAGGAAGTATCGGGACAGTACCCGCATGACATTGCCATCTACCGCAGGCTGCGGCTGGTTGAAGGCAATGCTGAGAATGGCCCCGGCCGTGTAGGGGCCAACCCCTTTTAATGCAAAGACAGCCGGCTTGTCCTGCGGCATCTCGCCTCCGTGCAGCTCCATGACTTGTCTCGCAGCTGCCTGAAGATTACGTGCACGGGAGTAATAACCGAGTCCCTCCCAATTTTTCAAGACGTCTTCTTCTGGTGCCTCCGCCAACGCCTGCACGGTCGGGAAATTCCCGATAAAACGATTGAAATACGGAATTACCGTATCGACCCGAGTCTGCTGAAGCATAATCTCCGATACCCATGTGAAATAAGGATTGTTGTGGCGACGCCACGGCAAATCCCGTCGGTTGACCATATACCAGTCCAGCAAATTCACGCTGAAATGTTGTTTCTGTTCCTGTAAACCCATATTTCCGTCCTCTCCTATTGCCAAGCTAACTACTTTTCCATCTGCTCCACGATCGCAAAGGCCGCTGCCAATTCCGTCTGATGCGTAATACTCAAATGAATGTCATATTGCTTATCATATGGCAGCTGCAGACGTTCCCAGGCTTGACTGGACAGCGAGGCCACGGGACGTCCTGTCCCATCAGGCAGCACCTCAATGTCAGTGAAGCCCATGACACCACCAATACCGCAGCCAAATGCCTTAGACACCGCTTCTTTCGCTGCAAATCGACCGGATACAAACTCCGTCATCCGCTTCCCTCGACGAACCGCGATCTCCCGCTCTGCTGGCGTTAAAATTCGTTTTATGAAAGCTTCCGCATGGCGACCGGACAGCAGCTTCCGCATACGTCCAATCTCCAGCACATCATTGCCTATGCCATATATCATCAATGCTTCACCCGCTTAATCTTTTATACTGTAAGAGGTTATTCAAAAAGTCCCATCTTCTCGGTACTGAAAACCGCTCTTTTTGAACCTTCATTGTAAAAGATCTCCATTCAATCACATGATCCGTAACTCTCCGAACACGTATTCTATTGTAGCAGGAGGGGCGATCAGAAGCGAGTACCTATCCGCATTACCATATATGCTAAAATATGAATTAGGAATCGTCTAAAATTCTTAGGAGGTCTGAATAATGCCCATAACTTTTGAATTGCCCACTGACGTAGATGCGATCATTCGCGGGGACTTTTTCCCTGCACAACAACCCGCTCAAGGTGTTATCGTTCTGTCTCACGGATACAAAGGCTTCAAAGACTGGGGCATGTTCCCCTATGCAGCTTCACAGCTAAGCCAGACGCATCATGTGCTGACCTTTAATTTCTCTCACAACGGTATCGGCGAATATCTGGAGCAATTCTCTGAACTTGAAAAGTTCGCAGTGAATACCTACAGCCGGGAGCTTGCCGATCTGGCCCTGGTATTGGAACATGTGGCTACACAACCTGAACTCACTGGACTTCCTGTATACCTGGTTGGTCATAGCCGCGGTGCGGGCGTAAGTCTCGTCTATGCACTGGATCATCCCGAGCAGGTGGCAGGTGTCATCTCCTGGAATGGCGTAACCAATCTGGATCTCTTCACAGCGGAGCAAAAAGAAGAAATGCGTACGCATGGCCGTAGCCATGTCGTTAACGGACGAACAGGCCAGCAGATGCCACTGGACGTGGCTATTCTGGAAGACCTGGACAAGCATAGCAAACGTTACGTTATCCTTGACCGCTTGGCTTCTTCAACTTTGCGAGTCGCACTCATTCAGGGAACAGAAGATCCCCAGCGTCTGCGGGACGGTTCTGCCGCACTGGTTCAAACCCGCCCTGATATCCCATGGCACCAGGTGCCTGAAGGGAATCACACCTTTAATACGGTACATCCATTTAAAGAAACCACTCCGCAACTGGAGCAAGCCATCACCCAAACCCTGCAACAGATCAAAGACTGGAATAGTTAACTCATCTTTAATATAGTAATCACCTGGATTTTTGCGGTTTCTTGCTCCACATAACAAAAGAGTCACTGCGTGAGCAGTGACTCTTTTGCATTCCCTAAGAGGGACGTTATTTCAATGTTGGTGTTAACAGCCTATATCAATCATGCTCATTCATCCGTATTAGATACCAGGAATGGCATTGCGTTTGTGATGTGTACGCGTATAGAACGCTTCAAGGCGCTCTTGTGCAGCCGGATCGATCTGTTTGCCTTCGAGATAGTCGCTGTTCGCTTCATACGAAATTCCCAGCTCATCTTCGTCCGTCTGACCTTCCCATAGCCCTGCTGATGGTGCTTTGTCCAAAACAGCCTGTGGAACGTTCAGATATGCTGCCAACTGGCGTACCTGACGTTTGTTCAGGGTGCTCAGTGGTGTGATATCCACAGCACCGTCGCCCCATTTGGTATAGAAGCCTGTAATGGCTTCAGAAGCGTGATCCGTACCTACAACGAGCAAGTTCTCTTCAAACGAAAGCGCATATTGCATAACCATACGAGTTCTCGCTTTGACATTACCTTTGCCTTGGTGAGTCATATGACGTGGGCTACCCAAGGATTTGAAACCTTGCTCCACCTCCAGCGCAATCTCGTTAACTGCATCTTCGATATTGGTTTCCACGACATGCTTCAGATCGTATGCTTTGGCTACAGCGTAGCTGTGATCGATATCGGATTGTTCACCATAAGGTTGGAACACACCAAGCGTTTTGTACTCTTGGTTGTTCTCTTGCGTAAGCTCGTCCGTCGCTTTTTTGCAAAGCGCCGTAGCCACTGCGCTGTCAATACCGCCGCTGATTGCAATCAGCAAACCTTTGGCACCCGCATTTTTTACATACGTCTTCAGAAAATCAACACGCTTGCGTACTTCCTCTTCCTCATTAATGCTTGGTTTAACCTTCAATTCAGCGATGATCTGTTGTTGCAAACTCATCGTTCACACACCCCGTTTCTAAATGAATGAAATTTGATGTCCAGCTTGAAAGGTCCGAATGGTTCAATAACCTTATCTATCCAAAATGAAACGCCCCGGCATCGGTGATCCGAAGGGCGGGGCGTTCTATTGGAGCGAATTAACGGCAGTAACGGTCAAATGCACTTTTGAGATCAGCCGCAATATCCTCTGCAGAACGGTCTTCCACTTGATGACGCTCGATAAAGTGAACGAGTTCTCCGTCTTTCATCAGAGCGATGGACGGTGAAGATGGAGGATACGGTGCAAAGAATTCACGTGCTTTTGCAGTTGCTTCTTTGTCCTGACCAGCAAATACAGTGTACAGGTGATCAGGTGTAATATCGTGCTGCAGTGCTTGGGACACACCTGGGCGACATTGACCTGCGGCACATCCGCATACAGAGTTAATGACAACCAGCGCTGTTCCTTTTGCATCCGGAAGACTTGCTTCCACTTCTTCAGGAGTACGCAACTCCTGGATTCCTAGACGAGTTAAATCATCCCGCATCGGTTGAACCATATCTTTCATGTATTGATCAAATGACATCGACATTCGGTTTCACTCCTTATAAATGGTTGTTCTATGATCTCGATAGAATTAAAGGCCAATTACTCTCCAAAACAACGTTACATTCATATCGAACATTATGGATGTAATGATGTGCTATTCCTATTATACATCCATAAGCAATGAAAGCAAGATTCAGAAACCGCCTGCGGAAAGGCTTCTTCCATAATATTATGTCTCAATGTCTGGCAATATATGCTGAATGACTAACGTTCAAATGCCACTTTGAAGGTCGTGCCCTGGCCTTCCTCCGATTCCACAGTAATGGTTCCGTTATGTCGTTCCACAATACTCAGGCACATGGACAATCCAAGTCCGGTTCCCTTGGCTTTTGTCGTATAGAAAGGTTCAAACAGCTTTTCCTTCTTCACTCTGGGTAGACCAGGTCCTGTGTCACGTACACACAGTTCCACCTTATCATCCACTATCCGTGTCTCCAGTGTAAGCACACCCTTCTCATTCATGGCTTCCATCCCGTTACGGGCCAGGTTCAACACCACCTGTTTGATTTCCTTAGAATTGAGATGCAGCTTTGGCACATTATGGGCCAACATGAGTTCTATACTCTGACCACGCAGGTTCGCATCCGCCCATAACAACGGACTGAGTTCATGGATGATATCGTGCAGCTGGGATTCTTCTTTCTCGGCAATACGATTCTGAGCCAAAGACAAGAAATCATTAATGATACTATTGGCCCGGTCCAGCTCTTCCAGAACGATCCGGTAATAGTGATCGAGGGAATCAGGACTCTTTTCCTGCATGAGTTGAAGAAAGCCACGTACAACCGCCATTGGATTACGCACCTCATGCGTAATGCTTGCAGCCATCTGCCCCACCAGACTGAGACGATCCACATTATCCAGTTCACTTCGCAACATCTCAAGCTCCGTGATATCCTGGATGATCAGCATGGCTCCTGTAACTTCTCTCGCAGACTCTGTTGAAAAGGCATAAATCGGTACGGTTCGGGATTGAAATACGTGTGCACCGTAACGAACGGTCAACCCACTAATCTCACCATGAACGACGGCTCTGCGAATGCTTTTATCCATCTTGTCCGCCTGACCTTGTTCAACAAATTGACTGGCAGGCTGTCCAATGAGATCAGGCGTGGAAGTACAAGGTAGCTGCTCCCTTGCCGTTTGCTCCATCATCTCATTGACAAACATCACTGTGCCTTGTTTATCTACGGTGGCAATGGAGAGAGGCACTGCGTTCAGAATCTGATGAAGTTTCTCCGTTTCGGCTATGTATCGCTGGTGGACTTCCGAGAGATGTTGCTCCAGCCCGCGATAGTGCTTCATCCGTTCCAGCCATAGCAGACTCAGACTGCCCGCAACAATGGCTCCAGCGGTATATCCAAGTGCTGTAAGTATCATGTAGGTCGCAGAGTATGTGGATTCATTCTGGAGGGATGCGATCCATAACAGACTCGTTACAACCAGTTCCATTGTAATCAGGATGATGAGGATCGCCATTTTGCGTGAAGGTGTATTATGCTTGAATCGTTTGGCAGACAACCATACAATAGGATAGAGAAGAATGCCCGTATGAAGGAGAAATCCGTACAGATCATAGGGATGCGCAAAAAGAAAATAGAAGAGAATATGTAGAATGGACAGCGTTACGCCTATAGCGGACTTACAATACAAAATAACAAGTATCACAGGTACGATGCTTAATGATATGGGTACGGCCACCGGGCTTGCATAGAGCGCAAACAGCAGACACAATAACATGCTCAGGGCACTTGTCACAGCAAAACTGGTATGAACAGTTCCGGCATGTTCCATTCTGGCAATAGCCCGCTTGGAGAGTACCAGGCGGAATAAGGGAATCAGAAATACCGCCGACCCTGCCAGCAGTACTTGTAAAAGCATGTCCTTTAACGCAACCACAATGCCATCTCCTCCTCTGCCTGCACATTCCCTCATGTATTTCTGATTAAAACATAGGCGACAGTATATTACAATATATCCCTTAAGACTGCGCAATAGAACTGCTCATAACTCCATTATATTTCAGAAAAAGCCAGGAGTAGACACATTTTTCGTAAAACAGACAAAATCAATGAAAAAAGAGGGTAATAACATATGTATGATGTCATTGTAATTGGTGGTGGATCTGCGGGCCTGATGGCTTGCGTTGCTGCTGCCGAGCATGGAGCCTCCGTGCTTCTGCTGGATAAAGGAGATCAACTGGGTCGTAAACTCGGCATCTCTGGCGGAGGTCGATGCAATGTAACCAATGCCAAGGAAACGGATGAACTCATCCGACATATTCCGGGTAATGGACGCTTTTTATATAGTTCGTTTCAAAATTTGGACAACCAGGGAATCATGCGTTTCTTCGAGAATCTCGGAATTGCCCTGAAAGAAGAAGACAACGGCAGAATGTTCCCTGTAACCGATAAAGCGAAAACAGTTGTGGATGCGCTGGTTGGCAAAATTGTCTCCCTCGGCGTTGAGATTCGCACCAAAGAACCGGTCAAGGAAATTATTCAGAATGGTCAGCAGATACAAGGTGTTAAATTGATATCCGGTAAAACCATTCTTGGGCGCTCTGTCATCATCGCTACCGGCGGCAAGTCCGTACCCCAAACGGGATCTACCGGAGATGGTTATCCTTGGGCTGAGGCTGCGGGTCACACGATAACGGAGTTATATCCGACCGAAGTGCCCATTGTGTCTGGAGAGAGTTGGATTCAGTCTAAAGAACTGCAAGGTTTGTCTTTAAGGGATATCGCTCTATCCGTAGTAGATGCCAAAGGAAAAACAGTCATCTCTCATCGCGGGGATATGATCTTCACGCATTTTGGCGTGTCAGGACCGGTTGCACTGCGCTGCAGCCAATTTATCCGCAAGGTTCAGATGAAGTCTGGAAACCCACAGGTCATTATGAGCATTGATCTGTTCCCGGAACTGTCCTTAGGTGCATTAGAAGCACAGGTGCAACAAGTATTGGAACAAGAGTCCCGCAAAGCTGTCAAAAATATTTTAAAAACATGGGTTCCTGAACGTATGATTCCCTTAATGATGAAACGGGCAGAGATCAGCGATGACCTCACGTTCCACCATTTCCCCAAAGGTATGTTAAGCAACTTGTGTGGGCTAATGAAAGCTTTTACCTTCCGTGCAGACGGAACAAGATCGCTCAAAGAAGCCTTTGTTACTGGGGGAGGAATCCACTTAAAGGAGATATACCCAAAAACAATGGAATCCAAGCTGCTGCCTGGACTATTCTTTTGCGGTGAAGTTTTGGATATTCACGGCTACACCGGAGGGTATAATATCACTGCTGCTTTCTCCACGGGATATACGGCTGGCATGCATGCGGCTGAATATAAACACGTTACATCATAATAGGTATTACACACTTTAAGCGCATGATGAATTAGCTCAGATGCCCAAAACCCCGATATCCACATCTGTGGACGATCGGGGTTTTGGGTATTGTTCCATTTTAGAAAAATTAGCTCGAACTGCTCTTAGCTTGTGATGCTCCTATGCTTTCACACTGCCTGAGAATCCATCAGCCGAATCATCGTATGTTGGGTCATCGCTATAGTTATGTCTGCCTTGCTCCGTCTGGCTTCCCTGGTTTTGGCTCGCATAACCCTCATTCCAGTCTTCATTCACGAGATGAGCCGGAATCGATATATTCTGAAACTGATCCAGCTCTTCCGTTGGCGAGGCAAATACGGCACTTCCTCCATGAGATTGTACAATCTCTACGGCAGACTGAGGATCTTGGCGATCTGTAGGGATGTACAGTTCCAGCGGCCCGGACTGATACGGCTTATATCCCAACTCCTCCAAGGTTGCCCTGGCGGCATTCAACGCTGAATCGTCTGAGAAGTGCACCTGTAGTTCGCTATTATCCATCATCGTCTCTTCCTCCTTGCTACAGCTAATCTCTCATCATCCATAGATGAGATTCTTCTTCTATAGCATGGGCAGAACTAGCGCACGATATGCTCCGAAGGAAGCAGATTTTGCCGAATTTTCGTTCCAAGCAAGGAAGTTTTCCGCAGGCGTGCCGGGGCACGTCAAGGGAAAGTGACACAGCATGGGGCGAAAAGGCGGTAAAAGATGAACTTCAGCGAGTTTTTGAGACACGTCCTAGGCCCGGGTCAGCCGAACCCATCCGGCAATAGATAAGACGCAGAGTCCAAAAGCCACCGCACCTGCAGCTGTTAAAATACCGACGATCCAGCCGATCCAGGCCAATCCCAGCGTGAATCCCATAAGAATACCAATCGGGATGAACAACATCCGAACCATCATTGAACCTGCAAGATGCAGCGCCTCCGAGTCATACGTTATGAGCTGAACATAGTCGGACGTGGCAAAAACATCCCAGGAACGATAAAACATCACCGTTAACATGATAATCAATAATGCACACACGATGATATTGACCGGAAAAGGCGGTAAGGCAACTGCTGCAATGGACAGTCCTCCAAGCTGCAGATACAATTTCATCGTGGCCGAGTTCCGGAAAAATGCCTTGAATGCAATCTCTGCTGTCCGATTCGCGATGGAACGATTGCGTAACAGTTTACGCGGTTTGCGGAAGATGATGGACCGTGTTCGTGGGGCTTTCGGCTTGCTCACCGCCCGGCTTAACATTATAGCTGTAAGCTGCAGCCTGCTCCGCAGATCCTCCCGCACATCCCCTTCAAACGTTCCCTTCATCAATAGCCTCATCTGTCCAACTGTAATTAGAAGAAGCATGATAATTACGATTCCAAAACTGATTTTCCACGTCTGTCCATGCATCCATGATGTCGCATTAATGGTCATGTAACCTATGCCAATGACGAGAGGGATCATCTGAATCCAGCGTCGCCATCCAGTATGTCGAACCTTCGTCATATGTAGTGTTATGGCTTGGAATGAAGCTACCGCACCAAACCAGACAGCCATAAGTGCAATCTGGAGATTCGACATCTCATAGACACGGGACCACAGGGGTGCGGTCAGCGCTGTAATCAGGATCATTTTGCCCAGATGTTGCAGACAGGACCGGTAGAGCCCTTGCCTCATTAACGTGCGCATCCACAACGGTCTTGATTTCAAAAACAATACATCCGCTTCCTCCACAAATATCAACACACCACCGGTAAGCATAACCACGTCGATCAGCCCAGTCAGTACGGGGAGCGGTAATCCTGTCGCCCATGCAGGCAGTGGTTTGGTCCACAGACTCGTGTACCATCCAATCAGATAGAGCAGACCCGGAACAAGCAGGTATACCCACACTGTCCAATCCACGACGAGTCTGAGATTTTTCATCTGTTCCTTGAAATGCTCTATGCGTCTTCGTCTGTATAAACGAAGTGGGGTATAACGCTGGGAAGTTTCCATTCTCTCTCACCCTCTCTCTATCTAAGACGTCAGTACATCGAAACAGTCAAACAAAGAGGCTTCCGGTAATCCTGCCGCTTCACGGATCTCATCCAATGTTCCCTCGGCAGCAGATCTGCCCGAAGCAATCAGAATAAACCGGTCGCAGATTCGTTCAGCGGTATCCAGTACATGCGTAGACATGAGCACACCCGCACCGCGGCGACGTTCATCATCTAGTAATTTTAGAAAATCCTTGGTTGCACGAGGGTCCAGTCCGATGAACGGCTCGTCCACAATATAAATATCCGGTGAAGACAGAAATCCGATCATCAACATCATTTTCTGCCGCATGCCCTTTGAGAAACTGGCTGGAAGATCATTCCGAACATGGTCCATACCGAAACGAATCAACAGTTCCTCCGCTCTGGCAATAAAAGCTTCTTCCTCCATTTCATACGCCGCTGCGGCCAGATCAAGATGTTCCCATAGCGTCATATATTCATAAAAAACCGGTTGCTCCGGGATATAGGCATAACGACCATCTCCCCCAATCGTCACTTCATAGTTCGCATGTTCCAGCAGACCAAGAAGCGTTTTGATTGTGGTACTTTTGCCCGCACCATTTGGTCCGATAATACCCACCAGTTCTCCTCGCGCCACATTCATTCGAATATTGCGTATGGTTGATTGTCCCGGCTCGTATCCTGCCTCTGTAATATGTACGTCCAATATGGACTCCTGTACTTCCGTGCTTTTATATTCCGTTTCCATATCATTCACTCCCTGTTCTGATCAGGTGTTTATTTCATTCTTTATGTTTTATTGTAATCGAGTTGCGGGCTGTATGTTTGATCATTTTGAGCATTTCTATATAGATGGGTAGGCTTCGTTACCAAAAGCTGGTGATTGTGCTCTTACAACCGCAGATTCAAGCAGATCAGAATCTTTAACTCCAATCTGCTCTCCAGGACTGTAACGCTTAATCATAACGACGTTGATCGCAATAACCTCTTGAATACTCAAATACCGGGTCATGATCATCTGTCCTTGAGACCTTTCAAGGTTTGATCATATTCACCCATCACATCAGCCAATGTATCCATAAAATCACTACTGATTCCGTTAGGCAAATTAACTTTTGCAGACTTTTTAATAATAATCTCCCCATTGGACTGATTTACTTCGATTTGAACCATATCGCCTTGCTCAAGACCAATTTGTTTGAAGGCATCCGTCATTTTTAATCCAAGACTATTACCGAATTTAGTTACTTTTCGTTCCATCTCACTCACCCTATTCATTCATTAATCCCCACTAGTTGTACCATTCAACTGTTATAACAATAACACTGAAACTTTTGTCTATTTGCATATTATTTCAAATTTTATAATAAAAAAGAAGCAGGGGTTCCGGAGCCCCTGCTTCTTCATATTACAGTGAAAATCTCATATTACCGATTTGTCTCCACCGCAGATGTAGTTTCACTCTCTGCATCTGCATCCACGTTCAGATCCAGATCCAGAGCACCGCGACTTTCGTTTGCATAGCTACTGTTCACTTTACGATCAACGTCATTCACGCTGTTGTTGCGTTCGGATTGAGCCATCGTTGCACTCTCTCCTTCGGCATTCGCGTTCAGACCCAGATCCAGTGCTCCACGGCTTTCGCTCGCAGTGCTACTGTTTACGTTACGCTCACGGTCATTCACGCTATTGTTGCGTTCGGATTGAGTCCATGTCGCACTCTCTCCTTCGGCTTTGGCGTTCAGCCCCAGATCCAGTGCTCCGCGGCTTTCGCTCGCATAGCTGCTGCTGCTGTCGGTACGCTCACGGTCATTCACACTGTTGTTGCGTTCAGATTGAGCCATCGTTGCACTCTCTCCTTCGGCATTCACGTTCAGACCGAGATCCAGTGCGCCACGGCTTTCGCTCGCAGTGCTACTGTTCGTGTTACCCTCGCCGTCTTTCACGCTGTTAGTGCGTTCAGATTGAGCCATCGTTGCACTCTCTCCTTCTGCTTTTGCGTTAAGACCTAGATCCAGTGCTCCACGGCTTTCGCTCGCAGTGCTACTGTTTACGTTACGCTCACGGTCATTCACGCTATTGTTGCGTTCGGATTGAGTCCATGTCGCACTCTCTCCTTCTGCTTTCGCGTTCAGACCCAGATCTAGTACACCGCGGCTTTCGCTCGCATAGCTGCTGTTCGTGTTACGCTCTCTGTCTTTCACGCTGTTGTTGAGTTCAGTTTGAGCTACTGTAGCACTCTCACCTTCAGCTTTCGCGTTCAGACCCAGATCCAGCGCGCCACGGCTTTCGCTCGCATAGCTACTGTTCACATTACGCTCGCCGTCTTTCACGCTGTTAGTGCGTTCAGATTGAGTCATCGTTGCACTCTCTCCTTCGACTTTTGCATTCAGACCGAGATCCAGTGCGCCACGGCTTTCACTCGCATAGCTGCTGTTCGTGTTACGCTCGCTGTCTTTCACGCTGTTATTGCGTTCAGATTGAGTCCATGTTGCACTCTCACCTTCGGCATTCACGTTCAGACCGAGATCCAGCGCTCCACGACTTTCACTCGCATAGCTGCTGTTTACTTTCCGATCATCGCCGCCTCTTGAATAGTCGCACATCGTTGTACCTTCTCCCGACACATTGGCATTCAGGCCAAGGCCCAGCTTGCCAGAACTGCTACGCTCAACTGTGTGGTCGGAAGAACGATCATTGTAACGGTTCATACTCTCGGAAGATAAGCCGGCGTTAAGGCCAAGATCCAGATTCAATACTCCAGTTGCACTGGATGAACCTCCGTAGCTACCATTGTTTCCGTAACCTGTGTCACGGTGTCCTGACAGAAGAGATCCTAACTCCAGACGCAAACCTGCATTTAGATCCAGATTACTACTGCTGTTATTGCTATAGCTATCTGCGTAAGTTGCCTGCGAAGCTCCCAGCAATCCAGCCACCAACGTACCCGACAATACCGACAATTTTACCCAACGATTCACTTTTTTCATGATTATATACACTCCTTCTCAATTTTGGTTGAATTAACGCCATTGTTGCCTAAGAGAAAGAGGTATATTGCGGCGGCCGCCCAGGCGGTGCCTGTGACCATTGACTGAACCCATCGAGCCGTTCCATTCGGAAAGCAAAATCGTAATCTGGTGTAACCAGACCTGTTGTTGCTCCCGGAAGCGCAGCGGCTGGAGCGGTTGCTCCACCTCCAGTTACACCGGACGAACCGGAGTTTGTCCCTGCGGAAGCATTAGCTGCTCCGGGAGAAGTTGTTGCAACAGACCAACTGGTTGGTCGTTCTGTGCGAGGTTGCAATGGAGATGATGCATCGACATCATCTTGTTTCAGATTGGCTTCCTGGTTACTCTGCACTTGTTCAGTGACAGCTGGTTTAGCAGTTATCTGATCTACGAGGAATAACTCGTTATCAGGCAATCCTGCAATTACATCGGAATCCTGCGTCAGATCGGTTCCTTCCATAGGCAATGCCTGCGGGACAACAGGTTGTTCTGGACGCACTACTGGTTCCGGGGTGACCTCCATCACTTTACCCGTAACCTGTATTGCGTCCTGTCCTTCCTCGTTGTTCTGTGGTGAAACAGGATCTGCGAGTGCACTCGTATTGGAAATTTCAACATTCGGTGTTTTGACGATCGTCGGCTTTTCTGGAGTGACTACAGGCGGTTCCAGCTTCACACTTGGAATCTCCACCTTTTCCTGATCAGGATTGAGTTCAGTGGATACGTCTACAACTGGAACTTCTGCTTCCACAGATGGCAGCTGGACATTTCCCTTACTCAGATCAACACGGGATGAAGAGATATTGATCGAAGTAACTTCAGGTACATCCACCTTCACGGAAGGTAATTCAACCTTGCCCTGCCGAAGATCTGTTTTCACAGCGGACGTCTCTGCCTTGATCACCTCGGGTACCTCTGCGGTAACGCCAGGCAAGGAAGCTGTACCTTCGTTGAGGTTCATCTGACTGCTTGATACATCGGCTTTGATCACCGGTGTATCCGCCTGTACAGACGGCAGTTCGACGGTTCCCTTCTTCGCATCAACCCCAATCTCTGATGTTCCGGCCGATCCAAGCGGTGTATCTACTTTCAGCTCAGATACACTCAGCTTACCTGTCGATTCATTCGCTTTGATCGACGGAACTTCAACATCCAGCAGTGGTGTGGATACCGATACTGACGGAGTCAGGTTCAACCCGCCATCCGAATCACGTGAAAACAAACTGAGCGACAATCCGCTGGAAGGTTTTTCAGAAGATACCTGAGCCTCGTCTGCGTATACATGTGACGATCCAAACCCCAGCATCAAAGTCCCGGCAAGTATTGCCAGTGGTATGCTTCCAAGACGTATAATCGATTTTGGTAACTTTACATTCAAGTTGCTTCACCCCCTTTCCGCTAATGCGTTGGTGGGACAAGGCATATGAGTTTTCCCCTAGGAATAATTAGAATACAGGGATTTCTGCCTGTTCCTCATTAAACGTGAAGGCGTTTACTCAAACGCTTTTTAATCATAAACTTAAAATTTGAAGTAAATTCAAACCTTCATTTCAACTGTTCTAACCTGAGCAGATCCGGCCTGTTTTCAGTCGCCTGCAATCATGGTCTTGGCTTCAATGGAGCCAGTCAGATCGGCTTTTTCCCCGCTACGTTTCATCAAATAAATCAAACCAAGCAGGGTCAGCAAAATGCCTGAACAGACAAAAGCCGGCACTACACCAAATGAAGTGACCATAAATCCACCTACCACCGGGCCCATAATATTACTGGCTGTCATCACGCTGCCTACCGTTCCAAATACCCTGCCTGTCATCGCCTCAGGTGTCTGTTCCTGCAACAGGATCTGAAAGGGTACAATTGCAAACCCAATTCCGACACCTGCCAGGGCAAAGAGGGATACTAACAACAGATTGGCACCTAGCCCGGCGTGCGGCCAAATCCCAACAATAACTCCGGCTCCGCCGATAACCAGACCCATGAGTGTGGTACCCAGACCCATTTTCAAAACATGCCCTGCATGCTTCCACTTCCGTACACTCATCGCTGCAATTAATGTACCTGCGCCACTTGCTGCCACGCACCATCCCAGCAGATCAGTTGAAATTCCGGGAAGTTGTCTGAATAACACCACAGTCTGTGAATCGGCAAATTGCAGAAAAAGTATGGCTGAAGCAAGCAAAATCAGAGACGTTCCTACATGAGGGAGAGATGCAAGCATGCGGATACCCTCCAGTGTTTCTTTCCAAAAAGAGCCTTTTGAGCGGTTGCGAACATCCCCAGCTGGCTCTTCCTCTACTTCTGTTACGTTATGAATTGCGGTTTGGATCACCCGAGTTCCAGGAATCCACAATAAAATGATGCCGGAGATCAGAAAAGACGCTGAATCGAGAACAAAACACCAGGTAATTCCAAAGGCGGCTACCAAAAGTCCGCCAAGCGCTGGACCAATAATTTTGGACATCTGTTCGATCACCGAGCTGATGGATACAGCTTGCGCAAGTTGTTCGCGGGGTACAATTTCCTTCAGCTTTCCGTTTTTGGCCGGAGAGAAGATTACATCAAACAGGGATTTGAGGACAAGCAGTATGTAGACGTGCCAGATCTGGTCAGCAAAAATTAACGCACCCACGATGATAATCCGTGCACCATCGGCTACAATCATCAGCCATTTTCGGTTCAGGCGATCTGCAAGTGTGCCTGCGAATGGCCCTGTCAACAGTATGGGTAGTGCTGCGGAAAGTGTGACAAATGTAATCTCCCATGGCGTTGCATTCCAGCGGATACCCACGAGGGTCAGAATTGCGAGCAGATGCAGCCAATCACCCAGATTGGAAATAGCCTGTGCCACCATCAATGTTACAAAAGATCGGTTATTCTTCAGCGGTCGTTGTCCTTCAAACGTTAAATCACTTGTCATCCTTCTTCTCCTCCATTATCTTCCAATTCATAGTATGAACCCATTATATAGAGCAGCCCTTGACTCGACCTCCTGCCAGAGGCGGAGAAAAAGCGACATCTGAAGGATGATTTTTCAGCATGATGAATGATCAAATTTTAAATGCTAAAAATGCAAATCTTGTGACATATCGCATGTTTTTCGTAGAAATAGAAGTTTACAATTAAACTATGGCGACAACCTGAATCGTCAAACATAACTAACCAACTCATATAAGTTGAAATACTCTTTTACATGAACAGCATAACGGAGAGGACCCCTCTTCATCATTTCAACTTATAAACTAATCTGAAAAGGCGGGATCAGCATGCTGGAATTACAAGAAATCGGAACCGAACGTTCACTTCATCTGTACCGCACCTTGGCCCAGACATTCAAGAGCGTGAATGAACACGCTGTATCCGGAAGCAAAGTGCATGGCTTCAACCCCACCGCATACGGGGTGCTCGAAGTGTTATATATGAAAGGAGCTCAGCCGATTCAACAGGTTGGCGCACAACTTCTGCTGCAAAGTGGTAATGTGACCTATGTGATCGATAAGCTGGAGCAAAAAGGATTGTTACACCGCAAACATTGTCCGCAAGACAGACGTATCATCTTTGTGGAATTGACCGAAGAAGGACAGCGCACCATGGATGACATCTATCCAGGCTATGCGTTGAAGATTGATCGGGCTGTAAGTGGACTAAGTGAGGAAGACAAGGAATTGCTGTCCGAACTCTTGGGAAGGCTTGCACATTCTGCAGACCGTTTATCAGCGAGCAGCTAGAGCGTATCTTTAAACCTGTCGAAAGCGGGAGCGCTAACGCTAACGAACCTGTGACGTCTTATTCAGGGGTTTGAAGCGCTTGCAGCATTTTAAGGAATCTGACACACGCTATCTTTGAATAAACAGCCGTTTACAACGT
Source organism: Paenibacillus sp. FSL R5-0486 (assembly GCF_037975155.1). Classification (NCBI taxonomy): domain Bacteria; kingdom Bacillati; phylum Bacillota; class Bacilli; order Caryophanales; family Paenibacillaceae; genus Paenibacillus; species Paenibacillus sp. FSL R5-0486. The sequence goes on along the minus strand of NZ_CP150237.1, from coordinate 725,544 downwards.
GTTTTTCAGGTTATTTCGGGAAATAACGTGTCTCATGTTCCTTACAATTTAAAAAGAGGAGCAGAAGGTCAAATAAGACGTCCTCAGTTCCTTAGAAATTCGTCTGGACAATTCACCAGGATCAGCCAGCCTGTAATTCAAAATACTTTAGATCCGAACATCCCCCAACGTATCACTTGCCTGAGTTTGAAAATATACTCTAATCCACTGCACATGTGCCATCAACAAAAATAACCGGATTTGCCTGACATCGGCGAATCCGGTTTTTCGTATACATCCACTTTTACTTTGAGCCTTGTGGCTGCCGTGGAGCATCTGCATCTTCGGGTACGATCAAACGTTTGCGTAGAGCAAGCGTGGTTACCCACGAGATCAGTGCAATGACAAACATAATGACAAACAGGGAATGCAAGCTTCCTTCCAGAACGTTACGCAGCAACGCCCATTTGTCATCCGATAGGGCAGCATCCGTATGTGGAGCGAGCAGTTCATTCAGATCATTCTCCGAAATTCCAGCCTCCGCCAGATTCTGTTCACTGGATAACGTGGAGATCCGATAGTTCAACCAAGTACCAAAAGCCGCTGCACCAATCGTCTGTCCCAACGTACGCATGAACGTATGCAGTGCCGTAGAGGAACCACGTTCCTTATACCCTACAGACGACTGCGCAATAATGGTGAAGATCGTAAACGCAAATCCGAAGCCGAGACCATAAATAAAGGTCAATATAAAGAGCACAGCCTGCGGGGATGTCCCGCCCACCAGAAAGAGTCCACCCGATCCAATCGCAATACCGGTTAACCCAATCAATGCGGTCATACGTGATCCAATTTTCATCAACAGGCGGCCTGCCATCACACTACCAATGAGCCAACCCACCGACATCGGCGCGAGCAGCAGCCCAGATTCCGTCGCATTACCTCCCCGAACCCCCTGCACCCAGAGCGGCAAATAACTGGTCAGGCCGATCATCAAAGTACTGGTCAGGAGTCCGGCGATATTCGCCACACGGATGTCCCGTATTCGGAACAAATGTAGTGGAACCATAGGGGCCTGAGCTCTTTTTTCCACCACAAAAAATAAAATAATAAACAGAGCGGCGACCACACTCAGCACAACAATCAACGGAGAACTCCAGGCATAATATTGCCCACCCGCCGACAGGACAAATAACAATGCGGTAATGCCCACCGTGAAGGTCAGCGCACCGACATAGTCAATTTTGGCTGTACGCGGCGAGATATCTTCCTTCAGATAACGAAATACAAACCACATTGCAAGCAGACCAAACGGCACATTAAAACCAAAGATCCACTGCCAGCCGAGATTATCTACAAAATAACCACCAAGCAGCGGTCCAGCCAGAGAGGAAATGCCCCACACGGAGCTAATCCAGCCTTGGATTTTGCCACGTTCTTCAATGGCGTAGATGTCCCCAATAATCGTAAATGTAACAGGAACTACCGCACCCGCACCAATCCCTTGAATAGCACGGAAAATAATCAATTGCTCCATGTTCTGCGACAGACAGCACAAGAGTGAACCCAGTAAAAATAACGCACAGCCAATCAGAAATACAGGCTTTCGTCCATACAAGTCACTGATTTTACCGAAAATGGGCGTACTCACAGCCATCGTCAACAGGTATGCGGTGAAAATCCAGCTCAGCAGCTGTACACTCCCCAGTTCACTGACAATGGTCGGCCCTGCCGGACCAATTACGGTGCCTTCAATCGCTGACAGAAATGTCGCGAGCAACAGCCCCGTCAAGATGAAACTGCGCTTCAAACCTCCAGTTGCATTCACACAAACCCTTCTCTCTTCATCTCTATATAATTGGTACGTTAATTTACACCTCTACTACGAACCAGAACAAGCTTCCAATCGCTGTTATCCCCAGATTTTTTCTTCTCCTCTCTATAGGAGAAATCCGGTGATAGCGTATGCTTCCGATGTAGCTTTCTTTCAGAAAGCTTTAAAGGCGATCGCTTCGCTTCTCCAGCTTTGTTCTGTTTCTTCGTTTACGTGTAAATTTAAAAGCAATTATATATTGTCTCTTTTATTTACCTTTCTTACGAAGAAACTCATCATACAACATGGAATACATCACCATATCTTTATATCCGGTGGACGTATGTTGCACCTGTCGCAGCAATCCTTCACGCGTGAAGCCGCGGTTTGTCAGGAACTCGCCGGAAGCCAGATTACGCGGATCAACCAGCGCTTCAATTCGATTAAGACCCATGGTCTCATATCCAAAGGGCAGCAATGCGGAGAAAGCCTCCGTCATATAACCATGTCGCCAATAATCACGTCCCAGCTCATAACCGATCTCACCCCGGAATGCGCCTTCAAGCTGCCATGTGTTAAAGCCACAGCTACCGATGAGCTTGCCTGTTTCTTTGAGTTCGATCCCCCAGCGGATCGCATCCTCTTCTCCTGCCATTTGGTTGAGCAGTCCAATCATGTCCGCCGCTTCGCTTGTCCCAATCATGGGTGCAAGATTCATGTAACGGGTCACCTCGCGATCTGACCAGCATGCGAACATTTGGGCCGCATCTCGGCGACGCATTTTACGCAGACGAAGCCGCGCAGTCTCCATTTCGGGAATTCTTCCTTTGCATTTATACATATAAAGACACTCCGATCCGATCTATCTCCGCAGACCATAATATTCACTAGTCATCTAATCATAACCTGCGCCGAATGGCAACTGTTCAGTCATGCACACACGTCAAAAAACCGGGCCAATTTCGCTCCCGGTCTTGATGTACGTTTGGAACAATTCAAGTTTGAGTGAATTACGGAATCATGGCTTGTCCTAATGAATTTTAAGCTTTGGACGTTTTCTTGCCCTTCCCCAGTAATTCATCGCTAACCCGGCCAAACACAGCCGTAATTTCCTTGAATTCTTCGATGCCAGTCCCGGTCAGGCTCCATTGGTCCCCGTGGGCGGTCAGGAAGTTCTCCTGTGTCAGGTGTTCAAGCTCCTGCTTGATCTCCCGCTCTCCAACGCGATATCCCCGTTCTTCCAATAGGGGCAGTGCCTCGCTAACGTTCAAATCCTGATTTTGCGCGAAATGTAGTAGATGAATCCGTACAAAAAGATTCTGTACCTCTGCATGCATAAGCCAAGCTCCTTCCCGGGTTATAGCCCTCCGTGGTTGCTAAGTAATTACCCCACGTAAGAAGCTGAGAAACAGGAGGATTCTTCAGGGATTCCCTTCCCTTTCCGAAATCCTCCGCTTGACTAACCGCATCCTCTGCACTATCTTGAAAATAAGTACCATTTTGCTCGGGAGGGTGATTTACCATGTTTCAAGCTGTTTCCTATGAAGGAACACGAAGTGAGCAGCACACCGCCGTCCTGGGACAGTTAAGTGCTCTGATCCGCGATGAACCTAGTGCGATTGCCAATCTGGCGAACGCTGCTGCGCTGCTCAATGTATTTATGACCGACACCAATTGGGTCGGCTTCTATCTGTATGATGGAAAAGAACTGGTCCTCGGACCATTCCAAGGACTGCCTGCCTGTATCCGAATTCCACTGGGACGTGGTGTATGTGGCACATCTGCTGCGGAAAAACGTACCCTGGTCGTTGATGATGTTCATGCCTTCCCAGGCCACATTGCCTGTGATGCAGCATCGAACAGTGAGATCGTTGTACCGATTATCAAAAACGGCGAACTTTACGGGGTGCTGGATATCGACAGCCCGATCAAAAACCGTTTTGACGACGAAGACCGCGTCTTCCTGGAGAAAGCCGTAAGCCTGCTCACAGAGCAGTTGGAGGCAACCATACCCCTTTAGGAAATGATGAATAAGGTGATCGGAGTCTCATCACATACGATGATGATGAACCCGTAATAACAAAGAGCGCAGTCCTCTCAGAGGTCTGCGCTCTTTGTTATCCATTATGATTCACACCCATGTTCTTGCTCGCCCATGTTACTTTATGCATCTAGGATAATTCATGTTCCGCTTTAATCATCATCCCATCCCGCAGGAATTCAGCCAGCCTCGGGTGGTAACCATCATACATCTGACGGAAATTTTTATGCTCTACATACAGATTGGCCAAATCCCGATAGATCTCAGCGGTGGGTGTATAATAACCTTTGATCCATTCAAGATGCCTGCCAATAATCTGTTGTACTTTTGCACTACCGGGCTCCAATCCGTCCTCAATGGCCTGTTGCAAGTCCAGATGAACTTGATCAATTTTCGCCTGGGAATCCAGATAATCTTCTTTTGACTTCAACTCCTGATTTTCAGGTAATGTGGATGAATTGGAAGATTGGATGTCGGACCTCTGAGAACCGTCTGTCTGCACATGGTTCATATTATTAGTGACTACAGCTTCAGAACCCGATTCATTCAGCAACTGGTGACGCCCCTTATTTACAAAACCGATATAAAGATCATGTTCATCAATTTCCTGTTCACCTTGCAAATGAGAGATCGTTTTGTCCAGTGTCTGAATCAATCCATGCAGACGGAGTGCCTTCTCCAGAATATCAATGCGATGCTGCTTCATGATGCGTATGACATCCTGAGGATTATCCCGGAGCATCGGGGCAATCTCATTCTCCTTCATACCTACTTCCTTACAGAAAAGGATTTGCTGGAGTCTCAGCAATTCCTGCTTTTCATAATAGATGTCCTCATCTATATCCCCAAAAGCCGGATTCAGAAGACCTGTCTCCGCATACTGGCTCAGTTCGTTCAGACTTACGCCTGACATTCCCGATACGTCAACCATGGAATATGCCATTTGAATACACCTCCTGCCTGTCCTGCAACTCCAGAGTTCAGGCTTAATTCATACTGCATTGTATTTGAATAATGAGAGAATATAAGACTTTCGGCAATGCTATACCGCTTCATTCCGCTCGTGCTCTGGATGGGTACATCATGCTTCGGTGATATGAGCGGCGTTTGGTCAGTTATGTTGCGGTATGTTAACTATGTTATACCCGTCTCATCAGATGTGAACCCGCAGTCGGCGAAGAATCCGCATGTATTTTTTTGATATATAAGTTCAACCAAATAATATTAACACTGGCCACTCGATGACAGAATAACCTTCCGATCACTGTTATCCCCAGATTTTTTTGATTCCCTTTTTAAAGGGAAAAATCCGGGGATAAAGGCGAACACTTCGTTTCTTCTGGTTATTTCTGTCCTCTCCTTTATCAGTGTAAATATTTTGTTGAACTTATATAATTTCTATGATCTCCTATAAAAAAAACCTGTGCCATTATTCTGGCACAGGCGTGTGTGGTTATGTTTTCATTGGCATACGGTATATTGAGTAAAATAATGGAAGAGAATCACCCTTTGTTAAACATAACAAATTTCAATTCCGTCATTTCCTCTACAGCATATTTTACACCTTCACGTCCGATACCACTCTGTTTCACCCCACCATAGGGCATGTGATCCACTCGGAACGTCGGAATATCATTAATCATAACTCCGCCTGCTTCAATCTGATCGACAGCATGGAGGGCGGTATGGATATCGTTTGTAAATACGCCTGCCTGAAGCCCGTATATCGAATCGTTAACATGTTCAATACCCTCTTCAACGGAATCTACCGTATTGATCACAACGATGGGTGCAAACACTTCCTGACAGGATACCTTGGCATCACGCGGAACGTTAATCAATACCGTTGGACGAAGAATGCCTCCTTCAGCTTGACCGCCTGCTACCACCTTAGCCCCTGCCTGTTTGGCTTCTTCAATCCAGTCGAGTGTACGCTGTACATCCTTGGAGGTAATCAGCGCAGAGACCACCGTATCCGGGCTCAGCGGGTCTCCGACCACCACTTGTTTAGCCGCTTCAGCGAAACGCCGGATGAATTCTTCCGAGATGTCACGATGTACGTAGATTCGCTGTAGCGAGATACATACCTGTCCCTGATACGTGAAAGCACCGGTCACACATCGAGGAACCACTTTGTCCAGATCTGCGTCCTTATCCACAATCACCGCTGCATTCGACCCAAGCTCCAATGTCACGCGTTTTAGTCCTGCTTTGCTACGAATGCTCGTGCCTACCGCTGGACTGCCTGTAAACGTAATATGAGCAACACGGGGGTGCTCCACAAGCACATCACCAATCGTTTTGCCATCACCGCTCACCACGTTCAGTGCACCATCCGGCAGTCCGGCTTCCTGAAGCAGATTAGCGATGTAATAGGAAGACAGAGGCGTCTGTTCCGCAGGTTTGAGTACGATCGTATTACCCGCTGCCAGCGCTGGGCCTACTTTGTGGGCTACCAGATTCATTGGAAAATTAAACGGCGTAATCGCACCGATGACACCTAGAGGTTGCCGCATCGTATAACCGATACGTCCTTCTCCACCTTTGGCTGCATCCATCGGAACCGTCTCTCCAGTCAGTCGTTTGGCTTCTTCGGCGGCAAAACGATACGTTTCCACCGTCCGGTCAACCTCTGCCAGCGCTGCGGTAATCGGCTTCGCCGCTTCAAGCGCTATGATTCGCGCTGCTTCTTCCTTGCGTTCTTCGAGCATGGAGGACAACTTGTACAGAATATCTGCACGCTGATGTGCAGGCATCTGGCGCATTGCCTTCCCAGCCTGAACGGCAGCTGCAATAGCAGCCTCCGCTTCCTCGGCTGAAGCCGACGAGACTTCTGCGAGCGTTTCCCCGGAGTATGGTGCTTGAAGTGTTTTATAATCTACGGATTCGGTGGGTTTGCCACCGATAAACAGATGTTGTTTTTTCATATGCTGCATCCTCCATCCTTTTAGAACCTATTGAACTAGAGAAAAGAATATTACACTGCCACTTCGATGACAGAACAACCCACCAATCGCTGTCTCATGTAAAAGTTCAGTTTAATTTATATAATCTATTTATACACTATTTCCGTGCCATCAACCCACTACGGTATTCGGCAATCATAGCTTGTAACGTACCTGATGAGCCATTGTGGCGATCTTGAGCTATTGCATTATAAAGGATTTCACAACCTATTTAACCGTCAGGACGGGGCATTCTGCATGTTTTAACACGCCATGACTGACACTGCCCACGATCATCTCTGCGAGCATGCCTTTCCCGCCGGTACCCATCACAATCATTCCACAATCTCTTTCACGCGCCACACGGCAGATCTCATTAACGGGATCACCTGCAATCAACAGCGTTTCATATGCAACGTCACGCCCTGACAACTGATTAGTCACAGGTTCTATAATATGTTGCCCTTCTTCGGCAATCCGAGCTTCCAGATCAACACCCAATGCAGGTTCATTGATCGAAATGGCAGGATTCACGTGCACGATCAACAGACTTGCGGGATATTTCATATCTTCAGCCAGGATCAGAGCTTGTTCCAAAGCCTTATGAGCATGATCCGAACCATCAACAGCAACCAATATACGTTTCAGCATTGCAATTCCTCCTGTGAATTAATGAGATGTAATGGCGGAATCGATATCCCGCAGATGATGACGGCGCACCAGCAGTACCACGACTCCAACCAGAACCATTAATGCACCAAAATAAAACGGCGTTTCCGGCAGGAACCACTCGGACAATTTACCCGCAAGCCATGGAGCAAGTGCACCACCCAGGAAACGAACGAAGCTGTATGCAGCAGAAGCAACAGAACGCTCTACAGGTGCAGCTTCCATAACAGCCGTTGTAATTAACGTGTTGTTAATCCCAAGGAAAATCCCCGCTACAATGACTGCCACAATAACGGTAGTTGGTGAACCCATCACCGTACCTACTGCCATAACAACCAGATCAATCGCGAACAATGTAAGCATGACACTCATGGACGGAACCGATCCGAATCGGCGTTGTAATCTTGGTGCCACGAATACCGACGTAATCGCCAGCATCAGTCCCCAGCCAAAGAATACATAACCCAAGCCGTGCTCATCCAGATTCATGACATATGGTGAATAAGCCATCAAGGTAAAGAAACCAAAGTTATACAGGAAGGCGGTAATCGCCAATGTTTTCAGTGAAGGATAACTTAATGCTTTAAACGGATCGGACAAAGAACTGCGTGTTTTCGGTTTGGCCATCTTGGGCAACATAAATGTAATGCTGATAAAGGCAATCGCCATCAGAACAGCCACCCCATAAAACGGGCCACGCCAAGAGATGGAACCTAGCTCACCACCAAGCAGCGGTCCAACCGCAATCCCGAGACCAAGCGCTGCTTCGTACAAAATAATCGCTTTGGCTGTCCCCGACGTGGACAGTCCCACAATGGCAGATAACGCCGTTGCGATGAACAAGGCATTACCCAGTCCCCAACCGCCACGGTAACCAGCCAGTGCACCTACCGTGTCTGAGGTACCGCCGAGGAACGAGAAGATAATAATCAACAATATACCGCTGAGCAGCGTCCACTTCACACCAATCCGGCTGGATACAACACCTGTAATCAGCATCGCTACCCCGGTTACAGCGTTATAACTGGTAAATAGCAGTGACACCTGGCTTTTCGAAGCATGCAGCTGATCTGCAATGGCGGGCAGAATCGGGTCAACCAGACCCAGACCCATAAAGGATATGATACATGCAAAGGCAACCGCCCATACCGCTCGTGGTTGGGATAACAGGCCCCCACGTGATGACGGCAATTCGTCCGGTAATGATGGCTCTCTTTTCATACGTAATTCCTCCTGTGAATAATTTATGTGGTTAAGCTTTATATTTGAAAACGACCCTGAAAATAATGAAAACATTCTATACATTTTCAGAATTAGAGGTAACAAAACGGCACAAATGACACCGAAACATCCGGTGTTTGTACAGGATCGCCACAGGTACTATGTTGCTCACTCCATGTAGCGATTATGTGTATACAGTTTTGTTTATTAAATATTAGATGCTTTCGGTTAGCCGTCTTCATCACCCTGCGGATCATGTGCCTGTAACTTCTGAATACCGCTCCGAACGCGTTCACGCAGCTCTTCCAGTTCAGTCTGTACGGCATGTATGCTCTGAAGTTTCTGCTCAATCAGTTGCAACTGACCATCCAGCGTTGTTTCCATCGCGGTAAGCTTCTCGATCCGTTCTCTTACTTCGGTCGTTTGCTGGTAGTCAAAACGTTGTTCGTTCAAGGCATCTGCCGTTGCCACATAGGTATGTAACTCCTGAAGGGAGAATCCAAGTACCTCTTTGGCGCGAACCACCTTTTTCAGATAATCGATATCCTCCCGAGTGTACAACCGCGTCCCGCCATCTGTCCGGTGAGGTGAAGGCATGACACCAATCTCTTCATAATACCGAATGGTTCGCTTGGTCAAACCACATTCCTTGGCTACGTCGTCGATTTTATATAAACTCATTTCCCTCACCTCTACTTCTTTTTATATGTCTATAATATTATGTACATAATTATATATAATATTAACGTTAACGTCAACGTTAGATTTTGTGTATGAAGTCTTAGCGAGTTTAACATCCTCTACAGTTTTCTATTTCAACAAAAAAAGACCCGCTTCACACGCAGGTCTTCCTCTGTACACTATTCATTCAAATTACCTTAAATATTCTGCTCATTCTGTTGCTGTTGAGCACGCTGCATTTGCTTCAACCGGCCTTCAACTCTGGTAAACAATCTGAACGTATAAAATCCTGTAGCAACCAGACTCAGAACCAAAGCTCGTACATCTGTAAGCCAGAAACCGATAATGCCGAATATCGTGATAATCACACCAAATTGCATCATCAGATTGGCGCTATAACTTTGCGCTTCGTCCCATAACTCGGGATTACTCATTGCACGCGGGGTCCGATAACCATATATTCCGTTAATCATTTTCGGTGGTTTTTTGAACACCATGAACCCCAGAATGAAATAACACACCCCAATGATGATCCCTACTACTGCTCCTGTCAAAACGTTCTCCCCTTCACTGTTGTCTTCCATAGAGCTGCTTACACTGACACTCCGGTGACAGAATAACCTGCCGATGTAGCTTCACTTCTTCAGGTTATCTCTGTCCTCTCCGTTCTCGTGTAAATGTTTAGTTAGACTTATCTACATAAAAATATAAAAACGGCTCTACGTATATACGAAGAGCCGCCTGGATCGTTTCGTAAACTTAGATATTCTTCACACGAAGTACACGCATGGCGTTCAGGACAGCTAGCACCGTGACACCGACATCCGAGAATACCGCTTCCCACATGGTAGCTATGCCAAACACACCGAGTAACAGGAAGATCGCTTTAACTCCCAGAGCAAACGCGATATTTTGCCACACAATCATTCGTGTACGCTTCGCAATGCGGATTGCACTCGCTAGTTTCGACGGTTCATCGGTCATGATGACCACATCTGCCGCTTCAATCGCGGCATCTGAACCAAGTCCACCCATGGCCACACCCACATCGGCGCGTGCCAGCACAGGTGTATCGTTGATGCCGTCACCGACAAACACCATTTTTTCCTTCGGAGATTTGGCAGCTTCCAGTTGCTCCAGTCGTTCGACTTTATCCTGTGGCAACAATTCAGCGTAGACCTCATCCACACCCAGCTCGCGTCCTACCGCTTCACCTACGGCTTTGGCATCACCTGTCAGCATGACCGTTTTGCGGATGCCGAGTTTCTTCAGCGCCTGAATGGCCGCGGCTGCGTCATCCTTCACTTCATCGGCAATGATCAGATGACCAACATACGTGCCAGCTTCAGCCACGTGGACTATCGTTCCAGCCGTCTCTGGTGTGGTATAGGATATACCCGCCTGCTTCATTAATTTGGCGTTGCCTGCCAGCACTTCCCGACCATCGACGCTCACCTTAATCCCATGTCCGGCAACTTCGTCATAACCTTCAACACCTTGCGTGGGAATGGCTTTGGCCCAAGCTACGCGAATGGATTCAGCAATCGGATGATTGGAATTGGCTTCGGCAATGGCTGCAAGCTCCATCAGTTCTTCTTCCGTGCGTCCACCTTCGGGATGAATGGCTGTTACTTTGAATACACCTTTGGTTAGTGTACCCGTTTTATCAAAAACAACAACTTTTACATCGTTCAACGCTTCAAGGTAGTTACTGCCTTTGACAAGAATCCCGTTACGTGAAGCTGCTCCGATACCACCAAAGAAACCAAGTGGAATAGAGACCACGAGCGCACAAGGGCATGAGATAACCAGGAAGACCAATGCACGATAGATCCAGTCAGCAAATGTTGCACCACTAAGTATCAATGGGGGAACAAATGCAATCAAGGCTGCAAGGATAACAACAACCGGTGTGTAATAACGGGCGAATTTACTAATAAAATGTTCTGTTTTCGCTTTCCGGCTGCTCGCGTTCTGCACCAGGTCCAAAATTTTGGATACTGTTGATTCACCAAACGTTTTGGTTACTTCAATCGTCAACATACCATTTTTGTTCACAAATCCACTCAGTACATCACTTCCGGGCTCCAACTCACGAGGTACGGATTCACCTGTCAGAGCAGAAGTGTCCACCATGGAACGCCCAGCTCTAACGATACCATCCAGCGGTACTCGCTCTCCTGCTTTCACGACAATACGATCACCAATTCGTACGTCTTCCGGAGATACACGACGGGTCTCGTCACCCGAACCCGTCAGGATATTCGCGTAGTCCGGGCGAATGTCCATGAGCGCTTGAATCGACTTGCGTGACCGATTAACCGCCATGCCCTGAAACAGCTCCCCGAGCTGATAAAATAGCATGACCGCTACCCCTTCCGGATACTCTCCAATGGCAAAAGCACCCAAGGTAGCGACGGACATCAGGAAGTATTCATCGAACACTTGACCGCGGATGATGTTTTTGGACGCCTGGAGTACGATATCTCCCCCGGCAATCAGATAAGCGAGCGCATATAGAGTAAATTGCGCCCAGCCCTCCAGCGGCGACCAGATTGCGGCTGCGAGCAACACAGAACCTGCAGCAAGACGAGCAAGCAACACTTTTGTCTGTCCTGCACCATGTTCATGCGAGTGGCCTGCATGGGCATCATCATGCGTATGGCTGTGATCATGTCCAGCATGACCTCCGTGCTCATGCACATGACCATGTGTGTGTCCCTCTGAATCTGAGTGATCATGAGTATGCGAGTGTTTGCCATGTGAATGTGAGTGTCCATGATCATGTCCGGTATGGTCATGACTGTGGTTATGCGCACCAGCTGCACTCCCTGTATGGGTGTGCACATGTCCGTTCACGTGTTTTCCTTTTTCCGAAATGCGAATATGAGGCTCCAGCCGAAGCACTTTGCGCTTTGCTTCTTCCACTACCTGTTCATCCATATCGGAAGTGGTGTGCAGCGATAATGTTTTGGTAACAAAATTGACAGAGCATTCGTTAATGCCCTTAATTTTTTTGACGCCATTCTCGATCTTTAATGCGCAGTTCGCACAATCCAATCCATCAAGCAGCAGTTCCCTTTTCACCTGTTCCTGTCCGGTTCCCATGTGAATTCTCCCCTTTGCAGTACAAAAACGATGTTATATTTCAATTGTATTCAATATATGAGCACTCATTCATATGTTTGGTTACCCCTATTATATGCACGCCTAAACATGAGTGTCAACAATCGTTGTTGATTTTTCATACAGATTATGCTAATAGTAATCATTTCGCTTTAGGCGGGTTTTGGATATAATAGAGCTATAGTTGTTAACATAGGCGGTGATAGGAAATGGAACAACCGGTTAAAGCACCAAGCGAATGTGATGCAGCCTGCTCAGGTACTGAAGCCGACGTGCAGACGATTCGCACTTCACTCATAGATCGGGAGACGTCTTCCGAGATGGCAGATTGGTTCAAGGCATTCAGCGACCCCACACGTCTACGTATTATTGATGCGCTGTTACAGAAGGAATTATGTGTTCATGACCTGACGGTTCTGCTCGACATGGGACAGTCGGCCATTTCACACCAGTTGCGTTCACTCCGCAACATGCGGATCGTCAAGCGGCGCAAGGAAGGCAAGACCGTGTACTACTCTCTGGATGATGCTCATATTGAGCAGATTTTCCTGCAAACGCTCCAGCATATTAAACACAGCTAGGCAGTAGCCAAGCTTGTTCATGTAGAAGAACCCCCGCCTCTCGGCTGTATGCCGATGGACGGGGGTTCTTCTAGGTAAGGGTACCATTTTATACAGGATACAAAGTGACTTAATCTTCTGATTAACTATCTCTTGGAGCTTGCCACTTCGGTTATAAAAGATTGTTCTTGTTCGGGTCGTACAGGCCCGATCTGTCCTTAAACCAGTTGAAGATATGTGATACACATACTTTGAGCACCGCGTATCCTGGAACAGCGAGCAGAATGCCCACGACTCCAAACAGATTACCCGAAGTCAGAATGACAAAGATAATCGTGATAGGATGGATTTTCAGCGTTTTACCCATGATCTGTGGTGAGATGAATTTACCTTCAATTAACTGTACGATCGTCCATACGGCAACCATTTTCAGCAGCATCACCGGAGAAGTGACGAGTGCCACGATCAATGCTGGTGTAATCGCAATTGCAGGTCCCAGATACGGAACAACACTTGTGAACGATGCGATAATTGCAAGAATCAATGCATAATCCAGACCAATGACCATATAACCGATGTAGAGCAGAATACCGATGCAGAAGCTGACGATAATCTGTCCACGAATGAATGAACTGATCTGGTGATTGATGTCTTCCAGCACATGCATTGCGCCCGTACGGCTCTTGATCGGCAGGAAAGACAGAATTTTCGCTGGCAGCTTCTTGCCGTCTTTCAGCAGATAGAACAGAATGAATGGAACCGTTACGATAGACAGCACGGTCTCAGTGAAAGCTCCGAGGAATCCACCCAATTTGGTCCAGGTCGAGTTCAGAATTTCAGTAGCCTTTTGGGAGATTGTTCCCCACCAGTCCTGCGAATTCAGATTCACCGTTTCCTGGAACTGACCGAACAATTTACTGCCCGTAAGCTCCTCAAACTGCTGTTTTACCGTCTCACTGTAGGTTGGGAAATTTTCAATCAGCCCCACAATCTGGTTACGCACAACCGGAATGACCGCCAATACTACGACTGTCAGAATGCCTCCAATCGCAAGATACAGGATCAGAATGGACCAGCCGCGCTTGATTTTCCACCTTTCCATCACATCCACAATCGGATTCAGCAGATAATAGAGTATGCCTGACAGAATAATAGGTAACACAATTGTTTTGATGAGTACTGCGAGCGGATGAAGAACAAAGGATACTTTGGTCAGAACCATCACGTTCAGTCCCACCAACAGCAGAATCAGTAGAAATAGGACAAATTTGTTGTTCAGAAAAAATCGTTTGAACCGCTCCGGCCAAACGCGGGGTTGCTCAGGTTGCTCCATAGGCGTGTCGTCCTCTCTTATGACCCTTAATCAAAACTAAACTATAAAGCTAAATAAATGCCCACACACGAAAAAAAATACCTTGTACAAGCCAACATATGTATAACACTCTGGATTTATACGTATGGTGCTGATTAACCGTTTCAAATTAAACCGGTAAAGTCATTTTACCCCAAAATGAGTCTTCTGCCCCACACGAACCATTTGCAAATTCTCCCTATTCAAAAACGGCCCGCCTCACTGGGAGACGAACCGTAAATTTATAGCTATACCCTACCAATAAGCCAGCTTTTATGCTGAAAAATGAAGATTAAGCTTTTCCCGCTAATTGTGCGATTAACTCATAGGAATGCAGACGTGCCTTATGATCATAGATCATCGACGTAATAATCAGCTCATCTGCCTGCGTCTGCCGAATGAAAGATTCCAACTGTCCACGTACGGTTTCTGGTGAACCACTAACAGCTGCCTTCAGCGTCTGCTCAACACCAGCTTTCTCACGATCCGTCCATTTACCTTCCATCTCTGCCGGAGGCTGCACCAATCCCGTTGTGCCACGAATAATGTTCAGGAACTGCTGTTGCATCGTTGTACCCAGCCATGCTGCTTCCTCGTCTGTATCCGCAACAACAGCGTTGACACCAACAATTACATGTGGCTCCTTCAAGCTATCAGATGGTTGGAAGTTGTTTCGATACGTTTCCAGTGCAATCCGGGTGTAATCGGGCGAGAAGTGGCTGGCAAAAGCAAACGGCAATCCCAGCTGACCTGCCAGACGTGCACTGAAATCACTGGACCCCAAGAGGTAAATTGGAATATTCAATCCTTCTCCAGGAACTGCGCGAACAGGTGCATGATAAGATGTCGCCGAAGCATCAAAGTATGCTCTAAGTTCTGCCAACAGCTCAGGGAAATCTTCCCCACTGTTCAGATCTTTGCGTAGTGCAAGCGATGTACGGCGGTCACTACCTGGTGCGCGACCCAGTCCCAGATCAATTCTGCCAGGATACAGGGATTCCAGTGTGCCGAACTGCTCAGCGATGACAAGCGGTGCATGGTTAGGCAACATGATGCCTCCTGAACCCAGACGAATCGTTTTGGTTCCACCAGCCAGATATCCAATAACAACCGAAGTTGCGGATGAAGCAATACCCGGCATGTTGTGATGTTCAGCTACCCAGTAACGGTGATATCCCCAGCGCTCTGCATGCTGTGCCAGATCGAGACTGTTGCGCAAAGCATCAGCAGGTGTTGCACCCACAACGACGGGAGCCAGATCCAGGATGGAAAGCTTAACGTCATTAATATGTTCTTTATGGGATGAAGCCGTATTTTCTGTAGTCATTATCGTTTAATCTCCTCGATGATTATATTTTTGTATATCCAGATATATAGATTAATTGAAACGCAACTGGATATGGTGATGTGTTCATAAACTAGCCGTTTACATCCGGACGGAATCCCTGCCTGCATATGCATCCTAGCTTCCGTTCCGGCATCCGGCTTATAACTCGTTCTGCACGTACTCGGCAAACTGACGGATCGTCTCTTCGTTGCGCCGATAATACGTCCATTGTCCTCTTCGCTCGGAGAGCAACAACCCTGCCTTGAGCATAGTCAGCAGATAACTGGAGATAACCGACTGAGCCAGTCCAGCCTTCACTTGAATCGTGCCAACACAGATTCCGTTCTTGCCACCATCCGGATGCTGAGATAGTTCCAGCGGTGGGAAGTGTTGCTCCGGGTTTTTGAGCCACAACAGGATTTGTCTACGTGTCTCGTTCGATAATGCTTTAAATATAAGTATAGGTTCCATGGGTACGATTATACCCCCTTTCATCCATTTTGCAAACACATGAACAAACAAACCGACTCATGATCGAGTCGGTCTGGTATCATATGGAATCCGTATCTGGATTCAACATCCATATTAGAAATTGGTTGTAATCGTCTGTTTAACCTGATCCAACATGGCTTGATATGCGGGTGCATCCAGGTATCCAATACTACCGAAGAGCAGATGATCTACGGCTTCAATACCTACAAAATCGAAGATGCCTACGTCTGAAGTTAATTTCAGTCCAGCAGTCATGCCAATCTGATCATAAATTTCACTTGGTGTACCATGTGTGTTGATGATGAGTCCTTTTTTGCCTGTCAGCAATTTCTCAATTCCCGCTTCACCTGCTGCATATGCAAAACCATAGGCGAATACACGGTCAACATATCCTTTCATGATGGCAGGAAGACCTGTCCACCAGATCGGATAGATGAATGTGATAACTTCTGCATCCGTAACAAACTGTTGCTCTGTTGCGATATCCTGTGGTGTCTGTCCTGCACGCATGGAAGCTGTGTCAGCTTCAGTCAGTACGGGTTGGAATCCAAGTTTGTACAAGTCACGAACGACCACTTCATGGCCTTGAGCTTTGAGAGCTTCTACAGCAGTATTGAGGATTGCGTTATTCAAGCTGTCTGTGTGCGGGTGAGCATATACGATAAGATGTTTCATAGTGTGAATCCCTCCAGGTTTGGTTTGAGTTAGGTTGCGAAAATGGGGTTACATTGATACGCCCCCATATACATAGATATCTATGTATATGGGTAAAAAATATTTGGGCTCCTCTGCCTCCACCCCAGTCAAATCTGGAAGGGTTGCAGACAGAAGAGTTCATTCATTATAACTTTCGGACAATAATGGATAGCAAGCTCTCCAATTGCTCCGACTGTTCATCGGACAAACCACTATAGATGATGTCATTAATCTGCTCTGACACCTGATGGAAGATCGGTTCGAGTCGCTTCCCCTGTTCGGTTAGGCGAATCATCGTCACTCGGCTATCTTCGGCACTCTTGCTGCGTTCAACATAGCCAAGCTTCTCCAGCTTGTTGACCAGTACCGTTACCGTTGGTTGCGTGCGTTGAACACGTTCAGCCAACATCTTGATCGACAGCGTCTCTTCCCGGTACAAGAACATCAATACATCTCCATGAGAAGGAACAATCCCTGTTACCTCATGCTGTTCCAATTCGTGTACAATCCGTTTGTTGACATGGTCTCTGATTCTTGCAATCAGTGCAATTGCGTTGTATTTAGGCATGACCTCATTATACATAGACATCTATGTATTTTCAAGTTCTTTTTATAAAAAAGAAAAACAGCCCTTTCCATCCTGCTAACATGTGGAAAATATCGGGCTGTTTCGATTCTACTTTGATCCTGATCTATAATGTTAGATCTTAGCTAATCGTTTTTTGAATTCATGTTGGATTCATGCTGAATTCAGTTAATCCATTGCGTGATTTTCTCAACGGATTGTCGGGACTTCTCACGTTGGGGCTCCTCTGCCCGATAACCGAAGGCTGCCATCATAGAGACGCCCCATGCGCCATTTTCCAGCAAACCCTCTTCTTCCATAATACGGTGGACGCCCTCACGGCTGAAACCTTCGATTGGACAAGAATCAATCTCAATCTGAGCTGCCGCCGTCATCATGTTGCCAAGTGCAATATAAGTCTGTTTAGATGCCCAGTCAAATAATGATCGTGGATTATCCAGAATTTTCTGGTTATTTTGAAACTTTCCATAAGCCTCACTTGTTAGCTCAAATACGTTATTAGGCATTCCCTTTGTTTCCTTCAACATGTACTCCGCATAGGGAGAATTATAACTGGCATCTGATCGGGCCAAAATAACAACAAAATGGCTTGCTGTAGCCAATTGCTTTTGAGCGCCGGAAGAGACTTCGGACAGACGCTTACGCAGGTTTGGATTTTGTACAATCAGAAACTTCCACGGTTCAAGACCAATGGAACTTGGAGATAATCTGCCTGTTTCCAATATAAATTGGAAATCCTCATCCGAGATTTTGCGGGTATCATCAAATATCTTTGTTGCATGCCGGAAATGATACGCCTTTAAGATGTCTTCCTTTGTCTTTGACTTTGCTGTAACTTCCATGGAGCTCCACGTCCTTTTATATTTTTTTTTATGTTGAACAATAATGTTAAAGTGGTTTCATCTCAAGTATTAGTTTAGGACCTATGTGTATAAATTAAAAGTACGCACATTATTGTTTCTTGGTTTATAAAAGTAAGTATTGGATGAAATACAGCAATAATCCACTGGGCACTTACATGCCTAGTGGATTATCTATAACTCTTTTCTTTTAAATCTTGAAATCTTGAACCAGCTTATTCAGATTTAATGCACTATCCTTCACTTGATCAGATTGTTTAACTACTTCCACAGATTGCGCAGCAGAGGCGACCATATGTCCTGCAATTTCCTGACTGGATGCGGCTGATTGTTCACTGGCTGATGCAATCTCGTGAATGGAGCCCACTAGTATTTTGATATTTGCAGTCACTTGTTGTGAGGTTGCATTGAGATCTTTAACGGCATTGGCATGATCAAGGGAATCGACATAATACTGTTCAGCTGTATCCTCCAATAATTTATAATCTTTGCCAACCTGATTGAACATAAAGGATAGCAACTCTTTGGCATTCGAGGACAGATTGGTTACAGACTGCATAACTTCCTCCGTGACCTGCTGAATTTGATCGGCAGCCTGTCTGGAATCATCAGCCAACTTTCGAATCTCGCTTGCAACAACCGCAAAACCTCTACCTGCTTCTCCAGCCCTTGCAGCTTCAATGGATGCATTGAGTGCAAGCAGATTAGTCTGCGCCGTAACATCCAAAATAGATTGAGATAATATACCAATCTGATCTACAGCAGTTGCACGTTCCAGCGCTTCTGACATCTTCTTACTCGTATGATCATACATGTCTATGGCTGCTCGGCTCGATTCGCGGGCTTCCTGCTTCAACTTTTCAGCCTTCGTGCTGGTCACATAGGCGGATTCTGCTTGTTTAGATGTCTGTTCCGATATATATTCAGCTCCCTGTTGCATCTCATTAGCCGAATGATTCATATTTTCCGTATGGGCTGAAGCCTCTTCCATTGCAGCAGAGAGCTCTTCAACTGTAGCTGATACTTCACGAATTCGTTCATTCAGACCAGCCATGTTCTGGTTGGTAAGATCGCTAACCTGGTTGATATGATGAGATTCCTGAACTACACCACGAATGACATTGGTTGTGGAATCGCTCATTGTACGAATAGCTCGTGCGATGACACTTATCTCATTATTTCCCTGTGTTAGATACGGATCTAAGGATGCCGTTAAGTTGCCTTGTGTTATTTCTTCACAATAACGGGTGATAGCTTTCATTCGTTGACGTATACTGCGAATCACTACAAATGAAATAAGAATGAGTGCTGCAAGTGAAAACAAAAGAACCGAACCAAGCACCAACGCTCGCTGCTGAATTACTTCCTGTGTATCCGCATAGAGCTTGGCTGACTCTTCTTCGTTATGCGCACTCAAAAGGGTGATCGTCTCCACAATCGCTGTACTGCTTTTGTTAATTCTTCCTCTCTCTTCACTATCGTAGGTGCCCGACATCTTTTTGGTATCCATGATTTGCTCAATATCCTGATAATATGTATCCATCTTTGTTGCCAAATCTGCAAATATCTCTTTTTCTTTGGTATCCAATGTTCTTGCTGAAAATTCATTCAAGCCATCCGTGATACTCTTCTTACCTTTCTGAACCTGATCGTACTGTTTGTCGGTATACTCTGCATTATCAAGAACCTTTGTATAATTGGCACGCATATTATAGAAATTACTTTTCAATTCAAGAACATTGGTTTGATGCTGGAAGCGGTCATTGTAGAGGATACCTTGTCCCGTTTTTGCTTCGTTCATTCCGAAAATCCCAATCAGAAAAACAGTAAACAAGCCGATTAGACTAATTACAGTCATGATGACCATCGTTGTTGTTAATTTCATATTTTTGAGTTTATTTCCTTTCTTATTTTTTGGCTTAGACTGAATTGACATGATTATTCCCCCACTTTAAATAGTAGATAGCCTTATATATCTTATATCTATATCGTATGTATCCATATTGTTTGTTAGCATTTCAGGAAAATCGACTTTATTCTTTTATTGAGAAAAGTAATGGGAGACAACAGAAAAGCCGCCAGGATATAATCCAGCGGCTTTTCTGTGAATATGAAACGATATCTGTGCGACCTATAGTTGCTCCATCCACTCATTTTCAGAAATGACGGTATATCCTTCTTGTCGCAGCAATGCTGATGTGACACCTTCACCAGTTACCTTGTGATTGGCAAAATTCCCATCATAGATCATCTTTGTACCACAGGACGGACTAAACTCCTTCAGTACCACACACGATACATTCATTTCTCGCGCCCATTCGAGCGTCTGATAGGCTCCCTTAATATACAACTCTGTGACGTCCTTGCCACTTTTCTCGATCACTTTTGCAGTGCCTGCCAGTACGTCCTTGCCCGTGCCACCGATAATTTCAGCCGGTTCCCGTGGAGTGGAGAATCCGCCAAGCAGCTCCGGACATACCATCTTAGCCTGCTCCTGCTCCACCAGCTCCTGAATCTTCTCTTCCAGACTCGCTGTTCCGTTGTAACGGCAAGCTACCCCTGCCAGACATGAACTCACCAAATATTTCATCGTTATCTCCTTATACTCATTCCATCTATGAAGTAAATTGTAACATATAAGATCAAGCTCTATAACTCGCCTCTGGTGATCATCTTGATCCGTCCATCTTCCCTGTATTCAACCTGAAAAACATCCTTGCTCGACTCCAGTTCAAATGTGACCATGCCTGGATGGTCAGGATTACGGTGAAGTTTATACGCTTGAAGATCCATTTTAAATATTTTTTTAATTATAGGTTCTACTTCTCCTCTAAGAAGAGACTCCTGTATGTTATATAGTTCCTGATAATAAGCCTCTATTTCTTCCCAGTCTGCAAAGTCTTGCTCATAGTGATTAGCATCCCCAACCGTATAACCCATGCCCGCTTTTCCTTCGGTCATCTGTACAAAGTAGTTATCTTTAAAGGAAAAAAAGACTGTGTCCTTACCGAGTTCATCATCTTTGCTTCGGCTTGCTCTTACCAGATCAAGATTGGCTTTACCAGACAGAGCCTCAATCGCGTTTCTGGCATCCGTCAGCGCTGCCTGGGATACTTGATCAGGTCTAAGGTCGCCTGTGATCGAGACAGCCTTGTCCTGCTGCCATACAATCTCCCCATAACCATCGCCAGTCTCATTCTCTAACGCTAATGTCGTATGTGATATCGGCTCCAATTCCCCTTGCTTCATACTCACAAAACGTTGGACTGATGCAGGTTTAAGCGTTGGAGTAATGCCTATACTTTGCAAAAGCGATGGAACTTGACGCAGATAACGGTGTTCCAGCTCGCTTGGCTGCATCTCACGTCTCATTCCTACTTCACGCAGATTTCCTGTTGTCGCATCGAGCCATATCTGTGCATACTCCTTCTCACTTTCATTTCCAGCCTCTACATATATTCTGCCGGACACAGGCAAATCTTCCACTTTCGTAATCTTCAGCTGTTTACCCAGATCATCTCGCATCGTAGTCGCAACATTTCTTTTCATTTTGTCGGTTAGCAGATTTGTGTTCAAACCATCGGATAACTGTAACGCTGCTGTCGGATAGACCTGCTCTATCACGGGTCTCACCAGCTGTCCATCATCCCAGATCCATAGGAACAATCCAGCAGCAATAACCAACGCACCCGTGCCGGCAACAAGAGGCCCTCTTCTAGGGCGACGCTTGTGTGACGCGTTGTTCACTTGCAGTCTAAACAGCCTGGATAACCTGGAACTCTCCTCTGGCCTATCTCCCTTGCTCTCCTCTTCCGACTTCTTCATCCACTCCACCTGTTGAAGCACCTTTCGCTTGTGATCCTCTGTAAAAGGAGACGAAGCAAACGGTCCCTTCCGGATTTCCTTTTCCCATTGCTCATCCTTGTGTCTCATTTGCTTCGCTCCTCCCATTGTTTCCGTACCTTTTCCTTACCTCGGGATAGTCTGGATTTTACTGTGCCTAAGCTGATTTTCAACATCTCAGCAATCTCACTCGTCGTAAGCTCATACTTCAGATTCAGCAAAAGAATCTCCCGAAACTTCTTTGGCAACGCCAGAACAATATCCCAGATTTCATGGATATGCTCCTTACGCATCACTTCCATCTCGGCCGAAGGATGTGCAGGCTGCTCTGCAATCATGACTCTTTGGTTCGAACCCCCATGCTCTGTCTCAATGGGTAACGTCTCTCCCCACAGACTGTTACGAAAAAATCTGGATTTTCGATATGTAAAAGTCGTGTTCCTAGTAATCGTCAACAGCCAGGTTTTCAGTGAGCAATCTCCACGATAATGAGCAATCCCCGAATACGCCCGAATAAATACCTCCTGTGACAATTCATCTGCCTGTTCGGCACTTTTGGTCAGAAAATAAGCGTAATTCCAGACGTCATTTCCGTAGTCATCCATTATGCTACTAAGTGTGTAATTGTCTATGGTCTGAGCCTGTGCCAGTAATTGATCATCCAACTGTTGTTCACCTCACTTAATATGACTGAGTCTAATGTGATTTGGTTCCCTGTTTTGGACATTATTTCTTATTATTGTAGCAAAATAAAAAAACAGCATGTTCAACATCGCTGGACACGCTGATTCCTTCAAGTTTGCTTAGTTAGAAATCTCTATCAGAAAGCTTTTAAGCGAACGCTCCACTTCCTCAGTTTCTTTCTGCCCTCTGGTCTAACGTATCATTTTCATCGTTATACTTTCACAGCAGCAATCATCAGAAACATCGGTCTCCGATTTTCGTCTCGCATGCCAGGAACCTGTTCAATCATCTCCGGTGATGGTTTGGATTCAGCCACCTTTTGAATAGCAAACCCTGCCTTAATGAGTTCATTTAGATGTGTTGCCAGTGTGCGATGATATTTAACCACATCCTGATTCAGAAAGTTCGCCACACGTTTCCCTTCATCATGGTAATCATCCACGGGCCAGTGCAGGATTTCACCTTCGGGTCCGTAATGCCAATCCTGCGCAGCGCGAGCGGTGAAGATGGGATGTTCGGAAGATAGTACAAATGTGCCCCCTTCTACGAGAAAATCGTTGATCTTAGCGTACACCGTGTCTAACCGTTCAATATAATGCAAAGCAAGTGAACTGATCACAACATCGAATTGTCCCGGTGCAAAATCAATATCTTCAATCGCCAGCTGCTTATACTGGATCTGCGGATCGTCCGTCATTTCACGAGCACGCTGAAGCATATTTTCAGACAGATCTACACCGATCACTGAACTCGCTTGTTGCTCTCGCGCATACCGGCAGTGCCAACCAAAACCACATCCCAAATCCAGCACACGCTTGTCCTTCAAATCAGGCAAAAGAGTCTGCAGTTCATGCCACTCCCCGGCTGCATCCAGCCCTTGAACGGAACGAGCCATCTTACTGTAGTTATTGAAAAACTCAGCTTCATCGTATTTATTTTGTTTCATCAAGAGATTCCTCCCGCCTTATAAATATCCACCTACTCTATCACATAAACGATATTTAAACGCAAAAGTTGCCAAGAGAATTCATGGCGTGTTATCATACAGAACGAACGTTCAGTATTATTATATACAGAATGAACATTCAGTTTACTAACGGAGGTCATTATGAATACGAATTGGACGCATCCATTGGAAGGGCAATCTGTAGGTAAAGCTTTTATAAGTTACCTCGTGCCTTCTGTATTGGGGATGCTGGTAGTTGCTTTTAATTTTATTATCGACGGCATTATGGTTGGACACAAACTGGGTTCTACCGCGATGGCCGGGATCGGCATTGCCTCACCTGTCTACACGCTCTTTGTTGCCATGTCACTGTGGATTGGTATGGGCGGGGCAACGTTGTACTCCAACGCTATGGGTAGAAAAGATATCACATCAGCCAAACAAATTTTCACCAAATCCATTATGCTGATTATGCTAGTTACGATGGCCATTGGATATACTGCATTTACGTTCAAAGACAAGCTGGTATACTCCCTCGGTGCTAACGCCGAAACCTTCCCGTTTGCTTCGGACTATATGAATATCATGTTATTGTTCGGGTTCGTTTTCACCATTGAGAATGCACTCTCTATCTTTGTACGAAACGATGGGAACCCCAACACGTCGATGTACGCTCAGATTACGTTTGCTGTAGCCAATATCATCATCAATTATATAACATTGTATGTACTCGAATGGGGTGTACGCGGTGTGGCCCTCGGTACAATTGTATCGGCGTCTCTTGCGCTACTTGTCCTGTTCACTCACTTTTTCAAAAAAACAAATAATCTCACGTTCACCCGGTTCAAATGGAACAACAAACTGCTGGCTTCCCTGCTACTCATTGGTTTCCCCAGCTTTCTGGCTGAACTTGGCATGTCGGTCTTCTCTGTCTCCCATAACATCTCGATGGACCGCATTGCGGGCACGGATGGTGTAGCATCCTTTACCGTGTTGAACTATATTCATGGTGTTGTATTGTTGGCTTTCCTGGGTCTGGCATCCGCTGCCCAACCTCTGATCAGCTATTATCACGGTGCCAATCAGATTATACGGGTACAACAAACGATACGTTTAGCCACTAAAACAGCTCTGGCATGCGGTCTATTATTACTGGTTGTTGTTCAGATCGGTGCACCTTATTTCGTGCAAATCTTTGGAAACTTCAGTAGTGGCGTAACGGATAATGCCGTTTACGGATTACGTATATTTACATTTGCCTATGTGTTTATGGGTGTTAACTTTGTCATGAGCACCTATTTCCAATCTGTGGGTAATGCCAAAATGGCCATCTGGATTACAGCTGCGCGTGAAATGATTATCATGATTGCGTTAATTGCAGTCCTGCCTTCATTCTTTGGTGTCACCGGTGTCTGGCTTGCCGTACCGCTGTCCGAAATGCTGGTTCTCGCAACCATAGCCCTGTACTATAGAAAACGATCCCTTACGGATCGAATAAACGCGTTGCGTCCTGAGTAATGTTAACAGATAATAACAGCAACAGATAGAAGATCAATGGAACGTAGATAAACTGTAGGTAGACCTCATAAATAATCTAATAAACAAATTAATAAAGCCCTGCACGATCAATATAGATCGGTCAGGGCTTTGTTTTATCCTAATCAGATGTCATTAGATGCGTATATCAAATCGACCATTGCTATCTGTCGTTGCGTTTGCAATCTCCTTAGGGGTAGCTACTCCCATTCCATTGGATGGTGGTTGGGCAGGTGGAGCCTCCTTCGTAGCAGTTGTACCGGCTCCTTGAGAGCTTTGCTGTGCAATCTGGTTCTCAATCTGTTTGATCTGCTGTTGAAGCTGTTTGGTCTTTGTCTCCTTAGTCTGTTCATCGTCCTTGCTGGATTGCACTTTCTCCAGCTGAGCCTCAAGCTTCATCTTTTGTTTCTCCAAGCTGCTTGAATTGTCCGAACTCGAAGATGTCGATATGTATGATGTAGTGGAGCTGGCTGTAGAAGATATATTCATTATGATTTCCCCCCTCTTTACTTAGCTTCACTATACCCTATCCCACTGAAACGTACGTTAAATTCAACTGAAAGGTTGCTGAAGGAGCTAAGAATAAGAAGTCGAACAGATGGAAATATACCTACCAGCATTAATAGTCTGATCAATAATATTGGAAGTCTTCATATAAGTGAAGAATCTTAATTTCGTCTCATCTGTAAGTTAGTTGTTTGCCAGTGTAAAATAGTAAAACAAAAAGACACACTCGATATCATCAAGTGTGTCTTCCTATTGCTTGGCGGCGTCCTACTCTCCCAGGACCCTGCGGTCCAAGTACCATCGGCGCTAGAGGGCTTAACGGTCGTGTTCGGGATGGGTACGTGTGGAACCCCTCCGCCATCGCCACCAAACGCATAGCTTAGCTTACATTCAGAGATCGTTCTCTGAAAACTAGATTCGAAACGAAACATGCGAATGACAACTTGCTATTGGATAAGCCCTCGACCGATTAGTACTGGTCAGCTCCATGCATTGCTGCACTTCCACCCCCAGCCTATCTACCTCGTCGTCTTCAAGGGGTCTTACATACTGGGAAATCTCATCTTGAGGGGGGCTTCACGCTTAGATGCTTTCAGCGTTTATCCCGTCCGTACATAGCTACCCAGCGGTGCTCCTGGCGGAACAACTGGTACACCAGCGGTACGTCCATCCCGGTCCTCTCGTACTAAGGACAGCTCCTCTCAAATTTCCTACGCCCACGACAGATAGGGACCGAACTGTCTCACGACGTTCTGAACCCAGCTCGCGTACCGCTTTAATGGGCGAACAGCCCAACCCTTGGGACCTACTTCAGCCCCAGGATGCGATGAGCCGACATCGAGGTGCCAAACCTCCCCGTCGATGTGGACTCTTGGGGGAGATAAGCCTGTTATCCCCAGGGTAGCTTTTATCCGTTGAGCGATGGCCCTTCCATGCGGTACCACCGGATCACTAAGCCCGACTTTCGTCCCTGCTCGACTTGTAGGTCTCGCAGTCAAGCTCCCTTATGCCTTTGCACTCTTCGAATGATTTCCAACCATTCTGAGGGAACCTTTGGGCGCCTCCGTTACTCTTTAGGAGGCGACCGCCCCAGTCAAACTGCCCACCTGACACTGTCCCCGCACCGGATTACGGTACCAGGTTAGAACCTAGATACGATCAGGGTGGTATCCCAACGTTGCCTCCATGCAAGCTGGCGCTCACACTTCAAAGGCTCCCACCTATCCTGTACAGATCGTACCCAAATTCAATATCAAGCTGCAGTAAAGCTCCATGGGGTCTTTCCGTCTTGTCGCGGGTAACCTGCATCTTCACAGGTATTAAAATTTCACCGGATCTCTCGTTGAGACAGCGCCCAAGTCGTTACGCCATTCGTGCGGGTCAGAATTTACCTGACAAGGAATTTCGCTACCTTAGGACCGTTATAGTTACGGCCGCCGTTTACTGGGGCTTCGGTTCACAGCTTCGGGATTGCTCCCTAACCACTCCCCTTAACCTTCCAGCACCGGGCAGGCGTCAGCCCGTATACTTCGCCTTACGGCTTCGCACAGACCTGTGTTTTTGCTAAACAGTCGCTTGGGCCTTTTCACTGCGGCCCCCTCGTGCTATTCACACTACCGGGGCACCCCTTCTCCCGAAGTTACGGGGTCATTTTGCCGAGTTCCTTAACGAGAGTTCTTCCGCGCGCCTTAGAATACTCTTCTCGCCTACCTGTGTCGGTTTGCGGTACGGGCACCATCACCTGGCTAGAGGCTTTTCTTGGCAGTGTGAGATCATGACCTTCGCTACTATAATTTTCGCTCCCCATCACAGCTCAGCCTTACAATGTGCGGATTTGCCTACACATCAGCCTTACTGCTTAGACGGACATCCATCAGTCCGCGTCACTACCCTACTGCGTCCCCCCATTGCTCATAACGGCTTACGGTGGTACAGGAATTTCGACCTGTTGTCCTTCGACTACGCCTTTCGGCCTCGCCTTAGGTCCCGACTTACCCTGAGCGGACGAGCCTTCCTCAGGAACCCTTAGGCTTTCGGCGGATCAGATTCTCACTGATCTTTTCGTTACTCATACCGGCATTCTCACTTGTATAATGTCCAGCGCTCCTTACGGTACACCTTCAACCCTTATACAACGCTCCCCTACCCCTGATGCAAAGCATCAAGCCATAGCTTCGGTGGTGTGTTTAGCCCCGTTACATTTTCGGCGCAGAGTCACTCGACCAGTGAGCTATTACGCACTCTTTCAATGATGGCTGCTTCTAAGCCAACATCCTGGTTGTCTGTGCAACTCCACATCCTTTCCCACTTAACACACACTTGGGGACCTTAGCTGATGGTCTGGGCTGTTTCCCTTTTGACAATGGATCTTAGCACTCACTGTCTGACTCCCGGAAGTAAGTCTATGGCATTCGGAGTTTGACTGAGCTTGGTAACCCTTGCGGGCCCCGCACCCAATCAGTGCTCTACCTCCACGACTCTGTTTTCCGAGGCTAGCCCTAAAGCTATTTCGGGGAGAACCAGCTATCTCCGAGTTCGATTGGAATTTCTCCGCTACCCCCACCTCATCCCCGCATTTTTCAACATGCGTGGGTTCGGGCCTCCAGTGCGTGTTACCGCACCTTCACCCTGGACAGGGGTAGATCACCCGGTTTCGGGTCTACGTCCACGTACTAAGTCGCCCTATTCAGACTCGCTTTCGCTGCGGCTCCGGCTCTTCACCTTAACCTTGCACGGGAACGTAACTCGCCGGTTCATTCTACAAAAGGCACGCCATCACCCCTAAAACGGGCTCTGACTTTTTGTAAGCACACGGTTTCAGGTTCTATTTCACTCCCCTTCCGGGGTGCTTTTCACCTTTCCCTCACGGTACTGCTTCACTATCGGTCGCTAGGAAGTATTTAGCCTTGGCAGATGGTCCTGCCGGATTCATACGGGGTTTCACGTGCCCCGCACTACTCGGGATCCGTCTCGGAGGGAACAGACTTTCAACTACAGGGCTTTTACCTTCTTTGGCGGGCCTTTCCAGACCTCTTCGCTTAACCGGTTCCTTTGTAACTCCATGTGAGACGTCCCACAACCCCAAAGAGCAAGCTCTCTGGTTTGGGCTTCTCCGCGTTCGCTCGCCGCTACTGACGGAATCACTATTGTTTTCTCTTCCTCAGGGTACTTAGATGTTTCAGTTCCCCTGGTATGCCTCTACACAACCTATGTATTCAGTTATGAGTAACTGGAAATTACCCCAGCTGGGTTTCCCCATTCGGACACCCCCGGATCAAAGCTTGCTTACAGCTCCCCGAGGCAGTTTCGTTGTTCGCCACGTCCTTCATCGGCTCCTAGCGCCTAGGCATCCTCCGTGTGCTCTTAGTAGCTTAACCTCGTGCTCCGGTTTCGACTGCTCGCTTCCCTTGTTTTGCTTGCGCAAAGCCAAAAGTCGCTCCCATTCGATACCATCGTACGTGCAATCTACCTTATAAAAACACTTCACTTGTTTACACAAGATCAGCTTAAAGGAATGTTCTAATTCGCGTTTGTTTCGTTTCGATATCTAGTTTTCAAAGAACAAGCTCCATGCAAAAGCAAGCTGTTTTGAGAGTTTGAGCTCTCAAAACCGAACAACGAGTGAGTAGTTTGTGCTCTTCATTTCATCCACACCGAAGTGACGGACCGAAATGAATCGCTGTTGCAGGTTCTAAGAACCTGCTTATTTGAATGTTTCCGTTGCAGGAAACGATTCTCCATAGAAAGGAGGTGATCCAGCCGCACCTTCCGATACGGCTACCTTGTTACGACTTCACCCCAATCATCTATCCCACCTTCGGCGGCTGGCTCCTTGCGGTTACCCCACCGACTTCGGGTGTTATAAACTCTCGTGGTGTGACGGGCGGTGTGTACAAGACCCGGGAACGTATTCACCGCGGCATGCTGATCCGCGATTACTAGCAATTCCGACTTCATGCAGGCGAGTTGCAGCCTGCAATCCGAACTGAGACCGGCTTTGTTGGGATTGGCTCCATCTCGCGATTTCGCAGCCCGTTGTACCGGCCATTGTAGTACGTGTGTAGCCCAGGTCATAAGGGGCATGATGATTTGACGTCATCCCCACCTTCCTCCGGTTTGTCACCGGCAGTCTATCTAGAGTGCCCACCCGAAGTGCTGGCAACTAAATATAAGGGTTGCGCTCGTTGCGGGACTTAACCCAACATCTCACGACACGAGCTGACGACAACCATGCACCACCTGTCTTGAATGTTCCGAAGAAAAGGTACATCTCTGCACCGGTCATTCAGATGTCAAGACCTGGTAAGGTTCTTCGCGTTGCTTCGAATTAAACCACATACTCCACTGCTTGTGCGGGTCCCCGTCAATTCCTTTGAGTTTCAGTCTTGCGACCGTACTCCCCAGGCGGAGTGCTTAATGTGTTAACTTCGGCACCAAGGGTATCGAAACCCCTAACACCTAGCACTCATCGTTTACGGCGTGGACTACCAGGGTATCTAATCCTGTTTGCTCCCCACGCTTTCGCGCCTCAGCGTCAGTTACAGCCCAGAGAGTCGCCTTCGCCACTGGTGTTCCTCCACATATCTACGCATTTCACCGCTACACGTGGAATTCCACTCTCCTCTTCTGCACTCAAGTCACCCAGTTTCCAGTGCGATCCGGGGTTGAGCCCCGGGATTAAACACCAGACTTAAATGACCGCCTGCGCGCGCTTTACGCCCAATAATTCCGGACAACGCTTGCCCCCTACGTATTACCGCGGCTGCTGGCACGTAGTTAGCCGGGGCTTTCTTCTCAGGTACCGTCACCTTGAGAGCAGTTACTCTCCCAAGCGTTCTTCCCTGGCAACAGAGCTTTACGATCCGAAAACCTTCATCACTCACGCGGCATTGCTCCGTCAGGCTTTCGCCCATTGCGGAAGATTCCCTACTGCTGCCTCCCGTAGGAGTCTGGGCCGTGTCTCAGTCCCAGTGTGGCCGATCACCCTCTCAGGTCGGCTACGCATCGTCGCCTTGGTGAGCCGTTACCTCACCAACTAGCTAATGCGCCGCAGGCCCATCCCCAAGTGACAGATTGCTCCGTCTTTCCAGTTCTCTTCAGGCGAAGAAAACAATTATTCGGTATTAGCTACCGTTTCCGGTAGTTGTCCCAAACTTGAGGGCAGGTTGCCTACGTGTTACTCACCCGTCCGCCGCTAACCATCAGAGAAGCAAGCTTCTCTTCAAGTCCGCTCGACTTGCATGTATTAGGCATGCCGCCAGCGTTCGTCCTGAGCCAGGATCAAACTCTCCAATAAAGTATTGAAAAGAGCGATAAGCTCATTTTGAATCTGACGAGATTAAAAATCTCATTTGTGCTCCAGTCGATCCAAGCCAAGGCTTGTCTCAAACTTTCGCGTTCATTCTGCAAGCAGAATGTTTACTCACTCGTTGTTCAGTTTTCAAAGATCAAACTTATTTTGTTACCGAATGTTGTTCTCTTCAGCAACTCTTATATAATATCATGTCCGAACCAACTTTGCAAGCTCTTTTTTTAAGTTTCTTTCGAAGCTTATTTCATTCGCTTGCCGCACCGTGTATCTCGTGTTTTTTTGGCCGGAAATAGAATATACCATGTAGAACACACACTTGTAAAGAGTTAATTTCAAAACTTATCAAATCCACGATCTAACCATATTAAGGACCTTCAATCTACCATGAACTCTCAGGTTCAATTTTATTATCCTGCAGCTTAATCTTCTTTATTTAAATCTGTCTTTCTTCTATATAGTAAGAAGGCAACCCTCTCAACTCTCATATTCGAGACGAAAGGGTTACCTTCTATAGTAATCTATATTTATTTCCGTTCTACTTTATATCCTTTATCCTCAAGCAGTTTCACGATGCCATGATCGCCCAAGTAGTGTGCCGCACCAACAACAATGAAATACTCCTCACCTTTGCCGTTTTTCAAGTAACCATCGATTTTGTCCGCCATACCAATGTTACGATCAACCAGCATTGCTTTGTTATATTCCTCGTTAGTGGAGAAGCTGTTTGTCAGTTCAAGCAGTTGCTCGTCATTACCCGTTTTCCACATCTCAGCCATTTCTTTCACACTGTTATCCAACACGTCGAAGTTTTCGATTGTCGCTTTCAGTGTTTCCTCTTGTGTTTCTTTGGAAAAGTCGTTAAACATGCCAAGTTGAGATTGATAACTCTCCAACTCAATAACTGGAAGTTTGCGCTCGATCGCTTTCTGGATGAAATACAGATCCACTCCTGCTGACGCTTCGTATCCTGCCGTTGTGGACTTCAAACTTGCAAGTGTGCTCTCTACTACCCAAGGCTTAAATGCATCCAAGGCGTTAGACTCCAGACCATTTTTCTTCAATACATCACCCAGCTTAGTATACGTTTCACTGGAGATGTGGTCTTTCAGTGTTGTTCCATCTTGATACGAACCCAGACTTAGAACCAGATTTTGCTGCTCTTCATCAGCGGCTTTGCTAATATCAATCTCTACCCCGAGATAGTCAGCTTCCGCAAAGGCTTCTTCAAACTCCGGACGCAGTGGATAGAAGCTCTCATCCGCAATATGCATGGACCCTACCAGATAGATCGTGTTGCCATTGCTCTCAACTTCCCACATGAATCCGCGTCCACCGGTTTGAGCAGTTTCGGTTGCTCCACCTTTGGATACCAACAGCACCGTGCGCGTTGCAACATCCCAGCGAACTTCGTAACCTGCTGCATCACCAACGATGCGGATTGGCGCATACGTTACACCGTTGATACGTGTAAGCTTGCTTTTGAGTGTAATCGTTTTGCCATTTACTACAGCCGTGATCGTATCATCTGTTGCAGTTGTTAGCTTCACATCCATAGCATCCAGCGTAGTCCGCAGTGGAACCAATGTTGTACCTTTCTCCAGGATTGGCGCTCCTGTAGCATATTTCACAGCTTGGTCATTAACCTTGACGGAAGTTCCTTGTGGAGCAGCCATAGCTGGCACTGCAGATGCAAGCAAACCTACTGAGATGGTAAGAGATAAGAGCATGCGTTTCCAATTCTTCATATTATGTAATCTCCTTTATTGAATATAGTTGCCAATCCAATTTTTAATAGAATAGACATACTTAGATACTACGGTTAAAGATGGGAATTGGTGCCACTCCAAAACGGAGCGCACTTTCTCCCTTCATTACTCTCATTAGATAAGAAACAATAAAAACGAAACCAACATACAGGTTCAATGCAACATATTCGCAAAGCCAAAGCTATTCCATGATAAATAGATACTTATCAGCGCTAGGAAAAAAAAGGCTATAGAAACCTTCGGATTGCCCCACAGCTTCACTCCAAATGCGACGAAGAAAATAGTGATAGCTAATTTAGAGATGCTTTGGTAGTTGCCCTGCTGTGAAAAGGCTGAACTGCTAAATACAATTTGAAAGTAGTAGTGTAGTCAGGATCGATCAATGCTTTAAACCACAGAGGTTCCCTCAAAAACTGTATATAGAACCCTTTTAACTGCTGCATGATCATCGACCCTCTCCTGAACTCGATTTAATATGACCACCGACACAGCACACCACTTATCATAATTAGTGAGAAAAAGTCATCAATAAAGCTTATCTATCAGGACATATTTTCATGATAAGTAGGAAAAAGCGCAAAACTCATTTTGCATCTTCATACATGATAATGTATACGGATTTTTGCGATATTTTATCTTAATTATACATAGCAAAAAGACCACTATCTAGTATTAGATAATAGTCTCATTTTAGAATACTTTATTCATTTAAATTAAAATCATTCCGTCTTCTATTTTTGTACAGAAACATAAATACTTAATCGTATGTGAATTGCCGCTATCTCAAAACCAGTTAGAATCATAATCCAGTGATCTTCCCTCCCCTTCTTTCTCTAGTAATATGTTCAGGAAAACATCAAGCAGCTCCTATCAGCTTGAGTACAACTAAAAATATTGCTGGGATAATCGAATTGATGGAATTAAATATCCAGTGAACGATGATATTCGACCATATATTTCTGATAGCTCCTTCTAAAGTAAGTAGAAGCTGGATCCTTATTCTTGCTGCTTCATTCGGAAAGAATCTCACAAATTTTGTGCTTCGGCATGTAGTTGTCATGATTCATCCTCTGGTATAGAGTCTAACTAATCTTCTTGCACATTTCGGTACAGTTTATCTAATATCGTTTTTAACTGATTTAATTCATCGTGTTCCAAACCTCGTGTAACATAGTCATGCGCGTTTTTAACTGTTAACAACAGCTTTCCTTTAACTTCTTGACCTTTAGAGGACAAATATAAATAATGTGAGCGCTTATCTTGATCATGAACAATACGTCGAACCATGCCCTTGCGTTCTAAAGAATGTATCATTCTCACTACCGTTGTTTGATCCCGATCGATGGCCTCCGCCAGCTCTTTTTGAGTCATAGCTTTATCCATATCAAGACAGGAGATAATGCTCCACTGCTCCGGTGTCACCTTGTAGGGCTTTAATTGTTTCGTAAAATAGTTTGTAAGCTTGACATCTGTACGATGGATCAAGAAGCCGGTAATATTATATAAGTCCATTGCAGTACCCTCATTTATCATTTTCTTAAATCAAATATAGTCGATCTCTCAAAGGTTACACATGAAATCCGTCAAAAATTCGTTAATTTCGTTTAGAAAAAATGATACATGGATACAATCAAGCTAAGTATGAACAAAATGAGTGCTGGAATGGCCTTCTGAATCGGATCTTTAGCTAAGACTATTAAAGTAAACGCTCCAGCAAGCATTGTTCCGGCTAGAAGCAAGCCAGCTAAAATTGCTGCGACAGGCATCCAGATGCCAACGATCATACCAGCTGCCCCCACAATCTCGAACGAACCAGTCAAAACATTAAAGAACGATGGCAGTCCAAAACGTTTAAACTCATTGGCCATTTTACCGGAAATAATTTTGCTTCCTGTAAAAAGGAAAAAAACACCTAATAGAACCTGTAAAACTGTGATAAAAATGAACATATCTACCCCTCTTTCATAAATTTATGCATATGAATTTAATACATGCTATAGCATGTATTTTGTTTGAAATTTTATATATTGTCAACCCTAAAATAAAGCTTTATAGATTATAGCCCTCTTATGTCCTTTTAATTTTTCTTAGATTATCGTTCCAAAGGAAGCTTTCTTTTTCACATATCGTTAATATTTCTAGCATGGATAATTCAATTTCTGTTCTTTGTTGAACTGTGGTAAATTTCTCTGTAATCAGCCAATTAAAAGTCTATGCTTCTTACTTTCAATAAATTTAGTAACAAACAAAGGTAATTTACTTAACTTATTGTCAATTCGACCTACGGAATGTAATTTAGCTTGTTTATACAAAAATCAACCATCCCAAATTAAATATAACTTCTAAGTAATTATTCGTTCTTGACTGTTTGTATCGAACACCATTAAACAACATGTAGCGCGTTCAACATTAAATTGGCCACCAATGGCTACAAGCTAATTTAAAATAGAGATATGCGTATTTATGGATAAATACGCATATCTCTATTTGCGACAACACACATTTTATTAAAAAACACTCAACCTAGATCTTATATGCCTTCATGGCTTTAAACAATTCCTTAAAGGTTGGGCGTTTACCGTACATCAACACACCTGTGCGATAGATTTTGGCTGCAAGCCATCCGAAGATGATAATGGATACGATGAGAATCGCTAAGGACGTTAGAATCTCCCAAGTTGGCGCAACTCCTGCACCGATTCGTACCAGAATCGCGGTCGGCGACGTGAATGGAATGAAGCTTGCGATCTTCAACAACAGAATGTTCGGCGTAGAAATACTGAAGATCGCAATATAGAAGGAAACAAGCGACAACATCGTAATCGGCAGAACAGCCTGACCGAGTTCTTCAGTACGGCTTACCATTGAACCAATGGCAGCAAACAACACGGCATACAGGAAGTAACCCAGAATGTAGAATATGAGTCCGTACACAATAACCGCAATATTCACATCACTTACACTCATATTGAAATCACCTAATACTGCACGGTTATGCGGCAACAAGATATTTCCGGCAACCACCGCTCCGAAGATCCCGATTTGCAGCATCCCCACCATGAAAATCCCGATGATTTTACCAAACATCTGACTGAGCGGTGATACACTCGTAATCAGAATCTCCATAATACGTGAGCTCTTCTCAGCTGTGATCTCAGAGGCAATCATGTTACCTGTCATCATCGTTGAGGTAAACAGCAGGATGATCAGCAAGTACACCACAATATAGTTAATCGGGCTCATTTTACCTTCAGACTCAGTACCTGCTCCGCTCTCATCTGTACTCAAACTTTGCTCGGTGAGCTTCACAGGTGTTGTAATCAGTTCCTTCTGCTCCGCTGTGAGTACATCCTTCACAACCACATCCAGCTTCACACTCTGTAATGCCGCTTCAATAGATGCAATGATCTGAGGTGATACGTCATCTGCTGAATATAGAATGGGCTGCGGGAACTCTTGCCCGGAAACAGCTTCAAACTTCAGATAACCATCGGTAAGCCCTGCTTCCACATCCGCCGCAAGAGCAGCCTCATCTTTGTCACCACTGGCAATGAATCGATAGGCCTGATCTCCTTGAGCCGCAGAGAAGCTCTCCAGTTTCTCGGAAACTTCAGGCTGCCCTGTACTCAAAAGACCAATATTTACAGGATTACTGCTTGAAGCTCCACCAATGGAACCCCCATTAAATAAGGTAATGAAATACGGGACATTGAGTCCGATTGAAATTAAAAGTGCAAGTACAATGGTCGTTACCATGAATGATTTCGTTTTAACTTTGTTTTTGAATGTAAAACCCGTAATCGTTCCCATTTTATTCATTCGACTCACCTACCTCACGAATAAAGATTTGGTTAAGCGTTGGTTCCTTCAGTTCAAAGTGTTCCACTGTCGTCTGAGTCATGGCTGTTCTCAGAATCTCTTGAGCCGCTTCCACCTGACTAATATGTATCAGGTACCCACGCTCATTCCGCTCGACTTTCTTCACACCAGACAACTGTTCAAGTCCTTCCACACTACCAATCGTACCCAGGAATACCTGTTCACGCGGATACCGGCTCTTGATCTCCTTGATCTCTCCTTGTACCACCGTGTTGGAACGATGCAGAATGGTGATCTGACGACACAACTCTTCAACGTGCTCCATACGGTGTGTTGAGAACAGAATGGCCGTGCCTTCATCACGCAATTCCTTGACGGTGGACTTGAGTAATTCCACGTTCACAGGATCCAGTCCACTGAACGCTTCATCCAGAATGAGAATCTGCGGTCTATGCACTACAGCCGCGATAAAGCCCATTTTCTGCTGATTACCTTTGGATAACTCCTCGATCTTCTTATCGTAATACTCAGGTACCTCAAACCGATTCAGCCAGTACTTGAGGCTCTGATCTGCGTCCTTACCATTCATGCCACGAAGTCGTGCCAGATAATTAATCTGTTCGCTGACTTTCACCTTCGGGTACAATCCGCGCTCTTCCGGAAGATAACCCATAATCTGTTGCAGCTCCGTATTATAGGGCTTGCCGTTGTACAGGATATTCCCTCCGTCCGGGTGAATCAGTCCGAGCACCATACGCATTGTGGTTGTTTTACCTGCACCATTGGCTCCGAGCAGTCCGTAAATCTCCCCCTCTTTTACATTGAGCGTGACTCCATTAACGGCTGTTTTGTCTGCATATTGCTTGACGACTTGCTTCAATTCCAATCGGTTCATCATTTATCGTCTCCCTTCGGTTATTTCCACTGTACGGGTGCATACCCGGCAATCCAGAATGCCAGCACTTCATCCAATTCCAAGTTACGGATTCTCAATACCCGGTTATTGGACAGCTCCAGCCTTTCCTGCGCCTCGCTGACCCGGGTTGTAATTACGCGAACCAGACCTCCCTCTTCTATAGAAGATTCCACAACACCAGGAATACTTTCTGGCCTTAAATCTCCTTCATACCAGACTTCTTTCCACTGATCGAGCACCATATCTTTCTCGGCCATCCCCAGTGACTGACCACGGTGCATCAATACGATGTAATCCGCAAGCCTTTTGACTTCGTCTGCAATATGTGTGGCAATCAGAATCGTGGTGTCTCCCCCCGCCATGAAGGTACGGAACTGCTCAACCATCACTTTCCAGGCAAAAGGGTCCAATCCTGATGAAGGCTCATCCAAAAGCAGTAGTCTTGGGCGAGCTGCAATTGCAGCTGCAATCTCAAATTTTCGCCTTTCTCCCTTGGACATCTTGTTCAGCTTCACATCAACAGGTACTTCCATATCCTGAATCAGTTGGTCGAACAACTTCATATCCCAACGCGGGTACCAGTACGCCCGGAAATGGGCCGCTTCTTGTGCTGTTATCCGGTTCTCTTCTGAACCAGCGTTATCTGCCACAAAACCAATCTGTTGTCTCAGTTCAATGGGAAGTGGCCCATCATGTTCCTGACCAAACCATATAATCTGCCCAGCATCTGGCAGCACCACTTGCTGTAACATGTTAAGAAGGGTGCTTTTGCCTGAACCATTGTGACCGAGAATAGCCACTATATACCCTTCCGGGATGGTCAGATCAATTGGGCCAATAACTCTGCGTTTTCGCATTTTGGATACGCCGTTCAACTGGATTGCTATGGGTTCCACGTATGAATCACTCCCTTACTTCACGTAAATAGCCTTCAGGACTTCCCGGAATAGGCTCTCCATCTCTTCTTCCGTACAGCCTACCGATTTCCCGGACTGCACCGCTGCCTGCATCGCTTCCTGTGCGGCCTTTAATCTATAATTTTCTCTGTCACCGGCTTCTACCTGGGCCACAAATGTACCTGTCCCCTGCTTCGTACGAAGCAAGCCTTCATTCTCCAGATCCTGATAGACCCGTCTAACCGTAATAACACTGCAATTCAGTGCTCCGGCGAACTCACGAATGGACGGCAAATGTGTTCCCTCCCCCAACTGACCCGTAATAATTAACGATCTTAACTGATTTTCAATTTGGTGGTATAAAGGTTCAGCGCTATTTTCATTAATTTGAATGGGTATTTTCACATCTTGCACCTCGCCCTCCGGTACACTCCAGTCTGTTACCTGACCGTGCCGGTTTCATCCTGTATTCGTACATAAGCTCAATTCTCATTTTAATTCAAATCCCGATGAACCAGCTTCTTCAGCGTAAAACGACTAGACAGCCATAATCCCGCTACGCCAGCCACCAGAGAAATCCACATGATCGGGGAAAGCAGCCCCCATGATTTACTTCCATCCATTACAATCCGCAATCCGTAACTGCCTGATATTCGAATCAGTATGGATATGCCAATGGCGAATGGTATAAAAAGCATACTGAGAAGCAAGTATTTCTTGCCACTGTTCAGAAACTCTCCGTAAATATAGAACCCTGTTACCAAAAGGCCATAACCTGTACAGGTAAGGCTAAAGGCCAGATACTGATCCCATCGGAATCCTTCGGCATGAAGGTTAACCACGTATAACGATCCGTAGAAAAAGATTCCATTGTACGTAAACGCCATCAGAGACTGCTGTAGCCTGGACCACATCACCACTTGTTCAGGAATGGGAATTCTACGATAGTAGGCCAGCATCTGCGTATAAGAATCTTCCTGTATGTAACGGAAGGAGCGCCTGCAGAACATAAACCCTTGAAATGGCAACATGATTAAAAAGAAGGAATCCACTACTGGATTAATAATATCTGTCTGTTGTTGTCCTAAAAACATCACACCGCTCATACCGCCAGTGTATATCATGAATAATGCAGACCATAGCCATTGGAGCCTATCCTTACTCATCTGGCTGCGGGTCAACCACCACGCCTGCTTCCATTCGTTCATATGCATGCCTGCCTTTCACCTGTCATTCACTCATGTTGCTTACTGTGATTACTGTATATATCAATATACACAGTATACAGACCTATTTCTCATCCCGTCAACCCCTAATTTTCCTGAATCAGGAAGACGGGATGGGACACAGTACGAATTTACGTTAAAATAAATTATAGTAACGAATCATAGAAAGGAAGGTTACAGCTATGGATTGGCTGATAGAGATCGGATTTGTCCTCCTTTTCCTTATCGTCGTAATCTGGTTGGTCCTCCGGGATGAGCCTCATCGTCATTCTGCCAAAAAAGGCAGACACCGCATCCGCCGTAACAACGGTTATACCGACTCTGCTTCGGGATATCCGGTCATTATGGGAGATGACTCCTACGATCGACATGCTAGACACACACCGGATCACAAACATCATGATTCAGATTCTTCAGGAGGCACACATTCTCATCACAACAGCGATAGTGGTAGCAGCAATGACAGCAGTGGGGATAGTGGCGGCGGAGACAGTGGGGGTGGCGGGGATTAAACATCATTTCCCAATCACAAAAGAAGGGCTGTACCTGTTATTGTGTAAACACAATTCGGGTACAGCCCTTTGCCGCTCTCTAGCACCTGTTAGAAGAAGAGGCCTTACGATTAAACGAGGTTATAGCCACTAGGCAGACTGCGATCCCTGCGGATTGCGCGAATCTGAGCCAGCGTTAACCGTTGATTGGTGGAGATCAGGGATTCCACGTCATTGCCACGGATCAGATCATCCAAATCTCTCAAGTTGGTGTTGCCTCGGAAGACTCGGAATCCACCTTGGAAGTTAGGACGTGTAAACACAACCAGTGTTGCATTGGAACTTGTTGAGAAAAAGCGCAGGCTCTCCACCCCATCCAAAATATTGTCCAGGTTACGAAGACCCGTGTTGCCACGATAGATGCGGCTTCTCCCTCTGTAGTTCTCTTCTGAATACACGGTAAGACGTGGATACGTTTGACTGACGTTGACTGTTTTTTTCATTTTGTTTCCCCCTCTCGAACTCATTCTATGAATGAATGAGAGAGGAAGCGTGGACGAATGATCTGCTAGATTCGTCCATTTTCATATTTTCAGAAGAGAGTAGTGACGCCGCCCAAGTAACAGGAGGTTATATCTCAACTTTTATACGCCGAGGATAACTTCCCATACCGGACGTGTATGACCACCAGGATATAAGAGATATAGAAGAACATACACGACAACACCTGTTAGCGCTGACCCGAACCAGATCATGGACGTGAACTTACCCCAGCGGCGATGTTTTCCGAACTTCTTTTTGAACCCCAGCACCAGTGTGGAGATGCCAAATATCGCTGCCACGGTAGCCAGGATAATATGAAAGATCAGAAATATCCGATAAAAGATCTCCAGATCCGGGTCCCCGCCCCAAGCCGTATTGCCCACGAACACTGTACGAGACATATAGATCACAAAGAAGATTAGAGCTGCAATCGCACCTGCTACCATGGCGGACTGATGAGCCTCACGTTTCCCCCGAATAATCAGTACCCATCCAATCCCCACCAGTACTGCACTAATCACAATGAAAGAAGTACTGATCGTTGGTAGCCAAAAATACATATCCATCGTGTGTTCCCCCTCTTGTCAGAACATTACTTCATTATTTGGCAGCCGGATTGAGCGGCCCTCCTGCGCCCCCTGCAGGATACGAATCATCATCATCTTCCTGCTTCTCTTTCCGATACCATTGGAAAAAGACATAAGCCAGCATCGAGGCAAAGATTCCTTCCTGAATAAACTTCATGACAATGCCACCGACCTGCTGATCTTCTTTCGCAGAAGACAGGAAGTTGAAGAACGCAGGCCCACCGAATGAGCGAAGTAACGCCGTAGAATCTCCAGACACACAATACCGCATTGCTTCAGCCCATACTGCCGGGTTGCTGTACGTCTGATACAACGGCTCGGCCGCAAAAATAATCAATCCACACGCAGGCGTGAGCAGTACCATATTCAGAAAAATAAAACCAATCTTGGATAACCCCGATGCTTGTCTGCCTTCTGGCAACGGATTCAGCAATGTCCACCACATGAGCATCGAGGTGATGAACAGCGCAATATAATACAACCGGTGAACGGTAAAATTCAGCATGACGTAATCATGTACAATCGGTAGGTGATACAGCGAGAACAGCCCGTTAAAGAGTACTGCCGCAACGATCGGATGAGCCAGGAACGATAGCTGTCGTGTAGGCAACCAGCGCACGATTCTGCGCCATACCCAGATCGGCAAACCTTTCATCATCAGCGGCGGAGCTACCAGATAGGAGAACGCCATACTTACCATGTGGAAGCTAAACATCACGTGACCAAGCAGATTAAATGGTCCAGCTTGAGCCAGATACAGGACAAACAGTCCTGTAATAAACATGATTTTCTGTGCAGCAGTCGCAGGCTCTGCATCCTTTATTTGTTCGCTTAACGGTCCCACAAGCACCAGATAAGCCGCAGCAATGATTAGAAATAAAGCCAATATAAGCGGACTCCATAAGTCGTTAAAGCTAAAATATTGCAACCCGAGCATACGGGAAACCTCCCCGTGACCTGATTTGGTTGTTGCCATCATTACTTTGTGAAGATTCATTCACCAAAAAGGGGAAAAGACGGCGGCAATGCGCCGCCGCCATCTCTTTTACCACCAGACCCAATAGAGTGCCATAATGATGCACGTAAAGGCTACGAAAAAGCCAAAGGCCATGAACAGAATCGGCATCAAGTGCCCTTTGTCCTTCAAGTGCATCCAATAACCCAATTGAACGAATACTTGAAGAATAGCCATGACGAGCAAAATAATAATGATAAAGGTTGTGTTGACCCCTCCGGCAGAAGCAGCCGCAAACGCAATCAGCGTAAGAATAATGGAGAAGATAAACACCACGACGTGTTTCTGTGGCCCTTCCGTCCGGTGACGGTGTTTCACAGGCTGTTGATCTGTCTTATCCTGTGCCGACATGTGCTACCCCACCTTTCCGAGCAGGTACACGACCGTAAAGATGAACACCCATACCACGTCAATAAAGTGCCAGTACATTGCGGAGACGTATACTTTAGGTGCGGTTACGACCGTCAATCCTTTTTTGAACAGCTGACCGATAATGATTCCGATCCACACAATACCAAAAGCAACGTGGGCTCCGTGGAACCCGACCAGTGTATAGAATGCTGAACTGAATGCACTCGTGGTCATGCCAAACTCTTTATGTTTCACATACTCGTAGAACTCGTAAATTTCCAGTGCGAGAAATCCCATACCCAGTACTACCGTGATGCCAAGCCACAACGCCAGTGCATCTCGCTTGCCCTTATGCATGGCCTGAATCGCAAATACACTCGTCAAACTACTGACCAGGAGAATGAACGTTGCAGCGGCCACAAGTGGCAGGTGGAACAGTTCATTCGCCGTAGGTCCATCATTGGTTTGGCCACGAAGAGCCAGGAAGGTAGCAAAGAGTGTACCGAACAGTACCGTTTCGCCGCCAAGGAACAACCAGAAGGCGATAAGCTTGTTACGGCCTTCCAGCGTTGCTTTCTCCGGTTCATGCGGCAATTTGTCGTTCACCGGTTCGGCATGTGAGGTTGTCATGTTCTAGCCCCCTTCTCATCCTGATCCTCCGGTTCAATATGCCAGCCATGATCATCATAAAGTGAACGAAGTGCCATTGCACCAAATGTGATTACGAGACCAATAATAACTACAATATAATTGTTGAAAATGACATTCATAAATGCATTACCAAATTCATCATTGCTGAACATCAAGCCAAGTCCGGCGATAAAGATACCTACTGACATTACAAACGGCAACGGCGTTGCTGAAGGCATATGAATCGAACCTACAGGTTCTGCCGGTGTCATCTCCGTATGTCCTGCCATTTTTTCCTTCCAATATGCATCAATTCCGCGTACCAGCGGCGTCTGCTTGAAATTATATTCCGGCGGCGGAGATGGAATAGACCATTCCAGTGTACGGCCGTCTTCCCACGGATCGTTTGGCGCGCCAGCCGGTTTTTTCATTGTGATCACGATGTTCACGAGGAACATGATAACCCCAACACCCATTAGAAACGCACCGACGGAGCTGACCAGATTGAGCAGGTCAAAGTCCTGATTCGGCAAGTATGTAACGATCCGGCGCTGCATCCCCATCAGACCGAGGAAATGCTGTACAAAGAACGTTAATTGGAAACCGATCATAAATGTCCAGAACGTCCATTTGCCCAGTGTTTCGCTGAGAATACGTCCGAACATCTTCGGCCACCAGTAATGTAGTCCCGAGAA
This sequence comes from Paenibacillus sp. FSL R5-0486, assembly GCF_037975155.1. Lineage (NCBI taxonomy): Bacteria > Bacillati > Bacillota > Bacilli > Caryophanales > Paenibacillaceae > Paenibacillus > Paenibacillus sp. FSL R5-0486. The sequence continues at coordinate 681,435 of NZ_CP150237.1, read as the reverse complement.
CAATCCAAGTACGAGTCCCCCTACAATAACGTAGTGGAAGTGGGCTACAACAAAGTACGTATCATGGAACTGGAAGTCTGCCGGAGCAGATGCCAGCATAACGCCTGTAACACCACCCATAACGAAGGTTGGGACGAATCCAACAGCAAACAGGTTTGCCGCGGTAAAGCGGATCTGTCCACCCCACATCGTAAAGAGCCAGTTAAAGATTTTGATCCCGGTAGGTACGGCAATCAACATCGTGGAGATGGAGAAAAGCGCGTTGGCTACATTACCCAGACCTGTTGTAAACATGTGATGCGCCCATACCATGAAGCCCAGGAAGGCAATCAGGATGGTAGCAAATACCATGGAGCTGTATCCGAACAACCGTTTACGCGAGAAGGTCGGAATAACCTCCGAGATAATACCAAATGCCGGCAAAATCAGAATGTATACTTCCGGGTGCCCGAAGATCCAGAAGATGTGCTGCCAGAGTACGGGGTTACCGCCACCTGCGACATCGAAGAAATTCGCTCCCAGTATACGGTCAAACGTCAAAAGTACAAGTCCTACCGTGATGGCAGGAAAAGCAAAAAGGATAATGGCAGATGTAATAAATGTCGTCCATGTAAACATCGGCATCCGCATGTAGGACATGCCTGGAGCACGCATTGTAATAATTGTTGCGAGAAAGTTAATGCCCCCGATGAGCGTTCCCAGACCCGCGATCTGAAGGCCGATGGTGTAGAAATCCACACCATGCGTTCCACTGTACTCACTGCCCGAAAGCGGCGTATATGAGGTCCAACCCGCATCCGGTGCTCCGCCCATAACCCAGCTCAGGTTCAGCAACAATCCACCAAACAGGAATGTCCAGAAACCCAGCGCGTTAAGAAACGGGAAAGCAACGTCCCGCGCCCCGATCTGCAAAGGCACGACAGCATTCATAATGGCAAAAATAAGTGGCATGACACCAAGGAAAATCATCGTTGTTCCATGCATTGTAATCAATTCGTTGAAGACCTGTGCCGATACAAAATTATTCATAGGCTTCATCAGTTGAATCCGAATCAAAATGGCTTCAATGCCGCCGATTCCAAAGAAAAATCCACCCGCAACCAAATAGAGAATGGCGATTTTTTTGTGATCGACGGTGGTGATCCAATCCATCAAGCCCCTGTACCTCTTGACGCTATGCGCATGAGCCAAGGTTGTGTACCCCCTTCTTCGTCCTTGCTGTTCTATTCATAGTCCAATTTGTAGTTGGCCAGATATTCGGCAATTCCGTCGATTTCTTCATCCGTCAACCCAAGATCTTTGGGATTCGGCATGGTATTGCCCGGCTTCACGGATTGTGGATCATGGAGCCATTCTTTCATGTTATCCAGTACCGGACTACCTTCTTCCTGTCCCTCGCGAGAATTCAGCAAAATGCCTGCGACAGATTCCTTGCCGCCGATTCCCGTCAGGTTAGGTGCAACCGGTCCACCTTGATCACCAACAGCGTGGCAAGAAAGGCAGTTTGTTTTGAACTTCTCGGCCAATTGAGTGTCTTCAGGAAGGACTGCAGGTGCTTTCATCTGGTTCACCCATCTGTCAAAGGATTCCTGACTCACTGCTTTTACCTTAAACTCCATGAAAGCATGCGATCTGCCACATAATTCGGCACATTTACCACGGTAAACGCCTTCATTCGGTGCAGAGAAACTGAACTTGTTAAGTGTTCCATCCGGGTTTGTGTCCATTTTGCCCGCAAGTGACGGCACCCAGAAGGAGTGAAGCACGTCAGCGGTTTTTAATTCGAATGCAATTTTTGTTCCGGTCGGGATGATGAGATCTTGAGCGGTGGTTACGTCATATTGAGGATAAGTGAATTCCCACCAGTACTGATGCGAGGTGACTTGGACCTTAAGTGCATTTTTGTCATTGGACAGATCTTCGCCTTGGGCAAAAATCGTTTGGACCGTCGGTACTGCCAGAACAATAACCAGCAATAACGGAATGGCTGTCCAGATTACTTCCAGCTTGAAATTACCTTCAACCTGTTCGGGCATCTCAGTCTGCCCGGCTCGTCTACGAAACCGGATCAGAACATAGGCCGCTATGGCAAATACAATGATGAGCACCACGATCATAATCGCGATGGATAACTTCATCAGATCATATTGGCCTTGCGCTACAGGACCCTGAGGTTTCATTACCGACAAGTCTTCCCGCCCGCATGCGGATAGCAGCAAAGAGAACACCGCCAGCAAGGGGAGAATTCGCTTTGCAACCTGCCACTGTTTCATCATTGATCTACCCCACTTTTTTACGTTTTCGTAGATTACCGTTGTCGTTCGGTAGAAAGGCAACAAAAGGTACGTTTCAGCACGATACGCATAATCCTCTTCATCATACAGAACGCTTAGAAAAATAACGCTTCCAGTACTCCCGTGATTTCCTGCTCAGGGCATGTCTGCGCATTCTTCCAATTCATTCTATATGCTTCAATCACTTATTAAATATAAGTTGAGGGTATGATTTTGTCAATCTTTGGACACATGTTCACAAATTGTTCACTTTATGTAAAAAACCGCTCTACAACTTGATTTGCAAACGATTTCAGTTAAAAGTATTACACTCTACATTTGAAAATTTTTGCCAAATTTCGGTGATAAAACTCGATTTATTGGTGATTTTTCTCACATTGAAAACATGTGCTATTATGCAAAAGAAAGATCAGAATATATGGAAAACCTCTTCCATATCCATTCAGAAGACATGCCTATCGCTCCATACCGCTATCTTTAAGCTCAAAACAGCATGGAGCATTTCTGAGAAAGTTCAACTCAAGCCCTCTTCTTCACTGAGTTCATCTCACGTGCCATCGGTCAGAATCAAGGGGCCATTCCCAGTAATCGCAACCGTATGCTCATACTGGACCCCCCAGCTGCCATCTACCGTCCTTACCGTCCATCCATCTTCATCCCAGACAACGGCCCCAGAACTGCCTTTTGTAAAGATTGGTTCAATCGTAATAACCATGCCCTCGGTGAGCATCGTGCCCGTTCTACGTTTGCCATAAGGCAGAACATTTGGGGGTTCATGAATATATTGACCAATCCCATGACCGATGAGAGGCTTCACAATCCCGTACCGATACAGTCTGGCTGTTCGTTCAATGGCACTTCCAATATCTCCGAGTGTATTCCCTGGAACTGCCTGGGCAATCGCCCGCTCAAGTGCCTTCTCCGTGCGCCTCATCAGCTTGCGAATGGATCTGCTTGTTTCACCAATTCCATATGTCCAGGCCGAGTCAGCAAGCCAGCCGTCTTTGTTCACCACCATATCGATGGTCACTACATCCCCGCTTGCCAGCTCCTCTTCCCCCGGAAATCCGTGGCAGACCACTTCATTGACAGAGGCACACGTCGCGTACGGATATCCTTTGTACCCTTTTTGCTCCGGTGTGGCTCCTCGTGCTGCCAGAAACTCTTCCACCCGCTCATTAATCGCTGCGGTCGTGATACCGGGGATCATCCACTGCTCAATATGCTGGTGACAACTTCGCAAAATTCGTCCAGCTTCCCGCATGTAGCCAATCTCTTCTTTGGTTTTCAAAATAGGGTCCACATGCATTCATCCTTCCCGCTGTAGGTGTACTCCCATATATATGCAGCAGGAACGCAAAAAAAACCGCCTTCCGGAGCTTAACGCCCGAGAGACGGTTCTATTCATTATCGGAACAGTATAATCAGAGTTGTGTGTTGTTTCAGGACACGGAAGAATCCATCTTGACAAGCTCATGCTCAACCACAGAAGTCAATTCTTCCTCATATCCACCCGTAATCCGGTATTTTCTCACGTACTCCTTCACGAATTTTTTTGGATCCTTAGGACGGAAAATCCGAGTCATTTCCCTCAAACTTTCTTTGACCTCATTGTGACCTTTCGTTGCCATTGTAATTCCCTCCCAAAACGTTGAAAGTGAATGCTCCGTTTAGAGAATGCCGAATAAGTCTTAAATGCCATCCATGAAGTTGTGCGCGGCTTAAAGCAAGCTTTAGGTCGGGAACCTCGCTAGAAAGCAAGTACCTGACACTATAAATACCCGATATGATTCGGAATGAATCATAATCTTATTGTAGCATATTCGGAAGTATCTTACGACTTGACGATTTCCTCTAATAAATATAACGGTTTTCATGCCCAAAAAGTTTAATTCCGAATCATATGTTAAGATTGCCACCATTCTATACGGAATTAATATATCCAGCATAACACTGAACTATTCGGGGGATATTATCACGGACAACCCATACAGTTAAATTACTGGTATCCAAAGGAGGCGTCGTCTCATGGACCGCAAAGAACAAGATATGCTGCCCCTTTCGCATGAAAAGGTGGAAGTAGACGGAGTTTACATCAACGAAGCCGGACGTGAGGAACATCTGCACCGGGGGCAACATTTCCCGGCTGATCCCGTTCTTGGCAAGTCGGAATGGAAACTGACGGAATATGCATATGATAATCATCACAAAGGAAGAACCGATGAGCGGTTGGTTCCCAAAGAAAACAACACCGACAAAAACGGCAAGATCAACAGCCCACGCAGACAGTTTCAGGGCGGGTAGTCTTGTTTGTTAAACGTATGTAGTGCTAGAAAAAAACAAGTGCAGTACAAGCCATATATCGGCTTGTACTGCACTTGTTCCATTTTAAGATAAATTTCAATTTTTTTGTTAGTTTCCCCTTAAATCACTCAGTAGAATTTTCTGGGAGCTCTGTTCCAATAGACGAAATTCCTCGTTGATTTTCCGTTCTCTGGCTGCATCAGGCCGATAACCCGGAATCATTGCCCAATGCTCTCTTATCAATTCAATGCGATACATTGTTGGAGGATGATACGCATGATCCTGGGTATCACGTGTTACCTGCAAACGTTGAAGTCGAAGAATCTCTTGGCTTGGAACGGCAGAAATACGACTTCTGAATTCCTCATACAATTCCTTGTTGTACTGATATTCTGCCACTTGCTCAGCTGTAAGTGCAAAAAGGCCTGCCATCTCAGACTTTAAGAACAAAGACTCTACCGCTTTACTTCCAGCTGTCTCCGAAGCTTCATGATCTGCGATGTAGAAAGCTCGTTGCATCTCAGGCCTCATGCTCCAAAGCAATAAGACATATATCCCACCAACAATGGCAAGCAACAATAGACGAAATATGATGATTGGGAATACTACCCAAGTTAATAAACCGCTTCCCTCCGGATTAATCGTGTCGAGCCAGGAATGAAGCACGTGTTTGGCACGTTCAACGAAAGAGCTATTAGATATGTTGGGGTGTGCCAACTGACTCATTTGATGACTAATTGCGGCTACCTTCTCCTCTAGTGTCAAGGCTGCAAACAAAGGGATTCCCAAGACGATAGCTCTCTTTTTTCTTTTGAGATGTAGTACGTACCCGTTATATTCCTCATTGATGAGAATCATATCCACAGGCGGAACATTCATACGCTCCCCAATCTCATCAATCATCCCATACAATTCGGGAAACTCATCTCTTCTGATGATTCTACCTGGAAGACGTTTCCGATACGGCAAGATAATCGTAATCCATAGAAGTACCAGGGCAATACCTAATACAAAGAGCCAAGAAGAAGTGGTTGAAAAGAAATAAATTGCCAATCCTAAAATAGCTAATGTTGAGCTATGGACTAGAAGGGCAATCAAATAGGTAAATATACTCTTTTTAGTAAAGGGAATCTCTCTATTGATACTGTACTTGAATTCCTTAAGCAATGGATCAGAAGATTGTTCCCTTGTTTCGTTGTTCAATTTCTCAGATATGAATTCTCTACCTTGATCCCCTTCCCCATAAATGTTCCAATTACACTTCTCACACCAGGTCATGTACCCTGGGTTTACCTCCATTTGATGTCCGCATTCAGGACAATGCTCTTGCTCTGTGTGATACAAAATTTCTTCCACTCCTTGGTTAAACTTATGTACTAGGAAAATATTATATAAAAAGTAATCTTTCACTTAAAAAGATATTATATATCACTCTATATAAATCGGGGTTTAATGGAATATTTTGAATATGTAGAAAGTCTCAAATTGTATGTGTGTTTACGCACTTGAATTTCTAAATGAATCTATAGTCTCACATGTTTACCTATATATTATTTTCTTTTGTTCATCTGGAACATTCCTTAACCAAACCGGTTCAGTTCTGTCCACCTCTCTCATAACCTAGTTAAAAAGGTCAAAGGAGGCTGGACCGGATGTCCCCCATGAAATCGTCTAGCGGTCTGGATGAAAATATTGCCGGTATGCTTTGTTATCTGTTTACCTTTGTAGGTGGGATTGTCTTTCTCGCTGTGGAGAAGCGGAGCCGGTTCGTGTTATTTCATGCGCTGCAATCTGTAACGGTCTTTGGCATCATTATGGTCGGGCATGTATTATCGGCTTTCCTTCCGTTGTTCGGACCACTGGTGGCATCGCTGTTATCCCTGCTTGGTGTAGTGGTCTGGCTTATTATGGTCGTTACCAGCCTGCAGGGGAAATGGCTAAAACTGCCGTGGGTTGGCGATTTTGCAGAAAAACAGCTGCGTCATCTGTAACTTCAAACAAAAAGTATACGTGTTCCAAAAAGAAAAGACGATCCATTTCCGTTCAACCGGATGTGGATCGTCTTTGATTATAACGAGGAAAAAGAGTCAACCTCTCACCCTTTTGTCATGAACACGTGGCTTAGAATGCTTTTTCCGGATCGGAATGAAACTTAGATAAGTACCACATCTCCATACCCATTCCAGCGGCCCATACTGGAACCAGCGCATCCACAGATTACTCGCGATGACTTGTACAATAACCATGCCAATGCACACAAGGGTAGACACCGTATACGATACAGCAGCATCTGCAAATATGAGTTGGTATACCACCAACAAAATGATGGTCTGTGCAATATAATTGGTCAGGGCCATTCGTCCGAATGCATGCAGGGGACTTAACATTTTGGCAAAGGTCATGTTCTGGTTCAATCTCAGTAATGTACTTAGATAAAAGATGGATACCACCGGACCAATTGCCACACCGATATGTTCTAATCGAAAAGCAGCATCCATATTGGCTTGCTCAGCAACAGGCAGGCTCGCACCAATCACTTCGTATAGAAACGGACTCATCGCATCCGGAGGAGCAACCCACCACATGATACCGATCCCCACCGTAGAAGCGATGAATGAAATGAACCAGATTCTGCCCAGATACGGGAGTCCTTTCTGGATCTTCTCCATCAGTTGATATTGGCCTGCTGACAATCCCAGTATAATTAAAAAAGGAATCGTTAGCATTTTGACACCTATCGCGGCGGCCGCACTGAATCCCACCACACCGAGCACCAAATTCACAGTTCGAGGTGCCCAATATAACGGAATGACAACCAACCCTATGATGGCATAAAGAAATAAAGCTTCTCCAGACTGATACTGTTGATGAATATATCCCAGCGCTAATAAAATAAGCATCCTGCGGATATAGAGAAACAGCTTGGTTTGACCTTTGGGAGCTGACCGGCTTAGAAAAAGATAAAATCCAAGGCCAAATAAAAAACAGAAGATATCGTAAAAACGTGCCTCCACCAAAAAATATAATGCTCGTTGGATCCAAAAATCTACACGAGTATCCGGCTTCAACATAACCCACAATGCCAATATATTTACGAATGGTAGGCCTATCAAGGAAAACCCTCGAAACAAATCCAGAAACTTCATTCGATCTTGTTTTGATACAGGTTGATAATTCATCGTTCCTCCCAGTGAAATTATTATTATGTAATCAAAAAGCGATTGGATCGCTTATCTCTTTGGTGTATATCCCCATGCATGATAACAGTCTATCCTTCATACAACATGGCTTGCCATCGAATTAGGTGAATAACTTCTTACATCCGGCATAAGGTCTTGTTCCTGTATTGTTCCTGTACAGCAGCACATTGGACTCTATGCTGATGATAAACAAAATAAAAAAAACACCGAAAACACGACTCTGCTGAGTCTGTATCTTCGGTGTTTCGCATCTAAAAGTGTCTCTTTCATTTGTTCATGGGATTGAATATTCATAGCATAAACGATGTATGTCATAAACCATTCATGCTGTATATCACCATGATTAACCTGATTCATTATTCATCTTGTGTATCGTCTATTCATAACAGTTAACATAACAATCCTGCTGGATGATAACCCTAGCCTACTTCAGCTAATTTAAGCTGACTTGCCCGTCTCTCCAAGGATGGCATCTGCCTGTTGTTCAGCCATCTTGGCAGCCGTTTCCTTGGTACCCAGACCATTAAACAGCAGGTTCATGAAGATCGCCGTGAAGCTGCCTGCGATGATACCATTACCGAGCATAATCTGAGCCCAGGCCGGTGCTCCTGCGAACAACTCAGGTACAACGGTAACCCCAAGCCCCATACCTACAGAACAAGCGATGACAAACAGATTTTCATGTCGGTTCAGATCAACCTGACTGCCGATAATTCGAATGCCTGATGATACCACCATGCCAAACAAGGCCACCATGGCTCCGCCAAGTACTGCCCCTGGAACGAGCTGTGCGAGGGCTGCAATTTTTGGTACAAATCCAATGACCACCAGGATTACACCAGCCACCACAATGACATCACGTGTCTTCACACGTGTCATCTGTACCAGCCCTACATTTTGCGAATACGTTGTATACGGGAACGAGTTGAAAATCCCGCCTAACACAATGGCTAGGCCCTCTGCGCGATAACCGCGCGCCAGATCCTTGGACGACAGGTCCTTGTCCAGGATTTTGCCCAGAGCCATAAATACACCTGTGGACTCGGCCACGCTGACAATCGCCACCAGAATCATCGTCAGAATAGGTACAATCTCAAATGTCGGTCTGCCGAAGTAAAACGGCTGAACAACGTGGAACCAACTTGCATCGCGAATAGGGGCAAAATTAACCTCGCCCATAAACCCTGCCGCAATCGTACCTACAAGCAGACCAATCAGTACCGAGATGGAACGGATAAAACCTGTAGTGAATCGAGTCATTAAAATGATAAAGAGCAGCACGCCGAAACCGAGCATGAGATTAACTCCGCTGCCGAAATCTTCTGATCCCTGACCGCCGCCCAGATCGTGGAAAGCAACGGGAATCAAGGTTAAACCGATTATCGTAACCACCGACCCCGTAACCACTGGTGGAAAGAGCCGAATAAGCTTCCCAAAGATTCCGGAGAAGATCAATACGAACAGCCCTGAGGCAATAATCGCTCCGTAAATGGCAGATACCCCACTGTTCATCCCGATTAGGATCATCGGGGACACAGCCTGGAATGCACAACCGAGCATGACAGGCAGCCCTACGCCGAAATATTTATTTCCCCATACCTGGAGCAGTGTAGCCACACCACATGCGAGCAGGTCAATGGCAATGAGATAGGTTAGTTGTTCCTGTGTAAAACCCAATGCATTACTGACGATCAATGGGACAACGACGGCTCCTGCATACATCGCAAGCACATGCTGTAGTCCGAGGGAGAACGTTTTGATTGGATGCCGATGCCGCTGAAAAATACGTTCGCGTGCCATATTAGTTCGTGCCCTCCTCGTCCGCAAATGTAACCTGTCCATCCGACAGTGCCCCGATGCGAACCAGCGATTCCACACGGTATCCTGCTTCTTTCAGCAAGCGACCTCCCGGCTGGAATGCTTTTTCAATAACAATACCGATACCCACCACTTCTGCTCCAACCTGCTCCACAATGCGAGCCAGACCAAATGCTGCTTCACCATTCGCCAGAAAATCATCAATGATCAGTACGCGATCACCAGGCTTCATGAACTTCTTGGCAACGGTAATTTCATTGGTCTCCTGCTTCGTGAAGGAGTAGACCTTCTCTACCAGAATATCTTCTGTCAGTGTGAGCGACTTCTGCTTCCGTGCAAAGATCAGCGGCACGTTCAGCTCCAACGCAGTCATGATGCCCGGAGCGATCCCTGACGACTCAATCGTCAGCACACGTGTGATATTCTCACCTTCAAAGCGGCGAATGAACTCTTTACCTACTTCCTTCATCAGAACCGGGTCCATCTGGTGGTTCAGGAATGAATCCACTTTGAGTACTTGCTCGGACAGGACAATGCCTTCCTGTCTTACCTTGTCTTTTAACAATTGCATTGTAATTCTTCCCCCTGAATGCCCTCCGCACAGAAGCTCACATGCTCTTCCAATCGCATGGTAAAAAAGCAAAAAGCCCGCCTTTTCACACGCTGCGGAATAACCGGAGACGGGAAAGACGGACTTGTACGTATATGGACAAGCCGTATGGATGCTGCAAGTGTACTGGATGGACAGAATGACAGGAGTTCAATCCTGCTGTGAGAAACCTCAAACAGTGTAGTCAGAAACAGATAAAAGCCACTTGAACCTGCTCTTCAGTCAAACTGTCTGAGAATGATCTCATGCCAACCCTACAAAACATTGCAACATCTTTCCCGTAGTCCGATCATTCCGGTGATCAGGTAGAGACATGCAGGCCTATTCCTGCACATATACGAGTAACGGCATATTTAATTTTTTGGCTCCATGATTCGTTACAATGTATGATCGCGAACCTGAATGTAAAAGGTTAAACATAACTGACAATGTTAGAAGTATACCGAATCGACGGCGTGAAATAAAGAAGTATTTTCATGGAAGTTGCGGAAACTTGTCTTAATTTGCAAACAGGGGGTGATTGGAATCTATTTTTTATGTACAATATGAGAACGGAAGCGCGGATCTGAACGGAGAATGGATGGAAACGCGGCCTACATTTTGAATTGAATGATCAAAGGAGATATGCAAACATGAAAGGCGTACTTAACGAATTCAAGGAATTTGCCGTCCGCGGCAACGTCATCGATCTGGCGGTCGGTGTCATTATTGGGGCTGCTTTTGGTAAAATCGTCACATCCCTTGTGAATGATATCATCATGCCCCCGGTTGGAAAACTGATGGGTGGAATCGACTTCAGTCAGAAAATCATCAACCTGGACCGGGGTATGAAAACAGCAAACGGACAGGAGATCACCACACTCGCTCAAGCCAACGAAGCTGGGGCTACCGTGATTGCTTATGGTCAGTTCATCAACGTCATGATTGATTTTCTCATCGTTGCGTTCTGTATCTTCATGCTTGTGAAGGGCATCAACTATCTGAAAAGCAAAGAACACAAAAAGCCCGAGCCGCAAAAAACGACCAAGGCTTGCAAGTATTGCCTATCGGAAATTCCAGCCGCGGCTACCCGCTGCTCGCACTGTACTTCAGAACTGGAAGCAGAAGGAACCGGCGCTCTAGCATAATTACAATGAACGTTTAAAGACGCACCGAGTTGAATTACGGATAAATCCTGATGCGGGGGACAACCTCTTACTTGCTAGGGTTTATGTATGAAAAGCTAGCCATATGGGCTTCATTAACTATGGGTTGCGTAGCTTAAAGGTTTGAAGGTTCCACCGTAAAGGTGGGGCCTTTTTTGTGCCTATCATACATGTATTACATATACTCCCCCATGAATTTCATTCGCGGCCATGCTCATGAATTAGAAGCGGCGTGGCAGCAAATGCTCCAGGATCGACTTCAGATCTTTATCTTCTTTGTAAACTTCTTCTCCAGTATCAAGCTCTGTCACACGAATATATTCAAAGTTTGCCGAAGCATCCACTGGCTTGAATAACAACTGGGCCTCATCTTCCAAACGTACATTAAATCCCATATCCTTAAACATGCTGCTTAACTGACTGTTAGCCGGTTCCTGACCTTGCCCTACAAATATAAGTCCTCTAAGACTTTTACGTTCCTGAGGTTGCGGATAAATCACCTGAAAGTGTACAATGCATTCCATACGATCGTTCCCCTTTCGTTTAATACATACTTTGTGAAATTTTGAACTTTAAAATCTGCTATATAAGGAGATACGTTTCATGACCCCAGAACGTTTCGACATTTATGACGATCAGCAAAATTGGATCGGCACTTCACTACGCAGCGAGGTCCATGCCAAAGGATATTGGCACCGTTCATTCCACTGCTGGATTGTGCGTGACGAAGGCGAGCAGCGACAGGTTCTTTTTCAGCGGCGGCGTGATATTAAGGATACCTTTCCCGGTTGTTACGACATTACAGCAGCAGGCCATCTTACCGCAGGTGAACAACTGCAAGACGCCAGTCGTGAGCTGGAGGAAGAACTGGGTGTTTATACTCCATTCGAGGCACTAACCTATCTACTCACGGCTACACAGCAGCTCCAAGGAGAGGTGCGTGGTGTCCCATTCATAGATCGGGAATTCAGCGCCGTCTATGGATTATGTCTGAACCAGCCGCTCGAAGCCTACGTTCTGCAGCCTAGCGAGGTGGATAGCCTGTATGAAGTGCCGCTGGATGATCTACTCGCTTTGTTTCGTAATGAGATCGACGTCATTCAAGCTACCGGAGTTCAGACTCAGCCGTTGACATCACCGCCACATTCCATCGGTCATAAGGACCCATTAAGTGATCATGCAGCTGATGAGCCGGAACGTATCGTTCGCGAGATTCGGGCAACGGAATTTGTACCCCATGGTACAGCTTATTATACGGACGTGCTGGAAGCTCTGTACCACGTGCCCAAAGAGTGATCGTGTACAATCCTGTTCAACCCGATCTAGTTCAATCGAATGTTCATAGCTTCATTTTCTCAAAAATAGCATAACTTCATACCTTTACTATCGACTTGACTGGAAACAGATGCTGTGACGAACATCACTGTCATATCTCAAACCAGCACAAACAGGCGTCTGCCTTCGGGCAGCGCCTGCTTTATGTACACACGTATTCGTTTCGTCAAGATAGGTACCTATGTGCTGGCATGTTCACTCCATCAGAGGTGATTAGTCGCCGATCTGTCTAGCTCTGGTCAACCTCTCCTGAAGGAGAAGACCAATAACGCGCAGAGAGTTCTTCGTACCGGTGCCCATAGCGGGACTCCAGTTCCTCCCCCATATCCTGTTCCAATTCGTACAACACCAGCTCTTGAGCAAAATGATTCAGCAGCAGTCCGGTCATTACCGGATGCTCCGTAACTAGTGCCTGTGTGGCGCATGATTCACCGCGCATGCCTAACATGCACCAGCGGCGATCCACCACCAGGGAAAATTTCCGACCATTACCTGTACCATACATAGGCAAACCCGGCCAAGGAACAGGCTGATCAAGCATGCCTTCGCCACCATCACACGACCATAACAGCCGCACACCCCGAGCTTCAGCCTGCTGTAAGTCATTACGCAGTAGCTCTGCCTCTTCACGCCAAACGTCTACAACAATCTCATGCTGAGCCTCGGCCAATTCACGGCTCAGATTCTCAAACACATTCTTGTCACCATCGACGTTATAGAAGACAGGCTTCTCCGGTTCACTCTTGGGCATGCTGCTCTGGACATAATCCAGCGAGGTACGCATTTGATCGGAGATCATACGTGTCATCTCCTCCGGCTTCAGCACACTATACTTCGCCGGTTCCCCAGGACTACACCGCAAGAATCCACGCTGTTCCAGCCGTTGCAGGGTCGCATATACATTGGAACGGGACACGCCCAGCCGCTTCGCAACCTCATATCCTGAGGCTGATCCCTGACGGGCGAGTTCCACCATAATTTTAGATTCCATCTCGGTAAACCCAAGATGACGCAAATGATGCAGCAGTTGGTCCATATTCCCGTCCCCCCATGCTGTCAGCAACCCGCACTGCCTAACAATGATGCGGCAGTGCTTCTACTGCATCAGATCAGATCTGTTCGGCACCACAGCGCGGGCACCACTTCGACCCTTTGGGTAGCTCGGCTGCACAAATCTGACAATTCACCATTTCACGTGATACTTCGGTCTGTACGTCCACCGTGTTCACGATCGGGTTGTTTTCTTTCCAGTAGCGGATGCGTTCATCCAGTTCCTGCTGACGCTCACGTTCCCGTTGCATCTCTTCATCTCTGCGACGTTCCCACTCCGCATCAAACGCTTCCTTTTCTTCCTGGGTAAATTCCGTACTGTTATATTCCGATTCCGTTTCCAGATCCGCTATGGACGGAATGACCGTATGGTACGGCTCGTCTTCCTCCAGTTCCAACTCAGGTGGCGCATCGTAGAAGTCCGGCTCTGGAGTTGGGGTCTGAGCTACAGCTGCCTCCTGTCTTGCGGCTGTGGTGGCTCCTGCAACTCCTGCTGCTACTTTAGGCGTTGCTGTCTTGAGTTCACCCAACTTACGTCCGCATTTAGGGCAGAAGTTGGCATCCAGGGAAGCGACGTGTCCACACTCGCACAACCGTTCGTTCTTAAGTTGTGCAATCTTGTTGCGCAGACCATCAATCTCGTCCTGCAATTCGTCGCAGAGTTGCGACAGATCCACCATCTCTTTTTCTGCACGCGTCATATCCTGTGCCCGATAACCCTCATAGAAGATGCGACCCATATCTGTAAAATGGACTTCCTGTTCCTGTTGCAAGCCCACAATCTGGTTGTTCAGTTTCCCAATCTCAACGGCGTGTTGGGCACGCTCTGTTGCTTTGTTCGCTCCGTCTTTGATGCGCTGAAGCAGTTTCATGACCATTCCTCCTCTGTCCCGTCAAAACCAATATTATCATTTCTATTTAGTAGTAAATTAGCATATTACATCTTTCATGCAAAATGCTCAGGCATATAACTTATACGATATCATGCCAAAAAGTTGCGTAATCTCGTGCAGGTGCCCGTTTTATACCGATACTGGATGAAATCGGGGGCTTTCGTCAAGACCATATGTTCGGGTATAATGAAGCTTTGGCCCTACTTAACCGCCTGCTTAGGCGACTAACTCTATCATACCAATTTACAATGCGATTGTGAAAAGGGCAAATGGTTTACTTTTAGCCGGGATAGTCCTATCCCTGAATGCATACAGAGGTGGATGAAACATGTTAAGTCCGAACTCAACGTTCTACCCCCGTCCGCTCGGGGTTACCCCGGCGGCGTCCCTGCCCCAGTCCCCGTCTGCTCCGCTGGAGACCAGTCGGCAACTCGTGGGTAATGAGCAACAGGATGCCTTTTATTTTCGTTCTCTTGAAGAGGCAGGCATCAAGTTAAACGCACCACAAATCTCGGCAGTCCGTCACGGCAGAGGACCGATTCTGACTCTCGCCGGAGCCGGTTGTGGCAAAACAACTGTACTGGCTGCAAGAGCCGGTTACCTCATAGAGGTCAGTGGCGTACATGCAGGCAGTATCCTGCTGGTGACGTTCACGAACAAAGCCGCCACCGAGATGAAAGACCGGATCGCCGCATTGCCAGGCATACGCCCGGCAGCCGCGAGAGCCGTACAGGCTCGCACCTTCCACTCTTTTGCGCTGACATTATTGCGTCATTACGGTGTGCAGGAAGAGATCTTTGGCGAGTCGCGAGCCCAGCATACGGTGCTGAAGATGCTTCTTCGCCAAAATGGCATGAGTGAAGCCTTCCAGCCTGAAAGTCTGCTGGCTATGCTGTCCGCATGGAAGATGCAAGGATCGGAAACAACCGATCTGCCTGAAAAATCACAGGAAGAACGCGATGCCAAGCGTGTTCTGCTTGGTTACGAAGCCTGGAAGCAGGATCGCGGCAAAATGGATTTTGATGATATTTTACTACGGGCAGCCGCGCTGCTTCGTGATCCTGCTGTTCTGGGGCCGCTTCAGAAGCGTTTCCAGTACATTATGGTGGATGAGTTCCAGGATACCAACCATCTGCAGTATGAAATTGTGCAAAAACTGGCTTCCGCTCACCGCAATCTGATGGTTGTGGGAGACGATGACCAGACGATCTATACCTTTAATGGCGCACGCCAGGAATCAATTTTGGAATTCGATAAAGTATACCCCGGCGCACGCATTGTGACGCTGGATATCAATTATCGTAGTGATGCACGCATTCTGGGACTCGGAAGTGAACTGGTCGCCCGCAATAAACGCAGACGTGACAAACGGCTACGTGCCGCTGGAAACCGCGGAGATGCGCCTCGCTTCGCTACACCTTCCAATGCAGAGGAAGAAGCGGCGTGGGTTGTAAACCAGCTGTGCCAGCAGGTTGAAGAAGGACTACACACCTATCGCGATATTGCGATTCTTCACCGGACAGCCAGCAGCAGCCGGGCTGTATTTGAGCAGCTTGTGTTGAAAGATGTGCCTTTTGTACAGCATGGTGCTTCTCCGGTGTTCTATGACCAGTCTCTCATCAGACCCCTGATGGATCATCTGCGTCTGTCCCTTGACCCACGAGCCATGGATGCTCTTCCAAGTGCACTGGGTCCGCTCTATGTATCACGGGATGCAGGGCTGGAGTGGATTCAGCGTTGTGAACAACAACAGGCGAAGAAATATCCGCTCATCCATCTGGTGAAATGGGACAAGCTGAAACCGTTCCAGCAGGAACAGGTCAAGGAACGCATCAAGCTGATCAAATCACTGCACAAACTAAAACCCATCATCGCCATTCAGGAGATGCGCAGGCAGTTCTACGACAAGTATATGGAAAGTGGTGATCCCAGCATCTTCACCCACTATAAGGAAACGATGCTGGAAACTCTGGATGAATTCGAAGCTGCTGTCAAAAAATTCGAAACGGTAGAAGAGTTCATCCAATTCGCGGATGAGCTGTCCCGCAGACACCGTGAGATGGAATCTTTGCGTCGTGCGCAGGATAGTGACGCGGTACAGCTGATGACGATCCACCGGGCCAAAGGATTGGAGTTCCCTTGTGTGTACTGGATTGGAGCCAGTGAAGGCATTGTGCCTCACAGTACAGCACTTCGCCAGGATATTCCCGAGGATCAGAAAGCTGCGCTTGCTATGCAGCAGACAGATGCCGAACTGGACATGGCGCTGGAGGAAGAACGCAGGCTCGCCTACGTTGCCATCACACGGGCCAAGCAGTACTTGTATGTCACCTCACCGGCGAGCCATCACGGAAAACCAGCGGATGTGTCCCGTTTCCTGCTTGAAGCCTTCGGCATGGAAGTACCGGACAAACGCAAACCTCGTGAGGAGAGCCGGACGAGCAGTCAGGCTTCATATGGTAAAGGCAACGGACAGTATGCCCGCTCGTCCGGCTCAGGTGCCCGTTCAGAAGGTCGGGATGCGGCACAGCGTCGTGCCATCAGCCACAGTGACCGTCGTGACTACGAGGTCCACAACGAACGTGATGAGGATCGCCTCGGTGAACGGCGTGGTAGTGGGGAGATTCGCAACCATAAGGCATTCAGCACCACAGGTCTGAGTCCAACAGCTGCAAGTTCCTCCAGTTCACATTCGCACACTTCAGGTTCAGGTAATGCTGAGCGTACGGAGACCGTTGCGGTCTGGAAGTGTAGTTCATCCACCTGTAAAGCTTGGCTAAGACAGAAGCCGGCTGTGCCTTCAAAAGCAACCAAGAAGGCATCCTCGGGCCCTCCCGCCTGTCCCCTGTGTTCAGGATCGATGGAGGCCGGCACCCGCCAGGTGCCCGTAACGGGGAGATTTGGGAAATAACTCAAAGGAAGAGGTCCCTTATGGAGTTAGAGATGATTATTAAAGAGCGGATTCAAGAAAGATTCGACACCCTACAGGAATTGTACGATATGTGGTTTACCGAAAATCCGGCTTATATCGCTCCCAAAGAAAAACTTTTTCCACAATCACATATTGAGAAACTTAGAACCATTACTTATCTATTGGATAAAGGGTTCATCGTCGTTAATCCCGTTAAAGATGAACCATCACTCGTGTCAGTCAGTATTACAGTAGATGGAATTGACTTTTTTGAACAAAGTCGATTAGAAGGAAAAGGTAATGGCTGGTCATATGTGACTGAACATGTGGATGAGTAAATAACACACGAGCACAGTAGCTCGTTTCAGGGCGCTTTTTGCTGTTTATTAACAGTAGAAGCGTCTTTTTTCCATTTCAGAATGGGGGTTGGAATATGCAGGACGGCAAACAACATCTGTATGTATCGGTAACACATAATCTTATTGAGCAAACAAAGAACGAATCTACACCCTTTGAGGTGTTGGTGGATGACGAACAGTTGGGCCGATTGAAAGATCTGATGAAGGTGCTGGAGGATGACGATGCCTATACATTGCAACGGGCGCCAGTACCCTACAAATCGGCAGACCATGATGAGGCAACGGAGCAGTTTTCGGATGGCATGACCTTGCTGTACACCTTTCTGTATGACCACGGCACGCCGGATACCCGGCAGGCAATTGAAACCATGAACGTGCTTCCAAGGCTGCAGGATACGGATTATGATGACCCTGGATACGAGAATTCACCACTGAATAAATGACCTTATGCCAAAAAGCATGCGTAACCGCAGATCACGCGGAAGACGCATGCTTTTTAATATGATGAAGGACAACTGCCATGTAAAATGAACTCAATCCAGACGAATCTCCTGCCCTTTCTCAGCGGATTCGTAGATTCCGCACAACATGCGCGTGGAAGCCACACCATCAGCAATTGGGCTGATCGGCTCTGTACCGTTCAGGCAGCAATCCACAAAGTGGTCAATCTGGTTCTGGAATGCACTATGAATATGGAGACCCGTATTGTCCGTCTGGGGTTCAATATTCAGGATGGTGTTATTTTTCTCCGTGACGATCAGTGTCTCCGGCTCCAGTTCGAACCCACCACGCTCGCCGTATAATTTCACCGAAGATTCATCTCCGCGTGAATGCAGGGTAAAGCTCACATCCACCGCCAGCGAAGCCCCGTTTTCAAACCGAATGAGCGCATTCGCCATATCTTCTACGTCATTCACAGCTGCGCTGTAGTCGGCTGCTTTGTAAAAAGAAAGATGTTCAATATGGGCACGATTGCCCAACTTCCGATACGTATTACCACTGACCGTAACAGGTTTCGGCCTGCCCATGAGGTACCAACATTGGTCGATAATATGTACGCCCAGGTCAATCAGAGGGCCGCCGCCGGAACGGCTTTTGTCAGCAAACCAACCGCCCGGATTGCCGTGTCGCCGTAGAATGGAAGCTTTGGCATAATACAGTTCACCAAACTCCCCGGCATCAATGAATCTGCGCATCATCTGCATATTGTTATCATAACGCCGCACAAAACCAACGATAAACGTACGTCCACTCTTCTTCACCGCTTCTTCAATCCGCAGTGCATCTTCCACATTGGTTGCGACCGGTTTCTCCAGCAACACATGCTTGCCTGCCTCCAATGCAGCAATGGCAAATTCCGCATGTGTATTATTCCAGGTACAGATACTGACAGCATCCACATGCGGGTCCTCCAGCATCTCCCGATAATCGGTGTACACGGATTGAGCATCATACTTCTGTGCCGCAGCTTTAGCCCGTTCTTCGTTCAGATCGCAGATCGCATAGATGACGGCATCCTCGTTTTTGGCATAACACCTCATATGAAGATCCGAGATTGATCCCGTACCGATCATTCCGATGTGCAACATTTGTTTCGTGCTCATCATCGTCCTCCCTTCCTTTTCCACAGCTTCCACAACATCATTATTGTCTAGTCTGCCCGCAGCATACCTTCGTAAATACCCGGCGTTGAATTTTCAATCTTCACTGCACCCAGCGTCCGGGCATAGAAATCCACAGGTCCCGCTGATCCGATAATCGCATACCCGTAACCGTCCGCCTTCATCGCATGCATACAGGACAGTAACAAGGCTGTGCCTACACCTTTGCCTCGTGCATCCTGGCTCACACCGGTCGGTCCGAAGAAGTTGCGACATGTCGCTTCGTAACAGGCAAATCCAATCATTTTCCCATGCTCAACCGCAATATAACAGGACACCGGCTGACGCGCAAAAGCGACATCACATTCATCTACCCAAGCCTGACTAAAATGTGACCTCACCCAATCCAGTACAAGCTGTTTCTCTGGGGCAATGGCTCTTCGAATCACAATGGAGGATTCCTCCAGCATTCTCAGTCCACTCTCTTGCTCCGGTAAACGATAGAGCGCTACCAACATATCACTCATCTAATCCGTTCCTCCTCGTACTTGAATGTGAAATAGGACAAAGGTTTGGCCACTTACCTGAAATTAACCTGATCCTGCTGCGGATAACCTGCAATACAAGCGATATTTCTAATTTAAACTAACCTACCGCTTACATTCATTGCATTTCAACTGCAACACTTAGACGATTTGTCCCGTCTATTAACTTGAAGCGCGGCCCTAAGGAAGATTTTACCGCGTCAGTACACAGATTAGAAGGGATGAATATTGATGAACAACAACATGAAAAAAGTAAGTGCACTGATGGCCCTATCCATGGCATTGGGTGGTGGAGCCGCTTATGCAGCAACACTGGACAACACAAAACCAGTCCATCAAACATCCGTTTCAGCAGATAGTAACGCAGCGAGTGTAGTAAACGTATCCGTGAATGGTGCAACCATCTCTGATGGTTATTGGAACAAAGATGGCAAAGTAGCCATGATCCCGCTGCGTGATCTTACCGACGCACTGGGTATTGAACTGGAATGGAATAAAGAAACTAAAACTGCAGAGCTGACTCGTGGTGCTCTCTGGACACAGGTAATCACAGGCAAGGATCAATATTCCGTGAATAAAATGCTGCTCACGCTGGGTACAGCGCCCGAAATCACAGGCGGCAAATTGTATGTACCGGTTTCTTTTGCTGAGAAAGCACTGCATGGACAAGTGAACACAACAGGAAATCAGGTGACTATCTCGAGTGAAGAGGACGTGAAGACGGTTACTGAACGTGGTGTCATTACCAGAATCTCGAACCAAGATAAATATCAGTCCATCCAGATTGGCGGTGCAGGTACGGATGGTATTGTGCTCAATCTGAGCGATGAGACAAAATTCATCTCAGTTGAGGGAAAAGAGATTGCACTGACTGATCTGGCCATTGGCATGAACGTGGAAGCTGAGCATTCCCTGATCACCACCCGCAGTCTGCCACCACAAACGCCGACCTATACAGTCACTGTGTTGGATGCGGCTACAGCATCTGAGGTACAACCTAAAGAGCTTCTGGGTACAGCGGGTACAATTGAAAATGTAACATCAGCTGAAGGCAGCATCTCACAGATTGAGATTACAGGTACACGGTTAACAGAAACCGCTCCTGACCATGTCGTGCTGAACATTGCTAAAGACACGCTGCTCGTGAACCACGAAGGTGAGACGGTGAAAGCTGAAGAACTGACCAAAGGCGCTAAAGTCATTGGGTTCTACAGCCCTGTGTTGACACGTAGCCTGCCTCCAATCGGAACAGCTTGGAAAGTGGTTGTTGAAACACCTGGAGCAGAGCCGGAAGCGAAATAATACGATTGGAAAAACGTCTGGCTGAAACACATGTTATATGTTGTTGCAGACGACCGTGTGCATCGCTTAGCGCGGGGTCATGAGTGTGGAGCATCATAATGACCAGCCATCCGCATGTAGCTCCTGACGCGCGGTGTAATGAGTTTGGCGCATCAAGAACTCAGCCGTGCGGCCAGGCGGCGAAGTCAATTCAAAATAACCTTATCCGCTTGTCTTTTGACAGGCATGGATAAGGTTGTTTTTTTTGTTTTGGTTTTGGTTTTTTAGAGTGTGTCTACAAACTGCTTCAAACCGAAGGGTATCTGAAACTTGTCCGGAGCAGACACGTGCGATGTGCACTGCATACGAAATACATTGCTTACCGAATGTAAGAGCAAGCGGAGTTAACGCTAACGAATCTGAGGCATCTTATTCAAGGATTTGAAGTACCCGCAGAAATCTAAGGAATCTCAGGCACGCTAATTTGAATTAATAGCTGTTTATAGCATTTTTATCAGAGTAATTTGGGAAATAACGTGTCTGATGTTCCTTACATTTTAGAAAGAGGACCTTATCGCCAAATAAGACGTCCTGGGTTCCTTAGAAATCATCCGGATAACCGTCAGAATCAATCGGCTGTGACTTCATCTTCAACAATCGCTTCCACTTCAATCTCAACCATCAACAAGGGATCAATGAGTGCGCTAACTTCAACCATGGTGGCTACAGGCTGGATCTGTCCAAAAAATTCACCGTGTGCCTTGCCAACTTCCTCCCATCTGGAGATATCGGTCACAAACATCCGGGTTCTCACCACATGCGACATGTCAGCCCCCAGTTCTTTCAGTGCATTCTCGATCGTCTGCAAAACGAACCTTGTCTGTGCATACGGATCACCTGCCCCAACAACTACACCATCTTGCATCGCGGTTGTACCCGCCACTTCAATTCGGTTCCCTACACGGATGGCACGACAATATCCCACTAACGGTTCCCATGGGGAGCCCGTAAAAACCTGCTGTCTGCTCATTCTCTCGTCCCTCGCTTTGGTTGTATTTGTCTCTTCAGATTAAACATGAATTATATCAGTCCCCCATCATCTCAGACAATGGAATCAAGTTTAATTCTATCTTAACTCCAATAACATTTTTGCACAGAAAAAAATCCCCTGAATGACTGCCCATTGGTTAGAACAAGGACGGTTCATTCGGGGATTTATGAGAATTAGTATCTTTTCTTTTTCTTTAAGGATGAAACATCCAAATTACAACTTGATATTAGCCTCATCGAAGTATTCTTCTAGAGTTAACCCACTCTTCGCCACATCCGGTGCCAAATCTGTACCGATGTACCGGATATGCCAAGGCTCATAGACGTAACCTGTGGTATCTTCTTCACCTTGCAGATAACGGATGACATATCCGTATTCTGCAGCATGTTCAGCCAACCACTGGCCTTCCTTCGATGTGCCAAATACCTCTTCCAGCACATTGCCCACACTCGGACTCGATACATCGATGGCAAGACCCGTCTGATGTTCGCTTCGGCCTGGCACAGAGCTCACGCGATCCGTGTATTCTTGACCTTTGGTTTTGACATTATTGTTATAGATGGATACCTGACGCTGATATGAACGATAACCGGACACCGCACGAAGCTCAATGCCATCCGCTTTTGCACCTGCAAACAACTTCTCCAGCGCCTCCGCAGCTTCCTTGCGCATATGCCGCTTCTCGTGTGGTTCGTCGAAGGAGAACGGTACATTCGGCTCTACCAGATCGTTCGGCTCGTAACCGTCAGGCAGACTCCGTTGTTTGTTCACAATGACGGTCATAGACTCGGCATTGGTCACCACGGATTGTGCATCAATCGTCGTTTGCAGTGCGCTGATACTGCGTTTCTCCAGCAATGGGTCTTCCGCTGTCGCCCCGTTACCATTGTCCGAAGAGCCCTGCTCTCCGCCCGCTGAAGCATTCCCAGACTCGCTATCCGTGCCTTCACCGCTGTTGCCAGAAGATGATGTGTCATCCCCGCCAGCATTGTCGCCATCCGTTCCTTTATCCTCCGTAAAATGAACCGTTGTGCCGTCCGTCTCCTGTTGTGTGTTACCTGTTCCATTCGGATTCTGGCTTTCCTCTGTGCCTGAACCATTCTGGCACGCGGCAAGCAATGCTCCGCATATCATCAATGAGGACAGCATAACCACCATGCGGCGCTGTCTTCCTGTAGTTGATTTCATGTAAAAACTCCTATCGCAATAATATAAATGTTATATAGTTCTCAGCGTGCAATGTTCCCTGCGACAGTATACCTTAATTGGGAGCGAAGCTCCACCGGTAAAGACCTCCTTTAGAAGAGATCCGAATGAACTTATACGGGCTGTACAGCCTGTATGATCGTTTTTTAGACTTTTAGAGCAACATCCCCGTGCTGTACACAATAGAATTGAAATGGGAATATACCTTTATATATCCAATATGCAAAAAATTGATTATACCGAGATGCACTTTATTAATGAGCATTAGCATTGTTGGATAAAGACAAAATTCATCTTGTACCGGGAAATGAATTAAATCAAATAATGCAACATGCTGCAATAAAAACAAGCAGGGGTGATCTGAGATCTCCCCCGCTCTGATGGGTGCATCATTTGGTTGCCGGGCTGTCCGTCTTCTTCTGGACAGCCTGCCACATCCGCGCGGCTACACGCTCGCGGATCAAATCCAGCCCTGCGGTGGCCGGCACGCCCGGCAGCAGCGCCGTCAGCTCCGGCAAGGCCGGCGGCTTGCCCGGCCGCGCGAGGCGCACCTCAACGGCGCCAAAGCCCGGCCCCGGCTGGTGCATGGCGCCGTCCGCGGCGGCCTCGGCGATCCACTCGCCGACGGCGCCGCCTTCGCCGCCGCGCACTTGCGGGCGGCCAGCCGTTTCGGCCGCGCGGCCGGGGCCGCTGGGATCATGGGCGAGTTCATCCGCCCATGCCCCCAGCACGCCGGCAGCCGCTTCGCGCGGCAGGCCGGCGTGCGCCAGGCCGCGGCGGCGGCTCGGCCGCGAGGCGCGCGGCTACGGCGCGCTCAGCGGCCGCGGCATGCGCGCGCCCCGGGCGGCCGCAGGTGCACGCCACGGCCGCGCTGGCCGTTGCTGCGCCTGGCGAGCCCTCGGGCGCTTGCGCAACAGGCAGCAGCCCGGCGATCTCCTCGGGCGCCGGGCCGCCGCGCAGCAGGGCGTACAGCGTCAGCGGGCGCTTGCGCAGCTGAGCCAGTACAGCCTCGCGCTGGGCTTCGCTCAGTCGGGCGGGTGTTCCCGTGACCGTGAACATGCCTGCGGCCGATCCGGTCTTGCCCTTAACAGCGGAAGCGGAAACGGAAACTTCCTGGTCCGCTTCCGCTGCTGTATTTACTTCTGCTGTCCATCCACCGGGGGACATATGCAGCTCGATCTTCCATTTTTCGCTCACAATAATCCCCCTTTCTCAACATCTATATTCCCCTGAATGTTCAAGGTCACAGCCACGTCTCACCCTGAAGAGAGATCAGGCCACGCAGCTCATCATCCGACATCTCGGTCAGCCAATTCTCACCCGAACCAACGACCTGCTCGGAGAGTGCCTTCTTACTTTCGATCAGCTCATCAATCCGTTCCTCCAGTGTTCCCTGACAGATCAACTTGTGAACCTGCACATTGCGATTCTGCCCAATTCGGAATACACGGTCCGTTGCCTGATTCTCAACCGCAGGATTCCACCACCGATCATAGTGAACAACATGACTCGCGCGTGTCAGATTCAGACCTACACCTCCAGCACGAAGAGATAGAACAAACATGGATGGCCCCTCTCCTTTTTGGAAAGTCTCCACCATATCGTCTCTTTGCGACTTCGACACACCACCATGCAGGAAATAAGGTTCTTCCTCATATCGCTGTTTCAACCTCGATACCAGCAGATCTCCCATAGCAACATACTGCGTGAAAATCAAGGCAGATTCCCCGTTATCACGGATGGCGTCCAGCAGTTCAAGCAAACGTTCCATCTTACCAGATGCCTCAGCCTTGCCGTGGTCTTTCCGATTGCTGTCCGCCAGCACCGGATGATCACAGATCTGCTTGAGCTTGGTCAGGGAGGACAGAACAATCCCCTTCCGGGCAATGCCATTTCTGCCGTCCAGACCACCCATCAGATCATCCACCACACGCTGGTACAACACCGTTTGCTCCGGCGTCAGAGAACAATAGGATTTCAGTTCAAGCTTCTCTGGCAGATCCTTGCGAATATCCGGATCACTCTTCAGCCTGCGCAGCATGAATGGAGATACCAGTCGATGAAGCTCACGCAAGGATGCTGCATTTTCTTCGGATGGCCCCAGTCCCGTATACCGCTGGCGGAACGATGAAGCTGTGCCCAGATACCCCGGATTGAGAAACTGGAAAATCGACCAAAGTTCGCTCAGTCGGTTCTCTACAGGCGTTCCTGTCATCGCTATACGATGAAGTGTAGACAGGCGCATTACACTTTGCGCTTGTTTGGTACGGTAGTTCTTAATATATTGTGCCTCATCCAGCACAATGGTGGACCAGTGCAACGAAGCCAGATCCGGGCCATCTCTGCCCGCCAGATGATAGGTCGTCAGTACAATGTCATGCGTCTGCGCTTCTGCCTGGAATTCGTTCCCGTGCAGCCGTTGTCCGCCATGATGAATATACAGCGACAGATCCGGGGCAAATCGCTTCAGCTCACGCTGCCAGTTTCCAAGCAGCGAGGTAGGACACACAATAAGTGCAGGCAGATGAACAGGCTGCTCATGCGTGTGCTGATCCGCTGGGAAAGAATGATCTGATCCATTCAACAGCTCATTCTCATGGGCTTCCTCTTCAGCTGCCTGGCGTTCCTCGTGTTTGCGGTCTAGCAGACAGGTAATTACTTGAATCGTCTTCCCAAGTCCCATATCGTCCGCGAGACATACGCCAAAGCCCAGCTCACGCATCGCGGATAACCATTGGTAGCCCCGTTCCTGATAAGGTCTTAGTTCACCATGCAATTCTGCCGGAACCTGACGAGGCTCAATACTGCGAAGCACCTGTCCATCGAGCAGGAAAGCAAGCATCCCATCAGATTCGGCACCAAAGACGGAGAGGCCCTTCCATGCGGAATCCTCCCCTTCATCCGCTGCCAGATGCAGCCATTCGGAGAGAGGCATATATTGTTCTTCTTCTTTTTTCATGTAACGCAGAACTTGACGAATCTCTTTTGTATCCACTTCAATCCATTCACCACGGAACATGACATAAGGTACTGTGGATTCAGCCAGTGCTGCCAGTTCCTCCGCCGTGACCGGTTTACCATCCAGCATAGGTTCCGCCTTGAAAGCAACCAATTGTTCCATGCCCAGTGCCGATGTGGCTCCAGGCAACCGCTCTGTTCCCCGATTCAACATCTGCAGACGCAGTCCCGCACGACGTTTCCCGGCACGACTCCACCTTGAAGGCATGAGAACGGTTATCCCGGCCTTCTGCAAACGTGGAACCGCATGCGTGAGAAATTCAAAGAAACCCTGCTGCTCCAGCTTAATTTCCTCCGGACGAGCGGTAAGCAGCGCTGTCTCCAGTTCAGGTGCCAGTTCTGTTGCTTGCCCGAGTGCCATCAATAATTGCTCTGCCGCCGAGGTATATAACACCTTCCCTCGGTCCAGATCTCGCTCTGGATGTGCCCAGATAGTCCGTGCAGGCAACCTCAAGCTTGGTTCCTGCTCACTGTCCGCCCAAAAGCTGATCCCCCAGATCGTTTCATGTTCGCCCAGCGGCGGCTCCAAGCGGAGCACCAGCTTCAATTGGCCTTCAGCAGGCGCCATCTCTTCTGCTCCCACAATTGGCATTGACGTTCCACCAACTTCTTGCAGCGTATGAATAAACGCTGTCATATCGTCCGTCGGCCCTTGCACCGTCACAGGACGGAACATCGAGATCAGACTGTTCCACCAGAGTTCGGCTACTGGCGAAGATCCGCGTCGATATGGGGTGCGGTAACGGGACAGTTCACTGTCCATGCCCTCCAGTTCACTTGTCACTACAGCATGAATCATGCCACTCATGAATGAAAATAATACCGCAGCCCCTGCTTCTTCACGCGTTTCCGGTTCCAATGAAGCATAAGCTCCAGGAGCAGCCAATCCAATCGGAGGCATCGCTTCAGCAAGATCGCGGAAGCGTTCAATGTCCTCCTCCTGCTGCAAGCGTGGACGCCATACGCCTGTTAATGTCTCTTGCCCGGTCCGTCGCCGTGCTCCGGTCTTTGCTGCGAATTCAGCCGATGGAGCAATTGCTCCCCGCAACAGCAGCTCCTGTGTGAACTGCGCCGCCTTGATCCAGTAACGCATCTCTTCTCCAACCTGAATTCCGGCTGCATTTAACAAACGGTCATCCCATTGCAACAGCAGCCTGAAGGCATCCTTGGGCGAGACTGCCAATCCTTCCAATGTGCGTCCCAGCAGTTGACGCCGCTTCGTGTTCTTCGCTTCAGCCGTGTTCCTCAGCGGATTCGGCCAGCGCAGCTCCGCAAGACGCAGAGCGGCAGGCTGAAACAGACGACCCCCGTCGCCAAAATTCAACCTTCTTACCACGTGGCTCCATGCATCCACACGTGGTTCCGATGTTTCACCGGAAAAACAAAAAAATACGTCACCAAGCCATACTCCATACAGCGATTGCATCATTAAAGTCTCCCGTCATCCCTTCGCATTGTTACTCTCCATCATATACGAAAATGACCGGATTTAAAAACCTTTGCCCATAAAAAGTGGTTATTTCGATGGTTAGGGCGTGTCTGAAAACGCCCTAGCGGCACAAAAAAATGTCCCTTCTCCCGAAAAGCGGATGAGGAACATTTGGGTAAACCGAAGGATAATACTGAATATTGAAAGAATTACGGATCGTTATACTCCTATGATCTGATCAAGCTGCCCAGCAATACATCCAGGTTCAAAATACCTGCACGATGATCTTCACAGAACCCGATCTTGTCAAAAACGCCAAGCATGAAACGGCGGTGTTCTTCAGCTGGTTCCTCGAAACGATCATAACTTACGACAGAATCGACCATATCTACGATAAGCGGTACAAATCCACCTTTGTAAGGCACCACAATAATACGTGTAGAAGTGGTATCCTCCTGGTCTGGCATGCCTAACAATACACGAAGACTCACCACCGAAACGACCTTACCGTACAGCGAAGCAAAACCTCGGATCTCCGGGCTTCCAAATGGAACTGTTGTCACCTGCACCATTCTGATGATCTCATGAACTTCATCAATTCGTAGTGCAAAGATCTGGTCTCCTACCGAAAAATTAATATATTGCATTCCCTCGTCCATAGTTATCCCCATATCCTCTCATTCCGTATAATCAGACTACTTTCGTCCCATTAGATGTTACTTTGGTGTATCGGTTATTTTTGATCAAATGTTTAGGCTTCAGATCAATTTTGCCAACTTCAACAGACGTTGCATTACGGTTGCTGTCTCCGCTCTGCTCATTTGCCCTGTTGTGGAGGGTGGTGGAAGTCAGTCGTTTTAGAATTGAGCGTAAGTAACCTGACATCGGATTGAAAAATTATATTCATAAAAAAGACCCAAGATCAGCTTTATGCCGATTTCGGGTCTTTTTTATCCCCATATATTATGGATCTGTTTCTATGTTTTCAAATACTTGGAACAAAAAAGCGATATTCCTGTGGATAACTTGTTTCATTACTCCAAAACGACTGTTTTATCGGATGAAAACACGAGTTATACCTGATTTGTGGATAAGTTGTGCACATATTGCACACATGCTGTGGATATCTTTGGCGTTTCATGTGGATATTCATTAATTTAATGTGGACATGTTGTGTATTTGTTTGTAAATCTGACGTAAAATCTGAATTTCCGCTTCAGTTATCCATTACTGTGGACACGTTGTGGACATGCCCAATTTCCTTCGCTGTAGTTATTCGACCAATTCACCCTGACGCATGATCAGCCTGTCATCGATGTACACGTCCGGCTTTTGTACAACTGCATCAATATGAACACCTGCGGCAATCGTTCCACCAAATGTGTTATTGCTGCCAAAGGCCACATGAATTGTGCCGTACACTTTCTCATCTTCCAGCACCACACCCGTGATTCGCGCCTTATTATTGGTACCGATCCCGAATTCGCCGAGAAAACGACCATCGCCCTCACCAAGCGTTTCCAGTAATTGAGCCCCATCTGGTCCTTCAGCTGACACCAACCGTCCTTCACTAACGGTCAATAGCATCGGTTCACAGAGTGCCCCAATTCCAGCAACGGAACCATCTACAACAATACTGCCCTCGCCCTTGCCCTCAACGGGAGCAATATAAGCTTCTCCTGACGGCAAGTTGCCCGATTCACCAGGGTTCAAATACATACCTGTGCTTGGTACACCGTTACGATCTTCAATGGAAAAGGAAAGACTATGGCCCTGCTTCTCTATTCGCACATGGCGACCTGCGGTTAATAGAGCCGTTACCTTCTCGGTCAACGCCTTTACTTGCGAATATTCAGCTGTAATGGCTCCGTTCACAAACATATCCTCTGTCATGCCGGGCATGGTTGCCACTCGGGTCCCTGAAGCAGCGGCTTTTTTGCGTGCCTGGGTATGTGTTAATGAATATTTCGTTACACACACGGCTACATCTGCTCGAATCATGGCCTCTGCAATTGGCGCAGGAGGCTCTTCACCGGATCTGCTGCGTTCCTCCATGATTAACAGGACTGATTCTGCTCCAAGTGCTTTGCCTGCCTCATAGATGGATTCAGCCAGATCCCGTTTCATATCGTCTGCGATAACTACCAGATTCTCTCCGTTGCGCAGTCCGAGACATTCCGTTAGCACATTTTTACTGATTTCCACACGTTGCTTGCTCATACATTCATCTCTCCTGTCTTTGGTTAATCCTCTTTGCAACTCGACTTGACCCTTTCGACAATTGGCACGGGATTCCTGCATGTCCAAACCTGAACTCACCTCAAGGTATAGGCCCATTCGGCCAGGATTGCAGCTGTTTCCTTATACTGAAACGTCGGAAAGTAATGTCCATAGGGTACATCTATCCGTTTGACCTGTAAGTTCATATCCTGGGGATAGTGATATTCCTGATCTTGATTGGCCCACACAACTAATACATTCTTGGCATAATGCTGACTTTCCATTTTCGCCCACAACGTTGATCTGGCGCCTTTCCTCTGACCCGAGTGGATCCAGCGCAACAAGTCTGCATGTGCCCCTGCAATACGAGGGGACTGGAGACTGGAGCGTATTCTCTTGCCCATGGCCTCGGCCATAACACTGCTGTCACCTACGCCGCTATGTGAACTGAACATTTGATTCCAACTTTTCTCCGATCTGCCACGCAGCAGGGAGCGCATCACTCCTCTTGGTAAACGAGAAATCCATCTCAGCACATTCGGATTCGAATTGTCAGCTACTGGCTGAAGCAACCCCAGTCGAATGTCCGCCCGCCCGCTACGCATCTGTGCCGCAGCTGCAATAGCAGCACCGATCGAATGCCCCACCAGCTTCACCGGACCTTCAAACTCACCAAGAGCCGTTAGCAGTGCATCCACCTGACCTTCAAATGCTTCATCCCCCTGATGTACCGGGGACCGTCCGAATCCAGCGAGATCGATTAACCATACCGGGTTCCTGGTTAGGTCCCTAAGCTGTTTTCCTAACGGTAACATCTCATCCGCAGATTGAAGCAAACCATGTACAATAATCCAAGGCTCTCCCTCACCCTCCCAACGAAGCATAGCCATATTTCCACTTCGAGACCGAATATAATCTGTCGGAAAACCCTCAGGTAACGGCGCATACCGAAAACGATAGTCTAGATCGGCTGTAACCAGCGGAAGCTGTTCCCGGATGTCCGGCCAGGATTGCCCCATACGTGTGAACAGAGCCTCCGTCTCTTCAACCGGGAATGACCTGTTGGTAATAAAAGCAACCGACTCCGCTGGAACACCACTGATGCGTGAACCACCTGATTTCATGATCCATTGAATCCATGGTAGTGGCACAGCCCCTTTCGGCTTGGGTACATCCAATTGCTGCGCCAAGAGTTGCAGCAGTTCCTTCATATTGGGACTGTCTTCCTTCTGCGCCAACAGTGGATAAGTTCCTCCGACTGGAGCAGCTTCCCTAGATAGAAAAACAAGCGTCTGTGCAACAATGTCATTCTCCACAAGCGGTAACCAATAGGATGAACCTCCCGGCACTACCGGCATAAGTCCTTTCTGAATCGCCTGAATGAGCAGCCCAATCCCACCCGTTTGCTCGGTTTCACCTGTAGGACGTGGCCCAACCACTGTACTCGGATTTACAACGGATAAGGGATAGTGATGCTGTTCTGCATGCTCGCGAATGTGCAGATCGGCATGGAACTTCATCTCTTCATATGCACTTTCATTGTTATCCACATGCTCAACCTGTAGATAATTCCCCTGTTCATTCCGCTCTCCATAAGGACTCATATAACCAACAACGTGGATAAAGTGTCTCAATCCATGAGTAGAGTGGATTTCCTGTGCTAGCTGTGCCAGTTCCCTGGCCCCGTTCATGAATATCTGCTCGGCTACTTTTCGTTCCAAAGTGACGTCCATCGTTCCTCCCGCATGCATGATCACATTCGCTTCAAGAGCACGCTCCCGATCTGGTGCGGTAAGGCCAAGACCCGAAATGGACAAATCACCTTTAATAAAGGTAATCCGGTCGAGATCCTTCACTCCATAAGCCTTCAGCACAGTTCTGGCTCGCTGTTCCGAACGAACCAGCAAGAGCAATTGTGCGTCTCCCTGCGTGAGTTGTTTGACCGTTTCTTTGCCGATAAAACCTGTACTTCCTGTCATAAAAATGGTCGTACTTGCCATATCAGACTTACTTATTACCTGATTCATGTTTGTTGAATGTGCTGCAGTGTTTTCTTCATTGGATACACGGTTAGTATGTACATTCATTCTGTTACGGCTCCTTTTAGTACTACACAGTACTAGTTATATTCAAAAAAAGAGCTTCGATTAACGAAGCATCTGACAAAACGTACGTGCCGATTGTTCAATAATCCCAACATCACGGGCAGTTCCCGCTAGGATTAGTGAACCTTCCAATGCGGCAATAAACAACAACGCAGCCGGTCCCGGTTCGATTTCTTTGCGAAATTCACCGCGATCCAAACCTTGCTGAAACAACTTCTCCACCATCGGTCTAAGTTCACGAAAGAATCTGGATATGCTTTCCTTCACTTGGGGTGCACTGTCCGGTGTCTGCATATATAACGTAACAAAGGGACAGCTCCCTTCGTAATTTCGGCCCTCAATACCTGCCGACAGCAATGCCATGAATGAGTAGATACGCTCCTCCACTCCTCGTTCACGCTGACTGAGTAGCAGGTACAGCTCCGACTCATACTGGGCAATCCAGTATTGTACCACGGCCTGGAGCAGCTCCTCCTTGTTTTTAAAATGATAATAAATATTTGACTTGGATACCCCACTCACTCGCACGACCTCATCCATGCTGACGTAGCTGTACCCCTGACGCAGAAATAATTGTGCCGCCACTTCAACTGCCTTGGTCCGGTTCACCGGATTGGTACTTTTGGATTTGGCGGGTCCCGTGTTCATTTTTGGATTTGTCATATTTAGAACTATACAGTACTAAACAGTTGAAAACAAGTATTTCTGTTAACAAAAGAGGACCTCCCACTCCAGCTACTCCATACTTGTCCACATTTAGAGTGTTATACACACAGGATATCCACATATAGTATTAACTCTGTGTTAAATAAGTCATTAGATCGTTAAACCGCTTTGAGGTTATCCACATTTCAGGAATATAGCTGACTTTGAACTTTTCAGAGAGCGTCATTGGCTCCTCGGAAAAACAAAAACAGGCCAACCAGAATAAGATTTCTGGCTAACCTGTTTCAATTGGCCAACTTTTTCTTTGGTAACCTGTGGATACTAGTTAATTTGGATAACTACCCTAAATTGAAGCTTCGGTCGGATCATCCTTTTTAATCAATATGACCAGATAGTAAACCGTCCATGATCCGGATTATTTTTTCAGACTATCCCAGTTCTGTTGCAATGCGTCGAGCAATCCGGCTTTATCCGATTTGCCTGCAACGTAAGCCTGAATTGTGCTGCCATACTCTTGTGGAACCCCTTCAGGGAAACGGTTGAAGTTCCAGCTGAGTGTTTTATTTTCCTGGCTATACTTCATGATCTCTGTGGCGAGGTCACCCAGATCCTCTTCGGATGCCGTGATGGAACTGAACGCCGGAATGAATTTGAATTCTTTTGTCATGTATTGTTTCCCGATATCCGAAGTTACGAGCCATTCCAAAAACTCTTTTGCTTCCGGTTTCACTTGGGAATTCTTGTTCACAACCCAATAGTTCGGCACGCCGACAAACAATTTGTCATTGGGTTCATTGTTAATTGGCATTGGGAGGATACCCAGATTCAGATCTGGATCGATTCCATCGATCTGTACTTGAGTCCAGTTCCCTTGTTGCATCATCGCCGCTTCTCCACTCGCAAACAACGTAACT
Source organism: Paenibacillus sp. FSL R5-0486 (assembly GCF_037975155.1). Taxonomy (NCBI): domain Bacteria; kingdom Bacillati; phylum Bacillota; class Bacilli; order Caryophanales; family Paenibacillaceae; genus Paenibacillus; species Paenibacillus sp. FSL R5-0486. Next base: position 647,480 of record NZ_CP150237.1, on the reverse strand, counting down.
TGCGTATTGTAGTCGGTTGTCAGCGGGTTTTTGTTGCTGTATTTCAGCGTTAAGTCGAGCAAGTTAATCCAGTCGGCGAACACTTGGTTCCCAGGAATCTTCTCCGTACTTTCGTTGAGTCCTTGGATGAATTTAACCGGATCTGCCTGATTTGCAAATGCGACGTTTACGTTATGATTGCCCAGCACCCACCACTCTTGATATCCATTAGAGAATGGGGTAATGCCTGCGGCTTGAAGTTTCTGTGCAGCTTGATCCAATTGTTCCAGTGTCGTTGGAATTTCGGTAATACCTGCTTTTTGGAAGAGGTCTTTGTTATAAATGAAACCATAACCCTCCAGCGCGAGCGGCTGTCCGTAGAGTTTGCCGTCTTTGGTCATTGGCTCTTTGGCTACTTCGAGTGCATCCTTGGCCCATGATTCTCCAGACAGATCTTCCAGATATTCAAGCCATGTATCCAATTCACGATAACCACCTACGTTGAAAATGTCCGGTTGTTCGCCAGCGGCAAACTTGGCTTTTAATGCAGCACCGTAGTCACTGCCGCCACCTACAGTCTGAATGTCCAGTTTGACACCTGGATGGGAGGATTCATATTCCGCTTTGAGACGATTGAGCGCTTCCGCGATTTCGACTTTGAATTGGAAGATTTTAATGGTTTTATCTCCAGCAGCAGCCTCGCCACCACCTTGAGCATCCGTGTTGACCGGACTGCCACTCTTATCTCCATTGCCACAACCCGCGAGCATTACCGAAAAAGCAATCAGCATAAGCAACGTCAACTTTGTCATTCTTTTCATACATACACTCTCCCTATAGTAGTTTCAGTATAACCGTTCCACTAATGAATATTTACACTGGCACTCCGATGACAGAATAACCTTCCCTTGAAGCGTGTTTTCATTCTAACGAACCGAGCGCACGTTATTCGCACCTATTTGCACAGGTTCCAATTCTAACGAATCACAGCGACGTTATTTCGTCGATTTGGTCGAATTTTAAGCCTCTGACGCTGTTTTGTAACCGAATAACGTTTCAGAGATTCGTTACAATTTGTATTCCTTGATTATCCACCTATTAAGATGCGGTGGGTTCGTTAGCGCTTTGAACAGGGAGCATACCCTCACTCTGCAGAAGAAGTTCCTGGCTATACAAGCATCTTTATTGATCTTTTCTCTTTATCGATGCTTTCTCTTCAGGAGTCATGCCCAAGCTATGCGGGCATGACTCCCTTTGCACACCTCCGTGCGAGGTGGGAGCAAAGGGATCAGGATGCGATGGAGGAGCGGAGCGTTCGCCTTTGATACTCGGTGGCTTCCTTGCCCTAATACATTCAGGACACCGAGGAGCAACAGCGACCGAAAGCGCAACTTGATCCCGCAGCGACCCTGCCCTTATACACTCACCTTCTGCCTTATCAAACCTGGTCTTAAAATCATTTCATTCTTGGTCTTTTCTCTTTATTGCTCTTTCCCCAGGAGTCGTGCCCAAGCTATGCGGGCATGACTCCCTTTGCACACCTCCGTGCGAGGTGGGAGCAAAGGGATCAGGATGCGATGTAGGAGCGGAGCGTTCGCCTTTGATACTCGGTGGCTTCCTTGCCCTAATACATTCAGGCCACCGAGGAGCAACAGCGACCGAAAGCGCAACTTGATCCCGCCAGCGACCTGCACTCGCACTCTCCCACAGCGACCCTGCACTCGCACCCTCACCCTTTAACTGATCCAGCCGTAATCCCCTGAATGATGTACTTCTGCATCAGCAGGAAGAAGATAATGATCGGCATAATACCGAGCACAAGTGCCGGCAAAGCCAGATCCCATTGCTTCGTATATTGACCGAAGAGTGCAAAAGTCGCAATTGGGATCGTACGCAGGTTGGAGCTTTGCAGGATCAGCGATGGAAGCAGATAATCATTCCAGATCCAGAGTGTGTTCAGAATGATGACGGTTACATACATCGGTTTCATGAGTGGAAATACGATCCGGAAGAACACTCCGTAGACCGAGCTTCCATCCACACGAGCCGCTTCCTCAATCTCCAGTGGGACGGATTTTACGAATCCGTGGAACAGGAAGACAGACATCGGTGCCCCGAAACCGAGATAACAGATAATGAGGCCGCCAAGGCTGTCGATCAATCCCAGATTACTGGTTACAGTAACAAGTGGAATCATGATAGACTGGAACGGAATCACCATAGCGGCAATGAACATGCCGAACAAAATACGGTTGAACCGGGTATCGCTGCGGACCATTCGGTACGCGGCCATGGAACTGATCAGCACAAGCAACAGATTGCTGACCACAGTAACGATAAGCGAGTTCATCAGCGCGGACGGGAAGTTAATTTTCTCCCAAGCGTTAGCATAATTGCCCCACTGAAATACTTCCGGCCATGCAGCCGAATTGGTGAGTAGATCACCGAAGGTTTTGACCGAATTCACGAACAGGAAGTAAAACGGAACCAGGAATAAAAGTCCAAGGAGTACCATGACAATCTCGGTTACAATGGTACTGAAGCGGTAATTTTTTGTCGTCTCCATTAGGCTTCTACCTCCTTGCTCTTCGTCAGACGTACCTGAATCATGGTGATGATGGCAACGATTACGAAGAACACGAGCGCTTTGGCGGTTCCGATGCCATATCTGTTATTTACAAAGGCTTCATTGTAAATATTAAGTGCAACCGACTCTGTCGATCCGAACGGTCCACCTTTGGTCAGTGACAGATTGAGATCGAACATTTTGAACGACCAGGAGATCGCTAGGAACAGACAGATCGTTACACCTGGCATAATGAGCGGAAGAATGATGCTCCGCAGTACCTGCCAGCGACTTGCGCCATCAATCTCGGCGGCTTCCAGCAGATCAGGGGATACATTTGTCAGAGATGAGATGTAGATGACCATCAGATATCCTGCGGTCTGCCATACAAACACAATCACGATTCCCCAGAAGGCGGTTGGTTCGTCTCCCAGCCAAGGAAGGTTGAAGAATGACCAGCCGGTTACATCGCCTACTGCTGAAAACCCTTTCACAAATATGAACTGCCAGATAAAGCCGAGCAACAACCCACCGATCACGTTAGGCATAAAAAAGATCGTACGCAGAATGTTTCTCGTCTTGAGCGGTTTGGTCAGAAAATACGCCAGGAAAAAGCCAATCACATTGGTCAGTACCACACCAACCACGGTGAAGCGCACCGTAAACCAAAACGCCGTTTGGAACTTGGGATCATTCGCAAACACATGCACGAAGTTATCAAACCCTACCCAATTAATGTTCTCGGATACCCCGTTCCAATCCGTGAAGGAATACACCATGCCAAGCAGGAAAGGGACCACGATGATGAGAATAAAAAACACGATGGAGGGACCCACGAACACAAGCTGCTGTAACAGCTGTGAAGATTTGCGATGCTTCATATCGTTCTCCCCTTCTATAGATGGATGAAATTGGTCTCTTTTTCTATTAAACCCCATTATCACCGAGGGAAACACCGACCCTTGTGAACAGTTGGGGGTAAAATATTGTCCTCTCTTAACCTGCAACCAGAAGGGGTGTTCCGATGTCCAAATACTACAGTATACGCACCAAATTGATTGCTTTTATGCTCATTGCTACCACCCTTCCGCTGCTCGCATCGATCAGCATGACGTTTATCCAGACCAAGACAGCCCTGCGGGAACAAGCTGTGGAAGAAAACAAACGCCTGATCTACCAAGCGTCCACCAATCTCAATAACTATGTGGATAACGTGGCCAGAGCGTCGCTCGCTGTGTATAACGACCCGAACTTTCTGCGTAACTTGGCAAAAATTCCTGGTGATTATCGTGCGGTTGCCGAAGTCTATACCACTTTGCAGACAATACGCGCGGCTGTGCCGGATGTATTCCAGCTGTATTTGCACTCTTTTGCCGCCAATCAATCCACCTTAATTACAAATCCCTTTCCGAAGCGGGAGGAACGCAAACAGGCCTATTCCGGCTCGCTTCATGGAAAAACAAGCGGTGACAGCCCGGATATCTGGGTGGAATCGGCCCATATGAGTCACACGTACGGATTCAAGGCTGCCTCCCCCGATGACCCTGCCAGAACGGTCATTACCCTGCATCGGGTGATCAAGGATATTCCGTCCACTGAGCGTCTGGGTGTACTCGCCATTGATCTGAATATGAATACCATTGCAGCAATCTGTAGCAGGCTGTATGATCCGGCTAAGGAACAGATCTATGTGGTGGATGGTCAGAATCAGATCATTTACCAAGGACGTTCCGAGGTCAATCATACGGATGCACTACGAGAGGAAACGGCTAGTGAACTGAATATCGCGCGATCTAGCTTAGGTACAGCCCAGAATGTTGCAGGGCATTTTGAACAGGATCGTTCCATGTATGTATACCAGCAACTTGGCAGCACGTACGCCGATTGGACCATCGTCAAACAGATCCCAAATGAGACGTTATATGCCAGAGCCACCACACTTACGTGGAATAACGCGATGATTGCCATTGCGGCACTAGTATTGGTCATTGTTGCAACCTTGTTCATCTCCATCCGAATCACCGGTCCGCTCAAGCAACTCATGCGGTATATGAACCAGATTCAAGCCGGGCGTCTGCATGTGGATATCCATCTATCCAGCCGAGATGAATTCGGAGTGCTCGCTCGTCATTTCCGAGATATGATGGATACGGTAAACAATCTTATTTTGCGGGAATATCGACTCGAGATCGCCAATAAAACAAATCAACTCAAAGCGTTGCAAGCGCAGATTCATCCGCATTTTCTATATAACACACTGCAATCGATCGGTACACTTGCCCTTCAACATCAGGGACAACGGGCGTATATACTACTCTCTAGCCTGTCCAAAATGCTGCGCTACAGCATGCGGGATCAGACCTGCGTGACCTTACGCGAAGAGGCGGAGCATGCCCGATTATATCTGGAACTACAGCAGGAGCGGTTTGGTGACCGCCTTGAGGTGGATTTGGATTTTGCCGAAGATACTCTATCTGTCGAAATGCCAAGAATGACGTTACAACCTTTAATTGAAAACTATTTCAAACATGGAGCAGATATTCAGCCTGGCAAAGGTCACATATCCCTATCCAGCCGCCGGATCAACGATCATTGGATTGAAATAGAACTGAATAATAACGGCCCCTCCATACCTGAAGATAAATTACTGGAGATCCGCGGATGGCTGCATCCAAGTCATACAACAACCGGGTTATCCACACAAGAATCCGACGAGTCTGAATCCATCGGTCTACGAAATGTAATACGCCGACTTCAATTGAACTCACATCCCGGTCACTCAGCCAGGCTTGAGATCAACAATCAGGAACCCAATGGTGTGAAGATTACGGTTAAACTATACGCGGGAGAGTGAACAACATGAAGGCACTGCTTGTAGATGATGAAAAACATGTCCGCGATGCCATAAGGTTGCTTGGTCATTGGGAAGAGTTTGGCATTGATACATTACTTGAAGCAGCAGACGGGGATGAAGCCATCGCCGCCATCACGGCACATCAACCTCAAATCATACTCAGTGACATGCGGATGCCGGGCAAGGACGGTATGGCATTGCTTGAATGGATATCGGCTCATACCCCGCACAGCAAGGTGCTGGTTATCAGTGGATATGATGATTTTGAACTCGTGAGGCATGCAATCAGACATGGTGGCATGGACTACCTCCTGAAACCTGTGGAAGCAGATGAGCTGAATGCATCTCTATTAAAGGCCGTTACAGCTTGGGAAGAGGAAGACGCCATTCGGATACAATCCACCAGGCAATCCATTGTTGTTAATCGAATGCGCCCCCACTACCAGGATCGTCTGCTCACCGAACTTGCCGTCGGAAGAGGCAGCAGCCCATCACACATGCAGCGATTGCAGGATGAGTTAAATCTCCCCCGTCTAATCTCTGTCTGTAGTGTCGCTGTCACCAGCCTGTCCCATCTGGATGCAGATTGTCTGGCAAAATACCGCAGTCAACCGGACCTGCTTGTGTTCTCGGTGCTCAATATCTGTGCCGAGATGTTATCCACACCAGACGAAGGCGTAATGTTTCGTCAGTTGGATCAACCGGACGAGATTGTTCTGCTGCATTGGGGTCCATCCACTTCATTGGAACATATTCTGGACAAGGTCAATCAGGGATTGGAGCAGACGATTCAGCGCCGGCTTCATTTTGGCATCTCCACCTGTGAGTCTTACCCTGGCGGAATCTCAGCGGCCTATCTGGAAGCAAGTTCAAGGCTGTGGCGACGTAATGCTGTGCAAATTAAACAGCGAATCCATGCCTCAGTGGAATCATCAAATGGAAATAAAATCAGGCGTTTAACCGCCCATGAAGAACCCCTGCGTATGGCAGCCATGAGTTGCCGGGCTTCCAGTGTATCTGCTGCGGTCGCCGAGTGGCTTGACCCGATTACTGATCTTGCGGTTGTCAGTGCTGAGCAGATCCAGCAATGGATCGATGAGCTGGAATGGATGCTGAGCCGCTGGCTTGATGATACGGCAGGTTCGTCATTCCATGAGGAAGAAGTGACGGAGGAACAGTCTATTCCCTTTGCCGAGTTACCTTTGGACGCTGAAGGACTGTTATCCTTCCCCCTGCTTCGTTCATCATTGGAACAACGACTGCTCGCGGCCGGTAAGGCGCTCACCGCTCATCACCACGCCAATCCTGATCCCATGAGTGAGATTGCACGTTATATGGACGCCCATTATCAGGAGGACCTGTCCTTACAGCAGATTGCCGCGCGTTTCTATCTGAGCCGGGAGTATATCTCCCGTAAATTCAAACAGCAATTTGGTCTGAATTGGTCGGAATATCTGGGCAAACTGCGTATCAACAACGCCAAGCTGTTACTACAAAATCCTTCCCTGCGTGTCGCCAAAATCTCGGAGATGGTTGGATTCCAAGATGAAAAGTATTTCAGCAAAGTGTTCAAAAAAATGGAGGGCATCACGCCAGCGGAATATCGTAAAACATTATTGGAGGCGGGTACGTAATGAGTATTTGATCCGAATTAAAAAGAGTACTCCCGGCATAACCCATCGGAAGTACTCTTTTTAATTTTACTTTTACAGAAAATAGCCTATATCATGACGATTTGTTGACTCTTTCTTTTCTAAGATAGGATACGATCCGAGAGATTGTACCTATTAAAATTACAGCCATAAATCCATAAGCCATATTATTTCCTGTCTTATGAGCTACTACGGGGAAATAGATGAGGCTGAACAGTAATAGGACAATATCCAGGTAGAACATAATCTTTCGATAAATAGGGATTCTCACATCCCCCTTTTATTTACCAAAAATGGTTTTATTAATTGTAATATATCATAACATAGACACACCCTAGTACGCTTACCGATCCCGCAAAATCACCGCAGGTACAAGTCGAATGTAGACTATCTCCCCTGCAAGCTCCACCATCGTCTGTGTAACAATAACAGCCGCAGCGATAGTTGCCCATTCTGGCGGGAGTGCCAGCGCCAGTGGCAGAACAACCAACGAATTCCGTGTGGCTGAACTGAAAATCAACGCCCGCCCTGCGCCTGTATTCAATCGAAACCAATTAGCAATGATCCGAGATATCCAAGGCATAATGATCAGAAAAGCAATGTAGATCGGGATCACGTTTACGATAATCGCCATATCATTGTAGACTTTGCCAATCTGGGAAGCGACAACCACGATCAGCGCAAGTGCCATCATCGGAACCGGGAGCCATGCCGTCGCATTTATGACCCACTCCCCGCTCGCTTTACCTCTGGAGAAAACTTGTGTAACAACAGCGAGCAGCAGTGGAATAACGATCAGGAACAAAAAAAGCCTCTACAAACGGCCCTAACTGCATGATCTGCGCTATCTCGGTACCCATCAATAACCATAAATAAAACGGCAACAGGATCATTTGTATAACAAATAAAAAAGGTGTTGCGGCGAGCATCAGCTTCTCATTGCCCCGGCCGAGCTGTGTGAACACAATGACGTAATCAATACAGGGAGTTAACAGTACCAGATAGACTCCGATCAGAACGCCTGGTGATTGCGGAAAGACAAGTGTGAGCAACCATACAACTACAGGTACTACGATAAAATTAGCCACCAGTAGCGCCACCATAAATCGAAGATTCGACCAGGACTCTTTTAACTGTAAAAAGGGAATCTGTACAAACATGCTGTATAACAGAACGGCAAGAACCGGGGACACAGTGTAGTGTAAAACATTCCCCCATACCGGATTACTCAGCCCTATCGCTGCCCCTACGAACAGTGCAACTACATAGAACCAGGTTTGCTGTTGCTCCATCGTTTCTCTTGTGAGCATTTCTCTTCCTCCTCTTCTAGTGGGACATCGTGGGCATGGACATATTTCTGCTTCGTTTCGCGTACATTGGGACAGAGTGCCGTTCCAACATAAGCGGCAGAGCACAAGGATCTGAAGGATCAACTTGTGAATTTTTTGCGGCTGTTATTAGAATGTGCAAGAACTGGGTATATTCATTGTAGACTGACCCGTGGTTCATTCATTCGTTAAACCAAGGAGGAAACACAATGTCACGTAACAATCCGTACAAGTGGTTAAACGCCATTGGTTTTATCGCTGTAATTATCGTGAACTACCTCTCCAACGCTCTGCCGATCGGGGGCAAGACCAATAAAGAAGTATCGGATATGTATCCTGTGCTACTCACACCTTCTGGCTATGCCTTCTCTATATGGGGTTTGATCTACCTGCTATTAGCAGGGTTTGTGATCTATCAGTTCGTGCCCGCTTCCTGGAAAAGGGATTCGATTACCCGTCTCGGGTATTGGTTCCTGGCAAGCTGTGCTTTCAACGTAGCCTGGATTTTTGCTTTTCAAAACTTGCAGACCGGTCTCGCTTTACTGATTATTGTAATGCTTCTGTTGTGCCTGATCATGCTGTATGTAAAAACACGTACCATTACGGTTCCAACCACTGCTGAGATCTGGCTTGTGAAGCTACCATTCAGCATCTATCTTGGATGGATTAGCGTGGCAACGATTGTCAATGCAGCTGTACTGTTATATAAAATTGGCTGGGATGGTTTTGGTATCAGCGAACCAACCTGGACGATCATTATGCTGATTGTCGGTATGGTGCTGGCTGTTCTCGTTAGCTTCCGTTATCGCGATAGCATATACCCACTTGTATTCACATGGGCATATATCGCCATTGCACTTAAACAGAAGGATGTCACTTCCGTATATTATACGGCAATCATCATTGCGATCGTCCTGGCCATCTATGCGGTATGGCTGTTCTTCGCCCGGAATCAAGATCGCGATTGAGTAGTTTACTTCAAATATAACGCTTAAATATAACGAAAAAACATAAAAGCAAACAGCCGATTCTGGTCTTCGACCTGAATCGGCTGTTTATGTATAAAAGAACGAATAAGGTTGTCCTATTTCAGGGCAATAACTTCAATCTCCACCAGTGCATCTTTTGGTAAACGAGCAACTTCCACTGCACTGCGTGCAGGATAAGGCTGTTCGAAGAACGTGCTATACACTTCATTCACAGGAACGAAGTCGTTCATGTCCTTCAGGAACACCGTCGTTTTCACGATTTTATCCATACTTGTACCTGCTGCTTCAAGGATAGCCTTCACATTGCTCAAAGACAGACGTGTCTGCTCCTGTACATCTGCGCCGAACTCTCCCGTTTGAGGATTCAGACCAAGCTGTCCGGAAGTGTAGATGAAATCGCCTGCATCAACGGCTTGACTGTATGGACCAATGGCGCCTGGCGCATGATCGGTAGAGATTGGTTTTTTCATGGACGAGTTCTCCTTTGTGTTCGTTATCCTGCTGCCGCATGGAGTCAGGGTTCGAACTCATTTTTGTTGCCTATTATACCACGATCTACCTCAAGCGAGAAACGCTCCTCACTAGCCACATGAAGCAAACAGCTCGTTCAAAGGTTTCTTAGCCCCCGTCCACACCAAGGACATGAATGACTTCATTTGAATACACATGGTTTCCCTTGGCTTGCACCAGCGCAATATTGGTCATGGCCTGTGCAATAGTTGCGGCGTGGACCGCCCGGTATTTGTCCGCTCTGCCTTTCATCCAGCGATCCAGAAACTTCATGGCATAGGCAGCCATCTGCTCACCAAACCGCTTCTCGTTTCGATCTCCCAGAATCAAGGAAGGGCGGAAGATATGCAATGACGGAAAACCGATATCGGACAATGCATCCTCCATTTCCCCTTTGGTCCGACTGTAAAAGACACGGGAATCTGCACTCGCTCCCATGGAGGAGATCACTAGCATCTGTGATACACCATGTTGCTTCGCAATCGTAGCTGCACGAACCGGGTAATGATAATCTACCTGACGGAAATTGTCCTGACTGCCTGCTTTTTTGATCGTTGTCCCCAAACAACAGTACAGGTCATCGATTCCATCGAATAAGTGGTCTTGGCTCTCCAGCTGTTCCCAGTCCACCACATGCTGTTCCAGTTTGGGATGTTGCAGCTCAAGCGGACGTCTAACCAGAACGCGAACCAAGCTGTATGCCGGGTGCTCCAGCAGACTATGAACCAGTAATTCACCTACAAGCCCCGTGGCTCCAATCACCATGGCTTTCCGTTCGAGACGCTTCAAATACATCCCTCCACTTCGCCATCTTTTTTTGAAGTCATACCAGATACATATGATCAATCTAAATATTTACAAGGTTGTTCTGTCATCGAAGTGCCCGTGTAAATATTCAATATCTATTTTAACAGTACACGACGTCCAAGGGTAAATGTCAGAATCAGCATCACGACACCAACCCCCATCTGAAATCCATAGGCTGAGATCCAGGCCAGCGCATCGGACCAGGTTTCCATCTTTTCATACAACCAGCCACCCAACAACGGCCCGAGAAACGAAGTGACTCCGGTCAGAGCCGAATACACCGCGACAAACATCGGTCTTTCACTTTTGGGTGTGTCTCCAATCGTAAAGTTAAATGCCAGCTGGTTAAATCCACCTACACCGATCCCAAGGAAGATATGAGATAGAAATAGTGCGATCAATACGGGCATGAACGACATTAAACCCCACGACAAACAGGAGAGTGCAATGACTGGCAACGTCCAAAACAACAGGGTTTTGTTGCTGAATCTGGCATTCAGATTACCCCAAACATAGAACCCGGCCATCATGACCAGCGTCTGGACTACCGTGATCAGGGATACCGTCTGATAATTGATGTTCAATAAATCGAGCATAACATAGGAATAAAGCGGAACAATCAAGGTCTGGATCAATAACCATGAAGCCAGGAACAGCGTTGCTTTCAGGAAAGAACGATCCTGGAACGGCTTGATGAACATGCGCCAGAAAACCTTTTCGGTAGAACGTTCGAAGGGAACGTCCGGATAGAAGAAATAGATGACTGTATTGGCAATAGCACATATCCACACCGGAATAAACAGGATCAGAAAGCCCATTTCTCCCGGGTAACGGTCCAAAACAATACCGCCTGCAAATAAGCATACGCTTCCAAGAGCATTCAGAATCGTATTTCGAATTCCAAAATAACGCCCTCTCACCTTAGCAGGTACGATATCGCCAATTAGTGAAGTCCAGATCATACCGCCGATGGTATTTGATATAAAAGCAACCGTATACACGCCAATATATACACTTACCCACCACTCTTTGGGGAATATAAACGGGATCAGTCCCGTTGCACTCCACAAGATGCGATGTGTGCCCACAAATAACAGCAGCATGCGTTTACGGCTGCGAATACGCTGCATCCAGTAAGCTGCTCCGATCTGGGCAATGTTTACAAACGTCGTAATCGCGAGCACAAAGCCGATATGTCTCGACCCGGCCCCAAGGTACAGCAGAAATCCGGTTAAAAATGGGCCTCCCAGCAAGGTCTGTAAAATAATTGCCGGTACACCCTCCCATGTTGCAATCGATAAATTCGTGCGTTGTGTCGAACCCTTGCGCCGTGGTTTGCTTGCTAACGGGGGAGGGTTAACGTTGACCGTCTTCTGTATGGGGATACACTCCTTAGACCGGGTCTCAAAAGCCGGTCGATGCTAGTTGTCATCCCAAATTCTACTCACGGCGCGAAGGTTGTCAACTCATTTTTTCACGGTCCAACGGAAGATAGAGATAGAAGGTGCTTCCTTTACCTTCAGCGCTCTCCAGTTCAATCGATCCCCCCAGTAATCTCGCTAAATCCCGACTGATCGACAAGCCTAGTCCGGTACCGCCAAATTTTCGACTAATCGACCCGTCAGCCTGCTGAAATGCTTCAAATATGGAATGATGCTTGTCCTCCGAAATACCAATGCCTGTATCCTGAACGGAGAAAATAAGCCATCGATTCTGAATACCTGCATTCTTAATCTGCTTGGTGCTTACGGTCAGCGTGACCTTCCCCCGGTGAGTGAACTTGATGGCATTGGACATCAGATTCCGCAAAATCTGTTGAACCCGCTGGGGATCAGACCAGAGCGTCTCGGGCAGTCCCGGTTTTTTGTCCAGAACCAACTGAATACCTTTTTTCTCGGCAACAAGCTGAAAGTGGCTCATGGCATCTTCTGTAAGTTGTGCGACACTGATATCCTCCAGTACAATATCCAGCCGCCCCGCTTCTACTTTGGAAAGATCCAGAATATCGTTAATGAGCGTAAGCAGTTCCTGCCCGGAGTGGTCGATCATATTGGCAAAACGTACAATATCCTCCTGATCCATCGTGTCGGCATTCTCGCTGATCATCTGGGCAAAGTTAATGACACTGTTCAGTGGTGTACGCAGTTCATGGGACATATTGGCGAGAAATTCGGATTTGTACTGTGAGGCAATCATCAATTGTTTCGCTCGATCCTCCAGTACAATCTGGGCTTTCTGTAACTCTTCCTTTTGCACAGATAAAAGCCGGTTTGTACTCTGGATCAGCAAAATACGATTCTGTTCATTCTGAAAATCACGTAAAATAAATGCAAAAATAAGGCTCAGCAAAATACCTGTAGGGAGTGTATAAGGCATAATATGTGAAAAGAAGTATGTAGCCGGGATCACACCAACGATAGCAATGTTTACACTATTGACCACATTGACGATAACTGTAACAAGGATTCCTTTAATAATCAGCCTGTAGTTGCTGCGTCTCATCCATATATTCAGACCTGCACATATCACGCCCAAAATAGACATGTTAAGTACTGCCGCCAATGTAGCATCCGTGATGCCAAAAGTCAGCCTCGACAGCCCAATTCCAATACCCACGATAATTACGCTATAGGGTTGTCTATACGTTAGAACGGCAACAATTAAAGGAACATATCGAAGATCAAAGACCACTTCATCGGTGAGTTGAAACCCAAAAACCGTACTGATCCAACCTGCAAATATAAGGACAAGCACGGAGCTGATCTGCTTCACTTGGGAAGAGGTACGTATTACGACATATTTATAGAACACACTGGCAAGATATGCAATGGTAATAAGCATCCCCATATTCAATACGAACATTTTTGAAAATTGCATTCACTCACTCCTGTTGAACCGACTTTACTGGCCAAATTACCTTCGTCCGTATGTGTGTCTATCATATCATGCCCATTGAAGCTTCGGCATTCCTTCTTCGTCAAAAAAATACACAAAAATACACAAATCAGGATTCAATTTGTGCGCTGGTCGTAGTAGAATATATTGTTGTTTAAATTTGAATTAGTTATTTGCTGGGGTCATGTTCCTCTGGAGCATGAATGAAAGGAGAAAAGGTGTTGTGCAATTGTTAAAAAGCAAATCCTATTGGCTGTCATTGAGTTTAATGCTGTCTTTGGCCGTCATGGGGCTCTTCTATGATATTCTTAATAGTCCAGAACGCGGGTTCGTAGTGCTTGATTCGCCACTCGACCGGATCATTCCCTACGTGCCTGGCATGTCCATTCCATATTTGGGCTGGTACCCGTTTGTATTCGGTGTGCTCGCTTACCTGTGTGCCAAGGATCGCCTGACGTATTACCGCGTCTTGTTATCCATGAATATCTGTGTCTGGATATGTTATCTGATCTACTTCAACTTTCAGACCATGGTACCGCGCCCGGAACTGACGGGTACTGGCCTGGGAGCATCTGTTCTCGGATGGCTCTATAGCCAGGATCGTCCTTATAATTGTTTTCCAAGTATTCATTCTCTTCACTCTTATCTGGTTATGCGTGCTGTTCTCTCGGTTCCAAGTATCCGCAAACCCATCAAGATTTTGGTCGCCGCCGGGGCAGCAACTATTATAGTATCCACGCTAATGATCAAACAACATGTGATCTATGACGCCTTGGGTGCAGTCATACTCGGCGAGTGTGTTCTCACCATCATAACAGGCCTCGCTCTTCACCGGAGACGCAGAAAAGAATCGAAGTGGACAGAGGGGATCAGCTGATCCCTCACTTCGATGGTTTCTGAAGATGCTGTTGTCGTCTCCATTCATCAATAAACAAACCTGCAAAATAGGGGTCCCATTGGGTCCCTTTTCCTTCTTCCAAAATCGTTAGCGCTTTCTCATGACTCATCCCATTCCGGTATGGTCGATCAGACGTCATGGCATCAAAGGCATCCGCTACCGCAATGATGCGGCCAAATAGCGGAATCTCATCGCCTGCCATCCCATCCGGATACCCTTTGCCATCATATCTCTCATGGTGAGATCGTACACCAGGCAGAAAGTCAGCCATGGCATCAATGGGTTCTATCTGGAGCAGAATACTCTCTCCCTGCACGGGATGTGTCTGAATAATTGCGAATTCTTCATCGCTTAGTTTTCCATCCTTCAGCAACACCTCATCAGGTATGCCGATTTTCCCGATATCATGAAGCAGGGCTGATTTGTACAATAAATCCGCCTGTTCCTCACTCATTCCGCTCAGCTTACCAATCATCAGCGAATACTCTGCCACACGCATGGAATGTCCTGCCGTGTACTTATCTCGGGCGTCTAAAGCAGCAGCCAGCGTAGAAAAATAACTTTGCAACAGCTGTCGATTGCGTTCCTGTCTCATCTCCAGCCGATTAATCATCATATTAAAACCGGAGATCAGTGCCGAAAACTCATCCGCATATAGATCCGGAGCTCGTCTGCCAAGATCTCCCCCCTGAATTCGGTTCATCTCATGCGTCAGTTCAGCAACTGGATCACGAACATCACGAATCAACAGCCAGCTTCCCACCAGCGCAAACCCCGCGCCCAGAACAACGATGAGAATTCCCCACAGTATGTACTCTTTCGCAAATTCACTGTCCATATACTGAAGTCTGATATATGTAGCCAGGAAAAATAGAAAAAGAGGAAATAATCCAATCAGTGCCGTACTTAGCTGAAATTTACGCTGGATCGATACCAGGATGCGCCCTCCCAGTGAAGGTTCCATCCCGTATTGGACTTTGCCTCGATGACGAATCTCAAGTAACAGGGGTCTAATCGCCCGCACCGTTAGGTAATACTCAATCAGCGCATGCATGATGGCAATCAGAAAGGCACACGCAGCGGCCACGACAGTATAGAAGTAAGGAAATTCAAGCCACCCTGTGGATATCATCCATAATGTTAATCCGGCTGCCGGAAGTGAGAAACCAAGCATGTGCGGACCCATGATCCGATATATGGTCTGTCCCGGAAAACGATGAATTTTCTCATACATGTGGTTCAATTCGTCTCTCTCGTGATGCTCGGAATTGAAAAATTGTCTTATGGGGCCAAGCTGCACCCACAGCGTAATTAATTCTGCAACCAGCATGAACAAGAGTGAAATCAGTACAATGAAGATGAGCCGAACAAATTGAATATTGGGTATTTGCAGAGTAGATACCATAACTACTGTACCGACAACAAAAACAGCGGCCAGTGAACCGATCAGATAATTGCGTATCAGGCGAAAGATAAATGAACGGTATGCTTCCAACTGAACCCCTCACTCTCTATGTGCAACCAGTTCTCCCTTGAGATACAGGGAGATTAAGGGTATTGCCTTCTATTTGTTTATCGGTTGCTCCGACTAAAAAAATTAATAAAATCCAATGGATGGGCATCAGAACTGGAAAACACAAAAAGGCTGCTCCACGACGGAGCAGCCTTTGGTGATATATCCTATATTTATCCTTTAATCTTGGCAGCCAGAATCATCGTACCGCGTGGCTCATCTCCCATTGCATCCGGTTCAAGCGTGATGGCAACCGTATCATAGTCGTTGGCCGAATCCAATGTGTAGTATACTGCTCCCGTTCCGTCACGACTAAGGAAAGTACCCGCATTCTGAGGGGTATCTCCTTTGATCAACCAGACCTGAAAAGCCTCGTTGCCTTCCAGGTTCGGCAGGTTCTCAGCCTGCACAACCAGGTGAGTGCCTTTGCTGTCAATAACGATGGTTGCGAGACCCTGAGCTACAATGTCCTGCGTTGCAGGATTCAGCTTCACTGCCTCGCCAGTCTGCATGCCCTGTGCGGGCTTCAGAGCTGATGCCAGCTGCTCTTGCAGCTGTGCATTCTGCGCCTGTGCCTGCACCAGTTGCTCTTGCGTAGCCGACGAGCCCGCCGCTTGCTGCGTCAGCGAGTCGATCTGGCTCCGCAGCTGCGCCGTGTACACGCCCAGTAACAGTGCCGCGGCCGCTAGGCCGGCACTGGCTATGCGCCAGGCGCTGCTGCTGCGCGCACGCGCGCGCGCTTGTGGCTGCCATGGCTGTGCCTGGGCAGCCTCTTCCACCCGGGCCGCAGGCACCGCCGTTGCCGGCGGCAAGCCTGGCCCGGGTTGCGCCGCACGTTTGTGCTGCGGCGCAAGATCTTCCTGAAGCACCACAGGTGCTTCAGGCTCTGCAGGAGCAGCCGCTGGCTTCGCCTCGGCGCTCTCCTGCACATGTCCGAGCACGTTGCCCAGCACACGTGCTCGCATGCCTTGCGGCGGTGCTACAGGTTCCGCCGCCAGTGGCAGGAAGCCAGTCACTTCCTGCAATTCCCTTACCTCCTGGCGGCAAGGTTCGCAAGTTGCCATATGCGCTTCAAACGCCGCCACTTCCTCTGCTTCCAGTCCGCCCAGCACATACATCGGTGCCAGATCAGACCACTCCTCATGTCGTTCTATCATGGATGTATGCCCTCCCTTCCCGCATCCGGATGCAATTCAGCATCGGCCAGCAACTTTTGGAGCTGTCGCATGGCAAGCCTGACACGGCTCTTTACTGTACCCAGCGGAATCCCGAATCGGCTGGATACTTCCTGCTGGGTTAATCCCGCATAATAAATCGATTCTATAACTTGTTGCTGATCACCGTTTAATTGGGACAACGCCTCTTTAATCCGGGTACCTTCCCATTTACGTTGCACTTCTTCTTCCGTGTTCGTATGTTCATCGGCATAGGCCGCCAGTGTCTCGTGTTCAACTGAAGTAGTCGCTGCCCCTTTTGATTTCCGCCTCAGCATGTCCACTGCAATGTTACGCGTAATCGCAAACATCCATGTGGTCAGCTTCCCCTGTGAGGCATCGTAACGTTCGGCATTATTCCAGACCCTCATAAAAAGTTCCTGAACGGTCTCTTCTGCCGTCATGGGATCACCAACGATCCGGTAGGCAAAAGAATACACCGCTCGCTCATAACGGTCATATAAAAGCTCCAGTGCGGAGGCATCACGTTCCGCAATCTGCCGCATTAACCTGCTGTCCTCCATCGATTCAGTCATGCGAGGGCCCCTTTCTGTTTCTTCCCCCTTATTATAACCTACGCAGAAACTTTTGAAGAGGATTACCCCTATGAAGAAATAGTTTGAAAAATTTTCTGTATCTTTTCAAACTAACCTTTCACTTTCTAACATAAAAACAGTACGAAAACATGCTGCTCTGGTCGCGCTTTCCTTTTTATTGCAGAAAATTACAACCTGTGGTATACTATAAGAGTTGTATTAAACAACCTCATATGATTTCTGTCTTCTTTAAACCCCGGAATATTTTCTTCATGCTGCGACCGCAGCGAACTATAAGCACAATTAACCTATGAAGATTGAAGAACCTGAATCACAATAACCCGGTAGTACAGAGTTTCACAAGATGTTCCCATTCACACTGGCGCGGTCATCGGAGCCGCAAGGACAAAAGAGAGGTAGGGCTTTTGTTGTTTTGGATATCACTTATTCTTGAGAAGATTGAAAACATACACAAAGCACCCGGAATTGGGTTCCGGGTGTTTATCCATGTCTACATATCCAATTTAGCAACATCTACAGACTGTCGGACACCGTTCCTACATTAAGAAAAGTCCTCCTTTCACTGATCAGACTAACCAGATAAATTCAGCTCTGCTTTTAAAACTTTTTCGTTCTCCCACTGGCTACACTCCTGGATACTTCCTTCCTTACTTCTTACTTCTTACTTCTTACTTCTTACTTCTTACTTTTCCAATTGTGCAAATAACGCCGGCCTCTAAAGCAACTGTTTACGCTCACCAGACGCTAACGAATCCTGCACACCTTATATTGAGGATTTCTATGCTATGTAAAATCTAACGAATCTCAGCCACGTTAATCCATGCCACTTCATGAATATAGGCTCCAAACATGCCCAGGTTCAGATAATAAGACGTCTACGATTCGTTAAACTTGTGAAATGGGAAAAATGCATGGAATAGAGGCTGTGGAGTTCGTTAAAGAAAGTAATCCCAACGCTCCTTCGCTTCTAATAAAAAAGGACACCGCAGGATGAAACCCTACGCTGTCCCTTTCTGAATCATAGGTACGTTATGCCCCAACATGGAACTCAAACTCGGAGTTTATTTGGAGCACCTATCGCAACGATCCACGATCAGCAAAGTCTCCTTGCACTCACAAATACTTAGATAAACATCGTTTTGGAGATGATGACCAGCAAGATGAACAGTACGAGGATCGTACCCATGGAACCCCAGCTTCCGCCGCCATGACCATAGGATACTCCACAACCCTGTTGATAACCGTGCATCATTGGAGCCTGATTGGCATGGTGTCCGTATCCATAGCCATATCCCATTGGCATTGTTCCACAACCATATCCATACCCATGCATTTCATGACCTGTGTATTGGTATCCTTGCATATGCTCATAACCTCCCATATGTCCGTATACGTGTCCCTGTCCGTTCGGTGAATTCGGTTTTACTTCGCTCATTGTTCATTCCTCCTTAACATTTGCCTACACCCCTAAGCTATGTATTCAGCCTACCTCTGGACCGGGCTATCGCCCTCATTTTGACAAAATGGGCGTTTAGCCATGAGGTACCTTCCCCATTTTCGAAACATACGCCATCTTTCCATTTCTTGAATTCCACCAATTCTTCCATTCAACCACAAGCTATCTTATCTGCCTGGCTCTCCACCATGCTTGTCCTCTAGAAAAAAAACCCCACCGGTTGCCCGGCAGAGCTCGCCATATTATACCCAGAAAGATTTAGTGATGATTACGAGAAGAATGAACAGAACCAGGATTGCTCCAGTCGATGTCCAGCCGCCGTATCCTACGCCTTCAACTACGTTGCTCATGCAGAACCCTCCTTTACAAATATATTAGGGTCCAAGCGGTTTATTAGATCAAGAATGCTTTAGAGATGATGACCAACAAGATAAAGAGAACCAAGATCGCGCCAGTCGATGTCCATGCGCCGCCGTATCCACCTACTACTCCACTCATGTAAACCCCTCCTTTGATTTGAGGTACAGTTCACTATATGCACCAATCACACATGGGACCGGGCTCAGGTCGAAAAATGGGCTGTTTTTTTTACCGACTATTCGCTAATTGCACCTACATAAAGGGTTAGTTCTTAAGCCGGAATGTTATGTTCATATATGTTTAATTCATAAATAAATCCCACGGTTATATCAACCAAATGTATGTACTATCGCTCAAATTGGATACCCATACGGTATATTATTAGCTTTTAATTTGTTAAATACAGATAAATTACCTTTTTAGTAATTATGAATACTGAAATATTTATTTATGTTATTATTTTACTAATAAAGTAGAAAGGAGTTTCTATGCTCACCACCTAAACTAGATTATCCCAAACGAAATGATGACCTTAGAAAAAATCCCAACCGATGGGAAGCACATTAGGAGAAATTAGACATAATGAAGAAACTTATTACGATTTTGGCATTAGCCACATTGCTTAGTGCTTGTGGTAATTCAGAAACAAACACCACAACCAATAGCCAAACGTCCGAAGCATCCAAGGCAACTGAAACTGTCTCAACAGAAACAAAAGCTACGAAATACACTACATATAGTGGAGAAGGATTTTCTTTTGCATATCCTGAATCCTGGAAAAGCGTAGATACAAGTCAAATGAATGCTCCATCCATTAAAGCTGCTTTTTCAGACCAATCTTCGGCAGCCACATTTGCAGATAATATGAATCTGACGATTGAGGCCAGCTCAAACGGTTCAATTAATCCTGAAGAATACGCCAATAATATAGTGGATTATTATACACAAAGCGGTTCAAGCATCGGCATTTCCGATTATAAAAAAACCAGCTACACAAACAAGCCTTATAAAGAATATAGCGCTGGTGTCTTGGAAGGAGCCTATAAGCATTCCTCGGGTACAGATGTTATCCTTGTGCAGTATCTGATTCCGACCAATACAGAACTCTATACCATGACGTTAACCTACGCCAAGGATACTTATAATCAGGATGAGATCAAAGATATCATTGATTCCCTAAGCATTACTGCTCCTCTGGAGCAAACAGCACCAACTGCAACAACTGGAAATTCATCTGTTACGGCATCAGCTGCGGATTTCTTTAATGAGTTAACTCCGTACATTACAGAAGACACAGCCTTTATGGAGCAGGCATCTTATGATTTCTTTGGTAAACATAACGATGTATTCCCGGCCATTACGACAGAACTAAGCAAAAAGGTACAGGGGCTCGTTGACTCCAATGTAACGACCCGTCATCTGAATAAAAATGTAGCCAACTATTACAATACTTTCGTACAAATTAACGGGGAAGTCATTTCCGTTGAAGAAGATAGCTCTCTCGGAGCAACCTTCTCTATCGTTCATGTCATGGATGAGAACGGAAACGATATTATAGCGTTGTACCCTGCAACGACTGGAGATCTGCTTGACGGCGATTACGCTACTGTGATCGGTGCTCCAATCACCAACTTCTCTTTTGAAAATGTTGGCGGTGGTTACACCAACGCCACGTTGATTGGAGCCTCATTGGTAGTTGCAGATTAATCAAAATGTTAAATGAGTACACAAAAAGACCCAGCTTAATGAACGTTAAGCTGGGTCTTTTTGTCTTTCAGTTTATAGATGTCAGAAATTCACGTTAACTATAAACCATTAATTAGGTCTTGCCTGAAGTGACGTCAGTTTATCCTGAACCGATTGTAACTTCTGTATACTTGAGGCATCCGGTTTATCACGACGGTCGTCAATTTTGACGGATGTGGAAACGCGCTGAGCTCCTGACAAAAACGGTGCTTCATGCAGGGCCGCAATTGCTGTAAAGATCTCGTTAAGCGGTCCCTCAATAATGGTGCTCATGGAAGTTAACTGATATGTAATGCCCCGTTGATGTTCCAATACCTTTTGCATGTCCGCCACATAACTGCTTAGACTGGTTGTACCCGTTCCGATTGGAATTACAGTCACTTCTGCTATTGCCATTTTGCTCCGCCTCCTCTGGGCCCCGTGAACAACCGCTGCCGCTAATTTTAGTCGATTTTTGACTATTTTTATTCTACCAGTTGAATGCGTTACAATTCAAACTGACGTGAAGACGTCATTCAAATTGGTCAAAAATTTTTTTTGATAAATCTTCAAATCTTCCAGTCCTTTTCCTTTGCGGATTCCTGGCTTAAATGGTATACTCGGAATTACGTTTTACTGTATCGGCCCACTTTACAAACACAATATGTTGGGTTACAGTATGTTGACAGCTACAAAATGTAGTAACACTAGATTTCTCCGCTTCTATTAGTCACCTTCTGCATTCTCGCGAAAAACAGGATGAAATCACCTCCAAAGGCACGTCCCTGTAGGTGTAAATCGCTTTCTCGAAACAGAGTTGACATGGAGGTTAACGGGGCTGTTTGGACTGCATCCGGTATCCTCAAACTACAGGCACATCTGCAATAGACCAAAGCTTACATAAGCACCCTTTTCTGTCGATATCCTGAACCTCTAAGACAGTAAGGAAGCCAGAGCATCCATGGGCATTTTCAGCCGCGAGGCGGGAGAATGCTTTTTATATGAGCATGTTCTGAATTGTGCTGTTTTGTGCTCCTCAAGTTGAGCGATTTAAGACATGAACTTGTCACCGCCGTTTCAGTCTGCCAAAAGCAACCTTTACCTTTTTCTCATCGTAAGACAACACTCAATTCTTTATATAAAGAATTTCTCCAATTTATCTCTTTAACATGCGAAAGCGAGGAATATTCATGCCACAAGTTGTGACCAAGCCGAACAACCGCCAGCTTGCCTTTGATGATATGCGCATCTCGGTATATGCCGACCGTACTCTGGAAGGACTGGAAATGCTGGACAAGGAACGTCTGGTACGTGGGGTAAACAGCAAGCTCCGCCGTGATGAAGTTACCGGAGACGAAATCAGCAACGCTTTTATCATGAGCGCACTGGAATTGGTAACTAAAGAGGAGCCTAATTGGAAATTTGCAGCGGCACGCTCCCTGCTCACTTCCCTTTATAAAAAAGCGGCTACCAACCGCAGATACAAGTCTTACCCGGACGAGCCTTATGGCGCATTCCACCCTCTTCTTGTAGATCTCGTGAAGAAAGGGATCTACCGCGAAGAATTACTGGAATGTTACACCAAAGAACAGATCGACGAACTTGCTGAGTGCATTGACTACCGCAACGATCTGCTCTTCGATTACATCGGCTTGCTCACACTGGCAGAACGTTACCTCGCTCACGATTTTGACGGAAAAGTAATGGAATTGCCGCAAGAGCGTTACATGGTTATCGCCATGTTCCTAATGCACCAAGAGCCTGCCGAGAGACGTATGGATCTCGTCAAGGAAGCATACTGGGCCATGAGCAACATGTACATGACTGCAGCTACTCCTACGATGTCCAATGCAGGTAAAAAAGTAGCCGGTCAACTCTCCAGCTGCTTCATTGATACGGTGGACGACTCACTCGAAGGTATCTTCGATTCCAACACGGATGTAGCTCGTCTGAGCAAAATGGGGGGCGGCATCGGCGTTTACCTCGGCAAAGTCAGAGCTCGTGGTTCGGATATCCGTGGTCACCAAAATACAAGTTCCGGTGTAATCCCTTGGATTCGCCAACTAAACAATACAGCGGTCAGCGTAGACCAGCTCGGTACGCGTAAAGGTGCCATTGCCGTGTACCTGGACGTTTTCCACAAAGACATTCTGGCTTTCCTCGATCTGAAGCTGAACAACGGTGACGAGCGTATGCGTGCGCATGACGTATTCCACGGCATCTGTCTGCCTGACTTGTTCATGGAGCGGGTATCCACCCGTGGCGAATGGAGCCTGTTCTGTCCGCACGAAACAAAGAAAGTGATGGGCTGGAAGGACGAGAATGGTCGTGCACTCGGACTGGAAGATTTCTATGATGAGTCCTTTGGCGAAGGTGCGTTCCGTGATAAATACGAAGAAGCGGTGAATCACCCACTGCTGTCCCGGATTACAGTACAGGCGATTGACATCATGAAGCGTGTACTGAAATCCCAACTGGAGACAGGTACGCCATACATGTTCTACCGCGATACGGTTAACCGCTCCAATCCTAACCGTGCACACGGTATGGTATACTCCTCCAACCTGTGTACCGAAATTATGCAGAACCAGTCTGCCACTGTAATTGAAAAGGAAGAACTCGTAACCAAGGATGGACAAACTCGCATCGTGATTTCCAAAGTGCCTGGCGACTTTGTTGTCTGCAACCTGAACTCCATCCATCTGGCACGTGCTATACCTCATAATGTATTGGAGCGTCTTGTTCCAATTCAGGTGCGCATGCTGGACAACGTTATCGACATTAACAACATTGAAGTGTTGCAAGCCCAATATACCAACAGCCAATATCGCGCAGTCGGTCTGGGAACGTTTGGACTTCACCACCTGCTTGCTCTCGAAGGCATTCATTGGGAGTCTGAAGAAGCTGTAACATATAACGATAATCTGTATGAAAAAATTAACTACCTGCTCGTGAAATCCAGTATGGAGCTGTCCAAAGAAAAAGGACATTATCCGAAATTCAAAGGTTCCGATTGGGAAAGTGGTCATTACTTCGACCAACGCGAGTACACATCAGGTGAGCGCGTAGGCGAGTTCGTGACAACCGAACAGTGGAAAGAACTGCAAGCCGAAGTACGACAAAACGGTGTACGTAATGCTTGGTTGTTCGCCATTGCACCTAACGGTTCCACGTCCATTATTGCCGGTTCCACCGCTAGTATTGATCCGCTCTATGAGCTGTTATCTTATGAAGAGAAAACAACTTACAAAATTGCCAATCCGGCTCCGGATCTGTCCGAAAAAACAAGCCCTTATTACCAAACAGCGTTCCAGGTGGATCAACATGCTTCCATTAATATGGCGGCTGCCCGTCAGCGCCACGTCGATCAGGGACAAAGTTTCAACTTCTACGTTCGACCAGATATTAAAGCAACAGAATTCCTGGAATTGCATCTGCACGCCTGGAGAGCCGGCATGAAATCAACCTATTATGTTCGTAGCCGTGCATTAACGATTGAAGAATCTTGATTTTTGCGCAAGTTACGCTTTTATCCATGATAGAGAAGATTTACTAGATTCGAGGTGACCACCAGGGCATCCTGTTTTGATTGCAAAATGGCGTTGCCCTGGTTCTTTTTTGCCTAAAACACGATCACAGCATCGCAAGATGTTGATATAGATGCCACATTATACAACCCTAATATATATAAAAGAATTAATGATTACACGATAACGAAGAGGACAGAACAAAGCTGAAGAAGCGGAACTAAAAGCTTTCTGAAAGAAAGCTACTTCGGAAGCATACACTTCGCCTTTATCACCGGATTTTCCCCTTTAAAAGAGGGAATCAAAAAATCAGGGGATAACAGCGATCGGAAGGTTGTTCTGTCATCGTAGTTATACAGTGCAAATTCATTCAAGGAGTGAACGGAACAATGCAAGTACAGAAAATTTTTAACACCGAAGCCCCTAACCAATCAACCCGTATTATTGAAGGTGAATGCTCCGGTATCCTGAACTGGAACGACATTCGTATGCCTCATATGTACAAATTGTACAAAGTACTGCTGCTTAACCACTGGATCGCAGACGAGATCCCAATGTCCAAAGATGCTTCCCAGTTTGCTCAACTGGACGAGGAAGAGCAACGTACGTTTAAAATCAACATCTCTCTGCTCGCGGTACTTGATTCCATGCAGACGATGTTTGTTGGTGACGTAAAACGTTACTTTACTGATTCTTCACTCGAAGCGATCTCGGCCATTATCGGACAACAGGAAGTCGTTCATAACCAATCGTACTCCTACGTTCTGTCTTCGATCGTATCTGATCGGGAGCAGAAGGAAATTTTTGAATACTGGAAACATGATCCGGTACTGCTTGACCGTAACCGTTTCATCGCAGACATTTACCAAACATTCCGTGACGAGCCTTCTCCACAGACGTTCTTCCAGGCTATGGTCGCCGATCTGGTACTCGAAGGTATCTTCTTCTATAGTACGTTTGCCTTCTTCTACAACCTGGCCCGTGACCAGAAAATGATGGCAACCAGCCAGATGATCTCGTATATCCAGCGGGATGAAAACCAACACTGTTACTTCTTCGCTGAAGTGTACAAACAGTTGCTGGTGGACTTCCCTGAACTGAACACACCTGAGAACATGGACTACGTATACACAACCATCCATCGTGCTGTTGAGCTTGAAACCAACTGGGCACATTACACACTCAGCAACGTGCGCGGTATTGACCTGAACGAGTTGGAAGATTACATCAAGTACATCGCCAACAAACGCCTGCGTCTAATGGGTATGGAAAAAGCATATGAAGGTGTGGATGTAAACTGCATGCCTTGGATTAAGCCATTCTCCGATGAAGCACTAAATGCAACTAAAACCGACTTCTTCGAAGCTAAATCCCGTAACTACGGTAAAGTTGGCGACGATAACGGATTTGACGATTTGTAATAAAGAATAGATTATAAAAAAAAACACTCCCTGAACTGTGGCTATAATGCCTAAGTTCAGGGAGTGTTGTTTAATTCGTATGTACAAACATCATATCAGCGTTGAACTATTATAATTTAATAGAGATATTTCTTAATCTAATAAATTCAAGAATCGTATATAATTCTTGAAATTTTTCATTATTCAATCTTCTCTCATTTACCGTATGAATATGAAACGGGTCATACATCGTAATATTAGCAGGTGTTTCATCAGGATGATAATGAGCATGGAATTTCATAATCAACTCTTTTTGATCATCATACCAATCATACCAATCATACCAATATAACTCGATGAATCCCCCGTTTCGATCTATCTCCTCTACACAGTACATCTTCGATAAATCATTAAAGACAATTGTTTTACGAATAGTTCTAGCACTGCTTGGAAGACCCTGGGCACCATCTCGAATCTCCATAATAATATCTGAAAAAATCATTCTCAATAAAACGAAAATTACTTTTCGGTATCTTTAAAGCCAAGACGCTGCCTCCCCAAATGGTGTTTCCAAACTTGTGCATCGGTTTCTTCTTCAGGTGTTAAGTTCAATTTAGTTCGGAGTGTCCGTTCGAATTCCCCTTTGTATTTATCTTCATATAAGGCAATTTGCCCTGTGTGGTAATCCAGGTCACTAACTTCTATTGTGGATTGGCGTTCTGCCTCTTCCTTTTTCCACATAGTCACAATCTCTTTAATCGTCGTTCTCTTACCTGATCCATACACATATGTAGTATTGTCTGGGATGAGATTATGTTTGTTGGACCCGGCTCTTTGAATTCCCATAAAACGGCCTTGATCAATCCAGTTAAAAATCGTCGTAATACTCACTCCAAAAAATACAGATAATTCTTTAGGAGTATAAGAACGTACAACTTCAATAGAAGGAATAGAAGGAACACCACTGTGAATTCCTGTCGGTACATCCACTGCTTGACTTAACGCATGTTTGAGAAGAGTAACATACTTTTCTCTAAAAATATCAGCATCTTCAAAGATAGATTCATCCAGGTTACGAACAAATTCAGCATTATTTCTGACTGCAAGTGCCAGCACTTTGAACAGTAAAATACTATTATCCGAATTACTCAAGCTCTGAACTAACTCAGAAGCAATCTCATCCGTGTTCTGACTAAATATATTCTTCTCAACTCTTGTGATTCCCATATCCATCTCACCTCACACTCCTAGTATAGGATAGTAAAGTTTAACTTTCAACATCATACTTAAACAAAGTTAAACACAAATTAAACTTTATAGATCAAACTTAAAGTATACTTAAACAGTATGCTACGAAGAGCTTGATTTATACATTCTCCAACCAACACACACTTATTATATAATGAAAGAGATTCATACCCCTCCTACGGAAGTGAGGCCTATTCATGGAAAGAGAACTGCTGGAACAAATTAACTTGTGGCATGAGCAGGACCAATTCAGTCTCATTATTGAACATATTGAACGAATCCCCGTCTCAGATCGGGATTATGATCTGATTGGTCAACTCGCCAGAGCCTATAACAATGACGCACGTTACCGCGAAGCCATTCAACATTTGTTGTCTGTCCAGGAGCAAGGGGTAAGCGACCCTCTCTGGCAATACCGCTTGGGTTATGCATACTGTCATATAGCGAGTTATGAACAGGCACTACTGGCTTTTGAGAGAGCTGATGAACTTCTGCCCCATGATGAATCTACCCTTGAATTCCTTCGCGAGATTCGTCCCGAAGCGGACAAGATGCGTCAAGATCGCCAGCGTCATGAAGAGGAACTTGCCGCATTCGAGCAGAGCGGTATACAGAACCATCTAAGAGCCGCTTCAGGGACTTATGATCCCGCAACGTTCTGGGTACAGAGTGATTATGCGCAGGACAATCATGTATCAGAACCTTTTGATGAAGAAGAGATTTTGACTATTGAGAAAGAATTGGGTTACAAGCTGCCCGCTTCCTATATTCAACTGATGAATACGCAAAACGGCGGTATCCCTGCGCTCACTGTATTTCCCACCAAAGAAGCGACTTCCTGGGCTGAGGATCACATTGCCATTTCAAGCATTATGGGAATTGGACACGATAAAATATACGCACTCGCTGGTGAGCTGGGAAGTCGGTTCATGATCGAGGATTGGGGATACCCCGACCTGGGGATTGTGATCTGTGATTGTCCATCCGCTGGTCATGATGTTGTTATGCTGGATTATCGCTTCTGTGGCCCTGAAGGTGAACCCTGTGTAGTTCATGTCGATCAGGAAAATGATTATGAGATTACATATCTTGCGCCCAATTTTGAAGCTTTCATCCGTGGATTGGTCGATGAGGATACGTATGACCTGTCTGACGAAGAGAATGAGGACTAAAACCCAGGAGGGTCCGGCCATATGACAACCCGTATATATTTTGGTTCCAATCAACTTGGCGAAGTGGCCGCAGTTCCATTGCAGGATGCGCTGAATGAGCTTGACCTGGGAACTCTTGAAGATTATCGACGAACGGATAAAGGTGTTATGGGTCAGACACTGCTCATTCGCTCTTCCCGTGGAGAGTATATTCTAAAAGGCAATCCTTTATATGCAGGACAGTTACAGGAAGAAAAATTCTTTGTAGAACAACTGGCAAAACATACGTCCATTCCTGTCCCTGATCCATATTTATTACATGAAGATACCCATCTGCTAGGCTGGAGTTATGCCATAATGCCACGCCTGCCCGGGAATCACTTGTATGATCCAGCATTCCAGGCTTCACTGTCACAGCAAGATCAGGAAGAGATCGCCTGTATGTTTGCCCATACTTTGGCTGAACTGCACCGCTGGAAGGTGCCTGATGCCGGGGAATATGATCCTGTAGCACAGCAGATTGTTTCCTTTGCAGGCGATTATCTGGACTGGTTGTACGGAACCATTCGTCACTGGTTACATGATGCTGAACAGCACTCGGTGATTACGGATGAAGATGTTCAATGGGTGGACGAGCAATTCAAGAATGCTGAACCGGCATTTCGGTCCAGAGCTGTTCCGTGTTTTGTTATGGGAGACTTCAAGGTCGAGAATATTCTGATTCAAAATCTGGACGGCCGTTCTTCAGGGTGGCAGATTAGTGGTTTGTTCGATTTTACAACGGCCTATTTCGGAGACGGCACAGCCGACCTAACCAAAATATCCACCAGGTATGTTCGTGAGGGTCAACCAGAACTGGCCGCACAGTTCCTTCGCTGCTACCGGGATCTGGTCTGTGCAGCAGATGAGGAGAAATGCCAACACTTCCGCACACGTCTCCGCATGCATCTGCTCTATCAACGTATCTTGTGGTGGGGGGAAGCCAACGCCACAGGACAAGTGACTTGGGCAGCCGACCTGCCTTTTGCACAGTGGGCGCAGCAGTCCATTAATTCGATTGTCACATTGTTAGATTAGTTAGTAGATTTGGACAGGTCGCTCAATGGATAGCGGCCTTCCAAACTAACGTATGTATCGTTCCATACATAGCGCCCAACATGCGGGCGCACGTATAAAACCGCCAGAGATCATCCTTGATCTTTGGCGGTTTTCCTCATCTCACTATATTTAAGTCAACGATGAAATCTCTCAACTTAAGCTTGTGCAACGGGTGACTCCTGATGTTTCTGCAAAAACTCCAGCATCCGGCGGTACACAAGAATCTCGTTTGTTTTCCTGGAGAAGCCATGACCTTCATCATCCAAAACGATGTATTCCACATCAAGTCCCTTCGACTGGAGCGCGGCCACGATCTGATCGGATTCGGCCTTCACGACCCTTGGATCATTAGCACCCTGAATGACCAGCATTGGATTCACCATCTGATCGAGATACGTAATCGGTGAATCCTTCGTTAAACGTTCGCGGTCACGGACCGGATCACCCAGCCAGTTATCCATCATCGGTTTCCAGTCTTCCGGTACGGATTCCAGGAATGTGAACAAGTTACTTGGCCCAAAAATATCGACCGCTGCCCGGAACAGTTCCGGATGGCGACCTGCCAATAACAGGGTCATATATCCCCCATAACTTCCACCTACCACAAATAACCGCTCTGGCGAGGTAATTCCCTGATCAAACAACCAGTTGATCCCGGCAACACAGTCCAGTCTTGGGCCTTCTCCCCAATCCCGCTCAACCAATTTGACGAATTCCGCACCATACCCGGTACTGCCCCGGAAGTTAGGTGCAAAGATATGATAGCCCTGAGCGAGCATCATCTGGAACATCGGCCGAAAAAACTTTGCTTCGGAAGATTGCGGCCCACCATGAGGCCAAAATACGGTGTAACCATTGGCCTGCTCTGGTTTTGCTTTGAACAAGAGAGCTTCAATCTCCAGTCCGTCGTAGGAGTTATACTGAATAACGTCAGGGTACACGAGATCACTTGGGTCCAGTCCGGTTACCCGATTGGCAGTCAGCGGCTCCCAGGACTCAGCACCTGCTATTTTGCGATAAATGTTATGCGGTTGGATCGCTCCACGTCCGAGGATATACACATTGCCAGCCTTTGTAACGTTCACCTGCTCTATCGTATCCAGCGGCATCTCTATGCGCCGAGGCTCATCGGCATTTTTGCCCAATACGTACATACGATTCTCCGGCCCTGTAAGTGTCCAGAAATATAAGGTCTCGGAAGCCTGATGCCAGCGGATAAAATCCACATCTTCCCCTTCGATTCTGCACAATAAGCGGAATTCGCGGGTATCGATACGGTATTCAGCCACATAGGCGTATGCGGAGTCATCATTGGTAATGAACAGAAGACGATTATCATCTGCAAAAATCAGATCAGATACCTGACTATAACGTTCTGAAGCTGGCAGAATAACCATTTCTTCATTGTTACGATACAGATGCGCCGTCTGATACGTATTGGAGTACATTTTTAAAATAACATAACTCTTCTCGTCAGGACTTACAGCAACCAGGCTGCTCGTAACCTCTTCTCCACTGTATAACAGTTCATCTTCCCCTGTCTCCAGATCGATGCGGCGTGAATTCAGATAATTCGGATTACCCGCGCTGGTAACATAATAGAGACGCTGTCCATCCTCGGACAACTCAGCGAAATAACAGCGATCATTCGGTTCTGCCGGAACCACAGGCAGTGGAACACCACCCTCGGGTGGAAGTGCATACAGATGATAGTTCTCATCTCCATCCCGATCAAACGCGGTAAGCAGATGACGTCCTTGCGGGTCTGCTTTGATAAATTGACTGCTCTGATTCAAGTACGTTAAAGGATACGGGTATCCTCCAGGCAAATCCATCGCCCAAATATTCGGCTGACCGTTCAGATTGCTGTCCATGAACAAACGTTTCTCGTCTGCCGATACGGCAAAATGTGAAATACGGTACGTCTGAAAATATTGCTCGACATCCGGTTTAGGGAACTGAATCATGACAAACCTCCTTGGAATTGAACCAACGAATTTAACATTGGTAAATTAAGGTACCATTTGTCCATATTATAGGTAATTCCAATGTTTAGACAATAGATATGTGAGTTATAATTCCAGATTTTCTCGATTTGCACATGAAACTCATGTATAAAAGGTCATATGATCTTTGTCTTCGCGATAATAATCCAGCCTTTGCTTCATCGTACCTGTATGCAGTTCAAACAAATGACCATCCGGATCGGTAAAATAAACGGATAATGCATCCCGCGGATCTCTTAGCCTTCCGGGAAGAATGTCAGCACCCGCTGCTCGCAGCTGCTGCACAGACGCGTCGAACTCCTCTTCTGTAACGGTAAATGCAATATGGGTATAGGTTCGTTCCGTATAGTTGCGAATAACATCCTCCTGATTCAGGGCAATCCACAGACCGGCAAGCTCAAAATAAGCCAGTTTGCGTCCTTTCACCTGAATTTGGGCACCGAGAGCCTGCTCATAAAAGGTAATGGCCCGCTCCAGATTGGATACGGAAAAACACAAATGATTAATTCCTTGAATATTCATGTGGCTCCTGACACCTCCATCGATTTAAGGATCTATCCTTATTATGGTATATTCTGTGCAAAAAACAACCGCTCTGCTGTTTCCCCCCGCACCTTCTTCTGGGCGAATGCATAGGTTATCCGTATCAATGAACGTTCGAGGAGGATGTAAAGCGAATGAATCCTGTCTATCCTTTTTATGGTGAGAAAACGGTATGCAAGGAGCAAAAGCTGGCATTTCCACCCCAGCATCAGGACCAGCAACCCGGTCTGGAAACCCTGATGGTGCCTGAACCGATCAGTGAAGATCCTGCCTATATCGGTAGCTGCAAACTCCAAGGTAAAGTTGCCATTATTACGGGTGGTGACAGTGGAATCGGCCGGGCGGCCGCCATCGCTTTTGCCAAGGAAGGTGCGGATATCGTCATTGCTTATCTATATGAACGGACAGATGCCGAAAGGACTCGTGAACGGATCGAAGAACTGGGACAGCGCTGTCTCTTAATCGAGATTGATCTCCGCTTAAAGAAAAACTGTGAAGCCGTCATTCGCACAACCATGGAAACCTACGGAAAGATCGATATTCTGGTCAACAATCATGGCGTACAGTATGTGCAGCCAAGCATCGTTGATATTACAGAAGAACAGCTGTATCACACCTTTCAGACCAATGTGTTCGCCTATTTCTTTCTGATTCAGGCCGCTCTCCCCCATCTGTGCAGAGGTGCCTCCATTATCAATACAGCTTCCATTACAGCATATAAAGGTAATACCCAACTGATCGACTACTCTTCTACCAAAGGAGCCGTTGTATCGCTGACTCGTGTACTCGCCCAATCGCTCGCTGCACAGGGAATCCGTGTGAATTCCGTCGCCCCGGGACCCATCTGGACGCCGCTCATCCCTGCCAGTTTCTCCGCTGAGGATGTACAGGTATTTGGAACAGATACGCCCATGGGTCGAGCTGGTCAGCCTTACGAACTGGCGGCAGCCTACGTTTATCTCGCTTCCCGCGATTCATCCTACGTCACAGGTGAATGCATTCATGTAAATGGCGGCGATATGGTAACGACATAAACTGATGTCAGGTTGGATTTGGCAGGTGTGGCAGGATATCGGTTGTCCAGTTGCGAAGAGGGTTAGGAGTATGATCCGGTTATGCCGGAGCCTGACATCTAGCGACAAGGAGCTGAACAACCTGATGAACTTCGATCCACTCTACCAACCGTATCCCTCTTACCGCGTGCCTGTGTATGCGAAACAAGGCATGGTCGCCACGTCTCAACCACTGGCTGCACAAGCCGGTCTGGATGTATTGAAAAAAGGCGGCAATGCCATCGATGCCGCCATTGCAACTGCGGCAGCCCTCACGGTGCTGGAGCCAACGTCCAATGGCATTGGAGGCGATGCTTTTGCCCTCGTCTGGACCGAGGGCAAACTGCATGGCCTGAATGCCAGCGGCCCTGCGCCTCAGAGCATATCCATTGAGGCGCTTCAAGCGGCAGGCCATACGGAGATGCCGAAGCTCGGGGTTGTTCCGGTGACGGTGCCTGGCGCACCGGCGGGTTGGGCTGAGCTGAGCCGCCGTTTTGGGCGACTCACGCTGGCGGAAGCGCTGGAACCGGCCATCCGCTATGCGGAGGAAGGTTATCCGCTTGCGCCTGGGCTGGCCCGCCACTGGGCAAGGGCAGCCGAGATCTATGCACGCCAGGGTGATGCGGAGGCAGGGCGTGCGTGGTTTGAGACATTTGCTCCAGGCGGGCGTGTACCCGCAGCTGGAGAGATGTGGCGCTCGCCGGATCATGCGGCGACTTTGCGCCAGATTGGCGAGAGCGAAGCGCGAGACTTTTACGAAGGAGAACTGGCAGAGCGCATTCATTCCTTTATGGCAGAGCACGGTGGTTATCTGACTCGCGAAGATCTGAAGGCTTTTCAGCCGGAGTGGGTTGATCCCATCTCCGTCTCCTATCGTGGCTACGATGTATGGGAGATTCCGCCGAATGGACAAGGATTGATTGCTCTCGCGGCGCTTAATCTCCTGAAGGGATATGATTTTGACGAGAAAGAATCCGTTCTGGCATATCATCGGCAACTTGAAGCTATGAAGCTGGCATTTGCCGACGGGGAGAAATATATTACTGAAGAACGCAAAATGGGTGTGACGGTGGAGGAACTCCTGTCCGAGGCATACGCGGAAGAACGGCGCAAACTCATTGGTGATACCGCACGAGCACCTGAGGCAGGTGATCCACGAGCAAGCGGAACGGTCTATCTGGCTACGGCGGACGGTGAAGGCAATATGGTTTCCTTTATCCAGAGTAATTATATGGGCTTCGGGTCTGGGCTCGTTGTTCCGGGAACAGGCATTGCTTTGCAGAATCGCGGACATAACTTCTCACTGGACCCTAATCATGCGAACGCCCTGGAGCCAGGCAAACGAACGTATCACACGATCATTCCGGGGTTCCTCACCCGTGGCAGCGAAGCGGTTGGGCCATTCGGTGTCATGGGTGGTTTCATGCAACCGCAAGGTCATGTGCAGGTGGTTATGAATACGATCGATTATCACCTGAACCCACAGGCCGCCTTGGATTCTCCGCGCTGGCAGTGGACGAAGGGCAAAACAATTCTCGTGGAACCGGGTTTCCCGCAGCATATTGCACAGGCACTCGCCCGCAAAGGACATGATATTCAAGTGGCACTCGATCCATCCCAGTTTGGACGCGGTCAGATCATCTGGCGCAACCCGGACAATGGCGTATTATGCGGGGGTACGGAAACCCGAGCGGATGGCTCGATTGCGGCTTGGTAAAACTCGCGTCATTTTTATAATAGGATGATCACCTTATCATCCGTATAGGGTGAAATTTTAAGGCACAACAGAGATGATTCATGTCATCTCTGTTGTGTCTTTTTTCGACTTCTAACATCAGTAAACAACATACTGTAGATATTTATGTACCCTTTTAACCAGAGAAATGTAAAAATAATGTGTAATTCATGAAAAATACTTATTTTTTCGTAAATTTTCACTACATACCATAAATCACAGTGCCTTTCTGACCGATATAGATAAAGGGAAATCCTCACCATACGTGTCATCATGCACACGTACTTCCCTGGAGCTAAGGAATCACGCAAAACAGAAAAATGCGACTACAGAAATGAGGGTACCACACATGAAAACAAACAAGAACAGACGCGCAGGTCTAGGTCTCACCCTAATGATGATCCTGACGGTACTGATCCTGGGGGCATGTTCAGCCAACAATACAACAACGGCAACAGACACAAGAACAAAGGTTGGGATCGTGCTTACGGAAGTGGGTCTGGGTGACCGTTCTTTTAATGATGCTGCTTTTGATGGACTGGTTCAGGCCAGAAATGAGAAAAGCATTGTCTTTGACTATCGTGAACCGGGCGACAATGCCGAAGCTGCATTTGAAGAGTTTGCGCAAACCAAATTCGATCTGGTTATCGGCCTGAGTGATGCTGTCCAAGCGGATATGGAGAAAGTTGCAGCCAAATATCCTGACCAGCAGTTCCTCATGATTGACAGTCAGTCCGAACTGCCTAACATTGCCTCCATTTCATTCCGGGCGGAAGAAGGAAGTTATCTGGCAGGTGTTATTGCCGCTATGGCTTCAACGGAAGATCATGTTGGCTTCCTTGGTGGAATAGAGATACCGGTCCTTCGTAATTTCGAGCAGGGTTTTAAACAAGGTGTTCTGGCTGTCAAGCCGAATGCAACCGTTGATGTCGTCTACGCAGGGGACTTTGGCAATGCCGAGCTGGGTGAACAACTGGCTACAGAGATGATTCAGGAAAAGGGCGCTGACGTGATCTACGTTGCTGCCGGTCTCACAGGCGTAGGCGCACTGACGGAGATTCAGAAATTAGGGAAATACGCCATCGGTGTAGATACCGATCAATTCTTTTTAGCAGAAAAATCCATTCTTACGTCCATGCTGAAAAATGTGGATGTCTCTATCTATAATGCCGTTAACACGTTTGTTCAAAACAATCATACCTTCCCTCAAAAGGAAATCGTGGAGGGGCTGGCGGAGAACGCCGTGGGTCTGACTGATCTACATAATATCACGCTCAGTGATGAACAACAGCAAACCTTCGAAGATCTGAAGGCAAAGATCTCTTCCGGTCAAATCAAAATTACGCTTGATCAATAACCCATCGGATACAAGGAGGTACGCACATGAAACTACAGGGAAAACTGATACTTAATGCTCTAATTTCACTACTTCTATGCCTTGTGCTAGTCGCTTATATTATCATGCAATTGCTCAACATGAATGCCAAAAATCAAAATCTGGTACCAGCCATGCTCAAGGTGAGTGAACTGAACGCCAATCAGATTCAGACCCAGCAGGCGCTGGATGTCTACTCGTTCTCCATGACAGCAGGAAACCAGGACGCCGTACTTCGCTTGCTGGATGAAGGTCAAACGATGATTCAGGAACTTACGGACGGATTGCTCGAAACAGATCAGCAGTTACAACTTATTCAGTCCATCGAGACAAAATTAGAAGCTCTCAACCAGGGAGCCACCGAAGCGATGAGTGCGATGAACAGTGCGGAAGCGAAACGTTACAGCACTCGGGTTCGGGGCATACAGAATGATATCTATTCGTTGGATGAGATGACTCGGGATCGTTATGATCAATATACCGTCGATTTGGAACGTGACATTCAGCAAACGTGGCAAACCGCTCTGGTAGGAGCCATCGTATTGCTTGTCGCCGTAATGCTGTTTAATATGTATACTTCACGTCAGATCGCCAAGCGTATTCGAACACTCAAAGACGCTGCGGGACAAATTGCGGACGGTGACCTAACCGGACAATTACCGGAATCTCGGGGCAAAGATGAACTCGATGACCTGAGTCGCTCCTTCGGTATCATGACTCATAATATCCGCGGCATTATTCAGTCGATTGGTGAAGCGGGTCATCGTGTCGATCTGATGGCGCAAGATATTGACCGTGGTAATGATACAGCCCAAGCGATTGTGCAGCAAGTATCCCGCACCACGGAGGAACTCTCGATTGGCAGTCAAAAAATTGCCGAGGATCTGAGTGAAACAGTGATGGTTGTGGACAAAATGCAGTCTACCTTCAATAGCAATCTCGAGTCCACTTCCCAATCGGTAATCGATGGTCGTGAAGTATTAACTACCGTTGAGGAAGGTAATAAGGCTGTAGCGGAGCAACTCCGCTTGGCCGAAGTGAATCGTACGGCGATGGCCGAGGTAGAACAAACGGTGCGGGAACTGGAAGAAAGCGCGGTTCGAATCACTACGATGACGACATATGTATCGGAGATTGCCAAACAAACAACCATGCTCTCGTTAAATGCCTCCATAGAGGCTGCTCGCGCTGGAGAAGCTGGACGTGGCTTCGCTGTTGTTGCGGGCGAGGTGAACAAACTCGCCGAACAATCTGCGCAATCGGTCAAACATATCTATGCGGCTGTGGGCGAGATCACAACCTCCATGGACAAGGTGAAGAACTCTGTAGCACAAAGCATGCAGCTATTCGGCGAACAGGAACAAGCCACTGGCCAGACTCGCGAATCTTTCTCTGCCATTCGTGAAAGTGTGGAGCGCATTAGTACGGGTATCCATCAGCTTGCTGAGGACATGCAACACTCCAATGAACTGAGTACACAGGTGCAACAGGCCATCGAAAATATCAGTGCCATCACCGAGCAGTCGGCTGCCAGCAGTGAAGAGATCACCGCCTCCACGTCGGAACAACAACGTTCCTTCGCTGATGCAAGTATCAAGGTGAAGTCATTGCGTGATATTAGTGCAGAGATGCATCAGGAACTGCTGCGATTCCGGCTGTAAGCAGGATGCCGCGAGAACTTGGGCCAGACGTAGGTCGGATGTCGTTTAGATGCAGGTTAGATGCAGGTTATAGGCAAGTTATGGTCAGGTTATAGCCAAGCCAAGATCAGGTAGCGTGAACATACAAACAAACAAATAAAGGGGAGCCTCCGTCATGAACCATGACAGGGCTCCCCTTTTCAGTAACTAATCGGTGTTTCATCCAACCATTAATTCGTTTCAAAGATATGAAAGTATATAGATTGAACTAAACATTTACACAAAACAGAGAAGACAGAAAGAACCTGAAAAAGCGGAGCTAAAAGTTGTCTGAAAGAAGCTATTTCGGAAGCATAGGCTTCGCCTAAAAGCTTCTTGAAAGAAAGCTGCTTCGGAAGCATAGGCTTCGCCTAAGAGCTTTTTGAAAGAAAGCTGCTTCGGAAGCATACGCTTTCCCGGATTTCCTAATTTATAAAAAACTGGGGATAACAGCGATCGGAAGGTTGTTCTGTCACCGGAGTGTCCCGTGTAAATATTCTTTAGTTCAACTTATATAGATAATAAGACATCAGCATTTCAGATCCAAACGTTTAACGAACCGTGCAAACCTTATTGGGCCATTAATTGCAGATTATAAAATCTAACGAATCTCAGGCATTCTATTCCCTAATTTAGTCCGGTTTTTCAGGTGTTTTATCTGAAATACACAGAAATAACGTGGATGAGGTTCGTTAGCTTTTGCTCCTCGATGTAAACCGTGGTATAAGGTGTATCAGGTTCGTTAGGGCACTGGGAATTGGGTAGTGAGTACTGAGCAATGGACAATGGGCATCGGGCATTGATCATTTAGCATTGAGCAATGGACATCGTGCACTCATCTACTTTTGATGCGCTGGTGCGCTAGTTCGTTGGATCACTTGCAGTTTAGAAATGATTAGTCATAGGCAGTAACCCAAAACCATGAGCTTGTCCCACACCTGCCCCATCCTCACAGTGCGTCGATGATGTCTCCGGCCAGCAGGGACGATGGGTCACCGCGCAGCAGTGCTGCACGTTCAGCGGCCTGTCCGTGAAGATATACGCCGAACGTGGCGGCTTGCTCCGCGCTGAGCCC
The DNA here is from genome assembly GCF_037975155.1 of Paenibacillus sp. FSL R5-0486. Lineage (NCBI taxonomy): Bacteria > Bacillati > Bacillota > Bacilli > Caryophanales > Paenibacillaceae > Paenibacillus > Paenibacillus sp. FSL R5-0486. The sequence continues at coordinate 608,288 of NZ_CP150237.1, read as the reverse complement.
TTGGGCAAGCAGACCGGCGATGATGCCGGTCAATACGTCTCCGGCACCGCCAGTCGCCATGCCGGCGTGCCCGGTGGTGTTGATGTACGCCTCGCCGGACGGCGTTGCGATGACCGTTCGTGCTCCTTTGAGCACAAGGGTCATGCCCTGCTCGCGGGCGTATTTTGCAGCGTGCCCAATGCGGTCACGCTGCACTTCTTGGGTCGACATGCCCAGCAGTCGGCCCATCTCGCCAGGGTGCGGCGTCAGGATTGTCGCCGCACTTCGCTGGCCCCAGTCGCGAGGCCCATGTGGGCCAGCGTCTGCCAGCATGTTGAGGGCGTCCGCGTCGATGACGAGCGGACGATCCGTATGTTGCCACAGACGGCGCAGCCAGTCTGTGTCGCCCTGGAAGCGGCCAAGGCCTGGGCCGGTCGCGAGCACGTCGCGGCTCTCTGCGAGACGCAGCACGGCGTCGGCGGAAGCCGCGTTCCATTCGCCGCTGTCGCCATCGGAGGCGGCAGCAAGCATGAGCTCGGGCACGGTGCCGATGACATACGGCAGCAGTGCCGCGGGCAGCGCCCATGTAGCGAGCCCGCAGCCTGCGCGCAGCGCGGCCTTGGCCGAGAGCAGGCCAGCGCCGCTCATCGGCAGACTTCCTGCGGCCAGCAACACGTGGCCGTAGGTGCCCTTGTGGCCGTCCGGTGCCCGGAGACGGCCTATATCCACGCGCAGCGCACCGCGCAACACCTCGTCCGTCAGCAGACGGACCGAGGGGCCATGCTCTGGCGCAAGCCGCGCGGGAATGCCGATGGCGCGCACCACAATGCGCCCCGCGGCAGAAGCGCCCGGGTACTGCACCAGCCCGCGCTTAAGCAGCGCGAGACATACGGTCACCCGAGCTTGAATGCAGGGCTTGTACACCTCTCCGGTGTCGGCGTTCAGCCCGCTCGGCACATCCGCGGACACGACCGGCTTGCCGCTGTCGTTCGCCGCCTCAATCAACGCCGCGTAATCTCCCCGCGGCGCCCCCCGCGAGCCGGTGCCCAGCAGCGCATCCATGATGCCTGTGCACCGGCTGAAGTCCACGGCTTCGCGCCCGTGGACAAGAGCAGGGATGCCAAGCTTCGCGGCGGCATCCCGTTGCACTGCGGCTTCGCCCCGCAGTGCATCAGGGGCATCGGCGTAGACCAATGTCACGCCAAGCCCTGCTTCAACCAAATGGCGCGCGGCAACCAGCCCATCGCCGCCATTATTGCCCTTACCGATCAGCATGTACCACAGCTGATCTCCCGGGCGCTCCATCACCAGCGCCGGATCGGCGATGATGTCGCCACCATAACCTTGCCGATCACCGGGCCCGGTGTGTGCCCGCCTATCATCTGTCTTGCTGCTATAGCCAAGCTGCCCTGAATCCGCAAGCCAACCTTCTGCCTGCCCTTCCCGGCACAGCTTGATGACTTCCTCGGCTATGGCGCGGCCTGCATTCTCCATTAGACTAGCAGCAGGAATACCCAGCTTATGAATGGTATACTCGTCCACAGCTCTCATCTGTTCAGCGGTTACGATAAACAACGTTCATCCCTCCCCGTGACAAGCTCATCTCATACTTAAAAGTAGCAACTTTGCACCTAAACGCTGCATCTTATATGTGTATCGCTATCTTTCCTCTTACCTCATCCAGTTACCGCGATCCACTCGATACATCATCGAAAAATCTATCGATCCCGTGTACGAGACCTTCAGATTAAATTATCCATTCCAAAGCCTGTCTACGCTTAATAACCTACCGTAAACCGAGCTTGGATAAATTGCGGGTCGTCCAGTTCGTCCACCAAAGCCGCTGCAAAATCGCCAACGGAAATCGAGCTTTCCCCGATATCATCCGTAATCACCCGGTTCATGCCAACCCGGAACTGGCCGGTGCGACGTCCTGTTGTGATTGTCGCAGCAGGGCTCATGTAGGTCCAGTGAATACCCGATGCTTCAATCAGGTCATATGCTTCTGCATGGGCTTTTGCCAGTGGTTTGACTTCTTCCGGGAATCCCGGCGTATCCATCAGCATATCACCGGAATCAGTTAGCAAACTTCCCGCTCCACCAACTACAACCAGACGTCCTGCTTTTGCCCGGCGCACACCCTCGATCAACGAACGTGTCACTTCCAGCATCTCTTCTTCTCCACCGAACTTCGGTCCATATGCACTCACAACCACTTCTTGACCCGCTGCAAAATCAGCAACCTGATCCGGGTTAAGCAGATCTCCCTGTTCTACACGTAAACGCTCATGAACCATCTCAACCTTCGAAGGGTCACGCACCACCGCTGTCACTTCATGCCCACGATCCATCAGCTCCCACAGAATCATCTTGCCAATCGCTCCGGTTGCTCCAAAAATGGCTACTTTCATATGAATTCCCTCTTTTCTGTAGATATCATCTTGTCAACTTACCGTTATTTTAATACTTAATCCTATTGTTATATACCTTAAACGGCTCACGCCATCTTAAACCGGATGTGACATCTTGTAAACGTTAATGTTCATTCTCTTAAGCTCTCCAACTATGCACCAGACCACGAACAACACTTCCCCTACCGCTTTTCCTTTCCATATCATTACCTTAAATATCGCCAAAAAAGCCGCATTTGCGGCTTCAACATCACGTATTTATCTTACGTGGATACTCTACTGCAGGTTAGAAAATCAACAGCCTTCTGCGCCCAGATTCGCTCCGAATAAACCTCATGCGCCATATCCTGTACAATATGAAGCTCAATTCTGCCTACAGCTCCAGACATTTGCTTGTTTTCCATGATGTCCAGATATAACCTCTCCGTCTGTTCTACGGGACATAGTTGATCAGCCTGACCGTGAATGAGCTGGATATCCACCTCACTAAGCCCGGATACATAAGCTGTTGGGCTTCTATCCCGCAGGGCAGATGGATCATGCAAAAGCTCACCGATTTCAGTTTCCAAAAATGATCTCAGCTTCGCTCCGCCGCCTGCGTACAGTCCTTCCAGATCCGTAAACGGTGCACAGGCAACCACAGTACTCCATAGCGCCGGACTTTTACCTGCTACCAGCAATGCCAGATAAGCCCCATAGCTCACCCCATAGAGAGATACGTTTGAATAGGAAGATAACATCTTCTCCCGCATGAATTGGACGACATCTGCATCCACGCCGCCCCAATCGTTCTGAATGCGCATCCTGTAATCCATGCCGAATCCTGAACTGCCGGGATAGTTCAGCCCGATGACCCGCACTCCTGCCTGATATAATCCGCTGATGACCGGACTAAAGCTGTCAAACAGGCAATTATGAGGCCCGCCATGAAGATAGATGACCACCTGTTCTGCATCCTCCGGGTGCATGTCCATGTACGGAATCATGTCATCCACATAACGAACCCATCCATAGATTACATCGGGTTCCTTGTCAGGATGCTTGCCAATTCTCTCATCTCGCTCAACCGAGAAATGGGGAATCGTACGCGTTTGTTCCGAAAACCGATATATCTCCGGCACCGGAGGACGTACGATAGATTCATATTTTCCGATCAACCCCTGCCTGTCCCTGCTGAGCACAGCCTGTGTCAAGATTCCTGGATAATCATACAGCTCATACCTCTTCTCTCTGTCCAATGTATATTGGACATATTGCCACCTGCCGCAGGTTATCCCTTCGCAGAGAACTAGCTGTTGATGTGGATCGAGCTGCATTCTAATCAGTTCAGAAAAGGGTTGGCTATCCCTTGAACATTCATGCACCCGATCCTCTCCTTGCCTGATCCATCCAGGCTGGAAACCATCTTCCATAGGAATAGAAACGGCTATCAGTTCCCCCTGCTTATCCATCACAGGGTAGGCATACTCCGTATAGGGTATTTCGGATGATGGAAGGATCTCTTCGGAATATGAATACACTCTTCCGAATCCACCAACGTTTACACCAACCTCTCGTGTTGATGCAGACCAGAATACAAATTGCGGGTTGTCCAGATCAGGAGTAACCCATCGCGCCTCATCCTTCTCGGGATCGTAAAGACCTATACGGACAGCTCCTGAACGATGTCTAATGGAAAATAGCAGAATTAATTGCCCCTCTTGCCAAGCGGCCTGCATCACAGGAAATGGAAACTTCACAAACAGGGTCTGAACCAGCCTTGCTTTCTCCTCATCCTCGTATAGATGGAGCCATTTCCCCACCTTGTCCTGTGTAATCACCAGAACACGGTTCCTGCCCATAAACTGAATATGCTGCGTGTGCTGATCTAACCCTATCCCATGTTCAGAAAGGCTCTGCCGACTATCAATCCGGCCTGTATCATCAAGACTGCACCATTCACATGTATTGTCATCATAGCCCAAGAGCATACTCGTTCGTTCCTTATTCACACTCATTCGTGTCAAGAATGGATAGCCCAACCGGATTTCCTCCTCTCATTCCAGTGTTTTAACTGCTCCCATCCCTCCAACTGCGATTCCAGTTTATTGATATACTGTTCCTGCGTGTATGCATCTAGGGGCGTAACGGTCCCCAGTCTGCCTAATGTTTCCCGAATCAATCTGATCTGTGGCAGACTGGCAACCGGCAGCCCCATCATCAATAGACGGTACACCCGGGATGCCCGTTCCTCTGATCCTAGAGTAATCAGCGCGCCAGCGATTTCCACGGCACGACCAAGCAGCTTGGAATGGATAGTGTTTGTCTTCATGCGTAACAATTGAATCAATAGTTCATATTCCTGCTCCTGCTCACCAAGCTGTTGATGCAGTATCATTTTTAATTGCAGTACATGCCCCAGCCAATCTACATACGCATCCACACATAACTTCTCCGCAGCCAGCAACGTCCTACCTGCCTCTGCATAGTGACCTGCCCGGAGCTGCAAGCCCGCAATGTTTAGTAGTGTCTGAATCTGAAAAACTCGCTTATCCGGTCCATCAGGAAGCTGGCGTATACGCTGACCCGCCTGTTGCTCCAACGTAATTGCGCGTTCTACATTGCCCTCTTGCATCTCAATTAATGCTTCACCATTATCAAGCGCAGCCCATTTCCCAGTACGATACGTTTCAGTTAGCTCTTCTTGGGCAATGATTTCACGAGCTTTCGAATAACAGTGTCGTGCTTCAGCATACTGCTTTCCGTTTTTGGTCAACAGCTGACCCAACTCAAACCAGAGTACTGCCTGCTGTGTTGCCGACAAACGTTGAAATAATGAATTATGGTCGAAAAAATGAAAACAGGACCTGTAGCGGGCCGGATCAGCCGATTTGGACAACAAAATCCAGGCCAGCCTATTGTAGAGCGCCAATGCGGCCTCTTTTTCCTTCCCTTTATCCTTACTTACCATTTGTAGATGTTCTTCCAACAAACGTCGGGTCTGATCAGGCGTATCCCTGACAAGGGATACCGGAAGTTTGGGGATGTCCTCAGGATTACTCGCCATGGTTGGATATCGATGAAAAAAAAGAACTACACTTACTCCCCTTAGTTTCTGTCGATACAGGATATAGTGGATGGCTCCCAGATCCGCAGGGTGAAGGTAGGAAGATACTTCAACCAGAACCCATTTCCGATTACTAGGCGTCCACCCTGATCTTTGGAATCTCAATAACGCATTTTTACACGCTACAAGATCATCTATTGGCTGAAATGGATTTAGTTGATAGATCAGCGGGAGAGTAGCATACGGATCACCAACAGCAATTTCTATAGCCTTATCCTGCCAATGCGTTCTCAGTTTGTGAATTTCATGTTTCACCGCATCCGATGTTCCTTCAACGACAAACAATCCAGGTTCATGACTCACACGAAACCATTTACTTCTCAGATCATGATAATCGGTACTTTCCAGTGAGACAGGCATCATGAACGTTCACTCTCTTTCGTGATTCGGCATACGTGTATAAGTTCAGGCACCTGTTGTAAATTCAGCGCCGTCATCAATTGATAACTGCCCCGGTTGTTTGCATCAAGTGAAGCTTTAATTCGCTGATCCGGATCTGAACTGCACCGATGGAGACCATATGCAGCAAGCCATCGGGCCCATCCTTGACGTTTCGCTTCTGGTATTGTGAATATATGAGCAAGGAGTACACTCCCAAACTCATCGCTTAACAGGCAGCCCCCAATCTTACTTCCCTCCAGTTCCACAAGCCCGGAACCTTTCAGCAACTTGCCATATACCCCCTGATAAATATCCCCGATAGCTTGACGAGCGGCTTCCCAACCTGGACAGGTAGGATCACTGGCCTGGAGCAAGTGTGCAAGGGAGTCCACCTGCCTCTCCGCAGACATCCAAACCGCATCTTCATTAGGCATAGCCGGCACGGGAACGTCCTTCAACTTGCCGAAAAATCGATACCGATGGGCAAGAACATCCGTCCGGTATCCAAGCTTCTCCCACGGAAATGAGGCAGGAGCAGTTGCATATAGAGAGGACCATGTGATTTTATCCAAAACGGATGACATCCGATCTTCCCAATAAGGATTGGAATGTGCTTCACTCCATAAATCCAATGTATACTGCCCTTCACCCTGATCAATTACCATGAACGAAGATAGGCTTTCGTCGTTTCCAGGTTCAACTGCATAATAGCGATCACCCGTCTTCCCTGATTCGTGCTGGCATTGTGGCAGGATATCAGATATGGATGTTAGCATCATACGCTTTTCCCTCCCTGTTATAATCGAAACCTGAATAAACCAGTGGTTCGGATGCAACAGACGGATAAAACCGGCGTAGCAGGAAGGTATAGATCCCCATATAACCGGTCATATAATCCGGGGAGAAGGACTCCATGTCCTCCAGAGGCCACATCCATATGTCTTCCTGTGGATCACTTCGCAATACATACAAGCTCTGTGTATACTCCGCTAGTTTGGTTTCATATCTGCCTGGGAACTTGCGGTTAGCCAAGAGTAGAAAATCTCCATTGCCTGCAATTCCGTGACACTGCCCAAAAGAAGCAAATACCGTTGCCTGTGCCACTGCATCCGCTGCTTGAAGACCAAGTCTGGTACAGAGGGGATCTTGTAAAATATCAGCCGCTGCCATCAAAAATCGACCTATACCCGCCGATCCATTACACCAATGTACCCAGAGTGTATCCGGTTTTTCCGGGGATGCAGGCCACAGGCTCACGCCATTCTGTCCTCCATAACTCGTACGATCAAGTGTATCTACAATTCGCTTCACAGCAGAATAGTACGCTTCCTTTCCTGTACGCTCCGCCAAGGCAAGCAAATAATATCCGATGCCTGCGATGCCATGAGAAAATCCAAGGGAATGATGGCCTTTTTTGTCCGATTTATCTTTCACTTTCCACAAACTAAATGATTCATCTGTCTGCTCTTCTTGTTCCAAAATATAAACACCCAGTTCCTCTGCTCTTGCCAGAAGTTCAGGGCGGCCGCCAATACGGTATATTTCAAGCAACATCAATCCCAACCCCGCTGCTCCGTGACTAATATTGGTCTGTACTGGCTCACGTCGGGTGATTTCCAATGCCAGATCCTCTGCACGTCGAAGCAACGATGGATCATTTATTCGTTCAGCTGTCTCTGCCAATGCCCAGGGAACAGCGCCATATCCAAAGTATAATGCTACAGGTGTCTCATCTGGAACGTAAGGGTGATTCGTCAATATCCATTCCAATACTTCATACGCATATTGATGGTATTGTCTGTTTTGTGTGATCTGACCAAGCTGATTAAAACCAAAGACCATCCCTGTCCAGCCAAAGTTGAAATTCGCCGGATGAAACATCTTGCTCATGCTGTTTTCCGGGAACAGTTGCAAGGGGTTATTAAAATCAAGAGAAGTATACAGTGTGTTTACCATACGCTCGGCCTGACGGAGTACTTCTTCTGGCTCCATATTGCATTCATCCTTCTCTATTCCATCCATGCTTCCTCCTGAATTGACCTCTTGCTGCTCCAGCAATGCAACCAGTGTTTCACGAATTTCTGATAACTCCACATGTCCGCCAGACATGATCTCGATGCCCAAACTTCCCAAGCCACGAAGTTGTGTATTACTCTGATGATCCAGATAAGCCTGTGCAGCTTCCAGATGAGATTGCTGGTATTTCAGATAGGGATCGATGGATGAAGCCATGTAATAGAAGACGCCTCCCAGTGCATACAGATCATCCGCATAACTGGATCGCCTGCTGTGCTCACGTCCCCGTGGCACATAGCCCGGAGTATGACCGGTCAATGGATCGGCCTGACCCTCATCACTTCTGACATAAGCCAGTTCAAGATCAATCAGGCGTACACTTCCATCCGTCAGCACAACAATATTGTTGGGCGTCAGATCATTGATCACAATTCCTTTATCGTGACATTGCTGCACTATATCAAGAATATGTATACCCATCCGATGCATATCCGCCCGGTTGTAATCTGCGGCTACATGTCTGCGATGGATATATTCACGCAAGCTGATGCTTTCAAAATACTCCAGAATCAGATAGCGGTTATTTTCAGTACTAAACAGATCAATCGGTCTTGGGGTAACCCCCGTATCCTTCATCAGATCAAGCACGCGATATTCATTATCCAGATAGTTATGAGCAGAGCGCCCACCACCGTCTACACGCATGCGGTAGACCGCTTCTTTCATGACAGCCTGTTCATAGGATGTGCCAGAGATGAGAAATACTCCTCCCTTGCCGGATTTCTTGAGTACACGTCTCACACGAATATTTCGTATACCAAACTCATTGTTATTAGAATTAGAATGACGAGAAGTTGGCCGATTCTTCTCCATCGCCTGAATCCGCAGTAACTCCTCAGGTTCATTCACCCACTCCGGTTTATACCTGCCAGGTGTTCTTCGATCCTCCTCCAGCTTACCTTCTGGATTCTGGATGGCATACACTTTTGCACCCGAGTACCGGTCATAGTAGAAACGATCAGTGAATGCACCATAACGATAAAATACACACTGGCTACCGAGGTATGCCCGATCTGTAGGAATAGCTGGTCCTTTCAGATCACTTGTACATGAATGCATTAGCTCAAGTAACTTCAAGAATTGCTTTTCGTCTCGTGCGTAGATGGTGACACACTTCCCCGTCTGAGGGAGAGGTATGGAACCGTTAGATGTTCCAATCAGTTTCAGACCGCTGCTCACTACTTTCCATTGCACATCATTTTCTGTAAGAACAGGTGCAATGCGTCGCAGCAATTCAGCTCCTTCCACAGGGATAACAGACAGATGAATTTTCCAGCCCTGTGCGGGAAGCCTTAATTCTTCCGGTCTAAAACAAATCCAATGGCCGTCATTCGACCATTGGATGGATTGGGGAAGTTCCCGGATTATATGTTCCAAAGCGTTCTCAAAGGCGTCCTTCCTGGGCGTTACGCTTGCGAATTTCAATGAGAATCACTCCTTTTTGGATAAAGTAAGAGGGGGAGGTACAATTATTTTAGTAATGCGCGAAAATCAAAGACTTATCTTTCAAATGATTCAGTGAATAGAGCGTTTAAGGAATTCCTAGCTCTCTACAACAATCGTTTCCGAGCTGGTCCAGCTGCACACTGTACACAAGCTTGTTTCCTCAAACATGTTGTTATCCTCTTCAACCTCTAGTGCCATCAAATCCTGTACAGATAAAATTTCCTTGTTTTCCATGATATATTACCTCCCATTTGTCTCCCCCTCTTATAAACCAAATTCTACATAAAATTTGATATTCCTTCTTTTTAATTGAATTATTTTACATAAATTATTTATAAAACCCATTTATTTCGCCTGATCATGTCAAATTATCGATTCCTCGGACTAAAAAGAGGCACAATGTGACATCAAATTCCAGACTACATCGAGGTCGTTTGTTGCTGGGTACGCTTGCTCCGTTCTTCACGGAAAGGTCGGACAAATAGGCTTGCCATGCCCATACAAATAACAAATGTACCAATCCCCATGTACACCCATGAAGGGTTGTACGTTTCAATGAACCACCCTCCCAGTAACAACCCAAGCGGATTACTAATGCCACTCATCAAGACACCCATACTGTTCATGACACGTCCTCTCTTTTCTTCCGGGGTGGATAAAAGAATGGAAGTCACCAGCGGTACATTCACAAGAGCAAGTCCCATCATCAACAAAAATGAACACGCAATCGCGATATACAGGTTAGGAAACATCGGCATGAGTAGCAAACTTGTACCTGAGATGAGGTAACTGATCAAAAACCAGTGAGCGAGTGAGAGTCGTTTGGCATATTTGCCACTGAGCAGAGAGCCTGCAATACTGCCAGCGGCAAAGGCTGACTGAAGCAGACCGTAGCCTTGTGGCCCGGCTTGCAGCACCATATTGGCAAAAATCGGCGTGAAAATGTGCAGTGGCGCACCTGCAAAATTGATAATGGCTCCAAAGATAATGCAGCAGGCCAAAATTTTACGGGAGAACAGGAATGTAATTCCCTGCATGCTATCTTTGACAAAACCAGAGACTCCTTTTTGCTTCACTACTTTGGTTACAGGGATGCGGATAAAGAAAATGGATATGGCGGATAGCAGAAACGTAACGGCATAGATGAACAGGATGGACTGAACGGAGATGAACGCGATCAATATGCCCCCTATGGCGTATCCAAGTAATTCAATCGTTTTGGAGGAAGAGTTCAGTAGTGCATGGGCTGGAGCTAATTGTTTTGCAGGTTCTGGCAAAATCGCGGGGATGACTGTCTGGGTTGCCGGATTGAACAAGAAACCAAGGATTGCAATGAGCAGATTGGCTGCGTAAATATGCCACGGAAGCATGGATCCTGTCATGAACAAAAGAGCCAATATGCAAGCTACGCCTGCGCGCAATATATCTGTCCAGATCAAAAGTTGCTTTTTCGGCAGACGATCACTGATCGTAGCCAAGGGAATGCCCAAAAATGCATAAATCAAGTACGGCAACATCGGAATCAGCGCGGCAGCAAGTGCCGACTCCGTTAATTGGAGGATATACCACATCGTTGCCATAGAAAATAAAATCTGCCCTGCGCCAGAAATCAATCTACCCACAAGGAGCACAACAAAAGAAGGAAGGCGCAAAACCGCTCGATAGCTGTCGCTGCGAATTTCATTTTTCATCTTTTTCACGCACCTCTCCCTCGTACGTAACAGATTCATCATCACTAATACGATGCAGACGCGTAACCAAACCTGAATCTCGAATGGTCTGTTGTATCTTGGCTTTTACCCGTTCCAGTTCAGCCGTATACTCGCGTATCTCGTTCAATAAGGTCTGATGGGTTCGTATACCCTCCCTAATCAACATTGCAGTCGCATCAGAACGGTTTTTGGCTAATTCAAGAAATACAAGCTGATCTATGATATCAATCTCTTCCTGACTTAATCGAACGGAAACAACTCCCTTGGCTCCCGAAAGATTTTTGTTCGCCTGCTCCACAGATCGTTCCACCATCTGGTTAAAATTAGCTTTCTGGTCATTGTACATATACATTTCCTCCATTCTTCACGAGTGCACCTGTATATCGTAATTTGTAAATCGTAAATTGGTTTTAATTTACATTATAACTGTAAATAAATGGTTGTAAAGCAAAAAACCTTTGGATATCCAAAGGCTCGCCGAATATGTTATTTAACTAGTTCACTAGTCTCCCTGCCTCCACCACATACCCTCCGATTTCGGGCTGGTGTATTCAAATCCAAATTGAGCATAAAGTTGATCAGCCGGAACATCCGCCAACAGGCTGACTAAACCACGGGCAGGTACTGCTTTACGCAGATAATTCATAATCTCGCTCATGATCAGTTTTCCATACCCCATTCCTTGAACATCCGGGTGTACAGCAATATCGACGACCTGAAAGAAACAACCTCCATCTCCAATCACTCGCCCCATGCCTATCAGCATATCCTCTTCACGCAGACATACGGCAAACAGGCTATTCCGTAATCCAATCTCTGCCCCTTCCCTGCTCATTGCACTAAGGCCGGCAATCTGCCGTAAGGCAAGATACTCCACCGCTGCGGGTGGTGTGTGTTCAATACTCACATGATCCATGAATTGTGCCCCTTTCTGCTTGAATTCATCTACTTCCTGTGTAATAGTGAGAGAAAGCTTACGTGAAGCGTGTTTCATGATACGCGAAGTTGGTGCAAAGGAGGAACAAGTGTGTTTCGTTGGATTGAAGATCTAACATCGCGCCCAGGCACTGTGGCTGTGCTGTTTGGAGTCATGGCTTTGCTTCTGGGGATATACATATGGTCTGCCACTGAAGTTCGCCGCAGCCACGAAAGGCGAATGAGAAGGATACGAGATACATTATACATAAGTACAGCCCTCTTGGGACAACTTACCATCCAGGAAAATCGGAATTATGAACGATCGGAACACGAACATGACGATCTGATAACAGCAATGTTAGCCTGCAAAGCTGCATCTTACCTATCTCCTCAGCTACAGGACCAGATCCGTGACTGTATTAAGGATCATGACCCTGCCAGAATCGGACTGATGCACAGAGCACTGGAACGGGAATGCACCGTATTATCGGATGAACTCAGCCGGGATACTCATGCAGATCATTGGGGCACAGCGGTCTGGACCATCCTTCGGCCTGCAGCCGAACCATTGGCACTAGCAGCCACAGGGTTTCTAGTTACAGATCTGATATTTCGTCAGCGGATGTTGGACGTCCATGTAGACTCATGGGACAGCATCTTGCCATGGATTCGCGCAACTTCCATAATGATCACCATAATATATGGTTACCTGCTCTGGGCCAGCCCACGACGGGATAGGTCACGTACAGTAACCAAAATGCTCTCCTTGCTGATCGCGCTATGCTCCTTGCTCCATCTGATTGGACTTGTTGCTGCGCCCTACGCACTGGGACTACAGCTGATTATATTCACTTCGGGTTTCGGGTTAACTGGGACACGCTCTCGAAGTGATCGCCCCTACGCAGGACATACGGATCTGGAACCAACGAAGCAAGTCTCTACGGAGATGGAAGGAAATACACGTCGTACATCTGGTACCAACACCGACGAATAACCTACGATTCAGCCCCTTCCTTATGATTAAACTTAGATACCCACATCGATGATACGAGACTTGGCCCTCCCTCGGCTGGATTTTCACCGATCAGGTCGTGTCTCCTTACTCGGCATGCTATACGATGATGGATGTCAGTGTCCCAAAATTATCGAACTCCCGTCTGGCTGTTCCTATTGAGTAACCAGTCGATTTTCTAAGGAACACAGGACGTCTTATATTACCTCTACAGCCTCTTTCAAAATTGTAAAGAACCTCAGACACGTTATTTCCCAAAATCGCTCGATAAAAACGCTCTAAAACGCCGTACATTTCGATATAACGTGTCTCAGATTCGTTGCGCTCAATCCCTGCTCATACTCTGTTCCAAGCGCGACTGAGAGGACACGCTCTAAATTCTTCAAGTACGCAAAAAGGGCTGAAACTACATTGTAGCTTCAGCCCTTTTCTATATTACTAATTTTGTCTTGCGAAGAATGATCGGAAAGTTATTCTGTCATCGAAGTCGCAAGTGTGACATTCTTTAGTTCACTTTATATCATGGATAATTACTTCACTTATTTGGCTACAACATGTGCAATGACGCGGCCCTTTTCGTACGTGACAGTCACGTCATAACCTTCGGCAGTTACACTGTCGAATTCACCTGTAATTCCATTAGCCGTGATTAACGTAATATCTTTGGAACCTTCAATCTTATAGTTGGACAAGTCGAGTTTGAGACTTCCTCCATCGATATAGAGCTTTCTGCCGACATTCAGCTGACTGTTGTTGTCAGTCACTACCAATTCCAACGTACCGTTATCCATGGTAAAGTTCCTATTTAAGTTGAGTGCTCCGTCGACATCAACGACAACTGTTCCATTTTCTACATACAGATCACCTGTACCAAAAGCAGTTGCAGATTCAGCTACCAGCGTTCCTGCTTGCAGCAATGTTCCGCCAGTGTAGCTATTTTTCCCTGTCAATGTAAGGGTGCCTGTCCCCTTTTTCGTGAGCATTCCACTACCGGTGATATCATTTCTCCACCAGTCTTCTGCATTGAAGCGCCCTTTGGAAGCGTCCATATCCACAGTTACATTGTTCAAGAATGCGCCGTAGCCATCCGCAGCCGTGACCAGATCAATTCTACCCCAGCCCTTGGATTCATCCAGTACAGGATATCCAGAGTCAATGGATGTTGTATACAATACTTGTCTGCGTTGCTCATCTGTTAAATACGGTTGACGTGTTTCTAACAGGGCTTCTGCTCCTTGCGGTACAACTGGAGCCAAACCTTTGGTTCCGGTTTGTGGTAGACCGTAAGTCATCTTTTCTCTATAGAAGGCTTTATTGGCATCATGATCTTCCCATTTGTGTTCATCGTAAGCACTCTTGAACGTGTAATCCTCAGTTACGGTGTGTGCATACTCATACAGATTCATATTTTTTTCCTTGGCTGCAGCTCCAAATACTTCTCCTGCATTCTCATAACCTTTCTCTAACACATCTTTGTTCTCAGCCTGATTAAGTGCATATGCAGCCATGGCTGTGGATTGTATTCTTCCTCCGATAACATCAAGCGGTGAGTGCATCCCCGTTACAATTCGATTCTCGCCCAACTGAGCTGCTCTCGTTAACAATTCAGTGAATCGTTCTGGTGTAGCGTATGCCAAAGGAAATACGGATAAGTAAGCTGCACTGGTATGTCCGCTCGGAAATGCGCCATCTTTCCCTCTTCCATCCTCAGCGATTCGTTTGACATAAGTTAACGCAGGAATAAGTTTAACGTTAGTTTCGTATTGCTGGTAATGTTTTTCTCCTGTTGATTTGGTGCCGCCTGAAGCCAAAGGTACTTCTTTTTTCTCACCTTCGCCCAAGGTTTCCCATACAGGCAGTCCTTTGCTGTCAACAACTTCTTTCACTTCTCCATTGGAATTCATTCTCCACGGTCTAGGGGAAGAGTAGAAATATTTAGAGGGATTAGATGAGGCAGGAATTTTGAATCGAACCAGATCAACTAAATGAACCAAGTCTGCAAGTTCCGTCTTTGCTTCCCAATCTCCAATGCCTTGGCTTTCATCTTCCACTGTTTCTTCGGTCAATACCACATTCATCTCGTCCACCGTTCGTTCAACGTTTGTCTTTGGCTTGATGATATCTACATACGTGTTAGCCAACGGACCAAAGCCCTCCATCACGCTATAGATCTTATCTCTTTGGTCATCATAATAGGCTGCCAATGTCTCTTCACCTGTGCGATTTTGCGTGACCTTTTCTACATATTTGATATTGGCTTCCCAAGTTGCTTTGTTTCGGATCTCTTCATTTGCATATGTTTTCTGATCAGCAACAGCTACGGTTGGATCATTCTTAAAGCCGTCATAATATGGAGTCGGTCCATCTCCATACTTTGCATTTTTCCCGTCAGCTCCAATTTTAGTTGCCGCTGTTCCATCTCTCCAATCCGCTAGGTTCATGGACCATACTTGATCAAAACCGTCTAAAATATCAATAAACGGATTGGTTTCCGCAATATTTTTCAAGGTGTCGTCTCCGGCATTGGCTCCGTGCTTCACGGCGGATAACCGAGCTTCATCTGCTGGGGGATTAACATTCAGAACGGTTGCCGTTCCTTTTGGCTTAGCTGGTTTGGCAGCTGTAGTAGCATCTGTTTCCACAGCTTTAACGAGCGCAGACACCGCTTCGGCACGAGTAATGGAATTAAGCGGTTTGAAGGTTCCATCTGCATATCCGGAGATAATTTTCGTTGCTGCCGCTCCACCTACAGCTCCCTTGCTCCACGCCGCTATAGACGATGAATCGCTAAATACATTCGCTGCTGTTTCATTTAACTCCAGATTCAAAATGCCAGCGATCACTTTAGCTGCTTCTTGACGGGTGATCGGATCTTGCGGCTTCATTGTGCCATCGGTGTATCCATCTATATATCCATTCGCATTTGCAATAGAAATTGCTTCGTAATACCATGCACTCTCAGACACATCATTAAAGGTAATTTTAGCTTGTCCGGAATATCCAAAAGCACCGTTTACCAAATTCATAAATTCTGCTCTTGTAATATACGTATTCGGTTTAAATGAATGATCCAGGTAACCTCGAATTAATCCTTCATCACCCCATGCTTGAATATTTGCTTCCGCCCAGTGTCCCTTAATATCAGAGAACTGAATCTTCTGATCGGCTGCAAAACTTTTCTCTGCAAATGTCGGACCTACCATAGACAACATTAGAAGTAATGCCAGTGACTTTTTAAGTGGTTTTCTCATGGCTTGCAAATACACGCTCCCGTTATGGTAAATTTTTTTTTTGCTTCTGCATCTGCAAATGAGTAAGAAAGACTCTATACAGATGTCTGATCTGCCGTTACTGTAGCATTAGGGAGCGTTTCGCATCTATAGAACAAATTCCGTTTTATATCAAAATCGTACGTTCCGGAGCTTATATGCCAAGAAAAATGGAGCTAGATACTACATTTATCAATTAAAATACCTACTTTTGTAAACGCTTTATTAACTGAAAGTAAATTATGGAGTGGGAGTTTGTTAAATTTCGATCAACATGATTTCTAGTCCTCGGCCTGCTATATAATGATGAAGTTGTTTAGAAAAGAGACATGAAGGGGGAAAAAGAATGCATAAGCCATTTCAAACTGTAAGATCCAAGATGGTTCTTTCCTACCTTGCTGTTGTTCTTGTCATTGCACTTCTTTTCGGCTCCATTCTATACCTCTTCTTCTCCCATCAATACAGCAAAGAGATTCGAATCAATAATCAGCTGTCACTGAAAAGCACTGTCAATTATATTGAGAGCTCCGTTATCCAGAAGGTGAATCAGGTCTATCTGTCCCTGGCACTCGGTAACGCCGCTAGTATCGATTTAGATAGCTTAAAAGGAAACCATAGCAAAATCCTGGACATCGAACAGTCCCTCAAAAATATGGTGCAAAATTATTCCGATCTCATTGAAGCTATTCATGTGTACGATACGAAGAACCACTTCATCGTCTCATCTGTATATGGGCTATTGCTCTATGAGGACACGCCTTCGAGTATGGATCATACGACGGATTGGATTGCTGCGATGAAAGAGACTTCAGAAAGCTCCTTATGGATGAAGACTCGCATGGTGCCTCAGGATGTTTATATCGAATCACGGGAACAAGGCAAGATGAGTCCTCTAATTTCCTATGTCCATAGTTACCCGTTTCAATCGTCTGGACAAGACAGTAAGGCCATGATTGCAATTGATATCAAAGAATCAGCGATCAGTCAGATCATTAAAAATATGCTCCCTGCTGACTATGCGAATACATTAATCATCGATCAGGACGGAACCGTCATATCTGCCGCGGACAAAACGTTGATAGGCAGCTCCACGGAGGAGAATCTGACGCAGTCGCTGCTCACCTTTCATACTTCAGATGAGAGCTTCACACCTGTATTTAACTATGACTCTCATGTCGTTACCCAAGATCAATTTAAAGGAAATGCATGGAGAATCTACACAACCACACCTAATGAAAGCTTCTATTATAAATTGGATAGCTTGAAGGAGATTTCGGTTCTTCTCGGTTTATTGGCTGTTGCGGTTGGAATAGCGATGTCGTCCATCTTTACCAGGGCCAACTATAGTCCTCTTAAACGAATCATGAATAACATCAAGAGCCGGATGGATAGCCCAACCAGCTTAAAGCAGGACGAATATCGGTTCATCGATACAACGTTTAACAGTCTGTCCAATAAAGTTGATAGTCTTGAAGAAACTTTACAGGCCAATCACAGAATGATTAAGCATAGTATCATGCTCAATATGTTAAATAACCGATTTACACCCGAGGAACTTACGGAACAGCTCCAGTCTATTCACATTTCAATGGCCTACTCTCGCTTCCGTTGCATCGTCATTGACCCTGTTAATGAGAAGTGGAAGGATCTGCAACCACGACAGTTGCAGCATACGTTGTATACGATGATCCAGCAACTGGAGATCGCAGAAATGGATGGAACTCAACTGCTGGCAGAGGAATTGCAGGATCACAAAGTAGCAGTAATCATCTGTACCAACCAACCCGAAGAACCGCTCTCTGATCACATTGTAGACTTTATTCACGCTGAGGCGATCAGCAGATTTGGTCTGGAATTTGTACTATCGTTAGGCGGATGGGTAGAGCACTTCACGAAGATTCACACAAGCTATCATCAGGCGAATACCCTGATTCGATACAGCTACTTCTTCCCCGAGCAGTCTGCCATTCAGGATCTTGATCTTCTGAACAGGGAAGCCAGCAGTTTGGAAATACCGGAGTCATACCTCGTAAACTTTGAAAAGAAATTACAGACTCGGGATGTGCAAGGTACGGTTCAGGCCATTCAGGAATTGGTCGCGACAATAAAAGAAGGCCCCTATTCAGCCGAATACAGTCGGATCATCTTATTAAAAACGGTATCTATTTACGCTGAGTGTGTTAATCAGGTGCGCCTGCAACCCACCGAGGCGAGTTCATTGAATATGTACAAGCAATTTTCATTGTTCTACAATATCAACCGATACTCGGAATGGATGATTCATCTCGTGACCGAATTTGTGATGCAGATGGAGAAGCGAAGCGAGGTACGAAGTGTGGATACCATCTCGGCTGTCAAAGCCTATATTCACGAGCACTTATCAGGCGATCTCACGCTGGATCATGTCTCAGAGCAAGTATTCATCAGCCCTAAATATCTGAGTAAACTTTTCAAGGAAGAAACCGGGATTGTTTATTCCGAATATGTTACGAATCAGAGAATGGAACGCGCACGGGAACTCATGACACAACGCGAAATTACGGTTGAGCAGGTCGCAAGTACGGTTGGTTACCGTACCCCTGCTTATTTCATTAAAAAGTTCAAAGAAATTCACGGCTGTACGCCAAAAAACTTCATGCGCAATCTAATGGAACAGGGATCTATATAGGATCAATTTAACATTTACACAAAAACGGAGAGGACAGAAAGAACCTGAAGAAGCGAAGCGTTCGCCTAAAAGCTTTCTGAAAGAAAGCTACTTCGGAAGCATACGCTATTCCCGGATTTCTTCCTTTAGAGAAGGAATCAAAAGAAATCTGGGAATAACAGCGATCGGAAGGTTGTTCTGTCATCGGAGTGTCCGTGTAAATATTCTTTGATTAAACCTATATAGAATTTGAAATCAGGAAAGGAGCTGCTATGAACATCAACCATTTAAGAACGCTATGTCTATTGATTGCTACATCTATTCTTATAGGATTGATGAGCGGTTGTACCTTTCTAAACAGGGAAGGATCACAAGTGCAACAGCAGGAACATTTGGCAAGCGCTGAGAAAGATACAGCACCGCAGTATACGATATCCTGGACCATGCATCAAAATATCCCTGTTCCTGAAGACGCTGAGATGATTGCATATATTGAGGATCGGTTTGATGTCGATCTGGAGGTGTGGAACCTTGAGAACAAGCGGTATGAGGAACTGCTGGATCTGGAGCTTGCTCAAGGGAAAATACCGGATCTTTTCCGGATCAGACAACCACATGATCTGCTTAAGTATCAAATGCAAGGGGTCTTAGCGGAAATTCCCCCGGAAGTTCTTGAACAATATGCGCCAAATATCGTACAGCGAATTCGCGATTATGATTCACGTTACCTAGAGTATGGAAAAATAAACGGTGGCTTATATGGAATTCCGGCCATTAATCAGACCAACATCTATCGAACCCCTGTTGTATACCGAGAGGACTGGCTTAAGCAGCTTGGTCTGGAGGTGCCAAAAACATTAGATGAATTTGAAACGGTTATGTATGCCTTTGCCAAAGATGATCCGGACGGGAATGGTAAACAGGATACGTATGGCCTTTCCAGAGAGGGCTTAAATGTTGTGTTTGGCGCTTTTGGACAGTCCGTTTTCACCGAGCAACTGTATTTTAATGAAAAAAACAACCAACTCGTGATCGGTGCTTTGGAGCCTGAGATGAAAAAAGCCCTGACTTATATGCAAAAGTGGTATCGGGACGGGATTATCGACCCTGAGTTCATAACCGGTGAAAACAAAGGTGGCTATAAACATCTATCCCATGCTTTTATTAATGGAAAAATTGGGATGACCTCGATGGGCAACTATTATCATTGGAATCAAGAGGGAGACTATAGTGTCCTTAATGAAAATGGCCAAGAAACCCCTGTGGGAGCCTCGTTCAATGTCAGTGAGCTACTACAGAAGAACGCAACTGCAGAGGTTGTATTTGGTTCTCCTGTTATTGGTCCTGAAGGACATAGCGGTTCAAAAGGGAACAATCTGCTGATGAATTTTATTGCTATAGGTGCTGAGGCTGCAAAGGAGCCGGGAAAACTGGAGAAAATTTTGGAGATACTCGATTATGTAAGTGCCAACCCCGATCCGGAGGAGCAGATCAAAATGGAGTATGGCCTTCCAGGAAAACACTGGAATTGGAGCGCTGAAGATTCAAACTCGTTCCATTTACTTTACCCATACAACAGAATGGAGAATTATATTAATATGATCGGCTCAAGTATCGGCATGACGGTTCCAGGTACACCCTCGGATAAACGTGAACAGTGGGCTGCATCTGCAGGGTTGACGGAGAATGGTATCTATAATCGCCTGGAGATTGCAACCCCTGCCCTGATTCAATATTCATCTGAATTGATTCGCATGAGAGACAGAGCGTACATCTCCATCATCACTGGCGATCAGCCTGTGGGGTATTTCGATACCTTTGTGGAAGAATTCATGGATGCAGGTGGGCAACAGGTACTGCTCGAAGCGAATCATTGGTATAAGGAGCATATGGAGACAAGTCGTGCCCAATAGGTAGGATGGTTTGGAACATGCATTTCCCATGAGTTTCTGGATTTTACATGTGTTCCTATGCACCTATCTTCGCTTCCCTCACGTCACTCTCTATCCCTTCGCACTCGCATTTGATCCGCGTAGTGAACGGGCTGAACTGCTTCGTGCCGTGCTTCCGGATTTGGAGGCGCTGCCTGAGGGCGTGTTTTCAAAACGCTTGCGTTCGGTCCGCTCCATCTGCACAATCTGACCTTCGTGCACCACGATATGCAATGAACCAAACTCCATGTCATTCAGCTGTCCGGCAATTCGGTCCAACCATACCTCATCCACTTTTAACGGCTTAGCCATAGAGCCGCCTCCTCTTCTCGGGCTATTGCCCGCCATATTCCTAAGTACGCTGTCATCCAACGGATTTATAAATCATTCTTATCCAACCTATATACTTGGTTTATACATTAGCAGGGCTTCCAGTAGCTGTCAATCTGTATTTTCTTCTTCTCATAATCACTTTTCTGAAACGGCTTTGTGTCCAAGCCAGCTCTTGAGTAGCAACGTGGCGAGAGCCAGAATCAGGAGCAGGGAAGCTACGGCAAACGAAGCCGAAAATTGATATTCGTTATACAAAATCTCGACATGAAGTGGTAACGTATTCGTCTCCCCGCGGATATGTCCAGACACCACAGATACTGCTCCGAACTCGCCCATGGCACGCGCATTACACAGAATAATGCCGTACAGCAGCCCCCATTTGATGTTGGGCAAGGTTACACTCCAGAAGATTCGCCACCCGGAAGCACCTAGCGTAACCGCCGCTTCCTCTTCCCGGGTTCCCTGGTCCTCCATTAGTGGAATCAACTCCCTCGCTACGAACGGGAAGGTAATAAACAGCGTTGCAATGACAATGCCTGGCAGCGCAAAAATGATTTTGATATCATGCTCGGACAGCCACGGCCCTAACCACCCATTCGAACCAAAGACCAATACAAAGATCAACCCGCCCACCACAGGCGAAATTGAAAAAGGAAGATCAATCAGGGTGATCATGAGTCCCTTGCCCTTGAACTGGAACTTGGTAATGACCCATGCAGCGGCCACACCAAATATCGTATTCAGCGGCACGGTAATCGCCGCAACCAATAACGTGAGTTTCAGTGCAGACATGGCATCCGGCTCGGTAAGAGCCGCAATGTACACACCCCAGCCCTGCTTCAACGCCTCCATGAGCACAATGGCCAGTGGCAAAATAAGCAGCCATATGAGTACCAGGCTTGCCAGTCCAATCAACAACCATTTGACCCATGGAGCTTCTGTTGTTGCACGGTTAGTTCCACGCCCGGTCTTTACGGGTGGAACAGGGCTCAGTGGAACGGACCCCGCCATATGCTGCACCTCCTTTGGTTTGGGTGAGTGACATCTGATTGTATCCATAATCCATCATGCTTCATTGTCATGCTCTGCCCGCCTTCCGGCTCCAACGTTGCAAGGAATTAATGATCAGCAGCAGGATGAAAGAAACCAGAAGTAGCAACAAAGCTACAGCTGTAGCGCCTGCATAATCGAACTGCTCCAACTTGGCCATGATCAGCAAGGGAGCAATCTCCGTTTTCATCGGCATATTGCCTGAGATAAATACAACCGAGCCATATTCGCCAATGCCCCGGGCAAAAGCCAGAGCAAAACCCGTCAGCAGCGGTGGAATCAGATCTGGCAACAGAATCGTGCGGAATATCCGCCATCTTCCTGCCCCCAGTGTGGCAGCCGCCTCTTCCACCTCAGCCTCCAGCTCCTCCAGCACCGGTTGCACCGTGCGAACTACAAACGGAATTCCAATAAACATCAGCGCCAGCGTAATCCCGGCCTGTGAATAAGCGAGCTTGATGCCCAAAGGCTCTACAAACTGCCCAATCCAGCCATTGCCGGCATAGATCGCCGTAAGAGCAACCCCTGCTACCGCTGTCGGCAAGGCAAAAGGCAGATCAATGACCGCATCAAACAACCTTTTGCCCGGAAATTCATACCGAACAAGCACCCATGCCAGGAGTAACCCCAGCACGAGATCAATCAGCGCCGCTGTACCTGCGGTCAGGAAGCTGACCTGGAAGGAAGCCAGCACCCTGGGATTGGTCGCAACCTCCATCATGGTTGCCCACGTCAGCCCTGTGGAGTTAAATAACAGCGCAGCCAGTGGAATAAGTACAACCAGGCTCAGGTAGAACACACTGTAACCCATCGTTAATCCAAATCCCGGCAATGTGCGTCTCCGCGCCACAACCACCTTGCTCATGCACGTTCATCCTCTCTGCCTTCAGCCGGTAAGGCTGGTTGGCCGCTCACAGCGCGATTGATCGGGTGTTCATTGAACAGAGCAACCTTAGCTGCCTGGAACATAGATCTGGTCGAAGATACCACCGTCATTAAAATGTTTGGCCTGAGTATCCCGCCATGTGCCGAATACATCTTTCAACGTGAACAGCTCAAGTGCCGGGAACTGATCTTTGAATTTTTCCTCCACGCTGTCCAGCGTTGGGCGGTAATAATTTTCAGCAGCAATCGTCTGTCCTTCTTCACTGTACAAATATTTCAGATAGGCATCCGCCACGTCGCGGCTTCCTTTTTTGTCTGCATTTTTGTCCACAATCGCAACGGGCGGCTCTGCCAAGATACTAACCGAAGGCACGACAATGTCGAATTTGTCCGGACCCAGCTCTTTTACCGATAAAAAAGCTTCATTCTCCCAGGCAAGCAGCACATCACCAATGCCACGTTCAACAAACGTCGTTGTAGATCCGCGAGCACCCGAATCCAGCACAGGCGCATGTTTGAACAATTCACCAACGAATTCCTTCGCCTTCTCTTCATCATTGTTATTATGCTTAAGGGCATATCCCCATGCCGCCAGATAGTTCCAGCGCGCCCCGCCGGACGTTTTGGGATTCGGGGTGATGACTTGGGTATCCCCTTTGATCAGATCATCCCAGTCCTTGATGCCCTTTGGATTACCCTTACGTACAAGGAAGACAATCGTAGAGGTATACGGAGAGCTGTTATGCTCGTATTTATCCTGCCAGCCTTCATTAATCAGACCTTTATCTTCAATCGCATCAATATCGTATCCCAATGCCAGCGTCACCACGTCTGCATCCAGTCCGTCAATAACAGAACGACTCTGTTTGCCCGATCCCCCATGGGACTGCTTGATGGTCACTTCCTGGCCTTTCTCTTTCAACCAATGCGCCGCAAACGCTTTGTTATATTGCTCATAGAGTTCCCGCGTTGGATCGTAGGAAACATTCAGCAGCTCGATGGCCTTGGCCTTTTCTGTGTCGCCTTCCGATCCCCCCGATGTTCCTGCTGCACTGGACCCGCCGCTATCCGATCCGCATGCTGCCAGTACCCCTGTTAACACCAGTGCCAGACCAACCAAAATACCCTTATGAATTCTCTTTTTCATAAATAACACTCCCCCCGATATAGATCTGCATGACTACCTCAGGCCGGCTGAACAGGATCAAACGCCCCGTAAAAAACAAGAAGACGGAGGAACC
This sequence comes from Paenibacillus sp. FSL R5-0486, assembly GCF_037975155.1. NCBI lineage: Bacteria > Bacillati > Bacillota > Bacilli > Caryophanales > Paenibacillaceae > Paenibacillus > Paenibacillus sp. FSL R5-0486. The sequence continues at coordinate 583,891 of NZ_CP150237.1, read as the reverse complement.
CCCGCGCACTTCTCCCCATAAAGTCATGCCGGCTTAAAGGCCGTGCATGCTCCATCTGGAAAGGATGCGCTGCGGTGTTCCTCCGTCTATACGGTGAGAACGTTATTCTGTTCAGGTTGCATGGTTGCATCTGTCTGTAAAATGACTGTTTTCACAATGAAAACAAATTCATTTTTTTATTATTCCTACCTGTTTAGTAAGTTATATACGTATAATAAAGGCAGTCTATATACCTGTCAAACGTTTTTTCCGATTTTTACCGGATTTCTGGCCTATTGGTAAAAAAAAGAGGAACAACGAACCAGCGTCCGTTGCTCCCTTCAGCGAATCCCATACTTCGCTGGCTATTGAAAACATGAACGGAATTGGACAGCCACACCTTATCCACTCCTCATCTGCCTGCATACCGGATATTGGGTACCGGTGGTGTGCTCATGCCTTCTCCCAGATAAAAACCGGTGTGTGGCGGTTGATTGTAGGCTACATTTTGCCAAGCGACACCAAGACGGTACACCGGATCATGCATCAGCGTATAGATGCGTTTGTCCGTAACTGCTGTTGTGGTATAGATCCGCAGTGCTGAACTGTCATTCGTCCGCCATACCACTTCCTCTCTCCAGTCCCCGAACAGATCGGCCTGCAGATTCGGCGTAGACTTGGTTCCGTTATTGGAAGATACGCCGGAAGCGGTGAGCAGGTTCATCGTTGTGCTGTCAGCATAGTTCCACTTATCGATTCGGTTGCTGTCCAGCAGTTCACGGAGCAGATCCCCATCCCACCAGATACCAAAATTCGTGGAGGACGGCAGGGTTGTCCCGAGTTTCTGCCCTTTGGCTGTATACAGACTGCCGTCTGCCCATACTTCAGCGCCTTTATATCTTGGATCAATATCTGCCGCCATGCCGCGTCCGATATCCTTTGTTGTTTTGACTCCCCAGATTAACTGGCCTGTACCTGCATCCCGGAACTCCACTCCAGCATTGGATGGTGTCTCATGGACCTGAAATACCTCAAGTCCAGGGCGGTCCGGGTCGAGGTCACTCAAATGCATGGCATCGCCATGATGAAGCCCTGTTGTGTACAATCCTTTGCCGTTGTCATCCACTGCCATGGCACCATAAACGATCTCGTCTTTCCCATCTCCATCTACGTCCGCCACACTCAGATTATGATTGCCCTGCCCGGCATAACCCGAGTTACCGGAGGTATTGGAATCAAATGTCCATTGTTTGGTCAGCTGTCCATTCCGCCAGTTATAAGCCACGAGCACTGTGCGGGTGTAGTACCCACGCGCCATGACCAGACTTGGGCGCTCTCCATCCAGATAAGCAATGGCGGCAAGGAATCGGTCCACCCGATTGCCGTAGTTATCCCCCCAACTTGATACATTGCCACGCGCCGGTTCGTAGTTCACCGTGGAGAGCGCTTTGCCAGTCTGCCCATTGAAAACCGTCAGGAATTCGGGACCAGACAACACATATCCGCTAGAATTGCGGTAATCCTTGCTTGCATCCCCGATGACCACGCCAGTGCCATCCTTGGTGCCATCGGCTGTTTTCATCGCAACTTCGGCTTTGTCATCACCGTCGAGATCGTACACCATGAACTGGGTGTAGTGAGCACCCGCTCGGATATTTTTGCCCAGACTAATCCGCCAGAGGCGTGTTCCGTTTAATTTGTAGGCATCGATAAACACTTCCCCTGTATAACCGCTCTGGGAGTTATCCTTGGAGTTGGAAGGGTCCCACTTCACAATCAATTCATACTCACCATCACCATCCAGGTCACCTGCACTGGCATCATTGGCACTGTAGGTGTAGGCTACTCCATCGGGCGTTGTCCCACCTGCAGGTACACTGAGCGGTACAGATAGATAGTTATTGCCCCATACGCTTGCAGCCGCTGAAGCAGCTTGCTCCGTTCCACTGACGACAGCGCGAACCGTATATTTGGAACTGCTCGTCCCGCTTGCATCCTGAAGGTTGGTGCTGTTTGTTATGGGCGTAGGGTTCACCTTGGTTCCATCCCGATAGACGTTAAACGATACATTCGATCCTTCCGTTCCCAGAAGCCGCCAACTGACAAACACACCTGTCCCGGTCTTCACAGCCACCACACCGCGATCCAGATATTCCATCTGCCTTGCTCCCGCTGCATGTGTTACCGCCGTGCTGCCAAGGCCAAGCGAAGTAACCAGTAACGCGGAACTTAGCAGTGATACTCCGGCTGTACGTAATGTGCGCTTCCACAATGATGATCGATTCCCCATAAACAATTGCCTCCCCAATTGGTTTGGTAAGCCCGATGCCCTTGTAGCGCCATCTTTTTATGTAAGCGCTTTAATATATTCATTTTAAATTAAACATATAATTCCATCTATAGGTCTAATTTAGTAATTGGATGGTGGTACATGAAAAAAACCAAAGGATTTCTCCTTCGGTTAGCCGTTGCCCATTCGACTGGAGTCGCAATCAACTGACTCACGGATATGGGACGATTCCCATGTTCGCATAAAAAGCCTAAAAAAGCTGTAAAACCATGTGTTTCTCCATGATTTTACAGCTTATAGACCACTTTTATACCACAGGCGCAATACATACCGGACGAGGCAGTTCTAGCTTGAACCCGTTATGCGTCAGACGTCCGTCTTCTTCACTGATCTGGAAACCTACGAGGTTATTGCTGTCCTGATTCGCCACGACCAGAATCCCACCTGGCAAAATATTAAAGTTACGCGGTGTCTGCCCAATCGTGGACGTCCACTCTACGGCTTCCAACTTACCGCTCTCTTGGTCAATATGATAGAGCACGATGCTGTCATCTCCCCGATTGGATGCATACAGGAAACGTCCACATGGAGATACACGGATGTCTGCAGCCGTACCCTCTCCTTTATGCCCTTCTGGAAGTGTGGAAATGTGCTGCACCGTAGTGAACTCCCCTCTGCGCTCATCGTACAGGAATGCCGTAACCGTGTTGTCCAATTCGTTGATCACATAAGCCCACTTCGAGTTGGGATGGAACACAAGATGCCTTGGCCCTGCGCCTGGTGGCTGATCCATCTCACGATGGGTAACCAGACGTCCCTCTTCCAACCGATACACAATGATCTGATCCAGACCGAGGTCACATACGACAGCATACTGTCCCGACGGATCGGGTTGAATGGAGTGTGCATGCGGCCCTTCCTGGCGTTCTTCGTTGATTCCACTTCCCGTGTGCTCCACCCATGCACTCATCTCACCAAGCGTCCCCTGATCGCCAACCGGGAATACATTGACACTGCCGCTGCTATAGTTGGATGAGAACACCCACTGACCATCCTTGGAGACAGACACATAACATGGAGAAGCCCCTCTGGTCTGTTTTCGATCCATCAGGTGTAGCTCACTCGTTGCCGCATCTCTCCGATAAACCAACACCTCTCCCTCGTCCGTTTCACTCGCCACATACAGACAGTTTCCATCCGGGCTTAGCGCCAGATAAGACGGATTATCCACACCATCCATGTGATTGACGATTCGCATCTCTCCTGTATCCGCATTCAACGCACATAGGAATATTCCGGGTTCATCCGCTGACGCATACGTCCCTGTGTAGAAAAGCTTTTCCTGTGTTGTGACTGGTTCCATAACTAAATCTCTCCCTTATCTTGTATATTCACTGTTCTGATTCTTCCCACTGGTATGTACTTACCCAATTCACGGGCAACTGCTTCACTTCCTGTAACGTGGCTTTCTAAATCGAGAACACCTCCGGTGAGCGCTCTCATATCTGGCATTGACTCCCTTATCGTCTCTCACCATAATACAAAGTATGAGACCTAACAACAGACCACCCCTACTGCGTAAATCTGACGGATTTCGTATGCAAAAACTCATTGTGCTGCCGGACTCCCTGTTGCAAGAAACCGCAGCTTATCCGGTCACGTCCGGATTATATGTTACCGATATCGGTTACTTTCACGAAGCGGAGCATCATTACCGTGATCGTCCCGATGGTTGTGAATCACACATTCTGATGTACTGTGCCCAAGGCACAGGCTGGTATACGATGGATGGCAGCAAGACTTATGATGTCAGCCCGGGAAACCTCGTTATATTACCTGCACATGTCCCTCATGTGTACGGAGCCAACGCAGCTGAACCATGGAGCATCTTCTGGATTCATCTGCGTGGGGAACACGCTTTAGACTACATAGAACCCTTGTTAACTCATCATATTACTACCATGCCACCGACCAAGGCTCAGAAATGGCTTGAGCTGTTCCATGAATGTTACGGCGCGTTAGAGACGGGTTACTCCATGCAGACGATGACATATGCCTCCCAGATTATCGGTTATATGCTTGGTATGCTCGCTTATGGACCGGAGACGACAGGAACAGATGGTGGGATCGTGAGCAGCAAACGTGCGGCCGAACAATCCGTTCAATATATGCTGAAGCACCTAGAGAATGGAATCACCCTCAAGGAACTGGCAGCTCACGCGCGGCTGTCTGTCCCTCATTACTCTCAGTTATTCAAGCAAGCTACAGGGCATTCGCCCATCGATTATTTCCTGCGGCTGAAGATTCAGCATTCCTGCCGCTATCTGGATTTTACCGATTGGACCGTGAAGCAGATCAGCTCCGAGCTTGGATTCAAAGACCCGTACTACTTCTCCCGTCTGTTCAGCAAAATGATGGGACGTTCACCCACGGATTATCGAAATAAATCCAAAGGTTAGAGGCAGTGCCTTCACTTAGCCCTATCTGAATGATTATGAATTCAGTTGGAAAATTCCAGCAACCTTTTGAACAGAAGGGTCGTCTATAGGGGCAAATAACTTTTATATAAAGGGATCATCCCTAGAAAAGTGAGGCGAGCCTATCATGAAAAAAAATATACTTGCTACATTAACTGCGGGAGCTCTGCTCACGCTGTCTCTAAGTGCAGGCCCGATCAACGCTGCGCAGGCCCAATTCACGGATATTCAAGGTATCGCAGGCGCAGACAAAATCGAATCTCTCCATAAAGATGGATTCATCAAAGGTGTGAGTGACAGCTTGTTCAAACCTGAACTGGAGTTAAATACCGCTCAGGGCATTCAACTGATTGCGGACGGCCTGAATCTGAATCTGGACACGATTCGTTTTATCAAAATGCCGGTACCAAGTGACTACTTCTCTGCTGTAAAAGATGGCGTATGGTACAGTGATGCATTTATCCGTGCACAATATAATGGCATTCAGATGTCACAGAATATCGATCCGTCCAAACCGCTTACTCGAGAACAATTCACACTGTTCCTGATGCAAGGCATCGAGGCCAAAGGCGGTCTGCCGATGATTAATATCAAACCTGTGGACATTACCGACGAACAGGAACTTACGCCAGAGTATCAAGGTGCCATTCAGCGTTCACTCGTTCTCAAAATCAATGAACTGGATGCCGACGGAAACTTCAATCCCAAACAAACGATTACTCGCGCCGAAGCAGCAGTGATGATGTATAACGCAATCGAGTACATGGAATCGTTCCATGCACCACAAATCCCGGAAACACCTGAGAAGTAATCATTTCATGATGGAAGCTAAGAACTCACTTGAGTGGTGAATCCGCTCGATTGGAGTCACCGTGAGTGGACTTTTCCATACAACCCCAATATGCCAAACGGCCGCACCTTCCCTCAACAGGAAAATGCGGCCGTTTGTATTATACCTATATCACTGATGCAATCATCAGATTTAACTTTCTAACTTAGAAAGAACCTTTAACAACTACCTCAGACAACGGTAAACGTCCTGACGGACGAGCTGGCTGTGCAGCTTTACCTACAGTAATCAACAATGTTGGCACAAATCGTGCAGGAATGTTGAATGTTTCCATCAGTTTTTGTGGATTATATCCACCGATTGGACATGTATCGTAACCCAGGGAGCGTGCAGCAATCATAATATTTTGGGAAGCAAAAGATGCATTGCGGATCGCTTCATCGCGAGCGATTTGCGGGCTTTGGTAAGCACCGTTGATCTGTCCAACCAATGCGTCACGAACCTCAGCAGTCAGTGCGCCTGCTTCAACAGCTTGATCGTAGATTACAGTGTTACGGTTTGCTTCCAAATCTCCAAGAACAGCAATCGTAACCGAACTTTCCACGATCTGACTTTGACCGTAAGCAACTGGCAGCATTTTCGCTTTGTCTGCTTCGGATTCAATCACGAGGAATCTCCAGTGTTGCAGGTTCCATGAAGATGGTGCTTCCGCAGCTGCTGTCAGAATCGCATTGAGATCAGCTTCAGGCAATTCAAACCCTTTTTCGTACTTTTTGACAGCATGGCGTTCGCTAATAACGCGAAGTGTTTCATTTTTTTCAATGCCTGACATGTGTTCCACTCCCCAGAATCTAGTTTGTTTATACTTCTTTTACTTTCGCAAGGTGATCTCGAAGTTTACTCTACCAGGGATTTTCCTTCCGAAAATAACATCAGCGCAGATAATCTCTCCTCATCTGTGTTCAGGTTATGCCCGGAATCGCCTGAGAACATCAATGGATCTTTCACCGGAGCATACGCCCATGCCGTAACTTGTCCACCATGCCTGACTAAACCAAGACCCTATTCATGGAGGAACATTCGTTGTGGACTCCGTCAGGACTTCTCCTTTGCAGATAATCCCTTCAGCGATAAGTTTAACGTTTCCCCATGACCTATGCGTTCTTTCACATCCTGAATGGATATACGATCAAAATAAGCGCTGAGCGCCTCTTCGCCTCCGTTATATATGTTCCCCATCACATCCTGCATATTGGAAGATACCACGCATGATGAACCGGACTCCCCTGAGCACCAGTTGGGACCGAGTGAACCACCAGCTACCAGTCTGTACAATTCTCCCAGCTTGATCTCTTCACTTGGACGGCTAAGCAAGTACCCACCATGAGCACCTTCCTTGGTCGTCAGGTAACCATGCTTGCGCAGAACACTAAGTACCTTACGGACTCTGGCCGGGTGTGTACCCACACTCTGGGACAAATCTTCACTATTGGCCATACACTCATCTCTCATCGACAGAAAAACAAGACAATGCACCGCTATGGTAAATTCACTGTTCATAACTTACTCCTTCCCGGCTTACAACACCGATGAACTCCAACTCAAGGTAAGTATAACTGTCATTATATGAATAACAGTTATGTTTGTCAACTTTCACCCAGCATGGAGATCAAACGTGATTTTTCCTGTTATACCAATACTTACAGCTCATCAACACAATTAAGCTAGGATTAACATCCCGTCTTCATTTTAATCCAAAAAGAACAAAAAAGTGAGCCTTCCGCTACGCGAAGGGCTCCAATAAGATAGACATATGAAAGGGCTTACGTGATTATTATAATCGGTAATCTCCAATTTGAAAACGCTTTTTTTGTAAAGTGCATCATTATTTTAAATTTTTTTTATTTAAATAAAATGAACAACAGGTATTGCTAAAACTAATCCCATTAGTTATTATACTAATACCATTAGTTTTAAGGAGGGTTTAACGATGCGTATTACCCGAGAATTTGATGTCGTTCAAGTTACGTTTTTCCCAAGACTCTTCCCTGTGAACGTATACCTGGTTGAAGAGGAAGATGGTTTAACCCTGATTGATGCCGGAATACCGGTCAGTCTTAAGGGGATTTTGGCAACTGCCCAGTCCCTTGGAAAACCCATTACCAAGATCATTCTGACTCACGCTCATAGCGACCATATTGGTGCGTTGGATCGTCTCAAAGAGGCACTGCCTCAAGCCGAGGTCTTCATCTCCAGACGAGATGCCCGGTTACTGGCGGGTGATACTTCCCTTCTTCCCGGTGAGCCACAAACCCCGGTACGCGGCGGCGTGCCTAAGCCCAAAGCGGTGCGCACCCAGCCAAACCACTTGCTGAATGACAGTGACCAGATTGGTTCACTGGTCGCCATTGCCTCATCAGGACATACGCCGGGGCATATGTCCTTCATGGATACGCGCAGCCGCGTTCTCATCGCTGGCGACGCGTACCAGCTGCAAGGCGGCCTTGCCGTATCCGGCCGCGTGCGCCCGCTCTTCCCGTTCCCCGCGCTGGCGACGTGGAACCGCGAAGCGGCTCTGGCCAGCGCGAAGCGCCTGGCGGAGCTGGAACCGTCCGTGCTGGCTGTAGGCCACGGACGGATGCTGCGCCAGCCCGCGGCCGCCATGCACGCGGCAACCGCTGATGCACAGCAGCGGTTTGATCTTGCCGGGGGGCAACGATGAGCCCCCGGCAAGGGCTGGATCGCGGCGCTCTTCTCAGCGCCGCCACCCAGCTTGCTGACAGCGACGGCTTTCAGGCGCTGACACTGGCCGCGTTGGCACAGCGGCTGGATGTGCGCTCGCCGTCGCTCTACAACCACATCAGCGGACTTCCCGGGCTTCGCCAGGAAATGGCGCTGATGTCCGTGCAACAGCTTAGCCGCGCATTAACCGCGGCTATCGCTGACCGCACTGGCGATGATGCCATTCAGGCCATCGCTGCGGCATACATTGGCTTCGTCCGCGAGCACCCCGGGCTGTACGAAGCCTCATTTCATGCCCCGGACCGCGAGGAGCCACAGCTCGCCGCGGCCAGCACAGCCACGCTGGAGTTGCTGCTGCACAGCTTGCAGCCCTACCCGCTCACCGAAGCGGAAGCATTGCACGCCGTTCGTGGTTTGCGCAGCCTCTGCCATGGATTTGCCTCCATTGAGGCACAGGGCGGCTTCGGCATGGACTTTGATCCGGACGAAAGTCTGCGTCTGACCGTATCCGCCTTCCTGCACGGACTCCGGCATCTTCACCAGGACTAGTTAAGCCACGCATTGCATCATGAAAAAGGACTGCAGAGGATCTGCAGTCCTTTTTCATTGCCGTGTACTGGGTACATCCCATAGATAGATTTTGACAGTAATAATGTTATAGTTGCGCCAATGACTTTTAACACATTAACATCCACTTTGAATTCATCTTTCATCGGCTTGTGTTCTTTATAATTTCTTTCTTTACAATTTCAACGAACTCCACACGTCCTATTTCGCAGAAAACTGGCTGCGGGACAGGAATAATGAGTATATTCCGTCATTTAACCTGTCTGTGATTCGTTACATTTACCAACGTACCAAATTAGGACAAATAAGATGTGCTCAGTTCGTTAGAATGTGCTACGTACGGTGCTTCAGATCACGATGCCATAGACACTCGTCCACTCATCATATTGGCGCATAAGTCCAGACACACATTGTGTTATGGAGCTAAATACGGAGCGATCATGCTCCAAATTGTATTGATCAAGCGGATGCGGGTACATGACTAGATAAGGATCTTACCTTGCTCGTAATGCACATGGTAGTACATGTTTTATTACTATTCATGTATAGATCACGCTATAGTTTGTGCACACATTGGGGCGATACTCGATACGGAGCTTACCTTGCTCGTAATGCACATAGTGGTACATGTTTTATTAGTATTCATGTATACATCACGCTACAGTTCAGTGCACACATTGTTGCGATTCTAGATACGGAGCTTACCCTGGTCGTGATGCACACTTTAGTACTTGTTTTAATACGTGTCCTAATACGAATCATTTAATAGATCTCACTACATGTACGCCGCAGCGGGATAATTCTTGTTTCGGATCTAGCTACAACTCCCATTGTTCATGGTGGAAAGGGTCTGAAACGTATTCAATCTCCCAGTCCCAGTCCCATTTCACCTGGCAATCTGATCCTTACTTGATCCGCCCTGTCTCTCAACCACACTTTTGCCACTCACAACACGCACTTCTCTATTATGTACATCTCCCGTTCCTCTCGAAAGGTGGAATGGACTTTGGCTTCCCTTTTTCCATCGAAACGGTTCTCGATAATCTATCTATGGCCATTGTTGCCGTCCATCCTGCACTTCATTCAAAATATGCTTCATCACGGGCACGTACACTTTCCAGTAGAACATGTCCGGAATATCTTTCTGATCTGGCGTAAGTTTGGACCGGACGACCTCCCATCCCCGGATTCGGCGCCAGAAGGAATAATGCTTCATCTCTCCAAAGGACCCTGCCATGTAATACGACCGATTATAGTCGTCGTACCGGACCAGTGCAGCAAATTCCGCAGGAATTCCTGCATCCACCAGCTTCTGCTCACCTGTCTCCGTCAGATCCGTCTTATACCAGGCCAGTATGGAGTTCTTCTGTTGCGGCACAATGATATCGAACCAGCCACTATAATGTATATCCTGGGTTATGCCGCTCCAATCACTGCCTTCCGGTGTAAATGCAATCTGTAGATTGCCTGTCTTCACATCCGGACCTTTCGCCAGTACCATGACCTGTCCATCCATATGGATCAGCAACATACCCGCTCCGTGATAAGACCATTTCTTCTTCTCTTGCTGCTCATAGTTCGTCCGAATCCAACGAGGTACTTCTTCTATACTTTGCAGATTAGATACCGATTTCCCTTGCCATCCACTGCTGTCCACACCCAAGATGGGGTATAGTTGCTCTCTTGTCATCTTGGAAGCCGTATTTGCCAATGCACTGTATTCGGCAACAATCGTTACCCCTTTATACGCAGCCTCGCGGATTTTCTGCACATCGTATATCGTTAATCCTTCATAGATTCCGCCTTGTTTCCCTTCACTCTTCTGTGCAGACAGACTACTCCGATTCGCCGTCAGATAGATCAGATCCGTATCTGTCACCTCATCAGGCAGCAGTTGCTTCATCCGTGGAAGCCCGTTCTGAAGATCATAACCGTAATAATCCTCTTCATACGAGTAGTATTCCCCTGTGTGCTGTACAATCTTCTGTTGATTCAGAAGCCAAACCAACCCCTTGTGCCCCTGATAGGACAAGTCCGGTCTGCTCTTGTCAATAATCATGATGTTCAGTGAAACCGGGGCCTGGGATTGCCACATAATCCATGGGACAACCAGCACCACCGATACCACTGTAAAACAAGCCAACGTCCACATCGTGGCTGGCCTGTAACTTTTTTTCATGAAGCGTATTCCTCCTTGCTCTGTTCCAAGGTATTGTCAGGATCGATCGTTAGATTACCCTAATCCATGTCTGCTGTCCTTTTCCTCTGCCTTCCGCAATCCCATAGCCTGCAACATGCCATATATACGGGATATGTTATTCAGCGGTCTGAACCAGAACGTCTCCGTACATGCATACAACAGCAGACGTGTCACCTCTCGGGACGTATATACCTTGCGTGAACACCATATTTCGAACATCACCACACTTGCGGACAACAAGGAACCATAGAGGGTCAGTAGCAGAACGAGAATGATGCATAGGTTAATATCCACCCACTGTAGCCCTATGCCTGCAATGAACAGCACGATCGCTCCCAGTTCCAACACAGGCCCCAACAATTCGATCAAAATAAAATACGGGATGGATACCATCCCCATCCAGCCATAGGCCGGATTGAAGATCATGCTCCGCTGAGTCCATAGACTGCTTGCAAGCTGCATGTGCCAACCGATACGCTGTCTGCACAGCTGATGCCATGTACCGGGTACTTCTACCCTGCAGATCGGATCGGGAATATATATAATACGGCCACGTTCCCGAATCTGCTTCATATGTTTCTGTAACCGCATCACCAGTTCCATGTGAGCGACCTGGTCATCGCGCTTGTAACCTCCAACTTCCAACACCCGGTTCTTTTTGAATATACCGAATACTTCAGACGTAAATAAAAGCACATTAATATTATAACGAACAAGGCCCACACCGCTAATCAGAAAAGCACGCACGTATTCAATGGTCTGCATTACAAACAACGTACTGCCCGTCCTTCTTGCGCCGTTGTCGGTTAAATCCGTTTGATTCGTATTTCTGGAGGCCATGAGATCTACTCGTCCACTACAAGCAACGACCTCTTCTCCTGGGAGAGCATCCATAACGGGCTTCATAATCTTCACCAATGCATCCCGTTCCAGAACTGTCCTGGGTCCAACAGAGGCGATATAAGGATATTGCGAGATATTCAGACCGGCATTCAGGGAGTCCATTCGTCCCCCATACGCCTTGTCGATCACAACCAGACGATGATGTAATCTGGATTGGTAGACACATTTAATCTGAGCCGTCTCCTGACCGAGTCCCGAATAATGAACTTTACTCCGAATGGGCATCAGATCATAGGTTTCTTTTAGACGCCGCATGGTCTCATCCTCTGATCCATCATTAATGATAATAACCTCATAACGTGCATACTGAATATCCAACAGACAGCTGATTCGCTGTACGATCGTATCCTCGCTATTCCGCACCGGAACAAGCAGGGATACCGCAGGAGCCAGTTCTTCATCCAACATCTCATGATATTGCAGCGGGTCCAGATCCCTCTGGCGGATCAATGTGCGAGCGGCAGCAACGACCAGAACACTACACATCACAATCGCTAACACCAGATAGATAAATATCCCCTCGTAACATGCCAAAACAAAACTCCGCAGCATCTCAATCCATCTTTCGTCCATACTGCATCCTTTCCAGCGTTTCCTCCGCTATCTGCCTTGCATATTTATCCGGATGGTTTACAGCCGTATCCCGGAGCTCTTCAAGTCCCTGCTCGTACCGGGCAAGAGAGTTCGCCGCTTCCTGTCGGATCTGAAAAGAAGGATCACCCATCATTACCTTCAGTCTAGGAATAAAAGCATCCGCATGAACAGTACCCATAAGCTGGGTCACTGTTAGTCTTTCAGAGCGTTGCCTCTCCTCACCAGATTCGTTCCATACCAGCAATAGCCCCTTCAGCAACTCTTCGCGACCTCTGCTCACTTGAGCCAATGCCTGATAAGCGAGGGTACGCAGCAACGCATCCTCTCCAAGAATGAGCTTCTCCAGTAGGATAACGGCACCCTCCGTCTGGTCATCCCGAATACGAATGGCATGGACGATATTAGACTGGATCTGGTAAGGTACCTCCTTGAAATGATCCTTCAGACGAGTCCAGGATGAATCGGTAAGCAACAGCAGAATCTGCAGATACTGCGAATCGGACCATACATATTGCTCACGCATCAATTCCTTCACGATTCTGAAATAACCGGTTCTGGCATATATGCGCAATATGATGAAGCGTTCAAGCGGCGTACAGGAAGTAACCCGCAGCATATCCTCTAACCTGGGCAGAAGCTCTATCATATGAAACTGTTCAATATATAACAACGTGTTGACCCGTTCACTCCACTTTCCCGACTTCAGAACCGACCGGTATGAACTTCCAAAGACTTGCCAGGATAACAGACGAATTCGCAGAGTCTCGTGCTCTACCGGACCTTGAGCAAGCCGTTGCAATAACAGCTGCTGCAAAACACTCTGTTGATCTCCACTCATATTCAGTAAGTCAGCTTTCACTTCTCCTTGGCCCAGATACTGCTGTAACACTGAATCTTCGGAAAGTAATTCCTGCATCAGTACCGTCTTAACCTTTTCCCTGTGCCTACTGCTATATTTCATCCATAAGATGTAACTGTAGATAACCAGCAAAAAAGCTAGTACACTTGCACATATGAGGCTGACCACATGTACTAACCAATCTGTATTACCTGCAAGCCACCCTCTATGATGTGAGCCGATAAGCTTGATATACATCCATTGTTGTCCAATCATTGCATGATTTCCCCTTAATCGAATAAACAGCCTTACAACGGGCACAATAATACAAAATTTTCAAATACACCCTGTGAATACATATCGGGTATATGATACACTAAGCTTTCTATCGGCTTTCTGCGTTTGTGATATAATAGGAACTGAAAATTCCGGCAATTCGTATTGGGTTCCGGATCTCCGGATAACATATTATTCCAGAAAGAGGGAGTTCTACGTGGCTCAAATCAGTCCGTACTACCTGCAAATCGGAGCAACCGTGGGCATGCTTGTCATGGCACTGCTTGCCATCTTCATCCGCATGAAAGCCAGTCACAGACCGGTGACCATTCGTAAAATCCTTATTCCTCCGCTCGGCATGAGCACAGGATTTCTCATGTTTGTTGTACCAGCAACACATGTTCCTCTACTCTGGGCATTCTTTGCGTTTCTGGTGGGCTGGTTCCTCTTCTCCTATCCCCTCATTCGCAGTACACGGTTTGAACGAGTAGGTGAAGAAATTTTTGCCACACGTTCTCGCAGCTTTGCTTTTATCTTGCTTGGATTGCTGGCCGTACGCCTGATCCTGCATGAAGTCATTCAGCGATATGTAAGTATTCCGCAAACAGGCGGATTGTTCTTCCTGCTGGCTTTTGGCATGATTGTACGCTGGCGTGTATATATGTACAAACACTACAAAGAAGTGCTGGTCGCCGAACACTAGTCACCCTACATAGACCACGCACAGATTTACAGATAAAAAAGACACGTTCTGCTACACCCTCGGTGTGCAGAACGTGTCTTTTCGTTTTCAACCTAATTGTACATGTAAACCATTCAATATCTATTCAGGATCTGCAACCTTAACCAGTTGCTTGCCCAGATTATCTCCCGAGAAGAGACCCATGAATGCTTCCGGCGTCTGTTCGAACCCGTCCACAATGTTTTCTTCATACTGGATATGACCTTCCTTGATCCATTTCGCCAACTTGGCGCGGCCTTCCTTGAAGGATTTCGTATAGTCACCCAGCAGGAAACCTTTCATTAATGCTGTATTTGTTAACAGCAACGTCTGTGGTCGCATCCCGATATCCGGCTTCTCCAGATTATAAGACGAAATCTGACCGCATAACGGAATACGTGCATTCCGATTGATGTGGCGCAAGACTGCATCCGAGATGTCACCGCCAACATTGTCAAAGTAGACATCTACGCCGTCCGGGCAAGCCCGTTCAATGGCCGCTGACATATCCTGCTCCTTCTTGTAGTTCAACACCACGTCGAAGCCCAGCTTTTCTTTCAAATAAGCGCATTTCTCATCAGAGCCTGCAATACCAACCACGCGTGCTCCCACAATTTTACCAATCTGACCTGCAATCATGCCTACCGCTCCGGCTGCTCCCGATACAACAACCGTTTCGCCGTCCTTCGGTTTGCCGATGTCCTCCATACCAAAATAAGCTGTCAGACCCGTCAGGCCCAGCGCACCCAGGTAAGCCGTGATTGGTGCTTCTTCGGTATCAATTAGCGAAAGATCAGCCGTATTCACTGCGGCATATTGCTGCCAGCCCCACATACCGGATACGAGGTCACCTTTGCGCAGATTCGGTTCCGAAGATTCCACAACCTGTCCAATGGCTCCACCCTTAATCACTTCATTTAACGCGTACGGTGCAGCATAGGATTTTGTATCTTTCATGCGGCCCCGCATGTATGGATCAACCGACAAATATAATGTACGTACCAGGACTTGCCCAGCTTCCGGTTCAGGAAGAGGTGCATCAATGAATTTGAAATTCTCTCTGGATGGGGCACCTTCGGGACGAGAAGCAAGTACGATCTGTTTATTTAAAGACACCAAAATTACCTCCTTGTTGCCAAGTGGACGCAAGGTTAACCCTTGTCAGCTGAGATCACTTACCACTGGCTCTGTGTTATCACTTCTTAATAGTTTAAACCGAAACAGGCGGTTCACAAACGTGGGCCGCCTTGAAATATGCAAATATCGTCACATTGTAGCTGCTTTTGGCTATTATTGTGCTGTCAAAATCACTGGACCATCCGCCGTAATCGCAATCGTATGTTCATACTGGGCAGACAGACTTCCATCCAAAGTACGAGCAGTCCATCCATCTGAATCCAGCTTACTTCGGAACGTACCAATATTCAGCATCGGTTCGATCGTAATAACCATGCCTTCCTTGAGACGCGGACCCCGATGAGGCGGACCGTAGTGAGGGACTTGTGGTTCCTCATGCATCTTCTCACCAATGCCGTGTCCGATAAACTCACGCACAACCGATAGGCCTTCACCTTCTGCATACACTTGAATCGCATTGGAGATATCTCCGATCCGGTTGCCCACCACGGCAAGTTCAATGCCTTTGTACAGAGAGTTTTTGGTTACATCCAGCAGATGTTGTGCTTCCGGAGTCACTTCACCTACGGCATATGACCAAGCCGAATCCGCCAGCCAGCCATTCAGATTAACGACCATGTCGATTGTAACGATATCGCCGTCTTTCAATGCATATTTTCCCGGAAACCCGTGACAGATCACATCATTAACCGACGCACATGTCGCATATTGGTATCCGTTATATCCCTTTTGTTCCGGCGTAGCGCCATTTTTCTTCATAAAAGCTTCTGCAAACTGGTCGATCTCCTGTGTCGTAATGCCTGGACGAATCATCTTTGCAATTTCTCTATGGCATGCGGCGAGAATTTCTCCGGCTTTTTTCATATATTCAATCTGTTCTTTGGTCTTTATTGTAATCATAACAACTACTCCTGTCCGTTAAAATCTTATCCTGTCCTCTATTGTAACGCTAAACACTCAAAATAAAAAATTCCGCGCAATCAGCAACATCCTATTATACGCCAAGCTCCTGTCCATTGAATACAATTATCCATGAAAAAATCGAAACCCCTCCATATCTGGCCACGTATATGCTTAAAACAGTTGAAGTCGAAAGGGTGAAAGCTCATGTTCAAAAAGATTATCGGCAAACTTATCGATTCCAAATCTTCATCTCACCGCAAACGTCATAGCTCCTCAGACAGGCGCTCATATAAACGTCACAGCAGTTCCTCAGGCAAGCGTTCCTACAAGCGTTATTCTTCTTCGGATGTGAAATACCGGGATAGCCGCAGTGGCTCCGGGTATTACAAAAGCAGAAAATATAGCTCCAGCTAAGCGGCTTTCACGACTGCTTTTAAAGAGTAATGATCACACCAGCTTATTGGACCCTACAATAAATGAATATGTAATAAAGGGGTGTTCGCCAGCCATACACACGGCTAACAGAACACCCCTTTATTGTTTCTATATAAGTATGTATCAATTTTGCTGATTTTGATGTCTTAATGCTTCAATATAGCAAATTCGCTTATCCAGGGAGAACGAATAATACACTTTAAATTTATCAACTAATATCCGGTACGTCCCTTGCCAGGATGGTTCCTGAGCTGGCATGGATTCCGCCATGACAGCCACTTTCATCTCAATTCTTCGAACTAGTTCAATCTTATAGAGCTTTGTCTCTTCCTGAGTGAAACGAACACTTCTGATTTGAGCGAGAGCCTGTCTTGCTGAAGGTGTCCACTGGATCAACATCTATAAATTCCCTTTTTCAATTGCGTCAATTATATCATCTGTAGAGTAGACCCTACCCGAAGAAATATCTTTTTTGGCTTGCATAATTAAAGCTTTGAGCTCCAGATCACTTTCTATTTCTTCCTGAACCACGTTTTCCAGCGGCTTGATTAAATAATGCTTACCTTCAATATCCACAATGGTGTCTTTTTTGCTATGAAACCATGTTTTGAATAATTCGGCATGATCGCCTTCCAGTTTTTTAAGCATAAGATGAATCGCCTCCTTCAACGTGTAATTGTTATCCATTATATCATTTAACCCACTGTTTTGATACGTTTTGCATTTTCAGAAAAAAAAGGAAAAAGACCCCTGCAGATATAATACGAAGAGGTCACGGATAACAAATATAGGTCCGCCTATAGAGCTTATTCATTGTAATTTCAGCAACACATTCTCAATTTCTGCCTGTAACTCCGTCGCTCCACCCTCATAACCTGGACGGAGTCCAAGGAGTCGCTCCAGCATCTGGTGCAATTCCGGCGTAAGCTTCAGTTCCTCCTGCCAGCTGGCGGGTTCACGGCCCTTCTCTGGCTCATAAGCCGAATACAGCATAAAGAGAAGAAAGTGGCCGATATCCTGCAAATCATGATCCGGTGTAGCCGGCTCATCTTCAGGCTCAGGGACTTCACGCATACGTCGCTTTAGCTCCGGCAACAACGGCTCCCCCAAGCGTCTCGCCAGGCCAAAGTCAATCAGATGCACCGTCCCTCCACGTAAAATAACATTGGGAATCCGCACATCTCCATGAATATATCCCTGCTCATGCACATGAGCCACTGGAACCAGCAGTTGACCTGCCAATTCCACACATTCCCGCTCCGTATATCGAAGACCTTGCTCAAATATGCAATCTTCCAGCGTCTGTCCACGAATATACTCGGTAACGATATAACTTCGTCTCCCAGATGTGAACACATCCAATAGATCAGGGATCGCCGGATGATGCAGACGTCTCATCACGTCCGCCTCCCGCTCCAACAGGTGCGCAGAGAGTCTGCCCTTGCTAGGTTTGGACTCCTTCAATGCCACTTCCCTGCCGTTCTGGTCATCTGTACACAGGTATGTCAGCCCATAGCTCCCCATACCCAGCAATTCCTGTATTGTATAACGCTCAGCAATGGTCGTGCCTTTCCGCCGAGGACGATCCGTCCATAGTCCGAGCAATCTTTGCCAACTTCGTCGCAGCTCCACAGCTCCTCCCACGCCAGCTTCCTAATCCACTCAGTCTTTATCTATACTGAGCAGTTCATTGCCAGTCTTCATGTTGTATGGAGCTTATTATATCAGGCCCATAATGCAAAATCACGATGGGTAAATGCCTGTTGCTCAAGCTTCCTTATGCTTCTTGGGCAGGAACCCGAACAACATACGCAGAGATACTCCTTTGGGTTTGCGTTTTCTTCCCTGAAAACTGCGCAGATTGGTTACGAGTTCACGATCCCGCTCCTCTTCCAGCTTCTCGTTCATCCATAGACGCTGTTTTTCCATCTGTTCCTGAAGAGCCATATGTGTATCAGCCAGATGCTGAAGGGTCAGCTCCAGTTCATCGACCCGCTGTTGCAGCAGCTGTACCCGATCATCCTGCTGTTGTTCTACAGCACCATAAGTCACCTCACTTACCAGTTGCCCCAGACCTTCATAGGATCTCAGATTACCCATTATTTCAGGTTCTTGAGGGAGTAGAGATGACATGACTGTCGCTGTACATTCCGTCTCTGACAGACCTTCAATTCCCACCACCGGGACATCTACTTCTACTACAGCTACAGGTACTTCTGGAGCCAATACAGTCACCACAGCATCAGCCAGGGGTAGATTATGCTCTCTGAGTTCAGTCATCAGGCGTTCAATGCACTCGATGTCGTCGGACTTGAATAGTCTGGATTTGTTGGCTGACCGTTCGAACCGGTATCCCTGTTCTTCCAGTGCCGCCGCATATTTACGAAGAGTACTGGCACCTATGCCCAGGCTCTTGGCCGTTTCCGTCGTTGCTCCTGCTTCTTCAATCATCATTAATTCCCTCCCGGAATGAAGTCTTTTGGGAATCAATTTCATAATACCCTTAGTGAGTTATGAAATTGATTCTTGGATAAAAACATTATGGCTTCAGCGTTCCTTTATGGAACCGTCATCGGATCGGGGCAACCTGTCTCATGGATCAAGTATGCTTATCTTTTGCTTGTCCGTATGTATTCGTCAGCTTCTCGGCAGATCCCTTTGGCGGTTTTGTTCTGTTTCTGCGGATTCCTAAGAAGTTTTGTCAGGTATATGATCCGCACAAATAACCCCCCATCCGACAACAAACATGAATGCTGTCATGTCGAATGACACAGGTGCAAACGCCGTCAAATCTTATGATTATGGATTATCCATGTCAATTTTGTTAACTCCGTTACTCCAATACGCTCCCGCGATAGCGGATATCATTGCTGCACAGCTTTTTCATGTGTTATCTTATGTAACGTAGAAGTGGATTCCAGCATAAAATAAAGGACTATACTTAACATAGGACGCATTAGTAACGAATAAATATCAATCTAAATGGGGGCTGAACGGCAGTGTTAGGCAAATCAGGCAAAGTAGCGGTGATCGGGGCGGGTCTTGTCGGTTCGAGTTGTGCGTATTCCATGATTAATCAATCGATATGCAGGGAAATTATGATGGTGGACCGGACGTATGACCGTGCTGTAGCACAGGCACTGGATTTTTCCCATTGTATGGACTTCACACATAACCGCACCAAAGTATATGCAGGAACGTATGCCGATTGTGGCAATATGGATGTGATTATCTTAACTGCCGGGGCGAATCCCAAGCCAGGACAAACACGGCTGGATATTCTGGAGGAAGCGGAGTCGATTGCCAAAGACATCGTGGTCCCGATCATGAACAGTGGATTTAACGGGATTTTTGTCGTCGCTGCCAATCCGGTTGACATAGTAACTTATATGGTATGGAAATTATCCGGCCTCCCGCGCGAACACGTCATCGGTACAGGCACGTCCATTGATTCTTCACGACTCAAAACACTGCTGTCTGAAGTCTTCTCCATCGATCCACGCAGTGTGCATGGTTATGCTCTCGGGGAGCATGGAGAATCCCAGTTCGTAGCCTGGTCCCATGTGACCATCGGTGGCAAACCGATTATGCACATTATGGATCAGCACAAGGAGCGCTTCAAACATCTGGATCTGGAGGATATCGCACGCAAAACAAAGGATGCCGGCTGGGAGATCTTTACCCGTAAAGGCTCTACCCAATTCGGGATCGGCAACGCCCTCGCGCATATCACTCGTTCCATCCTCAATGACGAACACAAGATCATCGCCGTATCGGCTATTCTGGACGGAGAGTACGAGCAACATAACGTCTGCGTCGGTGTTCCTGCAATCATCGGTGGCAATGGTATTCAAGAGATTATCGAATTGAATCTGGATGCAACGGAACGTGAGAAATTCAACAATTCCTGTGAAATCCTATCAGGTAACATCAATCGTCTGACACTGGTATAAGCCATTCGTGTACAACTCCACACTGATGCTTCGGCTCAACTTCAAAAGCCTGCCTACACAAACATGCCAATAACACTCCATCCGAGGAGTTTTATTGGCATGTTTGCGCTTATTATTTTTCACAGCCAGATGAATCAATTTCATAATTGATTTGAGTAGTTGTTCAATTCGGTGCAAGCTGAGGTTCGTCCCTTGGTCCCCATTGCTGTAACACTCGCTTCAACTCACTCAGCATAACCGGTTTGCTAATGAAGTCACGCATACCCATCTCCAGGCAAGCTTCCTTGTCTTCACGTTTGGCATTGCCTGTAACTGCGATGATTGGAGGTATGCGATCCTGTGGAATTAGGCGGCGTAACAGGTCTGTCGCCTTCAGTCCATCCATCACAGGCATATGAATATCCATCAGGACAATATCATAAGCATTCTGAGAGATGGCATCAATTGCCTCCACACCATTGGTACATACATCTGCGTGGTATCCGAGCTTCTCCAGATATTCTCGCAAAATCTTCCGGTTTACCGGATGATCCTCCGCCACCAGAATACGCATGGCGACCTTGTCACTTTGACGTGTGCGATCATGATGGAACTGACTTGCTGTCTGTTCTGCTGAAGCATCTACACTCGCCGCAGGAACAGCAAACCGGAAGGTTGAGCCTTCCCCTTCTATACTCTCGACACTGATACTGCCTCCCATGATCTCCACGAGTCGCTTGGAGATGACCAGTCCCAGTCCGGTACCACCATACTTCCGGTTAATCACCGGGTGTAGTTGAGAGAAGGACTGAAACAACTGATCCAGCTTGTCAGCGGGGATGCCAATTCCCGTATCTTGCACCGCAAAATCAAGAACACTGTCTTCAGGCTTTCTGCCCTTGATAATATCCACGGCAACCTCAATGCTTCCCTGATCTGTGAACTTGAGCGCATTGCCAACCAAGTTCACCAGAATCTGCCGGATACGTATGGCGTCACCGACCATGAACTCAGGGATGCTCGGATTGAGACGATATCTGATCTCCAGATGTTTCTCATCTGCACGCGGTTTAAACAGTTCGGCAACCTGTTCCAACATCTTGCGTAATGCAAATGGTTCATAAGCCAGTGCCATTTTCCCGGATTCCAGCTTACTGAAGTCCAAAATATCATTAAGGATGTTCAGCAGAGCATCACCGCTGTCTCGAATAATCTCGGCATACTCACGCTGTTCTTCCGATAGATCGGTACCGATCAACAATTCTGTCATCCCCACGATCCCGTTCATCGGTGTCCGGATCTCATGGCTAACCATCGACAGAAATTCCGACTTGGCCTGAGCTGCCAGCTCAGCTGTCTCTTTGGCACGTACAATTTCACGTTCGCCAGTCACATCATTAAATACAACCACCGCGCCCTGAATCTGTCCCTGTTCAATAATCGGCGTCACCTGATACTGCACCAGAAAGCTGCTGCCATCTTTACGCCAGAACACATCTTCCTTGATTGAACGTATCTGTCCATCCAACACGGTCATGTGGATCGGGCATTCTTCTTGTGGCAAATGACTTCCGTCTGCACGGGTGTGATGGATGATGGGATGTGAGTTTTTGCCAATGAATTCTTTCGCCTCATAACCGAACATCGAAGCTGCTGCTGGATTCATAAACATGGTGATTCCATCCGCATCCAAACCAAATATCCCTTCCGTAACCGTGTTGAGAATCAGCTCATGTTGCTTGCTGAGCTCCTGAATCCGTTCCGTGTATTCCTTGCGCTCGGTAATATCGGACACGATCCCATAGACGCCCACCATTTCCTTATCCACAATAATGGGCACATTCGTAACAGATACTTCAATCTTCCGACCACTTGAATTGACGACTCGGGTCTCATAATATTGCGGTTCGCCTTGCTTCACCATGTCAAAATAATGTTTGCCATGTTGCACTTCGCATTTATCCAGATTGGATAAAAAAGATTGGCCAATAAGCTTATTGCGCGGAATATCCAACATTTGCACCAGTTTGCTGTTCACTGCGCTGTATTTACCTTCCAGATTCAATGAATACACAGCTGCCGGGTTATGTTCGAACAACGATCTGTATCGCTGACGGCTTTCCCGAAGACGTCTTTCCGCATCCTTATGCTGGGTGATATCCCTGCTGATGCTTACAATCTGGACACTCTTGCCACGCTCTCCAGCAACAGGTTTCGCCAATGTCTCCATCCAGATATAATGTCCCTTCTTGTGCAACACACGCATCTTGCAGCCATTGCCGATCTTGGAAAGATCCATAGGGTCCGGATAATCTCCCGAATAACAATAATCCTTGAAGGACTTACCTATGACTTCCTCCGGCTTATAACCCAGCAAGGTGTACACGGAAGGGGAAACGTATAACAACTCGCCATCCGTAGCACAAGTTGTAATCAGATCTTGTGCATGGTCAGCCAGCACCTGATATTTCTCCTGTGCCTCCTTAAGCTCACGTTGCACTTCCAGGATATCGGTAACATCTTTGGCAATGCCATAGATTCCTACAACTTCTTTTCCCTCCGTTATAGGCACATACGTTATCTCTGCCTGTTTCAGGGAACCATCTTTATGATAAAAAGTAATGGGATTACTGACTGAACGTCCAGCCAGTACCTCTTTAATGTATTGTTTGCGTGAATTTTCACTGTCCGGAGGACAGATCTCACTCTGATTCATACGAATCAAGTCATCCAGTGTATACCCAGATATCCGCTCTACCGAGGGATTAGCATCAATATAGTTTCCATGGATGTCCATTACATAAATGGCATCCGGATGGTTAAAAAACAGTGATTGGTAAGAACTTCCCTCAGAAATAATGCGCTTCAGGGTTTCCGTTTTATTAATATCCAAGGCTTACCCCTCTTTTCTCAGCCAATATCTTCATCTAACAGCAGGGATTAATTATCCCTTACTAAAATGGGCCTACCCTCGAATAACCATGTAAGCCTGCCTAGAAACAGCTTTTTTTATTTTACCAGATTCTCGTCTCATTTTGCTTACAATCTATGATTCAATTCACATGATGTGTGAGGTAATACTTGGAATTTTGATTTACTTAGGAGGCGCCTTCAAAGGCAGACAATTTATACAAGGATCAATGTAAGCCTCTAACAAGTTTGAAGTTCAATTCCAAGTCAGCTGATTCTGACGAATGGCTAAGCAATTTTCTAAAGAACCCAGGACATCTTATTTGGCGTACATATGCCCTTTTTATATTTTAAGGAACATCAGACACGTTAATCCCCATAATCTCCTGTCATAAACACTGCAAACGGTTGTTTCATTGGATATAACATGTCTCAGGTTCCTTAGATTGCTGAGATCACTTCAAATCCATGATTAAGACTCCTCAGATTCGTTAGGGAGTTGAGAGGATGAACCCGACCCCCGCCTGAAGCAAATTTTCTCAAAGAAAGAGAGATCATCTGCTCTTATGATGCCTCGATGTAAAATTAACGATACATTTTGTATCAAAAAGGCTATAATCTTTAAAAAAGTTTTTTTGATTACGGAGAGGACGGATGAATCATGCTGCCCAACAGAGTTAAAATTGTTTACGGTAAACTAAGAGGTTTGGCCATCTTTGGTAAAATCCAGCCCTCTATGGGCCTGCTGCCACGAATCAGGGGTAAGGTTTATCTGAATAAATTGGGTGACTTGCAGGTGGGAAAACGTCTTAACATTATAGGCAAACCTTGGGGAACCCAGTTAACCGTGGTCAAAGGTGCACGATTAACGATTGGCGATGACGTCATGATTAATGCAGGTGTGGGGATTGCCGCTAACGTTGAAGTGACCATCGGCAATAACGTCATGATTGGTCCTCGAACAAGCATATTCGACAGTGCCTACCACCGAATTGACTCGCTGGATGACGGGAGCCAGACTGCCAAGCGGATTGTGATTCAGGATAATGCCTGGATTGGTACAGGCGCGCTTATTTTGCCCGGAGTGACTATTGGCAGAAATGCAGTCGTGGCAGCAGGAAGCACGGTAACCAAAGATGTACCCGACAATACACTTGTAGCCGGGGCACCAGCCAAAATCATTCGGGAGCTGACCATTCATGATGGGTGGGTCAGACATTAGAAAAAATCCTCCTGAAGCCTACATACAATGGAGTTTGCATGTTTTGCTTAAAGAGGATTTTGATCTACGATAACCAAGGGTGTAACGAATTATTCAGATTTCTTTTTTCGCAAAATACATCATGCCGATTTCAATGAAAATAACAGCACTGCCTCCAACAACCGCCAGCATTGTGATCAGTGGAACATTGTAGGCTCCGAAACCTGTGCCGTCCACGGGTGTCATCAGAATCATCGGTTGTGCCCATGGATAATACGGCCCATATGTCGCCGAGTTTACAATGAGAATATTCGGTATGGTCAGTGCAAAATTCAGTGCGAGCGGTGCGGCAAAGCTGCTCCACACCAATGAAACGAACATCTGCAGGGCAGCCAAGGGTACACAGGCCAGCAACCCAAGCAGCAGTTTGCCTACCAAGAATCCCCAAGGTACTGGCATCGTAATGCCATGAATCATGCCTGCCAGCAGAATGGACATCAGCAACAATGCTTGCGTACCCGCCAGAAGCATGAGTACAATCGTCAGTTTACCTGCATATACACCTGAACGTGTGAGCGGCAAAACCAGCATCTGCTTCCACCCTCCACCTGCATGTTCAAAACGGCAGACAAAGGACGTAAACACGCCAGTCAGCATCGGTAACAATAACAATCCGTGCAGGAAAACCATCGTGGTCATCAATACCTGCCAATTTCCCGATGGCGTGGACAACAGTCCGATGAGCAGCGCAATGAGTGGACTCAGCAGAATCAGGAGCCATATGGGCGATTTACCCATTTTCAATCGTTCAGCGGACAAAATTCGGAAGTACGTTGTCGCAAAGCTCATATCAGGCCACATCCTTCCGGCTAAAATGCATCATACCCAGCAACAGGATCAATAACCCTAGACCTGCCCCCATGCCTGCATACAGGTATGGATTAGGCCCATTCCAGGCCATCTGTGCCCATGCGAGCGGAAAGCTCGGTGAGATACTGAGTGAGAACATACCCGTTATCGCGAGAACGATGCCCAGGGTGACGGGAAGCGCCTGATTTTTGTTAACCATCGTGAGCCACAACTCCAGTGACAACACCGGAAGTGCACCAGCCAAAGGCAATAGCCCCAGCTTGATTGCATGTGTCCAAGGTATTTCGCTGGCATGGAATCCGAGGATCAGACCCAGACCTACAATGCCTGCGGTTAAGAGCAGGCAGGAGATCACCAGTAGCACACAAGCAAGCAGGAACTTGGCTAAATACACGGCTGATCTGGGAATGGGCATCGCGAGCAACTGTTTCCAAGATCCCTGTTCATGCTCAACATTAGCGATCATGGAGCTGAGAATGGTTGCTCCCAGCATCAGAGACAAGGGCACAAAGACAACCACATTGCCGAGCAATCCGCCCCACAGGTTATCTGCATATTGCTCTTTCAGATAGTCTAGCCGTAAGCCAAAATTAAGCGCCTGCATTGCTGTCAATCCAAGAGGGGCCAGAAAGACAAGAAACCAGATCCCTTTCCCCCGAATCTTGAGCCAGTCTGACGATAATGCTCGCCCGGTCATATGGAAGCCCCCTCGCCAATGACCCGCATGAACAGATCTTCCAGCGACTGACGCTGTTCCTCTACACGATACACATCATGATCCTGCTCAATTAATCGGCGTACAAGCAGTGCCACTGAACTGTTATCCATATAAGGGAACGTTAATGCAGCACCTTGTTGCTGACCAAATTGTCCCTGTTCTCTCGCCAGCTTCATAGCCTCTTCCGGCTCGGAAACCGTTAACCGGATAGAGCTACCCGTCTGACTATGCAGACTTGCGATGGTATCCTGAAGCACCATCTTGCCTTCACGGATAATACCAACACGACTTGCCATCTGTTCGACTTCACTCAGCAAGTGGCTGGAAACCAGAACGGTAATGCCATGTTCCAGCGGCATGCGTTTGATCAGTTCCCGAATCTCCTGAATACCGGCAGGATCAAGCCCATTCGTTGGTTCGTCCAGAATCAGCAGCTCTGGTTCACCCAGCAAAGCACTAGCAATACCCAGACGTTGCTTCATCCCAAGGGAATACCCCTTCACTGAACGTTTGGCATCCTTGGTCAGATCTACAATGGACAGCACTTCAGCAATTCTTGATTTGGGTACATTGATGATGCGGCGCAAAGTTTCCAGATTCTCTACTGCGTTCAGATGTCCGTAATAGGACGGATATTCGACCAAGGAACCCACACGGCGCAAAATATCCATGCGATCCTTGCGGATGTCCTTGTCGAAGACACGGATCACGCCTTTGGTTGGTTTAATCAAGCCGAGAAGCATGCGAATCGTTGTTGTTTTGCCGGCACCGTTGGGACCGAGGAAGCCGTAGATATCTCCCTTTTTAATATGCAGA
This sequence comes from Paenibacillus sp. FSL R5-0486, assembly GCF_037975155.1. Classification (NCBI taxonomy): domain Bacteria; kingdom Bacillati; phylum Bacillota; class Bacilli; order Caryophanales; family Paenibacillaceae; genus Paenibacillus; species Paenibacillus sp. FSL R5-0486. The sequence goes on along the minus strand of NZ_CP150237.1, from coordinate 556,592 downwards.
TCAAGTTCACGGACCGCTGCACGGTCCCGGTATGTTTTCCATAAATTCGCCGTTTGAATAATATTTTCACTCACTGTATGATCACCTCGGAACTATCGTAACCTTCCAAGGTTAAAGCCAAAGTAGTCTCTAGTTTAAGTTTAGTTTAAAAAAGCTAATTCAGCGGTTTGTTGTTTCCCTGTTTCCCTTACCACTGTAGATATATGTCTGGACACCCGTATCGGAACTGTCTACCCGCTTGCGCAGACCCATCTCACGAATCAACAGGTCTACAATGGATAAGCCTAGACCTGTGCCTTTTGTGTCGGAATTCGGTTGCATTCCCGGACCCCGATCCTGAATAACGATGGCCGTCTCACCCTGAATCTCCTGAGTAGATATACCAATATATTTCCCGTTGGCGGCATGACGGATCACGTTTTGGAACAAATTATCAAGAATACGGCGCATGCCCTGTTCATCCATATGCCAAATCAACGGTTCCTCTGGCAGGTCAATATCAATATCGAATTGCTCTTTCTCCCAGACCGGGTACCAGGCGGCCGCCGTTTCCCTGACGATCCGCAGTATATCTTTCTCTTCCAGCTTCAGTGTATATTTCCCACTTGTGAGCAAATTGTAGGATAACATGTTGTCAATGAGCCCGCCGAGGTCCTCCATCTTTGCTTCCATGCGATGTAATGAACGGTCACCTTGCTCGCTCAGCTCTTCCTTGTGCAAAGCATGCATATGTCCACGAATCACCGTTAGCGGGGTGCGCAGATCATGGGAAAGCCCTGCAATGAGACGTTTGCGCAATTGTTCTTCTTCGCGTTCACGGTGGCGGCTGTCGGACAGTTGATGCACCATCTGATTGAAGGATTCTTCCAGTTGACCAATCTCGTCTGTCCGGCGGATATCTACCGGAAGCGGGAGACCTTCCTTGCCTGTGGTCATCATGGCCGTCTGCAACCGAATAAGTCGTTTGCGAATGCGTGCGAAGAAGAGAATCGACATAATGATAAAGATCAGAAAGATGAGGGTCATTACGATACCAAGATACAAGAGTTCCATCGGCCAGTTACTCTGATTCATTTGCAGAAGTGACCGTGGCACTTCAATGATCATGAATCCCTGTCCTTTGTCCTGCTCAGCTCCGCCAATATATGCAACTACGGTCAGTGGATCGCGAAAAGAAGCTTCTTTCATGAATTGCACCGTATTGTTTACATTCCATAAGGCTGGAATATGAGTCTCTGTCGTTTGCCCGGAATCCAGTGACCATCTCAATGTCGTGTCTGTCCTCCCATCCGGCGACGTGGATTTCAGAAGCGTTACATCTTCACCCCCAAGAATAAAGAGGGTCTCACCGCTCACACTCACACGATACATGGAAGATTTGGGATACGAGCCATGTAATTGCTCCAACCGGGCCTTAATCTCTTCATCCGAAGCACCATCCAGGTTCTTCGCTTCATGTGACCAGAGGTTACTGATCTTAGTAACATCACCGTAAGGCGCGGCGCGGTTCATATTCGTGTCCGTGTTATTCACTACAACAATATATATAACGGATATGATCGGAAGTACAACGGGCACAAATAATACAGCCGCCAAGATCAGGAGGATGTATCTGGACATCAAGGACCGCCCAAAGCGAAGCTTGCGCCGCCCGGATTGCTTTTGCTCCTTGCTTCGTTCTCCCTTCATGATCTTCCGTTCTCTGAACCACCGGATCATGGCTTCTTCACACGATATCCTACACCACGGACTGTCTGAATAATTGCAGGATTGGCCGGATCAAGCTCCAGCTTTTCGCGTAGATGTCGAATATGTACCATCAAAGTCTTATCTCCATCCAGATAGGGCTCGTTCCAAACGGCTTCATAGATCTGCTCTTTGGTTCGAATCATGCCCATATGTCGTAGCAGGTAGGCGAAGATGTGGAACTGTTTTCCCGATAAAATAATCTCATCCCCCGTCTCCTCATTGACGATCCGGTTGTCCTTCTCATAGATCGAGAGATGATCCAGCTTCAGGGCTGTATCCGATGAGACCGCAGTTCCCGCCTTCCGCAGTTGCACTTCAATCCGGGCAGCCAGTTCATCGGGGTGAAATGGTTTGGTCACATAGTCATCGGCAAAATCAAGACCGTGCAACTTGTCGTCAATGGACGTTCTGGCCGAGAGCATGACAATGGGCAACGCGGGATGTTCTTTTTTCAGTCGCTGGCCCACCGTAAATCCATCCAGCCCGGGCAGCATGACATCCAGAATAATGAGTGCACAACCGACAGCAGCCTCCGCTGCACCTTCACCACTGCCGAGCCACACCACCTCATAACCGCGTTCCTCCAGATCGGCTCTGACCCAAGTCGCAATTTCCGTATCATCTTCAATATATAACAGTTTGGTTTTCATCCGAATATTCGTTTCCTTTCTGCACCCATTGGGTTAATGATATATCTGAGCATCATCATGATAAAAGCTGTCTATATCATATGGATTCATGTCTTGTTGAAACAATGTTGAAGTCCTTTACGTTACCATACATGCTAATTATAGCTTATCCATTAACGTGGGGAATGTCATATTAATCAAGTCTACCAAGTACATATCAGTGCTACACCTGACGGGAGGAAATCATTATGTTGCTGGAAGCTATTTATCATCAACCGAAACGAAACTGGGCCTATGCCTATGACCAAGATACAATCCATCTGCGCCTGCGTGCCAAAAAGAATGATCTGACCGAGGTACATGCCCTGACCGGGGATAAATATGCGTGGGATGCAACCAAAGCGCTGGTTCCCTTAACAAAGTTCACCTCTGACTCCATGTTCGATTACTTCGAGGGTGAGGTGAAACCTCCCTACCACCGACTGAAATACTCTTTTCTGCTCAAAAACGGAGACGAACAGATCTGGATGACCGAGACGGACTTCCAGGAAAAAGAACCGGACGATCCGGGTCGTATGTTCCAGTTCCCTTATATTCATGCTGGAGCTGTATTCACACCCCCTGCATGGGTTAAGGATGCAGTGTTCTATCAGATTTTCCCTGAACGATTCGCCAACGGCAACCCGGATATTAGTCCGGAAAAGGTAGAGCCGTGGGGTGGTGAGCCGACACCTTTCAATTTCTTCGGCGGTGACCTTCAGGGCGTAATCGACCATCTGGATTACATCAGCGATCTTGGCATTAATGCGATCTACTTCACCCCCATCTTTGAAGCCACCACCAATCACAAATACGATACCGAAGACTACCTGCGGGTAGACCGGCACTTTGGTGACGCAGATACCGTGAAACGACTGGTCGAGCTGTGCCATGCACGCGGAATTCGCGTACTTCTGGATGCTGTGTTCAACCATTCCGGGAAGACATTTGCGCCGTTTGTAGATGTACAGAAGAACGGAGAACAATCCAAATATAAGGACTGGTTCCATGTACATGAATACCCGCTGGACGTGAAGGACGGCATTCCTACGTATGAGACCTTCGGGTTCGAAGCGCATATGCCAAAGCTGAATACGGAGAATGCCGAGGTTAAGGCCTATCTGCTGGAGGTTGCCGAGTACTGGATCAAGGAAGTGGGTGCAGACGGATGGCGGCTGGATGTGGCAGACGAAGTGGACGATGCATTCTGGCGTGATTTCCGCCGTGTAGTCAAAGCGGCTAATCCGGATGCCTATATTCTGGGCGAAGTATGGAACGAGTCTTCCTCCTGGCTGCAAGGCGACCAGTTCGATGCGTCCATGAACTATCCGTTTACCGATGCCGTGAATGCTTTCTTTGTGAAAAATACGATGCACGCCGAACAGTTCGCAAACTCCATCGGGCGACAGTTATCCCGTTATCCGCTTCAGGCCAGCGAAGTGGCGTTTAACTTGCTGGACAGCCACGATACCCCGCGGCTGCTCACGCTGTGTGAAGGTGACCAGCGCAAGATGAAGCTGGCTGCGTTATTCCAGTTCAGTTATATGGGTGCTCCGTGCATCTATTACGGAGACGAGATTGGCATGGACGGCGAACATGATCCGGGCTGCCGTAAATGCATGGAATGGGATGAAGCAAAGCAGGACCGAGAGCTGTTTAACTTTTATCAGAAACTGATCTCCCTGCGTCATGCTCATCCTGCCCTGCGTGCAGAAGGCACCGTTCGTTTCTTGCAGGCTCGTCCCGATGGCAGCCAACTGGTATTTGAACGGCAAAATGAGGAGGAACGCATTCTGGTTCTGTTCAATCGATCAGAAGAGACGGCTATTGTGGAGCTGGAGGCCGGTGATGAGGAATGGACCGAGTTATTCGGCGGAAACCATCGTACCGCCAAGGAAGATGGCGTACTCGCCATTGAATTGCCCGCGTATGGATATGCCGTACTGAGTACTAGTCTCATATAAACACCAAGCTATACTTGCTCATATGCAAGACTGGAGTCTGTTCAATTCATCGGCATATCAAACGAAATAGGCGCTCACAGATCTGTTCCTGATCTGTGGAGCACCTATTTGATTTTGACGTTATTCATTATGGCCATGGATTACTCTGGCCGAACCAGCTGTTCCTTGAGCAACTGGATGGTGGCCTCATATTGTACAAGCCCCACTTGCAGACACAGACGCTGTGCAGGCGAAATACGTTCGCCGAATTCCTCCATCTGGCGCTGAAGTTCAGCGTATAACATTTCCTTTCGCTTCAACTGGCTGGATATCCAACCCGTTACGGTATCTTCATCCGCCAACTCTCCGAAATACAACCGCATCAGAAAATCAGAACGAAATACCTCAGCTTCCAAAGGACTCATTAAATAGGCGTGAAATTGCGCTGCTCCTTCAGGGGTCAATGAATACACGTTCTTATCAGGTTTCCCTTCCTGCTTCACCGATTCCTTAGTCAGCAATCCTGACTTTTCCATCTTCGCAAGTGTAGGATATATGGTTCCGAAACTGGCATCAAAGAAAAATGAAAAATATTGTTCAAAGTACTGCTTGATCTCGTATCCGGAACTTGGCTGATTGTGCAGTATTCCGAGGATGACATGCTGCGTGTTCATCGGTGTACCGCTCCTTTCCATTCCCCTTAACGTATCACAATCAGTACCCCTTGTTCAATGATCAGATGACGAAACGGTTGCTTTCAGAGCAACAGGCACAGCAGCAGGCTGGTCCTCCCTACGAGCTTCAGAACGTACCGGGCCGGAGCGTCTGATCCAGATGCAAAGCGCACCCAGAGTCAGTGTTACACCACCGATTACGGCGAGCAACATCGCATCCCGGCCAATTCCGTTTCCTCCGAGCACAAGGTTCATCATCCCTTCTACGGCATAAGTCGCTGGCAGATAATGACCGATCACTTGGTAGAAGTCAGGCATTACATCTCGCGGAATCGTTGATCCCGAGGACAGCATCAGCAAAGGCAACAGCGCACTGTTTAACCAAGCCCCAGCATTGCCAAGCAACAACAAGCTCAACTGAGCCATGAGTATAAAAGATATGGTGACCAGCAACTGGAACAGCCATAACATGAACCAACCGGCTGCTGACGATACCCCCATAATGTGCATCATCCCTGATCCAACGAGCGAGACGATAAATGCCGCACCAACATTAACGATGTTGCGGGCCCAGAAGCGCTCCCATTTCCCTGCCCTGCCACTCAGTTCTCCAGACACTTTTTGCAGATTCATGCCAAGCAACATTGCTCCGGTAAACGTAGCGGTTACAATCAACATCGGTACCATGGAGAAAGCAAAATTATCAACAGGATTCAGTCGCTCCACCTCTGCCTCCACGCGTGAAGATAACCCTACCGCAAGCGCATCGGATTGATCAGCAGTCATACCGGACTGATTCAGCACTCCGCGAATGCCATTCTCTTGTACTTCACGGTTCAACGTCGCTGTAACTTGTGCGGCTACGTTCTGCATCACACTTTTCACGGTAGCCACGTTTGATTCGTTCATCACATACTTCACTGTCATCGGTTTTGACAAGTCTTCTGCCTGTTGCATGAAACCTGATGGAATCTCAATAATCATGTACACATTCCGATCCGTTAACATCTGTCGTGCTTCTTGCATCGATTCAGATGGTTTGATCTCGAAATTCAGACCTGCCGCCAAAGACTTAGCCACTGGTTCAGCCGCTACCCCATCTTCATTCACGATGGTGACAGCCAATTGAGTCATTCTTTCGTTAACCTGGTCGTATCCGCTAAGCCAGATGATGTTAAAAAAAACCTGAAACAGCACAGCCGTAATTAAACCTACAATGGTGGCTCCGTTTTTCAAAAACAGTAGACTCGTCTGGAAAATACCTTTCATTCTATCCATCTCCTTTAGTTTTGTTTCGCTCTTTTATATATCGTATTGATATATGACAATTGTTAATATATCAATACGATATATAAATCGTCAATGTTTTTATTTTTCTTGTTGGTAAAAGACAAAAAAAAGCCGATACATCTCTTCACCAGGAAGATTTGTACCGGCTTTTCATATCAATCCTATTACGCCTTAGGTTCTGCATCATTTTCAGTAGACGACTCCATCTCAGGCTCTGCACGCTTTGCCTTCGGTTTAGCCAGCTTTTGCATCATTTTGCGGCCGGTTGGCGTCTGGGCCAGTCCACCTTGGGCTGTCTCCCGATGGCGGCTCGGCATTGCACTGCCTACTTCCAGCATGACATCGATGACTTCGTCTGACGGAATGGCACTACGCACTCCGGCCAGGGCCATGTCAGCCGCAGCCAGCGCCGTAACTGCACCCAGTCCATTACGGACGATGCACGGGATTTCAACAAGGCCTGCGACCGGATCGCAGATAAGGCCCAGTGTATTCTTTAACGCCAAACCAACGGCATGAACAACCTGTTCTGGTGTACCTCCACGCAGTTCAACCATGGCACCCGCAGCCATGCCAATAGCGGAACCCACTTCCGCCTGACAGCCACCTTCGGCACCGGAGATAAATGAATTGTTGGCAATAACATAACCAATCGCCCCCGCACAGAACAACCCGTTCACCAAATGTTCGTCCGTCCAGCCAAACCGCTCCTGTGAGCTAATAAACACACCCGGGATAATGCCGCAGGAACCGGCTGTTGGTGTTGCCACGATCCGGCCCATGGAGGCATTCACTTCAGATACACACAGGGCATACGCCATGGCAAGTGCGGAAGCATCTCCCGAGCAAGTCTCACCCTTGCGAATGTACTCAGCCATTTTTTTGCCGTCTCCACCTGTTAATCCACTGCGTGATGTCGTATCTTCCGTTAACCCTTTGCGTACCGCTTCCTTCATCACCTGATAATATTCAGACATCTGCTTCACAACATCCGCTTCCGGTGTATTGGTCTCCTGAACTTGCTCCTCAATCATTAGCTGAGCAATGGTTTTGGATTCCGCTGTACAGATCGTATTCAGTTCGTGCAAATGTTTAAATCGCATCCGAATCAACTCCTCTCTTCAAATCAATAACACGAATGTCTAGCACATGGTCCAGCTCCCTTAGACGCTTGAGCATATCAGGATTAGGCACACCATCCATTTCCATCGCGGTAAGTGCTTCGCCATCACGGGCTTTCCGGTCCACCTGCATATACCCGATGTTAACCCCGGATGAACTGATCGTGGACGTCACTGACGCGAGTACGCCCGCTTTATCCGCATGCCGCAGAACGAGTGTTGGAAACTCACCACTAATCTGAACACGAAAATCATTCATCGAATGCACCGATACGCTTCCACCACCAATGGATGCACCGATTAAGGAGCAGGCACGTTCTCCCTGCCACAACTCAATTTTGACCGTATTAGGATGAGGAGCAGGTAGGCCACTTGTATAAAACTCAACCTCCATGCCCGCTTCCTCTGCGTATTGCTCTGCATCCGGGATACGCGGATCGTCTGTGACATAATCCAGCAGACCGCCGATCAGTGCCAGATCTGTTCCGTGCCCCTGATACGTATCTGCAAATGAACCGTACAGCGTCAGCCGGGCACGATCTGGCGTACATCCTAGCCACTGTCGAGCAATTCTCCCTAACCTTGCCGCTCCAGCTGTATGTGAACTTGAAGGCCCCGTCATCGACGGACCAATAATTGAGAAAACATCTTTAAATCGCACCTTGTAACCCTCCATTATTAATCATGATTCATATTTGTAAAATGTATTCGTCATTTCGATCCAGGAGTTTCATCCACAATGTCCCTTATTTAGATATGATGACATCAAAAAGGACAGAAGAAGGCCTTAGGCCCTCTCTCTGTCCTCGATACCTGAGAGTTTCACGATCAGCAGTGTCTCACGACAAGGGTGCACTGCCTGCGATTACAGACAAGTTCACCGGGCTGACTGATCATATACCCCTTGGGTGGCGCAGTTCGCGCACTCTCCAGAGTTGCGTCCAACGATGGTACATTTACCTGAGAGATTAACCACTGCGCCGGGTGCGCAGCAGCTTGCTCCTTCGGTGCCTGAACACTAGCCATATTGCTCGGCTAACCCAGGTCTCTCCCGCTCGTTATCATCCGCTGTATTCTTTTAATTCGATTCGAATTGGTACATTTCTAAGTTTTTGATCAAGTATACCCATAGAGTAATGTACAACATCATATATGTCAACAAAAGTAACGTGTAATTATCATAAGTTCGATGTCTATTTTAACTGAAACGAATAGCATTAATATTTCTCACTTCCGCTGAGGCACTCGTGACGTTGCTAGTTGTCGTAAATTGGATACTTATCGTGTATGCATTAGTCGTTGTAGCCGGGGATGTATCCACGTAAGTGTTGGAAGAAAGAAACCTCAACGTTCCCGAAGCATTACCGCTTCGTGAGAGCTGCAATTGATTAATTAAAACTCCATTACGTCTCAGATTAATGTTATACGCAATACTCCAGTTAGCCCCTACAACTATTGCTATTTGTGTACTATTATCGATTTTCACGCGTTGACCTGCCACTACAGGTACATTAAGTGTCTGAATCGTCGTTTCAGCTACTAATGAAAGACCCAACGCCGTGGTCTGGCTATCAGCAAACAAGGAAGAATCCGCAGGGGCAGAAGCTGCTGTCGATCCAGTAGCTCCTGTTGCGCCAGTGGCTCCGGTCGCTCCCGTTGCTCCCGTTACTCCGGACGTCCCGGTTGTTCCCGTCGCACCTGTCGCACCTGTAGCCCCAGTGACTCCGGTCGTTCCCGTTGCTCCCGTTACTCCGGACGTCCCGGTTGTTCCGGTTACGCCTGTTGCACCTGTAACCCCTGTGACTCCGGTCGCTCCCGTTGCTCCCGTTACTCCGGACGTCCCGGTTGTTCCGGTTACGCCTGTTGCACCTGTAACCCCTGTGGCTCCGGTCGTTCCCGTTGCTCCCGTTACTCCGGACGTCCCGGTTGTTCCGGTTACGCCTGTCGCACCTGTAACCCCTGTGGCTCCGGTCGTTCCCGTTGCTCCCGTTACTCCGGCTGTCCCGGTTGTTCCCGTCGCACCTGTAGCACCTGTAACCCCTGTGACTCCGGTCGCTCCTGTTGCTCCCGTTACACCAGCCGTCCCGTTTGTTCCCGTCGCACCTGTCGCACCTGTAATCCCTGTGACTCCGGTCGCTCCCGTTGCTCCCGTTACTCCGGACGTCCCGGTTGTTCCGGTTACGCCTGTCGCACCTGTAGCCCCTGTGACTCCGGTCGCTCCCGTTGCTCCCGTTACTCCGGACGTCCCGGTTGTTCCGGTTACGCCTGTCGCACCTGTAACCCCTGTGGCTCCGGTCATTCCCGTTGCTCCCGTTGCGCCTGTATCTCCAGTGACTCCTGTTGCTCCCGTCAATCCGGTTGCACCTGTAACACCAGTATCTCCAGTATCTCCAGTCGCCCCTGTTACGCCTGTCGCTCCCGTATCTCCAGTAACTCCGGTCGTCCCCGTTACGCCTGTTGCGCCTGTAACACCAGTGACTCCGGTTATTCCCGTCAGTCCTGTCAATCCCGTATCTCCAGTAACTCCGGTCGCACCTGTAACCCCTGTGGCTCCGGTCGTTCCCGTTGCTCCCGTTGCGCCTGTATCTCCAGTGACTCCTGTTGCTCCCGTCAATCCGGTTGCACCTGTAACACCAGTATCTCCAGTATCTCCAGTCGCCCCTGTTACGCCTGTCGCTCCCGTATCTCCAGTAACTCCGGTCGTCCCCGTTACGCCTGTTGCGCCTGTAACACCAGTGACTCCGGTCGTCCCCGTCAGTCCTGTCGCTCCCGTATCTCCAGTAACTCCGGTCGCCCCCGTTACGCCTGTCGCACCTGTAGCCCCAGTGACCCCAGTCGTTCCTGTTATTCCCGTACTACCGGTGACACCTGTGGCTCCAGTAGACCCTGTCTCCCCTGTGCTCCCGGTGACTCCAGTCGTTCCTGTTATTCCTGTACTCCCAGTAATACCCGTCACTCCCGTAAGCCCTGTCTCTCCTGTGGTCCCCGTACTTCCAGTAGCGCCCGTGACTCCTGTCACTCCGGTAGATCCTGTCTCCCCTGTGGTCCCAGTGACACCGGTCTCTCCCGTCGATCCCGTAGTTCCTCCAGGAGGACCAGTAACTCCTGTCAGTCCTGTAACACCTGTAGCCCCTGTAGGACCAGTTGTTCCCGCAACCCCTGCTGTCCCTGTAGCTCCAGTCGCACCCGTTACCCCGACTAGACCGGGGTTCGCTCCTAACAATTCCTCAGACACCAAACGATGTGCCGTTACCAGTTGACCGTTCTGGTTTTTCCCCCATACGGAAATCTGTACTTCATCCTCCGTATCATCACCTGTGATAAATATAAACTCAAATGCATCCAAATCTGCATAATAGTCTTTTGTTATAACCTGGTTAGGCAAAACATTAAACAATTCCTGAACGTATAGTGTGCGAACACCATTCAAATAATAGCCTTGAACCAGAACGGTAGAGAAACTAGTGAGACTCCAATTGTCTAATTTCACTGTAATTCTCTGTGTAGGACGCTCGCCGCTTCCCACCACTATATTATTTTCTATTGGCCCTGTTGATAAAACAGCCATCCTGCGATGCCCCCTTCTCCTGCCTGCATCACCAAATCAAGATTGTCTTCTATAAATATGCATATTGAACTGTAAACGTGAAGTTGCCCTCTTGCCTTTTTGGAGTGGACTGAAAGGAGATTGAATAGATATCCACCACACCAAAAGGAGAATATACAAAAAAAGCTGCCGCTTCGTTTCTGCGGCAACCTTATTATTCTTTAGCTCATCTAGACGGATTGGGAAGGGTCAGTGCTTCCGCCCAAGCTTGCAACTTTGCCTTTGTCCATCCTTCGTTTTCACCCATGATGGAGTACCGTAAGCCATTCTCACTCCATGATATGTTCCGAATGCTCTTCATATATGAACCCTCGGTGTTACGAACCTTAATCTCGGCTTCATCCGGTATTAGTGTATCGTCCACATTTTCTTCCGGCATCTTGAATACCGTCAGGCTGACTTCTACCTTGTCGTTACTTACATAATACAAGGTTACTTCATCTCTGCTCAGCTCACCGCGCGATGTAGACATTTCGATCCGTGATAGTTCGAATTCTCCACTCATGTCCTGTAGGAACGGCTGTTCCAACGCTTTTTCCGCTTCCTCTAGGGTCACTTCGGAATTCTGCATCATATCGGTCAAGTCCTTCACATCGACCTCCTTAGGGATGTCAATTACGAAAGTATCCTTTGTGAATTCAGGGTCATACTGAATCGGATCATAGACCATTTCTGATTTTCCATCCCCATACGCGCTGTTTACTTTGACAATCATCCACGTTTTGGGATCTACCCAATACTCTGAAGATATGGAGAATGCGCCTTCTTCTTTTGGTGTCAATTCAATATGAATGACGTCCTGTCCATGAAGTTTCTCCTGTCCCATCATATTCACATCATGCGTAGTACGTAACCGCTCTAGTTGATCGAGCAATATTTGCTTCTGGGTTTGATTAGGTTGTTGTGACACGGATGATGCATCCATGGAATATGCTACCCCTGTTTCTTTTTCATATATGATGATCTTCTTTCCATCATTAACTGCGTAACTGACATTGCCATTCTCTGATGTTTCCGTGCGCTTTCGTCCGGTTTCACCATCTACCCATTCCTTAATTTGCATCGTGTTAGTCAGCTTGTCATCCGCCCATATCTTCATCACACCTTCCGCATAATACGAGGCGGGTTCTGTTTCTGCTGAGACAACCTTCTCAATCATCTCATCTCCTGACATAGACAGCATATCCTTCTCCGCGCAACCTCCAAGCAGGGCGCCTGCCAACACAGCAGTACCCAGCATCATCCATCCTTTTTTCATCATCTTATCCACCCTCTCTGCGTTTACATTCTCCATGTTCAGGCAATCGGCATACTGCCAGCGTTCCATATCCTTCGTATGACCACATGCGCATATCCCCTCCGTGCTTTATTGCAACCCGTTTGGCTATACTCAATCCCAATCCCGAACCACCTGCATATGTCTTCTCCTCCTGATTCTGGTGTTGAACATAGGGTTCGAAGATACGAATGAGCTGTTCTTCAGGAATAGCAGGACCTTCGTTTTGTACTATGATCAATGTTGCTCCCGCCCTGTAGTTATCCAATTCAGCTCTAAGCGAAGGAATAATCCATTCAGGAAGCTCCCAATCTGAAGCAATAACCCCTAGTCCCATTACACCGTTCGTCCTTGTGTGGCGTAGTGCATTATTTATCAGATTATCTGTCAGGCGCATCAGTTGTTCCGGATGAACTCGGTACAGTTGATCTGTGCGGACATCCATCTTCACGTCAATCTGGCCACGCTCGGCAAGTCCCTCATAGCTCCCAAGCAGCATATCAAAAAACTCTCCACCTTCCACCTTAACCATGGCCATCTCCGATTCATTGGAACCCAGCGCCGTATACATCTCAAGTTCACTAATCATCTGTTTCATCCGCTCCACATTTCCGAGCAGCACATCCTGATATTCCTGCCTTTCAAGGCGGTTCAGTTGACGATCACCGTTAAGTACTTCCGTATAGGCACTAATGGACATCAACGGTGTTTTCAGATCATGGGATAACGAGGCGATCATGAGCTCTTTTTCTTTTTGCTCCCTCTCCACATCGGCCTGAGTATGTCTGATCTTGTCTTGCATTGCATCAAACTGTTGGAGCAAAATGCCCATTTCATCATGACGAACAGGTACCACATCCGTAGCAGCCTCTCCCCGTGCAAAAGCATCCATTCGTTCTATGAGATATTTCATCGGCCGAAAGAGCTTTCGGGATAGCAACCACAGCACTGTTCCGTATAACAGGATAAAGAAAGTAGCAGCGAGACCCATGACCCAGGTAGTCCGCAAGGATATGCCTTCCAGCCAATCTCCACGCAGCATGACGATTTCGTAAATGCCTACCAACTCACCTTTTTCCCATACGGGTTTCTTCAACGAGAATGTACGATGACGAATCTGTAAGTTGTACAAATTACGATACAGCTCCGCCCCCCCAACGGTGTAAGCTCCAGCAGACCATGTACTCCCCTCTGATGTGTACACCCGAATCCCTGTTGGTAAATACAGAGCAAAGTTCACCCGACCATTCTCCAATTCAGAGAGTGCAGCGAAAGCATCAGGCGATTGCAGCTGGTACAGTCCCGGGTCAGATAAAGCCAGTTCAATAGGAGCCAATTGTCCGGACAACTCTACATATTCCGTTACGGCACGCTGATCATTGTAATAGTTATACAGGGAGTACAGCGCCCACCCAGCAGCGACAGGCAGCAGCATTACAATGAGGAAGGCAAGCATTAACCAGTACTTCAACTTCATTCCTCAGGCTCCCCCACGAACCGGTAACCACTGCCCCACACCGTCTGAATCCAGCGTGGATGATGAGGCTCGTCACCAAGCTTGGCCCGAAGGCTCTTCACATGAACTGTGACGGTACTCGAGTTCCCCGCCTCTGGCTGACTCCAGACATGTTCATACAGTTCCGCCTTGGTAAACACCCGGCCCGGATGAGAAGCAAGCAGTATGAGCAAAGCCCATTCCTTGTTGGTTAGTGCCACATGTTCTCCATGAACCTGTGCGCGCTGATTCAAATAATCAATCGATAACCCATCGTTATACTGTCTATCTGTCGAATCCGGCTCTACGCCCTGATATCTGCGGTACCTATTCAGATGAGATTTAATGCGAGCTGTAAGTTCCGTTAGACTGAAGGGCTTCGTAATATAATCGTCAGCTCCCAGCCCAAGCCCCCTGACTTTGCTCTCTTCCTCGATTCGAGCACTCATCATGAGCAGCGGAACATCGCTGATCAGTCTAATGTTTTTGCATACCGTGAACCCATCCATTTCCGGTAGCATCAGATCCAACAAGACTAATTGATAGGTTCCCTCCCTAAAGTCTTCCCAGCTCTCCAAACCGCTTGATGCCCAAGTTACACCATAACCCTCATGACGTAGATGGTCTCTCAAAATACGGGCAATCTCCGGATCATCCTCCACCAGCAATATATTCTCGCTGTCTCTCATCGCTGCTTCATCCTCCCATGACTATATTGTAGCTAAGAAAAGTTGACTCTCCTCAGAGTTTATACTTTCTTCATAAATGTCCATTACGATCGTTATCTAATGCATGCAAAAAGAGCACCCCGATTGTTCAGGACGCCCAGGTAATATTCACAATCTTAATCCTAAGTTATAGCTCCTAGAAAAGGAAACACCTCATAACTCATAGAAGATGCTCTCGTTCTGTACATAGGGTCTACAATACTTGCTGCATAGCTTCGGCATGCGATCTTTCATCCATTCGTGCCTCGACTCATTCGCCATCTGAAAGGCATAATAACCCAGTGTAAAGATCAACATAAACCCTTCCATTAACCGGATATCACGATCCGTCAGTGGTGCGATCTGTTGGGTATAACCGGATAAAAATATGTCACGTTCCTCCCGATTGAACATAAGTGCTGCCCCTCCGGCATCAAAAAGATAATAACCATAACCGTGTAGACAAAAATCAATCATGGAAATCCCCTGCTCCGTTATCAGCAGATTGTTGCGAGTAATATCCCCATGAATGATCCCCCATGTCCCTGCGTGCTGCGGGTATGTTTCTAACTGCTCATTAATGTTCTCAAACGTCTCACGAAGCAGATCGAAGTCTTCCGTTGTAAAAATCCCCAGTCGGACGCCTTCTTCTAGCTGCCCGAGCATGACCAAGTTCTCATGGCTATTGCCATATGCCGGACGCACCTTTGTTCGATCTGTCTGATTCTGCTCACGCCCATATTGATGAAGCATCTGCAGTTGTGCCCCAAGATCATAGATCTGCTCTGTTGTCAGGCGTTCTCCCTGCTGGATGTCCCTTCCCTCAATCCACTCCAGTACCGTACAACAAATCTCTTTCCCTGCCTCACTTGTCCATAGCGTGACCCATTCACCCGATGCATTGCGTACCGGATGTTGCACGCGCAATGCTGTCGTTGCATTTAACTCATGAAGCAGATTCATCTCTGCCTCCAGCGCAGAAAGCGTATGCTGAATGCCTGTCATACTTGCATATGCGGCTTGGTGTATCCGTAGCAGATACTTCTGCCCGCTTGCTTCATCAACGACATGATATGTCAGATTCTCATTATGACGAATATATGAAACGACAGGTTTCTCAATAGTGTAGTTCTGTATAATCTGAGCTGCCATATGGTCGTAAGACATCTGATCCGTAGTGATTATCAACATCTCCTTCGAAGTCATGTAAACGTTCTCTTCACACTAAATATCGTAGCATAATGTTTATCCCGCATACAGAAAATCCCACTAAAATTATAAATTAAAAAAGCACAACCCCCGAACAACCGTCCAGGCACTGTGCTTTCTTTTGTCTCTATTATTTCTCTATCTCTCTGTCTATTGCTCTATGTTACACTCCATGATCCAATTAACCAAAACGACCCATAATGTATTCTTGCGTCAGACGATTGTCCGGGTTCGTGAAAATATGCTCTGTATCCCCGTGCTCAATCATGCTTCCCAGATAGAAATAAGCTGTGTAATCCGAGATTCGTGCCGCCTGCTGCATGTTATGGGTAACAATAACAATCCGTAGCTCCTTCTTGAGCTCGGTAATCAACTCTTCAACTTTACCCGTAGATACCGGGTCAAGTGCAGATGCCGGCTCATCGAGCAGCAGAATCTGTGGTTCAACAGACAAAGCGCGAGCGATACACAGGCGCTGCTGTTGTCCCCCAGAGAGAGACAGAGCTGACTCATGCAGTCTGTCTTTTACTTCGTCCCAGAGCGCAGCACGGCGCAAGCTTTTTTCCACAATTTCATCCAGTGCCTTCTTACTCTTCGTACCGCGGTAGCGGGGGCCAAACGCGATATTGTTGTAGATGGACTTATGAAAAGGATTTGGCTTCTGCCACACCATGCCAATCTTCTGGCGAAGCTTGATTACATCGGTTCCAGGCTCATTCAGGTCGTTACCGTCCATCCAGATATGTCCCTCTGTACGGGAACCGGCAATCTCGTCGTTCATTCGGTTCAGCGACCGGAGGAACGTGGATTTACCGCAACCAGACGGTCCAATAAGAGCCGTTACGCTTGCTTCAGGAAACGTCAGGCTAATCTGCTTGACCGCCTGGAAATGTCCATAATATATGCTTAACTGTTCCGTACCAAAAGGTATGGCCATGTTGGTTCCTCCTTATTTCGAAGCTGTCATGCGGCGGAATACAACCCGACCGATCCAGCGTGCACTTAGATTGAACGCCAGCACGAGAATGACAAGCACGGCGGATGCCCCTGCTGCCACTTCTTTGGAATCTGGCCCAATACCTTCACTATTTACTTTCCAGATATGGACAGCAAGTGTCTCTGCCGGACGGAAAGGATTAAGCGGTGATCTTGGACTCGTCGGATTCCAATCTGTAAAGTCCAATGGTGGACTACTCATACCTGCGGTGAACATCAGCGCGGCTGCTTCACCGAAGATCCGGCCCGATGCCAGGATCGTACCCGTAATCAAGCTCGGTAATGCTACAGGCAACAGAATGGAAGTAATGATTTTCCACTTGGACAGCCCAAGCGCCAGACCTGCTTCCTTCTGCTCCTTCGGAACGGCACGGAAGGCCTGCTCCGTAGTCCGCACCATCAGTGGCAAGTTAAAGATCGCCAGAGCCAAGGCACCCGAGATCAGGGAGAAACCAAGACCAAATTGATTTACTAGCAGCAAGAGACCAAACAAACCGATAACGATGGATGGGAATGATGACAATACTTCAACAACCAGACGAATGAAGCTGGTAATCTTGCCTGGTTTGGCGTATTCCGCCATGTAAATCCCGCCGCCCCATCCGAGTGGAATGGTAACAAGCAAGGTCAGAACAAGCAAGAATACGGAGTTGAAGAGCTGTGGACCAATCCCGCCGCCACCCTTAAGCAACTGTGGTGCACTTGTAAGGAAGTTCCAGCTAATATGTCCAATGCCTCTATACATGATGAAGCCAAGCAGACCGAGCAATAGAATAACAATGAACAGGGCTAGTACAACGATAACGGATGTTGCAATTTTATCTACCGTCTTTGCCTTCATTTTCATACCCGGTTTCTCCTTTCAAGCAGGCGAACCAGAATGACGAAGACAAATGTCATCACCAACAGGACAAGCGCCATACTCCACAGTGCATTGTTATGAACAGAACCCATCGTGGTGTTACCCATGCTGAGTGTAATTACACTTGTTAATGTTGAAGCTGATTCGAGCAAGGATGTTGGAACATGCGGTGCATTACCGATAACCATCTGTACAGCAAGAGCCTCACCAAAGGCACGGGCCATACCCAAAACGACACCTGTCAACAAAGCTGGCAAAGTTGTTGGAATAATGACACGGTAGATGGTTTGCCAGCGAGTGGCACCCAGTGCATAGGAGGATTCACGCAATCCTTTTGGCAACGCGGACAATGCATCTGCCATAATACTTGTCACCGTAGGAAGAATCATTACCGCGAGAACAAGACATCCGGCTGCAATCCCGACGCCTGTTCCACCAAAGATACTGCGCAACAAAGGTACGATGACGCTCAGACCGATAAATCCGTATACAACGGATGGAATTCCGGACAAGAGTTCAATCGCAGGCTGCAAGATCTTTTTGCCTTTACCCGGAACAATCTCTGTCATGAAGAGCGCTGCACACAGGCCAAGCGGACTTGCGATCAATGCTGCAAGCAAGGTTGTAATGAAAGAACCTGTGATGAACGGTAATGCCCCGTAGAACGCAGGTTCTCCGGTCGGATTCCACGTTTTTCCACCAAGGAATTCGCTGATGCTTATTCCATTCTGGAAAAATGTGGACAGTCCCTTGGACGCTACAAAATAAACAATGGAAAACATGACAACGATCAGGAAAACGACACAAATCGACGTATAGATCCGTCCCGTCCACTCTTCCCAATAATGTTTCTCTTTTAAGGGCCGGCGCGGTTTCAACTTGTTATTCATTACCGTTCCCCCTTCGGTCTGTTCCATAACAACCATCCTTCTATAGTAGAATTAATGCAAAATATGGGATTATTTTAGAGCAAACCGCGTAAAGAGGCGGGACCTAAGTCCGCCTCTTTCGCTGTATGCGCAAGTTCAAAGATTACTCAACCACATTACCTGCTGCATCGCGTTTTACTTTCATACCTGACATTGGAATGTATCCCAGTTCTGTCACGTCGTTTTGTTGAATTTCGTCACTCAAGATGTAGTCCAGGAATGCTTGTGTTGCTGCATCTGGCTTACCTTTTGTGTACATGTGCTCGTAAGCCCATACTGGATAAGTTCCTGCTTCTACGTTCTCAACTGTTGCTTCTACACCTTCGTATTTCAACACTTGCAAGCTGTCATCCAAGTAAGACAAGGCGAGGTAACCAATAGCACCTGGCGTTTCAGATACCAATTTTTTTACGTTACCAGAAGAATCTTCTTGAATCGAACCTTGGATATCACCCATTTTTGCACCCAATGCATACTTCTCAAAAGTTGCACGAGTACCGGAACTGCTCGGACGGTTTACAATAACAATTGCTTTATCCGCGCCGCCAACGTCTTTCCAGTTTGTTACTTTACCGGAGAAGATGTCGATCAGTTGTTGCTTCGTCAAATCTTCTACACCTGCATCTTTGTTGCTAACTGGTGCCATAGCTACTACTGCTACTTGATGATCAACCAGTTCTTTTACTTTGGCTTCGTCCTCCAGTTTCTCTTCTGCAAATACATCAGAGTTACCGATTGTAGCTTGTCCGTCAGATACTTGTGTCAAACCAGTACCACTACCGCCACCTTGAACTTGAACCGTTACGTTCTTATATTCATCAACTGCCATAAATTTCTGTCCAGCTTGTTCTACCAGAGGTAGCAATGCTGTCGATCCGACTGCCAGAATGTTACCGCTAAGCTCAGTAGCAGCTTCTCCTGATCCATTGCTTGCGGCACCCTCTGTACCAGCGTCATTTTTCGATCCGCATGCTGCGAGAACCAGTACGAACGTTAAGGTCATCAAAATAAACGGCAACTTTTTAAACATGTTTTGTTTTCCTCCCCCAATGTAGTGATGGCGTTTTGTGAATTTGTTTGTTCACCATCAACTCTTTACTCATTGTAGTTTCGGTATGTCATCTTAAAATCAGTGTTTTGTAAACGCAATGTTAAAAATATCGGCTGTATATTGAAAATCATCCGAGACAAATTGCGCTGAAGTGCCACTTCGGGAACGGACGTTGTTACAATCGCTGTTATCCCCGGATTTATATGATTTACTTTTTCTATGGAATACATCCGGGGATAAAGGCGAACGCTTCGCTTTTCCACAATCGTTCCGTTCCCTGCGCTCTGTCAGCGCTCGTTGGATCTCAGGCATTTCAATCTCCTGCCTGGGAAGTAGGCAAAAAGGCCAGCCCTATAAAAGGCTGGCCTTCTGTAAATACTTAATGTAGATATTGAATTAATCCGTTATATAGAACAATCAACTGCCTCACAGCCAGTGCATGGCACCAGGTGGTTAGAGAATTTATGCAGATTTCATAGTTGTTAAGGCTTTTTTATCTGACGGGTCGCTTGAATTACTTTTTGGTTGATATACAGGTTTCTTTAACAATCCAATCATACAAGCTGTAATGATGGAACCAACTAAAATACAGACAATATACAATAATGGATTACTTGCCGCAATGGGAATAACAAAGATTCCACCGTGAGGAGCTTGTAACGAAATGCCTAGAGCCATGCACATTCCTCCACCAATCGCTGCACCTACAATATTGGATGGAATAACTCGCAAGGGATCATTTGCGGCAAACGGAATCGCGGCTTCTGTAATAAACGATGCACCCATAATATAAGCGGCTTTGCCTGCATTACGTTCTTCGATTGAAAATTTATTCTTAAATAATGTTGTAGCTAATGCAATACCCAGTGGCGGAACCATACCTCCAACCATCAGAGCAGCAGAAGGTTCAAAGATTTGATTGGCGAACATCGCCAGTCCAAATGCAGATGCTGTTTTGTTAATCGGCCCTCCCATATCAGATGCCATCATTCCTGCCAGAAGTGCTCCTAATAAAATAGCATTAGAACCTGTTAAACCATTTAGCCAACCTTGTAACGACTCATTGATCCAAGCCATCGGACTGTTGATGACAAAATACATAATCAAGGCGGTTATAAATGAACCTACTAATGGCAAGATCAGCACAGGTGACAGGCTTTGCAGTGAGTCAGGAATGCCTTTGACTAATTTTTTCAGAGCTATGATCGTATAACCGGCGATAAATCCAGCCAGCATACCTCCCAAAAAGCCGGAACCTCCAATAGTCGCCAGCATACCTCCAATCATACCAGGTGCCAATCCTGGACGGTCAGCAATACTATACGCAATATACCCTGCTAATACAGGAACCATCAATGCAAAAGCAGCACTACCCCCTGCTGTACTTAAAAAAGCGGCGAAAGCATTATAGTCCGGGCTATTTGGGTCAGCCGCATGAATACCAAACATAAACGAAAGCGCAATCAATATACCGCCTGCCACTACAAAAGGAATCATAAAGGATACACCATTCATAATATGGCTGTATATTTTAGGCTGCTTTAAACGTGTTTTTTCTTTTGCTTCTTTAAGATTACTGTTGCCTTGATTCAAAACGACACCTTTTCCAGCAATCGCATCTTCAATTAACTCTTGTGCATGATGGACTCCATTTTTGACAGAGGTTTTGATCACTGGACGATCGCCAAAAACATCCATATCGACTTTGACATCTGCCGCCACAATAATACCATCAGCTTCAGCAATATCTTCAGGAGTCAATTGATTTCCAACACCTGTTGATCCATTGGTTTGCACTTTAATGTGTACACCGAGTTCCTTGGCCGCATTTTTCAATGCTTCCGCGGCCATAAACGTATGGGCAATTCCTGTAGGACAGCCTGTAACTCCAACCACTTTTTTGCCAGCATACTTTTTAGGACTATGAAGGGCCTGCGCATCTTGCTCTTCTGCCTGTTCAAATAAACGGACAATCTCTTCTTGATCTCGAGCAAGGATAAGTTTCGCTCTAAATAGTTCATCCATCAAAAAGGTCGAAATTTTGGATAATGTTTGCAAATGCTCTGATGAAGAGCTTTGATCGACTGCGATCATAAAAAATAAATTACATGATTCGGTACTATATTCAATACCGCTTAATGATCTGCCCATAATAATGGCAGGGGACTGTACTCCAGTAGACTTGGCATGTGGAATGGCTATTCCAAATCCCACTTCTGTAGGAACCTGTTCTTCACGTGCCCAGATATCTTTTTTAAATTGCTCAATATCGCTTAAATAGCCGTTATCGTTTAACTTTTGCGACAATTCATCTATTAATTCGGCTTTGGTCGTAGCGGTGACATCTAATATGATATTTTCTGGTTTTAAGACATTAGAAATCTTCATGATGGATCTCTCCTCTTAAATTTCTCCCAGTTTATAAAGGGATGCTTTACCTGTAGAACCGAACAGATCCATTTTTTTCTTCACCAGTTCTGTTGCCGCTTTGGTCGCCTCAGGCATCAGTTGATCCGGTTCATATGCATTCGGATTCGCATCGAGTGTCGCTCTTAATTGGTTGTAGAATGCTCGCTTCATATCGGTTGATAAATTGATCTTCGCTATCCCATGCTTCACTGCTTCTCTAATCTCTTCATCAGGATTATCTGATCCACCATGCAGCACTAACGGAATTTTCACTTTTTCATGAATTTGTTTCAAACGATCGATTTTGATCGAATGATCTTTGGATTGAGGATAAATACCATGTGAAGTACCTACAGCGACAGCAAGTGTATCGATACCTGTTTGTTCTACAAAAATCGCCGCTTCTTCTGGATTCGTATACAAAATCTCGTCAGCCCCACCTTCCGAGCTGCCTTCATTACTCCCAATCGTACCTAGTTCACCTTCTACAGATACATCGACCAGATGAGCCAGTTCAACCGCTTCCTTGGTTGCCGCAATATTTTCCTCAAAAGGTAAATGAGATGCATCCATCATGACTGATGTATACCCATTGCGAATCGAACGCGTAATATCTTTGATCGTGGCTCCATGATCCAGATGAATAACAAACGGTACTTTGGACTTGGATGCCGCTTCTCGCACATAAGCTATAAACCCATCAGTGACTAAATCAATTTCATTCGGGTGAATCTGCATAATTGCAGGCGAATTCTGCTCCTCTGCGGCTGTAATGACCACTTTGACGAACTCGCTATTGGCTACATTAAATGATCCGACTGCAAATTTATTTTCATACGCTACTTTAAGTAAATCTTTCATATTAATTAACATTTGAATTCCTCCTAGATTTATTTGGAAGACCAGACTTCCAAAAATTCATCGTAATTGGTGATATGGAGTAGTTTTTCTGTCATATTGGTCTGTTTAAACACATCGTAAATTTCTTCGAAAAATTTGGTGTTATTCACCTTCTGATTTTTCGGCGGAATAAACAGAAAAATGATCTGCGCCATCTGATCACCCCATAGCATTTTCTGCTTATTAATCGCTACCAGTACACGTAGTTTTTTGTTATCTCCACAATCAAATGGATGGGGCATCGCGACCAAATTCCCAATATTGGTACTCGACATTTTTTCTCTTTCCACAATACTGGTATATAAATGCTGAATATCGCCTAGTTCTGTAAGTTTTTTTAACAAATCAATTGGATTGTCTTCATTTAGGAAAAAAACATCATCTGGTGATAAATAATATTTGAGTAGTCCACGATTTAACTGAATCGAAATATTCTTCATATCATCACTTGTAATCATTTCACTTACCAGAATGATATTTTGTACATTTAACTGCTTTTGTTCCGCAATCTCGCTCGTTGTGATAATCGTTTCAATTCCTTCGGGAAGAAGATGTATTTCATGATTAGCTAATAGACTATCGATTCTAATATTCGGAAAATAGAGATTAATCTTACGCTCCAATAGCTTGCCGACTAATAGATTTTTGCCATAAATAATTGCAATCCGTTTTCTGTTATCTTGAGAGTTCTCAATAATGCCCATAATGTGTAACGTCAAGTAACCGATTTCATTTTCGGGTATTTTGATATTTAAGCAAAATTGCAATTCTTTTGCCAACACAACTGCGACATTATAAGCATTGGTATATTCTGATTTTATTTGAGCAATAAAAGGATTTTCGACAGGGAAATAATACTTTAATGGGTATAATGATTTGGTAATATGAGCTAATAATCGATCAAGTAACTCTTGGTTTTTGTAGCTGATGAATCCATATTGCTCTCCAACTTTTTGGATCACTGATTTGATTTTTTGTTCCATTTCATTCACGTGTTCATGCCCGATTTCTTCATTCTTTTTAGGTAAGATCTGCAATGCGATCAGCAGGTAACCTAAATACTGATACTCATATTCATCAAAAGGGATATCCATTTCTTGAGCCAGACGGATCAGAATAGATTGGGCTATTTTTAATTCTTCAAAGCTTGTATGATCCAACCTCATATCCTGTTCAGTTATTTTTTGTGCAAGACTTACTCGTTTAAGACTGATCAAAACATTCACACAGATCGAGAATAATTCTTGAAAACTTAGCAATAAATTATACTTGGCAACCTCTTCTTCAATACAAGCGTAGATAAAATGAATAGAAGATTCGTTGAACCAATCGCCAAAATAGTATTGCAGTGCTTCGTCTATCGGCATGTGTTTGAGACAATCGGTAGTGACTAGTTTTTTGAGCAAAATCCGTTTCTCAACTTCGCTTCCTTTAAGCCGGATACCTTGGAAAATAATCGCTTCAATTTCGATGTTCTGCTTTTCTGCTTGAATCGTTTGCACTAATTTTTGCACGTCCTTACGGATCGTTTGAGTCGAAAAATAAAGCGTTCTAGCCAGATCCTCATACGTAATAAAATCAGTCTGCGATAACAGTGCTTTGATAATATGAAATGCTCTTTCTTCGTCATCATCTTCATTTTTATACAGGCTGGATAAATCCCCGACTAATTTGTATCCTTTGCGAGTATTTCCAATAATCATTGCTTTATCTAAATAACTTTCATTCATTTCTTTGATGTCATTGCGAATCGTTCTAGTCGTTACATCAAATAGATTAGCTAATTCGCTTCCACTCACAAAATCATGCTCAGATTGTTTTAAATGCTCTAATAGCTTAATGTAACGTTTTCTCATTTGGCTTTCCTCCTTACACACATACTAATGCAAGCGCTTTATATCCACCAAGCCTATACTCTTTCCTAATAGTTAGGAAGTGATCGTGTATTCGTTTATGATACCCACTTTTTTTAAATTCTAAGTTAGTATTCTATTTAAGAATCGTTTGGGAAGGAAAACAGAACACAAAAAAACCAACCTTCTAAAAAGGTTGGTTTTTTTGTATAGTACCACTACATCCATGACAATAAACGCGATCCCTACAAACACTACCTACACTAGGCCCTTAACGGTTTGTTCTGGTTCCAAATGTAATTACGATTGTACTAACCTATAATCCATAGCCATAGCGCCAATCCGGCCAACGTGATCAACAGTGTCGGGATCGTCAGGATGATACCTGCTTTGAAATAATAACCCCATGTAATCTTTACACCCTTGCGTGACAACACGTGCAGCCACAGCAATGTGGCAAGTGATCCAATTGGGGTCATTTTGGGACCCAGGTCGGAACCAATGACATTGGCATAGATCAATGCTTCTTGAATGATACCTTCAGTATGTGCACCCTGGATGGCTAGCAGGTTAATCAACACGGTCGGCAGGTTGTTCATCACCGATGATAATACAGCAGCGATAATGCCCATCCCGAGTGAAGCAGCCAGCAGACCATGCTCTGCTATGGCATCCAGCCAGCGGCTCAGATGATCCGTTAACCCTGCATTCCGCAGTCCATATACGACGATATACATGCCCACCGAGAACACCACAATCGACCATGGCGCTTCCTTAATTACCCGTTTCAGATCAACAGCCTCGCTCTTGCGTGCCAACAAAGCGAACAGCAACGCAACGGAGCCAACGATAACCGACACGGGAATCGGCAGAAACTCACTGGATGCATAAGCCACGAGTAACAGCCCAAGCATGAACCAGGCGATTCGGAACATCCGTGGATCACGTATTGCTTCCTTCGGGTCACGTGCCGCGGAGATGTCGTAGCGAAGGGGTATGCTTTTGCGATAAAACAAAAACAACATCCCCGTACTCGCTACGATTGAGAACAGATTGGGCACAACCATGCGTACCGCATACTCCACAAATGTAATGCCAAAGAAATCGGCCGAAACAATGTTAACCAGATTGCTGACGACCAGCGGTAACGACGTGGTATCGGCAATAAACCCACTCGCCATCACAAAAGCCAACACCATGCGCTCATCAAACTTCAATGCACGCACCATTGCCAGCACAATTGGCGTCAGAATGAGCGCGGCACCGTCATTCGCGAACAAGGCAGACACCGCGGCTCCCAGAAGAATGGAGTAGAAGAACAGTCTGCGACCGTCTCCTCCAGCCAGCCTAGCCATATGAAGGGCAGCCCATTCGAAGAAACCCGTCTCGTCGAGAATGAGAGAAATCATAATAATGCCGACAAAGGCCAGCGTTGCATTCCATACAATGGATGCTACATCCGAGGCATCGTTTAAGCTGACAACTCCACACAGCAGAGCAAGCAATGCCCCACCAGAGGCAGTCCAACCGATACCCAATCCACGAGGTTGCCAGATCACCAAGGTGATCGTTACTACAAAAATCAGTATTGCTACGTATACCATAGAGCCTCCTGCTGTACCCTGTATCAATATATTATTTATATGCGCGGAATGACCAGACGATATATTTATACAGGGCAACAGGAATATTGTCTATCTTTATTTTCTTTTAATATAAAATGTGTGGTAAGTTATGGTGTTCCTAATTTTAGAATTTATTCTATACCCTTATCCTTCGGTGTATCCTCCACCATCTTGAACATGCCAAGCAGTCCTTGTAATTGTTCTGCCATGCTATTCAGATGTGCCGAGGATGATGCAATCTCTTCTACCGATGCCAGTTGTTCTTGCGAAGATGCAGACACGGATTCTGTATTCGCAGCCGATTCCTGGGTCACATTCGAAATATCACTCATCGCCTTGGCAACGTGCGATGCACCGCTCTCCAGTTGCTTCGTTGTTGCGGACAAGTCATCCAATGTATGAACAGCATCTTCCACCGCCTCCCGAATCTGAGCAAAGGATTGTCCTGACGTATTCACGGCCTGAATTCCTTCTCCTACCCGAGTCTGAGCTGCATTCATAGCGATTAGAGCGGCATCCATGTCCTGACGGATATTATGAACCACCTCACCAATCTGCGCTGCCGAACTTCCGGATTCTTCTGCCAGTTTGCGTACCTCACCAGCTACAACTGCAAACCCACGCCCCGCATCCCCCGCTCTTGCTGCTTCAATAGAAGCATTTAATGCGAGCAAGTTTGTTTGTTTGGAGATGGATGCAATAACATCAACCATGCTACCAATCTCAACGGAACGGGCATTCAGAGATTGAACCACCGTTCCCAGCTGCTCCACCGTTTCCTGGATACTGTTCATCTGCTCCACAGCCTGTCCTGCTGCCTCATTCCCAGATGAAGCCGCTCCGGACGTATGCCGCATATTTGCCGTAATCGATTGTACACGCTCCGACATCATTCGAACATCTTCTGCCATTCGGCTCATCTGTCCCGATCCGTCTTTCACGCTGTTTACCTGCTGCTCTGCACCTTCAGCCAGTTCCTGAATGGCCAGTGTTGAATGTTCAATCGCTTTGGTAGTTTGTTCTGCACTGGCAGACAACTCTTGAGAAGAAGCAGATACCTGCTCTGTCGTTTCCTGTACGCCCAGAATCATCATCCGCAGGTTATCGACCATACGTTCAAAATACTTCGCCAGTTCTCCGACTTCATCTTTACGCCCTGTTTCCATTTTCACGGTCAAGTCACCTTTACTCACGGCTCTGGCAGATTCCTGCAGTCGTTTAATTGGACGCAGCATGGAGCGTGTAAACCAGATAATAAAGAGGAGCGTAAGGAACGTGGCCGCCAGAATAACAATAAATGTGGCCATGCGAATATCCTTACTTGCATTAGTTACTTCACTCTTGAGCATCGTGCCGGCAATTTTCCAGCCTGTTGCTTCATTTGTTGAAAAAATCATCATCTTCGGCTCATCGTTGAACACGTAATCGAATTGACCTTCTGAACCTTCATACATCTCATCCAGCAAGCCACTCGTTTCCGGCGTACCTGCATCTGCTACAGGGGATACGACATAGTTTTTGTTTGCATCCATAATAATGACGTAGCCTTCTTTGCCCACCTTAATGGATCCCTGCTCTTGCAGGTCTGTCAGGTCCAGAGATAACCCGATGACACCGGATTGATCCTTTAATGTTTTGGAGATAAACACAACTGCAACACCATCGGTATTAACAGACACCGCTGATACAACAGCTGTACCTGGCTTGTCCATCGCTAGTTTGTACCATTCCCGCTCCCTAGGATCATAAGCATCTCCCCGTGTGCTGCTCGCTGTTGGTTTACCTCGAACCATAACTCCGTCTGTTGTTCCTACAAAAATGTTCATGGCATCGGGATGCAAGCCCAGATATTGCTCCAGCTTCAACTGAAGCTCGGGACTATCGTTCTCCCCTTTGATCAGGCTCGGATCAAGAGCATCCGCGAAATAGTTAATGTCATGAATCTTGTAATTCACTTGGCTTTCTACAATGGTATTGGCAGTGCTCACACTTTGCATGGCACTATCCACTAATTGTCCTTGTACGCCATCTTCAGCCATCGTTAGTGTGATTAAGCCGACTGCCAAGCTTGGCAGGAGTAGAACGGCCAGGAAGGAGACCAATAGTTTGTTCCTTATATTCCAGACGAAACCTTTCTTTTTCTTCTTTTTATTTTGACTATGTTTTGGTTTGGCAGGTTTCGCTGCTTTCATTGGTTTATTATCCTGAGTTTCACTCATGTCTTTCTCCCCCTCAAAATGTAAAAATGCCCTCTTTCTTTGTATGTATGGATCAATCTAAAAGGCTTATCTTATATATCGGCTAAATGAGGGTATTTATTTGAGAGAAAAATGTGCAGGCACGCCAAACAAGCCACCTCTGATCAGAAGCGACTTGTACAAGGTACAGGTTACTAATTATTCCATGAATTAGATGAAGTATTAGAGTAAGGACCGCCTGGGGGTTGCGCCGAGGGTTTACCAAAATAGTAGCCCTGTGCAAGCTCAATACCTATGGAACGACAGAATTCAAACTCTTCCATTCGTTCGATCCCCTCGGCAAGGACTTGCCCTCCAAATCGACTCGACATCTCAACAATATGAAGAATTTTCTCTTGTTTGGTCGAATCCTGATCACAACGGTCAATAAGACTTCGATCTATTTTGACAAAATCCGGTTCTAACCGATTCATCAACTCTATTGTCGAATATCCGGCACCCACA
The DNA here is from genome assembly GCF_037975155.1 of Paenibacillus sp. FSL R5-0486. Taxonomy (NCBI): domain Bacteria; kingdom Bacillati; phylum Bacillota; class Bacilli; order Caryophanales; family Paenibacillaceae; genus Paenibacillus; species Paenibacillus sp. FSL R5-0486. The sequence goes on along the minus strand of NZ_CP150237.1, from coordinate 527,526 downwards.
TCATCCAGTGCAACCGACATTCCACGGGAACGATATACCTCAAATATTTGCTGCAAGATGGGCATATGCTGAATCTGCTCTGTTTCCACGACTTCAAACACAAAATCTTTAGGGTCCAGCGAAAGGCGTTCAATCGCTTCAAACGTATGTGTCAGACAATATTCGGGATTGTATATGGAGGAAGGCAGGAAATTTACGAAGCGTTTGACACCATGCGGCAGAAAAAGGGCACTGGTCTCAATAGCAGTAATACGCGCCAATCGATCCAGAAAAGAATGTAGTCCGGTCTCACGCGCAACTTCAAATAATTCATAGGAACTGAAGGATTTTCCATTCTCAGCAGGACGAAGCAAAAACTCATATCCGATAATCTGCTCCGATGCATCAACGATGGGTTGCATATGACTGCTGAATTGATGCTCCAGAATAATGGAAACAAGCTCCGCATGTTTGAAACGGGACTCCTGCATGGTTAGACTAATCCAGCTTTCTTCATTAGCCTGTTCGTAAATAGGCATAATCTGAACGGTTAGGGAATCACGTAATGTCGGATCAATTTCGCCGATCTCTTTTATTAAATTCTGAACCGTCTCAAGATTCGAAAAATCCATCCACATCATGTCATCCGACGTCTCGATAAGTCTTCCCGGCGTTTGTAGCGCTTCCAGCAAAGCGGGGGAAATGGGACGCAAGTACAAGGTACCTTGGCCCTCTATAGGATAGATTGGACTGCAGCCACTGCAATTCATGTAGGACCCCCCTTGCCAATTTAGATTCCATGTCCATTAATGTTCACTTGTATATACCCAAAGTTTGTAAATATTATATCATGGGTCTTAAAATTAATCTCTACTGTTTTGATGACTTCCTGTATGACGGTTCTTGGAACAAATATATTCAAATTTGCAGAAAAAAAGACCGACAGTCTGATGACTGTCGGTCTCCCTCAACTTATTAAACTTTAAGAAGCGGGAATCACGATTTTCTGTCCAACTTTCAGGTTATGCACATTTGAGATTTGGTTAGCTGTCGCAAGCTTGCGCCAGTCTACACCATATTTCAAACCTATGCGGTACAAGTTATCGCCTTTTTTCACCACATATACCACTTTGCCGCTCGCTGGTTTCTCAGGCTGTGGCTTGGTCGTTGGTTTGGTTGGAGTAGTCGGCTCCGTAGGTTTAGTTGGCTTTGTAGGCGTAGGAGCAGGCTCCGTACCTGGTTTCGGAGTTGTTGTTGCTTCTCCAGTCAATTTCATGCCGTATTCAGCAAAACCATCATCATTTGTACCAATGAAAGACATCGCCGGGTTTGCTTCAACCAGATCTTTTGCATCCGGGGAAGAAGCAAACACAACTTCAAGATCGTTCAGCGCTGCTGCGGTTAACCCAGCAGATGGCTTAATTGGTGCCAGGGACCAGTTTCCGTCCGCTGCCGGATTAATCGTTTTATTCTCACGGATGTAGTCGATGATCACTTGACGGTTCTCATCCGGTGCAGCCAGAACGATACGTTTACCGTCCGGGTTAGCCAGCTTGGACGAAGAAGCACGGTAGTTATTCGTCGCTACGATGAATTTTTGCGCTGGGTCAATCGGTTTACCGTTAAAACTCAGATCCTTGATCCGGCTTGCCGATGCATTTACAACGGTTGCTTTGCCGTCATACTTGGCTGGTTGTGTCACATCAATCTGATACGTTACACCATCGATAACATCGAAGTTGTACGTTGGGAAGTCATTGTTGATCAGTTGTTGTTGTCCACCTTTAGCCGGGTCGATCTGGTTGAACTGGCCTGCAGACCATTCCAGCCATTCTTTCAGTTCTGCGCCGTTAACCATTACAGCATGTACCGTATTTGGATACACGTACAGGTCAGCAACGTTTTTGATGGCAATGGTGCCTTTAGGAATATTCGTGTAATACGAAGCGCCTGAACGTCCACCGGCTTTGAACGGTGCACCTGCGGACAATACAGGGATTTTCTCATATTCCGTACCTTGCATATGTTTTTCGACATACCATTTCTGTGCATTCGTTACGATCTGAATGGATGGATCATCCTGAACCAGAGCGAAGAAGCTGTTGATGGGTGCAGTCGTTTCGCCCACCGGACCACGAACATACTCCAATGTACCTTCATGCTCTTCATGAACCGCATCAATGATATCCTGATCAGCCTCTACCAGTGGTTTTTTGTTGGCTGTGTCATAGATTGGGCGTGCTTCCGTTTTGGAATCGACCACTTTCCATTTGCCATCCACTTGTTCTAGATCCAGATCAATAATCCCCAGGTGATCCCCCCAGAATCCTGGCTCTACAGCAGGAACGCCGTTAATGGTGCCCTTCTCCAGGTCTACCCCTTTTTTGCCGGAAAAATCAGCACTTGGGAACACTTTGTGGGCATGTCCAAACAGAATAGCATTAATGCCTTCAACTTGGCTCAGATACAGAACAGAGTTCTCCATCAGATCCGTTTGAGGAATTTCCTCAAATCCGGAGTGAGGAATAGCTACAATAATGTCGGCACCTTTGGCTTTCATTTCAGGAATGAATTTTTTCGCAGTAGCAATAATGTCTTTGGCGATGACCTTACCTTCAAGATTAGCGCTGTCCCATTGCATGATTTGTGGCGGTACAAATCCGATCACACCTACTTTGATCGTATGTTCTTTGCCAGTCTCATCCGTTACTTTTTTATCCAAAATCTCATACGGTGTGAAATAGTTCTTGTCATTTGTCTCATCATCATCACCATCGTCTACATAAACATTGGCATTAATGTAAGGGAAGTTTGCTCCCTCCAGCGTCATGTCCAGGAAGTCCAGACCATAGTTGAACTCATGGTTACCGATGTTACCTGCATCATAATCGAGCAGATTCATCGCTTTATATACAGGGTGAGTCTCACCCTTTTTCAATGGATCAATTTTGGCAGTGTAGTCTCCCAGCGGATTCCCCTGAATTAGATCCCCGTTATCAAACAGCAGGCTGTTCTTCGCTTCGTCACGGGCTTTCTTAATCAGTGTTGCTGTTTTAGCGAGTCCATATTGGTCTGTCTCTTTGTCGGAATAATAATCATAGTTAACCAGATTGGTATGAATGTCTGTGGTCTCCATGATCCGCAGTTTAACTTTGGCAGCATCCGCAGCCGACACAGGTACCGGAAATACCGCAAGCACGTTTAATGCAACCAAAGCGGCAGTCAGGCTTGATAATACTTTTTTTCTCATTTTCAAAATAACCCCTCCCGGTTATGTACATTGAATCATGCATTAATGGGCAAACGAAGAGCGCAGAAAAAAGATAGATTTCATGGGTTGTGCGTACTGACGCTCTGATGACATGCATCGGAATTTCAGGTAAGTTTATCTCACATGAACATCTATTTATGTCTGTGCTTGTCGTTTACATTCCAAATCATAACGCAATGTTCAGTCATTGAAAAGCATTATTTTTTACATTACCCGCACATACCTAGGCGAGTTTACATTATCATGCGTGATTTCGACATTTTTTTCAACATTTTAGTAGGTATTTAGTGCTTATTATCTTTGAAATACGTATATTACACGTGCCTTACATGTATATCCAATTCAGCGTTATTCATCCATACCAAAAACCGTGAAACCTTAATGGCTTTCACGGTTGGATTAAACTCTGCGCGTATTTTCGCATAAGGACGCTACTTTGCAGAGGTTATGTTCATATTCGGATTATTGTTCCCACACATGATGTTCATGATCTTTCCCCGTGTATTCAATACGAGTCGGGGTAATGTCCAGAATGACATAGTTAGGATCATTAGGTCCATCGAACCACGCCTTCAGTTCGTCGTTCCACACTTGCTCACGCAAGCCTTCGTTCTTCGTCACTTCACAGGTTCCTTCAATCTCAACTACTTCCTTGGAACCACCAGCCTCATAACCTAGTAGCAGGCTAACATTCGGATTATTCTCCAGTTCCTCTACTTTGTGTGTACGGCGGTTCGTTGCCAGATGAATGTTCAGTCCATCGTTGAAAAGCGCCATATAGCGGGATTTCGGTTTACCATTCTCCACAGTGGAGAAGCTGCAAAAAGGGTTGTTTTCCAATGCTTTTACAATGTTTTGTTCCAATTCAGTCTGGTTCATGGGAAGTGCTCCTTTCGGTTTTGGGGGTATTTGAAGAACGTTGTAGGCGGCCGTTGCGGGTACGGATCGTTCTTTGGATCGCTGTTATCCCCGGATTTTTTTGATTCCCTTTTCTCAAAGGGAAAATCCGGTGATAAAGGCGAACGCTTTGCTTCCTCAGAATCGATTCCGTCCCCTCCACTACGTCTACCGTTCTTCCAATTAAGGGTGAATAATAAAAAGTACAAGAGAAGTGTAGTTGTTACTACCTCTTTGTGTTTAATGACAGCTCATTATTCTCGTATTACTATAGACAGCTTAATGCAAATGCTTTTGTAATAAGCCTGTACTTATAGTGTACCCACCTTACCTATGGTGAATCCATGAACCGATACGCTAACGTGACAAAATTGGAAAAGTTCTTTATAAAAATGTTTACATAAAGGGGTTAGCACGATATTTCTTCATGGCTAATTTAATTCAGATCTCCAAGATAGATTGAAGAAGAGCCTGATTTAAGAAGCAATTCGCCAATTGTTTTTGGATATAAACGAATGTTGGACAGGTCTTCAAGTGCAATCCATTCCACGGCGACTTGGTGGTCATCTGGATTGGAGCCTTCAAAAACGGTTGCCTCCGGATCGATCAGGCTGCACGCAAAATAAAATTCAACCTGATGGATATCTGCATCCCACTCGGCGAATTCATGATTTTTTCCGATATACTCCCGGATATGTAACAGCTCTCCAACATTCACAGCCTGACCAATCTCCTCCAAACATTCGCGTGCGACCGCATCCTTGAGTTCTTCACCTTTCTCCTGTCCTCCACCTGGGAACACATAAGCGGTACCATATTGGTCTTCCAGCCGGATGACCAGCAATCGTCCATCCTGCACAATGACAGCCTTTGCCGAGTTGCGTATGGGTTTCATTCTGTTCATTCACTCCTTGTTATTCCAAAATTTCAAAGCTCAATCCGAACAACCTGATACTACTGTTGTTCTGCTGAACATGGTTATCATCCCGTGGTATGTGAAGATAATTTAATGCCTTCCGATTCCAGCACACGACGAATCTCTTGAGCAAATGCGAGAGCGTTCGAACCGTCACCGTGGATACAGACAGTCTCTGCCTTAATGGGAACCAACGTACCATCCGTGGATACAACGACTTCGTCTTTCACCATCCGAAGCACTTGAGCAATCGCTTGTCCCGATTCTTCAATGAGGGCTCCAGCTTGGCTGCGAGGAGTTAACTTTCCGTCCGTCCCATAGGTTCGATCCGCAAACACTTCGCTCACACTACGCAGACCGATGCGATCCGCAGCGTGAATCAGCTCACTGCCCGCCAGACCATACAAATACAGATCAGGCTGTACTCGATAGATTGCCTCGGCGATGGCTTCAGCAAGCTTTCCATCTTCTGCGGCCATATTGTATAAGGCGCCATGTGGTTTTACGTGATGCATTCGCCCTCCGCTTGCCCGGACAAATGCATCCAGCGCACCGATCTGATACACCACCATGTCATATGCTTCCCGTGGCGTAATGTCCATACGTCTTCTGCCAAACCCTTGCAAATCCGGCAACCCGGGGTGGGCTCCAATTGCCACCTGATGCTCCAATGCCCTCTCCACCGTCAGCCGCATTGTAGCCGGGTCCCCTGCATGAAATCCACAGGCAATATTGGCTGATGTAATCAAGGGTAGAATGGCCTCGTCCGATAGCGTGCGATATATACCATAACTTTCGCCCAGATCACAATTGATATCCAGAGTTTTCGAGGTATTCATTAAGCGCCCTCCATTTCTGCCATTCTCCTGCGTATCAGTTTATCGATGAGCTGCATGTTGCGTTCCTGTTCCATGTACAACTGACGGGCTTGATCATCCATAATCTTCTTAAAAGAAATTCGGGTTCCTGGCCTAGTCTGAGCCAGGATTGGCATATCCACCCGAGCTACCTGTGCAATGACAGGATAACCTCCGATCGTCTGATGGTCTGCCATCAAGATGATGGGCTGTCCATCCGGTGGCACCTGCACCGTGCCATAGGTAACGGCTTCAGACAGCCGATCCAGGGGCTGATCCAGCTCCAGTCTGGAGCCTTGCAAGCGATAGCCCATCCGATCGGATTGTGAAGAGATCACGTATTTTTCGGCATAGAATTGTCCCAGACTTTCTTGGCTGAACAGCGAACTATCCTTGCTCTCCATCACACGAATAACAGGTTGCCCATAATAGTCAGGTCTTTCACGTTCAGATAAAAGCCACGCAGGCGCCAATATTCGGTGGTCCCGCTCACTCTGCTTTACCTGCTGCTCCATACGCTGCATCCAACCTTGCGCTTCACCAGAAGGTTCACCTATGGATAACAGCTCCCCCACGCGCAAGGCTCGGCCCTCCACACCACCAAGACCTGTCTTGAGGTCTGTACTTCGACTGCCCATCACTTCAGGCACAGCTATTCCACCCGCAATCGCCAGATATCCACGCAAGCCATGACGACAGTGGCCAAACTTCAGTACACTTCCAGCCCGCACCAGCACCGGACGCCACAAGGGTACAGGCAGATGATCCACCGTTGCCGTCAAATCAGCTCCACATAATGAGACTAGCTGGCTCTCCCGAAATCGAAGCTCTGGCCCCGTCATCGTCATCTCCAGCACTGCCGCATGTCGGGAGTTGCCCACAAGCATATTGGCTGCTCTGGCTGCAAAGGTGTCCATGACTCCCCCAGGATGAATACCATACCGGCGATAACCGGTTCTGCCTTCATCCTGAACGGTAGATAACAGGCCAGGGCGAATCACTTCAATACTCATCGTTCGCCCTCCTTCTGCTTCAACGCCAGATACTCCTGCATCGTAATCTGTTCAAATCGAACCCGATCACCTGCTGCCAGCAAACTCGGCACGTTCTCTTCCGGCCGAAACAACCGGAGTGGCGTTTGTCCAATACATTGCCATCCTCCGGGTGTGTCCACCGGATAGATTCCCGTCTGTTTGCCACCGATACCTACTGTGCCCGCCTCAACCCGAAGCCTTGGCGTTGCCCGTCTGGGCGTAGCAATCTGTTCAGACAACCCGCCGAGATACGGAAAACCCGGTGCAAATCCAATCATATGTACGAGATACTCCCCGGATGTATGAATCGCAATAACGTCCTCTGCGGTCAGTCCATGTTCACTGGCAACATAGTCCAGATCAGGGCCCCACTCACCACCATAACATACGGGAATCGTGACCGTTCTGGGTTTGTATTGTACGGATTCCTTCATTTGATTCAACTGCTGAAGCAGAATCTTGCTTAACTGAGGGTAAGAGGAGATGAACGGATCATAAAATACTGTAACGGACGTATATGAAGGCACCCATTCGATCATGGCCGGCAGAGTGCTTTTTTCCAGCAAAGCACATACAGACATCACTCTGCGCTGCACAGGGTCAGACAATTGATCTCCACACTGGATGATAACCGCTGTCTCACCCAGCGGAGATAAGATCTCTTCCGTCCATGAATACGGCTGTTTGGTCATGCGCCATCTCCCCTTTTTCCAAACGTTTAGCGTATCGTTATTTATCTCTCTCCAATGCCTGCAATACCAGTGAACAAACTGCCGGAAACGGCTCATCTTCTTCTGTACGTATCGCAAGATACAGTGTCTGCAAAAACAGACGCACATTCAGGTTCCTATGACTGGTTTCCAGAAGTGATCTGTTCACCGCCTGGTCTCCTTGATGAAGGGAATCGATCCACGTCGTAATATCCTTTGGCTCCAACAGATTGCGACGCAGAATGGTAATCACAGCATGCGCTATTCGCTGATCTTCATCATGGATGTAAACCACACTTGATTCCGTTATTTTTACAGCGAGTGCATGCAGAAGTTCCAGCAGATCCGTTCGCTCCAGATATGGTGATTGTGCCAAGTCTTCAACCGCATCCGCCGCATGTGCGGGGGCATGTGCCCAGCCCTTGTTATCGGCGTAGCCGCGAACATCTTTTTCAAGCTCCAGATATGTAGTCAACCGATGATGAATCCCTGCGATATCCTCTTTGTTCAAGAAGGGTTGCTGACGATCCACATTCAGAATGGGAGGCAGTAACAATACGGAGAACGTCCGCGTAAACACACTATCCGTTCCCTGCTCTCCGATCCCATAGAACAAGTGCTGATCGTCCAGCGCCAACTGCAACATATGCCTTAGCTGATCTTCCGAAAATACACCCTGTCCAATCCAGGTTGCAAACGTAACATAGATCAATTCATCCCGCAGGACAGGGTCAGTACTACCAATATGCTTCATCATATGCAGTGCCAATTCGTAAGGCTGTTCCTCGTGATCAATGGAATGATTAGACGACTGAATATGCTGTAATTTTTGTTTTAACGTCAGGGCATCCATCTATTAAGACTCCCCGGGCGAATCCAAATGCACACTGCAATTGTACAGTTCGCATTGCCACGCATTCTCATTCTTGGCGATCCGGGTAATGGATGTGTTGGACAGCTTCACGCTGATATCCAGTTCAGGCACCAGTCCTCGCAGTGTATTCCGCAGGACGGCCCCATGACTGACAACAATCACTCTTCCATCGGGGTGCTGCCGTACAATATCTTCAAGCACCGCACTACCTCGAACAGTCCCTGCATCTACAAGCTCACGTCCCAGATCCAGAGTACTCCAGTCCGCTCCCCACTTGGCTAACCGTTCCTCTTCCGTCGTTCCTTCGACCTGTCCTCCGCCCATCTCGCGAAGTCTAGGGTCCAGATGAATCTCCTGAATGCCCAAGTGATCACCAATGATGCGAGCTGTCTCACTTGCACGCTCCAAGTCACTTGAATAGATGGCATCCCAGGATTCCTCGGCCAGTCTCGCGGCAAGTAAAACTGCCTGTTCCCTGCCTTCCTGATCCAGCGGATTATCCGTCTGTCCCTGCGAACGTTTTTCCTTATTCCACGCTGTGCTTCCATGGCGAATCAATGCAATTTGAGTCATTGTTGTTCCTCACCTTTTTCTATATGAAGTTCATCTTCTGTAAAATGTTTGCGTGCCTTCGGCTTGGCAAATTTGCCTCCATTATATTGAGAAGACCCGTTTCTCGGAATAGAGAGACTGTCCCAAGCTGTTTCTTTGAGCATTTTCGCGGCAAATACAATCTGCCCGACATGATACGGATAATGCGCCAATTGCCGAATAATAGCCTCCATGACGGTGTGTCCTTCATTGCGAATGTATATGATGTGAGACAATTGTTCCGGGGTAAACGAACGAATAGCTTCGAGTACGCATGTCCAGCCTTCCTCCCATTTAGCAAGCAACTCTTCCCTGGAAGCAATATCATTCACGAACTCGGCGTCCCGTTCACGCCACGGTTTCTCACCATCTGTTGTCAGTACATCCGTCCAACGGGACAGCATATTGCCCCATAGATGTTTTACGATAACCGCAATGCTGTTCGCGTCTTCATTCCAGGATTGAAACAATTGCTCGGAATCCAGTTGTGCCATGGCTTTTTCCCCGAGCTGCTTGTAATACAAGAATTGCTTCTCCGCTGTCTCCAAAAAAACCTGATTCATATCCATCCGTTAACCACCCTTCGGAAAAGTATGTTGTCCCCAGATCATGTTCAAACAGAAGCGTCACATGTTATTTATTCAGGAAATGAAAACGTACCGTCTGCATTCGGTTCAAATGGAATGACTTTGCGAACCGCATCCAGATTGAGCTCTCCATAGATATGTGGATATAGTTCATTTAATTCGTAGAGATCCTCATACACCAGTTCTGGCTCTAACGCCTTCTCATCAATACTAAGTAATAATAGATCCGTGCGGCCTGCATAATATTGCCCGGCTACCCATGGAATTTGTTCCTTAGTGGAACAATGAATGAATCCGTCTGTCTCCAGGCTATCTGGTGCATACTCAGTCCCCTTTGACACTTGCTCCCACAACGAACGGGAAATAATACTATAGATCATGGTTCTGCCTCCTTCAATTTCTGCGATGTACCCTATGAGTCATTGGAAGTATTATAGATCATCCCGGATACGGGAGTACAATTTTTGATCCGTAAATACACCTTTGATCTTCAACTGTTTGCGTAGCAAACCTTCGTACGACATACCCAGCTTCTCCATTACGCGTGCAGAGCCTATGTTGCCTGCATTACATTTCCCCTCCAACCGATTGCAGTCCAGTTCCCGAAAGCAATAATCCACGATGGGTTGCATCGCTTCTGCTGCGAGCCCCTTACCCCATTGACTGCTGGCTATCGCGTACCCTAGTTCAGCACTCTGCATGGGTTCGTTGAGATGAAAAATGCCACCTCTCCCAATCAAGGTCCCTGTTTCCTTCAAAATAAAAGCCCAGATATGTACCGTTTTCCGTTCATAATTATCCAGTACCCGCTGAATATATTGAATTGAATCCTCCACCGTCTCATGGTAGTTCCACAAGCTTTGCTGACTCACTCGCGGATCAGAGGCAAACGCATAATATTCATCAAGATCATCCATCGTAAGCCGCCTCAGTTTTAACCGCTGTGTTTCGAATTCGGGCAATTCGGCAAAAAGTTTTTCTACATTCATGCAGCACACCTCCATGATTCACTTGAGTTCATGATCCAGCCATCTTATTTCTCAGGAAATAACGATCTATCATAACCATGCACAGAATACCGACCGTATATCGAATCAGATCGATCACCAGAAAACCATGTCCCAAAATAAGAGCACCTAATACGGTAGAACGTATCTCAATCAGCCAAGGCGTCTGAATCAACTGCGAGAACTCAATCATCCAGCTGAATACACAGCTCAAACACATCGCCCATACCAAGCTGCGATGAGGCCACACCATGCGTACTCCGAAATAAATCATGCCCGCCCAACATGCATCCCCGAAATGTTCATGCACCCAACCCGGCAATCGTTCACCAAAGTGTCTGGATACGAGTCCTGCCGCCATGGTCATCATGACTGCTAAGAAATAGATCAGCCTGTCTCTGATAAGTACGCTTTTCAATCAATCACACGCCTTCATCAAGCACTTGTAAAATAAATTGCGTTTTGGCAGCGGTATACGATTCCCTATCTTCCTTGTTCTCATCAGCAAGCTTTGTCTTCAGGACGGCGTAAGCTTCCACCAGATCTGGGCGTTTTCTCAGCACATCCCGAAACCGAATTTGACGATCCCAGCGTTCTTCTCCCGGGCGCATCAGATGCAGGTGTACAGCTCTCTTGCCATCCTTAACCCTGACCCAGAATCGTCTGTACTCCCGTCCATCCAGTTCAGGCGGAACGTAGTTCCAGCCCAACGGATTCAGCTGATCCGCAATCAGATCCATGTCATCCCATGACTGTACCTCTGCCATCAGATCAATAATGGGCTTGGCGGGTAACCCTGGAATGGACGTGCTTCCGATATGTTCGAATTGATGAATATTAAACTGCTCTAGAAGACGTTTGAGTTGCCGGATTTCATCCTGAGCCTGCGCATCCCAATTGGGATTGGCCGGAGCAATCTCTACCGACTCTGTCGCCCAGGCAGGCCAATTTTCCGGTTGCATTGGATCTTTCATTCAGGTATCTCCTCTTCACCATGACATTTTAAATGGTAACCTTCTCTGTATTTTTCATAGGTGCGTTGCTTCATGCGCTTAATCGTAGCACTCCGTTGAAATGTAAGTATGGAACTTAGGGATAGAAAAAGATATTTCAGGTAAGCCAGATCACTAGAGTTAGAGTCTGAGCTTATAATCGAAGCTTTCATATTCATCCCATCCAATCCCCTTATATAGTTGTTGAAGCAGAAGGCATTTCAGATACATATTTCTATATATCCAAAAAAGGAGCGTATGTCTACGCCCCTTGGTTGTCTGTTACCTTGATGATATTGATGATTTTAACGATGTCATGTACTGAAACTAATTTTTGGATCATGCAAGATGCTTTATTATATGAAGATTTATTTTACCGTAACAGGGATCGTCACTTTTTTATTGCCCCATTTGGCCGTGATGGACGTTTTCCCTTTGCTTACAGCCACGATCTTGCCATTTGTTACTGTCGCTACGCCCGGCTTTGTGCTACTCCATACCGCGCTGTTCGTCACAACAGTGGTTTTACCCGTATCATACTGGGCCATCACACTCAACGTTGTACTTCCCTGTGGAGACAAAACCAGTTTTTTCTGGCCTGTAATCAGCTTTTTGAGCAAAGGTACAACGGTAACCTCTGCCTTTATTGTCTGATTTTGATAAGTTCCTGTCAAGGTGGCTTGTCCCTCGGTCAGTGTCTTAACGGCTCCATTTTTCACGATAGCTACATTTGTGTTGGAAGAGGTCCATACGATCTGTTTCGAAAGGTTGATCGTTTTGCCATTTGCGTAGGTCCCGATGACCTTCAACGCCTTGGACTTCTTGATGTTCAGCTGCATTGTGGCAGGAGTGACTTCAACTTTGGTAATCTCATCCGTCACAGCAACGGGGACTTTCACGATCGTTGTTCCATATTTGCCTTGCAGCAATACTCTGCCAGGTGTAACGCCTTTGATTTTACCGTTTTCCAGCACAGCCGAAGAAGTGGATACGGACCACACAATCTCAGACGTCACATCCTCTTCCTTACCATTCGCACGGGTAATGCTTACTTTCGGAAGGGTGCTTTCACTGCCTTTAACAAAACTGTAGGATTTCGGTGAAGCTTTGATGCTTTTGATCTTCTCCTGCACTTGGACAACCAACTGGGCTTTAGCCCCGTCTACTTCTGCAAAAATCGTTGCTTCGCCCGCGGCCACAGCCTTGACTTTGCCTTTCACCATCGTCGCAACCGCTGCATTACTGGTGGACCAAGTCACGCCTTGGGTAACATCCTGCTTGTTATCAAAACCTTCTACCGTTGCCATCACCTGAAGCGCAGCTGTTTCGGAGACACTCATTTTCTGCGGGCTGCTATTGGTTATTTCAATCGATGTCACGTCACCAGTAGCCGCCAAGGCCAACGAAGGGACCAGTACGGTCAATGCAATCATTAGAGCAAGTGTGCCTCGAAGCGCCAGTTTGATTCTATTCATTTCAATATCCATCTCCCATAATCCAATATTTTACTTCTATTATATTATATCGGATACGAATTGCATAAAGTTGAATAACGTGAGTGAGCGTCTTGGAACAATTCATGATTTTCATTGTATAATATGGGAAGGTCGCGTAATACTGTTTTAATAAACCTTAAAAATGAGGTGGGATATGTATGATCGAAAAGAATTTGCTTGATATGGTTTCACCTAAAAATAACCGTAAACGTATGAAAGCTATCGTCACTTCGACATCCACCAAGATTCGTCCTGAAGACGAAATGGTTCTATTGATGAAAACAGCCCGCAATCGTTTCAAAAAAGCCCTTGAATCTGGACAAATTGAAATCATTAACGAGCGTGAATGGAAGCTGCGTTAACATTTAAGAAATAACTTTATTTACTTACATAAACGAAGAAATTTTAATCAAAGAAGTAAGCTATATCTTAGGTTCCAGCACTTACCAGATCAGTTAAATTCAGCACAAAATATTAGGAGATCGGTTCGTTAAATAGTGTTACCGTTTAAAAGGGGATGTCCATCGTCACATGCAACATGACGTGTGGAACATCCCCTTTTTGAATTACTAAAGCGTTACCTAACCTCTCTACTTCACTTCATCCTGCTCTGGCAAAATCAAGCTCTCGGCCCCGCCCATATAGGGCCGCAGGGCTACCGGAATGTGAATGCTTCCATCCTCCTGCTGATGATTCTCAAGCAAAGGAATCAGGATACGCGGCGATGCCACCGCCGTATTATTCAAGGTGTGACAGTAGACCAACTTGCCTTCGGCATCGAGGCAACGAATATTCGAACGGCGCGCCTGAAAATCATGCAGATTCGACGACGAATGCGTTTCTCCATATGCACCGCGGCTTGGCATCCAGGTCTCGATGTCATACTGTTTGTACGTTTTCTGCGACATATCCCCGGTACATACAGCGACAACACGATACGGCAGTTCCAGTAATTGCAGCAATTCTTCGGCGTGTCCTGTAATCTCTTGCAACATGCGCTCCGATTCTTCCGCATCAGGAGCACAGAGAATGACCTGCTCAACTTTGGCAAATTGGTGCACACGGTATAATCCGCGTACATCCCGTCCGCCGGAGCCAACTTCACTGCGGAAACACGTCGATACCGCGGCCAGCTTCACAGGCTCTTGAACATCAACAATCTCATCCGCATAATACGAGACCAGCGGCACTTCAGAAGTTCCCACCAGCCACTTGTTCTCCCCTTCAAGTTCATAGACCTGATCTCGACCGGTTGGGAAGAATCCGGTGTTCACCAGTGCTTCCTCCCTGACCATCAGCGGAACCTCCATCGGTGTGAAGCCGTGCTTCAGAAGCAAATCAAGCGCAAGTTGCTGTACTGCTCGATGTAATAACAGGCCAGCGCCTTTTAATACATAGCTTCGCGTACCGCCAATCTTAACTCCACGGGGAATATCGATGAGATCATGCAACTCCCCAAGTTCCACGTGATCTTTGGTGTTATACTCGAACGTTGGCACCTCTCCCACACGTCGTAGCTCTACATTGTCTGCGTCCGACAAGCCATTGGGGGTATCCGGGGACACGATATTGGGTACCAGCCATTGTAGCTTGGTTACTTCCTCCTGCACAGGGGCGAGCCTCGCTTCCACCTGTTCCAACTGTTCATTGATCTGTTTCACCTGAGCCCGCAAACCCTCGGCCTGTTCCCGATTCCCGGCTTGCATGAGTCTGCCAATGTCCGCGGATAACGTATTGCGCAATCTGCGTCCTTCTTCCGATTCCTGCAAAAGCGCCCTGCGTTCCTCATCCCGCTCTAACAATGTGCGAATGTTGATCTTGATTTTTTTCCCGTCTGCCGCTGCCTGAACCTCTTCTGCATGTGCACGAATCCACTTCATTTCTAACATGGTCACCGTCTCCTTTGGCTGTAAAAATACAAAGAGCGCCCTCATCCCTTGGGACGAGGAGCGCTCTGCTCGCGGTGCCACCCAACTTGCTGAATCAGGATATCCTGCTTCCAGCCTCTTGGTCCGCGATAACGGGCGGTTCCGGTTAACTTGGGGAAATATCGCTCCCCTGGCGAAAACGCCTCCGAGTTGGATGCTCTTCAACGGCATGGTCCGATCTGTAATTGTTGGTCTCAGTATATACGAACGCCGGACCAGATTGCAACCTTCTGTATCGATCAGGAATTCATGGCACAACTTAACATGTCCTGTTATGATAGACTTTGTCTTCAAGATTGCGCTTTATTGTGATCCTCAATTTATGTATATAAGTAGAAGGAGTTCTTTATGAAAAAATTACTTTGGATCGGATGTCTGTCCTATTTCCTGATTGGACTTGCCCACGTTGTGCTCGGTTCCATTCTACCGGTTGCACTTGAACATTACGGCAAAGATTATAGCCAAGGCGGAACGCTGATCTTTGCTCAATTTGCCGGATTCCTGGGTGGTGTATTGTTATCTCCATGGCTGAACAGACGCTTTGGTAAACGGGGAGGCCTGTTAATCGCCACAGCGTTGCTCTGTATTGCAGAATTATCCTACATGCTGCTGCCACCATGGGGCTGGATGTTCGTCATTGCACCCGCTGCCGGCTTTGGATTCGGAATGGTTGAAGCTGTTATTGGCACCATTATCATCGCTGCAATCAAAGACAATACAGCCGTTGCTATGAGTCGACTGGAAGTGTTATTCGGGATTGGGGCGATGGTCATGCCGCTCATTGCCAGCGGTCTGATTGCTACCGGATACTGGCGTCTCTCCTTTCTCGTTGTTGCGATCTGCGCAGCGCTGACCTTTGTTTTCTGGGCGAAAGGATCATTCGGTGAACTCGATAAGTTTCTGGAGCGACAGAGTTCAAATCATGCTTCCGTAAATACGCACTCTGCTGGGACATCGGGTGAGATGCATCCCGCATCTGCAAGTACATCCAGTCCAACCTATCGTGGCCGTAACAGGACTCTTCTGGTATTATTCGTCCTGTTCTTCTTCCTCTATGTTGGCACAGAGATGAGTCTTGCGAACTTCATGCCGGCGATCCTGATTGAGAAAATGAACATGAAGGAAGCCGGAGCAGCCCTTAGTGTCACCTGTTTCTGGATTGCCATGTCCGTGGGACGGCTCTTCGCCGGTTATATCGCAGAGAAATTCCAATACCGCGTATATGTCCTGTACAGTTGTCTTGCATCTGTTCTCTTGTTAATGATATTTCCATTTACAAACCAAATCTGGTCTGCATTTCTCATCATCTTACTGCTTGGACTTGCGATGTCAGGGATATTCTCCATTGCCCTTGTCTTCGCCAGTAAACTGTTGCCCGGAACAGAAGAATCCACACCCAGCATTTTGATTGCCTCAGGTGGGGTTGGCGGTGCCATTCTGCCTTTGACTACGGGATGGAGTCTTGATCATCTGGCGGTTAATCAGTCTGCATGGATGCTTGCGATCTTTGCAGTTGGCCTGCTTGTCATTAGCGTAATCACGTATCAATGGCAGAACAAACATATAGTGAATTCTGCGACTTAACAGTTCTGTGTTGGTCTAGTCCTGAGGATTAGAAATACCTATTAAAGAAATCGAGATGTCTACTGTCATGACCTGACGGTGGACATCTTTTTGTAGCATTATTCTGTTCTAACGAACCTAGCACACGCTATCCCCCTCCATTTCCGCATGTTTGAAATCTAACGAATCCTAGAGACGTTATTATAGATAATTAGCTTCAATTAAATGTCTCGTTGGAGGTTTTTTGCATAATAACACCGCTGAGATTCGTTAGGTTTTCATTCCCTTAGAAACTCGCCTAATAAGGTGTCCTCGATTCGTTAGCGCTGTAATATGGCGGCAAGTACCCTATCTTTGCCTCTCTCATCTCCTTTCATTAAAGGTGAGAATAATATCTATTCATTTGCACAAGATTGCCCAGGAAATACTTATGGTCAACCAAATCACACACTTTTATTAACGACAGGCAATACAGGCCCGTTATCCTTGATGAATTTACCGAATACATATCGGACGAGTGGTCCCAGAACGATCAACTGATATGGAAGCGCCAGGCTGAAGTTACGAGCGATTGTATGGAGATACGTACGGATTACGGATGACCCCCCATTTAATTGATCAGCGAGATATGCCGAGATCATTCCATACATGGACATGATCAGAACCATGCCAATCACCATGAAAAATGAAATGAC
Source organism: Paenibacillus sp. FSL R5-0486 (assembly GCF_037975155.1). Lineage (NCBI taxonomy): Bacteria > Bacillati > Bacillota > Bacilli > Caryophanales > Paenibacillaceae > Paenibacillus > Paenibacillus sp. FSL R5-0486. The sequence continues at coordinate 510,129 of NZ_CP150237.1, read as the reverse complement.
GAGCACACCTAAAATCTTATTGGACTTGTCGAAGGGCAAGGAGAATGCAATCTTTCTCGCCACAGGGCCAACAATGAAAGACTCCACCAGAAACGCGATGACAAAACATAATATGAATTGAAGCAGTATCTCAAGCGGGGACATCTTGCCGAGTAACCCACTGTGCCATAGATTGAAGAACATCATGACCAAGACCATTCCTGTACACATCATTAATCCCAAAATAATCTGTTCCTTCTTGCTTGTTGGCAATTCTCTCATCCTCTCTGTTTACCTTCGTAATTATAGAGATGAGGAAACCCTTCACATAAGTGAACATTTTGTGAACAATTATGATTTTTCCAATTTAAAATTGGATTTGACAACCATGTAGTACAGCTCTATGCTATCCCTTAAAATGGTAGAAACATTCACTACATAAGGAGGTTTTTGATTGTGAGTTTTCAAAAGCGCATTGACCACGTCGGCATTGCCGTTCGTGATCTGGAGACCACGCTGCGTTTCTACACGGAGATCGTTGGTCTTGAATTGAAAGACCGGGTGACCCATACCAACGGTATCATTCAGCTCGCCTTCCTTGGCTTCAATGGAAGTAATGAGACTGAGATTGAGTTAATTCAAGGATACAGCGACAAGCTGCCTTCTGAAGGTACGGTGCACCATTTTGCGATCCACGTGGATGATCTTGATTCTGAGTACAAACGCATTCAATCCACCGAAGCCGAATTTATCGACGGAGAGATTATCACACTGCCTAACGGTTACCGCTATTTCTTCATCTATGGACCTGAAAAGGAATGGATTGAGTTCTTCCAGCGCTAAGAATTGGAGCTGATTTCATGAACATTTTAATTACTGGCGCAGCCGGAAAAATTGGACGTGACTTGTCCCAACACTTGTCAGAAGCATTTCGCCTGCGACTAACGGATTTAAATATCGACAGACTGCATACGTATCAAGGGACCAGCCATGAGATCATGACACTGGATGTGACAGACCCCGAAGCCTGTCAGCGTGCTTGCGAAGGCATGGATGTGGTTGTACATCTGGCTGGAGATCCTTCCCCGAATGCCGGATTTTATGAATCGTTGTTGGACATCAATATCAAAGGCACATTTAATGTATTCCGTGCAGCTAAAGACCAAAGTGTACGAAGAGTCATTCTTGCAAGCAGTGCACAGACGATTGAGGGGTATCCCATTGATGCTCAAGTCTATCCGGACATGCCCACACGCCCACGGAATTTGTACGGGGTTAGCAAATGTTTTGGAGAATCGCTCGCTTCCTATTTTGCGTATACCGAAGGTTTACAAAGTGTAGCAATACGTATAGGTGCATATGATGATTTTCAACCGGACGGACCCGTGCTGGAGGCAAGGGATATGAGCGCGTATATTAGTCCGGCTGACTTGTGTGATTTGATGTTCAAAGCAATTACAACTACCGATCTGGAACCCTTCACCATACTGCATGGGATCTCGAATAATCGGTTTAAACGATTAAATCTGGAAACCACTCAGAAACAGGTAGGTTATGACCCAAAATCCGATGCTTTTGCACTCAGTCAGATTGCCTTATATGATTCCCCACGATAATTATTGAAAATAACACATCCAAACAGGCTGTTATACATATGTATAACGGCCTGTTTATAACTTATACGTGTCCCTATCCAGTTCATGACTGGACAGGTCCTACCCTCTGGCCTATAATTACACCTAGTAATGCCCGTAACTTCATAGTTTCCCAGGGGAGTCGGAATTGGCCGGCTGAGAGTGTATCCCACCAAGATACTAACCCTTAGACCTGATCTGGATCATGCCAGCGTAGGAATCGGAGTATATCGAAATGGCACAGCCCTATGGCTGAACGCCACCTCTCTAACGCCTGCACGCGTCCCGGAATACGGGGCGCTTTTTTTGTTACTATCAGAAAGTATAAGTTTGGAAGCATCACCTTCCTGATATTGCAAGAAAAACTGCCGCTAAGCGCAGTCTGGCTTCCTTGAATGACATCGATGGACGTTTTACTTATTCAAAAATAACGTCATCCGGATCTCAACTGGTATAAATCTGTCGATTTATGCAAGATGATTGGATATGAAGCCAAGGAGTACCCCGTGCCAATCGGCCGGACATACCGAAGGAGAGACCACAGATGAAATGGCGTAAAACGATGGGATTGTTGCTCTTGTGCGTGCTTATGGTGACTGTAGCCGCATGTGGTGGCAAAGAAGCTGCCCCAGCTGGGCAGAACGGCAACACAAATACGGAAAGCAGCAACGAAGGTGACACTGCCGCCCTGAAAGATATTAAAGTGGTGCTCGACTGGACACCAAATACGAATCATACAGGCCTGTATGCAGCTGTAGATCAAGGTTTTTATAAGGCCGAAGGCTTGAACGTGGAGATTGTACAACCAGGTGCCGGTGGCGCAGATACAATGGTTGCCTCCAATGAAGTGCCTTTTGGCGTAAGTTATCAGGAGAGTGTAACTCAAGCCCGCACACAGGGTGTTCCACTGGTATCCATCGCAGCAGTTATTCAGCATAATACATCCGGGTTCGCTGCTCCGGCGGATCGGAATATCAAGTCACCGAAAGATTTTGAAGGTAAAACCTATGGCGGTTGGGGTTCCCCAGTCGAAGAAGCCGTGATGCAATCCATTATGGAAGGCGACGGAGCCGATGTATCCAAAGTCAAAAACATTAATATGGGTGACGCCGACTTTTTCACCGCAGTAAAACGGGACATTGATTTTGCATGGATTTTCTACGCCTGGACGGGTATTGAAGCCGAACTGCGCGGGGAGCCCATCGACATGTTATATGTGAAGGATTATTCAGATGCATTGGATTACTACACGCCTGTCCTCGTAACAAACGAGCAGACGATCCAAAACGACCCTGAGTTGGTGAAAGCATTCCTGAAAGCCACCTCCGAAGGGTATCAATACGCAATTGATCATCCCGAAGACGCAGCAAACATTCTGATCAAGGCCGTACCGGATCTGGACAAGGACCTCGTACTGGCAAGCCAGAAATGGCTCAGTCCGAAATACACGGATGACGCCCCGCGCTGGGGTGAGCAAAAACAGGAAGTGTGGCAGAACTACACCGACTGGATGTTTAGCAAAAAACTGCTGGATGAACAGATCGATGTGAGCACGGCATATACGAACGAGTTCTTACCCCAATAAAATTTCTCATATAAAACGAACTTAAATTTTACACGAGGACGGAGAGGACAGAAATAACGTGAAAAAGCGAAGCGGTCGCCTTTATCACCGGATTTTCCCTTTAGAGAAAGGGAATCAAAAAAATCTGGGGATAACAGCGATTGGAAGGTTATTCTGTCATCGAAGTGGCAAGTGTAACAGTCATTAGTTCATTTTATATATCACGAAAGGAGCCGTGATCTCTCATGGCAAGCACACTACTTAGTATTCAGGTTATCCCGAAAACGCCAAATGGCGAGAACTCTTATCCTTACGTTGATCGCGCCATTGAAGTTATTCAGCAATCCGGCCTGAAATATCAGGTGAACGCGCTCGACACCACGATGGAGGGGGAACTAGAGGAACTGCTGGAAGTTGTCCGTAAAATGCACGAGGTACTCGTGGAGGCTGGCAGCCCAAGCATCATCTCCCAGATCAAAATCGCCCATAGCCCTACCGGCTTCAGCATGGATACCCTGACGGAGAAGTATCGCTAATGCCTGCCTATTTCAAAAGTGTATGGCCGCCCATTGTGGCGGTTATTCTCTTTATAGCGATATGGCAGGGAGCCGTCTCCCTCTTCCATATTGAGAAATGGATGCTGCCTTCACCGTCCGACATCGCCCGCGAAGCGGCAACCCAGGCCGAACGGCTTGGCATGCACGCTTCCGCAACCATTCAGTTAACGCTGATTGGATTCGCCGCTGGAACAGCGGTTGGATTACTGATTGCGATGGTACTGCATTTGGTCCCTTTTCTCAAGTCAGCCCTGTATCCTTTACTTATTCTTAGTCAAAATATTCCGACCATCGCGCTCGCGCCGCTCCTGTTAATCTGGTTCGGATTCGGGCTACTGCCCAAGCTGATTACAATCATTCTGGTCTGCTTCTTCCCCGTTGCAGTGGCGGCCATGGATGGCTTGACCCGTACTGACGCGGCGATGATGAACTATATGCGCATGGCTGGTGCGAAACGTCATCAGATCTTCTGGAAGCTGGAGCTCCCCCATGCGCTGCCATCCGTGTTCTCCGGTGTCAAAATCGCCGCTACCTATAGCGTGATGGGCGCCATCATCGCCGAATGGATTGGTGCAGACAAGGGTATTGGTTATTATATGATGTTGCAAAAGTCGGCTTATCGTACGGACCGCCTATTCGTGGCGATCATGATTATTGTCGCGCTCAGCTTGCTGCTCTTCCTGTTCATTGCCCTGCTGGAGAAGCTGCTCGTGCGCTGGCGGCCACAAAAGCGGTAGTAAAGAAGTAATCTGTATATTAGGAAGTGATGACCATATGAATCTGCAACAGGATGAACAAGTCCAGCCTGGACGAGGAGCAAGTGTAATGGAGCCAACGCACGGTGAAAAGTTTAACTCGGCTACGCCTGATCGACCTGCCAACACGACTCCTGCTCCGGTTCCACCTGCACTGGACGTTGTTAATGTTCATGCATCATTCCGTGAACGGCGTAGCAAGCTACCGGTTCTGAACGGCCTGTCCCTGACTGTGGAGCAAGGCGAGTTTGTTGCTATCGTTGGACCTTCTGGCTGTGGCAAGAGCACCCTGTTCCATATCATCGGCGGTCTGCTGAAGCCACAGGAAGGCCAAGTGCTTATGAACGGTCAGAATGTAACGGGACAGCGTGGCAAGATCAGTTATATGCCCCAACAGCCTGCTCTTTTCCCGTGGCGCACCATTGAAGATAATGTACTGCTTGCTGGTGAAGTAGCTTCAAGTGCTCCACCTCGGGCCGAAGCACTTGCAGAGGCTCGAAAGTGGTTAAGCAGCGTGGGTCTTGCCGGGTTCGAGCAGGCCTATCCTCATATGCTGTCGGGCGGAATGCAGCAGCGTGCTGCATTTCTGCGTGCCCTGCTCAGTCCGCAGGAACTCATGCTGCTGGACGAACCTTTCAGCGCACTGGATGCACTGACACGTAGCGACATGCAACGCTGGTTGCTCGATATCTGGGAACAGAACCGCCGCTCGGTGCTGTTCATCACCCACAATATCGAAGAAGCATTGCTACTTGCAGATCGGGTCTATGTATTATCCAACCGACCTGCAACGGTGTTGCACGAGGTACATGTTCCTTTTGATCGCCCAAGACGAGAAGAAATTACGGAGGAATCCGCTTTCCTGGAGCGTAAACGGCAGATTGCACAGTGGATGCGAGAAGAACAGCAGAAAGCCCGCCTATCTTGATAGTGCGGGTTTTTAAGTTATTTATTTCCTTTAATGGGTGATCCGCCATAAGAAATTCTGCGTAACATAGTTAGAATATAACTGAACACAAGGAGGAATTCCCTCGTGCATTCTCAAGCTTTTGCACCATTAATTGATGCTCATATTCACTTCGATCAGTATACCCCTGACGAACAACGCGAGATGCTGCTATCGTTTCCGTCTCAGCAGGTCGAAGCAGTCATTGCCGTGTCCATGAATCTCGCTTCTGCCAAGACCAATCTGGAGCTTGCAAAACAACATCCACGTAACATCTATCCGGCCTTCGGTTTCCATCCGGAACAGGAACTGCCGTCCATTGCAGAAATGGACCTCTTCTTCCAATGGATCGAGAAGCATATGGGACAAGCCACAGCCATAGGAGAAGTTGGCCTTCCCTATTACAATCGTCAGGAAGCGGAGCAGGCAGGGCAACGCTTCGATCAGAGCGGGTACATTGAACTGCTTGAACGTTTCATCCAACTTGCCAAAAAACATAACAAACCACTTGTCCTTCATGCGGTATACGATGATGCGGATATCGTCTGTGATTTGCTGGAGCAATATCAGTTCCGACGTGCTCATTTCCACTGGTTCAAAGGTTCTCGCCAAACCGTAAGGCGCATGGCGGACAACGGTTATTTCATTTCCTTCACGCCGGATATTCGGTATGAAGAAGAGATTCGTGAACTCGCCCGGCAATATCCATCGGAACAAGTGATGGCCGAGACCGACGGACCGTGGCCCTTCGAAGGACCATTTCAGGGACGAATGACACACCCGGCCATGACCAGACAGGTCATCCAGGCATGGAGCGAAATCACTGGCATGGGAACCGAGCGGGCCGCCCGGCTCTTTTATCAGAACACAAAGCGTTTCTATGGCTTAACTTGAGTACAATCAGGTAACAGCAAGTACTATCGCTTGTCCTGCCAGCACAACACAAAGAAGCCAGTCGGCTTCGCCCCGACTGACTTCTAATTTACTATATAACTTAGCGCTTCAAGAATCCTTTGCCTTCCAGGAACGGTCTCACTTGCAACCGTGTCGGCTCAGTCAGGCGCTTCGCCATCAGTTCGGACCATGGAGTCATTCTTTCACCATTAGTCCGTTCTTTCATGTACGCCGTCGTTGTCTCATCATACTGCTCAACACCTTTGATGCTCTGCTCGGCATTATAACGATTACGATGCAGAACTGCATTAAGTGGCAGACGCGGGCGAATTCCCGTTTCCTGATCTGCAACACCAATACACATGCCATACACCGGATATACCCCTTCCGGCAATTCCAACAGCTCAGCAACTTCCTCAATCCGGGTACGAAGCCCGCCAATATATACGATTCCGAACCCTAGTGACTCCGCTGCAAGAGCGGCGTTCTGGGAAGCAAGTGCAGCATCAATCGTGGCTACCATGAAATTCTCGGTTGAATCGGCATACGATTCCTTCTCAGGAAGATGACGATTCGCAGCATCACTCAGCCGATACAGATCAGCACACCATACAAGAAATACCGGACATTCATTGACATAGGCCTGGTTACCTGCCAATTCAGCCAGCTTGGCTTTTTGCTCTAAGTCAGTCACAGCAATTACGGTATATGCTTGCACACTACTTGAAGAGGAAGCCATCTGCCCAGCCGCTACGATAGCTGCAAGCTGCTCATCACTTACCGGGTCTGGCTTGTATTTGCGTACAGAGCGGTGTTTCATCATCAACTCAATGGTTTCATTCATGGCTGTTCACTCCCAATCCTCGTAGTACGAACTCAATTGTCTGCTCAGCAAGCTCGTCTGTATTCATATCCTGATAATCAAAGCCAAATCGTGAATTCTTGGCCCGTTTGTGCGCCAAAGCCACACCCATAACCTGAAGCATCGCATAAGATACGGACTCGACCTGGAACAATCCCTGGTCTTTTCCTTCTTGCAACAGGTCCCTCACTCGGGTCCATACAGGGTCTAGAAAACGAAATACGGTTGCTGTACGATGTGTACGCAGTGTAATTTCAAGTTGCACAATATCGCTCATCTCCCGATCCGTCATCGTGAACTTCACAACTTCACCAATAATTCGTCGGATACCTTCCACAGGCGAGGACATGGACTCTTCAGCCAGCGCGTTCATCATATGCCCAGGGAAGAAATGCTCAAATAATGCTTCGAACACCTTTTCTTTGCCGCCAAAATGATAAGACACCAGCGACACATTGGCACCTGCCTCATCACATATTTGACGAACACTCGTCCCGTCATACCCCTGCTGTGCAAAAAGCTTCTTGGCTGCAAGCAATATCCTCGTTTTGATATCCAACTCCGGTTCAGTCATTCCGTCCCGCTCCCTCTTGTCCGTTCATCTCATTCGCTCCAGCTCAAGGACTGCATCCAGCGAATCATTTGTCTATTATATTACACCAAGCACCCCGATGAAAATCATCGGGGTGCTTGTCCTATCCTATGATGCAATGGTATACATCTGCTGTATTAGTTGTTTGCTTGAGCAGGGCTTGGAGCCATAGCTGGCATGCGTTGTTTTTTCAACAACGTCACGACCAGTGACAACGCAACGGCAACCAACAGTACAATCACGATAGAGCCCGCAGCAGACTGAACTCCTGGGCCTCCCAACTGCACGCTCAGAATACCCTGAACGGCGTATGTTGCAGGCAGGTACTGCCCAATGCCGCTATAGAAGCTGTTCAGCAATTCACGCGGTACCATAGCACCGGAGGATACCAGTTGCAAGGACAGTGAGATGATGTTGAACAGACTTCCCGCAGGTCCGAAGCAGATCAGGAAGAACTGGGAGAAGAACATGAACGTGCACAGGAAGAGCGCCTGGAACAACCAGAATGCAACGAATCCTTGTGCAATCTGTCCTCCCAGTGCCACAATCAGTGAAGATCCCAGCAAGGAAACGACCAATGCAGAACCCACGTTAATGACTACTCTCGCGCCAAACAAAGTCAATCGGGAATAGGTAGATGACAACATACCCATGGCTGTCTGGAGATTCATCCCCATGATCATGGCACCTACATAGGAAGCCAGTACCATCATCATTGGCACCATCTGATTATTCATCCCGTTAACCGGGTTGATGGACGTTGTTGTTCCTTCCACTCGGGTAGCCAGGTTTGTAGCGGCTTCAGCAGCCTGATCGGCAGGCGCACCTGAAGCGGTTAACACCGTCTGTACTCCTTGTGCTGTAGCTTGTTTGTTAATCGTGTTTGTCACACTTTGTGATACACCTTGCATCATGCTTTTGATCGTAACCGGGTTCGCTTCATTAATGGTGTATTTAATCTCGGCGGTTGAGCCAGCCGTCTGAAGCAATTCGTTAAACCCAGCCGGGATATCCAGCACCATGTGTACTTGGTGATGATTCAGCTGATCCAACGCTTCAGCCGCACTTAGATTGGATACGGTATGGAAAGGCAGTGTTCCTGCGAGCGAATCTGCGATTCCTTTGGACATTTCTCCGTCCTCGTTCACAATCGCAACCGTCAATTCTTTCGCACGGTCATTTACTCCAGAATATGCGGTCATCCAGATCACGCTAAAGATCACTTGGAACATAAGTGCTGTTACGATCCCTACAATCACTGGCGGTTTTTTAAACAATGTACGTAAAGCCTGTAACATAAATGGTGTCCTCCATTACTCAAATAGTTCTAATTTGATTTAAACAGTTGTTTGAATCAAACGATCGTTTAAATTTTATGTGAATATGTCCATATTGTCAACTCATTTTTTGAAAAATTCAGAAAACGTAAGCTTTATTCATGAATACAATTGATCCATTTTCACAAAAGTGCATTATGCTTTCCTTTCTCCGTAGAAAAGAACATCTAATACCAACGATTCAGGCTTACTTTCTAGCGACTCAACTGTATTTTTCTCAACAAAAAACACGGTCCGCCGCAGCGAACCGCGTATTTATTCATCCTCACTTCATTGACAATGAGGCGTTGAATATATCTCCAAACAAAGGTCGGTCAGTCATTTCTCTTCAGCTTCATGCGTTGCAGACGTAGCGAATTCAGGACAACCGACACGGAGCTGAACGCCATCGCTGCCCCTGCCAGCCATGGAGCCAAGAAGCCAACTGCCGCAATAGGAATACCAATAACGTTGTATCCGAGTGCCCAGAACAAGTTTTGTTTGATGTTCCCCATCGTGCGCCGGCTCATCTCAATGGCATCTGCAATACTGTTCAGATCACCACGCATCAACGTAATATCCGCCGCTTCCATCGCTACATCCGTTCCTGTTCCGATCGCCATCCCAATATCCGCTGTAGCGAGTGCCGGAGCATCATTAATGCCGTCACCTACCATCGCGACTTTCAGACCACTCTCCTGAAGTTTCTTCACTTCCGCAGCTTTACCCTCCGGCAGAACCTCAGCCAGAACTTTACCGATGCCTGCCTGTTCTGCTACAGCGCGAGCTGTCCGCTCATTGTCTCCCGTGATCATGATGACATCGATCCCCATCGCCTGAAGACGACCGATGGCTTCACGAGAGGTATCCTTGATGGTGTCAGCCACAGCCACGATCCCTGCCCACTGACCATCTACCGCTACCAGCATCGCTGTACGCCCTTGTTCCTCCAGACGGTTCATCTGCTGAACGGTGTCCTCAGAGACACTCACCTGTGCATCTGCAAGCAAACGCCGCGTGCCGACCAGGATCTCTTGCCCTTTTACTGAAGCTCGCACGCCGTATCCCGGTATGTTCTCGAACTTCTCTGTTGGGGTTAACTCCAGACTCTTGGCACGGATACCAGCAACAATCGCCTCTGCCAGTGGATGCTCTGAACTCTGTTCGGCCGCTCCCACTCGCTCAAGCAGATCAGATTCCGTCCAATTCGGAGCCGTGACAACATCGGTAAGGACCGGTTTACCTTGGGTTACTGTACCTGTTTTGTCGAGCACTACGGTCTGAATCTGTTGTGCCGATTCCAGATGTTCGCCGCCCTTGAACAGAATGCCATATTCAGCAGCACGTCCTGATCCAGCCATGACGGAGGTCGGCGTTGCCAGCCCCAATGCACATGGACAGGCAATGACAAGCACGGCAATCGCTTTTTCAAGGGAACCAGCGAAGTCACCTGGACTTGCAAACAGATACCAGATCAGGAATGTCAGCGCGGCTATGCCAACAACAATTGGAACAAATATGCCTGAAATGACATCTGCAATCCGCTGGATCGGTGCTTTGGAGCCCTGAGCTTGCTCGACTACTTTAATAATCTGGGACAAAGCCGTATCCGATCCCACTCGGGTCGCACGCAGTCGTAATACCCCGTTTTTGTTCAGCGTAGCACCTGTAACGGGATCTCCTGGCTTTTTATCCACGGGAAGGCTCTCTCCACTAAGCATGGATTCATCTACTGAGGATTGCCCTTCTTCAACGATACCATCCACCGGGATGCTATCACCCGGCTTCACCAGAACCAAGTCACCCACCGCAACATATGCGGCAGGAACCATCACTTCCTGTCCATCACGGATGACACGGGCTTCACGTGGAGCCAGTTCAATCAGGCTTTTGATCGCCTGTGAAGAGCGACCTTTCGCCACAGCTTCGAACCATTTTCCCAGTAGAATTAACGTAATCAGAATTGCACTTGTCTCATAATAGAGTTCTACCGAAGGCATGGCGGCTGTGCTCGTTCCCATTGCACCATGATCCATGGTTGTAGAAGGTAAGTACCCACTGGATAACGTCAGATAGAGACTGTAGAAAAACGCTGCACTGGTACCCAATGCGACGAGAACGTCCATATTTGCACTGCGGTTACGTAAGGCTTTGTACGCCCCCACATAGAATTGCCATCCAATCACGAACTGTACCGGCGTTGCCAGCAGTAGCTGGAACCAAGGGTTCATGAATAGTTCGGGGACATAGATTCCGGATGTGAACGAGAAATGCCCGACCATTGCCCACAGCAAAGGAATCGATAACAACGCAGATATCATCCATTTCCACTTTTTGCGTTGCAGCTCACGTTCACGAACCGATGTGGTCTCTTCTTGTGTCAATTGCAGTTCAGCACCGTATCCCATCTGCTTGATCTTGGCGGTAATATCCGAAGGTTTCAATGCACCAGCAGCATATTCGATATGCCCTGTTTCCAGCGCCAGATTCACATTCGCCTGAGATACCCCCGGTAGTCGGGAAAGACCTTTTTCAATCCGGGCAGAACAAGCAGCACACGTCATACCTGTGATGTTCAGATCAACCGATTCGGACAACGTACCGTAGCCCAATGCTTCCACCTTATCTCGCAACGCATTCACGTTGGTTGTCTTTGGATCATAAGAAACGGTTGCCTGTTCGATGGCCAGATTCACATTGGCCTGCTGAACCCCTTCCATGCGGGACAATCCCTTCTCCACTCGTGTCGAACATGCAGCACAGGTCATCCCCGTGATGTGCAGTGTTGTCTTTAGTCCTGGTGCGTCTGCCATAGGTGGCATTGGTGTGGGTTCGGACGATCTATCCATTGGTTTATTCGTTGAGTTATCCATCATGTCAGCTCCTTTCATGTCAATTCAATTTATTGTATGTTGTATCCTTTATACCCCCAAGGGGTATATATCAGACAGAAAATTAGGCTTAAACCTGACTCTTGGGAAAAGGTACTCTGACCTCTTTTTCGCCCATGAGCATGTTCGGTTTAAGCCTGTGATCCCTTTAGACTACATCGTACCCCTGATCTTCAATCGCAGCTTTGATCTGATCCACGTTCACCGTCTGCTCATCATATTCCACCGCTACTGTTCCCGCTGCCAGATCAACCTTACCACTCGCACCGGTATTCTTCACAGCTTCTTCAACTGATTTCACACAGTGATTGCAAGACATTCCCGTAACGTTCAACGTAACATTAGACATTGTAAATCCCTCCTTGGGGTATATTAAAATGATAACTTTATTTGGTAAATAAATCCATATTACTTCATTAACTTCCGCATCGTAACCAGCAGTTCGTCCACAACCTCATGTTCACCAGCCTGAATACGCTCAACGATACAGCTCTTCATATGGCCTTCAAGCAAAAGTTTACCTACTGAATTAAGAGCAGACTGAGCCGCCGCAATCTGCGTCAGCACATCATCACAGTACGTATCCTTCTCGATCAATCCCTTGATCCCGCGAATCTGACCTTCCACACGGTTCAAACGAGAAACCAGGTTACTCTTCATCTCCTGCGAATGGTGACTCTTGCGCGCATGCTTCCCATCACCGCCCTCGGCATGACAAGATACTGCTTCTTGGACTGTAGCCAAAGCTTCCGTTGAATCTGACTTGGAGGATTGCAAAGGTTCCTCGGGATGGCTCTGATGATCCATCATGAACACCCCTTTTCTTTCGTTCTTTTCTAAGAGTAACATACCCCATGGGGGTATTCAAGGGTATTCTGATATTTTGTTAAAAATGGATGAATCCTTCCTAATTAAATAGGGCGATTCATCTTACAAGGTATACTCCATCCTGCTGCTGCGGACAACAAGACCCATCTGTTCATAGAAAGCCTGTGCCCCAGAGTTAAACGTTGACACGGACAATTCCACGCTATCTGCCTGAAGCTCTCTCCCTAGCTCGATGAATGCTTGTAGTAACTGTTTACCTGTTCCTTGGCCCCGATGTTTGTTATCCACTACAAGTTCATGGATGTACAACATCTTGCGATCCACCATCAATGGGTTATCCTGAATTACACTTACCTGCGCGCTCCCGTAACCCAGAATCAAGCCCGTTTCGGAAGACTCGGCAACATATAGGTAACGCTTGTCCGTTTCCAGCAGTTCGATGAACTCCTTTTTCTCCATTCTGGTCTCCAACGCTCTGTATAGATCCGGCCGCGCCTCGACATGCATCTGGTGCAGCTCATCCATCAACAATGACACGCCAGAGTAGTCCCTCATTTCTGCCTTTCGGATGTTAATCGTACCTGTACTCATCCCAATCACTCTTTCGTCTACTGAATTTTACATTATTATACAACCAAAAAGCAGATACCATAAGGGTACCTGCTTCGCTAAATTTATTTTCATTCCACAAAGCGAATGTGATGCTCATGTTGTTTATTTTTTCGAAGAAGCATTTCCTTCATTAAAAGCAACAGGTGATGGCTTCGCCGCCCATTCGTCCGCCTGCGGCTCAATGTCTACTCCGCTCAAAATCTTCTTTTTCTCCATCAAGGAATCCCCGTCTTCATCCAGCTTGTTGCGAATTTCCGCCTCGTCCTGAGGTTGATTGTTCTGTGTCATCATAGAGTCCTCCCTTTTTTCGTATTCATGTTGATGTTCCTTTATATAACGTGCCCACTTTCTGCATTATCATTCTCTTCGAGGATCAGGCCTTCCCCAAGTTAAGCTAAATCTATCTCTAAACCCTTTCGTTAATCGAAATCAACCTGTTTATCCAAAATGATTTCCTCTACTTTGTATTCCATCTCTGGTATTGAGGGAATCAAGGAGAATCGAACGTTTTCCAGAGAAGAAGGAAGAGCAGGAATCACTCGGAAACTAATTTGCGTCTCCCCACCTCCTCCACGACTGCCATGTCTCATGGTGATATGTCTCTGTTCGCTGAATATTTCCAGAGCCAAATGTGGAACCATTTGTATACGCTCAGCTTCATTCCCCTTATATTGAATCTCCACATAAACGAGGCTTTCGCCTTCATATTGCATCGAATGTGTGATCATATACTCACACGAATCTTTGATCATTTTCTTCATAATCGGCACCACACTCGTCAATTGAAGAGGTTCACTTGGAAAGTAGTGTCTTTGCGGCATCGGTTGCACGCTACGGAGAACATATCGGATATCTTCCTCCTTCATATCCAGCAAGTTCACCCATTCATCGATGGTATTTTGAGGGGGTTGGTATTGGACTGCTCCGGTTATGCCCTTTCTGGCTGCAACCAGTTTCAAAAGTTGCTCATCAATCCGCTGTACCTCATCGCTGTATTCATTAGGAATTTCACGTAATTCACTCCAGCCCATATTTAATCACTCTCCTAATTTAATGACATGCCATGCAAATATAATTCGCCACTGTACCTGCATCCCCCTCTTAAAAAGGAAAGGACGCCCCTTGGGTCATATTCATGACCTTACGGGACGCCCTTTTTATATTGTCCACCTCAAATGGACATCATCTACTGTTTTGCTTGTAACAATGAGCAAAAATGTATACTTGCCTTAACCAACCTACGCCTGATCTTGGCGAGCAAGCGCGGCTAGTGCGCGTAGCGCTGCATTAATCTCGCGCTCCACCGCTTTTCCAACCGCATCCGTATGCGGATCATACTCGGCTGCCAGGTCACTGTCCGCGAATCCATCGATCGCGACAATGGCTCCGGCGCGAGCGCCACGCAAGGTGCTGACGATGTAGAGCGCCGCAATTTCCATCTCAGCCGCAAGTGCTCCAGCCTGCTTGTACTTGCGGTGTGGAATCTCTTCCACGCCTGCAAAGAACGCATCCAGCGTTACGGTGATACCAACGCCCACTTTGCCTGCAAATGTTGCAGCATCCGCGCTTTCTTGCTCGCGAGCAGCTTCGATCAACGCTTGTGTCACCCCAATGTCCGCTACCGCTGGAAAACCATCCGGCACCAGTTGGCGAGTCAACCCCTCCGTACGAACAGCGGCTGTACTCACAATCACACTGCCTGCCGGATAATCAGCTGTATACGATCCCGCTGTACCTACACGAATCAGAGTTGTTACACCCGCGCGAATCAATTCCTCGAAACAGACAGCTGCTCCAGGTGAACCTACACCATGGCTGACCACAGCGATCTGTACCCCTTCATACAATCCAACAAATGTACGATACTCCCGACTGAACGCCAGTTCTCTCGCCTGCTCCAGTTTACGGGAAATCTTCTCCGCACGTGCCGGATCACCACAGACGATGGCATATGCCGGCATGTCTTCCGAATGAATCTGCAAAATAGGCATCAACATATCAATCAAACTCCTTCTTCGTCCACTCGTCTTCCGGAATCGGCAGATCTTCACCCGAGAAGCGTTGTTCCTTGAACGGATCAGCAAAATGGTGGAAACCATTCACTTCCCAGAATCCGTTCCGGTCTTCTGTCATAAACTCCAGACCACGTATCCACTTGGCACTCTTCCAGAAGTAAAGTTGTGGCACAACCATACGCAGCGGAAAACCATGCTTGGGTGTTAGTGGCTCACCGTTATATTTGAATGCAAGCAGTACATCATCATGCATCAACTCTTCGAGCGGTACATTTGTCTCATAATCATGATCTGCATGGATCATGACGTATTTTGCCTCTGGCTTAACCCCCAGAAGTTTCACAAAATCGGAAAAACGTATACCTTCCCACGGCGTATCGAATTTCGACCAACGGGTAACACAGTGAATGTCACTCACCGTGTTCACCTGTGGCATCGCCTGCAACTCAGCTAAGGAGAACACCTTCTCCTCTTCTACTTCACCGAATACCTTCAAGTCCCAGGTGGTCAGGTCATATTCCGGCACTTCCCCTTCATGCAGAATCGGGAATTTCTCCGTCAGCATCTGTCCTGGCGGCAGCCGATCTCCGTGATCGTTACCTGTTTTGGGTGCCGGGGTTTTACTTTTTTTCAAACGTTCAGCCTTGTTATGCAAGTGGAATTCCTCCTTCTTTTACTGTCTCTAACATAGACATTCAGAATTAACGCGAGCTTCCGCCCGCTTTCAGTGCATCCTGTGCATAGGTACGGTCTTTGAAAAAGAACATCGCGACCAGCGTTACAATATACGGCAGCATCAACGTGAAATGCGTTGGCAGGGAGAATCCTTGCAGACGAATACTCAATGCTTCCATGAAGCCAAACAGCACACTGGAGCCCATGACGCCAAGCGGATTCGCTTGTCCTAACATCGTTGCCACCAGCGCGATAAAACCACGACCAGCAGTCATGCCTTCGGTAAACATCGTCACCTGACCGAGCGACAACTGTGCTCCAGCCAGAGCACACAACACACCGCACATCAGAACGGCACCATACTGGATGCCACGTACCTTGATCCCGATGCTCTGTGCTGCAATCGGGTTCTCACCGACGGAGCGCAGGCGGAAGCCGGATACACTTTTGAACAGGTAAAATTGTAGTGCAATCACGAGCACAATACCGAGGTAAACCAGCGGACTATGTCCCGATATTACATCGCCCACCCACGGGATGTCCTTAATCAGCGGAATATCCCACTTGGGAAGTCCCACCATGTCTTTGTCGTAGTATGCACCTTTTACATCAAAAATCGCACGCAGTGCAAAGGTCGTCACCCCCGCAGCCAGGAAGTTAAGCGAGATCCCGACCACGATGGCGTTGGCCTTCAGATTAATGCTTATAAAGGCAAAGAGCGCCGAGAATAACATCACAATTATAATGGAAAAGAGTACCGCCAGCAGCACATTGCCAAACAGATAATTACCGACAATAGCGGAGAACGCACCTATCAGCACCAGTCCTTCGAGACCGACGTTAAACAGACCGACACGAGAACATAAAGCCCCACCGAGCGCTGCAAGCAGGATTGGAGTCATAATCCGCAAGGTTGAGCCAAACATGGCTGCATCAAACAGTTGTTGCATTGGACTTTTTCTCCTTTCTCCGCTTCAGGAATGAATAACCGATCTGAGCTGATACAAATAACGTCAATACAGCTTGGATGACACTGCCAACTTCCAGCGGTACATCCGTGTTCCGTTCCATCCCCATGGCACCCGTCTGTAGCGCAGCCAGCAAAATAGCTGCTACAGCTGTACCGAGTGGATGCGAGCGGGCAAGCAACGTGGCCATAATGCCGCTCCATGCGTAACTTGCCGATGACAATGAGCCATCAAGGAAACGGTACTGTGTACCGAGCACTTCCCCCGCACCCGCGAGTCCAGCAAGTCCACCACTGATGACCATGGACAGCATCATCATGCGAATGCGGCGAACACCACCGTAGGTTGCAAAGGACGGGTTGCTGCCGAGCATGCGGATCTCGTAACCGGTCACCGTTTTATGCGTGAACCAGTAGATCAGAATGGCCGCTACAATGGCAATAATGAAGCCTGCATGCAGCCCCATGCCCTGGAACAACTTCGGCAACCAGATACTCTGGTCAATCATGGGTGTCTGAGCCATTGCTGCAGATCCTGTGCGGTCCTTAAATGGATAGGAGACCATGTAGCCCCCGAAATAAATGGCAATATAGTTAAGTAGTAAGGTTGTGATCAACAAGTTCATCCCGAAGCGTGCATCCAGCCAGCCTGCAAACAGGGACCAGATTCCCCCGGCAATAATACCTGCCACAATCGCAGCAATACACACAAACCAGCCTGGTCCTGGCAGATAGAGCGCCGTGAGCGCGGCACTAAGCCCGCCAAGAATCATCTGGCCTTCGGCTCCCATATTGAAGAATCCGGCACGGAATGCCAATGCTACGCCAAGTCCCGCCAAGATGATTGGTGTGGAACGAGCCAACGTATTGGTGAAGAAGTAGAAGTTGCCGAAGGCCCCTTTCCACATCTCCGCATACGTATCCACCACATTACCGCCAACGATCAGAATCGCCACAGCCCCTGCAATCAGACCGATGAATACGGCAAGCAGCGGCTGTACGAGTCCGCGAAGTGTTTCTTTTACCCGATTCATATCCGCTCTTTCCCTCCTGCCATTAACAAACTGATCTGTTCCTCAGTCGCTTCTTCTGCTCTCAGTTCTCCGGCAATTTCGCCTTCATACATGACAATAATCCGATCAGATAATTGCAAAATCTCCGACAACTCGGATGAAATGAGCAGAATACCCGCGCCCTCACTGCGTTTACGCAGCAATTCGGCATGTATCGTCTCCATCGCTCCGATATCCACACCACGTGTTGGTTCGGCTGCAATCAGAAACGGTGTATCCTGTGCAAATTCACGGGCAGCAATCAACTTCTGCAAGTTTCCTCCGGACAGAAACTGTGCCTTGGTTTCCGCAGAACCCGTCTTGATGCTGAACTGTTGGATCCAACTCTCTACCATTGTTCTTGCTGCTTTGGCTTTGATAATACCGCGTGACTGCAAGCGATGATGGTGTCCCATCAGCCCGTTCTCGCGAACACTCGCATCCTTGGCCGCTCCCCACATATAACGATCTTCCGGGATATGAGCAAGTCCATGCTCCCGAATGCGCCGTACCGGCCAGTTGGTTGTATCCTGCCCGGAGAGTACAACGCGACCACTATCCGCCTTACGCAGTCCAGCAATGACCTGAATCAGTTCCGACTGGCCGTTACCTGAGATGCCTGCTATGCCCACGACCTCACCTTTACGAACTTCCATATGGATGTCCTTGAGCGCCGAACGATCCTTCGCTCCGGACAGATTAACCCCTTCCACCTGAAGCACCGCTTCTGCTGGTACCGATGGCTGCTTGTCCATACGCACAAGTTCACGACCAACCATCAGACGGGATAACTCCTCCACATGTGTATCCTTGGCTTCCAACGTACCTGTCACCTGACCATCCCGAAGCACCGTGATTCGGTCGGCTACATCCATGACTTCTTGCAGCTTGTGCGTGATCAGTACAAAGGTTTTGCCCAGCTTGGCGAGAGATTTCATGTTCGCCAGCAGTTCCTTCACTTCAAGCGGTGTTAGTACCGCCGAAGGTTCGTCCAATATAATGATGTCTGCGCCCTGATGTAGCACCTTAAGAATTTCAACTCGCTGCTGCATGCCAAGTGGGCACTCGGACACTTTTTTCCACGGGTCAACCGGCATGCCATATTGTCTGCCAAGCTCGTTCACCTGAGCCGCTGCTTTTTTGCGATCAAATGCGCCTGCCTTAGCCGGTTCGCGTCCAATCACGATGTTCTCCGCCACCGTAAAGGAAGGGAACAGCATGAAATGCTGATGCACCATACCGATGCCACTTGCCATCGCCTGGGACGGCGTGGCAAAGCTCACCTCACGTCCACGGACTTTGATTGTGCCTGACGTGGGCTGTTCCATACCATACAGCATACGCATCAGGGTTGTTTTACCGGCCCCGTTCTCACCGACAAGGGCATGAATCTCTCCCTCACGCAAATTAAAACGGATGTCACGATTAGCGGTGAAGCCGCCGTATTTCTTCGTAATCTGCTCCATCTCCAACAGCATATCTTGCGTTCGCTCCCCTCAGTTCAACTTAAAAAGGTTACACTCGCCACTACGATGACAGAACAACCTTCCGATCGCCGTTATCCCCAGATTTTTTTGATTCCCTTTTGACACGGGAAAATCCGGGGATAAATGCGAGCGCGTTGCTTCTTCAGGTCATTTCTGTCCTCTTCGTTATCGTGTAAACGATAAGTTGAACATATACTGGTCATTTAATAGCAGCAAAACCGGCTGCCTGATCGGGCAGCCGGCTGATCATTTCCATCACTCATTCATCGAAAAGAACATTTAAAACTATTGTTGCAATGGATCTTTGACTACGATTTTGCCGGATACGATATCATCCTTGATTGCTTTAACCTTGTCGATCACTTCTTGTCCGACAAAAGCATTCAATGGAGATTCGCTGTCACGTGTAACGTACGTCAGGCCTACACCGTCTTCTTTCAAACCGTAGTTAACTGCGCCTGCTTTGAAGTTGCCTTCTACAAAATCTTTCACAGTCTCATAAGCAACCGTATCGGTTGACTTCAATTGAGACAATACGATATGTTCCGGGTCTTCAACAGTACGGTCCGTATCCTGACCGGAAGTGTAGAAGCCTTTTTCTTTGGCTGCTTCGAACACGCCGAGATCCCCTACAGCGGATGCCCCAGCGATGAAGTCAGCGCCTTTGCCGAATTGTACCAGCGCCAATTCTTTTGCTTTGGCCGGGTCATTAAATCCACCTACATAGTTCACGAGGAATTCTGCACCCGGATTCACGGATTCCAATCCAGCTTTGAAACCTTCCGTATATTTCTTAATCAATGGTACATCCATTGCTGCGATCATGCCGACTTTGTCTGTTTTGGTGGACAATCCAGCAGCTGCGCCGAGCAGGTACGCCCCTTCATATTCACGGAAACCAACGCTACGAACGTTAGGAAGATCAACGGTTGTATCTACAATCGCAAAGGACTTGTCCGGATTCTCTGCTGCAACTTTCTTCAATGCATCTTCTGCCTGGAAAGTTGCTGTAATAATCAGATCATAATTCTCGGCAACCGCAGCACGCAGATTTTGTTCAAATGCTGCCGGGTCTGTCGATTCAATCGTCTTGGTATCTACTTTGAATTCTTCGCCTGCTTTTTTGAAACCTTCATCCATCTGTACAAAGAAAGGGTTAACCCCTATTTTTTCGGGAAGTACGAGGGCCATCCGAAGAGATTTCTCCGAATCACTGCCTTGGGCGGATTGTTCGTCTTTGGAAGCCGAATTCCCACAAGCTGCCAACAAAATAGCCAACATGATGATCGATAAGACGAACGATAAACCTCTTTTCATTTTGAAAATACCCCTTTTCAGCATTCTTTTTTCTTATCCTAGCGGATACTGTCGATCCTTGTCAATAAATCTTTGAGCGTATACACTCAAATAGAATATAATTGACAATTCGCTTTCTACCAAGCTTTGGAAACCGTTCTGTATCAAGCTTTTTTTCGTTGACATCCAGCGCGTCTCCGTGCTAAAGTCAATCCAATTATTCTATTCTTATAGGAATTGTCAGAATT
Source organism: Paenibacillus sp. FSL R5-0486 (assembly GCF_037975155.1). Classification (NCBI taxonomy): domain Bacteria; kingdom Bacillati; phylum Bacillota; class Bacilli; order Caryophanales; family Paenibacillaceae; genus Paenibacillus; species Paenibacillus sp. FSL R5-0486. The sequence goes on along the minus strand of NZ_CP150237.1, from coordinate 488,959 downwards.
ATAACCCAAAGCTAATTATTTTCCAACCCATTTTAAGGAGGCTATTCATTTGAAAAAAATCACCCAGATCACGTTGGCGACCCTACTCGCCGCTCCGGTAACACTCGGCAGCCTTAGCTTGCCCGCTTCCGCTTCTGCAGCATCTGCAACTCCGGCTAAACCCGCCACCTCACAAAGTGTCAAAGGACCGGTAGCTCAGGCGCCAGTTGCCTATACGGAAAGCGCAGCGGATTTTGCTCAATTCTTGCAAGCGAAATACAACATTCAATTGCCGCAACAGATTACCAAAGGTGATTTCATTCAAGCCATTGTAGCCATCACGGAAGCAACTCAAGCAAGTGACAGTGAAGCCAAAGCTCCTGTCTTTACCGATCTGTCTTCTGGTGATTCTTCATATGATGCTGCCGTATCCTTATACAATAATGGGGTTCTTACGGGTACAGAAGTACGTGCTAAGGATCAACTGAGCACTTATGCAGCGGTCTTCATCGCGGTGAAAGCAGCCGGATTCAAGGAACTGGCTTATACTTATCCTGCAGAGAAAACAGCCAAAGCGCTTGCCAAAGCTGGCATTAGCCCAAACCGTGTTCAGGGACAAGCCGCACAGGAGCTGGCTGCTGCGATCGATACAGGCCTGATTCCTGAAAGCCTATACCCCGCTCTCCTTAAGGGTGGCGTAGCAAGTAAAGATTTCGCTAATACTTTGCTTGGACGTGTACTGGTCAGTCAAGGGAAATACAAACATGAGATTGGGCGTTCCGGCGATGCGGACATCTATTCCAAATTGTATGCTGCATATCGCACAGCGGATCTGATCGAATCACCTGAGCTGAGAAAGATTGTGGATCAGGCGCTGCGAGATGATCTCGTAACAGGTTACAATCTGAAGGATAGCCGCTTTGATTCCAACTTTATCGATGAACTGACACTTACCTACGGCCACGATAATATTCAACATGCTGTACAGTTGGTTGGTTTGCTGCGTAGCGAAGGTATTGATGCTGATGTGCAATTCCAGCCGAAGACATCTGCCTTCATTTATTTGAAGGAATGGGGCGAGCCGAAGGAAACGCCAGACTATAAAGTGACACAGATCGAGAACGGTAACTATATTGCTTCTGCGAAGGAATATGATATTCAGTTCGAGTTCAACAATGTGGCAGACAAAGTTCGCTTCAACGACATTGTGCTGAAATATGCCAAAAAGAATAGTGACAGTACATCTCCACTGATTCTCAGCTCCTGGTGGCAACCGCTGTATTATTCACCAACCGCATTGGCGAACTACCCTGTCATTTCCAATAATAAGATCGCGCTTGGCAATTACTATGCTCAGTCCTTCTCTCTGAAAGAAAATGCCAAATCCATTCGGGAAGGTTTCCTGAAACTGGCACCTGATGCGGACATTACGACGTATGACTTCTGGGTGGACCAGCCTTTCTTCAACTATCTGAACGGTGGATCTGAATAAAATAAATTCCGTCTTCAACCGAATTAAAGCTCGTATTTTGGCACCATAAGCAGCCGTCCTTACCGAATTTTACAGGGGTTTCGACCCCTAGATTCGTAAAGGCGGTTTTTTGTTCAGCATTTTGCAAATTTCTTCTACAAAATCATTTTTCTCATGCAGGAATTACCAATATAAGGTCGAATCCTTTATGTACACAAACACGCAATCATATTGCATATCTCCGCACGAACAGGAGTTACTCCATGGTATATGACGGTATTCTACTAGGCTTGATCGTTGGATTTTTTCGGGGCGGGTTGCGGCATGGGCTCAACCAGTTTGCAGCACTCAAGCTGCGAAGTGGCTGGATTTTCCCTGTATTGCTGCTAATCCAGTTCTTTATTTTCTATCTCCAGGAACGATTTGAATGGGTGGCATCCATTAATGGATATCTCTTTGCTGCCGTCTACATTACAGGGCTCGCTTTCCTGTGGCTCAACAGACACCATACCGGTTTCATGCTCATCTGGATTGGGGTATTTCTCAATTTTGCCGTTATGGCTGTAAACGGTGGGCGCATGCCTGTTTCTGTGGAAGCCTCCGCTGTACTGGGACCCTACTATGTGGACATGCTCCGGGAAGGCGGCGCCGTATCAAAGCATTTTATGATGGATGCATCTACAAATCTGCCTTTTCTCGGTGATATCATCCCACTCTCCAGCCCTTACCCACGGACTCAGGTGATCAGCATCGGTGATGTGGTCATGAACGTTGGCATATTCCTTTTTATCCAGTACATGATGGTGAATCGGGACAAAAAGGCTGTGCAACCTGCTAAAACTCATCAGGCTTGAAGAAAACAGGTAGACTCCAAGGAAGGGAGGTCTTCTCCATGAAAAAATTTGAAGGTGTGAAATATTCCCGCATTGTCATCAACGCAATCATCGTGGCTTCTGTCGTTGTAGCGTTAACTTCGGGATACAAGCTGGGCGGCTAGTATCCATACCACCCAACAAGACAAACAGGCTGCCAGCGGCCTGTTTTTTCTGTCTGGATTTTTGGCAGGCAACTTGGTATGTTATACATCTATATAGTATATCCCTATAGAAGAACACCAACTATATACACATCAAGATTAGACTAAACTCAAGCAGGAGATTTTTTATGAACTTTATTCGTAACCTTATCCATAAGGCAGATCGAAGCAGTATGTATGTTATTTTGCTTAGTTGTACCGGGATCGGTGTTTTTCTATACATGAACAAGTGGTCTTACCTTCATCTAACCACGGCGGATTGGGTTATGGTCTACACCATGCTGGGTGCGGCGTTAATTCTGGATTATTTCACGTTCCAGATTCCACCCAAAGGCAATCAGCAATCCATGGATTCATCGGTATACCTTGCCTGTATATTCATGTTTGGCGGAGCTTTCAGTTTATCCGTACTGCTTCCTGTCTCCATCATCCTGTTAATCAAAGAGCGCAAGCTAACCTGGTGGAAACACATTGTTAATTTCAGCATCTACAGTCTCATGATTACGGGAGCAGCTGCCGTGTTTGAGTGGACTGGCGGGCAATCGGGAACTCTGGACGGCTATAACCTGATTCCTTATTTTGCAGCGCTCGCAGCCTACTTCATCATCAACACGATCACACTTGGCTTATTCTTTCATTTCTCAACAAAGGATGCATTACAGCAGATGAAGCGGGCATTCGTTACCGAATCCCTGCTGGTTTATCTGTGTACGCTGATTCTGGCGCTGGTCCTGACAATTCTGGTTGTGCACAATGGCGTACTTGGCCTGTTGTTGTATCTGAGTCTTAGCATTCTGCTCTCCCATGCATTCAGGCAGTTGTTCGTGATGTATCAGACGATTGAGGAAAAGGCCAACACGGATCAACGTACGGGTCTGTTCAACCATAGCTATTTCGAAAGCATGTTAGAAAGCGAACTGACTAACGCCCGAACGCAGGGCACACCGCTATGTCTGGGGCTTATTGATATTGATGATTTCAAAAAGTATAACGATCGGTTTGGCCACCTTCAAGGTGACAGTCTGCTAGCCCTGCTGGGGGATTTTTTAATGCGAAAGACGGAAGGCACACCTGTTACCGCCTTTCGTTATGGAGGAGAAGAGTTCACTTTGCTCATGCCAGGCATGGAGTTGGACGAATCCTACAGGTTCATGAACAAGCTACGTAAACAACTGAACGACACGCCGTTTGAAGGCGTTGAAGTGTTTCCACACGGTTGTCTCTCCTTCTCTGCTGGCGTCGCACCCTATCAGGTGGATATGTATAACAAATCCCAGCTTGTGGATCAGGCGGATAAAGCACTATATTATGCGAAGAAACAGGGCAAGAACAACGTGCACCGCCACGGCAGCAATGATGGCATGGAACACGAGATTGATCTGGTACAGGACGTTCGTGACATCGAACAGCAGCTCAATCTGTTCAGGTACAAAGATATGGATACGTTTAAACATTCCAAACGGGTCTACAAATATGCACTGGATATCAGTGAATTGCTCGCACTGGACAATGCGGAAAAACGTCGCTTCGTGCTGGGAGCACTGATTCATGACATCGGAAAACTGGAGATTCCTTGGTCTATTCTGAACAAAAAGGACAAGCTCACCGCAGAAGAATGGGAAACGATCAAAGGACATGTCACCTGGGGCAAAAAAATGGTGATCACGAACGATCGCTTCGCCGATCTGATTCCGTATATTGAACTTCACCACGAGCGCTATGATGGCAAAGGCTATCCTTACGGCCTGAAGGGTAACGAGATTCCCCGGCTCTGCCGGATGCTGACCGTGATTGACTCCTTTGATGCCATGACGACAGAGCGGCCGTATCAGGAAACCAAGAACGTGGAAGAAGCCATTCGGGAGCTACGCTCATGTTCGGGTTCACAGTTTGATCCGGAGCTTGCCGAGTTGTTCATTCAATATATTGAGAAAAGAACCGCTCAGCAACAGTTGCAGTAAAATAAACAGAACTTCTTCTATAAGCCCAGAAAAAGTAAAAGCGCTATCCCCGGTCTGATCGGAGATAGCGCCATTTTCATTTTCATGGAATGAATCGTACACCAGACACTTCATTCTCGTGCAGATTCTACATTAAGATTTGGTATTCAGCTCATGTGAGGTCTGATGCAGCTCTTTAATCATCTGCTGCAAAAACATGTTGTCTTGGCGACTGATACCGTGCTGATTGTCTTGAACAAGCATCTGATGAATGTTCTTTTTGAGCAATTCACTGCGACGTTCCAATACTTCTTGACTCATGTTGTTGCTTCACTCCTTAACATGTTTTGTAATGAATTCACGTTCTATATTAAGTATAGAGGACCTTCTCCGATAGGGAAAACGGACTCAGCCTTCCTCAGCTGGTCACACCAACCCTCACCTAGCGTGACAACATTTCACCCCTTGTCGTTCTTAGATATCCTTCTAAATACTCCCTGATCCTCCCCAGCTTTCTCCAAAGACACAGACTAGGGTCTTGGACAAGCTTGGGTTATAATGATCCCATCCCTGTATAAATAAAGTACCTAAATAAGCTAATCCTAGATCAAAGGAGTTCTGCATTCATGTCCTATAAACAAATTAAATGGATGATTCTGCTGATCCCCACATTCACGGTTGGCATCTGGGAATACATTCGCCATCAGTTTCTGATGCCATACCTTTCGATGGATGCTGGAAACTGGTTAACACCCGTCATCGTTTACCTCGTCAGCGTGACTCTGCTCAGCCGATTGTTCCACATGCTCGAAGGTGCCAGGGCTGCTCTGGAGCAGGAACGTGCAGCAAAAGCAGCGCTGGAAGCTCGTGACCAATTGGCACGGGAACTTCACGACGGCATATCTCAGTCTCTTTTCCTGCTCTCCGTGAAGACCGATAAAGCAGGCCGTAGTCTAGCAGGGAGCGGACATGAGCATGAGATCCAGGAGATTCAAAAAACCGTGCATGAAGTCAATACATATGTAAGGCAAGCTATTGCCCAGTTGCGTTTTGTTCCTTCCTCTACGGTAACATCAGAAATTATTTCACTGCATGCGCAGGTCGAAGTGCTCGTCAAGGAAACGGTACCTGGTGCACAGATTCATTGGGAACTCAAGGGTGTAACGTTCTCTGCCAAGGAACAAGTAGAACTGCTCGCTTGTATCCGGGAGGGACTACTGAATGTACGCAAACATGCGCAGGCTACCCGCGTTCAGGTTCATGCGGAAGGTAACCCAATTGCCTGGTTCATTTATATTCAGGATAATGGGAATGGACTAAGTGGAGATCCTATTCATCTGAAGGATCGGTACGGACTGCGAATTACGAAGGAGCGTGCTGCCGAGATGGGTTGGTCTTTTACCCTCGATTCAAGACCGGGGCATACACGAATGACGATAGGAAAGGAGCATACTTAACATGGAACATGTACGTGTATTGGTTGTTGATGATCATGCGCATGCGCGTGAAGCGATCTGTAGCATTTTATCCGAGGACAGCCTGTTTGAAGTGATTGGTACAGCTTCGAATGGACAGGAAGCGCTGGAGCTCACCGGACAATGGATGCCCGACCTGATCCTGATGGACGTGCAGATGCCGGGCATGGATGGGCTGGAAGCCACCCGTCAGATCAAGCTGCGATTCCCTTATGTTATTGTTGTTATGGTCACGGTATCGGATGATGTGACGTTTCTGTTCGAAGCACTGAAACAAGGCGCTCAAGGCTATTTGCTCAAAAATCTAACGCCTTCCACCTGGCTTGAATACCTGCGCGCCATCGTCAGTGACGACGCACCGCTCAGTAAGGAACTGGCCTACCGGATTTTGCAGGAGTTCCCCGCACCACGCAGTGAAGATGTGCAAGATAACCCGCTAACGGCGCGGGAACTTGAGATTCTGCAATGGGTATCCGCGGGATATACCAATCGGGAGATCGCCGATCAACTCGGTATTTCAGACCAGACGGTGAAGAATCATCTCAAAAACATTTTGCAGAAGCTCCAGCTTGAAAACCGGGTACAACTCACCCGCTACGCACTAGAGAGCGGGCTTGCAGGACGTAAACTTCGCAAATAAACATTGTTAATTCGGAGTCAATGATGCTTCCGACATAGGTGAGAAATGACATAGCATTCATGCTTTTGTCACAATTATGTAGACCAAATCGTTTTTTTATAGCCCAATGTAGTCATACGCAGTCATTTTGGACAAAGTTATAATGGGTTAGATTGTGTTTAAGGACCATGAATGACTACAAATCTATAACCTGAGGGTGATGATTTTTTGATTTTTACACGCTTTACCCTGAAATGGGGCAAACGGCACTGGGCATTGGTCACCTGTCTGTTGCTCGTATGTTGCCTTGTTATGCCACAGTGGGCATCTGCCCATGCTTATATTGTTAAGGCTTCGCCAGGAGAAAATGAGATCCTCGTAGCTGCTCCGGAGCGGCTGACGCTGGAGTTCAACGAATCCTTGCAGACGGCCTTTTATGATATCAAAATAACCGGCCCTGACGGCAATCAGGCAGACGATGGAAATGTAAAGATTGATGTGGATCGCCCTCATATTCTGGAGACTGGCCTGCAAGCTGGACTCGGGAACGGGACTTATGCCGTTAACTGGAAAGCTGTATCTGCCGATGGACACCCAATTCAAGGGGCGTATGTTTTCCATATCGGTGAACCATCCGGTTCTCCTGCCGGACTGAGTGATCTTACATCCGGTTCCGGTTCAACAGGTGGGCCGCTGAAATGGATTGTATCCCTGACAGACTGGATTCAGTATCTCGGATTGTCTGTCATTCTGGGGACACTTGCATTCTTACTGCTGCGAATCGCACCGACATCCATGACAAGAGAACCTATGGACGTTCCGGGCAGCTACAGATTGTTATGGATCAGTTATGCTGCTGCTTCCTTTGCCGCTCTGGTCAGCCTGCCACTGAATACGTTATATGAATCTGGTGTGGCTCTGAACGAACTAAGCTGGGCACTGATCGGAAGTGCGCTCAAGCTGACATCCTTTGGTCAGATCTGGATGTTACAGATACTCATTGTAATGCTGCTGGCCGTCACGATTCTCTCCGGATATGATCGCGATCGATCCATCCGTGCTCGCATCTGGTCTTCCTATGGCTCACTTGTGCTCGTGCTTGGATGGCTGTTCACGCATGCCATGACGGGACATCCGGCTGCGGCGGATCAACGTGCTCTCGCGATTGCCATGGACTTCGTGCATCTGATCGGTGCCGCTTTCTGGATTGGCGCACTAACCGCCATGGCGATATGTTTGCCTCCACTGGCGGATAAGCTACCATCGAAGGTGCGAGGAGAGGTCTACTGGGTTGCTATTCGCAGGTTTACCGCCTGGGGAATTGGCGCCGTAGCCGCTCTGGTTGCTACAGGGATATACAGCAGTCTGATTATTCTACCAGCACCTGTGCTGACTTCCCTGTTCACTACAGCTTATGGCCTTGTCCTGATCGGCAAGATCGTCCTGCTTATTGTAATGCTTGTCTTCGCCTGGCGTCATGCCAGATTGGCAAGAGCAGCAACGGGAAGCAGATTATCCGGCAGCCTGAAAGCGGAACTTGCCACCGGTGCTGTCATTCTCGCTCTTGCTGCCGTACTGACACACCTGTCTCCAGGACAACCCGCTGCGGTCGGACCGTATCAGGAGACAAAGACTACAGAAGACGGCTCGGCGATCACACTTCAGGTGAGTCCCAATATAACGGGAGAGAACCAATTCGAAGTTGATGTGAAACGGGCAGATGGAAGTATCGTTAACGATCTGGAACAGATCACACTGTCACTCACACATCTGGACATGGATATGGGGATCTATGAGATTACCATTCCGAAAAACGACACCGGTGTGTACAAGGCTGAAGATTATATCTCCATGCCTGGACGTTGGAATATCAAGGTACATCTCCTGACCAAGACGTTGGATGCACTGGATGCCGAATTTGAGATCAACACCGCCAAGCCATAGTTACACAACGTTTATATTGAAAAGTGACCCAATCTAAAATGAGTGTTTCTACAAACTGCAAATGTAGTGGAGGGAACGAATTGATTTTGGAGAAGCGAAGTTAAAAGCTTTCTGATCTACACGAGAACGGAGAGGACAGAAATAGCGTGAAGAAGCGAAGCGTTCGCCTAAAAGCTTTCTGAAAGAAAGCTGCTTCGGAAGCATATGCTATCCCCGGATTTTACCCTTTAAGAAAAGGGAATCAAAAAATCTGGGGATAACAGCGATCGGAAGGTTATTCTGTCATCGAAGTAACAAGTGTAACCTGCTTTTGATCACTCGAAAGAACCAATCGTAACCGAAACGGCCTTTGCAGAACGTAGACACTCATTTAAGAAAATGGGCCGAATCATATATGATAAGAACTGAGAGGGGTTATTTATTTTGAAGAAAACATCATGGATTTCCAAACTAACATCCACTATCGCAACAGGTACCGCAGCATTCATGTTATTCGCCGGATTCGCTAGCGCTCATGTTACCGTTAGCCCATCCGTTGCACAGACAAGTGCATGGCAGACGTACACCATTAAGATTCCATCCGAGAAAGAACTGCCTACAACCAAAATCACCATGAAAGTTCCGGAAGGTGTTGCATTCAAGCAATATCAACCACTGGCAGGCTGGAAAATCACCACAGAGAAGAACGATTCCAATGAAGTAACATCAATTACGTGGGAGATTGACGGCGATAACGAAGGCATTCTGGCAGGACAATTCCAGCAGTTCAACTTCGTTGCACAGAACCCTAAGGCGGAAGCTGAAGTAGCTTGGGATGCATTCCAATACTACAGCGATGGCAGCATCGTAGAATGGACAGGCCAACCAAGTGATGCCAACCCGCACAGTATCACAACGATTAGCGAAGATCCGGCTGCTGCTGGTAATGCTGCGGTAGGTGGAGGTCATGCCAACGATGGACATGATAGTGCAGGTACAGAAGGCGCCACTGGAGATAATGCAGCTACCGACGATAGCAAAGCAAACGATGACACCACGCTGGGCGATGCACTCAATGACACCGTTACAGGTGAACCAAACAACACGGATACAGACCCGGGTACGCTGAAGCTTCAACAAGCAACATTGATCGTATCCATTCTGGCCCTGATCTTGTCCTTCTTGGGGATTGCGTTGGCTACACGTCGCAAAAAACGTTAAGAACTACTTACAGTTTTACGAAAACCTGAGAAAAATTCAGATAACAAAAAGCCTATGGCATACGGGTTCAAACCCGATATGCCGTAGGCTTTTTAGCTATCATCATTTTGATTGGCTACCCATGTTCTTTACAATCCGTGGTTAAGGCACTAATCATGCCGCTCCACGGTCACACTCTTATCCACGCTGATTACCATCCGCAATTTGGCATCAGCCTTACCACCCTTTAGCGTTCCTGATCCGTCTGGATCATGATCTCAATGTATTGCAGCAAGCTTTTCTTCTGCTGTTCAATGGATTGAATACGTCTGGACAGGCCCGCAAAAAACTCTTCAATCTGCTGTCTTGTATGATCTGCCGACTGGCCTTTCCAATCGTTCAGCCGACTGTATAGCGCCCGCGCTTCTTGCTCATCGGCTTGCAGACGGGCAAGCAGCTGTGTCAGTTCTTTTTCCGCAATTCGAAGATCATTCAATTCCACCAGCAATTGTCCACCCACTCGTGTTCCCCTCCCCTATGTACGTGATATCAACGCTAGCACCCAGAAATCCTAATTAAAATGAACCGGACTCTCGTCCGCCTGCCGGAAGGCATCCGCCTTCTCATCAATAAAGTTCAGGAACTGGCTGGTATGTTTCATATGCCATGTGCTAAGTTCTTGAATCGACGCGTCCAGTTGGGTGACAATGGGCTCCAGCCTGCGACTGCGACTTGTATGCAGGTATTGAGCCATGCGGGTTCGCACCTGGTTTAGCTCCGCATTGCATTGTTGTGCATTTTGCTTCCACCGCGAAGCGACACTTTTCAGTTCTTCCGGCGTTACCTGAATTAGTCCGGAAGCTCCCCCCACTGAGCCAACACCTGCAACCATCTTGTTAGTCTGCACACCAAAGCTACGCATAACATCCGCAAGCTCCGTCATGATATTGGAAGGTTCACGGGGAGTTTTATTGATTTTCTCACCAGTGGTAGGGTCGTATAGATCATTGGAAATATAACCATTCTCGAACTGATACTGCTTCAGGTCGTGGTATTCCTTCCCACCAAAGGTGTTACCCATCTTATCTCCCATGCTCATGTTGTCATTCATGTCCTTGTAATTAGAGTTGATGTAATACATGGAACCAACATGACGATCATAGCCACCAAAGAATCCACTGGCAACAAAGTCACCCGGGTGACCAAAGTTTACGATCTGATTATCGAATCCACCCTCTTCTGCCTTGCGTTTCAGTGATGGAGTCAAGCTGGATATTACAGATGGCGCACTAAAGGTTACTGCCATCATTCCCGTATGCGCTGCTGCATACTGAGCATTTCCGCCGCCTAATGAATGCCCTGTCAGAGAGAAGTCCAAATTCTTGTATTTGTTCTGCATATCCTTCGCGTAGTCTTCTGCTTCGTACATTTGATTTGGAAAAGGATTCAGCTTTTTATCAATCTGTCTATCCAGCTCACCCACCGCATTATCCAAATGAGTCAGTCCGGTGACGTCTTTTACCTTTTGAATTCCACCTGATAACCAATCGGGTGTGAAATCGGTAGATTGTTCAATTTTTCTGCCCAGTTCGGGGATCGCAATCTGACCATCCGCCAGAAAATCAGGCCCTTTACGATCCCATCCGGCACTTCCTTCTGTTCCTCGGTAAGAAATGACCGCCTGCCCCGTTTCCGGATTGTAAAAAGTCACTGCGTCAAACCCGGAATAACCGTTGCCATGCGTATCCTCAAGCACTTGCCAGCCTGGTAGATTCGCATATTCAGTACCTGCTTTGGCATTTTCATAAGCCAGTTCCGACATCAGACGGTATGTTTCATCATCAATTCTTGGTGTATCCCCCATGTTATGTTCACCTCCCAAAATTCAATACAATCTACTTGGCAAAAGGATCGTAGCCTTTCTCAATGATGGCTGCCTTGATGGCAGGGCTCATTCCAAAATTTTTGATTTTTTTATCGTTATAGTCATAGGAAATAGTGAACTCCTGATCCTCCTGCTCTACCACATGCCCTTCCATTGCAATCGAGTCCAGTGCCATTTCGGGTAGCAACTCCTTGCTTGTAATGACAACGTTCATCTCATACTTGTCTTTGAAATATTTGACCGCTTTTGCTTCTGCTTCTTGAAAAAGTGCCTGTTTCTCACTTTCTTTCATGTTCTGACAGCCTCCCAAAATAAAGATAGATAGCACAATTAGTAAGAATACACATACCTTTTTTTGTATTGGCCTCATACCAATCACCTTCTTCTTATGATTTCAACGTATATGTGCACCCAATGAATCAGGATCATTCACCCATGCCTTCTGCTTCTGTTAACTGAATCATAGTACAAAATCAACATGACCACATCGGCTGAGAGCATCGTTTTTATGTATCTTTCTTCCTAATATGATTCATACGCGTGTTCGCGTGTATATTACCCGATTTCCTGAATTTTGCATCAGTTTAGCTTCTCGGATTTTCCATATATAACAAAAAAGCATTCTCTTCAACACATATTGTGTAGAAAAGAAAGCCTTTTGTCTTCCGTCAACATCATCCTCACTAGCCTCATCCATACTGTCTGGCCCCGGTTTCATCCAGTTGTTCACACACGAGATCATTGTAGGATTTACACCGTCCAATCAATTCATCATGTGTTCCAGCATCCACGAGTACACCCTGATCCAGTACATATATGGTGTCCGCGCTTCGAATGGTACTGAGTCTGTGAGCAATGATAATCTGGGTGCATTTCAACATATTCAGATTATGGGCAATCGTCGCTTCTGTAACAGTATCCAAAGCACTAGTTGCCTCATCCAACAGAAGAACTTTGGGTCTGCTTACCAATGCTCGCGCGAGAGCGACACGTTGCTTCTGCCCTCCAGACAGATTCGAACCCGCTTCAGAGATCAGTGTGTTATACTTCATTGGCATCTTCTCAATATCGTCATGAATATCCGCCAGCTTCGCTGCGAACATTACATCCTCCAGCGTTGAACCCTCTGCATGTAGCCTGATGTTGTCATACACGGTGTTGTTAAACACAAAGTTATCCTGAAGCACGATACTGATCTGGCTGCGAATATCCTGCTGCTCCAGTTCTTCTACAACCACGCCGTCAAAATAGATATTACCCTGTGTGGGCGTATACAGCCCTACCAGCAATTTCGCCAAGGTACTCTTTCCTGAGCCTGATTTGCCAACCAGAGCGACCCTTTGCCCTGCTTTAATCGTAATATTAATATTTTTCAGCACATCTTCCCCGTAGTCGGTATACCTGAAACTGACCTGATCAATTGTAATATCCCCATTCAGCTTTACATCTCGGAGGGTCGGTGTTTTCTTCTTGAATTTATTACTTTCCTCGGCTTGAATGACATCATAGATACGATCCAGCAGCGCATCCGCCATCACGAACTCGTTCAGCATCAAAGCAAGCGAGTTCAGCGGCCCCAGAAACAGCGCGGCCAGGGACTGGAATGAAACGAGCATACCAAGTGTCATATTCCCCTGCATAATCTGATATAGTCCCACCAGCAGAATGAGCATCGGAGTCATAAAACTCAGCGTATTCGTCACGGTATTTACTCTTGTCTGAAAAATAGCTTTTTCCTTGACCGTTGCGAGCTGACGCATGAATAGTGCTCTCCATTTTTCCCCGGTACGCTCTTCAATCCCAAGTGATTTGATGGTCGAGATGCCTTCCAACACTTCCGTCATGAATGATCCAGCCAAACTTTGGGCAACAATTTGGGTCTGTGTCAGTTTCTTGAATCTGCTACGTGTGTATACAAAAACAAGAATTTGAACCAGTCCAACACCAAGCAGTGTAAAAGCGATCAAACGGGACTGGATTACAATATACGTGAAGGTCACAACAATTAAAAATAGATTGATCAGCGTAGAGATCATCTTCTGGGACAAAATCTCTCGAATGGTCGTATTGCTATTAATCCGTAGCATCAAATCCCCGCGCGAACGAATTTCAAAATATTGATAAGGCAGTTTGAGCATATGAGAGACAAAGTTTGTCGTCAGTTGGGAATCCAACAATTCCTGAAGCCGTACGATGCACATATCCTTCATATAACTGAAACCGATCTGAAATAGGGTTAACAGCACAATGCTGGTGATCAGGACAGGAAATAACGAGTAGCCCTCACCGCTAGTGGCCGCATCAATCGAAACCTGCATCAAGAACGGAAAGGCCACCGAAACCAATTGTAGCCCCAGAGCAAGTAGAACGGTCCAACCAAAATATTTTTTGTTACTGCGAATCAAATCCTTGAAGTACGCCACTTTACTAATCTTTTTCTCGGACAAGGGTACAAAGCCCTCATCCGGATATACGAGCAAAAAAATACCTGAATATTTCTCCGCAAACTCCTGCGTACTGATAACCAGCCTTCCCAAAGCCGGATCAACAATAATGAAGTGCCCACTCGTCTTGATCCGCTCAAGCACGACAAAATGATTGTCCTCCCAGAAACAAATGACTGGCAGAAAATCATTGTTAAGTGATTCAACAGGCGCTTTTTTGGCTATCCCTTTCAAGTGATAGGTCTGAGCAACCTCTTTCATTTTGAGCATGGAGCTACCATCCCTGCCGTTTCCCATCATTGCAAAACGTTCCCTCAGATCGGTGAAATCAGCTTCATAGCCATGATATGCGAGTAACATGTGCAAGCAACTGGGACCACAATCATATTGATTCATTTGCAGTTTGACAGGGATTTTGCGTTGTCTCTTCCGGCGCAGACGGAATACAGGCCGTTCAGGCATGATGCTGCCCCATATGGGATGACTGCTCCATAGTAGTCATCTGCTGCTGAGCGGACGCCGTTTCCATAGCGTATGTCTGAGCCATATCCCTTATCCCCTTGCCCTTTGGTCCTTCCATCATCAGTACTGAAGGCAGGTCACGATTGTACAGTCGGAGCAATTGATATCCAATTCCGGCAAGCCCTAGCATCAGTCCCGGGATTTGCTGACGACCCGGAATGCCGCATCTCCAATGATGGTTATCACGTCTCACCTGTGTCACAATGTAATTTGCCATCTGAACCGAGAACTCCTTCAACTCTTCATCCTGCAAGTAATCGGCTGCGAGAAGGAACAGCTCCAGATTGCCCATATCCCCATGGCAGAGCGAATAGCTAACTTCTGTAAACCCTTCTTCCATCGTCTTGGCTAACGCCCTGCGGATATCTGTCTCTATCGTATCCATAGCTCCCAATGACCTCAATTGCTGCGCTATCCCTACGCGGGCGATCCCTAGACCGGGTGCGCCATTACACCAGTACATAACATAGTGTTCTTCCGGCATGTTGCCATCGGTGAACCGCAGATCTTTCCAATTGTTTACTTCAGGGCTGTAGAGGGCTTCCTCATACTTCAGTCCTTCCATACAAGTTTCAAGATAGGCTTTGTTGCCTGTAGCACTGTATAGACGAGCCAGACTCAGACAGATACCTGCGTTGCCATGTGCAATACCGCTAAGTGGCGTTTTATTGATCGCTGACGTCACCCAAGCCATACCTTGATCCATCGGCTGGGCAAGATCCAGCAATCGGTCTGCGCATCGCACAGCCACATCCAGCGCTTTTTGCGATTGGAAGCTCGTATACATATCCACACATGCCATCAATGTGCCCGCACAACCTGAGATCACATCCAATTGCTGATCACTATCAATCATATCGTCCAAGATATCGAGTAATTCCAGCGTATCCGGGTTGATCCCCGGCTCGGAACATACGTTAACTTTATGCACCAGCAGATAGAGAAGCGACCCGTAGCCAGTGAACAATGAGATGTTTTTGTCGATGCTTTTGCGAATCATTTCCCAGGCAGTCTGAATGCACAGATTAACCATCTGCATATATTTGTGGTCACCTGTCTCCTGACTCAGATACAGATAGAAATAGGCAATACCGGTTACCCCGTTATATAACCCCAACTCGGAAGATTTGTAGATCAGCTTCTCGTCTGCATCCATACCCATACTAATCCATGACACCGAAAGACCTTCATCTCCCATAATAGCAATATCTTTTATGTACTCCCCAATCCTCACGGCTTCTTGCAAATATTCTTCTTTGGTCATGTGTATTTGATGTTCATTCAATATTTCCGGTCGGACGCTTTCCGTGCTTTTCTCCATGGCGAATGAGCGTTCCAGGACATATTTAGTCTGGATTGTACGCTCGGTAAACTCCCATTGCATATCCATGTCTTTGGGATTCATCGCCCGCACTTTATCCGCGGTCTGCGTTAAAATATCGGAGGAAAACACGCCGTCAATCGCTTGGTTGTCGTAGTGGTGGAACAACATTTGCTCACCGATAAACGTCTGGAACATGGGTACATCGCCGTGCAATAGATCATGGCACTCATATCTCACCAGTTTTTCACGATCACGATCCTGCCGCACAATCATCCACATCATGTCGAACAACAGATTCTTATCCAACCCGTCTCTGAGATATTTCGGATGGGAACTGGCTTCAATCAGCGTAAAATACGTAACGGTCGGACGAACAATGGTACGTACAGCACAACCATGGAAGTCATTGCGGACTGTTGAGATAAATGACTCCTTTTGCTCCATAATAGCACTGTATATGCGATAGAAACCCTCCTTCAAACTTTGGATATATCGCTCAGGTTTAATGGGTGTATGTTCATATGAAGGCAAATGACTAAATCGACTCACACTCACCTTGCTTCGTTGGATTCTCATGGTATCGGTGTTTTTATCATGAATCTCATACGTATTGAGTACCTGATCCACATCCCCTGCAAGTCCGCTCAGATCACTGTGATACAAAGCGTTGGAATCCAACGTTGGTAACATGCTCGTTTTTAACACGGAATTATTCAATATCGAAAGGGTCTTCTCCAGCGCTGTATAGTGTGCCTTCTCCTCCTCATATTTGAAAGGTTGATTATGCAACAGTGATTCCAGATCGACGAAGAAGGGATGCTCGCCCTGAGCAACAATGTTCTCCATATGCATGTCTGTTGCATTAACGGCATACAAAATAGCGAGATACTGCCCCTGCCGTTCAAAAAAGCGTTCCGCTCCCTCCAGACTGTTGACTTCCTCATAGGGAATGAATTGCTGCCAGCCATATTCGGTGCGATCCAGCGATTTGGCAATACGGAAGGGTAATCCTATTCGCTGATCGTTAAACCATTGCAACAGACTGGCAAAAGCGGTGTCGATGGCCATGTTCCTAGGTTTGTACATGACATTGACCCCCTCGGCAAATGCCAACCGCAATACACTAGCTCCACCGTTATGGGAATCCCCGAGAAATACGATATCCTCCAGCTTATCCAGCTTGAAATCAAAAAAAGATTCCAGTTCACGACGATCTCTTGTCAGCCGCTCCAGAACACGCATCATATTCAGACTGATCCGAAGAGTGTGCTCGACAAGTCCTCGTGCAAGAACAGGATATTCCAGTAGTAAGGAGAGAATCTGATCTCTAGACTGCATGTTCTGGTTCACAAAGTGCAGATACCGCTGCCGGGAATCCTCACCTCTCAATTCATCTTGCAATCTCGCTTTATTTAATTCATAGATTAGTGTCTTGGCAGACATGTGGAACACTTTATCCGAGACGGTCTTCAGAACAAGCCCAGTAACACGTCGTTTGTCCAGCCATTCATATCCATCATTCAAGCCGTCCGTCATGATCTGAATGGATCGTTGCAGGAAGGGTCTAGAAAACTCAAAGAACGGGATTTCTTCCGTATTCCCCTCAATAAAATATTCGATCTCCAAATGCTCATTCTCCAGAAATGTGCTGCAGAGTTCCTGATGCCAGGGCATCTGCACAAAGTCGTACATGAAGCCTGTATCGTTAAACATAGCCTGCACCGTCTCCATATTCATGGATTCAGCCTGGAAGCGATTGGACAATAGCTCCTGGTCCTGAAAAAACTTTTCAAGCCATTTCTGCATCCTTTCCGACTCGGAAGTGTGCTCCACAGGCATGTCCCCATGCTGAACGTCAGCAGTTATATTTTTTTCATTTATATCAACAGCAATTTCCTCGCTAAATAAGAGATCATTGGGAACTTGGGCAGCATATCGCTGCACAAACTGCTTGTATTTCTCCGTTAAGTAGAGTGCATCACTCCACCGGGAGTCATGTAACCGCTCCTGTATGTTCATCGTTTTATCTCCCCTTCTATTGGATGGTTCGTGCCCAAAACCTCATATAACAAAATCAAGCACATAACTGAAATCAGCTATGTGCCCGAAGATAAGAGTAAAAATTAACAACAAGTCAGCCAAGAAGAAGGTGAAACCGAATTATAATGACATTCATGACTTACCGTACAGAATACACCGCCGCTTGCTTCAACATCAATTACAGATACCGCACCTGTAATGACCATCAGCTCATCATCACTGATGTCCTCAATTGCTCCCAATGCTTCGAGATTGAATTGTTTCATTGAAAAAACCTCCATTCAATTTTTTTTATATGTATAGCTTAAAAAAAGCTAAACACCAAGGTTGAATTCAAGTCTTTACAATCCCAAAATATTTAATTTATGTAATTATTTCCTATATTCATCCTAGCACAATTTGCTATTTTTTGTAAATCCATTCTTTGGATTTTCGCGTCATTTTGACAAGAAACATTACTTTTACTATGACGATGACAAAATTGCGATAGTTCGTTGTTACATGTATAAAGTTTTAAACACCTGTCCAAGGCAGGTGTTTTTCTAAGTAGCAGGCAACTGCAATACAGCTCTAAACCCTTCCCCACTGTCACTCGTGAGAATAAGCCTTCCCCGATGAGCCTTTGCAATCCTTGATACCATTGGAAGCCCCAAGCCATGTCCCTGGCGGGAGGGCCGTACACGTCCTGCGGCATAAGGGAGTACCACCACATCGTCCAGATACTCTTTTGGAATTCCTATCCCATCATCAGATACCACAAATTCACAACATAAATCCTCCGCTGAACGGCTCGTTTCCAGCACAATTGCACATCCATCCGGGTTATGCCTGATACTGTTATGTATCAGGTTCGTTACTGCACGATACAGTAATCGCTCATCCCCCATAACCTGAAGACTTTCGTCCTGAACATGAAGCGAGATCGGATAACGTTCATCCAGGCCATTGTTCAAAAAATCCGACACGACCTGTCTTGCCAGAACAGAGAGTCGAATCGACTTCAACTGCAAGGGCTGCATCTCATACTCCAGCATGGACACCAAATTCAGATCACTGACCAGTGACCGCAGACGTTCACCCTGGCGACGAATAATGGATGCCTGCTGTTTTTGCTCAGCTGGCAAATCCACTTGCTCTTCCAACTCGCTCGCGTAACCCAGAATCATGGACAATGGCGTCCGTATATCGTGAGAAATGCCTGCGATCCAGTTGGATCGAGCTTCATCTCTCGCTTTAAGAGCATCATCCTTATCCTGAAGCATGCGAGATGTTGAATTGATGCTTTGAGACAGATCATTAAATATACCCTTGGTCTCGACATGAACAGGCTCTTCCTTTGCCAGCGCATGAATGCCATTGATCAACGGTCGAATACTACGGATTACCCGTGTTCCAATTAATACGGAGACCAGAAGAGCAAGAGCCACATTACACACCAATAATAGGATGATCCGAACAGGTAATGACTTAAGCCACTCTGCCAAAAAGTCGAACTGGTATTTTCCGTACGTGTTCTTGGGGTAGCCTACGACCAATAATCCGTCTTTACGCTCCCACACATACACCGGGTATTCCATAAGATAATATCGGGAGAACTTCGCAACATCCGTCACGTTATAAGAGCGCGGGATTTCAGCCGGAAGCTGTTCGCTCCACTGTACCTTACCTTGGGGATCAAGCAGCATCGCCCAAGCCTGATATGTATCCAGCAATTGCATTCCATCGCTGTCCAGCGCATATTCCCCCTGCTCTCCCTTGCTCAGGCCACTAGCCATCTGCTTCACAACCGCACCAGGGGAAGGCCCTTCATGAATTTCCTTGAAGATCAGCGAACCTAGCAGAATCAGATTGAATAGTAACAGCACCACAGATACCAGAATGGTTGATCCGACGAACCTTCTTAGAATTCGAACAACGCCATCCATTACCTAGACTCCTGAACCATCAATTTATAACCAAGTCCCCGTACCGTCAGCAGAAATACTGGTTTGGATGGGTCTTCCTCAATCTTCTCCCGGATTCGCCGAACATGCACCATCAGGGTATTCTCATACCCATAACTCTCGTCTCCCCAGACAGCTTGACACAAGGCATCACTGGTTACAATCCGGCCCTGATTCTCATACAACTTGATTAGTATGGCATGCTCCTTAGCTGTCAACGGAAGCTCCCTGTCTGTCCTCTGTACAACAGCGCTCTCCAGATCAATAGTTTGTCCACCCAAACGGAATACAGGCAATCTCTCCACCGTATTGGAGGCATATACCCGCTTCAGAATAGCCATAAGCCGGAGAATCAACTCTCTTGGCAGAAAGGGCTTGACCATATAATCATCTGCTCCAAGCCCCAGACCGAGCAGTCGATCCTCATCTTCACCACGTGCAGACAGGAACAGAACAGGCATGTCCGAGAATGACCGGATCGAAGAGAGCAAAGAGAACCCATCTCCATCCGGAAGCATCACATCCAGAATAGCTGCATCCGGCTTTTCAAGTCTGCATACCGCCAAAGCATTCACGAAGTTACCAGCCGTATAGATCCGGAAAAAACCTTCTTTCCGTAAAAAACGTTCAATCATTTCCCGTATTTCGGGCTCATCATCTACGATCAATATTTTCTTATTCTTCAATAATTCCATTGATATCACCCTTTTTATTATACATCATAAAGGCATTAATCCTATATTTTCCATTTCCATTTAAGGTAATTGTAAGGTTATCTTCAGCTACGAGCAAGAAGCCTGATCTATATTTAGAGCAACAGAGACATTAGTGAAATGGAGTTGAGATCAATGATAAACAGTTCCCCCATCGTGGAAACGCATAACCTGTCTAAATCTTATGGCGGTACTAACCGCGTACATCAGGTCAATCTGGCAGTTGAGACGGGACAGATTTTTGGCTTCCTGGGTCCGAACGGAGCAGGCAAAACAACCACATTAAAAATGCTGTTGGGTTTGATCAAACCTACCGAAGGCACTGTAAAGGTGTTTGGCAAAGATCTGAATAAACATCGCCCTTCCATTCTGAATCAGACAGGTTCACTGATCGAATCTCCATCTTATTACGGCCACTTGACTGGACTTGAGAATATGAAAGTCATGCAGCGACTACGGAACGTACCGAACAAAAATATTGATGAAGCTCTCAAAATTGTTCGACTTGAAAATCAAAAACATAAACAGGCCGATCAGTATTCGCTGGGGATGAAGCAAAGACTCGGTATTGCCATGGCCCTGCTTGCCTTCCCAAGCCTGCTTATTCTGGATGAACCTACGAACGGACTTGATCCGTCCGGGATCGGTGAGATCAGGGAATTGATCAAGTCCCTTCCAGGTCAATACGGCATAACAGTCCTGCTATCCAGCCACCTGTTATCAGAGATCGAACAGATTGCTACCTCAGTCGGCATTATCAGTGATGGCAAACTTCTGTTTCAGGGAAGCATGCAGAGTCTTCAGGCCAATAACAAGGCTACCATACGTTTTCAGACGACGGATACGGCAAGGGCGGAAAAAATCCTTTTGACTCAAGGCTACATGCCTACAGTCCAGGGCAAACAACTGGTGTTCGACTACCTTCGTGACGAAGAAGTCTCGCAGATGAATAAAGTGCTGGTACAACACGATATTCCTGTGATTCGTATCGAGGAATACAAGAAAAGTCTGGAAGGTATATTCCTGGATCTGACCGGAAAGGAGCGGAGCCTGTAATGAAAGCTCTATCCCTAGAGTATTTTAAAATCCGCCGCAAAAAGATCTGGGTCATGCTATCTCTTTTTCTAGCCGCTGAGATGATCTGGGCCTCCATGTCCATGAGTATCTCCATCTCCCGAAGTGCAACCAATGCGAGCTGGGAAGCCTTGATCTTCAGCATCGCTTCCATGAACGGTCTGTTTCTGCCCATTATATCGGCTATCGTTGTATCCCGCATCTGTGATATGGAGCATAAGGGGAACACCTGGAAGATGCTAATGACGACCAACACCGGACGTAATCATGTCTACACAGCCAAATACATATGTGCGAACAGCCTGATCCTTTATGGTATCCTTGCGCAAGCTGTGTTCATTGTCGGTTTCGGTTTATCCAAAAATATTTCCGGTCCGCTGCCACTTTCCCTGCTTGTGCAGTTCGCTATTGGCACAATGCTAACTACACTCGCCATCACCGCTCTTCAGCAATGGTTGTCTCTTACAGTACGCAATCAGGCTTTTGCGTTATGTCTGGGTATGCTGGGCGGATTCATCGGAACAACATCGGGGTTGTTTCCAGCAGGTGTACGTCACCTTTTCATCTGGTCTTACTACATGGATCTGAATCCAGTCACTTATATTTACAGCGCATCTTCGGGTACCTATGTATCGGGTATGCTGCCTGTCGGTCTTTTCTTAGCCGCCTTGTTGATGGCTGCCATCTTCTATTTTGCAGGGAATATTCATGCTTCAAGACAAGAGATTTGAGGAGGGGAACACATGCTGAGGAGCATTTCCGCAGAATGGCTTAAACTTCGGCATTCCCGGATCAGCCTGGTACTGGCCATTCTGCCTATTATCAGTCTGCTTATCGGATGCTTTAACTTTTATTTCAATCAAGCGGCTTTACAAAACGGGTGGTACAGCCTGTGGACACAGGTCAGTTTGTTTTACGGAGAATTCTTCCTGCCCATCCTGATCGCTATCTGTTGTGCCTTTGTATGCCGCCTGGAACACAGCAATCGCAACTGGAATATGATTCTGGCTTCTCCAGTGTCAGTCACCAGCCTATTTGTTGCCAAGTTGGTCATTGTTGGCATATTGATCTTCTCGGCTCAAGCCTTCTTCATGCTCATGTACTGGGCAGCAGGCAAACTGTTCGTCATTCCGGGTCCGTTCCCGATGGAGACCGTCGTATGGAGCCTGCGAGGATGGTTTGCCTCTATCTCTATTGCTGCACTGCAACTAGGGTTGTCGATCCGGATAAGAAGCTTTGCGACGCCAATTGGCATCAGCCTTTGTGCAGTCTTTCTGGGACTAGGCATGTATGTGCTGAAAATCGGCATGTTATTCCCCTACTCCTTGTTAACTATAGGCATGGGCGTTCTGAGTCAAAAGGGACTGACATCCTCGGAGAATATCGTCTTTCTTTTCATGAACAGTCTCTTTATCCTTCTGTTTGCTACCTGGTCGATCCGCCGCCTGAAATATAAAGACATCGCATCGTCCTAAATTTACCGAGATCAAAGGAGGACAAGAACATGAAAAAAGCATTCACTATTCTCGCATTGGTACTCGTTATTCTGACTTGCCTGTGGCTCTTCTTCATGGACCCTGCTAAATTGACTCCCGATAACCCTGCCGGCAAAACAACCTACTATACCACTGTGAATCAGACTACAGTCAACAAGGATGACAATGGCAGATATGCTTATGAACTGATCGGCTATACAGACGAAGGAAAATCAAAAACACTAAGCTTCTCCACCAGTAAGCTACTCAAAAATGGGGCCTATCTGAAACTATATGTATCCACGCTGCGTGGTGTTACACACTGGGAAGAGGTCACAGCGGACGATCTGCCGGGGCAAGCCAAGCAGTTAACCTCTAAATAGAAAAAAGATGCGTATCTATATCTCCATTGATATTTGCATAACAAAAAGAGCCTTGCCCCATTACTTCAAGGGTGGCTCTTTTAGGTTATGCCAATGCCATCTGCAGCGCAGTCAGCGCAATCCCGATAACAAATCCGGTAACGGCTCCGTTGATCCGAATCCATTGCAGATCCTGTCCAACCTTATCCTCAATCATCGAAACCAAAGTGGCATTGTCCATTTTGTCCACATTTTCGCGTACCAGTTTACCGATTTTGGAATGATTTTTCTCCAGCAGTGTTGTGACGCCATTTACGATCTTGGCATTCATGCCTGTCATCAACTCGTTATCTGCCCGCAGATCAATCAATACCCGCTCAATGGCAGGCAGTGCATACGTATCTACATACTGTCCATCTTCCATCGCGGCGAGCGCCTTGTCTCTCAGTTCGGTGAGTTTGTTCAGCACCGTTTCCTCTGCGTTCCAGCCCTCCAGCATATTGTTCTTCCAGCTGTTGATTCCATCTTGCATAGCCTCGCTCATTGCCAGACGCACCGTCTGGGTACGTACCATATCAAGCACCTTGTATCTTAGAGCGCTGCCTTCACGTTTCATATCCTCTACCCGATCGAAGAGATATCCTTGTAAAATACCACCCAGACGCTCCTCGTTCATATAACCAAGGAACGCATTCATCGCAAACTGCATCAATCCGTTCATCTGAATGCCGCTGATGGCTTTCATGCCGCTTTCACCCAAAAACATGATCGTCTCGGGTTTAACCAGCCACTCCTCGGCTTGCTTCAGTCCGTAGTCCAGCGCTTTGGCGTCGTAACCCCGCTCTGTCATCTGGTGGGCAGCCCGTTCCAGAATCGGACCCAGATCAAAGGCTCCCGCTTGTGACTTGATCTCACGTGCCACGAGCGGAGCAATCTGCTCTAACGGCAGACCAGCCAGAATTCGTTTGCAGAGTGTATCAATCATCGTCTTGATCCCGTCACTGTGAAGCTCACGGGTCAACGTATCGAGCACCGTCTCTGCTGCTTTGAAATCTGCAATTTTCTCGGTAATGCTGTCTTTGTTGAGCAAGTTATTCTCTACTGCGGAGACCAGACCTTCCGTCATTTTATCGCGATTTTTCGGCAGCAATGCCGTGTGTGGAATGGGAATACCCAGCGGGTGACGGAATAATGCGGTAACGGCGAACCAGTCCGCAAGTCCACCCACGAGTCCCGCTTCAAATGATCCTACCAGCAACTTGCCCACAGGAACGCCCTGGAACGGCAAGGATGCAGCAAATCCTGCTCCCATTACCACGAGAGACCAGGCAGCTGCTTTTTTGGTTTGTTTAGGTTTAGCCATTATATTCTTGCTCCTTTATCGTTAATCGTACGGTCTGGTCTATACCCGATTCCGTACTTCGTCTGTTCTTATGTAAACTCTCCAATTACAAAGTCTTGACTTCCATATTTCGTATACTTCATCTTATCACCCACAAGCGTCAAAACCAAACCTCTGGTTGAAGAAAAAGGATAATAGCGGCGTTTACTTCGTAAATCGGATCGCTCCCTTTTCCAAGACCAGGCAGATTTTAGTATAATCAATCAAGACGGCCCTTCGATATCGATTGGCTGCTGAACAGCAGGGTAATTACATAGTGGAACAATGAATCAATAAGAGGAGGAATTTCGGACCATGAAACACGTGCAGGACACAACCACGCTCTATAACGGAGTCAAAATGCCATGGCTGGGTTTTGGGGTATTCAAAGTTAAAGACGGAGACGAAGTCGTTCATGCTGTCAAAACAGCCATTCAAGCTGGTTATCGCAGCATCGACACAGCCAAAGCGTATAACAACGAAACAGGTGTCGCTCAGGGTATTCGTGAATCTGGAGTAGCTCGTGAGGATCTGTTCATTACCACTAAAGTATGGAATAGTGATCAGGGATATGAATCTACGCTGGCTGCCTTCGAAGCCAGCATGGAACGACTCGAACTGGAGTATCTGGATCTCTATCTCATCCACTGGCCGGTTAAGGGCAAGTACAAAGATACATGGCGAGCGCTGGAGAAACTTCATAAAGAAGGACGCATCCGGGCGATCGGTGTGAGCAACTTCCAGATTCACCATCTGGAAGACTTGATGATCGATGCCACGATCAAACCAGCAGTTAATCAGGTGGAGCTTCACCCACTATTGATTCAGTCAGAGCTTCGTGAGTACTGCAACAAACATCAGATTCAGATCGAAGCCTGGTCTCCGCTCGGACATGGTCATCTGATGGATCATCCGTTGCTGAAGGATATCGCAGCCAAATACAGCAAGTCCCCCGCACAAGTAATTCTGCGCTGGGATCTGCAGAACGGCATCGTGACGATACCAAAATCCGTTACGCCTGAGCGTATTCACGCGAATGCTGATCTCTATGATTTTGAGTTAACTTCGGAAGAAGTAGAGCAGATTAACAGTCTGAACGAGAATAAACGCTTTGGTTCTGATCCAGACAACTTTAACTTCTAATATAAGCAAATTAATTCGATTACACCCGCCTTCGATCTTAGAAGAGCGGGTGTTTTGGTATGTGATGTTATAGGCAAACTATTCGTTGTTAAGAATGGAGGCGAGGCTCGTTATCCTCTTCAGGGCCGAAAGAAAAAAAATTTTTTTGAACGTTTAGAACTATTTCTTCTCCTCATCAGTCTAACGAGTGTCAAGCGAACTCAAGCACTTATATAGAATCCAGGCCTGGAACGAGCGGTGACTTGAATATTTAGGTTGATCAGGGGGGATCAGGAGTGATTAGACTGAACCATAGAAAGACAAAAGAAGAACAGTTCAGCGAAAAAATAACAGAGATTCAAAATAAATTATATCGACTGGCATACTGCTATGTTAAAAATGAACAAGAAGCGCTGGATATCGTATCCGAAGCGGTCTATAAAGGGTACATCGCTTATGGAAAGATGGAGTCCATGACTTATTTTGATTCCTGGATGTCACGAATTGTGATTAACACAGCGATAGATCATATTCGACGTAACCAGCGAGTGACCTATATGGAGGATCATGTGCAGGAGTTTGTGGCTCCAGAGCGAGGGGCGTCGCTGGAAGAAAAAATGGATCTATATGACGCACTGGATCGACTCGTGCCCGAAGATAGAGCCTATATTATATTAAAGTTCTTTGGTAATATGCGTTTCCGGGAGATCGCTGAAGTGCTCTCCCTGTCGGAGAATACCGTTAAGTCAAAATTCTATCGGATTATCAACAAATTAAAAATGGATTTAATTGAAGGAGAGGTTGGAGATCTATGACAGGTAAAGAACGTTACGAAAACATTGAAATTCCAGCTCAACTTACTGATGTTATTCGTCAAGCCCAGCAAAAGGCTGCCGCTCGCAAAAGCTCCTCCCGTATCATTCGCTACGCTTCCATTCTGGCAGCGTGTGCCGCTTTTCTGTTGATAGTCAACATCCCTTCCGTAGCAAACGCCATGTCCAAAATACCTGTGGTTGGATCTATTGTTCAGGTGTTGCAATTTGGCGATGGCGGCAAGATTACCGATGGAGTAACTGTGGGATCGGAGGCAACCGAAAATACGCTTAAAATCAATTTTAGCACCGACGAGCAAAATCAGACTAATGATGCACCCCATTATAATGTGGTACACAAAGAAGCACCGAATCGTATCCTCTTCACTTTTAGCGGTGCACGTTACATGGATATAAAGAAAGTCAAAGCCGACTTCATGACCCAGCCTTTAGTGAAAGATGTTTATGGTTCCATGATTTTAGACGACTCTTCCGTCGGATTCGTAGTTGTTTTAAAAGAAGGGGTACAGTATGCCGTAACGGAATTCAAGAACCCTGGATACCTGGAAGTGAAATTGACTTCCGACGGCAAACCGGTCACACCTCGGAAGGTATACTCTCTCCGCACAGAATCAATGCCTTTTGGAGAATCGATGGGTATAATTAAAGAATCCTATCCGGATGAGGACATCTCTTTCCTCAAAACGTCCACTGGTGAGTTTACAGCAGTTATTGGAGAATATCTTACCGCTGAAGAAGCTGAACAGAAGCTCAAAGAACTCGCTCAGCAACCGGATTATCATGAGGAGTTTTATGTGGACAGCTGGATGAGTAACGAGAATCCGAAGTGATTAGTTATTGCCAAAAGTGATGCTGATCCAAAAGGGAATCCTACATCCCCGAACTGGGTTAGACCTCAGCATACTTAATACGCTCAATCCAAAAAAATCCCGATTCGGATGCACTGAGCATCTCGGATCGGGATTTTCACATATCAAAACCTATTCGCTTTTGGATACCAGCTTGAAATCATCAAAGTGGAAACCTGGCGCTACTACGCAAGTTACCAGTACAGGCTCATCGCCCAGCGGACGCGCTGTCTGCCATACGCCGGCAGGAACGAGCACCTGTGGTGATTGCCCCGCAGCAATATCCATCCCCAGAACAAGAACTTCCTCATTCTCCGGGTTCTCCCCATTGCCACCCAGCTTCAGTTCAACTGGACTGCCGCTGTGCCACAGCCAAAGTTCATCGGACAGAACCGTATGCCACTCGGAGATTTCATGTGCATGTAGCAGGAAATACGTGGAACTTGCCGAGAATCGTGGGCCGGAGTATGTATCCGGCAGAACGGACTGAGGAATCTGATAAGATGCCTTCCATTCTTCCTTATACCAACCGCCTTCAACGTGAGGTTGCATATTGAGCGCAGCAACCAATGGCGATAATTCATGTGTCGTCATAACCTGTTTCCTTCCTTCCAAATCATATTGGAGACACTCCTTAACCAGAGTTTCGCCTCTCTCCCCCTACTCTAAAACATCATTCAAGTTTTGTCACCTTGACAGCACATAAGTGCCATGCCGAATTCATTCTCTCGGTATTTAACGATAGGATTAAAGAAATATTTCATTTCCAATGATAGCGTTTACAAAAAGATGGATGTTCCGTTATGATATGGATATCGTTGTTAATCCGTGAAGCAGAGGGGAGCTGTACCATGAGTCTCATAGAGGACCGGATTGGACCCAAATACCGAATCGGTGAACATTCATTTACCATTGAACATATGCGCAGACATGATGGGAATGGTATGCCACAACCTCACGCTCATCCATTCTACGAACTGTATTACTTACTTGAAGGTGAACGAGTGTATTCCATGAATGGTCAGATTCTGTCCGCCCGCAAGGGTGATTTTATTCTGATTAATCCACACGATGTACATACCACCTCCAAAGGAAATATTCCCGGCTTCGAACGGATATTAATCGGTTTTTCTCCTGCTTTTGCAACGGGGATGGAACTTGGCATATGTGGTCTGCTGCCTTTTAATTGTTCAAGACTCCTTCGCCTGCCTGAAGCGGAACAGCCCGAGATGGAACGTATATTGTGGCAGATGCTGCAAGAATGCAAAGAGCGACGCCCTCACTATGAGATCGCCGTAAGAAGTCTGCTTGCCCAACTTTTGATCCGTATTCATCGGGTAGAGGAGGACATCCGGCAGTCATGCCCCAGTCCCTTGCATCCGATGCAGGACAAAATCAGTGAAATCGTCACTTATGTGAATAAAAACTATACCGAACCACTTACGCTGGAGGGTGCAGCCAATCGTTTTTATATCAGTCCATCCTATCTGAGCCGAATGTTCAGCCGATTTACGGGGTTTCGGTTTAGCGAATATTTGCGTGTTGTTCGTGTCCGGGAGGCACAACGAAGATTGCTGTCCACACAAGAGCGTGTCCAGATGATCGCTGAGAAGGTAGGATTTGAGCATACGGCTCATTTTAACAAAACATTCAAACAGGTTACCGGTACAACACCGCTGCGCTATCGCAAGGAACACCGGTAGATCATCAGATATCCATAGCAGAGAAAGAAGCGATCTCCATGTCCATGAATGCCAATCTGCACAAGCAAAAAGTAATGAAAGAAGTTCAGCTCAGACACATGGTCTCCAGCATGAACAATACCAAATGGATCGCATTACTGGATGCCATCTATGATGAGCTGCCCTTCTGTCCGCCTTATCAAATTAAAACTGTATTAGAACAAGGACCCTATCCAGAAACATTCGAGGAGGAGGTCACCTATCTCGGGGACTGGCTGAGTCTTCAGCCGGCATTTTATAACGTAGAATGGGTACGGGTGAAACCACGAATGATCAAGCCCATTGGGCGATATGTAGAACCAGAGGTACTGGATATAAAAGCCGAGTGGGTAGCCTCGCTCCAGAGATTACGTACTCCTTATATCAAAAGGCATCACGATTACTGGATCATGGCTGCACCACTACGGCTGAATTGGACCAAATTGTATAACCCTACTACATACTTTTTATCTGCGAATGATCACACCACTTCGTACCTCGGGACCCACAGAGATCTGACGACCGTCTGTGTCTGCATCGCCTTCACGACATACAATGCCTGCGGACTCGTGTCCGGTCACCATCAGAAGTCGGCCATCCGCACCTTTTCCCTGAATGCTCTCTAGCTCCGCCCCTTTGCACTGGTGCAAATGAACCAACGGACCTTCGGTGATCTGCGCTTGCAATTCAGCGATATGCAGATGTTTCGCATGAGCACATTGGATACCACTGCGAGCTTGCACGTTGTAACGCTGGATGATCACCCCATCCAAAGGCTGTTCCGGCAATCCACTCACAAGCAACGCAGTGTCGGCACCCGCACAGACCACATCCGATATTCGAATATCCCGGAACACCGGCGTCTCTTCGCTAATCTCCTGAGATAGATCACTGCCCCGGGCAGACCCTTCCTGATTTGCATAGAAAAAGGAAAACGAGATCGCTTCCATAATGATATCTTTCATATATATGCGCTCAATCTGAATGTCCTCAACCACTCCGCCGCGCCCACGTGCGCTTTTGAAGCGAAGTCCAATGTCCGTTCCGATAAACGTACAATCCGACACACGCACATGCCGCACACCACCGGACATTTCACTGCCAATTACAAACCCGCCATGACCGTGATACACCGTGCAATCCCGAATGGTGATGAACTCCGATGGAAGACCCAGTTCACGGCCTTCGGCATCCTTGCCTGATTTCAGACAGATCGCATCATCACCGACATCGAATACACTATTCTCCACTACCACATGACAGCAGGATTCAACGTCCAGCCCATCTCCATTCTGAGAAAACCACGGATTCCGCACTCTCACGTTACGAATGGTGACATGCTCAGATGCCCAGGGGTGCAGATTCCATGCAGGCGAGTTCTGAAACGTTGGACCGTCCAGCAGTACCCGTTTGCATCTCCGTAAACTGACCATGTTGGGACGTAAAAAGTCTCTGACTTCTTCATAGGCAGCGACATCACGCACCTGCTCCTGATGCAATCGATTCGCGATGGTGCCGCCTTCAAGTGCAGCTGTGGTAGGCCACCAGATTTCTTCATCTCCGCCGGATTGCTCTACAACACCACCGGAAGCGACCAATTGGTTCCATTGTGAAGTGGTCATTTTGGAGCGTTTCACCGGACGCCATGCCTCCCCGCCCCCATCCCATATCCCCTCACCAGTAATCGCAATATCCTCCAGTTGATCACCATCGATCGGGGATTGGCAACGGACCACCTGCCATCCTTCGAAGCTTGATGCAATTAATGGGTATTGATCAAAATCTCGGCTAAACGTAACCAGTGCCCCTGCTTCCACATGTAGTTCGATCCGGCTACGCATTACAATCGGGCCTGTGAGCCATACCCCGGCAGGAATTACGATTCTCCCACCTCCTGCTTCAGCACATGAAGCGATGGCAAGTCGGAACATCTCCGTATTATCTGTTACGCCGTCTCCAACAGCTCCATAGTCTGTAAGCTGAAAATCCTGAGCAGGAATGACGGGCAAATTAGCTTCATAAGCTCGAACATCGGACTGGGCACTTGCTCCTGTCGACATTGGGGAGTGATATGTATTCATCGTGCAGAATCATCCTCTCTACATGTAATGGAATTGTTATGGGATCAATACATCGCTTTTACTTTCCTTACTTACGTTCAAACGGACGCTCTCTCGCTCCATCATATCAATGGCATGACGTGTAGGGTTGAGCTTTTTTGCCATGTACACGTGGAACTTGATGCTATTTGTTTTGTTAATCAGAGTCATAAATCAAACATCACTTTCAGTATACTCTATACAACTATTCCAAAGGTTGGAAAGCAACTAGGAGAATAGATTCATTTTTCTGTCAGGATTCGTCACAAGGAGTTTAATAACATGACAGATATATAACATATTTTCTGGCTATAGCCCTAGGGAACCCATTACTTATGTCATGTTTTATCACAAACCAATTGCCACAAGCAGGATGACTATGTATGATTAAATAACTAGTTTCAATTTATTCCTTATTATTCCTTTTACACACAGACGTTGCAGAAAGGATGGGGTGTACTCTTGATTGAATTTAGGGGTGTCCAGAAACATTTCGGTCATTTTCATGTCCTCAAGGATATCCATCTTCACATTGAAGAAGGAGAAGTCGTCGTCATTATCGGACCTTCCGGCTCCGGCAAAAGCACGTTACTCCGCTGTATTAACCGCCTGGAGACCATAACCGAAGGTGAACTTGTCGTCAGTGGGATTCCTCTACATCAGAAAAAGGTGGACATTAACCTCTTCCGCCGTGACATCGGCATGGTATTTCAACACTTCAATCTTTATCCTCACAAAAAAGTCATCGATAACATTACCCTTGCACCCATGAAGGTGCGCAAACAACCCAAAGAACAGGCAGCCGCAACAGCAATGAAGTATCTGACCCGGGTGGGCATTGCCGACAAAGCAGACAGTTATCCCTCCCAGTTGTCCGGTGGACAGCAGCAACGGGTAGCCATCGCCAGAGGACTCGCCATGGAGCCCAAAATCATGCTTTTTGACGAACCTACCTCTGCTCTCGATCCCGAGATGATCGGGGAAGTCCTCGATGTTATGCGTTCCCTTGCCCATAATGGCATGACCATGGTCGTCGTTACCCATGAGATGGGATTCGCCCGTGAAGTTGCGGACCGGGTCATCTTCATGGACGAAGGCCGAATTGTAGAAGAGGCCAACGCTGCTGAATTTTTTGACAACCCCAGAGAAGAACGAGCACAGCAATTCCTGAGCCGTCTGATTCATCATTGAGAATAATCCACTATTCCATTTTGAAAGGGGTCTTTATTCATGAAGAAATTATTGAAATGGCCATCATTTATGCTTGTCCTCATTCTCTCCCTTGTATTGTCAGGTTGTAGTACAGGTACAGATACACCTTCAGCGAGCGGTGGTGGCGATGCCGAGGCGAAAGGCACGATTGAGCGGATTAAGGAACGCGGCAAGCTCATCGCCGGTGTGAAATACGATACGAAGCTGTTTGGCTTGAAAGATCCCGCAAGTGGCAACGTTGAAGGATTCGATATTGATATCGCCAAAGCACTCGCCAAACAAATCCTTGGAGATGAGACCAAGGTCGAACTGAAAGAGGTCACTTCCAAGACACGTATTCCCATGCTGCAAAATGGAGACATCGACATCATCATCGCCACGATGACAATTACGGATGAGCGTAAGGAACAGGTAGATTTCAGTGATGTTTATTTCGAGGCAGGCCAATCCCTGCTGGTGAAAAACGACAGTGCGATTACCGGCCTGGAAAGCCTCAGCGGGGTGAAAGTACTCGCGGTGAAAGGCTCCACATCCGCTCAGAACATTCGCGAGAAAGCCCCGGATGCTGAGGTGCTTGAATTCGATAACTATCAGGATGCATTCACTGCTCTCAAAGCAGGTAAAGGCGAAGCGCTGACCACAGATAACATCATCCTCATCGGTATGCAACAGACGGATAACAGCTTCCAATTGGTTGGTGGCAATTTCACAAGCGAACCTTATGGTATGGCCATTCGCAAAGGTGACACTGCCTTCGTGGAGGAAGTCAACACGCTGCTCAAAAGCATGAAAGACAGCGGGGAATATGACACATTACATGAGAAATGGCTCGGCTCCAAGCCCGAGTAACCCGAATTAAGATAGTTAAGCGGCGAATTCGTCTGCTGGATGCGAAGCATGAGCAGACGTAATCGCCGTTTCTACATCTGGAGAACGGAGGCTTCGCCTATATGGGCACATTGGATTTCAGCGTACTGATGCGACACTCGGATCGTTTTCTGGAAGGGTTCCTGAATACGATTCAAGTGAGCATTATGGCTCTCATTGGCAGCTTTATCCTTGGCGCGATCCTGGCTATCTTTCGGATATCCCCTGTGAAACCGCTGAACTGGATCGGCACGGCTTTTGTGGAATTTATCCGAAACATCCCATTGTTGCTGGTTGTGTTTTTCTTCTATCTTGGACTGCCTGCACTAGGCATCTCGCTGGATGGATTTGTCTCCGGTACTCTGGGTTTGACCATCTACACCGCCGCTTTCATTGCCGAAGCAATCCGAGCGGGCATTCAGACCGTGCCGCGTGGACAACTGGAAGCAGCAAGGTCTTCAGGTTTGTCCTATGTACAGGCCATGAACCTGATCATTCTGCCCCAGGCCATCAAGATTGTACTGCCGTCCATCGGCAATCAGTTCATCAATTTGGTCAAAAACTCATCCATTCTTGCCGTTGTCGCTGGTATGGATCTTATGTATTTTGCCGACCTGGTTAACTCGGATACGTTCCAGCCGCTAAGTGTGTACACCATTGTTGCGCTGTTCTATCTGGTGCTGACGCTACCACTCAGCTTCCTGGTGCATTATATGGAGCGCAGGTTTGGACAGAGTGATGCAGAGGCGCGCAGCACCAAGGGCAAACCGAAAAAGAACAAACCGGCAGGTCAGGTCACCATGTAACAGATTGACTTGTACCTGCGCAGATTTTTAGGGAAATATATTGGCTTGTCCATGTGGTTTAAATGAGTACTGGATCGTCTGTGTTTTGCTGGCATTGGTGATCATGTCACAGTGCATATTGTAATTCACTGCTACGGTGCTTGAGTTGCTTTATATACAGTCCATGCCCCATCTATTGATCTTCGATATTCCATTCCTGCATACAGAAGGAGGCTAATAAAATATGGACTTTAGCGGGGCCTATGCGTGGCCCAACCTTCGTTTCCTGCTTCAAGGATTCCTGATTACCCTGCAGGTAGCAGGGCTATCCATTATATTCAGCTTTGTGCTCGGCACTGTGCTGGGTACGATCCGGTTTACCCGTATCCCTGTTCTGTCACAGATCGTGGCAGTGATCGTGGACACGATCCGAAATCTGCCGCTGTTGCTCATCATTTTCTTCATCCACATGGTGCTTCCACAGCTCGGGATTAAAATGTCCGTCTTCTGGTCCACAGTTGTTGGACTGAGTCTGTTTGAAGGCGCGATGATCGCCGAGATCGTCCGTAGCGGTCTGAAGTCTGTTGAGCGCGGTCAGGTGGAAGCTGCCCGCTCCTCGGGCCTGAGTTACATGCAGACTCTCGGTGGCATCATCATGCCACAGGCGCTACGCCGCATGTCCCCGCCGATGGTCAGCCAGTTCATCTCACTCCTGAAGGATACTTCACTGGCGATCATCATCTCTCTGCCGGAACTGATGCACAACGTGCAGATCCTTGGCGGTCAAAGTTTTGATTACATTATCCCGGCCCTGCTGCTCGCAGCCGTATTGTATTTTGCCATCAACTACGCGCTGTCCATTGTCGCAAGACGACTTGAGGCACGGATGAATTGATAATCAGAGAGAATAAGGCATGAAAGGATACGAAAAATGAAGGAACAACTAGGAACATCAAGGAACCGAG
The DNA here is from genome assembly GCF_037975155.1 of Paenibacillus sp. FSL R5-0486. NCBI lineage: Bacteria > Bacillati > Bacillota > Bacilli > Caryophanales > Paenibacillaceae > Paenibacillus > Paenibacillus sp. FSL R5-0486. The sequence continues at coordinate 453,701 of NZ_CP150237.1, read as the reverse complement.
ACCCCGTGATTGATTAGATATGATTAGGCATGAAGGAAAGAACCTAATAGATGAAAAGAATGAAAGCGCGCCAAAGACTCTAAACCCATCTATGCAGTGGATTTGGAGTCTTTGGGGCTACAGTTATGCTCATCAATTCACAAGCTTCCCACCAATTTCTAACGAACTGAGGGAAGCTTATTTAGCTATTTTGGGGATAGTTTCTAATCTAACGAATCGTAGACGCTCTATTCTTCCGATTCACCCCACTTTTACCCCCTATTGCAGAGTTTTGAGTAAAATAGCTTCACTGAGATTCGTTACATTTTTCATTTCAGCTTATATTCCCGAATTAGACGCCTCAGGTTCGTTAAAACTTACGCCACCCACCGCGAATTAAATAAACACCCACTCCCACTATTAATGATTCACCCGATTCGCCCAATTCGTCCACAATCAGCTCATCCGCTAGATCGCTGCTCCGTTGCGACGTAATTCCGCCTGTAACAGCTCGATCGGCAGATCAACCGGATCAAGCTTCATCTTCACTGTTAGTGCAGCCGCTGTTCCCGCGGCCTCCCCGGTAGCCATACAGCTTGGAGTCAACCTTGTCGTTGCATGCGCCTCATGTGTGGTGGAGATGCAGCGTCCTGCCGCCAGCAGATTGCGGATATTGCGAGAGATCAGACAGCGATACGGAATATCGTACGCCCCATCTCCTTCTATAAAGGCAGCCACAACGCCTTGACCCGAAGGGTCATGAATATCAATCGGGTAACCGCTTCTAGCGATCACATCGTCGAACTTTCGTCCTGCAACCACATCAGCCTTGGCCAACGCGTAATGTCCAATGATCCGTCTCGATTCACGAATACCAATCTGCGGCGCTACTGCCGAGATCGAAGCCCGTTCGAATCCAGGCACATCACGTTGCAAAAACTCAGCAATCATCAGCACCTGCTTCCGGCCTTCCTGTTCCGCAGAGGTCAGATCCTCGGCATCTGTCGCATCAAGTCCCTGCACCCGGGTACAATTAATCAGCACTTCATCCTCTGCCGGTCCGGTAAAAAACAACACCTGGTCGCGATTAATCGGCACACCTGCTTTTTTCCACTGGGAATAGAAACCACTCACCCCGGTTAACGGAATGCTGTCCAGTTCAGCAAAAGGAGTTTTCACATAGAAATCCTCCGGGTGCTCCAGCATGTATTGTTTCACTCGTCCAAGATCCACACCACGCATGCGGAATTTCATGGTCATCGGCTGTGACTGGTGGTCTCCGTCTCTTCCCTTTGCCACAGAAGCACCCGCAAGATAAGCCAGATCCGCATCACCGCTTGCATCCACAAATACATTCGCCTGGAATTCCATTCTTCCAGATTTGTTGGTCACTCTCACCGCTTCCACCCGATCCTCTACAACGACCACCTCGTCCACAAAGCTGTGCAATAACAGCCGAACACCAGCCTCCTGCAACATCTCTGCCGCAACCACCTGAAAGATGGCTGGATGGTACGGCGTGACGGTATGAACAAATCCAACCGTATCGCGCAGATGCCCCGGAGAGCCGCCACGTGCCTGCAAACGATCCACAATCTCCTGCGCAATACCTTTAATAACCTGCTCACCACGCTCCGTATGGAAAGTCATCCAGGGATAGACCATAGCGGCGGTTGACATCCCGCCCACGAATCCATATCGCTCCACCAGCACTGTTCGTATACCCCGTCGCCCAGCCGCAATGGCTGCCGCTACACCCGCAGGGCCCCCTCCCACAATAACGACATCTGCTTCTTCCTTTTTCATGCTCATCCGTTCACGCAAATGTTGTCCCTCCTTCCGTTCTATTGCACGTATTACACGGCTTACTCTTTCAGTCCCGTCATGGCAACCCCCTCAATGAAGCGCCGCTGTGCCAGGAAAAAAACAATTAACAGTGGCAAGGTTGCCATGACGGTGGCGCTCATCAGATATTGCCAGGCTGTACCCACTTCATCTGTAAACAGGGATAATCCAAGCGGCAGCGTCATTAGATCACGCGAGTTAATAAAGATCAACGGATCAAAAAACTCATTCCAGATCGTCACAAACGTAAAGATCGTCAGCGTAGCCATACCCGGCTTGGCAATGGGCAGCATAATTCGCGCATATATCCGGAATCGGTTGCAACCATCAATCATCGCCGCTTCCTCCAGCTCCGTTGGCACCGTAATGAAGAACTGCCGCATCACAAAGATGCCAAACACACCACCCGCGCCAAAGATCGGCAATAATATCAGCGGAAGATGGGTATCAATCCACCCCAGCTGCCGCATGAACAGAAACATCGGAATCGCCGTCACCTCATGGGGAATCATCATCGCACTCAGCAGGATGAGAAATACCACATTACGTCCTTTAAACGGAATTTTGGCGAATGCGTAACCGGCGAGGGAAGCAAAAAATACTGTTCCTAGCACAACCAACGCAGAAATGTAGATACTGTTCCAATAAAAACGGTGAAACGGAATCAATCGAAAGACATCGATATAGTTCTGAAATCGGAATGGTTCCGGTATCCACTGCGGTGGATAGGTGAATATGCTCTGGGGTTCCTTGAATGATGTCGATATCATCCAGATAAATGGCACAATCATAATGAGGGAAATCAGAGTCAGCAACAAATACGTCCCCAGAGTACTTCCTATCTTCCGCCCCGAAGGACTAGGCATCGCCTTCATTGAATACCCACCTCTTTCGGAGCTGCCATTGCAGCAGCGTCAGAATTAGCACGATAATGAACAGTACATATGCGAGAGCAGAAGCATAACCAAACTGAAATAATTTGAATGCTTTTTCCCAGATATAATAAACCAATACCTTGGTGCTGTTGCTCGGCCCGCCCTGTGTCATCACATAGATCTGCCCGAATACTTTGAGTGAACCAATCACAGTCATGACTACGGTCAAAAACACGGTTGGCGTGATCATGGGCAGCGTGACGTGAAAGAAGGTTCCCCTCTTGCCCGCCCCGTCTAATGTTGCTGCTTCGTACAGTGAACGCGGTACCTGCTGAATAGCTGCAATGAACAGCACCATATTCAGACCTACATTTTTCAGCACACTTGTCACGATAACCGCTGGCATTGCCAAATCCGGATTGTAAAGCCAGGCCGGACCCTTGATGCCGGCCATCAACAGAAGCTGATTAATCAGTCCCGACTCTGTCGCATACATCAGCTTCCACACGATGGCCCATACGATCAATGAGGTCATGACCGGAACAAAGATGGCGGTTCGGAAAATTCCGATGCCCCGCAGATTTCTGGATAGCAGCAACGCGAGCAGTAGGGCGAGCACAATATTAAGCGGCACCAGCCCCGCTGTGAAATAAACCGTATTGGCAAGCACTTTCCAGAACATGGCGTCTGTAATAATATTCCGGTAATTATCCAATCCAATAAAATGATGATCCCCCAGCAGCGGCCAATCGGTCAGGCTCATGTATAACGCGAGACCCATGGGAAACAACAGCAGCAGGGTAAACCCAAGCACCATCGGCGATACAAACAGCCAACCCGCGATCTGGGCCTCTCTGGCGAGCGGTCCCCCTCTTTTGCGCTTGTGTGAATGGTTCACAAATCAGGCCTCCCCCTTTTAATCCAATTTCCTCCGAAGCAGAACTCTGCGACGATTCTATATAAGGTGAACTATACATTTACACAAGAACGTAGAGGACAGAAAAAACCTGAAGAAGCGAAGTGGTCGCCTTTATCCTCGGATTTCCCCTTTATATATGGGATTCAAAAAAAATCTGGGGATAACAGCGATCGGAAGGTTGTTCTGGCATCGGAGTGGCAAGTGTAAATATTCTTTAGTTCAACTTATATAGTCCGAACGGTTCAGACTGTCCACCGCATTGCGGAACCCGTTCACAGCCCTTCGCAGCTGTTCCTCCGTGTTGCCAGTCACGACCGCTCCAAGCATAATCGCCTTTACCCCGGTATCGCGCAGCACCCGAACATCCTCCGATACCAGCTTTCGTTGGGAAGGAACCAATACCGGTACCTGGGCTTGCAAGACCAGACGGCGATACTTGAGTACATCCGCGAAGCTTAGCGGTGTACCATATTCTTTTCCAGGTACAATGGATGCCTCCAGAGCGGTGAAGCCGAAGTGAGCTGCCGATGTTACGAGGGAAGCATCATATTCCTCATTGATCGCAAACGTTGGGTCCAGCCCCAAGTCATTCAACATGAAGGAAGGCAAGTGATGTGCATAGATGGAATAGAAGTCAAAACCCAGCCCGGAAAGCCTCTCCACATCCTCTCGCCTTGCTCCATCAATACTGCCAGAAGGTACGACCCCTACCGGACCACCAAACTCACTGCGGATCGCCCGAAACACCTCGGCGTACATGTCCAATGGACCAAAATGATTCCCGCTGGCGCGATGACCGACATTATAATGTACCTTCAGTGCATCAGCGCCCTCTTCCATAGCTGCCCGTGCCAAAGCAATATCATTCTCAGGCAGGCTGACCACCAGCGACAGCGGTTTCCGTTCAAGTAATTCTTTGAAATTGCCCATTGTTCTCACCTCCGGTTTCGATCAAATGACTTAGGGTTGCAACACGCTTTGGATCTCTTCCTGCATTTGTTTCAGGTTATCCTCAGCTGTCACTGTCTTTGCAAATAGTCGGTCAAATCCCTGCAATACCGCATTGTCGATATCCTGCCAACGGATATGACCGGGGATTAAGCGCGCTTTGGGCATTTCATCAATGACCGCCTGCACGATATGCTCTTTGCTCGGGTTATTCGGCTGAAGAATGAATGCATCTGAGTTCAGAACAGAGGTACGCGGAGGCACAAAGTAGGTGGCTGTCGCCTGAATCCCCTGCTCACTGGCAAAATACTTCAACAGTTTCTTCGTTTCCTCTGGATGTTTACTGTCGTTGAACATGGCATATCCGGCCTGCCCCAGCATCGGCACACTGCCTTGAGAACCGGAAGGCATAGGAGCGATGCTCCATTCAAAATCCGTAATTTCTCTTGCTTTGGAAACATAGCTGTAATTATCAAAGAACATGCCCACATTGCCCGCATCAAAGCTGACCTGTTCGCCCGCCTTCGGGTGTGATTCATCGGTGAACATCATGCGTTCCAGCAATTCAAAGGTCTGTACGCCATAGGCATCGTTCCAGGTGAACGTTGTCATGCCTTCGTCGAATGGACCGCTTCCATTGGACCAGGAGTAGGAGGAAAGCACCGCCCAGGTCTTCCAGTCGCGAAAAAAGTTGGCACCATAGATTCGGTTGGTCGCATCCTTACTGGTAATGGCTTTGGCGGACTCTTCGAACTGTTCCCATGTCCATTTTCCTTGGGTGGCAAGTCTGTTTGGATCAGTCAGACCGGCTTGGTCAAACAGCGTTTTATTGTAAAACATGACCACCGGAGGTGTAGAGAAAGGTAGCCCTAGCAGTTGATCGCCATCACGGAACAAATCCAATGTACTTGGAATATAATCATCCAGCTTAAACTGTGCATCTTCCTTGAACTCGGATACATCGGCCAGAATGTGGTTGGACTTGAATTGTGGCACCATTCGCTCCGATACCCAGGCGAGATCGGGAAGAGAGCCTCCGGCGGCAAGCACCGAAATTTTTTGCTGGTATTCTGCGAAAGGTACGGATTCCATCGTTACTTTGATGCCTGGATTTTCCTTTGTGAAGTCATCAATCAACTTGTTGTACACATCCATATGCGCCTGATTGCCCCACATCATGAACTTCAGCTCGACCTCTCCATTCTCTCCGCTTGCACTGCCAGATTCACTGTTAGAATTGGAGCTTGCGCACGCGATTGAAGCCATCATCATGAGTACAAACACCAGTATCAGTCCTGCTTTTTTCATGTAAATCCCCCTTATGGACGTCGTGGTATACATGTGCAACCAAAGTATAACGAAAGCATCGTTCCCCCTTAAATCACGTCAACTACAGAAATGGTATGGTTTTTCAAGAGATACTGAATCGGTCTCGATATTCTCCTGCGGTCCATCCCACCTGCTGCTTGAACACCAACATGAAGTGTTTGGGGCTCTGATGCCCGGATAACCGTGCCACATCATAGATTTTGAGACCCGTGTTGATCAGCAACCACTTGGCCCGCTCCATACGTGCCTCAGTGATGTATTCGGAATAATTGATGCCTATTTCATTCTTGAACAACTGGCTTAAATAAGTAGGGTTCAAGTTAACAAGATCTGCTATCGTCTGAAGTCGCAGATCTCCATCGGGATGTTGCTTGATGTGCTCCTTCACATCTCGGATAATCTTCCGTGTATCTCCACCAGCGTGTTCTGTTTTGCCAGATGGCTCAGGGATAGAAAGAGTTGTAATACCGTATCTGCGATCCAGCAGCAATTGAATCTTTTGTATGCATAATGCCAGTTCATAACGATCGATGGGCTTCAACAGGTAGTTCAACACTCCAAACTCCATCGCTCTGCGTGCATATTCAAACTCGCCGTAGCCGCTAATGATGAGCATTAGCAATTCAGGGTACATGTCTCTTGCTTTGCTTACCAAAGTTAATCCGTCCATTTCACGCATGCGGATATCCGTGATTAACACGTCCGGCACCTCACATCTCAGAAAATCCAGTGCCTCGGTACCGTTCGACGCTTCGCCCGTTACCTGAAACTGAGAAGACACTTGTACGATCAGCTCCCTCAGTCCCTGACGGATGACCGTCTCATCCTCTACAAGCAATACTTTATACATGCGCTTCAATCCCCTTTCGGTAGAAGTTGAATGGATATCGTGACCACCAGTCCCTGCCCGGGACTTCCATCAATGCTTAGGCTGCCGCCTTCTCCATACATGAGGCGAAGCCTCTGAGCGATATTGTTAAGCCCCAGACTGTCCCCGGCATGGCAACGTAATGCCTCATTGGAAGGCTGTTTTGATATAGACTCATTTAACTCGTCAATCTTTGTCTGAGCCATACCCTTACCGTTGTCTCGTACACTAATCAGCAGCTCATGGTCGAATTTCAAGGCAGATACCCAGATTACTCTTCCATTTTCCTGTCCTTCAATGCCATGGTAGACTGCATTCTCCACCAGCGGTTGCAGTACCAGCTTGGGAATCAAATACTCCGTTATTGCTTCTTCGATGTCATAGATAATCTCTAACTTGCCGTCGTAACGTACCTGCTGAATGCGTACATAGGATTCTACAAAAGCAAGTTCTTCTCCAAGTGGAACCATCCGGTCCACCTTATCAATCGTATAACGCAACAGCTTGCCAAGCGCCGTCACCATGTCCGATACCTCAGCATGCTTCTGGCGAATGGCCATCATGTTAATGGACTCCAGCGTGTTGTATATAAAATGGGGATTCATCTGGCTTTGCAACGCTGACAACTCTGCCTCCCGCTCTTGAATGCCCAACAGAAACACCTCATTGAACAGTCGATGAATCTCTTCCATCATTCGGTTAAAGCCCCGGCTAATCTGTCCGAATTCATCACTGCTGAAGTGTGATACACGCTGGCTAAAATCTCCCTGCTCCACCCGAATCATGTGGTGCTTCAGTCGAATCAGCGGCCGGGTGATACGATAAGATAACAGAACCGCCAGAATCGCTATACCCACCATACATAACACAGCGAACCATATTGTGAAGGTGAGCATCTCACCCGACTCCTTTTGAATCACAGCAATAGGTGTAAGACTGATCACCGAAAGCCCGGAATAGCTGGAATGGTGTTGTACATAGAGATAGGGCTGCCCATCCAGAATAACTTTTTGGTTTCCTGCATAGCTTTGAAGCTGTCCCTGCATTAGCAACTGGTCGTACGCAGACATCCCTCCGATTGAGGTCCGTTCGAACAGCAGACGCTGCTTGCTGTCTACAATCATCAGGCTTGCATCTTGCTCATAATTCAGATTGGATAACAGTTGACCGAAGGCCTCCAGACGGATATCAATCAGAATGTAACCCAATCGCTGGAGCGTGCCCGGATCTCGAAGCACTCTGCCCACCGATATATACGATTCTTGCTGACCGCCCGTGTAATAGCCGGGTTGATGCGGAGGAAGCAGACGCCATGTCCCTTCCGAGTCTTCAAGCTCTGCAAACCAATCATCCTGCCTACTGTCCCATACCGGCTTGACCGCCAGTGAATCGAGATTGGAGAACAAAATACCGCTGTTGCTGATCAGATGAATTCCCCGAATCTCGGGCCGGTCATAAGCTTGACCCGATGTGTAAAGCTTCATTTTCAAATAATCCTCAGACCTCGCCCATGTTCCCGACCCCATTGAAGCGTTGTATTTGCCCAGAATGCCAAGCACCATCTGATCGTAAAGCGGCAAGAGCGACAACCGCTCAAAGTCCTTCAGCAGCCGATTCAGATTGGCGTTAATCTGGCGAACCATATCAATGGTGAATTGCTCGGTCTTGCGATCCATCGTCTGCGAGAAATGCTTGTAGTTCATCAATCCCTGCAAACTTAGCGGCAGCAACGTCAGCGCCAGGAACAACAGGAGCAACTTGGTGCGCAGGTTTACATTTTTTCCGAAAAAAATGCGTACCTTGTCCATCATTTCCGTTCATCCCTCCCTCTCCCGATCATTGTATGAGCCCCCTTCACAGATCAATCTGGATATAACTGGGGTCATCATATCCAGTTTTAATGATCATTCGCTATCCTGCCAATCCTGGAATTGGTACGGAATTTCAAGTTATCCGCATAGGTTTCAGGGTGAACGCCAAAAAGCCGACTGTATCGCTACAGTCGACTACGCTATTTCTATAGAACACTAATTAGACCAAAAAACCGACTGCATTATGCAATCGGTTGTCTGTTCCTGAGATGGCTTTTATATTTGAATCGATTATATTCATTAATAAGCTCGTCCAGTACCATGGACTGTCGGAGGACTTTGTTGTCCTGCATGCCATGATTCTCCGCCAAACGACTTAACTCATGCCTATTTCGTTCGATTTTATCTTTGATCTGCTTCGGTTCACTCATAGCATGCACCCCCTCTTTGTATAACATTTTAGGATACATTGCCAAAAAATTCATATTTTATTCCTTTGCAGAACTAATTGATTGTTTGCAAAGGTGGTTTTCATAAAACAAAAATTAATTTATATCTCCCTACTTTACCTGCCTCAAAAAAGCTAAGTCAGGATTGATGCCATCTCCCGTTTGAAATAAACGCCTCATATGATCCGCTTAAAGATTACTGATCTCAGCCGGACTCATCTCTTCATCTACATAGGGTTCATTGTTCACCACAATCTGGTTTGAGTGGTCAGAGTAGAGAAAAAAACGAAACAGATCCTTGGCCTTCACGGTTAAAGGAACTAATAACCCCCGCAGTTGGTACATTGAATCAAGAAAAGTATGGTCTATCAGGCCCACTAATTCTGAAATTATACTTATACTGATGGTGTAAACCCACTGTTGTCGATTGCAATCACTAGACATATAAATCAGATGTGTTCTGATCGCTGCAACGGTATCCACTATAATAGTATGTATGGTATAATATTCCTATCAACAGAATGGCTAATATGGGTGGTCGGCTAGTCTCCTGCAAAGGAGGTGATGCCTGTGGCGATTGAAACGGTATTGACATTAATGATCAGTTTTGCGGGGTTCATTGTAACCTTGATTGGACTGATTGTAACTATTGTCATTGCCTTAAATAATCAAAACAAAAAGAAATAGACCGCCCCAGCTAAGGTAATGGTCTATTTCAGCTACCTATGCACAGCCACCGCCCTTAGAAGCGGCTGTTGTAAAGAGTAGGGATGTTCGCGCATCCTTGCTCTTTTTTTATTATCTCCAGTTTAGCACAGTTTGTTGCAGAAGTTAACTCTTTACTGGTAATTATTGTCGCTCATTTTTGAGTAGAAGGGAAGGGGTATAAAGATGGTTGTTGCATAAAGGTTCGCTTAATCTTTAAGCACATCCTGTCTGCCACACATTCAAATAAAATAAGTTCCTCTTTATTGAATCCTCATTTTAGTAAACAGACGGAAGTATTCACGAGTTATTTTCAAAAAAAACCTCCAATTGATTTCCTTCTTTATCTCTCATTAGAAGCGTAATTACCTAACTGTACTTGCTCAAAACGCTACTCCGCTCGGGTGAGCAGATGTTTCCTTTTGCTACAGAACGTTACGATCTGCAAGGGAAAAGCAAAATCGATCTAGTTTATGATCTGATTCAGCCTTCCCTATGTCTTCCTGCCGAACCTACGTCCTATGGATTCTTGGTATCCATCGGCTTCAGTGCTTCAAACGAGTTCGGAGCGTGGATTTCACTTCATTAGTGATTTAAAACGAACCGTATTTTCTATCCGCAAGACATCCGGCAATCACACAAAAGCTTTTCTTCCTACATCTCGAAAACGGATACCGATCTGGTGACCATCGGCTCCTCCGATTACCATCGCTATGAAGGCAAGCTCAATGTAGTGGAGAACGCCGCTTTGCTCCTATGTTGGAAAGATGGAGAAGGGTTTAATCCCAAGCAAATGAGAGCTTTTCTAAGTACGGATGTTTCCCTAAGTAATGAAGAAATTCTGAGCTATTACAGCAAACGTTGGGCCATTGAAACGTATTTTCGGACGGCGAAGGTTAGGCTGGCTATGGATCAGAAAAAGCATGACATGATTGAGTATATTTACAACCAAACCCAAGGCGGAGCTACATTAGACCAAATTAAAACGCAGCTCAAAGTGGCATAGGGCTACTGTCAGGCTTTTTAACTTACTAATATTTGAAGCGATTATTGGCAAGTACAGTAAATAAGAAAAAAAGTATTCGGGACCCGAATACTTTTTACTTATTTACTTCGTAATGAATTTGCTAAATATAACATTAACATCCCTAAAAATATCAATAATATTCCTTCAATTTTATACGACCAAATCTCTGAGTTTATGAAACTACCAAAGATATCAGAGGTATCAGACTTAACATTTTGGTATTCTGCAAGAACCAACATAGCTTTGTCCATACCCCAATCAGTACTTTGAGCAATAAACTGAAATCCAATAACAAATAATACAAGTGAACAGATAAGGGCTACTAAGGAAATCATTTTACTTTTCAAATTTAAATTCTCCTTTGATAATATAGTATTGCTGTTGTATGCGCTACCATATTACCAAAATTGTGAAATTATGTCTAGTTACCAACCAGTAGTATCTTGCCAGTAAAAGTATAAACCCGTCGGTTCTTTATACTCATAAGTACCAATATAAGAATCAGAAAAGAAACCTTGTTTCCATATCTGAAACGAATAGTAGTTGTATGTTGGTGCGCAGTAAATGGTATATGTTTTATTTGCAGGAATTTGGATTGGTCCGTATGTTTTGTTAAAGTTACGAGTTGCCTGATAGGTCGTGCCTAGCTTTGCAGCAATCTCTGCGCCTCCCCATCCAGCTTTCGAAGAAACCTCAGCAGAGAACGTAGTAGCTACACCATCAATAACAGACAAGGACAAGGGCGCTGGACCTTTTCCAATCGCACGCTCAATAACATTTCCAGTAATTTGGGTCATGTCAATGTTTTTCAGATAGTAATCTCCTATCGCAGAAGGAAGCACCTGATCGTTTGATAGATTGGAACGGGTCTTATCAAAAGGAACATAATACCCTGCAATAATTGTTTCAGGATCAAGTCCTTGTGAACTAGCTTTTTCTTTAAAATTAGGATCAAAAATACCTATTGCACTTGTCTGAGAAATATCATTATTACTCACTATTTCAGGCGTATTCATACTTATAACTGGTCCCTCAGATGAAGCAGATGCCACCGTTGAAAATACAGAAGAAATCATAATTGCTGTTAATAGAATTTTCCCAAATTTTTTCATAGATAGAACCTCCTCATAAGTTTTAAAATAGTCACGTTAATAACCTAACTAACTTAATAAAGAAACTAAGATCATATGACTGTGTTATCTTTGAATCTAGAATTCTCTCTTCATCGACTTAAATCAAATTTTATCCATATCCTAACGTTGCAATCACCTCTTTTCTTTCTTTGTAATTGAGAACGTGCTCAGATTAATCATATAATCATTTTCAAAAGAAACTTAAATAAACTTTTTATGAATAATAATCCATAATATAGCCCTATTGTTATTAAACATTGATGATCACCATACAAACACTATTTTTAGTATGACTATGATTTCAAGTTAGCTTCACAATACTTTACACCTCTTTACGTTCACTCCTAAAGTAACTCGATTATATTCATTAATTAGCTCATCCAGTGCCATAGACTGTTCAATCACTTTTATATTTGAGATTTCATATTGATCTACCAAGCGACTCAACTCTTGCCGACCCTGCTCGATCTGGTCTTTCAAGATACTTAGTTCCCTCATGGCATGTACCCCTCTAGGACATTCTAGAAAAACATTTAATATGAGTTTGCTATTAGTTTCGCTCATGACTACAAGTGCTTTTTAGAACATAATATGTTTTGCATAATATTGTAAAAACAAATCTTTAGAAAAGGCATTGCGCTCTGTCTAATCCCTTTTCAAAACACAAAACAGCCTACCTCAAAAGCAGATAGGCTGTTTGTTTTATTTAATATTTATCGTCTTAAATAATTGTGAATACGTCTCTTGCTGAGACAAACTAGCTTGCTGTCTATAAGTTCCGTATAGATCTACACACTTTACTAGCATGTGATCGTCTTGAATCTCTTATTTTTCAAGTGATTTTCAATATAGGAACGTATATTGGACATTTTCTTCACCGTCCCTTCTTAGATATTTCATTATCAAAAAGTTGGTGTGCTTAACTTTTCTATTACATTTTTGTACTTTTTCATTTGTGATTCATCGGCTTCACTCCGATACTCCCCATACAGATCCAAACATTTAATGCACATCAGATCATCTTTACTTGAAGATGAGAGCTCTAAACATATAAGTAAGGCATCCATTCCAATTGAATAATTACGTTTTTTCATTTGATACCTTGCCAATTCATAATAAAAGTCTTGATTCACGCGGTTAAACATTTGATCGTTATATCCACTTTTATTTTGCATATCCGTATTAATTAATTTGATCTGATTTTCGAATCGAATCAAGGCATAGTCAATGTTAAAGGAATACTGATTAGCCGATTGCAAAATATTAACCAATCCAGCTAACATTTCTGACGGGTTGTTTTCGATATAATCCAAATAAGAATCGATTACACTTTCTTGACCAAGCATTAATTGGTACAACAGTCGATTACCCTCCCCCCATTTTTTGAATAAATCTATTATTTCTTGATCCTCTTCTGTAGGGTTCTCTATCTCAATTATCTCCATGTATTTTTTCAGATAATTTATGGCCTTATCGTACTTCTTGCGGGCATCATAAACGCTTGATATTAATAAGTTTGCATAGGCTACATATGTAAAAAGAGGATAGGCTGTTAGCCTTTTTTTATTTTTTCGCCTACGGGATTGAATTTTTAATTGAAATTCTGCAATCCGTTCCAGTTCCCGTGCCCATGCTTCGACCTTGTCCCACAAATGTATCGTATTATACACGTTGGCCAAGTCTTTAATTGCATCCAATTGCACTTCTTCATTTAATTTATCAATATACGGTTCGAACTTAACCGCCGCATTGAGATTATCAAATTTACTCAGTGTTTTATGAAGTAGGAAAATACGGTACTGGCAAAGGGCCAACCGCTCCGAGTGTTGATATTTCTCACTGTCGGCTACACATTCATATAAAATTAGTGCCGCTTCATTCATGCTTTTACTATAGAGACTCTCTGCCACATCAAATAACTTATCAATATAGGATTGATCATCTGTCACATGAGTAATGACTTGTTGAATAATATCCAGCTTGCCAATCTCAGCACAACGATATATAAACGGTTCTAAGCGTCTCCAATGGGGTGCAGATTCAATAAAACACTCCACACCATACATATCATAAAAGTACCCCTGTTCTAAATCCATTGCTGATGTGATTTGGCCTAGTTGGTTCATTGAAATAAGTCTGGTTCCCTTAATGATAGCACTTAATGTGCCCACATTAATGTCAGCGATTTCTGAAAATTGCTGTAGATTATATCCCTTATTCTTCAAGTGACTTTCAATATAGTAACGTATATTGGACATTGTCTTCATCGTCCTTCCCCAGATGTTTTACTATCGAAAAGTTGGTACACTTAACTTATCTATTAGTTTTGTATACTGCTCTTCCTGGGTCTTACTAGCGTGATTTCTATACTTTCCATATAAGTCAATACATTTGATACACATCATGTCATCATTACTTGAGACAGAACGTTCGAAACTAGTAATTAAATGTTCGATCCCCTGCTGAATCTGGTTTTGATTTAAATTGTATTTTGCTAGTTCGTAGAATAAGTGAGTATAGCTAAAATTCAAATCATGCAAATTATTCGTCCCTAGTACGTAGTTAACTAGCCTGTTCTTATCAAGATAATTATGGAATCTATCCAATGCGTAATTAATATTGTACGAATACTGATTAGCACACTTCACGATATATACGAAAGCTGTTAGGATTTCTTTAGGATTGGCATCAAGATAATCTAAATATACATCTAGAATTTCGAAACCACCTAAAAATAATGTATATAAATATCGATTACCCTTAGCCCACCCCATTAATAGCTTTATTAAATCTTGTTCTTCTTTAGTTGGACTTTTAATTTCATCCAGAATATTTTCATATATATCTATGTACCTTAATGCCTGTACATATTGTTTTCGCTCTTCAGAGACATTAGCCTGTAGCAGATTAGCATAAGCATTATAAACAAATAGAGGATAAAAGGATTTACTACCTTTAGTTTTATGCTTTTTATTTTGAAATTTAATCTGAAAGTTAACTCTCCGTTCCAGTTCTTGAGCCAATTCCAGAACCTTATCCCATAAGCTAATTGAAGCATATATATTAGCTAAATCTTTAATGGCATCTAATTGTACTTCCTCATTCAATTTATCGATATACGGTTCAAACTTTACGGCTGCATTGAGATTATCAAATTTATTCAGCGTTTTATTAAGCAGGAAAATGCGGTACTGGCATAAGGCCAACCGCTCTGAGTGTTGATATTTCTCACTGTCTGCAACACACTCATATAAAATAAGAGCTGCTTCATTTAATCCTCTAGCAAAGAAGCCTTCAGCTACTTCAAATAACTCTTCTATATAAGATCGATCGTCCGTCACATGAGTAATAACTTGTTGTATGCAATCCAGCTTACTAAGTTCAGCACACTCGTATAGGTATGGTTCCAAACGTCTCCAGTGGGGCGCAGATTCAATGAAGGATTCTACCCCGTAACTTTTATAAAAATAACCTTTTTCTAATCCCACTACAAAAGTAATCTGATTCAGTTGGTTCATAGACATTGGTCTGCTACCTTTAAGAATGGCACTTAATGTCCCAACATTAATCCCAGTAATATCGGAAAAATGCTGCAACTTGAGATCGTTCTCTCTCATGTATTTCTCAATATGTATTTTTATCGTAGGTACCGATTCCACGATCTCACCTCCGTCATCCAAATCACTTATAATTCAATTACATATAATAAATGTTATTTTAATCCTGTATTTTACATCGGTCAATCAACAAAAAAAAGTAAGTAAGCATTATCATCCTTAAATCAGGATCTGATATTGCTTACTTACTTTTCAAAACAGTGTAAATCTCCTATAATCCTGCTCCACCATGAGTGCTTGGGCTATACATTATAACATTTTCGATATTGCCCTGAGAAAAGACATTGATCAACAAAACAACACTAAACAAAACTACGATCAAAGCTACCTTTTTTCTCATAGTTACGATAGACCTCCTCGATTATAGTTTTATATCTATTTTCTAACTCTAATGAAACTTTGAATCTATGTCTTTCAAACAGTCCTACACACTGTATAATTACGGATTCACTCTTCATACTCTGTGCTACTTCTAAACATTCAAACAAATGTTGAAATCCCATTGTGTATCTTTCTCTATTAAATTGATATATTGATACCTCTTTGAGGAATTGAACGTAACGTTCATTCGTAATCTGTTCAGTATAACTTCCAATATCTCCATAGGTTTTGCTATACATTGAAACATATGAATCCATTTTTTCAAGAACTGAATCAACATCTATATTATGGTGGTTAGCTGCCTCCATTATTTTCAACATTGCAGGCAAAACCTCTGCCTCGTTCTTTGTAACTATTGCAATATAAGGACTTATAACCTCGGAATCTCCCATCATAAGTCTGTATAAGTACCGATTTACTTCAGCCCATCCACTAAATTTATTAATGTATTTAAGATCCTCATCATCTGGCTGTTCAATTCTAATCAAATTGGAGTACGCCTCTGTATAGCGGAGAGCATCAAGGTACTCTTCTTTTCCATCACAGGCAGCAGCCTTTAATAGATTTGAATATGCCGAGTATACAAAATGAGGATATGAGGTAATTCTAGGTGTTTCTAATTTTCTTTTTTTATAAGAAGTCAGGAAACTAGTCTTTTGTCCCAATTCTTCTGCCAAATCAAATACCTTGTCCCAATACCTTAAAGCCAGATACGTATTCGCCAAATCCTTAATCGCATCCAGTTGTCGTTCCTCATCCAACCGATTAATATACGGTTCAAAGTGCACAGCGGCCCGCAGGTTATCATGTTGATTCTGACCAAGCGAGAGGGTGAAGATGCGATACTGGCACAGAGCCAGACGTTCCGAATGTTGATATTTCTCACACTCCGCCACACATTCGTACAACATCCGTGCAGCCTTCGTCTGTCCACGTTCAAGCATGCCTTCGGCCATCTCAAACAACTCGGAGATATACGAGCGATCATCCGTCACTTCCTGGATAACTTTATGAATACATTCCAGCTTGTCCAATTCAGCACAGCGTTGCAGGAAAGGTTCCAGTCTCCTCCAATGAGGTGCCGATTCCACGAAACATTCAGCCCCATAAATCTCGTAGAAATACCCCTCTTCCAGCTTCATGCCTTGGGTAATCAGATCCAGTTGCGCCATAGCGATGGGCCGAGTCCCCTTAATAATTGCGCTAAGCGTTCCAGCGTTAACTCCCGATATATCGGCAAAATACTGCAGGGTGTACCCCTGTTTCCTGATGTAGTCCTCAATATATGAGCGTATCGTAGTTGTAGGTTCCATGTATCCCACCTCCACAATGAAAATCCATAATTTTGAATTTATATGATAAGCACAATTTTAATCCTAAATTTTACAGCGGTCAATAAAAATCGTGGCAATTCCCTTCACATTTATGCAAGGAGGCCTCGCTGTTCCTGCTTATAGAAAAAATCCATTAGAAGAATCCGTGAGAACGTGATACATTTAATCCAACTTACATATCCTACTATTTCAATAGGATTATACGACACAAATACTATCAATTCAGTTCGAGGAGAAGGTCAGATGAAATTTGCCTTGTTTAGTCTCATGATGAATCTGCCTAATGCCGTAACCGGGGAAGCTCTGACAACTCAGCAGAAATTCCATAATATATTAGAGCAAGCAAAGCTGGCTGAACGACTGGGTTTCGATGCCTATGGGATCGGTGAACGACACGGTGCGCCTTTTCTATCTTCCTCGCCACCTGTCGTATTAACCGCAATAGCCGCAGCAACCACACGCATTCGGTTACTAACCACCGTCACTGTGCTTAGTATACTTGATCCGGTCCGGGTTGCCGAGGATTATGCCACGTTGGATCAATTATCGGGCGGACGGCTGGAGATGATTATCGGGAAAGGCAATGACCCTCGGCACTATCCGCTGTTTGGCATAAGCGAAGAGGAACAATGGGATTCACTCGATGAACGCTATCATCTGCTAAGACGGCTGTGGTCTGAAGAGAATGTAACCTGGAAGGGAACGTATCGCCCTCCGCTTGAGGGAGTGACCACGTGGCCCAGGCCGCTTCAGCAGTCCATCCCAATCTGGCATGGTAGCGCGTCCAGCACGGTCTCGACCGAACTGGCTGCTAAATATGGCGAGCCGCTCTTCACGTCGAATTCTTTTCACCCGCAAGCCAAATATAAAGCGTTAATTGATCATTATCGGGAGCGCCTCGATTATTATGGTCATGATCCGCAGCAAGCAGTGATTGGCTCTGGTGCCGGCAGTCTCTATCTGGCGGATACGGGTGAAGAAGCCATTCGCCGCTATAAGCCATATTATGAAGCGTTCCATGCCACCGCCGCCGCACAGCATAATCAGTCGCCCTTTACCGATCTGGAGGATAACATTGCACGAGGTCCTGCGTTAATCGGCAGTCCGGAGCAGGTCATTGAGAAAATTCTGGACTATCATGCCGCTTACGGACATCAGGTGCTGAGTATCAGCGTAGATGGACTGACGCATAGCGAGCAACTGGAGCAAGTGGAGCGTTTTGCCAAGGAAGTTGCCCCTGTATTACGCCGCGAACTGCCCAGTTCGGTATGGAATGAACCCCCGGTGTTAACCCAGCACTCATCCTTCCTTTCCTCTAATGCTACAGATTCGTGGCCCACAGCCATCTCACCTATATTCCAGGTCTAACAATCTCCCACGTACAATATACATGTGCTCCTTCCAGGGTGATTCCTAAGAATCGCCCTCTTCCCTCTTCCTCCCACTTGTATCGCGACTATCCCTATATCTACTTGGACTGAATGCCTTCCAACAATGAACGAAGCATCACATCTACAAACGCATCATCCATCGCTTCCCCCGTCACTAACATACGATAGAACACTGGCCCATAGATCAGATCAATGTATAATCCAATGTCCACCCCTGCCTTTAATTCACCGCGCTCTACACCCTTCTCCAGAATTCCCCGAGCTTCACGCCGACGTGGTTGGATGTACCTTGTACGGTATTCTTCGGCGAGCCCTGCATCCGACTGCCCTTCCCCAATAATCTGTGTAATCACTTTTCCTTCCCGACTGGTCAAAAAACGAACCAGATTACTCGCATGTATGCGTATATCCTCCAATATCGAGCCTGTATCCGGCACTGGCAATCTTGCCGTTGCAGCAGACATATATCCGTCCATGATGACAGCGCCTTTATTCGGCCACCATTTGTAGATAGTGGCTTTGCTCACCTGTGCACGTTCAGCAATCTTCTCGATTGTAACCACCCCGAATCCGTGCTCCAACAACAACTCATACGATGCTGTAAGAATGGCATTCTGGGTTTCCATGTTACGCGGACGTCCTCTTTTGGCAGTCATCTTGAGCCCTCCTGGATGTATAAAATATATTTAATCAGCAGTATTATTCATAAAAACGATACGTTCATTATACTAAACTGTCATGAGTACACACAATTCCTTCCTCCGCTCACCTTTTCATCCTCATTTATATTCTCATTAAAATATGTAGAGCCTATTTACAATACTGTACGTTTAGTTTATTATATATTTGTAATTAGTGAACACACCGTTTAGTAATTAACGTTTTTAAATATCACCTATTTATTGGGAATACCAATTTAGAACTGTGGAGGATGATTATGATGGATATGAGACAACAAGTGAAGAAGGCACCTGTGCCCACCTGGATTATTTTTTTGCTGGCATCAGCCTGTGGATTGATCGTGGCAAACCTGTATTACGCTCAGACCGTTATCGGTCCGATCAGTATGACAACGGGTCTGTCTTCTGCCGCTGCCGGATTGATCGTAACGTTGACTCAGATTGGTTATGTCATTGGTCTGCTGTTTATCGTGCCGCTCAGTGACATTACCGAGAATCGACGCCTGGTCGTTCTTTTCCTCATCGTACTGGTTGTTGCCCTGATTGCTGCGGCTTTCTCAACTACAGCTGTTGTATTTCTGACTGCCTCTCTGTTCATTGGTATAGGTTCTGTTGTCGCTCAAATTCTGGTGCCCTATGCGACATATCTTACTTCCGAGGAACAGCGCGGACGGGTTGTTGGCAATGTAATGAGTGGTCTGTTGCTGGGCATCATGCTGGCTCGTCCTGTCGCAAGCTTTATCACCAGCCTCTTCGGATGGCAGACGGTCTTTGTATTCTCCGCCATTGTCATAACACTTCTAATGCTGCTCCTATCACGTGCTCTTCCTGCTCGCCAGCCTGAACCCACCTTGAAATACGGGCAATTAATCGTGTCCTTGGGCACACTGTTCAGAACGATGCCGCTGCTGCGCCGCCGGGCGTTCTATCAGGCCAGTCTGTTTGGTGCTTTCAGCTTGTTCTGGACTACGGTTCCGCTCAGGCTCGCTAACGATTTTGACATGTCACAGCAAGGCATTGCCTGGTTCGCACTGGCTGGTGTCGGAGGTGCTATTGCCGCTCCTATTGCCGGGAGACTGGCTGATCGCGGATTAACACGTATTCTGACGGGTGCTGCCATGGTGATCGCTGCTGCTTCGTTTGGTCTTGCTTATGCGTTCCAGAGTCACTCCACGTTAGCACTGATACTGCTTGTGATCGTCGCGATCACACTAGATATGGCTGTCTCAGGAAATCTGGTGCTGGGTCAACGCATTATCTACTCCTTAGGAAGTGAAGCGAGAGGACGTGTGAATGGCATATTCATGTCGATCTTTTTTGTCGGCGGTGCGATTGGTTCATCTCTTGGAAGCTGGTCTTATGCTAACGGGGGCTGGAGTCTCACAACGCTGATTGGTCTAATCATGCCGCTGCTCGCTTTGGTGTATTACTTTACGGAAAAGAAAGCAGCCGTTGTCAGCAAACATCTATAAGTGCGTGTTCAAAAAGGGCGGTTTTCAGTACCGAGAACCACCTCTATAACAATTCTTTCATATATAAAGAAGGGCAGAGTGATCTCTAAGATCCGCTTCTGCCCTTTTCCCTTATTTCATGACACTGAATTTTTTGGTCGCTGCCCTAACTTGATCATCCTCGCCCCATACAATGACACCTACCACTTTGGTAGCTTCCAATTCCATCGAAGCAATCTCAACTGCATATTGTTCAAAGGCATTGTCGAGCGACTGGCCTGTCTGTGAAAAAACAACATGGCTCAGTCCCCCGCTGTCGTCAGAGCAGAGTTTGGCCAGATTGATCAGTTGATTCTCCCCGGCCTTCAGAATGACAGTGCTATATCGGATGCCCGCATGCTGAACGCCGCTATGATCCAGCACAGGTTGATCAGAATATAACCCCGGCTCATTCAGGGCTGCTTGTCCCATTAACAGGGCAGCCACATTGGCGGCGGCGCCAGGTTCCAAATTTTTATCCAGTATAATAGCAATTCTTTTCATATGACTGTATTCACCCTCTGTGTATTTTGAGTAAAACATACCCATGGCATATTGATTCCCTCACGCAATACTTTGTAGGTCACAAGCCCGTAATGATCAGCGCATAGCTGATTCGTGAGCGCAATGGACTTCTCCGTGTTGTGCATGACCTTCCTGCAAGCTTCAGGGTTGGACGATACGGTGCTGTTCTCTCTATAGGTTGTATCAAGTTCAGATAACAAGTATGTGGTTGCTGGATGATGATAGATAATATCGATCTGATCGGGACATACCGCATGGAAGCCGGATAGAACCAGCGCAGGAATTTTCTCCACAAAGCTCTCAGACACCGCTAGTTCAGAATCCATGATAAAGCTGTTGAGCTTGGGATACGCCCCGGGGACCAGTAAGCAGGATATGATCCCTGATCTCAAGTCTTCCGCAGCCGCTTCAAATTCAGGGTATGGCTTGATACGTTCCGAGTTGCCTAGCTTTTTCGCGATATGCATGCTACAAGTCAGGAATCCTTCATCGTCTCCCAGCGTTCCCAGTATGGCATATTTCTCTTTAACGATCTCCATTTATTTCTATTTCCTCCTTTTTATTTCTAATCCGCTAAAGATAGTATACCAAAAATTTCCTATTGTCAATTAACACTTTAACGCAACATAAATATGTATTTTGGTTCATATTTTTAACCAAAAGGTGTATTCAAAATGGAAAATATTGAGCTATAATGTTATGAAATGAATTTTTACTATTTTTAGTATTTTGTTGAAAGGGGATATACGAGAACGTATGAAAACCATTGTATACATATCTGATTTTAGGCTTCCAACTGGATTAAACTTCGTTAAACCTTTGCAAAAATTGACGGATCACAAGAAAATTCTGATTATTGAACGGCATAATTTGCATCATGATGAGGTCCTCAGGGACTTCTTTGATGAAATTAGATATGTCGATCATCTGGAGTCCGTAGATGCCATCCGGGAGCATATAATGCAGATTCGAGAATCCCATTGCATCTCTGCTCTGTTAACGCCGGGTGAGAATGCGATTGAGATCGGTGGTCAGCTCCGTTCTGAGTTCGGGATCCCCGGTATGCAGCGCAATCAGGCTGAGGCTGTTCGCAACAAATGGATCATGAAACAAATGCTGCATCAACGTGGAATTCGGACATCCGAAATTGCAATTGCTCTACATGAACAGGACTATATTCGTTTCACTGCTGTACACGGCTTCCCGATTATTGTGAAGCCACTCAGCGGATATGGAAGTATCAATACGTTCAAATTATCCAGCATGGATGAACTGGTACATTATCTACACCATACAAGACAAGCACAGCAAAGGGATTTGCTGGAGGAATTCATCCACGGTACGGAGTTTCATTGTGATTCCATTGTGTCCAAGGGCAAGGTTGTATTTGCATCTGTTTCCCAATACCTCTATAACTGCCTGGATATTGCGACGAAGCAGAAACCTCCAGCCAGTATTACGTTCCCTGAAGGCACGGAAGCTGATTTTATCCATCACATCAAAGAACTCAATGAACAGGTCATTGCTGCCTTGGGTATCAATCATTCCGTAACACATGCCGAACTTTTTCTGACTCCGGAAGGAGAAGTGGTGTTTGGAGAAATTGGTGCAAGAATCGGGGGATCACATGTTATGCCTCCTTGTATCAAGAACACCCATGGCGTTGATTTCTTCGAAGCCGTCACTGATCTGGAAGTTGGAATATATGAATTTAAGCAACAGGAGACGAGCCATAAATTCACAGGCATGATCTGCTTCCCTTCACGCGCAGGGGTAATTCAACACATATCCGGGATAGAGGATTATGCCGATATCCCTGGCATCATTGAGTTCAATGTATCCTATCAAGTGGGGCAGCGCGCCGGGGACGTCAACGATACCATGACCCGATCAGGCTATGCTATTGTGGAGGGTGATTCGTTCGAGGAATTGCGTCAAACCCTGCTGGATATGTACGATCGCTTCAAGATTGAAGTGACGGTTGCTGAAACCGTATAAGATGTACGGATCATCCTCACTGTTTTTGGTCTGGAGTGACGGTTATCTTGGGGAGGGCTGGAATTATTGTCTTTATTCAAAACCTACGCGGGTCTGAGCCGCGATATCTATTATCTCTGTTTAGCAAGAACGATTAACAGTACGGGAGATTTTGTATTCTCCCTGATTACCTTGGTGCTTACGTTGCAGATGGGTATGAATGTGGTCAGTGCAGGGATCTTTGTGTCCATGGCAGCCCTGATTAGCGGACCCGGTGTACTTCTCGGCGGCTATTTAAGCGATCTTATGGGCAAAAAAACAATTATTGTCATCGGGCAACTGTTGTCTGCCATCATGATTATAAGCTGCTCTTTTTGGTCAGGCACCATTACCGTTGGTTATCTTCTGATTGCAGTCATGTTTTTCATCAGTATCACCCGACCTGCTTATAATGCACTGATTATTCAACTGTGTACGGAGGAGAAAGAGCGAAAGTCCGCCTTTTCCCTCATGTATCTGGGGGCCAATCTGGGTATAGCCATCGGACCACTGATCGCTGGTTTTTTCATCAAGGATCATGTCAACATTGTCTTTATAAGTATCGGTACCGTGTTTCTGATATCTACCTTTATCATCATCAACCAGGTTAAGATCGGCACACGCAAGGAATTGGCATCAACAAACAGCGAACATGCTGGACAACAAGAACAACAACGATTGAGCCAACCGCCTTCGCCGTTATTCAGACTACTGCTGAAAAATCCACTTGTTGCCTTCTTCATCGTTGTGTCATTTCTTAACTATTTTATCTATATGCAATACTCATTCAGCCTCCCACTCCAGATGAATCATTCATTTGGCGAGAACGGAGCAGCATATTACGGCTCTGTCATGACCATCAATGCCATTAGCGTCATTATTCTTACCACCGTGATCCTGTCTGCTACACGCAAATTAACTGCCCTAAACTCGATAGCTACAGGCGCACTCTTCTATGGAATCGGATTTGGAGCCTTGAACCTGCTGGGTTACTTCCCCCATTTTTCCATCGTCGCCTTATCCACGGTGCTGTGGACCATTGGAGAGATTCTCGTGCAGACCAATATCAACCTGTATATTGCTTCGCGTGTACCCGATACACATCAGGGGCGGTTTAATGGCTTGCTGTTATTCGTAGGTTGCCTGGGTTATACACTTAGTCCATATTTGACAGGCATTTTCATCAAAAGCATGGACATGGAAAGTGTATGGATCATTATTCTGGCTGTCAGTCTGTTCTATGCGTTGTCTATGATTATTCTCTGGCATATCGAAAAAAGCTCAACAAGAAGAAACGAAATGAAACCGCTGGATCACTCAAAAAGTATCTGAACCTCAGGGCAGCCTGTTCTGCCCTTTTTTCCACTTTATTTTCACACCAAAACAGGCAAATGTGCATTCGCATTATACTCGACCAATTGCTGACCCGTATGCAATCTCTGTACCAGATCTGGATTGGCGATAAACGGTCTGCCGAACGCAGCCAGATCTATGCTTCCCTTACCAATCGCGTGCTCTGCGGTCTGAACATCCAAATCCCCCACACCAATGATGATTCCATCCCACTGACTTCGAATCCGTTCGTGAAAAGACTGCTCCCCTTCCCACGCTTTTGTATATTGATCTGTTGAGGGATGCAAGATCGTAATTCCCGTCTCACGGAACAAGTTCAGATATGCATCGATCATTCCAGCTTTGTCTACCCAAGCATAGGATGCATCATCATCCTTTTTCTCTGAAAATCGTACCGATATGCGATCCACAGGGATCTCTTTTTTCAAAGCCACAATAATATCCCGCAGGAACCGCAATCTGCCCGCAGTGTCGCCTCCATATTCATCTGTTCTTTGGTTAGTCTTCTCATTAATAAACTGGTCGATCAGATACCCATGCGCAGCATGCAGCTCGATCCCGTCGAACCCTGCCAGAACCGCATTGCGGGTAGCCGTCTGAAAATGCTGAATCGTATCCGCTATATCCTGTGTACTCATCGCTTGGGGAACCTGATACGGCTTATGTAGCTTATGCACTCTTCCCTCTGCCGCAAGGCTGGAAGGTGCCACTGGAGAGGTTCCGATCAGATCGGAGTGGGACAACCTGCCGACATGCCATAGTTGAGCAATAATGGTGCCGCCATGTCTGTGGACAGCATCCGTTACCCTTTTCCAAGAAGTCGTCTGTTCATCTGTATATAAACCGGGGATGCCGTAAGTGCCTTTGCCTGCCAGATTCGGGTTAATGCCCTCGGTAATGATCAGTCCCACGCCATCTCGCGCACGCTGCTCATAATATGCGACTATCTTATCCGTTACGGTCCCCTTCCGATCATCAGCAAATCCCCGGGTCAACGGCGCCATCACAATTCGGTTCCTTAATTGCCACTGATGAATCGTTACCGGGCTTAATAATGTTGAACGTGTATTCATGTTATCCATGTCATATCCCTACTCTCTTTGTCATTAAGGATATTGTACGGCGGCTCCGATATATCGTAAAATGATTGAAATATATAGTGGTATCTCTCAGAGAGATACCTAACATCAGCATCTGCAGAAGTAATTGAAGGTAATCCACGTTCAGGAGGATACAGCATGGAACTTTCCGATATCGATATTGTTCTCGCGGTGGCGCGTTCAGGCAAAATCTCACAGGCCGCCAAAGAACTGAATTACGCGCAATCCAATGTCACTACGCGCATCAAAAAACTGGAGCAGGAATATCAAATCCAGTTGTTCAACCGATTTCCCAAAGGTGTTGTACTGACCTCCAAAGGAGAACAGTTTATTGAGTACGCCACACGAATTCACAATCTTTTGCACGATCTGAAGCAGGATATGACCGATCCCGGGGAGCCTTCCGGCACGCTAAAAATCGGCATTGTAGAAACGGCGGCATCCAGCCGTTTTATGGAGATCCTGAATGAATATCAGATAACCTACCCGAAGGTGTCCATCTCACTCGTCAACGCCACTTCACCCAAAGTACTGCGCAAGAAAATACAGGACGATGAGATTGATGGTGCTTTTATTAGCGGGGCTTGTGTGAAAGAAGGTTTGAAGGTGGAATACGAGATGCAGGACACGGTTCATATCATCTCCAAGCAGATGGATACACCACCCGAAAGTCTGTGCCAAGTATCGTGGGTTGTTTTCCCCGAGGGCTGTCCGTATCGTGAAATGACCGAAGAATTTTTGCAGGAAGAAGGGTTGTCCGCACGTAATATCATCGAAGTGAGTACGATGGAAAACCTGCTCAGCTGTGTGGAGTCTGGAATTGCTTTTACCATTATGCCGTGCAATGTTATTCACAAGAAACCGGATGAATTCTCCGTATTTGATCTGGCAGATCGTTTTACCCATACCACGACAACCTTTGTCCGCGGTGAGGATCGGTATGTCAGCAGTGCGCTGGATCAATTCATGAAGCTGCTGAACCAGAAGTGCATTACATTTTGATATAGATAACTTTTATAAGCAGCAGTATAGTATGTACATTCACAGCAGTCAGGAGAAGATCAGATGAAACTCATGAATCTTTTATATAGGCTCATTGATGCCCGGCGTGTCGACAACAATGCTGAACAAGTGTCCTTTCCATCCCGTCCACATCATACGCTGCTTATTGTGATCAAAGGGATCTTAACCGTCAAAGTCGAAGACAAAGTCATCTCCCTATGCGCTCCTCAAGTCCTTTCCGTCCCGCCTTCTCACACCTGTATCGCAACCACCGAGGTACAGCATGATTTTGAATGTGTCACCTTAACCTACAATGTCTACAACGAAGAACTAGATGGCAACATGCAACGAGTTATTGATCCACATCTTGAATTCATTGCCGCTGTTGTTCCCTCAGCTCCCGTTCTCGCCATTCAAATCCATGAAGGTGGGCAGAAGGAAGATCCATGGGCTGGAATGGCACGTCAGATCCTCTTTCAGGAACTTTGTCTTGTCCTATTGAAGCAAAAGAAGCAAAAATCCCAGGAAGGTACCGCCATGGAAGCGGTAAGGCAGAGCCAAAAATATATCAATACACATTATCAGGATAACTTCACACGCGAAAAACTGGCTGAAATGGCTGGACTGAGTGTCAACCGTTATTCCAGATTGTTCAAAAAAATGATTGGACAAGGCCCCATCGAATATTTGAACGCCGTACGCATCCGGGAAGCCGGTGATCTGCTACTGGCCTCGGACAACACGATCAAACAAACAGCCCGCCAGGTCGGGTATGAAGATGAATTCTATTTTAGCCGAAAATTCAAAGCAACCACCGGATTGTCTCCCATGGTTTATATTAAAAAGCATCGCTCCGTAACACGTATCGCTTCACTTGCCCATCCCTATACGGGGCATCTGCTTGCCCTTGGTATTGAGCCTTATGCGGCACTGATTAATCCGGTCCATAGGACATCATATGAATTCAAAAATGTGATTCAAGTGGGCAGAGATCAGCCTGATCTGGAACTATTAATGAACGCACACCCGGAACTGATCATTGGGTATGAAGGAACCGATTATGAAGAGCCCAAAAAAGCCGAATTATTTCGGCATATTGCCTCCACTTGCACCATATCTTTTGCTGGAGATTGGCGTAAACAGTTGTACTCCATTGCACAATCCGTTGGCAAAATAACAGCTGGTGAAGAATGGCTGGAACGTTATGATCTATCGGTCAAACAAAAAATCTCCAGTATACAGCATGCCATCGATGACCGCCCTGTCGCTGTGGCGCAATACGAAGATGGACAGTTCCGGGTCTACGGCAACCGTAATCTGGGTACGGTACTCTATGATGATTTGCAGTTATCCGTACCCCAAGCCCTACACCACGTATCCCATTCCCGTATAATGTCACTGGAACAGCTGGTTCAGTCGGATATTGAACACTTCATTCTGTTTACAAGTGGCCAAGCAGACGAGCGTGCGCACACTGTAGCATCGCTTATGCAAAATTCAATTTGGCAGCAATGGGAGGCGGTTCGTATGAATCAAGTCTATGAATTGGGCGATTCCTCCCCCTACTCCTGTTATACTTCCTTGGCCCATGATCTGTTTCTGAATCGGGTTAGTCAATTGTTCCTGAGCCAAACGTCCATGCATTAAACAGGAATATCCATGGATTACAATTTGGAATGGACCTATAATTATTTTGATAATGATAATCAAAATCAATTAAAGGGTGTGTACAACGTGTCTTTACCTAATAACCAACGCTTCTCTACCTTTTTCAAATCAGGACGATTCCTTATAACCGTTCTTGTTCTATGCAGCATGCTTGCGGGCTGTGGGACTTCCCAGAACAGTGGGAACTCCCCTTCACCCGAATCCAGTGGGGCAGAACCATCAACCGCTGAACAGGGAAGTGAGAATACACGCACCATTTCTACGATTAAAGGGGATATCGAAATTCCTGCCGAACCCCAAAAAATTGCGGGTATGCTCTACGTCTTTGCTGACCAGTTACTCGCTCTCGGCATTGAACCAACAGCCATGGTAACGTATAACGATCTCGGATTCCCTGAATATCTGGCAGATCAGATGAAAGATACCACTGCCGTAGGTTCCGGCGAGTCTCCCAATTTTGAAGCATTGCTCCAGGTTGAGCCGGATCTCATTCTGGCCTCCAAAACGTTAAATGAAGCAAACTATGAGCAACTCTCCAAGATTGCTCCAACGATCCTTTTTGATAATGAAGAAAAAGGAGACTGGGAGCGATTCATGGAAACGGCAACCGTTCTTGGCAAAGAAAAAGAAGCGCAAGCGGTCAAAGATGCCTATGATGCCAAAGTGACCCAAACCCATGATGAGCTTGCCGTAAAAGCCAAAGACGAAACGGTGGCCTACATGCGCGTGCAGGATAAACAGCTCCAGTTGATTAAACCTGATGATAACTTCACTCTGTTTGGTGCTCTGGGATTAACCCCTGCTTCAGTAGACAGTGTAGATTTCGAGGGATCATGGAATGTGGCAATTTCCGAGGAAATTCTGCCTGAGCTGAACCCGGATCGACTGTTTATCATTCTGCGTCCTGGGGAAGAAAACAAGGTAGTGCTTAATAACATCATGAATACATCCATCTGGGCCAATCTGAATGCAGTTAAGAACGATCATGTATATATCGGTGATGCCAACCTGTGGTTTGCAGGATACGGTCCCATCGGTCTTAGCAAAATTATTGATGAGATCGCTGCTTCCTTCGAGTTATAGAGGGACATGATGAAACCCAAAACAAGTCTTAGGCAGACCGTGATCGAACGACGTACGATTCAGGAATTTAATGGCCTACCCATTCCCTTGGAAACGATTCATGAGATTCTGGAGGACGCGATATGGGCTCCTTTTCACTCCAAAAAGGAACCTTGGCGCTTCATTCTGTTTATGAATGAGGGCAGAGAAACATTCGCAAGCGCTGTATTGAGTACACGCAATCCTGAATTTGTAACAAAGTACGGACAACAAATCAGAGCGGCCTATTGTGCACAGACACCTGTGCATCTGGTTGTGGTTATGACAGCCAACCTGCCCTCCAAGGCGTGGGAAGAGGCTTTTGCTGCAACCTCGGCACTGATCCAGAACATACAGTTGCTCGCCTGGGAACAACACATTGGCGTCGTATGGAAGACAAGTCCTTTCAACGAAAATCCACTATTCTGTGAAGCCATTGGTGTGACATCTGAGGAAAAAATAGTAGGTACACTACACATGGGGTATTTTAACGCTAAAGATCAGCCTATGCCCAAGCCTCGCACACCTCTCCCTCAACTGTTGCATCTTATTGATCACTAAATGGACTAAAGCACATTGATCGAGACCCTAAAAAAGAAAGGGATGTCCTATAAGTCATGAATATGACAGGGGACATCCCTTTGTTCGTGTTATTTTGTTTTAATGAAGCTGAGACCCTTACTCCACCTTGAATCGCGCAGCCGATTCGGCCAGCTTTTGCGTCAATTGATCGATCGTATCAACCATGTTGGCCAACTGCTGTACTGTTGAAGATTGCTCCATCATGGTTGCTGTTACCTCTTCAACCGAAGCGGATACCTGCTCTCCTGAAGCCGACAAACTATGGGCAGACTCCAGTACGTCATCCTTGTTCTGTAACATCTCCTGCATCTGTCCTGCCATCGTGGCAATTTGTCGATTGATAACCGTTACCTTCTCCAGAATCACATCGAACGCTTGACGAGTCTGCAAGACAAGCTCATCCTGTCTGGAGGAGATGGTATGAATCTCTGCAACACTTTGGTTGTTCTCGGCTACATCGGCCAGATTCTGCTCGATAATGCTGGAGATTTCCTTGGATTGGCGGGAGCTCTGCTCTGCCAGGTTGCGGATCTCTTCGGCCACAACCGCAAATCCTCTGCCATGCTCACCTGCCCTTGATGCTTCAATGGAAGCATTCAATGCAAGCAGATTGGTCTGCTTCGCAATCTGGCTGATGGCTTCCGTGATCTGACTAATACTGCCCGAACTGGTTTGAAGTTTGACGGTAATCTCCGAGATTTTCTCCACTTCCCGTTCGTTCACCTCATTGATACGCATCAGTTCATTCACGACTTCATTCCCGTTGTGGAATACCGTTTCGATCTCATCTGCTCTTGCCTTCACATCCTGTGCACTGCTGTTCATGGCAGCCACTTTATCGCCAAAGCTGTTGAATTTGCCTGCAATCTGCTCGGTATCTTCCGATTGAGCCTCCATGGCTTTGGCAATCCCCATGGACGTTGCCGATGTCTCATCAATGGATCTTGCCGTCTGTCTGGATGTCTCCTCCAACTCCTGAGTGCTGGCCTGAAGGACATGAATCGAACTGTTCATATCGGTAATAAGGTTCCTGTTCTGCTCCACCATA
This sequence comes from Paenibacillus sp. FSL R5-0486, assembly GCF_037975155.1. Classification (NCBI taxonomy): domain Bacteria; kingdom Bacillati; phylum Bacillota; class Bacilli; order Caryophanales; family Paenibacillaceae; genus Paenibacillus; species Paenibacillus sp. FSL R5-0486. Next base: position 422,525 of record NZ_CP150237.1, on the reverse strand, counting down.
CCATTGAAGCTCTCCGCCAGATCCTTGAATTCGCTGTTATACTTGCCATTGGCCTTAACGGTCAGATTGCCTTGAGCAAGCTGTTGGAACAGACCGCTCAGACGTATGATAGGTCTTGTAATACTGCGAGAAATCAGCAATCCCACACCAATAGCCAGAGCAATCCCGATCAATATCACGATAACCATCTGGCGCTGCATATCCTCTATCGGACGCTTGATATCGTCATAATCGTCAATAATGAGCACAGAGAGATCTGCACCCGGAATCTGATTAATACGATAGTAGGTATCTTCTCGATCCATCGAAGTGATTTTCACTTTGTCGGTGGCTCTAGCCTCGATAATTCCCATCGCGTCCTTATCTTCTTCCAGCGTTTGTCCCACAACGGAAGGGTCCAGTGAATCATACATAATGATGCCGCTCCGACTCAGTACTTCAACTCTTCCTTGACCATTGATTTTAATGTCTCCGAGTTGCCCCAGGAAGAAGTTGCTGTCCACCGACATAGCAAGCACACCCAGGTTATTCCCCTCTTCATCGGTGATAGGCTCCGAGAATACAATAATGAGCTTCTTGCCAGTCTTAGAGACGACCGCGTCACTGATGAAGGATTTCCCCTGTATAGATTCCTTAAAATATTCCCGATCTCCCCGTGACTGACCAATGACTTCTGGCATGGTTCCTGCCACCATGATTCCTTCCTTATCAAAAACGAACAGATCTGGCTTACTTCCTTCCGTTTCCGATATACTGTCGGTCAAGATCGTATTGGCCTTATTGAAATACGGGTTCTCATCCGATAAAAATTCTTCATCCGTCATGTCAGTTGTATCACGCAACTTTAAGAGTTCTTTAAAAGTACTATGTACGGATATCGAATGACTCAATTGTTGTTGAAGTTGCATCGCTGTCCAAAGCCCTTCCCCAAGGCGGTCAGCCATCACATTCATTTCATCCTTGCTTTTCTTGACCACAACATCAGATGAAATCATATAACTTGTGGTCGTTGCACCAAGCAGAACCAAAACAACCAATACACTGATCATGAAAGGTAGCTTGATTTTAAGCGACATATTTTTGATCTTATGTCCTACACCTTTTCTTTTCCCCATTTCCTTCTCCCCACTTCCCTGAACCATCTGCATCTGAACGATGTACATACATTATCGGAAAAATCCATAATAAAATTGATCAATTAGGGAGATATTGCCACTGTTTTTCTTTTTTTGAAATTCTGATAGCAACATAAAAAAATGGCCTGTCAGATCGACTATCCATCTTGGAAATGGATGTTGCCGTTATCTAACAGACCGTTTTAAATTTGGTAATGATTCAATTACGTTTACTTACGCAATCTTCGAGAACTTAGCGCGTGGTGGCCATTCTGCAGGAATGTACTGCGCGTATTCTTCATCTGTTCGATCCGTCGCTCAGCCAGTCGATCTGCGGCAACATAGGTTGCGATGCCCTCGGTACGTGAGCTTTCAAATATTTTCTCCAGAGTGGAATAGATCTCTCCGATCTTGCTCCACGCCCGATCCGCATTATAACCGTTCAACTCATCCGCAATGTTAATTACGCCACCTGCATTGATAACATAGTCAGGCGCATATACGATGCCCATATCATACAGCTGATCCCCATGACGGGTCTCCAGCAGCTGATTATTGGCACAGCCCGCTACAACCTTTGCCTTGAGTGTTTTGAGCGTATCGTCATTAATCGTGCCGCCCAGTGCACATGGTGCATAGATATCACATTCCACACTAGTGATGTCTGCGGGATCAACTGCTGTTGCGCCAAAGCGGTCCACAGCCTGTTTCACCGAGTCCTTATGGATATCCGTAACGATCAGATGTGCACCTTCCTCATACAGATATTTGCACAGATGCATCGCCACATTGCCGACACCTTGGACCGCTATCGTTTTACCCTCCAGCAGATCTGTACCAAATGCTTCTTTGGCCGCTGCCTTGATCCCACGATATACACCCCAAGCCGTTGCAGGCGATGGGTTACCGGATGAACCATAACTCGCCGAGATGCCTGTCACATAATCGGTTTCCTGATAGATCAAGTTCATGTCCTCTTCCGTTGTTCCCACATCTTCGGCCGTGATATAACGTCCGTTCAACCCTTGAATATATCGTCCAAACGCCCGAAACATCGCTTCGTTTTTGTCGCGCCGCGGATCTCCGATAATAACGGTTTTGCCACCGCCCAGATTCAGGCCGGATACCGCATTCTTATATGTCATACCACGGGCAAGGCGCAGGGCATCTTCAATGGCTGCTTCTTCTGAAGCGTAAGTCCACATCCGCGTGCCTCCCAGCGCAGGGCCGAGTGTTGTGTCGTGTATGGCGATAATTGCTTTTAACCCTGAATTTCGATCCTGGCACAGAACCAGTTCCTCATAATCGTGATGCTCCATTGCTTCAAACCAACTCATGTGCTAACCGTCTCCTCCAACCATTTTTGCGATCCAATCGCATTGTTCTCTATTCATTGACCATCCTCTATTGTACCCATGAATACCCAGTTTGTGCAAAATCACATCGCAATGTCAGAGAAGCATCGATCGATGTTTCTCATATGGCGGGAGCAAAGCTGTCGAATTTCAGATTATAATTTTATCGTCTATCCATAGAAAAACCTCTCTCCCTTACAGGAGAAAGGTACAATTCTCTCAACTACATCAACCTATTCGCCCCGAGTAGGCCAATTAATCGTTCACATTTAAGGGAGCGTCTCAACCACATTGATTGGATGCAAATCGCCATCTACAGCAAATGAAGCCTGTCCTGTCTCCTCGGAGACAACTAATACAACCGCATCCGTCAATTCACTGAGTCCCAGTGCTGCCCGATGACGAGTGCCTATTTTTCGTTCATGCACTTCCGCTTGCGACAACGGCAGCACATTACCAGCGGATACAATCTGATTGCCACGAATCAACACAGCCCCATCATGCAGAGGTGCACCGGGAATAAACAGCGATTCCAGCAACGCATGCGTCACTCGTGCATCCACAGTCACGCCTGAGTGAATGATCGACTCCAACGGAATCTCCCGTTCAATCACAATCAACGCCCCATATCTCCGGTCAGATAGATGCTGTACGCTCGATGTTAATTCGGCAAACTTCTCGGTAAAGGGTGACAGATAACAATCCAGATAAAACGAAGAGGCGAGCACCTCGATCTGCTTGATTTCCGCTCGAATCTCTGCAAATTGCCCCAGCAGGCAGGCACTGTCATTGTCAAATCGGGATAACGTCAGATTCATACGCTCTGCTACACGATGGAGGTCTGCCTTAAGCTTCTGCCTCATCGAGGAACTGTCACAGTCTGCTTGCTGGGTCATCATTCGCCGCCTCCTTGGTTGGGTTGGGCTTCACGCCGCATCATTAGTACCCATACCTTCCCCTCTGGAGCACATATTTATGCAATGGCGGGGCTGTAGGAGCTAATCACGAGCTTCATTGTAACTGATATAACAAGCAAAAAAAGAGCCTCTCCGCAAAACTCCACGGTCAGACTCTATTTGCATAATGATTTGGTGTTTGTCTACTTTACTTATTGTGCTTTTCCGTATGAACCTGCCTTAAACGTAGTCGGATCATACCATTTGTATCCCGCCGCAGGTGCAGCCCATGGCTCAAGTTGTGGCTCGGTTGATGCGGCCGGAGCTTCGATAGGAAGCAGGCTTGTTGCCGTATCCAATGTCAGTCCTGGCACTTGTGCCAGACTGGTGTAGCTCTCTTTGACCGCGAGCCATTTCACAGTATTCACAAGGAACGTTGCATCATCCACTTCTTTGAATCCATCATAGGTCTTCTTGGTAGCACCGGTCTCTTCACGCAAATATTTCGGAGTCACGTCTTCTACAGGTGAAGAGTCACCGATAAATGCGGCTTTGCCTGCACCAACCTTTGCAATGGCAGCATAGGCTCCTTCAGCTCGTCCACCACCATTATATACGCCCTGATCCACGGCATTGCCCCACTTGGACACACCACTTGGTACATAGACCAAGCCTTTGGCTTTGTTCGGGTCTATAATCGCAATGGTCGATCCCGCATGCATGGCTACAGAATTAACACCAGCTGTAATGCCGAAGGATTGTGCAGGTGCAACGATATCCGATGCATTTACATCTCCAAGGGCATTGTAGCGGAAACGAACACCAAAGTTCGTCGCGAGCCAGTCTGAACTCGTCACACTCTGCATCGCTGGTGATTCGGCTTCAGCCGAAGACATGCCTTTGGCCGGATTCAGGAAGGCACCGCGGCGATAGCCGTTAAATACTTCGGAAGAATCCCAGCGGTTTTTGTTGCGGTCTGCATTGTAGTGGTCGGAGATGAAGAAAACACTTCCTCCGTTCTGTACGTACTGCACAAGCGCAGCCTGTTCTGTCGCTTTGAACGGTACGTTGGCTTCGCCAATGACAAAGACGTCGTAATCTTTCAATTTATTATAGGTGATAGCTTGCTCACCGAATGTATACGGGATGCTGCGTTCCAGCTGATCCACGGCAAAGCCTGCGTTTCGCAAACCATTGGCAAAATCCGAAAATGCCCCGTCAATAATCCAGTCGGCAGCACCTGCTGTCTGGGCGTGGGTATTATCAAACAATACTTTCTTGCCGGTACCGTCCGGCAGTGTTGTGCCCGGGTTTGGTTCTGGATCAGGATTGGTTGTTCCGGAGGAAAGTGTGATGGACGTTGGGTTTTTGACTCCTGCATAGCTGTTGTAGGCACCTAAGGTTCCGGTTACGATGATCTTTTTGCCTACAAGACTGGGGTTGGACGCCAATCCATATTGCGATCGGAAAGATGAGGGAATTTGCACATCCAATAATCTGGCGTTAGTTCGCTCTGACGCTGAATCGGCAATCAGAACATTAAAATCATTGGCATAAGGAGATGTAAACTTGGCTGTAAGTGACCCGGTAGCATGTCCAACAATGATTCCTTCAACCGTTGCTGTGCCTCCACCGCTCTGGGCAGCGATGGCCTGAGATACCGTAAGTGGTGCTGCAGCTTGTACCGGACTTTGCGAACCCGGCCCCAGCAGTGCGGTTGCCATCATGATAAAGACCAGGAATGCCCCGATCCAGTGCTGCCATAACGCCTTCTTCATATTCCCTTTCTCCTCCTCCAAATTACCTGATAATGGGTTATCCTCCTTTAATTTAATTGTTCATATGCTGAATTCCTCTTTCTTTTTGTAAAGTTTATGAAAAAGTTTAGAAGTTGAGTCTATTGGCCCATACTGATTATCATTAGAATTCCATTTACCGAAGGAGTAAAACGATGATGAAGTTAATATTTTTGTTGCTCTTGTTGATTGTTCCGCTGATTATGGCTTATGTTGCTCTTCGTTCCCGCATGGTTACCAGAGTATTCCATATTCTTGCGCTACTCTGTTTCTACAGTGCGGCAACCGTCATAGCTGGTGATGTATATGCGACGAATGCTCATATGACCACATTCACCACCGAGATTCACCATTTCCTGTTGAATGGCTGGTTCCTGTATCCGTCTGCATATCTCGGTGTATACATTCCCTATGTGCTGTGGATGAGCCTATTTTCAGAAAAAAGTTAAATTCGTTGCGGACTTGGGATTGCATTTTGCCAGCGTTCATTGCATAATGAATATATAAACATGATAATGATTATCATTCTTGAACTAGTCTCTTTGTAACTTTCTACTGCATATGATTTTACGATTTTATAGATAAAGGGGAACGAACATCGAATGAATACAACTCTGCAAAAGGCTGATCTGCAGCTTGACGATTATTTGGATCTTCTTAACCTGGCAACCAATCTGGGTGATACGAGATGGCAAAAGGAAATTATCCGCAAGTTGGCTTATACTTATCCCGCAGTTCAATGTAAACAACCACAATAGCATTCCACATACATCATAGATCTACATTATGGCTCATGACCGATTCATTCTTTGAATCTGTTATGGGCTATTTTTGTTGTACAATGGACAGTAAAGTTATTCAAACATGAAGGAGTGAACAACGATGCAATTGGAGACTGACAGACTGATCATCCGGGAGATTCTGGAGACCGATTGGAAAAGTATACATAGCTACACATCCATGACAGAAGTTACTCAGCATACGGCATGGGGACCGAATACGGAAGAAGATACACGAGCATACGTGCAGTTTGTGTTGGACACACAGCAGGCACATCCAAGAGAGGGCTTTGAACTTGCAATATGTTTGAAAAGTGATGGAACTCTCCTTGGCGGAGTCGGTATTCACGTTATGGAGAAAACCAATGCAGAGATCGGTTACGTCCTTAATCCCACCTATCAAGGGAAAGGTTATGCCGCCGAAGCAGCCCACGCTTTACTGGGTTTCGGTTTCAACGAACTCGGCATTCACCGGATTTACGCCAAATGTCGTCCGCACAACACAGCTTCGGAGAATGTCATGAAGAAGATTGGCATGCAGCGAGAAGGGCTATTACGCGAGCACTGGTTCTACAAAGGTTCCTTTCATGACTCTGTGATCTATTCGATTCTCTCCAGTGAATATGCACATGAACAATTTCAAAGAAACACAAAAAGCTGACTCCCATATATGGGACGCCAGCTTTTTTTCTTTTACTCCGTAACGACCCCAATCGCCAATGGAGGTGAAGCCTCTGAACAAACTAATTTACAGTCGGCACAGCTCTACCGGACAGCTCGGGAATGTAGGACATCCACACATACAACGCAGGGCTGCCAGGTCACGAATCATCAGTTTGCCGTCCATCATATCCAGCGTACCTTGTTCCTTCCATGCCCCCAGCATCCGCGTTACGCTCTCCCGGGTAGCTCCAATCATCTCGGCAAGATCGGTATGGTTCAGCTTCATGTCCAGCACAATACCATCCGGTGTAACCCTACCATACGAATTGCTGGCACGGATCAGTGTCGAAGCGAGCGCACCCGCCTTGCCATAGAGCAGCAAATCACGGAATCTCGACTGGGTGATCCGCTGCGACAGTGCCATCCATTGCAAGAATTTCAAGGCAAGGTCGCCATGTTTGCTGAGTATACTTTCCAGATCGCTAAGCGAGATAATGGCCAGTTCCCCTTTTTCCGCCATCTCTGCACTGTAGCTATGATTCAATCCGCCGATGCCACCGAATTCACCGATGAGATCGCCGCTTTGCTGAATGGATAAAATAATTTCCTTGCCATCCTCCGTCGACTTGGTCATTTTCACTCGTCCCGAACGAATGTAGTACAGATATCCGGCTTCATCGCCTTCGAGAAAGAGACTATATCCCGACTTCACCCGTTTGGGTTGCATTTTTGCTTCAATCAGGTCCCATTGCTCAGATGTAACGAACGAAAGGATTCCGCCTGTTTCCCGTGTCATTTTGCCCGCCTCCGCTTGTTTCTGCTCTGCTCTTTGGGTTGTTCTTTCTACAAATACTGTACCCATAACCTTCGTCCCCCTCGGTGATTCCTTATGTATCCATCATACCGCGAAAGTAGCGCGAGGGTTATCGGGGGATTACCTGATCCTTGACGAGAAACTCCCTGAATTTGCTGTGAGAAAAGTCACATTTCACCGATATGCCTCATCCTTCGCATTTCTTCAATCCCTTGGTGCACCTGACTCAGGAGCCCTCCACTGCCCAAGTTCAGTAGATTACAGAACGGAAATAGGGGTTTTCCCTGAATTACAACGTACGAGAAAGGGTCTACAATAGAATTAACATTGTAATACCCTTACTTTAAGATGATCCTAAAAGGTTAATGATAATAATTACACGTCACGTACGTTATAATTTCGAAAAAGGAAGTGTCCTCTCATGCATGATGAACTGCCATCTGGCATTCAGGAGATGATCGACGGCCTGCGCCTGAACACATCCAGCGACTTCTGTGGACTTGCCTGTCTGAACGGGACGATGCTACGCTGGAAGTATACCTCTGGGGCTAGTAATGAACGGGTGAAACGCATGGAAATGCGCGCCGGACAAGATCTGGTGGGCACAGCCCTTCGGACTGGACGCACAGCTCGATCTGATGCACAATCCACCGGGGAGCATACACCCGGTCGTTGCCCGTTAATGCTTGCTGAGCGGCTGGTATGTGCCATAGCGGTACCTGTGTTCCAGGAAGGAAGCGTGCCTGGCGCCGTGCTACTCGTTGGCAGCAGATTGCCTTGCACCTTCTCACCGGACATGATCCGGCACACGGAGCAAATCGCTCTACATCTTCAGCCGAAGGTGTTTGGATAACAACATCTGTCTTTAATATGGAAGAAGTCTTGTTATTTCCTTAGGGGAGTATCAAGGCTTTTTTTATTATAGTTATTTACAGCGGAGCAAGCCTTAGTCTGTTCACCTGTCTTCGCTCATCTGTATACATCGACGTCACTCACACAGATTGATATAATCGAGTCCATACATTCGTATATTCATAGATAGTATATACAGCTAAGGAGGCTACAGATATGTTTGTACTGACAACTGCCAGTGTTATTCCATGGGAATCCGCACAGCACAACAGTACCATTTCCATAAAAACGCCTTCATTGGTTACCTGCACAGCGACGGTGGACTATAGATATGGTAATGAGCACGGTGTTTTACATAAAGGACAGTTACTTTTTCTACATCCCCAATGCTCCCTGGAGCTGATACATATCCCACCTTCTGCCTTCACCCTGTATCATATCGGTTTTCAGGATTATGCATTAACGGAAGAGAGTCCTGACAAACGTGTTTATGAGCTAACAACAGTGAACTTGCCCTCACATGGTTCGAAGACCGGAGCAAGTCCACAGGTTCTGCGAATGCTGGCAATCATCCAGGATCTTTCCGAAAAAAGGACAGGAAGTGTCCAGACCGAAGAAGCCAGGTCCCATTATCTGCTGAGTGAATTGCTTGAATTATTCAAGCTGGCGATTAAACCTTCTACAGAAATGGTAGACAGTATAATTCGTGAAGCACTTCGCTACATGAATCATCACTATGACAGTCATCTCACCCGTGAAGAACTCGCCAGATTAACCGGGTTTAATGCGAGCTACTTCTCCAGGTTCTTTCAAAAACAGGTTGGACGAAGCTTTCAAGCTCACTTGACCCGAGTTCGTATGGACAAGACAAAGCAATACCTGTTGTCCACGCATGCCACCTTAAATGAAATTGCGTTGCTTGTGGGATACTCCGACGGTTTATACTTAAGTCGAAAATTTAAGCAGTTTACTGGGATTAGTCCAAGTGAATACCGACTACAGCCCCGCGCAAGACGAATTGCTACCGTACAGTACACAGGAGATCTGTTAGCCTTAGGCGTTCAACCCATTGCCGCCTCATTCCTACCCTGGGCTATGTCACCGCTGATCCAAGACGAGTTGCATGATGTACTGGATTTGGATCAATATGGTGTGGAAGAAATCCTCCGAACTGAACCACCTGATCTGATCATCGCGCCAGATTATCTATACTATTTGCCCCATAAGCTCGAACAACTGGAACAGATTGCTCCGGTTATGGTCCTGCCATGGGACAAGTTAAATCGATTGGAGACCGTTCAACTTATCGGACGAATCATAGGTCGAGAGCTGGCTGCCGAAGACTGGATAAGGCATTACACCGCACTGGTCAGCAGTGAAGCTGAACGGCTTGGGGCAGCAATCCAGCCTGATGAAACCGTTGGGTTATATGAACTCTGGGAAGATGGCACGATCTGTATCTGGAATGTAACCGCCAGAGCGGCATACAACGTCTATTATGGACTCAATCTTACACCTCCTCCCAGTATTCTACGTGACGTTCTGGAACCTAATAATCATCAGTTCATCCAGGAAGATCAATTGACGGAATATGCAGCAAACCATATGTTTCTCGTGCTTTCCTCACATGAAGGCGGTCTCTATCATGATGCACAAGTCAAACTCATGGAACGACCACACTGGAACAAGGTTATGAATAACGGAAAGAGCCGGATATATCCTCTCAAGCTGGAACAATTCTGGTGTAATGATGCGCTGGCTCTGGAAAAGCAACTTCAGCTTATGGTAGATATCCTGATTCGGGAGAATGGCGAAAAGAACAGGTAACCATTGTCCATGCTCAAGAGGTCACATTTTGAGATGGACGACACTTGTATCCAAAAGCTACGATACTAAGGAGGTTTTATTGAGAAAGATAATCATTATTGATTGGGGAGAAGCAGAATGACAGGGGTTAAATCAAAATGGTGGACTGGGCTTATGTTCCTGGTACTGGTGATTGGAATTATTGGCTGCTCAAGCCAAGTGGAAGAAACCAAAAAAAATAAACCTTCCTCACCTGTTGCTACAGAAGAACAACCGGCAGACAGCGCCGCAAAAACGCAGGTCATATCCACCGTTAATGGAGACGTTGAAATACCCGCGAACCCACAGCGGATTGTGACACAGGGCTACCTCGCTGATTTTCTCGCACTTGGTATCAAACCAGTAGGCGCACCGGATTATGAGCTGGAAAGCCCTTATGTGCTTGATCTGGTTGAAGGCGTAGCAGACATTGGTCGTATCGACGGCGGTTCAGTCGAAAAAATTCTTTCGCTTGAGCCCGACCTGATCGTCACTGTAGGTGGAGATGAGAAGCTGAATGAGCAATATCGCAAAATCGCACCAACCCTCATCATCCCTTATGGTACATACGACAATGTGCATGAGGAAATCACTGCTTTTGGAGAAATCTTAAACAAACAAAAGGAAGCCGCAGACTGGTTGTCCCAATTCGAAGTAAAAGTGAAGTCAGCCAAGGACTCCATTCAAGGGTTGGTTCAGGAAGGTACGACTTTCTCCAACTTCAGTCTTTTTGGTAAGGATTGGTATATCAACGGAGATGGTGTCAACCGCGGTGGGCAAGCCATCTACCAACAGCTCGGACTGAAAGCACCAGACATTGTACAAAAGGAACTGATTGATCAGGATAAAGATACTGTAACTGTATCCGAGGAGAAACTGGCGGATTATGCCGGTGATTATATTTTCCTGGATTTATCCAATGGTGGTTCGCTGGATGAAACATCACCCGTCTGGTCATCCCTGGACGCCGTGAAGAACAATCGAGTGTTCAAGCTGGATGGGGAACGGTTCTGGCCATATGATCCTCTTGCCGTGGAGGCACAAGTCCAGGAAATTGCCAATATGATTCAGGAACGTTTCGGCCAAACAGAACATTAAGGTTCAATGTTTCTATCCCACACGTTGAGTGAGAGAAGCTATTCGGAGATTAAAGCTCTGAATGGCTTCTTTTTTTGTTATGATATAGATAGAACTAAGGAAGCGGACAGGGGGAAATCATGTGATTCAACTATTAGTTGTCGACGACCATGTTGTCGTGCGTTCCGGGCTGATCGCCTTACTTGAAGGAAAGAATGATATACATATCGTTGGAGATGCCGCAGATGGCGATGAAGCCATTGCCAAGGCTCAAGAGTTGAAGCCAGATGTAGTCTTGATGGATTTCAGCATGCCACCAGGAAAAGACGGTCTGACCGCTACGGCTGAATTGAAGAAATTGATGCCAGATGTCTCCATTTTGATACTAACCATGCATGACGATGAAGAATATCTGTTCCGCGCCATCCACGCGGGAGCATCCGGATATATACTCAAAAGTGCGCCGCATGAAGAATTGCTTGCTGCGATTCGTTCCGTAGCAGAGGGTAGCGCCTATCTGTACCCCAGTGCAACCAAGCGGCTGATGAGTGAATACCTGGACAAAGCCAAACAGGAAAACGCCGGACCGTATGACACGTTATCCGAGCGGGAGAAAGAGATTTTGTCCTGGATTGCCAAGGGTTACGCCAACAAGGAAATCGCCGAACATCTGATCATCAGTGTCAAAACGGTCGAATCCCACAAAAGCAATCTGATGGAGAAACTTGGCCTGCGTACACGACCGGAACTGGTGAAGTTCGCTATGAAAAAGGGGTTGCTGAACTTTGAGTAGTGCACGCAAGAACAGATTAAGTGGACTCGCAGATCAGCCCGTACGCCTCCTGCTGAACGAAATCGATAATCACATTACGGATAACGAATTTCGCAGCAGGCTGAAGGGTTCTCTGCATCAACTGAGTGATCTGAAATTTGCCTTGGATGAATCCTCCATTGTAGCCCTGACAGACCGCAAGGGTAAAATCCAGTATGTGAATGATAAATTCTGTGAAATCTCGCAGTATGAGCGCGAGGAACTGATCGGTAAGGATCATCGAATCATTAATTCTGGATACCATGGCAAAAGCTTTATGAAAAACCTGTGGGACACGATATCCTCAGGTAAGGTATGGAACGGGGAAATTCTCAATCGTGCCAGAGATGGCAGTCATTATTGGGTCAACACCACCATCGTGCCTTTCCTTGATAACGACGGGGAGCCCTATCAATACCTGGCTGTACGCAGCGAGGTCACCAAGCTGAAATCCGTCGAAGCCGAATTGCAAAAGATGATGTCCCAAGTGATGAACATTCAGGAAGAGGAACGACGCCGGATCTCGCGTGAACTGCATGACGGGATTGGACAGAGTCTCTTCTCTCTGGTGATTCAGATGGATCGCCTGCTGGCAGACCAGCCTCACCCCGGGGTTGAAGCACTTCGTAAGCAGGTCACGGGTATCATGGAAGATGTACGCGGTATGGCATGGGAACTGAGACCATCCGTTCTGGATGACCTGGGTGTTGTTCCGGCGATTCGTACGTATATCGAGAATTACACCCGTCACTACGGGATCGAAGTTGATCTGGAATGTAATTTGCGCAAACGACTGGAGATGAACCGGGAGATAGCAATCTACCGGATTATTCAGGAAGCCTTAACCAATGTCGCGAAGTATGCCGATGTTGCCGAGGCACGTGTTACTATAGAAGACGCTGAGAACATGACGATGGTTATTATTGAAGACCAGGGTGCTGGATTCAGCGAAGCAACCGCTGGCAATGGCGTTGGATTGTTCAGTATGGAAGAGCGTGCCCGTGGTGCAGGAGGAACGTTGAGAGTTTCTTCCGAGCCTGGCGAAGGGACTACCGTTACCCTTTTATTGCCCAAGACAGCACAGGGATAACCGTACATGCTTCGTATCACACTTTGCGCTTTACTCCAGCTTATCTATTATTTAACGGCTGCTCGCTATTGGACTATGCGAGTGGTCTTTTTATTTCCGATTGGTCGAAATGACAAAATGAAGGCTCAAAATCGGTTAAATTCAATAATCATGATAAATAGATTGACTCCAGTTACGATTCGTCATTAAACTATGAATGCCACATACACATTGTATGTTTAGTAAAATTTTATTGTTTATTTCATATAGCGAGAGAAAAGGATGGTCAACATGTCAGAGAAACGCTCCTCCAAAGGAGGAGAAATTCCACAAATGTACAATCTGGACGAGATGGATCGCAAAATCATCGCCGCGCTTCACCACAACAGCCGAATATCCTATACGGATCTGGGTACACAGATCGGGTTGTCACGTGTAGCCGTTCAGGCGCGCATCAATGCGTTATCCGAAAAAGGAATCATCGAACGCTTCACCGTTGTGATCAACCCTGGCAAAGTTGGGCTTCAGGTCTCGGCCTTTTTCAATGTCGATGTTGAACCGCCCTTCCTGGATGAAGTCGCTGAGAAACTGGATGAAGAGCCAGCCGTCACCAGCCTTTATCATATGACAGGCCCGAGTACACTGCACATGCACGGTATTTTTGCGGATATGGAAGAGATGGAGCAGTTCTTGCTGGAGAAGCTCTATAAGATGCCGGGTATCGTCAAAGTGGAATCACAACTATTATTGAAACGTTATAAAAGCCGGATGGGCATGAGACTCTAGGAGGAAATCAGCATGGGTTGGAAAGATTACAACGGTCTCGTCATCGGAATGGTACGAACCGGAATTCTCGGATATGGCGGTGGCCCTTCGGTTATTCCGTTGATCCGATACGAAGCCGTTACGCGTTACAAATGGGTCAGTGATGAGGAGTTCGGCGAGATTTTGGCTATCGCCAACGCCTTGCCGGGTCCCATCGCGACCAAAATGGCCGCATATCTCGGTTATAAAACCAAAGGTGTGCTGGGCGCGATCGTGTCTGTACTCGCTCATATTTTGCCGACAAGTATTGCCATTATTGCTCTGCTCGGTTCCATGTACGCGCTACGCGAGTCGAAAGTAGTAGCAGGCATGGTAGCCGCCGTAAGGCCAGTCATTTTTGTCATGCTGGGCATGATGGCTTATGAATTTGCCATGAAAGCCTGGAAGGGACTTGGTAAAGTTTTTGCCGCCCTATTCGGCGTAATTGCCTTTGTACTATTGCAGCTACTGGATATCCATCCAGGGATTGTGATCGCAGTTTTCCTGGGATATGGTGTCTTCCATCTGGATCTGGTTCAGCGCTTCAAGTCCAAAGGCGAGTCCGATAAGGGGGTGTCCTAAGGATGCTCCAGACCTGGTGGGAATTATTTTGGGGATTTTTCGTAGCAAACATCTTGGGATATGGGGGCGGTCCAGCTTCCATCCCGCTTATGCAGGAAGAGATTGTGAACCACTACCAATGGATGACCACCGAGCAATTCGGTGATGTACTGGCGATTGGTAACGCCCTTCCCGGCCCGATTGCAACCAAAATTGCTGCATTTGTCGGGTATCACGTGGCAGGCTGGTTTGGGGCATTTATCGCAAGTTTTGCCACAATCGTGCCTTCCGCAACCGCACTAATTATATTACTTCGTCTGTTGAACAAACATCGCACGTCACCAAAAGTCAAAGGTATGACTCTACTCGTACAGCCTGTTATCGCTGTACTCATGATTCTGCTCACATGGGAATTCGGGCAGCTGTCCACTGATTCCATCGGCATCTGGCAGACGTTGATCATTGCAGGCATCTCGCTCTGGGTCATGACCAAAACCAAGCTGCATCCGGCCATTCTGATCGTGATCGCTTTTGCCTATGGTGCGCTGGTACTGTCTCACACGATGTAGTAGTAGAACATATAGGGAACGTCACAGAATCACTTGGTTATACATCTGTAATAGGATGGTGTATGCGAGGGTTCTGGACGTTGGCGAATGGCTAGATTATTTTCATTTTCTAAGGAACTCAGGACGTCTTATTTGGTCTTTAGGTCCTCTTTATAAATTGTAAGGAATCTCAGACACGTTATTCACCAAAAATACCTGACAAAAGCGCTATAAAAGACTGTACTTTCCGATATAACGTGTCTCAGATTCCTTAGATTTCTGCAAACGCTCCAGTGGACCTATGTCAAAAAAGTAGACACTACGCTGCGGATTTGTCCGTAAATTTCATTGCAAAACGAGCAGGGGAAAGATACCCTAGCGCGCCATGCATTCGCTTGCGGTTGTAATAGAACTCAATGTACTGGTAGATGGCGGTATAAGCCTCTTCCGGTGTCTTAAAACGAGGGTTGCAGTAAATGAGTTCCTTCTTTAAAATACTGTGCCATGACTCAATACAGGCGTTATCATAACAGTTTCCTCGGCGGCTCATGCTTGATTCCATTCCGTATGATTTTAGTTGCTCCACGTATTCTTTTGACGTGTATTGAGAGCCGCGATCCGAGTGATGGAGTAATCCCGGAGCGGGGCGTTTGGCCTTGTAAGCTTCCTCCAGTGCCCCCATCACCAAACTGGTTTCCATATGGTTATATAGACGCCAGCCTACAATTTCACGTGTGCACAAATCCAGAACGCTGGCGAGGTATAGACGACCTCCTCGGCAAGGAATGTAGGTGATGTCGGTAACCCATACCGTATTCGGTTTGGACGTTTTAAATTGCTGATTCAGCGTATTTGGTGCAAGGGGATGGTTGTGTTTGGAATCCGTCGTCTGAACGCGATATTTGGGCATGACCACAGAACGTAGATTCATTTGACGCATGTATATACTGACGGTACGTGAAGAGACTCGCAACCCTTCTAAATGGAGCAGATACGTAATTTTAGGACTTCCACACCGCATCTGGTGGTCGTAAAAATGATACCGAATACGCTTCATGACCTCGCCTTTGCGGTCCTGCCGCTTGCTGGTTCGGTCCATTCGCCATTTGTAATATCCGCTCCGTGATACTTGAAAGGTTCTGCACATCTTCTCCAAAGAAAACTCGGAGCGATGGTCTTCCACAAACTGAAATCTTAGCTCTTTGGTTTGCTGAAGATGTGCACTGCTTTTTTTACAATCGCCAGTTCTTCTTGTGTATCCGCAAGCGTGTGCTCTTTCTCTTGAAGCAACCGGCGCATCTCTTGGAGCTCTGCTTCCAGTTCCTTCACTCGATCTACGCTTGCAACAGGCTCATGTTTTAGTTCGCGGTACTTACTCATCCATTGGTGCAACGTACTTTTTGGAATGTTGAGTTCTTCTGCCAAATCTCCAAGTGTCTTCGTCTGCTCTTGAATAAATTTGACCGTTTGTTTCTTGAATTCTTCGTTATATCGTTGCCGCTGTTCTCCCATGTGGACACCTCCGTTAGTCTTATTATCCTTCCGTCCGTTAACGGGTGTCCACTTTTTATTCTAGCTCCATCAGATTCGTTAGCGCTTGAAGACATGCCTAGTTTATAAACAAAAAACGGTGATACCAGCTATTAGCTGGCATCACCGTTTTATTTGCGCGTTTCACACTCACATTTGGAAAAGCAATTACTTCGCTTCAACCACTACCGTTACTTTGGTTTTCACACCTGCAAATGTCACCGTAATTGTTGCTTTACCTTTGCCGTTCGCCTGAATGATTCCATCTTTCACCGATGCTGTTGCAATACGGGAAGATTTCCAGAGAGCCGGTTTGGATACATTAGCTTCACTGCCATCAGCATACGTTGCAGTAGCCGCCACAGTTACCTTTTCACCAGGTTTCATGGTCAACGTTACTTTATCCGTCTGCAAATATTTCAGTGTATCCACATCTAGAGCAATCGTTACAGACTTGCTACCGTATTTTGCAGTAATTTTGGCTTTACCTGAACCTGTAGCTTTGACTTTACCTTTGGTCACTTGAGCTACTTTGTAGCTGTTCGTTTTCCATTCAGCTTTGTCCGTAACATCACGCTCGCTACCGTCGCTCAAGAAGGCAGTTACCGTCAGATCAGCTGTATCGCCTGATTTCAGGGAAAGAACCGGCTCGGAAGCTTCAATACGTGTGATGACATCCACTTCAACTTGGATCGTCACTTTTTTGGAGCCGTATTCTGCTGTGATGTTGGCTTTACCACTGCTGTTACCTGTGATCACGCCTTTTTTCACATCCGCTACACGTGCATTGCTGGATTTCCAGGTTGCTTCGGATGTTACATCCAACGTGTTGCCGTCCTCATCCGTACCTGTTAGAAGGATCGTCTGAGTTTCTTTGGCAGACAGAACAACGAAGTTCACATCTGCTTCCAGTCCACTAGCCATACCTACTTCAACAGGCAGAGTCAGTGTTTTTCCTTCAATCTTCGCGGTAATGGTTACTTTACCTGTAGCAACACCTGTGATAACCCCTTTGCTATCTACCTCAGCGATTTTGTCGCTGCTGCTGCTCCAAGTTGCATCTTCAGATACATCTTTGGATGTTTCACCATACAACGCCAGTACTTTGGCAGAAGTCGTTCCACCAACGGCTACCGATGCTTTCTTCTTGTCCATCTCATACTTGTCTGCTACGTCTACATTCACTGTGAATTTAACCGTTTTACCGCCATAAGCTACAGTGATCGTAGCCGTACCGGATTTGTATGCAATCAGATCGCCGTTTGATACATATACGACATCTGGATTGCTTGAAGTCCATGTTGCTTTGGAAGTTACATTTTCTGTACTGGCATCAATATATTCGGCATTGGCTACCAATGTCTTAGACTTGTTATCACCGGTAACACTCATGGCGAGCTTGTCATTTACATCTTTGATATCCAGATATCTTGCCGTATCTACATCTACAGCAATTTCTACAGTTTTTCCACTATAGGTTGCTTTGATCGTTGTTGAACCTGCGCTAATGGCTGTAATCTGCCCCTTGAATACCGTTGCAACTTTCTCGTTGCTGGATGTCCATGTCGCCTGATCCGTTACATTCACATCGCTGCTGGTTGGATAAGAAGCCGTTAATACGATATTGGCTGTATTCTTGTCCCCATCCAAACGGAAGAAAATACTTTGTTTCTCCACACTCAGCTTGCTGGTCAGATCCACATCCACGTCAACGGATACAGATTTCGTACCGTATTTGGCTGTGATCTTGGCAGAACCTGCCGAGTATCCTGTAATTTCGCCTTTGAGAACATCTGCGACCTTCTCATTGCTGGATGTCCACTCCGCCAGATCGGTTACATCTTTGGTTGTACCATCTGGATACGTAGCCGTCACTTTCACACTTTCACTTTTGTTCAACAGCAAGTTAACTTGCTGTTTATCTACATCTACACGTTTAACCACTTCAACGTTAACATCCACCGTCACGCTTTGGCTGCCAACTTTGGCTGTGATCACAGCTGTACCCGCGCTTTGTCCAGTTACTTTACCATTCACCACGGTAGCAACCTTCTCATCACTGGTAGACCATTCTGCAGTACTTGCTGCTTCATTATTTGTTTCATTGTCACTATACGTTGCTGTCAAAATAACTTCTTTTGTATCTCCCGTGCGCAAATCCAGACTTTGCACGTTTTTCGAAAGAGCTTTGACCTTCTTCGTTACTTTCACTTGAACAGTCTGACTCTGACCCTGGTAAGTTGCCGTAATCGTCGCTTTACCTTCTTTTTTGGCCGTGATTGCACCATTATATACAGTTGCTATCGAAGTATCTTCGCTACTCCAGGTTGTACTAATCGTTACATTAGCCGAGGTATTGTCTGAATATACCCCTGTCACCGTAACAGACCCAGAATCACCAACTTCGAGCGACATCTCATTCTTGGAAACCACAATTTTGGACAGTTCTTTATCTGCCGCAGCGGCCAAGCCTACGTTGGAAATACTCAGCATCAACACCAGCATCATCACCATGTACTTGGTCAATCTTGGCTTTAACATCATTTCCCCCCGATTATCATCATTTTTTTCCTTATGTTTTATGTCGGCAAGTTCTTTCCAGATGTTTAGACTTTCAGGAAATTTTCAGGGAATTCTATGGAAATTAATTTATCTTCTATTCCTGTTTCAACCGATCATACCTGCGAATATTGCGCATACCTATGTATATTGGCAGTCTTGAACTTCTTTTAACAGGATTGGAGGAAACATAATGCATCAGCCTTTTGATTACATCGGGTATTGGGAGGAAACATATCGTTCGGGTGAAACTTCTGGGAGGGGTTCATACGGGGTTTTGGCTGAATTCAAGGCCGAGGTCGTGAACGGACTGATTCAACGTGAAGGGATTCATCGTGTCATTGAGTTTGGATGTGGGGATGGCAACCAGTTGCAATACATGAATTATGAGGACTACCTAGGCGTGGATGTAGCGGCTTCTTCAGTAAAGCGTTGTGCTTCCCAATTTGCCAAGGATTCGTCCAAGAGTTTCATGCTGTATACACCAGGCCTATGGATTAACCGTGGTTTCCTGCAAGCCGATCTGACGGTCTGTCTGGATGTGTTATATCACATCACGGATGAAACAGATTTTCGCAATACCCTCTATGATATTCTGCACTCCTCAACAGCATGGGTGGTGCTTTACACCCGTTTGAAAGAAAACGGCAACCCGGGGATTGATACAATCCAGGACCGTAATCTGTTTGAGTATCTCTTCGACTACCCTGATTTCAAAGTTCATGAGATTATTCCGCAGCGCTATCCAGATCAATCTTCTGCCGACTTTGTCATCCTGAGACGTACACCTTCGAAGTGAAAATCGATTTTTTCAGTAAAGCATAGCTAATTCTGCACCCCAACTGGACCCGTAAGAATGAGATATTCATAGGCCAGATACTTCTTTTGTCTTCTTTCGATTATGTACACCATCTGCCTGTCCGCTCACCTTAATTTTCTATCCAAAGCTCAAGCTTAGGTATACTCTGTCTCCAATAGAAGGAATATCGTTCCTGATACTGGAGACAGTCTCACGCGGACAGGTGATGATGGTTTGCTAATGACGCTACTGACAATAAATACTGAATATATAACTGATTAACTAGTTGAATCTAATGAAACAACTCGAAGGCTCATAACACGACGACCTTACTAATCCGTTCTCCCCTTCAGTTCTTCCAGCCCGTAGTTCTCAATTCTTCTTTTAAAATAACCCCGCATGTCCACGCAGCTTCGCCAGCGCTTCCATATAGAAATAATCGCCGTATATAATCGGCACATTCAGCCCTCGCCCTTCCGGGTAATGCACCGTTCCCTGCATGATCAGACCTTCTTCCGCTGCCGAGTCGCCAGAGCTATAGTGCTCATGCAATCCGCGGACGATACGCTCTCCCGCGGCGGCATAGGTCTCCCCGCGTGGCGACAGCTTCGCCAGCTCAAGCAACCCGCTCGCGGCAATCGCCGCAGCGGACGAGTCCCACGCCACCTGATGCTCCGCAGGTGCGCGGAAATCCCACACCGGCACGATCGCTTCGCCAAGCATGGCGAGGAAGAAATCGGCCGCACGCTCCGCTGTCTCCAGATATCGGGCTTCGCCCGTATACCGGAAAGACAGCGCAAACCCGTGCAACGCCCAGGCGGTGCCCCGCGCCCAGGCGGAACCTGGAGCATGGCCCTGTCCGCCATGCTCTCGCAGCTTCTGCCCCGTGTGTGGATCGAACTCCACCACGTGGCAGATGGACCCGTCAGCGCGGATGAATTCGCGCGCCACGGTGTCCGCATGTGCTTCCGCCAGCCAGCGGAAGCGAGGATCGCCGCTCTGCTCGGATGCCCAGTAGAGCAGCGGCAGGTTCATCATGCTGTCAATGATGGCTACGCCGCGCGTATCCATTGCTGACGAGCTGAAGTTCCAGGCGCGGATGAACTCACCGCGCACGTGGAACCGGGCAGCGAGCAGGTTGGCGGCAAGCATTCCGCGCCGCCGTCCATCCATGCTGCCCGTCTGGCGGTAGTTGGCTACGCCACTAAGCAGCCAGATGAACCCCAGATCGTGATCCACCGATTCGGGATCACGCAGACAACCTTCCAGTTGCCGCTCACAGCTTTCGGCAATGCGATGTAGCGGAGCGACCGCTTCACTTTCTGGAGCATCCTCATAAACCAGCCATAACAATCCAGGCCAGAAACCTGCTGTCCACCATTCCGGGTCATTCCGGTCATACGTCCCCTGCGGGGCAATGTGTGGAAATGTATCCTTAATCCGCTTTGCATTCCGAATTGTCTTGGCAGCGCCCTGTTGCCACGCTTCCTCGAGCCATTTTACCGACGTTGATGTGTTCATGAACATAATCCCTCCTCGATTCAATACCAGACATCTATGCTTGATGCTCCAGCTCATCCTCAACTTATCTATAGCGTCGTATGCCGTAACTGCAATAGCTATCCGTTAAATATTACTAATCATCCACGAATGACACTTTAACTATGCTTCGAGCTGTTCTGAGATGTTTCCAAAACTAATGGTCCTCAACCTGGACACCTTCATGTAACCTCGCCCAATCGGATAGCAAATGACAACCTACGTGCTCCGTTCACTTCAATCCGCGCTTCCTTCAGTAACCCATTACGGGAAGCCACAGCCTGTTCCTCCAGATGAATTATGGCTCCCTGATCCAGCGCAGTGGATTCTACATACGCCCCCCGATACTCCGTTCGTACGCTATGATCCGTATGGGTAATTACCGCCTGTTCACGACCATCATGGAACATCAACGGAATGAGTGCCCCTGTTGCAGCGATCTCTCCTTCGAATTCATACGTTATAGTCAGCACATCCGCCTGTTGTACATAATGGGTACGCAATGATTCAATTCCGGGTAATGGACCGACCCATGTCACGGCAAAAGCATTCTCCAAGGCGTTCACGCCATCTTCTGCCGCTCTTTCCTCCAGATGCTGCTCCACTTGGTTCCTTGTATCATGGTCCACCTTCTCATACACAATGGAACCACCTCCCTGAGCAGGGTCTAATCCAACATCCCGATCATATGCACCACCGGATGGAATCCCCTCTGCAAGACTGTGCCATACCCCATCTGGTGTCTTCCAGGCAGGACAGTAACTGAGCGGACGAACCGCCCCTTCGGCAAATTCCGTAAACCCGGCCTGCACATGGCTGGCAGCGGACGGACCAATCAGACCAGGTAACCCCATCTGTTGAATCCGTACCAAACCAGGAATCGTATACGGATCATTCATCGCCGTGTGTAATACCAGTTGCTGACCAGGTACGGAAGCAATCACAGTTTCAAACCACCCATCGGTCTGCAAAACCCTGCTGCCTAACTCGGAAGGAAGGTAGACTTCGCTCACATCGTCTCCCGGATCACTGAGACAAGCGTGAGCAAGCGCTGCTGCCGTCCACAGGTTGTAACAGGTGTGGTTGGTATATATCTCGTACCCGTGCCGATCTTCTGGCGCGTATTCATTGCGTACGATTTTCAAACGTCGATCTTCCATCTTCCAGCGCTCAACAGCAGCAAAACACCGATTGGCCGCACGTGCAAAAGCACCCGCCATCACCCGATCTCCCGCCTTCAGAGCCTGCGTTGCATGTGTGGAGCATACATAAGCCGCCGCCGCTTCATTCCACTGATGCTGGGAGCTGCGACCACGCGGTGGAATCTCACCTAGCGGCGAGAGCGTCAGTAACGAGCTGAAGGCACCATGGCGCAGCTGCTCACGTAACGTATCGGCAGTGGTTCCCTCGTAACCAGCTTCAAGCATCACCCCAAGGTGATAACGGGTGGCAATATCATAGGAAAATGGACAATTTGGACGGTCCAGCGGTCCATCCTGATACAAGCCAAGGGCCGTAAACCGGGGTAGATGATAGGCTTCCAGATATCGATCCATCCACGCAGTACCCTCATTCGCCAGCTGTTCATGCCACCGCAGATATTCGCCAGAGATCATAATGGCGTTCCAGTTAATCATGCGATTGGGATTGTTCATCTTGCTCATCGTAAATACATAATCTTGTTCAGGACTGATTGTCTTGAGTGCCTCAGCCCAGATCTGTGCATGTTCAGGCAGGTGTGATTTCAACAACATATAAGCTCTCATCATGAGCACCGGATAAAAATCAGGGTGGTTGTCTGGTGCGCTACCATTGACTACGGCATCAATGCTCTGTGATAGGGCTGCCGCTGCCGATTGAAGCAGATCTGTACGCCCTGCATCAACCAGAACTGCCGCAGCCATCGCATAGGCCGGTGTAGAATAATACCTCTCCACACCCGAGAACGGATCGATAATTGCGCCTTGGCTGTCCTGATATGGTGTGTAAGCGCAAACAACACTTTCAACAAGTGCCAACTTGCGCTCCCTATTCCAGCCGTCTGCCGGAGGGGGGCCCGCTTGTTCTGCCAATGTACGGTAATGTTCGAGTTCATCTTTCCATGGATATGTGGACGCAGATGTATATTTACTCACGCATGCTCACCTCGGTTTCTCCCATTTTCGGTTCAATAATGAAGCGCACCTCACATACCGTTTCAAGCGGATTAGGACTTTCTATCCGAACATCCGTCTCATCAATCACACCTGTCCATGATAGTGACGTTCGATAGAATGTGACGGGAACATTGTCATGATCAACTGTGTCCAGTTTCTCCGTAAGAATTTTCCACTGGTTCGCATCATACGTCATATGGATCGCCCCATGTGCACCTTGCCAGCGAAGATTACCGCTCTTCACCACCTCAGGTTGTACTCTGCTCATCCAGCGCTCCACTACGCTCGAACATCCTGCATCTGAATCATCCACCGAAGAGAATCGTTCTGCCGAAGACACCATCCTGCTCTTCCATTGAAAACGGTCAATGAGACGCAATTCCGCTCCATTCCCACTACCGCCAGAAGCCATCTTCCAATGAAATTGGCGCGTATAACGAGCCAGTGAAGCAGCTCCAGAGTAAGCGGATGTCAGATCCAATGTTGTATTCAGCTCACCGCCACCCTCTGCCAGCTTTGCCTCTGAAACATGGACTTGCGCTTGTCGGCCCGAACTTTGCTCCTGGCCTTCAATGAGCGGAACGTTATGCCCGGATGAGGAGATGTGTAACAACTGCTCTCTGCCTGGTGAAAAATACGCTTGGGTATACAACCCTGCTCCTGGATCACACAGAATATTCTCACCACCGCAATGGATAATGAACTGCCCCAGATCATTATGGTTGTGAGGTTCATCGTTATGTCCGCCTTTAACGGAAATAGCCACATGAAGAGGTCCGCCGTTTGTACGTTTGGTATCTGGAGAATCAAGCGAGCCTTTTGCAATCATCCAACCCAGATTTTGAAAAATAAATCCCCGTTCAGCCTGTGAAGAGGCACCTTCATCACCATACACTGGCGGATGGCTCCACATCACATTCCGCAACAGATGAGCCCAGCGATGACAGGAATCATCAGTAAGCAGTGGGATATGAAGCGGCAAATCCACCTGCAACCCAAATCGGGATGCGAGCAGGGAAAGTAATCCGGAAGGGATCTCTTCCTGCTCGGCACTGTCCGAATAATTTACGAATGTTCCACCTGACAAATGAACTCGCAGCGGGAAGGCTGCGATGGCTGCTATTTTGGTACCCGCTAGCAGATCTAGTTCGCCCTCACTGTACTCACGAAGCATCTCGGCATAATAGGTGAAATAACCAAATCCATATACCCAATATCCAATGCCTTCGGCACAGCCGCCATCCTCGCCATATCCACTCAAGAATGCGTTCATACAGCTGACCGTATGGGAGATCGATTCCCGTAATTTGGTCTTATCCTCGAGCAGCAACAACGCGGCCATGCCACAGCAGCCACCACAGACCGCCGACCAGTTGTGATCCGCTGTCTGCCAGTGGAACTTCCGTTGCTCCCGGTAAAGCGGGATGAAGATTCGCCGTTCTGCTTCAGACCTGATCCGTTCTATGACAAGGCCATCCAGCCGCTCGGCGTGAATGGTCACAATCTCGGCCAGCATATGTACCGTCTCTGCGGCGAACAGATCGATGTTCTCATTCACCTGGTTGACCTCTCCCGTACCCAGATGCGCGGGCAAACACCACGTATACTCACCACACACGTCCCACAACATTTCCTCCAGCGCCTGCAGTGCATCCGGCCTAGCCGTGTCCAAGGCGAGCATCGCCACAGCAGCAAGTCTGCCCCTTCGATCAAAATAAGCTTCCTCATAGGCTTTCCGCTCACCCGTATCGCTGAACTGTCGATATAGACGGAACGACAAGGAAGGCACGGGTTCATTCATGGCACGTTCACCGTAAGCCTTCAAGTCTGTGTATAACGTAGCCAATTCAGGGCGGGATAACTTCTCCAAGAGTCTGTCGGCACTTAAGGAACTCAATGCTCTGCTCTCGTTTCCACGTTGGTTTATATTTTCATTTTCGACTTCGTGAATGGAATCTTCCACTGGATTCACCACTCTTCGTTAATGGATTGTCATACCATATTTTAATGTAATCGATTTCATTTTACCGGATATGATAGTACTTTTGAAGAATTATCCATTAGAACCCTTTCCACGACGGTACTCCCTTCTCCTTCCTAACCAAAAAAAACGAAGAACCTTCGTCAGGTCCTCCGTTGTATTCGGCCTGTCACCACAGGCTTTTTATGGCTATCTCATCTTCTTAACTATCTTATGTCCTCAACTGATCTTGAATACCTATAATGCCGCTGCCCATATCGCAACTGTCCGCTGTTGTTATTACACAATCGCAAGCGAAGAATTCTGTACAACAGACAACCATTGGCGTGCAATCAGCTCATGACCTGCTGCGGTTGGGTGTACGCCATCCCATAACCAGTACGCTGCATCCGCCTGTTTCAGAGCATCATTAAACGTCTGCTGCAATGGCACCCACACAGCTCCAAATTCTTCAGCAAGACCTTGAGCCAGTTTCTGATATTGACCGATATACTCTTCCCAGGCTTCCCATTTCTCCGCAGTTGCTCCGGTTCTCAGAATAAACGGCTCCATCAAAATCAGCCCCGTATCCGGCATCACTTCCCGAGTTTCTTCAAGCAAATGGCGATACGCCCGTCCGAAACGATCCGTTACCCCGCTAGGTTCACCATTCATCGTGCGCCAGGCATCATTAACCCCAATCAGGATGCTGATCAGGTCCGGTTTTAGACTAATGGTATCCTCATTCCAGCGTGCGTACAGGTCCGATGCCCGATCCCCGCTGATGCCTCTGTTATAGAAGGTCTTTTGCTTGCCCGCCAGTTCCATACCCAGTTTGCTGGAGATCAGATACGCATACCCGTGTCCGAGAAAATGATTTGGATCATCATTGCGTGATCTTCCCCCATCTGTAATCGAGTCTCCCTGAAACAATATAACGGATGGACTAGTACTCATGATTGAAATCGTTCCTTCCTCTTGTGAAAATAGAAACACTGAACACCTCAGTCTCCATTTTATCCCTTTCGGTCACAATAGAAAATAGCGTTTTCATAACTGAGGGTCGCCATCTTATGACTCTCCTAGCAATTATCCGATCCAATATCGCAGTATCATCATAGCCACAATACCGACCAATACGGTTCCAAGCAGACTGCGTGTCCAGATAGCTACTGCAATCGTAGGCAGGGATGCCCACAGAGCTGCATTTTGCGTAATCGGTACCAACTGGTTGCCCGACATGAACAGTTCCTGACCAATCAGCGCTGCCATGACCGCTACGGGTACATACTCCAGCCAGCGTAATAACCACATTGGAATCTGTATCTTGCTGAACAGCATCAGTGGCAGTACACGCGGAATAAATGTTAACAACGCTGAGCCCATAATAATCCAGAAAACATCCCATCTTACTTCCATCGTTCCATGAACACTCCCATCGTTGCCGCAATGACCGCAGCCACAATGACACTCATGCTGCCAAGTGAAGCCATGCTGGCGAAGATTACACAGACCACGGCGATAATAGCCACATTAATGTGTATTTTTTTGTTTTTGCGATGCACCAACTGGAGTACAACCAGTCCAATAAACATCGCTGGCAGGGCATAATCCAGACCCAGTCGTTCCGGGTTAGTGATCCAGCGTCCAAAGTACGCTCCCGCCATATTAGCCACGAACCAGTTCAGATATGCGGTAATATTCAGACCGTGCATCCAGCGTTCACTAAGCCTTTCCCTGCCAATCGCACGTGTCATCGCCACGCCGAAAGACTCATCGGTAAGCAATGAACCAATCCACATATTTTTAAGCGGGGTTAGATGCCGAAAATACGGTGATACAGCTGCACTGAGCAGCAAATGACGAAGATTCACAAAAAATATGGTGAACATGATGGCTACTGCCGACCCATTCGATGCGAGCATGCCTGCTGCAATGAACTGAGCCGATCCTGCATATAAAATCAGGCTGAGCAGAGCTGTTTCCGCCAGACTCAGACCTGCGGTCATTTCAATAACACCCGCCGCAAAGCCAATACTCAAATAGCCAAGCAGGGTTGGGATACAATCTTTGACCCCCTGCATGAATGTAGCTTGATCCTGGACCTCTTCCATGTTCTCCTGTCCAGATATCTGTAGTGTACTTTGGTCCAACTGCCTTACAACCCCTCTCCAATTTCAGTCCCCATAAACCGATATATATGGATATAGATCCATCCAGGTCCATTCTTCATGAAAACAACTTCTTTGTGTATTCAACATGACCAGTTACATGCCTTATGGATTTCACATTTTGCAAAATTCACTTCACATTAATTCAGAAATATAACACAAGATGTGCACTAAGGGAGAGACAGATTACTTTTTATAGAACAGATGTAATCCTAAATACCTACAAAACCAAAAAAAATTTCGCGAAACTCATAAATTATGTTGAATAAACGCGAAATTTGTCATACGATAGCACCAGAAACTTCTGGAAAGGATGGAATGAAATATCTTTTACCAGATGGGCTTGTCCACTAAACATGAGGATGGGTTACACAGAGGGGGAATGTGTATGAAAAAAATTCGTAAACAAGGGGTCAAAAGAACAATGCAGATGAGAGAGAAACTGATTTTGTCATTTGCCATTGTATTACTCATTCCAACCATTAGTCTGGGCATTATCTCGTTCCAAACAGCCGATGCCAAGGTTGAAGAGAAAATGTATGAGAACGCGATCAGCAGTGTTACTGTGCTCAACCAGACCATTGACCAGATCATTGGTGCAACACGCAAAAATGTTGATTTCCTGGCAAGTCAGCTGGATGCAGGCAATGTCGGACCCAATCAGGGTGACGAAACAGATACCATCCGTACCTTGCTCGACGCGTATAAGGAAACCCATGATGACGTGGAACTTGCCTCTCTCGGTACCGATCAGGGCGTGTATATTAACTCCCCTGTAACTGCGGTGAACAAAGAAGGATATGACCCGCGCGAACGCCCGTGGTATCAGGCTGCTACGCAGAACAAAGATGTCCCTACCGTAATCACCCCCTACTTATCAAGCAATACCGGCAATGTTGTTGCTTCGGTAGCTCAGACCTCAGCGGATGGCCATGGTGTCGTCTCTGTCAGCCTATCGCTTGAAGCCCTCTCGAAGACGGTTAACTCCACGAAGATTGGCGAGAAGGGTTATATCTATATCATTGATAATGCCAATAAAATCATTGTACATCCTACCGAAAAACCGGGGACCGAAGGAACCATGGCACCCTATAAAGATATTTTCGCACAGAAAAACGGAAGTCTGACCTATACACTAAATGGAAACCAGGAACACGCCTTTTTCTCCACCAATGAAACGACGGGCTGGACCGTGGTTGGTGTCATTGACAGTGGGGAAGTGACGGCTTCTGTCCGTCCGATTTTATACACCACACTTATTGTTGTAGCGATTGCAATTGCGGTAAGCTCCGTCATTATTTTCTGGATTGTGCAATCAATCACCAAACCACTGAACCGTTTGGTGAAGGCATCTGACGAAATTAGTAATGGTAATCTGACCATCGAGGTTGCTGTATTAGGACAGGATGAATTCGGCAAGCTGAGCACCAGCTTCAATAAGATGAGCGAATCCCTGCGAACCGTTATTCAGGATGTGCGTCACACGGCTGACGAGTTAACCGCCTCATCCACACAATTGGCAGTCAACTCATCGGAGACAACCAAAGCAACAGAGCAAGTCGCCCTAATCACGGAAGAATCCGCAGCTGGACTTGAGAAACAAACAAGCAACCTGAAACATACGGCACTGCAGATGAATGAACTTGCTGGAGGTGTGGGACAGGTAACGAACAGCACACAGCAAGTATCCGAAGCTGCCATGCAAGCAAGTGAGCTCGCGGATAAAGGGAATGCTACCATGCAGACGGCCGTATCCGAGATGAGTTCCGTCAGTCGCTTTGTGCAAGGTATGGCAGATACTGCTGGACGACTTGAACAGCATTCCACATCCATTGGTGAGATGGTATCTGTCATTACAGATATCGCTGCACAGACCAATTTGCTTGCTCTCAATGCTTCTATTGAAGCAGCACGTGCAGGTGAACATGGACGTGGCTTCTCCGTTGTTGCCAGCGAAGTCCGCAAGCTGGCGGAACAATCGAGCCTGTCCGGCCAGAAGATTGTAGAGATGGTCGGAGCGATTCAACAGGAGATTTCAATGGCCAATCACAGTGTACAGATCGGGCAACAGGATGTAAGCAACGGCATACGTGCCGTTCAGTTTGCAGATGAAGCTTTTGCCCAGATTAGTGAGGCTGTTGGGGTCGTCAATCATCAGCTTGAGAACATTGCAGCCGCCTCACAACAGATGTCTGCAAGTACAGCCGAAGTGGTGCAATCCATTGATCAGATCCACGCCATATCGGAAACCAATGCCGATGGAACGGAGAACATCTCTGCTGCTACGGAGGAGCAAGTGGCTTCCATGCAGGAGATATCATCCTCTGCTGATTCCCTTGCCCATCTGGCTCACAAGCTGCAGAAGCTGGTTGAACAATTCAAGCTGTAGTCGTTGAACTAAAAGATTGTTTACACTAACACTACGATGACAGAATAACCTTCCAATCGCTGTTATCCCCAGATTTTTCGATTCCCTTTTCCGAAGGGGAAAATCCGGGGATAGCGTATGCTTCCGATGTAGCTTTCTTTCAGAAAGCTTGCAGGAGAATGCTTCGCTTTTTCAGGTTTTTTCTGTCCTCTCCGTTATCGTGCAAACGATTAGTTCAACTTATAAAATCAAGTAGTCTGTAATACCAAAAGCCCCTTTGCCAACATATTGGCAAAGGGGCTTTTGGGTTATATTTGAGTTATAAGGAACGGGCATTTCAGAAAGGAAATGACTCTCCTATTCAGCAGATTGCTTTTTATCTCCGTGATATCCTTGATCTCCGTAGGGCTCTAACTGTTCAAACCAGCGATTCAGACATTTGGCGAGTGCATCTTTGGAATCGTTATACGGGTTATCGTCTTGTTTCAATGTCTCCAGCACCTCAATCACAAACGCATTCTCTCCATATTCATTCCATTCAGCCTGCAATCTTCGATTCAGATGGCTACCCATCTGTAACATAAACCGTTGTCCGTTAATGGTTTTCAGGTTAAGTGTGCTGTCAATATAAACTTTGCCGTTACGTTCATTCCGAATCTGGTAGACGCCCGCTTCCGTTTTGACTTCTTTGGCCTGTTCCTGTAATTCTTTGCGACGATCCATCTTCTCCTGCTCCCCCTTTGCTTTGCGCTCCTGTTTTCCAACTTCGGAGCTCTGTTGATCTGCGTGGCTTCCCAGCCAATACCGACTCCCGTCTGGCTCACGTTCCAGCAAACCATAGTCGACGAGATACCTCCGTATTTCCACGTAATCATCATGAACTTCCTTCAGCAGCTCATTGACCTGTTTCTCGGAATATTTGCGCTCTGTCTCGAATCGTTTGGCAATTTCGATGAGCACAATATATTTATGCTTTTGCTGCATATGAAACGTCGTCAGCCGACCGCCAGTACCCTCTGGAAAATACTTGTTTAACACCTTCTCCCGATCCTGTTCTGTAATATCAAATGAGTTCGGATGGATCGTATGTTCATGCCTTGTCACCGGCGACACCCATTCGGCTGGAGCCTGTGTATCCTTACTTTTGAGAAGTTCCATTAATGCCAGGAATATTTTGGCCTGCCGTTCCTTCTCCTTTAATACAAACCGATGATTCCGGATCGTGGAAGCACTCCCGATGCCAAGGGTCTTCTGTACTTCAGCATCCTTCTTGCCTTCATAGAATTGTGACAACAAGCTCCGCTGGACATCAGACAATCCGGTTACGCTTTTATCCAGCTCCAGCAAATATTCAAATACTGATCCATGAACCTTCTCAATGTGCACTCGCATATAACGGGCTGCCTCATAGAGCACTCCTTCTTCAGGATAGATAATCCCCGATTCCGTCCTGTATCCGCAGCAGACACATATATAGGCGGGACCCTCCTCCATATAACCACGCTTGATCTCTTCCAATGAAGCTGTTTGCAACCAGGATTCCGATGATTTCATGTAAAAGCTCCTTTTTATCATTGTTATGGTCATTCCAATTGTATATTAATCAAATATTTTATAATTATGTTTGTTTATTTATAGATATAATATAGTTTTGTTTGTTATATGTCAATATAACGGAAAAGAATGCTGTGTTTAAAGACATAACGGATGCCCCTTGTTCAACAGAAAAAAGACCGCAGGGTCGCAACCCTGCAGTCTCATCGCAGAAAGGGTATTTCAGCACCTTCCATAAGCATTTATCCTCAATCATTGTCTCATTTCAATCTCTGTTACAACTTAAACCGTTCAATCATGCTTTGCAGATCTTCAGCCATACGTGACAATGCTGCCGAAGAAGCTGCAACCTCTTCCATTGTAGCCAACTGCTCTTGAGCCGCCGCTGATCCATCTTCCGTTCCAGAGGCAATTCTGTCCGACAGAACCATGGTATCACTTACTGCCTTGTTGATATGACTCATGCCCCCATCAATTTGACGGGAAGCCGTGGATACTTCTCCAGCTTGTGCAGCCACCAACTGTACCGCAGTACGAATGTTATTGAATGCTTCGCCTGCTTCTGTAACCATCTGCGAACTCTTCACCATACCTTCTCCCGTACGGGCAAAAGTGGATTGCACCGCATTGGTTTTCTCCTGCATCTCATGCATAAGCTCATTAATCCGCTCGGCTGAAGCGCCTGAACTGTGAGCCAGTGTCTTCACTTCGTTGGCTACGACCGCGAATCCGCGCCCTTGCTCGCCAGCTCTTGAAGCTTCAATGGATGCATTCAATGCAAGAATGTTCGTCTGCTTGGCAATGGCCGTAATCTCGGCCACAATCACAAGAATCTCTTCATTTTTCGCGCGCAGATCCTCAATGACCACAGACATGGCTTTACTCTCGTCATTCACCTGCTGAATATGGGTAACCGCTTCTTCCACTGTAACCATACCCGCTTCCGACTTGGTGGAAGCATCCAGAGCGATACGAGCGGTGTCTTCAGCACTTGATGAGATCTCTTTGACTCCAATAGACATTTCGCCCACAAGTTGACCTGTAGCAACAAGACTATTGTTCTGCAAAGTCGTTCCCGCAGCTGCATCCTGCATCAGTTCAGCCACCTGTTCTGTGGCTTTGGATGTCTGCTCGGAACTCGCCATCAGTTCTTCAGAAGATGCCGCCAGCTGGCTGGATGTATCATGCACCTCTCCAAGCACACTACGTAGGGAAGTCGTCATCGTGTCGAAGCTTTCCCCGAGCTGTCCGAACTCATCCCGGCGCTGTAAACCTACCCTTACGGTGAGGTCCCCGGCGCTTACTTTGGATGCTGCCTGCGTTAATTGCAGCAATGGCCGGTGAATGCTGCGGATAATGAATATAAGCAGAATCAACCCGATAACCAATGCAGATGCCACAATTGTAATTGCACGGATCAAAATAGGCATTACGGCTTCACTTGCTTCGGAAGGAACCATCTCGCCAACAATTTTCCAGCCTGTCACCGGATTGGTGAAATACACAGCTTCCACTTCGTGACCATCATATGTATACTTCACCGTTCCACTTTCCTTCGTATACATCTCATTAATGTAGCTTTCATCCGACTGTGTACCGGATTCAATATTGTAGTGGAACAGGAATTTACCCCCGTTATCCAGCATGTACAGTTTGCCTTCTTTACCAATACGTATCTGATCAACGGATTCTTTCAGATGATTGAGACTGACATTGGCCCCGAATACCCCTTTGCCATCAGCCAGCTTGGCAGCTGCCGTTACAACCCATTCACCTGTTGTGACCGACTGGAACGTATCCGAGATTACAGGTTCGTCCTGGGACATGCCCATCGTATACCATGAACGTTCACGTGGGTCATAGATCTGTTCCCCGGGATCAGGAGATTTCATCCAGTTGCCATCTTCCGCACCTGCGGTGAGTACACCCAGTTCCTTATGATTCTGAGACATCCGATCCATCTGCCTTTGCAGTGCAGGGGATTTATTAATAATATCGTTTGAAGTAATACCCGCAGCCATCTGCGCTGCGTTATCCTTCTCCATATCCAGCATTTGATTTATCTGCAGACTAAGCATTTCTGTTTTGGCTTGTGCGGAACGAATAATTTCCATTTTAACCTGGTCAGCAGCTTTTTGATAAGACAACCAACCAACAGTAATGCTCGGTACAATCAGGAACAGGAGTAATGCAGCGATCAGGCGTTTTTTTACGGTTAAAGTAAACCAATTTCGAATCCTTTTCTTCATATAACTATCCCCCATCATAATCTTCACCCATCCTTTTATCGGACAATCGCTGTAAAAATATTATGTATAGATACTAAATTAGAATAAATTTAATCTTTTCGATCAGTTTAGATGGATTCACCTAATCCTTCTATTCGTTTTGACCCCCTTAGCGAGATCGTTTACAATGCTCATAAGCTGGTTATTCATGAAACGATTGGAAGGAGAGGATTCAAATCTTACGCAAGGCAAATGAAAGGCAACATGTTTCCACTGTATATTCATCCATGTTCCGCATTCTGTTAGCGCTCATCCTGTGTGCAGGCCCGATTCTGGGACAAGCTGGTATTACGGCATCCGTAGCGCAGGCGACGCAAGCAGTTCACATTGAAGTGAATGGTGAGCAACAATCCTGGAAGAACGCACCACTTATCATCAAAGGTTCAACGTTTGTTCCACTGCGGGATGTGGTCACATCGGTCAAAGGCACGTTGAAATGGGATAATCGCACGAAGACGGCTACCATTACCGTTGGCAGAGACAAGCTGATCCATCAGGCTGGCAGCAATTCCATTAAAGTAAACAAGGTCGATCTAGCTACAGGTGTGAATTCACGCACCGTTAACGGTACGTTGATGGTGCCTGTCCGGGCCATGGCTAATGCAATCAAAGCAGACATCAAGGTCCAACGTACAGCCACGGGGCAGATGAGTGTAAGTATGGTCACTGATCAAGTCAGCCTGCTGAACAGCGAGGTTGCCAGCGTGGATACGTATCTGCGCGAGATCAACTATCCAGGTATGGCTCTGATCGCCCGCGATGGTGAAGTACTTCTAAAGCAAGGCTACGGACTTGCCGATGAACAGACGCTGAACCGCCCGGATCAGAAGACTCGAATCGCATCGCTGAGCAAATCCTTCACGGCCGCGTCCATTCTGAGTCTGGTTGAGGATGGTAAGATTAATGTGCAAGATCCAATCTCCAAGTATATCTCCGGTATACCAAAGGGAGATCAGATCACGCTGCATATGCTGTTATCCCAGACTTCAGGTCTGCCATCTGCATTTGGTCGGGGTGAAGGAACTTCTATGGAAGAGACTGTAGAGGAGATTCGCCACAAAACGCTGAAGTTTGAACCAGGAAGTGCCTATCTGTACAGCAACAGCGGGTATGTTTTACTTGCATACGTCGTTGAACAGGTATCTGGCATGAGTTATGCCGATTACGTGCAGCAGACGATACTGAAACCACTTGGTATGAAGAATTCGGGAGAGGCCTCCCGTAAAGTGCACACGATTAGTGGTTTTGTTCAAGAAGATAACGCATGGGTAACTGCACCTTACTATGTGTCTCAATCCGGATCAGGAACCATCTATTCCACGGTGGACGATATGCTGAAATGGGATCGTGCGCTGTATACGGACAAGATTCTAAGCCAGGATACGATTGAACAGATGTATGAGCCTTATTCTGATAAAAACTATGGCTACGCCTGGATTCTCAAAGAGAATGGCGCAAACCGTACCGTCTTCCACAACGGTAGTGGTGGCGGGTTTGCCACAGCCTTTTCACGTAATCTGTCCGATGATATCACCATTATCCTGCTTGGCAACCACGCAGGTATGGACATGACTTCACTTTTGGATGAAGTTGAGGCACAGACAGCCAAAGCACTGCAATTGCAATAATCTATAATTAATAGCTTATAATGAGCAAAGAGACGGTCCTTTAAAGGATCGTCTCTTTGTGTTGTATATGTTCTCATTTTAACGACTCACACTTCCGTTTCGCTCAACCCACAATCCATCTCTTCTCCATCCTGCAAAAGGTAGTTTTACTCATATTCTTATTACTGCCTAGGAAACATCCGCTCTTTCATCATCTGTCTGCTTTAATGTTACAGGAAGTTTCCCCGCAAAAGGAATGCGCCCCATCAGCGCCTGAGCGACGCTATCCATGGCAAGTGGCCGGCTCTCGTAAGCCGCTACATAGACCTGGGCATCCGGAAGCGCCAGCAGATCATAGGGGCTTCGCAATGCCACAACAGCCAGCGGTTTGCCCAATTGCTGTATCCAACCAATCAGCCTGCACTGTGGATCGCCGGAGGGACTTCCCGCATTGTAGGTTCCCACCACAATCTGCCGAATGTCATCTGCTTCCGCTGCCTGAAGCAGACGTGCGGAACGAATGGCAACCTCCTCGGGCGTGACCGTCAGATCGACAACATCCAGACCATACATGGATAAGGCTGAGCCCAAGGTGAACGTCTGAGTCAGCTGTTCGTCGGCAATTGTCGTCACGGACGTGGCAACCGTTATGACCAGCGTGCGTTCCGGCTTCAAAGGCAGCATATTCAGCTGATCGCGCACCAGTGTGATACTGTTCTCGCTAATACGGCGAGCAACCTCTTGGTGTAATGAACTTTTGCGCTCCGACCCACTGGATAGAGCAGGAGCGTTTGATGCCTTTGGCAATGATGCATTCGATACTACGCCATACACTTCCTCATCACCTGCACCACCCGGTTCACTCTCTAACAAACCACGTTTCGCCTTGTACATCAGCAAGCGATTCACCGACTCATCAATACGTCTCTCAGTAATCCGCCCGCTCCTCACAGCTGCTAACAACGCATCAAATGCCTCTGCCTGAAGCTTAGCCGTATGGCTAATTAACACCAGATCTGCCCCGGCCTCTACCGCCATTACGGCTGCATCGACAGTGCCATAGTTCACGGCAATGGCATCCATCTCCATGCAATCTGTCACGATCATGCCCTGATAACCCAGTTCCTGGCGAAGCAGACCGCTTAATACGGTTTGCGATAGCGTTACGGGCAGACGCTCTGGCTCCAGTGCAGGAAAATAAATATGCGCCGACATCATGGCATCGACACCTTCGGCGATAGCGGCTCGGAATGGAATCAACTCCAGGCGCTCTACCCGTTCACGATCATGAGTGATGATTGGGAGGTCCAGATGGGAATCGGTATCCGTATCCCCATGCCCCGGGAAGTGCTTGGCTGTCGCTACAATTCCAGCGTCCTGTATTCCCGCAATGGTTCTGGCCCCATATTCTGCAACCGATTGTGGAGATTCGCCAAATGATCGTACACCGATGACCGGATTGGCCGCGTTATTGTTCACATCCAATACCGGAGCAAAGTTCATGTTAATGCCCATGGACTTCAGCTCCAACCCACTGATATATGCCGCCTGATATGCATCGTCAATGGAACCGGCAGCGGCAATGGCCATTGGTCCAGGCATCAATGTTATCCCTTGGGTAATTCGAGCAACCATGCCGCCCTCCTGATCAATGGATATCCAGAGCGGCACATTACCGCTGCTTTTGGCAATCTGTTGTAACCCTGACGATAACCGCTCTACCTGCTCTGGCGACTCAACGTTGCGCGCAAAATAGATCACGCCACCGATTGGATACATTCGGAGAAAGGATTCCACATCGCCAGCAGCTTCGGTGCCATGAAAGCCACAAAGCAACATTTGCCCGATTTTCTCACGCAAGGTCATCTGTTTCAGCTTCGACTGGTATAACTCTTTTGGCCCACTCATTTCATGCCTCCCCCCGATAACAAACATCCATTCATTCATATAACAAAAACAGCTTTCGCCGCTCCTTCCATTCCGCTGCCTGTACATTCCACGCGTCCATTAAACGAATGAATTCCGCGCGGTCATGAATCGTTTCCCTGGCTTCCTTACCCCCTGCCAGCAGGTCGATAAAGTACCTTGAACCCGGCTCTGGTGGCTCCAGCCAGCAGAATTGCTCCGGATAGAGTGACACCAGTTCATGCAAAAGCACCAACCCTGTCTCTACCGCCCGAAATTTCCTGCTGTCCGTTACAAAAATCCTTACGCCACCACACAGCTCACCTGCGTGTTTGGAGAATGTTGGGGACATGTACACTGGATGCACATGTACACCTTCCAGCTTGTATTCCCCAAATCGTTCCGCCAAACGCTCACCCTCAATCCAGGGGGCTCCAATCCACTCGAATGGGCGGGTCGTGCCCCTGCCCTCCGATACATTAGTGCCTTCGAACAGGCACGTACCCGCATATACCCGCACACTGTCCAGCGTGGGCATATTGGGAGAGGGTAACATCCAGGGAAGCCCACAATCCGCAAACTCCATGGATCGCTGCCATCCTTCCATGGTAACCACGTCCAATTCGCAAGGTACATCCATCTCGCTGTTGACCATCAGGGCGAGTTCACCTATCGTCAATCCGGTACGTACAGGTACACGCCAAGCGCCAACGAGTGATTCATACCCCGCGTTCAGCACACCGCCTTCCACAACGTTTCCACCCAGCGGATTGGGACGGTCCAGAATCAGCATACGTTTGCCTGCTCCAGCACAGGCATCCATCATATGGAACAAGGTTGAGGCATATGTGTAATAACGGATACCCACATCCTGAATGTCGAACAGCACCGTATCCACTCCAGCCAGCATTGCAGGCGTAGGTTTCTTGTAATCTCCATACAGGCTGAACACCGGAATGTCCAGACGTGGATGAAGCATGTCTCCGAATCTGACACCCGCCTGAAGCTCTCCAGACAGTCCGTGCTCACAGGCATAGAGCGCTGTAAGCTCGGTATTAGCCAGTCCGGCGCACACATCTATTGTCGATACAAAATCCGCTGTAATACCAGTCGGGTTTGTAATTAGACCGATTCGATTACCCGTTATCCATGGATGCGATAACCCTCTGGACAGAAGATCAACTCCCGTTTTTACAGCCGGGATCTGCTCGGTCCCATTCAACTGACCCATCACACATTCCCCTGGCTGACCCAGCCTGTATGCTGGTGATCATTACCACCTGTTACGACAGGCTCTTCTTCAGGCTCCAACACATTAAGAGCAACCTTATGCTGATAAATGGCAAACATACCTCCAAACAGCGCTCCGAAACCAACGACAGTCAGCATCAGCAGAGCCGTCAGGCACATGGCCTGAAAACAAGCGCCCATCGTGTACCCCGGGTGACGGAAGAACAGCTTTACACTTTCCCCCATCGCCTGAACGATGCCCATGTTTTTTTGTAAAACAAGCTGCCAGGTATAGAACTGTGACATCAACGCCATGAGAACAAAGAACGTCTGGAATACACCCACTGCTGTACCTGTAATTCCACCCTGTCCACCGTAATACCACCAAGTTGACCATAGAATGAAGCCAAGCACCGCGAAAAGCACACCCACCGATCCTCCCGGGATTATTCCCTTCAATGTTCCGACCCAGATATCCTTAAGTCCATTGCGCCGTTCCTTACGTTCCAATCTGTGATGCACGACATAACAAACACCGAACAGGATGGGCATATACATCAAGGCCAGAAGCAGTATAGCGATCGGCAGCGGAGCAAACATCAGAATGGGAACCAATACGATGGAACTCACGACACTGTACAAGGCCACCGAAATAATATCCCGATAGATTTCCGCACCCGACTTGATCAATACTTCACTCAGCTTACGCATGTTTATTCTCCCCTTTCTCACCGTTCCTTCTTCACCAGGCATCGTCTCTTACTCCCGTCCAATCGCAAGCTCCGTCTCTGGATCAAAAAAGTGCGCCTTACGTAGGTCCAGCACAAAATTTTTGTCCATACCTACATAAGCATGTGTTTCCGGGTGGACCTTGGCCGTAACAGTACGGGCACCGGAATGGAAATATACCAAATTCTCGGAGCCCAGATGTTCTACAACCTGAACTCGCGCCTGCAGCATGTGGTCTGTTGGGATATTCGGAGCGACATCATCACCAAAAATATGCTCTGGACGCAGACCCATAATCACCGGCTTGCCTTGATGACTCTGAAGACGAGCGAGTACATCTTCTGGCAAGGTGAATGATGCACCGTCCACGACAACCTGCGTGCCTTCAATCCGGGCATCGATGAAGTTCATCGCCGGTGAACCGATAAATCCGGCAACAAACATATTCCGCGGACTCGCATACAATTCTTTCGGTGAAGCCACCTGCTGAATATCTCCATGATTCATGACCACGATGCGTTCCCCAAGTGTCATGGCTTCTACCTGATCATGCGTCACGTACACAATCGTGGCACCGAGACGTTTATGCAGCTCACCCAACTCCACCCGCATCTGTACCCGCAACTTGGCATCCAGATTGGACAGTGGTTCATCGAATAAAAACACCTGCGGATCACGGACGATCGCCCGTCCCACCGCAACACGCTGGCGCTGACCACCAGACAGCTCGCGTGGTTTGCGCTCCAGCATAGCTTCCAGTCCCAGAATGGAGGCCGCATTCTGCACCTGTTCATCAATGTAGGACTTTGGCTTTTTCAGGTTTTTCAGGCCAAAGGAAAGATTCTCACGGATGGTCATATGCGGATAGAGTGCATAATCCTGAAATACCATCGCGATATCCCGATCCTTCGGATGCAGATCGTTAACAAGCCGGTCACCGATCACAATATCACCGCTCGTTTGCTTTTCAAGTCCGGCAATCATCCGCAGTGACGTTGTCTTGCCACAGCCCGAAGGACCCACAAACACTACGAATTCCTTATCTTCTATAACAAAGTCCGAGCCGGCCACAGCCGTGAACGTTCCTTTATGATCGTCTTTGAATTCTTTGCGCACTTGGCGAAACTCCACGCGTGCCATAGGTAGATCCCCCTTTACGTTGTCGCTTGTCCTGAACTATATAAGTTCAACTAACGAATCCTTACACTGGCACTCCGATGACAGAACAACCTTCCGATCGCTGTTATCCCCAGATTTCTTTGATTCCTTTATAAAAGGGGAAATCCGGTGATAGCGTATGCTTCCGATGTAGCTTTCTTTTAAAAAGCTTTTAGGCGAACACTTTCGCTTCTTCAGGTTATTTCTGTCCTCTCCGTTATAGTGTAAATGTTTAGTTGAA
Source organism: Paenibacillus sp. FSL R5-0486 (assembly GCF_037975155.1). Lineage (NCBI taxonomy): Bacteria > Bacillati > Bacillota > Bacilli > Caryophanales > Paenibacillaceae > Paenibacillus > Paenibacillus sp. FSL R5-0486. The sequence continues at coordinate 381,746 of NZ_CP150237.1, read as the reverse complement.
CATATATTGGAATTAACCTTTAACTGCACCGATCGTAATGCCCTGCAGGAAGTAACGTTGCAGTGAGAAAAACAGAATGATCATGGGCAGCGCACCTATTGTTGCCCCTGCCATCATTGCGCCGAAGTCCGTTGATTCGGCAAATACAAACGAGGCCAGCCCCACCTGAATGGTACGCATCTCGTTGGAATTGGTAATGAGGAACGGCCAGAAGAATTCATTCCACGAAGCTACAAACGTGAATATCGCCAGCACCGCAATTCCCGGCTTTGCCATCGGCAGAATGACTTTCCAGAAGATGCCGAACTCACTACATGCATCGATACGTGCCGCATGAATCAGCGATGTGGGCAGCGTGGACATGAACTGTTTCATTAGGAATATGTTCCCTACGCTAACGGCAGCAGGCAGAATAATGGCCGTATACGTATCCCCTAGATCAAACACGTTGACCATCAGAATGTACAAAGGAATCAGCGTCACCTGTGCCGGAATCATCATTGTCCCAAGCAAAGTCCAGAATACCGCCTGACTACCCGGAAACTTTAGTTTGGCGAACGCATATCCCGCCAGGGAGGCGAAGAATACATTTGTGACGGTCAGAATGATCGAAATGAGCAACGAGTTGTATAACCAGCGCCAGGCATCGGTTTTGGCAAAAAAGCGCTCATATGGTGATAACGATAACTGCTCCGGAATCATCTGTGGTTTAAACGAAGCCGACATCGCGCTATCCTGCACCGAACCAACGAGCATCCAATACATCGGAATGACCGTCACCAGCGCCCAGACTACCAGCAGAATGGATGCAACAACGAGCAGAATCTTTTTCTGTGTTGATTTCATGGATTTCATTCACCCCCGGATGCTTAATGCAACGTGCTCTAATCGTACGTGTTTTGAACTACCTCTAATACTCAATATCGCTGGAGAAATATTTGAACTGAATGACGGAGATGACAATGATGATAATCGCCAGTACAAACGACTGAGCCGAAGCCAATCCGAACTCATAGAACTTAAATGCCGTCTCGTAGATCAGATAAGCGATCGTTGTTGTCGCAAAGTTCGGTCCACCCTGTGTCATCAGATATACCGAGATAAACACCTGGAAGGATGTAATGACACCCGTGACGAGCAGATACAGCGTAGTTGGTTTGAGCAGCGGCCATGTAATCTTGCTGAACTGGATCCAGCCGCTGGCATGATCAATATCCGCCGCTTCATACAGCGATTTCGGAATACCACCCATGGCTGCCAGATACAGAATAATGCCCGCTCCGTGTGATCCAAGCCAGTTCATCAGAATGAGTGAAAAGAGTGCCGTTCCCGATTGGCCCAGCCAGATTACCGGGTCAAGACCGAACAGGCCGAGGAAGCGGTTCAGCAGTCCTGAATCCGTCGGGTCAAAGATTGCCAGCCATACAATGGAGATGGTCACACCGGAGGCTACCGCAGGCAGATACATGGTAGCTTTGAAAAATGTTTGCCATTTGCTTTTCATTTGATAGATGAAATAGGACAGTACAAATGTAATGAGAATATTGACCGGGACTGTGCCTACGGTGAAGATGACTGTATTTTTAATCGACTTCCAGAACGTCTCATCCTTCACCAGTCGCTCGTAGTTATCCAATCCAACCCACGTTGAGTTCATAATGTTGTATTTCTGGAAGCTCATCACAAGAGCCGTCAGAACGGGATACAGTGTGAAAATGAGAAACAGCAGGACAGGCGCCAAAATAAACAAATACGCCCACCCGTAGTCTCGCCAAAACCGGGCAACCCGGGAAGGCCGGGGCACTGACGGTTTTGGCGCAAGGGCGGTCTGCATGGCGAATCCTCCTCTCCTAATCAGTGTGGTTTTACGTTATGTTTGATTGTCCGAGTTATTGTCCAAACATCTGCTGGCCTTTGCTCTTGAAGTCTTCTGCGATCTGCTCCGGTGATTTTTCACCCGAGAACAGCGCCTGAATATTAGGCTTCACAACCTGTTCCTTGAATTGTTTCTGCTGAGATGCTTTGTCGATATCCAGTTCAAGTACAACCGGCATCGCGATATTCTCTGCCATGACTTTTGCAGCAGCCAGATTATCCGGTTGACCAAGCTCTTTTCCTTTAAACAGATCCACCTGGGACTGTCTTACGAATGGAAGCGCCAGTTCATTGGCCGAGTTCCCTGCTCTGGCACCACTAAGCGCCTCCATCACCAGGAACGTATTTTTGGCATGTTGTTCGCCCTTGTCCTTTTTCTGTTTGAAGGCTACATACCCTTCGCCGCCCATCGTTGTGGCCGCAGGTTGATCATCATTATGTGGTACAGGCAACAGGACAAAATCAATCTTCTCTCCCTGCACCTTGCCATCATCGATGTCCTTGTTTCGATTCTGAATCATCACATCATAATAAGGAATCGCTTTGGAAATAATCGCCGTTTCCCCCGCGTAGAACATATCCGTCCGTTTCGCTGGAGCGAGAGCCGCCGTTTCCTTCGGCATATACCCTTGATCCATCAGGTTTTTGATAAAAGAGAGGGTATCCAGAATGCGACCATCATTCCATTGGAACGTGCCGTCTTTATCAAGAACATCAATCATCCCGTTATTCCGGGACAGCATCTCAATGAAGTCAAGTGAGGTTCCGTCGGTAACCAGTGCATATTGCTTGGCCCCGCCATCCAGCGTTTTGGTCAGCTTGGCAGCAGCATCGTTGAATTCGGACCAGGTCCAGCCATTTTGCTGAATGGACTTCCAATCAATGCCTGCTTCCTCCAGAATGCGTTTGTTACCACCCCAAGCCCATTGGAATTGATACAAAGGCAGTCCATACTGTTTCCCCTGAATCTGGCCTAAATCAAGCGTACCTGGCAGGTAGTCGTCCTTGATCTCAGGTGTCAGGTAGCTGTCCAGCTCAAGTGCCAATCCCGTATTCACATATGTGCCGTCTACGCTATGAAAGTAAAGATCCGGCGGGTTACCTGCGTTCAGAGCGACATCGAATTTTTTGGGCCCTTCCGCCCAGGAAAGCATTTCCGTCTTCACGGTAATGTTCGGGTGTTCTTTATTGAAATCAGAGATTAGATCCTTCAGTTCATCTTCATATGTGCCATGTACAGGATAGGTCCATACCGTTACCGTATCATCGGCATTCGGGTCATCCGAAGCAGCACCTCCGCTATTCCCACAGGCTGTAACCCAGACCATCATCAACAACATTGCCCATACCAGACCCTTCTTTTTCATCCCTTCATCTCCTTTGCATGTCATCATCCGATTCTTTCATTGCCTAACCATGCTACCCCTTTGTGATCGTTCGGCCTTCAAACGCAATCCACCTATACACGCGGCAGTAAGGAAAAGCACCTCCCCTGTAGATTGGGCCTGCCAGTCGCAGGCTAAATCTCTTAAATGCAATATTAACGTCAACTTAATTGACATTAACAGTATTAATTCCTTCCAAAATTGTAGATTGAATTCATTATATGAGTTGTAAAATAAAAATTCAATATTATTTTTTATTATAAAATTTAATTTTACTTTTTCTTTTCATGCAACTATACTATGTAAAAAGAAAACCCAAGCAAGCGAGGTGAGCCACTTTGCGAGTATATGTAGGCGTAGATGGAGGCGGTACCAATACTGATGCAGCAATCATTTCTGAATCTGGTGAAATTCTCGCCCGACTCAGCGGTGGTCCCACGAATCCTCACAGCGTATCCACTGAACAGGCCATTTCCGAACTGCAACGAGTGCTGGAACAGCTATTTAATCTAATAAGTGATTTATCGACAAATTGTGAGGGTATATGCCTTGGTATGTCAGGTGTAGATACGATCCAAGAACGGCAACTTATAGCCAAAGCAGTAAATAACTATATGAAGAGTCGTAATCAACAGGCATCAGAAGGTTGTCCAGTCTGGGTTGTATCCGAAGGAGAGATTGCTCTGATGGCCTCTCTCGGACATACGCACGGTGTATTGTGTATCTCTGGAACAGGTTCCATCGTGTACGGATTTACGCTGGAAGGCGAGCGATACCGTGCAGGAGGCTGGGGTCATCTGCTCGGAGATGAGGGGAGTGGCTATCGTATTGGGCAGCGTGCACTCCAAGTGGTTATGCAGAGTTATGACGGTGTTCTTCCTCCAACCCGTTTAACCCCGCTTCTTCTAAAGAATCTGAACCTTCGGGATATATCGGAGTTAAAGACGCGAGTGTATCAGACGGATTGGGGCAAAACCGAGACCGCATCCATCGCCCGCTTAGCTATGGAAGCAGCTGAACTCGGAGATGAGGCCGCCCAGGCACTGATCATTGACGAAGCCTCACAATTGGCGGATACCGCCAAGGCGCTGATTGCCCGTCATCCCGAATTTGCAACCACTCCGGTTGTCCTGTCCGGATCACTGTTTCGATACGTTGTACTTTTCCGAAATACATTTATTCACAAACTATCTGAATATTATAAAGAGTTGGACTTTGTATATCGTGAAGATGCCCCCGCTCCAGCGGTTGGTGCAGCACAACTGGCAAGAAAACGCCGTTCCCTGAAAGAATCATTTTAAAAGAGAGAAGGAGGCCATACGGATGAATCACATGCTGAATTCACTACTAACAGAACAACCCAATCCACTAACGGATCATATAGATGAATTGCCTTCGGCAGAAATTATGGAACTCATTAATAAGGAAGATCAACGCATTGCGGAGCTCATTCAGCCCCTGATTCCGGTCATTGCTCAAGCTGCGGATCGGATCTTGGAGGCGTTTCAGTCTGGCGGCAGGCTATTTTATGTAGGCGCAGGTACCAGTGGACGATTAGGAATACTTGACGCTTCGGAATGCCCGCCTACCTACGGAACCCCGCCCTCCATGGTGCAGGGTATTATTGCAGGGGGATTCCGGGCAGTGAAGGACCCGGTTGAAGGTGCTGAAGATAATGAGGAGTTGGGAGCTGCCGACCTTGATGAACATGGCTTAGACAAAAACGATGTTGTGGTTGGCATTGCAGCCAGTGGACGAACGCCGTATGTGCTGGGTGCGATGAGACACGCCAAGGAGATCGGGGCTACGGTGATCAGCCTGAGTAATAATACAGGCACGCCGATGACCCTGTTGGCTGATGTGAGCATTGAGGCTGTTGTCGGCCCAGAGGTTGTCATGGGTTCAACACGTATGAAGGCAGGCAGCGCCCAGAAAATGATTCTGAATATGCTCACCACTACCGCCATGATTCGTCTGGGCAAGGTTTACCGTAATTTCATGGTTGATCTGAACCCTTCGAACGAAAAGCTTGTCCATCGGGCCAAACGCATGATACATCTGGCAACCGGAGCAAATGAAGCGGATATTGAAGAGGCTTTTACCGGTGCAGACGGTCATGTAAAAACGGCAATCGTCATGCTGATGGCAGGTGTGGACGCAACGGAAGCCCAGCACAGGCTTGATCTGGCTGACGGATTTGTCCGCAGCGCCATTGCGGGGCCTTCCTGAGCCGTACAGGGGGTATTATTAGAGGTTGAAAGAGAGGAGCCCAACATTAGTCTGGGCTCTTTTTTTATTTTTTTATTCTAAAAGCGGATATAATCCGTCAAAAAATCCCCTCCTGCATAAACAGAAAGGGATTCATATGGTTCTACTTCACTTGTGCTCCAGAATAGCCTGTCGGCTCTTCTCCAAATATTCCACCGACTGGTTATAATCCCGACTGGCAATCGCCAGATACAAAATATCGATCACGTTCAACTGTGCAATCCGTGACGAAGTTGCTCCGCTCCGAATATCACTTTCGGTAGAAGTAATCATCAGGGGCACATCCGCCATACTACTGAGTGTATTGCTGCCCCACTTGGTAATGCTGATTGTCGCTGCACCACCATCATGAGCATGTTTGAGACAGGAGATTACGTTCGACGTCTCCCCTGAATACGAGATACATACCACCGCATCATCCTCACGAAGCGTCGTTGCGGACGAAATCTGCATATGCGGATCGGCGAACGAAAAGCTTGTGCGATTGATTCGCATGAACTTGTAATGTGCATCCAGCGCAATCAGGTTGGAGGCCCCTACTCCATAGAAAAAGATCCGGTTTGCCTGATGAAGCACGTCCACAGCTTTTTCCACCAGACGTGGGTCCAGAATATGAACCGTATCCTTCACCGACTGAATATTGTTTGCGGACACATGCTGAATAATGCTCTCCATGGAGTCCTGGGGACGAATCTCCGTATATTGATATGGCTCACTCGTCTGCAAATCTCCGGCGATCTTCAGCTTCAGCTCCTGAAAACCCGTTACACCTAGTGATTTGCAGAGACGGATAATGGCAGCTGGGCTGCCTCCACTCCGTTCAGACAACTGGGCCACCGAGGATTGAACAGTTTCTTGCGGGTGATCGAGAATATAAGCTCCGATCTTCCGTTCGGACGGGGTCAAGTCATCCATTAATGCGCGTAAACGTACAAGTCCACCTTTCATGCCTTCCATTCGCTCCTCCTTTCCGTACTGCATTCATGTACAAGCATTTTATCTTATAATTCCACTCGCGTCTAATCGAATTCCTCGCCCTTCCATAACTGAACTCATATTAAATTCAGGGCTCACTAAAGTGTGAGATTGCCCGAGATTACGGCGTGTTTCGCGCCGGTTACTGCCGGGAGTGTATTGGTTCTTCCCATAAGTGCCTCATGGCCAAGTAAAGCAAATCCAATGGCTTCCCGAGCATCATCGGGTATACCATAATCTGCCGTTCGCTCCAAACGGATATCCTTCGGTAGTCTCTGACGGATCATCTCCATTAACGTGGCATTGGAAGTGCCACCACCGCACGCGAGCATGGCCGATATTTGCACCTTGGGCAGGATAAAATCCTTCACTGCACGCACGATGGTTTCCGCGGTCAGACAGGTGGCAGTAGCCAGCGTATCTTCAAGAGATAAGGAACGCTTTGCGGCCATCTCCATCAGTCTCACTGCATACGCGGCTCCATATACTTCTCGCCCGGTACTTTTCGGTGGAAGTCTTTTGAAATACTCATCCTCCAAACACAGGTCTACCAGACCCTGATCGACCTTCCCCTGTGCGGCAATACTTCCATTCGGATCATAATGCTGCCGCCCATCCGTTGCCTGCCGCACAATGGCGTCCATCACCATATTCCCTGGTCCCGTATCAAATGCCGAAATACCTTCGGTAGAAGACTCGGAGGGAAGCACCGTCACATTGCCAATGCCACCGATATTCTGCACCAGCCGTCCTTCCGTCGGGCTACGGAACATCAGAGCATCCGCATAAGGCGTAAGCGGGGCACCTTCCCCACCAGCGGCCATATCCCTTGCCCGCAGGTTGCCAATCACTGGCAGTCCTGTCCGTTCTCGAACGACAGCACATTCACCGATCTGCAATGTCGATACCACATCAATACTTGCTCCCGTTGGCCCTGGAAATGCAGATGCTACAGGAGCATGCCATACCGTCTGCCCATGCATGCTAATCATATCCACCTGCTGCGTTGAGATACCGGCAGACTGCATCAGTTCCGTAACGCTATGCGCATACCACTCCGATACACCAAAATGCGCGGCTGTCAGCTCGTCGACACGCGCCGTCCTCGGTGAACATAACCGGATCAGTACGTCTCTCAATCCATTCGAATACGGCACACAGACGAAATCAACCAGCTCTATCTGCTGTAATGCCCCGCTCATATCGGTTTGAATACGCACCAGTGCCGCGTCAGTTCCATCAAGTGACGTTCCTGACATTAGTCCGATGACCAGATGCTCCTGCTTCAAACGATACTTCTCCCACATTGGATAGCTGCCTGTATCCATCCACTTCCAACCTCCTGCAAGACCCGATGAACACATCATCCTGCCATAATTTCACCCAGTATATGATATTAAATTTCACAAGTCAAACATTATATGAAATTTAATTACATCATTAAAAATAAAAAGAGAGATATTCATCCCATTTGCGATCACACACCATGTTTTCTTCCATCAATTGATAATTAGATATCAGAAGAGAAACATTTTTACATTTTTACCGTTTATATTATGTAGGGATATTTTGGATTTAAGAAAATGATCTAATATTAGTCGAGGTGCATAATGAAGAAAACCATTTTACTACTGTTTTTGAGTCTATTCTTACTCGTTTTGCTCCCTAATCAGGGAAATGCCGCTGCAAGCACGTCGAAAATCTTTATGGATGGAGAGGAATTAGTCCTCCCAAGTGATGTACAGGTGACGATTATCAATAAAAACGTGATGATCCCAATTCGTGTCGTTGCCGAAAATTTGAAATTCAAAGTCGATTGGAACCAACAAGCACACACTGTAAAAATTCAGCAAGATCAACAGACGATTTCCCTAACCGTCGATCAAAAGCAAGCCATGGTTGCTGACAAACAAGTCACTTTGAACACAGCACCGCAGATTTTGAATAAAACGCTGGTGGTTCCCATTCGATTTGTCAGTGAACAGATGGGGCTTAAGGTGAGATGGAACAATCAAGACAAGATCGTATACTTAACGAACACTAGTAAAGAACCTGCAATTGAACCAGGAAATAGTCCTGGAAAAGGAGATTCAAGCTCTACCGCTCAGGTTACCGATATCCAATTTGCCAATAATCAGCTCGTGTTATCCACCGATGGGGCCGTTCAGCCGATAGTAACGACCCTCAAGTACCCTGATCGTCTGGTTGTGGACTTGCCCGGAGCCACCTTTGGTGATATCTCCCAGCCGCTGGATCAAGGACTCAATGGCAAGTTGGATGTGAGCGGTTATCCCAATGTGACAGAAGTGAGATATTCACTGTTCAAACGAGAACCGGCACAAGTTCGCATTGTCGTAGAATTGAATAATGTGAAGAATGTCCAGTACAGCCACAATGTGATTGCCGACAAACTGATTATTGATCTGAATGTTGCGGGTGACAATGTCACACCTGCTCCAGTCACTCCAGTAGGCGACTCAGGACGCAAGGTTGTGGTCATCGATCCAGGACACGGTGGCAGTGATCCAGGGACGATCAGCATCACGAACAAACCCGAAAAGGAATACAATCTGGCATTAGCTCACAAAGTACAAGCCCTGTTGCTCAATGAACCCAATATCGAATTGGTGATGACTCGTGAAGGTGATACCTATCCGACCCGCCCTGAGCGTGTTCAACTCGCCAATCAATTAAATGCGGATGTATTTGTATCTATCCATGGCAATAGCGTGAAGTCCGCCCCCCAAGCCACAGGTACGGAGACATATTATTATCAACGCAGTAACAGCAAGGAATTAGCTACAATCATTCATCAACGTTTGGTGAAAGCCATGGGTCTCAGAGATCGTGGTGTGAAGAATGGCAACTTGGAAGTAATCCGAGACACGACCATGCCTGCAGTGCTTTTGGAAGTGGGATTCTTGAGTAATGTGCTCGATGAAGAACTGATGTCGTCCGAAGTTGTTCAGATGAAAGCCGCTCAAGCGATAGCCGATGGAATCAAGGAGTATTTGGGCCTATAAATCATCAAATAAATCAGATAAAGGAAGTGTTTCTTTGAATAAGAAGCTAGGTTGTGCACTTATATTATCATGCTTGATCCTTATCGGAGTTGGATGTGCCCAGAAGCCAGTGAGCCAATCCGGTTCGAATGAACCTGCTGTTCAGGGAGGACAGGTGCAGGCACCAAACCCATCCGAAACGGAGGTGGATCTGGGCACAATAAATACACAAACCGTCGATGTATATTTGGCAGACTCTCAGGTACTTGAGCTAGAGAAAACAGAGCAGGAAATTGAGTACAAGGATGACTCCGAAAAATATGAAAAAACATTTGCAGCGTTGCAAACAAACACCGATTCAGAGCTTGTTTCCCTCTGGGAGCAGGTGGAATTGCTCTCTGTCCAATATGCTGAGGGTACGGTGACTTTGAATGTTCATATCCCCGCTGAAGCGAACCTCGGTACCAGTGGAGAATTGCTCGCATTGGAAGCTTTAACAACAACGATGTTTCAATTCGATGAAGTGAAGAGTCTGGATATACTGGTGGATGGTGAAGCCGTTGATAGTTTGATGGGCCATGCCGAACTGGAACACCCCATTCATCGCGAACCCTAACTGATCAGACAACAATGGAAAAAGAACGTCCCCAGGGACGTTCCAATCTGACGCATCAATTCGATTCATGCTCAATTCACACATATAGCTCGTCACCAGCAGACAGTGAATGTATAACTGTTCCCGGTGACGGGCTATTTCTGAGCAAACCTTCTTTTAATCGGTCCGTCTCTGCCCGGTCAGCATGCACAAGGACCGTATGCCTTGCTGGAACCTGATGCAGCATCCGTTCAACATCCTTCCAGCCCTGATGTACTTTATAACGTATTTTCCGCACATCACACACGCCATACTTGTCAGGAACCCGTAGCAACTTATCAGCAAATGTACCATGAGCAACATGCCCGGTGAGCAGAATCAGATTCTCCTCCCTGTTCGATAATTGACTATAATACCAACGGGCAAGCGAGGACTGCATCATGCCGTCCGGAATGAACCATAGCGAAGCAGCATGATGTTCCAACAGTTGTTCCCGCTCCTGGGTGGTTGTAGGCAGATCCCATCCTCGTCCGGTCAGAAAGCCATCAATTTTGTCTTTCAACGAACTTCCGATGACATGCTTTCCCTTCTCCCTCAACCAATACGGAACATGCATAAGCTGCTTCACACCGTCCACCAGCCCTTGTTCCACTACGATTGGAATAGCCGGGAATTGTTGCTGTGCCCACAGTATGATCTCCTGTCCACGCCCTACGACAGGCATAGGTAAGAGCACCTTTCCACCTTGAGCAATCGTCTGGCGAATGGCTTGTTCCAGCTGTTCCAGTTTGTCAGCCTGTGTATCCTGGTCCGTACCGTAGGCCGCATCAACGATCGCCAGATCCACCACGACGGAAGATATTGGCGCAGCGTCTGCTACGTTTGCTCTGCCTGCTCTGCCTGCTCTGACTGCTCCATCTGCTCCATTGGATGTGAAATTTCTCTGCTTCATGGGTATCTCCATGGATACAAGTGTTCTTGACGACGCTTCTGATGCAACAGATGTCTGATCTGGTGACGTTATGAGTTCTCCAGCCTTTTGCCCACTGTTTATAGCAATTAGTTCCTCCGCGCCCCACTGTTCACTGCTCGGAGTATCGAACAACGTATCTTCACGAATCATGTTTTCCCGTAAGAACGCCTCCGCTGGATAATCCTCCTGTAAAAGCATCGATTCGGACGTATAGTCCCCGGAGTAGAAAATCCGCTTACCTTCCATTTCAACCCCAAACCATACCGATCCAGCCAGATGTCCACTGCGTCCCCACATCACTTTTACTTCAGGAATGGGTTCGAACCAGGTTTGGGATACAACCTGATCCTCCAGATACCGATAACGAATAGCTTGCTCATCTGCTTCATCATAAGGAAGTTCTTCCCCTACACGTTCTGCAAACCTTCGCCAGTTGGCAAAATACGTACGCAGCTGCGCCCTCGTCTCTCTCGTTGTCCACACTTCACCCTGGTAGCCCATCTTGTACAGCAAAGGGATGGCGACCGAATGGTCCTCATGGGCGTGGGACAACAAGACCGCATCCAGTTGCGGAACAATCTCCGGGTCAATCATCGGATACTCGCCCGTACCTTCTTTTTTCACACCACAATCCAGCAAAAGGCAAACATTGCTCCCGCTTAGGAGATAGGCGGAACGTCCATGTTCCCCTGCACCGCCCCATACGTTCAGTTTGATCATGATGCATTCCACTTTCTCTTTGAATTCAGCAGTTCGATTCCCAGCAGCATCAGCACCGTCATACCTACAGTCACCACGGCCATCGCCATTCCCAGTGATACCTGACCTTGTTCAAACTGGGCAAAAATATACGTAGCCGACGTCTGCATCGACGGTGGAAGAATCAATAACGATCCAACCAGTTCTCTTGTTGCAATCGTGAAGGTCATCATCCAGCCGGCCAACATGCCGGGTAGGATCAGCGGGATCAGGATACGCCGCAGAATGTACAGCGGCTTCCCGCCAAACACTTGCCCAGCTTGGAACAACGTTCCGTCAATCTGGGTAAAGCTCGATTTTACATACTGCACGGTGTAAGGCAAGAAGAGCACAACGTACGTGAGCACAACCATGCCATAGGTGTTATACAACGTGACTGGCATCCAGGGTGAGTTCCAGAATAGAATCAGACCCACGACCATCACGATACCCGGCACCGTATTAGGCAACAGACTGAACAAGTCAATCACACGCTGCATGAATGAAGATGATCTGCCGATCGCCAGCGCAAATCCAGTTCCGATAATAACAGCGACCGTTGAAGCCGCAAGGGATAGACCGAGACTGTTCCCGATGGCCTTCATGCTCACCGATCCCCAAGATAACAGCTCTTTGTAATGATCCAAGGTCAGATTATCAAATGCAATTCCCGATCCCCGTAACTTCATGGTCGAAGCGGCAATGATGGAGAAATACGGGATACCTATCGACAGGATCAACAGAATCGCAAGATACACCCCGCATAACAATCCTGCTCCGCCACGAAGAGAATATCGCTTCGAACGTTGCCCTTTGCCACCGACCAGACGATACGTGAACTTTCGACTCATGGCAGACTGCATATACCACATCACCAGACAGACGGACAACAGCACCGATGCCAGCGAAGTCGCCTTGCCGAAGTCAATCGGCCAACTGGAGATGTACTTATGGATCTCGGAGGTCATGACATAATAGCCAATCTTGCGCCCGAAGGTTGCCGGAGTTCCGAATTCCGCAATCGTTTTGACAAAGACCAGCATGATCCCCATGCCGTAGGACGACAACAATAAGGGTAAAATAATACGTCTGAAACGGTATCCTGCACGTGCACCGTGCACAGCTCCCGCTTCTTCGAGATTGCCACCGATGCGGATCAACGCATCTCGAAGCAGCAGATACAGGAACGGGAACAGGTGCAAGCTCATGATGAGCACCATGCCCCAGAAGCTGAAGAACAGCTCACTCCAGCCCGCAGATGAGGGCACCCATTGCTGCAGATATCCCCCTTTTTGCATAAACAGAATCCAGCCCATCGAACCGATATACGGCGGGGTCATGAACGGAATCATCAGGATTACATCGACCCAGCGATGCTCGCCCATTCGGGTCTTCGCCATCATCCAAGCCAGCGGTAGCGCCAGCAGCGTAGTTACCGCTACAACGCAGATGCCAAGCCAGACGGAATTCAGCAATACACCTGATAGATGATGACCGGTAATCGTGCGAATCGGAGCCATCCAATCCCACTGCCCGTCCGGATACACACTTTGCCAGAAGATCAGCAAGAGCGGTACGCCAATGCTTATGGTCAGCAGAAAGAGGGCCAGAATCACGCCCACTCTCCGAAAAATTCGGTTGTTGTCTATTCCAACAGGTTTCACTACGTTCACCTCACATGACTTTCCACAGACAGCAGGTATTCCTTTTGCCTAGTTGTCTCTATCCTTGTTCTTCTTACTTAAAAGTCTCGGAAAAACGTGCTGCTGTCTCTTCGCCATGTTCGCTCATCCAGTTCCAATCCACTTTAAGCTGTGGAATATCCTTCACATTGGCACGGTTAGTCGCTTCAATGTCTTCGCGGCCCGGAATCAGATAAGCATCTGCAACAAGCTTCTGTGCTTCATCGGACAACAGGTAGTCAATGAACGCTTTGGCATTTTCTACATTTGGACTGGATTTCAGAATCGCTGCCGGTCTTGGGCTGATTACCGTGCCTTCCTCAGGATATACGATATCCAGTGGTTCGCCTTTTGCCTTGGAGGAATACGCCATGTAGTCCACACCTGCTGCTACGATGCTTTTGGCACCCGTAATGACTGGATCAAGTGCTTCCTGATTGGCGCCTGCCATCGCTACACCATTGGCTTTATAGGCGCTCAGCAGATCCCATCCTTTTTCACCATTCGCACTCAGGTAGCCTGTGATGAAGTCGAGTGCTGAACCTGATAATGTAGGGTCGGGAATGTTTACTGCATCTTTCCACGCAGGCGTAGCCAGCTCTGCCCAACTTGTTGGGGGTGTAGATACCAGTTTGGTGTTATACACAATGCCCAGTGCGGAAGCACTGCTGCTAAAATAGTTGCCCTCTGCATCCGACCAGTCCTTGTTCAGCTTGTCTGCATTCGCTGCTTCAGGGTATGGCATAGTCAGTCCATCGGCTTTCAGAGCCTGTGCTGAAGGTAAAGAGGCCAGGATCACAACGTCTGCAACCGGATTGGATTTCTCAGCTTCCATACGAGCCAGAATTTTGCCTGTCGTTCCCTGGAACATCTCAACTTCGATCCCTGTTTTGTCTGTAAATCCGCTCACGATGTTATCCGCCAGCTTCTGTGGGCCAGCACTGTACAAGACCAACTTGCCACCAGCCGGTTTCGTTGTTTCCGCCGCTGCTGCCGTGCTACCTTCACCCGCGGGTTGTGCCGCGTTGCCTGTAGTTGTGTTGCCCGTACTACATCCGAACAAACTGATACTCATTACCGCTGTTAATAACAGCATTGCGCTCTTTTTTCGTGTGTTCATACCCAACATATTCGTCCATCTCCCCTGGTTTCTTATAAAAAGTGTGTACTCCTGCTTCCAACTGCGTGTTCGTTCAACAATCTAATATGCCACTGCGATCGCTTCGTTCTGCTTCATACTCGGGTGTTCATAACCGTCCATTCGGCATATCCGCTCAGGGGTTACATAGAGTTGCACCCGCTCCCCTACACGCACCCTTTGGTTCATATAAGCTGTCCATATGCCCAGCCCTTCCATCTGCACTCGTACTTCATATCGTTCACCTACATAGCTGACACTAAGTACCGTCCCCGGATAACACAGATCGTCATGACCTGTTTTGTTCCAGGTGACATGCTCTGGACGCACCATCGATTGATTAGGCGTGAGCCAGTTGGACTTTCCGATAAACGAAGCGACATACGGATCACTTGGCGCCGAGTAGATCGTTTCCGGGCTTCCCTTTTGCAATATCCGCCCCTTCTGCATCACCACAATCTCATCCGACATCGACATCGCTTCAATCTGATCATGTGTGACGTACAGCGCAGTCAATCCCATGTCCCGAACCAGTGACATCATCTCAATCCGCATCTCTTCCCGGAGTACAGCATCCAGTGCGCTCAGTGGTTCATCGAACAGGATCACACCAGGTCTGACCGCTACGGCTCTGGCAAAAGCAACCCGTTGCTGCTGTCCACCAGACAGCTGATGAGGATATCGATCTTCCATGCCTTGCAGGCGAACCATGCCAAGTGCTTCGTTCACCTTTTGCCGCAGATCAGATTTCTGTTTTCCGGCCTTGAGGCCAAACGCTACATTTTCGTATACGGTCATATGCGGCCATAATGCAAAATCCTGAAACACCATGCCCAGATTACGCTTGTGTGTTGGTATGTCAATCCGCTTCGCCGCAGAGTAGATACACTGACCATCTGCCCGAATCTCCCCCGCGTCAGGCTGTTCCAGCCCAGCCAACATGCGCAGCAGTGTTGTTTTGCCACAGCCGGATGGGCCGAGCAGGGTCGTGAACTTTCCATGTTCAAGCGTTAGATCTGTTGGCAGCAGTGCGGGTGTTTGATTAAATGATTTTTGAATTCCTGTCATCTCTAATTTCATAAGCATCCCTGCCTGTCTTCTGTTACTTGATCTCTTGCACTGTTCTCAGTCTAACGTCCGCTTTCGCGAGTTGTATCTCTTGTATGTAAAATTGGAATTAACTTTTTAGATGAATTCTGTTGATGTTCATAGATTAAATCTATAGTAGGTGATTAATGAAACTTTTCATTTTACGGAGAACCTAAATAGGTATGAGGAGTGTCGGGACATTGAATCTGATCAAATTGCAAATTGTTGAACTGATCGACAAGCATCATCACATGACAAGCGTGGCCGAGTTACTGGGGATCAAGCAACCCACCGTTACATTTCATATGAAGTCATTGGAGGAAGAGATGGGCGTGCGATTATTCGAATCGCGCAGTGGAAAGACCTTTTTAACCGAAGCCGGACAGGCTTTGCTCCACTATTCTGTAAAAATCAATGCTCTGACCCAAGAGGCAAGGCGGGTAGTGAAGGAATATGACAGTCTCTATCGCGGCACCCTGCACATTGGAGCAAGCTATGTACCGGCTACATATTTGCTGCCCACCATACTCAACACCTTTTCTCAGGAATTCCCGGGCATTCGTATTGTCTTATCCGTCAAACCATCACCTGTTATTCGCGAGATGCTGATTCGGCATCAGATTGATCTGGGGGTGATCTCTTCCGAGCCATTTGTTGGACCCGCCCTGCAAGCTGAGACGCTGTGTGAAGATGACTTAGTATTGATCTGTTCCCCACAACATGGGTTGGCCCAGAAGGATGCTTTAACACCAGATCATATCGCGCAGATTCCTTTTGCCTTACATGGCAATGAATCCAGTACACGGCGGCTAACCAATCAATGGCTTGCGCAACATGATATTCGTTTGCGGAGTACCGTGGAGATGGATTCCCTGGAAGCGATCAAACAGCTCGTATTAATCGGGGGGCATGTCTCATTCATGTCTCGGATGGCGGTACAGTGGGAGGAACAGCACGGGCTCATTCAAGTTCTTCCAATTCCGGGAGAGCAGGCACCGCGCCATATCTATACTGTACATAACAAGGATCGCCACCCTTCCGTTCAGGTAAACCGCTTCAAAGAAGTGCTGCGAGAGGTGAGTCACGGCTTCCCCATTTTCCATGGCTGATTGCCCTGATCCGCTATAAACTATCGTTTGCCATTCATCAAATCTATGCAGGGTTAACGCAATGTGCGCTTCCCTTTAATCGCTTTCATATATTCGGGCGATAAAGTGGGATTTGTACGTTAATCCAGATTAGGAGAGTGATTGGTTTTGAAAAAGTGGAAAAAGGTAACCGCCTCATTGATGCTGAGCATCGTAACATTGGGAAGTGGAATGACATTTCTGGGAGCACCCCAGGCTTCAGCTGCTGCCAATGCCGTTCCTGCTTATGAAGTAAAGTTTCTGGCCAAGCCGGAACTTGTATTGAATACAGATGGGACACCACGCAGTGAAGTGATCCAGACACTCGGCCTAAATTCCACGCCAAGAAATATTAACGTAGAGTACTTCGACACCAATGCTCTCGGATTGGATCAACAAGGATGGAACGTTCGTTTTCGCAAAAAGGATGACAAGAATAACTACGAATTGACTTATAAAAAACGCTACCCTGTAATCAATGGCGACATCAACGCAGCGCTGACTCTGGCTAACCAAGAGGGATTTGATAAATCGGATGATAACTACGAGGCTGAGATTGATTGGGGATACGGCAAACAGACGCTGAGCTTCTCCAACACCAAAAAAGTCGATACCAAAGCGACAGGAGTCCAACTTCCTTCGCAGCAAGAAGCCTTGAACATGTTACTGGACAAGCTTCCGGGCAAATTGAAAAACTGGTCTGCCTCCAACTGGGGCAAGCAGCAATTGACTCAATCCCGTGCATATGGTCCAATCACATTCCAACGATATGAAGGTACATGGAGTGGTCAAGAGCTTACACTCGAAGTATGGCCGATCCGTGACGCAGCAGGTACAGGTATTGAGAATATCGTAGAGGTTTCTTTCAAAACCGATGATGCTGTAGCCGTATCCGGACTCCGTACCCAACTGCTGCAATTACTGGAGAACAACAACTGGCTGATTCCTGCAGATGGCTTGAAAACACAGACGATTCTGGAAAGATACTAATCGCAAGCTCTAATTAAAAAGACAAGTTCCTCTTCCTGCGGACATCGTAGGAGAGGGGCTTGTCTTTTTTTGCGTAGTGAATTAAATGATCTGTTATTTAAGTAATTCTACGATTAACATCAGTTAAGATTTTCACTAATTATTCGCTCAACGGTTTAGATGATGGGAACTATGTATTGGCTATTTTCCAACTCGGTAACCTATTTCAATTCAAGTTATAGTGGAAAGTTACGCGGTTCAATGATTAGAATTCGCTATTTCATTTTCATATTATCATATGGACTTCTTATTTGAATGACAATATGCGATAATTGATAATTATTCTCAAATACATCATATGTAATGTTACTATTGCAAGTTAAGGAGGGATTCTGGTGACTTTGCAAGTCTTTCCACTGATATCTAACGGTGACCATACCCGTGACCTATATGCAAGATTCAAGACATCCGAAGTTCTCGATCAAGCGTCTTTTCTTGCCCCATTCGTATTAGCGGACTCACATCTTCTGCTCATCTGTACTGGCGGTGAAGCCGATATCCGTATTGGGCATAGGCTGAATCATGCCACACTCGGCAAGATGTATCTGATCCTGCCAGGAACAGCGATAGAATATACAACGGATGAGGTTCATCCTTTACAGGGCATCGCGATATATTTTGATATGTTGAAGCCTCTCTCCGACATCAATAAAGCTACTTCCGGATCTACTGTAATGGAGGTATACCAAAAAGGGTTACTTCGTTCGGCTTATGCCGATGAGTTACCGCATGAACTTTTTCAGGAATGTACCAAAATTGCTTCACAGCTCCATGAGTGTATCTCTGTACCTCAAGAAAATCGTCCATTTCGCATTCAGACTTTGATGCATGAATTGTTAACCCATGTGTATGCTCCTCCCAAAGAAAGTGCAATAGGAGATTCCGAACACACCTCTGCTTTGGATCAAACGCTTGAACTTATTGAGCTTGGATATGCTGAGCATCTTTCTCGGGAAGTTCTTGCCGGAGTGGCAGGCATGAGTGTATGGCACTATTCGCGGGTATTCAAAAACCGCACTGGCATCAGTCCCATGGAATACGTGAATAACATCCGCATGGACCGAGCCAAAGAGATGTTGCTCGTCCCCGGCCAAACCATCAAACATATCGCCTCACAGGTTGGTTTTCAGGACGAGTTTTACTTTAGTCGCAAATTCAAAAAATATGTTGGCGTGTCTCCCTCTACCTATCAACGGCAGAAACGCAGTAAAATTGCCACTCTCTCCTTCGGAACCACTGGCCATCTGCTGGCATTACAGATCATCCCCCATGCGGCATTGATCGATAACCGACGGGATCAACACAGGAATCTTTTTTTCTCCAATATCCCTTATCATCTGGGGCGTAGCAAACGAATGAATCCTCATATCTGGCAAACCAACGTTGAGTTGTTGATGCAAGCGAGCCCTGACCTCATACTCTGTAATGAGTACGAAGCCCATACGTTAAAAAGAACGCTGCAGCGAATTGCGCCTACCATCGTTATCCCATGGAAAGGATTGAGCTGGCGGGAACACTTCATACAAGTTGCCTCCATTGTGGGACAGCAACAAGATGCTCAGCAATGGTTGGAGCAGTACGATGACAAGGTAATCCAAGCCAAAGAGCAACTTACTCATTTAATCGGTAAGGACACGGTCTCCATTATTCATATCATGATGGGTCATCTGTTAATCTACGGGCGACGCAATGGGGGCGCTGTTCTATATAACGACCTGGGCGTGTCCCCTTCACACGATCTGCTTCCAGGGCAAGTCTATCGTGCATTGGATGAACAGGAGTTGCCTCAAATGGTTGGAGATCGCATGTTACTGATTGTGGACCAGGACTCAGAATCCCAGCAACGTTGGCATAAACTACAACATACTCAGCAATGGCAAGATTTGATGCCTGTGCAGAACCAACATGTATATCTGCTAGATGAAATGCCGTGGTTGGATTATTCACCATATGCTCATGATCAGATCATCGATGAAACCCTGAAACTTTTTGGTGGAACTCAGCACATTAATCCATGACCGGATAGCACAGAAGGCTATGTCTCCCCCAACATGAGACCGCTACAATATAAAGTGTACTGAGAATCAATATCATTAGAAACACAGGGGGATTATGATGTACAAACAGCAATATGTCAAAATAACGGGGATCCTGTTCATACTCGCGATGTTACTTGTTGCGTGTGGACAGACACCTGCAAGCACTTCGCAGCCATCTGCAGATGGCGTAAAATCAGCTGCGGGGACAGATGGGGACTCATCCACTGAATCAGCTACTAAGACCGTGGAGAGCGCCAGTGGCAGCAAAGAAATCCCGGCACATCCCGAACGGATTGTGTCCATTAATATGGAGGACATTCTCCTCTCCTTGGAGGTACCACTGGTACTTGCTACACCTATTGGTCGGCAAGATTACCTGAATGAGCAACTTGAAGCTCAAGGCGTGGATGTCGAACCCATCAATGAAAGTGTCAATTTTGAAGCTGTAGTCAGCGCCAATCCGGACCTCATTATTGCCAATGCCAGTTTGGATGCCAAAATTCTCGAACAACTCGAGAAGATCGCGCCTACGATCACTTATGATCGCCGTAATTGGCAGGAATCTATCGTGCAGGTAGCTACTGCGCTAGATATTGAAGAGCGGGCTGAACAGCTTTTACAAAAAAATAAAGACCAAGTAACTGAATCTCAGAAGCTCGCAGCCGATATCACCAAGACCAAACCTACAGCTGCATTCCTGCGCCTCGAAGAGAAGGATATGCGTTTGTTCTTCTCTTCCATTCCATCCACGCCATTTCCAGCTTCCAGTTATGTAGGAGCGGGTTATGAGGTTGGATTCACTCCCGATGCTCTCGTTACCAAACTCGAGGCAGAGAACCCGGATCGGATGAATGCCAGTATCTCGGTAGAACTTTTGCCTGAAATCAAAGCAGACTATCTGTTTATCGTGTCCATTAGCTCAGATGGGTCAGCTGAAGCGTTGCAAAAAACAAAAGATGAACTCAATGAAATCCAGCAACTCCAAGTATGGAAAAGCCTACCCGCTGTTCAAAATGGTCATGTCTATGTCCTCAATGCTAAGAAATGGCTCATTGACGGCCCTATTGCCGAATCGCTCAAACGTAATGAGATGCTCGAAGTTCTTGGACTACCTGCTCCATAATAGTAAACATACTTCTGTTTCATCCACAACAAACAAAAGGAGATCTACCGAAAATCCGGTGAATCTCCTTTTGTTTTAATATTTCAAATGGCCTCATTCAGTTCTGTTTCATGAAAAATCATTCTACATGCTTAACAGCTAAATGTATTTCATGTACACCTTTCTCATCCTGCAATTAATTAGGGATAGGTAATCATCAAAATCATATATAACTTTCCGGCTTTTAATATATTTTAAAATTTTGGGCTGTTTCAATCCCAAGTGCACTCTGGATAAACGTATTAGCCACTTTCTCTACAGGTACAGGATTAAATCCAATAAAGAAATCCTTATATTTTTCCGCAGACTCTACAAACAGATTAGGACTAACCGAATTCAAACGAATGCCTCTTGGTAACTCAAACGCTGCCGCTTTGGCAAACGAATCAATAGCCCCATTGACCATAGCACTTGATGCACCTTGCTCAATAGGGTGGTCTTGTATAATGCCACTGACCAGCGTGAAACTCCCCTTGTCGTTAATATAGTGCTGTCCAATCAATACGATATTGACCTGTCCAAGCAGTTTACCCTGCACACTAATCATATTGTTCTCAGGTGTCAGTTCTTCGAGTTTCGCATAATGGGTCTGGCCCGCCGCCACAATGACGTAATCAATATTTCTCACCGTTTCGAAGAGGGTTGTAATACTCTCTGTCGACGTCATATCCACCTGAACATCCCCGGATTGTCTACCTGCTGTAATAACCTCAACGGAATAATCTTTCAGTTTCGCAACAACGGCTTTACCTAATGTTCCGTTTCCACCAATGACCAGAGCTCTTTTCATTACTGTTTGTCCTCCTTTATAAATAAATACGGTTAATCAGATACGAATTGTTCTATTTATTTAAACAAAGATTCCATCCTTAATCAAATGACAATTGACCCTATTTTAAATAAATTACACTTATTCTTTTTAACACAAAAAAAGCCTTTGCTATAAGCAAAGGCTCTTCTATATGTTACTAAGAAGCGGGTGATGGGAATCGAACCCACGCTATTAGCTTGGAAGGCTAAAGTTCTACCATTGAACTACACCCGCAAATAAAAAAAATCGGGATGACACGATTTGAACATGCGACCCCCTGGTCCCAAACCAGGTGCTCTACCAAGCTGAGCTACATCCCGATACTTATGAGAATAATGGCGCGCCCTGAGAGATTCGAACTCCCGGCCTTTTGATTCGTAGTCAAACGCTCTATCCAGCTGAGCTAAGGGCGCAAATATTGGAGCGGAAGACGGGAATCGAACCCGCGACCCTCGCCTTGGCAAGGCGATGCTCTACCGCTGAGCCACTTCCGCAAAACATATGGTGCGGTCGAGAGGACTCGAACCTCCACGGGGGTTAGCCCACACGGACCTGAACCGTGCGCGTCTGCCAATTCCGCCACGACCGCAAAATATAATGGTGAGTCATGAAGGGCTCGAACCTTCGACACCCTGATTAAAAGTCAGGTGCTCTACCAACTGAGCTAATGACTCGTAATGAAATGGCTGGGGATATAGGATTTGAACCTATGCATGACGGAGTCAAAGTCCGTTGCCTTACCGCTTGGCTAATCCCCATTAAAAAATCATGGGGCGATCGAGGGGAATTGAACCCCCGAATGCCGGATCCACAAACCGGTGCGTTAACCACTTCGCCACGACCGCCATAGAGTAAGCCATTCATCCACTAAGAGAATCTTAGTATTAACAATTTTACTTGTAATATACATTCTATCACAAATTCAGATGTAAATACTAAAAATGGTGCCGGCGAGAGGACTTGAACCCCCAACCTACTGATTACAAGTCAGTTGCTCTACCAGTTGAGCTACACCGGCACGGTGTATATTTAATTAAAAAATGGCGGAACCGACGGGATTCGAACCCGCGATCTCCTGCGTGACAGGCAGGCATGTTAGGCCAACTACACCACGGTTCCAGATCACTTTCTCAAGGAAAGTATAATTGCGGGGGCAGGATTTGAACCTGCGGCCTTCGGGTTATGAGCCCGACGAGCTACCGGGCTGCTCCACCCCGCGTCGTTATAAAGTTATATGGTGGAGGCTGAGGGGATCGAACCCCCGACCCTCTGCTTGTAAGGCAGATGCTCTCCCAGCTGAGCTAAGCCTCCATAATATGACCCGTAGGGGATTCGAACCCCTGTTACCTCCGTGAAAGGGAGGTGTCTTAACCCCTTGACCAACGGGCCTTGCTAAAAAATATCTGGCGGAGAGAGAGGGATTCGAACCCTCGAGACGCTTGTGACGCCTACACGATTTCCAATCGTGCTCCTTCGGCCAGCTCGGACACCTCTCCATATGGCTCCCCGAACAGGGCTCGAACCTGTGACAACTCGATTAACAGTCGAGTGCTCTACCAACTGAGCTATCAGGGAATGGTGGAGCCAAGCGGGATCGAACCGCTGACCTCCTGCTTGCAAGGCAGGCGCTCTCCCAGCTGAGCTATGGCCCCATACACTGTGTATTTCTTGTTGTGGTCTTGCTATGGGCCCTGGTGGACTCGAACCACCGGCCTCACCCTTATCAGAGGTGCGCTCTAACCAACTGAGCTAAGGGCCCTAATATATATCCCTTATTCCTTGGCAAGGGGGGCAAAAAAAATACCCCAAAGGGAAATCGCTTGGCGGCGTCCTACTCTCCCAGGACCCTGCGGTCCAAGTACCATCGGCGCTAGAGGGCTTAACGGTCGTGTTCGGGATGGGTACGTGTGGAACCCCTCCGCCATCGCCACCAAACGCATAGCTTAGCTTACATTTCAGAGATCGTTCTCTGAAAACTAGATTCGAAACGAAACATGCGAATTACAACTTGCTAATTGGATAAGCCCTCGACCGATTAGTACTGGTCAGCTCCATGCATTGCTGCACTTCCACCCCCAGCCTATCTACCTCGTCGTCTTCAAGGGGTCTTACATACTGGGAAATCTCATCTTGAGGGGGGCTTCACGCTTAGATGCTTTCAGCGTTTATCCCGTCCGTACATAGCTACCCAGCGGTGCTCCTGGCGGAACAACTGGTACACCAGCGGTACGTCCATCCCGGTCCTCTCGTACTAAGGACAGCTCCTCTCAAATTTCCTACGCCCACGACAGATAGGGACCGAACTGTCTCACGACGTTCTGAACCCAGCTCGCGTACCGCTTTAATGGGCGAACAGCCCAACCCTTGGGACCTACTTCAGCCCCAGGATGCGATGAGCCGACATCGAGGTGCCAAACCTCCCCGTCGATGTGGACTCTTGGGGGAGATAAGCCTGTTATCCCCAGGGTAGCTTTTATCCGTTGAGCGATGGCCCTTCCATGCGGTACCACCGGATCACTAAGCCCGACTTTCGTCCCTGCTCGACTTGTAGGTCTCGCAGTCAAGCTCCCTTATGCCTTTGCACTCTTCGAATGATTTCCAACCATTCTGAGGGAACCTTTGGGCGCCTCCGTTACTCTTTAGGAGGCGACCGCCCCAGTCAAACTGCCCACCTGACACTGTCCCCGCACCGGATTACGGTACCAGGTTAGAACCTAGATACGATCAGGGTGGTATCCCAACGTTGCCTCCATGCAAGCTGGCGCTCACACTTCAAAGGCTCCCACCTATCCTGTACAGATCGTACCCAAATTCAATATCAAGCTGCAGTAAAGCTCCATGGGGTCTTTCCGTCTTGTCGCGGGTAACCTGCATCTTCACAGGTATTAAAATTTCACCGGATCTCTCGTTGAGACAGCGCCCAAGTCGTTACGCCATTCGTGCGGGTCAGAATTTACCTGACAAGGAATTTCGCTACCTTAGGACCGTTATAGTTACGGCCGCCGTTTACTGGGGCTTCGGTTCACAGCTTCGGATTGCTCCTAACCACTCCCCTTAACCTTCCAGCACCGGGCAGGCGTCAGCCCGTATACTTCGCCTTACGGCTTCGCACAGACCTGTGTTTTTGCTAAACAGTCGCTTGGGCCTTTTCACTGCGGCCCCCTCGTGCTATTCACACTACCGGGGCACCCCTTCTCCCGAAGTTACGGGGTCATTTTGCCGAGTTCCTTAACGAGAGTTCTTCCGCGCGCCTTAGAATACTCTTCTCGCCTACCTGTGTCGGTTTGCGGTACGGGCACCATCACCTGGCTAGAGGCTTTTCTTGGCAGTGTGAGATCATGACCTTCGCTACTATAATTTTCGCTCCCCATCACAGCTCAGCCTTACAATGTGCGGATTTGCCTACACATCAGCCTTACTGCTTAGACGGACATCCATCAGTCCGCGTCACTACCCTACTGCGTCCCCCCATTGCTCATAACGGCTTACGGTGGTACAGGAATTTCGACCTGTTGTCCTTCGACTACGCCTTTCGGCCTCGCCTTAGGTCCCGACTTACCCTGAGCGGACGAGCCTTCCTCAGGAACCCTTAGGCTTTCGGCGGATCAGATTCTCACTGATCTTTTCGTTACTCATACCGGCATTCTCACTTGTATAATGTCCAGCGCTCCTTACGGTACACCTTCAACCCTTATACAACGCTCCCCTACCCCTGATGCAAAGCATCAAGCCATAGCTTCGGTGGTGTGTTTAGCCCCGTTACATTTTCGGCGCAGAGTCACTCGACCAGTGAGCTATTACGCACTCTTTCAATGATGGCTGCTTCTAAGCCAACATCCTGGTTGTCTGTGCAACTCCACATCCTTTCCCACTTAACACACACTTGGGGACCTTAGCTGATGGTCTGGGCTGTTTCCCTTTTGACAATGGATCTTAGCACTCACTGTCTGACTCCCGGAAGTAAGTCTATGGCATTCGGAGTTTGACTGAGCTTGGTAACCCTTGCGGGCCCCGCACCCAATCAGTGCTCTACCTCCACGACTCTGTTTTCCGAGGCTAGCCCTAAAGCTATTTCGGGGAGAACCAGCTATCTCCGAGTTCGATTGGAATTTCTCCGCTACCCCCACCTCATCCCCGCATTTTTCAACATGCGTGGGTTCGGGCCTCCAGTGCGTGTTACCGCACCTTCACCCTGGACAGGGGTAGATCACCCGGTTTCGGGTCTACGTCCACGTACTAAGTCGCCCTATTCAGACTCGCTTTCGCTGCGGCTCCGGCTCTTCACCTTAACCTTGCACGGGAACGTAACTCGCCGGTTCATTCTACAAAAGGCACGCCATCACCCCTAAAACGGGCTCTGACTTTTTGTAAGCACACGGTTTCAGGTTCTATTTCACTCCCCTTCCGGGGTGCTTTTCACCTTTCCCTCACGGTACTGCTTCACTATCGGTCGCTAGGAAGTATTTAGCCTTGGCAGATGGTCCTGCCGGATTCATACGGGGTTTCACGTGCCCCGCACTACTCGGGATCCGTCTCGGAGGGAACAGACTTTCAACTACAGGGCTTTTACCTTCTTTGGCGGGCCTTTCCAGACCTCTTCGCTTAACCGGTTCCTTTGTAACTCCATGTGAGACGTCCCACAACCCCAAAGAGCAAGCTCTCTGGTTTGGGCTTCTCCGCGTTCGCTCGCCGCTACTGACGGAATCACTATTGTTTTCTCTTCCTCAGGGTACTTAGATGTTTCAGTTCCCCTGGTATGCCTCTACATAACCTATGTATTCAGTTATGAGTAACTGGAAATTACCCCAGCTGGGTTTCCCCATTCGGACACCCCCGGATCAAAGCTTGCTTACAGCTCCCCGAGGCAGTTTCGTTGTTCGCCACGTCCTTCATCGGCTCCTAGCGCCTAGGCATCCTCCGTGTGCTCTTAGTAGCTTAACCATTTTGTTCCGGTTTCGGTCGCTCGCTTCCCTTGTTTTGCTTGCGCAAAGCCAAAAGTCGCTCTCACCCGATACCCTCACAAAAGCAATTTAACTACCTTTATACACTTGACTTGTTTGCACAAGTTCAGCTTAAAGGAATGTTCTAATTCGCGTTTGTTTCGTTTCGATATCTAGTTTTCAAAGAACAAGCTCCATGCAAAAGCAAGCTGTTTGAGAGTTTGAGCTCTCAAAACTGAGCAACGAGTGAGTGTTTTGCAACTAAGCTGCGTATTTGAATGTTTCCGTTGCAGGAAACGATTCTCCATAGAAAGGAGGTGATCCAGCCGCACCTTCCGATACGGCTACCTTGTTACGACTTCACCCCAATCATCTATCCCACCTTCGGCGGCTGGCTCCTTGCGGTTACCCCACCGACTTCGGGTGTTATAAACTCTCGTGGTGTGACGGGCGGTGTGTACAAGACCCGGGAACGTATTCACCGCGGCATGCTGATCCGCGATTACTAGCAATTCCGACTTCATGCAGGCGAGTTGCAGCCTGCAATCCGAACTGAGACCGGCTTTGTTGGGATTGGCTCCATCTCGCGATTTCGCAGCCCGTTGTACCGGCCATTGTAGTACGTGTGTAGCCCAGGTCATAAGGGGCATGATGATTTGACGTCATCCCCACCTTCCTCCGGTTTGTCACCGGCAGTCTATCTAGAGTGCCCACCCGAAGTGCTGGCAACTAAATATAAGGGTTGCGCTCGTTGCGGGACTTAACCCAACATCTCACGACACGAGCTGACGACAACCATGCACCACCTGTCTTGAATGTTCCGAAGAAAAGGTACATCTCTGCACCGGTCATTCAGATGTCAAGACCTGGTAAGGTTCTTCGCGTTGCTTCGAATTAAACCACATACTCCACTGCTTGTGCGGGTCCCCGTCAATTCCTTTGAGTTTCAGTCTTGCGACCGTACTCCCCAGGCGGAGTGCTTAATGTGTTAACTTCGGCACCAAGGGTATCGAAACCCCTAACACCTAGCACTCATCGTTTACGGCGTGGACTACCAGGGTATCTAATCCTGTTTGCTCCCCACGCTTTCGCGCCTCAGCGTCAGTTACAGCCCAGAGAGTCGCCTTCGCCACTGGTGTTCCTCCACATATCTACGCATTTCACCGCTACACGTGGAATTCCACTCTCCTCTTCTGCACTCAAGTCACCCAGTTTCCAGTGCGATCCGGGGTTGAGCCCCGGGATTAAACACCAGACTTAAATGACCGCCTGCGCGCGCTTTACGCCCAATAATTCCGGACAACGCTTGCCCCCTACGTATTACCGCGGCTGCTGGCACGTAGTTAGCCGGGGCTTTCTTCTCAGGTACCGTCACCTTGAGAGCAGTTACTCTCCCAAGCGTTCTTCCCTGGCAACAGAGCTTTACGATCCGAAAACCTTCATCACTCACGCGGCATTGCTCCGTCAGGCTTTCGCCCATTGCGGAAGATTCCCTACTGCTGCCTCCCGTAGGAGTCTGGGCCGTGTCTCAGTCCCAGTGTGGCCGATCACCCTCTCAGGTCGGCTACGCATCGTCGCCTTGGTGAGCCGTTACCTCACCAACTAGCTAATGCGCCGCAGGCCCATCCCCAAGTGACAGATTGCTCCGTCTTTCCAGTTTCCTTCAGGCGAAGAAAACAATTATTCGGTATTAGCTACCGTTTCCGGTAGTTGTCCCAAACTTGAGGGCAGGTTGCCTACGTGTTACTCACCCGTCCGCCGCTAACCATCAGAGAAGCAAGCTTCTCTTCAAGTCCGCTCGACTTGCATGTATTAGGCATGCCGCCAGCGTTCGTCCTGAGCCAGGATCAAACTCTCCAATAAAGTATTGAAAAGAGCGATAAGCTCATTTTGAATCTGACGAGATTAAAAATCTCATTTGTGCTCCAGTCGATTCAAGCCAAGGCTCGTTTCAAACTTTCGCGTTCATTCTGCAAGCAGAATGTTTACTCACTCGTTGTTCAGTTTTCAAAGATCAAACTTATTTTGTTACCGAATTTTTTTCTCTTCAGCAACTCTTATATAATATCATGTCCGAACCAACTTTGCAAGCTCTTTTTTTAAGTTTCTTTCGAAGCTTATTTCATTCGCTTGCCGCACCGTGTAAACCGTGTTTTCTTGGCCGGAATTAGAATATATCATGTACAGATTTCAATTGCAAGTCTTTTTTCAAAAATGATAATCAACTCACATCATCAGCACAATATGTAATCTGACGCTCCTGTACATACAAATAACTCTCAGCATCCTTATTACGGTGCTTCTAATATACATGTCCATTAAACATAACCAGGGAAGCCACTTCAACTGCGATTGCAGTGAACAATTGATTGTGACTAGCCCTAGTTTTCGGAGGTCTCAGTTTTCTTTCCTTCTATAATAAATAAGAAAGTATATTCCTTAGGCTCAGCCTACATACTCCACATCACTTCTCAGTGCTTACAATATGCGCTTACCAAGTAACGAAGCGATCAGTTCCACACCAAGCCTTGCCGTATGTCTATTGTGATCAAACAACGGATTCACCTCAACCAGTTCCATCGACGTAACTTGATTTGTGGAAGCAAGTATCTCCAATGCATAATGTGCCTCTCGGTAATTCAGACCACCAGGTACTGGGGTGCCCACACCCGGAGCTTCCCGCGGATCCAGACAATCCATGTCGAAGCTGACATGAATACCATCTGTCCCTTTTCCCGCTGTAGCTATTGCTTCCTCAATAACTTGCTTTATTCCCATCCGGTCAATATCATGCATCGTAAATGCTCGGATTCCCAGCCCCTTAATCTGCTCTTTCTCATACTCATCCAGATCACGCAGACCAATATAGATCAAGTTGGACGGATCAATAAACGCGCCTGCTCCAGCAATGTGCGACAGATTGAATGCAGTATGCCCCAAGGATGCTGCCACACTCATCCCATGCATATTACCGGACAAGCTACGTTCTTCCGTATTCAAGTCTGCATGCGCATCAAACCAGATCACACCCAAATTCGAATAATGTGCTGTTAGCCCGGCAAAAGTACCAATCGCTACACTATGATCTCCCCCAAGCACAAGTGGAAAAGCCCCCTCCTCTACTGCACCTGATACTTCACTACACACCTTCTCACTGACCTGACGTACCTCATTTAAGTGTTTTACACGATTTCGCTCAATAGGGGCAGCAGGTTCAGAAGGACAATCTACCCGCACTTCTTTGGAAAGCACTAACCCCAGACTCGCAATCTCCCGCTTCAGTCCAGCTGTAATCAATTCATCAGGCCCCAACTCTGCTCCACCTCTTGCTCCACCAAGTCCAAAAGGAACCTTAATGATAGCAATATTACGCCGCACAGATGTTTGACTTGTATTAATAGAAGTATCTTTTATTCCACCATGGACATCATCATCATTTTTCATGTAGGTCAGCTCCCTCATTGGTGATCAACACCTGCTCAATTCTCTCCAGTGCCCAGTCAATCTCGGACTCTTTAATCGTCAGTGGTGGGGCAAATCGAATGGTTGTCTCATGGGTTTCTTTACACAGCAGTCCAGTAGACATCAACCGCTCACAATAAGGGCGGGCTGGTTCATGCAGTTCAACACCAATAAATAAACCTTTCCCCCGAATATCCCGTATGGCTGAACTGCGAATATCTCGAAGTCTTTTCATAAAATAGTTCCCCAGACGCTCCGATCGCTCAGCAAGCTTCTCATCTTCAAGAACATCCAGAGCTGCTACAGCCACGGCGCAAGCGAGTGGGTTACCCCCAAACGTAGAACCATGAGACCCCGGCTCAAACAAATCAAGTATCTCCGCATCAGCAGCGATAGCCGAGATGGGCATGACTCCTCCCCCCAGTGCTTTGCCCATAATCCAGATGTCTGGTTCAACCCCTTCCCAGTCGGAGGCAAAACGGCGGCCTGTTCTTCCGAATCCGGTCTGGATCTCATCAGATACAGTCAACACCTGCTGGCTCTTACACAGAGCAAAAGCTTCAGCCAAATATCCATCAGGCGGGATTACGATTCCAGCTTCGCCCTGAATAGGCTCTACAAGAAAACCAGCCGTATTTGGTGTAATGGCCTGCTTCAGCGCTTCAATATCTCCATAGGGAATAATCCGGAATCCAGGTGTGAACGGCCCAAAATCTTTTTTATACTCCGCTGAAGAAGAAAAAGAGGTAACCGTCAGAGTTCTTCCATGAAAGTTACCAGAGCATACGATAATCTCGGCTTGATTTTCCGGTACACCTTTGCAACGATAAGCCCATCTACGTACCACCTTCACCGCAGTCTCCACCGCTTCCGCTCCTGTATTCATGGCGAGAATCTTCGATTTCCCCGTGAATTGTGAGAGTTTCTGATAAAAAAGAGAAGCGGAGCTACTGTGGAATGCCCGTGATGTCAGCGTAACCTGATCTGCCTGATCCTTGAGCGCCTGTATGATCACAGGATGTCTATGACCATGATTCAATGCAGAGTATGCACTTAACATATCCATATAACGGCGGCCTTCAGGGTCCTCCACCCATACCCCTTCCGCCTGTTCAATAACAATAGGGAGCGGATGATAATTAGGTGCAGCATAACGCTCCGACCAATCAATTAACATTTTGGAATCTGACATACACACCCAACACCTTTCCAAAATATTGTATACAAAATACAATAACAATGTATGCGATACCATCGCCATTTACGACTACATCTCTCTTTTTCCACTCCAGCCTAATCCAAGCCTTTCTCGAATCCAATCCTTTATCCATAGTTAGCGAGAAGTAGAAAGTCTACGTTCCAACCAAGAGAGTAAATTAGCCAGTGTAAATGTGATTATAAAATAGAGGCCGGCGGCAATAAGCAACGGAGCAAGCGGCTGGAACGTAACACCCTGAATCGTTCTGGCCGTGTATATAATCTCGGCTATGCCGATCATGGAGACAAGCGAAGAATCTTTAATGATAATAATGAATTCATTACCGATGGCTGGAAGCATGTTACGAAAAGCCTGCGGCAGTATAATATAACGAAGTGTCATACCATTTGTCATACCAAGGGAGCGCGAAGCTTCAGTCTGTCCTTTATCAATTGCTTGAATCCCGGCCCTGAACACCTCTGCCATATAGGCCGAGCTATTCATCGTCAGAGCTACCACCCCCGACATAAATGCCGGCAAGTTCACACCTACAACCGTCAGACCATAATGAATAATAAGAATCTGTACCAGCATCGGTGTTCCTCGAATGAGTTCAATATACGCCGATGCCACAAATTTAATTGGCCATATTCGGGATATTCGCATTAGCGCCATGATTACACCCAGCAACGTACCAAACAATACACCGAAGAAGGAAAGTTCAAGCGTGACCCACGCACTTCGTGCATAATCCTGCCAATGTTCTAATAGAAAGGAAAAATCTAAATTCACGGCATATCCCTCACTCGTCCGGTTTATTCGCCGAGCATCTCATTCGCTTCAACGACGAACCGTTCAATATCTCCGTTCGTTTTGAGCTTTTCCAATGTAGTGTTGATCTGATCCAGCAGCTTCTGATTACCTTTCTTCACCGCGATGGCTGAACCACCCTCGTCTTCAGCCTGTTCAACCTCCACACCTGCAACAACAAGCCCCTCTTGGTTCTTCACATACTGTTCAGCCACCGGCTTCTCCAAGATGAGTGCGTCTACACGTCCCGTCTGCAACTCCAGAATCAGCTCAGGTATTTTGGCCAGAGAAGTGAGCTTTGCTCCCTCTATTTCCTGAGCAATCCCTTCCTGAATGGAACTCTTTTGCACGCCAACCTGTTTGCCTGATAGATCATCTATGGACTTTAATGCGGTACCTTCCCCTTCTCTAACAAGTACAGCCTGCTCTGCATAATAGTAGATATCCGTAAAATCAACATTCTTCTTTCGTTCTCCGGTAGGGGTTAAGCCTGATATCACAAAATCAACCTTATCTGTACCAAGGGCCATAAGAAGGCCATCAAAGTCCATGTCCTCAATCTTCAGCTCGGCTCCCAGATCAGCCGCAATTGCTTTGGCAATCTCGATGTCAAAACCTACAATGGTATCTTTACCATCGATTTTCTTATGAAATTCATAGGGTGCATAGTCCGCACTGGTTCCAAGTACAATGACTTCCTTTTCCGCAGAGCTACTGCCCGAAGAGGAAGTAGCGTCTGATCCGGTCTCTGTCGTTTTTTCCTGCCCACATGCGGACATGAATACAACCACTAACAACAGCATCATTGGCAAAAGCACTTTTTTCACACATCATACCCCTATTCTTTTTTTGAATGAGTAACAGAATGATTTGTATACAATATACATAATACAATATATGGACTTATATGTAAGTAATACTAACAAATAATTTGGTTTATCACAATCATTATTTAAACATTTATACGCTTTAATTCCATAAAATGTGCTATATATAACATAGCATTTACATCGGCTGAAACATGAAGTTTGCTTGCCCAACTTCCCCCTCGGTGTTAAGATGATAAAAACTTGAAACTCCTGAACGGCGCGTACAGTACGGCCCCACACCCATCTATTTATTCACTATACATAGAAAGGAGGATTCGGTATGGAGGTACCCAAATACCGGTCCTTGAAAGATCACGTATATGATTACATTGCCCAGAAGATTCAAGACGGGACGTTGCTTCCCAACCAGAAGATCAACGAGGCAGAAATATGCAAAAAGCTGGACATCAGTCGCACGCCTACTCGGGAGGCGCTTTTCCAGCTGGCTTCAGACAATCTACTCCAATACATCCCACGCAGGGGATTTATTGTCACTCCTTTTGATGCAGGCAAAAAACTGGAGTTCTCCCAAGCGATCGGTGTGCTCGAGGCACTTGCTGCCACACTTGCAACAGACCACCTCAGACCATCTGAACTTTTGGAGATGGAAACTCTGGTTGTTCGAATGGACGAAGATATCAGCCAGCTTGATCTTGCTGCCTACAACAAAAACCAATATCAGTTCCATAATCTGTACATTCAGCGATGTGGTAATGCAACAGTCATTGAGATGTTAAACACATTGAAGAACAGTTTCATCCGGCAGTCCTATGTTAGTGATAATAAACCAAAGCTATCTGAGGTACTGATGGAAGTTAATGAAGAGCACCGGCAAATTTTAAGTGCTTTTCGAGCCAAAGATAAGAACCAACTGGAAGCCCTGCTCAAACACCACTGGCGGATTATCGACAACGATATGTTGTAGTACGTTCTGTCAAAACAAACTAAAGGCAACCCACACAATTGTGTGAGTTGTCTTTTTCCTATTTTTCCTTTTTGACCTTCAACGGTGCCCTAGCCGCAAAAACAGCATATCCCAACTTTTTGCCGTATTTCGCGAGCAAACGATCATTGGTTTGACTCATTCGCTGCATACGTTCATCCTCAAACCAATTCATATCGATCTCGCGATGTGGATCATGATCAACGCTCCATTTTGCCATGGATCGCGAATGTTCTTTGACCTCTACCTTGGTGAAACCACACTGCTTGAGGCGTTTTCTCCATGCTGTGGCCGTTACCAGGGTTCGTATACCGTAAAATTGCTTTAACCTGCGACACATCAATTCGGTCTTCTGGCCTGATAGAACCATCTCCCGATCCACTAAAAGTCCTCCGGGCTTCAACACCCTTCTATACTCAGCAAGTGCACTCCGCCATGGGGTGAAGATCGTGACCGACTCCACAAATACCACGTCAAAATGATTTTCCGGAAAAGGTAACGATGTTACATCAGCCTGAACAAATTGAACATCCACGCGTTCTCGTCTCGCTCTCCTAACTGCCTTATCCAGCATATTGCGATGAAGATCAATCGCCGTTACCCGATATCCACTTTTAGCCAGGTAACACGCAGTCCTCCCAGTGCCGCACCCTATCTCAAGAATATGATTACTCACTGGCAGAGATAAGCCATCCAGCAACTTCAGTGTTGCCAAAAATCCTCCAGGATGGGCACTTCCCTCCCCTAACCGAGCCAGCATGTCATGATAATCCACGCGACATCCCCTCCTCACTTCTCCCAGTGTATGGAGTAGATTCAAAAACGGCTCCTCCCCATTCGATTTTCCGGGTACTCGTCCATACCAATTGGTCTTCTTTTTACTATGATATACAAACCGTTGAATTCAAGCGGCAACCGCATCTAATGAGGAGGATTTGCATGTACAGAATTAATCGGGTATGTGAAGAAACGGTTTCTCCGCACGTTGGACGTTCCGTTTGTCTCGTTATGAACGACGGTAAGCATATGTATGGTACGCTTAGTCAATGTCGTGATGGCAAAATTTATTTGAACGGGTGTTTCGAGGGACCACGGCTGTGTTCCGTCAAATCCAAACAGCAGCTGGTAAAAAGCATCAAGAAAAACGCTGTTGCAACAAAAAAAGTTAAATCTTCGGCCTACGGTCGATATGGTTACGGAGGATACGGTGGGGGTTACGGCTATGGAGCAGGAATCGATCTGGCTCTGGTAGCAACATTGTTTCTGCTGCCGTTCCTGTTCATCTAAATTCCAATCTGATCGTTGTAAAAATTGTAGTCATAACAAAGACCCTTTTTGCTTATAGCGAAAAGGGTCTTTATCTTTTTCATATGATTCACATCAATCACACTATATTTTTCTGTTAAAAAATGATACAAAAAAAGGCATTCGCCAAAACGAATGCCGGGAACTTCATATTTAATACCCTTACCTTCGCACAGGGTGTCTATTTGATCTTAAAAAAAAACACCTCGTTAGAGGCGGGTAAGCTATGTTAAATCCGATTTCCTTTAGGCATCGTTTTCAGATTACTATTCGAATTCTCAAGCAATGGTAGCATCCTAGTCGTGCTGACCATCTCAGAAGCACATATCGGACAAGTAGGTACGTTATCAAACGCAAAATTGTCCCGCATCCATCCTTTGCACGTATCACTCGTACATTCCCAGATTGCCGCATCAGCTTGTGGAATCTCTTCCAACGGTTTTTTGCGATTATACATGACTTCTACCCCCTTTGTTATGGAAAAACATCTAACCGACGTTATTTCACAGAAGACTACACTTAGCGGAAGTTTAACGTCCCACCGGACTCCTGCCTCGACAACTAATGGGCCGACTTTTATATAACTGATCAAAAAAAAGAAGCTGCCTTTACCATTATAACATGTTAAAGGCAGCTATGCTTTAATTACAGTTTTACAACTTCTTCTGCTTGAGGACCACGGTTTCCTTGTACAATTTTAAATTGCACGCGTTGACCTTCGTCCAGCGTTTTGAAGCCTTCGCCTGTAATAGCGCTGAAGTGTACGAATACATCTTCTCCGCCTTCAACTTCGATGAAACCGAAGCCTTTATCAGCGTTGAACCATTTTACTGTTCCGTTTTGCATGTGAATTACACCTCCAAATAAAGATTAACATGTTCCTTTGTTCTTTGCAGCAAGCAAATAAAAATTCACACATTGAAAAAGGTACCAGTCATAAACCTATAAGTGATCGCCCTTTACAATATATGAATTAGGTTTTCCACTCTCTACAACTTGTTTTTATTATAACTCCATTTCAGCCAAAAAGCAAATCTTTGTATTTTCTTTTCAAACAGCTTTGGAAATACATGTTATTAACACGCGTGGGACCAGGGTTTATCACGCTTATGTGCCTGATCACTTGTGTACGGTCTTATGAAAGGATATGCAGATCTAATCCATCTTATACATTTTTTATATAATATTCTGACATGCATATCCAACACAACCAACGAATCATCTTACTCCAGTATAACACACTATGTCCATGCCCACATAAATGCATCCCGATCCCAGGCGATCTGCCCACGATGAAGCTTTCGGAAAGCTTTCTTCACTTCCTTGGACAATGATGTATTGCCGTTCTCGTTCACAAAAACAAACTCTTCACCAAAATGGGTCTTCACATATTCTATGGCAGCTTCCTGATGAAGTGTTCCTGTGAATTTAATCTCCTGTACCATCCATTCTGCTACACCTTGTGCTGTCTTCTCCACTATATCACCTACTGTCTAAACCTATTGTACGGATAGGCAGACCTCGTATCATGAACATATCTGTCTTCCCGCCAGACTGAAGTATACCATGATCCAACTGCTGACGGGAAACTGTATGATAACTACTTTCAAGCAATACCGGAAAGAACCTTAATGAACAACCGTATTCGCTTGCTCACTCCCTTTGGATGGAATAGACGAATTTGTTCGAATGCTCCACACTAACCATGCACAGTAAGCAATCAGTACTGCCAGTATAAACAGATCGTAAGGAAGTGTACCTGTGTCCTCCAGATCATTCCCTAGAAATTGAATCAGATTATGTATGAAATGAAACAATATAAGCGGTACGATATTTCCGTTCTTCAGCATCAATAACGCCAATACAGCTCCCAGGAGCAGCGCATAGATCAATTGCATGATCGTATCTGTCATATCCTGACCAGACAATGCGTTCAATAGATGTGTAATGGAAAACAAGATGCTGGAGGTCACAACTGCGGCCACTGCACTTTTTTGAAGCAATGTTTTGAAAATAAGCCCCCGATAGATCGTTTCCTCAACAAAAGCTACGAGCAAGGTAAAAAAGATGAAAAAGGCTACCCGTGA
Source organism: Paenibacillus sp. FSL R5-0486 (assembly GCF_037975155.1). NCBI lineage: Bacteria > Bacillati > Bacillota > Bacilli > Caryophanales > Paenibacillaceae > Paenibacillus > Paenibacillus sp. FSL R5-0486. The sequence continues at coordinate 344,244 of NZ_CP150237.1, read as the reverse complement.
CAAGCTCAGCTCCCCAAATCCTTTCAGGGCAAGTGTACCCAGTACAAGGAGTAGTGGAATATAATACTTTGCATGGCCAGCTGGGATACTTCGCAAAGATCGGAAACCAGTCTCTCTCCACTTGCGCCTTAACGTCAGATAGATCATCAGAACAATGGCGATGGGTGTAAAGGAAATGAGTACAGGGGAAGTGTAGTCGAGTTGTTTTATCGTTGCAATGGCCCCTGCTGCAAATACGGCTAACAGGAGAAGCAGCTCAATAATCACAACGGTGAGCACAGGTTTGCGCTCGGAAAAGGAATGTTTTGGCTTGGATTGCGCATTAATCATACATTTGCCTACCTCGTTTCATTTATGTTTTCCGTTGTCATAAGAACTTATATGCCAATATAGTTGTATCACATCATCCGTATATTGAATATCCCTATTATGGATAAAATTATAAAAGTAACAAAAAAGAGACTTATCCTAACCTCTTTTCCCCTAAAATCAGGTATGGCTTATACCTTTATCTGTCCATTATAGTATTACAAGAGTTCAAAGTTGCAGGGGTGTGGCGACTCTTCAGCGTCTTATATCTATGAAGTACCCATAACGATAGACTCACAATGCATAATGAAATCAGGGGGATACTATGAAAGCATTCTTTCAGCGCTGGGGGCATTTACTGGCTATTCTGTGCATACCGCTCCAAGGCTCCATTTACGTATTTCTAGGCAGCAACACCGGAAGTGATGTCTTCTACAATTATGCTTGGATTGACACACAGATTCCTTTTCTCAAAGAATTTATTTATCCGTACATTAGCTGGATGCCCATTCTGTATCTTGGATTTCTCTATTTGGGTCTGAGGAACAAGTCACTATTCTGGCGTACGTTGATTACCTATAATGTTGGTGTCATGGCTGCCAATGTCTGTTTTGCTGTGTTCCCTACCCATGTCCCGCGCCCGGAGATCGGCGGAACTGATCTGAGCAGCGTGTTAGTACAGTTTATCTATACCAATGATGCGCCCTTCAACTGTTTCCCAAGTGTTCACGTTCTGACCAGCTACTTGCTGTTTATTGTGATCAACAGACACTTGAACTTTAAGCCTTTGGCACGGATTTCTTGGTCGGTATGGCTGTGGTTGATTATTGCTTCAACGGTGTTTGTAAAACAGCATTCCTTGCTGGACATCGCTGGAGGCATTTTGTTTGCTGAGGCCGCGTATTGGACTGTACATGTCTTTGCTCTTCGTCTTGGGCAGGCACGAAAAAAAGGGAAGCAGCCACTCACAGCTTCTAACCCAAGCAGTCATGTATAACGACATATATATGTAACAGGTGGGATGATGATCCTGCTATACAGCAAAAGAGGGCATAGGCCCTCTTTTTTTGTACTCATTTAATTAAACCTACTTATATAGAAGAACTTTATTTGGGTTGGACTACGCGTTTCACGCTATAGGTGGTCGTTCATGAAGAAGGTCAGACGGTGGACTTCCGGTTATACGTTTGAATATGCGGTAAAAATAAGACAGGTCCCGGTAGCCGAGAAATTCGGCAATTTCCTGGATGGAGAGTTGTGACTCAGTGAGCAGATATATGGCTCGTTTCATCCGTTGATCATGGACATATTGACTGATGGTCTGATTTGTCATGCTTTTGAATAATGCGGCAGCATAATTGGGAGTTTTATTGATCTCGTCCCCGAGTTCTTCCTTCGTCACTTTCTCCCTATAATGCCGCTCAATATATCGCTTCATCCGTTCAACATGATTATGCCTCTCCGGCGGGATAACTCCACGATCAAGCTCCCTGTTCATATAAATCAACACTTCCATCAATAAGGCTTGGCTCATCATGACATAATAAGACGGACGCTCCTGCCATTGTTGATAAATAGCGCTCATGCGTTGATGGATCAGTTCGTAACATCCAGGTTTATGCCGCAAAGCCTCATACCGTTCCAGTGCAGGCAGAGTTTCGGTATGGTCGCGTTGCAATTGAATTACAATCTGTGTGTGCGTTACTGTAGGAATACTCTTGCCGTAATATGGGGTACCACCTGGAATGAGGAGCAATTCCCCCTTTTCCATGATCTGTTTATCACCGTTCACCCAATATACACATTTTCCATAAGTAACCAAGCTAAGCCGCCAAGTTTCTTGAGATTGCACAGCTTCTTCGTACCAACCGACACCATTAATATGTCGTACTTCAAGTGGAGTGACCATAACACACCTCATTATCGGACTATACTCTAATCATTGTACTATAGTTCATACCCTGATTCGACAGAAAACGCTACAATACACATATAAGCTTAAATATGAGGAGGAAATTAGCATGTTAAAAACAAAAATTATTTGTACCATGGGACCTGCTTGTGACTCAATCGAATTGTTAAAAGTAATGATTCAGGAAGGTATGACCGTTGCCCGTCTGAACATGGCTCATGGCGAACTGGAAGATCACGTTACACGGATTAATAATATCCGCAAAGCAGCTTCCGAACTGAACACCTATATACCGATCATGATGGACATCAAAGGGCCGGAAGTACGTATCGGTAAACTGAAAGAAGCATCCTGCCATTTGCAAGCTGGTAAAGAGCTGATCCTGACTACCGAAGAAATTCTTGGTGACGCTGAGCGTATCTCGGTAAACTATCCGGAACTGAACCTCGTTGTGAAACCTGGCGATCGTATCCTCATCGATGATGGCCTTGTGGATCTGACTGTACTGTCTGTGGAAGGATCCGATATCCATTGTAAAATCATCAGTGGCGGCATTCTGAAACCACGCAAAGGGGTTAACTTGCCAGGAATCAAAACGACATTGCCAGGTGTAACCGAGCGTGACGTTATGCACATCGGATTTGGGATCGAAAACGATATCGAAATTATCGCAGCATCCTTTGTTCGTAAAGGTGATGACATCCGTGAAATCCGCAGCATTTTGAAAGAACGCGGTGTAGACCACGTTCAGATCATCTCCAAAATCGAAAACCAGGAAGGTATGACCAACCTGGACGATATTATTGAAGCATCTGACGGCATCATGGTAGCTCGTGGAGATCTCGGGGTTGAAGTTCCGATCGAAGACGTACCAATGATGCAAAAAGAAATGATCGATAAATGTAACCGCGCTGGTAAACCAGTTATCGTAGCTACACACATGCTGGAGTCCATGCAAGTGAACCCACGCCCTACTCGTTCCGAAGTTAGTGACGTGGCCAATGCTGTACTTCAAGGTGCTGACGTTGTGATGTTGTCCGGTGAATCAGCTGCTGGTAAATATCCGGTACAATCCGTGCGCACGATGGCTGCTGTTGCTCGCCGTGCTGAAACGATGATCGATTACAAAGAGCAATTCGCACAAAAATCGGCTCAACAGATCGCTGATATTACTGAAGTTATCAGTCAGGGCGCTGTAAGTTCTTCCCTCGTACTGAATGCAAAAGCAATCATCACTTCAACTGAGAGTGGATTCACAGCACGTATGATCTCCAAGTATCGTCCAAAAGCACCAATCATCGCAGTTACACAACATGAAGAAGTATTGGCGAAAATCTGCCTGCTCTCCGGTGTTATTCCGGTTATGGGCGACAAAGTAACCACAACGGATGAAATGTTCGAGTCTGCTACGCGTAACGCAATCAAAACAGGTTACATTGAAAAAGGTGATATCATTGTGTTGTCCGCTGGTGTTCCAATCGGTCAATCCGGTAATACAAACCTGATCAAAGTTCAACAAGTTTAATTCAATAACTGAACTGAAGCTATATATCTTAGCTATAAAATAGAAATAGAAATACAAAAAACCACCGGGAGCAGAAATGCTGCCCGGTGGTTTTTTGTTGATGTTGTTGCCAATGATCGTGATGTTATAACAAACGGCTTCGAGATTATAGATTCCTCGAGTAATTAACCAGATCCTGTGACATGGTGTTGATCTCATCCATTGAAGCATTCACCTGTTGTGTCAGAGCAGCTTGATTTTGCGTTAACGTGGACATATTACCGATATGTTCAAGAATCTGATCAATCAGTGTTTTCATTTTCTGCATGCTATCTTCGATATTTACTGTGGCCTCCGAACTGTGATCAGCCAGTTTCCGCACTTCACCTGCAACGACGCCAAATCCCAGTCCCAGCTCTCCCGCTCGTGCAGCTTCAATGGCTGCATTCAACCCCAGCAGATTGGTTTGACTGGCAATCTCTCGAATAAATACGGTGATATTCTTCGTATCATCTGCACTGCTTTTCACTTGAATGGCTGCATCGGCAGATAATTCCTGCGCAGTCACCAGATCCTGTGCCTGATCGGTAATCGAGTTGATTCCACGTACCATCTCGCCAATGGACTCCGACAATTGTTTTGTTTTCAGATTCATGGCTTCCACGATCTGTTCCTTATTCTTCTCATGGGTAACATCTCGAATGGTTCCAGCTACACGGAGTGGTACTCCATCCTGATCCCGAATGGTCTCCCCACCCGCGTGATACCACCGATACTCCCCGTCTTTGCGTTGCAGACGATAATCCAGATCGTACGGTGTACGACCACTGTAATCGTTCATATGTCTGGCAAATTCGTTGATCGTCCGATCATGGTCTTCCGGATGAAGTCGGCTGCTCCAGCTGCTGAACACATTCGGGAAATCCTGCTCGTCTTTAAACCCTAATTCTTTACGGAACTGGGGTGACCACCAAAATTCATTGTTCGGATTAACTACATCTCCAGCCACAACGGTCATATCCCACGGAGCCTCCACCAAGGCGCGGTTAACCAGATCATATCGGGTGACGAGTGCTTCCAGCTCATCAGACTTGCTCTTCTCCTCATGAATATCAAACATGATGCCCAGGAGTTTGACCGGAACTCCAGCCTGATTTCTGATGACTTGTCCAAGGCATCGGAACCAGCGGATTTCTCCACTTTTTGTAATCATACGGCTGATGACGTTATAGGCAGTTGTTGCTCTTGTGTCATTCACATGTTTCATAATCTCCTGCACCAGGTGGGGTCTGTCATCCGGATAGATCGATTTCGCCCAGCTTGCAAATGAATCGGGATAATCCTTGGCATTATGGAAGCCTAACATTTGGCGGAATTCATTCGAAAATGCGACGATATTATTGTTATCCAGTGGATCACCGGCAACAATTTCAGATTCCCATAATCCCACATTCATCGCCTGATTCAGCATTCTAAGGCGCATTTCCACGGCTTCGTTTTGTGCTTTCATCATATGTACTGCTTTTTTGATATTACTAGCTATTTCATCAGTATCCTGAAACTCAATGCCATCTTCGATCCATGCGTCATAGTTGCCCTTTTCTGCGTTTGCTACCAGTTTACGACTATACTCCAATAATCTCTGATGAGTATCTGTACGAAGGGGTTTGGTCGATTCAGTACGTTTACGAAACATGCTCATTTCTCCTCTTAGCTCATATGATATATATTTCGACATTATCAGACATTAAGTGTAGAGCAATGGTCTTAATTTTGTATAAAAACAAGAACCAGCGCTGAAACAGCAATGGTTCTTATATTAATTGCCTTTATTTTTTATGAAAATAATTCTTAAATGACTGCCTCTTACCAGCTACCAGCCAAAATTCAGTGTTTTCCCCGTCTCCACCCAAGTTTTGATGCTGCTTAGAATCATCCACCAGCTGCTCTGTGCATTCGCAATGGAAGGATGGTTATCTGTAAATTGATCATTGATCAGCGTCAGCTTCGTACACTCACCTACAGTTTCCAACTGGAAGACCACTCTGGATTGAAGCTCGGCATGATTCGCATGGTACGACGGCCCGGGATGCTCCTGATAACTGAGTCTGGACAACGGTTCAAATTCCAATATATCTCCATACACATGGACAGTCTCCGCACCATCATTGCCCGGCCCTACATAAGCAAACGGCTGGCCTGGTTGGAAATTGGTGCGAAGTTCGCTGCCGAAAAAGCTGTTCCGTGTGCCGTCTGGTGATATTAGAGCATTCCACACCTCTTCCAGTCCTGCATTGATATAGAATTCATATTTCAGTTCCATGGACTCACTCCCTTTATGTATTGGATACGCGATCTGCCAAGCTCGCACTCCTATCCTATCGTTATACCCCAAAGGCCGTATTGTAAAAACGCGACAACAGGTAAAATATAAGCTCTTTATGTTGCTGGGAATGTTATACCATGATCCCAACGGATTGCGCCTATATAGTGCTTTCCCAGAAGATCAGATATACTAAACTGGAATGAAATAACAGGTCTGTTCAATATGACTGGAACGTCACAATCCTCATTGTTACCCTATCAACAAATGATTCAGTTGCTGCAGAAAGCGGGTTGGTATGAGAACCGATGCGTTGACATCTCGGCATACATAGAGCAGTGCCCTACATCCGCAGATTTATTTCCGGCTGCCCGATCGTTTCTAGAAGAGTTTTGGGGAATAGATGAAATTATATATTTTAAATACTATAGCCACATCTCCGGGGAAGTGCTGGCTGAAAGCCCCTGGCATGAATATGAAGTTCATTTTATTCCGAATGCTGAAGAGACACTACGTTGTTCCACAGAGATGCATTCGATCTTGAAATACGCTAATGAAGATTGTTATTGTCTTGGATTAACCGGATACTACTATTCCGCAGTCACAGCCATTGGCCGTTCGGGCAAACTGTATCTGTTACACGACTATGATCCAAACGTACATGCATTCGATAATCTGATTGACAGTATGATACATGAACTTCACATGCAAAAGCTTGTTCCCCATTCACTCATGGGATGGAATAAGAAAGGAAATGAGATATGAGCCAATCAACCAATATTATGGGTATCCCTTTTCCCAATGTCACGATGGATCAAACCGTTGCGATCCTTGATAAAGTCGTAGATCAGGAAAGCAATGAACTCTTCCATGTCATCACAGGTAATCCCGAGATTGTTATGTCCTGTCAAAAGAATGCCTCTCTTCGGAAAGTCGTCGATCAAGCCGGGTTGGTCACAGCTGACGGTGCTGGCATTGTGATGGTATCCCGTTTTCGGGGCGGTCAATTGACTGAACGGGTAACCGGTTGTGATCTGCTGTTTCGTTTATTGGAGGAAGGCAATCAAAAACACTGGTCATTCTACATGCTGGGAGCAGAAGAAAGTGTCAGTGAAGAGGCCGTGAAAGTTATTGCGCAACGTTATCCGGGAGTTGTTGTAAAAGGCAGACACCATGGTTACTTCCAGGCAGATGAGGAACAACAGATTGTGGAAGAGATTTGTACTGCTCAACCAGACTTTCTTATCGTGGCTCTTGGCGCCCCCCATGCGGAACACTGGATTAACAAGTATCGCCACCAGTTGAACGCTCGTGTAGCCATAGGTGTTGGAGGCAGTCTCGATATCGTGGCCGGCAAAACCAAACGTGCCCCTGCGATATGGCAGAAGCTTAACCTGGAATGGCTCTATCGCCTCCTCAGTCAACCTTCGAGATGGCGCAGGCAACTCATTTTACCCCGTTTTGCTGTGCGGGCATTGTTGTTCAGAGAACCTAAATAATGTGAGATGAGCAGGAGGGATGATTCGGATGCAACAGGTAGAACAAGGAGACAGACCAAGTATGGGCCTGCTGAATCTGAATGAAGGTGATCATAAATATCAACTGACACGCCATGCTCCTTCCGAAGCACTTCGCCCTTTTGTTAAACATTACTGGATCGTATCGTGGGATCTGACTGGACTTGAACCGTATCCCCAACATGTCGTGCCTAACCCCTGTGTCAATCTGGTTGTGGAACGGAACAATACGTTTTTCTTCGGACCATCGGGACGTAAATTCTCCTATCTTGTGAGCGGGAAAGGTCGTGTATTGGGCGTGAAGTTCAACCCAGGAGGGTTTCATCCCTTCCTCCGCGCTCCTGTCTCTTCATTGTACGGTCAACCGATGAATGTATCCAATATTCTGGACGTCACAGCGGAGTCCTTGGAAGACCGGCTTCTTGGGGCGGGGGATGATGCGGATAAAATCAGTTACATCGACCAGCTATTGTGTGCACACCTTCCTGCTGAAGATGCTCAAGCGAGAATGGTTAATGATATTGTGCAACAGATTGAACAGAACCGAGAGATGCTGAGAGTGGATGATCTGTCTTCTTATTGGAATATGCATACCCGAAAGCTTCAACGGCTGTTCAATCAGTATGTGGGCATCGGACCCAAAACGGTAATCAAGTTGTATCGTCTGCAAAATGCTGCAGAATGGATGGACCGCGGTCTTCACTGTGACCTGATTAAGCTATCTCAGGATCTTGGATATCATGATCAATCCCATTTCATCCGAGATTTCAAGTCCATTATTGGCAGTACACCAGAGGAATACTTACACTCTAGACATCCGCATGGTGAGCGCCGAGGGCTGATCAATTAGAAACCTGTCCTGAAAATCAGGACAGGTGAATGACTTCTATGGTATCCCCCGTGTGAATTACACCTTCCCGTTCAACCGAGCATACAATCCCACGTTTTTTGCGAGCCGCAGGCACGAATTTTTTGCGCAAACCGTCCTGTTCATAGAATTGTTCAATCATTTTTCCCGGATGTACACAGGGAAGGTTCTCCCCTTCACATATTAACCCTGTCCCGTTCGGAAATAGGAGCCGCGTTCCAGCAGGCAGTTCCGTCAATCGATCAATGCCACGAACCAGTATATTGGCACCAAGCCACTCTGGACGCACTTCAGGAATGTTCATTTTCTCAGCAATAAGAGCACATTCTTCCTCAGACACAATACTGATCTGGCGGCGATTCGCAATCGGTGTGCCACGCTTGTAGATTTTCTGACGTGAGTCCGCCGGACGAAGCAGACCATAATGACGGTCACCCGGAATTCCTGCAAGCTCAATGTCGATAAAAGGTACAACTCGGGTCACAAATGTGGATGGATCATCAGCCAACATGACGAATTGAACTGTTCCCATAGTAATCTCCTCCCTTTCCTGAGCAATATTACTTCTTTATTGTTCATTATTACCCAATGAATGGATTGTCGACAATCGGCGTATGCTTACCTTTGTAACCATTTTTTAATTTCAACATCATAACTCAACTGGATAACGATAAATGATTTTAATAATACGCAATTAAATTGTTACAAATTAAATTTGCTCTTTCCGTTCTTGTTGCAAACATTTATACTAGGATGGACAAGTAAATAAATTACATATCAGAAAGCAAGGTGTTTCCTTTGATTAGTATCATTTTTGTAGCTCTTGTAGCTGTCGAACACTTCTATATCATGGTGATGGAGATGTTTATGTGGACTCGTCCACGCACAATGAAAACCTTTAATCTCACGCCGGAATTCGCCAGATCCACCAAATCTCTCGCGGCCAATCAAGGTCTTTACAATGGATTTCTTGCGGCAGGTCTGATCTGGGGACTCGTATATCCGGATGCTGCCGTTGGACAGCATATTCAGATTTTCTTCCTGGCGTGTGTGATTATTGCGGCTCTTTATGGAGGAGCAACTTCTTCACGGTCGATCATTATCAAACAAGGTTTGCCTGCGATCATTGCGTTGTTGCTAGTTCTGTTCCTGTAATTTCTGTCGAATGGTGCATTGCTTCGATTCATGTTAACTCCTTTATGGTAAGGTAGTGAATAGATAGCAGTGTACAATGACCAGAATCGTTCTGGAATTGGAAGGAGAACATGTCATGGGATTGTTTGACAAGCTTCGGCGGCGCAAAAAGGAGAAATTACCTTCAGGTGGTGCTGTCGAATCGACGAATTACAGTGAAACCATCGTGGGTTTTGTCCTGCTGGAGCGTGACGATTGTGATTTTGACCTCTTCATCAGGAACATGAAGAACGAATGGGATATCGAGATTGAAGAACGCCCAGAGGAGGGCAATCTCTTTTTCGAAGTGAATGGAATGCAGGTAGTATGTGCCCACATTGCCGCGCCTGTGCCTGACTGTGAAGTTGAGGAGAATGCCAAACTCAATATCCTTTGGCGAGAAGCGGAGCAAGTTACCTCACGGCACCAGTCTCAGATTATTGTCTCTGTTCTGAACGCAACAGATGCAATTGAAGGACATGTTCTGTTCACTCAAACAGCGAGTGCTTTGTTACAGTTGGATCACGCGCTTGCCATATACATGGCCCCACTTGTTGTTGAAGCCAGTCAGTATGTCGAAACCAGCCGTGGGATCAAACATGATGAGTTGCCCGTCTCGCTCTGGATTTTCATCGGATTATTCCAAAATGCCGAAGGCGCTTCAGCTTACACTTACGGACTACGTAACTTTGGAAAAGAAGAGATGGAGATTATGCAATCGTCTGAATCCTTAAGCGATGTATTTGAGATGATGTTCATGACCACAACGTATGTGGTTGAGAACGACGTCACACTGCATGATGGGGAAACACTAGGCTTCTCGGCAGAACAAAAGCTGAGCATTTCCCTTTCCAAAGGTGTAGCAACGGAAGGTAACAGTTTGAAGATTGGCTTCTAATTTACGTAGGATTTTCAATTTATCATGTTACAGTTATAGAGGCCGTCTGGAGTTCATTCTCTGGGCGGCTTTTAGCTATTTAACCTTCCTTCCAATGAAGATATGATAACAATCCCTGAATTTAACTTCCCTAGGAATAAGTAGTCCATAAGAACCACTTAATTATGAATTTAGTTTTCATTCTCGTTATAAAAAGGTATAATTAATAGGCTTATAGTCTCATATATTACATATTTATTTTATTATCGAGGAGTTGCCTACATGTCTGTTAGACGTTTGGATTCAACTAAACCTATTATTGAAATTATCTGGGAAGGTATTGTTTCTCCTGAACATGTCGAACAAACGAATACAGAAATCCAGAGAATAGCGGAACAATTGGGAAATTCGTTTGATGTGCTAGTAGATATGCGGAACATGAAGGCTTTCCCTCAAGACACCAAAGAAAAAATTGTGGAACACCAGAAATTACTGACACATTGGGGTATGAAACGAGCCAGTGTAGCGGTAGGTGGTGCAATCGCCAAAATGCAATTGAATCGGATTTCCAAAGAATCGGCGCACCAGACTGAATTCCAATGGGAAACGTATGACGAGGCTTTGGCATTTTTGTTGAAATAATATTAAAGTGCTACGGACTTAGTATAATAAGAGAGATACCGATGCTGTACATGGCACACAGAAAGAGGCGTTCCCATGAGGAAACGCCTCTTCTTTTGCAGTTCCACGTGGTTTACTCAGTTTTCCCAGTGATCCGAACGCTCATCATTTAAGATTCAAGTTTACTTACACGTACCATCGTTACTGATGTACCATTTAGGGACTCCTCCACAAATCCTAACCGCTTATATAAGCGAATCGCTTGGTTATCCGGGTCAACACTGAGCGAGACTGCTGCAATTCCCCGCCGTTCAACCTCATCTAATGCGGTCTGAAGCAGTAAGGTACCTACTCCTTTTCCACGTGCATCTTCCGTTACAGCCATCCCCATCTCTGGCGTAGCTGCATTCACATAACCGTATCCCGCATTCTGATCCGTATAGAATCTTAATGTTATTGAACCTAGTCTCTTGCCCTGCTGGTCAACTGCAACATACCCGAAATCCCCTTCTCTTCCCCAGTCTTCAACGTATTTGGACAGTCCGGGAGTATGAATACTTTCGATTGGAAAAGGTTCATCACCTTCTCTTCTATGCAGGGATGCGTATAACATCTCCCACAGAAAGGGGATATCCTGTTCTTCAATAGGGCGTACATAATAGTTGGTTATGATGGTCATGTTTGCTCCTCCTTCAGCTTTTCAAAAAGGCGGTCCATCTCATTCAGATTAAACTCATTGGTAATCTCGTAGTCCTGAAATTTGTCTCTTGTTTTTGCCTCGCTGTAGATTGAGATGGACTTTTCATTATAAAACGTCAGTCCAAATCCATCGGTAAAGCGACCTTCTTTATTAATGGTAAGTCGCCACTCATAGTAATGCGGATTCCTTTCGGAAACGTCGAATTCCCGTACTCTTTTAAGATCAACATCCTTTAATAGCTTCAGCATATCTCTAATCTTATTGGGATCTGTAATCGTCACTTCATCATCTTCATTATACGGTTCATTGTCGGAGATTTTCCTAATCGTCAGTCGATCCAATGTATCCAGCATCGTCATATGATCTGTGACCTCTGCTCGAAACGTCGTGTGTTTGCTGGGGATATACTTAGTATATTGACCAGAGGTATACATACGCACTGCAATAGCTAAAAAAACAATAATCATGACGATACCCATAATCATCTTGATTTGTCTACTCATCCCAATCCCCTCTCTAGATCTACATAAAACATATAAATTGGTAATTATTGATATATCCCAGTATAACATCTCACTCCTTCTGTTCCAATGTCATTTCTTATCTCTGGTCCCTCAATTACGATGACGTTTTTGGGCTACACTAAAATTGGAACATTTAAATGAACAAGCCGCGTTCTCCCATAGGGTGAGCGCGGCTTGTTTGTTACTTTGTTATATTGTTTTATTACCTATTCAGAACAGGTAAGACGATAACCCTTATCCCGAGCATGAATATGACATACGTAGACTTGACCTCACATCTGTTCAGCGTACGCCGAAAACTATTTGTTTTCAGCTCAATACACGACCTGCTGATTCTCGGATAACCAGCTCAGGCTTCAGCACAATCTTCTGTGGCTCTTTTTGTTCATCCTTTAACTCTTCAATCAACAGATCTACAGCGCGATGTCCCAATTCTTCAATTGGCTGGGCAACGGTCGTAAGCGGTGGACTGGTTACCGAAGCCAGAATGGTATTATCAAACCCGATAATCGACACATCCTCTGGCACGCGTAGCCCCAGCTCTTTGGCTGCCTGAAGTGCACCAATGGCCTGAATGTCATTACAACAGAACAAACCTGTCGGGTGATCCTTCTCACCGAGCAGCAGTAACGCCTCTTTTTTGGCCGAGCTCAGGTCAGCTGCCGATTCTCGGATTTGATTCGGTTCCAGCGTATGGCCTGCCTTAATCAGTGTTTCACGGAATCCACGTACACGTTCCTGACTGCTGCTGACTTTGGACGGTTCCGACAGAACCGCTACACGGGTGTGCCCCAGTTCAAGCAAATGCTCCGCTGCGAGTGCTCCGCCAATTATGTCGTCAATGGTGACTGTATGAACCGACAGGGATGGCATATGACGGGCAATCAGAGCAACAGGGATAGACTGCTGCAAGAGGGGTGACAAAATTTCTGCATTATCGATCCCGGTTCCGATCATCATGCCATCTACCCTTTTTTGCTGAAGCAGATTCAGATAACGCTCTACCCGCTCGTCCTTATTATCCGTACTGCAGATGACCACGCTGTAACCCAATTGACGGCTTCGATCCTCCACGGCTCTGGCGAGTTCTGCAAAATAAGGGTTTGAGATGTCCGGTACGAGCAGCCCCAATGTATACGTCTGCTTCCCTGTAAGTGCAGCTGCGATCGCACTGGGTTGATAGTGAAGGCGTTCCATGATCTCCATAATCTCAGCGCGCCGCTTCTCGCTGATCTTGCCTTTGCCATTAATGACCTGCGAGACGGTTGCAATGGATACACCCGCCTCGCGTGCTATATCGTATATGGTTGCTTTCATTGTTTTTCCCCATTTGTGCTATATATAAATTTCGTTATACATAGATAATTGTTCTCTTCTTCTCATTATGCAGGGGGAAGTCTGCATACGCAACTTGAAGCCAGCACAATGTGCGTAGCATGAACTTTTTTACTTTTTCATCAACCACTCATGGTCAGGATCGTTATGGAATTTCCAGGTCCGGGTTGGTCCAGCCATCACGTTCAGATAGTAGACCTCATACCCCGGAGGAGCGCCTACCGGATGATATCCGTCCGGAACAAGCACCACTTCACCGTTTTTCACTGCTAGCGTCTCGTCCACAGAACGATCGTCCGTGTATATGCGCTGAATGGCAAACCCCTGCTCAGGCTGCACGCGGAAATAATACGTTTCTTCCAGCAAAGATTCATCCGGGAGTGCGTCCCGATCATGCTTATGTGGCGGGTAACTGGACCAATGCCCATCTGGTGTGAATACCTCAACAACGAGCAGACTGTCCGCTTCCTTCTGTTCCGGCAAAATGTTGTGAATCTGGCGTTCCAGATTACCATACCCTCGCGCCTCTACCCCTACATCTTCGGGTGCAATGAGACGAGCCGGGTGCGTTCCTTTACCGGGTGCAACACATATAGCGATTTCCAGTTCGGTACGTGCTGTGATCTGTACTTGATCGGAAGTTGAGACGTAGACCGAGTACGGAGGTATTTTCTCGAAAACACTCATTCTTTTTCCGATATTATCCCATGTGTGCTCCCGGGTACTTACATTGGCGAAACCACTGAGAAGCACCACACAGAGTTCCTGATCACCGCTCTCACGGGTTAGCGTCTCCCCCTCCGCCAGCTTCGCTACCTGAAAGCCAACATATTCCCACCCCGCCGACTCCGGTGTTACGTTTATAAGTGTACCGTCTCCCTCCGGGTTCACCACGGGTTTCACAATACGTTCTGACATCTTGTCATCCACTCCTTTCTGTAATCGTCCACAACAACCTGATACTTATAAAAAACAAAACTTGGACCATTCTTACGCTCTATTAGAAAAAAGTGACTTTAATCATCCACCTATGGCGTTGCCGTTTGCGATTCCAGTGACACCCCAGGGACTTCACTCAGCTTCACAGGTCTTCCCCGCTCCATGGACATTTTTGCTGCCAGTGCAATTCGTTCTGCCTGTACTGCATCGTGGCCATCAACGATAACCGGTGTATCATGAATGATTGCATCGATAAAGAGGGCTGTCTCCTGTACATATGCTTCATTGTAGCGTTCCAGGAAAAAGTGTAACGGTTTGTCGCGCATGAGCCCGGCCGCTGTACTGATTTCAGCCGTATTCGGATGATCATTCGCCGCTGCGGCACTGCCCATCGAGCCAAACACTTCAACACGCTGGTCATACCCGTATACAGCCTGACGACTGTTATCAATGACACCAATCGCTCCATTGGCAAAAGTCATCGTTACAATCGCTGTATCCACGTCACCATGTTCCGCAAAAACCGGATTGATCAGCACGTTGCCCTGAGCGTACACTTCTTCCACTTCACTCCCGGACAGATAACGGGCCATGTCAAAATCGTGGATCATCATGTCCATGAAGATCCCGCCAGACACCCGGATGTACTCCGCAGGAGGCGGACTCGGGTCGCGAGACGTAATTTTGATAATATGTGGATCACCAATCGTACCATCCTGCACATGCGCACGTATCCGTCTGAAATTGTGATCGAAGCGGCGGTTAAATCCAATTTGTAGCTTCACGCCAGCCTTCTGAACTGCCGCTACCGCCGCTTGGGTCTGTGCCAGATCCATGCTGACCGGCTTCTCGCAGAAGATATGTTTGCCCGCCTGGGCGGCCTGTTCGATCAACGGCACATGTGTATCTGTTGAAGAACAGATCAGCACCGCGTCTACATTAGGCATCGAGATCAACTCGCTGCTGTTCGTTGTTACAACAGGGATGCCACGACTGGAGGCCCAAGCCTCCAATTCAGGACCTGCAAATAAGTCACTGATTCCCACAATCTCGGCATGCGGGTTACGCAGGAGATTGTCTGCATGAATTTTGCCGATCCGTCCAGCACCGATGATGCCAATTCTCACTTTGTCCTTGCCCATTCCGTTATCCTCCCTATGTGCGTCCATATGGGCTGGGCGTTCCCCTTAGCCCGAGTGATGCTCTGGTTGTTACCAGCGCGCCGTTACCATCTTCTTGCGAGTGTAGAATTCAACACCATCCGTACCATTGGCATGTAGATCACCATAGAAGGACTTTTTCCAACCGGAAAACGGGAAAAATGCCATTGGTGCAGGTACGCCCAGGTTAATACCCAACATGCCCGCATCAATCGTTTCACGGAATTGACGCATACTCGCTCCGCTGCGGGTGAACAGACACGCCCCGTTGGCAAAGTCGGAACGGTTCGCCAGCTCAACGGCTTCCTCCAGCGTAGACACTCTTGCCACCGAGAGTACCGGAGCAAAGATCTCATCCTGCCAAATTTTCATATTGCTATCAACTTGGTCGAATACCGTAGGCCCTACAAAATAACCGGATTCACCTGTCGCCTGATCCTTACGTCCATCCCGAATCAATGCCGCGCCTTCCTGCTCTCCGGCTTCAATGTAACTGAGTGTACGCTCTTTATGTGGTCCACGGATGACAGGACCGAGGAACACGCCATCATCCATACCGTTACCAATGGTAATGCGGTCTGCTGCTTCCACCAGCTTTTGTACTAGTTCGTCAGCCACATCACCCACAGCGACAACAACCGCACATGCCATGCAACGTTCCCCTGCTGAGCCAAAGGCTGCACTGGTAATCTCTTTCACGGTTAGATCGAGATCGGCGTCTGGCATAACGATGGAGTGGTTTTTGGCACCAGCCAGTGCCTGTACCCGTTTGCCATGCTTGGATGCAGTGGTGTAGACGTATTCAGCTACAGGTTGTGATCCGACAAAGGAGATCGCTTGAACATCCTTATGTTCCAGCAACCCGTTCACGACATCATGCGCACCGTGAACGATGTTGAGCACGCCGTCAGGAAGCCCCGCTTCCTTGAACAGCTCTGCCAGGCGGCCTGCCAGCAGCGGTGTGCGCTCGGACGGCTTCAGGACAAAGGTGTTACCACACGCAATAGCCAGCGGGAACATCCAGCACGGCACCATCATCGGGAAGTTGAATGGGGTAATCCCCCCAATTACGCCGATTGGGTAGCGGTACATGCCCGACTCCAGTCCTGTCGCGATGTCAGGCAGTTGTTTGCCCATCATCAGATTCGGGGCACCTGCCGCGAACTCGACGCATTCAATGCCACGCAATACCTCGCCGTACGCTTCGGCATAACTTTTACCGTTCTCCAGTGTCACCAGGCGAGCGAGCTCTTCCCAATGTTCAACCAGCAACTGCTGGTAGCGGAACAGAATACGTGCACGGCGCGGAACCGGTGTGCTGCTCCAGGATTTGAACGCTTCTCGTGCTGTCTGAACCGCCAGATCCACGTCCGCTTGTTCGGACAGTGGCACATGTGCAATAACCTCTTCTGTAGCCGGATTCACCACTGGCTCCGTGCGAGTTGACGCTGGGGTTACCCAGGCACCTCCGATCCAGTTTTGTACCATTGTCGCTGTTGCAGACGCTTCAGAAATTCCTTTTCCCATAGCCCTGTCTCCCTTCGCTTATGTGTGATCCCTTATGTTGAACTTATATGATTGATGTTGATCTGTATGAGTGTGTTATTCAAAGTATTGCAACGAGCTTCAAGACACGGTAATCTCGCCCCGATTGCAACGTTCAATGTAGTCATTCACCTGTTCCACCGTTGGCATTGCATCCGAACAGCTGTGGCTTGAAATAACGATACTTGCTGCGCCACTGCCATACGCCATACTGCGCTCAATTGTCCAGCCCTGCATCAATCCATACAGGAACCCAGCCGCGTAAGAGTCGCCTGCGCCGAACGTTTTGACCACTTTTGCCGGATAGCTGTCCGCACGATGGGAAAGCCCTTCACGCGTATAAGCAATGGACCCTTCCTTGCCGTGTTTGATTACTACAATATTCGCCGAGAAATCAAACCATTTCTGTGCAGTTACTTGATCGCTATGATCCGGATTGTGGTCGAATGTCTCCATCATGTCGAACTCTTCACGTGTGCCGAGGATGATATCGCATTTCTCGGCTGCAAGGTTGTAATAGACCGCTGTCTCTTCGTCCGATGTCCATGTGTATGGGCGATAGTCCAGATCAAACACAATAACTGTGCCATGTTTTTTTGCATACGTTAGTGCCTGTAATACGGCTTCACGGGATGGGCTCTGCGCGAGGGCTGTGCCTGAGATTAACAGCACTTTGGAGTCAGCAATCAACTGCTCTTGTACCTCTTGCGCCTGTAATAACAAATCCGCTACATTGTCCCGGTACATCAGGATACTGCAATCCGTTGGGCTTTTGATTTCGGTAAAAGCAAGCCCTGTCACCGCTCCAGTGTCATCTGTAACTAAATTTGATGTGTCGATGCCGTTCTTCTCCAAATAACTCTGGATGAATCTGCCCATCTGGTCACCTGCGATTTTGCCGATAAAAGCCGTCTTCATACCCAGTCTGGACATGCCAATCGTAATATTGGCCGGAGAGCCACCTACATACTTCGTGAACGTCATCGTCTCTTCCATCGGGCGATTGATCTCATTGGCGTTCAAGTCGATGCACAAGCGGCCAATCGCGGTGAAATCCTTCTTCCTGGATACCGGAAAGGATACGTAAGTCATTGCATGTGAGCCCCTTTCTGTAGTGGGATTTTCCATGTTCTATATGGATATCTAGACTAGTTACTCATTCCATCGTAAGAACTCGTAAACGGCTAGAGTAAGTCAGTTTTATTTTCCAATCGTAACTTTATAATCTTGCTGGCCTTCTTCCTTTTTCGCTTCATAGGTGTGGCCTCTGACCGCTGCAATGCTAAACGAATCAGCTGTGTTGCTATAACGACTCCATATACTTCAAAGATCGCTTCGCATACTCATATGGGTTATGAATCGCAGGGTCCTGCTCTCCTTCAAGCATCGCCCAGCCATCGTACCCTCGTGTGATCAGTTCTTGTAGAATTGGTGCAAAATCAATGCATCCATCGCCTGGTACAGTGAACACTCCTCTACGAATACAACCGACAAAGTCAGACTGCTCCGCGCGTGCTTCATCCAGCACATGCGGGCGGATATCTTTCAGATGGATATAGGCGATCCGATCATAATGTTTGCGCAGCAGTTCAAGTGGATCGGCTCCGCCATAGTAGGCATGACCAGTATCATAGAGCAGATACACGAGAGAAGGGTCTGTCAGCTCCATCAGTCGATCAATCTCATCCGGTTGCTCTACCACTGTGCCTCCATGATGATGATACGTAAGCTTCAACCCAAGTTCGCGGGCAATAGCTCCTGCTTCGTTCAATCCTTCAGCGAGGATATGCCATTCAGATTCGCTGAGTCTGAGCACTTCTTTTTCATTCGGTGTCCGTCTTGGATCAAAATGAAGTGACCCGCCTACCTCTGCCGTACTGATTACCTTACTGCCCATGGATTGCAGAAATTCCGCATGTTTGCGATAACTGTCCAGCTCCGACTGACGATATGCCGGGTCGGAGAAAAGTACAGATTTCCACTGGGAGACCAGCTTGATATTCCTTTTGCTCAATTCCTCACGCAATATAGCAGAATCGGTAGGATATTTACGTCCCATCTCTGTACCCGTCAGCCCAAGACGCTGAATGTCATCCAGAATCTGTGCACACGTTGTCGCATCACCATGCTCCTTCACATCTTCACCGACCCAATTGATCGGATGAATCCCAAGCTGGAATGGCAGCTTGCTCATTGCTCCACGTCTCCTTTGTCGTTCAACATTGTGGTTCACTATATTAAACCGGATTAAATCGGTCTTGCTTTGGCACGGTTGGCTTGCATGGTGTGATGAGCCTGAACTACCTTTTCTTCGGCAGATACCTCAGGTACACCCACATTCCACCATGACTCGTATCCACCTGCGTTGGTTCCAGGCACGACCGGAATCTCAATCAACGTACTCACTGTTTCGTTCTTCGCATCTCGGAGTGCTTGTTCCAGCTGTTCTGCTGTCTCCGCTCTATAGGATTTGGCTCCCATGCTTCGGGCGTGTGCAGCAAAGTCCATTGGCATGTAATTCCCCGTCAGTCGTCCACTCTCGGAATCCCGATAACGGAACTCATTGCCAAACCCGTCACTACCATGTTCCCGCTGTAAATTATGAATACATTGGAATCCATTGTTGTTGAATAATAAAATAGTCATCTTCTTCTGTTCCTGCAAACTGGTCACAAACTCCGAATGCAGCATCAGATAACTGCCATCCCCTACCATGGCGTACACTTCACGATCCGGCTCGGCAAGTGCTGCTCCGAACGCTCCACTTACCTCGTACCCCATACAGGAGAATCCATACTCCATGTGGTATGTCTTTGGTACAGACGCACGCCACAGACGATGTAGATCACCCGGCAGACTGCCTGCCGCACACACTATGACGGAAGATGGATCAATGGTCCGGTTAACGATGCCGACTGCCGTAGTCTGTGCCAGCCCTGCTTCATGTTGAGCTGCATACAGCCGATCCACTTCTGCATTCCACTCAGCGCGGAGATCAGCGATTTCAGATGCACCATATGCACTGCGATATCGTCTTTGCTGCAATTCCTTCTGCAAAGCCTGCAATCCTTCGCGTGCATCTGCCAGAATGGCTTCTCCGCCTAACTTGGCGGCATCCATGCTGTTCAAGTTGATGTTGATGAATGACGCTTCCGGATGTTGAAAAGCAGAGCGGGACGCCGTCGTGAAATCCGAGAACCGCGTACCGACGCCGATCACAACGTCTGCTTCTCTCGCCAGCCTATTGGCTGCCAGAGAGCCCGTAACCCCGATGGCCCCCACATTTAGTGGGTGGTCCCAAGAAACTGCGCTCTTGCCCGCCTGCGTCTCGGCGATCGGAATACCAAATACCTCGGCGAACTCCACGAGTTGAACGGACGCCTCAGAGTACAACACACCGCCGCCTGCAACGAGCAGCGGCTTTCTGCCTCGGGCAATCTGCTCCGTTGCCCGTTCAATGGCTGCCTGTACCGGGGGACGACGATCCAGATAATGTACTTTGCGGGCAAAGAAAGATTCCGGGTAATCGTACGCTTCTGCCTGCACATCCTGCGGCAATGCGAGCGTTACTGCTCCCGTCTCTGCTGGATCGGTTAGCACACGCATGGCCTGTGTAACAGCAATCATCAACTGTTCGGGACGAACGATGCGATCCCAGTACTTGCTGACGGCTTTGAATGGATCAGTGGCTGAGATTGTATAATCACTGCTCACTTCCAACTGCTGAAGTACCGGGTCCGGTTCCCGTGTAGCAAAGTTGTCTCCAGGAAGCAATAAAACCGGAATTCGGTTCACCGTTGCAGTAGCTGCCGCCGTAATCATATTCAAAGCACCAGGTCCAATGGATGTAGTACATGCATAGATCTGTCTACGGTTCTTCTGCTTGGCATAAGCCGCTGCCGTATGCACCATTCCTTGTTCGTTCTTGCCTTGCATATACGTCAGGCTTCCCGGACTGCGCTCCAGCGCTTCTCCAATGCCTGTTACATTGCCATGTCCAAAAATACCGATGATTCCCTTCACAAACTTGGTTTCCACCCCGTCAACCGAGATATATTGCTGATCCAGGTATCGAAGCAGTGCCTGAGCCATCGTTAATCGAATTGTTTTCATGAGTTTGATCGCCGTCCTTTCCTTTACGGGTTAAGCGCTTAATCTAAGTTAAGTTTAAGCGCCTTACCCCTAAAGGTTAAGCGCTTAATTGATATGGTATTACAGGTTAATGATTTACGCAAGCTATTTTTGTAAGCGTTTTTATAAATTGTGATAAAGAAAAGATATTCTTGTGTTCAAACATGTGTTAGACCTTCTCTATTTGAACACTTCCACAATGACTAAGGACAGACTTAAAAGAGAGGGGAATATATCGTGAGGATGGGATACATGTTGGTACATGCTAATCAGCTATATAATCCATGATCTTCGTATACAATCATGGTCAATATGCCTGTGAATGCAGAAAAAAAGAAAGAGACGGTGAGTACCGTCTCTTTCTTTTTCAATATATAAGCGGGTGATGGGAATCGAACCCACGCTATTAGCTTGGAAGGCTAAAGTTCTACCATTGAACTACACCCGCATAAAAAAAATCGGGATGACACGATTTGAACATGCGACCCCCTGGTCCCAAACCAGGTGCTCTACCAAGCTGAGCTACATCCCGTTATCTATACCGGCGAGAGGACTCGAACCTCCACGGTTTCCCACTCGATTTTGAGTCGAGCGCGTCTGCCATTCCGCCACGCCGGCAAAATATGAAGTTATAATGGCGCGCCCTGAGAGATTCGAACTCCCGGCCTTTTGATTCGTAGTCAAACGCTCTATCCAGCTGAGCTAAGGGCGCAAAATATTGGAGCGGAAGACGGGAATCGAACCCGCGACCCTCGCCTTGGCAAGGCGATGCTCTACCGCTGAGCCACTTCCGCAAATAAAGGATGCGCGTGGAGGGACTTGAACCCCCACGTCAAAGACGCTAGATCCTAAGTCTAGTGCGTCTGCCAATTCCGCCACACGCGCATATAATGGTGAGTCATGAAGGGCTCGAACCTTCGACACCCTGATTAAAAGTCAGGTGCTCTACCAACTGAGCTAATGACTCATAGAAAAACTGGTGGAGGATGATGGATTCGAACCACCGAACCCGTACGGGAGCAGATTTACAGTCTGATGCGTTTGGCCGCTTCGCTAATCCTCCAGGATTACATGGTGCCGGCGAGAGGACTTGAACCCCCAACCTACTGATTACAAGTCAGTTGCTCTACCAGTTGAGCTACACCGGCGTATTACATGGTGTTATAAATGGTGGCTCGGGACGGAATCGAACCGCCGACACGAGGATTTTCAGTCCTCTGCTCTACCGACTGAGCTACCGAGCCTTACTAGAATAAAAAAATGGCGGAACCGACGGGATTCGAACCCGCGATCTCCTGCGTGACAGGCAGGCATGTTAGGCCAACTACACCACGGTTCCAGATCACTTTCTCAAAGGAAAGTATAATTGCGGGGGCAGGATTTGAACCTGCGGCCTTCGGGTTATGAGCCCGACGAGCTACCGGGCTGCTCCACCCCGCGTCGTTATAAAGTTTATATGGTGGAGGCTGAGGGGATCGAACCCCCGACCCTCTGCTTGTAAGGCAGATGCTCTCCCAGCTGAGCTAAGCCTCCATAATATGACCCGTAGGGGATTCGAACCCCTGTTACCTCCGTGAAAGGGAGGTGTCTTAACCCCTTGACCAACGGGCCTTACTGGCTCCCCGAACAGGGCTCGAACCTGTGACAACTCGATTAACAGTCGAGTGCTCTACCAACTGAGCTATCAGGGAATGGTGGAGCCAAGCGGGATCGAACCGCTGACCTCCTGCTTGCAAGGCAGGCGCTCTCCCAGCTGAGCTATGGCCCCATACTCTGGTGTATTTCATTGTTGTGGTCTTGCTATGGGCCCTGGTGGACTCGAACCACCGACCTCACCCTTATCAGAGGTGCGCTCTAACCAACTGAGCTAAGGGCCCTTATCAATTTTCGAAAAAAAATACCCCAATGGGGTTTCGCTTGGCGGCGTCCTACTCTCCCAGGACCCTGCGGTCCAAGTACCATCGGCGCTAGAGGGCTTAACGGTCGTGTTCGGGATGGGTACGTGTGGAACCCCTCCGCCATCGCCACCAAACGCATAGCATAGCTTACATTTCAGAGTGTTGTTCTCTGAAAACTAGATTCGAAACGAAACATGCGAATTATCACTTGCTATTGGATAAGCCCTCGACCGATTAGTACTGGTCAGCTCCATGCATTGCTGCACTTCCACCCCCAGCCTATCTACCTCGTCGTCTTCAAGGGGTCTTACATACTGGGAAATCTCATCTTGAGGGGGGCTTCACGCTTAGATGCTTTCAGCGTTTATCCCGTCCGTACATAGCTACCCAGCGGTGCTCCTGGCGGAACAACTGGTACACCAGCGGTACGTCCATCCCGGTCCTCTCGTACTAAGGACAGCTCCTCTCAAATTTCCTACGCCCACGACAGATAGGGACCGAACTGTCTCACGACGTTCTGAACCCAGCTCGCGTACCGCTTTAATGGGCGAACAGCCCAACCCTTGGGACCTACTTCAGCCCCAGGATGCGATGAGCCGACATCGAGGTGCCAAACCTCCCCGTCGATGTGGACTCTTGGGGGAGATAAGCCTGTTATCCCCAGGGTAGCTTTTATCCGTTGAGCGATGGCCCTTCCATGCGGTACCACCGGATCACTAAGCCCGACTTTCGTCCCTGCTCGACTTGTAGGTCTCGCAGTCAAGCTCCCTTATGCCTTTGCACTCTTCGAATGATTTCCAACCATTCTGAGGGAACCTTTGGGCGCCTCCGTTACTCTTTAGGAGGCGACCGCCCCAGTCAAACTGCCCACCTGACACTGTCCCCGCACCGGATTACGGTACCAGGTTAGAACCTAGATACGATCAGGGTGGTATCCCAACGTTGCCTCCACACAAGCTGGCGCTCATGCTTCAAAGGCTCCCACCTATCCTGTACAGATCGTACCCAAATTCAATATCAAGCTGCAGTAAAGCTCCATGGGGTCTTTCCGTCTTGTCGCGGGTAACCTGCATCTTCACAGGTATTAAAATTTCACCGGATCTCTCGTTGAGACAGCGCCCAAGTCGTTACGCCATTCGTGCGGGTCAGAATTTACCTGACAAGGAATTTCGCTACCTTAGGACCGTTATAGTTACGGCCGCCGTTTACTGGGGCTTCGGTTCACAGCTTCGGATTGCTCCTAACCACTCCCCTTAACCTTCCAGCACCGGGCAGGCGTCAGCCCGTATACTTCGCCTTACGGCTTCGCACAGACCTGTGTTTTTGCTAAACAGTCGCTTGGGCCTTTTCACTGCGGCCCCCTCGTGCTATTCACACTACCGGGGCACCCCTTCTCCCGAAGTTACGGGGTCATTTTGCCGAGTTCCTTAACGAGAGTTCTTCCGCGCGCCTTAGAATACTCTTCTCGCCTACCTGTGTCGGTTTGCGGTACGGGCACCATCACCTGGCTAGAGGCTTTTCTTGGCAGTGTGAGATCATGACCTTCGCTACTATAATTTTCGCTCCCCATCACAGCTCAGCCTTACAATGTGCGGATTTGCCTACACATCAGCCTCACTGCTTAGACGGACATCCATCAGTCCGCGTCACTACCCTACTGCGTCCCCCCATTGCTCATAACGGCTTACGGTGGTACAGGAATTTCGACCTGTTGTCCTTCGACTACGCCTTTCGGCCTCGCCTTAGGTCCCGACTTACCCTGAGCGGACGAGCCTTCCTCAGGAACCCTTAGGCTTTCGGCGGATCAGATTCTCACTGATCTTTTCGTTACTCATACCGGCATTCTCACTTGTATAATGTCCAGCGCTCCTTACGGTACACCTTCAACCCTTATACAACGCTCCCCTACCCCTGATGCAAAGCATCAAGCCATAGCTTCGGTGGTGTGTTTAGCCCCGTTACATTTTCGGCGCAGAGTCACTCGACCAGTGAGCTATTACGCACTCTTTCAATGATGGCTGCTTCTAAGCCAACATCCTGGTTGTCTGTGCAACTCCACATCCTTTCCCACTTAACACACACTTGGGGACCTTAGCTGATGGTCTGGGCTGTTTCCCTTTTGACAATGGATCTTAGCACTCACTGTCTGACTCCCGGAAGTAAGTCTATGGCATTCGGAGTTTGACTGAGCTTGGTAACCCTTGCGGGCCCCGCACCCAATCAGTGCTCTACCTCCACGACTCTGTTTTCCGAGGCTAGCCCTAAAGCTATTTCGGGGAGAACCAGCTATCTCCGAGTTCGATTGGAATTTCTCCGCTACCCCCACCTCATCCCCGCATTTTTCAACATGCGTGGGTTCGGGCCTCCAGTGCGTGTTACCGCACCTTCACCCTGGACAGGGGTAGATCACCCGGTTTCGGGTCTACGTCCACGTACTAAGTCGCCCTATTCAGACTCGCTTTCGCTGCGGCTCCGGCTCTTCACCTTAACCTTGCACGGGAACGTAACTCGCCGGTTCATTCTACAAAAGGCACGCCATCACCCCTAAAACGGGCTCTGACTTTTTGTAAGCACACGGTTTCAGGTTCTATTTCACTCCCCTTCCGGGGTGCTTTTCACCTTTCCCTCACGGTACTGCTTCACTATCGGTCGCTAGGAAGTATTTAGCCTTGGCAGATGGTCCTGCCGGATTCATACGGGGTTTCACGTGCCCCGCACTACTCGGGATCCGTCTCGGAGGGAACAGACTTTCAACTACAGGGCTTTTACCTTCTTTGGCGGGCCTTTCCAGACCTCTTCGCTTAACCGGTTCCTTTGTAACTCCATGTGAGACGTCCCACAACCCCAAAGAGCAAGCTCTTTGGTTTGGGCTTCTCCGCGTTCGCTCGCCGCTACTGACGGAATCACTATTGTTTTCTCTTCCTCAGGGTACTTAGATGTTTCAGTTCCCCTGGTATGCCTCTGCATAACCTATGTATTCAGTTATGAGTAACTGGAAATTACCCCAGCTGGGTTTCCCCATTCGGACACCCCCGGATCAAAGCTTGCTTACAGCTCCCCGAGGCAGTTTCGTTGTTCGCCACGTCCTTCATCGGCTCCTAGCGCCTAGGCATCCTCCGTGTGCTCTTAGTAGCTTAACCATTTTGTTCCGGTTTCGGCCGCTCGCTTCCCTTGTTTTGCTTGCGCAAAGCCAAAAGTCGCTCTCACCCGATACCATCACAAAAGCAATTTGACTACCGTTTTTATTGAAACTTGTTTAACACAAGTTCAGCTAAAAAGGAATGTTCTAATTCGCGTTTGTTTCGTTTCGATATCTAGTTTTCAAAGAACAAGCTCCATGCAAAAGCAAGCTGTTTGAGAGTTTGAGCTCTCAAAACTGAGCAACGAGTGAGTAGTTTGTGCAGATCTAGTCTGCTATTTGAATGTTTCCGTTGCAGGAAACGATTCTCCATAGAAAGGAGGTGATCCAGCCGCACCTTCCGATACGGCTACCTTGTTACGACTTCACCCCAATCATCTATCCCACCTTCGGCGGCTGGCTCCTTGCGGTTACCCCACCGACTTCGGGTGTTATAAACTCTCGTGGTGTGACGGGCGGTGTGTACAAGACCCGGGAACGTATTCACCGCGGCATGCTGATCCGCGATTACTAGCAATTCCGACTTCATGCAGGCGAGTTGCAGCCTGCAATCCGAACTGAGACCGGCTTTGTTGGGATTGGCTCCATCTCGCGATTTCGCAGCCCGTTGTACCGGCCATTGTAGTACGTGTGTAGCCCAGGTCATAAGGGGCATGATGATTTGACGTCATCCCCACCTTCCTCCGGTTTGTCACCGGCAGTCTATCTAGAGTGCCCATCCGAAATGCTGGCAACTAAATATAAGGGTTGCGCTCGTTGCGGGACTTAACCCAACATCTCACGACACGAGCTGACGACAACCATGCACCACCTGTCTCCTCTGTCCCGAAGGAAAGATACATCTCTGCATCGATCAGAGGGATGTCAAGACCTGGTAAGGTTCTTCGCGTTGCTTCGAATTAAACCACATACTCCACTGCTTGTGCGGGTCCCCGTCAATTCCTTTGAGTTTCAGTCTTGCGACCGTACTCCCCAGGCGGAGTGCTTAATGTGTTAACTTCGGCACCAAGGGTATCGAAACCCCTAACACCTAGCACTCATCGTTTACGGCGTGGACTACCAGGGTATCTAATCCTGTTTGCTCCCCACGCTTTCGCGCCTCAGCGTCAGTTACAGCCCAGAGAGTCGCCTTCGCCACTGGTGTTCCTCCACATATCTACGCATTTCACCGCTACACGTGGAATTCCACTCTCCTCTTCTGCACTCAAGTCACCCAGTTTCCAGTGCGATCCGGGGTTGAGCCCCGGGATTAAACACCAGACTTAAATGACCGCCTGCGCGCGCTTTACGCCCAATAATTCCGGACAACGCTTGCCCCCTACGTATTACCGCGGCTGCTGGCACGTAGTTAGCCGGGGCTTTCTTCTCAGGTACCGTCACCTTGAGAGCAGTTACTCTCCCAAGCGTTCTTCCCTGGCAACAGAGCTTTACGATCCGAAAACCTTCATCACTCACGCGGCATTGCTCCGTCAGGCTTTCGCCCATTGCGGAAGATTCCCTACTGCTGCCTCCCGTAGGAGTCTGGGCCGTGTCTCAGTCCCAGTGTGGCCGATCACCCTCTCAGGTCGGCTACGCATCGTCGCCTTGGTGAGCCGTTACCTCACCAACTAGCTAATGCGCCGCAGGCCCATCCCCAAGTGACAGATTGCTCCGTCTTTCCAGTTTCCTTCAGGCGAAGAAAACAATTATTCGGTATTAGCTACCGTTTCCGGTAGTTGTCCCAAACTTGAGGGCAGGTTGCCTACGTGTTACTCACCCGTCCGCCGCTAACCATCAGAGAAGCAAGCTTCTCTTCAAGTCCGCTCGACTTGCATGTATTAGGCATGCCGCCAGCGTTCGTCCTGAGCCAGGATCAAACTCTCCAATAAAGTATTGAAAAGAGCGATAAGCTCATTTTGAATCTGACGAGATTAAAAATCTCATTTGTGCTCCAGTCGATTCAAGCCAAGGCTTGTCTCAAACTTTTGCGTTCATTCTGCAAGCAGAATGTTTACTCACTCGTTGTTCAGTTTTCAAAGATCAAACTCGTTTCGTTACCGAATGTTGTTCTCTTCAGCAACTTTTATATCATAACACTTCCGAACCAACTTAGCAAGCTCTTTTTTTAAGTTTCTTTCGAAGCTCATTTCATTCGCTTACCGCACCGTGTAAACCGTGTTTTCTTGGCCGGAATTAGAATATATCATATACACAACACAATTGCTACTTGTAAAATATCCCATCTAAAAACTGATTATATATTTGATTCAACCTCTTCATAATCTCTTTTCCAATGGCAATATCCTCTTACTATATCCTATTATACACTCACCGGTCTAATCTATCTAAATAATAGGTTGTGAATAGACTCATTCAACATCATTACATTCGTTCTATAAGATAAGAAACATAATACATCTTCTCAATAACACTGCTATCTATTATGTCGGTATCAAATCTAATAATTAAACTCCATAAGCTGTGAGCTTATTTAGATTCTGCTTTTCACTTTTTATACCCTTATAAGTCTCTGAACCTGCCCATCACTATCGTGTCGTAATACTGTCCATCCGCATGTCTACGATCCTTTTTCAAAATACCTTCGATCTCGAAGCCACTCTTTTGGTATAACTCGATTGCCTTTTCATTGGATGCCAGCACGTTCAACGTCATCTTCTCTACACCAGTCTGGTCTGCCCATTCTATTGACTTCTCTAACAAGTTCTTGCCAATCCCATGCCCCCAGAACTCTCTGGCTACACACACGCCGAACTCAACTTTATGGCAAAAGCGCTTCAGCTCTGTACCTTCACATCGGGAGTATCCCACAACAGCAACAAAGAACAGATTCCTTGACTTCTCAGTGTCCAAATGGATGATCCGCCTAAACCCGGCTGCGTCGATATACGCCTCGCCCTCTTCACGATCCATGTTCTCGGTTTCCCCATCGATTTGTACACGTAGTGAAGACAAGGCCTCAGCATCCTTTTCCTCTGCCGATCTAATGGAGTAAGATAAGCCTTTAATGTAATATTCCTGCTGATCGATCATCATAAGAACCATACCTCCTCTTCCACTTTATTTAATTACTATACCTGTATCGCTCTACCCCACCTCAGACGGACTCTTGCCCGTAAGCATTTTGAAAACCTGGCTAAAATACGTTGCATTACGGAACCCCGTCATCTCGCTCACCTCATACACCATGTAATGTCCCGACTGCAACAGTTCCAACGCCCTCTGAATCCGGTACCCGTTCAAATAACTGACGAAATTCTCACCGGTCACCCTTTTGAACAGTTGACTCAGATACTTCGGATGTACGAACAGCCCCTTGGCTATCGCTTCAAAACTAATCTCTTCGGCGTAATGAAGCTCTACATACTGTTTCACCTGCTCGATAAGTTTATTGCTTTTCTTCTCGCCCATCTCCTTACGTATCTGTTCCAGCCAGTCGCAGATAATACGATCCATCCAGCTTACCAGATCATGCAACGCATATTTCAATTGAATTTCACGCAAAAAATCACTCATCGCTAGCGGCGGCGCTAACATAGGATGAAGTCGGTTCCAGCTATGCATCAACGTGTCGAACAGACTGACGGCCACAACCTGCACATCCTGTATCCCAACACATTTCCCCTCTTTCAGCAAAAGGCAAATATGATGCCATACCTCTTCCGCCAGGTCAGGTCGAATATCCGCCCAAGCCTCATTCCATTGACGAAGCAATAATGAATAATCGGTCACACTTGGTTCTGTATCCTCAGACGCTTCATAATGGTAGATACGACTTCCACCTTGAAACTCTGCTGTTTCCACCGCTTCCCTGCTCTCGAGATAGGAATCTATCACCTCACATGGGTGACTTTTGGATCTTCCGATTCCAGCACTCACTTCAATTTTCAGATACGTAAAGATCTGATCGATCATCCTCTCCACGAGTGGCAGGCATTCCTCCAAATGATCTTTATCTCCTAATAGAAGCAACACAAATACCTGATCCGAATAATCAACAATCTCTACCTGACCATTCATGCGCGCCGCGTGCTCCTTCACCGTCTCCTGAATAATATCGGCCGCCCCATAGCGGAGAAGCTGCCAATCCCGTTCTTTCATCCGTGTCAAAAATACGGGGCGATTCAGTTGCAGACTAATGGCGCGTGTCTGGGAGGACATATGAATGCCTATATAGTCCATGCGTTCTTTGGGCAGCTCGTCTGCCCGATATCGCGTAGTCAGCAGTTCGTGAAGAAATTGTTTGCGCAAATACGGAAGTACCCGTCCAACCTCCTGCTTGTACGTCTGCTCCAGTCGCTCATGCCGCTCTCGCACATCTTGTTCCAGTAACACCTCACGCAGCACAGACTCAATCTCCTCAACCTCTGCCGGCTTCAGCAAAAAGTGATTCACCCCCCAGCGCATGGCTGCCCGGGCGTTCTCGAATTCGTCATATCCACTAAGAATAATGATCGGCAAGTGGGGATGATCACGTCGCAACGTCTGTGTGATCTCAAGCCCGGTCATCCCCGGTAGATATACGTCAGTCATAACGACATCTGGATGCATGCGTTGAAACAGCTTCAGCGCATCCAAGCCATTGGAAGCAGTGCCTGCAATGCTTAGGCCCAGAGAAGGCCAATTGATATGATCTGTTAATGCCTTTACAATATGAGGATCGTCATCAACAAGCATAATCGTCTTCATCATTTTTCACCGTCCAGCCATAGATTTAATTGCTCGTCGGTCTCAATACGCGGCAGCGTAATGGTCACTTCCACTCCACCTGACTCTCTATCGCTCAGTTGAACACCATACCTCTTCCCACAATAAAGCTGGATGCGCTGATGTACATTCCGTACGCCGATGCCACACGTCTCTTCGAGTTTCCACCCCTCCGGCAACCCCCGCCCATTATCCGTGATACGAATGACGATATCCTCATGCGGGCCAACCACTTCGTGCATATGCACCTGAATTCGAAGTGTGCCTTCTTCAGGGTGCCCGTGCATAACGGCATTTTCGATGAAGGGCTGCAAAATGATCTTGGGAATGTAACAACCGCGAATATGCGGATCGATCTGCTCCTGATATTGAATGGAGAACGGCAGCCGCTCTGACTGGATGTTAACGTAGCAACGGGCATGTTCCAACTCATCACGAACCCGTATAAACAGTCTCCCTCCACTCAGTCCGATCCGTAACAGCTTACTGAGTTGTACAATCATGCGACTGATATCCTTGGCTTCGTAATCAAGTGCGCGCCAGTGGATCATGTCGAGGGTATTGTATAAAAAATGGGGTTTGATCTGGGCCTCAAGCAAGCCCGTCTGGGCTTCACGCTTGGCCCGGCTCTCATCCTTCACCTGTTCCATCAGCGTCGTGAGCTGTGAAGCCATGTGATTAAAGCCATAAGCCAAATGGGCATATTCCTCTGTAAACGAAAGTTGGACCCGGGTATCGAAGTCCCCTTTCTCCAGTTGTCTCATTCGTTTGATTAATTGTCGCAAAGGCCGGATGATCTGCCTTACAAACAGGTACGCCAGCACAGCCGAGGATAACAGTCCCAGCACGGCGATGCCGAGGATCTGCCAGCCTGCTTGTCTGAGCGGAGATAACAGTGTATATACCGGAATAGTCTGTACGAGGCGCCACTGAAGCATCGCTGGCCTGGAGTACAGCACCAATTGAGCACCTCCGGGTTGGCCGGAAACTACTTCGTACCCGTCTGCACCATGCTGGACATGTTCCTGAATCCATGCACTATCTATAATAGAAGAAGATGAATTTACAGCTTCACCCGTTTCCTGTACTGTACTCGCTTCATTTCTTCGATCCGCTCGTTCATTCTCCCCTGTTGGATCAACTCTCCCCATCTGCATTACGACATTACCAGCCGTATCTACCAACAGGACTTTTCCATCAAGCACCATGGGTACATCAGCAAACCTGCGTACGATGTCGGCTCTACTCAGTCGAATGAGTACATAGGCAACCGTCCCGCCACGACTGTCGAAAATCCGTTGGGCGTATCCGACCAGGGATTGGCCAGATTCGTTCTCACGCAGCGGAACCCAAGCCGCATCAGCCTTTTCCAGCGTAGCAAACCAAGAGTCGTGTGCGATGGTGTCCACCGGAAATATGCGATCAGCCATAGTCACTGTCACTTCATTAAAGGCATCCGTATACAGTTCGATGGAAGTGATGCCTTCACTCACGACCATGGTATGATCCAGAATTCGAGAGACCTCTCTCCGCTGGTGAATCTGTGCAAGCCTGCCCGTATCAGCCGTTTCGAGCAGACTGGACAGTTCCCGATTGCTTGCCAAGGCATAGGAAGTTCCGGTTACCCCTGTGATGAAATCAAATCCCCGACGTGTGCTTTCGTTCAGAAGAGCCAGGCGTGCTTTGCTAATCTCGGCAAAGGTGACTGCTGAGAAAGACTGATATGCCAGCCAGACCACAACCGAGACGAGCAGGAGGTTAAACGCAATAAAGCAAGTCACCATCAACGTGGAGAGCTTGCTTTGTTGCAGCTTTTGATTAATGAATAAAGACCATCTTCCTTTCCTCATGGAAAAATCAACTCGTTTCGTCTTGGAATTACCCTTTGAGCCCAGAGGTCGCGATTCCTTCCACGAAGTACTTTTGACACACGATAAATACGATAAAACATGGCACCAGCGACAACACCGACATGGCAAACATCGGGCCCCAATCGGATTGAGAGCTGGAATCAAGGAACAGGCGCAGACCTAGCGGCACGGTGTATTTGCTAACGTCACTCAGGTAGATCAACTGACTGAAGAAGTCGTCCCATGTCCACAAGAACGTAAAGATCATCGTGGTAACCAATGCTGGGAAAGCCAGTGGAATGATGATTTTGGTGTATATTTTCACAGGACCGCATCCATCAATGGTTGCTGCCTCATCCAGCTCTTTGGGCAATCCCCGGAAGAACTGTACCATGAGAAAAATGAAGAAGGCGTCGGTCGCCAGCCATTTTGGCACCACAAGCGGCAGATACGTATTCACCCACTCCAGGTGGTTGAAGAGAATATACTGCGGGATCAGCGTCACATGATGGGGCAACATGATCGTCATAAGCATCAGTCCGAAACAGATGGCTTTGAAACGAAAATTTAGTCGGGCGAAGGCATACGCCGCCATAGAGCAGGAGATGACATTGCCCAGTACGGCGCCAAGCGACAGGATGACAGAGTTGGTCAGAAAGCGGGCGAACGGGTTGCCCTGAATTCCCGACCAGCCATTCATGTAATTTTGCCAATTCCATTCCTGTGGCCAAAACCAGGTCTCTGTAAAGATCATATGTCCCGGTTTGAATGAGCTGCCCAGCATCCAGAGGATCGGGTAGAGCATGACAAAGGCGATGCCTGAGATCAACACATGTTTGCTGACGACCCATGCTGTAGAGTTTCGTTGTCCAATCATGATTTCCCACCATCCTCATAGTGCACCCACAGCTTGCTACTGCGGAATACGAGCAATGTAAATACGCCAATCAGGATGACCAGCACCCAGGCCATCGCGGAAGCGTAGCCCATCTGAAAGAATGAGAATCCTTTTTTGTACAGATACAGAGAGTACATTAAGGTTGAGTTCACTGGTCCTCCGCTACCGTTACTGATAACAAAAGCCTGCGTGAACGATTGAAAGGACGTAATCAGCTGCATGACGAGATTGAAGAAGATGACAGGTGACAGAATCGGCAACGTTATATAGAAGAATCTCCGCAGAGGACCTGCACCATCTACCGCTGAGGCTTCATCATACTCGGGTGGAATCTGCTTCAAGCCTGCCAGGAAAATAATCATCGATGATCCAAACTGCCACACGGATAACAGCACAATGGAGTACAGCGCATACTTCGGATTGGCAACCCAATCGGGCGCCTTAATGCCTACCATGGCAAGAACACTATTGAGTAGCCCGTCCCCACCCAGCATTTTACGCCACAACATCGCAATCGCCACGCTACCTCCAAGCAATGTCGGGATGTAATACACCGTACGGTAAATACCGAGTCCTCGAATCCCTTTGTTCAGCAACATCGCTACAAGCAGCGCGAAAATCAATTTGACCGGTACGGATACAGCGACATACGTGAAGGTGACTTTGAGCGACTGGGTGAACAGTTTATCCGATGTAAACATCGTGGTGTAGTTATCCAGACCGACCCAGGAAGGGGCGGCCAGGATACTGTAATCGGTGAAAGAGATGTATAACGATACCAACATTGGACCTAGGGTAAGGAATAACAATCCGACAAGCCATGGGGCGAGAAACAGAAGTGCGGCTCCATTATGCGCATATCTCCGTTTGACCCGCCGGGTAGTTACACGCTCGATTCGGGCTTGACTGACCTGTGATGTCGTCATCTTCGCAACCTCCCCGCAGAATTAGAAGTGTGAGACAGTTTCAATCATTATTGACTCGATCCAAGCGTAGCCTTGGCTCCTTCAATAAACTGGGCAATGACATCTGGAGTATTACCTTGACCGAAGGCGATCTGCTCGCTTGCGCTCTTGAAACTTGTGTCCACTTCAGCAAATCCTTGCGGGTATGGCGGGTCAATCTCGCTGGAGTTCTTCGATACCGTATCGATAAATTGGAAAATGGTTTGCTCCGCTTCCGGCAGCGTAGGCTGCATCTGTTCACGAATGCTGGAATTGACCGGCACCCCACGTTCAGAACCAAGAATAGCGGTTGCTTCTGGATCATTGACCATGAAATCAATGAACATGGCAACTTCCTTTGGATGTTTGGTTTTGCCATAACCGGAGAGGAACTGACCTGGTTTCAGATATTCACCGATTTGCTTTTCACCTACACCATGCGGAAGCACTTGGATGCCCAGCTTATGATCCTGGTTTTTGTTCACCTGCTGGAATGTCAGCAATTGATTGGACCATGCAAAGTCCATGGCGGCTGTGCCCAGTGAGATCGGTCGTGTCTCCAGCGCATTGGTTGTGGATGCCGTTATCTCCGCTGTAGTCACTCCACCATTCTCGCGTAGTGCGCTCCACATATCGAACCATTGTCGAAGCTCCTCGCTGGTAGCTGTCATTGTGCCACCATCAAACAATCCTTTCCCGGATTGCCGAATAAACACTTCAAACATGTTCGTTGTACCGGAAATGTCTGCCGATCCATAGAACCCCTCACCTTTGGCTGCGGCGATCTTGGTTGCAATATCCCCAAAATCCTTCCATGTCCAGCTCTCTTGTGGTTCTTCTATACCTAATTCCTGAAATACGGTGGCGTCATAGATGACACCTGGTGCGTTAACTCCGAGGGTAATTGCATATAATTTATCGTCAATCGAACCGGCTGTAATCATGCTCTGATCATGATCCTCTGTCCGCAGCTCTTTGCTCTCTGCAAACGGAGTCAGGTCAAGCAAGGCACCACGCCGGGCAAAGTCAGTCAAAAAGGCGTAATCCATCTGGATGATATCTGGTGCATTTGAACCGGCTACCTGTGTAGTCAACTTGTCAAAGTAACCGTCCCAACCGGAATATTCAGGTTTAATGGTGATTCCCGGATGTTTCTCTTCAAACAATTGGATCACTTTGGTCGTCAGATCATGTCTGGTCTGTGATCCCCACCAGGTCATGCGCAGTTCAATCTTGCCTGATGAATCTCCTTCACTTCCACTTGCTTCCCCAGAAGAAGAAGATGTATCGGCGGCCCCTCCAGAACAGGCTGTAGCGAACAATAACAGGGACAGACAGAACAGGGTTACCCACTTTTTTGTAATCATCATAAATGAATTTCCTCCCCTTTTTGCATTTATGGAATCGCTTACAAAACCTATTGTATCGGTCTATTACTGTACATGACATAAACAAAAGTAAGCTTTCCTGTCAAAAAAGTAAGGAGTTACAGGAATCAAAAACCACCAGGAATGATATTCCCGGCGGTGATGATCCCGTCTCAAATATGATTACGGATATACAACCGTATTACGTGGAGCAGAAGACTGTTGTATAGAAACGATAGTATGAAAATCAGACCTCGGTGGTCTGTCAGGAATGTGAGACCGCAGGTGAAGACACCCTGTGCTCAGCCAAATGTTTCTTCATTTTTGCTACTTCAGTCCCTGCCAGCATCATAATGCCTATTCCGTGATTGTCATTGGTAACGGTACGCAAGTCCTGATCATAATACTCTGCCGTAAACGCATATCGTGATCCGCTACACACGCCATGCACACTCCCTTGACGATCAATCGCTTTGCAGATAAGTCCCTTCCAAGCCCGCTCGGCAGCTGTGACGTAAACTTCAGGGTCTTTGAACCAGCCAAAGCGTACACCTCTCGCAAAACCATAGGCAAACATTGCCGTGCATGAGGCTTCTTCATACGTCTGCGGAACATTCAACACCTGATGCCACAACCCGCTTTCCCCTTGAAGCGCTGCGTACCCCTCACACAGCTCATTGAAGAAATCTATTAAGGCTGGGCGCTCGGGATACTCTGTTGGCAAAGCTTCCAATACCTCTGTCAAGGAAAACAGTGTCCAGCCATTTCCCCGTCCCCATGGAATCTGCGTTGCCTGTCCGTATTTGAAATCATACACATGGGACATGATCTTGAACTCAGGCATAAACAGATACTTCCGATACAGTGAAAATTGTCTGGCGGCTTCATCCAATGCGGCTGAGTTGCCTGTCACCCGTGCATAACGAACGAGAAACGGCGTGCTCATATAGAGGTCATCTGCCCACATGGTATTCTCGGCATACTCCCCTACACATGTGCGATAAAATGCACCATCCTCCTGCCGTTCCAGGCGGGAAAGCATGAAATCTGCAATCCGTTCAGCAATCGGAAGAAACGTTGGTTCATGACACTCGGAATACGCTTCTAGCATGGCCGAACCAAAAGAACCACAGTTATCCAGCATTTTCAGCATGACCAATTGTTGATTGACTGCCGGGAAACCATACTGCTCCCGATCCCATAAGGAGTATTCATACATCTGGGTACATGCCTGCACATGCTCAGCCGCATAACGTGTAATGTCCGGTCTTTGCAAATAACGCCCCGTCCGTAATAGACCATATACAGTGACACCCAATGGATAATCCCAGCGACCATAATTGGTCACACTGCCCACTGTCCATTTGTTGCTTAACATTGCGTTCTCATAATAAGGTCTGATCCAAGCATCCGGTCGATCTAAGCGCCAATACGTCTGTTCTAGACCCGTTTGATACACTCGGTCCGTTCGAGTCAGATCCGCCAAGTCCGGTTCAACCTCCGACTCAAAAGGTCCAACATATAACCAAGACTCTCCATTAGCTCCGTGCACACGCTGAGGAAGTTCCAGTGAGAGCGGCTTACCCGACACGGTTGCGTTCAAATTAAAATGCCAAGGTCCAGCCGTATCGTCATATTCACTTCGGACAAGCAGGTCACTCCGCCCAAAAGAGGCTGGTACATCCACCTCGAACGGACCCGCTTCCTTCACTTGCGCCACAGGCTTGCCGCTAATCCATATACTTAGAGAACCGGAAGATTGACCTGACAATCGCACTGCATTCCCGGTTGAATCGTTATTGTTCAGATGGGTCCAAGCATAAGCATGCTTACCAGCAAGATTTCCGAATATTCGCTCGAAAGCTGGCTTGGTTTTAACTTCATCAGACCAGCCTGTCTCAGGCAGCCAGTTCAAGCTGACGTCTGATTCTTTTCCAAGCAGGTCCGGTTGTTTACTCGTGGCTGGGTTCGGTTGGGAGAACACCCACCCCGCTTGCCCCTGTCTCTCCTGAAATGGAGCATATACATTCAAAATGCGCACTTTTCCTTCATCTGACCCAAATTGGCAGCCAAATCCGGCAGGGGTGTTTTTCATCTCCAGCCAAATGGTGTTCCAACCAGGCTTGATATCGATGCTGAGCTTCACCGTTGCGTCTGGACTAATCTCATCTATTACGGTAGAGCGATAGACCAACTGCTCATTGAAATAGAAACGAACAGGCCCATAACAGCGGACCAACACGTCCAGATTCCGGTCCTCGTCCCCCCAAACCAATGCAGCTGCGTAGGATATATGGTCTTTAGGCGCATCAGGAAAGCGTTTACCTAAATTCAGATCATAAAGCCCTTTTTCATTTTGCAAAATACCAGACTTCTGGAATACCCGATATACAAAATCAGCCTGTGCATTGGCTCCAATATACCTCTCGGCCAGTACCTTCAACACCTGATCCTGATCTTCTCCAAATCGGTAATACATGCTCTGTGGTTCACTGAAATAGGTCGTCATCGATGGCACACATCCTTCTCCCGTTGAAATAAAGTCTTATATCATAACATTCATACCATCCACACTGGAGCACCAAACTAATATGCAGTAATAAAGTATAGCGCTTAACCTAGGTGGGTAATCCCCTTACCGGGAAATAGGTATGTCCCTTGGTTATCTTCTGAATACCGAATAATAATCCCAGTATAACTGACATGTTCGGTGGTGGCTACAGATTTTTGATTACGCTTACAATTATATCGGATTTAGTCGCCTTTTCTCTCTAGGTTAACTTAAATTTAAACAATAGTTTAAAAACGAGAAAACGTGACCGATATAGAAACTATATATGTTGAACTAATCATTTACACAGAAACGTAGAGGACAGAAAAAAACTGAAAAAGCGAAGCGTTCGCCTAAGAGATTTCTGAAAGAAAGCTGCATCGTAAGCATACGCTATCACCGGATTTTTCCCTTGAGAAAAGGGAATCCAAAAAATCTGGGGATAACAGCGATTGGAAGGTTATTCTGTCATCGGAGTGTACGTGTGAATATATCTTTAGTTCAACTTATATAGATTGAAAAATTCCACTTTTTGTATCGGGAAGGAAAGATGCACATTGAATACTCTTGAATCTCTGGTAAATGCTATGCCTTTTGTTAGCCAAATGTTCCGTGACGACATATCCATATCCATTAATGATCATGAGAAAGTATTGTATTTTTCCGAAGCAAAAAGTCTGGAGATTGGCGTGAAGGTTGGGGATGAGCTGCATGATGATTATAAACATTTCAAAATGCTGACTAACAGAGATTCCCGTACCGTGGCACGCATGCCTGGTGATCTGCAAGGCAGACCTTTTGATGCCATTCTAATCCCTATTAAAGAGAACGATCAGGTCGTGGGTATATTGGGTGTGAACTACGCACTGGATAGTCACATGACACTGGAAACGCTGATCCGTGAAAACGAAACAACCATTAATGCGCTCGTCGGCGGCATTCAGCAGATTGCTGCACATTCCGAAGAACTCTCTGCGACCTCGGAAGAGATTCTGCGCAATTCCAAAAAAGCTTCAGAGAACTCGGTCAGTGTAAGTAAAGTAACAAACGTCATTCGTGAAGTATCGGAACAAACCAATCTGCTTGGACTAAACGCCATGATAGAGGCAGCCCGTGTGGGCGATCAGGGGGCCGGATTCGGTGTGGTTGCCAGTGAAGTACGCAAGCTGTCGGATCATACGAAACAAGCAGCGGCTGATATTGAATCGTCCCTAGGCAGCGTGCAAGATTCCATGAAACATATGGAGCAGGAGATCGGTCAGATTACAACCGCAACAGTGGATCAGGCCAAGCTTGTTACCGAGTTCATGGAAAGTATCGAACAGCTTAGTGAGACAAGCGCGAATCTGAAAAAGTTTGTACATCAGATGCTGGCGCTCGAATAACAATAGAGTTCCACAACAGAAAGAACAAACGATATGAAATGTACATAACAAATGATTTAGAATGTAAAAAGCCTCCGGCCACTTCCCTTTACAGGAAGTCAGCGGAGGCTTTGTTTCGTATTTGCGGTGATATCACCTTTACTGTTTATGCTCACACGGCTGTTATATCTCTACAGCGACGCCAAAATGGTCAGATACTACCGGTCCGTTTTTACCGTTCAAGACCACGGTAGAAGATTTAGCCTGAATCGGACGATTGGAGAAAATATAGTCGATCCGAAGATCGCGTTTGTTATCTGCCCAGCCGGCAATGGCCTTCACCACGGTTGCTCCTTCATCCTTTTGCAATGCTGTGGTGTACAGGTCATTCCAGCCTTTGCTCATCATATAATCATAGCCTTCACCACGCACTTCCGCGACATTATTGAAATCACCCATTATATATAACGGCTGGTCCATGTAGGGGGCAAGCTTGCTCTCCGTCAACTCCCACTGTCCCTTGAAAGGTTCCTGCGCATCATCCCACCAGTTATAATGTCCGTTCACAAACCAGGTTGCTTCACCTTGAACGACCGTCTGAATTCCCACAATCTTGCGTGTACGATAGTTGTTATAATCCCGCATGTGGGACACGTATTCCCCAAAAGCCTGCTTAATCGGCGTCCGGCTAAGGATCGCCAATCCTTCATCGTATTTTTGAAACCCAACATGCGCGGGAATCCACGTCCAGTAATATTGCTCTGTCAGCTGCTGAAGCAGGACGTAGGCATAGTTGTCTTTTTTAATCACAGCGTCGGATTCAGTAGCATAATACATCTTCAGTTCTTCTTCTGAAAGCGCCGCTTCCTGCATGGACTGGTTAACCTCTTGCATGGAAATTACGTCAAATTGATGTGTATTAATAAAATCAGCCAGCTGACTGATCTTGTTCAGTTGATCCTCTTCCGCCCAAGCGTGTGTGTTTAACGTAAGTATTTTCATATGCTCTCTCCTGTTGTGTGTAGTATGGCCGTTTTCCCGGCCTGCATCGTTCCTGATAGGAATACATACCATAAGCATACACAATATGGTGCATTCTTGCATGTCAGCCGCCAGCAGAACCGACGTGTTCATCCTGATTCCAGTTGGTCTAAAATAACTTCAAATTCTTCATAACCCATGCACGGATTGGCTCATAACTGATATGATGGATACAACAAATTTACAACATCACGTCATAGACGTGGTGATTACTGAACCTATGTTTACCCCAGGAGATGGAATGATGAACATACCGAATAACATGAGGATGGATGATGCGCAGTGGCAACAGTTGATCAGGCAGGTTGCAGAGCATTTTAATAACCTGACGATCATGCGCGGATTCCAATATTATAAACAGAAACGTGTCGGACCATTAACCTATTCCGAACAACAAGGGATCTCGGCCGTTGTACAAGGATCGGAAGAGTACGAGGTCACACTAAGCATGCAATCCCTGACTACAAGTCATTGTACCTGCCCGGTGAGTTCCGTATGCAAACATATGACGGCTGTATTAATGAGTTATGCCGAGCAACTGGAGCGACCTGTGCATGCGATTGTGAATGCGCACTCCAGTACTGCACTCAAACAAACGACCAAACCCGTCGGGGCCATGTCCGCAGGAATATCCAGCTATGCAGATGCCGATGAACAACAGGATATGGACATTCCGAACAACCAATACAGCCAGATCAAGGAACGTGCAACAGAGCTTGCTGATCTCGAAATCTCGGAATGGCACGAACTATTCCACTCATGTCTGAGACGGCTGGGTACTGGCACAGCAAGCACATCCTACGTACAGGAAGCAACGGACGAGCTGTATGCCATTAAACCAAGGCTGTCCGCTGCAATGGACCAACTTTTTGAACTACATGTGCAGCTGCACCTCATCCGATTCTGCGTGCCGCCGGCTCGTAATTCAATCACTCATACCCCCGTGTACTTGAGCTACCCTGCCCAGCTCGCGGTGGATGCACTTCAGAAAGACATTGAACGGATCTTTAACCATCCGCTAGACCTGTCAGGTCTAAAGGGAAACAAGCTTGAACAACTTTGGAACAGACTGTCTGAAACCTCAGCTTATTTACGTAAACAGATGATGACTGAGACAGCCAGCATGATGTTCTTCACTCCGATCTATCGACAACTGTGGTTGAACTGGATCGTACCTGAGCTGCAAGGGTCGCGGGACATGTTAGTGTCGGAACAGGCCATCTTAGATGATATAGAACGCAATATAACCGCCGCTTCGTCACCTTCCCAGTCAGGTGGGAGTGTCTTGGGTAGCGCTCAAAATAACGGAAGTAGTAGTGATAGACCAGGCAAAGCCGTAACACTGCCTTTACCACTCATACTCGCGCAGAGCTGGATGCACTTCCATCTAGGGCAAGATGATCAGGCATGGCAGCGACTCATCCATGGAAGCTCGGCCTACGGCTTCCCGCCAGAACAACTGTTGCATTTTCTCCATATACTCGCAGATTCGGCTGAATGGAAGCGACTTGGGGATTGGTTGGTACAACTTGGCCCCCTTCTGGCGAATCGGCGTAATACACCTTTGAATGATTACATGCATCTATGGGATACGGCCATTCAACATCTGCCCGATGCAGAGAACCGTATGTGGGACACGCTTGTCAGTATGCTTCCCCACTCCCGCCCCGCCTACGAGGATGCTATGCATTCGCGTGGACAGTGGCGCAGATGGATTGATTTTCAGCTGAGTACGGGAACGGAACCTCTCGAATTCCGCGTAGCGATGCTGCAACCAATCGAAAAAGATGCACCTGAGCTGCTACTTCCCTTCTATCATCAGGCAGTGGAGCGTTATATCGGACACAAAAACAGGGACGGGTACAAAGCAGCCGTGAAGCTGCTGAAACGTCTGTCCAAAATCTATAAAAAAATGAAGCAAGAAGCGCACTGGGAGCAATTCATCACCACACTCGCTGTTCGTAACAGTCGACTGCGCGCCCTGCAGGAAGAGCTTCGGAAAGGTAAACTGATCTCATGAGCTTAATTCATCCTTACACTGAAACGATTGAGGTTCACGTCGCTTTAACCGGATATGGTGATGCTTTGTTTTACGGAGCACTCAACACACACCACTTTGTACCGGGACAGTCGCTTAAGCAGCGATTGTTCGCTTGGCATGCGCCTT
Source organism: Paenibacillus sp. FSL R5-0486 (assembly GCF_037975155.1). NCBI lineage: Bacteria > Bacillati > Bacillota > Bacilli > Caryophanales > Paenibacillaceae > Paenibacillus > Paenibacillus sp. FSL R5-0486. Next base: position 300,883 of record NZ_CP150237.1, on the reverse strand, counting down.
CCTTCTACGGGACCGAACTGGAAGTTCGGCAGATTGAGGAGATTGAGCTGGTTGTTCTGCCTGCGGAAGAAGTGATTCCCTTTTTTGCCGAGATGCATACGCTGCTTCATATTGAATGGAAGTGGGACGAACAAGCGGAACATCTGATTCGACTAGCTCCAGCACTGGCATCCTCCATAGAGAAACGAAAATACGTACCTAGCTTCGAGGCATACCGTGCAGGACAGCTTCAGTGGACCTGGGACCCGGATAGCTTGAAAAAGCAGGATCGGGCATCGCTTACCAAAGCGGTTCAGCAAACGGACGAGAGTTATGTCGAAGGACTTGGGGCGGCCTATTCCGCCTTTGTATTCCAGCGCTGGTACAGTTCGGAAGAAGCTGCAACGGATCTGCGGCGTGAATTCCCGCAGTTGTTCCCAGAGCGCGGCACTCTACCCAAGACAGCCGGGATGGATGCTCAGTCCTGGCTCGTATCCATTGGCTGGAAAGCAGATGCCGCACCATTCAGACCCATGCTGCAATTGCAGGAGCCGGACGAGGATGAGCCATCTTGGCGGCTGCGATTGGTGTTGCAGAACAAGCTGGATGCCGCTGTATTGGTGCCCGTCATGCTGGATTCACGGGGCAGACTTGAAGGCGAATGGCCAGAGGTATGGACACCGTTCATTCTGGATCGCTCCGCCGGATGGCTGGATCAGTTGCGTGCACATCTGCCGCGTCTTGGAAGCTCCATTAGCGGCAGGCGGGATGTGCTGAGTGATCCTTTGGGAGATCAGGAAGCCTGGCAGTTCCTGACGCAGGATAGCGGGCGGTTACTCGCAGCGGGCTGGCAAGTTCTGCTGCCTGGTTGGTGGGAAGCAGCCCGTAAGAAGAAACCAAAGCTGCGTGCTAAGGTGCAGCCGGAGGAAGGCAGTGAACGGGGACAGTCATTCTTTGGACTGGACTCGATTATTCATTTTGACTGGCGAATTGCGATTGGTGACACCGATCTCAGCGAAGATGAGTTCGCCGACCTTGTTGCCCGTAATGAACGACTGGTTCGCTTCCGTGGAGAATGGGTTCCTCTCGACCCCGATCTGCTGGAACAGATACGTCGTGCCATGGGCGGTGTAGATCGGGAACAGGGACTCTCATTCCAGGATATTCTGCACCTGCATCTGCTACACAATGAGCAACGGGAATATCGCAACCAGAAATGGAAGGAAGGACAACAAACCGAGGAAGAGCAGCAACCACAGGATGATCAAAACATTCGGCTGGAAGTAGAACTGAATGAGCACCTGAACCGGGTTATTGCACAACTCGGGGGCGGACAAGGCGGCGCACCTTCCCTGCCCATTCCGACAGGGCTTCATGCCGAGCTGCGATCGTATCAGAAGGAAGGTTTTGCATGGCTTGGTTTCCTGCGCAGATTCGGACTTGGGGCATGTCTTGCCGATGATATGGGTCTCGGGAAAACCATTCAGTTCATCACGTATCTGTTACACATCAAGGATCATGAACCACGTAAGCCGGGACAAGCCCCGGTTCTTCTGATCTGCCCAACCTCCGTACTGGGCAACTGGCAAAAGGAAATTAGCCGCTTCGCACCCTCCATTAATGTCAGTCTGCATTATGGCGCACGCCGATTAAGTGGAGAAGAATTCCGGGATCAGACCGAGCAGGTGGATATTATTATCACGTCCTTTGCTACGGCTACACTGGATCAGGAGATGTTACAAACCTATACGTGGTCATGCATCTGTCTCGATGAAGCACAGAATATCAAGAATGCTCAGACCAAACAGTCGCTGGCTGTCCGCAGCTTCCCTGCGAAACACCGCATTGCCATGACAGGTACGCCGATCGAGAATCGGTTATCCGAGCTGTGGTCGATCTATGACTTTATCAATCCAGGATATCTGGGCAACGCCCGGGCATTCCAGACTCGCTTCATCAGTGCCATTGAAAAAGATAAAGATGAGCAGCGCATGCAGGATCTACAGCAATTGGTGAAACCATTCATGCTACGCCGTAAGAAAAAAGATCCCAATATCCAGCTAGATCTGCCGGACAAAAACGAGATGAAGACTTACATTCACCTTACGGGCGAACAAAGTGCATTGTATGACCAGTCCGTACAGGCCCTAATGGATAAAATGAAAGAGCTGGAAGGCATCAAGCGCAAAGGTGCCATTCTATCGGCGTTAACCCAGCTCAAGCAGCTGTGTGATCACCCACTTCTGCTGACCAAAGAAGCCTTGCCAGAGGAACTGCCCGAAGACGGCGCATTGACATCTGCTTATGACGTGTACAGCCCGCAGGATATGGCGATTCTGATTAGTCGCTCCGCGAAGCTGGAACGACTGATGGAACTTGTCCGCGAATTACGGGACGAGGGCGAGCGATGCCTGATTTTCACCCAATACATCGGTATGGGTCAGATGCTGCAACAGGTATTGCGTCAGGAGTTGCAGGAACCTGTGCTATATCTGCACGGGGGTACGTCCAAAACGGGACGGGATCGTATGATTGAGGAATTCCAATCCCGTACATTGCCTGAGGATAAGCAACCGTCCGTCTTCATTCTGTCCATCAAGGCAGGCGGTGTGGGATTGAATCTGACGGCTGCCAATCATGTCTTTCATTTTGATCGCTGGTGGAACCCTGCTGTTGAGAATCAAGCCACCGACCGGGCTTACCGGATGGGTCAGACCAAGGATGTTCAGGTGCATAAGTTCATCTCTCTTGGCACACTGGAGGAGCGGATCGACGAGATGTTGGAGAGCAAACAGCAGCTCAGCGATAACATCATCACAAGCTCTGAGAACTGGATTACCGAATTGTCCACGGATGAGTTGCAGGATCTGTTCACTCGGCGGCGTGACTGGTCAGGCTAACTTGGATTAGATGAGATATATCATAAAAAAGAGAAATACAAAAAGAGCGAAGTTTCGGAATTTGAATTCCGGCTTCGCTCTTTTTGTGTTGTTGTAGCAGTTAATCATCCGTTCTTAACGCATGTTACCGATGATGGATGATCTTGAATCCTGCATTTTTTTGACAAAGTTCGTCATGACATCAAACGCTTCATTGCGCTTGTTGGACATGGACTGCAGACGAAGCATGTCCATCTGTTGGGAATTGCCCGCTGCATCAATTTGGCCTTTCAGCTTTTGAACAGCTGCTTCATCCCCGTTTTGCTGGGCTACCTGCAATTGAGAGTTCAACTCCGCGATCTGTTGATTACGGTTCTGTACTTCCTGGATTTGCGTTTGCAATTGCGCATCCAGCAATTTGGCGCGTTCGCTCTGAACCATCATCAAAGCCGTTTCGATATCCATACTGCTAATGTTGATAGGTGTTACGCCAGAGATGTTGGAGACTGAAACTGTGCTCGCTGAAGCTGAAGAGACGATGGATACTGCAGCAACAGCAACAACCACTGTTGAAGCGAAAAATTTGCCTGAACGTTTCATGAATGTTCCTCCAAGTATATATGTAATTTGTACCAGTTTTTTGTTGGCATCTTCCGCCATTCTAAATCAAAAGAACTAGTTGTACAATCAAATTAACTTCAAATTTGAATTAATCTCGATTTCCCTTACACCCGCCTACCTCCGCTTACAATTTGAGTAAATTAAGCAGGGCATAATAAGTAAAAGTGCATTCTTACGGGTATATTTACTACGACTAGTTTGTTCTTTACTCCAACGCTTGAAAGTCACATTGGAGATTGACGATACGTTCATGATTTTACTTTAGAAAATGGTTATGTTATATTTAATAATATATTTTACACAATTTAATTTTGTGATATTTATTATAAATTTATGTTATATATTTTACGGGAGGTTTTAATATGAAAAAGATACTGGTTGTTCTAACAAATGTAGATAAGTATGCAACAAAGGACGAGCCTACTGGCTTGTGGCTGAGCGAAGCAACTCACTTTATTGAAGAGTTTGACCATAATGACAATGTTCAGATCGATCTGGTTAGCCCTAAAGGTGGTAACGTACCTCTTGATCCGAAAAGCCTCGGCGATTCTCTGGATGAGAGCACCAAAGCCTATTTCGAAAATGAAACGTTCATGAACCAATTGAAAAATACGCTGAAACCTAGCGAAGTAAACGCGAGTGACTACGATGCAATCTACTTCACAGGAGGTCACGGTACAATGTGGGATTTCCCGGACAATGCCGAACTTCAAGAGCTTTCTCGTGATATCTATGAAAAAGGTGGCGTTGTATCCGGCGTGTGCCACGGGGTTACAGCCCTGTTGAATGTGAAGCTGTCCAACGGCCTGCTTTTGATCAACGACAAAACCGTTTCCGGCTTCACGAATGAAGAAGAAACATTGGCTCAACAAACCGAGTATGTTCCTTTCCTGCTGGAAGATGCGTTGAGAGAACGCGCTGCACAATATGATAAAGCTGCTGCCTTCAGTTCCTATGTCACAACAGATGGCCGCGTGGTCACAGGACAGAATCCGCAATCTAGCAAAGCTGTAGCTGAAAGTGTTAAACAACTGCTGGGTCTGTAAAATAAACCGATCGATCCCTCTCCTCCCCCAGGAGATCATATAGATGAACAAATTAAAACAGCACGTGATCCGTCATAATCTGACAGAACACATGCTGTTTTTTTCTAGTGATTTGTCGAAGCAGAAGCTTCCGTTGCTGTTCCGCCAGCCAAACGCTTCACGATATAAGGCACTGTCACCGACGTCAGGATCACGGCAAACGCAATCTGAGCGATAGCTGTGTCTACATATGGCGCATACGCCGGATTGAACCCGGCAGCCATCGAAGGCACCACCATGGACAATCCAGCAACCGAACATGTCGCAGCCGCTGCGTAACCGGGTCGTCTTAATATCGTGCGATCGATTCCAATGAGCGGCAACATGCAGATCAGCAAAAATAACACCGTGACCAACAAACCGGACAGACTGGACTGAAATGCAATACGCAGATCAATATTGGACCCAAAGCTGGTACCTAGAAAAGGTAGTAGAATCAGTGTTCCCGGAGCAAACATCTTCTGGATGTTGCTATCCAGATTACCAAGCAGTATCCCGATGAAGAAAGGTACTAGCGTAGCAAGTACACTGAGATAATCGATACCGACACCGCTTGCCGAATTCAATATCATGACCGGAATAACCGGTACGGCGATCAGATTCAGAATACCAAACGCAGCACGATCCACATCATCTCCGTACGTGTTCATCAAGGCCAGATATAATCCCGGATTACAACTGGTCAGAACGGCAATGAAGGCTACCGCAGACACTCCTCCAACCCCACTTATGCCAAAAAAGTGCACAAACGCCCAGCCGAACAGGCAGCTGATGAGGATACGGGAGATACAGAGCACTCCTGCTCTTTTCAAGGTCACCAGAAGCTGTGACAAGTTAAGCTGTGTTCCTGATATCAGTAAAATCATACCGATCAGCACCATGGTACCGCTCGATGTGAACAGCGCTGTTGTTGGATCTCCGATCTGAAAAAATGATGGAAACACCGTGTTGATGACCGCGGCGGCCAGCATAGGAACAATCAGCAAGCCGCCGGGTATTTTTTGGATACGACCCAAAATGTTCATGGTGCGTTACAGTTCTGCTCCGTTGGTACGGATCACATTTTGATACCAGAAGAAGGAATCCTTACGATATCTTTTCAGCGTACCATTGCCATAGTCGTCCTGATCGACGTAGATAAATCCGTACCGTTTGCTCATCTCGGAAGTCCCTGAACTGATCATGTCGATTGGCCCCCACATCGTGTATCCCAACACCTCGACCCCATCCGCAATGGCGAGTCCCATCTGTTCGATATGTTTGCTCAGGAAATCAATCCGGTAAGGATCGTTGATCGTTCCGTCTTCATTCAGTTTATCGTAGAAACCTGAGCTATTCTCCAGAATGAAGACAGGTTTTTGATACCGATCATAGACGAGATTCAGCGTATACCGCAGGCCAATGGGATCAATCTGCCAACCCCACTCGTTAGCGGGCAGATGCGGGTTTTTATATACACTGTGTACATTGCCTGCCGTTAGTTCGAGTTGTTCGGTATCACTACTGGAAATCATCGAGTTGTAATACGACATCCCCACGAAATCAGCCGTGTGCGCGCGAATGCTATCCAGATCGCCATCCTCGATATTCAGCTGGATCTCCTTGTTTTTGAAATACGTTTTACTATAGTAAGGGTACTCGCCTTTATTGAGCACATCGAGATAGAACTGATTTTTCATCTGATCATCCTGTTGCATCTGGAGTGCGTCCTCCGGCTTGCAAGTGTAAGGATACGTTGTAAAATAAGCCACCATACTTCCGATCTGGTTATTCGGATCAATCTCATGAGCCATCTTGGTTGCTCTGGACGCAGCTACAAATTGATGATGCAGCCCCTGGAACAGCATTTCTTCATAATTTGGAGCATCATAATCAATGATTCCCAGCGTTTTGGCCGATGCTTTCACGCTCATGTTGATCTCGTTGAATGTCACCCAATATTTCACTTTGCCCTTGTAGCGATTAAACAACACATCACAATAGTTCACATACAGATCGATCAGCTTGCGGTTATACCATCCTCCGAACTTGTCCATCAGTACAATTGGTGTATCAAAGTGACTGATGGTGATCAGGGGCTCCATACCCTGTTTAAGACATTCATCAATAACCTGATCATAGAACTCTAGTGCCTTTTCGTTCGGAGCGGCATCGTCGCCACCTGGAAATACTCTGGCCCATGAAATAGAATAACGGAATACTTTGAAGCCCATTTCAGCAAACAAGGCGATATCCTCACGGAAGTTATGATAAAAATCGATTCCCCGGCGCTTCGGATATTTCACGGTATCCGGGTCATTCCTGGCCTCTTCAATCATCTCCCAATTCACTCTGATCTGCTTGGTCACTTTGCGGTCGTTCTTCTCGTTAAATTTCATCACTTCAGGGATGGTCAGACTCTTGCCGTCCACATTATAAGCTCCCTCGGCCTGACAGGCAGACAGTGCACCGCCCCATAAAAAATCTTTTGGAAAATTGGAATTCGTCATTTTAGTTTCCTCCTGTTATTACGTGTTATTAAGGTCTTATTTCAAGTTTTAAGGGATCAGCTTCATTAGCGCTTCGCTCTCCCGAATCGGGCCGCTGGTCGCTGTGGTCAGTACGTCTCCATACTGTTGCATGTTGGTTACCACAATCGATGTAATCGTGTTATATCCTGCTGACGTAATGCCTTCTGGATCAAACTCCACTAATAAATCCCCAGCCGTGATTGTCTGTCCCTGTTCGATATGGGCGTTAAAATATTTCCCTTTCAGACTGACGGTATCCACTCCGATATGAATCAGGATCTCGACACCATTCGCAGCTTTCAATCCGATGGCATGCTTGGTGCGATAAAGTGCTTCGACTACCCCGTCAAATGGAGCATATACCTTGCCATCTGTCGGAACGATTGCAATGCCTTTACCCATTAACTCTTGTGCAAATGCCTGATCTTCTACCTCAGAGATCGGCTTGATCTCTCCTGTCATTGGACTAACGATAAGCATGTCAGAAGATGTGGTTGTCAGTGATGATATGGATGCTGGAGTTACCTCTGTGGCAACGACTGTCTGATTGCTATTTACTTTATTCGTAGCTTGCTGCTTTGATTTACTTCCTTCAGTATCTTCCTTGATGCCAGCCAACAGCGTGAATACAAACCCGAGTACAACTGCGGCAACACAACCAATAACGACATACATGTAACGATCCGATGAATACGTGCCAATTGCCAATACACCTGGAAGTGAAATTGCATTCGCTGTTGTATGCACCAAGCTGTAGAATCCACCAACTAATCCTCCTGCCAGACAACCTGCGAAAAACGGACGTTTGTATTTCAGCGTTACACCATAGATCGCCGGCTCGGTAATCCCGAATAAAGCGGTGAATCCACTCGAAGCAGCCGCTGATTTCATCGTTTTACTCTTCGTTAGGACAAACACACCAAAGGCTGCTCCAGCCTGAGCCAAATTCGCCGCTAGTGCCGTTGGTAACAACACGGTTGCGCCCAGTGTAGCCACTTGTTGAACCTGAATCGGCATGATGGCATAGTGCATACCGAACATAACCATGATCGGTTTGAAAAATCCAAGAATCGCACCTGCAAGAACACCTGCGGTTGAGAACAATGAGTTAATGCCATTCGTCAACCAGTCACCGATATATGAACCTACTGGGCCAAGCACGATTAATTCCACTGGAATCATAATGAACAAAACAATCATTGGGGTAAGCAGGACCTGCAAGAACTTGGGAATTACTCTATTAACAATTGGATACACATAACTCATAATCCATACCGCCAAAATGATTGGAATGACGGAAGAGGAATATTTCATCAACAGAATCGGCATGCCGAGAAAATCAATACTATTTACACCCGTCTCAGCAATCTGAGCCGCAGCGTTCAAAATGGTTGGATGCATTAGTCCCGCAGCAAGAGCTACCGCCAAATAGGGATTGGTTTTGAAACGGTTTGCTGCACTGACAGCCAGGAAGAACGGCATGAAGTAGAAAATGCAGTCCCCGATCATGTTAATGATCGTCAGGAAACCGGAGCCTTCCAGGTAACCCATGGCAGTTATAACGGTAGCCAAACATTTGATCATCCCACAACCAACAAGTGCTGGCAGAACAGGCGTGAATATACCTGCGATGGTTTCAAGCACTACGTTGACGGGGTTACGTCTCTTTTTCGGTCCACTATCTGTAGACTCCGTAAGCTCTCCAATCTTGTCAGAAGTTAGATTCTTCACTTCACTATATACCGCGTCTACTTTGGCACCGATAACAACCTGGACCTGTCCACCGGAATTTTGTGCCTTGAGCACGCCTTCGAGCTGATCCAGCGCCTTGAGGTCTGCTTTGTTATCATCCTTCAAAACGAATCTCAAACGGGTTGCACAGTGTGTCAGACCCGATATATTTTGCTCGCCGCCAACGAGATCAAGTACGTTTTTAGCCAAGTCTTTGTTGTTCATGACCCTTCTCCTCTACATGAATAAATTGGATATATAAAAAATGACCAAGCCGGGGAATCGTCATTCCCTACGCTTGGTCATGCCTGATCGAATCAGTAACAGTCCAATATGGATTATTCGGTTAGTTCATTCCGTTGGTTCATTTGAGATCAATCGTTGGATATGCAGAATCAGATATAATTTTTCATCATCCGAACAGGTCCAGCCGTAATTATTTTTCAGGAAATCAGCAATCTTCTCCACACAAGCCAGTTCTTTCGGAAACTTCTCCTTCACCATCAGGAACAGCGATTCATTCTCATCCTTGAGGGACTTACCGCTCATCTGCCTCAGAATGAAATACCGGATATGTGTGGCAAAGCGCATGAAATGGATGGAATCCTCCTGAAAGTCAATTTTGAGCGCATATTTGATCACGGACAGGATCTCTCCCGTAACTGTAGTCACCTTGGTGGTATCCGTCATCTCTCCCGATCCAACCTGTGCATTAACAAAATGCAGAGCAATCAATGTTGTTTCGGCTGCTGGCAGAGCGATATCCATTTTTTCCTGAATCAGCTTCAGCGCAGCCTCCCCCACCCGGGTCTCGTCCGGATAGAGTGTCCGCACTTCCCATTCCAGCGGGTTTTTGATACGGATACCTTCTCTGGTTCGGGTTAATGCAAAACTGATATGGTCGGACAGGGTGAGAAGCAGATTCGGGTTAAATGTTTTATTCAGGATCTGACTGCCCAGCTTGATGACTTCCTCTGCGAGATAAATATCCTCAATCGGAATACTGTTCAGCAGGTCATACATACGGATGTTCTTTGGTGCTACAAATATTTTTTCCACCAAGTCCGTCTCCGTCAGCTCATAGGGCGTTTTCAGAAATCCGACCCCTTTACCTACGACAAAAACCTCTTCGTTATGTTCATTAATAGCGATGGCTACGTTATTGTTTACTTTCTTGATAACCTTCAATGTTCTCACCCCCCAACAAAAATAAAAAAAGACCGAAAGCGATTACAGTAAAGCAATCGAATTCGGTCATGCCTGGTTTCCCCAGTAACAGTCCGTGTTATGAATATAAGTTTATTATAGTGCTGTTTTCGAAAAAGTCAATCATCCAATCTTAGGGAAACATGGCTCTGCAAAGCAGATGAAAAAAACAAAGCGCTGTGGTACAATGAAGGAATTGTGTATTCACAGACAGACATGTGGGTAAAGGTGCTGAATCGATTGTGGATCAGTGCCCTTTATTCATGATTATGCTGCCATTCTAGGGAGGCTTATGGAACAACCATGCTCATCATTGGTATCGCCGGAGGAACCGGCTCCGGTAAAACGACGGTAGCTCGCTCCGTTATAGACCGTCTGGGATCAGGTAAGGTTACGTTTATATCCCAAGACAATTATTACAAAGACCAGTCGCAGCTCACACCTGAGCAACGCCGACTCACCAATTACGATCACCCGTTTGCATTCGATAATGATCTGTTGATTGAGCATCTCACCCTGTTGAAAAAAGGCCAAGCGGCGTATGCCCCCGTATATGACTTCACCATAGATAACCGTGCTGCCAATGAGACGGTTGAACTGGCACCGAACCATATTGTCATTGTAGAAGGATTGCATGTGCTGATCGACGAACATCTTCGCAGTCTGATGGACATCAAAGTATTTGTTGATACCGATTCCGATGTGCGGATTCTGCGGAGAGTACTGCGGGATATTGAAGAACGCGGACGCACGATCCAATCCGTATACAAACAATATCTCGAAACGGTAAAACCGATGCATGATGCTTTTATCGAGCCATCCAAAAAGTATGCTGATATCATTATTCCAGAAGGCGGACATAATGAAGTAGGCATTCAGATGTTATCCATCCTCACTGAGAAATACCTCACCGGAGAGAATTGGAATGGGGCTTAACTAGCTACAAAGCACCACAACAGAAATCCAGGTTACGATACAGCGTAATCTGGATTTTTTGTTGATTTTTCATTTATAATAATCCCCAATAGTTGAAAGGAGATCTACCCCTATGGCTACTTTTGAAGAGTTCATGCAGCATGACATCCGGGTTGGTACCGTGGTGGAAGCCGAACCCTTCCCCAAGGCTCGCATACCCGCTATTAAAATGACGATCGACTTCGGACCACTTGGCCTGAAACGTTCCAGTGCTCAGATCACCCAGCGCTATACCCCTGACATGATAATTGGCAAACAGGTCGTTGCTGTAGTTAATTTTCCACCTCGCCGGATTGCCGGTTTTGTCTCCGAAGTGCTTGTGCTGGGCGGCGTGCCCGGTGAAGGCGATGTTGTCTTGCTCACACCGGATAGTCCATTACCTAATGGAACACCGATAGCCTGACTTTATTTTGAGTAAGAAGAATATGGGCTTTTCAAATGTTTGGAAATCGAGTATTCTTGATTTATTGATTATTGATGGAACTACATATGTTGGAAACCTTAAAGCATAAGGCTATGAATCTGCGGATTCGTGGCCTTTTTTTGTGTTTTTTGAGGAAAAGTAAGTCTGGAGAAGTAGTAAGGATTGAGCGGAGAGGAGGAGTTTTCTTGATATATCATACCAACAGCCTAGTTATACATGGTAGAATATTGATTATTATTACAAATTTAGTATCTAGTAGCCTGAAAAGTACATATCAAGGAAAAAAACTCACAATTGAGAGGAGTAAGATTCATGAAAAAAATGATGATTTCCGGCGTAACGGCATTAGCTTTATTAACAGGGGGTATCGCAGGTTTTGGAGGTGTTGGGAGTTCTGTAGAAGCCGTACAAGCTACAACTACATTCAAGGACGTTCCAGCTACACACTGGGCATCCGCAGCGATTAATTCAGCCGTGGAACAAGGTTATTTCAAGGGGTATACCGACGGGACATTTAAACCAAGCTCACCTGTCACCAAAGCTGAAATGGCAAGTATCCTGGGGCGTCTATCCGACCAGCCTAATGCAACGACACAAGAACAAAACAATTTCACAGACATACCCGAGTGGGCAAAGAGCGGTGTCTCAATTGCTATCGCAAAAGGTTTTATCAACCCTTCTAATTACAAGGGAAAATTGGGTGCACAAGGCGCTCTTCAACGAGGCGAAATGGCTACTTGGCTAACGCAAGGGCTAACCGTGGTTGATCCTGAGTACAAACAAGCACTCTCTGATGTAACCAACACCGTTGTGCCCGCAAAGGAATATTTCACAGGTAAACTCGCAAGCGCTCAAAAAAATGCAGTAGCCGTTGCCCTGGGAACAGGACTTATGAGTGTGGCAAACGATAAAACATTTGGCGTTGATCGTACTACAACACGAGCGGAAGTTGCTGTGTTGATTGCCCGTTATGCAACAGTTGCCAAGGCAAAACCTGCCGATTTTCAGGGTCTGAATGAGCTGCGGGCGGTGGGTTTGACGGGGACGAATTTGAATATTATTGCGCCTAAGTACCAGAAAACACCTGAAAGGAAAATTATTTTATCAGGCAATCAGAAATACGATGAAGTTGTGACTAATGACTTTTCGAAAGTTAGAAACAAAGAAATCGTTACCGATACAAATTATGCTGATCTTAAAGTTTTGAATTGGATTATTGTAGATACTAATGTCGCTAGCAATAACCGTAGCATCTATTATCCCGTTTTTTTAGATGAAGGAGTAAAGCTCCAAAACGATAGATATTTCTCTTTCGTCGAGTTTGATTTAAATATTAAATCGGCATCCATGAACCAACCACAAGCCGGAAGTCTCCTTAATTCAGCTACCTTTAATCCTTTGGCTTCCCCTCAATCAAAATCATTTTTGTCATATGAGGCTCCAAAAACAGGAGATTACACCTTGAATAGAGGAGTCTTTGGAGTTAAAAACCCTATATATTGGGCACGAGGAATGTTACATTTTAATCAATCTGTGACGAGAGCTGTGATCCTAGAATCCAAAGAGGGGGCAATCTTTAGTGTCATCGATACAAAATAAAATAAACGATTTAAAGTTAAAGCCAGCTATCAGTAAATTACTGATAGCCTTTCTAACCATCTGCTCTCTATTAACACCTTATTCATTTGTGCACGCCGGTGGCGGACCTGGTACTAAACCTGCAATAAAGCCTCAATATATGGTACCGGAAACACCAGCGAAATCTCAACTAAAAGTTATACCTGTTGAAGGACAAAAAATGACCAATATCGGCATTTATATTTATCAAATTGATGATTTAAGATGGAGTGTTGATGGCGGATGTAGTGGGCCTAATGATCATATTTTACTAGCTAACGATTCATCAACAAATCGTCCCGTTTCTTCGACAGTTTGTGTTGATCTTGATCTTGATAAAGAAGTATACAAACCTGCAGTTTATATGGATAAAAACAGCGATCCTTATCCACGATCAGAATTAACCGAGGTGTCCCTAATGCCTCATTATATGGACGACAACCAACATTACAATGCAGATTTGAATATGCCTAAACTAGTTTCTGTTGACTCCTTTAATGGTAGAAGAACAGTGTTCACAATGAAAATAGGCGGCGTTATCAATGCAACAGCTGCTAGAGAATATAACCCACCTAAATGGTCAGCTGATTACATCTTCAATACAGATCTTTACTGGAAAGGTCTTGTTGAAATAACCAAAGAGATCAACCTAACCGCTGGTGGACAAATTAGCTTGAACCAGTCCAAACAACTTAATGCTAAGGTCAAGACGAAAACTGGAGATGGAAACTTTGGAGCGGAGACCAATGTAAACACCGGTAGCGGTGGTACAACGACATGGGAATCATCCAATCCTGGTGTTGCTACCGTTAGTAATTCCGGATTAGTCCAAGCTGTCAGTAGGGGAACTACAACCATCACCGTACTGTGGAAGAAAGATGGATTTCAGTTAACTACCACTACAAACATTGGTGTTGAAGAGAACCCAGGTACTGGCGAGGGCGACGGTAACGGGGGCGGTGGTGGAGGTTGCACACCAACGATTGGACCACCTTCTGCTGGAACCATTATGAGCATGAATGATCTCGATCCAAATACCAACGGTGTTATCAAGTCAGATAACAGAGATAATGAGACATTCAATGTGTTAAGAGGAATCCCTACTTCCGAATCACTCTACACAAATGCCTTTGCTGACAATTATTTGTTTAAACAAGCCTGGGCGAAAATGAGCGGTAAAGTTACATACAACTGTAATGTCACAATCTCGTACGACAGAGAGTGGACAGTACCTGGACCAGAGGAATGTGATGATGATGGTTGTACACCAGGGCCACCTGTACCCGCGAACGACACGGTACCCAAGCCATACAACTTCCAGATCACAAGAGACTACTCCTACTGGAAAATTAACAATCTGGAAGTATACAAGATCGCTAAAGCAACCATGAATAATTACGCTTTGCCCGGTGAGACCGTTACGATGAATCCAACAGGATACACACCACCAACACTAGAGTCTAAAAATGATGAAGCCGTAGAAAGCCATGTACGACCAGGGCAAACCACTTCAATCTCATATACTCCACCCAAATTAACAGGTGGTTTGAACCAACCTCCCAGTGTGCCTGATGATACATCACGGTTAAAAGGGATGGCTGAATCCAACACACCTCAAAGTAAAGTGAATAATGATCTAGTGAAATTCAACAACACAACCATTATGAATGATGTGGAAGCAACCAAAGATGGCCCAACGCCATCCAATATTCCTAATCCAACGATGATTGGGCGTGATGTGCTGTACAAACCGGGTAATATGATCAGCAATTCCCTGCTTAATAAAGCAAACACCACAAGCTCTGGTGAAATCTATTATGATTTGCTACCGGGTAACGTGAATGGCGGTGCCAATAAAATATTACCGATTAACGGCATCAACACGGTCACCGTACACACCCCTGTCGTCAACTACGCCTGGGTATCGGATGATCAGCCGCATAATCAGAAAACCGTACCAGACCCAACCAGCGCTGCACTCATTCTGGAACGCCCGTTCATTGTGCGAATTCCCACATCGGGACAGCACTTGGACGCAGTGAGTTATCCCGGTTATGGGAATCGGGACTATGCCAAATATTTTCGAATCAAACAGGTGCAATTCCCGTTTGATGTCTATAACGCAGATCGGAGCCAGTTTATCCCTGCTAAGACATGGGTGGATATTCCGGTCAATCAACTGGACACCACATTCTATCTCCCTGTATGGGTAGACGAAGGCAAATACCATATTGTATTCCGCAATATTGCAGAGAATGCACCTGCAAACTTTACCGAGCAACAGGATGCCAATACCAATCTGGCACATCATGTTGTAGCAGATACCGTACCGGTAGATGTCATCGGAAGGTTATATGATTTTCACGTCACTGATATCTCCGATTACAACTGGGAAAATGTATTTCGCAAGCAATTGGGCAGTCCCGACCCAACGGGCTATAGCTACTGGACTGGGATGAATAGCATTGATGGTGATCCACGAGGTAATCTGGCTCCATTTGTATTGCCCATCCGACCAGGAAGCCATCCGGTGCAGGGATTCGCTAACGCGACTGTGAAGACAGGGTACCATTTCAAGTTCAATCTGAAGACCAAGGGCAATATGTTTGGCAAACAGGATGGTATTCGAATTACACCCACTTTTGCTTTTGTGAGTAAAGACGGGTCCTCCCGACAAGAAGTGGATCTGTACTACCATCGAGGCCAGGAACGCCTGATCCGTATCGGATCGTCTCAGGATCTGGAGAAACGCTTTGTTGTGCTGAACTCACGGCTTCGAAATGTACCCGGCACAGAGTTAGGTGATACAGCACGTTATCAGTATACTTATGAACTGACAGCGGAAGAACGCAGCCAGCGTACGTTGGCAGAACATATGGTTCGCCTGGTCGATCAGACTTCTCATCAAAAAACATGGGTAGGTCGTTATGATTGGATGATCCTTTCCGCTCCGATTCGGACACTCATCGGGCCCAAATCGGAGATTCCTTCCGGGGTCAACGTGGACCGGGCCAATGCATCAATCCAGCGCTGGTACGGGGAGTACAGCTTACCTGCCGATGTATATGCCGTAC
Organism: Paenibacillus sp. FSL R5-0486; assembly: GCF_037975155.1. Classification (NCBI taxonomy): domain Bacteria; kingdom Bacillati; phylum Bacillota; class Bacilli; order Caryophanales; family Paenibacillaceae; genus Paenibacillus; species Paenibacillus sp. FSL R5-0486. Next base: position 284,782 of record NZ_CP150237.1, on the reverse strand, counting down.
CAAAAGGTACAGATCTCGAACCTCTTGCTCGACAAAATCAACTGGATGAGAAATCGAATGTTTTTCTAAAGAATGGTTTTATCGTAGTCAACTTCAACATGGAGAGCCTGCGGAATGGAAATACAGAGGCGCCCCATCTGCAATACATTCATGCACCACTGATGAATCAATGGCAGATGGAAGGTTTCAACAAAAAGCCAACAGACAGTCAAGGTAGAACCTGGCCGCTGAAGGATGGCGATATTGTCTTTTACCATGCTGATCAGTCTAGCCGGAATGACTTCCAATCCCAAGTACCGCACTAGTTTGAATCTCTCATGTCAGCACGACTGGCTAAGCATATGTAGCCAACTGCATGTGGACCGAAGAGTCTGTATGCGGAGTACCTCTCCAAAATAAGACTGAATATCTGTAAAGCGATAATCACCCAAGGAAGCAATCAATAATTGTATGATAAAATAGCCATGAAGTGTCAGACTAAGTACTATACAGCCTGCGTAAAACTATGGTGTGCTTAATGATATAGGTGTACTGAACCACATACGATAAAGCATTCACAAGTGATTCCAGTGTCACATCCCAACTACACACAACATGCCTGTTATACAACAAAAGGGTTATCCTGAAAGTCATCTATGGACTTCTGGGGTAACCCTTCTTGCATCATTCTTTTTTCATAACCTTACTTAGACTATAAAGAAAACCCGCACATTAGTATTATCCTGACAGACTTTCTCCAGGAGACAGGTAGGTTAGCAGGAACGTCAGGAACGTGATGCCGAACAATACTGCTACCAATTGTAATAATCGTTTAACGATATATCTGCTCAAGTGCTCTAACGTCCTTCCCCACAACTTTATTTATGTGCCATGATGTTCTTCATCCACAGCTCCGATGAAAACTTATAAATTCTATCAAAAAAGGCGTCCTTCTCCGTGTTACTGGATGAGGACGCCTTAAATAAACAGATTTTCAGAAAAAATCATGCTCTCTAAACACCTTCCTATCTCCCGTAGGGTACTACTGTGTTTCTTAAACCTGGCAGGTCTCCTAGCTCCAGAATCATCGTCACTTGCAGCTCCTTCCCGGCTTAAACCAGTGGATTATCGCTACTTGACTCCTCTGTTACAGTGGCGGGACCGCTCCGGTATCACACCGGACTTTCCTATTAAGCTTCCACCCTGACGGGCAAAGCACCAAGTTCCACATATTCAATTACACTTCTGTATCAGTATAGCGGGGGACGATTAATGATCAAAACTTTTCTTTCAAATTTGAAACACTAAATACGTCTAATCTCAATTTCTCGAACCCTTTGGAGACACACCCGTCACTCGCTTAAACATCTTGGAAAACAGTAATGGGTCCGTATAACCGACAGAATGGGCCACTTCACTGACCGACAGCCCTGGATTCTGAAGAAGTTCGGCAGCCCGATTCATGCGGTACTCCAGAAAAAAGGACTGTAGCGACATGCCATATCGCTCTTTGAACAATCCCGACAGATACGTGCGATCCAGCCCCACAGCTTGGGCAATATCCAGAATGGAGGTTCGCTGGCTGTACCTGTTCTCCATAAACTGCACCGCCTGTCGGATATACGTCTCTTTGTTCGAAAGAAGCTGTCCTATTTCTTCCTCTACAGGCGAAGAAGAGATTAATTCTGCCATCAAGCGGTACAAGAGACTTTGATTCATCACATCGCCTCCCGGACGCGTGGAAGCCTGGACCATCTCCGTATACAACTGTTCCATCGTATTTGTATCCTGGGCATCATATATCGGACGCTCCGGGCTCAATTGAGCACGTTGCATGAATGCTTTGGCTTGTATGCCTTTAAAACCGAACCACGAATATGTCCAGGGCTCCTTCGGATCTGCCTCATAATGAATGAGTGTGTCCGGGAGAATGACAAAACCCTGTCCCTCGCTAAGCTTGTATTCTCGATCCCCCATGTACACGGTACCCTGTCCTTCATGGATGTAGTGCACAATGTAAGAATCACGTACACCCGGTCCCCAATAATGCGCAGGGTCACATGCCTCCCACCCAAAAAACAACAACAGCAACTCCATCTGTGTCCAGCCTGCGGGAACCACATTCATCTCAATGCGACTCATTTTTCTCCCTCCATCCTGACTTCGTTCCGCTTACCTCTTCATTTCGTCTATTTATATTATAACAGCTAAAGTGCTTCCATATTAGTTGAAAGCGGGAACAAAAATGGGATTATGACATGTTTGAAAGGGTTTGAGCCATAGTTATATACGCCGAATCGGCCTATAGTTGGGGTACAACATTTTTCAGGGAGGCTAAACTTAAATGAATAAAATTACGTTCCTCGGTGCAGGCAGCACTGTCTTTGTTAAAAATGTATTGGGTGATGTCATGATGACCGAAGCACTGCAGGATTTTGAGCTGGCATTGTTCGATATTGATGCTGAACGCTTGAGCGACTCAGAGCGTTTGTTGACCAGTCTGGCCCGTTCACTCGGAAGTCGTTGCGTTGTGAACGTATATCCTGACCGCAAAGAAGCGCTACGCGGGGCCAAATATGTCATCAACGCTATCCAGGTCGGTGGATATGATCCATGTACCATTACAGACTTCGAGATTCCGAAGAAATACGGACTGCGTCAAACAATTGCAGATACACTCGGCATTGGCGGAATTTTCCGTAACTTGCGGACGATTCCGGTCATGCTGGATTTCGCCCGAGATATGCAGGAAGTATGTCCAGATGCGTGGTTCCTGAACTACACCAACCCGATGGCCGTGCTTACCAACGTCATGAATGTGCATGGTGGGATCAAAACTGTAGGATTGTGTCATAGTGTGCAGGTATGTGTACCACATCTGTTTGATGCACTGGGGATCGATCAGACGGGTGTCGTAGCCAAAATTGCAGGCATCAACCACATGGCATGGCTGCTCGAAGTCACAAAAGACGGGCAGGATCTGTACCCCGAGATTAAACGTCTGGCGAAAGAAAAACAGAAGGAACAGCATGACGACATGGTTCGTTATGAACTGATGCAGCGTTTTGGCTATTATGTAACGGAATCCTCCGAGCACAATGCTGAGTACCACCCTTACTTCATCAAACGGAATTACCCGGAGTTGATTGAACGCTTCAACATTCCATTGGATGAGTATCCACGCCGCTGTGTGAACCAGATTGAAGGCTGGAAAGAAATGCGTACCAAGCTGTTTGCCAGCGAAAATATTGAACATACCCGTAGCCGTGAATACGCATCGCATATTATCGAAGCGATGGAGACGAATAACCCATACAAGATTGGCGGCAACGTCATGAACAACGGACTGATTACGAACCTGCCGCGCGAGGCATGTGTCGAGGTACCTTGTCTGGTGGATGGATCAGGAATCAGCCCTACTTACATTGGGGATTTGCCTCCACAACTCGCAGCACTGAACCGGACAAACATCAACACGCAACTACTAACAATTGAAGCGGCAATCACTGGCAAAAAAGAACATATCTATCACGCCGCCATGCTTGATCCACACACGGCTGCGGAACTGTCTATCGATGACATCGTAGCGATGTGTGATGAGTTGATTGAGGCTCACGGCGACTGGTTGCCAAAATACACGTCATAATATAAAAGCACCGTTTCCTTTGCTGTTAAAGGGGACGGTGTTTTGTTCGTTCCATAGCACTCATCTGCATAATGGTGCATCACATCATTTATCAGAAATGTCTCGCTCCCTTAAACCTTACTCGGCGGGGAGCAAAAAGCGATAACCAATGCCAGGCTCCGTTTGAATATATCGCGGATTCGTCGGATCTTCCTTTAATTTTTTACGCAGATGTCCCACATATACCCGAAGATAGTGGCTGTCAGACTCATGGTGATGCCCTCCCCATACTTGCTGCAAAAGCTGACGCTGAGTGATGATTTTCCCCGCATTCGAGGCGAGCACCTTCAGCATCTCATATTCCGTCGGGGTTAATTTGACCAAAGTCCCCTCCAGTTCGACCTGCCTTTGGGCCAGATCAACCGTTAGTGATCCGAAGCGCAGTATTGGCTCATCCGTCGTTTTGGCTACATGACGCAGCGCCACCCGAATACGGGCGACCAACTCACCCATCCCGAATGGTTTAGTTACATAATCATCTGCACCACCATCCAGAGCGGCAATTTTGTCTCCCTCCTGATCCTTCGCTGTCAGCACAATAATCGGTACCTGTGACCATTCGCGAATCCGGCGAAGTACCTCCATGCCAGACATGCCCGGCAAACCAAGATCAAGGATGATCAGATCCGGATGTACAATACTGGCCTGAATAACGCCCTCTTCGCCATCCCCACACTCGTAGAGTTCGAATTGGTGTGCCTGAAGGGTGACCTTGAGCAATTTGCGAATCTGCGGCTCATCATCGATCACCAGTATGCGAGCCCCTAGTGGTGCGTTCATGTCATTCTTCAACCTCTCCTTGTTCTGAATAGGGAAACCGTGATCCGTGAGCCTCCATGGGGATATCTATGCGCATTCTCGTTCCCCCGCCCGGATTCGGCTCTGCCACAATGGTACCTCCGTGGACTTCCACAATACCTTTGCAGATCGCCAGACCAAGCCCCGTCCCTGTGACATGCTGAGTCGACTCTGAGCGATAGAACTTATCAAATATACGTATTCTTTCTGCTTCCGGTATACCGATGCCTTGATCAGCAACCATGATCGTCAATTGATTCGGACTTCTGTCACTCGCCACAATGATGACAATCTGGGTCTCGTCGGGCGAATATTTGATGGCGTTGCTGACGATATTGACCAGCACCTGCTCCAGCAATACTTCATCTCCGTAGATAAAGGCCGGGTCATCAGGTAGTTCGACTTGAATGTTACGATGCGGACTGAATTCCCGAACTTGTGTCAGTACAACGCTGATTATATCTTCCACGTCACACCATTTCCGGTTCAGTTGCAACATGCCGCTCTCCAGCCGAACCATACCTAACAGATTTGTGACGAGACGATTCATACGCAAGGCTCCATCCCGAATGTTGCCTGTTAATTCTCTCCGATCCTCGGGTGTAAAAAGCGTATCATTCTCCAACAATCCTGTAGCCGAGCCGATAATGGCGGTTAGGGGCGTACGCAATTCATGAGAGACAGAATCCAGCAGCGCTGTGCGTATGCGCTCTGATTCAGCAGTAATCTGCGCCAATCTGGCCTCTTCCGCCAGCTTCACTCGGGCAATAGCACCTGCGGCCAGTCCTCCGCATGCCTCCAACAGACGAAGCTCTTCTTGCTGCTCATGAATCTCGCCAGCGTCCATGCTTACGGCGAGCACGCCATGAATTTGCTCCTCTGTGCGTAGCGGTACATATAGCCCGAGAGATTCCCGCAAAGTGGATGATCCCTTACCTGCGATCTGTCCGTGATGATACACCCATTTTGCAATGGCAATCTCCGACTCTCCATCTCCCCAACCATCCTTTTCCCCTTCTGATGCTTGTGCAGAAGAGCTTGTAACCAGCAGATCCCCCTGCCCATCCGGAAGATACACAGCCGCCGGCTTACCCAGGGTAAGCGATACTTGGGTTGCAATGTTAACCAGTAAGGTATTCAGATCCGTAATGGCTGTCATCTGACGACTCAATGCGTACAGGGAGTTAGTCGTAGCCTCGCGTGCTTTTACCATCTCCAACTGTTGTCGCAATCGACCTGCAAGACTCGCTGTCAGGATCGCCACCGCAAGATACACAACAAAGGAGATGAGATATCTCAAGTCCTCAACCGTAAAGCTCAAATATGGCGGGACAAAAAAGAAGTCAAACATAATGACGCTAAAACTCGCGGTATATACAGCTGGCCCCATTCCCCAATACACGGCACTCACCAGTACAGGAAATAGGTATACTAGTGCTACATTAACCAGATCTCCACTCATGCCGATGGCATGAAGCAACAAGGTTAGCAGTATCACCCCGAGGGTCACCCATACATATGCCGGAACTCTTTTCCCATGGGCTGCCCGCGTTTCTTTTTTTATTCGTTCTGACAAAATCGATTCACATCCCGCTCAGTTCATAATCATAATCTGCAACGATCAATACATCCAGATGCCGCGACAAGCGTACAAGTCGGTTGACCACCGAACCTGAGCCACGGTAGCCATTTAGCCACCACACCCGTCTTGCCTGCCCGACCACCAACTGGGTTGCTCTCGCCTCCGATGCCTTTCTGGCCAAAATCTCAGGTATATCCCGCAGCCTTGGACTGTGATGAATATGAAATTGACCACCAAGCCGAATCGTCAGCTGCTCCAACGCCTCCAGATGGCATTTCACTTCGTCACTCATGGACTCACCTATGTGGATATGATGTACATGCCAGATGGCTTTTAGACGATAAGCCATACGGAATCCGCGCCGGATCAGCCGCTCGGCATGACGATCACTGCTTACACATACAAAGACCGCTTCCTGTCTGCGCCAAGGTCCTCGAAGTGCAATTTTGGCCTGCTGTGTTTCAAGCCGTTCATCGACATCGTCCGCCAGCTCGCGCAGGGCAAGTTCTCGCAAGGCAATCAGATTACCGATTTTGAAGAAATTCGCAAGGGCTTGCTCGACCTTGGCAGTTGCATAGATTTTACCCTCCCTCATGCGCTGCCGCAAGGCCTGGGGTGCCACATCAATCAACTGCACCTCATCCGCCATCTGAATGATCCGATCGGGTACGGTCTCGCGGACACGAACACCGGTAATATGTTCAACGGCATCATTCAGACTTTCGAGATGCTGTACGTTCATTGTGGTAATCACCGAGATGCCTGCATTCAGCAGGAGCAGGACATCTTCATAACGCTTTTGCCGGACACTTCCGGGCACATTCGTATGCGCCAGTTCATCCACAAGCACCACTTCCGGACAAAGTTGCAGAATACCCTCCGTGTCCATCTCTTCCAGACGAGCCTCCTGATAAACGCACTTCGCGCGAGGGATCACAGACAGGTGACCCATCTGCTCCACGGTTTCCGCCCGCCCATGTGTCTCCAGCAAACCGATTTGCACATCGATGCCCTTACGGAGCAAATCATTGCCTTCCCGAAGCATCATGTAGGTTTTGCCTACACCTGGTGCGGCTCCGATATATATTTTGAATGTACCGCGCTGAATCTGGCCAATCTGTTCCTTCATTTCCTGCTCGCTTAGTCTGCGGTATGTCAGCGACTCCACATCGTTAACTTTAGCCGGAACCACACGTTCACCCTCCCGGGCCGCTCGATCAGCAACCAGAAACAGATCGACACCACGTAATCTGCGCAGCAGCGAGTTAACAACGGACCCTTGCCATAGTTCCTGCCAGCGTGTACGCCGGGAGTGTCCCATCACAATCCGGGTAATCTGGTGCTCCATGGCGTAACGCGCCAGCGTAGACGGGATGTTGCGACGGTGTAATACGGACAGTTCCTCCATATGGCCGCCAAACTTCTCCACCAACTTGATCATATTGCGCCGAAATACGGTTGCCTCCTTGGTTAATGGCTGCTTCATATTCCGAAAAACCACGGCGCACAGATCACCATTCAGCCGTTTGGCAATCTGTTGTCCACGCCGGATATAGATGGAGCCATTCCAATGATATTGCGTGGACACCAGAATCCGTTCCATGATGCCTGTTGTGACGGTAATTCCCATCTCCTCCCGATGCTCACGCAGGGATTCATTCACCCCTTCTGCAACCAATCTCAGGGCCAGTTCGCGCAGAATACCCAGATTGCCTTGACGAAAAACTACTTTTCCCTCATGCCCCTTCAGATGACCTTCTGCCAGACGGCTCAGTATGGTTTCTGGTGTGACGTCTATCAGCTTCACTTCATCCGCAAGCTCCAATGTATCGGCAGGCACCGTATATTCTGCTGCGATCCCCGTAAGTTGTCGTGCCAGCTCTGTATAGCCTTCCAGCTCATACACATTCACCGTTGTCATGACACTGATATTGTTTCGGAGCAAAAACTGAATATCCTCCAGCCGGGTAGCATACCGAGTACCTTCTCTGTTGCGATGTGCCAAACCATCCACCAGCACAACCTCCGGATTACGTGCCAATAGTGCATCCAAGTTCAGATCCTTCATCTCTACATCATCACTCTCGCGTAACCAGTGAATGCTTGGAATCCGTTCGAGTGCGCCAAGTTGCTCTACCGTTTCCGGTCTGCGCATCGTGGACACGGCACAGATGACCACATTAATGCCCTGCTCGCGCAACGTGTTCCCTTCCCGCAACATGTGATACGTTTTGCCCGATCCGCTGACTGGGCCGATGTAGATTTTGAGCGTACCCTGTTGCAGCTTCGTAATCATCTTCATCATCTCTTCCGGTGACTTGCGCTTGAAGCTGTCTTCCATCCGTCCCTCTCCCCCCTTTCTTATTAGAGCGTGTCTTAAAATATGAAGAAAAAATAGAGAAAGCCCCTCCCGATATATCGTGAGCAGGCTAATATGTTCGTTAGTTCAGTTCTGCTGTCAGCGCCAGATTCAGAGCCGTTACATTCACACGCGGTTCCCCGAATATACCCATTTGCCGGCCTTGCGTATGCTCATTTACAAGTTGCACAAGCTGCTGTTCACTAAGCCCTGTAGCTTTGCTAATGCGTGGGATCTGTGCCTCAGCGGCTTCGGGAGAGAGATCCGGGTCAAGTCCAGAGCCTGAACCCGTCACGAGATCAGCAGGGATCTGCTTCAATCCCGGATTTTCCTGCCTAAGCTGAGCAATCTTTTCTTTCATCTCGCCGATATACTCCTCTGAGGCTACAGCGCGATTGGAACCGGCCGAAGCCGTTGGATCATAACCAGCATTTGATGCCCGGGGCTGGAACAGCCCCGGCGATTGGAAATCCTGCGCCAGCAGGGACGAGCCGATGATTTTCTCATTTTGCGTAATCAGACTGCCATTCGCCTGCGCAGGAAAGAGAAGCTGGGCTACACCAGTCGTTACAAGCGGGTAGATTAGGCCGCATATCAGCATAAGCACAACGGATAACCGTACGGCGGGCAAGAACATGTTCATACAGATCACTTCCTGAATTCATTAGGATAGAAGGACAATTTTGATAAGCGTTGTTTTCTCGTTAAAGAATCCCCGACAGAACCATATCAATCAGCTTAATGCCGATAAAAGGTACAATCACACCACCTACGCCATAGATGAACACATTGCGACCAAGCAGTCGTTCGGCTGACATCGCCCGATACTTAACCCCTTTCATCGCGATGGGAATAAGCAGCGGAATAATAATAGCGTTGAAGATGAGCGCCGACAGGATCGCGGACTGCGGCGAAGCCAGATTCATAATATTCAGCGCCTGAAGCTGCGGCATAGCGAGAATGAACATGGCTGGAATGATCGCAAAATACTTCGCGATATCATTGGATATCGAAAAGGTTGTCAGTGCGCCGCGTGTAATCAGCAACTGTTTGCCAATGGAGACAACCGACAATAACTTGGTCGGGTCGGAATCCAAGTCAATCATGTTGGCCGCTTCCTTGGCCGCCATGGTGCCCGAATTCATCGCCAGGCCCACATCGGCCTGCGCCAGAGCAGGAGCATCGTTGGTACCGTCGCCCGTCATGGCGACGAGCTTGCCCTCCTGCTGTTCTTTTTTGATCGCCGCAATCTTGTCCTCGGGCTTCGCTTCCGCAATAAAATCATCCACGCCCGCTTCCAGCGCTATGGTTGCTGCGGTCAGCGGATTGTCGCCTGTACACATAATGGTCTTGATGCCCATGGCGCGCATCTCAGCGAACTTCTCCTTCAGCCCTGGCTTCACAGTGTCTTTCAGATAGATCACACCGTAGATTCGTTCATCGATGGCAACAGCAAGCGGCGTGCCTCCGGCCTTCGCAATACGATTTGCAATCTCATCCAGATCTCCCGGTATACGGCCTCCTTCGGAAGCAATATAACGTTTGATTGCATCCACCGCTCCTTTGCGGATCTTCATTCCGCTGATCAGATTCAGACCAGACATCCGGGTCTCTGCCGTGAACTCCACATTTTCCGCATTGGCATACCCCGTTTCAGACCAGCTCTGACCTTGTTTGCCTGCCAATTCCACAACAGAACGCCCTTCCGGGGTCTCATCTCGCACAGAAGCCTGTAAAGCAGCCCTCGTCATCTCTGATGAAGTAATGCCCTGAACTGGAATGAATTCAGATGCCATACGGTTTCCGTATGTGATCGTCCCCGTTTTGTCCAGAATCAACGTATCGATATCCCCGGCTGCTTCCACCGCTTTACCCGACATGGCGAGCACATTAAACTGCGTAACACGGTCCATCCCGGCAATACCAATGGCAGACAGTAATCCACCAATTGTGGTTGGGATCAAGCAGACGAGCAGTGCGATTAGGGTCGCCAGATCCAGTCGAATACCCAGGTAATTCGCCATCGGGACCATTGTTAGAATGACGATCAGAAAGATCAGGGTTAAAACGGCGAGCAGGGTTGTCAGCGCGATTTCATTAGGTGTTTTCTGGCGCTGAGCACCCTCAACCAGAGAGATCATCCGGTCAAGGAATGACTCCCCAGGATCGGTCTGAACACGCATGACGATGTAATCGGACACGACGCGTGTACCTCCGGTAACAGAGGAGAAATCTCCCCCTGCTTCCTTGATGACCGGGGCGGATTCTCCGGTAATGGCCGATTCATCAATGGAGGCCAAGCCTTCCATAATCTCACCGTCCGTCGGGATCAGTTCACCGACTTCCACACGGACCATATCGCCTTTTTTCAACTGGGTCGAAGATACTTGCCGGATGGTTCCATCCTTCTGCACCAGATTGGCCAGGGTGTCCGACTTCGTCTTGCGTAACGTATCCGCCTGCGCCTTACCTCTACCTTCTGCAAGTGCCTCCGCGAAGTTGGCAAACAGCAGCGTGAACAACAAAATGAAAAACACGGCGATATTGTACCCGCGCCCAGCCTCGGATGCGGTGAAGAGATCTGGATTGATGCATAATAAGAGCGTAATGAATGTACCCACCTCGACAATAAACATGACAGGATTTTTGATCATGACCACCGGATTTAGTTTCTTGAACGCATCCAGTGAAGCCTGAAGTATCATATCCTTGCTTAACGACCGTTTCGATCCGGGATCACGTTGAATATTACCACGGTTGTTATCTGGCTCATTGCCCTTCGTTCTAAACATTTCTGTATCCATGTGTTGCATCGTCTGCTCCTTCTTTCGTTCGACTGCATTCATCGTGCACTGCCACCTCCGTACGTTACGTCCTTATACCAATTCCTCTGTTGCTCCCCTGTCATATCTCTCATTGAATCATTGCCAGATGCTCTGCGATCGGTCCAAGGGCAAGCGACGGGAAGAACGTAAGCGCACCGACTACAATGATCATCATGACCAAAATGCCAGCAAACAGAGGTGTGTGTGTCCGCAACGTGCCCGTAGTTACAGGCACAACCCGTTTGGTGGCGAGTGAACCCGCAATAGCCAGCATGGCGATCATCGAAACGTACCTTCCCAGCAGCATAACGATACCAATCGCGATGTTGTAAAAGTCTGTATTGGCATTCAGTCCGGCAAAGGCCGATCCATTATTGGCTGCACCCGAGGCAAAAGCATAGAGAACTTCAGTCAGGCCATGCATGCCCCCGTTCGAGATGGACGCAATGGCTTCGGGCCGCATAAGCGCGATTGCCGTTGGCCCCAGAATAATCAAAGGATGAATGAGCAAGGCGATGGATGCGAGCTTCACCTCTTTGCCCTCGATTTTTTTGCCCAGAAACTCAGGTGTCCGTCCCACCATTAATCCACAGATAAACACAGCCAGAATCACATACAGCAGTCCGTTGATCAGCCCTACCCCTTTGCCCCCAAACACGTTATTGAGCATCATCTGAGCCAGTGACACCAGACCTCCAAGCGGAGTAAGCGACTCGTGCATATTGTTGACCGAACCTGTTGTAGCCGCCGTCGTGACTGCCGTGAATAAAGCCGATTCGGGTATGCCGAACCTGACCTCTTTCCCCTCCATATTGCCCTGAAGGCCTGCTGCATCCAGCGCAGGTACACCGCGATATTCGGAGACAAAGACTGTGGTCAACATCACAAGAAAAAGAAAACTCATCGCTGCGAACAATGCCCAACCCTGCTTCCGGTTATTGACCCTCAAGCCGAAGGCGTATACCAGTGCAGTGGGTAACAGCATCATACAGACGATATGCACCAGATTGCTCAGGGCCGTCGGATTCTCGAATGGATGTGCAGCATTGGTTCCAAACCAGCCGCCACCATTCGTTCCGATGTGTTTGATCGACTCCAGTGAGGCGACCAGTCCACGTGAGATCGTCTGCTGCGCGCCTTCCAGCGTGGTTGCGTTCACCGCTCCCGCGAGTGTCTGAGGCACCCCCTGGAACACGAGGAACAAGGCCACGATGAAGCTCAGCGGTAAAAAAATTCTCGTAATCGACCGTACAAGGTCGACGTAAAAGTTCCCCAGTTCATCCCGGCGGCCTATCAGCCCGCGAATGAACGCAATAGCCACTGCAAATCCCGTTGCTGCCGACGTAAACATCGGAAACGTCACGGCTAGCATCTGTGACAGATACGACAAGGCGTTCTCGCCCGTATACGACTGCCAGTTCGTGTTGGTCATGAAGGATACGGCCGTATTAAATGCCTGCGCCGCTGGCATATTGCCGATGCCATCCGGATTGAGCGGTAAATACTTTTGCAGCCGCAGCACCAGAAACATCAACACCAACATTACAAAGTTGGAGAGAAGAACAGCCATTAGGTACTTTTTCCACCCCATGGATTCGTTCTCGCGTACTCCCATTACTCGATAGAGCAGTCGCTCCGGTCCACCAAAAATCCGATCCAACCCCGTTCGCTGTCCATCAAACACGTTCACTATATATTTTCCCACCGGTTTCACCAGCAGCAGGATGATAAGCAGCGTCACCGCTACTTGCACTACACCGATACCCATATCCGCATTTCCTCCCTATTCGACGTTCACTTGTTCGTGCATTACGCACATTGTCAGCATCAGAATTTCTCCGGCTTCACCAGCACATAACCGAGATAAATCACCAGTGAGAGCACAATCATGCCGATGACAATCATTTGGCATCCCCCTCTCTACCCTCAAGCCTTCTCGCAGAATTTCACGAATCCCCAGAAAACCGCAAACAGCAGCACAACCAATCCAATCATCATGGCATCATTCACCATGCGCCCTTCCTCCCTCTCTCTACCGTTCTCTGCACCTGCTACATGTAAAATCGTAATATGAAACGCTGTAAAAAAGGGGTAAAGAAATGCCTCCATGGGTGTAAAAAAAACGTAAAAAAGACCCGCTCTCCTCAGCAATGGGCTGAAAAGAACGGGTCTATAAGGTTTACTATTTATCCAAATAGATTCTGTGCCCACTGCAATAATCTCTTCTTCGTGATTTTGCCATGAGAGGTATGATGGACGACTTGCCCCTGATCGAGCAGAAGTACCTGTGGTGACTCATGGTGAACCTCTGTCTCTTCCGCAATGTGACGGGACAACGAGCGATTTTCAATCACTTTGACGATGCGGAAGTCCATAGGTTGTTTGGGATCTGATGCATGGGTGCCTACAAACGCCATAAACTCTCTGTACGCTCTCGCACTGGTTGGACAAGTCGTGCTGTGTTTCAGGATAAGCACCGGATGATCCTGCGAGCAATACAGCGCGTCTTCCCAGTCATCTGGTTTGTGCAATTCCCGGACATGCTCGCTGAGCATATGTTCCGAGTCTGACCCTGCACGTTTGCTAACCACCGAACCAATCACTATGCCAAGCGCCAAGCCAAAAGCAATCCCGAGTCCAAGCTGCTTCGTAGCCGTACCAATGCTGACTCCCATGGCAACACCTATAGCAAGCCATACAGCTTGATGATTTACTTTTTTCTTCATGCAGATCTTCCCTTCCTGAAATATGTATATCAAGGCAACCTTCCCACCTTACATTCTGATCAAATTATAGCATAGGCCTCTGTTAGCAGGCGTTGATAATCTTCATCTCCGAGTACAGATTTCAGCGTTTCGATTTATGCAAAATGCTCATTTGTGATACACTGGTTGTAATTTGGAAACGATGAACATGAAGAATGGATTGGAAGGGCGGAAATTCCATATGACATACGCATTTATGATTGAACCGCAGGATTTTATTGCGCTGGATAACGAAGATGAACTGATTGAGAAATGTCAGGAGTGGGGTCTGCTTTCTGGTAAAGCGACCAAACTCAAAACGTTCTATTATAAAGGAAACGGATTAAACATGCCGTGCACCATCATTGGATATGTCGATCACATGGCAGCCGTTATTCAACTGGATAATGGACAAAAGCATTGTATTCACCCGTCGTATCTGAAGGAAATGCAAGCGTCCAGTTACAGCGCCAGAAGCATAAGTAATGTCGGGTCAGATCGCAGCACAGAACCCTCAACTTCGGATACAGTCGTACCAGTTACCCCTGCTGAACTTACGCAAACTCCAGATGCCTTGGTTAATCCGGATGAAATTCCGTCGGATCTGGATGATTCGGACGACACGGACACAGATGAATTCTCCTCGGGGATGAAGGGTGATCCGGATGGGCTAGTAGAAGAGTATGTTGGACCTCAGTCTGAGGCAGCCAGTGATGCCAAACCCAAAGCCAAAACAGCGAGCAAAGCTAAGAGCGTCAAGATTGATCTGCCCGAAGGCAAAGTGAAGATGAGTGCCGTTGTCAAAGAGTTCACCACCGTACCGAATCACTTCTCTGACAATGACGATGAAGTCATCATCTATGAAGCAGTTACCATTACGGAGCCAGACGTCATTGATGTTGGGGAAGCCTGGTCAAGCCACAGTGCCACCGTTAAGAAACAGGAACTGGAAGTGGGAGATGTTATCACGTTTGAAGCGAAAATTATCAAGAAGAAGCTGACACGTAACCCGGTTCCCTATAAAATCAACAATCCTTCCAAGATTCAGAAGGAAGACTAATCAAGGAAGATTAATCACGAGTCATTACAAAAAAAGCAAAAAAACCTCCACAACTGCTCAAAGCAGATTGCGGAGGTTTTTTCCATTTGAAGTTTATATTAGTGAAGAGTACACTCTTAAGCTTGTCCCGGCGTAGCACTGATCTGAAACTGTACGCCAAACTTATCGACAACCGAACCGTAGGCTGGACTCCAGAACGTTTCTTGTATCGGCATTTTCACTTCGCCACCGTCTTGCAACTGGTTGAAAATCGCTTTGGCTTCATCCGTCGTATCCGTGTTCACAGTAACCGTAACATGATTACCTACAGTGTACGGCATACCTGGAAACGTATCAGACAACATTAATACCGAGCTGCCAATCTGCAAAGAAGCATGCATAATACGGTCTTTCGCTTCTGGCGGGATGGGGTGATTCGGGTCAGATGGACCGTCGCCAAATGTTTGAAGCGCGAGCACTTCGGCTCCAAATGCCTTTTGATAAAAATCTACCGCTTCACGTCCATTACCGTCTGTAACCAGATACACATTCAAGCTGATCGACATGCGTTCTTCATCTCCTTGGGCTCTTGTAATTATACGATTCACGCCACTTGCGACATGAGTATATATGAACAGGTTGTCCTTTGACAAGCGTATATTTCTGCACTCATCACTGCGGACCTTTACACGATTAGGGTTACCAACATATTCTTAATCCATCCCTCGCTCCACTACTTCTTACGCTTGCGTATATAATAGAGAGCAGTGATCAGAACACCCGGAACCAGTGCTGCAAAACTGGCATAGATCAGACACCATTTCAACAGGGTAAATATTGGAGTGAGTTCAGCAAGCACAGGCGTACGTTCAGGATAACGATGCATGATCAGGGACGCACCTATGTTTTCAAGCATGTCCATAGCCCAACCTAAGACCGGGATCAGATTCACCCAGCGCCAACGACTCTTTACCGGAAGCACGCGATATAGTATCGATAACAGAACAACCAACAGAAACAGATAGGCCAAGGGCCATATGAGGTCAAATGTGAACCGTGCCTGAATATAGGCGCTCCGCCCTGCTTCACCATAATGCTCAGCCATCTGATACAGATCATCCGCAGTGTACAGAAAAGAGGAATCCGGAGACTGCCCTCCACCGGTGGCCTCCTCCGACTTTGCCGCCTGCCAGGGCAGAATATATGCAATGAAACAGGCAAAAACAACAACCGCAGCTGCAACCCATTTCCAATTCACCCGCTGATAGAACCAATTTGACACTTTATTCAGCACGTTCCGTCCCCTTTCAGATAAAAAAAAGACCACTCTCCCGAATCCTATCGGTAAAATGGTTGTGTTCAATCCTATGAAGTTATCGAGCTTGAACGATGTTATCTATTTCACTTTTCAATAAGAGGTATCGGTGAACACTTCTCATGATCGGGACCTTCGTTAGTTTGTTCTTGTCCACGTACAGTTTCATCTGGTCTTTGGTCAAACCAAGCAAACTTCCAGCTTCCGATACCGTCAACACTACCTCTGGGTTCGTAGCATTAAACGTCCTCTTTACTTTCTGATTCCAGTCCTCGAATACCTGCATAGATCAGTGACATCTCCTATCCATAGCCAGTTATTATCAGGCTGAATATATCCAGTATACCACACTTGTGCTGCTCGTAACTTAATCCTTGCGCAGAACCATATTCTGATAGGCATATTTCCTGCTTGACCCTGACGTTAACTCGAGGGTTTATACTGGCTTCAGGAGGGGATTAGCATGAGTATGTCAACTGAACATGTAACCAAGAAACGACGCAGCAGTGGAATATCCATTATTGGGATGAGTTGGTTGACGATGACATTGGGTCTGTTTTTTGCTACACTCGCAGGGGAGTTTGTCAGCACTATTGGTGCTGCTGAATGGATGGTTCATCTCATCCAGGCTGTTGTCATTATTAGTATCGTCTTACCCGTATTATTCGTCATTCGAAGACACTTCCATATGAAGTCCGTTCTTCTTCCTCTGACAGGAAAAAGCATAATTCACTTGCTCTTTGGCGCATTATTTGCCACTTCTCTGGCCTTCATCGGGTTAGCGATAGCCAGTATGAACAACTGGATTACGATTACGGAGTGGCACTTCTCAGCCGAGTTCTTGCTTGCTGTTGCACTTAATAGTTGTATTGCTTTCTTGTACGAAGCTTTGCCAGAGGAACTATCCATGCGAGGCATGGTCTATGATGGATTACGCCTCAGACTGCGACTTCCTGTGTTTTTCGCTTATGTAACTCAAATCATACTCTTTCTGCTGGTTCCGATGAGTGTCAGCCTATTGCAAGAGCTCGTCGGTATGGATGCCGGAAACCGGATAACCTTGGATTATATGATCCTACTCTTGACCTATGGAATTACGTTACAGCTTCTGCGCAGTTTGACCGGTTCTCTATGGGCCTCCATCGGATTTCATGTCGCTTACCTGGAAGTAGCCCGATTCGTTGTTATGCCAGGTGATAGACCGGCATTGTTAAGCTATACCGCGCAAGATAATGGGTTGGCCGAAATATTTATTTTGTATATGATGATAATCTTCGTCGGTGGGATCATTCTGGCGGTGCTCAATGCATGGCGCTGGTGGAGAATACATAAATCATGAGGGAGGGATCTGCTGTTGTATACCGTTGGACAACTATCCAAACATACCGGAGTATCCATCCGAACACTTCATTATTATGAAAAGCTGGGTTTACTGCGACCGGCCCGTAATGAGAACAATCAGTATCGCTTATATGGTGAAAAGGATATTTTACGGCTTCAGCAGATTACCATTCTGAAGAAAATGCATTTTAAATTGAATGAGATTGGAGAATTCCTCGATCAGGATGCTACTCGCTCTGAACCAAAAAGTAATCTCACTTTATGGAATAATACGTTGGAACAACAACTGGCCGTCGTTAAGGAACAGCAGGAGAGATTAAGCAAGGTAGAGCATCTTCTTTTTTCAACCATATATGCCATCAGAGCCTCCGGTAAAATCAGTCTGGATGAGATGCTGGGTTTCATCCGTGAACTGGATCAACCTCCGGGCAAGTTCCGTCAAGATGTTTTTACACCTGAAGAAATGGAATCGTTACCTCTGAATAATCAGAACAATTCAATATCAATGGAATGGGCCGATATTCTTAAAGATGTTCATACATGCAAGATGGAACCTCCGGATTCCGAAGCCTCACGGTTACTGGCCATCCGAATCTCTGATTATGCTGAAAGGGCTTTTCAAGGGAATGCAGAATTGGCAGAAAAATATTGGGATTATATCACCCCAGGGGATGATCGGTCAGCTCGTGTATATGGTATGACAACGGAAACCATGCGTTACATCGAAATGATCCTGGACCGATGGACAGTCCAGAATCCTGATGATCAACAATAAGAGCCACTTCGAAAAGTGGCCCTTGATCCATTCCCTTATTATGTTTCATCATGCTTTGTTACGCCTCTTCCCAGAAGCGACGCAGGTTGTCCATGGCGATTTTGGATGCGGATTTGCATTCCTCCATGCCTTCGAACTCCACTGTAATATTGCCATCATAGCCGGAGTCTTTGATCAGCTTTACAATTTTACGAATTGGAATGTCACCTTGTCCAACGATCGCTCCTCGCAGGAAGTTACCGTAGGCTGTCGTAAACCATTCACCCTCACCTGGATGCTCATCATAAGGACGGAAGTAAAAATCTTTGAAGTGGACCAGAGAAGCGTACGGCAGATTTTTCATGACACCGATGATCGGATTCTCATCCACACACATGAAGTTGCCAATATCGAGTGTTGTTTTGAAATTCGGACGATCTACAGCATGCAGAACACGCTGCACCCGATCACTCGCCTGCACGCTGAAGCCGTGATTTTCAATGGTTGTCGTGATACCAAACTGCGCGGCATAGTCCGCAATGATCTGGCTTCCCCGCACCATCAGCGGCAGATTTTGCTCGAACCAGGCGATGGTCATCTTCTCCTTTGGCAGGGTAAACGCCGTGACGTCATGACGCAGATGTTTTACACCCATCCGGTGTACGACATCCACATGTCTTTTGACCCGAGCCATCTCCTCTTCAAACGCCTCTTCCGTCTCCTGCACGAAGTTCGCTGGCATCGAGTAGTTGGACAGTTCAATACCCGCAGACGCTGCCCGTTCCCGAATCGCATCCGCCAGATCGTGATTATCCTCCACGGTATAACCGTAAGGCACCATCTCCATATGCTCGCCGCCGTTCGCCGCAATCCAGTCGATTACATCCAGCACCGTCATCTCACCGGAATTCAAATCGTTCAACAAACTATACGTGCTCAGGCCCACTTTCATCTGCTCAGCTCCCTATCGATATTGTTGGATAAATCGAACCGCCTTGCGAATATCCTCCTCCGGCTGATGACCAACCTCGCGTTCAATCGTCAGATAACCGGTGTAACCAACCTCCTGAAGCGCTGCAAAGTATCCGTCAAAATCAACGCCACCTTCGCCCAGCGGCACCTCACGGAAGAAAGTCCCGGAAGAGACCATCTCGGCAATCTTATCGTGATCCATAGGGGCATAACCGACCGCTCCGTATACGTCTCGTGGGTCAACTTCCTTCAGCCGCACACCATCCTTAACATGAGTATGTACGATGTAATCCTTGAGCAGATGAACGCCCCTCGCCGGATCATCTCCGGTCACCATCACCATATTCGCCGGGTCAAAATTCACCGATACTCCGTTGGTCGATAACGTATCCAGGAATCCTTTCAAGTCAGCAGCCGTTTCCGGTCCTGTCTCAATGGCAAAGTATGCGCCAACACTTTTGGCGTATTGGCCCAGTTCCTCACAAGCAACATGCAGCGTGGCATAAACTTCTGATGAAGGGTCATGTGGAACAATGCCGATATGTGTAGTGACAATGTTGGTGCCTAGATCGAGGGCCAGATCCACGATCCGCTTCGACTTCTCTACTTTCCACGGATTATCTTCCTTGACCTGAAAACCATGTCCACCCAGGTCGCCAACCAGTGCTGAAATTTCAAGACCCAGAGAATCGATGTAACTCTTCAACTCTTTACGCGCCGCAGGTGACAAATTTTCAGGGTCCATCTCTCCCTTGACGGCGTAGATCTGCACACCTTCTGCACCTACGTCTTTGGCCTTGTTCAACCCTTCCCGTACACCTACGCCAAAGCTATCCACGATGACACCGATCTTATTCGTTAATTTCATGTCATACCTCCTGTGATTGAGTGAGTAACTCTACGTTCTCATGTAAATGTAAGGTTCGACTCATTACTGATATCAACAAGTTTCACCGACTTGATCTCATACGGTTTGAATGTCAGTTCAATTGTGCCGTTTGAACAAGCCAACGGATGGATCTCATCCTCCAGAAGATTAATGATGGACGCTTTGATTTCCTTTTCAGCCCACTGAACCTGCACCGTTTCCCGACCTCCGGATGATTCGTAGAAACGTAGTACTGTTCCCGAACCGTCTTCCGCTGGCTTGATTGCATCCAGAATAACATGTTCACTGTGGAATTGAACCCAAGCATGTTCAGCTGGTAAGTGACCCGAAGACTGACTCGCTGCAACAACCTCCACCGGATGATTAAGCTCCATCGCCCGGCGAACGACGCCGGCTTGTCGCCAATCGCCCTGATGGGGCAGGATCGAATACGTGAATTCATGATCGCCCTGATCGGCATGTTCATCCGGCCATTTCGGAGCACGAAGCAGAGACAGGCGGATCGTCCGATCCTTGATGTCATACCCGTACTTGCAATCATTCAGCAAACTCACACCGCTGTTGCCCTCCGAGATATCCGCCCAACGATGTCCACAAACCTCGAACTGCGCCTGCTCCCAACTGGTGTTGTTATGAGTTGGACGCTCCAACGCTCCAAACGGAATTTCATAAGCCGCTTTGGCTGCCACCAGGTCCACCGGAAATGCCACCTTGAGCAGTTTATGGCTCTCATTCCAGTTCACTTTTGTACGGAAATCAACACGCCGCTGGTAACGATGCAAAATGATATCCTGACTGATCTCCGACTGATTCAGCTTCCATACAAAACGCAGTACATCTCGCGTAGCCCCGCGTTGTACAATCTCTCTGGAGATCAACTGCACCGCACCAGCTCGCTGGGATTCAAATCGTGGATCGATATCCCATGCATCCCAGTACGTCGGTTTGTCGTGGAAAAACTGCCACTCATTCGCCCGATCACCAGGCTTCAGCCAGTCACGTCCTACCGTTTTGTCATACCATCGAGTGATCTCTCCCAAGTCATTAAACTCAAGCGTGTAAAATTCAGTTTCCCACGTGGAAGGGAAGGATTTTTCTTCCCTTACTGGAAGGATAACATCCGATGCTTCGCGCAGCCATATGGTTGTATACCCAAAAGCAGGAATCGACGGAACATGCACGAGCAACGTATACTTGTCCTCCTTTTGTTCAAGATCACAGGCCAGACGGTTTCCTTGACGATCGAATGCAGCCACCTTGGTGAGGTCGGCATCCCCTGTAATGGTGATATTTTCTCCGCGTTTCCAGCCGAGGCTGTTGAATATAATATAGGGGAGACCATCGACTTCATCTGTTGCAATGTTTTCCGCAAGGGTATCCAGCGTTTCCCGCAGTGCGGATGTACCCAGTGCAAATACTTTCGTGTACTCCTCGGTGGACGTTACGTAAACTTCTGGAATCGACGTTCCCGGAATAATGTCATGGAATTGGTTGAGCATAATCAACTTCCAGCCTTCATCCAAATCATTCTTCGTGTGCGCGCCGTAAGCCCCGGCAAATTGCCCCCAGATTTCCGCTTCCCGGTATAATACCTCTGCCTTACGGTTGCTACGTTTGTTCCTCGCATGAGTTGTATACGTTCCGCGATGCAGTTCCAGATACAAGTCCCCGTGCCATTTTGGCAACGTCGGATTATTTAACGATATATCTTCAAAAAAAGCCCCTGCTGTGCTGAATTTGCTGATTGGCTGTCCCACCATCAAATGGGATCGCTCCGCAAACTCCACCATCTCATTCGTCACGCCGCCACCACCATCGCCATGTCCGTAAAGCAACATTTGCTCAGGGTGAACATCCTTTTGTTTAAATGATTGCCAATGTTCATCCACATCTTTGGGACGCGTATGTTCATTCACCCCATGATTCAGATATGCCAGCACGGAAGTACCATCAATGCCTACCCAGTCGAAGAGGTCATACGGAAACGCATTGGTATCATTCCAATTCAGCTTGGTGGTCATAAAATAAGGAATATCCGCGAGTTTCAGCATCTGCGGCAAGGAAGCACAGTAGCCAAAGGTATCCGGCAGCCACTCGATGTTGGAGCGTTTGCCAAACTCCGCCTGATAGAAGTTCTGTCCATACAGAATCTGCCGAACTAACGACTCGCCACTCGGAATATTCAGATCCGGCTCGACCCACATGCCTCCGACCAGCTCCCAGCGGCCTTCAGCAATACGGGCTTTAACTCGCTCGTACAGCTCCGGGTAATGATCCTTCACGAAGGCGTACAACTGCGGTTGGCTCTGGGAATACACAAAATCCGGGTACGTATCCATCAAGGTGCACATGGTCGAGAACGTGCGACTGGACTTGCGAACCGTCTCACGTACAGGCCACAGCCAGGCAATATCAATGTGGGATTGTCCAACCAGATGCATGAAGCCACTTCGATATTCCTCCGGGTCTTCCTGCTGTACTGACTGTGCTAATACATATTCGAAGTTCTGTATCCAGGTTGCATCATTCCAGCGTTCCGGGTCATTGTACATGTTATCCATCACCTGATGAATAGCCTGAACAAGTGCCATCCGCTTGGGCTCCTTCTCGTTATATGCCCGGAGCGACTCGGCGAGTACCGTAACGCTGTACATCAGGCTCTGCAGTGGCTGATTAACATGAACCAACGCTGCCCGAATGCCCTGAATAGGCGGCTGAATGACAGCTTGTCGGTTGAGTGGATCATGCGGCTCTGGAATCGGATCGTAGAGTTCAATCTCCAACTGCGGTGTATTTCCTACCCGACTTCTCGGAAGGGGTACGAACCCGTGGTTCCGGTCCAATCCGTGATAAGGTATGCCATTCACCTTAAGTAGCCCTTCTCCTCCAGCCTCGAAGATCAGCCCAACAGCTTGATCTTGCCATTCCGCCGGAATCTCCACACGATTACTCAGAAAATACGTCGTGCCGTGTACGCTTTTCAGCGGATTCAAGCTTTGCATGGCCTTGTCTGCCGGCTCATCTTTATTTACTTCTGCCTGTTCGTACTCGTATTCCCCTGGCCGAATGTATCTGGCCCTCTGCATCTCCCACGCTGGAAGCTCGATCGTATCCAGCCATTGTCGCTGTTTCAGATCTTCGATGAATCGCTGAATTCGAATCATACCTCCACCTCCACCTTCTGGATGTGCAGACTGCAGGCGGTCCAATCCATAGAATTGCGGCCAACCATGAGCCTGAATTCACCCGGTTCTACGACAGACTGGAGACGAGAGTCGATCAGTGCGAGGTGTTCTTTTTGCACAGGGAATGTAACGGTCTGGGTCTGTCCTGGCTTCAGATGAATTTTACGAAAACCCTTAAGTGACATTTCAGCCCGCGTAACCGAAGCCGACACATCCGTGATGTACAACTGCACAACCTCGCTTCCCGCAACCGCTCCGGTATTCGTGACTTCAACCATCACCTGAGCTTCATCGTCCGGGCCGATGATTTCTGGCATTACTCTTACATTCTCGTATTTGAATTCGGTGTAGCTCAGTCCATATCCAAACGGATACTGCGGCGCCAGATCCATCTCCAGATACCGTTTGCCACGAGTGCGTTTGGCATGATAGTAGACCGGAAGTTGCCCAACATGCTTGGGAATGGAGACGGTAAGGCGGCCAGATGGATTCACATCGCCAAACAGAATATCAGCAATCGCGTTACCACCTTCCTGTCCGGGGTACCACGCTTCCACAATGGCATGGACATGCTCATCAATCCAAGGTTCAGCAATGGAGCGGCCGTTAATATACACAACGATAACGGGTTTCCCCAGCTTATGTACCTCCTGCACCAGCTCCAATTGAACACCCATGAGATTCAAAGACGCCCGGTCAATGCCCTCACCGCACTCCATATCGTTCCATGGATCATCGGTTACCACAGACGCACCTGTCCGCAAGTCGATCGTACCTTCACCAAAATCGCGGGCGCTGGAACCACCCATCACCATCACGATGACATCAGCCTGTTCCGCACAGGCGAGCGCTTGTGCAAAGCCCTCCCTGGAATCGCCTTTAATCCGACAACCGGGTGCGTACAGCACCTGACCCGAATCCACACCAAGCTTGCGCGTAATGCCATCCAGTACCGTGACGATCTGTTCTCTCGGCTGTGGCGAGGTATAGTCCCCAAGCTGGTTATAGATATGGTTCGCGTTCGGACCAATGACAGCTAGCATCGTACCTGTTTTGGCAAGCGGAAGAGTATTTCCCTCATTTTTCAGTAAAACAATCCCCTCTTGTGCAACTTCCCTTGCCAGCTGAGTATGGCCTTCACATCCGATGACCTGTTCTGCAAAGTCAGGATCTACGAAAGGCTGTTCAAACAGACCAAGTCTGAATTTCATCTCCAGCACCCGCCGCACAGCCAAGTCCAGATCCTTCTCTTCGATCAATCCCTGCTCAAGCGCCTGACCAAGATGTTTGCGGTACATGTACCCGGACATCTCCATATCCACTCCTGCTTGAAGGGACTGTGCCACCGCCTGCTCCCCGTTCTCGGCGGTGTTATGTCCATGGACCAGCATCTGAATAGCACCAAAATCAGTAATGACAAATCCATCAAAACCCCACTGCTCCCGCAGAAGATCATTCAGCAGATACGTGCTGGACGTGCAGGGTACGCCATCAATCTCGTTATATGCGGTCATCACGGAGCAAGCCCCGGCTTCCACTGCCTTTTTGAACGGCAACAGATCTATTTCATGTAATTCACGTAAGCCCATATGAACTGGAGCAGCATTGCGCCCACCCTCCGAGCTGCCATAAGCCGCAAAATGCTTAAGTGTAGCGACAATCGTCTGGTTGGAATCAAGGCGGTCACCCTGCAGTCCCTTCATCGCTTCTACTGCAAATTCACCGATTAGGTATGGGTCTTCGGCAAAACATTCCTCTGTCCGTCCCCATCTCGGGTCACGTACCACATCAAGCACCGGGGAATACGTTGCCGCTCCCCCCTGGCTCCGGGTCTCCACAGCGATGGCTTCACACATCTTGCGGTATAACTCCATATTCCACGTGCTACCCACCATTAACGGTACCGGAAATACTGTCGCCCCGATCGCCATATGCCCGTGGGAACACTCTTCCCCGAACAAAATGGGAATGCCCAGCCGGGAATGCTCCATGGCATACTGTTGAATAACATTCGTGGCAACGGCTCCCTGCCGTGGGGTAAGCCCCGTTTCCAGCGTCACTTCAGTCCATGGATCGGCCCGGAGCACACCATACAGAGAACCGACACCGCCCTGTTCAATGTCCGCTTTGAACTCTTCCGTCACCTGTACTGTACCATCAGGTGCTTTATCATACGTCTTCCACCCCATCGGCTGAATGAGTTGTCCAATCTTCTCTGCCGTTGTCATCCGTCCGATCAGATCCTGAACCCGTTCCTGAATGGGAAGCGAAGCATCTTTATAGTCCATATGCACATTCTCCTTATGCGTTCGGAATTAGTTAGGCGCATGCACTCACATGGCTTTGCGGTAGTCACTTGGTGCCACACCCACCACGTTCTTGAAAGCCCGGTTGAAGGAATTATAGTTCGTGTAACCCACTTCCTCACTGATCTCCTGAATAGCCTTATCCGTCTCCTGCATGAGCAGCTTGGCTTTTTCAATGCGATGACTAATGAGCAGATCCACAAACTTCTCCCCAATCTCATCCTTGAAAAGCTTACTCAGATACTTCGGATTAATATCGAATAGATCACTAAGGTAGTTCAGTGACAGATCAGGATTGTTGTAATGCTCTTCGATGTATTTGCGAATCTCCAGAATATGTGATCTGTGTTTTCGGGAACAGTGCAGTGTCTGCATCTGCAACGCCAGTTCTCTGAACCCTTCCCAGCACAGCTCACGCAGATCGTCTAACGTCTCCCAGCCCTCCAGCCTTGGAAGAAGTGGGGTGAATATAGCGGCCCATGACTCCTGATACTCTCGTGGAAGTTCGGCGAATTCCCGATTGTAATGTTGAAATAACAATTGGATCGTATTCATAATCTCCTGACGGGACAGAACGGACTCACTGATTTGTTCAAACAGTCTCTCAAAATGCTTTTCCCACACATCGTCCGATAAACGCATCGCCTGCACCAGCAGTGAGATGGTCTTCAGAAACTCATACACATCATTGGTCGAATTCGGCACATCACTACACGGAATGATGCGATTTATGCCCAGTACAGCCTTGTACTCCAGCGCGTGCACAGCTTCTTTCAATGAAGCTCTCAACCCCCGAATATCAACAGCGACCCGACCAACACCAATGGTCACAGTGAAGTTCAGATACTGATCGATTCTGTCCAGATAACCAGCCAGCAATCGGTGCTCGGTCTCCTCGGCCTGTTCCATTGCCGGAATCCAGAGGATGGCGTACAAACGCTGATCGGAGATCCATTCAGCCCATACTTCCGTTCCTTCATGACGCGCACTCTCCTGCAGGATACTGGATAACACAAATTTCAAGAGGGATTGGTCCTGATCATGATACTCCGTCACAAATGCATCATACCGATCCATTTCAACTACCATGACGGCCCAATGATGCTCCAGCTCAGGCAGTTTGAACTTCTTCATCTCCGCTGTCAGCTCCGTGCTCGTAAAGTCTCGTGTGCCCTCCAGCAACTCCTGAAAGAACATTTTTTTCTGCAAAATCAGATTCTCTTCGTGCTCCTCCTGATATTGTCTCGTCTGATCAATCATGCGTTCCAGCGTTGTATGGATGAATCGAAACTCATTCTCCTTGCCATAGTTGAGCCCCGATTGCTTCTGCGAAGAGACGGTCTGAATTAACGTGACAATCTGCTGAATCGGCTTGTAGTTTCTGCGGGTAACATAGATCACCCACACCACACCAATCAACACAACCACTACAGCAAAGGCAAACCAGATATTATAAAATTGCAGCGTCCATTTGACGATTTTTCCATTGTTAAGACCTGTCTGCACCTTCCAACCACTATAACTCGACGTAAATTCGGAGAAGACTTCTCCCGACGTGGTTTTAGTAGAAGCTGCAACCCCTCCTGGCATGCTGCTATCCCACAGATTGCCGCCCGAACGGTTGAAGATGTTCACAAACGTAAATTCCGGATCATACATCTGCATAATGGATTTCCTCAGGGTACTTAGGTCCACGTTTGTCACCACAAGTCCTTTGCCGTTTCCTACAGTTCGCACAATCGTAATCACCTGCTCCGTCGCTTGCGAAGGAAAAGCTCGGAACGCTCGTGCCCCTGCCCACTTCTGTTCATCCCTTGACCGGCTATCTGCAATAAAGTCTGCATCCGGGAACTCTTCAATCGGAACAGCCTTCCCGTTACTGAAGACCGTGCCATCCCCGTATCGAACGAGATAAATTGAATCAATCAGCGGATACTCTATTTTCAATTCATCAACCACCTGGACCGCCTGAATGCCGGCATACACATCATCGCTGCCAGATACCGAGAAATAATTCTTCAAGTTAGGGTTGGTCAAAATCTCACGCAGTACCTTGAAGTCGATGGAACGCAGGGAGTTGTCCAGATATTGCGTGACCTGAGAGGCCAGAAATTCATTGGCCTTGAGCGCTTCTCTGCGGTTCTGTTCATTGAATACTTGAAAGAAAATAAAGAATAGAATGGTCGTCACAATAAAGAAAACAGGCAGATACGATAACAGCAAACGTCTAAACCAATTGTTGTTCATCTCCGAGATCCCCCCACCGTTACTGTTCATGCTGAATGACGACAAACATCTGTGCTGATCGCTAATTTCCCATAAATATTCAGTACATTATATCGGATGACGTGGGGTTGTCATAGGAGAAGACCGTCCCGGTCACGGGTGACAGACGGGACAGCCTCTATATTGAATCCTTCAATTATTGATTCTTCTCAATGGCACGCTGGTAGATCTCAAGGTAATTACTCAGTCCGAGACCATCAAAGCCTTTGACATACGAATCCCATTCCTTATCAATGCTCTTGCTGCCAATAATGAACTGTGCCATATTCGTCTGCACATAATCCTTGATGGCCGTAGTCAGTTGTGCAGCTGATTCCGTATCCTCTGGACGAATAAATACGTTCGAAGGGTATACTTCTTTGGGTGCATAAGGTTCATACACATTGGTAGCTTGAGCCAGACGTGTACCATAACCCTCTGCTTCTAAAGGATTCTGTCCTTCCGCAAACAGATTACGGAAAGTGTTGGACAAGTCATGTGCTCCGATCTGTGACCAACTCTCGTTCACAACAACGTTTGGATCACGCTCAGGCAGGTTGTAGTAGCTGTATTTGGCCGGCTCACCATTGATGTTTTTCTCATCGGCATCTGCCTTCTTCCAGCCTTTTCCTTCAGTTGGTCCATACTCCGCGTACAGCGCACCTTCTTCACTGAACATGTAGTCTACGATTTTGATGGCGGCAATCTGCTGTGCTTCTGTCGCTTTGTTCGTAATGGCAAACTCAAACTCACCTACGCTCTGCGTGGCGCCTGTCGTCTGCACTCCATCTGGTCCTTTCAATGGAGGAACGATCTCCCAGTGCTGGTGACGGGTGATGTCTTTGTCATAAGTATTCACGAGATAACTGACCAGCGCCGTTGTAATGGAGCCGACCACTTCATCGCCTTCCTTGTTCCCCAGCTGTCCAATTGCCTGATCATTCTGTGTAAAGGAAGCCGGATCAATCAGGCCATCTGCATAGAGCTTGTTCATGTACTCCAGCCCTTTCTTCCAGCCTTCCTGATTGGCGGCAAAACTCACCTTGCCATCGTTCACGATCAGATATTTGTCGTTGTCATTGTATATAAAGCTATTCATCAGGTAGGCATCAATGTTGCCATTCCATACATACTTGTTCGGTGCGCCTGTAAGTGGAATCTCGTCCGCTTTCCCGTTACCGTTTGGATCTTGTGTCTTAAACGCCTTCAGAACGGTATACAGTTCATCAGTTGTGGTTGGCATTTTCAGGCCCAAATTATCAAGCCACTCCGTGTTGATCCAGTATTTCTGTGCATACGTACAGTGGTAACATTCATTGAAGATCGGCAGCGCATAGATGTTGCCATCCGGTGCCGTAATAGCTTCTTTGAAGTATGGCTTCTCTTCCATAATCTTGGACAGATTCGGACCATACTCCTGAATCAGATCTTGTAGCGGAAGGAACACGCCCTGTTTTCCATAGGTTTGAAGATCTGAGGTGGTGAACTTGCCGTGAAGAAACACTTCGGGATAATCACCACTAGCCAGCAGTAATTGTCTGCGATCCTGTAAAGCGTCCGTTGGGGCCAGATCCCATTTTAGGGTAACGTCGAACTTGTCTTCGATAAATTGGGTGAATTCATTCTCTTCCATGGACGCTTTGCCTTGCGGAGCAAAGAGGGTCATGGTTACAGGACCGCCGCTCTCCCCGCTACCGTCGCTACTTCCACCCGATTCCTCGGATGAACTGCATGCGGACAACAAAGCCATCGAAGCAAAGACCAGAAACAACATCGAAATCCAAGATTTTCTCAATCTGACTCCTCCTTTTTGTTCATAACGGCAAATTATTGACTTGTACTGCACGTTTATAAAATCGACCCCGGAAGCCGGCGTGTTCCTTCCACCTCCTTTCAAGAGGCAACCAGGCTTAACTCACAAGGATTAACCTTTGAGGGAACCAACCATGACCCCTTTAACAAAATGCTTCTGTACAAATGGATACATGATCAGAATTGGAATACTCGCCACAACGATCAGTGCATATTTCAACACCTGCTCGAACCCTTGGTCCCGCATCTGTTGGCTGGTATTGGCGAGCATCGCCGGATCAGCCGCGTTCAGGATAAGCAGATTGCGAAGCACGTATTGTAGAGGGAACAATTTCTCGGAACGCAGGTAGATCAATGCATCAAAGTACGCATTCCAGTGGCCTACGGCATACATAAGTGTCATGACCGCCAGAATGGGCTTTGATAAGGGAAGAACTACGCTGATCAGATACCGGATATCCCGGCAACCGTCCATTTCCGCGGCCTCCCCGAGTTCTTCCGGAATGGAAGATTGGAAGAAAGTTCTTGCCACGATGACCTGGAATACTGCGAGCGCCCCGGGCAGCCACATCGCCCAACGTGTATCGAGCAGGTGCAAATCCTTCATCAAGAGGTAGGTGGGAATCAGACCACCATCAAAGAACATCGTGATCATCATGAAAATAATGATGGCACCTCGTCCATAGAACGATTTTCGTGACAAAGGATACGCCAGCATGACGGTCAGCACCACGTTAATGAACGTGCCCACCACGGTGTAGATGATCGTGTTATAAAAACCGAGCATAAGCTGTTGGCTTTTGAAAATGGAGATGTACGCCTTGATGTTAAAGTCTACCGGGAACAGCCACACCTGACCGGATGTCACGGCTCGTGAAGAGCTGAACGAAGAACTGATGATATACAAAAGCGGATAAAACACTGTTAGCAGTATGGCGAACAGAAAGATATAGTTGAATGTCATGAAAATGCGGTCACCGAGTGGGTCCTTGATCCGGTTACGATTAATCAGGTTGAACATGGATAAACTCCTCCTTTACCACAAGCTGTTCTGGGATACTTTGCGCGATATGCCGTTGACGATAACCAGCAGGATCAGGTTGATAATGGAGTTGAAGAACCCTACTGCCGAGGAGAAGCTGAAATTCGCCCCGATCAGACCCACCTTGTACACATACGTGGAGATGACCTCCGAAGCGCTTGTGTTGAGTGGATTCTGCATCAGGTATATTTTCTCAAAGCCCACGCCCATAATGCTGCCCAGACTCAGAATCAGCATGATAACGGTGACTGGAACGAGC
This sequence comes from Paenibacillus sp. FSL R5-0486, assembly GCF_037975155.1. Classification (NCBI taxonomy): domain Bacteria; kingdom Bacillati; phylum Bacillota; class Bacilli; order Caryophanales; family Paenibacillaceae; genus Paenibacillus; species Paenibacillus sp. FSL R5-0486. The sequence goes on along the minus strand of NZ_CP150237.1, from coordinate 253,631 downwards.
GACGGGAGGTCGATGTGCCATATTTTCCGAAGCCTTGATGCGCCGTCCATCTTTGCTGCTTCATAGAGAGATGGATCAACACCAGCAAGAGCTGCGATATATATAATTGATGAATATCCCATGCCCTGCCACACACCTGACCAGACATAGATCGATTTGAAGTATTCCGGAATACCCATGAAGTTCGTCATCGGGAAGCCGAGCAGTGTGAACAGCTTGTCTACTACGCCCACATGCGGGGAGAGCATCAGAATGATAATGGATACCATAACAACCGTTGAGATAAAATGCGGAGCGTAAGTGACCATCTGCACAGTCTTTTTGAAGTAACCCGTTCGAATCTCATTCAGCGCCAGCGCCAGAAGGATCGGAATGGGGAAACCGGCAATTAAGGAATAAAAGCTGATGCCTATCGTGTTTTTGATTAACAGCCAGAAGTTTGGAGATTGGAAGAAGGCTTCAAAGTGTTTGAATCCGACCCACGGGCTTCCCCAGATTCCTTTGACTACACTGAAGTCCTTGAAGGCGATCTGGACACCCACCATAGGAATGTACTTGAAGATTAACAGATACAATACCGGGGGCAACACGAGCAGGTAGAGTTCCCAGTGTTTCTTGAGGCTTTTGATGAATGGATGCTGCCGCTTGGGCTCCACATGTTTCCTCTGTTGGAGTTCCATCTTGGCGGGTATGCTTTCCGTAGCTCGACTCATTTGCGTCACTCCTTCTACACCTCAAGTGTAATAATACATTACATTTACATCCCTTAAACATCCTTTTTTCTGTTCCTAGTTCCTTGTTTAACAAACATGATGTAAACATTCATATCAGGTAGCGCTTTCTTGATTTGATAGTACATCGCCCGATAAACTTTTATCAATTTGCAATTTTCTCCGACTTCTCTTTATTCCACAAACCCTTGTGTGACAAGCGATTGCGAGCCGTTTCTATTGGGAATTGTGTCCCTTATGTATGAATAAAAAAATTCCGGAGGTGGTTATATCTCCCCCGGAATTGACATGGCATTCTTACATGCAAGTTCAAAAAGTTAACGATTCAGCACCGAGAAGGTTGCGAGAGCCTGAAGGAGGAGGAGCGGAGTGTAGGCAAACCTACATGAGCACCGGACTCCGAAGGTGAACGCAAGATTCGATGTCGAGTTCGCTTCGTGGTTTACTTCGTGATCAATTGGGGACTTTTTGAACAACCTCTATGCGCTTGTGACCAATCTGAACGTATGTGTGATCGGAGCTTCACTCGTTGCAGCGGATTGTGGTAGATCCACAAGAAGCCCGTCTTCTGTCTGCTGATACGAAAGTACGTCATCGCTACCGATGAGTTCGATCCGCTCTACCTTTTCCAGATAAGGAATGACCAACTGTGGGTGTACGGTATCATTCTCGTTTCGGTACAAACGGAAGGCATATACGGTGTTGATCTCTTCCTTCTGAGTGAAGGCCCAATCTTTCGTAAAATATGGCCCGCAGATCCGGGTTCCATAGATGCCTTCTCCATGAGTACCCAACCATTCACCGAGGCCCTTGATGCCTCGAATTGCCCCTTTTGGCAGACGCCCATCGGGTTGTGGACCTACATTCAGCGCCAGGTTACCGCCCTTGGACACAACTTCAAGTAGAATATGTGCCAGCTGTCTTCCCGTTTTATACTGATCATCGAATCCGAAGGCAAAGGAGTTCCCCACCGTAATACAGCTCTCCCATGGAATGTTCATCGGATGTTCCGGTATGGTCTGCTCGGGGGTAACGATATTCTCATACGGCCCACCCACGGTGCGATCTGCGGACAGAAGCCAAGGTTGTGTGGTCTGACGCGCCCGTTCCACGACTTCTCCCAGCCTGATATCCTGACCATGGCGACCTTCGCGCACCCATCCAGCATCCAGCCACAGACATTCGATTCGCCCGTAATTCGTCAGCAGCTCCATGATCTGCTCATGTGTGAACTCCACGAATTTCTCCCACAGCCAGGGATACTTATGGGGATCATACGACGGGCCGCGCCACATATGACGTCCACGCTCCATGCCCGGTGCCCAGTAATACGGGGTATGCCAGTCCGCTTTGGAGAAATACGCTGAGATGCCCAGTCCTTTGGCCCGAAATGCATCAAATAATGCTCGACAGATGTCCGCATACTTATGGGTATGAAAAGGCGTGTCCTTGCCCGTTATCCGGTAATCCGTCGTCTTGGTATCCCACATACAGAAACCGTCATGGTGCTTGGTGGTGAACAGGAAATATTTGAACCCGTTATCTGCCGCCATTTGTGCCCATTCCTCAGGCTGGAAGCGAATCGGATTGAAGGTTTTGTTCAGATCAAAATATTCCCGCTTGAAGTCTTCCATGTCATCCGTCCAGTCGATGTCATCGCGCGACCAATCGCCGTCCTCATCGCTCAGCGCCCAGGATTCCACGAGGCCAAGCTGGGAATACGGCCCCCAGTGCATCATCAACCCCAGCTTCTGATCCTTGAACCACTCCAACCGCTCATTCAGTAGCGGGTCCTCCGGTTTGATCCACTCGTCCTCTTTGCTAAAATTGTGCACGCCGGCTTCGACAATCTGCTCTTCCTGCTCCAGTACGGTTTCTTTGGTTTCGCTCATCCTGTTTCATCTCCTCTGGATTGGATAAAAGATAAACCATGCATGTTACGCCTGGTCACTCCGAGTGCAGTACCATCTTTCGATCGCTGTTATCCCTAGATTTCTCTTATTTCACTGTATAATTGTTAGAAATCCAGTGATAAAGGCGAGCGCTTCGCTTCTTCAGATTGGTTCTGCACTCTCCGTTTTGGCGTAAACGCTAGTTTAACTATTAAGGGGCGTAGTAACTTTGTTATTTCGAGTGCGGTGCCATCTTCAATCACTATGGAACCCCTTATTTCCCCCGATTTCCTATAGGGAAATCCAAGGGTAGAGAAAGTGCACTCCGTTGTTTTGGATTGGTTTTGCGTTCTCCTTTTTGGTGTAAACGATGCGCTTAACCTATAAAGGGTTAGTCTGTCCGTCGTTGCGATTGCGGTGCCCTCTCCAATCACTATGGACCCCTTATTTCCCTCGTTTCTATAGGGAATACAAGATCAGAGAGAGTGCGATTCGTTGTTTTGGATTGGTTCTGCACTCTCTGTTATAGCGTAAACGGTAAGTCTCTAAAGGATGTGTCTTCAACTTCAGTTCAGGGAAGATATACGATGATGGATGTCTGCGTTTAAAACGTCTTAAAATCCAAGCCCGTTTATCCTGGTGAATAGGTAGAGAATTTTCTAAGGAACACAGGGCGTCTTATTTAGCCTTTTGTTCCTCTTTTTAAATTGTAAGGAACATCAGACACGTTATTTCCCGAAATTAGGTGGTAAAAACGCTGTAAACTGCTGTTTATTCTGATATAGCGTGTGTCAGGTTCCTTAGATTTCTGCTAGCGCTCCGAATCCTTAAATAAGATGTCTGAGATTCGTTAGCGCTCGCTCCATGCTCTGCTCCAACCGCAAGCGGAGAGGACGAATCATACCTGCTCGGAGCGGAGCTTTTCATTGAAAAGGAGCGAAGTGCTCATAACTTTTAATGAAACGGAGCAGTAAAGTATCAACGAAATACAATCCTACCTTTACAGCGTGATTTCGCGGCCCTGGCGTGCCGATTCGTAGATGGCACAGAGCATTTTCATCACTTCGACGCCGTCTTCGACGGGGCTAAGTGTTTCTTTGCGGCCCTGTGTGCTATCGATAAAATGGTTGATTTCATTGCGGAACGATCCCATAAAATCGAAGGATTTAAAATCTACCTGTGGGGTCATGTTCAAAATGGTATTGAATTTCTCACCTATGATCGAAATTTCCGGCTCCAGCTCGGCACCGCCTTTGTCGCCATATAGCTTGACCGAAGTCTCATCCGCTTTGGCATGGAGCGTGAAGCTGACATCCACGAGTAGGCTTGCGCCGTTCTCGAAACGAATCAGGGCATTTGCCATATCCTCAACGGTGTTCTGTTCTGCATCATAGTCCGCTGCTTTGTAGAACGATAGATTGTTAATGTTCGAGCGGTTTCCTAATCGATTGGATACGTTAGCGGAGACGGATTTCACCTTCGGTCTGCCCATCAGATACCAGCATATGTCGATCACATGTACCCCGATATCGATCAGCGGGCCGCCGCCGGAGCGGTTGATATCCGAGAACCAGCCACCCGGATTGCCTAGACGACGCAGACTGGAGGCTTTGGCATAATAGATCTCGCCCAGTTCACCCTCGTCGATAAACTTCTTCAGAATTTGTGCATTGTCGCTATAGCGGCGAACAAAACCGACCTGAAGCAGCTTTCCGCTGCGGTGAACGGCCTTCTCTACTTCGAGCGCATCCTCAACGGTTTGGCATAGTGGTTTCTCACACAGCACGTTTTTGCCCGCGTCCAGAGCAGCAATACTAATCTCCCCATGGGAGTCGTTCCATGTACAGATGCTGACGGAATGAATTTCGGGCATTGCGAGCAGTTCCTTATAATCGGTAAACACATGAGGTGCATTATATTGCTTCGCGACTTCAGTGGCACGTACTGCATTCAGGTCACAGATGGCGTATATTTCAACCTCCGGGTTACTGGCGTACGCTTGCAAATGGCAATCGGATATGGATCCGGCACCGATAACGGCGACTTTCAATTTGGGCATAGTGCTGATTCCTCCATAAATAAAATAATTAACGTCCAACAGGTAGACGTTCCGGTTGCGAATCGTTCTTCCGATCGCTCTTATCTCCAGATTTCTTTAATCCTCTTTCTCAAAAGGGGAAATCCTGTGATAAAGGCGAGTTAATGCTTACGAAGTAGCTTTCTTGCAGAAAGCTTTTAGCTTCGTTTCTTCAGAATCGATTTCGCCCCCTCCACTACTTTTTCTGACTGAACTAACTTTCTGTCTGAGCCATACGTAACAAGTCATATTTCATTTAAAACAAGTACTCAGCCCTATGCCTCTTCCCATAGGCGGCGGACGTTTTCCATGGCAATGCGTGAGGCGGTTTTGCAATCCTCCATGCCTTCAAATTCAACCGAGATATATCCGTCATACCCGGATTTTTTCAATACACGGAATACCTTAGGCATGTCGATATCGCCATGGCCCACAATGGCACCGCGCAGGTAATTGCCATGCGAGGTTTGGAACCAGCCTTCACCGGGGTTCCGGTAGGAAGGTCTCCAGTAGAAGTCTTTGGCGTGCACGATCGACGCGTACGGAATGTTATTTTTCACGGCACTCACCGGGTCTTCGTCCACACAGAGGAAATTGCCGACATCCAGCGTGGTCTTAAAGTTACTCCGCGCCGTTTCGTGTAACAAACGCTGAATTCGCTCACTCGACTGCACATAGTACCCATGGTTCTCAACGCTTGTTGTGATTCCAAAATCCGCTGCATAATCGGCTATCCGCTGACAGGCTTTCACCAGTACCGTTAGGTCGATCTCGAACTGTGCTACAGTTCCCTCTGGTGCAGGGCGGAAAGCCACGTCATGACGCATCAGCTTCACGCCGAGCGCAGCAGCCACATCCACATGTCGCATCACATTCTGGATCTCTTGCTCCAACGCTTCGGCGTCCTCCTGAACAGCGAAGTTTGCGCCGATGGCGTAATTGGAAATGTCGATCCCGACCTCTTTTGCCACAGCTTTAATCTCATCAATCAACTCCGGATTATCGATCAGACTGAATCCCATCGGTACAATCTCCACATGTTCCCCGCCCTGATCGGCGATCCAACGAATGGCATCTGGTACGTTTAATTCTTTGCGATCCAATGCTTGTTGCAGACTGTAGGTGCTGAGTCCAACTTTCATTTTTCCTCATCCTCTCCTTTAGGACGTGTCCATACCCAACGTATACCTTTTTCCGGCGGACACGACAATTCTCATTAATCGTTTGGCTCACCAATTTTCCTTTTTCTAGCCCAAATCCGGTGTATCTACAAACGTTACGGCCAGTTCAGACGTCTGATGAAGCTCGAATACCATGATTTCATTCTCACCTTCACGAAGGAGCGGGGCTGGTACATATAACGTTTTTTGCGGTCCTTTATTCCAGTAGCGCCCCAGATTGAATCCGTTTACAAATACAACTCCCTTGGTCCAGCTATCCAGACGCAGAAAAGTATCTCTTACATTCGTGATATTAAACTCTTCTCGATAAAATGCTGGTCCCTTTACTTCATTAACTGTTTCGTTAATTGCCTCGCTAATCACATCACTAAATTGTAAACCCGACAGATCAGTTAATGGCAGACAATGAATCGTCCAATCATATAAAAATTGAAAGCCATGTCGTACCCCCTCCGTAATCCCCTTCGGATCTCTCAGGTATGGACCATAATTAATTCGCCCCATATTTTCGACAAGGATCAATAGTTCTGCGCCCTCTGGCGGTACTTCAAAGGAAATCAATAATTCCGTATTGCCCCGCTCGAACACACCTTGAAATTGCCCATCAACAAACACAAGCGCACGGTCATGCACCTCCTGAACCACCAGTTCCTGTCGCTCCCTTGGGCCGGATATTCGGGTTTGATAACAAATAAAGCCATAATCCTGACCCAGCTTCTCCATTGGTTCCGGATTCGTACGCTGCACCGGGGCTGATATCCGGTCCATCTGCGCCAGTAATGACGCCTGTTGGGTCAACTCCACCCGCCCATAAGCGATGGTCCCCTTCGATTCTGGCATCACAAGCTCACCCAGATCTTCATTGCTATACCGATCAATAAGATTACGCACCGCATGGAACTTCGCTGTCGGCTCCCCCGATTCACTAAGCAGTGAATCATAGTCGTAACTTGTAATCGTTGGTTCGTATTGATCCTTTTGCTGACAGTTCGCCCCGTTATAAAATCCAAAGTTTGTTCCACCGTGGAACATATAAAAGTTAACCGAGGCTCCTGCTCGAAGCATCTCTTCAAACACACCAGCCACATCTGCGGCTTCCCGGGTATGATGCGACTCACCCCAGTGATCAAACCAGCCGTTCCAATACTCCATGCACATTAAAGGTTCGTCCGCTTGATATTCACGCAGCTTGGCGAACGCTCCCTCCGTTCCTGATCCAAAATTAACCGTAGCCAGATGTCCTGGCACCGATCCCGCTTGCAGCATGTGGTCTGTCGGTCCATCCGAGGTAAATAACAACACATCCATACCGCGCTTCACCATGCCCTCACGTAAATATCGCAGGTAACTCGCGTCGTTCCCGAAGCTGCCGTACTCATTTTCAATCTGCATCGCGATGATCGGTCCGCCATGGGTGCTAAGAAGGGGTTTTAATTTGGGCAAAAGCACATCATAATAACGATCCACATTCGCCAGAAATTTTGAATCATTACACCGCAGACGAATCTCATCATCAGCAAGGAGCCAGGCAGGTAATCCGCCAAACTGCCACTCGGCACATATATAAGGACTTGGACGAACAATCACATGCAGACCCACATCTCCCGCAATGCGAATAAAACGTTCCAGATCAGCCATGCCTTCAAAACAATACCGACCCGGCTGCGGCTCATGGACATTCCACGGCACATACGTTTCCACCGTATTGAAACCGCAGGCTTTCAACTTGAGTAACCGATCCTCCCAATATTCGGGGACCACTCTAAAATAATGGATGGCACCCGACAAAATCCGAATGGGCTCACCATCATACATAAATTGTGAACCTTTATACGTCAGCACCGCCATGTTACAACCCTCCCCGCTCGCTCAGATATATGCCTAACCCGGACAACGTAGGATACCATCTGGATTCATGAATGCTTAATCGCATCTTTCTCGATGTGACCTGTGGGAAACAGCAAATTCGCTTATACCCCACCACCGTCCTCGTGTAGAACGTTTCCCAACCACCATCTGCCGTCTGTAACTCCAGTGTAAAACGCTCAATCCGTTGACCTGTCTGGATATGTTCCATCAGCACCACCCGGTCAAATGATCTTTCTTCCTGCAAATCCAGCTCGATCCAAGCCTGCTCTGTTCCTTCGTGAGGACACCAATACGTATCCCGTCGTTCCGTCAGCACTTCCGATACGGCATGTTGTTCATCCATCGTCTCCGATGCTTTTACCAGCGCCTGCAAGGCGAAATTTTCCTGAAAAATAGTACGTAGAGAATCTCCCAATTCCTGTAGTCGCTCCACATCCGTTTCGTGAATGAGACCACGCGTATCCGGTGGCAGATTGAGTAAAAAGGTGGCGTTGCCTCCAACTGCGCCGTAATAAACGGCGAGCAGTTCTTCCAGTGTTTTGACCTGATCATCTTCACTGGCATGATAGAACCATCCTGGGCGAATCGAGGTATTCACCTCTGCAGGGTACCAGATCAGTTGCTCACCTTGGGAACGAATGACCTCCCGGCTTCCCAAATCACTGTCCTGCGTATTGATCCTTGTGGCAAACTCACCATCATCCACCTGTTGTGATTGCTCCTGAATCTTCTCATTATCCTGCATATGCGCTGGCACAACGCTCCATTCCGATTCCCGTGTATGCCCTGCCTCATTGCCACACCAGCGAACATCCGGGCCACATACCGAGATGACAGCCTCAGGCTGAAGTTCACGAATAAGCGCATAATAGGCGTCCCAGTCATAGACCTGCCTTTTGCCATTCGGACCCTCACCACATGCACCATCAAACCATACACAGAAGATGTCGCCATAATTCGTAAGCAGCTCGCGCAACTGTTGGAGGAAAAACTCGTTATACCTCTCCGAATCTCCATAAGTGGCTTCATGACGATCCCAAGGAGACAGGTACACGCCAAACTTCAACCCACCCTCACGGCAGGCATCGGCGACTTCCCGAACCAAATCCCCCGTACCATTCCTCCACGGACTAGCCGCGACCGTATGCGCTGTAAACTGACTGGGCCACAAACAAAATCCATCATGATGCTTACATGTCAAAATCAGCCCCTTCATCCCCGCAGCCTTGCACGCCTGCACCCATTGCACCGCGCTCAGTTCAGAAGGATTGAATATCGCCGGGTCTTCCTCCCCAGTGCCCCACTCCTGATCCGTAAATGTATTTACTGTAAAATGAATAAACGCGTAGAACTCCATCTCCTGCCATCTCAGCTGCCGTTCGGATGGGCTGACCTGTGCTGCGGACTTAATCCATTCGGCTGGTTGCAGTTCACGATTCATGGCGTATCACTCCTTTTATTTAGCGCATCCCTATATCATTGGACCACCCTTGCTTGGACCACTACTCAGTGCACTACTGTCCATGAATGGATGTGACGCAAGCAATAACTGCTGCTTGGTTTCTTCAACCAAATGTGGATCAATGGGATAATTAAAGCTGCCTTTGTACCTCACGCCTGATCCCATATGGATTTCCGTAATACCTGTCTGACTCACTAGCTTTTGAATCCGCTCTATGGTGATCCCCGACCCTGCCATGACAGCGATGTTCAAGGTTTGCCCCAATTGCTGAAGCTGTTTCAGTTCCAGTATGGCTTCAGGCGCTGTCTGTTTCCCTCCCGATGTAAGCACACGCTCCACGTTGCCCAATGTGTTAATGGCCTTGAGCGCCTCAGTCAGGCTTGTGCTCACATCAATTGCACGATGAAACGTAACGCCCAAACCCTGAGCTTCGGCCATACATGATTGCAAGGATATGAGGTCGACTTCACCAGCTCCGGTGAGGGCACCGATCACAATGCCAGCGGCTCCAAGTTCCCTCGCCACGCGTACATCCCGGGTCATGGCGTGGATGTCATCTGCGCTATAGCGGAACGAGCGGCTATGCGGACGGATCATGACATACACCGGAATGGATACCTGGGACACCACATGCTCCATGACACCATAACTGGGCGTAAGTCCTCCTTCAGACATCGCAGACACCAGCTCAATCCGATCAGCCCCTCCCTCCTCAGCTGCTCTGGCATCTTCCACATTCACAGCAATGACTTCCAATACAGGCTGTCTTTCCATAAGGTCGCTCCCTTCACTTCATCGTAGATTATTCCAGAACCGTTAACCCGTATCGATACACATCTCTCGAACTGCACACAGCTTGATCCATGACATAAAGGACCGATTGAACGCTTCATCAGCGCTCCTACGGTCCTTCTTCATCATTATGGGCGACGGTCAGCTTCCCGGAACGCAATCCGAATAGGCTGACCTTCCTGAAAGATATATTGTTTGTGGGCAATGATCTTCATGAATGGGTTCTCCTTTGGGGACCGGAATGGGCTAGCAAATAGAGAGTGCAACGGACATCATATACTTTGTTTGATGATTTTTGTTATTTTTGTTATTTATAATGTTATTATCAATTAGCAATAGTCTAAAACGTTAGGATCAGAACGTCAATACAAAAAAGACACCCGGAGGATGTCTTCGTGTCTCGGATAACCTTCTGGTTATCCGAGCTTTTTCTATTTTCTACGCCGAGCCTTCGTCATTCGATTAAACATAATCAGTGCAGCAATAATCATGGCTATCATGGCAATATTACTCGCCACTTCTTGTGATAGTCCGAAAAGAACTCCCAGGTTAGTCACCAGGCCTCTTACAATAAGCGCCACCACAACCAGCAGGATTGGACTCAAAAAATTATAATTTCTCATTCCTCGCAACACCCCTGACCCCATTGTTCAGAACTACGAATCTCATAACACTATCATAACAGTAGCTATTCTGTGTTACAACAAAGGACACCCGCGTACAGTGTCCTTTGTCATATACCAACGTATTCTGCTTTGAATGACAGAAAAACCTTTTTGCTCTTATCACCTGATATTTCCGATTATCTTCTACACCTGCTTAAATTCGATCCAATCAATCTGGAGACCTGGTTTGGTGAAGTCCAGTTTCAATTCATACAGTCCTGCTTCAAGATCTACTTTGACAAGTTTCTGTCTGATCCATTTACCTTCCGTACCATTCGTTTGAATGGTGGTCACCAACTGATCATTCAGGAGCAGGTTACATGCACTTTGAGCGAGTTCCGGCTCAGGGGACATGATCTGTACGATAATCCGATAATGACCTGCCTCGTCCACTTTCATGTAGACGGGTTCAGCTACCGCAGGTTTCACCTGTGCGTTCTCAACCAGCGCCTGAGCTTGTGCAGCAGATAGGGATGCATTCGCTTGGAAAGAAGCGATATTCTCTACAATCTCATGTTTTCTGCCGGACACCGGTGCATTCATGATGAACTTGCAGATATTAATCGCCGAGCGTTGCAGTTCTCCGCGAGTCAATGTTCCATTTTCCAAGGATTCAATCGTATTATCGCCCCAGCCGTTGATCTCTGCGCCGTAGTTCGGTACAACCATGTAAAGATCATTCTGGGCACGAATCATCCAGTTGGTGTATTTGCGATCAGCTTCTCCACCTTCGGTCACATCATTCATATCCGCCCACCAGTCGGTCATTACGATTCCCTCGAAATTCCATTCGCCGCGTAAAATTGTGGTGTTCAGGTCGTAATTGGATGCCGCCCAGTGCCCGTTAACCGGGTTGTAGGAAGTCATGATGGAGTTGGCTCCGCCTTCTTTTACAGCGATTTCGAACCCTTTCAGGTAAATTTCACGCAGTGCACGTTCGGACACAACAGCATCTACTTTACTGCGGTGTTTCTCCTGGTTGTTGCAGGCAAAGTGTTTCAGTGTGGCATTGGAACCACCCTTCATGATACCTTTCGTACATGCTGCGGCAAATACACCCGAGATCAGTGGATCTTCGGAGAAGTATTCAAAGTTCCGGCCATTGAGCGGGCTCCGGCGGATATTGAGTCCAGGTCCGAGCAGGGTATCTACCTGATTTCTCAGCAATTCCTGTCCTTCCATCACGTACAACTCTTCAACAAGATCCTTGTTCCATGTCGCGGCAAGCAACGTACCAATGGATACCTGTGTTGCCTTCTCGCCACTATCCATACGAATACCGGACGGGCCATCTGCCGTACATGCTACCGGAATACCGTAGTTAAACAGGCTGTCGCTGACACCACCAAATGCAGATGCCGTCCCCGAAGTAACGAGCGGACTGCTCATGCCTTCGCCACGGACAATCGCCGCCAGATCCTGATCACTCAGTTGAGCGATGAAGGTTTCCAGACTTACTTTGCCAGCCTTAACGTCACTCAGCTTGTGGCCCTGGTTGCCCGTCTGCTCCAGCGTTTGCGGGAGATTCTGCTCAATCCGGTTCGCCATGGATATCTTACGTTTCGGTACTTCTGCATAAGTCAGTTCATAAGATCCATCTTCCTTGCGCGAACCTGGTTTCATTCGTGTAAAATCTTCAGTTGGGGCCATCGCTTCTTGCAGTTGCTCCACTAATTGAAGGGATTCAATCACATATCCATCCTGGCCATCAATGCTGATATGCTGCGCTTGTTTCACACTGGTTCCTACGTGCAGTCGGTATGTGCCTTCTTCCAATACGTACGCGGAAGCAAGACCTGTAACGCCTGCATCATCGTAAGATGCCATGGCATGGATTGGGAAGTTGATCGTCAGAAGTTCTGACTCGCCCGGCTGCAACAATCCTGTTTTACCAAAAGCCACCAAAGCCTTCACCGGTTGTCCCAGTTTGCCTTGTGGTGCTTCATAATAGACTTGCACAACCTCTTTGCCAGCATATGTTGTACCTGAGTTGGTCACATTTACACGAACTTCAATGTAGGTTTCGCCGTCTTTGGACACTGATTTTGCTTCTTCGTGTTGGGCCAAAAACGTCGTATAAGACAGGCCGTAACCGAATTCAAAGTGAACGCGCTCAGGTCGAAACGTTTCGAAATAACGATAACCTACATAGATATCTTCCTGATACAGGTTCTTGAACTCATTGCCGTAGTTGCTTGTCGAAGGGTAATCTTCGATGGAATATGCAATCGTATCTGTCAGTTTACCGCTTGGTGTAACGTCCCCCGCCAGCACATCGGCAATCGCATTACCACCCTCCATACCGCCATGCCAGGAGTAAATTACGCTTTGGATCGGATGTAGATACGTTTCGTTTAACCAGCTCATGTCGATGATATTTGAGACATTCAGCACAACGATTGTGTGTTCAAACTGCGAAGTAACTTGCTTCAACATCGCTTTCTCATCTTCTGTCAGTTGGTAACTTCCTGGCGCATCCGCATTATCCTGGTCTTCTCCTGCTGTACGTCCAATCACGATAATGGCTTTGCTGGATTTGCTTCTAGCCTGTGCAACAAGTTCATCCGTCAAAGGCATTTCTTTCTGATTCCATGGCTCGGCCGCCCATACTTTTCCGCCATCATCAAATGGATTTTCCTCAATCCACTTCTCATAGACAGTTGCCAGCTCTTCATTGACCGTTATATTCTTTTTGCTGCGCAGACCATCCAATAGATTCGTTGTGTACGCCACATGAACACTACCGCCTGAACCCGTGCCGCTCCGATAATAATTGACTTGAATCCGTCCAAAAACTGAAACGTTTTCGTTTTCACGAAGTGGAAGCACTTGGCCTTCATTTCTGAGTAAAACGGCTCCTTCTGCGGCAACCGTACGACTAAACTCTGCAAACCCTTCCAATGGAACTCCGATTTGATGTGTGCTCAATGATTTCCCTCCTGATTGTCATCCCCATATCTACGAATCGCTATATATAAAATGAACTAACAAAACGTACGCTCATTTGATATAAAAGATATTCTATGATCTGGTAGATTCACTTGTACATAGTCTCATATTAACAGATTCTATAGAAGAAATTAAATTAGATTTGTGCTTTATATATATTATTAAAAAATGTCCAGGATTAGCAGCATAATAAAAAGCCACGGACACCTGTTGTCCGTGACTTTTCTTGATTTTATATTACTCATATTAAGTCGTAAGTTTCGCATACACCAAGAAGAATAACATGTCTTCGCCCATGATCACATAAGCAGGAACCCGGTAGACCAGATCAACAAGGACAAATGCCACCAGTAACCCCACCATGACTGCCAGATGACGTGGCCGGAGTCGTAGATGTGCGTGTCTGTAGCGATGAAACACAAGGGAAGTTGACAAGAAATATAACAGCGTTGATCCAAATACAAACCCTAGCATGAACACATAGTTTAACTGATTCTGATATAACAGCTGAATTGAAGCAGCGATCATACTCATGGAGATGTAGATGAACAGATGGCCGTATATGATCGCTTGCCCGGCAGTCTGGATCTCTTTGCTGACCTTTTTCTCCACGTTGTCGAAGTACTGCCACCACATCGCAATGACAAATATGGACGTAAAGGCGGCAAACAGAATGGATTTCATATCCCAGTGATCGGCTTGCAGCACAGCGATAATGCTTACCACGGATTCACCCAGCAGGATAAGTGTAAAGAGCGCGAAACGTTCCAACAAGTGATGGGTCTGAACCGGTACCTTCACCAGATTTTTGCGTCCGATCAGCGGAAGCACAATGTCCACAGCAATCCCCGCATACAAAATCACGTAGCGTAACCAGGAATCGAAGAACAATGAACCTGATGAGATCAATATGCCAATAAGGAAACAGATACCCAAGTAACGAGCCGCTTGCTGCTGATGCTCGCCTTTTGACTTGTGAGCCGTCAGATACTGAATCGCCGTAAATGCCCGTGAGCCGATATATCCAATGAAGAAGGACAGGTAGTATTGGTCAAAATGGGTAGAGAGGCTTGCCGTCATGACCATAACGGACAGAAGCTGAAGGATGAGGAATATTCGATGGATCAGGATATCTTGACCATAGCGGTTAATAAACAAGGTCTGACCGACCCATGCCCACCAAACAGGGATAAAAATAAGCACAAACTTCATTAAATATTCAAACGTAATTACTCCATGTTCGGCATGCAACAAGACATGACCCGCTTTGGCGACCGCTGCTACAAAGAGCAGATCGTAAAACAGCTCCAGCCAGGTAACCTTTTTCTCCATCATCCTTCGTTGCTCCTTTAGGTTTTTCATTTACACATACACTTCGATGACGAGTAACCCTTCAATCGCTGTTATCCCCAGATTTTTTTGATTCCCTTTTCCTAAGGGAAAATCCGGGGATAGCATATGCTTCCGATGTAGCTTTCTTTCAGAAAGCTTTTAGGCGAACGCTTCGTTTTCAGGTTTTTTCTAATAGAACTCTTATTAATTCGCAGCTGTAGCAGGTGCGAGTGTTCTTACTTCAATCGGTTGCAGATTGTCCTCAATTTGAGGCCGGTATTTCTCAAACCACTCAGGCAGCATCAATTTTTGTCCAAGCGAATCAGCAGGTTCATCTTTGGCAAAGCCCGGAGGATCTGTAGCAATTTCGAACAGAATGCCGCCAGCTTCTCTGAAGTAGATTGCGTTAAAATACTGACGATCCCGAACAGGAGTCGGTTGATACCCGTAATCACGTACAGCTTCGCTCCACTGTGCATGCTCCTCATCGTCTTTTGCGCGCCATGCAATATGGTGCACGGTTCCTGCGCCGCCCATACCCAGAGGTATGCGGGTCACTGGAACATCTACAACATTACCGATATCCCCGCTGGACCGGAAACGGGCATACTCTTCATTTTCACTCACTCTGACAAATCCCATGATTTTCTCAAGAGCATCCATCGTTCTTTGCGGATTAACACTGAACAGGACAGCACCACCGAAGCCTTTGATCGCTTTATCTGTTGGAATCCCTTCGTGTGCCCAAGTGCTGGTTGCTCCTTCTTCACGTTCAACAAGCTCAAGCCGTAGGCCTTCGCTATCTTCGAATTGAAGCAGGTCTTCATTGAAACGACTTGTTTTGGTTACCTCAATGTTATACTGTTCCAGCCGGTTCTGCCAGAAGCCAATCGACCCAGGAGGAATGACATAGGAAGTGATGCCGACCTGACCTCCGCCAATTTTGCCCCGTGGTGATCCAGCGGATGGGAAGAAGGTAATGATGGTACCTGGGCTTCCGTGTTCATCGCCAAAATACAGATGATATACATCAGGTGCATCGAAGTTGATTGTTTTTTTCACCAGACGAAGTCCAAGAACTCCGGCATAAAAATCAACGTTGGCCTGTGGATCTCCTGCGAAAGCTGTAATATGGTGAATACCTGCTGTTTGAATAGTCATGATTATTTCCTCCTTGGTTTGGTAAGTGATTTATAGTAAGTTTGTATTATCTTTAAATTAAGATATATGATCTAGCGAATTATACTCTAGTTGTTATTTTGATTGGCCTGTTTTTGTTTCAATTTATCAGGAGTCACGTCATCGCCGTTGGGATCATAGATGGTTGCATTCAGCAGAATGTCGTTGACCGAACCGCGAAAAGTTTGCAGATATTCCTGGCGAAGACGAACCTGTTCCTCTTTCTCCATCTCCGTCAATCCGCCCTCTTTGGCTTTTCTTGAAAGTTCATTTATTCTGGTCAATGTTGGGATCATCATCTTGATCTCTCCTTGTGTAATGGATTAAAGATATTTGTTTGGGTTGCTATTTATATTTAAATTAAATATCTTAAGTTAAAGATAAATGATTTGTGATCTGTTGTCAACTCTTTTATCAAAATTAAAAAGGGCTAGCTCCGCAATAACTCAACCACTGCTGGACTAGCCCTACATGTATTTATTTGATTAGCCCAGCTTTTGACCACAATTTGGACAGAAGTTGGCTCCTTCATTTTTGGCTCCACAGTTCGGGCAGAAGTTTGGCTTCTTGTTGCCTTCTGTAGATGAAGATGTATTTGAACCACCGTTGCTATTTCCCGCTGGTTTCTGATCGTTATTCTGATTCTGAGACGAATTGGAATTATTGTTCTGGTTTTGGCCTTGATTCTGGTTCATGTTCTTCATCATTTCATTGGCCATGTTCATACCCATCATCATACCAGCCATATCTGAGGCCGCGCCGCCGCCCTGTACTTTACCGGATGAGATACCGTCTGTCATACTCACCTGCTGATACTTTTGCAGATTACCAATCATCTCATGCGAAGCGGTCTTTGTAATCATATCCTGAATCTCTTTTGGATAATTGAAGCTCATCACCTGGAAACCGGTAATCCCAATGCCGATGTCCATCATCTGCATATCCAGATCTTCCTGAATACCTTTGGCAATATCCGATGCGTTGGCCTGCAGGTTGAACATATCCTTCCCTTCGCGGCTAATCCACTTCATCAGAAGCTGATCCAGAACGGAAGTGATTCGGATTTTGACATCCTCCACCAGATAACTCTGCTTGATGCCTGCAATCTTATCAATCAGGGTGACATAGTCACTTACTTTAAAATTAAATGTACCGTTCGCCCGAATCGGCATCCCGCCCGGGAGTTGTGGTGTTGGAATCAACACCGGACTTTGTGTGCCCCACCGAACGGTGAACTCTTTTGTATTTACAAACAAGACTTCGACCCGCATGCCGCTGTTGAATCCAAATTTGAATCCTTTTAATGTAGAAAGAAATGGAATGATCTCGGAATCGATATTAAATGATCCTTCGTCCTCGAAAATGCCTTCCACTTTACCGTTATTCAGGAAAATGGCGTCCTGACCGGAACGGATGATGAGTTTACTCCCCTTCTTGATCTCTCGGTTACTCCACTTCCAAAATATCATGTCATCTCTGAATTCTTCCCATTCCACCACATTCGAAAACTGATTTCTAAAAAATCCCATACTAATTCCCATCCCTTCTATTAGTAAGCATTGTGTACCCAACATGCCTGCATTAAGTTATTGCGAATGTCCGTGATGCTAGAAAGATCGGCTGCTACCGCTATGGGAATGGCCACCTTGGGTGGTGCCTCCGCCGCCTCCTCCGCCACCGTTGTTATTGTTCTTCTCAATCTTGTGTTTGGTGACCGTTGTACGAATGTACCGATCCTGACGATCAATTACACTGGAGTTACTGGAATCCTCATAAGTCGCACGATTGACCGTGACACGTCCTCCAGAACGATGGGTCATTACACCAACTACAATTCCTCCGATTGCCCCGGATACAGCAAGTTGAAACCACGTATTGAAGAGGATATTATCCGGGTTTACCCCGGGCTTAAGATCCATATATTCGTAGGAGAGCTCCAGATATTTTTCAAAAGCCAATCTATATTTTCCATCCGATACATCTGGGGCAATTTTGGCCGTAATTTTATCGGCTCTGCCATTATCGATGTACTCTTCCCCTTTGTGAAAACCAGCCAGATACATCTTCCGATTGTACATGTCTATTGTAAGAATAACTGCGTTTCCATGCGTTTTATCGTAACCAAATCCCTGATCGTCATAAAAGTCTTCGGTAAGCAGTTTTTCACTTTTATGCTCCTCGTTATTGGAGGTATAGATTACAAAATCCGTCTGCCGTTCCGCACCATACTGATTCGCAAGTAGATTCAATTCACTTATCTCCTGCTCACTCAGCAGGTTGGCCTCATCGTAGATGAGATTTTTGCTCTCCGCTGCGGATACCGATGACATGGGAATCAACGGAGCAACAAGGGTGATCATAAGTAAAATGAGCGTAGCCATCACGGCCAGAGGGGTTCTTTTTCTCATAAGAATCCACCTCCCATCATCCAGGAAATCAGCTTCAGTGACAACAACGAGACCGCTGATACCCCTGCGAACCATCCTGCCACTTTGGCTTTGCTGATCGGTGGTTTGCCGACCACTTTCCCTGTCTGACCATTCATGGCAAAGGTATACTGTGCCCGATTGTAGTCATAGTTGACCATCCACACCGGGAGCAGCACATAGTCTGCATTTTTGAGCGTAGTATCAATCTGTTTGTCCGTGTAGCTCACGCTGGTATATCCGGATACAGTTGAGGCAATATAAGAATCAATGTACGATCTCGTTTTATCCTTGGCCCGTGGAAAAAGTTCCTCGTCCGTATAACTGTATTTTTCCGCAATGTACCCCGCCAGATACGGGGTCTTGAACAATTTCAGCTGGTTATATGGGAAAGGCTCCAGCTTATCCATCAGTTCATCCTTCATTTTCTCCGATGCATCGATGGGCAGATTCACGTAATTCAGCCGAATTCTGCGGTATATATCGAAATGCTGTGTTTCCGTGTAATGGTAGTCGCCCTGGGTGTAGGATCTGACCTTGGTGCCACGACCATGCACTTCGATTTTGTTATGTAACTCGTACAACCAGAACGGCACGTACATGCCGGTAATGCTCTGAATCCGATCGGCGGACATGAAGCCACTTGGCGTTAAAAGGCCGTTTTTGCACCACTTTTTGAAAGCCTGCTTGGCTTGATCCTTGTTAATAGAAAAGGGAATCACCATCGCGGGGGCCAGATTGCCTGTCAGCCGATCACTGAGTACAACCGCTGCACCGCAGAAACTGCATGTCGTCGCACTGGTCTCCGGTTCTGTCACAATGTCAGCTCCGCAGCTGTTACAGTGGTATTCTTTGACCTCATTTTCGGTGAATACTTGTCTCTTCAAGGGATCGGGGATCTGCTCTATGTTGTCCTCGCGGCCGCAGCTGGGACAGGATAATGCACCTGACACACTGTCAAAGATCATACCACTGCCGCAGTTTGGACATTTATATTCAATAACCGGCATCTGCTCACCTCAATGTTAACGAAATGGTGTAACGTATTACTTATTCTTCAGCTTTTCCTGAATCGCTGCGAGTTCTTCCTCTGCACTTGGCGACGCACTCTCATTATTACCCGCATCTGCGTTCATGTCCCTCTCCAACTGGGCAATTAATTCGTCCAAATCATCTTCCTGTGCCCCAGCACGAAGTTCTGCCAAAGCCTCTGCTTCGTTCAGCGCCTGATTCGCCTTGTCTTCCATGGCCTTCAATGTAGCATCAGCTCTGCCCGCAGATGCATTCCGTTCGTTGGCCTGTTGCTGCGCCTTTGCATCTGCGATGCGACCTTTCAGTTCTGCATGCCGCGCCTCCAATTTCCCCAGATCTGCAACGAGTTTATCATTCATATGTTTCATCATCTTCGCTTTGGCAGAAGCACGTTCATAGGCAACCTGTAATTCGTTCAATTTGTCAGCTAGCTTCACTTTCTTCTCCAGAAAACCACGTGCCTTGTCTTCGTCTCCCGACTCCGTCGATTTTTCCGCATACCGCTGTAACTTCTTGACCTCGGTGCTGCACTCATCGAATGCTCGCTTCGCACGGCTCTCATCCGACAGCACCGCTGCCGTTTCAGCCTTCACCTGACCCAGATCACTGCTCAGGCTGCGCATATATTCATTCACACTTTTCTCCGGGTCTTCCGCCCGAGACAACATGTGGTTCACATTGGCCTTCATCACGTCTCTAAACCTCGATAAGATTCCCATTACTTGTTCCTCCTCCGAAAAGTTCATATGTATACTATAATACATGAATACGCCCACATACGTTTCACATTTCACGATGGCAAGTGGAGTTACTACGATCCAAATCCGTACTATAAAAACGTAATATAAGAAAAGACGAGCACTTATAGTGTCGCCTTATAATCAAAAAAAATCACTCATAATTATCAGTATCATTCTTCCTCAATCACAGTCCTTTAATGAACAGCACACTTTCCTCTGCGATCCGATTTGGATCGGTATTATGAGTTTTAGTCCTTTGCCCGCAATCCACAAATCCCTACCTAACTACGGCTCGACCGGAAGGCTTTCCACCGCTGTGAAAAACACATCCAATAGTTCAACATTATACGTTTTATGGACGTATTCGGTTATTAACGCCACATCCTCTTCCCCCTGATACTCCAAGCATGGGCGGCCCTCACTCCACAGCACCCTGCACGGGAACTTCCCGACAACATCCTTAATGATGTGATCCGGCTCAGCTACTTTATGAATGTCTCCCATATGAAATCTCCTCATTTCTCTATACTTATCTTGTGCAATTATGCATTAATTTTGAAATACATAACGATTCGATTCAGTGTACTTCATCACATTCCACTCGGAGAGTTATGAAGGCATAACACACAGGCATTTTGCAGATACAACAGGGCTGGTTCCCCCATAGGTGCCATTCCTTCGCAAGTTGGCTATAATAAGGGGATCAAAGTTTTCTATAAAGGCAGGAAAATTATGCGTACACGAGTTCACTTTATTGCTCCCTACGAATCGATGATTCCTATCATACAAGAGTGCATTCCTCGTTTTCCCCAGTTAGCCATTCAGACGGACGTGGGCGACTTGGCAAACGGTGTGGAATTAGCAACTCAAGCTGAGAAAAATGGTGCAGAGATTATCATCAGCCGCGGCGGAACCGCCCAACTCATTAAAAAAGCAGTGACCATTCCCGTCATTGATGTGCAGTTATCGGGCTATGATATGATTCGTTCACTTACACTGGCAAGCCAGTTTAACGGCCAAACAGCTATTGTTGGCTTCTCCAACATCACCTCTGGTGCACAATCCATTATTGATCTGATGGATCTGCCCCTCAAGGTCTATACCATACATAGCTCGGAAGATGTGGCACGATTACTCTTGGAGTTGAAAGCTTCCGGGTACCGACAGATTGTCGGAGATGTGATCACCGTCAACACTGCGAAGACCTATGGTCTGGAGGGGTTGTTAATCCAATCTGGCCAGGAATCCATCCTTAGAGCGATGGAGGATGCACAGCTGGTCTACCGTTATTTGAGCAAAAATCATGCGATATCGATCATCCTGAATGACCTGGTTACACGGGAACATCCCAATTTACTTATTTTAAATGAACGGAATGAAGTTGTATTCGAGAACCTGACCGATTTTGAGAAAAATCCGCTAACCGATAATCACATATATCTGACCAACACCAGCCTGGAGTTCCATCAATCCCAGATCCAAAATGTGTTCATGGTGGACGATTACCAGCTCACGGTTAACGCCTATGAAACGACCCTGGACAACAAGAACTACAAGGTATATATGCTGGAAAAAGGACAACCCTATGCCTTTGCACAATTCGGCATAACAACGTTTACGGACGCATCGATGGAGCCTATCGTTGCCGAATCCCCTGCCATGCAGGCGGTATTACAGAACATTCGGGCACACTACGAGAATCATGAACCGATCTATCTGCGGGGTGAAGCAGATTCCGGTAAATCTTTTCTGGTCAAACATATTCATCAGATGTACTCAGGTGGCGGACTCTTATTACAGATGGATCTCTCGCAAGTTCCGCCCGGTCATTTGCACAAGATACCACTCGCCAAGGTTAGAAATGTAGAGATTAACCAAATGGAAACACGTATGGAAGATCCGGAGTTGCTCGCCTTTATCCAGAACTGCCTTCAAAATCAGATTGGGGTGTTTATACTCGGGGAACAGATAATGAACCCGCAGTGGTCACTTGATCTGGAGCTTAATACAATCATGATGCCAAATCTTGCGGATAGACCAGAGGATCTGGCTCCACTGATGCAGCATTTCCTGACGGATTACTACCACAAATACGGAACTACTGCGGTGAGAATCAAAGAAGATGCTCTACAGCTGATCCAAGATCAGATCACACATATGAATGTCAACCAGCTGAAACATCTGATCAAGCAGGCTGCACTCAACGAACAAGATTATGTAATCACCACGGCTACCTTGTCCCGCTTGCTGGATCAGCAACCTTCTTCAAGCCCAATGAAGTTGAACGGTACGCTGAAGGAGATTGAGAAAGAAGTTATTCAGTTCGTGCTTCAGGAGGAAAATAACAATCAATCAAAGGCCGCAGAGCGTCTGGGGATTAACCGGGCCACATTATGGCGTAAACTTAAAGATTAACTTTAAGTTTGCGTCTTTTTTATCGCTTTTATGTGTTGCATTTTTAAACAGTTAACAGCGTATTTAAAATTTAACAATAATTTATTGTTGCTATATTAAACGATATGGGATAATATAATCCCTGCAAGCGCTTCATAAAAACGATTACTTCATAAGGAGCTACTACTATGAACATTAAAGCAACTTTAGATCGCATCCCTGGCGGTATGATGGTCGTTCCCCTGTTACTTGGTGCAACCATTAATACATTCTTCCCGAATGCCCTGCGCATTGGCGGATTCACGGAAGCACTTTTTGTTAACAGTGCCAGTACGTTGATTGCCCTGTTCCTGTTCATTGCGGGTACACAGATTACGTTTAAAACAGCAGGTTCCTCTGTCGGCAAAGGTTTGACCTTGCTTACGTTCAAATGGGTGATTGGTGCAGCCCTTGGTTTTATCGCTATTTTGTTCGCGGATTCAAACGGGTTATTTCTCGGTCTGGCCCCGCTTGCGATTATTGCTGCGATGACTAACTCTAATGGCGGTTTGTACATTGCTCTCGCCGGCCAATACGGGAAAGAAGATGACAAAGCAGCCTACCCTTTCCTGGCTCTCAGTGATGGTCCTTTCCTGACCATGGTAGCGCTCTCCATCTTTGGTGCGATGGGTTTTGCAAACGGTATGTTTTCCCCTATGGCCTTTGTCGCGGTATTGCTTCCGCTCATCGTTGGTGTCATTATTGGTAATCTGGACCGCAATCTGGCGGAATGGCTGCATAAAGGCAGTGACAAACTTGTTCCGTTCTTTGCATTTGCTCTGGGTATGAACATTAGCTTCTCCTCCATCATTCAAGGTGGTCTTAGCGGAATTTTACTGGGTGTGTTAACCGTGTTATTAACGGGCGGAATCGGTTTCCTGCTCTTTAAAGCCATCGGCTGGAACCCCATCGTGGGTGCTTCCGAAGGTTCAACAGCCGGGAATGCCGTAGGTACACCTGCTGCCATCGTGGCTGCTAATGCTTCATTTGGCCCGATTGCCGAGATTGCTACGGTACAAATTGCAGCGAGCGTTGTAACAACAGCCATCCTGTTGCCGATCTTCATCGGGTTCCTCTCCAAACGACTGGAGAAATCAGGCGGAGTCGAGAAATACAATCAACGACCAACCACATAAATGGGTATCACCTGATTTAATGTGCTTAATCTGTGCTTAATGGATGATCTGAACAGACTTTTTATTAAATTGTGCTTACAAGGAGGGATGACTGCATGAAATTAGCCATTATTGCAGATGATTTGACCGGTGCCAATGACAGCGGGGTGCAGCTTGCCCGTCACGGCTTGAAGACCAGTGTTCTTTTTAATATAGATGAAGGACCTCTTACACGTTACGATGCCGTTGTCTTTGATACAGATAGTCGTTCCATATCCTCGCAGGAAGCCTATGACCGTGTATATCAGGCTGCTGAATTGCTGACGAACAACGGATTTGAGACGATTTTCAAAAAAATGGACTCCACCATGCGTGGTAATATCGGCATCGAGATTGATGCTGTATATGATGTCGTAAAGCCGGACTTTATGATGATTGCCCCGGGTTATCCAAAAAATAACCGGACGATATTGGAAGGAATCCATTACCTGAACGGCGTTCCGCTGGCAGATACTGAAATTGCCCATGATCCGAAGACACCTGTAACGATTTCCTACCTTCCGGACTTGTTGAAACAACAGACCAAGTACGAAGTTGGCGAGATCACCGTCGCCGATCTGGAAGCCGGGCAGAATCATATTCGCACCAAGCTGGAGCAGCTGAAAACAAATAACATTCCGTATGTGATGGTGGACTCCACTGAAGAACGCCATCTGGAACTGATCCTGCAGATGACTCGCGAGTTGGAGTATACCTTTACTTGGGCAGGTTCGGCGGGCATTGCCAATTACCTCCCCGCACATTACGAGTTGGAATCCAGGGCTTCGTCACTTGATATCCCGGAGAATCCCGGTCCAATCCTAACGGTGGTTGGCAGCGTGAACAAAAACTCCCGAGAGCAGCTGCATCGCTTGATGCGCAAGTCCCGCGTAGCTTCAGTCTCCTTCCATTCTTTCAAAGCGGTATCCGCAACCGCAGACCGCGCGGAAGAGATGGAACGTGTATATAACGAGGTTCGAGACAAAGCGCTGGAAGGACAAGATGTTGTCCTCTACTCCACCGCTGAACAGGTGGATATCGAACTGGCACGAGCAACGGGCGAAATTCGTGGTCTCAATCACACGGAAGTCAGCAACGAGATTGTACTTGCGATGGGTGAGATCTGTGCCAGACTGCTGGAAGAGGGATTGTTCAAAGGGGTATCCATGACCGGTGGCGATACAGCAAAACAAATCTGTCTGAAATGGAATATTAGCGGCTTCGAGTTGCTGGATGAGCTTGAAATCGGCGTGCCGATCTCCAAGTTTATAGGGATTGATGATCTGCATGTGATTACCAAAGCAGGCGGATTCGGTAAACCGGATGTCTTTATCCATGCGATTCAAAAATTAAAAGGGGGTATTCTCGTATGAAACCTACAATTGGAATTACGATGGGCGACGCAGCAGGTATTGGACCGGAGATTATTATGAAAGCACTGGGTCATCAAGAGATGTACAATCAGTGCAATCCACTCGTTATCGGTGATGCAAAGATTCTGGAGCGTGTGTTGCCTGTCATCGGTTCAAGTCTGAACGTTAACGCGATTCAAGAGCCTTCTGAAGCCAAGTATGAATTCGGTACTGTGGATGTGATTGATCTGAACCTCGTTCCTGCGGATCTGGAATACGGTAAAGTATCTGCCGTGGCTGGAGATGCAGCATTCCAGTTTCTCGCCAAAGCCATTGATCTTGCCAAAAAACAGCAGATTCACTCCATCTGCACCGCGCCATTGAACAAGGAAGCTCTTCATCAGGGCGGGCACCTGTATCCGGGGCACACCGAGATTCTGGCAGACCTGACGGATACACAAGACTTCTCGATGATGCTGACCACGCCGAATCTGCGCGTTATTCACCTGACAACACACATGGGTCTGATCGATGCCATTGCAAGTATTAACCCGGAAAGAACCTACACCGTCGTGAAGCTTGCTCATGATACGTTGAAAAAAGCAGGCTTTGAGAATCCGCGCGTTGCCGTATGCGGAATCAATCCTCATGCTGGAGAGAACGGCTTGTTCGGTAATGGAGAAGAAGAAGAGAAGCTTCAGCCCGGTATCGAACGTGCACAGCAGGAAGGCATTAACGTCGTTGGTCCACTCCCGGCGGACACACTCTTCTTCCGCGCTGGTCGAGGTGACTTCGATATCGTCGTAGCCTGCTATCACGACCAAGGCCATGCACCGATCAAAGTAATGGGCATTGAAGAAGGCGTGAACATCACCGTTGGTCTGAAAGGCGGTATCATCCGTACGTCTGTTGACCACGGTACAGCCTTCGATATCGCTGGTAAAAATATCGCCGATGATAAAAGCATGCTGGCTGCCATCCGCTCTGCTATTGAGCTGGCGCCGAAGGATCGAGGATAACATCAAGATTTATTCGGTACATGCGTGAGTCTGATCGTAAGATCAATTGTATTCGTATCGGTATATATTCGGTATTCGATAAATAGAAGGAAAAAGGCAAACCCTCTGTAAGTTCAAGGGTTTGCCTTTTTGTATATCGTCCACCCATTTATTCAGACCAAGAGTCTTGGTTGGTATTATGGCCATCAAACATATGCTAAACTGATCATAATAAGCAAGTAAAGTGGAGAACTCCTGTAGACCTGCAGTACACATCGATTACGTGAAGTTCACACCGATTTTAAATGATAAAAAGGAAGAGATTTAATGGGACGAAAACAATCTTTTACTGAAACAGAGCTACTGGACACAACTAAAAAATTAGTACTTGAGCATGGCTATGACGGTTTTCATCTCAAGCTGCTCTCACAGCATCTGTCCGGAGCCCGAAGCACGATATATCAGTATTACTCTAATAAAGAAGAGATTGTTGCTGCTTGTATGAAGCGCTCCATATCAACCGTATTAGAGAATTCATTAGCCATTGATGAGACAGATCCAATGGATGCTCTTGAGCAACTGCTTCTGATCTACGCAGAAGAATCTACGCTCCATCAACTTCTGGGAGATGCCAGTAAAATTAATACAACTAATTCTGCTGCGGCAACGAGAGATCTTGAATTTATTGAGGAAGCACATAAGACCCTAAAAATTCAATTATCACGCTTGTTTGAACGCGCTCAGCAGGATCAAGCCCTGCGACAAGATATTCCTCTACCTGTACTTATTGGTGTTTTTTTTAACTTAATTAATACGCCTAATATGCTAAATATCCCTACGCCTGATTGGGGAAAGCTGCTGTTCCAAATGTGGATCGGAGGAGCCAAGAGCTAACTTTATTCTTGGCTTTAATTTGACACAAGTGTCATTTATATCGTTTAATAATGAAGACCACGTGGCCGCGCATCTAAATTGACACTTGTGTCAAAAAAAGATAGAGAAGGAGTTGAACAGAACATGTTTTTAGCGATGAAGGAGTTAATGCATAATAAAATGAAGTTTTTGATGATTATCATTATCTTCGTACTAATGGCTTGGTTGGTATTTATTTTATCCGGTCTGGGAAATGGATTATCTACGCTAGCCGCATCAACATTCAAGACCATGAAGGCTGATTATGTCATCTTTGAAGAAGGAGCTCAGTCTTCCATGAGCAAGTCACTGCTGTCAGATCAACTGGTGGCGAAGGCGGAACAACTTCCTAATGTGGATGCTGCATCCCCTATGGGAAGTACGATGGCAACAGCAATGAAAGAGACGAGTACCAAGAATGAAGATAAAGTCGATATAGCGATTATAGGAATTGACCCAGGAAGCTTTTTGGAACCAGCTATTGTAGAAGGTAAAAGCCTGTCTTCCGAGAACCCTACGGGTGTCGTGGTGAATTCAACCATGAAAGATGAGGGCTATCAACTTGGGGACACGTTTCAACTGGATGGAACGACTGAATCCTTGACAATTATCGGATATGTGGAGAATCAGACGTATAACCACGTTGCATCCGTATTTACCCCAATGGCTGAATGGCGGAAGATTGCCTTCGCGGCTCCAAGTTCAGATAAAGGAATTGCCGGACCGGTTAATGCGATCATGTTACAAGGCGAGAATATTGATCCAGAAGCTATAAATAAAGAGTTATCCAGCACAGATACAGTTACCCGAGCAGCAGCTGTACAAGGAATGCCAGGATACAAAGAAGAGAACGGTACGATTCTAATGATGCTTGCATTTCTACTCGCGATCTCTGCATTTGTACTCGGGGTATTCTTCTATGTCATTACGATGCAAAAAACCAACCAGTTTGGCATTATGAAAGCGATAGGCGCTAGTAACCGTTTCTTGGGAAAAGCCATTATCTCGCAAGTGTTTGTACTTTCGCTGACTAGTATTGTTGTTGGAATCTTGCTAACTTATGGGACAGCAGCAATTATGCCAAAAGGAATGCCATTTAAGCTGGAAACCAGTCTTGTCTTCAATTATTCTATTATCTTGCTGGTTATTGCTATGTTAAGTTCACTGGTATCTGTTCGCAAAATTACTAAGATTGATCCGCTTAAGGCGCTCGGGAGGGTTGAATAATGAGTAAGGGACTGCACATGCGGGAAGTCACCATGTATTATGCCGAAGGAAACAATCGGATCACCGCGCTTGATCATGTATCCATATCCGTGGAACCGGGGGAGTTTGTTGCTGTAGTCGGACCTTCTGGTTCTGGTAAAAGTACATTCTTATCTATTGCTGGGGCCATGCTGAAAGCCTCCGAAGGAGATATTCAACTAAACGGAAATCATATTTCGAAGCTTACGGAGAAAGAGCTATCTAATATAAGGCTGCAAGAAGTTGGATTTATTATGCAATCTTCAAATCTAGTTCCCTATCTAAATGTTCTGGATCAACTGCTAGTTGTAAAAAGGATGACCGGGACGATTAAAAAAGAGGATAAGGCATTTGCCTCCAAGCTGCTGGAAGAACTGGGGCTGGGTTTGAAGTTAAAAAGTTTTCCCGAAGAGTTATCCGGTGGTGAGAAACAACGGACAGCCATTGCTCGTTCTTTAATGAATAATCCCAACATCATCTTAGCCGATGAACCAACCGCCAGTTTGGATACCAAACGAGCCCATGAAGTGGTTAGTCTAATCGCGCAAGAAGTGAAATCACGCCAAAAGGCGGCCATTATGGTTACCCATGATGAGCGTATGCTTGAATATTGTGACAGAGTATATCGGATGTATGATGGCGGTTTGTCCCTAGCTGAATCGTAAATATATGGACCAAACAATATACCATTTCTCTTCTCTATTCTTTCTTTTATAAAAAGCTTCTATTCAGAAAAGAGTAACATGTTAAGTAGATTTTAGGTCTGTCCATCACTCTCCTCGTCCCACTCACTCTAGGCTCCCAAGTGGTTCGGGTCTCTCACCCACAAGTATAACTTCACGCTCGCTCTGCGAACGTCTGCTTCGGCGATATGCACTTGGTGACATTCCGTTCTGTTTGTTGAAGATGCGATTGAACTGGGAAAAGCTTGTGAACCCACACTGTGCAGCAATATCTGTGATTTTCTCACTCGAATTCAGCAGCATTTGCTGGGCATTCCGAATACGGGTCATCTGCACGTACTCTGTGAAGGTGAAGCCGGTAACCTTATTGAATTGGCGAGACAAGTGATGGGCACTTACATAAAAGCGCTTGGATACCTCGTCCAAAGATAAATCCTGCTGATAATGGCTGTGAATATAAGAGGCAATGGCATACATGCGCCTGGACATCGCTGATCCAGTCTCTTCACGCACATACCCGTTCTCTGGTGAGTAACGATGAAGAGCACAGAGAAACTCCACGAACTTGCTATGAATCATAACCGATTGAAGGACAGAAGGCTGCTGCGATATAGCAAAAATATCATTGATCGGCGCGAGGACTTCCTTGCGTCTTTCTTCTGTAAATCGGAATATCGGGACCGGTTTATTAAAAATCGAAAACAGCTCTGTGTAACCGCTCTCAAGACCAGGTGTATTACGTGGCATGGCAAAGGTAATCATCAATCGTTTCGGCGGAGCACCCTTCGGATATTGCGTTTTATGCAGCAATGAAGGCCGCAGCAGAACGATATCCAGAGGCTGGATCTCATATAAACTGCCTTCAATGATGTGCGCAGCTGTTCGATCCAGAAGAATACAGATTTCATAGAAATCATGGAAATGCTGAAATTCCATATTCAGTTCATGGGAGCGCTCGTCATAATCCAGATGATAAAAAAGTGAATCTCCAGGCTGGTTCACATGGATCGCATATCCTTGCTCGTATGCCAAAACCGATGGTGTCATGGACATGTCCCCTATCCTGATTCTAATGATTTTATTTTAGCATGAAATGCAATAAAAAGACGTTATTTTCAGCATACAATACATAGTTTCGCCCATTTCTCTTTTGTTATGATAGAGTTGATATGTTAGCGCTTGCAGTATTATCACTCCAACAACGACTACAGCCTGTACTTACTACAAACCAAGGTGGGAAACCAACATGAAAATGAATTCCTTATATACTCGAATCCATACCATTGTGAAACACTTGGAACGTGCACGACTAACCTCAAAGACATATATCCCTGAGCTTTATCATAAAGAAAGTGGATACCACTCCTGGGAACTGGTGCATGAGGACCCTTCCTCCTGGAACGTATTCCGTAAGGGTGATGGCTGGGGTGGCAAAGATGTACACAGCTGCTTTAAAACCCGCATTCGAATTCCGGATCATCTGGAAGGAAAAAAGGTCGTGTGTACCATCGTTACTGGTGCTGATGACATCTGGAATTACGATAATCCGCAATTCTTAGCATTCCTCAATGGGGAACTGATCTGCGGTCTAGACGTGAACCATACGGAAATTGACCTGACACCCGCTGCGGCAAAAGGTGATGAATTCGAACTGGCATTATATGCGTATTGCAGTACGTCTGCTGCGGATGTTTTTCTAAATGTATATATCGCCGAGCATCATCAGCAAGTCTCCGATTTGTATTACGATCTCAAGGCTGCGCTGGATGCTGCGGATCTGTTGCGTGAGGATGATCTGGAGCGCCTGAAGTTGGTCGAACATCTGAATAAAGCCGTGAATTTGCTGGATTTGCGTCAGGAAAACAGTGCAGAATTCCATGCGTCGGTACTGGAAGCGCGCCGATATCTGCAAGATCATGTCTATGGTGATATCCGCCCTGCCTTTGACCACATCCCTACCGTGCACTGTATCGGACACACGCATATCGATGTGGCATGGCTGTGGACGCTGGATCAGACTCGGGAGAAGGTCATTCGTAGCTTCGCGAGTGTATTGTATCTGATGGACAAGTTCCCGGAGTATACCTTTATGTCCTCTCAGCCCCAGCTGTATGCATACCTGAAAGCAGACTACCCGTCCCTATATGAAAAAATCAAAGAAAAGGTGGCCGAAGGCCGCTGGGAAGCGGAAGGTTCAATGTGGCTGGAAGCCGATTGTAACCTGATCTCGGGTGAATCCATGATTCGTCAGATTATATACGGGAAACGTTTCTTCAAGGAAGAATTCGGTGTGGAGAACCGTGTGCTCTGGTTGCCGGATGTATTTGGTTATAGTGCAGCTATGCCGCAGATTATGCGCAAGAGCGGCATTGATTATTTTATGACAACCAAAATTGCCTGGAATGATACAAACCAAATTCCAAACGATACGATGTACTGGAAAGGAATCGACGGATCAGAGGTCCTGACCCACTTTATCACAGCAACAGACTATGACAAACACCCTGATTTCAGGCAGCGTCGCTTCGAAACGACCTATAATGGACGATTTAATGCTTCGCAAGTGAAAGGCACGTGGCAACGATACCAGAACAAAAACATCAATGCAGATGTCCTGCAATGTTTCGGATTCGGAGATGGCGGCGGCGGACCAACCGAAGAGATGCTGGAGCATGGCAGACGACTTGATGTCGGATTGCCGGGTGTACCTGCGGTGAAACGTACCTTTGTACGCGAGTTTTTCGAGAAGCTGGAGCAAAATCTGGCTGATGTTCCTTCCGTTCCTCGCTGGTCGGGTGAGCTGTATCTGGAGTATCACCGGGGTACCTATACTTCCATGGCGCGTAACAAACGGTACAACCGTCATAGTGAATTTGCGCTGGCCGATGCCGAGCTGTATGCCATGATTCATCGTCAGGCGAATGCACAGGCGGCCTATCCAACCGATGCACTGGAGCATGCATGGAAGCTGACGATGCTGAACCAGTTCCATGATATTCTCCCGGGCAGCTCCATTGAGCAGGTATATGTGGATTCCAAGGAGCAATATGAAGAAGTTCTGCGTGTCACGGATGAGCTGAAAGACAGTGCGCTGAACGGCATTGCAAGCCAAATTACATCTGATGGCGAAGCCATTGTAGTATTCAACACGACCGGATTTGTACGGACGGATGTGGTTGAACTGCCTGCTTTTGCGAGAAAAGTAACCGTCTATGATGGAGATCGCCCTGTACCAAGCCAGCGGACTCCCGAAGGCGGACTTGTATTCCTTGCAGAGAACGTGCCTGCATCCGGGTATAAATCCTTCCGAATTACACCAGATCTGACAGACGAGCTTGTTGCGGGCGTATCGGTTGCACAGTGGGAAGCAGATCGGCGCCACATCCATACACCTTGGTACGATATTCACCTGAATGAAAGTGCCGAGTTCACATCCGTATGGGACAAGCTGGAGGGCCGTGAGCTGCTTCAGTCTGGCAAGCGTGGTAACGTGCTGCAAGTGTTCGAGGATCGACCTGCGGAATACGAGGCATGGAACATTGACGATTATTATGAACAGCATATGTGGGAGATTAATGACCTGCAGTCGCTGGAGTGGGTTGAAAGTGGGCCGGTACGTTCCGTGCTTCAAGTGAAGCGACAGTTCCTGGACTCGGTCATTGAGCAGACGATCATCTTCTATGCGCACACGCGCCGGATTGATTTCCGTACGTTTGTGGATTGGAAGCAGGAGCATTTGCTGCTGAAAGCCGCTTTCCCGCTGGATATCTGGAGTGAAAAGGCCGTCTACGAAATCCAGTACGGCAACGTTGAGCGTGCTACCCACCGTAATACGAGCTGGGATCAAGCCCGGTTTGAAGTATGCGGGCAGAAGTGGGCCGATCTGGCGGAGAACGGGTACGGTGTTGCTCTGCTGAACGACTGCAAATACGGATATGATATTCATAACTCGGTGATGCGACTGTCGCTGATCAAGAGCGCAACGTACCCGAATGAAAATGCCGACAAAGAGCAGCACGTATTCACCTACGCGCTCTATCCGCATCAGGGCGACTTCCGTGAAGGACGTGTCATCCAAGCTGCTTATGATCTCAACCGTCCGCTGGTTGCCCGTGAAGTAAGTCCGCAAACCGGTACGTTGCCGGGAACATGGTCAATTGCATCGGTCGATCAGGATAATGTCGTGCTGGAGGTTATCAAAAAAGCCGAGAACAACGATGATATGATCATCCGAGTCTACGAAGCACATGGCCGCCGCAGCCGTGCTTCCCTGCAATTGCCTGAGGGAGCAGGTGCTACGGCGTACGCGTGTGATTTGCTCGAGAATAACGAAGCGGAATGCGCCATGAAAAATGGTCGAATTTCTTTTGATATCAAACCGTATGAGATTCTGACCTTCCGTATCCCTGCTGAACAGTAAACAGAAATTACGCAACATGAAAAACTGCAACATTGCTTAATATGCTTCAACAATAAAGCAATAAAGGGCTGCCTCCTGTCATATCTGACATGAGAGCAGCCCTTCATTTGTCGTTCTTTAAAATTCTTCGTACTCGCTTGGGTCCTGATCCCACAAACGTCCATCTGGACGATTAAATACAGAGATGACCTGCATCTCTTCTGTGCTCAACTCAAAATCGAATATATCGATATTTTCCTGTTGATGCTGCAAGGAGCCGGCTTTCGGAATGGGAATGGAACCCAGTTGAACATGCCAGCGCAGAATGATCTGGGTTGGCGTTTTGCCATGCGTTTCCGCAATCCGAAGAATGTTCTCATCCTTCAGAATATCCTGTACGGCATCATTGCCACGTCCAATCGGACTCCAGGATTCGTTCACGATGCCATGCTTTTTATCCTGTTCCCGCTGATCGGCTTGGTCAAAGAACGGATGCAGCTCAATCTGATTCAGACTCGGCGCTATCCCCGTTTCCTTAATCAGCCGATCATTGTGCTCAGGCAGGAAGTTGCTGACTCCAATGGATCGGATATATCCACGTTTTTTGGCTTCGATCAGTGCTTGCCAGGCCTCGACATACATGTCCTTTTTCGGATTGGGCCAGTGAATCAGATACAGGTCGTAATAATCCAGATCCGCTCTGTACAGGGATTCCTGGATCGCCACAAGTGCTTTATCATGAGCGTGATAACGCCCCGGCAGCTTCGAGGAAATGAGCAGTTCTTCTCTGGCGATGGAGCTTTGTTTGATTGCTCTGCCCACCGTTGCCTCATTCTCATAGTTATACGCCGTATCAATTAATCGATAACCCGTATCCATTGCGGACGCGATCGATTCAACGCCTTCTTCACCTTTTAAACTATAGGTACCAAATCCAATTGCAGGCACTTTCAAGCCATCGTTCAATGTATATTCCGGAATTTGATGATTCATCTGAAGACTCTCCTTTGCAAAAGGTATACGAACAATATGGTAAAAATAATGCCCCTCTCCGTTTATCTACCCCTCCATACGCGCTTGAATCAATTGGAAGTCACCACTCCGTTTTAGTCGGGTGACGGCTTCCTCTTCTAGCTCTCATGAAGAACGCTCTCCTTTTCATTCAAACGAAGAGATGGGCGTGGCCGATATCGGTTGATTGCCTATAAAGTTCTTAATAGCCATAGCAGCCTGCTTATACCCGCCAGCATCGCGTAACGTTTTCCCAATAACCTCAGCATGCTCCTTGTAGGAGGCATTACCGAGCACTTCTAATACTGCGTTTCTAAGCACATCGGGTGTAAGGTTATTTTTGTCCACGATGACCCCTGCTCCCAACTCCTGTACCCGGCCTGCTACACGCGGCTGATCCGATGTTAACGGAAGCATGATTAATGGTACATTGTAATACAAAGCTTCGCTGGTACTGTTCATGCCTGCATGTGTTAGAAAAGCATCTACACACTGCAACACTTCCAATTGAGGGACATAGGGTCTTATGATGAAATTGTCAGGAATGAGATCAGCAATGGGCTCTATATCGGTATCCTTCCCAGAAGATAATATAAACTGCACAGGCAAATTACGAAAGGCCGTAAAGCAAAGCTTATAAAAATCAAGATCTTTATTTAAAATGGTTCCCATCGAAATATAAACGACCTGCTTATAAAGAGCATGCAGAGATTCATTTGCAAAAGCTGGCGCATCCTTGCGTGGGATAATGGATGGGCCGGTGAACACAAAGCTGTCGTCCAGCTTGTCCCCCATGGGTTGAAAATAACGACTTGTATAGACAATCTTCAGTTGTCCTGAATGCCCTGAAAGTTCCGCCAGGGAAGGTACAGCCACATCGAACTGGGAAGCTATTTGCTGGGACATTTCCACGATGCTATTATATAGCTCCTTGACCTCCTCCGTATCATCATTCAGTTGATTGTCTGATCCAAGAGGCTCCACAAAAACAAAGGTGCTGGTTGAGCATACCGTTGGTATACCTAACTTCTCACCTAGAATTTGTCCTCCCCAGCCTATGATGGAGTCAAAAATGATATAATCGTAGGTTTCAAGTTCGATCAGATTCAGAACATCTGGAATAAACCGTTGAATAACTTTTGCCAATATCATATATAAAAATTGGTAAGGATGCTTGAGTTCAAATGGCTTCATACCAGGGTTGTTGAGCAGGGTTGCCTCGTTGAAGGAATAGGCCTTAAATTGTGCGCCTAACGCATCAATCTTCGTCCGGTATTTTTCGGTACAACAGTAAACCACTTCATCACCGTTCTCTACCAGTTCCTTGATTAATCCAAGCGACGGATTGATATGGCCTTCTGCAGGGATCATCACAACTAATACACGTGCCACGGCACTCACCTCCATTAAATTTTCCAATGCACTCAAGTGGGGGATATGGTAACCCATTCTTCCAGACCATTGGCTTGAATAAATAAAACTCTACTACCTCATTGAGGCGGTAGAGTTCCTATTCATGAGACGGAAGCATTAAAGTCTACGATACCTAACGTTTTTTACTCTCACGAGCTGGTCACGGCACCCAGACATCCCTTTTATAAAAGGTTACGCTGTAAGCATCGGTATCGCTGTATCGTCCATCTTTGCTTATCACTTTAAAATATACATTATTGTAGTCGACAAGAACTGTATCCGCTCCTGACGTATTCGTAGAAGAAGCAACCAAATTTCCAGCGCTGTCATAGGCGTACAGATCGTAATCATAGCCGGAAGGAGAACCCAGCACGACAGATTTGCCATGCCCTCTCAATGTAAAGTAGTCTACATCTGTCGGGGATGATAGATAAGACCAAGCACTTCCACCCCAGTAAGCCGGACCGTAGGGAGTGGCCACCGTTTGCGTTGGGATTTTATACGCGCTGCTCAAAGTGTCATTCGACTCGTAATTATCCGCCAAGGCCGTACCCACAATCGATCCTGATAAAAGCGTTATCATAATAGCAGAATACAATGTTTTCTTCATTTCATTCTCCCTCCATTTCTTTTGAAAAGTTAGCACGCCAAAGAGAATTCATGCTTTTCCCTCGTTCATAGACACGCCTGATCAGAAAAAGCTCCAAATCACTCCTTTCAAAATATGGAATTAATTATAATATAATGAAAAATATATGTATTGTCTACTTGTTTTTACAGTAATTCTGTTTTGCTAACTGTATTTGATCCCGATTCCAGAACTGTGCCGTCAGTCTCATAAATAAAACATTTGGATGTGTTCCTGTGATTTTAAAATTAGCCAACTTGTTAAGACTCCACGTATCCTCACCCGTGGCCGAAATGGAGGGCATCCAAACGTAAAAACGACCACCAATATGGTGGCCGTCACATCTATTTTAATAAATCTTCTTAGTACTCTCGCGCATATTGCTTATCCTCTTTCAGTTGCACAATGTCATGTCCGGTTGGATTCTGGAAGGCCCGTAGTCCAAATGTTGACGCCACCGCGAAGATATGGTCAAAGATATCCGCCTGAACGTTCTCATATACACCCCAGTTAATATCATTGCTGAATGCATAGATTTCCAAAGGCAGCCCGCGATCTTCCGGTGCTAATTGTCGCACAATCATCGTCATATCTTTATTGATTTTTGGATGGTTCCTCAAATATTGATGGATATATTCCCGGAACACACCAACGTTTGTGAGCTGTCTGCCGTTCACGTTGCTTTCAGTGTTGACCTGGTGCTCCATGTTGTACGCTTGAATTTCTTTCAATTTTGCCGTGACATAATCAGTCAGGTAGT
Source organism: Paenibacillus sp. FSL R5-0486 (assembly GCF_037975155.1). Taxonomy (NCBI): domain Bacteria; kingdom Bacillati; phylum Bacillota; class Bacilli; order Caryophanales; family Paenibacillaceae; genus Paenibacillus; species Paenibacillus sp. FSL R5-0486. The sequence goes on along the minus strand of NZ_CP150237.1, from coordinate 216,316 downwards.
GGATTTTCTCAAATTCAGCCACCATCTCTTCCGTACAAAAACGGATACTGCTGATATCAATATAAATACTCCGCTTAATCCTTCTGCCGCCGGACACCTGCATGCCTCTCCAGTTACGGAACGAATCCGAAATGAGGGCGTAGCTTGGAATCATCGTAATCGTTTTATCAAAATTCATAACCTTTACCGTGTTTAATGTAATGTCGATGACGTCACCGTCCGCATTATACTTTGGCATCTCGATCCAGTCACCAACGCGCACCATATCGTTCGACGATAGCTGTACACCCGCCACGAGGCCCAGGATCGAGTCTTTGAATACGAGCATTAATACCGCCGATAACGCCCCAAGTCCACTAAGGATAATGAGCGGGTTCTGTCCGATCAGGCTGGAGATGACGATAATACCCCCGATAATGAACAGGACAATCTTGGCTACCTGAATGTAACTCTTGATTGGGCGAATCTTCGACACCTCATAGGTACGATAGATATCATCGAATACATTCAGCAGAGCATTCAGAACCGTAATCATGATTACAATCATATAGGTCATTGCTGATTTTTCAATTATGGCCTGATAGGGCGAGAAAATATAAGCAGAATAATAGATTATAATGGCTGGCACAAGATGCGACAGCTTCTGAAATAAATTTTTCTGAACCACAATATGGCCCCACTTGAAACGGTTGTTACTTACGATACGATGGACCGTCTTCAGTACCACTCGCTTAGCAATCACATTCGCCAATATCGAGATCACTGCTATAAAAATAATCATAATGATGTTTGAAAGATAACCAATGGAGGGTCCACTCATGCCGAGTTCTTCTAGTTGATTTCTGATAAAGTCCATTGTTTCCTCCTGACATAATCTAGTTTAGCCTATTATTATAAAGTAGTTTGAGAGGGCAAGCAAAGTTTGTGCCTCCACTTCATTCTTCCTATGTATTATATATATTAAAAAAAGACCCTGTCATTCAAAGAATGATGGGTCCACTTAATTATGTCGTCTTTATATCATGATCACGAGAAATGTCTAACAACTCACTCACCGTCACCAAACGGTACCCTTCCGCGACCAGTTCCTCCACCAGCACACGAACCGCCTCCACCGTCTGGGAACGATCCCCGTACCCGTCATGGAATATGAGCACGCTGCCAGGTTTCGCCGCAGACCGGGTATGCTCCAGAATGTGCTCAACACCGGGATTGTCCCAATCCCTCGCATCACCGTTCACCGCACCAATCGTCCGATATCCACGCTCCGCCGCCAGAGACAGTATATCATCGTTTACGCCAAAATACGGCGGGCGGAAGCAGCGGGCAGGTTGCCCCGTAACTTCTTGAACAAGATTTTCTGCGCGTTGCAGCTCCTCCCCGGCTTCCTCCAGCGTCAACTTGGTCAGATCTGGATGCGTGTACGTATGGTTGGCAATCTCATGCCCTTCACGATGCACCTCCACCGCAATCTCCGGGTGGTTCTCTATCTCTTGGCCAATCATGAAAAACGTCGCCTGCCCACCGGCACGCCGGAATATCTCAAGCACTTGAGGTGTATAGACCGGATGCGGCCCATCATCAAACGTGAACGCCACAACCTTTTCCCGAACAGACTCCTGCTCTACCATCGCGATATTGACCATACTATAATGACCCCTCTCTGCAACTGCCTGGCTACATACCCCCTTATTATTCCATGACCACAGGCTCCGGTCCAGTCCAGAGATCACACCTTGCGAAATCCTGAATCAGCCGATATCCACCAGAAAGAGAGTACAGAGAGCGAACAGCAAGCCCTTCTACCGCCACGTCCTCCAGTCCAGCCACCAGCTAACCTTTGATCGCACCTGCGATCATACTCTTTTGCACCTGTTTGTTCAGCAGCAGATAGATGACCACCGTCGGCACCGTCGTAATCATCAGTCCAGCACCAATGATACCCCATTGCGTAATGTACGTTCCCACCATCGACATCATGCCCACCGTCAATGTCTGATAAGCCGTGTTATTGATAAACGTAACTGCAAACATCAGCTCATTCCAGCATGACAGAAATGTGAAGATGGCTACCGTTGATATAGCCGGGGTTACCAGAGGCAGGATAATGGAGAAAAACGTCCGGTATATGCCGCAGCCGTCGATAACCGCCGACTCCTCCATCTCTCTTGGGATACTTTTGAAAAAACTGCCCAGAATGAATACAGCCATCGGAATGCCAAATGCCACATAGGGAATGATCAGAGACCAGTAGCTGTTGAGCAGACTCAGATTCTTCAAAATAATAAACAATGGCAGCAGCGCCGCATGAATCGGCACCATCATGCCCAGCAAAATGATCGTCATCGTCAACCCGCTGAGCTTCCAGTTCATTCTTGTGATTGCGTAACCCGTCATGGAGGACAGGATCAGTACCAAGACAATGGAGGCCGCAGTAACCAGCACACTATTCATAAAATAGGTCAGCACATGGCCGTCGGACATTGCTTTGGTGTAGTTGCTCCACAGAAACGCTTTGGGCAACCCGGCCACATCACCGCTGAAGATCTCACTATTATCCTTCAGGGAAAACAGCGCCAGCCAGATGAGCGGGTAGATCTGCACAATCGCAACGAGGATCAGAAACGCTTGCAGGAACACTTTCCCGATCGGTCCGGAGATGGACCTCGGCTTGGGCTTTTTTTGCAACATGACTTCTACGGTACTCATGCCTTATGCCTCCCTCTACTCCGTTTTGAACAATGAATTAATGAGGATCGTACACACCAGACACTCCACAATGATAAAGACCGAGATCGCACTGCCATATCCGTACCGGAACGTATCAAAAATGGTAGCGTACATCAGCGTGCTTGGCACTTCAGTGGTGTAAAATGGCCCACCACCTGTCAGCACATAGATCAGGTCAAACACCTTGAATGCACCGATGACCGAAAAAACAAGGCTTACCTTCAAAATTGGCTTCATCAGCGGGATCATGATGGACCACGCCGTGCGAATACGGGAAGCACCATCCATTCGAGCAGCTTCGAGCACATCCTGAGACACGGACTTCGCACCTGCATACATCAGCAGCATGTGATACCCCACGTACTGCCACAAGGTCGGAATAAACGATGCCGCCAGCGCGGTGTCCTTCTGTCCCAGCCAATCTTGTGCCAGGCTGGATAAGCCGATACTTTGCAGTAGCACGTTCAGCAGACCATAATCGGCATTGTAGATTTTTGACCACAACTGGGCAATAACCACCGTTGAGATCAACACCGGGATGAAATACACGGTCCGGTAGAAACCTTCTCCCTTGATGTTGGACGCAAGAATCAGTGCGAGCACCAGCGAGATCGGCAGTTGAATGAACACCGAAGCACCCGCGAATAACAGGGAGTTCTTGATCGAATTCAGCACACGGGTATCCTTAAACATCTCTACATAGTTGTCCAGGCCGATAAATGTACCCCTGCCTACGCCGTTCCAGTCCAGCAGACTGTAATAACTGGAGACAAAGATCGGAATAAGCACAATGCCGCAGAACAGAAGCAGCGTCGGCAGTACAAAGACGGCGATCGTGCCTTTATTGGAAAATACAGAGTTCATTATTGTTCTCCTCTCAAAGGCGTGACCGGGATATACCGGACCACGCCTTGTTTGGGTTCATCTTCATTGTTAGCAGGCTTCAGCTTGGCAAGCTCAAAAGCGTACACATGTAAGGATTACAGTTGCGCACATAATAACCTGCGCGACCTACAAGCTCAGCTCTGTTGGTTTGAGCTGTGCCATCTGTTTGCAGAACTCCTCCGGTGTTACATCGCCGGCAAGCAGCTGGGCAATCAGGTTTTTGTGCGCTTCGGCAGACTCCGCTGGCAGAATGTTATCCCACCACGCGATGAATGAGGTCGCCGTTTTCATAATATCTGCCGCAGACAAATCTAGGGAGGACAGGCTGGACGTGTCGAGTGTATCTGTTTTCCAGCTTGGCAGGCCGGCTCCAGCCAGGAAACCTTGTGTACCAAGCTGCTCGCTCAGATACATGAGGAATTCCACGGCTTCCTTCGAATGCTTGGTATTCTGGTTGATGTAGAAACCATCGACGGCTCCGCCGAAGATTTCGGTATTTGTGCCTTTGCCATCTTCAAATACCGGGAACGGAATCACTTTCACTTTGCCTTTGACAGCGGAGGACGGGTCCTCAATTCCTGCATTCACCCAGTTGGCCTGGAACATCATCGCCCCGTTGCCTGCATTAAATGCCCCAAGCATCTCGTCATAGCTCATGCTGAACATGCTACTGTTGAATGCTCCTGCTTGTGCAAGCTGCTGCATTTTGGTCGCGGCGGCTACAAAGTCGGGCGAATCCCATTTCGACGGATCTTTAAAGGCTTCCATCACCGCAGCATTGCCTGCCTGACGCATCGCAATAATGTCGTACCAGTACATGCCCGGCCAGCGGTCCTTTTCTCCAATCACAGCCGGGGTGATCCCCGCCGCTTTCAGCTTGGAGACTGCATCCAGCAATTCGTTATAGGTGGTCGGAATCTTGGCACCCGCCTGCTCGAACAGTTCTGTATTCACGTAAAGGTTGGCGATATGTGTGTACACGGGCAATGTGTAGATTTTGCCGTCCATATTGATGGCCTCAGCCATTCCCGGACCCATTCGTTCTTTGATATCGTCCGTCAGGTAACTTGAGATTTCCAGCACATTGCCGGATTTGATGTACGGCTGCATGAAGCTGCCGCCACCCATGCCATAGAACAGGTCTGGCGCCTCACCAGCCGCAATCGATGTTTTGACTTTGGTTTTATACTGTTCTCCTGTCGTGCCCGTACGTTCAACCTGGATGTCCGGATGCTCACTGTTCCATTTCTCAACAATCTCGGGCAGCAGCTTGGCCGAAGGATCGGTATTGCCAACCGATTGATCCCATAGCGTCAGCTTGATCTTGCCATTACTTTCCCCCTGTGTACCACCGGATGAACCGGATGAACATGCCGCCAGACTGCTTACAATTCCCAGAGTCAGAATTAGACTTGCTGATTTTTTTAATAGCGCTTTCATCTCTAGGGACCTCCCTATGTGTTTTAGTTCGTTCTAGCCCATATTTTAGGCGAACTGTGCGTTGTTCTCCATTTAGAAAACAGGCATCGATTTGTAATATTCGAACATATGTGGAATTGGAACTGGTAGTGTGGGGGGTACATTCTCGTTTTTCAGGTTTTTACATTCCGATATTCGTTCATGGACCGACCGATATGTTTTTTGAACAAGACGCTGAAATAATGCGGGTCCGGGATGCCTACCTGCTGCCCAATCTCATACCCCCTTAAATCGGTCTGCTTCAGCAACGTTTCGGCCTTTCTCATACGAAGCTGCGTCATATATTCCACAAATGTCTGCCCGGTTTCTTTTTTCATCAGCCGGCCCAGATGGCCCGAACTTACGTAAAAAGCAGCCGCGGTGCTGGAAAGCCCCACTTCCGCATTGCCCATGTTCTCTTCAAGATAAGCCATCACCCGGTCGATCAGATTACCTTCCTTGGTCTGTCGTTTGGCTTGTATGACATCCGATACCGTGCGGACATGTTGCTCCAACATGCTTTTTAGTTCAGGCAGATGACCTGCTGTAAAAATGGCCGCAACGGCCTCTTTGTTCAATGCGTACTCTCCCTCAAGCTGTTGCTCTATGGCGGCACGCTGGCACTCCGTAACCACATCCATGGCTGCCATCCGAAACTGTGAAACGTCCGAGAACGGCACAGACAGCATACGCTCCAGCAACAATACGGCTTCTTCCCCCGCACCAACACTGACGTAAAATTGCAGTTGTTGGAGCAACTGAGCATCCGAGTGGTAGGGCCTCTTACCGCCTTCGATGACCAGATCCTCGAAGCAAATAACCTGATTTTTCCCCACAAACGCCTGATAATCGAGTGCACGACAAGCTTCCCGGTATCCCACACAGGCCCTTCCCCATCCTGATTGCCATTGCCCAATCCCTACGGTCACATCAACTTCACACCCTTTGAGCTTAAGTGTATGTTGAAGTTCTTCCTGAAGCTGTTGCACCTGATTGGCAAATTCCGTATCCTCACCAAATGAGAGCACAACTATCCGGTTATGCGGGTCCATGATGATAATGGTTTGCGAATCCTGCGGATAAAATGCCTGCACTTGCTTCATGCCTACCATTCGCAGCAAAATATGTATTTCCTCAGCGGGTTGTCGGTGGGCTTCTGTCTGATGCTGGCTTAAATGGAGTTGATCGTGTTGTTGTTGTTGTTGAGACCCTCGTTGTGCTTGGTGTGTTTGGAGTGTTTGGTGATATGGTTCGGACAGATGTGGATATACCTCTGGTGCAGCTATCTTCGCTTGCGGTACAGCAACCTCCACCTCCATTACTGCGATGCGTGATCCTGGTTCACCAGATGAGATAGGAATGCCAAAGAAACGCGCCTTCTCTTGTAGTTCGTCCTCAGGCATCACATCACTTAACCATTGATTCACAAACCTCTCCCTGAGATAAGGCAAGCTCTGCTTCATCTCCTCCCGCAGCTTCATCAGCTCGTACTCACGCCCCATCTCCTGCTCGATTGCCACTCGCAGCTTCGTCGTAACCTGTAATAATTCAGAAGCACGGATGGGTTTCAAAATAAAATCGGATATGCCCAGCTTCACACTCTGACGAGCATATTCAAATTCATCATGTCCCGTCACTACCACGATTTTTATGTTTGGGTAACGCTCCATGAGGATGCCGCTCAGTTCAATGCCGTCCATCTTGGGCATGTATATGTCCGTGAACACGATGTCCGGGCGCAACAGCTCGACCTGTTCCAAAGCCTCTGCAGCATCGGAGGCCTCGCCAATGATGTTCATGCCTTGCTGCTCCCAATCGATACGCATGCGCAGCAGATTACGGATGAGGTACTCGTCATCCACAATCAATACCTTTAATGGTTCCACAGTTAGTTCCATGATTCATCGGCTCCCTTCGGGATCGTTATGATAATGGTGGTTCCTTTTCCAACTTCGCTCTGCAGCTTGAGTCCATCTTCTCTGTCATAAAAAATGCGAAGCCGCTCCATCGTCCCCCATAAGCCAAAGCTTGGATTGTGTTTAGCGTTATAGGTAGGATTAGAAGTGTTAGATGGGTTAGATGAGTTCGAGCGATTAGACCTGTTCATTTCTGTTCGTTGAATCTGCTTCACTTCTTCCTCGGACATGCCGACTCCGTCGTCAGTGATCGTTAGAAGTACTCCCTCCTTGGATCGACGAGCTTGGATGCGTATCGTGCCCGGGCTGCCTTTGGGACGAATACCGTGATACAGCGAATTTTCCACCAACGGCTGGAGCACAAGCTTGGGAATCATCACTCGTTCACAGCCTGAATCGATATCGTACTGCACCTCAAATACACCGGGGTATCGCACCTGCTGGATCGTCAGATAATTGCGTACAATCTCAACCTCCTCGTGCAGTGTAATCAGTTCACGCCCTTTGCTGACACTCAGCCGATAATAACTTCCGAGCGCTTCTAACAGCTCACATACCTTCTCGTTCATACCCGACATTGCCAGGGAGGTAATGGAATCAAGTGTGTTGTATAGAAAATGCGGCTTGATCTGCGCCTGAAGTGTATTCAGCTCTGCTCGGCGGATCGTCTGCTGCTCCTGAATGATGCGTTTCAACATCTGCTCAATCTGCTCGATCATCTGGTTGTAACCTCCATATAGCTGTGCGAATTCGTAACTGTTCAGCTCAACCGTCACTTTGCGGAAGTTGCCGCTTGGTGCTTTCTGCATGGAGCGAAGCAGCTTGTGAATCGGCTTAATGACGCTGCGCGAGATGATGAATGAACTGACAAAAAAGACAGTCCCGTTTACCGCCAGTAGGATCAGCGCAAGCATCACCATGGATTTATTGCGGGTATCGGTAGCCTGGTATGGGCTCATGCTGATGAATTTCCACTGATCATCACCAGACGAACGATAGGTAACCGCATATTCCTGACCACCTGATTGCAAGGTGATGAAGCCGGAGGATTGCTCTTGAAATGTTTGTTTTAACTTGGCCTGATTGGCCTCTAACATCTCGTGCATCCCTTCCTGTCCAGAAGCCACAGATATGGATTCGCCGGATACAGCAGGCACGGCCTTCTTTCCATCGGTAGCGTTGGTTGCAATCACCCGCTGATGCTCATCCAGGATGGCCACCTGAAATGAATCCGGTGCAGACAGGTTGGCATAGGCTTGAGCAATGGATTTTCCCTTGATGTTCATGACCAGAAATCCAAGTGGAGACGTATCATCCAAATCTCGAATGAGGCGAATAAACGAGACCACCTCTTGCCCATCATTCTCCCCCGTTGCCGAGACTCCGCTGTCGTTGTTGCCACCATTCAGCCTGAGCAGATATCTTCCGTTATGCTTCAGTGCCTGTTCGTACCACGGCGCTTCCTTCACATTCGCTTCCATAAACGTGGGCCATTCCTGTGTACCAACCGAGAATCGGTGCCCCGAATTATCGTAAATATATACTGAATCGATAATTGGAACCGCTTGCATAAGATTGGTCAAATACGCGCTGACCTTGGACTGTGTCTGTAAATTGGAGTACACATTGCCCTGCCGCAGCAGGTTCTGCAAGTTGGGATCGGAGAAAATCATTTTCGAATAATTGTTCACGTTCTCGATCATCAGATTAACGTTGGTCTCAATGGATGTAATTGTCTGCAGTGATGCTTCATTGATCTTTCGTTGCGCGTCATTTTCCGAGATTCGATTCAAAACCAACGCACTAAACGCCACCGTTAGCAGAATAATGACAAAGTAGGCAAACGGAATTTTAAAAGCGAGTGTCTTGGGCTTGCGTTGAATGAACGCTTTGAAACGGGGAGTCCAATTCGTCTTCATTGCGCTGGTGTTCGCTTTTGCATTTGCGTTTGCTTCTGCATCGCTCTCAATATCTGATTGGGCTGTTGCTTTCACTTCTATTTTTCACCCCCTTCTGTTACTTCTCTTGCTCCTTCATCTGTTGTTGCATCTTTTGCTCTTTGATTCACTGTGACCCTCCTTTGGTTCCGATGTGTGATGGGTTTATCGGTTGTGATCGGATGACCTGTTGTGATATCCACCACTTCTCGGATTTTATACAATTGTATATTATAGGACTGTGCATGGAGGAGGCTCAACTCTTTTTATCGCTTGGATATAGCTTGACTGAGTGAAGTAGAATGAGGCTTTGGAGATCTGATCGTGGTGAATGCTGCGGGTAGGGGCCCCTAATTGGAGCCGCAAGAAGTACTGCTTTATAAAATGTTGGAGATACAGATAATAAGTTGGAGTTTGTGCCGATTGGAGAGTGAAGCGGGGGACGCGAAGGATCTGAACACACAAAAGACGATGATAAACGTCTAGCTTGAGATGCGCATACTTTTGAGCAAGATTACAATATCTACGGGCATAATCTTACTACTTACAGAGTGTTGATCGAGTGGTTAAGGCTGGGAAGTCCAATTATGGTCTTCTCGTATGATGAATTTAAGTGGGGAAAATGTTGGGGGCAAACTGCCCTCGGGCAGGACAAGTACAGAGTTCGTTATGGTAAGAAACAGCGAATCGTGATCAAAGCGAGAATTCGGTAACGCCTTTTTTGGAGGCATATTTCAGCGTGTAGCTTCCTTCTGTGCCATATGGCATCGTAGCGATTTGGATGCGGGTATAATCCAACCGACTCTCTCTCAGCACTTTTTTAATCAGCGCTATGCTCCGATTTTCGTCCGTTACCACACAGAAAATGTTCATTACATATTCCTTCGGATTAGTCACACGGCTGCCCAGGTCACATCCATCCACCTCTCCCAACTCCGCCTGGGTCAGAACGGTTTCCAGATATTCCATCACCTTTTCCTTCAACCAATGATCTCGTTTGCTACCCTGCGCGCTCTTCAGCGGATATTGCACCACAAGCCAGTATTTTTCATTCATTTAGCTTCACCAACCAATCTTTATATGATAGGACATTACATTATGTGTAGGGCACTTGAACGATAAAAATGCATATGTCAGCCTTACATTTCTCCAGTTCAAAATGGGCTAGATAATTGACCTTACTGCTTTTTGAAATTGTACTGCCCTTCCATTTGCAGGATGAGGAACATGGTGATGTTTAATGAGTTGGGAGCTTAACGTGTCTGCTGACTTTCTGCCAATAGCCACGATCTGAGCATCAGGATTCAGTTGCATAAGCTGTCTGGCGAATACCACACCATCCTCCAACTCTGCCAAAGTCGGCGTTCGATTCGTCATCCTGTTTTCGGCAGATTGATATGGATGAAAGGGATAGATGTTCCAAAATATAAAGTCCGTTGGTTTCCACCTTGAACTGGATAACACTTCGCCCCATATGATGGATGCTGTCGGTTCTGCAAATCCATACAGTGCCTGACTCCGGTTAGGTTTGACGATATTGGGCAGGCTTGTTCGGACACCCGGCTCACCTGAAAAAATCATCTGGTGATTCACCAGCGAGTGATTCCCGGTAACCATTCGCTCGGACGTCAAAGGTACGCCGGAGAACCTCGCCCCTTGATATCCCACAGCTTCAGCAATAAAAATGTACCGAGCCTTGGACATTCTTGGCTCCAAATACCTGACCAAATGTTCAGAACGAATCTTCACCGCTTCGGGGCCGATATCATAGCCCGTCACATAATCTCTCCAAGGATTAATCACATTTACTGGCGACACATATGCTTGTACCCCTGCAACAAACTCGCGAATCTGTTGCTGCGTTTGGCTCATGCATCTTTTCCTCCTTTGGGAGATTACAGAGTAAATCGGGCTTGCATCAGCTTATTTTACAAAGATTATATCATAAACAGAAAAACCACCAACCAGAACGCTGGTTGATGGTGGATAGAAACTGTAGAAAACTATTGTGGTATAACTTCTTCCCACTGACCATTGGTGGTTTCTTTGTAGGTAAAAATGTTTCCATCATACTTTCCCTGAATAAAGTTAGAACCCGCTTCTTTCCATTCCTTAGTAACAGATAGGACAACTTTAGAATTCTGTGAATTTGTTAAAATGTATTTCCCTCTTGATAAATTAATCTCAAAGGCTACTGGATAAAAATCGTACCAGAATAGTTTGTCTGATTTCTCTCCCAATATACCCGCATCACCAACTTTAGAGAAATGAGGACTGATGACTCGAAACCTGAACTCCAACCACTTTCTGGGATCTAAAGGGAATTCGTAATGACTATTGGGCTCCACTATAATATATGACTTTTCAGGAACCGGGTGTTGAACTTGAACTTTGTGCTCGATTATTTCTTTTGATATTATTCGAAAAACTAAATATACCAATATGAATAGTATCGAAGTAATTACAGGTAATTTAGGCTTGTTCCTCAAAAAAACACTCAATCCAAGACCAATAATTAACGGAAACCATATCCATGGATCTCCCAATGTAATGGCTCCCATAATATATGATTTATCGCTAAGTGGATAGAATGCTGGTAAATCATGTCCCATATAGTCTAAAAATAAGTGTCCAAACAAGACAGATAAAATAGAAGATCCCCAGATTAATTTGAAACTTGTCTTTTTATAGAACAGTTTTGTCAAACAGGCTATACCTAAAGCTAAAAGGGGTGTAAACAATATAGAATGGGACCATGGAGCTACACTTCTATCCCCAAAAATATCAGGAATTATTCCACACAGAGCACCCGAACATAGACATATTATAAGATTTTTCCATGTATCCCTTGGCAAAAAGCAGTATGCAATTACCGCCCCAAGAAGAGCATGTGATAGAACATGAAAAAACAAATATAAATACGGATCCAAAATAACTACTCCTTTACTCTATTATTATAAATATTGTATTTAATGTTAAACATTATAAATTATTTTTTCATATAAAAGACCCTGAGAGTCGAACCTTTTCCAAAGGTCTGCAGGGAGTAGTCTCCGTTTGGATGTATCCAATCTACTTTCTTAGATCCCACAACAATTGTTGGTTCGTATGTACTTTCTCTTATCATAATTCGGTCTAGCTAAAGCTGGCTATAGATACCTATATACGTTTCAGAACCTAAATGTACCTGATATAATTTCTGGGAGCTGTTTTTGACCTATATATACCTCGATTTCCTCCATTTATATAATTTAGGTTATTATATCATAAAATAAAAATCCACCAACCAGAACAATGGTTGGTGGATTTTGCTTACTTTAATGGAGGCGAGGGGAGTCGAACAATTGTCCGAAGAATGTATTATCAATGATGATAACCTGATCTGCGATGGCTAGAGCCGGTTTAAGATTCTTCAATGACTGGCCGTATCGATAACGAATGTCTTCTTCTGCAATCCAATGTCCACCTTGTTCAACACGAGAGGCAACACGATCTATATGCATTTGAACATCCTCAAGGCCGATATAGTAAACAACAATTTCATAATTGTTTTATTTAGCAATTTCCATATGTTTTTTAGTAAACAAAAGACCTTTCCAAAAAGTATGGAAAGGTCTTTTGTTTACTTGTTTCTTATTGATATTTCGAACAACTTATAATTAGTCGTTCTTTTAAATAGTGCTACTTCTTACTTCGTCAAACTCACACACTAAAATCCATATAATATTTGTTATTATCAATCTTATAAATCCTCACCCCGTATCTCCCATAATCCCTGAGGTGTTTGTTTTCAACTCTTTCTCCTAGAGGAACACCAAGGCGTGTTCGAAAATACCTACCCATTATGCTGTTGTTTTGGCATGTCTGAATAGCTTTTCTATAGTCTTGGGCCATTTTGCATACAAGCGTGTTCCCATCATCAGTATGTATTTCAAAAACGCTATTTCTAGGAGGGAAGAATTTGGGGTCAACATTATGAACGCGTTTCGATACAGGTATATACGCCTGGTTCGGTTCACGCCCTGCCCGTTGCCCCCAGTTAAGTCCGGCTCTGCGATGAACGTAACCTGTAGCTCTTTCGGTCAATTGTAAGTCAAAAAAACTATACTCGTCTAAATTACCCAAATCTATCCCCATACGTATACCTCCCAATAATATATTTCATATTAGTATAACAGAAATATCTTATTCTTTAACAACTACACCGCCTTTTATATACTGGACTAAGCGCTCCCAATCTGTGTTAGTATTTCTTAACCATAACAAGGGCATTCCATAGTTTAATGCATTATATAATTCAGCTCCAATGAATACATTCCAATCGGGATGAGCTATCTTCTTTTTAGCAATCGACTCTTCCAGCACTTTAGAAAAGTACTCCGCATTATTACCTTCTCTATACTTCTTCTCAAGATCTTTGTATATCCACTTGCTATATAGCTTACTTCCTTGTGTGAAAGAAAAGTAAGGTCGATCATAGCTATCAACAATAGCCTTTCGACTGGCAAAACCTATTACTTCTACGATCCATGCATTATTTTTATAACTAAACGGATCTTTTTCAAAATTTTTGCTATCACTTATTGAATTAACTCTTCCGACTAAATAAATATCCGCATTAAATTTATACTTTTCAATTAAAAGCCATTGCCCCTTTTCACTTACACCTTTTATATCGACTTTAGTATTGTTGTGAAGTTCGTTTCCATCTAAGATTATTGTGGCTAAGTCATTACTATCATCGGTTTGCAGTTGATCTGGGTAAATATTAAGATCAACCTCAAAGCTAAACCCATATTTTTTTTCAAAAAATGATTTGTAAGCAAACTCAACTACTTTTCCTCTTACATGGTCAGCTATGTAGTCATTTTCTATTCGATTGAAAGACCTCCCGAATTGCTTTTCACTAGCTGCGCTTTGATCATATAACTGTTTTGCAAAATCATAGCATCTATTAACACTTTCTTGATCTACCTTAAAAAGACGATTCATAAACTTCACTCCTAAATGTTGAATCAATTATTTACACAAAAATCTTGCTGCAAAATGACTAATTGTATGTTACTCTTTTATATAGAATTACGTACACAGAGGTTTAACATTTCGAATGTAGAACAAGTGTTTCTATAATGATATAATTATTATTAATTGCAAGGAGGTCCTATTAATGGAGTTTAGAAAAGGCGAGTTGTTTAATGGACCTGGTGGATTTGCGCTTGGTGCTCAAATGGCTAAAGTCGTAGCCAATGGAATAGAGTACACCGTTAAACATAAATGGTCTAATGACTATAAAGAAGATACCTGCGAGACGTACCGACAGAACATTTGTCCGGAAAATCCAGAAACAGTGCAACATGGTGATGTACGCGAACTCGACTTAGAACAGCTTGGAGAAATTGATTGTTTTATATATGGTTTTCCATGTAATGATTTTTCGCTGGTTGGAGAGAAAAAGGGTTTTGACGGCACTTTCGGTCCTTTGTATACTTACGGCATTAAGGTATTGAATTTATACAAGCCTAAGTGGTTTATTGCAGAGAACGTCGGGGGCCTGCAAAGTGCAAATGACGGACAGGCATTTATTCAAATCCTAAAGGAGATGAAAGACGCTGGATATCGCTTAACCCCACACTTATACAATTTTGCTCATTACGGTGTTCCTCAGGCTAGACAGAGAATAATAATCATTGGTTTTAGAGATGACTTAAATATGGAGTACAAAGTCCCAGCCCCAACTCATGGACCAGAGAGATTGCTACCATACCGCACAGCATCTGAAGCTCTACTCGATCCCCCTATACCCTCTGACGCATTCAATCACGAGTATACCCGTCATACCCAAAAGGTAATTGATATGCTCAATTATATACCACCTGGAGAGAATGCCTGGTATAAAGGGATACCTGAAACTTTACAATTGAATGTAAAGGGTGCTCGAATGAGTCAAATATACAGACGTCTTCATCCCGATTCACCATCGTATACCGTCACAGGAAGTGGCGGGGGCGGAACCCACATGTATCACTGGTCTGAACCCCGAGCTTTGACCAACAGGGAACGAGCAAGAATTCAAACGTTTCCAGATGATTTTATTTTTACTGGTGGTAAAGAAAGCGTTAGAATGCAAGTGGGTATGGCTGTTCCACCATTAGGTGCAAAAGTAATAGTGGAATCCGTTTTAAAAACGTATGCTGGTGTTCAATATGAGTCAGTTAAACCCAAATGGGACATTGACCAGTTACTTAGCCAGACTGCATTAAAAGAACTCGTAATTGTATAATCAATATATTACCTCCCTCTTATACAAGGGAGGTAATATTATTTAACAACTGACCGAAAGATTTGTAACCCTTATTCTTAATAGATCTTAAAAATAGTTCAACTCGCTCATCATTATTTAAGTTTTCTTCCATACAATAATCCAAAAAGGCAAGTAACGCAGACGCAGTAATCATGATTCCTTGAATGTTCCTACCAGGTAATGTTTTTTCATAAACAGTTCGGGTGATTTTTTCTAAGCCTTTCTCTCCCCCAAAGTCTGCAACCGTAACGTACCCAAAGAACTTCACATCTCGTCCCTCAAATTTATCGTAATTAGGTATATATTCAGAAGCCATGTGCGAGATCAGATGTGC
The DNA here is from genome assembly GCF_037975155.1 of Paenibacillus sp. FSL R5-0486. NCBI lineage: Bacteria > Bacillati > Bacillota > Bacilli > Caryophanales > Paenibacillaceae > Paenibacillus > Paenibacillus sp. FSL R5-0486. Next base: position 200,755 of record NZ_CP150237.1, on the reverse strand, counting down.
AGGTAAAGCAAATTTAGGACGGTACATCTTAGCATCAATTATGGCACAACTGTTTAGTCCATACTTTAAAAGTATCTCTACCTCTGTTCTAACAAGGTTAACAGATTTCGGCCTCATTACAACTTCAAAGCCCAAAGCCTTGAATATCTCTGCTGTTTTATCTTCAAATATTCGATCATTTGTCTCAGCCAAATAGGACCTAACGAACTCTGAACTTATGGAGGCAAGCTCTTGGGAAGCAATCATTTCGGCAGCTACCTCAGCTTCACGGCTTGGAAGTTCTGATTCCAAAATTTGTTTCAAATCATTAACTGATAATACAGATGGATTCGGTATACCTTCCAGCATTCGATCAATTTTCCTCTGCATTTTACTTCGATTTGTCGCTTGTTTGATACTCCCCATTTTTGAAGCCTTGTAACGATCAACATCAAGTCCATTACTTTCCGCCATTCGCTCCAGTGATATCATGTATCTTGTATTGAAAGGGTATCTTTCATCGTGAAATTCCACGGCTTCTTGTATTTCTTGGCTTTTCTCTGGATCAATTCGTAAGGCATCACCCCTAATGTATTCAACCAATCCTGTATAATTGCAGATCAACATAAAAGTGTGAGCCACATCAGAATGAGCACTTTCAAAAGCTCTTGCTCCTTTATCTGACCTTTCTCGGTGATCAAATATTTGAGCTATTTCTGCCTTCATGCTCTCTTGTTCAAGAGGAGTGGCCAATCGAAACTTTTGAATTTCTTCGGTCACTTTTTCTAGATCAGTATCCTTCTGTGCTTTCAATGCAAAGTATGTAATCTCCTTTTTGGTGACATAATAATTAAGTGATTCTTGATTGGTAAGTTTCATTAAAAATCGGGCTGGTCTTATTTGAAACCCTTCCGCAAACTTCGGCTTAAATCCAGATTCTAAGAAGTACGCATTTGGAATTTGAAGAGTCAAAATTTGTTTTTTAATGTTTTCTGCGACTTTATGTTTACTTAATAAGCTTTGTCCTACACGTGTTGGAACAAGGAATCCTTCTGTATTTGTATAACAATACGCGAATGTTTTAAGCATCGCAGCCCAAGTTCTTCCTCCTGATCCGTCACGACTAATATTTTCTCGCTTAACACCATATTTAATCAATGATTGTTCATAGTTCAAATGCGCTTCTCTGTTACCACTCCATTTTACCTTGAAATTATCTGTAGCATCTCTTAATGCAAGCAATGCTTCTAAATGTGTAGCTGGATCTCTTTCTGGCCGAGTAATAAACCATAGTAATCGTTCCCTCATTTCAAACCTCCAGTGTGATCTGTTATATCCTCAACATCTGCTCTCTTCATTTATCTAATCACGAATGTTGATAGCTTATGTCCAATATATTATTTTAGATTACTAAGTCGTTTCTCATTCGGTTTAACATTGCACAAAATTTCATCTTTGCATCATCAGTCGAAAGCATCGTTATCGTGACATCAAAGCCGTTAATAAACATTTGCTTGGAAATTCCTTTTAATTCAATTCCGTTAATTGAATCATATGTATAACTCTTTGATTTGAAAAATGGGGTTTTTAATACAAATTTGCTTATTGGTTATCATACATCATCCTTCGCAAAACCAAATAGAGCGCTACCTTAAACGATAAGAGAAATTTCTCTAGGTAAAAGTTCTGCTCCCGTACACTTAAACGGACCAGCCAAGTGAGATCCGTGTAAAGATGTTCCTCCGTTAGAAGGAATCCATCTCTGCCCGTGCTAAATATTGTATTATCAAACATTAGTAGAGGCCAGCAATTTGCATTAATTTAACAAGCTCTCAAGGCCCAGCTCATCTAACTCATTTTTATGCTACAAGTTGTGGATTTGGCTAATGGACGCGAGGGGAGTCGAACATTCGTCCGAAGATAACGACACATAAGCTTCTACGGGTATAGTCACAGTTTTGATGTCACCCGAGTATCGCCCCGTAATACAATTAATACTCCTCAAAATCTTGTTCGTCAAATACCACATCCTCATTAATTCCGCGAATACTGTACTTCACCTCTTCACATAACAAAACATCTGATTCTTCACTTGTATATTTACAAACATTAGCATCAAACAATACAAGGTTATATCCATTAGATACAGAACTTTTAAAGCTAATGCCATCAAACAGCAAATGAAAATGCATTATCTGAGGTAGGGACTGAGGATAATGTATTTACTCCTTATGCAATCCAAAATAAAAAACTCGAATTGGATTTATTAAAAAACACTACTGCTGACCCTAATGGTGATTGGACAATACAGATAGGATATCCACATATTAATCTGTATGTTAAAAATACAGGATCACAATCTTTTAGAGTGGTTCCTTTGATTGTGTAAGAAGAACTTGTCCTTTGGGTAATCCTAATCCACCATAAATAGTTACTGTATAGGCACCTGAAGGAACGAGCGGCATATGATCATTATTTATTAATTCTACTGTTGCTCCTGCTGTAACGTTCTCATCAAAAATAACTGTATTCTTAATGTTGTGCTTTACCTCTACTCTAAAAGAGTGTACTCCTGTATTTTTTACATTAAGTTTAATGTGTGGATACCCTATTGAAACAAAATAATCTTTCACAGGGTCTACTTGATCACCCATCAAATCCCAAGTTAGTGTTTGTGTTTCCTTAGATGTATTAGGACTGATTTCAGTAATTTCATTTTCCTCTTCAAATTTTAAATCCATATTACTTTTCCAAGCATTAGATACTCCAATAATAAGTGATATGAACAATATAATGGTACCAGTAATGACTAAAACTTTTTTTTTCACTTATTTAACATTCCTTTCAATAAAATTAACTTCTTATAGAATCGCATCAGAATTAACCCGATTGATATGACTTTATCATCCATCTCTTTGCGTAGGTATGTACTATAAATTTATTTAAAAAAAACAATTTAAATTTCTGTTTATTATATCATAAACTAAAAAACCACCAACCAGAACACTGGTTGATGGTTTCTTGACTCTAATGGAGGCGAGGGGAGTCGAACCCCTGTCCGAAGATAACGGCACATAAGCTTCTACGGGTGTAGTCACAGTTTTGATGTCACCCGAGTATCGCCCCGTAACCGGCTATACGTTGGGTCAGCCTGATTGTCTTCTTCAGCACACCCCAGGCGGAGATGTGACAGCGTATCCCACTACTAGTTAGCCCCTATCCCTGTCACATGGGCGATGCAGGGTAGAAGCACGCACACAGTTTCTTAGGCTGCGAAAGCGTAGTTTGTTTGTTGTTTGCCGTTTAATAGGCTTTAGCGTTGATAAAGCGGACGCGTCCCCACTACCCGCTACCCATGCTCGAACTATCCCCGTCGAATCCATAAACGCCCCCTCAATGAAGAAGGGCTCCAGGATTAATCCGTGAATACGGAGCAAAGGTGCTACACATCTTTTTCCTCCAAGGTAAAAAGATGCTTCTTTCAAACTCGGCATTCCTGTCTGCTACATGAGTAATCATAACACAGGACACATCACCGAAATAGTGCAGATTGCTGGAAGACATTCCAGCAGGCTGAGCATGTGTACAAGGTTATCCAATACAACAGGCTCAATCGTCTACATATTATACCGCGTCGCCAATCGGAAGTAAAGTTTACCCAGATCGGCTCACGAACAACGGCACCTAAGTATCTTACCCACGTTTCAGGCAAACTACGCAAAAGCTAAGAATTAGATTCATCAACGCGCCAAGCTCCATGCTCCTACCGACATCCCTTCAACACATATCAAAGGAAATCACCACACAATACACTTCACAGCAACTCACACCAAATCACCATCCCCAAATAAAAATAAAAAAAGCCCCAAGCTTGCCCATTGCAGGACAAACCTTGAGACTCCTTAACTCATACATCAATCTTCCTAGCTTCATCACAAAAACTAACTTATACACCTAAAGTAAAGCCGCCCAGTTCTCCACTTAACGTGCAACCTTCTGCTTCTCGCGCAGTACCCGTTGGATATCACGTTGAGCATCGCGCTTCGCGGCAGTTTCACGTTTGTCGTATTGCTTCTTACCTTTACCCAGTCCAAGCAAAAGCTTTGCATAACCATTGCGGATATAGATTTTCAGCGGAACAATGCTGTACCCATCCTGTTTCGACAGCCCGAGCAGCTTGTGAATCTGCACTTTATGCATCAACAACTTGCGCGTACGTGTTGGATCAAGCGGATTATTTCGGTTCCCTTGTTCAAAAGGACTAATATGCATATTGTGAATATGAATCTCACCGTTCCGAATCGTGGCAAATGCATCACCAATATTCGCACGGCCGTTACGAAGAGATTTGATCTCCGTTCCGGTAAGCACCATGCCCGCTTCATACGTATCTTCAATGAAGTAGTCATGGGAAGCCTTTTTATTCTGTGCGAGCACTTTACTCTGTCCATCATTCTTACCCATGTCCTCACTCCTTCTCCGTAAAATAAGCCGGTACCATGCTCTATAGCAGCGCACCCAATGTTGCACCAAGGTACCACGTGCCAGACCCTAATTGTAGCAAGTACGGCTGTTAAAATCAAGAAAGAGGCGACCTCTGCCGCCCCTCCTCATTACACCACTTTCAGACTGTGCGAAACAACACACCGGCTGAAGTGACTATTTTCTCCAACGCTTAACCTGGAGGAACGACTTGTAATCCATTTCTCCAAGTTACGTTAGCTTTATTTTTTCTTTTTCCGTACAAAAGCTGCCGTGCCGTTACCAGCTGCACCTTTGCTCTTCTTCCGCTTGCGTCGTGGTGCTCCGCCTTCCTGAGCGCCACCAGGAGTTGCATTCTCTCCAATAAATACGCCGCTTGACGAAGTGTTTTTGCGTCCACTTCCGCCTTTGCCACCTTTATTGCCGCCCTTGCCGGATTTAAAGCTTCCTTCACCGCGACCGCTGCCGCTGTTCAGGCCACTTCCTTGTCCATCGGTTGAACTACTGTCCGATCCACCCGATGTAGAGCTATATCCGCCTTTACCTGAGCCAAAACCAAAGCTCACCGCACCTTTGCCCCGGCCAGTTGATCCTCCAGCATCACCAGCACGACGCTCACCTTTTGGTTTGCCGCCGCCTTTACCTGCGTAGCCACCAGATGAGCCTGCGCCCGCGCCTGCACTCGCTGCTCCACCGCGACCGCCACGTCCACCTTTGCTGCTTTCTTCCGTTGATCTGCCACCACGGCTGGCTCCAGCAGCGGATGAGCCTCCTTTGCCGCCACGTGAACCGCTGAAACCACCCGGTCCACCCTTGACACCGCCGCGACCGCCACCACTTGCTGGGCGTCCACCTTTACCGCCACGTCCGCCACCGAAGCCGCCAGGACGTTCACCGCGAGGTTTCATATCTACCATTTCAAAATCAATCGTATACTCTTCCATGCTTACACGTGCCACACGGATCTTCACTTCATCACCGATGCGGAAGACTTTCGAGGTACGTTCACCAATCAGAGCCATATGCTGATCGTCAAAATGGTAATAGTCGTCCGTGAGTGCGCTCAGGCGAATCAAGCCTTCAACCGTGTTTTCCAACTCAATGAACATACCAAAGCTGGTCACACTGCTGATCATGCCTTCGAACTCTTCGCCTACTTTGTCGAGCATGTACTCGGCTTTTTTCATTTTCTCCGTATCCCGCTCAGCTTCTACCGCCACACGTTCACGTTCAGAAGACTGCTGCGCAATATCGGACATACGTGCTGCCAAATACTCCTGACGGTTCTCCGGCAATGCACCATTATTTTCAATGACTTCGCGAATCACCCGGTGAATGACAAGATCGGGATAACGACGAATTGGAGACGTAAAGTGACTATAGAATTCTGCCGCGAGGCCAAAGTGACCCGACATTTCAGAATCATACTTCGCCTGTTTCATCGAACGGAGCATCATCGTACTAATCACAGTTTGTTCTTTCGTTTCTTTAATATCCTCAAGCAACGATTGAAGCGCCCGTGGATGAATCGCATTGCCACGTCCTTTGACCTGGTGTCCAAAATTCGCCGCAAAGGCGAGGAAATTTTGCAGTTTTTCCTGATCCGGGTCTTCGTGCACACGATAAATGAAAGGAACCTTCAACCAGTGGAAATGCTCTGCCACTGTTTCGTTCGCTGCCAACATGAATTCCTCAATGATTTGCTCTGCGATCGAACGCTCCCGTTTCACGATATCTACCGGTTTGCATTCTGCGTCCACAATGATTTTGGATTCTTCAAAATCAAAGTCAACCGCACCACGGCGCATACGCATAGCACGCAACTTCAAAGCGATCTCTTTCATCAGATGGAAATCATCTACCAGATCCTTATAACGCTCGAGCAATTCCGGCTCTTCACCTTCAAGGATTTTACGGACGTTGGAATACGTCATCCGCTCTTTGGTTTTGATTACACTTGTGAAAATGTCATGTTTTACAACCTTCATCTGGTCGTTAAACTCCATCTCACAAGACAGTGTCAAGCGGTCTACCTGCGGGTTCAAACTACAGATCCCGTTGGACAGACGCTGTGGCAGCATCGGAATAACCCGGTCCACCAGATACACACTGCATCCACGGTTGTAGGCTTCCTGATCAAGCTTGGAATTCTCCTGCACATAATAGCCAACGTCGGCAATATGAACACCCAGACGGTAGTTCCCGTTAGGCAGTTTCTCTACATTTACAGCATCATCCAGATCCTTGGCATCTTCGCCATCAATCGTGACAATGTTAAGTCCGCGCAGATCACGGCGACCCTGTTGTACAATCTCTTCATCCGTGATGGAGTCGGGTGCTTTTTCCGCCTCTTCTACCACTTCATCAGGGAAAGCTTCAGGCAACTGATGCTTGCGAATGACGGACAAAATATCAATACCCGGCTCATCCTTATGACCGAGAATCTCGATCACTTCACCTTCGGCAGCCGCACGGCCCTCCGGATAGCTGACGATCTTGGCTACGACCTTCTGTCCATCAACCGCCCCAGCAAAGTTGGTACGTGGGATGAAAATATCGCGATTAATCCGTTTATCATCCGGAATGACAAATCCGTACACCTCATGGCTCTGGAACACACCAACGACTTGTGTCACAGCACGAGTAACAATACGGACGATCTCACCCTCCAAACGACCACCTGAAGGTCCTTGAGATGTGACTTTAACCAATACCGTATCACCATTCATCGCACTTTTCATATCATTGGCGTGAATGTACACATCCGGGTGCTCCCGATCCTCAGGGATAAGGAAAGCGAAACCTTTGGCGTGAGCCTGTAAACGTCCACGTACCAAATCCATGCGCTCTGGCATGCCATAGCGATTGTTACGGGTCAGCAAAACTTTACCGGATTCCTCCAGCGTATTAAGCATAATCAAAAAGGCTTTGAAATCAGCTGCATCTTCAATAGCGAAGTGCTGTTCCAACTCCTGATAAGTCATAGGTTTATAAGCGGTTTCCCGCATGAAGTCGAGCAATTGTTGTTCTGTTATCATTAATATATTCACCTCGGGAAACATAAAAGTGTAAGCAAGTCTCATCTCTTTATGTATCGGAATTCTTACCTTTTTCATGCAATACAATATCATTGCTGTGAAGAGTGTAGTAGTACAACCATACTATCTCATACCCTAGTATACACGAATTCAATCCGGCCCATCCGTACCTCGCAAAAAAACCACAGTTGCCGGGCGCTCCTCTAAAATCACGCTTTCACGTATCTCTACAGCATTTTATGCGATACACGTGCTGTGCGCATCTGGAAAAGGACTACATCCGAAAATTTTCTGTACACATGACATTCATTATAGGGAGTGAGTTCGCGTAACGAATAAGCGAGGGACATACCATACATGATAGGGGTGTGTTGCATGTTAAGGAAGGAAAACCAAACAGAAGTGAGAAGAAGACCGAAAATCATGGAGTCTATAGATTAAATTGTTGGAAAAGTTTGGACGCGTAAGAATTTATTAAAAAACCCCCGTTTCTTCACGAAACGAAGGTTCATCAATTAAGCCATTAGCTTAAGCTATTCATTGAACAGCAGTTCCGAATCTTACTTGGAAACCACCGTAACAACAATAGACAAAATCATAAATCCTGCACCCAGTACCACCGTTGCACGTTGCAGGAAGAGATCCAATCCGCGCGCTTTCGTTTTACCGAAAAGATGTTCCGCACCACCGGAGATGGCACCCGCCAAACCAGCGCTTTTCCCGTGCTGCAGCAATACTACAGTGATTAGACCGATCGAGAAAACAACGAGCAGCAATTTCAAAGCAATATCCATTCTTTCCACCTCCTACCCATGTGGGCATACATCTCACCATAAAAACAGTTACTTTAATTGTAACATAGCTATGGTTGTACTACAAGTAGTACAGTTTATACAATGCCCTAAATTTCACCATCTGCGTGATCCTTACGTTATACCATTACTTCGTTGCAATAAAAAAGACAAGCCGGTTACCCGGCTTGCCTGTAAAAGCTGGATATCCAGCTTATTTTTTAAGGTTGTAGAATCCTTTAAGACCATTGTATTGAGCCAGTTCACCCAGTTGATCCTCAATGCGGAGCAATTGGTTGTACTTCGCGATACGGTCTGTACGGGAAGGAGCACCCGTTTTGATTTGACCAGCGTTAGTTGCAACAGCGATATCAGCGATTGTGCTGTCTTCGGACTCACCGGAACGGTGGGAGATTACAGCTGTGTATCCTGCGCGTTTAGCCATTTCGATTGCATCAAATGTTTCAGTCAATGTACCGATTTGGTTAACTTTGATCAGGATGGAGTTACCGATACCTTCGTTGATACCTCTGCCCAGACGCTCAGTGTTTGTTACGAACAGGTCATCACCAACGAGTTGTACTTTGTCTCCCAATTTCTCAGTGAGCAATTTCCAACCATCCCAGTCATCTTCGGACATACCGTCTTCGATTGTGATGATTGGGTATTTCTCAACCCATGAAGCCAGAAGGTCAACATACTCAGCGGAAGTGTAAGATTTACCTTCGCCAGCAAGTGTGTACTTACCATCTTTGTAGAACTCAGTGGAAGCAACGTCCATACCCAAGAATACGTCAACGCCTGGTTTGTAACCAGCTTTTTCAATTGCTTCGATGATTGTAGTGATTGCTTCTTCGTTCGAACCAAGGTTCGGTGCGAAACCACCTTCGTCACCTACAGCTGTGTTCAAGCCTTTGGAGCTCAATACGGATTTCAAGTTGTGGAAGATCTCTGCACCTACGCGAAGAGCTTCTTTGAAGCTTGGTGCTCCAACTGGAAGAACCATGAACTCTTGAACGTCGATGTTGTTGTCAGCATGCTCACCACCGTTGATGATGTTCATCATTGGTACTGGCAATGCTTTAGCGTTGAATCCGCCCAGGTAAACATACAATGGCAGGTCCAGAGCGTCAGCAGCTGCGCGAGCTACTGCCATGGATACAGCTAGGATGGCGTTAGCGCCCAGTTTACCTTTGTTTGGAGTACCATCCAAAGTGATCATCAATTTGTCGATACCCAGTTGATCCAATGCATCCATACCGATAACTTCTGGAGCGATTGTTTCGTTTACGTTTTTAACAGCTTGCAGAACGCCTTTACCGAGGTAACGGGATTTGTCACCATCGCGAAGCTCAACTGCTTCGTGGGCACCAGTGGATGCACCAGATGGAACGATTGCGCGTCCGATTGCGCCGGACTCCAGGTATACTTCAACTTCTACTGTAGGGTTACCGCGGGAGTCGAGGACTTCGCGAGCGTACACGTCAGAAATAATAGTCATTTGTGATAATCTCCTTTAAATTTGAATTTATTTTTAATACGTTCAGAATAGTTCAGTTTCACCAGGCCACTCCGCACGCAGTACCATCTTCCGATCGCTGTTATCCCCTGATTCCTTTGAACTTATTTTTATAAGTTGGAATCCTGTGATAAAGGCGAACGCTAACGCTTCTTCAGATTGGTTCTGCCCGCTTTGTTCCAGGTTCCACTCTGTCTTATTCGACAACCTATTAAAACGAATTATTTACGGGTAGCGATGACGGATGTACCTGTCATCTCAGCCGGTTTAGGCAATTGCATCAGGTCAAGGATCGTTGGCGCGATATCTGCCAGGATTCCGCCTTCACGCAAAGTTACATTGGCATCCGTAACGATGAATGGAACCGGGTTCGTTGTATGAGCTGTGAACGGACGTCCTTTCTCATCGAACACCATATCCGCGTTACCATGATCCGCCGTGATCAGTACAACGCCGCCTTTGGCAAGTACTGCATCCACAACACGGCCCATACACTCATCTGTTACTTCAACCGCTTTGATGGTAGGCTCCAGCATGCCGGAGTGTCCAACCATGTCAGGGTTAGCAAAGTTCAGAATGATGGCGTCATGTTTGTCTGCTTCGATCTCGCGAACACATGCGTCAGCAACTTCATACGCGCTCATCTCTGGTTGCAGATCATACGTTGCAACTTTTGGTGAGTTGATCAGTACGCGAGTTTCGCCCGGAAGCTCCACATCACGACCACCGCTGAAGAAGAAGGTAACGTGCGGGTATTTCTCAGTTTCTGCAATACGCAGTTGTTTTTTATTGTTCTGTACCAGGACTTCACCCAGGGTGTTGTCGAGGTTCTTCGGCGAATAAGCCACATAACCTTCAACCGTCTCGCTGAACAAAGTCAAGCATACAAAGTGCAAGCCCACAGGGAACTTCGGACCACGATCAAAACCGCGGAAATCCTGGTTCGTGAATACTTGCGACAACTGGATCGCACGGTCAGGACGGAAGTTGAGGAAGATAACGGAATCGCCGCTCTCAACCAAACCTACCGGCTCACCATCCGCTTTAACGATAACCGTTGGTTCAACGAATTCATCAAATACGGATTTCTCATACGATTCTTCAACCGCTTTGAGTGGGTCAGTGTATTTTGGTCCATCTCCATAAACGATGGCGCGGTATGATTTCTCAACCCGTTCCCAACGTTTGTCACGGTCCATCGCGTAATAGCGACCTTGAACCGTTGCGATTTTACCTACACCGACTTCTTCAATCTTAGCGATCAGCTTCTGCATGAAGTCTTTACCACTGTCTGGCATAACATCACGGCCATCCATGAAAGCATGAATGTATACATCATTCATTCCTTCTTTTTTGGCCAGATCCAGCATAGCAAACAGGTGGTCGATGTGACTATGTACGCCGCCATCGGACAACAAACCGTAGAGATGAAGCTTTTTGCCGCTTTGTTTCGCTTCGCGAACAGCTTTGACAAGTGTTTCATTGTCGTAGAACTCGCCGTCACGAATGGATTTGGAGATACGGGTCAAATCCTGGTATACGATCCGGCCGGCACCAATGTTCAGGTGACCTACCTCGGAATTTCCCATTTGCCCTTCTGGCAAACCTACAGCTTCACCGCAAGCAGTGAGTGTTGTATGTGGGAATTGGCTCATGAAACGGTCGTAGTTCGGTTTCTTGGCTTGCGCTACCGCGTTGCCTTCCACCGTGTTACGCAGACCAAAGCCATCCATGATGATCAGTGCTACAGGTTTTGGAGCTGTCATCTTACTTCGCCCCCTCAACAAGCGCGATGAACGAAGCCGGCTGCAAGCTGGCACCGCCAACAAGTGCGCCGTCGATGTCGCTTTGTCCGAGGTATTCTGTTACGTTCTCCGGTTTAACACTGCCGCCGTATTGAATACGAACTGCATTAGCTACCGTCTCGTTGTACAGATCCTTCACCAGCGTACGGATGTAAGCAATAACTTCATTCGCATCTTGGGAAGTGGAGGATTTGCCTGTACCAATCGCCCAGATTGGCTCATAAGCGATAACAACTTGTGCCGCTTGCTCTGCAGACAGACCTGCAAAAGCAGCTACTGTTTGCACTTTGCATACGTCTTTTGTTTGGTTCGCTTCACGCTCTTCAAGCGTCTCACCAAGGCAGAAGATTGGAGTCAAACCGTGACGGAATGCTGCATGCAACTTTTTATTGACAGTCTCATCGGTTTCCGCAAAATATTGACGGCGCTCCGAGTGACCAATAATGACATAATCCACACCCAGGTCTTTCAGCATCACGCCGCTGATTTCACCTGTGAATGCACCGTTATCTTCAAAATGAAGATTTTGTGCACCAATTTTGATATTTGTGCCTTTAACAGCTTCTACCAGGGATGGCAGATTTGTAAACGGTGCGCAGATTACAGTTTCCACGCCTTCAACTTCCGCTTTTCCTTTAACTTCCTGAATGAAGTCATTGGATTCGGAAACCGTTTTGAACATTTTCCAGTTACCTGCGATAATCGGTGTTCTCATGGGTTTCAACTCCTTCATGCTATAGGCTACTAAAACTTACTTGTCGTTCAATGCCACTACGCCTGGAAGTACTTTACCTTCCATGAACTCGAGCGATGCACCGCCACCTGTAGAGATGTGGTTCATCTTGTCAGCCAATTTGAACTTCTCAGCTGCTGCTGCGGAGTCACCGCCACCAATTACAGTGTAAGCTTCTGTCTCAGCGCAAGCTTCCGCTACTGCACGAGTACCGTGGGAGAATGGCTCGATTTCAAATACGCCCATTGGTCCGTTCCACACAACCAATTTGGAGTTTTTGATTACATCAGCATAGATCTCACGTGTTTTAGGACCGATGTCGATACCTTCCCAATCTGCTGGGATACCATCGATGTCAACGATTTGTGTGTTTGCTTTCGCACTGAAATCGTCAGATACTACGATATCTACCGGCAGGTAGAAGTTTTTGCCCAATTTTTTCGCTTTTTCGATAAAACCGAGAGCAACATCAAGTTTGGAATCATCCAGCAAGGATTGTCCAATTTCATGTCCTTGTGCTTTGAAGAACGTGTAAGTCAGACCGCCACCGATGATTACGTTGTCTGCAATGTTCAGCAGGTTGTCGATTACATCGATTTTGTCCTTAACTTTGGATCCACCAATGATAGCTGTGAAAGGACGCTCAGGGTTGGAAATTGCTTTACCCAACACTTCAAGTTCTTTCTCCATCAACAAACCGGACACTGCTGGAAGCAAGTGAGCGATTCCTTCAGTCGAAGCGTGTGCTCTGTGAGCCGCGCCAAACGCATCGTTAACGAAAACGTCAGCCAGTTCAGCAAATTGTTTTGCCAGTTCCGGATCGTTTTTCTCTTCGCCTGCGTGGAAACGAACGTTTTCAAGCAACAATACGTCGCCGTTGTTCAGTTCAGCGATTTGAGCTTTAACAGCGTCACCAACAGAACCGTCAGCTTTAACAACTGTTTTACCAAGCAATTCAGACAAACGCTCAGCTGCTGGAGTCAAACGCAAAGATTCAACCACTTCGCCGTTAGGACGACCCATGTGGCTTGCCAAAATGACTTTAGCGCCTTTTTCAATCAAGAAGTTGATTGTAGGAAGCGTTGCACGAATACGTTTGTCATCTGTAATTTTACCATCTTCGAGCGGCACATTGAAATCTACACGGACAAAAGCCCGTTTTCCTGTCAATTCGATATCGCGTACACTTTTTTTGTTCATCTGTATTTCCTCCGCACCCATGTATTTGGTGGACCAATCAAGAGCTAAAATCCCTCGTCAATCCTGGTGTTTTTGAGAAATTTGCAAAATGTAGATATATAAAGAGCGGAAACAATATAGCATCTGTTTCCGCTCTATGTTATTACAGATATTACTTAATCATTTTTGCAAAGTGCTCCAAAGTGCGAACCAATTGTGCAGTGTAGGACATTTCATTGTCATACCAAGCTACAGTTTTAACCAATTGTTGGTCGCCAACAGTCAGAACTTTAGTTTGAGTTGCATCAAACAGGGAACCGAAAGTGATTCCTTGGATATCGGAAGATACGATTTCGTCTTCTGTGTATCCGAAAGTTTCTGGATCGGAAGCTTCTTGCATAGCTGCGTTAACTTCTTCAGCAGTTACTTTTTTGTTCAGAACAGTTACGAGCTCAGTCAGGGAACCAGTAGCTACTGGTACACGTTGAGCTGCACCATCAAGGATGCCTTGCAGTTCTGGGATTACCAGACCGATTGCTTTAGCAGCACCAGTTGTGTTAGGGATGATGTTTTCAGCTGCTGCGCGAGCACGACGGAAGTCACCTTTAGGGTGTGGAGCATCCAACGTGTTTTGGTCGCCAGTGTAAGCGTGAATTGTAGTCATCAAACCTTGAACGATTCCGAATTTGTCTTGCAGTGTTTTTGCCATAGGTGCCAGGCAGTTTGTTGTGCAAGATGCGCCGGAGATTACAGTTTCAGTACCGTCGAGGATTTCATGGTTTACGTTGTAAACGATGGTTTTCATGTCGCCAGTAGCTGGTGCGGAGATAACAACTTTCTTAGCTCCACCTTTCAAGTGTTTCTCAGCTGCTTCTTTAGTTGTGAAGAAACCAGTACATTCCAGAACGATATCTACGCCCAGGTCGCCCCAAGGAAGTTCTTCCGGGTTACGGTTAGCCAATACTTTAACTTCTTTGCCGTTCACTTTGAAGAAGCCATCGTGTACTTCAACATCGCCATCGAAGCGACCTTGAGTTGTATCATATTTGAGCAAATGAGCGAGCATTTTAGCGTCAGTCAAGTCGTTGATTGCTACTACCTCGATGCCTGCTACATTTTGAATACGGCGGAATGCCAAGCGTCCAATACGTCCAAAACCGTTAATACCTACTTTAATCATGAGTAAGTTCCTCCCAAGTTTTGATTAATTTTTTATGAAACTTATATATTCAAGACAGACGGTGAAGTCCGTCAAGACAACAATAGTTGTGATACAAAGTAAAACCTTATTCCATTTCAGCAACGATGACTTCGGCAGCAGCCTCATCAATAATCAGAATATCTTCCTGACCAAATCGTAACACGGAATGTATTGCAGCAGCTTTGCTTTTGCCACCTGCAATTCCAATCACAACATCGGTTCGTTCAATATCCTGAAGTCGCATACCCAGTGTAAGCATGGTATGTACCACCTCACCCTGATCATTAAAGTAATAACCGAAAGATTCAGATACGGCCCCTTGCTCCTGAAGTTCATCTATAATCTCCGTCGCAAGTTTGCGTCTTTTGGCCATTTCTACGGCATCACCAATTCCATGAATAACAATCCGTGATTGCCTGATCAGCTGCAGAATCTCCTGAACACTAGGGTCCTGGATTAATGATTCATAGGCATGATCACTGAGCAAATCCGGTACATGCAGGAGTTTGTATTGCGCCCCTACCCGTTTTGCCATTGTGGATGCGATCGTATTAGCCTGAATTTCAAGGCTTTCTCCAAGTCCACCGCGTGCCGGTACGAACCAGACACCTTTGAGCGAAGTTGGCGGATTTAGTTGTTCTGCGACTTCGGCCGTTGTTGAACCGCCAGTAACGGCGACAACGTCGTTGTCACTCATGATATTGCCGAGAGCCTTCGCTCCGGCTCTGCCCAGTTCCCTTTTGGCAAATGGAGAAACGTCCGAATCGCCAGGAACCACAACTACCTTTTGCAGACCGTATGCTTGCTTGATGCGCTCTTCCAGCTCGGATAATCCGAACAACTCTTTGGCTACGGGCTCTAACTGCTGCAGCAAATCATACCCTGCCTCGCTGATCTTCATTCCTGCACTGTCAATTTCAATAAGTCCCTGAGCCTTTAACAGATCGGTCTCAGCCCTCAGAACCCGCTCGGTCATCTGCATGGAATTAGCTAACGTTCTCCGTCCGATCACATCCGATAACATGATCTGTTGCAGAATCGTATACCTCTTTTTCAAGATATCCATGAGATCAGGCAGAAGCTGCTTTTGTACTTCTAAAATCGTTCGCATGCTTTCCACTCCCGCAAGTTCTCGTTCTAAGCTCTCTTTCATGGCCCTAAAACGTCCCGGGTTAACTTTTTAAGTCCCACGTCTATTCTACCTAAAACTGACGTGACATGCAAGTGTTTCAACGTGTTATTTCGACACGCATGCAGCGTTTGTACGCGCCTATTTTCACAATCTTAGACTTCCATGATCTAGGACTAGCTCACGCATACCATATATAGAAGAAACAAATGAATTCAATCTACATATCGCTCAGAATCACATTTCATACGGCATGTCCAAAACCTCTAATAGCATTTACTTAAATGTACTCTTTATCCACTCTTCTTCATCATGATCATTTTTAGGTTAATCCAAACCAATACGACAACGAACTGCTTGCAATTAAATATTTCATGAGCTATAATCATTATTGCTGTCACATAATGTGCGCCCGTGGTCCAATGGATATGACGTAGGCCTCCGAAGCCTGAGATCCAAGTTCGATTCTTGGCGGGCGCGCCATTTTTATTTAACAGCTCATAACCCATTTAACCAATGAAACCGGAAAGGTTTCTTTTTTTTGCAAGTTAGTTTGACTTTCTTTGACTTTTTGTTTGGAATTGTTTATTATGTGGGTAATACGGTAACAGTTTAAGTATAAACACCAATAACATTTACATTCCAAGGAGGTTTTTCACGTGAGTTTTATTCCAATGGTCGTTGAACAGAGCAACCGGGGTGAGCGCGCCTACGACATCTACTCCAGATTGCTGAAGGATCGTATTATTTTCCTTGGTAGCGATGTTAATGACGTAGTGGCTAATGCCATTATGGCACAGATGTTGTTCCTGGCTGCGGAAGATCCGGAGAAAGACATTCACTTATACATCAACAGCCCAGGCGGATCGATTACAGCCGGTATGGCGATTTACGATACAATGCAATTCATCAAACCGGATGTATCTACCATCTGTGTAGGTATGGCGGCTTCCATGGGTGCATTCTTGTTGAATGCCGGTGCAAAAGGTAAACGTTTTGCATTACCAAACAGTGAAATTATGATTCACCAACCACTTGGTGGTGCACAAGGTCAGGCTTCTGACATCGAAATCCGCGCTCGTCGCATTTTGAAAATGCGTGATACGTTGAACCGCATCATCTCTGAGCGTTCAGGTCAACCGCTGGAGCGGATTGAGAAAGATACAGATCGTGACTACTTCATGAGTGCTGCTGAAGCCGCCGATTACGGTATCATTGATAAAGTCATCGAAAACGTAGGATCACAAGGCATCTAAGTGTGACGTAGACCACGGTCTATGCGTTAACATAATCAACACCTAACGTAATCAGCAACATATAATTGTGTTGTCTATACGAGAAGAAGCCCTCATCATAATTATGATGGGGGCTTCTTTTTTCATTTTATAAGGAAGAAAACTTAAGAGTGCACAATAATGATTCTTTATTTGGTTCCAGATACATTACTGAAAGGTTCCGTGCCTTTAGGGAGAAGCTCTTTATACGTAAATGGCATTTCAGGGAATCCCTCTGCGTACGCCGTATACTCATACAACTGGAAGAACACAACTACACCCGTTGGTGTCACATAGAAATCTTGATCTTTATTCAACCCTTTATAACCGTCGAGGTATCCACCGCGGGCTTTCAGTTGTTCACCCACTTTTTTACTCAACGTCTCGCGCATGGTTTTGTTATTTTGCAGCACATCATCTAACGTAAGCTCCTTGCCTGTGTCCAGTGCAAAGGTGTGTCCCGTACGGTATGTCATGCCATGAGCGCCAGCATAATCCTCATATCGTTGTGTAATGAGTCCCAGCACGCCTTTTTCGTTGTACGTCACTACATAGGAGCTCTCAAATGCATATGGACGGTTGGCTGTTGCACCGCCGAATTCAGATGTCTGTTTCTTGAAGTCAGCTACATACGCATCCACTTCATCTTTCAACACTTTGTTGATCGCCGCTTCAGCTTCTTTGCTGGCAAGTCCACTCACTTGCGGATATTGAACATCTACTTCAGCATTTTTTACAGTAACATTAACTGTTGCCGCTTTAATTTTAACGCTATTTTGTTTCACCTTGCTGAGTGTCAACGTTTTGGTTTTGGCATCCCAATTCCCCTGTACACCCAGATAATCTCTCATTGCCGAGAATGGGATATACAATCGACCCTGAATCAATTTCGCTTCCACCTGAGGGTAATAACCGTTAATATAAACGTTTGGCTGTCCATCCATCAGGCTAACGGTCATCGCATTGTTGGCTGCTGTTACCGTATATGACTTGGTTTTCGCATCATATTTCAGCGTTCCACCTGCCACATCTTTAACTGCCGTAAGAGATACCCAAGTTGAACCACCTTGAAGAAGTCCTTTTTGAGTCAGTGTTTTTCCACCCGACTTCAGGGTCACCTCAGCTGTGGTTGTCACTTTCGAGGATACCGATGCCGCCTGAACCGAACTGTCCTGCCACACCGAACCGCTACCTACAATAATTCCTGTTGCAAGCAACGCACTTGTCCATTTTTTCCATGATGTCATATATAAAACTCCTCTCTGAATTCACAATTAGGGATCATTGCGTATGTAATCCTGACCTGATCGCATATCTCATACGCTCACCTCTCTATTATAATTAACCCGATTTCGGAAAGGTTTACAGCTCGAGTTACAATGTTGATGAATATCAGTAGGAAAATATATGGGGATATGACCTTTTTGTCACGAACAACTATACAAAAAAGATACCAATATACAGCATTTCATGTTGCTTCAAAAAGGTACCCTTCTATATAACTTCATCAAAGTTTGCTTTTCCAACAAAAAAAGACTCTGTCCACAGGACAAAATCTTTGTCATTATTTCGTTGTACCCTTCAAATGACACTTAAAAAGGTTCTTGAGTTTACAATCCTTAGTTCGATCTTGTTTATTTCATTTCATACGTGATATTCAGAATTGTACTTACTTTAACCTGGCCTGTTTCAATCTCAGTACCACCTGCTGTATCTTGTGCTTTGGACATCAACGCCTCGCTTGCATAGAATACAGGCACATCGGCATCACCTTGGCTCACGGAAAGAACAGCACCCAGTTGACGTTTAACTGCTTTTGCAATGGCGCCCGCTTTCACATCTGCATTGGCAACAGCTTTTTCAATCACTTGGGATTCATAACTTTCCGGATTTTCTACAGTAAAGCGTACGTTTTCAATATTGTTGGCACCTGCACCCGAAGCAGCATCGAGCAACTCGCCAATCTTGTCCATCTGACGATATGTGACTGTCAGCGTATGATGCGCTGTATATCCTTTAATTTGTTGTCCGTCTTTTTCACTATACGTATAGTTGGGTTGTACAGAGAACTGACTCGTTTGAATGTCGTCTGCACTGATCTTCCACGTATTCTTCAGCAAATTGGATACTTTTTGAACTTTGGCAGCATTCGCTTTTTGAGCAGATGCAGCTGTCTCTGCATTACTGTTCACACCAATGGACAGATACGCGATATCAGGCTTCACCTGAATCTCACCTTTACCCACAACATTAATCACATTCTGTTGTACTCCCTGAACCTCTGCAGCGTAAGCATAGTTACCTGGTGCAACCCATGCTGTTCCTCCAACAAGCAACGTACTTGCCACCAGCACCGCACCAAACGGTTTCATCCATTGTTTACCCATCACGATAGCCTCCTTATGTGTTAACATCTCAAACTTTAAACGATTTGATACCTTAACAGACGGGACAAATTCCATAATGTTGCACTTGACGATAGCAAATACGTCAATAACGCAAAAAAGCCCCTTTCGGGACTTCTTCATTGGATTGATCATATCTTATTGGTTTTCGAGCTCTTCCTTGCTTACCAGACTAACTAAAGCGTTTACAGCCTGTTCGGCATCCGCGCCTTCTGCACTAATCTGGATTTCCGTACCTGTGCTAATTGCAAGGCTCATGATCCCCATGATACTTTTTGCATTAACTTTTTTGTCGTCCTTCTCGACGAACACTTCAGACGAGTACTTATTCGCTTCTTGAACGAACAGTGCCGCAGGTCTGGCATGGAGACCCGTTTTCAAACGGACAACTACCGGGTGCTTTGTCATGGAAACTTACCCCCTATTATAAAATCTGGACATTAAATACACAATTATATTTAAACAACATTATACCATTAACCCGTGCAGGACACTAGAAGAAAAAACTCAGGGTGCTTTGACGGACATTATCTTGCCCTAATTTCATCTTTTGCACAGCACATCCAATGACCTAAGTAAGTCCCCTAGATCCTTAACGGTTGACTTTCCCGACCTTTCTGTTCAGCAGAAACAGCCGACCTTGTTACTTTACCCTACTCCGTCTTAACCATAACGTTCTGTGCGTACTTTCTCAGCCAGCTCATCAATTTTACGAAGCCGATGGTTCACTCCCGACTTGCTAACTGTACCTTTAAGGAGCTCGCCAACTTCCTTCAAATTGATATCCGGATGAGCGAGTCGAACCTCCGCCACTTCGCGAAGCTTCTCAGGCAGCGATTCCAGACCAACTTCCTTTTGTAACAACCGGATATTATCGATTTGCCTCACCGCCGCTCCGATGGTCTTATTCAGGTTGGCGGTCTCACAATTGACAATCCGATTAACGGAGTTACGCATGTCGCGCATAATCCGTACGTCTTCAAACTTGAACAAGGCCTGATGAGCACCAATGATGCTAAGCAGCTCAATGATTTTCTCGCCTTCCTTGATATATAGGATGAATCCTTTTTTCCGTTCTATACACCGGGCATTTAGATGAAATTCATTGGCCAGATCAACCAGTGCCTGACAGTGCTCTTCATACATAGACGCAATCTCCAGATGGTACGAGGAACCTTCCGGATTATTAACCGATCCACCGGCCAGAAATGCACCGCGAAGATAGGCCCGTTTACAACAGTTTTGCTGAAACAATTCCGTACTGATCCCTGGGGTAAAGAGAAAGCCCTCAGATACAATATGAAGACTATTGAGAATCTCCTGTACCATGGTTGGAATACGAACAATATATACATTGTTCTTTTTCAGCCGCATTTTTTTGCGGACCAGTAATTCCGTATGCACTTGAAAATGCTTTTTAAGCAGAGAGTATGCCCGTCTTGCAATCGCGGCATTCTCCGTCGAAATATCCAAGATCACTTTTTTATTCGATAACTGCACTGCACCAAGCATACGGATGAGGGCTGAAAGTTCCGCCTTTTCGCAGCACGGTTCGCTCTCGATCATGGTTAATTCTTTTTTGGTCTGTGCTGCAAACGACATGGGACTTCACCTCTTCCGTAACATCCAATTTTGTACCAGTTGGTAGATGTGATGACTTAACTTGTCAGCATCATGACGCAGATAGGTTTTGAACAGAACAAGGGTATCTGCAACCACCTGATAGCCGGCACTTTCGAGTACATTCATATCCAGTACAACCGGTTTTGCTCCTTTTTCCGCATACTTATTTTGCACTTGCAGCGGAATATCACCATTATTTACGATAACATAGTCGAAGAGCTGATGACCTATATGCTCGTGTACCGCCTTAAGGTGGTCACTTACCGTATAGTTATCTGTTTCTCCCGGCTGTGTCATCACATTACAGATAAACATCTTCACCGCATCAGCCTCTACCACAGCTTCTGCAAGCTTAGGTACGAGTAAATTGGGAAGGATGCTTGTATAGAGGCTGCCTGGCCCGATCAGAATAGCATCAGCTTGACGAATGGCCTCTACTGCCTCTGGCAACGGCTCCACGTGATCCGGTTCAAGGAAAACACGTTTGATGCGTCCACCCGCCTCAGGGATTTTGGACTCACCTGTAATAATTGTCCCATCTTCCATCTCGGCATGCAACACGACGGCCTGGCCTGCGGCTGGCAATACCTCACCTCGAACGGCAAACACGCGGCTAAGCTCCCGCACTGCGGTCACAAAGTCGCCCGAAATATCCGTCATTGCAGCCAAAATCAAATTTCCCAAGCTGTGGCCTGCAAGCCCCGCGCCTGTATTGAAACGGTACTTCAACATATCTGAAAGCAATGGTTCTACATCAGCCAGTGCCGTAAGCACGTTGCGAATGTCGCCCGGAGGCGGCATCTGTAGCTCATTGCGCAGGATGCCTGAACTTCCACCGTCATCTGCAACTGTGACGATGGCCGTGATATCCAGCGGCTTCTCTTTCAAACCGCGCAGCATCACGGATAATCCGGTTCCGCCGCCCATTACAACTATTCTCGGACGTTCTCTTCGTGGTCCGGCCTCTTTCATCCCTTCACCCTCTTCAATGACGGTCCCGGTCAGCGTCGCGATGGCTCACGGTAACAGCTTCTGTCTCGCTGCTTCCCAACATCTTGCCCAAATATTCCGATATTGCTACCGAACGATGCTTGCCTCCGGTACAGCCGATTCCAATAATAACCTGGCTTTTGCCTTCCTTCCGGTATTGCGGAATCAGGAAATGCAGCATATCCAGCAGCTTGGTCAGAAACGCCTGTGTCTCTGGCCATTTCATAACATATTCATACACATCACTATTCTGTCCCGTATTCGGTCGCAAATGATCAATATAATGCGGATTCGGTAAAAAACGTACATCAAACACCAGATCAGCATCAATCGGAATCCCATACTTGAATCCAAACGACGTAATATTCACCGACAGCATTTGGCTTTCCAGATGAGAAAAACGGGATATGATGCGTTCTTTCAGTTGAGCAGGCTTCATTGTACTTGTATTCAGTACCTGAGTCGCAGAGTTTTTGAGTTCCTCCAACATCTTGCGTTCCAGTCGGATGCCATCCAGCGGCATGCCCTCAGGAGCGAGAGGATGTCTGCGCCTGCTTTCTTTGTAACGCTGAACAAGTACAGAATCTGTAGCATCCAGGAATAAAATCTCGCAATGAATGGTAAAATGATCTTTAATATAGTTCAAAGACTCGGACAGAGCCGTAAAGAATTCACGCCCGCGCAGATCGATAACCAATGCAACCTTACCAATCTTGCCGTTTGACTGTTCAATTAGTTCCGCAAATTTTGGAATCAATACCGGCGGCAGATTATCCACACAGAAGAAACCCAGATCCTCCAGGCTTTGTACTGCAATGGTTTTACCTGCTCCGGACATGCCCGTAATGATAATGAGCGTGGCGCCTGTGCCTGGTGATCCTTCACCTTCAAGCATAAATGTCCCCTCCTTATCATATTGCTGTCTTCATATATTGTTACGAGGATACTAGGAACGCAAGAGAAGACCTGCTGCACCCACAATACCTGCATTATTACCAAGTGTAGCTTCCAGAATCTGAACCCCATCTTGCAACGGTTCTGGCGTCAGCTTAGCAAACACAGTACGGATTTCATCAAACAAGAAATTGCCCGCTTTGGATACGCCACCACCGATGATGAACATCTCCGGGTTAATGACAGCTGCTACAGTAGCCATGGACTTGCCCAGGTAAAAGGCCGCACGATTCACAATGCGCTGTGCCACTTCATCGCCTGCCTTGGCAGCATCAAATACTTCTTTGGCTGCAATCTTGTCGACGAGTGCCAGTGACGTATGATCCCCGCGCTCTACGGCATCCTTTGCCATACGGATAATACCCGTTGCAGACGATACTGTTTCTACACATCCCATTTTACCACAACCGCATTTGATGGCTTCCAGATCAGGTACAACACTGATATGACCCAGTTCTCCCGCCATACCGGAGAAACCCTGATAAATGTTACCATTCAGGATCAAGCCTCCGCCAACACCCGTACCGAGTGTATAACATACGCAGTTGTCTACGCCTTTGCCGGCACCTGCCCAGACTTCACCCAGTGCAGCCACGTTTGCATCGTTATCTATTTTGATTGGCTTGCCCAGACGTTCTTCCAGAATCGAACGAATGGCCACATTCCGAAATCCGATGTTAGGGGCATGAACGATAATTCCCTCGCGTACATTCGTGAAACCGGCCACTCCAGCACCTACACCCTCAAGCTGTTCCCAACTGTAAGGTGATTCGGCTACGATATGTCGGACATACTTCTCGATGTTGGCGATGACCGTGTCTACGCCCTTATCCACTTCAGTCGGTCCTTCATACGTATGCATTAGCTGACCTTGTTCATCGCATATACCGACCTTGATTGCTGTTCCGCCGAGATCGACCCCAACGTAGATTTTCTCAGACATGCTGCAAGCCACCTTTATCTATCTAAAATAGTTTAAGTCCTACGTACCAACTATAATTGAAGGATACGCCTGGGTCAAGACGAGAAGACCTCTAGTACCTCCTGCTCCGCCGGGGTTGTGAACCACATCACGCACCGTTTTTGAATACGTATACATCCTCATTACCTTCATTTATAAACGCACGCTTTATTCCTTCCTCCCCATAACAGAGGAAGCCTCAACTCATGATATTGCATCTTCACTCGTTCCATTCATAAAAGATCAACATCGTCCCCTCATATAGGTGACTCATCTTATGCACCCCGCCACCTGCCATTCTCATGCAGAAAGTTATCTAATGACGATATTGCCAACAAAAAAAGAGCCTTCCATCCACAGGAAGGCTCCCTTACTTTTATGAAAATCTGAAATTGTAGAAATTGGGCTGACTCAGTTGATTTTTCTACGTTATAACTTCGTTTCCACACGTACCGGCTCTTCCGTCTTCTCCATCTTGTTCACATCCAGAATATCGAGCAGGAAGACAAAGATCGGAATACCAATGATCAGTCCCCAGATCCCCAGGAAGTGTTGCGACAGAATTAGTACGATAAAGGTGTAGAACATTGGCAATTTGGTCTTGTGTGCCATCAGTTTTGGATTCAGGAAGTACGTCTCCAAAGCATGAATAACAATAATCATGATGATCACAATAATGCTTAATTTCAGTCCACCCATCTGATACCCGATCAGACAGAGCGGTACAAGTGAGATGATAACCCCCGCAACGGGAACCAGACTAAGCATGAACACCAGAATGGTCAGAGCGAACAGATACGGGAAACCCAGAATCCATAAGCCCAGTATCGTCAGTACCGTATTAAACACCGCAATAAGAAGCTGTGCCTCAATGACTTTACCAAAAGAAGATACGAACTTGTCTCCCAGATAAGCAACTTCATTGTAGAACCATCCAATTTTACTTGTTTTGAACTTGGACGTGAACTTGGATATCTCCTGCTTCTGCAACAAGAAGAACAGACTCAGAATGATGACGAGCAGAATAAACTCCAGCCATTTGCTCAAAGCGAAAATATATTTCAATGCATCATTGGTGTAATTTTTAATATCGAAGGATTGAAGATAACCCGCAATTTTGGACGCAAAATTATCACCGTCTGCACTATCCAGAAATTTCATAATCTCGTTTGTCAACTGAACGACCTGATCCACGATCCGTGGTGAATATCTGGAAATGCCAAGCACAATGACTGCGATCACAATCATATAGAGTAGGATGACTACAACTTTATAATTGATTGGAAACAACCGATTTAAACCACCTGTAATGAAATGCTGTAACCTGTTCATGACATACGTAACCAGGAACAACAGCAGAATCATGTGCAGCATACTCCCCATACTGAACAAAATTAAACAGAACAAGAGCAGGATCAAAAATCGTCTCACTGTCGCATTCTGTAACCAATCTTTTATCATTTCCCCCAAAATCTTCACCTCACAGCTAATATGCCCTATATGTATACGATCTCATGCCCACTGTAGTTTCAAAAAAAGAGAAGCCTTCCGGCTTCTCTCATTTCATGAGACTTCCCGTTGTCTCTTATTCCCAGCATATGCCTAACCTCACGCATGTAATGCTTATTTATCCAACGTTTCGCTCCAATCATGGACAATGCTTCCTTCAAGGAACTTCTCACAATCCATCGCAGCCATACATCCTGATCCTGCAGCCGTAATAGCTTGACGATACTTCGTATCTTGAACATCACCACAGGCAAATACACCTGGAATATTGGTCTCCGTTGTTCCCGGTTTAACGACAACATAGCCATGTTCGTCCAGTGCGATCGCATTACCCAGAAATCCGGTATTCGGTGTGTGACCAATGGCAACGAATACGCCATCTGCTTCAAGCAACTCTTCCTGCCCCGTCTCGTTGTTGCGCACTTTCAGCCCTTTGACACCAAGCGCTTCAGGTACGACCTCGAGTGGAGTACGGTTCAGTGCCCACTTCACTTTTTCATTGCTGCGAGCCCGATCCTGCATAATCTTGGATGCACGTAATTCATCCCGGCGGTGAACCAATGTCACGTCTGTTGCAAAACGAGTCAGGAAACTCGCTTCTTCCATCGCGGAGTCTCCACCGCCCACGACCACGATTTTTTTGCCTCGGAAGAAGAAGCCGTCACATGTCGCGCATGTACTTACACCACGTCCCACATTTTCCTGCTCGCCCGGAATACCGAGATAACGAGCGGAAGCACCTGTGGAGATAATGATCGATTCAGCTTCCAGTTCACCGATTCCTCCAACTTTGACCTTGAAGGGTGGTTTGCTGAAATCAACCTCTTCCACCCAACCGTTTTTGAATTCCGCTCCAAAACGTTCAGCTTGCTTACGCATGTTGTCCATCAGTTCCGGACCCATGATACCTTGCGGGAAACCGGGGAAATTCTCAACTTCCGTTGTCGTCGTCAATTGACCACCCGGCTGAAGACCTTCGATAACCAGTGGTTTCAGATTAGCACGAGCCAGATATATCGCTGCTGTCAGACCCGCAGGTCCCGTTCCGATCACAATCGTTCTGTATTTAGACATATAGATACAGCCTCCTTAATTAAGGTGAGAATGTGTTGTACTAGCGATGAACTTGCCAAGATGATACCCTACAGGCGTTTACAAAGCCCATTCGTTAAGTTTACCCGTTTTCCCGGTTGTTGTATCCTTCACCTGATGATGTCTTTCTGAAAACGAGTTGAAGCGAACTTTCTATACTAGTGGTGGCTTGCTGTTACAAACCGAATGAATCTGTTTAGCATACTTGCTAACCGTTGAT
The DNA here is from genome assembly GCF_037975155.1 of Paenibacillus sp. FSL R5-0486. NCBI lineage: Bacteria > Bacillati > Bacillota > Bacilli > Caryophanales > Paenibacillaceae > Paenibacillus > Paenibacillus sp. FSL R5-0486. The sequence continues at coordinate 173,871 of NZ_CP150237.1, read as the reverse complement.
GCCGATATCCCATACCGCTCAGCAATGCTTTGATAGGTAACGGGCCGACTGTGATTCTTCGCTGCCAAATATTCAAGTCCTGCAGCCCAACCCTCAATCTGCTTCGTACCCGGAACCTCCGGATGTACCCGGGATACATAATCTGTCCAGAGCCGTTCCATCTCTTGCTGCAACTCAGCCTTTGCTTCAGACATCTGTAACGCACGATCAACAACAGCCTGCCAATGGGAGGTTGAACCAGTGTCCAATTGCTCTGATGTGGATGGAACCTTCCCAATAGACTTCAAGGCTACAGGAGAAAAGGGTCGAACCACCTGAGAATTCCGATCCTCATGTTCAGCCGATTTCAATTCGTTCAGTACAGTTTGTGCTGCCTCAAGCAGATCCTTTTCTTCTCCAGTCTCTTCAATAAAGGATTGCAGAGCCTGTTGCACCTCATAGTCACCGATCATCCCAAGCGCATGAATAACCTGTAGCTTGGTTGCCCGATCACCATGACGCAATGCCCAGAAGAAGGATGAGCGAATCAGTGGATCATTCTTCATTTCTTCAGGTATGCCACTACCGTAGTTCTCCCACTGTCTGAATTGCTCATCAAATGGCAGATGATAGTGATAGCTCAGCTTCTCTGGCTCTTGCTCGCCTTGTTTTACAGCCTCAAGACCTGACAGATAATACCGGGATACTTCGGAACCCGGATCAAGCTTGGACACATGATGCCATAAACGCTCAGCAGCATCATAACGTTCTGTATTATAAGCCGCCACTGCTGCATAGTGAGCAAGTGCCGGATCAGCAGCTGTCTCTTCGTCCTTGAGCAAACGCCGGAAGTGAACATAAGCCGTATCGTGTTGGCCCAGAATTCCCATCGTTGTCGCCAGTTTGTAGACTTGTTCGTGCTGGAAGGGCACGATGACCCGCAATTTTTTGATCAGAAGCAGCACTTGATCAGCCCGGTTCTCATTTTGATGGAAAATGGCCAAATTACAGAGTGCATGCAGATTACCTGGTTCCTGTTCAAGCACTTCGGCAATGGTCTCTTTTGCTTTGGGAAACAGACCCATATAATAGTAGGCGAGTGCCAGATTGTTACGGGCAGCCAAGTAATCAGGATAATCAGAAGACATGCCTTCGAGCAATTCAGCAGCCTGTGCAAATTTTCCTTCTTCCAGCAGTTCCCGTGCCTGATCGTGCTCCACTACACCTTTGCGTGATTTGATTCGATTCAGTTTGGTCGGACGATCCAGCTCATAATACAGAAGCTCCATCATCTCTTCGGCTTCCGTCATGAACTGACCTTGAGTGTCCTCCTCCAGATAGGTAACAAGTGCTTGCTCGGCTTCCTCAAACCGATCCATATTTGCATAATTGTTCGCCATATAAAAATAACATTCCGTCATCGACGGATCTACCACTTCCAGCACGTTAGCCAGAATGGCATTGGAGGCTTCGTAATCCCCCTTCTCCGATAATATACCCGCCATATTACAATGATTTACCGGATTTTCCGGTTCGTATTCAACAGCTTTGCGAAAATATTTTAATGCCTTGTCGACATGATTACGGTCCAGCGAGCGGACAGCTCTTTCAAAGAAGAAAGAAGCATCCAAGTGAATCGGTATAATATTGGCAAGGTGTCCCTCAGCCCGCACTAGCTTGCCCTTCATCTTCCAAGGCACCTCCTCTTTGCATTTCATTCATACTCTTCAGTATACCACATCTTAAGGCCCACTTCTCAATATGTAGTTTCATGTCGTTTATGAAAAAAATGCAAAAGAAGATGATATTCCATTTTGCGGAAACCTATCACCTTGGAGCGTTGTTTATTCAAAGGAAAACCATGTTTACCTAGAGACTACTACACTCACTTACCATAGGCTCTCTTTGCAGTATTGCATTAGTCTATTCTTGTCGGTTACGCGGCATCTAACTGGATTCGGTCCGGTTATACTAATACGAGTGTAGTCTATGGTATTATTATCCTTATTGTCCTTTTTAGTGGTTTATCTCCATAAAAAATCAAACAACGTATATTAGCTCTGACGGTCAGCCTCTTTTTCGCGTATGTAATAAAAAATAAATATTTAAAGGGGATGTTATATTGAGGATCTCAAAGATAAAACCACTTATATTCATCTTAATATGCTTGTTTGCTTTGAATGGATGTTCAAAAGATATAGAAAACATAGAAAATAAGTTCACATTAGATGATGTACTGAGAGCGCTCGAGTCTCAAGAACTGGATTTAGTGTCCTTTGGTATAACCGGGTATCCTTTGAAATTAGATGATGTTGTACCTGAGGTGTACTCCGTGGAAGTGCCCGTAGAAGAAGAACCATATAGCCCTGAATTTATACATTTTTATATTTTCAATTCTGAAAAGGATCGCATCAACGGGACAAAAGAATTCAATAAACACATGGAAAGCGCCCAATTTACAACATTCCCTTTTCTATATGAGAAAGGAAATATTTTTATCGTTTACTGGAGCAAAACCAAAGATGATCCTCTGTTCACTAAACCAATCGAAACTGCGTTAGAGCAACTGAAATGATCATAGTTCATACATTACTGGACTGAGCTGGACAGTGGGAATATCATTTTAGAACGTTAATTGCAGTCGTTCGTAAAAAAAGAAGACCGAGCATTTGGGCTCGGTCTTCTAACTATTATGGCTTAAATATCTAATAAATCTAGATTTTCGACGCCATTGAAGGAGAAAGTGAAATATGAAGGGTTTTATCAAACGGCGTCATGAAATTGACCAGCACAACCTTACACTTGTCCGGCAGTTTTGCCTCACGTACCGTTGCCGCCAGATGACCCAGTTCGCCCCCGGTGATCTCCAGCCAGTCTTCTCCGCAGGTATAGCGTAATGTACCGCCTTTCCACAAATAGTGACCCTCACTCGTTTCAATCGCATCCTCACAGGTCAGCTCACCTTCGCTTCCGAATACAAAGGATAACTGCATCATAATGTCCTCCGGTTCCTGTCCAGATAGATGCATGTTCCATCCGTTTTCCGTTGGCTGTAATTCTGCTCCTACACGGAATGTCTGCTCATGAGTAAGCTGACGACTCTGATGAGGTAACAAATACCATGGACTTATATCTGATGCAGCCGATTCTGGCAGCAGGTTCGCAGGGATTGGGCCGTAATAACCTTTTTTCTGCTCACCAGTTAGTCGATAGCCTTCGGACAGCCTCGTCATTTGCTGCATAGGTACATACCCTGGATTAAAGTAAGAGGCCAGTTGCACAGCCAGCAGGCGCACCTTGCCATGACGAAGCGCGAAGAAAGAAGGAACTTCTGTCATCACAGTCACACTTGTAGCACCATCCCGAATTCGGGCTACCGGAGCACCAAAATCCGTATGCATCCGACTGTGCGAAATACGACCGTGATGCCCTACTGCGTCCATCTGCTCCAGATATTCTCCCCGTACAAAATGTTCATTCAGCATGACCTCATACTGTTCCGGTAATGCATCACGTGTGTCATTGGTCTGTTGAAGCTCCGGCTCAAGCATTAATCGAATGAGCGTATTCACCGAACATACTCCCGGATCTGTCAATGTATCTCCAGCCCAGGCTGCCATACCGGCTAAGAGTGGATCACCGTCCAGCCGAGCCAAAATGGCATAAGGCAGATAGTAAGGAGACAGATCATGAACACTGCCCAGATCCTGTCGCCCTGAATAATCCGTAACAATTTCACCCGTTGGATGGACCAGATACACCATCATGCGGAGATTAAGCCTCACTGGTTCCAGCAGTTCAGGACGATTGAGCAGGCGCGCAGCATGAATTAACATGATGTCGCTAACTGCGCTGTATATCCCATTGCTCCGTTCTGTCCACTCCCCATCAGGTGTAATATCCATGCCTTCATCCATCCACTGCTCTGCGCGCTGCACAGCTTCCTCCAGATCAAATATTTCATGCAGGAAACCAAGCGCCGCGCATAGCACCCAGCGATGATTGGGCGTATGACAACCTCCCGTAAGCATGGTTGGGATTGTCCGTTCCAGAAACAGCCTCATATTGTTCAATACAGGTTGAAGCGGCTCCCATTCTTGCTGCTGAAGAAGCTGATACAACTGTGAATACCCTACAACGACAAATGCAGTATCTGGAGGGGAATGGTAATTGGTCCAGCCAGGCGATATTGAACCGTCTTCATGCTGGAAGCGGAGTACAAATTCCGTAGCTAACAGCAGTCGATTTAACAACGATTCATCCCGGTAATAGATAGAGTCCGGATTGGAGAGCGCAGCTCCCCAGTAACACATATCCGTGGGCGTTCCAGTCGTATGGTTGACCCAAGCAACACCTGTGAAGGGATCAATTGTCCCTCCATAGTAACGGCTTTCCGGGTCAAGCATCTGCCGGGATATGCCCCTTTCTACCGCTCTGTCATTACTGTCCACCAGTTGTTTGTACATGTGCAGTCCCCTCCATACCAATGCATTCTCCCGATGTGCGGAGTATGTTGCTTCAGTGCCTTCAATTCAGACCGGAAGCCTACTCATACCGCCCGTAGGTGAGTTCATTTTTCTCGTCAGTATATATCATATTTCTACAAAAGTGCTAGAAAATCTGTGCTTGATTTACTACATATTTATGGGTCTCCGTCACTGAGAAAACAGTCGTTAAACACATGCCTGTGAACATGCAAACTGTTTCCCACATCACCGCGCCTACTCTGTCACTCCAAGCTTCTTCATTAGCAAGTCATGACTCTCATGGATCTCTTCTGCCTTACAGGCAGACTTCAACTCATATACCTTCACCTGTGCGCGGCGAATCATCGGCAGATAGGCATCATAGAAGTTCATATCCTTACTGTGTACATACGGGCACCAGTGGTCAGAGAGACCAAGTGTCTCATGGATATGGACCCCTACGATATCATCCATCAGGCCTTGCATTTCTCCCACACTGTCATAAAGGCCCATTCGGTCCATCATGATGGCATGACCTGTATCGTACCAGATACCAACCGGAGCCCCTTTGAGAGCTGTGATGATAGTCTTGGCTTCGGCAAGGGTAGGAATCTGTTGTGGTCGGGATCTTGTCTCGATGCCAAAACGAACATCCAGACCTTTAGCTGCCGCCCGATTGCATACCTCATCCAGACTGGCGATAATTTTCTCCACATACCCTGAACTGAGGGCTTCCCGCCGCTCCATCAATTCAGCCCATTTACTGCGATACTTCGGTGAGTCCGGACCTTCCTCGTTATAGATCTTTCCAAGGTCTTTGCTGATATCCTCAGGAAAAGGTACCTCTCCCGGGTGTACAACAACAGCTTCTCCCCCATAACGTTGGGCATATTCAGCCGACTCTACCAGCAATTCGATCGCCCGCTTACGTTTCACTTCATCTTCGAAGCCGAGCAAGATGGAATCCGTACCGTAGTCTGGATCAGGGTCATGTGGAAAGGTGTTGTGGACACTAGAAATTCCGATCTCTCCACGCTCAATCATGGGCTCAATCGTCGTGAGCATCTCCTTCGTCACATTATAATTGAGCTCCACCCGACGAAAGCCGAGATCCGCAATCTCCCGAATCATATCTTCCCCTATGGGATGTTTCCTGATGTTCCAACATGTCGAGAATGAGTATTCGCCCTTGTCTTCTCCCTGCATATTCATTTCCTTCTCCTTCCCCTGATATCAGTTCTTGTGTGTACGGGGATCACCCAAAATTATCCTTTAACCGCTCCCAGCATCGCACCGCTGACGAAATACTTTTGCAACCATGGATATACCAGTAGGATAGGTACTGTTGCGAACACGACCGTTGCAGCCTTAAGACTCTCTGGAGTTAATCTGGTCCGGTTGGCACCTTCCATTAATGTAAGCTCACTAACCATGTTGTTCTGTACCATTTGATAGAGCTTTAGTTGAAGTGGATATAGCTTCGGATCCGTGATGTACATCAGGGAATCCTGAAAACCATTCCAGCGTCCAACCGCATAGAACAAACTGAGTGTAGCGATTACTGGCATGGATAATGGCAGAATAATTTTAAAGAGCGTGTGTACATGTGAGCTTCCGTCGATCTCAGCCGATTCTTCTAAGCTCTCCGGTATCCCACGGAAGAAGGAGATCAGGATAATCAAGTTAAACGGACTCACTAATCCTGGTAGAATCAAAGCCCAAACGGAATTCAGCAAATGCAGGTCACGAATCAGCAAATATTCGGGAATAATCCCTCCGCTGAAGAACATGGTGATGATGATGACGTACATAAACATTTTGCGACCTTTTAATTTTTTCTTCGTGAGCGGGTACGCTGCAGCAATGGTAAACAACATGCACAGCGCTGTCGTAGCTATCGTAAGAACCGTGGTGAAGCCTAGTGAATAGATCATGGAATGATCCGAAAATACTTGCCCATATGCATCCCAGTTAAATTCCTTTGGGAAGATGGTTACTTCACCTGATGTAATGGCCCGGTTCGAACTTAGCGATATCGCAATCGTGTGCAGAAACGGAGCAAGACAGAATATAACAAATAAGGTGATAAAAGAGACATTGACAATATCAAAAATCCGGTTCGAGGTGCGGTCACTCATCTGCGCACAACTCCTTTACTGATGGTCTATACGTTCAACAAACCAAATGTAACAAATTTTATTATTTCCCTAAAATTATAGTATTCCTTCACCGGTTGTTTTCTTCGAGATATAGTTTGAGCCGAGTACAAAGATCAATCCGACAACAGCCTGGAATAAGCCGACAACCGTTGCAAGTGTATACTGTCCAGACTGTATACCCATTCTGTATACAAAGGTACTGAGTACATCGGAATATTCACGAACAGCCGTATTACCAATAACATAAGGCCGGTCAAAACCGATGCTGACCATATTTCCGAGATTAAGGATAAGCAAGGTTACAATGGTTGGTTTAATACTTGGCAGTGTAATATGCCAGATTCTCTTCAGCCGCGTTGCACCATCAATCTCAGCTGCTTCGAACAATTCCTTGTTAACGCCGGTTAATGCAGCCAGATATAGAATGGTTCCCCACCCAGCACTTTGCCACACACCTGTGAACAGGTAAGTAACAAGCCAAGGGTTTTTCTCTGTCAAAAACGGAATTGAATTTAGGCCCATACTTTCCAGAATACCGTTTACCATACCGGATTGATTACCAAACAATTGGTATACAATTCCCCCGATGATAACCCAGGAGATAAAGTGAGGAATGTACAAAATGGTCTGTGAAATTTTCTTAAACCATTTAAACCTTACCTCATAGAGCATAATGGCCAGAATGATTGGAGCAGGGAATGAAACGATCAGATCAAGAAAATTCAGCATAAATGTGTTACGTAGCGTAGTGTAGAAGTCCGGCATTGCAAATACCTCGCGAAAAGCATCAAAACCGATCCATTCACTACCGTTAATACCTTGAAACAGGTTAAAGTCTTTAAAAGCGATCTGCACACCGTACATTGGTCCGTATCGGAAAATGATAAAATAAATAAGGGGTAGTGAAATTAGCGCATACAGTTGCCAGTATCTCTTCAAGTATGTGGTCATGTCTCTCTCTCCTCCTCACAAACGAAGAAACGCTATGCCGCCATCCAAGAGACGGCACAGGCTTCATCGAAACACTTCAATTTACACACATTTTGTTCAAACTTATTGTTCAGCAGCTTCCAATTCTTTTTTCAGCTCTGTTCCACCCAAGGACATGTAGTCAGCCATTTCTTTTTCAAATACAGCATCGAATTCTTCAGGTTTTGCCATCGCTGTTTTTACGATAATAACGTCCAATTTATCTGTCAGTGCTGTGCTATACTTCATCTCTGTCTGAATTGGCTTGCTGAAGACAATTGGTCCAACAGTATCTGTGTTTGCAACTTCAAGTGCTTTTTTCAAAATTTCCTGATTCGCTGGAGGGAATCCCATGATCCAAGCTTTTTCATTTTGTGCTTGATCACCAAGGTTTTTACCGTTCGAAATAATTGCGGTATCTCCTGCATTGAACAGACGATCTTTTGCTTCTTGAGTAGCGTCTGCTTTAGCAACCGGAATGCCGTCTACCAGATCATAGTTCTCGCCTTCCACACCATCATAAATGGCAGTGAGGTTTTTATCGGAAGCCATCCAATCCAGATATTTAATTGCTTCTGCCGCACGTTCGCTGCTCTTCGGAATCATGATGTACATACCATTCGAACCATAACGAGACTTGATATGTTTTCCATCAGCATTCGCATTGGTGTATGCATCGAGCGGAGCCAAGTTGCTGTCCGGTTTGTTTGTTTTCAACAGATCATAAGATCCATCTGGCCAGAAAATAGAGTCCACATCTTCAGAGAAGAAACCAGTATTTCCATTTGCAACGTCTTTGTTTAACTGGGTTTTATCCTTATCCAAGCTGAAATCCTTACTGATCAATCCTTCGTTGTATAGCTTATTCAAGAACTGCATGGATTCTTTGAAGCCTTCATGCAGAGGCAGTTCATAGCGTTGAGCATAAGTCTTATCACCAGCGATTGGCTTAATGAAAGAATAGATGAGTGGTTCATAGGAAGCTGGTGCAAGCGCAAAACCCATAGGAATGTTTTGACTTCCCACATTGCCAGGATCTTTTTCTTTAAAAGCTTTCACTGTGTTATACAACTCATCTGTTGTTTGAGGTGCTGGCATTCCCAGCTTATCTAACCAATCTTGACGAATGAAGGAGCTGTACCGCGCTGTAATCGCACGTTTACCCGGTATAGCAAACTGCTGTCCCTCCACTTGACCAAACTTTAATGTATCTTCGCCCAAAAACTTTTTCAGATTCGGTCCATACTGATTAATCAGATCACCTACATCTGTCAACCCGCCTTGTTGTGCATAGCGGTAAAACACGCTGGAGTCATAAACGAAGACAATATCCGGAACATCCGAAGCACTAGCCATCAGGACATTCAGCTTGGTTACTTCCTCAGAACGTTGAACAGGTACGAACTGTACGTCAATGTTGTTCGGATCACCAAAGTTCTTTTGAATCATTTGAGAGATAAAGTTATTTGAGATCGTGTACTGAGAAGGTGTTTTACCACGGTCGAAAAGCTCCACCTTTAATGTGACGCGTTTTCCATCGCCAGATGCCCCACCTTCTGCTGATTTGTTATCAGCAGATGAGCACCCCGCAAGTAGTGAGACGCCCATTACTGCTGTAAGCGCCAAACCCATCAACTTCTTTAGACTCCCTTTTCTTGTCATTCCGTTCATCCCCTTTGGCTTTGCGTGAATGTTTTTGAAGCTTGCTCTGAGTATTCCACATCTCTCGTCTTTCTTACAATAAACTAGTTTCGTAAGCGTTTACATACGGATTATGGTTTATACACTCTGATTATTATCGCAGACTGACTATTTTCCAACCCCTTGCTACTAAAGGCTTTAGTGCTAGTCTGCCCCCTCTGACACAGAACACTCTGCTCATATTCGGATAAACCATTTTCACATACTGCTTATATTCGTAAATAGAAAAAAGTGGGAATATCCTTGTAATCTCGCACACAAGTAGTTACTTCCCTTTCAGTTTATAACTGAATAATACAAACAGGGTGAATCCCAGACTGTCCACTCTCTCAGTGAAGAGCGACTGCCTAAAACTCACCCTGTATTTACTTAAGCCATGAACATCTATATTCTTGTCATTCTTCGAGATCAAGGTGTTCACGTTTCAAACGACGATAATCCCCTGGTGTAATACCCATCACCCGTTTAAACACACGGCCTAAAGTAATCCCGTTCGCGTATCCTACTTTCAAAGCAATGTCCTGCAAGGAATGATCCGTTTTTAACAGAAGCTGTTCGGCCTCCTTCATGCGAAGCTCTGTAACAAAATCAACAAACTTCATGTTGAATTCGGTCTTAAACAAATAACTCGCATGTTTGCCCGTAATCTGAAATCGATCACTCAGATGTTTCAATGAAAGATCTGGATTAGCAAACTGTTCTTCAATATAGGCTTTCATTTCGTTAACCATTGCTTTGTAACTCTTGGTTTCAGTGACCGACACATAGGTTCTGAACAGATCCGTCAGATTATCAAACAGAAGGCCTTTGATATCCTCAAGTGTCTCTGCCTCTTCCATCAACTTGAGCCACTTGTTAATGTTCTCTTCTGACAGCTCTTCTTGCAGCTTCTCTGACATCATTGCGACTTCTCTACTGAGCATCTGTAACATCGCCTGGATGAGAGAGCGAATCTCGTCATCTGGCAGTTTATTTCGCTCAAATGCTGTGAAAATCTCTTCCAGTTGATCACGCCACTGAACACTCGACATGCGGAATCGTTTAACAAAGTCGGCAATCATCTGCAGGTAAGTGTAAGTATCCAGCAAAGGATGCTGATGCTCTCCGCACTCGGCTTGCCCCACGTCACCATTCATCAAAAGCTTGCGTTGCATTACCGTCTCGGCTGCTGCATAGGAATCCCGAATCGATCCTATGCCTTCAGCAATAGGCCCAATACCAAAGCTAAGGGAAATACGCAGATTCTGTTCCACCCAAGATTGACATTCCTCTGCCACAATGCGAATCTTCCCTGACATATCCGAGCTGTTACTGTCACTATCTTCTTTGGACAGAAAGAGTATCGCTACTCGATCTGCGCTGATCCATTCCGCCCAGCACTGTACTCCCATATTACGTGATAGTTCCTGCAGAACGTTCATCAAAGCAAACTTTAGCGTATTTTGTTCACCTCTCGTAAACCGTTCCTGGAACCCCTTTTCATACTTGTTGATTTCTCCAACCACAACGGCAAAACGGGACGAGTCATGCACTTCATCAAAAGGAGACAGATCCTTCAATTGCTCTGAAACTTGATCCATATGTTCCCCAAGCAGTAAGGCATTAAACAGCCTGCTGCGTTGTAAAAGTGCGTTCTCTCTGCTCTTCTTATCATAGTCCATCATATGATTGATCAGATTCTCAAGAACACCATCAATCATCTTCATCTCATCGGTCCGAGTGCCTGAGTTTTCCAACGCACGGATTTGATGAGCTTCAATCCGGTTCATGATAATCTGAATAGGCTTATAGTTACGACGAGTAATATAGACTATATAAACGATGGCACAGATAACAGTCACCATTCCAATTACAATCCACACGTAGGAAACTACGGATACCCAGCCAAACAAGTTGCCCGCCTTAATTCCACTGGACAGGGTCCAGCCCAATCTGTCTAGCGGTAAATGGTTTAGCTCCTTTCCATTCACTGCGCCTTCATAATCGGAATGGGCATTATACACAATCTTGCCCTCACGATCCGTAATCGTCAGAAAGGAAAGTTGCCCATTAACCATACTATCCACACTTTGCTCAATACTGCTCATCTTGATATTAATGACCAGTGTACCCTCGGAGCCAAAAGGTAAAGGCATGCCCTTATTCACTGTCAGTACCCGTACAGGTTGCTGAAAGTCCACCTCGATTTCCCGGACTGGTTGCCAGCCCGACCCGATTGGCCCGTTAACAATCCGATCAATCCACACCTTATCCGAGAAGCTGTCCGATTCTCTGGAGCCACTTACTGTCAAAACTCTGTCGTTTCTCTTGTCGTAGATATAGATGGATTGAATCCATGAAGAAGAACTGGACAGTTCGCGCAAATTCTGTGCAATTGAATAGACCGTGTCCGAGCTGGTCTGGACGGTGTTATTAAAATAAAGCTTGTAAGCTTGTGTGTTCTGTACTGTTTCGGTCACAGATAGCTCAATATCCCGGATCGTACGATCCAGTGTAGACTCCAAGTAACTGGAGGAGATCCGATCTGCCTTTCTGGTCTCTTCCCTAGAGACGTCATTTATGAAAACAAATGCGATAAAAATAAGGATCGTCATGGTAAAAAAGAAAATAGGGAAATACGAAAACAACAGTCGATAATACCAAGTACGCGACAATAGACCCCACTCCTCACTCCACGATGCCAATGTTCTCAGCCGTGGTTCTACTGTTCAGCATCCATCTCACCTTAGGGGCTGAATACTATATGATAACGCTATCATAACTGATTTTATGTTATTATAGCACAAGCCTCTGAGCAGCAAAGCAAGAATTGAATTCAAAGAGCAAAAACAAAAAAACCGTGCTGAGCAGACAACAACTCAGACACGGAACAGTTCATCTGGCAACACAACGTTATATCCTCGATGCTCTATATGCCAGAATCTTTAAACAATGTGGCCATGGAGCCACCATCCACAATAATGCGTACGGCGCGGGCCAGCATTGGCGCAACAGGTAACACTTTGAAGCATTCAGGGTGGTCATCTGGCAGTGCGATCGAGTCCGTAACGACCACCTCTTCAATTGACGGGTGATTCAATTTACTTACTGCCCCATCCGAGAACAATCCGTGTGTTGCACATACATATACATTTTTGGAGCCACGTTCCTTCAACCCTTCCACAACATTCAGAATGGTTGTTCCAGTGTCGATCAGATCCTCAATAATAATAGGTGTCCGTCCTTCTACATCACCAATGACATGGGTAATCACCGATTCATTATGGCTTGGACGTTTCTTGATCATAATGGCAAATGGAGAATCCAGACGGTTCGCCAGCTTCTCTGCCATCGATGCTCGTCCCGCATCCGGGGAGACGACAACAGGGTTCTCGATTCCTTTGCTTAACAGATAATCACTAATCAGATCCAGTGATGTCATATGGTCAACCGGAATGTTGAAGAATCCCTGAATGGCCGCTGCGTGCAGGTCGATCGTTACCACTCGATTGGCGCCAGCCGTAGTTAATACATCTGCTACCATCTTGGCCGAGATCGGTTCCCGAGGTGCGGATTTGCGCTCTTGACGAGCATAGCCGTAATACGGAACAATGATGTTCACAGTGCGCGCTGAAGCCCTCTTTGCAGCATCAATCATCACAAGCAACTCGACAAACAGCTCATTGATCGGATGAGACAACGACTGTACCAGAAACACATCACAATTACGGATCGTTTCTTCATAATGAACGTATATTTCTCCGCTCTTGAACCTGGACAGCTTGATCTTGCCCAGTTGTACACCCAGCTTGTCACATACCTGTTCTGCCAGCTTAGGGTTCGATGAACCGGAAAAAATACGTAACGAATGCTGCATAATGCCCTCCCGAGGGTTGAAGTCCCTATATAATCCCTTATCTAAAAGGTTATTTCCTACCCTCATTATACTCTAATGGCTTATACATTTAAAGGAATGAACGAGCGATGACGGCCTTCAAAAACAGCGACTTCCGTACAGCCCAACTCATGTAAAAGTGCTTCAGCTTCAGGCAAATAATCGCCCAGCTTCATTGGGTCATGTGCATCAGAGCCCATGGTTAATGGAATACTCAAGCGAATGGCTTCCGTCAACATTCTGCGACTAGGGAACATCTCGGCACAAGGCTTCGATAACCCGGAAGCATTCAGTTCCATGGCGCAGCCACTTTTGGCAATAGCCTGCAACGCTGCGTTCTCCAGTGAGATACGTTCTTCTGTTTGCTCTGTTGAAGGAACAAAACCGAAGCGTTTAATGACATCCGTATGGCCCATAATATCGTACATGCCCGTGGCGGCTGCCTTGCTTACGGCATCGTAGTACTGACGATATACTTCAAGGATGTCTTTGCCCTCCCAGTGATGGGTCTGGCGGAAATCCGTAATGTCCCATTCCCCAAGAAAATGCACAGAGCCAATCACATAATCCCATGGATAACGCTCAATGATCGCACGGATCTCTGTTTCCCAGCCTTCGATATAGTCACCTTCCAGACCAACACGTACGTCAATCTGCCCACGGTAACGTTCTTTCAGGGAGAAACACTCCTCTACGTAACGCGGCAGTTCATCCATAGGCATCGCCATTTCCGGATAATATTGAGCCGGATCGACATGCAACAAGGGCATGTGATCGGACAATCCAATCTGGGATAGTCCGATCTCCACACCACGCTGCACGTACTCTTCCAGTTTGCCCACGGCATGTCCACACCGCTCATGGTGTGTATGATAGTCTATACGCACGAAACTCGCCTCCTAATCGCGGCGAGGCCGTTCATGACGGCGGCTCAGCTCTGACATAATGTCGTCCAGTGGTAGCTTGCGCTCTTGTAACAGGACCAGCAGGTGATACATCAGGTCACTGACTTCCAGACGAAGCTCGTCATTATCTTTATTTTTGGCGGCGATGATTGTCTCGGACGCTTCTTCACCGATTTTTTTCAGTATTTTGTCTACACCTTTATCAAACAGATACGTTGTATATGCACCCTCAGGACGCTCACGTTCACGCTCTGCAATAACGGATTCCAGTTCAGCCAATACCTCAAAGCGACTTTCGGAACCGGAACTTGCAGAAGCAGATGCCGCACCCGCTTCATCCGAAGCCTTGTCTGCCGATTTCTCTGGCAAACCAATGATTTCATTATGGAAACAAGTTACCGCCCCTGTATGGCAAGCCGGACCGTTCGGTTTCACCTCAACCAACAAGGTATCGCCGTCACAATCATATTTTAGGGAAGTAATCGTCTGCACGTTGCCAGATGTTGCCCCTTTATGCCACAACTCCTGACGCGAGCGTGACCAGAACCAGGTCTCACCGGATTCCAGCGACAACTTCAGGGATTCGCGATTCATATAAGCCATCATTAAAACTTCACGAGTATCTACATCCTGCACAATGGCAGGAACCAAACCGTCACTCCAACGAATGTGTTCCACAACCTGTTCCAAGGACAACTGTTCCTTGATTTCATCGCTCACTTTAGTCACGGATCTCCACCCCTTGTTCTCTCAAATGTTGTTTTAACGCCGGTACGGCGATTTCTTTGTAATGGAAAATCGTTGCGGCCAGCCCTGCGTCCGCTTTGCCTGTGGTAAATACATCATAGAAATGAGATTCTTTGCCCGCACCGCCCGATGCGATGACTGGAATACGCACAGATTCGGATACTGCTGCCGTCAGCTTCAGATCAAAGCCGTCTTTTGTTCCGTCCGCGTCCATACTTGTGAGCAGAATCTCTCCCGCGCCCAAGCTCTCAGCCTGTTTAACCCATTCCAACGCCTTGATCCCGGAGGGTTTCCGTCCACCATGGGTATAGACTTCCCACTCGCCCCAAGCTTCGTTAAACTTGGCATCAATCGCTACCACGATGCACTGCGAGCCAAAGCGACGTGCACCATCTGCGATCAACTGCGGATTAAGTACCGCGGCTGTATTCACTGCAATTTTATCCGCACCTGCACGGAGAATCCGCTTCATGTCCTCCACCTTGGAGATGCCACCACCTACCGTAAAGGGAATAGCGATCTCGCCCGCCGTCTGCCGTACGACTTCTTCCATCGTTTCGCGACCTTCTACCGAAGCGGAGATATCGAGAAACACCAATTCGTCCGCGCCCTCGCGGTCATATAGTGCCGCCAGCTCTACCGGATCACCCGCATCGCGGAGATTAACGAAGTTGACGCCTTTGACGACCCGGCCGTCCTTCACGTCCAGACAGGGGATGATTCTTTTTGCCAGCATGCTACCTCTTCCTCTCTATCCGAATATCCCTTACTTATTGACCGCACGTACTGCTTCAGACAGATCGATGCTTCCCGTATACAGTGCTTTACCCACAATTGCTCCACCAACACCATCATCCGCGTGGCGACTCAGACGAAGCAAATCATCCATTACACTTACACCGCCAGAAGCAATAACCGTCCGTCCGCTTGCCTTGGCTAGAGACACAATCGCTTCCACATTAGGACCCTGCATCATGCCATCTCGGGAAATATCCGTAAAGATAAACGTTTCTGCCCCATACGCCGCCAATTCCTTCGCGAGTACCTCTGCCTGTACTTCCGATGTTTCAAGCCATCCGCGGGTTGCTACGTAACCATTACGAGCGTCAATACCAATTGCCACTTTGTCGCCGTAACGTCCCAATACTTCCTCTGTAAAAGCACGATCCTCAATTGCTGCTGTTCCAATGATTAGTCGGCTAACACCCAGACCCAGCAAACGCTCTACATCAGCTACCGTACGAAGTCCGCCACCCACCTGAACAGGTACATTCACAGCCGAGGCAATCCGCCCGATCAGCTCATCGTTAACAGGATGACCCGCTTTGGCACCATCCAGATCGACCAGATGAACGTATGTACCGCCTTGCTTCTCCCAGGATAGAGCTACTTGAACCGGGTCATCGTTATACACGGTCTCCTGATTATAATCTCCCTGCACCAGTCTTACACATTTGCCGTCCCGGATATCAATCGCCGGATATAGGATAAAAGATGACATACAAGGCCTCCTGAATATGAATTAGATTTGTACGCTTTCTATAGTTAAGAAGAGATGATGCTTTACCTTTGTATAGGTGCTCCTGTCAGAGCCAAAAAGTTGCCGAGCAACTTCATACCAAGCTCTCCACTTTTCTCCGGGTGGAATTGCATACCGAAGTTGGATCCTCTGCCTACAATGGCTGTCACCGGATGTCCGTAATCCGTTACCGCCAGCAGATCCTCCCTGTTTTCAGTAAGCGCATGATAGGAATGGACAAAATAGACGTGACCTGCCTCAAGCCCCGCAAATAGCGGGTTTTCCGCGTGCAGGAATTCCAAACGGTTCCATCCCATATGAGGAACCTTCAGTTCTCCTGGGGCGAAACGCACCACTTTACCTGGCAAAATATCCAGTCCCTCATGTTCGCCATGCTCTTCACTTGAGCTGAACAACAACTGCATCCCCAGACAGATCCCGAGCAGTGGCTTGGACCCGGCAGCGGCTTCTTTCACCACCGTATCCAGTCCACTCTCCCGCAGATGAACCATCGCATCACCAAAAGCACCTACGCCTGGCAGAATAACACCATCTGCACCAAGAATCTCTTCCCGGTCACCTGTGACCAGCGCTTCGTAGCCAAGACGTTCGACCGCTTTGCCGACGCTGTGCAGGTTACCCATACCGTAATCGACAATTGCAATCGCCATCGTCTACAGCACTCCCTTCGTGGAAGGCACACCCGTTACACGTGGATCAATCATTGTTGCTTCATCCAGAGCACGTCCCAATGCCTTAAAGATCGCTTCAATCATGTGGTGGGTGTTCTGACCATAGTGCACAATGACATGTAACGTAATCCGAGCTTCCAGCGCCAATTTCCACAGGAATTCATGTACCAGCTCCGTGGAGAAACTGCCTACCTGTTGGGAAGGGTATTCAGCACGGTATTCAAAGTGAGGTCGGTTACTCACATCAATAATAACCTGAGCGAGTGCCTCGTCCATCGGTACAAAAACACTGGCGTAGCGCTTAATACCACGTTTGTCCCCCAACGCTTCTCGCAACGTCTGTCCCAGACAGATTCCGATGTCTTCAACCGTGTGATGATCGTCGATATCAATATCTCCGCGGGCCTGCACGTTCAGGTCGAATTGTCCGTGCTTTGTGAACAGATCCAGCATATGATTCAGGAAAGGTACATCCGTTTCAATCGTGGATTGTCCTGTTCCATCTACATTAAAGGCCAATTGGATATTGGTCTCGTTTGTTTTGCGGTCAACCTCTGCTTGGCGCACTGCACCTTTGTTTTCAAGTTCCACACCATTATTTTGCTTATCCATTGTCCGATTCCGCCTTTCCTTCCTGTTCTAACCGTACAGCAATTGCACGGGCATGCCCTTCAAGACCCTCATGGCGGGCCAACTCTATAATAGCCGCTCCGTTCTGCAGCAGCGCTTCTTTACTATAATAGATCAGACTCGATTTCTTGATAAAATCATCCACATCCACCGGTGAACTGAATCGCGCGGTTCCATTGGTTGGAATAATATGATTCGGTCCGGCAAAGTAATCCCCTACCGGCTCCGAGCTGTATGGGCCGAGGAAGATCGCACCGGCATTTTCGATCCGGCCAGCGTAAGCCATCGGCTCCTGCACCATGATCTCCAGATGCTCCGGTGCGAGCCGGTTCACCACGTCAATTCCCTCATCGATGGAATCAACCACAATAATAGCGCCATACTGCTCCACGGAAGCAGCAGCGATATCACGCCGCGGCAGCACTTCAAGCTGCCGCTGCACTTCGCCCTGCACGGCTTCCGCCAGCACGGCCGAATTCGTGACGAGAATGGCCGATGCCATCTCGTCATGTTCCGCCTGCGACAACAGGTCGGCGGCGACGTACACTGGATTCGCCGTATCATCGGCGAGCACCACAATCTCACTCGGCCCGGCGATACTGTCGATATCGACCGCACCGTACACCTCGCGCTTCGCGAGCGCCACGTAAATATTGCCCGGTCCACAGATCTTGTCGACCGGTGCAATACTCTCCGTGCCGTAAGCCAGGGCGGCGATAGCTTGAGCGCCGCCAACCCGGTACATCTCGCTCACGCCTGCTTCCGCAGCAGCAACGAGGATGTACGGGTTAATACCTTCGCCACCGTTCGTTGACGGCGGCGTCACAAGAACAATCTCCGGCACGCCTGCCACCTGTGCCGGAATCACATTCATCAGCACAGACGATGGATACGCTGCTTTGCCGCCAGGTACATAGACGCCGACCCGCTTCAGCGGTCGGATGACCTGGCCAAGCAGGCTGCCGTCCGGCTGCCAATCCATCCACGAGTTGCGTTTCTGTTTCTCATGAAACGCACGAATGTTGGCGGCGGCTTGCCGAATCGCCGTCACAAAGGATGGCTCCACGGCTGCATAAGCCGCCTGCAGCTCTTCCTGCGGCACGCGCAATTCTGCGGCCGTCAGCTTCGTGCGGTCCAGCTGCTCTGTGTAACGCAGCAGTGCCGCATCACCCTCACGGCGAATGTCGCTGACAATACGCCGTACCGTTTCATTTTGCTCCGGCGTGCCATACTCCACTTCCCGCTTCAGATCAAACTCCCGTGCAGGTACAATTTTCATACGTACAACCTCCTCATCCTCTGTAATACCTGCCTTCTTGTGGTCGATTTGCTTCTTTATTTTGTCTCTTACTCTTACTTTTGCTTCTGCTTCTGCTTTGTATGTTTCTCATCTATGTTTCCAACGCAGTAGTTTATCCCCGAAAGCTTCCCGCCGAAATCTCATTCGATGCCGGAATGACCTGCTGAAGTGCATCACACAAAGCCTGAATTCGTGCATTTTTCATCCGATAACTTACCCGATTGGCGATAAGACGGCTCGTGATATCCAGAATGCCCGTCATCTCCACCAGTCCGTTCTCTCGCAGCGTCTGACCAGTCTCCACCAGATCGACAATCCGGTCTGCCAGACCAATCAGGGGTGCCAGCTCAATGGAACCATTCAGCTTGATCACCTCGACCTGCTGTCCCTGCTCCCGGAAATACTGCGAAGCAATCCTTGGATACTTCGTTGCGACACGTTGCTGGATGCCTGGCTTCCAGTCTGGAAGTCCGATCACAGACATACGGCACTGAGCGATTCCCAGATTCAACAGTTCGTACACATCCCGATCTTCCTCCAGCAGCACGTCTTTACCAACAATTCCGATATCGGCAACACCGTACTCCACATATGTTGGAACATCTACTGGCTTAGCCATAATGAATTCCATTCCCGCTTCCGGTACTTCAATGACCAATCTGCGTGTATCGTCTACGTCTTCTGGAATATCCAGCCCCGCTTCACGAAACAATTTGGAGGCTTTTTTGTAGATTCGGCCCTTCGGCATGGCCACCTTCAGAATATCCGACATCTCAGCGTCCTCCTTCTTCAGATCCGTAAGTAATAACCTGCTCAGCCTGAGCGGTTCTTGCTTCAACCGATACGGCACTTGCCCCAGCCCCATCTTCAGGAAGAAGGAGTGTCACTACATTTTGTCCCATACTGCGTAATCTTGCCGCTTCTGTTAGTGCCTCAGCCCGACGTTTCGGGGTATATTGGATAAGTATCGTTTTTTTCTCTTCAATCGTAATGCCATGAACACCATCAATAATACGGTTCGTTTTCAGTGCAAATCCTGTAGCTGGCAATGAACGACCAAACTGTTGTAACAGATTATCATACCGTCCACCGCTACATACCGGAGATCCCAGTTCGGCTGCATACCCTTCAAAGGTCATGCCCGTATAATAGGAGAAATCACCGATCATCGTCAGATCAATCAGCACATGCTCGGATACACCGTACGCTTCCAACACTTCGAATACGGCACACAGATGTGCAATCGACTGTGCTGCTTCAGCACTTGAACTTAGCTCTACCGCATGTGTGCATACTTCCTTGCCACCACGCAGACGAAGGATCGCTTCAAGCTGTTCTTTCAACTTCGGCTCCAGATTCAATGCTTCAATCGACTGGCGATAGCCGACATAATCACGTCCGAGCAGCCCTTCCTTCAATTGCTCCTGCTCAGCGGTCTGGCCTGGAATCACTTCCTCCAGTAATCCGTTCAGGAATCCCATATGACCCATCGCTATTTTAAAAGAAGACACTCCTGCTGCCTGCAAAGAGGCAATCGCAAGCGCAACAACTTCTGCATCCGCCTCAGGTGAGTCGTCTCCAACCAGCTCCACGCCCGTCTGGAAAAATTCAGCTTCACGTCCAGCTTCCTCTTCAATAGAACGGAATACGTTCGCATGATAGGACAGACGCAGCGGCAACTGCTCATCTTTGAGCATGGATGAAACGACGCGTGCAATTGGAGCTGTTAAATCCGATCTCAGCACCAGCGTGGTTCCACGGCTGTTCAATAATTTAAACAATTTGCGATCTGATGTAGAGCTTGCCACACCTACCGTGTCGTAATATTCAATCGTTGGTGTGATGATCTGACGGTAACCCCAGCGTTCCATACATTCCAGTACATTGCGTTCAATCGTCCGCAGCTTGGATACTACATGTGGTGTATAATCGCGGAATCCGGTCGGTTTTTCAAAACCTTTTGGTTTGGACATTGGTAATATTCACCCCGAGTCAGTAATTTAAGAGTTGCACTCGTTCTATTTCAACAGGATTTATGTAGTGTAAATCCCCATTCTATCTTATAAACCTGAATCACAGTATTATCGCATAAGCCTTCAACTATTGGTTTAGTTCAATCCTTATCATGCTTCATTTCTCCAAGAATACTTTCACATGGTAAAGTGCTAACAAACTAAAGGATATGGGATATGATAACATGAAATCCGCACTACCGTCAACAATACCAAAGCTTGATTGCCCTTGGATCGACATATCGTTTTATATACACACCGTAACGCTCGCCAATCGGTATTTATATACGAAAAAAGCTGCCGTCAGCAGCTTTTTACTTCGAATCATCTTCATTGATTCATCTTCATTCATTACTTTATTGACTCAATGCACACTACCCTGAGAAGAATCATCCGTGTTAAAGACAGTTTCTTCCGTAGAAGCTGCCGCGCGGGATAAATCACGCAGTGGATTACCTCCAACAAAAGCTCCTGGTGCAACATCCTTATGTACGACTGCTCCAGCAGCTACAACAGCTCCGTCTCCTATAGTTACCCCGGGCAGAATCGTTGTATTGGCACCTATCAGTACATTTTCCCCGATAATCACCTCACCGAGTCTGTACTCCTTAATGAGATACTCATGAGCGAGAATCGTTGTGTTGTAACCGATGACCGAGTTTTCGCCGACCGTTATTTTCTCCGGAAAAAACACATCCACCATCACCATCAGGCCAAAGGCCGTGTGTTTTCCCACCTTCATACCGAGCATTCGGCGGTAAATCCAATTCTTCACCGATAGGATCGGACAGTAACGTGACAACTGGATCCAGATAAAATTACGAACGCCCTTCCACGGACTCACTGTCTTGTAGATATGCCAAAGTGCATTCTGGTCCTCTACCGGATAGCGGGTTACTTTTCTCATGAACGTCCCGTGTCAATACGGATGAGTTTCAACAAGTCTCTCATGTCATGCAACATATGATCGGGTCCATATCCGTTCAGGATTGTTTCCCCTTTAAGGGACCATGCAACCCCCGCCGAGAGTGCGCCCGCATTCTGTGCCGATTGGATATCCACTGGACTGTCACCCACCATTAACGTTTTGGCAGGATCTGCACCTAGTTCCGTCATCGCTTTCAGTACAGGTTCAGCGTGCGGCTTCGGATTCGTTACGTCAGTTACTGTTACAATCGTCTTCATATACTTCAATAGGTCAAAACGTTCTAGCACCTTTAATGTAGATGGACGAATTTTGGTTGTGACCACACCCATAACAATGCCCGCCTGATGCAGCGCCTCTACTACCTCAATAACATGTGGAAAAGGTCTAACCATCGCTTCATGATGGATATCATTATAAGCACGGTAACCTTTCACGTACTCGGAGACTTCCTCCTGGCCAGAGAAAGTGCGCATTTGCTGCTCCAGTGTGCCACCCATATGTGGAATGATCTGTTCCCGAGTCCATGGAGCTGAATGCTTCCATCCCCCCATGACATGCTGGAATGAGCTGATAATCAACTCATTGGTATCAATAATCGTTCCATCCAGATCAAACAATACCGTGTCAATCATGTTGCATTACTCCTTTTTATCATCAACTTGCTTGGATTCATCTTTGGCTGGAGGTGTTACCTTATTCTCTTTGCCAGCAACTGTTCCCGTATGCTCCATATCATCTGAGGTAACTTTGGACGATACAATCGGATCACTATAACGAACATCTGCTTTACCTGTCACTCTTCTCACCACAATGAATACAACAGCAACAATAATGATGCCAATCGCGAGCAGTTGCGAGATTCTTACGTTACCGTAAGCAGGATCAAGATATCCTTGTTCAAAGCCCATTGCAGTCATTGGAGACCACAGCCCGTTCACTAATGAAGCAACCCACTGCGGAGCCTGGAAGCCCAGACTGTCCGTACGCAAAGCTTCAATAAAGAAGCGACCGATAGAGTACCAGATGAAATAAGACATGAACAGTTCACCTGAACGCAGAAACTTCTGACGACGCAGAACCAAGAGTAAGACCAGACCAACGAGACTCCACATCGATTCATACAAAAACGCAGGGTGGTGGAATACGCCTTCTACGTTCATTTGATTCACAATAAAGTCCGGCAGATGAAGCTTGTCTCTCAAAAATGATTCTTCTACAGGTCCGCCGTAGGCTTCCTGATTTACAAAGTTCCCCCAGCGTCCGATCAACTGTCCAACGAGCAGTCCAGGCGCACAGATATCGGCCATACGCCAGAAGTTATATCCTTTACGACGGAAGAAAATAACTGCACAGATGATTGCACCAATAAGGGCACCATAGATGGCGATACCGCCATTCCATATTTTAAAGACATCCCAGAAATTATCTTTATAATCTTCCCATTTAAATGCGACGTAGTAGATGCGGGCACCAATGATGGCAGAAGGCACGCCCAGCAAGACCATGTCCATGAACACTTCCTGTGGAATATTGTATCGTTTGCCCTCCCGGATCACGAGCAGGAGTCCTATAAGTGCCGCGGCACCAAGAATAAGCCCGTACCAGTGAACCTTTAACGCTCCAATAGAGAACGCAATCGGGTTCAACAGTAATAATGTATCCATTCATTCACACTCCTATTTATTCAATCAATCGCACGCATGACGAATGGTTGGCATACACTGCGCCTTAAGAGAAGCAGTACATGTCAACCATCTATCTTCATTTCCTTGTATAAAATATTTCTTAATCCATGTCTTCCATATCTTCCGAGATGGTTGCTGTCAGCTTGTTCGTGAATTGCAGCGCAGCATTCAGACCCATCTGTTTCAGGCGATAGTTCATACCTGCCACTTCAATAATAACCGCCAAGTTCCGTCCCGGACGAACAGGAATCGTAACGAGAGGTACATCCGTATCAATGATACGTGTAGTCTCTTCATCCAGACCCAGACGATCATATTGTTTATCCTGCTGCCATGCTTCCAGACGTACAACCAAAGTAATCCGTTTGTTATTCCGAACCGCACCAGCCCCGAATAATGTCATGACGTTGATAATACCGACACCTCGAATCTCGAGCAAGTGGCGGATCAATTCAGGTGCAGTACCGTGCAGCTGAAAATCTGACGTTTGGCGGATCTCTACCGCATCATCGGCAATCAGTCGGTGTCCACGTTTCACCAGTTCAAGCGCTGTTTCACTCTTACCAATACCGCTGCTACCTGTGATCAGCATACCTACGCCATAGACATCACAAAGTACACCGTGAATGGTTGCTGTTGGTGCCAATTTCTTTTCCAGAAATCCTGTGATCCGGCTGGATAGGATCGTAGTAGCCATATTGCTGCGAAGTACAGCCAGATTCTGCTCTTCACTGATATCAATCAGCTCTTGCGGAACTTCCAGTCCACGCGTGACAACGATACAAGGCGTCTCTTCCGTACAAAGACGTTGCATACGATCGCGCCGCTCTTGCTCAGGTAACATTGCAAAGAAAGCTAACTCCGTTCTTCCAAGCAGCTGTACCCGTTCTTGTGGATGGTATTCAAAATAACCGGCCATTTCCAGACCAGGACGGTTCAGGTCATCTACCGTAATGACTCTTTTCAATCCGTGAGATCCAGAAACAACCTCCAGCTGAAATTGCTGCACCAGTTCAGATACTTTCACTTTTTTCGCCATTTGTCTCTTCCTTTCAGCATTAGCTGTCCCTCTATGTACATCAGATCGTGTATCAGTTATTTCCATTATTAGCGCATTCACAACATGGGGTACAGAATGCATACCCTTCCAACAGTCGATTCTCTCAAATAAATGAAGACAGACCTTCAAATAATCTTAAATGAATTCCGGGATGAATGCAATCGCAGCCTCCGACAACCATTAGTAAGAAAAGTCTTCTGATCGAAGCACCTTCTAGGATACTACATTCGTAGTTTAAGGGGTGTTTTTCTTACGATTATTAATCCTTCAACTCTGCCGAAACTTATAAATTCATTAATCTTAAAAAAGCCCCTTCCAGCAATAACGGAAGGGGCTCTCATTACAATGTATAATTGCGTTAACTGTCAGGTTCCATCGTCACCGAGGAATCCCAGTATTATTTGTCTTGAAGAAGTACGTTCACTTCAGTCTCTTTGTCAAAGATATGAACTTTGTTCATGTCGATGGCCATTTTAACTGTGGAACCATCACGAGTGTTAGAACGTCCGTCTACACGTGCGATCGTTGTATCATTACCAACACCGCTCAAGTAGAGGAGCATTTCGTGACCCAGGTTCTCTGTAACATCGACGTGTGTAGAGAATACAGAGTTCGGGGATGCTTCCAGGAATACTGGCTCTTCGTGAATGTCTTCTGGACGAACACCCAGAATCACTTCTTTACCAATGTATCCTCTAGATTTCAACACTTGTGCTTTACCTTGCGGGATTTCAACATCCACACCAGGAGCTATGAAATGCATGCTAGTACCTTGCTCAGCGAGTTTACCCGAGATAAAGTTCATTGTCGGGGAACCGATGAAACCAGCTACGAACAGGTTAGCCGGCAGGTTATACAACTCTTCCGGAGAAGCTGCTTGTTGGATGATACCATCCTTCATAACAACGATCCGATCACCCATCGTCATAGCTTCGATCTGGTCATGCGTTACGTAGATAACAGTTGTTTCCAAACGTTTCGCAAGTTTAGTGATCTCAGCACGCATTTGACCACGCAGTTTGGCATCCAAGTTGGAGAGAGGCTCATCCATCAAGAACACTTGTGGATCACGGACAATCGCACGTCCCAAAGCGACACGTTGACGTTGA
Organism: Paenibacillus sp. FSL R5-0486; assembly: GCF_037975155.1. Classification (NCBI taxonomy): domain Bacteria; kingdom Bacillati; phylum Bacillota; class Bacilli; order Caryophanales; family Paenibacillaceae; genus Paenibacillus; species Paenibacillus sp. FSL R5-0486. The sequence goes on along the minus strand of NZ_CP150237.1, from coordinate 148,136 downwards.
CCACCGGACAATGCCTTAGGTTTACGCTCAAGCAAATGTTCGATATCCAGGATTTTAGCTGCTTCACGTACACGTTTGTCGATCTCATCTTTTTTAACCTTACGCAATTTCAAACCAAACGCCATGTTTTGATATACGCTCATATGTGGATACAAGGCATAGGATTGGAATACCATCGCGATATCGCGGTCTTTAGGTGCAACATCATTAACGACACGGTCACCGATATAGAGTTTACCTTCAGAAATTTCCTCAAGGCCTGCGATCATACGAAGTGTTGTTGACTTACCACAACCGGACGGACCTACCAGTACCAGAAATTCTTTATCTTTAATGTCCAGGTTAATGTCAACTACAGTTGCTTTATCAGAACCCGGGTATTTTTTGAAAATATGCTCTAAACGTACTCCAGCCATGATTGTTGCCTCCTCAGAGATCATTTTGTAATCGAATACAATTTGTATTTTTATAATACCCTATCTACGTGAGGTTTGACTATTCGCAAACTGCACAAAAATATCAATGCTTTTTCGTCACTTTGTACATTAGTAGTAAAAACTGCACTAGAACGGCACTTTCGAAGTGCCTCACATCATAGCCAATCTCCTGTTTGATCTTGTCCAGACGGTATACCAACGTATTACGATGAATGAAAAGTCGTTTCGCTGTCTCGCTGACATTACAGTCCAGGCTAAAAAAGGTCTCCAGCGTAGCAAGTGTCTCACTGTCATTGAAGATTACCGTGTCTTTGCCAGTTTCCTTTATAAAACGTATACGTTGATCATCTGGAATGCTCGCTACCAACCTCTCCAGGTGAAGATCCCATGGGAGATGAATATGCTGCGTAACATGGAATGCTCTCCCTAAGTGAACACTCTCTCTAAGAAGAGTTGTGACCGATACAAGTTGTTGCGCAGGAATGCATGGCAGAGATGCAGACAGATGGAACACCCCAGCCCACTCACTGGCAACCAATTCATGTAACCCCAGACAAAAGGCGTTCAGGGAATCCTTTTTGGCTTCCGTTGTATCTTCCTCGGCTTCTTCTGTAACAATTTCCTTATCACCCATGAAAATCCACTCTTGCTCCCCCAAAGGAATCAAGACTATCTCCTCGCCAAAGTAACTCTCAAGCAACTTGTTGAGTTCCTTGGACCGTAAACGATGTGCATCCGGTGTATCGCCTTGCAGCAAGAACAGAATCTTCTCAGCATTTAATCCTGCGGGCACCACAAAGCGATCAGGAACCGCTTCAGATTCCTGCTTGGTTGGTTCTTCGATCTGCTCTTTAAGCCAGAGACCCAATTCAGTCAAATACTGCTCCCTATCATTCTCATATACAACAGGCTGTACCTCATCGGGTAGAGCCGTGTTAGTGCGGACCAAAAGCTCAATCAATTGTCGTGTTTCTACGGTAATTGATTTTGCAGGGCATCCCCAACACACGACAGTCTCTTCTTGCTCATTCATCCGAACCTTAAAAAATATACGCTTTCCCGTATTCAAACTGATTACATCGGATGAAATTGGAGATGCAGATTGATCAGATAACTCCTGATGCTCACCTTCATCACCAAAGGTCTCTAAATTTTCATGATTACCAACTAGATTGGCAACAGATTGCATCCATTCTTCTATTGTAATTTCATATTCGTCCAAATTTGTGCCTATAATGACTTCAATTTGCTGTTTTAAATCAGGTATGAGCTTCATATAATGAACGTCACCACTCTGCATGTTTTCTATAGTTTATCATATCTTGCCCAGCATTAATAAATATCCATATTGAGCTAAAATTACATAACAAAAAAAGAGCAACTAATCAAATTAATGATTAATCACTCTTTTCTTAAAGATGAGTCATGAAGGGCTCGAACCTTCGACACCCTGATTAAAAGTCAGGTGCTCTACCAACTGAGCTAATGACTCATAAAACTGGTGGAGGATGATGGATTCGAACCACCGAACCCGTACGGGAGCAGATTTACAGTCTGATGCGTTTGGCCACTTCGCTAATCCTCCAGGGATTAAAGGTGGCTCGGGACGGAATCGAACCGCCGACACGAGGATTTTCAGTCCTCTGCTCTACCGACTGAGCTACCGAGCCATATTTAATTTTTAGGATTAATGGCGGAACCGACGGGATTCGAACCCGCGATCTCCTGCGTGACAGGCAGGCATGTTAGGCCAACTACACCACGGTTCCAGGCATTAATGGTGCCGGCGAGAGGACTTGAACCCCCAACCTACTGATTACAAGTCAGTTGCTCTACCAGTTGAGCTACACCGGCGTATATGGTGGAGGCTGAGGGGATCGAACCCCCGACCCTCTGCTTGTAAGGCAGATGCTCTCCCAGCTGAGCTAAGCCTCCTGGGTAATATGGTAGCGGCGGAGGGGATCGAACCCCCGACCTTACGGGTATGAACCGTACGCTCTAGCCAGCTGAGCTACACCGCCATATTAATTGTGTCTTGATTGCTTGTCCATCTTTAGGTAAAGATGGCGGAGAGAGAGGGATTCGAACCCTCGCACCGCTTACGCAGTCTAACCCCTTAGCAGAGGGTCCCCTTATAGCCACTTGGGTATCTCTCCAAATAACAATCATCAACATCATTCAAGGATTGCTCCCTGAAAACTAGATTCGAAACGAAACATGCGAATTACAACTTGCTATTGGATAAGCCCTCGACCGATTAGTACTGGTCAGCTCCATGCATTGCTGCACTTCCACCCCCAGCCTATCTACCTCGTCGTCTTCAAGGGGTCTTACATACTGGGAAATCTCATCTTGAGGGGGGCTTCACGCTTAGATGCTTTCAGCGTTTATCCCGTCCGTACATAGCTACCCAGCGGTGCTCCTGGCGGAACAACTGGTACACCAGCGGTACGTCCATCCCGGTCCTCTCGTACTAAGGACAGCTCCTCTCAAATTTCCTACGCCCACGACAGATAGGGACCGAACTGTCTCACGACGTTCTGAACCCAGCTCGCGTACCGCTTTAATGGGCGAACAGCCCAACCCTTGGGACCTACTTCAGCCCCAGGATGCGATGAGCCGACATCGAGGTGCCAAACCTCCCCGTCGATGTGGACTCTTGGGGGAGATAAGCCTGTTATCCCCAGGGTAGCTTTTATCCGTTGAGCGATGGCCCTTCCATGCGGTACCACCGGATCACTAAGCCCGACTTTCGTCCCTGCTCGACTTGTAGGTCTCGCAGTCAAGCTCCCTTATGCCTTTGCACTCTTCGAATGATTTCCAACCATTCTGAGGGAACCTTTGGGCGCCTCCGTTACTCTTTAGGAGGCGACCGCCCCAGTCAAACTGCCCACCTGACACTGTCCCCGCACCGGATTACGGTACCAGGTTAGAACCTAGATACGATCAGGGTGGTATCCCAACGTTGCCTCCACACAAGCTGGCGCTCATGCTTCAAAGGCTCCCACCTATCCTGTACAGATCGTACCCAAATTCAATATCAAGCTGCAGTAAAGCTCCATGGGGTCTTTCCGTCTTGTCGCGGGTAACCTGCATCTTCACAGGTATTAAAATTTCACCGGATCTCTCGTTGAGACAGCGCCCAAGTCGTTACGCCATTCGTGCGGGTCAGAATTTACCTGACAAGGAATTTCGCTACCTTAGGACCGTTATAGTTACGGCCGCCGTTTACTGGGGCTTCGGTTCACAGCTTCGGATTGCTCCTAACCACTCCCCTTAACCTTCCAGCACCGGGCAGGCGTCAGCCCGTATACTTCGCCTTACGGCTTCGCACAGACCTGTGTTTTTGCTAAACAGTCGCTTGGGCCTTTTCACTGCGGCCCCCTCGTGCTATTCACACTACCGGGGCACCCCTTCTCCCGAAGTTACGGGGTCATTTTGCCGAGTTCCTTAACGAGAGTTCTTCCGCGCGCCTTAGAATACTCTTCTCGCCTACCTGTGTCGGTTTGCGGTACGGGCACCATCACCTGGCTAGAGGCTTTTCTTGGCAGTGTGAGATCATGACCTTCGCTACTATAATTTTCGCTCCCCATCACAGCTCAGCCTTAATGATGTGCGGATTTGCCTACACATCAGCCTTACTGCTTAGACGGACATCCATCAGTCCGCGTCACTACCCTACTGCGTCCCCCCATTGCTCATAACGGCTTACGGTGGTACAGGAATTTCGACCTGTTGTCCTTCGACTACGCCTTTCGGCCTCGCCTTAGGTCCCGACTTACCCTGAGCGGACGAGCCTTCCTCAGGAACCCTTAGGCTTTCGGCGGATCAGATTCTCACTGATCTTTTCGTTACTCATACCGGCATTCTCACTTGTATAATGTCCAGCGCTCCTTACGGTACACCTTCAACCCTTATACAACGCTCCCCTACCCCTGATGCAAAGCATCAAGCCATAGCTTCGGTGGTGTGTTTAGCCCCGTTACATTTTCGGCGCAGAGTCACTCGACCAGTGAGCTATTACGCACTCTTTCAATGATGGCTGCTTCTAAGCCAACATCCTGGTTGTCTGTGCAACTCCACATCCTTTCCCACTTAACACACACTTGGGGACCTTAGCTGATGGTCTGGGCTGTTTCCCTTTTGACAATGGATCTTAGCACTCACTGTCTGACTCCCGGAAGTAAGTCTATGGCATTCGGAGTTTGACTGAGCTTGGTAACCCTTGCGGGCCCCGCACCCAATCAGTGCTCTACCTCCACGACTCTGTTTTCCGAGGCTAGCCCTAAAGCTATTTCGGGGAGAACCAGCTATCTCCGAGTTCGATTGGAATTTCTCCGCTACCCCCACCTCATCCCCGCATTTTTCAACATGCGTGGGTTCGGGCCTCCAGTGCGTGTTACCGCACCTTCACCCTGGACAGGGGTAGATCACCCGGTTTCGGGTCTACGTCCACGTACTCAGTCGCCCTATTCAGACTCGCTTTCGCTGCGGCTCCGGCTCTTCACCTTAACCTTGCACGGGAACGTAACTCGCCGGTTCATTCTACAAAAGGCACGCCATCACCCCTAAAACGGGCTCTGACTTTTTGTAAGCACACGGTTTCAGGTTCTATTTCACTCCCCTTCCGGGGTGCTTTTCACCTTTCCCTCACGGTACTGCTTCACTATCGGTCGCTAGGAAGTATTTAGCCTTGGCAGATGGTCCTGCCGGATTCATACGGGGTTTCACGTGCCCCGCACTACTCGGGATCCGTCTCGGAGGGAACAGACTTTCAACTACAGGGCTTTTACCTTCTTTGGCGGGCCTTTCCAGACCTCTTCGCTTAACCGGTTCCTTTGTAACTCCATGTGAGACGTCCCACAACCCCAAAGAGCAAGCTCTCTGGTTTGGGCTTCTCCGCGTTCGCTCGCCGCTACTGACGGAATCACTATTGTTTTCTCTTCCTCAGGGTACTTAGATGTTTCAGTTCCCCTGGTATGCCTCTGCATAACCTATGTATTCAGTTATGAGTAACTGGAAATTACCCCAGCTGGGTTTCCCCATTCGGACACCCCCGGATCAAAGCTTGCTTACAGCTCCCCGAGGCAGTTTCGTTGTTCGCCACGTCCTTCATCGGCTCCTAGCGCCTAGGCATCCTCCGTGTGCTCTTAGTAGCTTAACCATTTTGTTCCGGTTTCGGTCGCTCGCTTCCCTTGTTTTGCTTGCGCAAAGCCAAAAGTCGCTCTCACCCGATACCATCACAAAAGCAATTTAACTACCTTTATACACTTGACTTGTTTACACAAGTTCAGCTTAAAGGAATGTTCTAATTCGCGTTTGTTTCGTTTCGATATCTAGTTTTCAAAGAACAAACTTGTAAAACATTTTTGGTGGAGCCAAGCGGGATCGAACCGCTGACCTCCTGCTTGCAAGGCAGGCGCTCTCCCAGCTGAGCTATGGCCCCATATAAATTTTAAAGGTATAGATGGTGGGCCCTGGTGGACTCGAACCACCGGCCTCACCCTTATCAGAGGTGCGCTCTAACCAACTGAGCTAAGGGCCCACATTACATATACTATTTGAACCCAAAATGGGTTACGCTTGGCGGCGTTCTACTCTCCCAGGACCCTGCGGTCCAAGTACCATCGACGCTGAAGGGCTTAACGGTCGTGTTCGGGATGGGAACGTGTGGAACCCCTTCGCTATCGCCACCAAACGTTTGAGAGTTTAAACTCTCAAAACTGAGCAACGAGTGAGTAACTAGCCGACCTGGCTAGATTTTGTATTTGAATGTTTCCACTCGGGAAACGATTCTCCATAGAAAGGAGGTGATCCAGCCGCACCTTCCGATACGGCTACCTTGTTACGACTTCACCCCAATCATCTATCCCACCTTCGGCGGCTGGCTCCTTGCGGTTACCCCACCGACTTCGGGTGTTATAAACTCTCGTGGTGTGACGGGCGGTGTGTACAAGACCCGGGAACGTATTCACCGCGGCATGCTGATCCGCGATTACTAGCAATTCCGACTTCATGCAGGCGAGTTGCAGCCTGCAATCCGAACTGAGACCGGCTTTGTTGGGATTGGCTCCATCTCGCGATTTCGCAGCCCGTTGTACCGGCCATTGTAGTACGTGTGTAGCCCAGGTCATAAGGGGCATGATGATTTGACGTCATCCCCACCTTCCTCCGGTTTGTCACCGGCAGTCTATCTAGAGTGCCCACCCGAAGTGCTGGCAACTAAATATAAGGGTTGCGCTCGTTGCGGGACTTAACCCAACATCTCACGACACGAGCTGACGACAACCATGCACCACCTGTCTCCTCTGTCCCGAAGGAAAGATACATCTCTGCATCGATCAGAGGGATGTCAAGACCTGGTAAGGTTCTTCGCGTTGCTTCGAATTAAACCACATACTCCACTGCTTGTGCGGGTCCCCGTCAATTCCTTTGAGTTTCAGTCTTGCGACCGTACTCCCCAGGCGGAGTGCTTAATGTGTTAACTTCGGCACCAAGGGTATCGAAACCCCTAACACCTAGCACTCATCGTTTACGGCGTGGACTACCAGGGTATCTAATCCTGTTTGCTCCCCACGCTTTCGCGCCTCAGCGTCAGTTACAGCCCAGAGAGTCGCCTTCGCCACTGGTGTTCCTCCACATATCTACGCATTTCACCGCTACACGTGGAATTCCACTCTCCTCTTCTGCACTCAAGTCACCCAGTTTCCAGTGCGATCCGGGGTTGAGCCCCGGGATTAAACACCAGACTTAAATGACCGCCTGCGCGCGCTTTACGCCCAATAATTCCGGACAACGCTTGCCCCCTACGTATTACCGCGGCTGCTGGCACGTAGTTAGCCGGGGCTTTCTTCTCAGGTACCGTCACCTTGAGAGCAGTTACTCTCCCAAGCGTTCTTCCCTGGCAACAGAGCTTTACGATCCGAAAACCTTCATCACTCACGCGGCATTGCTCCGTCAGGCTTTCGCCCATTGCGGAAGATTCCCTACTGCTGCCTCCCGTAGGAGTCTGGGCCGTGTCTCAGTCCCAGTGTGGCCGATCACCCTCTCAGGTCGGCTACGCATCGTCGCCTTGGTGAGCCGTTACCTCACCAACTAGCTAATGCGCCGCAGGCCCATCCCCAAGTGACAGATTGCTCCGTCTTTCCAGTTTCCTTCAGGCGAAGAAAACAATTATTCGGTATTAGCTACCGTTTCCGGTAGTTGTCCCAAACTTGAGGGCAGGTTGCCTACGTGTTACTCACCCGTCCGCCGCTAACTATCCGAGAAGCAAGCTTCTCTTCAAGTCCGCTCGACTTGCATGTATTAGGCATGCCGCCAGCGTTCGTCCTGAGCCAGGATCAAACTCTCCAATAAAGTATTGAAAAGAGCGATAAGCTCATTTTGAATCTGACGAGATTAAAAATCTCATTTGTGCTCCAGTCGATTCAAGCCAAGGCTTGTCTCAAACTTTCGCGTTCATTCTGCAAGCAGAATGTTTACTCACTCGTTGTTCAGTTTTCAAAGATCAAACTTGTTTTTTCGTCACCATTTTCTCTCAGCGGCGACTTTTATAATATATCATACTTCGTTTGTTTTGGTCAAGTGTTTTTTTGAAATTCTTTTTCGAAGTTCGCAATGAACTCCTTCATTTCATCTAAAGCATCTAATCAAGCAAGCAAAGCAACGAGATATAATGTACCATATAAATATCCTGCGAGTCAACTATCCGAACAAAGAAATTTTCAACCCTAATAATAGCCCCACACCTGGCAATCCCAAAACAGTTACAGTCCCTATGGTTGCAGGGTTCAGCGGGATGTAGGCTCCTGTAATCCAGCCGGAATAATTCACGATATATATCCCTACTGCAGCCAGCACCAGATGAATTCCAAATGACGTGAAAAACGATAACCCTATCCGCTTTCTGAATAAAATAACGATAAGCCCCAGTAATGATATAACCAATACACTTCCCAGTATGACACTCTTCATATGTTACACCTCCGTATTTAATGTAAACGTGACTCTACATACTAACCCCTCGCTGTGATGTAACATCATCATTAGCTCTGGCTCGCTTTGCTCTTCTCAAGTGGATCTGGTACTTCCGCTCAGCTGCCTCCAATACATAAATAGCATAATCAATCTCATCCTGCCCCTGTGCATCTTCAAACTGTCTCATAGCCCGTTCCCATTCCTGCTTAGCCATTTGAATATCTGCATAGATCTGATCCGCCTCAAGTTCCTTCAACATTCTGTTGTGTTTCTCTACCGAGTTCCGTGTATTTCGCCACAAAAACATAATCTCTCCCCCTCCTGATCAGCACAGCATATTCTCATACTTATCAGGGAAAGGACAAACTTAGAACTCGAGCATTCATTTTCTTCACAAAAAAAAGAGAGCCCTAAGGCTCTCTTTGCATATCGAAACTTATTTGGCATCCGAAGTTTCCAAGGAAGTCCGTTGCGTAATACAAATTGATCACACTAACGCATCTCCCTGCGCCCTTCCAACGCTTTGGAAAGGGTCACTTCATCCGCATACTCTAGATCGCCACCTACAGGCAATCCATGCGCAATCCGGGTCACACTGATCTCAAACGGACGCACCAAGCGGGAGATATACATCGCTGTAGCCTCACCCTCAATGTTGGGGTTCGTTGCCAAGATAATCTCTTTTATACGTTCATCACTTAATCGAACCAAGAGTTCCTTCAAACGAATATCGTCTGGGCCAATTCCCTCCATAGGTGAAATCGCGCCCTGTAACACATGATAGTACCCATCGAATTCCTTGGTGCGCTCCATGGCCACCAGATCTTTCGAATCCTGAACTACACAGATTACAGAGACATCCCTGGACTTATCCTGACAGATGCGACATGGGTCCGTATCAGTGATATTACAACATACAGAACAGTAATGAAGATTACGCTTTACACTTACGAGCGCCTTGGCGAAATCGATAACGTCATCTTCCTTCATGTTAAGCACATGAAAAGCTAAACGCGCTGCCGTCTTGGGACCCACACCCGGCAACCGGGTGAAGGCATCAATCAGCTTGGCTATTGGTTCGGGATAATACAATCGATTGTGTCTCCTTTGACAGGATCAATTTTTTAATTAAAATAATCCCGGAATATTCATGCCGCCTGTGAACTTGCCCATATCCTTGTTGGCAATCTCATCGGCTTTGGCCATTGCATCATTAACAGCTGTCATAACGAGATCCTGCAACATTTCAACATCTTCCGGATCTACCGCTTCAGGTTTGATCGTGATAGCAAGCAATTTCTTGTGTCCGTTAACTTCAGCCGTCACTACACCGCCACCAGAAGTACCTTGGACTGTTTTGTCCGCCAGTTCCTCTTGTGCTTTCAGCATTTGCTCCTGCATTTTCTTCACTTGTTTCATCATTTGGTTCATGTTGTTCATAATTGTTCATCTCCTTTGTTATGGTTATCGCGCTATGCGCATTATTCTTTGATCACTACAAGATCCTCACCAAAGAGCTGGATCGCTTCATCAATCCAAGGCTGTTTGTTGCCTGAACCGCCGTCTTCATGCTCAGGTTCAAGCTTAAAGTCCTCCTTTGGCGCTTCAGAAGCTCCCTCCATTGCCCCGGTCCAATCTTTGAGCATCATCGTCACCAATCGTGCCGGACGCCCAAGTTGTTCGGACAACACCCGCTCAATGACTTCACGGTTAGCCTGCTTCTCCGTCGTTTCACGGTGAATGTTGTTTTTAAAAGCAACCAACACATTGTCTTCAAGCAATGATACCGGCTCACCATCCACAAACCAGGCGTGAACGGTAACCCTCTCTTCCTTCACTCGTTGCAGGATCTGGCTCCATTTTTTGCTGATATCTGCGAACTCAGGAGCTCCCTTGCGTGCAACATACTGATCCAACTGTGCAGGAAGCTTCGCAGGCGAATTGCCTCTCGATACCGGCGCTCTTGTTGCCGGGCGAGATGGAGCACTCGATGAACCTTCTCCACCAGACAAACCACTTTTCAGTGCACGATCCAACTTCTTCTCCAACTCAGCAAGCTGCTGCTTCAAGCGGTTGATCTCTCCCCCATCAGCAGGTGCTGCATGAGCTGAAGATCCCACCTGAACAGAAGCCTCACCTTGAGCTGGAATACTACACAGTTTAAGCAATGCAACTTCAAATAATGTCTGTGGTTGTACTGCATATTTCATTTCACTCTGGTACCGATTAAGGGTGTCAATCATGTGGAACAGTTGTTCCTTGGTGAATGACTCCGCCATATCACGGAAAGACTCCGGATTAAGTACCCGGTCCGTCAGTTTATCTGCATCAGGTACCATCTTAATCATAAGCAAATCACGGAAATAATACAGTAAATTCTCCATGCACTTGTCTGCACTCTTTCCTTCATGCATGAAACCTTCAATCATCTGCAAAATATGACCAACATCACCCTTGAGCAGCGAAGCAGCCAATTTGGCAAATTGCTCTGAAGCAATTCCACCCGTCATGTCCATGACCTGCTGGTACGTTACTCGTCCATCCGTAAATGAAGAGATCTGATCCAGCACACTAAGTGCATCCCTCATTCCACCGTCCGATAAACGGGCAATGTATTGGAGCGCATCCTGGTCAGCTTCCATGCCTTCCTGTTCACAGATCAGTGTAAGTCTTGCTGTCTGCTCTTCCAGGGATACCCGGCGAAAATCAAATCGCTGACAGCGCGATATAATGGTAGCCGGAAGGCGGTGCGGTTCCGTTGTTGCCAAAATAAACATCACATGTGGTGGTGGCTCTTCCAATGTTTTGAGCAAAGCATTGAATGCCTCCGTTGTCAGCATGTGCACTTCATCAATAATATAGACTTTCTGCCGGACCTCGGTTGGCGCATATTTAACCTTTTCCCGAAGATCACGGATTTCTTCAACGCCCCGATTGGATGCAGCGTCAATCTCCTGCACATCCATCACAGCGCCAGTCGTAATTCTGCGGCAAGCTTCACACTCGTTACAAGGTTCAGGCGCAGGCCCACGTTCGCAGTTCACAGCTTTGGCCAAAATCTTGGCGGCACTTGTCTTTCCCGTTCCTCTGGGCCCGCTAAATAAGTAGGCATGGGAAGTCCGCTGTTCACGAATCGCGTTCTGCAAGGTCTGAATAATATGCTGTTGCCCCACCATATCTTGAAACGACTGGGGACGCCAAGCCCGGTATAACGCGATATGCTCCATGATGCGTTACCTTCCTTCCACTTCGCATTCGAGTCCTTTGTCGTTCCCCTATTATACTATATTCTAGGGTGAATCCAAACTTTATCTGACTCATTCATGCGTGGTTTATTAAGACATATCAAAAAGACCTCTGCATACATACAACTGCAAAGGTCTCTACATTTAAAAGGTAAGCCGTGCACCTGCTATCGATATTTGCGATCCAAGTGGCACCCCTGAACAATAGCTCGGGCTAGGCAACCCTCCGGCACAAGAGTGATCTCACTTATGGCTGCTTCCTTCCGGACCTGACCAGGTTCATGAGTACTCATTGCGGAGGACCCAACCGTCAACACCACGTTTAGGGACCAAACCTCACATCGGCAAAACCTCTAGCAGGAATTCAACCTCGCTATAGCGGATTGCGAGTTACAGGGCACCGCTACCTCCCCATCTAGCACGGTAAGAAATAGTATAACGTAAGGTTATCCAAATTGCAACCAGAGGAACGTGAATCCGACTTTGCTTACATATAACATATAAAAACCCCTGCCAGATCAGCAGGGGTGTGTTGGATGCAATTAGCAGACAACTCCAAGAATTGTCCAATTAGATTCCGTATTTCTTTTTGAAACGATCAACACGGCCGCCAGCATCGATAAACTTCTGTTTACCTGTGAAGAACGGGTGGCACGCGGAGCAAATCTCTACACGAAGTCCGTCTTTAACCGAACCTGTCTCAAAAGTATTCCCGCAAGCGCAAGATACTTGACCAATCGTGTAATTAGGATGAATTGCTTCTTTCATTACCTTTCACCTCTTTCCGCCCTGAGCCTCAAGCGGACCCAGAGTAAATGGCACAACCCTGAGATTATAACACGACCTTGCGCCTGTTGCAATCCATTATTGTTAAGAGGTAATCAACCGTTTTGGACGTGCCATTCCAGCGGGTGGAACATGAGTATACGATCCAATCACAACACCAGGCAACTCGTCTTCAAAGATCTCAATCATCTGCTTCATGCCCAAGATATCACCTTGAGCAGGAGGAATTAATTCCAGATAGCTCTCTGGATCAATATTGAGATTACGCATCTGAATCAAGCGTAGATCGGTTCTTCTTGCAAACTCAATCATCGCCTCAATCTCTTCTTCACGATCTGTTACGCCTGGGAAGATCAGATAGTTAATGGACGTGTATACACCCTGCTGCGCTGCGTATTTCATCGATTTCTCAACATTGGCTAAGGTATAACCACGTGGTTTATAGTAAGCGTTATAATGGTCATCCAGTGCACTAATTGTACTTACGCGCATCAGATCCAATCCAGCATCTACAATACCTCTAATGTGATCATTCAGACCGGCATTGGTATTAATGTTGATATACCCCATGTCCGTTACGGAACGCACTTCGCGAATCGCTTCAATAATCAGCTTGGCCTGCGTGGAAGGCTCCCCTTCACAACCTTGTCCAAAACTAATGATGGACTCCGGCGTCTTCAGGTGTTCCAGCATAACCTCCACAATCTCATCCACACGTGGTCGGAAGTTCATACGTGTCTGCGGGGAAACAAAGCCACTATCATCCGGTTGCTCGGAGATACACCCGAAACAGCCCGCATTGCAAGAATAGGATACCGGCACTCCACCTTCCCAACGATTCAGGAACGTGTTTGATGAAGTTAGACATTCATATCCAAGCGCACAGTTGGATAGATGGGTGTAAAGACGGTTCTCGGGGTATTGCTCCGTCAATCGTTTGACCCCGGAACGTACATCGTCACGATCACAGTTGAGTGGATTCCATTTTTCAGGACTATCCGACTTCGAAGCGGTGACATAGAAACCGCCATCTTTCCAAACTACTGCGGAATAACCGAACAAAGGCAACTTATACTCCTTATCCGTCTTCACGTATCCAGGGAGACACAAACGAGTGAATCCCTGTGGAAGCAAAGCACCTACAGCCTGTGTGTCCGTTGGCATTGGTAGCATCTCACCGGTATCCGGGTCCATACCAATGGGCCGGGTGCTCGGGAGTCCAACCAACGTTGCACCCTCTGGCAAAGGGATGAGTTCGTCTTCCATAATCTCAACAATCATATCTCCACTGCGGGCAAGCCCGTACAGGGAAGGATGATCAAATACATTACCTTTTTCATCTGCGTATACTAAATACATGATGTTCTCCTCACATCTAATGGGTTAAACCTAACGACGAGTGTATTGTAACATTCACAGCAACGCTGTAAAAGTATGTTATTGGTCGAACGACACTTACGTCGATGTACCTGACGTTGCTGTCTGTCTAGGTGAGCGACGGGTTGTTGTTGTACCTGAATTGCTTGTCGGGCTATTACCAGCCGAATCAAATGCGGCCAAAAACTCTGCATTTGTCTTACTGTTACGAAGTTTTTTCAGGAATCCTTCAACAAAGTCATGGGAATCATTCATGTTTTTACGAATTGCCCAGATTGTATCCAACTCTTCCTTGCTCAGCAACACTTCTTCACGACGTGTACCCGAACGACGAATGTCGATCGCCGGGAATATGCGGCGCTCTGCCAGACGACGGTCCAGATGGAGCTCCATGTTACCTGTACCCTTAAACTCTTCATAAATGACGTCATCCATACGTGATCCCGTATCAATTAATGCCGTTGCCAGGATCGTCAAGCTTCCGCCTTCCTCCACATTCCGGGCAGAACCGAAGAAACGTTTCGGACGATGGAACGCAGCTGGATCAATACCACCACTAAGTGTACGACCGGATGGTGGAATAACCAGGTTATATGCACGGGCGAGACGCGTAATGCTATCCAGCAGGATAACAACATCTTTTTTGGCCTCAACCAGACGAAGCGCACGCTCAAGCACCAATTCCGCCACCTTGATATGATTCTCAGGCAGTTCATCAAATGTCGAAGCCACAACTTCCCCTTTTACCGAACGCGACATATCCGTTACTTCCTCTGGACGTTCATCAATCAACAGGACAAACAGTTCAATTTCAGGATTGTTAGTTGAGATGCTGTTGGCAATTTCTTTGAGGAGAAGCGTTTTACCCGCTTTGGGAGGTGCTACGATCAATCCGCGCTGTCCCAATCCTACCGGGGCGAGCACATCCATAATGCGTGTGGACAAATGGTTGGGGGATGTTTCGAGAACCAGTTTTTTCTGCGGATACAGTGGGGTTAGTGCCGGGAAGTGAAGTCGCTCTGCAGCCGCCGATGGATTCTCACCATTTACAGCGTTGACTTGCAACAAACCGAAGTATCTCTCGTTTTCCTTAGGCGTTCTACACTTACCTGATACGAGGTCACCTGTTCTTAGGTCAAACTTGCGAATCTGAGAAGCTGAGATGTAGATGTCTTCCGTACTTGGCAAGTAGTTGATCGGCCGAAGAAATCCGTAACCTTCAGGTAAAATCTCGAGTACGCCTTGCATGAACATCAGGCCACTCTGTTCAGCTTGTGCACGCAGTATAGCAAAGATTAATTCTTTCTTTTTTAACGTACCATAGTACGGTATCTGATATTTTTTGGCCAGTTTGTAGAGGTCCGTTAGTTTCATTTCTTCCAAATCGGAAATTTGTAGATCCATATAATAACCACCTATTCAATTAATAAGTCCGTGTGAAATGGATAGTTTCGCTAGATGTTCCGGCTATAGAGAGCGGCGTCTGCCACAATCCCTTCTGTCCATTGTACGGAATGTAACCGTTATAATGCAAATACTTGTCTTTGAGTGTAAGTTTCCGGGTGGGATGGCCAACATTCGGCAATATCCGCTATTGAGTGAACGATGCATTGAGGCGATCAATCCGGATAGACCGGCTATGGAGCGCAGTTCAAACAAAACCGGGGGTTGGGGATGAGAAATGATGTTCTTACAGCCATATGAAGTTTATTTCAAAAAAAGACCCTCCGGTAAAGGAAACAGAAACATTTCGTCTTATGCCGGAGAGACTGAGAACTCTATTAAAACAGGTTTACCTAATCATCAAAAAGATATGCAGTTCAGTTAAAATAAACATGTGTAGGACTGAATCATGCATAATGCTTCTTATTAATCAGTTTCCCTCCATACATCTGCACCGAGCAGTCGCAGATTAGTCACCAGATGATCATAACCGCGGTCGATATATTCGACCCCCGTTACTTCGGTCACACCTTCACTGACGGTTAGACCTGCAATCACCAGCGCTGCTCCAGCGCGAAGATCGGATGCTTTTACTTTGGCCGCGTTTAATGCACTGCCTTCAATAATCGCTGACCGTCCTTCTACTCGAATCTTTGCACCCATCCGCACTAACTCAGGCACATGCTTGAATCGATTACTGTATACAAAGTCGCTCAGGACGCTCACACCGGTTGCCTGTGTCAAAACACTGGTCATTGGTGACTGTAGATCCGTTGGGAAACCAGGATATACAAGTGCCTTCACGTCCACATGGTTATAGCTTGGTTTACCAATGACACGTATACTTTCATCCAATTCCTCAATGCCAACACCCATTTCTAGCAGTTTTGCCGTTAAAGCTTCCAGATGTTTGGGAATCACATTGTCAATCAGAACATCTCCGCGCGTCGCCGCTGCAGCGATCATATACGTACCTGCTTGGATACGGTCCGGAATAATGGAATGACGGCAGCCTTTAAGCTCCGAGACCCCTTCAATACGGATCGTTTCGGTACCTGCACCCTTGATGCTGGCACCCATGGAATTCAGAAGTGTTGCTACATCTATAATCTCAGGCTCTTTAGCCGCGTTTTCGATAATTGTAGAGCCTTTGGCACGAGTAGCCGCCAGCATGATATTAATGGTTGCGCCGACACTGCTTACATCAAGATAGATTTTTGCTCCGCGCAGCTCTTTGGCATGCAAATGAATGGAGCCATGTTCGTTTGTTACGGTTGCGCCAAGCGCTTCAAACCCTTTGATATGTTGATCAATTGGACGAGGCTCAAAATTACAGCCCCCTGGTAAACCTATGGTCGCTTCTTTGAAACGCCCTAGCAATGCACCCATCATATAATACGAAGCACGAAGCTTCTTCACGGGACCATTCGGCATAGGAATGGATTTGATGTCAGAAGGGTCAATCTTCATCTGACTGCCTTCCCAAGTCACATGTGCTCCGAGTTCCTCCAAAATTTCTGCATAAACCGCCACGTCACTCAAAAGCGGCAGGTTGTCCAACACGACTTCTGACTCGGCAAGCAATGCTGCAGGAATAAGCGCAATGGCGCTGTTCTTGGCGCCGCTTATAGTTACAGTTCCCTGTAACGGACGTCCGCCACTAATCATCAATTTTTCCATAAAGCTTAATGTCCCCCTACGTGTTTTGCAGCCGATGAACGGCAATACGTGCTGTTGGCTTCCGATGTAGAAATAAGGTGTGAAAATGGAAAGACACCGGCTAGGCGGTGTTTTTCCATTTCACAGTATGGAACTGGTAAAGATAAATTACGCTTTGTTGTTAGAACCAAACTCGCGGATTTTACCTTTAACGGTTTCTTTAATTGCTTCACGGCCTGGTACGATGAATGTACGTGGATCGTAAGCGTCTGGTTTAGCTGCAAGCACTTCACGAACCACTCTTGCAAAAGCAATTTGGTTCTCTGTGTTTACGTTGATTTTGGACGTACCCAGGGAAATGGCTTTGTCGATGTCGTGTTTAGGAATACCTGTACCACCGTGCAATACGAGTGGAACTTGTACCGCGTCACGAACTTCTTCCATTTCTTTGAAGCCCAGGTTAGGCTCGCCATGGTAAGGACCGTGTACGGAACCAAGAGCTGGTGCCAATGTATCGATACCTGTTTCTTTAACGATACGGATACACTCGTTCAAGTCAGCGTACATGATACCGCCGATAACGTCGTCTTCTTGTCCGCCTACAGTACCTACTTCAGCTTCTACAGAAACGCCTTTAGCGTGTGCATATTCAACAACTTTTTTAGTCATTTCGATGTTCTCATCGATAGAGTGGTGGGAACCGTCGATCATTACGGATGTGAATCCAGCGTCGATCGCTTCTTTACACTTGTCGAAGCTTGAACCGTGGTCCAGGTGAATTGCAACTGGAACAGTGATTTTCATGTCGTGAATGAGTCCTTCTACCATTTTAACTACAGTGTAGAAGCCACCAATGTGACGTGCTGCGCCTTCGGATACACCCAAGATTACTGGGGATTTCTCTTCTTCAGCAGCACCAAGAATCGCTTGAGTCCACTCAAGGTTATTGATGTTGTATTGACCAACTGCATATTTTCCTTCAAGTGCTTTGTTCAACATGTCTGTCATAGATACTAATGGCATGGTTTCAATCCTCCTAGGGGTTTGGGTTGTGTCTATGGTTTTTAGCCGAAATCACATACGGGCTTATTATACCACATCCCATGTCAAATACTAAACAAGCATTTGCAAAAATGCTGTGCTTTGCAGCACAGTTTTCATAGACACCGCTTTATAACTTCCCCATTTCCAATATTCCCCGGATAAAGGAGTGAAATACCTCATTTTCCCACCAAGTACCTTGTATGTTCTCCACACGCAAAAAAATCCTGTATCAACAGGATTCAGCTGCATTTATTGGCGGTACCGTTGCGAAGTTGCATATTCACAGCCACTCGCATCTCGTCGATATCAAACGGTTTCGTAAAGTGCATGAGCGCTCCGAGATCCGTGGCTTCCTTAATCATGTCCAGTTCACCATAAGCGGTCATCATGATCACCTTGATACCCGGATCAATTTCTTTAATATGCTTCAGGATTTCCAGACCGTCCATCCCAGGAATCTTCATATCGAGCAATACCAGGTCAGGCTTGTCATTATTCACAATCTCCAGAGCAACCTTGCCGTTGGGTGCTTGAAACGTGTTATACCCCTCACTGCTGAACACTTCCATTAACAGGATTCGAATACCATTCTGGTCATCAACAATCAAAACTTTTTTATCTTCCACTCTGTAACCTCCTAGAATTAGGAAAGCATGCACACCTTCGAATCTGGATAACTATCCCATAGTCGTCATGATAAGTATTCTACCTCTTCCATTAAAATCCTGCTACCTTCACAAAATGACAAAAAGCATTTTCACCCACTTTTTACGAAAAAAAAGGATGTTCCGGCATCCGCTATGGTTGCCAGGAACATCCCCAATATCTATTACGTTAACACAAAAAATTTATTACTTCTGCGCATTCTCCAGAGAAGCTTTTACAAAATCACGGAACAATGGTTGCGGACGGTTCGGACGGGAAGTGAATTCCGGATGGAACTGTACCGCCAGGAACCATGGGTGTCCTGGAAGTTCCACGATCTCAACCAGACGTCCATCCGGGGATGTACCCGAGATAACCAGTCCTGCTTTTTCGATCGTTTCACGGTATTCATTGTTGAACTCATACCGGTGACGGTGTCTCTCATACACCAGCTCGTCATCATAACAAGCCATCGCCAAAGAACCTTCCTGAAGCTTACAAGGATACAGACCCAGACGCATCGTGCCACCCAGATTCTCGATATCTTTTTGCTCAGGCAACAGGTCAATCACAGGGAATTCCGTAGCCGGATTAATTTCGGAACTGTTCGCACCATTCAAGCCAACGATGGAACGTGCATACTCAATAACGGAAACCTGCATACCCAGGCAAATACCGAAGAACGGAATTTGTTTCTCACGAGCATAACGGATTGCCGACACTTTACCTTCAATACCACGATCTCCGAATCCACCAGGAACAAGGATACCCCCAATACCATGTAACAAGTCGCCTACATTCTCATCCGTAATATCTTCAGAAGGAACCCAGCGAATTTTCACATCAGCATTGGATGCAAATCCTGCATGAGACAACGACTCAACAACACTCAGGTATGCATCATGCAACGCTACATATTTACCAACAATAGCGATCTCAACTGTATGCTCCAACTTGTTGATCCGGTCAACCAGCCCTTCCCACTCGCTCATATCCGGTGCAGGAGTAGTCAGTTTCAGGTGATTTACCACGATCTCATCCAAGCCTTCTTCACGCAGGTTCAAAGGTACTTGATACAACGTGTCTGCATCACGACATTCAACCACGGCATTCTCATCAATGTCGCAGAAGAGAGCGATCTTGGCTTTCATGTCTTTAGACAATTCATACTCCGTACGGCATACAATCACATTCGGTTGAATACCGATGCTGCGTAATTCCTTAACACTATGTTGCGTTGGTTTTGTTTTCACTTCACCAGCTGCTTTGATATAAGGAATAAGTGTTACGTGGATGTACATCACATTGTCGCGACCTACATCACTCTTGATTTGACGGATAGCTTCCAGGAAAGGCAAACTCTCAATGTCGCCCACTGTTCCACCAATTTCCGTAATAACCACATCCGAACCCGCTTCACGTCCAGCGCGGAATACACGCTCTTTGATCTCGTTTGTAATGTGTGGAATAACTTGTACCGTTCCGCCCAGATATTCCCCGCGCCGCTCTTTGCTGATGACGGAAGAGTATACTTTACCAGTCGTGACGTTGCTGTTTTTGGAGAGATTGATATCAATAAAACGTTCATAGTGGCCAAGGTCCAGATCCGTTTCCGCGCCATCATCCGTTACAAAAACCTCGCCGTGCTGATAAGGACTCATTGTTCCCGGGTCGATGTTAATATATGGATCAAATTTCTGGATCGTTACCTTAAGCCCTCTGTTTTTCAGCAATCTGCCCAGAGAAGCAGCCGTAATCCCTTTGCCCAGGGAGGACACAACTCCGCCCGTCACGAAAATATACTTTGTCACTGTTATTACCCTCCTAATATAAGTACAGAAATTCAGGCGATATATGGTGTTATCGTAACCTGTTTCCCAGGTAATCATCGTTAAAAAGAGCAATGGCAGAAATTCCCTGCATCTGCGAACTGCTCTTTCTGCGAAGACGGTTTAAATACACGTTGTTCTACAGCAAAAAATGGTGCAAATATTCCGATGGCCTTCATTCCATTTGGTGTTTTTGATATACAAAAACGGGCCACGAAATGTTGGCCGGGAGCATACGGAAAAAAATCATTTTGCAAAATTATGCCTCTAAAAATACAAAAAAAAGTACTCCCGCAGGACGGGGCACCTTCTATAAAAAACATAAATATATTGTCGCTCATTCATAAGCCCATGCAATAGTTTACCCGTTACCCCGTCTGCTGTCAAGGCTGACTATTCCGGGGAAACGGGTAAATTATAGACGTCAAAAATGACTACCGATTATCAGAATCGTCGTCAAATTCATCCTCGTTTTCGGACTCTTCTTCGTCTTCTTCGAGGTCTTCATCTTCCAGATCGTCATCTTCAACCAGCACTTCTTCTTCGCTGTCTTCTTCGTCAAAGATGTCGTCTTCTTCTTCCTCTTCTTCGTCTTCTTCTTCCTCTTTATCCGTGCTGTCGAAGCCTTCATCGCTGCTATAGCTGTCTTCTTCTTCACCGAAGTCTTCATCTTCCAGATCATCGTCTTCATCGTTGATGATACGCGGACGCTTCGCACCCGTCATGGAATCTTCTGTTCCAGCTACCGGATACCAGCGCTTTAAGCCCCACAGACTTGTACCGACGCAAGCAAAACGGCCATCGATATTAATCTCGGTATATAGCTGGGCGATAAACTCGTTGATTTCTTCATCAGTCATTCCGCGCTGCTTCGCTACCTCATTCATTAAGTCACGATAGTAATACGGCGTATTAGCCGCTTTCAGCACCATAAAGGCAAGGTCCACCAAAGGGATCTCTTTTACCTTTTCTTTATCAATTTTCAAATTGAGCGAGGTACTCACTGCAGACACTTCCTCTCACACAAAATTCACTTTTTAACCCCTACGAACTGGACTGTTACGTATAACATATCCATTAACAAACCTAAGTAAAACCTATTTAGCGTTAAAAAGCAAGTTTTTATGTACGGATGTGACGCAAATGCGGAGAGCAGCAACAATATGTCCGCATATTAAACGTGAAGTGACATCAAACCCACAGGAATATCCTCTTTGTCAAAGAGACAACTCCATAATAAAAAAGACGGAGTCCCCTCCGCCTTCTGACTGTATACCCTTGGAGGATTACTCCTCACCAGGTTCCCCGCAAGAGCCCTCTAGCTCTCCATCCATCATATGTCCCTGCGCCCGTTTTGACACGAAGAGAATGTGTTTTTGTAAAAAAAGGGCAAGTTCCCCATGCGGCGGGATGAGCGCATTCATAGAATACCTCAGCATGTTCATCCCGAAGGGGGCTGCCCATTATGGACTATACTGGTTTATTGCATCAATTGATTGACGGAATGCGACGCCCTGAACCAGAACAGGGAGGGCGATATTTGATCCGATTTGCCAAACCGCAGCATTACGAGGCCTGTCTCGTAGAATTGTCCCGAATGCGGAATGAATTCACCGACCTTGGGGCTGTCCGTTCCTCGCGACTAGCTCGTTCCATTATCGCTCCAGTCCAACGCCCGGAGGACCTATACCGCTATGGGGATGAAATTACGATTGAAGAAGACGTTCCCATCTCCCTTCATGCCAACGCACTCCACAGCAAACCAAGCAATGCTCAAGGCATACCCTGGGGAGTGAAGCAGATTCGGGCGCCCAAAGTATGGTCTGTGTCTACCGGACACCGGATTAAAATCGGTGTGATTGATACAGGTGCTGATTATCACCATCCTGATCTTCGTTATTCCCTGGCACGCGGAATCAATCTGTTAAACCGCAGCCTGCTTCCTCATGATGATAACGGACACGGCACCCACATAGCAGGGACTATCGCTGCTGCCAACAGTACCGCAGGCATGATTGGTGTAGCTCCACGCTCCCTGATCTATCCGGTGAAAGCATTTGACCACAACGGATCGGCTTATGTATCCGATATTGTACTTGGCATCGACTGGTGTGTGCGCAACAAGGTCGATATTATCAATATGAGCTTTGGCATGAAAACACGCAGCAAGGCGCTTCTTGACGTTGTCAATCGTGCATACCATGCTGGAATCGTTATTGTTGCTTCGTCAGGAAATGACGGCAAACGCCGCAGTATTGATTACCCTGCACGGTATCCCCAGACCATATCTGTTGGGGCAACCGACAAAAACAGACGTATTGCGTCCTTCAGCAATCGTGGCGCATATGTGGATGTCTATGCACCCGGTGATAAAATCGTCTCTTCCTGGGTACAAGGCAAGCATCACGAGATGAGCGGCACATCCATGGCGACGTCCCATGTGAGTGGCGCTATCGCCTTGCTGCTCTCCAAACATCCGGGGTTATCCCCTAGTGAAATCAAGACACTCGTCAAACGTGCTACGATCCCGTTGCGCGCCCGCAAGACTACCACAGCAAAGAGCAAGGTGCGTGGTGGTGAGATTGATGCCCTGAAGCTAATGCAGGAGGGCGGGGAGTGAGCCAGCTCTGTCAGCCGTCAGCAGAACTTGATTGAGGCTTCGTGGCGAAACGCAGTAGCCCGGCCCAGGCAGTACGCACGAGGGAGTATTACGTAGCGGCTGAAACTTTAGGTTACGCCCACTGTGATGTCAGAGCAGGCTAGTGTGCCTTGGATGGGTCAGGCATTTCGTTTTCTTCAACTCCGGGTACACAATAAAAAAAGTCTCCATGTACCACGTTGAAGTTGCAACGTGGACTTGGAGACTTTTTTGTTAGGCAGAGCGGCGGATGTGCCGCTAGCCTGGAATTTACATTTTGTCAGGAGCGGTTACGCCTACCAGACGAAGCGCTGTTGCGATAACGGTACGTACAGCACCGATCAGTGCCAGACGTGCTTGAGTTTGCTGCGTGTCTTCCGTAATGACACGTTCTGCACGGTAGTAGCTGTGGAACAGGGATGCCAGCTCGTATACATAACGGATGATACGATGAGGCGCATATCCTGTTGCTGCTGCCGAGATTTCCTCAGGCAACTCTCCCATTTTGCGGAGAAGGTCATACTCGTGCTCTGTTGTCAGCTTGGACAGGTCAATCTGTGCCAGTGGCAACAGTTCAATACCTTGTTCTTCAGCCTGACGGTATACGCTACATACACGTGCATGCGCGTATTGTACGTAGAATACCGGATTCTCATTGGATGTCGAAATCGCAAGGTCCATGTCAAAGTCCAGATGGGAGTCCATGCTGCGCATTGTGAAGAAGTAACGGATGGCATCAATGCCGACTTCATCCATCAGATCTTCCATCGTTACAGCTTTACCTGTACGCTTGGACATCTTCACTTTTTCACCGTTCTGGAACAAGCTCACCATCTGTGCAATCAAGACCACCAGTTTCTCAGGGTCATTACCCAGTGCTTGCATCGCGGCTTTCATCCGTGGAATATATCCATGGTGATCGGCACCCCAGATGTTGATCATCGTGTCGTATCCACGAGCATATTTGTCGCGGTGATAAGCAATATCTGGCGTCAGGTAAGTATACGTGCCATCGTTCTTGATCAATACACGTTCTTTGTCGTCACCGTACTGCATCGTTTTCAACCAAGTTGCTCCATCTTGCTCATAGATCTCATTACGGTCACGCAATTCATCAAGCACTCGCAGCACTTCTCCGTTATCGTACAGGGAAGTTTCGCTGAACCAGATGTCAAAGTTAACACGGAAGCGATTCAAGTCACGTTTGATCTTGTCCAGTTCCTTCTCCAGACCAAAGTCACGGAAATAAGCCGCACGGTCACCCGGATGCATGGACAGCAATTCGTCACCCTTTTCAGCAACAAGCTGCTTGGCGAATCCTTTAATATCTTCACCGTGATAACCGTCTTCAGGCATCTCAGCATCCTGACCCAGCTCTTGCAGATAACGAGCTTCAATGGAACGAGCCAGATTAAACACCTGATTACCTGCGTCATTAATGTAGTATTCACGGGTTACATCATATCCTGCGTAGTCAAGGATGTTACATAGTGCATCACCTACAGCTGCTCCACGGGCATGACCCAGATGCAGGCTGCCTGTCGGGTTGGCACTGACAAACTCCATCTCGACTTTGCGTCCTTCTCCGATGTTAATTCTTCCGTAATCTTTACCCTGCTCCTGCACAAGCGCAAGTACTGGATAAAGGTAACTCTTGTCCAATTTGAAGTTAATGAATCCTGGGCCCGCAATCTCAGCCTTCTCGATTCCGGCTTCAGCCAGATTCAGATTGGCAATGATCTCTTCAGCAATCTGACGCGGATTGCGCTTGGCAATCTTGGTCAGCTGCATGGCAGCATTGGTCGCCAAGTCCCCGTGTGTCTTCTCACGTGGCACTTCCAATGTGATGGCTGGCAATTCGTCCTGCGTAACAATTCCGGCCGTCACAATGGCGTTGCCGATGGCCGTACTTACCCGTTCGTTAATCGTATCTAGTGGATTACGTGTCATGAAATTGGTTCCTCCTGTATATGCAAACTAATCGCGAAATGTCCAGATTCTTCATCAAAGCGGTAAAAGTCGTAGCTCCACGCTGCGCGTGCGCTCAATCCCTGAATGGAAAGTTCCAGCTTCTGTGTATGCGTGGACAGGGCAAACGACATGTATGGTGATCGGTAGAAACCAGGAAGCTTCCGATTCAACTCAAAAGTCTGCTCCGATTCCACCTCACCATGACGTATAATCTTGATGGATTGTCCGCCCAGCTTCAATGTTGTACGGGTTGTACCTCCCTCAGGTCCAACCTGCGGTTCTTCATAACGAACATAAAGAACAGACCCTTTTAACACGGCTTCACCCTGCATTTCCTGTAGCACATCTTCACCTTCATAACGGCTGTGCAGCCGGATGTGTACCGGTCGCATGTTCGACATGAATGTTAACCTCCATTATATTCGAGGCGACGCAAAATCAGGCACGGCTGGTGAGAACAGCCCTTCCCGTATTGTTGTGTCGCTATACGCGCTCATATTCCCGGATAGCTCGCTATCCTACACTCTACTGTATAACTATATCCAGTTCCCTCGCTCAATTCAAATCCAAATTCAGAGTTTTTTCCTCATCAAGCCAAAAAAGAAGAGCCGCACCGGTAAAGTGCAACTCCCTTTTGCTTCATTATAATAAGATTCGTTCCTCCGATCAGGCCCATTGGGATTCATAAGGAAAAGGACATGTCGACTCACTCAGCTTCGCTCGCACCTGTACGAGACAACCACAATGCCGACAAGTTGTGCCATATTGCAATCCCGGACAAGCAGAGCAGATGGATAGCCGACGTTCATATTCCTCATCCTGTACCGTCGGACGCGAACGTGAGGCAATCTCCACAAGTCTGGCCATTTTGGCATCGCTAATCTTCACATCGTACTGATCATTACAGCCTTTGCAAGGTTCCTGCCTTTTCATGCATTAACCCTCGACAGCGAGCACCCCAACCGATGCTGGTGGAAGGACAAAACGCAGTGTGTTATTCTCCAGTGTGATTCCATCCCACGCCACAGGCTGAACATGATTCGGCTGTTCAAAGGTATTAAATGCACCAAAATCAGTATGGTGCAGAATCTGCCCATTTACTTTAGCCGCTTGAGTTGCGTCCAGCTGACACACAACTTCCAACTCATCCGTGTGACTCAGATTACAAGCTGTCACATGAATGACCCCATCCTTGTTGCGGGAAGCTGATAAGCTGAGCTGCGGAATGGTCTCTTCTCCGAATGTGTATCCTGGGCTTTCATAATTCAAATCCAGTCGCTGTGCATCCATATGGACCTGATACATATCAAATACATGGTACGTAGGGGTCAGGAGCATTTTGTCCCCTTCCGTGAGCACAAGCGATTGAAGCACATTGACGATCTGCGCAAGATTTGCCATGTGTACCCGTTTATTATGTTGGTTGAAAATATTCAGGTTAACACCTGCAAGCACAGCGTCCCGCATCGTATTCTGTTGATACAGGAACCCTGGATTGGTTCCCGGCTCAACGTTATACCACGTGCCCCATTCATCCACAATAATGCCGACTCTGCCCTCTGGATCATATTTGTCCATAATCTCGGAGTGCTTCACCAGTAATTCATCCATATGGAGCGTCTTTTTCAAGGTAGTGAACCATTCAGCCTCACCAAATCCTGTAGCTGCGCCTTTATCATTCCACTCTCCTGTAGGGATAGTGTAATAATGAAGACTGATTCCATCCATAAAGCGAGCAGCCTCCCGCATCAGGACTTCCATCCATTCATAGTTGCCTTCGTTGGGCCCACAAGCGATTTTATAAATCTCGTTCCCGGAATAGTTACGTACATATGTAGCATACCGACGATATTCATCCGCATAATATTCAGGACGCATATTGCCGCCGCATCCCCAGTTCTCATTTCCCACGCCAAAATACTTCATTTTCCACGGTTCTTCCCTACCATTACTCTTACGCCAGTTCGCCATCGGGGATTCGCCGTCAAATGTGATGTACTCCACCCATTCCTGCATCTCCTGCACTGTACCGCTACCCAGATTGCCACTGATGTATGGCTCCGTGCCGAGTAGCTCACATAATCTCAAGAATTCATGTGTACCAAAGTGATTGTTCTCTTCCACACCGCCCCAGTGTGTATTGATCATACGAGCACGCTCACTCTTCGGACCTACACCATCTTTCCAGTGATATTCATCGGCAAAACAACCGCCTGGCCAGCGAAGTACTGGAATATTAAGCTTCTGCAAGGCCGTCAATACATCATTTCGAATCCCATCCGTATTCGGAATAGGTGAATCTTCTCCTACCCACAGCCCCTCATAAATACAACGTCCCAAGTGTTCGGAAAAGTGACCATATATATTGCGATTTATTAATCCTTGATCTGAATCGGCCTTTAAAATAACATCAACCATTATTTCAACCCCCATAAATTATATTGTTATCGCTTACAATAACTCGTTTCAGAGTAGGTTTCAACCGTTTTTATTTCTACACAAACAAGCCTCTTCCTGTGTAATTGATTAGGAAGAGGCTTGTTTGTTATAGAAATTCATACAGAGACTTACCAAATTGATTTTTATACATTTCTAATTTGGATTTGCCCGTTTATTATTTCAGAATAACAGGCTACTTAATCCTGCTCTGAAGGCAACAACATTTTTTGTGTCCACGTCGTTCCACCATCTATAGTCTGATAGATCGCAGGAGAGTTATCACTTGTGACTACGAGCCAACCCGTCTTGGCCGATGGGAACGAGATACGGGAACTGTATCCCGGATCTTTCAGGTCAATATTTTTCCACGTGGAACCTGTATCATAAGAACGTCCAATACCCACTTTGCCAGCTGCGGGTGAACCTGCAGACAGATAAGCCGTCTGATTACCAATCAACGCTATGTTGCCGGGATGACCACCCGGGTTGGCTGGTCCATTTCCTTTGCCCGTACTGTTTGTACCCGGTGCAGGACCTCCCCCTGCTGTGGATTGCGCAAATACTTGGGTCCAGTTCTTGCCTTGATTACCGCTCGCATAGAGGGAGTACGATTGTTGGGACATGCCTGCATCACCATACAAAAGGGCCCATACTTGTTGGCCATGTGCATACAGATCCGCTCCGCTCCATGTGTCTGAGACAACTCGAAGAGAGGTTGTCCAGTTCTTGCCGCCATCACTCGTTTGCTTCAGATGATATCCCGATCCAGGTACAACCACGACGGCATACCCTTGTTTCTCTGTTGCAAAGGCAGCTGCACGCGTGTTGGCAGGTGTATTCATTTTATTCCAGGTTACCCCGCCATCCTTCGTCTGATATGCACCATTATAGGTGTAACCATAACCTACATCTTTATTGCGAAAATCAATTCGTTTGAATTGAATGCCCGGCGTATCGAGCCGCGTCCAGTGCGATCCCCCATCATGGGTACGGATCAGATAGGTTGCAGGTGAATCCTTCACTCGCGCCAGCGCATATCCGTTCACATTATTCGGAAAATCAAGCTGTGTGAATTGCCATTGCCCGGTATATATGGACTGCCACGTACATCCTGCATTCGAGGTACCGATCAGGAAGCCCTCACCCCCAGCTCGTCCAGTCGTATCATTAAGAAAATCAATGTCCGTAAATTGCAGGTGTTGCTCTTCCACACCGCTGCCCTTTTTTAATGTAGCAGATAGTCCATGATCTCCCTTTCCACATGCCTGTGAAGATGCAGCGTTAGCACCTGATAGCGTATGTACCGGACCCATCCCCCAAGCCAGCGTTAACGATAATGCGAGTGCACTAATCCGTTTCCATGTCATTGTACTCTTGGTTGTCATCGTAACACCTCCTTCTATGGTTTTACCCAAATATGATGGTTCTAACGTAACAATCTGATTAACCCTGATGACAATTTTGCAAGAAAAAAACCACCTTTACTCATGATTGGATCATGTAGGCAAGGGTGGTTCATCACCAAACATTGTGTACTCTAAATTAAATGGGATACGTCACCACAGCAAGGATAACAAAACTGATACTTAATAAAAGGCATAAACTAAAATATATTTTGTTGTATTTATATTCCCGAATACTATATGCAGCAAAAAGCATAGCCAGATCAGCCACCATCAACGTAAAGTTGAGAAATATCGTCACTGCTAATACAAAATTGATGACAAACACTATAAAAACTGCAGTCAGCCACTTGGGATACATACTCAATTGAGTCCGAATCACACGCATTCACTTTCACCTTTCCCTTCCTCTATTTCCATATTATACACAAATATTAAGATAGAGTCATACCAAGGCACGATATCTGCGTAAGAGGAGAGTCCATACTAACACATGAAATAAATGGTAGAGACAAGGGAACATACGTGCTATAATTAATGTTATGGACTTTTGAATATCGGTGGATGTTTTCCAGACCACGGCGCAGCTTCCCGAAAGGGGGTGACGTCGTTGGTCAAACTTGTGGCGTTGCTTGATGTAATCCGATGGATTGCTGCGATCCTCAGTATTGTACTGAGTGGGCGAAAGCTTTACCGTTGGTTGCGCAAAAAGTTTCGTAGCAAGCGAAAACCCACCTCATAAGGTCGGAAGCCTGACGGTGGGTTTTGCTTGAATAGCATTATTTAGTTCATGCGCGCCGTGGCAATCCACAGCCTTTCGGGTCCTAAGAGTCTTTACCGTTGGCAGCGGTAAAGGCTCTTTTTAGTATATGACCGAACCCGATCACCATATACTTCACGAATGTAATATATCAATTAATATACTACTGAATACTTATGTAGTCAGTATAGCACAGCTCTGTACAAAAGTTAACATTACAAAACGCCCTCCCCTGCGCAAAGTTGAACCCGCGCAGACAGAGAGCGTTATACTTATCGATTATTCTGTGATTATTTCACGAATCCAAGAAGCATTTCACGGATCAGCTTCGCAGCTACAATCTGTGTCTGTTGTGTTGGATCATAGATTGGTGCAACTTCAACCAAGTCACAACCAACTACATTTACATCAGATCCTGCGATCATATGAATGGCTTCCAGCAGTTCCTTGGACGTAATGCCGCCCGCTTCTGCTGTACCTGTTCCTGGTGCTGCTGACGGATCAAGCACATCGATGTCGATGGTCACATACACCGGACGGTTGCCCATCTTCGGAAGAGCTTCCTTCATCGGAGCTGCCACTTCAAATGGATAGAAGTTGATGTTCTCGCGACCATACTGGAACTCCTCACGGGAACCGGAACGGATACCGAACTGATAGATATTTTTGCCACCCATCAACTCAGCTGCTTTACGTACTGGTGTGGAGTGGGACAATGGCTCGCCTTCATAGTTTTCACGAAGGTCAGCGTGTGCATCAATATGAATCAGGATAAGATCCGGGTATTTCTTGTACATCTGTTGGATGACTGGCCAAGTAACCAGATGCTCGCCACCGAGACCAACTGGGAATTTGTCGTCAGCGAGCAGACTGCCGATGTATTCATGAATTACCTCAAGGCTGCGTCCCGCGTTACCGAAAGGCAAGAGCAGGTCTCCAGCGTCAAAGTATGTCATTTCTACAATGCTTTTGTCGAGATATGGGCTATACTCTTCAAGTCCAACCGATGCTTGACGGATATGAGATGGGCCGAAACGGGAACCCGGACGGAAGCTGACGGTGTAATCCATCGGCATGCCATAGATAACTGCTTTGGAGTTCTCATAATCCTCAGAGCTGCAAATAAATACGTTTCCTGAATAAGCTTGATCCAGTTTCATTAATGATTTCCCCTTTTATTTCGTTAAATCTTCCACGAATTTAGGAAGTACAAATGCTGCTTTGTGCAGACGCGGAGAGTAATACTTGGTATCCATCTCCGGGATTTGAGTCTCATCCACTTCGAGCGGGTCATGTTTCTTGCTACCCATGGTGAATGTCCACAAACCACTTGGATAGGTTGGAATATTACAGCCGTACACATGTACGATCGGGAAGATTTCTTTGACGTCTTTGTTCACCTTCTGGATCAGATCCGCCTTGAACCAAGGGTTGTCCGTTTGGGCAACGAAGATTCCGTCTTCTTTCAATGCTTCGTAGATGCCTTGGTAGAACCCACGCTCAAACAATGGCGCAGCCGGACCTACAGGCTCCGTAGAATCTACGATGATCACATCGTATTCATTTTTATGTTCAATAATATGCATGTAGCCGTCGTTCACGAGCACTTCAACATTAGGCTCGTCCAACTTGCCGGCGATTTCAGGCAAATATTTTTTAGAGTATTCAATAACTTTACCGTCAATTTCGACGAGAACTGCTTTTTCTACAGCAGCATGTTTAATGACTTCACGAATGACTCCGCCATCGCCGCCACCGACAACCAGAACTTTTTTCGGATTCGGGTGAGTGTTCAGCGCAGGGTGTGCCGCCATTTCGTGATATACGAATTCGTCTTTTACAGTCGTCATCACCATGCCATCAAGAAGCAACATGTTACCGAATTCTTCGGTCTCTACCATGGCCAAATCTTGAAAATCCGTTTTCTCTGTAACATAGGTCTGCTTAATCTTCGCGGTGATCCCGAATACCGGGGTCTGTTTCTCCGTAAACCACAATTCCATAATCTCTACCTTCTTTCCGTAAAGTTAATGATCAGCCATACCCGATCAAGTGCTGTGCACTATATTCGGTTCGCCCAAGCACGTCCAGCGTTCGGCGCCATATCGCGTTATCATTGCTGGCCTGCGGGAAAGGTCCGCGGTTCACTTCATTATATAGATTAAATTGACCAGAGCGTGCAGAGCGTCTGACTAATCAATGAATCAATGACCATTCGTCTGTTCGTCCTTACGCGCTTTAGTATCTTGTGCCGAATCTTACCTTTTCATTACCCTTTTGCATTATACGCGATTGACGTTTATACTGCAAAACGGTTTTTAAGGCGAAAATGCTACATTTTGTTCGCTTATGCACCCGATTGAATATCCCTGCCAATCAAGTCCCATACTGGAAGAAAAGAGAGGAGCCCGTTCCATGACCAAGCCAAATCAAAAGACCCGCAAACGCGGGTTCCCTGTACGAAAATTCATTAAAAACCTGTCTCTGCTCGCCGTGCTCGCTATACTTGCTACCGCTGCAGGATTGGTCTATCTATACGCAACCAGCCTGCCCCTCGCAGACTCTGATCGGAATTCCAGATTACTGGGCAGTCAGGGTGAAGTCATCGCTACCTTCTCCGCAGGTGGCAAAGACTCTGTACCCGTTCAACTGGAGGATATCGCTCCAGATTTGGTCCATGCCACTCTGGCTGTAGAGGACCGCAAATTCTATAATCACTACGGGTTCGACGTGCAAGGGATGGGACGGGCTGTGCTCGTTAACCTCGAACATATGCAGATGTCGCAAGGTGCAAGTACATTGACTCAACAGCTGGCGCGTAACCTGTATCTATCTCATGAGAAAACATGGACTCGCAAAGCCAAGGAAGCCATGTACACGGCGCAATTGGAGATGAAATACAGCAAGGATGAAATTTTGCAGATGTATCTGAACGAAATCTATTATGGGCATGGTGCGTACGGAATCGAAGCGGCTTCACGAATGTATTTTGGCAAATCAGCCAAACAGCTGGATCTCGCAGAGAGTGCCATGCTGGCAGGAATCCCGAAAGGACCTACCTACTATTCACCCTATAACCATATGAAGAATGCCAAAGACCGACAGAAGATTGTGCTGAATGCCATGGCTGATATCGGCAAGATCACCCAGGCCGAAGCGGATAAGGCCTATGAGAAAATGCTTTCGTTCAAACCGGAGAGCGAGCGTAAAACGGTGGAAAGTGCTCCGTATTTCCGTGACTATATCCGGAATCTGGCCATCAAAGAGCTGGGAATCAGTGAAGCGATGCTGGATCATGGGGGATTGAACATCTACACCACCCTGGATCTGCGTGTACAAAAAGCAGCGGAAGACGCCATAGCGAAGGGTATGGATGCCAAAAGTGAGCTGGAGACGGCCCTCGTGTCCATCGACCCTCGTACGGGCTACATCAAAGCCATGGTAGGCGGCAAGAATTACCGTACCAATCAGATTAACCATGTTCTAGCGACAACGCGCCAGCCAGGTTCGGCGTTTAAACCGATTATGTATCTGGCAGCCCTGGAATCCAAGCAACTCACCAGTGCATCCATATTTAACAGTGAACCTACCCTTTTTCACTATGACAATGACCGCAAAACCTATAAACCCGGCAACTTTGGAGACAAGTATCTGGGTGAGATTGATCTAAGACAGGCGATCGCCGCTTCAGACAATATCTATGCGGTGAACACCATTATGCAGATCGGTCCTGAGCAGGTTGTGAGTATGGCAAAAAACCTCGGCATTACAAGCAACCTGAGCGCCGTACCTTCTCTTGCACTGGGAACGTCACCTGTCAGCCCGCTGGAGATGGCATCGGCCTTTTCCGTCATTGCTGCTGGTGGACAACGGACGCCACCTGTAGCCATTCTACAAGTGACAGATGCCGCAGGACGTGTGCTCTATGAATCGCCTCAGACGAAGGCTGAGACCGTTGTGGAACCTGCGGCAGCTTATGTACTGACTCGTTTAATGGAAAGTGTCTTCGAAAATGGAGGAACGGGCAACCGGGTGTCTAAGGCGATCAAACGCCCGGTTGCGGGAAAAACGGGAACAACCAACACGGATGCCTGGCTCGTTGGATTCACACCGGAGCTCTCCACCGCGGTATGGGTTGGGTACGACCAAGGCAAAGCCATCTCCACTTCGGATGGCCGCCGGGCAGCGCCGATCTTTGCCCAGTTCACAGAACAGGCCCTTGCGAGCGTACCACCCAAAATCTTCACCGTGCCTGATCATGTCGTAAGTGTCTATATTGATCTGGAATCCGGCAAGCTGGCAGGCAACGGTTGTGAAGAGAAACGATTGGAAGTTTTTATTGATGGTACTGAACCGACAGAGGTATGCCATGGCACAACGGATGATTCGGATTCTGGAGAAGATGAGAAGACTCGTCAGGTACAGAATCAACAAGGCATACAGGAAGAGAAACATTCTTGGTGGGGAGATTTCAAACGTTGGTGGGTAGAATGACGTAAATACGCAATGACTTAGTTGCGTCACCTATATCCCCTGGTTATATTGAACAATTGGAAATTCACTTCGGATGAAAACTCATAATTATTCAGATCAATGAATATGATTAATGCACAAGCAAAAGACCCCCAACCGAACTTTCCGGTCAAGGGACCTTTTGCTTTTTTTCTTTTAGACTGTGTTAAAAGATCTGCCTTAGGCGAGTGCTTCCTTCAATACATCTGGAGAAGCATTCCACCAGTCTTCGTTGTGTGAGATCAGCAGTGTCTTAAGTGCAGCTCGAGCTTCAGGTCCAAGCTCATCCAACATGAAGCGACGCTTCAAGGCATAATCCATACGATTCACATGTTCAGCCAGCAGTTTCCATCCACGTCTTGCTTCTGTATCAATCCACATCTCACATGCCGTTGCTCCACCATACAGTTGGCCTTCCTCCGTGCGATCGACAGCTACCCACACCAGCCATACCTGGCGTCCGTTGGGCACATCCTCACGATTGGTAGAGAACTTGATATTGCGTTCCACTTTGCTCTTCGCATGCATCGCACCGATATCGATTTTGGCTTCGCCATTATCAATAATGACCGGGGAAAGGTTATTCAGCTCAATGGAGCCTGCACCGAAGCCTTTATGCTTGCTTTTTGCACTAACGATATTCAAGGCAATCTGTTTTTTGCCGTTTTGCTCGTTTTGGTCCATGTTTATAACCTCCAAGGGTTGATACAAATATTTTAACTAATAATTGTCCCATTGCAAACATATACATGCTGTAGATGCTTGTCAACGGGAGGTATTTAACGATGATTCCACGACGCGCCAAGAGCTGGCTCACTGCATCCCTGGCCCTGTGTGTACTTGCCGGAGGGATATGGATCACTCTGGGTTATAATCGCTCAACTCATTCCGAATTGCCAGTACTCGCCCCCGAATCGGGCAAGCCTAAGGCAATAGCCCCAACGCCAGCACCTCCAGAAAGTGTACAGACCCCTACTGCCGAAGTGTACAGCAACCGTGTTGTGGAATATCACATGGATGTAAAACTGGTCGAAGGGAATGTACTGGAAGGGACTCAGACGATTACCTGGACACATCCAGGTAAAAAAACCGTCAGCGAGCTTTACTTTCATATGTATCCCAACGCCTTCTCTTCTGCTGACACCACCTTTATGAAGGAATCCGGCGGAAAACTTCGGGGTGATGTCATGCCTACCAATGGTTACGGCTCCATGAACATTACCGAAATGAAAACGGAGGACGGGCTCTCTCTGCTACACCGGATGCAGTATGTGCAACCAGATGACGGAAATATCAAGGACACCACCCTCATTAAAGTACGCTTACCCAAACCCGTCAAAGGCGGGGAAAGCATCACGCTCCACACCCGATTTGAAGTGAATCTGCCGAAGATTTTTGCCCGGATGGGAACTGCTGATCATTTTGTCATGGCAGGTCAATGGTTTCCCAAATTAAGTGCCTATGAACCTGAGGGCAGACGTGGACGAACAACGGAAGGCTGGAATCTGCACCAGTACCATGGCAATTCAGAGTTTTACGCTGACTTCGGTATATATAGTGTACGTATTCGGGTGCCCGAAACATACAAAGTGGCTGCTACCGGATTTCCGACGCAGCAAGCCGTGGTGAAGAATGGAGAAAAGGTCTATCAATTTTACGCCGATGATGTGCATGATTTCGCCTGGGCGGCCTCACCCGATTTTGTGTACGCCGAGGAACCCTTCTCTGCACCCAATGTGCCTGGTGTACGAATCAAGTTATATCTGGACCCAGCTCATCAGGATCTGAAAGAACGTTATTTCTACGCCGCGAAGGCCGCTCTAGCCAATTATAGCAAATGGTTTGGCCCATATCCTTATGCTACCTTATCCATCGTAGTTCCACCCAAAGCGGGGAATGGCGCTGGAGGTATGGAATACCCTACGCTAGTTACAGCCTTTGGAGCCGATGACACCACGCCAGGTTATGACCTGGAACGAACCGTAGTCCACGAGATCGGACACCAGTACTTCTACGGCATGGTTGCCAGCAACGAATTCGAGGAAGCCTGGCTGGATGAGGGATTCACCTCTTATGCAGAAGACAAACTGATGGAGCAGGAATACGGATTGATTCCGAATCTGCCGGTACAATCGGGACTGATTACATCTCCTTCATCCTTAACACAAGAGTCCTGGAAGTTCGATTCACAGGATGAGTATGCAGCCAATGTCTACACACGCGGCAAGCTAGTATTGCTCGGCATTGAACATCAAGTTGGTGCCAAGAAGATGGAGCGTATTCTCTCTACCTATGTGAAGAAGTACCGTTTCAAACATCCCACATCCGCTGATTTTCAAAAGGTTGTGGAGCAAGTGACCCGCACTTCCTGGTCTGATTATTTTGATCAATACGTCTATGGTAATGGGATGGCTGACTTTGCTGTAGAGAAGATTCGTATTACGCCCGTACAGAAAGACGGTCAAACATTGTACGAGTCATCCGTGACGATCGCAAAAAAAGGTAGTGATTACAGCGCCGTTCCTGTTCGCATTGCTTTTGAAGACGGGCATATCCTCACCAAGCAATGGAATGGCAAAGAAGATCGCATCACGTATAAATTAACTCACACATCCCCCGTATCCTGGGCCATGACCGATCCCCTGTACTCGATCGTGCTGGAGAACCGCCATATGAACAATTTCCTGAAATCCGGACTGGATGAGCAGACGAAGTCCCGCTGGAGCATGAGTGTAACCAAACTAATAGAAGCCATATTCGGAGGTCTGTCATGGTGAGGTGGAAACGGTGAAAGCGAAAATACGTGAAGGCTGGTTTCTCGTCCGTCAGCATATGTTCATTGCCGCACTCTTATTTCTCTATCAACTCATTTGGGGATATTTCTTCTATCGAATGGTACAATCGGCCGTCATCCCACTGCTCCTTCGCTATCCAGATGCTGATGCCGGTGAGCTGAGTACACTTTTGTTCAAAATGGAAAGTCAACTTAACCTGTCTACCCATCCGGAGGTTCATCGTTATCTATGGATTCTCGGGGGCATGCTGCTGGTTCGCATGTTGATCAGCCCCCTCATTCAGGCAGGACTGCTCTACTCACTTCAGCACTTTAATTCTACAGAAGAGCGTATCCCCTTTGTCCGCGGAATCAAAAATCTGTGGAAACCGATGCTACTGCTCCACACCATACGTACATTATTGATACTTCTGCCCGCCTACTGGCTCATACCGAAGCTTTACTCAATTCTCATGGACGGATTTCATTCCCTTCAATTACTTTTGCCTGGTATACCTTATGTTGCTTCCTGGATTGTATATGGTTGGATCATCCACCATGTCATACTCTACATGCAGTTCGGTGTTTCGGCACCAGAAGGAGAAGGCGGGGCTCACGGTACCCTCAAAGCCCTCTGGATTGCACTGCGTCATCTCATCGCCGTAATCGGCATTGCACTCCTGCTGGGCGGAGTACACCTACTCGTCTTTGGGGCATTCACTACAGCCTCATGGTTATTAACGGGACTTACCGGACTTATACTACAACAGACGTATCCACTTGCCAGGTGTCTATTGAGTCTGTGGAAAATATGCAGCCATTTCCGATTATGGCAGTCCAAAATATCCAAAGGTGAGAGCAGATAGTTTAAAAATTGTTACCATCACATGTTAAACTCATGGCCTAATATGTACTTATAAATAGGCAAACCTCAACCTTTCCCCGTCAAAGGTCGAGGTTTTTTTTGCTAAATTTGTTGCTAAACGTTGCCAAAGCCGTACTCCTCTGTTACAATAATCGCAGTGAGTTTTTAGTAACAACTTTGTAATATTTACATTCATATTTGTAACTACTTAAAATTAAATCGTCATTTCTTGATTTCGCAGGTGCATAACTAGCATAGCCAAATTCCTGGCACCTGGGAAGCGGGGGAACCAGTTATGGGTGAATTGATCTTGCTACAGAGGGATCATAGGGGACCTTCAACCGAATCCTTAAGCTAACCTCGCAGGCGTTGGAAGGGGAATATCTCTTGTTCAAGAAGAAATTAACCGCAGCTGTACTTAGCATCACATTCGCTTTATCGCTTGGTGCAGGTAGCGCATTCGCAGATTCAAAGATGGACAAAGTAATTGATTCAGCAATGGGAACTACATATCAAAGTGGAGGAACAACGCTCAACGGCTTTGACTGCTCCGGATTTACACGGTATGTATTCGACAAGTTGGGTATTGATTTAGCACGCCAATCCAGTTCCCAATTCGACATGGGCGATTCCGTATCCCGCATGGAAATGAGAGCTGGCGATCTGGTGTTCTTTAATACAACAGGTAAAGGCGTATCCCATGTAGGAATTTTTGTAGGGGATGGAAAGTTCGCACACTCCTCTTCTTCCAAAGGCGTTACGATCAGTGCATTGAGTGAAAACTATTGGGCCAATCGTTATGTTGGCGCAAAACGGATTATGAGCACGGACGCATATGAATCACTGGCCCTTGACTAGGGACAAGCTGAGCAACATGATGCTGTAACCATTAAACATACTGGAACGAAGCAAGAAGCATAACAGAACCGCCCGGTACATTCTCCGCAGGAATGTATCCGGCGGTTTTTTTGTGCTTCAATCCTTATTCATGTTGCAAGTTATACTCGGGGCATATCCTGCGACATCAACAGGTTCATTTTGCGTTCGTTCGTCCGTGCCCTTATGATGTTTTTACCCATCCCGTTATAATATAAACGAAATTACCGGAACTTTTGTTTCATTTTTTTTCTTGGGAAGGAAGACTTGCTAAATGAACATCACTTTTGTAGAGTGGACAAAGAGTTCTGTTTCAAGGAAAGGAGCATGCAGGTGTATGAAGGAAACCCCTGTGACGTTTCACGTTGTACCCATGCGAGAAGAACATGCGGAGCTTATCTGCAGTTGGCAGTATGATCCGCCTTACAATATCTACAGCTGGCTCCCCTGGGAGCAGATGAAAGCTCTGGAAGTGGAATTCGGAGATGCACAGCTGCGGCAGGAGCAATATGCGAGCGTCCTGGATCAGAACGATCGTATATGTGGGTTTGCTCAATACTTCCCACTTCAAGGGGTAACCCGGATTGGCCTTGGCATGCATCCAGAGCTGTGTGGTCAGGGTCAAGGGACAGCTTTTGTCACTGCCATTGTACAAGAAGCCATTCGCCGAAATCCCACGAATGAGATTGATCTGGAAGTACTCACTTGGAATGCTCGTGCCATTCAAGTCTATCTGAAGAGTGGATTTGTCACCCATGATACATACGAACGGCAGACCCCAACCGGCTTGAAGCCCTTTCACTGTATGGTTTATGAAGGGCCTCGCGGTTAGAATCCATTGCAAAACAACCAAATTTGCCCCTTGTTATGTGATTAGTTCAAAAAATTCCCACAAAATGCTATGATGTCAGTACAGGTTCCGTTATAATGATATGGATAGTTTCAGGTTAGATGATCTTTCATTCTGGAGGGGACATAAGGGATGCACAAATGGATCATGAGCGGAGTATTTTTTGCAGCATGCGCTTTAGCTATTGTTTTAATGTTTACGCTTCCAGGGAAAGAAGAAGTGGCTGAAGAAGCCAAGCCAACCATGCCGGAAGTAACATTGGATGCCGGACAGGCTGAAGCACTGGTCAAAGCCAATTGTATCTCCTGTCACGGGGATCAGCTTCAAGGTGGCGTAGGACCTGCTCTGGCTAACATCGGCAGCCAGGATGATCTGGAGAAGATCTATTCTACGATTGTCAAAGGTAAAGGTGGTATGCCTTCCTTCAAGGGCAAACTGCAGGACGAAGAGATTGCAAATATCGCCATGTGGCTGTCAGAGAAGAAATAATCTCTGCACACGCATAACAAAGAGGCGCTTAATCCCCTTTTCGGAGAATAAGAGCCTCTTTGTTATATCAATTATTAAGCCTCTGCGGCATGCTCAGCCAAAAAGGCCTCAACTTCACGTGCGTACGGCATCCCGGACTGGGCGCCGAGCTTTGTCACGGATAACGCCGCCGCACCCATGGCAAAGCCTACGGCCGCGTCCAAAGTCTCACCGCGCGCGAGAGCTACCGCCAGCGCGCCGTTGAAGCAATCGCCAGCGCCGGTCGTATCGACGGCGCTTACGGCGTAGCCGGGCGCACGGCACGCGCCGGCACGCCCTGCTTGTACGCGGCCACCAGGCGGCGCCGCGTACACAGCCCCCTCGGGGCCGAGCGTCGTGACGACAGCGGCCCCGAGGGATGCGGCGAGCTCTGCGACCGCCGCATCCAGGTCTTCCGGCCGGAGATGATCCCGGCCGGTAAGCACGGCAAGCTCACTGCGGTTCGGCGTGACAACGTCGACGCACCGCAGGAGCTCCTGGGGCAGACCCGGCACCGCGGGAGCCGGGTTGAGCACCACCAGTGCGCTGCCTTCAGCCGCCAGTTGGGCGGCGCGGGTAACCGCTGGCAGCGGGATCTCCAGCTGCAGCAGCACCGCTGCGGCTGCAGTCAGGCTTTTTACCGTATCCGCCTCTTCCAGCATCTCAGGCACCACTTTCCCATTCGCACCAGGAATAACAATAATCCGGTTGTCTCCCCGAGAGAGCCAGATGGAAGCCGTCCCTGTTACCGTTTCTTCCAATATGCGAACCCGCGAGGCATCTGCACCACTTTCCGTCAGACTGTGCAGCAGACGTTCGCCAAAACCGTCCGATCCCACCGCGCCAATCATCGTAGTCTGTCCACCCAGACGCGCAGCGGCAACAGCCTGGTTGGCCCCTTTGCCACCAGCGAGATAATGCAGCTCCTCACCGCTCACCGTCTCTCCCTCTTCCGGAATTGTGTCTGTCTTCACCACAAGATCCATATTGAGACTGCCTACGACAGCAATAAGAGGTTGTTTCTGATTATAGTCTGACATGTATGGTTCACTCACTTCTGGCCGCGTGATAATAACCGACCTCGTTATTGCGACCTCATTTTGTCATAAGCTTCGTTATATTGCCCTGCTTCCTTGATATCTACAGATGTAATACCACCCGCATCCCATGATGTGAGACGCAGCGTAACCGTTGTATAATCAATCGTAATAAAAGGATGATGATTGAATGCTTCCGAGATCGCAGCGACCTCATCCACAAATGCAATCCCTTTCATGTAGTTGGAGAACACGAATTTACGTACAATCCACCGTCCCTCTTCCAGTTCCCAGCCTTCCAGCCTTCCCAGATGAGCTTCGACTTCCTCTTGCGAAAAAACCATGCGTTATCTTCCTCCCCATAGGATGGTACATTACAGACATGCGTCCGTATAACCACCGACACCTTCGGCGCAATCAACAGCAACCTCAAAGGCCAGGCTCACCGCCATGCGGTTGGCCCATTTCACGACTAACATCTTACCACGGACAAGCTTCAAAATCCAATCAACTACATGGCATAGAACCAATAACCATAAGGCTTTGAGGGGA
The DNA here is from genome assembly GCF_037975155.1 of Paenibacillus sp. FSL R5-0486. Classification (NCBI taxonomy): domain Bacteria; kingdom Bacillati; phylum Bacillota; class Bacilli; order Caryophanales; family Paenibacillaceae; genus Paenibacillus; species Paenibacillus sp. FSL R5-0486. The sequence continues at coordinate 106,511 of NZ_CP150237.1, read as the reverse complement.
ATTCCAATTCCATTCACACCCCTGAAAATGCATGTAAACACACTAAATTAAAGGTACAAATGTCAACTCTTCTTCCCCGATCAAAATATGAATGCGGTGCTGTTCCTTATCATGGATGACCACGCCACTTCCAACCGGAATAACGGACTCCTCGCCCAGCGCATAGAACAGATCCTCCGCCAACGCCTCATCCACTTCAAGTTGGTCAGATGCAGCCAGTCTCCCCCACTCTTCCGCGTCCATTTCAAAGAAAACATACCGATCCGGTATGCGTCCGATTGCCGTTGTCAGATCTGTCAAAATTCCTTCATAATCCCGTCCATGCTTTACGCCCATTGGCTTTTCACTCCTATTCGGCCCCTAAGGAGCGGATTTGATCTTATTATACCTGAAAATAGCCCTTAAAAAAAAAGGCCTTCTGGTCGATAAATACATATATGACCGTTTTAACTGTTTTAGCAACCGTAAGGAATGCCTAACATTGAACGGATTGCGGCCAAAAATTCGTCCGGAAGCCCGAACACAGCCGCTTGAAAGGATTCAATTTTATCTCATGGATGAGGTGTATGATGAACATTTCAACGATTATTGGACTAATTTTGGGGCTGGTCTCCCTTGTATTTGGTATGTTCTTGAAGGGTGCGCCCTTAATCAACCTGGTTAACAATCCCGCAGCCTACATTATTATCTTTGTTGGTACAGCAGGAACCATCTTTATCGCATTTCCGATGTCTGAAGTTAAGAAAATCCCTAAGCTTTTCGGGATTGTTTTCAAAAATCAAGTACTTATTGATCGCGTATCCCTGATCGGCACATTTATGGATTGGGCTTCCACTACCCGTCGTGAAGGTTTGCTTGCACTGGAATCAAAAGTAGAAGAGATTGACGATCAGTTCCTTCGTGGCGGTATGCGTATGATTATAGACGGCAACGATCAGGAATTTGTAAGTGATGTGCTCATGGAAGATATTCATGCTACAGAGGAGCGCCACCGTGGCAGTGCCTTGATCTTCGCTCAGGCGGGGATGTACGCACCAACGCTCGGGGTTCTCGGGGCCGTTGTAGGTCTCATCGCAGCACTTGCCGATCTCAGTGACATGGAGAAACTCTCCCATGCGATTGCGGCAGCATTTATCGCAACACTCCTTGGTATATTTAGTGGTTACGTGTTATGGCACCCGATGTCTAACAAGCTGAAACGGATGTCCAAGCAAGAAATGGAGATCAAGCTGATGATGGTTGAAGGACTGTTATCCATACAATCCGGTGTCTCCACCATCGCCATCAACCAAAAGTTATCCGTATTCCTGACACCTTCCGAACGTAAACAACTGGAAGAGAAGGAGGGATCACCAGGTGAAAAAGGCTAAGAAGCACGAACCACATGAAGAGCATATAGACGAGAGCTGGTTGCTTCCCTATTCCGACTTGATGACCTTGTTGCTCGCTCTGTTTATTGTATTGTTCGGTATGAGTTCAATCGATGCAGCTAAGTTCGAGCAGATGGCTTCCGCACTAAACAGTGCATTAAATGGAGGTTCCGGGATTCTGGACCATTCGTCCATGAATCCGGATACGCCAGGTGCTGATTTGGGTAAGAACAAACAGGAACCTACAGAAATCACCAAGAAAACACCAGCTCAGATTACAGATGCACAGATGGCTAAGAAAGAACAAGAAGACCTGGAGAAACTCAAAGAGCGACTCGACAAATATATCTCGAAGAACGGACTTTCAGACCAGCTGAACACCAAGCTGAATCAGTCTGAATTGAAGATCACCATCAGTGATAACGCCTTGTTCTCCTCAGGCCGAGCAGATGTGAAGCCTGAATCACGATCCCTGGCCAAAGCAATCTCAAGCATGCTGCAGGAGTTCCCTGAATATGAAGTGGTTGTATCCGGTCATACCGATAATATTCCCATTTCGAATAACCAATATAAGGATAACTGGGATCTAAGCGCAGATCGTGCGCTCAACTTCCTGAAAATCCTGTTGCTGAACTCGCAATTGGACCCTTCCAAATTCACACCAAGTGGTTATGGAGAGTATCACCCAATTGCCAGCAATGACACCAATACGGGACGGGCACAGAATCGCCGTGTAGAGGTATCTATCATTCGGAAGTATCAAAGTAACAATACAAATGTAAAAGCCGTTGGCGGAGGAAACTAGAGGCCTGCAGCGATTCATTAAGCAAAGACCGTTCTCCAGGTACAAGGAGAACGGTCTTTTGGGTTTATATAAGGCTTATGCCTGGTTCATCTACATATTTCCTTACTATTCGGTATTATTGACTAGTCTTCATTAACTCTGCTTTCCGAAAAAAAGCCCTGCGCTCCTTTTCGGAAAGCAGAGCTTTAATCGGTTAAATTAGTCGAACTCGAACCAACTATTCCAGTGAATAGTCTAGCAGACCGCCCAGCTCCGCTTTTTCAGCAGGGGTAAGCTCTCTCCATGAACCTGTCACCATTTCTCCAAGATGGATGTTCATGATCCGAATACGCTTCAACTTACGAACCTCGTAACCAAAGGCACTACACATCCGCCGAATCTGACGGTTCTTTCCTTCAGTCAGGATGATACGGAATACTCGATCCGTCATCCGGGTCACTGTACAAGGCAGGGTCATTTCACCCAGGATCTTCACCCCAGTGCTCATACCTCTAAGGAAACTCGGGGTTACAGATCGATCAACAGTAACGATATACTCTTTCTCATGGCGCCCTTCTGATCTAAGAATCCGGTTAACGATATCACCATCATTGGTCATCAGGATCAAACCTTCCGAGTCCTTATCCAGACGTCCAATAGGAAAGATACGTTCATCGTGCCCGACAAAATCAACGATATTGCCCTGAATATGCTGCTCGGTTGTACTTGTGATCCCGATCGGTTTATTCAGCGCGATATATACGTGTTTTCTCTTTTCCTTGATTGGCTTGCCATTGATTCGTACATCGTCGCCCTCTTCTGCCTGACTGCCCAGTTCAGCCTTAACTCCATTAATGGTTACCTGACCACTATCCACCAACTTGTCGGCTTCACGCCGGGAGCAATAACCTGTTTCACTAATAAATTTATTAATACGCAAAAGGTAATCTCACCTCATCTATTTCTCTTCATCTGTAAGTGTGTCATCTGTTACCTGATCTACCTCAATAACTTCCGGTTGTTGCTCGGATGCAGGCAGTTCAATAATAACCGTTGTTCCCTTGTTCATGACGCTTTTAATATCCATCATGCCCTTATGTGATTGAATAATGCGCTGACTGACCATCAGGCCAAGCCCTGTTCCAGACTCTTTATTCGTAAAGAAAGGCTCCCCAAGCTTGGGCATCATCTCTTCCGGGATACCGATCCCTTCATCCCTGATCTCAATTCTGACGCGTTTCGATTGCTCGTCATGCTTGAGCTTGATATGGATGTTTCCTCCATTTGGCATGGCCTCCATACCATTTTTCAGCAAATTGATGAATACCTGCTTCAATTGGTTCTCTTCACAGTGTACCATAGCCGAATCGGATGAGGCACGCAGTACAAATTCTACACCATGCAGATGCGCCTGACTATCCAGTAACGAGATGACATCGCCAAGAATAAAACGAATATCCCGATTCTGAAAATGAACCGCCTGCGGTTTCGCCAGAATCAGAAATTCACCAACAATAAGGTTGATTCGATCCAGCTCCGATAACATCAGATCCAGATGACGATGATTCAGCTTGTTGCTCTCTTGCTGTAACTGCAGGAATCCGCGCAGCGTGGTCAGTGGATTACGAATCTCATGTGCCACACCTGCTGCAAGCTGGCCCACGGTTGTTAGCTTCTCAGAACGTCTCAGCAGCTCTTCCATCCGATTACGGCTTGTAATGTCCCTGGAGACACTAATGAGCGCGGTAATCTCTCCAGCCTCGTCTCGTACCGGAGCCGTACTGACACTGACCTCTACTCGGGTCCCGTCTTTCTTCATCCAGGTAGTTTCGTTGGACGTAATGGACATCCCCTCAACGAGTTGGGCATGCTGACGTTTCATTTCTTCTTCTGCCTCTGGCGGGATGATCTTCAGATTACGACCTTCCACCTCACGACTTCGAAAGCCATATAATTGTTCAAATGCGCGGTTAACCCGCAGCACTTTTCCTTCAAGATCCGTAATGTGAATGGCGTCCGCTGTCTGATTTATAATGGACTCCAGATGTTCTTTCACCGCCCGATTCTCTTCATACATCTGTTTCAGACGGCTCGTATAATGGCCCAGATTACGAATCATGGCATTAATACGATTGGCCAGCTGGCCAAGTTCATCCTTCCTCCGTACTTTCAGACGGAAATCAAAGTGCCCGTCCGCTACATCATTCACCTTGCCCAGTATGGATTGGATTGGACGCGTAATATACCCTGCGAGCAAATAGCTGCCAAAGATCACAATCTCCAGCAAAACCAACGATATGGAGGCATGGCTCACCAACTGCTCAGATACCATGGAGGATATTTGCTTATAGTCCATGACAATACTGATCACATAGGAAGACTGATTGGGTGTGAAAATGGGAATAAAACTCTTCAGTACCTTCTGTTCGTGCGTTTCACTGACAAAAGATACATTTTGCCCTGTTCGAATGGCGCGCACCACAGCACGATGATCCTCATTCGTAGAACCATACTGGTATGTACCAAAACGAATCGGTCTGTTATTCAACTTGCTAAAGTTCGAATCTCTTCCGTCATCACTCATGTTCGGGCTACCAAAAGTCAACGGATTGATGCCTGTAATCTCCAGAATGGAGGGATTGACCTCACGAATTTTATTTAAAATCTCATCCGGACTAGAGATTTTCACATAGTCATCAACTTCCGTATTATTATAGAAGGGATTGATTATGTAGTTTCTCTTTCCATCATGGTAGTAACCCCAGATATCAATATCCGAAGGACTGGATGTCGAATATTCGAATCCATCTGACCAGAAATGCTCCAACTTCTGTCCTTGGGGAATCGTCACCTGTTGTTTTTCGAATAATTGCTTAAAGGCCTGATACCAATAAGTCATGGATTTGGTGGACAGCCCGATTTCTCTCGGATCTGAGGAGCGGTTAACAACGATGTCATCATCCGTCTGCTCCATTAACGAAATATGTGAGACGCCGACCTTTTGGCTCAAGCGTACAAGTTCTTCATTTGTGATATTATTAATATCCGGGTCCAATTCTTCCGCTGCCATGACAGCAGCAAGCCACAGATTGTTTCCAATCTGCCGTTTTACATAATCCGAACTGTATTGATTCTGTTCGACAGCAATTGCAATCTGCTTTGCAGTGAGCACCATCTTGGTTTCACTGTCCTGCCTCAGATTCTCTTCTGTAGTATAATAACTCAGTGCGATATTCAACACTAAAATAACCAGCACTGAGCACGACATAATCATGGATAATTTCGTTTTAATAGACAAGTTTTTTTGTTCACCTCTCGGCTTGTACCCTCTGGCGATATATGGCAAAACCTATCTCCATCATAACGCTTGTATGTCTTTTTGAAAAGGATAATTGACCTGTGTCCAAAAGTTACCGAATGACTGAAAAGCTCGAAATTCGTTGTTTTTTGCATTTTCGAACTCTACAATGAAATTAATCACTATATTTATCCACATACCCACAGGCTTGTGGATAGTTTGTTTATAACTATGTGAGCAACTACACGGTTATCCACAATTCTATACACAACATGTTAACAACCCGAATATTTGTTCGCTGAATAAACGATTTTGGAAGGAGTTATATAGTAATGAATGACCATTCTCCCCAGCCCGATCTTGGGAATTTATCTGAAGAGGCTCAACATGAGCACTGGATGCGAGAGGCCATTGCCGAGGCCTACAAGGCTGAAGCTCTCGGGGAAGTGCCGATTGGAGCTGTAATCGTACAAAATAACCAAATTATTGGTCGGGGATACAATCTGCGTGAAACTACACTGGATTCCACCGCCCATGCAGAGATGGTGGCTATTCGTCAGGCCAGCGAGACCATCGGAGCTTGGCGTTTGTTGGATTGTTCTCTGTACGTCACACTGGAACCTTGTCCAATGTGTGCAGGTGCAATTGTACAATCCAGAGTTCCCCGCGTTATCTATGGTACGGCTGATCCCAAGGCAGGCTGTGCAGGTACACTGATGAACCTGTTACAGGAGCCGCGTTTTAACCATCGCACCGAGGTTATTGCGGATATTCTCCAACCTGAATGCTCCACGATGCTAACTCAATTTTTCAGAAGTCTGCGCCAAAAGTTTAAGTAGTCACCGACTACAAACATCCCAATTAGAAAGGAAGTGTGCTGTAATGGCACTAACACTCTATGATACAGCCAATGGCATAAGCCTTCGGTTGCTCACACCCCAAGATACACAGTCCTATTTGGACCTGATTCAGGTCACACGCGTCCCCTACCAGTCTGTAGAACCCGTGCGAGACGATGAATTCTATACACTGGATGCTCAGACTCGGCGGATTGAGGATCGGGTCAAGGCAGCAGAAGATGGTACAGGATATCAATTTGGAATCTATACCATTAAAGACAGCCTGTTGATTGGACAAGTAAGTATCAACAATGTCGTATTGGGCGTTGCCAATTATGCGGATATGGGTTACTTTATCCATCCAGATTATCAGGGTGGCGGACGAATGACAGCAGCGGTTAAACTGGCCGTAGCTTATGGCTTCCGTGCGCTAAAGTTAAATCGGATTCAGGCTGCAGTATTGCCCTCCAACAAAGGTTCACAGCGCGTACTGGAGAAGAACGGATTCCAGTTTGAAGGTACTGCGCGCAAATACCTCAAGATCAACGGCAAATATCAGGATCATCAGATCTATGCTGTACTTGCTGAAGACTTGGACGAACTTAAGAATTAATTGATTTAGAAGCTTCCCAATAAAGCTGTCTGTATTCCCAATTCAACAATATACAAATTTAATGTACAAAACCGCACTACTCTAGTTATGTAGGAGAGAGTGCGGTTTTATTTATATAGATCACCAGCCACGATTCAACTTCAAAGATCAATTATTTTGCGTATATCCCCTCTTACGCTGTCTAACAAAAAAAAACGCCTGTACCCAAGCGGAAGGATATTATCCTTCACTTGAATCACAGACGGTTTGAACTCAGCGAGATTAGTATCCGTATGAAGCGTTCATCAGTTCTTCGAACTCTTGCATAGTAATTACGTCATCGCCAGTAGGGATGTTGATTTTGAATGCTGCTTTTTCGTTAATCTTAGTGTACGTATTGGAACCGGTAAATGCCAATTTCACTTCGTCTTTTGTACCTTCTGGCTTGATCAGCACATCAGCGACCATCTTTTGATATACAGGGAAGTCGTTTTTGTCCAATGCGAAATCGATGTTGAATTGGTTGATTGTCAGAACATCTTTCAATTTATCCAAGTCTTTAGCCATTTCAGCCTGATCTGCTTCAGTGATCTTCAGATCTTCTTTAGCTTTGTCGATATCAGCCTGATCCATTTGCAGCATTTCACGATATTCCTCTTTGGACAGAATATCCAATACTTTAGGCATAGCTTTTGTTACCAGTACAGTAACTGCTTCTTTAACATTGTCATTATTCACCGAGAATTGTACAACTTGCTTCGCATCTACACCTTCAGGAAGTTTTGCATCTTTGGTGTCTAGATTTTTGAAGAATTTAGCTTGATCGTACTCGCTCAGCACTGCGTCCATGACTTCGTTGCTCAGCTTTTGCGTTTTGGCTGCGTCCATAGCATCAGGGTTCCATTCTGTACCCTCTTGCTCAGCCAGTTCTTTCAGGTCAAGCTCCAGGAACTTGTTAACAACATTCTCCGGAATCGGGAAGAACGGAATATTCGGCACTTTCACATAGAGTTTCTCTGCCGTCATCACCATTGGGATGTTAAAGGTCATACCCATGTCGCCTTTAAGCTCGATGCCAAGAGTCATCTCTGTCTGCATTGGCTCACTTTGGTATACACCTGTTACATTCAACTGAGCATCCTTCAGCATGCTCATAAACTGACTCATGGTAGGATCAGTTTGTGAAGCATCCCCAGGTTTATAGCTCAATTCATTAATAGTGAAATTAGAACTCATTTCATACGAAGTCAATTTGGAAGCATTGGCCGCAGCCGTCTTCAATGCCTCTTTTGGTTCCTGCTTGCTACTACATGCTGTTAATGCCATAGATACGGTCAACAGCAACGTGAGAAGAAGCGCCCCCATACGTTTAGTCATTTGTTTCTCTCCTCTCGTGATAACCCCAAAAAAAAGTAATTCAATATCAATGATATACCATATCACCAGATACCGAAACCTAATTTGGGAAAAATGTGATCTTTCCTCTTTAAAATGGCTACAAAGACCTATGTCAGCTTTGGGAATAACCATGTGCCTGTCTTTATATATGTATGAATACGCAAAAATCCCTTGTTAGGTAACAAGGGACTTTTGCGTGAATCTGTTTCTTCTATTAACCTTGAGGATTCAAATGATCCACATGATTTTGATTTTTTACTTTTTTGGAACCGGATAATGGTTCCTGCATGGAAGAGCGTTTGGATGAATGACGATGCTGTTCGGATGCTTGTGCTTCCGGTACGGGAATTGTTTTTGGTTTGCTCATATTATTGCCCCCTCATCATTGTTAGGAATGGGATGGGTCCCTATCTTCCGTTTTGTCATGATTCAGTGCATCCTGATGACGGCGATCATTAATATCTTGCTGAATTTGCTGGGCATGATGACTGTTTACGGCAGGCTGCTCCAGATCATCGACTACATTTTGCAGGTTTTTGTCTACTCCCGCTTTGGCTTTAGTCAATTGAGTTCACTCCTTCAGATTTCAGGCTATTATCTCGTCTGGGATTGTAACGACTGGGCGCATTCATGAATGTGCCGTGTATAATCGTGAGCCAGTTCCTGAATCGGTTCTGTACGCTCATCCGTCGTTTGTCCATCCCGTTCCACATCAATCAGCTGTACGCTGACTTCACGGGAATCGACATATGCACATTTGAAATCAAAAGAGTACATCTCGTGCCCTGCTGTAGCAATGTGTATCCGAATCGCCTGCTGATCGGCTTCATCGGCCATTACCTGAGCCTGGTCTCCAACATTCAGGACTTGAGGCAAACGTTCTTGCCAAGCCCCTACAAGCTCTGTCTGATCGATGTTTAACTCGCGGTTCATCTTACCACCTCCACTCCTATAAAGTGCGGCGATGAAGATGTTTTTATACATATTAGCCTTATTCAAAATATAACGTTGTACTGAGCAACGTATACATCGGTCACCAACCTGTATGCTCACTACGCTGGACAAACTCACAACGCAAAAAAGGACCCGAGCGAGATCGCTCGAATCCTTGTTATAAGTGTAGTATGGCGGAGAGGGTGGGATTCGAACCCACGTGGAGTTGCCCCCTAACGGTTTTCAAGACCGCCCCGTTATGACCGCTTCGGTACCTCTCCAGGGAATTAACTTTTATAAACTTGCCACGAAAAGTATCATACCACATCTCGACATTATAATGCAACCTTTTTATATTAAAATTGATAATTCCGTATCAGACAACTTCCTCAGTTATACAAAACACTCCAATCCGCCATTCCGAAATGACGGATTGAATTTGTATTCCCCTTGATGAGGATGGTTGGCTAACTCTTACTTAAGAGCGACGTGCAATCACACTTGCACCGCCCATATAAGGACGCAATGCTTCAGGAATAACAACCGTACCATCTTCCTGTTGATAGTTCTCCAGGATAGCGGCTACCGTCCGTCCAACCGCCAATCCTGACCCGTTCAATGTATGAACAAATTCCGGTTTGGCTTTTGGCTCTCTGCGGAAACGGATATTGGCACGACGTGCCTGGAAGTCCTCACAGTTGGAGCACGAAGAAATCTCACGATAAGTGTCGCTCTCAGGCAACCACACTTCAATATCATACGTTTTAGCTGAAGTGAAGCCCATATCTGCCGTGCACAATGTCAGGACGCGATACGGCAAGCCCAACAATTGAAGCACACGCTCCGCATTTTGAGTCATTTGCTCCAGCTCTTCATACGAAGTCTCCGGAGTAGAGAGCTTGAGCAGCTCTACTTTGTTGAATTGATGCTGACGAATCAAGCCGCGTGTATCCCGTCCAGCCGAACCGGCTTCAGAGCGGAAACAAGAGCTGTATGCCACAAAGTGCTTTGGCAATTGATCTACATTCAAAATCTCTTCGCGATGGTAGTTCGTTACCGGAACTTCAGCAGTAGGAATCAGATAATATTCAGTATCTTTCAACTTGAACAGGTCTTCTTCGAACTTAGGCAGTTGACCTGTTCCAAACAAGCTGTCCCGATTAACGATGTATGGAGGCAGAATCTCTTCATATCCATGTTGATCGCTGTGCAGATCCATCATGAAGTTAATCAATGCACGTTCCAGACGTGCGCCCAGACCTTTATAAAAGGTAAAACGGGAACCTGTTACTTTGGCAGCCGCTTCAAAATCAAGAATATCGAGATCCTGTGCAATTTCCCAGTGTGCTTTTGGTGCAAAAGTAAATGACTTCGGCTCTTCCCAACGACGAATTTCAACATTGTCGTCTTCAGAAGCTCCAATAGGTACACTTTCGTTAGGAATGTTCGGAATCGCCATTGTGAGATCATTGATCTTCACTTCCAGTTCCCGAACTTCCTCGTCCATGGCTTTGATTCGATCAGAGACTTCACGCATCTCCACAATCAGATCATCAGCATTCTCACGATTCTTCTTCAGTCTAGCAACTTCCGCGGAGACTGTATTCCGACGACTCTTCAGTGTTTCACTCTCTTGAAGCAATTCCCGACGTTTGGCATCCATCTCGGTAAATCCAGCGATAAGATCCAGCGATTTGCCACGTTTAGTCAATGCTTCTTCTACACGTGCATACTCATTCCGCAATATTTTCACATCAAGCACGATATACCCCTCCTAAATAACCTCACAACGTGAAGCCTTATGTTAAATCCATTCTCAAAACTCTACTGTATACACCTTACTATATACTTATCGGAACCTGTAACCCAAAAAACAACCTATATCCCCCTTGTCACCCTCCGTTGCGATTCCCGCTATGAAGCAGATACAGGCAACATCAGGCATCCGTTCAGATGCAACTGCCAACCAGTGGCCTTACACGGCTTCTGGTGAAGTGATCCGATGACCGGGAGATCATAGGTTGTACATCATGCATTATTTAGAGTCTACCGTGTGTTTGTAGGATCTGGCCATGTCTACAAAATAAGTATGTAGACGATAGTCATCCGTCAATTCCGGATGGTAGGAGCAAGCCAACAAATGTCCCTGACGAGCCGTAACAATCTCATCCTTGTATGTGGAGAGAACCTCCACCTGGTCTCCGACACTCTCGATCAAGGGCGCCCGTATAAATACAGCCCTTACCGTTTCCTCAATACCTTTGACTGGCAAATCCGTCTCAAAACTCTCTCTCTGCCGTCCAAATGCATTTCGGGATACAGTCATATCCATTAGCTCCAAATGAGCTTCTTCTTGCCCTGCAATGTGTTTAGCCATAACGATCAAGCCAGCACAGGTACCAAATACCGGTTTACCCTCAGCAGCAAACGCCCGAATGGCATCCATAAACCCATACTTGCGCATCAGTTTACCAATCGTCGTGCTTTCCCCGCCAGGAAGGATAAGACCATCCAAGTCCTCCAATTGCTGAACCTGTTTGATAGCTATACCTTCTGCTCCAGCACGTTCAATACTTCGAATATGCTCTGTGACAGCTCCTTGAAGTGCTAAAACGCCGATCTTCATACGCTCATTCCCCTTCTCTTACCAGCCACGATCTTGCATACGGTAAACGAACATTGTACTTTTTCACTTCATCATACGTGAATTCTAACTTGATATTTTACCGGAAAAATTGTAAATATACAATCCATCCGGTCGGAATAACTTGTATTTTGTCAATGATATGACCATGTAAACATTAAAATCATAATCATACTCTTTCCATGAAGTTTGTTATGGACTAAAACAGGTTTTTAATCCCGTCAAAAAGATCCACAAAGAAATCCTTCACAGCACGGAAGAACAAACGGAACCATCCGCCTTTTTCAGCCTCATCAGCAGTGATCAAGTTCACTGTTTTTTCCTGTGGCTCAATTCCATCTGCTTTATACGTGTACGTTACCGTACCAACCTTTGTACCTGCCTTGAGTGGTGCTACCAACTTGTCAGCCTCAGTTACGTTGGCTTTGAACGTCACATTCAGGTTCTGAGTACCTTTGGGTACAACGAAACTTACCGCATTATCTGTTACAACAGGAACGGTTGTTTCTTTCCCTTTTTTCAAAGGTACCGCTTCCCAGCCCGTCACTTTGGTCTTGCCCGCAACAGCCTGTTTCACTTCAAAGTTGTTAAATCCATAGTCCAATACCTTTTTAGTTTCTCTGAAACGTGCGGATTCCGAATCTGTGCCCATAACAACACTAATTAGACGCATACCGTTACGTTCTGCTGTACCTGTAAAGTTATTACCTGCGTTCGTGGTATGGCCTGTTTTCATTCCATCCAGACCTTCATAGGCATAGCTTTTGAAATTGGTTATATTTTTATTCGCTTCCAGCATCCAGTTGTAATTGATAATTGGAGCTTTATCATTGGGACGGAACTTATAGGATTGAATCGTTGTAAACTCTGTGTAGTCCGGGTGATCCATAATAATGTATCGGCATAGAATTGCAGCATCCAGAGCGGACATCACTGTTTCCTTGTCTTCAGCTGGGCGGAAATCAGCAGGCATATCTGCTCGGTCGAGACCCGAAGAGTTGATGAAGAACGTATCCTTCATGCCCATACGCTTCGCTTCATCATTCATCATTTTCACGAAAGCTTCTTCCGAACCGGCAACATGTTCAGCCAAAGCAACCGTAGCATCATTGGCAGAGCCAACAGCCATAGCAATATAGAGATCCTTAACTGTGTGCTGGTCACCTTCCGCGAGGAAAATTCGCGACCCGATACTTTGTGCAGCATTCTTTTTAACAGTTACAATATCGTCCCAACCGAATTTACCTTGTTTGACTTGTTCGGCGACAATGTACTCTGTCATCATCTTGGTCATACTTGCAGGTGGCATCGCTTTATCCGCATCGACATTTAGTAGAATCTGTCCCGTTGAGGCTTCCATTAGCACCGCTGATCTAACCTCAAGCCCAAGTGAGTCTACCCCAGGCACCTTTACGGCTTTTTCCGTCTTCGTTGTTGTTGCCGTAGCAGTCAGAACCTGACTGGAGTTGTCCGCAGCAGCCATGACCGGCATTACTGCAGACATGCAAAGCATGTTAATTAGCATTACCGAGGCTACGCTCTTTTTGAGCATTTGGCGTTTCTTTTTATTCATGTGTTTGGCTTTCAATGATGAATACTCCCTTCGATCCAAAGCATTATTAATTGCTTCAGTGCAGCTTATGCTGCGATTTTCTTGTTCCCTAATCTGTGTGTTTGATGTATGAGATGTGTGCTATATGCGCTGTATCGAACGAGCAATATTATTGCTCCTAAAGTTCGTTATCGATTGTCACTTAGTCCGCATTTTGCAAATGCTTATGTAAAAGGACGTCCGCGCTTCTGTTTACCTGGCAGCCTTTTCTGGCACTGCATTTGCTTTTCAAAACCATATTCATAGATTCACGTCAAAAAGCCGCCGCAACGCCTTAATCCATCCATGGATCGTCACCGCTTGTTCTATTCTATCACAGGGGTATCTGCAAAAAAAGACAGACCCGGTGAAAATCACCGAGCCTGTCCTGGAAATGATTAACTCTCTTCAGATTACAACGAGTAGTTAGGTGCTTCTTTGGTAATCTGTACATCATGGGGATGACTTTCGCGCAGTCCCGCACCTGTAATTCGGATAAAGCCTGTATCGTTACGAAGTTGCTCCAAGTTACTTGTACCACAGTATCCCATACCCGAACGAAGGCCACCAATCAGTTGGTGGATCGTATCAGACAAAGGCCCTTTGTAAGCGACACGACCTTCGATTCCTTCCGGAACCAGTTTCTTGTCATCATCTTGGAAGTAACGATCTTTACTACCTTGTTTCATTGCAGCCATTGAACCCATACCGCGGTATACTTTGTAGCTACGTCCTTGGAAGATTTCAGTTTCTCCCGGGCTTTCTGCTGTGCCGGCAAACAAACTTCCCAGCATCACCGCGTGTGCGCCCGCAGCCAGTGCCTTCGTAATTTCACCAGAATATTTAATTCCGCCATCCGCGATAATCGGAACTCCATATTCGCGTGCCACTGTTGCACAATCGTACACTGCAGTTACTTGAGGTACACCAATACCAGCGATAACACGTGTTGTACAAATCGAACCTGGACCAATACCTACTTTGACTACCGAAGCCCCTGCTTCGATCAGGTCACGAGTGGCTGCGCCAGTAGCGACGTTACCTGCAACGATGGTCAGACTAGGGAAACGTTCACGAAGCTGACGTACAGCTTCAATGATATTGATGTGGTGTCCGTGAGCCGAGTCTACCGTAATCAGGTCGACACCAGCTTGTACCAAAGCATCTGCACGTTCAAATGTATCTTTGGAAATACCAATCGCTGCACCAACCAACAAACGTCCTTGAGCATCTTTGGCTGCATGAGGGAATTGAATGGCTTTCTCGATATCTTTAATCGTGATAAGACCTTTCAACGTGTTTGTCTCATCAACTAATGGAAGTTTCTCAATCTTGTGCTTCTGAAGGATACCTTCAGCTTCTTGCAGTGTAGTGCCAACAGGAGCGGTAACCAGATTCTCATGAGTCATGACTTCGCTAATTTTGATGCCGTAATCATGGATAAAACGCAAATCGCGGTTGGTCAAAATACCAACCAGCTTCTGATCTCCTTCAATAATAGGTACACCGGAGATCCGATATTTCGCCATTACTGCTTCCGCATCAGATACCAGATGATCTGCCGTCAGTGAGAACGGGTTTGTAATAACACCACTCTCCGAACGCTTAACACGATCTACTTCTTCTGCCTGTTGTTCAACCGACATATTTTTATGGATAATACCGATACCGCCTTCACGTGCAATGGCAATAGCCAATGTCGCTTCAGTTACTGTATCCATACCCGCACTGATCAAAGGAATATTTAGCTTTACAGTATCACTCAAACGAATAGATACATCTACTTCTTTAGGCAGTGTCTCGGATTTCCGTGGCACTAGCAATACATCATCAAAGGTGAGGCCTTCCTTACCAAATTTATCTTCCCACACGCAAGTGTTCCTCCTTATGTTTGCTCAGCTTTACGGTCCAAAACCCGAAGATTCCAGGCTGTATTTTACGCCGAAAATACGTTTTCTGAAAAATTTATTATTGCCATCTTAGCAAAGCGATATTTAGACTGTCAAGGAAAAGTACTTGGTTATATCAGGTGTATTGCCTGATGAACACAACTGTTTTTCCAGAGCGGACAAGTCTAGTTATTACGCAAAAAAACGTCAATTCATATCGAATAACGTTACCTGTATACATCCTATTGTGCTGAGAAATCACCAAATTCAATCTGTATTTTAATCCCATACTGCATAATAAAACTATATAATAAAAACCACCACCGAATAACATCGGCAGTGGTTCTTTGCTTGGCGGCGTCCTACTCTCCCAGGACCCTGCGGTCCAAGTACCATCGGCGCTAGAGGGCTTAACGGTCGTGTTCGGGATGGGTACGTGTGGAACCCCTCCGCCATCGCCACCAAACGCATAGCTTAGCTTACATTCAGAGATCGTTCTCTGAAAACTAGATTCGAAACGAAACATGCGATTTAGAACTTGCTATTGGATAAGCCCTCGACCGATTAGTACTGGTCAGCTCCATGCATTGCTGCACTTCCACCCCCAGCCTATCTACCTCGTCGTCTTCAAGGGGTCTTACATACTGGGAAATCTCATCTTGAGGGGGGCTTCACGCTTAGATGCTTTCAGCGTTTATCCCGTCCGTACATAGCTACCCAGCGGTGCTCCTGGCGGAACAACTGGTACACCAGCGGTACGTCCATCCCGGTCCTCTCGTACTAAGGACAGCTCCTCTCAAATTTCCTACGCCCACGACAGATAGGGACCGAACTGTCTCACGACGTTCTGAACCCAGCTCGCGTACCGCTTTAATGGGCGAACAGCCCAACCCTTGGGACCTACTTCAGCCCCAGGATGCGATGAGCCGACATCGAGGTGCCAAACCTCCCCGTCGATGTGGACTCTTGGGGGAGATAAGCCTGTTATCCCCAGGGTAGCTTTTATCCGTTGAGCGATGGCCCTTCCATGCGGTACCACCGGATCACTAAGCCCGACTTTCGTCCCTGCTCGACTTGTAGGTCTCGCAGTCAAGCTCCCTTATGCCTTTGCACTCTTCGAATGATTTCCAACCATTCTGAGGGAACCTTTGGGCGCCTCCGTTACTCTTTAGGAGGCGACCGCCCCAGTCAAACTGCCCACCTGACACTGTCCCCGCACCGGATTACGGTACCAGGTTAGAACCTAGATACGATCAGGGTGGTATCCCAACGTTGCCTCCATGCAAGCTGGCGCTCACACTTCAAAGGCTCCCACCTATCCTGTACAGATCGTACCCAAATTCAATATCAAGCTGCAGTAAAGCTCCATGGGGTCTTTCCGTCTTGTCGCGGGTAACCTGCATCTTCACAGGTATTAAAATTTCACCGGATCTCTCGTTGAGACAGCGCCCAAGTCGTTACGCCATTCGTGCGGGTCAGAATTTACCTGACAAGGAATTTCGCTACCTTAGGACCGTTATAGTTACGGCCGCCGTTTACTGGGGCTTCGGTTCACAGCTTCGGGATTGCTCCCTAACCACTCCCCTTAACCTTCCAGCACCGGGCAGGCGTCAGCCCGTATACTTCGCCTTACGGCTTCGCACAGACCTGTGTTTTTGCTAAACAGTCGCTTGGGCCTTTTCACTGCGGCCCCCTCGTGCTATTCACACTACCGGGGCACCCCTTCTCCCGAAGTTACGGGGTCATTTTGCCGAGTTCCTTAACGAGAGTTCTTCCGCGCGCCTTAGAATACTCTTCTCGCCTACCTGTGTCGGTTTGCGGTACGGGCACCATCACCTGGCTAGAGGCTTTTCTTGGCAGTGTGAGATCATGACCTTCGCTACTATAATTTTCGCTCCCCATCACAGCTCAGCCTTAATGATGTGCGGATTTGCCTACACATCAGCCTCACTGCTTAGACGGACATCCATCAGTCCGCGTCACTACCCTACTGCGTCCCCCCATTGCTCATAACGGCTTACGGTGGTACAGGAATTTCGACCTGTTGTCCTTCGACTACGCCTTTCGGCCTCGCCTTAGGTCCCGACTTACCCTGAGCGGACGAGCCTTCCTCAGGAACCCTTAGGCTTTCGGCGGATCAGATTCTCACTGATCTTTTCGTTACTCATACCGGCATTCTCACTTGTATAATGTCCAGCGCTCCTTACGGTACACCTTCAACCCTTATACAACGCTCCCCTACCCCTGATGCAAAGCATCAAGCCATAGCTTCGGTGGTGTGTTTAGCCCCGTTACATTTTCGGCGCAGAGTCACTCGACCAGTGAGCTATTACGCACTCTTTCAATGATGGCTGCTTCTAAGCCAACATCCTGGTTGTCTGTGCAACTCCACATCCTTTCCCACTTAACACACACTTGGGGACCTTAGCTGATGGTCTGGGCTGTTTCCCTTTTGACAATGGATCTTAGCACTCACTGTCTGACTCCCGGAAGTAAGTCTATGGCATTCGGAGTTTGACTGAGCTTGGTAACCCTTGCGGGCCCCGCACCCAATCAGTGCTCTACCTCCACGACTCTGTTTTCCGAGGCTAGCCCTAAAGCTATTTCGGGGAGAACCAGCTATCTCCGAGTTCGATTGGAATTTCTCCGCTACCCCCACCTCATCCCCGCATTTTTCAACATGCGTGGGTTCGGGCCTCCAGTGCGTGTTACCGCACCTTCACCCTGGACAGGGGTAGATCACCCGGTTTCGGGTCTACGTCCACGTACTAAGTCGCCCTATTCAGACTCGCTTTCGCTGCGGCTCCGGCTCTTCACCTTAACCTTGCACGGGAACGTAACTCGCCGGTTCATTCTACAAAAGGCACGCCATCACCCCTAAAACGGGCTCTGACTTTTTGTAAGCACACGGTTTCAGGTTCTATTTCACTCCCCTTCCGGGGTGCTTTTCACCTTTCCCTCACGGTACTGCTTCACTATCGGTCGCTAGGAAGTATTTAGCCTTGGCAGATGGTCCTGCCGGATTCATACGGGGTTTCACGTGCCCCGCACTACTCGGGATCCGTCTCGGAGGGAACAGACTTTCAACTACAGGGCTTTTACCTTCTTTGGCGGGCCTTTCCAGACCTCTTCGCTTAACCGGTTCCTTTGTAACTCCATGTGAGACGTCCCACAACCCCAAAGAGCAAGCTCTCTGGTTTGGGCTTCTCCGCGTTCGCTCGCCGCTACTGACGGAATCACTATTGTTTTCTCTTCCTCAGGGTACTTAGATGTTTCAGTTCCCCTGGTATGCCTCTACACAACCTATGTATTCAGTTATGAGTAACTGGAAATTACCCCAGCTGGGTTTCCCCATTCGGACACCCCCGGATCAAAGCTTGCTTACAGCTCCCCGAGGCAGTTTCGTTGTTCGCCACGTCCTTCATCGGCTCCTAGCGCCTAGGCATCCTCCGTGTGCTCTTAGTAGCTTAACCTCGTGCTCCGGTTTCGACTGCTCGCTTCCCTTGTTTTGCTTGCGCAAAGCCAAAAGTCGCTCCCATTCGATACCATCGTACGTGCAATCTACCGTTTTTATTGAAACTTGTTTAACACAAGTTCAGCTAAAAAGGAATGTTCTAATTCGCGTTTGTTTCGTTTCGATATCTAGTTTTCAAAGAACAAGCTCCATGCAAAAGCAAGCTGTTTGAGAGTTTGAGCTCTCAAAACCGAACAACGAGTGAGTGTTTTGCAGCTAAGCTGCATATTTGAATGTTTCCGTTGCAGGAAACGATTCTCCATAGAAAGGAGGTGATCCAGCCGCACCTTCCGATACGGCTACCTTGTTACGACTTCACCCCAATCATCTATCCCACCTTCGGCGGCTGGCTCCTTGCGGTTACCCCACCGACTTCGGGTGTTATAAACTCTCGTGGTGTGACGGGCGGTGTGTACAAGACCCGGGAACGTATTCACCGCGGCATGCTGATCCGCGATTACTAGCAATTCCGACTTCATGCAGGCGAGTTGCAGCCTGCAATCCGAACTGAGACCGGCTTTGTTGGGATTGGCTCCATCTCGCGATTTCGCAGCCCGTTGTACCGGCCATTGTAGTACGTGTGTAGCCCAGGTCATAAGGGGCATGATGATTTGACGTCATCCCCACCTTCCTCCGGTTTGTCACCGGCAGTCTATCTAGAGTGCCCACCCGAAGTGCTGGCAACTAAATATAAGGGTTGCGCTCGTTGCGGGACTTAACCCAACATCTCACGACACGAGCTGACGACAACCATGCACCACCTGTCTCCTCTGTCCCGAAGGAAAGATACATCTCTGCATCGATCAGAGGGATGTCAAGACCTGGTAAGGTTCTTCGCGTTGCTTCGAATTAAACCACATACTCCACTGCTTGTGCGGGTCCCCGTCAATTCCTTTGAGTTTCAGTCTTGCGACCGTACTCCCCAGGCGGAGTGCTTAATGTGTTAACTTCGGCACCAAGGGTATCGAAACCCCTAACACCTAGCACTCATCGTTTACGGCGTGGACTACCAGGGTATCTAATCCTGTTTGCTCCCCACGCTTTCGCGCCTCAGCGTCAGTTACAGCCCAGAGAGTCGCCTTCGCCACTGGTGTTCCTCCACATATCTACGCATTTCACCGCTACACGTGGAATTCCACTCTCCTCTTCTGCACTCAAGTCACCCAGTTTCCAGTGCGATCCGGGGTTGAGCCCCGGGATTAAACACCAGACTTAAATGACCGCCTGCGCGCGCTTTACGCCCAATAATTCCGGACAACGCTTGCCCCCTACGTATTACCGCGGCTGCTGGCACGTAGTTAGCCGGGGCTTTCTTCTCAGGTACCGTCACCTTGAGAGCAGTTACTCTCCCAAGCGTTCTTCCCTGGCAACAGAGCTTTACGATCCGAAAACCTTCATCACTCACGCGGCATTGCTCCGTCAGGCTTTCGCCCATTGCGGAAGATTCCCTACTGCTGCCTCCCGTAGGAGTCTGGGCCGTGTCTCAGTCCCAGTGTGGCCGATCACCCTCTCAGGTCGGCTACGCATCGTCGCCTTGGTGAGCCGTTACCTCACCAACTAGCTAATGCGCCGCAGGCCCATCCCCAAGTGACAGATTGCTCCGTCTTTCCAGTTTCCTTCAGGCGAAGAAAACAACTATTCGGTATTAGCTACCGTTTCCGGTAGTTGTCCCAAACTTGAGGGCAGGTTGCCTACGTGTTACTCACCCGTCCGCCGCTAACCATCAGAGAAGCAAGCTTCTCTTCAAGTCCGCTCGACTTGCATGTATTAGGCATGCCGCCAGCGTTCGTCCTGAGCCAGGATCAAACTCTCCAATAAAGTATTGAAAAGAGCGATAAGCTCATTTTGAATCTGACGAGATTAAAAATCTCATTTGTGCTCCAGTCGATCCAAGCCAAGGCTTGTCTCAAACTTTTGCGTTCATTCTGCAAGCAGAATGTTTACTCACTCGTTGTTCAGTTTTCAAAGATCAAACTTATTTTGTTACCGAATGTCGTTCTCTTCAGCAACTTTTATATCTTATCACATCCGAACCAACTTTGCAAGCTCTTTTTTTAAGTTTCTTTCGAAGCTTATTTCATTCACTTGCCGCACCGTGTAAACCGTGTTTTCTTGGCCGGAATTAGAATATACCATGTACAGATATTGAATGCAAGTCTTTTTTTAAAACTATATTAACAATCGGTTTGACCTAATACGGACGTACATATGGGTATTCTCCCAACTTAGCAAGTTCATACACACGTCCATTTTTACTTTACCGTTTAACATTCCTAGCAGGAACCTTTCTTGGCCATAAACTGTAACTAAAGCTTATCAGAAAATCAATACCGAGTATCAATCCCCACACTCTGATCAAATTATTGAAGACAGCTGTACGTTCAGCATCTCCAATCCACCATATCATGGCCAATAAAAAAGCACTTCCTATAGCCCAAGCCAATAGATGTCTAAACCATCCACTACGCTCACGACTGGCATGTTCTCTACCATATAACTTGTTACTACGAGGGTTTTCTCCACCTTTGAACCAATATAGGAAATATCGATCCGCCCAAGCGATCATCTGGTGACCATAGGCAATGCTTACTCCTATATACACCGCAGCTATACCATGAATCATACTTGCTGTAGCTCCTCGCTGTAGATCCATAACTGTAGCTACCAGCAATAACAGATCGATAACCGGCGTCGCCATTAACAAACCGATGCCTATTCGCTTCATGCCAAGGAGATACCTGACACTCAGACCTGCGAACACAAACACCCAAAAGGCAATCTCACAACCTATAATGAAATAACCAATCATTTCAGCCTCTCCTTTTTTGATACAAATGTATTAAATATAATTTAGCACGTGTGTACTATAATAATCAACAGTGATATAATATGCCTATGCCTAAACTTGTTGATCACGATAAACAGCGCGTGCTCGTGGCCGAGGCAGCTTGGCGTATTATACGAAGAGATGGCATGGAACAGGCCTCTGTTCGGAATATTGCTGAAGAAGCTGGAGTTTCGGTTGGTTCGATGCGTCACTACTTTTCTACTCAATCGGAACTACTACGATATGCCATGAATTTGGTATCTGAACGGGTGTCTCATCGAGTCCAAAAAATGTCCTTCACCGGCTCTCCCATGGACAATATGAAATGCCTATTGCTCGAATTCTTACCAAACACAGAAGAAAAACTGGCCGAAATGGAGGTGTGGTACGCTTTTACAGCCAGATCGAAAACCGATCCTAGACTCAAAGAACTTGCTAATACCGTATATGATGAACTCAGACAAGCTGTAGGCTCTGTTATCACCTACCTGATAAAGCTCGACCTCTCCAGACCCGATCTGGACAAAGAACTGGAGATCGAGAGATTGTATGCACTGGTAGATGGCTTAGGCATACATACCGTGCTTAGACCGGATCAGATGAATGCCAAGCTCATGGACGATGTTCTCACTTTGCATCTTGCTTCCTTGTGCCGTTAAACCAAAAAAACCGCAGCACATTCGTTGTGACTAAGGCCCGTTACGATAACAGGAGTTAGTTCTGAATGTCTGACGGTTTTTCTTTTTATCCGATAATGATCCGGCCCTCCGGATGACGATACAGTTTCTTCTCTTTGCGCGGACGAAGGGCATACGCGATGGTTAATGGCCCGATCCGACCTACAAACATGGTAAAGGTAATGATGATTTTTCCCCAATTGGTCAACTCATCAGTCACTCCCACAGAAAGACCCACGGTACCGATTGCGGATGCAGCTTCAAACATCAGTGAAAGGAATGGCGCATCCTCTGTCGTAAGCAGAAGCATCACCACGATCATGAATATGATCAGAGAAACCATAATAATGGTCAACGCCCTCATCAGCAGTTCTTTCGGAACACGCTGGCGGAAAAACACAATATCCTTATTTCCCCGAATCATGGCATACACCGCACCAATCATGATCAGGAATGTAGTCGTCTTGATTCCGCCCCCGGTCGATCCTGGGGAAGCCCCGATAAACATCAGCAGAATGAAGAAGAATTGGGTAGCCTGCCTCATCTCCGTGATATCGATTGTGCTCGTTCCCGACGAACGTGTAGAGACAGACTGGAAGAAGGACGCATAGATCTTCTCGCTCCATGTGAGTGAAGCCAGTGTATGTCCATTGGTAAATTCGAAAACAAACAACACAATCGCTCCTATACCGATCAGCGCTCCGGATACAGACAGCACCAGTTTGGACTGAAGAGACAAACGGCGGCGTTTGCGATACTCGAACAGATCATTTAATACAACAAAACCCAGTCCACCAGAGACAACGAGCACAGAAGCAGTCACATTGAATATCCAATCTCCAGTGTAGTATTGAAAGCTGTTGCCAAACAGATCAAAGCCGCCATTATTAAATAGTGAAACAGAGTGGAATATTCCATAGTATACGGCCTGACCCAATGGCATCTCCGTTGCCCAGCGCAACGCTAGTATGACAGCAGCCACCCCTTCAATGGTAAAAGAGAAAATCAACACCTTGCGGATAATCCGTACTATTCCTTCCATACTGTCTGCATTAATGGCTTCTTTAAGTAATAACCTGTCCTTGAGTGAGATTCGCTTGCCCAATACAAGGGCAAAGAGAGTAGCCATGGTCATGAATCCGAGTCCACCAAGCTGCATTAATACCATAATGACGAACTGACCAAACAAATTAAACGTTGTCCCTACATCCACAACGACAAGTCCAGTTACACATGCGGCAGAGGTTGATGTAAAGAGCGCGTCAATAAACGCCAAATGCATACCGCTTTGGTTGGAGATTGGCAACATGAGAAGCACCGTTCCAATCGCAATGATAAGCAGAAAACCACCGACCAGAATTAACGGAGGAGATAAAAATTTGGCAAAGTGAAGCCTGAACTCCATGAAGGGCACCTCTTTTAACAAAAATACGAACAGGTTAATCTAACAATTTCAAGACGCGGTGTTACCCTAATGTTGTGCTGTGAGCAAGGGCCTTCTGACAAACTTTATTTTTAGCGTCTATGTAAACCTAAAGAGGAACTTGCCCCAGCATGATACTGAACGGCAGGTTCCTCTTCTATTATGAACGTATCCTACGTTCCTTATTTAATCTTGCGTACGAGGACGCATGTGCGGGAAGAGCAGTACGTCACGAATCGACGGGGAGTTGGTAAGCAGCATGATCAGACGATCAACCCCGATTCCCAATCCGCCTGTTGGTGGCATACCATATTCGAGCGCACGGATGAAGTCGTCATCCATCTCATGAGCTTCGTCGTTCCCATGTTCTTTCTCCAGCATCTGTGCTTCAAAGCGCTGACGCTGATCGATTGGATCATTCAGCTCTGTGAAGGCATTGGCATGCTCGCGTCCAACGATGAACAATTCGAAGCGATCCGTGAAACGCGGATCTACATCATTTTTCTTCGCTAGTGGTGAGATTTCAAGAGGATGTCCCATAATGAATGTCGGTTGAATCAACGTCTCTTCTACAAATTCTTCAAAGAACGCGTTCAAAATATGACCAAATGTCATATGTTTTTCAACCGGAACCTTATGTTCCTTCGCCAAGTTGTGTGCTTCCTCATCCGTCATGTGTACGGAGAAGTCTACGCCTACAACTTCCTTAACTGCATCCACCATCGTAACACGGCGCCACTGTGGCGTAAGATCTACTTCATAATCTCCATACTGGATCACTTGCGTACCCAGTACTTCCTGTGCAATATGAGCAACCAGGTTCTCCGTCAATTGCATAATATCCTTGTAGTCGGCATATGCCTCATACAATTCAATCATGGTGAACTCCGGATTGTGACGTGTGGACATACCTTCATTCCGATATACACGGCCGATCTCATATACCTTCTCCAGCCCGCCAACAATCAGACGTTTCAGGTGAAGTTCAATCGCAATCCGCATGTACAGTTCCATATCCAGCGCATTGTGATGTGTGATGAACGGACGTGCTGCCGCTCCTCCTGCGATGGTATGCAACGTAGGTGTTTCCACTTCCAGATATCCAAGGGAATCCAGGTAACGACGCATCGATTGAATGATTTTGGAACGTGCGATAAAGGTCTGTTGTACGTCCGGGCTCATAATCAGGTCAACATAACGCTGGCGATAACGCAGCTCTACGTCAGTGAGACCATGGAATTTATCCGGAAGCGGATAGAGCGATTTGGACAGCACTTCAATATCTTTCACTTTGACAGAAGTTTCACCTGTTTTGGTCTTAAAGATCACACCCGTTACCCCAACGATATCGCCAAGGTCCAGCAGGCTAAATGCCGCATACTTGTCTTCAGGCACGCTATCCTGACGAACATAGATCTGGATTCTGCCGCTCAGGTCCTGAATATGTGCGAAGCTTGCTTTACCCATTCCCCGCTTCGCCATAATCCGTCCGGCAATACTGACTTCGATGTGCTTCTCTTCCAGCTCTTCCTTGGTCAGTTCTTCATACTTCTTCAGAATGGAGCCGGCTTCTTCGGTACGTACGTATTTTTGGCCAAAAGGGTCGATTCCCAATTTGCGGAGCTCGTCCAATTTGTCACGGCGAATTTGTAAAAGCTCGCTAAGTTCGGTTTCCTGATTCAAGACTTCATCCGTCATGATCTGTATTCATCTCCTTATTTACATTGCAGGCATCGCGAGAGGTCGTTTTTCCTCTAATGTTGAAAAAGCTTCCCTAAGGAAGCTTTTGTTTACCGTGCCCAACTGCTTCGTTGCTATAGCTTTTTAATGTCCATAATTTTATATTGAATTACGCCAGCAGGCACACTTACATCAACAACTGTACCTTTTTTCTTGCCGAGAATCGCTTTACCTACAGGGCTCTCGTTCGATATCTTGTTCTGAAGCGGGTCTGCCTCCGCAGTACCTACAATTGTATATTCCGTGATGTCGCCAAACTCCAGATCTTCTACAGTGACGGTTGCACCCACGCTTACGGCATCGGTATCGATCTCGTCGCTGTTAATAATCCGCGCGTTACGAAGCAATTTCTCCAACGTGATTACACGTCCTTCGATGAAAGCTTGCTCATTCTTCGCGTCTTCGTATTCAGAGTTTTCACTGATATCTCCATACCCGATGGCGACCTTAATCCGTTCAGCCACTTCGCGGCGCTTCACTGATTTCAATGTTTCCAATTCTTCTTCCAGCTTCTTGAGTCCTTCTGGTGTAAGGATAACTTCCTTGTCGCTCATCTCAACCGATTCTCCTGTCATGGGAATAAATTTGATTGTACGGCAACGGAATCAGTGCTTGTTACAGAGCTCCGCTCGCATACATCTTCAAAACTATATGAAGTTCTCCAGAGGAATAGAATATTCCTCCTGATGCTATATCCTTATTAACGCACATGGCGAATTTATACTGAGAAATTATAGGGGAACGATCTCGAAAAGTCAATGTTACGTCCCCTATAGGTGTAAACGTTTTACAGATGCGTTTATAATTAAGATGCATTTCCGGTGATTACCGGTTCTGACTCCAAATTACCTTCGCTTTTCAGCTGACTCACAAAGTTCTCCAGAATCTGTACCATCTCGTCCCGCTTGGTTCCTTCCATAATAACATCCTTGATGCGGGCAGATCCTTTCAGGCCTTTCAAATACCAAGCCAGATGTTTACGCATCTCGCGTACGGCAACTGTCTCATTCTTCAATGCGATCAGGCGATCCATATGCAGGATGGCAACACGGATCTTCTCTTCGCCATTCGGGTCAGGAAGCAATTCCCCCGTGCTTAAGTATTGAATGGTACGATACAGCATCCATGGGTTACCCAGGGCGGCACGACCGATCATAACTCCGTCACAACCCGTTTCATCCAGCATACGGCGTGCATCCTCTGGTGTATGGACATCACCATTGCCGATCACTGGGATAGAGACAGCTTCTTTTACATCTTTGATGTGTGACCAGTCAGCTGTGCCTGTATAGAGTTGCTCACGCGTGCGGCCGTGTACACTTACCGCCTGTCCGCCAGCACGTTCAACCGCGAGCGCATTCTCCACCGCGAAGATATGCTCGTTATCCCAGCCGATACGCATCTTGACCGTCACCGGCTTCTCCACCGCGTCCACGACAGCGGATACCATCTCATAGATTTTGTTCGGATCAAGCAACCAACGTGCACCGGCATCACATTTTGTTACCTTTGGCACAGGGCATCCCATGTTAATATCGATGATGTCTGCATTGGTTTCTTTGTCCACGATTTTGGCTGCTTCTACAAGGGAATCACGATCTCCCCCAAAAATCTGAAGGCTCAGCGGTTTCTCACGCTCATCTACAAACAACATCTCACGTGTACGCTGGTTGCCATGGACAATGGCTTTGCCACTCACCATCTCCGCGCATACGAGACCTGTTCCGAATTCTTTTGCGATCAAACGAAAAGCCGGATTACATACGCCAGCCATCGGCGCAAGTACGACCTGGTTTTTCATTTCAATGCCACCAATGTTAAGCACGGTAGTCGTTCCACTCCTTTTTTAATTCTGTATATATCACGATATAAAGTTTGATCGGTGTCTTGGTTGTTGTAACATGGCGAAACCGAAACGGTCCTAGTTTCCCCGCAGCTCCTCGATACTGATTGCCAGCACACCAGCAATTCGATCGAGTTCTTGCTGTGATACCTTACGGTTTCCCCGTTCAATGGTTCCCAGAATGGCCAGCGAGATGCCGGTCTCGGCCGCAAGTTCATGTTGTGTTAAACCTTTCAACTTCCGGAATGCCCGGATTCGGTTGGCCAATTGCATGTTTTCCAAAGCTGTATTCCATCCTTTCCATCCAGTACAGACAACGATGAGTGTACAAAGGTATACAAACCTGAAATCTCGCCCTCCGGTACGATATCCGACAGTGGTACCAGTACAAAAGCCCGTTCTCCCATGCGGGGATGAGGCAATTGAAGCAATTCGGTATCTCGCGTCTCACCGTGCATCCAGAGCAGATCCAGATCAACGGTGCGCGGTCCCCAGCGAATATCACGAACACGACCGAGACGGTTCTCGATATCCAGTAATTCCGTGAGCAACTGCTCTGGTGTCAGCATCACCTGTACGGCGACTGCCATATTCAGAAATGCAGGCTGATCTACATATCCTACAGGTTCCGTCTCATATAGTGCAGAACAACGCAGAACGGATATATGAGGGTGTTCATCCAGCAAAGACAATGCTTCAAACAGCGTCTGTTCCCGGTCACCCAAATTGGCCCCTAAAGCAATATAAGCCTCTGAAGATTCAGAGGTCGAATGTGCAATCATGATCGGTTCTCACTTTCTTGTGCGGCGAAGCTCTACCGTTACGCCCTCAAAATGAATATCGAATGGCGGATGTGGCTTCGTCACCTTGACTGTCAATGCATTGATAATAGTATAAGTGTCTAGTAAAGAAGATGCAATATGTTCGCCCAAAGCTTCAATTAACTGGAATGACTTATTCTCTACAATCTGTTTTACCAGCTCATGGATCTCCGCATAATTAATCGTTTTGGTCAGATCATCGTTACGTCCGGCCTCACCCAGATCCATATCAATCTCCAGATCAATATAATACCGCTGCCCAAGCTTCCGTTCTTCTGCAAAAACACCATGATATCCGTAATACTCCATACGATGCAATACCATTCTATCCATACGATCCGCCTACCCTCTATATATATTGAAATTTTAATCTATTTGAAGTTATCCCTTAGCTTCGCCTTTGAAAAACGCTGCGCTTCCACTGGACGGGTCACCAGGGACCCGCCAGCACTATCTCCTCCGTATACCCGGAGAAGCATACAACATGGCATCACTCATGTCTGCCGTCCGCCGAATCGGCTTCACATCATGAACCCGAACCATCTGGCAGCCTTGGGCAATGCCAAATGCAACGGTCGCAGCGGTTCCTTCCAATGCATCATCCGCCCCAACATTCAGGGTGTTCTGGATGAATCTTTTGCGTGAGGTGGCTAGCAGAACGGGATACCCCATTTCATTGAGCAAACCGAGCGATGACATGAGCTTCAGATTTTCTCCGAGATCCTTCACAAAACCAATGCCCGGGTCCAGGATAATTTGCTCTGCTTTCACGCCAGCTGTTAACGCAATCTGTATGCTCTCCTGCAAATCGCTCACGACATCACTCAGATAATCGGTGTAATTCCGATCCTGCCGATTATGCATGAGTATGATAGGACACCCCAGCTCTGCTGCCGTGCGGGCCATATCTGGATCTGTCTTGGCACCCCACACATCATTAATAATATGAGCACCGGCCAGAATAGCCTGACGTGCAACATCGGCCTTATACGTGTCTACCGATATCGGAATGTGCGGGGCTTGCTGATGCAATGCTTCAATAACCGGAATAATCCGGCTAAGCTCTTCATCGGCGCCCACGACATCTGAACCTGGCCGGGTGGACTCCCCGCCGATATCAATCAGGTCCGCCCCATCCTCCATCATCTGCTTGGCATGGGCAACCGCCCGCTCCACGTTGGTATAACGTCCACCATCCGAGAACGAGTCAGGCGTGACGTTAAGAATGCCCATAATCTGTGTTCTTGTACCCAGCTTCAATTCAGCTGGCCCCCATGCATAGTTCCGTTCATAGATGACAGGTGTAAGTGTCATGAAGTATACCCCGCTTTCTGCCGGTACATACCCAGAAGGACTGCTGTAACCGGGCCAATATGTCCGTTGCTAATTATCGTTTCGGCTCCGTCCTGATCCCGCAGAGTTGTCACCGGAACCAGTTCGGCCACCGAGCCGGTTAGAAATATTTCATCTGCTTGCAGGAGATCCTCCCAGGAAGCTAACGTTTCTATGCAGGGGATTCCTTGCTGCGAGGCAATCTCCATTACCACAGCTCTCGTGATACCCGGCAGAATGCCGGTTGAGAGTGCTGGCGTGTAGAGAACATTTTCCCGTACCCAAAACACATTGCTGACGATCCCTTCCGCTATATGACCATCCCGGGTTAATTGTAGCCCTTCTGCACCCTGCACATGCTGCCCGTATCCATTAAGCTCCCGTTTCGCCAGAATACTGTTCATGTAATGCAGCGACTTGAACCGAACTTCTCCTTCGGGCGTGTTGCGAGGTGTAGACAACCGTTGAATCATTTTTCCACTCTCATATAAAGAGGGAGAAGGATCAGGTAATGCTTTTGCCAGTAAAATATGATTTGGCTTCGAATAATCACCAGAAGGTAAGCCTAGCGGTGCTTCACCGGCTGATACCGTGTATCGCACATACGCATCCCGAAGTCCGTTCGCATCCATCAAACGTTGAAGCCCACCTGTCACCTCTGCGGCGGTCGTTGTAAAAGGAATGCCAAGTTCCTTACACCCCGAAGCCATGCGCTCCAGATGCCGTTCCAAAAGATATGGGACACCTTGATACGTCCGGAACGTCTCAAACAGTCCAAGTCCGTACAAAAAGCCGTGATCCGTTACAGGAACCACGGCCGCCGCCATATTGACCAACTCTCCATTTATCGCGGCATATTGCATGTTATACCTTTACTTGTTGGGACAAAAAGTTACGAAGCATCTGATGACCATGGTCTGTAATAATGGATTCCGGGTGGAATTGAACCCCTTCAATCGCATATTCTTTGTGGCGCAAACCCATAATCTCACCTTCAGCTGTCTCCGCTGTAATCTCCAGGCAGTCAGGCAAGCTGCTACGTTCGACAATCAGGGAGTGGTAACGGGTAGCTGTGAATGGAGATGGCAATCCGGCAAAGACCGAAGTCCCGTTATGGTGCATCTCGGATGTTTTGCCGTGCATCATACGCTCCGCACGAATGACATTGCCACCAAACGCTTGTCCAATGGACTGATGTCCCAGGCACACACCAAAGATCGGAATGCTTCCCTTGAAATGATCAATGACTGCCAAGCTAATGCCTGCTTCATTCGGTGTACACGGGCCCGGAGAGATCAGAATATGATCAGGTGCCAGTGCCTCTATGCCTGCCAGATCAATCTCGTCGTTGCGGCGAACTTCCACCGTCTCGCCCAGTTCACCCAGATATTGAACCAGGTTATACGTGAAAGAATCGTAATTATCGATAACCAGTATCATATGCCTGCTCCTCCTCATCTTCCGTCAATGCAAGTGACGGTTGCTTCGTTTTATTTTATTTTAGTTTAGTTAACAGCTTCTGTTCTTTTCGCTTGTTCTTGTTCAATAGCTCTGCTTGCTTCCGCCTCTTCGCTGTAATTCACAGCTCTCATCATGGCTCTTGCCTTGTTGCGGCATTCCTTGTATTCCCGATATGGATCGGAATCAATAACAATCCCTGCCCCGGCCTGTACATAACCAATACCGTCCTTAATGGCAAGTGTACGAATGACGATGTTCAATTCCATATTCCCACTGTAATCCATCCACCCGATGGAACCCGTATAAGGCCCACGCCGCACAGGCTCAAGTTCCTCGATAATCTCCATGGTGCGGACTTTTGGGGCTCCTGTAATCGTTCCACCCGGGAATGTCGCAGCGATCACATCAAATACGGATAACCCTTCTGCCAGCCTACCTTCCACCTGGGAAACGAGATGCATGACATGGGAATACTTCTCGATGGTCATCAATTCAGGCACATGAACCGAACCGTAGGCTGCAATCCGTCCGATATCATTCCGTTCCAGATCAACGAGCATAATATGCTCCGCCCGTTCCTTCTCACTGCTGAGCAGTTCATCCGCCATAGCTTTGTCCTCTGCTTCATCCCGGCCCCTTCTTCGGGTCCCTGCGATGGGACGTGCACTGACTTTGCCATTCTCCACTTTGACCAGAAGCTCGGGAGATCCGCTTACCAGTTGAAAGTCTGGACTACGCAGCATTCCCATATACGGTGATGGATTCACAAGGCGCAGCCATTCATAAATATGCTCAGAGCTCGAATGAAGCCGCTTTTCCTGTCTCAAGGACAGGTTCACCTGGAACACATCGCCCTGCCTGATATATTCCTGTACCGTACGCACAGCTTGTTCAAAGTCCTCCTGGGGAAAGGAGGTTTCCCATCCTTCCGATTCCCTTTCCGCATCTTCAGGCTGCGGGGTACGATTGACCTGCTTGTTGCGGCGTTCCAGTGCCTGTTGTTGTTCCTCAGCCTGTGCAGCCCCCATAATATGAAGCCAACGTTTCTGCATCGCTGTCGCTCGTGCTTCTGCCGCTGAATATAGACTACGGATATCCGTTTCTTTCCGGTTAGGCTCTATAGCCAGATGAACCATGCAGAAAAGTGCCTGTTGCTCATGGTCATACGCCCATATTTCTTCAAAGCGCATCCACCAATAATCCGGTAGAGCCGGATTATCTTCAGCCAAGACTGGAAGCTTCTCCAATGATCTTGCTACATCGTAGCTGAGATAACCTGCGTATCCACCCCCAAAGTCTGGAGCCCCATTAACCTTAGGTGCGTTATATGGGGCAGTCCATCTCTTCAATACATCAAGCGGCTTACCGCTGTCCGTCGAGGTGGTTCCCAGCGTCACATCATGAATAACCGATTCTTGACCTTTACCGGAAATAACGGATACGGGGTCTAACCCCAGAAATGTATATCTCCCGCCTTTGCCATTCTCCAGCACAATTGCGTATGGTGATGCCTGCTCCCAAGCTACCTCCCACGATAACGGTAAACCGCCATGATACGGTCCCTCATCCGACTTTGTGATATAGGGCATCATGGTCCAGCCTTGTTCAGCCCACTCCATCCAGTCGGCGTATGTTGTCATCAGGTGTGTCATTGCGGTGTGCCGCCCTCCATCTGTCGCTAGTTCTATTGTCTGATAGTATACTAAAGCGCCGCCTCTTTTAAAAGCATTACGCCAAAAATCCTCCATACCCGTCATACGGGCAAGGAGGATTGGTTTTGTCATTTGTAGACTTAGCCTTCGAAGTTGTACAGAGGTGTGCTGAGGTAACGTTCGCCGTTACTTGGCACGATTACGACCACGCGCTTGCCTTCACCCAACTGTTTCGCAACCTGAAGACCTGCACGGATCGCCGCACCGGAAGAAATACCAGACAGAATGCCCTCTTCCTTCGCTACCTGACGAGCCGTCTCGAATGCATCATCATTCTCAATGTGAATGATCTCATCATAGATTTCCTGATCCAGAATCTCAGGGATAAAGTTGGCACCAATCCCCTGGATCTTATGTGGTCCTGGTTTGCCGCCCGCCAGAATTGGCGAAGCTGCTGGCTCAACCGCAACAATTTTAATACCAGCAAAAGCTTCTTTCAGCACTTCGCCTGTACCTGTAATTGTTCCACCTGTACCGATTCCTGCAACGAAAGCATCTAACGTACCGCCTACAGATTGAATTGCTTCAACAATCTCAGGGCCAGTCGTTTCACGGTGGATCTTCACGTTGGCTTTATTTTTAAATTGCTCAGCCATGAAATAGGAAGGGTTTTCTTTCAGCAGTTCTTCGGCTTTTTTAACAGCACCATTCATACCTTCAGCTCCAGGTGTAAGCACAAGCTCAGCACCATACGCACGAAGCAAGTTACGACGCTCCAAGCTCATCGTCTCAGGCATTACAATAACGGACTTGTAGCCTTTGGCTGCAGCCACCATCGCGAGTCCAATTCCCGTGTTACCACTTGTTGCTTCGATAATGGTATCACCTGGTTTTAGCTTGCCTTCTTTTTCCGCTTCTTCCACAATGCTAATTGCGATACGGTCTTTCACGCTTGAACCTGGATTCTGGTACTCCAGCTTCACGAATACTTCAGCACTGCCTTCAGGTACGATACGGTTCAGACGAACAAGCGGAGTACCTCCGATGAGTTCTGTTACGTTATTAACTACTTTAGCCATATGAATGCCCTCCTTAGTGGATGAATAAAACTTGAGTCCTGTTAACCTATACTGTGCGGCCGGTAGCCTCTAGCTGTTATAGAAGAACTGCGGAAATCCTGTTGATCCTATCCCTTACTGCCAAGATTTCTAGCAGGGCGGAGGTTTCCGAAAGTTTCTTTGTTCATAAATAAATCTTTTATATCCGAGTAAACGAGTAGGTATTTATTATTTTCATCTTATCAACGTTAACCCTTATTGTCAATATGAGTACTCAAAAAAAATACTCTGCCTTTGGCCCTAAGACCGCAGACAGAGTATTTTTATCAAGATGCAGCAGTACGAGACAATCTTTTCCATTGCATTCAGGAGGCAGGAATCTCGGACAGGATTACGGCTTCATACTTGTTACGCAGCATTTGCTCTACCTGCGGCAACGGATCAGCCTGACTCAGAGCCAGTTCCATTCGAATCTCCTCACGGACTTCTTCGGCAGATTGCACCTGGCGTTCTTCTTTATCATTAAGTCTGATAATAACATAACCTTCTTCCACTCGAACCGGTCCGGCAATATCGCCTACATCCAGCCCAGCAGCAAGTTGAAGGATTTCTTCTGACTGGAATGGATCATTCTGCTCAATCCACCCCAGCCTCCCACCAGCATCACGAGAGAAGCTGTCTGTCGATTGCTTGCGAGCAGCTTCTTCAAAGTCCTCCCCCTTCTCCAACGCATCCAGTAAGGAATCGGCTTCATCTTCTTCCTTCACTACGATGATGGACAAGTCATATTTCTCGGGGGAAACGTAATCCTCACGGTGTTCAGTCCAGTAATGCTCAATATCTGCATCCTTGATCTGTATGCCGATCGTTGCGATTTTCTCAAGCAGCAGCCTGTAGCCGGCTTCCAACTCAAGTTCCTGTTTCGACAGGCCCAATTGAGACTTCATTTCGTCAAAATATGATTTCTCTGAATCGTACCCATCCATCGCGGCGGCAAGTTCTCTTGCAATCTCTTGGGGAGTGACGATCAGCTTGCGTTCAATTGCTTCGGCAAATACTGCTTTACGGTTTAACATCTGGAGTAATAACTCGCTGCCATAGCGTCTTTTCAGCGCATCGGTCCACTCTTTGTCCGTGATAACTTCTCCGTTGATCGTCGCTACGGTGCTTCCTTCTTCCGTATTAGCATCATGGGATGCATCTGCCTCGTCCTTGCCCTGTCTGAGACCATGCATAGCCATCACACTACCCATGACCAGCATACCTAGCGTCAAGACAATTACAGCCGTCCACAACCCTTTTTCCTGTCTTGTCATTCCGCATCCCGTCCCCGCATAGATCAGTTCTTGGCTTGCTCTAGGATGGTCTCAAGTTGTTCTTTGTTAAAGTCATAGGCTTCATTACAGAATTGGCAGACCACTTCAGCTTGGCCCTCTTCTTCAATTAATTGCTCCATCTCCGTTTGGCCCAGGCTGATTAGTGTCTTCTCTACCCGCTCACGTGAACACTCACAGCTAAAATGAATATCCAATCCTTCCATCACTTGTACATCTGGCAACAATCGGCGAAGCAACTCTTCCAATTCAAGTCCCTGCTCCAGCAACGTCGTCACTGGCGGCAACGTACTAATGGCGTTTTCGATCGCCGTGATCTCTGGATCTGTCAATCCCGGCAACAGCTGCATAATGAATCCACCTGAGACAATA
Organism: Paenibacillus sp. FSL R5-0486; assembly: GCF_037975155.1. Lineage (NCBI taxonomy): Bacteria > Bacillati > Bacillota > Bacilli > Caryophanales > Paenibacillaceae > Paenibacillus > Paenibacillus sp. FSL R5-0486. Next base: position 71,119 of record NZ_CP150237.1, on the reverse strand, counting down.
ACGGAATTATCCGTATCAACGAGCACACCAACGCCTACAGCAGAAGGGGTTTGCTCCGATTGAGCAAAGTAGTACGTGAAGTCTTCGCCCAGTTCTCCTGAAATAATAGGCACACTGCCACGATATGGCTCTTTCAGTCCCAAATCCTTCGTTATGTTGATGAAACCTTCCGTTCCAACTGCGCCTGCAACGTCCAGTTTTCCCACACTATTGCTTGGCAAATGTACATGCGGATTAGAAACATATCCTCGTACTTCGCCTTTCGCATTGGCATCAGCTACAATCTGTCCAATGGGCCCATCACCGTTGACTTGTACCGTTAGCTTCTCTTCACCTTTGAGCATTGCACCCATAATGGCTGCTGTTGTAACCGTACGCCCCATGGCAGCTGTAGCCGTGGGAAACGTATCGTGTCTTCTGCGTAGTTCCTCAACCAGTTCCGTAGTCTGGATAGCAAAGGCTCTTACCTTTCCATTCATTGCTGTACCACGAATTAACCGGTCATGCTTGTTGTTGTTTTCCAAGTCATTCAGCCTCCTTTGGCGTATCACCATAATAGTCGTAACACAGAAAAAACGGCACAACACTTAAGCTGTAATCTCAGCCCGCTGTATGCCGTCACTATGCTCACCTTTCCCGGTTCCGCTCATATATAATACGCAGCCCTTCAAGCGTAAGCAGCGGATCAACTTCCTCTATACTACGGGTTTCTTCTGCGATAAGTGTAGCGAGACCACCCGTCGCGATAACTCGGGGCTTCGCTCCCATCTCCTCGCGAATACGTTCTACAATACCATCTACCTGCCCTGCATAGCCAAATATAATACCCGCTTGCATGGCATGAATAGTATTACGGCCAATGACCTTTTTAGGTTTCTCCAGCTCTATACGAGGCAACTTGGATGCCCGCTCATAGAGCGCTTCAGTGGCGATCTGAATGCCAGGTACAATAGCTCCCCCCAGGTAGTGACCTTTCTCGTCAATACAGTCAAAGGTCGTTGCAGTACCGAAATCGACCACGACGAGAGGGCCGCCATACTTCTCAACGGCTGCCACTGCATTAACAATACGATCTGCACCCACTTCACGAGGGTTCTCGTATCGCAGATTCAAGCCAGTTTTGATACCAGGCCCAACGAGCAAAGCTTTTTTGCCTACATACTTCTCACACATCGCTTCGATTACATTCACCAGTGGCGGAACCACAGATGAGATGATGACACCTTCGATGTCACTTGCCCTGATGCCGGACATATGAAATAAATTATAAATCAATACGCCGTATTCATCCACTGTTGACTGACGTGATGTACTCAGACGAAAGTGGTGCAGCAATTCCCGGCCTTGATATACGCCGAGCACCATATTGCTGTTCCCCACGTCTACAACTAGAATCAAAGAGGTTCACCCCTCTTTCTTTTCATTTAAATCCAGACTAATATCCAGGCTCTCAAAGGAATAGGTTAACCTGCCAACCGAAATTACATCCACACCACTCTCTGCAATACCACGAATGGTCTGAAGAGACACGTTACCGGATGCTTCAACCTTCACATGAGGAGCCTGTTCACGAATAAGTTCAACCGCTTCACGCATCCGCTCTGGATGCATGTTATCCAGCATAATGATATCTGCCCCGGCTTGCAAGGCTTCTCTCACCTGCTCCAGATTTTCAGTCTCCACTTCAATCGTCATCGTATGTGGGATAACGGTTCGCGCACGCTGTACCGCCTCGGTGATTCCGCCTGCACCCTTGATGTGGTTATCCTTAATCATAACGGCATCGTACAGTCCAAATCGATGATTCGCTCCGCCACCCACGCGCACTGCGTATTTCTCAAGTAGTCGGTGGCCCGGCGTTGTCTTACGTGTATCCACGAGCCTGGTCTCAAGACCATCCAGCACATCCACGTAGGCACGCGTACGCGTAGCTATTCCGGACATACGTTGCAGCAAGTTAAGTGCCAGTCGTTCCCCCGTAAGCAGTGAATGTGTACTTCCCTCTACCTCGGCCAAAATCGTGCCATGGGTAACCTTGTCTCCGTCTGTTACCTTCGGTGTAAATACAAGATCAGGATCAACGACTTGAAATACAAGTTTAGCTACGGTCATGCCTGCAATAACACCATTGTCTTTGGCGTGTATAATGGCCTTGGATTGGTTGCCTGCTGGAATCGTCACACTTGTTGTAACGTCACCTGCACCAACATCTTCACGAAGCCAGTTTTTGATTGATTCGATAAGCCCTTCATTATATCCATTCAGTATCATGACATCAATTCCTCCACAATCGCTTGTTCTCGCTGCTGCAGACTATGCTTCTGCCACACGATATCATCACGTGCCGGGAAATCCTCACGATAGTGAGCCCCCCGACTCTCCTCGCGATGTAATGCACCGCTGGTAACTAACCAGGCACAGGTCAGAAGGTTGGCATACTCCAGCTCTTCCTTATGCGTGAGTGTCTGATCAAAAAATTGCAATTCCTGTTGCAACTTGTCCATGGCCTTCTGCAGGTCCTCACCATTCCGGCGCAAACCTACCTGACGAACCATCATTTTCTGTAGTCGTAAACGTCTTTCAGATATAGGTTTTTGCTCTTTCATGATCTTGCTATTCATGTTATTCATGTCCACAGATGAAGGCGTAGCCCCTCTTGCTTGTAATAAACCAAGCGGAGGGAGAGATTGAATACGATCAACAATTCTCCGCCCAAATACAATCGCTTCTGATAAAGAATTGCTTGCCAGGCGGTTGGCTCCATGCACTCCTGTAGAAGACACCTCGCCACAAGCAAATAATCGGGAGATGTTGCTCTCTCCACTTAAATCCGTTTTCACTCCACCCATCATGTAATGGGCAGCAGGTGCAACGGGAATCCAGTCCGTTGTCATGTCTAATCCATAACGCATACAAGTCTCATATATGGTAGGGAACCGATGCTTGATCATCTCTGGCTGTTCATGTGTAATGTCCAAGTACACAAAGGTACTGTTGGTGGACTCCATCTCACTAACAATCGCTCGTGCCACGATATCGCGTGGGGCAAGTTCAAGCTGGGCATGATAACGATCCATGAAGCGCTCACCCTTCACATTGCGCAAATATGCTCCTTCGCCGCGTACGGCTTCTGACACAAGGAAACGCGGGGCCCCAGGGTAACATAGAGAGGTGGGGTGGAATTGGATAAATTCCATGTCACGAACAATAGCCCCAGCCCGATAAGCCATGGCTACACCATCGGCAGTAGCTACATCCGGATTCGTCGTGTATCGGTACAGTTGTCCTGCCCCACCAGAACAAAGAACGGTTGCCTGTGCCTTCACGAACACTTGCGATCCGTCATCCTTCTGAACCAGAGCGCCAATGCATTCCCCTCGATCTCGATCCGTAATCAGGTCAACAACAAAATGCTCATCCCATACTTCAATCCCAGGATGTTCATTCACTTCAACAGCAAGCGCACGTACAATCTCATATCCCGTTGCATCTCCGTTGGCATGCAAAATACGGCGGTGGCTATGCGCACCTTCCTGCGTCAACGCCAACTCGCCGTTCTCCAGATCAAATAAAGTACCCAAACGAATCAGTTCCTTCACTCCGTCGGGACCCTCATTCACCAATACCTCTACCGCTTCGGAGCGGCATAAGCCCGCTCCTGCTACAAGTGTGTCCTGCAAGTGGTAAGCAGGCGAATCATCCTCAGCAATAACCGCAGCGATGCCTCCCTGCGCATATCTGGTGTTACTTTCAAGTAATGACTTCTTTGTGATCATTAATACACGTTGTTGTTCGCTTGCCTTAATGGCAGTAAACAAACCAGCAATCCCTGAGCCTATAACCAGTACATCCGTCTCTACCATGGGTAGCGCAGACAGATCGAAATCAACTAAATATTGCGGTATCATGTTATTCACCTGTCTTGGAGCAAGAGTAGCGCATCCTACTTTACCAACAACATGCGCTCTAGCGATTCTCTGGCTTTGTCGGCAACGGCCGGTGGCACGTAGATTTGCGGCTTCATCGTTTCCAGGCATTTCACCAGTTTCTTCAAGTTGTTCACCTTCATGTTGGGACATACGAGGAACTTGGTAGCAAAGTGGAACTGTTTATCCGGACTATCCAGACGAAGCTGATATCCTGTACCATCTTCGGTACCTACGATAAATTCCTTCGCTGATGAATTTTTGCAATACTCCAGAATAGCTGTTGTGCTGCCTACAAAATCACCCATTTCTACAACCTCAGGGCGACACTCTGGATGGACAACAAACTCCGCATTGGGATGCTTGGCTCTCATCTCCACCACATCTTTGACTGTAAGCATATCGTGAGTGTTGCAGTAACCTTCCCATATAATCATTTTCTTGTCTGTATGCTGCTGCACATAATGTCCCAGGTTTTTATCCGGTACCCAGATAATTTCGTCGGAATCCACCGATTGAATAACCCGGACTGCGTTCGCTGATGTACAACAGATGTCAGTCTCTGCTTTGATCTCAGCCGAGGAATTGATATACGTAACCACCTTGGCATTAGGATGTTGTGCTTTCAATTTGCGTAGTCCATCCACATTCACCATATCTGCCATTGGGCAGCCCGCACGTTCGTCCGGGATAATAACTGTTTTATTTGGCGCAAGAATTTTAGCGCTTTCACCCATAAAATGAACACCACAGAAAACGATCACATCCGCATCTGTCTGTGCTGCCTTCTGGGCTAACAGAAATGAATCTCCACGGAAGTCGGCAACCTCCTGTACTTCGTCACGTTGATAATAATGGGCAAGAATAATGGCATTACGTTCCTTCTTCAACACCATAAGCCGCTCACGCAGCTCGCGGTTCATCTCAGCCTTGCGCTCTAAAGCCAGAGCTTCCACCTGTGATCCTCTCCTTTATCGGGACAGCGTCATGCGCTGTTTCGTGGGCTAACCTAAGTCGTTATCTTCGCTTGAGAAACGAATCACAAGCGGTTTAACAACTAATTTACACAACGTTCACGACTCTGTCAATAAATGAAAAAGGCCCGGGACAGCGCTGTAACCACCTGTTTGCTAACTGGTTCGCCATCTAACTCCCGTTTATCTTTATCTATCCTCTTTTAAAATAATGGATAAAAAAAGAGAGCCTCGAGGGCTCTCTTGATTTCACCTGCTATCATAGCCAGATGTATTATGCATTAAGACGTTGGCTTCGTTCCGCCATCATCCGGGTTATTGTTATTACCCTTTTCCAGATTCGGAGCTTCGTTTGGAATATCTCCGGCTGGTGGCTCAGGCGTTTCATCTTTACCTTGAATACGAACACGCACATCACCGATGGTGTCGATGATTGGCTCTCCGCCTTCAGTTGGTGTGCCTTCACCATCATTGTCATTCTCTGCTTTTGGAGTCAAAGAACCTGTTTCGATCAATTGCTTGATCTGATCCATTTCCAAAGTCTCAACCTCAAGCAAAGTTTGAGCGATCAGGTGCATCTCTTTTGAATGTTTAACAAGCAAGTCCTTACACTTCTCATAACAGTCATTAATAAAGCGTTGCATTTCCTGATCAATCTCGTAAGCAATGGAATCCGAGTAATTCTGTTCATGACCGATATCCCGACCAAGGAATACCTGTCCTTGTGAACTTCCGAATTGCATAGGTCCCAATTTCTCACTCATACCGTATTCCATAACCATGCTGCGAACAATACCTGTCGCTTGCTGGAAGTCACTGTATGCACCAGTACCAATTTCTCCGATGAACAATTCTTCAGCTACACGACCCCCGAGAAGTCCGGTTACTTTATCCAGCAATTCCTGCTTGGTAACCAGCATACGGTCTTCTTTTGGCAACATGATTACATATCCACCCGCACGTCCGCGCGGAATAATGGTCACTTTATGTACCATATCAGCATGTTCGAGGAAGTATCCAACAATGGTATGACCTGCTTCGTGATAAGCAACGATTCGTTTCTCGCGATCACTGATGACACGGCTTTTCTTCTCCGTACCAACGATGACACGGTCAATCGCTTCGTCAACTTCCTTCATGGAAATATCTTTACGGTTACGACGCGCTGCAAGCAATGCCGCTTCGTTCAAGAGATTCTCCAAATCCGCACCAGAGAAACCTGTTGTACGCTTCGCGATAATATCCATCTTCACATCTTTGGTCAGTGGTTTATTACGGGAATGTACTTTCAGGACAGCTTCACGACCTCTTACATCAGGGCGGTCAACCGTAATTTGACGGTCAAAACGTCCTGGACGCAGCAAGGCAGGGTCCAAAATATCTGCACGGTTCGTTGCGGCAATGATGATAATACCTTCATTAACTCCGAATCCGTCCATCTCAACGAGCAACTGGTTGAGTGTCTGTTCACGTTCATCGTGACCACCACCGAGACCAGCACCACGCTGACGTCCTACAGCATCAATCTCATCGATAAAGATGATACATGGGGCATTTTTCTTCGCATTTTCAAACAAATCACGTACACGTGATGCACCGACACCGACAAACATTTCCACGAAGTCGGAACCTGAAATAGTGAAGAATGGTACACCCGCTTCACCGGCTACGGCACGAGCGAGCAATGTTTTACCGGTACCTGGAGGCCCTACGAGCAATACGCCCTTAGGAATCCGCGCACCTACTGCTGCGAATTTACGAGGGTCCTTGAGGAAGTCTACAACCTCAACAAGTTCCTGTTTCTCTTCGTCAGCACCCGCAACATCTTCAAATGTAACCCGCTTCTTCTCTTCGTTGTAGAGACGAGCACGGCTTTTACCAAAGTTCATTACTTTACCGCCGCCGCCTTGAGCCTGATTAAACAGGAAGAAGAACAGCAGGAACATAATGATCAAAGGAATAAAGGAAGTCAGCAACGTCAACCAGATGCTGTCACCTTTCATTGGCTCCTGATGATATTGGAAATTGTTAGTTTCACTTGCAGCTACAAGCTCACTAATTGCCTCATCCGTAGGAGGAATATACGTTGAGAAATTTTCTGATTTGGCGCCATCAGGTGCCTTCTTGTATTGACCGGTCACGAGATACGTTTGACCGTTGAATTGAACCGTCAATTCAGAGACATTGTTGGCTTTGATCGCTGCACGCAACTGATCATATCTAGGATTATCGGTGGCTTCGCCGCCATTGCTGACGAACTGGACTATCCCCACCACAACTAAAAAAAGAATCAAATAAAAACCAGAATTCCGGATGAACCGATTCATCCCCTACCTCCTCTCGAGACACTTTAATTATTTTAACATAGCCCGACATGGCTTCTCAACAGAAGCCAAGAACAGCTCAAGGCTTGGGTCGGGCAGGATATTAGCTACTATAGACTTCCGGCTTCAAAATCCCGATATAGGGCAGGTTCCGGTACTTCTCCGCAAAATCCAAACCGTAACCAACGATGAACGCGTCAGGAATGTCAAAGCCTGTGTAATGAGCTTCCAACTCAACTTTACGGCCTGAAGGCTTGTCGAACAGCGTGACCACTCGCACCGACTCGGCACCGCGGTTTTCTAGCAGTTCAATCAGATAGCTGAGTGTAAGTCCGCTGTCGATAATATCTTCGACAATCAGAACTTCCCGTCCTTCTACGGATACATCCAGATCCTTAATGATTTTGACAACACCTGATGACTTGGTGGAAGCGCCGTAACTGGATACCGCCATAAAATCCATTTCAACAGGTACCGTTATGTTTTTAACCAAATCAGCCATAAATATAAACGCACCCTTGAGCACACAAATGACCAAAGGATTGCGATTTGCATATTCGGCACTTAGTGTTGCGCCTAATTCCTTGACTTTACTCTGAATTTCTTCTTCACTGATCAATACTTCCTGAATGTCGTTCTGCAACTGTGCGAACCTCCTAAGTTATACTATGAAAGCCTTACCTGAACCATAACCACTACCCCTGAATCGCTGAATCGCCTACAGTCATGTACAGGATTGCGGAAGTGCCCTCCCTGACAGGAGCCACATTGGACCGTCGAACACCCGGTAACCAGATAATATGACCTGCTCCATCACATACCACAGGAATACGTGGACGGACAGATGGGGGGATTTTCTCATCGATGAAAATATTTTTCACCTTTTTGCTTCCGTTTAATCCCATCACTTTCATGGTATCTCCAGGTAACCGTGAACGCACAACCAGCGGCATAAGCAGTTGATCCGCATCAAACGCGGCTTGATCCGCCGATTCCGGTACATGATAGTCCTCGGGACTCACCGTCATCAACCGAATATACCGGTTAATTGGGGTGAGTGAAAGCTCATAAGTTCCACTCCATTGCGCAAGACGATACTCGTAAGATTGATCCTGTACGTCCGTCCGTATGCCAAAAGAAATCAGATTATACTCCCGAGTGCAGGCGAGTGTCTGTCCTATATCCAGGCTCCAGGTCGTCACATGGGTCTCCATGACCTTGCGCCGAATGGTTTCTATACGGGTAAAGTCGACAAAATCACTGTCCAAAGGCAGATAATTCAATATTAGTTTAATCAACCTTCGTTGTAAAGCGACATGTAACTTCAAGAAGGAAGGCACCTCAAAGGTTTGCCTTCCGCCGTTCACCTGCACTAGACACCTGTATGTGTCATATGCACTCTGCTCAATGAAATCGTCTTCATCACCCACAATTTCGGCAAGCCGATTCAATGACGGCGTGAGTTGTCCATTATACTGCCCCAAAAAAGGAAGCACATCCAAGCGAATGGCATTACGCCGATATTTACGCAGGGCGTTGCTCTCATCATTGAAATACATAAAACCCTGGGTATTACAAGCTTCTACAAGGTCTGTCTTGTTTATACGAAGGCATGGACGAATAAGTTCCACATTTTTTTCTCGTCTTTTAAACTTCATTCCTGAGAGTCCCGACAAGCCGGTTCCACGAAGCAAATGAAGCATGACCGTCTCCGCCTGATCATCGGCATGATGTGCCAAAGCGATGCTTGCCGCATTATATTTGGAAGCCACTTCGTGCAAAAAGGCATATCGCTTGTTGCGGGCTGCTTCCTGTGGTCCTTGACCCGTCAGCTCCATATATGAAGGTACATCGGCCTTGGTCCATTCAAATGTAATACCAAGCTGCTGTGCCAGTTCCATCATTTTCTCGGCTTCATCATCAGATTCACTCCGGAAGCCATGATGCACGTGGGCACAGATCAATTCAAGTGGCACATGCCGCTTGCTGATCTCGTGCATGATATGCAAAAAAGCTACCGAGTCCGGCCCGCCCGATACTGCGACGACAATCCGATCCCCGGGAACCCATAACTGATGCTCTTCCGCTGCATCCAGCACGTTCTTCACCAGCATGTTCCAGCGTAAAGCCTCCATACCTGTTCCTCATTCCTTGCGTTATGTATATGCACTCTCACAGATCAGAAAAGTAGTGCATAGATGAGCACTCCAATAAGTAATATCACAGATACAGCAAATGCGTTTTTAAGCCAGCGCGGTGTTGTACTTTTGGAACGACGGCGGAGAGGCGTGGGGCGTGCCATCATTTCCTTCCACCCTTGTGCCGCATGACCTGCATCACGAAACTGACCTCGTAATGCCTGAGTCGTCCAATTGCGAAAAGGACCCAGTCGTTCACTGCGCTCCACCAATGCTACGAGCTGATTCACACTTCGCAGTTGCGGTAATCCTTCGGCTGCCAGTGCCTTGAGCGCGTCTGCTTCAAGTACATGAATCAACAATAATGCAAATGCAAATACATCATAGGTACCATCTGCCGTACGGCTACCTGCATTCCAGAAGCCCCGATCATACCATTCGGTGAACTGTTTGACACTTCGACCAATCGACGTAACTCCGCCGTAGTCGATCAATTCCACCTGCCCATAGTCGGATACCAACACATTCTGAGGTTTGAGATCACCAAACACCCATCCTGCCTGATGCAATTGTGCCAGCTTCTGCAAGAGTCTAAGTCCCACCAGAAGTGTCCAGTCTGTCCCCTGACGCCGAATAAAGTGATGAAGTGCCTCACCTCTAACGTAACGCATCACATAAAAGGGAATATCCCGGCCACGAACGGCATAATCATCCACATCTTTAAGATAGGAAGGAATGCCGCTCTGCCGAAGGGCCTCATGATTACGCTGTAGTTGAAAAGATTTGAGCACATTGACTTCCGATTGCAGATCAACCGGATCAAATCCCATTTTTAGCGCATAGTGTTTGCCATTTTCACCCCGTTGGACAAGAAAAACGATGCCATTAGCTCCTTTGCCCAGTAGCTTCCGAATCGTGTAACGACTGCGATTCCATTTCCCTGTAACCACTGTTCCTGGCGGGAAAGAGGCGTCAGACAACGTTGTCACCGAGCATCCCTTCTCTTTCAATGCGATAGTTCCCTTCTATTTCCTGCTGTTTCTCCAGTGTACCATAACGGTAAAAATCAATCACCTTCTGAATTGCAGGACCTGTCGGCGTTGCACCCTTCATCTGCAACCTTCCAAACAAGGACCGAACACGGCCTAGATCCGTTGTCCAGTCAATATCCATTACCGCATCTTCTCCGCTGTGTCGTCCGGGAAAATGAAATACGGAAAGCTTGCTCTGACCTATACGCGCCTGCAAACTTAACATTAAATCACGAATGCCTTCTTCTACCGCAGCCAGTTTGGGCTTCATGCTGGCACTGACGTCTATTAGCAATATAACCTGTAACGCTGTAGTTTCAGCCATATCATCCATCACTTCAACGACCCGGGCGCGTTGTGCAGGCTCCAGATCGGTTACCGTTTTGGGCTCCTTCTCTCCCAAAATTTGTGTTAACTCTCTATTAACCGCTTGCTGAATGGTCTGAACCACCGTTTTCCTTGTCATCATCTGCATCGTATGGGCAAGCTGACGTGTACCTACAATCTGGCTGATTCCACCTCCGGCTCTGGCAATATCCTCAATCTCCCGGCTACCCAGCTCACCAATGGTTCCATAATCAATCACGCCAACCACATTAACCGTAATCCCCTCTTCCAGCGCTTCGGCCGCTGCCAGCACCGGACTTGGTCCTACATTGGAACAACCGTCGGTGATCAATAAGATTTGTTTCATCCGATATCCCTCCGTTATTCGTTACTCTCCAACTCTATGACTAGCATTGCCAGAATGAAGAGACTTCAAACAGAAGAATATGCAATTAACTGACGGTCCGTGGACGCTCCATCCGGTTGATGCCAGGCACACGCAGTGTGGCCCATTCAGGGCGGAAATGCTCTACTTTTCCAACAACGACGGTCATATCATCCAATATCTCATGCTGCTGATATCTTATGACACTTTCAAGCAGGCAATCGGCCAAATCTTGTGGATCATCTGTATCAATCTCTTGAATGAGCCGTTTCATCCATAACTCTTTGTTCACCGCATACCCCGGTGCATCATAGATGCCATCCGTCATCATAATGAGGATATCCCCCGGCTGAAGCTGTACCGTCACCAGATCAACTTCAATATCTTTAATAATACCGATTGGCAAATTGCTGGCTGAAACCTGAATAACCTCCTGTCCTCGTTTGATAAAACTTGGCGTCGATCCGATTTTCATAAACGTGGTCTCTGCCGTATATTCATCGATCAGCGCCATATCCACTGTTGCATACATCTCTTCAGGGGAGCGCAGCATCAGAACGGAGTTCACGGATTTGATGGCCAGTTTCTCGTCCATGCCGGACTGTAACAACTGTTCCAGTATGTTCAGCGCCGCGCTGCTCTCCATGCGTGCCCGTTCTCCATTGCCCATTCCATCACTGAGCGCCACAGCGAATGTACCGTTGCCTAACTCAACCGTACTGAAGCTGTCGCCTGACATCACATCTCCCCCTTTTGCGGCGGCAGCAACACCCGTGGTAACCTCGAAGGTTTTGGCCGAACCAAACGTGACGGTTGCCAGTCCCTGACGAGGATCGGTCATGGTCTCATGCAAGACGGCAATATGCTCGTCCAGTACATCCGAGATCAGCGGAGCAATCATTTTCCGGCACTCATCGAATCCACGTGTATATGCATGTACAATCTCAATCTCTACATTGCCCGCTTCCAGATTGATGATCTCAATGGAGTGAATGGACAAGCCCAGTGACTCCAGTGCGTCCCGAATCTGCTCCTCCTGCTGTACCATCTCATCACTTTCCCGCTGAATTTCTTTGGCCAGGTCCTCCATGACCTGAGATACACCGGACAATTGCTCTGCAACCAGCTGCCGGCTATCGATAATTTGACGCTTCCATTGCATGTTATGTTGATGCAGTCCATACTGGGCACGCATGACCTCAAGGACCTCTTCAGGTTTCGCACACACCCTGTTCCAGTCGACTGGAATCTGCTTGCCTGAAATCTCGGGGTTTCCTTCAATCGTACTCATCACGTCCGTCATATATTTGTAGGTTTGAATAAACTTCGCATCCCAGCATTGTGTACGCTTGAAGCAGCTTGCACATGTGCCCTCGGCAACCGCATTCATGAAATGGTCCATTCCACCTTCTTTCTGTACCTGCTCCCCTGCACCGGACATCTGATCAAAGCTACGTGACAATTGACGGAATACCTGTGAGAACCGGGTTACCCGTTCTGCCGTGATATCCCGTATCCGTTTGGCATACTCATGCTGCGATTTCGTATGATCCTGCGTACCCGGTACATATTTGGATATCGCCGTCATCAGGCTTTTAGGTGTTAACATGAATAGTACGATAGCTGCACACGTCTCCCATAATGAGTTCATCACATCGCCCGGTCCGCCCAGATATATGGATAGAATGGACGAACCCAGTAGCATGCCCAGTGCAACCGCCGCACGTTTGCCTTCTCGAAGCATACCCGCCAGCATCCCGGCAAAAGCAAGCAGGCTCATCTGATACACCGCTGACATGTCAGCCAGACTCAGAATCAAGCCGGTAATGACCCCAACTGAGGCTCCAAGGGGGGCTCCGCCCACCAGCGCAAAGATTAATATGAGATAACGGGAGAGCATATGCTCGACGGATAAAGACTGAATGGTCCACCCTACGGCTCCCGTCATAACGGAAGCGAGCAATATGATCAGGCAGAGGATCTCCTCGTTCTTTAGGCTGAACTTTTTTTTGCGGTAAGTGAAGATCGGTATGGCTTGTATAAAAACAAGGGTGAGCACGAAACTTAATATCGAATCCATCGTGAGCATCAGCATCGCGTACCAGCTGAAGGATGATCCAATCACAACCGCGAATAACTTGACCATAAATGTAGTCGTAAACACCATCGTTGGTGCATAAGATAACTCAGCACGATCATATGACTCCAGACCGCGGAAGAGCAGATAAAAGATGGCGATCTCCGATGCAACAATGAGTGGTACCGGAAACGGTGCAAAGAGACTACCTGCGAGTAGAGCGGCGCCTACCGGAATGATGTAATCCCTGCGCATGAAAGCAATTACGGCGAAGTAAGCAATGGCAAAGGGAGATAACTCATTCAGGATCATTGCCTTTCCGAGCAGGAACCCCATAAACGTAAGCAACAGTACCCATTTGCGGGAAGCAACCATCTGGACAGCCTTGCGGGAGCCAAGCCATTGTTTCAGACGTACCGACAGCTCCTCCCGAGCTTCCGTACCTCCTTTACCTGCTTTCATTCCCGGAAATTGAATGACATTCCACTTTTCCATCATCCTCAAGGCACCCCATTCGATTAATTTGAATTTTCGTGTTTCGTTCTCGATGGTTCTGATTATAGATAGATTAGAAGACGTAGTTTGTCAGAATAGGTGGGCAGGGTCCAAAAAGTTTACGACAAAAGAAACAAGCCTGGCGCGGTGGAGCGAAACCCCGGCCTTATTGTGGTTTCATTCATTCTCCTACTTGATTCCGACAATCGGAATGTCTGATTTTGAACCGGAGATGGTTTGGTCTCGCCACCATTTGAGCAGGATAACTGTGGAATGCCACGGAAACCTGTCGGTAAAAAATGGTAGACGACAAATGTTCTTATGGTTTCATTTTGCCGTGCAGAAAAACTGGGGATATGGAGCTTCACCTTACAAAAAAAGCTATTCAACTACTTATCTGTGAAAGAAACGCAAAAAAACCGTTAGCCCATGGGCTAACGGTTTTACTTATATGTTTAGATCAGGTTGTGACAGATTACACACGCTTTGCTCCACGGCCTCCGCGTTTGCCTTCTGTGTTCTTCTTAAGCGAAGAGATCCGCTCTTCACTATCTTTCAGGAAGCGTGACATTTTATCCTCAAATGAAGGTTTGCCTGCTGCGGGCTTGAAAGAACGGCCTCCGCGGTCACCACGGTTAAATCCACCGCCGCCACCACGACCTTGGCCACCACTTGGGCCTCCGCCGCTGAATCGTTCGCGATCTCCTCCACTGCGTTCCGGTCTAGGAGCTCTCGGGGGTCTAGATTGGGTTTGTTGCTCAACCGGTTTGTCAACAGCTTGCTTAATGGAAAGTCCGATCTTGCCATCCTTGTCAACGTTGATAACCTTCACTGTAACGAGGTCATTCAGCTTCAGGTGGTCGTTGACATCTTTGACGTAATTGTCGGCGATTTCCGAGATGTGAACGAGACCCGTGACACCTCCTGACAGATCCACAAATGCTCCAAAATGCGTGATTCCTGTCACCTTGCCCTCTAACTTGGTGCCCACTTCAATTGCCATAGAATAAAATGATCCTCCCTTAAAAATATACAACCCGATTTTTTGAATGCCAAAATCAATGCTGCGCTAATGTAATTATACCTTATGCCATAAACCAAGGTCAACTGAACACTACCCCATCAGAGAGCCTATTTTTTCCGGTTTAACGGCTTCAGACACACGGATAACAAACCTAGCTCGGTAATAGACCGAATTCCATCAGTTCCCTGACTCTTCAACCTGGATCGGCGTTTCCTCAGGAAGATAATATCCTTTTTTCCGTGCCAGCTGTCCTATGTATTCAGGGTCATTCAACCGGCTGACTTCGTACTTCAACTGTTCCAGCTTCTTCAACGTATCTTCCTTTGAAGCTTGCTGAGTGGCCAGATGAGAACTCTTGTCCGAAATTTGTGCAGTCTGCACAAGGAATGTATATCCTGCCCATATTACAAATACAATCATAAACGTCATCCAAAGCATGAGGCGCCTTTTTGCACCGGCAGATTTTCCTTGGTTAGTTGGAGCCTTTGATCTGCCCACAGGTGTTTTACCCATTACGGACCTCCTTAAAACCAGCGTTTCCACATCGCTGCAATTCTTGTACCCACACGGATCATGAAGCGTGGCGTTACCCAATGTTTCAGGAGCGGCCTAAACATCCAGCGGAACAACTTGCCGAAAGGTACCAAACACTGTAGCACCAGCCTGCCCAGGAATAATAGTATCGCAATTACAAAACCGAATAATACGCGAATTAACTTATAAATTCCTTTAGCCGGCATAACGATCAGGATGTTAAGGATATGTCCACACCAATGAATCAGCGTTCTTGCGAGTTTAATTAACATTACCACAAAACGCTGGGTTGTAACACTTAAAAGCCAAAAATAGAAGCAAACCCCTATAATCAGCCCCAAAAAGACATAAAACCGCAACTGTCCGTGGTTTCCGGCGTATAGCATCCGAAAAACGAACAGCGCGGAAGCAACCCAGTACAACAGATCGAGCGTGTGAATACTCCATCTCGGAAACCGCAGCTGTCCGGACAGTACCCGGTAACTGTCGTAGGCCATTCCCATCACGACCCCCGAAGTAAGCATCCACATCAATGTGATCCATTGAGTATCCGGACTCATCGGAACATCTTGCCAAACAGGCCTTTACCATTTTTGGACTGGGAACCGGGGTCCAGATATTGGAGCGAACTGACAGTGCCTTCAATGGATAACAGACCTTCCTCCAGGCTCAGGTTTTTGATATGTAAATTGTGCCCCCGGATGGTCAGATGCCCAAGTTCAGTCTGCAGCAAAAATTCCTCACTGTCGAAGCTCTCCACGTTGGAGACACCCGTCAGATCCAGCAGTTTCCGATTCTGCATGCTTAGATGATGCTGTTTGGCCTTACCGTGCTCAACCATGGCATGTACCCCTCCTTCTTACACCTAGCTTATGGGTGTGGAGGTTGGAATAGAACCAGCGTTGTTGAACAAATAACCCGGCATCCAGTAAAAACAAAAACGCCCTTCCCTGTTACAGGAGGACGTTTCGATTCAACTTGCATTGAATGAATATTTAATACCAGATGTACTGTTACCAGTTCATTCCGTTATCCTTGGCGATCGGCTCTTCCTTCACCAAGGTGTAGAGGCTACTCGCCTCATCCTTCTTGGTACTCTCGGCAATTCGTTCCACCCTCACAGTGACCAGTTTCTGACCGAACTGAACCGTCAGCTCATCGCCCACTTTGACAGCGGCGCTGGGCTTAGCTTCACGTCCGTTCACCAGAACACGTCCCTGTTCAGAGACGTCCTTGGCCACAGTGCGGCGTTTGATTAGCCGGGAGACCTTCAGGAATTTATCAAGACGCATTATTTTACGGCTTCTTTAAGTTTGTTGCCTGCTTTGAATGCAGGAACAGTGGACTCAGGAATCACAATTTCATTCCCTGTTTGTGGGTTACGTCCGGTACGACCGGAACGTTTGCGGGTCTCAAAAGTGCCAAAGCCGATCAATTGTACTTTGTCTCCGCTGGCAAGTGCATCTGTAATTTCTCCCAAAAAGCCGTTCAATACGGACTCAACGTCTTTTTTAGTCAAACCACTTTTGGTTGAAATGTTGTTAATCAGATCTGTTTTGTTCATTTTTAAAAGCCTCCCAAATTGAAAAAAAAGTATCTGCGATTCCTGACAATACATTGATTGCCGCTGATTCGCGTTAGGTTACTACACATGTATTCTGGCTTGGCATCTGAAATCCTGCCTTAGTCCGCGACTTTTTTTAGCTTTTTGTCGATGGTACGCAGGCAACAGTCTAAGACCAGTACCCGAAACCATCCGTCGCTAAACACCTATCCCAGTCAGGACAGATGAACACATGTTCGTATTATCATAACACACTGCATAGCATGAATGGAATAAGGTTATCTGGCTTTTCCCAGAAAATTGAACCTGTTATAATCCTGCCTTCTTCGCATCCTGCCAGAATTGCTCCATCTCTTCTACATTGCTATCTGCTGGTGTTCTTCCCTGTTCGCGAAGACGCTCTTCGATGTACTGGAACCGCCCCATGAACTTGCGGTTGGTCGCAGCAAGCGCCTCTTCCGGGTCCGTATCGATGAATCTTGCAACGTTTGCGGCTGCGAATAATAAATCACCCAGTTCAAGCTTCCGTTCTTCCGCAGACTGGCCTTGTTGCACCGCTTCTTTCAACTCCGCCAGTTCTTCCTCGATCTTGGCAAACACACCTTCAACATCATCCCAGTCAAAGCCTACTTTGGCTGCTTTCTTCTGTAACTTGTATCCCTTCATCAATGCAGGCAAGTCACGCGGTATACCATCCAGCACGGAAACCTTCTGCTGATCCTGGCCTTTGCGCTTCTTCTCCTCTGCCTTCATCTGTTCCCAGTTCTGAAGAGCTTCAATCGCGTCTTCTGCCTTATTATCACCAAAAACATGTGGATGGCGGAAGATCAGCTTATCATTCAAACCTTCGATGACATCATACACATTAAATGTGCCTACTTCTTCTTCCATCTGGGAATGCAATAAAATCTGCAGCAGCAGATCACCCAGTTCTTCTTTCATATGGTCGGGGTCATCCTCATCGATCGTCTCAATGACCTCATAGGTCTCTTCAATCAGGTTTTTGCGAATGGACTGATGCGTCTGCTCCTGATCCCATGGACAGCCACCCGGACTGCGAAGAATATTGACGATCTCATGCAAACGCGCAAAGGAACGGCGACGCAGGGCATCATCAGTGTTCTTCGGTACATAGATCAGTGACAGATTGCCGTACCCTTCGATCCGGTCCAGTTCGTGCAATGGAATCTTGTGAATGACCTCCTGACCCTGCACACCCAACGCATGACCCACAAATACCGGATAATCATCCGGGTAAACCTCCATCAGGCATAGCTTCACATCCGAAGCAGTGAACACATCGTAGACTTGTCCGATCAACGTATGTAGCTGTGGTTGTACCAATTCCGTGTTCAGGCTGCTGGCATCCAGAAGTTGAAACCCTTCAATCGGGTCGAATCCAAGCCGTATAAAAGCTTCGTCCAGGAAACTCTCTCCACCCATGACACGCAGTGAAATGCCCATCTGCGGACAACGTTCTTTGAGCAGGCGTACACTTGCTTCTGCCACCATCGGATGACCAGGTACGGCATACACAATCTCCGTTCCAGCCTCACCCTCGCGAGCGGCTTCTATCAGTTGGTTCGCGATCTCATCATATACTTCGGGGAAGGAGGACTTCTCCTCATAGATCGCATCAAATGATGTCATCTCCAGTCCCTCTTGCTTCAGATCATTCAATACGGGATGATCCAGGGTACGTACATACAGCGTAGCTGCATGTTTCATTTTTTTGATAATACCTACGGTCAGTTGGTCTGCATCTCCAGATCCAAGACCCACTACGGTTAAAGCTGCACTCATTACGTAAACCTCCATCCGGACTATCCTGTCCAGGCTCACTGATTCATCATGCCTGAACAGGACTAATTACACGTATTATACCAGAATCATTCGATATCCTATAATTGCATATTCGCTGTGCTGGGTGTAGAAGCACCGTGAGCATGAAGCTAGCGCAGCACACGCAGTTTGCCCAGCAGCTTGGCAAGGCGAGGCCCCAACTTGGGCACAGCCGCCAGCTCCGCGGCGGTCAGTAGCCCTGTCCGGGCCGCCGCCAGCAAGAACACGGCCGAGCCTGCGGCAATGCCCAGCAGGCTCACGCCCAGCGCGGCCAGCCTGCGGTCGGCCGCGACACCCATGCCGCCGAGCACGGCTTCGGCGGCCCAGGCCGTGCCTAACGCCGCCAGACTCATGGCGGCGATCACCAGCGCCGGTTTCGCCAGGACGGCGCCAGGGGCAGGGCGCAGGGCGACAAGTCGCGCCAGCAGCGCCACATTCAGGCCAGCCGCCAGCATGTAGGCGACTGCGCCTGCCAGGGCCGCGCCGCTGATGCCCAGCGCCGGCACAAGCATGACGTTCAGCAGCGCCTTGACGCCTGCGGCGGCCAGCATGCTGAACGCGGGTGCGCGCACGGCGCCGAGGCCTTGCAGCAGCGCCGCCGCAATAATGCTGACGGTGCTGCCCGCAGCCGTCAGCGCCATGTACCGCAGTGCTTCGGTGCCTGCGGCATCTCCGTACAGCATGCGGTTAATCGGCTCCGCCAGCACCGCGAGACCCGCGGATGCCGCCAGGCCGATCAACCAGAACCAGCCCAGCGCGAGGCCTGCTTGCTGCCGGACGGCTTCTGGCCCGCCCTTTAACCGGGCTTCCGCCATCGCCGGAATAAAGAGCACAGACAGTGACGTGGCAAGCATCGTCACTAGTTGAACCAGCGGCAATCCACGGTTGTAGATGCCGAAGGAAACCATCGACTGGAGCTCATCCAGCCCTTCTCCCCGTAGAAGCCGTGGCACGGTGAAGGTATCCACCAGATTCATCAACGGCACGGCGAGTGACCCGAGACAGACGGGAATGGCGTACATGAGCAGCGTCTTGATCCACTCCCCATTGGATCGTGATCTTTCTGCCAGAGCCGGGTTAATAGCACTCACCGTTTTCTTAAGCGGCGTAACCGGTGTATTCTCCTGACGCTCATGACGATCTGATCCAACCTCTCCACTGTTACTGCTCCATTCCGAATTCAATTGCCCGTTGACCACTTCCCTGCCTTTTCGCCGGTGACGGACCATGTATCCTAACATGGTTAACAGCCCAACCATTCCACCAGCAACGGAGCCCATCATGGCACCAGCAGCAATAGTCTCAAGCGAAGCATCCCGTCTCATCAACCACAGAAGCAAAACAATCATGACGGTGACACGTATCGTCTGCTCCACCACTTGTGATACCGCTGTTGGAACCATCTGTTGTAATCCCTGAAAATATCCCCGCAGCCCTGTCATCACCGGTACGAACAATAACGCCCATGAAGCTGCACGAATCGATGGAACCACATGGCGGTTGCCAATCATGTCAGCGATCAGTGGCGCACCTGCATACATCAAGAGCGCCATTATAATTCCAATTCCCCCGAGCAGTAGGGAAGATAGTCGAATAATTCTTCTGCTCTCGTCTGGTCTTCCAAGTGCGTTCTGTTCTGCTACGAATTTGGATACGGCCAGCGGCAGCCCTGCAGCAGCAAGCGTGATAATGAGCATATATAACGGATATACCGTATTGTAGATGCCAAATACACCGTCTCCCCCCAGATTCTGCAGCGGAATCTTCTGAAAAGCACCAATAATTTTAGAGATAATGGCAGCAAGCCCAAGTATAAATGCACCCTGTAGCAGCCTTGAGCCTGTAGACGGCTGTTTCATAAGTCCCTCCCGCGTAATCCTTTTAAGCATACCTTGCTATTATAACTGCCTGAAGGCACACAGACTAACCCTCCCCCATCACAATCATCCGGATTAACTTCGTTGTCCCTTAAAATGCAAAAACTCCCGTATGCCCAAGACAGGGCACCAGGAGTTGATCTGCGATCTATTGTTCCATTTGCTTGCCAAGGAAACCAGCAGCCGTCTCAGACATCTTCACTTCCATCTGAGACATCTTCACCGATTCATCCTTATTGAATAGGATAACCGTTCCGATGGGGTCACCACCTGAAATAATCGGCGCAATAACAAAAGAGGATAACGTCTCGTCATGATCTTTGCTAAGCTCATAAGAACCGTTGTTTGTTTCCAAAATGGTCTTTCTGTTTTCCATACATCCCTCTAACAGTTGACCTACCTGCTTGTCCAAATACTCTTTTTTCGAACCACCTGCCACCGTGATGATGGTATCCCGGTCAGAAATCATCGTTACATGTCCTGTACTCTCATACAGGGATTCTGCATATTCTTTGGCAAAATCACCAAGTTCACCGATTGGCGAATATTTTTTAAGGATAACTTCTCCATCACGATCCACGAAAATTTCCAGTGGATCACCTTCACGAATACGTAACGTACGGCGAATTTCTTTTGGAATGACCACACGACCAAGGTCATCTATACGGCGGACAATACCAGTAGCTTTCATTTCACATGTTGCCCCACTTTCTCGAGAAGATTTTTCAACTACTGTTCCTTAATGGGTAGAGGAAAGTCCCAGAACGTTTAGTGTGATATCTTGACCATAGTATTCATCTGTTCCCATTTCCTTATACATGCTTCGGAGAATATAGTTGTGTAACTTTCGAAGAAGGCGACCATGTACCCATATGACTTGAATATATAAAAGAAGAAGCAAGAAGGAGGTCCTAAGTCCTCCCCTTGCTTCTCTGTATGGTTGTCCATATTTACAAAGTACAAGGCATTCATTCGGGCGAATTTAACCCCTGAACGTATGCTAACACAGCAATTTTACCAGCTTACTTGCTGCTTGTACCTTCATCTGTAGTTGCATCTTTGTCTGTTCCAGTCGTACCTTGGTCAGTCTTGGTATCCGTACCTGTGGAGTCATCCGTTTTTGGTTCGGTTGTTTTTTCTCCTTCAGTTCCTGTACCCGTAGTGCCTTCAGTTGTGCCTTCAGTCTTACCTTCTTCAGCTTTTTCTGTTTTTGGCAGTTTAACTTCTTTTACGATTTTGTCCAATTCATTTTGCATGAACGTATCGATTTCAGCTGCAGCCAATTGGCTCTTCAGACTTTCTTTTTGTTCAGCCGTCAATTTGGCAAAGTCAGCTTCTGTACGAGCTTCCACTTTCATGACGTGGTAACCGTACTCTGTCTCTACTGGATCACTGATTTTGTTCAGTGGCAATGTTTTTGCAGCTTCCTTGAATGCCTCTACCCAGCTGCCTACAGGTGTATTTTCATACAGTCCACCCTTTTCAGCAGAACCTGGATCTTCGGAATATTTTTTTGCAATTTCAGCAAAATCAGCTCCGCCATCCAACTTGGTTTTTACTTCTTTTGCAATTTTAAGTGCATCTTCTTTTTTACGCTCTTTTTGCGTTTTTGGATCTGTGAAGTTAATCAGCACGTGACGAACGGAAGCCGTTGTGAACTGATCTTTGTTTTTCTCAAACTCAGCCTTGATTGCATCGTCCGTAACGCCTGTTTCTTTATCTTTGATTACTGTCATGATCCGAGTCATGTAGTCTTTAATGTTGTCGTCAGTCAGTTTCTGAGCTTTGAGCATTTCTGTCCATTGATCTGCCTGAACAGAAGCTTTCATTTTATCGAATTGCTCAGTTGCCGCTTTTGTACCTGCTGTTTTGGCTTCTTCACTTGCTTTGCCACTCAGATATTCATAAGCAACTTCCTGTTTTACCAGATACTCTTTGAAATCGTCCATATCCATCATTTGTGCATACTCCGGATAGAGGAATTTCATGACACGTTGCTCCATATCGAATTCATTGGCTGTAATAGTACCACCATCATACGTAGCGACTACAGCACTTGTATCCGTGGATTCAGGTGTTTTTGCTTCTTCCTTCTTGCCACATGCAGCAAGCAGTGATAAGGATAGTACTGCAACCATGCTCACAGACAGTACTTTTCCTACTTTTTTATACTTTGGTAACATCCTTTAGTTCCCCCTTTGATTTAAAAGCAGTTTTCATGGACTCCAGAATTTTCTCTACCAGCTCCATCAGTTGCTTATCCCCAAGCCCCTTGCCTTTAGCGTGAATCAGCATATGGGGTCCTTGTTCAAATTGTACACGTCTTTCGAACTGATTTCCAATGTGCGCGATTTTCGAGAGTTCAAAGGCATGTTCACGCCCTTCATAGAACTTCACGGTAATGTCCTCACCACGTTGGGAAATGGACTCAATACCGTAGATTTTGCCGTATACTTTCATCCGCGCAACAGCCAGCAAGTTAATGACGGCTTCCGGAAGATCACCGAATCGGTCAACCAATTCGTCTTCCAACTCCATCGCATCGTCGAAGGATGCAATGACCGCCACTTTTTTGTAGATCTCAATCTTCTGAATACTGTCATAGATATAATCGGACGGCAAGTAGGCATCGATACTGAGATCCAGCGTTGTGTTCCACTGGTCTGAAGGTACCGGCTCTTCGCCAAGCATCGTAACTTTGCGTTTGTTGATCTCCTCTGCGAGCATCTGGGAATACAGATCAAACCCGACGGAAGCGATGAAACCATGCTGCTCCGCTCCTAGCAGATTTCCCGCACCACGAATCGACAAGTCACGCATGGCAATTTTGAATCCTGAACCCAGTTCGGTAAATTCTTTGATTGATTGCAGACGTTTCTCAGCAACTTCAGTAAGCACTTTATCCCGTTGGTACGTAAAATAGGCATACGCAATACGGTTGGAACGACCCACACGTCCGCGCAGTTGATACAGCTGGGAGAGTCCCATTTTATCCGCATCATGTACGATCAGTGTATTTACGTTCGGAATATCTACCCCGGTCTCGATGATACTTGTGCTCACAAGCACGTCATATTCACCATCCAGGAAGTCCAGAATCGTTTTCTCCAGCTCTGTTTCCGACATCTGACCATGTCCTACACCAACTTTGGCTTCAGGCACAAGTTCAGAAATTTCGGCTGCCATCTCCTGGATTCCCTGAACACGGTTGTAGAGGTAATACACTTGCCCACCACGGGCAAGCTCACGCTCAATGGCTTCACGTACAAGCGCCTGGCTGTGCTCAACCACATAGGTCTGCACCGGGAAACGATTCTCTGGTGGAGTCTCGATAACGGACAGATCACGCACACCCAGCATGGACATATGAAGCGTACGCGGAATCGGCGTTGCCGTCAGTGTCAGCACGTCCACATTGGTTTTCAGCTTCTTCAGTTTTTCCTTATGGGTTACACCAAAGCGCTGTTCTTCATCAACAATGAGCAGTCCCAGGTCCTTGAACACCAGATCCTGCGACAGCAATCGATGTGTCCCGATGACAATATCCACTGTGCCTGCCTTGATGCCTTTGGCTGTTTCATTCTGCTCTTTACGGGAGCGGAACCGGCTAAGCACATGAATGTTGAACGGATAACCGGAGAAGCGCTCACGGAACGTCTCAAAATGCTGCTGTGCCAATATGGTTGTTGGCACGAGTACAGCCACCTGTTTGCCTTCAATAGCTGCTTTAAATGCAGCCCGAATAGCCACCTCGGTTTTGCCGTAACCAACATCCCCACACAATAAACGATCCATTGGACGGTTTTGTTCCATGTCCTTTTTGATTTCTTCGATCGCACGCACCTGATCACGTGTCTCATCGTAAGGGAACATGTCCTCAAATTCCTGCTGCTCCGCAGAATCCTTGTCGAATCCAAACCCTTTGGAGGTCTGACGCTCTGCATACAGCTTAATTAGATCATCAGCAATATCCTGTACAGATGTGCGGACTTTATTTTTAACCCGTGTCCACTCATTGCCGCCCAGCTTGTATATTTTCGGTTCTTTCTCTTCGGAACCAACATATTTCTGAATCAGATCGATCTGCTCAATAGGTACAGACAGTTTGTCTCCACCCGCGTAGAGAATATGCATGTAGTCCTTATGAATACCGCCAACCTCGAGGGTGCCGATCCCCAGGTACTTACCAATCCCGTGGTTCTGATGAACGACATAATCGCCCACTTTTAGCTCGCTATAGGATTTGATCCGTTCAGCATTATCTACATTCCGAATCGGTTTGCGTACTTTACGCTGTTTTTGCGAGAACATCTCGCCTTCGGTCACAACAGCCAAATGAATGGACGGCATTTCAAATCCCGTTTGCAAATTACCGATCATCATCTCTGGCTCTGGAATATCATAGTCCATCAGTACCCGGCGCATCCGCTCGAGTCGCTCCTCACCGTTCGCCAGCATGAGCACTTTGACTCCGGCCTTCTGCCAACGCTCCATCTCTGCCTTCAGTACGTTCATCTGTCCATGGAAATCCTGCATGCCACGACTGATGAAGTTCAGAATGTTCTGTGGTTGGGTGTGTGGAACTTGGCGCAAAAAGATCGACATAAACAGCGTCTGGAATGGACGCTCATACAAGAGTTCATCACCGTCTGCGGATAATGGAAGATCCGGAAGTGTTTTCCCGTTTTGCATCAAATGCAGGTTCCACTCCGATTCATCACGGTCCAGCTGTTTTGATGTCTCCGATAGTCTGGCAGGCTCATCAAGAACCAGCAGGGTATCTTCTGGCATATAGTCGTAGATCGTTTTGTTCTCCGGATAGAGCGGAGAAATATATTTATACATTTCGGAGAAATACACGTGTTCCCGCAAAAGCTCGATCTCCCGGTGAATTTCCTCACGAAGACGCAGCTTCGCCTGCCGGTCCGTCATTTTCTCCAGTTGTTGCTCCAGCAAAAGAGCAGCCGCATCGGCAGCCTTTTCCATACGTTCACGATCTGCAATTAACTCCTTGCATGGTAAAACCGTAATTTCTTCAATCCGTTCAATCGAACGCTGATCCGCTGGATCAAATGTCCGAATGGAGTCGATCTCATCATCAAATAACTCCACCCGATATGCGATCGATGAAGTAACCGGATAGAAGTCGATGATACCTCCGCGTACACTCATCTCACCACGAGATTCCACGCGTTCCACACGCTCGTATCCGAGCTTTACCATCTCCAGTAGGAAGGAGTCCAGTTGAAGTGTGTTACCCTGTTTGATCAAAATTCGAGCATTGGCCATCACTTCCGGAAGCGGAACATAACGTCTTACCCCGGAAAAAGGAATAACAACAACGCCCCTG
Organism: Paenibacillus sp. FSL R5-0486; assembly: GCF_037975155.1. NCBI lineage: Bacteria > Bacillati > Bacillota > Bacilli > Caryophanales > Paenibacillaceae > Paenibacillus > Paenibacillus sp. FSL R5-0486. Next base: position 45,251 of record NZ_CP150237.1, on the reverse strand, counting down.
AATCCCTGGGCGCAACGGACCAACACATCAATACGCTGACCCAATGTTTCCGGGCTGGAAACAGCAGCTTCCGCAGCGACAAGTTCGTTGGCAGGATAGATCAACACCTGATCAGGTGAAAGCGCTTCCTGTAAATCTTCTGCAATTTTTTGAGCTGAAAACATATTATGTGTTACTACGAGCAATGGTCGGTTCATTTCCTGATGCAAGGCAGCCAGCATAATCTGACGCGCCGAGCCGGATAAACCCGAAACCAATTGTTCCTTCATGCCGGACTTGATTCCGGCTGTAATGGATCCGAAATCCGGATCTTTGGAAAAAGCCTGTATAAGTGCTTGTAACAAAAGGGGCACCTCTCTTATAACTTACTTGATTATCTCACGCATACGCGTAGCATCACTATTAAAATGGATACAAATTCCTTTTTGTCCTGTTTCATCATATCGGATTACTCGCAACATTGCCACATCTGTTGATGCGGCTGAGCCTGATTTCGAGATAGCCATGACTTTCATGCCAACTGAAAAGAAGCCTCAGCAGGCTGCCAAGGCTATAAAAGGTGGAGCGTTATTACGCAACCGCCCTCAACTGTCATTCGATCCTGTACAGGCGATGTCTACTGAAGCGGACTCGCGAGCAGGCTAAGCTCCGGATTGTGCTCCAGGGCTTCCTTACAGTAATCACATGTAATCCGAACGGTAATGTCACCACCGGAATTATACGCTATTATATCCCTCCGCTCGTCGGGGGTCAAGAAATGAAAGCCGAGCTCTACTTCCGTTATCCGGGCAGAATCGATTCGTCCAATAAAGGTACGGCAATGCCTACATACGTAATTCACTGACATGTTTATGCCTCCTGAACATGGTTTATACATCCAGTATGTCCAGTATGGCTGAATCGAACCCGTCTTTATGATCATTTTACCAGTATGTCTTACAAAATTAACCGTTAAACTTCGCCATTGTTTGTTCAAACGTATGAGTCAAGCTATGCTCCAGGGCATCACATGTTTGCTCAATGGTCTGATCAAGGGCTTCCTTTTCTTTCTTCATAAATGTCGACAGTACATAATCAACAATGGCATGTCCTGGTTCAGGCCGGGATATTCCCATGCGCACCCGGTTAAACTGCTGTGTACCGGTATGCTGAATAATGGACTTGATTCCATTATGTCCGCCTGCACTACCTTGGTAACGCAATCTGACTTTGCCAATCTCTGTATCCATGTCGTCGTACACAACAATCAGATCTTCAAGACTAACTTTATAAAAATCCATATATGCTCGAACCGATTCACCAGACAAGTTCATATAGGTCATTGGTTTGATCAGTACGGTTTTCACACCGCCAATATTGCCTTCTCCAATCAGCGCTTTACATTTATTCTGTGTAATGGAGATATTATGACGATCAGCCAACCGATCCAGTGCCATAAAACCGATATTATGACGGGTTTTGGCATAGTTCGAGCCTGGATTTCCAAGTCCGACAATCCACTTCATCTTGTTCCCTCCTTCGGATTAGCCTGAGGTGAGGCATAGACTTCGAATCTTATATTTCATATAATATCAAGAAAGTAAAGATCGATTTACTGTAGTGTTCACAGTTAATATTTTATCGACCCAGGAAGGTGAGCGGGTTTTGCGCGAAGACAATGGACAACTGACTCAACATAGCGATTTTATCTATCATCTCGAATATCACGTACCTGTACAGGTATACGACCGCGACACCCATATTGAGATTGGTCTAATCACACGTTTCGATAATCAATTCGTCGAAATTGCCGACACGCTTTTTCATCGGCGTCGTTTCCGATTTATCTCCCGCCCCGGGTATTAGCTGACCAGCGTCTGTTTAACTTTTAATAAAACGGCACGCCGACAGGGGTTACATTTTCCATTGAACCGGAAAACGTAACCCCTCTACTACTTTATGCAGACATCCTTATTCAATTTCAAACAGCTTGCTGATTGACAATTCCTCATGAACCCGGATAATCGCTTCTCCGAGCAAAGGCGCTACAGACAACACTTTGAGTTTGCTTGTCGGATTAGCATGCGTAATTGGAATAGTATCCGTTACGATGACTTCCTTCAATGGTGCATTCTCCAAACGTTCCATCGCAGGTCCGGACAATACCGGGTGAGTACAGCACGCGTATACTTCTTTTACGCCGCCTTCCATCAGAGCATTCGCTCCCAGTACAATCGTTCCCGCCGTGTCAATAATGTCATCGATCAGGATAGCTGTTTTACCCTCGATGTTACCGATAATGTTCATCACTTCGCTCACATTTGGCTCAGGACGACGTTTATCGATAATCGCCAGGGGTGCATTCAGGAAATCAGCCAGTTTACGTGCGCGTACTACGCCACCGTGGTCAGGCGACACAACAACCGGATTTTCGATCTGTTTCGACCGGAAATATTGAGCCAGAATTGGCACGCCAAGCAAATGGTCGACTGGAATGTCGAAGAATCCCTGAATCTGCATTGCATGCAAGTCCATCGCGATAACACGGGTTGCACCCGCTTTTTCAATCAGGTTAGCAACCAGTTTCGCTGTAATCGGGTCACGCGAACGTGCCTTGCGATCCTGTCTTGCATAGCCATAGTAAGGAATAACGACGTTAATCGTCTTGGCAGATGCCCGTTTGAGTGCATCAATCATAACGAGCATTTCCATCAGGTTATCATTAACCGGCAAGCAAGTGGACTGCACGATATAAACGTGACAACCCCGAACACTCTCGGAGAGTTTCACTTGAATCTCGCCATCACTAAAGCTGGTTGTGTGAGATTCACCCATAGGGATCCCGATATAATCAGCAATTTGATGGGCGAGCTTGGGGTTAGAATTGCAAGTAAATATTTTTAATTTCGAATCAAAATAAGTCATAAAATAAAAACCCTCCGTGCTGGTTCATTGGAATCAATAAGCGTCTGCGACATGTCGGCACCTCCCCGATCTTCGGGAGGCAATCTTGTTATCAAAACCCCTTATTGGGGTTTGGCATTTTGTTTCTTGGCTTTGGCACGTCCGCGAATCTTCTCCGCATAACCAGGTTTATTCTCCTGACGTGGACGAGCAATGGCCAGATCATTCTCGGGAACGGAATGGGTAACGGTAGAGCCAGCAACCACATAAGCGCCTTTTCCTACCGTAATCGGTGCAATCAGATTGACGTTGCTACCTACAAAAGCATCATCTTCAATCGTTGTCACAGCTTTATTATAACCATCATAATTGACAGTTATTGCCCCGCATCCAACATTTACGTTTTTCCCTACTTTGGCATCCCCAATATAGCTGAGATGAGATACTTTGGATCCTTCATCAATTGTAGCATTTTTCACTTCAACAAAGTCACCAATTTTTACGTTGCGACCCAGTTTAGTCCCTGGACGCAAATTAGCAAATGGACCTACCGTTGCATCAGAACCAACCTCGGCATTGGATACTACCGAATGTTTAATCGTAACTCCGTCCTGAATAACGCTGTCTTCCACATCTGCCTGAGGACCAATATGACATGCTTCACCAATGGAAGTTGTGCCTTTGAGGATCGTCCCCGGATACAGAACTGTATCTGATCCAATCGTAACATCCGCTCCGATATATGTCGATGACGGATCAATGATTGTCACACCGTTCAACATATGGCGTACGGCAAGACGTTCACGCATGAAGGCTTCGGCTTGCGAAAGTGCAAGACGGTCGTTAACCCCGATGGATTCTGCGATGTCATCCGACATGTAAGCTTCAACCACTTCTCCATCATTGCGGAAAATGCCAACTACGTCTGTGAGATAATACTCTCCCTGAGCGTTCTGGTTCGTCACTTTTTCCAAGGCAGCGAACAATTTTGCATTATCGAAACAGTATGTGCCTGTGTTAATCTCATTCACAGCATCTTCCTGCTCTGTGCAATCCTTTTGTTCCACAATCCGTTGTACAGATCCATCTTCTCCGCGAATGACGCGGCCATAACCTTTGGGATTGTCCAACTGAGCCGTAAGAACTGTGGCTGCTGCTCCGCTGCTCTCATGCAACTTCATCAGACCTTCCAACGTCTCACTGGTCACAAGTGGTGTATCTCCACAGACCACAATCGTAGAGCCAGTTTCACCGCCAAGCAAGGATTTAACCTGCTTCACTGCATGACCTGTACCCAGTTGTTCCGCCTGAAGTGCATACTCCGCTCTGGAACCCAAAAATGACTGCACCGCTTCGGCACCATGACCGACTACAACTACACTGCGTTCAACGCCTGCGCTAAGTGCTGCATCCAGCACATGTCCAACCATAGGTTTACCGCATACGGGATGCAGTACTTTGTACAATTTTGATTTCATTCGTTTTCCTTGCCCTGCGGCAAGAACGATTGCCATTCGTTTCAAAATTAACGACCTCCTGTTCTGAAAATCCCATTGAAATGCATTGCTGATCTATATCCAATGAGTATCGTTCAGCCGGCTTCAAGCCGGTCCTGTTCATCGCCTGCTGTCTCTGTAATCACACGTAACAACGCGGACACCAACGAATCGTGACCTATATGTATACGCCGTGTACCTGCGAGCTTAACCGAATCCCAATGATTCCTAAGATGCCGCCCTGCCACCAAGCGCACGATGCGCTTTTTGTTCTCTGCTAATAAACTCAATACTGAATATATCTTATTCCGGTCAAAAAGAAAAGAGAGCCATAAGACATGGCTCTCTTTTCCTTCGAACCCCAATAATGTTCTCAGGCACCTTCTTCAATGACTTCTTCCTCAGTTGCCGCACGATCGTATTCAGTCAAAACTGCTGCCTGAATCTTCTCACGCGTACCGGAAGAGATCGGGTGGGCGATATCACGGAACTCTCCATCAGGAGTACGTTTGCTCGGCATAGCAACAAACATTCCGTTGTTACCATCAATGACACGAATGTCATGAACGACGAATTCGTTATCGATGGTAATGGATGCGATAGCCTTCATTCTCCCCTCCGAGTTAACACGGCGGAGTCTGACATCCGTAATTTGCATGTGTGTGTTCACCACCTTTTTCCATCAGAACTTGGTGTATAATTCCACACAGCATATACGAACTCCTTCTTTTTATAACCACAAAAATTTCCTAATTTCAGGAATTTTTTTATTTAATACACAATTCGACAACGTTAGTGCCAGGTCGATGGAAAAGACCTTTTAACGACATAACATTCGTCATCTTTCTACAGGTCAAAATAGTTGCCAGGCTTGACGGAAATCTGTCTGCTCTTGGCATCAACCGCTGTCAGTTTCGCCAGAGATACGTAATCTGTTAACAGGCGTTCTTCTGAATCCACAGAACCAGATTCCACCAGTACCCCTACCCCGGCTACTGTAGCATTAAACTCGGCCAAAAGATCGATCATTCCTTGCACCGTACCCCCGGCCTTCATGAAGTCATCCACAATAAGTACTCTGGAATGCTCACGCATCGCCCTACGAGAGAGGGACATGGTATGCAGACTTTTGTGGGACCCGGATACATAATTGATACTTACGGCCGATCCTTCTGTAGCCTGATGGTCCCTGCGTACGAGCACGACAGGCAGGTTGAGCTGGGCTCCGGTCGCATAAGCCAATGGAATTCCTTTGGTTTCTACCGTCATAACCACATCAATATTCATATTGCCAAAGGCCGTTGCAAAAATCTTGCCGGCTTCATTCATCAATGCGGGCTGACCAAGCAAGTCGGACATGTACAGGTATTCTCCAGGCAAGATCCGATCAGGTTGCGCGAGCTGGGTCGAGAGCCGCTCCGCAAATGCCAATGCCAGTTCTCGGGATACCTTCGGAATCCATCTTACTCCCCCGGCTGCTCCAGCCAGTGTATGCAGTTCTCCTGACCCACCTTCTTCGAACACTTCCTTGATAATCGCCAAATCTTCACTAATTGAAGACTTTGCGGCACCATAACGTTCGGCAAATGTGGTCAACGGAATAACCGTATGCGGTCTGGACAATAAGTATTGCGTCATTTCAACCAGCCTTGCGCTTCGTTTTAACTTCTTCACAGAGATCCATCCTCACGATCACGGAAACATCCAAATCCGAATAATTATTTAAGAATATAACACCTTTATACGTGTTTGTACATTATAAAAGCGAATTTCACGTCAACATACGCACAGCGTAAACTTCTTTACAGAACCCACGCAGACCGTTGTATATCCGGGCAACCTTGGATTCTTTGGAAACCAGGCCAAATACCGTTGGACCGCTACCAGACATTAACACGCCGTCTGCACCCAATCGAATCATGGCATCCTTCAGATGCTGAACTTCCGGATACAGCTTCAACGTTACATCTTCAAGCACATTGCCCATCTGGTCACAGACTTCCGTAAATGATTGATTGCGTATAGCCTGCTTCATTTTAGTTGCACTCGGATGACGAACAATCTTGTCACTGCGGAACCTTCCGTACACATCAGCTGTAGACACATTAATCGGAGGCTTGGCCAGAATTACCCAGCACTGCGGCGGATTAGGAATGGGAGTTAACTTCTCACCACGGCCTGTAGCGAGTGCAGTCCCTCCTGTGATACAGAATGGAACATCCGACCCAAGTTCAGCCCCAAGCTCCTGAAGTTCGTGATCCGGTATATTCAACCGCCATAGACGGTTCAATCCACGCAGCGTTGCTGCTGCATCACTGCTGCCGCCGGCGAGTCCGGCTGCAACTGGAATCTTTTTATCCAGATGAATATGGACGCCCGTACGCACGTTATAGCGTTCCTTGATGAGTCTGGCTGCCTGGAAAGCCAGATTCTTCTCATCGAGCGGGATATAACCCGCCTGACTGGAGATGAAAATAGTATCTCGCGGCAGCTCAGACATTTCCAGCCGATCAGCCAGATCGACCATGGTCATGATCATTTCAACTTCATGGAATCCATCGCTTCTTTTATGTAAAACGTCCAGCATCAAATTAATTTTAGCAGGCGCTTTTTCGTAAATTTTCAAGGCGTTCACCCGTCCTCACCTTTTCCCTAAGACAACTTAACATATTATATCAAAATGGGGCTGTCAAGTCATTTGTATTCCGCATCTAAGGGGAAAAAGCGGGGTTGTTCCTGACGGATTTCCCCGCTTTTAAGTCTGCTTGAAACGGATTAAGATTTGCGCGCAGCCTGTTCAGCAAGTTGAATTGCACGTTTTACCATGTTTCCTGCATCCTTGGCTTTAATTCCGCCCCAGCCTTCCTGTTGCACAGTATCATAGAAGCCCAGATCTTTCGCGAGCTCATTCTTCAGATCCTCTGACATGACACTTCTTCTTCTGCGACTCATGAACCATCCTCCTCCAAAGTATCCTTCATAATGTGATGAGTTCGTTGTTCGTTCACGTTTTGGACATTTTGTCACCAGGCCATATTCAGTTTCCTGCATTGCTTAAGAAACTGTCCCTTCACCTGTCCATATAGTATGCCGCGACCGTTCCTCGCTCATTCCTGAGTATGTATGGGTTACGTTAGAGGGAGAATTGGTGTTTAAAGAAAACAAAAAAGCGATCCGCCTTGTGGGGCGAATCGCCTGTAAATCGATACTTACGTCTCCATATAGGAGCTATGCGTCTGGCTGCCCGGGTCATAAACCATGACTTCCACCGATTCCGTAAGTATATCCGCATAACTATAAGATACTCGCTTGAAGGTTTCTTGCTCCTCATCAAGCTTAACAATAAAAACAGAAGGGTACGTTTCTTCCAATACACCCGTACGCTCAATGGTCTTACGGCGGCCACCATTAGCCCGCAACATAATTTTCTGACCAATATGTGCATCGAGATTGCGTTTGATATCCAACAGCGTGTTTTTAGCCATTGTCGACGACCACCTCTTTTCTTGTCCATTATACCGGATTTTACAGTCATTGTCAAATCAAAACTAATTATTATATCAGCATCAAAAAGTTGTTGTCAATGAATTTTTTTGCAAACAAAAAAAGCCCCAAATTGGGACTTTAAATGGCCTACATCAGACTGCCGACGGGTTCACTTTTAGCGTAGATAAATCATTCAGCCCAGGCAGACCTACCCGGTAACTCCCCCGTGTCTCGACACCACCCACACCCTGGCTACCACTGATGGTATTGTGCAGAACATCACTCATGTTGACCGTATCGCGCACAGAGGTAAAGGAGGCCTTGGCTGCCACATAGACCGGATCAAGTGCATGAATGAGAATTCTGCCTGGGGAACTGGCAAAGTTCGCTCCAGCGCGCAGCAGTGCCTCAAAATGGGACTGACAGGCCCCTGCAACAATAGTGAGGGCGTCCAGATGGCGTTCATATTGTCTGGCCACCTGAATAGCCGACACAAAATTTTGCGAGTTCTTGTAGCTACCAAGACTATATAAGTCATAGGGCTGACGTGTCTTTAACACCCCATCATGACCCGTAATAACTACGATATCCGGACGTACTTTGGGTAATAAGCGGTATAAGGTATCTGCCATTGCCGATTCATGGACATACTGTCCCTCTGCGGGTACACGAAGTTGCTCATAGAGATCCATACTTTTTTTCAAATAGTTCGGATCTCCATCCAGATGAAGCACCTTTCCAGGCATTTCAAAATAAGCCGGTTCCTGCTGGGCAGACCAATCCTGTACCAGACCTTCACGATTCCGCTCAGCCTGTTCCATACGATTCTGCTGCAGACGGGACAGGGTCTGATGTGCTTTAATATGCGCCTGTCTGGTCTTGGCGCTTTGTGGTTCGTAGGGAACCTGTATCAAATCGTCCACCGGGGAATCGGCAATCAGCCGGAACTCAGTCCCTTTAATGACCGCAGCATCCAACTGGAGGCCTTCCACCCGAAAAGTCACATCGCCGCCGTATGACTTCCGAACGACCAAGTCTCCGATATTCATCAACGTAATCACCTCTACCCCATCGTATGGGCAGAGACCCGGTTTGGTTCATTCAAATTTTACAGCGCTGCACGTACCCCTGCTTCCCACATTACGGTGCTGAGTGTGGCATACTCTTGCAGACTCAACGTCTCTCCACGTCGGGACGGTTGAATACCTGCCTGCTCCAGCAGAATGTCTGCCTGTTCCCGGTTCTCCTTTGTGAAGAAACGTGCCTTCAAGTTGTTTGAGATTGTTTTTCTCCGCTGGGCAAAAGAAGCCTGTACCACTTCGAAGTAGTGTGCTTCATCCGGAATCTCCACTGGTGGCTGCTCACGCACTTTCAGCTTAATGACAGCTGATTCCACATTAGGTTGCGGAATGAAGACCGTAGGAGGCACAATACACACAAGTTCCGGCATACTGTAGTACTGAACTGCGATGCTTAGACTACCGTAGTCTTTTGATCCTGGTGCAGCAGCCATGCGTTCAGCCACTTCTTTTTGGATCATGACAACAATGCTGTCTACCGGCAGCTTCTCTTCCAGCAGTTTCATCATGATTGGAGTCGTTACATAATAAGGCAGGTTAGCTACGACACTGACTTTGTCCACGGATGCAAAATCCGTATTAAACAACTCAGCCAGATCAAGCTTCAACACATCCCCATGATGAACACGTACATTCGAATAAGGCTGCATCACTTCTCCCAGGATTGGGATCAAGCGCTGGTCAATCTCTACGGCTGTGACGGGACCGGCTACCCGAGCCAGTCGCTCCGTGAGGGCTCCAATACCCGGCCCGATCTCCAGTGCGCCCTTAGACTCGTCCAGATCGGCTGCATTAACAATTTTGTTCAGTATATTTTGATCGATCAGAAAGTTCTGACCCAGACTTTTCTTAAATGAGAATCCGTGTCTTTGAATAATCTCTTTCGTACGCTTGGGCGTTGCAATTTCAATCGTCTCTTCCATGTTCTTCATATGCTCACAATCCTTCACGTTCAATTTGCGCTAATGCTGTAGAGAATTCTTCCCGTGTAATCTGAAATACACTGAGACGTTTATGGAACTGCTTTCCGTTACAATATCCGATGCCCAGCAGATTGCCCATCTCCATGCGACGTGCAGCAGCCTGCGGATGTACAATAAGTCCTGCCGCGATCAGGTCCTCCCAATCGATCAGGCTCGGAGCACCTTCGTATGAAGTATGTACGCGCGCCAGAGCATGACGGATCGCCTCTGGTGAGGCATTCTCCACCCCAATGTCCCCTTTGCGCGTTGCATCGGCTTCCGGAATGAAGGCATGTTTGCAGCCTGGCACCTTGTTCGCAATAATTTTTCGAATGCGTTCGCCAGCATGATCCGGATCTGTCAGTACAATGACTCCCCGTCTCTCCTGAGCAAGCGCAATCCGCTTCAGAATGCGTTGGTTGATTGCTGATCCACCTGTTTCTATGGTATCGGCTTCCACGGCCCGACGGATAGCTACCGTGTCGTCACGGCCTTCCACCACAATGACTTCTTTTATCATGTTCCATTTCTTCCTTTCTAACGCAAAAAGAAGAGGAATATCCTCTTCTCTGCCAAACGGCGGGGGAGACTGAATTCAGACTCCTCCGCCGCATATTCCGCATGAATCATTCATGCAACTATTTTATAGCATTCCCATTTCAAAGTAAAACGATTTTAGTTCGCTTCCGGCTTCACCGGACCGATCACGTAGACCGTCTTGCCTTTCTTACGTCCAAAATTCAGGGCATGCTTCACACTGTCATAATACACATCAATTTTGTTGCCTTTAATGGCACCGCCTGTATCTTCCGCACGACGGAATCCCAGACCTTCGATATATACCCACCAGCCAATTGGAATGACTTTGGGATCAACCGCAATGGTGCGTCCTTCCGTTACACGAGTACCGGAAGCTGTTTTAGTTCCAATGCCAGGCTCTTCGGAAGAGTAAGCAGTCATGGATACATTTTTAAGTACTTTGGAGTATTTAAAAGAAGTCCCGGATACGGTAATCACTTTGCTGCCCGAGGCAGATGTTTTCTTCGAGTTCGTTGTTGTAGCCTTTTTGGTTGTTGAAGTTTGAGCCGATACGGTCTGAATCTCAGGTTCTTTCACGACCGGTTTTGCTTTTGTGCCGACAGCGATCACTTTATCTACACGATTATTAGCGACAGATTTGCCGACCATTTTTTTGGAGACCAATTCTCCATCCTGAAATACCTTTTCGATATGCTGTACAATTGTGCCTTCTTTGCCGTTCACAACGACACGGTTATCACCTTTGTACAAGCTAGGGTCAGCCGTTTTAATGACTTTGTAAGCGATCGGTTGCTCTACATCCACTGTACGCTTTGTTACGCGCACTACACGGATCTTCATCTCCGCTTTGATAGCAGTTCCAAGCGCCGGATACACTTTATCATTACTTTCAACTTGAATACCTGATTTTTGAATTGCATCTTCTACCGATGAATCGGTTGTATACAGAGTCTTGGTGTCTCCGTCTGCCGTAATGTTAACTGGAACGGCCCGCTCAATAACGATTCGGTCTCCATCTGTTAACGCCCCATTCATGGACATGGATACCTTATCGTGAGGGCTGACTGTGATCGACTGCTCCTCCAGCATTTCCTGAAGCATTCCTGTACGAGTCTCTACCACCTGAGCTTTGCCATCAATAACCAGTGAAATTTGTTTCCCGGCCTGACCGTAAACGACTAACAAGATCATGATTGTAAGCGCAATTGAGAAAATCGCGATCAATGCCATTTGACGCATGTTCTCATGCTTCCACCGCAACGCGAAAGACTTACTGGATGATCGTGACTCATGGGTCTCTTCTGGTTGGAATGTGCCCACTTCTCCGTCCTCCTTCATAGCCTCGCCGTCTAAAGTAATGCATGATGTCTTTGACGTGACTATACCAAATTTTCTACAGAACACAGATTGGACCAACATAATCCGGTTCTGCACCATGAATCAATCTTCGCAACATGATGTCATCCTCCTGAATACCTACCGTATGATGACAATATTTCTTTTATTCAAAAACAAAAAAGCCAAAGAAAGAGTGTAAGAGGAACTCTTTCGTGGCTTCCGAATGATTTTGAATATCGGAAATTCATGCACGAGGTTGCCTCTCTTTTTCCGCTTGCGAGGTTAGCTGTCGGGTTCGGGCGAAAGAGAGCCGCCCTATCTTGGGTCACCCGCTCATGGCGGACGCCCTTGAATTCACCCCGAGACCCAAAGAAGAAATCAAATACGGCTTCGCAGTTCCCTTCGCTGCTTTTGGGTCAGCGAACGTTGCGCATCGGCCAAATACACCGATGTTTAAGCCCTATTGGTTCCCCCGCTCTCCGTTAACGGAGACTCAGCGAGACTGATTCATGAAAGTAATGTTGTTTCATCGGAAAGTGTCCCTTTGTTCATCCCCCGAACATCTGTCCAATTTTCCGCACAACAATTCACTGAAAAGATGATATCCTGTTTTGATGCATGTTGTAAAGCGTTGATCAAGTACGTTTTTCTGAATATTTGGTTAAAATATTGTAATATTCTTGATTTATTTGGATCAAAGGGCAAATTACCTCCGCTTACCTGCCTTTTTCACCTCATTTGCTCGTTTTTTTAACGAATCCCAAATCGTTCCATGGCATTTTTGGTTGTTATTGCAGCAATTTCCTCCACCGAAATGCCTTTAATTTCCGCAGCTGCCTCTGCAACCAGACGTACATGCGCTGTCTCATTTCGCTTCCCACGATAAGGGTGCGGTGTCAAATATGGAGCATCTGTTTCAATGAAAAACCGGTCCATAGGAACCTTCTCCAGCACCTCTTTGGGTTGCTTTGCATTTTTGAATGTGATCGGTCCTCCGAAGGAGAGATGGAAGCCCATATCGAGGCAACTTTTTGCTGTTTCCCAGCTGCCCGAGAACGAGTGCATCACACCACCAACTTCACCCGCCTTCTCTTCACGCAAAATTCTTATGATATCCTCATGCGCATCCCGATTATGGATGACAATTGGCATGTTCACTTCACGCGCCAAAGCAATTTGTTGTCGTAATACGCGATGCTGTATTTCTTTTGGTGAAGTATCCCAGTGATAATCCAATCCAATCTCACCGATCGCAACCACTTTTTCATGCTTGCATAAAGATGCAATCCACTCCAAATCGCCCTCCTGCATTGTGATCGCATCTACGGGATGCCAACCTACAGCTGCATATATAAAGTCATATGTTTCGGCGAGTTTCATTGTGGTTGGAATTGTCTCCCGGTTAAAACCAATGTTGATCATGCGACCAACTCCTGCATCTACAGCACGCTGAATCATGTCCTCGCGGTCCTCGTCGAATTGTGGTGCATCCAGATGTGTATGTGTGTCGAACAGCATCATGTCTGTATCTCCCTTCATGTCGAAATAACGACTATCTTCTTTTTCAAAATCCAATTTGTAAAATTCAATAATTTAATGACTCATACATAAAACATTTTGGGTAATCTGTGTATTACATCATTACGTTTGTTTCTTCACAACTACAATATATAGAAGATATACGGATATTCTGATCTATATATTGCTGATTGTACTCATTCTGCCTGCTTCCATTTACAAAATTATGTCGATCTACATATACTCCCCATTAAAGCAGATTACTGTATCATGAAAAATAGCTCTTTTAGAAAGTGTTTTGATATCGAAATTCTTCATCGGATTATACTCACACGATTACAAGAAATAGGGGCGTATATGTGACGGTAATTCGTGAATAATCGCATCCACCTTGTTTTGCGGGTAATACAAATGATGTTTCCCTCGGTGAAGCCCACTGATGGAACGGACAATGTCAGATACTTCTGACAACTCACGTAAATTGTCCTGTCGATCCAGAAGAAGAATCTGCTTATCTGTGGATTCATCCGGACGAAACACATCATACGGATTATCCGAAGGAAAATCAATTTCAAGATCATATTCGGGATCGAGGCCAGCCTGTACAAAAGCTTCCCGAATCTCTTCCATCATTGTCAAGTCGACCTGTTCAAGCTCTACATACTTATATAACTTGCGATCCATAAAACGTTCGCATAACTCACTCAGAACAGTATCGTCCTCCTTGCGCCACTGCGTAAATGCCGTCTGAATTAATGCTTCATCCAACTGCAAATATTCATCCACGGATAATTCTCCTTCAAATAATTGAGGGAGTGGATCAATCATGAAGCGGAATTGAAAACCATGTTGTAGGAGTGTTTTCGCTCGCTTGAATATTTGCCGCAATATAATTTCAGAACTACGAGTTACCGGATGGAAGTAAATCTGCCAATACATCTGATACCGAGACATTAGGTAATCCTCCACAGCATGCATGCCTGACTCCTTGACTACAATCCGCCCATGATAAGGACGCAGCATCCGAAGGATACGATCAAGGTCAATCGTGCCGTAATTTACACCTGTAAAATAGGCATCCCTGAGCAAATAATCCATTCGGTCTGCATCAAGCGGACTGGTCACCAAGTTCACCACAATCGGCTTTTCATACGTTTTTTGAATGACAGACGCTACTTTCTCAGGAAAATCAGGAGCATACCGTCTTAAGATCGCCCCTACTTCGGTATCACCTGTAATAATGCGACAAGTCCAATCTTCGTGATTCATGTCAAAAGCTTCCTCGATGGAGTGAGAGAATGGCCCATGCCCGAGATCATGAAGTAGAGCTGCACACAGAGCTACAATCTTTTCTTCCTTCGGCCAATCCGAATAATGACTTCTTTCAAATTGAGAGATGATCTTGCGTGTGATCTCATAAACACCTAGTGAATGTGAGAACCGACTATGCTCTGCTCCGTGAAAGGTAAGGTAAGAAGTACCCAGTTGACGAATCCGGCGTAAACGCTGAAATTCCGGGGTGTTAATTAACTGCCATATAACCGGATCTTGCACGTGGATATAATTATGTACCGGATCTTTGAATACTTTCTCTTCCGTTAAACGTTGTTCCATGTCGACTCACTCCTTTAATTTCTTTTATATTAACGCTTTGAGCTCTGCGATTCATCTAAGATTCGACACCATATGACGAACTTTGTCGAATGAAGTAGTTTTGTCGTTTTCCAAATCGACAAAGCTGACATTGAGGTTTAAATGCGAAAAACGGCTTCCAATCCCTTACCACCAGTAACCTTGTGAAAAACAGCCTTAATTTTAAGCTAATTTTAAGGTTGACTGATTTGGGAATCGTTGGTATGATGAGTATCATAAAACATAAAATAATGTCGAATAATGACAAAGATAGTTAGCTGAGAGGAGCACTGATTATAATGATGAAATCAACAGGTATTGTAAGAAAAGTGGACGAACTGGGACGGGTAGTTATTCCAATTGAATTGCGCCGTACGCTCGGTATTGGTGAAAAAGATGCTCTGGAAATCTACGTTGACGGCGAGCGCATCATGTTGAAAAAATACGAGCCTGCTTGTATCTTCTGTGGTAATGCAGAGAACGTTACTTACTTCAAAGGTAAAATTGTTTGTAACGAATGTATTTCCGAAATCCCTGCACCTGTGACAAAATAAGAAAAACCAGGTATACTGGACTTATCTAAATTGTTATTTCTAACCTTTTTAATATTCCTTAATGACCTTCCCGGTGTGAACCCCACCGCGGAAGGTATTTTTTTTCCTTGTTATGGGTTCCATTACCCAAAATGATTCTGTCACACGCGAACTGGGAGAGAACGATGAAATTTGTTCGGAATTTTTTTTAGCCACTCTGCTCTTTTTAATATTCCACTAAGGTTGGATATAAGCTTCTTTTCAGGTTGTGTTCCCCACAACAGAAGATATTTGGTTAGATTACTACTCGATTAATGCATTATATACATCACGCTTCGCCAGACCGCGATCGGTAGCCGTTTTTTTCATTGCATCTTTGCGGTTATGTCCTTCACCCTCATAATGGCTGACATGATCCGCGAGTGACATGAGCTGCCACCATGCTTCGCGCTCAGCCTTACGCTCCTCTTCCTTAATGCCTTCTACCAGCAAGCAGTACTCGCCAAGAGGTGGATGCTCTTCAAGCCAGTCTATGCATTCCCTCACAGTACCCCTTGCGAATTCCTCATGACGCTTGGTTAGTTCACGAGCCAGGACAATCGAGCGATCACCCAGAATTTCTTCAAGGTGGACTAATGTTTTCCGAATACGGTGAGGCGATTCATAAAATAACAAAGTCCCGTTGGATTCGTCAAAAGCCTCCAGCACTTTTCGCATGTCCTTTTTCTCCCGTGGCAAAAAACCGCCGAATGTAAAACGCTCCGTCGGTAATCCGGACACGATCAGAGCAGACAACGCAGCATTGGGCCCCGGGATGGGAATGACCGTTATTCCGGCTTCCAGTGCAAGCTGTACAAGGTCAGAACCAGGGTCCGAAATGGCTGGCAAACCGGCATCGCTGACGAGTGCCAAATTTTTTCCTTCTATTATATAGCGTATCAGTTCAGGTCCACTCGCCCCCTTATTATGCTCATGATAACTAAACAGCATCGAAGGTGTAATTTCAAAATGGGTAAGCAGCTTTCGGGTCTGGCGTGTATCTTCTGCTGCAATGATGTCACAACTCTGCAATGTCTTGATGGCACGAAAGGTCATATCCTCCAGATTACCAATGGGTGTTCCAACCAGATAGAGCTTGCCTGATCCTTCAGGCTGCTCCGCATAGCTTTTTTGAATATGCAAAGTCATCTAAAGCCCTCCTTTCGTAGTACGCTCAGCATGTTGCTGACCATAGTAAATATCCATAATCTCTTCGCAGTATTTCCCCTCTTCATTGTAAACAATGAGTGGAGGAAGCATCCTAACTTCCGGTTTACCATCTTTCATTCCTTCAATTAACACCATGTTGGCTTCCAAATGAGCACGGGGATGTACCATCCGAATCCGTTTTGGTTCCAGCTTATATTCGCGCATGAGCGAGATAATCTCTGCAAGGCGTTGCGGACGATGAACCATCGATACTTTGCCGCCATTACGTACAAGTCGACTGCACGCCTGAATCACTTCTTCCAGGGTACATCCGATCTCATGACGTGCCATTGCCTGATGTGTGTTCATCTTGAGATCACTGCCATTCAGAGGCATGTATGGAGGATTAACCGTTATTGCATCGTATACAGCATGTCCTGTTTCTTTCACGAGTTCTCGCAAATCACCTTCACGAATCATAATCGACTGATCCAATGCATTTAATTGCACACTGCGACGCGCCATATCAGCCAAACGTGGCTGAATCTCGATCCCTTCCAGACTAGCCTGCGTACGCGTTGTAAGCAAAATGGGAACCACCCCGTTACCCGTACACAAATCAAGTACACGACCCCGTTTAGGTACGGAAGCAAACCGGGCTAATAATACGGCATCCATCGAAAAACTAAACACTTCATCACTTTGAATGATTCTCAGATCATGAGAGAGCAGATCATCAATCCGCTCTGACTCATGTAACACAACTTCATTTTCTTCCATATGTTACGCTCATCCTCCGGTACTCTATATCTCATGTTCGTTTAGTTTAGGTTTATAACCTTGAAAAAAAACCGTAGGGAATCCCTACGGTCACTTCATTTATTCAAAAAAGACAGGCAGAACAGACAATCGCCTTCCGTCCGCAAATGTCCATAATAGACGTTGCAGATATGGAAGCCTTCGTGATACAACCGAGCCAGATTATCATACCCTTCACCCACAACATCCTCGCCTGTAGCCGGACCTGCCGGTCTTGCTACAGGAGCGAGTGCTGAGGAGATCGGCAGATCTGCCGGTGCCTCACGTTTGAGCAGTTTGCGTAACTGCTCATTCTCGATGGTAAGCCGCTGATTATCCTCAAGCAGCTCCTTCACAATCATTTTTAACTCTCCTAAATCACCGTGCAACTGACCCAGTTGGGTTTCCATTTCATGAATGTGCGTAAACAGATTTTTCTTTTCCAAGTTTCCACCCCGAAGCAACCTTTATGGTTTACTTGATAACGACGTCATCCAGCGGAAGTTCTTTGACTTTACTGATGTCGAACAGTTGAACATGGACTGTGCGGCTACCGGCATTAATTCCGACAACTTTTCCTTCACCCAATGAGGTGACGACCAATTTGCCTACAGCTGGCAGTTCTTCTCTCACACTTTCATAGTTATCATGCTCAAATTTCAGACAGCACATGAGTCTTCCGCACAACCCTGAAATTTTCGTCGGATTCAGTGACAGGCTCTGATCTTTAGCCATCTTGATTGATACCGGCTCAAAGTCTCCCAGCCAGGAAGAACAACACAACACACGGCCGCAAGGTCCGATTCCGCCAAGCATCTTCGCTTCATCACGTACACCAATCTGTCTCAGCTCGATTCGTGTCCGGAATATGCTTGCCAGATCCTTGACCAGCTCCCGGAAATCAACTCTTCCTTCAGCTGTAAAATAAAATATAATTTTATTGCGATCAAACGTAAATTCCACATCGACCAGCTTCATTTTGAGGCCATGGTCTTTGATTTTATTTAAACAAGTACCGAATGCTTCTTTGGCTGCACGTTTGTTCTCATCAACCACACGGGCATCTGTATCGCCCGCAACGCGGATGACTTTCTTCAGCGGCAACACCACATCGGACTCGCCCACTTCCTTCTTACCTACGACAACCTTACCGTACTCAACCCCCCGCGCTGTCTCCACGATAACGCAGTTTTCTTTCTCAATGGGAAGGTCCAGGGGATCGAAGTAATAAATTTTGCCCGCTTTTTTGAAACGGACACCCACTACACTGTACAAAAAATTAACCCCCTTGTAAGCCAACCCCACTTCGTCTGAAGCCCCGTCTTCTTAGGGAACCGGCCGAAGTTATAACCGTTTGCATATGATTGGAGCTAACTTTGCCCTCTCCCAGTCTTATGCCAAACCGATCAAAAATTGCTCCAGACAAAGCTGGCCATTGACGTTGAAACGCAATTTTTTTCTGCATGCTGCGGCCATATCCATATAGGAGACCCACTGCTCTGTGCTGCGGGTATGTGCCAACTGAGATAACATGTCTAACTGATCTATAAAAACGATATGTTCATGCCTATCGTACTGAACATACAGCATGTCCCTAAACCATAGATGGAACAAACTAAGCAGCATGTCCAGGTGTTCAGAGAGTCCGGTTTTAAAAAGCTTCTGCTGTGCAGAGATCAATGATGTACTTCCTCTACCCAGGGACTCCTTCCCTAATTGTAACATTACGTTTCTAATTTCTGCAAACCAATTCTGCTGGAGAATTTCTCTACATGCTTCCAATCCTGACGCTAAATGGACGGCAGAGCGAGCCAGATTGGCAGGGTGCCCTTCCTCAATCAGAGATTGCAGCATCTCTTCCGGATTCAGTGCGCTGAACGGCACCAATTGGGAGCGTGAGCGGATCGTTGGCAACATGGCCTGTCCATTATCTGTAATCAGGATGCCGACTGCTGGTACCTGCGGTTCCTCCAGAAATTTGAGCAAACTGTTTGCTGCCTGCACCGTCATTTTCTCGGCTTGTTCTATAATATATACTTTGGGATGTCCTGCCTCGGATCGGTATGAAAAGATACGCTGCAGATCCCGGATTTGATCTATTTTAATGTTGTTTCCATCTGGTGCAAGCATGGTTAGATCCGGATGGTTACCATGATCTACCTTACGACATTCAAGACACTGCCCACAAGCGTCATCTTCAAGCTCTGTACAGAATATTGCCTTGGCAAAGGTAATTGCCGTCTTCCGTTGCCCGCTACCAGCTGGACCGCTAAACAAATACGCATGGCTTATTGCCTTACGTCTCAAACTGCTTTGTAACATTTTCTTGGCCGCTTGTTGACCCATAATCTGTTGAAAGGACATACTTCCTCCTCAGAAGCTTAAATTAATAAGCATCCCCCGAATTTCGCCTACTTGTTGTAATAGAGAGATTTTTCCTTCTTCTGTATCCAGCAATTCATCAGCCATGGATAACAGAGCGGAGTCAATTTCATCAATCAGCTTATACCGCTTACCTCTGCCACGACGATCCCAACCCCTTGTCTCTTTCATGGATACACCGCGACGAACGGTCTCTTCCAGGAACCTTTTAACAAGTTGCTTATACGCCTTCAGTTCACGAATCGTCATGGAACGTGCCAAGCGATCTCCCTGAAGCTGGATTTCACTAAACCGGCGATTCAGTTCAGCTTGTGAGGCCCGTTCCCCCTGGTGATTCATCATATCAGAGAAATTTTTGGATTGAACCGGTTTGGAACCTGAATCAGTAGAACTGATCCCGCTCTGAATCGGTCTGAATCCAGGATTGATTTTCATGGATACGCCCGCTTTCTATCATAGTTAGCCAATCGCCCATCAGCACAGTGCGCGTTGCGCCTGTGCGTGAGAATGAGGCTTTTATATATGCTGATCACACTCTATATATAATGGTAGATACACATCACCATCAAGGACTAGTTCTTTGTAGTCAACCTCTTTCCGAAATGAACCATTCCCCCAGCTGGGAAATGCTCATCCGGAAAGAGTATGCTGATTTTTCTCGTCAAAAAAGGCGCTCCGTAAGTGGCACGCACGAACTCTGTTAACTCTTCTTGCATCCATCGTTTCCAACATGCTATCGATCATGAAGGACCCTCATGGGATCCATGCAATAGGTTTAATTAGAAATGTTCGAAGCGATCTACCGGGAGAACAAATACAGTAGCTCCGCCTACTTGAACTTCAACAGGTAGCGGCAGGTAAGAGTCGGTTGTTCCACTCATTGGTGTGACCGGAGTCACGAGCTGTTCACGAACCTTACAGCTGCTGCGAATGACGTTCATTACGGATTCGACTTGACCATCATCGACACCGATCATAAACGTCGTGTTGCCTGCCTTCAAAAATCCGCCCGTACTGGCAAGCTTCGTCGCCCGAAAGTTTGCTTTGACCAATGCGCTGGATAATCGGTTGCTGTCTTTATCCTGTATAATCGCAACAATCAGTTTCATCCTGCATAACCTCCTTTAGAATAAGCACCTTTATCAAATGCCCTGTCTATATATTAGACAATTACTCGTCAAAATCCTTCAAAATCCCTGTCTCCAGCGACAAAATCATTGCTGCCAAGACATCCTCCTGCTTCATGGAAGCATCGATAACTCTGATCCGTTCTGGGAACTGCTCTTTTAATAGGAAGTAACCCTCTCGCACTTTACGGTGAAACTCCAGATTTTCCAGATCCAGACGGTTCACTTCGCGGCCATCATGAGCATCGATCCGGGCAAGCCCCACTTCAGGCTCAATGTCCAGATATAAGGTCACATCCGGCATGAGATCACCAATCGCAAAACGGTTAATGGCCCATACATTCTCTATCCCGAGTTCACGGGCGTAGCCTTGATAGACCAGACTGCTATCGACAAATCGGTCACAGATGACTGCTTTTCCAGCTCTCAGTGCAGGCTCTACTTTCTCCGCCAGATGCTGGCTGCGTGCAGCTGCATACAATAGTGCTTCGGTTCGAGCATCCATTGCCGTATGAAGAGGGTCCAGAATAATTGAACGTATTTTCTCCGCAATCTCAATTCCACCAGGCTCTCGCGTAACTACGTAAGGTATACCCCGTTCTTCAAAATAAGAACCTATTCTACCGATCATCGTTGTTTTACCGGAACCCTCTCCCCCTTCCAGCGTAATGAATTTACCTCTGCCCTGCATATGCTTCCCTGCTTTCTATGTCGATAATTGCATCTATTGCTGCTGTAATTGAATATGCTTAGACCCTCTTGCTACAAGATATGATATCCCCCGCCCAGAGGTGTATAGCTACAGCTATATCGGTACGTATTAATAACACCAAGATCATACAAGCTTGTTTCTTTCTATCATACTATAGGTCAGCGGTTACTCCAACATGAACAACAAAGTAAAGCGTTCAACCGTAGATAATCCATACCCATAATGGAAGCATAATTGATCCGGCAATAGCACTGACAATCATGGAAACTGAACTGAGGGCTACCGCATTCTCTCCATATTCAAAAGACCTTGCCATGCCGAGGGCATGAGATGCTGAACCCAGTCCAATTCCATAGGCATGTTTACTGCGGACCTTGGCCCATTTCAAGAGCATCGGCCCCAATAATATCCCTGAGAATCCTGCAATCATCACAAACAGCGATGTGAATGAGGCATTCCCCCCAACCTGATTAGCGAGTTGAATAGCCACAGGAGTTGTCACTGATTTTGGCAATAAAGCGATGACCATCTCTTGCGGATAGCCGAGCAGAATGGCGATTAAAGCGCCTGTAGCGATACCTGTAATACTGCCTCCGATTGTTCCACCCACAATTGGAATGATATTTTGCTTCAGAACATGCAGATGTCTGGACAAGGGAAAAGCGAGCGATACAACTGCTGGACCCAAAAGCTCCTGTATCCATTTTCCACCCAGCATGTAGGTATCCAGCTTTATACCGGAAATCACCAAGATCAGAATCAGGATGGCAGTCGTTGTGAGTACAGGCATAAGGATCGGCCATTTCAGCCTTTTATATAGACGAGTGGCTGGAATATATACAGCGATGGTTAGCGCGATCATTCCAATTCCGAGGATGAATGCTGACAAGTGATCGCCTCCTTTTTGCCTGAATGAGACGATCTCCATGTCATAAGCCACTCACTTAATTTGGCAGATATCAGACATGTGATTAATGTGCTAACAATCAAACCAAGAACCAATAACAATGTGTTGGCTCTAAAAAAATCAAAATGATTAATAATGCCCACAGTTGGCGGGATGAACAACAATTGCAGATGAGATTGAAGCCACGTCGACCCTTCTTCTCCCCAGCTCATTTTGATCCATCCCAGTTGAATGATGACAAACAATACCAACATGCCCACAATACTGCCTGTTAACGGCAGATGTAATACAGCTTGAATCAAGTTTCCAATCCAATAAAAACCGTACATCAACAAAACTTGCAGGACTATTCCTGTATATTTTTTTAGCGGAATACCCAAAGTGTTCCCTTCTTTCTTATGTCTATCTATATAAGTTGAACTAAAGCGTGTCTTCAAACTGAATGTGTCTGGAGCAGGGCACGGAGCGGGAGGGCTAACGACCCTGTGACGTCTTATTTAGCGATTTGAAACGCCCGCAGCAATCTAAGGAATCTGAAAGACGCTATATTGGAATAACCAGCCGTTTACAGCGTGTTTATTAGGTGATTTTGGTTAATAACGTGTCTCAGGTTTCTTACAAAATAAAAGGAGGACTCGAAGGCTAAATAAGACGTCCTCGATTCCTTAGAAAATCGTCTGGACAATTCGCCAGGATCAGCAATCCTTGATTTCAAGATGTTGGACCCTGACATCCTTCAACGTCTTGCATGCCTGAGTTTGAAGACACACCCTAGCAACTAAATTAATGACCAAGAGACCCTCACATGTGTAGGGTCTGATATCGCTATCCGTATTGGTCATATAAACTACCTATTGGTGAATGCAATTCAGATCTTCATGTGTTCCCTTCATTCCTTCATGACCTTCAATGACTGTAGAGATGCATCGGATACCCCATGAAACTTTGCACCCTCATCCCGCAGGAGTTGTATACGAGCCACCATCGATGGACTAATACGTTCACCCGGATATACAAGCGGAATCCCTGGAGGATAAGGAATAACCATCTCGGCTGATCGACAACCCGCGCTTTTTTCTATCAGGACATTGATCGTATCCGTCTCCACAATCGGTTGCAGTGTAAAGGAGATCGGTTCCGAGTAGCGAGTTTTTTCTTGTAAATTGTTCCACGTGGAAATATAATGTGCCGAACCTTTCGCAATCTGTTGCGATGGCACTGCATTAGATTGGACCTGCTCATGCCCGTTGGCAGAGCTGATATGGTGTAAAGCCTGCAACAGGTGCTGAGCATCTTGCACCGTTGAGCCCAGGCTGAAGAGCAAGACGACGTACCGTTCGTCGCTCATCTCAGGCACACAGCCGCACGCTTCCAGCTGCTGCTGTAGCCCATAACCGCTCAGCACCCCTGCGCCGTCATAGATGACAGCCTTGAATGGGTCCTGAGCGGTATACCCCGCGGCAGCTGGCATCGCCGCCGCGGTCAGGCCCTCCCGTGTCTGCTGCGCGGGCGACACGGACATGCCAGCCGGCTTCGCAGTTCCGGCTGGCGGTTCTGGCTGCAGCGGCTGTGCAGGTTGCAGCAACTGGAAGCGCGGCAGCTCCGCGAGGCCGCGCTTAAAGGCTTTCACGGCGGCGAGCCCCGCCGTGAATGTGTTCGCGCCCTGCACGTGCAGCAGCCGGCGCGCCAGATCAAGCGAAGCCATCACCGGGTATGATGGGCTTGAGCTTTGCACCATGGCCAGGCGTTGCCTTAACAGGGACCGGTTTAACAGTGGTCCCTGAATGTGCAACATGGCACCCATGGTGAAAGCCGTCAGCATCTTATGCGTCGACTGCACGACACCGTCTGCTCCGCATGACAGTGCAGAGACAGGCAGCTCCGGATGCTGCCCATAATGCGCGCCATGCGCTTCATCCACGAGCAATGGCATGCCAGCGGCGTGGCATACCTCGGCTATGGGCGTCAGATCAGCGCCCATGCCGTAATAATTGGGCAACGTGACTAACACGCCCTTTGCCTCAGGGTAGGACTGGACAGCAGCCTGAACCGTCTCTACCGACGGCATGACCGCAAGTCCAGACACAGGATCGACCCACGGCTCCAGAAATACAGCTCTTGCGCCTGCCAGCATTAACCCGTGAATAACGGATTTGTGCACATTCCGTTGCACCAGCACAATACTGTTTGGCTCATCACACACAGTTAGCAATATAGACAAATTACCTGCTGTACTGCCTCCCACAAGGAAGAAACTCTCCTCCGCTCCAAAACAATCTGCCGCAAGCTCCTGTGCTTCCTCGATTACACCTTCCGGATGGTGCAAATCATCGGTGCCCGTAATCTCCGTAACATCCATCTCCATCATCTCCAGAAATGAACGCACCGGTACCAGTTCTAATTCCGAGTTAGCCCCTTCAACGCTGAGTCGTTCCACACTCTCCAGATCAGCCCCATGTTCATCCACCGAACTGAAATGCTCTACCTTCTGGTTAACATTCTTTTCTCCATCATTCTGAATCTCACCGTTGTGCTGGTGTTCCTCATTGACGATATCCTTAGCTGGAGATTGCCCTGCTTCTGCTTGTTCTACCAAATGTCGATAAGCTTGTCCATTCTTATGCCCAGGCACATGAAAAGAACGCTGCTTCGAATCACGATACGCAAGCAACGTTTCATATAAAGGGGCTCTACTTGCTTTATTTTTATGATCCATGAAATAACCATCCTGTACATATATAATGTGCGCCCTATGCGCTTCAAAATGCTTCCTAATCCAAGGAACGCATTTCTTCCCCATCTCCACACGCTCTACTGCAAATGATCTATACCATTATATCAGCATACGCCTTCCCAAGATGGCAAACAAGACAATCTCTCCTCTTAAAAACAGAAAAAGGCCCATTGGGCCTCTATACACATCAGCATCGTTACAATGTGATGTTTCGCTTCTACTTCTATTAGCAACATTTATTATGCGTTTTTTTGTACCCAAATTTGCTTCATTTGATGAATAAAATAATTGTACTTGGCATCCTGCGCGTCGGTATGAACCATTTCTGCTTCACAAGTGTCACATATGAATTCAGATACAATAAAAATGCCTTCTCTTTTTCTTTGCTCGCAGATAATACATGTGTGTTCGGCATGTTCTTCCATGGACCATCCCACCTTGTTTTACGTTTACTATCAGTATTGCACAGTTTCTATTATTTTAAACATTTTCATAGTGCTTTCTTTCTATAAAATATATATATTCGCCCACCCCCTTTTGGGTGTCTGTACCGAAAAATACATTCATTCTCCCTACAAGAACATCACCTGCTTATGTATATACAGTAATCCTACAAGCCATTGCATTTACCTCTACATCACGTATCCCTTGGCCTGACTCAAACTTATATTTAATTTCCTTAAAAAAACTTGGAATCCCAGCCGATATATAATACATGATAACGATATCAAATCCTGACAGTCCATGTATTCGGGAGTATACTGAGATAAGCTCCGTCGAATCTCAATATCTTGTACAATCGTCATGGCGTGAGATACAAGGTTCATATATACATACATGTATGATTCATTCCCTTTTACTCGTGTAAGAAAAACGAATACCCACCCCACATAAACGTGAATCCGAAGGAGGATATATAATCGTATGATCGCCGAACCGGAGAATAAAGCAACATTTTATCAATACCGGCTTCTGAAAAAAAAGGCTATCGCCCGCAGTGTCATTTACAGCTATCTGTGTCTGCCGGTCATCATGCTCTTATTCAATCTACTCGCATTCTCCTGGACTGGCCTCTTCTTTTTTGTACTGGCAGGTCCAATCACCATCTGGATTCATTATGTCATCGCCAGAACGATATTACTTCTGGTCCGTACCTCTTACGCCAAACGCTGGCGCTGGAATATGCGTATGCCCTGGTTAGGTTATATCCCTGATCAGCATTTTAGCTTCCGTATGTTTGTCCGGGTACACCTTAACATGAGCTGGATTGGATTATGTATCATTACAGTATGTTTGATATGGTCGCCATTGTCCTTCACCCTCTCGCTGATCTTCTGGCATTTGTGGTTGCTGGGTCCTCGCTTGTATGTTGTAATGGTTCTCTCCCGTGAGCGTAAAGACGGACTCATCAAATTGAATGAACAAGATGTTTCATATTATCTGCAATAACACTCCCTCATTTATGCAATACTCAATGTACCTTACTTACTTGTAATACATAACCGCTGAGCCCTTCGAATAATCTGATGCAAAAACATAATCGTGTATCGTTCAGTTGACTCAGCCTCACATGCTCAAATAAAGGTTATCCACAGTGGATAACCTTTATTTATTGTTCCCTTCTCATCCATTATCCACAGCATGGGCATAGTTAAATGAGTTATCCCCACTCGAGGCTCCGTTCTTCTCCTCTTTTCCTCCCGCTGCTCCATATCCTCATAACCCCAGATATCTCGTAGATCTTACACCTTTGAGCGATCTCTCACTCAGTCTCAGCTCTATATGCCTCAAGCTGCTTTCCATCAGCCATTCATTACCTCAATACCACTATGCAACTATATATCTCCCCCTCTACTTTTAGCGCTCTACAATCCCCTATGCTTCAAGCACACATACCACCTATACATGTACGGAAGGAAACTACTCATTCCTTCCTTCTGTACCTTTATGACCTCTGATCCACCATACGTGATAGCTTCTCCCATCATTACTAAGGCCTACTTCGCTAAATAACAAAAAGCCCCCGATCATGTACACGGGAGCTTTACTATATTATAAGGAACATCACAGCGTTAATTAATCATACTAAACCATACTTTAACCAGCTTAATCATCTTCAGCCAATGATTTAACTGTCGTTTGAGTAGCATCATTTCTAGGAACCATTAGTGTAAAGGAACCATCATGTACTGCTAAATGCACAGTATGTCCTTCCTTTGCAAATACACGCAAGGTACTGGATTCATTGGATGTACCCTTGGCTTGCCTCTCTGTCCAACCCCAGCTTTTAATCTCGTCTAGATATACCTCAGGCAAGCTAGTACTCTCACTAATACCAGACAGCGTATATCGAACATAATCCATATCCGAATTATTTTCAGACTGGTCAGATTTATTCGCTACTTTTGGCACCGGAAAACTCTTCTCGTTCACCGCACCTTCATATGAAGTCCATACAGATCCTGAAGCTTCACCGCATCCTGCTAGAACAACGGTCAAACAAAGCAACAGAAATGATTGTAGTCCAAGTCTCCGCCAACTTAACACACACACCCTCCTTTTCACAGCTGCACATTCCAGCTCTGTGGTCAGGTACTTTTAGCATATTTAACATAGTCCTATTATACTGGTTTTGCCGCTGTTATCCGTAACAAAAATGTTACCTTCCAGTATCGATCGTGTCAGAGCTTCCGCTTATCATATTTAATCCTTATAAACAAATAAAAACCACCACCGAATAACATCGGCAGTGGTTCTTTGCTTGGCGGCGTCCTACTCTCCCAGGACCCTGCGGTCCAAGTACCATCGGCGCTAGAGGGCTTAACGGTCGTGTTCGGGATGGGTACGTGTGGAACCCCTCCGCCATCGCCACCAAACGCATAGCTTAGCTTACATTTCAGAGATCGTTCTCTGAAAACTAGATTCGAAACGAAACACGCGATTTACAACTTGCTATTGGATAAGCCCTCGACCGATTAGTACTGGTCAGCTCCATGCATTGCTGCACTTCCACCCCCAGCCTATCTACCTCGTCGTCTTCAAGGGGTCTTACATACTGGGAAATCTCATCTTGAGGGGGGCTTCACGCTTAGATGCTTTCAGCGTTTATCCCGTCCGTACATAGCTACCCAGCGGTGCTCCTGGCGGAACAACTGGTACACCAGCGGTACGTCCATCCCGGTCCTCTCGTACTAAGGACAGCTCCTCTCAAATTTCCTACGCCCACGACAGATAGGGACCGAACTGTCTCACGACGTTCTGAACCCAGCTCGCGTACCGCTTTAATGGGCGAACAGCCCAACCCTTGGGACCTACTTCAGCCCCAGGATGCGATGAGCCGACATCGAGGTGCCAAACCTCCCCGTCGATGTGGACTCTTGGGGGAGATAAGCCTGTTATCCCCAGGGTAGCTTTTATCCGTTGAGCGATGGCCCTTCCATGCGGTACCACCGGATCACTAAGCCCGACTTTCGTCCCTGCTCGACTTGTAGGTCTCGCAGTCAAGCTCCCTTATGCCTTTGCACTCTTCGAATGATTTCCAACCATTCTGAGGGAACCTTTGGGCGCCTCCGTTACTCTTTAGGAGGCGACCGCCCCAGTCAAACTGCCCACCTGACACTGTCCCCGCACCGGATTACGGTACCAGGTTAGAACCTAGATACGATCAGGGTGGTATCCCAACGTTGCCTCCATGCAAGCTGGCGCTCACACTTCAAAGGCTCCCACCTATCCTGTACAGATCGTACCCAAATTCAATATCAAGCTGCAGTAAAGCTCCATGGGGTCTTTCCGTCTTGTCGCGGGTAACCTGCATCTTCACAGGTATTAAAATTTCACCGGATCTCTCGTTGAGACAGCGCCCAAGTCGTTACGCCATTCGTGCGGGTCAGAATTTACCTGACAAGGAATTTCGCTACCTTAGGACCGTTATAGTTACGGCCGCCGTTTACTGGGGCTTCGGTTCACAGCTTCGGATTGCTCCTAACCACTCCCCTTAACCTTCCAGCACCGGGCAGGCGTCAGCCCGTATACTTCGCCTTACGGCTTCGCACAGACCTGTGTTTTTGCTAAACAGTCGCTTGGGCCTTTTCACTGCGGCCCCCTCGTGCTATTCACACTACCGGGGCACCCCTTCTCCCGAAGTTACGGGGTCATTTTGCCGAGTTCCTTAACGAGAGTTCTTCCGCGCGCCTTAGAATACTCTTCTCGCCTACCTGTGTCGGTTTGCGGTACGGGCACCATCACCTGGCTAGAGGCTTTTCTTGGCAGTGTGAGATCATGACCTTCGCTACTATAATTTTCGCTCCCCATCACAGCTCAGCCTTACAATGTGCGGATTTGCCTACACATCAGCCTTACTGCTTAGACGGACATCCATCAGTCCGCGTCACTACCCTACTGCGTCCCCCCATTGCTCATAACGGCTTACGGTGGTACAGGAATTTCGACCTGTTGTCCTTCGACTACGCCTTTCGGCCTCGCCTTAGGTCCCGACTTACCCTGAGCGGACGAGCCTTCCTCAGGAACCCTTAGGCTTTCGGCGGATCAGATTCTCACTGATCTTTTCGTTACTCATACCGGCATTCTCACTTGTATAATGTCCAGCGCTCCTTACGGTACACCTTCAACCCTTATACAACGCTCCCCTACCCCTGATGCAAAGCATCAAGCCATAGCTTCGGTGGTGTGTTTAGCCCCGTTACATTTTCGGCGCAGAGTCACTCGACCAGTGAGCTATTACGCACTCTTTCAATGATGGCTGCTTCTAAGCCAACATCCTGGTTGTCTGTGCAACTCCACATCCTTTCCCACTTAACACACACTTGGGGACCTTAGCTGATGGTCTGGGCTGTTTCCCTTTTGACAATGGATCTTAGCACTCACTGTCTGACTCCCGGAAGTAAGTCTATGGCATTCGGAGTTTGACTGAGCTTGGTAACCCTTGCGGGCCCCGCACCCAATCAGTGCTCTACCTCCACGACTCTGTTTTCCGAGGCTAGCCCTAAAGCTATTTCGGGGAGAACCAGCTATCTCCGAGTTCGATTGGAATTTCTCCGCTACCCCCACCTCATCCCCGCATTTTTCAACATGCGTGGGTTCGGGCCTCCAGTGCGTGTTACCGCACCTTCACCCTGGACAGGGGTAGATCACCCGGTTTCGGGTCTACGTCCACGTACTCATTCGCCCTATTCAGACTCGCTTTCGCTGCGGCTCCGGCTCTTCACCTTAACCTTGCACGGGAACGTAACTCGCCGGTTCATTCTACAAAAGGCACGCCATCACCCCTAAAACGGGCTCTGACTTTTTGTAAGCACACGGTTTCAGGTTCTATTTCACTCCCCTTCCGGGGTGCTTTTCACCTTTCCCTCACGGTACTGCTTCACTATCGGTCGCTAGGAAGTATTTAGCCTTGGCAGATGGTCCTGCCGGATTCATACGGGGTTTCACGTGCCCCGCACTACTCGGGATCCGTCTCGGAGGGAACAGACTTTCAACTACAGGGCTTTTACCTTCTTTGGCGGGCCTTTCCAGACCTCTTCGCTTAACCGGTTCCTTTGTAACTCCATGTGAGACGTCCCACAACCCCAAAGAGCAAGCTCTCTGGTTTGGGCTTCTCCGCGTTCGCTCGCCGCTACTGACGGAATCACTATTGTTTTCTCTTCCTCAGGGTACTTAGATGTTTCAGTTCCCCTGGTATGCCTCTACATAACCTATGTATTCAGTTATGAGTAACTGGAAATTACCCCAGCTGGGTTTCCCCATTCGGACACCCCCGGATCAAAGCTTGCTTACAGCTCCCCGAGGCAGTTTCGTTGTTCGCCACGTCCTTCATCGGCTCCTAGCGCCTAGGCATCCTCCGTGTGCTCTTAGTAGCTTAACCATTTTGTTCCGGTTTCGGTCGCTCGCTTCCCTTGTTTTGCTTGCGCAAAGCCAAAAGTCGCTCTCACCCGATACCCTCACAAAAGCAATTTAACTACCTTTATACACTTGACTTGTTTGCACAAGTTCAGCTTAAAGGAATGTTCTAATTCGCGTTTGTTTCGTTTCGATATCTAGTTTTCAAAGAACAAGCTCCATGCAAAAGCAAGCTGTTTGAGAGTTTGAGCTCTCAAAACCGAACAACGAGTGAGTGTTTGCAGCTAAGCTGCGTATTTGAATGTTTCCGTTGCAGGAAACGATTCTCCATAGAAAGGAGGTGATCCAGCCGCACCTTCCGATACGGCTACCTTGTTACGACTTCACCCCAATCATCTATCCCACCTTCGGCGGCTGGCTCCTTGCGGTTACCCCACCGACTTCGGGTGTTATAAACTCTCGTGGTGTGACGGGCGGTGTGTACAAGACCCGGGAACGTATTCACCGCGGCATGCTGATCCGCGATTACTAGCAATTCCGACTTCATGCAGGCGAGTTGCAGCCTGCAATCCGAACTGAGACCGGCTTTGTTGGGATTGGCTCCATCTCGCGATTTCGCAGCCCGTTGTACCGGCCATTGTAGTACGTGTGTAGCCCAGGTCATAAGGGGCATGATGATTTGACGTCATCCCCACCTTCCTCCGGTTTGTCACCGGCAGTCTATCTAGAGTGCCCACCCGAAGTGCTGGCAACTAAATATAAGGGTTGCGCTCGTTGCGGGACTTAACCCAACATCTCACGACACGAGCTGACGACAACCATGCACCACCTGTCTCCTCTGTCCCGAAGGAAAGATACATCTCTGCATCGATCAGAGGGATGTCAAGACCTGGTAAGGTTCTTCGCGTTGCTTCGAATTAAACCACATACTCCACTGCTTGTGCGGGTCCCCGTCAATTCCTTTGAGTTTCAGTCTTGCGACCGTACTCCCCAGGCGGAGTGCTTAATGTGTTAACTTCGGCACCAAGGGTATCGAAACCCCTAACACCTAGCACTCATCGTTTACGGCGTGGACTACCAGGGTATCTAATCCTGTTTGCTCCCCACGCTTTCGCGCCTCAGCGTCAGTTACAGCCCAGAGAGTCGCCTTCGCCACTGGTGTTCCTCCACATATCTACGCATTTCACCGCTACACGTGGAATTCCACTCTCCTCTTCTGCACTCAAGTCACCCAGTTTCCAGTGCGATCCGGGGTTGAGCCCCGGGATTAAACACCAGACTTAAATGACCGCCTGCGCGCGCTTTACGCCCAATAATTCCGGACAACGCTTGCCCCCTACGTATTACCGCGGCTGCTGGCACGTAGTTAGCCGGGGCTTTCTTCTCAGGTACCGTCACCTTGAGAGCAGTTACTCTCCCAAGCGTTCTTCCCTGGCAACAGAGCTTTACGATCCGAAAACCTTCATCACTCACGCGGCATTGCTCCGTCAGGCTTTCGCCCATTGCGGAAGATTCCCTACTGCTGCCTCCCGTAGGAGTCTGGGCCGTGTCTCAGTCCCAGTGTGGCCGATCACCCTCTCAGGTCGGCTACGCATCGTCGCCTTGGTGAGCCGTTACCTCACCAACTAGCTAATGCGCCGCAGGCCCATCCCCAAGTGACAGATTGCTCCGTCTTTCCAGTTCTCTTCAGGCGAAGAAAACAATTATTCGGTATTAGCTACCGTTTCCGGTAGTTGTCCCAAACTTGAGGGCAGGTTGCCTACGTGTTACTCACCCGTCCGCCGCTAAGTATCAAGAAAGCAAGCTTCCTATCAACTCCGCTCGACTTGCATGTATTAGGCATGCCGCCAGCGTTCGTCCTGAGCCAGGATCAAACTCTCCAATAAAGTATTGAAAAGAGCGATAAGCTCATTTTGAATCTGACGAGATTAAAAATCTCATTTGTGCTCCAGCCGATTCAAACCAAGGCTTGTCTCAAACTTTCGCGTTCATTCTGCAAGCAGAATGTTTACTCACTCGTTGTTCAGTTTTCAAAGATCAAACTTATTTTGTTACCGAATGTTGTTCTCTTCAGCAACTTTTATATCTTATCACATCCGAACCAACTTTGCAAGCTCTTTTTTTAAGTTTCTTTCGAAGCTTATTTCATTCGCTTGCCGCACCGTGTATACCGTGTTTTCTTGGCCGGAATTAGAATATATCATGTACAGATATTGAATGCAAGTCTTTTTTTGATTAATTATATATCTTTCTATAATCTTTTTGTTTTTTTCTACATTTCCACATTTATCTCACGTAAAAGGCCTCTCTATAAAAGAAAGACCCTCTCATAAATTTACTTTAATATCTATTGTTATCCGATAACCTCTTGGATGTGAAGCTGCCGTTGCTGCATCAGATTAATGATGGTTCCTTCTACTGACACCATAGGCCGTGTAGGATGATCTCGATCAGAGAATACGATCTCTCCAATTTGGTTATTGCTGAGTTTTACTCGGATGCCATTATGGATCTGGGTCGACCGTTGAACAAATACACTTACAATTGCAGGGTCCAATTTCCCAAATGCCTCACTTTGGATCTGTTCTAGGACTAGGTATGGTGATTGTGCCTTGCGGTAGATCTTCTCCAGCGTCATGGCGTGGAAAATATCAGCGATAGCTACAATCTTGGCATAAATATGAATCTGCGTCCCACTAAGCTGCAACGGGTAGCCTGAACCATCCACTTTTTCATGATGCTGTAAAGCTGCAAGTCTAGCTCCCTCATTAATGGCCTTTGCCTGTTTAAGGATCTGATAACCATATTTCGTATGCTGACGAATCTCTTCCTGCTCTGTGGCCGTCAACGTGGATGGTTTATGGAGTATCTGCGGATCTACCTTGTTGTTACCAATATCATGGAACAAGCCTGCAAAAGCCACTTGCATCCAATCCTTGGAGGGGAGATCGATCCATTGAGCCAGTTGATAGGATGTGATCGCACTCAGTACGGCATGGTGATATACATAATCATGCTCTTGCATTACTCGTGGACTGAAAGTAAGCACATTATATTGTTTGAGATGTGCAAACACTGCCTCCAACTGTGTACGTAACTCATAGACCGGTAATTCAGCCGCCAGAGAGGACAGGAAAGCATTTTTGGTTAGTCCGACCATCTTCTCATACTCATCCTGCAAAGACGTTACTACAGGAGCTGTGGTGACGTTCCCTGTCTTCCCTGTCCGTTCACCATTGTTGTCATTGGCAGAACTTCCTGCGGACACAGATGCACCTTTGGTTCCTGTACTACTCGACACCGTTCTTTCTTGTTCAATATCTACCTGTTGAATCATAAAGGCTTTGAGCACTTCCATATCCTTGGGTAAAATGACTTTTCCCTTCTGAAGCAGAACGTTGCCGCGAAGTGTTTGCACATCACTCCCAAGTTTGAGTCCTGGTTTGACTTCTGACAGGGTGATTAATCCCATGTGTATTCCCCTCACTCATCGTTCTTCTATGTTAATACAAACAAGACCATAGTCCCGGTTTTTCATGATATTTCCCATTATATTACTCAGGAATCAGGCTGTACATCCCAGATTCGGAAGAATAAAAGAAGAGATTCCTTTATACAAACAAGAGGGCTCCCCGTGGGAGCCCTCGCAATCTTCTGCCAATCTCAAAGAGATCAGTCTTTATAAAATTCTATTTTATGCTTCCGAACCGGAATCGTCGTCGCCCTCAACTTCATTAACCTCAGCGTCAGAAACGGTGCCTTCTTCCAAGCTTACTACCGGAGCTTGGGACTCCTCGCCTTCCAAGCCTTCAAGCGACTCATCGTCTGGTTCCTCTTCATTTTTGTCAATTCGGCTGACTGTAGCTACTGAATCCTCGTCACGAATATGAATCAGCTTCACACCCTGCGTGTATCGACCCATAGTGGATATGCCTTCCATGCTCATCCGGATCAACGTACCGCTGGACGTGATAATCATCAGATCCTCTTCGGTTTTAACCATTTTGAGACTGACTACTGAGCCGTTCTTCTCTGTGACATTAATAGTCTTGATCCCTTTACCGCCACGAGTCTGCATCCGATAATCATTGACAGGTGTACGTTTACCATAACCTTTGGCTGTAACGATCAGAACATCAAGCTCTTTATCAACTACATCCATGCCGATAACAGCATCCTGTTCATCCAATGTAATCCCTTTGACCCCGGTTGCGCTACGTCCCATGGAACGTACATTACCTTCCGAGAATCGAATAGACATTCCGTGAGCTGTACCCATGATGATCTCTTGCAATCCATCGGTCAGCTTAACATCGATCAGAACGTCATCATCACGTAAGGAAATACCGATCAAGCCGCCTTTGCGGATATTGGTGTAATCCTCAAGTGGCGTCTTCTTCACAACCCCTTGGCGGGTAGCAAAGAACAAATATCTGTCACTTTCGAATTCCTGGACCGGAATTACGGCATTGACCGATTCGCCCTGCTCGATCTGGATCAGGTTGATAATCGGCGTTCCCCGAGCGGTACGTCCAAGCTCTGGAATCTCGTAAGCTTTGAGACGGTACACTTTACCTTTGTCAGTGAAGAACATGAGGTAATTGTGGGAGTTGGTCACAAACAGATGCTCGACAAAGTCGGTATCTTTTGTATCCATACCCACGACCCCACGTCCACCACGTTTCTGGCTGCGGTATGTGGATACCGGCAGACGTTTCACGTAGCCTGTATGAGTAATCGTAATGATAACCTCTTCACGTGGAATCAGGTCCTCATCCAGAATGCTCTCTTCGCCTACAGTGATCTCTGTACGACGATCATCGCTGAAGCGGTCGCGGATCTCTTGCAGCTCCGTACTGATAATCTCAAGCACCAGATGCTCATTGGCCAGAATTTCGCGATACTCTCTGATTTTGACCATCAGTTCGTTATATTCATTTTCAATACGTTCGCGTTCCAGACCTGTGAGGCGTTGCAAACGCATATCGAGAATAGCTTGAGCCTGATCATGACTGAGTGAGAAGCGCTCAATCAAACCTTCTCTTGCTGCATCCGCATTACTGGATGAACGAATCAACGTAATAATCTCGTCGATATGATCCAACGCAATACGTAAACCTTCTAGAATGTGTGCACGAGCTTCAGCCTTTTTCAGTTCAAACTGCGTACGTCTGCGAATAACCTCAATCTGATGCTGCAGATAGTGATACAACACTTCACGCAAGTTCAGAATTTTAGGTTCTTTATTAACAATCGCAAGCATGTTAATCCCGAAAGTGGATTGCATCGATGTATGTTTGTACAGGTTGTTCAGGACAACCCCCGGATTCACGTCTCTGCGAAGTTCAATTACAACCCGCATACCATTACGGTCAGACTCATCACGAAGGTCAGTAATACCATCAATCTTTTTATCACGTACCAACTCGGCGATTTTCTCAACAAGTCTCGCCTTGTTTACCTGATAAGGCAACTCTGTAACGATAATTCGCGCCTTGTTGTTGTTCTCTTCGATGTTGGTTTTAGCCCGCATCGTTACTGAACCACGTCCGGTCTGATACGCCTGGCGAATGCCTGAACGGCCCAAAATGTAGCCGGACGTAGGGAAGTCTGGTCCTTGAATGTAATCCATGAGTTCCATGGATGTAATGTCCGGATTTTGAATCATGGCCTGTACACCATCAATGACCTCACCCAGGTTATGAGGAGGAATATTGGTAGCCATACCTACCGCGATCCCGCCGACCCCATTGACAAGCAAGTTAGGAAAACGAGCAGGCAGAACGATTGGCTCATGTTCTTCACCGTCATAGTTTGGTTGGAAATCAATCGTATCCTTGTTGATATCTCTGAGCATTTCCATAGCAATCTTGGACAAACGTGCTTCGGTATAACGCATGGCTGCTGCCATATCACCATCGACCGATCCAAAGTTACCATGTCCATCTACATGCATATAACGCAGGGAGAAATCCTGTGCCATCCGTACCATCGTCTCGTAAACAGCAGAGTCACCGTGTGGGTGATACTTACCGATAACTTCGCCGACGATTCTGGCTGATTTTTTATGTGGTTTATCGGGTGTCATGCCGAGCTCTGACATCGCGTACAGAATACGCCGGTGAACCGGCTTCAATCCATCACGCACGTCAGGTAAGGCACGGCTAACGATGATGCTCATCGCATAATCCATAAACGATTCACGCATCTCGACGCCTATATCCCGATCTGTAATCTGAGAGTTCATTTCTTCCGCCATGCTGGACCTCCTTCTTGTCCTTCAACAAACGTTCCATTCCGTCATGCAAAAAAGTTGATTATATGTGAAAAGCCTAACAAGGCTAAAACCGCGCAAGAACGCTACTCTTTATTATATTACTTTCACAAAAGTTACACAATTAAACGTCCGCTGGGCAATAGCCTTTCTTCCGGGAACTTCTGCGTGTCTGGGGATACGCCCTGCCTTCCTCCCCAATTGCACATACAATGCTAGAAAAACGGCATATGTACTGTGCCTACCGAGGCTAAAGCCATTCCCGTCCTACGATCAAACTGCAAATTGTGCAGCTCATCGCACAAAACGCCATATTTCTCTATTATACCACTGAAATCGTCTCTTGTCCTTTGATTTCTCCGTGTCTGGTCCCTCTTTAGAACTGAACAAAACATGAAAGGACTGATGAATCTTGGGTATCCAACGCGTCTCCAGCAAATGGGCCAAAACAGCCGTGTTACAACGCAGTCGCATTGTGAACGAATATATCCCAGTGACCCGAAAATATAGCCGTCAAACTCTGGAACGAATGACTGAATTATTTGAGTCCAACTATATCAAACCGGACCGTGGCACTTACGGTAATGGCGTTATGCGGGTGAGAACAACCCGTTTATACGAACCTGTTGTTAATTCCGAAGATTCCACCACAGATGCAGAGGTTTCGGAAGAAACCAATGATCGAAACCTGCCTGATGAACCCGAAGCAAGTGCTGTTATCTCCAGAGCTACCTATCTCACAACAACATATCATCTCCAATACGGTACAGAGGAGAGATCATTTCATTCCCTGGACGAACTCGAACGAGCACTGAATGATCGTATTCAGGAACGTGAATATATCATTCAACAGGGAATCTCGCTGATGAAGCATGAAAATTTGCCTTTTGACTTGCGTGTGTTAACTCAGAAAAATCTGCAACACAACTGGGAAACAACAGGTGTTCTGGGACGTATTGCTGCCCCAGGCAAAATCATCACTAACATTCATGGTGGTGGGCGATTGGCCACGTTTGAAGAACTTGTACTCCCCCATCTTCACCAGGATGGCTTCAAAAAACTTCGCACCGAGCTGTACCGCTTAGGAATTCATACCGCTGTGCAATTGCAAACATCATTTCCAAGACTCAAAGAGATTGGTATTGATATTGCGCTAGACGAAGCAGGGCGTCCCTGGATTCTTGAAGTCAACACACTGCCAGGCATTTACGCTTTTGGCTTATTACCGGACAAGGGGGCTTACCGGAAGATCAAACGTTATGCGATTGCGTACGGTCGTTTGCCCTCCAAAAAGGGTAAGAGCTCCCGTCCATCCCCTAAAGCACAGGCTTCATCTGCCAAAAAACGTGTACGCAGATAACAAAGGGATATGGAGATCTAAGTATACGTCTTCCCTCTGCTTTACCTTCCCTAATATAAAAAAGGCGCCCTCTCAGGCGCCTCTTCGAATATGTTAAATGTCGAGGTTTTTCACGTATTTTGCATTTTCCTGGATAAAGTCACGACGCGGTTCAACGTTATCCCCCATCAGGGTGTCAAACATGGTATCAGCAAGTATGGCATCATTAATCGATACTTGCATCATGGTCCGGCTCTCCGGATCCATCGTTGTTTCCCACAATTGTCCGGCATTCATCTCACCAAGACCTTTGTAACGCTGAACGTTGAATTTCGCATTTTCGCCGAGCGTTGCAATAATTTCATCGCGCTCTCTCTCTGAACCGGCATAACGAATCACTTTGTTACGCTCAATCTTGAACAATGGCGGTTGTGCAATATATACATAACCTGCCTCAATGATTTTACGCATGTACCGATACAGGAATGTCAGCAATAGTGTTCGGATATGAGCACCATCAACGTCGGCATCGGTCATCAAAATGATTTTGTGATAGCGTGCTTTGGCAATATCGAAGTCATCACCAATACCCGTACCCATTGCCGTAATAATTGCTCTAATCTCCGCATTACCCAAGATCCGGTCGAGACGAGCTTTTTCCACGTTCAAAATCTTACCACGCAGTGGCAAAATGGCTTGGAAATGACGATCCCGACCTTGCTTTGCTGATCCGCCTGCAGAGTCACCTTCGACGATGTACAATTCGCTGATTGAAGCATCCTTGGATGAACAGTCTGCCAGTTTACCTGGAAGTGAGCTTACTTCGAGAGCACCTTTACGACGTGTCAGTTCACGGGCTTTACGGGCAGCTTCACGCGCACGTGCTGCTTGCAGACCTTTTTCCAAAATGCGACGGGATACGGAAGGATTCTCTTCCAGGAACTCCTGCAGCTTCTCGGCAAACAAGGATTCGACAATCCCACGAACTTCGCTGTTGCCCAGCTTGGTCTTTGTCTGTCCTTCAAATTGCGGTTCCGGAATCTTGACCGAAATAATAGCTGTCAAGCCTTCACGCACGTCATCCCCGGAAAGGTTCCCCGTGCTGTCCTTGATTACCCCCGCCTTACGGGCGTAGTCATTGATAATCCGCGTAAGGGCACTCTTGAAACCTGATTCATGCGTTCCGCCCTCATGCGTGTTGATATTGTTCGCGAAGGAATAGATATTCTCGGTGTAGTTGTCATTGTATTGCAGGGCAACTTCCACCTGGATGTTATCTCTGGAACCTTCAACGTAAATTGGATTTTCATGCAGTACTTCGCGCTTCTGGTTGAGGAAGGAGACGTATTCGATAATGCCGCCTTCATACAGGAATGAGTTGGTTGCACCTGTACGCTCATCCGTCAGTGTAAGACCAATACCCTTGTTCAGGAACGCCAGCTCACGAATACGGGCCAGCAAGATGTCATATTCATAAACTCTTGTTTCCGTGAAAATTTCAGGGTCCGGATGGAATCTAACCGTTGTTCCTGTTTCGTCGGTTGTACCGATCACTTTCAGGTCGTACTGTGGAGCTCCACGGCGATATTCCTGTTGATAGATATGTCCCTCACGTTTAACCGTTACAACCACTTTTTCAGAGAGTGCATTCACAACGGACACACCAACACCATGCAAACCACCGGATACTTTATATCCGCCGCCGCCAAATTTTCCCCCTGCATGGAGGACAGTCATAACTACCTCAAGTGCAGGACGTTTCATTTTGGTATGTTCGCCGACAGGAATACCCCGTCCGTTATCGACTACAGTTACGCTATTGTCTTCATGGATACTGACCTCAATGTGGTCGCAGTAACCTGCAAGCGCTTCGTCAATACTGTTGTCCACTACTTCCCAGACCAGATGATGCAGGCCCTTGGAACTGGTGGAACCGATATACATGCCCGGACGCTTCCGTACGGCTTCCAATCCTTCAAGGACCTGAATTTCATTCGCATCATATGACGGTTGATTCATAGACATGCCTTTCACCTACTTCTATAGATTCAATATCGTAAATATGCGTTAACTAATTTTATGCCACACAACGCTAGAGATCCGGAAAAATGTGAGCCCGCTTTTTCAGCGTGGCTGAGGAAATAGGCGAGTAGTACACAATGTTTTTGGTCACCACAATGGACTTGGCTTCCTCTTCGCCGATGTGTTCCACTGTTTTTTCCTGCTCGGCATGCGTGACATACTGCTTGGAGATCTTTGAGGATTTTTCAATCGATATATCAAAAATAGCGACCAATTCAGAAGAACGGATGATCTTCTCACCGCCCAGATGAATGTACATAAGCCCCTCACTCCTTAGCGTTCAACCTGTCCGGCATGAACGTGATAAATACTGGCATCTTTGAGCTTGTCAACGTTCAGGCTCTCGATCCCCGTAGCTGTAATAAAGGTTTGCACCTTGCTCTGGAACGTTTCGATCAGCTGCGTCTGGCGAAAAGGGTCCAGCTCGGACAGAACATCATCCAGCAACAGAACTGGATATTCTCCGATTTCTTCATGAATCAGTTCAATTTCCGCAAGTTTAAGGGACAACGCCGTTGTGCGCTGCTGCCCCTGCGAGCCATATGTTTGTACTTCCCGATCGTTAATGAAAAAGGACAGGTCATCCCGATGCGGCCCACTAAGGGTTGTGCCTCGGCGAATCTCCTGCTCTTTCATTTGTGATAATTTTATCATAAATTGGTCCATTAAGACAGCTTCATCTTCCTCAGCGGCTTCGCTGAAGGAAGGAAGGTAGGCCAGCCGCAAGACTTCTCCGCCTCCGGTGATCCCCTGATGAATCGTTTCTGCCCACTTTTGCAGTTTCTTTATGAATTGTTTCCTTTTTTTGACGATTTTAACACCATGCTCGACCAGTTGTTCGTTCCACACCTCAAGCATGGTCTGGGTCGATGCCCCTTTTCCCCATAACTGCTTAAGCAAATTGTTTCGTTGGACGAGCACTTTTTGGTATTGCTGCAGGTGATACAAGTAACCTGGTGCAACCTGTCCAATCTCCATGTCAAGAAACCGGCGGCGGACCCCCGGTGTGCCTTTTACAATCTCCAGATCCTCCGGCGCAAACATCACAACATTGAGCGCTCCGACAAAATCACTTAACTTGCGCTGCTCCAGGCCGTTAATCTTTGCTTTTTTGCCTTGTTGCGACAAAGATAGTTCAAGCTTGACCGATCCGTACTTTTTGTCGACCTCTGCTGCAAGTCTGGCACGTTCCTCACCGAAACGGATTAACTCCTTGTCACGGGATGTACGGTGGCTCTTGGTGAGTGCAAGTACAAAAATCGCCTCTGCAAGATTGGTCTTGCCTTGGGCATTTTGCCCGATCAACAAGTTTACGGGACCAAAAGAATCCAGTCTCAGATGTTCATAATTGCGGAAATTCTGCAGATCAATGCTGTTCACAAACACGCGGTAACCTCCCTTTTATCCCGTCCGTCAGGAGGCAGCAGGATCGAACTGGTCTTCTTATTCTGCAGCAACTTCGAATGTGCCTTCTCCGTCCACTTCAACGATATCCCCAGGGTATAACTTACGTCCCCGGCGTTCCTCAGGCTCTTTATTCACACGTACAAGTCCTTCCTGAAGCAGAGCTTTGGCCATACCTCCAGTTGGGATGCAATCAGCCAGTTTCAAAAATTGATCAAGCTTAATATATTCCGTACGAATCGTAACTTGGTTCACTATGATCTTCCTTTCGTTAGTTGGTCGTCCGATATGGCAATATCACGTAAAGGCTGTGACTGTCATCCAGCGGTTTCAAGATGATTGGACTCATGACTCCTGTAAAAGCAATCATCAGTTGCTCACTTTCAACAACTTTCAGCACATCCAGCATGTATTTGGAGTTGAACGAGATTTTTAACGGATCTCCTGTAAACTCGGCAGGTTCGATTTCTTCTCTTACTTTACCTAGCTCGGAAGAGCTTGAAGAAATTTCAACGGATCCTGAATCCATCGTTTGCATACGCACGATGTTTGTTTTCTCTTCACGCGACAGCAAATAAGCCCGGTCAATGGATTCACTTAATTTTTTTGTATCTAAAACAAGTTCTGTTTTGTATGACGTTGGAATAATTCTAGAAGTATCCGGATATGTTCCGTCCAAAATACGGGAGTAGAACAATACACGGTCGATTTTGAACAGAACTTGGTTATCTGCAACAACGATATCCACAAGGGTATTTTGATCCGGAACAATTTTGCTGAGCTCGTTCAGCGTTTTACCGGAAATGACCACGTTGTTAAAGCGGATACCTTCTGCATTATCCAGCATTGCTGATCGAGTAGCAAGACGGTGACGGTCTGTTGCCACAAATTTCAATTCGTTGTCACCCAAACTCCAGAGTACACCTGTCAGGATTGGAGTAGTCTCATGTGTGGAAATGGAGAAGACCGTTTGTTTGATCATATTTTTCAGCAAATCTCCTGGAATGGAGACGGTTTGGTTTTCTTCGATGCTTGGCAGTACCGGGAATTCTTCCGGATCCAGACCTACCAGTTGAATTTCGGTAGCACCTGCGGAGATAAAGGTCTTGAAGTTCTCTTTGACTTCCATGTGCACTTCCTGTGATGGCAGCTTTTTGATGATCTCCACAAAAAACTTGGCTGGCAAAACTACACTGCCGGGTTGATCTACCTGAACTACGCTTTTATCTCCATCTTCAAGCGGGATGAAGGATTGAATGGATATATCGG
Source organism: Paenibacillus sp. FSL R5-0486 (assembly GCF_037975155.1). NCBI lineage: Bacteria > Bacillati > Bacillota > Bacilli > Caryophanales > Paenibacillaceae > Paenibacillus > Paenibacillus sp. FSL R5-0486. The sequence goes on along the minus strand of NZ_CP150237.1, from coordinate 1,712 downwards.
TGTCACTTGCTGTCAACGTTACACCTTGATGATTCACGTCGAATTTAATACCGCTCAGAATCGGAATCGTCGTACGGCTCGAGATCGCTTTGGATACTTGCTGTATGGAATCGTTTAAGTAGTTTTTCATTATGCTGATTTTCATGGTTTCACTCCTAGCTGTTTTTTTGGGTGTTGGGGTGTTAAAAGGTGTTTTTCAAAGGCCGAAGGCTAAGCTCCGAAATGGCTATTTTGGAGATGATATCTTTAAGATCTTTTTAGTAATAATAGTAATAGGGGCACTGAATATGTGGATAAGTGGGTATAAACCCGTACACCCAAGCCTATCCACATGTGTATACGTTGTGCATAGGCTTGGGACTTGTTCAGGTTGGATTCTTTATTTTTTCGGTTAAGTTGTTGATAACTTTATAGAGATCCTGATCGTTTTTAATCGCTTGGGAGATTTTTTCGTGAGCATGTATGACAGTGGTGTGATCTCGTCCTCCGAATGCTTCCCCAATTTTGGGCAGAGAAAAGTCTGTCAGTTCACGAGAGAGATACATGGCAATCTGTCTTGGAAAAGCAACTGCCTTGGTCCGTTTCCGTGCTTTGAAATCTTCAAGCTTAAGGCTATAATACTCGCCGACCTTTTGTTGGATGTCATGAATAGTGATCATTTTGGGACGACTGGAAGGAATAATATCCTTCAGTGCTTCAGCTGCCAGATGAGTGGTTACATCTTGATTAGTCAGTGAAGAATAAGCAACGACCCGAATCAGGGCGCCCTCCAGTTCACGGATGTTGGTGTCAATCTGGTTGGCAATGTACATCATCGCTTCATTCGGAATATCCAGGTTTTCCGCACGTGCCTTTTTCCGCAAAATTGCGATCCTTGTCTCCAAATCTGGAGGCTGGATATCCGTGATTAACCCCCATTCAAAGCGAGAACGAAGCCGTTCTTCCAATGTCGGAATTTCCTTCGGTGGTCTGTCGCTGGAGATGATAATCTGCTTCCGTTCCTCATGCAGCGCATTAAACGTATGGAAAAATTCCTCTTGTGTTGATTCTTTTCCCGCCAAGAACTGAATATCATCAATGAGCAAAATGTCGACGCTCCGGTATTTGTTACGGAAGCTCTCCCCGCGGTTGTCACGGATCGAGTTAATGAATTCGTTCGTGAATTTCTCAGACGACAAATAAACGACTTTGCTGCCCGGATCATGCTCCAGAACATAATGTCCGATCGCATGCATCAAGTGAGTTTTACCGAGACCTACTCCTCCATACAGAAAGAGAGGATTGTAAGCTTTGGCGGGCGCTTCAGCGACCGCCAGCGATGCGGCATGGGCAAAACGGTTGCCCGGCCCGATGACAAATGTATCGAACGTATATTTCGGATTCAGCATGCTGAGTACGGCTTCTTCCTGTACAACTGTAGGCGTTGGCGCCGGCAGTTGCGGGTCCGGTTCAGCAGGCTTGTTCTCTTCGATGACAAATTTCACATCGACTTGCTTGCCAAGCAACTCGTATACCGTCGAGCCAACCAATTTGGTGTAACGGCTCTCCAGCCATTCGACGGCAAACGTGGTTGGTGCGGAAATGACGATTGAACGGTCATTCAGCTTGGTGGCTTTGGTTGCTTTGAACCAGGTGTCAAAGCTGGGTTTGCTGAGTTTGTTTTGTATGATTGATAAAATTTGCTGCCATAAATCAGAAGTATGGCTGTCCAC